>NZ_LITM01000009.1:605807-606345 GCF_001275675.1 Lysinibacillus sp. FJAT-14745 | reverse complement strand
CGAACACGGAAGTTAAGCTCTTTAGCGCCGATGGTAGTTGGGGGCTTCCCCCTGTGAGAGTAGGACGTCGCTAGGCATAATACCCANAGCTGGGAGAGCATCTGCCTTACAAGCAGAGGGTCGGCGGTTCGAGCCCGTCATCCTCCACCATATGCCGGTTTAGCTCAGCAGGTAGAGCAACTGACTTGTAATCAGTAGGTCGTGGGTTCGATTCCTATAGCCGGCACCATTTCGAGCCATTAGCTCAGTTGGTAGAGCATCTGACTTTTAATCAGAGGGTCGAAGGTTCGAGTCCTTCATGGCTCACCATTTAAATTGCCAACAATTATATGCGGGTGTGGCGGAATTGGCAGACGCACTAGACTTAGGATCTAGCGCCGCAAGGCGTGGGGGTTCGACTCCCTTCACCCGCACCATTTTTTAGAATTTCATAATTGCCAGGATAAATAAATCTTATGCACATGCGGAAGTAGTTCAGTGGTAGAACACCACCTTGCCAAGGTGGGGGTCGCGAGTTCGAACCTCGTCTTCCGCTCCA
>NZ_LITM01000009.1:598872-604316 GCF_001275675.1 Lysinibacillus sp. FJAT-14745 | reverse complement strand
TTAAGACACCGCCCTTTCACGGCGGTAACACGGGTTCGAATCCCGTACGGGTCATACTGAAATGCAGTAGATGTAACAACTTACATCTACTGCATTTTTTTGTATAAAGATAGCTTTTAAGATTTTAATAATTTTATTATCAGTTAAAATTTATTTAAATTGAAAATCACATAGAAGACTCAATAATTATAATAATAAAACGTCTACTAGAAATGAGTAGACGTTTGCTCCTTTAAGCTTTTAATAGCATTCTTTCAAGTGAGCTACGTGCTTCTTCAGCAATGTGAGCATCTACTTGAATACGATTATGTGGCTGCCCCTTTTCTATACTTTCTAAGGACCAAAGTAGATGGGGAAGGTCAATTCGATTCATTGTAAGACAAGGACAGAAGTTCTCATTTAAAGAAATAATCTGCTTATCAGGGTGCTCCTTGATGATGCGATTAACGAGATTCATTTCAGTACCGATTGCCCACGCTGAACCACTCGGAGCCTTATTAATTGTATCAATAATGTATTTTGTAGAACCTGCATCATCTGCTGCGGCAACAACTTCGCGACTACATTCAGGATGAACAATGATACGCATATTGGGATGAACTTGACGTATAAGCTCCGTATGCTGAACTGCAAAACCTTCGTGTACAGAGCAGTGTCCCTTCCATAAGATGACTTGAATGTTTTCAGGGGACTGATCTGTCTCAAGCATACTTGTATGAGGATTCCAAACTGCCATATTTTCGAGCGGTATTCCTAAATCGTAAGCAGTATTTCTTCCTAAATGTTGATCTGGTAAAAAGAAAATACGTGGTTTTTGCGTAAATGCCCATTTCACCATTTCTTTTGCATTGGACGATGTTACGCAGGCTCCGCCATGACGCCCAGTAAATGCTTTAATGGCAGCAGTAGAATTGACATATGTTAGAGGGATAATGGTATCGCCAAAGAGTTCCTGTAAAATCGGCCATGCTTGTTCTGTTTGATAAATGTTTGCCATGTCTGCCATTGAACAGCCTGCACGCAAATCAGGTAAGTAAACATGCTGCTGTTCAGTTGTAAGCATATCAGCTGTTTCCGCCATAAAGTGTACGCCACAAAATACTATATGTTCAGCTTCCTTGTTAGCCGCTGATAATTGAGCAAGCTGCAAGGAATCCCCAGTTGCATCAGCAAATTGAATCACTTCATCTTTTTGATAATGATGCCCAGGGATGAAGAGCTTACTACCTAATTTCTTTTTAATTGTTAGAATGCGAGATTCCATGTCATTTTTAGATAATGCACGATAATGCTCTGGTAGTAGTGACGTTTGTTGTAATAAACTAGTGATGGACAATAGAATTAGCTCCTTTCGTTTGTACAAGTGCACTAATGTCAAAGGCTGTTACTGAGTGTGTTAGCGCTCCAAGTGAAATCCATTGAATACCTGTTTTAGCATAGGTATTTAAGTTATGAAGCGAAATGCCGCCTGAAGCTTCTGTAGCAATATGTCGAGGAACTGCTGGAAGCCATTCACGTATTTCTTCAGGGCTACGATTATCAAACATAATGATATCTGCACCAGCTGCAATTGCTTCATCTAGCTGTGCTTTTGTTTCAATTTCCACTTCGATTTTAATGGTGTGACCGATTTTCTCACGGGCTGCCTGTACTGCCTTTGTAATACTACCTGCAAAAGCAATATGATTATCCTTTAGCATTATCGCATCGTATAAACCATTGCGATGGTTAAAGGCGCCTCCGATTCTAACCGCATATTTATCTAACATACGCATTCCAGGCATTGTTTTGCGCGTATCGCATATTTTCGCATTAGTACCTGCTGTTTCTCGCACCGCTAAATTTGTAGCTGTAGCAATAGCAGACATACGCTGGATAAGATTCAAAATTACACGCTCACCCATTAATAACTTTTGAAGAGGTCCTTGAATAACAGCAAGAACATCACCGGCATTTACTTTTTCACCATCTTGTTTATAAAGGATAATATCCATTGATCGATCAAGAAGAAGAAAGCCATGCTTAATGATAAAGGCTCCACAAAAAATGCCGCTTTCTTTCGCATAAAAAGAAAACGATCCCTGCTGTTCTGGAGAAAATATAAATTCACTCGATAAATCTCCATCACCTATATCCTCATTAAAAAATTGTTTTAGCAATTCTTCGAGTTTGATGATATTCATATAATGAATTCCTCACTTTCATCTGTCCTTGTTGAAAAATAATCCAGCGGTTTGCCCACTGATGATCATGTTGTGGTTTATCAATGCGAATATGTGCTCCTCGAGTTTCTTTACGTGTAATGGCTGCGTGTGCCATTAATGTAGCGACAATATGCATCATGTAAAGTTCAAGTTCCTGTTGATTCAAGCCGTCTAAATTAACATGAAGAAGTGTTTGCATTGAGGGCAATTGTTGTACGAAGTGTTGCATATCTATAGGATTTCTTACAATGCCTAATGTGTGCATCATCATTTGTCGTAATTGATCTTTTGTCAATAATGATGGCATTGTTTGTTGGTGATGTTTGTCATCAATCAAGAAACTATTTTGTTTGCAACCTGTTTGAATAATGTATTGGGCTGTTCTTTGCCCAAACGCAATGCCTTCTAAAAGAGAGTTACTAGCTAAACGATTGGCACCATGCACTCCTGTACAAGCAACTTCTCCAATTGCATATAGATTCGGAATAGATGTTCTTCCCTTGTCATCAGCAACAACACCACCCATTAAGAAATGGCTACCTGGTGCTACAGGAATTAATCCATTTTGTAAATTAACATGATTGTCATAGCAAAGCTGAGCAATCGTAGGGAATTTTATTTCAAAGTGTTCAATACTTGAAATATCAATAAATGTTTCCTGACCAGCAGTACGTTTATTAAATAATGCATGTGCAGTAACATGGCGTGGTGCTAAGTCCAACTGTTCATGTATGCCTTTCATTATGGGATGACGCTGTGCATCGACAAACATTCCCCCGGCGCCGCGTACAGCTTCAGAGACTAATCCTTTAGCCTGCCCTTCACACCAAAGTAAGCTATGGTGAAATTGCATAAATTCCATATCACTGATGGCAGCTCCGGCACGGTATGCTAAAGCGATACCATCTCCAGTATTCGTAGCAAAGTTAGAAGTACAAGAATAAATAGCACCTGCACCTCCTGTCGCGAGAATGACATGGTGAGCAAGGTAGCGCTTCATTCCCTCTGGCCCCTTTGTCAAAACGCCAACGCAATCTCCAGCTGTATTCAATAAAAGCTCGTAAGCCATTTCATAGCAATTCACAACGATATTAGATGTAAGTTGATTGAGCAAATAATCTATCATTACTTGGCCAGTACGATCACCGCCTGCATGTAAAATGCGGTGATGACTATGTGCCCCCTCCAAGCCTAGAGCAGGGGAACCATCAACTTGTCGATCAACTGGGAAGCCCTTATTTAATAAATCGCGCATAATTTCTGTGCCGTTTTCTATTAGTACTTCAACATTCCTTCTTTCATGATGATATTCACCAGCAGTCAACGTATCAGCAATGTGGAACTTTGGATGATCTTCTTGACTTGTAACGGCAGCAATACCACCTTGAGCACGATAAGAACTACTCATTTTAACTGAACATTTTGTAACGACCTGTACTTGAAAATGTCCTTCGAGAAGTCGAGCAGTTTGAAGTGCAGCAATACCGCTACCAATAATAAGTACATCTGTCATTACATTCATACACATACCTTATTTACAGTTGTCTTGACACATATCTTTACATAAAATAAAAGAGAAAACAAGACCTGATAAACTAGAAAGGAAGAATAAGATGATTTATCTAGATTACGCTGCAACTTCTCCAATGACGCCAAAAGCTCTTAAAGCATATTGTGAGGTAGCAAAGCAGTATTATGGAAATAGTGCAAGCTTACATGATCTAGGGGGGCAAGCGCACTATTTTGTTGAACAGGCAAGAGCTGTTGTAGCAAGATCTCTTGGAGTAAATAGTGACGGTGTCATTTTTACTGGAAGCGGAACTGAGGGCAATTTAATTTCGATTTTGTCATTAGCTTTAGCGTCAAATAAAGGGAAGCACATTATTTCTTCACAAGCTGAACACACATCCGTACATGCGGCTTTAAATACACTTGAAAAAATGGGGTTTGTAGTCACGAAGTTACCTTTACAGCAAGATGGTTGTATTCATGTGGAACAACTACGAGAAGTAATACAAGCAGATACGGCTTTAATCACTATCCAACACGTAAATTCAGAGATAGGCTCTATTCAACCGATAGATGAAATTGCCGAGATTGCAAAACAATTAAATGTTCTCTTGCATGTCGATTGTGTACAGTCCTTCTGTAAACTTCCGTTAAAACAGCAAGTAGATGCTATTACCGTTTCAGCTCATAAAATAGGTGGGCCAAAAGGATGTGGAGCTATTTATATTAATCCTAAGCTCCGTGTTCCCGCATTAGCACCAGGTGTCACGCATGAGCGTGGGTTAAGGGGAGGAACACTAGATACCCCATCTATAGTTGCTTTTGCTACGGCGATTGAAGATTATCAATATGAGCGGAAGCATTATGAAGCATTACGTCAAAGCTTTAAGGAGAATTTACAAGAAACGTGTCAAATAATTGAGAGTAAGGAGCAATTGCCTAATATTTGTGGTGTATTGATGAAAAGAGTAGAGGGGCAATACGTATTGTTAAAATTAAATGAAGCGGGGATATGTATTTCCACAGGAAGTGCCTGTGATATTCATAGTGAATCTGGTACGAAGGCGATTTTATCAATGGGCTATTCTATGGAAGCGGCGCGTCAGTTTTTTAGAATATCTTTTGGTCCATTAACAACATTGGAGGAAATTGATCGATTACAAATGGCACTTTCCGTAATTTAACTTCTTTCAGCAAAATGAAAACCTATGATAAAATAATATTGAGATTAAATTAACAGGCATGTTAATGATCTATAAAAAGATTTTTTGTACCCATTTTTGTAGCTGATTGGAGCGAAGGGCTACTGTCGCAGAATCAAAATTCACTCGGGAAAAGCAACTTTGCTTGATGCTTGCTCGTAGGAAGGAGTAGCTCATAGCGAAAATCAGCGTCTTTTAATTAATAAAAATAGTAAATCAACACACTGATAAATTAATTGTTTTCTTTTAATTGAACAATTGCTATAATAAATAGCAGAGTGATAATTTCTCTTACATTACAAAAATATCTTCGAAAAGTATTAATTTTTCTTTTTTTATAAAAAAGTGTTGCGCAATGTGAGAAAACGTTATACAATAATTCTTGTCTTGAAGGACAGGTAATAAACTTCAAAACGAAATACATAAGGCTTTCAAAATACGCCGTATATTGAAGGTCGACAATAGTCTAGTGATGATGGCAAAGAGGTCACACCCGTTCCCATACCGAACACGGAAGTTAAGCTCTTTA
>NZ_LITM01000009.1:597637-598158 GCF_001275675.1 Lysinibacillus sp. FJAT-14745 | reverse complement strand
CCCGTAGCTCAATTGGATAGAGCGTCTGACTACGGATCAGAAGGTTATGGGTTCGACTCCTGTCGGGCGCGCCAAAATAATATTTATCGGAATGTAGCTCAGCTTGGTAGAGCACTTGGTTTGGGACCAAGGGGTCGTAGGTTCGAATCCTGTCATTCCGACCATTTTATGGGGCCTTAGCTCAGCTGGGAGAGCGCCTGCCTTGCACGCAGGAGGTCAGCGGTTCGATCCCGCTAGGCTCCACCATAAAAGATAACCAGTATAAAGATCCTGGCGGCGTAGCTCAGCTGGCTAGAGCGTACGGTTCATACCCGTAAGGTCGGGGGTTCGATCCCCTCTGCCGCCATCTTAAAGGACCTTTAGCTCAGTTGGTTAGAGCAGACGGCTCATAACCGTCCGGTCGCAGGTTCGAGTCCTGCAAGGTCCACCATTTATATAATATTACGGAGGTATACCCAAGTCTGGCTGAAGGGATCGGTCTTGAAAACCGACAGGCGGGTAACACCGCGCGGGGGTTCGAA
>NZ_LITM01000009.1:591431-596745 GCF_001275675.1 Lysinibacillus sp. FJAT-14745 | reverse complement strand
TTAAGACACCGCCCTTTCACGGCGGTAACACGGGTTCGAATCCCGTACGGGTCATACTGAAATGCAGTAGATGTAACTTACATCTACTGCATTTTTTTTATGATACATTGTCAAAAGTTGCCCTTTAATCTAACAAGGCATTATTAAATGGTTCTATAATATTTCTTGGGGTATTCACACAATTACACGCAAAAAAAGCACAAATTCACTGATTTTTAAATACTTGAATTGTCGAGAAACAAGTAATAGAAAGGTGAACTGTGCAAATGAATTTTAACATGAATATCCCAGGATTAAAAGATGTAGAGATTACGAAAGTAGAAGAAGTAGGCGATCGAATCGCATTGTATGTACAATTGCCTAAATGTACCCATCAATGTCCAGTTTGTAAAAAAGAAACATCGAAGGTTCACGATTACCGTATACAAAAGATCAATCATTTAAAATGGTTGAACGTTTAACTATTCTATTCTATAAACGTCGTCGTTATGTTTGTAATTGTGGACAGCGTTTCTCTGAAAAATCCCCATTCGTACATAAATATCAACGCTACTCAAAGGAATGGAATCAAATCAAGTAGTAAGTGTACGTGCAGTTAAAGCCAAAACATTTAAAGAAGCTGCAGAAGTACTTGGTACATCAACTATGACGGTCATTCGCCGTTTTAAAAAGATACCGAATAAACAATTAGTAGATGGTGTCCATTTACCAAAAGCGATTGCGATTGATGAGGATAAAGGTGATACAGATATAGGTACGTATCAGCTAATAATTGTGAATGCGGAGACGCGCGAACCGATTGATATTGAATCGTAAAAAAGAAACTATAAAAAATTACTTAAGTCAGCATGGAGCAGATGTTGAAATAGTGGTCATGGATATGAATCCAAGTTTTAAAGCAGCTGTTCGTCAAGCGCTAGGTCGACCTGTTATTGTGGCAGACCGCTTTCATTTTAGCCGTTATATCTATTGGTCAATGGATGAAGTGCGCCGACAAGTACAAAAAGAATGGGACAAATACAATCGCACAAAGTGTAAGTGATGAAACGGAATGCATAAGGCTTTCTACGTTTCGATCACTTTCGAGCAAAAATCTTATTAAATTTAAAGTATAAAGAAATCGGGGTTCATTTGGGCTAACGTGCTGAAAGATTAGGCACCCCAACATTTTACTTAGAACCTTTTAAATTAGTGTTAGGCTTCGATTCATTTTTCCTCTAATAACTTACAAAAATTTTATATGTTTTTCCTATTCTCATTACCTTCCACGCTGCCAGAAGAATAGGCATCTACAAAATAGAAATCATTTTTCAATTCTTCTCCTCACTTGATAACAACGAAAATTCCTTTCCGTCGAACCGCTGTTGTAGTTAGAATAGCCCGTTCCATCAATTTGCTAATTTATACGTGTCATTCATTCGATAAATGTGACAACATTCTTTTGCATATCACGTTTAGGGAAAATCATATATAACTTTTATTTTACCTTGGCTCTAAAAGTCGCTAAAAACCATACTTTAAAATCCTCGTTTCTATCAAATATAAGTCAATAGAATATTAATTTGCTTGTGCCCACTATTAAATGGACAAATAATCCATGGTAAAACACTATAATATTGGTATATCCTTTGGAATAAATCTATCTTTCTTTTATAATGGAGAGGAATATAATTCGTAGGAGGAAATAAATATGAAAAAAAAGCAAAGTAAATGGATTGTAAGTACAGCTTCTGCTGCATTGGTAGCCGCAGCTGTTGTTCCTACTGCAAGTGCAGCTAACTTTACAGATATTGCAAAAAGTGACCATAAAGAGGCTATTTTGGCACTAGCAGATGCTAAAATTATAGGTGGATATCCAGACGGCACATTTAAGCCAAATGCAACCCTTACGAAAGGTAATGTAACGAAATTTTTAGGAAAATGGCTTGTATCTGAAAACTTCCAAGTGCCAGCAGATTACAATAAAAAAGTACGTTTTACAGACTTGCCTATGTCTACTAAGGATAAAGAATTACTACAATATGCAGCGCTTATAAATGATACTGGCATTTTCAAAGGGACTAACAATAAGTTATTACCTTCCGAGAATATTTCACGTGAACAAATGGCTTCTATCTTAGTAAGTGCGATTGAAACAGTTTACGATATCGATTTAATTGAAATGTATAAAAAAGAAAACTATAAATCTTCTATTACAGATTTAAAATCAGCTTTACCAGAAAATCGTGAAGCTATTATCGCATTAGAATACGCAAAAATTACAAATGTAAAAACATTTAATCCGAAAGGCACACTAACACGTGGTCAATTTGCGTCATTTTTACATCGTTCGATGACGAATATAAAAGATATGGTAAAAAAACCTGAAGTGCCATTACTCATCCAAACAGTTAAAGTTGTAGATGCAAATACACTACAGGTATCATTAACAGATGGGACAAGCCATAAGGTAACATTAGCAACACCGCTTACTGAAAATGTGGAAACAAAAGTAGACTTCAAAATTAATGACAAACCATATTCCGCTGTTGTTACATATGAAGTCAATGAGCTAAAAGTACAATCAATTGAGGGAATTAATGCCTCACAGATTAAAGTTGTTTTCAACCAAGCAATTGACCCACTTTCTATCTTAAAGGCTGATGGGAAATTACAGGATAATGTTGTAGCGTTCTCTAATGTGGATACTTTAAGAGCACTATCAGTAGTGAAAACAGAAATCAGCGCTGATCGAAAATCGATCATCTTTACAATGAATGAGCCATTAAAAGGTACACATCGCTATGTGTTTAATAACATCAAATCTGAAAAGGGCACAGTGCTTAACAAAGTAGATGCGAATTTCGTCGTTGCTGGGGATACACAATCGCCTACTATTATAGGGACAACACAAGGGAAAAATTCTTCAATCGTTAAAGTGCAGTTTTCTAAGCCAATGGCAGCATTCCCAAATGAACGCATTCAATTTACATTACCAAATGGTACAAAGGTATCGAATGTAGTAGGAAGCATTGAGCAAAACGCAACTGAAGCGACATTTGACTTATCAGCTGCAACAGTAAATGGTAATTATTTATCACCTGGTACAGCTATGCAGATTACATTCGTAGCGGCAACAGATTTGTCAGGAAACATAATTTCACCAAACCCTGCTACTGTATCAGTGAAAAAGGGAGATAAGGATGGTGTTCCGCCGACATTATCTTCTGTCACACAAACTGGACCAAATACGTTCCAGCTATTGTTCTCAGAGGAGATTCAACAGCTTTATCCATATGATCTTTCAATCAAAAGCGGTCAGACTTCAATTTCCGTTAATAAAGTAGAGAAAGATCCTAAAAATGGTCGTTTGTTTAATGTTACGGTTGATCCAAAAAGTATACTTCAAGGAATTACTACGATTGGGACAGCTTCTAGCCGTGTGATTACTGATTTATCAGGTGAAACAGCAACATTCTCAACAGTGTATAACTTTATAAGAGATGACAAAGCTCCTGCCCTAATGAGTTCTGATATAGTTTACGAGGATAATGTAGAATATTTACAATTAACTTTCGATAAGCCAGTACAGTTGGGAACTTACGCAAAAGCATCATTTGCTGGAAGCTATATAAATAACCACATTTTGTATGAGTTATCAAGAGGACCTCAAAGTGATATTTATAGCGTAAAAGATCAACCTACAAAATTACGTGTAAAAATAGCAGGACTACTAGGCCCTTATGATTTAAAGGGAGCTTCTTACGACGGCAAACTATTTTTATCTAATGTTACAAATTTATACGGTGTACCAATCAATGAAGTGCAAAATGTCAAATTTTCGCGTAATGGTGATTTAAATGTTAATGGTAATAAACTAGCATTAACACAGAACAATCCAATTCAAACATCTGCAACAGATTATTCTATAAAAGATAATAATATTGTTTATTTAAATTTCAATTATCCAGTGGATCCGGCACTTGCTCAAAACGTTCAAAATTATAGTATTGATAATGCTCAGGTAGAAAGTGCAGTTGTAGAGGCAGCCAATTTAAATCGTATTAAGCTAACATTGAAAAAGGATTCGAATTATTATAGTGGCATACGTAATATCACGATTAAAGGCTTAAGAGCAGCAAACTCTATGGAATCATTCGACGAGGTACGAACATCAGTTAATCTTAAAGAAAATATTGCACCAAAGGTTTTAACTGTTAATGTTAGCAATTCACAAACTTTAGAGGTTGTTTTTAGTGAGCCAGTAATAAACGTTACTAGTATGGACTTTGAAGTTATTGTGAATGGTTCTACAGTAGCGGCATCTACCTATTCACCAGGCAATGATAGAGTGTTGATTACAATACCACAGGGTGGATATTTATATGGAAATGTTACGATTCAAGCCTCTTCTCGTAATGCTATTATGGATTCCAGTGGGAATAAGTTAGATTTCACTTCACAAACAATTACAGTACAAAGATAAAAGGAATTAGAATTTCCTAAGACATAATGAGGTAAAATCCACACTAAAAATAGCATGCTAGATATATTCTCAGCATGCTATTTTCTTTGTCATTTTATCGCTATTACACTAATGGGAGATAAACGGTGCTTTGTGAACGTACTGTGTATTATTTATATGATCAATGATAAAGGCGGCGATATCTTGATTCGTTATTTTTGTACCAGGCATATCCGTAAGGTTTTCCTTTATCTGATTGGATGTTAAGCTATCTTTTACAAATGGCAATCTAATCAAAGTCCATTTGATCTGTTCATTATTTGATAAAAATTCCCATTCCGATTTTTTATCCTTCATCATTTTCGGAAAGAAAACTTCAAACATCTTTGCTCCAAAACGATTCGTTATGCTTTTTTTGTCCTCTTTAATCGTTAGAGAACCACCAGAAACGCCTAGATAACGACTAATGTTTAAATCTTTCATCACCATAAAAATATTATTTGTAACTTTGCTATACATAGGTTCCTCTTTAGTTGGTTGACCAAATGTATTAATAACAACTTGACAATCTTTAAGAAGTTCTCGGATGTTTTCTATATCCTGTACCTGCCCTTTCACTATTTCAATTGCATCATTTTTATACTGTAACTTTTCAGGATTTCTAACAAGCATCCGAACATGATAGCCTTTTTGTATTGCATGAGTTGCTATATGTCTTCCTACTTTCCCTGTTCCTCCAATTATCGCTATCTTATAAGGACTATCCATTATATACCTCCTATTGAATATGCTAGGCTCATCACCAAAATCCGGGGATGACAAAATCAATGACCTGTTTCCAAACGTAAACGGAGGAAAAGATGGGCATCA
>NZ_LITM01000009.1:486125-590133 GCF_001275675.1 Lysinibacillus sp. FJAT-14745 | reverse complement strand
TTTTCACTTTTTTTCTATACTTTAATGGAAATTTATTGAATTTTTTTATGGTCAACCCCAAGTTATGGTGATGAGCCATATGCTAGTAGATATACGAGAAACCCCTTCAATAAGATTCAAATTTTTCTTTTTTTACTAAAGTATGTAAAATAGTTTTGTTTTGCGAATCTATAAGCTAAGATGAAAATAGAACAAAAGCTAGGGGGATATGTATGGGGAATTTATTGTGGACTAACAACCAGCAATATTTGTTACAGAAGAACATAGAACAAGTAACACCTTTTCTACGTCATTTTTCACCGGAACAAGTAAATCGTGTTGGTAAATTTCAGCGTACATATGAGAAATTTGAAAGCACACCACTACGTAGCTTAAATGCTTTTGCATCATTCGTTGGGGTACAAAGTATTGTTGTAAAAGATGAATCTTATCGATTTGGCTTAAATGCATTTAAAGTATTAGGTGGCGTGTATGCAATTGGGCAGTACGTTGCTAAAAAGTTAGATAGAAATATTGAGGAGCTATCGTTTGAGCAGCTTAAATCATCTGAAGTAAAGGAGCAGCTTGGGGACTTAACGTTTATTTCAACGACAGATGGCAATCATGGTCGTGGAGTGGCTTGGGCTGCTAGAGAGCTTGGTTTGAAAGCCCGCATTTATATGCCAGCTGGTAGTGCAGAAGAGCGCCTCCAAAATATTAAAAATGAAGGTGCATATGCTGAAATAACGACAATGAATTATGATGATACAGTTCGTTATACTTCACAACTAGCAATAGAAAATGGATGGGTCGTTATTCAAGATACGATGTGGGAAGGCTATGAGGAAATTCCTTTATGGATTATGCAAGGCTATACAACACTAATAAAAGAAGTCGCCCTGCAGTTGGAAAAAGCACCTACCCATGTATTTTTACAAGCCGGGGTCGGATCTTTTGCAGGTGCAGTTGTAGCTTTCTTACAACAATATTATGAGGAAAAGATTACATTTGTCTTAGTCGAGCCTTTCGTAGCGAATTGCTATTATGAAAGTTTTAAGGCAGGAGCTGAGCAGTTTGTAACGGTTGGTGGAGAGATGCAAACAATTATGGCTGGTCTTGCTTGTGGTGAGCCAAATCCACAAGCTTGGGAACTGTTAAAGACTTATACGAAGGTGAGTATTTGCTGTGATGAAGAAGTTGCAGCAACGGGTATGCGCATTCTAGGAAATCCGCTAGCAACAGATGCACGAATTATTGCTGGAGAATCGGGAGCTGCCCCAGTTGGATGTTTCTATGAATTGATGACGAATGAGCAATATACAGAACTGAAGGAAACAATACAAATAGATGAAAATTCGCGAGTATTGTTTATTAACACTGAAGGTGACACAGATGTAGATAACTACAGAAATATTGTGTGGCATGGGAAATATGCGAAAATTTAATTGAAGGAAAGAGCAAACTAACGGCTAAAATGTTCTAGTTTGCTTTTTTCATTATGAGACAAATTTTTTGATTTTTTTCTTGACCTTAACGTTGCGTAAAGATTTACAGTAGCTTTAGTGGAGGTGAATATTATGGAATATACAATTCAAGAGCTTGCTCAATTATCCGGGGTCAGTACAAGAACACTGCGTTATTACGATGAAATTGGATTACTGAAGCCTGCAAGAACGAATGAGGCGGGCTATCGATTTTACGGACAGTTTGAAGTTGATATGCTCCAGCAAATTTTATTTTATAGAGCATTAGATATGAAGCTAGCAACCATTAAGGAAATTATTCAAGCGCCTAATTTTCAACATACAGAGGCACTCAAAACTCACCGTGCTGCTTTACTGACACGCAAGAAGCAGCTGGAGAAGATATTACAAACAGTGGAAAAAAACATTCAATCTATTGAGGAGGAACAACCAATGACAAATGAAGAGAAATTTAATGGATTTAAAGAGAAGCTAATCGAGGAAAATGAAAAGCAATATGGTCAAGAAATTCGTTCGAAATATGGTAACAAAACTGTGGACGCATCGAATGCTAAGCTCATGAATATGACAGAGGAACAGTATGAAGCAATGCAGCAGCTAGAACAGCAATTATTTGATCGTTTAAAAGAAGCGATGGAAATCGGTGATACAAATAATGATGTGGCAATGGAGGTAGCAGAGCTTCATAAGCGTTGGCTAAGCTTTTCATGGTCACAATACTCTAAAGAGGCACATGCAGGTATAGCTCAGATGTATATAGCGGATGACCGCTTTGCAGCTTATTACGATGAACGTGTTTCTAAAGGAGCAGCACAATTTTTACATGATGCCATCATCAATTTCGCCTTGGCGTAATTGTACTGAATGAAGATAAAATATATAAAATAAGTGATTCCTCCTCATGCTTTCATGTTTTAGAAATATTAATTTAGGAAAAAATGAAGGCATGAGGAGGAGATTTTTTTGAACCCACAAGTAATGGAAAAATTAAAAAAGCAATTAGAGCAGGAATTACAGGAAATAGAACAGCAACTTGAGGAATCAGAGCGTCCACAAGCGACAGAGCTATCTAATTATGATAATCATCCAGCTGACAATGCGAGTGATTTAACAGATCAGCTAACGGAAATGGCGATTGATGAGCACCGGGGTGACGATGCTGAAGAAATAAAGGCTGCACTACAAGCGATGGAGGAAGGTACGTATGGTAAATGTACTGTATGTGGTGAAGAGATTCCTATTGGTCGCTTAGAAGCTATGCCGAAAGCATTGACATGTGTTGAGCATGCAGAGCACAAAGAAGATAATTTAAGGCCAGTAGAGGAAGATGTGTTGTCTTCTACGCCAAAATCGGATGATTTCATAGAGCTTGAGGAGTTTGGCTCTTCTGATACACCTCAAGATAAAAGTTAGTAAGCATTTTCGCTCACAGGCAGTATAATAGCTGTATGGGGTGAGGATATGGACATAATTGATTTACATTGCGATGCTCTATTGAAATTAACAACTTTAGAAGCGGCAAAATTTGAAGATGATGTACGTTTGCAAGCCAATCAACAGAGATTACAATTAGGGCGGGTGAAGGCACAAGTATTTGCTATTTTTATTAATCCTAAAATTCCACAAAGCCTGCAATTTTTAGAGGCTGTGCGGCAAATTGAAGCCTTCCATACACATGTATTACAAACTGAGGGCATGGTGCATATTACGGATTGGTCGCAATTAGATACTTTAGCTCCGCATGAAATTGGTGCAATTTTAAGCTTAGAGGGCTGTGGTCCAATCGGTGAAGATTTAGCAAAGCTTTCAGCAATATTAGATGCAGGTGTAAAGCTTGTTGGCCTAACGTGGAATGAAGAAAATGCTGTCGCTCACGGTGCTGAACAGGATGCAAGCCTTGGTTTAAAATCATTTGGTAAAGAGGTTATCAACTTGCTAAATGAGAGAGATATTATTATCGATGTTTCCCATTTAAATGAACAGAGCTTCTGGGATGTCTTGCCGCTAGCTAAGCATATTATTGCGAGCCATAGTAATGCACGTGCAATTTGTGATCATCCAAGAAATTTAACGGATGCTCAAGCAAAAGCACTTGCCGAGCATGGTGGCCATATTCATGTCGTTTATTATCCGCCTTTTATCCATGACAATGCTACGATGGATGATTTAGTAGCGCATGTGAAGCATCTGGCGAATATAGTAGGGATAGGGCACCTTGGACTAGGTTCAGACTTCGATGGAATAGATGCTACTGTGAAAGGTTTAGCACACGCAGGAGAGGCACAAAATTTGTTAGAAGCATTACGTGAACATTTTTCAATCGAAGAAGTTCGTGGTATTGCGAGTAATAATTTTCGACGCTATGTTAAAAATGCAGCAACCCGTTAAGGCTGCTGCATTTTTAATGATGTATCTTAATAAAAGAAATATTGAATTAATAAACCGATTCCTAAGAGGAAGCCGAAGAATGTATTTGTTTGCGCTGTAAATTTCATTGCAGGCATAACTTCTTTTGCTTCTTTTTTGTCGCGGAAAATTTGAATCGCACGAAGTGGTTTTGGAACGCTTAAGAAAATGATAAGAGCCCAAAAGGTAATACCATCAATTGCTACAAGAGCGATTACCCATAAGTACGAAACGATAAAAAAGCCAGACAGCACAGAAATGGCATTGTCTCGACCTACTAAAATAGCAAGCGTTCTTCGACCACCCTCTGTATCGCCCACGATATCACGGATATTGTTGGACAGCATGATAGCCCCAACTAAAATCATACTTGGTACTGAAAGCATAACAGCATCAAATGTTACTGTAAGCGTTTGAATATAAAAAGCGATTAAGACAATACCCATTCCCATAACAGCGCCAGATACAAGTTCTCCGAATGGTGAATAGGCTATTGGGTAAGGTCCTCCAGTATATAAAAAACCAATAAGCATACAAACAAGCCCAACAGCAGCAAGCCACCAAGATGTAGAAGCACATATGTAAATGCCAAGCAGCATAGCAATTGCATAAAAGCTTAAGGCAATCATCATAATTGTTTTTGGTTGAACACCGTGACGCACAATCGTACCGCCGATACCGACAGAATTTTCATTGTCTAATCCTAATTTGTAATCGTAATATTCATTGAACATATTAGTTGCTGCTTGTATAAGCATACTTGCAATGAGCATAGCAAAAAATAGTCCAAAATCAATTGTTTGTTTTTCAATTGCTAAGGCAATCGCTGTTCCTAAAAATACTGGAACGAATGAAGCGGTTAAAGTATGTGGACGTGTTAAATGCCACCAAACTTTAAAACCCCTATCAGCTTCAATGACTTTGGTCATAAGGTCTTTCTCTCCTTCAAATGTTGTAGACTATTCTTATTTTATACGAAGAATGAGAAAATGGGTAGGTTCACAGCTTATTATATACAGTTCAGATCAATTATGCCTTGGCATAATTGCGTCCGGAATCGGCTTTGTGCTTAGGCCTGCAGATGTTTTTTGTGCGAAAGCGTAGTGCTAACGCAGCGTCAGCAACAGGATGCAGGTCAGTTAGCCGTTATCGCATGGATGCGATGATTTTAGGCTAACATCCTATGTGAACTCCTTTCCGATTACGTGACATCCGCCGGAGGCTTTAGGCCAACACGATGTTGGTCACTCAGTCGTTGCCACAGGACGTGGCGATCTTAGACTGAGTTCCTCTATTTCAGCGGCTGTTTGGACACCCGCTGAAAAGTAGCTTAAATCCGCATTCATTTCACCACCTATAGAGGAGGGAGTCTTCTGCTGAAAGAAGTTAAAAAAAATGATACAATAGAACATGCATTTATGAACTGAAAACAATCATTAAGATAATAGCAACAGTACGAAGAATAGGCTAGCAAATAAAAAATGACGGCTATTTTAACAAAAAAATAAGTACAAACGCTCACTGCATTATGCAAAGTCTTGGCAATTTGTCTTAAAGAAAAGCTAAAGCAGTTGATATTTATGGCTGAAAGTGTAGAACGAGTACAAAAGATACCGTGCGTCATTCATTATGTACATTGCAACAACGGAGGTAATTTTCATGCAACAGAAGTGGTACCAAGCCACAGAGGTAGAAGTGGACTCTTTGGGCCAAAGCCTTCATTTTTATATGGAAACAATTGAAGTTAGTCGCTTATCGGCGCTCGCATTTTATGCAGCGGGCGAGGAGCATTATAAAGGTGAACGATTTTATTGGCAAAATAGAGAAAAAACAATGACATTAGTAGGGCTAGGACATGCCTATACGATTCAAAATAACGCCAAAAATGATCGCTTCGATGCAGTAGAAGCAGAATGGAAAAGTTTAACGAAAAACTGTGTGAAGGGACAAAGCGAGCTACAGCCAATTTTGTTTGGCGGATTTACATTCGATCCACAAAATAATGTAGCTGGGGAGTGGACAGACTTTCCAGAGGCTTATTTTGCGCTTGCAACCTATCAGCTTGTCATACGTGATGACAAAGCGTTTGTAAGTATTCATCTTATTTCAAAAAATGAGCAAGCAGCGTCTCAATTTGAAGCGCTACGAAAAGAGCGAGATCATTTAATTCATGCTGCTCAAGTAAAAGAAGTGAAAACGTATTCAAAGCCTGAAATTACAAGTTATTTTGAGCCATATAAGGAGCCGTATTTAGCTTCGATTGACCAAGTAACAGCATTGATTAAGCAGAAGAAGGCAGATAAAGTCGTTATTGCACGCTCTCTAGCATTGCAATTTAAAGAACAAGTTTCTTCACCACAGGTACTCTCGCAAATTATTCATGAGCAGCCAGAGAGCTATTTATTTGGTTTAGAACGTCAAGAATTATTGTTCTTTGGTGCTTCCCCTGAGCGTCTTGTAAAAGTAGAAAAGGGACGAGCCTTTTCATCTTGTGTTGCAGGATCTATTAAACGTGGTAAGACAGCAGAGGAAGATGAAGCTTATGGACAAAGCTTATTAAATGATTCGAAAAATGGTGGCGAGCATCAATATGTTGTCGATATGATTGCGGAAACATTCCGTGAAAATTGTGTAGAAATGAAAATACCGGATGGCCCTCGCTTACTAAAGATTAGAGATATACAACATTTATATACACCTGTTGAAGGTCAGTTAAATAATGAGGCAACAATATTACAACTGACAAAATCTTTGCATCCAACACCAGCTTTAGGTGGTGTGCCAAGGAAAGAGGCAATGACAGCTATACGTAAGTATGAGCCTATGAATCGTGGACTTTACGCTGCTCCAATTGGTTGGGTAGATGCTGACGGCAATGGGGAATTTGCAGTGGCCATTCGTTCGGCTGCTTTACTTAAGGATAAAGCTTATTTATATGCTGGTGGCGGTATTGTAGCAGATTCAGAGCCACAATCTGAATATGAGGAAACATTAGTGAAATTCCGTCCAATGCTTCGTGCGCTAGGAGGACAATTACATGAGTGAACGGAAAATTTTAACGGACTATGTTTATAAAATGGTAGCATCATTAGTGCAAGCTGGTGTTGAAAACGTTGTTGTCAGCCCTGGCTCACGTTCGACACCTTTAGCCTATGCATTTGCTTCAACGAAACAGCTCCATATGTATCGTCAGGTTGATGAACGATCTGCTGCCTTTTTTGCGCTAGGAATTGCAAAGGCTACAGCAAAACCTGTTGTTCTTTTATGTACATCGGGAACAGCTGCGGCAAACTATTTTCCCGCTATTGTTGAGGCAAGCTATGCCCGGGTACCGTTAATCGTCATCACAGCTGATCGTCCACATGAATTGCGAGAGGTGGGTGCACCACAGGCTATCAATCAGCCGAATTTATATGGTACGCAAGTCAAATGGAGCGTGGATTTCCCGTTGGCAGATGATGCAGCACCAACATTGCCGTTTATCGAGCGACATATTGCACGTGCAGTAGCGGTGGCAATGAGTGCACCATTTGGACCGGTGCATATTAATGTGCCGTTCAGGGAACCTTTGTTGATTGATTTTCGAGAGGAACTTCCAGAAGCGACATTTAAGCACAGTAGTATGGGCCAGTTAGTACCTTCAATGGCGACTCTACAAGAGCTATCGAAGATTTTAAGTGCAACTACAAGAGGTTTTGTTATTATTGGTGAGCTACCGCTCGGCACGGATTTAACTATTATATGGAAGTTTATTCGCCAATTAAAATGGCCGGTCATTGTCGAGAGTTTATCCAATATGCGGTCAACTGTTCCAGAGGATTGTCTACCATATATGATCACGACGTACGATGCAATTATGAAGAGTGAAGATTTTAAAGCATTAGTTGAACCAGATACGGTGCTACGTTTAGGAGCACAGCCAATTTCTAAATTTATTATGCAATTTATTACTAAATCTCAGCCAAATGCTTATATTGTTGTCGATGAAGATCCGATGTTCCGTGATTCTACTAGTGTGTCTACTCATTTTGTTCATGCAAGTATTGGTGAGTGGCTCACGCAATTAGAAATCTCTGAAACAGCCCTAGAAACTGAGTATTTAGCTGAGTGGCAGGATGCTAATGATATTGCACTTGAGTATATTGAACATTATGCTGATGGTGCGATTGATGAGGGAGCAATGGTAAGTCGATTACTAAAAATGATTCCTAATGGCAGTGATATTTTTGTTAGTAGCAGTATGCCAGTGCGTGATATTGATACGTTTTTAATGGCGACACCGAAGGATCTTCGTATTGTTGCGAATCGTGGTACAAATGGTATTGATGGCGTCGTATCAACCGCAATGGGCTTTAGTCAAGGAAATAACCGCGAAACCTACTTGCTTATTGGCGATTTAGCCTTTTTACATGACGTCAACGGTCTCATTGCTTCAAGATACCAGGAATGCAATTTGACAATAATCGTTATGAATAATGATGGCGGTGGTATTTTCTCTTATTTACCACAAGCTACAGTCGAGGCGCATTATGAAGATTTGTTCGGGACACCAACAGCCCTAGAATTTTATGATATTGCCAACATGTACGGAATGGACTATATACGCGTAGACGATATTTCAGAGCTATCAGTAAAGTTTACTACTATGAAGAAACGACCAATGCGCTTAATCGAAATTTTCACGAACCGAGAGGAAAATGTATATGCGCATCGGGCACTGTGGAACCGCATTAATGGGGGGTTAAAAGCATGGCAAAGCTAATGATTCGAGGGCTTGAAACGAACGTGGAAATCTGGAATGAAGAAGCGGAGCAAACGCTCATTGCATTGCATGGTTTTACAGGTAGTACGGCTACATGGCGGAATTTAGCGCAAGCTCTACCTAGTGTACGAGTTATTGCCATTGATTTAATGGGACATGGTCAAACCGCTATACCTCAGCAAATTAGCCGTTTCTCTATGCAAGAGCAAATCCAAGATTTAGAGGAAGTTTTTTGCCAATTAGAGCTTAAGAAATTTACGTTGCTAGGCTATTCAATGGGTGGGAGAGTTGCATTATCGTATGCGATCTCCTACCCTGAACGCATTGAAAAGCTAATTTTAGAAAGTGCTTCGCCAGGTTTACGAACTGCAGGGGAACGTTCTGAACGTTGTGTAAGGGATAACGCTTTAGCTGAAAAAATAATTAATAACGGTTTGTTATCATTTGTTAATGCATGGGAGAACATTCCTTTGTTTGAATCTCAAAAGCGTTTACCGCACAGTGTACAAGAAGCGATTCGGTTAGAGCGACTTTCTCAGAAAGAGGAAGGCTTGGCAGGTAGCTTACGAGGGATTGGTACAGGCAGTCAGCCATCGAATTGGATGTCATTGGATCAGCTTGAATTTCCTGTTCTTTTAATGACAGGCTCACTCGATGAGAAATTTTGTAAAATCGCACTAGAAATGAAAGCGTTATTAAAAAATGCCAAGCATACGACAGTAAATGACGTAGGACATGCAATTCATGTGGAAAATCCCGCTGAGTTTGCTACAATAGTAGAGGAGTATTTAACGTAATGTTATTTTTACGTTATCGCCTCGACTTTGAACGAGGCGAATTTAATTATTAGGAGGCAATTCAATGACACGTCAATGGACTAGTTTACATACTTATGAAGACATTAAGTATGAGTTCTATAACGGTATCGCAAAAATTACGATTAACCGTCCAGAAGTGCGCAACGCATTCCGACCAAAAACGGTAATGGAAATGATCGATGCTTTTTCACGTGCACGTGATGATAAAAATGTAGGGGTTATCATTTTAACTGGTGAAGGTGAGCATGCCTTCTGTTCAGGTGGAGACCAAAAAGTACGCGGTCATGGCGGCTACGTTGGTGAAGATGAGATCCCACGTCTAAACGTTCTTGATTTACAACGTTTAATCCGTGTTATTCCAAAACCTGTAGTAGCGATGGTTGCAGGTTATGCAATCGGTGGAGGACACGTATTACACGTTGTCTGTGACTTAACAATTGCTGCTGACAACGCTCGCTTTGGACAAACTGGACCAAAAGTTGGTTCATTCGATGCTGGTTATGGCTCAGGCTATCTTGCACGTATTATCGGTCATAAAAAGGCGCGTGAAATTTGGTACCTTTGCCGTCAATATGATGCACAACAAGCACTTGATATGGGATTAGTTAACACAGTTGTTCCTTATGAGCAATTAGAAGATGAAACTGTACAATGGTGTGAAGAAATGCTAGAAATGTCTCCAACTGCTCTACGCTTCTTAAAAGCAGCAATGAATGCAGATACAGACGGTTTAGCAGGTCTTCAACAAATGGCTGGCGACGCTACGCTTCTTTATTACACAACAGATGAAGCTAAAGAAGGTCGTGACGCATTCAAAGAAAAACGTCAACCAGATTTCGGTCAATTCCCAAGATTCCCTTGATTATCTGAAACGTTGAACGGCTCGTATCTTACTGAGATACGAGCTTTTTGTATATCTAAAGGAGCGAGAAGGATAGACTTGCTAGAGCGACGGAAAGTTATGGCTTAGCGGCGGAACCTCGTGCGTTAGCGGCGGAACCTCCTGCGTTAGCGGCGGAACATCGTGCTTTAGCGGCGGAAAAGCCTACTTTAGCAGCGGAACACCGTGTCAGAGCACCGAATAGACATGTCAAAGCAACGGATTACCTCGTCAAACTAACAAATAGACGGATGATGCGATAAAACGGTAAGATTAAGGCTGATTGGAGGAATTACGAGATGTATCTAAATTGGATTTTACAGCGAGCGTATTTAACACCTTTACGAAACGGTTTAACATATAATGGGCAGACTTGGACATTTCAAGAATTAAATGATTTATCTTTAAAACGTGCTCGTCAACTTACAGCACTGGATATTAAGCAAGGGGACCGTATTGCCATAATGGGGCCGAGTAAGCCTTCCCTTGTCATTATGATGTACGCGTGTATGCATTTACAATGTGAAATGGTCATGCTAAATCGTAGGCTAACACAAGATGAAATTGCCTATCAGCTAGAGGATTCAGGGGCTGTGGCGGTATTAATTGCAGATGAGGATATAGAAAAATTACCATCACATACATCTTATTTTTTATTTTCTACTATAGAAAAAAATACAGAAGCGGCTATTGATATTACGAAAGAATGGTCTTTAAACCAAACAACATCGATTATGTATACATCTGGTACGACTGGTTTTCCAAAGGGCGTTTGTCAAACTGTTGGAAATCACCAGGCAAGTGCAACGGCCTCCGTTTTAAATATAGGTTTGCATGTGGATGATACTTGGTTATGTGCTGTACCACTTTTTCATATTAGTGGCTTTTCTATTTTAGTGCGCTCACTGTTGTATGGTAATAAAGTGCATTTATATGATCAGTTTGATGCAGCAGCCATTTCCAAAAATATAATGGATGGCGAGGTTACACATATGTCAGTAGTCGCTGTCACATTGGAAAGGATTCTACATACCCTTGAACAGAAAAACGCGCAAGCTTCACCGAAATTTAAAATGATGCTAGCGGGTGGTGGACCCGTGCCAGTAGATTATTTAAAGAGAGCTCATGCATTAAATTTAGCTGTAGCTCAAACGTATGGTATGACTGAAACTTCGTCACAAACTGCAACATTAGCAAATGAAGATGCGATGCGAAAAATTGGTTCTGCGGGAAAACCATTATTTTTTAATCAAATTCGCATTGCTGAGCCGAATGACAAGGGTGAAGGAGAAATTTGCATACGTGGCCCACATGTTACACCGGGGTACATTGGTCGTTTTGCCCAAAAAGGTGCAACGATTGATGGCTGGCTCCATACTGGGGATATTGGTTATATAGATGAAGAAGGTTATTTATTTGTCATTGA
Source organism: Lysinibacillus sp. FJAT-14745 (assembly GCF_001275675.1). GTDB lineage: Bacteria > Bacillota > Bacilli > Bacillales_A > Planococcaceae > Lysinibacillus. The sequence goes on along the minus strand of NZ_LITM01000009.1, from coordinate 578,378 downwards.
TCGTCGGGCGGATTTAATTATTTCAGGTGGCGAAAATATTTATCCTGCTGAAATCGAAAATGTACTACTTACACACCCGGCTGTTAAGGAAGCGGGAGTATGCGGCATTGATGATGATGCGTGGGGACAGGTACCAATCGCCTTTGTTGTATTAAAAGAAGAAGCACAGGTAGAGCAAATACAAGCATTTTGTCAAAAGAAGCTTGCGAAATATAAAATACCAAAAGAAATTATTGTTACGGACGAGCTCCCACGAAACGGCGCCAACAAGCTACTTCGTAGAAAATTAATAAAGGAATAACAAAATGATTATGAATGTTTAGGCGCTTAAATGAGAATGATTTCCGTTCCAGGCTACTCGCGTTCCTTTTGCGAGCGTCGAGTAGTCTTCCACTCCAATCAACAATAGTGTAGAACTTTTATAAAGTTGTATGCACTTCAAAACTTTCCATCTTCGAACAGAATTGACTTATATCAGTTGGGTTATTGTGCATCTACTTTTGCTGCTTCGCTTTCGAACAAAAACCTTGTTACTGAAGTTTCGTTTTTTATCACAATATATTAGAGTGATTTACTAAGTGATTTAGTTGATTGGAGTGGAGACTGGGCGACTCCTTGGGGATTAGCAAATAGAGGAACGAAGGCTAAAACCATCACGTCCTGTAATAACGCCTTCGTGACCAACATCGTGTTGGCCCGAGACCCTGCAGCGTAGCGAAGCGGCTCACCCCAGGAAGCTTTGCTCTGTGCGAAAGCGTAGTGCTAACGTAGCGGCAGCAAATGTTTTATCTGTGCGAAAGCGAAGCGACAGTAACAACAAAGCGCCCAGTCGGAACGGAAATCAACCACTTGTTTTGCCGAAGTGCAACACCAATTTCATTGAAATAATAGTTTTTTTCACCACTAGAAAGAAGCCTTCATTATAAGAAGGCTTCTTTTATTCGTTTTAAGAGTCATTTTTAGTAAACTTTTAGGATTAAATTAATCATTCATTAACATAATAAGAAATGACAGGCATAAACTAGTTAGTAAAGGAGAATGACTCATATGAGAAAATATATATATAATGTTGTCATTATATTATTTGTTCTACAAATGAGTCATGTGCAAGTATTCGCAAACTATGAACAAAAGAATATTGCAACGGCCAATTCAATAGAATCACTACAACATCTAATTCAAAAACAAGTCATGCAATTATCTACTGAATTTGACATTCGTTATACTGGTAATACATCCGCAATAAAAGATGAACTATCTGAGCTAATCAAACATGCTATTCAGGATCCATATATTTACGCCAATATTTCTAGTTTTAAATGGAAATATGACGGTTATGCCAATAATATTGTCATTACATTTGAGTTTACCTATCATATTTCACAGGAAGAGGAGGCATTTGTAGAACAAACTTTGGCGAATATTATTGCACCTATGCATGGATTAAGTGAATTGCAGAAAATACAGGCTGCACATGATTTTATCGTTCTATCTACTGAATATTCAAAGGAAACGAAAGGAAGTCAATATTCTCCCTACACATTGCTTACGGAAAACAAGGGAGTTTGTCAGGCATATGCTTTAGTGCTTTATCGAATGCTAGAGATGCTAGGCTTTGAGGTACAATATGTTCCAGGAAAAGTAGAGGAACAGCTACACGCCTGGGTCTTAGTGAAGCTTGATAATGCATGGTATCATATCGATGTTACGTGGGATGATCCATTGCCTGATCGTAAGGGTGAGGTACTTTATAATTATTTTTTAGTTTCTGATCGCCAATTAGCACAGGATCACTCTTGGGACTATACGAGTTTCCCAGCTACTACAAGCGAAGCCTATATTGATTTACAAAAAATGAGTAAGGTTGAAGTTCTTACAAAACCAATAATGGATGGTCGTTTTACCTTTGATGAAGGACTGTCCGTTTTAAGTAAAAATAAACATATAGTTAAACAATTAATAGAACAGCCTAGACTGCTTTTAAAAGGTCATAAAAGCGATAATCCTGTTCAGGTGCATCTAAATGAATGGGAACCAATCATTTTAGTAGGTAATGTAGCTGAAGTAAACGCTAATCGAAAGATAGTACAAAATACTTTGCTTAAGAAAAAAGGGCTAATAAGTGTTTATAGAACGGAAAAAAGAATGCCACAAGAAAAGTACGTCATAATAAAGGAGGTGCCCCATACGATTGTCGGGGCACCTCCTTACTCATTTATTTGTGAGCGTTTAAGGCAGTATTTAAAGTTTTAATATTTTTCTTCATAAGGGTGAAGTAAGTCTCATTATTCTTCACATCATCCGCTGTTAAAACGCTTAAATTGTGCAAGATAAGAGAGTCTGCTCCAACCTCTTTTTGGATAACCTCGGCTAATTTAGAAGAGACATTTTGCTCGAATAAAATGTAGTGAATATGCAAATCTTTTGCTTTATCAACAATCGCCGTAAGTTCTTTTTGAGAAGGCTCATTTTGTGAGTTTAAACCGGCTATTGGAACTTGCTTTAAGCCATATTGCCCTGCGATATAGCCAAATGCTGCATGTGATACGAAGAACGTCTTCTCTTGCGCTTTATCAGCCATTGTTTTAAATTCGCTGTCTAAACCTTGTAGTTCTTTTACCAATGCCTCGTAGTTAGCTGTAAATGTAGCTTCTTGTTCTGGCATTTTTTCAACTAGAGTGTTTTTAATGGAAAGTGCTAAGTCTTGACTGATAGTTGGTGATAGCCAAACATGTGGATCTACATTACCGTGATTATGATCATCGTGTCCGTCTTCATGATCATGATGTGCTTCCTCTTCATCATCATGTGCATGACCTGTGCTAACAGCCAATTTTTCATCTGAGACCTGGTCTGCAGTAGCCACCATTGTTACATTTTCATTAGCTAGAGTTTTTTTAGCATTTTCAACAAAGCCTTCGAGCCCTAAGCCGATATAGAAAAATATATTAGCATCTGCTAATTTCATCATATCCTTTTGTGTTGGCTCAAATGTGTGCTCATTGGCACCAGCAGGATAAATAGAAGAAACCTCTACAAAATCGCCACCAATACGTTGTGCAAAATAACTTAATGGATAAACAGTTGTGTAAATTGTTAATTTATCCTTTGTCTCTGACTGTTTGGATGTTGTTGATTTATTCCCACAGGCAGCAGTAAATAAGGCAAGGACTGCAACTAAAAATAACAAAAGTACTTTTTTCATCTTATAGCATACCTCTTTCAAATAGTAACCATTACGATTTATTTTTTAGAACAGTTCCTATAATAACGCACATCTGAAAAAAGTACAAGAAAAAATGACCCTCGAAAATTAATTCTTTTTCGAAGGCCATTTTTCAGGTACTGGATCAAAGCCACCTGGATGGAATGGTTGGCATTTTGATATACGTTTAATCGTTAAATAGAATCCTTTAATGGCACCGTGTTTTTGAAAAGCTTCAAGTCCATAGGAGGAGCAAGTAGGATGGAAGCGGCAAGATGGCGGAGTCATGGGTGATATAAATTTTCTGTAAAACTTAATGAGCCATATAAAGGGATATTTCATATTTGTTTATCCTTTTGTTGAGCGTTAATTTGCTTAGGCTTAGCATCGATAGTTTGTGTAAAGAAATTGCTTTTTTTCTTCAACAAAACAATGACAGAAACGCCAAACATAAGCATCATCATTGCGATCATAATGATTATTGGTAATGGTACTCCCATTGCGTTCACTCCAAATTCTATTTGATAATAATATTATAAAAGAATCTCTTAAAAAAATGTAGAAATTGAACTAGTCATCATCTTGTTGAAAGCTTTGCTGTGGTTTTTCATCAACTGTATGTTTAAAAGCATACGCACGATTGACACTAATAATAGTCGCGACCGTTACTAAAATAACAATAATCGCTGCTACAATTAAAAGCGTGATTAAACTCATGGCATTCACTCCGTTCCTTATTCATCATTACCTATTATAAATTAGATAATATTACTTAGTTGTGAAGGAAGTTTGACATTCCAGCGAATAAAACAGTACTTTTACCACCATACTATGGTAAAAGGAGTGTTTTGTAGAGATGGATCGTCAGCGTGTATATTTTTCACTTGCCAATAGAACTTATTATACAAATCCATATGCAGGACCGTGGAACTTTGAACTTAATCTAGATCGCCAAGCATTAGATGTTTTTGAAAAGATTTTTCAACAAATGCAGATGTTAGAAATTTCGAATGCATGGCGTGCGCAATTGCCATATATACAATATCATCTTGATAGAGAAAATGATGAAATTGATTTGCGATTAAAAAAAATCTATGCACTTGTTCATGAGTATGGGGATGCGGATACGAAGGCATTTGTGGAACAGCTTCCTTACTTCAATAAACGTGTGTAAAGGTAGGGTCACTGAAAAACATCAGTGACTCTTTTTTTATTGATGAAAGCTAATTTTACAAACTGAACAACTAAGAGCAACTCTTGATGGATTAACCATTGTCATAAAGAAGAGCTCACATTTTGAGCACTAGCAGCTAGCAGTGGAGAAATTCCAATTTGGTGAGCTGTTGCTGTTTGTAATCGAATAAACATAGTATTAGAAGCGGTATCACTTTCTATTAAAAAATCCTTTTTGCACCGATTAATAGGAGTTTAATATTAGTGATTTTATTTGTTGATTGTAGCTATATGATTACACTATAGTGAAATAAAAGATCATCATCGTAACGCTGAAGAACGAAAAAAGGAGTTGAAGAGCATGTTCACATTTACAGATTTAAATGGTTTAAGAGTGGACTTAAGTTTTGTTAGAGGCGAATTGGACACTGAACCTAAGCATGTACTTGTTTTATTAAAGCATGAAAAAAAGTGGTTATGTACAATTCATAAACGCCGTGGTGTAGAAGTTCCAGGTGGAAAGCAAGAACCTGGGGAAACATTAGAGCAGGCAGCAATTAGGGAAGTATTCGAGGAGACTGGTGTTCATGTAAAAAATCTTAAATGGTTTGCAGAATACGCCGTTCATGATGACATCTTATTTTGTAAAGCGGTCTTTACTGCGCAATTTGTGGGGCAGGAGGACATTGAATTTGATTTAGAAACTTCAGGGATGACTTGGCTAACGGATGAAGAATTTGCTCATCATCCAAATTTAAGCTTTCATATGAAGGATGCAGGTATGCAGAAAATGCTGGAGGAGTTGAAGCATTATGACCAATGGTAAGATCGTTGGAAAACGACCTTATCCTTCGCCTAATCCAGCTATTCGTTTAACGGAAATCACGTATATGTCACATGGTTTACGTATAAAGGGTTTACTAGCGGAGCCTAAGGCAGAAGGTACATATGATGGCTTTTTATATTTGCGGGGAGGCATGCAAAGCATTGGCATGGTTAGACCTTCGCGTGTCGCACAGTTTGCAGCTCAAGGCTTTATCGTTTTTGCCCCATATTACCGTGGCAATCGAGGTGGAGAAGGTCGAGATGAGTTTGCAGGAGCTGATCGTTATGATGCTGTATACGCAGTAGACGTACTAAAACAGTTTTGTAATGATAATATTCATGTTTTTGGGTTTTCACGTGGTGGTATTATGGCACTTTGGACGGCAATCTTACGTAGAGATATTACATCCGTTGTGACATGGGCAGGAGTATCTGACGCAACAGCTACATATTGGGAGCGGACAGATATGCGTAGGATGATGAAGCGTGTTATTGGAGGGACGCCTAATCGTGTACCAGAAGCTTATGATGCTCGAACACCACTTTTTGAGGTAGAGCACATTACAGCTCCAGTCCTTATTATTCATGGCTACCTTGATGAAAATGTAGATATTGAACATGCAAGACAGTTAGAATTTTATTTAAAGGATGCTAATAAAACATATGAAACATGGTATGATCTTCGCTATGCTCATCAGTATCCACCTGCCAAAAATAGAGGAACAGTACATGCACTTTGCGAGTGGATGAAACGTCAATAAGGTATTCAAGCATTCAAGCTGTCTTTCCATTCAACGATTCTAATGTAGAAACTCCTTTGGAATCAAAAAAACGTGGGAAGTTAATATTCCTAGAGAAAAGTATCGCTCAGGTCAGTCGGAAAACTGCTCGGGTAGACCAAAAAACCGCTCAGGTGCTTTACGGCAAGCACCTGAACGGCAGAAAAAAGGACATTTACTCTATATATTTTGCTAAAAAGTTATTAATAGTTTTCCAATAAGCGTCTCCAGCAACGTTTTCTGCACCACTATGTCCAGCACCCTCAACTATAAATTTCTCCTTCGGTACATTGGCGGCCTCATATACTTCATTTAGCATATCCGATGGAACAAATGTATCATTACTTCCATGAATGAATAGCATCGGTGTTTTCGATTTTGCTACTTGCTTGACGGTATCAGCTTCACCAAGCGTATAGTCAGCTCTTAACTTCGTGACAATTGAAGAAAAATACATAATAGGAAATTCGGGTAAATTAAAAATTGCTTGCAATTGATAAGAGAATTCATTCCAAACTGAGGAATAACCACAATCCTCAATAATAGCCTTAACATTGCCAGGTAGATCCTCTCCTGAGGCCATCATCACTGTAGCACCTCCCATGGAAACACCATATAAAACAATTTCAGCGTTTTTATCAGAACTGATAACATTGTTAATCCAAGAGACTACATCAAGTCGATCATGCCAACCCATACCAATATAGTCACCCTCACTTTTACCATGAGCCCTTGCATCAGGTACGAGAACATTGTAGCCTTTATCATAAAAATGTTTAGCATACTTTGTCATTTGTGAGCCATCAGATGAATATCCATGGAAAACAATTGCCCATTTATTTGTTTCGTTTGTATTTTTAAGCGTGTAGGCATGTAATTTCAAATCATCGAAAGACTGTAGATAAGAGTCCTTATAATTCTCTTTAAACCACTTCTCACTCTCTTCTTTTTCTTTAGCATCATTAGGACTAACAGCAATAGAATTGTGTGGAGCATTAAACACAGCTGATTTATCAGTATTAGGATTTAAGGCGAAGTTATAAAAATAATTCCCTGCAAAAAATCCAGCCACAACAAACAATACTAATAGAAGACTGACAATGGTAATAATCACTTTATATTTTCTTTTCATATATATCCCCCTAAAACTACTATTATGAATTATACACAAAGTTACTAATATGAAAAGTAGAATTCTATAAAATAGGGGAGATAAAAAAGGGAACGATTCTAATTGTTCCCTTTGCATATTGTTGAAATACATGAAATTAAGGTGTCTTAAAGTATGGCTCTTCGGCAAAACGAGGGAGTTGATTTCCGTTCCGACTGAGCGCTTTGTTGCTGCCGCTTCGCTTTCGCACAGAGCAGAGCTTCCTGGGGGCGTCCGATGAGCCGCTTCACTCGCGCTGCTCGCTCCAGGGTCTCGGGCCAACAGGATGTTGGTCACGAAGGCGTTATCACAGGACGTGATGCTTTTAGCCTTCGTTCCTCTATATCGCTGATCCCCAAGGAGTCGCTCAGTCTCCACTCCAATCAACGCGTCACTCTAATTTATAGTAATAAAACAAAACTTCAGGCAACAGTTTTTTTTTGTGAAAGTGAAGCGTCAGCAACAATGGTTTATCTATGCGAAAGCGGCCAGATGCTTGCTCTCAGGAAAGCGAGTAACATGGAACGGAAATCACCCTCATTTAAAGCTCCAAAACATTCACAAAGATTTGCTTGACCATATTTCTTCAACACAAAAAAGGGAACGACTTTGAAATCGTTCCCTTTGCTTAGTAAATTATTTTAATGGACCGCCAAGTTTAGTGATAGCTTCAGAAACATTTGAGAATTTCTCGAAGTTTTTGTTGAATAAACCAGCAAGTTCAGCAGCTTTTGCATCATAAGCAGCTTTGTCTGTCCATGCATCACGAGGATTAAGTACTTCTGTTGGGACACCTTCAATAGCAGTTGGAATGTTTAATCCGAATACTGAATCTTGAATTGTTTCAACATTAGCTAATTTGCCATCAATTGCAGCACGTACCATTGCACGAGTGTAAGAAAGCTTCATACGGCTACCAGTACCATATTCGCCACCAGTCCAACCAGTGTTCACTAAGTATACTTGTGCACCGTGCTCGTCAATTTTTTGACCTAACATTTCAGCATAAACCGTTGCTGGAAGTGGAAGGAATGGAGAACCGAAGCAAGTTGAGAATACTGGTTCTGGCTCTGTTACACCACGTTCTGTACCAGCAAGCTTAGATGTGAAACCGCTTAGGAAGTGGTACATTGCTTGCTCTTTTGTTAATTTACTGATTGGAGGTAATACACCAAATGCATCAGCTGTTAAGAAGATGATTGTTTTTGGGTGACCTGCAACAGATGGATCAACAATATTTTCAATGTATTGGATTGGATAAGCTACACGTGTATTTTCTGTTAATGAACCATTATCATAGTCACAAACTCGAGTTTCTGGATCAACAGCTACGTTTTCTAGAACAGAACCGAAGCGGATTGCGTTGTAGATTTCTGGTTCTTTTTCAGCAGAAAGGTTAATTGTTTTTGCATAGCAACCGCCCTCAATGTTGAATACACCATTATCAGACCAACCGTGTTCATCGTCACCGATAAGCTTACGGTCAGGATCAGCAGATAAAGTAGTTTTACCAGTACCAGATAAACCGAAGAATAATGCAACATCACCAGCTTCACCAACGTTTGCTGAGCAGTGCATTGAAAGGATGCCTTGTTGTGGTAATAAGTAGTTCATAATACCGAAAATAGATTTTTTAATTTCACCAGCATATTCAGTTCCACCGATTAGGATAATTTTCTTTTCAAGTGATACAATGATGAAAGTTTCAGAAGCTGTGCCATCAACAGCAGGGTCTGCTTTAAAGTTAGGAGCTGAGATAACCGTGAAGTCAGCAACATGAGAAGCTAATTCTTCTTCAGTTGGACGGATGAATAATTGATGAGCGAAAAGATTGTGCCAAGCGTACTCATTGATTACTTGGATGCTTAATTGTGAATCTTTGTCAGCACCAGCAAAGCCTTTGAATACGAATAATTCGTCACGTTCTTTTAAATATTTTACTACTTTTACATATAAGTTATCGAACACTTCAGAAGAAATTGGTTGGTTAACTTTGCCCCAGTCAATTTTATCCTTTGTGCTATCTTCTTCTACCGTATATTTATCTTTAGGTGAACGACCAGTGTATTTGCCAGTTTCTGCACGAACTGCGCCATCTACTGTTAACATAGCTTCACCACGAGAAGTAGCCTTTTCAGCTAATTGTGGTACTGAAAGTTGAACATTAATGTTGCCGCCGCTTAATAATTCCTTCAGTTCGTTTGCAATTTCTACTGAATTCATCGATTAAATACCATCCTTTTTTATAGTATTCCCTAGAGTTCAAGGGAGATTTTCTTAATTTCAAAAATAGTATAACACAATTGCTTAAATAATCTATACTAATTCAGAAATTATTTTTCAGATTTTATTACTTTTCAAGAAAACGACAAAAAGTAAATTGAGTCGTTTTGATAATGCTTTTTACCCTATTTATTAAGTGATCACACAATCACTTTCGCCACAGCAAAATTGCGTTTGGAAGCTCTTGGGTAACATGAGGTTCGCACAGGATGTGAAGTCTTAGCTGGTTTTTTATCAGTTGGAGCTTGTCGTCAACTAAAAAGAGGCTACAATCATATTCATCCACCACATGTTCTGTAGCTACAAAATGTGCTGTAAAGGGGTCACACATATGTTAACACATGATGTGAGGTGGAGAATAGGGATTATTTTGTTTCAAATTACAGCATAATCCAAATTATAAATCCCATACTTTCTTTATAAGAATACAATCAATTATGCCTCGGCATAATTGCGTCCGGTCTTACAGCGGGTGTTTGGACACCCGCTGTAAGAAGTTAAAAACATTTGACATCGTTCGACCTTTTCCGTATTATGAGATATTGAACGGATACTCTTATCCCGAGCTGGTGGAGGGTCAGGCCCTGTGAAACCCGGCAACCTGCATGAACTATTTCACGACATGCGCTGGTGCCAACCTGATGCAAGGGGAAACCCCTTGAACGATAAGAGTGAAAGGTTATGAAGTCATTATTCCTTTCCTCATGTTAAATAAACGTGAGAAAAGGATTTTTTTATTGTTAAAAACGAATGTAAAGGTAAGTATATAGTCCTTTCCTTATTAAAATGACGGATCTTTCGAAATTCTCGTGTTAAGAGCAGCAGCTGTTTTTGTGCGAAAACTTAGTGCAAACGTAGCGACAGCAACAACGGCTTGAGAGTTCAATCCTTAGGAGTGGACTTGACATGGGTAATGAGTACCGTATTAATTCGCAAATATTATTGGTAAAAGTAATAGGAGGAAAACCAAATGACAAACCGTCGATTGTTTACATCAGAGAGTGTAACAGAAGGACATCCAGACAAAATCTGTGATCAAATCTCGGATGCCATTTTAGATGCTATTTTAGCTGAAGATCCAAACGCACGTGTAGCGTGTGAAACAACAGTAACAACAGGCTTAGTTTTAGTAGCAGGAGAAATTACTACTTCTACTTATGTAGATATTAAAGGTATCGTTCGTGATACTGTAGCAGAAATCGGTTATACACGTGGAAAATATGGCTTTGATGCTGAAAACCTAGCAGTACTAGTTGCTATTGGTGAGCAATCACCTGATATTGCTCAAGGTGTTGACCAAGCATTAGAGGCGCGTGAAGGCTCTATGACAGATGCTGACATTGAAGCAATTGGTGCAGGTGACCAAGGCTTAATGTTCGGTTATGCATGTAATGAAACGCCAGAGCTTATGCCATTGCCAATTAGTTTAGCGCATAAATTGGCTCGTCGTTTAACGGAAGTACGTAAATCTGGGGAACTAGCATATTTACGTCCAGACGGAAAAACGCAAGTAACAATTGAATATGATGAAAACAATGTACCAGTTCGCGTGGATACGATTGTCATTTCAACACAGCATGACGAAGAAGCTACACTTGAGCAAATTCAAGCAGACTTAAAAGAATTCGTTATTGCTCCAGTTGTTCCAAGTGAATTACTAGATGCCAATACTAAGTATTTCATCAATCCAACTGGACGATTCGTAATTGGTGGTCCAAAAGGGGATGCTGGTCTAACTGGACGTAAAATCATCGTTGATACATACGGTGGCTATGCACGTCATGGTGGAGGTGCTTTCTCTGGTAAGGACGCAACTAAGGTAGACCGTTCAGCGGCATATGCAGCACGCTATGTGGCAAAAAATATAGTAGCAGCTGGTTTAGCAGAACGAGCTGAAGTACAACTAGCTTATGCGATTGGTGTTGCTCAACCTGTATCTATTGCTGTTGATACTTTTGGGACAGGAAAAGTTACGGAAAGTGAAATTGTAAAATGGGTACGCGAGCTATTTGATCTACGCCCAGCAGGGGTTATTAAAATGCTAAACCTTCGTCGCCCTATTTATAAGCAAACTGCGGCATATGGTCACTTCGGTCGTACAGACTTAAATGTACCTTGGGAACAAATAGACAAAGCTGACGCATTAAAAGAAAAAGCAGGCTTATAAGCTATTCAGCTAAAGTAATAAAGTAGCTGGAAAAATATTTTAAAATACTATTACAGATACTATTACAGAAAGGGGCTCAACATTCTAATGGCCCCTTTCGCTGTTTTTATCGAAAAAGAGAAGCTCCTAATCATTCTTATGGATGGCTTGGTCGTTCAAGCAAACGTGGAGCTGTTAAAATAGCTATTTATTTTCTGCTTGAAGTGTTTTATAGTATTGTCCTTTTTCTACATATTCACGTATGATGCGTTCCATATCTTCTTTATCTTCATCGTTTAATTCTCTTACAACCTTTGCAGGACGACCTAATGCTAAGCTATTTGGAGGAATGACTTTGCCAGGAGGTACAAGACTACCCGCCCCAATGAATGCACCCTCTCCAATCTCGGCTCCGTCTAATACTATAGAGCCCATACCTATTAAGGCTTTTTTACGAATCGTACAGCTATGTAAAGTTACTTGATGTCCGACTGTTACTTCATCTTCAATAATGAGCGGATATTTAGGGCTTTGATGTAAGCAACAGAGGTCTTGAATACTAACACGTTTTCCGATAATTGTTGGTGATACATCCCCTCGAATAACTGTGTTAAACCAAATTGTTGTTTCAGCACCTATTGTAACGTCACCAGTAACGGTTGCATAATCGGCAATAAAAACAGATGGATCGATATTTGGTGTTTTACCTTTAAATGGATAGATCATGAGGATCGCCTCTTTTCTTTCTATGATGTAATATTATCGTATCAAATACGCAACTTGATGGAAATATAAAATTAAAATGAGCTAGATATTCCGATATAATCATTGTGTAATTATTTTTTTAGGAGGACTTTGTGAAATGTGGAAATGGGAAGCTGATGGACAAGCAAAGGCTGTGGTTGCTATTCTTCATGGTGCATATGAAAATCACCGATGGTATGCATGGCTTATAGAAAAACTTAGAATGGAAGGCTTCCACATAGTCATGGGGGATTTACCTAACCATGGAGTAAATGTAGGATTTTCGCGTGTTCACGATGAAGATTTTAAAGAATACAACAAATATACAAGGCATTTAATGGAGAATGCTTTTTCGTATAATTTACCTGTCTTTTTAATAGGACATGGGCTTGGTGCGACACTATTACTACATACCATGCAAAAACGAAAATATGAATGCGCAGGGATTATCTTAACTTCACCTTGGCTTCATTTAAAGCTATTACCAGGTAAACTATCAAATGCTTTAACTAGTTTAAGTGCCCTGACTGCAAATGTGAAGCTGACCCATGAAATTTCTTTAGAATCATTAACGCGCAGTGTAGTAGGTAGAGATGAGATGAAGGATGAGGTTCCTTTTTCGTCAGTCGTTTCAGTGAAATGGTACCGCGAATTACAGCAAATGATGCGCAATTTAGTGTTATTGCCTAAGGCTGAATTCCCTAATATGCCTATGTTAGTTATGACAGCTGAAAAAGATAATATTACTGAAACTAAACAAACACGTAACTGGCTATATCAGATGGAATTTACAGAGTTTCAATTCAAAGAATGGGCAAACTGCTATCATAATCTATTTCATGAAGTAGAGCGTGACGAGATTTTTGTGTATATACGTGATTTTATTAATAATGCTCTTCGAAGAATTGGCTATATAATTGAATAGTGAATTACCTCTCCGATTAACTAGAAAAATTACTAACTTTCTGTTACTTGAATATAATATTGTAATTTTCTGAAAAGTGTAATACTATAATGACTTAAAGTATTATTTTTCACATTGGAGGGGTAAAATGGAAGCAATCGTTGGGAAAATTAATGAGATTTTATGGGGACCGTGGTTTATTTATGGCATTTTGCTAATTGGGCTCTTTTTTTCAATCATTACACGGTTCCTACAAGTAAGGCACATTAAAGATATGTTTGTTTTAATGTTTAAAGGCGAAAAGTCAGAAAAGGGGATTTCGTCTTTCCAAGCGATGTCTATCGCATTATCTGGTCGTGTAGGTACAGGTAATATTGCAGGTACAGCTACAGCAATCGGGATGGGGGGACCTGGTGCTGTTTTTTGGATGTGGGCAATCGCATTTATCGGTGCGGCAACTGCATACGTTGAGTCGACGTTAGCTCAAATTTATAAAGAAGAGAAAGATACAGAATATCGTGGCGGGCCAGCTTTTTACATAGAGAAAGGAATGGGGCAAAAGTGGTTTGCAGTAATTTTTGCTGTTGCCGCATTAGCTGCCATGTTAGTTTTGATGCCGGGTGTTCAGTCGAATGCAATTGCGACAGCGGTTGAAAACGCTTTCGATGTTAAGACTTGGATTACAGGACTTATTATTGTTGTATTATTAGGTACTATTATTATCGGTGGTGTTAAATGGATTGCCAATGCTGCACAGATCATTGTACCGTTTATGGCATTAGCATATATTCTGATGGCCATCATCATTATTGCAATGAATATTAAAGAAGTACCCGCTGTATTTTCATTAATTTTTTCTAGCGCATTTGGTGCGCATGAAATCTTTGGTGGTATTATTGGCTCCGCTATTGCATGGGGGGTTAAACGCGGTATTTATTCAAATGAGGCAGGTCAAGGGACAGGTGCGCATCCAGCAGCAGCAGCAGAAGTATCACACCCTGCTAAACAAGGTATCGTACAAGCAGCTTCCGTATATATTGATACTTTATTAATCTGTACAGCTACAGCATTTATGATTTTATTTACTGGTATGTATAATGTACACGATGAAAAAGCAGCAGATGGCGCTGATTCATATGTTTATGTTGGTGATTTCAATAAAGGCGGATTAACTGGAGAAGAACAAATCACATTTGCGAAAAGTATTAAAGAAGGCGCAGCATACACACAATATGCAGTCGATTCCTCACTACCAGGTTTTGGCGGACCATTCGTAGCAATTGCCTTATTCTTCTTTGCTTTTACGACAATTATGGCATACTACTATATTGCCGAAACAAACGTAGCTTATTTATTCTCAGGAGCTACAGAAAAAGTCGTCATTTGGCTGGCTAAATTTGCAATTTTAATTTCTGCATTTTACGGTACAATCCGCACTTCCGACCTTGCTTGGGCTATGGGGGATGTTGGATTGGGCTTAATGGTTTGGATTAACGTTATAGCAATTTTAATTATTATGAAGCCTGCTATAGTCGCATTAAAGGATTATGAGAAACAGAAAAAAGAAGGAAAAGATCCTGTTTTTGATCCTCGTAAACTAGGAATTAAAGGTGCAGATTTCTGGGTAGATTATAATGAAAAACGTAAAAATAAATAGATAATAACGAGAAAGCTATCTAGTAGATTAAAACATTCTATTAGATAGCTTTTTTGTTTTATAAAAAAGACTCATCGGACGCCCCCCAGGAAAGCGCCCAGTCGTAACGGAAATCAACTCCACGTTATGGTGGAAGAGCCTCAAAAAAAGCCCGAGATTTATCTTATTTCAGGCATAGAAGGATTAGCTAAAGGATAATCTTTCATTTTTTCTAAAGCAATCACAAAGGGTGGATCATTTTGTTGATTTAGAAACTCGTATTTTAATACATGTACATATTTTTGGGGAAGTTGACTGACATATTCTATCACAGCATCTCGTTCTTCCTTACCACCCTGATGACCGTGATAAATGACAAGGACAATAAGACCACCGATTTTGAGCAGCTTTAGCAAATCTTCAATTGCTTGTAACGTAGTATTTGGCTGTGTAATGATGTCGTGATTACTACCAGGCAAATAACCAAGATTAAAAATTGCAGCAGCTACTGGCTTGTGGACATAATTGGCTACTTCTTCATGCCCTCTATGTAAAACAAGTGCACGATGCTCTAAGCCATTATCTAAAAGGCGATGGAGAGTTGCATCAACAGCGCTCTTTTGAACATCAAAGGCGTACACTTGACCTTCATCGCCGACAAGCTCAGCTAGAAATAATGTGTCGTGGCCGTTTCCAGCTGTAGCATCCACTACAGTGTCGCCTTCTTTAACAGTATCTTTTATTAGCTGCTGGGCATATTGTAAAACACGTTGTAGCTTCATTTGGCATCCTCAGCTTTATAAAATTTCCCTTGCCAGCTTCCACGGCGCTCAAGCTCAGCGTCAATTCCATTTAACACTTCCCATTTATTTACACTCCACATTGGGCCAATCATTAAATCAATTGGTCCATCGCCTGTGATACGGTGAATAACCATATCTGGTGGTAGAATTTCAAGCTGATCTGCTACAAGTTTTGTATAAATGTCCTGATCTAAAAATTCTAACATGCCCTTTTCATATTGCTTCACCATTGGTGTACCTTTTAAAAGGTGCAGTAAATGAATTTTAATACCTTGTACATCAAGCTTTGCAACTTCTCGCGCAGTTTCCATCATCATGTCATAGTCTTCAAGAGGAAGGCCATTAATAATGTGTGAGCACACACGAATACCATGTTTTCGCAACTTTTCAACACCTTCCACATAGGTTGCATAATCGTGGGCGCGGTTGATAAGATTTGCTGTTTTTTCATGCACAGTTTGAAGTCCGAGCTCAATCCATAAATAGGTACGCTCGTTTAATTCAGCTAAATATTCAACTACATCATCTGGCAGACAGTCTGGGCGTGTTGCGATGGATAATCCAACAACACCTTCTTGGGCTAAGGCTGCTTCAAATTTTTCTTTTAATACTGGTAGTGGTGCATGTGTATTTGTATACGCTTGGAAGTAGGCCATGTATTTGCCGTCCTTCCATTTTTGATGCATTTTGTCACGAATTTCAGCAAATTGTACCTCGATAGGATCAACTTTATTGCCTGCAAAATCACCTGAACCGGCAGCACTACAAAATGTGCAACCTCCAAAGGCAACGGTACCATCACGATTTGGGCAGTCAAAGCCCGCGTCTAGTGCTACCTTAAAAACTTTATGACCAAATTGCTCACGTAAATAGCGATTCCATGTATAATATCTTTTTCCATCTGAAGGAAAAGGAAAGTTTGTTTCTGTCATTTATTTCACTCCTCTAACACTATATTTTATCACGTGCTAGTGCTTCCGTCATGGGGGAAGAATTTAATATTATGTTGCGAATGATGAGGGAAGCCAAGCGAAAAGTACATCGACCGGAGTAAATCATGAGGAGGAGCGAAAAAAAACTACAAAAAAAAATTTCTAAAGCCTATGTAAAAAGTGTAAATTTATTTTTCTTGTGCTTTTGTATTTTTCAACATAAACTAACTATTTAGAGTACCGAAATAACGGAGGACATTCTATGCCAAAAAGTGTTTGGTTTTTAATTATCGGAATGCTTGTGAATACGACGGGCAACTCATTTTTATGGCCATTAAACGCCATTTATATGCACGATTATTTAGGGAAGTCACTTGCGATGGCTGGCTTTGTGTTGATGTTGAATTCTGCTGCTGGCGTATTAGGAAATCTCTTAGGTGGTTATTTATTTGATAGAATAGGCGGCTATAAATCAACAATGTTAGGCATTCTTTTGACGATTGCCTCTTTAATTGCTTTAACGATTTGGCACGGCTGGCCACATTATGTGTGGATTTTAACGATTCTTGGCTTTAGTGGGGGTATTGTTTTCCCAGGGATGTTTGCTTTAGCTGGAACTGCGTGGCCTGAGGGTGGACGAAAGGCCTTTAACGCAATTTATTTAGCTCAAAATTTAGGAGTAGCAATTGGTCCTGCACTTGCCGGCGTTGTTGCTGATTACAAATTTGACTACGTCTTTAAGGTCAACTTAGCTATGTATATTTTGTTCTTTTTTATAGCGTTGTTTACTTTTAAACGATTAGAAGCGGGGAGCATTGCACCGAAGAATGTCTTGGGTGAAAGTAAGCGAATTATAAATAAAGCGCCGTTTTATGCATTATTAATTATAAGTTCTTCCTCTGTACTATGCTGGTTAGCTTATTCACAATGGAGTGCGACGATTTCTTCCTATACGCAAGATCTAGGATTAGGATTGAAACAGTACAGCTTACTTTGGACGATTAATGGTCTACTTATCGTTTTAGGGCAACCGCTAATTGCACCGCTAGTGAAACGTTGGGAACATAATTTGAAGCGTCAATTAGTATTTGGCGTGATCCTTATCGCAATATCCTTTGCAATCATTGCATTTGCAAGTGATTTTAAAATGTTTGGGGCAGCAATGGTTGTGCTGACTTTTGGTGAAATGTTTTATACGCCTGCTTTGCCTACCATCGCCAATCAGCTTGCACCAAAAGGGCGTCAGGGCTTTTATCAAGGGATTATTAATAGTGCGGCAACAACTGGTCGTATGATTGGTCCTCTATTTGGTGGTATTATGGTCGATCAGTTTGGCATGATTGTACTCGTATTAATTCTAGTAATTATAGTATTGTTTGCGATTATTCCATGTCTTATCTATGATTATCCTTTACGAAAGAATAAAACAGTGATAGATTAATAGGTTAAATTTAACAAAATTTTTCCGGAAACGAGCAAAAACTGTGTAGTAAACACGTTTTTCGCTCGTTTTTTAGTTTTTGATATTGAAAGTTAGCTTATAGTAGCGTACAATCAATCATACATATTCAAATATTTGAATATATGAAAATGAAGTTCCTTGGAGGGATTTATGTGGACGAGAGCTTGCAGCAGTTTAAGGCAGATTTTTTTAAAGCTTTAGCACATCCGTTACGAATCAGAATACTAGAATTATTAGTAGATGGTAAAAAAAACGTCAATGAAATTCAAAGCTGCTTAGAAAAAGAAGGCTCAGCTGTTTCTCAGCAATTAAGTGTATTACGAGGCAAAAATATTGTGCATGGGACGAAAGAGGGGAAAAAAGTTTACTATTCTTTAAGCGATCCGATGATTGGAGAATTACTTGGTGTTGCAAAAGATATTTTCAACAATCATTTGATAAATACAATTTCAAGATTAGAAGAAATGACTATTAATGAAAATAATGAAGAGGATATGTAAATTTTGTAGACTGAGTTCTTATGAAGCATTTACCTTGCTTATTATTTTGAAGGGAAGATTTATAGATGAAGTCGCTGTTTACAGGACGATATGAAGGATATTCTGTTCATCATTTGAAGAAAGATTTAATTTCGGGGATTATTGTCGGGATTGTGGCAATACCGCTGGCAATGTCCTTTGCCATTGCGTCAGGTGTTAAGCCTGAGTATGGAATATATACAGCTTTTATTGCTGGAATACTTATTTCTCTTTTTGGTGGTTCGAAGTATCAAATCGGAGGACCTACAGGTGCATTTGTGCCAATTTTGTTAGGGGTAGTCATATCGTACGGCTATGAAAACTTACTCGTTGCTGGATTAATGGCCGGGATTATTTTGTGTTTAATGGGTATTTTTAAACTTGGCTCATTAATAAAATTTATCCCTCGACCCGTGACGATAGGTTTTACAGCAGGAATTGCAGTTATTATTTTTACAGGCCAAATCGCCAATTTCTTAGGTTTGACTAATATTAAAAGACATGAGTATTTTATTGACAATGTAAAAGAAATCGTTATGCATATTGGTACAACAAACTTTTATAGTATTTTAACGGCAATCATTAGTCTAATCATTATTTTAATAACACCTAAAGTTTTACCCAAAGTTCCAGGGGCGTTAGCAGGCATTGTTGTTTCTACATTAGTTGCAACGTTCTTTTTTTCTGGACAAGTTGCCACAATAGCAACAGCCTATGGTCAAATTCCGAATACATTACCGAATTTCGCGATTCCAGATATCACATGGGAGCGAATTCAGCTACTTATTGGACCAGCCTTTGTGATTGCTATGCTAGGCGGAATTGAATCACTTCTATCTGCAGTAGTAGCAGATGGAATGACAAATACAAAACATAATAGTAATCGCGAACTTGTTGGTCAAGGAATTGCTAATATCGTCACTCCTTTCTTTGGAGGGATCCCTGCAACGGGGGCTATTGCTCGTACTGCGACAAATATTAAAACAGGTGCAGCATCACCAATATCAGGTATTATTCACGGTGTATTTGTATTAGTCACTTTATTATTATTAGCGCCCTTTGCTTCACATATTCCATTAGCAAGTATGGCCCCAGTTCTAATGGTCGTAGCTTGGAATATGAGTGAGCAAAAGCACTTTGCGCACATCGTTAAATTAAAATCAGGAGATTCCCTCGTTTTAATCATTACGTTTCTTCTTACCGTTTTTACAAGTTTAACATTAGCTGTAGAGGTGGGGCTTGTGTTAGCCGTTGTATTATTTGCGAAGCGTATGAGCGAAAAACTTGTAGTAACAAAGGTATTACCAGACCATTCGTTAAAGAGCGGAAAAGTGCAATCGCATGTTGTTCATCAGAAACGTGACTGTCCACAAATTAGTATTTATACAATTGAGGGTCCGCTTTTCTTTGGTGCAGCTCAAACTTTTGAGCAGGCAATTGTAGGTTCCATACATCAACAACAAAAAGTTTTGATATTACGCATGAGTAAAGTTCCTTTTATGGATTCAACTGGTGAGGCATATTTCGGTAATATCATTCGGAATTTTGAAGCACAGGGTGGCATCATTTTAGTTACAGGAGTGCAAGATGAATTGAAATTAGCACTACAAAACAATGGCTTATATGCTGAAATTGGTGAAGAGAATTTCTATCAGCATACAGGAGAAGCAATAAATAAAGCTTTAAGCTATTTAGATACAAATAAATGCATTGGATGTCAGCATTTTGCTTTTCGTGAGTGTCAGAAATTATCCCGCAGCAAGGGGCAGTAAATAGATTAACTGCCCCTAACTGCCCGATTGGTGAAGACTAATAAGCAGTGGGGATGGAGAAAATCCCCACTGCTTAAAGTTTCACTTTATCCCGCGGTAACGGGCGGTAAGTTATCTTGAAGATGAACGGCTCAAGAGGTTATTATAATCATCACCACAACTTTATTCGTTCTTATTTCTATTAGTGAAATGAGCGTCTTTAGACAAATCGTTTATTCTGTCGTAAAACGCTTACATTTTACTATAGATAATAGGAATACCCTTTCAAATGTAGCGTAATTCAGGATGGGATGATCATGGCAGAAATCTTCTTTATGAATTAATATATTTATGAAAGTGTAGATACGAATAGACTGCGAATAATATAACAGAACCTACAGGGGAGGAATAAAAATGAAAAAAATTATGAATCAACCTGAAACACTCGTTATGGAAATGTGCAATGGGATGGTTATGGCTCATCCGGAACTTGAGTTGTTAAAAAAATATAAAGTAATTAAGAAAAAAGAAATGAATGAAAATAAGGTAACTTTAATTAGCGGTGGCGGTAGTGGACATGAACCGGCACATGCGGGGTTAGTAGGAAAAGGAATGCTGGATGCTGCAGTATGCGGTGACGTCTTTGCTTCTCCTTCTCAAATACAGGTATATCAAGCAATTAAAGCAACAGCTAGTAAAAAAGGTACACTGCTCATTATTAAAAATTACAGCGGAGATATTATGAACTTTAAAAATGGTGCTTACCTAGCTACTGAGGATGGCATTCAAGTAGAGTATGTCCGCGTAGATGATGATATTGCAGTAGAAGATAGCCTTTATACTGTAGGACGCCGCGGCGTTGCAGGAGTTGTGTTAGTTCATAAAATCGCGGGTGCAGCTGTAGAAGAAGGTATGGATTTGCTGCAGGTCAAAGCAGTAGCGGAAAAAGCAGCGGCAAATGTTCGAACAATTGGTCTAGCGCTAACTTCCTGTACAGTTCCGGCTAGTGGCTCACCGACTTTCAAATTGGGTGAAGATGAGATGGAATATGGCGTCGGTATTCATGGAGAGCCAGGAAGAAAACGGGAAAAAATGATGACTGCAGATGAATTAGCCTTCCGCATGACAAATGATCTTATGAAAGATTTAGGGCTAGATGAAGATGCTGAAATTGCTGTTCTAGTAAATGGATTCGGCGGTACACCCCTTCAAGAACTTTATCTGTTTAACAATGCAGTAACTAGAGAGTTGAGTAAAAGAAATATACGAATTAATAGAACGTTTGTCGGCAATTACATGACAAGTATTGATATGGCTGGGATTTCTCTAACAGTAATGAAACTAGATGATGAGCTGAAAACATTACTATCGAAAGAATGTAATACACCTGCATTGAAAGTAGATGGACCAGTAGAGAGTGTAGAATATGTAGATATGAATGACCACGTAGAAGAGAAGCAAGTTTTCTTTGAGACGGAAACAGCAGAAGAACACGCTATCATCAAGCGTGAGGTAATCACATTAAATAATATGATTTATCTCGTAGATAAAATGAGCGAAATTATTATTAAGAATGAAGTGCCTTTCTGTGAATTGGATACCCATGCAGGCGATGGCGATTTCGGAATGAGCGTCGCTAAAGGATTTAAGCAATTAAAAAGTGGATGGAGTTCGATTCTAGATCAAGAACATTTAAATATTGGGACTTTCCTTGATGCGTGTTCTATGATCATTATGGAACATTGCGGAGGAGCTTCTGGTCCAATTTGGGGTGGGGCTTTCCGAGCGGCAGGTAAAGCTGTAGAAGGAAAAATGGAATTAACAGTCGGAGAGTTTGCTGAAATGTTGCAAGCTACGCTAAAAGGTATACAGTCTATCGGAGAGCGCTCTTTCGGAAGAGGGGCAGAGGTAGGCGATAAAACGCTTGTAGATGCGCTTGTTCCTTGTGTAAATACTTGGTCAGAAAGCGCTGCAACTGGTGCGGATTTTAAAACTGCTTTTGAAAAAGGAGCAGAGGCTGCTGTTAAAGGAGCAGAATATACAAAAGAAATCGTAGCTCGAATGGGCCGCGCCGGTACAGTAGGGGAAAGAAGCTTAGGCTATCCGGATGCTGGTGCTTATGCGCTAGGGGTTATCTTTACAGAGCTTTCTTGTAGTTTAAAATGATGGCATTTTGGTATTTGTAGACAAATAAACGGAAATCAACCACACGTTATGGTGATGGTCCTAAATTCCAATAAATAAGGAGATGAATTCCTGTCTCTGTTTTCGTATTGGGGTGTTCTCTTTGCACCTATCTTAATCCCACTAATTGTTTGGATTCTATGAAATTTATCTAAAGATCATGTTAAGCGAGCTCTATGGACACAACTTATTTCGGATATTGCTACCTTCATAGGGATTGAATTGTTCAATAATGGGTAGTCTGTAAACAAAGTCTTGTGCTTTTCAGTACTTTCCATTAGAATAAATGCAATACATGTAAAGACAGTGATGAGGAATAGTAAATTTGTGGTTCTTTTTAGAGAGCTAGCGGCTGGTGGGAGCTAGTAGGAAAGCAAATTGAACTCGCCTTCTGAGTCTGCCCGCGTGAAACAACGCGTGCCGTTCCTTCCGCGTTAAGGAAGCTTAAGTCGAGTGTGATCACTAATTTGGGTGGTACCGCGGGAGATAAAAATTTTCTCGTCCCTTTCTAATGAAGAAAGGGACGAGTTTTTTATTTTTTAAATATTTTGTCAATTCTTAAGATGAAAAGCATGACACGTTCAAAGGAGGAAAAATAATGAGTTTTAATCATCAACAAATTGAAAAAAAGTGGCAGCAATATTGGGCTGATAATAAAACTTTCAAAACTGAAAATGAAACAGAAAAACCAAAATTTTATGCGTTAGATATGTTCCCATACCCATCTGGTGCAGGCCTTCATGTAGGACATCCAGAGGGCTACACAGCGACAGACATCCTTTCACGCTTCAAGCGCATGCAAGGCTATAACGTCCTACATCCTATGGGTTGGGATGCATTCGGTTTACCAGCTGAACAATATGCACTTGATACAGGAAATGACCCGGCAGAATTTACAGCGAAAAATATTGCGACATTCAAGCGTCAAATCCAAGAGCTAGGCTTTAGCTATGATTGGGATCGTGAAATTAATACAACAGATCCAGAATATTATAAATGGACACAATGGATCTTTATCCAACTTTACAAAAAAGGTTTAGCCTATGTAGATGAAGTAGCTGTAAACTGGTGTCCAGCACTTGGTACAGTACTTGCAAACGAAGAAGTTATTGATGGAAAATCAGAGCGTGGTGGTCACCCTGTAGAACGTCGTCCGATGAAGCAATGGATGCTTAAAATTACTGCCTATGCTGATCGTTTAATCGATGACTTAGAGGAAGTTGATTGGCCAGAGTCTATTAAGGATATGCAACGTAACTGGATTGGTCGTTCGGAAGGTGCAGAAGTAACATTTAGTATAGATGGCACAAATGAATTCTTCACAGTGTTTACAACTCGTCCTGATACATTATTTGGTGCTACATACTGTGTTGTTGCACCTGAACATCAATTAGTGGAGCAAATTACAACTGCCGAACAACGTCAAGCTGTTGAAGCTTATTTAGATAAAGTAAAAATGAAGTCTGATTTAGAGCGTACAGATTTAGCGAAAGAAAAAACAGGTGTATTCACAGGTGCCTATGCAGTGAATCCGATTAACGGTAAAAAAATGCCGATTTGGATTGCAGACTACGTATTAGTATCATATGGTACAGGTGCAATCATGGCGGTTCCAGCACATGATGAGCGCGACTATGAATTTGCAACAGAATTTGGCTTAGAAATTATCCCTGTTCTTGAAGGTGGAGACATTAGTAAAGAAGCATTCACAGGAGATGGTAAGCACATTAACTCTGACTTCCTTGATGGCTTAAACAAAGAGGACGGTATTGCTAAAGCAATTGAATGGCTTGAGGAAAAAGGCGTAGGGGAGAAGAAAATCTCTTACCGTCTTCGCGATTGGTTATTCTCTCGTCAACGTTACTGGGGTGAGCCAATCCCTATGATTCATTGGGAAGATGGTACAACGACACCAGTGCCGGAATCAGAATTACCATTAATGCTACCAAAAACAGATAATATTCGTCCTTCAGGTACTGGTGAATCTCCACTAGCGAATATTTCTGAATGGGTAAATGTTGTTGACCCTGAAACAGGCAAAAAAGGTCGTCGCGAAACGAACACAATGCCACAGTGGGCAGGTTCAAGCTGGTACTTCATACGTTATATTGACCCAACAAATAAAGAAGCAATTGCGGACCCTGAGTTACTAAAACGTTGGTTACCAGTTGATATTTATATCGGTGGGGCAGAGCATGCAGTATTACACTTACTATACGCGCGCTTCTGGCACAAAGTATTATACGATTTAGGCGTTGTACACACGAAAGAGCCATTCCACAAATTATTTAACCAAGGGATGATTTTTGGTGAAGGTAATGAAAAAATGTCTAAATCAAAAGGCAATGTCGTTAACCCTGATGAAATCATTTCTTCACACGGTGCTGATACTTTACGTCTATATGAAATGTTTATGGGTCCCCTTGAAGCTTCTGTTGCATGGTCAACAAATGGCTTGGACGGGGCACGCCGCTTCTTAGATCGTATTTGGCGTTTATTTGTCAATGAAGAAGACGGTACAATCGCTGCGAAAATTCAAGCTTCAGAAGACAAAACGCTTGAAAAGTCATATCATCAAACTGTGAAAAAAGTGACAGAGGATTACGAAGGTATTCGCTTCAATACAGCTATTTCACAAATGATGGTATTCATCAATGATTGCTACAAAGCGGATGTTATCCCAACAGCATACGCTGAAGGCTTTGTGAAGATGCTAGCTCCAATGGTTCCACACGTTGCTGAAGAGTTATGGCAAATATTAGGTCATGGCGAAACACTTTCATATGCGCAATGGCCAACATATGATGAGTCTAAACTTGTTGATGATGAAGTGGAAATCGCTGTACAAGTGCTCGGCAAAGTACGTGCAAAAATCATCGTAGCGAAAGATGCTTCAAAAGAAGAAATCGAAAAAGTAGCACTTGCAGATGACAAAGTACAAGAGTATATGGCAGGCAAAGACTTAGTAAAAATAATTGTCATTCCAGGCAAGCTTGTTAATATCGTCGTTAAATAAATGAAGGAAACAACTTTTACATGCTACTATAAAAGCTAAGATTACATGTTACAGAACAGGTGAGTCTTAATAGAAGCACTTTTAATGGTTGGGTTATTTCATTAATATAAGATTAAAGGCAGAATCAAATTTTGATTCTGTCTTTTTTTACATTTTATCGAACGCCCCAGCCGGAACTGGAATTAACCACACGTTTTAGTGCTGAAACATATGTATCTGTTAATATTAGCCCTTTTACTATGAAAAAATTGTTTTTTACTGAAACCAACTGAGATTTCGATACGACTATAGTGTGAATGGGAATAGGAGGTGTTTGTTTGAGTGAGCATTTAGCAAATATTATGGATGAGCATGGTGAATATTGTCTTCGTGTAGCTTATTTATATGTTAAAGACTGGGCTATTGCAGAAGAAATTGTTCAAGATGTATTTTTCGCTTATTACCAGCAACAAGAGCGCTTTGAACAACGATCCTCACTAAAAACATATTTAGTAAAAATAACAGTACATAAAAGTCATGACTATTTACGAAGTTGGAAAAATAAGCGTCATATTTTATTTGAAAAGCTGCACATTGGAGTCAGTAAACGATCGCCTGAAACAAATTTGCTTGAAAAGGATGAGCGGAGAATTTTGACAGCCACTTTGTTTGAGCTTCCAATCACCTATCGAGAAGTAATTATTCTTTATTATTATCAGGAATTAAAGGTTCGAGAGATAGCAGAGGTTCTTGCATGTGCAGAAAATACAGTGAAAACAAGACTACGTAGAGCTAGACAAATTTTGCAGGAAAAACTGGACAAAAGTCATTGGGAGGTGCTAGAAGATGACATCTTTTAAGGATAAACTGGATAAAGAGCTTGGAGAAGCCCCGCGTTTTTCACAACAATTGCAGGAGCGAATTTTGCAAAATGTATATCAGCAAGATAAACAACCTCGTAAATGGCAATATCCAACGATTATCATTGGAGCAGTCGTGACGATCCTCTTTTTGATTGTAATTGGTCCATGGAAGCAAGTAGATACAGCTAAGCATGCTTCGATTGTTGAACTAGCCCAGCATGAGGTTAAACAGTTTACTATTGCGCAAAATTGGGAGGAAGATTCCTTTAAGGCTGGAAGAACTGGCTGGATCTTAGTGCAACAGACTTATAAAAAAGATTCGGAAACAAAGCTCATTGCTAATGCACTTCAAAAAGCAGTTATATCGAAGAAGGACAATGATTATTATGCATTTCGTGATGTATGGGTAGAGTTTGACAATGGGCAAGTTGTGCAACTAAAAGTGTTCTTAAACAATGAGCAGCTAGCTTTTAGTGATCGACATACAAATATCTTTTACAAAGTGGAAGATGGCGACACTGCTTCATCATTTATTGCTCTTATGCGAAAAGATGAAAAAGATATTAGTTTCGGTGAGATGCTTACATTTTTAATAATTGCTCTCTTTCTAAGGTGGCTTTTAGAAAAAGCAATTCGAAAAAAGTTTAGCATTCCAAAGGAGCCAAAATATATAAATACAGGCCATCAAAGTACAATATATATTGCTAATTTTATACAAGGAGCGGCTTTAATTTTATTTAATATAAATGGGTGGTTTATATATACAGCTGCAATATTCGGATTTTTTGTTATCTCCATGTTAAGCTATATTATGATTGAGTATTATTATGGTCGGGAAGAAAAAAGGCATTATGTATCGATAGGTTCATTTACTCTACTAGTGCCACTAATAATTGTATTAATCATTTATTTTTTATAAAAAGGAAAGAGATGCTCAATCTATTCAGGAGCATCTTTTTTACTTGTGTGCTATAGCAAATGTTATTGTTATAACTTATTGGTTTAGTTGCTTTTAAGTTTAGAAAGCATTTCTGGCCATAGTTTAAAAAATGTGCAGTATTTATTTTAAATGAAAAAATATATATTTGAATAATAAAAATGAGTAGGTAAGGAATATTCATTTTGAAATATACAAAATGTGTATTGGATTTATTTGATTTAATATACATCAAAAGTAAAATACGACATTTATTGTTGTTTTTCAACCCCTTTTTACGAGAAGGAAATTCATTTATTTAAGCGTTAAAATTCTCTTTTATTCTAAATATTTCTATATGATGAATCTCTTTTTAGGGTCTTTTAAAGGAATGCGAAGGAATAATGAGAGTTAGAAAAAGTGGAATATACATAGTTTGTATGTGAAAATATGCACAAAATTAATTATATCAAAATAATTTATATGGAGTCGGATAATAGAGTAGAAAAATAATATTAGCTAAAAAATGTTGTGGTTTTTGTTTAATAAACATCTATTTACTTAGAGGCAGTAAGGTTTTCGTTATAAGTTTACTAGGGTGAAAAATAAAATACTTTTTGGAGAAATAATATTTTTTGAAAAAACATCTTGCATTTGAATAATTCTAAGTGGTAAATTGATTTACAGGACGTTCATAAAACTTTCACAGGTAGCAAAAGAGGGGAGAAAAGAGAAATTATGAATAAAAATAGATGGTTAATTGCATTATCCGCAATCGCTATTCATCTTTCAATCGGTGGAGCATATGCATACAGTGTATACAAGCTACCGATTGTCACAGAAATGGGATGGAGTGAAACAAACGTAACGGTTGCCTTCACAATAATGATGGGGCTTGCTGGTTTTTCAGCAGCATTATTTGGTAACTTAGTAGAAAAAATGGGACCACGTAAATCTGCAATGATAGCAGCTGTTCTATTTGGGGCAGGACAAGCTGGGGCGGGTCTAGCGATTTCTATGGATTCCGTAACATTGTACTGGTTAACATATGGTTTACTAAGCGGATTGGGTATGGGTATTGGTTATATTTCGCCTGTATCGACATTAGTAAAATGGTTCCCGGATCGCCGCGGTTTAGCAACAGGTATGGCTGTACTTGGATTTGGTTCAGGGGCACTTATTACAGCGCCAGTCGCAGCTAACTTAATGGAGGCTGTGGGTATTTCTACAACGTACTTTATTTTAGGGGCAAGTTATTTCACGTTAATGATTTTAGGGGCTTTATATATAGTACCGCCTGCACCTGGTTATATGCCAGCTAATATGAAGGCTGCTGCAAATAATGGTAAAGAAGTAGTGAAAAAAGATTTAGCTGTCATGTCAGCACGTGAAGCTGTGAAAACTAAGCATTTCTGGATGCTTTGGTCGATGCATTTAGTAAACGTAACAGCAGGTATTATGATGATTTCTGTTGCATCTCCAATGGCTCAAGAAATTGTAGGATTATCAGTTGCGGGAGCCGCAGCAATGGTAGGAATAATGGGATTATTTAATGGTGGTGGTCGTTTAATATGGGCTGCTGTGTCTGACTATATTGGCCGTTCGAACGTCTTTGTAATTTTCTTTATCGCACAGTTAATTACATTTATCGTCTTACCGCACACAACAAACGTTATTGTTTTCCAAGCACTTATTTTCTTAGTTGTTAGTTGTTATGGTGGGGGTTTCTCGAATCTACCAGCATTTGCAAGTGATTTATTCGGTACGAAACAACTCGGAGTTATTCATGGTTATTTATTAACGACTTGGTCATTAGGTGGTATTTTTGGGCCACTTTTAGTGAGCACAATTAAAAACTCTTATGGAAGTTATATTCCAGTATTCTATGTGTTTACAGGGTTAATTGCTGCTTCGTTAATTATTTCATTAACTTTACGTGCAGATGTACGTAAACGAACAGCATTAAAACAAGCTTCTGAAAAGGTTGGAGACGTCTCCGCTACACAATAAATTATACTTTCAATTCGCACTTGAAGGTATTGGCCATATGAGTGTCATTTCGCACATGACGCTTGTATGGTCTTTTTTTGTAGTTATTGTTATATAACACTCGATTAATCTCTGTTTAATGTATAACAGCTAATGTCTGATGTCAATATCATTACGGGAAATAAAGTGATTTCGCTACCAAAAGAGAAATTTTGTAACGGGAAGCAATTGAGGGGTTCATTTTCAAGAGGGCGACCAAAAACTGATTTTTTTGTTACTCTCCCTTAAAGCTAGTCTTTTTAATGAATAGGAAAGTCACCTAATAATTCAATTGTTCGTTTTTATCACTTCTTTAATTTGATTGAATCTTTTCATATGTTAAAACGTATATAAAATAAATAAGGAGGCAATGCGATATGGGGAAATTTTCTTTAAATGAATTTATTAATAAAACACAGCAAGACGACAACGAAAATGAATATTTCGAGTTAGAAACTGAGCGTGTATTAGAGGTCAACCTAAATGGCGAGGTTTGGTCGAAAATGGGCGCGATGATTTCTTACATAGGAGATATTAAGTTTGAGCGTGAGCGTGTGTTGGAGCATGGCCTCGGTAAAATGTTTAAAAAAGCATTAACTGGCGAAGGTACACAACTTATGAAAGCGAAAGGTAAGGGGCGACTTTATTTAGCCGATCAAGGAAAAAAAATAACGGTCTTCGATTTAAAGGATGAAAGTATTTGTGTAAACGGCAATGATTTACTCGCATTTGAGCCAAGTATTGATTGGGATATTCATTTAATGCGTAAAATGGCAGGAGTCATGTCAGGTGGGCTGTTTAATGTAACCTTACAAGGAAGAGGAAAGGTAGCCATTACAACTCATTTTGAACCGTTAACCTTGTTAGTAAAGCCTGGTGAAACGGTCTATACTGATCCACATGCCACAGTAGCATGGTCAGGTAATTTGGCACCAGAGTTTAAAACAGATATTAGCTTCCGAACATTTATCGGTCGTGGTAGTGGTGAATCCATTCAAATGGCGTTTTCGGGTGAAGGATTTGTCATTATTCAACCATTTGAGGAAGTATATATGTCTAAAGATAGCTAAAAAAGCGTGTCCGCATTTCGGGACACGCTTTTTATATGATGAGAAGTAACTTGAATCGCTGATAGAACACCGAAAATCGCTGATAAAAGAGCCAGAATCGCTGATAGAACACCGAAAATCGCTGATAAAAGGGCCAGAATCGCTGATAAAACACCGAAAATCGCTGATAAAAGGGCCAGAATCGCTGATAGAACACCAAAAATCGCTGATAAAAGAGCCAGAATCGCTGATAAGTCACTGAAAATCGCTGATAAAAGACTCGAAATCACCGATAACTCCCGAAAAATCGTTGATAGAAGTCCGAGATACAGAGTATATTACAGTGCTGCGTTCATGCCTGCAATACGTCCTGTTACGAGTGCAGACGTTATATTATAGCCACCTGTGTAGCCATGAATGTCGAGGATTTCTCCGCAGAAAAATAAGCCAGCCTTTTTCTTTGAAGCCATTGTTTTTGGTTCAATCTCTTTAACAGAGACGCCACCTCCAGTGACGAATGCTTTTTCAAGGGATTGCGTACCACTAACTGTCATTGTGAAATTGACGAGTAGTCTAGCTAAGTTGCGGATTTTTTCCTGTGATAATTCAGTACCTGTCAATTGTATATCGATGTCTGCACGTTCACATAAAAATAGTAGCCAGCGTTCAGGTGCAATTCCTTTCCAAACGTTTTTTACCGCTTTTTTTGGATCTTCTTTAATGAGTCTGTTTAAATATTGTAGACAAGATTCTTCATTATAATCAACAAGTGTTTGAATACGCATTGTCACAGGCTCGTAACCTGTTTTCATTAATTCTTTTACGACAAATTGACTACAGCGTAAAACAGCAGGACCGCTTAATCCGAAATGAGTAAAGAGCATGTCCATTTGATGTGTGACGAGCACCTTGCCTTTTTTGTTTAATACAGAGACAGCAACATCTCGTAACGCAAGCCCCTGTAGCTCACGAGCTTGAATAAAATCCTCTTTCGATAGAACAGGAACCTCAGTAGGGAAAAGAGTTGTAATAGTATGGCCAGCACGCTCTGCCCAAGGATAACCATCTCCTGTTGAGCCTGTTTGTGGAACAGCTTTCCCACCAACGGCAACGACTACTGCCTCACTACGAATTTCTGAGCCATCTGTAAGACGTACTCCGAGAATTTTGTCCTCATCCATTAGCAGCTTATTAACGGGTGTGTTTAAGCGTACTTCAACATGTAGCCTCTGAAGCTGACGAATAAGTGCATCTACTACATCTTGCGCGCGGTTAGATACAGGGAACATACGCCCATGATCCTCCTCTTTTAATGCCACACCAAGTCCTTCAAAAAATGCGATAATATCTTCGTTATTGTAAACCGTGAATGGGCTGTAAAGAAAACGGCCGTTTCCGGGTATGTGCTTAACTATTTCTTCAACAGGCAAACGATTTGTGACATTACAGCGACCACCGCCTGAAATGGCCAATTTTTTGCCGAGCTTTGTCCCTTTTTCTAGTAATAATACTTTCTTTTTACGCTCTCCAGCAGCGACAGCAGCCATTAAACCAGATGGGCCTCCACCGATAACGATAACATCGTACATATATTTAAACTCACTTTCTTTTCAAATTAGGAATCTTTCCTATTATACATGAAGTCTATATAGAGGGGCTTCTTTCACATTGAAAATAAAACAAAAGTATTTTATAATGCTTTATCTTCTACTTTAAGTAGCTCGTCACCATAACATGGGGTTGATTTCCGTTCCGACTTGGCGCTTTGCCGCTGACGCTTCGCTTTCGCGCAGAGCAGAGCTTCCTGGGGGCGTCTGATGAGCCGCTTGGGCCTACACGATGTAGGTCACGAAGGCGTTATCACAGGACGTGATGTTTTTAGCCTTCGTTCCTTTATATCGCTGATCCCCAAGGAGTCGCCCAGTCTCCACTCCAATCAACTTATACACATGACATACTTTTTAACACAATGTCATCCAAAAGTTTCGGTGAAGAGCTTACATGTGTAAAGTTTTGAAGGAAAATTGAGGTATTTTCGAGAGATAAAGTGCTCGTCGATTGAACGAATAATCAGTGTAGAATAACCTCACTGATGAAAGTTTTGCTTTATCTGTATTGTCTGCATGAAATGAATGTCTTTTCATGCTATTATGGTAAAGGTTATGCACTAAATTATGAGGTGAAAAATAGAATGTGCGGATTTATAGGCTATATTAATGGAACAAATGTGATTGATCATCATCAAACGATCGAAAATATGATGAATACAATTATTCACCGTGGCCCAGACAGCGGTGGGATTCACAGTGATGATAAAGTAACGTTAGGATTCCGTCGATTAAGTATTATCGACTTATCAGACGTGGCAAATCAGCCGTTATACAGTGCGGATGGAAACATCGTTCTCGTATTTAATGGAGAGATCTTTAACTTCCAAGAGCTACGTGCTGATTTGATTGAAAAAGGTCACAACTTTAAAACACACTCTGATAGTGAAGTTATTATTTATGGTTATGTTGAATACGGAGTAGACTTTGTCAAAAAGCTTCGCGGAATGTTCGCATTCTGCATTTGGGATAAAAAGAATGATTTACAATTTATCGCTCGTGATGGCTTTGGTATTAAGCCGCTGTATTATACAGAAAATACAACAGATGGTACTTTTATTTTCGGTTCAGAAATTAAATCATTTTTACCACACCCATCATTTATTAAAGAATTAAATAAAAATGCGCTTCGTCCTTATTTGACGTTCCAATATTCTTCAATGGACGAAACGTTCTTTAAAGGTGTATACAAATTACAACCAGCACACTATATGCTTATTCAAAATGGACAAAAGCAAATTGTGCAGTATTGGGATAAAAAATTCCATGCAAAAGAAGCTCCAATTGAAAAATATGTAGAAGAAATTCGTACAACAGTAAGAGAATCAGTAGATGCGCATCAAATAAGTGATGTAAAGGTTGGTTCTTTCTTATCAGGTGGTATTGATTCAAGTTATATTACTTCATTATTACGCCCTGATAAATCCTTCTCTGTTGGTTTCTCTGACTACGAGGATATGTTTAATGAAACAAATTTAGCAAAAGATTTATCGGATACATTAAATATTCAAAATGAGCGTAAATATATTTCGGCAGATGAGTGTTTTGAAGCATTACCAAAAATTCAATGGCATATGGACGAGCCACAGTCGAACCCATCTTCTGTACCGCTTTATTTCCTTTCTGAGTTAGCGTCGAAGGATGTAACAGTAGTACTATCAGGTGAAGGTGCGGATGAAATTTTTGGTGGTTACTCATGGTACCAAAACTCTGGCAAAATGCAAAAGTATGAGAAAGTTCCATTTGGTATTCGTAAAGCGTTACGTGGCTTAGCTGAAGCGTTACCTAAAAATCAATATACACACTTCCTTGTTAAAGGTGGTCAAACAGTAGAAGAACGCTTCATTGGGGAAGCGGTTGTATGGGACGAAGAAGATGCATTAAATGTATTGAAACCAGACTATAAAAATGGTCCATCTGTAAAATCGATTACAAAACGTATTTACGATGAAGTTCCAGGTGATGATGATGTTACTAAAATGCAGTATCTTGATTTAAATCTTTGGATGCCAGGCGATATTTTATTAAAAGCAGATAAAATGAGCATGGCTCATTCTATAGAATTACGTGTACCATTTTTAGATAAAGAAGTGATGGAATTGGCGAAAAACATTCCATCAAAATATCGCGTAAATGACATTGATACGAAATATGTTCTTCGTCAAGCTGCGCATCAGGAATTACCAGAAGAATGGGCAAAACGTCCAAAGCTTGGCTTCCCGGTGCCAATTCGTCACTGGCTACGTGAAGAAAAGTATTATAAAATGGTAAAAGAAATGTTTACAACTGACTTTGCTAATGAATTCTTTGATACAAAGCAATTAGTAGGCTATCTAGATGAGCACTATGAAGAAAAAGCAAATCGTGGACGTTATATTTGGACAGCCTATGTGTTCTTAGTATGGTATAAACAATTTTTCGTAGAGATGTAATAGAGAAGTAGCTTTAATCGGTGGGGGTTTTCTTAATCTCCACCGATTATTTTGAGCCTTCTACTTTCCGTGGGGAGGACACAACCGCTATTTTTTTTATTGAGCTTCAAGAACTTTTTAATGTATTTATGCGTCTGTTTACCTATAAATATGTTAAGATTACAGTTGGTTTACTTATTTAATATTTTGCAATGATGTGCTTTTATGTTGTTTTACTGAATTTTGTTGGCGGTAGTATTATGGTTTGAACAGTAAAAGAAAGCTGTTTTTATATACAGCGTTTGAAATAATCCTGTATAGGTGCTCGGGTAGCGGAAGAAACCGCTCAGGTCCCAAGTGAAAGCGCTCGGGTAGCAGAAGAAACCGCTCAGGTCCTCAGTAAAAGTGCTCGGGTAGCAGAAGAAACCGCTCAGGTACCAAGTGAAAGTGCTCGGGTAGCGGAAGAAACCGCTCAGGTACCCAGAGAAAGTGCTCGGGTAGCAGAAGAAACCGCTCAGGTGCTCAGTAAAAGTGCCCGGGTAGCAGAAGAAACCGCTCAGGTCCCAAGTGAAAGTGCTCGGGTAGCGGAAGAAACCGCTCAGGTCCCAAGTGAAAGCGCTCGGGTAGCAGAAGAAACCGCTCAGGTCCTCAGTAAAAAAGCTCGGGTAGCAGAAGAAACCGCTCAGGTACCCAGTAAAACTGCTTAGGTAGCAGAAAGAACGGCCTAAAAAGCAGGGTAAACCTCGAATGCTTTGAAAACGCTTGCTCTGCTAGTACTAAAACAAGCACTTTTAACAGCAAATATTTTATAAGTGTTACGGTAATGAAAATTTTGATTTTACGATGAATGGATGGGTACGATGTCCAATTTAATGAAAGGTACTGCGATATTAACAATGGGAATGTTTTTATCGAAGGTGCTCGGATTAATTTATATTTTTCCTTTTTATGCGATTGTGGGTGAGGAAAATGTTGCCCTCTATCAATATGCATATATTCCCTATTCGATAATGCTAGCAATAGCCATCTCAGGTGCGCCAATTGCTGTATCCAAGTTTGTTTCTAAATACAATGCAATGGGTGATTATCAATCAGGCCGCAAGCTTTTGAAATCAGGCATACTTATTATGATGTCTACAGGGTTAGCGGCGTTTATTGTTCTCTTTATGCTAGCTACGCCAATAGCGGGGCTTGTTATTAAAAGTGATGAACAGGCATTTACGGTAGAGCAAATTGCTTCGGTTATTCGCTGGGTTAGCTTTGCGTTAATTGTCGTGCCATTTATGAGTCTCTGGCGTGGATTTTTCCAAGGCTATGACAAAATGGAGCCTACAGCGATTTCTCAGTTAGTGGAGCAAATTGTTCGTATTGTTGTGTTATTGGGTGGTTCATTCTTAGTTGTGGTAGTTTTCAATGGAAAACCAGAAACAGCTGTTTCCTTTGCAGTATTTGCTGCTTTTATTGGGGCAATTGGTGGGTTGCTAGTACTTTATTATTATTGGAGAAAATATCAACCTGAATTTGATTTACTGCGCAGTCAAAGTGTGACGTCTACACAGCTACCAATGTCCAACATATATAAAGAAGTAATTACGTATTCGATTCCAATGGTGTTTGTAGGCGTTGCTAATCCGTTATTTCAATTAGTAGATATGCTAACATTTAATGGAGCTATGATATCTATAGGCTTAGCAGAAGTAACGGATAAGTATTTATCAATGATTAACTTTACAACACAAAAGGTTGTCATTATCCCAGTAATGCTTGCTACAGGTTTTTCGTCAGCACTAGTACCGACGATTACAAAATACTTTACGCAAGGTGAATATGTATCGCTACGACATGCAATGGATAAAACATATCAGATATTAATATTTATTACATTGCCCGCGGTAGTTGGAATTTCATTGTTATCGAATGAAATTTACTTTATGCTCTATACTGAAAGTGAGATGGGGGCTATGATTTTAGCCCATTATGCACCTGTTGCTATTTTATTTGCTTTATTCCAAGTGACAGCAGCTCTTTTACAGGGCATTGACTTCCAAAAGTGGATTGTCTTAAGCTTATTAACTGGAATTTTCGTCAAGCTAGCGATTAACATTCCGTTAATTCGTTGGATGGAGGCAGATGGCGCACTTCTTGCTACAGCTATTGGCTATAGTGTTTCAATTATCATTAATATGCTTGTGCTACGAAAAACACTGAACTACAAATCAGATATGGTTATTCGTCGTGTCATGCTCATTTCTCTTTTGACAGCGGCAATGGCGGTAAGTGTACTAATCGTTCATAAACTTTTAGTGTTATTAATGGGACCAGTAAGTGGTAAATTCTCTGCATTGGTTTATTCTGTTATTTGTGCTGGAGTAGGTGTAGCAGTATATGGATATTTGTCTTTACGTCTAGGCTTAGCACAAAAGCTTCTCGGTGAACGATTGACAAGAATTACAAACAAACTGGGATTTAAATAGGAGGTACTAATGCGTTTAGATAAATTACTGTCGAATATGGGTTACGGGTCACGCAAGGAAGTTAAGCAGCTTCTAAAGCAAAAAGCAGTGACAGTAGATGGCGCATATGCAAAGGATGCAGCATTACATGTTGATCCTGACAAGCAGGAGGTCTCCGTATTTGGTGAACGTGTGAACTATACAGAATTTGTATACTTTATGATGAATAAGCCTCCTGGAGTTATTTCTGCAACGGAAGATTTACGAGATGAAACCGTCATCGAGTTGTTAGAGCCTTTACATCAACATTTCCAGCCTTTTCCTGTAGGTCGTCTTGATAAAGATACAGAGGGATTATTGCTGATAACAAATGATGGCATATTAGCACATAATTTATTGTCTCCTAAAAAACATGTGCCGAAGGTTTACTATGCACAAATAGAAGGAATTGTGACTGAGGAAGACTGTGAGAAATTTGCTCAAGGTGTGGAGCTAGACGATGGTTATGTAACAAAACCAGGAGAGCTCATCATATTAAAATCTGCTCAGCAATCAGAAATTGAGTTAACGATCCAAGAAGGTAAGTTTCATCAGGTGAAGCGTATGTTTGAAGCTGTTGGTAAACGTGTAACGTATTTAAAACGCCTATCGATGGGCAGCCTAAAGTTAGATGACAGTCTAGCATTAGGTGAATATCGAGAATTAACGGCTGAAGAGCTAGCCTGCTTACAAAATAGGGATTAAAGAATTCCTCGATGCTAACGACGATTAGTATCGAGGCATTTTTTATATACATACTTATGCTAGTAACTGTATAATTGATGTAACTTTTAGTGAAATGCCATTTAGTCTATCGTACTAATAAATCTCTAAATGTTTCAGAAAAAATGATGGTGAAAATAAGTAGAGGGTAAGTTCATGAAAAACCTAAAAATTAAATTACTAATATCTTTAATTGCCTTTGCATTAATACTCGTTTCTGTAATTTTTTGTGTTGATAGGCAAATACTTACTGAGGATATAAAAAAACAAGAAGTCATGAATCGAACATTAATTGAAAATCATATTCTGACAGATATGCAAACGGTAGATAATGCACATTTTTATTTTGATAAAACTCTCTCTGACAAAATGGAAGAAGTACTACGAAAACTAATTACTTATTATAAAGAAAATCCACATATAGCGAAGTGGGATTTGCAGAAAATAAAAAGCGAAAATGAAATGGACGTGTACATACTCGACCAATCAAATACCGTAATTTATACAACTTTTGAAAAAGATAAAGGTTTAAATTTTTCTCAATGCTGCTACCGTTTTTCTACTTTACTAGATGAACGTCGAGCAAGCGGGAAATACTACACTGATGGTATAGATATTTCAACAACTACTGGAGGATATCGAAAATTTGGCTATTTAGCAACACCTGACAAAAAATATGTATTCGAGGTAGGTATAGACTTACTTGATGATCCTGTATTCCAAACTTTTAACTTCGGAAAGACTGCTCACTATCTAACAGATAAATATGTAGATTTGTTAGAAGTACAAGCGATAAATGCCGTTGGGGTTTTCTTTGATGATTCTAAATCTCGTAAAATAACTGTAAATGATCAATCGAAAATGTTTCAAGAGCATTTTGAGCTAGCAAAAAAAACGATGAAGCCAACGGAATACCAAAAAGAGTTTGAAAATGGTTATATCGAAAAATATCGTTTTTTACCATACGAAGCTGAAGTGGTTCGGGGAGAAGCCACTAAAAGAATTATATATGTGAAATATGGTAATTTCACAGAAATAAGAGCGCTAACTAAAAATACAAAGCAGTTTCGAGTTTTGCTTTGTATTGCCTTAGTAACTTCTTTCATCATGCTATTAGTCATCAACAAACTCCTTTCCAAAACGATTCATCTTGCAACATATGATCCTTTAACAAATGTTTATAATCGTGCTACTTATAGTAGAAAAATGGACAAGTTATTAAGACAACGGAAGAAGAATCAACCTGGTTTATTGCTGTTAGACTTAGATAATTTTAAACAAGTCAATGATCGGTTTGGACATGTTGAAGGTGATAAAATCCTGATTGAAACAGCAAAAACTTTAAAGCAAGAAGTAGGGAAAAATGGCTTTGTAGTAAGATTTGGTGGAGATGAATTTGCCATTGTTTTATATGATACGAAAGATGAAAGTATGGAAAAATTAGCGAATTCCATTTTGGAGAAAATTCGTCTCTTGAAGTATGCGGATAAAGTTTCTGGTGATAGATGGTCTGTACTTTCAGTCAGTATGGGCAGTGCCATTTGCATTCATCTAGATGAGTCAGAAAGAAGCTTATTTGAGCGTGCAGATAAGGCATTATATCAATCGAAAAATGCTGGTAAAGACCAATTCACAAGTTATAAAGAGGCTGCTGCCGATGAAGGAAGCCAAAGCCACTTAAAATAATTTTATAATCATTCGCTCCATTACTATTACAGTGGATCCAAGCAAGTTTCAAATGCTTGAGATGCGCTTAGAGAAATGGAGCGGTTTTTTTGTCAGAAGTTAAACCCCGTAAATGCCCTTTTACTTACATTTTATTGGATCATCACCAAAAGTTGTGGATGACATTTGTTAAAACACACGTTATGGTGATGAGCCACTTTATTCCTGTTGCGGCTTAAGCTTTGATCTATAAAATAAACAACTGCATAAAACAAGAACAGCAATGACCGCAAACATTGCGTTCATATAATGTGATAGCAACCACCCGCCAATAATTGGTCCAATGAAGCCCCCTAAATTTTTAAATTGAGCTGCTCCTAAATAGGTTCCCTTTTGCGTATCAGGCGCAATTTCATCAATCATGACATTCATAGTCGGAAAGGCGAAAATTTCACCAATAGTGAATATAATCATAGCGATAATATATAACGGATAGTTATTTGAGAAGCCGAATAATAAAAGACCAAACGCGAAGAACAGAATCCCTACTAATAGAGTAGCTGTCGATGAAAAACGTTCTGAAAGGATACTAATCGGTAATTGTAGTAATAACACAACTACTGCATTGAGCGAGATTAGTAGAGAATAGAGCTTGGCACCATCTTCAATTTTAAGTTCAATGATTTGTGGCAATGTTGAATCAAATTGAGAGTAACCAATATTAATTAAAATTGCCCCAAAAATAAAGCTTAATAGTATACGATTCGTCAATAATATCGTGAAGGTTTGCAGTATTTTTGTTGGCGTTGAAGCTTTTGGTTGTTGCATTTCATAGCGATTTAAAACGAAAAATAAAAATACGGCATAAATAATATACATAGTCCCTGTCAGCATGAATGGAATACTTGGACTGGACAATTGAGAAATATAAACACCAATAATAGGACCAATAACAGCGGCTATATTAATGGCTGTGTAACGAAACGAAAACAATCTTTTTCGTTTGTCAGCAGGAGTAAAATCAATCATTAATGCCTGTGTCGAGGGTTCGAAGAAGGAGCGACATAAGCCATTAAGGGCGTTCAATGCTACAAAGAACCAAATTGTTTGTGCTATTGCAAAGCCAAAGAACACAATGCTCCAAACAATAATCGTAAGCAAAATGACGTTTTTTCTACCAAATCGGTCAGTTAAATAACCACCAAAGAATCCGCCTACAGTGGAGATTAACGGTGCAATACCAATCGTCAAGCCTATTTGTAAAGGGGATGCTTCAATTTCATTATGTAAGTAAATGGCTAAAAAGGGCATTGCCATAAAACTTGCAATGCGTGTAAAAATCGTTCCGCCTAAAATAATCCAAACTAGTGGATGAAACAGTTTGGGAAGTTTCATAGAATCCTCCTCTCAAAATGTAGAATGTTTCGATTTTAACGGATTGTTAATCAATTGTAAATAGTCAAAAAACATTTGAAGATAACGCTGAGAAAACGAATGTTATAAAAATACATGAATTGTTAGCAAATAAGGGGCTTTGCATAAATAAGGTTCATCATCATAACGTGTTGTTGATTTACGTTCCGACTGGGCGCTTTGTAGCTGCCGCTTCGCTTTCGCACAGATAAACAATTGTTGCTGACGCTACGCTTTCGTACAGCAACACAGCACCGAAGTTGGTCACGAAGGCGTTATCACAGGACGTGATGGTTTTAGCCTTCGTTCCTCTATATCGCTGGTCCCTAAGGAGTCGCCCAGTCGGAACGGAAATCAACTTATATACATGGCATACTTTTAAAATAATGTTATCCTCAACTTTTGATGATGAATACCATAAATAATGAATATTCATAATTAGAGGGAAATTTCACTAAAAGTAATCGCAATCTTTTGAGAGGTAATTTACTTGGAAGTTTGAGAAATTGTGAGGAATCAAAAAATAGTAGAAAACAAAAAAAGAATGACCACGACGAAAGGTCATTCTTTTCCCATACAAAATGCTTTACGTATTAAACGTAAAAACTAAGACGTCAATTTTACTTTTTTCTTCGTCGTTGTCCATTTGCCTCGACTTGGACTCATCACCAAATCGTTAAAGGCTAACACGTTCAAATCTCTTTGAACAGTGCGAGGAGTGATACTAAACTCTTCGACTAAATCCTGTGTAGACACGGTTCCTTTGTCTAAAATAAACATGTACACGTCTTTAATACGATTAAGCATTCGATCAGTAGTTGGTTTCATAAATGAACCACTCCTTCATCTTATTTCTCTTGGCAAAGACTAGCGGACGACAATATGTGCGGAGTGCACTTAGGCTAATAAGTAGCTGCCTTAGACATCCCCTTTTCTAATTTTATATTCAGAACAATAATTCTGATAACTTCATTATATAGAAAAACTAGTTGATTTTCTAGTGAATGCAAGTGAAATTTACAATTTACACAAAAAATTAAACTGTATTTTGTGGGAAAAAGTGAAGAATATGCTATACATGGTAGTGTTAGAGTTGCTTGTGAAAATAGTTGTCAGAAAGATGATTGTAATTTATGGTGTAAAGAGTAGAATAATGTTAATACACTGAAGGAGGTACATCAAATGGATTGGTTACAAGCTGCAAAGGAAAGGCAAGATGAATTGATACAAGAGTTACAGGAGCTTGTGCAAATTAATAGTGTTCACGATGAGAATACGATTACTACTGAAGTACCTTTTGGTGATGGTCCACTAAAGGCTCTTGAATGGTTATTAGCAAAGGGCCAAGTTGAAGGACTGCAAACGAAAAATATTGATAATTATGCAGGTCATATAGAGATGGGTGAAGGTGATGATTTATTAGGTATTTTATGTCATGTTGACGTAGTACCAGTTGGTGATGAATCAAATTGGACATACCCACCTTTTAGCGGCACTATAGCAGATGGTAAGCTATTTGCTCGTGGTGCAATAGATGATAAAGGCCCAACAATTGCGGCATGGATGGCCATGAAACTTGTCAAAGATGCAGGCATTAAGCTTAATAAAAGAGTACGGATGATTATCGGTACGGATGAAGAAACAGGCTTCCGCTGTGTCGACCACTATTTTAAACATGAGGAAATGCCGGCGATTGGATTTGCACCAGATGCGGATTTCCCACTCATCAATGCTGAAAAAGGCATTGCAGAGCTAGTGTTCTCTCAAAATAAAACAGGCGATGCTTCGAAAGAACAGCTATTATTATTTAATGCTGGAAAGCGACCAAATATGGTACCTGATTTTGCAAAAGCAACGGTGCAGTTTGTTTCCTCACAATTTGAACAGAATTTTCACACATTTTTAAGCAAAAATCAGCTAGAAGGCTCTTTATTAATCGAGGGTTCTCACTATATAATAACTATCAAAGGTAAGGCAGCCCATGCAATGGAGCCGGAAAAAGGTGTCAATGCAGCTGTTTATCTTGCAGCATTTTTGCAACAAGAGTTGACGACAGAGGCAAGTAAACAATTTGTCGACTTTACCGCAGATGTTTTTTATCAAGATCATTATGGTAACAAGCTTGATTTACAATTTGAGGACGAAATGTCTGGTAAAACTACATTAAATCCAGGCATTGTAACCTATGATGTGGCTAAAGGTGGCAGTATGGTAATTAGCATGCGTTATTCTGTCACTTATCCGTTTGATGAAAAAATTACGGAAGCACAACGTTTAACTGTAACAAAAGGATTTTCATTGGATATTCAAGATGACTCAAAACCTCACTATGTAAGTGAGGACGATGCATTTATCCAGACTTTAGCAGGTATTTATAGACGTCAAACGGGGGATTATGAAACACCTTTACTTTCTACAGGTGGTGGTACGTATGCACGTGTGATGAAAAAAGGTGTGGCATTTGGCATGCTATTCCCAGGTGAACCTGACGTGGCGCATCGTGCGGATGAGTTTGTCGTCATTGAAAATCTCATAAAAGCAACAGCTATTTATGCTGAAGCAATTGTTGAACTTGCAGGAAACAAATAACTTAAATATGAAAAGGATGAACGAAACATGGCATATTCATTATGGAATGATCAAATCGTTGAAGAAGGATCTATTGCAGTATCTCCAGAAGACAGAGGTTACCAATTTGGTGACGGCATTTATGAAGTAATTAAAGTTTATAACGGAAATATGTTCACAGCACAAGAACACATTGATCGTTTCTATGCGAGTGCCGAAAAAATTCGTCTTGTCATTCCTTATACTAAAGACGTATTACACAAATTATTACATGAACTTATCGAAAAAAATAATTTGGAAACGGGTCATGTTTACTTCCAAATCACACGTGGTACAATTTCTCGTAATCACATTTTCCCAGACGCAAGTGTTCCGGCTGTATTAACAGGGAATGTTAAAGTTGGCGAGCGTTCATATGAAAATTTTGAAAAAGGTGTTAAGGCTACCTTTGTAGAGGATATTCGTTGGTTACGTTGTGATATTAAATCTTTAAACTTATTAGGTGCTGTACTGGCAAAACAGGAAGCATCTGAAAAAGGTTGCTATGAAGCAATTTTACATCGCGGTGACATCGTAACAGAATGTTCATCAGCAAATGTTTACGGCATTAAAGATGGTAAGCTTTATACACACCCTGCAAATAATTTCATTTTAAACGGTATTACACGCCAAGTTATTTTGAAATGTGCGGAAGAAATTAATTTACCTGTTATTGAAGAACCAATGACAAAGGCTGATTTATTAACAATGGATGAGGTCATTGTGTCATCTGTATCTTCTGAAGTAACACCTGTTATCGATGTTGATGGAAACAAAATCGGTGCTGGAGTTCCAGGTGAATGGACTCGTAAATTACAGCAAGCATTCGAGGCAAAATTACCGCTTTCTATTACGAAATAAATGAATTTTCTAAGAGAGCTACCTTAAACTTGGGTAGTTCTCTTTTTCTATAGAACAAATTATGGATGTTTTCTCATGAAACGTCATGTAGAATAAAAAGGATAACTACAGAATAATTACTATCGGGCTTTAACTTCTTTCAGCATCCTCCAAAGAAGTTAAAGCCTCCGGCGGATGTCACGGAATCGGAAAGGAGGGCTTTGTGCAAGCGCAAAGCCGATTCCGGACGCAATTATGCCAAGGAATTGCTAGTAAAAGAGCAAATGTCGATGTAATGAATGCAAATGTCTATTTATCTATATTCAGCAACGCTTTATGTAGAGAAAGCAAAACGACAGCTACAACTGGTTTACCTTCCAAGCAATAGTGGCGAAATTAGCAAATTAGATATAGAGCGAGTAAGATTGGAGTGACCAAAACACATGGCACAATTGGTGAAAATACAAGATTATATATCACGCTATCAAATTGATTTAGCAAGATATCCAACACAATTTGTACGCTTAAAGAACAGTCAATGGGAGCGTGTTAAGCGACAGTGGGAGTTAGGGGAAGAAATTAGTGAGTGGCAACATACCGACGACGATTCAGAAAATGATTCTTTCGCAGAAAAAGAGAAATTCTCTTTATTCAAAAAGATATTTGCAGGTCGTCAGAAGGAAGAAAATGAGGACGTTGAACAAATAGCAATAACGAATGAACTAGTGAGTGATGAAGATAGCATACCAGAAGAAGAAACGACTTTAACGTTTGAACCAAAAATTGTCTACGCACCGCA
This sequence comes from Lysinibacillus sp. FJAT-14745, assembly GCF_001275675.1. GTDB lineage: Bacteria > Bacillota > Bacilli > Bacillales_A > Planococcaceae > Lysinibacillus. The sequence continues at coordinate 533,475 of NZ_LITM01000009.1, read as the reverse complement.
ATCTGTTCATGAATTAAAACGAATGTTTATCGATCAATTTTTCCATTTCCAAATGAAATGGGCAAGTTCAACATTACGTGAAAAGTCGTATGTAGATCCTCGTTTTATGCGTGACCCCTTACTACGAAATTTGTTACAAAAATTACCGGATAATTATTTGCTTTTTTATTATCCTATTTTACAAATTAGAAAAGCACCCATAGAGCTTGAAGTCGTGCTAATGTCACCGACAGAATGTATTTGTATAACAGTGCTAGGAGCGGAAAATCAAGCGGTTTATGTGGGAGGCAGCGAGCGATTCTGGATAAAAAAAGTAGGAACGAAAGATTCAAAAGTCCTTAATCCGATGATAAGTTTAAATCGTATGGAATCGGTATTAACTCAATTATTTAAGCAGGACGATATAAATATGCCAATTCGCAAGGTTATATTAACACAGAATGGCTATTTCGATTATCCAGGGTCACCATACGGAATTCAATTTATTGATCGTCGAAATTATGGAGAGTGGATGGAGCAATTAAGGAAAGCATCCTCTCCTATGAAGCATATGCAAATTCGTGCTTCTCAAACGATTTTAAACAACGTACAAACAACATCCTTTAATCGAGATATTTGGCAGCAATCTTCTCAACCAGCCGGGGATTAGTGAATGCAAGTATTATTTATTGTGAATGAAGCAGCAGGCCACGGCAAAGGTAAGAAAGTTTGGCGTCACCTTCAACAGCATTTAACAATGAACTATGAAGTTGCCTTTACAGAATATGAGGGACATGGACAGGAACTTGCAAAAAATTGGGCGCAAGATGTTCAAACAAAAAAATTAATTGTTATTGTTGGCGGTGACGGCACAATACATGAGGTAGTTAGTGGTGTTGTACATAATAAATTTATAGTGATTGGTGTAGTTCGTGCAGGCTCTGGAAATGATTTCGCACGATACTTTACTACATTTCAAAATGCTTTTCAAATTGAAAGCTATATACAAACAGAAATGGCTCACCTCCCAATGGATGTTGGTGCCGTTCAGTTTGGAGATCCACAGCATGAGATATTTGTCAATAATGCTGGTATGGGCTTTGATGCATTTGTCACAAAGCGTATTAATGAATCTCATTTGAAGTTTTACCTCAATAAAATAGGGCTTGGCAAGCTATCCTACGCTGCGGCAGTTGTAAGAGGGCTATTTAGCTTTGAACGCTTTGATGTAACTATTCGTGCAAACAATCAAGAATGGCAATTTCAGCAGGCATGGTTTGTTGCGATGAGCAATCAACCTTATTTCGGAGGGGGGATGAAAATTTCCCCGTCTTCTAAACCTGATGATGGACAAATCGAAATAACAATTCTTCACGGCATTTCACGACTAAAATTGCTGCTAGTATTTGTCACTGTGTTTTTTGAAAAACATACAAAATTTAAAGAGATTACTTTTTTGCAAGGCAATCAATTTAACATTTTCGTGCACGCAAATAACGTTGATTGTCATACGGATGGTAACTATATTGGAGAAATTAGAGAGGGAACGAGAATTCATTGCACAGTGCAACATAATGCTTGGCAGATTATATCAAAGGAACAATAAAAAATAGCCCCTTACTAAAATATCATTTCGCAATAATTTCATGCGAATTTTATAGTTATACGTTATACTATAAAAAATCAATAATTTCATGAGAAAGAAATGAGGAAAAAAATTGAGATTAAGAAATAAGCCTTGGGCGGAGGAAATGATTACGAGTCATCCAGAGGTGATTGTTCCAAATCCTGAAGACTTTCAAGGGAATTGGCAGGCTGTTTTCGGAAATGACAACCCATTACATATTGAAGTAGGTACTGGGAAAGGTCAATTTGTCACAGGTATGGCCTTGCAAAATCCGGATATAAATTATATTGGCATTGAGCTTTATGACAGTGTAATTGTTTGTGCATTGGAAAAAATTATAGAGGCTAAATCTCCAGCGAATTTACGACTATTAAAAGTAAATGGCGCAGATTTAAATAAATTTTTTGCAAAAAATGATGTAGATCGTGTGTATCTGAATTTCTCAGATCCTTGGCCAAAAACGCGCCATGCTAAGCGACGTTTAACGCACGGGGATTTTTTGAAATTATATGAGTCGATTTTAGTGGATGAGGGGGAAATCCATTTTAAAACGGACAACCGTGGTTTGTTTGAGTATTCATTAACTAGTATTTCTGAATATGGTATGTTACTTAAGTATGTATCACTCGACCTACATGCGAATATGCCTGAGGATAATGTTATGACTGAATATGAGCAGAAATTTTCTGCTAAAGGACAGCCAATTTATCGTCTAGAATCGCAATTCATTACTAAATAGGGGGAGTATGGATGGATCAGTTAAAGTTTCACAATATGTCATTATCATGGCTAAACGGGGGTGTCACTTGCCTTGATGGCGGTGCAATGTTTGGCGTTGTACCAAAACCACTTTGGTCACGCAAATATCCAGTTAACGAAAAAAATCAAATCGAGTTACCAACTGAGCCGATATTAATTCAATATGAAGGTAAAAACTATATTGTTGATACAGGCGTTGGCTTTAACAAATTAAATGAAAAACAGCTACGTAACTTTGGGGTAACTGAGGAATCAACATTAGCGGCTAGCTTACAGGAGCTAGGATTAACAACAGCTGATATTGATGTAGTATTAATGACGCATTTACATTTTGACCATGCTGGAGGTTTAACGCAATGGGAAGATGATGTACTTGTACCAACATTCCCAAATGCAAAAATCTTTGTAACGAAAATTGAGTGGGATGAAATGCGTGAGCCAAATATTCGCTCGAAAAATACGTATTGGAAAGAAAACTGGGAGCCAGTCCAGCACTTAATCGAAACGTATGAAGGTACGTTAGAGGTAGTTCCGGGTATTGAAATGATTCATACTGGTGGTCATAGTGATGGACATGCCGTTATAAAATTGACTCAAAATGGCGAGGTATTATTGCATATGGCAGATATTATGCCAACACATGCACATCAAAATCCATTATGGGTTTTAGCGTATGACGATTATCCAATGGCAAGTGTTTTTGCAAAGGAACGTATAATGAAAGAAGCACTTGCGAATGGCTACGGTTTTATCTTCTACCATGATGCGTATTACCGCATGATTAAATGGGATGAAACAGGTAAAGAAATTGTAGATAAACTAGAACGCAGCAGACAAGCTGTTATTACATTCTAATTAATAGAACGTGCGAACCTTATGTGTTCGCACGTTTTTTTATCGTGTTGAAAATTATTGTGTCAATAAAATTAAAGTAATTAAATAAAGTATCGCTCTTTGGCAAAACTAGGGTTTGATTTCCGTTCCGANAGAGCTTCCTGGGGGCGTCCGATGAGCCGCTTCACTCGCGTTGCTCGCTCCAGGGTCTCATCTGTGACGCTAATCCCCGAGGAGTCGCCCAGTCTCCACTTCAATCAAACACTTCACATAGTATGTATCTCTGGTATGTCACTCTAATTTATAGTGATCAAAACGGAACTTCACTTATTGTTTTATGCAAACGTAAGCTATGTGATAAAAATTATTGTAGTTGTATAGTAGGAACAGAGATCAACTTAACGTTATGAAGATATGCTTAATTGTCTATACCCCATTTTTTTGACACTTTTTTCGTGAACATCTTGGAAAATATGATACACTAAAAGCTACACTAAAACACAAAAGAGAGTTGAAATAACATGGCAACTGAGCAACCATTTTTACCAGTATTACTAGGATCAGATATGAATGCATATGGTATGGCACGTGCATTTTATGAAGCATATGGTATTAAACCACTTGTATTAGGACGTTCACATTTAACGGCAACGCAAGACAGTCATATTATAAATTTCCAAGAGATTGATCGCTTAAATGAACAGGATGTATTTGCACCTGCACTTGCAAAGGTCGCAAAAAAATATTCTGATAAAAAACTACTGTTGTTAGCTTGTGGAGATGATTATGCAAAGCTTATTATCAAAAATAAGCCAGCATTGCAGGAACATTTTACAGTACCATACATTGATGAATCACTTATGGATGAAATTTTATTAAAAGAAAATTTCTATAAAATGTGTGATAAGTATGATTTTAAATATCCAGGTACGACGACTGTAACGGCAGACAATTACGAAAACTTTACACCACCTTTTGATTACCCAATTATTTTAAAGGCATCGAACTCGGTGGAATACTGGGCATGTTCATTCCCAGGTAAGAAAAAAGTATTCGTTGCACATGATGAAGCGGAAAAAACAGCTATTTTAAAAGCGATTTATAGCTCAACTTATCAGGATACAATGATTATTCAAGAATTCATTCCAGGTGATGATTCTTATATGCGTGTATTAAATGCGTATGTAGGGAAAGATGGCAAAGTGAAGCTAATGTGTCTAGGAAACCCAATCTTAGAGGAGCACTCGCCTGAAGGGATCGGTAGTTATGCAGCTATTATTACAACATACGATAAAGAGTTAATGGACCAAGTACGTGTCTTCTTAGAGGATATCGGTTATACAGGCTTTGCTAACTTCGATATGAAATACGATATGCGTGACAAACAGTATAAGTTGTTTGAAATTAACTTACGTAATGGCCGCTCTAGCTATTATGTAACAGCAAGTGGTCATAATTTAATGAAGTATGTAGCTGATGATCATATGTTAAATATTGAACAGGAAGTAACTTATGTTCAGGACAAGCATTTATGGATGATCATTCCTAAGGGTGTATTATTCAAATATGCATCAAATGAAAAGCTTAAACTAGAAGCTAAAAAATTAATTCGTGAAGGGAAATATACAAACTCTCTTTACTTTAATCAAGATATGAATGCGAAACGTTGGGTGAAACTAACGTTAAATAATTTAAATTATTATCGAAAATATAAAAAATACTTCAACAATAAAGGATTGTCTGAGTAAAACAAAGAAGCCATCTCAAATGAGATGGCTTCTTCAAGTTGTTGAAAAACTATAGACCCTATTAAATAAAGTATGGCTCTTCGGCAAAGCGAGAGGTTGATTTCCGTTCCGACTGGGCGCTTTCCTGGGGGCGTCCGATGAGCCGCTTCACTCGCGATGCTCGCTCCAGGGTCTCATCTGTGACGCTGATCCCCAAGGAGTCGCCCAGTCTCCACTCCAATCAACCACATTACTTAGCATGTATATAACTCTGTACAAAGAAACCATCTCAAATAAATGAGATGGCTTCTTTTGTAGGGTTCTATAATATTTGTTCGTGTATTACTGTGTAAGATTATACTTCTTGTAGTTCTACTACAACACCTGAGCGTGCGTCAGCAGCAAATTCAAATGTTTGCATTTCGCCCTCATGTAAACGAGAGATACCTCCACGGTAAACTGGAATAGTCATAATGCCGTTTGAGAAATTGTCTGTTTTCATAAAAATCCAAGAACCGTCAATCGGTGAATCCTTTTTAAATTCCTTTTTTATGTTTTCGAGTACTTGTCCTGCAGGTACATACGGAGAAACCTTTTCACTTGCTTCTTTAACAATGACTGCGGCAGCTAGGCCAGTAGCAACACCAATTAAAAAATCGCGTAATTTCATGCCTTTTTCCTCCTTTTTCTATAGCTTCATTTTAACATAGCATACGGAGTGAATGCACGTTCACACTTTAACACTTTTTAGGAAATGTATCAATATTTCGAATTTGAAAATCGATTTCGCCTAGATAAATATTTCAGAAAAATTGGGACAACCTAAGAAGATGAACTGCACTCTCTTTTATCTCACTACGTATTGAAAAATGGGAGTCTTCTGCTGAATATAGATAAATATGTTACAATGGGCAAGGAAGAATATTCTACTTCGTGGGGAGAGAGTCATCATGAAAGAGGAAACATTACAATTATTCAAAACATTAACGGAATTACCAGGCGCTCCGGGTAATGAACATGCAGTACGTGCGTTCATGCGTTCTGAGTTGGAAAAGTACTCAGATGAGATCGTTCAGGATAATTTAGGGGGTATTTTCGGTGTGAGGCATAGTGAAGTTGCTGATGCACCAAAAGTGTTAGTTGCTGGCCATATGGATGAAGTGGCATTTATGGTTACTTCTATTACCGATAACGGGATGATCCGCTTCCAAACATTAGGTGGTTGGTGGAACCAAGTTATGCTAGCGCAACGTGTTGAAGTATTTACTAAAAATGGTGCGATTCCTGGTGTAATTTCATCAATACCACCACATTTATTAACAGATGCTGAACGTTCAAAACCGATGGATATTAAAAATATGCTAATAGATGTTGGCGCAGACAATAAAGAAGATGCTATTGCACTTGGCGTTCGTCCGGGTCAATCTATTATCCCTGTCTGCCCATTTACACCAATGGCCAATCCGAAAAAAATTATGGCCAAAGCTTGGGATAACCGCTATGGCTGTGGATTGGCAATTGAATTGATGAAAGAAGTAAAAGGTGAAAAGCTAGCCTCGCATTTATATTCAGGTGCCAATGTAATGGAAGAAGTTGGTCTGCGTGGTGCTCAAGTATCCGCAAATATGATTAAACCGGATTTATTCTTTGCTCTAGATGCTTCACCTGCGAATGATATGTCAGGAGAAAAAAATCAATTTGGTCAACTTGGAAAAGGGACATTATTACGTATTCTTGACCGTACGATGGTTACACATAGAGGTATGCGTGAATTCATCTTAGATACTGCTGAAACGAATAATATCCCTTATCAATATTTTGTATCACAAGGTGGTACGGATGCAGGTCGTGTGCACACAGCAAATGACGGTGTTCCTAGTGCAGTAATTGGTGTTTGCTCACGCTATATTCATACATCTGCTTCAATCATTCATATTGATGACTATGCAGCTGCAAAAGCTTTAATTGTGGAACTAGTGAAGAAAGCAGATCGTTCGACATTAGCAACGATTCGCGCTAATGTGTAAAGTAACACCCGAAAGAAGTTAGAAGGTGCCTTTAGGGGCATCTTTTTCTATGCAAAGAAAGAGGGATTTGAAAAATGAACATAGCTATTGGGACAACAAATAAAGCAAAAACAGAGGCAGTTGAAGTGATAGCTAAAAAATATTTTGATAAACCGAATTTCACCTACGTTAAGGCTGCTTCACAAGTTTCTGAGCAACCGATGACTCATGACGAAACACGATTGGGAGCAATTAACCGTTCGCAAAACGCAATCAAAGAGACGGGTGCGCAATTATCGTTTGGATTAGAGGGTGGAGTGACTGAAATTGATGGTGTAATGTACGTTTGTAACTGGGGAGCACTTACAATATCAGATGGCACAACTTATACAGCTGCTGGAGCACAAATTATATTACCAGAAGAAATTGCCCAGGAAATAAGAGCTGGGAAGGAACTTGGGCCTGTAATGGAACACTATACACAACGCCGAGATATCCGACAAGGTGCGGGAGCTGTAGGTGTCTTCACACAAGGGTTAGTAAGTCGTCAGATGATGTTCGAGCATATAGTCTCGCTTCTTCTTGGTCAATATTTATTTACATTAGCCCATGAGTAGTATCTTTTGAAGTTGCAACTTTAAAATATTTAAGGATAGTATTTTTGACATTGCAGTTGTTTCGAAAAACGATCATGAAAATGAATTTGAGCTTATTGTAAGTAGCGGTGATGTAAAAATGACGACCATTTCTCAGGCAAAACATATTAATAATAATTTACACAAGATGACGAAAATCGTTCATTCGGTTAAGATTAAATAATTGGATAGTTTTGAACAGGACGGTTCACAAACATGTGAGCCGTTTTCTCTTCATTCCATAAATATTAAGCTACAATTGACTCCTACCTCTATAGTTGATGAGTTAAATAAGGATGTAATTCATTTTCGAAAGATACCCAAATAGGCTGTAATAGAGGAACTCAGTTTATAAAAGTCACATCCTGTGACAATTTATCTGCGCGACAGCGGGTTTTACGCCAAAATTAAATTGATTATGAAGAAAGGATGTGAGCTAGGTGAAACAAATTAAATCAGAACAACTTGTGTCCCTATTAAAACAACAATTGAATGAGGAAAAGTTTGATTTTGAATTTGATAAAAAGTACGATAAATTACGCTTAAACCATAAAAAAATTGGTAAAGGGATGGAACTATCTCTACCAGGTATTTTAGCAAAATATAATGATAAGCAAGGCGCTGCAATCGATGAAGTCGTTTATACAATCGAGCAAACATTTAATGCTATGGAGCAAGAGATGGAACAAGGATTCCAAACTACCAGACAAATATATCCAGTTATTCGCGCAACATCCTACCCTCAAGCCTCGAAGGAGGGACATGCATTCATCACTACTGAGCATACAGCAGAAACACGTATTTTTTATGCGCTTGATTTAGGAAAAACTTATCGTTTTATTGATGAATCCATGTTAGAGGTACTACAATTAACAGTAGAGCAAATTCGTGAAATGGCACGATTTTCTGTTAAGCAACTACCAACTGTTTATAAGAAAGATGAAGTCGCAGGGAATATTTTCTATTTCGTTAATGCTAATGATGGCTACGATGCAAGTCGCATTTTAAATGAAAACTTTTTGAAAGAGATGCAGACTAACATTGAGGGTGACATGACGTTGTCTGTGCCGCATCAGGATGTTTTAATAGTAGGTGATATTCGTAATGAAACAGGGTATGATGTATTAGCGCAGATGACGATGCATTTCTTCACTGTCGGTACAGTACCGATTACGTCATTATCTTTTATTTATGAAGATGGGGAGCTAGAACCGATCTTTATATTAGCAAAAAACAGAGTTAAAAAGGAGCAAGAGAAACAATGAATGTATTTTACAACAAAGAGCATGTAGGAGATGTATTGCTAGTACAATTAGCTACAGAATCAATCGTGAAAACAGAGGTAGAACGTGCAGGTGATATCGCTATTTTAAAGGAAGCACAGACTGGAGAAATTAAAGCATTTAATTTATTTAATGCTAGTAACTATATTCAAACTGATGCAAAAGGCCTGGTTGAAGTTACTCCAGAATTAGTAGCACAGCTAGAGGCAGCTATTGCAAAAAATGGAGCTGTAATCAGCCTTAATGTAGATTTTTCTCCAAAATTTGTCGTAGGCTATGTAGAAACAAAGGACAAGCATCCAAATGCTGATAAACTAAGCATTTGTTCTGTAAACGTAGGTGAAGAAACATTACAAATTGTATGTGGAGCACCGAATGTGGAAGCAGGTCAAAAGGTTGTCGTAGCCAAAATTGGTGCAGTAATGCCTTCTGGAATGCTTATTAAAGAGGGTAATTTGCGAGGTGTTGATTCATACGGAATGCTATGTTCAGCACGCGAATTAGCAATACCAAATGCACCTTCTGAAAAAGGAATTTTAGTATTACCAGAAGATGCGATAACTGGTAGTGCGTTTGAAACGCCAACTAGATAAAGCCTTCGGAAGCACTGTTTAGCTGTGCGAAAGCGAAGCGGCAGCAACAAGTGCTTTCTGTGCGATAGCACAATTAATGCCAAGACAAAATTGATTATATGTACTTAAAATCGTTATGCTACTAATATGCTAGTAACATAACGATTTTTTTGTCTAGAATGAGCCTCTAAATGCAAGTTTCTATTACATTTTTATGGTATGCTTTTTGTTATAGACATTTAACTTCTTTCAGCAATTATTTTCTGTACCGAAAGCGTAGCGACAGGTACAGATGTTTTGTGTAACGTAAGTGAAACGGCAGTTACAGATGTTTTGTGTAACGTAAGTGAAACGATAGTTACAGATGTTTTGTGTAACGTAAGTGAAACGGCAGTTATAGAAGTCTCCTACCTCTATAGGTGGTGAGATGAATGCAGTTTTATGCTACTTTTCAGCGGGTGTCCAAATACTCGTTGAAATAGAGGAACTCAGGCTAAAATCATCGCATCCTTGCGATAACGGAACTGACATGTATCATGTTGTTGCTGTCGATTCGCTTGCGCACAAAAAACATCTGCAGGCCTAACCACAAAGCTGATTCCAGACGCAATTATGCCGAGGCATAATTGATTTAGTTAATGCTATAAATGAAGTGTAAGAGAAATGAGTGAACAATGTGAATTGGTTAAAAAAACAAATGGATAAATTTATAAATAGAGATAACAATGATTACGAATATGAAGAGTTTTATGAAGACTATGACGAAGAACAATCTGAGCAGCAGCATTCATTTAAAGAAACAACTGCAAAGCACAAAACCTTTCGTTTTCCGTTAATTGAGGATGAGGAATTTTCAGCTCCACCATCAACACCATCATCAAAAGAAGCATTCAATCAAAAGGACGATGCATACTCCGGACAAATTGAAGATTTATCGCTACCGAGGCATTTAAATAATCATATTGTGGATTCGAGTGTTTATGATATTGAGGTTTCAGGCATTCGAGAACTATTAGCAAATCGAACGAAGAGAACCGGTAGAACGACGATTACACGAAGTCAGCCTGAACAGGAGAATCGTTCAAAAGCAAGACTTGTTTTTCGAGATGCGCAAAACGAGCTACCGACTTCGCATAAAGCTTCGAATTATCAAGTAGAAAAGACAGATGAAAGTGGTTTACCTGAAAATCGCAAGCGTTTTGTACCAACTGATGTTCCGTCACCAGTCTATGGTTTTGCTAAGCCGAGCCCAATTGAACAGTTATTAGAGAAACGGCAGGAAGTGCACGACAAAAAAGAGTTAGAAATATCTACTGCATCTAAGTCTTTAAAAGAAGCGACAACAAATGAGGCTATTGAAAATATACTAGAAGAAAGAGAGCCTATTTGCGCAGTTCAGAAAGATGGACCTGAACAGCTTGAAATTCCTAAATCAATTGAAGCATCAGCAAAGCAACCGATTACTTTTGATGATCAATTAATGGACGAAACAGATCATCCTAGTGATAAAACGAAGTCGGAATTACCTGTGCTGGAAACAACTTCTTTCGCCGTAGAATTTGAAAACCAAGTGAAAGAAGCCGTTCAACATGAGCTGAATGTTGAACAACTTTCAGCTGATCAATCAGAAATCCGTGTAAAAGAAGTAGTTGTAGAACAATTGCAAATCGAAAATTCTACCATCCACATTGGTGAAGTTACAGTAGTCCAGCCTTCAATGAATGAAGACGATGTGCAAGGTTTATTGCAAGAACAATCTTCACAATCTTTAGAACAACAACCTATTGAAAAGAAAGAAAAAAGTGGCATTCCATTTAATGTTTTAATGCTAAAAACTGATAAAGAAAAATGGAGAGTCCAACAAAAGCAATTTAAAAATACAAAGTCGACACCAACAAATGTTGAAAAAGGTCAAGAGGAACAGGAGCCTTCTTCTGAGCTTATTAATTTGGAGGCAGACCATCAATTAGTGCAATCCGATAAAGAATTTCAACAATCAATAGATTTAGAGATTAGTGAGTTAGAGACGGACAATAAAATAGCACCACAATCGACGGAGGAAAACGAGGGTTCTGATCAAAATATTGCCCCATTCAATGCTGCAACAGAGAGTATATCAGTCATTACGATGGCACCAGTAACATCGATGTCCAACGTTTCGACATTAGAAAAGACAGTAATTGATATCGAGAGTTTCGACGAAATTTCAGCAACTACCGAAATGGAAGTAGAAACAACTACTGAACAGGAGCTTACTACCGAAAACGAACATGTAGTTATTCCCGAGAAGTCTGTTGACACAGGAGAATATCCAGAGCAATCTCCCGTATTAGAAGAAACATTGGTGGAAGAACAAGTAATGGAAATACCTCGAAAACCTGTTCATGTGTATCAAAAGCCAGATGATGAGTTTTTAGAGCCACCTGAGGAAAAAACACAAGATACTGAGTGGATGGAGCAACAGGGAGATACATTGGTCGAAGCTTTGTCTTATTTCCAAGTCTCAGCTCAAATAGAATCCATTATGCAAGGACCTGCCGTGACACAATTTGAAATAACAGTGAGTCATGGTACGAAGGTTAGCAAAATCCGCAATCTAGCAGATGATTTGAAACTTGCACTGGCAGCGAAAGACATCCGCATCCAAGCTCCGATTCCTGGGAAGAGCTCAATTGGCATTGAGATACCGAACCGTGTATCTCGCGCTGTTCGATTATCAGAAGTGACAAATAGTCCTTCTTTCCTCGAGTCAGATTCACCGTTAGAAGCAGCATTGGGTCTGGATTTAACAGGGAAGCCAGTAACCATTGATTTACGAAAAATGCCACATGGCTTAATTGCCGGAGCTACAGGTTCTGGTAAATCGGTTTGTATCAATTCGATTTTGGTTAGTTTATTATATAAAGCTGCACCACATGAATTAAAGCTGATGCTTATCGATCCTAAAATGGTAGAATTAGCACCGTTTAATCATATTCCACATTTAGTTAGCCCAGTCATTACAGATGTGAAGGCTGCTACAGCCGCACTGAAATGGGCAGTGGAGGAAATGGAGCGTCGTTATCAGTTATTTGCGCATGCAGGTGCACGTGATATTACACGTTATAATGCAATTGCGGATAAAAATAATGAACATAGCTTAAAATTACCGTATATTTTAATTGTCATTGATGAATTGGCAGATTTAATGATGATGTCTCCTGCCGATGTTGAGGAGGCAATTTGTCGTATTGCGCAAAAGGCACGTGCTTGTGGTATCCATTTAATTGTTGCAACTCAAAGACCGTCTGTTGACGTTATTACAGGCCTTATTAAATCAAATATTCCTACACGTATTGCTTTTGCGGTATCTTCACAAATCGATTCACGTACAATTTTAGATGCGCAAGGTGCAGAAAGATTGCTTGGACGAGGCGATATGTTATATTTAGGTAATGGTATGTCTGCTCCGGTGCGTTTGCAGGGAACATTTGTGACAGATGATGAAATTGAAGCGATCATTGAGCATGTTCGTGAGCAAGGAGAGCCTGATTATATATTCGATCAAGAGGAACTTTTAAAGAAGACGGAGGTTTCCGCGGAGCAAGATGAACTGTTCGAGGATGTATGTCGATTTGTCTATGAGCAGGGAGGAGCCTCTACTTCCTTAATTCAGCGCAAATACCATATTGGCTATAATCGTGCTGCTCGTTTAATCGATATGTTGGAATCGCATGGCTTTGTGTCTGAGGCACGTGGCAGTAAACCACGAGAAAGTTACATTACAGAAGAAGATTTAATTGCTATGTTTGAATAAGAATTACATTGTTTTCGTATAGATTATCTTATTCACGTCAAAATTAGTATTTTTAGAAAAGTTACACATTTATCCTTGTGCATAAATAGTGCTATAATAGACGTTATATGATGATTAGTACGTATTTTTTAGTACTTGCAAAGGTATTAATACCTAATAATTAGTGGAAAATACGATACACCTAATAGATGATAGAAGGGATATTGAATTCCCGGGGGGTTTAATTAATGACAGTTTTTCATTTCACAGGCATTAAAGGTTCTGGCATGAGTTCACTTGCACAAATCTTATTTGATGCTGGTGAACAAGTACAGGGCTCAGATGTTGAAAAATATTTCTTCACGGAACAGCCGTTACGTGAGCGTAATATTCCAATTTTTACATTTAATGCAGATAATATTAAAGAAGGTATGACAGTTATTGCAGGGAATGCATTTCCTGATGACCATCCTGAATTAGAGCGTGCTCGTGAAATCGGTGTAGAAGTTATTCGCTACCATAAATTTTTAGGTGAATATATCGGTAATTATACGTCGATTGCCATTACGGGTGCGCATGGTAAAACATCTACGACAGGCTTAATGGCTCATGTTGTAGGAGGTTATAAACCAACTTCTTATTTAATTGGAGATGGAACAGGAGCTGGACATGAAAGTGCTGACTTCTTTGTGATGGAAGCATGTGAATACCGTCGACACTTTTTAGCTTATAATCCTGATTACGCGGTAATGACTAATATTGATTTTGACCATCCAGACTACTTTGCAAACATAGAGGATGTTTATTCAGCCTTTCAATCATTAGCATTACAAGTTAAAAAAGCAATTATTGCTTGCGGTGATGATGAACATCTACAACGTATTCAAGCGAAAGTACCTGTTGTTTATTATGGATTTGGAGCTGAAAATGATTTTGAGGCTCGTAATGTTGAAAAAACAACAAAGGGTACAAAATTTGATGTATTTGTCCGCAATGAATTTTATAGTACTTTCTTTATCCCATTGTTTGGAGATCATGCGGTATTAAATACTTTAGCTGTTATTACACTTTGCCAATATGAAGGTATTTCACCAGACATCGTTCAAGAACGTTTAAACACATACAAAGGTGTAAAAAGACGTTTTACAGAAACGGATATTGGGAATAATGTTTTAATAGATGACTACGCACACCATCCAACTGAAATCCGTGCAACGATTCAATCGGCACGACAAAAATTTCCGGATCGTGAGTTAGTAGCTATTTTCCAACCACATACATTTACACGTACACAAGCTTTTTTACAGGATTTTGCGGATAGTCTAAGTCTTGCAGATACAGCATACTTATGTGATATTTTTGGTTCTGCAAGGGAAACACAAGGCGCACTTTCAATCCAAGATTTAGCAACTTTAATTGAAGGCAGTGCAGTGATTACCACTGAAGGAATTGAAGTGTTAACAAAGCATAAGAGCGCAGTATTTTTATTTATGGGCGCAGGCGATGTTCATAAATTCCAAGATGCTTTTGAAGACGTGCTAAAAAACAACGAAACAGCTTAGTCCGTAAGGAATAAGCTGTTTTTTCTCAAAATGAGAAGGAATTCAGTTTTTTTTGTCGAAAATAAGGAAAGTAATAGTAAAGAGAATTTTTACTTGCAGGAGGTCTAGTTATGGAAGTTATTTTGTATATTGCAGCAATCATTGCAGCAATCGGTTTTTTAATTTTTTGTGTGAGCGTTGGCATGACATTATTTTCGCTCAAACCAATCCTTAACAGTTTAGCAAAAACATTATCGGGTATTGAAGGACAAATGGAAGGGATAACACGTGAAACGACTTCTTTACTTTCCAAAACAAATAGCTTGGCAGAGGATATTCAAGAAAAATCCGAACAGTTAAATTCTGTTGTTCATGCAGTCAAAGGAATTGGCGACTCTGTAAATGGTTTAAATACATCTGTACAGCAAATTACTTCTTCAATTTCAAATAGTGTGGAACAAAATGAAGAAAAAATTGCACAAGTTGTTCAATGGAGCAATGTCGCAATGGGTATTGCAGATAAGTGGAAGAAACGCAAAATTATCGATCAGGCCAATGAGGTGGTTCAAGAAGATGTTTATTCTTCTGAATCAGAGCAGTCGGAAAAGTCGAAAAGAAAATGGGGCCGAAAAAAATAATTATTGTTCGGTAGACATTAAATGTCAACGGAATAAATATAAAGTCTTAGGCATATGTTGAAGAATGCATCCGCGAAAGCAGATGGACAACCAATCTAAGCAAATTAGATAATAAGATGGGGAGGAATTGTTGCATGACAACTCAAAAGCCAAATTATAATGAAGTGAAGGAACAACAACTAGAAAGTTCATTGCCACAGCTTTATCAACCGCAAGAATCGATCTATGAAGAGGAGCGAGTGAACATGAAGGATTTTGTTATTGGCGCATTAGTTGGGGGTATAGTAGGTGCAGCAGCAGGTTTATTACTAGCTCCAAAATCAGGGAAAGATTTACGTAGTGATGTAGCAGTACAAGCTGTTAACTTAAAAGATAAGAGTGCAGATTTCTCGACAACTGCAAAAGATAAAACGGTTCAATTATCTAAACAAATTCAAGAACAATCTACACAATTAGTAGAGAAAGTAAAAACATTAAAATCAGCAAAAGCACCAACTGTTTTTGACGATGGTACTGTTTCTTTTGAGGGTGAAGAGCCACTGGAGGATTTCATCCCTAGTGAGGAGCCTAAAGCAGAGGATGCTAGTGAAAAAAAGGAACAAGCTGAAGAAAAAAGTGAAGAAGTTCGCGCATAATAGATAAAAGGGATACGCTACATCTTATCATAGATGTAACGTATCCCTTTTTTTATTGTTAAGGAAACTATGGATTTTTTGCCTGTGGATAAACTAGAGCAAAGTCGTCGTCTAGGCTAAAACGCTACATCCTCGAGGTCGCTTCGATCCCTCGGGCAAAAGTGGTGGAGCGTTTACTTTTGCTTCGGGCTCTCCAGCGCTTGTCGGATGTAAACGAGCGCTTTAGCGCATTTGTTCAGATATAGGCGCTATTTCTAGTAAAATCTCTAATTTATCCCCGCCGAAAATCTCCATATCGAAGCTTGCCGGTTGACCATTTCGTAAAATTGTAAAATTACCTTTAAATGTAGTAGGTAGTTGCCAATTAGAGAAGCGGAACACATCTTGATATATCCAACGACTTCGGTCTTTTTCTTTAAATGAAATTATTGCTCCATTTGGAACGGTTGAAAGAGGTGAAACTACTACATGATTAACGAGAACTTCGTTGGCCATCTTCTTCAGCTCTAACACTTCGTTTTGAAAGTGTATGATGATTTTATCCTCAAGTAAAACATTCATTTGGTCAGCAATCCGTTGAACAGTAGGAAATGATTGTTGCTGAAACGTAATAACATCACTATCTTGTACAGCATATGACATTTTTGATGGTTTACCATTCATCATTAAATGGGCTGAAAACTCTGGTAAATAAAGTGGCTTTCCGTCCACTTGAATATAAAAGGACTCAAATTGTTTTAATAACTCCCAATTATTTGTGAGCTTAAATACATCCTCGACTGTTTCGGCTATTTCAAACATCACAACATCTCGATCATTTAAAGCACTATCGAGTGATGCAGGGGAACCACTAACAGTTATTTGTGGTTCAATTACATATTTTGTATGTTGAATTGTAATGGTTTTAATCGAAGCATCATCTACAATATCTCTCACTGTAGCAATCGCTGGCTGACCGTCTTGGCCTTCAATTAACTGGATGGCATCGCCTGTTTTAATCATTGTTTTTGTGGATGCCTGATGACCATTCACTAAAATTTCCGCCGGTTGACCGTGACCACCAGGGATGAAAATATCTTGTCCATTGACATTCACTGATAATCCATGTCCTGGTTTTCCATATAACTGCTTTGCTCGAATATTGGCTGCTAAAAATGCATCGGCAACGGTCATTTCCTTTAATTCAAAAAGGCGAACGACTTGTTCATTGACTGTTAGGCTCATATATTGAATAGGCATTTTTTTTGCTGCGATGGCAATACCGATTGGGGTCACCAATTCAGGAGATGCTTTAATATGATCTTCCTTCGTTAAGTTTTGAATGGCGTCAATCCCTCGAACGGCAATGCGATTGGCAGGTAAATCTAGTACTAACCCAAGTTCGGTTGTAAGATTTGGTGTTAAGCTACCTCCACCAACAAGCATTACCGCCTTAGGAGCTATGCGATTATTAAGACGCAAAATTTCTTCCCCAATGGCTTTTGCCAGTTGCTTAACAGCAGGATCAATTGCTTGAAGAACATCTTCTTTCGGATAAAATTGATCAAAGCCTAAAATATCTTGAATTAAAATTTCTTCTTCTGTTTGCAGTTGACGTTTCGCTTTTTCGGCAACTGGGAAGTCGAGTAAGTAGTGGTCACTTAAAGCCTCTGTTATTTCATCACCAGCTGTTGGTACCATACCATATGCGACAACAGTACTTTTATCAGTAATGGCAATATCAGATGTACCAGCACCAATATCAACAAGCGCCACATTTAAACGACGCATTGTTGGGGGGATAAGTACATTAATAGCTGCAATAGGTTCTAATGTTAGTGCATCCATTTCTAAATCCGCGCGTTTAAGAGCCGCTATAAGTGATTCTACGACAACTCGTGGCAAGAACGTAGCAATAACTTCAATTTGTGCTTCATCTCCTTGCTGATCGAGTAGGCTACCAATTTCTTCGCCATCTAAACGGTAGTATAAAACAGAATAACCAACACAATAATAGTGACTTATTTTAGCGTCTTCTTTGTGTTGAAGGAGCTGTTGCTGTGCCTGTTGAACAGCTTGCAGTTCTAAACGACTTATATCTTCTTCCGTAAAAATAGGTCGATTACGTATATTGATCGCCACGCTTGCTTGTTCTGTTTTCAATGAGCGACCAGCCGCAGCGACACTCACTTTAGTTAAAGGACCATGCTTCTCTTCAAGTTCATGTTTAATTTCATTGATTAAATCTGCCACATACATGACATTATGTATTTGACCATCAACCATGGCGCGTTCTTTATGTTCTTTTACTAAGATGTCCTCCACGTGAAAGCGGTCATTATCTTCAGCTAAAATAATGCCTACTACAGAACGTGTACCGATATCAAGTGCAAATAATTTTGAACTCAATGTACTCGCTTCCTTTCTCGTAATATGTTAATATAGTTGTATAGTTTAGCGAGTTGAAGCGCTAAATTAAAAATGCGTGACATTCTGTGCAACATTGATTATAATGTTGCTAATATCTAAAAATGTAACATACATTTCAGAGTTCTGGAAGTGTCTGTCATGAGGAGAGGAGCAAGAAAGCATGAGCCAAAAAGATTTAGAAAGCTTACGTAGTCAAATTGACGGTTTAAACTTAGAAATTCTTCGTCTAATTAACGAACGTGCAGAAGTAGTTGATGAAATCGGTAAGATTAAAGAAAAACAAGGTGTGAATCGCTATGATCCATTACGTGAACGACACATGCTTGATCTTATTAAAGAACACAATCAAGGTCCATTAAACCAAATGACGGTTGATTATATATTTAAGCAAATTTTTAAAACAGCTTTAAAACAACTTGAAGCGGATAAGAAAAAAGAATTACTTGTATCTCGTAAGAAAAAGTCAGAAGATACTGTCATTAATGTAAATGGTGAACTGATTGGCCAAGGAAAACCATCTTTCGTATTTGGACCTTGTGCTGTAGAATCATACGAGCAAGTAGCAGCAGTAGCAGCATCTATTAAAGCAAAAGGTGAAAAGTTAATTCGTGGCGGTGCATATAAACCACGTACTTCTCCATATGACTTCCAAGGTCTTGGATTAGAAGGGCTTAAAATCTTAAAACGTGTGTCTGAGGAATTCGGTTTAGGCGTTATTACGGAAATTGTTACACCAGGTCATTTAGAGGAAGCATTAGATTACATCGATGTCATCCAAATCGGTGCACGTAATATGCAAAACTTCGAATTATTAAAAGCAGCGGGTGCAACAAATAAACCTGTCCTTTTAAAACGAGGCTTAGCAGCGACAATTGATGAATTCATTCACGCAGCAGAATACATTATGTCTAAAGGAAATGAGAACATCATTCTTTGTGAGCGTGGTATTCGTACTTACGAAAAAGCAACGCGTAACACATTAGATATTTCTGCTGTACCAATTTTAAAACAAGAAACGCATTTACCAGTATTTGTAGACGTAACGCATTCAACAGGTCGTCGTGATTTACTATTACCATGTGCTAAGGCAGCAATTGCTATTGGAGCTGATGGCGTCATGGCAGAGGTGCATCCAGATCCATCTGTAGCACTTTCTGATTCACAACAACAAATGGATATTCCAACATTTGATGCTTTCTACCAAACACTACAAAATTTCATGAAGAGCCATGAAATCAATGCATAATTGTTTAATAAACACCGCTTGCTTTAATCGGCAGGCGGTGTTTACTATATAGTGACAAAATAATGACTAGAAAAGTACTATTAGTACTAGGTTTTTCTTTTCATGTACATACTGCTTCTTGAAAAGAATATAAAAATTATCGTATGATAAGGCTATAAAAGGAAAAAAGGGAGGCACGTACGATGACTGTTACAATTTATGATGTTGCAAGAGAAGCAAATGTTTCTATGGCAACGGTCTCTCGTGTAGTCAATGGTAATCAAAACGTAAAACCGGCAACACGAAAAAAAGTATTAGACGTAATTGAACGATTAGAGTATCGTCCAAACGCAGTAGCGCGTGGATTAGCAAGTAAGAAAACAACAACAGTTGGCGTGATTATCCCGGATATTGCAAACAATGTTTATGCGGAGCTAGCACGTGGTGTAGAGGATATTGCAACAATGTATCGTTACAATATTATTTTAGCCAACTCTGACCAACATGAAGATAAAGAGCTTCAGTTACTGGATACAATGCTAGGAAAACAGGTTGACGGCATTGTTATGATGAGTGATGAAGTAACTGAAAAAATGCAACAAACTATGGATCATTCACCTGTACCAATTGTGCTTGCGGGTTCAGTAGATGAATCGCAAACAATTGCGACTGTTAACATTGATTATTACCAAGCAGCATATGAGGCGATTACATTACTCATTCAAAATGGCCATAAGAGAATCGCTTTCGTAACAGGTCCGCTTACGTATACTATTAATGGAAAATTCAAACTTGAAGCATATAAAAAAGCCTTACAAGACGCAGGTTTACCTATAGATGTATCACTAATCGCTGCAGAGGAATCAAGCTATGATATGGGCTTAGAGGCTTGGGAAACATTATCCTCACTTGAAAATCCTCCAACTGCTTATTTTGCAGGTAGTGATGAATTAGCAATTGGATTGATTCATGGTGCGCAGGATGCAGGCAAAGATGTACCTGAGGATATCGAAGTGATCAGTTTTGAAAATTCAAAATTAGCACGCATGGTTCGTCCACAGCTAACGAGTGTCGCGTTACCACTGTACGATATCGGTGCTGTTGCAATGCGCTTGTTGACAAAATTGATGAACAAAGAGCCTGTTGAGGACGAAGCGGTTATTTTACCTCATCGTATTGAACATCGACAATCTGTCAAAAGTAAATAACAGTTATAACACGTAAATCTGATAATGGATTTGCGTGTTTTTTTATAGACGGATAGAATGCCAAGAATGACTGATAGAGGACTAAGGTAAAAAAAGCCTCACAATTGTCGTGAGGCATAGAGTTAGACGTGTTTTTCATTGCGAATAATATGAAGCGCTTTGGTTAGCATTTGTGCGTTTTTTTCTTCAATCTCAGCCTTTCGAGGGATTGGCTCATACAATGGATTTGGATCCTCCCAAGTTGGAATAAAAGGCACGGGTGCTTCAGGCTGCCAACGATCTAACCATGCTTGAGGTAGGGGTCCTGTTGATAATTGCTGATCTGTCATTTCAAGCCATAGCATAGACCATGCGCGAGGCACAACACGCCAAATATCATAGCCTCCACCGCCAACGGCAATCCATTTGCCCCCACAATATTCATGTGCTAATTTATGAGCAAGCTTTGGAATTTCTCTATAAATGTTCATTGTTCCATATAAATGTGTTAATGGATCAAAAAAATGTGCATCTGCGCCGTTTTGCGTTAGCACAACATCCGGCTTGAAAAATTCAAAGACTTCTCGCATAGCCTTTTCATATATTTCTAGGAAACTCTCATCTTCTGTAAAAGCATCAATTGGGAAATTGAAAGAAGTGCCGTAGCCCTGTCCATTTCCGCGTTCGGTAATATTACCAGTTCCGGGGAAAAGATAGCGCCCTGTTTCATGAATAGACAATGTACAAACATCTGGATCTTCATAAAAACTCCATTGCACCCCATCCCCATGATGGGCATCGGTATCTACATAAAGTACACGAGCGTTGTATTTTTCCTGCAAATAGCGAATGGCTACTGTACTATCGTTATAAATACAAAAACCTGATGCACGGCCACGGAAGCCATGATGTAGCCCTCCACCTAGATTGAGGGCGTGCTCGGCTTTTCCTTCCATAACATAATCGACAGCAGTTAATGTTCCACCGACAAGCTGTGCACTTGCTTCGTGCATATTTTCAAAAATAGGTGTATCTTCGGTGCCTATGCCGTAGCTTTCACATTGTGCCTCAGAAAGCTCACCATGTCCTGCTTTTTTAACGATTTCAATATATTTTGGATCATGTGCAAGTAAAAGCTCATCCTCTGTAGCAACACGAGCTGGAACAATATCTAAATCATCAAGAGCGTCTATATTTTTTAACAAATCCATTGTAAGCGTCAAGCGTTTATGATTGAAAGGATGGGTATCTGAAAATTTATATCCGAGTTGCTCTGGCGAGTAAACAAATACTGCTTTTTTCATTGTAACGAAACACCTGGTAAATTAGGCCATAAAACATCAAAGCCTTCTTTACGTAGATTTTCAATCATAGCTAGTGGATTCAATGTTTTTACCCGGATACTTAAAATTTTGTTTTGAGTATTTTCAGAATCAGGATAAACTAAGACGCTTTGGACATTTACATGATGTTCATGAAAGATCTTTGTAATCTCAAATAATATTCCTGGCGTATCGGATACACGGATTTCAATTTTTGAGCCAGGTTCAGTGGCACCAGTTAACTCTATATATGTATAGAGTAAATCTGTGGTAGTGACAATTCCAACTAATTTTCCTCCAGAGACAATTGGTAAGCAGCCTACTTTGGATTCATAAAAAGTAAGAGCTACTTCTTCTACAAAATCAAGTGGATGACCGACAAGTGGTTTTTTAATCATAATTTCTTCCACTTTTGCATTAAAAACTGGAGAATTAGGTTCATCCCGTAACGAGGAAGGCAAGGCCTCTTTAATATTTCGTTCAGTGATAACCCCAAGAACGTGATGCTCCTCATCTACAACTGGCACATGACGTACTTTTTTCTCACGCATTAACTTCAGCGCTTCAAACACTGTATTTGTCGGAGCCAGCGTGTAGGGCTCATCATTCATAATTTCTTCTACGATCATATACTCAATCCCCTTTGTGTTGGTTTAATACATGAAGCGATTTCTAAAACGAAGTCTATCAAATCTTTCTATTGTCTCAGGAGGGACGCGCTTGCCTTCACGTGCCATCAGGCAGTTAGCAGGATGTGATGTGATCTCAGGGTCATCTGTTGCAAAATATTCGAAGTTGGCAGAGCCCATCATTTTCTCCATCATTTTGCGATAATCCCAAACATTTAAACCAGTCCCTTTTAAATCCCAATGCCAATAATATTCGGTAGTGATAACAAGATAGTCTTCCATTTCATCTCCCATAAAAGACACAGCTAGTAGTGCCTTACCAGCACCTGTACCACGATAGTCTGGAATGACTTCAATAGCACCTAGCTCAATCATGTTATCAATTCGATCTTCCGCCCATCGTTCGAGTGGATCGGGATATAAATAAGTGACGTAGCCTACAATAATGTTTTCATTTCGAATAATAATAATTCGTCCTTCAGGAAGTCCTGCAATTTCTATAATGGCTTGCTGCTGTTGCTTTGGAGGTCTAAAAGCAACCAAGCCTTCGTGGAATGAATATGTAGCTAATTTTTCTGGAGGAACAGGTCCTTCCACATACACAGTACCATGCTTAGTTTCCTTTGTGACAGAAAAAAAAGTTTTTTTATGTTCCATAATTACACCACCTGAGTTTAATAATTCCATTATAGCTGATTTCCTGCGGAAAAACGCTATCTTTTGCAAAATATACCTGTGTTTTTAGAAAAATAAAAATATTAAGACATTCTCAGTGAATTCGTGTAAAATATATTTATCTGCATCTGTTATTCAACAGATGAATGTAGTGTAAATAAGCATTCGTTAATTTTACACTATCTAAACTGTTGTATAACAATTGCTACGAAACGTAATTGTCTTTGGAGAAGGTGGCGGATTTTGAAGGGGGAAAATAATGAAATTTACAATTTGAAATTTGCTTACTAATGTACTAAAGCGATAGCAAAGAAAGGGGTAGTTTCATGGGGATGAAAATGTTGGAGAAGTTGAATGCTTTACCGAGGCAATATAATTTGCCTAATTATGAGGGAGCTGCAGCAACACATGATTGGGCAGAGACAGAAAAGGGATTTAGTTGGTATGAAACAGGTCTTGTGAATATGGCGTATGAGGCAATTGACCGTCATACAGAAACGCATCGAAAAAACAAAGTTGCACTTTATTTTAATGATGGTAAGCGTAAAGAAGCTTATTCTTTCAATGAAATGAAAAAGCTGACAAATAAAGCGGCAAATGTTTTTAAGGCAGCAACAAATTTAGAGAAAGGTGATCGATTATTTATTTTCATGCCACGTTCACCTGAACTTTATTTTTCATTATTAGGCGCTTTGAAAATGGGTGTTATTGTAGGTCCATTATTTGAGGCATTTATGGAGGGTGCTGTTTATGACAGACTTGTAGATAGTGAAGCTAAAGTGTTAGTGACAACACCAGAGTTACTTGAACGTGTACCTTTAGAAAAGCTACCACATTTGCAGCATGTCTTTTTAGTAGGAACTGATATAGAAGAAACAACACAAATTTTAGATTTTAATAGACGCTTGAAAGAAGCATCTTCTCAATTCGACATTGAATGGGTGGATAGAGAGGATGGCATGATTCTTCATTATACTTCTGGGTCAACTGGAGCTCCAAAGGGCGTATTGCATGTTCATAACGCAATGCTTCAACAATATCAATCAACGCAATGGGTACTAGATTTGCGTGAAGATGATATTTACTGGTGTACCGCAGATCCAGGATGGGTAACAGGAACAGCATATGGAATTTTTGGTCCATGGTTAAATGGTGCCACAATGCTAATTGTTGGTGGAAGATTCTCACCACAAGCTTGGTATCAAGCAATTGAGGATTATAGTGTAACAGTTTGGTATAGTGCACCGACCGCTTTTAGAATGTTAATGGGTGCTGGTAGTGGTATGCTTGCGAATTATGATCTATCTTCGTTACGTCACGTGTTATCTGTTGGTGAGCCGTTAAATCCAGAGGTAATTCGTTGGGGTATTGATGAGCTAGGACACCGTATTCATGATACGTGGTGGATGACAGAAACTGGTGCCCATATGATTTGTAACTATCCTTCTATGGATATTAAGCCAGGGTCGATGGGAAAACCATTACCAGGAATTCATGCGACGATAGTTGATGATGCTGGCAATGAAGTACCACCTTTTACAATGGGAAATTTAGCAGTTCGACGTGGTTGGCCTGCAATGATGCGTCAAATTTGGGGAAATCCTGAGCGTTATGAATCTTATTTCTTAAAAGGTGAATGGTATGTGTCTGGAGACTCTGCCTATATGGATGATGATGGTTACTTCTGGTTCCAAGGGCGTGTAGATGATGTAATTATGACAGCTGGTGAGCGAGTAGGCCCTTTCGAAGTAGAAAGTAAACTACTAGAGCATCCTGATATAGTAGAGGCAGGGGTAATCGGAAAGCCGGATCCTGTACGAGGTGAAATTATTAAAGCCTTTGTATCATTACGTGAGGGTGTTGAACCTTCAGATGCATTGATTGAGGATATTCGTAATTTTGTTAAAAAGGGCTTATCTGCACACGCAGCACCACGTGAAATCGAATTTAAGGATAAGCTACCAAAAACACGTAGTGGTAAGATTATGCGTCGTGTGTTAAAGGCGTGGGAGTTAAATTTACCAACTGGTGATCTATCAACGATGGAAGATTAATTATAAGAAGCAGGAATTTATTCGGTTGACGAAAAATTCCTGCTTTCTTTTTTGAAAAAAGTAAAACTTCATTCAACATAGTTTTTGCGGGTTAGGATCAGCCCTCTAAAAGCGCCTTATATAATATTTGTTTACCATCTATTTCGACAATAATCGTGTAAGTGTCATGATTATTTGTAGCGAAAATTTCAGATCCAATTGGCAATTTAGTAGCATAAAAGTCTTTGAAAAATAAAGTGGATGTCGTCGTTTTTTTTATTACTCCGATTTTGTCTCCTCTTATAAAATTATTCTTTATTAGAGATTCTTGATCGGCTGCTTTTATATAGATTAAATGATCAAATTGTAAAATATCTGCTTGGGCATCTTCTTTAAGAATAGTTTTTGCTGTTGGATTGTCTGGTATAACTGAAGAACATCCTGTTAGTACTAATAGAAATAGGAAAGAATATACTAATATTTTTTGCATAATAATACATCTCCTTTCAAATAGAAAGAACGTCTTACTCTAAGTTTTTAGAGAAATTGGTTTCCTCACTTTATACCTCCTAGAAAAAAACGTATTAATATTATTTCAGGTGTGTTGATTAACCATTTTTATACATCCAAAGAGGCTGATTTCCGCTACGGGCTACTCGCTTTCCTGCGGGCGAGCGTCGAGCCGCTTCCTCCGCTTCGCTCCGTGCAGGGTCTCGTCTGTCTCGCTTTCCCGCGGGAGTCGAGTAGCCCTACGCTACAATCAGTTAAAATGGAAATATATTGGCAAAGTGGTAACGAAAAAATCCTTTTATCGCTCAATAATAAACTTATTTTTTCCTAATCAACACGCCTGATATTATTTAATACAATAATATTAAAAAGATAAGTAAGTAAATATAACTATTTTATTTACTTAGAGCTTATCATCAAAAGTTGGAGATGACATTTGTTAAATCGTATGCCATGTATATTAGTTGATTGGAGTGGAGACTGGACGCCCTCAGGAAGCTTTGCTCTGTGCGAAAGCAAAGCGACAGCAACAAATGTTTTAACTGTGCGAAAGCAAAGCGACAGCAACAAATGTTTTAACTATGCGAAAGCGAAGCGACAGCAACAAATGTTTTAACTGTGCGAAAGCGAAGCGACAGCAACAAATGTTTTAACTGTGCGAAAGCGAAGCGACAGCAACAAAGCGCCCGGTTGGAACGGAAATCAACCCCGCGTTATGATGATGATCAATAAAGCTTGCAAAAAATTCAAATATAAATAAAAATTCAGTTGACTTAATAAATATGCAGACGTATACTAATTTTAACTTATTTCAGAGGTGAGTGCATTGAAAGTAGGAATTGTTGGTGCAACCGGATATGGTGGCTTAGAGCTTATTCGATTTTTACATAATCATAAAGCGGTGGAGCGGATTGATTTATTCACATCTTCGGAAGAGGGAGTCATTTTTTCTTCTAAGTTTGGTCATCTCGTTCATATTGCCGATACACCTTTACAAAAAATTGATTATGGGGCTTTAGAGAAATTTGATGTTGTCTTTACAAGTACGCCTTCAGGGGTAACGAGTGAGTTATTACCTCCGTTGGTAGGTAAAGGTCCTAAATTAATAGACTTGTCTGGTGACTTCCGTTTACAAGACCCAGCGAGCTATGAAGCATGGTACGGTAAAAAAGCGGCGCCATTGGAAATCATTCAACAAAGTGTATATGGCTTAACTGAATGGAATACAGAAAATGTTCAACGTGCTCCTCTTATCGCAAATCCAGGGTGCTATCCGACAGCGGTTTTACTGTCGTTGTTACCATTGCTAAAAGAACGATTGATTGATTCGAGCTTTTTAGTGATTGATGCGAAAAGTGGAATTTCAGGGGCTGGAAATAAGCCATCACAAACAACGCATTTTAGTGAGGTAAATGAAAGCTTTTCAATTTATAAAACGAATACACATCAGCATATACCAGAAATCGAGCAGGCCATTTCAATGTTTGCAGGGATTGATACAACCATTTCTTTTAATACTCATTTAGTGCCAATGACTAGAGGGATTTTATCTACCTCATATGCACCTGTTATGTCTGGTGTTACAGAGCAGCAGCTAGTAGCTTGTTTACAGAGTGCCTATGAAAAGCATCCGTTTGTGCGGATTATTACAGATGTAAATAGTCTAGGAACAAATCGCGTTAAAGGTTCAAACTATTGCGATATTTTTGTGAAGGTAGATACCCGTACGAATCGTGCCACAATTGTTGGCGTTATCGATAATTTAGTCAAAGGGGCTGCAGGGCAAGCCATTCAAAATATGAATGTTCAATTTGATTTACCACAAACGACAGGATTAGATGTCGTTCCATTCTTTCTGTAACGTATATTAGCGAATCTTTTATGTAGCGAAAGCAGAGCGTGAACTACTCTTGTATGCCAAGGAAAATTGATTAACCAAGGAGGAAAGATTTTATGACATTATTAGCATCCGCAAGTATTATGAAAAAATTATCAAGTAAAAATATTGTTTCGCCAAAGGGCTTTAAAGCTGCAGGTTTACATTGTGGTTTAAAGCATAAGAAAAAGGATTTAGCTGTATTAGTCAGTGAAGTACCAGCGAGTGTAGCAGGTGTTTTTACAACGAATGCTGTGCAGGCAGCACCATTGAAAGTAACGCAAGCGGTTGTCTACGCAACGAAGAAAATGCAAGCGATGATTGTCAACTCTGGAAATGCTAATGCATGTACAGGGAAGCAAGGGGCGAAGGATGCACAAACAATGCAGGCCCTAATGGCAGAAAAGCTTGGTATAGAGGCAAATTTAGTAGGTGTGTGCTCAACGGGTGTTATCGGTGAAATTATGAATATGGAGCCAGTGGCAAATGGGATAAATCAATTAGAGCCAAAAGGTAGTTTAGAAAGTGCTATTGATTTTGCACAAGCGATTATGACAACAGATACGGTTATGAAAAACACTAGCTACAGCACTATTGTTGATGGTAAAGAGGTTATTATCGCTGGGGTAGCAAAAGGTTCAGGTATGATTGAACCAAATATGGCAACGATGCTAGGTTTTATTACAACGGATGCACATATTGAATCAGATGTCCTACAGGCTACATTATCTGATATAACAAATTTGACTTTTAATGCAATTACTGTAGATGGGGATACGTCTACAAATGACACAGTAGTTGTGATGGCAAACGGCTTAGCGGGTAATGAAGCTTTAACTCCTAATCATCCAGATTGGCAAAACTTCTACTATACATTGAAAACAGTAGCTCAAGACTTAGCGAAAATGATAGCCAAAGATGGTGAGGGTGCAACAAAGCTGATTGAGGCTGAAGTTGAAGGGGCAATTTCGGATGAAGAGGCGCGTAAAATTGCTAAAACAGTAGTTGGTTCACCGCTTGTGAAAACGGCAGTATTTGGCTGTGATGCAAACTGGGGACGTATTATTGCCGCTGTAGGCTATAGTGGCGCAACGGTTGATCCAGAAAGAATCACGATTCAAATTGGTGGTGTAACAATGGTTGAAAACGGTGAGCCAGTTCCATTTTCAGAGGATGAGTTAATTCGAATTTTAAAAATGCATGAAGTGAAAATTTATGTGTCACTTGGTATTGGGGAAGGCAAGGGACATGCTTGGGGATGTGACCTAACTTATGACTACGTTCAAATCAATGCCTCATACCGCTCGTAAACGAATGGTCATTAAGCTGGGTGGTAGTACGCTAGAAGGCTTAAATGAATCGTTTTTTGAGAATTTTAAAAAACTCCAAGAGAGCGGTGTAGAGCTTATTATTACCCATGGCGGTGGCCCGGCTATTAACCGTGAACTAGCGGTGCGCGGTATAGAATCACATGCTTTAAACGGTATTCGTGTCACGAGTGAAGCTGCAATTGATATTGTACAGTCAACGTTAATAGGAAAGGTCAATCCTGCGCTTGTTCATGAATTAACAACGGCTGGTATTGCTGCAATTGGTTTAAACGGCTTTGATGGTCAGCTAATTGTAGCAGACTATCTAGACAAAGATGTATACGGTTTTGTTGGTGAAGTAAAAACCGTCAATACATCTTTGCTAGAAGCATTAATTAGTGTAGGGGTTGTACCGGTTATTGCTTGTGTTGGTGCAAATGAACATGGTCAGGCATTAAATATTAATGGGGATACGGTAGCAAGTGAAATAGCACTAGCTATAGATGCAGATAGTTTATTACTTGTAACGGACGTAAGTGGTATTCGCATTAACGATGAATATCAATCGCAAGCAACACCTTCCTTCATCAATCAATGGATTGAGGAGGGGCATATTTATGGTGGTATGATACCAAAAGTCCAAGGAGCTCTCGAATGCTTAAGTGCAGGTATTCCATCAGTGCAAATTGTTGGGGAATCGCTTGTAGGTACGACGATTTTATCCGGGGGATGAAGAAAACCTGAATGAATAAAGTTTCCCTTCATCCCCGCTCAGTAACAGTCATTCTTCTTCATAGATAAGGTGACCGTTCTAATGGCATAGAAGTCGCAATATAGTTGTTTAGAGAAGATGATTGTTAGAGAAAAATTAGTAGGAGTTGATAAAATGAGTGCTTTATTTGGAAACTATGGCAAACGCCGCGCCCAAATTGTCAAAGGGCAAGGAACTGTTGTTGAAGATTCTGCTGGAAAAAAATATTTAGATTTTACAAGCGGGATTGCTGTAGTGAGTCTTGGTCATGCACATCCTGCGATTGTAAAGGCTATTCATGATCAAAGTCAAAAGCTTTGGCATATTTCAAATTTATTTGATATTCCTGGTCAGGAAAAGGTTGCGCAAAAGTTAATAGCCAATACACATTTTTCTTATGCATTTTTCTGTAATAGTGGTGCGGAAGCGAATGAAGCGGCCATCAAGCTTGCACGTAAGCATACAGGGAAAAATCATATTATAACTTTTGAGAAATCCTTTCATGGGCGAACTTTTGGAGCGATGTCCGCAACAGGTCAGGGCAAGATACATAATGGCTTCGGACCACTTGTTGAAAAATTTACGATTCTTCCTTTTAATGATGTGGCAGCACTTGAAGCAACGATTGATGATTCTGTCGCAGCAATTATGCTGGAAATGATTCAAGGTGAGGGTGGTGTTAACAGCGTATCACCAGAATTCGCAGCAGCAATCGCAAAAGCTTGTGACGACAAAGGAATATTACTAATTATCGATGAAGTTCAAACAGGTATTGGACGAACAGGAACAAGATATGCCTATGAGCAGACGGTTTTAAAACCAAATATCGTGACATTGGCAAAAGGTCTAGGTGGTGGTTTCCCAGTCGGTGGGATGCTTGGAACAGCCGAACTATTTGATACATTTAGTCCTGGCACACATGGAACAACATTCGGTGGGAATCCGCTTGCGATGAGTGTTGCTGAAACTGTGCTTGATCATGTCTTTGAAACTGCATTTTTACAAAATGTACAGGAGCTATCTACGTATTTTGTTAAGCAATTGAAAGCGAATCTACCTTCTACGTATACGGTACAGGGCCAGGGCTTACTTCTTGGCATTGGCTGTGGCGATACTGAGGTAGCCTCGTATATAGCTGCGGCGGAGGAAAACGGCTTATTATTAGTAGGTGCAGGGCCAAACGTTATTCGTCTATTACCTCCATTAACCGTTTCAAAAGTAGAAATCGATGAAGCAGTTGCAATATTAAAAACGATACTGTTATAGTATCTGGACAATTAAATACGATGAAAATGAATCTGCTAGACTTTCTTTAGAGAAGTCTAGCAGATTTTTAATGGCCTAGCCTATTGTAGCTCTTTTACTAATGTTTTCACTAGAGTAGGGAGCCAATCATGAAGTTGACTAAATGTAAAGCCTGCCGCTTCTGCTTTTGTAGTTGACATATACCAATCTGCTGAAACCCCATATGGTGATTGAGACTTTTCATCGCCACCTACTAGAGAAATTTTTGCATGCTTTCCGGTTGTTTCTTCAATAAGCCCGAGCAAATCTTTTACCGAAATTGCACCTGCAGCTGTTGCATTATAAGGTCCTTCAATTGGTGTAATACCAGCAAAATACAAAAATGCAGCTGCTTCGTCATCCGTAATAAAGCTCATCTTCGCTTCGATATTTGGTAATGAAATAGGTTGTTCCTGTAAAACTCGTTCAACATGAAAATGTAAACGGCGTGTATAGTCGTTCTCACCCATAACAATCGGGAAACGTACAGCGACAACAGGGAACGTAGCCTTTTTGAAAAGTACTGCCTCTGCTTGACGCTTACCCTCACTATATGAAAAATCTTCACGGTTCCCCATCCGAACTTCATAATCATATGGATTAAAATCTTCTTCTGTTTTGACAATGCCATCTATTTCGTAGGTGGATAGGGTAGATGTAAAAATAAGCTTTTTCGTTTTATCTTCTAAAATTTCACATATTTTAAGAGCTTCGTTAGGTGAGTAGCAAATATTATCATAGACAATATCCCATGTTGTACTTGATAGTGCCTGTGACAACGAATCGGCATCATCTCGATTAACAATTAGCTGCTTCACCTTTGTACCAAAAGGATTTCCACTTTGTCCACGTGTTAAAATAGTTACACTATGCCCATTTTGAAGACAGCGTTCAACAAGCTTTTTACCAAAAAAGCGAGTGCCTCCTAAAACTAAAATGTTCAATTATTTCCACCCCTTCAAATTTGTAGTCTCCTTTATCATGACAAAAAAACAGGCATACTACAATTAATTTTTAATCGTAGTATGCCATGCTTGTTTATTGTTTTTTAGGTGGATCAGGCGGTGGAGTTGTATTTCCGTTGTTTCCTCCATTAGAGCCATTCCCGTTATTTCCGGAACCATTACCATTATTAGAGCCATTTCCAGTATTTCCGGAACCGCTGCCGTTATTGGAGCCATTTCCAGTGTTTCCGGAACCGCTGCCGTTATTAGAACCATTTCCAGTGTTTCCGGAACCGTTCCCGTTATTGGAGCCATTTTCGGTGTTTCCAGAACCGTTACCGCTATTGGAGCCATTCCCGTTATTACCATCAGACCCACCGCCATTTTCTGAGCCGTTTCCATTTTGGTTCGAGTCATTATCGTCAGTAGGTGGTGTAGTTGGTGGGACCTCTTTTTGCTTGTCTTTTTCAGGCTCTTTTTTAGTTGCGCTACCACCCGTAGAAACGGTATTGGATT
Source organism: Lysinibacillus sp. FJAT-14745 (assembly GCF_001275675.1). Classification (GTDB taxonomy): domain Bacteria; phylum Bacillota; class Bacilli; order Bacillales_A; family Planococcaceae; genus Lysinibacillus. The sequence goes on along the minus strand of NZ_LITM01000009.1, from coordinate 500,793 downwards.
GCGATGAAGTTAAACCTGTAATATCAACAGCGACAACAACATAGGCTTGCCCACTTGCTACAGTCATGCTTTGTGATGATTCATGCACTGATCCGACAAGAGTTCTACCACCGTTTGTAACTTTATATATTCGATAACCGACTACATCATTTGAAGAGCCTGTCCAAGATAATCTATTGCCATTAATTGAAGCAGTTACTGCTGCTGGCGAATTATTATCTACAGGGAAATCAACAGATGATACCGATGAATTCGATAATGTCGAATTTTTTGGTAATAGGCTGGCTGGGTTACCGCCAAGTCTGCCTAGCATTCGTTTAATAAATGCTTGATTAATACCTGCGCCACCTGGTTTTACAAATTCGGGTGGTGTGTTACGAAGTGCATTATAGGTTTTACCTTTAATCGTAACAACGCTTGAGGAAGCTAAGCTATCATCAGGCTGTGAAGGTAAAAATACTTTCGCGTTAAACAAGTCAGAGCGCACGAGACCAGCATTAGCACATGCTGCAGAAGGCGCTAAACCAGAAATACCACAGAATGATGCATTGACAACGTTTTTCGGTTGCTTAAATCTAGTTTTAGGGGCAATTAATTGTGGATCGACATCATACACAGAATTCATTAATGTTCCCCATAGCTTGTTAATTCGCACACTAGGCTTCTGATACGTATTATTAAATGTATACAGTGATTGATTGTTATCATAACCCATCCATACACCAAGAGAAACATTCGGGTTATAGCCAACTAGCCAAACGTCTTTATAATTTTGTGAAGTACCTGTTTTGGCAGCAAAGTCAGCAGAGAATTTAAGTGAATTTTTTGCAACTGTACCTGTTCCTTTTGTTAACACATCTCGTAACATATCTGTCACGATATAAGAAGTTTCAGGACTAAACACTTGTTCAGGTTTAACTTCGTGTTTATAGATGATATTTCCATTTTGGTCTTCAATTTTATCAATCATATAAGCGTCAATGAATTGTCCGCCGTTAGCGAAGGTTGCATAGGCATTAGTGTTCTCTTCAACAGTAATACCATCTTTTACTCCCCCAATTCCGGCTGCAAGGTTTGTGAAGTCATCAGGCTGTAAAGTTGTGATCCCCATTTTTTCTAAATAATCGGCAGGACGTCTGTTAAGAATATCATAATATAGACGTAAAGCAGATAAGTTTTGTGAATCAGCTAATGCTTCACGTGCAGGTATAAGTCCTCGTTCATCATTAGTAATATAGTTGCTCGGACTCCAACTGCCAACAGAGAATTTTACGTCAACTAATGGGCTACCTGCACCGATTACACCGTATTCTATTGCAGGTGCATATACGAGTAAAGGCTTCATTGTTGAGCCATTTGAGCGTTTTGCCTGTGTAGCGTAGTTATAACTTTTTAATTCAAAATCACGACCACCGACAAAGCTTAAAATACGTCCAGTATTATTTTCAATTAAAATACTGCCAACCTGTACAGGCATTTCAACATCAACTTCTTCACCTGTTGCAGGATCCTTGTCTTTAACGGTGTAAGTATGACCGTAATTTTTAAAGTTTTCCGCTGCTTTTTGCATCGAATCGTACATATCCTTATTAATAGTTGAATAGATACGATAACCTTTTGAGCGGACATCACGATCTGCTAGAATCATATACTTGTCTTTTAATTTTTTTTCATTTTTTAAGCGTTCTGGATCAATACCATCTTCTACTGCTAGTTTTTCAGCAATAATTTCTGTCGCGCGACTTTCAAGCTCATACGTTAGCCATGGGTAGCGATCCTCCGTGCGCATCTCTGGTGAACGGAAGTCAGCAGTAATATCATAAGCGAGTGCTTCTTTATATTGAGCTTCGTTAATGTAACCTGCGTCTTTCATACGATAAAGTACAATTTTCATACGATCAATACCCAGTTGAAGTGCTTCTTTACTTTTAAGTACACCTGAATTTGTAAAAGGTGTGTAAGTAAAAGGTGATTGAGGAATACCAGCTATATACGCTGCTTGAGGAAGCGATAAATCCTTTGCTTTTACATTGAAAATACCTTCAGCAGCTGTTTCAACTCCTGCAATGTTTCGACCGGAAGAGTTACGACCATAAGGAACTATGTTTAAATAGGCCTCTAAAATTTCTTCCTTTGACATAAAGTGTTCTATACGCATAGCAAGTAAAAGTTCTTTGGCTTTTCGTTCATAAGATACTTCGTTTGTTAACACTTGGTTTTTAATAAGCTGCTGTGTTAATGTAGAACCACCAGTTTGAGTGGAAGAGTTTGTTACGTCTTGAAGTAGCCCGCGGATGACAGCCTTCGGAACTATTCCGTTATGTTCACGGAAATACTCATCCTCTGTCGCTAATACCGCATTAACAACATCAGGTGCGACCTCGTTTAATGTTGTTACTCGACGGTCTAAATCTGTACGTAATTTTCCGATATAAATATCGTTGGCAAAATAAATCTCACTTGTTGAATCGTAGTTAAAAATTTCATTTCGTAATTCTTGCTTTGACCGTAGTGGCTCTTCTTTTACAAGTGACGCAAAATAGCCAGCGCCAACTGAACCGGCAAATACAGTACCTACCAATGCAAAGACTAAAAATAGTAAAAATAAGTTCCAGGTAACACTTCCTGAAATACGTAATTTCTTCATCCATTTTTGTTGAATTAATTCATCGATCTTTGCATTGATTTTCTCAATCCAATCTTTCAATGTATCGACCTCCTAAAATCTTGTCTATTATAGCACATATTGATTTAGGTCGAACATAGTTATTGACAATGAAAAAGATTCGTATAGAATAATGCTTATAGTTTTCTAGTGATGAAGAGCTTGCAGTAGTGTCTATTATTCCCTGTTTAGAGAGCCAGCGGTTGGTGAAAGCTGGTCATAATGTAGAGACGAATTACGTGCTTGGAGCTTAGACGTGCGCGCCTGCGATAAAGGCGATTGAATGAAGAGGAAGATGGATGACATCTTCAAGCCGGGTGGTACCGCGTTAGTGATTAACGTCCCTGCATGCAATGTTTTTGCGTGTAGGGACTTTTTTTGTTTCTAAAATAATTCTCCCTACACGAAATATTAAACACTTAGGAGGAATAAAAATGACAAATGAATTATTACAAGACTTAGAATGGCGCGGATTGTTATACCAACAAACTGATGCTGAAGGTATGACCAAATTATTAGATGAACAATCCGTATCTTTATACTGTGGTGTTGATCCAACTGCGGATTCTATGCATATTGGACATATTGTGCCTCTTTTAACGTTACGTCGATTCCAAAAAGCGGGCCACCGTCCAATTTTATTAGTTGGTGGTGCGACAGGGATGATTGGAGATCCATCTGGACGCTCTGAAGAACGCCAATTACAAACTGTTGAGCAAATTGATAAAAATGTTCAAGGTATCCGTAGTCAATTAGAGCGTATTTTTGATTTTGCAGAAGATGGTAATGGTGCTCAGTTAGTGAATAACCGTGACTGGATTGGTAATATCAATACGATTGAGTTTTTACGTGACTATGGGAAATTAATTAACGTGAACTACATGTTAGCAAAGGATACAATTGCATCACGCCTTGATACAGGGATTTCATTTACTGAGTTTGCGTATACTTTAATTCAAGGTATTGATTACAATCATTTATACAACCATTACAACTGTCGCATTCAAGTTGGTGGCTCTGATCAGTGGGGGAATATTACAACTGGTTTAGAAGTTATTCGCAAAACACATGAGGAAGAGACAAAAGCTTTTGGTATCACAATTCCTTTAGTAACGAAAGCAGACGGTACGAAATTTGGTAAAACAGCAGGTGGCGCTGTATGGTTAGATAGTAAGAAAACATCTCCATACGAGTTCTACCAATTCTGGATTAACGCTTCGGATGCTGACGTTGTAAAATACTTAAAAATCTTCACATTCCTTTCTCGTGAAGAAATCGAAGCTTTAGCAGTATCTGTAGAAGAGGAACCACATTTACGTAAGGCACAAAAAGCACTAGCTGAAGAAATGACTCGCTTAATTCATGGTCAAGAAGCATTAGACCAAGCAATCCGTATTACAGCAGCTTTATTCTCTGGTGACTTAAAAGCACTTTCTGCTGATGAAATGAAGGATGCATTTAAAGATGTTCCTTCTATTGAAATGGCGAAAGAAGATAAAAATATCGTGGATTTACTAGTGGAAGCGGGTATTTCACCTTCAAAACGTCAAGCTCGTGAAGACGTAACGAATGGTGCGATTAGCGTGAATGGTGAAAAGGTCACTGAATTAGAATATGTCATCGACGGCAAAGATCGTTTAGAAGATGCATTTAGCATTGTACGTCGTGGCAAGAAAAAATACCATATGGTGAAGTTTGTTTAATCCGAACAAACATGTCAAACATCCCCTCGATATTTGAGGGGATGTTTCTTTTGGTTGAAAAATGGTCAAGGAAATCTTTATGCGCTCTCCTATGGGCGAACGTTTAGCTGCTACCTTAGCTTTGCATGCGCTGATGCTGCGTTTTATCACTATAAATAAGTAACATGCCAGAAAATACACGCTAAATAAATTGGTTGATTGGAGTGGAGGCTGGGCGACTCCTTGGGGATTAGCGATATAGAGGAACGAAGGCTAAAAGCATCACGTCCTGTGATAACACCTTCGTGACCAACATCCTGTTGGCCCGAGACCCTGCAGCGAAGCGGCTCATCGGACGCCCCCAGGAAAGCGCCCAGCCGGAACGGAAATCAACCCCTCGCTTTGCTGAACAGCCACACTTAATTTAGTACGACAATGCTACTGACATATTGTTTCGTTTTACCTATTCAAAAAACTAGGACGCTTTACGTGCTTATATTCTTCGGGGTGAAGCAAATTAGCCAGCTTTAATGCACCCTCTATAAGGCGTGGTGATGGGCGACAATAAAGCCATTCCTCCATTACGTGAAGCTGATTCATTTTAACGGCTTGTAGCTCCTGCGCGTGTGCACGTTTTAATAAGTTAGCCGGTTGAATACGTTCAAAGGCAACTCCTACCCAAGCCATCATAATATAGTCTGGGTCGCGCCTTACTACATCTGCCCAATCACTTTGTACGCTTGCTAATTCTACATCTTGAAACAGATTTTCCCCACCAGCAATGGCACTTATTTCAGTTAGCCAATTAATTTTACCAGGCGTAAAGATAGGGTTTGGCCACCACTCCCAATAGAGAGTAGGTTTTTTAGGAATCTTTTGAGCAACTGAGCGAAGACGATCGATACATTGTAAATATTCCTCTGAAATTTCTTTTGCACGCCCTTCAACTCCACATGCTTTACCCAAAGTATGGAGATCTTGTGAGATTTCCTCTAATGAATTAGCATTAAAAATAATATGCGGAATATTTCTAGCTTGTAATGCTTCAATATTTTTTTCCATGCCAGGGACACTTAAGGATGCGAGTACAAGATCAGGCTGCAATGCCTCTAAAGCATCCATATCGATTGATAAATCTGGGCCAAGCTGAGGTAAGTCTTTTACTGCTAATGGCCAATCCGAAAAATCATCGACACCAACAAGCTGATCAGTCAAGCCTAAATAGGCAACAAGCTCGGTATTACTAGGACAAATCGAGATTAAACGCATCTTCTTATCTCCAATTCTTTTTAAGAAAAGTATAGCGAGTGTTGAAGTCACATACAATAACCGAATTCTGTCCTCAATAAAAAAAGGCATGCCAAGAGACATGCCTTCTGATTACTTATTAAGAAAGTGCGATAGCTTCGAGTGATTCTTCTTTTTTCGCTACAGGGCCCATCGCATTTGTAATAATTTGTTTAATGTCTTCTAAAGTTGCTTTACGTGGGTTTGTTGCAGCGCATACATCTAACATTGCATTTTTCGCTAAGATTTCAATATCCTCATCCTTCGCACCTAATTCGCGGAAGCCACTTGGAATGTTCAAATCTTTAGAAAGATTTTCAATTGCTACAATTGCTCTCTCAGCAGCATCACGTTTACTTAATCCTTCAACGTTTTCACCTAACAATTCAGCAATTATTGCAAAACGCTCAGTACGTGCTGTTAAGTTGAAGCGGCAAACGTGAGGCAATAAAATAGCATTACATACACCATGTGGTAGATTATAGAAGCCACCTAATTGATGAGCAATTGCATGTACATAGCCAAGTGATGCATTATTAAACGCCATGCCTGCTAAAAATTGTGCGTAAACCATTTGCTCACGTGCTTCTAAATCTGCACCGTTTGCATAGGCACGTGGTAAATATTCAGGAACTAATTGAAGTACCTTTTCAGCGCAAGCATCAGTAATTGGTGTTGCGTTTGTCGATACATATGATTCAATTGCATGTGTTAATGCATCTAAACCAGTTGCCGCAGTAAGAGCTGGAGGTAAGCCAATCATGAGCTCTGGGTCATTAATCGATAGTAGTGGGGTAACATGTTTGTCCACAATGGCCATCTTCACTTTACGAGCTGTATCCGTGATAATTGTGAAGCGAGTCATTTCACTTGCTGTACCAGCAGTTGTGTTAATAGCGATTAATGGCACCAATGGGTTTTGTGATTTGTCAACGCCCTCGTAATCATGAATGCGTCCACCATTCGAAGCAATAAGTCCGATACCTTTTGCTGCATCGTGTGCGCTACCTCCTCCAAGAGAAACGATCGAATCACAGTTTTCAGCATGATACACTGTAATGCCATCTTCAATGTTTTGATCTGTTGGATTTGGTTCTGCTTTCGGGAAAATTGCTACATCTATTCCAGCAGCTATAATGATGTTAGCAATTTGTTCAGAGAGACCTAGTTTGTGTAAGCCCTCATCTGTTACGATTAATGTCTTTTTCACTTCTAAATCATTTAAGCGTTTACCAACTTCTTGAATTGCTCCAGGTCCAAATAAGTTTGTTTTCGGCATAACAAATTGCTTTAGAACGTCTGACATATTTCCAACCCCTTTAAAATAATTGTTATTGCTTGAATGATGGCGAACCACCTTTCGAAATTCATAGTATTCTATTTTTTGTAAAAGTTCAACTCGTATTTTTATTAAAATTGTTAATTTTAATCATGTTATTATTTTACAAAAAAGTTAGATGGTTTTTTGATATGATGAAAGATTGAATTGTCTAGGATTATTGATTTGAAAACGTTTTGAAAATTGTTTTCCTATGAAAGTAAAATATATTTTTTGGAAATGTGTTCTATTTTAAAGAAGTGTTGAATAGTAAATAACTGATAATTTGTTTTTACTGTAATAGTAGTGATTAAGTTGTTTTTAACTGTGTAATTACTATTTTAAAGTACGTAAATAGTTGTAATTTACAGAATATTAAGTCTTCACTCTTTTTGAGATGTTTAAGGAAAGCCAGAATCCCACCAGTCACACTGTAAGGTTTAGGGCGAATGATATATTTATCTCGCTCCTAGTCTATCTTGTTATCACTTCTATAGTTTTGTTATTAAATATTTTTGGGTGGATTATTCGAATTTTAATTTAGGTGTATTGGTTTTATATAATCATAACGAGGGTATTGTTTTAAAGTACCCTGTTAAAATGAAAAAATGCATTTTTTCTCCCATCTGGTCAGTATATTGGGGATAAAATTTGCCTAGGGCTATTTACTTTATATTATTTTTTAGGTGACTCTGAACTACGTTTAGGTATGGAATGAAAAAAACAAGAAAAACATGTGGAGGTGCTCTTATGTGTATACGAATTAAACGATTCACTTACGGAAAAAATCAGTTGCAGTTTGGGGATCTCCGTCTCCCAGAAGGAGAGGGTCCTTATCCTGTCGCGATTGTTATTCATGGAGGATTTTGGAAAAATGTTTGGAACCTTGATATTATAGAACCTCTAGCAAAAGATTTGGCGTCAAGGGGAATAGCTACTTGGAACATTGAATTTCGTCGTGTTGGAGATGAGGGTGGAGGATGGCCGGGTACATTTATTGATGTTGCAAATGCAGCTGATTATTTACAACAATTAGCAGAAGAATATCATCTTGATTTAAATAGGGTCATTGCTATTGGGCATTCTGCAGGAGGGCATCTAGCTTTATGGTTAGCAGGTCGTAAAAACCTACCAGAAAATAGTGTTTTAAGAACAGCTGTTGAACCACTTTCTCTTAAAGGATCGATAAGCTTAGCAGGGGTTAACGATCTTGCACTCATGGATGATGTTCATCATTTACGTCTATCAGAAATTGGTTTAGCAAATAACTATCCTGTATCTGATTTGGTAGGTGGGTCATTCAAAGAGGTTCCGGAGCGTTATGAGCAAGCATCTCCGATTCAGTTATTACCCCTTCAGGTTCCACAAGTTCTTATTCACGGTTCGCTCGACATTAATGTGCCAATTGGAATTAGTTATAACTACAAACGTGTAGCGGATGCTTCTGGGGATCAGGTAAAAATGGTGGAAATCCCATCCGCTGAGCACTTTAAAGTGATTGACCCCGATGCCGAGGAATGGTCATATGTTATCACGGAAGTTACTAATTTATTGGATATCGTACTTTAGTAAAATATCACGGGGGTGCTATAGGCAATTATTATTCCTTTTTCAAACAACGCAGCATTTTATGGGGGGATGGGCATTACAATAGCTATTCAGGATGGTGTGATAATAGGGTACTCAGTAAATTTTCTAGAAAATGAATTAATTTTAGATATCGAAACGGTGGCAGATGAAATCGTAACTGTTACATTCGAGAATTATTTAGCACATGATTTTCATTCATGTAATGGCGGGAAGTATTTTATTTGATATTGATGAAGCTGATTTGAATACATGTTTTGTAGAGAACAGAGAACAATTTGAGAACTATAATTTATATGCTTGGCCGATTTGGTGTTGTAATACGAATGAACTCGAACAAGACTTACAAAAAGATAAGTATAAATGCTATGTTATTAGTGCGTCACTAGGATTAACAGGTTATGTATTCGCTAAAGCACTTAAAATCAAAAGGAAATGATAAGTTTAGGTGAGACTTACTAAAGTTTGTGAGGTATTCTACTTAAACTCCCCGAAAGAACGTAATCATCTTTCATTTTCTGTGGTGTAGAGCTAATTTTACACGCAATGGATGGCTAACGGGTGGTTTAGTTAAATAATCCATAATAAGACCACTTCGTGATGGGTGATTTTTGATATTAATTGTGTATTTTACTTAATCAGAGCAGCTACAAAAAGTATGGCTGCTTTCTATTTTGTGAGGATGTTAAATTTTATTACCATTATCTGTAAAGAAGAAACTCCGTAATAATTAATAGTGCCATGCTTTAAATCGATATTTTTCCACCTTAAAGCTAACGTTTCACCACGTCTAATGCCAGTAAAAGCAATAGTTCTAATTATGGCATAAGAGGTTCATTGCGAACATTATAGGGAATGACTGCGCCCATTTGATCCCCTTGTAATTGACGGTAAATGGGCTCATAATCATGCCCTGCGTCTAAAATTGCGGTCGTGAAATGCTCTGGAAATTGATCTTCTACTTTCTTTAAAAGAGGAGTCGCTACCTTACTATCTGACAAATTAGCAGATGTCATAAGGCGAGAGGTGATATATTGACTCTTTGTGGTTACCGCGAGATGACCTTTAAAGCCAAACCAAAACCAAAACGTATTTTTACCGTCACTGTTCTTTTTGATGCCCCAATTCGGTTCGATGGGCGCATCTTGCCACAATGTCTCCAGTGGTATATCGAGCTGGTCCTTGATTTCTTTTTCATAAGTTGATTGATGAGCTTGTATTTCTGCTTGTTCCATAAGCCAAGCGTCTCGTTCTTCTTTTAATTTTCTAGGCTCATTTGTTTTACAATAGTCATAGGGCCTTCACCACATTCAGTATGGTTTAGTTTCGTTGCTACCATTATACCGAATTTGGGGAGGTGCCCGTTTTTTATTGTTTCGGAACCCTTGATGCTAAAGGGAATAGAATTATGAAATTAACTCGAATAAAACCTATTAAAGTTTTTATTTTCAGGACACTTTTCAGGCATATTTGCAATTTTATTGAATTTTATTGAATACTATTTCAATGAAAATATTTTCAATAAAAGGGTGAGGCAAATGTCGATTAGACATGAACAGAAGGAGCAACGAAGAGCTTTAATTTTACAATCTGCATTAGATTTGTTTATTCGGAAGGGGTATGGTGAAACGAAAGTTGCTGATATTGCTAAAGCTGCTGATATGAGCATGGGGTTGCTTTTTCATTATTTTGACTCTAAGGAAAAGCTTTATGAAGAGTTAATTCGCATAGGGTGTGAAAGACTCAAGATGGATTTTAATTTTATGAATGAATCGCCATTGGCAATTTTTACAGCGGCTGCTGAGGATTTGTTTGACATGATCCGTACAAACCCGTCTGCTGCAAAAATGTTTGTGCTAATGGAAAATGCACAACATCTTGATTCCTTGTCGGAAGATTTAAAAGAAATGCTTACAGAAGCTGATAAATTAATAAAAAAGAGTATTTCATTAATAGAGAAGGGGCAATTACTAGGTGAAATTAAACAGGGAAATGCTGAAGCACTTGCGGTAGCATTTTGGTGTTCTATACAAGGAATCGCCCAATACATTGCACTGCATCCCGAAACTCCTTGTCCCAATTCAATGTGGGTTATTTCAATCCTTGAAAACAGGGAGGTGGAATGAAAGTGAAAACTAAACGGAACTTAATAATCTTTATAGTTGTTGTTTTGCTATGTGGTTGGCTTGGCGTTTTTGTAGATCGTTTCATCCCTGAACAGCCTAAAGGTGACACGCTTGGGATGGGCATTTGGCTAGTATTTCCGTTGCTGACGACTATACTGTTACGTGTCTTTGCAGGAGATGGTTGGCGAGATATAAGCTTATTACCTAATTTGAAAGGTAACATAAAATGGTATATTGTCTCGCTCCTAGTCTATCCTGTCATCACTTCTGCAGTTATGTTAGTAAGTTATTTATTTGGCTGGATGGATTTTTCAGATTTTAATTTAGATGCAATAGTTTCAGTTTTCGTTGGTGGTTTACTGATTCAATTTGTTAAAAACTTTTTTGAGGAATCCGTTTGGAGAGGTTATTTGACAAATAAACTTTCAACGTTAAAAATAAATGATTTTTGGTTGTATTTTATTGTTGGTGGCGTTTGGGGAGCTTGGCATATTCCGTATTTTTTAGTGTTCTTATCAGAAAGTGATATTTTCAGTGTACTTCCTGTAAATCGGTGGCTATTTGCGTTAATAGGTATTGTGACGATGATTTGCTGGACAGTAATGTATACAGAAATTTATTTAATGACGAAAAGTATTTGGCCACTTGTCCTTATGCATATGACAGAAGATGCACTTGTGAATCCACTTATTCTTGATGGCTATATCAAAATTGCTCAAGGGAAAGAATTCTTTGTTTCTCCAACGGCAGGCATTATTACTACAATTCTTTACCTAATGGTAGGCCTTTTATTGCGAACTAAACGAAAAAAGCTGGAGAGGGAAAATGTATCAAAATCAACTACAATAGCTATCGTGAAAGTTTAGCACACGATAATAAACGAAAAGCACATGATGGACTATTCATGTGCTTTTTTGAAAAAGTTATAAAGTTGATAAAAAAGTAGATGTAGTATACGAGCACAATTAAAATTATTCCTAAAGATTTAACGTTAATAGCTATGAACAGTAGCAAGATATACGAATAAAAAGCAGTACCGCCGCAATAAAATCGTTGGCACTGTTCTGCCTTTTATTCAGTTGAAAGTGCTTTGTTAATTAAAATGCACTTGCTACTTTAACATTCTTTTCAAGCCCTATTTAGGTCGATATCCCAATAATGGAAATGGACTTGAATTAATAATGTATAATCCCAATGACTTTTCCAATTGAAATGAAAGTGAAACACCATAAAAAAGCACCAATCGCAGCAAACGTTATATATGTTTTTAATTCCATTTTGCCGATTCCCGCAAAGTAACAGGTTACATGTCTGAAACCGGGAATGAAGTATCCGAAAACAAGTGAGTACGGCCCGTATTTTTTCATCCACTTTTCTACTTTCATCATTCGCTTTTCTTTCAGTCCGATCCATTTTCCATATTTGATGATTAAAGGACGACCAGCTTTTCTTCCGACTAGATAACTGATCATCATCCCTATAAGCGCTCCTGCAAAACTAATGAAAATAGCAAGTTCATAATTCAACAAATGAATATTTGTAAAATAACCGACAATTGTCATTAGAACTTCATCAGGTATGGGCAATCCAACAATACCAAGAAGCAACATTAAAAAAATCGCTAGATAGCCATAAGATGTAATTAAATCCTGAATTAATTGCATCTTTCCACCTCTGAATTTTCAACCGTAAGTCTTTTAAAATGTGGAAACTTAATTTTGCTCACCATCAAATATGAAAGCACACATGTGCCTAAAGCTAATACGATTGAGTTATTCATGAAACTTAATATAACAAGACATATTCCTGCTAATGGAATCGGCATTCCAATGAATGTCGGAGACTTGCTTTGATGAACATTAAATCTAGAAAGGCGAATCGCTCCACAAGTGCCATATGCCAGCGTACACAAAGTCCCGATAAACGGAATACTATACAACGCTACATTGTAAGCGAGCATAGCCGGAGCCACACCAAACGTAATCAAATCAGCAAAAGAATCAAGTTCTTTCCCAATATCCGAAACGGCATTTAGCTTACGTGCGGCCATGCCGTCGAAAAAGTCAAGAAACATACCAACGAAAATGAAGGTCACTGCTGAATAGATATCATGAAATAGCAAAGAGTGAACGGCAAGAAGTCCGCAAATAAAATTTCCTATTGTAATCATACAGGGTATATGCTTCAAAGTATAAAAACCTCCATTTCATTCAAATCAACACAATGGATAGAAAAACAGTCTTATAGAGAAATGGTCACGTTTTATTTTTGATTTTCTCAACAAACTGCAATTATATTGTGAAAGGTATTTGAGTAAACGATAATACTAGGCACAACTTTTCGAGTTGAGAATTGTCTAGCTTCACAAAGAGGGGTGAGTTCATTCCAGTAATAAATTCTTGCTCTTTCCCGGCAGCTTTTGATAAAAATATCGCCGGGAAAGAGTAAGTCAAATGTGAGGAGTTATCGCCAACACTGCCCAAAAGCCATGTCATCTCTCTGAAGATTACTCTTTTCATCGTAGATCTTTTAATTTCTTAAAGAGCTGCTAACAAAAGAACCGCTTGCTGAACCATCTGTAATTACTCCATAGCTTCTTTTGTTAGTATTTTTAAAGTTTTTTCAAATTGTTCCATTTCCTCTGCGGTACATCTTTTTTTCAAATTTGAAATTATATTATTTATATAATTATCATTAAGACAGTAATAATCCATGAATTTATCTGTTACTTGAAGGTAATAGACGCGTTTATCTTTTTCATCATTGAATTTTGTAAGATATCCTTTTTTAATCAATTTGTTGATTCTATACGTTGCATTTGGCTGTGATATATTAAAAAACTCTGCAAGTTCGCTATATGTAGGTTTGTTTAAGAAATATACAACTTCAAGGCATGCCATTTCTACAGCACTAATATTTTCAATCTCTACTGTTTGACCGTGAGCTGCCTTTTTATAAAAATTCATAGCAAGTTTCATATACAAATCTTCAAAGAGCTCATTTAACACATTTTTTCTCCTTTCTACAATAAACTTAAAATATTTTAATTAAAATATTTTAAGTTTATGTTAAATCAAATAATCTTCATTGTCAAATGCTATAAAAAATCTAATTCAATACTGTAAAATGGTTGATTGAAACGATATGAAATGAGATTTAGGTAGTGCAATGAGGATAGATAAAAATGAGCAAGTATTACATGAATGATGGTGAGGTGTATTTCATTTAGACAAAATAGCCGGAACTCTAAGTTCTGTTTTAGCAGATAATACTTTGAAGGACTAAAAATATTCATTGCGCAACGGAGTGAGTAAACAATTCCTTGTTCTTTAATTAGAAAAATAGGTTGTAATTAAAAGTACGCTAGAAATACAATTAGTTTCATAATTCTAACTAATAATTCCATATCTATCACACAAACCCCCTTAATTTCTAGGGGGTTTGATTTATCAATAATTGTATACTAAATTGAACTTTTATAAGCCTTCATTGTTGCGCTGAACTTAGTATTTTTTAAACCTTTTTGCAAATTATACATCCCTAATGACCCTAATTCATTTGATTTAGGATTTAAAAGACCACTTCTAGCAGCAGTTTTGAGTGTTTCAATTTGTTTAGCAGATAGTTTTGAGGTTTTGCTTTCTTCGAGTATCTTATTTACATTTTTTATCGCTTCTTGATCCTTTTTAGAAGTACGGTTAATATTACTGTCCTTTTGTTCAGTAAAACTATTGTTCTTATACGTTCCTCGAATCCTTAAATATGGCATGACTGAATTCCTTGTAGATATCATAATTAATTTTCACCATCCTATTAGAATTTTTTAGTATTTATCATACTTATTCTAGTATCGTACTGAATTAAGAATAAATAAGCTTTTTTATTAAAAAATACCATCTTACCCAATATAATGTTTTATAAAAATTCTCACTAGCGTCGCATTAAAATAATTCCACGCTAATATTTAAACTGAATTTTCTGTAATATATTCCAGGCACGAAAA
>NZ_LITM01000009.1:419140-484787 GCF_001275675.1 Lysinibacillus sp. FJAT-14745 | reverse complement strand
CATGTCTTCGTTTTTACTCTAAAAAGGCGGAATAATAAATCTGAAATTTCAGTTAAAATTCATGCGACGGTAGTGAAAAATTCTCTATCATATTTTTGTCTTGAGTTGCTTCTTTATATTCGAGTGAGTTTGGCAAAACATTTTACCAGATGGGCAAGATCGGGTAGTGTTAAAGCCAGTTGGAGATACGTGATAGATTATGAATTATATATAGCTCTCTTATTTATTTGATAAGGGAGCAAAAAAAGATTGAAGTAGTAGCCCCAATCTAAAGCCCCAAAACAATGACTTTTAATGCATCATTGTGCATTGTCAATAAAAAGCAAAAACCCTAGAGAACCTTGGTATAAAAGGTTTTCTAGGGTTTTTTAAACTACTCTTTGCAGAGCAATTTAATTAACGAGAGTAGTACTCTACGATGAATGCTTCGTTGATTTCAGCTGATAATTCAGAACGCTCTGGAAGGCGAGTAAATGTACCTTCTTTTTTGTCAGCATCAAATGTTAAGTAGTCAGGTACGAAGTTGTTTACTTCGATTGCTTCTGTTACTACAGCAAGGTTTTGAGATTTTTCACGAAGAGAAATCGTTTGACCTGGTTTTACGCTGAATGAAGGAATATCAACGCGTTTGCCATCTACTAAGATGTGGCCGTGGTTTACTAATTGACGAGATCCACGACGAGTACGAGCTAAACCTAAACGGTAAACTAGGTTGTCAAGGCGAGTTTCAAGAAGGATCATGAAGTTTTCACCGTGAACACCTTTCATTTTACCAGCGCGGTCGAATAGAGTACGGAATTGACGTTCGTTCATGCCGTACATGTGACGAAGTTTTTGTTTTTCTTGAAGTTGTAAACCGTATTCTGATAATTTTTTACGTTGGTTTGGACCGTGTTGACCTGGTGCGTAAGGACGTTTTTCGATTTCTTTACCTGTACCGCTTAGTGAGATACCAAGACGACGTGATAATTTCCAAGATGGACCTGTATAACGAGACATATTGTTGTCTCCTCCTTTAAATTTGGTTTTTTTGTTGTAAAACAAAAACCAGTAGTACCCATTCTTATACGCATTTTATTTTCATGTATTTTCGCCTATGCAGCCGTTAGGTTACACAATACACCATCTGAATCAGTTAAGTGTTACAAAATGAAATAGAGGAATAAAATACAGTAATAAGCTTATACCACTGCTGCGTTTATTTTACACAAACTCCATTGTAACTGCTTATTATATAGACGTCAATTATTAGGCTAACTATTTTTGAAAAATGGATAATAGTAAAAATTCCCTCTATATACATATTGCGATAGTCGGTAATAGTCAATGATACAGTGTAATATGTAAAATGTAAAAGTGAAATAGAATAACATAGTCAAAATGACACAAATTATGTATAATATACTATAAGTTAATAGTAATTGATTTGGACGTTATATAGAAAAGGTGATTTCATGACAGACCATTTACAAACGCTAAAATATATAAAATCAGATGTTTTAAGCATTTGGGTGAGTTCTAAGGAACAAGCTAGTTTTAATGGGTATTTTGACTCGTTGAAACAGTGTCTAAAGAAGCGCTTTGGAATTGTAAATGTGGAATTTCTCGGTTTAGAAGGTAATTCTTTAATACCTGTTGAAGAGATGGCTACTGTAACAATTGAAACAAAACTAAATGCTGTGTCATGGTTAATGATTGAAGCTAGCTTTTATCAACAGAAGATGGTGAAAATTCCCTATATATTAAAAGAAAAAGACGAATTTATGACGATGACCGATATGGTGCTTTTCCAAGCAGAAGGCAAAAACCCAATTGGTGTGCTACTTGTCGAGGCAACCGATGCTTGGACAGACTTTATGACTTCGGATTACGGAGAAAAGTTTGTTGAAACGCTTACAAAGGTTTTTCAGTTGACTAGAGAAAATTTTGAAGTAAAAGTGAATGAAGACCAATATAGAAAATTGTACAATATGACAGATTTATTTCATTCCACTATGGATATTGATTTAATTTTAGAAAATGTTTTAAAAAATATTAAGGATAATTTCCCAGAGTTTAGTGCGGAGCTTATACTATCGAATGATCAAGACCGCCATACGACTATCGATATTAAGCTTTTTGATTACTTATCTGAAAGACCTGCGACTATTGAGGCTTTTGTCTCAGGAGAGCTGACAACGGAGCTTGCAAGCGATTTAAATTGTCGATTATTAAACGCCCCTATAAAAGGGAGACAAGCTATTTATGGTATTTTACAAGTAAGTGCACCTACAACATATCTTTTTTCAACGACTGAAAAAGACTTTGTGCGAATGCTAGCACAAACATCAGGAAATGCGCTTGAAAATGCAAAATTATATCATCAATCACATCGCCTAGTAAGTGATTTACAACTCATCAATGAAACATCGCATCGTTTAAATATGAGGATTGACATTCATGAAATGTTACTTTTCCTTCAAAAACAGTTAATGAAATCCTTTCAACCAATGGAAGTTTGTTTCGCGTTTAAACATCATGACACCTTTAAAGTGACGGATGCGAGTACAGCCTTATTCAATGCAGAAAAGGGTCAAACCTATATAAAACATGTTGAACAACATTTTGAGCATACCGATGATCCACTATTTATTGCAGATTTCAGTCGATTAACCCCTAATCAAATTGAATATCGTTCAATTATGGCAATCCCAATTTTAATGGAAGAAAAAATTAATGGCTTTAGTATTGTGTTACACAAGGAGCCATATTTCTTTTCATTTGACAGCTTTAAATTAATGCAATCATTAATCCATCACTCTTCTTTAGCAATTGCAAACTCAATATTACGAAATCAACTTCAGGAAATGGTAGATTTGGATCATTTGACGAAATTGTACGCAAGAAGTTATTTAGACCAGTATGTAGAAAAGTCGCTTAAAAATGATCAATCAGGAATGTTCTTACTCATTGATATTGATAATTTCAAACGCATTAACGATACGTATGGTCACCAAATTGGTGATAAGATTCTTATGCAAATTGCATCAAGGTTAAAAGAAACAATTGGAACTCGTGGAATTTGTGCACGCTGGGGTGGAGAAGAAATGTCTGTGTATATTCCAAATATTGATGAGCAAGAAGCAATCGAATTAGCAGCAGCAATCGTTGCAGTAATTCCAAGTACAACAGATCCTCAGGTGACAATTTCAGCAGGTCTCATAACATGGGATGAACAGTACCGTCCAGCGTTTCAATCTGTTTTCCTTCATGCAGATACAGCGCTTTATGAAGCAAAAAACAGTGGTAAAAATCGTTTTTGTATTCATGATCGATCGTATCTAACAAATTCATAATGTAATAAAAGTAAACAGATGTTTTTGAAAATAAAACGTCAGCCTGATGAGCTGAAATGCCCTGAAATGACAATAAATCATTTCAGGGCATTTTTTTATCCCGTATTAACGGGCAGTAATTTATCTATATCAAAAGAGAAGCGTCGGGTCCGCTTCAAATTCAATGAGAGTAAAGAAATACGGGGAGGCTAACTGCCCGTAAAAACCCGATTGGTGAAGACTAATAATCAGTGGGGGAAAGAACCCCACTGATTAAAGTTTCACTTTATAAATGGAGGAGTAAGGTCTGTACGAATAGCTCTAACCCTTCTTGATCTTCCTTAGAAAAACGATTTACGATTGGACTGTCGATATCGAGAACGCCGATGACCTGTCCTTCTTTTATCAAGGGAATAACGATTTCGGATTGGGACGCGGCATCACAGGCAATATGCCCTGGAAAATCATGTACGTCTTTTACCACTATTGTTTCTTCTTTGCCTACAGCTGTTCCACAAACGCCGCGTCCGATTGGTATTCTGACGCAGGCAGGTAAGCCCTGAAATGGTCCTAATACAAGTTCCTCCCCCTGTAATAGATAAAAACCGACCCAGTTAATGTTTGACAGAAACTGATTTAGTAATGCAGAAGCGTTACTAAAATTAGCAATGCGATCGCTTTCTCCTGTAAGCAGAGCATCTAACTGTTTTGCTAAAGTATTATATTGCTCAGCAATAGGCCCATCATAATTAATTTGTGTAAACATACAAGCACCCCATTTGAAAGTTATTTATTTTGGAATATAACATTATAGTGTTGATGTAAATCAGCAACACTATGAGCATCTGAACCGAAAACAATTGGTAGCCCAATAGATTTACTATAATCAATAAAGGAAAATGGTGGATAAGGTTCCTGGCAATATGTTTTACTTAAACCAGCGCTATTTAAATCTAGCTCATAGCTTTCTTCCTTCATTAAATCTAAAACTTCTCGAATCCGCGCAGAATCATCAATTTTCACCATATGTGCTAATTGAAATTTATGAATAAGTGAAGGATGCCCAATGCGCTTAGGCTTGTATTGCCCTAAATCTGCTTTAATGGATTGTAGGACGGTATCATAATATAAATTATACACTTGTTCGATAGAGCCAACTTTTTTTGAAAAAGCCATAAAACTTTCTGGAGAAAAGTCAATGCATTCAAAGGTATTTTGCCATTGTAAAAAATGGACCGATAAAATAGAGTCATTTAAAAAGTGTCCATATGTATTAAGAAATTGACGAGTTTCTTCTTCAAAGCCTTGAATGTAGTCAACCTCTAGACCTATATGAATGCGGATGTCTTGTGCATACTCCTTTTGAAGGCGCTGTAAATCTTCAAAATAAGGCATTAAAAATTCTGGATTCATTCCACTATCTTGCTGAGGTGTAGGGTCAACAAAATTCAGTGGTAATGGTGCATGTTCTGTAAAGGTGATATCTGTAAAGTTATGGGAGATAGCTTTTTCTATATATTGCTTAAATGAATCAGAAGTACCGTGTGGACAATATGGACTATGAACATGGCCGTCACATTTCATAAAATAACCACTCCTTTAGCTATTGATAATAACACTTCTATTTGCGACAATTGTTCAAAAATTACGTAGGTGTTATTCTTGAAAGGTGTATATACAGAAAAAACACTCAAATTTTAGTACAAAAGGCGATAACATAGTATATAATAAATACAACTAGCCAATTCGTTTATTGTAGAATAGGAGGCTTACGATGGAGTATATCATCATTCCGGTTATCCTACTATTAATTTTAGCGATAGTAGGATTTATGATGCGACGAAAACATACAACAATCATTGCTAAACTTGAAAATGAAAAATCACAAATACAAAACAATCCTATAAATGAGGAAATTTCAAAAGTTAAATCTTTAAACATGAACGGTGAAACAGAAGAGATGTTTGAACGATGGCGTAATAGTTGGGATGAAGTCATCGATGTACATATGACAAAAATTGATTCACTTTTATTTGACGCAGAGGATCAAATCAATAGACTTCGTTTTAATAAAGCAACGTTAATTGAACGTGAGATAGAAGATTACATTCAAAAATGTGAACAAGATAAAGATAAAATCTTAGAAGAACTAAATGAATTAATTGGCAGCGAAGAAAAAAATCGTATTGAAATTGAACAATTAAAAGAATACTATCGCTCTGCACGTAAAACATTGTTAGCGCACCAACATTCATTTGGTGTAGCATTACCGGCTTTGGAGAAAAAGCTGGAGACGTTTGTTCAAAAGTTTGAGGAATTCGATGTGCTTACAAGCGAAGGGAATTATTTACAGGCAAGAGAAATTGTTATTGGCTTGAACCAAGAGTCACAGCAGACGTTTGAATACATTAATGATGTCCCAACAATTTTAACTGAATTGCAAGTAAAGCTACCAGGAGCGGTACAGGAATTACGTAGTGGCCAGCGTGAAATGGAGGAGCAATCCTATTATTTACAGCATTTAGAGCTAACGAAGGCGCTGGATAAATTTGAAGAGGAATTTGCGACATTAAAAAATGAATTAGCAGAGCTTAATCTAATCGTTGTTAAGCCACGTGTTGCTGAAATAAATGACGAGATTGATCAATATTACGATCTGCTCGAAAAAGAGGTTATTGCTAAAAATTATGTTGATCAAAATTGTGATCGTTTATTAAGCTCAATCACCAATGTTATTGGTTCAACAAGATTGGTAAGTGATGAAGCAACCTTTGTGCAGCAAAGCTATCGTTTAAATGAGAAAGATGCAGAAATTCCAAAAGCTGCATTAAAGCAATTAGAGGCTTTACAACGTCGCTATGACTTATTGGCGATGCGTGTTAAAGAGGAAAAATCTGCATACTCAAGTTTGCAGGAAGAATTGATTGAAATTAGCGAGGAGCTTGAAGGCATTCATGAGGAGCAAGGCAATTTGTCAAATACGATGAAGAAGCTACGAATTGATGAAAATAAGGCTCGCACGCAAGTAGAAAACTTAAAGAAAACATTACAAGAAACAGATCGTCTATTGAATAAGGCTAATATTCCAGGTATTCCTGAAGAGATGGATGCCCGTCTAGATGAAGCAGCAGAGCATATTTATGTAGTAATGCAAAGCCTGCAAGAGGTACCTCTCAACATGGGAGCAGTTCATAATAACTTAAATGCTGCAACACTTTGTGTAGAGGATGTAAAAGCGAAGGCACATGAATTGATTGAAAATGTAATGCTAATTGAACGTATTATTCAGTATGGTAATCGTCATCGTGCAACAAATCCAAAATTGCATACTCGTTTAAAAGAAGCAGAAGCATCTTTCAATCAATTCCGCTATTCCAAGGCATTAGAAGAGGCTGGAACGGCAGTTGAAGAAATGGAGCCAGGTGCGTTAAAGCGAATTCAAGAACTTGTAGCAGAAGAAACAATAACAAAATAGTCAAGTATAATAAAAAATTACATCAGCTGTCTAAAAGGTTTAGTTATTACTTTTTAGACAGCTTTGTTATTAAAAGGCCAATTTGTTTGTTGAGGTATTCATACGATTTTTCAGACGTTTGCGTGTGCTCTAAGACAAGCTTCACATTATCCTCATCGTTTAGAGACGATGAAAAATAGAGGTGTTCATCATGCAATTTTATAGTAAGGAAATGAATGAAGTTTATGCGACTGACATTTTAAATTGGAAATATGAAGAACCATATGTTTTTTATAACAATGAACTATGCGACGAATCTCTAAAAGAATTTCTTGAAAATCCGTACTATTCAATTGTCAATGATAAAGAAGAGCTAGTCGGTTTTTTCTGTACAGGAACATCTGCACAAGTACCTAAAGGTCATGACTATGGTGCGTATTTAAACGAGTGCATTGATGTTGGTATAGGGATGAAGCCTGAGCTAACAGGAAAAGGTTATGGTTCAGAATTTTTTTCATTTATCTTAAATCAGCTACAACAAGAAAAACATAGTCCTATTCGTTTAACAGTAGCTACTTTTAATACAAGAGCAATTCACCTTTATGAAAAATTAGGCTTTGAGAAAGTCATGGAATTCACAGCATCAACTGAATTTATAACAATGAAGAAAGATTAAAATTATAATTGTTAAAGTTAGTAGTCAATTGCTGAAGATTGCGTTATGATAAATACCGTTAAATCAACGTTTTGAAAGTGTGTGAATATTAATGGAAGTTAATACAATCTATTTAGACAACAGTGCAACAACAAAACCTTTAAAAGAGGTTATGCAAGCATTTATGGTAGTGAATGAGCAGTTTTATGCCAATCCTGCTTCCATTCATGCAATGGGTGTTGAATCAAACGAATTGTTAATGCGTGCACGTGAGCAAGTAGCAGATATTTTGCATACAGAAGCAAAAAATGTGCTATTTACATCAGGTGGTACTGAATCCAATAACACGGCTATATTTGGTTTAGCACGAAGCAATACACATAAAGGAAATCATATTTTAACAACTGAAATTGAGCATCCATCTGTTCTAGAATCTGTTAAGCAACTTGAGCAAGAGGGTTTTGATGTAGAATACTTGCAAGCAGACAAAAATGGAGTCGTTTCTTTAGAGGAGCTTCGCACAAAAGTGCGCAACGATACCATTTTAGTAAGTATGATGCATGTAAATAATGAAATGGGTGCTATCCAACCAATTTTTGAAGCTGCGAAAATTATTCATGAATCGAGTCGAGCAGCTTTTCACGTTGATGCTGTACAAAGCTTTGGAAAGTTACCGATATCATTTAACGATGATGAGGGACCAGATTGTATTTCAATTTCTGGCCATAAAATTCACGGCTTTAAAGGTTCAGGGGTACTAGCATTCCGTAAAAAAATGACATGGCAGCCGTATGCACTTGGTGGAGGACAGGAGTTTGGTTTACGTAGTGGAACGGTAGCTGTACCGCAAGCCGTAGCCTTATCCAAAGCAGCCCGAATAGCAGTCGAGACGATGAATGACCGTGCAAAAAAATACCGTCAATGGTATGAAGAAATATGCACGCAATTACGTGGATATGGGGATGTAGTGCATATTTTATCAACGCCACAAGGAGCGGCACATATTTTATCTTTTAGTATTCGTGATTTAAAAGGTGAAGTCATTATCAATGCATTGCAAAAACGCAATGTAATTGTCTCGACATCGAGTGCATGTTCATCGAAACAGACAAAAACAAGCCATGTTGTTGAAGCTCTAAATATCGATGAGCACTTTAAAAAGGGTGTTATTCGTATAAGTTTTGGTGCTCATGTAACAAATGAAGATATAGTAAAGTTTAAACAAGTATTAGATGAAGTATTGATGGAACTTAAAGGAGAATTTAAATCATGATTTGGAAAGAAATTTTAATTCGATATGGAGAGCTTTCTACAAAAGGTCGTAACAAGATGGATTTTATTCGTCGCTTACGAGAGAACATTCGTCATGCGTTTGCGGATTTAGGACATTTACACATTCGTACAGAGCGCGATCGTATGTTTATTGCCATTCAAAATGAAGCACAAATGGACGTGCTATTAAAAGGATTACCTAAAATTTTTGGTATCCAATCATTTAGTCCAGTGGCAGCATGTGAAAAAGACCTCGAGTCCATGAAAAAACTGGCAGTAACAATTATGGATACATTTAAAAATGAGCAGCTTACTTTTAAAGTAGAAGTAAAGCGTACTGATAAAACATTTCCGTTAGAATCACATGCCATTCAACGCGAAATTGGTGGTTATGTATTACCACAATATCAAAATTTATCGGTAAAGGTGAAGAAGCCTGATATCGAACTTCGTGTAGAGGTGCGTCATGATGCAACATATATGATGGCACAAGTTATTCCAGGTGCAGGTGGAATGCCTGTAGGCTCTAATGGTAAATCTTTATTAATGCTTTCTGGTGGTATAGATAGTCCTGTCGCTGGTTATTTAATGATGAAACGAGGAGTGCGCTTAGAGGCGATTCACTTCTTTAGCCCACCGTACACAAGCCAAAATTCATTGGAAAAAGTAAAGGTGCTTGCAAATGAATTAACGAAATTTGGAGCTAATATCCGTTTACATGTAATTCCTTTCACTGAAATTCAAGTTCTTATTAAAGAAAAAGTACCTTCAAATGTATCAATGACAACAACTCGTCGTATGATGCTAAAAGTTGCTGACAAAGTCCGTGAAGAAATCGGTGCACTAGCAATCGTTACAGGTGAAAGTCTTGGACAAGTAGCGAGTCAAACTCTTGAAAGTCTAACAGCTATTAATGCCGTAACGAACACACCAATTTTACGTCCATTAATCTCGTCAGATAAATTAGAAATTATCGATATTGCAGAGAAAATAGGCACATACGAAACGTCTATCCAGCCTTTTGAAGACTGCTGTACAATTTTTACTCCAGCAAGTCCAAAAACAAAGCCAAAGCTTGAAAAGGTTGAGCATTATGAAAGCTTCTCGGATTTTGATGAACTAATCGAACGAGCAGTGAAAAACCGTGAAGTCTATATTTTCCCGAAAAAAGAGCAAGAAGCCGATAAATTTGCAGATCTTCTATAGAAGAAACTTGCGATTTCTTATGCTAACGAGCCGACTCAAAAATCTTGAGTCGGCTTTTTTGTTCATTTCCTTTACAGGTACAATTTACCGATATAATTTTTGTATTAAAAATCTAATAACGCACATTCTATATTCACAAGGAGGTGAGACACATGGCAAACAACACAAACCGCAGTTCAAACCAGCTTGCAGTACCAGGAGTACAACAAGCGCTTGATCAAATGAAATACGAAATTGCACAAGAATTTGGTGTTCAATTAGGAGCTGACGCTTCAGCTCGTGCTAACGGTTCCGTTGGCGGTGAAATCACTAAACGTCTTGTACAAATGGCAGAATCTCAATTAAAAGGCATGCCAAACAGCAACCAATAATTGCTTAATCAGCAATGATTAAAATTAAAACCAGTGGCCGTAAAAGGCACTGGTTTTAGTTTGTTTAAATTGTTTATTTTTTATCCCGTATTAATTTATCTGTATCGAAAGAGAAGTGTCAGGTTCAATTATAGGTGGGGCTAACTGCCCGTAAAAACCCGATTGGTGGGGTAAAGACGCCCCACTGATTAAAGTTTCACTTTATCCTACAAATGATTTAAATGTAGAGACTGTTTTAGAAATATCCTCACTTTGGCAAATGGCAGAAATAATTGCTATTCCATCCGCACCAGCTTGAAATACCGTATGAGCATTTGAGCAGTTTATGCCTCCAATTGCAACGATAGGGAGCTCCGGATACTGGCTCCGAACTTGCTGTAAAAAATCAGTTCCACTAGGTGGTCTGGCGTCGCTTTTAGAAGTGGTTGAAAAAATTGGACCAATTCCTACATAATCAGCACCATATTGTAGAGCAGTTTGTAATTCAGCTTGTGAATGAACAGAAACGCCTAAAATCATGTTGCCAATTTTTTTACGTACTATAGACACAGGAAAATCCTCTTGTCCAATATGAACACCATCCGCTCTAAGTTTTATAGCTAACTCTACATCATCATTGACGATAAACGGAACATTATACTGTTGACAGAGCTTTTGACATTTGCGAGCAAAATTTTCATAGGCTTCCCCAGTTAGTGTATTTGGCCCTTTTTCACGATATTGAAACATGGTAACTCCAGATTGGAGAGCTTTCTCTAAAACGTTTATTGGCTCCTGGTTTAAAACATTACCTGTACCCATAATAAAATATAGCTGTAGATCGTCACGTTTCATGAATGATTACCTCGCAAGTATCCTTATAGTTTTGATAGGCAAAATGATTTGTTGGACCATGGCCATTACCAATAAATAAATCATGCGTTATTGCTAATTGAATAAATTTTTTAGCTTCCTCAATCGCTTCTTTTAAAGGTAGTCCACGACCAAGAAAAGCAGTTAATGCAGCGGAAAACGTACAGCCTGTACCATGCGTATTTTTTGTTGCAATACGAGTGGACTGCATGGAAAATGACCGACCATCCTGAAAAAATACATAATCAGTAGCATAACATTTATCCTCTAAATGTCCGCCTTTAATAATGACGCATTGAACGCCCATTTGTAATAAGACTTGAGCTGCTTCTTTAATATCTGTTAAAGAATTGATTTTCCTTCCAGAAAGAGTTTCGGCTTCAGGAATATTCGGTGTTACAATTGTTGCTAAAGGTAGTAAATAACTACGTAATGCCTCAATTGCTTCTTGCTGTAATAAGCTTTCGCCACCTTTTGCAATCATGACAGGATCTACAATAAGCGGAATTTTCACTTCGGCTAAAATCTGTGCAATTGATTGAATTATTTCAGAGGAAAACAGCATTCCGGTTTTAACAGCACGAATTGAAAAATCTTCGACTAGCGCTATAAGTTGTTTTTCAACAAAACTAACATCAATTGGTAAGACATCCGATACACCAAGTGTGTTTTGGGCCGTTAAAGCTGTAATGACCGACGTTCCAAACACCTCTAATTCCTGAAATGTTTTTAAATCAGCCTGTATGCCTGCACCACCACCGCTATCTGAACCAGCAATTGTCGTTACAATTTGCATCATTCTTCACCATCCTTGGAAAGAAGATGCAGTTCATTCAATACTGCAATTTGAAAATCGCCAATGTATTGAGTAGAAGAAGCTGCTTGCTCTGCAACTTTTTTATAAAGCGATAATGTTTCTGCCAGTTGGTCAAAGGGTTTATTTCCAATGGCGAAGGATGCACAACAAATTGCACTCAATAAGCAACCTGTTCCAGTAACCTCTGTCATTTGAGAATTTCCACCTGTAACCCATTGCTGATGTTCGCCATCAGTAATAAAATCCTTTTCACCGGTCACAATCACAATACAATTGTAGAGTTGAGCCACTTGCTGTGCCTCATGTTCTAAAGAAATGGAACCACTACCACTATCTACGCCTTTTTGTTGCCATTCTATATTGGCAATAGCTGCAAGCTCTCCAATATTACAACGAATAGCCGCAAATTTTATTTCCTTCAGTAATTGCTGTACTGTTTGTTTCCGGTATGTTGTTGCACCTGCAGCAACAGGATCTAATATAACAGGAAGGCCAAGAGCATTTGCTTTTTTTCCTGCAAGTAACATCGAATCCTTCATTCGTTCATTAAGGGTACCAATATTTATCAATAAACCTGAGGCAATTGCGACCATTTCTTCAACCTCATGACTGTCATCAGCCATGACTGGAGAAGCACCTATTGCTAATAAGCCATTTGCTTGAAAATTAGCCACAACATAATTAGTAATGCAATGAATTAGTGGATTTTGTTTACGGATAGTATGAAATACCAATTTAAGTCCTCCTTGTTGGATGGACGTAAGCGTGCAAAAAAAGCTCTTTTTCGTGTAAAAAAACACGTAAAAGAGCCTTTCATCAGTAATTAGATGTGTATTGCTCCCTACGTCAGTATTAACTAACAGGTTCAAAGGGTCAGGTTTTACCTTCTCAACTCTAAATGAGTCCCCCTGCAATCATGCTTTTAGTTATCCAAAATGTACCATATTATTCATTCGTGTTCAATAGGGAGTTTTTTCTTCATTGCGAAAACTACACTAAACCTAAGTCGACATTGATAGCATCCATACATGACTGATGCCATATTGCAAAGCATGATAGTTGTCACGACTTTAATGAATTGGAGTGAATTCCATTGAAAATGATAAAAATTGAGTTTTATAATGAGCGTAACAAAAGGGGGCAATTGCCATGAACAGAGAAGATTTAATCGCACCAGAATGGTATAACATTTCAGAGGAAATTGAAAAATATGCACAGGATTCTACAAAAAATGCATTAGTAGTTTATAACGAAGATGAGGAAATTCAGTACTTAACATATCAAGCATTACTTGAAAAGGCGAATCAGGCAGCACATGTATTTACATCTCAAGGTTTAAAAAAAGGTGATGTTATTTTGGTCATGGTGCCAAGATCAGTTGAAGCGTATATCGTCTATATTGCCGCCTTAAAGGCAGGTTTAACCATTATCCCTAGTTCGGAAATGCTGAGAACTAAGGATATTGAATATCGAATCAATCATGCAGATGCAAAAGGCGTTGTTGCATTTGAGCCTTATATTGAACAATTCGATAATGTGGGAAATTTACAAGAAATACAACAATTTGTCATTGGACATGCACATGAACCTTGGCAGCCGTTGCTTGAAAAAATGCAAAATCAACCTACGACTTACATAAGTTCTACACCGACTAAGAGTACAGACATTGCATTTTTAGCTTATACGAGTGGTACAACGGGCAATCCAAAGGCAGCAGTTCATACACATAGTTGGGGTTATGCGCACTTACGAACTACTGCACCAAATTGGTTAGGTGTCCAAGAAGGTGACATTGTTTGGGCTACAGCAGCTCCTGGCTGGCAAAAGTGGATTTGGAGCCCGTTCCTTGCTACTTTAGGAAGTGGTGCGACAGCATTTGTTTACAAAGGTCACTTTGATGCGGCAACATATCTTACATTGCTTGAAAAATTCAATATTAATATTCTGTGTTGCACGCCAACCGAATATCGATTTATGGCGGGGCTTGAAAATTTACGAGATTTCAATTTAAGTACAATACGTCAGGCTGTGTCAGCGGGTGAACCTTTAAATAGTGAAGTGATAAAATTATTTTCTGAGGTCTTTAATTTACAAGTACGAGATGGTTATGGACAAACAGAGAATACATTACTTGTTGGTACAATGGTAGGGATGGAGGCTAAAATGGGCTCAATGGGTAAACCAACTCCGGGTAATACTGTTGAAATTATCAATGATTTTGGAAATCCTACTGCAATTGGAGAAGTTGGGGATATTGCTGTACACTGTGAAACACCCGCATTATTTAAAAAATATTTAAACGATCCTGAACGTACAAATTTACAATTTAGAGGCGAATGGTATATTACTGGAGATCGTGCATATAAAGATGAAGATGGCTATTTTTGGTTTGAAGGGCGTGGGGATGATGTCATTATTTCGTCTGGCTATACGATTGGACCATTTGAGGTAGAAGATGCGTTATTGAAGCATCCAGCAGTAAAAGAAACTGCCGTTGTCGCGAGTCCAGATGAAGTTCGTGGAAATATAGTAAAGGCATTTGTTGTGCTCTCTGATGGAGAAGTTGGTGATGAAGCGCTTATTAAAAAACTACAAAGCCATGTAAAAACTTTAACAGCCCCTTATAAATATCCTCGTGCAATTGAGTTTGTTACTGAGCTACCAAAGACTGCATCAGGCAAAATTCGTCGTGTCGAATTACGTGAACAAGAAAAAATCCATTCTATCATTCCTCGTTAATTTCCTAGGAAATAATGTCGAAAATCAAAGTTCCTGCTTTATTTATGAACTTTGATTTTTTTTATGAAATTAGGTAATGTATTATAGGTTGAATAGGTTAAAGCGATAGTATTGGCTCATCACCTAAAGTTTGGGATGACATTTGTTAACTTTCTATGCGGCAGCTCGCCAAGCGGCACATCAGACGCCCTATAGAAAGCGCCCCGTTGGAACAGAGGTTAACTTTAGTTATGGTGATAAGACCGTATTATGGCAATAAGTATGAAACAAATTAGGATATCAATCGTATAACGTTATGAGGAGGCGGAAAGATATGAATGGTAAAAGGTGGGCCGCTTTAATAATTGCAGGTGTACTATTAGTATTTTCATTAGGAATCAACACTGTTTTTGCAATATTTAAATCGGATTTCTTTAGCAATTTTGATAGCTTGGTAGCTGGAAACGACTTGACAGTAATGGAAGAGGTTAAAGAAAGTGGCAATATGGATAAACGTATTGCATACTTAAAGGTCGATGGTACGATTCAAGATGTTGGCTCAAGTACTTTATGGCAACCAGTTTCTTATGATCATCAATTTTTATTAAATCAATTAGATAATATTTTATATGATGAGACTGTTGAAGGTATCGTTTTAAGTGTTAATTCACCAGGTGGCGGTGTAAAGGAATCAGCAGAAATCTATAAAAAACTTTTGAAAATTAAAGAAGAGCGACAAATTCCAATCTATGTTTCTATGGATTCGATGGCAGCTTCAGGTGGTTATTACATTTCAGCACCTGCAGATAAAATATTTGCGCAACGTGATACAATTACAGGTTCGATTGGTGTCATTATGCAATCTATTAATTATCAGGCGTTAGCAGAAAAAGTTGGTATTAAATATGAAACGTTTAAATCTGGTGTACATAAAGATATGCTTAGCCCAATGCGTGAAGTGACACCGGAAGAGCGTGCTATGATGCAAGACATGATTAATGAAACTTATCAGGAATTCGTTAATATTGTGGCAAAAGGGCGTAATATGTCTGAAGCCGATGTGAAAAAAGTTGCCGATGGTCGAATTCTTAGTGGTAAGAAGGCTCTTGAAGCGGGCTTAGTAGATGAGATTGGCGATGAGGAAGCTACAATTGCTGCACTACGTAAAGACTTTGGTTTAGAGGACGCAGAATTATTTGAGTATACATATGATGTGGGCGGCTGGCAATCATATGTTGGGATGAAAATTGGATCAATGTTTGGTCCCTCAGCAGAGGAAAAAATGCTAATGAAAATTATGGCAGATTATAAAGCGCCAAAAATGATGTACTTATATGGCGAAAACTAAGGAGGGAGTACAATGACAAACAATGAAATTGTTATGCAAGGTTCACCCTCTATGGAGAATGCCTTCCTAATTGATAAGCCAAATACGAATAAAAATTATGCGTTAAAAACGGCAGGCTTTTGGATACGTTTTTGGGCATTTTTATTAGATGGATTCGTTATTACAGCTTTATGTGGAATTCTCGTTAACCCAATTTTTTATTTTATGGATTGGTCATTATCGGAAACAGTGTGGTATGCACCAATTTCAATTATATCTGCAATTCTCTATTACAGTTATTTCGTATTAATGACGAAGTTTTTTGGGCAAACATTAGGGAAAATGATATTTGGATTACGTGTTATTTCTTTAAAACATGAGAAGCTGACTTGGTCAGATGTGTTATTCCGTGATTGGATAGGGCGGATCATTAACAGCATTTTTATGCCACTCTATATTCTTGTAGGCGTTTTACCAAACAATCAAGGTCTACATGATTTTTTTGCGGATACAACAGTCGTTCATGAAAAAGTTTATATTGAAAAAGATATTGTGCAACCATCTTTGCCAATCAAAGAGGAAAAGACTGAATCTGTACCTCTAGTTGAAAAACTAGAACCTGAAAAGCTAGAGGAAAAAAACGAAGAATAATGGCTAGAGCTGTCTCATTACTTAGAGACAGCTCTTTGCTTTTACGGTGATAGTGGTGATTAATGGAGCTAGTGGGATTAGCGTCACAGATGAAACCATGGAAAGGCTAAAACCATCACGTCCTGTGATAACGCCTTCGTGACCGACATCGTGTTGTTGTCGCTTCGCTTTCGCACAGAAAACATTTGCTGCTGTCGCTACGTTAGCACTACGCTATCGCGCAAAAAACATCTGTTGCTGTCGCTACGCTTTCGCACAGAAAACATTTGCTGCTGTCGCTACGTTAGCACTACGCTTTCGCACAGAAAACATTTGTTGCTGTCGCTACGCTTTCGCACAAAAAACATCTGTTGGCCCAAGCTGCTCATCGGGACACCCTAGGGAAGCGCCCAGCCGGAACAGAAATCAACTCTACATTATGGTTATGAGCTTGGAAAATGATGCAATTTTAAGCAAACATGGATGAACAGTTTCGAAAGGATTTTTTCGAAACTATTTTTAGTAAGCTGTCTTAGTTGCAATTAATTCCCTCCATTTAGTAATATTATGTACATATGAAGATTAGGAGGCGTTTATATGGCACAAGTAACATTTAAAAATGGCCCAGTAACACTTGTAGGTAACGAAGTAAAAGTTGGAGACAAAGCACCAGACTTTACTGTATTAGCGAATGATTTATCACCTGTTACATTAAAAGATTCAGAGGGGAAAATTCGTTTATTTAGCGTTGTACCATCATTAGATACTGGTGTTTGTGATGCACAAACACGTCGTTTTAACGAAGAAGCAGCAAACTTAGGTGACAATGTCATTATCTATACGGTATCTGTTGACCTTCCATTTGCTCAAAAACGTTGGTGTGGTGCAGCAGGTATTGATGCTGTTCAAACAGTTTCAGATCACCGTGACCTTTCATTTGGTGAAGCATACGGTGTCTACATCCAAGAATTACGCCTTCTAACGCGTGCGGTGTTTGTTGTGGATGCAAATGATAAAGTGACATATGTGGAATATGTTCCTGAAGCAACAGACCATCCAAACTATGAAGCGGCAATTGCAGCTGTCAAAGCACTAGCATAATTTATTGATTTTAGGCTAAGATATTACTAGACAAAGGGGCTGTGACAAGTTTTTGTCACGGCTCTTTTCTGCTTGAAAGGAAGTTGTGTATGGAAAATATCGAAAAGTTATTTGGTATGCTAAATGAACATGCTGAAAAGATAGAAAAAGAACATAATATTACATTGCTAGAGGGTATTTTAGATGGCTTAGAGGCATGGCTAGATGGGGAAGTTGATTTTTCCCAAGACGGTGCTACAAAGGAAGATGTGCGCAAAGCGATTCAAATTGCTGTTTTAAAGGGGATGCGAAAAGGATCTCAGCCGAATCACCAAATGACACCTGATACTCTAGGGTTATTAGTTGGTTATTTTGTGGAACAACTATTTGCAGAGCGTCTAGAAACAGAAAAAATTTCTATTTTAGATCCAGCGGTAGGTACAGGGAATTTACTATTAACAGTTATGAATTTATTAGACGGAAAAATAGAAGCAACAGGTGTAGAGGTTGATGAGCTACTTATTCGTATAGCTGCTGCTACAGCTGAATTGACAGAGCAGCCAGTTTCCTTATTCCGTCAAGATGCTTTACAAGATTTATTAGTAAATCCTGCAGATGCTGTTGTTTGTGATTTACCAGTCGGATATTATCCGAATGAAGATGTCGCATTAGATTATGAATTATGCGCTTCAGAAGGAATGAGTTATGCACATCACTTATTTATTGAGCAGTCCATTAACTACACGAAGGATGGGGGCTACTTATTTTTCCTTGCACCAACCCATCTCTTTGAATCTGAGCAGTCGAAACAACTGCATAAATACATTCAAAAGCATGCTTGGATTCAAGCGATTATTCAATTGCCAGATACAATGTTCGCCAATAAAGCACTTGAAAAGAGCATTGTCATTTTACAAAAGCAAGGTAAGGAATTCAAAGCTCCAAAAGAGGTGCTGTTAGCAAAAGTACCAAATATGCAAAATAAACAAGCTCTTGCTATGTTCTTTGAAAAAGTGAAGATGTGGCAAGAAGGGAAATAAGTAAAAAAAGGTATCCAAAGTTGGATACCTTTTATGTAATACACAATTAATTTTCAGGTGTACGGATTACAAGTACGTCACATTTAGCTGAACGTACAATTGCTTCAGATACTGAACCAATTAGGAAGCGTTCTACTGCATTTAGACCAGTTGCACCACAGATGATTAAGTCTGCGTCTACAATTTTAGAAAGCTCTTTTGTAATGATATTTTTTGGTGAGCCGTATTCAATTACAAGGTTAACATTTGTTAAGCCTGCTTCTTCAGCTTGTTTTTTGTAACCATTTAATAGCTCCTCAGAGAATGCTTGAGCACGCTCAGCAATTGAACGGTCGTATGCTTCGATTGCAGCGAATGAACGTGTGTCAATAACATTTACTAAGTTTAATACAGCACCTTCGTTACGTTTTGCTACGTCAATCGATTTACGGAAAGCGTATTCAGCTTCCTTTGAACCGTCTACTGCAACTACAATGCTTTTATATTTATTAGCCATTTGAATTACCTCCCTGATTTGTATATGTTGATTATACCAAATGATTTTCTAAAGGAAATACTTTCCGGAAGAAAAAATGTGAAAAAGTAAAGGCATTTAATTCACAACAAAATAAATATTACATATTTTTTGTTACTACGTAGTAATCTCCAGGAATCCCTTTTTACCGATCGATGACCACCTTATATATTCCAAATAAAAACATGCCTGTTGGAAAATTACCACGCCATTCCAGTTTGAATATTTTGTGTTATTGGAATATTATTAATTTTATATATTGTTATTTTATTTAAAGCATTTTTTGTTTATGTTTGGTAATATGGAAGTGCAAGGGGTGCATCAATACATCGAAGAGTATGTAACAAAATGTGCTTATTTTTTAGGTAATGGAAGGGGATAGGGAAGATGAAGATTGGTATTCCAAAAGAGATTAAAAACAATGAAAATCGTGTAGCCATGACACCAGCAGGGGTTGTGACATTAACAAATGCAGGCCATGAAGTGTACATTGAAACTGGAGCAGGTTTAGGTTCAAGCTTCACAGATGCAGACTACGTTGCTGCAGGTGCTCATATTGTTGAGGCGGCAAAAGAAGCATGGGCGCAAGAAATGATCATGAAAGTAAAGGAACCCGTAGCATCAGAATACGATTACTTCTATAAAGGTCAAATCTTATTTACTTATTTACATTTAGCGCCAGAGCTTGAATTAACGCAGGCACTTTTAAATAAAAAAGTTGTAGGCATTGCATATGAAACGGTGCAATTAGCAAATGGTTCTTTACCTCTGTTAACACCAATGAGTGAAGTTGCTGGTAAAATGGCAACACAAATTGGTGCACAATTCTTAGAGAAAAATCATGAAGGTAAAGGTATTCTACTAGGCGGCGTATCAGGTGTACCACGCGGTAAAGTTACAGTGATTGGTGGCGGTATAGCTGGAACAAATGCGGCGAAAATAGCTGTCGGAATGGGTGCTGATGTAACGGTTATTGATTTAAGCCCAGAGCGTTTACGTCAATTAGAAGATTTGTTTGGCCGTGATGTGCAAACATTAATGTCCAATCCTTATAATATTGCAGAATCAGTAAAAAACTCAGATCTAGTAGTTGGGGCAGTTTTAATTCCTGGAGCTAAAGCACCAAAGCTTGTTTCTGAGGAAATGATTCAGTCAATGCAACCAGGTTCTGTCGTAGTCGATATCGCTATTGACCAAGGCGGTATTTTTGAGTCATCTGATCGAGTGACGACACATGATGATCCAACTTATGTAAAGCATGGAGTTGTGCATTATGCAGTAGCAAATATGCCAGGAGCTGTACCACGTACATCAACAATAGCTTTAACAAATAATACAATTCCTTATGCACTTCAAATTGCTAATAAGGGTTATAGACAAGCATGTGTTGATAACGCTGCATTGAAAAAGGGTGTTAATACTATAGAGGGACATCTTGTTTACAAGGCCGTTGCAGATTCTCAAGGTTTGCCATATGTAAATGTTGATGAATTAATTCAATAAGTAAAATAACAAAAGGAAGCACCGTGTTTATGGTTGCTTCCTTTTATGTTGTTGAAAACTATTCCTCTTTGCAAAATAAGGAGTGATTTCCGTTCCAGGCTACTCGCTTTCCTGTGGGCGAGCGTCGAGCCGCTTCCTCCGC
The DNA here is from genome assembly GCF_001275675.1 of Lysinibacillus sp. FJAT-14745. Classification (GTDB taxonomy): domain Bacteria; phylum Bacillota; class Bacilli; order Bacillales_A; family Planococcaceae; genus Lysinibacillus. The sequence continues at coordinate 463,892 of NZ_LITM01000009.1, read as the reverse complement.
TGCGCTCCGTGCAGGGTCTCGCCTGTCTCGCTTTCCCACGGGAGTCGAGTAGCCTTCCACTCCAATCGGCGATAGTGTATAACTTCTATCCATTTTAAAAGTGAACACTATGACGACTTATAACAGGGACGTAATTGTACACCTGTAGTTGCTAATGCTTCGCTTTCACACAAAAAAACATCTTGTGCTGCAGCTACGTTAGCACTGCGCTTTCGAACATAAAAAAATTGGTGCTGTCGCTACGCTTTCGCACAAAAAATATTTGCTCTAGTTTTTTATAACTATAAATTAGAGTGCCCTGCCAGAAGATACACACTATGTGAAGTAGTTGATTGGAGTGGAGACTGGGCGACTCCTTGGGGATCAGCGTCACAGATGAGACCCTGCAGCGCAGCGAAGCGGCTCATCGGACGCCCCCAGGAAAGCGCCCAGTTGGAACGGAAATCAACCCCTCGTTTTGCCGAAAGCTATACTTTACACTAAAAAAGGAAGCATCATGTTGGTTGCTTCCTTTTCTATATGCTTCAATAAACTTATAGTACAATCAAATCTTTCGGGAATTTTGTTAGTACTTCTACTCCGTCTTTTGTTACGACTACATCATCTTCAATACGGACACCAGTCACATCAGATTTATAGATACCTGGTTCAATTGTGAAGACCATGCCTTCCTCCATAGTCATTTCATTTGCACCTGTAACAGATGGGAATTCATGTACAGAAATGCCAAGTCCATGACCAAGTCGGTGTGTGAAGTATTCGCCATAGCCTGCGTCAGTAATAGTATCGCGAGCAATTTTATCTAAATCCATTGCACGTACACCTGGTTTTACTGCTGCAATTGCATTTGTGTTAGCAGATAGTACTGCGTTGTAGATTGCCTTTTGTGCCTCACTAGGTTCACCAAAGGCAACTGTACGTGTAATATCAGAGCAATAGCCATCGAAAATTACGCCGAGGTCGAATAACACCATATCGCCCTTTTCGATTTTGCGAGCACCGGGAGTACCGTGTGGAGAGGCTGATTTTGGACCACTTAATACCATTGTCTCAAAGGACATCTTACAGCCTTTATCTTGAATAGCATTTTCTATTGCTGTTAAGATTTCCATTTCTGTTTTGCCTTCAGCGATTTCTTTACAGCCGATTTCAATAGCATAGTCAGCTAGTTCTGCAGCTTTACGTAATTTTTCTAATTCATTTTCATCTTTAATTACTCGCATAGCATTGATTTTTTCGTCGATACGGACAAAACTTGCCTGCGGGAATGATTGTTGTAGGGCTTCTAACCGCTCTACAATGAGTTGAGCTTTTTCAATAGCAAACGTTTGTGGGTTAACATTTCGAGCTTTTATCGCTTGTGCAAGAACTTCCATTGAATTTTCAGTATCTTGGTGACCGATGACTTCATATGACCAACCAGCAGCCTTCGCATCTGGGATCTCCATTTGTGGACAAATTAAAAAAGGATCTGCCTCTTTAAAAATCATTACGCCTAGTAATCTCTCATGTGGATTACTTTTAAAGCCTGAAACGTAAAAAACATTGTCTGGAGTTGTGACGAAAGCGGCATCAATTTGATTTTGTTGTAAATAGTTTTGAATTTCTTCAACTTTTGACATAAACAATTCCTCCTCTTATTGTATTGAAAAATTTTCACGTGCTCGGCGGCAATAATAGCCTACACGATGAGGCTTCGACCTTTGAGGAATCTATAACTCGAATTCGAAGCTTCATTTTTGTACGAATGAATAATTGTCTCCTAACAGGTGAGGCTATTATTCTCTGTACAGCATATCAAAAAAAGGGGAAAATCGCATGGATAGCGAATAAAAATAGATGTAGCACAATATGTACTGCTGGGAGGAAACTTATATGGAAATTAGTTATCATGGACATTCTGTTGTCAAAATTCAATCAAATGGGAAAACGATATTGATAGATCCATTCATTAATGGAAATGGGCAAACAGATTTAAAGGTTGCTGATGAAGCACCAGATATTATTTTACTTACACATGGCCATAATGATCATGTCGGTGATACAGTGGAGCTTGCAAAGAAAAAAGATGCACTCGTCATTGCACCGAATGAGCTAGCCAATTGGATTTCTTGGCAAGGAGTGAAAACGCATCCAATGCATATAGGGGGAGCCAAGGAATTCGATTTTGGTAAAGTGAAGTTTACTCAAGCCTTCCACGGTTCGTCCTATGTAACTGAAAATAATGAAATTATTTATATGGGAATGCCTTCTGGAATTTTATTATTTATCGAAGGATTAACAATTTATCATGCAGGGGATACAGCTTTGTTTAGTGATATGAAATTAATAGGGGAACGCCATCCTATTGATGTTGCGTTTGTACCGATTGGTGACAATTTCACGATGGGCCCAGAAGATGCAGCTTGTGCAGTTTCATTTCTGAAGCCGAAAATTGTCGTACCAATTCATTACAATACATTCCCACCAATCGAGCAGGATCCACAAAATTTTGCAGATTTAGTGCAAAATGCAGAGGTTCAAATTTTAAAAGCGGGTGAAAAAGTAAACTGTTCTTAATCAGTGACACTGCTGTACTATATGAGTTGGCACCACGCGCGTAGTTGAAACGATGGGAAAAGTAAAACAAATTGATCACTTTATATTAAATATTTTAATGAAAAATATGGTACACTAAGAGCAGAATTGATGCTTGAGAAATAGGTGATATTTTGTCTACAAAACATGAGAGAATTTTACAATACATCGAATCACTACCCGTAGGTGATAAAATTTCAGTACGTCAAATTGCAAAGGAAATGCAGGTGAGTGAAGGAACGGCATACCGTGCCATTAAAGAAGCGGAAAATCGTCGTTTAGTAAGCTCTATTGAACGTGTTGGAACAATTCGAATTGAGAAGAAAAAGAAAGAAAATATTGAGCGATTAACTTTCGCTGAAATAGTTAACATTGTAGACGGCCAAGTTTTAGGTGGCAAAACAGGTCTACATAAAACGTTGACGAAATTTGTGATTGGTGCCATGCAATTAGAAGATATGATGCGTTATACAGACGCAGGAAGCTTGCTCATCGTTGGTAACCGTATTAAAGCACATGAAAATGCACTGCGAGCTGGGGCAGCTGTTTTAATTACAGGGGGCTTTGATACATCGGAGGAAAACAAGTTACTCGCAGATTCCTTGGACCTACCAATCATTTCAACAAGCTATGATACCTTTACTGTGGCAACAATGATTAATCGTGCAATTTATGACCAATTAATCAAAAAAGATATTTTATTTATTGAAGATATTTATGTACCGATGACGGAAACTTCTGTTCTCCGAAATGATGAAACAATTCATCATTTCCAAAAGCTAAATGAACGAACAACTCATGGTGCATTTCCTGTTGTTACTGCAAACAATAAACTTGTTGGGATGATTACAGTAAAAGATGCTATTGGTCGAGAAGAAAACGAGCTCATTGATAAGGTTATGACGAAAAATCCAATTGCTGGATCGATGAAAATGAGTGTTGCTTCTGCAGGACATCGTATGATTTGGGAAGGGATTGACCTGTTACCAATTGTCGATGATGACAATATTTTGCAAGGTGTCATTAGTCGACAAGATGTATTAAAAGCGCTTCAGCTTGCTCAAAGACAACCACAGCATGGTGAAACGATTGATGATCTAGTGAAAAACGAGATGAAAGTGCTTGGCGATGAAGAATTAATCGTAGATTTTAAAGTGACACCTCAAATGACAAACCAATATGGGGCAATTTCTTATGGAGCATTTACAACTTTGTTAGCGGAAGTTGGCTCATTCGCATTAAAGCGCCGTAAACGTGGGGATGCAGTTGCCGAAAACATGACGATTTATTTCATCAAGCCTGTGCAAATGGAAAGTACACTTACTGTAAAGCCTCGGATATTAGACATGAGTCGTAAGTTTGTGAAGATGGACTTCGAAGTGTTTAATCAACAAATGCTTGTTGGGAAGGCAATGATGATGTTCCAACTACTGGAACGTTAAGAAAATACAAAAAAGGGATGGTCTAGGGTAAATGCTAGACCATCCCTTTCACTTCTTCATCGGGTGTCCAAACACCCGCCGATACCAGACGCAATTATGCCGAGGCATAATTGATTATTTATTGGTTAATTCGGTACTCCTCTTCAACAAATTGACCGTAGTGACGAACCCTTTTAATATTTTCGATCACAACAAAGATGCCTAAAACGACAAGAATTGCTACAATAATAAATGTATATAACCCAGGGAATAAATAGGCTTGGTTTAAACCAAATAACAGAATAAATGCACCGAAACTTACATTAGCTTTACTTTTGTACCAATTTTTAGCGATTGGTAATGAAGAGCGGAACTGTTTTGTTTTAAAATAAAAATAAAAAACAAATGATATGATTATTGCAAACACAAATATTAAATTGAGCATAGTAAACCTCCTAGCATAACTAGTCATTATTGTAACGATTATTTAAGAAAAATGCTAACGGTTATTACTATCATATTGGGGGAAATTAATTTGAAAAGACAAATCATCGACACAATTGCTTCATATGAAACAATCATTATTCATCGCCATGTGCGTCCAGATCCTGACGCTTATGGATCTCAGCAAGGGTTAAAAGAGCTTATTTTAGCAAACTATCCGGAAAAGAAGGTTTTTGCTGTAGGTGAGCATGATGAATCTTTATCATTTTTAGCAAATCCAGATCGCATTACAGACGATATATACGACAATGCTTTAGTTATTGTGACAGATACGGCAAATACTGAACGTGTAGACGATCAACGCTATACAAAGGGTAAAATGGTCATTAAAATAGATCATCACCCAAATGATGATCCGTATGGTGATTTACTGTGGGTGGATACGAATGCGAGCTCTTGTAGTGAAATGATTTATGAGCTTTTTGAGGAAGGAAAACAAGTAGCAAACTGGATTCTATCTGATGCCTCAGCAAGATTATTATTTGCTGGTATTGTAGGGGATACAGGACGTTTCCAATTCCCTAGCACGACCGTAAAAACGTTTAAAATTGCAGGAGAGCTTATTACATATAATTTTGATCGAAATCAAATTTTCGATGGAATGTATGAAATGGAGCAAAAGCTATTAAATTTACAGGGCTATATGTATCAAAATTTCAAAATGGATGAGTATGGAGCAGCACATATCAAGCTGACAAAGGAATTGCTAGCAGAATTCAATGTTGAACCGTCAGAGGCGTCCCTGTTAGTTGGCTGTCTTGGAAGTGTGAAAGGTATTTGTGCATGGGTGGTCTTCATTGAAGAGGCCGATCAAATTCGTGTGCGTTTACGCTCAAAAGGCCCTATTATTAACACTTTGGCGAAAGAATTTAATGGTGGTGGACATCCGCTTGCTTCTGGAGCTACAGCATACTCATGGGAAGAAGCAGATCGTGTTATAACTAGATTACAGGAAATTTGTAAGGCATATCAATAAACCGGTTGCTTTATTGATTGAAACTTAGAAAGGAAGGGTTTCATTTGACACATGTATACACGAAAATGCATACGAGCGCGGATATATTGAAAAGTACGATTCGGCTTGAACAATTGATCCCTTTTTTACAAGAGCAAAATACGCAGGCCTGTGCAATCGTCAATTCAAAATTGTACGGGCTTTTGCCTTTTTGTAAAGCATTGCAGCAAGCGAATATTCATGCTGTATTAGGGCTCACGATCAATGTTCAGTGGCAAGAAAGAAAGGTTCCACTTGTGCTGTATGCTCAGACACAAGAAGGTTACCAACATCTATTAAAGATTAGTAGTGCTGTTTCGATTAGAGAGGATGATGCACTTCCATGGAAATGGCTTGAAGGATATGCAGCGGGCTGTGTGGCATTACTTTCTTCGGATGATTTAATAGAAATTGAGGATTGGTTTGAAGTAGCAAGTGCTCTAAACAAGGTATTTGGTAAACATTTATTTATGGGTATAGCAAGACCTGCAGGAATGATAACTGAAAAAGAAGATTCGTATGTAGCATGGTGTGAAACTATGAACATAACGATGGTTGCCTCTCAGAGCTGCTATTTTTTACGTCCAGAAGATCATTTTGCCTTTGAGGTTGCAAGAGCAATAGATTCAGGTGAAAAGCTTACCGATACAATGCTATCAGCCCATTTACAAGGTTATTTCGCTCCCACGGAAGAGGAATGGCGAAGTTGGTTTGCGGATCATCCAGAATGGCTTGAGTCTAGTGCAACGATGCTAGCTAGCTGTATGGCGGAAATTCCTGAAATGCACGTACAAATGCCTAAATTTCCTGTGCCAACAGGTGAAACAGCCGAAAGCTTGCTCGTTAAAGAGACTTTTGCAGGATTAGCAGAACGTTTAAAGCAAACAGAAATTCCTCAAGTTTATCGGGAGCGACTTCAATACGAGCTTGAAATTATTTGTTCAATGGGCTATGCAGATTATTTTTTAATTGTTGCAGATTTTATGCATTTTGCTAAAGAAAATCGTATTTTAACAGGCCCAGGTCGTGGTTCATCAGCTAGTTCTCTTGTGGCTTATAGCTTATCCATTACACAAGTAGATCCATTAGCTTACGGCTTATTATTTGAACGCTTTTTAAACCCTGAACGTGTCACACTGCCAGATATAGATATCGATTTTGTCGACAGTAAAAGACAAAGAGTCATCCAATATGTTACTCAAAAATATGGAAAGGCAAATGTGGCGCAAATTATTACGTTTGGCACTTTATCTGCTAAGGCAGTTGCTAGAGATGTTGCTCGTGTTTTTGGTTTTGACGCTGAAACGTTGGAGAAAATCTCAAAAATGATTCCAAATAAACCTGGAATAACATTGCAAAAAGCAGTAGCCGAATCACAAGGCTTACAAGGCTGGTTAGCTGAGGATGAAAAACATCGTCGTTGGTTTGAGGTGGCGTTAAAACTTGAAGGGTTACCAAGAAATTCTTCCACTCATGCGGCAGGAATTGTGCTGTCACCCTCACCATTAGTCAATACGATACCGATTGAAGAGGGACATGACGGAATATATTGTACGCAATGGCCAATGGGGGATGTAGAAGCTTGTGGCCTTGTCAAAATGGATTTTTTAGGTTTGCGCAATCTGACAATATTAGAGCAGGTACGATGGTCCATTTATAAAGCAGGTGGCCCATGGATAGAGTTTGAGCTTATTCCGATGCAAGATGAAAAGACATTTCAGCTGCTTCAAAAGGGAGATACATTAGGCATTTTTCAATTAGAATCTGAAGGTATGAAGCAAGCTTTAAGGGATATACATCCAACCAATTTTTTAGATATAGTGGCAATCAATGCCTTGTATCGTCCTGGTCCGATGGATTTTATTCCTGTATATGCAAGACGAAAAGCAGGTAGGGAATCGGTTACTATGCCACATCCAGCTTTAGAGCCCATTTTACGGGAGACATTTGGTGTCATAGTTTATCAAGAGCAGATCATGCAAATTGCTTCGGTGATGGCTGGTTTTACGATGGGACAAGCGGATTTATTGCGCCGAGCGGTAAGTAAAAAAAATCGTCAAATTTTAGAGGAGCAACGTACTGCATTTGTCAATGGAGCAATGCAGCAAGGCTTTGACATTCGAGTGGCTGAAGAAGTGTATGCATTAATTGTACGTTTTGCAGACTATGGTTTCCCTAAAAGCCATGCTGTCGCATACAGTGTTATTTCCTATCAAATGGCATATTTAAAGGCACACTTCCCACTAAGTTTTTATGCAGCACTATTATCCAATGCAACAGGTAATGTGGAAAAAATTCAGCAGTTTGTGAGTGAGGCAAAAGAGAAAGGGATTCCGTTTTACCCACCTTCATTAAAACATAGTACGAAATTTTTTACGGTTGAAAAGGATGGAGTTCGCTATAGCTTATCTGGAATAAAGGGTGTACCCTATACATTTATAGAGACAGTTAATGCCTTACGCCAAACGAATACAGAAGCATTTGATAATTTATTTGATTTGGCAGTTGCCTTAAGTGCACAGCATTTTAAACCAAAAATAATGGAGTCTTTAATTTTCGCTGGGGCTCTCGATTATATAGGGAAAGATCGTGCTGTCCTAATAGCAACATTGGAGGCAGCCTTAAAGCATGCTGAACTGCTGAGACCAACTGAGGATATTGATATAGCATCGGCTACTGCTTTTAGTTTTGGTAAGCCAAAATATATGGAAGTAGAAGAGATGTCCCAAAAGGAAAAATTACTGCGTGAGAAGGAAAGTCTTGGATTTTATATATCAGCACATCCGGTTTCAGAGGAAAGAGCTTTTTGGAATGAAGTAAATAGTACGTGCCGAGAGTTAAAGCATGCTCGTGAGGGAACGTATGTGAAAATGATTGGCATCATAGAAGAAGTAAAAAAAATACGCACAAAAAAAGGTGAGCAAATGGCCTTTGTTCAGCTTCAGGATGAGTTTGGAACGGTATCTGTAACCTTATTCCCACAGGTTTTTCATCTTGTTCAAGAGCTGTTACTAGAAGATGAATTGCTTTATATTGAGGGAACGCTTGAAAGGCGCTTTGGTAAACCACAAGTGAAAGTAAAACATGCACAAACGACGAAAAAAATATGAAATTGAAGAAGATTTTAGAAACTGCATAGATTTGCTATGCAGTTTTTTCTTTACTTTTTAATAATTATTTTGTAAGCTAGAGTCAACGTCAAAAAGTGGTCAGACCACTTTTTATAAGAGGAGTTGATCGTATGGATAAAAAAACTGAGCAAAAGAAAGTGTTTTTAGAAATCGTCCAACAACTACGTCAACTTATTAAAATGGAAAAAATCCAGGCTGGTGAAAAATTACCTTCCGAACGAGTCCTTTCAGAGCGTCTAGGTGTCGGGCGATCCTCTGTGAGAGAGGCGTTGCGTAGCTTAGAATTGTTAGGTCTTATTGAAACGAGACATGGTGGAGGTACTTTTCTAGCTTCAACACATAAACATCAGCTCGTAGAAATACTGTCGATGTTTATATTAGAAGATGAAAAATCGAAAAAGGATGTCGAATTAACGCGACATATTCATGAAAAGGAAGCAATTCGCGTAATAAGTTGTACAGAGATTCTGCGAACACTACCTGTGTGGGACAGTTTTTTTGTAAAGCTAGAGATAGAAGGTACGATTAATTGTCTAAGTGTTTTACGAGAAATATTAATCACGTCAGGAAATCGTCTTTCATTGAAAATCTGGTTTCAATTAGCAGCTTATGATGGTGACCGTTTAAATCGAAACTCAACTGAAGATGAAAAATTACAAATTCAAACTATGTTGAAATCGATGCAGCTTGGCTATGAGAGAGAAGCATTAAAAGCCTACGAGCAATGGATGAAGACTGTACAAAGTATTTAGACAACAAAGGGGGAGTCGAACATGGCAATACGCAGCTTATTTAGCAAAAAGAAAGAAGACGGACAAGAGAAGGGATTTCCAGAAGGACTGATGACAAAATGTCCAGAATGCCGTCATATTCAATTAACGAAGGAATTAGAAAAAAATCATAAAGTATGTACAAAATGCGGTCATCATTTCAAAATGACTGCACAGGAGCGCGTAGCATATTTCTTAGATGAAGGTTCATTTGTTTCAATGGATGATCATTTACAAACAAGCAATCCGCTTAATTTCCCTGCTTATGTTGAAAAAATTTCAGTCGATCAACAAAAAACGGGATTAAACGAAGCTGTTCTGACAGGATTAGGTACACTTGATGGAGAAGAAATTGTAGTAGCAATTATGGATTCTCATTTCCGCATGGGTTCAATGGGCTCGGTTGTCGGAGAAAAAATCACACGTGCTGTTGAAAAAGCTACTGAATTACGTGTACCGTTTATTATCTTTACTGCAAGTGGTGGAGCGCGTATGCAAGAAGGCGTACTATCATTAATGCAAATGGCAAAAACGAGTGTGGCGTTAAAACGTCATAGTAATGAAGGATTATTGTTTATTTCAATACTAACGCATCCGACAACAGGTGGTGTTTCGGCAAGCTTTGCCTCTGTTGGGGATATTAATATTGCTGAACCACAAGCTTTAATTGGCTTTGCTGGTCGTCGTGTAATTGAAGAAACAGTTAGAGAAAAACTACCAAATGATTTCCAGACTGCAGAATTTTTACTAGAGCATGGTCAGCTTGATGCAATCTTCCATCGAAATGATTTACGAAACCAAGTAACAGTACTTGTAAAAATGCATACGAAAGGCGGCGTGCAACATGTCTAAAAATTTGGCTTTTGAAGAACCAGTAGTACAATTACGTGGAAAAATTGATGAGTTAAAAAAAATTGCTACCGAAGCAGAAGTAGATATGACAGGTGAAATTGAAAAGCTTGAAACACGCCTAACACAGCTAGAAGAATCTATTTATGCCAATATGAAGCCGTGGGATCGTGTACAGGTTGCTAGACATCCTGAACGACCAACAACATTACAATATATAGAAGCTATGTGCGAAAACTTTATAGAATTACATGGAGACCGTACGTTTGCTGATGATGCGGCTATTCTTGCAGGAATTGCTCTCTTTGAAGGACAGCCAGTAACAATTATTGGACATCAACGTGGAAAATCAACTAAAGAAAACATTCGTCGTAATTTTGGAATGCCCCATCCTGAAGGATATCGTAAGGCATTACGCTTAATGAAGCAGGCTGAGAAATTTAAGCGCCCAATTATTTGTTTTATTGATACGAAAGGTGCTTATCCAGGTAAGGCTGCAGAGGAACGCGGCCAAAGTGAAGCAATCGCTAGAAATCTCGTCGAAATGGCGGGTCTAACAGTCCCAATTATTAGCATTGTTATTGGGGAAGGCGGAAGCGGTGGTGCACTTGCACTAGGTGTAGCGAATCGAGTCTTTATGTTAGAAAACTCAACGTATTCGGTTATTTCGCCAGAAGGAGCTGCGTCTATTTTATGGCGTGATGGTAGCCTAGCAAAGCAAGCAGCAGAAGCAATGCGTATAACAGCACCTGACTTAAAAGAGCTTGGCGTTATTGATGGAATTATCCCTGAAATAACTGGTGGAGCTCATCGCAATGTAGCGAAGCAAGCACTTTGTATAAAAGAATGTATAAGTGACACACTAAAAGTATTAAATTCTTTAAATGGCGAACAATTAATTGAAGACCGTTATGAGAAATTCAGAAAGATTGGACAATATACAGAGGCTTAAATACAGTTTTAGGTTTTTAGATATGTAAATTTGCTCGAAAATAGTTAAAAATTGTGTTTTACATTCAAAAAAACCTAGAGTAAATAGCGTGGAAAATAATGAAAATATATTGAATAAATGTTAAATTTCGGATGTTTTCAAATAAAAAGAGTGTGTGAAAACGCATTCTTTTTATTTTTTATGTAAAAGTTATGTTTTTCTAGCCTTAGAACTCTTACATAGTTTGTTTTTTCATGTTAATGTGAATAATAATAGTATCTGCAGGAGGTTCGACAATGAAAAAAATTGCCGTATTAACAAGTGGTGGAGATGCGCCAGGAATGAATGCAGCTATTCGTGCAGTCGTTCGTAAGGCAGCATATCATGGAATTGATGTTGTCGGAATTAAGCATGGCTATGATGGCTTAATAAAAGGCAATATGGAAAATCTTGATTTAGGTTCAGTAGGTGGCATTATTCAACGTGGCGGTACACATTTAAATTCAGCAAGATGTCCTGAATTTAAAGAAGACGCTGTTCAGCAGCGAGGCATTGACATTATGCGTGAAGCAGGTATTGAAGGACTAGTCGTTATTGGCGGTGATGGTTCCTACCGTGGAGCTATGGATTTAGTGAAAAAAGGCTTTCCTGTTGTAGGTGTACCGGGAACAATTGATAATGATGTACCAGGAACCGAGTATACTATAGGTTTCGATACGGCACTAAATACGGTCGTGGAATCAATAGATAAAATCCGAGATACAGCAACTTCCCATGAAAATTCCTTTATAGTTGAGGTAATGGGGAGAGATGCAGGGGACATTGCTTTATGGGCTGGTCTTGCAGCTGGTGCTGAAACAGTTTTAATTCCAGAAGAAGATTATAATTTGGACGACATTGTGGCACGCTTAGACCGTGGAGCAGCGCGCGGGAAAAAGCATAACATTATTATCGTCGCTGAAGGTGTCATGACTGGTAGCGAATTGGCAAAACTATTATATGAAAAAACAGGGAAAGAGACGCGTGTTTCTGTCCTTGGACATATCCAACGCGGTGGTTCACCTACTGCGCGTGATCGTGTTCTAGCGAGTCAATTCGGTGCACATGCAGTTGAATTGCTTATGGAAGGGAAGTCTGGAAGAGCGGTAGGTATCCGCAATCATCAAGTTATTGACTATGATATGCCTGAGGCTTTCGAAAAAAATCATGAGGCAGATGTAAGCTTATATACTTTAATGAAAGAACTATCAATATAATTTGTTATAAAACGGAGTGGGCAGAAAATGAGAAAAACAAAAATCGTATGTACAATTGGTCCAGCAAGTGAGTCAACAGAAATTTTAGAGAAACTAATTGAAGCAGGTATGAATGTTGCCCGCTTAAACTTTTCGCATGGTTCTCATGAGGAACATGAAGTACGTATTAATTTAATTCGTGAAGTAGCACAAAAATTAGGTAAACCAGTTGGGATTTTACTCGACACAAAAGGCCCTGAAATTCGTACACATAATATGAAAAACGGAGAATTGCATTTAGCGGCAGGGCAAGTAATTGATATTTCAATGACTGAGGTTGAAGGAACAGAGGCAAGCTTCTCTGTAACGTACGATCGTTTAATCGAGGACGTTGAGCAAAACTCGATTATTTTATTAGATGATGGACTTATTCAATTACGTGTATTAGCAAAAGATATGGAAAAAGGTCTTATTCATACAATTGTTGAAAATGCAGGTGTCTTAAAAAATAAAAAGGGTGTTAACGTGCCGGGTGTTTCTGTACAGCTTCCTGGAATTACAGAAAAAGATGCACAGGATATTCTATTCGGTATTAAACAAGGTGTTGATTTTATTGCAGCCTCGTTCGTTCGTCGAGCAAAGGACGTTCTAGAAATTCGAGAATTACTTGAACAAAATGGTGGTAGCCACATTCAAATTATCCCGAAAATCGAGAACCAAGAGGGTGTCGATAATATCGATGAAATCATCTTGGTTTCAGATGGATTAATGGTAGCACGTGGTGACCTCGGTGTAGAAATCCCAGCAGAAGAAGTACCACTTGTACAAAAGAAATTAATTTTAAAATGTAATCAAGTAGGTAAACCAGTTATTACAGCTACACAAATGTTAGATTCGATGCAGCGTAATCCACGACCAACACGAGCAGAGGCTAGTGACGTAGCAAACGCAATTATCGATGGTACAGATGCAATTATGCTGTCTGGTGAAACAGCAGCAGGGCTTTATCCAGTAGAGTCCGTACAAACAATGAATAAAATCGCACAGCGTACAGAAAATTCATTAGACTATAAGGCAATCGTCTCTACACGTAGTCGTGAAAAAGAGGCAAATATGACTGAGGCGATTTCTCAAGCTGTAGCATACACTTCGATTAACTTAGGTGTAAAGGCAGTACTAGCACCAACAGAAAGTGGTAACACAGCTAGAATGATTGCAAAATATCGCCCAGGTGTACCGATTGTCGCTGTAACAGGTTCTACTAATACAGCTCATGCATTAACACTAGTTTGGGGTGTAAACCCAGTTGCTTGTCAACGAGTTACGACAACAGATGAAATTTTAGAACTAGCTGTTGATGAAAGCTTGAAGCATGGCTTTGTAACGCACGGTGATGCAGTTGTCATTACAGCAGGTGTACCAGTAGGTGAAGCGGGTACTACTAACTTAATGAAGGTACACATCATTGGAGATTTATTAGCTCGTGGTCAAGGGATCGGTAAAGCTTCAGTAGTAGGAAAAACAGTTGTTGCAAAAAATGCAGCAGAGGCACTAGCATATGATACAGACGGATGCATTTTAGTAACGCTTGGCTCAGATCGTGATATGATGCCAGCAATTGAAAATTGTGTGGGTCTGATTACAGAGGAGGGCGGGCTAACAAGTCATGCAGCAGTTGTAGGACTAAGCCTTGGTATCCCTGTTATCGTCGGAGTAAAAGAAGCCACTACATTGATTCGCCACGGTCAAGAAATTACAATGGATGCTGAAACAGGAGTAATTTACAAAGGGCATGCAAGTGTACTTTAATCTATAATATAAAGCTCTAGTGCAACTATTTGCACTAGAGCTTTTCTTATAAAAAGAGGTAAATTGTGGTTCATCACTAAAAGTCGTGGATGACTTTTGATAAAACGTATACTATGTAAATAAGTTGATTGGAGTGGAGACTGGGCGACTCCTTGGGGATTAGCGTCACAGATGAGACCCTGGAGCGAGCAGCGCGAGTGAAGCGGCTCATCGGACGCCCCCAGGAAAGCGCCCAGTCGGAACGGAAATCAACCACACGTTTTGGTGATGATCCTAAATTGCATATATTTTGCCTAGATTAATCAATGTTTTAACAAAGCGTCACATCTCTTTAAATAGAACCCACTATTTTTAAAATGAAACTTAATGGGCTATAATAACGTATAAAAGGTATAGCTTTTTTAGATAGAAAGGAGAAAAATATGAGAAAAGTTTTTCTTGGTTTCATCGTCTATGCATTAGCCGAGTTGGCGTTATTAATAGTAATTGGTCAAAATATTGGTGTTCTAAATACATTATTGCTTATAGTCGCTACGAGTATTATAGGTATTTATGTAGTGAAAAATAAAGGTATGAATTCTGTACAAACGGTAAAAAATACGATAGCACGCGGAGAAGCTCCGGGGCCAGCATTAGTTGACACAGTATTAAATTTCAGTGGTGGTGTACTTTTAACATTACCGGGTTTTATAACAGATCTTGTTGGTTTATTACTGCTCATGCCTTTTTCTCGAAAAATGTTCCAACCAATCTTTTATTATTGGATGCGAAAAAAAATGAAAAAAGGTCAATTTATCATCGTTCAAAAATAGCATTATCCTTTAGTTTAACCGCCAAAAATAAAAATATAGGGCTCAATAAAATGCCGTAAAAACCAAATAATAAAATAGAGGCAGCACTGATGAAAAAGGTGTGGAATGTACGTAATTGTAATGTATTTGACCAAAGCATGGATTCAGCTAGCTGCCTTGTTAATTGAACGAAGAGATACAAAAGTAAAATAGCTACACATAAAAAGGTATTGCCTTTTAAGTAAAAATAAATGCTCATGGGTACTAGAAATACGCCGATCCCAAAGAACGGAAGTACATCTGCAAATGCAACAATAAAAGCTTTAATGATGGCTTGTTCAAATTGGAGAATCATAAATCCTGCACAAAGTATGAGCAGTGTAATTGTGAATAGCTGAAACTCCACGTACAAAAAGTAATGAAATAGCTGCATAATTTTAGAAAAATGCTTCTGCCATTCATTGCGGAATTTTTTGGGCACATATTGAAAAAACCAATATCGGGATTTACGAGTTTCCAATAGGGCGAAATAATAAGCAACAAGGAATATAAATACTTCAATTACATGCTTCATCAATAGTTGGAAAATATTAGCCGTATATAAAAAGATTGAATCGAAAATAGAAAGCGACTTTTCCTTTAAAACTTGGATGAACA
The DNA here is from genome assembly GCF_001275675.1 of Lysinibacillus sp. FJAT-14745. Classification (GTDB taxonomy): domain Bacteria; phylum Bacillota; class Bacilli; order Bacillales_A; family Planococcaceae; genus Lysinibacillus. The sequence goes on along the minus strand of NZ_LITM01000009.1, from coordinate 448,223 downwards.
TTGATTCATATTCATTGAAAAGCGGGAAATTTTGTAATGTATCTCTGATTTCAGGGAAGACAAGAATAATACTGTTTATAGAAATGATAACGAGAAGAAAAATGCAAGCTAGTATAAGTGCTTCCACAATAAGTGCTGCAAGCCAATAGGTAATCCTACAATAAGAGTGAAGAAATTTTACAATAGGATAGGTGGAAAAAGACAAAAAAATCGCCAGTGATACAGGTAATACGAACCACAATATTACCAAATATAATGTGAAGAATAAAACGCTCGTAGTTCTTTCGTATGAAAAATATTTAATATTCCTCATTTTTACAAATTCACCCCGTTTCAAATGATAAATTAATATTGAAATGTGCAAAAGAATCTCTTTAAAACTTATTTATAATCGCTCGTGCGCCTTTTTCTTTATTCGAAGGTTTTTCATTCACAAAGCTGTCAAAAATGATTATAATAGCAATGTAAGCGATTAACTTAATGGTTCATATGAGCAAAAAACGTAAATGTGAGCTAATAACTGCATTTACAACTAAAAAATATATTATGAGGGAGCGATAATTTATGTCAGCAACTAAAGGTTTAGAAGGTATCGTAGCAGCGGAATCTAAAATCAGTTCAATTATCGATGACACACTTACATATGTTGGTTACAACATTGATGATTTAGCAGAGAACGCGTCATTCGAAGAGGTAATTTATTTATTGTGGCATACTCGTTTACCAAAAGCGGACGAGCTAGCTGAATTAAAACAACAATTGGCAGACAACATGTCTATTCCGCAAGCAATTGTAGACCAATTCAAAACATACCCACTGTCAACTGTACATCCAATGGCTGCACTACGTACAGCAGTATCTTTACTTGGTGTATTCGATGAAGAAGCGGATGTTATGGATACAGAAGCTAACTATCGTAAAGCAATCCGTTTACAAGCTAAAATTGCTACAGTAGTTACTGCATTTGCGCGTGTTCGTAAAGGTTTAGAGCCAGTTGCGCCAAAACCAGAATTAGGATATGCAGCAAACTTCTTATACATGCTTAAAGGTGAAGAACCAGCAGCAATCGAAGTTGAAGCATTTGACAAAGCATTAGTATTACATGCGGACCACGAATTAAATGCATCTACATTCACAGCACGTGTATGTGTAGCTACATTATCAGATGTTTATTCTGGTGTAACTGCAGCTATCGGTGCATTAAAAGGACCACTTCATGGTGGTGCAAACGAGCAAGTAATGAAAATGTTATCTGAAATTGGCTCACTTGAAAACGTTGAGTCTTATATTCAAAATAAATTAAACAACAAAGAAAAAATCATGGGCTTCGGTCACCGCGTATACCGCAAAGGCGACCCACGTGCACCACACTTACGTGTAATGTCACAAAAATTAACTGAGCTAACTGGTAAACCAGAGCTTTATGAAATGTCAGTTAAAATCCATGACATGATCGTAGAACAAAAGAAATTACCTGCAAACGTAGACTTCTTCTCTGCGTCAGTGTATGATTCTTTAGGTATTGATCATGACCTATTCACACCAATTTTCGCAGTATCACGTACTTCTGGTTGGGTAGCTCATATTCTAGAGCAATATGCTAACAACCGCCTAATCCGTCCTCGTGCAGAGTATGTTGGACCAGGCATGCAAAAATATGTTCCAATCAGCGAGCGCTAATTCGGAAAATATGCTAGAATATTTGGGACTGTGTTACTAATAACACAGTCCTATGATTATGAATTTAGGAGGCAACATCAATGTCAAACAAAATTGTAGTTGAAAATGGCGTACTTAATGTACCAAACAATCCAGTGATTCCTTTCATCGAAGGTGACGGAATCGGTCCAGATATTTGGGCTGCAGCATCACGCGTAATCGACGCAGCAGTAGAAAAAGCTTACAACGGTGAAAAGAAAATCGAATGGTTAGAAGTTTTAGCTGGTGAAAAAGCATTCAACCAAACTGGTGAATGGTTACCACAAGAAACTTTAGACAAAATTAACGAATACCTAATCGCAATCAAAGGTCCTCTTACTACTCCAATCGGTGGTGGTATCCGCTCTCTAAACGTAGCATTACGTCAACAGCTTGACCTATATGTATGCTTACGTCCAGTACGTCACTTTGATGGAGTACCTTCTCCAGTTAAACGTCCAGAAGATGTTGAAATGGTTATCTTCCGCGAAAATACAGAAGACATCTACGCTGGTATCGAATTCGAATCTGGTTCTGAACAAGCACAAAAAATCATCAACTTCCTACAAACTGAATTTGGTGTTAACAAAATCCGCTTCCCAGAAACTTCTGGTATCGGTGTAAAACCTGTATCTAAAGAAGGTACTGAGCGTTTAGTACGTTCTGCTATCGAATATGCTATTAATCATAAACGCCCATCTGTTACTTTAGTACACAAAGGTAACATCATGAAATTCACTGAAGGTGGATTCAAAAAATGGGGTTATGAATTAGCTGAAAAAGAATTTGCTGATCAAACATTCACTTGGAACCAATATGATGCTATTAAAGCTGAACAAGGTGAAGAAGCAGCGAACAAAGCACAAGCTGACGCTTTAGCAGCTGGTAAAATCTTAGTTAAAGATTCTATTGCTGATATCTTCTTACAACAAATCTTAACTCGTCCAAATGAGTTCGACGTAGTTGCTACAATGAACTTAAACGGTGACTATATCTCTGACGCATTAGCTGCTCAAGTTGGTGGTATCGGTATCGCTCCAGGCGCAAACATTAACTATGTAACTGGACACGCGATTTTCGAAGCTACTCACGGTACAGCTCCAAAATATGCTGGTCAAGATAAAGTAAACCCATCTTCAGTATTACTTTCAGGTGTATTAATGCTTGAACACTTAGGATGGCAAGAAGCAGCTGACATGGTTACTAAATCTGTAGAGAAAACAATTTCTTCTAAAGTTGTAACTTACGACTTTGCTCGTTTAATGGACGGCGCTAAAGAAGTAAAATGTTCAGAATTCGCTAATGAATTAATCAAAAACCTATAATTTTCTATTCTTAAATAGAAATTATAGTTAAAGCGGAAGTATTTCTGCCGATATAATTAGGGTGAAATGTAAATTTCTATTGACCTTAGCTTAATAAAATATTTACGATGAACTTGTTTATTCGAGGGAGGAGAATTTATTCTCCTCCCTCTTTTAACTTCTTTCAGTGGATGTTTGAACATCAGCTGAAAGAAGTAAAGCCTCCGGCGGATGTCACAGAATCGGAAAGGAGTTCTTTGTGCTTGCACAAAACCGATTCCGGACGCAATTATGCCGAGGCATAATTGAGTAAATATAACCTAATTTTAAAGGAGCGTATTCGAATGTCTCTGAAACGAAAAAAAATCTCAGTAATTGGTAGCGGCTTTACTGGTGCTACTGCAGCATTTTTAGCAGCTCAAAAAGAACTTGGTGATGTAGTGTTAGTGGATATTCCTCAAGCTGAAAACCCAACAAAAGGTAAAGCTCTAGATATGTGGGAAGCTGCACCAGTGCAAGGCTATGATTCTTATGTTAAAGGTACTTCTAATTATGCAGATACTGCAGATTCTGATGTAGTAATCATCACTGCTGGTGTTGCTCGTAAACCAGGTATGAGCCGTGACGATCTTGTTCAAGTTAATCAAGATGTCATGAAAGCTGTTTCCAAGGAAATTGCTAAGTACTCACCAAATGCAACAATCCTTGTTCTTACAAACCCAGTTGATGCAATGACTTACACAGTATTCAAAGAAACTGGTTTCCCTAAAAATCGTGTAATAGGTCAATCAGGTGTACTTGACACGGCTCGTTTTTGTGCGTTTGTAGCTGAAGAACTGAATATCTCGGTAAAAGACATTACAGGTTGTGTTTTAGGTGGTCATGGTGATACAATGGTGCCACTTACTCGTTACTCATTTGCTGGTGGTATTCCATTAGAAACATTAATCCCGGCAGATCGTCTTGAAGAGATTGTTGACCGTACACGTAAAGGTGGCGCTGAAATCGTTAACCTTCTTGGTAATGGTTCTGCATATTATGCTCCTTCAGCGGCGCTTATTGAAATGGCGGAAGCTATCATTAAAGACCAAAAACGTATACTTCCATCTATTGCATACTTAGAAGGCGAATATGGCTACAATGATTTATATCTAGGTGTTCCGACATTATTAGGTGCAAATGGTATAGAAAAAATCTTTGAGCTTGATTTAACAGACAATGAAAAAGCAGCTTTAGATAAATCGGCAGAGGCTGTCCGCGACGTTATGAAAGTTTTAGCTTAATAAGAGTTTATGAAATCGAGTGGGATTCATTCCTACTCGATTTTTTTGAGTATAGAGACATCAAAAAGTAGGGCGAATAGTGCGTCAAAAAGAGATGTTCTTACAAATTACGGGATACAAGAAAATAGAGATGAGTAATATCTGGAGCTTTTTAGGAAGCTTAACATACTGAGTCTTGCCTTGTTATTGGGGAATCCTGTATATTCACAAACTTTACCTTCAAATAAAATTGAAAATTTATATCCTGCCAATAAGGAATGGTAGCAGCTGGAGATACTTATATGCCAAAGTCTCCAATTTACTAGGAACACTTACAATTACGATATTCGTTATAGCCTATATAGTTTGGTTAAATAACGGAACTGATTCCACTTTTAGAACATGACCCTATACATCCATAATCATTTCTGGTATATTGCCTTTTCTTCTGTCGAGAAAATTCCTCATCAAATAATCAATTTCTCCTCATTATCCTTATACTTATTATAAATTACCTCCCTTTAATTTCATTAAATCTTAAGAAATGTCCTAAGTTTTTATTAATAATTATTCTTTATAATTAGTACTATCTTGATGAAGGGGAGATAAAACACGATAAAAACATTACTAAGAACACTGTTTTTTTACAGATAAAGGAATTTGGTTGAAAAGCCCAATGGTGATATGTCAACCATAAAAAACATCGAAACTGGAAACTCTTAAGCTTCTATAAAACTGTTTTTAAGCGCACTCAAAAAACCATGCATTTTTTGTGCGGAAAAATGGACGTAAATGCAAGCTGGTTAAAGGGTTTGAAAGAAAGTGAATGGGAAATTTACTCTCTCCTCTCGGTGGGTATGTACAGCTAATTCGTGCGTAGTAGCGAATGCACGAGGCGTACAAGTATTAAATTGGATAACACAAATAAGCAGGTAAGCACCTGTTAGCTATACTATTTTGAATGGTTAAAATGGAAGTTTCCTTTTGGTCCCTCGTGTAAACCAGGGTCAAACAGGTAAAACATAAAAAAAGAGTGAGGGAGCCAAAAGGCGACTATCTCCTATAGGAAATCCAACAGATCCCCCAGTTATCCGGAACAACTGGAAATTCTATCGGAAAGAGCTCTTATTACTAATAAAAGAAGAGGCATATAAATATGGTAAAAAAAATAGTCACAATTGCACTACTCATGATGATTCTAATTGTTTCTGGCTGTTTCGGAAATGAACAAAACAAACAACAAATACAACCGGGAGTACACACTGTCGCTGATCCTGAAAGTATCACCGTTCTTGTCAACAAACAAAATGCTTTTCCGGAAGGCTATGAACCGAAAGATCTCGTTTATCCAAATGTTCCATTTATATTTAATGAAAAAATAGAAAAAAGAATGATGAGAGAAGAAGCAGCGAAGTATCTCGAAAAAATGTTCCATGCGGCGAATAAGCAGAATATTCATCTAGCAGGTGTTTCAGCCTATCGTTCTTCTCAAACTCAAACAACCCTATTTAATAATTATGTTGAAAGAGATGGAATGGAAAAAGCAAGAACATATAGTGCTGTTCCTGGAACAAGCGAACATCAATCAGGATTAGCAATTGACGTTAGTGGTTCTGATGGATCTTGTGCAGCAGATGACTGTTTTGCGAATACAGAAGAGGCAGCATGGCTTGCAGATAACGCCCATAAATATGGATATATCATTCGCTTTCCAAAAGACAAAGATAATATTACTGGCTACAAATATGAACCATGGCATATTCGTTATATTGGTGTAAATTTAGCCACTGAGTTATATAATAAAGGGTTAACATTAGAAGAATATTATAAGTAGCACCTGTGAGCAGAAATAGAAAATAACAATGAGTATCAAAAAAGTAAAAATTCCTCCAATGATATGTGTGGAAGAAATTAATTTAGAGGGTTCCTATTGAAGAATAGGGGCTCTTTTTTGAGTAAAAAAATTGAATGGTTGGAATGTCAACACTAATTTGAACAGTTCTTTTAAGGGTGATTTTGTTATGAAGTGGCTTGACATGTATCCTATCCAGAGGGGCTTTACTTCAATTAGGAGTAGAGCCTTTTTCTACTTAAACTAGCGGTTTAGTTGAAGATGAAAAGAGTATTTTTAGGTACATATTGAAGTTAATGTTAAAATAGAAATTGTTTTCAAAATAGTGGATTTGAGGGTTTTATTTCAACAAGAGGTAAGTAAACAAAATAGTTAAGATAGCTTCATATTTTAAGTACGTAATTTAAGATAAATTTAAGATTTATCCTACTTTATTCTTAATTAGTTTAACTTATAATCTTTTAAGTAAAGAAGAATAAGGGAGAAGTTAAGAATGAAAAAGAAGGGCTTTTTATTAATTTTTGCAATATGTTTGGGTGTAACAGCCTTTAAGATAGTACCGTTCTTTCAAGGTGAAGAAGGAGTAATATTAAATGCCTATAATGAGAATGAAGTGGAGGGTAAGTTTTCTTCTGGAAATATAAAAAAGGTAGAAATTCCAGTAGAACAAATTTATCAAGGAAATTTACTTTTGGTCAACAGTAAGCACCCAGTTCACAATGAAAGTATAAAATCAGATGTCATCAATTTATATGCTCATAAAGAATTGGTAAAAGGATACAGAGTGTTTAATAAAGAAACATATTTATCCGAAAATATAGCAAGTAAATTTTCGAATATGACTCTTGATGCGGAAGAAGATGGATTTTCTAATTTTTTAATTTCGAGTGGTTTTCGAGGATTTGATGAGCAAGCTAAACTTTATAAAGAAATGGGTTCTAATCGTGCCTTGCCAGCAGGTTACAGCGAACACAATTTAGGTTTATCGCTTGATGTGGGAAGTACCCAAGGGAAAATGGAGGTAGCACCTGAGGGAGAGTGGATTGCAAAGAACGCTTGGAAATACGGGTTTACTCTACGTTATCCAGAGGATAAAACGGACATAACGGGAATTATGAATGAACCATGGCATATCCGCTATGTCGGTTTACCACATAGTGCGATTATGAAAGAAAAGAATTTTGTTTTAGAGGAATATTTAGACTATCTAAAAGAAGAAAAACATATTTCTGCTACTGTAAATGGTCAAAAATATGAGGTCTTTTATTATCCAGTTACTAAAAATACCACTATTAATGTGCCAGCCAATCTTCGTTATGAAATATCGGGCAATAATATGGATGGTGTGATTGTGACAGTATTTCCTGAAAACGTGTAGAAATTCAAGGAAGGTGAGGGTCTCATCGGACGCCCCCCCTAAGAAAGCGCCCAATCGGAACGGAATTCAATCCTCGTTATCAATTTCGCCTTGGTGTAATAGTAGCTGAGGCTTTGCTTTCGTTATGGATAAACAATGTTGCTGTCGCTTCGTTTTCACGCAGATAAAACAAAGCTGAATGAAGACATAATGGTAATTCTGCTTTTCGTTGTACTTTTGGAATAAAATTGATACTATGAAGGTATATGATAGAAAAGGGGTTGGCGTATTTTTGCTTCAAAAAAACAGTAAGCTTGGTCTCACTATTGATGAAATTACAGTTGGCGAGAAGATTCATATTACTGAAAAAATAGAAGATAAGGATTTACTGCTTTATTTAGGACTTACGAATGATAATAATCCGCTTTATATTCAACATGATTATGCTGCGATGACACCTTTTCAAAAGCCAATCGTACCAACAATCATGTTAAATGGTATTATTACGTCAGCTGTGTCAAAGTATATTCCTGGACCAGGTGCACGAATTATTGAGCAACATATAAAATATTTAGAACCACTCTATCATTATGAATTATTTGATACTCTTTTAGAGGTAACAGAAGTAAATAAAGTACAAAATACAATTACTGTATCGGTACACTCATATAATGAGCAGAAGCAGCTTATGATTGAGGGTACTTTATTGGTAACACCACCACTTGCTTTATAGACGTCTTGAGATTTGAAATGGGGGTTTCAAATCACTAACGGAGGCTTTACACATGACAAAAACGATTTTAGTTGTAGAAGATGAATTTTCTATTGCGACATTATTGAAATATAATTTAGAGCAGGCTGGATATGTTGTAGAAACAGCTGCGGATGGTCAAGAGGGTCTTGATAAGGCAATTGACATACAGCCAGATTTAATTTTATTAGATTTGATGCTTCCAAGGCTTGATGGTATGGAGGTTTGTAAACAAATTCGTCAACAACGTATGAATACACCTATTATTATGCTAACAGCAAAGGATGACGAGTTCGATAAAGTACTTGGTCTAGAGCTAGGGGCGGATGATTATATGACGAAACCCTTTAGTCCGCGCGAAGTGTTAGCACGGGTAAAGGCTGTTTTAAGACGTTTTACTCAAAATATAGTGGTTGAAGATAAGAATGGGCCACATGAGAAAATGTATGAATTTGGACAATTGCGTGTTTTTCCAGAGCGTTTTGAAGTATTTTTACAGGATGAGGCACTAGAATTTACACCAAAGGAATTTGAGCTACTCATTTATTTACTTGAAAATAAAAACCGTGTTTTAACACGTGATCAGCTATTAAGTGCTGTATGGAAGTATGACTTTGCTGGCGATACACGAATTGTGGATGTGCACATAAGCCACCTTCGCGATAAAATCGAGGAAAATAGCCGTAAGCCGATGTTCATCAAAACGATTCGTGGCCTTGGTTATAAGTTCGAGGAGCCGAAGACGACATGAAATCAATGAGCAACCGCTTATTCTTGACATTCATGCTATTGCTTGGATCGATATTAGCTGTCCTAATGATTGTTATAGGTCAGCTTTTTCCTGTTTATATAGAACAGTACAATGAGCAGGCTAGCTTACAGATGCAAGAATCCATTAACCAAGTAGTAGATGAACGAAAAATTGCACTATCAAAAGAAGATAAAGAGGCACTATATACTGCTCAAAACAATGAGGAAACAGATTCTCTTCTATCGTATGTTCATGCGCGACTTTATGTAGTGCTAGCAATTCTTTTTATAATAGCACTTATTTTAATAGCTATTGTAAGTCGCTATATGATTCGAAATTTCACTGCTCCTATTGATAACGTGACAGATACAGCACTTGAGCTGGCGAAGGGGAATTACCGTGCTCGTGCTCATGAAAATGAGCGTGAACGTATGATACCACTTAGTCACTCCATCAATATTTTAGCGCGTAACTTACAGGACATTACGACGATTCGCGAGGTAGAAGAGGAAAGACTTAAAACGTTAATTGAAAACATGGGAAGCTCCCTCATGATGATTGGACGTGAGGGGAATATATCTATCGTAAACCGTGTATTTTTAGAGCGTTTCGGTATGCAAATTGACGACGTACAAGGAAAAGTTTTTCGTACAATTGGCTTACCTAAATCACTTGAGCAATTTATCGACCATGTGTTTTTAACAGAAATGCCTTATCGTCAACAAATTAAAATGGAGGTCCAACAGGAGCTATATAATAAGGAAGTGTATGGAGCCCCTGTTATAGGAGATCATGGTCGATGGCTTGGTGTCGTTATCGTTATGCATGATATTACGGAGCTTATTCGTTTAGAGCAGATTCGTAAGGACTTTGTAGCAAATGTATCCCATGAATTGCGTACACCTATTACATCTATTAAAGGCTTTTCTGAAACTTTACTGGATGGTGCCTATAAGGATGAAAAAATGCTGCTATCTTTTTTAGAGATCATTAATAAGGAAAGTAACCGTCTGCAGATGCTTATCCAGGATTTACTGGAGTTATCGAAAATTGAACAGCATGGTTTTACCGTTAATATTATGCCGATGGGCTTGCAAGATGTACTTATACGTGGAGCAGAGCTGACAGGACCTCGTCTGGATGAGAAAAATATGAGCTTTCATGTTGATATAGAACGTGATGTTCAAGTTATGGGTGATGCGAATCGTATCATTCAAATTGTTACTAATTTAATTACCAATGCCATAACGTACTCTCCAGAAAATACAACCGTTACGATTCGATTAAAGGAAAATGAAACGTACGGCATTCTTGAAATAGAAGATCAAGGTATAGGAATAGAAAAGCATGAAATTGCCCGTGTTTTTGAACGGTTTTACCGTGTGGACCGTGCGCGAAGCCGGAATTCTGGGGGGACAGGGTTAGGGCTTGCAATTGTGAAGCACTTAGTAGAAGCGCATCATGGTCGCATTCAGGTAGAAAGTGAAGTTGGCGTCGGGACAAAAATGATTGTCATGATCCCGAAAAATTAACGATTTCTTTACAATAGCGCAATTTTAGATTCACAATGGGGCCTTATACTTGTTAGTAGAAACCCCCTATATATTATTAAGACTTTAAAATAGCCAAAAAATCTTTATATATAAGGATTTTTTGATTGTGTTGCTTAATTATCGCCACAATAGGAAGAATCTATTGCCAAACTTTTTGGTGATAGATTCTTTTTCTGTTTTACACGTAACGCAAATAGGTGTAAAGTATAGTAGCATAATATTCGACTAATAAGCAATGTACTTGTTAGTTGAACTAATCAGGCTTATACGGTCAGATAATAAGCCCATTTTAATCTAGAAGGGATCTATATTACTGACCGTTAGAGTGGGATAAAAAATTGAAAGAAGGATGACCATGAAAATCGTCAAAAGTATCGTGCAAATCGGCTATCTTTATGTAATTTTATTTGCTGGGAATAGTATTGCACGTCTACTTCACTTGCCGATTCCAGGGAGCATAATTGGACTAGTCTTATTGTTTTTACTTTTGCAGTTTCATATTATAAAGCTTGAATGGATTGAGCTAGGTGCAGGTTTATTACTTAGTGAATTATTACTGTTTTTCATACCATCTGCTATCGGAGTAATCGATTATACGGCATTATTCGGTGTGCAAGGTGTGAAAGCTGTGCTTGTTATTGTGTTGAGTGCCATAGTTGTAATGTTTGCAACAGGTTTTACAGCACAATTACTAGGGCAACGAAAGAAAGGTGATACTGCATGAGCCTTTTAATAGCTATAGTAAGTTTACTAGGTACTATTGCAATTTTTTATACTAGTAAGATGTTTTATAAAAAGTATCAGAAGGAATGGTTAACACCTATACTGATCACGCCCTTAATGGTAATTATCATTTTGCTACTAACGGGTACATCCTATAAATCCTATAATGCAGGAGCCAGTATTTTATCAAATTTACTAGGACCAGCAACAGTTGCATTTGCGGTACCAATTTATAAAAATTTTAACCTATTAAAGAAACATGCTTTTGAAATTTTTCTAAGTATTGCAGTTGGCTCAGCTGTTGCCATCACATCATCATTTATCTTTGCTGTAGTAGTTGGATTAAATAATGAGCTTGTGCATAGCTTAGTTCCACGTTCAGTTACTACACCAATAGCGATGGACATTTCCAATATGATTGGTGGCTCTCCTACTCTTACTGCTGTCTTCGTTATGGTAACTGGTATTTTAGGGAGTCTAATAGCACCAATAGTTATTAAAGTATGTCGTTTTCATCGACCATCCTCTAGAGGTCTACTGTTAGGAATGGGAGCACATGGTACAGGTACCTCTAAAGCATTTGAATTTGGTGAGCTAGAAGGTACTTTTGCAAGTCTTGCCATGATTGTAGCTGCATTAATTAGCATTGTTTTATCAACAACATTTTTTCCAGCATTCGAACATCTAGTTATCAATATCCTGTTGCCTTAAATGGTAGCAGGATTTTTTTCAGTTCTATTTTATTTGTGCGGTATGATTTTAGATGGAAGGTCAGTGCAGGAACGTTTGGTGAGCTTCGCAATGCTCCATATGTCAAACTGCCTAAAATAAAAAACTAGCTTATTAAAATATTTTGAAACTTTTTATAAAGTGTCCCGTATACAATAGTACTAAGCTTAAGGGAGGATTAGACATGAGTGTGAAAAGGTCACTAATGATGGTGGGACTTGGCATTTTCGGCATTGTTGCACTTATTGCTGTATTTACATCGTGGTACACGGTAGATGAATCAGAACAAGCTGTTGTCATTACGTTCGGTCGTGCCGATGATACAGTAACAGAACCGGGTTTACATTTTAAATTACCTTGGCCTGTACAATCGGTTGCAGTTTTATCGAAGGAAACATTTAGTTTAAAGTTTGGCTATAAGCAAAATAAAGATGGGGAATTGGAAGCTTATGATGCTGAAACGAAAATGATTACAGGGGATGAGCATATTGTTCTAACAGACCTTGTAGTTCAATGGAAAATTACAGAACCAAACAAATATTTATTCAACTCACAAGATCCAGAAAAAATATTACATAGCGCGACGTCGAGTGCGATTCGATCAATTATCGGAAGTTCCAAAATCGACGCTGCGTTAACTGAGGGAAAAGCGGACATAGAAGCAAAATCACGAGATTTACTCGTTTCTCTTATTGAAAAATACGATATTGGTATAAGTGTTTTAGGGGTCAAACTACAGGATGTTGAGTTACCGAATGCAGATGTGCGAGCAGCCTTTACAGCTGTTACAGACGCACGCGAAATGAAAAATACGAAAATTAATCAAGCAGAAAAATATAAGAATCAGCGTACTAATGAGGCTGAAGGTGAAAAAGATGCTATTATCTCGAAGGCTCAAGGTGAAAAAACAGCCCGTATTGAGCAGGCTCAAGGGGATGTAGCTGTCTTTAATAAAATGTATGAGCAATATAAGGGCAATAAACAAATTACACGCGAACGTTTAATTTTGGAAACACTTGAAAATGTATTACCTAAAGCAAAAATTTATATTATGAATGATGATGGTAGTACAATGAAATACTTGCCTCTTCAAGCATTGCAACCTACGAAACAGGAGACGCCTGCGACACAGGAAACACCAAAAGAGGAGAAAAAAGAAGGGGGCGGTAACTAATGGACCAAAAAAATAAGGATCTTGAAAAATTCCTCAATTTTTTATCAGGTAAATCCAAAAATACTGCTCCAAAAGAAGGGGATACAGTGGATAATGTGGTCAAAATGTCGAAAAAAGGCCCGATGAATCCGAAAAAATATATTTCTCTTGCCGTAACAATAACAGCCGTTTTTGCTATCGCCATTATATTATTTACTAATGTTTATATAGTTAAAGAATCCGAATACGCCGTTGTTAGGCAGTTTGGAGAAGTAGTGAAATTTCAGAGTAAGCCTGGCTTGAAAATAAAGGTTCCATTTATTCAAAGCGTAACGAAGCTACCCAAAAACCAAATGACGTATGAAGTTTCTGAAGAAGAAATTAATACAAAGGATAAAAAACGAATAATTATTGATAATTATGCAGTTTGGCGTATTACAGATCCAAAGCAGTTAATTTCAAATGCAGGAACAATAGAAAAAGTTGAATCACGTATGGAAGAGTTTATTTATTCAGTTATTCGTTCAGAGCTTGGTCGAATAGAATATAAGGCGATTATTAATGATGAAGATTCTTCACGTGGGAGTATCAACGATCAGGTAACTGCGCGTGTCAATGAGTTACTTTCAAAAGATAAGTATGGAATAGAAGTAATAGATGTTCGTATTCGCCGTATCGACTTGCCAACTGTAAATGAGCAATCCGTGTTTACAAATATGATTTCGGATCGTGAATCAATGTCGCAAAAATACCTATCTGAAGGTGATGCTCAGAAACGCCGTATTGAAGCTCAAACAGATAAGGAAGTTCAAGAAATGCTCGCAACAGCGAAAAAGGATGCAGCGTTGATTCAAGCGGAAGGTGAAGCAGAAGCTGCTAAGATTTACAATAAATCGTTCTCTCAAGACCCTGAATTCTATTCATTGTACCGTACATTAGAATCATATAAGAAAACTGTAGGTGAAGATACGGTCATTATTTTGCCATCCACTTCACCATATGCAAAAATATTATCTGGCTATATAAAGTGAAGCTTTAATCAGTGGGGGTTCTCCAACCCCCACTGATTATTAGTCTTCACCAATCGGGCTTTTACGGGCAGTTAATTTTCCGCATAACTTCTTTGCTTTCGTGAATTATGATGTGGGAGTCTTGTACCTGATTTGCTTTTGGTATAGATAAATTACTGCCCGTTAAAGCGGAATAAAATAATACTATTATTCTTGCAGGGATAAGTATATGAAGTCGTCTCAAACTTTTTGAGACGGCTTTTTTACACTATAACAAGGTATTTTGTATGGTATTGGAAGGACTTAAATGAATGATAATATTAACATAAGTTGATTGGAGTGGAGATTGGGCGACTCCTTGGGGATTAGCGTCACAGATAAGATCCTGCAGCAAAGCGGATGTTTTCTGTGCGAAAGCGAAGCGACAGCAACAACTGGTTTTTGTCTGTGCGAAAGCGAAGCGACAGCAACAACTGGTTTTTGTCTGTGTGAAAGCGAAGCAAGCGCCCAGTCGGAACGGAAATCAACCCACGTTATGGTGATGAGTCGCTATGGTCTGATTTTAGGTAATATTAATCATGTATAATATAAAAATCTTTCGAATATCAAAAATATGCTATTGAAATGATAAAAATTTATAATTTTGTGTTTCGTTTATGACTAATATCTGATAGAATAATAATGTTCAGAATTAAAAAATGGGGGTAATAGTTGTGAAATTGCAAATTAGCAAGTGGCTCCAAAATCTATTGATAGCCTGTAGTATTGCATCGTTATTTACACTTTTCTTCCGTCTATCAGATTTTGCATGGATCACAAAAAGTGTTTATCATATACCAGTATATTTTGTTATTTTGTTTTTATTAAGTTTAGTCATTGCTGAGGATGTACGAAAGATATTTAAAAAAATATTTTGGTACGAAAAACGCAAAGTTAAGCGTCCTATATGGCAAGTTGGGATCGGCTTCATTTTTTTCTTAGCGCAAATCGGCACTGTAATGGTGTTTAATACAGAGCTTACACATCCACAGCTTGGTGGTATGCCATTATTTTTAGTGTTTGCCTTTATGAATGCCTTTATTTTGACAGTCATATATGAAGAGATTTTCTATCGTAAAGAAAAAACAACTAAAGCAAGTGAATAAAATCGGAAAAGTCAATTACAATGAGTGATTGGCTTTTTGTGTGCAGTTAATCGTAAGCTAATCTATTGTTGTAGAAAATTTGGCGATTTTCATCGTTATGATTGGTAAAATAACCGTTTTCTCGATAAAGTAAAAGGAAGAGGCATTTTCAAACATACGTTTTCGTTTTACAATTAAGAAGACGACAACGCAGGAGGATAAAATCATGACAAAGGAAAAATTGCTATTATTGGACGGCAATAGTTTAGCATATCGCGCGTTTTTTGCGTTACCTCTATTAACGAATGATAGTGGAATTCATACGAATGCAGTGTACGGCTTTACAACAATGCTACAAAGAATATTAGAGGAAGAGCAACCAACGAAAATTTTGGTTGCCTTTGATGCGGGTAAGACAACCTTCCGCCATGAGACATTTACGGAATATAAAGGTGGTCGACAAAAGACTCCACCAGAATTATCTGAGCAGTTTCCTTATATACGTAAGCTTATTGATGCTTATGGTATTAAGCGATATGAGCTTGAATTGTACGAAGCGGACGATATTATAGGGACGCTTGCCAAAGAAGCTTCATCACAGGATATGGATGTCATCGTCGTATCAGGAGATCGTGACTTAACGCAGCTCGCGACTGAGCAAGTAACAGTATATATTACTAAAAAAGGTATTACTGAAATTGAAAAAAATACACCGGCATTTATTGCAGAAAAATACGGCTTAACGCCCGGGCAAATTATTGATATGAAAGGTTTAATGGGGGATTCTTCAGATAATATCCCTGGTGTGCCAGGTGTCGGTGAAAAAACGGCAGTTAAATTGCTAAAAGAGCATGGTTCAGTCGAGTCGCTTTATGCGGCAATGGATTCGGTGAAGGCTTCTAAAATGAAAGAAAAATTAGTTGCCAATGAAGAACAGGCACTAATGAGTAAAAAACTAGCTACCATTTTTACAGAGGCGCCGATTGAAATAACGATTTCTGATCTTGCCTATAATGGTCCGATTGAGGAAGAGTTAATTAGCGTGTGGCGGGAGCTTGGCTTTAAATCATTGCTAGAGAAAAGTGATTTTACTGTCCAAGAAGAGGAACAAGCACCTTTTGACTATGAAATTGTGCAAGAAGTAAAGCAAGGACATTTAAAAGATGTAATGGCAGTGCACTTGGAGCTAGAGGACGAGCATTATCATACATGTCAGCAACTAGGTATTGCACTAACAGATGGAACGAAAACAATGTACGTGCCGTTTGATATTGCGGCTAAATCAGATGTCCTTCGCCTCTGGTTAGAAGATGCTACTAAAATAAAGTATATGTCTGATTCAAAAGCATCTCAGGCTGCATTAAAACGCGCGGGAATACGTTTAGCAGGTGTGGAATTTGACTTATTGCTTGCTTCTTATATTAATAATCCTGCGCTAAGTGGAGATGATGTGGCAACACTTGCGAAAGAACTGGGTTATCGTAATGTACAGGCCAATGAGGCTGTTTATGGTAAAGGGGCGAAACGAGCGATACCAGCCATTGACGCACTTGCTGAGCATGCTAGTCGCAAAGCCTTTGCTGTGTGGTCTTTACAGCCAAAGCTGGAGGCATTGTTAAAGGAAAATGAACAGTTCGAACTCTATAAAAACTTAGAACTTCCTCTTGCTTCTATTTTAGGGGAAATGGAAAGTGAAGGTATTACGGTCAATCGTGCCACATTAGAGAAGATGGGGCAGGAACTAAATGACAAACTAGTTGTCATTGAACAGGAGATTTATACGGAAGCAGGAGAAGCCTTCAATATTAATTCACCAAAGCAATTAGGCGTTATCCTCTTTGATAAACTGGGTCTTCCTGTTATTAAAAAGACAAAGACAGGCTATTCCACTGCAGCTGATGTATTGGAAAAATTAAAGCCAGAGCATGCCATTATTGAGCATATTCTTTTGTATCGTCAGCTTGGAAAATTACAGTCAACTTATATTGAAGGCCTACTAAAGGAAATCCATGAAGAGGATGGAAAGGTGCATACTCGATTCCAACAAGCATTAACAGCTACGGGGCGTTTAAGTTCAACTGATCCGAATTTACAAAACATCCCGATTCGTTTAGAAGAAGGGCGAAAAATTCGTCAAGCTTTTGTGCCATCGAAAGAAGATTGGATATTATTTTCCTCCGATTATTCGCAAATCGAATTGCGTGTATTGGCCCATATGTCAATGGATAAAAATTTAGTCGAAGCTTTCCGTGAAGGTATGGACGTTCATACACGTACTGCGATGGATGTATTCCATGTCTCAGCAGATGAGGTCGATAGTAATATGCGTCGCGCTGCAAAAGCAGTAAACTTTGGTATTGTCTATGGTATTAGTGATTATGGCTTATCGCAAAATTTGGATATTACTCGTAAGGAAGCTGCTACATTTATCGAGAAATATTTTGCGAGTTTCCCAGGTGTAAAACAATATATGGATGATATCGTCCAAGCTGCGAAGTTTAATGGTTATGTGACAACGATTTTAAATAGACGTCGATATTTACCTGACATTTCAAGCTCAAACTTCAATTTACGAAGCTTTGCAGAGCGTACTGCGATGAATACACCAATTCAGGGAAGTGCAGCTGATATTATTAAAAAAGCAATGATTGATATGGATGCTCGCTTGAAAAAAGAAAATATGCAGGCAAAGCTCCTGTTACAAGTGCATGATGAATTAATTTTTGAAGCACCTAAAGAGGAGATTGCATTGCTTGAAAAAATAGTGCCAGAGGTTATGGAGAACGCAATCGAGCTTTCAGTACCATTAAAAGTAGATTTTAACTACGGAGCGACTTGGTACGAAGCAAAATAAGGAGGGATTAAAATGCCTGAATTACCAGAGGTTGAAGGTGTCGTCCAGGCATTAAAACCTAAAATTGAAGGGCGTACAATTCAACAGGTTCAACTATCTGAAATTATTCGTTTTTCCTTTGGGGAAGGAAAACAATGTATCGTGAAGCAAGCTGAGCTTGATGCATTTGAACTATCCTTGTCTCAAATGACGATTACAAAAATCGAACGACGTGCGAAATACATCTTCTTTCATTTGCTGAAAGAGGATGTCCCTTATGTGCTAGTTAGTCATTTAGGGATGACAGGTGCATGGTTTGTGGTGAATTCACCTGAGGAAATCCATGAGGAAAAATTTAAAAAGCATATTCATGCTACATTTCAAATGACAGATGGAGGCTATTTAATTTATTCGGATATACGTCGCTTTGGTGAACTACGTTTTTTAACAAAAATTGAGGATCATGCACCATTAACAAAAATGGCGCCAGAGCCATTCGATGAAATAGCATGTGATTATTTTATTGCGAAATCAAAGTTACCGAAATATGAGAAAAAGGCCGTTAAGGATGTAATTATGGATGGGCAGGTCATTTCGGGCTGTGGCAATATTTATGCTACAGAAGCATTATTTGCTCAAAAAATTCATCCGGCCCGCACAATGAACCGCATTAGTGAAAAGCGTAAGCGTGCATTATTCGAGGCAATTGTCGTTATTTTACGCCAAAGCATTGAAGCAGGAGGTTCAACAATTTCAGATTATCGTAATATTAATGGCGAAGCTGGAAGTATGCAGAACCGACTGCAAATGTATGGTAAGAAGATGTGTCCAACGTGTAGTACTGCGACGAGCCAAATGACGATAGGTGGGCGCACATCAGTTTTTTGCCCAAATTGTCAACATTAAAGGGGATTTAGCTATGATTATCGGACTAACAGGAAGTATTGCGAGCGGAAAAAGTACAGTAGCAAAAATGATGACAGCACTTGGTTTACCGATTGTCGATGCAGATATTGTTGCGCGTGATGTTGTAGAACCAGGAACGGAGACTTTAAAGTTAATAGCTGAAAATTTTGGACAAGTTATATTGCTAGAAGACGGTAGTTTAAATCGTGCCAAGCTTGGTGATATTATTTTTCACGAGCCTGCAAAGCGTAAAATGTTAAATGATATTATGCATCCTGCTATTCGTCATGAAATGTTACGCCAGCGTGATGCTTATTTAGAGGCTGGAGAAAAGCATGTTGTGATGGATATTCCACTGTTATTTGAAAGTAAGTTGCAGCATTTTGTTGAGCGTATTATCGTGGTTTCGGTTAGTGAAGAGGTACAGCTTCGTCGATTAATGGAGCGTAACAACTTATCAAAAGAGGATGCACTAGCTCGAATACGTTCTCAGCTACCTATGTCAGTGAAAGAAAAAGGTGCCCATGCGGTTATTTACAACAATGAAAATTTAGAACAAACAGAGCACCAATTAAAAAAAATCCTGACATATTGGGGCGTATTACAAAAAAATAAGAATCTGTAAAATTATTCGATGCGTAGCAATGACATATTGCTACGCATTTCATATTGTTGGAAAACTAATATGTCAATGAAATTAAGGTGTCATATTAAATAAAGTATGGCTCTTTCGGCAAAATGAGTGGTTGATTTCCGTTCCAGCTGGGCGCTTTCCTGGGGGCGTCCGATGAGCCGCTTGGGCCAACAGATGTTTTTTGCGCGAAAGTGTAGTGCTAACGCAGCGTCAGCAGCACCGATGTTGGTCACGAAGGCGTTATCACAGGACGTGATGATTTTAGCATTCGTTCCCCTATGTGCTCGCTCCAGGGTCTCGGGCCAACACGATGTTGGTCACGAAGGCGTTATCACAGGATGTGATGGTTTTAGCCTTCGTTCCTCTATCGCTAATCCCCAAGGAGTCGCCCAGCCTCCACTCCAATCAACCACTTCACATAGCAAGTATTTTCTTGAAGGGCATTCTAATTTATAGTTATAAAATTAACCTACAGCAGTTTTGTGAAAAAGCAAAGCATTAGCAATAATAGGTTACAATGCGTCACTGTTATAAGTCTTTTCTGTTCGATTAAGGTGAGTAGCAATAGTGTGTACTTTTGAAATGAATAAAATTTATAAAAATTCTACGCTATTGCTGATTGGAGTGGAAGGCTACTCGACTCCTGTGGGAAAGCGAGACCCTGCACGGAGCGGATGCTTTCTGTGCAAAAGCGTAGTGCTAACGTAGCGGCAGCAAATGTTTTATCTGTGCGAAAGCGAAGCGACAGCAACAACAACAGCGGAGGAAGCGGCTCGACGCTCGCCCACAGGAAGCTCTGCTCTGCGCGAAAGCGAAGCGTCAGCGACAAAGCGAGTAGCCTGGAACGGAAATCACCCTTTAAAGAGGCATGCCATTCACAGAGATTTCCTTGCCAATTTTGTTTTGTTAACAACACTTTGCTATGCTTTTTTGTGAGTTTATACCATAATAAGTACAAATTTAGGCGATTTTATTTTTCAGAAAATAAGAACTTTAATATTATGAATATATAATGTTCATCTTTTTTAAAATTGTGTTATACTATTCGCATAAAGTATATAATTAATTTGAGTATGACTCACAGGAGGATTTTATAAATGACAGTATCAGTTGCTATTAATGGTTTCGGACGTATCGGACGTATGGTTTTCCGCCAAGCGATCATGCAAGAAGATTTAAAAATCGTTGCAATTAACGCTAGCTATCCAGCTGAAACATTAGCACATTTGATTAAGTATGACACAAATCACGGAACATTCGAGGGTACAGTTGAGCCAGCAGGCGATGCTTTAATTGTAAATGGTAAACGTGTTCAAATTATTAGCGAACGTGACCCATTAAAATTACCATGGGCAACAATGGGTGTGGATATCGTTATTGAAGCAACTGGTAAATTTAATGATCGTGAAAAAGCAGCAATGCACTTAGAAGCAGGCGCAAAGAAAGTTATCTTAACAGCACCTGGTAAAAACGAGGACGTAACAATTGTTTTAGGTGTAAATGATGAGAAACTTGATATCGCAAAACATGATGTTATTTCAAATGCTTCTTGTACAACAAACTGCTTAGCACCAGTTGCCAAAGTATTAAATGACACATTTGGTATTGAAAGCGGGTTAATGACAACAGTTCACGCTTATACAAATGACCAAAAGAATTTAGACAATCCACATAAAGATTTACGTCGTGCACGTGGTTGCGCACAATCAATCATCCCAACATCTACAGGTGCTGCAAAAGCATTAAAATTAGTGTTACCAGAATTAGAAGGCAAAATTCACGGTATGGCACTTCGTGTTCCAACACCTAACGTATCATTAGTTGACCTTGTAGTTGATTTAAATACAGACGTAACAGTAGATGCTGTTAATGCTGCATTCGTGAAGGCTGCTACAGAAGGTCCAATGAAAGGTATCTTAAACTTCTCAGTAGAGCCTCTAGTATCTTCTGATTACAATACAACAACTTACTCTTCTACAGTAGACGGACTTTCTACAATGGTAATGGGTAACCGCAAAGTGAAAGTACTTGCTTGGTACGACAATGAGTGGGGTTATTCTGCACGCGTTGTAGATCTTGTGAAAAAAGTGGCAAAAGCTTTAGAAACAGTAAACGCATAATAATTTAATTATGAGCACATTGAAATCCAAGTGATTTTAATGTGCTTTTTTTATTAGATAGCAAGTTTAAATGTAGAATCTATGCTTGTACTTTCACCTTTCAAGGTTTATCATGAGCACACTAGCGTCAATGCGCTTTTCTTATACATAGGAAATTTGTTATAATAGAAATATTAAATTGTTGTGAAATCAGGAGAGTAATTATATGAGATGTCCATCTTGCCAATTTAACGGAACGCGTGTTGTGGATTCGAGGCCAGTTGATGATAATAAAGAAATTCGTAGACGTCGTGAATGTGAGTCATGTGGCTTCCGCTTTACAACGTTTGAAAAAATTGAAGAGACACCTTTAGTTGTCGTGAAAAAAGAAGGTTCACGAGAAGAATTTAGCCGTGAAAAGGTACTTCGTGGACTTATTCGTGCTTGCGAAAAACGTCCTGTTTCTCTTGAAGTACTTGAGGGACTAGTAATGTCTATTGAAAAAGATCTTCGCCGCATAGGGAATTCTGAAGTCCGATCCGAGGATGTAGGAGAAATGGTAATGGATCGCTTAGCAAAAATCGATGAGGTTGCTTATGTACGCTTTGCATCGGTTTATCGTCAATTTAAGGATATCAACGTCTTTATTGAAGAGATTAAAGAAATTATCCAACGTCAGACAGAACAGAAATTATAGGGAAAACAGAGAGGGTGAATGACGTTGATCCATTTGTATAAGGAATTGCAGCCAGCTGATTCTTTTGACATTCGTCTACCTCATGCACTTTCTACGCAGGAACGTCAATTAGTAACGCTTTTTTATCAGCCTTTAATTGGAGCGGAACCAATCAGCCTTTATTTAACACTATGGGCAGAAGCTGAGCAAATGCCAAGTCAGCAAATGACACATTATTATTTAATGAATGTGCTAGGGCTTCCTATTGGCAAAGTATTTGAGGCACGTATTGCGCTTGAAGCAATTGGTCTGATTCGCACATGGAAAAAAGAAGATGCTGGCCAACGAAGCTTTTTATATGAGCTGTTACGTCCACTTGATGCAGATAGCTTTATGAAAGACCCGCTGCTCTCGATGTTTTTATTTAGTAAAATAGGGGAGCAAGCTTATCGGAAGTTACGTCAGCGTTTTATTCCATCTGCGAGAGATGCAGAATTTAAAGATGTATCGCGTGCCTTCATAGATGTTTTTAAGCCTGTAAGTACAAAGATTCCAGCTGATTTACAAGCTGATACTAGTAGCAAGGAAAAACAGCAAAAGGTATATCCGTTTTATTTTGACCAGTTTGACTTTGAACTACTGCAAGCGGGCTTATCGGAGCAACTAGTGCCGGCAAGCCTACTAACATTTGAAGTACGTGAATCAATAGCAAAATTAGCATTTTTATATCACTTAACTGCACTTGATATGCAAAAAGTAGTGATTCTTGCATTAGATGATGACCTAGGTATTTCACTGGAACGTTTACGTAAGGCTGCTGCGGATTTCTATAAGCTGACGGTTTCAAAAGAACCACCAAAGCTTGCTAGAGTGAGTAAGCCGTCAACCATAGAGGAATCAGGCCAAAAAACAAAGGATCAGGAGCTTCAGCAATATTTAGAGACGACTCCCCCTGTGCAAGTACTGCGAGATATTAATAATGGCAAAGAACCTTTACAGACCTCCGTGCAGCTTGCTGAGAGTTTAATTGTCCAGCATGGAATGCCGGTAGGCGTTGTTAATGCTCTTTTGGAATATGTAATGCTAACAACTGATATGAAGCTACCTAAAAAATATGTGGAAACGATTGCGGATCATTGGGTACGTAAAAATATTCAAACGGCAAAAGCAGCCATGGAGCTAGCACGCCAAGAGCATGATAAGTACACTACGTGGAAAAATAAGCCTCAGACTTCGGCAAAAAAGAACTCGTACACCAAAAATCGCCGAGAGGAAAAAGTACCAGATTGGTTTTATAAGCGCAATGAAAAATCGGAGGAAGTATTAAAAGATACAACGAATACTGACGCTACTGATTTTGAAAAGGAAAGACAAAAAATACTAGAAAAATTAGGGAATATTCAAAATAAGGTAGGTGAATGACAATCGAACCAATTAATGGACCATTAAAAAGAGCAATTAATGTACCATCATTTCAAGAACGATATGAAGCGATGCGTAAAGAAATATTAGAAAACCCTCGTGTGCAAGAGTTTTTAGCTGAGCATATGGATGAGTTAAGCTATGATGCGGTTGAACGTAATTTACCGAAGCTCCATGAATTTATTAGTCAATCTACAGTTTGCTGTGGTTGTGATAATACAGAAAATTGTACAAACTACTTAAAAGGTTTTTTACCTACTTTACGCGTAGTGCGGAGTACTGTTGAAATTGATTATGTACGATGCGAGCAAAAGATACGTGAAGATGAGCGCCGGGATGTTGCCAATATGATCGCAAGTATGCATATGCCGAAGGATGTGCTACAAGCTACTATCAGTGATTTATTTATTGATGATCATACACGTGTTGACATTGCAAACCGTGCGGCTGATTTTGTTCAAAATGTACTAGATACAGGGAATTTGCCTTCTAAGGGCTTTTATTTATATGGTCAATTTGGAGTGGGGAAATCTTTTGTGCTAGGCGCATTAGCTAATGAACTTGCGAAGGCTAAAGTAAAGTCAGTTGTAGTTTTCGTGCCTGAATTTTTACGAGAAATGAAAAATGCAATTGGTGACAACACGTTGAATGAAAAAATAGATTATGTAAAAAAGGCACCAGTGCTAATGCTCGATGATTTAGGCGCCGAGACAATGACCGCTTGGACTCGAGATGAAATTCTAGGGACTATTTTCCATTACCGTATGGCGGAGCAATTACCAACATTTATTACATCTAATTTTAATTATGATGAATTGGAGCATCATTTAGCACAGTCGCAAAAAGGTGACATTGAAGTCGTAAAGGCTGGACGTGTTATGGAACGTATTAAAGCCTTGACAGAGCCGATTAAAATGGGCGGGCAAAATAGACGTATGTAAGATTGGCAGTTGCATTTTATGACAATCGAGCGTATACTGTCACATATAATAAATAACAAATGCATTGATGAGGACATGAATTTTGTGTAACGTCTTTTAGAGAGGGAAGTCATTGGCTGTAAGCTTCCTAGTTCGAGCACACTATTTACTACCTGCTGAGCAGCGAAAGGGATAATCTTTCGCCGGTCCCTAGCCCGTTAGCTAGCCTTGAGCTTCGTCTGACTATAAAAAGTCGGAAGGAAGAAGGGTGGAACCACGAGCATACGCTTCGTCCCTTTCATAGGGACGGAGCTTTTTTTATTTCCGTTCAATGGAAAATAGTGGTGAGATGAATGCGGATATAGTTTCTTTTCAGAGGTGTCCAAACACCTACTGAATAAGGATAAATTCCGGGGATTCTTGGACTTCAATCATGCATCACAACAAACCTATAAGGAGTGCAAACAAAATGTCAGATATGATTAAATTAACTTTCCCAGATGGCGCTGTAAAGGAATTTGCAAAAGGTACATCTACTGATGACGTAGCATTATCAATTAGCCCAGGACTTCGTAAAAAAGCATATGCCGGTAAAGTAAATGGTGTCTTAGTCGATTTAAAAACAGCAATTGAAGAGGACGCAACAATCTCGATTATTACACAAGATGATGAGGAAGCACTTGAAATTCTACGTCACTCAACAGCACACTTAACAGCACAAGCGATTAAACGCTTATTCCCAGATGTTAAACTCGGTATTGGTCCAGTTATTGAAGGTGGCTTCTATTACGATATAGATGCACCAACACCAATCACTGCTGAAGACCTACCAGCAATCGAAAAAGAAATGAAAAAAATTATCGCTGAAAATCTAGAGATCGAGCGCAAAAATGTTAGCCGTGCAGATGCACAAGCGATCTATGAAGAAATCGGCGATGAATATAAATTAGAATTACTTGAAGCGATTCCAGCTGATGAGCAAGTTTCCATTTACTACCAAGGTGAATTTTTCGACCTTTGCCGTGGTATCCATGCACCATCGACTGGCAAACTACGTGAGTTCAAACTTCTTTCATTAGCTGGTGCTTACTGGAGAGGTAACTCAGATAACAAAATGCTACAACGTATTTATGGTACAGCATTCTTTAAAAAAGAAGAATTAAAACATCATCTACAAATGCTTGAAGAAGCAAAAGAACGTGACCACCGTAAAATTGGTAAGGAATTAGAATTATTTACAACTTCTCAAAAAGTTGGTCAAGGCTTACCGCTATGGTTACCAAACGGTGCAACAATCCGTCGTGTCATTGAGCGCTATATCGTGGATAAAGAATTATCTCTTGGTTATAAACATGTTTATACACCAGTACTTGGTTCTAAAGAGCTGTACCAAACTTCTGGTCACTGGGATCACTACCAAGATTCTATTTTCCCACCAATGGAAATGGACAATGAAACATTAATTATGCGTCCGATGAACTGTCCTCACCATATGATGGTGTACAAAAACAGCATGCATTCTTACCGTAATCTACCATTACGTATTGCGGAGCTTGGTACAATGCACCGTTACGAAATGTCAGGCGCTGTTTCAGGCTTACAACGTGTACGTGGGATGACTTTAAACGATGCGCATATCTTCGTTCGTCCAGACCAAATTAAAGTGGAATTCCAAAAAGTAGTACAGTTAATTTTAGAAGTTTACAAAGACTTCGATTTAAAAGATTACTCGTTCCGTTTATCTTACCGTGACCCAGCGGATACTGAAAAATACTTCGACGACGATGCAATGTGGGAAAAAGCACAAAGTATGTTAAAAGAGGCAATGGATGAGCTTGGCTTAGATTACTTCGAAGCTGAAGGTGAAGCTGCATTCTACGGTCCTAAACTTGACGTACAAGTGAAAACTGCTATTGGTAAAGAAGAAACTTTATCAACAGTTCAGCTTGACTTCTTATTACCAGAACGCTTTGACTTAACTTACGTTGGAGAAGATGGTAAACCACATCGTCCAGTTGTTATTCACCGTGGTGTTGTATCAACGATGGAACGCTTCGTTGCCTTCTTAATCGAAGATTATAAAGGTGCATTCCCAACATGGTTAGCACCAGTACAAGTTGAAGTCATTCCAGTTTCAAACGAAGCACACTTTGATTATGCAAAACAAATTGAAGAGCAATTAACTGCAGCGGGCTTACGTGTTGAAATGGATGACCGTGAAGAAAAACTAGGCTACAAAATCCGTGAAGCACAAATGAAAAAAATCCCGTATATGCTTGTTATCGGAGACAAAGAAGTAGAAGCTGGTGGCGTAAATGTACGTCGTTACGGCTCAAAAGACTCAGAAACAATTAGCTTCCAAGACTTCTTAGCTAACATTAAAGCAGAAATTACAAAATAATTTCTCTATATAAGTTGATTGAAGTGAAGACTAGGCGACTCCTTGGGGATCAGCGTCATAAGCTGAGTCCTTCAGCGGCGCAACGGATGTTTTCTGTGCGAAAGCGTAGTGCTGACGTAGCGGCAGCAACGAAGCAGCTCATCGAACGTCCCTAAGTAGCGCCAAGTCAGAACGGAAATTAACTGTAGTGGTTTAGATTAAAAATCTTTAGGATACTTTAATAATTATAAGCTAAAAAACATTTGACAGCTTATAAAGTACATGCTATCATAATTAAGGTTAATGAATACAAAGTTTGTGGTTGAAGTAGAGGCTGCCCGCTTCTCACCTGATACAACGCTCTTATGCTGTGAACAGGTATTACACGTTGAATTGTTTTGCGCAGACTTGCGCATGCACATATAGCGGGCGGACATCTTCAAAGTGTCCGTCCTTTTTTTATGGACATGACAAGAGGATGTACCGTTCAACCGGGCAAGGCTTTGCCCAAACCATGTATTCGCGACAACTACTTGGAGGTGGATTACTATTAGCAAAGACATGTATGTAAACGAAGGCATTCGCGCACGTGAACTTCGATTAATCGATCACAATGGTGACCAGCTTGGTGTAAAGACACGTAATGAAGCGCTAGAAATCGCCACTCGTGTAAACTTGGATCTTGTCCTTGTGGCCCCTCAAGCCAAGCCGCCAGTCGCTCGTATCATGGACTATGGTAAATTTAAGTTTGAACAGCAAAAGAAAGACCGCGAAATTCGTAAAAATCAAAAGGTCATCGTAATGAAAGAGGTTCGTCTGAGCCCAACAATCGATGAGCATGATTTCCAAACGAAGCTACGTAATGCGATTAAATTCCTTGAAAAAGGTGATAAAGTTAAATGTAGCCTACGTTTCAAAGGTCGTGCGATTACACATAAAGACATTGGTCAACGTGTGTTAGATCGTTTTGCTGAAGCTTGTGCTGAAGTATCGACGGTTGAACAAAAACCGAAGATGGAAGGCCGAAGCATGTTCTTAGTTCTTCAACCGAAGAACGAGAAATAATATTAGACGAACAGTTTAGGAGGAATTCGACATGCCAAAAATGAAAACTCACCGTGGAGCTGCGAAACGTTTCAAAAAAACGGGTTCAGGTAAATTAAAATATGACCGTGCTTATGGAAGCCACTTATTCGCAAACAAATCTACGAAACAAAAACGTCACCTACGTAAAGCAAACATCGTTTCATCTGGTGACTTCAAACGTATCAAATCTTTACTTGTTTACATGAAATAATTGACTAAAAAATACTAACATTCATTTTTAAATGAAAAGCAGGAGGTAATTCATATGCCACGCGTAAAAGGCGGAACAGTGACGCGCAAACGTCGTAAAAAAGTATTAAAATTAGCTAAAGGTTACTACGGTTCAAAACATACATTATACAAAGTTGCTAACCAAGCAGTAATGAAGTCAGGTCAATATGCATACCGTGACCGTCGTCAGAAAAAACGTGATTTCCGTAAATTATGGATCACTCGTATCAACGCAGCTGCTCGCATGAATGGTCTTTCTTACAGCCGTTTAATGCACGGTTTAAAAGTTGCTGGTATCGAAGTTAACCGTAAAATGTTAGCTGACCTAGCTGTAACTGATGCAGCAGCATTCACTCAATTAGCAGACGCTGCTAAAAAAGCTGTAGCTAAATAATTAGTGATATAATGCTTTCACAAGACTGATGGATTTATTCGTCAGTCTTTTTTGTGTTAGAGTAGTAGTAAATAGAAAATAAAAAGGAGTACACAATGGGTAACTAAACTGTTACGAAAAATTTGGACAAAACTATACAAACCTGTATAGAAGCATAAATTTATAACAGAATACCCTTCGTATCAAGCGATTGGTGCGAACTCCACGTTAATTGCTTTTAACTCCTAAAGCCTTG
>NZ_LITM01000009.1:349652-418842 GCF_001275675.1 Lysinibacillus sp. FJAT-14745 | reverse complement strand
GACTATCTCCTTGAGGGAGAGTAAAACCGCAAGCGAATGGCGGAAGAAAAATGTGGCTCTTATTAGAAGATAAGATGAAGATATAGTCTGCGCTTATGTGAAAGCATAAGAGGTCTACTCGTGGAGAAAGACTGCACGAAGGGTTGCGCCTTCGTGTGAACAAGAAAAATATATACAACTATAAAAATGTTAACGGCCTCTCTAAATAGGGTAATGTGATTTTATCATAGTGAAAGAGAGTGTACGCAACGATACTGCGGAATTTAAGCCTTTGGAGAGTCATACTAAATGGCAGTAGCTTTGGCGAAACCAGACTCGTAGAATAAGGAAGACACAAATACGAAAGTCGGAAGATATAAGTTGTGTCACAGTAGAGATGTCTACATTTTTAAGAAATGTATATGTTTTTCGTATCGGGCAAGCATTATTAGCGTATATGGCGATTGTTTCTATAGTCCTGCTCGTTATGATGGGGATGGATAAATCAAAAGCAAAAAAGCATGAATGGCGTATTGCTGAACGTACGTTATTTACGTTAGCAATTGCAGGTGGTGCAGTAGGTGGCGTGCTCGGAATGTATTTATTCCGACATAAAACACGCCATAATAGCTTTGCATTCGGCTTCCCACTGCTAGCAGCTATTCAAATTTTTATCATAGTACAAATATG
Source organism: Lysinibacillus sp. FJAT-14745 (assembly GCF_001275675.1). Classification (GTDB taxonomy): domain Bacteria; phylum Bacillota; class Bacilli; order Bacillales_A; family Planococcaceae; genus Lysinibacillus. Next base: position 418,173 of record NZ_LITM01000009.1, on the reverse strand, counting down.
GTGATAAATCGCAAAATCATTCCGATAAAACTTAAAAATGTTCCGATAAATCACGAAAACATTCCGATAAAACCCGAAAATGTTCCGATAAATAAAAACACATCCTCATGATGAGGATGTGTTGTGCATAAGCTTTTCAATGGGTTGCTTCCAATTTATTTTTGCGCTCGGATAGTTCAATAGGATTTCTTGCTGTAGATATTCAAAGTCTCTTTTCGTAAAACCTTGCAGTGTAGCGGCGTCTCGGGCGCCAACAAAAATCGTAACTACCTCGAAGGCATCTTCAGTAGTGCCGAGGTATTTTTCACCTTCGAAAAGAGCACCCTTATAAGAAATAAAGAAATTTTTCCGGACATTTTTGACGTCATCATAAAAATAGTATTGGCCTTTTTCATAGGCTTCATCAAGTTTTCGCTTAGGATCGGTTATATAACGAATCGCTTTATAAAATACATAGATAATAAGCGCAATAACAGCAAGACGAATAAGTAACGGCAACATTTTTAATTTCCCCCTTGAAGAAAGGTTATTCCTTCCTATACGATTGTAGAGGGCAATTAGTTTCACTTTTTATAAATATTTTTAAGAAATTTAGGAGAAAAAAATGAATTTACAACAATTGTTTAAAATGCAAAAAGAGCTGGATGATTTCATCGAGAAAACACAAAATATTGAACGTGATGTATTTAAAGAAAAAGGTTTAGCCTTAATGGTAGAGCTAGCCGAACTAGCAAATGAGACACGTTGCTTTAAGTTTTGGAGCACAAAGGGAGCTTCAGAGCGTGATGTGATTTTAGAGGAATATGTGGATTCGATTCATTTTATATTATCACTTGGCCTATTAAAAGGTTATACAGCAATAGAAAAATGGCCCGTGATTGAAGAGAAGAGAGATTTAACCGAGACATTTTTAATGACACAAGACTATATTTTAAGCTTTATTAGTCAACCAACAGAGGATAGATATTTAGCGATCTGGCAATGCTATGGATTACTTGCGTTTAATCTAGGCTTTTCGTTTGAGGACGTTGTTACGGCATATATTGAGAAAAATGAAGAAAATTATAATCGTCAACGTTCAGGATATTAAAGTGTAAGAAATACACCAATTTTCTGACGATTAAGCTAGGAATATTTCGGTAAACGAAGTATAATAGAGAAGATACAAGAGTCGGGAGGCAAAAGGATGACACAACTAGATCCAACATTACAAATGTTTAAAGATTTAACAGATGCGAATGGTATTGCAGGTAATGAACGTGCACCACGCGAGGTCATGAAAAAATACATTGGACCATATGCAGACTTAGTTGAAACAGATAATTTAGGTAGCGTCATTGCTAAAAAAGTTGGCGATGAAAATGGCCCTAAAATTATGGTTGCAGGTCATTTAGATGAAGTAGGCTTCATGGTTACTCAAATCGATGACAAAGGGTTCATCAAATTCCAAACTGTAGGCGGCTGGTGGAGCCAAGTTATGCTTGCACAGCGTGTAACAATTACAACACGTAAAGGCGATGAAATTATTGGGGTTATTGGTTCAAAGCCACCTCATATTTTACCTGCAGATGTGCGTAACAAAGTGGTAGACATTAAAGATATGTTTATCGATGTTGGTGCGGCTTCAAAAGATGAAGTGCTTGAATGGGGCGTACGTCCTGGCGATATGGTAACACCATATTTCGAATTTAATGTCATGAAAAACGAAAAATACTTATTAGCAAAAGCATGGGATAACCGTATTGGTTGTGCGATTGCAATTGATGTTATGAAAGCATTGCAAAATGAAAAGCATCCTAACATCCTTTATTCTGTAGGGAATGTCCAAGAGGAAGTAGGGCTTCGTGGTGCGAAAACTGCTACGCATAAGATCCAACCAGATATCGGCTTTGCTGTCGATGTAGGTATAGCAGGAGATACACCAGGTGTAACTGCAAAAGAATCAACTAGTAAAATGGGCGCTGGTCCACAAATTGTTGTTTACGATGCATCAATGGTATCACACCGTGGCTTACGTGAATTCGTATTAGATGTGGCTGATGAGCACAATATTCCATATCAATTCGAGGCAATGGCTGGTGGCGGTACAGACGCTGGTTCTATCCACGTAACTGCAAATGGTATACCTGCCCTATCTATCGGTATTGCAACACGCTACATCCACTCACATGCAGGCATTTTACATCGTGATGATTATGATGATGCTGTAAAACTAATGGTGGAAGTTATTAAAAAATTAGACCGTGATGCAGTGAATAAAATTATTTTTGACTAATACTGCTGAAAGAACTAAACAAAGCCTTCTAACAAAAATGTTAGGAGGCTTTTTACGTTGGTTAGACCAAAGAAATATATCAATGTTGAAGTTGATGTGAGAAAATTAGCGTTTTTTTTTAAATAGGAGCGATTGAGAAAGCATAACAAAAGGGCTTGTATGTAGTTTTACGCACAGCCCCTAAATTAATGTCGATTGTAGAAAAGAGGATAATTGCTCCTCATATACTTGTTACACTATCAATAGTTGTAGATTTTCCGTTGATATGAATATTAATCGTATCAAGGTTAGAGTCTAACGTTAATTTATAGACATGTTGTTTTATTGCATTATCTTGTTGATTCGTAACATCTAACTTTATTATTAATGTATCACCTTGTGTTTCAAGGTCTGTTGTGACTGTTCCTTTTGACCGAAAAACGAGATAAGAAACATTCTTATCTACTTCGTTGATTAATTGAAGTGTATTTTTTTCATCAATTACCTTTTGCACTTTTTCTGGAACAATCTCAATTTTACTAATACTTAGCGTTGATGTGTTACATGCTGTTAAAATAAATACTGTCAAAAACACTAAAAATAAAAATATTTTTTTCAATGCCTTTTCATCTGCCTCCTTCAACTTATTGAAAATTCTATCTACAGTAAATTTTAACATAGAAAATTATGAATTGGCGAAAGACATTTATTATGAAACAGGAAAAATCAACCTTTACCTCTTAGCGACATGATAAGCCCTAAATGCCTTAAAAGTCTATTCAGCAAAAAGGCGCACCTCTATGTAGACAAAATCTTTACAATGATTATTAAAACAGCCCTCAAGCCTAAATACTTGAGGGCTGTTTGTTAGTTTATGTCGATAAATTCACATTATCTCTCGTATAAAAATAAAATCTATTTGTTTTGTAAAAGCTGTAATATATCTTTGCCAATTTGACTAGGGTTTGCTGCCAATATAGGCGATCGATAATTTGATAACACAACAACGCCTGTTTGTTGTGTTTTATCAAACCCTAAATAACTAGAGAAAGCTTTCGTCGAACCGTTATGCCAAATGATATTGTCAGCGAGTTGCCATCCTAGACCAATACCTATATTTTCTGAAAAAGTTTCAGTAGCTTGATGTGTTAATGTATAACCTAAATTTTCATCACGTAAATGTACTTTCATAAATGTTAAAAGATCATGAACAGTTGAACGGGCTGCCCCTGCCGCCATAAATTCATTCATTTGGAGTGGTGGCTTTTTATGTCCAAGGATCGTGTATCCTTGCAATACGGCGTCTGCTTGATCAGAAGGAATAGAGATAAACGTATTTGGCATATTTAAAGGATCTGTTAATCTTTGTTTGATAGCTGTTTCATAATCAGTATGAAGTATATTGGCTAAAATATATCCTAAAAGCCCCATTCCTACATTAGAATATCTGAATTTAACTTTTGGCTCGTCGGTGTGCGTTTTAAAATAATGTATAGTCTCATCCAGTGAATATTGACAAAAGGGATCACGAGGTGTTTGCGCGTCAAAAACATTGTAAATGTTCTTCAGCACACCTATCCCTGGTAGTCCAGAAGTATGGTTTGCTAAACGTTTGAGTGTGACAGGGTGATTGTCTGGAATTGAGGAAAAATATTTACCAAGGGAATCTTCTACATGGACTTTTCCTTCCTGAATCATTTCTCCTAAAATGGATGTAGTCAAAACTTTAGAAATTGATCCAACTTCATATATATAAGGTTTTTCTTCCAACATAAAATTCGAGCCACCGAAAGTAAACGTAGCTTCTTGGTCTTGATAAATGATACCAATGGATAAGGCAACATTTGGACGCGTTTTTATATAGGGATAAGCAATTTTAAATATGTCCTTCCTTAAATCATGTAAATCCACAATAATACCTCCATTAAGAACACTTATTTTTTCCTGTTCTTCTGAAATAATAGAATGTAATTTCAAAAGTATGTACTTTAATTGTAACAAATCTAGCTTTGTATAATTTTTATAAATAATAGCAAGCTCAATTTCCTCCTGCTTTTGAAAATAAAGATGGTCCACGTTCATCTAGCTATATAATAACCTCTCTATGATCCTTTTTATTCATTGTTCTTTTGCTTGCTCCAGCCAATTTACTAATTGGCTAACAGCGCCTGCGGATGTATCCATTAACTTTGCTAATAAGCTTGAACGGACCATTCGTCTGAAGTTGACTTGAAAATACTGCATGTTTTGAAGTTAACGTTTCAGAGGAAAAATTTCATAAACATTAAATTGGCTTCGTAATTACCTTATTAATTTCTTTGACAAGATGCAGCAATTCCTTTTCCATTTATTTTACCACCTAAATACCTAATATATATTATTTATTATCAATAGTGCAATTCTCTTAAATATGCGATTGAAGAGGAATATGCATAAATATTCAATTATACGCATTTTAGACACATTTGAAGACAATTTTCTAATTTTTAAAAATAAACATAAAAATTCAGTTGATTTTATAATTATTCATTTGTTATACTAAACCCAACAGCAACGAAACAAGGAGAGAAGGCTATGAAATTACTTGAGGAAGTACAGTTGAAGTTAGTGTCTAGCTTAAAAGGTAAGGATCTGTTAACCTTGCTAGACTATACAAGTGAAGAGGTTCAACAGTTAGTTGAATTAGCAACACAGCTGAAAATGATTACTAAAGAAGGGAAATGTCCGAAGCTACTAGAAGGTAAGACTCTCGGCATGATTTTCGAAAAACATTCAACTCGTACTCGTATTTCATTTGAAGTAGGTATGAATCAACTGGGCGGAAAAGGTATGTTTATGCATGCGCGTGATTTACAGATTGGTCGCGGTGAATCGATATATGATACAGCACATGTGTTAGAAGGTTATTTAGATGGGATTATGATTCGAGCGAACTCTCATGTAATGGTGAAGGAGCTTGCAGAGCATGCGTCTATACCGGTTATCAATGGACTAACGGATATTTATCATCCATGCCAAGCTTTAGCGGATTTAGAAACGATCGCTGAAAATAAAGGTAAATTAAAAGGACTAAAAATTGCATATGTTGGAGATGGCAACAACGTGGCGCACTCATTGGTAGTCGCTTCTGCGCATGTAGGAATGAACGTGGCAGTGGCAACACCAGTTGGCTATGAATGTGATGCAGATGTTATCGCAAAAGCACAGGCTATCGCGGCAGCGAATGGTAGTACAATTACAATTACAAACGATCCTATAGATGCGGTTATAAACGCGGATGTAGTATACGCTGATGTATGGACGTCGATGGGGCAAGAAGAGGAAACTGCAAAACGTCTAGAAGACTTTGCAGGTTATCAAATTAATGATGAACTTGTCGCATACGCAAAACCGAATTATATGTTCCTGCACTGTTTACCAGCTCATCGTGAAGAAGAAGTAGCGTCATCTGTTATTGATGGCCCAAATTCCTACATCTTTGAGCAAGCAGAGAATAGACTTCATGCACAAAAAGCAGTACTAGCATCAATTCTAGCTTAATGCTATATAGAGAGTTTCATATTGACAACAGGGGGGGTCAATGTGAATAGCATAACAGTGGTGCGCAGACAGAGGGATGTAAGCCACGCGTGATGTACGTTATCAAGATGGATGACCACATCACTACATAATAAAGTAACCTGGGAGACGCTAGGTTACTTTTTTCTTGTTGCACTGCATTTCGCGAGTATTTACGTTAATTCAGATACAGGATAAAAATATAATCCCTAGTTTTCCAATCTTTTATAGAGAATAAAAAAGGTTATCTATATAATAGATAAATAAGTAATTTGAGGAGGGCTTCAGATGAATATTGACCATATCGAAGCATTTTTATATGTAGTGCATTATAAAAGTATTCATAAGGCTGCAAATGCATTGTTTTTATCTCAACCGACTGTGACGGCGCGTATTAAATCATTGGAACGAGAGCTAAATGTAGAGTTATTTCATCGCGATGGACGAAGTGTAATATTATCGGATAAAGGCAAGGACTTTGTACCGTTTGCGACACAGATTGTGCAAACCTTCGAACAGGGAAAGAAACAATTAGAGGAAACGCAGGAATCTGACGAGGTGTGCATTGGTACAAATGGAGTCACAGCACAATATTTTTTAGCCTACGCATTGCCAAAATGGAAGAAAGACTTTCCACATTTACGTTTTCAGATCATCACAGGTTCAACAGCAGTAATTTTAGAGAAACTGCAAAGTCATCAAATTCATCTTGGTCTTATTCAATACGCGCATAGAGAAGGAATTTGTAATGAGCTATTGCTAAGTAATGCAGTCAAACTTGTAATGCATAACGAGCATCCCTTTATACAACAAAACCTAATGAAAGCAAAGGAACTGGCACAACAGAAAATGGTGTTTTTTGAATGTGGGGCTTTTGATTGGAATTATGTGCATAAAATGTTTGAGGTAGAGGGCGTATCAGCAAATATTGAAGTGCGAACGGATCATTTAGAAGTAGCGAAAGAATTTATTCGTACGAAAGAGTATATGAGCTTCTTACCACATCTCTGTGTAAAAAAGGAGCTTGAAAGTGGGGAATTTGTTGAGATTGATGTTAAGCATTTACTTGATATGAATCAACATATTTTTTTAACGTATAAAAATAAAGAGACGTTGGCGCCGGCTTTTTTGAAAACAATATTCGATACAGCTGTGGAATTCGAAAGCATTTAAGAAAATTCGAATTGATAAAATATTTTATAAGACCGTAAATTTTTTTCTATTATGTAGCCTATTGCAAATTGGATAAATGAACTGTATTATCTTCCTCAATCCTATTTTATTTATGAATAACCATAAATAAAGTATTTTTTTAATCATAAAACATACTTAACCACTATGTTTAGTAAAAAAAATTTTGAGGAGGAACAAATATGGTGAGACAGGACAAAATTCGATTTGGGGCTATTATTCATGGTGTAGGTGGTAATATTTCAAGCTGGCGTCATCCTAAGGTGGCTAGCAATCAAAGTGTAAGCTTGCCGTTTTATATTCAGCAGGTACAAAAGGCAGAGCAGGGGAAATTTGATGTTGCTTTTATTGCAGATGGTTTGTTCATCAATGAAAAATCTATTCCTCATTTTTTAAATCGTTTCGAGCCAATAACAATTCTTTCAGCGCTAGCAGTAGCAACTAATAACATCGGGTTAGTAGGTACTGTATCAACCTCCTATAGCGAACCATTTACAGTTGCACGTCAATTTGCTTCTTTGGATCATATTAGCGGGGGCCGTGCAGGGTGGAATGTTGTTACGACACCATTAGAAAGCACTGCCTTAAACTACAATAAATCAATTGAACAACATCCAAGCCACGCAGAGCGCTATCAAATTGCTGAGGAATATTTAGAAGTGGCAAAGGGCTTGTGGGATTCATGGGAAGATGATGCTTTCATTGCAGATGTAGAAAATGATGTATTTTTCGATCCTGATAAGCTGCACACATTAAATCATAAGGGCGACTATTTTTCAGTTCAAGGCCCGTTAAATATTGCACGCTCTAAGCAGGGGCAGCCCGTTATTTTCCAAGCGGGTTCTTCAGATGCAGGTATTCGATTAGCAGCAAAGGATGCAGACGCAATTTTTACGCACGGTGCGTCGTTAGAAGAGTCACAGAAATTTTATAAAAGGGTAAAAACTGAGGTTGCGGCGTTTGGACGCAATCCAGATGAAGTTAAAATTTTCCCAGGAATCTCTCCGATAATTGGCGATACGCTTGAAGAAGCGGAAGCAAAGTATCAGGAAATCGTTGAGCTTGTTTCGATAAAACGTGCACTTGCTTATCTTGGAAGATATTTCGATCATCATGATTTTACACAATATGATGTAGATGCACCGTTCCCAGAGCTTGGTGATATTGGAGCGAACAGCTTTAGAAGTACGACTGGCTATATTAAAAAGTATGCCAAGCAAGAAGGGCTAACATTGCGACAAGTTGCGTTACGTGAAGCAACCCCAAAAACAGCATTCTTTGGTACAGCAGAGCATGTGGCTGACCTCGTGCAGGAATGGTTTGAGCAAGAGGTGGCTGATGGCTTTATTATAGGTGTTACTGTACCTGGAGCACTGGAGGATTTTGTAGATAAGGTTGTGCCGATTTTACAAGCAAGAGGGCTATACCGTGAAGAATATGAGGCAGACACATTACGAGGTAACTTAGGTTTACCATTTAAAGAAAGCCATTATGTCAAACAGTCTGTCTAAAAACCTAGTAAATATATATGAATAAATGTAATTAAGGAGGCAATGTATGAGTTATTCATTAGGCATATTAGATCAAAGCCCTATTATTGAGGATGCAACAAATGAGCAGACCTTACAAAAAACAGTGGCTCTAGCACAAAAAGCAGAGCAATTGGGCTACTCACGTTTTTGGGTGTCAGAGCACCATAACACAGATACATTAGCGGGGGCATCTCCAGAAGTATTAGTATCTTATCTCCTTGCTAAAACAAAGACTATCAATATTGGGTCGGGTGGAGTGATGCTACAGCACTACAGCCCATACAAGGTAGCAGAAAATTTTCACGTTCTCGCATCGTTGGAGCCAGGGCGAGTTGATTTAGGCATAGGGAAGGCACCAGGCGGTTTACCTCTCTCTACGAAGGCGTTGCAATATGGCACGCTCAATAAAGGCGAAGATTTTGAGGAAAGATTAACATTTTTACAGCAATTAATTGATCAGACAGTACCAGCAGAGCACGAGTTATATGGAATACAGGCAACCCCGATTCCAAATATAAAGCCAGCATTATTTTTACTTGGGGCAAGTCCTCAAAGTGCCGCTCTTGCAGGCACACTAGGCATTGCGTTCGTCTTTGCGCGGTTTATTAATAGTGACAATGATGTGTTAGCGCAAGCAGCTACAGCTTATCGCACGCATTATCCAAACGGGCATTTTGCTGTTTCTATCGCAACCCTTGCAGCTCCTACAAAAGAGGAGGCAAAAGAGCTAATTGGCGATCAAAAAATTACGAAGGTCCATTTAGCGAGTGGCAGAAGCCTAACATTACAATCGGTAGAACTTGCAGAGAAATTTGGTCAAGAATCTGGAGAGTCATTTACGGTGAAACAATATGATGCAGATATTTTATATGGTACTCCAGAAGATATTAAAACGATATTAGATGACTTTCATGTGAGCTATCAAGTTGATGAGTTTATTTTGCATACGCCTGTGTTGAAGGAATTTGAACGGGAACGATCATTTGAACTTTTAAGTCCAGTGAACTTACATTTGCAGCAAAAAGAAGCGGTAAGCTAAGGAGGAAATGAACATGGCAAAAAATATAGATGTAATTGTTTGGTCAAAGCAAGGCTGTAGTTATTGTGATGAAGTGAAAACATATTTACCTTCTTTCAGCGGGTATTCAAACACCCGCTGAAAGAAGGTAAAGCCCCCGGCGGATGTCACGGAATCGAAAAGGAGTTCTTAGGGGATGTTAGCCTAAAATCATCGCATCCATGCGATAACGGCTAACTGACCTGCATCGTGCAGGCCTAAGCACAAAGCCGATTCCGGACGCAATTATGCCGAGGCATAATTGATAATAACAAGGCATTTCTTACAAAACAGTGGATGTGACACATAATGATGCATTCCGTGACATCCTTGAAACAAAGTATGGCGTTCGCTATGTTCCGGTTGTCGAAATTGGATCAAATGGCGTCTTTAAAGCAGTAACAGAAATTGGACTGGAGCATTTAAAAGCAGCACTTGCTGCTGATATACCATCGCATGCATAAGAAGAGAGGGATTCTATGAAAAAATTATCATGTTATTTACTATTGTTGCTAGCTTTACTTTTAACAGCTTGTACAAGTTCTGAAAAGTCCGAAGGGGATACTAGTGAAAATAATGTAGCACAAGGTGGAAAGGGAGTTCAAAAAATTATTGTCGGTACAGGTACCCAATTTCCAAATATCTGCTTCATTGATGATAAGGGGAAATTAACAGGTTATGATGTGGAGCTTGTTCGCGCTATTGATGAGAAGCTACCAGAATATGAATTTGAATTTAAAACGATGGAATTTTCAAATTTATTACTAAGTTTAGAGACAAGGAAGATTGACTTTGTTGCCCATCAGATGGAAGTCAATAGTGAACGAGAGGAGAAATTCCTCTTTAATAAAGAGCCTTATAATGTATTTCCATTAAAAGTAACAGTCAATGCAAAAAATAATTCTATTCAATCGATCGATGATTTGAAGGGGAAAAACGTTAGTGTTTCACCAACTAGTAACTCTGCTGTCTTTCTAGAAAAATATAATAAGGAGCATAATTTAGGCGCTAATATTGTCTATTCGTCCGGCTCAGTCGATGTTCACAATCAACTTGCGACAGGTCGAATCGATGCAATCATTACAACACCATTTGCTGTAAAGTACTATAACGAAAATAATGAAGCGCAGGAGAAGGCTGTAGGAGATGCTTTATTAAATTCAAAAGTTTACTTCTTATTAAATAAAGACGAGGTTGTTTTACAGGAGCGACTCGATGATGCTATTCGAGAGTTAAAGGCAGAGGGTGTCATTAGTAAGCTAAGTAAAAAATGGCTAGGTGACGATTATTCGGTGGATTTCTAAACGAAACAGGAGAGGAAGAAGGAAGTATGGCTAAAGACTTTGACTTCATGCTAATCGCAAAAGTACTTCCAATATTGCTTCAGTATTTGCCAGTAACACTCGAGATTTTAGTGTTCGCCATTCTTTTTGGCATGCTGCTCGGTATAGTGATCGCCATACCAAAGCTGCTTCACATACCAGTTTTGAAGCAAATCATAACGATTTATATTTCGTTTATTCGAGGTACGCCAATTTTAGTGCAATTGTTTTTAGTGTTTTATGGTGTACCGGCATTATTAAAGCTTGTGCATATTGATGTAACAAGAATGGATGCTATGTATTTTGTGATTATTACTTATACTTTAAGCAATGCTGCATCGTTTGCTGAGATTTTTAGAGCGGCTATTTTAACAGTTGATCGTGGACAAATGGAGGCAGCTTATTCAGTTGGATTCAGTGGAATACAGGCCTTTCTACGTATTGTTCTCCCTCAGGCGCTTCGTGTTGCCTTTCCAAATATGACAAATACGATGATTAGTTCATTAAAGGATACCTCTTTAGCATTTTCAATTGGTGTCATGGATATGGTGGGACGTGGAGAAACTCTTATCGCTTCAACGACAAGGGCGCTGGAGATCTATTTGGCGCTGTCCATCGTTTATTATGTCATTGTTATGCTGGTAGAAAAGGGTTTAAAGTGCAATGAACGATATCTTAATCGATATATGCTAAAGGAAGCTGCATCTAGCTAGGGGGAAATGCTATGACGATAGATTATGCTTTTATTTTTAAAGCTTTAATAGAAATTAGTAAAGTATTGCCGTTAACTTTGTTCATGGCAGTTACGCCTGTCTTATTGGGCATATTAATCGGCATCATAGTTGCTTTTGTGCGGATACAACAAACGAAAATTCTCGCACCATTGCTGAATTTTTACGTATCTTTTTTTAGAGGAACACCAATCATTATGCATATTATGCTTGTTTATTTTGGAATACCAATTGTGGTTGATGTCGTTGCAAAAGTTTTCAAGATAGAGTATCAATCAAGCTCTATCCCTCTTTTATTTTTTGTTATTTTGGCTTTGACGCTAAGTGCAGGAGCATATGCCTCCGAAATAATTCGGTCCGGTATTTTAAGTGTACCTAAGGGACAGCTAGAGGCAGCTTATGCAGTCGGTTTAACATTTTCACAGGCGATGCGACGCTATATTTTACCGCAAGCATTTAGTAAATCCATTCCTAACTTCACAAATGTCTTTATCGGTTTCTTACATGCTACATCACTAGCTTTTTTCCTTTCGGTTAAAGAGTTGACAGGAGTTGCGAATATTATTGCCTCTATTAATTTAAAGTTTTTGGAGGCATTTATCGCTGTCGGGCTAATATATTGGGGTGTTTCAGCTATCGTTGAATGGTTGGCACATCGTATTGAAAAAAGAGTAACTGCCTATAGTAGGGGCGGCATTTAAATAGAATTGTTTATATAGAAAGGGGTTAGAACGATGACAGTAGCTGAAATAGTGATTGAACATTTGAAAGAGGAAGATTATGCACTGTATTTAGAGGTTCTAGTAGAAAGTTATGCACAATATGAAAAAGAATATGAAAACCCAGAGGACTGGGCTTCATACTTAAGTGATATTCGGGCATCTGTTGGTAATCCTAATGCAGAAACAATTTTAGTGGCAAAGCGTGGCGATGAGATTTTAGGGGGACTGCAATTATTTACAGATTCTGAAAAAGCATATGGTTTGCCAGAACTTAACATAAAGTCTACCATTGTGCGCTTACTTGGCGTACATCCTAAAGGAAGAGGGCTAGGTGTTGCTAAAAAATTATTGCATGAAAGCTTCGCCTTTGCCCGCAATCGTCAGGATCAAGCATTATATTTGCACTCAGGTGATATTATGCAGGCTGCTATTAATCTTTACTTATCACTTGGCTTCGAACGAGACGAATCAAAGGAATTTTATAAAGGACAGAAGCTAGTAAAAAGCTTCCGTTATGACCTGTAAAAAATGAACCCGTTGATTTTGACATCAACGGGTTCCCTATGTTTGAACGTAATAATGAATTTACATGCTGAAAATTTTCCCTGGATTCATAATATTATGTGGATCAAGTGCTGCCTTTATGCTCTTCATCACTAATAGAGATGTACCGTGCTCTGTAGACTGATATTTCATCTTTCCAATACCAACACCATGTTCACCCGTACAAGTGCCACCACGCAGTAAAGCAAAGTGCACAATATGTTCATTGAAGCGGTTAGCTTTTGCTAGCTCCATGGCATCGTTTGGATCTAACATTAACAAGGCATGAAAGTTACCGTCTCCAACATGACCTACTATTCCACCTGCAAGACCAATATCCTCAAGTTGTTCACGAGCATATAAAACGGATTCAGCAAGCATAGATATCGGCACACAAACATCAGTCGACATAAGCTTTTTCCCTGGATAAGCATGGATATATGCATAGGCCAATGAATGGCGTGCTTCCCAGAGTTTATTCCGTGCTGCATTATCTTGTTCAAATTCAACAGAAAGACAGCCAAAGTCCTCAAAAATTTCTTTAGCAAATTCTAAATCGGCATGCATACCTGCTTCATTTCCGTGAAATTCTAAAAATAGTGTTGGTTTTTCATCATAGAATGTTTCATTATAAATATTTGCTTGTTTGATAGAGGCTTCATCGACCAGTTCAACACGGCCAATTGAAATGCCCGCTTGCAGCAATGCGGTTACTGCACCGACAGCATCGCCAACTGTCGCAAAAACTGCACGTCCCGCCGTTACAAATTCGGGTATACCATAGACTTGTAAAGTTAATTCTGTAAAGCAACCTAGCGTACCCTCAGAGCCAATGAAAAGGCCATTCAAGTGATAACCAGAAGAAGATTTTGCTGCTAAGCTACCGGTATGAATGACTGAACCGTCTGCGAGTACAACCTCTATATCTCGTACTTGATCGCGCATAACACCATAGCGCACTGCTGTTGTCCCACTGGCATTAGTTGCGGCCATTCCACCAAGTGTAGCATCAGCACCAGGGTCAACTGTGAATTGAAGTCCATGTTTTTTTAGTTCTTTATTCAATTGGGCACGTGTTACACCCGGTTGTACTTTCACAAGCAGGTCATCTGGTCGAATTTCTAAAATAGCATTCATTTCAGAGAAATCGATAGAAATGCCATTTGCAATGGGAATTGCATTTCCTTCCAAGCTTGAGCCAACACCAAAAGGTACGACTGGTACACGTTCCGCATGCGCAATTTTCAAGATGGCACTGACATCGGCTGTGGAACGAGGAAAGACAACGATATCTGGTAAGCTGACTGTATGATGAGATTCGTCCCTTCCATGTAGCTGTCGCACCGTTTCGTTTGTTGACACCTGTTCTTCAGATAAAACCTTTTTTAGTTGATTTACTATTAATTCTACAGCAACAGTCATTCCAATCCCCCTAATTTTCTGATAAGTTAAACTTTATCATGCATTTATTGGAAATGGAATGAACTGTCTATAAAAAATTAGTGAGCAAAGGCTTTTTCAAGTTTTTGAACAAATTCATCCTGCTCAGTAGGACTAGATTGCTGCCACCATTTTTCGAAAAACACACCAAGCCCTGGAAGTAAATGCTCTTCACCACGGCTAATTGCATCTTCGACAATATCTTTAAATTCGGCCGCAGATTGACCATGTACGTTTGTCGTAATCGCATCTCTTATTTGAAAATTCATCTATTTCGCCTCCTTAGTAGTAATTTGTCCAACCTTTTAAGAAATATGTATAGTATGACAGTTAAAAGATATGATTTTTTAAATATCATACTGTTGTTATGTATAAATATTAAAAAGGACTTATAAAGATTCTTTGGTTATATTGACAAAAGAGCTGTTCGACACCTCCTTGTATAGTAATTAAGATGAAGGCACCTAGGAATAATGGACTGTGCACAGTCGACAGGACAATAAGATGACAACACAGCATAAAAAACAGTTATCTCCTGAGCAACCATTTGATGAAGTATTAGAATTAGTCCAACCGATGATCACGTCGATTTTGTTAAGGTGCCGCATTTATAAGGATTTTGAGTATTATCGTCATATAGCATCCATAGCCGTGTGGGAGGCTTGGCGTAAAGCAGATCAATCCAAAGGGCTGTTTTCTGCTTATATTTATACAACTGTTAAAGGAAAGATTTTAAAAGAGCTTTCAAAGGAAAAGAGTTTTGAAAATATGAATACACCTATGGATCATGAAACGATAAATTATATTCGAGATCATGAAATGAGTGAAAGAAAGCCAGTTCTTATAGAATGTATTATGTCTCATTTAAAATTTGAAGAAAGAAAAATATTACTACTTTTTTATGTAGAAGGTTATAGTTATTTGGAAATAGCTAAAGAACTAGGTTTATCTGTGGACGCTGTTAAAAAAAGACGCACAAGAATAATGATTAAACTTCGCGAGTTGTTAGATTCTACAGACGAATAGAGCGTTAAAGCATTAAAGGTATGCTAATATCCAAAAATGAATATTGGCATACTTTTTATATTTGCATACAAATTCCAATAAAAATGCTATGATTCGTGATAAGTCAAAAAAAAATACAATTTTTAATTTAATTTTTCCTTTGGATAGATCATATTGCCTATCTAATTTGATATATATGGTATGGAGGGTTTCTGTTGGAGAAAAGGTTGCAATTAGAGATAGATAAGAAAGAGATTTGGTATAGAGTATTGCCACTATTGCTAGTATTGCCACTATTAGGTTTAAGTAATCAGGTATTTGGTTCTTTTCAGGAAGAAAGTTATTTTTGTTTGAATTTGATTATACAAGTATTAATTATTGTTTTTACAATGGCAATCGCTATTCAATCTTGGCTCGTTTTTTCACACTTATTATCAAATCAAACATTATACATAGGTAATTTATTTTTTATCATCGGCTTGTTGGAAATAGGGAGCTTGGTTATCGCTCAAAATCCTACGGCTGAACTAAAATATATAGAAGAATGGCTACATTTAATAATCCGTTTATGCTTATCAATTGGTTTTCTCTTAATTATTTTAATGCCGAAAAAACGCTTAACGATGAATGATCGTATTTATACATATAGCAGTTCCTTATTATTTGTTCTACTGAGCTTTTTTCTAGTGTATTTCTCTTCGGAATATTATTTTTTTGAGGAACAATTGTTGTTAAAAGCTAACGCTATTGTTCATTTACTGTCTGCTGTCTTGCAAGGTGCAACGATAGTGATTTTAAGTAAGGATAAAAAAAAGTTGCCCAAACGAGTTATGTGGCTGATTAGCGCTGCAACTTATTTATTTATTAGTGATATTTTCTTTGTGGCCATCGAAGATTTGACATCAATTTGGGGCTTTTCAGCATTAATTTATCAATTTTTAGCCTTCTACTTTTTCCTAAAAGCAATTTACTATACAACTGTTGAAAGACCCTATCAGCAACTTTTAAAAACAAAGCGAGATCTTGAGCATTCACAGCAGGAGCTTCATTATCAAGCTTATCACGATGATATTACTAAGCTTCCAAATGAACATTTATTATTGAAAACCTTAAAAGAGGATTTACATGATAATAGTCGTCAAAAAGCAATCATCGCAATAGAGATTGATCGCCTTGTTGGTATCCGCTCATCTATAGGTTTTAGCTATTCTAATACTATGATGAAGCTCGTGGCTGAGAGAATTCAAGCCATATTACCTCCTCATTATTTTGCTACAAAGCTTCGTGAGGGTCAGTTTATTATTTATATTAATCATGTGAAGACAAGAGAAGAGTTGCTACAATTTTGCTTGAACTTGAAGAGCGCTATGGAAAAACCATTACAAGTACAACTATTTTCACTTAACGGGAATCTTAATATTGGAATTGCCCTGTATGAAGAAGAGTGCTCAGGTGAAGAGCTTTTAATGCATGCTCAGTTAGCGATGAGGGAAGCAAGCCAAATACCTCAAAGAGTTCTTTTTTATAAGCCATATATGTCAAATGGCATTGCTGATCGTATATTGATTGAGCAAGATCTCCATAAAGCATTAGCTAATGAAGAATTTCACTTGGATTTTCAGCCTCAAGTAAATTTAAAAACGGGTAAAATTGAATCAGTAGAAGCGCTAGTGCGTTGGCGTCATCCAACCCGTGGACTTGTTTCACCTGAGTTGTTTATCCCAATTGCAGAAGAATCAGGCCTTATTATTCCTTTAGGGAAATGGATTTTAGAGACGGCGTGCTCTCAAGCAAAAACATGGAAAGAGCAAGGTTTGCCACCAATGAAGGTTGCCGTTAATTTATCTATTGGACAATTATTCCAACAGGATTTAGTGCATATGGTACAAGAAATTTTACAACGTACAAATTTAGAACCGCAATATTTACAACTAGAAATGACGGAAAGTATGACGATGAACATGGATCAAATAACACAGCTACTTCATGAATTAAAGGCAATTGGTATCCAAATTGCTGTTGATGACTTTGGGACAGGGTATTCGTCGCTTTCATATTTAAAAGATTTTCCGATTGATTGCTTAAAAATTGACCGGGCGTTCGTTCGAAATATTCAACATAATCCAAATGATGAAGCGCTCGTTTCTATGATTTTATCAATGGCGAAGCATTTGAGATTAAAGGTTGTTGCCGAAGGAATTGAAGAAGTGGAGCAGCTTGCTTTCCTTATTGCCGGTCATTGTGATTATATTCAAGGCTATTTATTTAGTAAGCCAATTTCGGCTGAACAGATTTCCAATAACTTCACAGAGTTACACAATCGAGCAAGCGATATTTTAACAGAGTTTAAATTCGAAGAGGATTATGTAATTTAAAGTTGAATCTTAATGTTGGCGATATTTAGGTTATTAATTTCATGGAGTAAGCAGTTATTAGCGTTTGGATAATCCCTTCGTATGGGTGATTTCCGTTCCAGGATACTCGCTTTCCTGTGAGCAAGCGCCGAGCTGTTTCCTTCGCTTTGCTGTCGCTGTCGCTATGCTTACGCACAGATAAAACATTTGTCGCTGACGCTACGCTTTCGCACAGATAAAACATTTGCTGCCGCTACGTTACTCTTCAGAATAGACTTATAACAGTTAAGGCAATTGTATATCTGTTGCCGTATAAATATTATTGTAGTTTTGTCACTAAAAGTGACATGCAAGAAGATACACACTATGCGGAGTGTTTGATTGGAGTGGAGGCTGGGCGACTCCTTGGGGATCAGTGATAGAGGAACGAAGGCTAAAACCATCACATCCTGTGATAACGCCTTCGTGACCAACATCGTGTTGGCCCGAGACCCTGGAGCGAGCAACGCGAGTGAAGCGGCTCATCGGACACCCCCAGGAAAGCGCCCGGTCGGAACGGAAATCAAACACTCGATTTGCCGAAATGCCATACTTTATCTAATAGGAAATTTATTGACATAATAAACATGAAAACTGCTTACTTCACCACAGGAAGTAAGCAGTTTTTTATGTGATGATAAAGTCTAATGTACGAGGTACTCTTCCTTTAATTCTCCGATGTCCACTTCGGATCGTTCCTCTAAAGAACGACGTAAATGGACAGTTGCTGTTTTACCATCACCATGAAGCTTGTCAATCCAAATAGATACGCCATTATAACTTACTTCATATTCTTTTGGTGAGGCGACAATTTCTTGTGCACGTGTATAATCCACTTGAAGGCCCCCTTATTTTTTCGTCTTGCCTTCTTTAGTGACTGAATTAATCAGGTTCATAAACTCTTGCGAAAATTCTTCACTAGCTTTTTCACTAGCTTTGTCTGGCGCTATTTTTTGGTTTTTTGGCGTTTGAGGCAAAGATCCTTTGTTGGCGCTTTTACCTTGCTTATTGTCTCTTCCCATGTTTAGTTTCTCCTTTCGCTTTGATATTTCTTAATATGGCTTTGAATTGATTTTTTTATCATGGGAAAAACTAGGGAAAAGTAAGAATTTATTGTAGAAATGTTTAGAATTTTTTGGATTAATAGATCAGCCTTAAATGCGCATACTATGCCATGATATCGCCTTCTTAATCAACAACTTTTTGACCAAAGTGGTTCATCGGACACTCACTGGAAAGTGCCTGGTCTACCAGAAATCACCCCGCGTTTATAATGACACCTTTTTGATGGAAAAATCATTATTTAATAGTGCCCAGTTTTGTGGGAAAGGAAAACCTAACGCCCAATAGCTAATACCTCGAAGATTATATTCCTTCGTCATGTCAAACTTAGCTTGTGCACTTCTAGCATCTTCAAACCATACCTCATGATTTCTACCTTTTTCATCAACATAACGAAAATAAGGTGATTGTGCGATCCTATCATATTGTATGATTGCGCCATATTTTACGGCTCTGTTTATGGCTTCTTGAGAGCTGAATGTTTCTGCTTCTTGCCCTTTAACATGTGGTAAAAGCCAATCGCGAGCGTAAATTTGAAAGCCTAAAAATATTTTGTTAGCAGGCATTACTGATAAAGCATATTCCACAACTTTTCTCATTTCATTAATGGGTGAAATAGCTTGTGGCGGACCAAGTCGATAACCCCACTCATATGTCATTAAAATTACAAAATCTGCAATTCTACCGTGTGCCTCATATAATGTTCCTGCCTGGGTTGCGCTCGTTTTTGGGGCAAGTGCCGTTGATACTAGGTAACCTTTTGGATGAAGACGGTCAACAGCTAACTGAAGAAAGGTATTGTAATTCTCTCGATCTGCTGGAAGAACGTTTTCGAAATCAATATTTAATACTTTATAGCCTTTCTCATCCATCACTTTCAGCGCATTGTTGATGACCTTCTCCCGTAATGCTGCACTGGATAAAATAACATGTGATAAGTTGGAGCCGGCTTCAGTGGAAGAGAAATTCGTAAGTGTCAGCATAGGTGTAATATTTTTGGCAATAGCTGCATCGATCATTTCTTTATCGTTTAGAGGCTGTAGTGTTCCATCTTCCTTCACCATATAAGCAAAGGGGCTAAAATAAGTTAGTAGATGACCGATTGCGTTAATCGACTGTACAGCTTCTTTAGGCTCTTGATACGTATAAGCATTTACTTCAATGGAAGGCTTTGCTCTCGGAATAATCAAATGCGCACCAGCATAAATCATGTTTGAATCTGAAATTCCATTTTCTGAAACAATTGCTTGCACAGTCGTTCCATATTGTGTAGCAATTTGCGATAGAGTCTCTCCTGGCAGCACAATATGTGTAATGGGTGGAATAATTAGTCTAGTTCCAGGTGTTAAAACATCTGGATTCGTTAAATGATTTTCTGTGATAATTGATCGCATCGGCACACCATATTGTTGGGCGATCGACCATAAGGTGTCACCCCTTTTTACAATATGGGTTGTGTAAGGCGAGGGGATAACGAGTGATTGTCCGATTACTAATTGATTTGGATTAGATAATGCGTTTAATTGGATAATGGAATTAATAGGTACTGAATAGCTGTTGGCAATTTGCCAAAGTGTTTCACCAGCGCTCACCACGTGAATAATCATTAGGATACCTCCTTAGTGGTTTCAATATAGCATCATATGTATGAATAAAGAGAATGAGCATTTATCTTTTATTTTTAAGCGATAAAAATTTCGATTTTCATATTCTTTGCAAGTGATAGGCAGAGGATAAAACATATGCAGGCATCATTTGAGAGAGGAGTTGTATTTTGAAGAAATAAAGCTCACAGGAAGAATTGTTACCCCTGAAGATCCGGACCATGTGCAAGCAAGAACAAAGAAAGAGCAGAATGCAGAGAGGTAACAAACATTGCTGCTCTTTTCTCCCGCATAAACTGCTCGTAATGGCTCATATATCTTTACTATTTTTCTGCAAGTATTTTATTAATCGCTGGAATATCGGCAGGGGCGAAATTAAGATCTAGAAGTTGACTGCGAGGAACCCATCTAATTTCAGCATGTTCTAGCATGACAGGCTCTCCCTTTGTAATCGACGCTTTAAATGTTTCTAGGCGAACTATAAATTTTTCGTATTCATAAATGGTTTCCTCAACCTTGTCCCCAACTTGTATAGAGCAATTAAATTCCTCTAATATTTCACGAGACAAAGCTTGTTCAGGTGATTCACCTTCTTCGATTTTACCACCAGGGAATTCCCAATAATTTGCTAGTACCATATTAGGATTTCTTAACGCACAAAAAATTTCTTGCTTATCATTTTCAATAATTGCACCTACTACATGTACATTTTTTTTCATTTATTTTCATCCCCGTTGTGCATTCTTAAAATATTAAAAATTATAACATATATCACTGAATTCTCCCATTATCTAGTAGGAAATAATTTTGCTCATTTCCATAGCGTGGGGTTGATTTCCGTTCCGGCTGGGCGCTTTCCTGGGGGCGTCCGATGAGCCGCTTCACTCGCGTTGCTCGCTCCAGGGTCTCATCTGTGACGCTGATCCCCGAGGAGTCGCCCAGCCTCCACTACAATCAACTTATTCATATGGTATACGTTTTAACAAAATGTCATCCCAAAATTCAGATGATGGCAAAATATCTTAGCATGTATGGCTCATCGTCATAGCGTGGGGTTGATTTCCGTTCCGTCCTTGGGATGCTATTTCCGATTATTGGTAAACTGGAGAAATAACAATAAAACTGTTTTTTGCATGACTATGTAATTTGTCGTTTTCTACTGTATAATAATGAACAGTAAATAGGAAAAAGGCGGTACGAGGTACGATGAAAAGAATTGAATCTACGCAAAATGCGTTAGTGAAATATTGGAAGAAACTTGCGACAACACGTAAAGAGCGTGAAAGATCTGGAGAATTCCTAGTAGAGGGATTTCACTTGGTAGAGGAAGCATTAAAAAATAACGAGCAGGTGCTACAGCTAATTGTACGTGAAGGTGTAGATTTACCAATGCTTTGGCCGATTGATAATGTAGCCGTAGTTGAAGTAACAGCGGCTGTTGCCAAAGAGTTTGCTGAAACGGAAACATCTCAAGGTGTATTTGCAGTTTGTAAGCAACCTTTGTTAGAAGAAGATGTAATGGCTTCGTGGCGCAAGGTGCTACTAATTGATGCTGTCCAAGATCCAGGAAATATTGGGACGATGATTCGTACTGCTGATGCAGCTGGTTTAGATGCAGTCATACTCGGCAAGGGATGTGCGGATTTATATAATCCTAAAACGCTTCGCTCTGCACAAGGCTCGCATTTCCATATTCCTGTCCTTCGTGGTGATTTAGAGGAATGGATTGAGCAGCTACAGGATAATAACGTACCAGTATTTGGAACTGCTTTAGATGAGGATGCAGTTGTCTATAGTGACATTGAGCATACTGGTGCATTCGCAATAATGATGGGGAATGAAGGTAGTGGGATTCATCCACAACTGCTTTCGATGACAGATCAAAATATTATTATTCCAATTTTGGGGCAAGCTGAGTCTCTAAATGTAGCAGTGGCAACAGGAATAGTATTATATGGATTTGTTAAGTAATTAATCAATGCAATCACAACTGTGTTATAAGTATATGATGAAATTCTAAAATTGGAATCGTCACCAAAAGTTGGGGATGACATTTATATATGCCCTGTATATTAGTTGATTGGAGTGGAGGCTGGGCGACTCCTTGGGGATCAGCGATAGAGGAACGAAGGCTAAAACCATCACATCCTGTGATAACGCCTTCGTGACCAACATCGTGTTGCTGTCGCTACGTTAGCACTGCGCTTTCGCACAAAAAAATCTGTTGGCCCGAGACCCTGCAGCGAAGCGAAGCGGCTCATCGGACGCCCCCAGGAAGCTCTGCTCTGCGCGAAAGCGAAGCGTCAGCGGCAAATGTTTTCTGTAGCGAAAGCAAAGCGGCAGCTACAAATGTTTTATCTGTGCGAAAGCAAAGCGGCAGCTACAAATGTTTTATCTGTGCGAAAGCGAAGCGGCAGCTACAAAGCGCCCAGCCGGAACGGAAATCAACCACACGTTTTGGTGATGAGCCTAAAATTGCCAATAGAACCATCAATATCGAAGGTAATGGGCACATGACTCTTGATTTGAATTGGTATAGTATTGTATAATCACTGTTAAAATGTAAACTAAAATGCTTTGACCGGGAAGTAGTAAAGATTGTGAATGGACGACAGGGAGCGCAGGCCGAAGATTGAGAGCCAGTGCCGTACCAATGCAGTTTTGAATTCATCCCGCGAGCAGCTACCGGGACCAGCGAAATGCTGTAAAGGTATGCCGGCTTTAATCTAGTCGTTATGTCAATGAAGTGATTGCTTGGAGTTTTCCTTGCAATAACTAGGGTGGTACCGCGAATATGTCCTCGTCCCTTTTTTAGGGGCGAGTTTTTTTATGCCATCAAAAAAAGTCGGCATTGATTTGAACAAGGAGGGTTTATTACATGGAAGAGCAATTAAAGCAATTAGAGCAAGAAGCACTTGCTAAAATTGAAGCGGCAGCAAATTTAAAAGAGTTAAATGATGTGCGAGTAGCATATCTAGGAAAAAAAGGACCTATCACTGATTTATTAAAAGGGATGGGGAAATTATCAGCTGAGGAACGCCCGAAAATGGGTGCTTTAGTCAATACGGTTCGTGAAAATGTAACTGCTGTACTAGAGGAAAAGGTAGCTGTGCTAGAAGATGCAGCAATTGCTGAAAAATTAGCAAGTGAGTCGATTGATGTCACTTTACCTGGCCGAGAAATTAAAGTTGGCAATCGTCATCCGTTAACACGTGTTATTGAAGAAATTGAAGATTTATTTATCGGTATGGGCTATGAAATTGCAGAAGGTCCGGAAGTGGAAAAGGATTACTATAACTTTGAAGCATTGAACTTACCGAAGGGGCACCCTGCTCGTGATATGCAGGATTCGTTCTATATTTCCGAGGAAATATTATTACGTACGCATACTTCTCCTGTGCAAGCTCGCACGATGGAAGAGAAGAAGGGTGAATCCATTCGCATTATTTGTCCAGGGAAAGTATTCCGACGTGACAACGATGATGCTACACACTCACACCAATTCATGCAAATTGAAGGGTTAGTGATTGGTGAAAATATTCGCATGAGTGACCTAAAAGGTACGCTTGATTCATTAGCGAAAAAAATGTTTGGTGCGGACCGCGAAATTCGACTTCGACCAAGCTTCTTCCCATTCACAGAGCCATCTGTTGAAATGGATATTTCTTGCTTCAAATGTGGTGGTTCTGGCTGTAACGTATGTAAAGGTACAGGCTGGATTGAAATTTTAGGAGCTGGTATGGTGCATCCAAATGTACTTGAAATGGCTGGCTATGATCCGAAGAAAGTGTCAGGCTTTGCATTCGGTATTGGTGCTGAACGTATCGCAATGTTGAAATATGGTGTCGACGATATTCGTCATTTCTATACGAGTGACACACGTTTCTTATCACAATTCGAGCGAACAGAGGCGTAAGGGGGATAAAAAATGTTAGTATCATTAGAATGGTTAAAAGATTATGTAAGTACACAGGATTTAACGCCTGAGGAGTTAGCTGAAAAAATTACGCGCTCTGGAATTGAAGTAGATGCAGTAATTGACCGTGCTAACGCAATGGATAAAGTTGTTGTCGGTTATGTCGTATCAAAAGAGAAACATCCTGAAGCGGATAAATTAAATATTTGCCAAGTGGATGTCGGTGAAGCTGAGCCACAACAAATCATTTGTGGTGCTCCAAACGTTGATGCTGGTCAAAAAGTTATTGTCGCTCGTCCAGGTGCACATTTACCAGGCGGCATTAAAATAAAAAAAGCAAAACTTCGTGGACATGAATCAAACGGTATGATTTGTTCATTACAAGAGTTAGGAATCGAAGGGAAGCTTGTTGCTAAAGCATATTCTGAAGGTATTTATGTACTTCCTGAGAATGCTGAGGTTGGCTCGGATGCCCTTGCTATTTTAGGTCTACGTGACACAGTATTAGAGCTTGGTTTAACACCAAACCGCTCAGACGCGTTGTCGATGCTAGGTGTGGCGTACGAAGTTGGTGCAATTCTATCTGAAGAAGTGAAGTATCCGGAAATCGCCTACAGCACATCTTCTGAAAAAGCAGAAGACATGTTAAAGCTTCGCGTAGAAGATTTACAAGCAAACCCAATGTATGTAGCAAAAGTTGTGAAAAACGTAAAAATCGCGGAATCACCGATGTGGCTACAAAATCGCTTAATGGCAGCAGGCGTACGCCCGCATAATAATGTTGTCGATGTTACGAACTACATTTTAATGGAATACGGTCAACCGCTTCATGCCTTTGACTACGATAGCCTAGCAACAGGTGAAATCGTAGTGCGTAAAGCAACAGAAGGCGAAAAAATGACAACTTTAGATGACCAAGAGCGTACATTAAAAGCGACAGATTTAGTCATTACAAATGGCAAGGAGCCAGTAGCTATCGCAGGTGTAATGGGTGGTGCAAACTCTGAAGTAAATGATTCTACAACAACGGTTGTGATTGAATCTGCTTACTTCGACGGTTTAACTGTACGTCAAACATCACGTCATCTTGGACTTCGTTCAGATGCTTCTGCTCGTTTTGAAAAGGGTGTTGACCCTAACCGTGTGTTACCTGCTGCAGAACGCGCGGCAGCACTACTAGCTGAACTAGCTGGTGGTGAAGTGTTAGAGGGAACATGCATCGTGGATGAACTAGATAAATCACCAGCACGTGTTGTCGTTTCTCCAGATTTTATTAATGAACGTTTAGGTATGAAAATTTCACTAGAAGAGATGCTGTCTATTTTAGAGCGCCTTAAATTTGGCGTAGAAGCAGCAAATGGTTTACTAATCGTTGATGCACCAACACGTCGTCAAGATATTAAAATTGAAGAAGATATTGTAGAGGAAATTGCTCGCCTATACGGCTATGATGAAATTCCGATGACTTTACCAGAGGGAGCAAACCAAGTAGGCCGTCTAACACCATATCAAGCAAATCGTCGTGTAGTTCGTAGTTACATGGAAGGGGCAGGCCTTTACCAAGCGGTCACTTACTCATTAACTTCAGAGGCATTGTCACAACGCTTTGCATTGAAAGCTGAGCCAGTAACACGTTTACTAATGCCGATGAGTGAGGACCGTTCTACACTACGTCAAAGTCTTATCCCGCATTTAATTGAAGCTGCTGCTTATAATGTTGCGCGTAAGGCTGACAATGTGGCATTGTATGAAATCGGTTCAGTATTCCTCGGTCAATCAGAAGAGGGGCTACCATATGAGGAAGAGCATGTGGCAGCAGTCGTAACAGGAAAATGGCTTGAACATGCTTGGCAAGGCGAGAAAAAAGCAGTAGATTTCTTTGTCTTAAAAGGCATTGTAGAAGGTGTTATTAGTAAGCTTGGTTTAGCGGATCGTATTTCATTTGTGAAAGCTGAAGTAGATGGATTACACCCAGGACGTACTGCTAGCATCCTTTTAGACGGTGAACAAGTCGGCATAATCGGTGGATTACATCCAGCAGAACAAAAAGCATGGGGTGTAAAAGACACATATGTAATGGAAATGAATCTAGTATCATTATTAAATGCTACTGCAAAAGAAGCACCTCTTGCTTATACACCAGTGCCTCGCTTCCCAGCAATGTCTCGTGATATCGCACTTATCATGGACCGTACAACAACAGCTGGAGAGGTTATTACAGTGATTCGCTCAGCAGGCGTTAAATTATTGAAAGACGTTCGTGTATTCGACGTATATGAAGGTGAAAAAATGGATGCTGGTAAAAAATCAGTAGCATTCTCCCTAACATACTTCGATCCAGAACGTACATTAACAGATGAAGAGGTTGTTGCAGCACATAATAAAGTGCTAAAAGCTATTGCAACAATTGAAGGTACAGAAGTACGCTAATTAATAATTTTTTTGTGAGCTGTCTCTTAATGAGGCAGCTTTTTTTGTTAACATTTACAAGTAGTTTTTGTAGGAAGTGTGAGAGAAATAAAGCGTTGGAGAGAGGACTCCAAGTTAATTCTCACATTTCAGTCTTTCATTAATATTTAGAAATAACAAAAAATAAATTTTTGATTTATTTATGTGTATAGTAGAATTTGGATAGAAAATTTTACTATTGGGTGGTAGTTATTATGAAAAATCATCGAAAACGAAGAGGCTTTTCCGTTCGAGCCCGATTAATATGGGCGTTTACTTTAACACTTTTAATACCCAGCATTGCTATTGGAACGTTTTCATATATGAAGGCTTCTGATCAATATTATAAGGAATTAAGTAATAGCTCGCGTAAGAATGTCGATTTATTAAATACACTAATTTCAAATGAGATATCACCTATTCAAAGTGATGTGGAGTATTTAGCTGCTTCTTTTAATAAGAATGTGCAAGATGCAGATGCTTTAAAGGAATTAGAAAAATATAATGCTTTACATAGCAATGTTTCTGTTGTCAATTTAGCAATTGAAGGGCACAAATTTATGCGTGAACCATATGCTAAATCCTCAGCTGATTATGATCCATTTACGCGACCATGGTACTTAAAGGCTATAGAATCACCAGGCAAAGGCGTTATGGTTGATCCATATAAATCAACGATTACAGGAGAATTAATACTAGCAGTATCAGCAGGTTTACAGGACCGTTCAGGAGTTATTTCTATTGGTCTAAATTTAGACGAAATTTCCGAGCTAGTGAAAACAGTGGAAATTGGTGTTAATGGCTATGCTACATTAGTAAATGCCAATAATCTTATTATTGCTGATCCAAAGGTAGAGGTAGGATCGGAGCTCAAAAAGTCATATATAGAAAAGATGCAAGGAAAAGAAGAAGGTAGTTTCACCATTAAAGAAGATGGAAGAGATCATCAAGTGTTTTTTACTACCAATAAACTAACAGGTTGGAAAATTATCGGTACTATGGATTTGGCAGATGTTGCAACTGTCACGAAACCAATATTAACAAACACTATGATAGTTATTGTCATTGCTCTTATCGTATTTGGAATCATTGGTGCATTCATTATAAGAACAATCACTCAGCCATTAGATAAGTTGTCAACAGTAGCTGAGCAGGTAGGAGACGGTGATTTACGTAATTTAATTGAAATTAAAAGACATGATGAGATAGGCAAATTGGCAGATATATTCAATAAAATGATTCAATCATTACGTGGTGTAGTTGGTAATATTGGTGAGGAATCAAATCAGTTAGCTGAATCATCGGAAGAGCTTACAGCTAGTACGTCGGAAAATAAACGTGCTACTTCACAAATAGTAGTTTCCATACAAACTTTTGCAGAAACAGTAGATGTGCAAGCACAAACAATTAATGATAGCACTAACGCTGTACTTGAAATGTCTTCATCTATCCAGCAAATTTCAGTTAAGGCCGATACCGTTAATGTGATGTCGAATAAAGCAATGGAGGCTGTTATGATAGGGGACGAAACTATTCAAACAGCAATTGGCCAAATGAAAATGATTCAAAGTACTGTTCAGGAACTGGAAAGTACGGTACAAACATTAAGTGATCGTTCAAATGAAATCGGACGTATTGTAGAGGTAATTACGCAAATTGCTGATCAAACAAATCTTTTAGCATTAAATGCTGCAATTGAAGCTGCTCGTGCTGGTGAGCATGGAAAAGGTTTTGCAGTTGTTGCAGATGAGGTACGAAAGCTTGCTGAACAATCAGCACAGTCAACAATGCAAATAAAAGATATCATTGATTTTATTCAAGCCGATACAAAACATGCGGTTGAATCAATGGCTACTGGTTCAGCTGAGGTCGTAAAGGGAATTGATGTTACAAATATGGCAGGAAAGTCATTTGAAGCGATTCGTACGAATGTACAAAGTGTAACCTATGAAATAGGACAAATTTCGGAGGCATCTAAAGTTATTTCTGAACACGCCGATCAAGTGGCAACAGGAATTGAATGTGTACTTGAGCAAACAAATGAAAATACAGCAAATGCACAAAATATTTCCGCTGCAACAGAGGAACAGCTTGCTTCCATTGAAGAAATCGCTGCATCGGTCGAAGCCCTGGCTAAAATGTCTGAAAATCTTCAACAAACGATTCAACAATTTAAATATTAAGTTAGAACGAAAATTCTTTAATAATGATAAGTTTTTGACTTAAAGGATTTCGCTAACTCCAGTAGAGAGCAAGTTGCGTAACTTGTAATCTGCTGGAGTATAGCGAAATTTTTTTTGTTTATAAGACCAATTTTATTTCATCTTTTTAGCTTTCTCAGTATTCGCAAAATGCCATTTCGTAATGGAACGTAAAAATTCCTCACCTTGTTTTCGCCAAATGCGTGCTGCTAACGCATCTACTTTCGCAGAAGCTCCCTTCAACAACTCTATCCCAGCAATCTCACTCAGTCGGTCCATTTCTTTTAAAAATGCAGCACGAGCTAATATCGATGCAGTTGCTACTGAAACATGTAATTGCTCGGCCTTCGTAGAAAATAGTACATCCTCTCGAACAATATCTCGTTCATTTTTTAAGTAATTGTAATAGACGCCGCGTTCCGCAAACTGATCAATCAATATATGTTCAGGTTTTTCGGGTGCCATTTTTGACAGAGCATTTTTAAGTGCCCGATTGTGCATCATAGCTTTCATCTTACCTTGAGAGTAGCCTCGTGCTTGTAATTCGTTATATTTTTCGTTGCGTAGTACAAGCACACTATGGACGCAAGCTGCACGTAAATCTGGCGCTATTTTCCGCATGTAATCATCCGTTAGCATTTTTGAGTCCTTGACACCAAGTTCGTTTATAAGCGCGATTTTTGAGGAAGGGACGTATACGGCTGCAACTGTTATTGGACCGAAATAATCGCCAGTCCCCGTTTCATCTGAGCCTAGCACCGACATCGTTGCAAAACCTTCTGGTAGAACGTCACCCTTTGCTCCTATCGACGATGATTTTTGTGTATTTGTAACTTCTATGTTTCCCCAGCGTGAAGCTTCTCGCTCAGCACCTCCCCCTTGGAACATTAATTTACCTGATTTGTACATCGTGATTGCTGTATCTGGAAGCTTTGCGGCAAAGATTACACCTGGAGCTTTACGTTCTACAAAATGATTCGCATAGAAAGACATTACCTCTTTTTGTTTATTTGTTGATATGGAAAGTACAATATTTGACATTTACTCGTTCCTTTCTGTCCTCGTTGTTCACAATTTTATACCTTTCGTGGTATGATAATAAATAGCTTTTTTGTGTATGCTGCTCACAATCAAAAAAAAATCGTGAGCACAAAAATTATAAAGGAGGGTGCGACTATGGAAAATCAAGAAAAGAATAAAATTTCTGTGGAAATATACGGTCATACATATAAAATGGTCGGCTCTGAATCCATTGGACATATGCGACTTGTCGCTTCGATTGTTGATGACCGTATGCGCGAAATGAATGTACATAATCCCTCACTTGATAGCACAAAGCTTGCCGTTCTTACAGCAGTAAATACCGTTCACGATTATTTACTATTAAAAGGACAAATAGAGCAACTAGAAGAAGAATTGAAAAAATTAAAGGGTTGAAGTGAATGTTAGATTTAATCATATTAGCGGTACTATTAGCTGGTCTCATCGTTGGAGCAAAACGTGGTTTCATTGTACAGATGATGCATATCGTTAGTTTTATAGTGGCCCTAATTGTTGCGTATATCTATTATAAACCATTGGCACAAAAATTTGTGTTTTGGGTACCGTATCCAGGGGTAACGGATTCAGGTAGTCTGGGGGTAGTCATTGATAGCCTGGATTTAGACCGAACTTTTTACCGTGTCATTGCCTTTGCTGTTATTTTCTTTGCGGTAAAAATTACATTGCAAATTGTGGCATCGATTTTTGATTTTATAGCGTATTTACCTGTGTTAGGTACAGTGAATCGTTGGCTTGGAGCATTGTTAGGCATGATTGAAAACTATTTAATTATGTTTATTTTGCTGTACATCCTTGCTTTATTGCCAGTTGATTTTATCCAAAGTTTAATGTCGAAATCGTTGTTAAGTGGTCTCATTTTGGAGCATACCCCAATAATTACAAGTATGTTCCAAAACTGGTGGTATATTTATATGCAATAGCAAACTGTGCACTTCTCTCGGTTTTGAGGGAAGTGTTTTTACGATAGGAGGAATTCCAAATGAACAAAAAAACAATTATTCGCACATTTGAAAAAATTGCATTGTATATGGAATTACAAGGGGAAAATCCATTCAAAGTGTCTGCCTTTCGAAAAGCTGCCGCTGCACTTGAAGGGGACGAGCGCTCATTAAGTGAGATGGAGGATGTCACAAAGCTTAAAGGTATAGGTAAAGGTACGGCTGCTGTTATTGAGGATTTAATGACAAATGGTGAATCAAGCTTATTAAAAGAGTTAGAAGAAATTGTACCAAAAGGATTGCTCCCGTTATTAAAACTTCCAGGCTTAGGTGGTAAAAAAATAGCTAAGCTGCATCAAGAGTTAGGGATTGATTCTGCGGAAAGTTTAAAGGATGCTTGTGAGGCAGGTAAAGTTCGTGAGCTGGCAGGCTTTGCGGCAAAAACCGAAGAAAAAATTTTAAAGGAACTTGCAAATTTAGCAAATCGTTCAGAACGTTTACCGATTTGGCAGCTAGAGCCAGTTGTTTTACAAATTGAAGCTCTTCTAGATAGTATGGAAGAAGTGGAACGTTTTTCTGTTGCGGGAAGCTTCCGCCGTGCAGCAGAAACAAGTAAAGATATTGATTTTATTGTTGTTACGGAAGCAGTTGAAGCTGTACGCGAAAAGCTACTAAATGAGCTTTCTGTACAAGAAGTAGTAGCCGCTGGTGATACAAAGATTTCAGTTATTTTAGATCTAGCGGAGCCTGTAAGTGTTGATTTTCGATTAGTGAGGGATGCTGAATATGCAACGGCCTTACATCATTTCACAGGTTCGAAAGATCACAATGTCCGCATGCGCCAAATTGCAAAATCTCGTGGTGAAAAGATTAGTGAATATGGCGTAGAGCAGGGGGATGGAACCGTCTTAACGTTTAAGGATGAAGAGGAATTTTTTGCGCATTTTGATCTACCATTTATCCCGCCTAGCTTGCGTACAGGAACAACGGAATTTGATAAAACGGATGACATTAAAAGTTTAGTAAAATTAGAAGATATTACAGCAGATTTGCATATGCATACGACTTGGTCTGATGGTGCGTACTCTGTAGCTGAAATGGGCGAGGCATTGATAGCGCGTGGCTATCAATATAGTGTTATTACTGACCATTCACAATTTTTAAAAGTAGCGAATGGTCTAACGCCAGAGCGCTTAACAAAGCAACGGGCTGAAATTGAGGCATTTAATGAAGCACATCCAGATTTCCGTTTATTTGCGGGGACAGAAATGGATATTTTGCCAGATGGTTCGCTCGATTTTGAAGATGATGTGCTAAGAGAGTTAGATTTTGTCATTGCCTCTATTCACTCTAGCTTTACACAGTCGCAGGACAAAATTATGGCGCGTTTACTTACGGCAATGCAAAATCCGTACGTTCATATGATTGCACATCCAACTGGTCGCATTATTGAGGATCGTAATGGCTATAATCCAGATATGGGGCAATTAATTGCGTGGGCAAAGGAATATGGTAAAATTTTAGAGTTAAATGCGAATCCATATCGTCTTGATTTATGTGTTGAGCATTTAGAAATGGCTTTGGCAGTTGATGTGCCGGTAGCAATTAATACGGATGCTCATGATATTGCTCATTTACGCTTTATGGATATAGGGGTACGCTATGCAAACAGAGCATGGTTGAAAAAGGATATGATTGTGAATACATGGACGCGAGAACAATTTGAAGCGTTTATTCGACGAAATAAATAGATTGAGGAGGTGTTCTCAGTGATCGCAGAACGCGCATTGAAAACACTAGAATATGATAAAGTACGTCAGCAAGTGGCTACATACTGTACTTCTTCAATTGGCAAATCAGCGGTTGATGAACTTGTACCACAGACAGACTATGAAAAAGTTGTACAATTATTAGAAGAAATGGATGAAGGACTATCCATTTTACGTGTAAAAGGCAATGTACCAATGGGTGGGATTTTTGATGTACGACCAGCTGCAAGGCGTGCACAAATAGGTGGCATGCTTTCAGCGATGGAATTAATGGAAGTTTCAAGTACGATTCGAGCGAGTAGAATTCTTCGCAATTTTATTGAAGATATAGAATCAGAAGAAGTGATTGAGATTCCTCATTTCATCGCCAAAAAGGAGGCAATGCCTGTTTTGACAGGCTTGCAGCATGAAATTAATAACTGTATTGATGACAATGGCTCTGTGCTAGACTCTGCAAGCCAAACTTTGCGTTCAATTCGCCAATCTTTGCGCGCAGAGGAGGCTAAAGTACGTTCTAAGCTGGAAAGCCTTATACGTGGGAGCAATGCTTCAAAAATGCTCTCAGATACACTTGTAACGATTCGTAATGATCGCTTTGTTATTCCCGTTAAGCAAGAGTATCGTCATCACTATGGTGGAATTGTGCATGACCAATCATCTTCTGGCCAAACATTATTTATCGAGCCAGATTCGATTGTACAAGCGAATAATGAAATTCATCGATTAAAAATGAAAGAGCAAGCTGAAATTGAGCGTATCTTACTTGCCTTAAGTGCAATGGTAGAGGAAGTAGCTCCGGATTTATTTAACTTAGTAAAGGTACTAGGTGAGATTGACGTCATTTTAGCTAAAGGCAAATACGGTCAAGCGAACAAATGTACAATGCCTAAAATGAATAACGATGGCTATATTCGACTTGTGCGTGCACGTCATCCACTTTTACCAATTGAAACAGCTGTTGCTAACGATATTGAATTTGGGAAAGACATTACGGCAATTGTTATTACAGGACCAAACACTGGTGGTAAAACTGTCACTTTAAAAACAGTTGGACTGTGTACTTTAATGGCACAGGCGGGGTTACCGGTGCCTGCACTTGATGGTTCAGAGCTTGCTGTTTTCAAGCAACTTTTTGCAGATATTGGAGATGAACAGTCAATTGAGCAATCACTGTCAACATTCTCCTCTCATATGGTCAACATAGTAGATATCTTACAAAAGTTTGATGACGAGTCACTCGTTCTATTTGATGAATTAGGTGCTGGGACAGATCCTCAGGAAGGGGCAGCTCTGGCCATCTCCATTTTAGATGAAGTACATGGTCGTGGCGCCCGCGTTATGGCAACGACGCACTATCCTGAGCTAAAAGCATACGGCTATAATCGTCCAGGAGTTGCTAATGCTAGTGTTGAGTTTGATATTGAGACATTGAGTCCAACATATCGTCTGCTTATCGGTGTACCAGGCCGCTCCAATGCATTCGAAATTTCAAGCCGCCTTGGCTTACCAGAATCGATTATTGACCGTGCGAAAAGCTTTACAGGTACAGATCGCCATGAGGTAGAGTCAATGATTGCATCACTAGAAGAGACTCGTCGTCAATCCGAAGATGATGCAGAACGTTCTCATGAATTAATGATAGAGTCTGAAGCCCTACGCAAAGAGCTACAAGAAAAACTACAAGCTTACGATGACCGCAAAGAAGCACTCGATAAAAAAGCGAAAGAAAAGGCTCGTAAAATTGTTGATGAAGCAAAAAGAGAAGCAGAAACAATTATTGCAGAGCTTCGAGAAATGCGCAAAAATGCAGACCAAGTTGTCAAGGAGCATGAGCTTATCGAAGCACGTAAACGACTGGAAGAAGCTACACCACTTGACAACAATAAAGTGCTGAAAAAAGCGGCACAAGTAAAGGCCCGTGCGCAAAACTTAGTTGTCGGAGACGAGGTAAAGGTGTTAAGCTATGGACAGCGGGGTACATTGCTCGAAAAAGTATCCAATTCCGAATGGGTTGTCCAAATGGGTATTTTGAAAATGAAAATCTCGGATAGTGATCTGGAGTACATTAAACCAGAAAAAGAACCTGTGCAACGTATGGCTGGCGTGAAAAATCGCGATAGCCATGTAAAATTAGAGTTAGATTTACGCGGTGAGCGATATGAAGATGCCATTATACGTACGGAAAAATATATTGATGATGCCTTGCTTGCTAACTATGGGCGTGTATCAATTATTCATGGTGTCGGTACAGGTGCATTACGTCAAGGAATTCAAACCTATTTGAAAAAACATAAGCGTGTAAAATCCTTCCGTTTTGGTGAAGTCGGCGAGGGGGGCTTCGGCGTAACGGTTGTGGAATTGAAATAAGCTGTAAAGGGGACGGAGAAAATGCTGAATTCTAGCTTTTGGAAATATCCAATTATCGAAACGGCAGGATATTTTAGTGTTGTTGTGTTATGTTTAGTCGTCTCGATGGCATTATTCGAAGTCGTTACGAAGTATAAAAATTGGGAAGAAATTAAAAAAGGTAATATCGCTGTGGCACTCGCGACAGGTGGGAAAATACTGGGTATCTGTAATATTTTTCGCTTTTCCATCGCGCGCCATAGCACTTTAAGTGAAATGATTAGCTGGGGCCTTTTTGGTTTTACATTACTAATTGTGGGGTATTTCTTATTTGAATTTATGACCCCACGTTTTAATGTCGATCAAGAAATCGCAAATGATAATCGCTCAGTCGGCTTCATTTCATTTACTATTTCAGTTGGTCTATCGTTTGTTATTGGGGCAAGTATTGCATAGGAGTGTAATGACATGGAAAAATTAGCGAAAATACTAATCGTTGTCTGCATCGCATTTTTGGCAGTCGGTGTCTATTATATGATGACCGTTTAAGCAAAACGCATCCTTTTATGAGGATGCGTTTTTTTATATTGATAGGGGAAGAGAAGAACTGCTGCTCAGGTGTCTAGCTACGGAAGTAGTCAGGGCGATGGAAAGGAAAGCCAGAAGCGACGGAAAGGAAAGCCAGGGCGACGGAAAGAAGCCGGGGCGACGGAAAGAAGAGCAGGAGCGACGGAAAGAAGCCGTGGCGACGGAAAGAATAGCCAGAGCGACGGAAAGAAGAGCCAGGGCGATGGAAAGAAGAGCCAGGGCGATGGAAAGAAGAGCCAGGGCGACGGAAAGAAGAGCTGAGGCGACGGAAAGAAGCCGGGGTGACGGAAAGGAAAGCCAGAGCGACGGAAAGAATAGCAGGGGCGACGGAAAGAGAAGCCGTGGCGACGGAAAGAAGAGCCAGAGCGACGGAAAAAAGAGCCAGGGCGACGGAAAGAAGAGCCGGAGCGACGGAAAGAATAGCCAAAACGTGGATAGAACCGTCAAAAACGCGGAAAGAAAAGCCACAGCGATAAGTACTTATTTCTAAATATCGAGAGTAGCTTCGAAACTGCTCAGATGAGTGAAGAACTGCTCAGGTCCGGAGAGGAAGCGGTCAGCTGAGTGTGTCATCGCATTAATAAATAATACTCCCGAAAAAAACCATAAGTTATATCATCCTCACAGCAACCACATCATAAAAAACTACTAAAACCTATTAATATTCCTTCATCTATCTAAAAAGTTATCATTAAAAAATTATTTTTGGAATATAGAAATATGAACCCAGTCTTGTGTAGAAAAAAAGAAAGAATGAATGAGTATTCATACGCTCTGTCGATCCAAAATCCTGAGAAATGCAGTTATATAAATGTTGTGAAGTGCATAATAATTAATCGAAAATACAATTATTTTCTATTTTGTGTTTGAAAGAGTATTTCTTTTTCATTATAATTAAAATAAGAGTTTACAAAGTTTGGGACAAAGGGGAGAGGACGTATGACAACAAAACCATGGCTAAAAAATTATCCTGAAGAAATACCATCGTCTTTAACGTTTGAGGAAATTCCTGTGCAAGAGTTTTTGACACGTGCCTATAAAAAGAATCCATCTAAAGTTGCGATTCATTTTATGGGAAAGGATTTGACGTACGCTGAGCTATATGAGTCAGCGCTAAAGTTCGCAAACTATTTACAAGCCCTTGGAGTAGAGAAGGGAGATCGAGTAGCGATTATGCTGCCAAACTCACCGCAAAGTGTAATCGCTTACTATGGGGCAATGTATGCTGGAGCGATTGTCGTGCAAACAAATCCACTTTATACTGAGCGTGAACTTCAATATCAAATGGCTGATTCAGGTGCGAAAGTTATTTTATTGATGGATATTTTGTATCCACGTGTTATGAAAATCTTAAAAGAAACTGCACTTGAAAATGTAATTGTCACGGCTATTAAAGATTATTTACCATTTCCTAAAAATTTGGTTTATCCCTATATTCAAAAAAAGCAATACGGTTTTAGTGTAAAGGTTGAACATAGTGGTCAAAATCATTTATTTACAGAAATTATGCGCTCTGCGCCCATCAAAGCGATTGATATTCCATTTGATTTTGAAGAGGACATAGCACTGCTTCAATATACAGGTGGAACGACTGGCTTCCCTAAGGGTGTGATGCTGACCCATAAAAACTTAATTGCTAATACAACAATGTGTGATGCATGGATGTATAAATGTGTACATGGTAAGGAAACCATTATGGGCATACTGCCATTCTTCCATGTTTATGGTATGACGGCTGTTATCTTATTATCCGTATTCACGCAAAATAAGATGGTATTATTACCAAAGTTCGATGCAGAGACAACGTTGAAAACGATTGAAAAACAAAAACCGACACTATTTCCAGGTGCACCAACTTTATATATTGGTTTATTAAATCACCCGGATATTGCAAAGTACGACTTATCGTCCATAACAGCATGCTTAAGTGGATCCTCTTCATTGCCAGTAGAGGTGCAGGATAAATTTGAAGTGGTAACAGGGGGAAAACTTGTCGAAGGATATGGATTAACAGAAACTTCTCCTATCACACATTCATCACCTATTTGGGGTAAGCGTGTCAGGGGCTCGATTGGTTTACCTTGGCCAAATACGGATTCAATAATTTTACGTACAGGGGATGCAGAGGCGCTTCCAGCCGGTGAGGTTGGTGAAATAGCTGTAAAGGGCCCGCAGGTTATGAAAGGCTATTGGAATCGCCCTGAGGATACAGCAGCAGCGTTCGTAGATGGCTGGTTTTTAACAGGCGATCTTGGCTATATGGATGAGGAAGGCTATTTCTATGTAGTTGACCGTAAAAAAGATATTATTATCGCTGGTGGTTTTAATATTTACCCTCGTGAGGTAGAGGAAGTACTATATGAGCGCGAGGAAATCCAAGAATGTGTAGTTGCGGGTATACCTGACCCGTATCGAGGAGAAACAGTAAAAGCTTATATTGTGTTAAAAGAAGGATATTCGATTACAGAAGACGAATTAAATAAATATTGCCGTCAAAACTTAGCTGCTTTCAAAGTTCCTCGCTATTATGAGTTTAGAGATGAGCTACCGAAAACAGCTGTTGGAAAAATTTTGCGTCGCGCATTAGTTGATGAAGAAAAAACAAAATTGGTGAATAAAGAAGCAAAATAAATACGTGATAAAGTATTGACAAGCAAAGATGTAAATTATAATATGAAAATATGAATGAATGACCATTCATATTTTCAT
Source organism: Lysinibacillus sp. FJAT-14745 (assembly GCF_001275675.1). Lineage (GTDB taxonomy): Bacteria > Bacillota > Bacilli > Bacillales_A > Planococcaceae > Lysinibacillus. The sequence goes on along the minus strand of NZ_LITM01000009.1, from coordinate 379,782 downwards.
ATTTTTTTTAGGTTACCACGTCACATCCTTAACAATATATCAGTATTGAAGGGATGACTTCATGTAGAAAAAGATTAGAATCTTTAATCAGGCATGAGTGTAGACGTATGCAAGTTTTTTTAGGTGGTGATATAAAAGTGAAACGTGATAAGCCAAAATATAAGCAAATTATTGATGCAGCTGTCATCGTTATTGCAGAAAATGGGTATCACCAAGCACAGGTATCGAAGATTGCTAAACAGGCAGGGGTGGCCGATGGAACAATCTATTTATATTTTAAAAATAAAGAAGATATATTAATTTCTGTCTTTAATGAAAAAATGGCTGTTTTTGTAGAGTCATTACAAGATATAATAGAAAATGGAAGTACGTCTAAGGACAAACTTTCACGAATGATAGATAATCATTTTAATGTTCTAGCGACAGATCGAAACCTAGCAACCGTCACACAATTAGAACTACGACAATCGAATAAAGATTTACGACTGAAAATCAATTCGGTGTTAAGAGAGTATTTACAATTACTTGATCAAATTTTAATTGAAGGTATGCTATCAGGTGAGTTCAATCAAACGATGGATGTACGCTTGGCACGTCAAATGGTATTTGGAACAATTGACGAAACCATTACGTCGTGGGTCATGAATGACTATCGATATGATTTGATAGAACAGGTTCCAAAAGTTCAGGCGTTAATCCTGAACGGCATTAAAGCTTAAAAGGATGTGGAGAAATGGAATTTCTAAGTTGGAAAGCAGAGGATGGAGTAGCGATTATTACAATTGCACGCCCGCCAGCAAACGCATTATCTCGTGGAATCATTGCCGAAGTAGATGCTGTGCTAGATGCCGTAGAAAATGATGACACAGTACGTGTCCTCGTACTTCATGGTGAAGGTCGTTTCTTCTCAGCAGGTGCAGACATTAAAGAATTTACAGAGGTTGATTCTGGTGATGAATTTTCAAAGCTAGCGAACAATGGTCAACAAGTTTTTGAGCGAGTTGAATCGTTCTCTAAACCTATTATTGCTGCAATTCATGGTGCTGCATTAGGTGGGGGCCTTGAACTAGCGATGAGTTGTCATCTGCGCTTTGTAACAGAATCTGCGAAATTAGGACTACCTGAATTACAATTAGGTCTTATTCCAGGTTTCGGGGGTACACAACGTCTACCACGATATGTAGGGGTTGCAAAAGCTGCAGAAATGATGTTTACAAGTGAGCCGATTTCTGGTACAGAAGCTGTACAATGGGGTTTAGCGAATCGTGCATTTACTGATGAAGCATTATTAGAAGAAACGCTGAAGGTTGCGAAGAAAATTGCGAAGAAGAGCCCAGTTGCTTTAAAAGCAGCTATTCAATCATTGCAATATGCTAAGCATGCTTCATTCTATGAAGGTATTGAGGCAGAAGCAAAATCCTTTGGCACAGTATTCGTTTCGGAAGATGCAAAAGAGGGAATTCAAGCATTTATTGAAAAACGTGAGCCTGTGTTTACTGGTAAATAATATTCCATCAGTGTCGATAGCGACTTGAAAGAGTGTTATCGACGTTATCGACGCTGAAAATATATAATATTTATAAGTTTACTTAGAAATAAAAAACGTTGCAGGAGGTATGGATATATGAATATTTTTGCATTAATTAAACGTACGTTTGATACAGAAGAAAAAATCGTTGTGTCGGGTGGTAAAATCCAAGAGGATGGCGCAGAATTCATCATCAATCCTTATGATGAATATGCCATTGAAGAGGCAATCCAAGTACGTGACGCTGCTGGTGGTAAAGTAACAGTTGTTTCAATTGGTGGCGAAGATACAGAGAAGCAATTACGCACAGCTCTTGCGATGGGCGCAGATGAAGCGGTCCTTATTAATACAGAAGACGATCTAGATGAACTGGATCAAAATGCAGCAGCATATATTTTAGCTGAATATTTAAAAGATAAAGACGCTGATTTAATTTTAACAGGAAACGTTGCAATTGACGGAGGCTCTGGTCAAGTAGGACCTCGTGTTGCAGATTTACTAGGTATTAACTATGTAACGACAATTACAAAACTTGAAATTGACGGAACATCTGCGAAAATTGTACGCGATATTGAAGGTGACTCAGAAGTTATCGAGACAGCTTTACCACTTTTAGTAACAGCTCAGCAAGGTTTAAACGAGCCACGTTATCCATCTTTACCAGGTATCATGAAAGCGAAGAAGAAACCGCTTGCAGAACTTGAGTTAGATGATCTAGATATCGATGAAGATGATGTAGAGGTTAAGGTAGAAACAGTTGATATTTTCTTACCAGCTCAAAAGGCAGCAGGGCGTGTTCTTGAAGGCGAACTTTCTGCTCAAGTAAAAGAGCTAGTAAACCTACTTCATACAGAGGCGAAAGTAGTCTAAGTCATCTGATGACACAAATCGAATCTTAAAGGGTAACGGAGGGAATATACTATGACAAAAAAAGTATTAGTATTAGGTGAAGTTCGTGAAGGAAGCTTACGTAATGTTTCTTTCGAAGCAATTGCAGCTGCAAAGCAAATCGCAGATGGTGGTGAGGTTGTTGGTGTTCTTTTAGGGGATGCCGTAGAAAACTTAACTGGCCCATTATTTGAATATGGTGCTGATCGTGTTGTAACGGTGGAACATCCACATTTAAAACAATATACATCTGATGGCTATGGTCAAGCTTTATTAGCAGTAATTGAGCAAGAAAAACCAACTGGTATCGTATTTGGTCATACTGCAAACGGTAAAGATTTATCGCCAAAAATTGCAAGTAAATTACAAGCAGGTCTTGTATCTGATGTAACGTCAATTGAAGGTGCTGGCGATGATGTTGTATTCGTCCGTCCAATTTACTCTGGTAAAGCTTTTGAAAAAGTGAAAGTAAAAGACGGCTTAGTTTTAGCTTCAGTTCGTCCAAATAATATTGCACCATTAGAAAAAGTAGCCGGAAAATCAGGTGACATCACTTCTCTTACTGTAGATATTACAAACCTTCGTACAATCATTAAAGAGGTTGTCCGTAAATCTTCAGAGGGTGTCGATCTTTCTGAGGCAAAAGTAGTTGTAGCAGGTGGTCGTGGCGTGAAATCAGAGGAAGGCTTTGAACCATTAAAAGAGCTAGCGGATTTACTTGGTGGTGCAGTTGGTGCTTCACGTGGTGCATGTGATGCTGAGTATTGTGATTACTCACTTCAAATTGGTCAAACAGGTAAGGTAGTAACACCAGACCTTTACATTGCAGCTGGTATTTCTGGAGCAATTCAGCACTTAGCGGGTATGTCAAACTCAAAAATAATCGTTGCGATTAATAAAGATCCAGAAGCAAATATTTTCAAAGTTGCGGACTATGGTATCGTAGGTGATTTATTTGAGGTAGTGCCTCTTCTAATCGAAGAATTTAAAGCGTTAAAAGTGAATGCCTAATTAATGATATTTGTCGCAGGGAGGATGTATCTTCCCTGCTTTTTTTGTTGAATTTTTTGATTTTTTAAAGTTATCGCAAAATAAAATGTTGACATAATTAATTTTAGAACGTATAGTGATGAATATTAATTTAACTTCTTTCAGCGAATCATACATCTGTACCTGTTGCTACGCTTTCGGTACAAAAAACATCCGCTGAAATAGAGGAACTTAGTCTAAAAACGCCACGTCCTGTGGCAACGACTGAGTGACCAACATCCTGTTGGCCTAAAGTCTCCGGCGGATGTCACAGAATCGGTAAGGAGTTCTTTGTGTGAACACAAAGCCGATTCCGGATGTAATTATGCCGAGGCATAATTGATTTATATTTAAATCTTTAAAAAACGCAAAGATTAGGAGTAGTAAAAGCTCATTATTTGGTGAAGAGAGCTGCGGGTTGGTGCGACGCAGTCCAATAAGACTTTGAACTTGCCTAGGAGCGGTAAGATAAATGGAATTTGCAGAATATTCTATTTGTTGGACGGTTAACCTTCGTTACTAGGTTTTTAAGCAGGGTTCTTAAAGAACCAATTAGAGTGGTACCGCGGTTTGCTTATGGCATATCGTCTCTTCTTTCATTTGATAATGAAGGAACAGACGATATGCCATTTTTGTTTTCGTCTAGGCTAAAGCGCTACGTCCTCGAGGTCCTTCGATCCCTCGGGCTAAAGTGGAGGAGCACTTACTTTTTGCTTCGGGCAGTCCAGCGCTTGTCGGATGTAAACGAGCGCTTTAGCGCATTTGTTGATTTTAGGAGGTAAGGAAATGGAAAATGACAATCAGAAATTAAAGAGAACGATGACCTCAAGGCATATTACGATGATGGCTTTAGGTGGTGCCATTGGTGCAGGGTTATTTAAAGGAAGCAGTACAGCCATTGATATGGCAGGACCTTCAGTACTTATTGCGTACTTAATTGGTGGGATTATTCTATTATTTGTTATGCAAGGTTTAGCAGAAATGGCAGTCCGCAATAGCGAAGCGAGAACATTTAGAGATTTAGTGCAAGCTGTTTTAGGGAAGTATCCAGCTTATTTTCTAGATTGGATCTATTGGAAAATGTGGGTGTTAAATATTGCGGCGGAATCTATAGTTGCGGCAATTTTTATTCAATATTGGTTGCCGGATTATCCAATTTGGATACTTGCATTATCTGTTTCGGTGTTAGTTACAGCCATTAACTTGTTATCAGTGAAAGTTTTTGCTGAAACTGAATATTGGCTAGCATTAATTAAAATTACCGTTATTGTGGTGTTCATCATAGCCGGATTAATTTTATTGCTTGTTACTTTTGGTAATCATACAGCTGTTGGTTTTTCTAATTTAACGGAGCATGGTGGTTTCTTCCCGAACGGATCAATGGGATTGATTGCTGCAATGCTTGTAGTTATTTACTCTTATGGTGGTACTGAAATTATTGGTATTACATTAGCTGAAACGAAAAACCCAGAGAAAGTAGTGCCAAAAGCTGTTCGTAGTACATTAGTACGTATAGTAACTTTTTATTTAATTCCTTTCTTTATTATCGTTAGTTTGATTCCTTGGAATGAAGTGAACGGGGTGTCAGAAAGTCCGTTTGTGATGGTCTTTAAAATGATTGGTATTCCTGGTGCTGACCATATTATGAACGCTGTTGTTTTACTTGCTATTATTTCATCAATGAACTCAGGACTTTATGGTTCATCACGTGTTCTGTATACACAAGCTGTGGACGGACGTGTTCCTAAAATCTTTGCCCATTTATCAAAAAGAAAAGTTCCGGTATATGCCATATTAATGTGTACGTTAGCTTTATATATGGCTGTAATATTTTCTTTATTTGCGGGAAGCAAAACCTTTGATTTTCTAATGGGTTCACTTGGATATACCGTGTTATTTATTTGGCTAATTATTGCGGTTGCACATTTGAAATCGCGTAAAATACACCCGGAAAAAACAAGTGCTTATGCAGTTAAATGGTTCCCTTATACAACTTGGATCGCTATAATTGCGTTAAGTGCAATCCTTATTGGTATTATTTTTACAACATCTATTATCGTAACAGGTATTACATTAGCTATTTATCTCTTTATTACGTTAACTTATGTCTATAAAGGTCGGTTTCATGAAAATTAAGTGAAATGACAAATCAACTTAATGCCTTTTTCGACCTTATTTTTCATAAATTTTGCATACTAGGCAGATTGTTCGCTCAAGAGAATTTATCCATGCTATACTACAAACATAGTAAGTTTAAGGAGGATTTCAAATGGCAATTGTACATGCAACAGATGCAACTTTCCAAGATGATATTAAAGAAGGATTAGTACTAGTAGACTTCTGGGCTGCTTGGTGCGGACCTTGTAAAATGATTGGACCAGTTCTTGAAGAAATGGACGCTGCAGGTAGTGCAGCTAAAATTGTAAAAGTAGATGTAGATAACAACCAAGGTACTGCAGCGCAATACCAAATTATGTCTATCCCGTCATTACTATTATTCAAAGATGGTGAATTAGTAGACAAAACTGTTGGTTTCCAACCAAAAGAAGCGTTAGAAGCATTTATCGCAAAACATGCTTAACTTCTTTCAGCGAAGTCTCTCACCTCTATAGTTGGTGAGATGAATGCGAATTTAAGCTTCTTTTTAGGGGTGTCCAAACACCCGCTGAAATAGAGGAACTCAGTCTAAGAACGCCACGTCCTGTGGCAATGACTGAGTGACCAACTTCGTGTTGGCCTAAAGCCTCCGGCGGATGTCACAGAATCGGAAAGGAGTTCTTTGTGCAAGCACAAAGCCGATTCCGGACGCAATTATGCCGAGGCATAATTGATTCTGTAAGAAAAAAAGAGTCAAGCCATCAATATGATGTGCTTGGCTTTTTTTCGTTATATAATATAGAAAGAAGCAAAACGTTATCCTTAGAAATAGGAGACAATTTACGGTATGTATAGTTGTATTTAGGGGATGAACGCTGTATTAAGTAAAAGGGGGGCAGGTAGGCGATGAATGATTTAATTAAACGAAAGCTTGAAATTTTACCAGATCAGCCTGGCTGCTATTTGATGAAAGATCGACAAGGAACCATTATTTATGTCGGGAAAGCAAAAGTGCTGAAAAATCGAGTACGCTCGTATTTTACTGGTACGCATGAAGGGAAAACACAGAGACTTGTAAGCGAAATAGAAGACTTTGAGTACATTGTGACATCCTCCAATATTGAAGCTTTAATTTTAGAGCTTAATCTTATAAAACTACATGACCCGAAGTACAATATTATGCTGACGGATGATAAAACGTATCCATATCTAAAAATTACAAATGAAAAACACCCACGTCTTATTACAACACGAAAAGTGAAAAAAGATAAGGCAAAATATTTTGGTCCATACCCGAATGCGTATGCAGCAAGTGAGACGAAAAAGCTGCTAGATCGTTTATATCCTTTGCGAAAATGTGTACAACTCCCTACCAAGGTTTGTTTGTATTATCATATGGGACAATGTCTAGCCCCTTGTGTGAAGGATATTGAAGCTGAAATTTACCACGATATGATTGAGGATATGACAAAATTTTTAAATGGTGGGGTTGAGGAAGTGAAAAAGGAGCTAGAGGTAAAAATGCTAGCGGCCGCAGAAAATTTAGAGTTTGAGCGTGCAAAGGAATTTCGTGATCAAATTGCACATATCGATACAGTCATGCAAAAGCAAAAAATCGTCTCAAGTGATACAACGAACCGCGATGTATTTGGCTATGCAGTCGAGAAGGGCTGGATGTGTGTTCAAGTTTTCTTTGTTCGTCAAGGAAAGCTCATTGAGCGAGATGTCTCGATTTTCCCAATTTATCAAGAGGCAGAAGAGGAATTTTTAACGTTCGTTGGACGATTTTACGACAAGCTAGAGCACATCAAGCCTAAGGAGATTTTTATCCCACAATCTATTGATGCAGAAATTTTAACGGAATTACTAGAAGTTAAGGTACTGACACCAAAACGTGGGCAAAAAAAAGAGCTAGTTGAATTAGCGACAAAAAATGCAGAAATCGCTGTAGCAGCGAAGTTCCAACTTATTGAACGTCAGGAAGAACGCACTATAGGAGCATGTGAGGCGCTTGGTGAAGCTATGAGCATTTCTGCGCCTTTACGGATTGAAGCTTTCGACAATAGTCATATGCATGGGGCAGATGCGGTATCTGCAATGGTTGTATTTATCGATGGAAAACCCGCAAAGAAGGAGTATCGAAAGTACAAAACACGTACAGCCGCCAAGCACGATGATTACGGGGCGATGCAGGAAGTAATTCGTCGTCGATACACACGCGTATTAAAAGATGGTCTACCTTTACCGGATTTAGTACTAATAGATGGTGGGAAGGGACAAATGGAAGTCGCACGAGAAGTGTTAGAAGATGAGCTCGGCCTTGTCATTCCAATTGCCGGATTAGCAAAAGATGAAAAGCATAATACGTCACAGCTTCTATTTGGTGATCCACCTGAAGTCATTGCTTTAAAGCGCACAAGCGATGGATTCTACTTACTGCAACGAATTCAGGACGAAGTACACCGCTTTGCTATTACCTTCTTACGACAGCAGCACGAAAAGCATGCTATACAATCTGTTCTCGATCATATAGAAGGCATTGGTCCAAAGCGAAAACAGCAATTACTTAAGCATTTTGGCTCTGTTAAAAAAATTCGTGAGGCAAGTATGCAGGCATTACAAGAAGCTGGAATGCCTGCTAATCTAGCTAGCAATATTCATGCTTATTTTCATTCAGCGGAAGACTCCCACCTCTGAAGGTGGTGAGATAAATGAAGATGGAGTTTCTTTTCCAAATAGCTGTTGAAATAGAGGAACTCAGGCTAAGAACCCCAAGTTCTGTGGCAAATTATCTGTAGCGAAAGCAAAGCGACAGCAACAAATGTTTTCTGTGCGAAAGCAAAGCGACAGCAACAAATGTTTTCTGTGCGAAAGCGAAGCGACAGCTACAATTACGCCAAGGCGAAATTGATTTTCAACAAGATACATTGTCAAAGGATTAGACGTATGCTAAGGTTGTATATAACATTGCCTTTCAATATAGCAATGTTATATACCGTACCTTAGTTTTTCGGTAGTTTCTACTTATTAAATTTAAATTGGAAATTTCTTCACTAAGGTTTAATTAAATACTTTCACTATTTAGTGATGATAGAGGTGCAAGGTTCAAGAGTAGTATGTTCGAGGACGAACAAGTCCAGGGAAAATGTATGAAAGGGAAGCTTGCCGAAGTGGAGCATCGTTGTTTCCGATGCTGTGCTGGTTTTACATTTAAGAGATGTAAGACTGTCGATTCTAATCGTTTCGGAGAGCTATCACACATGCGCAAGTTACTTTTATTGTACATGTTATAGGCAGCTTTCACGTTATGTGAGAGCTGCCTTTTTTGCTTTCTAGAGACAATTTTTTAAGGTAGTTACTCTTACCTAAGAGGTGATGCCAACCGTATTATTTCAAGAGCGCTATTTGCTTTTAGCGTTACTTTGGTGAAGAGCCACAAAAGATCTGCGAAATGATTGAATACGAAGGAGAATGATAAAGATGGCGAGAATTGTGATGAAATTTGGTGGTGCTACATTAGCATCAACAGAGCACATTCAAAATGTTGCGAAAAAGGCGATTGCAGAAAAGGAAAGGGGTTTTGATGTTGTCGTTGTCACTACAGCTATGAGGGGTATGGCTAAAGAATTAGCAAAGATGGCCCGTGATCTATCAGACAACGCTTCTAAGCGTGAACTAGACGCACTATTTTCAACAAGCTCACAACTGACAAGTACATTAGTGGCAATTGCTTTACAGGAGGAAGGGTACGATGCAGTGTCATTAACAGGTTGGCAGGCAGGTATTGAAACCGATGCTATGTATAGCAATGCCCGTATTGATGAGATAAATGCTAGTCGAATAGAAGAGCATTTTGTACAGGGAAAAATCGTAGTCGTTGCTGGGGAACAGGGTATTGATAATTTACGGAATATTACGACGTTAGGTAAAGGTGGGGCGGAAACGTCTGCTATAGCTATTGCAGCAAAATTGAAGGCGGAGCGGGTAGATATTTACACGAATGTGGATGGAGTCTATACAGCTGATCCAAGTCATGTTGCTGGGGCACAAAAGTTAAAAGAAATTTCCTACGATGAAATGCTAGGGCTATCAAACTTAGGATCACAAATTTTACACCCACGAGCTTTAGAGTTAGCAAAGAAGTTTCAAATCCCAGTTATCATTCGGTCGAGCGAAATAGATACAGTAGGTACTTTATTGAAGGAGGAAGTTGAAATGGAGAAAAATTTAATTGTACGTGGTGTTGCCTATGAGTCAGACGTTATTCGCTTAACAGTTGGTTATGATGCTTATTCCAATGCTTCATTAGCAGATATGTTCACAATACTTGCAGAAAATCGCATAAACGTCGATATAATCGTACAAGCAATCATTGATGGCTTAAAGCCAACTGTATCATTTACCATTTTAAAAGAGGAGTTCGCTGAAGCATTACGTGTCCTAGAAGATAGTAAATTATCATTAGGGTTTAGTTTTGCTGATTTTGAAATCGGCTTAGCAAAAGTCTCTATTATTGGCTCAGGAATGGCATCTAATCCAGGGGTGGCTGCCCGAATGTTTGATCGTCTACGTCGTGAAGGTATCCCTGTGAAAATGGTCAGTACTTCTGAAATAAAAGTGTCTGTCGTTGTTCCTCAAGACGAAATGATTCGTGCAGCAAATGCATTACATGATGAATTTAACTTAGAACAGGCGCTTTACATATAATTTTGAAGAGGATGTGTCAGTAAAAGGCACATCTTTTTTTGTTTACATCAATTTAATACTTTATCCAATTTTATTGTTATATAATAAAAAGTGATATTTTTACCAATGGGAAGGCGGGAGTTTGTATGGTATTATTCGGTTTATTTCAAAAACCAATGGATAATAGCGTTGAGAGAGACAACGATTTAGAGATACAAATATTAAAAAAGCGAATTCTGGAATTGGAGCTTGAGCAGGAAAGCATTGATGTGAAAAATGCGATTTTAGACTTTGTACTAGCGCATATGGAGCTCATTAATTTTCAAACGGCTTTAAAGGTTCAAAATGTTTCAATGAGTGTAGGGGATATTTCAGCAATGAGTGAAGAAATGTCGTCAAATACAGAAGAGATGCTTGTGGTTGAGCAAAATGTTAATGCAAACATTCAAGAAATAAAACAGCATTCATTATTACTTGTAGAGGAAATGGAATCGTCCATTTCAAAAGGTGAAAAGGTTCAGGAGTTGTTGGCTAAAGGAGCTCATTCAACAGAGCAATTGAATGATGAAATGGCTAAGATGGATGATATCGGTAAAGGGGTAACCGGGATTGCCGATCAAACACAATTACTATCCTTAAATGCCTCTATTGAAGCCGCACGTGCTGGTGAACATGGAAAGGGCTTTAATGTTGTCGCGATGGAAGTAGGGAAGTTAGCCAACAGCTCGAAAGGTTCATTGCAAGAAATGACGAAGATTCAATCAGTCATTGATAAGAAATTATATAATACAATAACAAATATCAAACAAGTCGAACATTATTTAACTGATTTTTTAACTATCATGAAGGGCAATATTGCTAACCTGACTGTAACAAGTAAAAATATTGAAGAAGCAGCACAGGGCATTCATCAAATAACAGCTGCTTCAGAAGAAAATGTAATAGCAGTAGGTCGTTTAGCTGAAACAACGACAGAATTATCACATACTAGTGACTTCTCGAATATCATACAAAATCAAGTATCTGAAATGTTAAAAGCTATTGCACCGACAATTGGAAAGCCAACAGAGCAAACGGTAGTTAGCCAATTGGCAGCGAGGTTAATGGATCATGCTAGCTTTTTACGAAATGCTATTCAAAAAGCTGGCCATAAAGAAACTATAAAAACGCATCATCAATGTATGTTTGGAAAATGGTATTATGGACATTTTGAGGAATATCAGAATTTACCAGAATATCGTCATATAGAACAACCCCATGAATTAGTGCATTTGGCCGCACAAAAATTAGTGAATGAACTGTCAATTAGTAACTTAGAGGAAATGATTCAACACTCACTTAATATTTTGGAGGCATTTATTTCGTTAATAGATGTGCTCTTAAAAGAAAGACATGCACAACTATAAATATAAAAATGATTCGTGATCATAACGAGGGGTTGATTTTTGTTCCGTCAGGTTGCTTTCCTTGGGCATCTAGTCTTCACGCAATTAATCATATATATTTAGCATACATAAAAAGGATTGCCATCGATAAATTTCGGATGACAATCCTTTTCGGTTTATTCTGTAGGAACGGTGTTCATGATTCTTTCTTTGACGTCCCATCTTACTGTAAATGTAACATTCTGTTGCTTTTCATGTTTTTCATCATAGCATTCTGTTAAATAACCTTTAGTTTGCTGGATTTGTTCAGCTATAAATCCTGCTTCAAGTCTAAAGCTACGAAGACCGATTTGTAACAGTTCTGGATCATTTGTCAACTGAAATAGGCGCCCATCCTTCGATTCTTTCATAAGCTCTAAATTACCCCAACAGGCATCTGCGAAAAATGCGATAAGTTCGTCTTGGCTTTTACATGGGAACTTCCGAGCTAGATCTTTTCCTGCCCAGTAAAGGACATCATCTTCATGTTTACCAAGAATGGAAGATAAAATATAATCGCGAATTATCTCATAGCCAAATGCTGAGATTGTGGGAGATGAAGTGTTTAACATTGAAATCCTTCTTTCTTAGAATTTTCTTAAAATTTGACACTAATAAAGTAAAGATAGATTTTTCGAGAAAAAACGGCGCATCACGTACTAGATTGTTTCTTTAATAAGGGGTATGAAAAACTCCAAGTTACCTTGACGCTCGTAGCTCTTGAGAGTACAATAAACATGTCATAATATTGTACCATGATGAAATACACAGTCAATGAAGTATCAGTTACAAAATGATGACTTCTTTTGTTGTGCTATTTTAAGTACTAAGGGAGGTAACAGTCTTGTCGAAAGATCGAGAGTTTTTATGGCGTCGCTTACATTCTCTACTTGGTGTGATTCCAGTAGGTCTGTTTCTGATGTTCCACTTGTCAATGAACTTCACTGCTGTTGGTGGTGAACAAGCTTACAATAACGCAGTAGGTAAGATGGATTTAATTCCACACAATCTTCTGTTAGTAATTGAATGGGTAGTTATTTATATCCCATTACTGTTCCACGCATTCTATGGTGTCTTCATTGCATTCACTGCTTCACCAAACACAGGGCGTTTCAGTACATACCGTAACTGGATGTTCTCATTACAACGTTTCACTGGTGTATTCTTAGTGATTTTCATTGCATGGCATATTTTCGAAACGCGTATCCAAAAAGCGTTAGGTGCAGATGTTGAATTCAATATGATCGCAGATATCGTTTCTAATCCATTCATGCTTGGATTCTACATTGTTGGTATTATATCAGCAACTTTCCACTTATCTAACGGTTTATGGGCATTCCTAGTAAGCTGGGGTATTACACAATCTCCTCAGTCTCAAAAGATTGCTACTTATGTAACAAACATTATTTTCGTAATTCTAAGTGTAGTTGGTGTGGCTGCTATATTATCTTTCGTTTAATTTAATAGAAGCTACTATAGAGTACATGCAATCATTGCAATTTTTTAAGAGGAGTGAGAAATAATCATGGCGAAAAGCAAAATAATTGTTGTCGGCGGCGGTCTAGCTGGTCTGATGGCAACGATTAAAGCAGCTGAAGTTGGTACAGAAGTTGATTTATTCTCATTAGTTCCTGTAAAACGCTCACACTCTGTATGTGCGCAGGGCGGAATTAATGGTGCGGTAAATACAAAAGGTGAAGGGGATTCTCCTTGGATTCACTTTGATGATACAGTTTATGGTGGGGACTTCTTAGCGAACCAACCACCTGTTAAGGGTATGTGTGATGCAGCCCCTGGTATTATTCACTTAATGGACCGTATGGGTGTAATGTTCAACCGTACACCAGAAGGTCTTCTTGACTTCCGTCGTTTCGGTGGTACTTTAATGCACCGTACAGCTTTCTCTGGTGCAACAACTGGTCAGCAATTACTATACGCACTAGACGAGCAAGTTCGCTCTCACGAAGTAGCTGGTTTAGTGAACAAATATGAGCACTGGGAATTCCTTGGTGCAGTAGTCGATCCTGACGGCGTTTGTCGTGGTATCGTAGCGCAAGATATGCGTACAGAAGAAATCAAATCATTCCGTGCAGATGCTGTTATTATGGCGACTGGTGGCCCTGGTATTATCTTCGGTAAAACAACAAACTCTGTTATTAATACAGGTTCTGCTGCTTCTATCGTTTACCAACAAGGTGCCTCATACGCGAATGGTGAGTTCATCCAAATTCACCCAACAGCGATTCCTGGAGATGACAAAAACCGTCTAATGTCAGAGTCAGCTCGTGGTGAAGGTGGCCGTATTTGGACTTATAAAGACGGTAAACCTTGGTACTTCCTAGAAGAAAAGTATCCTGCATATGGTAACTTAGTACCACGTGATATTGCAACACGTGAAATTTTCGACGTTTGTGTAAACCAAAAACTTGGTATCAACGGCGAAAACATGGTATACCTAGATCTTTCTCATAAAGATCCACATGAATTAGATGTAAAACTAGGTGGTATTATTGAAATCTACGAAAAATTCGTAGGTGATGATCCACGTAAATTACCAATGAAAATTTTCCCAGCAGTTCACTACTCAATGGGTGGATTATGGGTTGACTACAACCAAATGACTGAAATTCCTGGTCTATTTGCAGCAGGTGAATGTGATTATTCTCAACATGGTGCAAACCGTCTTGGTGCGAACTCATTATTATCTGCTATCTATGGCGGTATGGTTGCTGGACCAAACGCAGTAAATTATGTTAAACATCTTAAAAAGCATGCTGAAGATCTTCCTCAAGAAATATTCGATGCTCGCGTTAAAGAAGAACAAGCTAAGTGGGATGCTGTCATGAAAATGGACGGCACAGAAAACGCTTACTTGCTTCATAAAGAGCTTGGTGAAATGATGACAGCTACTATGACAGTAGTACGTTACAACGACCAACTTCAAGATACATTGAATAAACTTGATGAATTCCAAAAACGTTGGGAAAACATTAACATCAACGATACTCAAAAATGGAGTAACCAAGGTGCTCACTTTACGCGTCAGTTGAAAAATATGATTTACCTAGCGAAAGTAATGACAAAAGGTGCATTACTACGTAACGAATCTCGCGGTGCTCACTATAAGCCAGATTTCCCGAACCGTGACGATGAGAACTTCTTAAAAACAACAATGGCGAAGTTTGACCCAACTACTGGTAACCCAATCATCACGTACCAAGAAGTCGACGTTTCATTAATTCCACCACGTAAACGTGATTACTCTGCGAAAGGAGACTAAGAATTATGAATATCGCAGCTAATACTGGAAGAATGGTCAAAGTTGAAATTTTACGTCAAGATACAAAAGGTGGCAATGGCTACTGGCAAAAATTCCAAGTGCCTTACCGTCATGGTATGAACGTAATTTCTATTTTAATGGAAATTCAAAAAAATCCTGTTACTGAAAATGGTGAAAACACTACTCCAGTAGCATGGGATATGAACTGTCTTGAAGAAGTTTGTGGTGCATGTTCAATGGTTATCAATGGCCGCCCACGTCAATCATGTTCAACTCTTGTTGACCAATTGACTGAGCCAATTAAACTTGAGCCTATGAAAACTTTCCCAGTTATTCGTGACTTACAAGTTGACCGTGAACGTATGTTCAATGCACTTAAAAAAGTTAAAGCATGGGTTCCAATCGATGGTACTTATGATTTAGGTGAAGGTCCACGTATGCCAGAAGGTAAACGTCAATGGGCTTATGAATTATCTAAATGTATGACTTGTGGTGTATGTATGGAAGCATGTCCAAACGTGTCTGAAAAAGCTTCATTCATCGGACCAGCACCATTATCACAAGTACGTCTATTCAACACTCACCCAACTGGTGCAATGATTAAAGACCAACGTTTAAATGCAATCATGGGTGATGGAGGCCTTGCAAACTGCGGTAACTCACAAAACTGTGTAGCTGCTTGTCCAAAAGGTATTCCTTTAACAACATCTATCGCATCATTAAACCGTGCAACTTCAGTGCAAATGTTCCGTAACTTCTTCGGTTCTGACCACTACGTTGACTAATAAATAGTACAAGCTTTACTCTCAAACTCCCTTACATTCAATGTGTGAGGGGGTTTTTTTATGTAGATATTAAATAATTTTGTAGATTAACTGCTTGTAAATGCCTGGATGTTTCCTATTATTTCGAGTTCTGAATAGGGTCATTTTCAAGAAAGAGTAAGATGATTCCAATACAGCATAAAAAATAGAACGGGGAATGTTTAGTTTTTCGAAAAAAGAGATATTGAATAAATCGAGAAAAAATCCGTATTTTCTATGATAATATAGTGTTTTCCTTTATAATGAATATAAATTCATTTATGACTTGCTAATTCCATCTGTTGTTTTGGGAAGAAGCGAATGATAATTAGGGGGATGGTTAAGGTGAAAGCAAATTATATCGGAGATTTTCAGGAATGGGCAAAAGATTTTGCATTTTTTATTGAGGTCCGTGTACGTTTTTCAGAAACGGATATGTATGGTCATATGAACAATACCGTTAGCTTTACATTTTTTGAACAGGCACGAATCGATTATTTCCGTCATTTAGGTGTTCTAATGCCATCAGCAATCGATGAAAATGTAGCCGAGATTCCGATTGTAGCCGACTTACAGTGTGATTACGTGAAGCAGGTTTTCTTTGATGATGTGCTAAGAATTTATGCGAAGATAGCGAAAGTAGGAAACTCATCAATGGATATTCATTACTTAGCGAAAAACCAACATGATGAGGTTTGCTTTACGGGGCGTGGTACGGTAGTGCAAATGGACCCTCGAACTGGGAAGAGCGTACCTCTATCTGAAGAGGCAAAAACTCAGTTAGCAAGCTTGGTGTTCCTATAATACTGGAAACGGATCCTAAAAGTTAATTGTCCGTAGAATAAAATAGTGAGGGTGTTATTTTTCAACATTATTGCGAAAAGCTTTCTCGGGGAAATAAGTATAAACAATGATTTCGACGGTTGAAATTGCACTTTTACATAAAATTCATTATTGTATGGAAGTAATTCCCGATTTTTTTTAAAGAAACACGAGATATTCATGAAAATAGCCGTCACCGCTCCTCATTCCTTAACATAAGTTACAATACGTGCGGGGGAGGAGGGTGTAACTGAAAATGAATGGCTCTCATCATCGTTCTCTTTTAACGAACCGAGAACGTGAAATATTTGCGCTTTTATTAGCTGAAAAAACAACGAGGGATATTGCAGAGCAACTTGGTATTAGTGAAAAAACAGTGCGAAATCACATTTCCAATACAATTCAAAAGTTAGGTGTAACGAATCGATCTCAGGCGTTAATTGAGCTGTTACGCTTAGAAGAATTCAAATTAGACTAAATGGATACTTGCTATTTCAGAAAAAAAACGACAAAATAGAACTATTCAACGTATTTTTAGGAGTGAAATAGTTATATGTCGGATGAAGTAACAAAGCACTCACCTGAAACCGTTGCAACGGTTGAAAAGGAATTACGCTATATAGCGGCGATTGTGAAGCAAAAAGGAAGAGAGATTGTTTCACAATATGCGATTACGCCGCCACAATTTGTTGCATTACAGTGGTTAGAAGAGCTTGGAGATATAACAATTGGCGACCTGTCAAATCGATTATACTTAGCTTTTAGTACAACAACAGATCTAGTGGACCGAATGGAGAAAAATGAATTAGTCAAGCGAGTACGTGACGAAAATGATCGTCGTGTCGTTGTTGTTCATCTTCTCGAGAAGGGCGAACGTATTATTCAAGAGGTTATTGAAAAAAGACAGCAATATTTGCAAGAGAAGCTTGTTGGTTTTAACGAACAAGAAGTCGCGCAATTATCAAGCTATTTAGAAAAACTACATGTACACATGAAACAGGATTGAGGCGGAAAGTATGAATGCCCCGATAGGCGTTATTGACTCAGGAGTAGGCGGTTTAACCGTAGCAAAAGAAATAATGAAGCTATTACCAAACGAAACAATCTATTATATTGGTGATACAGCAAGATGTCCATATGGTCCAAGAAGTCGTCAGGAAGTACGAAATTTCACTTGGCAAATGGCTAAAGCACTAGAGAAAATGAATATCAAAATGCTCGTCATTGCTTGTAATACAGCGACTGCAGTAGCACTCGAAAGTTTACAAAGAAATATGCCTTTTCCGGTACTAGGCGTTATTAATGCTGGCGCACGTGCAGCTGTAAAGAAAACGAAGCGACATGAAGTCGTTGTGCTTGCAACAGAAGGAACAATTAAAAGTGGGGCGTATGAGGAAGCCTTATTATCACTAAATACGTCAACTCATATTATTCCACTTGCTTGTCCTACATTCGTACCACTTGTAGAAAGTGGCGAATATAAAGGTGAATTTGCAAATAAATTAATTGCGGAAGGCTTAAAACCGTTAAAAAATGAACAATTTGATACGGTCATACTAGGATGTACGCACTATCCAATTTTGCAAAAACAAATTGAAGCTGTTGTAGGAGAAGAAGTTTTTGTGCTATCTTCCGCTGAGGAAACAGCAAAGGATGTTCAAGAAATGCTTGCGTATAATGGCACTTTGGCTGACCCAGACGCTGTTCCTGCTCATAAATTTTATGCAACTGGTTCTGTTCCAATTTTCCGTTCGATTGCTGAAAGTTGGCTTGAGCAAGGTACTCTTCATATAAAACGTATTACATTAAAATAAAAAATCAGCTTAGCTAGTGGGCTAGGCTGATTTTTGCCGTTTTTAGCATTGTACATAAGGGACCGAGCACTTTTTTGAAGGTGAAAATTATGTTAAGATGAGTGCGCGAAAGATTTTAGGAGGAACGAAAAATATGACAAGATTTGATGGAAGAAATGTAGATGAGCTACGTCCTGTGAAAATAGATAGTGAGTATCTATTGCACCCAGAAGGCTCAGTGTTAATTCAAGTAGGTAATACGAAAGTAATTTGTACAGCAACGATAGAAGATAAGGTTCCTGGGTTTTTACGTGGACAAGGCAAAGGGTGGATCACTGCAGAATACTCGATGCTACCTCGTGCAACAGCACAGCGTACAGCACGTGAATCATCTCGTGGCAAAGTCAATGGCCGCACAATGGAAATTCAACGATTAATCGGTCGTGCATTACGTGCTGTCGTTGATTTAGAAGCACTTGGTGAGCGTACTGTGTGGATCGACTGTGATGTGATTCAGGCAGACGGAGGAACACGTACAGCTTCAATAACAGGAGCATTTGTAGCGATGACACAGGCAATTGCTAAGCTTGCAGAAGAAAAACAATTAGCAAAATTCCCGGTGACAGACTATTTAGCTGCAACGAGTGTTGGTATTGTAGAGGATCATGGGGCAATTTTAGATTTAAACTACGTTGAAGATGTCGCTGCTGCTGTAGATATGAATATCGTCATGACAGGAGCAGGACGATTTGTTGAGCTACAAGGGACAGGTGAAGAAGCAACCTTTTCTCGTGAAGAGTTAAATGAACTACTGGCGTTAGGTGAAGATGGCATTCAACAATTGATTGCACTTCAAAAAGAGACACTAGGTGAAATGGCGAACAAAGTGGGAGGAAATGAATAACATGAAACAAGTAGTAATTGCAACGAAAAACAAAGGAAAAGCAAAAGATTTCGAAGCATTATTTGGTCCACTTGGCTATGAAGTAGTAACGATGTTTGATGTTGCCCCAGAGATGGAAATAGAAGAAACAGGCACTACTTTTGAGGAAAATGCAATCTTAAAGGCAGAAGCATTGGCAAAAGAGCTAAACACAATTGTTATTGCTGATGATAGTGGCTTAGCTGTGGATGCATTAAATGGTGAACCTGGTGTTTATTCTGCACGTTATGCTGGTGATCATGATGATGAAGCAAACATGGTTAAGTTGTTAGAAAACCTAAAAAATGTCGAAGATGAAAAGCGTACAGCACGCTTCTGCTGTTGCATCGCTATTGCAGGACCTGGTTTTGAAACGACAACAGTTTTTGGTACTTGTGAAGGTGTCATTGCACACGAAAAACGTGGCACAAACGGATTTGGTTATGATCCAGTCTTCTTTGTCCCAAGCTTAAACCGGATGATGGCAGAGCTAACAGCCGATGAAAAGGGAGCAATTTCCCACCGCGGGAATGCAATTCGTAAGTTGAAGGAACAATTGCCAAGTCTTATAAAATAAGAGGTGATATCCATGCAAATACTGGTCATGAGTGATACACATGGCGATAGTAATGTGATTGAAAAAGTTCGTAGCTTTTACCCAAATGTCGATGCTTTGATTCATTGTGGAGATAGTGAGCTTCCTTTCTCACATAAAGCACTGGATGGCATGAAGAAAGTACGAGGAAATTGTGACATCGATCAAGCCTTTCCTGATGAAGCAGTATTCGATTTAGAGGACGTAACAGTCTTTGCAGCACATGGCCATTTATTCAATGTTAAAACTTCAATCTTATCATTATCATATCGTGCCAAAGAGGTAGACGCACAAATTGTGTGCTTTGGTCACTCTCATATTCTTGGGGCGGAAATGATTGATGATGTGTTATTTTTAAATCCGGGGAGTTTATTAAAACCACGTGGCCGTAAAGAAAAAAGCTTTGCCCTTGTAGAAGTTGAAAATACGTATTTTGAAGTAAAGTTTTTTACAGATGATAATAACTGTATTTCCACTCACAAGTTTATGCGAAAATGATGTAACAAAAACGCTTAGGTTTTAGAAACTCTAAGCGTTTTTTGTTTTATGTAAATTAGAAAATTTAATGGTTCATCACACATATGTCGTGTAGCTAATAGGAGTGGACGACGTCAGGAAAGAGGCTAGTCGGAAAGGAAATTAACCTTACGTTATGATGATGAGCCGACTAAATGGTAAAAATGGCTATGAATTGTTTATGATGAAGAAGAAAAAATAACTGTAAACGAATAAAGGAGAAAACATGGACACTACAATAGGATGGAATTTTGATAATAGCTATACCCACTTACCAAGCATTTTTTATACATCAATCAATTTAAATCCAGTTCGTTCACCAAAGTTAATCATGTTAAATGAATCAGTTGCCAATGCACTAGGATTAAACGTCGATGCTTTGCAAAGCGAGGAAGCGGTAGCAATTTTTGCAGGTAACAACAATCCGACTGGTGGCATGCCCATTGCCCAAGCTTACGCAGGGCATCAATTTGGCCACTTTAATATGCTTGGAGACGGCAGAGCACTGTTATTAGGTGAACAACTAACACCAACTCATGAACGCTTGGATATCGCACTAAAAGGCTCAGGAAGAACGCCTTATTCCCGTGGCGGAGATGGCAGAGCAACACTTGGTCCAATGCTACGAGAATATATTATTAGTGAAGCCATGTTTGCACTAGGCATTCCAACCTCTCGAAGTTTAGCTGTCGTCACTACAGGCGAAATTGTCCTCCGCGAAACCGAGCTTCCTGGTGCAGTTTTAACGCGTATTGCAAGCAGTCATTTACGAGTTGGGACTTTCCAATATGCAGCGAACTTTGGATCTGAGGAGGAGCTAAAAGCTTTGGCGGATTATGCTTTGGAACGTCACTTTCCTAATGCTGATGTAGCTCAAAATCGTTATCTGACACTTCTACAGGAAGTTATCAAGAAACAAGCATCTCTTATTGCAAAATGGCAGCTAGTTGGTTTTATTCATGGCGTCATGAACACAGATAATATGACCATTAGTGGTGAAACGATTGATTATGGTCCTTGCGCCTTTATGGATACGTATGATCCAGCGACAGTATTTAGCTCTATTGATCGACAAGGCCGTTATGCATACGGTAACCAGCCTAATATCGGAGGATGGAATTTAACACGACTGGCTGAATCATTAATACCGTTAATCCATGAAAATCAGGAAGATGCGATACATTTAGCTCAAGAGACTTTAAAGCAATATCCTGAGCTGTATTATGTAAACTGGCTAGCAGGTATGCGAGCAAAGCTTGGAATATTCAACGAAGAAGATCAGGACATGGCACTTATTGAAGAGCTTCTAAAATTAATGCAGCAACATCAAGCAGACTATACGAATACATTTATCGCATTAACCTTCGATAAATTTGATGAATCAACGTTATTTAGTACAAAAGAATTTAAAGAATGGCATAAAAATTGGCTTGCAAGACTAGAAAGACAGCAGGAAACAAAAGACATGTCTCAACAATTAATGCGCGATCATAATCCAGCAGTAATTCCACGAAATCACCGTGTAGAAGAAGCATTAGAGGCTGCTGTTGAACAGGAAGACTATAGCGTAATGGAGCGATTACTGGATGCTCTTGCTCATCCTTTTGCACATTGTAAGGAGCAGCAGGAATATGCTACATTGCCAACACCATCTAATCAACCATATCGTACTTTTTGTGGCACATGAGTTAAAAACGAGGGATATATTCCTTCGTTTTTTGTTGTTCAAAAACTATTTTGTTTAATGAAATTAAGGTGTCATATTAAAGCGAGACAGGCGAGACCCTGCACGGAGCGAATGTTTTCCGCGCGAAAGCGTAGTGCTAACGTAGCGGCAGCAGCGTAAGCGAAGGAAGCGGCTCGACGCTCGCCCACAGGAAGCTCTGCTCTGTGCGAAAGCGAAGCGTCAGCAACAAAGCGAGTAGCCTGGAACGGAAATCACCCTTTAAAGAGCCACAACATTCACCAAAAATTCTTTGACCATTTTGTTTGTTTTTCAAAATTAAGAAAACGAAGGATAATTTCTTCGTTTTTTATTTTTGAAAAAAATGTCACTACATAAATTCCTGAGCATACGCTATGTATGAATAGTAGAGAAGGAGAATGTGTAAAGTGCATAAGTATTCAAAAGGTTGGTTTGTGAAGCAACTTCGAGATCATGGTATTTTGGTGCATCCACAATATAAAAGTCATTTAGGCAATTATAAAGAATCCGAACTGCGCAATTTATATTACCGATATGTTGAAAAAGAAACGTTCGATTCAGAACAAAAATAGTCATTTGTTTGAATAACTCCTTTGTAGGAAAGAATTTTACTACAGAAGGGAGTTATTTTATGTGGAGCAAACCGTGGATTATGACACAAATATGGCAAGATGTATTGTTTCTACATTGGCCAATATCACCAAAGGATTTAGAGCAGTACATTCCGCAAGAGTTGCAACTGGATCTCTATGAAAATAACGCTTGGCTTAGTGTTGTCCTTTTTAAAGTCAAAGGACAACGCCTGAGATTTCTACCACCATTCCCTGGGATGGATTCCTATGTACAGCTTAATGTCCGCACATATGTTACATATAACGGCATGAAAGGTATCTATTTTTTTAACTTAGATGTTACGAATCGTTTTATTGTACAAATAGCTACAAAGGGCAGTCTATCATATCGCCATTCAAAAATATCTTTAAAACAAAGAGGTAACAATTTTTCTTTTACAAGTTTATATCATGGAGCACTAGATGAGAGGTTGGAAATTTCATATCAACCGACTGCCAGTGAAATAAGTAGTTCTACCTTTGATAAATGGTTAGTGGAACGTTATCATTCTTGGTCAAAATGGAAGAGTTCACTATTTCGCATTGATATAGAACATATGCCATGGCGGCTACAACGAGTTCATATTAACATTGAAAGTAACACTCTAGCTCCATTTGTGAAGGAATCTATACAAGGCATTCAACCTATTGCTCATTATTCGAAGAGTAAACAAGCTAGAATTTATTCACCAAAAGTAGAAACCGGATTCAAAAAAGCTTAGTGAATCTGGTTTACTTTTGTTCGTTGATTGCATAGTAGTTTTACTTATTCTTCATACATCATTTTCTTTGTCATCCCACCATCAACTGTTAGATTAATGCCTGTGACGAAATTATTTGTTTGAACCATATCATTCCATTCATCCAATGTTACGTCATAAAAGATTTATGTTGAAATTTCCCTGCATTATTTATTAAAATATGAATAGTACCAAAATGATCACCCTCTTTTTGCATTACAGAAACGATGTCCTGTTCTTTCGTAACATCTGTTTGAACAAAAAGAACAGAATAACCTTGCGCAAGTAAATCTTTTTCTAATTGCTGCCCTAATATACGATGACTACAAAGTAAAGATGAGGAGGGCATAATGGGGTACATGAAATCATATAATATTAATATGAGGCAAACCTTGCCTTCATAGTAAAATTAATGTTGACATTATGATATAAAGCGCATATAATAAATATTGTCCTTGATATGGACTGCATAAAAATTAACATCATGTCTCAGTAGCTCAGCAGGATAGAGCAACGGCCTTCTAAGCCGTCGGTCGGGGGTTCGAATCCCTCCTGGGACGTCTAAAAACAGGGTTTAAGGCCTTGGGTATAAGGGTTTGAGAGAAATTAGGGATTCGGTCAGGGCTTCGGTCCGGGGCATTGAATCTCTTTTTTCGTTCCTCAAATATTTATGAGATTCCGAAATCATCTTCCAATCAAAATTTTGAATGGAGGTTTTTTTTATGACTTTTTATGACAAAAGAGTCTGGATTGTTTGAAGTAGATATTGATTTAGCTTTATTAAAGCTTGAGTCAGAAATATCGGTTGAATCTAAAAAAGAAGCATCAAAAAAGATTGATGATGCGGTTGAAATTGTGATTAAACAAATGAAATCTAGTGACTATCGACCTCGCACCATAATAGATTATGAAACGATTGTGGGAAACTTTAAGAAAGACCAAGCTATAACTTATG
Source organism: Lysinibacillus sp. FJAT-14745 (assembly GCF_001275675.1). Taxonomy (GTDB): domain Bacteria; phylum Bacillota; class Bacilli; order Bacillales_A; family Planococcaceae; genus Lysinibacillus. The sequence goes on along the minus strand of NZ_LITM01000009.1, from coordinate 355,388 downwards.
TTCAACAATCGGACCATTTAATGGAGTAACTTCTCGTTAAAATGATGGAAAATTTAAATAATTATGATAAGTTAAAGGGTGGGATTGTAGAGTAAGAAATTTTTGAGAGAGAGATAATAGGTAGGGGATGTTTTATGATATCAGAATTAGATAAAGCCGAATTTAGTAAATGTAGAAAATTGTTAAATGAACAAGGGCAATTAGAAGCAATAGCGGTTGTTGAAAATATAAATCCGGGTCGTATCTTTGTAGATGATATTAATAACCCTGCGTGAAGCGAAAGGAATGCTAAGAATTATGAAATTATTTGAAGCTATTTATCCGTTACTTAACGAAGGACATAAGAAAGAAGTGGAACAACTTTTATCTGACTATCAAAAACTTGAAACTCATGATTTTATTAAGAAGCAAAGGAGATTTATCAACCGTACCGAAACAGAAGAGTTTTATATTGACAACCAAAATAATAATATGGAAATACATACACTCATCTACTATTTGTTTATGATTAGGTATATTGAAACAACGGATTGGAGCGGTGAAAAATATCCTGGTCAAATAAAAAGATTTTTGCATTCTCGACTAAAACAATATGGATATTCTAATATAAAATTAAACGATAAAGCTGTAAAAAGGAAATTGCAACATAATCAAGTTAAAAGAGGGGAATATATTCCGTTATTATTGAATTGTTATGACAATCAAGTTAGGCAGCTTGGTTTGAAAATAGCAATTTTTGACAATGGTTTTGATGAATATAATATTGCTCTAGTACCGATGGATTTGTTTATGAAATTGGAGAATGAAGTGACCGATTGCGAGGTTACAGATACTATCATTTGGAGTTTGCATATTTTGCAAATTAGCGAAAAAAGATCCGATGCTATGCATTTGTTGCGAAAAAAATTAGGCATACCTTTATTAGAGGTTAAAAACTTTATATCAACACTTCCGATATGTGTAGGGACAGGTTTAAAACGTGAATTAATAGAACTAAAATTAGAGTATGAACAAGCTAACTGTATTATGTTACTGGAAGAATTCAGTGAATAATATGATTAAAAGCTGCTATGTTTCCAAATTGGAATAACCATGAAAAAGTTATATTTTTTAGTATAGTGAAGTACCTTATACGAAAATTAAACAACTATATTTTACCCCGTCCTAAATTAGAACGGGGTTATGCTTGTTTTAGGTTTAAAATTAAATACTTTTTCCGGAACAAGCATAAATGTATATCCATAATCGCTGGTTGAATGATCTACTCTATTAAAAGCAAAGAACAAAAAATATAAAATTAAAATTGTATATAAAATGGTGCCTGTATTGGTGGGAGTGAAGAATCAACATTCAAAGGGCTTGCTTTGCAATGTTTTACATATGGCACGATTGTAGAGCAGACAGATAGAAAATAATTAAACTTTTTTATAATACCGAAACTTAAATCTGCTGGATAAGAATCCATTTTGATCAATCTTTTTTCAAAATGGATTCTTTTTCTATGCCGAATCTATTCTAGAATAACAATAAAGACCAAGATTGCTTAATTGCCGTCTGGGTTTTTAATAATTACTTATAAATCTATATAAAAACAGTAAAATTTTTACTATTATCTGTGGTTATATGATTTAATAAAGAGGTACATAAATTTAATGATGAATTGAATTTTTTATACATATTGTTGATTATGTCTTATTTCCATGGCATTTTTTTAAAAGAATAAAAAATGAATCAAGGATGTGAAGTGTGATGTTGAAAAACAAAATTATTTCAGCTGTTATTACATTAATTCTAGGAATATTTATTATTCCATTATTTATTGAATATACATATAGCATTTCATATGGAATTTATGGTACTGCATTTACTGCACCTGCCATGCTTGTAGCTGTAGTGGTATCAGTGGTGATTGAAAAATACAGTAAAAATAAAAATGTTGTATTTATGTATATTAAACACTTAATTTGTGCATTAATTTTTTCAATACTATTTAGTTTAGCTAATATTGATATTTTTAAAGATACTTTTTACCTAACTTCCTCAATAGGTAGTATTTATATAACAATATTTGTGATTATTGGTTATTTATTAAAATACTTAAGTGAAAATCGGAACAATTTATTGAAAAAACGAAGCTTTTTGGCCTAGGAACCATTTATTAGATTGTTTTTCTGAAAAGCTGAGCGAGGGGGATAATAATGAAGAAATTTTTTATTGTGTTACTAGCAGCATTCGTATTTGCAGTAGTAAATCCAACAAAATCAGAAGCAAAAGTGATGTATGATGGAGCAGAAGTTGTAAAAGAGCAAACAGGAAAAATGACCTTTAAAAAAGACATCAAGGTGTACAAGAAAAATCCAGATGGTACGTTTGATTCTTTAGTGGTTAAGCGAAATAACTTCTTTAGAACGTATGATATTGAAAAATATGATAAAAAAATATTCTATCAAATGGGGCAATACCGCGTACAAGCAACGGATTTGGTAGTTTTCAAAGAAGTACCAATAAAAATTCGTTCATCTTTTTATAACAAACCAACTTATATTGTTATTACTCGCGATGGTATTAATGATGGCTTATATTACGGATCTCACTTCAAACTAGAAGGACCATGGGGTTTTAATTTCAAGGATACAAATAATGGACAACTACTACAGTATTGCGAAAGTGGTGATGGTAGTGAGGAATTTTGTTACGAGTATCCTGGTACAGACCTTAAAATCGCTGAGACAATATCGAGAGAAAGAGGTGTACGTTATGAACTAACAAAAGATGAAGAGGGGAAGGGCGTTCCATTAAAAGAATCTAAAACTGAAAGAATTATGAAAAAGGGAAGTACTGTTTTTTCAAGGTATGATCATGAAATTAATGGTTATATATATGTAACCGATGACTTAGAAGGAAGACACGATAATGATGTTTATCTTCCAATGAATTCACTAAAGCCAGTTAAAGATAAGTAATAGATTAGAACTTATATTATGCCCTCTTATTTGTTTGATAAGGGGGCTATTTTTTATGATTGGTTGACATGCGGATAGAATGTTTGTCGATGTCTTGGGCATAGCTGAATCAACCATAAAAGACCACTCCATGATGGGGGGTCTTAAAAGCAAGGTAAACAAAAGGTAAACATTACTGCCGTTAACCTTTGTTGTATCAGCATTCTAGTATGTCCTCCTGGGACGTATCAATGTTCAAATAGAATAAGTTTGAACCAACTGAAAAGCGCTTGAATCCTTTATTATCAAGGGTTTGAGGAGCTTTTCTTTTTTGAGAATACGTTAGAAAAGGATAGAAAATAAAAAGTTTCTACACAAACAAAAGTGGTACAAAGGCGCTACTTGTCTGTTCTGTTTCGAACTCCCCTGATTTTTTTGAGACATGAGGATGGTAGTACTTTAATAAAGAAAATAATTCGATTAACAGTAATGAATGGAAAATAACGGAAATTATATGAATGCCGATTGTATTCCCACTCGAACACCTTGTATCTTTGCAATAAATTTTCGGCTGTTTTCTAAAGATTGATGTTATTGAACTTACTAGCTAATAGTTTGTTGTTTTAGGATATTGTAAGGCTCAATGTGAGTGAAGAGAGATATCGCTACAAGAATATTTAGATCTGGTTGCTGCATCAGTAAGTCTATGAATAAATGAAAGTAACATAAAACTTGGTAAACTATTCTCTTTGATTTCACAATGGACATAATGTAAAAAAAAATACTCTCTTATTTTAACTATATGAGAGATGACATAAATTTCTGATTTTTGTTAAAGTAAAGAAAACATAAAAGGCGGGGATTTTATGAGAGCACTTGTCTTAGAAGAAATCGGCAAGCCGTTAGTTGTTAGAAATATGCCAGATCCAACCAACACAGCAGATGGAGTAATTGTTCGTGTTGAAGCTAACGGAGTTTGCAGAAGTGATTGGCACAGCTGGTTAGGGCATTGGAATTGGCTTGGAGTTGAGACTCCTCTTCCTCATATAATGGGACACGAGTTTTGTGGTGTTATAGAAGATGTTGGGAAAGACGTTACAAGATTCAAGAAAGGTGACAGAGTAATTGTTCCTTTTACTCAAGGTGATGGCACATGTCCTATGTGTCAAGCTGGACACCATAATGTTTGCGATAACATTACGTTACCTGGTATCACCATGTGGGGTGGATACGGAAAATTTGTTCATATCCCTAATGCTGATACCAATCTAGTAATTTTACCGGAAAATATTGACTTTATCGAGGCAGCTGGTATAGGATGTCGATTCATGACTGCATTTCACGGGGTTACTGATCAAGCACAAGTAAGACCGGGTGAATGGGTTGCTGTCCATGGTTGTGGGGGTGTTGGCCTTTCTGCAATTCAAATTATTACAGCCCTAGGAGCACACGCTATAGCAGTTGATATTAATGATGAAAAATTAGCTTTTGCAAAGAAATTAGGTGCTGTAGCCACAGTCAATTCCAAAAAAGAAAATGCTGCTGAGTTAATTAAAGAATTAACAAAAGGCGGGGCACACGTGTCAGTGGATGCTCTTGGAATAACTGAAACTTGTCAATCAGCTATAAATAGTTTAGCTAAAAGAGGACGCCATTTACAAATAGGATTAACGACCAGTAATGAAAAAGGAATGATCCCTGTTCCTATTGATCTTATGGTCATTAATGAAATACAGATTGTTGGCTCTTATGGTATGCAAGCACCGAAATTTCCTCAAATGTTACGAATGATTGAAAATGGGATTTTAAGTCCTAAAGATTTAGTAACTCAAACAATATCTATAGAAGAAGCGGGAAGTGTAATTGAATCTATGGGGACTTATGCAAATATGGGTGTTACGGTTGTTAATAAGTGGTGAATGTAAAAGAGATATACCTTAACTAGCTCAGACTGTAGACAATCTCGATTAAATAATGGATTTGGCTACAGTCTTTTAGCTTATGATAGTAAAAATATCTTTTATACAATGTTTGTAAAAAAAGTATTTTTATAATGATCTATATGTACGGTTTAAGGATTTTTTTAATGACTTCATCTAAGCTTTACCCAACATTTAACCACTGCTATATTAGTGCTATTGGTTTTTATATTCTTCCGAGTGGCTTCATGGTCATTCTATCTGCAAAAAATGAAAAAAGTCTTCGCAAAAATGCAATTACTCTACCTTTCTATACAATTCTTCTTGTGTTTGTATCTTCATTGTTTTTTCAGCTGCTATCATTACACCAGGTTTAGAAAATGGGGATTTATCTCTGTTACATTTAGCAATAAAAACATTTGATCCGTGGATTATAGAAATTATTGGTGCAGCTAGATTAACACAAAATCTTTATAAAGTGATTGTTCCAAAAGCATCAGATAAACAACATTTATTATTTGTTTCGAAGACTCTCATTTTATTAAAACTAGTGTTGAGTTACTATTTACTGTCTCCGATGTTATAGCAATAGCGCTTTCAAATATTATGTCCTATAGTCTCATTATTCAGTTAGCTCCTACCCATTTTTTAGTCTATTGAATAAGAATTATGTAAACAGGTATGGTACATTTGCCGGTATTGTTGTTGGAGAGGTGGTTGTATTGTATATGAATTTAGCAGGAGTTACGATATCTCAATTACTTCCATCTGCACCTCAATGGATAAAGAATATTAATGGCAGGCGTGTTGATTAGGAAAAAATAAGTTTATTATTGAGCGATAAAAGGATTTTTTCGTTACCACTTTGCCAATAT
>NZ_LITM01000009.1:310140-349314 GCF_001275675.1 Lysinibacillus sp. FJAT-14745 | reverse complement strand
CAACAAAGCGAGTAGCCCGTAGCGGAAATCAGCCTCTTTGGATGTATAAAAATGGTTAATCAACACACCTGTATTAATGGTTCTTTTATAGCATCACATATGAATATTATTGTCATGCTTGGAGTGAGTGCTTTTACTAAAAAAAGTACCGTTTTGCAAAATGATGATTTAGAAAAAAATGTTCTATCATAATAGAATCATATTTATTAGATTAATTCAAAGAGTCGAAGGAGGATGTAACAAATGAAAGCGGATTTAGTATTTATAAATGGTGAAGTGATTACAATGGATGCAGATTCTCGAATTGAAGAAGCTGTTGCAATTAAGGAAAATCGCATTATTCTTGTAGGTTCTACCTTAGAGGTACAGCAACTGATAGACAGTAAAACAGAAGTTATTGATTTGTGCGGAAAAACATTGCTGCCAGGGTTTATAGATGCTCATATTCATTTAGTTATGTATGGATTAAACCAACTAGCTATTAGTTGTAAGGCTCAAAATATTACTTCAAATGAGGACATAAAACAGGAATTACGAAAAAAAGTTCAAACTGTTCCTAAAGGTCAATGGATTCGAGCTTGGGGCTTTAATGAAACGACAATAAAAGAAAATCGTTACCTATCTATTAAGGAGCTAGATGAAATTTCTTCAGAACATCCGATTATGATTACTCGTACTTGTGGTCATATTTCTATTGTAAACAGTAAAGCATTAGAATTAGCCGAAATAGATGCTAATACAAGTAATCCTGATGGGGGAGTAATTGAGCGAGATGCTAATGGTGCATTAACAGGTAAATTAATAGAAAAAGCGAATATGCGAATGAATGAAATTGCTAAATATACAGAGGTTGAGTTAAGACAAGCGATGAAAATAGCCTCTGATCATTTTGTTCAAGCAGGTATTACTAGTATTCATGAAGCAGGTGTTTCTGATACAGATACTTATCGTCTTTTACAGGAAGCAGTAAAAAATAAAGATATCGCTGTTCGTGTTTATGCAATCATTTGTACATTAAATAATTCACATGAATTTGTAGGGAAAATGCTATCTGCAGGGGTACTAACAGGTACGGGTGATGAACGCTTTAAAATTGGTCCAGCTAAAATATTTACGGATGGAAGTAGTACAGGTCCTACTATTGCAACAAGAGAGCCATATACCAGTAATCCGAATGATCATGGAATTCTTTACTATAGTGAAGAAGAAATCTATCGTGTATTAGGTGAAGCTCATAAAAAAGGATATCAAATAACTGTACATGCTCAGGGCGATCGAGCTATTGAAATGTATTTGAATTGTGTAGAAAAAGTGCTTAATGAGCATCCAAGAGAAGATCATCGCCATCGAATTGAGCATGCGGGAATTTCTACACCAGATTTACAAGATAGAATGAAGAACCTTGGTGTTATTCCAATTCCAAATCCACCTTTCCCGTTTGAATTTGGAGATATTTATGTGAAGAATTATGGAGAACGAGTTAATTATATGTATCCAGTACGTGATTTTATTGATAAAGGTATTATATGTGCAGGCGGTTCTGATGCACCAGTTACGGATTATAATCCTCTAATAGGCATTCATACAGCAGTCAATCGAAAAAGTAGTAGTAATTCTGAAATTGGAGTGAATCAAAAAGTTACAATATTGGAAGCAATAAAAATATATACGATCAATGGAGCATATGCGAGTTTCGAAGAAGATATTAAAGGTAGCTTAGAGGTGGGGAAATTAGCAGATTTAGTAGTATTAGATAGTAGTATTCTAAGTCAAAATAATACTAGTATAAAAGATTTAAAAGTAGAGATGACGATTATAGATGGACAAATTTTATACAAAAATGAAGCTGTCGTAAAAGCTTAGAATAACATTTCGTATAACTTGAAAAGAATGTTTTAATAAGATTTTTGTATTAGGAAATTTAGTGAAAACCTATTATTGCCGTAGGATCAAATCAGAATATAAGAGCTTCCTAGTACTATCATCGTTTCCTATATCGGCTGGTGAAAAGGAGAAGATAAAATGTTGGAACTTAAGATGTATATTGATGGTAAATGGATTACTTCAATTTCTAAAGAAAAAAGAGAAGTGAAAAATCCTGCAAATGGTGAGCTACTTGCAGTAGTAGCTGAGGGTACTGCTGAGGATGCACAATATGCAATCTCAGTAGCACATAGTACATTCGATAGTGGAATTTGGTCACAACTCCCTTTTAAGACTCGTGCAAAGTATTTGCATAAAATCGCAAATCTGTTGGAAGAAGAGGCAGATGATTTAGCAATGTTAGAAACATTGAATAGTGGAAAAATGTTACTTGCTGCAAAAACAGATGTTCAAAATGCGATTGAATGTTTCCGATACTATGCAAGTCTTATTACTCAATCAGAAGGTGAAATATATAATGTAGGTGATTCAGTTCAAACAATCGTTATTCGTGAACCCATCGGCGTGTGCAGTCTTATTGTTCCATGGAATTTCCCCCTCCTTATGGCGGCATGGCAGATTGCTCCGGCATTAGCGGCTGGAAATACTTTTATACTAAAACCATCAGAAATTACACCGATTACTGCTGTTAAACTCTTTGAAATTATAGAAAAGGCTGGTGTACCAGCAGGAGTCGCCAATCTAGTAATGGGAGCTGGAAGTTCTGTTGGCAGTGAAATGGTCGAAAGTAATTTAGTAGATAAAGTGGCTTTTATTGGTGGAACGAAAACAGGTCAGAATATTATGCGTGTTGCGGCAGAACAGACAAAGAAAATCACCTTAGAATTAGGAGGAAAATCTCCTAACATTGTATTTGCTGATAATGACATAGAAATTGCAGTAGATAATGCACTATTTAATCTCTTCTTTAATAGTGGTCAAGTGTGCACAGCGGCTTCCCGTCTCTTAATTGAAGAAAGCATTCACGATCAATTTATTGAAAGACTGATAGATCGTGCAAAAAAGATTGTCGTTGGTCATGGAAATAATCCTACAAGTGAAATGGGGCCGCTTGTGAGTGCAGCACATATGCAAAAGGTATTAAACTATATTGAGATAGGAATACAGGAAGGTGCAACACTTGCTTGTGGAGGAAATAGAATTGTAGCGAACGGGTTTGAAAACGGCTTTTTTGTTGAACCTACCATTTTCACCAACACTAGACCGGATATGAGAATTGTACAAGAAGAAATCTTCGGTCCCGTTTTAGTCGTTCAAAAATTTAAAGATGAAGAAGAAGCAATTACTTTAGCGAATGATACAGTATTTGGATTGGCTGGTGCTGTCTTTTGTCAGGATTTAGAGAAAGCGATGCGCGTTGTCAGCAAAATAAAGGCCGGTATCACATGGGTGAATTGTTATCATGTTGCAACAGTGCAAGCCCCATGGGGTGGTTATAAACAAAGTGGAGTTGGAAGAGGTTTAGGAGTCTTTGGTCTTGATGAATTTTCAGAACAGAAACAGGTTAATATTAGCTTTAAAGCAAAGCCTGTTGGATGGTTTTCTAATTAATCTTTTAAATAGGGAAGTTTAAGAATATCTTAAAGAATTAGAAGCAAATAAAATTAATACAGTTCCCCAAATAAGGTTTACTTCAGTAAAATAAGGTATATTATATTTGTTGAATAGATTCTTTTTAAGGACAGGAAAAGTAGGTGAACAAAGTGGGGAAATATCAATTGGATACCAAAGGTAAGGTAGCTGTGACGAAGTATCATGAAAAACACAAGCCTGCCAAATTTGATAAAAAGCAGCAACTTGAAAAAATACGTGTGGAGTATTTGAAAAAGAAGCAAGAACAAACAGATAAATAATATGAATGAAAACATAGGAAGACTAAAATCTCCCTATGTTTTTCTCATTCGAAGTTCTTTTTTTTAATTGATGATAGAGTTTATTATTCCCATGAATTTCAGATTCGGTGACAAAAAACTCGTCATCGGATATCCATTCCTCACTAAAAATTTCAGTAACAGAATCAATAGACCTGTCCGTTATTAAAATAATAACGTTGTAAACAAGGGGTCACCTGCTTCAATTGAGGACAAGAATAACTTGAATTGAACGGATTTTTCTGTTTTGATAAATAGCTTACAACCCATATATATCATTAGTTGATGAGCGTACTGTATGACATTACATCTAAGCCACCAGCAACGATTGAGTGGGAAAATTAATTATTGAGAGAACCTATGGTAGTGCCCCTCCATCATCGAGCCCTATAAAATTATTGAAGACAGCTTTGAAAGCTAACCGTATTAATTACAGAAATAATTCTGTAACGAAATGGTGTTTAACAAATACATCGATACATGTGGATGAAAAGAACGACACTATCCCGTGAAGACTTTTTATTTTCAATAATTCTTGGATGTCAAAAAGACTTATTTGAGATACGATGGCATGTGTATTGTAGCTCCAAAAAAGTATGTTAATAAAAGTGTAGGGAGACGTGTTAAAATTCAAAAAGAATTTAAGCTTTATATTAAACATTGAGAACTAAAAGCATCAAATCATAAAACTACTTTGAAAAACAGGTTTTTAACGTTACCTGTAATTCATATATTATAGTAAAAGCTAATAGGAGTAGAAATCATTGGACAAACAAAATAGTAGATATAGATGGGTTGTATTTGTTTCTGTATTATTTACTTATTTGTTAATGGCGAGTCAACGAACCGCCCCAGGACTGATTACAGATCAATTGATGCGAGATTTTAATGTCACAGCATCAACGATTGGGTTATTGACGAGTATACAATTTTTTGTCTACACGAGTTTGCAAATTCCGATGGGTATTTTAGCTGATCGATTTGGTCCAAATTTTTTTCTAATTATCGGTGCTACTCTTACAGGTTTAGGTACAATTATTTATAGTCTAAGTACACATGAATTCATCCTGTTTTTTGCCAGAATACTAACGGGGGTAGGGGATGCGACCATATGGGTTAACATGGTGCTAATTTTGGCCCAATGGTTTCATACAAAGGAATTTGTTCGATTAATTGGCCTGGCGGGCATGACAGGAAGTCTTGGTTTTTTATTGGCGACAGTACCTTTCTCCACATGGATACTTTTACTTGGTTGGAGGGTAACATTTTTCTCAGTAGGACTACTATTATGTGTATGTGGCATTCTCCTTTATTTTGTACTTGTAAAAAAAACAAAACAAATTTTTGGGGATGAGCAAGTAGTTGATACAGCAGAAGTGCAACGTGAAAAAACATCAGTTTTACTACGAAGAATATTTTCAAATCCGCAAGCGTGGGCTCTTTTCTTTTGCCATTTTGGGGTAGTCGGCGGTTATGTAGGGTTTATCAGTTCGTGGGCAGTACCATATGGGATGAATATGTATGAAATGACTCGTTCAGATGCCAGCCAGTTAATTATGATCGGTCTTATCGGGGCACTTATTGGAGCACCTCTAGCTAGTTGGATTTCAAGTCGATTAGAAACAATTAAAAGACCGTATATTGTCGTTCATATCATTGTTTTATTAGGGTGGTTTTCTTTCCTTTTATTTAATGGACATCCTTCCTTTTTCTTTCTAATTATTATTTTCTTTATCATTGGCTTTGGATATGGGGCAAGTGCATTAACCTTTGCAGCTGTACGACAATCTTTTAATCTAGAAGAATCTGGAATTGTTTCAGGGATTGCGAATACGGGCGGCTTTCTAAGTGCTGTATTGCTACCTATCATTTTTGGATATATATTGGATCATTTTCAATTAACTTCAGGAAATCTATTTGAAGGATATTACTATGGTTTCATCACGCCAGTTATCTTCTCCATCGTTGGTTTGATGGGAGTGATTTTATTGAAGGAAAAACGTCAAAACGTAGGACAAAAATAGAATATCCACATTTTTTAACTAGCATAGTAATCGAGGGAATCAAAATAAGAATAACAAGCAGGGGTGAAGAGTCTGGAAGCAAAGCAACCATTCTCTGCTCCTGTTTTTTTTCCTTTGTCAACCTGATTTGTAAGGTATATAAAAACAGTAAGATATTAGGTATAATTATTAATTAAGAAAAGAAAAATTATGATTATATTAAATCTAGTATAGAAGGGGGAGAAGACTTAAATTGACAAATAATAATAAAACGGTTGTCCGTTCAATGGATGTTTTAAATCTATTTATCGATCATACTGAACTGTCATTTCAAGAAGTAATTGAGTTATCAGGAATCCCTAAAACCACTGCTTTCCGCATGTTGAAATCTTTCGAGGAAATGGATTTTTTAGAAAAGGGGACTGATGCAAAATATAGGTTAGGCATTCTCTTCCTTAAATTTGGACATCTAGTATCAATGCGCCTAGATGTGCGAAAAATTGCAGAGCCAATTATGAATGAGTTACATAATGATGTAAAAGAAGCGATTAATTTAATCGTTCGTGATGGTGACGATGCTGTTTATATCGAGAAAATAGATACGAAGCAAAAAGTTCGACTCTACACAGCAATTGGTAGAAAAAGTCCTCTTTATGCAGGGGCATGCCCTCGTGCTGTATTATCCTTTTTACCGGATGCAGACATAAAGGAATATCTCGAATCGGTAGAACTTAAATCATTTGCAATGGGGACGATTACAGATAAGGAAAGGCTTTTTGAAACGATTGTGCAGGCTAGAGAACTTGGTTATACAATCAGCCATTCAGAATTAGAAAATTATACATCTGCTGTTGCAGCACCGATTTACGATCATAAAGGAGATGTCGTTGCAGCAATGAGTATTGCGGGACTAGAAACCAATTATCGAGGGGAAAACGTTGAAATCTACGTCGATAAACTTAAGAAGGCGACTGCAGAGATTTCTAAACAATTGGGGTATGAACAGCTTTAAAAAATGGGTAGTCTCAAAAGTCATTTGAGATTACCCATTTTGCGCTGAAATTGCTAATTTTTTGGTGAACATTACTATCTAAATAATCGAATTTTGGACGATTGAATAGCCTCTAACGCTTCTATAACCTTTTTAAACGGAGCCCAAATGCTAATTCATTGCGTTTTCTTTCTTGATGTATTAATGCCAATTGAGCTTCTTCAAGAGTGACCTCTTTAAAATAGATTCGACCATTTGCTTGCATTTGTGCTAATGATGGTAAATCGGCAGAAATCACTTGAGCTATTTTAGGATATCCACCAGTTGTTTGACGATCTGCCATTAAAATAATAGGTTGCCCATTGGAGGGCACTTGAATCGTTCCAAATGTAACCCCTTCGGATAATAATTCAAATGGCTCTTTTAATTGAATAGCCTCTCCTTCTAATCGATAGCCCATTCGATCTGCGTGTGTTGTGATGGTGTAAGGCGTTGAAAGGAATTTTTTTAAACTCTCCTCATCGAAATGCTCATATTCAGAGCCTCTTATGAAGCGGATTGTTTGCGTTTTTTTTAATGTAACAAAGGATGTGTAATCAGCTGACCAAGAAAGGTACGTTGGTTCTTTTTTTAATTGTTTAAAAAGATCCTCTCCTAACTCTGATCGTCTATCTATTTCAAAGACATCATTCTTCAGCAATCTTCTTCCTTGAAATCCTCCAATTCCAGCACGTATGTAGGTGCTTTTACTACTCATCACTTTGGGCACTTGAATTCCGCCACTAAACGATACGTATGCTCGGCAACCACTAATCGCAGTATTAAATTTTAAAACAGATCCTTTTTGAATTAAAAGTGGTCGCCACATTGGTGCTTCTTTTCCGTCTATTGTAGGTTGTAAATTGCCACCTGTAATTGCGATCAGTTCATCCGTTTCAAATAAAAGGGTTGTTCCATAAAGTGTTACCTCAAGAGCGCCTTCTCCTTCCGAATTTCCAACAAGTAAATTCGCAATTCGTAAGGAAATTGAATCCATTGCTCCTCCGACGATAACACCAAACTTTTGTAGTCCATATCTTCCTAGGTCTTGAATGGTTGCCAGCATACCTGGCTGTAATACCTTTATGCCCATGTTTCCATCTCCCATTCGCTCTTATATTCTTCCAACGAAATTGGTACAAACTGAATTCGATCACCCGGTTGTAATAAGGTTGGAGGAGATTGTTCAGGTAGAAACAAACGAGAAGGTGTTCGTCCGATGATTTGCCATCCACCTGGAGTTTCTAATGGGTAAATCCCTGTTTGATTTCCCGCAATTCCAACAGATCCCGGAGTAATTGATAACCGTGGAGTCTCTTTACGAGGTGTTGCAATTTGTCTGTCCATTCCTCCCATAAACGGAAAACCTGGAGCAAAGCCTATCATGTAAACAAGATATTCTACAGAAGAGTGAATTTTAATGACTTCATTAGGTGTTAAACCATGATAAGAGGCTACATATTCTAGATCTGGTCCCATTTCACCACCATATACTACAGGGATTTTTACGACACGTTCCATCGTTGTTTCAACTATGTGAGATTGGTTCATTAAAGAAAGAATTGTTGCTTTCACCTTTTCGTAAGGCATTGTGCCTCCTTTTTCTTTATTTGAAAAGTATACTTCAATCGGATTGTAATAAACTGTCACATTATTATAGGCAGGTACAACCTCGATGAATCCTTCAAATGGATTTCTCTCTAATAAATTTAATATACTTTTAACTTTGTTGTGAATTGCCTCACTGATTCCTTCACCTACATGTATGACTAGTGCAGAATCGCTTAAAGGTCTTATATGTACATTTTCTTTTAAATTCAGCATAAAAACCATCTCCTGAAGTTTCGTAATTCGGTATATTAGTTTTAAATATCGGATTATTAAATATTATATTTCAACAATAAACGAAAACAAGTTTAATTTAAATGAAAATTTTTAAAAAAACATTCTTTCTCAAAATTTAAAATTTATACTTTTCAGCAATTATAAAATATGTTAAGATTTTTTTAAATTTCAAAACTTAAGTTCCGAATATCGGTACAAATTGTTTGTAAACGTATTCATTATAACTACTTTAGTGGGAAGAAAACGGGGGAAGAAGATGTTTCGAGTTGATTTAAACTGTGATTTAGGGGAAAGTTTTGGTCGTTATCGACTTGGAGAGCAAGAAGAAATCTTAAAATATGTAACCTCTGCTAATATTGCTTGTGGATTCCATGCTGGAGATCCAACGGTCATGCGAGAGACAGTTAAGCTAGCCATTGCTAATGGTGTGAAAATCGGGGCACATCCAGGATTACCGGATTTAAATGGCTTTGGACGACGTGAGATGAACATCACACCACAGGAAGCTTATGATATGGTTGTTTATCAAGTTGGAGCATTGCAAGGTTTTCTAACGACTTACAATGAAATCATGCAGCATGTTAAGCCACATGGAGCACTTTACAATATGGCTGCTAAAAATCCAGCGATTGCAGAGGCAATCGCACAAGCCATTTATGATATTTCACCTTCACTTGTGTTATTCGGTCTCTCAGGTAGTGAATTAACAAAAGCCGGAGAAAAAGTAGGGCTTCAAACAGCCCATGAAGTGTTTGCAGATCGTACCTATCAGAAGGATGGTTCTTTAACCTCTCGTAAACAACCTGATGCATTGATTACCGATAAGGAACAAGCTGTGAATCAGGTTGTGAGAATGGTGAAAAAGGGAATTGTGCTGTCACAACAGCAAATCGAAATCCCATTACAGGCAAATACTGTTTGTATTCATGGGGACGGGGAACATGCTGTAGAGTTTGCAAAATATATTCATTCAAGATTAGTAGAACATCAAATATCAGTACGTGCAATCAAGGAGGGGTAAGACAATGATAGCAAAAAAAACGGAAGTTACTGAAGCAGGAATCGAGCAAGAGAAAAAAGGTAAATTTGTTAAGAAAACAGCAAGTAAAAGTGTATTAATAGGAGCAGCCTTTTTAATGGCAACCTCATCTATCGGACCAGGTTTTTTAACACAAACGACAGTATTTACACAGCAACTAGCGGCTAGCTTTGGATTTGTTATTTTAATTTCATTAATTCTAGATATTGTCGCACAGGTAAACGTTTGGCGAATCATTGCTGTTTCTGGCTTGCGAGGGCAAGAAATTGCCAATAAGGTGTTACCTGGATTAGGTGTTCTCCTTGCAATTATGATTGTTATAGGTGGTTTAGCATTCAATATTGGGAACGTTGCTGGAGCTGGATTAGGGTTAAATGCAATGCTTGGCGTAGATCCAATTATAGGTGCCATTGTAAGTGCACTTTTTGCTATTTTTATATTTATCTATAAAGAAGCAGGGAAGGCAATGGACAAGGTTGCGCAAATTGCTGGCGGTATCATGATTTTACTCATGCTATTCGTTGCTTTTAAAACTTCACCACCTGTAGGAGAAGCGATTGTAAACTCCGTTTGGCCTAAAGAAATTAGCTGGTTTGCGATTGTAACTTTGGTTGGTGGATCAGTTGGAGGTTACATTACTTTTGCTGGCGGTCACCGCCTTTTGGACGCTGGCATCAAAGGACAAGAATCTTTGTCAGAAGTAACAAAAAGCTCCGTGACAGGGATTTTGATTACTGGCGTAATGCGTATTGCTTTATTTTTAGCGGTACTTGGTGTTGTTTCAAAAGGTTTAGTCATTGATCCTGCCAATCCACCTGCATCTGTTTTCCAACTAGCTGCGGGTAATATTGGTTATCGTATGTTTGGTATGATTATGTGGGCTGCAGCGATTACTTCTATTGTAGGTGCTGCTTATACATCCGTTTCATTTATTCGTTCATTCCACCCTAACATTGAGAAATATCATAATTGGGTGATTATAACATTTATCGTCATTTCAACAACAACTTTCGCCTTGGTTGGAAAGCCTATTAATGTATTAATTTTGGTAGGTGCATTAAATGCACTGATTTTACCATTATCACTTGGCATTATATTAGTTGCTGCACACAAAAAAGAAATTGTTGGTACATATAAGCATCCACGTTGGTTAACTGTAACTGGAGCAATTGTAGTTGTTATTATGGGATATCTCAGCATAAATACATTTATTGAAGAAATTCCGAAAATTTTCAGTTAATCTAAAAACCAACCCTTGTTGATCCAACAACAAGGGTTTCAAAAATAATCAAATTTTTTTATAAAGAATTTAATCTACCACATTAAATAAGAGCATGTTTTGATCAATCTATTATCAAAACATGCTCTTTAAATTTGTTCTCATATTACGGTTGATATCGTATTTTTATTAAACTTTATTTCAAAGTTACATTTTAATGCTAATCCACCTTCGTAATGATTACTTTGTAAATTAGAATAATTTATATGAAAAATGGAAAGAGATATGTGTAAAATGTTGGAGTTGATAGGTATGAAATTTGATAAAGATAAAGAAATTTACTGCTACAGCTGTCGTAAAAAGACTGTATTTACATGTAAAGATTTGCATGAGAAAAGTGGAGTAGACAGTCACTGTAGTGAATGTTCTGGTATTTGGTTTGAATGGCAAAATCGAGCCGTGGAGAGAGAAATGGAAAAGTGGATTGAATATAACCAAAGGCTCATAAATTAACTGAATGTCCATTTTTAACATCCACTAGTTAAAAGAATTTATTACATGAATGATTGAGCTGTTTCATAAATTTAATTCCTTTAGTTTCAAAATTGGTTGAATTAGGCATTATTGAAAAGGTACCTGGAACAAAACTAGCAAGTTAATCACTTCTGGGGCAACAGGATTGATTGAGGAAGCATAACAAAAGGACTTGTGTATATGTTTGATACCCAAAAGCCCTAAGTTTGATATCTGAAGGTTATTGATTTGGATTTTGAAAAGAGGATAATAGCCTCTTCGTTAGTCATTCCCATATTCTTTGTACTAATTGTAGTTTTTCATCTAAAAATACCAACTTGTAAATGTCTGGTTTTGAAGTGTTTTTCCAAAAATCATAACCGTATTCTTTATTAAAATAATTCATAATAATAGTCATAACATTTCCATGAGTTCCTATAATAATTGTCTTTGTCTTATAATTATTTAGAAGTTCTTTTATTATAGGAATAGCCCGATTTTGGACGTCTCTTACTGATTCCCCACCCGATAAGTTAAAATCAATATCTTCATAGGATTTTTTTATTGCTTGTTGTATTTCTTCTGCAGGTAATTGATAAGCACCTTTTAATTTCCTTTCCCTTAATTCTTCAAATACCTTTACTTCTATATTTTTGGAATCGACAATTCCTTCGATTGTTTGAATTGCTCTTGTATAAGGACTTGAGATTACTAAATCAATTTCCTTCACATCCATTATCGCTGTTACTTTTTTGGCGTCTATTTCCCCTTGGTTGGATAGTTTTCTCGTTCGTTCTTGACCGAAAACAAATGGTGATTCTGCATGTCTTATCATATAGATGATGGTATCCATTATTCGATTCCTCTTCTCTTAATTAACTAAAAAATCTTGTTATAAGAATATTTTTGTTAGAGCAGCTGCAGTCAGTAGGTCAGGCATCACACTCGCTATTTTTTCAGGAAGTAGAGGAAAGGCATTTATTAAATAATCAATTACTGCCTTATTCGTAATTAAATTTAAATTGAATATAGCCAAAAATAATAATCAATAGAATTAATAAACCTAAAAGAGATTTATAATTTATAGATTTTTTTCGAATTATTCCCTCGTTTTATCTGCTTAACTACTGAAATTTTTTATACAGAAATTGTAACACTACTGATTTTTGATTGGTAGTGAAATAGTAAAAGTGCATCGAAGGTGTTTATTTTAGTTATGGAATATGAGTAGCAAAGAAACGGGAAGGATGATAATCATTAAAAAAATGAACTAGGCAATCTATTTATAATAAGTATGTTTAGATTGGATTTAGATAGGAAATTACTAGCTCTTTCAGCATAAAGTCTAGTATAGTTATATGGGTATTATATTTAATGCATCAAGAGAATCTTAATATACGTATAAAAAGTTGGTGAATTTTATTTTGACTGAGAAGTATTTTAAAATAAGCGGATTACTTGTTTATGGTTTAATTTTAAGTGGGATAATCGGTTTTATTTCTTCTGTTTTTTTAATTTTAGTTAATGGCTTGGCAGATTTTTTGTGGAATGAAGTATCCAATGATTTAAAAATACCCGCTATTTATACATTAATTTTATGTATTTTTGGTGGTATTTTAGTAGGTGTTAGTAAGTACAAGTGGGGTGGCCTGCCTAAAACGGCTAATGAAGCTATTGTTGAATTAAAAACAACTCAAAGAATTGACTATTCGAATGTAGGTCTCAATTTTTTACTTGCTTTTTTAATTTTAGTTTTTGGTGCAAGTGTTGGTCCCGCAGCAGCCATACTAAGTTCTGTTATTGCGTTATCGGTATGGCAGGGAGATAAAATGCGTTACTTTTATTTTTCCTACAACGAATGGAAACAGGATTCTTGGATAATTAAACTAAAAAAATTAACTTTACCTCATAACTACCTTATTCCATATAATCCTGATCGGGCTCCTAAAGAGAAAAAACTGCTTTTATTGAAGAAATCCTTATATATATTATTTATCGTTAATGGAATAGTGACCTTTATGTTCTTTATTAAAATATCAGATCAACCTCCTTTTGTGACAAAGTTAGGGGAAACTAATTGGGGATTAGATGAATTGTTTCTATTTATTCCTTTTGTGTTGTTTGGTATTTTGTTTAGTAAACTTTATGAACTAATGGAAAGAGCAATGAAAAAATTCTTTTCTAAAATTAACAATAAAATTATTTTAAGTGCTGTTATCGGTGGTATTGGTATTGGTTTGATGTCAATAATCGCTCCTAATTTACTTTTTTCCGGCCAACTTTCTATGCAAGCTTTACCTAGTTTAGTACCGACACTTTCGATGGCTACTTTAATTTTAGCTTCTGTTTTAAAACTGATTTTTATGGAGTTTTGTTTTAAGTCAGGTTGGGTTGGTGGAAATGTTTTACCAGTTATATTCGCTTCTATATTACAGGGCTACGCGATCGCAACTTTTTTTCCACAACTAGATATGCTCTTTGTCGTAGCTGTTATAGGTGGTAGTGCTTCAATCGCTATTTTAAAGACACCTTTACTAGTAGGAATTGCTCTAATGCTATTTTTCCCTAAAGGGTTAGCCCCAGTTATATTAATCATTGTGTTTTTATTTATTTGGTTAAGTAAAATAGGTAAAAAAAATCCGCAAACAATAACTGCTTAATTTTAGCTGGGAACACTGGTTGAAACCAACTGAAAAGTGCCTCAAATCCTTTAGTATAAAGGGGGTGAGGCGCTTTACCTTTTTTAAGAATACGTTTGACAAGGATAGAAAATGGAAAGACAAGTGGTTCATCGGACGTCTCCGGGAAGCTTTGCTCTGCGCGAAAGCGAAGCTCTCAGCGGCAAATGTTTTATCTGCGCGAAAGCGAAGCGTCAGCAGCAAAGCCCCAGCCGGAACTTTTAGTATAATTAATAGTATCTTCTAATTTAACTCTTGAGCTCGTTTTCCCATAAATGCTTCGGCGAGCGGATAAAATGAAGTTACGTCATCAGAATTTAATTCAATACCTTGAATGAGTTCTTCAGTAGCTAGATTAATTTCTCTATTAGCTGACATTACTTGCTCTTTTGTAGGAATCGGTGAATATTTCTGTTTTGATTCAACCGAAGCGATGAAACATGTGCAAATTCCGTACGCTAATAAATCTCTTAAACGATTTGCATTAAGATGCTCATAATGCTCCGCGAATAACATCATCTGATGCAAATGATGAATAGTATGTTGATAATCCTTAATGTCTTTAAGAATATTGGCAATAGACAGGTGTGACTCTATTTGCTTTGGATCGATAGCAATAGATTTTTCAAAAGCTGCCATTGCAAGTTCAGGTCTCGCACCAGTAAAGTATAAATTACCTAGTTTATTCCATAATAAAGCGTTGCTTGGTGAAGAGGAAATTAAATGTAAGAGATGTTCTTCTCCATCTGTAGCATATTTTGGTGAAGTTCCATCAAAAAGTTGCATTTCACCAAATTGAACAAAGGTATTTTCGTTATCGGGTGCCAATAGAGCTGCAATGCTAAATATATATAGCTCTGACGACTCTTCCCACTGTCCAGCAGCATTGCAATGCTTACAACGGAAATACCCAGTGTACTGTTGTTCTGGTTTCTGCATATTTTGGTTATTTGTGGGAACATCGATGTACATAGTTCCAATATTATATTTACCTGATTTGTTACAGCTTTTGCAAGTCATCATGATTTCATTTTTTTCATGCTGAGTCATTACTTTTTTAAAATTATCGACGATTGACTTTACATATGTCCCGCCTAAATACTTGAACGTAGGGGATGATGGGATTTCAGTGATTTCTTGATTTGTTAATGCTTGAATAAATTTTGGGTTAATTTGTTTTCCAGCCATGTAATTACTCCTTTTATTAAAAGACCTATAACCTTTTTATTATAACTCAACTTTCGTAGTAAAAAAATCCTTATTAATACTTCATATTATTAGCTATTTTGGATATTCAAAAATCTATTTGACTTTTTGACATAACAATAAAACATTCATGAGTTTTCGGACTCCCAACCCAATGATGAAAAGTTTTTTTTACAGAAAAAAAGAGGATACAATCTAATCAACAAGTTATTATTCATTAGGTGAGCATCTTAAATGTTGAATAGATTTAAAGCTCATTATTTTATCGACCCAAAACAAAATATCTAAGAAGCGAAAGCTTATAAAAAGAGTTATAATATAATAGGAAGAAACTCAATATAAAGTGAGATGGATTTTACAATGAACGAACAATTAGAAGATTGGATTACGCGTTTTCAAAAGGAGAAAGATATAGAAGCCCTCGCAAACTTAAAAGACTATTGCTACTATATGATTGAACCTTTAATTGAGGAATTTACTGAGAAATATGGTGAAGATGCTGGGGAATTATTACGTTTAAAATGGGATAAGCGTTTTTATTTTATTTTTACAAAGTATCAATTAAATGTTGGACTGCCTTTAGATACTTTCGTTAAAAATACGTATCGTTTTTATTTTATGCAAGTTTTAAAAAAGGCTGGTTATTGAACTAAATAGTAGGGGAGTGTTTCGTTAGAACCTTGTTACACTAATAAAAACCCTTGTCTCGTGTAAAAACGAGTCAAGGGTTTTTATTGGTTTATTAATAAATAATATCTTCTGCAAGGTGCGTAAATACTTCACCGATAATGGAGTCTTCGTCGTAAACGGAAGAACCTGTATTTTCCTCAGGCTGCGCAAATGGGATTTGAGCAATAATATTTGTCTGAAGCTCATCTGCTAATTTTTCGGCGCCACCTTGACCGAATAAATAATTCTTTTCACCATTTGCATTTTCAAAGTAAGCCATGTTTTCAACAACACCGAGAATCGTGTGTTTTGTATGTTGAGCCATTAGACCTGCACGAGAAGCAACATGAGAAGCTGCAAGATGCGGTGTTGTTACAATAATTTCCTGTGCTTGTGGAATCATTGCCGCCATATCAATGGCTACATCTCCTGTACCAGGTGGTAAATCGATGAGAAGATAATCTAATTCACCCCAATGTGTATTGACAAGGAAATTGCGAATCCATTTGTTGAGCATTGGCCCACGCCACATGACAGGTTGGTTGTCGTTAGTATAGAAGCCCATCGACATGATTTTTACACCATGACTTATTACTGGAATAGCTGTTTGGTCAATCATTGTTGGCTTTTGATGAATCTTCATCATGGCAGGAATACTGAATCCATATATGTCTGCATCTAAAATACCTACACGTTTGCCAAGACGGGCAAGAGCTACTGCTAAGTTAATCGTCACGGTTGACTTCCCGACGCCACCTTTACCACTAGTAACTGCAATAAATTTGACACCAGAATCGGGTAGCAGCATTTTAGGCATACCTTTATCCGTAACTTTTTCTGATTTTAAAGAAGCTGTTAAACTACGACGTTCGTCATCTGTCATAGAACCAAATGTGATGGAGATTTTTGATGCACCGATCGTTTTTAACGCTTCTTCAACATCTTGTTGAATTTTAGCTTTTAAAGGACAACCTTGAATAGTCAAGACAATATCAAGTGAGATATCCGTACCGTTGACTTGAATATTGCGTACCATATTCAAGTCAACGATGCTTTTATGAAGCTCTGGATCATCGACTTTCTGCAAAGTTTTTAAAATGTGTTCGTTCGTTAGCATATCAGAAACCCCTTCCTATTTTAGGCCTTTGCCTAGCCCTTTTAAGAAGTGAGCGCCAAAATTCACAGCACGATTAACATCAGGATCGTTGAGCATTTTGAACAGCTTAAAGGCACTAACTTTTTCGTCAGATTCAACGGCTTTGTTCGCTTCATCTAAGCCAGTATTTAAGCCTTCAATAAGCTTTGTTGTTGTTTCTGGGTTCAATTCGGTTAATGCTCCCGCAACACCCATTAAGTTGTTGATGATATTCGTAACAGGCTTACGCGTTAATTGACCAAGAGCAATATGGGCAACCTCTTCTTTTGCTTCCAGTAGTTTCGTAGCTGCTTCTAGTGCTCCAATATCATTTAGTTCTGCCATGATCGTAAAGACCTGGTTCACCATTTCTTCATTCTCAGAAAGAAGTTGCTTTAAATTCCCTAACTTTTCTTCCTTTAGTTGTTCTTCTGTTTTTTCCGCTTTTTGAATTGTCGTAATTGGTGCTGCCATGAACTCACTCCCTTTCGTTAGTTGTTAGGTGAACGTAGCCAGGACGATTCCATTTGCGTTCTACCTCAACACCATTTTGTGGATGACGTTTTTTATAACGCGGGTTTGTTCTAGGAAGTGGCGATTTTCCTTTTTGTTTCAATACTTCTACGCGTACTTTTGTTTGTTTGTACGCCGGTGTCGATGTATTGATGTCTGCAGCTGGACCCGTTAAGAAATTAATCGCCGAATCTTTGCTAACAGAGTTCATAGGTAAGAAAAGTTCATTTCCTTGTACGCGATCCGTCACTAGGGCATTTAATTTTAATGCGCCTTGAGGAGACACTAAGCGAAGAAGAGCTCCATCTTCAATGCCGCGTTCTTTTGCTAGTTCTGGTGATACTTCAACAAAAATTTCAGGTACTTTCGATTGAATACCTTTTGATTTATTTGTCATATTACCTTCATGGAAATGTTCAAGCATACGACCGTTGTTAATATGGCAATCATATTGCGCTTCATATTCAACTGGTCGGATCCAATCATTTAACGCAAAACGAGCTTTTTTGTCAGGGAAGTTAAAGCCATCCTCATATAGTAAAGGTGTGTCTTTACCATCATGGCTACCCCAACAGAAGCTACCCCAATTTTCTAATACATCATAGTTCGCTTGCGAGAAGAATGGAGCAAGACTAGCCATTTCAGCAAAGATTTCACTTGGGTGACTGTAATTCCAGTCAGCACCTAGGCGACGTGCTACTAATTGAAGGATTTCCCAATCGGCTTTTGATTCACCAAGTGTTGGTAATACTTGATATAGTCGTTGTACACGACGCTCTGTATTCGTGAAAGTACCTTCTTTTTCAAGAGAAGGTGCTGCTGGTAAAATAACATCCGCATATTGTGCTGTACGTGAAAGGAAGCAATCTTGTACAACAAAGAAGTCTAATTGTGAAAGTACTTTATCTACATGGTTAGCATCGCAATCTACAAGTGCCATATCTTCCCCAACTAAATACATTGCTTTCATTTTACCTTCCATGATCGCATCTAACATTGCCATATTCGTACGACCTGGTTCAGGTTTGATTTTTACACCATATGCTTCTTCAAATTTCTTACGTGCTTCGTCGTCTATTACTTTTTGATTACCTGGTAATAGATTTGGTAGTGTACCCATATCACAAGCACCTTGAACATTGTTGTGACCACGAAGAGGGTAGGCACCTGCACCTGGACGACGATAGTTACCAGTAGCTAGAAGTAGGTTAGAAATTGCAGCTGATGTATATGAGCCACCTGTATTTTGTGTAACACCCATACCCCAAAGTACACATGTACCGTCAGCATCACGAATCATTTCAGCAACATTTATCAACGTTTCTTTTGAAATGCCCGTTTCTTTTTCTGCATATTCTAGTGTGTATGTTTCAAGTACATCTTTAAAATCATCAAAGAAGTGCACGTTCTCTTTAATGAAGGCTTCATCATGCCAACCTTGATCGATCATATATTTTGTAACGGCCATTAACCATACTTGGTCTGTACCTTGTTTTGGGCGCATGAAAATATCAGAACGCTCAGCCATTTCATGTTTACGAACGTCGGCAACAATTAATTTTTGACCGTGTAATTTATGGGCACGTTTTACGCGGGTTGCTAAAACCGGGTGACCTTCTGCAGGGTTTGCCCCAACAATAATAATAAGGCCCGCTTTTGCGATATCTTTGATCGTTCCAGCGTCGCCACCTATACCAACTGTGCGTAGTAGGCCATCTGTAGCTGGAGATTGACAATAGCGTGAGCAGTTATCGACATCGTTTGTTTCGAATAATTGACGTGCCATTTTTTGAATTAAGTAGTTTTCTTCGTTTGTAATTTTTGAAGAAGAAATAAAGCCGACAGAACCAGAGCCATATTCTTTTTGAATGCCACCTAGTTTAGTAGCAATTAAGTCAAGCGCTTCATCCCATGAAGATTCAACAAATGCATCATTTTTACGAATTAATGGTTTTGTAATTCGTTCTTCAGAGTTGATGAAGTCCCAACCGAATTTTCCTTTTACACAAGTAGAAATTGCATTTACAGGACCGTCAGAAGGTTGCACTTTTAAAATTTTGCGGTCTTTTGTCCAAACTTCGAACGAACAACCTACTCCACAGAAAGTACAAACTGTTTTTGTTTTCTTCGTACGTTTACTACGCATAGCAGCTTCGACTTCAGAAACAGCGAAAATACCGCTATAGCCAGGCTCGACTTCCTTAATTAAACTAATCATCGGATCTAATGTTTCTTGTTTAAGTCCCGTCATAAAACCAGCTTCACCAAGCATTGATTTTTCCATTAAGGCATTACATGGACAAACGGTAACACATTGTCCACAGCCTACACATGAAGAATCGTTAATGGCAACGCCTTCATCCCAAACTACTTTTGGTCTTTCGGCTTCCCAGTCAAGAGATAATGTTTCGTTAACTTGTAAGTTTTGACAAACCTCTACACATTGTCCACATGCGATACATTGGTTTGGATCATATCGATAAAACGGGTGCGACATGTCTACTTCATGTGGTTCAACTTTTGGTTGATAAGGATATTTTTGATGTTCGATTTCCATTAATTCTGCTGTGTTGTGTAATGTACAATTTCCATTGTTATTATCACAAACTGTACAGTACAGTAAATGATTTTCTAGTAAACGATCCATCGCTTCTGTTTGTGCAGCTTTCGCTTGATCAGAAGTAAGTTGGATATCCATGCCGTTTACTGCTTTTGTTGAACAAGAGCGAACTAATTGGCCATTCACTTCAACGATACATGTATCACAAGTTTCGATAGGATCAACAGATGGTACATGACAAATTTGTGGATGGGCGATGCCATTTTGATTAATGGTATCAAGTATTGTAGCTCCCTCTGCTACATCATACGGTTGGCCATTAATTTTAATTGTAGTCAAGGTATTTTCCTCCTTTTGCTCTTTGAGACTTATTTGACAACTGGTTAATACTTAGGATAAATCGGGAATAGAGTTACGAGTTTTTTTATTTTGATTGTCTTGTTATTTTTAAAAAATTGTCTTGTTATAATGTCGTTTCCCAATTTGTCCAATCTCTACACCAATATAGATGAAGAAACATTTATTATTTGTTGTCGATGTTGATATTGCTGAAAAATAAAAAAATCCACCATGAAAAGGCATGTATTAACATGCTATTTATTCATGGTGGATAAAATTCTTAACAGGCCTTGCTAAAAATTCAATCAACTTTTATTTTTTATTCAATATAACTATAGAATATAAATATTAAAACCACCATGCCTATAGTTCAAACTTAGTTGTATGAAACCATGACATAGGAATCAAAATACTTTCATTCCATATGTAATACCAATTATTATAGCCTTTTCAGCCAAAATGGACAATAATAATAATAAAAATTATCTCCATTCAGTAGGATATCCCTCTCAGAAGGTGCTTAGATGAATCAGATGTAGTTTCTTTTTCAATAGGTGTTCACCATCTACTGAATGAAGATAAAGCCTCCGGCGGATGTCACGGATTTTAAAAGGAATGAATTGTGCAGGCACAATTCAAAATCCGGACGCAATTACGCCAAGGCGAAATTGATCGATAATTGAGAATAATTATCATCGGATATTTTCTCTTTAATTTTTATTTAAGTTGCTATATTATTAACAAACTGTAAGGGTGACCCCCATGAACATAGGAAAAAAAGATTAATTACGTTGGGAGAATCGTTAAAATGTCAAAAAAAGTGCATGAGTTCAACGACATTATTCGAAAACTACGCAAAGATATATTTGGAAAAGGACCAGAGAGTATTCATACTGTTTTCGTAGAGAACATGGCTGTCTCAACTTTATATGGTAATATCACACCGACAGAAAAATTTATTGCGAGTACGCCTGAAGGGTTAAAAATGGTTCATGCTGCACGTACAAGAATGATTCAAGATTTGTATACAAAATCACCTCCAGAAGGCATGGAAGAATTGATGGGCACTAAGTTACTCCATTTATTTTCAGATATCAAAATTGAAGAAGATTTTGCTATTTCTGTCTTTGTTTTTGAAGATAATATTAGTGAATAAAGGGGATGCCATATGGAACGCGCTGTAACTAGAGAAATAATACGTGTTGAAGGTAATCAAATAAAAGAAATAGAAGATACTATTGTCACAGAATATGCTGTCACAGTGAAGATTAATGAGCAAGAATTTGTAACGATGGTTTGTACACCAGAGTATGTAGAAGATATGGTTATTGGCTATTTGGCTTCTGAACGAATTATTCGTGGTTACGAAGATATTGAAGATATTTGGCACCAAGAAAAAGAAGGTTTTGTACATGTTAAAACAAAGCGTGTGAATCCTTACTTTCAAGAAATTCAAAATAAACGTTACATTACTTCTTGTTGTGGCATGAGCCGCCAAGGGTTTGTTTTTGCTAATGATGCATTAGTGGCTAAAAAAATGGAAGGCATTCATGTGCGTATTACAACAGATGATTGTTTTCGTTTAATGCGCGATATGCAAGATTTGGCTGAAATATTCAAACAAACTGGTGGTGTTCATAATGCCGCGCTATGTGATGCGAATGGTGTTTTATTAAGTAGAATGGATATTGGGCGCCATAATGCCTTAGATAAAATATATGGTTATTGCTTAAAAAATAACATTAGCATACAGGATAAAATTATCGTATTTAGCGGAAGGATTTCATCTGAAATTTTACTTAAAGTATCGAAAATTGGCTGTGAAATTGTGCTGTCCAAATCGGCTCCAACAGAATTAGCATTGCAATTGGCAGAGCAACTCGGTATTACGACGGTAGGCTTTATTCGTCAAAATACACTTAATATTTATACACACAAAGAACGTATTCACTTACCTAGAAATTGATCAAAATGAAAGGAAGAGATTAAAATTACTAATCTACGAGACCAACTACAAAGACCATTAAGAGATTTAAGGATATCAGTAACAGACCGTTGTAATTTTCGTTGTCAATATTGCATGCCTGCAGAAGTATTTGGTCCAGATTATACTTTTTTACCGTCCGATAAAATATTGAGTTTTGAAGAAATCGAACGATTAGTAAAGATTTTCGTTTCATTAGGTGTGAAAAAAGTACGCATTACTGGTGGTGAGCCTTTACTACGTCGTGATCTGCCGACATTAATTGAACGTATACATCGCATAGATGGAGTGGAGGATATTGCTTTAACGACCAATGGCACATTGTTGAAAAAATATGCCAATGAATTGGCGAGAGCTGGTTTATCGCGAGTAGCTATTAGCCTAGATTCTCTAAACGAGGAACGCTTTTTCGAGATGAATGGCCATCGGGGAAAAGTGAAAGCGGTATTAGAAGGTATCGAAAAAGCGGCAGAAGCAGGTTTACAAGTTAAGATTAATATGGTTGTTCAAAAAGGAAAAAATGAGCAAGATATCGTTTCAATGGCTGAATATTTTAAAGAGAAACAGCATATTCTTCGCTTTATTGAATATATGGATGTTGGTAATTCGAATGGTTGGCGGCTAGATGAAGTTCTGTCGAAGAAAGAAATCGTTGACCAAGTCCATCAATTTTCTCCCTTGCATCCTGTCGACCCTAATTATAAAGGGGAAGTAGCTACACGTTATCAATATGAGGATGCCCAAGGTGAAATTGGCGTGATATCATCTGTAACAGATTCTTTCTGCTCAACGTGTTCGCGTGCCCGTATTTCTGCAGAAGGAACATTATATACGTGTTTATTTGCAACAGAGGGAACGAGTTTACGAGAATTGTTAAGGTCTGGGGAAGATGATGAAACTATTACCAAATGCATTTCGAACGTTTGGGAAAATAGAAAAGATCGCTATTCCGATGAACGAAATGAACAGACAATGGAAAAACGAAAAAGCGCAAAAATTGAAATGTCACACATCGGTGGTTAGACGAAATAAGTGGTATTAGTGATTTATGGTAAAAAAAAGAAAAAAACGGCAAAATAATGCCGAATTTTTATCTTCATTCAGCAGAAAACTACTGCCCTAGAAGGTGGTGATATGGAGTCGTATAAGGTTTCTTTTCATTGGGTATCCAAGTACCTGTACCTGCTGAATGAAGATAAAGCCTCCGGCGGATGTCACGGATTTTCAAAGGAATGAATTGTGCTAGCACAATTCAAAATCCGGACGCAATTACGCCAAGGCGAAATTGATTTGATGTTTATTTATGCACAAAGTCGCCACTTTTTCCGCCTGTTTTTTCAACAAGGTATGTTTCCTTAATGACCATAGACTTGTCGACGGCTTTACACATATCATAAAAAGTCAGTGCAGCTATGGATACAGCAGTTAGTGCTTCCATTTCGACACCTGTTTTACCATTACATTTTACTGTAGCTTGAATGTGTAGTTCGTAACCATCCTCTTCTTTTGTATAGTCAAATTGCAGATCTGTTCCTTGTAACATAATCGGATGGCACATTGGGATAATATCAGCCGTTTTTTTAGCACCTATAATCCCAGCAATTTGTGCCACTTGCGTTGGGTCGCCTTTTTTAATGCCTCCTTGTTGGATAGCTTGATAGACCTCATCGGATAACGTGATTGTACTGCGGGCGATCGCTGTACGGTTTGTGATTGTTTTTTCTGAAATGTCGACCATTTTAGGACGACCTTCTTCATTCCAGTGTGTAAAATTACTCATTATTAGATTTCCTTTCCAATGTTTGTAGCCAATCTTGTTGTGAATTGATATTGATAAATGTTGAGCTGTCTTCCTCAAAGGGAACATAACACACTTGAAGTTGCTCTAACAAGACTTTCATACTTCGCTTGTTTTGTTGGACTAATTGCTGTGCTTTTGGTAAAGCGCTGCGTCGATATAAAGCAGCAAGAGGTTGTAGTCTTGAAGCTTGTTTAGGAACAATAGCCTCGTAACGATCATCGATAAATGTTAGCATAGTTTGGACAAATTCTGCATGAATAAAAGGCATATCACTTGCTATTACGAAAAACCACTCTACTTCTGGAAAATTTGTCATGATATTATGCAAGGCAAACAGAGGTCCTTGATGAGGCTGTTTTTCAATGACCCATTGGACATCTTCTTCTACAAACTTCGATTGCAAGCTAGCATTCGTAGCAATAATGAGAGGATGTAGTTGATTTTTTTGTAAGGCTATGAGACTTTGCTTATATAAAGGCAGACCAGCAAATAATTCAAACATTTTCGGTTGACCGTACCGAGAAGATTGACCGCCAGCTAAGACAACACCAGCTATGTTCATAGGCGATTTAACTCACCGACAAAATGTTGCACAGTAGGAAGAATTAGTTTTGTCATGGCAAGTGTCACGGCATTAGTGGAACCTGGTAGTACATAGATAGCCGTTTTATTGCGACTACCTGCTGTTGCACGACTAAACATGGCTTTTGGGCCGATTTCTTCGTAGCTTAATGTTCGAAATAATTCACCAAAGCCCATCATTTCTTTTTCGAAAAGAGGGAGAATCGTGTCGTAAGTTTGGTCTCTTGGGGTAAATCCTGTTCCTCCTGTTACGATAATGGTATTAATTGTAGGATCATCGCACCATTTTTGTACATGGTTTGAGATTTCAAGCGGTTCATCTTTTGACAGTTGGTAGTCTATTAATTCAAATGAAGCTTCTTGAAGGCATGATTGAATACACTGACCTCCACGATCATCCGCCTTTGTGCGTGTGTCGCTCACTGTTAAAATGGCAGCTCGTATAGGAAGTTCACTATGTGTGGGATGCAAGATAAAGGCCTCCTTTTATAAAGTTTGTTTTTGCTGAAAAACATTGCTTTTATTATAAAGCTATAAATGAAAAGGTCAAACTAAAATTCATAGAAAGAAAGGCAAAAGCGTTTATGCATAATAGATATTCTAGACAACAATTATTCAGCCCAATCGGAGAAAACGGGCAGCTGCTACTAAAAGAAAAGCATGTACTGATGATAGGAGTTGGTGCTTTAGGCAGTGCTAGCGCAGAGGCTCTAGTAAGGGCAGGCATCGGGAAATTGACGATTATTGATCGTGATTATGTAGAGTGGAGTAATTTACAAAGACAACAACTATATACCGAACAAGATGCGCAAGAAAAAGTTCCTAAAGTAATCGCTGCAAAAAAACGACTACAAAGCATTAATGCTGAGGTAGAAATCAACGAATATATTGTTGATGCGTCTACAGAGCAATTAATTTCACTGCTTGAAGATGTAGATATGATGGTGGATGCAACGGATAACTTTGATATTCGCTTTTTGATGAACGATCTTGCGCAAAAATATCAAATTCCTTGGGTTTATGGTTCTTGTATCGGCAGTTATGGCGCTACTTATACGATTGTGCCAGGTAAAACACCTTGTTTACATTGTTTGTTAGCAGCGCTGCCCAATACGGGGATGACATGCGATACAGTAGGAATTATTAGTCCAACTGTGCAAATCGTAGCAGCTTATCAAGTAGCTGAGGTATTAAAGTTTTTAGTTGGCAAAGAAGAGGCATTACGCAAAAGTTATTTAACTTTTGATGTTTGGCAAAATCAACATTATGAAATAAACGTAGAAAAAATTCGCAAATCTGATTGCCCATCCTGTGGCGAAAATCCGACCTATCCATACTTGTCATATGAAAATCAAACAAAATTAAATGTATTATGTGGTCGGGATGCTATTCAAATACGTCCACCTAAACCAATTCACTATAATTTGGATCAGCTCGCTACCCAACTTCGTCCTTATGGTGATATTCAACAAAATCCCTATTTATTATCTTGCCAAGCAGAAGATTTTCGACTGGTGATTTTCCAAGATGGACGAGTTGTCATTCACGGTGTACAAGATATACAAAAAGCTAAAACCATTTATTATCGTTTATTCGGATAAAGGAGTGTACTAAGATGTTAGAAAAAAGAAAACCAATTGCTGTTGCGGAAGCGGTTCAACGGGTCATGGAGTTTGCATTCCAAGAAAAAATAGAGATCGTTTCACTACAGCAAGCACATGGACGTTTTTTAGCAGAAGATGTAGCTGCGGACCAAGATGTACCAGCATTCGATCGTTCACCTTATGATGGTTATGCTATTCGCTCGGTCGATAGTCAAGAAGCCTGTTCCGAAAATCCATTAACCTTTAAAGTAGTGGGGGAAATCGGCGCGGGTTATGTATTTGATGGAGAAGTAGGTGATCGAGAAGCGGTGCGCATTATGACAGGAGCTCCTATCCCACATGGATGTGATGCAGTCGTTATGCTAGAATTGGCGCAAACCTTTGAAGAAGACGATCAACGTTATATGTCAATTAAACGCTCTTATGAAGCAGGAACAAATATTTCCTATAAGGGTGAGGACGTTCAAAAAGGCGCAATTCTTATTGAAAAAGGACAATACATCAATCCAGGTGTTGTCGCATTACTTGCTACTTTTGGCTATGATCAAGTACCTGTTTTTCGAAAACCAATCGTTGGCGTTATTGCAACAGGAAGTGAATTACTAGAACCAAGTGATGCTTTGCAGCCAGGAAAAATTCGTAATAGCAATGCCTATATGATAATGGCTCAAATTGAACGTGCTGGGGCAACCGTCAAATATTTTGGTAAGTTTAGCGATGATCTAAATTTATGTATTCAAGCTGTTGAAAAAGCGCTTCAGGAAGTAGATATACTGATTACAACAGGAGGAGTATCAGTAGGTGATTACGATTACTTACCTGCCATTTATGAAGCCATTGACGCACAAGTACTGTTTAATAAAGTAGCAATGCGACCAGGTAGTGTAACAACTGTTGCGGCTCGAAATGGTCAATTATTATTTGGACTGTCAGGGAATCCATCAGCTTGCTATGTTGGTTTTGAACTATTTACACGACCTATTATTCGAACGGCATTTGGTAATAAACAACCACATCTACGGAGAGAGCAGGCTATTTTAGGTGCGGACTTTAAGAAACCGAATCCGTTTACCCGTTTTGTGCGTGCTAGTGCTTCTTACGAAAACGGTCAATTAGTTGCGGTTCCTTCTGGTTTTGATAAATCGAGTGCGGTTTCTTCTTTAGCGGAAGCAAATGCTTTTATTGTATTACCGGGTGGATCACGCGGCTACGAAAAAGGCATGGAAGTAGCTGTCTTATTGTTAGAAGATTTGCAAGGAAGTGAGTGGCCATGGGACAGCATCGAAAAATCTTACAAATCGTAGGTTATCAAAATAGTGGCAAGACAACGTTAATGGAACAACTCATTACACAAGCCACAACAGAAGGTTTTCGTGTAGGAACAATCAAGCATCATGGACATGGTGGTATTCCTATGATTGAAAGTTCAAAAGATAGTATTCGCCATGAGAAGGCTGGCGCAAGTGTAACAGCAGTTGAGGGAGAAGGTACTTTGCGCATGAGTATTCACCAAAGTAGCTGGCAGCTTGCTGACATACTAGCTATTTATGAAACATTTAATATGGATATTATTTTCATTGAAGGCTATAAAAATAAAGACTATCCGAAGGTTGTTCTTTTACGCCAGGCGGAAGATGAGTCTTTGCTACAAAAAGTAAGCAATATCGTCTGTGTTCTTTATTGGCCAACATATCCACTAAATAAACCGTTAGATTATCCAACTTTTTCAATTCAAGAAAAAGCACAATATATGGAAGTTCTAACTTCTTTCATCAGAAGTCTCCCACCTCTATAGTGATGAGATAAATGCGGATTTAAGTTACTTTTCAGCGGGTGTCCTAACATCTGTACCTGTCGCTACGCTTTCGGTACAAAAGACATCTGCTGAAATAGAGGAACTCAGGCTAAGAACGCCACGTCCTGTGGCAACGACTGAGTGACCAACGTCGTGTTGGCCTAAAGCCTCCGGCGGATGTCACGGAATCGGAGAGGAGTTCAATAAAGGATGTTAGCCTAAAATCATCGCATCCATGCGATAACGGCTAACTGACCTGCATCGTGCAGGCCTAAGCACAAAGCCGATTCCGGACGCAATTATGCCGAGGCATAATTGATTACAGGAAATGAGGAGAAAATCATGACTACGTCGTTGTTTGAAATTATTGATAAACCAATTGATGTTGAAGAAGTTAGACAAAAAGTAACAGATCGAAATGCTGGTGCGATCACTGTTTTCATCGGAACAGTACGTGAAATGACGCAAGGCAAGAAAACACTACATTTGGAATATCAAGCTTATCCAGCTATGGCTATAAAAATGTTTGAACAAATATCTAAAGAAATACAAGAACAATGGCCAGAAGCGAAAGTAGCTATTACACATCGTGTTGGTCATTTAGAAATTTCGGATATTGCCGTAGTCATTGCGGTTTCATCACCACATCGTAAAATAGCTTATGAAGCAAATGAATATGCGATTGATCGTATTAAACAAATTGTGCCTATTTGGAAAAAAGAGTATTGGGAAGATGGGACCGAATGGATTGGGGATCAATTAGAAAATGTCCCTTATCCAAAAGGAAATCCATCCATCAGTGAGGAGGGATCTTGTGATTAACATATTACTATTTGCTCACTTACAAGAAAGTATAGGCGAGTCAAAATTATGTGTAGACCTGTCAGATAGAACAATTGGACAAATTAAAGAATGGATGGAAATACAATATCCACAAGTTCAGTTACAACATGTCATGACAGCAGTAAATGAGGAATTTGCAACAGATACAACGGTTGTAAAAAAAGGGGATACAATCGCCTTTATTCCACCCATTAGTGGAGGATAAAAAGAAAAGATGTAGTTGGTCCAGTTTAGTGAACCGACTACATCTTTTATTATATTGATCCAGAAAAAGCTCGTCAGTAGGGAAAGATAGTCTACTGGTTAAAGCTTTACCTTATGCCTTTATGAGATGAACGCTCAGAAGCATAAGGAAGGAAATACCTATCATACAAATCACCCATGACCATGCGAGTGACATGTCACCTGAACCAATCGCCATATAAATAGCAAGTGGCGTTGTTTGTGTTTTGCCTGGGAGGTTTCCAGCAAACATTAAGGTTGCACCAAATTCACCTAAAGCTCGTGTGAAACTTAAAATTCCACCTGAGATAATTGACTTTAATGCAAGAGGGATAGAAATAAAGAAAAAGACTTGCCATTCATTAGCACCATCAACACGTGCAGCGTTCTCAATGTCCTCATCAACAGATTCAAAGCCGTTTTTTGCAGATTGATACATTAAAGGAAATGCAACAACAGTAGAGGCTATGACAGCCGCCCACCATGTGAACATAACGGGTTGATTAAAAAGCCATGTAATCAAGTTACCTAGCACACTGTTTTTGCCAAAAATAATAATTAGAAGAAATCCTACTACAGTAGGAGGCAAAACTAATGGTAAAAGTAACATCGTTTCTAGAAATAATTTCCCTTTGAAATTGCGTTTTGCCATCCATTTACCAAATAGTGTACCTGCTACTATGACAATTATTCCTGACACAAGGGCTATCTCGATAGAAAGTTTAAGAGGTGACCAGAAATCAGTACTCATCTATTAATGAGTTCCTTGAAAACCATATTTTTTAAATACTTTCATCGCTTGATCACTTTGTAAATAGTGATAAAAATCTTCCACTTCTTTTGCATGCTTACTTTCTTTAATAACGCCTACAGGATAAATAATAGGTGTATGTGTATCTTCTTTGGCTGTAGCAACGACATCGACTTTGTCTGACACAAGGGCATCTGTTTTATAAACCAGACCTGCATCAACATTTTCAGTTTCTGTATAAGTAAGAACTTGTCGTACATCTTTTGTATAGACAACTTTTGATTCTACATGTTCCAAAAGGTTCATGTTTTTCAATGTTTCTACACCGTATTTGCCAGCAGGAACCGTTTCAGGTGTTCCAACGGCAATCTTATCAACTTTCGTTAAATCTTCAAATGATTGAATATGTTTTTCATTTTTCTTAGGAACGATTAATACTAATTCGTTCGCTAAAAGATTAGTTCCTTGTTTTTTATCGATTAAATCTTTTTGAACTAGCTCATCAAACTTATCTTCTGCTGCTGAAAAGAAAAGATCAACAGGAGCACCTTCTAAAATTTGTTGTTGTAAAGCACCAGAGCCACCAAAGTTAAATGTGATTTTAATATTATTGTGTTCATTTTCATAGTTTTTTTGAAGCTCTTCTAATGAATCTTGTAAACTAGCTGCTGCGGAAATCGTTAATTCAACAGGCTCGTTTGTTTTGTTGTTGCTCTCTTGACTACCACAACCTGCTAATATGCCGACCAGTAGTACCAATGAAGCTATTAAACTATAATACTTTTTCACTTTGATTATACTCCTTTTATAACTCGTTATAACAAGACATAACTAATTATAATTAGTTATGTCTAAAAAAGAAATACCAAATCGCTAGAAACATTCAAGATGTTAAAAATATGGTTCATCACCAAAAGTTGTAGGTGAGTTTTGTTAAACGTATACTATGTAAATAAGTTGATCTTCGTTTCGGCTGGGCGACTCCTTGGGGATTAGCCATTGAGGAACGAAGGCTAAAACCATCACGTCCTGTGATAACGCCTTCGTGACCAACAGCCCAGTCGGGACGGAAATCAACCACACGTTTTGGTGATGGTCCAAAAATATTATAATTAAGTTACTATAGTTTCAATAGAAGCAGAAGGGGAGATTTTTTACATGTCACATGAACATTCCTATACGATTGAAGAGGTTGCTCAATTATTAAAGGTTTCAAAATTAACGATCTACGATTTAGTGAAAAAGGGAGATTTACCTGTTTTTCGTGTAGGTCGACAAATGCGTGTGGATAGAAACGATTTACAGTTATATATACAAAAAAGCAAGACAGGGGCAACTCCTACTGCATCTACTGCCTCGACTACTCCTTCGACAAACAATAAAAAAATTATTATTAGCGGACAAGACTTAGCCTTAGACTTATTAGGAAAATATATAGAGAAAAAACAATCCAATAAAGTATTGCGCTCACATGAAGGTAGCTTTAATGGTGTTATGGCGCTATATAATGGAGAATGTGATATTGCGAGTTTACATTTGTACGATGGTGATACAGGAGCATATAATACACCTTATTTGAAAAAGATTTTTGTAAGTCACTCTTATATTCTTCTCAATCTGATTTCACGCCGAGCAGGCTTTTATGTAAAAAAAGGAAATCCATTGCAAATTCAATCAATGGATGATTTTAAGACCAAATCACTAAAATTGATGAATCGTGAAAAAGGTTCAGGGGCGCGGACTTTCCTAGATGAGCAATTACGTATTCATCACATATCTCCATCCTCAATTGAAGGGTATAACGAAGAAGAAAAGAGCCATATAGATGTAGCTTCTGCTGTCGCAAACGGCAATGCAGACATTGGAATAGGCATTGAAAAAATATCAAAACTCATAGATGTTGACTTTATACCACTTGTTAGAGAACGTTATGATATTGTCCTATTAAAAACTCCCGAAAACCAACTATTGGTTGAATCGGTAAAAGAGATTTTAAATTCACCAGATTTCCATTCAGAAGTAGTCGCATTAGGAGATTATGACGTCACTCAAATGGGACAAGTTATATATGAAACACTTTAATAATGTATGGTGTGAAAAAAACTTGCCGAAAAGGCACTGTTTGATCGTGGGTTACATAAATGGTAGTTAAGTCTAATTTTTTTGTAGTTGTTTGATTTCAGTGCGCATTTGTGTTCGCAATTGTGTATCTAAATTGGATAAAGGTTCGTCCATCAGGCACAGCGGAGATTGGCTCACAATAGCACGTGCAAGAGCGACACGTTGACGTTGACCTCCTGATAAAGCTTTTGGTTTTCGATGTAAATAATTAGTCAGCTTGAGCAGTTCAACACTTTCCTGCAAACGTTTTTGCTGCTCCTGTTAATGAACTTCCTTTCTTGTTAAACCAAATAAAATCTTTTGTTCCACTGTTACATGAGGATATAGTGCATAATTTTGAAAAACAATTGATAGATTTCGCTCTTGAGGGGAAGCCATATTTAATGTTTCTCCATTTATTTGTATTGTGCCAGTCGTCATTTTATCTAAGCCAGCAATAAGGCGCAGAAGTGTACTTTTACCTGAACCAGATGGGCCTACTAATACAAAGAATTCGCCTTTTTCAATCGTTATATTAATATCTTTTAATACAGGTTGCTGTGCATTATATGCTTTTTCGACATGCGTTAGCTTAATAAAACTTATTTGTTAAACCTCATTTCACATGATAACTAAAACAAAAGTCATTGTAGTTCATACAATTCTTTCTACTATTGGTCTATCGATTATCTTATCACAATTAGTTGTACTCTTTACGGTACTTAAAGTAATTGGTGGTACTTATTTAACTTACATTGGTGCGAAATCAGTTTTCAAAAAAAGCGAGGGCTTATAAGTAAAGCGTACCTTTAGCGGCTCTATGAAAAAGGATTATATGCAAGGTGTAATGACGAATGTTTCGAATCCTAAAAATATTTTGTTTTACTTATCCTTTTTGCCACATTTCATTTCAGCAGATAACAGCTTTGGTTCATGACCATTTCTAATTTTAGGTGCGACATTCTCGATTATTGTACTCGTATGGTACGTTTTTGTTACATATGGAGCAACGTTAGCAAACTGTTTAATACGATTATGAATAAAGTAGCAGGCGTTGTATTTATTAGTCTTGGTCTAAAATTAATGGCAATTGAAACCACAATAGATGTTTGTCAAAACTAAGTTTATTAACGGGGTGCGTTGATCTAAAAAGATTATCGCACCTTGTTAGTTGAACTTATTTAGTGACGTATTAGGTTAGAAAGAAAACTGTTTATTTAATAAATCATCTTTAGTACTAGACAAATGTGATTTTATTGTATATAGTAAATGTAATAAAATCGTTTTCAAGAGAACAATAAATTCACATATTACAAAGAGTAATCGTGTTTTATTTGATGCTTTTTGTAATATGTGAATTTTCTTTTGGTAATATGATTTTAATTAATACAATTAATGGAGGTCATTCAAATGACACAAGGTACAGTAAAATGGTTTAACTCAGAAAAAGGTTTTGGTTTCATCGAAGTAGAAGGTGGAAATGACGTATTCGCTCACTTCTCAGCTATCCAAGGTGACGGCTTCAAAACTCTTGAAGAAGGTCAAAAAGTTGAATTCTCAGTAGAAGAAGGTCAACGTGGACCTCAAGCTACAAACATCGTAAAACTTTAATTTTAATGATGTAACCATAAAAAAGGCATCCTTTCAGTAGGATGCCTTTTTTTTATGCGAAAAAAGATGTGATGTAATGGAAAAGTAGGTTAGTACATCCTATTCTCATCAAAAAAATCATCAAACATTCATTTAATTTCTCTCCCATTAACAATAAAGAATACAAAAAAAGAAATCTTATTAATATAGCTAAAAATGGAACTTAATTCCTGTTTAATCGTATACAGAGTAAGGAGTATACAATTTAGGAAGGGGGGTTAGGTTTATATGCGTAGTAAAAATTTAATTATTATGATAGTGGCATTTATTGTAGAAGTTTTAATCACGTATTTTATTGCTTCATTTTTCTCCGTAAGATTTATTGAGGTAATGTTTTTCACTGGTATAGTTTTTGCTGGGGGCACTTTTTACTTTTCTAGTAGTGGTGGAGCCTTGTCTAGGGTATTTGCTTCTCAAGTTAGTGGGCAAACAGGCATCATTCAGAAAAGGGAACAGTTCACTTATCAAATAGGTCCGATATTTACTGCTTCAATTATATTCTTTTTCATTGGATTAGTATTCTTTATCTTATTGGTTTCGGGAATAATTCCGCCTAAAGCTTAATTATGTGGATCAACAAATTCTGGTTTATATTTATTTACCCCCAAACGTCTATAAAAAATTGCTGTAGACAAAGTTACGTGTGCGGCTTTGTCTACAGACATAATCATAAAGGTTAATCGCTCAGCATTGCTTTTAAAGTTCGTTTTTGCCAGCCTAGCTTGAAGTATGCGTATTGTAACACAAAATGCACACAGAAGGCAGTAGGGTAAGCTAACCACACGCCATTTAGCTCGAATGTAGTGTAGTGCGATAACATAAACGCCAATGGCACCTCGACTACCCAAATTGCGATGACTAGGAAAATTGTAGGCCATAAGACAACACCTGTAGCTCGCATTGTAGCTGAAACGGTTTGTGTATGGCCAAAAATTAAATAGCTCCAAAAAGCGATATATAAATAATTCTTGGCGATAAGTACCGTATCATGTTTATCAATAAAGAAAGATAAAATAGGCTCCGCAAATAAATACATAATTAAAATAATAGCGCCGCCTAAAATATAGTTAACACGAACACTTAATTGACGAATTTTTTTAATCATATCCGTAGAGTTAGCCCCTAAAGCCTGAGCAACAAATACAGATGTCGCGATAGAAATACTCATCGCTGGAACCTGTGCATAGCTAGCCACCTGATTAACAACACCGTAAGCGGCAGTAGCATCAGAGCCATAGATGTTAACGAAGCCAATTACGGCAATTTCCGCTACAGAGATCGCGACCATACTAATGCTCGCTGGAATAGCTAGCTTTAATAAAGAAGCTAAAATATCCTTCTTTAATTTAAAATGCTGCAAAATCGATTTGTCTAAGCGCAAAATATGCTTTGTTTTATGCAGGTAGGCGAATAACAATAGCATCGTCACCAAATTGGATAATACAGAGGCATAGGCAGCGCCATTTAAGCCAAACTCAGGCAAACCAAACCAGCCAAAAACTAATGGTGGTAGGAATATGATATTTAAAATAACACTCGCTACTAAAAATAAGAATGGTGTTTTAGAGTCACCGACACCACGCATAAAGGTTGTGTACACCATATACCAAAACATAATCGGTAGTGTGAAAAATAAAATTTGCGCATAGCGAATACTCATCTCTAAAATATTTGCGGGTGTGTGCATAAAGCGCAAAATCCATTCAATAAAAAAGCCACCAAAAAGCGCAACGACAATAGATATAATCGTCGTGAAGGCTAGGGTTACTCCTACAACTTCTTTCATCTTCTCATGATTACCAGCCCCATAGGTTTGCCCAACTAAAATCGAGCTACCTGAGCCAATCCCAATAGCAAAAGCCATTAAAAAGAAGAAGAACGGAAAAAATGCTGAAATCGCCGCAAGTGCATCGACACCTAAATTGCGCCCAACGATAAACATGCCAAAGACTTGCCCTAGTGATTGCAGCACATTCGCTAGCATAACAGGGATCAAAAAGCTAAAAAAAGCTTTTTGTAGTTTTTTGTCATCTTGTAAAATTTGTTTGTTCATTATAATGTCCTCATGAGTTTTAATAACCCATTTCCTTTAAAATATGTGATAGCGTGCGTAGGCGTTCGCCGATTAGCTCACCATCCGCACTTAATGCTTGATTAAAGAGCTGAATATCCTCTTTAATTTGTTCATTTTCTGTACATACTTCCACTGTCATTGCATCACCCTGTAGTCCAACACGTTTAATAACAGGGTTTTCTTCATCATATAAATTTTCGTATTGATAAGCTTCCTTAAAATAGAGCTGAGACTCGCATACTAAAATAGCGAGGTCAAGCACGCGATGAAGCGGTAGTTCCTCCGATTGACGTGACCATTTACCACCTGTGTGTCGCCACACCTTAGCCGAAATATCAACCTTGCCTCTGTCATTCCATTGAGCTAAGCCAAGTGAAAGCCCCTGTGCATCTGTATGATAAGCAGTGCGCCCATCAATATCGGCATAATTTTCAGCAACTATAACAGGCTTATGCTTTAAATGTGTTGGTATTTTCATCATTTACAACCCCTTTGTTAATTCGAAATTTAGTAATTTAGTAAATTACTGCATTAGTAAATATAACATTGGACAAATTTGAAAGTCAATTTTTATGTGGAAAATTTTGCATCAAATGGATTGCGCATAAACAAACCGGTTATAAAGGGAAAACGTCAAGAATATGAGAATCACTACTGATTTGTTCGAAAGAATTTTTGAAGCCAAAAAATGTTACATTGCAAGACTGCAATGGATATATAAAGGGGGATAGCTAAATACACTTTATAGAGAGTAGACCGAATAAATGAAATTGGTTAAAATGGTAATTGATTTACATAATGGGAAATTAACTAAGTAGTATTTTAAAGTTTCGAAAAAACAAATGAAAGAGGGCAAGAGAATGAGGATCCAATCTACAAATAATAATTACATACATACGATTAAAAAAGATGAATTAAATAGATTATCTCCAGATTTATTTTTAGATAAAAATAAACAGGCAAAAGCGAAATATGAAATTAAAAGAGAAGGTGGTTATATTCGTCATTATGTAACTAAATTAGATGGGGAAAGAGTAATGATTAAAGAAACTAAATTACCAAAGGGACAAGATACAGATCAAAGCACAGGGGAGATGTCAGATGTTTTGACAGATAACTTATTAAACCAATTTACTAAATCTTTAGATCGTCAAACAACTGATGAATTATCAAAAACAGGATTAGCTGGTCAGAAAGCTAAAGAAAAATTAATGTTAGCTTATCAACATTCAATATAGGTACGTTTTAAGGGAAAAAGATATTTAAAAAGGGGTAATTTAGGTGATCATTTATGCAGTTTAAAAAGCGTTTTGGTTTATATTTCTCAGCTTTATTAGTCGTATTACTTATAGGAATTGTTTTGAAAAATGTATTCATAAAAGAAGCAACAGTTAATCCGATAGTAGAAAATGAAGATGGCACAAAACAGCTTGTTTTTGATGCAAAGTTAACACGATTAGACGAATCAACAACAACATTTAAAGAATACAATGGAAAGGTCCTAATCGTTAACTTTTGGGCATCTTGGTGCGGACCTTGTCAAGAAGAGGCTTCTGATTTAAGGGAATTTTATAACAAAAAATCTGAAAATATTGAGCTATTAGCGATCAATGCAACTTCTAAAGATAGTAGTGAAAATGCCATGAAATTTCAAAAAACATACAATTTGAATTTTCCTATATTTCTTGATTTAGATGGTACACTTCAAAAATCATTTGGAATATGGGCTTATCCAAC
The DNA here is from genome assembly GCF_001275675.1 of Lysinibacillus sp. FJAT-14745. GTDB lineage: Bacteria > Bacillota > Bacilli > Bacillales_A > Planococcaceae > Lysinibacillus. Next base: position 311,607 of record NZ_LITM01000009.1, on the reverse strand, counting down.
AACTTTTATATTTGATTCTAAAGGTATATTGAAATACACAATAGAAGGACAGATTAATCAAGAAGAATTAAATAAATATATTGATAAACTCGACTAATCTGTATCTGTTCCAAGTATTTATGGTCCAGCTAAAGAGGAGTGGGCAAATTTCGGTATGGAAACTCCAGAAATGTAAAACTAATTAAGGTGATGATATTGTGAAAATAGCTATACTATCAGATATTCATGGAAATAAAGATGCATTAAAAGCAGTGTTAGAGGATATAAAATATAGAAGTATCGATAAGATATATAATTTAGGTGACACTCTTTATGGACCGTTATTCCCATTAGAAACATATGAAATGATAAAGAATACAAATATTAAAAGTGTAAGTGGAAATTGTGATCGGATATTGTTACAGTCTTCATCGGAAAATCCAACCGTTCAATATGTAATTGATGTGCTCTCAGAGGAACATAAAAGCTGGTTGATTAACCTGCCATTTTCGATTCAGACAGATGATTTTTACTTTTGCCATGCTTCAGCTGAAAATGATGAGCTATATATGTTGAATGAAATTACGCCAAATGGTGTTACGTTAAAACAGACAGAGGAAATAATGAATTTAGTAAAAGATATTCCTCAAAATATTATTTTTTGTGGTCACTCGCATTTACCAACGATTGTTTATTTACCTAATAACAAAATCATTATTAACCCGGGCAGTGTTGGTTTGCCAGCTTATGAAGAAGTTGAACCATTCTATTATAAGATTGAATCAGGTACACCGTTTGCGAATTATACAGTTGTAGAAAAAAGGAATGGTGAATGGATTATTGAGCAGTTAAGCATTCCTTATGATACTACGGAGGTTATTAAACAAAGCGAAGGTCAAAATAGATCTGATTGGGCCAGAGCATTAAAATGTGGAAGAGTTTAAGGCGGTATTTTAAGTTTAAAAGAGTAAAAGGACTTGTTGGTAAATCATAAAAACAAGTCCTTTATTCTATCATCTTAAATACTGTCGTGAGCTTTGTCTTTCATTGTAATTATCTTTAGTAGGTTCTTCTTCTGGATAAATAAAATAACAGAGGCTTGAACCGTCATGGCTAAGACAAGCAGAATGAAGTGTGAATTGTGGTACAAAATTATTGAAAGAAAATAAAATATTGGTGCAGACGATAAGTACGAAATATATTGGTTTTTAGTTACTAAATAAATAATAGTTGAAATACAAGTTGTCACCAAAAGAAGTTCAAATAAAATCCCGATTGAAGCACTATCCATATAATACTGTAAATCGTTTATATAGGACATACAATAATCTCCTTTCATTTCATTTTAAAGTATTTTAATAAATTGTAACACATTAGGCTCATCACCAAAAGTCGTGGGTGACAAAATCAGCGACCTGTTTCTAAACGTAAACGAAGGAAAAAACGGTCTTCATTTCGATAGCCAAAACCACGTCTTTTGATGAGTTT
>NZ_LITM01000009.1:220318-308998 GCF_001275675.1 Lysinibacillus sp. FJAT-14745 | reverse complement strand
TTTCGCTTTTCTTCTATAGTAAAATGTAAAATTATTGAATTGATAGAAAATCAACCACAAGTTATGGTGATGAGCCACACATTAACAAATTTGGTGTATAAAATAGTAGAGCATAAGGGTGTACAGAAAAAGTATTGAGCTATTCACACGTTATTGTGATGTGCAAAAAAAAGAGACTTCTCCTAAACTAGGAGAGTCTCATTGCCATACATTTAACTATAGTTCTTCCTGGAAATAAATTTTATAAAACTTTCGATTTGTAGATTCATCGTAACCTACTTCAATTAGTTCATCCACTTGCTTGATATCCTGTACGTTTACCTGGATCTCAATATTGGAATCGAGTTTGATTTTACGTTTATATTTTTTCTCAGCTTTTTCAAGCGCGCTCTCAGAAATAACGGTTTCATAAGGTTTTACCGAATTGATGATAATATCTTTTTGTGTTGGCTCCGCATTTTCAAACACTGTTTCAATATAATCATTTACTTGAAATTCATCTTCATTTCTAAAATAATCAAGCGTTCTATTTAAAAGACCTAGCTTTTCAGTATTTGTATAACTTTCTTCTTTTAAAATATATTTTTTGCATTCTGTTAATGCTAAATTCGTTTTATAATAATGTTCATCAGCAGCTTTTATCTTTAAAAATCGTTCTTGCCAGTAGATAATATCTTCTTTCCTTTTCGTTTTCATAAAGACAGCTGGTGCCTGCTCGGTTCCCATATCTACGATAATGGCCATGTTATTAATTTTCTTCACATTAATGCCATCGATGCCGTTGACAACCATTTTGTTGTGGTCGTTCTTTACATCTAAAAACATTTCTTTTTCATCAATTTTAACAATGGCAATTATTTTTTTAACTTCTGTAGCTAGAAAACAATTGTCAAATAGTCCAATAAACAATTCGCCGCTTTTAATGTTAGGATGTTGAGAAACACTATGTAAGTGTTTAGCAATGTTGATTGATTGTTCAAGGAAACTAGTCTCCTGATCAAATATTGCCCTCACATATGTGTACACCTCATTTAACCCAATATCTGTTTCATGAAAAAATTCGAATTGCTGCTCTAAATCGATTTTGCTAAACGCTAGCTGTGTAAAAGCCGCCTCTAGCATGACCTCTGGCTGTGATAATGATTCCTCACCTAACACGAGTGTATCGTCAATAAAATGTAAAATATATTGTGCTAACTTACTTTCACTTACTTCTAGCATGTTTTCCACCTTCTAAAATATCATTGTAGATAATATACCATATCATAACCCGCGCAACATTTTCATGTATTTAATTTTTACGAATAATAAAACAAAAAAGAATAGTGAATACATGCATTTAAGAGAGTTATTGATACATTTGCTATTAGGGAGACTATCGGTTCTCTATTAAATGGGGAAACTCTTTTGAAATTGTAAATTCATTACCTTAAATTGACATTTACAGTAGCTGAAGTATACTGGGATTAAGTAGAAATATGCATGAAGAAATCAAAGAAGAGAAGAGGTCTTGATATGCTTTATAACATTAAACCAATAGCTGTAGTGAGCAATAGTCGAACAATGATTGAAGACGACAATTGGGGTAGCGTCATATCTACTATTGAATTGACAAAAGATATGCATGAATCGTCTTTAAAGGGGATTGATGATTTTTCTCATTTAGAAATAATTTTTTATTTTGACAAAGTGGCAGATGAAAAAATCCAATATGAAGCGAGACATCCAAGAAATAATACGGACTATCCGGAAGTCGGTATTTTTGCACAGAGAGGTAAAAATAGACCTAATAAAATAGGTGTAACGGTTGTAGAATTACTAGAATTAAAGGATAGAATATTAATCATTAAAGGCTTAGATGCTATTGATGGAACACCAATCATTGATATAAAACCTGTAATGAAAGAATTTTTACCAAAAGGAGAAATAAAACAGCCACGTTGGGCAACAGATTTAATGGAGAATTATTGGGATTAGTATATTTACACAACAGATAGGCCCCCTTTAAAGTTAAGAGCATATAGAAGACAAGGGATTGCATATGAAGCTGCATATGCTTTGATGAATTATGCATTTACGAAGATTAGATTATCTAAAATTATTGCCGTTGTTCATCCTAAAAACATCTATCAGGATTATAGATAAATTGGGAATGAACTATGAATATACGTATAACAATTTTAATCTGGAAATGAAGGATTTTGAAGGTTACTTCATTATTCTATAGAGGCAGAAGGATTTCAATAAAATGTGTTAAGCGTAAAGGCTTCTACTTAATCACTAAGTAGAAGTCTTTTTTTGGCTTTACTTTAAAAATGGAATAGTCTTAATTTTAAAAAAATAAGACCGCGTTAAGATAACTATTAAATGGCCATAAGGTTATTACGTTATCCTTTCTTTAAATGAATGGAAAGGGGAAACATGGATGGGAGTGAAACGGGTTTCGTTCGTTGATAGTCTACGTGGATTTAGTTTGCTAGGGATTTTACTCGCTAATTTAGTAGTTTTTCAATACGGTATGCATGGAGCCTTAAAAAATTTATCGTCGCAAAGTGCAGGAGATTTTGTGAGGGTGTTTATCGGCGGATCTTTTATGCCTATTTTTACGCTGTTATTTGGCTTTTCGTTTATAAAGTTAATAGAATCTGTTCGAGAAAAAGGGCTGAAAAGTCGATGAGTGATACTTCGACGGAGCTTGGGGCTTATTTTATTAGGCTGGCTGCACACTGCTTTTATATGGGAAGGTGACATACTCTTATTTTACGGTATTATGATATTGTTTTTATTGCCATTCATTAATCGAAAAGCAAAAACAATCATTATTTGGGCTAGTATTTTCTTTGTGTTCTCAGTTGCATTTATGATGAATATTAACTTGGATTTTACAACAAATCAGCAGGAGATAGATGCGTATATTGAAAAAGTAAATAACGTTTATGCACATGGTAGTTATTTAGATGTCGTGAATCATCGTTTAAATAGGCTGATGCCTGAACAGGAGGGATCAATTTTATTTCTTGTAGTGCCTTTATTCTATGTACCATTATTTTTACTTGGCATGGCTCTTGCGAAAATGCGAGCATTTGAAAATATGGAGCGGGAACAAAAGTGGTATAAGCTAGGTATGATACTTATACCGATTGGAGTATTATGTAAATATTTGAGCTTAAAAGCAGGAGATTTGTCTACTATGCTTAATATGAGTGGAGCACAAGTTTTAGCGTTAGGCTATGTATGTGTAGCAGCCTTGCTCTATAAGAAATGGCGTACGTTGTCTATTATTTATGCCTTTGAATGTGTTGGTAAGCTGTCTCTAACTAATTATTTAATGCAATCTATTATTTGTACAACTGTATTTTTTGGCTATGGTTTTGGGCTGTATGGAAAATTAGGTATCTTGAATGGGATGTTATTTGGATTAGGCGTTTATTGTGTGCAGTGCATTGGCAGTGTCTTATATTTAAAAACATTCAAGCGTGGCCCATTTGAGCAGGCTTTACGGATGTGGACGAATTGGTCCATTGATGGTCGATTAAAGAGAAAAGAACAGAGAATTTCAAGTTAATAACTTTTCATTGAAGGGGATAAGAGAAAAATCCCCTTCTTATATTATAAAATAAAACCTTGCTGACAAAGTAGGTTAATAGCATGGGAACGGTTTTTTGCCTTTAGCTTTTTAATTGCAGATTTTACATATTGATTGATCGTAATAATACACCTTCTGCATTGGAGATTACAGGACATATGGTTTGGAATCATGATTTAAATCAAAAGGGCTGGGAAATGTATTTAAATGGGGATAATGGCGGTGATGGTGTATCGCAATATGTTGCAGCTGCAAGATCAGAAGACTTAACTGGTTTACCATTTACTTATACTTGTGTTGGCCAATTAGATCCATTCCGTGATGAAACATTACAATACGTAACGAGGCTATGTCAGGCTGGTGTTGATGTTGAATTCCATTTGTATCCTGGCTGTTATCACGCCTTTGAAAGCTTCGTGCCAACAGCGGCAATTAGTCAAAGAGCAGCAACAGAATATGTTGAAGCCACTAAATATGTTTTAAATCGTGATGCTACTGTACATTTATTATAAAAGTCTACTTGAGCCAAAAGTAAAAAAGAATCTGCGTACATTAAAGTAGGCAGATTCTTTTTTATAGTGATTGATTATTGTGCAATAGATTTTGCGTTATCGATAACTTCTTTTGGAATGTCAATTGATTTTAAGTGATTGAAATCAGTGTACGTCACAACTGATTTTGTTTTCATAGATAGTTCTTGATCTTCAACTTTCATTTTTAAATCGAAATTCATATCCATTTTATTTGTATCGAAAGTCTTTTTATCGATTTGTAGAGTGTAGTGTATTTTATCGATTGTTAATTTATTAAGTGGATTTTCTTCAATGCCCATATCTTTCATTGATTTGTTAATTTCAGAATCGATAAGTTCTTTAAATTTATCGCCTTTAGCGTCTAAAGTTAAGACATATGCATCATCTGTTTGCTCGAATTTGAAATCTTTAATAAAGTCTTTAAGCTGGTCTAATTGTGCCTTAGCGTTAGCAGATGATACATTTTCATTTAACATTGCATCTAATTGTTCGTCTGGTAATTTAAACCAACCGTTAGATGCTGTATCCTTCATGAAAAAGCCTTGATCTTTCTTCATGTACATATCAATCGGCATTTCCGTAGTTTTTTTGCCTTCACTAGCTGGATCTGGCATTGTCATTGAACCTGATAAGTGCATAGAGAGTGGATCAGTAACTAAATCCATATCCATTTTTGAATCAATGGTAAACTCCATAGCTTTTTCACCTGAACCGAATTTGGATTCTTGAGTCATCTCCATTTTTGCACTCGAGCTTTTAATGTCTGCTTGGCGCTCTACCGCTTTTTCATACACTTGCACTAAAGTGAGATCACTTGTTTTAGTTGTATCTTTCGTTGGGGAAGCGCTACTGTTACAAGCTGCTAGTGTCAGTGCTAGAGCTCCAACACTTAATACTTTAAAAAATTTGTTCATTACTTTCATCTCCTATTCTTGGTAAAAACATCAACTACTAGTATACAATAGTATAAAAGTAAAAGTTTCATTAATTAAAAAAACAGTACCAACTCGATATTAAAATAATAGTAAATGCCCAATGCATATCTTTGTTTATAAGTCTTATTACTCATTATGAAGTACAAAAAAATGGTTCGCGAATATTAAGAGGTGCTCCATAAATATGTTGTTAGTTATTTTAAAGTATTGCAAAGGTGCTATGATATTATGCTTATTATTAGTAGGTTAGTTTTTCGCTAGGGGATTCTAATGGTATTGCGTTGGAGTAAGGGAGTATAACAGTTAGTGTTTGTATATAAGTAAGGCAGGGGAAGTGGTGTTCGAGGGATTCGAAGGACTGGAATTTTTTTGAGTGGAGTCTGCTTTCGATGTTGAAAAAATATACTTACAAAAGAAAGAGCCGAGAAAATGAAGTCATTTTCTCGGCTCTGTTTATCAATTATAGCCCCAGATCATTGTGAATAATGTACCTAGGATTGTAACAACACCTACGAATACTGAGTATAAAATCGTTGTATATAACGTTTTCTTGTCTTCAGATTCACCGATGTGCATGAATAATAATAATTGTACAGTTGCTTGTGCAAGAGCAGTCACTAGTAAAACACCAAATGCCATGTTAAGTGACATATCAAATTTAACAACGGCTAAAGCTACAACTGTTAGTAATAGTGAGAAGCCGAAGCCCATCACATGTTGTTTTGGGAATAAATCCTTCATCAGCTAATCAGTCCTTTCAAGTAGACGAAGCTGAAGATGAAAATCCAAACAACGTCTAGGAAGTGCCAGTACAGTGAGAAGATGAACGCTTTGTTAGCCGTTTGTGGGTTTAAGCCACGGCCTGCTACTTGGATTAAAATTGCAACGCCCCAGAAGAAACCGAATGTTACGTGGGCACCGTGCGTACCAAGTAAAGTCATTAATGCAGATAAGAATGCACTTGTTTGAATTGTGGCACCTTCATCAACATATGTGACAAATTCATCGATCTCAATGCCTAAGAAGCCAAGACCTAATAGAAGTGTGATGATGAAAAATGCCATCATCGCTTTTTTATTGCCAATGCGCATTGCATGAACACCAAGACCAATTGTGAAACTACTTGTTAATAATAAGAATGTTTCCCATAATACTGGTGTTAATTCAAAAATTTCAGCGCCGCTTGGGCCACTACCTGTACGTGTATTAAGAGTAAAATACACTGTAAATAGTGTGGCGAATAATACGATTTCGGCGCCAAGGAAAATCCAGAAACCGAAAATTTTCAGGCGATTTTCCTCTGTACTATATTCTAATGGAAGTGAAGAATCGATTTTCATATTATTTATCACCTCTCAAACTTTTCTCAGTTGCCATAACTTCTTCAACTGAAATGTAACGACCATGATCTTTTTCAAATGAACGATGAATCATAAAGCCAAATACACAAAGCATACTAACGATGGCTGGAATCCATAGATTAAATACAGCGAAGAATGCTGCAAGGAAGAAGAATCCACTCATCCAGAAAGGTGTGCCAGTGTTGTTAGGCATGTGAATTTTTTCAATTTTACCTGCTGTAATATCGCGACCTTCTTTTTTCGCGAACCAGAATTCATCTAAACGTGTAACAGTTGGAACTACTGCAAAGTTATATTCTGGTACTGGAGAATGAGTAGCCCATTCTAGTGTACGACCATCCCAAACATCTGCTTTTTCATTACGTGGCATATGTTTCCAGCTGTAGTAAATGTTATATACGATTAACGCAAAGCCGACTGCAAGACCAATTGCACCGATGAATGATACCATGCTCAATGGACCGTAGCCAGTTGAAGCAGAGTAAGTGTACATACGACGAGCGTAACCATCTAAACCTAAAATAAATAGAGGGAAGAAAGCTACGTTGAAGCTGATTGCGATAAACCAGAAAGCAGTTTTCCCTAGTTTTTCATTTAATCGGAAACCGAACATTTTTGGCCACCAGTAGTGGTAACCTGCAAGTACACCGAATACTGTACCTGGAATTAATACATAGTGGAAGTGGGCAACTAAGAACATCGTATTATGATATTGATAGTCAGCACTTGCCATTGCTAACATTACCCCTGTAACCCCACCAATTGTGAAGATTGGAATAAAGCCAAGAGCATAAAGCATAGGAGTTGTAAATTGAATTTTACCGTGTCTCATTGTGAGCAACCAGTTAAATATTTTAACCCCTGTCGGAACGGCGATTGCCATAGTTGTAATAGAGAATACGCTGTTTACCATTACACCGTGACCCATTGTATAGAAGTGGTGGGCCCATACTACGAATGATAGTAATGAAATAACGACCATACTCATAACCATTGATCTATAGCCGTATAAGTTTTTACGTGCAAATGTCGCAATGATTTCAGAGAAAATACCGAAAGCAGGTAGGATAACGATATAAACCTCAGGATGTCCCCAAACCCAGAATAAGTTGGCCCAAAGCATATCCATACCACCATTTTGCATGGCAAAGAATTGTGTACCAAATTGACGGTCAAACATCATTAATGCAAGTGCTACAGTTAACACTGGGAATGCAAATACGATAATAACGTTTGTAATTAAAATTGACCAAGTGAACATTGGCATTTTCATTAATGTCATACCAGGTGCACGCATTTTAATGATTGTTGCGATGAAGTTAACACCAGTCATTAACGTACCAATCCCTGATAATTGTAAAGCTAAAGAATAGTAGTTGCCCCCAACAGATGGACTAAATTCTGTCCCAGATAGTGGGAAGTAAGCTGTCCAACCAGCATCAGGTGAACCACCAATGATAAATGATAGGTTTAGTAAACCGCAACCAGCTGCAAATAACCAGAAGCTGACTGCATTTAGACGTGGGAAGGCAACGTCACGTGCACCAATTTGCAGTGGGATAACAATGTTCATTAAACCAATTACGAATGGCATAGCCATGAATAAAATCATGATTAAACCGTGTGTTGTGAAAATCTCATTATAGTGTTGTGCATCTAGAAGTCCGTTATCAGGAACTGCCGTTTGTGCACGCATTAACAATGCATCGATACCGCCGCGGAATAGCATCAAAAGTGCTGTAGCGATATACATAATACCGATTTTTTTATGGTCAACAGTTGATAGCCAGTTTTTGTAGAAATAGCCCCACTTTTTGAAATACGTAAGGCCAACTCCGATAACCACTGCTCCAACTACGATACTAATAGCTGCCGCTAAAATCATCGGTTCTTTCATAGGATGGAATACTTCTTCCATACTCATTGGATGCGCTCCTTTCGGGTTTGAAAATTAATGTGAATGTGTAGCTCCGTGATCCATTTTAGAGTGATCCATTTCTTTCTCAGACATGTTCATATCGCTATGATCCATGCCTCCCATTTTCATGTGTTCACTATGTTCCATTGGAGCAGGTCTAAATTCTAAGTGTGTAGATGAATAGCTTGAACGACCAACGTGTTCTGCTTTTAATAGTTCATCAAATTTTTCTTCTGTTAATGGTTTTTCTTTTGTTTTCACATCAGTAGCCCATTTGTCGAAGTCTTTTTCTGTCATTGATTGCACTTCAAATTCCATTTCAGCAAAACCGCGACCGCTAAAGTTAGAGTTACGGCCCGTGTATGAACCAACCCCATCTGCGGCAAGGTGAATAGTTGTTAACATGTCACTCATCGCGTATTTTTGACCAGCTAATTGAGGAATCCAGAAACTTGTGATTGGTCCGAATGAGTAAAGTTTGAACTCAATTGGACGGTCAGCAGGAATATTTACATAGTTTACAGTTTCAATTCCTTGCTCTGGATAGCTAAAATGCCATTTCCAGTTAGAGGAAGATGCGTAAATAACAAGTGGCTCTTTATTGTCATAACCTGCTGGTTGAGCTTCTACTGTACTCGTGGATCTTACAGTAACAACTGCTAAGAATGCCACGATGATAATAGGGATAACTGTCCATGTAATTTCAAGTAAATGACTACCCTCTTCGTGAGGAGGCTCATAATCGGCAGGTGTTTTTGAAGCACGGTATTTTGTTAGCATAAATGCTAAAAGCACGTACACGACTAGTAATATAAAGGCCATTGTAATAATGGATAAAATAATTGTGTCTGATAATGTTTTGGCATTTGGCCCTTTTGGATCAAAGACTGTTAGGGGTTCACAACCAGTAAGAATTGCAAGAGCTCCAAATGCAACAAACATTAAGCTTAACTTTTTCTTCATGTTTGACTCCTTTCTATAAAACGGCTATTCATAAATTTCATGTATTTTTGTATAGATTCGAAATTATAAATAGTGGGTAATAAGGTCACCTCTTTTAGTTGTTGTACCAATCAAATAATCAGAAATACTTACAATGGCATGGTTCAATATGAAACATTGAATCTAGTATTTGATTGGTCTAGTGCAAGCGTTCGCAAAATCATTAATCTGTGTAATCGATTTTCTAGACAATGTGTCATAATCGATCGACACAAATGTCGTTGTTGCAAATTGGATTATACGCCCGTTTTTAAAAAAAAAAATTATTTTTTTATTTTTTTAATAGTAAATTAGGGGTGAATTTGAACATTTTTTGAACAAAAATCGTTATTTCAATATTAGTATTTTTGTGTTTAATTAAATAAACACTGTTAAAACGTTGAAAACACTGAGTTTCTTGTATTTAACTAAGTAAATAGTTTTTTTTGTGAAAACATCATTTCACATTTTAGACGTCATTTTGTAATAAAATCGCCGTTATGTTAAGGTGTTGAATGCTTTTTTGTTGCGTTTTTAAAAAAGATGAGTATCCGAAAAGCAGGATTATGGATATATCAGGATAAACTTTCAATGTAAGGAATGAATGGAAAGGGGGATTTCGGAAACTAATATTAATTATGTTAATATAATTACAAGCTTCCATAAAATGTATTGTGGATGTTTTATCTAAAAAGTAAAAATAGCAAACTAAGGATATCCTTGGTTTGCTATTTTTGGTTATAAGGACAAAAATAAACGTTCTAAGCAGAGAGAAGGTGAAATTTATCTTCACTCGGCGCAATTAGGGGTGAAATTGATCGATTTTAAGCTCCGAGCTTTAGCCATTTTGCTACTTGTCCATAGATAGTATTTTGAAGTTTTAAGGCTAAGTTATTCATCTTTAATGCAAAATACAATGTTTTCATTAAATTTAATGTACATGTACGTCCACTAAAAAAGGCTTCGTTATAGCCTTGAGTCACTAAATGCATTTCAAATTTATCGAATACCTGTTCAGCAAATTCTATTAATGCTTCCTCGGAGTAGTTACGAGCTAGTAACGCTTCAATAATATTAACTAAGCGTTCCTCTTCATCATTGACAAAGACAGTATCTTTCCAAGTAACAAGTTTCAATGCATGCAAGATTAAAGGCGCATGCTGTAAATCAAATTTAGGATGTTTAATCGTCATTGCTGCTAAATCTGCACCATGTGCAATGCTATGAGCCCAGCCTTTATCATGAACATGACCTCTTGTATCTTTTTCTAATAATAAATAGCGGCCAATCTTTTGAAAGAAAATTTGTAGACGTTCATCATTTAAAACTAGTAGTTCAGCATCTTTTGCAAGAATACCTGCTGCAAGTAAAGCAGAAAATGAACGTGTAAAGACGCTATCTGTCAATTCTTCACCTATGTTCAAATATAAAAAATCCTCGCCTGTTACAGTATCAAATAAATATTGTAGCTGTTCGGTGCTCAGTAAATTGTCGCTAAGTATATCAATAAAAGTACGATAAATTAATTTGTCGCGTAATTCAGCATCCGGTGAACCGATGTGCGTTAACATTTCTTGTAGCAACCAATCGCCCTTTAGCAACATAAATTCTTGTCGTGCCGAATGTGTCATAGTGGAAAATGATTGTAAGGTATTTTTGATATCCATATGTAATTCCCCCGAAGTTAAGTTAATTTTCTATTAGAGCATTTTTTAATGATGATCACTAGTCTTTGTCATTACTTCTATAACAATGCGCAGACATAGTAAAAATGCTTTTAGAGCTATGCATTTTTATTATAACGTTTCAACGATATATTTGTTGATTGGTGAAGTTTTCTAGTGATATAGGGGTATATTCACAATAGGAATTCCAGAATCAAGAGAAAGTTGATATGATAGACAAGCAACAAAAAGGGGTAGACTAAACGAGTGCACAATAAAAACATACTTATTTATAAATGTCTAATAGATCTGGAAAACAAAATGGTCAAGTAAATCTTTGTGAATTACTATGAGGATGGTTTCTGTTCCACTTTTTTGTGGGTGAGCATTGACACTCAGCTTTTGCATAGATAAAACATTGTAGAAGTTCGAATTATTACTATTTTTGAGTGACTCTCTAGAAGTATATGCTATGTGAAGTGGTTGATTGGAGTGGAGACTGAGCGACTCCTTGGGGATCAGCAATAGAGGAACGAAGGCTAAAACCATCACGTCCTGTGATAACGCCTTCGTGACCTACATCGTGTAGGCCCAAGCGGCTCATCGGACGCCCCCAGGAAGCTCTGCTCTGCGCGAAAGCGAAGCGTCAGCGGCAAATGTTTTATCTGCGCGAAAGCGAAGTGTCAGCAATTGTTTTATCTGTGTGAAAGCGAAGCGACAGCAACAACAAAGCGCTCAGTCGGAACGGAAATCAACCCCTCGTTTTGCCGAAGTATCATTACACTTTAATTTCGATAGTTTTACAACAGCAAAAGACATACCTATTAAAGTATGTCTCATCCTCGTTACAATATAACGGCTGACTTTATACCGAGTGGCCATTCAGTAAAGGTATTTTGATTGGTTTTTAATTCTACAAGAATATTTGCGTTTTTAATGGCATCGATTAGCCATTCACTATAATGAAGATTCGGTTGAGAGTGCTGTAAGATTCGTTGCATATCTTTTTTGTCGATACTTAGAAGTTTATAGTTGCATTCAATGTGTACATTTTGGGGAATAATAAAAAGTGACTCATGTTGGTGTCCAATTGAAATGGAGCCTGGAATATAACCTTGTATACTTAGAATATGTGTGATCGCTTCTTGCGTGTATAAATCAATCTTTGTGCGTGTGAGTATTTCAAATTCAATCGGATAATCCTTCTGATGCGGACCGTCCGCTGTTGAAAACGAAACAACTTTAATTGATAGTGCCTCAAACATAGGAGAGATGCTACTACCAAATTCGTTTACTGTATCCATTAATTGCATGTATTCCACTCCTTGTGAAGAACTTTTTCTTAAATTACAGACGAAGCCAGTAATAAATGAAAGATATTATTAATTATAATACAATTTATTACAAAATATGAAATAATATAGTGATAATCTTTGTAAAAAACAAGTAGGAATATTTTTAATTAGTATATGTCGTTATTTATAGAAGAGTTGAAAATGACATTGATTAAAACGTAAACCATCTTAATGAGGTTGATTGGAATGAAGGTGGGGATCGTCCTAGATGAGACCCTGGTGAGAGCCAGTAGAGGAACGAAGGCTAAAACATGCAGACCTGTAATAACGGTCTCCGTTGACCAACCTCAGGTATCTTATCGAACCTCATTGTAAAACGCTAAGTCGAATACAAAAAATCAACCCCCGTGTTATGATGATGATTTATATAGGAACTAATAAGAAAAATAGTAGTAAAGAGGTGAGAAAAATGACAAAGCGAAAACGACATGTTATAAAACATGACAATATTGTTGTTTTTCCAGGTGCTGTTCAGACATTAATACGTGAAGGACATATGTATGCGGAAAATTATCAATATGAAGAGGCTGTGGCAAGCTTTGAAAAAGCATTTTTATATGAAGCTGGAGATGAAATTGCATTAAGTACCTATGCGTACGCTTTATATGAATTAAAAGCATACGAAAAAGTTAAAAGTGTTTGTGAGCAATTGTTTGCTATGGGTACGTCATTGTATGTGGAAGTAATGGAACTGTATGTTACTGTATGTATGCAGTTAAAGGAATACCATCAAGTAGAGTCGTTAATTACGACATTAATTGAAGAAAATGTACTTCCGGAAGGTCAGCTTGAGAAATTTGAACGTTTAAGAAGCTTGAATCAAGAGGTTGCTAGGAATCTCCAAAAAAAAGAGGATGCAAAACGATTAATAGAAGAGCAAGAATATGAACTTTCGGAATTTAATGCATTAACGCCAGATGAACAATCTATTCGACTGCATCGTTTAATGGATACGAATGTACGACAATTAAAAACAGCATTGAAAGCTATTATAGAATGTCCAACAATCCATCCATTTGTTCAGAGCTTAGCGTTAATCTTATTAGTGGAACAAGAAGTGTCAATAGAGATGACTATCTCAAAATTTAACGAAACAAAAATTATTAATCCTATCAATTTAGTCCTACCAAATCAGTTGCCTCAATATAAGGAAGTAAAAAAAATAATTGAAAATAAATTAGAGCAAGACCCATCAACGTTGGAAATGGTACAATATTTAATGGCGAAGCATGCTATTGTAACGTATCCGTTCGAATGGCGCCCATTCGAAGCCGATGATATTGCTTATAGTTATATTGACTTTGTACAATCTATGCTCGGAAAAGTACAGGAAATGAACTATGAAATCATTGACTTTTTACAAATGTTAGAAAAATTAACAGAACTCCATGAAGTATGAAATAAGTTGAAACTATACGCATCTATGTTATACTAAAATGGTTGTCAAAATCGTAGTTACGAATGAATTGTCTAACAATAAACTTGATCATTTATTTGGAGGTATTTATACATGTCAGCAAAATGGGAAAAACAAGAAGGTAATATCGGTACTCTTACAATTGAAGTACCTGCTACAGAAGTAGACGCAGCAATGGACCAAGCGTTCAAAAAAGTTGTTAAACAAATTAACGTACCAGGTTTCCGTAAAGGGAAAATGCCTCGTAAAATGTTTGAACAACGCTTTGGTATCGAATCTTTATACCAAGATGCATTAGAAATCATCGTTCCTGAATCTTATTCAAAAGCGATCGATGAAGCTGGTATTATGCCAGTTGATTACCCAGAAATTTCTGGTACAGAAAACTTCGTACACGGTAAAGATTTCGCATTTACTGCTCAAGTAACGGTGAAACCAGAGCCAAAACTTGGTGACTACAAAGGTTTAGAAGTTACGAAACTTCCAGTAGCTGTTACTGATGAAGAAGTAGAAGCACAAATTCAAGAACAATTAGCTCGTAAAGCAGAGCTTGAAATTAAAGAAGATGAAGCTATCGTAGAAGGCGATACAGCTACTATCGACTTTGAAGGTTTCGTAGGTGAAGAAGCATTTGAAGGTGGTAAAGGTGAAGACTACCCACTAGAAATCGGTTCTGGCTCATTCATCCCTGGCTTTGAAGAGCAACTTACAGGTGTAAAATCTGGTGAATCTAAAGACGTAGTTGTTACTTTCCCAGAAGAATACCATGCAGCTGAATTAGCTGGTAAAGAAGCTACTTTCAAAGTAACTGTAAAAGAAGTTAAAACAAAAGTTCTTCCAGAATTAAACGACGAATTCGCTAAAGAATTAGACCCAGAAGTTGAAGGTGTTGAAGCTTTACGCGCAAAAATCAAAGAGCAAACTGCTGAACAAAAACAAGCTGAATCTGATGCAGCACTTCGTGATGAATTAGTTGAAAAAGCTGCTGAAAATGCTGAATTTGAAGTACCAGCTGGCATGATCAACTCTGAAACTGATCGTATGTTACAAGAATTTGGTCAACGTTTACAAATGCAAGGTATGAACTTAGACCTTTACTACCAATTCTCAGGTCAATCAGAAGAAGATTTACGTGGACAAATGAAAGAAGAAGCAGAAAGCCGTGTACGTGTATCTTTAACACTTGAAGCAATTGCTGAAGCTGAAAAAATTGAAGCTACTGAAGCTGATATCGAAGCTGAATTAGAAAAAATGGCTGCTCAATTTAACATGACTAAAGAGCAAATTACAGGTGCTTTAGGCGGCACAACAGTTCTTGAAAACGACATTAAAATTCAAAAAACAGTTGAATTTTTAGTAGAAAACGCTAAAATTACTGAATAGGATTTTTTTGTAACTGGATAGAAAAATGAAAACAAGGTACGGCATTTAACCGTGCCTTGTTTTATCACATATTTTTTGTTTAGGTTAAGCTAGATTCCCCTTTAGGTTAAGTTCAGTTAATTATATTGTTAAGATGACGACTACTATCACCGTAAAAAAGCATCCTCCAAAAGGAAGTACTTTTTTGATAAGGGGATAGACAAAGCCTTTACACTTCTCTAATACATAGTATTGTTTGACTTTTTACACGATGCTAAATTTTGACTTTATTCAGAGATAAGGCTTAGTTTATGGATATCTCAATTCTTCTAAATGAGGAACAACAAAATACATCCTCTTCTGAATGAAGTTAAGCCTCTGGCGAATGTAATAGATTTTAAAGAAATTTAAGTTACGCATTTGATAATCTGTAACTTGTTCTATCGGGTATAACAGTAAAGTCACAAGCCAAATATCAAGTGACGAAGTGACGAGGAGTCAGGGAGCTTGACTAAACGAAAGTTCTCTGGTCGCTAGAGGTTTCTGAAGAATCAGTCAGTTACGCACATAGGAATAAAAGATACAATTGGTAAATTTGTCAAGATGAATAATTAGCAACTTTGCGGTAAATGTCAGTGTTTCTGTACTATGAATGTAGTAAATTTTTTTAAAATCTCGAACCATAAACGCCGTGGTGTAAATGGATGCAGACAATTTATTTGATAATGATTCAATAATCTTGTAAGATTGTTGCTTGAATAGGGGTGAAACATATTGTTCAAATTTAATGATGAAAAAGGCAATTTAAAATGCTCATTCTGTGGAAAGCCACAAGAACAGGTACGTAAACTAGTTGCAGGTCCTGGTGTTTATATTTGTGATGAATGTATCGAGCTTTGTTCAGAAATCGTTGTAGAGGAACTGGGCGTTGAAGAAGAAATTGAGTTTCAAGATATTCCAAAACCGAAAGAAATCTTATCGATTTTAGATGAATATGTAATAGGACAAGAACGTGCTAAAAAAGCTTTAGCAGTTGCGGTTTATAATCACTACAAACGCATTAATACGAATAGTAAAATTGATGATGTAGAATTAGCAAAATCGAACATTGTGTTAATCGGCCCAACTGGTAGCGGTAAAACTTTATTAGCCCAAACATTGGCGCGTATATTAAACGTTCCTTTTGCAATTGCAGATGCTACTTCTCTAACTGAAGCTGGCTATGTGGGTGAGGACGTTGAAAATATCTTATTAAAATTAATTCAATCAGCGGATTACGATATCGAACGTGCTGAAAAAGGGATCATCTATATTGATGAAATCGATAAAGTTGCACGTAAATCTGAAAATCCATCCATTACACGTGATGTATCTGGTGAAGGCGTACAACAAGCACTTCTGAAAATTTTAGAAGGTACAGTTGCAAGTGTCCCACCACAAGGTGGTCGTAAGCATCCTCACCAAGAGTTTTTACAAATCGATACGACAAACATTTTATTTATTGTTGGTGGAGCTTTTGATGGAATTGAATCCATTATTAAACGTCGTCAGGGTGAAAAAGTAATTGGCTTCGGTTCAGATCCTAACAAAATTGAGATGGATGAAGGCTCAATTATGGCAAAGTTGATTCCAGAGGATTTATTGAAATTTGGTTTAATTCCAGAATTCATCGGTCGATTACCAGTACTTGCAAGTCTTGAGCAATTAAACGAGGCAGCGCTTGTACAAATTTTAACGGAGCCAAAAAATGCACTAGCTAAGCAATATCAAAAAATGCTTGAACTAGATGGTGTTGAGCTTGAGTTTGATGAAGGTGCGCTTTCTGAAATTGCAAAAGAAGCAATTGAACGGAAAACTGGTGCACGTGGTCTTCGTTCAATTATTGAGTCAACAATGCTTGAAGTAATGTACGAACTACCTTCACGTGAAGACGTGAAAAAATGTATCATTACAGCAAAAACAATTACGGATAAAGAAAAACCGAAATTGCTTCTTGAAGATGGCACTGAACTCGATGAAGGTAGCGACACAAAAACTTCAGCATAACGAACAGACGTGGCTGTCTATTGTTATGAGATAAAGAGTAATTTAGCTGACTTCGATTGTGCAATATTCGCACATATCGACAGTCAGCTTTTTATTCATTCATACATAAAGCCTACTGTAATGAGATGAAATTTTTGGCTCGATTGATTAACTAGTGTGAATCAGCTTTTTAGACACATACTAGTAACGCGGGAGTGTATAAGAAAATTTTGACGGAGGTGAATACCCGCATGGTAACAATACAAAAAACAACAAATGTACCATTATTGCCTTTACGTGGACTTTTAGTATACCCGTCGATGGTGTTACATATTGATGTGGGTAGAAATCGTTCTGTAGCGGCGCTAGAACAAGCAATGTTAGAGGACCAATTGATATTATTGGTAACACAAAAAGAAGTGCATGATGAACAACCTGATGAGCAAGATTTATATACAATTGGTACGATGGCATATGTCAAACAGATGCTAAAATTACCAAATGGAACACTGCGTGTTTTAGTGGAAGGTGTAGCTCGTGCAACATGGTCTAACTATCGGGCGTTAGAAAAATATACGATTGCTGACATCGATGTAAAAGAGGAAGCCATCGATAAAGATGTTGAAACACAGGCTTTAATGCGTACGTTGTTAACGTATTTCGAAAGATACGCCAAAGCCTCCAATAAGATTACATCTGAAACCATTAGTACTGTGGCAGACATTGAAGAGCCCGGTCGTTTAGCAGATATCATTGCATCGCATTTACCATTTAAGATTGCAGATAAACAAGAAGTATTGGAAATGCTCAGTGTAAAGAAGCGTTTAGATCATTTAATTATTCGTTTACATGACGAGCAAGAAGTACTTGATCTTGAGAAGAAAATTAATACAAAAGTGAAGCAATCCATGGAGCGTACGCAAAAAGAATATTATTTACGTGAACAAATGAAAGCTATTCAAACTGAGCTAGGAGACCGTGAAGGAAAAACTGGCGAA
Organism: Lysinibacillus sp. FJAT-14745; assembly: GCF_001275675.1. Classification (GTDB taxonomy): domain Bacteria; phylum Bacillota; class Bacilli; order Bacillales_A; family Planococcaceae; genus Lysinibacillus. The sequence goes on along the minus strand of NZ_LITM01000009.1, from coordinate 290,863 downwards.
GTAGCTGAGTTACGAAGACGTATTGACGAAACTGGAATGCCCGAATCAACGAAAGAAGCAGTGCTTAAAGAGTTGGATCGCTATGAGAAGTTACCATCGGCTAGTGCAGAGAGTGGCGTAATCCGAAACTATATTGATTGGATTGTATCACTACCTTGGACAAATGCGACTAAGGATCGCATGAATATCAAACATGCAGAGGACATTTTAAATCGTGATCATGACGGCTTAGAAAAAGTAAAAGAACGTATATTAGAATATTTAGCTGTACGTCAGTTGAAAGAATCGTTACGAGGACCAATATTATGTTTGGCAGGCCCTCCAGGTGTCGGTAAAACGTCATTAGCTCGGTCTATTGCAGAAAGCTTGGATCGCAAATTTATCCGTATATCATTAGGTGGGGTACGTGACGAATCAGAAATTCGTGGTCACCGACGTACGTATGTTGGGGCGATGCCAGGTCGTATTATCCAAGGGATGAAAAAGGCAGGAACGATTAATCCTGTATTCCTTCTAGATGAAATTGATAAAATGTCTAATGACTTCAGGGGAGATCCTTCAGCAGCAATGCTTGAAGTTTTAGATCCGGCTCAAAATAATACATTTAGTGATCATTACATCGAAGAACCTTATGATTTATCAAATGTATTATTTATAGCAACTGCCAATGATTTAAGTACAATTCCTGGGCCGTTGCTGGATCGTATGGAAGTAATCTCAATTGCTGGTTATACAGAAATTGAAAAAGAGCAAATTACGAAAAATCATTTAATACCTAAACAGTTAAAAGAGCATGGCTTGAAAAAAACACAAGTTATTATTAAAGATGAAGCAGTAGTGGATATCATCCGTTATTATACTCGCGAAGCAGGTGTTCGTGGACTGGAACGTCAAATCGCAACCCTATGTCGTAAAATCGCTAAGATCATCGTTTCTGGTGAGAAAAAACGAGTAACAGTCAACTCGAAATCATTAGAGGATTTACTCGGCAAGCATCGTTTCCGATATGGACAAGCAGAAGAGGAAAATCAAATCGGTGTAGCTACTGGGCTTGCTTATACAACTGTGGGTGGTGATACATTACAAATTGAGGTATCATTAACACCGGGTAAAGGAAAATTGCAGTTAACTGGGAAGCTAGGCGATGTCATGAAGGAATCTGCTCAAACCGCTTTATCGTATGTCCGTACAAAAATGGAAGAGCTAAAAGTGGATGCAGAATATTTTGAAACACATGATATTCATATTCACGTTCCTGAAGGAGCTGTGCCGAAAGATGGACCTTCCGCAGGTATTACGATGGCAACCGCAATTGTGTCCGCAATTTTACACCGTCCAATACGCCGTGAAGTCGGCATGACAGGTGAAATTACATTACGTGGACGTGTCCTGCCAATTGGTGGCTTAAAGGAAAAAACACTCAGTGCGCATCGAGCAGGCTTAACGACAATTATTTGTCCGAAAGATAATGAGCGAGATATTGAGGATATTCCTGAAAGTGTACGCGAGCAACTAACATTTAAACTAGTGTCATCGGCTGATGAAGTATTAGCCATTGCACTGGACGGAGGTATGTAAGAACATGAAAGTCCATAACGTCGAAATGGTCATAAGTGCTGTAAGACCAGACCAATATCCAGAAGATGGACTGCCAGAATTTGCACTAGCCGGTCGTTCAAATGTGGGGAAATCCTCATTTATTAACCGAATGATCGGTCGTAAAGCTTTAGCACGTATTTCTTCTAAGCCCGGAAAAACACAAACGCTTAATTTTTACAAAATTGAAGAGCAATTGTTTTTTGTGGATGTACCGGGCTATGGTTATGCAAAGGTTTCAAAAACTGAGCGTGAAGCATGGGGCAAAATGATTGAGCGTTACATCACAGGGCGTACTGAATTAAAGGCAGTCGTACAAATTGTTGATTTACGTCATCCCCCTACTGCTGATGATCGCATGATGTATGATTTTTTAAAGCATTACAATATTCCTTGTATTGTCATTGCAACAAAAGCAGATAAAATTCCAAAAGGTAAATGGGATAAGCATAAAAAAGTCGTGAAAGAAACGCTAGACATGGAAAAAAATGATCCGCTTATTGTCTTTTCTTCAGAAAAAGGAATTGGTTTTGAAGAAGCTTGGCGTACAATTGAAAATAAAATGTAATAAAAAAACATCTATTGAGTCTATTATTTAGGACAGTAGATGTTTTTTTTATTAAAGATGGAGGGAATCGCTTGATGAATGAAACAACTGACCGATAAATTAAATAGGAGGTGGACTAGATGGATATCGCAGCTTTATCAATGGCAATGAATCAAGCAACTTTAATGCAAAATGTATCTCTAGCTGTAACAAAACAAGCAATGGAGATGCAACAGCAAAATACAGAACAATTAGTTGAAATGTTAGATGCTCCACATCCGACAGCCGGACATACAATTGACATTCAAGTATGATGTAGGAAAGGTAGCTTGAAATTGGAAGCTACCTCTATCTTTGTGTCTACAATCTAATTTAAAAAGTAAATAAAAGCACTAAAATGTAACTTTTTGAATAGGAAAAACTACCAATAGTACGATATACTATTTATTAATAACATTTTTTTAGGAGGCGGGATTTTTTGAAGAAGATTCCATACATACTAATGATTTTGTTACTAGCGGTTCTCGGGTTTTCATCAAAACAAACAGCGCATGCTGCTCAAATGGTGACTGGAACCTTTGTTGATGTAACATTTTCAGAATATGCAAATTCAAACGGAGTAATAGAAAAACAGCTTAGTAAAATTACGTTGCAAAATGAAAGCGGTCGTCAAGTTACATACAATATAAACGATAGTGCCCGCCTGTATATTAATAATACAGTGACAACAATCGAAGGCTTTAAGATGGGCATGAAAGTAGAAGCGGAAATTTCTCTTCGCAGTGTTGTTGAGCTTCGAGGTACTTCTACTGCTACTTCTACAAATGAAACAGAATCTCCAACAGTTGCACAAAATACTAATACACTTGCTGGAGTAGTGACAAGTATAGATCCAAATGGACTATTCATTATGCTGAAGCCAGATAATGGAGAGGAAACAACTTACTATATAAATAAAGATACAGAATATCAAAAAAAATCTTCTGCTGTTGATATTAGTGCATTATATGTAGGGGATCGTGTGAAGCTTAGCCTTAAAAATCGAAACACATCCATTGTCACAAAAATAGACATTAGTGAGACAGGTACGTTAGTTGAAAACCTGTATAAAGGTGAGATACAGACGGTTAATGCCAATACAAATAAATTAACTGTCAAAAATCAACATGCTTTTATCAATTGGCAATTTGGATCTGATTCAACAACTGCTTTGTCAACGATGGATTTTTCATCGAAGGTTCCGATCTATGTTGGAAATACTAAAATTGATAAAGGTCAGTTGAAAAATTACATTGGCAGTGAAGCCTATTATGCAACAGTGAAACAATTTGGCAAAGAAGTGATTGAAAAAATTGTTGTCTTGAAAAACAACGAGCGAACTTACTATGAGCCTATGCTTTCTGTCGATACTAAATATCAAATATTAAAACTTAAATCTGCTGGTACTTTATACTTCCACGATGGAACGATCTTAATTAGAAATGGTCGTTTAATTGAACCTACTGGCTTATTAGCTTATGGTACAGCATTTGTTATTTCGGACGGTGCTGCACGTGATCATTATGCCCAAGTTGTGCAAGTAACAAGTGATAGCTTTATGTCACCAAACTTAGCAGGTCATGAGTTATATTATGGACGTTTATCACAAGCGGATGGTTATTTAATCGAAATTGATGATGCGATGAAGATCGATTCAAATGTCTTCAAGAAAACAGAGCGTACTGTACTATCTGTTAGTAATTCAACAAAGGCAATAGTAGATGATGGTAAAAAAATATATAGTGTCATGCCTGATATTGAGCTTCATCTATATGAAGGAGAATATGGATACTTCTATGTGAAGGATGGTCATGTGCAGGCCCTTCATGTTCTTAATAAAGCGAAGCCGGTTGCACCATTAATGTTAGCTGGTAAACTACAGTCAGTTAAATCGAAATACCCAGCTGTCATCAATGTGAAGAGCGTTAGTCAATGGCAAAATGGTCGCTGGTATGAAGCTGGTGAAATGGTTGATATGAATATTGACCAAGCTACAATTATTAAAGCTGGTAAAGTTATTCAAGCATCTGATTTAAAACCTTCTGATCGTTTAGTAGTCTTATCAGATCGTTTTGTCAAAGCTCATTTAATATTAGTAGATTAAAATCAATTTAGAAGTCTGTAAGTCTTCTGCGAGTATATTGACGACGAAGGTATTCAGCTTAAGCGAATTTAGAGCATGCTTATGATGAAAAATTTTGTCGCCCTACGAGTAGAAGACGAGCAGATTTTAACCTTATATTTTCAGGTGTGTTGATTAGGAAAATTTATTAATAGTTTTTTTTTGCTTATGAAAGCCAATCTTTTGCTGAATGTTGTAGTTAAAAGACTCATCTCATTATTTTGTAATATTGAAGAAATTATTGACAGCTTCAGATGGGATATGTATGGAATGAAAGAGAGGGACAAAAAAAGAATGCAAAAACATTTATCTAAAATATTGTTAGTAGTTCTTGCTGTATTTGTTATTGGAGCTACTATCCCAGAAAATGCATCAGCTGCTTCATTAGAAACAACAGGTGCTGTAAAAAATGAATATACATATGAGGAAGCTGTTTTCATTACAGGAACACCCATTATATTTAAAGGCACTAGTAAAGACATTAAAATCACACAAAAAGAATCTAAAGGAAAGCTAACTGAAACACATAGTTTAAAGCTAACAGCAAGTAACGGTGCTACATTGACACGAAATATGACCTATGAATCTGATGTTGTAGATTATGCTACGATTGGTCAAAAAACATCGAATGGTGTAGTGAAAAAGTATACGGAGAAAATTGTTGTCGGGAAACTAACTTATACTTTGGTAGATTACCAATTTTCACAAGGGACTGTAACGGACAATCGTGCAGCGTCTGATTATTACTCAGGTAATGTGATTTCAAGAAAAACATATGCCTTTCAAACTGGGACTGGAAAAAATGCAGTCCAAAATACTGTAACAATTGATACTGATAGTCGTCATGCTGGCTATGAAAACTTCTGGGGAGCATCAGAAACACAAATTACAGAAGCTGTTTATAACTATAGCGACGGTAAGACAAGCCATGTGAAAAATCGTTTATCTACAAGCAAATCACGCGTACTCAACTATGAACAAAACCTAGGTAGTTTAGGGAGCTTTGATGGTGGATATGCGGTAGTAAGTGAAAAGGATGTTATTTCTGAATATGCGTATGATTTAGCCTCTGGGCAAAAAGGTACTGTTGCCTTAGATAAAGCATACATGCCGACAATTGAACGTTTAATTATTCCTAAGTTCCGTGATATATCAAACCATAACGCGAAAGGAGCTATTGAAAAATTATACTCTTTAGGTATTTACTCTGATGCAAGTAACTTCTTCTCACCAAATACACCTATGAAGCGTATTGATTTTACAACGGCAATTGGTAAAGCGGTTGACTTACGTGTTATGGAAGAACCGAAAACGAAAAAATCGACATCAGCAACTAGTATTTTTAAAGATGTTAAACGTACGGTAAAAGATTATGCCTATATTGAGTCTGCTTTTAAAAAAGGAATTATTAAAGGTGTAACGCCAGAGTATTTCAAACCTGATAATCAAATTACTCGAGGTCAAGCAGCAACGATTTTTGTACGTGCATTAGGACTTGAAAATAAGGCGCCAGATCCAGGCTATGTGACGAAGTTTAAGGATGATGCGGAAATTCCTGACTATTCAAAAGACGGAATATACATTGCAAATGAATTAGGCTTAATGAAAGGTGACCCTGTAACAGGTCGATTTAATCCAAATCAACCATTAACGCGAGCACAAGCGTCATTAGTGTTAGAACGTTTCTTGAATTATTTGGAAAGTGACTTAAAACAAAACTATCGAGATGACATATTGTTCTTTAACTAAAGAAAGGACTGAAAAATAAATGACGTATGCTAAAAAAGCATTTCTATCCATGCTTTGTTTCGTACTAGTATTGATGACAGCAACTCCAGCCGTGACTCATGCCGCTACGACAATTAATGATGTTCCAACAAATAACGATAAATACAAAGCTATTTCATGGGCAGTCGATAATGATTTACTCTCATTGAATAGCGCTAATAACTTTTTACCTAATGAGCAAATAACTGATCGAGAGCTTGTTGTAATGTTTGCAAAGCTTGATAAAAACTATGCATTAACATATAACGACAGTGTCGCTTATAACTTCTATAGTGATTTTTATTTACCATTTAATGGTGCACACACGACAGCCAATCGTTCGAAAGCTGTTACACGTGGACAATTTGCGCGTATATATGCTGCCTTTAAAGGCTTAGATTTAGATGAGCCTCAAGCGGTTCAATATTTATACACAAATGATATTTCAACAGGAAGCACTGGTAAAAAGACATTTGCGGATTTCAATCCTTCTACAAAGCTAACTCGTGGAGATATTGCTGAATTTTTATATCGCGGTGTACAAAACGGTAACTTTGCTGTACTAGGATTAAAACGTGTTGCAGCAGGTCGTGATAACGATAAAATCACATTACCTTCAGGCTTCATGGGCTCAAACAATGCAGAATTCGAAGAGCCAAAAGATAAATCTAATGATTTTACTGGACCAGAGTATGTGAATAATGCTCTTCAAAGTATTGATGTTGAAAAACCAGATTTAATTGCTAATGATCAAGATTCAACGCTCATTACTGTATCTTTAAAAGCTTGTAATGGTGATCCAATACCTGATGATAAATCTTATACATTCCGTGTAACATCATCATATGGTGCAAAAATTGTAGATACATCGGGTGAAGCTGTTCGAAATGTACAATCAGATGGCTCTACTGTTTCTGCGATTGTTATAGCACCAAAATTAACAAAAACTGTACGTGATACAATTACATTTGAGCTTATTAACAACACAGATCCGGGCATGAAATGTCTTGTAGGCCAAAAACTAAATGCAAATGTCCGTTACTTACCTCAGCCGGAAATGCGCATTGATTATCAAGTATATGATCCAGCAAACAAAGATGATGATAATGGAAATGTAACACCTCCATATGTGCCGTATGAAAAATTACCTGAGTTCTTTACAGAAAACATTGTTAACGTTCATTGGATTGATACAGATAAAAAGCAATTTAGTATTGGACAGCAAACGAATGTAACAAATGCTTTAGGAAATGTTGAAAATATATATTTACAATATGGTGGCAGTGATAAAAAATATCCTGCATTAGGCTATGAAAATGCCATTTTACAGTTTGAGAACTATAATATTTCAGTTTGGCTATTCGAAACAATTATTCAAAAACGCTTGAAGGATTCTATTAATGATAAGATCGAAATTATGTATATGATTTCAGATGATGGGCGTCCAATTTATCGTATTCAAGGAATTGATGATGCGATTGCTTCACAGGTAGAGAACATAAACCCAGTCGGTGCTATTATTCAACTTATGAGTTATATGCCAGACGAAAAACACTTAACGCTCGAGCATTATGATAGTGTCATGAAAATTTATGCTATTTTCTCAAACTTGAGTAACTATGATCGAACAGTATTATTAAAATACCAAGGTGGTAAATTGCTCGGTCAAGTAGAAGCCTATAAAAAACGAGTGGAAGCATTAAAGGAAAGTGCGGATGCGGCATCAAGACCGTCTGGTAAAAATCGTTATACTAAGGTAATGGTTACATTAGTAAGACCAGGTGGAGAAATTATTACTGACTACCAAGGAACAGTAAAAATTAAATTTGATGGTGTTGAGAAAACAGCTTCATTTGTTACAAATACTTCGGATTATTTAAAGAACTCAGGAAGCCCAGGAACAGCTGTAGCATATTTTGACTCGGTTATTTATGGGAAATCTAAAGCTGAAGCAACATTAGTAAATAAAATAGATCCTCGTTATGCAACAATATTGAAGGATTTAAAAGATAAAACATTTACAAAGGAAATTTTCACAAATCCTTACTTTAGTAAAAATGCTTGTTCTTTAGCAACAGAAGTCGCTTACGTAGTTGATTACTCTGCTTCCATGAAAGCTTCTGACGAAACAAATTACCGCGGTAAGAAAATGATGGAAGTAATCAATCAAATTAATGCTAAAAATAATATTGTTATTGAAACAAATACAAAAGCTACTGTTCTTGGAGAGGGTAGTACAGACAATGTCTTGAAAAAAGATCTATATAAAGCGTCGAAAGAGAATGGTGCCACAGATATTTTTGCAGGTATAGACATTGCACTGTCTAAATTCTCCAATGACTCGAAAACCTCAAAAGCTATAGTTGTCGTATCAGATGGCAAAACAAGTAAGTCGAAAATGACAAAAGTGCTGAACGATGCAAAAAATAAAGGGGTTAGGGTTTACACTGTAAGTATGGGGAAAAAATCACAAGTCAATGATGCAATTTTAATGCAACTGGCTGCTGAAACTGGTGGTACTTATTACCACGCTAACGATAACTTACAATTACATCAAGTTTTCCAAAAAATGATTGATTCAATTTTATGTAAAACTTCGTCTGCAAGTTGCGTGAATCCTGAAAATCTATTTGAAGAAGCGACAGTCACTCTACGCAAAGGCAATATTACAATGAATGCGAGAATTGATGGTAATTGTTCAAATGTTGCAAAGGTTAATGTACGATTCCCTTCTTTAAGTGGAGATGTGCAATTTGAATTGAATAAGCGTAGTGATAGTGTTTACATGCTAACAAAAACAGTTCAAACAATGCAGGACTTCAAAGTTAATAATGAGATTGAATTTGTAGCATATGATAAAGACGGTAAAATTATAGCTACAAAAACCGTGACGATTACAAATTAATAGATAAAAGTTATTTTTAAGCTGAACTAATTCTAACAATTAGTTCAGCTTTTTTACTCTAGATGAAATATTCATATAGTAATTACCAACGTGGGGGTGATTGCAGTGAATTATTTAGTTTGGTTTCGTTACTTAAATAGCAAGGAATATGTGAATACTATATCGAATAAGAACAATATGGTGATCACTTCTTGCCTGTTTACGGATAATATTGAAAGTCATAATCGTACTTTTTGGGGGGATTATTATGGTTAAGGACTCGTGGTTTACGATTCAGGAAATCGATAATAAAACATTCGCAATTAGTGAATATGGACATTGGGAAAAGGTGCATTCATTTCTATTAGTCGGCAATGAAAAAGCAGTTCTTATTGATAGTGGTCTTGGAATTGATAATATCAAACGCATAACGGATCAATTGACTGATTTGCCGATTGTTGTTTTAACAACTCATGTGCATGCTGATCATATTGGAAGCCATGGAGAATTTGAAAATGTTTATGTTCATGAAGCTGACTCAGATTGGTTAACTAATGGTATTGAAGGATTGACCATAGAACAAATAAGAAGAGATATTAGTAGAGACATAACAATTCCAACTCCAAAAACATTTAATCCAGAAACATATAAACCATATCAAGGAACCCCAACTGGCTTATTACAAGATGGTGATGTGATTGATATAGGGAATAGAGAATTAAATATTCATCATACTCCTGGGCATTCTCCAGGTCATATATGTGTTTTTGACAAAACAAACGGATATTTGTTTACTGGTGATTTACTTTATGATGAAACACCTATCTATGCTTTTTACCCTTCGACTAACCCACTTGATTTAGTTGATTCCTGGGAAAAGATTTCAAAAATCCCGTATGTCACGAAAATTTATGGTTCACATAATACATTAGGTCTTGAACCAAGTATTTTACAAGAACTTGTAAACGCAGTTAAGGAACTTAAAGAAAAGGATCTAGTAAAGTTTGGAACAGGGATTCATAAGTTTAAAGGGTTTAGTGTACAGTTTTAATTTTTTCTTGAACGGAGATATAAGCTCACCACCTTCCATAGAAGGTGGTGGTTTTTTCATTATGGTGATACCCTTATTCATTTAATAATTTTAATGAATTCGGGAATATTACACCTAAAGATATTTTGAGGTGGAGACAAATAGGTAGAACTGTTTATCTTTTCTTAGTTTCATTTTGTCCACTTTTTTATTAACATTACATGCATCTGCAAAGGATAAACCAAGTCCTTATGAAGAAACATATCCCGAAATAGGATATAAATCGGTGGAAGAAGCAGTGGATGATTTTGAACAACACTTTAAGCAAAAATTAAAGCTACCATTTAGAGTGCCCCCTATAAGCTTTACACATCATTTTGGACGATTCTCCGATTCAAAGTATGAAGGAAATGACGCACTTGAAGTGACATTTATCAATGACCAATCATCCGAAAATCACTATAAAATTGATATTCGTCCACTTAAGTATAAATTGCCTCTAAGAGAGAAATATGTAGTGAATACTTTTAAATTAAAAAATGGGAAAGTAGCCACGTATATGACTATTTCAGGTTTTAATGTCCTCGTTTTCGAGAGAGACATTTGCAGTATATGCTAAATATCGATAATCGAGTTGAAATAAAGTGACGCTTGAAACTTTAGTAGACGTAGCCAATTCTATTGATTATTAAATGGGACAAAAATTTTGATGTGACTCGAGAACAATAGTATAGAAAAGTAAAAATAGCCTTGTTAAAGATAATTAAACAAAGGCTATTTTTTTATATCTTAAAATAAATTTCATTTAAACTGTTCAAATTAATAATAGAGACGTTCAAATTTAGTTCGACTCTATTAGGATGATCTTTTTAAAACGTATGTCATGTGGATAAGTTGATTGTAGTGGAGGCTTGGCGACTCCTTGGGGATCAGTAATAGAGGAACGAAGGCTAAAAGCATCACGTCCTGTGATAACGCCTTCGTGACCTACATCGTGTAGGCCGAAGCGGCTCATCGGACGCCCCCAGGAAGCTCTGCTCTGCGCGAAAGCGAAGCGTCAGCGGCAAAGCGCCAAGCCGGAACGGAAATCAACCACACGTTTTGGTTAAGAGCTATTTAATTCTGTCCTTTTAAAACAATGTCCTGGACAAACATTAAATTTGAAACAGAACGTATAATTTGTTACACTTAGTTTATAATAATTCTAATTTAGATGACGAATTTCAGTTCTTCATGACATGTTCACAAATTATTGATGAACTCTTGTCGAACTGTGCTATAATGAGATTTGTCAATTAGAACGTGAGAGGTGTTATTCATGCATACCATCGTAGTAGGCTTGAATTATAAAACGGCGCCAGTTGAGATTCGTGAAAAGTTATCATTCATAGAGAGTGAACTACCACAGGCAATGGAAGCGCTGCAAAAGCAAAAGAGTATATTAGAAAATGTTATTGTTTCGACATGTAACCGCACAGAAATTTATGCAGTAGTTGATCAATTGCATACTGGACGCCATTTTGTTAAACAATTTTTAGCAAATTGGTTCGACCTGCCTGTGGAAACATTTTCATCGTATTTAACAATTCGCGAAGAAGATCAAGCAATCGAACATTTATTCAAAGTGACAGCTGGAATTGATTCGATGGTACTTGGCGAAACTCAAATTTTAGGACAAGTACGAAAAAGCTTCTTAAGTGGACAAGAGATTGGAACAACAGGAACGGTATACAATCAGCTATTTAAACAAGCGGTGACATTTGCGAAGCGTGCACATAATGAAACGGCTATCGGTGAGAACGCGGTATCGGTCTCTTATGCAGCAGTTGAATTAGCAAAGAAAATATTCGGATCTTTACAACGTAAACATGTAGCAATTTTAGGTGCAGGGAAAATGGGAGAGCTTGCTATGGAGAACCTTTACGGTAGCGGTGTAGGAAAAGTAACCGTCATTAACCGTACGTTCGAAAAAGCAGAAAGTCTGGCAGCTAAATTTGACGGTGAAGCAAAATCTATGAAGGAACTACAATGTTCACTACTAGAAGCGGATATTTTAATTACGTCTACAGGTGCAACAGATTATGTTATTGATTATGAATTGATGCAATTTGTTGAACGTTTGCGTAAAGGTAAACCATTATTTATGGTAGACATTGCGGTTCCGCGTGATATTGATCCACGTGTTGGAGATTTACCAAATGTTTTCTTATATGATATAGATGATTTACAAGGCATCGTCGAAGCAAACTTAGCTGAACGTGAACGCGCTGCGGCTGATATTTCTTCAATGATTGGCAAAGAGATTGTACAATTTAAAGATTGGGTTACGACTCTTGGCGTTGTCCCTGTCATCTCGGCTTTACGTAAAAAAGCGAGTCATATTCAAGAAGAGACAATGATTAGTATTGAAAATAAAATGCCGGATTTAACGGATCGTGAACGTAAAATTTTAAGTAAGCATACAAAGTCTATTATTAATCAATTGTTAAAAGAACCAATTTTACAAGCTAAGGAAATGGCAAATTCACCAAAAGCAAATGAACAGTTACGTTTATTCCAACAAATTTTCGGTATTGAGGATGCTGTGGAAGCTGAAGTTACTGCGATGACAAAACAAGAGCTTGAACGCAAAGAACGCTTACAGTCATCACAATCTTCCACTGAACCAAAGTATTCTTTCTAGAGATGTTCGCAGTGCAACTTTAAAAAAGTTGTTCCTTCGAGCTTTTTCCTGCGAACGAGATTTTCTACTGATATTAAATGAGGCGTTTTCGTATCTGTATGGTAAACTAAGGATACGAAAACGTTTTTTTTTCTAGGCTAAAGTATACTACTTTAGCACTTTCAATATAAAGAAGGGATGTCTATTGGCTGATTTGACAATGACAAGGCTCTATGAAGTAATGATCGTCTTGTATGCGATCAGTCTAGTATTTTACTTTACTGATTATTTTTATAAGCAAATACGCGCAAGACGAATTGCTTTTTGGCTTGTTTCATTTGTATGGGTTATTCAAAGTGCCATTATCATATTAACTTTTGTGGAAACGAAGCGTTTTCCGATTTTATCCTTGTCAGAAGGGATTCTCTTTTATTCCTGGCTACTCGTGACTTTATCTATTGTATTACACTGTATTGCACGGGTTGATCTACCGGTATTTATTATTAATATATTAGGATTTTTATTCGCTAGTATCTTTATTTTTATGCCGAAAAGGTCAACAGGAATAGTTAGCGATACTTTAATTTCGGAATTGCTTTTTATTCATATATCATTTGCAATTTTATCGTACGCAGTGTTTTCGTTAACATTTGTTTTTGCGATATTGTATTTAGTTTTATATCGTTTGCTTAAAAAGAAGAAATGGTCACATTTATGGACAAGGTTGCCTTCACTACAGCAGACGAGCAACTGGATGAATGTTTCATTTTACATTGGTATTCCAGTGTTATTTGTAAGTTTAGTTTTAGGGTTTGAATGGGCACTACTAACGCTAGAGAGTTTTTCAATTTTTGATGCGAAGATTATTGGGTCCTTTATTATTTTAATTTTGTATTGCTTTATATTGTATGTGAATCGTAAACGTAAGCTGACAGGGACAACTTATGCGTGGGTACATATATACGCTTACCTATTAGTCGTTGTTAACTTCTTTTTAGGAAGCAGTTTATCACGATTCCATTTATGGTATTAGAAGAGAGGTTGAAGACTGTTGAGAAAAATTATTGTAGGTTCTAGGAGAAGTAAGCTAGCTTTAACACAAACAAATTGGTTTATCAATGAGTTAAAAGCAGCCGGTGCACCATTTGAATTTGAAGTGAAAGAAATTGTCACGAAAGGTGACCAAATTTTAGATGTGCAGCTTTCTAAGGTAGGTGGTAAAGGGCTTTTCGTAAAAGAAATTGAACAAGCACTTTACGACAAAGAAATTGACTTTGCTGTCCATTCTATGAAGGATATGCCTGCAGTCTTGCCTGAAGGTTTAGTCATTGGCTGTATTCCACCACGTGAAGATGCGCGTGATGCATTTATTTCAAAAGGACATGTGAAATTTGCCGATCTTCCAGCAGGAGCTGTAGTTGGGACAAGTTCTCTTCGTCGCAGTGCTCAACTTTTAACAGTCCGTCCAGATATAGAAATTAAATGGATTCGTGGAAATGTAGATACACGCTTAGCTAAACTTGAAACGGATGAATACGATGCGATTATTTTAGCGGCAGCTGGACTAAAACGCCTTGGCTGGAGCGATGATGTAGTGACAGAGTTTTTATCTGTAGAGGAGTGTCTACCAGCAGTAGCACAGGGTTCTCTAGGTATTGAATGCCGTGGAGACGATACGGAGCTATTAACGGAATTAGGCAAGTTAACAGATAGCCTTACATGGAAAGAAGCACATGCAGAACGTGCTTTCCTAGCGGCTATGGATGGTGGCTGTCAAGTTCCTATCGCAGGATACGCAAAGTCTAATGGGGAAGAAATTACATTAACTGGCCTTGTTGCTGCACCAGATGCTTCAGTTGTTTATAAGGAAACGGTTGTGGGCACTGATGCGGAAGTAGTTGGGAAAGAGCTTGCTGAGATTTTAACGAAGCAAGGTGCTTTTGATTTAATTCAACGAGTAAAGGCAGAGCAAGATGCAAAGTAATTTACCTTTAGAAGGTAAAACTATTATTTTGACAGGTACATCTAAGACGACAACAATAATAGATGACATTACAGCTTTAGGTGGTCAAGCAGTAATTGCCCCATTGATTGAAACTTGCGAGATTATCGCTAAAAACGATGATGTGCATTTAGCGTTTGCCTGTCAATTTGAATGGCTCATTTTTACGAGTCAAAATGCTGTAGAAGCTTTTGCCAGCAAAATGCAACGATTGAATGTAAGTGCAGGGCATTTTCAAGGGAAAATTGCTTCTATTGGTACTAAAACTACTTCAGCTTTAGAAAATCTAGGATTCCATGTGAGCTTTATGCCTTCTATATTTAGTGCAGATGTATTTGTTCAGGAATTTCCTAGTGTTGCAGGTAGTAATCCTACTTGTCTATTTATTCGTGGAGAAAAAGCGAAAAAGACATTAGAGGAAGGGCTGCCCTTTAAATTGAAGGAATGGACAGTTTATGAAACGATTGAGCGACACGATCAAAAACAATTATTGATTGAATGTATCCGTGCGAATAGCGATGTCACAGTGATTTTTGCTAGCCCTTCCGCTGTTGAAGTCTACGCAAAGGATGTAGCTTCGGTAATCGGTTGGGAAGCCGTTCGTGTAGCAGCAATCGGTCATATTACAGAAGCTGCTATTTTAAATCACGGTGCTTTTGTGGATGTTATGCCGAGCGTATATACAATGCAAGCAGTCATCGAGGAAATAACGAAAGTAGGAGAAATAAAATGACAAAATTACAATTTCAAAGACATCGTCGTTTGCGTGCAAATGCTGCAATACGATCAATGGTAAAAGAAACATACTTACACAAAGAAGACTTAATTTATCCAATCTTCGTTATTGAAGGCGAAAACATTAAAAATGAAGTATCTTCTATGCCAGGAGTATTTCAATTTTCATTAGATAAACTTGAAGCTGAGATTGATGAAGTTGTTGCTTTAGGTATTCCTGCGGTTATTTTGTTTGGCTTACCTGCAGAAAAAGATGCAGTCGGAACTGGTGCATTCCATGATCATGGTATTGTGCAAGAAGCAACTCGACTTATTAAAGCTCGTTACCCAGAGCTTTTAATCATCGCAGATACATGTTTATGTGAATTTACAGATCATGGTCATTGTGGCTTAATTGAAGGCGAACAAATTTTAAATGATCCTTCATTAGATGTTTTAGCACGTACAGCAGTATCACAAGCGAAAGCGGGTGCGGATATCATCGCTCCATCGAATATGATGGATGGTTTTGTGGCAGCAATCCGTGCTGGTCTAGATGAAGCAGGCTTTGAAAATGTTCCTATTATGTCATATGCCGTAAAATATGCATCTAGCTATTACGGGCCATTCCGAGATGCAGCTGATGGTGCACCTCAATTTGGTGATCGTAAATCATACCAAATGGATCCATCAAATCGTATGGAGGCATTCCGTGAAGCAGAGTCGGATATAGCAGAGGGTGCAGATTTCTTAATCGTTAAGCCAGCTCTAAGTTATTTAGACATTATTCGTGATGTAAAAAATAACTATACATTACCGATTGTTGCATACAACGTTTCAGGTGAATATGCAATGATTAAAGCAGCGGCTATTAATGGCTGGATTGAAGAGAAAAATGTAGTGCTTGAAACGTTACTTAGCATGAAACGTGCAGGCTCAGATTTAATTATTACGTATCATGCTAAAGATGTTGCACGTTGGTTGGAGGAGAAATAAATGACGCGTTCTTACGAAAAATCAAAACAAGCATATGCTGAAGCAGTTAACTTAATGCCAGGTGGTGTTAGTAGCCCAGTACGTGCATTCAAATCCGTAAATATGGATCCAATCTTCATGGAATCTGGTCACGGTGCTATTATTAAAGACATTGATGGCAATGAATATATTGATTATGTATTATCATGGGGACCTCTTATTTTAGGTCATACACATCCAGAAGTTGTACAAGCAATTGCAGAAACAGCAGCGAAAGGCTCTTCGTTTGGAGCACCAAGCTACACAGAAAATCGATTAGCCAAATTAGTGTTAGATCGACTACCTGGTATGGAAATGATTCGCTTCGTGTCATCTGGGACAGAGGCTACGATGTCTGCTTTACGCGTAGCTCGTGGTGTTACAGGACGCGATAAAATTTTAAAATTTGAGGGCTCTTATCATGGTCATGGAGATTCCTTGCTAATTAAGGCTGGTTCTGGGGTAGCTACATTAGGCTTACCTGACAGTCCTGGTGTCCCAGCGGATATTGCACGTAATACGTTAACAGTAGCGTACAATGACTTAGCAGGGGCAGAACTAATTTTCGAAAAGTTTGGTTCAGAGCTTGCGGCAGTAATTGTTGAGCCAGTTGCAGGAAATATGGGCGTTGTACCTCCACAACCAGGCTTCCTACAAGGCTTACGTGAATTAACAAAGGAACATGGATCATTGTTGATTTTTGATGAAGTTATGACAGGCTTCCGTGTTGACTATGGTTGTGCACAAGGTTATTTTGATGTAACACCAGATATGACAACATTAGGAAAAGTAATTGGCGGTGGACTTCCTGTCGGTGCATTTGCAGGGAAAAAGGAAATTATGGAGCAGGTAGCACCAGCTGGTCCAATCTATCAAGCTGGAACATTGTCAGGGAATCCATTAGCAATGACAGCAGGCTATGAAACATTATCTCGTCTTGATAATAGCTCTTATGAATACTTCAAAAAGCTAGGAGATCAATTAGAGGCTGGTTTCCGTGAAGCAGCAACGAAATACAATATTCCACATACTGTAAATCGTGCTGGTTCAATGATAGGTTTCTTCTTTACGAATGAAGAGGTTATTGATTTTGCTTCAGCAAAAACGTCTGATTTACAATTATTCGCTGAATACTTCCGTCTAATGGCAGAGGAAGGTATTTTCCTACCGCCATCTCAATTTGAAGGTTTATTCATTTCTACTGCACATACGGAGGAGCATATCGCAAAAACGGTTGAAGCCTTCCATAAAGTATTTGCACAATTAGCAAAATAAAAAAGGGCGAAAATACGTTCTATTTATGAAGTAGTGTAAGTAACCACTTCTTATCAATTCTAACATTTGATAGGAGGTGGTTTTTTGTATGCTTTTAAAATTTGCATATGAGGACTTTATTGCAGATAGACGATATCGGTTAGACTTAGGTGCTCTCAGGTTGACTGTGAAGGCGTAACAAAAAGGCTTGCATATATGAAAATCATCATAAACCCAAGTCCTATCTTGATGAAATTTATTAAATGTTAAAATAGGACCTTTACGTCGAATTATTTGAAACACTTTTCATAGCAGATACAATGATGTTTGCGGGTAATATTATTGAACTGTTCAATATCATCACTGACATAGTGAGCGAATGTCGAAACAGGAAATAAATTTGAAACATTCGTTGCTATTCTATTATTCATTTCATTCCCTTCAAAATAAAGATGATAATATGATTCGACTTGATTAAAATCCATTTTATTATACCAATTTTGTACCCATTCATCGTCACGTGTCCATGCCTCAAAGCGATTTAGATTTAGTCCAATCGCTCTTTTTTCAGCAATTTTTAATAAATTTTCACCTATACCTCTTCGTGCATAATCAGGATGTACAGCTATATGCCAAATCATACCGCCTAAACCGTTTCCTCTTGAACAAACTGTACCTTCTTCTACTTCATATTCAACATCAATTAAGCCTACAATTATCCCATCTATTTCGGCTACTAGCTCAATAGAAGGGTGTTCATAGACTTCTTTTTTATTTAGCACATTGTCATAATAAGCTGTATTTAGAAAAGCAAGAACTCTACAGCGTAGCCAACCTTGCTCATCTTCTTTTTTATAGTTTCTAATTAACATTTTCAACATACCTCCATTTAAATCTGCACGTTTCCTAACTGACAGAAAATTCTATTATTAATAGAAAGCTTAACATAGTAAACCAAAAGGTGGTAGAAAAATGGTGAAAATATAATCTTACAGAAGTGCCCAGAGCTACTGTAGCTTCTGGGAGCGTTGAAGATGAAGAGTGTTCGTGAATGAGGATATCCAATATTAATAATGGATTCAAAATATATAAATGAGGTAGCAAAAATTTTAAGCTTGAGGCTTATTTACATCCTCAAGCTTTTTTCTGTACTAACTGTTACATGATAGGCTTATCCATGTTTGGAATTTAAGTAGTTAACGAAGTACCATTGTTGAATTAGAGTTTAAACCCTACATCGAAAGAAAAGGAGGACTATTCAACAATCACGTTTGATCGTTGGCTAGCTATATTTTTTTGTCTTGTAATTGCTTTTGCTGCTTAGCAAAAAATTTTTGTACTGGGATATTTATATAAAAGAACATCCCCATAATTAAACCTGAGAAGATCCAACCTGAGATTTGCTTATATATCAACATTTCACCATAGCCATCAATCCCAAAATTATTAAGCAGGAATACAGTTAAACCTGCCATGAAAAGTCCTCTGATAATAAAGATAACTTGAATAAATTGAAACCATTTAAAGATTCCTTTTTGATAAAATAATGCTCTACTGTCCTTTCGTTCATAACCTTGTAAATATACAAAATCAACAGCAAAGTATAAAGAAAAAGGACGCTTAATCACTAGTGAAACAAAATATAGAAATGAATAAAAAAGACTTAAATATATACCATTCCAAATCATTTGCTCTGCTGACCCAGATAGGAGATCCACCGTTGTGCCGAGTGCTAATGAGCCTAAAATAAATAAACCTGTTATGTTAAACTGCTTATCTAAAATAAAACGGTAAATGGTATAAATAATTCCCGGAATAGTTGAAATCAGCATTGCTACGTAATGACCAAAAGGTTCCCTACCAAAATTCCATATAATATATGGTAATGCTACATAAAAAATCAGATCTAATAGAATAAGCTTTTTGTTTGAATGCTGTTTTTTCACCATATTCCCCTCCATTTCTCTCTATTCAGCTTTGCCCCTCAATACTTGTAGAGTAGAGGTTTAAACTACATAATTTTTTCTAATTGATCAACAAGCTAAGACATTGTTCTAAACTAAAATACGTCGTTTGTTTAAGTACATTTCTTTGCAATCTTTATTACGATATTAACATGAATATCTAGTATGGAAATACCTCTCAGCTAAGAAATCTATAGAGGGAGATGATTTTATATATTATTCTAATAGTTTTATACCAGATCAGGTGTGTTGATTAACCATTTTTATACATCCAAAGAGGCTGATTTCCGCTACGGGCTACTCGCTTTGCCGCTGACGCTTCGCTTTCGCGCAGAGCAGAGCTTTTTGCGGGCGAGCGTCGAGCCGCTTCCTCCGCTTCCTCCGCTTCGCTCCGTGCAGGGTCTCGGGCCAACACGATGTTGGTCACGAAGGCGTTATCACAGGATGTGATGGTTTTAGCCTTCGTTCCTCTATCGCTTTCCCGCGGGAGTCGAGTAGCCCTACGCTACAATCAGTTAAAATGGAAATATATTGGCAAAGTGGTAACGAAAAAATCCTTTTATCGCTCAATAATAAACTTATTTTTTCCTAATCAACACGCCTGATACCAGATATTATATAACCCGTTCTTGTTTTGGTAGGGGGATTACTTTAATTATATGTATTCTATGTAATAAGTATTGAATTAATAAGAATTAGATCTATCTTGACAAGATTATCGTTTGGGTACACGTACTACCGAGCGACAAAAGATGTAGTTACACTAATGGAAATCTTCAATCATTCAGTGGACTTATGATAATTGTGTTTATGTAGTTAATTACCTAATTTAGTGAAAGTGCAGGACTATGGAGAGAGAGTGAAGGAGCACGGCCTTTGTCTGCCATGGTTTTAATTTTTGCACGTTAGAAAGTGCATTGGATTATCGATGAATGAAAATAATCGTTACAACTTGAAAAAAATTATTAAAATTATAACTTTCAGCATAGCCAAATTGTGGGCGAAATCGTATATAATATAGCTATTCGTAAAAGAAAGTAGTGAATTGATATGGCAACAGGCACACATATGGTCGAAGTACCCGTAGGAATTGAAAATGTATGGGATTTCGTTAGTGATATGGAAAAATGGGCAAAGCTTGTCCCAGGTTATAATGCACATGAAATGATTGATGAAAAACATTCAAATTGGACGTTTAAAGGCAATGTTGGTGTTCTGAAAAAAACAGTACAAGTAGAAATTACTATTTTAGAATGGGCAGCGCCTACAAAAGTAACATTCGAACTAAAAGGACTTTCTGACAACTTTTCAGGAAACGGTTATTTCCTAGCAGAAAGTATTGATGCAGAAAATACAAAAATGACAGGCTTCTTAGAAGTAACAGCAGGAGGATTAGCTGGTCCTGTTTTAAATCCAATCTTTAAGCCGATCGTACCAAAAGCAACACAAATGTTAACAGATCGTGTAGCAAATAAAATTAAATTGGTGAATGTATAATTACATTTTTGAAACAACAGTAAAAAGGCATGCTAGAAATTTTCTAGGGCACTGAAAAACTTACGTTTTCATAAAAGCGAACCTTTTTCAGATAAAAATAAGGCACTTCTTGTTCAATTTTGAACAGGAAGTGCCTTATTTCTGTCTCGAATTGGAGGAATGGCATTGCGTCCATTGTCTAAACAATATTTTTGTTTTTAACTCTTCTAAAATGAATGAAAAATCAACAAGTTCATTGATTTGGCGAAGCATATTATCTTTTGGCACAACAATATTGTAGATCGCCATATATGGACTTAAATTAAGGGTTTCTTGATTTGAAATCATCGGGGGTACCACCTGCACATTAAATCTTTTTTTATAAAGGAAAGCGTGATTAAAATAATAGTATGATACATTGCGTTGTTTGGAGAAGCATCGCTCGCCCGCGGAAAGCGAGCGGAATGCTTCGGAAAACAACAGTAGAGTCACAGTGCCAAATGAAAAAAGCGAGGTATTCAACGATTAAATCGTTGAATACCTCGCTTTGTGAGAAGATATGGACTTTTTCAGTGCCCTCGAAATTTTCTAGTATGCCTTTTTTAGACTCATTATCAAAACGTGAGGTTGATTTCCGTCGCCGAGGAGAAATTGATTCATCAACCTTTAGCATACTATCCCTCGGAGCTTCATATGATGCAAGGGGAGGGATTATTATCGAACACAAAACTTGGAATATGAGTGAAACTTTTTGTTTTCCTGGTTATGGCTGCCCAACGGAAATAGCAGCTGTACAAATTAAGCCGCGATGGCAGACAATGCAGTTAGAAGATTCTCTACGATTAATGGGTATTTATCATATCACAGCACATGTTCGCTTTGATTTTCAAGACATGCAAGCTTTCATGGATGATGAAGAATTAGTACAAATCGATGCGCTAGATATTCAAGGGGATACTGGTTATTTTGAGTATGCAGTTCCTTTAAATGTGGATTTACCAAAGGATGCAGCTATTGAAGATCTAATGGTAAAGGATGTTCGACCTATATTGACTAATCAGATGTGTCAGCTCGAATGGACGGTTACAAGTGTATTTAATGAGCTTGAGCCAGCATTTGAAAAAGCTCGTGTTTTAGAAAAACAGCCTGTCACAGTCAATGCCTCAGCTCAAATCGAGAAGGTTGCTCATATAGAAGAAACGACACAGGTAAAACAACCTGTAGCAGTAGTAGCCTCAATTCAAGAAGAAAAACCTACAGCAGTAGTAGCCTCAATTCAAGAAGAAAAACCTACAGCAGTAGTAGCTTCAATGCAAGAAGAAAAATCCACAACATCCATAAAAGAGGAAAAAGCAAAGGTTGTAACATTTGCAGCACCAAAGGAAAAGTCTGAAGCTGTAGTGGCTTCAGACAAAAAAGAAAAACCTGCACCAGTTGAGCAAAAATCAGTGTTGAGGGAATCCTCAAGTCATATTGTAGTCCGTGAATCCAGCTCTTGGCATGAAGTTCCATCGTTGATCTGGGATTTAACGGAGGACTATACACCGCTAAAGGTTCGTGTTTCAAATGACATCATTCAAAAGTAAATAGCATAGGAGAAGCAGGAGCAATAAGATGATAAAATCTCCAGATGTCGGAAGGATGATGACATGTATAAACTGAAAAACACAAATTGGTACAATTATCGTTCTGCAATAAAAACGAAATTGTCGTAGCCAAGGTGGTAAAAGCCAAGGATTATACTTGCGTCGTCGCATTTGAATTTCACTTCCTTTTCTAGTAGTGCTTCCTAAAAAATGACTAAATCACTTGAACAATTGCACGATTTTGCGGTACAATGTGAAAAAGTCGAATATAGATGCTATGACAGGGAAGAGTAAATTATGAGTACATTTTAAGAGAGGAAACGGTAGCTGAAAAGTTTCTATTTGTACCTAATTGAATGTAGCCCTCGAGCAGCTTTAGTGAACTAACAGTAGTTAAAGCCGGTTAAACACCGTTACCGAATTGAGAGCCAGTAGTAAAAGGCTTAAGCAAGTAGTACATTTTTTTCTAATGAAATGTGTGACTGCTTAACTTACCTCTACTGGAATTAAAGGTGGTACCGCGAACTTAAACTCCTTCGTCCTTTTAGACGTTAGGAGTTTTTTTTATTTTCATTAATCTTCTGGTAAATGTGCCTCAGCATGAGACATAAAAACAGAATGATTGGTACGATCTCACACCGGTAAAATTAATACGTCAACAGGAGGAGTCAAAATGACAGAAAACATTTCAATGCCTACAAAATATGATCCGCAGTCCATTGAAGCAGGTCGTTATGAATGGTGGTTACAAGGTAAATTTTTTGAGGCACAGCCTACAAGTGAAAAGGAGCCTTATTCTATTGTTATTCCACCACCGAATGTAACAGGTAAATTACATCTTGGTCATGCTTGGGATACAACATTACAAGATATCCTAATTCGTATGAAACGCATGCAAGGTTACGATGCACTTTGGTTACCAGGAATGGACCATGCAGGTATTGCAACACAGGCAAAAGTAGAGGCCAAACTACGAGAAGATAATATTACACGTTATGATTTAGGGCGTGAAAAATTCCTCGAAAAAACATGGGAATGGAAAGAAGAGTATGCTGGGCATATTCGCGATCAATGGGCGAAGCTTGGTCTTGCATTAGATTATTCTCGTGAGCGTTTCACACTCGACCAAGGTCTTTCTGATGCAGTTAAAACTGTTTTCGTTCAATTATATGAAAAAGGCTTAATCTATCGTGGCGAACGCATTATTAACTGGGATCCTGCTGCAAAAACAGCATTATCAGATATTGAAGTTATTTATAAAGATGTTCAAGGTGCATTCTATCATATGAAGTACCCATTAGCTGATGGCTCAGGATATGTGGAAGTTGCGACTACACGTCCTGAAACAATGCTAGGAGACTCTGGGGTTGCCGTTCACCCGAAAGATGAGCGCTATCAACACTTAATCGGTAAAACAGTTATTTTACCAATCGTAGGTCGTGAAATTCCTATCGTAGCAGATGACTACGTAGATATAGAATTTGGTACTGGGGTTGTAAAAATGACACCAGCACACGATCCTAATGACTTTGAGGTTGGTAACCGCCACAACCTAGAACGCATTCTTGTTATGAATGAAGATGGTTCAATGAACGAGCTTGCTGGCAAGTATAACGGTATGGATCGCTTTGAATGCCGTAAGCAAATCGTAGCTGATTTACAAGAAGCAGGCGTGCTTATCCGTATTGAAGAGCATACACATTCAGTAGGTCACTCTGAACGTTCTGGTGCTGTTGTAGAGCCATATCTTTCAGCACAATGGTTCGTAAAAATGCAACCACTCGCTGATGCAGCACTTGCTCTTCAAAAAGATGAAGAAGGGCAAGTAAACTTCGTACCATCTCGTTTCGAAAACACATATTCTCGCTGGATGGAAAACATTCGTGACTGGTGTATCTCTCGCCAGTTATGGTGGGGTCATCAAATCCCAGCTTGGTATCACAATGAAACAGGTGAAATTTACGTAGGAAAAGAAGCACCAGCAGATGCAGAAAATTGGACACAAGATGAAGATGTATTAGATACATGGTTCTCGTCAGCACTATGGCCATTTTCTACAATGGGTTGGCCAGATGAGACAAACGAAGAATATAAACGTTACTATCCAACAAGCACACTTGTAACTGGTTATGATATTATTTTCTTCTGGGTTTCTCGAATGATCTTCCAAGGTCTTGAATTTACAGGTCAGCGCCCATTTAAAGACGTATTAATTCACGGTTTAGTACGTGATGGTGAAGGGCGTAAGATGAGTAAATCACTTGGCAATGGTGTAGACCCTATGGACGTTATTGATCAATATGGTGCCGACTCATTACGTTACTTCTTAGCTACTGGATCTTCACCTGGTCAAGATTTACGCTATACAACTGAAAAAGTAGAAGCAATTTGGAACTTCTCTAACAAAATTTGGAATGCCTCTCGTTTTGCTTTAATGAACATGGAAGGTATGACATATGATGAAATCGACTTAACTGGTGAAAAATCAGTTGCCGATAAATGGATTCTAACTCGCTTAAATGAAACAATTGAACGTGTAACATCACTTGCAGACCGTTACGAATTTGGCGAAGTTGGCCGCGAGCTTTATAACTTCATTTGGGATGATTTCTGTTCTTGGTATATTGAAATGGCGAAATTACCGTTATACGGTGATGACGAAGTAGCTAAGAAAACGACTCGTTCTATTTTAGCTTACGTTTTAGATCAAACGATGCGTCTATTACATCCATTCATGCCATTCATTACGGAAGAAATCTGGCAGCACTTACCGCATGAAGGTGAATCAATCACAGTGGCAGCATGGCCAACTGTACGTAAGGATCTTCATTTTGCAGATGAAGCGGACAACATGAAGCTCCTAATGGATATTATACGTTCAGTACGTAATATTCGTGCGGAAGTTAATACACCAATGAGCAAAAAAGTGCCGCTATATATTTCAGCGAAGGATGCTGCAACGGTTACTGTACTTGAAGCAAATAAAGCATATTTAGAAAAATTCTGTAATCCAGAAACACTAACAATTGGAGAAGGCTTAGAGGCTCCTGGTCAGTCAATGACAGCAGTAGTAACTGGAGCTGAGCTATTCCTACCACTTGTTGGACTTATTAATCTAGAAGAAGAAATTGCTCGTCTTGAAAAAGAATTAGAAAAATGGGCAAAAGAAGTCAAACTTGTAACTGGTAAGTTATCGAATGAGAAATTCGTGTCCAAAGCGCCAGAAGCATTAGTGAATGCGGAGCGTGAAAAATTAGCCGATTATGAAAGTAAACATGCGGTTGTATTAAAACGTTTAGAAGAACTAAAAAATATGTAAGATTGAGACAGCGGATGGCAATATAGTCATCCGCTGTTTTTTTGGTTCATCTTGCAAATGTTATTTGTAGCGACAGCATACCAAGGCGAAATTGATTTGCAACTGTGTTTTTTTAGCTTTCATTCAAAGTGCAAGAGTTTTTTTCGAAATGTATGTGTATCGGGCGCTACTTGTACTAAAATAGAGATATTGTAGTAAGAGGGAGTGTTTCTTTTGTTTAAAACGATGAAAGAATGTACAGATTTTATTTTTACGTTAAAGGCAGTTGATCATAAACGTGCACCGCTCGTATTAATGCGAGAGGTATTAGCGCTTCTTAATAACCCACAGGACAGGCTACGCGCTATCCATTTAGCAGGCTCAAATGGAAAGGGGTCAACAGTGAATGCGCTAAGAGAAATGTTACAACATGCTGACTACACTGTAGGCGCCTTTACTTCACCTCATT
Source organism: Lysinibacillus sp. FJAT-14745 (assembly GCF_001275675.1). Classification (GTDB taxonomy): domain Bacteria; phylum Bacillota; class Bacilli; order Bacillales_A; family Planococcaceae; genus Lysinibacillus. Next base: position 264,439 of record NZ_LITM01000009.1, on the reverse strand, counting down.
TAGAGCGTGTTAATGAACGTATGACTATTAATGGAAATCCAATTTCTGATGCACAATTTTTACACTATATGAACAAAATTGCTGAGATTATTGAGACCCATTATGAAGGTGACTTTCCGAGCTTCTTTGAAGTTGTGACACTTATTATGTTCCAATATTTTGCGGATGAAGAAGTGGATATTGCGCTGATTGAAACTGGACTAGGTGGACGTTTAGACGCTACGAATGTCATTACGCCCCTAATTTCAATTGTTACTACGATTTCATTAGAACATACTGCGTTTTTAGGAGATACATTAGCAAAAGTAGCGTTTGAGAAGGCGGGAATTATTAAAGAAAGTGTACCTGTTGTAGTGGGTGTTAAAAGTGAGGAGGCACTTACTGTTATCAGGGAGGTAGCAAATGAGTGTCATGCCCCATGCCTTGTTTTAGGGAAGGATTTTACGGTTGAAAACATTGAACAAGGAACTAATATGCAGCACTTTAATTACCGAAAAGCAAATGTGGAGATGTTAGCTGTCCCATTAAAAATGGCAGGCCCGCATCAAATTAATAATGCAAGCCTTGCGATTACGGCGATCCTAACGTTACGAGACAATGGAGCCGTTGACATTTCAGATGAATCAATCCGTCAAGCTTTGGCTAAAGCTCTGTGGGCTGGCCGTTTCGAGCAATTACCGGGCAATATTATATTAGACGGAGCACATAATTCTGAAGGAACTGCCTCACTTATTCAAACTCTTAAAACGGTTTATCAAAACCAAAACTATCGATTTATATACGCGGCATTATCGGATAAAGATCATGCGAAAAGTATTGCTTTAATGGATAGTATTGCTACATCAATTGCATTTACACAAATTGAGCTACCGAATGCTATGCCTGCTGATCAATTAGCTGCATTATCTACAAATACGAACAAAATGTATAATGCGAATTGGCGTGAAATGGTTCAAACGATACTACATCAAAGAAATAATGAGGATGTTATTGTCATTACAGGCTCATTGTATTTTATAGCTGAAATACGACAATGGCTACAGGGGGAACAACGATGATCCCAAGATTGAATAGCTACAAGGAAAAGTGGAATGTTCAGAGTGATGATGTTATTAAACCTGGTCTAACTGCGATTGAAGAGGCATTGGCACGAGTGGGTAATCCAGAAAACAAATTGCAAGTCGTGCATTTAGCAGGGACAAACGGTAAAGGCTCGACACTTACATTTCTAGAATCGATCGCCAAAGAACATGGCTTACGTGTTGGTAAATTTATGTCTCCTTGTATTGTGGACGTGCATGACCAAATTCAAGTAGAGGGTCAAGCTATTACAGAAGCGGAAATGAATCATGTATTCCAACAAATGCAGGCAGCCGGACTCAGTGGGAAACTAACAGATTTTGAACTGTTAACGGTTGCAACATTTTTACATTTTGTTGCTAGTAATGTAGATATTGCCCTTATTGAAGCAGGTATGGGGGGCTTACTTGATAGTACAAATGTGGTTACACCAATTGTGTCAATTATACCGAGTATCGCATTAGAGCATACGAATTTTTTAGGAGATACGATTGAAAGTATTGCCCATCATAAAGCAGGGATTATTAAGACATATCGCCCAGTTATTATCGGTGATTTACCGTTAGAGGCGAAGAATATAGTCTATCAGGAAGCCTCAAAAAAACATTCATCCGTTCTTGAGCTAAATCATCAATTTTATGTGGCACAAGAGAAAGATGGAGAGAGTTATGTGCATAATGACAATGGCCTCCGTATTACAAAGCTTACACGCACTATAAAGGGAACACATCAGGCGAATAATATGGCACTTGCTATTACAGCCTTTTTCGAAGTGGCGACTGCATTAGCGTTACAAATTAGTAAAGAAGCTATTCAGAAAGCTGTGAAAAACGCAACAATTTTAGGACGTTTTGAAGAGATTATGCCTTGTATTATTTTAGACGGTGCGCATAATCCAGCGAGTGCTGAGAAATTAATAGAAACGATTAAGCATGAGTACCCAGATGAGCAGATTACTTTTGTAATTGGAATTCTTGCAGATAAGGCTGTAAAAGAGATTTTGCAGCATTTCGAGCAGGTAAGTGATAATTTTTACTTTGTTGATTTCGATAATCCCCGTGCGATGGCTGCTCATAACATGCTTGAGCTGTCCAACGCCTCTCATAAAGCAGTTTTAGAAGAGTATGTGCCATTTTTAAAACAACAGTCAGCAAACAAATCGAGGACGATTGTATCGGGTTCTTTGTATTTATTAACCGAAGTACGTAGTAGATTAAAAAACAATTAACATGTAGTTAGTATATTTCAAGTATAAATCAGGTACTCATAAAAAAAAGAGTACCTGATTTTTTCATTTGGGTATTCTCTCTTTGAGTTCCGTAAGTACTTTTTCCCAATACTTTTTCATTTCTTCTCGTACATTCTGATTAGAAAGTTTTTCTTGATGAAAGCTAATTGTTGTTTTATCGCTTGCACTCGGTATAATACGAACTTGTACGGTCGATGCCTTTTCCCATCCTACCTTTTGCCAAGTTAGGCGAAGTTGTTGTAAAGGTTTGACAACACGTATTTCTCCTGACCCTAATTTCGTAATATAGTTCTGTCCTGGTTCAAGGATAATGATCATACTCTCTCCTAACCATACGTTTAATCCATCTTGTGAAGTAACTAGGTTCCATGCTTCCTCTTGGGAAATCGGGAACATCCTTCTAACACCTACTTGAAACCCTACTGTTTTTGTTTGTCCAATAATTTTCGAATTATCCATCTACTTACCTCCATAACGAATATTTGTATATAAATAATATTATTTCTAGTTCTGTTTTCTATTTCCTTGTACATCCCCGAAATTTTTGGATAACCGAATTATCTTCATTCAGTAGAAGACTCCTTTGATAGAGGTGCAAAAGAGTAGAATAAAAAATCCATCTCTTAGTAAATCTTTTGTTACAAAAATAGTTGATTTTGCAGTAAAACCTCGAAAATAACTAGTAAATCAAAATTTAGTAAATTCGCATTTACACATCCTTTTATACATATACTTATATCAAATTGTAACAATATCGTCTTTTCTAAATTTACTTTGATACGTTGGAGAAAGAGGTGATGGTCGAATGAAAATTGTCAGTCATGTGATGAAAAAACAAATATTTCGAGCGATGATTATTGGAGGAGTAGTCGGACTTTTTGGTGTAGGCATTTTTTTAGGAATTCTTCAAGCAAGCACCCAATTTTCTTTAAAAAATGATAGTAATGAGGTAGCCAATAAAAGCAATAAAGGCAATACAGACGGAGAAACAATTCCAACAGCGGGAGGAGCTACGAACGGGTCCATGTTTTTTGCTAGTCAAGCAGGGGTCTATTCAAATTATGAAAGTGCGAGCTCGTTTGTATCTGAACATCCTTCATTAAAAGAAAGTGCCGTTGTCGAGGTCGATGGGAAATTTTATGTTTGGACAAGTATGGTAACAGATGAAAGTCAACTTGTCTTTTTAAAAGATCCAGCAACCTTTAAAAAAGCATTTACTGTGAGCGGTGACAGTTGTAAGGAGGCAACGCTTGCAGAGCTTCCATCTGTGCTAGCTGACAAAAATGCAACAAAATTAAATTTTAAGGATAACTCAAAGGATTCTACACTGCCTGCTGATTGGCAATCTATTGGAGCGGCAGCTTCGTCTATTTCAAGCGATATCAGCATCGTTCGCTTACAAGTATTTGCTCATTACAAATCGAAAAATGCTTGTCTTCAAGTGAAATTTTAAGCACAAAAGATAGTGAAATTAGCATTATCTTGATTTATAGAAAATTTTCAAATTCTAAATTCTCCGTTATGATAACTATAAGGAGGAATGGTCAGATAATGTTTAAAACAAATCACAAGCTAGTGCTTGCTTCTGCTTCACCACGACGAAAGGAATTACTTGCTATGCTATCACTTCCATTTGACATCATAACTAGTGAAGTAGAAGAGACAAGCGTGCAAGCAACAACTATGCAAGATTATGTAAAAGGTGTAGCGCTATTAAAAACACGTGATGTGGCGAAAAAAGCTCCAAATGCAACAATTATTGGAGCGGATACTATTGTTGTTTATGATGATGAGCTACTCCACAAACCAAAAAATCGTGAGGAGGCAATTTCTCACTTATTGCGCTTATCAGGTAAGTGTCATGCGGTCATGACAGCTGTTGCCATTATTGAACCTAACGGTAATGAAACTATAATCGTTGAAGAGACAAATGTTGTCTTTCATCATTTATCGCAGGAGCTTATCGAAGCATATGTAGATTCGGGAGATCCATTTGATAAAGCAGGTGGTTATGGCATTCAAACTGCCGGAACCCTTCTAGTAAAACGAATTGAAGGAGATTATAACAATGTTGTCGGCTTACCACTTGCATCGTTGTTTACGCAATTGGTAGCACTTAATATTATCCAATTTGCGAAGGAGTGAGGGTTTTTTGACAAATGATGTTTTACCAAGAATGATGATACGGGACGTTAATATACAGGATCGACCTCGTGAAAGACTACGGAGACAAGGAGCTATGAGTTTATCGAATCAGGAGCTGCTGGCTATTTTACTAAGGACAGGCACTAAAGAAGAGTCTGTTCTTGTACTCGCAAATCGCGTACTAAGTGTTTTTGAGCGTTTACATCATTTGAAACATGCAACAATAGAAGAAATGGTTGCTATTAGAGGGATTGGTGAGGTTAAAGCCATTCAATTATTAGCGGCAATTGAACTCGGTAGACGTCTCGCACAGAAACATAACGATGAAAAATATACGATTCGTTCACCGCAAGATGCCGCTGCCTATTTAATGCCTGATATGACTTCACTGAACCAGGAGCATTTCGTAGTTCTTTTTCTAAACGTAAAAAATCAAATTATTCATAGACAGACGATTTTTATAGGCAGTCTAAATGCTTCGATCGTGCATCCTAGGGAGATCGTGCGCCCATAAGGGTTTATAAGGAATCTGCTTTCGCACAGCAGTAGGGAAATATCACTATCTGTACCCTATCATTAGCCAACTTATCTGAAAGGGAAACTAATCAGGGAGTGTAGCATGTTGGAAAAGCCAGAAGTTACTTAATGACCAAAGTACGACTGAATGGCGAGATGAATTGTATAAATAAGGATAAAGGCTAAACTGCTTGAATGATAGCTCAAGGGGGACTACGGGGACCTTTAGCGGGAGGTCATGATTTACGCTATTTGAAATGTGCATTGTTCTTAAAGATTTCGAGAATGATGATGTGATACCATTTCACCCAACTTTCATATAAAAGTAACGAGCGAACGTCATATCCGACATTATACATGCGATAAGTCTTTATAAATCTAAATGGGGATTACCTAAGTCAGAATGCCTATGGGCTATGTGTTTAGATACTGAATATCTGATATGGTAACGGAGCTCTCGTAGTAGTCCGAGCTAGGGAAAGCCTAGTACATGGCGAAGGGGAGCAGTTTACACTGTTAATACAAAATTGGGAAGGAGCGGAGGCTCTATGAGAATTCCAAAAGTAGTATTAAATCGTCTAACTGCCAAAGCAAAAGATGAAAGCTATGTATTTGAACGACTATATCGTAACTTGTACAACAAAGAATTCTATTTTGAAGCTTACGTAAAACTGTATAAAAACAAGGGCAGTAATACAAAAGGAATCAATGAAGATACAATTGATGGCATGAGCATAAAGCGTATAGAAAAGCTCATTGAGAAATTAAAAAATCAAGCGTATCAACCAAATCCAGCACGACGGACGTACATCCCAAAGAAGAACGGGAAAACAAGACCACTTGGCATCCCTACTTTCGAGGATAAACTAGTCCAAGAAGTTGTTCGGCGATTACTTGAAAGCATTTATGAGCCACAGTTTTCGGTACACTCTCATGGATTTAGATCAAATCTGAGCTGTCATACAGCATTAAAAGAAATCCGTAATACTTTTACGGGAACTAGATGGTTTATTGAGGGTGATATTAAAGGGTTCTTCGATAATATAGACCATCATGTGTTAATTAGCATTTTAAGAAGACGGATTCATGATGAAAAATTCATCAACTTAATCTGGAAATTTTTACGAGCAGGTTATGTAGAAGATTGGGAGTTTCATAAAACTTATAGTGGTGCACCACAGGGAGGAATCATCAGCCCCTTGTTATCGAATATTTATTTAAATGAACTCGATAAATATGTGGAGCAATATATTGAAAGCTATAACAAAGGTGACAAACGAATGCACAATTTAACATATCATAATCTTGCTTCTAAGATTAATCATCGCAAAAGTAAGAATAAACATGATTGGGCGACCTTATCCGAAGAAGAAAAGAAAGAGCGCTTAAAGGAACTAAAAATCCTTTATAAAGAATTACAAAGCCATGATAGTAAAGGCCTTTTCGACCCAAATTACCGACGTCTAAAATATGTTCGTTATGCAGATGATTTTATACTTGGCGTCATTGGAAGTAAAAAGGAAGCTGAACAAATTAAACAAGACTTGGCAATGTTCTTAAAAGAACGGTTAAGGCTAGAATTGAGTGCTGAGAAAACATTGATTACTCATAGCAAGAAGAATGCCCGTTTTCTTGGGTATGACATTCGTGTCGTAAGAGATTGGCAACGAATGAAAATGCCAAACGGAACTAAAAAGCGTAAATTCAACTATCAAACAAAGCTTTTCGTTCCACATGAAAAATATATTCAAAAGCTCTTACAATTAAACGCGTTAAAAATAGGAACGAATAATGGTTGGAAACCTATTCATCGCCCATATTTAGTGCATAATGACGACCTTGAAATTATTCGTACGTACAATGCAGAAATAGAAGGCTATTACAATTACTATCGCCTAGCAAGTAATGTACATGTTTTACAGTCTTTCCGTCAAACGATGAAATACAGCATGATTAAAACGTATGCGAATAAATATAGGAGTACTGTTAGCAAAATTATCACTAAATATAAGATTAACGGGGAATTTGGCATTCGATATGAAACAAAAGAAGGTCCGAAAATTGCTTATTTTACAGAGCAACGAATGGAAAAGAACGATGCGATTAAACAGCCAACAGTTGATATAGTTGAAAATACACTAATTTATACAGGGCGAACAAGTCTGATTGACCGATTACTTGCCGAAAAATGTGAATGGTGTGGAGTATCAGGTATATCACTTGAAATGCATCATATTCATAAATTGAAGAATTTACAAGGTAAGAAAAAATGGGAACAGAAAATGATAGCCCGTAGACGAAAAACAATGGCTTTATGTATATCGTGCCATCACGATTTGCATAATGGCAAGTTAGATTAAAGTAAATGGAAAGCCGTATACTCTGAGAGGAGTACGTACGGTTTGGAGGGGAGTTCTTGGAAACCTAATGTAGAAATATATCAAGGCGCTGGGTTCTCACCCTACTATCGCGAAGCTGTAAAAAGATCTGCGGCTTCTATTATTTGTGCACATAATCATCCTAGTGGCGTTCCAACACCTAGTGATGAGGATATTGAAGTGACGAGAAGAATTATAGAGGCTGGTTATATTATAGGCATTGATTTAATCGATCACCTCATCATCGGTGATCATCAGTTTATTAGTCTGAAAGAAAAAGGATATTTTTAACTCTGCATGTTTTTGCAGAGTTTTTTTGATGGAAATCTTTAGAGTTTATTTATACGATGTAGAATTGTCAAGCAGTTGCCGAATCACTTCGGGAAGCCTCACAGCGTTCCTTGTTTCTAAAATTTAATGAAAATCAAAGCGCTTTACTATATTAAAAATAAATATTTTGTATTTTTTTTCGAAAGCTAAAAATAAAAATGAACCTTTTTTTATATAAAACGTTATTGTATTCGTAGAAATGTCTATAATATTCACAAAAATTGGTAGCCTATTACACGTTGTCTTACAAGAATAAAAATTATATGCTAATCTATACGTACTATTTTTGTTTAGGAGGGAATTAAAATAGTATCTTTTCCGCGAGAAGAGGTATGTGGTACTACAAATTCTTGCGTTTTTCCGTTATAATGAACGGTATGATTTTATTTTTGTTCAGAAAGAGACTCTCACTCCTTCAGGTGTGAGATAAATGAGTGTGTAGTTTTTTTTCAGTAGGTGTCTAACACCGAGTGAATGAAGATAAAACCTCGGGGTGAAACGCGCCGGGGTGTTAGTTGATGTCAACGAAAGTATGGCTTAAATAGAAAGGGAGTACACAATTTGTTTGGATTAGGAAGTAAAGATGTCGGGATTGACCTTGGCACAGCGAATACATTAGTGTTTATTAAAGGGAAGGGAATCGTTTTACGCGAACCTTCAGTCGTAGCAAAAAATACAAAAACTGGAGATATCGTTGCAGTTGGTAATGATGCGAAAAATATGATTGGTCGTACACCTGGCTCAATCGTAGCAATTCGTCCTATGAAAGATGGCGTTATTGCTGATTTTGATATTACTACAGCAATGATAGAATACTATTTAAAAGAAGCTTGTAAAAATTCTGGTGGTAATTGGAAAAAGCCGAATGTTATGATTTGTGTGCCTTACGGTATTACATCGGTTGAACAACGTGCGGTTATTGATGCTGCTCGCCAAGCAGGTGCTAAAGATGCATTTACAATTGAAGAGCCATTTGCAGCAGCAATCGGTTCGAACTTACCAGTATGGGATCCAACAGGGTCAATGGTCGTTGATATCGGTGGTGGTACAACAGAGGTAGCAGTAATTTCATTAGGTGGTATTGTAACAAGTGAATCTGTGCGTGTTGGCGGGGATGCAATGGACCAATCCATCATTTCGTATATTCGTAAAACATATAACTTAACAATTGGTGAACGTACTGCGGAAGCAGTGAAAATGGAAATTGGTACAGCGTTGGCTGAGGGTCCAGAAGAAAAAATGGAAATTAGAGGACGCGACCTTTTAACTGGTTTACCTAAAACAATCGAAATTTCTTCACAAGAAATTTCTGAATCTTTACGTGAAGCGGTAGCATCTATTATTGATGGTGTTCGAAAAACGCTTGAACAAACACCTCCTGAATTATCTGCAGACGTAATGGAGCGCGGAATTGTACTAACAGGTGGTGGAGCGCTATTAACGAATTTAGACAAAGTTATTAGCCAAGAAACGAATATGCCAGTATTTATCGCCGAAGATCCACTAGACTGTGTTGCTATTGGTACAGGTAAGGCTCTAGAACATATTGATTTAATTCGTCAACAACAAGTTAAAGGTTAAGGAGGTTTAGGCAATGCCACAATTTTTTTTCAATAAGAAATTAATTTTGCTACTCGTGGGCATGGTTTTTCTTGTGGCATTGATTAGCTTCTCATTACGTGAACGGACGAAAGCAACTTTACCAGAGCAAATTATTAAAGACACTGTCGGCGTCGCACAATCTATTGTTGCGAAGCCGGCGAATTATATTACTGGAGTTTTTAATAGTATTGATTCCCTCTTAAACACGTACGAAGAAAATAAACGTTTAAAAGCACGCTTAGAAGAATTTGCAGCTGTACAAGCTGAGGCATCGGACTTGAAATCTGAAATTAAAAAGTTTCAAGAGCTTACGGACAAATCGGAAAGCTTAAAAGCATATGATCCGATTCATGCCACAGTTATCGCTAGAAATCCTGATCAGTGGGAAGAAAAAATTATTTTAGATAAAGGATCTTCACACGGTGTAGAAAAAAATATGGCAGTTATGACAGCGAAAGGGTTAGTCGGTAAAGTTACTTTAGTGACACCTTTCACCTCTGAGGTAGAGCTTTTATATACAAATAATCCAAATTATCGTGTTTCTGCGATGGTTCAAGGAGATAAACAAGCATACGGTTTAATCGAGGGCTATGATAAAGAGCGTAATGAACTCATTATGAAGCGAATCGATTCAAGTTTAACAGTTAAAAAGGGTCAGCAAGTAGTTTCATCAGGACTTGGCGGTATTTTCCCTAAAAATGTGCCAATCGGAGAAATAACTGAAGTAAGTACAGATGATTTTGGCTTAACAAAAATGGCCTATGTAAAACCATCTGCTGATTTTTCAATTTTAGACTATGTTGTTATTGCTAAACGTTCCGCTACTGTAATAGATGGATCTGATGGTAATACATCGAACGAAGATTTATCACATCCACAAAAGGGTAAAGAGGGGGCGAAATAATGGTTCGGTTTCTCATCCCCACTGTGGCAGTGTTACTATTTTTACTAGAACCAGAGTTTGCTATGCTTTCACCAATTGAAGTGAAAGGGCAAGTCTATTATTTAGTTCCGAGATTTTTAATCTTATATTTAATATTTATATCCATTTATTACAGCCGTCAACGAGCGGTAATGTATGGACTTTTTTTTGGTGTCTTGTATGATGTGTTTTACATTGATATTATTGGATTATATTCAGTACTGTTTCCGCTTATTTGTTTTTTAGCAGGATCTATTGTGAAAGTTATTCATCAGCACTTAGTTGTGACAACGACGATTTCAGTTGTTTTAGTAGCAATTTTAGAATTTATACTCTATCAATTCTTCTATCTTATCGACTTTACAACGATTCCATTATCGGATTTCTTACTTTCACGACTACTGCCAACGATCATTGCTAATGCACTATTTTTAATGATTCTTGGTTGGGCCTTCAAGTATCTAATTAATGCGCGTGTCTTACAGAGAGCACGTGAAGTTTCTTAACAAAGAACAACGTGGGGTGAGGCATTCATGAAAAAACAGTTAGTTAATATGAAGGGAACAAAGGATGGATTTGTTCTTCGTTTAGACGATCAATGTGCGTATGCCGATTTAGTAGAAGAGCTGAAAAAGAAAGTTTCAGAGAGCGGAATCGATAGCCAAGTAGATGTACAATTATATTTGGGCTATCGATACTGTTCTGATGAACAAATCAAAGAGCTTATTAAAATTGTTCAGGAAACTGAGCAACTAATCGTTTCAAAGGTGCAAAGTGAAGTACTGACTGTCCATGAGAGCAACCAGAAAAGGATTGAAAGTCAACAAGATACATATATAGGTGTGGTCAGATCGGGGCAAGTTCTGCGTTCGGTAGGAGATATTATAATCGTAGGGAATGTCAATCCGAACGGACGTGTAGAAGCGGGTGGTAATGTGTATGTCCTAGGTAAGCTTAAAGGAATTGCGCATGCTGGTGTTCATGGTAATAAGGAAGCAATCATTGCAGCATCTCGTTTTGCAGCTACTCATATCATGATTGCTGATCAGGTTCAGGCAATGTCAGACGAACATGTAAAAGTAATTAACCAGGAAGAGATGACTTGTGCATTTATTGGCTATGATGGGCGTATTACGTACGATCAACTTCAAGCGTTAAAAAATATTCGACCATTGTTAAATGTGTCTAAGGGAGGTAGCTAGTGTGGGAGAAGCGATCGTCATAACTTCAGGTAAAGGCGGTGTCGGGAAAACGACGACAACGGCTAACCTGGGGACTGCATTGGCTCTACAAGGTAAAAAAGTATGTTTAGTAGATACTGATATTGGCCTGCGTAATTTAGATGTAATTTTAGGTCTTGAAAATCGAATCATCTATGATTTAGTTGATGTTGTGGAAGGGCGCTGTAAGATTCATCAAGCGTTAATCAAAGATAAACGTGTAGATGAGAAATTATTTTTATTACCTGCTGCTCAAACGACAGATAAAAATGCTGTTACACCTGAGCAAATGAAGAACTTAGTAGAAGAATTAAAAAGAGACTATGATTACGTTTTAATAGACTGTCCAGCGGGCATTGAACAAGGCTATCGCAATGCTGTTGCTGGTGCAGATCATGCAATTGTAGTAACAACGCCAGAAATCTCTGCTGTGCGTGATGCAGATCGAATTATCGGCTTACTTGAACAGGAAGAAATTTCTGCACCTAAACTAATCATTAACCGTATTCGTCAGCATATGATGAAAAGCGGTGATACGTTAGATGTGAATGAAATTACAACACATTTGTCTATCGATTTATTAGGGATCATCGTAGATAATGAAGGGGTTATTTCATCATCCAATAAAGGTGAACCAGTAGTAATGGATCCTACTAATAAAGCATCTTTAGGCTATCGTAATATTGCCCGTCGAATACTAGGTGAGTCTGTGCCACTTATGGCAATTGAAGATGAACATAAAGGTGTATTTTCAAAACTAAAAGCGTTATTTTCAAGATAATCATCAGCCTTTTCGTGCATTTGTACGAGAAGGTTTTTTTCTTGTGCATGAATGGACATGCAATCTCATATAGTGTGAAAAAAAGGATGAGGGCTTGTTTAAGATATGGAAATGGTTGGTCACAATACTGCTTGTGGCTGCAATTATGCTCGTAATTCGTTTAGAGGATCAAGGTGTATTGGAAACACCAGTGCGAAAACTAGTTACAACATCAGCAGATTTAACCTATTTAAGTGAGCTCGGACAAAGTTGGCTAAATAAAGAGGATACAACAATTTTGGTATCGAGCGATGTTGGGCAAACTGAATTATTATCATTTGCCAATGCGCAAGTATTTAAGGAAGGTTTTTTATTGCAATATGACATGGGCTTACCTGTTTATGCTGGAAAGAATGGTCTTGTCGTTTTTACTGGTCATACAAAATATACTGGTAAAACAATGACGATAAGCTATGATGATGGTACAACAGTATCCTATGGTATGCTGGATAGTTTAGCACAACTGCCATATACAACAGTGCAGGCAAATGATTTAATCGGCATGAAAGAAGCGGGACAACTTTATATCTCGATTGAAAAAGATAAGACACATTATAGTTTAGAGCAGATTGTACAGTGGCTTGAAAAAGCGGCGTCCAATGAAAATTAAACTGCATCTTCTATGTATCCCTCTCGTATTTTTAATGATTTTTACTGGCCAAATTGCTTATTACGCCATTATTTTATCTTCGTTATTATGGCATGAAGCTGGTCATTTGTTAGCGGCAATGCTATGTGGTGTTAAGGTAAAATCATGTGTTATTACACCTTACGGAGGGGAAATAGAATTCGAAAATCCAGCGGTTGTGCCTGCAACGTCACTCCTTTGGATTGCCTTAGGGGGACCAATCGCTACAATGTTAGGGATTGGCCTCGCTTTTTTTATGCCAGAACTGCTTGCTGCTAAGCTTATTAATGTGCAACTAGTGCTATTAGCAATCAATATTTTACCGATTATTCCGTTAGACGGTGGTAGAATATTTTTAGCGTGTTTATTTTTATCCTATCCAAGTGTTCGTGCTTTTGAATATTACTACTGGTTTTCTCTTATAATTGCTTTTATACTATTCATGATAACTTTATGTTACCTCCCACAATCTATTTTTTTAGCAATATTATGTTTATTTATATGGCTTCAAGTGTTAAAAGAATGGAATTATCGAAAATATCGATTAGCATTTGAGAAATATGTAATGAATAGATTGACTTAAAATAAATCGTGTGGTAATATTTTAATGTTATTGCTTGTAGCACCTGTGCTACTGCAACCGCACTGGAAAGGTTCAAGTATCTTATGATCACCTTTATATACAGGCGAGTCTGAGTCTAAGAGGAGGTGCAGTAAAATGTACGCAATTATTGAAACTGGTGGTAAACAAATCAAAGTAGAAGCTGGTCAAGAAATCTATGTTGAAAAATTAGGCGTAGAAGCTGACGAGGTTGTAACTTTTGATAAAGTTTTATTCGTTGGTGGCGAAAACGTTAAAGTTGGAGCTCCATTCGTAGAAGGCGCTACTGTAACAGCTAAAGTTGTGAAAGAAGGCCGTGCGAAAAAAATCGTTGTTTTCAAATTGAAAGCTAAAAAGAACTACCGTCGTAAACAAGGTCACCGTCAACCTTACACAAAATTAGTTGTTGAAACTATCAACGCTTAATAGTGAGGTGTAGCGAATGATACAAGTTACGATTCATCACGATGAAAATAGACATGTGTCAGCATTTGAATTTTCAGGACATGCTGGATACGATGAATCTGGTAAGGATTTAGTATGTGCAGGGGCATCTACAATTGCCATAGGTACGGTGAATGCTATTTATGCACTATTACAATTACAGCCGGAAATCGAACAAGCTGCTGAAGGTGGAGGCTATCTTAAGGTAGATTTACCATCAGATTTAGAGCCTGATATTGATGCAAAACTACAGTTAATTGTCCAAGTAATGACTGCTCAAGTGTATTCAATGGTGCAAAATTACGGACAATACATCCAAATCAACTACAACCAAGTAGGAGGTGGAACACGATGAAATTATTATTAGCATTAGACCTTCAACTTTTCGCATCTAAAAAAGGTGTAGGTTCTACAAAAAACGGACGTGACTCTGAGTCAAAACGTCTTGGTGCTAAACGTGCTGATGGCCAATTCGTAACTGGTGGATCAATTCTTTACCGTCAACGCGGTACAAAAATTTACCCAGGTACAAACGTAGGTCGTGGTGGTGACGATACACTATTTGCTAAAGTTGACGGCGTTGTTAAATTCGAACGCTTAGGTCGCGATCGCAAACAAGTATCTGTATACCCAGCATCACAAGAAGCTTAATCTTCAAAAAAGATAACATAAAGCGGAGGACTGCATTTATTGCAGTCCTTTTTTTGGCTAAATTATAACTTTTTTCAGTAGTTGTTTTTCTGTAGCGAAAGCGTAACACAAAGCCGATTCCGGACGCAATTATGCAGAGGCATAATTGATTGAAGAATTAAGGGAAAAATACAGCAAAACTTGTTATACTAGTAAGGATAACTTTATTGGAGTGAATGGGATGAACAATCAATCACTAACCATTAGTGAAGTATTACGTTTTGCAAATCATGATTATGTGAATCAGCTTCAGCTTATTCGCATGAATTTAGATTTAGGTAGAATTGATGAATCAAAAAAACTTATTAAAGTGTATTCAGAGCAATTACAAGTATTTTCTATCCTTAATCGTCTACAATTACCCCAAACAATAGAATGGCTGCAAACAGCAGGCTGGCGCTACCCTTCATTACCAATGAAGCTAAGCGGTGAGATAAAAAAGTCTGTTACAAATACTATTGATTCGGAAGTTGTAGATTACTTAAACAAAACAGTTATGCATGTTTATGATACATTAGATCCATATACAGAGCAGAGCTTAGTGCTCGATGTACGTGTTGACGATCATACATTTGCCGTGACATTCACGTTAAATGGGCTATGGAGTGCTGATGCATTCACCGAAAAAGGTTTGAAACAATTAGATATTCAAACAATTGAACAGACGAATTCGTACTGGCAATATGTATTGAAAGCAAATAGGGAGTGAACTAAATGTTTGTCGATCACGTTAAGATTTATGTAAAAGGTGGCGACGGCGGGGATGGAATGGTTGCCTTCCGCCGAGAAAAATATGTACCGAATGGTGGTCCGGCTGGTGGTGACGGCGGACATGGTGGTAACGTAGTATTTGAAGTTGAAGAGGGCTTACGAACATTAATGGATTTCCGCTATAAACGCCATTTTAAGGCTGACCGTGGTGAGCATGGTATGAGTAAAGGAATGCATGGTAAACGTGCAGACGATTTAATCGTTAAAGTACCACCAGGCACAGTCGTAATGAACGAAGAAACAGGCGCTGTTATTGCCGATTTAGTCGAGCACGGTCAACAAGCGATTATCGCAAAAGCTGGCCGAGGTGGTCGAGGAAATTCACGCTTCGCAACACCGGCAAATCCAGCACCAGAACTTTCTGAAAAAGGTGAGCCAGGACAAGAATTAAATGTTATATTAGAGTTAAAAGTTTTAGCAGATGTGGGACTAGTAGGTTTCCCAAGTGTTGGTAAATCAACGCTTTTATCTGTTGTTTCTGCTGCGAAGCCAAAAATTGGTGCATATCACTTTACAACAATTGTCCCAAATTTAGGGATGATTGAAACAGATGATCATCGAAGCTTCGCGATGGCTGATTTACCTGGTCTTATTGAAGGAGCACACCAAGGGGTAGGCTTAGGTCATCAGTTTTTACGCCATATTGAACGTACACGTGTTATTGTCCATGTTATTGATATGTCAGGAATGGAAGGTCGCGATCCATACGAGGATTATTTAACGATAAATGAAGAGCTAAAGCAATATAATCTTCGTTTAACTGAGCGTCCCCAAATTATTGTTGCCAACAAAATGGATATGCCAGGTGCAGAAGAAAACTTAGAGGAATTCCGCAAAAAAGTGGGAGAAGACGTTCAAATTTTCCCAATTTCAGCTATTTCACGCCAAGGTTTAAAAGAGTTACTATTTGCTATTGCCGATTTACTTGAAGTAACGCCTGAATTCCTTCTATATGATGATTTAGAAGAGCAATCTGACGCAACGGTAATGTATAAACATGAAGCAAAAGGTGAAGATTTCGAAATTACTCGTGATGATGATGGTACATTTATTATTAGTGGTTACGCAATTGAGCGCCTATTTAAAATGACTGACTTTAGCCGTGAAGATGGTATTCGCCGTTTTGCTCGTCAATTACGTGCAATGGGTGTGGATGAAGCTCTACGCGAACGCGGAGCGCAAGATGGCGATATAGTTCGTCTGCAAGAGTTTGAATTTGAATTTGTCGATTAAGACAAGAGTTTTAGGGGGAAGCGTATGAAGAATGTTGCGAATCAGCGATATTATTTAGTTCGTGAAGATGTTTTAACGGATGCTATGCAAAAAACTTTGGAGGCGAAACACTTACTTTCAAGTGGTTCGGTATCTTCCATTTGGGATGCGGTAAAGCAGGTGGATTTATCGCGTAGTGCGTTTTACAAATATCGTGATGCTGTATTTCCTTTTCATTCAATTGTGCAGGAACGCATTTTAACAGTCTTTTTACAGCTTCAAGACCGTAAAGGAACACTTGCAAAGCTTTTAGAAACAGTGACAATTACGCATTGCAATGTACTGACTATCCATCAAACAATACCGATTCAAGGACGTGCTAATGTTACATTGTCATTAGATGTAACTAGTAT
The DNA here is from genome assembly GCF_001275675.1 of Lysinibacillus sp. FJAT-14745. GTDB lineage: Bacteria > Bacillota > Bacilli > Bacillales_A > Planococcaceae > Lysinibacillus. The sequence continues at coordinate 247,418 of NZ_LITM01000009.1, read as the reverse complement.
GACATGTGAACTTGATGATTTAATACAGCAACTCAAACGTCTAGATTTTGTAGAGTCAGCGGAAGTAATTAGTTCTGGTGCATTGTAATGACTGAAAGCAAGCTTGAATTTTGACAAAATGTAAATAAGCTCAAAAGGAGCAGTCCCATGTGATGAAATGATCGCTTCATGGGACAGCTCCTTATTCTATAACAAAAGATAAAGACTATTACAAAAATTTTATAATACGATTTAAGAGGAGAGGTAATTGTAGGAGCATTTAGGAAAGCTTCACATTATACCTTTGCTTAACATTTGATGTAGAACTAAAAAGTGATTATCGGGAATTGAAAATTCTAAATTTTTGCATTAGTGAAATTTAAAAGGTTCATTATCAAAAGGTTGAGGATAACATTTGTTAGAACGTATGTCGTATATATAAGTTGATTTCCGTTCCGACTGGACGCCCCCAGGAAAGCGCGCAGTCGGAACGGAAATCAACCCGCGTTATGGTGATGAGCCAATAAAAATCAAAGCTTAAACAGGAGGTAAATGTAATGACAGAGCAACAATGGGAAAAAAGAATAGGATATTTAGGACCGGAGGCATCATTTACATACTTAGCAACAAAGGCAACCTTTCCGAATGAGTGGCTTGTCCCTTGTGCTACCATTCCAGAATGTATTGAGGCAGTAGCAGAGGGGAAGGTTGATTTAGCAGTTGTACCATTGGAAAATGCTTTAGAAGGTTCTGTATCGTTAACGCTCGATTATTTATTCCATGAGGCGACTCTATATGTTACAGGTGAGCTCCTATTAAAAATACAGCAGCATTTAATGGTCAATAAAGTGTATAAGGACAATTGGGAATCGATTATAGGAGTTTATTCACATCCACATGCTCTAGCTCAATGTCATAAATACTTATTTTATCGTTTCAGCCATATTCCTTTACATCAAACGACATCAACAGCAGCTGCGGCAAAATTTGTTTCCGAAAATCCAAATGAGTGCATTGGAGCAGTTGGAAATGCAGCGGCGGCAGATAAATATGGCTTGGAAATCGTTCAACCTAATATTCATGATTTCCATTTTAACCATACACGTTTCTTCGTATTATCTAAGCAAAATATACGATTACCGCAAGAGTTATCAGATGGACAGGCGAAGACAACTTTCATGATTACATTGCCAACGGATCGTTCAGGGGCATTACATCAAGTATTATCAGTATTTGCATGGCGACAGTTGAACTTAAGTAAGATAGAATCAAGACCATTAAAAACGGGCTTAGGTGATTATTTCTTTATGATTGATGTATTGGCAGATGAAAAGGAGCCTATGATGCGTGGGGCTATGGAAGAACTAGCTGCGCTTGGTTGCAAGGTGAAGTCACTTGGTACATACTTTACTTATCTAACAGCGGACGAGTAATCAATTTCGCCTTAGCTAGGAGGAATAATTGTGGGTGGCATTATTTTATTTGACGGAGTGTGCAATTTTTGTGATAGTAGTGTGCAATTTATTATTAAATATGATCAGGCAGCATATTTTCAATTTGCTGCTATTCAAAGTGATGCAGGGCAGGCATTACTTGCACAATACGAGGTACCAGAAGATATAGATAGTGTCATGTTAATTGAGCATGGAAAGGTATATTCTGAGTCCACAGCAGCACTTAAAATCTGTAGGAGATTAGATAGTTTTTGGCCTGTCTGCTATGTTTTCATCCTTATTCCTCCATCTATACGAAATATAATGTATCGACTATTTGCTAAAAATAGATTTCGTCTTTTTGGACGAAAAGAAAGCTGTTTATTGCCAACACCTTCACAACGAAAAAGATTTCTTTAACTTGAAGTTATCCAATTAAAGTGGATGAAGTTAAGATATTATATAAAGTATGGCTCTTCTGTAAAACGAGAGGTTGATTTCCGTTCCGACTGAGCGCTTTGTAGAAAACCTAAAACAAACTTCTGCATTGTTTTATCTGCGAAAGCAAAGCGGCAGCTATAAAGGTTTTATCTGTGCGAAAGCGAAGCGACAGCAACAAATGTTTTATCTGTGCGAAAGCGAAGCGACAGCAACAAAGCAAGTAGCCCGTAGCGGAAATCAGTCTCTTCGAATTAATTAGAGTATGTATAAAAATGTTATTCAATACACCTTATAGTAAATCATTTGAATTCAGATAAATTGAAAGCTGCTAGTCTCTATGAAGGCTAGCAGCTTTGTTTAACTTTACATGTTACGGAAAATTGATTTGTTCAATTATTGATCGACAACTAAATAGCCCTTTTTTTGTAAAGTAAGCTCAATTAAATCTAAAATTTCAACAGAAGGCGCAGAAATAACATGAAGATGTGTACCACCTGTTAGTTCGGATAAATAACTTGCCTGTGTTTCGTTGACGCGTTGAATAAATTTTTTTATCTCATGACGGTTAGCAACCATAATGGATGCGGTAATTTCTCCATAAATAGGATGTTCAACAATAACATTTTTTACCGTACCACCGCAATCAACTATTGTTATAAGTTCATCTTCTGCATCCTCTGCAGTGTGGAAGCAAGGAATTGTACGTTCAACAGTTTGGTGTAATTGTTCCTGATGCATAAAAAGATATCCTTGACTAGTTGCAATAATAGGTTCATTTCTAGCCTTTAATAATGTCATATCATTGACAATGACTTGTCTAGAAACATTAGCGAATTTAGCAAGGTCCGTCCCTGTTATAGGTGCTGTGCTGTTTTTTAGTTGTGCTAGAAGTTGCAGTCGGCGTTCTTCGCCTAACATTTTTTTCATAAGAGATCACCTCTGCCTGTAATAAAGGAAGCAGTTTTCCTTAAAAACTAGTGTACCATGAAGCATTTCTAACATGCATGAAATTTTTGTATCCAAATGAAACATTGAACATATGATACGAAGAGAGGAAGGGAGGAAAAAATTGCGTATTCATATTGTCCAAAAGGGAGATACGTTGTGGAAGATTGCGAAAGAGTATGGCATTTCGTTTGAAGATTTAAAGCGACTGAATGCCCATCTTGCTAATCCAGATTATATTGTACCGGGCATGGAAATTATCCTACCTGAAAAAATAAACAAAGAACCACATAGAGAACATCATCGAGAAACAGATTGGGGAATGCACAGAGAAGGACATAGAGAGGGGGGACATAGAGAAGGACATAGAGATGGGCACAGGGAACACATGCACAAAGAACATATGCATAAGGAGTCACCTACAAAGTACGTTAAAGAAAAAGAGGTTCAAAGACCAATGCCACCACCAATTATTGTACCACCACCACCAATGCCAGAACCACAGATGATTCCAATTCCTTATCCAATGCCGATGCCGATGCCTCAGCCAACACCTGTTGAGCTTAGCTGGAATCAAAACGTTGTCATGCCAAATATAGAGCAGACTCAAACTGTATCTCCAATTCAAATTCAGCCACCACCACAACCTGTAGCCCAACCGGAGGCGCCAGCACCAATGCCGATGCCGATGCCAATGCCAATGCCGCAACCGATTTTTATCATGCCACAAATGCCAGCAGTACCACATTGTGCAAGCTGTCATCAGCCAGTGCATCATCATATGTATTGGCCAATGCCGATGCCTATGGAGATGCCAATGCAGATGGAGCCACAAGTTGAGGCATATACAATGCCGGAGCAACCAACATCATGTGAAATGGGATGTGAAAAAGTTGCTGGGATGGAAGGGTTCTTAGAATCTAGTACATCTCCATTCTTCCCTATGAAGCCTGCGGAAATGATGCCGGAAATGGAACAGCCATGTGGTTGTCATGCACAACCAGTTATGATGCCGACTTGGCAAATGGACCCATGTTTCTGTCCACCGCCATGTCCACCACCATGCCCAATGCCATGTCCATCACATTGCCATATGCCACATTCTTCGGTAGGACCATGGATGTCACCGCACTTTTCCCCAGGCGGGATGACGCCTTATCGATGGTAAAAAAGCGTATATCATTGAAGAAGTAAAGTCGAATATTTGGAAGTATAAATATCAATCCAATAATTATTTTGTGAAACGAGCAAAGCAGATAGAAATAGCTGAAAAGGTGAGGGTTATTCATCGACAGCTTGGTTATCTGGAACCCTCACTGATCTTACCTTTAATGAAAAGTGATGATGAGTATTTAATCGTGCAAGATTGGCAAGAAGGAAGTCGTAGTGCTAATTTTGCACATAAAAAAGATCGGAAGGAATCTCTCAAGTTATTAAATACGTTACATGATACCCATAAAAAAATTGCTTGGCAGCGGGTGCCAGGCTTGCACACCTATTCACAGCTTTTAAAATGGCAAATGCGTCATATGCGTTTTAAAAATAGACGGAATGAATTTCGTGCATTTTTAACAAAAGAAGAAATCGATCAAATTGTACATTATAGTGAGAAATCGTTACAGCTAATCGCTCAGGAAGATGTGCCTGAAAAAGAAATAACGCTTTTACATGGAGATGTCGTACATCATAATTTTTTAAGGTGCTCAGATGGGAAATTACGTTTAATTGATTTTGATTTGGCTCACCTTGGAGAAGCGGATGATGAATATATTTTATGGTTACATCGTGTATTGCCAGCTGTAGATTATGACCTTGGTAAAATATTTGCAGAGCTACCAGAGATGAAACGATTAGATAAAAGAAAGCTACATCGTTTAAAATATCCGAATGAGCTATTACGTGAATGGCTTTTTGCAGTAGATTTACCATTAGATCAACAGCTTGTATTTTTAGATTATTTAGTGCCATTTACAAAACGAGCTCTCACATATTGGCCTAAACTGTGGTACGATATTGATAAAATGATAAAGAAATGACCGTCTTTCGGCGGTCATTTTTGTATGTGAACGACTACTGTGTTATTTCTTATAGTCGAGCATTCGTTCGCAATATGCTATAATCGAAGACGATGATTGTGAGGGATTATGGAATGTATGATTATTTAAAAGGACAAATAAAGCGTATAACTCCTGAGTATATCGTTCTTGAACAACAAGGGATTGGCTGGCAGTTGAATACACCTAATCCATTTGCGTTCAGGACATCTGCACTTGAACAGCAAATATTTGTCCACTTGCATGTACGTGAGGATGCGCAAGTGTTATATGGCTTTCCAAATTTAGATCAACGAGAGCTGTTTCGTAAACTTATTTTAGTGTCAGGAATTGGACCGAAGGGTGCACTTGCTATTTTAGCTACTGGGAATCCGCAACAGGTTATCAGTGCCATTGAACGAGAGGATGAATCGTTTTTAGTGAAGTTTCCTGGTGTTGGTAAGAAAACTGCACGTCAAATGATTCTAGATTTAAAAGGTAAACTTGGCGGGTTGTTGGAGACTATTGAGCTACCTAGTACAGAAGATGAGCTACCGTTATTTGGTGTAAATCCATATAAACATGAGCTTGAAGAAGCTATTCTTGCCTTAATGGCACTTGGTTATTCTGAAAAAGAATTAGAAAAAATACGTCCACAGCTCGAAGAGAACGACAAGCTTGAAACAACAGATGCATTTATGAAACAAGCTTTGCAACTGCTATTAAAGTTAAAATAGTGAAAGGGGGGGAAGTACATGTCTGAACGTATGATGGCTAGTGAGGCAGGTAGCTATGATGAACAGTTTGAATTATCTTTACGACCACAAAGATTAGCACAATATATTGGTCAACATAAGGTAAAGGAGAATTTACAAATTTTCATTGAAGCGGCAAAGCTTCGTCAGGAAAGTTTAGATCATGTGCTGTTATATGGACCGCCTGGACTTGGTAAAACTACATTAGCTGCTGTCATTGCTAATGAAATGAATGTCAATGTGCGCATGACTAGCGGCCCTGCAATCGAACGTCCTGGAGATTTAGCAGCTATTTTAAGCTCACTAGAGCCAGGGGATGTGCTATTTATCGATGAAATACATCGCCTGCCTCGTGCAATAGAAGAGGTGCTTTATCCTGCTATGGAGGATTTTTGTTTAGATATTGTCGTTGGTAAAGGCCCTGAAGCGCGTTCTGTACGACTTGATTTACCGCCATTTACACTCGTTGGTGCAACAACAAGGGCTGGCGCATTATCAGCACCGTTAAGGGATCGCTTTGGCGTATTATTAAGATTGGAGTATTATGATCATACTTCACTTGCAGAAATTGTCGTACGTAGTGCGCATTTATTTGATGTTGATATTGAGCAAGTAGCAGCTCTTGAAATGGCGACACGCTCGCGTGGTACACCCCGTATCGCTAACCGTTTGCTTAAACGAGTGCGAGATTATGCACAGGTGCTTGGAGATGGTATGATAACGGAGGGACTTGCTAAGCAAGGGCTTGAGCTATTACAAGTCGATCCTAGAGGGCTTGACCATATTGACCATAAACTTGTGACCAATATGATTGAGCGCTTCCGTGGTGGCCCTGTAGGCTTAGATACGTTGGCAGCATCTATTGGCGAGGAACGCGTAACGATAGAGGATGTGTACGAGCCATATTTGATGCAAATTGGCTTTATACAACGGACGCCACGTGGACGTGTGGCAACACATTTAGCCTACGAACATTTTGGATATGATTATCCCCAACAAACCTAGAAGAAGGAAGTATTTTCATGCGTGTAGAAGATTTTGATTTTGAATTGCCAGAAGAGCTTATTGCACAAACACCACTTTTGGACCGTACAGCTAGTCGTTTAATGGTAGTGACGCCAGGCTCGAAAAATGTTGAGCATCATCATTTTGCTCATATTTTAGATGAGCTACAAGCTGGAGACTGCCTTGTGTTAAATGATACAAGGGTCTTACCAGCGCGTTTAATGGGCGTTAAGGAGGAAACTGGTGCTCATATAGAGGTACTGCTATTAAAGCAAATGGCAGGTACAGATGAATGGGAAACACTTGTTAAACCAGCTAAACGTGTAAAAGTCGGCACAGTTGTAACATTTGGAGATGGCTTACTGACAGCTACTTGTACAGGAGAGCTTGCTCATGGTGGACGTACATTTGAGTTTAAATATAATGGGATTTTTTACGAAATTTTAGAGCAACTTGGTGAGATGCCATTACCTCCATATATTCGTGAAAAATTAGAGGACAAGGATCGTTACCAAACGGTTTATGCAAAAGAGCGTGGCTCAGCTGCAGCACCAACTGCAGGCCTGCATTTTACAGAAGAATTACTAGAGCAAGTAAAAGCAAAAGGGATCGAAGTTGTATTTATCACGTTACATGTGGGACTTGGAACTTTCCGTCCTGTAAGTGTAGATTCAATTGAAAATCACGAAATGCATGCTGAATTTTATAGTGTAACGGAAGAAACCGCATCTATCATAAACCGAGTAAAGAGTAATGGTGGGAAAGTAATTGCAGTTGGTACAACCTCTACACGTACTTTAGAAACTATCGGCTCAAAATATGAAGGTGAAGTGCGAGCAGAACAAGGTTGGACGTCTATTTTCATTTATCCGGGATATGAATTTACGGTTGTGGATGGTTTAATCACCAACTTCCATTTACCAAAGTCTACCCTTGTAATGCTTGTTAGTACGCTTGCAACAAAAGAAACAATTTTAAGTGCTTATCAACAAGCTGTAGAAGAAAAATATCGCTTCTTTAGCTTTGGTGATGCTATGTTTATTCGTCCAAAAGGAGAATAAAGAAAAAAATCGGAGTACTGTTTTTACTTTAGATAAGAGAGGAATTTTTATAAAATGACACAACCAGCAATTCGTTATGAGTTACTTCATACTTGTAAGCAAACAGGAGCACGCCTTGGCATCGTGCATACGCCGCATGGCTCTTTTGAAACGCCAGCATTTATGCCTGTTGGTACACAAGCAACTGTTAAAACAATGTCACCTGAGGAATTAAAGGAAATGAATGCAGGCATTATTCTGTCAAATACGTATCATTTATGGCTCCGACCAGGGAATGATATTGTGAAAGAAGCAGGGGGCTTGCATAAATTTATGAACTGGGATCGCCCGATTTTAACAGATTCAGGCGGTTTCCAAGTGTTCTCACTCAGTCAATTCCGTAAAATCGAAGAAGAAGGGGTTCATTTCCGCAATCATTTGAATGGAGACAAATTGTTTTTAAGTCCAGAAAAGGCGATGGAAATTCAAAATGATTTAGGCTCGGATATTATGATGGCTTTTGATGAATGTCCACCTTACCCTGCGACATATGACTATATGCTGCAATCAGTAGACCGTACAACACGTTGGGCTAAACGTTGTAAAGAGGCACATAATCGTCCAGAAGAACAAGGTTTATTCGGTATTATTCAAGGGGGAGAATACGAGGATTTACGCCGTCGTTCTGCAGAAGCATTAGTAGAGCTAGATTTCCCAGGTTATGCAATTGGAGGGCTATCTGTTGGTGAGCCTAAGGACGTTATGAACCGAGTATTAGAGTTTACAACACCATTAATGCCAACTAATAAACCACGTTATTTAATGGGTGTAGGGTCACCTGACTCATTAATCGATGGTGCTATTCGTGGTATTGATATGTTTGACTGTGTATTACCAACACGTATTGCCCGTAATGGTACATTAATGACATCTGAAGGGCGTTTAGTTGTTAAAAATGCAAAATATGCACGTGATTTCGGGCCAATTGATCCGAACTGTGATTGTTATACATGTAAAAACTATTCACGCGCCTATATCCGTCATCTAATTCGTACGGAAGAAACATTTGGCATCCGTTTAACGACTTACCATAACTTGCACTTCCTATTGAAACTAATGGAGCAAGTGCGTGAGGCAATCCGTGAAGATCGTCTTGGTGATTTCCGAGAAGAATTTTTCGAGAAATACGGCTTTAATGGACCAAATGCGAAGAACTTCTAAAATTTAGTAAAAAAATCATGTGACTTATGTGATTTATGAATATTTCTAGTAAATTATTGTCAATCATAGAAAAAATATTAGTAATATAGAAAAATTTTGGGCTTGTCCATCGCTTTTTTAGGGTGGAATAGTCTATACTAATAAGGAATTGGAAAGGGGGCAAGAATGATGGAACAATATTCTGGCTTAATCATGATTTTAATCATGTTCGTTGCAATGTGGTTTATTTTAATCCGCCCTGCTAAAAAGAGACAGCAGGAAACACAAAGTATGCAGAGTAATTTGCAACGTGGAGATAAAGTTATTACAATCGGTGGCTTACATGGTGAGATTGACTCAATTGAGGACACAACTATAACATTAAAAATCGCAGACAATGTGCGCGTAAAATTTGATCGTCAGGCAATCGGACGTATTGTTAATAACTAATACTTGGTCTTAAAGGCGTTGTCCAACATTAGTGGACAACGCCTTATAAACAGCTTTGTCAAAATGCAGGAATTCATTTTTGACAAGGCTTTTTTTTGTATAAAAAGTAACGTACACGGTCACCTTATTATATGGGGGTGACTGCATGGGAGAATATTTAACGATTATTTTTAGAACATGCTTTTTATATGTGTTTATCCTAATAATTTTTCGTTTAATGGGTAAACGTGAGGTCGGCGAATTATCTGTAATAGATTTAGTTGTATCCATTTTAATGGCTGAGGTTGCTGCGTTTGCACTTGATGATTTCGAAAGTCCTTTATTTAATGTGATTTTACCAATTATCATATTGTTTTTCATTCAAATAATAACGGCATATATTTCACTTAAAAATAAAAAATTCCGTGACCTAGTTGATGGTGATCCAGTATTACTTATAAGAGATGGTGTCATTTTAGAAAGTGAAATGCGCAAGCAACGCTATAATTTAGATGATTTGTGTCAACAATTACGCGAAAACGGAAATGCTTCCGTTACAGATATTGCTTATGCCTATTTAGAGCCCTCCGGCAATCTGTCTGTATACCAAAAAGATGAAAAGGCATTTGTTTACCCATTGATTATCGACGGTGATATTCAGGATAGGCATTTAAAGGTATTGCATAAAGATGCTGATTGGTTAATGGCAGAGCTTGCTAAAAATAATATTACGGATAGTAAGACTGTATTTTTTTGCGTTTGGGAGGAAGATCGGCTTCATATCCAGCTGAAAGAATCTTAAACTTTCTTGGCCAGCTTACGAAGGTAGCGCAAATCAGTTATGCGCAACTGATTGGAAAATAGTAAGAAAGTAAATAGTAAAAACAAGGTTACACAACTACTTAAAATAAAAGGCAGTGGCATCATTTGCATCAGGAAATACTGAGTAACACAAACAGCAATAAAGCAGCTATATGGAACAACGAACATTCTAAATCCGGCACGCAAATTTTTGCGCTGTCTTACTGTCGCGATATGCAAAAATGAAGTTAATAAAACGCCAAAACCAATTGCTACAACGGCACCTTTTTCCTGTATACCCGGTTGAGAAGCAAGCACGAACATGACAAAGAGCTTTCCAAGACCTCCGAAAATGGAGTTCATCATTGCTGCGCGAGCTTCACCGATTGCTTGTAATATAGAGTGCAAAGGGCTTTGTATATAATAAAAATAAAAAATAGGCGCTAATATTTTCACATAACCGCGATTTTCTTGTAAGTGAAAGAGCTTCACAGCTAAGTCGTCTCCATGAACGAAAAAGTACGTAGCAGCAACACAGCCCACTAATGATGAAAGTCGCAATGATACAGAAATGCGTTCCTGTAGGAGCGGAATATGCTGGCGTGCAACGGCGTCACTAACAGCCGGTATAAGAACGATTGAAAGTGCTGCAGACACAAAAGCTGGGAATAATAATAGAGGGACAAGAACACCCGAAATAACCCCATATAAAATTGTTGCTGCCGAGGCTGTCAATCCAGCCATAGTTAAAGCCTTTAAAAAAATGATAGGCTCTAAAAACCAGGTAAAAGATCCAAACAGCTTGCTTCCTGCAGAAGGAAGGGCAATCCGTAACATCGGAGAGGAAGGATAAGCCTCGATTTTGTTTTTTTGTGTCAATAATTTTTTCTTTGAAACAATATAATGCATCCACAAATACAAGAATGCTACGACTTCAGCTAGAAGCGTAATACCCATAGCAGAGGCTGCTGTAACGGCAGCATTATCATAGGCAGCCACAAAAGGTAGCGTAAATGTGATGAAGCTAATGCGGATAATTTGTTCAATCATTTGAGCCCAAGCTGTTGGTGTGATTTTCGCAATACCCTGCAAATAAGCGCGCAATAATCCAGAACCAACTGACACTGGTACAGCAAAGAGTGCAATCCAAAGCGTAAATGTTGTTTGTTCATTATGTAAAAGTGTAGTCGAAATATATGGTATTGTAAGTGCAACAATCGGCATAAAGATGATCATTCCAATAAATGACCAAAGAATAGCCGTACGCATAACACCATAGATGTCTTCGCGTTTGTTTTTTGCTAGTAATTCTGCTACAATTTTTGCCACAGCGATAGGTAGTCCAAGTTGAATGAGTGAGATGAAGAAAATGAACGCCGGATAGACGGTCATATAAATGCCGACTGCCTCTTCACCAGCGATACGCATAAATTGCATTCTATAAAAGAAGCCAAAGAGTTTAGATAAAAAAATCACAAACATTAAAAATAGTGTACCCCGTACAAAAGAACTCATGCCATCCGTCCCTTCTCAAGCCACAAAAATTCATTTACACTATTTGTATGCAAACATGTCTTACGATACAACTTTGATTGGAGATGATTCAAAATGAGTATGCAGTATGAGCAACTATTTGAAAAAATTCGTCCTGCAATCGATAGTAAGATAGAAGAGTTTAAACATTATCAATACGATGCGATTACAGCAGAAGAACTATGGCGCTATTGTGTAGAGAAAAAATGGCGCAGAAAAAATATTGATCAATTACGTTTACATGAAATTATCGCAACTATTTTTGCAGTATCACCTTCCGATATCGTATCATTTAATCAAGTAGAATTTTTACAAAGTAATAATTGGTTTACAGAATTGAATACGGAAGAGTTAAAAATGCTACTTGGTCCGGTTAAAACCTAAGAAGAATGTGTGAAATTTGTCAAATAATAAAAGAATACTAAAAGTGTTGAATTGACACCGAGCGCAACGTGTTTCATAATGAGTGTGTTGCGCTTTTTTTTATTTGTATAAGTATATTTATTCAAAAGACTCCTAATAATTCTTTTCTAAATTTGGAGGAATACACTTATTCAAATACAGGGATAAATTTGCGCGTTATGAACGATTGAAATAAGTGAAGCAACCTTTTTGAAGCACAGGCAACATTATTCTAAAGGAAAAGGAGGAATAAACGTTTCAAAAGGACTTGCTATTATACTTGTTTGTAGTGTAAGGAACTGCCTTACACAATTCGAGGAGGATTTATAAATGAAACTAAAAAGTCGTATAGTTGCATTCGTACTACTAATGGTTATTTTTACAGCAACCATCGGTACGACTGTAGGCGGCGTCTTAAAGGACATTAAACTAGGCCTTGACTTACAGGGCGGGTTTGAGGTTCTTTATGAGGTGAAAGAATTACACAAGGGAGACAAAATTACACCGGGTGTTTTATCGGCAACAGCAACAGCTCTTAGTGAACGTGTAAATGCTATCGGGGTAAGTGAACCGAGCATTCAGGTTGAAGACAAAAACCGTATTCGTGTGCAATTAGCGGGTGTCGAAGACCAAGAATCAGCACGTGAATTATTGTCTACTTCTGCAAATTTAACATTCCGTGATGTCGATGACAATTTATTGCTGGATGGTAATGACTTAAAGCCAGGTGGCGCTAAGGATTCCTTTGATCAGCAAAATCGTCCAATTGTTTCACTAACATTAAAAGATGCGAAAAAATTTGCTGATATAACGAGTAAAATTGCCGCTAAACCAGCAGGTCAAAATTTACTCGTTGTATGGTTAGACTTTGAAGAAGGTGTCGATTCATATAAAGCTGAATCACAAAAAGCGAAGCCTCGCTATGCATCTGCAGCAACAGTTAACCAAACATTAAATACAACAGATGTAATGATTAGCGGAAATTTCACAGTTGAAGAAACAAAAAATCTAGCAGGTATTTTAGACGCTGGGGCACTTCCTGTAAAGCTGAATGAAATTTATTCTACTTCAGTTGGTGCACAATTTGGTGACCAAGCACTGAAAAGTACAATTTTCGCAGGTGTTGTGGGCGTAGTATTAATATTCTTATTCATGCTATTCTACTATCGTTTACCTGGCTTGATTTCCATCATTACACTTGCTATTTTCACTTTCCTAGTACTAGTAGTATTCGACTGGATTAATGCAGTATTAACGCTTCCAGGTATCGCAGCTATTGTGCTCGGTATAGGGATGGCCGTGGATGCGAATATTTTAGCAGCAGAGCGTATTCGTGAAGAGCTACGAGTAGGTTATTCGGTTAAACAAGCATTCCAAATTGGCTCGAAGCAGTCTTTATCAGCAATTGTCGATGCACAGCTAACTACATTATTAGCAGCTGCTGTTTTATTCCAATTCGGGACAAGCTCTGTAAAAGGGTTTGCAACAACTTTAATCATTAGTATTTTACTAAGCTTCTTAACTGCTGTTTGGGGTTCTCGTGTACTATTAGGTTTACTTGTCAACAGTGGCTATTTCAACAATCCAGCCTGGTTTGGTATTGCAAAATCTAAACAGCATAGCTTAGATGAAAATATTGGAACTTTAGATTTATCAACGAAATTCGATCGTTTTGACTTTGTGCACAACCGTAAGAAATTCTATACATTCTCATTAGCTATTTTAGTAGCTGGTTTAGTGGTTCTTGGTATATTCCGTCTAAACCTAGGTATTGATTTCCAAAGTGGTACTCGTGTTCAAATTGAAGCGGATCATACTTTAACTAAAGAAGAAGTATCTAAATACTTAGATAGTATCGACTTCTCATCTGAAGATATCGTTTTGGCAGGTGAAAAGAACAACTCTGCGGTTATCCGTTATAAAGATGACCTATCGCAAGCAGAAATTTTAAAATTCAAAAAAGAAGCAGGCAAAAAATTTGGTCATGAACCTGGCGTAAGTACAGTGTCACCAACTGTCGGTAAAGAGCTTGTAAAAAATGCTATTAAAGGATTATCTTTTGCAGCTATCGGCATCATTATCTATGTAGCGGTTCGTTTCGAGTGGCGCATGGGTGTTGGGGCAATTGTTTCATTAATACATGACGTATTCTTAATTGTTGCTGTATTTAGTTTCATGCGCTTAGAAGTCGATATTACGTTTATTGCAGCTGTACTGACGATTGTCGGTTATTCTATTAATGATACGATCGTTACGTTTGACCGTATGCGTGAAAACTTAAATCGATATGATACGATTAAAGACCGAGAAGTGTTAGCGGATATCGTTAACAAATCACTACGTCAAACGATGGGTCGATCTGTTAACACAGTGTTAACGGTTATTATCGTGACAGTGGCACTTCTTATTTTAGGTGCACCATCGATTCAAAACTTCTCAATCGCGTTATTAATTGGTTTAATCACAGGTATGTATTCTTCAATTTGTATTGCTGCACAAATCTGGTATACATTAAAAGTTCGTGAAATGAAAAAGTCAGATGGTCAGATTCACAAAAAAGAGAAAAAACAATGGGGAACTGATGAGCCTACTGTGTAACATCAGCCTTTAATACGAACAGGGAAAGAATCATTTCTTTCCCTGTTTTTTTTTATGGAAAATAAAAGCGACGGATAGAAGAGTCGAAATGATGGATAGTAGAAGCAAAGCGACGGATAGAAGAGTCAAAGGGACGGATAGTAGAACCAAAGCGACGGATAGAAGAGCCGAACGGAAGGATTGCTTCACCTACCACATTTAATGCAAAATTTTTTTAATAAAAACCAGGCGTGTTGATTAGGAAAATATAGGTTTTTATTGAATGATAAAAGGATTTTTTTGCAGATATTTTTCAAATGTATGTCCATTTTAACTGATTGTAGCCTGTAGCGGAAATCAGTCTCTTCGAATTAATTCGAATATATAAAAATGGTTAATCGACACACCTGAAAAAAACAAAAGAAACTGCTAGCTTTCTTCTGAAAACAGTAGTTTCTTTTGCTAATATCTATTAAATTATCTATTAAAGTTTAAATTGTTGTAGTAAAGACTGCAGCTGTTGAGCGTTGTTGCTTAATTCCTCAGCTACCTCATTAACTTGCTGCATTGTTGCAGCTTGCTCTTCTACTGCTTCAGCGATGATTTGTGAGTTGCTCGCTGAAATGCTCGCACCATTTGCAATTTCTGTTACAGAGGCAGCGACTTCTTCAGCACTTGCTGAAATTTGTTCTGAAGTGGCTGAGATATCTTCAATTTGGTCAGTAAATGCTTGCACAGATTCTGTAATGGAATCAAATGCATTACCGGCCTCATGAATTTTTGCTACACCATCTTGGACAGATACTAATCCTTCATGCACAGCAGCTGCTACATTTCTTGTATCCGTTTGAATTTCATTTGTGAGGGCAACAATTTGTCCAGCAGATTGATTAGATTCTTCAGCAAGCTTTCGTACTTCATCTGCTACAACCGCGAATCCTTTGCCATGTTCACCAGCTCGTGCTGCTTCGATGGCAGCATTGAGTGCCAGTAAATTGGTTTGTTCAGTAAGAGCCGTAATTACTTTTGTAATTTGCCCGATTTCTTCAGATTGCTTACTTAGCTTTTCTGTTAAATTGGCAATCCTTGTAGTTGATTCAGAAATTGTATCCATCTGCTCTTTGGCAGTTGAAATAGTTTTCCCCCCGGTATTGGCAAGCTGTGTCATATTTATAGCATTGTGATGCAAATTTTGAGTAGCCTCAGCAATTCGTTGTACACCAGCAGCTGTTTCGTCCATAGCTAGAGCACTTTGTTGAGAAGCGCTAGCAGATGAAGATAAATGGTTTGACGTGTCTTGTACTCGATGAGAAATGTCGCTGGATGTTGTTGTCACTTCTATAGTGCTTGCGGAAAGTTCTTCAGAAGCAGCAGATAATTGTGTAGCGTTGTCCTGAACATTTTTAAGCAGTACAGATAAATTCTGTTTTAATGCATTCACTGCTGTGGCAAGTGTACCAATTTCATCTTTAGAGTTATGTTCAAGTTGAGCAATCGTTAAATCACCTTTTGCTAATGTATCGGCTGCGTCAATAACTTTAAGAAGCGGTTGAGTGATGTAGCGTTTGACAAAATACATAAAATATAAACCAACAATTGCACTTAAAACAAGTAAGACAATGGAAATAATAATAGCTCGTACAACTGTTTTGACAATACTGCTTTTTACTTTTCCAAGCTGTTCATCATGATAATCTAATAAATCACTAGTTAGAAAGTAGATTTTATCACTGATTTTCGAAACTTCGCCATTTATGTATGATAATGCTAAATCTGTATTTCCATTATTAAATGCTTGTACTGCTTTATCAGAACTTGTTAGTAAATTTTTCTGTAATTCAGTTACTTGCTTCATAATATTTTTTGTGTAATCGGAACGAACAATGCCTGAAAGTTCCTTAATCGTTTCGGGCAATATTTTTTCATAATAATCTAAAGTTTCTTTTGTCTCTTTATCCTTATTACTTAGAATATATGAGTTTAAAAATAGCCCTTGTGAGGCAAGCTGTTGTTGTATTTTTTCTGTTAATTGCATTTGCACGATTCTGTGATCAAGTACCTCTACTATATCTCCCTCAACTGACTTAAATTGAAAATATGCAATAATACTTGATAATAAGAGTAAACAAGTAAGTGAAATAAAACCTATATTTAGTTTTTTACGAACGGACATATTCGTTCCTACTTTCTTTAATTGTATTAGAGAATCCAAGTTCTGAAATTAATATAACTTGATATTTTTTTTAGGTCAATACTTGAAAAATACTCAAAAGTAGGCAGTTTCAATCCCTTTTTATGTAAAATGGAAAGGGTAAATTCTCCTTTTATATAACTATGAAATTTTTCTAATATTTTTCTTTTTTGTCTGAATTGATTGACAATTTTTGAAATTTGGCATAGAATAAGGCTAACTTTTTTGTTCGATACAAGGTAGTTGGTCTCGGGAGCGAGGTCAGCCTTAGAACAGATGAGCTGAGTTTAGATGAGAATAGCTGAGAAATTGTTGAATAAGAGTAGTAGCATAAGTGTGCAATTTAGAGAGTCAGTGGATGGTGCAAACTGATTTGTAGCTTATGTGAATGGACTTATGAGAGTCGCTTATGAAAATAGCGAACGGATTCCCCACGTTATAGGGGGGGCTTTGACTTTAGTTAACGTATGTCTGTTTTAATGTCGAACTAAGGCTGAGCACATAAGAGAGAGCAAATATGCTCTAATATGAGGTGGCAACGCGGTCATGATCGTCCTCTGCATTTAGGAAAAATCCTTTTTGCAGAGGACTTTTTTGTTGTTTTTAATTTGCAAGGGGATGAATGCTTCGCTTTCGCACAGAAACCAATTGTTGCCTGGATGTCCCCAGGTAAGCATCCAGTTGGAACGGAAATCAACCCTACGCTTTGATGATGATCTTTTTTTCAACAAGAACCGATTCAGCAACTAAACATTTGTAAGTTAAACGGTAGTGAATTTTTAGGAAAAGGAGCTTGGTGATTATGCTAAAGACGAGTTCAAGAACAAAAATGAAAACTATTAATGCTGATTCTTTAACACCGATTTTAATTTTTAGACGCCTACAAGGGAAGCACAAATTTTTGCTTGAGAGTTCAGCACAGCATGAGGGAGCAGGACGTTTTTCTTTTATCGGTGCAAATCCGAGAAAAACGTATAAAGGCTTTGGAGATGAAATTCAGGAATACTCATATAAGACTGGAAACACATATACACATAAGGGCGATATGTTTGTTTTACTGAAAAGATTAATGCCACGTATCTCCAATACGACACAATTCCCGTTTTCAGGCGGAGCTGTTGGCTATGTTGGTCATGATGCAACAAAGATATTATCGACTGCTCAGGATCAAGTGCAGCTACCAGATGTGCATTTCCACGTATATGAGACTGTCATTGTGTTTGATCATGTAACAGATGAAGTTACATTGATTCATACAAATATTGATGCAGAAAAAAAAGAACCAAATTTTGAAGAGTTAGCTGAGCAGCTTTTAAAAGGTAGAGAGGATGAGGATACAACTTGTAGCTATGAACCTTTTGAATCGACTACGAATGAACAATTTGCAACATCCCTTACATCTAGCAAAGCTACTTTAGATGAAGATATTACAAGAGTCGTCCTATCAAAGCGTTTTTCAGCAAATATACAAGGAGATGCTTTCGCTTTATATCGTCAATTGCGTAAAAAACATCCTGCTCCGTATATGTATTATGTAGAGTTTGAGGGTCATGTTGTTTTAGGAACATCTCCTGAAAGCCTAATTCGAGTAAAAGGTGAACGTGTGATTGCGACACCAACAGAGGGGACATATCCTAGAGGTTCCACAAAAGGTGAAGATTTAGAACAGGGACGAAAGCTACGTGAAAACACGAATATTAGGGAGTCACATGCTGTACTTGTTTCTGCCGTGCGACAAGAGTTACAGTCTGTGTGCTTTCGAGATTCCATTCAAGTCATTGAGGCGATGAGAATTGAGCGTTCAAAGCATGCATTACACATGACATCGAGAGTTGAAGGGCAACTATTACCGATGCTTCATGCACTTGATGTATTAGCTGCAACGTTACCACCCTTTGCAACAACAAGTATTCCAAAGGATCAGGCGAAAGACTATTTAGAAAAATTTAGTCAAACTTCAGGGATATTTGGAGGAGCTCTTGGATTTATTGGTTTTAACGGTCATCTTGATTTTGCTTTAACAGGAAAATCCATCGTTATAGAAAATGAAACGATGCATATGCAATCAACTGTAACGGTGACCAAATACACAAACGTCAAAGAAATAATAAAACAAGTAGAAAAGGACGAACAGGAATTTTTACAGCTACTTGAAAAAGAAGGAGGTCAACACTAATGGAAGGTATTCGTCAAAAAGTACAACAACGAGAGCATTTAATGTATGAGGAAATGCTACAGGCAGCTAATTGGATGTTCCAAGATGACACACCGAAGGAACAAATCGCAAGTTTTTTAACGGCATTATCTGACAAAGGGGAAACAGCACATGAAGTAGCAGCATTAGCTACAATTATGCGTTCCTTTGCACTAGACGTACCAGCAAAAGCAGGTGTCTATATGGATAATTGCGGTACTGGCGGCGATGGTCTTAATACATTTAATATAAGTACAACTTGCGCCTTCGTATTAGCAGGAGCAGGTGTCAAAATGGCGAAGCACGGCAATCGTAAAATTTCTTCGGCATCAGGAAGCTCGGATGTTTTAGAAGCACTCGGTATTCACACGAATATTTCCATTGAACAAACTGTTGATCTGTTAGAGAAAGAAGGAATAGCCTTTTTATATGCTCCAAATGTCCATCCGAAATTAAAGCGGATTGGCGAGGTTCGTCGAGCACTGGGTAAGCCAACTATTTTTAATCTCGTCGGTCCACTTACGAATCCAGTGCCTTTATCGACGCAATTTACAGGCATTAACCGTCCTAATTTTGTCATGGAGTATGCTTCCGTATTACAAATGCTCGGGCGTGAACGTGCTATGGTCGTTTCTGGGCCACTAGGTTTAGATGAGGCGTCATTAGCTGGTCAAAATACTTTTGTCTTAGTAGATAAGGGAGACTTAATTCCATTTTCATTAACGGCAGAGGAAGCGGGTCTTAACTATGCACCAATAGAAGCTATTCGTGGAGGTAATGCTGATGAAAACGCTGCTATTATGCGTAAATTATTAGCTGGTGAACAAAGTGCTTACTTTGACACAGTTTTATTGAATGTTGGTATTGGATTGTTCAGTTATGGAATTGCTGAAACCGTTAAAGAAGGTGTAGAAATGGCGAAGGATAGTATTTTTAGTGGGCGTGCACGTCAAAAATTAGAGGCAGTCATTGCTTATAGTGAGCATATTAAAGGAGTGGAGGTCCGACAATGAATATCTTAAATAAAATTCTCGAACAAAAAAAGCTAGAAGTTAGTGCTTTACTTGAACAGCCTGATCCATTAGCAAATTTTACAGAAAAACCGCGTCCATCATTATTTGAGCTCTTGCGACAAGCTGAAACATTACAGGTCATTTCAGAAATGAAGCGTGCATCCCCATCAAAGGGGCTAATCGCAGAAGGGGCAGATCCAGTTACGCAGGCAAAAACTTATGCTGAAGCAGGGGCAGCTGCTATTTCTGTTTTAACAGATAAAAAGTTTTTTAAAGGCTCCTTTGATGATTTAGCCGCAGTTGCAAATGCTGTTCAAACGCCACTTCTTTGTAAGGATTTTATGATCGATCGTGTGCAAATTCGATTTGCAAAGGCATCAGGTGCATCTATCATTTTGCTAATAGTAGCCGCGTTAACAGATGAGGCATTACGTGACCTGTATAGCTATGCAACAGGCTTAAATCTAGAGGTGTTGGTTGAGGTGCATGATCTTGTGGAGCTTGAACGTGCTATTGCAGTAGGTGCCAAACTGATTGGTGTCAATAACCGCGACTTACGTACCTTTGAGGTGAGCTTAGATCGTACACGTGAAATTGCTGAAGCTTTTCCGTTCGAAGAAGAGAAAGTATTAATAAGTGAAAGCGGTATTTGGACACAAGAAGATGCAAAAACGGTGGCAGCCATGGGAGCTAGTGGCGTTCTTGTAGGTGAATCATTAATGCGCAGTGGAGATGCAGGTACTGCTCTAAAAAGTTTACAGGTCAATAAGGTGGGGGCATCTGTATGACGAAGGTGAAAATTTGTGGACTGAAGGAACAACAGCATGTGCAGGCAGCAGTAGAGGCCGGAGCGGATGCAATTGGTTTTGTCTTAGCGCCAAGTAAACGCCAGGTGACGGTTGAACAGGCACAGCAATTAGCAAAACATGTGCCAGAGGGCGTTTTGAAAATCGGTGTTTTTGTCAATCCAAGCGCAGAGGAATTACGAACAGCGATTGAAACTATACCATTAGATTATGTGCAATACCACGGGGAAGAATCTCCAGAGTTTATTCGTCAGCAAGACTATCCAGCAATCAAAGCTTTATCCGTGAAAGGTGCTAAAGATGTTCGGGCTGCTGCTAATTATGATGTGGACTACTACTTATTTGATGCACCAGGGACAGATTTTAAAGGAGGCAGTGGTCACACATTTGATTGGGCCCTTCTAGAGATGGTAGGGATTCCTCGTGAAAAGCTAATTTTAGCAGGGGGTTTGCAAGCTGAAAATATTGAAGAAGCAGTAACACTTGTGTCGCCATTTATGGTAGATGTTTCGAGTGGTGTGGAGACAGACGGTGTAAAAGACATAGCGAAAATAACCGCATTTATACAGGCAGTAAAGAAGGGGAGAGCATAATGGCGAATTCAATTGCAAATAGTGTACCGACAAAGGAAGGGCGTTACGGGAAATTTGGTGGACAATTTGTTCCGGAAACATTAATGACGGCTTTGTTGGAATTAGAGACGGCTTATGATGAGGCGATGAATGATCAAACATTTACGGATGAGCTAGCCTATTATTTACAACAATACGTTGGTCGTGAGACGCCTTTGTACTACGCGGAAAATTTAACAAAAGAGCTAGGCGGCGCAAAGATTTATTTAAAGCGTGAAGATTTAAATCACACTGGAGCCCATAAGATTAATAATGCGATTGGTCAAGCGCTTCTTGCAAAACGAATGGGTAAAAAGAAAATTGTGGCTGAAACAGGTGCAGGGCAGCATGGGGTGGCAACAGCAACAGCATGCGCATTATTGAATCTTGAATGTGTTGTATTTATGGGTGCAGAGGACATAAAACGCCAACAGTTGAATGTGTTTCGCATGGAGCTACTCGGTACAAAAGTGGAGTCTGTAGAAACAGGTTCAAAAACATTGAAGGATGCTGTTAATGCAGCACTACGCTACTGGGTGACAAATGTTGAAGATACGCATTATATTTTAGGCTCAGCTTTAGGACCCCATCCATTCCCGAAAATCGTAAGGGATTTCCAGCGTATAATTGGTGTTGAAACTAGAGAGCAGATTTTAAATAAGGAAGGACGTTTACCAGATGCAGTCGTTGCTTGTATAGGTGGTGGTAGTAATGCAATCGGTATGTTCCATCCTTTTGTCGACGATGAAACGGTAGCGCTATACGGAGTAGAGGCTGCAGGCAATGGCATTGAGACTGGAAAGCATGCTGCAGCAATTGCCGGCGGACAGCTAGGCGTTTTACATGGTGCATACATGTATTTATTACAAGATGAAAATGGCTTCGTGCAAGAAGCACATTCTATTTCAGCTGGTCTAGATTATCCAGGGAAGGGGCCAGAGCACTGTTATTTACATGATATTGGGCGTGTTAAATTTGACTCGATTACAGATAGTGAAGCACTTGAGGGTTTGCAGTTACTGTGTAGAACAGAAGGGATACTACCTGCACTTGAAAGCTCTCATGCCATTGCCTATACAGCAAAACTTGCGCAGACAATGTCTACAGATGACATCATTGTTGTGTGCTTATCCGGCCGAGGAGATAAAGATGTTCATACTGTTCGTAAAGCATTAGGAGGAGATATGTAATGACAACACTACAGCAGGCAATTGAAGAAACGAAAATCGCTGGTCATAAAGCATTTGTACCCTATATTATGGCGGGTGATGGGGGTCTAGAAACTTTGAAGCCTACGATTTTGAAGCTACAGCAAATGGGAGTAACTGCAATAGAAGTTGGTATACCATTCACGGATCCTGTAGCGGATGGACCAACGATCGAGCAAGCAGGTGAACGGGCTTTAGCAGAAGGTGTGACATTACGGAAAGTGCTAGCAACATTAGCTTCATTTAAAGAAGAAATTCAAGTTCCGTTAGTTGTCATGACTTATTTTAATCCTGTGTTAGCTTTTGGGTTAGAGGCTTTTGCGAAGGCGTGTGAGGCGGGAGGGGTTAAAGGATTAATCGTTCCTGATGTACCGCTTGAGGAAAGTGCTGTCTTATGTGACACATTAAATCCTCATGGTATCGACATCGTTCAGCTTGTATCGTTAACAAGTCCACCAGAACGAATAGCACGTATCGCGGCTGCCAGTCAAGGCTTTGTCTATGCTGTGACAGTCAATGGTATCACAGGGGCTCGTGCAAGCTTTGCAAATGATTTAAATGATCATTTTGCTCGCTTACGTGAAGCAAGCCAAATACCAGTACTAGCTGGTTTTGGAATTTCAACTCCCGAGCAAGTGGTAAGCATGGGGGCACTTAGTGATGGTGTAATCGTTGGCAGTGCGATCGTGACAGCATTGCATGAAGGTAATTTAGAGAAGGTTGAAGCATTAGTTTCTGCTTCAAAAGGTGTGATTCAGAAGTCTACTCATTAACGGAGTAGGCTTTTTTCTTTTGAGACTGGTATTGACGGTTCTAACTACGACTTCGGCTCGGCTGTTCTATCCGTCGCTTTGATTTACATCCGTCACCGTGGCTGTTCTATCCGTCGCTTTGATGATTCTTTCCGTCACTTCGTCTGTTCTATCCGTCGCTTTGATTTACATCCGTCATCTTGGCTGTTCTATCCACGATTTTTCCGATTCTAACCGCGATTTTGATGGTTCTATCCACGACTTTGGCTGTTCTATCCGTAACTCTGATTTCCATCCGTCACTTGGCCGGCTCTATCTTTCGCTCTAACTTCTATCCTTCTGATGGATAAAACTATCATTCTGACAGATAGTGCGGATAGGCTAGATTTTCTGTATAATAGCCTACGTAAGGAAGTGAAAAGATGATTCTATCGAAAAAGAGATGGCAAGTAGAGCGCCCAGACGCCAAGCTTGTCCAAACATTACAAAATGACCTACAACTTTCTGCGATTGCAGCTAAAATTTTGGCAGCACGAGGCTGCGAAACAACTGCTGATGCAGAGAGCTTATTAAATATGACAGAAGCAAGTATCCATGACCCGTTTTTAATGCATGGCATGGCGGAAGCTGTGGCACGTATTGAGGAAGCGCTTGAAAACGGAGAGAAAATGTTAATTTATGGAGATTACGATGCCGATGGTGTCACAAGCACGACAGTAATGATGAATGTGTTACTTGATCTCGGTGCCGATGTATCGTTTAAAATACCGAATCGTTTTATTCATGGCTATGGACCACATGAAGCACTATTTCGTGAAGCACATGAAGAGGGCGTAAAGTTAATTATAACAGTTGATAATGGTATTTCGGGCATTGAACCGATTCGTGTCGCGAAGGAACTAGGTATGGATGTTATCGTTACAGATCACCATGAACCAGGCGATGAATTACCACCTGCAGATATTATTTTACATCCTCGTATACCAGAAGGACATTATCCATTTGGTGAGCTTGCAGGTGTGGGTGTAGCTTTTAAGTTAGCACATGCTCTTTATGGAGAACTGCCAACGCATTTAATTGAATATGTCGCTGTTGGAACAGTAGCGGATTTAGTACCATTAGTTGATGAAAACCGCTACCTAGTAAAGCGAGGAATAGAAGAAATGCGCTGTTCACTCAGCCCTTGGGTACAAGCAATGTGTGAAGTAGCCAGTGCAGAGCAAGCTAAAATTAACGAAGAAACAATCGGTTTTTACTTTGGCCCGCGCTTAAATGCAGTTGGTCGTCTAGGAGAAGCGGCGCCAGGTGTAGAGCTATTAATGGCTGAAGATAATGCTAAGGCAATAGCATTGGCGAAACAGCTTAATACGTGTAATAGCGAGCGTAAAGATATTGTAAAGAGTATTACAGATGAGGCCATTGCTCTCATTGAATCAGATAAAAAGGTCGGGGAGTCACTCGTTTTAGTTATTGCAGGAGAAGGCTGGAATGCAGGGGTAGTAGGGATTGTCGCATCTCGTCTTGTAGAGCTTTATTATCGTCCAACAATTGTACTTTCATTAGACTATGAAAAAGGAACAGCTAAAGGCTCAGCTCGTAGTATTGAAGGCTTCCATTTATATAATGAACTAGCAAAGAATCGAGATATATTACCTCATTTTGGTGGGCATCCTATGGCAGCGGGGATGACATTACCCATTGAGCATGTGGATGAATTAAGATCACGCTTAGATACTCAAGCAAGAGCATGTTTATCAGAAGAGCAATTGACACCTGTACTCAACATTGATATACCACTAAAAATGGATGAAATTTCAGCAGATGCTATTGAAGAAATTTCAACGCTTGGTCCATATGGTACGAATTTTCCGAAGCCTGTTTATGTGCTAGAAGATGTGGAGATAGCCTCTATGCGGAAAATTGGAGCAGCAGAAAATCATATAAAAATGGAATTGACGGATGGCTTTGAAAAATTAGATAGTGTCGGTTTTAATAAAGGACATCTACACGATGAGCTAACATATGGAATAAAAGTATCGTTTACAGGAGATTTACAAATTAACGAGTGGCAAGGACGTAAAAAAGCACAATTTATGATAGAGGATGTCCAAACGACTGAATGGCAATTATTTGATATTCGTGGTATACGACAAACATCACGCTGGTTAAATACGGTCCCGAAAGAGGAGGCAACATTCATCGCCTTCCGTTCAGAGACGATTACCTATTACCAATCACTAATTGGTGTACCAATCCTAGCGGTGGATCCTACACTTTCAAATGTAGAACAAAGCAATTATATCGTGCTATTGGATTTGCCACAAAATGTTCAAATGTTAGAAAATGTCTTACAAAAAACAGCACCTTCTCGTATTTATGCACACTTTTACATGCCAGATTCACAGTATTTCAATGGATTGCCTACACGCGAGCAATTCTCCTGGTACTATAAGTTTTTAAAAAATCGTCCTGCTTTCCCATTAAATATGCATTTGGCTGAATTAGCGAAGCATACAGGTTGGCCATTAGATGCATTAAAATTTATGACACAGGTGTTTTTTGAGCTTGGTTTTGTTAAAATGGAGAGTGGACTGACGACTGTCAATGTGAATGCAACAAAACAGGCACTTACAGAGGCATCGTCTTACAAACAGCGTTCAGAACAGATTGAAATGGAGCAAAAGCTTGTATATGCCCCTTATATAGAATTAAAACAATGGTTTGATGAACGATTACATTAATATACGAATAAGTTTCGTAGGAGGAACAATAACATGGATTTAAAGCAATACGTAACAACGGTTGAAAACTGGCCGAAAGAGGGCATCAGCTTCAAAGATATTACAACAATTATGGATAACGGTCCTGCATACAAATATGCAACAGATCAAATCGTAAGTTACGCAAAAGAATTAGGTGCTGAAATTATAGTAGGTCCTGAGGCTCGTGGCTTCATTATCGGATGTCCAGTTGCTTATGCGCTTGAAATTGGTTTTGCACCTGTTCGTAAGCCAGGAAAATTACCCCGTGAAGTGATAAGTGCTGACTACGGGCTTGAGTATGGTAAAGATACACTTACAATGCACAAAGATGCGATTAAACCAGGTCAAAAAGTATTAATCTGTGATGATTTACTTGCGACAGGTGGTACAGTTGAAGCGACTGTACGTTTAATTGAACAATTAGGTGGTCAAGTTGTTGGCTGTGCATTCCTGATCGAGTTAACAGAGTTAAACGGACGTGCAAAACTTGGCGACATTAACATAAAAACACTTATTCAATATTAATAAGTGAGTGTTTTTTGCAATGGTGAAGCGGTTGATTGGAGTGAAGGGCAGTACCCCCTCATGAAGGCACATAGTCGGAACGGAAATCAACCTCTCGCTTTGCTGAAGAGTCATACAATAATATGAAAAGCGTCACATTTTTGTGGCGTTTTTTTATTTATAAAGAGATTAATCGATATAGTAAGTATTAAAAACTTTTTAAATTCTTTAGTAAGGGAGAATTGGCTTTGTCATATTATGTAATTGATGCTTTTACAGAAACAAAATTTGGTGGTAATCCAGCAGGTGTAGTAATCCATGAAAATTTAGATGAAGAATTTATGCAAAAATTTGCTGCAGAAGTTCGTTTTTCAGAAACTGCATTTATTAAAAAAATAGACAATAAAAATTGGCTCTTCACCAAAACATGTGCTTGACTAAGAGCCATACTGAATCCATTCAGCATTGCACTCTAGTAAAATTGTC
>NZ_LITM01000009.1:178300-218937 GCF_001275675.1 Lysinibacillus sp. FJAT-14745 | reverse complement strand
GTACTCTCAACTCTAGCGGATACAGATGTTTTTTTGTATTCTTTTTTAGCAAGAACAGATTTTGGTGTTGAGCCTAAAAATTTTGACATAAAGTTTTTTACACCGACGGCACAGGTTGACCTTTGTGGACATGCTACTATTGCATCCTTCAAGGCATTATTAGACAGTTGTACTATTGAAGATAATAATACATATTTTATGAAAACACTCGCTGGCACACTTGCTGTTGAAGTGAATCAATCATTTATTATGATGGAGCAAGCTGAACCTCGGTTAGGAAAAATATTCGATGATTATGATAGTTTGTCAAGCCTTTTCAAAATTGATAAAAGCCAAATAGGAGATAAAACTTTTAATTTAGTGCCTCAAGCTGCAAGTACAGGTCTTTGGGATATAATGCTTCCATTAAAAACAAAGGATGATTTGTATGCTTTAAATCCTGATTTTAAAGCACTTGCTGAATATACAAAGATCAATAAAGTGGGGGGCGTTCATGCATTTACGCTCGACACAAAAGAAGGGATAGCAGAGAGTAGAAACTTTTGCCCACTCTACGGTATTGATGAGGAAGCCGCAACAGGTACTTCGAATGGGGCATTAACTTATTATCTTTTTCATAACCACATACTAAATGAATTTGATCAA
Organism: Lysinibacillus sp. FJAT-14745; assembly: GCF_001275675.1. Lineage (GTDB taxonomy): Bacteria > Bacillota > Bacilli > Bacillales_A > Planococcaceae > Lysinibacillus. Next base: position 218,292 of record NZ_LITM01000009.1, on the reverse strand, counting down.
GAGTACTCGTTCCTTCAAGGGCATAGTATGGGTAGACCTTCTAACATCATTACAAAATTAATAAATAAAAATAATCCAAGAGTTAAGGTAGGTGGGAAAGCAATTATCTTGTCAAAAGGGGAACTATGCTAGGATAGATTTCTTACCATATTATTAAACAGAAAATATTTATAACAGCAACTGTTCATGCTGTTACTATGTTTTTACATATTTTCACTATGTAGTAGAGTAACATATCAAAAAATACACGCTAAATGAAGTGGTGATCTTCGTTCCAACTGGGTGACTCCTTGGGGGGTAGCAACAATGTTTTATCTGTGCGAAAGCGAAGCGTCAGCAACAATGTTTTATCTGTGCGAAAGCGAAGCGTCAGCAACAAAAGCGGTTCATCGGACGCCCCCGGGAAAGCGGCCAGCCAGAACGGAAATCAACCCCAAGTTTTGAGAATCCATTTTGAACAATCATTTTTCAAAATGGATTCTTTTGTTTAGGTCCGTTTATTTCTTCTTCATCATAAGATTGAATTATTTTTTGCATAGTTTTCAATGTTTCGTAAAAATCATTGTATTTTTCTGAGCCAATATTATTAATAATTCTTTCTTGGATATCTTGCATTATTTATGGATGGATATTCGCATCACATCAAGCAGGAGCTGCAGTTGCTGACTATGGCGGTGGTCCCATCTATAAGTTTTTCAATTTATATACTTGGGCCTTTTTCCTTGCAGGGATGTTCTGTGCATTGGCAAGCTTATTTGTCATCATCGTGAAAAAACAAACACCCCATCAAGCCAATACTTGATAATTAGCTACTCGCTTTGCTTAGGGTGCGATTTTTGTTTGCTATCGTCGGTTCTCGAAGTTTTATCAGCGATTTTCATGTTGTTATCAGCGGTCGGCATTTTGGAGCATCGAGCCGTTCCTCCCATCTTGTTGTTGCTGCCGCTACGTTACACTACACTTTCGCACAGAAAACATTTGTCCAGCTTATGTTGGAATTCGCCGCTAAAAGTGTGAGTTGCGCCGCAAACCAAAGGAAGATCGCCGCTAAAACCTAAAATTGCGCCGCAAACCAAGCAAAGAACGCCGCAAAACCCTGAAATTGCGCCGCTATCGCTTTCACGCAAAAAAACATTTGTTGCTGTCGCTTCGCTTTCGCCAGATAGACCATAGAGCGAAGTGTAGCGGTTCATCGGACGCCCCCCAGTCGGAATGGAAATCAACCCTTCGTTTTGCCGAAGAGCCCCATACTTTATTTAACACGACACCTTAATTTCATTGAAGCAATAGTTATCGCAACAAAAAGTTGAAGCCAGTATCATATCGGTTTCAACTTTTTTTATTAAAAAATTTTTTGACATCAACCAAACAAAAGTTTATAATATAAACAAATATAACAAAAGGTGATGCTATGAATGAAAGAGAACAGGCGGTCCTTGCATTAATTCGCCAGAATCCGTTTATGTCTCAGCAAGAGATGGCAGATAAGATGAATCTGTCTCGACCAGTCCTTGCTAATTTAGTATCGAGCTTAACGAAGCAGGGGAAAATTGTAGGTCGTGCTTATATTTTGCCAGAGGAAAATGAAATTATTTGTATCGGTGGAGCTAATCTTGACCGAAAATTTCATGTAAAGGGGAATGTCCAGTTCGGTACATCCAATCCTGTTAGCTCTTCATTTAGTGTAGGTGGTGTTGGGCGAAACATTGCTGAAAACTTAGGCAGATTAAATCATCAAGTAACATTGCTGACTACTGCTGGCAAAGATGCTGATTGGCAAGTGATCCAAGAAGCTTCAGAGCCATTTATGAATTTACGTTATGTAGAGCAGTTACCTGACGCTTCGACGGGTTCCTATACTGCGATTATGGATGAGCAGGGTGAGCTAGCACTAGCAGTAGCAAATATGGAAGTATATGATCTTTTATTGCCAAGTTTGCTAAAAAAACATGAGGCAATGTTGATGAATGCGGGCTGCTTTATTATGGACTTAAACTGTCCAAAGGAAACAGTGGCTTACATACAGCAGGTTGCGATTGCTCGTGACATTCCATTTGTCATTGTACCGGTATCTTCACCAAAAATGAATCGATTACCGGATACGTTGCAAGGTGTGACGTGGTTTATTTGTAACACAGATGAAGCAGAGATGATTGTAGGTCATAAAATCGAAAACTCTGCGCATTATGAAAAGGCTTTACAGCAACTTCTTATATTAGGTGCTGAACATGTAATTATTACAGCGGGTAGCAAGGGTGTGTATGCAGCTTCAACTACAACTATACCAAGTCATTTCTCAGCGAAAGTTATAGAAAAAATTGAAGATGTAACCGGTGCCGGAGACGCCTTTGTCAGTGCTGTAATCCATGGCTGGCTTACTGGGCAATCCTTTGCAACATGTATTGATGCAGGCTTAACGAATGCCAAAAATACACTTGCATCCCCATATACAGTAAGACCTGAGCTATCAGTTGATTTGTTAAACAGTGAAATGGAGGAATAACAACATGAAAGAATTCATCGTATTATCAGAAGAAGTAAAAGCAGGACAAGCAAAAGGCCTACCAATCGTAGCATTAGAATCAACAATTATTTCTCACGGAATGCCATATCCACAAAATGTACAAACAGCACGTGAAGTAGAACAAATAGTTCGTGATAATGGTGCAGTACCAGCAACTATTGCATTAATCGATGGTAAAATCAAAATTGGTTTATCAGATGAAGAACTTGAAATGTTTGGTAATGCACAAGGTGTAGCAAAAGCATCTCGTCGTGACTTAGGCTATCTTTTAGCAACAAAAAAATTAGGAGCGACAACTGTAGCTGCAACGATGATTTGTGCGGAGCTAGCTGGTATTGAAATTTTTGTAACTGGCGGTATCGGTGGCGTACACCGTGGTGCTGAAACAACAATGGATGTGTCAGCAGATTTAGAAGAATTAGCGCAAACAAATGTTGCTGTAATTTGTGCGGGTGCTAAGTCTATTTTAGATATTGGTTTAACTTTAGAATATCTTGAAACAAAAGGTGTACCAGTCGTTGGTTTCGGTACTGATGAACTACCAGCATTCTATACACGTCAAAGCGGTTTTGATGTAAACTTCAAGATTGATACACCAGAAGAAGTGGCAGAAATGCTACGTGCAAAATGGCAATTAGGCTTAAAAGGTGGAGCTGTCATTGCTAACCCAATTCCAGAGTCTGAAGCACTTGAGAATTCATTCATTACAGGAATCATTGAAAAAGCTCTTGTAGAAGCAGAAGAAAACGGTATTAACGGTAAAAATGTGACACCATTCTTACTTGGAAAAGTGAAAGAATTAACAGAAGGTAAAAGCCTTGATGCCAATATTGCATTAGTGAAACATAATGCAGTAGTTGGTACAAAAATTGCTGTAGCGTATAATAAATTAAGCTAAGCAACTAGGATACGAGAAGAGAGACTCTTTGCGAAATATTACATTCGCAAAGGGTCTTTTTATTCATTATGGAGAATATTTTTACCATTTTTCACATTGTTCACGAGAATAACTAAACAAAATGACACAGTTACTTTACAATAGCCCATAATATTTTATACAATTAAGTTTATATCTAATCTGAAAAATTTGACGAGCAAGGTGGACATGTTATGGCGAAAGAGCAAATTTTGACTCCCGAGGACGTTTTTGAGTTAGTCAAATCCTACATGAATGATGAAAATGTCGCATTCGTGAAAAAAGCATATGAATTAGCAAGGGATGCCCATATTGAGCAATTCCGAAGCTCAGGTGAACCGTATATTATTCACCCTGTGCAAGTAGCTGGTATTTTAGCTGAATTACAAATGGATCCTGAAACAGTTGCGGCTGGTTTTTTACATGATGTTGTCGAGGATACGGATTTTACGCGCGACGATTTGGTTCGTGAATTCGGCGAAGAGGTTGCGATGCTTGTAGACGGTGTAACAAAACTGGGGAAAATTAAATATTTATCGAAAGAAGCGCAACAAGCAGAAAATCATCGAAAAATGTTTGTAGCTATGGCCCAGGATATTCGTGTCATTTTGATTAAACTGGCAGACCGCCTTCATAATATGCGCACGTTAAAGCATTTACCAGCAGAAAAACAACGCCGTATTTCTAAAGAAACGCTTGAAATTTTTGCACCACTTGCGCATCGTCTTGGGATTTCGACTGTTAAATGGGAGCTTGAGGATACAGCACTTCGTTATTTAAATCCACAGCAATATTATCGCATTGTCAGTCTTATGAAGAAAAAACGTGATGAGCGTGAAGCATATTTAGACAATGTAATGGCTGAGATGAAGTCACAGCTTACAGAGGTTGAAATTGAAGCAGATATTTATGGTCGTCCAAAACATATTTACAGTATTTATCGTAAGATGGTGTTACAAAAGAAACAATTCAACGAGATTTATGATTTATTAGCCATTCGTGTACTTGTCGATAGTATTAAAGATTGCTATGCCGTACTTGGGATTGTGCATACATTATGGAAGCCGATGCCTGGCCGTTTTAAAGATTATATTGCGATGCCAAAACAAAACCTATATCAATCACTGCATACAACAGTAATTGGTCCTTATGGTGACCCATTAGAAGTCCAAATTCGTACGAAGGAAATGCATAAAATTGCCGAGTACGGGATTGCAGCACATTGGGCGTATAAGGAAGGTAAAAAAGTTGATAATGAAAAACAAAATGTCGACCAAAAATTAACGTGGTTCCGAGAAATTTTAGAATTCCAAAACGAATCATCTAATGCTGAAGAATTTATGGAATCGTTAAAGTTTGATTTATTCTCTGATATGGTCTATGTCTTCACACCTGAAGGGGATGTCATTGAATTACCAGCAGGCTCTGTACCAATCGACTTCGCATACCGTGTGCATTCAGAAGTTGGAAATCGTACAATTGGCGCGAAAATCAATGGTAAAATGGTACCGCTTGATACACCGTTAAAAACGGGAGATATTATTGAAATTTTAACTTCTAAGCAATCATTTGGTCCGAGTCGCGATTGGCTGAAAATAGCTCAATCCTCACAGGCGAAAAATAAAATAAAGCAGTTTTTCAAGCGTCATCTTCGTGAGGAAAATATCATCAAAGGTAAAGAGATGATAGAGAAGGAAATCCGTGCACAAGATTTTGATGTAAAAGAAACAATGTCAGCGGAAAACTTGAAGCGTGTGTGTGAAAAATTTAACTATACAAATGAAGAAGATGTATATGCAGCTGTGGGCGTGAATGGAATTACAGCTCAGCAAGTTGTTAATCGTCTAGCGGAAAAACGTCGCAAAGAACGTGAACAGGAAGAAGCGCTTGAGAAAATTGAACAAAAAATGAAAAACCCTATTCCACAAAAACGTACGGAATCGGGCGTTATCGTAAAAGATATCGACAATATGCTTATTCGACTTTCACGTTGCTGTACGCCAGTTCCTGGAGATGAAATTGTAGGCTTCATTACGAAAGGTAGAGGTGTTTCAGTGCACCGTGCAGACTGTCCAAATATTCAAGTTGATGATGAGCAGGAGCGTTTAATAGAAGTAGAGTGGGAACACGGACTTACTCCAGAGAGAAAAGAATACCCTGTCGATATTGAAGTTTCAGCTTTCGATCGACCAGGCATTTTAAATGAAATCATGCAAATTGTTAGCGAAACGAAAACGAATATTTTAGCAGTGAGTGGTCGTGCAGATCGCGATAAAATGGCAACGATTCATTTAACGATATCAATTTCAAATATTTCACATTTGCATAAAGTAGTGGAACGTATTAAGCAAACACCTGATATATATTCAGTGCAACGTGTTATTAACTAGTTGACTTCTAATGGCTGATTGGGCAGTAGCAACATTGTTATGTACCGAAAATGGTTCTTCTGGTGCATACAAATAGGAGAATTGAGGTTTTAAAGAATGAAAGTAGTTTTACAGCGTAGTAAAGCAGCCTCTGTTACGGTTGACGGAAAAGTAACGGGAGCTATTGATAGTGGCTATGTTCTTCTAGTTGGCATTACACACGAGGACACGCAAGAGGATGTTGAATATTTAGCAAAAAAAGTAGCTAATCTCCGCCTTTGGGAAGATGCTGATGGAAAAATGAATCATTCCATTTTAGAGCAAGGAGGGGCTATTCTATCCGTCTCGCAATTTACATTGTATGGGGATGCAAAAAAGGGGAATCGTCCAAGTTTTACAAGAGCAGCAAGACCAGAAGTTGCGGAACCGTTATGGGAGGCTTTTAATAATGCCTTACGTGAACACGATTTACATGTGGAGACAGGAATATTTGGTGCAATGATGGATGTTGCATTTACAAACGATGGCCCGATTACAATACTTCTTGAGTCCAAATAAATGGTACATTTCCTACGATTCCTTCATACATTAAATAGTATGGTTAGTTTTGTAGGAAGGAAGTGCATGAAAGATGACGCAAGCAGGAAGCATATCAAATCCATATTTATACGAAACTCTTAACATGATGATTGGTCAGGCAATTGTAGTGCAAACGAGGGAAAATATCCAGCAAGGAAAATTAATCTCTGTATTACCAGATGATATCGTAGTAGAGGTTAACCATACACCTTTTTTCATTCGTATGAAGGAAATTGTATGGGTTACGTTAGCAACGAGGAAAAAATAAACGCATAAAGGATCTCTATACTCATGTATTGTGAGTTGGAGGCCTTTTTTCGTTTTAGCATGTGTATAGTATTTGACAGTGAGTACTGAGGGGGAAACATCATAACTTAGGATTGATTTCATTTCAGTAACTTATAACTTCTATAACGAAAGAGTCATATAAAACAATCTCATAGTTGACTAGTAAAAATAAATAAGCTGCAAGGGAAGTACAATTCTACTTTCCTTTGCAGCTTATTTATTTATCCCACAATCTATTTTGCCGAGGCATAATTGATCTTTATTGATTTTTGTTAAAGTAATTTAAAATACCTTGGTAGATGCCGAGAGTAGCTTGTTCCCGGAATTTAGCGGTTGTAATAATACGTTCCTCACTACCATTACTTAAGTAGCCTAGCTCAATGAGTACAGCTTTTTGACGATTTTCTCGTAGAACTAAATAATTTCCTTGTTGAGTCCCGCGATCCTTTAAATCTATTTTTTTTGAGAGTCCATTATTTATTGCCTCTGCAAGACCTTGTTGATTACTGTTCATATAATATGCGGTGAAGCCATTAATGGAGCTATCGTCTGTTGCATCATAATGAATACTGATAAAAGCATCTGCCTCATTCTGGTGCGCAATTGATACACGTTTACGAAGTGCAACATATTCATCTGATTCTCTTGTCATAACAACAGTTGCTCCAGCAGCACTCAACTTTGAAGCAAGAAGAGATGCTGTTTTCAATGTAATTTCCTTCTCATCTGTTCCACGTTGTCCTGTAGTGCCGTGATCATTTCCACCATGTCCAGCATCTACGACAATAGTTAGTCCATTTAAAGTGCCTTTTTTGCGTGGTTCAGATTTTTCTTCTTTTGTCGTAGTAGCATCTTTGCTGGACGAAGTAGTAGTAACGACCCAGTTCGCCACAAATGCAGTTTTGTCATCTACTTGTATTTCGTAAAAGTCATTTTTAGCGCCTACAATCGGGTAGGTTTCACCAGCATCTACACGTGCAACAACATCAGCAGTTGTTGTTGCATCAGTCCGCAGGTTAGTCCCATTATAAATGATTGTGACAGATTCAAGCTCTGAGGAAGAAGAAGATTTTGATGTCGTATTTTCTATATTTGAAAAAGTGCCATAAAAGCTATAAACCCAGCCTGCTTTTTTATCGTTATATTGAATTTGTACCCAGTTATGCTCTTGAGACAGCACTTTAAAGGCTTGTCCTTTTGAAACCGTTCCTATTTTTTTGGTATTTAAGTCTGGCTTTTGGCGCACATTAAGTGCATCTACTAAAACTGTAAATGTTGTATCTTTGTTGACTTTTTTTGTGGAAACTTCAACTTTAGGTTCATCAGTCTCATCTTCAGCTTTAGCTTTTTTTTCAGGTAGGTCATTGATTGTGACATAGTCAGTAGATACCCAACCTACTAGTCCGTTCCAATCTATTTTCGCCCATTCGCCATTTTTTTCAATAAGTTTTGCTTGGTTGCCTATTGATAATTGTCCAAGAACTGCAGAAGATACGTCAGGCTCAGTACGGATATTTAGACGATCGACCTGTGAAATCAAGGTTTTATCAATCGTTTGTGTAGTGTTTATTGAAGCTGTTAGCCAGGATGCTACCCAACCTTCGTAATCGCCTGCTTTTACTTGAATCCAATCGCCTTCACGGCTAATAGAGGTTAACGAATCACCCTCATCTAATATCGTAATGATTGGATAAGATAGTCCAGGTCCCTCACGTAAATGAAGAATCGTTCCAGTTACTTTTAAATCACTGGTGTCGGCTAGTGCTCGTTGAATATTATTCATGCTTGGAATTGCAATCATTAGCACTAGTACGAAGATGATATTAATATTTAAAAGTTTTGTCCTCATCAGATTCCTCCTATCTTGTGCTATTTTACCATGCTTTTGTAATAGAATTCGTGGGAAAAAGGTAATGGAATTTGTAATTTTAACGAATGTATTGTAAAAAAAACAAAAACAGTTGACATTGCCTTTTGTTGTGACTAACATAAAGGGTAATCAAAAAATGATTAATCGCTTATGACCAAGCAAGTAGCATATACCTCTATTGGAGAAGAGAGGGAAAGACCTAGGCTGAAATCTTTCCTACAAAAATGTATTTCGTGAACAACACTTGAGAGGCTTTTTTCTGAAAAGTAATACTTAGTAGGAAAAAACGGAATCGGCCGTTATCCGATCAGGAGGAGGACGCATGTATTTGATGCGTCAACTAGGGTGGAACCGCGGAAGCTTATACAGCTCTCGTCCCTTGCATTATGCAGGGGGCGAGGGCTTTTTTTATGGACTAAAAAATGTGAGAAGTCCAGAAGAGCTTGCTCATAAGCAATTTATAAAGGAGGTTTTTATATGAGTTTTAAAGTGCCACGAGGGACACAAGATATTTTGCCGGGTCAATCCGAAAAATGGCAAAAGATAGAAGCGGTTATCCGTGATATCTGTCGTGTCTATCGCTACAATGAAATTCGCACACCAATTTTTGAGCAAACAGATTTATTTGCACGTGGTGTCGGTGAAACAACAGATGTTGTTCAAAAGGAAATGTATACATTTGAAGATCGCGGTGGCCGTTCGTTAACATTACGTCCGGAAAATACAGCTGGAGTAGTTCGCGCTTATGTTGAGCATAAAATGTTTGGTGCACCTGATCAACCAGTAAAGCTTTCATATTTAGGACCAATGTTCCGTTATGAACGTCAACAAGCAGGGCGCTATCGTCAATTTGTTCAATTTGGAGTAGAAGCAATTGGTTCAGCTGATCCAGCTATTGATGCGGAAGTTATTGCACTAGCAATGGATGTCTATGAATCAGCAGGTTTAAAGGATTTAAAATTAGTTATTAATTCACTGGGCGATAAAGAAACACGTGATACCCACCGTACAGCACTGCTACAACACTTCGAACCACATATTCATGAGTTTTGTTCGGATTGCCAAAATCGATTGCAAAAAAATCCACTGCGCATTTTGGACTGTAAGGTAGACCGCGAGCACCCATTAATGCAATCTGCACCGGCATTAACTGATTTCCTAACAGAGGAGTCAGCAGCATATTTCGCTCAAGTTAAAACGTATTTAGATACACTGGGAATTTCGTATGAGGTCGATCCAAATCTTGTAAGGGGCCTTGATTACTACAATCATACGACATTTGAAATTATGTCAACGGCTTCTGGCTTTGGAGCCATTACTACACTTTGTGGTGGGGGTCGCTATCATGGCCTTGTGCAAGAAATTGGTGGACCAGAAGTACCGGGTATCGGTTTCGCATTAAGTATTGAGCGTCTGTTGCTTGCACTTGAAGCTGAAGGTGTTGAATTAGACACAGCATCAGGACTCGATGTCTATATGATCGCTATGGGCGAAGAAGCGAAACTAAAAACAGTAGAATTAACAAGTACCTTCCGTGCTAAGGGCATTTCTGCAGAGATGGATTATTTAGATCGTAAAATGAAAGCTCAAATGAAATCAGCAGACCGTTTAGGTGCGAAATATACGATTGTTTTAGGCGAAACGGAACTTGAAGAGCAAGTAGCTACTGTTAAACATATGGAATCTGGTGAACAACAAAAAGTTGCGTTCTCAGAATTAGTGAACTACCTATTAAAACAATAAGCGAATCTGTTAAAACAAAAATCGTTTATAGATCAATACAGGTTCATCTAATGAACTGCTAATTTTCCTTGGCATCCATTCACTACTTAGTAGGAACTGTATGCTACATAAGTAAAATAAACGGTTCATCAACGAAAGTTGGGGATGACATTTAGTGAAAATGTATGTCATGTGGATAAATCAACCCTAAGTTATGGTGATGAGCTAAATAAATTTTGGAGGAATTAAATAAATGGCAACAAGAACACATGCTAGTAATGAACTTTCAGAAGCATTAAAAGGCGAAAAAGTCGTATTAAAAGGTTGGGTACAACGTCGTCGTGACCTAGGCGGTTTAATTTTCATTGATTTACGTGACCGTACTGGAATTACACAAGTTGTCTTTAGCCCTGATGTTGCAGAAGCACACGCACTAGCTGATAAAGTGCGTAGTGAGTACGTAATCGAAGTGGAAGGGACAGTTATTCTTCGTGCAGAAGATCAAATTAACCCAAATGTACCAAACGGTAAAATTGAAGTAGAAGCGACAAAATTAATCGTCATTAATACGGCAAAAACAACACCATTCCAAATCGAAGATCGCACTGACGTATCTGAAGATTTACGTTTAAAATATCGTTATCTTGACCTACGTCGTCCTGTTATGTTTGATACATTCAAAATGCGTTCAGACGTTACTCGTACAATTCGAAACTTCTTACAAAATGAAGGCTTTTTAGAAGTAGAGACGCCAATTTTAACAAAATCATCTCCAGAAGGAGCTCGTGACTATTTAGTGCCATCACGTGTTCATGAAGGTGAATTTTATGCATTGCCACAATCACCACAGCTATTTAAGCAATTATTAATGGTGTCTGGTTTCGAAAAATACTTCCAAATCGCACGTTGCTTCCGTGATGAAGACTTACGTGCTGACCGTCAACCAGAGTTTACACAAGTTGACATTGAAACAAGCTTTTTAACACAAGAAGAAATTATTGAAATGAACGAACGCTTAATCCAAGCAGTTATGGAAGAAGTAAAAGGCATTGATATCCCTGCTCCATTCCAACGTATGAAATATCAAGAAGCAATGGATCGTTACGGCTCAGATAAACCTGATGTACGTTTCGGCTTAGAGCTAGTCGCTTTAAATGATATTTTTGATGGCTGTAATTTCAAAGTGTTTGCTGATACAGTAGCACAAGGTAAGCAAGTAAAGAGTATCAATATTAAAGGTGCAGCAGATAAATACTCTCGTAAAGACATGGACGAGCTAACAAAATTCGTTGGTATTTATGGAGCAAAAGGTCTTGCTTGGTTAAAAGTAACAGAAGAAGGCTTAAACGGACCGATTGCAAAATTCTTTGACGATGCTTTAGCTGCTGCATTAATCGAACGTATGAAAGCTGAAGTGGGCGATATTTTAGTATTCGTAGCTGATAAAGCTTCTGTTGTAGCAGCATCTCTAGGTGCACTTCGTACGAAATTAGGCCAAGACTTAGGTTTAATAGATGAATCACAATTTGCATTCCTATGGATTACAGATTGGCCATTATTAGAGTACTCTGAAGAAGATGGTCGCTACAAAGCAGCACACCATCCATTCACACGTCCATTTGAAGAAGATATTCAGTTAATGGAAACTGATCCATCAGCTGTTCGTGCACAAGCATACGATATCGTATTAAACGGTTATGAGCTTGGTGGAGGTTCATTACGTATTTATGAGCGTGAATTACAAGAAAAAATGTTTAATTTACTTGGTTTCACAGAAGAAGAAGCAAGAGCTCAATTTGGCTACTTATTAGAAGCATTTGAATACGGTGTACCACCACATGGAGGTCTTGCATTTGGTCTTGACCGCTTCGTAATGCTACTTGCTGGCCGCACTAACTTACGCGACACAATTGCATTCCCGAAAACAGCAAGTGCTAGTTGCTTAATGACAAACGCACCGAGTGAAGTGTCTCTAGAACAATTGAACGAGCTAAATTTAGCAATTAAAACATTTAAAAGATAATTAATACTACGAAATACCTGGATTCTCTAGCAAAATTTGTTGAGAATCTAGGTATTTTTTGCGTTTTCGCAAGAATGTAGATTTTTTTAAGAAAATAGTTTGAATTATCAGATAATAAATGTTATTATAACTGTAATACGAATCCTGAAGTGTTTGTTTAATTGCTAGCTCTACTTAACAGTTTTGACCGAACACATTAGAATCGGGAGCCTTCATTTTGTAGTCGCAAACAAGCCCCATGCGGAGCGGGACGTTTAAAGCTGCAAAGCAGGCACCCCCCTGCGAATTGCGGGTTCAAAACGAATGTTTCTTGGCATAACGGCACAATCGGGATTCGTCATACATAGTAAATAAGCACAAAGAGGAGCATAAAATTAGCTCCTTTTTTAGTGCAAGTAAATGATTATTCAAAAAGACAACCGCACAAGCAAGACTTATAATAGAACAAATTTGTTAATTGCAGAGGAGAACTGATAATGATCCTTGGCTTAAAAAAGAAAAATTGTGCCATATGATAACGAATGGAAAAATGAATTTAGACGAGTTCGTTCCGAGATTATAGAAATGGGCGACTCTTTGGAGATTAGCAATAAGTACCTGTTGCCCTGACGCCCCCAAGAAAGCGCTCAGCCGGAACGGAAATCAACTTCACGTTATGGTGATAAATCTAAAAAATTTAGAAAATATAAAAAATACTTTTTGTTTTTGTAAAAGTGTCATATAATTGGTATAGACAACTATACCGAATTAAATGATAGCTTGTTAACTTCAGCAAAGCTCCTCAAAAAATGACTAGGGGGTGATCTATTGAAGAATACGCTTTTAATTTCCAATGTTACGATAGTCAATCATGATGAAGAACTGTTTCAGGGCGACGTATTCATTGATAATGGTAGGATTATTAAAATAAGTCATACCTTATCTAATCAGGCTGAGCATTATATAGATGGCACAGATAAAAATTGGTACCTGCTACCTGGCTATATTGATATGCACATACATGGCTCTGCTGGGCATGATGTGATGGATGCTACACAATTAGCATTACATCAAATGGCACGTTCTTTAGTACAAGAAGGCGTTACGGGCTTCCTTGCTACTACAATGACGCAATCTATAGAAGCAATTGAAAGCGTTTTAGCCAACGTTGCTCAATTTGAAAATAATGATGATGAGGCAAGCTTATTAGGGATACATGTAGAGGGGCCATATGTATCGAAAAAACGGGCAGGAGCTCAGCCGATAGAATACATTATTTTACCGTCTACTGAGCAATTTACATCCTGGCAGAACATAAGTAAGCAACGCATTAAACAAGTCACAATTGCACCTGAGGTAGAGGGAGGCTTGACGTTTATTGAATCGTTAAAAGATTTAAATGTTATTGCTTCCATTGGCCATTCTGACGCCTCAATTGAGGAAGTGGATAAGGCAGTAGCATTGGGCGTAAGGCAGGCTACACATTTATATAACCAAATGCGCCCTTTCCATCATCGCCAACCAGGTGTCGTTGGTGCAGTGTTATTAGAAGATCAGGTGAAGACTGAAATTATAGCTGATTTCGTGCATAGCCATCCACAGGCTGTAAAGCTAGCGTATCGTATGAAAGGAGCGAAGGGGATTATCTTAATTACCGATGCGATGCGGGCAAAAGGCTTACATTATGGTGATTATGATTTAGGTGGTCAAACCGTTCATGTTTCTAAGGATGGGGCTCATTTATCTAATGGGGCTTTAGCGGGCAGTGTGCTAACGATGGAGCAGGCAGTAAAAAATATGAAAGCAGTTACCGATTGCTCCTTGCAGGAAATTGTCGCAATGTCCTCTACGAATGCTGCTAAGCAATTACAGCTTGCAACTAAAGGTTGTATTGCAGAAGGCTATGATGCAGATTTTGTATTACTAGATGAAAATTTAAATGTACAAAAAACTATTTGTCGGGGTAAAGTTGTATTTGAGAAGTGAAAGTAAAGAGGCGATAAGGATGGTGCAACACTTGTTAGATAAAAATTCTCATATACCTATCTATATACAAATAGAAGAAATCATTAAACAACGGATTTATTTAGAAGAATACAAAATCGGAGAAAATATACCTTCTGAGCGAGAGCTTTCTACGCAGTTTGATGTTAGTAGAATGACTGTCCGTCAATCAATCACAAATTTAGTCAATAGCGGTTTGCTGTATCGTGAAAAAGGGAAAGGTACATATGTCGCTAATCCAAAATTAGAACAACCGCTAAAGGGATTAACAAGTTTTACAGAGGATATGCGGGCTAGAGGAATGGAACCAAGCAGTAAAGTGTTACGCTTTGAAAAAATCGTACCACCAGTTGATATTGCTGGAGATTTAATGTTAAAGCCGGGCGAAGAGGTATTCTTCGTTGTACGGATTCGTAGTGCAGATTCCAAGCCAATGGCAATCGAAAGAACATATATTCCAGTAAAAGTATATCCAGAATTAGATGAAAAGAAAATAATGGGGTCATTGTATGCGTTAATTGAAGCAAAATTCCATCAAAAAATTGGAAATGCTATTCAGCAAATGGAGGCAGCTATTGTTCCAAAAGAAGATAGTAAATTTTTGCAAATTAATCATACTGCACCAGTATTAATTATTAAACGTACAAGTTATTTATCTGATGGAGTTCCATTTGAGCTTGTGCGAAGTACTTATCGAGCTGATCGATACAAATTCATTAGTGAAATTAAAAGGTGATTCTATGGATGCATATTTTCTAGAAATTCAAAAGCTAATGCAGGCTGTGAAGGAGCAAGAATATGCCCAAATAAAAGAAGCCGCACAATTAATTGTACAAAGGCTTCAACGCGGGGGAATTGTCCAATTATTTGGTTGCGGCCATTCTCATCTTTTAGCACAGGACGGTTTTTATCGTGCGGGAGGGCTTGTACCTGTACGTCCGATCATTATAGAACCTTTAACATTACACGCAGGAGCAATGACATCATCTGAAAATGAGAAGGACCCGACTATCATTGAACAGTATAAAGGTCATTTTGAATTTCATGAAAATGATGTTTGTATTGTTATTTCAACATCCGGGAGAAATCAAGCACCTATAGATGTAGCATTTTTAGCGAAAGAAGCAGGAGTGCTGGTCATGTCTCTGCAATCGCTTGCTTATTGTGAACAGCCGACTCGCCATCAAAGTGGACAGCGCTTAGAGGATGTAGTAGATATAGTGATCGATACGCATATACCAATAGGAGATGGTTTGCTGCACCACAATGAAATACAGTATGCACCATCTTCTACAGTTATTGGTTCAATTATTTTAAATGTATTATTCAGTGAAGTCATTGAGATCATGGCCATATCAGACGAAGTATTACCAGTTTTTAAAAGCAATAATGTTGACTCGGATTTGTCTCATAATGAGGCTATGATTGCCTATTATCAACATCGAATTAACTTTACATGACAAGTGGAGGGATATCTATGAAGAAAATATATAAAATAACAGCGCCGGAGGGACTACATGCTAGACCCGCTGCTTTACTTGTAACTGCAGTCACATCATTTGAGTGTGATGTTCTATTAACGTATAAAGAGAAATCGGTCAATTTAAAATCAATTATGGGTGTTATGGCACAAGGAGTAGCACCCGGAAGCATTGTGGAAATTTCAGCAGATGGGCCCGATGCTGAGAAGCTTTTACAAACAGTAACAGAAGTAATTGTTTCTAAAGGAATTGGAGAGGAATTCTAAAAATAAAAGGTATTGTTGTATCTCAGGGGTGAACTATAAAGATCCAAGGTAGGTATTAAGTTTATCTTGAATTGCAAGAATATTCAGTGTTGAGAGGGGGTGATTTTGCATATGGAAATAAAAATAATTCCACCAGAAGATTATAAGCAGGTACATCAATTAAGAGATTATTGTTTTCCTAATAAGTATACTGGTGCGCGGCGCGATGATTTTCATTATTGGGTTGAGCATAGCACAACATTGGGTGCTTATGATGAATATAAAGTAGTTGGACAGCTATTAATATTGCCACTTAATATGATAATTCATGGTGAAAATTATAATATGGGCGGAATTGGCTTTGTTGCAACCTATCCTGAATATCGGCAACAGGGAATTATTAAAAACCTTATGACAGAGGCACTTCAGAAAATGCGAGAGAATGGGCAAAGCATTTCTGTGTTAGCACCATTTTCTGTATCATTTTATCGTTACTTTGGCTGGGAATTATTTTTTGAGAAGCTATGTTATACCATTCCACAATTAATGTTTCCTTCTTTCGGAAAACAGCTAGACGTAGTAAAGCGTATGAGCTTTGAATGGCCAGATCGAGATCTTTTTCAGGGGATTAAGGATTTTCATAATGCACAGGCACTTTTCCATAATGGAAGTATGCTACGAGATGATGCTTGGTGGAAAAGAATAGAGAGAAGGATGCCTGATAGTCATTTTGCGGTCTATTTTAAGGCTAATCAAATTGCAGGTTATATTCGTTATATCATTCAGGATGGAACGTTTGAGATTCATGATTTTATAGCTGAAGATTTACAAGCAGAACAAGCAATTTGGCGTTTTATAACATCTCATGCGGCAAGTGTAAGTAGCATTAAGGGAGTTACTGCTAACGACCATCCATTTGGCTTCTATTTTAAAGAACCACAGTTTAAAAAGGAAGTTGTTCAGGATGTGATGGTAAGAATAGTAGACGCTTTGAGGTTTATGCAGCATTATCCGTGGGGCGATATTCAGGAGCCGTTATATATTCAAATTGAAGATGCATTTTGTAGTTGGAATAAGCACGTATATAAAATAAATAAAAGTGGAGACGTCTCGATAATTGAGACAAATTCTATTCGAGAAATGCATATGTTAACATTACCAATTAATCTTTTCTCAGCGATGATGGTTGGCTATCTATCTGTAAAGGATGCGGTCATGTATGCAAATAAACAATTGGCTGAAGAGATAATTGATCGATGGCAGTTAGCGCTACCCTCTAATAAACCAGCCTTCTATGAATATTTTTAAGTATCGATGTCAGAGGATATGCACGTATTTTGTTCTAAAAATTTAAATTTTTTTGAACTTTTTTCTGGACTATACCAGTTAGGTGAATCCATTCAGTAGTCTGTAGCGGAGTTATAGCCCAATTTTTAAAGTCTTTTTATGAGGAAGGGAATGGTGTAAAAAGTATATTGTGGTATATACCAATAGGTGCTATTCTCAATTTAAGAAAGCGATTTCATAGTCGGGAATTACAAAAATTAAAGTTAGCTAGAAAGACGAACTTTATCATGAAAAGGAGTGTTTTGATGAAAAACATTATGCTAGTGTGCGTAGCGGGAATGAGTACTAGTTTGCTAGTGTCTAAGATGCAAAAAGCCGCACAAGAACTAAATATTGAGGCAGATATTTATGCAATTGCTGAAAGTGAGGTTGACAAAGTATTAGCTAATAAAATGGCGGATGTACTGCTACTGGGTCCACAAGTTCGTTACTTAAAAGGGACTTTTGAAAAAAAATACAAGGAAATGAATTTTCCAATTGATGTCATTAACATGATGGATTACGGCATGATGAATGGCGAAAAAGTTTTAAAGCAGGCGTTAACGTTGATTGGTTAAGGGGGCGACGACAATGGAAGAAACAGTTTTGATGGAATCCATTATGGGACTGATTGTGCACAGTGGTAATACGAAAAGTGAGTGTATGGAGGCTATCCAACTAGCAAAAAATGGGCAGATTCAGGAAGCAAAGGGAAAAATACAGTTAGCTAACGATTCATTGATTGAAGCGCATCATTCTCAGACGGCTTTACTGTCACAAGAGGCAAGGGGAGAAAAAGTAGAAGTGTCGATGCTGTTAATTCACGCACAGGATCATTTAATGAATGCCATTACCTTTCGCGATTTGGCAACGGAAATGATTGAATTGTATGAGCGATTTAATGGGGAGTAGCATCAAGCCTTGATGTCACAATAAAAAGCAAAGGGAGTGTGTGAAATGTTCCGTTTTTTAGAAGAAAAATTTGTGCCGGTTGCTGCTAGAGTAGGGAATCAGCGTCATTTAGTTGCCATTCGAGATGGATTTATTACGATTATGCCATTGACAATTGTTGGATCACTTGCGGTTCTTGTGAATAATTTGCCTATCAAATTCTATCAAAATGCGCTCGATGCCATCTGGAAGCATGAAACTTGGACACAGTGGGGCGGCAATGTTTGGGGAGCAACATTTGGAATCATCTCTCTGTTATTAGCTTTTACAATTTCTTACAATCTTGCGAAAAGTTACGACAAGGATGGACTTTCTGCCGGTGTAATTAGCTTTTCAACTTATTTGACGTTCGGTACCTTTGGTGAAGGTGGAATAACAGGGTTAACGACAGGTACAGGTGGTATATTTATTGCCATTATTATTGCGTTGCTGTCAACTGAAGTATTTTGTAAATTGACTGGCAATCCTAAGCTGTTAATTAAAATGCCGAATGGAGTACCACCGGCTGTTTCAAAATCTTTCGCCGCATTATTACCTGCTATTATTACAATTGGTTTATTTGCTCTAGTTCGTACAATTATTTCGGCAGGCTTTGATATTCCTGATATTGTCGGTTCATTCTACTCAGCCATTCAAGAGCCGTTTATGGGCTTAACGAATTCATGGATTGCGGCTTTACTTTTAGCATTCATTCCTACGTTTTTATGGACATTAGGTGTTCATGGTGCTAACATTATCGAACCATTTATGCAAACGATAAATTTACCAGCAATAGAAGCGAATGTAAAAGCAATTTCATCTGGGGAAGTAGCGCCATACATCGTCAATAAACCATTCTTTGATGCCTTCATCAATATGGGTGGTTCTGGTACGACAATAGCACTTATTATTGCTATTTTCATTATCGCTAGAAAAAATAAACAATATAATACTGTTGGAAAATTGTCGGCAGCACCAGGTCTTTTCAATATTAATGAACCATTACTTTTCGGCCTTCCAATCGTGTTAAACCCAGTGTTATTCGTACCGTTTATTTTGACACCAATGATTAACGTAACAATTGCATTCTTTGCAACAAAATGGGGGTTTGTGCCAGCAGCTACAGTTTCACCACCATGGACAACGCCACCGATTATTAATGGATTCTTAGCGACTCAATCTTGGCAAGGAGCTGTACTAAGTCTTGTTTTACTTATCGTCGCAGTGTGTATTTATTTACCGTTTATTTCAATGGCAAACCGTATGGCCAAGCAGAATGAACTACGAGCTGCTGAAGCAGAGTCTCAAAACGAACAGCATGTTACAGAATTAGAAAATCAAAAAGTAGAAGTGTAATTGTGAACTAACGGAGGTATTTGAATTGAGAAGATTAGGGATTTCACTATATCCTCAGCACAGTACTCTAGAAGATATGAAGCGGTATGTTCAGTTCGCTCATGACAATGGTTTTGATCGAATATTTACATGTCTTATGTCGTTGAAAAACGATCAGGAACGACAAAAATTACAGCAAATCAATAAATTTGCGCAGCAGCTTGGCTTTGAAATTTCAGCTGATATTGCACCAGCTGTTTTTGAAGATTTAGGCTTAACGTATAAAGATATTGGTTACTTTAAGGAGCATTATCATTTAGCGGCATTGCGCTTAGATATGGGTTTTTCTGGCCAGGAAGAAGCGTTTATGTCTCTCGATGCAAGTAATTTAAAAATAGAATTAAATATTAGTAACGGTACTAAATATGTAGAAAATATATTATCCTATCAAGCGAATAAAGATAATATTATTGGCTGTCATAATTTTTATCCGAGACGGTTCACAGGTCTATCACGGCAACATTTTTTACAAACATCTAGGCAATTTAAAGCAAATCATATTCGAACAGCAGCAATGATTTCATCACAGCATGCGATGTTTGGGCCTTGGGAAGAAACCGAGCATGGCTTGCCAACATTAGAAGAGCATCGTCATCTGCCAATCACTGTGCAAGCAAAGGATTTATGGCACACTGGTTTAATAGATGATTGTATTATCGGCAATATGTATGCTTCTGAGGAAGAAATACGTGCATTAGGCCAATTAAATCGCCATAAGCTAGAGCTGAAGGTTGAGCAGTCTGTTGAAACCTCTGTTTTAGAAGAAGCCATCCTTTTTAAGGAGCCGCATTTTAATCGTGGCGATGTTTCGGATTATGTCATCCGTAGTACGCAATCTCGTGTTAAATATAAAAATGGTGACTTCCCTCCACACGATAGTCATCCGTTAAAATTGGGAGATGTGACAATCGATAATAATTTAGATGTGCGTTATAAGGGTGAGCTACAAATTGTTTTAAAGGAAATGCCGAATGCCGGATCGACAAATGTTGTGGCAAGAGTTGTAGAAGAAGAGCAATTTTTATTAGCACATATTCAGCCTTGGGCATCATTTGGCTTTACGAAATGATTACAGAAGAAGGGATTAAGCCATTAGTTGAAAGTGCTTAATCCCTTTTTTATTCAGCAGATTTTTTTGTAGCGGAAGTGAAATGACGCTAAGTCGAAAATAACTTAGAAGAAAGGAGCAAAGATATGTATGTATTAGCGATTGATGGTGGCGGAACGAAAACGTCAGCAGTGATTTGTGATGAGCTGGGCAATATTTATGCCAAAGTAGTAACGACTCGGAGTAATCCTACAGCAATGGGTGTTCAATATTTTAAGTCAACGATTCATGATCTACTACAAAATTTACAACAACAAAATCCGCAAGTATTTGCAGCTATAGATAGCTGTTTTGCGGGCATGGCTGGGGTCAAGGAGCTAGAGGCAGAGGGGCTTGTAGAAGTAATATTGCGCCAATATATTCATAAATCAGCGGCTGTCGTCGTCGACAATGATGC
The DNA here is from genome assembly GCF_001275675.1 of Lysinibacillus sp. FJAT-14745. Classification (GTDB taxonomy): domain Bacteria; phylum Bacillota; class Bacilli; order Bacillales_A; family Planococcaceae; genus Lysinibacillus. The sequence goes on along the minus strand of NZ_LITM01000009.1, from coordinate 197,136 downwards.
TATAATAGCGCTCTATGCAGGCACACTAGGCAAAGAGGGTATTGTGCAAATTGCAGGGACAGGCGCTATTACAATGGGCTACAATCGTGAGCAACATTTTCATAGAGTAGGCGGCTGGGGTTATCTTTTTGATGATGAGGGTAGTGGCTATGATTTAGGTGTTCAAGTGCTGAAAGCTATTTTTCAAAGCTATGATGGACGAGGAGACCAAACAACTTTGACGGATGTAGTATTGCGTTATTTTTCTATGGAAAATGTACCACAATTAATTGAGTGTATATATGGAGAGGAGCATCCTCGGACAGTGATTGCACCATTAAGTAAATATGTTTTTGATGTGGCAGACAAAGGAGATCGTGTTGCAATTCAGATCATAGAGGATGCTTGTACGAAATATTATGTGGCGATTAAAGCATGTTACTCACATATGACTTGGGAGGAAGGGGACATACCTGTCGTATTAGTGGGTGGCGTTTTTAATAATAAAGCATATTTTGTATCGAAATTACAGCAATTTGCACAAGCTGACGAGATACCATTGCAATTTATGGTACCAATCTTACAACCAATCGGCGGGGCAGTAATTGCTGCTTTCAAGCAAAAAAACGTTCAGCTCGGCTCAGATTTTGTGGAATCTTTCACCAAAAATTATGACCAGGAATGAAAGTGATAAGACTAAAGGCAATTGGATTACGCTTTATTCAATTGCCTAAATAAACATATAGATTAATGGGCTCCATTTAAACTTTACATACTAAAAAAGTATTTGATTAGGAATACTTAATTTTTTTAGTTATAATTTTTACTTGATGAATATCGTGATAAAATGTAAGATAAGTTTGATTTTATCTTAGTATATAACTAGGTTTACTAATAAAGTAATCAGTGGGAGACTTTATCCACCGCTGATCACCAATCAGGTTTGTACAGGCAGTTTATCCTCCTAATTTCTTTTGAGGTGGGAGTCTTGTTGCTGACGCTTCGCTTTCGCACAGATAAAACATTTGTTGCTGACGCATCGCTTTCGGTATAGATAAATTACTGCCCGCTAAAGCAGGATCAAAATTCAATAGACGGAGAGTGTAAGGATGTTACATCAATTTTCACGTAATGAGCTCGCAATAGGAACAGAGGGACTCGAAAAATTAAAAAATACAACGGTAGCCATTCTTGGTGTAGGTGGTGTAGGTTCATTTGCTGCTGAGGCATGTGCACGAAGTGGTATTGGCCGCATTATTTTGGTGGATAAGGATAATGTAGATATTACGAATGTTAATCGTCAATTAGTTGCCTATCTTTCCACGGTCGGAAAATCTAAGTCAGGTGTTATGAAAGAGCGTATTGCTGATATTAATCCACAATGTGAAGTAATTGATATGCACATGTTTTACACGGAGGAAACATATGAGGAATTTTTTGCCCAAGGCATAGATTATGTCATTGATGCAAGTGATACAGTGATGTATAAAATTCATATTATGAAGGAATGTCTAAAGCGTAATATTCCAATGATATCTAGTATGGGTGCAGCCAATAAAATGGATCCAACCCGTTTCAAAATTGCAGATATTTCCAAAACGCACACAGACCCATTGGCTAAAGTAATTCGTACGAAATTACGTAAGGATGGTATTCATAAAGGAGTAACGGTTGTGTTCTCAGATGAGAGTCCTATCGTAGTTCGTCCAGATGTAGTGGAGCACGTCGGAAAACCGGATGCAGCTATCCGTAAAGCTAAAATGCCTCCATCTTCCAATGCCTTTGTTCCTTCAGTAGCAGGCTTAATTGCAGCAAGCTGGGTTGTGAATACAATCTTAAAAGATGTAAAAATTACACGTGTACAAGGTTAAAACAACTTTGAAAAATCTGTTATGTCGATAAATATAACAAGTTAGGCGATAAATCCAAAAAATTGGGTAATAAATTCAAAACTTTCATCGATAAATTAACAATATTTATCGATAAACTCAAATAGTTTCTCGATAAAAAAAAGCGGAACGAAAATCACCCTCAGTTATGGTGATGGTCCATCTTATGGAAGCGGCTGTCTCGATTGAAGACAGCTGCTTTTTCTATGTTACAATAGGAACATTACAAAAAAGGGGTCTACGATATTTATTAGGATATCTCTTCAATTTATGTTGAAGAGACGCATTATGACTCCTCCAACATTTGCTGTAGAACCTATAATAGGAGGCGTTTTATGATGGAGAAAATCTATCAAATGGAATATAGGGGCTTAAATCTATTCGATGAAATTAGCACAGTAGAATTAGCTATCGATGAAGAAGGGCAAACAATACACATTTTTGATGTTGGCCAGGTTGTTAGCCCTATTTTTAATTTTGATGTTTCAGCTTTCGAGCTATCAGATGGTTTTTACAAAATGGCGGATATACTTCGACATAAACATATATTGACAAATCAACAACCAGGTAGTGAACTAACGCTTAGTGAGTGGTTAATTACAAACACTGCCTATTTTTATATACCACAAAAAAGAATAAAAAAATATGCACAAGGAAGTATTATCGAAATTGTTGATCGAACGAAAGAGCACTCTTTATTTGATGATTATGTACAAAGAATATAATTCTACCAAAATCGTTCGTCTTACGTGTTCAAAAATGCTATTAATTCACTAAATTGCCTTATTTTTTTCATGTGCCCACCTCTTTATTTGGTTTATTGCTATAATTTTAATAAATCCAATAGATAATAAATCAGTTTGTTTGGAATGTGCAGGACTGCTTAGGGGAGTAGGAATGACGTTTAGAAAACAAATGACAACATCGGAGAGTGGTAAAATGGAAATTCAAGTAATTCGTGATCATTTAGACATTGTAAAGCTTCAAGAGAAAATGAATGATATTGTATTTGATTATTTGGATACATCTAATAATTATCCAAAGGCTATGAAAGGACTAAATCCTTTATATACACAAGCTACAACATTTTATAAAGAATATCTAAACAATAGTGCGGGTGAATTACCAAGTGCCAATACATATTGGCATTTGTTTATAGATTGTTGTGCAAAGCTTTGCTACTTTTTAGCGGCATCAACTTATTATTCATCCAATGAGTTACAAAAAACACCTGAAAAAGTTGAGCAATTATTAACGATTGCTGCCTATTCTTTACCTAGCATTGACCAAGAAGAGAATGAACAATTATTATCAGCAATTTTTGCACTTTATAGTGAAGTCGTAGGGGATGAAGAGAAAACAGTATCGCTACGAAATGCAGTCCTTGAACAAAAAGGTGCCGTCAAACAATGCTTGCAACAATTTAAAGTATTTGTTGATAATGAAATTACGAAATAATTTAGACGTGATTTATCATCACTTTCATAAAATAGAATAACAGTCTAGAGTCTGCTTACTTTTTGCGGTTGATCCACCAATCCTTACAACACTTTTTGTGAGAGGGATTGGGTTTCCAATTCTTAAAGTTTTGCAGATTTTTTTGTTAATGTTAAGAGATTAGTAGTTATAGTAGTGTTGAAATTTTGTTGTACGTAATTTTAAAAGGACTTTTTTCTTAAAAGGAATTTATAGATTTTTGTCGAAATATAGTTAGAAAATTGAAAATACATGTGCGAGGTTTATGAATCATCATCATTTGTTAAAATGTATAAATTGATTGGAGTGTCAATTGCAACGACAATCAACTCTACGTTATGGTGATGAATAATGTTTATTCAATGTTGTAAGAATTTGTGGGAAGGGGCTATGCAATGTTAATAAACGGTATCGAAATCGATTTGTCGAAATTAGAAAAACCACTCTTATTAGTAAGTGAGGATGAGGAAGTTTTATTTCAGCAGCTTATACAATCAACACTTGAACATGAGCTTATCCAATGTCAATTAGCTCTCTCGACAAGAAAAACCATCTCATTAGTGAAGGATTTTTGGTTGGCTATGTATAAAGATCAAGAAAAATTATATATCAACAGTGGACATGCGCTCCTGTATCCAATTCGTTTGATCATATTCGAACTGGTAACACAAGCGGAATACTTTAAACGTTTGTCGAAAAAATCTTTCGGAGATGAACGTCTGTCACTTATTTATGCCATTGTCCTATTACAATTTGTCTTGCTGTGGATAAAGGAACGGTTTAGTAATAACAAGGAAGTTTATGAGGCATTAAAATTATTATATAGAACTACAGATGATCATGTAGATGATCAAACCTCTCCGTCAAGAGAGCAGTCAATTGGTCAAGCAATTGCTGTAAAAGCAATTCGCTTTGAAGTACGTGAGAACGCCCAGGAATTTGCTAGTCTGCTCTATCAAACCTACAATTTTCTTCATCATTTACATGATATCGAAAAAGATATAGAGCAGAAAGAAACGACTAACTTACCGTCGATGAGAAATGTGGAAGATACATTAAACCAATTTTACAATAAGCGCTATACAACAAATAAGGCAACTTTTACAGGGTGATTGCTTAGCAGTCAGTCCTGTTTTTAGTTACAAGATAAAAGAAAATAAGGCGCTTCTTGTTAAAATTGAAGTGCCCTATTTTCAGGGGAAAACATAATAGTAATGTATTACTTTTTATCTTTATGAAAAGATTTAAGCTTTTCGTAGATTCCTGCCATTCGTTTTTCTTCACCTGCAACAACTGGTTTATAAAATTCGGTGCCCACAAGCTCATCGGGTAAATATTGCTGGTCTACCCAGCCACCGAATGTTCCAATAGGGCTGTTATGGGGATATTGATAACCTACATGACCTAAATCTTTTGCCCCTTCATAATGAGCATCGCGTAGATGATGTGGAATATCGCCTGTTTTTCCTTCATGAATGCTAGCAATGGCGGCATCGATAGCTATAATTGCAGAATTGGATTTGGATGCAAGGCACATTTCAATAACAGCACTTGCAAGCGGAATACGCGCCTCGGGTAGCCCTAAACGCTCAGCCGCCTGTACAGCAGCAAGCATATGAGGCCCTACATCAGGATTAGCAAGGCCTATATCTTCATATGCCATAACAAGTAAACGTCGACTAACAGCTACTAAATCACCTGTTTCCAATAAATGAGCTAAATAATACAATGCTGCATTCGTATCACTTCCACGAACTGATTTTTGTAATGCAGATAGCAAATTATAAAAATGAGAGCCTTTTTTATCACCATAAACGCCAATTCTGCTGATAAGATGCTCAATGATATGATCAGCAGCAATTGTTTGACCGTCTACTTCATCACTTGCATAATAAATCGATTCAAGCAAGGTTAATGCTTTCCGTGCGTCACCATTAGCTGCTTCAGCAATTTGCTCAATTTGATGATCTGTTAATACAAAATGATGTTTACCTAGCCCCCGTTTATCATCAGAAAGTGCTTTTTTTATAAGTTCGATTATATTTTCTTTCGTTAAACGTTTTAGTTGATATATTTCTCCGCAACGTGAGCGGATAGCGGGATTAACATCATGGTACGGATTTTCCGTCGTAGCTCCAATTAACACGATTGAACCGTTTTCAACATGTGGTAACAAAGCATCTTGTTGTAATTTATTAAAACGATGAATTTCATCCAAAAAAAGAAGGACTTTCCCAGATATTCGAGCTTCCTGTACAATATCCTCAACGTCCTTTTTACCAGCGCGAGTAGCATTCAGTGCGAAAAAGGGAAGCTTCGAGCTCCCTGCTAAGGCATTCGCTATTGACGTTTTACCGATACCTGGCTCACCGTATAGTAGCATAGATGGAACATGCTCATTTTGAATCATTTTATAAAGAGCGGTGTTAGGACCGATAAAATCTTGGTGTCCTACAATCTCTTCAAGGGTTAAAGGACGCATGCGATAAGCGAGTGGTTCGTTATGCATTAAAAATTCCCCCTTTCAACTGTTTTTTTTGTGCTTCTAATGAAGCGTTAATAGTATTTTGACTAACTATACTAATGCGCAATTTATAGTATATCATAACCTCCCGAGAGTATTTCCGAGTTCTTCGAGAGGAGATTATGATATACTGTTGGTAGTATTTTTGACTAGACTATTTGAGGGTGATTAAATGAAAATTTCTACAAAGGGCCGTTATGGGCTAACGATTATGATTGAATTAGCAAAGCATTATGGAGAAGGACCTATTCCACTACGCAAAATCGCTGCTGAAAAGGAGCTTTCTGAGGCATACTTAGAGCAGTTGGTTTCGCCATTACGTAATTCTGGCTTAGTGAAAAGTGTACGCGGTGCATATGGTGGGTATATGCTAGCAAATCCACCAAGTGAAATTTCGGCTGCAAATGTTATTAGTGTGTTAGAGGGTCCAATTCAACCAGTAGAAGGTATTGAAAATGAAGAAGCACCTCAACGAGAGTTATGGCTCCGCATTCGTGATGCTGTGAAAAATGTATTAGATACAACGACAATTGAGGATCTAGCACAATATACTGAAGAAAATGTAGCAGAAGGCTATATGTTCTATATTTAAAATTAGGCTAAAGCATAGCTCTCTAGCTTGAGGCAGGGAGACAGATCTTTAGCGCTTTTCGTACAAAGGAGTTTTCAACATGAATTCATATATTTATCTCGATCATGCAGCGTCTTCACCAATGAATGACAAAGTAATAAACGCTATGACTACAGCAATGCAACAGGTTTATGGTAATGCATCAAGTATTCATGGGATAGGTCGAGAGGCGCGCAAATATTTAGATGATGCACGTGAAATACTTGCCCGATCAATTGGTGCTCAACCTGGAGAAATTATTATAACAAGTGGCGGAACAGAGGCGGATAATACGGCTATTTTTGGCACTGTTTATGCACGGGCTGCTGAAGGGAAACATATCATTACCACACAAATTGAACATCACGCTGTGTTACATACTTGTGAAAAGCTTGAGCGAGATGGCTTTGATGTGACATATTTGCCGGTTGATGAAAAAGGACGTGTTTCTGTAGAAGACGTGCGAAATGCATTACGTGAGGATACAATTTTAGTAACGATTATGTACGGCAATAATGAAGTCGGTACGATTCAACCGATTGCTGAAATTGGTAACTTGCTACGTGAACATAAGGCTGTTTTCCATACAGATGCTGTTCAGGCATATGGTTTAGAGTCAATTAATGTTGCTGATTTACAGGTTGATTTACTAAGTGTTTCTGCACATAAAATTAATGGTCCTAAAGGTATTGGTTTCCTTTACCAAAAAGCAGGAACACCATTTACTAGTTATGCATTAGGGGGAGCGCATGAGAAAAAACGTCGTGCAGGTACTGAAAATGTGCCCGCAGTGATTGGCTTTGCTACTGCAGTGCAAATTGCAAATGAGTTGCGAGAAGAGAAGCGCGCACTATACAATCGCTTTAAGCAAATAATGCTGGATGTTTTCACGAAGGAAAATTTAGCATTTCATGTGAATGGAGATTTAGAAAATATGCTCCCACACGTTTTAAATGTAAGTTTTTCTAGTATGGAAGTAGAGTCATTTCTAGTAAATCTTGATATGGCAGGTATTTGCGTATCGAGTGGTTCAGCGTGCACTGCTGGCGCTATTGATCCATCACACGTTTTAGTTGCGATGTTTGGACAAGGGGTAGAAGAATTACGTAACTCGATCCGCTTTAGCTTCGGTCAAGGTTTAACAGAAGCTGATGTACAACATGCGGCAGAAAAAACAGCAGCGATTGTGAAAAGACTAGCGAAAAAATAATTCGCTGTACATTTAATAGAATTAGAAAAAAAGAAAAGGTGACCAATATGAAAGAAACACGTGACCCCTCACAAATTCGTGTTGTTGTCGGCATGTCGGGTGGGGTAGATTCTTCGGTTGCTGCATATTTACTAAAACAACAAGGATATGAAGTAATCGGGATATTTATGAAAAACTGGGATGATACAGACGAAAATGGCGTTTGTACAGCTACAGAAGACTATGATGATGTTATTAAAGTATGTAATCAAATCGGGATTCCGTACTATGCAGTGAATTTTGAAAAGCAATATTGGGATAAGGTTTTCACATACTTTTTAGAAGAGTATAAAGCAGGACGTACGCCAAATCCAGATGTTATGTGTAATAAGGAAATTAAATTTAAAGCGTTTTTAGAGCATGCGATGGATCTTGGAGCTGATTATTTAGCGACAGGTCACTATGCTCGAGTGGATCGTAGTGGAGATGGCGAAGTTAAAATGCTTCGTGGCATTGACAATAATAAAGATCAAACGTATTTCTTAAATCAATTATCACAGGAACAATTGTCGCATGTAATGTTCCCAATTGGACATATTGAGAAAAAGGAAGTCCGTAAAATTGCTGAAGAAGCTGGGTTAGCTACAGCGAAGAAAAAGGATTCAACAGGAATTTGCTTTATTGGAGAGCGTAATTTCAAAGAATTTTTAAGTCAATATTTACCAGCTCAACCTGGTAAGATGGAGACGATGGATGGTGCCGTAATGGGCCAACATGATGGATTAATGTACTATACACTTGGTCAACGTCATGGTCTTGGAATTGGTGGTGACGGTGAGCCTTGGTTCGTGTTAGGGAAAGATTTAGAGCGCAATGTGTTACTAGTTGGACAAGGTTTCAATAATGATTCACTATATTCTACTTCACTGACTGCTGTGAAAATGAGCTATACTTCGACAAAAAAATTGCCCGGGAAATTTTCATGCACAGCAAAATTCCGTTATCGTCAAACGGATACACCAGTTACAGTGGAAATTTTAGAGGATGGACGTACACATATTACGTTTGCTGAACCAGTCCGTGCGATTACACCTGGACAAGCTGTTGTACTATATAATGGTGAAGAATGTTTAGGTGGCGGTACAATCGACGAAGTCTTTAAAAATAATGAAAAACTAACATATGTAGGTTAATTTGCGAAAAGACTGCTTATACTCTTTCCTAAAGCGTATAGAGTTTAGGCAGTCTTTCGCTACATAGAGGTGAAGAAAAACAATGAATTATAACGAGAAGGGCATTCAAGCGTTTCAAGAAAAGCGCTACGAGGATGCTGCACAACTTTTTACACAAGCAATTGAAGCAGAGCCTAAAAACCCAATTGGTTATGTGAATTTCGGAAATCTCTTAGCAGTTTTAGAGGATACTGAACGTGCAGAGCGATTTTTCCAAAAAGCAATCACTGTTGATGAAACGGCAGCAACTGCTTATTACGGTTTAGCAAATTTATATTTTAATGCGGAACGATGTGCGGAGGCAGTAAAGCTTTATGAGCAAGCACTAAAACATAAAATTGAAGGCGCAGATGTGTATTATATGATAGGCAAATGCTTTGAGCGAATGGAAAATCCGAAACTTGCACTGCCATATTTACAACGAGCTTCAGAGCTTGCACCAGAAGATACACAAATTCGTCTAGCATATGCCATCGTGCTATGTGCGCTTGAAATGTACAAAGAAGGCAAAAAGGAATTAGACTATTTGATCGAACAGGATTGGAATAATGCAGATGCACATTATAATTTAGGAGTACTATATGCGGTATCTACTGAGCAAACAGAAGATGCTATGTACCATCTAAAACAAGCCTTTACATTACAGCCAGAATACGACCAAGCGCGTTATATTTACGATATGATTGCACAGCGCTTTAACTAAATAACTCATAATAGAGAAAGGATGCCAAAATTACTTTGGCATCCTTTTATATCGAGAGATTAGTCTTGGTCATCCTCAGAAGAATAACCAAGTGGTAGTTGAGATAGATATTGTGCTAAATAAGCAATAGGCATTGCTTCTAATGACGTCTCTTCTTCAGCCGCTTTTAGAATATTTATTTCTTCATTTAGTCGTTCCATTTTTCGATCCAGTTCAGCTGCTTGAATGGCAGCTTCCTTCAATTCCAAACGTATATGTTCAGGTACTTCCTTGTTGTATTTGTAATAGATTTTATGTTCAAGGCTAGCCCAGAAGTCCATTGCAATTGTACGAATTTGAATTTCTGTATAAACACTTTCTACACGATCGGACATAAAAATTGGGATTTTTATAATTAGATGCAAGCTTCGATAGCCATTCTCCTTTGGGGATTTAATATAATCCTTAACATCCACAACTTCAATATCATTTTGCGCCTGTAGCATGGCACTTACTTTATAAATATCCTCTACAAAGGAGCAAGTAATTCGCACACCCGCAATATCACGAATGTTTTCACGAATCACTTCGACATTTGTCTTAAGGTTCTTTTTCTGGATTTTCGATAATATACTTTTTGGTGATTTTACTCGAGTTGATATATGCTCTATCGGGTTATATTCATGAATTAACTTAAACTCTTCTTGTAAAATATTTAGTTTCGTTTCAATTTCTTGCAAGGCAAATTTATAGGCTAAAAAGAAACGTGTTATTTCTGATTGTAGGTTTTTTAAAGTGATTGCTTCGAGTTCATTTTTCATTCTTCATAAAATCCTTTCTTTTAGCAAATAACATTAATGAAATTCTCTTATTGTGATCTCATCAATAATAGCTTAACAAAAATAGCTACGAAATAGAAATATGTGCTCTCAGGTGTGTTGATTAACCATTTTTATACATCCAAAGAGGCTGATTTCCGCTACGGGCAACTCGCTTTCCTGCGGGCGAGTGTCGAGCCGCTTCCTCCGCTTCGCTCCGTGCGGGGTCTCGGGCCAACACGATGTTGGTCACGAAGGCGTTATCACAGGATGTGATGGTTTTAGCCTTCGTTCCTCTATCGCTTTCCCGCGGGAGTCGAGTAGCCCTACGCTACAATCAGTTAAAATGGAAATATATTGTAAAAGTGGTAACGAAAAAATCCTTTTATCGCTCAATAATAAACTTATTTTTTCCTAATCAACACGCCTGATGTGCTCTGAAATATGTATAGTATTCTTGTTTCAAATAAAAAAAGGGGGTGTTTAGTCCCCTTAGTAATCAACGATAATTTCAGCATTTAAGTTGTATCGTTTATTAAATTCATCAACGAATATTTGTAAATCTATATAAATGCCAATATAAGGCTCTGTTTCCTGATCACGTAAGAAGCCACATGTTGCCTTTAAAGATTTTGAAAACTCAAGTAGCATTTGTTCATCATCTAGCTGTATTTGTAACGAAAGAGAATGATCCTTCGTGTTTATTTTGAAATATTTACCGTCTATAATGCGTTCTAAATTTGTTTCTTGAAAGGGGAAAACATAATCCTTATATATTAATTTCACAATACCCCTCCTTTTTTGCAATAATGCACTACATCTGAATAAGATAAATCTCCACCGAAAATTGAAAGAGCGCTACCGATTGTCACATGAAGTTTACCGTTTGAGATATTTTTAAATTTCTTTAAGTCGTCTAAAGATCGAACGCCACCAGCATATGTTGTTGGTATAGTTGTCCAATTGGCTAAATCTTGCACTAAACTTTCCTGTATACCGCCTTTTTTCCCTTCCACATCAACAGCGTGAATAAGTAGTTCATCACAGAAATTTTCAATAAATGCAATAGACTCAGCATTCACTTCAAAATCACTAAACTTTGTCCATTTATCAGTAACAACAAACCATTTTCCATCGCGCATACGGCAGCTTAAATCGATGACAAGATGCTGTTTACCGATAATCTGTACTAATTGCTTTAGTCGATCTAAATGGAGTTTGCCATCATTGAATATAAATGATGTGACAATAACATGGGTAGCTCCCGCAGCAATATATTTTTTTGCATTTTCTGTGGTGATGCCGCCACCAACCTGCAACCCTTGAGGGTATGCTGCTAGTGCGGTTAATGCGGCTTCTTCGTTTCCATCACCTAGCATAATGACGTGCCCACCTGTTAATCGATCCGTGGCAAACATTTTTGCATAATAACTAGAGTCATGATTTGAAATAAAGTTCTCAATAACTTCTTGATCTTTATGACCTAGTGTGCTGCCAACAATTTGTTTTACTTTGCCATCGTGTAAATCAATGCAAGGTCTAAATTCCAATAGTTTCACAATCCTTCCGTGCAACAAATTCACCTATATCATAGCATGTAAAGGTTGAGCATAACCGTGAAATGTTATTTATCATAAAATTTTTAAAGAATATAGTGAATTCTCTTTTTAAACGATTTTTCACATTATGGTGTGGTAAAATATAATGATTGAAATGAACACGAAAGGACGAACCTAAAATGGCAGAGAATCTTGATTTATTTGAACAAAATAAATTTTTTATACTCGGGCGTCCAATCGTCTCTATCTTCCATAATGCACAAAATATGTATTCGATAGTTCGTGTGAAAATTCAAGAGACCAACTTACAGTATGAGGATAAGGAAATAATAGTTGTTGGATATTTTCCGCCGTTACAGCTGGATGAACAATATCGTTTTACAGGATTATTGAGACAACATCCAAAATATGGTGTACAATTTCAAATAGAGACATTTACAAAGGAAGTACCCGCAACGGAGCAAGGAATTATTCATTACTTATCGAGTGACTTGTTCGTTGGAATCGGAAAAAAAACTGCTGAAACAATCGTAGAGAAACTAGGGGCAAATGCGTTACGTCTTATTTTAGAGGACCCAAATGCGCTCGATGCTGTACCTCGACTATCTGCAGAAAAAAAAGAGGTTATCCATCGTACGATTGAACAAAATCTAGGCTTAGAACGAGTGATGATTCAACTGAATGAATGGGGTTTCGGACCACAGCTCGGCATGAAAATTTACCAAACATACCGAACAGAGGCCGTTGAATTATTAACTGAAAATCCATACCGCCTTATTGAGGATGTAGAGGGTGTTGGTTTCTTTCGTGCCGACGAGTTAGGTTCAAAATTAGGAATTACTGGCAATCATCCAGACCGTATTAAGGCGGCGATTTTACATACTCTAAATACAGCAGCTTTATCGGATGGGCATGTATATTTAGATGCAGAACATGTGTTACCGCTAGTAAAAGATATGCTTGAGCAAAGACAACGAGAGGCAATTCCTTTTGAGACCATTTCTAAAGCTTGCATCGAATTACGTGAGGAAAGTAAAATTTGTGGAGAAGAAACGAGATTATATTTACCATCTCTATATTTCTCAGAAGTAGGAATTGCATCAAAAATATTAGCTTTAATCGAACGTAACAATAAGGCTGAACATTTTAGTAAGGCTGAAATACGCAAAGCGATTGGTGAAACAGAAGAGATGCTCAATGTCACATATGCTGAAACACAAGCGAATGCTGTTGAACAAGCTTTAAACTCAGCTGTTATGATATTAACTGGTGGACCCGGAACAGGTAAAACAACTGTTGTTCGGGGTGTAGTAGAAGTGTATGCAAAGTTACACGGACTATCATTAAACCCGAAGGAATACGCACAAAAAGAAGAGCCCTTTCCGATTATTTTATGTGCTCCAACAGGACGTGCTGCCAAGCGTTTATCGGAATCAACAGAACTTCCAGCAATGACAATCCATCGATTGCTAGGCTTTACTGGTCAGGAGAAAGAGGAAGAAACTGAGCGTGAGGTTACAGGAAAACTCATTATTGTAGACGAAATGTCGATGGTCGATACTTGGCTCGCGCATCAATTATTAAAATCCTTGCATGAGGATGTGCAAGTCGTATTTGTTGGCGATCAAGACCAGCTACCACCAGTAGGACCAGGGCAGGTGTTAAAGGATTTGTTGGCTTCCGGGCAAATACCTACTGTCGAATTAACAGAAGTTTATCGACAAGCAGAGGGCTCAACGATTATTGAACTTGCGCATCAAATTAAACGTGGTAATATCACTAATGACCTAACATTAAAGACGTCTGACCGTTCATTTATTAAAGCCTCCTCAGATCAGGTAGCAAGCGTTGTCACACAGGTTGTGAAAAGTGCGGTTACGAAAGGTCAAGAAATCCGTAATATCCAAGTGTTAGCACCAATGTACAAAGGTCCAGCAGGAATAGACAGTTTAAATAAAATGATTCAGGAACTTATTAATCCAAACGATACTGGCACTAGAAAAGAGCTCGTCTTTGGTGATGTCACATATCGCATAAAGGATAAAGTCTTACAGCTTGTCAATCAACCAGAGAGCAATGTTTTTAATGGTGATATGGGTGAGGTAATCAGTATTATAAAGGCAAAGGAAACAATTGAGAAACAAGATTTACTTGTTGTGTCATTCGACGGTATTGAAGTAACTTATCAACGGAGTGACCTCAATCAATTGACACTTGCCTACTGTTGTTCAATTCATAAATCGCAAGGCTCTGAGTTCCAAACAGTTATAATGCCGGTTGTACGAGGTTATTCTAAAATGCTGCGTCGTAATTTGTTATATACAGGCATTACGCGTGCAAAAAATTTCTTAATTTTATGTGGTGAACCTGATGTGCTAGCAGATGGTTTACAGCGTACGGATGATTTACAGCGCTTTACGTCTCTACGTGCAAGGCTCAATCCAATGAATGTTGCAGAGGAAATTAAAGAAGTAGTAAAGGTTCCATTAAACGAAGATTTACAAAATGACAAACGATCCATTGATTTTAAGCTAACGGTAGAAACAGAAGCATATATCCATCCATTAATTGGAATGGATGGCATCTCGCCATATGATTATTTAGATAAGTGAGTTAATTTCATAAATTTAATCCCTTTAGTATCAAGATTCTAAACAATAAAAAACGGACAATAAGCTCTTGGAAAATATAATTTATGAAATTAATTCAACCAATAAACTTTTATGGTTGGAACATCGTCTTATGATTGAAGTAAAAGATAATAAAAATTTTTATGAGGTGAATAAAGTGAAACGCATGCTAGTATTGCTTCTGTTCATGATGTTAATACCATTTGCAGAAAAAGCATATGGAAATAGTACCGTCATCCAAGTGAATGAGGAAGCAACTGTCTTTGATAATCGTTCAGGATCACTAGTTCAGGTGGGAACATTATCAGCAGGGCAAACTTTTGAAGTTATAAAAGATTATGGAGCCAATTGGTGGCAAATTCGTTGGGGTGGTTATTATGGTTATGTTGAAAAACGTTATACAAAGGTTGTTTCAGCAAAAAGCTATAAAAATACAGTCCCAGCTGTTACTAAAATAAAGGACTATATTGTCCCAACAAACAAAGCACCGATTTACGATAATACTGGCAATAAACTTGTTCAATTTGCCACATTGTCAGAGGGAGTTCGCTTCCCTATATATAGCAAAATGGGTGATTGGTATGGCATTGCTGTCAACGGACGCTTAGGGTATGTTCATAGTAATCTTGTTGTGGAAGAAAAAGGTCAGAATACAACAAATACGAATACAGCAAATACGAATACAACTATACCAAAGCCTGTTGAAAAACCAACTACAGCTCCTCCTATTAAACAAAATGGTTATATAGAGGCGTTAGAAAACGTAATTCTTTATGATTTCCGCCGTGAAAAAGAAATGGCTATTGCTACGTTAATGAAAGGGCAACAGCTAGAGGTTGTAGAATCAATGGATCCAACATATGTTCAAGTTCGTTGGGGAAAATCATTTATTTATGCAGAAAAATCAAAGGTGAAATTTTTAAATACTCCTTCGTATAAAAATGTTGGTAAGGACAATACCATGAAAAATGAGTATTTCATCCCTATTTCTGCAAACAGTGAAATTTTTGACAAAACAACAAAAACGTTACAGCCATTTGCTAAACTAGATACAAATCGTCGTTATCCGATATTGCGGAAAGAAGGGGATTGGTACGTAACAGTATTTGGCGGCCGTGAAGGATATATCCATAGCTCTAAAGTAGCGATTGATCGTGGCGTTCCTGTAATGATGTATCATCATCTTCTAAAAGAGCAGGAGCTTGGACGTTTCAAAAATGTAAGTACTACGATGACAGATGTTCAATTTGCAAAAGAAATGCAGTTTTTAAAAAGTAAAAACTACGAAACCGTTTCTGTAGACGAATTATTGCGTTTCATGCGCAATGAAATTACACTGCCTGCTTACTCAATTGTTTTAACTTTTGATGATGGCTTATTGTCGACACGTGAATATGCGTATCCAGTACTTAAAAACAATGGCTTTAAAGCTACACAATTTTTAATTACGCACCGTAATGAAAATTCGAAAGATGGGCAAATTTTTAATTATCATGATTTACAGGCAATTTCACGTCAGGACATGACAAATATGCAAGATGTTTTTGCGTATGGATCACACACTTACAATTTACACGACTTAGTAGGGAATAAAGGCAAAATGCTTCTAATCCCATACCATGAGGTTGTTCAAGATTTACAACGTAGCACAACAATTATTCCAAAGGCTAAAGCTTTTGCTTATCCGTTTGGGCAATATAATGCCGACATTATTAATGCGGTAAAGGAAGCTGGATTCACAATGGCATTTTCAACGAAGATTGGCTATAACAATCCGTACGATGATGTATATCAAATTAAACGCTTGTCCAGTAATCAACAAACAACATTTATGCAATTCCAAAAAATGGTCCTGCCATATGCGAATATACAAAACCCGATCAATTCGAATTGATCGGGTTTTGTTGTATGATTAGTGGATACCAACTAGGTGATGTTTAACTACTTCATATGCTTGGCAAACGTTTTTAAATTGATCTTTTTCTTTGGCAATCATATCCGAAGCGATAGAAAATAAAAGGTTCTCTTCGTTATGATCCTCCATTTTATTCATTAATACAGCTTCCATTTCCGCCACGTACGAGATGATTTGTTTATTCATATATATTCTCCTTTAATAAAAAAGATGTTTTTTGTTTAGTTTACGAAGCTATCTTACACCTGCACATATAAAAAATCTAGCAATTCTGTACTAGTCGAAGAGGACTTTTCTGTGAATGTGTCACAAAATTGAACTCGTTAAAAAAGTGCTTATTGAAACCGTTTTTATCTAAAGTAACTGAAAAATCGTGCAATAAATGCGTTTTTTAATTGTATTAATAAAGTAGTACAGTTTGGGGTATTTTAGTGGTTGCTATAATACAGTGGGCTAAAGAGGAACCTAATATAAGGAAATTTCATATACTGAAAAAGTATAAAAACATTTGTAACGTTTAGGGGTGACTG
Source organism: Lysinibacillus sp. FJAT-14745 (assembly GCF_001275675.1). Classification (GTDB taxonomy): domain Bacteria; phylum Bacillota; class Bacilli; order Bacillales_A; family Planococcaceae; genus Lysinibacillus. The sequence goes on along the minus strand of NZ_LITM01000009.1, from coordinate 180,103 downwards.
CATGCCAGTAATTACAGGACAGCAATATATAGACCGTATTGATGCTTTAAAAACTTATATTTCGATTGATGGGAAAGTCGTCACAGGGAAGGTGTCGGAGCATCCAGCATTTAAGGGAGTAATGCAGAGTCAGGCAAGGCTTTTTGATTTACAAAATGAAAAGGCCTTGCTTGAAAAGATGACATATGTTTCACCAACGAGTAATAAGCGTGTAGGTATGTCTTTTCTTCAAGCGGTGACAATCGAAGATCTCGTGAAAAGACGTAATGCAATACGAGAGTGGGCATTATCCAATAATGGACTTATGGGGAGAAGTCCGGATTACATGAATACGACATTAATGGCTCTAGCATCGATAGCAGAATATTTGAAAGATAAGCCAAATTGTTTCCCGCAGCATTTGTTAAAATATTATGAGTATGCTCGTGAGAACGATTTGACGATGACACATACATTTATCGAGCCACAAGTAAACCGTCAAAAATTTTATTTTGAAGATGAAGAAGTTACAATTGCTGCTAAAATTGTAGATAAAACGAGCGAGGGGTTAGTAATTAAAGGTGCGAGATTACTAGCGACACAGGGAGGTATTACAGATGAACTCCTTGTTATATCAACAAATGGTTTTGATGAAGGAAAAGGCTTTTCTTTCTCAATACCAAGTAATACAAAAGGTTTAAAGTTTTTATGTAGACAATCATTTGTCGGAGGGGAATCGGCTTTTGATTATCCATTAAGTAGTCGTTACGAGGAAATGGATGCAATCGTTGTGTTTGATAATGTAGTAGTGCCGTGGGAACGCGTCTTTTATTATGAGAATGTGGAAGTTGCCAATAACTTTTTGAACGTAAGTGGTTTTCAAACATATGGTTTACATCAAGTTCTTACACGTCAAATTGTCAAAACAGAATTTGTCTTAGGTGTTGTACAGTCAATTGTAAATACGATCAATATCGGCGAATATCAACATGTGCAGCAAAAGGTTGTTGATATCATCGTGACATTAGAAACGATGAAGGCCTTACTGTTAAAGTCTGAAGTAGAGGCAAAAAGGGATGATTTTGGTTTTATAAGACCTGACCTTCCAACAGTACAAGTAGCTATTCAGATGTTCCCTAAAGTGTATCCGACCTTTACAGAAATTATCCAGTTACTTGGCGCAAGCGGATTAATGTCCATTCCAAGTGAAAAAGCATTTACAGCGGATGACGGTGATCTTGAGCATTATTTACAGTCTTTTCAGGATGGTGGAGAGGAGCGCGTCAAAAAATTCCGCTTAGCTTGGGATTTAACAATGAGTAGCTTTGGTACAAGACAAACACTGTATGAACGCTTTTTCTTTGGGGATCCAGTCCGTTTAGCCAGCGCACTTTATAATTCTTATAACAGGGAAGAATTAGTAAATCGGGTAGAAAACTTTTTGAAAAATAATAATTAGTTTTGAGGAAGTAACTGTTTACAATTAATTTAACTTCTTTCAGCGGGGAGCCAAACATCTGTACCTGTCGCTACGCTTTCGGTACAAAAAACACATGCTGAAATTGAGGAACTAAGTCTAAGAACGCCACGTCCTGTGGCAACTACTGAGTGACCAACATCATGCCGCTGACGCTACGCTTTCGCGCAAAAAACATCATGTTGGCCTAAAGCCTCCAGCGGATTCCGGACGCAATTATGCCGGTATAATTTATACAATTTCTGCTCTTTGAGTATGGTGTACTATAAAATATCAGGCGTGTTGATTAGGAAAAAATAAGTTTATTATTGAGCGATAAAAGGATTTTTCCGTTACCACTTTGCCAA
>NZ_LITM01000009.1:116848-178058 GCF_001275675.1 Lysinibacillus sp. FJAT-14745 | reverse complement strand
AAGCTTTGCTCTGTGCGAAAGCGAAGCGTCAGCAACAAAGCGAGTAGCCCGTAGCGGAAATCAGCCTCTTTGGATGTTTCAAAATGGTTAATCAACACACCTGATAAAATATATCAATATCTTTATAGATAAGTCAGCACATCATCAAAAGTAACGATTCCAAGGAGTTCATAGTTCTCTGTGACAACAGGGACTGCTAAAAGACCATATTTGTGTACGATTTGAGTTACCTCAGATTGATTTGTATTGGCAGATACTGAAATGATTCCAGAGTTCATAATTTCGTCCATTCGACACTCAGGCGGGGAAATTATTAGTTCTCGTAATGAAACGACTCCGAGCAATTGTTTATTGGTATCAGTAACGTATAAGTAATAGAAAGTTTCTGCATCTGCTTCACTGTGCTTTAGACGTTCAAACACATCAATTACTAAGTCATCTTTTGCTACTATTACGACGTCTGTTGTCATTAAGGCTCCCACTGATCCTTTTTCGTATTGAAGTAATTGCTTAATATCATCGGCTTCGTCTTTTTCCATCCGCTCTAAATAAAAATCGGCTTCTTTATATGATAGTAGCCCCAAAAAATCTGTGGCGTCATCTGGAGGTAATTCATTTAACATCTCCACTGCAAATGGTCGGTCAAGCTCTATAATACATTTTTTCTGCATGGCTGGTTCTAGCTCGCTAAAAATTTTCCCAAATTCACAAGGCGTTAAAAAAGAATAAATCGTAAAGCGTCTTTCCTCACTAAGTTCAATAAAAAACGTTGCTTGATCCATAGGATGTAAATCTAGAAAATCCTTTCGAAAAGAATCTTTTTTTCCTGACTTTAAAGATTGCAACATGTAGTATGTGTACTCTTCTTTATATTTATATTGATGTAGTCTAATCATGTTTGACGCTCCTTTCTATTACAAATTCTCAATTTCGACACTCAAGACGTGATCAATCTTTTTGACATAATAATAAATCTCCGTCGTATATTGGTCTTCTGGTACTGAAAGAACTAAGTCAATTAATTGGTGATCGTTATCAATATCTTTGAGTTTGAAATGCCGAATTTTATTCTCATGTTTTTTGGAAGATCCATTTTGTTCTCTATGCTTAATCATTTTAATTAATTCTGTCATACGATAATTCGATTCCACGATAATCTTTAATGAAATTTCCTGGCGGTTAAGTGTTGATAGACCTAATGTTTTAATGAAAAAGGGTACAATGTTGACTGCCACTATCAAGAGGATGACTGCACATGTTGCTTCTAGATAAAACCCCGCCCCTATAGAAATTCCAAGGGCAGAAGCTGACCAGATTAGTGCAGCGGAAGTAAGACCAGAAATAACCTCATTACTTCTTCGTAAAATAACACCAGCACCAATGAAACCAACTCCACTTACAATCTGCGCAGCAAGTCGCATCGGATCCATATTCGGATGATTGGCACCTCCAAATTTTCCGAATGCTTCTATGGATACAATTGTTAATAAACAGCTGGCAATGCAGATGACCATACTAGGTCTCATGCCAAGTTGTTTTTGTTTAATCTGTCTGTCAATACCGATCAATAATCCGAAAAGTAAAGCTATGCTTAGCTTGATTATCATTTCTACTGTCATTGTCATCGTCAATCACCTCATCATTTCTTTTTGTAGAATGTCACTAAAATAAAAAATAATATAAAAAAGCTCCCGTAAAAAGGGAGCTTCTTGCTTAGAATGTATCATGTTCAACGTACACATCAAATAAACCTATCTTGATAAACTCCAATTTACAGAAAATTCATAATTGGATTTTTGAAGAAAGGGACATATGCGGACTGAACGCAAAAACGCTGCCTTTTGCCATATTCGAATTATTTAAAAATATGAAATGCCATATCGAATAACTGTCCATCACATGTTCCCCCTTTTATAGTCAAATAAAATAAAACCCCCTCTAACGATTTAGAGGGGGTGAAAAGCGCACGAAAAATCAAAAAAAGTACGTTCGATTCCCCTTAATCGAGTTTTAGCACTATACACCGTAAAGAAATGTAATCATTTCTTAGCCACTTTATGAAAAGCCTTAATTCGGCAATTCCTGTTCTACCCATGGGTATCTTTCGATATTTCTGGGCAGTGGCCTATGTTTGCATAGGAGCCTCACCTAACGAGGATTTATTGTTTTCAGGTGAATTGTACTCCGAATAATTTTGGTTGTCAACAACTGTTCAAAAGCAAAAATTTTAAAATAGTATCCTGTAAATGTTTTCGGCTCATCATTATACGTGGGGGATTCCCGTCCGTCTGGGGCAAAACAATATTGGCTAGAAAGGCGTATCACAGGACGTTATGTCATTAGCCTTCGTTCACCTACCTTACAAAGGTATTTTTACTTCAAATCAAATTTTGGTAGAAGTTTTTCGAATAAAAAAATAATAAATCTGTACTTTGAGATAATCAATAGCTTCTGTAACAGTTGATAAGTTCTTTTCATAATACTTATGTTTTTTATAGTTAAACTGTTGAACAAGAAATCTAAAGAGGATCAATTCAAAAATCAATTCTTGATTAAAAAATGTTGGTATGAAAGTCCATAGAGGAAAGCGGCAAGTGTTCTTGTCGCTCTGCTTGCGGTTCCTTGATATGGGTTGGAATAGAATCAACTTACGAATACTCTTTATCTGTTATCTTGGAAAAAATTTTTTTCGTAAACAACCGAAAATTTTAAGATGAAAACCACAACATTTGATTTTCATTTCGTACAGAAATTTGTAATAAAAAAACCTAAAAACCATTTTTGTGCTCTTGACAAATCAAAAAATACGGATTACGATTGCGAGGAAATTAAATAAAACCTCGTTAGGTGAGGCTCCTATACAAACATAGGCCACTGCCCAGAAATATCGAAAGATGCCCATGGGTAGAACAGGAATTGCCGAATTAAGGCTTTTCTTAAGGTGGCTAAGAGATGAATTTTTTTCTTTACGGTGTATAGTGCTAAAACTCGAGTTAGGGGAAAACGAAAGTGCTTTTTGTACTTATTTATTTTTTTATGCACTTTTTTAAATCTCCGGGACTCCTGGAGGTTTTTTTGTTTTCAAAAAAGAACTTTATTACACTTTAGCGGAGAATAAGTGTTCGTTTTTAGAAAGGAGGGGGTCAAAATGGAGAATCCGAGTCCGACCGATGGAGATAGTAGGAGTAAAAAACGTAAATCTGTTTTAATTCAGCAGATTAGGAGGACGATTCAATGCTTAAAATCTATAAAAGAAGCCAAGAAGGGCTACTGGAAGAACAGCCTAAAATCGTTCAGGGTAGCTGTGTATATCTCACTGAACCATCCGAAAAGGATATACAGTATGTTGCTAATCGCCTTGGAGTACCTACTGACTTTATTAGTGACTCCCTTGATATTGATGAACGATCACGAATAGAAAAAAGCGGAAATGATTTATTACTGATTGTCAATGTACCCTTAAAAATGCCAAACGGTGAAACTACACCATATAGGACAATTCCAATCGGTATTATTCAAACAAGTGAAGTAATTGTAATAATTTGTCGCGTTAATCATCCGATTTTACAGGAATTTAGGAAAATTCTCGATAAAAATTTTAATAACAATATTAATGTATCTTTTATTTTACAATTGTTGCTTGTTTCGGCCCGTTATTGTTTACGATGCCTTGATGATATTAATCGAAAAGTTATTGTATCTGAAAAATTAATACAAAAATCAATCAAGAACAGTGAAGTATATACTTTACTCAATATAAATAAGAGCCTTGTTTATTTCATAAAGGCATTAAAAGTAAATCTTGTGATGATGAGAAAATTGTCAAGAGTACTTGAAATGAATGAAGAAAATGGAAAACGGATGCAAGCCACTCTTAATGAGATGCAACAAGCTCTTGATACATCAAAAATTTACAACGAAAATTTAAGCAATATGATGGACGCATATTCTGCGGCGATTGAAATTAACCTTAGTATTGTAGTGAAAGTTTTAACTGCATTTACGATTATCTTGACGTTTCCGACGATGGTCGCAACGATATATGGGATGAATTTCCCGTTGCCAAGGCAGGATGAAGAATACGCATTATTAGTACTTATGTCCCTTTCTATAGTCATTAGCTTGTTGACAGGTTGGGTGTTTTATAAAAAACGGCTATTTTAGAAGAGAAAGTGAGGAAAAAAGATGCTTACGATATATCAAAGTAATTCAATAGGTCAATTACAGCAGGTATCTGATATTGTTCACAACACGTTGCTCTATCTTGTGGATCCGACAGATGCTGAAATTTCTCAAATTTCAAATAAACTTAATATTCCGAAAGATTTTATTCGTGATTCCTTAGACATCAATGAGCGACCTCGGATTGAAAAAGAAGATTCGTCAATGGTCATCATTCTCAATTCTCCTGTGGCGATAAATGAGGAACGTTTGTACGAGGAAATCCCTTATCGTACGATACCAATCGGGATTATTCATGTAAAGGACCATTTAATAATTGTCACAAAAGAAGACAATCCATTATGCAGAGACATATTTTCAGGAAAGTATGGAACATTTCATACGCATATGAAGACTCGAATAACATTGCTACTATTTGAAGCAATTGCTCAATCGTATCTCGATATTCTTAAGCGTATAAAAGTGCAGGTTGGACGATTACAGCAAGAATTAAAAGAATCACATAACAACCGAGAGCTGTTCGGTCTGATTCATATTAATAAAAGTTTGGTATATTTTTCGACATCTTTACGAGCTATGCGCAATGTGTTTTTACACCTTTCCAAAGGGCAAGATATAAAGCTATATAGTGAGGATGAGGAGATGCTGCATAATGCGCTAGTAGATCTTGAACAAGCAGCGGAAGTAACGGAAATGCGTAGTCTTAGTTTAAGTAATCTAATGGATGCATACGCAGCAATTACGCATAATAACTTAAATAGCGTTTTGAAAATATTGACTACTCTTACACTTGTACTAATGATTCCAACTATAATTGGAAGTGTTTTCTCAATGAACGTTTCATTGCCATTTGAAGAACAGCCAATTATGTTCTTAGTAGTTATTGGAATAATGATGGGAATCAGTGGAAGTCTTGTCTACGTATTTTACAAAACAAAATTTTTACGTTTTTAATATTTTCGTACCGTAGAAAAGAAAGGATGTGTCCCAAAATGCTTTTAATATACAATAGTAATTCCGAGGGTAAATTTGAGCAGACATCAAATATTGGGTATAACAGTTGGCTACATCTCGAAGCGCCAACATCCATTGAAATTGAACGTGTGGTGGCAGCTCTTGCTGTTCCTAGTGATTTTTTGACTGATTCACTAGATTTAGAAGAACGCCCACGAATTGAAGAGCGCAACGGAGCGGTCTTGATGGTTATTCATGTCCCGTACGATCAATTAGATGTCGACAGCTCTTCTCAAGACGTGAAATATCGAACAATTCCTATGGGGATTATTCACACGAAAAATCATATGATTACGATATGTAAAGAAGAGCTACCATTCATGAAAGAACTTTTTAATGGAGAGATGACTCTTTTTGAGACGCATCTGAAAACGCGCAACACTTTAAACGTATTAAGTTTAACGGCTCGAGCGTATATTCATTTTTTAGCGACAATTGAACGGGAAATCACATTAGCAGAAAAAGAACTTGCCAAGTCATATCGTAATAGTGAGTTATACACACTACTATACTTGAATGAAAGTCTTATATATATGGTAACATCACTTAAACAGATGAAATTTACGATGCAAAAAATATTACAGGCTAGCAATCTCGAATTAGATGAAGACGATGCAAGCGTTTTAGACGACGTGCTCATTGAAATAGATCAAGCGTATGAAGTGACGGAAATTAATCAAACTAATTTAAATAATATTATGGATGCATATGGTAACGTGATTCAAAACAACGTAAGTCAAGTCCTTAAATTACTTGCTTCATTTACAATCATATTATCAGTGCCGATGTTAATTGCCAGCATTTATGGGATGAATGTGCCTCTACCTTATCAAAATGCATCTAATGCATTTTGGGTAGTAATCGTCGTAATGGTTTTGTTAACAGGATTGTCTACTTTCGTTTTTTACAAAAAAAATTATTTCTCTCGGTAGCATAGTGGGATAGAGTATCCCATTTTAATTGAAGGATTTTTTGGCCAAGATAAAGACGACATAAGAGTGAAGGTTAGACTCCTTGGGAAAAATGAGCTTAGTTATGTTTAGCAATTATAGTGCCAATTGACAGAAGAAAATATTTTTTTTATAATTCTCGTTAGAAAATAGTAAAAAACGATGATGGAATAAGTACGTATTTGTGCGTGTAAAAGAAAGGGATTTCTTGGCTGAAAAAATCCTCACAATAGCAAATACCGAAAGCTACTCCAGAGTGCAGTTAATCCCTGCCGTTCACTTACGTTACAAGTGCTAAAGAGGTAAGTATACTTTTACTTACAACTAGGGTGGTACCGCGAGACAAACACAAGTCCTCGTCCCTTTTTGGGGATGGGGGCTTTTTTATGTCTATTTGCGTGAAAGTTTACGCCGAAGCAAAATTGATTTGCGGACTCATTTCGTATTTTACAAAACATATTGGGAGGAACTTTTCATATGAAAGCAGTAGAAATTCGCCGCATGTATTTAGAATTCTTTAAAGAAAAAGGTCATCATCATGAGCCATCAGCACCACTTGTGCCAATCAATGACCCATCATTACTTTGGATTAACTCAGGTGTTGCAACACTTAAACCATATTTCGATGGTCGTATCATTCCTGACAATCCACGTATTACAAATGCCCAAAAATCAATTCGTACAAATGATATTGAAAACGTAGGTAAAACGGCTCGACACCATACGTTCTTTGAAATGCTAGGTAACTTCTCAATTGGGGATTACTTCAAAAAAGAAGCTATTCATTATGCTTGGGAGTTCTTAACGGATAAAAAATGGATGGGCTTTGATCCGGAGCTTTTATCTATTACGATCCATCCTGAAGACCAAGAAGCGTATGATGTTTGGCATAACGAAATTGGTATTCCTGAAGAGCGTTTAATCCGACTAGAGGGGAACTTCTGGGATATCGGTGAAGGTCCATCTGGTCCTAACTCAGAAATTTTTTATGACCGTGGGGAAGAATACGGTTCAGATGAAAATGATCCAGAAATGTATCCAGGTGGTGAAAATGAACGCTATCTTGAAATTTGGAACTTAGTGTTCTCTCAATTCAACCATAATCCTGATGGCACATATACGCCACTTCCAAAACAAAATATTGATACTGGTATGGGTCTTGAGCGTATCGTATCAGTTGTTCAAAATGTTCCAACAAACTTTGATACTGATTTATTCATGCCTATTATTGAAAAAATCGAGCAATTAGCAAATCGCAAATACAAACGTCCAAGTGAAGTAGCGCTAAGTGAAATCTTCGGTTCAGAAGAAGATATTAATACTCCATTTAAAGTTATCGCAGACCATATCCGTACAGTGGCGTTTGCCATTGGTGATGGTGCCCTTCCTTCAAATGAAGGTCGTGGTTATGTATTACGCCGTTTACTACGTCGTGCTGTGCGCTATGCAAAACAAATTGGCATTGAAAAGCCATTTATGTTTGAATTAGTACCAACTGTAGGGGAAATTATGAATGATTTCTACCCAGAAGTAACGGAAAAATGCGAGTTTATCCAACGTGTTATTAAAAATGAAGAAATTCGCTTCCATGAAACATTAGACGGTGGTCTTGCTATCTTTAACGAAGTAGTAGAAGCTCAAAAAGCAGCTGGACATGACTATATTCCAGGTGCAGATGCATTCCGTTTATATGATACTTACGGTTTCCCAATCGAATTAACAGAAGAGTATGCGGAAGAAGTAGGCATGAAGGTAGACCATGAAGGCTTTGAAACAGCAATGGAAGAACAACGTGAACGCGCACGTGCAGCTCGTCAAGATGTGGATTCAATGCAAGTACAAAACGAAGTGCTAGCAAACTTGACGGTTGCGAGTGAATTTGTAGGCTATGATACATTAGCGACAGACACAGAAGTTGCAGCGATCATTGTCAACGGCCAAGTATCAAAAGTAGCATCTGAAGGGCAAGAAGCACTAGTTATTTTAGCTAAAACACCATTCTATGCTGAAATGGGTGGTCAAATTGCGGATAGCGGTGTTATTTCTAATGATAGTTTTACTGCTATTGTAAAAGATGTACAAAAAGCTCCGAATGGTCAGCCGCTTCATACTGTACTTGTAGAATCTGGCGAAATGCAAGTTGAAGATGCTGTGAAAGCAGTAGTTAACCGTGAAGAACGTAATTTAATTATTAAAAACCATACAGCAACACATATTATGCAACGTGCATTAAAAGATGTACTGGGCGACCATGTTAGCCAAGCTGGATCATATGTAGGGCCTGATCGTTTACGTTTTGACTTCTCTCACTTCGGACAAGTGACAAAAGAGGAATTACAACAAATTGAACGTATTGTAAATGAAAAAGTGTGGGATGATATAGAGGTCGTTATTGAAGAAAAAGGCATCGATGAAGCGAAAGCTATGGGAGCAATGGCGCTATTCGGTGAGAAATATGGCGATATCGTTCGAGTTGTTTCAATTGGCGACTACTCTATTGAGCTTTGCGGTGGTATTCACGTAAAACGTTCTTCTGAAATTGGCTTCTTCAAAATTGTTTCAGAAGGTGGTATCGGTGCAGGTACTCGTCGTATCGAGGCTGTGACAGGTAAAGTTGCATATGAAGCAGTAAAAGAGGAAGAAGCTTTATTAATCGAAGCGGCAGCATTATTAAAAGCAAATCCGAAAGATCTTGTAACAAAAGTACAAGCATTGCAAGCTGACTACAAAGATTTACAACGCGAAAATGAGGCATTATCACAAAAAATCGCGAATGCACAAGCGGGCGCTATTGTGGACGCAGCGCAAACTTTTGGGGATGTAACTGTTCTATCTACTAAAGTTGAGGCGAAAGACAACAATCAACTTCGTCAAATGATGGATGACTTGAAAGCTAAAATGCCTAAAGCTATTATCGTTCTTGGTGCTGTCGATGGCGAAAAGGTTATGCTATGTGCTGGTGTAACAAAAGATTTAGTTGGTGGCAATTACCATGCAGGAAATATCGTAAAAATGGTAGCAGAAGCATGTGGTGGTAAAGGTGGCGGTCGTCCAGATATGGCGATGGCAGGTGCAAAAGATGCATCAAAACTTGATGAAGCACTACTTTCTGTGTATGATTATGTTAAATCCATTTAACTTCTTTCAGCAGGTGTCCAAACATCCGCTGAAAAAGAGGAACTCAGGCTAAAACCTTCACATCCTGTGAAAACGCCTGAGTGACCAACATCGTGTTGGCCCAAAGCCTCCGGACGCAATTATGCCGAGGCATAATTGATAATACGCCAAAACATGTTATAATAAAGAGAAATTGGAGATGAGCTTTTGCACATCTCCTTATTTCTGAAAGCGAGGTGCTGGTCATGAGTTCATTTGATCAAACTATGAAATTTAATTTTCCAGAAGAATCAATGGAACAGGAAGTCAAGCAGGTAATGTTGAAAGTACATTCTTCATTAGAGGAAAAGGGATATAACCCTATCAATCAGATTGTCGGTTATTTACTTTCTGGTGATCCGGCGTATATTCCTCGCCATCAGGATGCTCGTAATTTAATTCGCAAGCTTGAGCGTGACGAAATTCTAGAAGAGCTTGTTAAGTTTTATATTAAAAAGAACAACGAGGACTAGAAATGAGAATTATGGGATTAGACGTTGGGTCAAAAACCGTTGGCGTTGCTATTAGTGATGCTTTAGGGTGGACGGCCCAAGGTATTGAAACCGTAAAAATTGATGAAGCTAACGGCGAATTCGGCATTGAACGTATAGCTGAGCTAGTAAAGGAATATGCTATAACAGAATTTGTTGTAGGATACCCGAAAAACATGAATAATACGGTAGGACCGCGTGGTGAGGCTTCTGAAAACTATAAAAAGCTTTTAGAAGAAACATTTTCACTACCGGTCAAGCTTTGGGATGAGCGTTTAACTACGATGGCTGCTGAGCGTATGCTAATCGAAGCAGACGTGAGTCGCAAAAAGCGTAAGCAAGTCATTGATAAAATGGCTGCTGTGATGATTTTACAAGGCTACTTGGATAGCAAAAATTAATTGATGAGGTGACAAGCACATGGCACACGAACATAACCATGAAGAAGAATTACATGTACAACACATTACAGTGATTGACGAGAACGGAAATGAACAGCTTTGTGAAGTAATTCACGTACATGAATCAGCTGAATTTGGCAAATCATACGTATTTTACTCTATGGTAGGCGCAGAAGAAGATGAAGATGGCTCTGTAGAAATCTTCGTATCTTCATTCGTTCCATCTGAAAATGGTGAAGATGGTGAATTAACACCAATCGAAACTGAAGCAGAGTGGGATATGGTAGAAGACGTATTAAACGCTTTAGAGGATGAAAACGAGGAATAATCATCGTAATCTTTAAAAGTGTGGAACAAGGATGGCAACAAGCATTCCTTGTTCCTTTTTTACTTTTGAAAGAATAAAGCTGTTTCATCACCAAAAGTTGTGGAAGACATTTTTTTAACTTCTTTCAGCAAATGTTTTTTGTATCGAAAGCGTAGCGACAGGTACAGAAGTCTCCACCTATATAGATGGTGAAATGAATGTGGATTTAAGTTACTTTTCAGCTGGTGTCCAAACCCGCTGAAATAGAGGAACTCAGTCTAAGAACGCCACGTCCTGTGGCAACGACTGAGTGACCAACATCATGTTGGCCTAAAGACTCCGGACGCAATTATGCTGAGGCATAATTGATTATATGCCCTGTATATTAGTTGATTGGAGTGGAGGCTGGGCGACTCCTTGGGGATCAGCGATTAGAGGAACGAAGGCTAAAACCATCACGTCCTGTGATAACGCCTTCGTGACCAACATCGTGTTGGCCCGAGACCCTGGAGCGAGCAACGCGAGTGAAGCGGCTCATCGGACGCCCCCAGGAAAGCGCCCAGCCGGAACGGAAATCAACCATACGTTATGGTGTTGAGCCATATGGCTGTGAGGTTATGTGAGACTATGACGAATCTAGTGAATTAAAGATGATATTTTTGTGTTACCAAAAAAATGACTCGTATCAAAGTTGGAAACATAATTAAGTCTAATTAAGGAGGAAATTATATGAACGAGGAAACGCAAGAATTTCTTATAGTTGGAGAAAATGGCAAGGAGCAAAAGTGTCGTGTTGTTTTCACCTTCGATGCAGAGGAAAAATCATATGTATTGTTTTCGTTAATCGACGAAGAGGGCAATGAAATTCCTGGAGACATTTCTGCTATGACATTTGATTATGATGATAACAATGGAGAAATGACAAATTTACAGCCTGTTGAAACAGATGTAGAATGGGAAATGATTAACGAGGTAGTCCTGACACTTCTAGACGAATTTGAAGAAGAGCCGCAGTTATTTACAATAACAGATGACAATGGGGCAGATCAGGTATGTGAGGTTATTCATACATTTTCATCTGAACAATTTGGCAAATCCTATGTACTATATGTTCTAGCAACGGACGAGCCAATAGAGGAACGCGATATTTTTGCTTCTCAATACGTATCGGGAAATGATGGAACGATTGATGATTTATTACCGATTGAAACAGATGAAGAATGGGCATTTGTTGAAGATGTATTAAATGAATTGTAATTAGAGCTCTGAGTGGTAAATGCTACTCAGAGTTTTTTTCTTTTCAGTTGTCAAGTCGAATTGTATTGGAATGTAAGCGTTTGTACTTATAGTTAAAAAAAGTATATTAAAAATTGTATTTCTAGTAACATCAGATGAGGCTGTCAAAGGTTTTGGTGTCAGTTTGTTGACTAAACCTGGGAAAATTAACTTTGATTTATTAGATGAATTATCTATTTCTGTTTGTCGTGATAGTTGATTTCTAGTATGATAATGGAGTGATAGGGGGGAAACCCGTGAATAACGGTTCAAAAAAACAAGAAATGTTTTCAAAAATGCAAGAAAGAAAATCCGAGGTAAAAATTGTGAGAAAAATCGTTGCTATTGTTGCAATTGCTTTTGTTCTAATAGGAGGGATTGTTGGTTTACTTGGCTATAATTATGTAAAGAGTGCCTTAAAACCAGTGGATCCAGATGCGACTAAAACAATATCAGTTGAAGTACCAATTGGCTCTACTCTAAGCTCTATTTCAACTCTACTAGAGGAAAAAGGGATTATTAAAGATGCTCGTGTTTTTAAATACTATGCTAAATTTAAAAATGAATCCCAGTTCCAAGCAGGAAACTATGGTTTAACACAATCAATGACATTGGATGAGCTAATCGAAAGTTTAAAAACCGGGAAGGTCTACCGTAAGCCAGTCTTTACAATGACAATTCCTGAAGGTTTAACACTTGAACAAATTGGTAATATTGTGGAAAAGAAAACGCCGTACACTCAAAAAGAATTTATGGACTTAGTAACAAGCGAGGCGTTTGTACAAAAAATGAAGGCTAAATACCCTGAGCTTGTAACGGATGCAGTTTTAGCTGATAATATCCGATATGATTTAGAGGGCTATTTATTCCCTGCAACTTATTCTTATTTTGAAGAAAAACCATCATTGGAATCGATTGTAGACGAAATGGTAGGAGCAATGGACAAGGTTGTGAAAAATTACAACGATGTTTTAACTGAAAAGAAAATGTCAGTACATCAATTATTAACATTTGCTTCATTACTGGAAAGAGAAGCTACTGCCCAAACAGATCGAGAAACGATTGCGAGCGTATTCTATAATCGTATCGATCAAGGGATGCCATTACAAACAGATCCAACTGTTTTATATGCACTTGGTTCCCATAAAGATCGTGTACTATATGAAGATTTAGAAGTAGATAATGCCTATAATACTTACAAAAATAAAGGCTTACCACCAGGTCCTATTGCGGGTGCTGGAAAAACTTCAATTGAAGCAGTGCTTAATCCAAGTAAAACGGACTATCTCTACTTCTTAGCGGATAAAAAAGGTATTAACCACTTCTCAAAAACGTACGATGAACATTTACAAAAAGTAGATAAATATATAAAAAAAGCAGAGTAAGTACTTTAAATAGCAAAAATAAATAGCAATAATGTGGATAGAAGGAAAGAAAAATAGCTTTCCTTCTATTTTCATGCTATTATAAATTGTGATTTTTAATCGATCCGCATGGAAAAAATTCAATCTGTCCGTTAATGCGGAATAATATACGTGGTGGCAATTGTTTTGAGCTTATAAAAACAATTGCTCATTTTTGTATGACGAAGTACCAAGACATCACGTTTGGTCTTTTTCTTTTTGTTGCTAAATGATGAAGTACAGACAACGAGTATTGCTCGTTGCCTTTTAACTTCTTTCAGCGGGTAAACATCCGCTGAAAGAAGTTAAAGCCTCCGGCGGATGTCATGGAATCGGAAAGGAATTCTTAGGGGATGTTAGCCTAAAATCATCGCATCCATGCGATAACGGCTAACTGACCTGCATTGGTAAAAACGCCACGTCCTGTGGCATTACCAAAATGACCGACATCGTGTCGGCCCTCGTGCAGGCCCAAGCACAAAGCCGATTCCAGACACAATTATGCCGAGGCATAATTGATATGAGGGTGAACTGAAAAATGGAATTATCAGATGCATATATACAATCATTTATTCAACCACGTAATGAATTGCTTTTAGAAATGGAAGCATTTGCGGAGGAGAATCATGTACCGATTATGCAACTTGCAGGCATTGATGCACTAAATCAACTGCTACGTATTCAAAATCCATCGAAAATTTTAGAGATTGGTACAGCAATTGGTTATTCTGCAATAAGGATGGCAGAGGCTTTACCAAATGTGCATATCGTTACAATCGAGCGTGATTTAGAGCGTGTTACGAGAGCAAAGGCTTATATTGAACGTTCCATAGTATCAGATCGTATTACGGTCATTGAAGGTGACGCCTTAGAGGTGAATGATGAAGCAATTCAAACGACCTTCGATGCTGTTTTTATCGATGCTGCAAAGGGACAATATCAACGCTTTTTTGAAAAGTATGCACCTCTTGTAAAATCTGGCGGAGTTCTGTATATCGATAATATGTATATGCATGGCTTATCAGATTTGGATTTAAAAGATGTACCGCGTCGTAAGCGTACAATGATTCGCAATTTAAAAAACTTTACCGAATGGATTATGCAGCACCCTGATTACACAAGTGCATTTTTACCAGTCGGTGATGGTTTATTATTATGTTTGAAGAGGTGACTATTATGAAAAAACCTGAATTGCTTGTTACACCGCAATCAGTGGACCATGTTAAAGCACTTTTACAGGCTGGAGCAGATGCTTTTGTCATTGGTGAACAACAATTTGGTCTGCGCTTAGCAGGAGAATTTTCTGTTAGTGAAGTGGAAGAAGCTACAAAGCTAATTCATGCAGCGGGTAAAAAGGTTTATGTTGCGGTAAATGCGCTATTCCATAATGAAAAATTGGATGAGCTTGCCGAATATTTAAAAGAAATGCAACGTATTGGTGTTGACCGTTTAATTTATGGTGATCCAGCAGTATTAATCATCCGTCGTGAGCAAGGTGTAACAATACCGCTACACTGGAATCCAGAAACGACTGCAACGAACTGGTTTACGGCAAATTATTGGGGAAAACGCGGAGCAACTCGTGCAGTGCTTTCACGTGAACTTTCTTTAGATGAAGTGCTAGAAATTAAAGAAAATGCAGAAGTAGAGATTGAGGTTCAAGTACATGGAATGACATGTATGTTCCAATCAAAACGTCCATTACTAGGCCATTATTTCTTATATCAAGATAAAGTAATGGAAATTGAAAATCGTAAGGAAAATCGCAATATGTTCCTTCATGATGATGAACGTAATAATAAATATCCAATTTATGAGGACGCTAACGGTACTCATATTTACAGTCCAAACGATATGTGTATTATTGACGAGCTTGGCGAATTATTCGAAGGTGGCATTGATGCACTGAAAATTGAGGGTGTTCTTCAAACACCTGAATATGTGGTCACAGTAACAGAAGCTTATCGTCAAGCAATTGACACATATTATGACGAATCAGAAGATGCGTATGAAGATATTAAAGATGATTTATTAGCTAAAATTGAAGACATTCAGCCTGCCATCAGACCTCTTGATACTGGCTTTATCTTCAAGGAAACAGTTTATTAGGAGGTGGCAAGAACATGGCATTAGTATTAGAACAAAATGACAAAATCCGTGAGATTGTTGACGGTAAACGTGTCATTACAAAAAAACCAGAGCTACTTGCCCCTGCAGGTAGTTTAGAAAAATTAAAAGTAGCAGTTCATTATGGAGCAGATGCTGTATTTATCGGTGGACGAGAGTTCGGTCTACGTTCAAATGCAGACAACTTCTCAATTGAAGAAATGCGCGAAGGTGTTGAATTCGCCAATAAATACGGTGCAAAAATATATGTTACGACAAATATTTTCGCCCACAATGAAAATATGGACGGCTTAGAGCAATATTTACAAGATATTGAATCTGCGGGTGTTACAGGCATTATTGTAGCGGACCCATTAATCATTGAAACATGCCGTACAGCTGCACCAAAGCTTGAAATTCACCTTTCTACACAGCAATCTTTATCGAACTGGAAGGCAGTACAGTATTGGAAAGAAGAAGGCTTACATCGTGTAGTATTAGCACGTGAAGTTGGCGGCGAAGAAATGAAGCTGATGAAAGAAAAAGTCGATATTGAAATTGAGGCTTTCGTTCATGGAGCAATGTGTATCGCCTATTCTGGTCGCTGTGTACTTTCAAATCATATGACTGCTCGTGACTCTAACCGTGGTGGTTGCTGTCAATCTTGCCGCTGGGACTATGATTTATATGAGCTAGAGGATGGCGAAGAAAAGGCACTTTTCGATGATAATCACGCACCTTTTGCGATGAGTCCAAAAGACTTAAAGCTGATTGAAGCAATTCCACATATGATTGAGCTTGGTATTGATTCATTAAAAGTAGAAGGTCGCATGAAATCAATTCACTATGTTGCTACAGTTGTTTCAGTGTACCGCAAAGTGATTGACGCTTATTGTGCTGACCCTGAAAATTTCAAAATTAAACGTGAATGGCTCGAGGAACTAGACAAATGTGCTAACCGTGATACTGCCGAAGCATTCTTCCATGATGCTCCTGGCCACGAGGAGCAAATGTTTGGTGTACATGGCCGTAAAACGACTTATGAGTTTGCTGGTTTAATTTTAGAGCATGACCCTGAAACGAAAATGGTTACAATGCAACAACGTAACTATTTTAAGCCTGGCGATGAGGTAGAGTTCTTTGGACCAGAAATCGAAAATTTCCGTTTTACAATGGGTGAAATTTGGGACGAGGATGGCAATAGCTTAGATGCCGCACGTCATCCACTACAAATTGTTAAATTTAAATGTGATACACCATTAAAACCGCATAACATGATGCGAAAGGAGAATAATTAATGGCAGCGAAGCGTCCAGTCGTCATCGGAATCGCTGGTGGCTCATGCTCGGGAAAAACGAGTGTGACCCGTGCTATTTATGAAGTTTTCCGTGACCATTCAGTAGTTGTAATTGAACAAGATTTTTATTATAAAGATCAAAGTCATATAACGTTTGAGGAGCGTCTAGGTACAAACTATGACCATCCGTTAGCGTTTGATAATGATTTGTTAATTGAACACATAAAAAAATTATTAGTACGTCAACCAATTGAAAAGCCTGTATATGATTATGTAGAGCATACAAGAGCAAAAGAAGTTGTTCATGTTGAACCTGTAGATGTTATTATATTAGAAGGTATTTTAGTGTTAGAAGATGCAGATTTACGTGATTTAATGGATATTAAATTATTTGTAGATACGGACTCAGATTTACGTATTATTCGTCGTATAATGCGTGATATAAAAGAGCGTGGACGTACAACAGATTCTGTAATCGACCAATATTTATCGGCAGTGCGTCCAATGCATAATTTATTTATTGAGCCGACGAAACGTTATGCTGATATTATTATTCCTGAAGGCGGGGATAATGAGGTTGCAATTGATTTAATGGTAACGAAGATTAAAACTATCCTTGAAACCGACAACGTATTGTAATAAGATAGAGTGGTATTGACAATATTTACATGCAAATCTGTACATATTTCAGAAAGGCATGCATACTATTAGGTCAAAGAGTAATTTGAAACCGTTTAAAAATAATAAAATTCGATTAAGTGAATCCTACTAGGCACTTAATCGAGTTTTATGTTTTTATATTGACGAAAACAAGGAGTGAAGAACTTTGGCAAACGAAAAACAATACCCAATGACAGCTGAAGGTAAAAGAAAATTAGAAGAAGAATTAGTAAAATTAGAAACAGAAACACGTAAGGAAATCGTAGAACGTATTAAAATCGCTCGTGATTTCGGGGATCTGTCTGAAAACGCTGAGTATGATTCTGCAAAAGAAGAACAAGCCTTTTTAGAAGGTCGAATTTCTACATTAAAATCAATGATTCGTAACGCAGTTATTATTTCTGAGGATGAAACAGACAACAGTGTTGTTTCACTAGGGAAAACGGTTTCATTTGTAGAAATTATTAATGGAAAACCATCAACGGATGAGGAATCGTATACGATTGTTGGTTCGGCTGAGGCAGATCCAATGGAATTCCGCATTTCTAATGAATCACCAATTGCTAAAGGCTTGCTTGGTCGTGCTGAAGGCGAAGAGGTTGTCGTACAAACACCTGGTGGTGAAATGAAAGTTAAAATTATTTCAATCAAATAATTTTTGTACAAGCAGTTAGCTTATCTTTTGAAAGGAGAGCTAGCTGCTTTTCTCTTCATCCAGCAAATGTTTTTTAAGCGACAGCAATTACGCCAAGGAGAAGTTGCTTCTTGAATCGATATTCTATGTAAGTTTTCACATCAATGGTAAAATCCTGTTCATCACTAAAAGTAGTTGATGACTTTTGTTAAAACGACTACTATGTAAATAAGTTGATCTTCGTTACGACTGGGCGACTCCAGGAAGCTTTGCTCTGCGCGAAAGCGAAGCGTCAGCGGCAAATGTTTTATCTGTGCGAAAGCGTAGCGTCAGCAACAAAGCGCCCAGTCGGAACGGAAATCAACCATACGTTTTGGTGATGATCCAAAAATCATTGAAAATATGCCGAGATATTTCTCTATTAAAAAATATATGAGCACAATTATTTTGCAAGTACTGTTGAACTTGATAGAATATTGGCTAGAGAGGGGGAGACTTCATGAGTGAACGACAAACTCGAAGCAGTCGTCATTTGCAGCCATCTCGTAATAAAAAGCTAGATAAACTATTGAATGTTTTAATTGGTATTGTCGTGATATTAATTATTATAACAGCAACATTTGTGTTTAAATGGCAGGATGATGCAGGAAAGGCTGAGAAAAACGAGCCGAAACAGGAACAGAAGAACGATAAAGAAAATGTGAAGGAAAAGCCTTCTAAAGAGCAAAAAAATGATGAATCAGCTCAAGAGGAAAAATCAGCAAAGGAAGGGTCTACAGATGGAACTCAAACATCTGAACGGGACGCTACTACTGAAAGTACTTCAGACAACCCAATTGTTGACAAGGTCATAACAAATAAAAATTGGGAACCTACACCTACAACACAAACAGGTCAGCATGTGTCTTCTTACGATGGTAAGTCAGTAGACTGGGCTGAAAAGGTAGCAACAGTTACGGCCGTTACAGGCATCGAAAAGGACAATATGATTATCTGGCGTATGGGAAATAACGGTAGCGCCAATTCTGCTATTGCAACAGTTTCAACGAAAGATAAGACAAAAATGTATCGAGTTAGTATGGAATGGGTCGACAACGAAGGCTGGACACCAGTAAAACTTGAGCAACTAAAAACACTAAATGGCGCCTATTGACGAAAATAACTCGTTTGTTTATTTTTTAATAGAGTTGAATAAAGAAGGGAAGTAACATAGACATGAAAATTGCAGTAATCGGCGCAATGGAAGAGGAAGTAGAGCTTTTACGAGCTTCATTAGATCAGGCAAAAAGCTCAACAATTGCAGGCAGTGAATATACAACAGGAACTTATAAAGAGAAAGAGGTAGTTTTGTTAAAAAGCGGTATTGGTAAAGTGAATGCTGCAATGTCAACTACTATTCTATTACATGAATTCAAGCCTGATGTAGTCATTAATACGGGCTCTGCAGGAGGCTATGATGAATCTCTTGAAGTAGGCGCAGTCGTTATTTCAGATGAAGTTCGTCATCATGATGTAGATGTAACGATTTTCGGTTATGAAATGGGTCAGATGGCTGGTATGCCAGCAGCTTACAAATCAGATGAAAAACTTATGAAAGTGGCTGAAGAGGCAGTAGAGGCTGTTGGAGAGCACCAATATGGTATTGGTTTAATTTGCTCAGGAGATGCCTTTATGAATGATCCTGTTCGTGTAGAAGCTGTCCGTCAGCATTTCCCACAAATGAAGGCAGTTGAGATGGAAGCAGCAGCCGTTGCACAAGTATGCTATCAATTTGGTACTTCGTTTGTTGTTATTCGTGCTTTATCAGATATTGCTGGAAAAGAATCGAATATTAGCTTCGATGAGTTTTTACCAATAGCTGCAAAACATTCAACACAAATCGTATTAAAAGCTATCGAATCGTTATAAAAATTTTAAATCAGTGGGGTTTTCTTCATCCCCACTGATTTTTAGTTTTCACCAATCTAAACTACACAAAATAGTCAAAATGAGTGCCTTTGAATGTGAGAAAAATCACAGTTTAAAAGTCTCGCTAGTGCTAAACTGTTGTTAAATAAATCTCTTCATATTTAGATGGGAGGCATTCAAAATGCTATTTTTAACAGCGGGTGCAGTCATTATAACAATGTTACTCGGTACACTTATTTCAGTAGAACTATCAGAATCTGTAGAATTTCATTAAGAGAAAAAGCTCTCTTGCGACATTTAATGACGCAAGGGAGCTTTTTTTAGCTTAATGATTTATGCTAACTTCTAAGGATGGGCTAATTACCGGAAAGTTCGGTATGACATTTGTTAAAACGTTCCCTACAAGTTGATTGGTGTGGAGGTTGGACGCTCAAAGGAAAGCGCCCAGCCGGAGCGGAAATCAACTCCACGTTATGATGATAAGCCTAAGGGTTACTTTTGTAACAAAAAATACAAGATTACTCGCAGAATAATGTAATGGATTTATTGTAATTTTATAATTATCAATTTACAATATATTACTCAATTATCTTTTGATCTCGTTTATATAATTGATAGAGTTTAATAAGTGCTCGCTTTTCAATGCGAGATACATAGCTTCGAGAAATATTTAAACGTGCAGCGATTTCCTTTTGTGTGAGTGCATCCTGCTGGTTAAGACCATAACGAAGTGTGACGATTTCGAGTTCACGTTCGTCAAGCATATGCAAATAATGGTATA
Organism: Lysinibacillus sp. FJAT-14745; assembly: GCF_001275675.1. Classification (GTDB taxonomy): domain Bacteria; phylum Bacillota; class Bacilli; order Bacillales_A; family Planococcaceae; genus Lysinibacillus. The sequence goes on along the minus strand of NZ_LITM01000009.1, from coordinate 157,493 downwards.
GTTGTGCAACATGTTCTTTATGTTCAAGTTTTTCTGTTGCACTCTCTTCATCGCATTGTAAGAGATCGCGGATTTGTAGGGCATTACCATCTTTATCTGTACCGATTGGCTCAAATAGGCTAACATCTTTTTGCACTTTTTTCTGTGTACGCAGATGCATTAAAATTTCATTTTCGATACAGCGGGCTGCATAAGTGGCAAGACGGGTTTTTTTGTCGGGAGTATAACTTTCTACAGCTTTCATAAGCCCAATAGTGCCGATGGAAATATAATCATCAAGCTGTTCATGCTTTGGGTGGAATTTCTTCACAACGTGTGCGACAAGTCTCATATTGCGTTCAATTAGGTCAAGACGCGCTTGCTCATCACCGCCTAAAAATCGTTCAATACAAGCAGCTTCCTCTTCTTTTGAAAAGGGTTTATGGAATGTTTGCCCCTTTAAATAGCCAAGTAACGCTGGGATCTCAAGCCATAACTGCAACATAGATGTAAAAATTCCGCTCATTGAATGATTTCATCCTTTCCCCATTTTTCGACAGTATATGTTATGAAACTGTGTTAAATGAAAAAAAGTGCAACAGCAAATGCGCTGTTACACTTTTTTTAACGTGATTGTACTAATCATTAGTAATGCTAGTATTGGGAATAGGAAAAGATAAAATGCCGGGTGGAACGTATTAGATGCAAAATACGTTAAAGTTAAGATCGTACCTGCAGCTGTAATTGGTAACCCTGTAAAATAGCCGTTTGCTTCAGTAATATTAAAGCGAGCTAATCTCATCGCACCGCAGATGATGTATAGTACTGTCATCGTCATGCCGACGAAACCAAAGTCGACTAAGACAACTTTATACATTAATAATGCAGGCGCCACACCAAATGATATAATATCACTCATAGAATCTAATTGTTTACCTAGATCAGACACTTGTCCGAGCGCTCTAGCTACCTTTCCGTCATAGCGATCAAGAAGGGCTGCGATAAAGATAAACAAGACACTGTAGCTATAGTATTCGTGTAGTGTAGCCATTATGGCCGCGCCGCCGAAGGACATATTACTGATTGTGATAAAGTTTGCTGCTTGCGATTTCATTTTCTTAACCGTGGTATCCACCAACTTGTGATAAAAAAACAAGGGGGATCACTCCTTTGCACTTAAGATATTGTACCATTATACTTCGAATGCGAAAAAATTGACAGTCTAAATTAATCGATAGGGGTTTTGTTTTATGAAAGAAAAACTATATCAACGCTTGATTGAATTAACGAATGGAAAGCAATCTTCCCATCTTTTGCAATCTATTGCAAAAGCAAAGTGGAGTAAACGTATTATTCCAAGTTACATGAAGGTATACGATATTAATCTTGAAGAAGTTTCAAAAAAACAACAACATTTTTCAAGTTTACATGATTTTTTTACAAGAGAGCTTTTAGAACATGCACGTCCAATTGAACTAAATCCCACTACCTATGTAAGTCCAGTGGATGCCAAAGTGGAATCATTTGGACGTATCGAATGGGATATGACGTTTCTTGTAAAGGGTAAGCCTTATGCTTTACAAGATTTACTTGGCAATACAGAACGTGCTTCACAATATGCAGATGGACACTATATCGTGTTTTACTTGAGTCCTGCAGATTATCACCGTATTCATAGCCCGATCGATGGGGAAGTGCTAAGACAATATACACTTGGTCAAAAATCCTATCCTGTTAATCAGCTCGGTCTTACATACGGTAAAAAACCAATTTCACACAATTATCGTTCAGTAACGGAGCTGAAAGTGGCTAATAATCAGCAGGTAGCATTTATTAAAGTTGGTGCTACCTTTGTAAACTCTATCGTGCTTACTAATACAACAACACAGTGGCGTAAGGGTGAAGAAGTCGGCTATTTTTCATTCGGTTCAACAGTAGTTATGCTGTTTGAAAAGGGTGCAATAGAATTTACGGAAAATGTTGTACAAGGAAGCCCAATTCGAATGGGTGAAGCCTTTGCAAATATGCTATAATGGTCGAATAATACGTTTAGATTAGGGGTCGCTATTTTGTATAATTTTTTATTACCAGATGAATTTGTCACGAGTATTTATGAAATTACACCGGAAAAGCTTCAAGACTTAGGCATTAAAGGTATTATTACGGATTTAGATAATACGCTTGTGGAATGGGACCGTGCAGATGCAACGGAAGAACTTATTATTTGGCTGCGCATTATGAAAGAATCAGGCATTCGTGTTATTATTGCGTCGAATAACAAAGAAGCACGTGTAAAGCAATTTGCTGAGCCATTAGGTATTCCTTATATTCATAAGGCGAGAAAGCCACTTCGTAATGCCTTTTATAGTGCAATTATTCAATTAGGGTTACGACCACAGGAAGTAGTAATGGTAGGAGACCAACTACTAACAGATGTAATGGGCGCAAATCGCTTAGGGTTGCATACGGTACTAGTAAAACCAGTTGCACAATCAGATGGGCTCGTAACTAAATTCAATCGATTTATTGAACGTCGTGTGTTCAATAATTTGAAACGAAAAGGAATCACTACTTGGGAGGAAAAAGAATGAACGAAATGCCAAATTGTATTGGCTGTGGTACAACAATTCAAACAGAAGATAAAACAGCAGTTGGGTTTGCACCCCCATCATCATTAGAAAAAGACGTGGTCATTTGCCAACGTTGCTTCCGTTTGAAAAATTATAATGAAATTCAACCAGTGTCATTAACAGATGACGACTTTTTACGCATATTAAACGGTCTTGGAACACAGCAAGGCTTAATCGTAAAAATTGTTGATATATTTGACTTCAATGGGAGCTGGTTACCAGGACTTCACCGCTTCGTTGGGAAAAATCCTGTGTTATTAATCGCGAATAAAGCCGATCTATTACCGAAATCTGTGAAACCGAAAAAAGTGATTAATTGGCTAAAACGTGAAGCAAAGGCTCTTGGTCTACAACCTGTCGATGTACTTTTAGTGAGTGCCCATAAAGGTAAAGGAATGGCTGAAGCGATGGAAGCCATTGATGAGTACCGTAATGGACAAAATGTGTACGTTGTAGGTTGTACAAATGTTGGGAAATCCACGTTCATTAATCGCATTATCAAGCAAGCTACTGGTGAAGGTGAGATTATTACAACTTCTCATTTCCCAGGTACTACTTTAGATATGATTGAAATTCCATTAGATGATGGTAGTGCATTATATGATACACCAGGAATTATTAATCACCATCAGATGGCACACCATATTGACGCTAGCGAATTAAAATATATTATGCCTAAAAAAGAAATAAAGCCAAAAGTATATCAACAAAATGCAGGACAAACATTATTTATCGGTGCTCTTGCTCGTTTTGACTTTATTCAAGGAGACCGTTCGGCATTTACGGTACACGTGGCAAATGACTTACCAATACACCGTACAAAGCTTGAGAAGGCAGATACATTGTATGAAGAGCATAAGGGTGAATTACTGGCACCTCCAACTGCTGAATTTATAGAACAGCTACCGCCATTAGTGCGTCATGAGTTCTCTATCAAAGAAGCGAAAACAGACGTTGTATTCTCTGGTCTTGGATGGATTACAGTGCAGCATGCCAATGTTGTTGTAGCAGCTTATGCACCAAAGGGTGTACAAGTTTCAATTCGCCCATCACTAATTTAGGATGTACAAGTAGAGAAGAGGGACTAGGAAATGAAGAAATGGTTTGCGGTTATTGGTGATCCAATTGAGCATTCGAAATCTCCAGCAATGCATAATGCTTGGTTCGAGGAGCTGTCGATAGATGCGACGTATATTCCAGTGCGTGTAACTTCTGAAAATTTGGAGTCAGCGGTTGCTGGTTTGAAAACTTTAGGTGCAAGCGGCTGGAACATTACAATCCCACATAAAACAGCGATCATTCCTTATTTAGATGAGCTAGATGAGTTGGCAGAAAAAATGGGAGCTGTCAATACGGTTGTCCGAACAAAAGAAGGAAAATTAAAGGGATACAATACAGATGGTGTTGGTTTTGTGCGTTCGCTAGAAGAAGCGGTTGGCAAGTCACATAAAGACAAGCCAGTGCTTCTTATTGGTGCGGGCGGTGCTGCTCGTGGTATTGCTTTTGCTATGCAGCAGCAAGGTTATACGAATTTAACCATTGCCAATCGCACAGTGGCCAATGCTCAAGCAATTGTCGATGAAATAGGTATAGGAAATGCTATTTCTTTAGCAGAGGCTGAGGAATCATTAGCTGATTTCGGCATTTTAGTGCAAATGACATCGGCTGGACTTGCTACGGGCAATTTTTCAATGCCATTTTCATTAGAACGACTTGCAAAAGGCGCAATTGTGGCCGATATTGTGTATAATCCATTAATGACGCCTTTTTTAAAAGCGGCTGAGGAAAAAGGAGCAACCGTCGTTACGGGTCTTGGAATGTTCGTTCACCAAGGAGCTATTGCTTTTGAGCATTGGCTTGCTGAATACCCAAATACAAATTCAATGATTGCGCAATTAAAGGCGCAATTAGGAGGAAATTAATTTTTATGTTAACAGGTAAACAAAAACGTTTTTTACGTGCAGAAGCACATCATTTAACACCGATTTTCCAAGTAGGAAAAGGCGGCGTTAATGATGAAATGACAAAGCAAATTCGTGAAGCATTAGAAGTACGAGAGTTGATTAAGGTACGTATTTTAGATAACTGTGAGGAGGACAAGCATGAAGTGGCAGAAGCACTTGCTAAAGGTGCTCATGCAGAGCTTGTGCAATTAATTGGACTGACAGTTGTATTATATAAAGAGTCACGCAATCATAAAAAGATTGCATTACCAAAAGTAACGAAATAAGGTGAGACGATGAAAAAGGTCGGTTTACTGGGAGGTACATTTAATCCACCACATAATGGACATTTAATGATGGCTAATGAAGTACTGCATGCATTGGATCTAGATGAAGTTCGCTTTATGCCAAATGCGTTGCCACCACATAAGTTCGCACGTCATGATGCTAGCGATGTGGAACGCCTTGAAATGGTAAGGCGTGCAATAAGTCCATATCCGTATTTTTCTGTGGAGTCGTATGAGGTGGATAAGGGTGGCGTATCCTATTCATATAAGACGCTTTCTGCGATGTGTATAAGAGAGCCTAATGTGAAATTTTACTTTATCATAGGCGGCGACATGATTGATTCGCTTCATACATGGTACTGTATTGATGAATTAGTGAAGCTTGTGCAATTTGTAGGAGTAAAGCGTCCAGGAACAGAGGCCACAACAGAGTATCCATTAGTAATGGTGGAAGCTCCCCAAATCGATTTATCGTCCACACTGATTCGTGAACGCCTTGCCACTGGGGGAACGATTACTTTTTTACTGCCTGAAGCGGTAGAGACGTTCATACGAGAGGAAGGTCTATATGGAACGCGAACAGTACTTGGCGGCGATTAAGCCACGCATGCCTGAGAAGCGCTATATTCATACCATTGGTGTAATGGAAACAGCCATTGAGCTAGCAACATTATATGGTGAGGATGAAAAAAAGGCTGAGATAGCTGCCATCCTTCACGATCTTGCGAAATATGCAGATATCGAATGGATGGAGAAAATCGTCCGTGATGAAAAATTAGATGCTCGCCTTATTGGCTGGGGTAGTGAATTACTGCATGGTCCAGTAGGTGCATATATTGCAGAAAGCGAATTCGGCATTACAGATGAGGATATGTTAAATGCTATTCGTTTTCATACAACAGGACGCGTAGGCATGAGCCGTTTAGAAAAAATTATTTTTGTTGCAGATATGATTGAACCTAATCGTAAATTTGATGGTGTTGATCGTCTACGAAAAAAAGCAAAAAAACATTTGGATAAAGCGATGAGTGCTTGTGTGCGCCATACATTGGCATTTTTAATTGACACAAAACAACCAATTTATCCATTATCAATAGAATGTTACAACGATATGATGAAAAGAGAGGACAGTGAAGGATGACTTCAACTTTATTACAATCAGCTTACAAAGCAATTGACGACAAACATGGTGAGGATATTGTCGTTTTAAATATGCAAGGCATTTCACTTTTAGCGGATTACTTTATTATTTCTCATGGTAATTCTGACCGTCAAGTGCAAGCAATCGCACGTGAATTACAAGAGGTAGCAGTAAAAGAGGGGTTTGAAATTCGCCGCGTAGAAGGCTTCGATGCAGCACGCTGGGTTCTTGTAGACCTAGGAGATGTTGTAGCGCATGTATTCCATAAAGATGAACGCGCTTATTATAACTTAGAGCGTCTATGGGGCGATGCACCTCAACTAGACATGCCAGAGGCTTAAGTGTGAGTAGTTACGAACGATTTGCGCACGTGTATGATGAGCTGCAAACCGATATCCCTTACAATCTTTATGTGGACTGGGTTTTGCAGCATGCACCGAGCAGTCAATTTCCAAATCTCTTAGATATCGGCTGTGGTACAGGTGTACTTGGCCTGTTGTTTGCGCAGGCAGGTTACAAGGTGAGTGGAATCGATTTATCTGAAAATATGCTCTCAATTGCCGCAGAGCGCTTTGCTGATGCAGGATTACATGTGCCTCTCTATTGTATGTCGATGGATGAATTAGAGGGCTTTGAGGCGCTTGACGTTGTAACGATTGCTATTGATTCACTGAATTATGTAGTGGACGACAAAGCTGTTTATTCAACATTAGAACGTATTCATGGTGCTTTACGAGATGGAGGCCAACTGTTTTTTGATGTGCATTCGTTATTTAAAATGAATGATATATTTTTAGACGGCCCGTTTACGTATGACGATGGTGACATTAGCTATGTATGGCATACGGAGCCAGGTGATTTTGAACATTCCGTTGTCCACCAAATGACGTTTTATGTGCGTGATGCTGAGAGTGATCTGTATGAACGCTTCGACGAGGAGCATAACCAACGCACATTCTCAATTGAGCAATATATGGCATGGCTTCAGGAAATTGGCTTTAGACACGTAGAAGTAACAGCTGATTTTACAGATGAAGGTCCTGAATATGAAAGTGAACGCATTTTTATCCGTGCGGTAAAATAGTAAAACAGCTTGCTGGTAAACTAACCAGTGAGCTGTTTTTGTTTTTCATTGCCGAAGATCACTTAAATCTTCAATGGGAATTAACTCCATTTCTTCAGACAAATTTAAAAGCTTTTTTTGTTGGATAAGAGCTTTTTCGTCAAGTGGTCCATAAACGATATGAGCATGCATATCAACGACCCAAAATGCAAACTGTTCTTCATTTGGCTCAGCTACACCACCATTTATACTTTGTAGAGTCACTTGTTTGGCAATAATATAATTGTCATTCCACCAAATATCTGTTATTTTCGGAGGCACATAGTTATAATTAATTACATTATCATGTACCTCTACTTGCTCTACTACTGGTTCTTCTCCGTATATGCCGATTTGATGTGCAGATAAACGATCGATTCGATATCCATTTGGTAGTGGGATTGTGTAGTCTGCTAAACCTGCACAACCAACTAATATCAATAGCATAATTGAATTTATGACTAAAAGTATTTTATTCTTCAAATGAACCCTCCTAACTAAAATTAATGACGATTTTTTCCAAAAAAAGTGTTTCTGTGGATCATCACCGAAACGTGTGGTTGATTTCCGTTCCGACTGGGCGCTTTCCTGGGGGCGTTCGATAAGCCGCTTCGCTTCGCTGCAGGGTCTTATCTGAAACGCTGATCCCCGAGGAGTCGCCCAGTCTCCACTACAATCAACTATTTGCATAGTAAACGTTTTAACAAAAGTCATCCACAACTTTTGGTGATGAACCGTTTCTGTTTCTTACTATCAATTGAAAGGGCTGAAATTATGTGGCATTTAACATTGCAAGAGAAAAAAGCGTATGAAAGTGCGATGAAACTATTTATTTACGAATCTGATGAGGAGTGGACACAGAGTCTTGCCTACGCAAAGGAAAATGATTTTGATTTATATAAGGAAAAAAAGCAGGAGTTAGATGAATTACGCGATAGTTTAATGAACTATTTACCACTGCGATTTCAACCATATGTTTTAGATGGTACGTTGAATACACCAGAAGTTTCTAAGCATGTACGGGAAGATTTTTTACGATGGAGAAATGAACAGGAGCAGCTATTTGAAAATATTCTCGATGCAGCATTTGAGGAAAAGCAGAAAACGTTAGCTTATATGAAACCAATGGAAAGAGAGGTCTTTGAGCAAAGCCTTCATGATGCAAAGATAGTTAGTATTCGCCGTAATACTACTCAAGTGGAATTAACATTTGATATGGCAGGAGGCTTTACTGCAAAATCAATTATTTCTCTAACGTTTAACAATGTTATAAGTGAGGTAGGTCAAGTAGAACTAGAGCAGTTTTATATTTATGATGAGCTCAGAAAAACAGCGAATGGCATTGCACTCCGTGTTATTTTTGATTGTCCAGAAGTAGAATGGACGATTGAAGCAGAGGAGTTAGACGCTGAATTTTATTATCGTTCAAAAACATATAATGATTTTGCTGAAAACGGTAATTTTTCTGCGTACATTCAAACATTACAACTAGAGAATGGTTTAATCTTTATTACGCCGCAATTGAAAAAGCAAGTGGTTGGGCTTCAGCAACAAGCACCGTTTTTAATTTTTGAAAATAGCTATCTATATGAAAATGAACATGGAGTTTTTGTAGATTCAATACGTGTGGCAGACAAGTTAGATGATTGTATTCATTTTTTACATACAGAAACATATGAAGACCCGTATGCACATTTTAGTGAGCCAGTGCCAGTACAGGACTTGGAGGAAGCAGCCCTCGGTACAGATTTAGAGTTAAAGGTTCGCGCATGGAATACGATGTATGCCAATCCAGTACAGCTCGCGGAGAAGATTAATGATATATTAATGCAGATGAATCCAGGTCAAGAGGATGATATGATGCAACGTGTGTTTATTCGCCATTTTAACAAAGAGGGAATCTTAACGACTAAGCTTCAAGCGAAATTTAAGGACATCTTAACAGAATAACGCTTGTAGAAAGTAATGCTGAAAAGAGGCTGGGACAAAACAAAAGTGCGAGAAATCAATTTAGAAACGTTGATTTCTCGCGCTTTTTTGATGTAAAAATTTTTATACGCAAATTATTAGTGCGGTCAGATAGTGTTACATGAAGGTAGATGTCGATATTTTTCGAAAGTTGGTAGATAAATTAAAAAAGTTGGTTGATAAATTAAAAAGTTGGTTGATAAATCGATAAAGTTGGTCGATAAACAATCAAAAGTTCTCGATAAATCTCAAAACTACAGCTCAAATTTCTACACTATGACCATAAAAACAAAAGTGACGGATAGAACATCAGAACAAGTGTTCTTCGTCGAAATGTTTGAGAAAGCAACACATTGTGTTCACCTCCACATTTTGATGCATGGCGATCTTAACTAAAGTCTAGGGTCAACAGGATCACTTTCGAGTGCTAATGTCCCGAGTACACATTCATGAATACGGCCAGTCGATTCACCTTTAACAAAACGTTCTATTCCTTCTAGTCCGAGTGCGAATTCACGCAATGCATGCTTCATTTTTTTACTTGGATTACGTTCCTTCAGTTTCGTTAAATGTGAAGGCTCTAAATAGTCCATACCATAAATAATTCGTAAATATTCACGACCACGTACTTTAATTGCAGGCTGAATGAGCTTGCCATTATATTTTGTGACAAATATTTCTGGTTTAATAACAATTCCTTCATGACCAGCAGCAGTCATTTCCTCCCACCAAGTAATGATCTCCTGTTCAGAAGCGTCATCCGTAATGACTTTAAACTCTGTTTCAATAAATAGTGTTGAATTTTTGGCAAAAAGTCGATTCATTTCCATATGCCATATATGTGGTTTATGGAAAAACGTTTCCGAACTATGTGCTAATACATGGAAGGGTGCAATTTGAACTGCTGAAGCATCCTGGATATCCCAACAAAAATTTTGATAAACCGTTGAAAATCGCTGTGCATTTTCAAGTAACCCCTTATACTCCTGAAGCCATTCTGAAACATCGATTTGTGCTGTGTCACGTAGTTTCTCCATAAGCTTTGTACGGTCCATTAGTGCTTGCTCAGCTACATGTGCATACTGCTGATCGATTAGTTGTTGCGCTTTTAAGTTCCAAGGTAAAATTTCCGCATCAAGTAGTACGAAATTTGTATTAAACTGTTCGAAATAATTTTTCTCCATTAATTCTGTATGAAGTTGTTGCAAAATTTTTTGTTCTGTCTCTTTATCGAAAAACCGTCTTCCTGCTCTAGTTGTAATAATACCAAGTGTTTCTGTATCAACATATTCCTTTGCAATAAGCGCATCTTTAAACAGTAAGAGAACAGCGCGACTGCCCATATGTTTTTTCTCGGCAATCATTGTCTGAACACCGTGCTTTTTATAATAGGCAAATGCCTCAGAAGGGTGTTCCAACGTATCTGCTATTGTAGATGTTTGTGGTGTTGGGCTCATCGTAGGTGGAATATAAACTAGCTGTTCTAACGGCAGTGCATAATGAGAAACACTGTCGATCGCTGCCTTTGCATGAGCACCGCCTATTTGTACATTGTTAAAGTATGCAGTTTCCACTGTGAACCCTTCTAAAAATGCCCCGATATTTGGCGGGTCAAAACGTTGAGCTTTTGCTTCAAGTAGAGGATTTCGTTCGATACCGGCATAGTTTTTATACGCCTTTACAAACTCAATTGTCTTTTCAGGGTAACGAAAAGCAGTTAGCTGACCGCCAAAAACAACTCCTTGATCAATATTCAACGTATTATTTTGCTTTAACGGATGAATTTTAGGATCATGCCCCCAAATAATAAGCTGTGATGTTTGATGATCTATAAACCAATCATTACGAATAGGTTTTCCAGATTTATCTTGCCCCTGAACATCACCGTAACGACAGAAATCAGAAATTCTTGTCGATTGTTTGCCTATATAACGGTCACGGATACCTGCGTGTGTAACAACAGCTGAAGAAATGCCATTATTCACTAACACATAGTGAGAAGGAGCAGCAAGTAAACATTTCGCGAGACGAGCTTTTAAGGCTTTTGTTTTCTCCGCTCCGTAATCTTCTTCATAAGCATTAAATTCAGCTTCAACTAGCTCATCCCCATGATGTAATGTTACTTTGCGTCCATCTAACCAACGAGCGATTTTCCAGCCATGATTACTGTCAGACATATAGGCAAGCCCACGTTCTATATGGCGATCAAAAAAGTCCATCGTTGCGATTGATTTTGGTCCTCGGCTCATAATATCACCAACTGAAACAAAGCGTCGACCTTGTGGATGAATATAGTAACCTTCCTCATTTTCTTCGTAGCCTAGCTTACTAAGTAATTCGATAAATTCATCGAAGCATGCATGAATATCTCCAATAATATCAAGCCCAGCCTCTACATTTAACAGTAGCGGTGACTCTTGTCTTGATAATGTTAGTCCATCCGTCTCTGTCACAATATAGGTTTTAGTAAACGACTCTTTTTTAATAAATCGTTTTTCTGCTTTTAATAAGCGTGCCTGTTGTTTAATACGTTTAGTACCCCTTGGATCTTGGCGCAAAGTATCTCGATGTAACAATTCTTCAAGAGGAATGTCCAAGACAATTGCACTTACAGGAACATGTAGTTTTTTTCCTAGCAAGATATATTTTTGACGTTCCTCTGATTGTAAATGTGTAGCATCAACAAAGGTACATTTATTTAATGAGCTTCTAGCCTCTAAGACACGTTCCATAACAGCAAAGGCTTGTGCTGAAATAGCGAAATATTCATCATATAATAAATCTGCTTCTTCCTTTGAATGATGTTGAAAATCGATATAATCCGTATCTGAAACAAGTGTCCGATAAGCATCAGAGCTAATAATTTCAGAAGGAGAAAGCATACCTGTATTAACCCATTGTTGTAAAAGAGTGGATTTTCCACTATTGGATGGACCAATTAGCAGAACAATCCCTGTATGTGGAATCTTGATGTTCATACATTCTCCTCCTTTTTCGTATAAATGCACATTTGGGTAGGTTGTCCGTAAATATCATGTTGATCGCCGATGCCAGTAAATGAAAGCTCATATTGTTCATTACGATTCATCGCATGACACCACTCTTGAAATTGTTTGCGTGTCCATTCAAATCGGTGATCATCATGACGCATTTCATCTAATTCGTAAACAGCATTGTATTCAGCATTTGGTGTTGTCACAATTAATGTTTGAGGACTATATTGAGTTAAAAGCATCGCCATGATTTTAGGCAATCGCTCCTCATTAATATGTTCAATGACTTCACATAAAACGATGACGTCTTTATGTTGTAATCGTGCATCATAATAAAATAGCGAGCCCCATGTAGGCTTTGGGGTTACAAATGCATCCTCTAAGCCTTCAAAACGCTTGATCGCTTTTTTCATTGCAGCTTCACTTGGTTCAACCGCAAGCAACTCGTCAATTCCTTTAACGTAGGCAAGTAAACTAGAAAGCTTTCCTTCACCAGAACCCAAATCAACGATTGATGATTTTTGAGGTAAATTTTTAATGGTTTCAACAATTTTTTCGTAGCGTAATGTATTGAGTGACCGCGTTACATTTTGTGGTGTTGTGTTACCATCATATAAATGGGAGAAACGCAGGGCTTTTTTATAAATAAATTCTTTCATTGGATGTGTATCTAACCAGCCTTCTCCGTATCGTTTAAGCTTATCGACTTCCAACTCATCGATAAAGTAGTGCTTATAATCATCTAATACAGGGATCAGTACAAAAAGATGCTGTAGTGCTCGTTGTAGCGTAATGTCCGCAGATAATGTGAGAAAACGCGCACGATGGTCGTTATTCAAAGCCTCGATGTTGACAGTATAGCCAAGAGGCTGAAACAATTCATTTATCGTTTCATTTGTCATAGCTGAAGCGATTGGACCGAATTCAAATGTGAATGAAAATGCTTGAGCTACCCATTCAATATATTGTTCTTTTGGTTTACCATTTAACGCAGTACCTAAAGCAGAACGGATCATGGATAAAAAAATACTACTAGCGGCGAATTCACGATCATTAATATAATGTGAAATGTCAAGTGCATTGTCATTTTGAACAAGTGCGAGTGCATTTGGTGTAACAAATATTGTCACAACAAGGTTTGTCTCAGAAAGCTCGTGATAGACAAGACGAACTAAATGATCTTTTACACGTCGTTCGTATAAATTATTCGGATTTTTTGATAGTAAGTAGGAGATAGCTTTCACATTTTCTCCCTTTGCCTGTATTGTTAGCTGCATATTCTTCCTCCATTCAGTACGCAAAGGCATAACGTGTCTTCTTTATTGTGGCTCATCACCAAAAGTTGTGGATGACATTTGTTAAAACGTATGCCATGTATATAGTTGGACCCAGGGAAGTGCCCAGTCGGTACGGAAATCAACACCACGTTATGGTGATGGACTATTATTCAAAGCATAACATAATTTTACATCATTATGTCAGCGCATCATAAGCAAAGGGCAGGGATGCCTTCGTTTTTGTCTTAATAGATAAATTATCTTTTCAACGCATGAATGATATTGTATGATGAAATAGACTCCATATGATTACCTTTTGCAAAGGAAAGGATGTTATTTGATGATCCAATCTTTTTGGCAAAAGTACAAAAAAAGTATGTTGATCCCCGGCATACTGGTTATCAGTGGACTTAGTTACTTCTTTTTTTCGAGTTCTGACTCTTCACCTCCCCAAGAAGAGCTCATCGAAACAATCCAACCTATTGAACAACATGAAATGAAAGAATCTGTTGATGAAGCGGTCATACAGCAGGTATTTGTTGATATAAAGGGTGCTGTTATGTATCCAGGTGTCTATGAGCTACAGACTGACCAGCGAATTATAGATGCGGTAAAGCTTGCAGGTGGCTATACGCAGGATGCTGATACGCAATTCATTAATCATGCGCAAAAAGTTGAGGATGAGATGGTTATTTACATTCCTATAAAGGGTGAAAAGCCTGAAGAAATGACCTCTAATATCTTGACGATGCCTACTAGCGGAACATCACAAAGTAACAATGGTATGAAAGATCAAAAGGTCAATTTAAATAAAGCAGATGAAGCAGCACTTACGACATTATCAGGTATTGGTCCATCAAAGGCTCAAAGCATTATTTCGTATCGTGAGGAGAATGGTGGCTTTAAAACAATTGAGGACTTAAAAAAAGTGAGTGGTATTGGCGAAAAAACGTTTGAGAAGCTGAAGGATTTCATCACAGTTAAATAATGACAGTAAGTTTTGAGATATTGACGATTCTTTTCAAAAAGGGCTACACTATAGTATAAAAAGACTGTTGCAATAAACGGACAGCTAATTAATGTAAATTTATGGAGGTAGTCGTATGGAGCGAATTACTTGGGATCAATTTTTCATGGCGCAAAGCCATTTACTCGCATTACGTAGTACATGTACAAGGCTTGCAGTAGGAGCGACTGTCGTTAGAGATAAGCGAATTATTGCAGGTGGCTATAACGGCTCAATTACAGGTGATGAACATTGTATTGAAAATGGTTGCTATGTTGTTGATAACCATTGTGTGCGCACAGTGCATGCTGAAATGAATGCACTATTACAATGTGCTAAATATGGGACGCCTACAAAAGGTGCAGACTTATATGTTACACATTTCCCATGTCTACCATGTACAAAATCTATTATTCAAGCAGGTATTGAACGTGTGTATTACGCAACGGATTATAAAAATAACCCTTATGCACAAGAATTATTTGAAAAAGCAGGTGTAGAGGTGGTACACGTTCCGTTTGATGAGCGTAAAATCGACTCCTTAAGCGACGAAAAATTAGCTTTGTACATAGATATGCTAAATGAGCTTCGTGAGAGTGGTATGCCTGCAGAAAAATTGCTCCCATATGAACAGAAGGTGAGTGCATTATTTGGCAAAAAGCTTTAAAGCATAAATGGATTTACGTAGCACTAGCTGTACTTGTTGCTGCAATAGCGGCACACAAGTCAGCTTGGCTACTCGCTATTCTTCCGCTTTTCGCGTTATGGCTTGAATTGAAAGGTGAAACACGTTTAATTTCAGCGCTTGTTATCGTCAGTGGATTTCTTTCCTATTTCTTCATCATTACATTTCAATTGACGGAATCTCCCCCTCTACCGTCAACATTTCAAATAACTTGGTCGAGTGAATATAAAATAAATGGTCAAAAGCTTAGAGGCTTTGTCAAAACGGAAACAGGTGAGAAGCTGTATGTCGTCTATACATTTTCATCAGAAGAAGAGAAAAGCTTTTATGAAACCACTTCATTGACAGGTAGGACCTATCAAGTTCAAGGAGAACTTATAGCACCTCCTACACCCGCACATTCGTATGCGTTTTCTATGGAAAAATATTTGATCAGTAAAGGGGCTAGAGGAATATTTGAAGTTTCAAGCTGGACCTTTATTGAAGAGAAAAAATCTATTCGTTCGTTTCTTGCTAAACAGAGACACTCTATGAAAAAACATATTGAAACAACATTCCCGGAGTCACTAGTTGCAGAGGCACAAGCACTGCTAATAGGATTACAGGATCAAGTCGATCATGAGCTTCAAAGAGCCTAT
Source organism: Lysinibacillus sp. FJAT-14745 (assembly GCF_001275675.1). Taxonomy (GTDB): domain Bacteria; phylum Bacillota; class Bacilli; order Bacillales_A; family Planococcaceae; genus Lysinibacillus. The sequence continues at coordinate 141,844 of NZ_LITM01000009.1, read as the reverse complement.
CAAAAGCTTGGCATCACCCATATATTTGCTATCTCTGGTCTGCATGTGGCACTTATCTCATGGTTGTTTTTTGAAGGCCTTCTACGTATAGGCGTACGGAAGGAAATGGCGACCTTAGTGTTACTCATCATCTTACCTATCTATGGGGTGATAGCTGGTGGTGCTCCTTCCGTATGGCGCGCTGTATCTGTCGTAGAATTAATCATGTTGATGCGTTACGCTAGGTGGCGCATATCTATTGATGATGCTCTAGCCATTAGCTTTATTTGCTTTGTCCTACTTGAACCAGGTGTCATATATCAGATTGGCTTTCAATTGTCATATTTAGCAACGGCTAGTCTCGTCTATTCAGGTGTCATTTTAAGACTATCCACGAACTGGTTAATCCGTTCATTTTTAGTTACATTTGTGTGCCAGCTTCTTGTTTATCCAATACTGCTCCATCATTTTTATGAAATTTCTATTTCTTCCTTTTTAGCAAATATAATTTTCGTACCACTGTTTTCCTTTGTTATTTTGCCTTTTAATATTGCCATGTTTGTCATAACGATTATATCGATGCCAGTAGCCAAAGCTTTATTTGATGTGTACGAGCCGCTCCGCGTTTGGCTTACAAAGTTTATTTTATATCTTCAGGAATTGCCGTTTCAGCTGTGGTCGCCAGGGAAGCCTGCTATATGGCTTATTTGCGTGGCTTTGATAAGTGTCTTAGCGGGTTTCTATTTTATCGAAATAAAACAATATGGTAAATTTGCAGTTGTTATGTTCATTCCTGCATTGTGTATTCATTTATCGCCGATGTTGTTTAACGAAACGAAGCTGACATTTTTAAACGTTGGTCAGGGTGATTGTACAGTTATTGAATTACCGTTTAGAAGGGCTGTGTATGTTATTGATTCAGGTGGCTTACTACGCTTTGAGCAGGATGTATGGAAGACGCCAGACAGCCCATATGAGGTCGGGAGACAAGTTGTTGTACCGTTTTTGAAAGGAAAAGGAATACGAGACATTGATATTTTTATCGCCACTCATGCGGATGCCGATCACGTAGAGGGCGCTGAAGAGATTTTGCAAGAGATTAACATGCATGAAATTCATCTCACTCCTGGATCAATGGACAAGCCTGTAATGCGGGATTTATTGATGGAAGCCAAAAAGCAAAAAGTTCCTGTGAAAGAAAAAATGCAGGGAACAGCGTGGCGTATAGGAAAAACTAGTTTTCATTATTTATGGCCCCGTGACACTCTTTATGAGGGGAATGATGATTCAATCGTTTTATATATGCAACAGGGATCATTTCGAGCATTGTTAACGGGTGACTTAGAGGAGCATGGTGAACAGGAGCTTATACATCTATACAACAAGCAATTAGCGGATATGACATTGTTGAAGGCTGGACATCATGGCAGTAAAACATCAAGTATTGAGCCTTTTGTAGAGCTGTTACGGCCTGAATTAACCATTTTCAGCGCTGGGCTCAATAATCGCTATCGTCATCCGCATGATGAGGTTGTGGAGCGTTTTACAAGTCGGAATTTATCTATTTTAACAACTGGAATAGATGGGACGATTGAAGTAAGAATTCGTGAAAATAGTTGGTCTATGCAAAAGGAAAAAGAACTTGTCCAATGAGCAAGGTCTTTTCCTCGTACATTACATTTAATTATCTAGATGCTACTTCTACTACTATTGCGATGATAAACATAACTGCAAACATTCCGAATGATACACCGAAGCCAACTCCAGAATCGATTGCATCGTTACGGCGACATTGTATGTTTTTTCCTTCAAATGGATTCATTGTTATCCCTCCAATTCTGTTATTAATTATAAGACATCGTTTTCATAAAAGCTATATCGAAACGGAGAATTTACCATATGGCAAAGAATCGACACAATTCGATCAAAGTCACAAAGGAATTCAAATCATGTATACTAGTAGTATTGCTAGATGGAGGGAAAATTATGATTTCAACGGTTTGGAATACAATTAAAAAAGGAGAGCTCTCACCAGTTTATTTACTAGTGGGTGAGGAAGGCTATTTTATAGATGAAACAGTTAAACGCTTAAAAGAAGCGATAGGACCCGAAGAAGAGATAGAGATGTCAACATTTGATTTGGAAGAAGTGCCAGTGGATGTCGTTATGGATGAAGCAGATACAATTCCTTTTTTCTCTGAGCGCAAGCTGATCATTGCCAAAAACGCATCCTTTTTAAAGGCAACCGAAAAAGGCAAAGAAAAAATTGACCATGATATAAAACGCTTAGAAGCATGGCTTGCAAACCCTTCTGATTTTTCAGTAACAGTTTTTATCGCACCTTATGAGAAGTTGGATGAACGTAAAAAGGTGACAAAAATGATGAAAGAGCATGCGTTATTAGTCCAAGCTGAAACACCAAAGGAGCAGGACTTAGCTGTGTGGATACAAAGTATAGTCAAAGCAGAGGGCAACAGCATAACACAAAATGCGATTGAGCAGCTTGTCGCAATGGTGGGACCGAATATGCTACAGTTGCAAATGGAAGTTGAGAAGCTAACGCTTTATGTAGGAGATGGTGGTGAAATAACAGCTACGCTAGTCGAGGATTTAGTGGCAAAAACGTTAGAGCAGGATGCCTTTAAAATGTTAAATGCTTACTTTGCGAATGATTCTGTAGGAGCATTGTCTATTTATCACGATTTACTACGACAAAAGCAAGAGCCTATCATGCTTGTTGGATTGCTTGCATCAAATGTGCGTACGATGTCCAATGTATTTTATTTATTAAAAAAGGGCTATCATCCACAGCAAATCGCAAAAAATTTAAAAATACATCCTTATCGTGTCAAGTTGATGGTAGAGCAGCGTAATCGTCCATCAGAGGAAAGCTTATTGAAGGCTTTATATCAGTTAGCAGAGGTCGATTTACAACTGAAATCAACAGGAGGCAATCGAGAGCGTTATTTAGAACTCTTTTTATTGCGCCAATTTTAAGAGTATAGCGATAAGAAAGCATCTATTTATGAGCTGTCCGATGCAATATGGGCAGCTCTTTAAAATAAGTACAATAGTGGGAAAATGAAGTTCCGACAAGGTGTCATTGTTTTTCTTATAAATTAAAAAGATCAGCACACTCCTAATAGAGTATACTGATCCTTTATAACAATTACGCTTTTTTAGCAAGGCGAGACTTTTTACGAGCCGCCGCGTTTTTGTGGATAAGTCCTTTTGAAGCTGCTTTATCTAAAGATTTGTAAGCTGCTTGTAAAAGTTCTTGTGCGTTTTCAGCTTTAGCAGCAACAGCGTTTTCAGCTTTTTTCACTGTAGTACGCATTGCAGATTTAGCTTGAGAGTTAGCAGCGTTAGCTTTTTCGTTAACTTTTACGCGTTTAATCGCAGATTTAATGTTTGGCATATGTTTCACCTCCTAAAATAGGTACGAGATGATATCTTCTCATTGATTTCTTGTGTCAATACAACAAAAATCATTTTAACAAACGCTTGGACAAATTGCAATAGATAAATGCAAAGAATATTTACTTGACAGTTTGAACAAACTACAGTTGAGGTGAACTGTATGCAAAATTTTAATTGGCAACGTACGGATTTAATTGATGAGTCTGAAGAGGTTGTTTTACATCAAACGAAAGAACAAAAAGAAACGCTTAAAGAGTCGAGTGGGATTCAAATTGAAGATCGGACTGCTGGTCGGGTAAAAATCACTGATGTGCTCGTTAATGAAGAAGGTGAGAAGCAAATTGGTAAGAAGAAAGGGCAATACATTACACTTTCTGTGCCTACTTTGACGTTAGAAGATCAGGATGGATTTGACCAGCTTGAGAAAGAATTGCTGATGAATTTTCAAAAAATGCATGAATCCATGTCATGGAAAGAAGATGACAAAATTTTAATTATTGGTCTAGGTAATCGTACAATTACGCCAGATGCTATAGGACCATATCTTATTGATCATTTGCATAGTTTAGATGTAATTGATGAAAAATTCGTTATGTATGCGCCAGGAGTAACGGGGCAAACAGGATATGAAACTGGTGAATTTGTAGCGGCGTTGGCAGAGCGTCTTAAGCCTAAATTAATTATTGTTGTAGACGCACTTGCAACAAGAGCCAGTAATCGCTTATGTAAAACAATTCAATTAACGGATACAGGGATACATCCTGGTTCAGGCGTTGGAAATCAACGTAAGGAAATTTCATATGAGATGCTGGGTATTCCTGTTACTGCAATTGGTATCCCAACAGTAGTTGATGCACCTGTATTAATTGCGGATGCTGTAGAGGTAATGCTACGTTCTATAGCTGCACGAGTGTCAGAGCGGAGTAAACCATCTTCAAAATTGTCATTATCGTCTTGGCAACCAGATATAAATAAAGAACTAGATATGTCTTTAGTAAAGCCGATTTTTGGTGAGTGGGCTACGTGGTCTAAAGAAGAGCGTCAGCAACTATTTGCAGAGACTTTCGCAGGTTCGCATACACAGCTGATGGTCACGCCAAAGGAAGCTGATTATTGGGTAGATAAGTATGCAAAATTCGTGTCATCTATGCTTATGAAATGGGCAACTAATCTATAATTTTTTTCGTTCTAAAAGGTACACCCCCTCCATACGATAAGGGGAGGAGGGTGTGACTTTGCTAAAAAAACTACAGTGGTCATTTGGTTTATTATTGTTCTTTTTCGTATTACCTGTCATTGCTGGGCAACTTCCGTTCAACAAGCAAGCATCGACTCCGATTAAAGAACCAGAGGATAAACAAGTCGTGTTTGCCGCTACTAATTTACCTGAACAAAGTGCACTGGAGCAGACAAAAGAGCAGACGCAAGATCAAACACAAGATCAGCCAAAAGAGCAAATGCAAGAGCAAACGCAAGATCAAACAAAAGATCCATTTAAAGTCTTGTTATTATTTACGCATTCACAAGAATCATATCAACCAATAGTGAAAGCTGTTAGCGGGAAAGCGGCCTATTATGATGAAAAAACAAATATTTATAATTTAAAAGATACTATTTCTAAGCATTTTAGCATGAATGGTATACAAACGGATATTTTAGATGTTGATGTTATGAAGGAACTCAAACTTAAGGGAAAAAGTTTTCCGAATTCTTATAACTTTGTACGTCCTTATTTAGCAAAACGTTTACAGGAGCAATCCTATGATTTAGTGATTGATTTTCATCGAGATTCTTCCAAGAGAGATGCGACAACCTTAACACATAACAACGAGTCATACGCACGGATTGCAATTGTCATTGGTGCAGAGCATAAGAATTATAGATGGAATACTGCTTATGCAGAAAGTCTATCTGCTGCTATGAATGAAATGGTTCCAAAGATTTCTAGAGGTGTTATATCTAAAAGTGGTGACAATGTAGATGGACGTTATAATCAAGATTTAACAAAAGAAATGATCTTAATCGAACTAGGTGGAATAGACAATACAAAAGAAGAATTGAATCGTACAATTGCTGTAATAGGAAAAGCTATTGCAAAATCCTTCAATACAGGAAAATAAGAATAATCAGCGTCTTCTAATTAATTCAAGTGGATAGAAATAGTGAATCAACATACCTGCTAGATTAAAATACAATAATATTGGAATTGGTGAAAAGCTGGACTTTTTATATCCTCCTTTTTGCCAATTTTTTTTTTTTTTTTAAGGGGGTTGCACTTAATATTTTTGGACAAAGTATGGAAATTGGATGATTGTTAGCCAAAAATACCAGGAATTTTTTTTGGGGAAAATAGTTGTAAAGCCTTTTAATTATTCATTTCTTGTCTTATAATTTTTTGAGTCAAACACATAAGATGTGACTATGAGTTGTAAAAGTTTTGTAGCGGCATATGCAATAGGCGAAATACGCTTTCAAAGCATCTACCATTTTGGAGATGCTTTTTTGATGGATAAAATATGAAAAAGATTCACCTTTATTTTAAAGGATGAAGGGAAACATACATATGAGAAGTTATTTTTTCGAGTTGTTTATGTGATCAAAAGAATATTTAAAGATATCATTTTTATGTAAACTTTTATTTATACTCATCCGTCATTTATATAAGTGAATGCACCGAATCATTAGTTAAAAGGGGACGATAATTGGTTTTATACTAAAGTTTACACAAAGGTTTGTAGATTATCGGAAGAAGAGGAAGGAATATTATGTCAGGCAAGGCAGTCAATCATAATCGTCGTTATATCCCTGGATTAGATGGGATTCGAGCTTTAGCAGTACTAGCTGTGATAGCTTATCATTTTAACTTCAAATGGGCCAGTGGTGGGTTCCTAGGAGTTGATATCTTTTTTGTTTTATCAGGTTACTTAATAACCTCTACTATTTTGCCTTCAAATGGAAATAAGTTAACGGTAGGGCTAGGGAAATTTTGGATTGGGCGGTTTCGACGCCTAGTACCTGCTGCGTACGTTATGATCATTACTTCATTCGCGTGGGCAACCTTATTTCATAAGGAACTTCTTAATACATTGCGCGGAGATGCAATATCCTCTATTTTTTATTCAAGTAATTGGTGGTTCATTTTTCATAAACTCTCTTATTTTGATAGTTTTGGATCCCCTTCACCTATAAAAAATTTATGGTCTTTAGCGATTGAGGAACAATTTTATCTTATTTGGCCAATTCTGTTAATGCTAGGGCTTTATATTGTTAAAAAACAGAGTAAATTAGCCATTTTTATCTTTATCGGTGCATTATGTTCAGCTGTGTTAATGGGCATACTGTATGAGCCAGGAGCTGATCCTAGCCGTATATATTACGGGACAGATACACGTTCCTTTGAATTACTTATAGGCTGCTGGCTAGCGCTCGTTTGGCCGATGAAAAGATTATCTTCTCAAAAACTATCTACTGACCATGTCAATAAACTAAATGCTATAAGTTTGATAGCTTTTAGTATTTTCATTGTAAGTATTATTTTTGTCGATGAATATCAAACTTTCTTATATAGAGGAGGCATGTTCCTTTTCTGTTTGAATGCAGCGATATTAATAGCGTGTGTATGCCATCCAATTAGCATTTTAGGAAAATTACTTTCTTTGAAGCCTCTACGTTGGATTGGTTCAAGATCATATGGAATTTATCTATGGCATTACCCAATCATGGTGTTAGGTACTCCTGTCCAGGAGATAGGTAATCCTGTATACTGGCGTGTTGCTTTACAGCTAGTTCTTATTTTGATTATTGCTGAATTATCGTATCGTTTTATCGAAATGCCAATACGTAAGGAAGGGTTCGCCTCCTATTATCGACAGTATTTTGTATTTAATAAAAATAGATGGGGCAGCTTTTCGTTTGCTAGAAAAATTTCTACTGTGCTTGTTCCTCTATTCCTTCTAGTATTTCTTACTGGAATGACAGGCGTTGTAGGAGAAGAACAAAAACAATCAAATGAATCTAAGCCAACAGAAATTAAAATAAATGCTGGAGAACAATCTAAGCATAATGATTCCGTAGCGGAAAAAGAAACATCAGAAAGCGATTCATCGAATGTTCAGAATGAAGAAGCTGACACTAGCACGCAATCGGACGTAGAAGAACCTAAGCAAGGAGAACATGCTACTACTGCTAACTCTATAAATGAATCCTATAATGGAATATTAGCTATTGGAGATTCTTTAACGATAGATATTGCTACAAGCTTACATAATATCTATCCGAACATTACAATCGATGCAAAGATTGGTCGCCAAGTTTCACAAGCTGTAAAACTAGCACCAAATTACGCTAGTTATAATCAGCCAAATAAAGCAGTTATTATTCAGCTTGGCACAAATGGTTTCTTTACGAGTGATCAAATTGATGCACTACTTGAATCTTTCTCCAATGCCGATATTTATTTAGTGAATACTCGAGTACCGCGTCCATGGGAAAGTAAAGTAAATTATTCATTACAACAAAAAGCTCAAGAGCATGATAATATTACATTGATTGATTGGCATTCAGCTGCTATCAACCATCCAGAATTTTTTGCTCCAGACGGCGTACATTTAGAACAAAAAGGTGTTAATTCGTTAACAAAGCTTATTCAACAAACAATAAACATATAATTTAGTAATGAGATAACCAGCGTGCACCATGTCTAGGTGTAGCTGGTTATTTTTTGTTAAGAATAGAGGTAAAATCTTTAGCATTCTTTCTCGTTTTCACATTGATTCGCAGAGGAAATGGTACACTATTTAGAATAACCATTGATTTAACAGCATTTATGCCGTTCTATTGTTGTGGTTTGTATAAGGTTCATAGTATAATTCATACTAGTTTGAAGTTTCAAGAATCCCCTTTGTATCAAGGGCTCAGAGCGTTTGGGACTAGTTGTTAGCCCCAAAATTTGCCCGACTTGCCAATAAGCTTTGACTAAACAATGTTACAGACTGCTCCTCTAATTCCTTCAATACATGGCCGTAAATCTTATAGATCATGTCTACGGTGTTTCCTAAACGTTTAGCGATTTCTTTTACGTTTTGTCCCTCATTTAATAAAATGGTTGCATGGGTATGCCTTAAACCATGAATTGTAAAATTGTTGAATCCAGTTCTTGTTTTTAATTTATTGAAATGGTAAAGTACATTGCTATTAGAAATAGAATAGCCTGTATATTCATTGATAAATACATAAGTTTCATTTTTAAGTTTGTGGCTGTTTTTAAAGAGTATTTGTTTTCACCATTTTTTTCTAAACTCTCAGGAAGTCCGTTCAGAAGATTTATCAACCACTAAACAACGAAGTATGGTTGACCGCTTAAAAGCAAGAGAACAACGAATGAAAGGGTGATAGCATGCTAACAGACAGCCAATTTTGGGCGTACTTACATGCAGAACAAGAATTAGAAGAAATCGAACGAGTATATCAAGCGGAGCGACAGGAAGCTTATGGAGGTATTGCTCCAACGATAACAGGTTTCGATTATGGTAGCGGACGCATTTACAAATTGGCGTGTCATGTTGAAGAGTATGCTATTTATCTGGTGGAGCTTTATGAAAAACGAAATCAACGCATGGAAAAAGTGAAAAAACGAATTGAAGTATTAGAAGAAGCAGTTTCCCTTCTCTATGATGACGAGCGAGCACAATATGAGACTTGGAAAGCAAATCCTGTTGATTTATACCCTGATGTATTAAAAACGCTGAGAGAGTGTGTGAGCTTTGTTTTAGAACGTGACCAAATAAAAGAAGAGGCTTACGAATTGTCGGTGACTGAATGGGATGCACAGATAGAAGCAATGGATGAGGATGAGTTATTTTCGGATTATGGGGATCGTGACGGTTCATTCGATAATGAAATCAAGAAACGACAGGAGAAAGAAAAGCAGTATGGACGGGTTGATTTATCTGAAAGAGCGTTACAGAACTATGCTGATAAGTTTATAGTAAAAGACCGCTTCCATAAGGCAGCCTCTTGTTATTAGTATTTTAGGTACTATACATGTTCCGTGAGTAACTACATAGAAAGGAGTAGCGTACATGTTTTGTGTCATTCAGAAAATACAAAAGAAGAAGCCGGATCCGTATGGCACACGTAAAGAAATCATTGTTAGTGAGACAACATTTGGCTTTGCTGGTGAAGAACCTAAGACGTCATACGGTTACACATACAGCGATGAACGTTTTGAAAGACCTGTATTAGATGCTTATAAAATTAGTATTCATCACAGCTACCGAGAGAATGGCAAAGTGAAAAAGAAACAATGGGCTATTTGTACAATGAGCTACTATGATTTATTGGAATATAGTTTGTATGATTGTGCGGATTCTAAAATAAAAAATTTATCTTCTGAAGTAGATATGAGCGAAGAAGTAATTTATCAAATAATTAATGAGAAGCTTGATCTACTCATTGCAAAAATTGAAGAAGAGTTTCAACAAACTGAAGAGTACAAAGTGAAAAAAGAACAAAAAGCAATTCTTGATGCACATAGAGCAACCGAGGTAGTCTTTGAAAAGGAATATGGATCAGATGAATATCGGTATTGCTATGACGTATTTGGTACGTTGCGTAACCCAGCTTACTTAGAGGAATTAAAGGTTAGAAAGAAAGCACAGGAAGAATATGCGAGACGTAGTTACGAGGAAAGTTTCAAACGTAACTACAGTAATTATTCGGGTAATAGTAGTAGTTACTATACAACTTCACAAAGTAACTACAACGAGGATGAAAAGAAGATGCTACATGAAATTTACCGAATGGCTTCAAAAAAGTTTCATCCAGATGCGTGCGGTGATGATGGTAGTAAGATGAAGCTTTTAACCAATTTAAAAGATCAGTGGGGGCTATAAACGAGGAGAACAAGATTTCGTATTCCTATAAATCTACTAAAGAGAGATAACTTGTTAAACCCTACAACAGTCCAATATTAACTTGAAAGAAAGAGAGGAGAAAGAACATTGTTAATCGCCACAAACTTTGCTGGTACACATGCAGAACCTTTTTGTAGGGTTGTATATTACGATACAACAGCGACATAGTAAGTAAAAAAGACCAAGATCATTTGCCGTCTTGGTCTTTTTTAGGCTATTCATTTCAATTAATTGTTATCTCTTAACTCTTCAAAATTTTTCTTTTCTATTTTATAGTCATCTTCTTTTATAAGGCCTGCCTTATATTGGGCATCTAAAAATTGCAATTCTTTACTCCAAACTTTATCAATTAATTGAGAGTGCTTTTTACGCTTCTCAGCTGTTAACTCATCTAGTTTTTTTGGTTCTTTATTTGGATTTTTAGTATTATCAACAAGGATCCCATAGTCAAATTCTAATTCCTCTACTTGTTTATGCAAATCATCTAATTGTTTTCTTTGTTGTTTAAGTGAATTTCCTTCTGACATTGTAATAGATGGATTTATTGACTTAAGATACGTAAGTTCATCTTGTGAGATTCCCGTTTTTGTACTTGCTAAAGCAGTTGTTAATCCTCCTATTGAGATAAGGATAGCTAATGATGTAATGATTGTTTTTTTCATAATGATTTTCTTCCCTTCATTGTTAATTATTTGTTATTTCTTTAAATCTTAATTCGATTTCATCTAATTCGAATGAACAACATATTCTATGGTTCTCTTTATCCAGTACTCTATAATGTTGAGAAAGAATATTTTGTTGTATTTTATAACCGTTGAATTCTCTTAATTGTCGCCACCATACTTTCCCTCCTAGAGTCTTTGGAAGGCTTATTTCGAAGTGTGTAAATGCAACTGTCTTAATGACTTCGTTAACATCCCCACCAAACGTCATTTGAATGATTTCACTATGTTCAAAAAGTGTTGCAATACAAACCGCACCTGCCCATGTTAGGGAGCTTCTACCTTTTTCAATTTCAATCAGTGTTTTCTTTGATAGACCAACAATTTCAGACATTTTTTCTTGTGAAAAATTATTTTCTATGCGAATGAGTTTTAATTTATTATTTATCAAATTTATAAATTCTCTTTTATCCATATTACATCCTTTCTTCTCTTATGGTGTAATATTACACATTAATGGAGTATTAGTCAATAAAGGTGTATAAATTATTTTTTTATAAAACACTTACTTAAATAAGAATGTTAGTGAAAAGAGCATACGTTCTATTTTTGTGAGTGGCGTTTATATTGCCCCAAAAAAATAATAATGTTCATTCGGGGGCTATAAAAGAAACATGAGACTTAGCTAGTAAAAATGGGTATGTACAAGAATGTTATCTTTATGTAAGTTATTAGATGGTTCATTTACTATCCGATTTAATAAATAAGGGTTTAAGAAGAAATAATATTTTTTAGAATGGGAACTTCTAAAAATATAGAGGAGGATTAACGTGTGGAAAATTTATGGCTACTTAAAAATAAATCAGACAACAGAAATAATAAATTTGTAGATAAAATACCTAGTTGGATATATCTTTTAATATGTAGTGTTGGTATCATGGTTCTCTTTTATGGAACGCAATTAATAGTGGGTGTTCCACTTCAAACTATCTTTAATTCTACTTCAGAAACTGGTTCTATCTATCGTTTTGTAGGAGTCATTTGTGCTTTTATTGGAATATGGTTGTTGCTGCTAGTGTATGTTTACATATTTAAGAACCCGATTTCTAGTATAGGATTTACCAGAGATCGGTCATATAAGATTATTTCGAATATACTTAGTGGTCTAGCGATTGGTATGTTTATTAATTTTGTAGGTATCTATATATACTCTCTTATATTTAATGTTCAAATCGGATTTACAGAACAAATCTCTAATTTTAATGTTTATCTATATGTTTTATTATGTTTTGTTACTTACCTTATCCAGGGCGGCGCAGAGGAACTTGTTTTTAGAGGGTTTTTAACGAAATGGCTCGTGAAAAAATACAATCTTTTACTTGTCTTTCTTTTTACCTCTATTCTATTTTCTCTCATGCATTCCTTGGGTGGATTTAATCCAATATTTTTGACGTATGCTCTTTGTTTTGGATTTTTATTATTTTTAGTTGCTGTTGATAGTAATTGTATATATAAAAGTATGGTAATTCATGGGGTTTATAACGCGTCCGAGACGTTGTTTAAATTTAACGATGACAGTATGGGGAAAGAGCATTTATTCTATGCTAATGCTAACATGGGGGCTTATCAGGATAAGGCCTATCTTATCATCTCAGCAATAATACTTGTATTCTGTGTATATTATTTAATAAAACTGCACAAAAAGAATCCAAAATGGTATTTCATGAGAAGCAACTAGTATTGATAATTATAGTTTAGGAGATGCCATAATTATTAAGTTATGATCTAAAGATGTGATTCTAATCCGATAATTACACTATTTTCAATATATATCCTTAATAAGATTTTTCTAGAGTTATCAGAAATAGTAAATACGTCCTTTCTTGAGCCGTTGGAAGAAAGGACGTATTTTTGTATTTTACGAGTTTGGAATTATATAGCTATGTTTCACTCCAGATGTATCAGGGGATGATGGTAGTAATGTAGGTTTTTGTCCAAACTAACGGAAATAGGGGAAGTTAGTTATAAAGAGAAGAAGCGGTTTAGATCGAAAAATGATCTAGCCGCTTCTTTTATATAACTGATATTGTTTTTTTGAAAAATATATGAAGTCACATTTAAATGTTTAAAGTGGGGCTTGCCTGCGATAATCGTACTATACTCGGAATTGAGCTGCCATGTCTCTTAACTCTTCTGCCAAGTTTGCAAGTGCATAAGCAGATGATGAAATTTCCTCCATAGATGCCATTTGTTCTTCAGTTGTAGCAGAAATACTCTCTGTACCAGCTGTAGTAGATTTAGTTATGGAATGGATTGTATTCATACTACCAACAATTTCTTCAGTTCCTGCGGCCATTTGCTCAACCGCTGCAGATACTTCTTCTACTTGCATCGTAACACTTTGAATGGCACCTTGAATTGAAGCAAAAGTTGTACGTGTATTTTCTGTTGTTTTAATCCCTTCATTAACTCCCGTTGTTACTAACTTCATTGATTCAACAGCCTTTTGAGTATCTTTCTGCGTCTCTGAAATCAACACTTCAATTTGGTTTGAAGAAATAGCGGACTGTTCTGCCAATTTTCTAACCTCATCTGCAACGACAGCAAAGCCTTTTCCATGCTCGCCAGCACGTGCGGCTTCAATTGCGGCGTTCAGGGCAAGGAGATTTGTTTGTTCAGCAATTGCTGTGATTGAATCAATAATTTGACCGATTTCATTAGAACGTTTGCCTAACACGTCGACAACTTCGGATAAGCCATTTACTCGTTCTGTGATGTCCATCATTTGTTGATTCATTTGATTCGCGGCATCTATACCATTTATCACTAAAGATAAAGAATCACCTGAAAGTTCACTTACAGCTTGAGCATTTCCAGCTACTTGTTGTACACCTGTTGAAAGCTCATTGACGGTATTGACGGTGTTAGAGACATTGTTTAGTTGCTCTACTGATCCATGAGCGATAGTTTCCATCGTATTTGCAACCATCTCTGTTGCTTTTGTAGTTTCTGCTGCATTAGCATTCAATTCTTCAGATGCTGCGGCTACATGATTAGCAGTTTCGGTCACTTTTGTTACTGTATTACGAATATTATTAATCATCGTATTAAATGATTGGGTTAATTGACCGATTTCGTCATTGGATGAATAGGTACCTTGCACAGTCAAATCACCGTCGCCTGCTTTTAACATATTAGCTTGCAACTCTTTAACTGGATTTACAATTAAACGTCCAATCCATAATGCTAATGTAATAAAGAAAATAATGGCCACAACAGAGAGAATGGCAGAAATAAGCATAGTAGTGGATAGACTTTGTTTATTTTCTTCATTTAGCTGATCGGCATCTTCAGAACATAGAGTCATAAGATTGCGTGCATCACTTGCCATATTCTCACCAAAATCAGCTAAAGTTGTGGTGTACATAGAATAGGCTTTGTCTTTTTGGTTCCGACTAGCCAAATCAATAACATCTGCCATGGTGCTCAAATAATCATCGACATTGGATTTAAGAGATGCTAACAGTTTTTGTTCATCTTCATCTCCATTGTAAGAGGCTTCGAATTTCACGATTGAGTCTTTAAGATTTTCAACTCTCTCTGAGATGTTAGTCTGTAGGTCGGCATTACGATTTGCATCCGTAGTAATCATGAGCTCTAAAACGAAAGAACCCATCGCACGAATGTCATTTCGAGTTTGACCGATATATTGAATTGGCAAAAGTGATTCATCGTACATTTCACTAGATCTTTTTGCCATATCGTTAATGTTATAAAAACCACCACTTGAAATAATTAGCAAAAAAATAACAGCGGACGTAATGAGAGTTAGAATTTTCTTTCTAATTGATAAGTTTTTCAAAAATATTTCCCCCATTGGCTCAACTTTCTTCAAAAGCTATTGTAAGAAAAATGGTACTTACTAATAATTTTGGATATATTGAGTAATTTAGATTCGGTAATAATATACCACATCCAAGTCTTTGATAAGAGAAGAGAGAATTATGGGATTTTTATGAAAAATAAAAGGTTACAGCTTATTGCAATTGAGTTTACTGACGGAAAGAATCCTTTATTGAGAGTAATGAAAAACTATACAAGACACGAACCATAAATTTTGAGGTTCGTTAGATAAAGATCCATTTGGAACTCTGCAAAATTGTAGACCACTACTGATCACAAAATTATAAGGTTAAGAAAAAAGTGCAAGAAGAATATAGAAGACGTAGTGAGGAAGCATTCGAGCGTGACTATGAAAAGTATTATAGTGGAGGCGGTGGCGGTAGTAGTTACTCAACTGCTTCATCTAGTACCTACAACGAAGATGAAAAGGAGATGCTGCATGAAATTTATCGAATGGCTTCAAAAAAGTTTCATCCAGACGCGTGCGGTGATGATGGTAGCAAGATGAAATTTTTAACTAAGCTAAAGGAGCAGTGGGAGCTATGAAGAGAAGAGCGGTTTATTTTGGAGTTACTTTACGTTTACTTTTATTCTAACTTTTTTAACATAAACCTTTATCAAATTTGTATTTCTCCTTTTTGACTTTTCTCACGCAATCTTTTACAGTCGAAATGTTCGCAAATTTTCAACATTGGAGGATTATAATGAACATTGAAATAAAAGATACTTTAATCTCTGCAGAATCTTTGCAAGCAAAAGTAAAAGAACTAGCACTACAAATTGAACGTGACTTTGAAGGTGAAGAAATCGTGATAATTGTGGTATTAAAAGGTTCTTTCGTATTTGCTGCTGATTTAATTCGTCACATAAAAAATGAAGTGAAAATCGACTTTATCTCTGCGTCTAGTTACGGCAACCAAACGGAAACAACTGGAAAAGTTAAGTTATTAAAAGATATCGATGTCAATATTACAGACAAAAACGTAATTGTCGTAGAAGACATTATCGATTCAGGCTTAACACTTCACTTCTTAAAAGATCACTTCTTTATGCATAAGCCAAAAGCACTGAAAATCTGTACATTACTTGATAAACCAGAGCGCCGTAAAGTTGACTTAAAAGCAGAATATGTTGGCTTCCAAATTCCAGATGAATTTATTGTTGGTTATGGTATTGACTGTGCTGAAAAATATCGTAACTTACCATATATTGCATCAGTTGTAACAGAAAAATAAAACCAAATATAATTTCCATCGATTTCAGATGAGAGTTTTATTTGTAAACGTAAATTAAATTCAAAACAACAAGCATGCGCTGATTTTTATATTGAACTAGGAAATGTTGAACAAGCTACAATAAAGGCTGGATACAGCTAAGCCTATGCAAGAGGTAATGCCATAAATTAGTTGCAAATGTGAGCATAAAACCATATAAAGAAAATCGTATGGAAGAATTAAAATCTGAACGTATAGCTGAGACACCACTTCTAAATTTTCGAAGTCGTTAGTGAGATATTAGTGGATTGCCTATATCAAGGCTAGTATTTTGAAATACAGCTTCTATTGAGCATACAAGAAGGCGTGACAACTAATGGTCCTATAAACACAAAAAGCATCCGCTCCAAAGAGTAGATGCTTTTTTGTGTTGCTATTAGATTTTGTCACCATTTTTTAAGAAGAAAAAGCCTTCAAATTCAACCTCTAACACGTTAGAAATTTTTCGTAAGTCTTGTTCGCTGAAATTTTCCTTCTTCAATTTCGTATTAATATTTTGCCTTGATTGCCCTAGTAGTTCGGCTAAATCTTGAACAGACATATCTTTTCGATTCAAAAGAACTTTAATTTTTTTCTCCCTTCGTTAAAACATTTTACATCTCCATAAAAGGGTGACATCAACTTTGGAGATGCGCTCAAATTTGAGCTTATTATTTGAGAATTGGAAATTAAACTACGAACAAATAGAAAGTAATGGATATAATATAGAATAGGGTATAAGCGCATGATATTCCCAAAGTTCTTATAGAATAATAATATAGTACTTAACTGAAAATTCTGGAGGAAATATAATGAGTCAACATAAAATACTAATCGTTGAAGATGATTTAGATATTAGTAACCTCATATCGAGATATCTTCAAAAACAAAATTATAGTGTTCACGCTGCTTTTAATGGAAAAGAAGCGTTGGAAATACTTACTTCTAATGATTATCACTTGATTATATTAGATCTTATGCTACCTGAAATAAATGGTTACACAATTATAGAGATCATTAGAAAACAAAAAAATGTTCCTGTATTAATTGTATCTGCAAAAAGCGATGAAATAGACAAAATTGAGGCATTAGATTTAGGGGCGGATGATTATATCACTAAACCCTTTACCGTTGGAGAACTATTGGCAAGAGTAAACGCACAAATACGCCGTTTTGTACTTCTCAATGGTTCGAATCAAGAATTACATAATATGCTGAAATTTAAAAATTTACTTCTGAATTTAGAAACCTACGAGGCATTCAAAGACGATTTGCCTATTGCTCTATCAGCTAAAGAGTTTGAAATCCTGAGGGTATTTATTGAAAACCCCAATAAAGTTTTTTCAAAACCTCAGCTTTACAGGGCAATTTGGAAAGATGAATATCTTGGGGAGGACAATGTTATCATGGTACAAATTAACCGCTTGCGTTCCAAAATCGAAGATAATCCATCAAACCCCGATTATATTCAAACAGTTTGGGGTATCGGTTATAGACTCAAAAAGGATTAGGTAATTTTTTGATGTAAGGGGATATCTTAATGGAGCTAGAGTTTTTATTGATTATAACGAGTTTCTTACTCATAGGATTCTTTTATCTATGGCTCAGAACTGTAAGAAGAATAAAAAAGATAAATAATATTTTAAAAGAGGTTTGCACAGGAAACTTTAATCAGTATTTTCGTGTTGAACCTACCTCAAAGAATATTAGAGAACTTAGCAGTTATTTAAATAGAATCATTAAAGAAGTAAACGATCTAGAAGTTAAAGCAAAGCGGACAGAAGAAGAAAGAAGAAAAATGGTTTCTAATATATCACATGATTTACGTACTCCTTTGACTTCTTTATTAGGATACATTGAAGTGCTTCAGAATGATGAGATATTAGAAGAAGAGAGAGGAGAATGTTTAAACATTGTTCAAAGAAAAGGGAAAGATATGTTAGACTTGATCGAATATTTTTTCGATCTTGCAAAAATAGATGCAGGAGATATAACTATAGAAATAAAAAAGATAGATTTATCGGAAGTTGTACAAGATACTCTGCTCGACTTTTATAATGATTTTGAAAAAGAGGACATAACACCTCAAATCAATATCCCTTGCTCTCCTCTTTATGTCCTTGGTGATCCGATGAGCATTAAAAGGATATTAGGTAATTTATTATCCAATACATTGCGTTACGGTAAAAAAGGAAAATTAGTGGGCATCGAACTAAGAGAAGAAGAAGATTGGATTTGGGTGGATGTATGGAATAAAGGAGTAACAATAAGCAAAACTCAAATTAATCATATTTTTGAAAGGACATATACTGGAGAATATTCAAGAAATCCAGAATCCAGGGGAAACGGACTGGGACTTGCCATCGTAAAGAGATTAGTAGAAATGCAAAATGGGAATATTACTGTTACAAGTGGGATTGAAGGTAAAACAGTTTTTTCTTTTTCTCTAAAAAAACCAATTAAAGCTATGTAAGAAAAATGTAAGACTTTTATTAAAACGTAGAAAGATTTAATTGATATAGTTAGTTTTGTAGAAAGGAGGGTCCTAAATATAATATGGACTATATCTTAAAGACCTATAATCTAACAAAGAAATACAAAGACATTACAGCCGTAGAAAATGTAAATATGACGATTAAAAAAGGTGATATTTATGGGTTTATTGGAAAAAACGGTGCAGGAAAGACTACGTTGATTCGTATGATTACAGGACTGATCAATCCTACATCTGGAAATGTTGAAATATTCGGCCATCCAGTTTCCAGAGGAAATAAAGCTTTTCTTGAGAGGATAGGAACTATTATTGAATTTCCTGGGTCATATCAAAATCTAACTGCAAGGGAAAACCTTGAAATGCATCGCAGACTAATGAGAGTATCCGATAAAAAAAGAATAGACGAAGTATTGGAATTGGTAAATCTGCAGCATGTTTCTAATAAAAAGGTAAAAGGTTTTTCACTTGGTATGAAGCAAAGATTAGGGATTGCTCGCGCGCTACTTCATAAACCTGAATTTTTAATACTTGATGAGCCGACGAATGGCCTTGATCCTGTGGGTATTAAGGAAATAAGGCAATTAATCATAGATTTGGCTAAAACTCATGGAATAACAATTCTAGTATCCAGTCATATCTTGAGTGAAATTCACCAAATGGTAACAAGAATCGGGATTATTAATAATGGGCATCTACTCGAAGAGGTAGGGTATGAAGCCATAAAGGAAAGAAACCGACACTTCATCGAAGCAAAAGTAAGCAATGATAAAAAAGCAGCTTATTTATTGGAGAATCATTTTGCGATTGAAAATTATTCTATAATAGAGCCAGGAATTATTCGGATTTACGAAAGTTTGGAAAATTCCCCGGCTATTAATAAAATATTTGTGAAAAATGGCATTGATGTAGCTGAAATAAAAATTTCTAAAGATACCCTAGAGGACTATTTCTTGAAATTAACTGGGGGTGAGAATAATGCTTAGCATTTTATATTCTGAAATTGTAAAACTTAAAAGGTCGCTTGTATTTATTGTTATCCCGCTTGCGGCTATTATAACTGCGATATTAAGCGGATTTAATGCAAAGGATTGGCATAACGCTTTAATAAATAATGCAGTATTTTGGTCAATATTAATGGGGCCAGCTATCGCATCCTTGTTCACCGGTTATGTTTTTGCAAACGAATATCTCGATAAAACGATAAATAATTTATTAGCCTACCCCTATGCAGCTTATAAATTTTTTATCGGAAAGATGTTAGCAATCTTTATTTTGATTACCACATCGATAACAATGTCGTTCATTTTTACAATAATCTTTGGTTTACTTACTAATATTCCGGGTCTAAACATAGAGATGGTAATTAAATATATTCAGTTCTATGTTATTTTGATTATTATGGAATTTGCATTTGTACCTATTGCCGCTTTCCTTACCATTTTAAGCAAAAATTATATTTTAAGTACAGGATTTGGAGTAGCTACCTCACTAATAGGTGGAGTATTAGCAAGCTTTAAACTTGGACACCTGTTTCCCTCTACGGCTGCAACTATGACACTATATAGTATAGCAGGTAAGCTTGGATTCTCAGAACATAGTCTACAAATATCTGTACCTTCTATTAGCTCTTTAGTCTTTTATTTCGTCATTCCATTAATTGTCAGTTTAGCTTATTTCCGTAAGATGGATGTACATAGTGGGTCATAGTATTAGAGGAAAACAACATTTATACATGAAGAATTTAAAATTCCATTATATAAAGATAAGTTGGATGTTTCTTTAAAGATATTTTTTTAAGAATGCACTTAAACTAAGGCTATAGGAGCAATCTAACTCTGACACTACCGTTAAATTGGGGTGAGTTGAGGTATCCCTTCTTAGTGGTACCCCATTGGTACTAGTTGATTTACTATACCCAAAAGCTGCGTTGAAACACAACCTCTATAGAACTTATCGACATGACATTATAACTAACAAACCAAAATACAAAAAGTATCTGCTCAAAAGAGTAGATGCTTTTTGTGATGCTATTAGATTTTGTCACCATTTTCCAATATGAAATTAATTTCATATTTAACATCTAATACTTCGCAAAACTTCTTTAAATCATTCTCACTTAAATTATCCTTAGAAAGTTTACCATGTAGGTTTTGTCGACTGGTTCCCAAAAGATCAGCTAACTCCTTAACGGTCATATTCTTTCTTTTAAGAATAACCTTTAATTTTTCTGTTGCCGTTAACATTTAGTTCTTCCTTCTCTCTATTGTAAGTATAACAAAATATTTACTAAAGTAAAATAAAAATAAAATAAGTTAAATATATAATCGACAAAAGTAAACTTTTTATTTTACTATTTGTATAACGATAACTAACAAACAACCATCAACGGTTAGTCGGTGAATGGACTAGAAATAGCCGACATGCAACATAAAGGTAGGTGAATGTATGAAGGTACTATCATCACAAGAACGCCAGAAAATAACATGAGCCATGCTAAAAGGCTATATGAAGTTGCTCACACAGCAAATTTAAAAGCGACTCAGAGAAGAGGAGAAACTATATGCGTTTACAAAACACACTTGATTATCTCAAAGAACAATTCTATACAGCTGGAGAAGAATGGAAAGAAGCGAAAGATAGTGAGTTGCTAACAGAGTTGAATGCGTTAGTAGCGGCTATCAATGCGATTGAGGTTTATTTGTATTACTGTAATAACAGATTGCGTATAAAAAGCATGTTGGAAAGTAAAATTGGATGAAAAGAAGAAGGGCTTGTTATGTCGGACCTCAAAAAGAAGTCACCTATGAAAAATAAGGGAGACATATAAAAGATATGTATTTTAATCTCATGTAATAGATTTTTAGTTTTTTGGTCATAATTGTGGAAAAGATAGTTAACTTTAGTAAATTTGAGCTTTCGAAAAGGTTGCTTTGAAAACAAATACAGAGATTGGGTGAGAGGCGTGAAAAGTAAATATTATAGTGATAGTTTCTTGATTTATAGTGATTACACAGCAGGTATTTTAACTTTGCAACTTATATACAAAACGGAAGATAATGTACTACATGAATGGAAAGAAAAAGTTAAGAGTGAACGTGAAGCTACTATTTCTTTAGAGGCCTATAAACGCTTTATGTTTGAAGAGGATGGTGCTCTGGTATATACGGTGAAATATGCAGCTAATCTTTTTGAAATAGACTATAAAGGGAAAGGTTTAATCGAAGTTACTGAGTTGATAAAACAAAAAGCAGCAGAGTTGGAAAAGAAGGAGGAAACGATATGTATTCTGTAACTGATCATCCACGTTTCAATGAATTGTGGGATGCGAAAGCAGCAGCTGATAACGCTATAACCGAAGTATTAGTTACTAATGGGTTAGAAGAAGAAATTAGCAAAGTGATTGCATACCGGGAAGCACACAAAGCACTAATAGAAGTTTATGAAGAAGTTGCCTATGATAATGGCGCGTTGGACACGATTAATCATATTAAAGAAATTCTAAGAGAAAAAAATACGTATAAGATGGAGGAAGCAAAATGAATGGATTCAAATTAGAAATAGCGAATGACAACGAGTTTCTAGGGCTATTAGAAGGTGACGAGGTGCTTGTTTCAACAGTAGAACAGCCTCGAAGCAACGGAAAGGACTTAGCAGTATTTAAAGCGGCTGGGGAGCGTTTTGTTAGTACATTTACCCGCTTTGGCTTTTCCTATGAACATTATTTATACAGCTTTTTATACAGGAAGCGCAAACACTTGATACATCAATATTTACACGTTTATGGCTTACCGTTTAGTGTGCATAAAATCGTGTATATCCCTTAACATTGTAAATCCGCATTTTCCTAACGGTACTCCTTATGGTATATTAACTTCAACGATTTATTACGTCATGGTGTAGGGCAATCATTCAGTCGGCAGAGGTGAACAGAATGAAGAATAGCAGGCGAAAGAACTGGGGGACTTTGCAGTATCACATCTCAATGAAGGATCAGGAATTTCAGCTTGAGCCCTACTCGAAACGTTTGTTTGATGTGATCAAGATGGGGCTGCTTTTTGCAGCAGCCCTTTATGTCGTGCTGCTTGTGTTCGAGCTGCTTACCTTGATCGGCTCTTGGAGCAGCAGTTCTTTTCTCGGAATGCAGCGTCTCAATGCATGGATTTGCGGCAGCGTGTTTGTCCTAACCATTGTTGGCGCCTTTCCACGCCTTGCCAAACGTTCTGAGCATAAGCCAGAGCAACTGCGTTTTGAGGATGGATCGCTTTGTTTTCGTCTCAACGGCAACGATGTTGCATGGAGAAGCAGCGACATTCTGGGAGTGAACCAGCACTACCGCCGCAATAACTTGATCACTTCGTGGATGTCCGTATACGATGTACGCACTGCCAAAGGGATATACCGGCTCGATTTGGAAGACTATGCGCGTGAGGTGGTTGTGGCGAATTACTTGCTAGACTGCAACCGGGAGCGCAATGCGGAGAAGGTACGCAAATGGCAGACAGCTAAACAAGCGTTTCGTACGTCGGATCGGGTGACGTTCGGTACGAAGCGGAGGCTCGTTGTCTTCGAACAGCAGCCCCCTTGTATGACAATTGGACATAAGCGGCTGGAACTATCGTCCGTTCGTCGGATTGTCGTCGATCCGACGGTGGAAGGACGCGGGAGATTGAACATTCATGTGGCGGTTATACAGCAGAACGGCAAGGAAGTGGCCCTATCGTCACTGCGTTACCGTGCCATCGAAGACGACTGGGATTCGTTTTTACATCATTTGTTTGCAATCGCAAGAAGGGCCAATGTCCCTGTGGAGTTGAAGACGGAAAACCGTCGTGATGTGTCGCTTGGCCCGTCACGAAACAAAACATATCCAATATGGAACGGCAAGGAAGGAAGCAGCAAATGACTAGAGTCATAGAAGTAGCGAATAAGCCGTCAGAAAAAGGTTAAATCGACCCTATCTAGACGCTATTTTGACTGTGACTTGACGCCAATTACAAGTGCACTTCAACTTGACATAGGACTACAACCATAAGGTTGGCAAGCATTTTAACTGGACATATCGGGGCTTAGCGTGCATTATTTTCCTTTTCGTGAGCTGACCCCTTTTAGGTGTCGTCTACGAAAGTACCATATCTAGAAAACAAGCAGCATAGATCATTTTTTTGAAAATGGCCAGTTCATTGTTTCTTTATTGTACCTATTTTTAGGATACGGAAATCCATGATCATCAAAATTTACTAAAATGCTTGAAGATACCTTGCGTTCATCTAAAGCCTATAGCTTAACTTGATGGGTATGTGGTATGACGGCTTCAACCTTTTTTCCTCTAAAGATAAATAAAGCTTAAGTCAACTTAAACATCAACCATTTTTTAAATAATTCTGATCTTCGTTCAACTTTTCTAACCATTTTTCAAGCGTCTGTTTTATCTCAAACCTATCCCTTGAACTAATTTCCATTAGCGTATCCCATTTCCCATTAGTGATTGCTAATCCATACTCGCCGCTCGCTCTTGAATCTGGATACCACCCTAAAACAATATGTATCCTTCTATTTTCATCTTTAGGTACATTCCAACTCCCTTTTTCAATTTCCATTTTACTTATTTGAAGTAGGTCTTGTGTAAAGAATGTCCAATTTGTTAAGAAATCATCTTCATTGGGGTCTGATATCGGTTCAACATCATAAAACCTATTATAATAAATAGCGAAACCTTGTGGTATTCTTAGTTCCATTAAATTCATGTTATCATTCCAATCTAATAAAATTCGTGTTTTATTTACTTTTGTTATTTTTGGACCTCTGTCAAGATAGTAGACACAGAATTTAATAATTTAACGTATTAAAGTAGTACTGGCATTCAAAATCAGATGGCGTGCTGTATCCGATTGATGAATGCGTTCATGGTTGTAATGTCGAATACTATACATCTGGAGTTCTTCCTTTCTCTCTCTAGTATGTGGTAGTGGTACTAAACACTTCGAGATTTGGGGAGGTACTCCTTTTTTTATGCCTTAAAATTTCAAGCCCAGTAAGGCTTTCGATTTATGAAATTGATTCAAACAAAAGGTTTTTTGATCCCGCGGTTCATCGTCCCTAAAATTGAAGCGACTAACAGTCTGTAAGCTCCCATAGATCGGGGAGCTTACAGGGGTCACCTCACATGCCCATCAAGCTAAGAAATTCAATGTCACCCAAAACGAAAAAAATGAACCGATCTGTCATTGCTTAAACTCCTTAAAAAATTATATTAAGCTAATCTTAGAATAAAGAGAAAAAGGCATCAATAACAAATTTTTGGCTCATCACCAAAATCCGGGGATGACAAAATCAATGACCTGTTTCCAAACGTAAACGGAGGAAAAGATGGG
>NZ_LITM01000009.1:108825-115572 GCF_001275675.1 Lysinibacillus sp. FJAT-14745 | reverse complement strand
TTTTCACTTTTTTTCTATACTTCAATGGAAATTTATTGAATTTTTTATGGTCAACCCCAAGTTATGGTGATGAGCCAAATTTTTGATAAATTTCCCTAAGTTTAATATAGTGTACTAGTATTTTGATGAATTTATTTTCATTTATCATTTGAAGACAAATTTATGATTTTGTACGCACTTTTATTTAATTATGCTATAGTTTATAACTCACACATTCCTGTACACACGCTCGCCATATTTTTATAAGCCCCATTTAGCCCCAAATTCATGCATTTATGTGCCTTATCTTGCAAAATCAAAAACCGCATAAAACACTTAAAAGTATTGATGTAATGGGCTTTCTAGTCTAGTTGTAGTTGTACTTTGCACATCTTTCATAGTATAATTCATTATAGTTTAATTAGGAGTGGAAAAGATGAACCGAGAAGCACGTTTAAAAAGACAAGAGAATATTCGAAATTTCTCTATTATTGCACATATTGACCACGGGAAATCAACGCTTGCTGACCGTATTTTAGAGCAAACGAAATCATTAACCTCTCGTGAAATGAAAGCACAGCTACTCGACTCAATGGATTTAGAGCGTGAGCGAGGCATTACGATTAAATTAAATGCAGTCCAATTAAAGTATGAAGCTAAAGATGGTGAAGTGTATATATTCCATTTAATCGATACACCAGGACACGTCGATTTCACATATGAAGTATCACGTAGTTTAGCTGCTTGTGAGGGTGCAATTTTAGTTGTCGATGCAGCACAAGGTATTGAAGCACAAACACTAGCAAATGTATACTTAGCGCTTGATAACGACCTAGAAATTTTACCTGTTATCAATAAAATTGATTTACCAGCAGCAGATCCAGAACGTGTACGTCAAGAAGTTGAAGACGTAATCGGGTTAGATGCTTCTGAAGCGGTTTTAGCTTCTGCTAAAGCTGGTATCGGGATTGAAGATATTTTAGAACAAATTGTAGAGAAAGTGCCTGCACCAACTGGTGACCCTGATGCACCGCTACAAGCCCTTATTTTTGACTCTGTTTATGATGCGTATAAAGGTGTTATTATTTCCATTCGAATCATGAATGGTACAGTAAAACCTGGCGATAAAATCCGTATGATGGCTACCGGTGCAGAATTTGAAGTGATTGAAGTGGGTGTACACACACCGAAAGTTGTACCACAGTCTGAATTAACAGTCGGTGACGTAGGCTATTTAACAGCATCTATTAAAAATGTAGGTGATACTCGTGTGGGGGATACAGTTACATTTGCGAATCGCCCTGCGGCTGAGCCATTAGCAGGTTATCGCCGTTTAAATCCAATGGTTTACTGTGGACTTTACCCAATCGATACAGCGAAATATAATGACTTACGTGAAGCGTTAGAGAAGTTAGAACTTAATGACTCTGCACTTCAATACGAGCCAGAGACATCACAAGCACTAGGATTTGGTTTCCGCTGTGGTTTCTTAGGGCTATTACACATGGAAATCATTCAAGAGCGTATTGAGCGTGAGTTTAACATTGATCTAATCACAACAGCGCCTTCTGTAATTTACAATGTGCAAATGACGGATGGATCTACAGTTAAGGTTGACAACCCTTCATTTATGCCGGATCCACAAAAAATTGATCGAGTGGAAGAACCATATGTAAAAGCTACAATTATGGTACCAAACGATTATGTAGGAGCGGTTATGGAGCTTTGTCAATTAAAGCGCGGTAATTTTATGACAATGGATTATATTGATACAACACGTGTCAGCATTATTTATGAAATGCCGTTATCAGAAATCGTTTATGATTTCTTTGATTATTTAAAGTCCAATACGAAGGGCTATGCTTCATTTGACTATGAACTCATTGGTTATCAGACTTCAAAACTAGTGAAAATGGATATCTTATTAAATGGTGAGCAAGTCGATGCACTAAGCTTTATCGTACACCGTGACTTTGCATACGAGCGCGGTAAAGTCATCGTTGAAAAATTGAAAGAATTAATTCCACGTCAACAATTTGAAGTACCAATTCAAGCAGCAGTTGGTCAAAAAATTGTGGCACGCTCAACAATTAAAGCCATGCGTAAAAACGTATTAGCGAAATGTTACGGTGGGGATATTTCTCGTAAACGAAAACTTCTTGATAAACAAAAAGAAGGTAAAAAACGTATGAAACAAGTAGGTTCAGTCGAAGTACCACAAGAAGCATTCATGGCTGTTCTGAAGATGGATGATTCGAAGTAATATAGTAGTGATAAGTGTTTGTGACGTATTTAAATAATTTATAAAAGGGTTAAATGGTGGGGCTCCCCACCAATTCCCCACCATAAAAAAATACGTTAGCAATTCTTATATATCTTGAGCGAATGAATCAAAGATGTCTACAGCATCTCGAGACATTTTCTCTATAAAATGGACATAGCGGTCTTCAGTAGTTGCTGATCTGCTGTGTCCTAATTTTTTTTACTGTTTTAAAAGGTGTACCATTTTCAATTAATATTGTTGGGAATGCTAACACATGGCACAAGAAACGTCTGTGGGAAAGGGTAATCTTCATGGTGACCCTAAATAAAATAAAGACCCCTTTTTTCTCGATCTTTCAATAATTCTTTGTGCCGAAATTAACTTGCACATTTGCATCCTCCCATTCTTTTTTTACCAGATAGATAATTTCATTTGCTCGAGATTTTGATAATTTATTTGCCACCACAGTTACGGAAACGTCTGCTCCTTCAATTTGTACTAAAGCATCGGGAAAGCCTAATGATTTAATTTGCATCTCAAGTATTGCCTCTGTAGATTCTTCTTTATTGAGAGTATCAATTTCAATAGACGCCTGATTTTGTTCGTCAACAAAATACTCATCTGACGTTATTTTTTGCGTTAACTTTTGGCGCAGTTGGTTTCTTTCGTTACTAACTTGTAGGCGCGTTTCTTCAAATAAAGGGCTAGAAGAAGATACTTCCTTGGTCACATACTGTATTGCTGCTTTTTGATTTACATCTTCTGTCAAGGTAATAGCCTCTTTTGGTTGTTTTGGTGAATCCATCAAATAATACACTGAAATAACCGCTACTAGAGTTAATAATGCAAGTAACCAAGATGATTTTTTTTGTAGCTGCATTCGCTTTCCCTCCATCAATAAATTTGGTGAAATATTACTAAGCATCTTTTCAAATTAGGTGAACATTGTCTGGTGATTTTTGGACTAATTCAAATAATACTCATTTTGACTCTAGCCTTTAATTTTATTTATAAATATGCCGGTAACTATACGAAAACAACTCAATGTCTGTCCGATTTGTCGAAACAGCTTTAATTTATCGAAATTAGGTTTTGCCTTCGCATTTAACTTCTTTCAGCAAATGTCTACTGTTGCGAAAGCAAAGCGTCAGCTACAAATGTCTCTTGTAACGTAAGTGAAACGGTAGTTACAGAAGTCTCTCAAGGTCTAAGTACCAAGCCGATTCCGGACGCAATTATGCCGGGGCATAGTTGATAACAAGTGTCATGCACGAACGTAATGTACATGTCCAGCTTGTGGCTGGCTACGGGGGAAAACAGTCTATTGTCACCGATTAACAAAAGGGTACTAGAATATTTAAATTCAGTACCCTTTTGTTGATTATTTTTTTACATATAACTAAAAGATTAATAAGCCAAATAAAGAAAGTAATAGAGAAATTCCAAGAACTACCCCAACAACTTTCATATGTCTTTTCCGTCCCATTACAACAATGGCAACATACTCACGAGCCATTGCATTGGGCCAATAATAAAATGCAGTTTTTGAGCCAATGCCTTGGCTATTTAGACCAGCTTGTCTAGCGTATAAGCCAGCACGGAAAAGATGGAAATTATTTGTTGTAAAGATGCTGTTATATTTACCATCTGGTTTTAATGTATCCATAACCCGTTTCGAAAATAACATATTTTGATAGGTGTTTACAGAACGATTTTCTTGCACAGTATGCTCAAGAGGAATCCCTTTTTTAACTGCGTATTTTTGCATCGCTTCCGCTTCAGGCAGATTTTCATCGGGACCTTGTCCTCCAGAGAAAATAATGGTTGGTGGTGTGGTAACCGCTGCTTGTTTCTGATAAAAATCAATAGCTTGATTAATTCTACTTGCAAGAAGTGGTGGTACTTTATCGTTAATTAAACCACTGCCTAGTACGATGATAAAATCTTGGTTATACTTTGGTCTATTAAACTGATAGAGGAAATATGCAGATAGAAAGTTTGATAAATGAATCAAGAAATAAAACATTATAAGCGATATTCCACCAAACATAGGTTGAAATATAGTAGATAACAAACTGGATGGACTAATAATAGGCATGACAATAAATAATAAAATAATAATAGCTACAATTAAAGTTAAGGAATTTGCTAAGCGCCTTCCTTCTCTTTTCATTAAAATTCTTGCATTAAGAAATAGGCCGAACATTAAAGCTACAATTCCAAAAGGTATGATAAAGAAAAGTGCTATTAAAGGAATAATAACTAAAAGCTTAATACTATTGTTTTCAGATGCTAAAGAAACAATCGTACAAAATAAAAGAAATGAACTGAAAAAAGTATTAAATAAAAAGCCATTTACTATCTTTCTGGGATCTTTCAAGTAAGAATACAGAAAAATAAAAAATAAGATAAGCGGAATAATTCCAAAATACATCAAACCCTACACCTCGACTATATGTTATTGATTGTTCTATTTTATAAAAAATATCCACTAAAGAAAATACTGGTATTAATTTATGTTTTTCTATTTAAGCTTCTACATGTTAGCATAAATTTTTGAAATGACATCCTTTTTACTTAAACCTTACATAAACCTTAAAAATACTGTTAATTGCACATGAGAATTTTTGCTATGGTGATGAGCAAAATTTTTGTGGGTTTAGTAAA
Organism: Lysinibacillus sp. FJAT-14745; assembly: GCF_001275675.1. Classification (GTDB taxonomy): domain Bacteria; phylum Bacillota; class Bacilli; order Bacillales_A; family Planococcaceae; genus Lysinibacillus. Next base: position 110,663 of record NZ_LITM01000009.1, on the reverse strand, counting down.
ATAATAAAATTGGAATAAGGAAAAACAATTCACATATTTAAGGAGGGAACTATATTGATAATAATAGAGACGGAAAGGTTAAAATTACGAGAATTAAATGATGATGATATTTCTGTCCTATATTCAATTTTTTCAGATGCTGAAACTATGAAATATTATCCGTCACCCTTTAATATAGAACAAACAAAAAACTGGATTGAGAAAAATAAACAAAGATATCGAGAAGATGGTTATGGTTTATGGGCTGTATGTTTAAAAGAATCGAATGAAATAATTGGAGATTGTGGCCTTGTTAAACAAATAGTTGATGGAAAAACTGAAGTGGAAGTGGGCTACCATATTCATAAAAAATATTGGTCTAAAGGATATGCAACTGAGGCAGCTAAAGGATGTGTGGAATATGGATTTTTACATTTAGGGCAAGAAAAATTAATAAGTATTATTGACCCTAAAAATGGACCATCAATTCGTGTAGCTGAAAAAAATGGTTTTATGAAGGAGAAGGAGTCGTTTATCTTTAATAAATTTCATCATATATATGCAATACAACTTTCAAAATTTAATTGATGAGAATCGTATATTTAGTAAAAATAAGTTGTAATTGCAAAAGTTAAGACTAAGTGATTACAATTACAACTTTTTGATATCTTTATCTAGAGAATTATTGGCTATTTTCGTGTTTGATCTAATTAAGTTAGATAGGAAGTTCCAATCTATTGTTCTTTTCAATTAGTTACAAGGAAAATCCTATGAAAGATCCTTTTTTAAATAGTAGTGCTTATGATCCCTTCCGACGTTGTCCAATGTACCGTAGATTTGATATCCGTGATTTTGATAAAAATCTAATGCCTGAAAACTTAAAGTATCTACCTTTATGAAATCACATTTATTATTCAAAGCAATTTGTTCAATTTTTAATAACAATTTAGATCCATAGCCCTGCCCACGTAAATCCTCATCAATCATAAGTGTATGTATCTCTAACCAATTCCAACAAATTTCACCCAATATACCACCACAGATTTGATCATTTTCATCTGTAAGGAAGAGGTTGATTTCTTGATATCGGCCTCTTAAATCTTTTGGAAAATGTTTTAAATTGTATTCGTAAAGCTTATTATTAATCAAAGATTTTTTACGTTCATTTTGTTCTTGTGAGATTTTGTATTGCATAAATTTTTCCTCCTCTTTTATAATGGAATATTTCGTTTCCAAATCATATGATGGCTATTTTCAGTCCAATAATGTTCCAGTAAAAAGTTTGGCTTTCCAAATTTTTTCTGCCAAAAAATTTGAGCCTGTTTGTAGCCACTATCTAAACAAAAACCTTTCACATTTTTATTCTCTAGCGTAGTGATTATTTTTTGAAGTAATATTGATCCTATCCCACGTTTTTGATAGTTAGGGTGAACAAAAACCGTCCCTATCTCCGGAAAGTCTGTTAGATCTTCCTTTATCGTGTTTTGAATCAAGTCATTCGCTACGCCATATTCAATTGTACCTATAATTTCATCAGTTTCCTCATTAACTGCTATCCAGAAAAATCGTTTTTCTCCTTGGCTTTCCAAATCCCATTGTAAATAAAGTTTTTTTATTTCCCATTCGTCTTTTTGATCATCATGTAGTCCTGCAAGACCTTCCTTTGCAAAAGTATCGGTAATCACAAGAAGAAAAAACTCATGCAACTCTTCAGTATCTGTTAGCTGGGGACGTCTTACGTTAATTTTCTCCAAATGGCATCCTCCTTCTGGAATGAATGTAATATTATTGGCTCATCACCATAACTTGTGGTTGATTTTCTATCAATTCAATAATTTTACATTTTACTATAGAAGAAA
>NZ_LITM01000009.1:103373-107588 GCF_001275675.1 Lysinibacillus sp. FJAT-14745 | reverse complement strand
GTTTTTTCCTTCGTTTACGTTTAGAAACAGGTCGTTGATTTTGTCACCCACGACTTTTGGTGATGAGCCATATTATTGTAAATTATAAAATAGAAAAGTTAAGTGTATTTAGCAATTAAATAAATAACCAGGTACTTTAAAAAAAGACCTGGTCATTTGCAAATCATTCATTTGTTTTTTCATTCTCTGGTTCTAAGTGAATAAGAATATTGGCTTGATGAAAAAGGTTATTAATCTTTTCTTCAATACGATCACATAAATCATGAACGGTTTCAATGCTTTCATTTGATGCTACGACTAAATGGAAATCGATGTATTCTTCAGCACCAGAACGTCTAGTTCGAAAATCGTGATACTCAATGTATTCATCTTTAAATGATTCAATAATTTGAATAATTTGTTCTTCCTCTTCCTTTGATATTCGTGCATCCATTAATGGAGGAAATGTTTCTTTCATCAGTTTGAAAGCTTCCAACATAATATAACATGCTAATATTATTCCGATTATCGGGTCTAAAATGTACCAACCAGTTAAATGGACAATCAATAAACTCAATGCAACACCCAATGATGTATAGACATCTGTAAGTAGATGCAGAGCATTTGATTTCATGGCAACAGAGTTGGTATTCTTTGCAGTTCTATAAACAATCCTTGATACAAAAAAATTAATCAAGGCGCCAAATAACATGACCAGTATTCCTAGAACTGGAAGTTTGATTGGAGTGGGAGTGATAATTTTATGAATACATTCATAAATAATCCAAATCCCAGCAACAAAAATTAAAAGTGTTTCAATTGTTCCTGAAATATTTTCAACCTTTCCATGTCCGTAGGGGTGCTCTTTATCAGCTGGTTTACTGGAAATCCGTACGGAAAAAAAGGCAATAAAAGAGGCGAGTAAGTCTAGCAAAGAATGGATTGCCTCCGATATAATTGCAACTGATCCAGTGAACAATCCAACAATAAGTTTTAATATGACAACAGTAGAATTACTTAAAACTGATAAAAATGCAATTTTTGATGAATTCACCTGAAATCACCTCCTGATATATATAGACCTATGATAACAAGTAAACTTTGAGTGGGTCTATAGCAACGTTTTTTCCTAACTCCGATTAAATGACTAGTGTGAAAAAAAGTTGTGCAAGGGAAAATGCATAAACAGCTTTAACAAAAATTTGAAAAAACAGCATTTTATTTTAAATATGAGTGAACGGGATATGGACTTGGGATTAAGACCGAATTCTAATAAAGCAAGAGAAGAATTAATGACTATATTATGTGTAGAGGAGCTAAGGTTAATCCCTACATACGGAATTAAAGTGCTAAATTTAACAGAATATCAAGGATTTGATATCTGTATAGTTTGCCAAGTGTTCACGTGTTTGCTGTGAAATCTAGGAGATGGTTAATGAAAAAGAAAAGGAATTGCTATCCATTTTCTACCTTCGATATAATAAAATAGTGGTATCAAATTGGATTAGTAAAGAGGCGGATGGTAAAGTGGATTATATTCAAATTACTAGAAACAATATTGAACAGGAGCATATATGTTGTGCACTTGGTGGGAAGCAATACGAGGAAGCGGTAAAGGAAAAGAAAGAATGGTTGATGAACCGTTTAGATGAGGAGCTAGTTTTTTATCGTTTAAACGACCGGGCAAAAGTGTTTATTGAATATTTACCGGCAAATCAAGCTTGGGTTCCTATCGATGCACCGAATTATATGTATATTAATTGTCTATGGGTTGCAGGTAAATACAAAAATCAAAACCATGCTAGACAACTGTTTGAAAAGTGTAAGGAAGATGCATTAGCGCAAGGGATGGATGGCATCGTACATATAGTAGGGGAGAAAAAGCTTTCATTTCTAAGTGATAAGCGTTTTTTTGAACATTTGGGATTTGAAATTGTAGATCAAGCAGCACCTTATTTTCAGCTAGCTGTCTATAAATTTAACGATTGTGCCGACGATCCTTCCTTTAAATTGCAGGTGAAAAATCCTTTATCTAATAACAATGGTATTGTGATATACTTCACTGCCCAATGTCCTTTTGCAGTAGGTGTTATAGATGACTTGAAAAATATAGCAGAGAAAAGGGGCATTCCATTTCATGCATATCAATTAATGACGAAAGATGAAGCACAGAATGCACCTATCATATGGACTACCTTTGGACTGTTTTACAATGGTCATTTTATGACACATGAAATACTGAGTGCAAACAAATTCGAAAAATTATTAAATACATTATGAGCAGGGTATTTATCTACTTTTTATAAATTTTAAAATTAGAGCGAATAAACAAATGCCTAGAAACGAGCCTAGAGTAAACGACCAAGAAAAATAATCGAAAAAGATGTATGCAATTAATAATGCCAGCATATAGCCAAGAGCAGTGCCCAGCAATTGTTTTTTGATATTCAACGATCCCACTCCTTACTGCGTGATAGTTAATATACTTATTTATATTTTATAGAAATATTAGGTAAATATCCATAACAATCAAGATAAAAGGAAGGTGATATCAGTTTTGAAAATTAGCAAACAGTATGCAGAACATTACATATGGGGAGAACAATGTGATGGATGGCATTTAGTGAAGAATAATGACCTCAGTATTATTCATGAGCGTATGCCTGCTAAAACAGTAGAGGTAAATCATTATCACCATCATGCACAACAATTTTTCTTTGTGCTATCTGGAACAGCAACAATCGATATCGACGGAGAACTAATTGTGTTACAAAAAAATGAAGGAATTGAAGTGCCGCCCCTTAAACCGCACCAGATGCGTAATGATTCAGGGGAAGAGGTAGAGTTTTTAGTCATTTCACAGAAGGGAGCTTCAGGAAGCCCACTTCTTCAGAGGTGGGCGGAATGAAGTGCATTTTTCTTTATAGAACATATGTTTATATTGTATATTGTGAATAATCAAAAAATAAAGGAGTGACGGGTAATGACGAAAGGGAAGAAAGATTGTTTTATTATAGAACTCAAGTTACTTATAGATACATGGAAAAAGGATATTCTATTAAAACGTTTTGAAATTGCCCGTACACTCTATAATACGACTTTGTCTTATGCAGTAAAACAATATACTTTAATGCAAGAATCAAAACACTATCGAAAACAATTACGTTGCTACCAAAAAGCGAAAAAATCTAATGATTCAAAAGAATGGAAGCAGGCCGCAAAACAATTAGATAACATTCGTCAATCTTTTGGATTAAGTGAATATCAACTGCATGCGTATATTAAAAAGCATCAACATAACTATAAAAAACATATAGATAGCAATACTTCTCAGAAAATCGCCTCTACTGTCTGGAAAGCGGTTCAAGATGTTCTATTTAAAGGGAGTAAAGCACACTTTAAACGTTACGGAATGCTTCATTCTGTAGAAGGGAAATCTAATAAAGCGGGCATTCGATTTAAAGAGAATATTGTCTATTGGAATGGATTAAGCCTTCCTGTTCGTATTCGCAAACAAGATTTGTTTGTAAAAGAATCCCTTGCTCTTCATGCCATTAAATATTGTCGTCTAGTCAAAAAAGTGATTCGTGGAAAACATACTTTTTACGTACAACTCGTGATGGATGGGATTCCTCCTGCAAAGAGAATTCCATCTACAGGAGCCTTTCGACATTCCTATCAAAAACAAAAACGAGTAGGTATTGACATTGGTCCTTCCACCATTGCGGTTGTTTCAGAAGAAACCGTTTTCATGCAACAACTCGCTCCAGAAGTACCTTTATTGGAGAAACAAAAAAGACGTTTATTACGCAAGTTGGATAGAAGTCGTAGAAGTACCAATCCTAACAATTTCAAAAAGGATGGACCTATAAAACATGGCGTCAAACTCCGTTGGACATATAGTAAAAACTATCAAAAAACAAAAAAACAACTAAAAGAATTATATAGAAAGAAAGCTTCCTACATTAAAGAAAAGCATGGTGCGTTAGCAAATAAAATCTTGTCTCTTGGCGATGAGGTGTACATTGAAACCATGCATTTTAAAGGATTGGCAAAACGTACAAAAGAAACCAAAACAACTATACAGGGCAAAATCCAATCCAAAAAGCGCTTTGGAAAAAGCATTGGGAATCATGCCCCTGCCATGCTAGTGGAAATCATCCATCAAAAATTAGGTTACACAAAGCAAACGATACAGAAAGTAAATACGATCACCTTTAGAGCCAGTCAGTATAA
>NZ_LITM01000009.1:0-103054 GCF_001275675.1 Lysinibacillus sp. FJAT-14745 | reverse complement strand
AGTAAAGAAAACATTCCCTCTTAGCATGGGGATCAAACAAATCAAGTGAGGGGTATTCCTCCGTAGGTAGAGCTACCTGCCTTCGTTAAAACTTATTGCCAACACAACATCAGTTGTGTAAATAAGAAAGTCTTATGGAACAGAAGATAAATCAAAGATGTTGTACACAGGGCATGGCAACACCATCTGTGGAGAGCTTTGTAACGCTTCTCAAGTATATAAGAACCCCACTGCTTTAGCTGTGGGAGTAGTCAGAACCAAATAGTAGAGGAGATCGTATCCAACAATAAAGTAATTAAATATCGTTTATTTATTCAAAGTAATAAGGTCATTGGGAATGAAGAAAAGCCCCTTAAAGTCTCACTTAATGAGCCGTTACATAAAAGTTATTAATCAATCATAAAGGAGTTACAGTTTTTGAAAGCAAAAAGCATTAAATTATATGAATTCGGAAGCCCACGAGAGGTTTTGAAGTTTGAAAATAAAACGATTCAACCTCCTCAGGTACAAGAAATTCTTGTTCGAATGCTGGCACGACCTATTAACCCTTCTGATTTAATACCAATATGGGGGAGTTATGCTCATCGAATTTCTTTACCAACTATTCCTGGCTATGAAGGGGTCGGTATTATAGAGGATGTAGGTCCGTATGTTTCTCAAAATCTTATCGGAAAGCGTGTACTACCTTTACGAGGAGAAGGAACTTGGCAGGAAGTTGTAAAAACAAGTGCAGAATTTGCAGTAACCATTCCCGATTCCATTGATGATTTTACCGCAGCGCAAATGTATATCAATCCAATGACAGCTTGGGTAACTTGTACTGACATATTACAATTGCAGCCAAATGATGTATTATTAGTGAATGCTTGCGGGTCCGCAATTGGTCACATCTTTGCTCAGCTAGCAAAATTGTTAGGTTTTCAGTTAATAGCGGTTACGAGAAATAATAGACATATTGATGACTTAATTCAGCTTGGCGCTTCCTATGTAATAGATATCTCAACAGCACCGCTCTATGAGACGGTAATGGAATTGACTAATGGTAGGGGGGCTGATGCTGCTATTGACTCTATTGGGGGGACAGCAGGTAATGATCTTGCTTTCTGTCTTAAAGCTGGAGGGAATTTTTTAGCTATTGGTCTTTTATCAGGTGTACAAGTGAATTGGCAAAGAATCGTTAAAGAGGCGAATGTAAAGGCAAATATGTTCCATTTACGTCATTGGAACAAGCAAGTCTCGATAGAAAGATGGCAAGGTACATTTCATCACTTAATCAATCTAGTTAATAGTGGTAAGTTAAAAATGATGGCAGTGGATTCTCATTATGATTTGTTAGACATTAAAAATGCGATAACGGCTGTTGAATCGTCTAAAACCTCAAAAGGAAAGATCTTTTTAACGGGTTATTAATTTAGTCGAAGGGTAATACTCTGTAAAATTAAAGACAAGTGAATGTATTATAAAACAGTAATATCAAAAGGTTGTCTTTTGATTTACCGCAACATTAGATTGATTAACGAACAAATGAGTTGTTGTAGTAAATATGGTCATTTGTGGTAAAAAAGAGGATAGATAGAGCGAATTATTTAAGCTCTTCTATCCTTTTAATTTCTATACATATACTGTGTGACATTAAATAAAAATTCACTATTTAAAATAGTTTCAGCTTATAACATGACTTTTAAAAAAATTTATTTTGCCCTTCGTGTTTTATAGCTGTTAATAATACTTCGCTATTGTTCGGCGCGCTTGTTTCTAAAATAAATCTGTTGATAAATATCGTAGACCAGTATCGGGTAGGATAACGACAATCCGTTTCCCTTTGTTCTCTGGGCGTTTTGCAAGGGCTGTGGCGGCAAATAAAGCAGCGCCTGATGAAGTACCTACTAATAGACCATCTGACTTCGCAACAGCACGTGCCGCCTCATAAGCTTGTGCAGTTTCCACCTCGAGTACTTCATCAATTATTTCTAAATGAACATTCGATGGCACACGAGCCTCGTCAGCATCTGAGAAGCGGTGGACACCTGTGATTTCAATGATATCTGGAATATCAACTGTTGCAATGGAAATAACAGCAGGCTCTACACCAATGATCTGAACATCTGGATTTTTAGATTTTAAGTATGCACCAGCACCACTTATCGTACCACCTGTGCCAATGGCTGCTACAAAAATATCAATTTGTCCGTCTGTATCTTCCCAGACTTCAGGACCAGTTGTTAACTTATGAATATTTGGGTTGGCATTATTATCAAGCTGATTTAAAAATACAACATTTTCTTCTTGTTCAACGACTGTTTCTCGAAATACTTTAATCGTTTCAACAAAGTCACCATCTGTGTCCTCAAAGGCAGCTACCATTTCTGGGACATCTGAAAATGGTACAACCTCCGCTCCGTATGCCTTAACTACCTTTGTACGCTCTTCACTTACACCATCCTGCATGTAAATTCGAAGCCTATAGCCTTTTGCAGCTGCAATTGCTGCTAGGCCAATACCAGTATTGCCACTAGTTGTTTCAATTATTGTTTTATCCTTTGTCAACACACCACGAGCTTCAGCATCCTCAATCATCGCTTTAGCAACACGGTCCTTCACACTATTAGCAGGATTAAAATACTCTAGCTTTACGATAATTTCGGTTTCTAGTTGTTGCTCTTTTACATACTGATTTAATGCTAAAAGTGGGGTATGACCGATTAATTCTGTAATAGATTGTTTAATCTTATTAGTTACAATTTGACCCATCCCAATCAACTCCTTTAATTTAACTTACTTAACAACCTTGTTTTGTAGGGATTGGTGGAATCATATCAATATAAATCCATAAAAGCAATAAAATAACTAATAGAAGTATTAAATGTAGCAATAGAAAAAAATAATTAATCAAATCTACAAAATAATTTTTTCTTGGTTTAGTAATGCGAGAAATACGGATAATTATTGGCAATGCTTCTATGCAAAAACGAGTAGCCCGAAACATAAATTGATGTCTTCTCAGAAAGTAATAGTGCATGAAAATATGTATATTTGGAGGAATTTACTTTAAATTTGCTAATTAACGATATTTTGGAATAATATTTGTTAAAATGTAAGCCTTGTATAAAAGTTGGTTAGAGTGGAAACTGGAAGACTACTTGAGATCAACGTTAAAAATGAAATGAGTTATTAATTTAGCTTGATGTTGTTTGGGAGATGAAAGTATGAAAGAAACAATTTCTTCTGTTTGTATAACAGCTGAAACAAAAATTAACATGATGAAGCAAAAGCCTGCTAATTATTTATTGTTAGCTATTTTTGGTGGACTTTTTATCGGATTTGGAATTTTGCTCATCACTACTATTGGCGGCTTATTAAGTCCAGCTGGGGTACCGAGTATGAAGCTCGTACAAGGATTATCATTTGGTGTGGCACTTAGTATGGTCATGATGGCTGGGGCCAATTTATTTACCGGTGATAATCTAGTTTTAACGGTTAGTACACTATCAAAAAAATCATCACCATTAGAGATGTTGGGCATTTGGACGTTTAGTTACATAGGAAACTTCTTTGGTTCTCTTTTAGCAGCCGCATTATTTTTTTACTCGGGGCTAGCAAGTGGAGACATAGCAGCTTACATTGAAAAACTGGCTACAGCTAAAATGAGTGGTAGCTTCGTTGAACTTTTATGTCGAGGTATTTTATGTAATTTGCTTGTATGCTTGGCCGTATGGTGTACCTATAAATTAAAAACAGAGACTGGAAAATTAGTGATGATTTTCTGCTGTATTTTCCCTTTTGTCACAATTGGATTTGAGCATTGTATAGCAAATATGACATTGTTTTCCCTTGCTCTTTTAGTACCTCATGGTGAACTCGTATCGTTTGCTGGAGCCATTTCAAATTTATTACCTGTAACACTAGGTAATATTATCGGGGGAGCCGTTATTGGTTTTGTTTATTGGGTAAATGGTAGAGACTAATAAATCACTGGATATTGCTATTGCAGTCAGTATTATTCCCTCGGTTGGAAGTAATGGCAATTTGAAAAGTGATTGTAAGGTCTCCTGCAATAAAATTAACGGATGAATACTTGACAAACTTCATCTATTAATATTTTGACTTTGAAATAAATGATAGATAGAATGACAGGTAGAGTTGCTAATGTAACTCTACCTTTTTTATTTATGTCAATGTAATTAATGCTGTGAAATTAATAGATTATGTAATGAATATAAAAGAGAGCGGAGGAATTCAAAAATGGAACAAGAAGTAAACCAACATACGATCCTTCAAGCAATTTTAGAGCTTTCGAAGCAGATGCAAGACATGAAATCAGATCTTCAGCAACAAATAGAAGCGGTCGAAAAGAGACTTGAAGCAAAGATTGAAGCGGTCGAAAAGAGATTAGAAGCGAAAATAGAAGTGATCGAAAAAAGAATAGATAAAAAAATTGAAGCAGTGGACACAAGATTAGAAAAAGTTGAACAAAATTTAAGTAGAAAAATTGATCTTGTAGATGCAAAATTTGAAATATTATCACTGGATTTATTAACGACAAAAGCTGAAGTATCAATGTTAAAACAGGTAAGATAGTAGCAAGTATACCTTGGCATAATTGCCGCTGTCGCTTCGCTTTCGCGCAGATAAACAATGCTTCCAGGCTTGGCAGTGCTAGCACAAAGAGAAGCTTAAACCAACATTCATCTCACCACATAGTAGAAGTGGGAGATTCCTAAATTGGCTTACCGTATCCCTTAAGGTTACGGTATTTTTTTGTGTTATAATAAATGTCATGAAGGAGTGAAAAACATTGTTAAAAACAGAGGTATTTGAACAATTAAAACAGGCAATGAGAGAAAAGGATGTATTAGCCAAAGGTGTATTATCGCTTTTGAAATCTGCCCTAGATTTAGCTGAAAAAGAAAAGGGAGCAGCTTTATCGTCTGAAGAGGAAATGGCTATTATAAATCGTGAAGTGAAGCAAACAAACCAGGCTTTAGAGGGTGCTCAAAATGCAGGGCGAGCTGACTTAATTGAAAAAGAGGAAGCGAAATTAGTACTATTAAAATCATTTTTACCGAAGCAATTAACTGAAGAAGAAATTGCAGAAAAACTTGTGGCAGCTGGCGTTGTAAAAGGGATGAACATGGGGGAAGCAATGAAAATTGCAAAACCTTTGTTAACTGGTCAGGCTGAAGGCGCTGTTATTTCAAAAGTTGTAAAGGGCCTTATTTAATATCGTTAGAAACAGCCTCCTACTCTTAAGTAGTAAGGGGTTGTTTTTTTGAGCCTAGTTTGAGTCGCTATTGCCAAAAAATGAAAACACCTATATACTCATTATTAACCACCGGTCAACAAGGAGGATACTATGTCGCCACGTAAGCCGTCAACAAAAGATTTAACGAAAGAAATGATTATAAATGAGGCTCATAAGCAATTTATCACGAAGGATTTTCAGCAAATATCAATGCGTAGTATTGCTAAAGAGCTTGGTTGTAGTCATGGGGCTATTTACTATCATTTTAAAAATAAAGCAGAAATATTTTATGCAATATTAAGTGACTATTTTTCTGAACTAAATAATATTTTAGATGAAAATATGAACGGTCCTGATGATCCTAACACTAAACTGCTGAATGTTTTTGTAGGCTATATGGCGTTTGGTTTAAATAATCAAAGTCAGTATGAATTAATGTTTATCATGAGGGATAGCGAAATTGATGGATTATCGCAAGAGGCAGCAAACTTTAGTTATGAAAAATTTTCACAAGCTGTACAGTCCTTATCAAAGACAGAACTGTTAATTTCAGATATACAATCTACATTCATTGCTCTTCATGGGTTTGTTGCACATTATCGTCATTATGTAAAAAATTATGAAGAAGCGAAAGAAGCAGTAGATGTACATGCAAAATTTCTTATCACGGCTTTAACATTTAGAAAGTAGCTCTAGTAAAAAATCTAGAGCCTTCTTTTTACAGTTATTTGACCAGTGGTTAATTAATAAAGGGGGAATAAAATTTGCAAAAAGCATTGGTTATTGGGGCATCTGGTGGTATGGGTTATGCGCTAGTAAATGAATTAGTTAGTCGAAATATACAGGTGAAGGCATTTGCTAGAAATGAAAAAAAGTTAGTTGCACTTTTTCGGCATCATAAAAATGTCGATATCATTTCGGGTGATGTATTTAATGAACAGGACATGATGAGAGCTTCAAACGGTGTAAACGTTATTTTTCATGCTATTAGTTTTCCGTATCTGGAATGGGAAAAGCTCCATATGCGATGCTTAGATATGGTGATTAACATAGCCGAAAGGCGGGGAGCGAAAATTGCACTTGTAGATAATATTTATGCGTATGGAAGACAATCGATAAACCCTGTAAAAGAACAAGCTAGAAAGGAGCCACAGACGAAAAAAGGGCATATTCGTTTAACGATGGAAAATAAATTAAAAAACAGTAAGGTACCCTCGTTAATTGTACATTTCCCTGATTTGTATGGACCAAATGCAGAGAATACAATACTCTATGAAACATTAAAAAATGTTGCACAAGATAAAAAAGCTAATTTTGTAGGGAATATGCAAGTGAAGCGGGAATTTCTTTATACAGTTGATGGCGCAATGGCTATGGTTGAGCTTGCTTTGCGAGATGACACATATAATCAGAATTGGAACGTACCAGCTGTTCACCCAATTACAGGGGAAGAACTAGTGGGAGTTTTACGTGAAATTACAGGCTACAAAAAGGGTGTTCGTACAGTTTCTAAAGGCATGATACGACTAATTGGACTATTTTCTCCTTCTATGAAAGAAGTAGTTGAAATATTGTATTTAACAGAGGAACCGGTCATTTTAAGTGGGGAAAAATTTGAAAAGGAAATAGGCGCTTTGCCCTGTACTTCCTATAGAGTAGGGCTTGAGGAAACGATTGCATGGATGAACAAGAGAACACTAAAAAACATTTAACTTCTTTCCGATTCCAGACGCATTGTTTATCTGTGCGAAAGAGAAGCGACAGCAACAATTATGCCGGGGCATAATTGTTGAGTCAATGAAAAAAATCCGCATAAACTTCTGTTAGTAAAAACTTACCTACAGAAAGGATAGCGGATTTTTTATTAGTTCCTTATAGCTGGAATTTTTGGATGATATTACGAAGCTGTTGTGCCATCTCAGCTAAATTATTTGAAGACGCCGTAATCTCCTCAATACTAGCCGATTGTTCCTCAGAAGCAGCAGCCACATTTTGAATGTTTCCAGATGATTGAACGGCTACTACAGCAACTTCCTCTACAGAAATTGCAATGCTGCTAACTCCGTCATTAATATTTGAAATGACGTTATTGACATAATCCATTTCTTGAGTAAGTGCAGTAATATGAGAAGATATTTCTTTAAAGGCTACACCTGATTCATTAAAGGTAGTAGAGCTTTCTGCAAGATTACTACTACTAATTTCCATAGATTTCACAGCTTGTACAGACTCTTCCTTAATTGTTTCAATACGTGTTCGAATACTATTCGTCGCTGCTAAAGATTGGTCTGCAAGTTTACGCACTTCTTCAGCTACAACTGCAAAGCCTTTACCATGCTCACCAGCACGTGCTGCTTCAATAGATGCATTTAAAGCGAGTAAATTTGTTTGATCCGTTATCTCATTAATTAAAGTTACAATGTCGCCGATCTCATTTGAGTATGTGCTTAAACGTTTCACAACCTCTGAAGTCTCCTGAATAGCATTCGATGTTAACGCCATCTTTTCTGTAGCGCTTTGAATCGTCGTATTGCCTTTTTCTGAAATAGAAGATGCACTAGATGCTTTAGCAGTGACATCATTAACGCTCGCTACAACTTCCGACATTTTTGTGGAGATTGCCGTAATATGATTTTCTACTTCTTCAATAGAGGAAGTTTGTTTTTCTGATCCTGAAGCAACTTCTTGCATTGAAGATGTAATTTGTTGAATAGATGCACTTGTTTGCTCAGAGCCTGCCGATAACTCTTCAGACATAGCAGCTACTTGCTCAGCATTCTCAGCAATTTGTTGAATAAGTGAGCGTAAGTCTGCTGTCATATTTTCAATGCCTGAAGAGAGCTGTGCAATTTCATTTGAACCCTTTATTTGAAGTGGTTCAACAGTTAATTCTCCTTGTGCCACCTTACCAACATAACTAGTCATATTTTTAATTGGTTTGATAATGCCTTTGCTAATGAAATAAGCCACAATAATACCGAAAATCAAAAACATCACGGTCATGATGATACAATTCCAAATAATCTTTGTTTGAAGTTTAGATATGAAAGAAGCGTCCTTATCTAAACCAAAAAGAATATCAGTATCTTTAAATGGTATAAAAATCGATTTATGAACACCGTATTCATCTTCATAAATTTCACTAGATTGAACGGTTCCAGTACTTAGCGCTTCTTTCATGTCCTTACTAAAAACATAGTCCTCTTGATAATCATCTTTATTGCTTAAAGCTATAATATGTTCTTTACCATTTGCACGTGAAAGAACGTAGGCATTTTGAATATCATACTTTTTAAGTGCTGCATTTAATTCTTTTAATAGTTCTTCATATTTATCCTTATCGCCGTTATCTGCAGCTTTGACGTCATTTTCGTCCATACCTTCAAAAATGGTTTTAGATATAACATCCAAAGATGATTCAAATTGTGTAATAACAAAATTATTGATAATTTGATTAGACGCAATAAATAATACGATACTAAATATTACCGAAATAATAGCAATTGGAATAGTAAAACTTGCAATATATTTATAGAGTAAAGAGCTTTTAAATTTTTTGACTATACTCAACTTTAGCATCCTCCAATACTTTCACCTTTTGTTGTAAGAAATGAATCATATCACTAATATGTTCTGTCTCTGTATAAGGAGAAATTGAAAAGAATTTTGCAGCTGCGACTGGAATTTGTTGTTTTGTATCGCTAGTGCTAACAGTGCAAACACGCGTCGTATCACCGAAAAATACTTCGTCGCGACCTTCGCCTATAATTTCAAATAAAGAAGCGTTAATACCATTAATATATTCAATCTGATCTTGTGTATAGCTACCTGACTGTTCAGAGTTCCAATTAAAGCCTTCAGGATACAAACGAAAGGCAGTGACTGGTCCAATATTAGACTCATTGACTACTTGTAACATTGGAGTCTTCTCAGCTAACTGCGCACGGAACGCTAAATTTACACGCACATAATTTGCTAATATTTGTTGGTAGCCTTCTTTACCAAACGCCTGTAATGCAGCATAAATAGCAATAGAACTACCCATACGAGAGCACTCTAATGTATAGCCTGTATGATAAGAACCATAGCCTCGATTGCCAACATAAGGTGTGTCGAAATCCTCAATATCTAATAACTGTAGGTGTTTACCTTCTTTTATTAAGAATAAGCTTGTTAAATACGGTGTTTGACCAAGCTTTTGGAAGTCGAAGCAAAGGCTATCTGCAATAGGTAGATACTGCATACGTTCTTTAATTTGTTCTAGTGCTTGTAAAACATCAGTCTCTAATTGAAGTGGATTTGCCTTAAAATCATACTCGTTGAAAAATGCGTAAAAACCACCTAAAGCTGAATCAGCGTGAATATGTATAGGTTTTAAGGAATGTTTTTGTTCAAGATCAGTTGTAACTTTTTTGATTGCTTGTACATCATCAATGGCAAATTGATCTGTTGCGCCTGTTGTAGCAACTACATACACTGGAATACCACCATTTTCGATAACTTCAGTCATACGTATACGTAAGTCTTCGATATCCATTGAATGATCTTTTCCAGCTTTAATACGAATTAAATGCTTGCTACCAATGCCGACTGCTTCAATTGATTTTAATAAGCTGTAATGAGCATTTTCTGAAGCGAAGCAATATAAATTATTTGGTACGCCATTTTCTTTTGCGTTAGGGAATTGTTTAGCGATTGCAAGACGAAGCCCACTGAAAACAGCCCCTTGTCCACCCCAAGTTGTGTAACCAAAACTTTGTGTATAGTCGTAACCAACTAACTTCGACATCATTGCTACTACCTTTACCTCACATTCTGCGGCAGCTGGTCCGTATACATCCCATAGATTGTTACCGTTAAGTAGAGCATTCGTAAATTGACCTAATATGCCGGGAATACTAGCCATTGGCAAAACATTTGTTACAAAGTTGCGTGTATGGTAAGGATGTCCTTGCATCAATTGTGTTAAATCATTCACAACCTGATCAAGTCCGACACCTGAAACTGGTACTTGATTTTCTTGCATTAACTCTTTATAGAAATTGTCAGAGCGCTCTTTCATTGGTCCAAGAGTTGTTGTTTTTGGGTTTTTTAAATCATCTAATGATGAAACAATTTTCTCCAATAGGGATAAAAAATTCTCTCTTTGTTCGATATTTCCATCTTCACTTTGAAATAATTGTTGGATTTTTTTCATATTCATCTTCCTTTGTAGTTCGTTTTTCCTCTATTTTTGCCTTTAACAAAAATAGGTCGTTTTACTAAAAATATAATAACATATTATAACAGAAAATGAATTTATATTTTATTGAGAAATTAATTTTAGACATTTCTAAAAAATCTAATTTATTCTGAAGTAAAATATATGGGAGAAATATTGTCATAGGTTATGTTCGTAAATGTTGAAATTAAAGGGTTTTCATAATTTTTTTTAATGAGTTGTGACAAAGTTAATGACAGGGAAGCGTTAGGAGGAGGTGAATCTTACTTATAGTAAATACTATGTATTAAATAATTTTAATTTAATTAAAAATGGAGTACATTATAATGCTTTATGACTATTAAGATGGAAATATATATGTCAAAAAAGGTGGAATTTCTGTATAGCCAATACTTCTAATGAGCTCATCGTTTTTTTTCGATTTCATGTTTGTAAAAAGTGGGGCTTTTAAGCTTATGTGAAAAAGTTAAGTGATTTCCAATTTGGTGACCTGCCTTGATATTTTTTTGATTCTTTTGGATGTGCCTCGATTTCAATTAGAAAAAAATCGCTTTTGTATTGTAGTTATCTAATAAAGATAAAATGACGCTGACATTTTTAGTAGGGCCATCATCGAATGTTAATGCTACAACTTTCTTATGTGTTTCGACATGTGAGGTAATACAGCCAAATAGGTGGTAGGATCTAGCGCTCATTAATTTAAATGTACCAAGCCCTAAATAAGAAATTTTCTTTGTTAGTATAAACACTCCTTACAAAACCAATAATTTTTTAATGATAAACCATACTAATATAGAGGTGAAAAAATGTATAAATTGCTATCGCATAATGATTTAGATGGGGTAGGATGCGGGATTTTAGCCAAGCTTGCCTTTCAAGACCAGGTGAAGGTAAGATACAATTCAATTTCATCGCTAGATCGCGAAATTGAGTATTTTTTAGATAATAACGAACAAGATACATTTTTATTTATTACCGACTTATCTCCAAACGAGGAAAATGAAAAGAGATTAAATGATTATTATACCGCCACTGGCAATGTTCAACTGCTTGATCATCATAAAACGGCTTATCATTTGAACGATTATGAATGGGGTAAAGTATTAGTAGAAGATGAAAATGGTTATTTAACATCTGCAACGTCTTTATATTATAGGTATCTTGTTACACATGGACTTTTAGAACAAACAAATTCCATCACAGAATTTGTAGAGTTAGTGAGACAGTACGATACGTGGGAATGGGAAAAGAATGATAATCAAAAAGCGCGTCGGTTAAATACTCTCTTCTTTCTAGTATCAATTGAGGAATTTGAAGAAAAAATGCTTGAACGTTTAAAGACAAGCGAGCATTTTGACTTTGATGAATTTGAAAAGAAAATTTTGACTATGGAAGAAGAGAAAATAGAACGGTACATCCGACGAAAAAAACGGGAGCTAGTACAAACATCGATAGGAGAATACTTTACAGGTATAGTGTATGCAGAATCTTATCATTCTGAGCTTGGTAATGAATTGGGGAAAGAAAATGTACACCTTGATTTTATAGCTATATTAAATATGGGTGGCAAAAGAATTTCCTTTCGTACGATTCATGATCACATAGATGTTTCGGTAATTGCAGCAGAATTCGGAGGGGGTGGGCACCAAAAAGCAGCGGGTTGCTCTTTAACAGAGGAAGCTTATGAGCAGTATGTGGCTCAAATATTTCATATAGCACCAATACCAGAGGATGCGAAACGAAATCGCTATAATTTAAGGTTCTCTTCTTTTGGGACAATGTATAAAAACCTTAAGGAAGAATTTTTCCTCCTATATTCAATAAGTGATTTTGATTGGATAATTGAAAAAAATAAACTTCCATTAGACCAAATCTTTACAAGTTTTTATGAAGCGGAATGGTTTTTAAAAAGAAATTATCAAGCGTGGTTAGTGAAAGATGAGTTGTTTGTGGATTATTTAATGGAAGAGGCCAAAAAGGTTCGTCATCAAGAGTAAGGGGATATAGATTATTCCTTTCATAGTGTTATTATGTGAGAAATAATTAAGATGTCATACAAAGCATGGCTCTTCGGCACAGCACGATGTTGGTGACGAAGGCGTTATCACAGGACGTGATGGTTTTAGCCTTCGTTCCTCTATCGCTGATCCCCAAGGAGTCACTCAGTCTCCATTCCAATCAACCACAAAAGTGCTGCAACAATCATAAAGATTTCTTTGACCATTTTGTTCTTCAAGTTTTTCAACAACATGAAAGGAATATAAATTATTCCTTTCGATACATAGTGAAATCAGTCACACCTTATTTCGTTAGAGGTTATATAATGTTCACCTAAAAACTACAATAGATAAAAAGCATTTGTGTAGACATTCTTTCTTAAAATGAGGTGTACATGATGTCCAATGATTTGATAGTCGAGGTTCAACCTAAGGAAAATCGAGGACGGAAAATATGGTTTGTTGTAGTATTGCTTTTATTGGTAGTTATTTGTGTAATTGTTTTTTATTTTTTGTTTAATAAGGATTTGAATTTTGAAGCTTACAAAACAGTTGTCGGTAAAACTACTGAAAATAGTCTAGGACGTTTAACGTTAAATGAAATAATGATTGACGATAATCAAATATTATTGAATGCGACCTTTGAGCCAGGAAAAGACTTAAATTTCGACTATCAAATTTTTTTCTTTCCACAGGTTTTTGTGAATGGAAAAGAGTTCACGGTTAGAAATGGAGGACAGTCAATTCAACAATCCGATAAAACCTATACAATCTATAGTAGTGTGAAATTAAGTGAACTACCAGAAGATAAAATATTGAATATAGATATTCGTTATAACGACTGGAACGGGGAAAAAAAGATTGACGAGCCCTGGGAATTTCAAGTAGAAGCGTCACAAGCGCAATTACAAGAAGATAGAAAAGTCTTCCCGGTTGAGAAAAAAGTAAAGCTGTTAGATGGTCAGGAAATAACAATAGAAAAGGTTGTTTCTACACCAATATCAACAACGATTTACTTTGATTCGGAGAATAGTCTATTAAATGAAGCATTACATTTTAAAATTCAATCAGCGACAGGGAAATCTTGGCCCTTTAACTTAGCTTATCCGTTAAATGAAGAGTATACGAAGTGGGGTGTCCGCCTCGATGCATTATATTTAACGGAGAAGAGCTATGAGCTTATTCCGATTGCTGCAAATGGAAGTGAGCTTGGTTCTGCTGTTAAAATTGGAGGTAAATAACGAAACCTGATTAGCGTATTATAAAAACTTTACAATATCTTAAAGAAAAAGGATGACTGCCCCCTGTAATATGAATATAGATGGCATGGAAAGTAGTTGAAGATATTGCGAAGGTTATGGGAAATTTTTTTAGTTTCGCTCAAATTAGGTTGTACATCTTTCGGGGGCCCTGCTGCTCATTTAGGGTATTTTCAAAATGAATATGTTCAGAAGCGTAAATGGTTATCTGATAAGGACTACAGTCAGCTTGTTGCACTCAGTCAATTTTTACCTGGGCCAGCATCGAGCCAAGTAGGGATGGGTATTGGCTTATTAAGAGGCGGTTTATTCGGGAGTATTGTGTCATTTCTTGGTTTTACATTACCATCTGTTTTGCTGCTTATGACATTTGCCTATTTTTCTGCACGTACAGGGAAGGATATGGGCTGGATTCATGGCTTAAAATTAGTGGCTGTTGCGATTGTTGCACAAGCTATTTTTGATATGTCCAAAAAATTAATCCCTAGTATTCGTCATTTTACAATCGCTTTATTGGCTCTTATAGTAGTGCTTTTGTGGGTCCATCCACTTGCTCAAGTAACTACTATTATCGTTGCTTCTTTAATAGGCTATTATTTTTTTAAGAAGACTAATCAAAAAGATGACCCAAAAGAAACAGTTGTACCTATTTCAAAAACGACAGGCGCATGTTTTTTAGCGCTGTTTGTTATACTTCTCGTTGGATTACCCATTGTTAGTCCACTTATTCAATATGAATGGTTTACGATCATTGAAAAATTTTATCTTTCAGGTGCATTAGTGTTTGGTGGAGGTCATGTCGTATTGCCTTTACTAGAGGCACAGTTAGTCCAAAGTGGATTAATGAGTTCTTCTGATTTTATAGCAGGATACGGAATGACACAGGCAGTCCCTGGTCCATTATTTACATTTGCTTCCTACATAGGTATGGTCATTGCTGGAGTACCTGGGGCTATAATCGCTACGCTAGCCATTTTTTTTCCGGCATTTTTGCTAATAGTAGGGGCAATGCCTTTTTGGCTAGCTCTTAATCGTTTCGCTGGATTAAGAGGGGCGATGGCTGGTGCAAATGCAGCAGTTGTTGGCATATTAGCTGCAGCTTTTATTCATCCGATTGTTACACAAACAATTCAAAATGGTCTAGACATAGTAATTGCAGCCGTTTTTTTATGGTGCTTGATGCGTTGGAAAATTCAACCTTATTTGCTAGTGCTAGTCGGCATTTGCGTAGGAATTGTATGTTATTAAGAACACTCAAAAAATCAAAACCATTATTGCTGTGGTTTTGATTTTTTTGTGCAATGAATTAGCTATGTGTAGATAAAGTGAGTACTGCTTTTTGCAACAATCCTCTTTATAAAAAATGTGTCCAGTAGGTTCCTTCTATCAATATATTTAGCATTCAGTCTTGATTGAGTTCTTTTTACTAGCTCGATTCATGGCGTTCCATGCCGTGATTGTTTATAATGAGGAAATGGAAAAAGACTTACGAGAAAGAAGGGATAGCTATGGCACGGGGTGTTTACATTCATATTCCTTTTTGTCATCAAATTTGTAACTATTGCGATTTCAATAAATTTTATTTTAAAAATCAACCAGTAGATGAATATATAGAAATGCTTGGCAAGGAGATGGAGCTTGCGACAAAAAAGTATCCCGAGAGTTTTAAACAAATCGAAACGATATTTCTTGGTGGCGGTACACCAACAGCATTATCGCCTCAACAAATAGGGAGACTTCTTGAGCTTATTCGTATGTATATTCCAATGGACAGTGTGACAGAATTTACATCAGAGGCCAATCCGGACGAGCTATCAGAGGCAAAATTGCAGGCATTATTTGATGGTGGTGTAAATCGCTTAAGTATGGGTGTACAATCCTTTGATCAAGAGTTGTTAAAGAAAATTGGACGTACGCATAGCAACAATCACGTCTATGAAACAATTGCCTTGGCGAAAAAGGTAGGTTTCAGAAATATTAGTGTGGATTTAATGTATGGTTTACCAGGTCAGACGATGGCACAATGGAAGGATACTTTAGAAAAAGCATTCGCACTTGATTTACCACATTATTCTGCTTATTCACTAATAGTGGAGCCAAAAACGATTTTTTATAATCAATATTCAAAAGGTAAGCTCCATTTACCAACTGAAGATCTTGAAGCGGATATGTACGATGTGTTAATGAACCAGATGGAGGCACATGCACATCAACAATACGAAATTAGCAACTTTGCTCAATTAGGTTTCAGTTCTAGACATAACAAAATATATTGGGAAAACGATGAATATGCAGGCTTTGGTGCTGGTGCTCATGGGTATTTAGCTGGTGTGCGTTATTCAAATCATGGACCATTGAAAAAGTATATGGATGCAGTAAATGCAGGGGAACTACCTATTGTATATGAACATGTTGTAACAGAGAATGAGAAACGAGAAGAGCAAATGTTTTTAGGTTTGCGTAAAACAGAAGGAATTACACACCCTATATATGAAGAAAAATTTAATGAATCGATGTATAGGCATTACTCTCATATCGTTGAAAAGTTAGTATCAGAAGGTCTATTGGAACATGATACTATAGGAATTCGCCTTACGCGAAAAGGTCGTTTTGTAGGGAATGAAGTATTTCAACAATTTTTACTAGAAGATTGAGCGATATCGTTGACATAAAATGTAGGATTTGATAACTTAATAATAGTATTAGCACTCCTCTTAGTTGAGTGCTAACAGAGGTGATGATCATGCTAACAAATCGGCAATTACAAATATTGCAAGCTATTGTAGACGACTTTATTATGTTTGCACAGCCGGTAGGTTCTCGCCAAATCTCCAAAAAGCAAGAGATTACATTTAGTCCAGCCACAATTCGAAATGAAATGGCGGATTTAGAGGAATTAGGCTTCTTAGAAAAAACGCACACTTCCTCTGGTCGAGTGCCTTCGGAAAAGGGTTATAGATTTTATGTAGATCATTTGTTGAACCCACAAGGCATTAATTCAAGGGATATTCAGCAAATCCAATCAATTTTCAATGATCGTTTAGTAGAAGTGGAACATATTATCCGAAAGTCAGCAAATATTTTATCAGAGCTGACATCGTATACATCGATTCTTTTAGGACCAGACGTTCAAAGACATCGTGTTAAACGATTTTCAATTGTGCCACTCTCTAGTGATACAGCAGTTGCGATTATCGTAACGAATAACGGACATGTTGAAAATCGCATGTTTAGTTTACCGCCTAATTTTACCGCTTCTGATTTAGAGAAAATGGTTAATATCTTAAATGAACGCCTAGTGGGTGTGTCATTAGAGGATATTCATAAAAAACTCGAAGCTGAAGTGCTCACAGTATTACAGCAGCATGTTCGATCAGCGGATGATTTTATTCACGCTCTCGTTACAGCGACGATGCATAATTCGGAAAGTAAAATTTTCTATGGTGGTAAAACAAATATGTTCAACCAACCGGAATTCCACGATTTAAATAAAGTCCGTATGATTTTGGACTTAATGGAAACGACTAGCCAAGTGCAGTCGCTCTTCCAACCCAATGAATCGGGCATTCATATTCGTATTGGCTCGGAAAACAAACAACTAGAAATGGAAAACTGTAGTGTCATTACGACCACTTATTCTATTGGTGAAGATCAGCAAGGAGCAATAGCAATTATTGGTCCAACACGTATGGATTATAAGCGTGTTGTTGCTTTACTAGACGTAATACGCATGGATTTAACACAAGCCTTTACGAAGAATCGTAGTGATTGATAATGAGGAGGATTCAAGTGACGGAAACAACTGAAAACAAAGACCTTGTACAAGAAGAAAAGGATGTACAAGCTGAAAATGCAGTAGAAGCAGAAGTTAAAGAAGGACAAGAAGCTGAATTAACAATCGAAGAACAGTATGAAGCAAGGCTAGCTGAGTTACAAGCAAAGCTAGACGACGAGGAAAATCGTCATCTACGCTTACGTGCTGACTTCGATAATATCCGCCGCCGCAATCAACTTGATCGTGAGGCTGCTGAAAAGTATCGCGCTCAGAGCTTACTGTCAGATTTACTACCAGTCATCGATAATTTTGAGCGTGCCTTACAAGTTGAAGCGACTTCAGAAGAAACTGCTTCAATCGTAAAAGGTATTGAAATGGTATACCGTTCTCTGATAGAAGCTACTGAGAAAGAAGGCTTACAGATTATTAAAGCTGAAGGTGAGCAATTTGATCCGAATGTTCACCAAGCTGTCATGCAGGAGCAAGATAGTGAAAAAGAGACGGGTGTTGTCTTACGCGAGCTTCAAAAAGGCTATATGTTAAAGGATCGTGTATTACGCCCCACAATGGTATCTGTAAACGAATAGGCTTAGTACTATTTAGTTAATTACATTTAGTTAAAAAACGCATCATTTGCGTTTAAATAATAGGAGGCAATTTTATGAGCAAAATTATCGGTATTGACTTAGGAACAACAAACTCTTGTGTTTCTATACTAGAAGGCGGAGAACCAAAAGTAATTCCAAATCCAGAAGGAAACCGTACAACACCATCTGTTGTTGCATTTAAAAATGGCGAACGTCAAGTTGGTGAAGTAGCTAAACGTCAATCAGTAACAAACCCTAATACAATTATTTCTATTAAATCTAAAATGGGTACATCTGAAAAAGTTAAAGTGGAAGATAAAGAATATACGCCACAAGAAGTTTCTGCAATGATTCTTCAATATTTAAAAGGCTATGCTGAAGACTACTTAGGTGAAAAAGTAACAAAAGCAGTTATTACTGTACCTGCTTACTTCAACGATGCTCAACGTCAAGCTACTAAAGATGCTGGTAAAATCGCAGGTTTAGAAGTAGAGCGTATTATCAACGAACCAACAGCCGCTGCACTTGCTTATGGTTTAGACAAACAAGATACAGATCAAAAAGTATTAGTATTTGACCTTGGTGGCGGTACATTTGACGTATCTATTCTTGAATTAGGTGACGGTGTATTTGAAGTATTAGCAACAGCTGGTGATAACAAACTAGGTGGGGACGATTTCGACGACGCTATTATCGAGTATCTTGTAGCAGAATTCAAAAAAGAAAACGGCATTGACCTTTCTAAAGATAAAATGGCTATGCAACGTCTAAAAGATGCAGCTGAAAAAGCGAAAAAAGACTTATCAGGTGTAACATCTACTCAAATTTCTTTACCATTCATTACTGCTGGTGAAGCGGGTCCATTACACTTAGAAATTTCTTTAACTCGTGCAAAATTCGACGAAATTACATTACCATTAGTAAACCGTACAGTAGGTCCAGTACGTCAAGCATTATCTGATGCAGGTCTTTCAACATCTGAAATTGACCAAGTAATCTTAGTTGGTGGTTCTACGCGTATTCCAGCTGTACAAGAAGCTGTACGTAAAGAAACTGCTAAAGAGCCACACCGTGGTGTAAACCCTGACGAAGTTGTAGCGATGGGTGCTGCTGTTCAAGGTGGCGTATTAACTGGTGATGTAAAAGACGTAGTTTTACTTGACGTAACTCCACTTTCTTTAGGTATCGAAACTATGGGTGGCGTATTCACAAAATTAATCGACCGTAACACTACGATCCCAACATCTAAATCACAAGTATTCTCAACTGCAGCTGACAACCAACCAGCAGTAGATATTCACGTGCTACAAGGTGAACGCTCAATGGCAGCTGACAACAAAACATTAGGTCGCTTCCAATTATCGGATATTCCACCAGCACCACGTGGTGTACCACAAATCGAAGTAACATTCGATATTGATAAAAATGGTATCGTATCTGTTAAAGCGAAAGACCTTGGTACAAACAAAGAACAAACAATTGTTATCCAATCTGATTCTGGTTTGTCTGAGGAAGAAATTGAACGTATGGTAAAAGATGCGGAGGCAAATGCTGAGGCGGATACTAAACGTAAAGAAGAAGCAGATCTTCGCAACGAAGCTGACCAATTAGTGTTCCAAGTTGACAAAACTATTGCTGACTTAGGCGAACAAATTACAGAAGACGAGAAGAAATCTGTAGAAGATGCTCGTGATGAACTGAAAAAAGCGCTTGAAGCTGGCGAATTAGAAGGCATTAAATCTGCTAAAGAAAAACTAGAAGGCGTATTACAGCCATTAGTTATGAAAGTATACGAACAAGCTGCAGCAGCTGCTCAAGCAGCTCAAGGTGGCGATGCTGGTGCAGATGCTGGCGCTGGTAAAAAAGATGATATCGTAGACGCTGACTTTGAAGAAGTAAAAGACGATAAATAATAGTAAGTAACACAGTTAAGTGAAGAAGCCAAAGACCGCTTGCGGCTTTGGCTTTTCTCTTTATTTTTAGCTATATCCTACGTACACTTAATCGTTTAGCTGTATAGGTTATGAGCGAGAAAAGTGAAAAAACATGTGTGCAACAATTTTAATGTATATTTAATAATAAAATAGAGGCAGTTTTTTTAACTGCGTGATACAATAGATTTTATGCAAAAAGAGCGGAGTGTGAATCATGGAGAAACGTGATTACTACGAGGTGCTTGGTTTAACGAAATCGGCTTCTAAAGATGAAATTAAAAAAGCATACCGTAAATTATCAAAGCAATACCATCCTGACCTTAATAAAGAGCCAGGTGCAGATGAAAAATTCAAAGAAATCGCTGAAGCTTATGAAGTATTAAGTGACGATCAGAAAAAAGCACGCTATGATCAATTTGGCCATGAGGATCCAAATGCAGGCTTCGGAGGAGGAGGCGGCTTTGGCGGCTTCGAGGATATTTTCAGCTCATTCTTTGGTGGTGGCGGTCGCCGTCAGGACCCGAATGCACCTCGTAAAGGTGATGACCTTCAATATCGTATGAATATTTCATTTGAGGAAGCGATTTTCGGGAAAGAAACAGAAATCGAAATTCCAAAAGATGAATTATGTGATACTTGCAACGGTTCAGGTGCAAAACCAGGTACTAAACCTGAAACATGTTCAACATGTCAAGGTGCAGGTCAAGTAAATCAAGCTGTAGATACACCTTTCGGCCGTATGATGAATCGTCGTACTTGTTCAACATGTCATGGTACAGGTAAAATCATTAAAGAAAAATGTTCAACTTGTCGTGGCGAAGGAAAAGTTCAAAAACGTAAGAAAATCAAAGTAAACATTCCAGCAGGTGTGGATGATGGTCAGCAAATTCGCGTGTCTGGTCAAGGTGAGCCAGGTATAAATGGAGGACCAGCGGGGGATTTATATATTATGTTCCGCGTTCAAGGACACAAAGAGTTTGAACGTGATGGCGATGATATTTATTTCGAACTAAAACTGACATTCCCACAAGCAGCTCTTGGTGATGAAATTGAAGTTCCGACTGTTCATGGGAAAGTAAAACTACGTATACCAGCGGGAACACAGTCAGGTGCGCAATTCCGTCTAAAAGACAAAGGTGTCAAAAATGTACATGGCTATGGCACAGGGAATCAATATGTAACAGTAAAAGTTGTAACGCCAGAAAAATTAACAGAAAAACAAAAACAATTACTACGTGAATTTGCGGAAATCAGTGGTGATATTCCTGAAGAGCAAGGAAGCTCACTATTCGATAAAATTAAGAAAAAATTCCAAGGTGAATAATTAGAGGAGCTGAAGAGCTACGTGAAGTGGTCAGAATTATCCATTCATACAAAACATGAAGCGGTAGAAGCAATTTCGAATATTTTGCATGAAGCAGGGGCAAGTGGTGTGGTTATTGAGGATTCTGCAGAATTTGCTAAGCCACGTGAGGATCAGTATGGTGAAATTTATGCGCTAAATGAAGCGGATTTTCCAAAAGACGGTGTTATTGTTAAGGCTTACTTATCGGAGTCTAGTTTTTTAAATGAAACAGTCGAAGAAATTAAGGCGGCTATAACAAATCTAACGAACTTCAACATCGATATTGGTGAAAATGTTGTATCGATTGTGGAAGTGAATGAGGAAGACTGGGCAACAGCATGGAAACAATACTATCATCCTGTAAAAATTTCTGAACGCTTTACAATTGTACCAACATGGGAAGAATATGTACCAGTATCAACTGATGAATTAATTATTGAATTAGATCCTGGCATGGCTTTTGGTACAGGAACACACCCTACAACTGTTATGTGCTTACAAGGGCTTGAGAAGGTTGTAAAAGAGGGAGATACGGTAATCGATATCGGAACGGGTTCAGGCGTTCTATCAATTGGTGCAGCCTTACTAGGAGCTAAGAGCGTCCATGCACTTGATTTAGACGATGTAGCTGTACGTTCAGCTCAAGAAAATGTTACGTTAAACAAAGTAGCTGATAAAGTATCTGTATTCCATGGAAATCTATTGGATACAGTAACGGAACCCGCTGATGTCGTTGTGGCTAATATTTTAGCAGAAATTATTATATCCTTTACTGACGATGCATTTACAGTTGTCAAACCAGGTGGATTATATGTCACTTCAGGCATCATTGGCGCAAAACGTGATGATGTAAAAGTAGCACTGGAAGCTTCAGGCTTTGTAATCGAAGAAGTATTATTAATGGAAGATTGGGTAGCGATCATTGCCCGTCGACCACAATAAGTGGACTGAGGAAGCGCCAAATCATGAGCCGAGTGCTTGCGATTTGGCGCTTTCTCTTCTTGCTATAAAGGAGTATGGTAACATGCAGCGATATTTTATTGAGACGGCAATAGAGGAAGCACGTATTGGCGGAGAGGATGCGCGACATATTGAACGAGTAATGCGTATGAAAGAGGGCGAGAAAATCGTTGTAGTTGCACAAAATACCGCCCATATTTGTGAAATTGTAGCCTTTGAAGGAGATGAGGTACACGTTCAAACTACAGGTGACGTTGTTCCTTCTCCGGAGTTACCTGTTCATGTCACAGTGGCATGTGGTTTGCCAAAGGGCGATAAATTAGAACTTATTACACAAAAGGCTACAGAGCTTGGAATGTTTGCCTTGTTGCCATTTGAAGCAGAGCGTTCCATCGTTAAATGGGATAAAAAGAAGGGTGCCAAAAAGCAAGAGCGTCTACAAAAAATTGCAAAAGAAGCAGCTGAGCAATCCCATCGTACACATATCCCAGAAATTTATGAACCAATCTCTTTTAAACAGCTAGTAGAACAAGTTGGCAATTTCGACGCCGTTTTTATAGCAGATGAAGAAGATGCAAAAGCAGAAAAACGCACGAGGTTTGCGGAGAAGCTAAAAAATGTGCAAGACAAGAAGTCAAAATCAATTCTTATGATCTTTGGTCCAGAAGGCGGCATTGCTAGAAAAGAAGCTGATGCCCTGCTTCAAGCCGGCGCCCAAACGATGTCATTAGGACCCCGAATTTTACGAGCAGAAACAGCGCCACTCTATGCACTTTCTGCAATATCTTATGAATTTGAATGAAATAGCTTTTAAACTTGTCAAAAGAGGTTTTTCACACCTTAGCTTTGCAAGAGTAAATGTCATTATAATTGAGTATAAATACATTGGTGACAAGGTTTGAAGAGGTAGAAATCCACCTTAATGACTGCTTAACAAATAGAGCCGATTCAAAAAACTTTGAATCGGCTCTATTACATTGTTCTTCAAAAAACTAGTTAGAATAGGATAAATTAGGATCATCACCGAAACGTGTGGTTGATTTCCGTTCCGACTGGGCGCTTTCCTGGGGGCGTTCGATAAGCCGCTTCGCTTCGCTGCAGGGTCTTATCTGAAACGCTGATCCCCGAGGAGTCGCCCAGTCTCCACTACAATCAACTATTTGCATAGTAAACGTTTTAACAAAAGTCATCCACAACTTTTGGTGATGAACCATAAATTATAACAAGTGTAATTAGTGAATGTAGAATAGATTCAAATCTTCTTTAAACTGTATGAGGGGAAATTTGGGGGTTATTTTATTTATAGTTAGTTTTTTTCAAACAGGACTCCACATGAGGTTGCATAATAAGAGTGTTAAGTGATATAAACGATTAGACCAGGTGCTCAAAACGGTGAGTACCTGATGGAGTAATAAGGACAAAATGGCTGTTTTTTGTTTGTTGGAACAACCAATTATAAAGCAGATACCCAATATTATGGTACCTGTATTTTTATACAAAAAAATAAGCTTAGCCAAAAAGCTAGGCTCATTATCTTTATTTGTGCTATTATAAGACACGTTAATAATTTAATTTATTGTAGTGTACTCTTGAAAGGATGATATATATTATGAGTAACGAGCGACCGAAAATCGTGAGTTTCCATACTCTAGGTTGTAAAGTAAATCATTATGAAACAGAAGCAATTTGGCAACTATTTAAAGAAGAAGGCTATGAACGTACGGAGTTTGATAAGCAAGCAGACGTTTATGTCATTAATACATGTACAGTAACAAATACAGGGGATAAAAAATCACGTCAGGTCATTCGTCGAGCTGTACGTCAAAATCCGGATGCTGTCATTTGTGTTACAGGATGTTACGCTCAAACATCTCCAGCAGAAATTATGGCGATTCCTGGTGTTGACATTGTAGTAGGAACGCAGGATCGTACAAAATTACTTGGCTACATAGACCAATATCTTACTGAACGCCAACCAATTAATGCTGTACGCAACATTATGAAAAATCGTGTCTATGAAGAATTAGATGTGCCTGCATTTACAGACCGTACACGTGCATCTTTAAAAATACAAGAAGGCTGTAATAACTTCTGTACGTTTTGTATTATTCCATGGGCACGTGGGTTAATGCGCTCTCGTGATCCTCAAGAAGTATTGAACCAAGCACAACAACTAGTGGATGCGGGGTATCTTGAAATTGTTCTAACTGGTATTCATACAGGTGGCTATGGACAAGACTTAAAAGATTATAACTTAGCGCAATTACTACGTGATTTAGAGGCGAATGTGAAAGGCTTAAAACGTCTTCGTATTTCTTCAATTGAGGCAAGTCAATTAACAGATGAAGTGATTGAAGTTTTACGTGAATCAAATATCGTTGTTAATCACTTACACATTCCAATCCAATCGGGCTCTGACACAGTTTTAAAACGTATGCGTCGTAAGTATACAATGGAGTTCTTCGGTGAACGCTTAACTAAACTACATGAAGCTTTACCAGACTTGGCTGTCACTTCTGACGTAATCGTAGGTTTCCCAGGAGAAACTGAAGAAGAGTTTATGGAAACGTATAACTTTATTCGTGATCATAAGTTTTCTGAATTACACGTATTTCCGTTCTCTCCACGTACAGGCACACCAGCTGCACGTATGGAGGACCAAATTGACGAAGACATTAAAAATGACCGTGTTCACCGTCTAATTGCGTTAAATGACCAATTAGCGAAGGAGTATGCTTCTCGCTTTGAAGATCAAGTACTAGAGGTAATTCCTGAAGAATTCGTACATGATGGAAGCGATGAGGAAGGGCTTTTAACGGGGTATACAGATAACTATTTAAAAGTAGTCTTTGCAGGTCCTGAAAGCCTAATCGGTCAGCTTGTAAAGGTGAAAATTACCCAAGCTGGATATCCTCATTCTAAAGGACAATTTGTTCGTGTATTAGAAACTGTAAAATAACTATGTAGAGAAACACCGTTCAAACTTTGGACGGTGTTTTGTTCTTTTTTAACTTCTTTCAGTGGGTGACTAAACACCTGCGAAAGCGAAGTGAATACCCGCGGAAGCAGAGGGAATACCCGCGGAAGCAGAGGGAATACCCGCGGAAGCAGAGGGAATACCCGCGGAAGCAGAGGGAATATCCGCGGAAGCAGAGGGAATACCCGCGGAATCAGCGGGAATACCCGCGAAAGCGAAGCGAATACCCGCGGAAGCAGCGGGAATACCCGCGGAAGCAAAGCGAATACCCGCGGAAGCAGAGTGAATACCCGCGGAAGCAAAGCGAATACCCGCGGAAGCAGAGCGAATACCCGCGGAAGCAAAGCGAATACCCGCGAAAGCGAAGCGAATACCCGCGGAAGCAGAGGGAATACCCGCGGAAGCAAAGCGAATACCCGCGGAAGCGAAGCGAATACCCACGGAAGCAGAGGGAATACCCGCGAAAGTGAAGCGAATACCCGCGGAAGCAGAGGGAATATCCGCGAAAGCGAAGGGAATACCCGCGGAAGCAAAGCGAATACCCGCGAGAAGTGAAGTCGCGGAATCGAATGTGCAAGCACAAACTCGATTCCGGATGCAATTATGCCGAGGCATAATGAATTAGTTTCTACAATAGTTAGAATTCATCTAATTGCATTCAAAATTAGACGGCAACGTGAAAAAATGTTATGATGCGAGAGAGGTACGTACAACTTGTTGATAGAAGGAGAGTCTAATAAAAATGGAACAAAATTTCGCGCGTATGATTGATCACACATTATTAAAGGCTGAAGCAACTAAAGAGCAAATTGAAAAACTATGTGCAGAGGCAAAACAGTTTAACTTTGCTTCTGTTTGTGTAAATCCAACTTGGGTAAATTATAGCAGCGAGCTTTTACAAGGCTCAGATGTTTTAGTTTGTACAGTAATTGGCTTCCCTTTAGGTGCTAACACGCCAGCTGTTAAAGCATTCGAGGCGAAAGATGCAATTGCTAACGGTGCTCAAGAGGTAGACATGGTTATAAATATCGGTGCATTAAAGGATAAAAACTATGGCCTTGTGCAAGCTGATATTGCTGCAGTTGTTGAAGCGGCAAAAGGCAGTGCACTTGTAAAAGTAATTATTGAAACTTGCCTTCTAACTGAGGAAGAAAAAGTAAAAGCATGTGAGCTAGCTGTTGCAGCAGGTGCTGATTATGTAAAAACATCAACTGGTTTTTCTACTGGAGGCGCAACAGCAGAAGATATTGCTTTAATGCGTAAAACAGTTGGCCCGGATTTAGGTGTAAAAGCTTCTGGTGGTGTACGAAGCCTAGAGGATATGAAAAAGATGATTGAGTCTGGGGCAACTCGTATCGGAGCAAGCTCTGGTGTAGCTATTATGAACGGATTAATCGCAGATTCTAATTATTAATAGTAATAAAAAATACTTATAGTAAATATTTCGGGGCTGTTCAATATGGACTAGCCCCATGTCCATGTTTACAATTTTTTATTGTACAATTCGTGTGTCGTAACTTCTTCTTTAATCCCCACAATTGAAATCCCTCAGCAACAATTATGCCTCGGCATAATTGTTGCTGACGCTTCGCTTTCGCACAGAAAACATTAGT
The DNA here is from genome assembly GCF_001275675.1 of Lysinibacillus sp. FJAT-14745. Classification (GTDB taxonomy): domain Bacteria; phylum Bacillota; class Bacilli; order Bacillales_A; family Planococcaceae; genus Lysinibacillus. The sequence goes on along the minus strand of NZ_LITM01000009.1, from coordinate 76,144 downwards.
TGCTGACGCTTCGCTTTCGCACAGAAAACATTAGTTGCTGACGCTTCGCTTTCGCTACAGAAAACATTAGTTGCTGACGCTTCACTTTCGCTACAGAAAACATTGGTTGCTGACTCGCAGATAAACAATGCATCCGGAATCGGTTTTGTGCATGCACAAAGAATTCCTATCCCATTTCCGTGACATCCGCTGAAAGAAGTTAAAATTTGAGCAAGTTGATAAATTCCCTTAATTAGTGATGATTTATATCAAAAATTTTAACCAATTGATATATTGTAATTGTTTCATCCATAAAACCCCTCTTTTTAACTCATTGTAGTTGATGTATTATGAATAGTAATTGCAAAAATGATAGGGAGGAATTTTATTATTTTTATGGTTTTATAAATATAAAATCTATACTATTTAAAAAGTGCTAAATTGATTATTGGACTGATTAATTTTTTCTTTATAAGAACATTGTATAGATACGAACCAAATTCTTACATAACCTAGTAACATCGATAACATAGAAAGATTAAATGCGTAGAATTAATGGGTCAATCATCCGTTATTACTATTATTAAATCTTAATTGCCTCTCCGTTATTAATAATCATTCCAGGGTTTTAATTGCAAAAAAAATGGGGAATATATGATGTTTGATGATAAAGGTAACGAATTGTACTAAAAAAGGAGAAACTATCCGTGGAAATCATAAGTAGTTTTATAAGTCAATATGGATATCTTGCTATATTTTTACTTTTATCTTTAGGGATAATTGGCTTACCCATTCCCGATGAGATTTTGATGACGTTTGTGGGATTTATGTGCCATGAGGGGCATTTAAGCCTTCCATTGAGTATACTTTTAAGCTTTCTTGGCTCATCTACTGGTATGATCATTAGCTATTTAATTGGAAATAAATTAGGGAAACCTATAATATTAAAATATGGAAAATGGATTGGTCTCAATAATAAACGATTTACTAAAGTTGAACGATGGTTTCATCGATTTGGACCATGGACAATAATTATAGGATATTATGTTCCAGGTATTAGACATGTAACAAGTTACATGTCTGGAATAACCCAGATGAAGTTAAGGACTTACCTTGCTTTTGCTTGTTTTGGAGCTTTGACGTGGGTAATTATTTTTATTTCTATAGGATATTTTGTAGGTGTAAATATATAAAGATTTCGGTTAAATTTTTCTTTATAGTTTCAATGGAACTAAAATGCATAATAAGTACAAAATACAGCTCGTGTTTTTCAAAATGCGAGCTGTATTTTGTGTTCGCATTGATCTTGTCAAGGGAGTTATTACCTATGACATGCGATCTTTTACGTTTAGTTTGAGCAAGCCATTAACAGCTTAACACTAGTCTGAATAATAATTTAATCTACCTCATATACTCCACTGATGTAATTGATTACAGAAGGGAGGATACAATGTTTACGCAATATAAATATTGGAAGCCTTTTATTAGCCCGTTCGATCCATGTCCACCTATAAGGGTGAAAAGCTTTTCTACACCGCCCCAATTATATATAGGTTTTCAACCGCCTGGGCTACCACAATATCAAACCCCTACAGAAGCTCTCAGATCTGGCACTTTATGGCCTCAATTATTTAGCCCCTATCCAAATCCTCAAGAAGGAGGGATAAAGAATGAGTAAAAAGATGCCACCCGAATTTTATAAGCTACTTGAAGAAATACAAGCCATTGATTTTGTAATAGTGGAATTGAATCTTTATTTAGATACTCATCCTCACGATTATGATGCTATTCAGCAATTTAATGAAAACACTGAAATAAGTATGCGACTTAAGGTTGAATTTGAGCAAAAATTTGGTCCGCTTATGAATTTTGGGAGAAGTTATTCAAATTATCCTTTTAATTGGATTGATACACCTTGGCCATGGCAAGTCTAACTTCTTTCAGCAATTGTTTAAGTAGCGAAAGCAACGCGTCAGCTACAAATGTTTTGGGAGTTCTTTGTGCAAGCACAGAGCCGATTCCGGATGCAATTATGCCGAGGTATAATTGATTATGAGTAACTAGGAGGAATTACTTTTGTGGTATTATGAAAAGAAGCTCCAGTATCCAGTTAGAGTGAGTACTTGTAACCCTATGCTAGCTAAATATTTAATTGAGCAGTATGGTGGTGCAGATGGAGAATTAGCAGCAGCACTGCGATATATGAACCAGCGCTATACTATTCCCGATAAAGTGGTTGGTTTGTTAACAGATATAGCAACAGAGGAATTTTCTCACTTAGAAATGATTGCCACGATGGTTTATAAACTTACGAAGGATGCCACTCCAGAGATGCTAAAAGAGGCAGGACTTGGAGAACACTATGCTAATCATGACAGGGCATTATTTTATCAGAATGCAGCGGGATCACCGTTTACGGCAACTTATATTCAGGCTAAAGGGGATCCGATTGCTGATTTGTATGAGGATATTGCAGCTGAAGAAAAGGCACGAGCGACCTATCAGTGGATTATTGATTTATCTGATGACACTGATTTGAATGATAGCCTAAAATTTTTACGTGAACGAGAGATCGTCCATTCTCTACGTTTTAGAGAGGCGGTAGAGATTTTAAAAGACGATAGGGATAGCAAGAAGGTCTTTTAAAAGAGGTGAATAGGCTGTGTCAAAAGAAAATTCCTTTTGACACAGCCTATTTGATTACTATTCAATATTTGCAAATAAAGCAAGATCCTTCCGATGACCAATCATGACTAATAAATCTTCTTTTTCAATAAGCTGCTCAGGGGAGGGAGAAATGATAATGTCCCCTTCTCGAACAATGGCAATGACACTTACATTATACTTTGCACGAAGATCTAAATCTCGAAGATTTTGTCCAGCCATCTTTGAAGGAATCATAATTTCTTCTATACTGTATTCTTTTGATAATTCAATATAGTTTAGCATGTTAGGTGAGAGAAGCTGATTGGCAACTCGCTCTCCCATATCTCTTTCAGGATAGATAATCCAGTCAGCTCCTACTTTATCTAAAACTTGCCCGTGTCTTTTTCCAAGAGCCTTTGCAATTACTTTTTTGATTCCGAGTTCTTTTAATAATGATACGGTTAAAATGCTCGACTGCATATCATTGCCTATTGCTACGATGACATAATCGAAATTGCCTATTCCTAAAGCGGTAAGAGCTTTTTCTTCTGTCGTATCCGCGACTACTGCATGTGTAACATATAGTTCGGCATCTTCGACTCTTTCCTCATTAATATCGATTCCTAACACTTCCTGGCCAGCTTCATGTAATCTGCGAGCTACACTTGTTCCAAATCTACCTAGGCCAATTACAGCATATTGTTTGATCGTCATTGCACTCTACTCTCCTTTATTGTGATTACCCAATCATAATATTTCCTTTAGGATGACGGAATGCCTCAGATTTCCGTCGTTTTGCTATAGCAAAAGCAATAGTTAATGGACCTAATCTACCTGCAAACATTGTAAGTATGATGACTAGTCGACCACCAGGTGATAGCTCAGGAGTTAATCCCATCGATAGTCCTACTGTACCAAAAGCAGAGGTGGCCTCAAATAAATACATCATAAAATTATGTCCTTGCTCGGTAATACTTAAGACAAATGTGACGAATATAACAATCATCATTCCACACATTGTCACTGTTAAAGCTTTAAAAATTGTTTCGTTAACTATTCTACGTCTAAAGAGGACAACATCTTCTTTACCTCTAATTTGTGACCACATCGTAGCAATTAAAAGCGCGAAGGTTGTTATTTTTATTCCCCCAGCAGTGGAACCGGAACCTGCTCCAATGAACATCAGCAAGATGATTAAAAATAGTGTAGATTGTGTTAAATCTCCTATAGAAAGGGTATTAGAGCCTGCAGTCCTTGGGGTAACAGCTTGGTATAATGAACCAAGAACTTTGCCCCATTCAGACAAAGGTCCAAGGGTTTTACTATTTCCATATTCAAATAAGAAAATTAAAATCGTAGATCCAACTGTTAAAATAAGCGTTGTAGTTAATACAATTTTTGAATGTACGGAAAGGCGTTTTGTTTCCCGATATTCATAGAGTTCATTTATGACGATAAACCCTAGGCCACCAATTGTAATAAGAGCGCAAATTGTTAAAACGATAAACGGGTCGTCTACATATTTGGTCAACCCATTAAAGCCTCCCATTATATCAAATCCAGCGTTATTAAAATTCGAGATGGAATGAAAGAAGCCAAAGTATATAGCTTTACCTACAGGCATATCGAACGAAAAACGGATAGATAAAATTAAACCACCTATTAATTCAATTAGTGCAGTAAATAGTAGTATCCTTCTAACCAGTTTAACAAGACCAGCCATTGTAATATTATTGAAGGCTTCTTTTAATAAAAGTCTTTCTTTTAAGGAAATTTTTTTTCCTAATAGTAAAAATACTAATGTTGCAAACGTCATAAAGCCTAATCCACCAATTTGGATAAGAAATAAAATAACTAATTCTCCAAAGACAGAAAATGTATCGCCAGTATCTACAACAATAAGTCCTGTTACACACGTGGCAGAAGTGGCGGTAAATAAGGCATTTAAGAATGACAGTCCCTCACCATTCTCCGTTGCAATAGGAAGTGTTAACAAAAACGCTCCAATAAGGATAATAGTTGCAAAGCCCAGCACAAGTATTTTAGGAGGATTTAATTTATTTTTAACAGTTTTCATCTTACTCTCCTCAATGTTTTGAATTCACCTATAAAATGTTAAATTGACATAATAAAAAGACCAACTGTTTATTGTATGTTTCAAGATTATGTAGGCATAAAAATAAACATACTAACTAATGGTGGTCTAATATGACCTCCTTCGCTTGAGCCGACGAAGTTAGCTGACGGGTAGAATGGCGAAAGAGATTCTCATTCCTTCTGCAAATGCAGAATTAACCCCAAAATACTGGGTCCTCCGTTCTCATAAATAATTGAGATTTGGCGAATATATAATTGAATGTGATTATTCTACGCCCATATTCTATTTTTTGTAAACCTTTAATTTTTAGAAAGACATATTTATTGTGTTCAAAAAGTAAGCTGGAAATTCCTAAAGAAATAAAACCAAAAATTCATCAGATTTATTCGTACACTTTCTATTGACCATTTTTAGACAATACGTTATAATTCTTTAGTACACAGCAGATGGTTATATACCTATTTGTGTATTGACGTGTGTTCGGAGGGAGGGAAAGAGAGATGTCAAAAACTGTCGTTCGCAAAAACGAATCGCTTGAAGATGCTCTTCGCCGCTTCAAACGTACTGTATCAAAAAGTGGTACAATTCAAGAAGTTAGAAAGCGCGAGTTCTACGAAAAACCTAGCGTAAAACGTAAAAAGAAATCAGAAGCTGCACGTAAACGTAAGTGGTAATTTAATTTCCCATTAAAAATCCCTACGTTCATAACACGCAATTGTATGATTCACTGAGCAGACAAAAATATACCTGAAATTAATCGCATGCCGATTAATTTCAGGTATTTTACTATAAGCTCTCAAATTTACGTACATATTGGAGAAGCCGAATGTGATCCCTGAGATTCATTCGGCTTTTATGTTATATACTGATTCTATATTCGGTTATTAAAGCCCCGTAAATGAAAAATTCACTGTATAATATAATTATTAGGATTTATGAAACTTTTTGGTTAATCAGCCGTATATACAGAAGAGAAGCATGTTAGAGGGGAGGGAAAAAGATGCGAAGACGAAGAATCCTCAGCTATTTATTAGTTATTTGGATGACATTTTTGTTAGCGTTTCCAATAACGTCGGCTTTTGCAAGTAATAAGGTCTACCACATACCTATTCATAATGAAGTAGAACGAGGACTTCACGCATTTTTAGAACGAGCTTTTAAAGAGGCGGAAGAAAACGATGCAAAGGCGATTATTTTAGACATTCATACGCCTGGCGGTTTCGTGAATGCAGCCGGTGATATTGCTATGCTTATGGATGCTACAGATATACGTAAGATTGCGTATATTAACAAAGACGCGCATTCTGCAGGTGCCTTTTTAGCCTTACATGCGGATGAAATCTATATGGTGCCAAATGGGACGATCGGGGCGGCTGCAGTTATTGACTCAGCAGGAAATGCGGCAGACTTAAAGGCTCATAGTGCATGGGTTGCTCAAATGGAGGCAGCTGCAGAATCGAAAAAACGCAATCCGAAATATGCACGAGCAATGGCTGATGCATCTGTTGATTTACCGGAATTTCGAGCAGGAGAAGGGCATTTATTAACCTTTTCTGCTTCGGAGGCAGAAAAGGTTAGATATTCTAATGGAACGGTTTCGAATTTCCAAGATCTTTTAAAAGTAACGCAATTAAATGGTAGTGATATCGTTTCAATTGAGCCTACTTTTTCTGAAAAACTTGCTCGTTTTATTACGAATCCGATTATAGTTCCGATTTTATTGTCGATTGCAAGTTTGGGACTTGTAGTTGAGCTATATTCGCCAGGTTTTGGTGTTCCAGGTATAATGGGATTGTCAGCACTTGGATTATTTTTCTTCGGTCATATGGTGGCAGGCTTGGCAGGTTATGAAACATTACTTTTATTTATTGTAGGCTTGGCGCTTGTTATTGCGGAATTTTTTGTCCCCGGAGGTATAGTTGGTATTTTAGGTGGTGTGCTAATATTACTAAGTCTAATACTGGCAGGTGCGAACATGATGCAAATGATTATAGCGATATTCATTGCGCTTATTGTAGCGATAATAGGAATGGTGATCCTGATGAAATTTTTCGGTAAAAAATTGCATGTTTTAAACAAGCTAGTCTTGATGGATGCGACAACGACGGAAGATGGCTATGTATCTAACGTGAATCGCACAGAGCTGCTCGGAAAAGTGGGTACAACGATTACACCACTTCGTCCAGCAGGTACAATGCTATTTGGTAGTGAACGCATTGACGTAGTATCGGAAGGTGGCTATGTTGATGCCGAGAAACATGTAGAAATTATTAAAGTAGAGGGCTCACGTATAGTTGTGAGACAAACAGAAAAAGAGATGGAGGAATAACAAATGGGATTTGATTTAGCTTTAATAGGTCCAATTGTAGGGCTAGTCTTATTATTCATTGTTGTCGCGGTATTCTTTACCTTTGTACCAGTGGCGCTGTGGATTTCTGCACTTGCTGCAGGTGTCCGCGTTAGTATTTTCACATTAATCGGTATGCGTTTACGTCGTGTAGTCCCATCACGAATTGTAAATCCATTAATTAAAGCGCATAAGGCAGGTTTACCTGTAACAATCAATCAACTTGAAAGTCACTATTTAGCAGGTGGTAATGTTGACCGTGTAGTAAATGCGTTAATCGCGGCCCATCGTGCAAATATTGAGTTAACATTTGAACGTTGTGCGGCAATTGATTTAGCTGGACGTGATGTGTTAGAAGCGGTACAAATGTCTGTTAACCCGAAAGTGATTGAAACACCATTTATTGCAGGTGTTGCTATGAACGGGATTGAAGTAAAAGCGAAGGCACGTATTACAGTGCGCGCAAACATTGAACGTTTAGTCGGTGGTGCTGGTGAAGAAACGGTTATTGCCCGTGTAGGTGAGGGGATCGTTTCTACAATTGGTAGCGCCACTAGTCATACGACAGTTCTTGAAAATCCTGATATGATTTCCCAAACAGTATTAGCAAAAGGCTTAGATTCTGGGACAGCATTTGAAATCTTATCGATCGATATTGCAGACGTTGATATCGGCAAAAACATTGGTGCTGAATTACAAATTGAACAAGCACAGGCTGATAAAAACATTGCCCAAGCGAAAGCTGAAGAACGTCGTGCAATGGCTGTAGCGAACGAGCAAGAAATGATTGCACGCGTACAAGAGATGAAGGCAAAAGTAGTAGAAGCAGAAGCTGAAGTACCACAGGCAATGGCAGAAGCTCTACGTTCAGGTAATCTTGGTATTATGGACTACATGAACTACCGCAACATTCAAGCAGATACAGCTATGAGAGACTCCATTTCTAAAGTAAGCTCAGATAAAACAGAATCAAATGAACCTAACGAATAAAAAACTGAAAGGAGCGGTACTAATAAATGGAACAATTAATTATATTTGCGATAATTGCCATAGTCAGCTCTATTTTCGGTAAATCAAAAAAGAAAGAACAAAAACCAATGCCTCCTTTCAATAAGGATTCACATGTTGAGCCTCCTGTTGTAAAAAAAGAAGAGATGACTCCAACGCAACGTCCTACTTCTAAACCACAGAGCTTTGAGGATTTTGCGCGTGAATTTATAGGTGAATGGAAAAATGAACAGCCAAAAGTTGAAGAGCCGAAAAAAATTGTCGAAGAAACAGTAAATAAAGAAAATCAAAGCTATGTAGCACCACCGTTAATCCCAACTGAGAAAATGAGTCGTACTACGAATAGAGAAAGTAACGGTCGTTTGGCAGCTGGGAAAAAAGTTGTGGGAGTAGCTGAATCACAATCGGCTTTTCAATTACCAAGATCAAAAAAATCATTAATGCAGGCTGTTGTAATGGCAGAAGTTTTAGGTCCTCCAAAAGCAAAAAGAAAATAACTAGCATGTCCTCCTTTTTCGATGCATATATTGCCGAAGAAGGAGGCATTTTTTTATGAGAAAACTATTTCAATTAACGCCACTAATGGAATTATTACAATATGAAACATTAAAAATCATTGGGCCATATCGTTTTCTACATGCTGATGCTTCATCATGCTCTTTTATCTATGCAGATTACCATATTACTGTGCGTGGAAAATCAGTGGAAATTAATGCTCTTAAAGAAGAAATGCTTCATCTTTCTGTAGAGGATTTACAGGAGCTTCATATGAAAATGACAAAAGATATGGGTGTGAACGATAATGTGGAATAATCGGCCAATTATCATACGTATAAAGCGCCATGAAAATGTTCATCCTTTTATTCAAGCATTGCATGCACACCATGTGCCATTAAAGCGGATTGTCTTTCGTGAGCAAGAGGTTGCTTTTGAAACAACTATGCATTATCTACCAAAGATTCGCCGTGTACGCAGGCGTTACCGACTTAAAATGGCTGTCTATTATGCTGATGAACTAAAAGTTTTTCGAGCGCAGCTTTGGACTTTGCTTGGCCTAGCGTTGATGATATTAATTCCATTGCTATGTGCACAGATTATTTGGCGTATTGATATTGAGGCGGCAACACCAGAGTTAGAGGAACGTCTAGGAAAGACCTTTGAAGATACATTTCAATTAGAAACACCCATTTCTAAAAAAGACTTACCTTCAGATGCTGTCATTCGTCAGAAGCTACTAGAAGGGCATCGAGATCTTTCGTGGGTGCATATTGAAAAGCATGGTGGCCGTGTAATTTTACGACCTCAGGAGTCCCCGAAACAATCAAAACAAACGAATGAAAAATTAGCGACACATTTAGTGGCAACAAAAAGTGGTGTTATTACTCACTTTAATATTCAAAATGGAGAACGGAAAATTTCAGTCAACGATACTGCTTATGAAGGAGATGTTCTCGTAAGTGGTGTAATTGAAAGTGGTGAAGATCAAGTCTTTGTTGGGGCAAAGGGAGAGGTCTACGCTGACTATTGGCTCGAATGCTCATTTAAAATTCCAAGAAAGCTAACGATGGAAACGCTACAACAGAAGCAGTGGCGTGTATTAGTGAAAGGCATTCATCAAGAAAAAGAAAAAGTTGACTATGTGCAAAAGAAAGAATTACCTAATTGGCTCGATCCATATGTTTCAATTGTTGAGGAGCAGTACACTAAAAAAATACAAGTAGAGCTTGATGAATCTAAAATAGATTCATTGCTCATCCCATTGCTTCATGAAAAGGTACTACGTTCATTACCTGCGAAAACGGTTATAAAAAAAGAAAACCTTTTACAGGTAAAGTGGGGGAATGGTACAGTTGAAGGGAAAGTTCTATTTTTAGTCAATGAAAACATAGCCAGTCCAATACAAGGCCCACAAGGAGAATGATTATGTCAGAACATTTAACTGTATTACAAGTGGATAATCCAAACGAAGCGGTTATGCTACTCGGAATTTCCGATGCAAATATGAAATTAATCGAAGAGGCTCTACACGTTCACATCATTACACGTGGTGAACAAATTCAGCTTGCTGGTGAAGAGGATGCAAAGGAACAAGCGACATTCCTTTTACATGCTCTTTTAAAGGTCATTCGTAAAGGAATTAATATTGATCAGCGTGATGTTGCAACAGCTATTGAAATGACACAAAAAGGAACGATTGAATATTTTGCAGAACTTTATGATGAAGAAATAGCTCGCACGACGAAAGGAAAGCCTATTCGTGCAAAAACAATAGGTCAACGAGAATACATACAAGCAATCCGTCATAAAGACGTTGTTTTTGGTATCGGACCAGCTGGTACTGGGAAAACGTATTTAGCGGTAGTCATGGCAACACAGGCGCTAAAAAACGGGCACGTTAAGCGTATTATTTTAACACGCCCTGCAGTAGAGGCAGGCGAGTCTCTAGGCTTTCTTCCGGGGGATTTGAAGGAAAAGGTAGATCCGTATTTACGTCCTCTTTATGACGCTTTAAACGATATATATGGGTCAGAACAAACTCAAAGACTCATTGAACGAGGCACAATCGAAATTGCACCTTTAGCGTATATGCGTGGCCGTACATTAGACGATGCCTTTGTCATTTTAGATGAAGCTCAAAATACGTCACATCAACAAATGAAGATGTTTTTAACGCGACTAGGCTTTGGCTCAAAAATGGTCATTACCGGCGACAAAACACAAATTGATCTACCAAAAAATACAGAATCTGGATTAATTGTGGCCGAACGCACACTAAAATATGTAAAATCTATACATTTCCAAATTTTAGAACAAGGCGATGTAGTACGCCACCCAATCGTAGCAAAAATCATCAAAGCCTACGAAGAACAGCAACTTTAGAATTGCGCAAAGCGCAATTCTAAAGTCTGCACCGAAAGTGAAGTGAAACGTAACGGCAGGTGCAACTGGTTTAAAAAAGTCTGCACCGAAAGCGAAGCGTCAGGTGCAACGGGGTTTAAAAGTCTGCACCGAAAGCGAAGTGACCTCAGGTGGGACTAAATTTAAAGTCTACACCGAAAGTAAAGCGATAAATATAAAATTTAACAAACATGAAAATGGTTGGAAAATGGAAAAATTTGTGACAGCTATACAAATTGTATAGCTGTTTTTTTTCTTTCTTATACATTTTTCGGGAAAAATGTTTTTTGAATTGGTATGATAGTAGATAGATAGAGGAGGTGCCAGATGCAGAAACAATTAAAAAAATTTACAGAACTTATTGGCTTCCGCTACTTTTTAATTGTCGTTCTCATCTTAACAGGAGCCCTACAATTTGCTTTTATGTATGGCAATGTTAAAGGTGTTACATATGATTTTAAACCATTACAACTAGCGCCTGAAACAGTACGATCTACAAAAACGATAGAAGATACTTATAAAACACAGCAGGAACGAGAAAAAGCAACAAATGCGGTTGAACCAGTCTATCAATTTTCTGCGGATGTTGCTAAACAGCGAGCTGCGATTGTAACCTCTTTATTTGATTATGTTCTTGACGTAAAGGCGGATGTTGAGAGTAGCAAAGAACCTATTCCGATTGCCGACCAAGTGGCGCAGCTCCGAAAAAAGTTTGAATCAATAGATTCAGAGCAAATGCCAATCATCTTTACTGATTCACAGCTAGAAGGTTTGTTAGTACAAAGTGAAGCAGATTTAAAAAGAACAAGTACGCAACTATCAAAACTCGTGCAGGAATATTTACAAAAATCCATTCGATCAGAAAATGTGTTTGCGTCTCAAAATGATTTTGAGGCAAAAATTCGTGGACAACGAGGCTACCCAGATAAAATATTTAATACGGTAGTTTTAATTGGACGTACGAGTATTATCGAAAACGAGACGATAAACGAAGAACAAACGAAAATTCGAAAGGAACAAGCGAAGGATTCGGTAGAACCAACTCGAATTCTTCAAGGCCAAATTATCGTACAGGAAGGTCAAATTATTGATAATGAGGCGTTTCGTCAATTAGAGCTTCTTGGTATGGTGAGTAATAAGGCATCGATGAAACCGATTGCAGGGCTGATTATTTTAATCCTTCTAGAAATGATGTTCATGTTTGTTTTATTTGAACGTTGGGATATAGATGAACACAAGAAACGGAATGCCTTGTTGGTAACAGTAATTGTGTATAGTTTATCCATCCTGCTGATGAAATTTATAAGCCTAGTTTCAGGTGGCTTCGATGTTACTGTTGCTTTCCTTTTCCCAACAGCTTTGGCAACAATGCTTGTACGGTTATTAGCGGATGATCGTGCTGCGATACTTATTACGGTTATGACAGCGGCATCTGCGGGTGTTATTTTTCAAGAGGGTTATTCATCTGTCATGCAGATGGAAATTACATTGTATATAATTTTTGGAGGCTTTGCGAGCTTATTCTTTTTGGGCAGTGTAGAAAAGCGTTCGCATATTCTACATGCTGTAGGTGTCATAGGGCTAGTAAATATGTCGTTTATCGCATTTTATTTACTGATGACACAATCTTCCTATGGTATGCCAGAGTTGATGTTTTACTTTATAGCGGCAATAATATCTGCTCTATTTTCAGGGGCTCTTACAATGGGGCTTTTACCATTTTTTGAATCAGCATTTAGTTTATTGTCGTCGTTGCGTTTAATTGAATTATCGAACCCAAACCATCCATTGCTGAAAAAATTACTAATGGAGGCTCCGGGAACATATCATCATAGTGTAATGGTGGCGAACTTAGCAGAAGCAGCATGTGAGGAAATAGGAGCGGATGGATTACTAGCTCGTGTAGGATGTTATTATCATGATATTGGTAAAACAAAACGACCTGCCTTTTTCATCGAAAATCAAATGTCTGGAATTAACCCACATGATTCATTGTCCCCAGAAAAAAGTGCGGAAATTATAATCGCGCATACAACTGACGGGGCTGAAATGCTAAAACGTTATAAGATGCCGCAGGAAATTATCGATATTGCCTTGCAGCATCACGGGTCTAGTCTGTTAAAATACTTCTACTTTAAAGCGAAGGAAGAAGGAAAATGTTTCGATGATACAATGTACAGATATCCAGGTCCGAAACCACAAACAAAGGAAGCGGCAGTTATTAGCGTTGCAGATAGTGTTGAGGCAGCGGTCCGATCGATGAAGGAACCGAATGCAGAGAAAATTCAAAAGTTGGTTCGAGCAATTATTGATGATCGAGTACAAGACAATCAATTTGATGAATGCGATATTTCAATAAAAGAGTTAAAATGTATAGAGCGAGTACTTTGTGAAACGTTGAATGGAATTTTTCACTCACGAATTGAATATCCAAAGGCAGATAAGTAGGAGGATCTATGATTTTAACAATTGATTTTACAGATGAAACAAATGTAGTGGCTGCTGAACATATGGAGCTTGTTGAAAAGCTTTTACAGCATGCAGCGAAACTAGAGAATATTGAACCGGAAACAGAAGTATCAGTGACGTTTGTTACAAATGAAGTGATTCAAGAAATAAACCGAGAATATCGTGACAAGGATCAACCGACAGATGTTATCTCGTTTGCCCTGGAGGAATTAGGTGAGGGAGAAATGGAAGTAACATTTGAAGGGATGCCTCGTGTCTTAGGAGATATTATTATTTCAACGGATCGTACAAAAGAACAAGCAGAGGAATATGGGCATACATTTGAGCGAGAATTAGGCTTTTTAGCGGTTCATGGTTTCTTACATCTACTTGGCTATGATCATATGGAGCCAGAAGATGAAAAGGTGATGTTCGGTAAGCAGGATGAGATTTTACAATCTTTCGGCTTAGGACGAGAATAAATGGATTTTCGCAAATTCGTACGCTCTTTTGGGTATGCCTTTAAAGGTATCATGACAGCCTGGACTGAGCAAAATTTCAAGTCCCATTTGCTAAGTGCTGGAATAGCTTTGATTGCTGGCTATTTTACGGATTTATCACGTATAGAATGGTATATTGTGTTGCTAATAATAGCAATAATGTTAGTACTTGAAATGATAAATACTGCAATTGAACGAGTAGTAGATTTAGCTTCACCTACCATCCATCCACTTGCTAAGCAGGCTAAAGATCTTGCAGCAGGCGCAGTACTTGTATTTGCGATATTCAGTGCTATAATCGGATTACTCATATTTATACCGAAATGGTTTTGATATTACTATTAATCGGTCATGAAATAGTGGCAGTTGTGCTGGATAATTATGATTATTAGGCTCGTCACCAAAAGTTAAGTGAGGACATTTGTTAATCCATGCTATAAGTTGATTGAAGTGGAGGCTGGGCGACTCCTTGGGGATCAGCAATAGAGGAACGAAGGCTAAAAGCATCACATCCTGTGATAACGCCTTCGTGACCAACATCGTGTTGGCCCGAGACCCTGGAGCGCAAGCGAAGCGGCTCATCGGACGCCCCCAGGAAAGCGCCCAGCCGGAACGGAAATCAACCCACGTTATGGTGGTGAGCTATTTTTTATGTAGAGGTGAACGTTAATGACAATTGATATGCATGCATTACTAGAAGAATCAAAAAAAGCGCGAGAAAAGGCTTATGTACCTTATTCAAAATTTAAAGTTGGCGCGGCGATTTTAACGAAAGATGGAGAGGTTATTCATGGCTGCAATGTTGAAAATGCGGGCTATAGTATGACCAATTGTGCTGAACGTACAGCCTTTTTCAAAGCTGTGTCAGAAGGTATTTATGATTTTGAGGCGATCGCTATTGTAGCTGATACGGATGGACCATGTGCACCATGCGGAGCTTGTCGTCAAGTGATGATGGAATTTTGCAAACCATCTATGCCTGTATATTTAACAAACTTAAAAGGTGATGTCACGGTAACGTCTGTAGGCGAATTACTACCGTTTGCATTTACAACGGAGGATTTAGAGAATGCTGGAAAATAATACTGGCTACAAGTCAGGTTTTATCTCCATAATCGGTCGACCAAATGTAGGGAAATCAACATTTTTAAACCGTGTCATTGGTCAAAAAATTGCGATTATGAGTGATAAACCACAAACAACACGAAATAAAGTACAAGGTGTACTAACAACAAATGATAGCCAAATGATTTTTATTGATACACCAGGAATCCACAAGCCGAAACATAAGCTAGGGGATTTTATGCTAAAGGTTTCTAAAAATACATTGCGTGAAGTGGATGTTATTATGTTCATGGTAAATGCAGAGCAGAAACTTGGGAAGGGTGATGAATTCATCCTTGAAATGCTGGCGGGTAATCCAACGCCGGTCTTCCTAGTAATTAATAAAATCGATCAAATTCATCCTGATGAATTAATAGGAATTATTGAAAGCTACAAAGAGCGTTATGACTTTGCGGAAATAGTTCCGATTTCAGCGTTGCAAGGGAATAATGTAGAAAATTTATTAACAACATTAACGAAATATTTACCAGAGGGTCCACAATATTATCCAGCTGATCAAGTAACAGATCATCCTGAGCGTTTTATTATTTCAGAGTTAATTCGTGAAAAAGTGTTACATTTAACGCGTGAAGAAATTCCTCATTCCATTGCTGTTGTTATTGATAAAATTCGCCGTGATGAAGAAAATGAAGATAAAATTCGTGTAGCAGCAACGATTATCGTGGAAAGGGATTCTCAAAAAGGGATTGTCATTGGTAAACGTGGAGCGCTACTGAAAGAAGTAGGGATACGTGCAAGAAAAGATATTGAAATGCTTCTTGGTTCAAAAGTGTATTTAGAGCTTTGGGTAAAGGTACAAAAGGATTGGCGAAATAAATCAACACATTTACGTGACTTCGGTTTCCGTGATGATGAATATTAATAGGATAAGCTACAAAGCAACTTACCAACATTCCTATTTGTCGCTGTAGTTTTATATGGAGCTGTCCAATAATTTATTGGACAGCTCTATTTTCATGCATAGCATGTAGAAAAGAGGGGGATCGATGCTTCATAAATGGGAAGGAATTGTCCTAAAGGTGCGTGCCTACGGAGAATCAAATAAAATTGTAACATTACTAACGAGAGAAGCAGGAAAGGTTGCCACGATGGCTCGAGGAGCGAAGAAGCCTTCCAGTAGATTAGCATCTGTGACACAGCCATTTACGTATGGCATGTTTATGGTACAGCATCATACTGGTATGGGGACATTGCAACAAGGTGAGCACCTTAATTCTATGCGTCATATTCGCGAGGATATAATGGCAACGGCCTATGCAAGTTATATAATGGAACTTGTCGAGCGTGTAGTAGAAGAGGGGAAAACTGAGCCACTTGCATTTGATGTGCTCCTTCAAGCATTACAAGCAATTGAGGAAGGTTATGACCCCGAGGCGATTACATTGTTCGTAGAATGGAAAATGCTACCTTATACAGGTGTACAACCTATATTACATGCTTGTGCTTCTTGTGGTGCCGTAGACGGTGAATTTGCGTTTTCTTTTGTGCAGGGAGGTTTTTTGTGTCATCGTTGTTATAAGCATGATCCTTATATCATTCGATTAACACCGACCCAGCTTAAGCTTATCCGAATGTTCTATACAGTTCCGATTGATCAGATTGGGAAATTAGAATTGAAAAAAGAAACAAAATATTTTATAAAAAAAATAATTACTACAATTTATGAGGAGCAAACAGGAATTCGTTTTAAGACTAAAAAATTTATCGAACAGCTTGAGAGAACGCCTGAATTTCAGTTAAGAACAAGTGCTGATCAAGAAAAAACGCCAGAAGACCATTAATATTGATCTTCTGGCATTTTACTTTTTTACACTACAATTTATTAATATTCTTCTGGATCATCCACAAAATCGTAACGAGCAACCCATTTATTAGCGATTTTTAGAAATTCAATATACAGGTAAGCAGTTTCACCATTTTTACCTGTAATATGTAAAATTGCGGGACCTTCTGCTAATGGTGTAACATTTACATTCTTTTCCTTTATTGAAGCTTTCACAGCTGCTGGTTCAGAATTAAATTTTTCTAAGGCAACTTGTGTTGGCTCGAACGATAGTTTGTTACTCGAAAATGTTAACTCATCTGTAACTTGATACAAATCAATACTACGCACAAAATCATACGTATCAACATCAGCAGCCATCGTTTGTTGTTGAGTACCATTCGTGAAAGTCAGAATATATTGCCCGTTTTTAAAGATAGAAAGTGTAGCTGAATTATTCGTTGATTTAAAACTATATAAATTAGGGGATAAGGCTTGACCATCCGCAGTTTGAATACTTACCTCTGTAGGGACAAATTTTAAATCGCTTTCCATTAAGTTGAGCGGTGAGTCTTCTACATAATCCTCTTCTTTCACTTTTTCAAGTGTTGTTTGTAGCTTTCCATTTACGTTTTTCACATGTACTAAGTAAAAGAAATCCATAAATTCTTCAGAATCATCCTTAAAGCCCGTAATAACTAATTTTCCTGTACCTTCTTTTAGCGGTTTAATTGTAATGGACTCGCTCGTATAATCTTCTTCATCTTCACTCCATGTAAAGATATCCTCTGCAGGCTTAATGCCGCCATAAGAAGCAAAGATATAATCTTGCTTAAATTGACTAGCAAAAACTGTAGTGTTGCCTTGAGCTTTTTCAGCACGAACAACAAAAAGTGCTAACTGGGAGCGTTTTACATTGGTTTGTGGTCCAAAGGTAGTAGGAGTTGTACCTTTTGTGATGTTGTTGGCAAATAGCGTTTTTATATATGGTTCGTATTCACTGCCTTCATTGACATCTTCGAAAGGAATGGAAATGCCGTTTGTAATTGGTAAATGAAAACCTTTCACAATCATTTTTGACATTTGTCCACGTGTAATATTTTTAGTTGGGTAGAAATAGCCATTGGATCCACTAATAATACCTGCATTTGCTAAAGCAGCAATCGCACCATAATTTGCATCTCCAGGTTTTATGTCCTTAAAATTAGGATTTTTTACATGAACCGTATCTAGCTTTAAAATACCAGCTAAAATTTTCGCAGCTTGTGTACGAGTAATAGGATTCGCAGGTTTAAATGTCCCATCTGGGTAGCCTGATATAATGCCACGTTGGGCTAAGTTAATAACAGCTTTGCCTTCCTCAGTTGACGCATTTATATCGGGGAACACCGATGCAGCATTTGCTTGTGGGGCAATTACAATAGCACTTGTTGCTAGTGCTGATGCCATTGCGATGTGATAAAAACGATGGGTCTTCAAATAATTTCCTCCAAAGTAAATAAAAAATTTTTATAGCTGGGATCAACCTATTACAATGGGCTGAATGTAATAGGTTGGAACCTCTATTAATTGTTAAATTATTGTTATTTAACATATATGATTAACTATAATACTTTATTTATATCAAAATGATGAAGCTGAGAATAGAGGAAATTTTATACTGCTAAAAATTAACATGGGAAAATGGCTTGTTCATCAACATGGAGTAGATATTATCCAACTAGGGTGCTTTCAGGGTCGAACGATCATCTGTTTAGGGACAGAGGACTTATTTCTAATCCTATATATCAATTAAAATACGTATAACAAATGTCATCTCCGACTTTTGTGGTGAGACAAAAGTTGGGTAAAATACATAAAAATGATCAATTTCCAATGTTCCAGAATGTAAAAATGAGTAGTTATTTTTCCAAAATGGTAATGTTTGTATATTTTTATTGAATGTTTGCTAATAGTATTAGGACAAATTGATTAATCTTTTATAATTTACAGAAATATTATTTATGAGATAAATTTAACTATAAATTATAAAAATACACTTTTCAATCCTTTATATAGGACCTTATATCTTTTTGGTTTCAAATTAATAGCTGTTGTTAAAGGAATGCGTTAGATATAAATTACTAATTTTAAAATAGTTTTTAACATAAACATAGTAGTAACTATTCATTCGAGTACCATAAACTAGTTGAAAAGGCATTTTAATCTATGATATTGTAAATGATATAGACGCAATTATGTCGAGGCATAATTGATACTATTCTTGTATTACTTATACGTTTCGTACCCATTGAAACTAGGCCAATTTATATAAATTTGACATACATATAAAATGTAAAATAAGCCTCTATCAGCAAAAGCATTTTAACTACTTTCAGCCAAATATTTTCTGTAGCGAAAGCAAAGCTTCAGCTATAAATGTTTTTGTAACGTAAGTGAAACGTCAGTTACATATGCGAAAGAAGTTAAGCTGATTCCGGACGCAATTATGCCGTGGCATAATTGATGAACAACGCAGTCTTATCGAAGAAGGAGGGAGTCACATAATGCTTGAACATTGCGTATGTGGCAGAAAATATGCTAAGAAAAGTGACGTTAAGTATTGATGAAGTTGAAGCAAATGATATTGTAGCTGAAGATATATTTTCTGATTATCGTTTACTAGCTAAAAAAGATCTAGTTTTAACTGAACGAATTATTGCCTTACTTAAACTTAGAAAAGTAGACGAATTATCTGTATATTTACCAACTGATTCAGTCCGAATTGTGCATGATTTAAGTGTTCAGCGTACAAGGGATTTCGAGGATGTGTTTGCACCATTATTGGATAAAAAGGATGAGGTAGATGAATATAAAGATACAGTAAGTAACCTTTTTATGACTACATTAGAGAATGTTGTGCATGAATTACGCTATGGTCAAATTTTAAAAAGCATCCAAGATACTGCTTATGTACGAGGTGTTTTTGAACAAATTTTAGAAAAAAGACATCGCTATGAATTACTCATGCGATTAAAAGAATGGGATGAATATTCATTTGTTCATTCATTTGATGTTTTCATTTTAGGTACAATTTTTGCACGTTATTTAGGTTTAACAGATATTGAAACACTAGCAAGGGGCTATTTGTTCCACGATATTGGGAAGGTGTTTATTCCACAAGAAATATTAAATTTAAAACGAAAATTATCAGAAGATGAGTTTGACATTGTTAAAACTCATACGACTAAAGGTTTTGAGATGCTTATAGAAAATGGGGAAGAGGATATTGCCTATTTCGCACGTGATCATCATGAGCGCTTTGCCGGTCAAGGTTATCCGAATCGGCTATGTGAGGATGAAATGTGTGACGGAGTTCAATTACTGCAAATTATTGATGTTTATTCAGCAATGACATCAAAGCGAGTATATCATTCGGGATATGCTGCAACAGATGCGTTAGCTGTTTTATATCGTGATCGACATTTATATAACGAGAAATTTATGCACAAATTTGTAGAGTGCTTAGGGATTTATCCTGTCAACTCACTCGTTCAACTATCTGATAATCGAAGTGCACAAGTAGAACTTGTCTATGATTTATTCCCAACGTTACCTAAAGTTAAGCTATTGGATGAACAAAAGTCTATGATTTTACCTTTGAATTATAGTGTGAAAATTTCGAAAATGATCGATTATCGTGCTAACAGCTTTGAAGAAATTTTTAACTTATTTATAGAACAATTAATTCGCTGTGACGAAAACAGCTTAAGAGTCTACTTTAATAAATTAATAGATCATTTACATCCTAAAGAAATTGTTTTAAAAATATTTTTACCTGCCTTTCGAATTCTACGTTTATTAACGAGAGAAATTCAAACGGATATGACAAAATATAGGAATTCTATAAATATTCTAAAGCAATTATTAGACGAGCAATTAAATGTATTATATATGGATTATCAGCATGAGAAAACAACTATATTAGTTGTGGAAACTTCACTTCGTGAAAATTTCTTCATAAAACTTGTGCAAAGTATTTTATATATTGATAAAATTGTGCCGTTTTTTATTAATCCAGATGATGATCAGCGCATTACGCAATTAATGGAACATTGTAACGTAAATGTAGCTTACTTTATTGGGGATGAACTCGCAGTCGATAAGAGAGTTCGCCCAATGCGAGAAGGAACGTTCCTTTTTTATTCGCTTGTAGATATTGAGGAATTACTTATTAGCTTAGTCGGTATGAGTATGAAAAGGTTTTCCTTTGAGGAGAAGATGCAAGAGCGCTTGTTTTCATCATTAAAGATATGACAAGAGGGAGTCGCTGGAAATGCGACTCCCTCTTTATATACTTATGAATTTAGAATTGAAGATGTTTTTCAATGTATGCTTTAACATCTGTAATTGGCATACGAACTTGAGACATTGAATCACGATGACGCACTGTAACTTGACCATCCTCTTGTGAGTCAAAGTCGTATGTGATACAGAATGGTGTACCAATTTCGTCTTGACGACGGTAACGTTTACCGATTGATTGAGACTCGTCAAAGTCAACTGGGAATGCTTTGCGAAGCTCTGCCCATACATTTGTAGCTTCATCTGAAAGCTTTTTAGAAAGTGGTAGGACTGCTGCTTTAAATGGCGCTAGAGCAGGGTGGAAGCGTAAAACTGTACGCTTATCATCGCCTTCAAGCTCTTCCTCGTCATAAGCATCGCAAAGGAATGCTAATGTTACACGGTCTGCACCTAAAGAAGGCTCGATACAATATGGAACATAACGTTCGTTTGATACTGGATCGATGTAAGTGAAATCTTCACCAGAATGCTCCATATGCTGTTTTAAATCGAAATCTGTGCGATCCGCTACGCCCCATAGCTCGCCCCAACCGAATGGGAATTTAAATTCGATATCAGTTGTAGCATTTGAGTAGTGAGACAATTCGTCGTCTTCATGATCACGAAGACGCATAGACTCTTCTTTCATGCCTAAATTTAATAACCAATTTTTACAAAATTCCTTCCAGTATGCGTGCCATTCAAGGTCCTCGCCTGGCTTACAGAAAAATTCCAATTCCATTTGTTCAAATTCACGTGTACGGAAAGTGAAGTTACCTGGAGTAATTTCGTTACGGAATGATTTACCGATTTGTGCAATACCGAATGGTGTACGTTTACGCATAGAACGTTGTACGTTTTTAAAGTTCACGAAAATACCTTGTGCTGTTTCTGGGCGTAAATAAATTTCGTTAGTAGAAGATTCTGTTACACCTTGGAATGTTTTAAACATTAAATTAAATTGACGAATATCTGTAAAATCAGCTTTACCACAATCTGGGCACACTACGTCATACTTAATCATCGTTTCTTTCATTTGGTCAAATGTCATACCATCGACAATGATTTCATCGCCTTTTGCTAGTGCAGCATCCTCGATGATTTTATCAGCACGATGGCGCGCTTTACATGCTTTACAATCAATCATTGGATCATTAAAGTTACCAACGTGACCAGAAGCAACCCAAGCTTTTGGGTTCATTAAAATTGCAGCATCTATCCCAACGTTGTGCTCTGATTCTTGGACAAATTTTTGCCACCATGCTTTTTTTACATTGTTTTTTAATTCAACACCTAGTGGACCGTAATCCCAAGTGTTTGCTAAGCCTCCGTAGATTTCAGAACCTGGGAAGACAAAGCCGCGATGCTTCGCTAATGATACAATTGTTTCCATTGATTTGTTAGCCATAAAAATAGCCTCCTTTGTAGTTTTCAAAGAGTGAACTTTGAATTTGTTTTAGCGTATTTATAGATAAATTCGCTAAATATTTTTAATTTAGGTAGGACTAAATTAAAAATAGCACCCGTCTCCGGGCACAATAAATGCCCAGGGACGAGTGCTAAAACCCGCGGTTCCACCCTGATTGTTTTAAACGTGTTGTTTAAAACCTCTTTTCAAAAAGTTAGCTCAAGGAGTGCCTTTTCTCTGTTGCTATGTAGACTTTCACCATCTTCTACTCGCTTTAAAGTGGAACAGATACTTTTTTCCCGTCATCGCCTATATAACGCAAATTACTCGAAAATACATCTAGAGCAAGCGTATGTGTCAATATTGTAGCATGTAGTTCTTTTCTTCGCAATAATTATTAAAATAGTATATAATAATTGAGCATAAGTATAACACTATTAGATTTGAGGCGGTGAGTCCAATCGAACTCAATAAACGTCAGGAAGACATTTTACAAATTGTGAAAGAAAACGGCCCAATCACAGGCGAACATATTGCAGAACGTCTCAGTCTGACAAGAGCAACTTTAAGACCAGATTTAGCTATACTCACAATGGCGGGCTTTTTAGATGCTAGACCTCGTGTAGGCTATTTCTATTCAGGTAAAAAAACATCTGTTACATTGATGGATAGTATTCATAATTTAAAGGTGAAAGATTTTCATTCAGGACCAGTTGTTGTACCGGAAACAATGACTGTTTATGATGCGATTTGCTTCATGTTTTCAGAGGATGTTGGAACACTTTTTGTCGTAGATAAGAATGAATTTTTGACAGGGGTACTTTCTCGTAAGGATTTACTACGAACAAGTATTGGCACGCAGGATTTAAACAAAATTCCTGTACATATAATAATGACACGTATGCCAAATATTTCGTACTGTGAGAGATCAGATTCTTTAGTTGTCGCAGCGAATAAACTAATTGAACGAGAAGTTGATTCGCTACCAGTAGTAGAGCCACAAGAAGGTGGATTAACTATCGTTGGTCGTCTGACGAAAACGACGATTACACGAGCTTTCTTATCGCTAGTACAAAATGTCTAAATATTTGAAGGAGAGCAGCATGAAAAGACTACGAGTTTTTGTTGTATCTGATTCAGTCGGTGAAACTGGTGATCAAGTAGCGAAAGCAGTTATTAGCCAATTTCGACCTGGTTTGGAAAACACGGTAATTCGTCGTTTTCCTCATATACAATCAGAGGAGCTCATTCGGAAAATTGTTGGCCTTGCAGCGAAACAGAAGGCATTTATTGTGTACACGCTTGTTCGCCAGGAAATGCGTTCGATATTACATGAACTGTGTGAGCAAGAAAAGATATATGCTGTTGATATTTTAGGGCCTGCTTTAAAAACAATGGCAACTTTTGTGGAAGAATTCCCATTAGAAGCACCAGGAATTGTTCACCAGCTAGATGATGATTATTTTAAAAAAATTGAGGCTATTGAATTTGCAGTAAAATATGATGATGGTAGAGATCCACGTGGTCTATTACAGGCTGATATTGTGCTAGTCGGTGTTTCACGTACCTCTAAAACGCCGTTATCACAATATTTAGCACATAAACGCTATAAGGTAGCGAACGTACCTTTAGTACCAGAAGTGGAGCCACCAGAAGAACTATTAAAAATTGATCCTAAAAAATGTATTGGTTTAATTATTTCTCCTGATAAATTAAACTCAATTAGAAAAGAGAGATTAATATCTCTTGGATTGAATGATGATGCTATCTATGCACAGCATAATCGAATATTAGAAGAAATCCAGCATTTTGAAAAAATTGTCGCTAAAATCGGTTGTAAGGTTATTGATGTGACAAACAAAGCTGTTGAGGAAACAGCTAACGTCATTATTGAGCATATCTCGAACTGTAAATAAGAAACGAATGATGATAAACCACCTCGGTTATAAGAGGCGGTTTTTTTGAGTCGGTTGTGAAAATAGTATAGATAAAAACTGATTTTTGTTTTATAATAATAAAATTGTGGTAAAAATATTTATTAAGAGAAAAATCCTATTTTTTTGTCGAGAAATAAAGGATTTTTAAATCGGATAGCGAATTGTGTTTTATAACGTAATTTAAAGATGGTGATGGATTTGGCAGGGAAGATTCCTGAAGAAGTGATTGAACAGATTCGCACACAATCAGAAATTGTTGATGTCATAAGCGAATACATGCAGCTTACAAAGCGTGGGCGAAATTGGTTTGGCCTCTGTCCATTTCACGGAGAACAAACGCCATCTTTTTCTGTGTCATCAGACAAACAAATTTTTCATTGCTTTGGTTGTGGTGCAGGTGGTAATGCTATTACTTTTGTCATGGATATAGAAGGTATTTCTTTTCCTGACGCAGTCGTGAAACTTGGTGAACGTGTTGGCATACATTTAGATGTTGGGCCTAGTTTACCTGAAGTAGCGAAAAAGGTATCTAAAGCGGAAGAAAGGATGAAAGAAGCACACGCTTTTGCAGCAGATTTTTTTCATCATTTACTGTTAAATACTGAAGATGGTGAAGAACCTTTAAATTATTTGCTAGAAAGAGGATTTACAAGGGAACTTATAGAATCTAATAGCATTGGATGGTCTCTTCCTAGCTTTGATGCATTAACGATATTGCTTGAAAGAAAAGGTTATAACTTACAAGAAATCGCTGAAAGTGGTTTAGTTATTAAGCGTGAAGGGGAAGAACGCTATTTTGATCGTTTTAGAGGGCGTATTATGTTTCCTATTCGTGATGAGAACGGTAAGATTATAGCATTTTCAGGACGAATTCTTGCATCGACTGGTGAAGAGGCAAAATATTTAAATAGTCCAGAATCACCGATTTTTCAAAAGAGTGAAGTGCTATATAACCTAGATAAAGCACGAACCTCAATTAGAAAAAATCGTCAAGTAGTATTGATGGAAGGGTTTATGGATGTTTTAGCAGCAACCTCTGTTGGCGTAACGAATGCTGTAGCAACAATGGGCACCTCGCTTACGAATCAGCATATCACAAAGCTAAAGCGCTTAGTAGAGCAGATTACGATTTGCTATGACGGTGATAATGCTGGTTTTGATGCGGCAAAAAGAGCAGCGCAGTTACTGCAAACGGAACGTATGAAAGTCAATATTGCGGTATTACCAGATAAGCTAGATCCCGATGAATACATTCGTAGTTTAGGTGGACAAGCATTTAAAGAACAAATTTTGGAAAACCCTCATGCGTATATTGCTTTTATGATGATGCATGCTAGACGAAATAAGAACTTTCAGTTTGAAAATGATACGCTTCAATATATCCAAGAAGTTCTTGAACAACTGGTAGGTAGATCATCACCAGTTGAACGAGATCTGTATATAAGGCAGCTATCGAATGAAACAAACATATCGGAAGAAGCGATTTATGCTCAATTCCGAAAGCTAGAGGCAAATCAGGTGCGTTCTGCAAAAGTAGAAATGCCTGTTCAAATGCCTTCGATGCCGGTCACTCAGCAACACAAGCCTATGGACGCAGCTGAACGTGCCGAACGTTTATTACTGGCTCATATGCTTCATAATATAGATGTAGTGGACAGGGTATTACGTAGTGAGCAAAAAGATCCGTTTGCACGAGATGCCTATATGGCTGTTTTTGTTCGCTTAGTAGGATTTTATGAAGAATATGGTCATCCTGATTATCAGCGTTTTGTTGAGATATTGGATGACTCTGAATTACGTAAGATTGTAATGGAAGCGGCTTTAGCGGAACGGGACCCCGACCAAGCAGAGGCAGAGGTCACAGACTCAATACGTCAGCTGCAAAAATATAGAATTGAGCAAGAAATTCAACAAAAGATGCATGAGTCAAAGGAAGCGGAGAAGATGCATGAGTATGCGCGTGCACTTGAAATCGCCCAACAGATTATTCATTTAAGAAAATCGTTATCGGCGATTTAATCCGATTCGGTTGTTTAGAAGGAGGAAGGTTTATGGCGGACAAGTCAGAACGTTCAAAAGAGGTAGAAGTAGAAATTACATTAGATGAAGCAAAAAAAATACTACAAGAAAAAGCAAAAACAGAAGGTGAAATTTCAATGAAAGAAATTTCAGAGAAACTAGCGCCTTATGAATTGGAGAACGAAGAGATTTTCCACTTTGCTGAGGATCTTGAAAAGGCTAAAGACATTCAAATCATTGGAAAAGAAGAGTTTGAAGAAGAAAGCTTAATGAAAGAAGAAGCAAGCGAAGAGACTTTTGATTTAAATGATTTGAGTGTACCACCGGGTGTTAAAATAAATGACCCTGTACGTATGTATTTAAAAGAAATTGGTCGAGTTGATTTACTTTCTGCCGAGCAAGAAATCGCATTAGCGGAACGTATTGAGCAAGGTGACGAAGAAGCGCGTAAACGCCTAGCAGAAGCGAACTTACGTCTTGTTGTATCGATTGCAAAGCGATATGTTGGCCGTGGAATGCTATTCCTTGATTTAATTCAAGAGGGGAATATGGGGCTTATCAAGGCTGTTGAGAAATTTGACTACCGTAAAGGCTTTAAATTCTCCACTTATGCAACATGGTGGATTCGCCAAGCGATTACACGTGCAATTGCGGACCAAGCACGTACAATTCGTATTCCAGTGCATATGGTAGAAACAATTAATAAATTAATTCGTGTACAACGCCAATTACTACAAGACTTAGGTCGCGAGCCATCTCCTGAAGAAATTGGGGAAGAAATGGATTTAACACCTGAAAAAGTACGTGAAATTTTAAAAATTGCACAAGAACCAGTATCTCTTGAAACACCAATTGGAGAAGAAGATGATTCACATTTAGGAGACTTTATTGAGGATTCTGAAGCTCAATCTCCATCTGACCATGCAGCTTATGAATTGTTAAAAGAGCAATTAGAAGATGTGTTAGACACATTAACTGACCGTGAAGAAAATGTCCTTCGCTTACGTTTCGGTTTAGATGATGGTCGCACACGTACATTAGAAGAGGTAGGGAAAGTATTTGGTGTAACACGTGAACGTATTCGCCAAATTGAAGCTAAAGCTCTTAGAAAGCTACGTCACCCTTCTCGCAGCAAACGTTTAAAAGACTTTTTAGAATAAAGATAAAAAGTTGGGGCTACCTAATTAGTGATGACTAATTAGGTAGCCCTTTTTTAGGCTACTATTATATTCGCATGAAATAGGAGACTACCTGTGAAAGCGAAGTAAATATCCGCGCAAAATTTTCATCATTTATCCCTAGATCATACTAAACATAGTAGATATTTTTTCGATAAATGTTATAGCGAGTAATTAGAATGAGGCAGTCTTATTATTTTTGCTACTTTATATAGATGTGTTATGAAAGGTTTTAAGATAAAATTGTAATAATAACCATTATTAAGCAATGTTTGGAGTATACATTATGACAAATCCTCGAAAAAAAATAATCTTGAATGAGATTTTGTTTTGGAAGCAGAATAAGCTATTACCAGAGCATTACTGTGATTTTTTAGCGGCTCTATATGCAGAGGGGGCGGATCTAGAGGAGTTAGAACCAGTACACCATAAACAAGCTATATTGCCTTCTGAAAAGAGAAAACTGCTACTTATAATTGCGGGTATATGTATCGCCATGATTATGCTGCTGTCTATTTATTTTACAATATCATCCTTAATGATCATTTTAACGGTTGTCGTTGGAATAGCTGCGGTGATATTATTTCTGACGGCGTTTCGAATGGCACGAAAAAATGATTTATTAGCTCCTGTTTTCCATTTGTTAGGTGCTATTTTATTGTTTAGTATGTCAATTCGAATTTACACTACATATTTTAATGGAAATAATATTGCATTGTTTTGCTTGATTGCAGCAAACTGCGGGGTTTGGCTTTGGTCAGGTTTAAAAATGAAGCTACTTTATTTCACGGTTTCAGGTGTCCTAGGTTTACTAGCACTGATTAGCTATTATATCATAAACTTATTATAAGAACTCATTTTGTAAAATAGTTTCGCTGACAATGACAAAAATCCGTTTGCTTTCAAATAGCTAACGGATTCTTTTTTTTGTATCAAAATTGTGTCTGTAATTTATTCAACATTAACTTCCTGTAAATACTTTATTGGTGAAGAATATAATCGTATAGCTTATTTAGTTAATGGATTATTATTAAAAAGATATTTTGATTTTCTTGGTATACGAATGTGTAAAAGAGGAAAAATAACAGCATGTAAGGAAGTTAAGTTTAAATGCTAAAAGATGATAGATAGTCCAAGTAATGGGGATTTCAAGACATATTTTATCCAATAGTTACAGAAATGTCGAATTTGTTACAAACAAAGGAAAACTTAGCGAATAGGCTTTTCGTTTCATGGTTAATGAAGTACAATATTAGATGTTGACTGATTCTATATTATCATAGAAGTAGATTTACAATGAGGAGGGGAAACATATGAAAAACAATCCAGTCGTTCCTTACATCTTAATTCTTGCATTTGGTATTGGTCTTATTTTCTTCATGTCTTTAACAGGTGCAGAGAACAAAAAAGAAATTGCTGCTGAAAAAGAGGGCGGTGGCGAAAAGACAGAAGCTAAAGATGACGGTTCAGCTTTAGTACAATCTTGTATTGGCTGTCACGCTGCTGACTTAACTGGTTCTGTGGGTCCAAATCTACACGGCAAAGATGAAGCTCGTATCGTAGAAGTTTTAACAAAAGGGATCCCAGGCACACCAATGACGCCTGGTCTGAAAAACGAAGCGGAAGCAAAAGCAATCGCTAAGTACATTTCAACTCTAAAATAGTCTAACTTCTTTCAGCGGATGCCCAGACAAACATCCGCTAAAAGAAGTAAAAGCCTCCGGCGGATGTCACGGAATCGGAAAGGAATTCTTTGTGCCAGCACAAAGCCGATTCCGGACGCAATTATGCCGAGGCATAATTGATAAAAGTAGCTGTACTGAAAGCGTTTAATCGTAATCGGTACAGCTACAATTTATTTATCTTTATTTCAGTTAAAGAAAAATGGAGTTGCTCAAAAATTTGAGTCAACTCCATTTGTTTTTTTTCGCGACATCATCCATACTAAGAATGGACACTATTTAAGACAGGCGGTAAAAAAAATGAATGCACAAAAATTATCAAAGCGATTAGAAACAGTAGCAAAATATGTACCCTCTGGTGCGGTTATAGCTGATATTGGCAGTGACCATGCCTATTTACCATGCTACTTAATTCATAAAGGTATTGCTTCTTATGCGATAGCAGGGGAAGTTGTGAAAGGACCATTTGAATCAGCAGTTGGACAAGTGAAAAAGGAAGGCTTAACAGAAAAAATTACAGTACGACTTGCGAATGGCTTAGCAGCAGTAGAAGAAGCTGATCACGTAGATACAGTTACTATTGCTGGGATGGGTGGACCTCTTATTGTCTCCATTTTGGAGAAGCATCCTGAAGCATTGCAAGGGGTAACAAGGCTTATTTTGCAACCAAATATTCATGCTAAAGTGATTCGTGAATGGGCATTAGCACATAATTGGGCAATCCAGGACGAAGAGATTTTAGAGGAAGACGAAAAAATTTATGAAATTCTTGTATTGCAAAGAAGCTCAATGACGTTAACGGAACCGGAAATTTTATTTGGTCCGAAATTAATGCAACGAAAATCACCATCATTTATAAAAAAATGGTCACGTGAAAAAGAAAATTGGCAGCGTGTATTAAAGTCCATTGAAGGGGCAGATCAAACACCTGAAATTGAAGAAAAACGTGGAGAATTAGTAGCTCTACTCAATTTAGTGGAAGGGGTTCTGTGAGATGAAAACAGTTAACGGTCAGGAAATTATACAATTGTTCGAATCATGGTCGCCTAAAAAATTAGCCTGTATGGAAAATGACCCAATCGGTCTTGCAATCGGCACATTAAACAAACCTGTAAGTAAAGTATTAGTCACATTAGATGTTAATGAAGCAGTAGCAGACGAGGCTATTGCTCAAGGATGCGAGCTAATAATAGCGCATCATCCACCGATTTTTAGACGTCTTTCGAATATTCGTACTGACAATCCAGCCGGGCGTTTATATGAAAAGCTTATCAAAAATGATATTGCCGTTTATGCAGCACATACGAATCTAGATGTGGCTGAAGGTGGTGTCAACGATCTACTAGCAGATGCTCTACAGCTTGAAAACCGTTCTATTTTAGAAGAAACATATGCTGAAAATATGTTGAAGCTGGCAGTTTTTATACCGACTGCAAATGCCAATGATTTACGTGAGGCATTAGCAAAAGCAGGAGCAGGCCGTATTGGAGATTATGAAGCATGTAGCTATACTACATTGGGAGAAGGTCGTTTCCGTGCACTAGAAGGTGCAAATCCACATGTAGGTTCTATTGGTGAATTACATGTTGAAGAAGAAGTGAAGGTAGAAGTAGTATTTCCAGAATCCATAAAAAGTCGTGTATTAAAGGCCATGTTAAACGCGCATCCATATGAAGAACCAGCCTATGATATCATTCGCCTAGACCAGCAAACAAATGTAATGGGCTTAGGCCGAGTTGGTTATTTACCACAAGAAATGACTCTTCATAAATTCACGCAATTTGTAAAGGGGCAGCTAGACGTACCTGCTGTCCGAGTTGTTGGTGATTTACAGTCGAAGGTGAAAAAAGTAGCGCTTGTCGGTGGCGATGGCAATAAATATATTTATTCTGCGAAACGTGCTGGGGCAGATGTATTTTTAACGGGAGATATGTATTTCCATACAGCCCAGGACGCTCAAGCAATTGGTCTACAAATCGTCGATCCAGGTCATCATGTGGAGAAAGTGATGATTGCAGGAGTAGCTAAAAAGATGTCGAGAATGTGCGAGGATAAAAAATATTCTGTTGAATTTGTCCAATCTACTATTCATACAGAACCGTTTTTATTCGTGTAAGAGAGGGGAATAGCTGTGGCGAATGAAAGACCTTCTGGCAATAAAGCCGGCAAGTTATGGATAATGATTGGTTTGCTAATTGCTGTGTTTGGTGTAGGCATGACATTTATGACAAATACGATGAATGCCAAAAAAATTGATGCTATGACTGAGCAATGTGAAAAAGATGGTGGAGAAGCCATCGTCTCAAAGGAAAAGAATTTTCTATCAACAAACTATTCATTTAAATGTAACCAGTAATAATAAAAGGCTGAATTATAGAATTAAATATAATTCAGTCTTTTTAATGTTAAAAACTATATGTTCAAGGAAATCTTGGTGAATGGTTTTGCTCTTTAAATGAGGGTGATTTCCATTCCAGGCTACTCACTTTCCTGTGTAGCGAGAGTCGAGCCGCTTCCTCCACTTTTATTGTTGCTGTCGCTGGCTTTCGCACAGATATAACCCAAGTGCTAAGGTATTGTTTCATCACTATAAATTAGAGGCCAGAAAACTTATGCTATGTGAATTGGTTGATTGGAGTGGAGGCTTGGCGACTACTTGGGGATTAGCGATAGAGGAACGAAGGCTAAAACCATCACGTCCTGTGATAACGCCTTCGTGACCAACCTCGTGTTGGCCCGAGACCCTGGAGCGAGCAACGCGAGTGAAGCGGCTCATCGGACGCCCCCAGGAAAGCGCCAAGCCGGAACGGAAATCAACCCCTCGTTTTGCCATAGAGCCGTACTTAATTTAATAGGACACCTTAATCTAATTGACATATTAGTTTTTCAATGTAATGAAGGCTGAATTATAGTATTTATTGTAATTCAGTCTTTTTGTGTATGCATGGATTAATTTTAGAGTGTTATGATAGGTGAGTATAAATGGCAATGAGAGGAGAGTTTTGGATTGTTTATTCGTTTAACAAAAGAACAACAAGAAACAATAATAGCTGATATTCAACGTTTTTTCTATAATAATCGTGATGAGGATATTACAGAATTTGAAGCAGAAAGAGTATTAGATTTTATAAAGGAAAATATTGCTCCGCATATTTATAATGCGGCTATCTCGGATGCAAAATATGTTGTAGAAAGACAATATGCATCGATTGAGGATGAACTGGCAGCATTAGAAAGACCTATTAAAATAAAATAATTTAATCCGAATTAAATAACTGGAAATTTTTATAAACATATGATATTTTTGTTTTGGATTAAAGATAATTTAATTCGAAGTAAAAAACAATGGTTTCATTAACCATCAATGTATTGAATGAAGAATTGGATTCCTGTACAACATGGCTAAGAGAACCGTTTTTAGTTTTTCAATGAATGATTCGGTCACAATTTGAGGGATGAATGAAGGAGGAACAACAAGGTGAAAATAGGGGTTATTTTAGGTAGTACTCGTGAAGGTCGTTTAAGCCCACAAGTTGGCGAATGGGTAAAGGAAGTAGCTGAAAAACGCGGTGATGCAGAATATGAAATTATTGATATCGCGGATTTTAAATTACCACTGCTAGGTGAGCCAGGTGGAGATGCTTCAGGAGCAGCTACATGGTCACAAAAAGTTGCTGCATGTGATGGTTTTGTATTTATCGTTGCAGAATATAACCATTCCATTACTGGGGCATTAAAAAATGCATTAGATTACTTACGCGTGGAATGGAATAATAAGGCGGCAGGAATTGTTTCTTACGGTTCTGTTGGTGGTGCAAGAGCTGCTGAACATTTACGTGGAATTCTTGGTGAATTATTAGTAGCAGATGTTCGCGTCCATCCGGCTTTATCATTATTTACAGATTTCGAAAACGGTACGGTATTTAAACCAAAGGAAGTGCAAGCAGATTCAGTAAATCAAATGCTAGATCAACTTATTCCTTGGTCAACGGCATTAAAAACAATTCGATAGGGTCCTAAAGCAGTATGTACAATTAAAAGTGCATATTGCTTTTTTATGTATATAGAGACCTATGTTTGAGTGAAGTATTGTCTCAAAACTTAGATAGATGGTGTTGATACTACCTTATGACTAAATTTTTTAAAAAGGTCATTGTGGTGGGAATTTTCCAAAATTGACGTTGCGGTAAAAAGCTTCTGCGTTAATTCTATTTTTTAATAGGGGATATTTTTTAAGAGTAGCTTAATAATTTGGGGAATAATGGAACTTTTGTGCGGTCGATTCGTATCTATTAATGTATCGGAAATGGATATTAGGAATTGGGGATAATCGCCAAGGAAGCATAGAAAGTCGGAGATCGGATTTGTTTCGCAGGATAAAATTGATGTAAAACTTAAATAAAGGAAGGGAAAGTATATGAAAATGGTTACCGTCGATCATTATGATGCGTTTAGCACGATACCTAATAAGGGGAACCCAGCAGGTGTCGTTGTAGAGGGAAATCAATATAGTGAAATAGAAATGCAGGCTATTGCTAAGCAAGTAGGCTTTAACGAAACAGCTTTCGCGCTAAAATCGGATAAAGCAGATTTACGTATACGTTATTTCACGCCAGGGCATGAGATGGATTTATGTGGACATGCAACAATGGCAACGATATATGCGCTAAGAACAAAAGGTTTATTAGTAAATAAGTCGAAACTAACCATTGAGACGAAAGCAGGAATTCTTCCAATTGAGATAAAAGAACAACAAGCAGGACAAATTTACATTACTATGCAACATGCAACACCTCAGTTTGAAGCATTTAATGGTTCAAAATCTAAACTTGCACAATCAATAGGACTAACAGAGGAAGCGATACATCCTGAATTACCGATAGTTTATGGAAGTACAGGAATTTGGACTTTGTTAATACCTATTAAAAATTTAACATACTTTGAAAAAATGACTCCGCAAACTGCAGATTTTCCAGCTATCCTAGAAGAAATGCCAAAAGCATCCTTGCATCCTTTTTGCTTAGAGGCATTTGATAAGAATGCTGATATGCACGCAAGACATTTTTCATCTCCATACTCTGGAACAATTGAAGATATTACTACAGGTACGGCCTCTGGTGTCATGGGAGCGTATTTTGCAGAGTATATTCATCGACAAGCACAACTGCCGAAAACGCTAATCTTCGAACAAGGTCAGGAACTTGGGAAGGATGGGCGTGTGCAAGTTCATGTAAAAAGTGATGAGGGGAAATTGAATATTTCAATCACAGGAACTGCTGTACATGTGAAGGAACTAAAGGTACGAATATAATAAGAAGGGCCGCTTAAAGTATTTTCATCACTTAAGAAGCGGCCACTTTTTCTGGAATGTCATCTACTCCATTAATGTTTTATTTCTTCAATGACTTTTTCTTTTAAATCTGCATCCATTGATGAAAGCTTAACATTATTAGTGAGACGTTCTTTTAATTCTCGATCTGTCATAATACCGCGTTCCTCTAGAATTTGAACAAGTAAATCTAACGTCATTAAATTTTTAATATCTGCTGCTTTTGTATCCATTTTAAATGCCTCCAAATGCATAGTATTTCTACCTCTTTAGTGTACTCCTTTTTTAGAAGGGCGGCGTAAAATGGTCAAAACAAAGCGAATTTATTTCGTGTCCCGGAATATATTGAATGATTCTAGCAGTAGTGGAAAATAAAAAAAGGCCGATTTTTTTATTAGATATCAGTTCTTAAATATTCGATGAAGTCTAAGATAAAGAAAGGAAACTATACTATGTTTAAAGAAATGTTTGTACCAATTAACGATTTTAAGTTGTATGCCAAATTGATAGGTGAAAAAAATGGTAAACCTACAGTGGTTATGGATGCGGGATATGGTGATTATTCTAAAGGGTGGATTTCTATAGTCTCTGATGTTTCAGCATTTACAGAAGTGTTAGTTTACGATAGAGCGGGACTTGGTAAAAGTGAGAAAAGTTCAAATCCTAGAACAAGTCGAGAAATGGTGAAGGAACTGAAAGAGCTTCTTACTAAATTGGATATAGCCCCTCCATATATATTTGTAGGTCATTCATTTGGTGGAGTTAACGCAAGATTATATGCGAGTGAATATCCTAGTGAAATTGCTGGATTGTTGTTAATTGATTCTACTCCAGAGGATTACCAAGAAAGATTTCTTCCAACTATGAGTAGGGAATTTCAAGAGGCTTATAAGAATCAATTTATACACGAAGGCAATTATAAAGAATTTAAGGAAAGCTTAAAACAATTAAAAGACAATCAGATAAAATTAAACATACCGTTAATTGTTCTTTCAGCAGGTAATAAACATCTCTATACTAAAGAATCTCAAGAACTGTGGAATAAAATGCAAAAGGAAATATTACAAATTTCCACTCAAAGTGAATTTATTATTGTTGAAAATAGTGCGCACTACATACAAAATGATGCACCTTCAGTAGTCGTGGAAGCAATAAATAAGTTACTTAATAATTTTTAATATCAAAAAACTCCTAACAATAGGAGCTTTTTTTCATTATCTATTTAAACCGGTATGTATTTATGTTAATTAAGAGCTTACTCTCCGTTGATAGAACTTTGTTTTCCGCTGCTAAAGGCGTTCACTTCGCCGCTAAAACAGGTTATTCCGCCGGTAAAGCTGTAAACTGCGCCGCTAAAACAGGTTATTCCGCTGCTAAAAGCGTCCACTTCGCCATCAAAACGGTTATTCCGCCGCTAAAGGTGTCGACTTCGCCGCTAAAACCTGTTATTCCGCCGCTAAAGCTGTAAACTGCGCCGCCAAAACAGGTTATTCCGCCGCTAAAGCCGTTCACTGCGCCGCCAAACCTGTTATTCCGCCGCTAAAGCCGACCACTGTGCCGCTAAAACCTGTTATTCCGCCGCTAAAGCTGTAAACTGCGCCGCCAAAACAGGTTATTCCGCCGCTAAAGCCGTTCACTGCGCCGCCAAACCTGTTTTCCGCTGGTAAAGCCGACCACTTCGCCGAAACGACAGACACCGAGGGACATGCGAGTGAAGCGGCTCATCGAACACCAGAGGAAAGCGCCAAGTCGAAACGAAAATCAACCCCACTCTACGACGATAAGCCTCCTAATTATTCATCGAAAATAATGCCTGATACAAAGTCGCTAGCAAAGCAACAAAGAGCGTATCATCTGAGTTAAAAAGTTTAAAAGCTACACCGGTACGCACAAGTTCAGTTTCTATATTACTAGCACTTGCGATTTTTTCATCATTACAATATAAATAGGCGGTAGATGTAAAATCTTTTTCAAAACGAAAGTCGAGTCCATCCATTGTAAAAGAGTAGGAGGATTCAAGTAATTGAACCGTCTTCCTTTGTATTGGTAGAATTGATCCATCTGGCATTATAAGCTGATGGCTGACACCCTTTGCTAATAGTGTAGATTGTACTTGAAAAAGTGGTGTACCTAAAGTAGAACGTGTTTCATAACGATGTGGCAAAGACTGCTTTGAAGCTACTAGCATGACAGCATTCATTACTTTTCCAACGGATGAACGCTCTACTTTTTGTAGCACACAAACCGTCTCATTTTGTTCATTCACGATAGGAATATTTAAAAATCTTTCGAATGCTTTTGGGTAAGTAAGGGTAAATGTAGTCATATATAAACCTCCAATTTACTTACTATACGAGTAAGAAGTACAAGAGGTTTCATATTAAAATGGAAAAATAAAAGGCTGACCGATAATGTGATTTTTTCACTACCGGCCAGCCTTTTATTTTATTGTTGAGTTGTGACTTGTCCTGCAAGAGCACGTTTTTCCTGCTCTGGATCGAATTCTTTTTCCATTTTTGAAACGACAACTGTTGCTACACCATTACCAATTAAGTTTGTAACGGCGCGGGCTTCAGACATAAAGCGATCGACCCCGATTAAAAGTGCAATCCCTTCTACTGGAATCATTGGGAATGCTGCTAATGTTGCTGCGAGTGTAATAAAGCCTGAGCCTGTTACACCGGCCGCACCTTTAGATGTTAGCATTAAAATAGCTAGCAATGTAATTTGATGCCAAACATCTAATTCAATTCCATAAGCTTGTGCGATAAAAATAGCCGCCATAGATAAGTAAATGGACGTACCATCTAAGTTAAAGGAGTACCCCGTTGGAATAACAAGACCAACGACTTGCTTAGAGCAACCATAGTTTTCTAATTTGCGCATCATCGAAGGAAGGGCCGATTCTGATGATGATGTCCCAATAACGATAAAAATTTCATCTTTAATATATTTAATAAACTTAAAGATACTAAATCCAAAGTAACGTGTAATAAGACCAATGATGACTACGATAAAAATAAACATTGTAATATAAACGGAAAGCATTAAAAATCCTAAGTTTCCTAGTGATTTAAGACCGAAATTACCGATTGTGTAGCTCATTGCACCGAATGCACCAATCGGTGAAACTTTCATGACCATATTTACAATTTTAAAGAATATATCTGCTACTTGTTCGAAAAATTTAATAACTGGTTTAGCTGGTTCACCAATAGCAGCAGCAGCTATGCCAAATAAAACTGCTGAGAATAAAACAGGCAATAACTCTCCATTTGCAAGTGCTCCGACAACATTATCAGGTATAATTTGCATAATAAATGCACCAATACCATGCTCTGTAGCGGCTGCTGCCTCTGTATATTGGGAAATATCTGCACCGTTTGCAGCAGCTGTATTAAAGCCTTTACCAGGCTTTACAATATTGACTACGATTAAGCCGATTGCTAGTGCGAAAGTAGAGACAATTTCAAAATAGATTAATGCCTTCCCGCCAATTTTACCAACTTTTTTTACATCGCCCATACTACCAATTCCAATAACAACTGTTAAGAAAATGATAGGAGCTATTAACATCTTAATTAATTTAATAAAAATATCTGCTAATATTTTCAACTTCGCTCCGAACTCTGGGAACGTAGCACCTACAATAATACCTAGCACAATAGCAATCAGTACTTGTACAGTTAAGTTTTTAAAATTTATACGCATAAAGTTCTCCCCTTACACTATATTTATGAATATTATGTGAACGCTTTCATGAAGTTATCATAGCTGAAATTTTCCGACAATAGTCTTTATGACCGTAAAGTTTCTATTGTTCATTTTGTTCATTTTTAGGTGGAGGATGAATGAAGCTAGTAATAGAAAGGGTTTTTGGCTGTTTTATAGTAGTTTTATAATTTAGAAATCTATTATAATACAAAAGAAAAAAATCCCCACGCTTGTGAGGATTTTATCATTAATGAACAAAAGTATTGATCCCGCAGTGAAGAAATACTTTAAGGGGAAACAATTTTTTCAATTTCCGATAAGACATCATTATTTTGTACATTGTTTCTATAAAAATCATAGACAGGTGCTAGTTTTTCTTTAAAGCGTTGGCGTTCCTTATTGCTCATCGTATAAATCTCAAAGTTATTCTGCTGCTCAAGTTTTTGCAAATCTTCTTTGTTTATTTCTACAGCTTGCTCAAATTGCCAGTCTGTTGTTTCTTTCATAGCCTCCATAATCTGTTTTTGAATTTTTAAAGGTAAGGACTTCCAAAACTTTTCGTTCATTAAAACGGTGTATCCTAAAATGCCATGCTTTGTTAATGTCATATGCTTCTGTACTTTATAGAAACCTTTAGAATAAATATTTGACGCTGTGTTTTCTTGAGCGTCGATAGTATTCGATTCTAAATCAGTGAAAACCTCGCTGAAGGGAGTCGGGATTGGTGTAGCCCCAACGACCTCGAATTGCTTTTCAAGAGCTATACTTGGCATTGTACGGACACGTAAGCCTTTTAAATCTTCAAATGTATGAATAGGGTGATCGACAGAGGTCAAATGTTTAAAGCCATTATGCCAAAAACCCAGTCCTTTTATATGAAAAGGTTTAAGCTCCTTTAATAATTGTTCACCGATTGAACCTGTAAGAACCTCTTGAACTTCGTCATCCGTATTAAAAAGGTAAGGTAGATCGAGAACCTGCCAGTTTGGTATATAGGATGTCATCTTTGAAAAAGTAGGGATAATCATTTCTACTTGTCCATCTTGCAAAGCTTGAAACTCATTTTCATCATTAAACAGGGAGGAGTTTGGGTAGACGTGTACCTTCACCTCACCATTTGTTTTTTCCTCAACAAGCTCGGCGAATTTACTTGCTGCTTGTCCTTTCGGTGTATTCTCAGCAACAACATGACTTAAATGAATCGTAATTTGTGTATCCAAGCCTTTTTGCTCATCGTCATAGGGGAGAGGCTTGGCGAATAGTAAGCCCTGTTGAACACCAATCGCTATCGTTAACAGTAAAACGGTTACTATTGTTCCAATAATAAATTTTTTCATCAATTACACCCAATTTATTCGTATTTTCTGATGTTTTTGTTATTCTATCATATGGAGTAAGTTAAAATATAGTAAGAGGGAGGCGTACATCTTGAAATTTCAAAAATTATCGATGAAGAGAAAAATTATGTCTCTGACTTTTTTTATTCTCATGCTCTCCTTTAGTATTGGTGGAACATTTTTGCTAGGGTTTGTCATGAATGTGCAAAAGGATAAGCTTGGAGATCAGGCTTTACTTGTAGCAAAAACAGTATCACAGCTTCCTGAGCTGAAAACTTACATTTCAAATAATAATTTTAACGAGGCTACGAAACACATAAATACTGTAGTGGAAGAAATACGTGATATCAATGGCGCACAGTATATTGTTGTACTGGATATGCAAAGGCGCAAGTACTCACATCCAAATACAGAGGAGATCGGGCAAGTCTCGGAGTCAGGTGATCTAAATGCTGCATTTTCTGAGCATTATTATACATCCATCGCACATGGTGAGCATGGAGATATGGTACGAGCATTCGTCCCAATCATGAGTAAAGAAGGAAGGCAAATAGGTGTAGTAGTAGTAGGCTATAGTGTTTTAACTGTTGCAGAGTTATTACAATCTATTCAAACCGAATTAATGATTACGATCTTATTGTCTCTTTTCTTTAGTGCATGGGGGGCCCATACTTTAGGGCTTCATATGAAAAAGCAAATGTTTGGGCTAGAGCCCCACGAAATTGCTAAAATGTATGTAGAACGAACAGAAACCTTTAACGCGATGCATGAAGGGATTATTGCTATTGATAATGACTTGACAATCACAATATTTAATGAAAAAGCATGTGAAATATTAGATGTTCACAAACAAGCGTCAACATTAATAGGAAAGAAAATTTTTGATGTTTTACCTGATACACGATTACCGGAAATTTTGGAACTAGATCAACCTATTTTCAATCGTGAGCTCTATATTAATGATCATAGTATTATGAGTAATCGTATTCCTATACAAGTTAATGGGAAAACGGTTGGAGCTGTGGCCATGTTTAAGGATCGTACAGAAGTGAAACAGCTTGCAGAGGAATTGACGGGTGTTAAGGCATTTGTACAAGCATTACGTGTACAAACACATGAGCATAAAAATAAATTGCACACAATTGCTGGTCTTTTACAGCTTGGACATCATAAACAAGCACTTTCTTACTTAACGCAAGTAAAAGAAGAACACGATGAAATTACAAACTTTCTAAATGAACGGATTAAAAATGAAAATATTTCAGGTCTATTGCTTAGTAAAATTTCCTATGCAAAAGAACAGGGAATTCTACTGGAGATTGACAGAGAAAGCCGTTTGACAACATTTCCTAACAATCTAGATCATCATGATTTCGTTATTTTATTTGGTAACTTAATTGAAAATGCTTTTGATGCATTAAGGGATGTACAAATTGAAGAAAAAGTTGTCAATGTTTCTGTTGATGAGGATGAGGATGTGTTGGCAATCTTAGTAACAGATAATGGTATAGGCATGACAAATGAAGTAAAGGCACATATTTTTGATAATGGCTATTCAACAAAACAGAAAAAAGGTCGAGGCATTGGACTTTTTTTAATAAAAGAAATTGTACAAAAAGGAAAGGGAGAAATTGAAGTCATAAGTGAACCGAATAAAGGAACAAGCTTTTTAATAACTTTTTACCATACTTAATAGGCTCATTACTAAGCTGAGAATAAGTTTTAGTAAAACGTATACCTTTTGATGGGAGTAAAAAATCAAAATAGAAATCAACCCTATGGGGAAATTAGTTAGAGTAGATGCGAGAAATTCTATGGGAACAGAGTGACGCTCTCTTAGATAGCTTCCTTAAGTGAATATTTACACATATAGAGATAGAACAGAGTGTATGGAGGACTAACAGTGATGCAAACAAAGGTATTATTAATAGAGGACGATCCAATGGTGCGAGAGGTTAATCGCCAATTTATTGAGAAGATAGCTGGATTTGAAGTAATAGGACAAGCCTCAAATGGAGTTGTCGGGATTGCTCAAATTCAAAAACTTAAACCAGAATTAGTATTTATGGATATCTTCATGCCAGAGCAGGATGGAGTGACAAGCTTACGAAAAATTCGTGAACTCAAGTTACCAGTAGATGTAATTACGGTAACCGCTGCTAATGATATGGAAACTGTAAAACAGGTCCTGCATCTTGGCGTCTTTGATTATATTATGAAACCTTTTTCATTTGAACGAGTGCAAGGAACACTTGAAAATTATTTGCGCTTTAAAAAGCAAATGCAAACGGAGCGTGAATTAACACAAGGAGAGCTTGATCAGTTATTCCATTATCAGGGTGGGCATAATGAAGTTCAGCAATCAAATGATTTACGGTCAGAAAAAAGTTTACCTAAAGGTTTTAATCGTGCAACATTAGAGAAAGTTGTGCATTATTTGCAGTCTGTAGAAGGAGCATCGGCAGAAGAAGTAGCCAGTGGTGTAGGTATTGCGCGCGTAACAGCAAGACGATACTTAGATTATTTAGAGAAGCAAGAGAAAATTACGATGGATGTGCATTATGGTGGCATCGGTCGTCCGGTTAATTATTATTTTAGTAAATAATGAGAAATCCTGATTGTCGAAATAGACAATCAGGATTTTTTTACTGTTAAAGTAACTATAGTTTTTTTAGTTGCGGATAACCAAAAGCATAGTTTTCGTCTAGGCTAAAGCGCTACATCCTCGAGGTCACTTCGATCCCTCGGGCAAAAGTGGTGGAGCGTTTACTTTTGCTTCGGGCTCGCCAGTGCTTGTCGGATGTAAACGAGCGCTTTAGAGCATTTGTTCTTAGTAAGGCATAATTTTGTCAACAGGCTTTGGCGTTTTAATTTTAGGTAAAATTTTATCTAAAGTAACTGTACGCTCAATGATATGTGTTGATTCATCATTTTCATCGAATTGATCAAGGAATGAAATAACCTCTTTGACAATTGGTGTTGGCGTTGAAGCACCTGCTGTAACAGCGACGGAATTAATTCCTTTTAACCATTCAATTTTTAGCTCAGAAACGTCTGCAATTCGATAAGATGGTGTCCCTGCAATTTCAACGGACACCTGCGTTAAACGATTCGAGTTATTGGATTTTGGGTCACCAACAACAATAAGTAAATCTGCTTCCCCAGCTTGCTGAGCAACTGCTTCTTGGCGTACTTGGGTTGCCAAACAAATCTCCTTATGCACTTCAATATGTGGGAATTTCTCTTTTAAACTATCCATTAAATGAGCGACATCCCATTGACTCATCGTCGTTTGATTCGTTACTAGTAATTTATCATTCGTTAAATTTAATGCATCAATATCAGTGGATGATTGTACTAAATGCACATGATCTGGTGCAACGCCAATTGCTCCCTCTGGCTCGGGATGGCCTTTTTTACCGATATAGATAATATCATAGCCATTTGCTG
The DNA here is from genome assembly GCF_001275675.1 of Lysinibacillus sp. FJAT-14745. Taxonomy (GTDB): domain Bacteria; phylum Bacillota; class Bacilli; order Bacillales_A; family Planococcaceae; genus Lysinibacillus. The sequence continues at coordinate 32,956 of NZ_LITM01000009.1, read as the reverse complement.
ATTTTTCACGAATTAAATCGTGTGTAACTGTTACGTCAGGACATGTAGCATCAATGGATACTAAGCCTTTTCGCTTCGCAATTTCACGAATTTCGGGTGAAACACCATGGGCTGTGAAAATAACAGTGCCAGTTTCAACTTGTTCAATAATTTCTAAACGATTCTCGCCATCTAATGTGATGATGCCATCAGCTTCAAAGGCATCTGTAACATGTTTATTATGCACAATCATACCTAAAATGTAGATAGGTCTTGGTAATGTTTTATCGAGTGCGGCATTTCGAGCGATGACCATCGCATCAACAACACCGTAGCAATAGCCACGTGGATTAATTTTTAATACTTGCATGGTTGTGACTCCTTTCAAGCTTACCTATCTACATTATAACGGACAGGGACGGCGAATACAAAGAAACCTTCATCTACATAGGCGGCTGGAAAATACGGGGCTTAGATGGAAGTGGGTCAGCAGGAGTAAATGATCCATTTTGTCGAGACGCTTTTCGACTTTTAGTAGAACCTGCTCCTTTGCTAGCCGCTGCTTCAGTTGCTACTGCTGCAGCCCCTGCGGCAGCTCCTGCAGCAGGAAGACCTTGAAATCCTTTATACAATTTTAAAAGTGACGGAATATTTTTTACCATTGGCATTGCTTGCTGAATGTAAGGCGTATATGTTTTCGCTGAGTTAAATAAGCTATTCGCCTGCTGCAAAAATGAACCGATTTTTGAAGGTTCCTGCATTGATGGCATTTGTCCTCCAAATGAACCTATTCCACTGGACATTGGAAAGCCACCGCCACCCGGAATTCGTGGATTTGGGAAGCCTCCAGGCTGGAAAAAGGACTGCGGTGACATTTGTGGAGGTGTTGGCATTTGCATTGGCATTTGCATTGGCATCGGCATTTGCATTGGCATGGGCATTCTCATGCCACCAGGATACATCGGGAACTGTGGTCTAAATACCATAACGATCTCCTTTCGATAGTGATTTAACATTGATGACATACCTGATTATAAATATGATATGCAGATGGGTAAGTTAGCGTTCGACACCACAAATAAATAACGAGGGCGATTGTAAATGTATCTCACTATATCCTGGAAGGTTTACTTATTTCATATGTAGTTAATAAGTGGTAAAAAAGTCTAGAAAAATACACATTTTTTGCACTTTTTCAGCCGTTTTGAAAGGTATAATGATTTGTTGGAAAATCATTATTTTAGAAAAAGAAGATTATCATCTGAAATGTATTACATTAATGTAAATAAATTGATAAAATATTATTTACTAGTAGTGGTTGAAAATAGGGGGTATTCTGTGACAATTAAAGTTAGAAGTATAGTGTCGTTTGGTCTTATCGTAGTATTAGTTTTAATTATGGGTATTTTTCAACAACAAAATGCAAAATCCCAACTAGAGCAAGTACATTTGATAAAAGAAAAAACACTTCAAACGACGTTATTAGCAGATGAGATGAAGTTAGCAGTTGTACAGGTTCAGCAGTTTTTGACGGATATTAGTGCTACAAGAGCACTCGATAATTTAGATGATGGATTTGAGCAAGCCGAAAAATATAGCAAAATCTTTAATGAAGATTTGGAGCAAGTGAAAAAAATGCATCCGGAAGAGCAGGAAAGATTAGCTGCGATTAAAGTAGCGTTTGATGAGTATTACAATACTGGTCAGAAATTGGCTCATAGCTATATTCAAGGCGGGCCAGAGCTAGGGAATAAAATAATGCTTGAATTTGATACTACATCAGTTGACATTAATGACAAAGTAGATTTGTTTCAACAAGAAAACATTACAGACATGCAAAATTCTTTAGCACATGTTGAAACGCTTATCGATGATAATGAGCAGTGGTTCTTATGGATGTTCTGTATTATTTTATTGATTTGTATAGCAGTTGGGATTGTATTCGTACGTTCTATCGTTGTTCCGGTCAATAAGTTAACTTCTGCAGCTAAGGTAATTGCTAAAGGAGATTTATGTCAAAAGGATATTGAAGTTAGGGCAAAGGATGAAATTAAAGATTTGGCTGATTCTTTTAATTTGATGAAGTCTAATTTACATTCACTAATACATAGCATGACCGTAAATGTTGAACATACAACATCGGCAGCTGAACAATTAGCAGCAAGTACAGATGAAATTTCACATTCATCTCATGATATTGCAAACCTTGTAGAGAAAATGGCAATTAGTGATCACCAAGCGGCTGCTACTGGTCGTGAAAGTTCGGTAGCAATGGATGAAACTGCTCAAGGTGTTCAACGTATTGCGGAGGCTACTCAAATGCTTCATTCTAAAGCGGTAGATACACAATCAATTGCAAATGATGGTGAGAAAACGTTACATATCGCAGAAAACCAAATGTCGATTATCCAACAATCTTCAAATACAACAAATGAGCGAATTAAGAAGCTTAGCACACAATCAGCTGAAATTGTTAATATTACGAAAGTGATTACTGACATTACTGAGCAAACAAATCTTCTAGCACTGAATGCTGCGATTGAGGCGGCTCGTGCAGGAGAGCATGGTAAAGGCTTTGCGATCGTGGCAGATGAAGTGCGCAAATTAGCCGAGGAATCAAAAGCATCTGCCAATCAAATAGTGGATGTAATAGCACTTATTCAGCAAGAAACGAAGGAAGTAGAAAAGGCTGTAAGTGTAACAGTATTGAATGTAGATGAGGGTGCCACATTTATTCAGAATGCCCAAAATGCCTTCGATGGAATTTTAAAAGCGATTAGTGATATGACATCTCAAATCGAGGATGTATCTGCTTCTACACAGCAAATTTCTGCAAGTACTGAAGAAATGGCAGCATCGGTTAATGAAATGTCCTCTACTGCTAACCATGCTGCACAGCAATCTGAAACAATTGCATCGACAATAGAAGAACAAGCTGCGACTATTCAAGAAATTAATGCTGTTGCAAAGTCATTAAGTGAAGAAGCGGTGTCTGTGAAGGAAGAAATCAATAAATTTAAAATTTAAGAGTACGTTGAGCTTTAGAACAAAGCCCTCCATGTCTAAAAGCCACAAAAAAGCGAGGTAGTTTCCAAACTGTTAATTCATTTGGAAACTACCTCGCTATATTATCATACAAATTTATTTAGTGGTAAAATCTTTAAGTTTAGCAGGAGGGGCACAAACGTTAGAGGAACAACTCTTCTGTAATGAGCATGATGCGCATTTGCCCTTCTTCTGCTTCTTAATGCTCTTATATAAGGTAATACCAGCATAGCCAAATATAATACAACCGATTAAGATATTAATTAATAAAGTCATTCTCTACACCTCACATCAATAAATTCCCAATACCATAAATCATAAGTGCAATAAGATAAGCTACAACAAATGGATATATGGTTGCAAATAAGGTCCATTTCACAGACTGTGTTTCCCTTTTTATTGCGCCTACTGTAGCTAGACAAGGCATATAAAGTAAAACAAAGGCCAAGAATGTATAAGCGCTTAAAGCAGTAAAATGAGTTGTCATTGTAGAGGATAAGACACCTTCACTTACACCATAAATAATCGCCATTGTCGAAACAATCACTTCTTTTGCCAGGAATCCAGCAATAAGGGATGCACCGGCCTGCCATGTTCCAAAGCCAAGTGGGATAAACAACACTCCAAAAGCGCCCCCAATAATTGCTAAAAAGCTGTCATCCATATTGACATTAGTGCCATGTGGTCCTAAATAAGAAAGAAGCCAAATAATAACGGAGCCAGCAAAGATAATAGTACCAGCTTTGCGGAAGAATCCTTTCCCTTTTTCCCAAGTGGAACGCCAAAGTGTTTTAAGCTGTGGTACATGATAGGCTGGTAACTCAACAAAAAATACAGAGGTTTCATTTTTTAAAATCGTCATCGATAATATTTTTGTTACAATAAGCGCTATCACTATACCCATTACATATAGGGAGAATACTACTAACGATTGATGTTCAGCAAAGAATGCTGCACCGAACAAAGCATATACAGGTAATCTTGCTGAGCAGCTCATAAACGGTGCAACAAGAATTGTTAATAACCGTTCTCTTGGTTGCTCAATTGTTCTCGCAGCCATTACACCTGGAACATTACATCCAAAGCTTACAATCATCGGAATAAAGGCTTTGCCGTTTAAACCGAAAAATTCCATAAGGCGATCCATCACAACAGCAATTCTCGCCATATACCCTGAATCTTCTAAAAGTGAAATAAAGAAAAATAGTACAAAGATTTGCGGAATGAAAACTAAAACACCGCCAACACCTGCAATGATTCCATCACATATTAAATGAACAATAAAAGGAGATGCACCAATAGCTTCTAAGCCCCGAGTAACAGTATCTGAAAGAGGGCCGCCTACAAAGCCATCTAGGAAATCCGAAAGTGGGGTACCGATCCAGGCAAACGTTGCTTGAAACATTAAAAACATAAGCGCTAAGAAAATCGGAATACCTAAAATCGGATGTGTTAGAATTTTATCAACTTTTTCTGACCATTGTGTTTCACTTTTCTCTTGTATAATTACTTCGCTATAGATGTTAGAAATATATAAATCACGTTTTTTAGCTATAGCTTTATTTAATGGTTCACCTATTTGCTTCTCTAAAGCATCTCGCATTGCAGCTAGCTGTTCAAAGTATTCCTTCTCTTTCAAATAAGCGTCAACAGCGTCATTTCCCATTAAAAATTGAATCGTACACCATCTTCTTTGTTCTTCAGGAATAGGCTGTAACAATGCTTCAATTTTTGTGATACCTTCTTCAATTAGATCATCATAGGTTAATGCAAAACGTTGTTGAGTACGATCTGAGGCTTGAATAGCAGCATAAATACCATCAACACCTTTACCAGTACGAGCGCTTATTGGAACAACAGGTACTCCTAAAGAACTCTGTAGTTTCTCGACATCAATTGAAATGCCTTTCTTTTTCGCTACGTCTATCATATTTAAACAAATGAAAACAGGTTTTCTAAGTTCAAGTATATCTACAGTTAATTGCATATTTCGTTCGAAATTAGAAGCATCAATAATATTTAAAATTCCATCTACCTGATCTTCAAGTAAAAATGAAGTAACAACACTTTCATCTCTTGAAATCGGATTAAGCGTATAGACACCAGGTAAATCAATAATTTCCTTTTGTAGTTTTTTTACTTGTCCTACTTTTTTTTCAACGGTTACACCACTCCAGTTGCCAACGTATTCATATGAATTTGTCAACGTATTGAACAATGATGTTTTACCGATATTGGGGTTTCCTATTAAAGCTAATCTACTCATACTTGTTCGACCTTTATATCCATTAAATCTTTTTTTCTAAGTCCGATTTTCTGTCCTTGACATTCTAATATACAAGCTCCAGAAAACCATCCTTTTTGGACCATACAAACTTGACAGCCTTCTTTTATTCCAAAAGCATTTAATCGTTTACATAACATAGAGTCGATTTGTTGTAGATCTTTCACTTTAACTTTTTCACCCAATTGAACCACGTGAAGATTCATGAGATCTACCTACTTTCTTGTGAGTGATAATCATTATCAAGTAAATATTATCATTTTTTCTCCAGTCAATCAATAATAAGTTTGCTGTTGGAAAGTAAAGCAAAGTTAAAGCAAGATCAAACCTTATTCTTCATCGTGACAACGAAGCATCCTGTACCCAACGCGGACATGTGTCTGGATTAACTTTGGGTTAGCTGGATTGTTCTCTATTTTCTTTCGAAGAGTAGCCATAAAAACCCTTAGACTAGGAACATCTGATTGAAGTGCGTTGTGCCAAATTTCCTTTAAAATAAAATTATGCGTTAAAACTTTCCCGACATGCTTTGATAAAATAACCAAGAGCTTATATTCAATAGGTGTCAAATGTACTTCGTTACCATTTACAAACACTGTATTTGCCATATAGTTTATTTGTAAATGACCATTTACAAAGACAGGGGATTCATTTTCTAGCTGATGCTCAAAAGATTTTCTTCTCAAAGCTACTCGAATTCGGGCTAATAGCTCTTCAACACTGAAAGGCTTTGTAACATAATCGTCTGCACCAGCATCTAAAGCATTGATTTTATCGTGCTCTTCGCCGCGTGCACTAACTACGATAATTGGTGTTTGAGTCCAGCTTCTAATTTTCGTTATAAGCTCTACACCGTCTATGTCAGGAAGTCCTAAATCCAAAATAATTACGTCTGGATTCATGGCAAGAGCCTTTTGTAGAGCACTATGACCATCTCGTGCAATGTCGAATTCATACTGCTGAGTAGCTAATGTCATTTTAATTAAATTGCCAATGGCTACATCGTCTTCTACTACTAGAACTCGTTTATTCATCGAATTTCATTACTCCTTTTTGGTTTATCACCATCGTGAAGGGGTGATTTCCTTTACGACTGAGCGCTTTGTTGTTGCTGTCGCTACACTTTCGCACAGTTAAAACATTGTTGCTGACGCTTCGCTTTCGCACAGAGCAAAGCTTCCTAGGGGCGTCGGGGCAACAGATGTTTTTTTGTGCGAAAGCGCAGTGCAACGTAGCGGCAGTGACAAATGTTTTCTGTGCGAAAGCGCAGTGCAACGTAGCGGCAGCGACAAATGTTTTCTGTGCGAAAGCGCAGTGCAATGTAGCGGCAGCGACAAATGTTTTCTGTGCAAAAGCGTAGTGCAACGTAGCGGCAGTGACAGGATGTTGGTCACGAAGGCGTTATCACAGGACGTGATGCTTTTAGCCTTCGTTCCCATACCCGCTTCACTTCGTTGCAGGATCCCACCTATGACGCTGATTCCCAAGAAGTCGCCCAGTCTCTACTTTAATCAACTTATACGAACGTTTTAACAAATGTCATCCCCAACTTTTGATGATAAGATTCCTTTTTTTAGTGAAAAATTAAAAACCGTTCCTTTTGGTCTATTATCCGAAACTGTTATTTCACTACCATGTAATTTTAAAATAGTTTGACATAGAGCCAAGCCTAATCCTAAGCCTCTTCGACTATCACTACGCTGTACTTTTCCGGTAGTAAATGGCTCAAAAAGGCTGGTTTTTATAGCATCATCAATGCCAGGGCCATCATCAGCAATGCTAAAGTGTACGAAACGTTCAGATTCTGTAACCTTTATAGTAATAACGCTACCTGATGGTGTATAGGTCAATGCATTATCAATAATATTAATTAGAACTTGAATAATCAGTCGCGCATCCATTACGGCAAATAAAAATTCTGGTTCAATATGATAGGATATTTCATGTCTATTGTTTAGACGAACGACATGTGTTAGTGACTCTTGAATAATATCTTCTACAAGTTCCAATTGCATCTCTATAGCAAATTGTCCATCTTCTAACTTAGACACAGCTAGTAAGTTTTCAACCATTTGTACGAGCCATTTTGAATTTTTATAAATATCCTCATATATTATGCTTTTTTCATCCTCTCGAATTTGAGATGCATTGGATAGTAATATATCTGCATTACCAGAAATAGCAGTAAGCGGTGTTCTTAAATCATGAGAAACTGCGCGCAAAAGATTAGCACGCATCTGTTCCATTTCAGCTTCCCTAGCAACTTCTTCATTGAGTTTTTGTAGATACCACTTATCAAGTGCGAATGAGAAATCGTTAATAATGGCATGCAAAATATTACGCTCAAATGCAGGTAATGGTGCTTGCTTTGACAAAGCAATACCGATAACGCCTTTAACACTCCCATTTGAAATAACCGGTAAATAGTAGGCATTCACTTCAGGAAATATATCAGTGGATACGCCTGCTACATGCTTATTATTGATAACCCAGCTTACTACACCATGCTCATTCGGATTCTCAAAGAGGGATGCTATCTTCTTATTTTCAATACTAGAAATGCTCTCGGTACGGAAAAAAATAGAGTTCACAATTAAGTTATTTTCTATTTCAAAAAATTGTACTGGCTTTTCTACTAATTTAACGATTTGTGACATGCCTTCAGTAATAATTTCTTCTATAGACTTAGCATGTTGAAGCCTGCGATTTGTATCAAGGAGCACCTCCATTCGATAAGATTTACGAACAGCTACAATGGTTTGCTCCTTTATTTTTTTTGTTAAGCTACTTGTAATCACTCCTGAAAGGAACATGATCACAAAGGTTATCGGATAGTCGCGATGATAGGCGTTAAATGAAAATCGTGGTTCTGTAAACAAATAATTAAAAAGTAGTACCGCTATGATGGAGCTAATAATGCTCATCATCCATCCTGATGACCAAATGGCAAGAATTAAGACACCTAAAATATAGATAGTGATTATGTTCGATTCGCTTACGCCAATTGTGTAAAAATACAGCCCGACAACTGATACTATGCCGAATACTATAGCCATTTTTAATAAGTCAAGCCATTCAAATGACAGCTTATTTTTTACCTTAGGGAAGTAGAATTGTTCATTTTCCTGATCTGGCACTATATGTATGGCTAAATTCGGTACAAATTCGTTGAGTCGATCGCTGATTTTTGTACTTGGTTGCCACCATTTTTTTCTCATGCTAGTTCTACCAATGACTAATTTAGTGACACCACTAATTTGTGCATAATTGGCAAGGGCAGCAGCTACATCATCTTCCTGAACGATTACGACATGGCCGCCAAGCTGTTCAACAAGCTTTATATGCTGCTGAAGTCGTTCAGAATTTGCGTTATTCCTATCATGTTCCTGGACGTTTTGAACGTAAAGAGCTGTAAATTTCCCATGTAATGCCTGTGCTAGTCTCGCGGTAGTTCGAATAACCTTGGCATTTGTAGGAGAGCTACTAATACCAACAAGTAAATGCTCTTCGATTTGTACATGATGCTTGATAGATTCGTCGCTATTTACCTGCTTATAGTTAATCGTATCAGCAGCTCTCCGTAGTGCAATTTCTCGAAGTGAGACTAAATTTTGTTTACGAAAAAAAGATTGCAACGCTTTTTCAGCTTGTTGTTTTACATAAATTTTGCCTTCTTGTAGGCGCTGTATTAACTCATCTGGTTCAATATCGACAATTTTTATTTGTGCAGCTTGATCTATTAAGTAATCTGGAATACGCTCCCGCACCTTTATTCCGGTTAATTCTTCTACTATATCGTGTAGGCTTTCAATATGTTGAATGTTTACTGTTGTATAGACATGAATACCTTTTGCAAGTAATTCCTCTACATCTCCAAAACGTTTCTTGTGACGCATTGTTGGAACATTGGTATGTGCCAATTCATCAATAATGACAATTTCTGGTTTGCGCTTTAGTACTTCATCAATATCTAATTCCTGGAAATGTTTCCCTTTATAAATTATTTTTTTTGTAGGGATATGCTCAAGTCCCTCGAGTAAAGCTAACGTATCTGGACGAGGATGTGGTTCTACATAGCCAACTACCACATCTTTACCAAGTTTTTGTGCTTGATGTGCTGCATCTAGCATTGCATAAGTTTTACCTACTCCAGCAGCATAACCAAGAAAGATCTTTAGCTTCCCTACAAATTGTTCTTCCTGTTGAAGCCTCGCTAAAAACGTCTCTGGGGTTGGACGTGTATTTTCCATCCTCTTTCACCTCATTTGTATTATAGCGTTATCTTCCATTAAGAAAGTATTAAGATTTTCCTTCTTTATAGTTTCTTAATAGAAGAAGCGATTTCCTAACACTACATTAATTTGAAAGTCAGTATGATGAGAGCATCCTAATTGGAAGAGGGGTGTTTCGATTGATGGACTTTTATATGATTGGCTTACTAATTATAAGCTTTGCATGTCTTTATGCGTTAACCGCTTGGTGCTTCAAGCTTGTCGAAGAAAAGTAAGGGGGAATAAAAAATGTGGATTGTTATGGGGATTGTACTTGTGTTCCTTTTCGGTTATCTAGGGCATGCATTACTTTATCCTGAAAACTATTAATAGGTTGGTAGGAGGTACTACAGTATGTGGCAAATCGCCATTGTATTAATCATTTATTTACCGCTCGTTATTTTAACTGGTCACTATCTATTTCGAGTGACGATGCAACAAAAAACATGGCTTGATCCAATTATGGATAGATTTGATGCTGTTATTTATAAGTTATGCGGCATTAAACAAGTCGATATGACTGGTAAACAGTATGTACTTTCATTAATTCTTTCAAACGCTTTTATGGTGTTTATTGGATATCTTCTATTACGCATTCAAGCGATGCTGTTTTTAAATCCAAATAATATTGACAATATGGAATCAACACTTTCATTTAATACTATTATTTCATTTATGACGAATACGAATCTGCAACATTATAGTGGCGAATCTGGACTCAGTTATTTATCACAAATGCTAGTTATTATCTTTATGATGTTTACATCTGCAGCTACTGGTTATGCCGCATGCATGGCGTTCTGCCGTCGTCTAGTTGCTAAAACTGACACTATAGGGAATTTCTTTGTGGATTTCGTTCGTGTTATTACACGTGTGTTAATGCCTCTATCTATTGTTGTTGCCATTATTTTAGTAGCTCAAGGTTCTCCGCAAACCTTGAGTGCGAATAAAACTGTCCAAACAATAGAAGGTAAATTACAAGATATTGCCCTTGGACCTGTAGCTTCTCTTGAATCCATCAAGCATATAGGCACTAATGGTGGTGGTTTTAATGGAGCCAATTCAACGACGCCTTTTGAAAATCCAACGGTCATTTCTAATATTGTGGAAATGCTATCTATGATGTTATTACCAGGTGCTTGTGTAGTTGCATTTAGTTTAATGGTCGCATATAGAAAAAAGAAAACGATATTTGGAAAACAAGGGCTATCCATTTTTGCGGCAATGGGCGTGTTGTTCCTAGTCGGACTTGCGACTGTGTATGTAGCAGAGAAAGCGGGTAATCCAATCATTAGTGAACTCGGAATTTCGCAGGAGCTTGGAAGTATGGAAGGCAAAGAGATGCGCTTTGGAGTAGCGCAATCAGCGTTGTTTACAACAGTGACTACTGCTTTTACAACGGGATCTGTCAACAATATGCATGATACATTAACGCCGCTTGGTGGTCTTGTACCGATGTTTAATATGATGCTAAATGTTGTGTTTGGAGGCAAAGGAGTTGGCCTGATGAACATGATGATGTATGTGCTCCTGACAATTTTTATCGCCTGTTTAATGATTGGTCGAACACCTCAGTTTTTAGGCAAGAAAATTGAAGAGAAGGAAATGAAGCTAATTGCTCTTTGTATATTGATTCACCCTGCTATTATTCTACTATTTTCAGCACTTGCAGTTGCAACAACAGCAGGAGTAGCGGGCATAACGAATCCAGGTGCACATGGTTTGTCTCAAGTTCTGTATGAATTTGCATCGGCCTCAGCAAATAATGGCTCAGGTTTTGAAGGATTAGCTGACAACTCAACATTTTGGAATGTCACGACAGGTCTTGCAATGTTCTTTGGACGTTATTTGACGATTATTATTCAACTAGCTATAGCATCTCTACTTGCTAAAAAGATGTTTCATAGTGATTCGGTGGGAACATTGAAAACGGATAATACTATTTTCACATTTTTACTTGTTGCTATCGTTTTAATGATTGGTGCACTTACATTTTTACCAGCATTAGCTCTTGGGCCAATTACAGAGCACTTACAACTTTATCTTCATTCATCTTAAGACTCCCACCTTTTAGTGTGGTGAGATTGATTTTTAATAAGGAGAGACACTTATGGAAACTGCAAGAAAAAGTTTTATTACGGGCAAAATGTTTAAAAGCTCGATGATAGACGCTTTAAAGAAGTTTAGCCCATTATATATGGTGAAAAATCCTGTTATGTTTGTAGTAGAGATAGGGTTTATGTTTGTCCTGTTATTAACCCTTTTTCCGAACATATTTGGTAACGAAGTAGGGGAGCATGACCGTTTGTATAATGCGATTGTCGCCGTTATTCTTTTTGTAACCATCTTATTTGCAAACTTTGCTGAGTCGATTGCTGAAGGACGAGGAAAAGCACAGGTTCAAACGCTAAAAAATACTAAAACAGTGACACAGGCTCGTGTCTTACTTAGTGATGGCTCTGAAATACTTAAACAGGCACATGAATTAAAAAAGGGTGATATTGTTTTAGTTCAGGCAGGAGAGGTTATTCCAAATGACGGAGAAGTCATCGAAGGAATCGCTACCGTAGATGAATCCGCAATAACAGGTGAATCTGCGCCTGTTGTAAAGGAGCGGGGTGGAGATTTTTCATCAGTGACAGGTGGTACGACTGTTACGAGTGATTGGCTGATGATCGAAATTACCTCGATGCCTGGTGAATCATTTTTAGATAAAATGATCACGCTCATCGAAGGAGCCAGTCGTAAAAAAACACCAAATGAGATAGCGCTCAATACACTTTTAGTAAGTTTAACGATTATTTTCTTGTTAGTTGTTGTAACACTATATCCAATGACAACTTATTTAAATGTACCGATTTCTATTGCAACGTTAATTGCCTTGACAGTTTGTTTAATTCCTACAACGATTGGTGGATTATTGTCGGCAATCGGTATTGCAGGAATGGATAGAGTTACTCAGTTTAATGTTATTGCGATGTCTGGAAGAGCCGTAGAGGCGTGTGGGGATGTAGATACATTAATTTTAGATAAAACGGGAACTATTACTTATGGAAATCGCATGGCAGCTGAATTTCTCCCAGTAAAAGGGGTGGACAGTAAAGATTTAATGCAAGCTGCATGGCTTAGTTCTTTAACAGATGATACACCTGAAGGAAAGTCTATTTTGTCACTTGCTTGTGAATTAGGAGTGAATACTAACGATGAAGAAAACATTATCAAGTCAAGTGAACATATTCCCTTTAGCGCACAGACTCGTATGAGTGGTTTGGATATGAAGGATGGCATAAAAATTCGAAAAGGAGCCTATGATACGATAAAAAAAGAAAGCTTAAAGGCAGGACATAGCATTCCTACAAATTTGGAACAGCTGATTCAACAAGTATCTTCTGTTGGTGGAACACCTTTAGTAGTAGCGTTAAACGAAAAAATTTTAGGTGTCATTTACTTAAAGGATGTCGTAAAGGCCGGACTCAAGGAACGTTTTGAACAACTTCGAGCAATGGGCATTAAAACAATCATGTGTACAGGAGATAATCCACTAACTGCAGCAGCCATCGCAAAGGAAGCGGGGGTGGACAGCTTTATTGCAGAAAGTAAGCCAGAAGACAAAATTCAAGTTATTAAAGATGAGCAGGCACTAGGGAAAGTAGTAGCTATGACAGGTGACGGAACGAATGATGCCCCCGCATTAGCACAAGCTAACGTAGGTCTTGCCATGAATTCAGGAACGAACGCAGCAAAGGAAGCTGCGAACATGGTCGATTTAGATTCAAACCCTACTAAAATTATTGAAGTTGTAGAAATAGGGAAGCAGTTGCTCATGACGCGAGGTGCGTTAACGACTTTTAGTATTGCAAATGATATCGCAAAGTATTTTGCCATTATTCCAGCTATGTTAATGGTCGCTGTACCAGAGATGCGTACATTAAACATTATGAATCTCAATTCTCCATCAAGTGCGATAATTTCTGCTTTAATTTTTAACGCAGTGATTATACCACTATTAATACCTATTGCAATGAAGGGTGTAAAGTATAAGCCGATGAGTGCTGCAAAATTATTAAATAAAAACTTACTTGTTTATGGCGTAGGTGGGATTATCGCTCCCTTTATTGGCATTAAGTTAATTGATTTACTAGTTGGACCACTATTCCATATGTTTGGGTTATAGGAGGAAGCTACATGCGAAAATTTTTTGAAAACTCAAAGCAGGCATTACTTATCACAATAACTATGTTCGTTTTATGTGGTTTTATCTACCCATTTGCAGTGACTGCATTAGCCCAAGGGTTATTTCATCATCAAGCAAATGGCAGTTTAATAGAGGCGGATGGTAAAGCCGTTGGTTCAGAATTAATCGGTCAAACTTTTACTGCACCACAATATTTCTGGGGTCGTGTCTCATCCGTTAATTATAATGTCTATACGAAAGAGGATACGATACCAGACGAAAAGGGCCAGGTGAACTATAGTGGTGTCAGCTCTGGGACTTTTAACTATGCACCATCCAATCCAGAATTAAAGAAGCGAATAGAAGCAGATATCGAAAAGTTTTTACTAGCAAACCCATCTGTAAAACGACAAGACATACCCGCTGATTTAATGACCGCTTCAGGCTCAGGTTTGGATCCACATATTAGTGTGAAGGCTGCAGAAATACAAGTCGAACGAATTGCCCAAGCAAGTGGGCTTGCGAAGGATGAGATTGAAAAAATTATAGCAGCAAATACGGAAAAACGGACGTTGGGAACTTTTGGAGAAAATAAGGTAAACTACCTAATGGCCAATCTAGATATTATGAAAAAAATGGATGAGAAATAGGTTCATCACCAAAAGTTAGGGATGACATTTGTTAATAAGTTTACCATGTATATAAGTTGATTGGAGTGGAGGCTGGGCGACTCCTCGGGGATCAGCGTCACAGATGAGACCCTGCAGCGAAGCGAAGCGGCTCATCGGACGCCCCCAGGAAAGCGCCCAGTCGGAACGGAAATCAACCCTACGTTATGATGATGAGCAATAGAGGGATAAAAATTTAACAAATAAAAACAGGTAGAGAAAAGCTTCTTAGTTTTCTCTACCTGTCGCTATAAATAAATTAAGCTTGTGAATTTACAAGGATTTTAATATGATTTTTTTCTTTCATTAGTGCCTCGAAGCCTTCTGTTACGACTTCATCAAGAGCAATTCGTTTTGTCACAAGTTTTTCAGCAGGGAAGTAGCCTTGTTTCATTAATTCCATAACGGCTGGGAAAATATCGCGATAAGCAATAATCCCTTTTACAGAACGCTCTGTCAGTACGATATTGTTTGGCAGAATAGAAGCTTCAGTTTCCCAAATAGAAACGATAATTGTTTCACCTTCAAATGTTGTTGAATCAATAGCTTGCTGTAATACTACAGGTACACCTGTTACTTCAAATGCAACATCTACGCCACCATTTGTTAATTCATGTAGACGAGCTACTGCATCCTCATCTTTAGGGTTAATAACTGCTGTGGCGCCAAGCTCTAATGCTTTAGCAGCACGCTCTGCAGAAAGTTCTATCGCATAAATTTCGGCTGCTCCAGCTGCACGCAATGCTTCGATAACAAGAAGACCGATTGGCCCTGTACCAAAGACAGCTGCTGTATCGCCAGCTTTTAGTTTACTTTGACGAACTGCATGTAATGCTACTGCCGCTGGTTCAACAAGTGCACCTTGTTCATAGGAAAGACCCTCTGGCATTTTGTGTACCATTTTTTCATCTACCATTGTATATTCAGAGAAACCTCCGCCACCGCCAGAAAGACCGTGGAAGCCTAAGTGCTTACAAATATTGTATTTCCCTTTTTTGCAAGCGGCACATTCGCCACATGCAAGAATAGGTTCTACAACGACAGGATCTCCAACTTGTACCTTTGTAACACCTTCGCCAATTTCTACTACTTCACCAGAGAACTCGTGTCCCATAACAATTGGCGCTATATCTTTACTTACATAGTGAGGTTGTTCCACTGGAATGAATATTGGTCCAGCTGCGTATTCATGTAAATCACTACCACAAATCCCTGTCCAATGTACTTTAATTTTTACTTTTCCAGATGAAATTACTGGTTCTTCAATGTTTTCTACACGGATGTCTTTTGCTTTATACCATCTTGCTGCTTTCATAATAAGTCAACCTCCTCTAGTATCTTACATTTTTATCGTAACATATGGTAATTCTCCAAGGTATTAGTTGACAGTAAATGACATGAAAAATACTAATTCCTGGCTTTTTTTTACAGCATTATAGCGCTTCAACTTTTCGATAAAATAAAGTGTATCAAAAGTTTCGACATTCCTCACAAAACGAGAATGAGAGTTCTGACGAACAAATAACCATACAGCTTTATGCAATTAGCAGTAGTGTTTGTCTACAGTCTAGGGCACTGAAAAAGTCCATATCTTCTCACGTTGCGAGGAATTCAATGATTAAATCGTTGAATTCCTCGCTTTTTTCATTTGGCACTGTGACTCTACTGTTGTTTTCCGAAGCATTCCGCTCGCTTTCCGCGGGCAACGTAAGTTTTTCAGTACCCTCTCTACAGTCTGAGCGCTTTTTTTATTGCATATTTACTGCATTTCGAGTAACTTTGATAAGGGCTTCGCTACAGCTATGATAAAAATATAAAATTATGTTCATGCTTTAGATAATAGGACGTTAATATACCTACAAGTTGAATCATGATACAATGGGAAAGATGTTAGGAGGAACGAATTATGTCAAAATATACTGATTATAATTTTCAGCCATTTTTGCAGGATGCAATTGCAAAACTTGGCTTTACAGAACCAACGCCGATTCAAAAGGAAATCATTCCACTACTATTAAAAGGTAAGAGTGCAATCGGACAAGCGCATACAGGGACGGGAAAAACACATAGCTTTTTAATTCCGATTGTGCAACGAATTAATGCTGACAAGCAGGAAGTACAAGCTGTTATTACGTCACCTACACGTGAGCTTGCACAACAAATTTTTGATGCGTTAAATCAATTAATAGAAGGAACAACTATTCAAGCGAAATTATTTATTGGAGGTACGGACAAACAACGCTCCATTGATAAGTTAAAAACGCAACCACAAATTGTTGTCGGAACGCCAGGACGTATTCGTGATCTCGTTTCAGCGCAAGCGTTATTTGTGCATACGGCGCCAATTTTAGTTGTCGATGAGGCAGATTTAGCCTTCGACATGGGCTTTATAGAGGAAATCGATGGTTTTGCTTCCCAAATGCCAGAAAACCTTGAAATGTTTGTATTCTCAGCAACAATTCCAGAAAAGCTTCAACCTTTCTTAAAAAAATATATGGAAGCACCTGTTCATATCCATATGAACGATAAACGCCCGGTTGCAGAAGGAATTGACTTTGTGCTTGTACCAGTGCGTTCTAAATCACGTAACAAACGTTTGTTAGATGTCATTGAAGGAATCAATCCATTTTTAGCGGTAATTTTCACCAACACACGTAAAACAGCAGAGCATGTTGCAGGCTTCTTAAATGAAAACGGGATTCGCTGTGGTCAAATACATGGTGATTTAAGTCCACGTGATCGTAAGAAAATGATGAAGCAAATTCGAGAATTGGACTATCAATATATCGTTGCAACAGATCTTGCAGCGCGTGGTATCGATATTCAAGGAATTTCACATGTCATTAACTACGAAATCCCAGAGGACTTAGAATTCTTTATTCATCGTGTAGGACGTACAGCGCGTGCAGGGAATAAAGGAACTGCTATCACGTTGTTTGAGCCATCAGATGAGGATGCAGTAGTACGTGTTGAGAAAATGGGCGTTCCATTTGTTCAAAAAGATGTAAAAGATGGCGAATGGTCTGAACTAAAAGATCGCCATGCACGTAAAAATCGTGTGAAGCATGAAAATGAAATCGATGCGAAAGCAAAAGCATTGGTGCGTAAGCCGAAAAAAGTAAAACCAGGCTACAAGCGTAATATGAAATGGGAAATGGAAAAAGTTAAAAAACGTGAACGTCGTTTAAAAGCTCGCGGTAAAAAATAAGGAGGCATTCAAATGCTACTTGGATCACATGTTTCAATGAGCGGAAAAGAAATGCTGCTCGGATCAAGTAAAGAGGCCCTTTCCTATGGGGCAAATACCTTTATGATTTATACAGGAGCACCGCAAAACACTCGTCGTAAGGCAATTGCTGACCTTAATATTATGAATGGCTTACTACACATGAAAGAGCATGGTATGACGAATATTGTTGTCCATGCTCCGTACATTATCAATATTGCGAACACAGAAAAACCTGAAACTTTCCGTCTAGGTGTAGATTTTTTACAAACTGAAATTGAACGTACAGCGGCGTTGGAAGCAACACAAATTGTTTTGCACCCAGGTGCCCATGTAGGTGCGGGAGCAGACGCAGGTATTGCCAAGATTATTGAAGGTTTAAACGAAGTGTTGTCACAGGATTATCCTGTACAAATCGCATTAGAGACAATGGCGGGGAAGGGAACTGAATGTGGTCGTTCCTTTGAAGAGCTTGCTAAAATTATAGATGGTGTAACACATAATGAGCGTCTTTCAGTATGCTTTGATACATGCCATACTCATGACGCTGGTTATAATATTGTAGAAGATTTTGATGGCGTTCTAAATGAGTTTGATAAACTAATAGGTGTTGATCGTATCAAAGTCCTGCATATCAATGATTCAAAAAATGTCCGTGGTGCAGGAAAAGACCGTCACGAAAATATTGGCTTCGGTCATATTGGCTTTGATGCATTAAAAAATATTGTGCATCATCCACAATTAATGGAGATTCCTAAAATCTTAGAAACACCATATGTTGCTTTAAATAATGATGCCAAATCAAAATCGGCTCCTTATAAACATGAAATTGAAATGCTTCATAATGGAGAGTTTAAACCAGAGTTAATCGATGCTCTAAGAGGATAGAATAAAAAGCCCGAAATCAGCTAGCATAAGACTGATTTTCGGGCCTTTCTTTTATTTCGTAAACAATGCAATTAGTTGTCTGGAACGCTTTCTACCTAAAACAGCTTCAACCTCTACAAGAATATCTTTTGGAATACCTAAAAAGAGCCACGTAAATGAGAATTGCTCCAAATAAGGCCGGAGTTTTCTTACTTCAGAAGTAGTAATTTCAAATCCTTCAGCACGTGCAATCGCAACAACTTCCTTATCACTACTTTGTGTTAATTGCTGTAAAAA
This sequence comes from Lysinibacillus sp. FJAT-14745, assembly GCF_001275675.1. Classification (GTDB taxonomy): domain Bacteria; phylum Bacillota; class Bacilli; order Bacillales_A; family Planococcaceae; genus Lysinibacillus. The sequence goes on along the minus strand of NZ_LITM01000009.1, from coordinate 14,145 downwards.
TTGAATACTCAAAGCTAATCCTCCTTTTAAAATTGTTTAGTTTCTTGAAACAAAAACATTCTTGTGAACGTCGTGACAGCTATGAAAACCTTTCGCATAATGTTTCAGAATCAAAGTCTATAACAACTTGAGATATTAACAGTAGAATAGCAATCTTATTTTCTTTACAAAAACTGTACTTTCATTTATACTTACAACTTGTAAATCGTAATGATTTTGAATTAGAAAGAAGAGAGCATACATGAAAAAATCATTAATTGACATTGAAAACGTGTCATTTCAATATGACTATACGCAAGTATTAAAAAATATCTCTTTCCGTGTAGAAGAGGGAGATTTTTTAGCACTTCTCGGTCCGAACGGGTCAGGGAAATCTACATTATTAAAGATTATTTTAGGGTTACTAAAACCAATGTCAGGAGAAATAAAGCTATTTGGAGAACCAAGTACGACTTTTAAGCATCGTGAATGGATAGGGTATGTGTCACAAAAATCGAATGCCTTCAATTCAGGGTTTCCAGCAACCGTCCAAGAAGTAGTGAAAAGTGGACTATCCAAAAAATTAGGATTATTTAAAAGACCTGGACGAGATGCGAAGGAAAAAGTGTTAGAAGCATTAAAAGCTGTCGGCATGGAAGCATTTATGAATCGTAATATTGGTGAGTTATCTGGTGGGCAACAGCAACGTGTCTTTATTGCAAGAGCTTTAGTTAGCGAACCGAGGCTATTAATATTAGATGAACCAACTGTCGGCATTGATCATGAGAATGTGCAGTCATTTTATGATATGCTGGCGAAATTGAATCGGGAACAGGGAATTACAATGATTCTTGTAACACACGATGTTGATACAGTATCGAACCGTATTAGTCATGTGGCATGTTTAAATCAAACCATCCACTTCCACGGTTACAAAAATGAATTTGATACAATTTCTCAGGATGCGCTTGATGCATGGTATGGCCATTCTGTGAGAAAGATTCACTAGAAGGAGAAGGCATAATGATCGAAGCAATTTTGAACTATGAATTTTTACAAAATGCCTTTTTCTCTGGGCTATTAATTGGCATATTGGCACCGCTACTAGGTGTTTTTATTGTCGTTCGCAGGCTCTCGCTTATTGCAGATGCCTTGTCACATGTGACACTGGCAGGTATAGCGGGAAGCTTATATATCAGCCAATCTGTTACAGCCTTGGCAATGCTAAATCCAATTTACTTAGGCATACTGGCCTCTGTCAGCGGTTCAATATTAATTGAGCGTCTTAGACGTTTATATAAGCACTATGAAGAGCTTGCGATTCCGATTATTATGTCAGGTGGGATTGGTATTAGTGCTATATTTATCTCGCTTGCAAGTGGCTTTAGCACGGATTTAATGAGCTATTTATTTGGTTCAGTGTCAGCTGTATCACGTCAGGATTTATGGGTCGTGGTAGGAATTGCTGTCATTGTTATTATCTTTTTGTTTATATTTTTTAAGGAACTTTTTGTTTTATCTTTCGACGAGGAATATGCAAAAGCTAGCGGTCTGCCTGCACGTTGGATTCATCTCTTATTTATGATTGTTACAGCGCTTGTTATTGCTGCAAGTATGCGCATCGTCGGTATTTTACTTGTATCATCACTTATGACGTTACCAGTGGCTGCTGCAATGCGACTGGCAAAGGGCTTTAAGCAAACAATCATCTATGCAATTGTCTTTGGCGAAGCGGCTGTGTTAATCGGTTTAGTCAGTGCCTTTTATTTAGATTTAGCACCTGGTGGTACAATTGTCGTCACTTCTATCTTAATTTTGTTACTTGTTATACTAGTGAAGAAAATAGTATTTAAGATGGCTACAAAACGGGAGGAGGTAGCGCAGTGAATGTCTCTAGAGCGTGGGAAATTTTAAAAGAAAATGGCTTTAAAAAAACAGATAAGCGGGAGTTATTATTAGATATGTTTGCAGCAACGGATAAATATCTAACTGCTCGAGACTTATTAGATGTTTTGAAAAAAGATTTTCCAGGTATGAGTTTCGATACGATATATCGCAACCTTGCAACGTTTGTGAAGCTAGGAATTTTGGAGGAAACTGAGTTATCTGGGGAGCGAAATTTCCGTATGCATTGTGAATCTGAACATCATCACCATCATTTTATTTGTATGGATTGTGGCAATGTTAAGGAGCTAAATCTCTGCCCTATGGAAATGCTTGGAGAAAAGCTGCCAGACTATGAAATTGAAAATCATAAATTTGAGATCTATGGTAAATGTCCAGATTGTAAACATGAAACGTTGTAAAATCTGAAATGACAATATTTGAAGAAAGGGGTAGTTCCAAGTGAGGTTTCGCTTGGAACTACCCCTTTAATAGTAACTATGTTGTTTTAAGTAGCTTCAATTTTTTTTGTACAAAGGTCTTCCCCGACTAGTATTGCGCAATACTCTAATATTCTATGATTTTTGAGTGCAAGGAGATTGGTTATATGTCCGCCAGGCATTTAAAAAGATGTATTCCTTAAAAATTGAATAGAAGGATTGTCTTCTTTCCGCAAATATTAAAAAGACGAATGATTACGTGAGTAAATCATTCGTCGATTTTTTTATAATTGATGTTTTTGTTGGAATTCTACCATAAAGTCACGTAATGCTTCACAAGCTTCTAACGGTACAGCATTATAAGTAGAAGCACGGCAGCCGCCTACAGAACGGTGTCCATTAAGTCCAACAAATCCTGCTGCTTTTGCTTCAACAAGGAATTGTTTTTCAAGCTCTTCATCAGCAACACGGAAAGTGATGTTCATTAAAGAACGACTTTCAGGTGTTGCATGACCTGTATAGAACCCGTTGCTATTATCAATAGCATCATAAATTACTTTTGCTTTTAACTCATTATACTTGGCAATTTCAGCAACGCCGCCTTTTGATTCTACCCATTTTAATACTTCACCTAACATATAGATACCAAAAGTTGGTGGTGTATTGTATAAAGAGTTACTGTCAGCATGCGTTGAATATTTAAGCATTGTAGGAATATTTTTATTCGCTTTCTCTAACAAATCTTTGCGAATAATAACTACTGTTACACCAGATGGACCAAGATTTTTTTGAGCCCCTGCATAAATAAGACCAAATTTACTTACATCGACGGGTTTAGAAAGAATATCACTAGACATATCCGCAACTAACGGTACATTACCTGTTTCAGGGAATTCTTTCCATTGTGTACCGTAAATCGTATTGTTTGAAGTGATATGCAAATAAGCATCTTCTTCATTGAATTGGATATCTGCTAAAGCTGGGATATTGCGGTATTTATTTTCTTTTGTACTAGCAGCTTCTACAGGCGTACCAAATAATTTAGCCTCTTTGAATGCTTTTTCAGACCATGAACCTGATAATACATAGCTAGCTTTTTGATCTGCCTGAAGGAAGTTCATCGGTATCATAGTGAATTGAAGACTAGCTCCACCTTGTAGGAAAAGAACTTCATAGTTTTCTGGGATAGCATAAAGCTTTTTCAATAAAGCAATTGCTTCATTATGTACTTCGTCGAAAATGGCACTGCGGTGGCTCATTTCCATAATAGACATGCCTGAGTCACGGAAGTTTACTAATTGTTGTTGAGCTTTTTCTAATACTTCTAGTGGTAGGGCAGATGGGCCTGCGTTAAAATTGTATGCACGTTGTGTCAAAGTGGTACACTCCTTGTTTGGTTTTATAAGGTTAAACCTTAATTATAGGGTTTTTAGTCCCTACTAATTGGTTATTGAATCTATCAGGCTTTTACGGTCAGTTCTAAATCATCTAGTAAACTATTTTCTTTTATTAGATTTTTTAGATTGAGCAGATTACTGACCGTTAAAGCGGGATAAAGTGAAACTTCAATCAGCAGGGGTTTTTCATCCCCGGCTGGTTGGTAGTTGAACCAATCGGGCTTTTACGGTCAGTTCTAAATCATCTAGCAAATTATTTTCTTTTATTAGATTTTTTAGATTGAGCAGATTACTGACCGTTAAAGCGGGATAAAGTGAAACTTCAATCAGTAGGGGTTTTTCNTTGGTAGTTGAACCAATCGGGCTTTTACGGTCAGTTCATAATCATCTAGATAACTATTTTCTTTTTTATTTTTTAGATTGAGCAGATTACTGACCGTTAAAGCGGGATAAAGTGAAATTTCAATCAGCAGGGGTTTTTCATCCCCGGCTGGTTGGTAGTTGAACCAATCGGGCTTTTACGGTCAGTTCATAATCATCTAGCAAACTATTTTCTTTTATTAGATTTTTTAGATTGAGCAGATTACTGACCGTTAAAGCGGGATAAAAGCACTTTACTGGATTATAACTCAATTTTCAAGAGAAAAAATAAAATTCTCACTATTCGAGCAGAATAATGACAGGGTCGCAACAAAATGTACACAATTGAGTTAAAATTCAAAATAGCGTTTTCGGTTTAAATACGAACAAACGAAAATATAGATGTACATATATGAGTTAATATTTCGTGATTTACACGTTGCATAAACAGTGGGGTTATAAAATGTTCGTGTTTATTCAAATGGAATTTCTCCTATCAAATATGTACTCGCTTGCACATTCCACTCCAGAAGGACGCTTTCTGCGGGTGTAGTCTACATCTACAACTTTTGGACAAATTGGATGGGCGGAATATTGCTAACCTTCAACATAAACCAAGTAACTTTCGGTATAATGAATTGTGAAAACGGATAGAAGGGGTGTTTTAAATGTTTACAATAGAAGAAGCGTGTTTAGTTGTCGTTGATGTACAAGGGAAGTTAGCGACAATTGTTGATGAAAGTGAAGCGGTGATTGAAAATGTGGCTAAGCTGGTACAAGCTATGCAAGCATTGGAGGTACCAATTTTATGGCTCGAGCAAAATCCTAGTCGTTTAGGAGGGACTGCGTTAAATATTGCTCAGCATATTCAAGGTCAACAACCTATTGCTAAAATGGCTTTTAGTGCTTGCCAAGAACAAGAGTTTGTCGATGCATTAAAGGCAAGTGGGCGTTCGCAATTTATCGTGACAGGTATCGAAACACATATTTGTGTCTACCAAACAGCCCGACAGCTAAAAGAACAAGGGTTTGAAGTTGAAGTTGTTGTAGATGCAGTGTCCTCTCGTACGAAGGCCAATAAAGAGATAGGGCTTGAAAAGATGAAGGCACTTGGAATTTTACCAACAAGTACTGAAATGATTTTATACGAGTTACTACAACGTGCAGATCATCCACATTTTAAAACGGTGTTACAACTCGTTAAATAACAAAAAAAACTCATCATAATGATGAGTTTTTTGCATTAAGCAGGCATATCAGTCGGTGTTGGTTTTGCGTAGCCTTCTTTATATGTGTCATCAATTTTTTGACGAATTTCTTTCAGGCTCATACCGTCTTTATGCATTTTTGCAGACTGTACAGCAATTTCTAGGCAAACAAGACAACGGGTACCGTGATCATCCCAGACAATTGTTCCATCCTCGCGCTTTTCCTGAATAAAGCAGTTTAAATTGCTTTTATGTCCAACTGATTCGCCACATCCACAATAGCATGGCATCCACTCTAAAATTTCAGTAGATTGTCCAGCGATTTGATACACTAAGCGAATATCTTCTGATTTATTGTTTAAAAATGATGGTAAAACATCAGCTGATGCAGTCTCCTCCTGAATATCTCCGGAAGCATGTCCATGTTCTGCGTGTGAAGCTTCTTTTTGTGCTTCATTCTGATTTTTTTCAACAACTTGTTTATCTACACCACAAGCACTTAACACTAATAACGACAAGGCAAAAATAGATAGAAGTTTTTTCAAGAAAAGCGCCTCCTACATGTTTACAATACTTCCATTATAACATTGTTCGTTGAAACATTTACAAGGAGGCAAGTGAAAATCAATGAAATATATCTGATCCGCGTGTTTTGTTCATGAAATGTTCCATTTTCTCACTCAGCAATTTTTTCAAGAACACACCAAATAGAATGAGAATGAGCCAGAAGAAAGATAAAAAGGCAAGATCAACCCATACCTTTGACCAAATAATACCACCAACTGCTTCTCGCATCATTCCAATTGCATAAGTGAAAGGAAGAAATGGATTTATTATTTGGAAAAACTTAGGTAGTAATTCTACGGGATATGTGCCACCCGAACCAGCAATTTGCAGCACTAACATGACAATGGCTAACGCTTTTCCAACATTGCCGAATACGGATACTAGCGTATAGACAACCGTAATGAACACTAAGCTAATAAATAGCCCAAATGGAATAAAGAAGTATGGAGCGCTAATGGATCCATCTAAAAGAAGAACATCTCCTATTGTAATAATGAGCGTTTGAATAAATGAAAAAGTTGCAAATGTTAATAAACGTCCAAAGTATATTTGGCGAATACTGTATTGATGATTGTCGTGAATAGCTACAGATAAAAGAGAAATTAATAATAAACAACCAACCCAGATGGAAAGCACAGTGTAAAATGGCGTCATAGCTGTTCCATAATTTGCAATTGGAAACATTCTATGTTCCTGAAGCTTAATAGGCTCCTCAAAGAAATTACGTTCAGCATTAACGTCGTTTTTCAATAATTGAACGATTTCAGAAATATCAGCTTCACTTTCTAATTTTCTCAGCTTGTCTGCAAGAGCCTTAATTTTTGTACTTAAAGCAGGGAAATTTGATTGTACTGTACCAATTGTCTTATTAGCTGTTGCTAACATATTTTTAGCATTTGTTAAACGATCTGTTGCTTGAGGCAGAAAACTTTTTACATTCGTTAGCATAGTTGATGCATTTGTTAACGTATTTTTCGCAGAAGACAAGGTCGTATGAATTTGTGGCTCTAGCTTATCGTTATAATGCGTAAGGAATTGATGAAGATTGTTAGAAGCATTTTGTGCAACATTTTGAACATCAGCCAGATTTTTTTTTATCGTTTCGACATCAATAGTATTTAACTGCTGTACTTTAGTTGAGACGTCTGTTAGTAATGTGTTTAGCTGATTTAGTGCTGTTAGAGAGCTTAAAGAATAATCGGTTACACTAGGATTTGCCTGTAAATCTCCACGAATAGCTTCAAGTTGTTCAATAATTTTATTATTCGTTAGCAAAGTTTTAACAGCTTCAGAATTGCTTTGCTGCAGCGCCGTCAGGATGTTTTGTACTTTGTTTTCAAGTTGTTTACGAGTCGAAGCATCAGCTTGTGTTAATTTTTGAAGCGCTTCAAGTGTTTGGATGCTAGTATTTACTTTTTCACGTGATGTATCTAGCTGGTTTTTAATCGTCTCCTTTATTTGTGCAATAGTAGCTGAATCAACATTAGCATTTTGTAGCTTCCCTAATATATCTGTAAATCGTTGAGCAATATTTTGTACAGCTTCTAAATCTTTTTTAATGATAGGGGATAGTTGATTAAACAGTGTATCAGCTTCATTAATCAATGTTAAACCTTGATGGATAGTTGTAAGACCATCATTTGTTAATTTTTCAACCTCAGGAACTTGGGTAATCGTGTGGTTCAGTAATGTTTCAGCCTCTTTCCCACCTTTAGCAGTTTGCGCTAAATATGTTTCAATATCTGGGAGATGCTGTTCGATTGTAAAAATATAATTTTCAAACTTTCTAAAGTCTGGAATTTCCCTTTCCATCTCAACACCGAGCGTATTAAAAATAGAAAAAAGTGTGCCATTGACAGTTGAAATAAACTCACTAGATACTTGTTGCGTTAGGCCACTAGCACCTTTACTTGTAATTTTGGGTGCGATTGGATTTATTTTTTCATTTACAAAATAGTCGATATGCGCTTTAGTAGGCACATTTGACAAGATGGAGGTTAGTTTTTGAGAAAAATCACTGGGGACCACAATAACCGCAAAATAGTTACCGTTTTTTAAATTATCAATGGCTTGTTCATGAGAGGTAAAATCCCAAGTAAAGTTTTTATTGGTACCTAATTTGTCTACTACATCGTTACCGACATTAATATCCTCGCCTCTAACATTCGCTCCTGTGTCTTCATTGACAATAGCAATTTTCATGTTTTCTGTATGAGCATAAGGATCCATAGAGGCGTAGATATTGAGCCATGCATAAAGAGAAGGTAAAAAAATAAGCCCACCAATAATGACAGCAACTACCCAGTTTGTTAAGATATTATGGATATCACGTTTATAAATTTGAAAAACATTTCGGATAGTGTGTTTCATATTAACCACCCCACATTCGTATTAAGCATTCTATATGTATGTTCCCAAACTTGGGCCAAATTATGTTTGGATTATGTAAAAACTTATTTTCAAAGACTTATTAGTTTACTAGGGTTTAAAAACAATTTATAATCAATCGCGAATACACTAAAAATAGGGTTTTTAGTGTAGCAAAGGAGGAACACATTCTCGTGAAAAAATTACTTATTATTGGCTCAGTGATTGTTTTGTTATTTGTAGCAATTATTGTGCTAACGAATGTATCAAACAACAGCAAATTAGCAAGTGAAAAAAATCCTTATGGCGACAAAGAACTGAAACAAGAAACAATTGATCAATTGGATGATAAAAATTACCAAAATATTATGTTACCTGACGAGCTTGAAAAAAAAATAAAAGCTGGTGAAGATGTAAATGCTTATTTCTACAGTCCAGTATGTGTACACTGTAAAGCTTTTACACCCAAGCTAATGCCGATTGCTAAGGAGCTTGGCGTTGATATTGCTCAAATAAATGTTTATGAATACCAAGATTTATGGGATAAATACCATATTAAAGCGACACCAACTTTTATACACTTTGAAGGTGGTAAAGAGGTTAATCGTTTTGTAGGTGCGTTATCAGATGAAGATTTGCGTGCATTTTTTAATAAAGAAGTATTAAAAAAATAAGTAAAGCTGAGACTGTATCAAAAGTTATTTTTGGTCAGTCTTTTCTATTTCTGTAGTGTATACTTATACTGAAGAGTTATACATTGGAGGAATATTGAATGACAATGGATGATTATTTTTATAATGGTGAGCTAATGAAGTGTTATGAGGCGGCTAAGCAAGTTACAGATGAAAACGAGAAAGCGTTAGCTGATAAATATATCGAATTATTAGAAGAGTATGGTTTTGCTAGCTATCCAAAGACTACACTGGTTGTTGAAACTCAACAAGCAGAACGAGCGGATGAAAGTTATCCTGAGTCGGATACCGTCGTCGAAATTCGTGCGATAAAAGATGAAACAGAGTTTTCTAAGCGTATTAAAGAACTTGAGAATGTAGCGACAACAGGTACTCCAAATGAAAAGGCACATTCATTTTTTACACAGGGTGAACTATTTTTGTTTGCACATCAGTACAACGAGAGTGTCCATTGTTTTAGACAAGCAGTAAAAGAAAACCCTAACAAGGCGTTATATTGGGGAATTACAGGTCAAACGATGCATCGCTTTGGATGGATGCCATTTGATGCACTAGGCTTCTTAGAGCAAGCTATTAACTTAGATCCAAAAAATGCGCGTTGGAAATGGAATAAAGCACTTGTTCTAATACAATTAGCGAAGGATTTGCAGATGGCGCCATTTATGGCAAATGCTGCGATTACATTGGAGGAGTCACTAGCTGTTTGTGGCGAGCATCAGCGATCATTAAAAGATGCTATCCAAAATACTATTGATAATATGGATAGCTATGTATTTTCATAGTAGATAGAAGATGTCTCAAAAACTGAGGCATCTTTTTTATCTTCATTCAGCAAATGTTTTTTAACGGCAGTAATTCATCTGTACCGAAAGCGAAGCGTCAGGTACAAAATTCTCGCCTCAACAGTCAGCGAAAGCACAGAAAGTAGGTGTGAGATGAACTGCCCGTAAAAGCCCGATTGGTGAAAACTAATAATCAGTGGGAATGAAGAAGACCCTCCAGTTATTAAAGTTTCACTTTATATTATCTTTTAGTCCTAATTTTCACTCTTGTTTTGGTTGAAAAGTCGTTACTTCGCGGGAACTTTGTAGTATAATTATCCTAATTGTTAATGGAACAGTAGATAGAGAGAATTATTTAGTGATTAACGAGGGGAGTAATTATGTGGAAGTTTAATGAGGATTTTTCTTTTGTGAAGCAGGGCATTCAATTCATCCTATTATCAATGATTTTATTAATCGTAATTGGTTTGGGTAGTGATAAATTTTATGGGATATTCGGAGAGAACAACTATGTAACGATTCATTTAATGATGGAAATGCTTATTACTGTGGTGACAATGTCTATTTCAATTCAGACGTGGTTAATTACGCCCTATATTTTATCTAATAAAGTTCTCTATGCAGGGGCTTTATTTTTAGCCATTAGCTTATTAGAAATGGCTCACGTACTCTCTTATAAAGGAATGCCATTTTTCATTACTGAGAGTACGCCGTATGCATCAACATGGTTTTACATGCTTAGTCGATTACTATTATCGATTGGTTTTCTCTTCATTTTTTTTATAAAGGAGAAGGAAATCAAATCATTTTATCGTTGGTTTATTTATAGCTTGCCGTTTGTAATAATTATTGGTTGTTTTGTCGTCATCTATGCCCCAATGTCTATATTGCCGCCTCTTATGATAGAAGGTGAAGGTCCTACTGTTTTAAAAAATACTTTGCAATATTTAGCTGTAGCGATACATTTGGTAATTATGGTTCTATTACTTAAAAATTTTGAAAAAGCACCCAAAATTATATTTTTATTGTTTGGCAGTACGATTTATTTAATTATAAGCGATTATCTTTTTACAATTTATCGAGATGTCTATGATATTAAAAATTTTATTGGACATATTTTTCAGTTAGGTGCATTTTATCTGTTATTCAGAGCAATTTATTTTTCTTCTATTGAAAAACCTTTTCAGCAGTTAGTTGATACACAAGAGCATTTAGAAAAATCTCGTGAAAAGATGCATTACATGGCTTACCATAATGAGATTACAAATTTGCCAAATGAACGTTTTTTAATGGAAACATTAAAAAACGATTTATACATATCTAAATCACAAAAGGCAATACTTGCTATCGGTATAGAAAGAATTTCTGCTATTAAAGCGTCTTTAGGTAGTACATATGCAGACCAAATGATAGGTCTAATCGCGCAAAGATTGAAAAATGTTTTACCGGAGAAGTATTTACTATGCATACTGAGAGAAGACTATTTTGTCGTTTATATGGATGAGGTGAGCGATACCCATCAATTGACCCAGCTAAGTCAACAGCTTCAATTTGTCATGGAAGAATCATTCCAAATACAACATTTTTCTTTAAATAGTCAATTAAATATTGGAATTGCTTTGTTTCCAACAGATTCTTATAGGGAAGAGGAACTCATTAGATTTGCACTTTATGCTATGCATGAAGCACAGAAAACACCAACACGTATACGATTTTATGAGTCTTCGATATCTAAAGAAACGACTGAACGACTTTTAATAGAAAATGATTTACATAATGCTTTAGCTAATCAAGAGCTTTTTTTAGAATATCAACCGCAACTTGATTTACATACTGGCCAAATTAAGTCAGTAGAAGCTTTAGTCAGATGGCAGCATCCGAAAAAGGGGTTGATTTCGCCTGGAGTCTTTATTCCAATTGCTGAGGAAACGGGATTAATAGTTCCTATAGGACAATGGGTATTAGAAACAGCCTGTAAACAAGTAAAGAGTTGGGAAGCAGCTGGATTGCCACCCATTAAAGTAGCGGTCAATCTGTCATTAGGTCAACTTTTCCAGCAAAATTTAGTTGAAATAATTCATAATGTTCTTGAGAAAACACAATTAGAGCCAAAGTATTTGCAGCTAGAGATAACGGAAAGCATGACGATCAATATCGATCATATGACGACGATCTTACACAAATTGAAGGCACTTGGGGTTACGATCGCGGTAGATGATTTTGGGACGGGCTATTCATCATTATCTTATTTAAAGGATTTCCCTATAGATTGCTTAAAAATTGATCGGTCTTTCGTTCAGAAAATACAATCGAACTCTACAGATAAGGCATTAGTTGACATGATCCTCTCTATGGCAAAGCATCTACAGTTAAAGGTAGTCGCAGAAGGAATAGAAGAGATAGAACAGCTATCATATCTAATAGAAAGCAAATGTGATACTGTACAGGGCTTCTTATTCAGTAAACCAATACATCCAAATATATTACAGGAGAACTACCAAACGCTTCACAATGAGGCAAAGTATATTTTAGAGTCAATTACAGCTTCAGAAGTATAAAGTGTTCATACAACATCCTTGTTTTATCTGACAAGGGTGTTTTTTTGTTAGCTATGTAAATCTATGGCAGCCTCTATGGCAGATCTAAACGCTACCCATTTCTTTCTATTCTACAATCATGATATGATAGTGGAGAAATGATTTGTAGATATAAAGGACGGGTTTTTGATGGCACAAGAAGTGGCAAATAAATTTATTGAAAATGTATGTAATCATTTAGTGCGCAATATGAATATTACGAAGGTTGAGGAGCACTTTAAAGAAGTAATAGAGATGCAGCGTAAATCAGCACATTCTCAAATTGATTTTTGGGATAGGTTAATGATGAATATGCTGTATTTTACTGAAAATGAGCAAGTTTGGGAAAAGGAATTTTTGAAGATGCTCGAAAAGAAAGAATGGTTAAAGACCACTGTACTTGAGGAAGAGCTATTGATGCATCAAATGCGTATTCGTCAGCAGGTCGCGGAACAAATGGACGCCGCTAAAGAATTGTTTCATAAGCAATATGTGACAGACAATGTGACAGAGGAAGATATTGTTTACGATTATGCTTATAGCTCTGCTGGAAATTCAATGCGCGTAGATTTATTAACAGTACTTGTCTCAACACCAGAGCAATCAAAAGTGCTATTTAACGCAGATCCACAAGAAACGATTCGCATAATAAACGGCTATATTGCTTATCACACTGATGGGATTATTAATAAAACAAAAATAATATAGGTTTGGCTCATCACTAAACAATAGGGCGAAGGGCCAATACTTATGCAATATAATAAGGGTTTAGTAAGTTCACCTGAAAGGAATTTTATAATGAATACACCATTTACATTTAAACATACACAACCAACGAATATGGACCCAAATAAAAAATATCCAGCGATTTTTTTATTACATGGAATGGGTAGCAATGAAGATGATTTACCGCAATTAGTGCAGGACTTTAAAGAGCAATGCCATGTATTTAGCTTACGCGGACCTATTACGCAAAAGCCTGGCTATGCTTTTTTCACGATCCAAGATGTCGGTAATCCAGACCGTGAAATTTTTGATAAAGTGTTAGTTGCAATACAACGATTTGTGTTAGAGGCAATTGATGAATATCAAATTGATCCACATAAGGTGTACGTGCTGGGATTCAGTCAAGGGGCAGTTTTGGCACAGTCACTAGCTTTTGCAATGGGGAATTTAATTACAGGAATAGTAGCATTAAGTGGCTACACGCCAAAATTCGTGACAGAGGAATATGCAATTCGCCCAGTGAATCATTTACATGCATTTATTTCCCATGGTGATTATGATTATGTTATCCCGTCACAATGGGGTGCTGAAAGTAAAGAAAAATTTGAGCAATTTGGTGCTACTGTGACATTTAAACAGTACCCAGACGGTCATGGTGTTACACCTGAAAATCTGCGTGATCTAACTGCATTTTTAGCACAAGAATTACAAGATAATATTCAATGAAATGAAAAGCCGAGACACGAATGATGTCTCGGTTTTCATGTTTTTGAAAACTATAATAATAAATAAAGTATGGTTCTCTGACAACGCGAGGGGTTGATTTTCGTTCCGGCTGGGCGCTTTGTTGTTGCTGACGCTACGCTTTCGCACAGTTAAAACATTGTTGCTGACGCTACGCTTTCGCACGAACGGAAAAGTGCTCCGCTTTGGAGAAGAAGTGATCGGGTAGAACGGAAAAGTGCTCCGCTTTGGAGAAAAAGTGATCAGATAAGCCATCTTCTCCTCTTCGATAAAGAAGCGCTCAAATAAATCCGAAATCTGGAACGAAAATCACCTTTATTTAAACCGCGCAGCGTTCACAAAATTCGTAAGCCCGAATTCAAAAAAATATGCGCACCTCACGGCACGCACGACAAATGGCCAGCTTTCTGATATTTTTTTCAG
>NZ_LITM01000008.1:328807-343198 GCF_001275675.1 Lysinibacillus sp. FJAT-14745 | reverse complement strand
TAAGCTCTTTAGCGCCGATGGTAGTTGGGGGCTTCCCCCTGTGAGAGTAGGACGTCGCTAGGCACCTGAAAAAGTCGAGGATTTATTCCTCGGCTTTTTTTCTATAAAGATAAATAATCTAGATAGCGGATCTACACAATTTACGGCGATTATGTACCGGGCACTTTGGTTATAAAACGCTTGAAAAAGAGAGATGTATCGTATATTCGATGCATCTCTTTTTTCTATGTGTGCCTGAACAATAGAGTACAACTCCCGAACTGCGAAGACAAAAGTAGAGGTTATCTAATAGCAAGGGTGTGTCCGTGCCGGAATCTGGTGGCAAAGCACCGGTCCTAAAAACACAAACTCATATGAAGGCTAGATATGATTAGATGGTATGGAAGTACATGTGCTTACTAAGGGAGGTCTGATGGGAATGTAAAGTACTTTATACTATACTTTGCGATAGGTAGCCGAACCATCAGAAATCAGCAGCGGTCATAGTACCTTTCACTTCTAGAATGAACAAACAATTCGGAGAAAATAGCCTTTGTTTTGCAGTTTTCTATGAAGAATACAGAAAATCCAAGATGGATCTACTCGGCAGAGATAGTGTGAATCTCATGAGAAACATCGAGAGAATGTAGTAAAGAAGCTTTTATCAAAATATGTTCAAAAACCAGTAAAAGTTGATTTACATCTTTTCCCCTAAGGTTTTTGCCTTAATAAGCAATAATCTTTAAAAGATAAAAGAATGCCCGATAAAAATAATTGAAAATAGATTTTGGTGATCAGACTTTTGCAAGTAATACAGAAGCGGTACAATCACTAATTTTGTGGTCATGTCATACACAGGATTTAAATAATGCTATTTTTTTCCGTATAATACTCATTGAAAATTATTTAAATAAAGTACTTTTGTAAAATGCGATACAATCGATAATTGTAAAAGAGGAAAAGTAAAAAAATATGTTTAAAGGCGTTTAATTAGAGGTATAGACTAAGTGTAAAAAGAAAATAATCTTGTATTTGGGGTAGTAGAAGTGGAGTTTCTAATTATTTCTTTTCATGTAATGCTAAATAACAAGCTTGATTGAAAGAGTAGATGAGTGATAGAAAAATATAGAATATCTACATTTCTTTGATTGAAAGAGTTCAAATCGTCTTTTGATAATTTTTTAGATACTTTCAGTAAAGATATTTGATTGATTATGGAGGAATATAGAAAAATGAAGCAGGAACAACAAAAACATCCAACCCCATGGCGTCCTAAAGGTTTTATTCAATGGTTACTGACAATCCTTGCAGTAATTGCATTTTCTTTTATTAGCATTATGACATACTATATTTGGAATCCAGGAGGTTTTCCTAATATAATGAGTGCCATCGGAGTGGGTGCATTGATAATACCTACGTTTCTATTAAGTATAACTGTTGTGATCATAATTTTATTAGTATTAGCTGTCTGGAGGAAAGCTTTAATAGCTCGGACAATTTTGATT
Organism: Lysinibacillus sp. FJAT-14745; assembly: GCF_001275675.1. Classification (GTDB taxonomy): domain Bacteria; phylum Bacillota; class Bacilli; order Bacillales_A; family Planococcaceae; genus Lysinibacillus. The sequence continues at coordinate 341,714 of NZ_LITM01000008.1, read as the reverse complement.
CCTCTAGTTTTATTATTAAGTTTTTTAACTGTAGAGCCAATTATTGAAATGTTACATTACGCTAAAAACGAGAGTGTTTCCGTTTCGCTTCGTTCCCATTTTTTCGGTAAGACAGAAATCACATCAAAATTCACACAGGATGTTGTATACATGACAACCTCTGAAGGTGTGGAATTAAAGCTTGATGTGTGGCCAGCCAATGGAGACTCGAAAAAACCACTTCATCCTGCTATTGTACAAGTGCATGGAGGTGGATGGGTTGAGGGGGATAAAAAAAGAGCACCTCATTGGAATCAATGGTTAAGTGAATTAGGATATACTGTGTTTGATATACAATATCGTATGCCACCACATGCAGGATGGAAAGATGAAGTAGCTGATGTGAAATCAGCAATAGGATGGGTAGCAGAACATGCGGATGCTTACAAAATTGATCCTGAAAAAATAAACGTAATGGGACGGTCAGCAGGTGGGAATCTGGCTATGCTAGCTGCCTATAGTATGGGGGATACAAAGTTGCCTCCTTCAACAAATGTACCGTCAGTAACTATTAACTCTGTGATTAATATATACGGTCCGTCTGATATGGAGAAAGTTTATAAGAATAGTCCAAGTCCTGACTATGTGCAAGATGTTATGAAGAAATATATTGGAGGTACACCTTCACAATTCTCTGATCGTTATAAAATACTTTCGCCGATCAATTACATTCAGGAAAACACACCTCCTACTATTACACTTTTAGGAACGAGTGACCGAATTTTTCCAGAAGAACAGGCTGAAATTTTGGACAGGAAGCTAAAAGAAGTTAACGTTCCCCATGAACTTTATCTTCTTCCAAGGGCCGATCATGTTTTTGATGGAGTACCAAATAGTTTGAGCACACAGTTTGCTTATGAAAAAGTAAAAGCTTTTCTTCAAAAGTATAATTAGTAAACATAAGTATTTTTAGGGGAAATACGATTTTCCTTAGTGGAGGAACGCCATTTTTTCCTTTTCATAAAAAAGAGTAGACAAAACGCGTCTGCTCTTTTTTTTGTCCGGCGGTTGCCGATAGGAGATGAGGGCATGAAAGTATCAATCCGTATTGGGTAAGCTATTCTTTTTATCATAAATTTGTAACTATCTTCATATAGTATTAATAAGCCTATGAAAGGAGTCGTTATCATGCGCATGCCGGCACTACCTAAAAAGAAGTCTCCTCAAAGGGAAGCACCAAGGTCATGGTGGAAAGTTGTAAAAGCGTACTTATCCAGAGGGAGGTTTTACCGTTTACCACCTCGGAATCGATAAATCAGATTTAAATGTTCGATGCAAAAAAGTCGCTTTAATAGCGACTTTTTTATCTTCTTTCAGCAGGGGTTTGATTGTAGCGAAGCGACAGCTACAATTACACTAAGACGAAAATATTTATGATATCTGTTCATTTTCTAATAGAAATGTATTTTTTGTTGGGCCGATTAAATAAAGCTCATGCATGGCTCGAGTGAGAGCCACATAAAGTAGCTTGCGATCAACCTTCGTATCGTAGAAAGGTGTATCGAAGGCAGCTACGATCACAGCATCAAATTCAAGGCCCTTTGCTAAATGACTCGGAACAACGAGCAATAATTCCTGATTGATGGACTCATTTTCAGTTAGGAGCTGAGAAGCAATTTTTTTGTCTTTTAATGCTTTCTGCATTGTAATCGCCTCGGCAGTCGTTTTGCAAATTAAAGCAACGGAATGATGTCCATTGGCTCGGATGGCTTCAAAAATTTCTTGTATTTGCAGGGCATCAAATGATTGAGCCTGTATATAGGTAGGGGCATTGCCATGACGAACTACTGGCTCTACTAATGGAAGCTGTTCATCCATTTGCGCTAAAACCTTGTTCGCAACTTCCATAATTTCAATTGTTGTTCGATAGCTTTTTTGCAGCGTTCTAAAGCTTGCTCTAGGAAATAGATTTTGGACAGGTTCCCAGGCAGTAAGAGAACGATAGCTATGAATTCCTTGTGCTAAATCACCGACCATTGTAAACATATCTGTTTCAAGCCCAGTCTTTAAAGCAGCAAGCTGAAATAAACTATAGTCTTGTACTTCATCGATGAAAACGACTCGCATTTTCCATTCATCTGGAATGCCTTTTATACGAGCTTGTAAATAATACAGTGCCGCTAAATCTTCAAGCACCCATTGTTCTTTAGTATGTGCCTGTAAAAATTGCTGTTGCTCTAGATAATGCCATTCTGGAGCAAGCTCTGCTAAAAGCTCAGCATTAGATAGAAGAGTACGATAGAGAGTCTTGATGTTATGTTTAGAAAAGCGTCGCATATAAACAGTTGCTGTTGACTTTGCCTCTTTTTCAATGGCAGGAATGCGTTCATCACGCTCATCAATAAACTTCGTGACAACCCGACGACGTTTTTCATCATCACGGAATCCATCAAGCGCTCTACCAAGTGCTTCATCATATTTTTTATGGAGCGTATTTAAAATAGCCTGTTTCTTTTGACGGGCATGGCTTGCGAGCACTTTTTTAATATGTGCTAGTCGTTTTTCAATCGGCATATAAGAAAATTCATATAAAAATAGCTTCTTTAAATGGGAGGCACGCATAATGCAATATTTTTCAATGAAAACATCCTCAAATTGGTTGGCAATTTCCTGCTCAATCTTTTGAACGTATCGTTCTATTACATCACGGTAATAAAGAGAGCCCTTCATTTCAGATATCCAAGAAGCTACCTGTTGGGGTTCTCCTGCAACAAGAGATTCTAACTGTTCATTAGGATTTTGAAGTTTCAGTTTTAGCTTAGTCGCAGCTAGAACGTAATCGGTAAAGGTCGTTTGGCAAATTTTATCGACACCAAGCTCTGGTAGAACATCACCAATATAATCGATAAATAACTTATTCGGTGCTAAAATCATGAGCTGCTCAGGGTTAAAGTGCTCGCCCATTGTGTAGAGGAAGTAAGATATTCGGTGTAGGGCAATGGTTGTTTTTCCACTACCAGCAGCACCTTGTACGATAATAGGTTGACGAAGATGTGCTCGTATAATTTCGTTTTGCTCTTTTTGAATGGTAGAGACGATTTCTGTCAACCGCACATCTGCTTTTCCAGCTAACGCTTCTTGCAATAATTCATCGTTTGTTGTTAAATCAATATCCCGTAAATCAAGCAATTCACCATCATTGATTTTATATTGTCGCTTGGCAAATAGATGTCCCTTGTGGATTTCTCCGCGAACATCATATTCCATATCCCCAAGGCGACCATCATAATAGACGTTTGCTACTGGTGAACGCCAATCGACTATTATAGGTTCATGGGTTTCTCGGTGAAACAAAGAGGTTTTTCCAATATAAAGGAATTCTTCAGGATCTCCTGTCTTTTGAAAATGAATTCGGGCAAAGTATGGCTTTTTTTGAATGGCCTCTAAGCCTTCCTTTTGATTTCGGGCCATTTCAAAGAAACGAGCATTTGCTAAGATATTAATATAGCCCAAACTTGAATCTAAATAATCAAGATCTGCAATCGACTTACGAATATTCTCCTGAGCAGATTGCAAACCTCTTTGTGATTCATTTAAAATTTGCTGCATGTAATTTTTAGTGTAAGCTAGCCGCTCCACTTCAGCCTGAAAATCTGGATGTTGTGCAGTCATTTTTAGCACCTCCTAAGTACTTGCATTTTCAAGTAGATTATCATACTACTATATATAATATTTACCATCAAGTGAAATTGTATTAGGCTTATATAGGAAAAAGGGAAATCGAAATATAATGGCCCACCAGCTACTCTGTTGAGAGGTGGGCGAAACAGGAGGTTATCAAATTTGGATATTTTTGCTCATAGAGGCGTTTCGGCCCATTATCCAGAAAATACCATAGCTGCTTTTGTGGCCGCATCAAAACTACCGATTACAGGGATTGAACTAGATGTACATTTAACAGCGGATAGGGAGTTAGTCGTTATTCATGATGAAACAATCGATCGCACTTCTAATGGATCTGGTTTCGTAAAGGATTATACGCTACAAGAGCTTCGTGCATTTGATTTTGGTTCATGGCTTTCTTCTGAATTTGAAGGTGAAAGCATTCCAACTCTAGGGGACATTTTAGAGCTGTTTGCAGGCACAAATCATCGTATTAACATTGAGCTCAAAACAGATATATTTCCATATGACGGGATAGAAGCGCTTGTTATTAGGGAAGTAGCTGCATATCAAATGACAGAGAGAGTAATTATTTCCTCTTTTAATCATGAATCCATTCAGATCGTTGCACAAAGGGCACCGTATATTGAAAAAGCAGCGCTGTTTGCGGAGATTCTAGTTGATTTTAACGGCTATACAGCTCAAATCCCGGCAGATGCTATACATGTCAGCTTACCTACAGCATTTCGAAGATCAATTCAAGAAGCTCTAAATGAAGGAGCGACTGTACGTGTCTATACAGTTAATGATGGCGAGTACGCAAAACAATTACAGCAGCTCGGTGTACAGGCAATATTTACAGATGACCCGGAGAAGATAGTGTCTGGATTGGCTGATTAGTTGGGTTGAATGGCCGGGGTGGGGGATAGAAGCGGTAATACGGTCAGAGTGACTGATTGAAAGAGCCAGGGTGACGGAAAGAATGGCCAGAGCGACGGAAAGCAGAGTCGAATCGACGGATAGAAGGCAGAGCGACGGAAAGAAAAGCCGAAGTGACAGATAGAAAGGCAAGAGCGACGGAAAGAATAGTCGAATCGACGGATAGCCCTGCCAAAAACGTGGATAGAACCGTCCGAAACGTGGATAGCCCTGCCAAAAACGTGGATAGAACCGTCCGAAACGTGGATAGAACCGCCCAAACCACAGATACCTTCACCAAATCCGCGGATATCCGTTATGCGATGCGGGCTTTTTCGGATTTAACGCGCTGAGGGTGTTCGTATGTCAGTGCGTTAAATCCTAGTATGAGAAGAAAGGAGTTAAATTTTTTTGTTCTTACCACTTTACGCGATTTTCTTCGATGCTGCCTAGCATTTGCTTGATTACAAGTGTTTCGCCATTGTCTAGTAATACGGAGCCGTCGTAATAGCCAAACATTTGATGTACTTCAGATTTTATGAGACCAGCTTTTGTGACGGATACACGTTCGAAGAATGGGGAGAATGTTAATGAAACTTGGTTAGTGAATTTAGTCTTAATTTTCCACCGTTGCATTAAATCCTTTTGATCATAATTGAACAGTACATCCTCATGTATTTTTGTCATTTTTCCTTCAACGAAAACAGCATTTTCGGTCATTCCAGTTCCATCTGTCCATTTACCACCTAAATTGAGTCCGATTCGTCTACCTCGAACTCGTTGTGAGGCCATCCCCCAATTCCATGTGGATGTACGCGGCCAAACGCCACGACTGTATTCTAGTACAGAGAAGTTTTCCTCAGGAGAAAATGTAAAACGGCGATTACCAATTGTTACAAATCCAGAAGTAGGAAGTATATGATGCTTACCTGTAAATTGGAATGTTTTCCGGTTCCAAGGGATGACTACATTCAATGATTCATCTGTAGGCGGATGCTGAATGACAAGCTTTGCACGTAAAACATCTCCATCGAAGTCTGGGATCGAAACTGATAGATGTGTTTCATTTTGTACATATGTCATATCAATCATCATGTCGCTATTTTTGAAGGATACTGAATCTAGCACCTGTGTAGGCATTCTTAACTTTCCACCTAATGGAATGGTAATTGTTTTTTCAAAGTAGCGCTGTGTTTCATATTCAAGGAAATAGACGAAGCAGACCGCTGCGTAGTCTAGATGGCTAATAGTAGCTGAGAAGATGATCTCATCACCGTAGACACACCAATAATTCCATTTCTTTTTGCGCATGATATGGCCACTTAAATTGCTGTTTATGAGAGGTTTACGTGCAAATCCGATGGCAGCTGGATTTAAATTACCTTTTTTATCGCATAAAAGAGTAGGTTGTATAATTTCTTTCTCAGCATGCTGCTTCAATTTCAACATCCCTTCTGATTCGTAAAATAAAAATCTATAATTCCTTACCCTTATTGTAGCAAAAACAATCTTGAAATTGGCAAAGTTAGTTCCAATTAAGACCACATTCGACATTTTTATGAATAAGGACCTAGCTAATAGAAACCACTCTTTATACATATGTTGAACATAAGGAGGAGGAGTGTGGCAAAAATGTATAACAGACAGGCCGCTGTACAGTATGCGAACTTGTGGTGGAACAGACGGAATCCGGCATTTCCGAATTTTACTGTTGATTGTACGAACTATATATCTCAATGTTTACTTGCAGGAGGAGCGCCAATGCGAGGTGCTCCAAACAGAGGGAAGGGTTGGTGGCTTCAACATGGAAATTGGAGCTTTAGCTGGTCTGTTGCACATTCCCTTAGATGGTATTTGGAAGGCTCTACAACAGGGTTGAAGGGTAGGCGTGTAAAATCGGCCGAAGAATTAGAACTAGGAGATATCATTTTTTATGATTTCCAAGGGGATGGAAAAGTTGATCATTCTGTAATTGTGACAAGTATTCAAAACGGTATTCCATATGTTAACGCACACACTTCAGATAGTATTAATCGACCGTATTTTTATGAAGATTCAACGGCCTATACGCCAAGCATGACTTATTATTTCATTCATATAGAGGATAGCTTTGCTTAAGGTGATAGCGTTGTTAAAGCTCATCATTTTATGATAGTGTGAAGGATAAAAGATATACCTTTTAATTATTGTATTGTTACAGAAGGAGATAAGAGTATATGAGTGAACAATTTTTGTCTGTTAGGGATGCAATCGTTGAGCGTCGTTCTATTAAAAAATTTAATGGCCAGCCGGTAGATCGTGAAGATTTAATGGCCATTATTGACGATGCAGTATGGGCACCAAATCATGGGAATCGAGAGCCTTGGCGTTTAGTAGTTGCATGTGGTAAGGAGTTAGCTGCTCTTCATAATTTATTACGTGATCTAGCGATACCGAAATGGCAGGAGCTTTCAAGTGAAGATTTAGCGAAGCAAATGACGAAATTCACATTACCGGGTGGCTATGCTTTTGTAATCGTTCCAGAGGATGCACGACAAAAAGAGCGATTAGAAGATTACGCAGCGGCAAGTATTTTTATTCAAAATATTCAATTGCTAGCTTGGGATAAAGGAATCGGCGCATGCTGGAAAACACCTGGCTTCCTAGATAATCCGAAATTCCGTGAAGCCTTAAAGGTTCAACCGGGTGAGCGCGTAATCGCGATGCTACAAGTTGGCTATTTTGATGAAGTACCAAAAGGGAAAGAACGTAAAAAATCAGCAGATATCGTTACGATTTTTGGAGAATAATATAGCAAAATCCCCTCGTTACTTTTTAGCGAGGGGATTTGTTTCATTTATTTTTGTAATTCAGCAACCTCAAATAAATAATCACTTAAAACACGTAATCCTTTATCGAAGTTTTCTAAATGGAAGTGTTCATTTGGTGCATGGAAGTTTTCGCTTGATAAGCCGAAGCCCATTAGCACTACTGGCAATTCTAAAATTTCATCAAAGGCAGCCACGATAGGGATTGATCCTCCGCCACGTGTGTAAGCAGTTGGTACATTATATACTTTTTCGTATGAGCGACCAGCAGCTTGGATAAATGGATGATCAAATGGTGTTAAGAATGGACGACCTTTATCGAATTCAGAAATCGTCACTTCAACGCCAGTTGGCTTATGTTTTTCAATATGTGCTTTTAATAGTGCTACAATTTCATTTGGCTCTTGATTTGGCACAAGACGGCATGTGATTTTTGCGCCAGCCTCAGCAGGAAGCACGGTTTTAATGCCTTCGCCAGAGAAACCACCAAACACACCATTGACCTCTAATGTTGGGCGTGCCCAAGTACGTTCTAAATAGGAATAACCAGCTTCACCGAATAATTCTTTTACGCCAACTTCTTCCTTCACGGATTCTTCATCAAAACCAAGCGCACGGTAAGCTTCGCGTTCCTCTTCAGATAATGGTAAAACTTTATCGTAGAAGCCCTCAACTTGAATTGTGCCATGCTCATCACGGAAGGATGCTAAAATGTCAGCTAATGCATGTATAGCGTTTTGTACACCGCCACCGTAAAGACCAGAGTGAAGGTCACCTTTTGCACCACGAACATCAATTTGAACCCCCGTTAAGCCACGTAATCCATAGCATACAGCAGGCTTACCAGGTCCATATAAACCTGTATCAGAAATTAAAATTAAGTCAGCAGCTAGTTTCTCTTTATGCTCTTCAACATAGGCAGGAAGGTTAGGGCTACCAATCTCTTCTTCACCTTCATAGATGAATTTCACGTTCACAGGTAAAGTACCAGTTGTCGCAAATAATGCTTCAATCATTTTTAAGTGCATAAACACTTGTCCTTTATCATCACTAGCACCACGAGCGAATAGTTTGTTATCTCGGATTGTAGGGTTGAATGGCTCCGTTTCCCATAAATTTAATGGGTCAACCGGTTGGACATCATAATGACCGTAAAATAGAATAGTTGGTTTATCCTCTGCGTGTAACCAATCAGCATAAACAACAGGGTGACCTGCAGTTTGCGTAATGGAGACGTTCTCAAGATTTAGCTTTTTAAAAGCGTTTGCCAGCCACTCAGCGGCATTTTGTATATCTCCTTTATGCTCTGATAAAGAACTAATACTTGGAATACGTAAAAATTCATTTAATTCATGTAAGTGTGCTTCACGATGTTCTGAGAAATACGCATCTAATTGCTGTAAATTTGTCATCTAGCATCCCTCTTTTCAAATATTTCGATAATAGAAATAGTATAGCATAATGTGGTTGGGGAATCCTGTGATAGCAATGGTTTTGGAGATTTTTATTAATCCTCAGTTTTACTCAAGCACTGCGAGAACATCAAGTGAAGATTATTGGCAAGGTGAGTGAAAGAAGTTTCGAGGGAAAAGAAAAAGCCATAACGTTGGCAGACGCTACAGCTTAAATCCATCCTTTATGTTATTAAATTGGTCATTTAGTCATTCCATATATCATTCCAGATATATAAGGAATCAACCAAATGAACCATACTAATATACTTAACGTATGGAATTTTCTCATCATTTCTGAGTCTTTTTTTACCAATACAATAGAAGCCCAAATTGCATGGAATAACATTAACAAGATTGCTAATAAACCTGTTATGCCATGGAAACTAAATAGGGATCCTTGAGAGGCCATTTTTTCCATCATGGTAGTTCCAAGTGTATCGCATAGTAAGCCTATCCAAAAAATAATTACATGCCATAACTTTAATGTTTTTTGGAATTTTTCTGCCCATACTCCTACTGAATAAAAAATTAGTGCTGCTGTAATAAATATAGTAGCAATTATTAGCATTTCAATCACCCGATTCATAGCACTATTTAAATGTCTTTTTCCCTAAAAAAGAATATATACACCTATTGCTCAGACTTATTATAAAAAAGCAATATGAACAACAGATGAACAACAACATAGAAATTAGCATCTATATGTTGGAGCCCAGATAACAAAACGCAAATATTGTACGTTACTGAAACTTTTCGTAATTAAACTTCGTATATATAATCAAATGTTTTATTTATACATTAATGGGAGTTGTTATTGTGGAGAAATTCAGTAGTCCAGAAGAAATCATAGATATTTGGTTAAGCGAAGGTTACGAAAAAGTTTATAATGCTACATCCAAGGAGTTTCAGAAGATAGTCACTTTAGAACAATTCATTGAGCTAAGCACTTCTTTTAATAATGGTGTTAAAAATTATCAATTAGAAACAAAGACGGTATTACAAAATTTAACACATTACGTATGGTTAGATGATAGACGTGAGAAAGCAGTTGTAGCTTCCTTTGATAAATTCAATCAAATACAGCGTTTTTATTTAACGCCTTTTACTGTATTTCCAAAAACAGACCAACAATATACAGAAAATAAATACATAATGCCAATTAGAGATGAGTGGTTTGTTTTTTGGGGTGGTACGAATGAATTTGTAAATTATCATTATTTATATGAAAGTCAGCGATATGCTTACGATTTAGTAAAAGTTCAAGATGGACAATCTTATCAAAATAGCCAAATTCGAAATGAAAATTTTTATGCTTTTGATGAAGATATTATAGCACCAGCAGATGGTAAAGTCGTAAAAGTTGTAGATGGAATAAAAGATAATGTGCCTGGTGAAATGGATGAACATAATCCAGCAGGAAACTATGTCGTGATTGAACATGCAAATCATGAATTTAGTATGATTGCACATTTTAAACAGAACTCGATTTTAGTAAACTCAGGTGAAATCGTAAAAGAAGGGCAACTTATCGGGAAATGCGGAAACTCTGGTAATTCATCAGAATCTCACATTCATTTTCAGGTAATGGATTCCCCTGATCTTGTATATGGAAAATCCATTCGTATCCTATTTAAAGATGGCAAAGAGCCAATACAAGGAGATACGATATCTAATACATAAGAATATACAGATAGTTTTGACGAACAACTTTTTTGTTATGCCTTGAGAGATCTGGTGCATGGAATACATAGTTCAAAAATTTATAATTAAAATCAACAAGTGTACAATTAGAACACAATTCGCTTTACGATAATAACGTGGTGTAGCTCTACCATGGTTTCTAAAAAGAGCTATCTCGACAATTAACCGCAGTAGACAAGCCTTACTCCTAGCAGGGGAAGGCTTTTTCTTTTATGGATAAGAAATTGACACCGAAACAACAATCATTTGCTAGTGCCGAAAGAAGTTAAAAAAGATCACCCTACAATAGGTGACCTTCAATACTCCATTTTCGAATTTTGGCTATTTACCAAATGAAAGGGATTAGTTTTTTAGTTGTCTGTTTATATATTGTAAATTGTTCTCCGTACTTGTTTTGTAAGTAATCATCAGATTTTGGAATATAGCCGAAAATAAATACTAAGAATAAACCTAGAGGGATAAGCAAACTATAAATATTGTTAGAGATTAGCGCTAAGCCTAGTACCCAAAGGCAATCTCCAAGATAATTAATATGAATCGCATATTTAAATAAACCGCCTGTATATAGTTTACCTTTGTTTAAAGGATTGTCTTTAAAAGGTTTTCTAAGTAACTCTGAAACTGTGTTTAACATACTGCCCCCTAAAAACAATATCCAGCCTACGATAAGTACTGTTAAGTTTGGATCCTGATTACTAGTAATCATTAAAATGGGGAAACCTAAATAATAAATCCCAAAAGCTAGACTGTTCATGATGGCTTCTTGCCATGCAATACCTCTAGGCAACCATATAAACATCATAGCTGTTAATCGTAAAGCTGTAATAATTAAAGCAATAAAAAGCCCGAGTGAAATGCCTGATTTGTCATATGTAATGAAAAGTAAATAATAGGCAATGATTAAATAGATAATCTCAGTAACTAAAATCAAGATTTTTTCCTTTATCGTTGACTTATTTATGCCATACATTGTAAGACGCTCCTTCATTTTTTATTTAATAGGGAAATAGACCTCTATAATATTATTCTCCTCTGGTGTGCTATAGGGGTCCGTTTGATAAACTTCAAACGGAGCACTGTTCAGTTTATAGTTATTTTCAGCAAGCCAAACATGCAGCTTTGTATGAATAGAAGGTAAATCATCGTAAGAACCAATAAGCGTAGCCATTGCGCAAAGACCAGGATTAAACACTTTTGTTTTATTGGTGGCCATTGCAAGGGGAATGGCAATTTCAACATCATAATTTTCAGGTTCATATTCTGAACTATGGAAAATAGCAAGTGGCTTTGCGATAGGTGATAAATTCTCAAACAAAATTTTACTAAACAACTCATTAAAGTGTAGTAGAAAATCAGCGGTATTCATTTGTTTTCGTTGAGATAATATATGATAGGTTAAGTGATCAACAACTTTAATCTCAATCTGATCTAAATAACCCATGATATTTTCCTCTTCATCTAACAATTGAATATCAATCTTTAATTTTTTTAACAACGAAGAATAAAATGTAATCTGTTGTGTCAGATTTTCTTGTTTGGCTTTCATTTTAGAGTTAAGAAGTTCGGTATTTTCCCAATTAGCTAAAATAACCTTGATTTCTTCTAACGAAAATAAATAGCTTTTTAAGCGTGCAATCAATAAAGCTGTTTCTAATTGAGAAATATTATAATAGCGATAGTTGTTTTTAGCGTCTATGAAGGCAGGTTTTAAAAGTCCAATTTCATCATAGTAGCGAAGAGTCTTCAATGTAAGATGTGATATCTTTGAAAACTCACCAATTGTAAGCATAACAATCACCTCCTGTTTTAAATATAATGCTTCCTGTAAGGGGAGGGTCAATCAATGAACTAAATTTTTTTATTGTTATATAAAATATTAGCAGAATTAGGGAGTAATAGATTGTGAGACTGCATTAGGGTGGGAGTAGTTCAATGAATTTGATTTAACCTCAAGTTGGGTATACATTCCACAGGTGTTAATATGTCATTGTAAAAATATTCCGAATTTTTAGTTTTATGTTAATATATTTAGTGAACTATATTTTATGAGGGGGTCTTTAAATGTCTTCTACGACAACTTTAATCGAGGATTTTCAAGGTTTTTTTAATCGTTTTCAAAATGTATGGAATGGTTGCAACGCAAATGAAATGAATGCTTTGATTTCACCGGATATAGTAGTACGGTGGGTAGGACCTGGGACTAATATTTCAGATTGGGGATACGAAGAGACTTGTAATGGCTGGGTAGAAGCATATAAACAATATGAAGGTCATAATCCAAAATGGCATTTTAAAGAATTGCATATTACACCTGCATCTGAAAATGAAGTGATTGCAACGTTTTGGGTAACTTTTGAAATGGATGGGAAATTCATAGATGTAGTA
>NZ_LITM01000008.1:314436-328580 GCF_001275675.1 Lysinibacillus sp. FJAT-14745 | reverse complement strand
CGAACTCAATCCTTTTAAGCAAGGGGGTTACTTACAAATGAAGTGACCCCTAAAGTAGTAAATGTTAGGGTTTTGAATATCATTTTATACTCGGAATTGAGCTGCTAAGTCTCTTAATTCTTCAGCCAAGTTTGCAAGTGCATAAGCAGATGATGAAATTTCCTCCATCGATGCCATTTGTTCTTCAGTCGTAGCAGAAATACTCTCTGTGCCGGCAGTAGTAGATTTAGATACGGAATGGATCGTATTCATACTACCAACAATTTCTTCAGTCCCTGCTGCCATTTGCTCGACTGCTGCAGATACTTCTTCTACCTGCATCGTAACACTTTGAATGGCACCTTGAATTGAAGCGAAAGTTGTACGTGTATTTTCTGTTGTTTTAATCCCTTCAGTAACTTCTGTTGTTACCAACTTCATTGATTCAACAGCCTTGTGAGTATCTTTCTGTGTCTCGGATATCAACACTTCAATTTGGTTTGAAGAAACAGCAGACTGTTCTGCTAATTTCCTAACTTCATCAGCAACGACGGCAAAGCCTTTCCCGTGCTCCCCAGCACGTGCGGCTTCGATTGCGGCGTTCAGGGCAAGTAGATTTGTTTGTTCAGCAATCGCTGTAATCGAATCAATAATTTGACCAATTTCATAAGAACGTTTTCCTAATAAGTCGACAACTTCAGATAAGCCATTTACTCTTTCTGTGATGTCTATCATTTGTTCATTCATTTGATTCGCGGCATCTATACCATTTATCACCAAGGATAATGAATCCTTTGAAAGCTCACTTACAGCTTGAGCATTTCCAGCTACTTGTTGAACCCCTGTTGAAAGCTCATTGACGGTATTGAATGTGTTAGAAATATTTTTTAGTTGCTCTACTGATCCATGAGCGATAGTTTCCATCGTATTGGCAACCATCTCTGTTGCTTTTGTAGTTTCTGCTGCATTAGCATTCAATTCGTCAGATGCAGCGGCTACATGATTAGCAGTTTCAGTGACTTTTGTTACTGTATTGTGAATATTATTAAGCATCGAATTAAATGATTGGGTTAATTGACCGATTTCATCTTTGGATGAATAGGTACCTTGTACAGTCAAATCTCCATTGCCTGCTTTTAACATATTAGCCTGCAACTCTTTAACGGGATTTACAATTAAACGTGCAATCCATGCTGCTAATGTAGTAAAGAAAATAATGGCCACAACAGAGAGAATGGAAGAAATAAGCATAGTAGTGAATAGACTTTGTTTATTTTCTTCATTCAGTTGATTGGCATCTTCAGAACTTTGAGTCATAAGATTGCGTGCATCACTTGCCATATTCTCAGCAAAATCATCTAAAATTGTGGTGTACATAGAATAGGCTTCGTCTTTTCGGTTCTTACTAGCCAAATCAATAACATCTGCCATGGTGCTAAAATAATCATCAACATTGGATTTGAGAGATTTTAACAGTTTTTGTTCATCTTCATCTCCATTGTAAATGGCTTCAAATTTCACGATTGAGTCTTTAATACTTTCAGCTCTCTCTGAGATCATTGTCTTTAGTTCAGCATTATCATTTGCATCCGTATTAATCATGAGTTCTAAAACGAAAGAATCCATCGCACGAATATCAGTTCGAGCTTGCCCGATATATTGAATTGGCAAAAGTGATTCGTCGTACATTTCACTAGATTTTTTTGCCATATCGTTAATGTAATAAAAACCACCACTAGAAATAATTAGCAAAAATATAACAGCGGACGTAATAAGCGTTAGAATTTTCTTTTTAATCGATAAGTTTTTCAAAATATTCCCTCCATTAGCTCAATCATCTTCAAAAAGTGGTATATACTAATAACTTTGGATATATTGAGTAATTTATATTTTGTAATAAATATACTACATCCAATTTATATTAAGAGAAGATAGAATTATGAAATTATTATTACTAAGAATAAAGAGTTCCAGCTTATTGCATTCGAGTTTATTGACGGTAAAAAACTTAATAGAATTGAAATTAATGGAAAACTATACGAAACATGAAAAATGGTTTCGAGATTAGCCTTTTTCTTTTTCTATCTCTTATAGCAGGAATAGCGTGAAATCTGGGCCTTAAGCGAAATGCTTTGATTTCATCGGATATAGTAGTGCGGTGGGTAGGACCTGGGACTAATATTTCAGATTGGGGATACGAAGAGACTTGTAATGGTTGGGTAGGGGCATATAAACAATATGAAGGTCATAATCCAAAATGGCATTTTAAAGAAATGCATATTGCACCTGCATCTGAAAATGAAGTGATTGCAACGTTTTGGGTAACTTTTGAAATGGATGGGAAATTCATAGATGTAGTAAAACTATTTGTTCAGAGATTTAGGAAAGAACAAAATGATGAATGGAAACTAATAAGAGAGTATTGTGAGCACCTAAGTTCCGTAGCTTTAACATAAAACTAAAAGGATTAAGTCCGGTTCAATACCGAACTCAATCCTTTTAAGCAAGGGGGTTACTTACAAATGAAGTGACCCCTAAAGTAGTAAATGTTAGGGTTTTGAACATCATTTTATACTCGGAATTGAGCTGCTAAGTTTCTTAACTCTTCAGCCAAGTTTGCAAGTGCATAAGCAGATGATGAAATTTCCTCCATTGATGCCGTTTGTTCTTCAGTCGTTGCAGAAATACTATTTGTGCCTGCTGTAGTAGATTTAGTTATGGAGTGGATCGTATTCATACTACCAACAATTTCTTCAGTTCCTGCTGCCATTTGCTCGACAGCTGCAGACACTGTTTCTACCTGCATCGTAACATTTTGAATGGCGTCTTGAATTGAAGCGAAAGTTGTACGTGTATTTTCTGTTGTTTTAATCCCTTCATTAACTCCCGCTGTTACTAACTTCATTGATTCAACAGCCTTGTGAGTATCTTTCTGTGTCTCTGAAATCAACACTTCAATTTGGTTAGAAGAAACAGCAGACTGTTCTGCTAATTTCCTAACCTCATCTGCAACGACGGCAAAGCCCTTCCCATGCTCACCAGCACGAGCGGCTTCAATTGCAGCGTTCAGGGCAAGAAGATTTGTTTGTTCAGCAATTGCTGTAATCGAATCAATAATTTGACCGATGTCATTAGAACGTTTTCCTAACACATCGACAACTTCGGATAAGCCATTTACTCGTTCTGTAATGTCCATCATTTGTTGATTCATTTGATTCGCAGCATCTATACCATTTATCACTAGAGATAAAGAATCACCTGAAAGTTCGGTTACAGCTTGAGCATTTCCGGCTATTTGGTGCACACCTGTTGAAAGCTCATTAACAGTATTGACGGTGCTAGAGACATTGTTTAGTTGCTCTACTGATCCATAAGCGATAGTTTCCATCGTACTTGCAATCATCTCTGTTGCTTTTGTAGTTTCTGCTGCATTAGCATTCAATTCGTCAGATGCAGCGGCTACATGATTAGCAGTTTCAGTGACTTTTGTTACTGTATTACGAATATTATTAATCATCGAATTAAATGATTGGGTTAATTGACCGATTTCATCCTTAGATGAATAGGTACCTTGTACAGTCAAATCTCCATTGCCTGCTTTTAACATATTAGCCTGCAACTCTTTAACGGGATTTACAATTAAACGTGCAATCCATACTGCTAATGCAATAAAGAAAATTATGGCTAAAACAGAAAGAATGGCAGAAATAAGCATAGTAGTAGATTGATTTTGCTCATTTATTTTATTCAGCTGATCGGCATCATCAGCACATAGAGCCGAAAGCTTGTCTGTATCATTTTCCACTTTCTTAATAAGATTATCTGAAGCTTTAGTGTATGCAGAATAGGCTTCCTTGTTTTGGTTCTTGTTAGCCAAATCAATGATATCTGTCATGGTACTAAAATAACCATTGAGATTGGATTTAAGAGATTCTAATAGTTTTTGTTCATCTTCTTTACCAGTGTAAGAGTTTTCAAATTTTTTGAGTAAGTCTCTAATACTTTCACCACTTTTTGAGATGTTTGCCTGTAGTTCGGTATTACGATTAGCATCCGTAGTAATCATGAGCTCTAAAATGTAAGCATCTATATCACTAAAGTTAGATCCAAGTTGCCCGATATATTGAATTGGCAAAAGTGACTCGTCGTACATTTCACTAGATTTTTTTGCCATATCATTAATGTAATAAAAACCATCAAATGATATAATCAGCAAAAAAACAACAGCGGATGTAATAAGTGTTAGAATTTTCTTTCTGATTGATAAATTTTTCAAAATATTTCCTCCGTCAGCTCAACTATCTCAAAAGTCCTAGATAACAGTGCTATATACTAATAACTTTGGGTATATTGAGTAATTTAGATATGATGATAATATATCACGTCTAAGTCTTTTATATGAGAAAAGTGAATTATGGAATTTTTATGAAAAATGAAGAGTCACAGCTTATTGTAATCGAGTGTACTGACGGAAAAACCCTTAATTGCAATGAATGAAAAAGCCCAAAAGGTGGAAATGAAGAAATTTAAATTAGTTTAAAGATGCATATTTGGTGAAATTCCATTTATATGTATTCAGGAAAGCAAAATGATGAATGGAAATTAATCAGGGAGTATTGTGAACACCTAAGTTCCGTAGCTTTAACATAAAAAACCATCCTATCAATCCACTAGTTTCTTGAAAAAAGCCTATACTCGCTTTTTGAAGGAGTTGTCCTAAAGCAAAACGAAAAGGATTAAGTCCGGTTCAAAACCGAGCTTAATCCTTTCTAGTTCTTAACTAAATGGCGACACTAAACTTTTAGGGGCCAATGTTAAAAAGTGTTACTGTTTGTGGAATTCATATTAAACTCGGAATTGTGCTGCCAAGTTTCTTAACTCTTCTGCCAAGTTTGCAAGTGCATAAGCAGATGATGAAATTTCCTCCATTGATGCCGTTTGTTCTTCAGTCGTTGCAGAAATACTCTCTGTGCCGGCTGTAGTAGATTTAGTTACGGAATGGATCGTATTCATACTACCAACAATTTCTTCAGTTCCTGCTGCCATTTGCTCGACTGCTGCAGATACTTCTTCTACCTGCATCGTAACACTTTGAATGGCACTTTGAATTGAAGCGAAAGTTGTACGTGTATTTTCTGTTGTTTTAATCCCTTCAGTAACTTCTGTTGTTACCAACTTCATTGATTCAACAGCCTTTTGAGTATCTTTCTGTGTCTCTGAAATCAACACTTCAATTTGGTTTGAAGAAACAGCAGACTGTTCTGCTAATTTCCTAACCTCATCTGCAACGACGGCAAAGCCTTTCCCATGCTCGCCAGCACGTGCGGCTTCGATTGCGGCGTTCAGGGCAAGTAGATTTGTTTGTTCAGCAATCGCAGTAATCGAATCAATAATTTGACCAATTTCATAAGAACGCTTTCCTAACAAGTCGACTACTTCTGATAAGCCTTTTACTCGATCTGTGATGTCTATCATTTGGTCATTCATTTGATTTGCTGCATTTATACCATTTATCACCAAGGATAATGAATCCCTTGAAAGCTCACTTACAGCTTGAGCATTTCCGGCTACTTGTTGAACACCTGTTGAAAGCTCATTGACGGTATTGAATGTATTAGAAACATTATTTAGTTGCTCTACTGATCCATGAGCAATAGTTTCCATCGTATTTGCAACCATCTCTGTTGCCTTTGTAGTTTCTGCTGCATTAACATTCAATTCTTCAGATGCTGCGGCTACATGATTAGCAGTTTCAGTGACTTTTGTTACTGTATTACGAATATTATTAATCATTGAATTAAATGATTGAGTTAATTGACCGATTTCATCCTTGGATGAGTATGTACCTTGCACAGTTAAATCTCCGTCGCCTGCTTTTAACATATTACCCTGCAACTCTTTAACTGGATTCACAATTAAACGTCCAATCCATGTTGCTAATGTAATAAACAAAATGAGGGCTAAAACAGTGAGAATGATAGAAACAAGTATAGTAGTGGATAGACTTTGTTTGTTTTCTTTATTCAACTGTTTAGCATCTTCGGAACATATAGTCATAAGATCGCGTGCATCAGTTGCCACTTTCTCACGAAAATCATGCATAGCTGTAGTGTATATAGAATAGGCTTCCTCGTTTTGGTTCTTACTAGCTAAATCTATGACCTCTGTCATGGTACTATCATAACCGTCAAGATTGGATTTAATAGATTCTAATAGTTTTTGTTTATCTTTACTTCCGCTGTAAGTGTCTTCGAATTTTACAATTGCTTCTTTAATACTTTGAGCTCTTTCTGTGATGTTTGCTTGTAACTGGGCATTACGTTTAGTATCCAAAGTAATCATAAGCTCTAAAACAAAAGAATCCATCGCACGAATGTCAGTTCGAATTTGACCAATATATTGGATTGGCAAAAGAGACTCGTCGTACATCTCCGTACCTTTTTTTGCCATATCGTTAATGTAATAAAAACCGCCACCTGAAATAATTAGTAAAAAAATAACAGCGGACGTAATGAGTGTTAAAATTTTCTTTCTAATTGATAAGTTTTTCAAAAATATTTCCTCCATTGGCTCAATTTTCTTCGAAAACTATTGTAAGAAAAATGGTATTTACTAATAACTTTGGATACATTGAGTAATATAGATTTTGTAATAATATACCACATTTTAGACGTTAATAAGAGAAGAGTGAATTATGGTATTTTTCTGAAAAATTAAGAGTTACAGCTTATTGCAATCGAGTTTACTGACGAAAAAAACTTAATTGAAATGAATGAAAAACTATACAAAACATGAACCATGATTTTCGAGGTTCATTAGATAAAGATCAATTTGGGGACTCTGCAAATTTGCAAACTGCTACTTATGGCAAAATTGTTATGAATTTATTGGCGGTGGCGTAAACATAAAAAAGTTATTTAACATTAGCATTAGAAAATTGCTTCACTTTAAAGCACTGCGCTTTCGCACAAAAACCATCTGTCGCTGCCGCTACATTGCACTGCGCTTTCGCACAAAAACCATCTGTCGCTACCGCTACGTTGCACTACGCTTTCGCGCAAAAAACATCTGTCACTGTTGCTACGTTTGCACTTCGCTTTCGCACAAAGCCCCTAGGAAAGCGCCCAGTCGGAATGGAAATCAACCCCTCGCTTTACAGAAGAGCCTTATTTAATAAGACACATTGACACAATAATTTTTCAACAACATGAAAAACACCTTTATTGACGTGTTTTTTTTTTTTATTTCATCAAGCAAATTCAATCAAAGGAATGGTGTGAAGAGACAGCGGGAGGGCGCTCTTATATAAATTGAAGGGCGTACTGGAATTTTTAAATTTATAGAAAGCAATTGAATTATTAGTTGTCACTAGAGTTTGATTATATATGTCAAAAATTTATTTTAAAAAACTTTTGGCTTAATTTGTTTTTATTTCCAATCCAAACATGGTTCTATTAACACTATTTGGTTCCTTAAAATGGATTTTAATGAAGGTTATGAAAATAAGAATAATGTAAATCCCTGATTTTCCTAATAAAATAGTTATATAGTTGTATTTTTGCGGATCTTAAAATATTTCCAGTTTCTTTAGTAGCATGTTATATTACTTTAAGTGATTTTTGATTATATTATTGTGAGTTTAGTTGCTTGCGAAATTTAATATTATAATAATTTTGGTTTGTATCATATTAAATACATGGTCTATGGTGTTTTTCTTTCACTAAAACCCAAGCATGAAATGTTTAATGAAATAATATGAATCACGTGAAATTTAATACTAGTGTGTTAGAGGCAATCTAAATACAATGCTCTGAAATTAGAAATTCAAACAGGAGGTTTATAAATCATGCGAAGTAAGAAAATATTTTCATTCTTATTATGTTTTGTAGTCGTACTATTTCAAACAATTGTACCCGTGATCGGAAAAGCACAAGAACTAAGCAAAACAAGGTTTATTGATAGAGTGGAAATTAAAAAAACAGATTTATCATACGGTGAACAAACAGGGATTTATGTAACATTTAGTGAAAAACCTAATCTTAGATTAAAAACAGGCGATACAATTACGATGACATTGCCACCTGAATTAAAAGGTTTCAATTCGAATATTAATCTAGAAGATTACGGTTCGTGTAATGTGACTAGCGGACAAGTCGTATGTACGTTCAATGACAAAGTAGAGAAACGTGAAAATATTAGAGGTTACTTTAACTTTACTATTCAAGCAACAAATGTAGAATCTGGAGTTACAAAAACGATTCATACGGATTTTGGAACAGATTTAAGTGAGCAAGCTGTAACAATTACGCATCCAAAAAGTAATGGTTCTTCACCAGGAATATTCTTTCATAAATCTGGAGATATTCAGCCAAATAACTCAGATGAAGTTCGCTGGTTCCTAAACTTCAATTTAAAGAAAGAATATCTTGATAGTGATATCGTGTTACAAGATTTTTCAAAAGACGGTCAACAACTACAGAAAGATAGTTTCTTTATCCAAACAAGTGGCCCGTATGGTAATCAGCAATTCACACTTGAAGAGTTTCAAAGAAAAGGGCTTGGATATGTAGGTTTTACGAGTGATAATTCATTTAATGTAGTGATTTATCGAGGGTATGCAAGCTTAACATCATTCACTGTAGGTTATAAAACGACTATTACAGCTGAAGGAGTAAATGAAAAATATCTGAAGAATGAATATGATTTGACTTACAAAGTCAACAACCAAGCCCCAGTACATGAGAAAAACGTTGCTGAAGTAAAAAATATTTTTGCTAATGGTTGGGCTGTAGGAGATTTACCAGACAAAGGTACATTAAGAATACTGAAATATATAGATGGTAATAAAGAGCAAGTCATTCCAGGGGTTCAATTTAAAGTTTTCTCATCAGATGATCAACAAATTGGTGATTATTATACAACCGATGAAAAAGGAATTGTAGAAGTACAAAACTTGAAAGCTGGTGAGTACTATATACAAGAAGTATCAGCTCCTGAATATGTAACATTTGACGCAAATAAGAAAATTCCATTTACAATAGAGGCTGGAGCTCTAAAAGGTGTAGAAGTACCGATTAGCAACAGTATGAAAAAAATCTCAATTGAGGGAACGAAAACTTGGAGCAACGATAGTGAACAAGATCGCCCTTCAGAAATCAAAGTAGATTTACTAAAAGACGATGCGGTTATTTCTACAAAAACAGTAACAGCAGAAAATGGTTGGAAATATAACTTCGATAACTTAGACCAATACACAGTAAACGGTAAAGAAATCAAATATGCTGTGAAAGAGCAAGCGGTCGAGGGCTATGAGTCAAAAGTTGATGGTTATAATATTTTAAATACTAAACTAGAAAAACCAGTAGAACCAACTGAAAAACCAGTGGAACCAACAGAAAAACCAGTGGAACCAACTGAAAAACCAGTGGAACCAACTGAAAAACCAGTGGAACCAACAGAAAAACCAGTGGAACCAACTGAAAAACCAGTGGAACCAACTGAAAAACCAGTGGAACCAACAGAAAAACCAGTGGAACCAACTGAAAAACCAGTGGAACCAACTGAAAAACCGGTGGAACCAACAGAAAAACCAGTGGAACCAACAGAAAAACCAGTAGAACCAACTGAAAAACCAGTGGAACCAACAGAAAAACCAGTGGAACCAATAGAAAAACCAGTGGAACCAACAGAAAAACCAGTAGAACCAACAGAAAAACCGGTGGAACCAACAGAAAAACCAGTGGAACCAACAGAAAAACCAGTGGAACCAATAGAAAAACCAGTGGAGCCAACAGAAAAACCAGTGGAACCAACTGAAAAACCGGTGGAACCAACAGAAAAGCCAGTAGCACCAACAGAAAAACCGGTGGCACCAACAGAAAAGCCAGTAGCACCAACAGAAAAGCCAGTGGCACCAACAGAAAAACCAGTGACACCAAGTGAAAAGCCAGTGGCACCAACAGAAAAACCGGTGACACCAACAGAAAAGCCGGTAGCACCAACAGAAAAACCAGTGACACCAAGTGAAAAGCCGGTAGCACCAACAGAAAAACCGGTGGCACCAAGTGAAAAACCAATGGCACCAACAGAAAAACCGGTGGCACCAAGTGAAAAACCAATGGCACCAACAGAAAAACCGGTGGCACCAAGTGAAAAGCCAGTGGCACCAACAGAAAAAACGGTGGAATCAAGTGAAAACCCAGTGGAACAGAGTGAAACGAAAGACTCCGAAGATGCAAGTAATGTAGTAGAAATTCCATTAGTAGAAAAGCATATCAACAAAGCTGTTCAAGAACTAAAAGCTGAGAAAGAGAAGCAACAAACTCCAAATAAAGCTGAACGCTTACCTCAAACAGGGGAAAGTAACACAACTTTATATCAAGTACTTGGTTTAGTCTTAGTAGCTTTAGCATGCTTGTTATTACAACGTAGAAGAAAAGAAATTTAAAATATAACCCCCTGTTAACGATTAACAGGGGGTTTATTATGTCAAAAAAGTTCTTTAGTAATGCAGCTTTTAGTATGTTTCAATTATTCTTCTCGAATAACTAATAGTACGCCGCTAAAGATTAATACAGTTCCGATCCAAAAGGATACGCCGATTTGTTCGCCTAATAATAGCCATCCTAGGAAGGTGCCGACGATTGGTTGAAAGAAGAAAAATAAACCACCACTTGTGGCATTGAGCATCTGTAATCCACGATTCCAAAGTAAGAAGCCACACGCTGTAGAAATAACGCCTAAATAGAGTAGGCCACCCCAGATTGATGGTTCTACCATAGCATGGAAGTCTAATTTTATTAATCGTGGAATGGCTAAAGGTGTTAAGACAATGATAGCGACAAGTGTGCCGTAGCTAGTGACAACGATTGGTGAATACTGCTCCGGTACCCGTTTAATAAGAACGGACATCAGTGACCAGGTTAGGGCAGCGATTAGTAGAGCAACGCCACCTAATTGATGTGAGGAATCGATATGTGCACTACCTACGATCATATAGACTCCGAATGTCGCTAGAATAATAGAAACAGCTTTTTTAAAAGTGATTTTTTCTTTTAACATGAATCTCGCAAAAACAACCATAAATGCCGGTGTCGTTGCAGTAATGATGGCTCCCATTTGAGCAGTAGACAGCATAGTACCAATTTCTTGAGCAACGATAGAAATCGTATTTCCGATTAGCCCAATCATAAAGATTAACAGCCAGTCCCGCTTATCAATTCGCCATGATTGTTTTGTAATAGTGCCAATGATGATCAAAGCAATTATTGCAATCATATAGCGTAGCCATACTAATTCTAAAGGTGGTAAGGTATCAACAACTACCTTTACTACTACATACATGCCGCCCCAAATGCTAGCAGCAAGTGATAAATATAAGGAACCTAATAAGGTTTTTTTCATTTTTCCCCTCCGTTATCTCTAGACAATTCCTGTCCTTAACGGAGATATGAAGATTCTCCGTTAAGGGAGAATAACTTTAGGTACATCCTGTTCAAATAATGGTGAGAAGATCATAATAGCCAGCCCCTTTTATAGTATTTCATTTATCATATAACATTTTTTTGAATTTGATTAGAAAAAAATGGTCTGAATCCAGTAAATTACCGAATTCAGATCATGTTAAATATCAATTCGCCTTGGCTAATTGTTGTTGCTACCGCTACGTTAGCATACGCTGTCGCTACAAGATTATTGAGCTGTATAACCGCCATCAACAAGAAGGGTAGTACCATTGACAAAGCTCGCATCATCGCTTGCTAAAAATAGCACAGCTTTTGCTATTTCCTCTGGTTTACCAAGTCTGCCTTGTGGATGAAGTGAAGCTAAATATTCTTTCTTTTGAGCATCTACTTCAGAGAGTAGGGGAGTGTCAATGTATCCCGGACATACGGCATTAACACGAATGCCTTCTTTTGCATAAGCAGTACATAGGTTTTGTGTTAACAGTTTTACGCCACCTTTTGCAGAGGAGTAGGCTGTTGGAGCTGGTAAGGAAACAAAACTATGAATGGAACCAGCATTAACGATGACACCGCCTGTACCTTGTTTAAGAAACTGTTCAATGGCATATTTATCAGAAAGAAATACACCTGATAAATTAATATCAATCGTTCTTTTCCATTTTTCGTAGGATAATTCATGTGCTGGAGCATCATCAGCTACGCCAGCGTTTGCATACATGATATTTAGCTTCCCGTATTTATTAACCGTTTCATTAATCATGTTTTGGATTTCTTCTTCTTTTGTTACATCTGTTTTGATGAAAAGAGTATCATGTCCATTACTATTCAATTCTTCTGAGATGCTTTGTCCACGATCCGAGAAATCAGCAATAACTACTTTTGCACCTTCTTCAACAAATAGGCGAACAGTCGCTTCACCAATGCCACTTGCGCCACCTGTTACGATGGCTACTTTATCTTTAAGTTTCATATTAAATCCCGCCTTTTATTTTGCTGTTGCTCCGCCATCAATGACGAATTCGGCACCTGTTGAGAAAGAAGATTCGTCAGAGGCTAAAAACAGTACCATTTTTGCCACTTCGTTGACAGAGCCTAAACGTCCTAATGGGAAGAGATTTTTACCTAATTGTTCTTTAGAGTTACCAGTTGTTTCTGATGCATAGTCTGCCATTCCAGTATCGATGTAGCCTGGATGAATAGAGTTCACTCTAACACCAGCAGCGGCATATTCCATCGCAGCATCCTTTGTCATAATACGAACTGCGCCTTTACTAGCTCCATATAAAACATGCCCAGCAGCTCCAGTTAAACCTGCTATCGATGAAGCATTAATGACAGAGCCTTTATTTTGTTTAGCCATTAGTGGCATAATATGCTTCATTCCAAGGAATACGCCTGTCACATTAATGGACATTAAACGATTCCAGTCGGCTAATTCAATTTCTGCAAGAGGCTTAATAATATAAAT
Organism: Lysinibacillus sp. FJAT-14745; assembly: GCF_001275675.1. Lineage (GTDB taxonomy): Bacteria > Bacillota > Bacilli > Bacillales_A > Planococcaceae > Lysinibacillus. Next base: position 315,668 of record NZ_LITM01000008.1, on the reverse strand, counting down.
ACCAGCATTGTTGAAGAGAACATCAACTTTGCCAAAAGCATGGATTGTTTCATCTGTAACTTTTTTCCAATCATCTTCGTTGCTGACATCATGACGCACGAAAAGTGCTTCTCCACCAATTGCCTGGATATCCTTTACTGTCGCACTTCCTGATTGCTCGTTAATGTCCGTAATAACTACTTTTGCTCCTTCTTTAGCAAATAAAAGTGCAGTCTCTTTACCGATTCCTGTACCTCCACCGGTGATAATGGCTATTTTGTTTTCTAGTCTCATAACAACCACGTACCCTTCATTTTAGGATTCAAAAGATCTAGTGATACTTCCATCATACTCGTTTTGATCGGAAATACTATCCTATAAGATGCTGTATAATATTGAGTTAATATCGTCCATTTATAGGGTAATTGATTGTGAAGGAGCAGGATTTATATGACCCATTCAAATGAAGAAGTAACATTCCAAGAATTCGTCTTGTTCATTAAAATCTATAGCAAACAGCTAGAAGAAAATATAAATATCTATCTTAATCTAGAGCCTTCTATTTCTGAGGCGGATCGAAAAAGGACTACGATGTTATTGGATTCGTTTATTCTTCTGTTAACTCATATTGAAATTGAAGATATCAATGAAGAATATAGAGGTTATTTAGATACGTGGCTGCAATCACAATTATCCATTATAGATATGAGAAGTTTTAACCTGTTTCAATTAATACTTGAGAAGTCCTTGATTACCTTTATGATTCAACAGAAACATAGCCGTATGAACGCAATATTACTGTTTTTACTATCAATTTTTACTTTTCTTGTCCAAAGTTATAACAAATGTGAGGAAGAGCATAAAACAAAGTCCGAATCACATGAAAGTTTGGAACTGAAAAATCTCCTATTGTTAGATCAATTAAATAAGCTATTGATTCGTAGTTCTGGATATCAAGATTTAGCCTATATTTTAAAAAAATGTGAAGAGTATTTTCAATATAAAAGATGTGTCTTTTATGCATATGTCCCATGGTCCAATCAATTCTACGGTGTCATTGGGGCGGAACTTTCAAAAGTACAGAGCATGAAGGGGCAACTTACTGAACAACATGTAGTTTTTGGCTCAAAGAAACCGATTTATTTAAGAGACCCTAAAAATTATGTAAAAGAAGAGCATCACTAGCGTCGCATTAAAATAATTCCACGCTAATATTTAAACTGAATTTTCTGTAATATATTCCAGGCACGAAA
>NZ_LITM01000008.1:270134-313141 GCF_001275675.1 Lysinibacillus sp. FJAT-14745 | reverse complement strand
TACTACCTCTGCTTACATGTCTTCGTTTTTACTCTAAAAAGGCGGAATAATAAATCTGAAATTTCAGTTAAAATTCAAGCGACGGTAGTGGAAGAGCATATAAAATTATTTAATTTGTCCTCCGTGATTTTTATACCGATTATTCATGAAGATCAATTGTTTGGGTGGCTGACGTTTGATCAGCTAGGGGAAGAATTTGATTGCACCAAGGATGAATTACAGTTACTTGACCAAGTCGGAAAACGCCTGGGGTTGTTTTTATCAAGAAAAGGTGAAAAAGCGGAGAACTCCTCTGAGCTTCACTTAACAGAACGGGAATTTATGATTTTGGGCTTATTAGCAGAAGGGTATGACAATAAAAAAATAGGTAGCTTCCTGTTTTTAAGCGAGCATACAGTAAGAGATTATGTCAGTAGTTTAATGACAAAGCTAAAAGCAAAGAATCGCACACAAGTTGTCGCTTCTGCCTTTCGATTGGGGCTGTTGAATTAAGTATTTAACAAAAAACGTGTGAAAAATCCGAATTCTTTCGTGTTAGGAAATTTAAGGAAATACTATTGGCTATACAATAAAAAAAGAAAGAGAAGGGCGTGTTATAGAGCTTTTCTTTGAATGAAAAATATAGTAATAAAACATTATTTACGAATATTACAAGTGAAAGCATCTAAGCTTACACGATTGTAATGTAATTGAAAGCCAATACGATAGAGTGTAATACATTATTTTGCGAGAATGTGTATAGAAGCAAGAACAAGAAGCGGAGGAATACACAATGAATGAAAAATTAGAAGGCGTATATGAGGAATACAACCGTTACATATACCACCTATGTTTAAAACTTACTCGCAATAATGTAGAAGCTGAAGATTTAATGCAAGAAGTATGGGTAAAAGTTGTGCGCTATGAGGATAGCGTTGCCGAGGTGGAGCATATTAAAGCTTGGCTAACAACAATTACAATGAATACATTTAGAGATCGCTATCGTAAAAAAACACGACGTAGTAAATACATGATGAACCAACCTGAAACATTAGACGTACCGATTTTAGATTTGGTTCCCAACAATGACATTTCAACAGAAGAAAAAATTGAAAAAGATATTGTTACTAAATTAGTACAGGATAAAATGGGTCAACTAGATACAATCTATCGTAAAACATTATGGTATTTCTACATTGACCAATTTTCACTTGCAGAAATCTCTACAATTATGAAAGTTTCAATTGGAACTGTGAAATCTCGTTTATTCCGTGCGAAAGCTCGTTTAAAAGAAATGCTAATGGCCGATGCATCCATAGTAGAGTCTGTGCTGCCAGCATAATTAAATGCATTGGCCGCACTAGCATAATTACTTAGACGGAAGTATTCGCTCGGCCAATCCCAAAAAAGATGCATTGCAAAATTACTTTGCGATGCATCTTTTTTTGATGAGCTTTTATTACCAGAAGAATGGGCACCAACACCGGTAGAACAGCGACATCGCTGATAAAATTGCAGAATCGCTGATAAAACATTGAACATAGCTGATAAAAGTACCAGAATCGCTGATAAAACATCGAACATCGCTGATAAAATTGCAGAAATCGCTGATAAAACATCGAACATCGCTGATAAAAGTACCAGAATCGCTGATAAAGTATCGAATATCGCTGATAAAACCTCAATCAACGCCGATAAACAACAATTTTATTTCTCACTCACTTAAATGCAGGGCTAAATGAATTTCTAAATAATGTGCGGGATTGTGTAAATCTCGATCTAATAATTGCTCGATTTTTTCAAGTCGATGGTATAGCGTATTTTGATGAACGTGTAAGGCAGAAGCCGTCTTCGAAATAGAACGATTTTGATGAATGTAACAACGAAGTGTTTCAAGTAAAGTTTCATCCTTTAGCTTGTATAACGGAGCTAATGTATCATGAATAAATTGTCCAAGCTCTTCTTCGCTTTGCTTGCTGAATAATCGATTAATGCCTAGCTCCTCATAACAAATAATTGTTACTACGTCTTCTTTTTGCGTGTGGCGTAGAGCTTGCCGGAGAGCTTGTTTACTTTCTTCTGCACTCTGAGCGACTTTTAGTAAGTGATCCTGTACAGCTCCTATGCCAATGGCAACCTGTTGATGATAAAACTGAACCCAACTAATGATTGCCTGTGTTAATTGTTGTTTTATTTTTTGACGAAACGCTGTATCTCCTTGTAGTACCCAAACGACCGTTTCACGCTGTGTAAATATAAAATGCTGATCTTTAAAATATTGCTGTACATGTTGAATAAATTGCATACTATTTTTATGAGAAAAATGTTTCAGCCTAAATTTTACGACGAATGTTGGTTTCTTAATATCAAGTCCTAACTCATCATAACGAGAATCAACGAGTAGGGCTCGTCCAGAGATAAGTTGTTGGAAAAGCTCAAAACGTTCTTTAAAATTCGTTTGTCCAGCTGCTTGTATTTGTAATGATTTTAAAGTTAAGCTCATCGCCGCATTTTCAATAATCATACGTTGCTGACTCGTTAATTGCTCTACACCCTGAATAATTAAATAGCCAAAAGTTTCTTTTTCATTTCCAACTGGAAAAATATAGCCTATATCAATTAATTGTTCTTTGTTAATTGTTGCGAGCTTGTCCATCTGAGCTTGCTGTAAAAATGTTTTACGATCTGCCAAATTTACATATTGAACGTCTAATTGTAATAATTCCTTCGTTGTATGAATGATTTTCATTTCTTGTACATTTTGCAAGGATAGTTTAATAAAGATTTGATGAATTTCATGTTGTTTTACAAAATAAGCATTTAACCGTTCTATTTCTTCATATGCTTCAGCATTTCTTATAGCAACTGCCGCCTGCGATGCGAAGCTTTCTAGGAGTCTTAAATCACTTTGTTGAAAAGCACGTTTATTTGTATATTGATGAACAATCATTACACCAAGTTTTCTTTCATTAAAGGTAATTGGAACAGCCATCGATGTATTATTCTCGATTCTTCCTAAATGTACGGCTTCCATTAATGCGTCTAGATTAAATTTTGAGACATTCCTCATGATCTCTATTGTTTCTTGATAATTGTAAATGCCTGATACGCCTGTTTGGAATGTATAACCTGCCATTCCCTCACCTAAATGGGGAGCATAATCAAAAATACGCTCTGTCACACCTGCACTAGCTACTGTATATAAGCGCTCTATTTCATGGTTGAATAACATTAAAAATCCACGATCAATTTCTGGAATAGCTAAAATGGCAAAATCCATGATAGTTTGCAATAGTGTTTTTATTTTCAAAGTTGAATTCATCGCTCCCATGAGCTGTATAATTGCTAATTTTTGCTCACGCTGCCGTATAAGGATTTTCTGATAAAAGGTCTTTTCTAGATGCCAAGCTAAAAATCGCTCATCATAGCCTGTAAAGTCTCCAAAGAAGATCCCTTGTACAATATACTTATTTGGCTCCGATATGTATAACGTTGCACTGAAGCGTTGCTGTTGTTTATCCCAATGTATTCCTTTAAGATCGGGGTTTATATCACAAGGCCGACCAGAAAATAAAGACCATTCCTTAGTTGCGCTATAAATATAAAAGCTACAATTGTCATCGGTCAATACAATTTCTTTATATGCCCCTAGAAACATTGTGATTCGACTCCTTTCCCTAAATTTCAGAAATTATTCTAATGAACTTTAATAAACATTGTAAGATATTCTAATGATTTCGTCCTTAATTTTTCTTAATATTTAGATAATTTATCGGAAGGGGTGGATTTATGAATGCCGAACTTAAAAAACGCAGTAATTTAATTTTAGGTGTTTTATTCTTTGGATGGATGGTTTCTTACATTGACCGGACAGCTATTAGCCTAGCTTTAATTAGTATTGGTAAAGATTTGTCCTTATCAGCCACTGAACTGGGATTTGTTTTAAGTGCTTTCTTCTTTGGATATGCTGCGATGCAAATTCCCGGTGGATGGCTAACGGATAAGTACGGAACGATTAAATTATTAATTGGTGCAGTTATTTTCTGGTCAGTTTTCACTGCATTCACAGGGTTAGCCTGGTCACTCACTTCATTGCTCTTAATTCGATTATTATTTGGTATTGGGGAAGGTGGATATCCTGCCGCAAGTACAAAAGCAATCTCTATATATTTTCAGAAAGAACAACGTACAAAGGCTCAAGCGACAATGATGTCATCCAATATGATAGGTGGTGCTATCGCTCCTATTATTTGTGCTCCTCTATTATTATTAATGGATTGGCGCAATGTATTTTTCTTAATTTCTGGTTTAGGACTTATTTTTGTAATCGCTCTTTTGTGGAGTACGAAAAATGCACAAACATTTATCTCAGAGGAGCAAAAAGAAAACGAAGAGAAGGGCTCTTTTAGGAAAGTATTAAAAAATACTTATTTATTGCGTGTACTTTTTATTTTCTTCTTTATTAATATTGCAAACTGGGGATTAAGCTCATGGATGCCAACTTATTTAATGCAAGTGCATGGCTTAGATTTAAAAAATGTAGGGTTCATTGCTGCTATACCAGCCCTTTTCGCAGCTATTGGAATGATTATAAGTGGTCGGATTATTTCAAAGCTAGGGGGACGCTCAAAATATGGCGTAATTTTCGGAGCGGTCGTATTAGCTATTTGTTTATATCTCATGTCTACAGCGGCTTCTGTTGCAATAGTTATTACGTATCAATCAATCGCCTTTATATTCGTATCTTTTATGGCCTCGTTTATATTTACAACGCCACACCGTGTCGTCAATCAGCAAAATGTTGGAACAGCTTTTGGCCTCGTAAATTTTGGAGGACAAGCAGCAGGGATTATTTCTCCAACAATTATGGGTTATTTAATTAATGTATCAGGTGGATCTTTTGAATCATCCTTTATATTTTTAGCTATCATGTGTGTGATCGCTGCTGCAATCGCTGTTACTTTACCTATTAACCAGCAGCAACAAACAAATATAGAATCTGTGGAGGGATATTAATATGAAGCAACAATTGTTTGAGTGGATGCAATTACATGAAGAAACTTTCAGTCATATGGCAAAGCAAATTTGGGACAATCCTCAGCTAGGCTATGAAGAAACATTTGCTTCTTCACTGCAACAGGAATTCCTAAAAAAAGAAGGATTTGAAATTGTTACCCCGATTGAAGGCGTACATACAGCGTTTTACGCACAGTGGGGTAGTGGTAGTCCAATTATTGGATTTTTAGGAGAGTTTGATGCGCTTCCTGGATTATCGCAGCAAGTCAGTTCACTATATTCACCAGTGGAGGAGGGGGCCCCTGGGCATGGCTGCGGTCACAATTTATTAGGAACGGCTGGGGTAGAAGCTGTAGTTGCCTTAAAAGAAGCTATGACGCTTAACAATTTACAAGGAACGATTCGCTATTACGGTTGTCCAGCGGAGGAATTGTTATCTGGAAAATCGTATATGGCACGGGCTGGTGTTTTTGATGATTTAGAGGTTGTCTATACGTGGCATCCATGGACGTTTAACGTGACAGCGAACTTCTCTATGCAAGCGCTTACGGCCATTGAATTTTATTTTTCAGGTCGGACGGCACATGCAGCTGGCGCGCCGCATCTAGGGAGAAGTGCGCTTGATGCTGTTGAATTGACGAATGTCGGAGCCAATTATTTACGCGAGCATGTGCCAGACGGATCTCGAATTCATTATCAAATTACAAATGGTGGCTCAGCACCGAATATTGTTCCAGATAAAGCGAGTGTCTATTATTACCTACGCGGAGCAAATCGTGATGCTGTCAAAGATTTAGAACACAGACTCATTAAGGTGGCAAAAGGGGCAGCAATGATGACAGAAACAGAAGTGCATTGGGAGCTGAAGGCAGGGTGTTACGATACATTACCGAATCTCACATTAAATGAGCAAATGTTGGCGCAGTGGGACGACCTACCGCCATTATCCTTTACAGAGGACGAGCTTACTTTTGCAAAATCGCTACAGGATTCATTAGATCCTTCTGTTCTTGCAGGTACGGCCCAGCAATCTTTTGTACCAAATGAAATTAGTAAGGAGGTATTGGTGGAGCAAGTATTTCATATGCCACAAACTTTTCGCCAATCCATGCAAGGCTCTAGTGATTTAGGGGACGTTTCGTGGATTGCGCCACTTGGTCAGGTATTTACAACTTGTGCTCCATATGGGGTCCAAGTGCATACTTGGCAAGCAACTGCTGCTTTTGGATCTTCACTCGGCATGAAAGGCATGCATTATGCGGCAAAAGCAATGGCAGGAGCAGCGCTTGATTCCTTACTAAATCCAGATGCTATGAAAAAAGCGAAGGAGGAATTTGCGAATTTAAAAGCTGGGAAACAGTATGAATGTGGTATTCCAGAAGAAGTGAAAGCGCCAAATAAAGTTTTAGGGTGAGGATAATTGAGCGAATAAACTAACTTGTTATGTACAGAGGGGAGGGGTGGTTACCGAAAAATCGCGCAAAAAGAAAAACACCTTAAAAAGTTAGATGCATATCTAACTTTTTAAGGTATGAAAATGAAGCTTTTACTCATGTCGATTAGGTTCAGCGTTGAGTAATTTTGCAAAAATATCACGTAATGTTTGTACTTCCTCAGCTGACAGCATACCAAACATATTTTGTATAAGTGCGCTAACTTGCTGACGGGAATCTTCTAAAATATCTTCGCCATCAGCTGTAATTTTCAATTGGGATGCTCGTCGATCTGTTGCATGCTGTGTTTTTTCAATAAAGCCAGCATTAATGAGCTTACTTGTTAAAACAGTGACACCACCTGTCGTCACTTTTAACCGATCAGCAATGGCAGAAGGGCGCTTTGGTCCCTCCTGCGATAAGTAGTCTAAAATTAAAATATGGGATTTTGAAAAGCCGAGTACATTATGATTATTCCACTCGTTTGCCCACTTACGCTCAATGGAAGATACTACTTCAAACAACGAGGTAATGGCTCTTTCTTTTTCTTGATCCATATAAGGTCAACTCCAAAACTGTTTTAACTTTCTTGTGCCAATCTTGTCATCGCGTTTAACTCATAAGCACGTACTCTGCGTGGAATAAAACGGCGAATGTCCATCTCATTGTACCCAACTTGAATACGTTTTTCATCAATTAAGATTGGGCTTCGTAACATTCTTGGGTGAGCTTGGATGATGGCAAACAACTCTTGAATAGAGAGCTGATCAATATCAACATTTAAATTTTTAAAATCATTTGAGTTAGTTGCAATGATTTCGTCTGTTCCATCTTCTGTCATGCTTAAAATTTCTTTAAATTCAGCAAGCGTTAGTGGATGTGACGTAATACGTTTTTCTTTATATTCGATTTTGTGATCTTTTAACCATTTTAATGCTTTTCTGGATGAAGAACAGCTCGCTTGTGAATAAATTGTAACTGTCATTCTTCATTCCCCGCTTTCTTTTTTAGGATTATATTTAATATATATCTTATTAGTAAGTTAATTAGGTTATACATATATCTTACTAGTAAGCTATATATAAATCAATAGTTATTTGAAAAATTTTAAACAGAAGTGAATATTTTTTTCTATACTAAAATATACGCACAGAAGAGCGAAAAGTTTCACAAATTCAGCTTACAATGATGTAAGATTTATCAAATCTTACTAATAGATGCTTATAGAATAAAAAGAGCTGTTTTAATATAGAGAGAAATAGTCTGATTTAAAGATGAAAAGTATATTGTTAATCCACTGATTATTAATATGATTTAATGCAGGTTTTTATGCATAGATAAATAAATTTTTGTTTTGGGCTGAGAAAAGGGCTGTTTTCAAAAGCTTGGATAGGTAGGGGAACTGCTCGGGTAGGTCAGGAAACTGCTCGGGTAAGCCGAGAAATCGCTCGGGTAGGTCGGGGAACTGCTCGGGTAAGCCAAGAAATCGCTCGGGTAGGTCGGGGAACTGCTCGGGTAAGCCGAGAAATCGCTCGGGTAGGTCAGGAAACTGCTCGGGTAAGCCGAGAAATCGCTCGGGTAGGTCAGGAAACTGCTCGGGTAAGCCAAGAAATCGCTCGGGTAGGTCAGGGAACTGCTTGGGTAAGCCAAGAGATCGCTCGGGTAGATCGGGGAACTGCTCGGGTAAGCCAAGAAATCGCTCGGGTAGGCCAGGAAATCGCTCGGGTAGGCCAAAAAACTGATCAGGTAGACCAAGAAACCGCTCGGGTAGACGAAGAAACTGCTCGGGTAAGCCAAAAAACTGCTCGGGTAGGCCAAAAACCATTCATGTAGCTCATAGAACCGCCAAATGGATACTACCCGCACTCGAGGCACAAAAAAGAGGGCAGCATCGAGTGATCCATGGATCATACCGATAACTGCCCATATTAATAATATTTCTAGTTTTGTTGTCCTGAAGTAAACCAGTCTTGGACATTCCAAACCTTTGTCGCTAAACCTTCATAGAATTCAGGTTCATGGCTTACTAGTACGATTGTGCCTTTAAATTCTTTCATGGCACGCTTTAGCTCATCTTTTGCATCGACATCTAAGTGGTTTGTCGGTTCGTCAAATAGAAGCCAGTTTGCTTCATCCATCATGAGCTTACATAAACGTACTTTTGCTTGCTCACCACCAGATAAAGAATTAAGTGGGCGAGTAATATGCTCCGTTTTTAGTCCTGCGCGTGCTAATGCTGCACGTACTTGTGCTTGCTCCATAGAAGGGAAGGCATTCCATACATCATCGATAGGCGTAATTTTTTCAGCTTTTACTTCTTGTTCGAAGTAAGATGGGTAAAGATAGTCACCACGAATTACTTTTCCATCTAGCGGATTTATTTTGCCTAACATCGTTTTTAATAATGTTGATTTACCGACACCATTCATACCGACTAGGGCAATTTTTTCCCCACGTTCAATCTCAAATGTAAGTGGAGGAAGTAATGGCTTGTCTTTGTCGTAGCCAATGACTAAGTTTTCAGCCTCTACTACATAACGGCTTGAAGAACGGGCCTCTTTAAAACCAAATTCAGGTTTTACAGCTGTTTCAGGACGGTCGATACGCTCTAAGCGGTCAAGCTGCTTGGCGCGCGATTTTGCACGGCCAGTAGTTGAGTAGCGCGCTTTATTTTTTGCAATAAAATCTTCTTGTTTTTTAATGAATTCCTGTTGTTTTTCATAGGCATCGATATGCTGACGTTTATTGATTTCAGCAAGCTCTAAAAACTTTTCATATGTCGCTGTATAGCGAGTTAGTTTTGAAAATTCTAGTTGGAAGATAACATCCACCGTTTCATTCATAAACTCTGTATCATGCGAAATTAATAAGAAAGCGTGTGGATAGTTCTTTAAATAGTTTTTCAACCATGTAATATGCTCTTCATCCAGATAGTTCGTCGGCTCATCTAGTAATAATACTTTTGGTTTTTCAAGTAATAGCTTTGCTAGTAAAACCTTTGTACGTTGACCACCGGAAAGAGCAGCAACATCACGTTCTAAGCCGATTGCATCAAGACCAAGACCGCGTGCAACCTCTTCAATTTTCATATCAAGAGAATAGAAATCTCCTGCATCTAGCGCATCTTGCACATCAGCCATTTGCTCTAGTAAAACTTCTAATTCTTCAGGTGTTGCTTCAGCCATTTTTCCTGTAATTTCATTAAGCTCTTCTTCTTTTTTATATAAAGGAAGAAAGGCGTCGCGTAATGCATCGCGCATAGTTCGACCAGCTGTCAATACAGTGTGTTGATCTAAATAACCATAATGCGTTCCTGGAAGCCATTCAACCTTCCCAGTATCGTGGATTGCTTGGCCCGTAATAATGCCCATTAATGTTGACTTACCAACACCGTTTGCACCTACAAGACCAATATGATCACCTTCAACTAGACGAAAAGAGACATCTTTAAAAAGCGTGCGGTCACCGAAAGAATGACCTAAATTTTCAACTGTTAATATTGCCATATATGTTCCTCCGAGATAGCGGCTTTTTTATAACCGCTAGTTAATTTCATTTTTAAAGTTCTGCTAATTGTTTATTTAAATCCGCTAGCGTTGCTTCCATATTTGCAAGGCGTTGCTCTGCTTTTGCTACTTGATCATTATGACCTGTAGATTCAAGCTTTTCAATGTCGCCCTGTAAATTCATATAATCCATTTTAAGCTCTTTAATTTGATATTCAATATCACTTTTTGATGGCATGATGATTGCTCCTTTATATGTTTATTTGTATAAATAACGCGTGTAAAAGCGATGGAGGTTTTTTTATCCCCCACCGCTTATTAGTTACTATCAATCGGGTACTTATGATGCTTGAATTCACTTCTTGTAATAACAGCTAAGTGAAAGTGAAAGTTCTACTATATTGTATCATATCCACCTGCAAAGAATCATTAAGTAGAAGCGATATTGTGTCGATCATAAGCGAAATCTAAAAGCAATGACTGTAGTGCTTCATTGTTACTTGTAAGATTGAGCTGTCGTTGTTTTTTAACAGCGCGTTCGCTTCGGGCCTCATGTAATAAAAATTCCATGACAGCATTTTGAATCTGTGATTGCTTCATTTTGCGACCAAGTCCAAGATGAATAAAGCCATTCTGTTCGCGAGGGAAGGCATGTAATAGCTCAGCCTCAGTTTGTGCAAGCGTAATACAAGGCACACCATAAGAGGCGATTTTATAAGGCGTATAGTTAGCATTACAAATAATAATATCTGCTTTTGGTAATAGTTTTAGGAGTGCGTTTTTATCACGAAGAATGGCAGTATTACGACGACTAAGCACCATCATTTGCAAATCATCTGTTGCATGTCGATAGCTATCATCAATCATCACTGTAATTTGTAGTGGAATTTGTAGCTGCGTTAAGTGTCGAAGAGTACGGTAGGTTAAGTTATGCTCGTCCCCATCCTCAAAAGCAACAACAATATGAGGTGGGTTTTCAGGTATTTTACTGTCTGGTCTATCTTCAAAATTCTGATAAGCTTCTGGTAATGCAAAGTTAAAGCTGCCACCAATATAATGAGATGGTAAATAATCTTTAACCTCTTGATAGAGTGCTAGCAAAACACAGTCACAGGCTTGACCACCCTCACCAAAATCATCAAAATGAATGATTGTTTTGCAGAACGGTCGTAAATTTTGTACTTGCCAGCTTTCAGAGTTACGGCCATCTCTTACAATTAAATCAGGCTGAATACCTTTCATTTGCTTTGGCAGCTCATCGAAATGTTCAAATAAGATTGGCGAGAGATTATCATTCATTAAAATTTGAAGCCCATCATTTGAAGGGGTCTTTACAAATATGAAAACTTTTTCATTTGTAAGTAGCTTTGCTAGCGTTGCAACCCGTTCAAAAGGATACAGCCCTTTATCGATACAGCTTTCAATGATGAAAACTATCGTCTTTTTTAGTTCCATTGCTTGAGTTTCGTTTTGCAAATGTATCCCATCCTTTCATTCGTCTATTTAAACTATGGTGAATGATGGGCAAGTATGTGTAAAAAATTAGGATTAGCTAAATTATGACATAATGTGAAATGGAGGATATATTATACTGATAACCGTCTGCCTCAAAATAGTTTTTCAAAACACCTAAAATTAAATGAGTAAGAGCTCCTTCTTTGGCCGATAAATAAAGTAGAGTTTGTGGAAAGTTACATAGGATTGTTTCAGTTTTTTAACAAAAATAGAAGCTAGATGTTTTTGTTCCGGCAGTGTGGCTTCAGGAGCAAACGAGCTTTGAAGGGGGTACAACCAATGGGAATGCGCGCAGCGATTGTTGTAGGGGCTACTGGATTAACTGGTACCTCTCTTGTAGAACAATTATGTGAAAATGATGAATATGTTTCGGTTACGGTTATTGCACGAAGAGCGCCAGCATTTACGCATCCAAAGCTAGAAGTAAAAATTCGTAATTTTGATACTTTAGAGGAAAAAGATATTGAATTTGCACATGAGCTTTATTGTTGTTTAGGGACAACGATAAAAAAAGCAGGATCTCGTGAGGTATTTGAGAAAGTTGATTTTGAATATCCGCTAACGATTGCCTCGTTAGCAAAAAATCGAGGAATCCCACATATGTTAGTTATTACAGCAATGGGGGCAAATGAAAAATCTCCAATTTACTATAATCGAGTAAAAGGAAAGCTTGAACATGATCTTATAGAGCTAGGCTTACAGAGACTTTCAATTATTCGCCCATCTTTATTGACTGGGGAGAGAGAGGAATTTCGCTTAGGTGAAAAGGCGGGAGAGAAAGTTTTAAAATTCGCAAAGCCACTATTAGTTGGGCCATTAAAGCGTTCAAGAGCTATAGAAGCTTCTCAGGTTGCGAAGGCAATGATCGTTATTGCGCTGTACGGCGATAAACAGCCGGTTACAATTTATCAATCTCAGGATTTGGCTAAGTTAGATTTTCCTGAAACGCATGATGAGGATGTTTCAAGGGAGCAATTATTTAATTGGGATAAGCGCGTTGAAGGAGATAAAGTAAATCGTGAAGTCGTGATTAATCGAGATAAATATAAAATAGAGGAAACCGTTGTAGATAAAGAAGTAAAGTTTCATCATCGTGAGGATAAATAAAAGACTTACCACTAAAATTGGGCATTATCTTTTATATTCAATGCAGACAAGTTGATCTTCGCTACGACTGAACGACTCCTTGGGAATCATCGTCACAGACGGACCGCCTAACCTTACTGGTTGGGCGTTTCATTTATAGTTCTAACTATTTGAGCGTCCATACATTGTTAGGACAGTAAAGTGAATACTAGAGTAGGAAAATACCCGCGGAAGCAAAGCAAATACCCGCGGAAGCAAGGTGAATACCCGCGGAAGCAAGGCGAATACCCGCGGAAGCAAGGCGAATACCCGCGGAAGCAAGGAGAATACCCGCGGAAGCAAAGCGAATACCCGCGGAAGCAAGGAGAATACCCGCGGAAGCAGAGCAAATACCCGCGGAAGCAGAGCGAATACCCGCGGAAGCAGGGCGAATACCCGCGGAAGCAAAGCAAATACCCGCGGAAGCAGAGAGAATACCCGCGGAAGCAAAGCGAATACCCGCGGAAGCAAGGTGAATACCCGCGGAAGCAAGGTGAATACCCGCGGAAGCAAGGAGAATAACCGCGGGCAGGGTGAATACCCGCGGAAGCAAAGCGAATACCCGCGGGCAGAGAGAATACCCGCGGAAGCAAGGAGAATACCCGCGGAAGCAAGGTGATTACCCGCGGGCAAAGTGAATACCCGCGGAAGCAAGGCAAATACCCGCGGAAGCAGGGGAAATGCCCGCCTGTAGCAACGAATGTTTTCTGTAGCGAAAGCAACAAAGCGCACAGCCTGAACGGAAATCCAAACTCCACATTATGGGCCAAATATATTTTGATAACAAGTCTTCGCCATACTAAAGTCTTTTTTTTCTGAAGCGATATTTCTTGTATAGACTACGTTCCGCCTAAAGACTGAATTTACGGTTTTAACCACTACAATTCTTTCCGTGCCTCTTTTCATTTGTTACAATATTATTGTAGAAATGAATGTGGAGGCAAAGTGAACATGAAAATTTTACTCGTTGATGGCACAATGTTTGGTCGTAAAACTGGTGCTATTTTAGAGCAAGTGGAGCACTATATTAAAGAATTAGATGCAAGTTTCGAGTTAGAAGTTATGCATTTTAGTCAATATAAGCATCAAATTGTAGACGGTTCACCGTTAAATGATGACATGAAGGAAATGATTCAAAAGTTCGAGGAAGCGGATGCATATATTATCGCTACACCGATTTTCCAAGCTTCGATTCCGGGCGTTTTAAAAAATGCATTTGACTTCTTGCATCCGAAAACAATGCGCTATAAGCCAGTATCGATCGTGGCAAATGGTGGCACGTATCAGCACCATTTAGTAGTAGAAAATCAGTTAAAGCCAATTTTAGACTACTTCCGTGCACTTGTAACGCCGAACTATGTATACACACACACATCTCACTTTGATGCAGATAATAAGATTGTCGACGAAGATGTTCATAATCGTTTACGTGAATTGGCTCGTGTTTTTGTGCAGTATTGTGAAATGAGCAAAACATTACCGAAAGAACCGATTGATCAACATTAAAATAAGATCTTTATCCCTTGTGCGGTGGAAGGAAATCACTGTGCAGGGGATTTTTCTTTTCAAGTATCCCTTTGCGATGTGATAAAATAGAACTTTAGTGAATCGGAAGGGAGGGCTGCTCATGCAGGACATCGCTATACTAGAAAAACAACGCTGTAGTCTAATATTGACTAATAAGGCGAAGGAAGCGGTAGAGGAATGCTCAGCAAATGAGCATGCCTTTTTTGCCTTACAGAAAACATTTACCGTCTATATCGAAAAGCGCAAAGCAAAAACGGTTGGTGAAACATTTTTATCGATTTATTTTAATGCGGAGCAAAATGAAAAATTAACCGACGTTATCGCTGAGAAAACAGCCATTATGGATTGTGTGCTAAAGGTTGAAGGACTGCTAGCTACAAATATTCGTTTTGTACATATGCGTGGCCCAATTAATACAAACCGACGCTTACCAGCAGCATTACAACTTGTCACAAGACCTAATAATGGAGCAGGGATTCCGCTCGATCTTCATAAAAAAATAAGAGAGCTACCGATAGCTGAGGAGCGCACAGAATATGTGAAAAAGCGTATCTCGAGCTGGGAAGGCTATTTAAAAATTCAAGAACGCGATGCGACCGTAGATGATATTCATACAGAATTTAAGCAAAGCTATTTTAATGAAGATTTTACTAGGCTGACAATGGTCTGCCCGTATATAAAATCAAAGGAATGGAAGAAGCTTGAAGGCTTAAGTGTGAACATCCAAGGGGTACGCGGTGAAATTGGACAAGTATTAAAGGTTAATGCAGGGAAGCAGACAATAGAAATTGACTTAAAGCCTTTTGTGCAAGATTTAGCACGTAAAGATCAGCTTAACCTTCGTTCAAAGCAAGCGAGCTTTAGTAATTTTGCGACATTAAGCCAAATTAGGCGATTACGCAATGGTTTTACAAAGCTAGAAAAAGGCGAAGCAGTTAACCCTAATTTAGAGACAATACTATTTGAAAAACGCCCAACTGTCAGAACAGCAAAGCTTCGAGAGGATATTGTATTTCACAATAATTTAAACGAATATCAACGACGGGCTGTTTTAGGAGCATTGTCTGTTGAAGATTTGTATGTAATTCAAGGACCTCCTGGCACAGGAAAGACAACCGTTATTTCTGAAATTTGTCAGCAAAATGTTAAAGCTGGCTTAAAGACACTCGTAGCTTCTCAATCAAATCTAGCCGTGGATAATGCATTAGGACGACTTCTTTCTAATCAAGAAATTCGAATTTTGCGCTATGGTAGAACGGAAAGTATTGAAGAAGAGGGTAAAAAATTTATTGAGGAAAATGTTGCGCTTCATTGGCGTGAGCAAACTCTCGCAGCGATCGAAGAGGAAATCACAGCCTTTACAGAACGTGAACAAGAACTAAAATCAAATATTAGCAAGGCTGAGGAAGAGCTAGAAAAGCTTGAGGCATGGCTTGAGGAGCTAACAAAGGAAATAGCTGCAAAAGAACAGGCTGCAATTGACGAGCCCATTTTACAGCAGGAAATACAAGCGTTAAAGAAAGAATTAAAGGCTGCAAAAACGGAGCAGCAGGAGAACGAGGCGCATAAAGAGCATTACGAAAAACAGCTGGCGCAAATCGAGCCTGCGGTAAAGTCGCTTGAACAGACCCTTGCTGAAAGCCCACCTGTAGAGCAACTAAAGCTTACTTTAGATGAAACTACTCAAAAAATTGAGCAATTGGAAGCAGCTGCTCAATATAAGGAGCTGCAAGAGCAAAAGCAGCATTTGGCACTGCAGTTCAAAGATATTCAATCGAAATATGAAGAGGAAAATAATCGTCTTCGATTAATGAAGGATGCCGAACAATATATCGGTACTTTAACGTCCTATGAGCGAATCCAACGATTTTTACAGCACTATCACATTCGCCCATCCTATGTGCTGTCACAGCAAATTAATCGTTTGCAGCATTTAGAGGATGCCAAAGATTTAGAGGCATGGGCAACCATCAATTCACGTTTACAAAAAGCGATTGCAAAGCTTGAGTCGTTGGTATCTGATGATGAAAAAGAACGTGCCCTTGCTAAAAGTAGATTACAGCCAGTTCAATCGTTTTCGTTGCAAAATCTAACAGGTGTTTTTGCTCAGCTCAATACAGCCTTTCAAGATGATCAAACACCATCTGCCGAGCAACTTGAGAGCTTTTTGCTCGGATTATATATGCGTCGTGATTTTGTTTGGCAAAAAGGTGTAGCACTTAAACAACAACAAGATCATAAAGATCAGGAATTTGAGTCATTACGTAAAGGTATCGGTGGCTTATTACGTCAAGAATGCGCGATTACAAGCTTTGACGTTCAAAGCATACAGCGGCAATTGCAGCCATATTTACAGCATACAGAACGACTCCAGCAGTTAGCTGAGACATTCCAAATGGATGCTGAGCCAGAAGAGTCTGTAGAGCATTTAAAAATACTTGTATCGCAAGAGAAATCTTCTCTTCAAACAGCACGTCAACAGCTCGAGGCAGTAGAGCATGCTAATACACAGCTACTACCAAAGAGAGCGGCACTTCAAACAGCGCAGACTAGCTTACAAGAGATTGAACAACAGCTTACACAATTAGAAGAAAATATTAAAGAAATTAATATAGCTGGATTGAAGAAGGAGAAGCAACTAACAGCTTGCACAAAGCTTCTACAATCAACACCTGAGCGTACTTCCGAGGAAGTAGTGGAAGCAATTGCATCTTCCAAAACAACAATTGTGGAATTACAGCGCAAGGAACAGCAGCTACCTCTTCGAAAAAAATTACAAGAGCAATGGCGTGACAAGCTGCAAAATGCTACTGAATATGATTTAGATGAAATTCGTAAATTATATGTGCGTCATGCGAATGTTATCGGCACGACATGTGTTGCTTCGGCAAGTAAGGAATTTATGGAGAACTACCCGACGTTTGATGTTGTCATTATTGACGAAGTTTCAAAGGCAACACCACCAGAGCTATTATTACCGATGCTTAAAGGTAAAAAAGTTATTTTAGTAGGCGATCATCATCAGTTACCTCCATTACTTGGAGACGATACGTTGGAGGAAACGTTAAAGGCGATGCTCGATGAAAATCCAGACTTTGACGGCGCACAGGAGTTGAAAAATTTACTGCGTGAGTCACTGTTTGAACGTTTATTTAATAACTTACCGCAAACCCATAAGCAAATGCTCGCATTGCAGTACCGAATGCATGAAAAAATTATGCACAGTATTACACCGTTTTACGCGAAAGAGGAAAACGGTCTGCAATGTGGTTTACCTGATTCAGATGCAGCACGAGACCATTGCCTAGAAGGACAATTTGTGAACCGTGATGATCATTTGCTATGGGTTGATATTCCAACTGAAAAACCTTATCTAGAGGAGCAGGTAAAGGGCGGAACGAGTCGTTACAATGAGGGTGAATTACAAACAATCCGACGTATTTTAATAGATTTGAATACGTCTGTTATTGAAGCTAAAGCAGCGGGACGCATACCTCAGGATGCGCAAAAAAGTGTAGGGGTAATTAGCTTCTACGGGGAGCAAGTAAAGAAAATTAATCGCCTTCTGCAACAGGAATTACAGCTACCGCATCTTCAATTTAGAACAGGGACAGTCGATAAGTTCCAAGGTATGGAGATGGATGTCATATTAGTTAGTATGGTACGTAATACGCCTAAAGGGGGAGACGTTGGCTTTGCAAGAGATTATCGCCGCTTAAACGTTGCCTTATCTCGTGCCCGAGAGCTATTACTACTTGTCGGAAGTGCTGAGATGTTTGCCAAACGTGCGAAGCATCCAGATACACGAGAGATGTACAGCAATCTGTTAGAGACCGTGAAATCCTATAACGGCTTGCGTAATCATGAAGGACAGGTGATGTAGATTGTTAAAATTGCAGCAGCGCTTAATGCGTGAACTTCAGCAAAATCGACATATTAAAATCGTCAAAACCGATGAATGGTGCATCCCGATTCGAACAGTAGAAGTGACATATGAGCCAGTTCGCCGTTCTACTATGGATGTCCTGATGACAATGCTGTTAATGAGCATACAGGAAGCGGATTTTGCAAATGCACAAGAATTAAGTGAGCTATTACTAGTCGATCCGTTATTTATTGAGGATTTAGTATCGTTAATGTCTCGAGTAAGTCTTATTGAGCAAACGGAAGACTTCTATAGACTAACCTCTAAAGGGCAGCAGCAACTGGAACGTGGCATCTTTGAAGAGGAGCTAGATGTAGAAATGGCCAACCTTTACTATAGCCCATGCCATCTTGCATTTCTTGCTGTAGCCGAGGACAATATGGAAGAATACGATGATCTACCAGAGCTATATCGCTATGTGGATGAAGAGGCTGAGAAGCAGGAGCATTTCGAAGAAGCACTGTTAATAGAAGCGCTACAGCAAGAGGATGAAGAAAAAGCTGGAGCTGGAGCCTCTCAAAAAATAATTTCAAAAATTGTTCAAACCGACGCTAAACAAATTAATGATATCCCATGCCTTGAATTTGTCCTTCACGATAAAGAGCAAGATATTTTGTTCGTTCGTATATGGAATGCGCTCTTAAATCAATGGGATTCACACCTAGAACAACAGCTCACAGAAAAAGAACAACTAAGGTGGCGTGAACAATACTTA
This sequence comes from Lysinibacillus sp. FJAT-14745, assembly GCF_001275675.1. Classification (GTDB taxonomy): domain Bacteria; phylum Bacillota; class Bacilli; order Bacillales_A; family Planococcaceae; genus Lysinibacillus. Next base: position 294,400 of record NZ_LITM01000008.1, on the reverse strand, counting down.
TAAGACAAAAAACGAACGTGCGTAGCGTTCGTTTTTTTTGTGTTTTTTGAGGCGTATGTCGATAAAACGGAAAAGTTGGGTGATAAATTATAAAAGTTGAGTGATAAATTCAAAAAAGTAGGGCGATAAAATGATAAAAAGCCTCGATAAAATTTTAAGCTTGCATATATTATTACAAAAAAAAGGAGGGGACCGATGTTTACGATTAGTTTATGTATGATTGTCAAAAATGAAGAATGTATTATTGAAAGATGCTTAGACTCCGTTCAACATTTAGTGGATGAAATCAATATTATTGATACGGGCTCAACTGATCGTACAAAAGATATCGTCCAAAACTATACCTCTCGAATTTTTGATTTTACCTGGTGTGACGACTTTGCCAAAGCTCGTAACTTTTCCTTTCAGCAAGCTACGAAAGATTTTATTTTATGGCTCGATGCAGATGATGTAATCACAACAGAACATCAGCAAAAGTTACTACAACTTAAGCAGTCGCTTTATGATCCTAACGTCGATGCTGTTTCCATGGATTATTATGTAATGCTCGATGCAGATGGCTGTGTAGAATCAAGTGAAAAAAGGTTTCGTCTCGTAAAACGTGCACGTAATTTTCAGTGGCGGGGTGCCGTCCATGAGTATTTAGATGTAACAGGCCAGCTTTATCATAGCGATATAGCGGTTACACATTTGCCAAGAAAAAGTGATATTCATCGCAATATTAATATTTATGAGCGTTTAAAGAAAGAAGGGCACCCATTTTCAGCTAGAGAAACATTTCATTACGCAAATGAGCTCAAAATTCATCAGCGATTTTTAGAAGCTATCAATCACTATAATATTTTCCTAGATTCCACAAAAGGCACAACTGATGATCGAATTCAAGCTTGCTTAAATTTAGCGGATTGCTACCAACAGCTACACGATTCAAAACAAGCAACACAAGCTATTTTACAATCATTATTATATGATCGACCAAGACCAGAAACATGCTGTCGAATCGGTCATTTTTTTATGGAGCAATTAAAAAATAAAGAGGCAATTTACTGGTATTCACATGCATTACAGCAACCGATAGAACAGACAATGGCTACGCACAAGCATGCTTATTCTACATGGCTTCCACATCTACAGCTAAGCTTGTTATACAATCGCTTGCGTCTCTATGAAAATGCATATCAGTATAATGAAGTAGCACGTAAATTTAAGCCAAAAGATCAGCGCATACTAGATAACCGAAAATTCCTGTTAAGTCAGTTAAAGAAGTAAGACCGTCATGGAAAGGGAACATCAATAAAATTTATATAGATACCGTAACCAATTAACATCGATACAAAAACGACAATTGTCATACAAATCACATTCCGAGGTCTGAAAGTTCGAGCATCCATTCATCCATCCCCTTTCGATTTTGTGAACATTCTGTTAACTCAACATATGTTTGGAGAGTTTGAGTATGCAGTTCATCTGATATTTTTATTTGAAGCATAGAAAAAGAGCAAATTCATGCTAATTGTGAATTTGCTCTTTAAATTAGGCTATTTTCTAAATTGTTGCTATTCAATTAACGGAGGTAATACTTTTGCTGTTTTAAACATTTCTTAGTATGAGGGAGACATTTAACCTGAAATGTGGGTTTACGAGGTGTTATTGATCAAACTTTATTTTAAACCAATATTAATACCTATCGAAGTCTTTTATAATCGAGGGAGTGGTTTGTACTGAAACTTCTAACAGAATCAAAAAGTACATCAAGAAATCTAAAAGAAATTTTAAAATCCTATCCATTAACTTCATTCTTTGTTATGGCATATTTATTTTCGTGGATTGTATTAATTCCATTTATCTTTTCTCAATGGAATATCATCCCCAAAACTAAAATTTTTGATGTTTTCTTTGTACTTAATGCATTCGTTGGTCCTATGTTAGCTACTTATATTATGATTCGGACTCTGGAAGGAAAAGGAGCTTGGACAGTTTTTGTAAAAGGAATATGGAAGCTTAAAGTAGGTTTAAAATGGTACTTATTTGCACTTATCGTCATTCCTGCTGTGATATATTTGGGATTTGTAATGTTAAACGGAGGAATTCCAACTTTTAAAGGGCTTACAACGCTATTTTACGCAACATACCTTCTTCATCTTGTTGAAATTTTCTTCTTTGGTGGTCCGTTTCCAGAAGAAATTGGTTGGCGAGGTTTTGCTTTACCTCGAATGCAATCTAAGTTTGGATCATTAAAGGCAACGCTATTACTTGGGATTCTTTGGGCGTTTTGGCATTTACCTCATTTTTTAACCGCAGCACAAAAAGGTGGCCCAGGTTCAAACATTTCTCTTCTTTATTATGATTTACCTATTTTTATTGTGCTATGCCTAGCTGCTTCTATCATTTTAACTTGGGTGTTCAACTCCAAACAAGGAAATTTGTTTATTGTTATGTTGGTTCACGCTAGTTTGAATACTTTTGGTTTAACACAACCTTATCTTACTAACCCTGCTTTGAAAGAATCTGATTTATCCGTTAGTCTAGGATTAGGTCTTTTAGCTTTGATAATTTTGATTTTTACAAAGGGTAAATTGGGATATAAGTATTCTTCTCCTGAAGTAGAATTAGGTAACCAAGGGAATCTTAAACAAAAGGGCGCTTGAGTTTAGGATAGCTGGATGGTGTAGAATGAAGCAGCCAACTGTAAGCGAAATAATAAAAAGATTAAAATTAGTTCTTATAAGTGAAATGACAAGGGAAGAAGTTTCCGATTGGGCTACGTTATATGTGATGGCTGATAATCCTAATATTGATGATGAAAATGTCTGGGATTTGCTAATTTTACTTAGTGGAATAGACATATTAATATTCGATTTAAGAAATATCAAACCAAAAAACAGAGTTGATTCTACACATTTTGTAGATTTACTCTGTTTTTATGTTTTAACAGCAACAATCTTTTATAAAACAGCCTTAAACCCAGCTCTGTGGGGAACCTGATCATTTTACCTTGCTTACCTAATCAGTTCTCCGGCAAGTAAATGGCTCAGAATAATTTCTACCCCGAACTTATGGTATATTAGACAGTACATAGTTAGTAAAGGAGTACGAAAAAATATGGTTAAAAGTGTAGTTATTGCTGAAAAACCTTCAGTTGCACGTGATATAGCAAATGTTTTGAAATGTAATAAAAAGGGGAACGGATTTTTAGAAGGTGACAAATATATAGTTACTTGGGCATTAGGACATTTAGTAACATTAGCCGATCCAGAAGCCTACGATAATAAATATAAAACATGGAATTTAGAAGACCTTCCGATGTTGCCAGAACGAATGAAGCTAGTAGTGATGAAGCAAACGGGTAAGCAATATAATGCGGTCAAATCACAGTTAACGCGTAATGATGTAAATGAAATCATTGTGGCTACTGATGCTGGGCGTGAAGGTGAATTAGTTGCTCGATGGATTATTGACAAAGCAAATGTGAAAAAGCCAATTAAACGCTTATGGATTTCATCTGTCACAGATAAAGCGATTAAAGAAGGATTTGCTAATTTAAAACCGGGTAAAGACTACGATAATCTATATGCTGCTGCGGTTGCACGTTCTGAGGCTGACTGGTATATCGGATTAAACGCGACACGTGCTTTAACAACAAGATTCAATGCACAGCTGAACTGTGGCCGTGTTCAAACCCCGACTGTTGCGATTATTGCTGCACGCGAAGATGAAATTAAAAACTTCAAACCACAAACGTACTACGGTATTGAAGCACAAACAGATTCATTAAAGCTTACATGGCAAGACGCGAACGGTAATTCACGTAGCTTTAATAAAGAAAAAGTTGACGTTATTGTCAAAGCACTAGGCAATCAAGATGCAAAAATTGCTTCAATTGATCGCAAGCCTAAAAAATCATTTGCCCCAGGTCTTTATGATTTAACAGAATTACAGCGAGATGCCAATAAATTATTTGGTTATTCTGCAAAAGAAACATTAAATATTATGCAAAAACTATATGAATCTCATAAAGTGCTGACATACCCTCGTACAGATTCACGTTATTTATCATCTGATATTGTAGGCACATTACCTGAACGTCTAAAAGCATGTGGCATCGGCGAATACCGTACATTAACGAATAAAATTTTAACTAAGCCAATTAAAGCGAATAAATCATTTGTAGATGACAGTAAAGTATCCGATCACCATGCCATCATTCCAACTGAGGGCTATGTGAACTTCTCTGCATTCAATGATAAAGAGCGTAAAATTTATGATTTAGTCGTAAAACGATTTTTAGCTGTATTATTCCCAGCACAAGAATATGAGCAATTAACAGTACAAGCTCAAATCGGTAATGAGAAGTTCATCGCTAAAGGGAAAACCGTAACAGTTGCAGGTTGGAAAGAAGTATATCAAAATCGTTTTGAGGATGAAGAATCAACGGATGATGTCAAAGAGCAGCTCCTTCCTCGTTTAGAACAAGGACAAGTATTAAAAACAAAGCTAATTGCCCAAACATCTGGTCAAACAAAACCGCCAGCACGTTTTACAGAGGCGACATTATTATCAGCTATGGAAAATCCTACGAAGTATATGGAAACGAACGACAAGAAGCTTGCAGATACGTTGAAATCAACAGGCGGGTTAGGAACAGTTGCAACACGAGCAGATATTATTGAAAAGCTCTTTAATTCATTCTTAATCGAAAAACGTGGAGGCAAAGAAATTTACATTACATCCAAAGGTCGTCAATTACTTGACTTAGTGCCTGAAGAATTACGCTCTCCAGCGACAACAGCCGAGTGGGAGCAAAAGCTTGAGCTAATTTCAAAAGGTAAGTTGAAAAAAGACGTGTTCATCAATGAAATGAAAAAGCACACTCAAGAAATAGTCGCTGAAATTAAAGCAAGTGATAAAAAATATAAGCATGATAATATCTCAACAAAATCATGTCCTGATTGCGGCAAGCCAATGCTTGAAGTCAACGGTAAAAAAGGTAAAATGCTTGTCTGCCAAGACCGTGATTGTGGACATCGTAAAAACGTATCACGCGTCACAAACGCACGATGCCCACAATGTAAGAAAAAGCTAGAACTTCGTGGTGAAGGTGATGGCCAAATCTTCGTATGTAAATGTGGATATCGCGAAAAGTTATCTGCATTTGAAGCCCGTCGTAAAAAAGAAGGCGGTGGCAAGGTAGATAAGCGTAGCGTGCAGAAATACATGAAACAGCAAGAAAAAGAAGCAGAACCAATTAACAATGCGTTTGCGGATTTGTTAAAAGGGATGAAGTTTGATTAAAGTTTTGAAGAATACAATCTAGTTAGCACGAGGAAAGGGATTGTATATTTCTTTTCCTTGTGGACTTATTTCGGGTTACTGTCGCTTTGCTTTCGCACCAATAAAATATTGTTGCTGAAATTTCATTTAATATATAAAAGTAAACTGCCGGAAGATATATACCGTGTTAGGGTTGATTGGAGTGGAAGCTGGAAGCCCACAGTAAAGCGCCCAGCCGAAACGTATTAAACCCCTCGCTCTGCCGAATAGCCATACTATTAATTAATAGGACACCTTATTTTCCTTGACCAATAGTTTTTTTACAACAAATGCTCATGTGTATTGTCACATGAGCATTTGATATGAGTAATTACATTTATTTTTCAATCTCCTCAATGACGATGTCGGGACAATTTATTTCCGAGAACAATTCATCTATATCTGTTATTTCAAAAGGAAAAACGACACCTTTTACATTTTTCTGTTGAGCAATTTTAGCTAAAGAAGCAGTTGCCATGGCTGTTGTATGATAATCAGAAAAGGTGGATAAGGCTAATGTTTTTAACTTCTCTTGGTTATCGATGATTCCTTTTACTTCAACAGTAAGAAAAGCATTTTCATTTTTATGAGGCTTATGTTTTACTACCTTTGAGAGAAAATCCTTGTACTTATGAACATTTTCTATGAAACCAACTTGTCTTAAAAAAGATACTAGTTTATTGAAAGCATTGGCATTCCAAGAAGTCCAATAATTTATAGAGTTAACACCCAATATGTCTTTTAAGAAAGGTTTTTCTGAATGGTCAATAAATCGTACCTCTTTTTCTTTAAGGGGATGAAGGAAAATCATTTTTCTTTTTTTAGTAAATCCAGATATAACTTTGTTTTCAAGCTTAACTGGTTGAGCAATTATATTTAACATATCTAAAATTCCAGATATACCAGCTTTAGCATTTGTATTTTGTAATAATCCAACATTTATCTCTGTCACTTCTGAAAAATTAGAAATAGCCTTTTTTACCATTAAGCCTGATAAGCCGGGGAAAAATCCAGACATTACAACTAAACCTACATCATTATTCTCTGCATCTTCATTAAGTTCGTTAACTTTTTCTACAAAATCATAATAGGGTGTAACATCTAGACATAATATTTTATTTTCTATACATGCCTTTTGAATATGTGGATTTTTCTGTTTCAATACTACAACTACAATATCAAGATTTTTTATTACCTGCGTTACATTTTCTTCTTTATTTACATCTAAATATTGAAATTGAACATCAGCGTTAAAAGAATTCGCTAATTTTTCTCCTCGTTCAGTTTTATAGTCTGTCACTATTAGCTTTATTTGATTATCGAATATTCTTAATAACTCACTACAAACTAATTGACCAAGAACTCCAGATGCTCCAACAACCATAATCTTTTTCATATTTCAACAACCACCCATTTTACTTTACTAAAGATCGTAATATGCTTGCTTTTTTATTATACATGAAATAACAAAGATGGAATTCGAATGGGATATAGCGTCTTTGGTGATGGAAATTTCAGAAAATATATTGAATTACAAAAATATTCATACTACTGTATGTAACATGAAAATGAAGTTTAAACTTCAAAAACTAAAATAAAAAGGATGTACTTCTTTGATGGATAATCAAACAATTCAACAAGTCATTCAACATAAATACCAGGAGCTTTCGAAGAGTCAGCAAAAGGTAGCAATCTTTATCCTCAAAAATTTGCAGACTGTCGGTGTTCATTCAGCTGCTTATGTGGGGAAAAGGCAGGGGTAAGTGAAACGACGGTTATCCGCTTTTGCTACGCTATAGCATTATCGGGTTATGCTGAGTTGCAGAGAGAGATTACGATGCATCTATTCAATGAAGTGACGCAATGCCAGCACTAATTGCAGGTATGACTGCTCAAGATCACGACTATTATGAAAATCAACGCGTAAAATATGATGATTTCCAAAATAGCTTTTTAGCAAATCGATGGAGTTGAATACTATGAATAAATTTTTACAAAACTTACAGCCGAGATTGGCTGATATTTTTACACATCTACATGAGCATCCGGAAATTAGCTGGCAGGAAAAGAAGACAACGCAATACATCGCCAATTTATTGAAGGAGGCACAGATGGAGCCTCGGTTGTTCGAGGATATGACGGGGCTGTATGTAGATATTGGGGAAGGGATACCGAGAGTCGGATTTCGTACGGATATTGATGCACTATGGCAGGAAGTAGATGGCAAATTTCAAGCTAATCATTCTTGCGGTCATGATGGTCACATGACGATGGCTATTGGGACGGCACTAGTGTTAAAGGATATGGAGCATTTACTTCCCGGTGCAGTACGTATTCTTTTTCAGCCTGCTGAAGAAAAGGCACAGGGAGCTCGCGCATTCGTTGAGAAGGGGCTTATTGATCATCTAGAATACTTATTTGGTGTTCATGTTCGTCCATTAAAAGAATTACAGGACGGAACGTATGCCCCAGCATTGTACCACGGTGCTGCAAAGCTTTTTACTGGGACCATTATTGGAGAAGAGGCACATGGTGCACGCCCAGAACTCGGCATTAATGTTATTGAGGTAGGGGCAGCGATTGTCGAAGGTTTACAAAAAATCTGGACAGACCCCAATGTCTCTGCGTCCGTCAAAATGACGCAATTTAATGCAGGAGGAACCTCTACAAATATTATTCCTGGGAAAGCAACATTTAGCATCGATGCACGAGCACAAACAAATGAAGTAATGCAAGCTATGACAGAAGGTATTGAACGTGTAAAGACATCGGTAGAAGCGATGTATGGAGCGAAAATTTCTTTAAATGTTGATGCGCATATTGTTGCCGCGTTAGTGAATGAAGAGGCATTACAGCATATGAATTCGGCTATTGTTGACGTGGTTGGCGAAAAAGCATGTGCTTCATCAGTTGTTACCCCTGGAGGAGAGGATTTTCATTTTTATACGTATGAGCGTCCTAATCTGAAAGCAACTATGCTTGGCTTAGGTTGTGGTGTAACACCGGGATTACATCATCCGAAAATGACCTTTAATCGCGAGCGGCTTATTACCGGTGTGAACATTATCACGAGAGCTATTTTAAGAGCGTTATAGACACTAGCCGTTTTGTAAAAAATATTATTAATATAATAGCTTTAGTGACACCATATTTAATGGGGATCGTTTTTATTATTTTGATATACTCCATCTTCTCGTGGCTGCGTAAAATACCAAAAGCTTCATAACTATGTTTTTGAGATTCTCTAGTGTTTTTATACAGCGCTAGGGAATTTTTTGATTTTAGTAATAAAAACAAGTTGGAAATCATACAGTAAGTGTATGTTTGTTCATCTTCGGTGACTTACAAAAATCTATTTTATGTTGGATAAATTCTCGAAAATTTAAATAAAATCTATCTCGATGCTAGACACTAATTTTTTCGAATGTTATATTAATGGTGTCATAGTTTTTTTATAATTAGGAAAAATCAGGTTTCTGCACCTAGAAATGGTATGGTATTTTACTAAGACATTTGCCATATGCGTAAGTTGATTGGAGTGAGGCTGGGCGACTCCTCGGGGATCAGCGATAGAGGAACGAAGGCTAAAACCATCACGTCCTGTGATAACCTCTTCGTGACCAACATCTGTGCCGCTGCCGCTTTGCAAAAGCCCCAAGCGGCTCATCGGACGCCCCGGGGAAAGCGCTCAGCCGGAACGAAAATCAACACACGTTGGTGATGGCCCAAAACTTTTTCTAATTATAAGGAGTGATGGAGTAAAGAGTTATAAGAAGGATGATCGATGCCTATGGTAAAGAAAACATTAAAACAACGTATTGTTGACGCTTCTGTCGTGCTATTTCAGCAAGATGGCTATCACAATGTCACTGTTGATCGCATTGTTGAATATATTGGTGCATCAAAGGGTGGATTTTATCATAATTTTAAATCGAAAGACGAATTGTTATATGAAATTCACGATGTATTTATTTCTTATGTTATTAAACAGTCACAGGAGGCATATGACAAATACGATACACCGATAACACGTTTATGTGCAATGCTGCAAACGCTGACCCAAGTATTTGATATGTACCAAGCACATATTACTGTTTTTTATGAGGAAAGCCGTTCACTGCCAGAGGAATATAGTGAAATTATTCATGAAAAACGAGATCAATATCGGGATATTTTACAAAAAGTCATAGGGGAAGGCCAGCAAACAAAGGATTTTCGTACAGAACTACCTTGTACTATCGTAACGATGGCTATTGTTGGGATGATTAACTGGACATACAAATGGTTTAAGCAATCAGGTCCATTAACAATGGAGGAAATTACAGAAGTATTTACGGATATGGTATTGCGTGCGATTGTCACTGACCAAGCAATGGAAGAAGCAGTTCAATTTATGATCAAGGAGAAACCAGCAGCAAAAGAATAGACTGGTTTTATTTATTTTTGAAACAAACCGACTAGTCGGTATTAACTTCTTTCAACGGATGTCACGGAATAGGAAAGGAGTTCACATAGGTTGTTAGCCTAAAATCATCGCATCCATGCGATAACGGCTAACTGACCTGCATCGGTAAAAGCGCCACGTCCTGTGGCATTACCGAAATGACCAACATCGTGTTGGCCCTCGGTAAAAGCGCCACGTCCTGTGGCATTACCGAAATGACCGACATCGTGTCGGCCCTCACGCAGGCCTAGGCACAAAGCCGATTCCGGACGCAATTATGCCGAGGCATAATTGATTTTTTGCAACTGTCATCTGAACGAAATCTGCTATGGCACATTAAACATTAGGGGGACTGGGGATGAACTTTGAACTAACGAAAGAGCAAATGATGATTCGAGACATGGTGCGTGATTTTGCTGAAAATGAAATTAAACCGTATGCTCGTGAGGTTGACGAGACATCGACAATGAGAATAGAGAGCTTTGAAAAAATGGCAGAGCTAGGCTTATTAGGTATCCCGTTTCCTGAAGAGTACGGCGGTTCAGGCGGGGATACTGTTTCCTACGCGCTTGCTGTTGAAGAAATCGGCCGTGCGTGTGGCGGTACAGGATTAAGCTATGCAGCAGCAGTTAGCTTAGGTGCTTCACCTATTTATAACTTCGGTACAGAGGAGCAAAAGCAGGAATGGCTTGTTCCGTTAGCGAAGGGTGAAACGTTAGGCTCATTTGGCTTAACGGAGCCTAATGCAGGTTCAGATGCTGGTGGGACACGTACAACAGCCGTAATTGATGGTGATGATTACATCATTAATGGTGAAAAATGCTGGATTACAAATGCTGGCCATGCACGTCAAATTATTGTGACAGCAGTGACAGGTAAACGTGAAGATGGTAAAAAAATTATCTCATCTATCATAGTACCAACCAATACTCCTGGCGTAACGATCAACTGCAATTACGACAAAATGGGCGTACGTGGCTCTAATACATGTGAGATTGTTTTGCAAAATGTTCGTGTACCAAGAGCTAATCTTTTAGGGGATGAAAAGCGCGGATTTAGTCAATTTTTAAATACTTTAGATGGAGGACGTATTTCCATTGCTGCATTATCTGTAGGCATTGCACAGGCTGCCTATGAGAAGGCATTAAAATACGCAAAAGAACGTGAACAATTTGGTGCACCAATATCAAAGCTACAGGCTATACAATTTAAATTAGCCGATATGGCAATGGAAATAGAGCTTGCGCGTACGTTAGTACATAAGGCGGCATGGCTTAAAGATCAAAAGAAACCATTTGGGAAGGAAGCCGCAATGGCAAAATTATTTGCTTCTGAAATGGGCTTCCGTACTTGTAATCAAGCAATTCAAATTCACGGCGGTTCAGGCTATATGAAAGAATACGATGTAGAGCGTCATCTGCGTGACATTAAGTTAATGGAAATCGGTGAAGGAACATCTGAAATTCAACGTCTCGTTATTTCTCGTTTAATTGGCTGTTAATCATAATAAATAGCGTAAACATAAGGGGGATTTTCATGGCAGAACTTGTGTATCAAACTATTGGTCAATTGCTAGATAAGCAATCTGAAAAGTATCCACAGCGCGAAGCATTAGTGTATGCAGATAGGGGTTTACGTATGACCTATGAGGAGCTCAATCGGCAAAGTCGTTTAGTTGCTAGAGGGTTGATGGCTCTTGGAATAGAGAAGGGCGATCATATTGCAGTATGGACGACTAATGTCCCGGAATGGGTACAGCTGCAATTTGGTACAGGTAAGATGGGTGCCCCAATCGTCACTGTCAACACTAATTATCGTTCAAGTGAGTTGGAATATTTATTGAAGCAATCCGATGCAAAAACGATTATTTTAATTGAAAATTATCGAGACCATTCTTTTATGAATACACTGCAAGAGTTATGTCCAGAGCTTGAACATTGTGAACCGGGTAATTTGCAATCAAAGCGACTACCTTTATTGAAAAATGTTATTTTAATTGGCGAAACGAAATATCCCGGAGTGCTAAACTGGTCTGATGTGTTATCTGCTGCAGAGCAAATAACAGAGGAGCAATTAGATCAAAGACAGCAAGCACTTCATTATGATGATGTTATTAATATTCAATATACTTCGGGAACAACAGGTTTTCCGAAAGGTGTTATGTTAACGCATTATAACTTAGTCAATAATGCGATTAATATTGCAGAATGTATGCGTTTAACTTTTGAAGATCGATTGTGCATCCCTGTCCCATTCTTCCATTGCTTTGGCTGTGTGATTGGAACATTAGCGATTACTACTAGTGGCGGGACGATGGTACCAGTGCAGGAATTTTCACCTGCTGAGGTGTTACTAACGGTTGAAAAAGAAAAATGTACCGCGTTACATGGCGTACCAACGATGTTCATTAGCGAACTTAATTTACCGAATTTTGCGTCTTTTAATCTATCAACGTTGCGTACTGGAGTAATGGCTGGCTCTAACTGTCCTATCGAGGTGATGAAGGCTGTTATCGACCAAATGGGGATGAAGGATATTACGATCTGCTATGGGCAAACAGAAGCCTCACCTGTTATTACACAAACGAGAGCAGATGACCCGCTACTGTTAAAGGTTGAAACAGTTGGCCGCGCATTGCCAAATCTAGAAGTAAAAATTGTCATTCCTGGTACCAACGAAGAAGCTGCGCCGAATGAGCAAGGAGAGCTATGTACGCGAGGCTACCAAGTCATGAAAGGTTACTATAAAAACCCAGAAGAAACGCTTCTTGCAATTGATGAGGCTGGTTGGCTGCATACCGGGGATTTGGCAACGATGGATGAGGCGGGCTATGTACGTGTAACAGGGCGTTTAAAAGATATGATTATTCGCGGGGGTGAAAATGTATCTCCTCGAGAAATTGAAGAATTCCTTTACACACACCCGAAAATTGCAGATGTACAAGTTGCAGGTGTTCCTGATCCTGTTTATGGAGAGGAAGCGGCAGCTTGGATCATTTTGCGTGAAGGAGAGCAGGCGACAGAGGAAGAGATTCGGGATTATTGTCGGGATAAAATCTCTAGACATAAAATACCACGACATATTTTCTTTATCGACGACTATCCGATGACTGCATCAGGAAAAGTCCAAAAGTATAGATTACGAGAGAGTTTTGCTGCAACAGTGAAGTAAGAAGGGGGCCAGTGTTATGTTCAAAAAGGTTTTAATTGCAAATCGTGGAGAGATAGCAAGGCGTGTTATAAGAACATGCAAACGACTAAATGTTCTAACAGTTGTGGTGTATTCCGAGGCAGACGTTGAAAGCTTACATGTTAAGGAAGCGGATGAGGCATTCTGTATCGGAAAACCACCTGTTGCGCAAAGCTATTTAAATATTGATCGTATTCTTGAAGTGGCGAAGGAAAGCGGCGCTGACGCTGTTCATCCCGGCTATGGCTTATTATCAGAAAACGCTGAGTTTGCTAAACGTTGTACAGAGGCGGGCTTCGTTTTTATTGGACCAAGTGCGGACGTGATTGCTTCGATGGGTAGTAAATTAGAGGCCCGGAAAACAATGAAGGCGGCAGGTGTACCAATTGTTGAAGGTGTAGAAGCACCGGTGAAAGATGTAACAGAAGCTATTGAAATTGCTTCCCGTCTAGGCTATCCGATTATGTTAAAAGCCTCTGCTGGCGGTGGGGGGATCGGAATGCAACTCGTTAACAATGCAGAGGAATTGGCAAAAGCCTTTGAGGGAAATCAAAAGCGTGCACAGTCATTCTTTGGTGATGGCACGATGTATATGGAACGATTTATTACTAATCCTCATCACGTCGAGGTACAAATTATTGCAGACGATAATGGTAATGTCGTACCGCTATTTGAACGTGAGTGCTCGATTCAGCGTAGAAATCAAAAAGTAGTTGAGGAAGCACCATCTCCATTTATTTCTGAAGAAACAAGAACACGTATGCTAGATGCGTCAGTCAAGGCAGTTCAGCATATTGGCTATGTGAATGCTGGAACGATTGAGTATTTAGTAGATGCAGAGCAAAACTTTTATTTCTTAGAGATGAATACTCGTCTACAAGTGGAGCATCCAGTGACTGAGGAAATTACAAAGCTAGATCTTGTAGAGGAGCAATTAAAGATTGCGGCTAAACAACCATTAGCATTTACTCGCGATAGTATACAAAGAAAAGGGCATGCGATTGAAGTACGCATTTACGCCGAAAATCCTTCGACCTTTTTCCCTTCTCCAGGCACAATTACGGCTTTTGAATTACCTACAGGTGAAGGTATTCGCCATGAATGTGGCGTAGAGGCTGGCACTACGGTAACACCTTTTTACGATCCAATGATTAGCAAATTAGTAGTGTGGGGAGAAACACGAGCAATTGCGTGTGAAAGACTTATTGAGGCACTTAAAGCGTATAAAGTAGAAGGAATTCAAACAAATATTCGGATGCTATTAAAAACAGTCACACATGAACAATTTTTAAAGGGCTATACAACAACGAAATTTGTAGAGGAATATTATCTACCTCAATTAGCAGAGACGAAATGAATAAAAGCATTCGCACTTAAATACTAGTGCGAATGCATTATCCGTACATTCATACATTTGGAGGGATTTACAATGGCAACAGTTAAAGCAAGCATGGCAGGAACAGTATGGAAAATCGTTGTAGCAGAGGGCGAGAAAGTGACAGCAGGACAAGATGTGGCAATTTTAGAGTCGATGAAAATGGAGATTCCTATTGCAGCAGAAGAAGATGGCGTAGTAACAAAAATCATTGCGAACGAAGGGGATTTCATTAACGTTGATGATGATATTTTAGAAATTGAATAAGGAGGCTTCTTTATGCTGCTACCAAAGCATGTAACGTTAAAGGAAGTAGGTCCTCGTGACGGGTTGCAAAATGAGAAAACGCATCTTGCAACTGCCGATAAAGTACAGCTAGTGAATTTACTTAGCCAAACTGGATTGAATTATATCGAGGTCACGTCTTTTGTGCATCCGAAGTGGATTCCACAGCTGGCAGATGCAGTGGAGGTACTTCAAGCCATTAAACGCCAAAAAGATATAACGTATGCGGCACTCGTACCGAACATGCGTGGCTTAGAACGTGCATTGCAGGCTGAAGTAGATGAAGTGAGCGTTTTTATGTCGGCCAGTGAAAGCCACAATCAAAGCAATATAAATAAAGCGATTAATGAAACCTTTCCAATATTAGAGGAAGTAGTGGTAGGGGCAAAAGCAGCGCATAAAAATGTCCGAGGCTATATCTCAACGGTGATTGGGTGTCCATATGAAGGCTACATACAACCAGAAAAAGTTTTGCGAGTAACAGAAAAATTATTAGAAATGGGCGTCGATGAAATTTCACTGGGTGACACGATTGGTGTTGGTGTACCGACACAGGTGGAAAGTCTTTTAGAAGAATTGCTAAAAAGATATCCTGCAGAAAATTTTGCGATGCATTTTCATGATACACGTGGCACGGCGCTAGCGAATATTGTTCAATCTTTAGAAATGGGCATTACCAAGTTTGATAGCGCACTTGGTGGGCTTGGGGGCTGTCCATATGCCAAAGGAGCATCAGGTAATGTAGCCACGGAGGATTTATTGTATTTATTAGATGGAATGGGTATTAAAACGGGTGTAGAACTGAATAAAGTGCTAGAAGCGGCGCTATTTATTGAACAGAAACTAGGGAAAGCAGTTGCCTCTAAACAAATGGCGATTGCCCGTAATGAAAGGAGTGCGAGTCAATTATGACGCAACTCGTTCGTTTTGAATTATTAGATGGTTGCATTGGGCTTATTACACTTTCAAGACCTGAAGCGGCAAATGCAATGTCTGTACAATTACTCCAAGAACTGAGCACGACACTCGACAACATAAACGGTGATCCAGCAGTACGAGTCGTCTTACTAACAGGAGAAGGGGAAAAAGCTTTTTGCGCAGGAGCAGATTTAAAAGAGCGTAAAGGGATGCCAGACCGACAAGTAAAGCAGATTGTGCAATTAATCGGGGCAACAGTAGCAAAAGTAGAAGCGCTCGCTCAACCAGTTATCGCCGTATTAAATGGTGTTGCTTTTGGTGGCGGGCTCGAACTTGCGTTAGCCTGTGATTTACGTATTGCAGCTACACATGCAAAGATAGGCCTTACAGAAACATCTCTCGGCATTATCCCAGGGGCAGGAGGCACACAACGACTTCCGCGACTAATTGGCATTGGAAAAGCGAAGGAATTAATTTATACAGCACGTCGATTAAATGCAGAGGAAGCAAGAAGCTACGGGATTGTAGAGTATGTTCATGAGGGACATGAAGTACTTGAAAAGGCACAGCAACTTGCACTTGAAATGGCAAAAAATGCCCCACTTTCTTTAGTACAGGCGAAAATCGCAATGAATCAAGGGGTTGAAGTAGATTTAGCTACTGGCTTAAAAATCGAATCACTTGCATATAATGCTCTGATTCCTACAGAAGATCGATTAGAGGGCTTACTTGCTTTCCAAGAAAAGCGAACACCGCAATACTTAGGGAAATAAACGCTCTGATGATAGATTTTGAATGGTTTAAAGTAGGAATCTAAAAAAATAATAAAATCGGCACGGAAATCAACCCCACACTATGGTGATAAACCGATTATTGCAACGTAAGGGAGAAGTAATACGAAGTGCTACTGCAATTATGCTAAGGCGTAACCGATTGGGCAAAAGGAGGAATTAAATATGAGCAATGTACCGACAGAAAATACAACTAAAACAATGAAGGAACAAATTTTAGCAGGTGGTCTGCCAAAATATCACGATAAAAATGCACAGCAAGGAAAGCTATTTGTACGTGAACGACTCGAATTATTATTAGATGATGGGCTGCAATCAGAAGATGGTTTGTACGCAAACTGCTTAGCTGGTGACTTACCGGCGGATGGCGTGGTAACAGGAATCGGGAAAATCCATGGCCGTACTGTTTGTGTTTTAGCAAACGATTCGACGATTAAAGCTGGCTCTTGGGGGAAACGTACAGTAGAAAAAATGATTCGTATTCAAGAAACAGCTGAAAAGCTAAATTGCCCATTACTGTATCTAGTCGATTCAGCAGGTGCACGTATTACTGACCAATTAGAAATGTTCCCTGGTCGAAGAGGAGCAGGACGCATTTTCTATAATCAGGTAAAGCTTTCAGGTAAAATCCCTCAAATATGCTTACTGTTTGGACCTTCTGCAGCAGGAGGTGCCTATATCCCTGCATTCTGCGATATTGTAGTCATGGTAGAGGGCAATGCATCAATGTATTTAGGATCCCCACGTATGGCGGAAATGGTTATTGGTGAGAAAGTAGATTTGGAAACGATGGGTGGAGCGAAAATGCACTGTTCTGTTTCTGGCTGCGGAGATGTGCTTGCTAAAACGGAGCAGGAAGCAATTTCTTATGCTCGTAAATATTTGAGCTATTTCCCGAACAACTTTGCAGAGCGTGGGAAGGTAGAGGCTCCAAAACCGCCAGCTTCTTTTGAGAAATCGATTGATGAACTAATACCGAAAAATCAAAACGTTCCTTTTGATATGTATAAGCTAATTGAACGTATTATTGACGAAGATTCGTTTTGTGAAGTGAAAAAATTATTTGCTCCAGAATTAATTACAGGACTTGGACGCATTAATGGGCAATCTGTTGGAATAATCGCCAATCAACCGCGCGTAAAGGGAGGCGTTTTGTTCCACGATTCAGCTGATAAAGCAGCAAAGTTCATTTCACTTTGTGATGCGTTTAATATTCCGCTTCTTTTCCTTGCAGATGTACCAGGCTTTATGATTGGTACGCAAGTTGAAAAAGCTGGGATTATACGCCATGGTGCGAAAATGATTTTTGCCATGAGCGAGGCGACCGTTCCTAAATTAACAGTCATTGTTCGTAAGGCATATGGTGCAGGGCTGTATGCGATGGCAGGTCCTGCTTTTGAGCCAGACTGCTGTATTGCGCTATCCAACGCACAAATTGCTGTAATGGGCCCAGAAGCTGCGGTCAACGCAGTATACGCAAATAAAATTGCTGAACTCCCAAAAGAGGAACAGGCAAGCTTTATTGCAGAGAAACGCAAGGAATATCAAGAGGAAATCGATGTCTATCGTCTAGCTTCAGAGCTGATCATTGACGATGTTATTGAGCCAAATGATTTAAGAAAAGCACTTGAATCACGTTTAGAGCTCTATATGTCAAAATATTTATTATTCTCGGAACGTAAACATGGAGTAAATCCAGTTTAAATGAAAAAAGTTGTCTCAGTTGCTGAGTACAAAAACTAAATAGAAATAAACAAAAGAAGTCCGATTCGCATATGAATTGGACTTCTTTTGTTTATTTAGTAGATAAATTAACAGCATAATTTGCAAACCTATTAGCAAGAGGCTGTGTTATTTTGATAAAGAGTATATTCATTAGACTTCCAAAAGCATATTACATAAAAAAATAATTAAAAAAATTTAAGCCAAATCACCTTACCGTTTGTCTAATAGATGAAAACCAAAACGAAAGGAGGAAATAAGTTGAAACTTGAACGTTTAGTAAAGAAAGCACAAAAAGGTGATGATAAAGCCTACTTAAAGCTTTTCCAACAGTACGAAACAGATATTTATAGAATGGCTTATGTCTATGTGAAAAATAAAGACGATGCATTAGATCTTGTTCAAGAAGTGGCCTATCAGTCATTTAAGAAAATCAGTACATTGAAAAAAACAGAGTATTTTAAGACTTGGCTCATGAAAATTACGATTAATTGTGCATTGAACTTAATCAATAAAAACAAAAAGGTAATCCCTCTAAATCCAGACTTTGAAGTGCTTATTGGGTCAGAAGATGAAGATATTGCACTTACTGTATCTTTACATAATCTGATTGATACTTTAAAAGAGGATGAGAAGAGTGTCATTTTATTAAAATATTACGATGATCGTACATTAAGGGAAATTTCAGAGATATTAGATATCCCACTTGGAACCGCAAAGTCTGTCCTATACCGTGCTTTGGGCAAGCTTCGTCAAAATTTAAAGGAGGTACGTAACTATGGATAATCGTCTTAAGCAAGAGCTATCAAAAATAGAAATACCTGTAGAGATTCATAATAGAAGTAAATTGGGAATTAATAAAGCAAAGTCTGAAATGGGTGGCAAACTGAATCGTTTTGTAAAAAAACGATTGGCTATAGCTGTTATTTCTGCTTGTTTAATGATTCCAACAGGTGCATTTGCTTATCAAGCATTACTTGCCGATGATTTATATGGTTCATTTGATAATTTAAAAAAACATGCGATGAGTGTTACGATGGAAAGTTACTTATTATTTAATGCAAAGCTAGATCAAGCAAAAGGCGACCTAGGAAAAGAAGAATTTAAACAATTTAAAAATTTATTAAAAGTATTTTCAAGCGCAAAAATTGAATATGGCGATAAAAATGGGAACATAGATTATTCTCATCTCCCTGCAGAGAAATTAGAAGAAATTAAAGTAGCATTGTCCGAAATTCAACCATTCTTTGATAAATTAAATGGACTACCATCAAGCAAAGAAATTTTAACAGCTGAAGAGTATGAACAATACATTCAAGCCTTATTAGACTATGAAACGATTAGGGCACAATTAGGAGTAACAGATGCTCCGGATGTCACTTCAATTCCTGCAGAGTCACAAGAGAAATTCATTAAAGCTCAAGAATACTTAAACTATGTAAATGAAAAACAAATTGGAAATTGAATGATAGATAGAGGACAACAGGGTGATAAAACATACTAAAAAACTTTTAAATTGTCTCTGTTGGAGCAATCTTAAATTTTGACGATTCCATTTTGGAATTTATCCAAGAACCGCCTTTGCGTGCGTATGAAAGAAATGATGAAGGTGAATTTTATAAAATTGGCGATTACGATTGGGGCGGTTATTTAAATAGTTAATTGAAAAAGGAGCGATTTCCGCTCCTTTTTTTATTATTCTTATTGCTATTTTTTTTTAGAATTCGGTTATTATTTTCCATTTTATACTTCTCAACCGAACCCGGACAGACGTATAGTATAGGGAGGAAGGTTCCACAATTTGTGGTTAAAACCGTGTTACTTATCTTATTATTACCACTTGCTTAGGGGAGTAGGGCATATTAGAATTATGTGAGGATATAGGGAAGTAGGTGGTAGAGGCGTGACAAAAAATAATATACAGGGTAATGCCAAGCTACCATTACCATATCGTGCATTGATAGATACATATTATTTACCGATAAAGATAACAGGTTGGCTCTTTTTTTGTATCTATTCTGTAATAGCTTTTTATAAACTAGTCATTGATCGTCTAGTGAATGTAGTCGTTAGGTTGTTCAATGGCGAATATTCTCTTGGTGAATTAGGGCTGTTTGATTATAGTAACTGGCGAATAACGACAAATTTTATTCCCTTTGATACAATTCTTCGCTATATAAATTACTCACAGTATTTTAATTGGGATATCATTATTATTAACTTACTCGGCAATTTATTAATATTTACCCCAATGGGCTTTTTACTTCCATTATTATCAAAAAAGTTTCGTAAAGCTCGGACGGTTATTTGTGCAGGCTTTTTCTCTAGTCTAGCGGTAGAAACGATCCAGTTTATTTTTAGGGTCGGGTCGGCAGATATTGATGATTTAATTTTAAATACACTTGGAGCATGGCTTGGTTACCTAGCCTATAAAAGTATACTTATTAAACCTAAAAAAGATAGATAGAAACAGTCCTTGCTAAAGGGCTGTTTTTTTGTGGTGAATTAACACCATTTATAAAGTGATAACCGTAATATTTTTATTGAAATTAAATATTGAAATAATAAATGCATAGAATATCGGGGTCTTTGTAAGGTCTTTGTACCTAATTCATCAAAAGTGATTTATTTCTTTAGGAGCTTAGTATTAATTTGCTCTTGAAATTGATAAAGAAAATTCCGATAATTAGGGTACAGAAACTATTCAGACGGAATAGATAAAATTAATAGAAGAAATTATCATATCTATTATTTAACTTGCATATTAAATAAGAAAGCCGAGGTGAATTATATGAAACTATCAAGTTTTATAGAACAAGAAAGAATTTCATCACACTATAATCGTAAAAAGATTTTACAGCGAAAACAAGCAGGTGATGCATATCGAAAAAACTCACTGTATTTTCAGCCAAAGAAAAATCCGTTATTGCTTGAACTAGAAAATTTACTATTAGGGCATACAGATCAAGATCTCTATGAGCAACAAAAAGAGGAATCCAAAGAAGTCACGTCTCAACAGCAAGCGATCATTCAAGATTTGCAACAAACGAAAAAGAATGTGCTCGCTCATGAGCAAGCGCAAAAGCCTGAAGTTCTTTCACAACTAGAGCATGTAGATGAGGAAGCGCCTATAGCAGATGAGGAGACGTTACAAATTCTAGAGCAGGTGCGGAATACAGCGCTAGCACCCACGCAATCACCATCACAGAATTTACGTGTAGCGGTAAGTGTAGATGCTCAAATACAACATATGCAGGTGCAACTAAACGGCCAAGAGCTAGATGACAGTGATCCCGCTTTTGTACGTGAAGTAATTGACGTTAAAGTTCCAGAACGTTTTTCGAAGGAATTGAAATTAAATCCATTTGCAGATACAATTTTCGGTAAGAGTTATGCAGAGGCATATAAGGCGCGAACATTTAAATACGCTTCTGAAAAATATGCCACTCATATTCAAATGGCGAAAGACGGCTATCGACCAGGAAATGACCCTATGTTCTCCATGATAGCCTAATGCTGCAGATAGGAGTTTTTTAACATGGCTAAGGCAAAACATGCGAAAACAAATGCTATAAGATTGTTGGAGCAACAAAAAATACAGTTCGAAGTAATTGAATATGAGACTGGTGACGGCCAAGTTGACGGAATTTCGGTTGCTGAAAAAATTGGTCATCCAGTTTCACGTGTTTTCAAAACATTAGTAGCAAAGGCAAGTGCACAAAAGCTTTTTGTATGTGTTATTCCTGTAGCAGATGAGCTTGATTTAAAAGCTGCTGCAAAGGTTGTAGGCGAGAAGAAAATCGACATGCTCCCTGTCAAGGAGTTGCTCGGCTATACAGGCTATGTACGAGGCGGATGCTCTCCAGTCGGCATGAAGAAGCTTTATCCAACTGTCATCGATGCATCAGCTCAAGAGCAAGGAAGTATTATTGTGAGTGCCGGAAAAATCGGCATGCAAATGCACGTACAGCTAGATGATTTAGTCGCTGTTACAAAGGCAAAGCTCGCACCAATTACCACTACCCAAGAATGATAGGTTGGGTAGTTTTTTTATTTAAGTTATCAGGAAGTAAGAGTAGCAATGGTCAGGTAGGGTGAAGAACTGCTCGGGAGTGTAAAAGTAAGCGGGTGGGATAAAGAACTGCTCGTAGAATCGCTTAGGTGTTCAACTACATGAAAATTCCGCTTAGAGAAGTTGTCACTAGCTCTGTTAGCACTATATACACATTAATTGTATAAGATGCTTTGCAGAATTTTTTCTTCAACGGAATCAGCTAAAATTCATACTTCAAGATTTTTGTAGAAAATAGGGATACAGTTAGAGCAATATCATACATAGAGAGAAGGATATGAAATGAGGAAAATTACGGGGTGGCGTTGGACGTTTTTTATTGGTGGCTTAATGGTGATGTCGCTTGGAATTACCATGTCCATTAAAGGGAAAATCGTAGGAACGAGCCCTTGGGATGTGTTGCATGTGGGTTTATTTCAGAATTTTGGTTTATCAATTGGTACTTGGTCTATTTTAACAGGGCTTTTAATTGTTGTTTCAACTTCAATTGTTTTACGAGAAGGGCCAAAAATCGGGACATGGCTCAATATGCTACTTATCGGATCATTTATAGATGTTTTTAATTGGCTATTACCTTCAACAAGTAATTATGGCTTACAGATAACTTATTTTGTGGTAGGTTTATTTGTTTTAAGCTTTGGCTGTGGTATGTATATTGCTCCGAATATGGGGGCAGGGCCACGGGATACATTAATGATGATTATTGTTGAAAAATTTGGCGGAACGATTAAAACGGCACGAATGGGTATCGAGGTGCTTGTAACGATTCTTGGCTGGTTACTCGGAGGTCCTGTTGGTGTTGGTACTGTGGTCATTGCTTTAACATCAGGCTATATTGTGCAATATTCGTTACCTTATTGTCGTAAGGTATTAATGAAGTGTATTGGTAATATCGAGGGCATGAAGCCATTCTATTAAATAAGAAGCTACTTTTATCTGTGAAAGATAGATGTAGCTTCTTAGTGTCGAAAAACAAGATGGTCAAGGAAATCTAGGTGAATGTTGTGGCTCTTTAAATAAGGGAACAGAAGATATTCCAATGTGGATTACCTTAACTGGGAATTTTGGTTTCCCAATTGCTATTACAGTTTACCTATTTGTAAGATTTGCGAAGAAGCTAGATAAATTAGAAACAGTAATCTTACAACTATCTGAAGTTATTAAGACTGTGAATAATAGAAGGAACTGAAAGCATATTAAAACTTAAAATGAAAATAACCCTTAAAAGAACCACAGTTATTTTTAAAACTGTGGTTCTTTTAAGGGTTATTAAGTCCATAAAAAGCCATTAGATATACCCCGATAAACACTACTAATACAAACAAATTTATGACAACTAAAATCATACGAGTGGGTCCTTTTATCCCTAGAATAGCAAATATTAATCCTAAAATTCCTGAAATAAATGGAATTGTTAAGCTAATTTCCAGGATGGATTGTGGAGCTAATCCAACAAGAAATGATAAAAACAAGAAAATTATTGATAAATACGTAAAAATTTTTCTTCGCAAATAGTACCGCCCCCTTCTTTACCCATATGTTTGATTAAAATATATAAAAGTTTGAATACTAATTTACATAAATTTAGCTTATACATTCGGTTTATAACAATTATGGATCTTCACCATAACTTGTGATTGATTTTGGTTCATCACCATAACTTGGGGTTGACCGTAAAAAATTCAATAAATTTCCATTAAAGTATAGAAAAAAAGTGAAAACTCACGTATCGTAATTGTTGCTGAGACAAACCACGAGAGGAGTTTTCACTTTGTGCTCTAAGTTTATCAAATTAATTCTACCGTTGCCATCCTTTTTTGAAATCGCTCTGCCATCTGAGGAGGAGCCAAATATTTTTCACGTGGACATTGCGTCGCAATCAATGTATTGGATCGCTTTCATTTGATTCAAATTTTCACCGATGCCCAGCAGCGCAGACGACGTTACTTAGGTGAAGCAAAAAAACAGCACAAATCCCGATTTATCGACCGCTGTTTAGCGCGAAAGCCGGACGAGTTAACAGAGGAAGAACGTGGTTTTGTGCGTGAATGGCTACGGGAAGATTTTCATACAAAGCATAGCGATCAAGCATTGAATCACATGCGTTATGTGTTAAAAGCTACAACGGATACACAAGCAACAAAGCGCTTAAAAGACTGG
>NZ_LITM01000008.1:227157-269893 GCF_001275675.1 Lysinibacillus sp. FJAT-14745 | reverse complement strand
AGGCACAAATAATAAAATTAAGCTCATCAAAAGACGTGGTTTTGGCTACCGAAATGATGCCCATCTTTTCCTCCGTTCACGTTTGGAAACAGGTCATTGATTTTGTCATCCCTGGATTTTGGTGATGAGCCGCAATTATACCGTGTATGTTATTTATTTACAGTGTTCATCGCATCGCATCACATCACGTAAAGTGATAACGCATTCGTGACCAATATCGTGCTGTTGCTGCCGCTACGCTTACGCACAAAAAACATCTGTTGCTGTCGCTTCGCTTTCGCACAAAAAACATCTGTTGCTGCCGCTACGCTTTCGCACAAAAAACATCTGTTGCTGCCGCTACGCTTTCGTACAAAAACATCTGTTGGCCCAAGCGCCTCATCGGATGCCCCCAGGAAAGTGCTTAGTCGGAACGGAAATCAACCCCTCGTTTGCCGAAGAGTCATACTTTATTTAATACCACACCTTAATTTCATTGACACAATAGTTTTTCAACAACAGGAAGTTACTTTTATTTGTAAAAAATAAAAGTAGCTCTTCATTTTTTTTAAGGTTCCTTCATATAATGCAAGGCATAAGATAAAGGGGGAGCGTTATTGAACGGAAATGTGACCTATTATTTTGGACACGCACTGACTGGGCAGGGAGTTAAACATTTATATAAAGAAATGATGGATGAGGCTGAATTAGTTTATATTTTGCAGGGTGCACCGACATTTAAAGGATCAGAGCTTCTTAAAGAACTTGGGTATTTTTATGTGAAGCAAGGCTTTGCGGTAGAGTGGTTTAAGCATGCTTTGCTGGAGGATATTGTTGAGGCGGTGTATGTTCAAGGATGTGATCGACTATTTGTATGGTCATCGGGGTGGGGGATTGAACCGATTTTCCTTGGCACAAAGCATCGGGTGCTGTCATTTTATGATTGCTTAGAAGAAAACCAGCTTGAAAGGGTTGGCGAACAGCTCGCTGATGCAATGACGGAACGAGAGTCATGGCGTGAGAAGTGTATTTCGAAGCTGAATAGTGCTATAAAGATCCATGATGATTGGGAAGTAGTCACACAGAGCTGTATGAACTGGCAGGCATTAAATGACCAGGTTGAAAATCTAAAAACAGATGTTTTCCAATCGATCGTCTTAAATAAAACAGGAATGCGCACACATCGCTTACTCGGAACATTAACACCGAGAGGGGCCGAAAATACAGTAGATAGCATAACGAAAAATGTAGCTCGAAGATTGATGATCAAAGGGAAGCCAGGTACAGGTAAATCTTCTTTGATGAAAGGTTTAGCAGACGAAGCAAATACGAGAGGGCTCGATGTACAAATTATTTGGTGCGGCTTGGATTCAAACTCTGTTGATATGGTTATTATCCCGGAATTGAATTTCTGTATCTTTGATAGTACAGAGCCTCATATCTTTGACCCACAGGACGGAAGACTAGGGGATGAAATTTTCGATATAGGGAAACATTGCGCAATTTCACAGGAAGCAGAAGTTCAAATTGAAGATATTCGGGCAAAATATAAAGAAGCAATGCAGGATGCAATGGGTTATTCGAAGCGTTATGCGGAAGCAGAGTATACTGTCCGTCGATTAATAGATAATTGTGTATCATCATCTCTTTGGCGAGAAAAAACTGCCCCACTATTCGAAAGATTAACAAAGTAATTTTTCTAATAGCATGCTTGTGCTACACTAGGAACTAGAATAGTGTTCCTAGGAAAGGATGATACGCTTGTCAAAAGTATTGAATGCATTTTTAGATGAGAACCTAAAAGCCTTACACGATCAAGGCTTATACAATGAAATTGATCCAGTAGAGGGAGCAAATGGCCCAATTATTCAGGTACGTGGCAAAAATCTAATTAATCTATCCTCAAACAACTATCTTGGTTTAGCAACGAATGAAGATTTAAAGCGTATTGCCAAAGAAACAATTGAGACATACGGTGTGGGGGCTGGAGCAGTCCGTACGATTAACGGCACACTTGATTTACACGTAAAATTGGAGGAAAAGCTCGCTGAATTTAAAGGAACAGAAGCAGCTATCTCTTACCAATCAGGTTTTAACTGTAATATGGCAGCTATTTCAGCTGTTATGGATAAAAATGATGCGATTCTTTCAGACCAATTAAACCATGCATCGATTATTGATGGCTGTCGTTTATCACGTGCGAAAATCATTGCCTTTAATCACTCAGATATGGACGATCTACGTGCAAAGGCAAAGGAAGCAAAAGAATCAGGCTTATACAATAAAGTCATGGTCATTACTGATGGCGTATTCTCAATGGACGGTGATATTGCAAAATTACCAGAAATCGTTGAGATTGCGAAAGAGTTTGATTTAATAACATACGTCGATGATGCACACGGATCAGGTGTAACAGGTAAAGGAAAGGGTACTGTGAAGCATTTCGGTTTAGAAAAAGAAATCGACTTCCAAATAGGTACACTTTCAAAAGCAATTGGTGTTGTTGGTGGATATGTAGCAGGTAAGAAAAATTTAATTGACTGGCTAAAAGTACGTTCTCGTCCATTTTTATTCTCAACAGCATTACCACCAGGTGATGTAGCTGCTATTACAGCGGCAGTACAAATGCTGATTGACTCCACTGAGCTTCATGATAAGCTGTGGGAAAATGGCGATTATCTAAAAGCAGGTCTTGCTAAGCTTGGCTTTAATATTGGTGCATCGGAAACGCCAATTACACCATGTATTATTGGCGATGAAAAGCTTACGCAGGAATTTTCACGTCGCCTATTTGAAGAGGGTGTCTACGCTAAATCAATCGTTTTCCCAACGGTTCCAAAAGGCACAGGACGTGTTCGCAACATGCCTACAGCGGCACATACAAAAGAAATGCTGGACGACGCTCTAGCAATCTATGAAAAAGTTGGCCGTGAACTAGGCGTTATTCAGTAAGAAATTGGGCTACCTCAAATTGTGAGGTAGCCCTTTTTTAGATTCAGACGGATAGAAAGGTCGAGGTGACGGATATAAGGGCCAAAGCGACGGATAGAATCGTCAAAGTCGTGGATAGAGCAGCTGAAATCGTGGATAGAATCGTCAAAGTCGTGGATAGAGCAGCCGAAATCGTGGATAGAATCTCAAAGTCGTGGATAGAACAGTCAAAATCATGGATAGCCCCGACAGAGTGATGGAAAGAAGAGTCAAAGTGACGGATAGAAGACAGAACGACGGAAAGAACCAGCGAAGCGACGGATAGAAGGGCCAAAGTGACGGATAGAAGAGCCAAGGTGACGGAAAGAAACGTCAAAGCGACGGATAGAATCGTCAAAGTCGTGGATAGAGCAGCCGAAATCGTGGATAGAATCGTCAAAGTCGTGGATAGAACAGCCAAAATCATGGATAGCCCCGAACAGAGTGATGGAAAGAAGAGTCAAAGCGACGGATAGAAGACAGAACGACGGAAAGCTACCCCGAAGTGAAGGATTGAAGAAAGAAAGAAGCTTGCTGCTGCTTGGCGTAATTCTGCTATGCCACGAAATGCAGAGTATTTATGATTTTGAGGGTTTTCTGCTGCCTCCTGTAATGCTTTAATAATGTGTGGAGGAGTGGGTTGGTCTGGATTACCTTGACCAAGATTAATAACATCACGCCCTTCAGCTAGAGCAGCGTTTACTTTTTGCACAAGTGCTGCAAAAAATTGAGTTGGGAGTTGCTGTAGTTTTTTTGAGAATTCCATGCACGTCCACCTTTTTCAGAATATAATAATTATTAAAGGTATGTTGCATATAATATTACTTTTTTTAGTAATTGTCTAGAGCCTTTTAAAGAGACCTAATCATTTCTAATAAGTAAGTGAGGTGAGAAAAATTGAACAAAGTCTCATATTTTATCGTTAACGCTTTTACTACAGAGCTTTACAAGGGAAATCCCGCAGCAGTATGTTTACTTGATTCAGCAATACCTGAGTCGACCATGCAGAAAATTGCTCGGGAGATACCCGTACCAACAACAGCTTTTGTCCAAAAGAAGGATAATGATTTTTATCTTAGATGGTTTACACCAGCAAAGGAAATACCGATTTGTGGACATGGAACAATTGCTAGTGCTTTTTTACTCTGGAAACAAGGCATTGTACCCGTCAACTCTTCCATTACATTCCAAACTTTAAGTGGGCCTTTGCAAGCAATTTGGGTGAATGAACTAGTTGAAATAACAATTCAAAAGTATCGGTTAGAAGAGATTGAATGTCCTGCGGAGCTTGAAGAATGGCTTGGTATGAAACCAGTATATGTAGGGAAAACAGAATTGGACTATATCGTGGAGCTAAGTCACGAAGAGTATATTGCAGATTTTAAAGCTAATTTTCCTGCGATGAAACAGTTCCCAGTGCGTGGTGTTTGTATTACAAGTCGTTCTAAGGATGAGGGGATTGATATTGTCTCAAGATTTTTTTCTCCAGCACAAGGCATTGATGAAGACCATGTAAATGGTTCCACTCATGGTGCGTTAGGACCTTACTGGTGTGCAAAATTATCAAAAGAAAGCATTGTTAGCAAACAGCTTTCAAAACGTGGTGGATTATTGTACGTTACACCAAAAATAAAAGATGTTGCTATTGCGGGTTCGGCAGTTCGAGTATTATGTGGAGAAATGTTAATCTAAATATTGAGCTAAATCCATGGAAGTAAGGTTGTTTTATTGTAGTATAAAATATAGAAATGTACTGTCTAGAGGAGGAATAGCAATGAAAATTGGTTGTATCCAATTAAACGTAGGCTTTGGCAAAGTAGAAGAAAATTTTGCTCGCGCTGAGGACAAAATTCGGGAAGCGGCAAAACAAGGTGCAGAAATGATCGTACTACCAGAAATGTGGAATACAGGCTATGCACTTGAAAAATTACCTGAGCTTGCAGATGTTGATGGAGAGCGTTCGAAAGCATTTTTATCAAATCTAGCAAAAGAGCTTGGCATACATATTGTTGGTGGCTCTGTTTCAACGAAAAAGGGCGATAAATTTTACAACACGATGTATACATTTGATAAAAATGGTGAGTTAGTAGGTGAATATAACAAGGCACATCTTTTCCGTTTGATGGACGAGCATCTATATTTAGAAGCAGGGGATGAAATGAATCGCTTTGCCCTAGGAGAAATCGAGGCTGCAGGTGTGATTTGCTATGATATCCGCTTCCCTGAATGGCTACGTGCTCACGCTTTAGAGGGTGCAAAGGTATTGTTCGTACCGGCGCAATGGCCGACACCACGTATCGATCATTGGAAAACATTGCTGCAAGCACGTGCCATTGAAAATCAATGCTTCGTCATCGCTGTTAATCGTATTTCGAGAAAGGTAGAAAACTTCAATGGTCAATCAATGATTATTCAACCGTGGGGCGAAGTGCTGTGGGTTGGCGCAGAGGACGAAGAAGTAGCTGTCATCGATGTAGACTTTTCGATTGTCGATGAAGTACGAGACCGAATTCCTGTTTATGACGACCGCAGACCTGGATTATATAGCGGAGTCGTTAGCGAAAACTAAAATCTGATAGCACGCTCAATGAGCGAAGCGATGTTGAGCGTGCTAACAGGTGAACATCGCTGATAAACCCGCGAACATCGCCGCTAAACCCGCCAACAACTAAGAAATTAATTTTTATCCTCAATCAAAGAATTAGCGAGCAACATAAATTCAAGTGTAATTCGATTATGTCCCTTCATGAAATTTTCCCCTAAGAGACTTTCAAGCTTTTTTAAGCGATGGTAGAGTGTTTGGCGTACGATAAACAGTTGTTTTGCTGTTTGCTGTTTGGAGCCATTCGTTTGCAAGTATACTTGGAGAGTTTCTAGTAGCTTACTGTTATATTTTTTGTCGTATTCAATGACGGGCTGCAAATAATCTTGAATTACTTCCTGTAAATTGACTTGCATCTGTAATTTATAGATAAGGTGATACAGGTGTAAATCATCGTAAAAATAAGATGTTGTTTGTACTTTACTGCAAATATACAATGTTTCGAGGGCTGTTTGATAGCTCTTTGGTATTTCTTCTACGGCTGTAACGACTTTGCCAATGGCTATTTGATAACTTTGGACTATTTGTTTTTTATAAAAATCAGTTTTCTGAACGGAAGAAACTAACGTATTTAATAATTCGCGACTCGATTTACTATCCTTCGTATGGAGCAAAATAAAAATGACATAGCTTTTTCTTTCAAATAAAAATGGTATAAATCCATTTTGCTCAAAAAGGTTGCGATAGTAGAGCTTACTATAAATAATATCCTCTTGTACCTTAGAGATTGCATTAGGAGTTGCTAAAATAAAAACAGCCCCACTAGAAAGTTTATAGTTAGAATGATAGGTGACGATAAATTTATAAATTTCCTCTTTCGATAGTTTTTGATCGATCCAATCCGCTAAAATAGAGGCATCCTCAATGTCCCTTTTCTCTTCAATATAAAATTCTCTCATTAACAGCTGTGCTAATGCAGTAGCTGTGCGGTCTAGAATAAGTAATTCAAATTCTGAGAATAGACCATCCTCTCTATAAAGCGTTAAATCTGCATAATGTTGATCAAAAATAAAGATGGGTTCATTTTTAAATACGGGTGCTGATTTTTTCATCGTTACTAGTTGTTGGCGCTTATTATGCGGCATATTTGGAGAAAAGATAGGCTCTCGACCTTTAATAGAAAAGATAATTTGTGTCTTCAATTCATGATACATATTTTGTAAAATTTCTTCTGCGGTTTGCCCTAATAGAGCATTTTTATTTAATGTTTGAGAGTAGGATTCTAAAGTAGAGATCATTAAATATTGTTGATTCATAATTTGACTATGTAAATCCTGTGTAATCCGGACGAAAGGAACCGTGTCATGAAAAACGATAATAGGGAAGCTGTGACGGTTAGCAAGAGCTACAATCACTTCTGGGATGGTTTGTATGGAAGTCCCATATTCAATGCACAATGCAGCACAATTTTTTTGGATTAAAGACTCTACAAAAAATATAAAATCCTCTATGCTATGCTGAAGGCTTATCCCTGTTGTTAAAACCAATTCATCGCCAGCTAGAAAATTATCTACTTGTATAATTTCAATGACATGGGCCCACTTTACTATTCGTAATAATCCATCCTCTCCAGCTACGACCTCAGCACTTCGGAAGTATGTATTTTCTAATACATCCTTCATTTGAAGTTTAAATTGGCTCATTTTATCCACCTTCCTTTTAACATAGACCAACTTCTGGTTTTCTTATTGATGTATCATTTCTGCTTAAATAAACGAAAATATAATATTTTAAGAATCTTTAGTTTATTTTACATT
This sequence comes from Lysinibacillus sp. FJAT-14745, assembly GCF_001275675.1. Lineage (GTDB taxonomy): Bacteria > Bacillota > Bacilli > Bacillales_A > Planococcaceae > Lysinibacillus. The sequence continues at coordinate 262,585 of NZ_LITM01000008.1, read as the reverse complement.
ATGTATAAAACAAATGTATAGAATTTTACAGTTTGTCTATTACTTCGTTTCTATGTAACAGGTAAAATTTTTGTAAGCGGTAATCCAATTTAACTTCTTTCAGCGGGTGTCCAACATCCGCTGAGAGAAGTTAAAAGCCTCCGGCGGATGTCACGGAAATCGGAAAGGAGTGCTTTGTACATGTACAAAGCCGATTCCGGACGCAATTATGCCGAGGCATAATTGATTAAAAGAGGTGAACAGATATGGAGCAACAGACGCATTTACAGAGAGGGTTAAAGAAAAGGCATATGACGATGATCGCTATTGCAGGGGTTATCGGAGCGGGTCTATTTATGGGGAGTGGCTCAGTGATTAACTTAGCCGGCCCTGGCGCAATTTTATCTTATATATTTGCGGGTATTATCGTTATTCTTGTCATGCGAATGCTTGGAGAAATGGCAGCTGTCAATCCAACAAGTGGATCTTTTGCGCATTATGCACATGAAGCAATTGGTCCGTGGGCTGGTTTTATGATTGGCTGGTTGTATTGGTTTTTCTGGGTTGTTGCCATTGCTTTAGAGGCAACGGCAGCAGCTGCGATTATTCAATATTGGTATGATGGGATTCCTTTATGGCTACTAAGTCTTTTATTAACGGTAGCACTTACTTTAACAAATGTTGTTTCCGTAAAAGCTTTTGGTGAATTTGAATATTGGTTCTCTCTTATTAAGGTTACAAGTATTATAGCTTTTTTGGCACTTGGTGCATTTATTATTTTCGGTATCGCACCTAATTTTGATGCGGTAGGTACTGCCAATTTAATCGGTGAGGGTGGCTTTTTACCAAATGGTTTTGGTGCTGTCTTGATGGGTGTTGTCATTGTTATTTTCTCCTTTATGGGCACAGAGATTGTTGCCATTGCAGCAGGGGAATCTGACGAACCGTTAGCAGCGGTGACAAAAGCTACAAATTCAATTACTTGGCGTATTTTGATTTTCTATGTTGGATCGATAACGGTAGTTGTCACATTATTACCTTGGCATTCCTCAGATATTTTAACAAGTCCCTATGTAGCAGTATTGGATTACATCGGCATTCCCGCAACTGCACAAATCATGAATTTTGTTGTCTTAACTGCGGTTTTATCGTGTTTAAACTCCGCGCTTTACGCTACATCTCGAATGGTATTTTCTTTAGCGGAGAAGGGGGAGGCCCCAAAAGCATTTTTGAAATTAAATAAAAAGGGAGCACCTGTTAATGCCATATTAACAGCGACATTCTTCTCTTATATTGCTGTTATTATGAACTATGTTTCACCAGATAAAGTATTTATGTTTTTACTTAGTTCATGTAGTGCAATCACGTTGATTCTTTACTTAATCATTGCTTTTTCACAATTAAAAATGCGACGGAAAATGGAGAAAGAAAACCCCGAGCTATTAAAAGTGAAAATGTGGTTATTCCCATATTTAACGTATTTCACAATATTGGTTATTACAGCTTTGCTGATCGCTATGTTCTTTATTGAATCGATGCGCTCACAAATTTTATTTACATGTGTTGTAGTGGCAGTCGTGATGATTTTCTATTTAGTTACACAACGAAAAAAGTCGTCAGACCCAGTAGATGAAGCAAGTTCTATTTTCCAAAAGGAAGAATTAGATTTTGAACAACAATAGATGAGGAGTGGGGAAATTATGACAGTTCAGCAAAAAATGAGAACGCTATCACATTTTATCAATGGTGTTGAAACAGCAGGTACTAGTGGTCGTTACTCGGAAGTATATAATCCAACAACAGGAGAGGTCATTGCGCAAGTTCCGTTAGCGACTAGAGATGAGGTGAAGCAGGCGATCCAGCAAGCTAAGGCAGCTTTCCCTGCATGGAAAAAAACATCGATTGGTAAACGGGTTGAGGTTTTACATCGTTTCCGTCAATTATTAGTAGAAAGACAGGATGAGCTTATTGAAGCGATTTGTGAGGAAAGTGGAAAAACGAAGGAAGATGCTAAGGGCGAAATTGTTCGTGGCATTGAATCCGTAGATATGGCAATAAGTGCTCCGCAAATGCTGAAAGGGGAATATTCGGTTAATGTAGGCGGCGATATTAATGCCTTTTCTGCAAAAGCCCCACTTGGAGTTGTTGCAACAATTGCGCCATTTAATTTCCCTGTTATGGTGCCATTGGCGATTACAAGTATGGCGGTTGCAGTAGGAAATGCGGTTATTTTAAAGCCGTCTGAGCGTGTGCCAATCTCAGCATTATTTTTAAGTAAGTTATGGAAAGAGGCAGGACTGCCAGATGGGATTTGGACAGTCGTTAATGGCGATAAAGAGGCGGTCAATGAACTACTAGAAAATAAAGAGATACAAGCAATTTCATTTGTTGGATCAACACCTGTTGCGGAGTATATTTACCAAACCGGGACGAAGCACAATAAGCGTGTCGCTGCGTTTGGTGGCGGGAAGAACTTTATGATTGTCATGCCAGATGCGAATCTAGAGCAAACAGCTAATGCCTTTTTAGGTGCAGCATATGGAGCAGCGTCTCAGCGTTGTATGGCAATTTCAGGAGCGATCGTCGTTGGGAAAGATACTGAACAACGCTTTACAGAAATAGTAAAGGAGAAAATCTTGAAATTAAAGGTTGGTCCATATACAGATGAGGAAGTAGACTTTGGCCCAGTCATTACGCAGCAATCAAAAGATACCATACTTCGATATATCGATGGTGCTATTGCGGAAGGAGCAAATCTTGTAACGGACGGCCGAAATCCAAAAATATGTGAAACATCTAAAGGCTTCTATCTTGGCCCGACATTGTTAAATAATATAACTCCAGAAATGACTATTTTTAAAGAGGAGGTTTTTGGTCCTGCGCGTATTGTTGTAGGTGTTGAAACTTTACAAGAATCGATTGATTTAATTAATGACCATGAACTTGGGAATGGTGTCACGATGTTTACGAGCAGCGGTTCGGCAGCGCGTAAATTCCAAGAAGAAATTGAAGTAGGTATGGTAGGCGTTAATGTACCGATTCCAATTCCAGTTGGCTATCACAATTTTGGCGGATGGAAGCGATCTAAGTTTGGAGAAGGGCATATGTTTGGCCCAGACCAAGCACGATTCTTTACGAAAGCAAAAACGATTTCTGAACGCTGGCCAGATGAAACAGAGGATACGACAAGTTCATTTGCGTTCCCAAGCAATAACGATGCGAATAAGTGAAAAAACTTAAAGGGGTGTATAGATATGGTTCAAGTAAATCTTAATAGTGATATTTTAAAGAAAGATGAACAATATGTCTGGCATTCAATGAAACCCTACAATCCACAAGCGACCTATGTAGTAGAAAAATCAAATGGTGCGAGGATTGTTGATACAGATGGTGTTGAATACATCGATGCAATGGCGGGATTATGGTGTGTAAATGTAGGCTATGGACGTAAGGAATTAGCAGATGTTGCACATGAGCAAATGATGAAAAACGCATATGCGCCTTTATCACAGGGACATTTACCAGCAGTTGAATTGGCTGAAAAGATTAATGAAATGCTCGGTGGAGATTATGTTATTTTCTTCTCTAATAGTGGGTCAGAGGCGAACGAAACTGCGTTTAAAATTGCGCGTCAGTATCATCAACAAAAAGGGGAAAGCTCTCGTTATAAAATTATTTCTCGCTACCGTGCATATCACGGAAGTTCTTTTGGAGCATTGGCTGCGACAGGGCAAGCGGAACGAAAATATAAATATGAACCATTATCTCCTGGCTTTATCCATGTAGCACCACCTGATCAATATAGGGAACATGAAAGTGATACACTTGCCCCAACAGATTTAGCAAGCGTCAAGGCAGTAGATAAGACGATGACATGGGAGCTAAGTGAAACAGTAGCGGCAATGATTTTAGAGCCAATTATTACAGGTGGGGGCGTCATTATGCCTTCGGAGAACTACTTAAGGGGCATTGAGGAAGTGTGTAAAAAACATGGGGCTTTAATGATTGTAGACGAAGTAATTTGTGGCTTCGGTCGAACAGGAAAGCCATTTGGATTCATGAACTACGGTGTAAAGCCAGATATTATTACAATGGCAAAAGGGATAACAAGTGCCTATTTACCATTATCAGCTACAGCGGTAAAACGGGAAGTTTATGAGGCATTTACTGGCTCTGATGCGTACGGTTATTTCCGTCATGTTAATACATTTGGCGGATCACCAGTTGCATGTGCGGTCGCATTGAAAAATATTGAGATTCTTCAGCGAGAAGCATTATTCGAAAAATCTAGTGAAGTTGGAGCTGCTACTTTGCAAGCACTTCAGCAAGCATTGGGTAATCACCCGAATGTTGGGGATGTTCGAGGCAAAGGTTTATTAATTGGCATCGAATTAGTTTCAGATAAAACGTCGAAGGAAACTTTACCAGTAGATAAAGTAAATGCTGTTATTGCCGCATGCAAAGAGCAGGGTGTTATTATAGGTAAAAATGGTGCTACTGTTGCAGGCTTTAATAACGTGTTAACATTATCTCCACCACTTAATATTGTACAAGAGGATCTTGATACAATCATAAAAGTTGTCATTGATAGTATTCATAAAATTTAAATCCAAAGCTGTCTCTTGTTCAAAATTAAGAGACAGCTTTTTGATTGTTTTATAGCATGAGAAAGGCGAGGCGAACTATGAGTATGAACAAAACAACTCCTGTTAGAAAGAATAATAATCAATTTCGCCTTGGCGTAATTGCGTCCGGAGGATTTATCTTCATTCAGTAGGTGTTGGATGCTCGCTAAAAAGGAACCACATCCGTATTCAGCTCACCACTTTCAAAGGTAGGGATCTTCTACTGAATGAAGATAAAAATTCTCTTTTTTAAAGTATCGTTCATACACACCTTCACCTACTCTTTTGTTGTTTTAAACATGTAGCCGTTATAAGAATTATAGATAATCATCACAATGCCGATTAACATGAAATTTGATATGAGTGAACTTCCGCCATAGCTTAAAAATGGCAATGTCATACCTGTTACAGGTAAAAGTCCAATTGTCATACCGATATTTTGTGTAATTTGGAAGGCTAATAAACTAGCGATCCCTGCCCCCATCAGCGTCATAAATGGATCCTTTGCTTCTACTGTAATGAGAACAATACGGTAAATAACAAAAAATAAAAGAGTAATAACAAATGCCGCTCCAATGAACCCGACCTCTTCAGCAATGTTGGCAAAAATGAAATCTGTATGCTTTTCCACGACATAGACATCATTTTTCATGTAACCTTTTCCGGTAAACTGTCCTGAACCAATTGCTGAAAATCCCTGCCTAGTTTGAAAAGATGAGTCCGGATATTCATGAGGCTGCAACCATCCATAAATTCGAGAAATTTGATGTCCTGATAATTTATTTAAAATTTTATCTGTGAAAAAATCATTAAACTTTACATAAAGAATAGCCACAACGCTGAGAATGGATACGGGAATGGCTGTAAAGATTATCAGCAATTTTCTTTGTATACCTGAAAAGAAAATCATCGGTACAATCATCGACATATAAATCAAGACCATGCCCGTATCAGGTTGCTTGTAAACAGCAAGCGTAGGTGGAATAGTGATAACAGCAATGATGAAGAGGAGCCGCATATCCGTTAAAAAGGTAGGGCGCTCATATTTCTCTCGATGTGCAACAATGACCTTACTGACAACGATTAAAAACGCGAACTTTAAAAACTCTGACGGCTGAATAGATCCTAACACAGGGATTTGGTACCAGCGTTTTGCCTCGTTTACAGTCCGGGCTATACTTTCAGGTGCAATAAATAAGCCAAATGTTAATAAGACCATCGCCCAATAAAATGGCCAGCCAATTTTTTTTAGTTGCTCAATATCGAGCATTGCTACTCCATACATAATTAAAAATCCGATTAGGTAATAAAAAAACTGCTTTTTAATAAACGAGCTTGTATACTGCTCAAACACCGTACTACTGGAATGAACAAAAAGACAACTAATGATACCGAGCAATGCTAAGCTAATGACTAAACTTTTATCTAGTTTATTGATCTGTAACAATCAAACACCCCCTTTTGATCAATAGCGTAATTGTTGCTGCCGCTTCGCTTTCGCACAGAAAACATTTGTTGCTGCCGCTTCGCTTTCGCAACAGAAAACAATTGGAAACGGTACTATTAATAGACAACGATTGGAAATGTAGAAGGTTGCAAGATGAATGATTATTATGATTATTAGAAATTATAAACCAATTTTACTATTTTGTTAATTTTACATTGGATGCGATATGAGTGAAATCGTAGGATTACCAAGATGACGTTTGATTGATTTATGTACGGAAGCTCGGGGAAAGAGTAGATGAATTTGCACGTTACTGAAGGTATTTTATGAGGACTAATATCACGTTACCCCGAGGAGGATATACGCCTATTATATTAGGGGTAATGGGATAAATTTCACAACTCTTCGTACAATCTTTACAAAAACATAACACTGGCTTTATATCTTCATACTATCATTATTGGTAAGAGTTGGAGAAGGAGCCAAGGATGATGCATTTTTTTCGATACATAATGGTGAAGGACAAGTTACTTGTTCTGATGATTGTTTGTGTACTATCGAACGTGTTGCTAGGTATTTTTAGTGTTGATTATTTACGGAAAATGTCATGGCATGCAAGTAAAAGTTATACAGAAGGACTTGTACCGATCGGATGGTTAAATCAACTAGAGGAATCACAACGACAATTAGATTATTTAGTGGATTCAGCTGGAGCTTATCAAGAAATGACTATCATTTTAAAAAATGCTGAGCAGTCTTTCAATCATTTAGAAAGTCTAGAGATTGATAAAAAGATGAACTATCAGATGAAGAAATTTAAGACTTTACTAGCACAGCAAGTAGAATTGATTGATGGCTATAAGCAATTGGGTCAAAATGAACAACAACAATTTTATGTTCAGTCGTATTTACCTGTAAGCAAGCAAAGTCATTCATTATTAGAAGAAACTCAAAGCTATTTGGTTCAGAGAGCTGAGGAACAGCAGCAGACATACCAGAAAGATGTGCAATTTGGTTATTGGCTATTAGGAGGAGTATGTTTATTTGTTGTTTTATTAGTAATCTGTATAGGATTTATAGCAACAAAAGCTGTGAATATACCAACACGTCAATTGAAGTCATTATTAAAGCGGGCAGAGCAGGGTGATTTCACAGCGAATGCCAGCTATGTGGCGCAGGATGAGCTTGGCGAGGTAGTATTGTCTTACAATCAAATGGTAACAGAGGTGAAAAGACTACTTCATACAGTATCAAATAGTGCACATGAGGTTGAAGAAATGACAGGGAAACTGGAAGAATCCTCCGAGCAATCGTCTAACACGACGCGCAAAATTGCAAAGGATGTGCAGTCCATTTCAGATTCAACTGCTGCTTCTACCCAAAAATTAGCTTCCAATACAGCATCTCTAGAGGAAGTGCTAAATGGTGTGCAAGTAATTTTAGAAAAAGTACAGGTTGTAGAAAATTTTGCTCATAAAACTGCACGTGACGCAGGAAGTGGTACGGAAATTGTACAGGCAAATTTAACACAAATACAGGCTATTAAACGTGCAGTTGAACAATCGAATTCAGCCATTTTTAATCTTGTTGAGAGAGCATCTACAATCGATCAAATGGTTGAGGTGATTGAAAAAATTACTGCGCAAACAAACCTCCTAGCTTTAAATGCATCTATTGAGGCTGCTAGAGCAGGGGAGCATGGTAAAGGATTTGCGGTTGTGGCCAATGAAGTTCGCAAGCTTGCGGAGCAAACCGTTCATTCAACACAAACGATTACGTCCATTGTACAAAACATTCATTTAGATTCTAACTATGCTGTGCAAATGATGGAGGGTGTGTTAGTTGCAACTGAAAAGGGTGTGCAAGTTACAGGGGATACAGCAACAAGCTTTGATCAGATTTTAGAAAAAGTACATACAATTAAGCCATATATAATGGAAGTATCTGCAACCGTTCAAGAAATTGCCAACCATACGAAAAAGGTTAGTGAAGATGCGGTGATGTTAACATCATTTTCAGATACGAATGCAGCATCAACTAAACATGTAGCTACTTTAACAGCCGATCAATTAAACGAGCAGCAGCAATTCCATGATTATATTAGAGAGCTACATAAGGTATCAAAAGTTTTACAAATAGCCGTAAAGCGTTTCTCAATTTAGAACAAATAGAATCTCCTTTGTATACAAAGAAGGTTCTTTTTTTGGCTAGTGGATGCAAGAATCATTTCATTGAACAAAATTATTACTGAGCCTATGTGGGGAAATAAATAAGTGTCTTCTTGAGAAGTACATATGTATTTTATTTGTTTTGTTAGCACAATATTTTATAGGTCTCATATACTGATGATAAAGGATTTTACGTTCTTGTTTTTAAAATTAAAAATATTGTGGTTGTATTTTTAATGTGAACAAATTATAATGAAATTCATCGGAAGTGTTATTAAATCAATGTTTGTTTATATATTATTGTACATTCCAAAAGTACAATTGTTCATAGGTGGAGGTTTGGAGAAATGAAAAAGATAATGGTTACAGGAGCACTAGGTCAAATAGGTTCTGAGCTTGTAGAAAAACTTCGTAGTGTTTATGGAGAGGACAATATATTAGCGACAGATATTCGGAAGCTTGAGCATTCTAAGGGTCCATTTGAAGTATTGGACGTGACGGATGGACAAAGAATGCATGATTTAGCGAAGGATTTTGGTGCAGATACAATGATGCATTTAGCGGCGTTATTATCTGCGACAGCAGAAAGAAATCCATTGCTGGCGTGGAATTTAAATATGGGTGGTTTAATGAATGCGTTGGAGGTTTCGCGTGAGTTAAACTTGCAATTTTTTACGCCAAGCTCAATAGGAGCGTTCGGTCCATCGACACCGAAGGATAATACGCCACAGGATACATTACAGCGTCCAACAACAATGTATGGGGTAAATAAAGTTGCTGGTGAGCTATTATGTGATTATTATTTCAATCGTTTTGGTGTAGATACTCGCGGTGTACGCTTCCCAGGGTTAATTTCATACGTAACTCCTCCAGGAGGTGGTACGACAGACTATGCAGTAGAGATCTTCTATGAGGCGATCGAGCAAGGTAAGTACACATCTTATATTCAAGAAGGTACGAAGATGGACATGATGTACATGCCAGATGCATTGCAGGCTATTGTAGATTTAATGGAAGCCGATAGTAGTAAACTAATACATCGCAATGCCTTTAATATCACTGCAATGAGCTTCGAGCCATCTGAAATTGCGGCGGAAATTAAAAAGCATTTACCACATTTCCATATGGATTATAATGTAGATCCAGTACGCCAAGCGATAGCAGATAGTTGGCCAGATTCTTTAAATATAGAAGCGGCACAGAAAGAATGGGGCTTTAAAGCACAGTACGACTTAGCAAAAATGACAGTTGATATGCTAGAAAAATTAAAAATCAAGCTACAAACGAAAGCCTGTTCATAAATAAAAATACCTAAAAAGCGGACGAAGAATTTAGTTTTCTTCGTCTTTTTTTATTTGACAGGTAATCAAGTTTGAAATGACATTTGATCTTCGTTCCAACTGCCAGGAAGCTCTGTGCGAAAGCGTAGCGACAGCAACAACAAAGCGCCTAGTCGGAACGGAAGTCAACCCACGTTATGGTGATGGACCATACAAGTGGATTTTCTAATATATTCTGGTTCATCATCGGAAGGTTAAGGTGTCATTTTGAAATATATTCCGTGCAAATAAGTTGATTGGAGTGGAGACTGGACGCCCCCAGGAAAGCGCCCGGTCGGAACGGAAATCAACTCCACGTTATGTGAATGAGTTATTCTAGAAAAAGTTTACAATAAAAAGAAAATTATTGGAATATATAGCTAAATTTATGGTTTTTAAATATAATTATATTCAGAATATTAATAGTTTTTGATTAATTTTTTTATTAATATTTCACAAGGGCAAAGATAGGGAGTTCACAAGACGAAAGGATGGATGGTATTTATGATGCAAACGCCGTTAGTATTAACAAGCTTTTTTAAAAGAGCAGAAAGCTATTTTGCTAGAAAGACTATTGTTTCAAGGACGAGCCCGCAGAAGATTCATCGTTTAACATATGGGGAATGGGCGAAAAGGACACGTCGCTTAGCAGATGCGCTCACAAAGCTGGGGATGACAAGAGGAATGAAGATTGGCTCCTTTGCCTGGAATCAGCATCGCCACTTAGAGGCTTATTTTGCGGTACCATGTTCTGGCGCCATTTTGCACATGGTGAATATACGTTTATCAGAAGAGCATTTAATTTATATTATTAATCATGCAGAAGATGAGATTTTAATAATTGATGTGGACTTGCTACCAATTATTGAAAACATTGCGCCTGAGCTCAAGACAGTAAAACATTATATTATTATGACAGATGAGGATACTTTACCAGAAACGACATTACCGAATGCATTATCATATGAGGATTTATTAGCAGCAGCAGATGAAAACTATCAGTTCCCAGAGGATATAGGGGAAGAGGAGCCTGCTGGCATGTGCTATACAAGTGCTACAACAGGAAATCCAAAGGGTGTTGTTTATTCACATCGAGGTCTAGTGTTACACAGTATGATGCTGAGTATGTCTGATTCAATGGGCATTTCCGAGCGTGATGTCGTGATGCCAATTGTACCGATGTTTCATGCAAATGCATGGGGTCTACCGTTTGCAAGTGTCAATGTGGGTGCGACACAAGTACTGCCAGGTCCACAATTTACATCGGCAATTATTTTGGATTTAGTGGAGCAGGAGAAGATTACATTAACAGCTGGAGTACCGACAATTTGGATCGGTGCGTTGCAGGAACAGGAGAAGCGTGAGCGAGATATAAGTTCGCTACGAGCTATTTGTTGTGGTGGCTCTGCTTCACCTACTCGACTTATTCGTACATTTGAAGAGCAATATGGCATTCCATATATAGTCGTATATGGCATGACTGAAACAACACCGATTGTAGCGTTATCGAATTATATGTCTTGGATGGATGACTGGCCAATTGAAAAGAAAATTGAATCGCGAGCTATGCAAGGGATGACGATGGCCGGTATTGAATCGAGTATTATTAATGATAATGGAGAAGTACCTTGGGATGGAGAGACAATGGGTGAATTACGCTTAAGAGGTCCATGGATTTCACACGAGTACTATAATGATGAACGTACAAATGATGCCTATCGTGATGGCTGGTTATATACAGGGGACATTGCGGTGCGATCAGAGGATGGCTTTATTAAAATATCAGATCGTACAAAAGATTTAATTAAATCAGGCGGGGAGTGGATCTCCTCAGTTGATTTAGAAAATGCGTTAATGACGCATGATGCTGTTTTGGAAGCCGCGGTTATCGCAATTCCGCATGCCAAATGGCAAGAACGTCCGCTAGCATGCGTTGTATTGAAGGAAGGAAAGTCAGCAACCGACTCGGAGCTTCTTGCGTTTTTAGAAAATCAATTTGCAAAATGGTGGGTGCCGGATGATGTGGTATTTTTAGATGAAATTCCAAAAACATCGGTTGGGAAATTCCTGAAAGCTAAGCTTCGCGATAATGTGGCAGAAATTTATCCGAAATTAAGTTCATTCGTATAGTTAAAAGAGCGATTTCCATTAAGGGAAGTCGCTCTTTCATTTTTTCATCATTTATTTAACATTTGAAATACTTGTTCCACGTCTTTGTCTCCGCGGCCAGAGATATTGATAATAATGCTTTCTTCCGGAGACAATGTTGGCGCAAGCTTTAGTGCATGAGCAACTGCGTGCGAGCTTTCAAGTGCAGGAATAATTCCTTCAACTTTTGACAGCACTTGGAATGCTTCAAGCACCTCTTCATTCGTCACCGTTACATATTCTCCACGACCAATTGTTTTTAAATAGCTATGCTCTGGACCAGCTCCAGGATAATCTAATCCAGCGGCAATCGAATAGGTTGGTAATGGATTGCCCTCTGCATCTTGCAGGACTAAACATTTGAAGCCGTGTAATTCACCCGGTGTTCCTTCATTTAATGTTGCTGCCTTATCGGGTTCAATACCGATGAGGCGAACATTTTCATCTGCAATATATTCTGCAAATGCACCAATCGCATTACTACCGCCGCCGACACAAGCAAGTACTGCTGCTGGTAGCTTTCCTTCTTTTTCTAAAATTTGTTCGCGACTTTCACGGCTAATAACTGATTGGAAATGCTTCACCATTGAAGGGAATGGGTGAGGTCCAACAGCAGAACCTAGTAAATAGAAAGTTGTCTCGTAGTTTTCTACTAAATCAGCAAATGCTGCATCTACTGCATCCTTTAGTCGCCCTTGACCTTTATCAACTGCTACTACCTTTGCACCAAGAAGCTCCATACGGAAGACGTTTAATGCTTGACGCTTTGTATCCTCTAAGCCCATATAAATTGTGCAATCCATCCCAAACATTGCACAAGCAGTTGCTGTTGCTACACCATGCTGACCCGCACCTGTTTCGGCAATAATACGATTAGCACCCATGCGCTTTGCCAATAAAATCTGACCTAGAACGTTGTTAATTTTATGAGAACCTGTATGGTTAAGATCTTCACGCTTTAAATAAATTTTTGCGCCACCTAATTGTTTTGTTAAATTTTCAGCAAAATAAAGTGGAGATTTGCGCCCAACATATTCACGGAAATAATAATCTAGCTCTTTATTAAAGTCTTCATCGTCTTTATAATTTTGGAAGTTTTCATCTAAAATAGTTAATACATTTTGAAGCTCATTAGGAACAAAGCTACCTCCAAATTCACCGAAATATCCTTTTTTCTCTGCTACTGTACTCATCTTTTCTCGACTCCTCTTTTCTAATTTTTCCATAAAAAAAAGCCACTTCAATCCTTCTGTAAAAAGGACGAGTAACCGTGGTGCCACCTTCATTCGCAAAAATTGCGCGCTTTCGTACTCCGGTAACGGGGAATAAATTCGTCCTCACATTTGATGAGGCTGCTCCAAAGTCCATTCACAAGTATGTACTACTGATTTGCACCAACCATCAGCTCTCTTTAAGTACGACCGCTTGCTACTATTCTTTTTCCTAGCATTTATTGAAATGAATTGTAAAGTATTTTCAGAATAGTGTCAAGGATCAAGAAAATAAAAAAACGAATCTAATAAGATCCGTCTTTTAAATTAAATTTTTGAAGTTTAAGCGTTTATTCAATATATACATAATCGGTGCACCAACCGCTAAGACAACAAATTCACCTGCAGCAACAGTCAACCATGTCCAAAAGAATGGTAATTCTAATGCTATGTTTAATTCTAAGGCAATGATGAACATTGTGCATGTAAATAACAATGTATTGATGACTAAACGAGCCCAAATATTTTTGACAAATTTACAAATAAGAATGAACAACCCAAGGGTAATCATTGAATGGGCTACACCAAAATACAAATCGATAATGCCGTTTGGTGAAAATATATTGGAGATAAATACACCAATAATAATTCCAACGGCAAAACGAGGGTTAAAGGCAACTAGATGGTTAAACATTTCAGATAGTCGGAACTGCACTTCTGTAAAGCCGAATGGTGCGACTAATAATGTAACAGCAATGTAGAGCGCTGCAATAATGCCGCTCGTTGCTAAAAATTTTATTTTCATATTCATTTCTCCTTAGTTTTTTTACGTGGGATGGTTACGAACCACGTGAAGCAAATGCAATCATATCAATGTTCATGCTTATTTGTAAATAGCGATGAGTAAAAAAAGTGTAGAAATTCTTAGTGCTAACGGTATTATTTAGCTCTTGTTCGTTGCTCGTTAATTAGATGTGTGTGCGTGACCAGGATTCGAATTTTGAATCCATAAGAAGGGGGCTTGTACTACTTTTCTTTATAGATGGGCTGAAATTGGACTATAGAAGCAAGCACTAAAGGAGAGTCCAGTCATATCAAAAAAGAACTGTTCTAAGCAGTTCTTTTAAAGTGAACATTTCAGTAGTTTTTTAATAGACTAAATGCTTGAGCAAATTTTTGAGCAAAGATTAATGGGGGCTCTATTGATTGAAAGTGAACGTATAAAATAGCGGGGTCCGAATATATCCAGTGATTATGAACAGCACTTATAATCAAATTATTTTCTGCAAGTACCTTAACAAATGAAGGTATTTCCTTTTCTAGTACTACAACTTCACCTAAGTTAAGTGCATTTCCATATATATCAAGTGATTCGAATGTTATTCCAGCATGAAGTGCACTACGACTTGGGCGACCTTGAATCTTCACATTAAGATTGCGATTAAGTTTTACTGAGCATACGCCATGTTTGACAGAAGCTTTACCGTTTGCAATCTGAGCAAATTTTGTACAAATATCTTGGGGATTTTGCATTTAGACACCTCTACTTTTTAATATTTGAGGATATCTTAGAGCGAAAGTAGTAAGGGGTTCTGATTTGAAATTACTCATCTAAAATATTTTTAATTTCTTCTATTTCAATAATTAGATCGTCTAGTTGTTTTTTAAATTCATCCGTATATTCTAGTTCTTCATCTAGGTCTTTTGTATATTCTAAGGCATTTAAGGCAAAATCTAGAGCAAATTCGAATAGACTGTCACAAAGATTAGAAATGATTGTGTCAATATCTCCTGTTTTTGCATTTTGCTTCTCTTTTGAATAAGAAGGTTGATGATTTAAATCCATTCCATCATTATTCATGGTATTCCTCCTTTTGGGAACAGCACTAGTCTCATTTGCATCATATGCATTAAATGTAAAAAAGGAGACTGAAAAGGAATATTATTTGTAGATATCAATCAAATCTTATTAGGGAGTAATACGAGATGGTGATTCTAAAGCACTTGCAGGTTGTTTTTATTCAGCCATTCAAGGTGTTGCTCAAACGCACGTATGCTTCCCAGATATCCCGTTACCCCAAAGTAGTTGGTTAGTAGATATCTTGAAAAAGTAAGAGTGAATGATAATTGTTATGAGGACCTGACATTTCTAATCAGGTTTTTTAGGTTTTTCATAAACTACTTTAAAAATCAAATAACTTCGCAAAATTGTCAAAAAAATTTTTGTTATGTTAGAAAAAGAAATCAATTTATACAAACAGCGTAGTTTAGCGGTTTAAAGCGACAAATTAAATGAAAAGATAAAATATTTAGCAAATTTTAAAAGTCAGAACATTCATAATGTTGTTGACGAACCTCGATAATAACGATAATATAGCGATACGTTCACACTTCGTTTGGATAAAGTGTGATAAATATCAGAGATAATATCGGGGGGATTATTTGTGAAAAGCAATTTAAAAAAGCTTTCGTTCCTGTTATTTGGGTTAGTTTTAATGCTTGCTGCTTGTGGTAGCAGTGGCTCTAGTTCATCGGATTCGAAGGGGAAAGAAACGAATAATGCAAGTGAGAGCGGCAATGCAAGTGACAAAACATATAAAATCGGGATTACTCAAATTGTTGAGCATCCATCTTTAAATGCTGCAACTGATGGCTTTAAAAAGGCGATTGAAGATTCAGGATTAAAAGTTGAGTACGATCCACAAATAGCGCAAGGAGATAATAGCCTTAACACGACGATTGCAAACAATCTAGTAAGTGCCAATGTAGATTTAATCTTTGCTAATTCTACACCATCTGCACAAGCGGCAGCGACAGCTACTAGTGAAATTCCAATTGTCTTCACTTCTGTAACAGATGCTGTTGGCGCACAGTTAATAGATTCTATGGAGAAACCAGGGAAAAATGTAACAGGAACGATCGATTTACATCCTGATACTATTTCGAAAACAGTGGCATTCTTAAAGGAACTAGGCGCGAAAAAAGTAGGTATGGTTTACAACGCTGGTGAGCAAAACTCAGTAGCACAAATAAAAGAAGTGAAAAAGGTCATGGGTGAGCAAGGCCTAACAGTAGTTGAGGCATCTGCAGCAACTTCAGCGGAAGTAAAACAAGCTGCTGAATCATTGATCGGTAAAGCAGATGCATTCTATATCATTACTGATAATACAGTAGTTTCGGCTCTTGAGTCTGTAATTGATGTAGCGAATGCCAATAAATTACCACTAGTTGTTGGAGAGCTTGACTCTGTGGCACGTGGTGGCTTAGCGGCATATGGTTTTGAATATTATGACATCGGTTATGAAGCGGGGCAAATGGCTGTGAAGATTCTAAAAGGTGAAGCAAAACCTGCCGATATACCAGCGCAATATCCACAAAAGCTAAAACTATTAATCAATAAAAAAGTAGCCGATAATTTAGGAATCGACATTAAAGATTCTTGGGGTGCAGAGCTTTTAGAAAAGTAATGATCTGACATGATCATCTTATGGAGCGAAGCGGGGGAGAACTAAAACTACCCCCGCTTTATCTACTTTTAGAATAAAAAAGGAAATCATTTATGAGGAAGAATCACCGCTCGTTAGTGGATAGGATACATTTAAGAATTATGCATTGATCCACAAGTGTGTTGGGCAATCTTTTTTAGTGGCATCTTATTAGAACACTAATTTATATGAAAATTATGGTTTTCATTGAAAGTTGTATGTCATGTGGATAAGTTGATTGGAGTGGAGACTGGGCGACTCCTTGGGGATCAGCGTCACAGATGAGACCCTGGAGCGAGCGAAGCGAGTGAAGCGGCTCATCGGACGCCCCTAGGAAAGCGCCCAGTCGGAACGGAAATCAACTACAAGTTATGGTGGTGAGCCATTATATTTTAAGAAATTATTAGGAGATGATTCAACTATGTTTTTAGCAATATTTGGCGCGATGGAGCAGGGAATCATCTATGCAATTATGGCACTTGGTGTGTATTTAACATTCCGCGTGTTAGATTTTCCGGATTTAACGGTTGATGGAAGCTTTGTAACAGGGGCGGCTACAGCGGCAACGATGATTCTGCTTGGCTACCACCCAATCTTAGCGACTTTAGTGGCAATTGTTGCTGGATTTATTGCTGGATGTATGACAGGAATTCTTCACACAAAAGGGAAAATTAATCCTCTGTTATCAGGGATTTTAATGATGATTGCTTTGTATTCTATTAACCTACGTATAATGGGATCAACTACAGAAAATACGATAGGTCGTCCGAATATTCCACTATTGAATTCAGAGACTTTATTTTCAAAGTTTCAAGCATTTTGGAGTAATTTAGGTATCGATACGGCATTAAATAACTTATTAAAAGGCATCGGCGTTCAGCAACTACCATCAACATGGAGTACGGTGATCGTAGTATTAATCATCACGATTTTAATTAAGTTCATTGTAGACTGGTTCTTAAAAACAGAGGTCGGACTGGCTATTCGAGCAACTGGTGATAATAAGCGTATGATTCGTAGCTTCTCGGCAAATACAGATACACTTATTATTCTTGGGCTAGGGCTTTCTAACGCACTTGTTGCATTTTCGGGAGCTCTAATCGCACAATATTCGAAGTTCTCAGATGTCAGTATGGGGATAGGGATGATTGTGATTGGTCTTGCATCTGTTATTATCGGCGAAGCAATTTTCGGTACAAAAACGATTATGCGCACAACTTTCGCTGTCATTGCTGGAGCCATTATTTATCGCATTATTTTAGCATTAGCATTACGAGTAGATTTCCTTGATTCAGGAGATATGAAATTAATAACGGCTATCATTGTTATTATAGCGTTGGTTTTACCTCAATTTATCAATAAGAGTAAGGAGCGCAAACGTAAGGTGAAGCGCGCAGCAGAGAGGACACAAGTAAAGACGGTTGAGCAGGGAGGGAAAGGCCTTGCTTAAATTAAACGGCATTAATAAGATTTTTAATGAAGGTACACCTGATGAAAAAATAGCACTTGCAGAAATTAATTTGCACTTAAAGCCCGGGGATTTCGTCACAATTATCGGCAGTAATGGTGCTGGTAAATCGACCATGATGAATATGATTTCTGGCGCGTTAACACCAGACTTCGGCACGGTTTCAATTGATGGGAATGAGGTTACTACTTTACCAGAATATAAGCGTTCTCACTATATCGGCCGCGTATTCCAGGATCCGATGGCTGGCACAGCACCAACAATGACGATTGAGGAAAATTTAGCATTAGCTTATTCACGTAATAAGAGAAGAGGCATGCGAATCGGTGTTGATAAAAAGCGTCGAGAATTTTTCAAGGAATCATTGCAGATGTTGGGCTTAAATCTGGAAAATCGATTGTCTGCAAAAGTTGGCTTACTTTCGGGAGGGGAGCGTCAAGCTTTGTCTCTTTTAATGGCAACATTTACGAAGCCTTCGATTTTATTGCTAGACGAGCATACGGCGGCACTTGACCCATCTCGTGCAGAGTTAATCACACGTATTACAAAATATTTAGTTGAGAAAGACAACTTAACGACATTGATGGTCACGCACAATATGCAACAAGCATTAGACTTAGGAAATCGCCTAATTATGATGGATAAAGGTCAAATCATTTTAGAGGTTGGCGAGGATCGCAAGCATGAATTAACCATCCCAGATTTAATGGCCGAGTTCGAACGTATCCGCGGTGAGAAAATGAACTCAGACCGTGCGCTACTAGGATAATAAATGATAAAACGCTCACACATAGGTGTGGGCGTTTTTTCGCTAGATGTCGATATTTTTGGGAAGTTGGGTGATAAATTAAAAAAGTTGGTAGATAAACTAAAAAAGTTGGTCGATAAACAATCAAAAGTTCTCGATAAATAAGCAAACTCTTTCGATAAAGTCCATTATAATCTAGCTAAAGGAGGTGAAAATATGCTACTGAAAAAGCGCGAAGTCTCATCGAAGCAACTCGCATTAGAAATGCTTGGAAGGCGGTTACCGAAATCTCACCCAAAGTCTACTTACTATCAAGAAATGTTAAATAGAACAAGAGCAGGGTATGCAGGCGAGCAAAGAGTAGATCGAGAATGGCAGGAAATCTATTTGGAGCATGCGCATTATTTATTGCATGATGTACAGCTTAAAGCTGAAGGTGAATCAATCCATCAAATAGATACATTATTGATGTCACGGAATTTTGTTTTAATAGTGGAAATTAAAAATATCGTTGGTCATGTAGAATATATGGAAGATAATCATCAGTTTATTCGAATTACTTCTGATGGCAAAGTAGATGGCTTTAGAAATCCCTTTGATCAAGTGAAGCGACATGCTAGGTTTTTACATCAGATTTTTCAAAAGGCTGGCTATCATATACCTATTGTTTATATGATCGTCTCTGCAAATCCGAATATGATTATGACACCAAGTTTGTCTGCGCAACCGATTATTCATGTGAGTGGGTTGGCTGAGAAGGTAGAACAGCTGTTCACGCAACATCAACAAGTCTATCTAAGTGAAAAAGTTTTAAGAGAACTCTCAACACATATTCTAAAGATGCATAAACCTACACAATGGACATGCGATATGAGGATGGATGAACTAAAGAAAGGTGTATTATGCTCTAAGTGCGATTATCGATTTGTCATGCAATATCGTCAAGGTAAGTGGCAGTGTGAGAAGTGTGGTGAGGTAGATAATCAAGCATTCAATGATGCACTGAAAGATTACCGTTATATGTATGGAGAATTGATATCCAACAGTTTATTTCAAGATTTTTTCGGTATCTCTTGCGTTAAAACAGTTTATAAAATATTGAAGTCGTTACAGCTTCAAGAAGTAGGCGCAAAGAAGAATCGAAAGTATATTATTAAATAGTATAGTCTATCAGAGCGGTCAGATAGACTGTTTTTATCTAATGTTCCGATAAGTTGATGAAACATTCCGATAAATCTCGAAATTGTTCCGATAAAACACAAAATTGTTCCGATAAATCACAAATTTATCCCGATAAACCTAAAAAAGCCACACTTATATAGTAAAAGTGTGACTCTTTATTTTAGACTAGTAGGCCGAATAGTTGGATGTCGTTGTTTACTTCTTTGTATTTGAAGCCGAATTCATTCATGCGTGCTAGTAATCCTTCGTAGTCTTCACGGTTGCCAAGCTCGATACCGACTAGGGCAGGACCACTTTCTTTGTTGTTTTTCTTTGTATATTCGAAAGTTGTAATGTCATCATTTGGTCCTACAACGCTTGTTAGGAATTGGCGAAGCGCGCCTGCACGCTGTGGGAAGCTGACGATGAAGTAGTAGAGTAAGCCTTCGTGAATTAAAGATTTTTCTTTAATCTCCTGCATACGACCGATGTCATTATTACCACCACTAATGATGATAACGACTGATTTGCCTTTAATCTCCTCTTTATAAGAGTCGAGTGCTGCTACTGATAATGCTCCAGCAGGCTCTGCAATAATGGCATGTTTATTGTAAAGATCTAAAATTGTTGTACATACTTTTCCTTCTGGTACTAGTACGATGTCGTCTAAGTAGCGACGACAAACATCATATGTGTGATTACCGACGCATTTTACCGCAGCACCATCTACGAATTTGTCAATCCAATCAAGTGCCACTGCACCGCCTTCTGCAAATGCAGCCTTCATACTGCCCGCCCCAGCAGGCTCTACACCGATAATTTTACTATTAGGAGAAAGGTTTTTCACATAGGCAGAAACACCTGACATTAAGCCACCGCCACCAATACTACCAAACACGTAATCAATGGGTTCCTCCATGTCATTCATAATTTCAACTGCGACCGTTCCTTGTCCAGCGATGACATCAAAATCATCAAATGGGTGAATAAAGATTTTATCGTGTTCATCACAGTAAGCAAATGCACTTTCTGCAGAATCATCAAAGGTATCACCAGCTAAAATAATTTCTACAAATTCACGACCAAACATACGCACTTGGTCAATTTTTTGCTTAGGTGTTGTTTGAGGCATAAAAATACTTGCTTGAATTTTCAGTTGTGCACAGGCGTAGGCAACACCTTGGGCATGATTGCCCGCACTTGCACAAACAACGCCAACTTTACGAGCCTCTTCTTCAATTTTTTTAATCTTATAATAGGCACCACGAAGTTTAAATGAGCGTACATGCTGTAAATCTTCGCGTTTAAAATAAATATTAGCTCCGTATTTCTCGGATAGATAGTCATTTTTTTGTAGTGGTGTGTGTACCACTACGTCTTTTAAGAAATGATGTGCAATCAAGATATTTTCTACTTGCACAGTTCTAGTGTCAGCAGCTTCCATAATATTCATCCTCCGTATGCGTATAAAACATTTATCTATGATAGCACATTTTATAAGCTTTTTGTCATTAATTTTTAGTAAATTCTAAATTTTCGGTGTCTGATTAATGCAAAATTGATTTCTTCGAGAATTTTTGGGAGAAATAAAGGATGTACACATTTCCTCATAACGAAAATGGTCAAGCATATACTAGAATACCTTGGGACAAGTAGGAGGGTATGTATTGGAAATCATTCAAGGAATTCTATCTACATACATTCAATTTTTCAATTGGGAAATGTGGAAAGAGATCTTAACTGACCCTGTATCTTGGGGGTTAATATCAACACTAATTATAATAGAAGGTTTACTCTCGGCAGATAACGCACTTGTATTAGCAGTGTTAGTGAAGCATTTGCCAAACAAACAACGCAAACGAGCATTAATGTACGGTATGTTGGGAGCTTATTTTTTTCGATTTTTATTTATCGGTATAGGTGTTTATTTGGTAGAATTTTGGTTTATTAAATTGCTAGGAGCCTTGTATTTAGGTTGGCTATGTGTCGCTCATTTCTTACAGATAGGAGAAGCGGATAGTGCCAAGGAGATGAAAAAAACAGGGTTGTTGGTTCGTCTTTTTGGAACGTTTTGGGCAACGGTTATTTCTGTAGAACTGATGGATATTGCCTTTTCAATTGACGCGATTTTTGCCGCTTTTGCGATATCCAATCAAATTTGGATATTATTAATCGGGGGAATGTTAGGTATTTTAATGATGAGAACGATTGCAGGCTTATTTTTAATCATTATTGAAAAAATACCAGAATTAGAGGCAACAGCATTTATTATTATTGGAATTATAGCACTGAAAATGCTAGCCAGTGTCATCGGTATTGACGTTCCACATTATATGTTTTTTATTGTATTAATTATTATTTTTGCTATCACTTTCATTATTCATTTCTTAAAAAAAATGAAGGTCGCATAATATAAAACGGTTCTGTTCTCAATTAGGAAAGAGGACAGAACCGTTTTATCGTTATTATAGAGGGCATCGTTTTCGCCTAAGCTAAAGCGCTTGTCGGAAGTAAACGAGCACTGTAGCACATTATTTTACATATTGATCAGGATTTACAATATAGAATTTTTCAATATTAAGCCAGCTTTCACTCATTGGCTCACCGTCATCAATACGTTTTTCTGTTTCTTGCATCATCCAAGCTGTTTGGGATGCGTGTGCTTGTAATGCTTTAATTTTATCTGTCTTCATTTCACGAATATCGACGACAACATGTGGCTCACCATTTTTTTCAATTGTATCATTTGCAAAGGCACAGCCGAACACTTGTGGACGTGCGGCTTTTGGCATTCGACGAACAGCTTCTACTACAGCACGTGCTGTTGCCTCGTGGTCAGGATGCACTGCAAAACCAGGTAAGAATGTAATGATAAGAGAAGGCATTAACTCCTCTATTAAACCTTCAACAAGCTTTACCATTTTTTCATCGTCTTCAAATTCAATCGTTTTATCACGGAAACCAAGCATACGTAAATCTTGTATTCCCATAGCCTCTGCTGCTGTGATAAGCTCCTTACGTCGAATTTCTGGCAAGGATTCACGTGTTGCAAAAGGTGGATTTCCTAAATTACGCCCCATCTCGCCTAAAGTTAAACAGGCATATGTAACAGGTGTATTCATTTTCTTAGTATAGTAGGCAATTGTTCCAGCAACTGAAAAAGCCTCATCATCTGGGTGAGGGTAAACAATTAAAATATGACGTTGTGGTTGTAAATTCAAAAAGTCGTCCCCCTTAGTAAGTAAACGGCGTTTCGCTAATTTCAAGTGCAATCGCCAATTTACCCGAGTAGTCTAGTCCAGCCATTAATAAACGGCCTAAATCATCTAATTCAAAATGTGTGATGCCTTGAGCATAAACCCAGCCATGTGCCATTTTTAATCCGACACGATGGGGTGAATCATCTACCACTTTAGCAAGTTCATAGTTGATTTTAGCATTGCGAATAAAAGCACCAGCATTAAAAAATTTCTCATCAAAGTGTGCTGCATAAGAACCGTTCGTCGTCTCAAGATGAATATAAACGTCTTTGTTGGCGAAAGAATTCAATAATTCCTGCAACGTCTTTACTTGTACTTCTTGCATCTTAACACTCCTCTCGATTATTTCTATTTTAAGTATAGTCAAAAAAGATAACAAAGGGAAATTGAAAGGCTTTTGTTGCCAAGCTAATCATTAATGTTATTGATAAAAAAACAGAAAATTCTTTATTTTGAAAAACTATTATTTTGCTATTATTAGGTGTGATTGCTTGAAAAAACTATTTTAATGTATCAATATAGGACACATGAAACAGATTGATATGAATGGTGTCGTTATAATTTGTATGCGGTTTCATAAATAAAATATGAGGAGATTGATACTATGATCTATGCAAATCCTAATACTCCAGGCGCAGTAGTAAATTTCAAAGAAAAATATGATAACTTTATCGGTGGCGAATGGGTTCCTCCAGTAAAAGGTCAATATTTTGAAAATAAAACACCTGTAACAGGTCAAGTTTTCACAAAAGCAGCTCGTTCAACAGTTGAAGATATTGAGCTTGCCCTTGATGCAGCACACGCAGCAAAAGATGCATGGGGTAAAACAAGTGCAACTGAGCGTGCATCTATTTTAAATAAAATCGCAGATCGCATTGAAGAAAACTTAGAAATGATTGCTGTTGCAGAAACATGGGATAATGGTAAAGCAGTTCGCGAAACTTTAAACGCAGATATTCCTTTAGCAATTGATCACTTCCGTTATTTTGCAGGTGTTATCCGTGCACAAGAAGGCCGTACAACACAATTAGATAACGACACTGTTGCATACCACTTCCAAGAGCCACTAGGTGTAGTTGGCCAAATCATACCTTGGAACTTCCCGATCTTAATGGCTGCTTGGAAAATTGCTCCTGCACTTGCAGCAGGTAACTGTATCGTGATGAAACCAGCTGAGCAAACGCCAGTTTCATTATTAGTGTTAATAGAAACAATTCAAGATATCCTACCAAAAGGCGTACTTAACATTGTCAACGGCTTTGGTGTTGAAGTTGGTAAACCACTTGCAACGAACAAACGAATTGCAAAAGTTGCTTTTACTGGTTCAACAGCTGTTGGTCGCCAAATTATGCAATATGCAACTGAAAATATTATTCCTGTAACATTAGAGCTAGGTGGTAAATCACCAAACGTATTCTTTGAGGACGTAATGACTTCAGATGATGAATATTTAAATAAAGCAATTGAGGGCTTTGTGATGTTCGCATTAAACTCAGGTGAAATTTGTACTTGTCCTTCACGTGCACTTGTTCAAGAATCCATTTACGATAAATTCATTGAACTTGCATTAGAACGCGTAAAAGCTATTAAAATTGGTAATCCATTAGATACAGAAGTCATGATGGGTGCTCAAGCTTCTAACGAACAAAAACAAAAAATCCTTTCTTACCTAAAACTTGGTAAAGAAGAAGGTGCCGAGTGCTTAATAGGTGGAGAAGAAAATATTCTTGAAGGCGACCTTGCAGGAGGTAACTATATTAAACCAACAGTTTTCAAAGGTCACAATAAAATGCGAATCTTCCAAGAAGAAATCTTTGGCCCAGTGCTTGGCGTGACTACATTCAAAGATTTCGATGAAGCAATGGAAATTGCAAATGATACAGAATATGGTTTAGGTGCTGGTGTTTGGTCACGTTCTGGTGACATTGCTTACCGTGCAGGTCGAGCTATTCAAGCTGGTCGTGTTTGGACAAACACTTATCATCAATATCCAGCGGGTGCTGCATTTGGTGGATTCAAACTTTCTGGTATCGGTCGTGAAAACCACGCAATGATGTTAGATCACTACCAACAAACTAAATGTCTTTTAGTGAGCTACAAAAAAGAAGCACAAGGATTTTTCTAATACTAAAGGATGAATAACGACATGGTAGAACGAGTGATTGCAACAAAAGAGGCTTTAAATTTGATAGAGCTAATTAAGAGTAGGCATGGCGCTATCATGTTTTATCAATCTGGGGGTTGCTGTGATGGCTCTGTACCGATGTGTTATGTAGAAGGAGATTTTAAAATTGGTGAAAACGATATCTATCTTGGTACAATAGATGACGTTCCCTTTTACATTCATAGAGCGCAATATGAATATTTTAAGCATACGCAATTGATTATTCATGCGATTGAGGGCAGAGGTGCAAGTTTTTCTTTAGATAGTGTTGAAAATATGCATTTCATTACGAACTCTAGAGTATTCACAACGGAAGAGTATGAAGAAGTAATAAAGCTCTTTTAATTGATTGCATCTTTAAATCTATGAAGATTTTTCGAGCAATATTCTTGAAAAAAATATAGAAATATATCAATATAATGAGTGTGAAAGCAATTTTGTACAAAATGTGTCGTTTTGTATTGTATGCGGTTTCACAAATGAAAAGATACTAACCATGATTTCTTCCTTAAATGACGGAAAGGCAGCGCATAATGTTGAAGGGAATTTTAAACTAGGTAATAACGAATTCTATCTTGGTACAATAGATGACGTTCCTTCAACATTGTTATGTATAGCTGTAAAAAGGGAAGAAGACTGAAAGCTCATTATCATAGTATAGTAAAAAAGGCCGCGATTCTCTTTTATGACGGAGAATCGCGGCTTTTTATAATGAACGGTTTTTGGGGTATGTATTTATTAATATCGGTTGAGTTTTCGTTCAATGGAATCTAGACGAGTGTTGAGATGTGATAGATGTCTATGCATTTGTCTAAATAAAACATTTTGATTTTGCGCGTCGGATGTTCTTGATTGTTCTATTGCCTCTTCTTCCTGCAATGCTAAAATGTTGGAGAGGGTTGCTAATGAATACCCTATTGTCAAAACCATTGAAGATATTAATTCTACTTTCGTAGAGGTTATATTTCCACTTTGGACACCTGTGTCTTCACCTAGGAGACCTGCTTCTTGAGCACCTAGGAAACTTGCTTGTGTATTTGGATTTGGGTCTTGTTGTTGTCTACGTCTTGCCATTTTTCTCCCTCCCATATACAGCTAATATATGGCATATGAAGTAGTAGCGTATCTTGTCCAAAGAATTAATAAAAAAACCACAGTCAAAATTAAAAAAACTTAATTTTCTAATAAATTGTTTGATTTTTATGGGCAAATAGAGCAATATAGTAGAAATGAACAGTTGTTTAGGGGGAATAGATGTGGACAAGAACTTTAAATATTGTAAAGAATCTAGAGTTATGCGTACAAGTCGAGTTTTTCCGAATGATATTAATAATCATAATACACTGTTTGGTGGTCGATTAATGAGTGACATCGATCAAGTAGCTTCAATTTCAGCTGCTAAGCATAGTCGTAGAGATTGTGTGACGGCCTCAACGGATTCTGTAGATTTTCTGCATCCAATACGCCAGACCGATTCTGTCTATTTCGAATCTTATGTAACGTGGACAGGGACATCTTCAATGGAAGTTTTCGTAAAGGTCATTTCTGAGAATTTGAAAACGGGAGAACGTAAGGTAGCGGCAACAGCGTTATTAACCTTTGTTGCATTAGATGAAAATAATAAACCAACCCCAGTTCCATCTATCATTCCAGAAACTGTAGAGGAGACAAAGCTACATGAGACTGCAGCTGAACGAGCAAAAGCACGTGCAGAGCGTAAAAAGGAAAGTAAGGCATTGGCTCAATTCATATCGATGAACGATCCATGGGATTGCTCGTAATGATGAAGAACTACTATATGTAAAAGAGGCATCTGATAAGTAATCAGATGCCTCTTTATATTTAAATTTCTATCACTGTTACTTCTGGTGCGCCAAAACGAGATTTTGCACCGTGCATAACTGGTCCTACATAGTCATTTAACGCCCAACCGTGAGCGATTGCAGCTGAAACGAATTCTTTTGCTTCAATTACAGCCTCTTTTACTGAAAGACCGTTTGCAAGGTTTGCTGTTACTGAAGCAGCAAATGTACAGCCAGCTCCATGATTATAAGTAGAAGCAACTTTTTCAGATTCTAATAAGTAGAATTTTTCACCGTCGAAGAATAAGTCAGTTGCTTTTTCAGTAGCTAACGCTTTTCCACCTTTAATGACAACAGCTTTAGCACCAAGCTCGTGAATTTTACGAGCAGTTGTTTTCATTTCCTCGATTGTTTTTGGTGTTCCAGTGCCAGCTAATTGCCCAGCCTCAAACAGGTTAGGTGTTGTAACTGCAGCTAATGGTAAAAGATATTGAATCATTGCATCTGTGTTACCGGGGTTCAACACTTCATCTTCTCCCTTGCATACCATTACAGGGTCAATGACAACATTTGTCGTACCAGATTTTGCGATAGCATCACCTGCGATACGAATAATTTCTTCAGTTGACAGCATACCAGTTTTTATTGCGTCAATGCCTGTTGAAAGAGCAGTATCAATTTGTTTTTGCAAAAGCTCTGTTGGTAATGGAGTTACGTTATGAGTCCAACCATTTGGATCCATTGTTACGACAACCGTTAATGCCACCATGCCATATGTGCCGTGCTCCTGGAATGTTTTAAGATCGGCTTGCATACCTGCGCCACCGGATGTATCTGAACCAGCAATCGTTAAAGTTTTTTTAAGAGCCATGTGGAAGATCTCCTTTATAGATGAAAGTTTTAACTTATTTCAGTGGGTGTCCAAACATCCGCTGAAATAAGTTAAAGCTCCGGCGGATGTCACAGATTCGGAAAGGTACTTCTTTGTGCAGGCACAAAGCCGAATCCGGACGCAATTATGCCGAGGCATAATTGATAATTACCATCTAGTATAGTCTTATTCTGATTCCATAAAAATAGTCAGAATTATATATTTTTACAAGGTCAGTTTAACTTCTTTTTCTGATGCTTGAATTCAACATTATTTTTTTGTACCGTTGTAAGAAGAGAAAGGGGCTTATATTACGATGAAACAAGCATTCCCGAATGACTGGCAAGAAATACTTGTAGAAGAAATAGAAAAAACATACTATACAAAGCTACGTCAATTTGTAGCAGATGAATATGCAACACAAACAATTTATCCACCGATGAATGACGTAATGAATGCATTTTATACGACGACTTATCATGACGTAAAGGTCGTAATTTTAGGTCAGGATCCTTATCATGGACCAAATCAAGCGCATGGATTAAGTTTTTCGGTCATGCCGGGAATCCCACACCCACCAAGCCTACGAAATATGCTAAAGGAGTTACAGGATGATCTTGGCTGTCCAATCCCTCAAAACGGAACATTAACAAAATGGGCACAGCAGGGTGTAATGTTATTGAATACTGTATTAACTGTTCGAGCAGGACAGGCGAATTCTCATAAGGAACAAGGATGGGAGCAATTTACGGATGCTGTAATCGATAAATTAGCATCAAGAGATAAACCCATTATTTTTGTGCTTTGGGGTAAACCAGCACAACGTAAAAAACTATTAATTCGTAAATACTCTACACCGCATTTAATTTTAGAAGCACCTCATCCAAGTCCACTTAGTGCTTATCGAGGTTTTTTCGGTAGTAAACCATATTCGAAGATCAATGCGCAGTTAGTGGAATGGGGAGAGCAACCAATTGATTGGTCTCTAGCTTAGATTGCAAATCATATTCTTTATACACTTACCGTTTCATGTTACAGTTAATAATAGAAGAAAGTGAGGAACAACGATGAAGGTAAATTGTTTCAAATGTCAATATTTCAAAGTAACATGGGACCCACAAACGCCACGGGCCTGTGTAGCATACGGCTTTAAAACGAAGCAAATACCATCCGTTGTCGTTAAACAATCCTCTGGCACGGACTGTCTAAAGTTTGTGCCAAAAGTAGAAAGTGGGAGAATGCAATGATTCCTTATCAAGCCGTTATTCAACAACTTGAAAAACAATTATCTGGTGTCAAAAATACTGGAAACGAACAACAAATTCGTGAAACCTTAACAGCAATCCGAGCATTATGTGATGTAGTATTAGACTCACCTGATGGCATCTCTAAAGCGCAGTCAAAACATCTGCCACAAATGCTAGTAACGGAGCCGAAGCAAACAAGTTTATATACAGCAAAAATTGAAGAAGAAGATGGAGCAAATGGTGATTCAATTTTTGACTTTTAATCATGATTAAAGGTAGGGGAAATGACATGAAAAAATTTATCGTGACAGGTGCACTCCACGGCTTTTTAGCAGTGGCATTGGGTGCATTCGGTGCACACGCTTTAAAAGGAGTTCTAGACGATTATGGTCGTGGGATTTGGGAGACAGCTGTTCAGTACCAAATGTTTCATGCCACGGGTCTACTTATAATTGGCATATTGATGAGCTCGAAACTTCTAGGTGAAGTAAAGCAGTTGAATTTAGCTGGAATCTTTTTTAACCTAGGTATTGTTTTCTTTTCAGGAAGCTTATATGTACTGGCAATCAGCGGCGTTAAAGTTCTAGGTGCCATCACACCAATTGGTGGTGTTCTATTTTTAGCTGGCTGGACGCTAATTATAGTATCTGCCCTAAAACATGCTCGATAAAAAAATCAATAGATATTTCTACAAAGTTACTCCTTTACACTATGTGTGAGGGAGTTTTTGCTTTTTAAAGAGGTAACTACTTGTAAAGGATCAAAAGAATTTTTCTTCCTAATCAACAATATAATTTCTATAGATTGGTAGTTTTAATTCCTATTGTTTTTGTAAGGATTTATAGTACACTGTTATTATCAAATAGGTTCGACAAATAGGAAGTGAGGTTTTAGGATATGGAGAAGCTTTTTACTTTACTAGATCATAACTATGATGAAATGGTAGCGATTCGTCGCCATCTACATGAATATCCGGAATTATCCTTTGAGGAAGTGGAGACACCGTCGTATGTAGCTGCTTTTCATCGAGCGTTAGGGCATGAGGTTCGTGAGCATGTAGGTGAACGTGGTGTTGTTGCTACTTTACGTGGAGGGAAGCCGGGTAAAACAGTGGCGTTGCGCGCTGATTTTGATGCATTGGCAATTCAGGAGGAAAATGACGCCCCTTATAAGTCAAAAGTAGATGGTAAAATGCATGCATGTGGACATGATGGTCATACTGCAACATTACTAGGGCTTGCTAAAGCACTTAATGCAATAAAGGATGACATTGCAGGCAATATAGTATTTATTCATCAGCATGCAGAAGAAATGGCGCCAGGTGGAGCAAAGCCTATGATTGAAGATGGCTGTCTAGACGGAGTAGATGTTATTTTCGGTACACATTTATGGGCACCAACACCATTGGGAGATATATTGGTGAGAGATGGAGCAATTATGGCTGCTGCGGATAAGGTGGAAATTACGATTCAAGGTAAAGGTGGTCATGGTGCTGAGCCCCATCATTCTATTGATGCTGTTACTCTTGCATCACAGTTTGTAATCAATGCACAGCAGCTTATATCTCGACGTATTGATCCATTAAAATCGGCCGTCTTAACAATTGGTCATTTTGAGGCGATTAATCCTTTCAATGTTATTGCCGAACGGGTAATATTAGCTGGAACAGTCCGTACTTTTGAGGAGCAGGTACGAAGACAATTGGAGCAAGAGCTTGAGGCAGTGTTAAATGCCACTTGTTTGGCCTTTGGTGCAAGCTATGATTATCGTTATACAAGAGGCTATCCACCTGTTTACAACCATGCGAAAGAAACAGAATTTATTGCACAACTTGCAGCAAATATACCAGGAGTAGAAAATATTATAACGTGCCCACCATTTATGATTGGTGAGGACTTTGCGTATTATTTAGAGAATGTACCAGGTACATTTTTCTTCACGGGTGCAAAAAAGCCGGAGTGGGAAGTAGCATATCCTCATCATCATGCACGCTTTGACTTTGATGAACGTGCAATGTTGATTGCTGCCAAAACATTAGGGAAAGCAACATTGCAGTTTTTACAAGAAAATCAATAGTTCCATAAGGCATAGGCTTTCAATAAAAATTGGCATACTAGGAAGTATCCTAACATGCCAATTTTTTTGATCTAATGGCAAATATCCACGTAGATTCCTCGTTTCATACGAAAAACATTTGCCGCGCAAGCAAGAACACGAAGCCCAATTGAGCGTCAAGGGAATCTTACGATGCTACGCAGCATAAGTAAAACGTAACGAAGAAGCATCCTTTTGCTCTTATCTTACTCGCATATAGAGGAGTGGAATTTTACCATATAAGAAAATATGAATGTATAACAACTCATTTCAATTATGGATTTTGGTTAAAATAAGCCATTTCTTCATCATATTCAGCAAAATCAAAGTAAATCATTGGGAATAGGAAACGATGATCCGATTTGAGTTCACGTAAAATAACGTGATCTCGACCAGCAGCTTCTACAACGCCTCGTACAATTTTCGTGTTTTTTCCTGGCTCAACCGCATGCTCAAAGGAAAAATGGAAAGTACCAGGTTTTCCACGATTCAAACGTAGAATATTTTCAATATACGATTGCTCCCGTCCAGATGGTCGTGCTCCAGTCGTCTGTGGAGGCATTACCTGTGGAGGCATTTGTTGTTGCGTTGTCGGTGTCCAATAATAAGGCATCATAAGTTATCAACCTTCTTTCTTTTAGATTTGAGGACAATCTTCTTCGGTTGGCGAGAAGAAGCAATGTGCTTTGAATCTTCCCGTGTTCCACTGACCATACCATTGTGCTGGATAATCTCCCTCAGGTCTGAAAAACCATAGCGAACGAGTCGCTGGATAAAATCTTTCGCCTTCAATAACTCTCTTTGCTAATCGAAGGTCTTGATCACGTGCTCGTTGATAAAAGAAGCCTTTTTGTGTCGCTTCAAAGCCCCCAGGACGCTGAAAAACCATTAGTTCAATTGTACGAACATCCGAAAAATTTAAACAATCTGCTCGTACACGATTGACGCCCACATTGCCGATCATCAACATACCTAAATTTCCTTCCCCTTCTGCCTCAGCGTGCATAAGCCTTGCTAGCATGGATGTTTGTGCATCATTCGTCTTTTTAACGGCGACTTTCACTCCTCCTCGCAGACAGTATATGCATGATGGTATTGTAGACATGTTCAATTTTAACTTTTTTCAGCAGATGTCTTTTGTACCGAAAGCGAAGCGTCAGCAGGTGGTGAGATGAATGCGGGTTTAAGTTACTGTTTCAGTGGATGTCTAAACACCTGCTGAAAGAAGTTAAAGCCTCCGGCGGATGTCACGGAATCGGCTTTGTGCAAGCACAAAGCCGATTCCGGAGCAATTATGCCGAGGCATAATTGATTGAAAGAAATTCACAATTTAAAAATGCTAGGCATATATTAGTAATAACGAGTCTTTTGTAAAAGAGGGCCAAGTTTTTAAATAATTTTTTTCATTATCATAACGTGGGGTTGATTTGCATGGGTCGTGTTGCTTTTAACCTTCGTTTCTCTACTTGCGCTCACTCCATGTGACGCTGAATCCCCAAGGAGTATCCCAGCTTCCACTCATACGTTTTTGCAAATTTCATCCTCAATTTTATAAAAATGGGTAAATAGAGAATAGAAAATATAATGGGGAACGTGAGATAGGAAATTGCATGTGTATTGAATACATGTGAGGTGACAAGGTATGGAGATTGGTGTTTGGGTAGGTATTTTGTTGAGTGCTGTGCTGGCATTTTTAGTGGGGAGTTTCTACGGACAGCCACTCCATTGGTATCTCTTTATATTAATAATCGTAGTTGGGTTTTTTATCAATACGATTATACTAATTTTGAAGGTTAAGGATGAAAGGTCTTGAGGTACATTGCAGCAATATGAAAATAAGAAAGTGTCATCGTTAGTGGGTGACGCTTTCTTATTTTTTTGTTAATTTTTTTTGATTAAGTAGGTGAAATCTAATGTTTTGCAAGTATATTAAAAATGAACTGTGACATACTAAAGTAGAAAATTATTTTTTGCTTTCATGAAGGAGTGTTATAATGCATATTTTTGGTACGTTTGTAGCAATAATTATAAGTGCATTCATGGCCATTGGTATAGCAGAATACTATCATCAACCATATAATTGGTATTTAGTTTTCCTTATGATTCTAACTGGTTTTTTTATTCATACAATTATTTTAATATTGGAATCAGAGAACAGCGAAGAAAATGAATTGTAAAAAAAATACGAGTCCGCTACTAAGGACTCGCATTTTTATATTTAAAAGCATTCTCAATTAGACAGTTAAGAATTTCACTAGTTTTTCGTTATCAAGAAGGTTCCCAACGAAGAATGCACCGAACTCACCGTAGCGAGCTGAAACTTCATCAAAACGCATTTCATATACTAATTTTTTGAATTGTAGTACGTCATCTGCGAATAGTGTTACGCCCCATTCGTGATCGTCGAAGCCAACAGAACCAGTAATGATTTGTTTAACTTTACCAGCATAGCCACGTCCAATCATACCGTGAGAACGCATTAGCGATTTGCGTTCGTCCATTGAAAGCATATACCAGTTATCATTGCCTTGACGACGCTTATCCATTGGATAGAAGCATACATGCTTAGCACGTGGAAGTTCAGGATATAAACGAGCACGCACATGTGGATTTTGGTAAGGATCTTCGTCTGAATCACCTGCTAAATAGTTAGAAAGCTCTACAACAGACACATATGAATATGTAGGAATTGTAAAATCAGCAATCGCTAATTTATTAAATTCAGCTTCAAGCTCTTGTAGCTCTTCCATTGTTTCACGTAAAGTCATAATCATAAAGTCAGCTTTTTGACCAACGATTGCGTAAAATGCATGGGCACCTGTTTTAGCGATATCAGCTTCGTTTAATTTTTCTAAATATGCAATGAATTCTTTTACTGCTGCTTGGCGTTCCTCAGCAGAAACTAGTTTCCATGAAGCCCAGTCGATTGAGCGAAAATCATGTAAAGCGTACCAACCATCTAAAGTAATTGCTGCTTCATTCATTATTAAAAACACTCCTTTATAAGTGAATACCATTCAAATTTTAGTTTATCATAGTTTGTACAAATTCCCTAAGTTCATGATTGCATTTCACGAATTTGACACCTTCCATAGATAATGTATTCTAAAGAGAAGAGATGTAAATAGAGGAGCTCCAATCATGAAAAGTATATTACAACAGCCAATTTGGCGTTTTTACGATCAATCCATTAGCGCAAAGCAAAGATCGCCACTAGAATCCTTTGCAACAGACGATACTTTATGTCAGCTAGTTGGGCAATTAGCCTCTCCACCTACTATTCGTACATGGGTAACTAAACTGTTACGACAAATTTAGACAAACCTATACAAACCTGTATAGAAGCATAGATTTTTTAACAGAATACCCTTCGTATCAAGCGATTGGTGCGAACTCCACGTTAATTGCTTTTAACTCCTAAAGCCTTGTGACCAAAGCGGAGCTGGAAACGGCAGACGTAACGGTGCGAAAGCAGAAAAAACAACAAGGATGGCATAAGCTGAAAAAAATTACTCAGTGTCCGTAAAGGATCATCGTGACAACGGAAAACGGTAGCGCTAAGTGCTTTGACAATGGATGTTTAGCAGCGAACTCCTAAATCTCTCATGAGACAAGGAAGACGTTCAACGACTATCTCCTTGAGGGAGAGTAAAACCGCAAGCGAATGGCGGAAGAAAAATGTGGCTCTTATTTAGAAGATAAGATGAAGATATAGTCTGCGCTTATGTGAAAGCATAAGAGGTCTACTCGTGAGAGAAAGACTGCATGAAGGGTTGCGCCTTCATGTGAACAAGAAAAATATATACACATATAAAAATGTTAGCAACCTCTCTAATTAGGGTAATGTGATTGTATCTTAGTGAAAGAGAGGTGGTACGCATGGAATTAATGTCCATTGGGAAATTTGCTAAACGTGTTGGTGTAAATGTTGTAACTCATTGTCACGGTCTTTACAAAATAGATTATCCAGTCAACGGTCTAAGAAAGCTAACGATTGATTGACGAGGTGAAAAACAATGATAGTGGCGACAAAGATAAGATTAAAACCAACTAAAGAACAAGAGGTTTTGTTTTGGAAGTCTGCGGGGACTGCGAGATGGGCTTACAATTATTTCTTGGCTGAAAGTGAACGTATTTATAACGACGAGAAGCGCACAGTCAAAGAGAGCGAAATTCGTAAGAAAATCAATAATGAACTGAAACCAACGACGCATAAATGGCTAAAGGAAGT
>NZ_LITM01000008.1:203834-226907 GCF_001275675.1 Lysinibacillus sp. FJAT-14745 | reverse complement strand
AGTTTTTATGTAAATTACGAAAGTTTAAAACGAACAAATGAAGGTTTTAGAGGTGAAAAGATTGGCAGTGTAAAAACTTGCAATGCGCTTCCTAAGCTTAAAAAAGGTCAGAAATATTCAAATCCACGCATTTCATTTGACGGGAGAAATTGGTTCTTATCAATTGGATATGAGCAAGAATTTGAACAATATGATTTGACAGGCAAAAGGTTAGGAATTGATGTTGGTATCAATAAATTGGCAGTTTGTTCTGATGGCGAGTTCAAAGAGAACATCAATAAAACTAAAGAAGTCAAACGATTAGAGCAAAAGTTAAAACGAGAGCAACGAAAACAAGCTCGTAAGCTCGAAGCCAACACGAAAGAGTATACTAAAAACAACCGAAAACCAATCTATAAAACACCTTTAAAGAATATGAAAAATATTCAAAAACAAAACATTGCAATCCGTAATTTATATAAGCGACTTAACGACATCCGAATAAATCATTTACATCAGTGTTCTAATGAGATTGTGAAAACCAAGCCATCTCGTATTGTCATGGAACATTTACATGTAAAAGGTATGATGAAAAATAAACATCTGGCGAAGGCGGTAGCTGGGCAAAAGCTATATGAATTTAAACGGCAAATACAATACAAATGTCAAAAATACGGAATTGAATTTATTGAAGCCGACAGATGGTTTCCATCATCAAAAACTTGTTCTAGTTGTGGACAAATCAAATTCGATTTGAAACTGAAAGACAGATTATTTATCTGCTCTTGCGGATTAAAGTTGGATAGAGATTTGAACGCAAGCATTAACTTAGCAAATTACTCAATCTAAGGAATTTAACTGAAACTAAACCTTAGATGTGTACGCAACGATACTGCGGAATTTAAGCCTTTGGAGAGTCATACTAAATGGCAGTAGCTTTTTGCGAAACCAGACTCGAAGAATAAGGAAGACACAAATACGAAAGTCGGAAGATATAAGTTGTGTCACAGTAGAGATGTCTACATTTTTTTAGAAATGTATATGTTTTTCGTATCGGTTCACGATGCATCTGTTGTGCTCGGTATTCAGGATCACCGTTTACCATATGTGCAGCAGGGCATGGACTTGCTTAAAGCGCGTGGCTATCATCCTATTGTACGCAATTCAGGCGGATTAGCAGTTGTCCTTGATGAAGGTGTACTGAATATTTCTATAGTTTTATCGGAACAAACGGAAGCGCTAAGTATTAATGATGGCTATGATGTCATGGTAGCTCTAGTAAAGGGATTGTTCCCTGAAGTAGCGGATCAAATTGAAGCCTATGAAATTGTAGGCTCCTATTGCCCAGGATCCTATGATTTAAGTATTGCAGGAAAGAAATTTGCTGGTATTTCTCAGAGACGCTTACGTCAAGGAGTAGCAGTGCAAATTTATTTATGTATTGAAGGAAGCGGTTCGGATCGAGCTGCACTCATTCGTGACTTTTATGAGGAAAGTCTTAGAGGAGCGGAAACGAAATTTACGTATCCTAATATTGTCCCTGAAGTGATGGCGTCATTATCTGAACTTATTGATGCATCATTAACAGTGGAAGCCGTTGTTATTCGTTTACAGCAGCTTCTTCACAATATGGCAGAAGAAATTCGAGTTGAATCTTTTCATGATGAAGAATTAACGCTATATGCGTTTTATTTACAACGTGTTTTAGAACGGAATTCGAAAATGCTTGAACCAAATTGATGAAGTGAAACTTTAACATTAGGCGTTTCTTCATCCCCACAGCAGTTAATGCTGTTCAAAAAAAAGCGATGCTGCTAATTAAGCGCATCGCCATTTTCTTGAAAAGAGCTACTTACAACAAGATTTCCGTTTTTCTCCATTTTGAAAACAGGTGCAATTCGTTCTTCCTCTTCATCTAGTGTTACTAGTCGTCTAGCGCGATTCATAATTTGTACAAATTGCTCGTAATCTTTTCGAATAGCTCTATTTTCCTCTTCAAGCTGTGTAATTGTCTTCTCTAGTTTTTTATTTTTCTCAGATGTTACGTGTACTAGTTGTCTCCATTTTGAAGACTCATTACCTATTTCACCAGAGTGTTGTAAACGTAGTAAATAGGCTATGACAATATCAAGATTTAATGCAGATAGAGGAATTGATTTACCCTCCGCGGCACTACTATTAACTGTAAACATACTAGAAGCGCGGCGTCTTGCTGGAGCTCCTAACACTCGCATTCTTTCTTTTCGTTCTTTTTTGGCTTCTGATAATTGTTCCTCGTATTCTTTACGAACAACAGCATTCCAACGAAAACCACATGCAGCAGCAGTACGATTTAAAGCATCACCAGCTTCTTCAAAGGCATTTAATTGTGTACTCCCTTCCGTCACATGGCGAATTACCGCCTCTGCTAATAATTCATCGTTTTCTTCTAACCAAGCATCTTGTCTTATTTTACTCATATTAAAATCCTCCCACCTTTATTTGGAACTTTTATTTACAACTAGCATGACCAATCTTTTAACCTTTTATTCATCTATGTGGAAGGAATTATGCTTGAATACAAGGGGAAAAATGCGATACAATACCCGATGTAGGTTTGTACGTATGCTACATACTTAAATATGTGAAAGTCATACGTTCCATAGAAACGGTTTTTGATTGAAAAAATACTATATAGAAAGGGTTGTTGACAAAATGGCAAACGAATTTAAAGTTTGCGATGAATGTCAGGCCGTTAACTTAAAAACGTTAATTCCAAAATTAAAGGAAATCGATCCTGATGCAACCATCGAAATTGGCTGTCATTCCTATTGTGGCCCAGGACGTAAAAAAACATTTACCTTTGTAAATAGCCGTCCTGTTGCTGCATTAACGGAAGAAGAACTAATGGAAAAGGTTTTAGCAAAGTTAAAGAAATAAGTAAAACAAAGCGCTATCTTCACTAGTCTAGTTGGAGATAGTTTTTGTTTTTTTTCTGTGCATCTATAGAGTTATCGGAGCGACGGATAGAATCATCGGAGTGACGGAAAGAAGAGCCAGAGAGACGGATAGAATTATCGGAGTGACGGAAGGAAGAATCAAAGCGACGGAAAGCTTCACGTTTGCTCCATCACTTGGGAATTAGGTCAATAGAAACCTAAATTAAGACGAGAATACAGTGAGTTAGGTTGATAGTCTCTATAAATAAAAGGGAATATGTATGCTAGTCCTATATAAATCGCATATAATAGAACAAATAGGAAACGGGGGTGCTGTACAATTGACACATTATGCAAAAGCTAAATTACAAGAGGAAAAAGTATTCAAGGACCCAGTGCATCGCTATGTGCATGTACGGGATCAAGTGATTTGGGATCTAGTTGGTACGAAAGAATTTCAGCGATTACGTCGAATTCGTCAGCTAGGCACAACGTTTTTAGTATTTCATGGAGCGGAGCATAGCCGCTTTAGTCACTCACTTGGCGTTTACGAAATTGTACGCCGCATAGTAGATGATATATTTGCAGGTCGTCCTGAATGGGATGAAGATGAACGACTGCTTGTGCTATGTGCAGCCCTATTACACGATTTAGGGCATGGGCCATTTTCACATGCTTTTGAAAATGTCTTTGAGCTTGACCATGAATTTTATACAAGACAAATTTTGCTCGGCGATACGGAAGTAAATGCAGTATTAAAAAAAGTATCGGCTGATTTCCCGGAGAAAGTATCACAGGTAATTGAAAAAACATATCCAAATAAGCAGGTTGTCAGTTTAATATCGAGTCAAATAGACGCTGATCGTATGGACTACCTACAGCGTGATGCTTATTTCACTGGCGTAAGCTATGGTCATTTTGATATGGAACGTATTTTAAGAGTGATGCGTCCACGAAAAAACCAGGTCGTTATTAAGGCGACGGGCATGCATGCGGTAGAGGATTATATAATGAGCCGCTATCAAATGTACTTACAAATTTATTTCCACCCAGTATCTCGCAGTGCAGAGGTTGTTTTAAATAATATTTTAAAACGCGCTAAGCAACTAAGCTTAACAGGCTACAAATTTAAGCACGAGCCTACACACTTTTTAGCATTTTTCCGCAACTCAATTACGCTTGAGGACTATCTTGCATTAGATGAGAGTATTCTTTTTACATATTTTCAGCTTTGGATGCAAGAGGAAGATGCTATATTAAGTGACTTAAGCCGCCGTTTTGTGAATCGAAAGCTATTTCAGTACATCGATTTAGATCCAGGTGTAGAGCTAGATAAATATCAAAAACTACAAGAACTCTTTAAGCAAGCTGATTTAAATCCAGAATATTATCTTGTCCACGATACGACAGCAGATTTACCTTATGACTTTTATCGACCAGGAGAGGAAGAAGTGCGTGTTCCTATTTTCTTAGAAATGAAAAATGGAGAACTACGAGAGCTATCGCGCGAATCTATTATTGTAGATTCAATTTCTGGACGCATGAAGCGAGATCATAAAGTATATTTCCCACTAGATTTCTTAGAGGACAACAGTATCCACCCCGTTGTGAAGAAACAAATATTAACCTTACTTCAAGGACAGGGGAAAAATTAATAAAAAAATTTTTATGTATAAACATGTGTATATAAAATAATTGAATTAAATAGTATTTCAACATACCTATAGTGAAAAACAGTGAACGTACTCTATTTGAGTTATTTTCACTGTTTTTTTGTCGTTGTATAAAGATGAAAAAAGTGGAAACTATATAAAATATTTTAGAATTTTTTAAATAGAAAGTCCGTGATTGTTTAGAAATTGTTCAGTGTTATATATTATAATGAGCCTAAAACCCTAAAGGGGGTGGGGCCAATTATTAAAGGTGTCACAAAAGTACTATGGATATATTCGTGTTGTACATCGAACATACATAAGTCATCATGATTACCTACTCGAGAGTACTTATTTGAATGTATTCATTTAGACGACAAGTGAATAGAAGGAAAGAGGGACCAACCTATGTTTGTGGCATACCTTTACAACATGCAGAAAGGATGCAACGTCGTCAGTAAACACCAACAGGTAGCTCTCTGAACTTAGAAAAGGAGAGAAATATGCAAAGATTTAAAAAATTAAACATAGCAATAATCTTAATGCTACTCGTATTCCAAACCGTACTATCACCGATTTCAGTGTTTGCGAGTGAAGTGGTTCCTAATACTGGAGTAACTGAAACCACTGATACAACAAGTCCTGAAGAACCAGCAGCAGATACTGGAACAACTGAACCACCAGTAAAGACTGAAGAAGTAAAAGATACTGGAACACCTTCAACTGATAATAGTGGTGGGACAGTAGGAGAAACTCCAAATGATGACCAAACTCCAGTTCAAACAGATGATTCAACTTCGACTGAGAAAAATGAAAATGGTAAAGGGACAACAGAAGGTGATAAAGCAGCAGATGATGCTGCTGACAAAGACAAAGTATTACCACCTATTACGGAAGATCCAAAAACGCTTGTGCGTGATTCAAAAGAAATACTTCTGACATCAGTAGATTTTGAAATGTTGATTAATGGAGAAAAAGTTACATCTTCATATGATAAGGAACTCCATCCAAAACAAGAATCCAATATTACATTCACATTTACAGTTAATTTAGAAGAAACGCATAATGCTGGAGATTACTTTACATTCGATTTACCAGCATCGATTATTGACTTTGAAAATAACTTTAATGGAAGTAATAAAGCGGGTCCAAATAATCCTGCTTATTCTTATTCTACTAATGGTCAAAAAGTTACAGTTAAATTAGATGAAACGGTTACTGATCCAAACTTATTGGGTAGCGAAGCAAAGCTTATTGCTACATTCAAATCAGGGTTTAATTTGCAGGGCGACAGTTTAGATCAAGACCTTGTTATTCCTCAGGGTTTAAAAGGGCAGGAAACAATTAAATTGAAATTCTTGCCGTCAACAAGCAATGAAAAGATTTCAAAAGGAAGTAAAGGCGTTACTTCGAAAAACGGTGAACGCATTATTGATTGGGAAGTATGGGTTAATAAAGCTGGGAAGAATTTAAACGGTGCCACGCTAACAGATAATACGAAAGTTAACGATAGTGCAAGTCATGAAGTTGTACCAGGCTCTGTTCAAGTTACTCAATACGAAATGGGGTTAAATGGTTATAAAGAAGATACAGCAAAGCCTATTCACCTAAAAGATGGGAACTTCAGTGATATTTCATTTAAA
Source organism: Lysinibacillus sp. FJAT-14745 (assembly GCF_001275675.1). Lineage (GTDB taxonomy): Bacteria > Bacillota > Bacilli > Bacillales_A > Planococcaceae > Lysinibacillus. The sequence continues at coordinate 220,715 of NZ_LITM01000008.1, read as the reverse complement.
GGAAGATATGCTTATAAAGTGAATTATCAAACAAAGGTAACGGAAGCTAATCCAGAAGGACAAAAATATTTCAACAATACCGTTACTTTAACAAATGGTAGCGATACTGAAACATCTGAGATTGCAACGCAGCCGATTAAGTATGGTGATGCCCTAGCGAAGAAACTTATTTCAGGGGATAACTACAAATCTTCGTGGGAAATAAAGTACAACTATAATGAAGTGAAGGTTGATAACCCTGTTATTACAGATACACTTCCAGGTGCTCATAAAATTGACACAAAATCAATTCAAGTATTTGAAGTAACTGTGGACGAAAACGGAAACGAGATTAGTTCTAATGAAATTACTTCTGGTTTTCATTCTGAAGCAATTACAGATGGCTTCAAGCTTAAATTCGATAATCCAGTAACAAAAGCTTATAAGATCATTTATGATGCAAACTATGATCAAGATTTCTACACAGGTTCTGAGACACCATTAACAAATACAGTTGTAGCGGGCAAATATTCAACACCAGCTTCGCACACAATAAATGAAAACATTTTAAATAAATATCGTTCAGTAAACTTCGATACAAAAGAAATTACTTGGACAATTACAGTGTCAGCTGATAATACTACTAAAAATGGTAAAGATATTACTGACTTAGAAATTGTTGACACATTTGAAGCAGGTAGTAAGAATGGTAAACATACTCTTGTTGGCGGAAAAGATGGTATTACTGTAAACAAAATGACAGGTCACTCGATATCACTTATAGATGAAAATGACTTAAGCAAGGGCTTTAAAATAACAGGCGGTACTGTTAAAAAGGGTGAAACAGCAACCATTACGTATAAAACGTCTTATGAAATTGCAGATAATGGTTCTGTTATTAATGATGGATACTTTAATACAGCAACGGCCAATTGGATAAGTAGTGGTAAAACCTATACTGTAACTAAAACAGCAGACTATACACCAGCAACTACGACTGTCAATAATGGTAGTAAATCAGGGAGCTTTAATCATTTAACACAGGAATTTATATGGAATGTTAAAGTTAACATTAATAAAAAAGATATTAATGGAGCACTTTTAACAGACGTTCTAGGTGATGGTCATGAAATTGTTAAAGATTCCTTCACAGTCTATCATTATAAGCTTACAACAAATGATGATAATAAAGGTACTAAAGGAGATCCCTTAGCTTCTAGTAATTATGATTTAACGATTGCTCCTGATAAAAAAAGCTATACGTTAAAATTCAAAGGTTTAGATAGTACAACAAATAATCAAGTGTACCTTGTCGAGTATAAATCAAAAGATTCTAATCATATTTTAGGAATCGAATCAGATGATACTAATGTAAAAGGTGACACGTATACTAACAAAGCTACATTTAAAACTTTAAATGATACAAAGACATATACTTTACTAGCAGAAGTAAAGGTAGATGAAGCGAATAAATTATTATCTAAGAGTGTTCAACAAAATGATAGTAAACAAACAATCACATGGACACTGGATGTTAATAAATCGCATTCAACATTAAAAAATGTCAAAGTATCAGATTTTCCATCAGGTTATTTAATGCTAATACCTGACACTATTAAGATACGACCATATGTGATCGAAGAAACAGGAATCTCCGATGAGGATTCATGGGAGAGTCCAGCAAAATTCGGCGTGACTGTAGAGTACGATAAAGCATCGGGTGGCTTTACTTTAAACTTTGGTGATTTAACGAAGAAAGGCTACCAAGTGCAATATGAAACACTTGGATTAGGTAAAAAGAATACAGGCTCAGGTAAACCAGAAGAAGCATTTAGCAATAATGCGACAATAACATTTGAAGATACTTCTGCTGCAAATCAAGGTACTGGATCAAAAGTAGATAGTGAGTTTAGTTTCAGTAGCTCAGATACGGATTTCCAATTAACAAAAGGAAACCTTAAGCTAAAGAAAATTGGTGTTAATCCAGCGACAGGTGACAAGCAAGCACTTGCTGGCGTAGAGTTTGAATTAATCAAAAAAATTGGAAGCAAAGTATATGTAATTGCTAAAGCAACTTCTAATGATAAAGGTTACTTTGAATTCAACGCCATTAACTACGGCACATATTACGTGAGAGAGGTTAAGGAGCCGGACGGTTATTCTAAAATGGATGATCAATTATTAAAACTAGATGCAACTACCGACTCCAATGTAGTACCTGAAAAAGTAACTGAAGTGGAAAATGTGAAAAAGATTACTTCTGGAGATATGTGTCCTAACTTCACACTAACAATTAAAGATATTGATGGTGAGCTTGTTGTAGATAAAACAATTACATTACAAGATGACAAGGGCAATGTTAAATTTACAGGTACAACAAATAACGAGGGGAAAGTAATCATCCCACAAGCAGGTTCTGAGGCAGTTCAAGCAGGTTCTTATAAAGTATTCGAGGGTACTAAAGAACTTGGAACTGTGGCTGTAAAATACAGTAAAGGCGAATGTCATGCTGAATTGCAGCCACCTATAGCGTGTAAGCAATTTACAATCACATTAAAAGACAAAGATAATAATCCACGTCCAAATGTCGCAGTAACATTAAAGGATAAGGATGGCAAAGTAATTATCTCGTCAAAAACTGATGAGAATGGTAAGTTGATTGTTCCTTCAAACCCTCCAACCGGTAAGTATGATCTTTACGAAGGTAAACAATTCCTAAGTGAAGTGAATATAAGTTATAAAAAAGGCTGTGAAATTGAGGTACAACAAGCACCTTCTTGCCCTTCGTTTACATTAACTGTAAAAGATGTAGATGGAAAACTACGTGAAGGTGTAACCGTTACAATCAAAAATGCAGATACAAATGAAATTATTAAGCAAACAATTGCTCCGACCGATAGTGTAGGGAAAGTAAGAATTAAAAATCTAGAACCAGGAAAATATGTGGTTTATGATGGAGTAAATGAAATTGGTAAGTTTGCAGTAACTACAGACTGTGAAGCAACAGTTCAACCAATACCAGCATGTCCACAATTTACACTAACGGTGAAAGATGAAAATGGCAATGTACGCCCTAATGTTGACAACATCACTATCAAAGATAAAACAGGAGCAATTATTGCTACAAACCAAACAACAAATGAATTAGGTCAAATTACTATTCCATCTACAGAAATTCCTTCAGGTGAGTATAGTGTACATCAAGGTGATCTATTCATTGGTCAAATAACAGTTCAATATTCAGTTGATTGTAAAGCAGAAATATCAGCAGCTCCTGCATGTCCTGCGTTTACATTGACTGTACAAACCGAGTTTGGAACGCCTCTTGCAATTGCTAAAGTAACAGTGAAAGATGCAAAAGGTAATGTAATTAAAGGTGCGGATAACAATGAAGTTCTAACAACAAGCGTTGCGGGAACAATTGTTTTACCAAAAGAAGCTATTAAGCAAGGTACGTACTATGTATATGAAGGAAGTCGTTTAATTGGCTCATTCACAGTAAAAGATACATGTTCTGCTATAGTAAAACCTTCATCAACAGGTGGAGGCGGCGGAGGTGGCGGTGGCTGGACTCCTGATCCAGAAAAACCGGTTGATCCAAACAAACCAAATCCAGATCCAGGGAAACCAGTTGATCCAAACAAACCGAACCCAGATCCAGGGAAACCAGTTGATCCAAACAAGCCAAATCCAGATCCAGGGAAACCAGTTGATCCAAACAAACCAAATCCAGATCCGGAGAAGCCAGTTGATCCAAACAAACCGAACCCAGATCCAGAGAAGCCAGTTGATCCAAACAAACCGAACCCAGATCCGGAGAAGCCAGTTGATCCAAACAAGCCGAACCCAGATCCGGAGAAGCCAGTTGATCCAAACAAACCAAATCCAGATCCGGAGAAGCCAGTTGATCCAGAAAAACCAACACCAGATCCAGAGAAGCCAGTTGATCCAAAAAATCCAGGTAACCCAACAACAGATTCGAAAAATCCAACAAATCCTGGAAAACCATCTGTAACAGATGTCATTGATCAAGGTAAAAACTTACCGCCATACAATCCTTCTACAACGAATAAAGACACTTTAGATGCATATAAGGATTTCCTCGATAAATACAACAATTTATCTAAAGAGGAACAGGCAGAAGTAGCAAAATCTCTTGATATTGATAAAATCAAAGCAGATGCTGAAAAAATGGAAGCTCAATTAAAGGCAGAAGGCAAACTACCGCAAACAAATGGAGCAAATCAAACAGCTCTTACACTAATTGGTGTAGCTCTTGTTCTAGGTGCATTGTTCTTATTGCGTCGTCGCAATACAGAAGTGAAATAATAGTCAATAAGAAAACCCCAAGATCATAAAAATCTTGGGGTTTTTCTTATACTAAAAAGTTTCTGATAGCTTTGCAGGTGCTTTGTCAAAAGGATATTGCTCGACAAAATCTGCTTGGATAGCAAGTCTTTTCGTCCCTTTATCAGCGCATGTAACGAGGGTCAAAACGGTTTTATCAGGAATATCATCAATAACATAAACATCCGTGGCAGCGATGATTTCCTTAGTCGTTAATTTGTACTCATAAATATTCGTTAAGTCTGTTACATAAATCGTATCTCCTATATTTGCTTTGTATAAGGGACCAAATAAAATATCTTTTTCCTCAAAGTAATGACCTGCTAATGCGTAGTTTCCTTGTCCAAGTTTTTGATTAGGCTTCATAGTGCCTGCTCCAACGGCAAGTGAGGCAAAACCAACTCCTTTGACGATAGGAAGTTTCATACCAACACTAGGGACAGCGATACTACCGATGACAGGCATTTTATTGGCTGTTGTTTGAGCTTTTAAAACTTCCGCAATGGATAGAGATTGCACTGCTTCAAAATCAAAATCGGCATCCGCATTTTTGTTTTTTTCAATATCCTCTGCACTGTATTCAGTGGTATTTAGTTGTTTACTCAAGTGAGCGATGATTGCATTTTGAATGGGGTTAATAAAAATAAGTAAGAGGCCAACGATGAGCATACAAATAAGTAGAAACAGTTTAAATTTATGCATTTTAAAGATCACATCCTAGTATTGAAATTATGAGTTGCCGGAAGTAGGTCAAGTACCGCTGGTAAAAGTGAAAGAATTACCGGTAAAGATTTGGATTCCGCCGCTAAAAGTGAAAACATCGCCGCTAAAAGGTCAAGTTCCGCCACTAAAAGTGAAAACATCGCCGCTAAAAGGTCAAGTACCGCCGCTAAAAGTGAAAACATCGCCGCTAACAGTTCAAACTCCGCCGCTAAAGGTGAAAGAATCGCCGCTAACAGGTCAAATACCGCCGCTAAAACTAAAAAAATCGGCAATTATATCCGGCCTCGGTAAAATGTATGTATCTCCAATAACTACACCATACGTAAAAAGAGTAGAGCTTTTTTTATAATGCTCTACCCGTTAACTCATTATTTATCGCTGAAACGCACGCCAGCAACACCGTAATGGTTTTTAGACATTTCTTCAATGAAAACTGTTACGTTTTCTGGTGGCGCGTTAACTGTACGAGAAACGGCTTCTGTTACTTCTTTTACTAGTGCACGTTTTTGTTCTTCTGTACGACCTTCAAGCATTTTCACTGTTACGTATGGCATAATATTGCCTCCTTTATTGAATAATGTTGTATAGTTAGTTTATCTCCATTCAGTAGAAGACTTCAACTACTGAAGGTGGTAAGATAAATGCGGGCGTGGTTCCTTTTCATTGGGTTCCAAACGCCTACTGAAATAGAGGAACTCAGGCTAAAATCTTCACATCCTGTGAAAACGCCTGAGTGACCAACATCGTGTTGCTGCCGCTACGTTGCACTGCGCTTTCGCACAAAAAACATCTGTTGGTCTAAAGGCTCCGGCGGATGTCACGGATTTTGAAAGGAATGAATTGTGCCCGTACAATTCAAAATCCGAACGCAATTACGCCAAGGCGAAATTGATAAGAAAAAAAGTATAAACTTCTTACTTGTATGTAGGCATATGCGCAATGCCAGTGTCGCGTTCATTACGGCGCTAATGCGCTTAACTATGCTTTACTTTTATAATAGCAGAATGGAGGTAGTTAGAGTATGGCAAATGAAGAAAAACCAAAACAAAAAATGGGCTTTACTATTATCAAAAATGACCCAACAGACGGACATAAGGGATTTGGTATCGGTTCGCTTTCACTAGAAAACGTATCGCCAGTCATTATCGATATAGAAGAGGGGACGGCATCAGTTGAAATCGGTGCTATGCATGCTCGCAGTGATGTGGAACGAGGTATTAAATTTACGACAGATCGTGCTGATTCAGAAGGTGGGAAACCGTATTGGCTAGTGTGGGTAACAATAGACCATAAAGCGGATGGGCCTTACTATGCGGGTGTAACTGCGTGTGAAATGGTAGTCAATCGAGAAAAACGTCGTGGCTATAAAGTTTTAGCTGATCATGTGAATAAAATGGATAAATCTATGAAGCGTCATATTATTGTAGAACATATGGATGCACCATCTAAAAAGGTGCTATCTTCTTTCCTAGAAGAGCTTAATCCGGAATTGTGGGCACGTAGTGAGGAGCAATTGCGTCAAGATTTATTTGTTTAATAGACCTACAATGATTGAACAATCTGTGACATTTTGCAATCGCTTTCGATATGAGGTTGAAAGTAGGTTTGAAACAAAGTAAACTTGATGAAGAGCTTACATTTTAGTAAGCTAGGACACTTGGTTCTGCGAATGTGATGAGCGCTATGCGGCATTTGAACAACCCAAACCCAAGCCAAATGCCTCATGATGCTCATCTACTTCGCGAACCATAAATAAGAAAAGCTTTCTGTTCCCACGGACACGGCTCCGGGGAAGAGAAAGCTTTTCTTTTTCGTATATGTCAGTTACTTTGTCGAGAGCCTTCGTAAATTAAAACGTTTATAGCTAATAAAGGTTCCACATGATTCGTTAATTTTTGAAAATAGAGAACGGCAGCATATTCCAAAAATTGCCCCACGTATCGGTATCGAGAATATCGAAGTTTGAACATTTTTCGGTTGGTACATCTTTAGCATCCATATAGACAAGGCGTTGTTTAGGGCAGGCATCTGTTGCTAACTTACCTGATTCAATATCGATGACCACACCTTTAACGTCTTTAGGCTTTGCAAAATCTTCGTTCTTTGTACCTTTATTGACAGCCTCCATAAAGTCGATCCAAATTTGCTTTGTAGATGCAGTATCTTCTCTTGCCGTTAGATTTTTCCCTTGGTCATAGCCGTTCCACACGCCAGCGGTTAAGCTAGGTGTAAAACCAATCAGCCACTGATCACTATTTGTAGAGCCAGATTTGGCTGCATACGTATGCGTCATACGAGAGCGAATGCCAATCCCTGTAGCTGGAGAATAATCGCTAAAGACTGGATCGAAAATACCTGTCATCATTTCTGTTAAGATATACGTATTTTCTTTTGAGAGAACTGTCTCATTTTCTTTGCCAGCTTCTTTATTTTCATAGATAATATCGCCATCAGCATTTTTAATAGAAATAATAGTAGTAGGAGTAGTTTTTGTACCTTGTGATGCTAAAATATTATAAGCATTCGTCATTTCATATAATGTTGTTTCGGTCGTTCCAAGCGCCATGGATAAATTGTCCTTAGTACCGATAGTCACGTTGAAGCGATTAGCCATTTCATGAAATGCTTTAAATCCAATCTCCTCTAAAGTTTTAACAGCGTAAATATTATCAGAAATAGCAATAGCTTGTGCCATTGACATATCGTGCTTTGCGAATTTGCCGTTAACATTTTTTGGTGAATATGTGGCCCGTCCTTTATCATAAGTGAAAGTTGTCTCACCTACATTTAAATATGTTAAAGGTGTATAACCATTCTCTAAAGCTGCCGCATATAAAATAGGTTTAATGGTTGAGCCTGGCTGACGTTTTGCCTGTGTAACTCGGTTAAATGAACTTTTAGCATAGTCACGACCACCAACTAATGCTGTAACGGCGCCTGTTTTGGATTTCATACTAACAAAAGCAGTTTGAAGATCATCATTAGGCATATGTTTGGCTACAGCTTCTTCAGCTGCCTTTTGGTGTTCTAGATTAAGAGTTGTTTCGATAGTCCAGCCACCTTCACTAATGTCGAGATTATTCGATTTCAAAATTTCACTAGCCTCTTGCCATGCTACGTCAAGGAAAAATGGTGCTACGGATTTTGTTGCTACCCAGCTATCATTCTTTAAGACAAGCTTTTCATTTTCTGCACGTGTTTTTTCATCTTGCGTAATAGCACCTTGATCAGCCATTAGTTTTAAAATAACATGTTGGCGATTAGTTGCCTTTTCTAGGTTGGCAATAGGAGAGTAAATACTTGGCCCTTTTGGAATTCCTGTTAACATTGCAGCTTCTGCTAATGTTAAATCTTTTGCTGATTTTCCGAAATAAAATCGACTAGCTGCTTCTACGCCGTACATACCATGTCCGTAGTAAACAGTATTTAAGTAGCCTTCCAATATTTCATCCTTATTATAAAAAACTTCTAATCTATAAGCATACATTGCTTCATTTAATTTTCGCGTCCAAGATTTTTCATGTGAAAGATATAGATTTCGAGCATATTGTTGCGTAATTGTACTTGCTCCTTGAACCTTACCTCCAGCCTTAAGATCAATTAACAATGCACCAGCGATACGAGAAAAATCAAAACCGCCATGCTTATAAAAATCTTTATCTTCAACAGCGACTACTGCTTTCGTTAAATAGGGGGACATCTCATCACGGCTAACCCAATAACGTCGTTCATTCGTAAAGTGATCCCCAATCTGGTTCTCATTTTCATCTAAGAAAATAGAGGCTTTAGGTACGGTTAAAGGTGGGGCACCAGCTACTTGAACATAGACACGTAAAGCTATAAATGCTACTACAATTGCAGATATAAAGGCGACAAAAAGGGTAAGTGCTTTACGTGTACGCTTTGTACGTTTTTGTTTACGTTGATAGCTTTGTCTCTTCATCCGACTTCACCTCGTTTTCTCACACTTGCATATAGTATGTGTTTGAACATTCATATTTAATCGAAATTATGAGTAAAAACTATTGCACTTTATTCAAAAACATCTATACTTTTTTTGTACTGTTTGAAATGCTAGCGTTCGACAAAAGAATGCCACCTTGTAGATTTTAATCGAATTTTGCTAGATGTTCCAATAATGTATACGAGGATACAAGGATAGAGGTTTCATTACATTCCTGTAAGCCCTTAATAGAGTAATGGTAAAAGGTTCATCACTGAAGGTTTTGGTATGACATTTGGACGCCCGAGGAAAGGGTCAGTCGGAACGGAAACTCTAGTGATGACAATGAATTTAGTAATTTCTAAAAGTGGAGGTCGGGTAATGAGATTTGATGAAGCTTATTCAGGTAATGTTTTTATAAAAAGTCATCCTACATATGAGGATGCTCAGGCAGTTATTTATGGTATGCCAATGGACTGGACAGTTAGTTATCGTCCGGGTTCACGTTTTGGTCCGCAGCGTATACGTGAAGTATCTATTGGACTAGAAGAATATAGTCCATATTTAGACCGCGAGCTAGAAGAAGTGAAATATTTTGATGCGGGTGATATACCGTTACCATTCGGCAACGCTCAGCGCTCGCTAGATGAAATTGAAAAGTATATCGAGAAGCTTTTAGCAGATGACAAGATTCCTGTAGGTATGGGTGGCGAACATTTAGTATCGTGGCCTGTTATGAAAGCTGTATCAGCAAAATATGATGACCTAGCAATTATCCACTTCGATGCACATACAGACTTACGTGTAGAATATGAAGGGGAGCCACTTTCTCACTCAACACCTATTCGCAAAATTGCTGAACATATCGGACCGAAAAATGTCTATTCATTTGGTATTCGTTCAGGTATGAAGGAAGAATTCGAATGGGCGAAGGAAAATGGCATGCACATTTCAAAATTTGAAGTGCTAGAACCATTAAAAGAGGTATTACCGTCTTTAGCGGGACGTAATGTTTACGTTACGATTGATATAGATGTACTTGACCCAGCGCATGCACCAGGTACAGGGACAGTAGATTGCGGAGGCATTACATCAAAAGAATTACTAGCGTCAATCCATGCGATTGCAGCAAGTAACGTCAATGTAGTGGGCTTTGACCTAGTTGAAGTAGCACCAATCTATGATTCATCCGAAATGACTGCGAATACAGCTTCAAAGTTATTGAGAGAAATGATTTTGGGCTGGGTAAAATAAGTAGGGTTTTTTAATATTGATATAAACCGGTTGGAGTGGGGTTAGCAATAAGCTAGCACCACTTTTTGCCCCAATCGCCTTTAAACTCTCACTAAATACGGATACTGTTTGTGCCTCCATCTCTTGGAGAATGTGGCCATAAACTGTATCGATCATCTCAGGAGTATTTCCTAAACGTTAGGCAATAGCCTTGACAGGGATACTGTTATTCATAAGTATGGTGGCATGTGTGTGCCATAAGCCATGTATCGTTGTCGCTGGCAGTTCAACAACTTCTACTAAGCGGTTAAATATTACGTTTAACCCAGTGGACACAAAAGGCTCTTGTGGCGATAAAAAGATAAATGAATCATCTTTTGCTATATCATTATGCTTACGGCCATGTGAAAGTAGAAATGTTTGGCTCACCTCTTTTTTTATGCAGAAAATACATATAAAAAGCTACCACGCACAGAACGTAGTAGCGAATTTTTTATTGGGTAGTAGTATCAACCGTTTTACGTTTTTGGATACGTTGATAGGCGTCTCGATAAACTTCGTCGTCGTCTCTATCGCCAATAGCTACTATTTCTGTAATTTCAACTACATCATTGGTTACTCGATAAACAATACGAATACCGATTTATCTTAACTTTACTTTGCGATAACCCGTTAAATCAATGTTTCGCTTGTTTCCCAGTGGTTCGCCAATTTCACTCCCACGAACTTCTATTTTTTCAAGTGCTTTTGAAACAAATTTTTTCTGATAACCATCTAAGTTTTTCCACTCGTGTGTGGCTACATCATAAAACTCTAAATTACTAAATAAAACTTCTACAGATTCCATTGGCTATCTGACTCCTATTCAAATAATTCTTCGTCAGATATATCCCAGTCCTTTGCAGATTTGACTATAGCACGGTCATCTTCAGTAGCAAACTCGTCAAATTTGCAAGTTTTTACTCCTTCTGTTTCTGCTTTTTGAATTCGTGAAATAGCCTTCAATTCAAAAATCTCATCTTCAAGCATACGAATAACTTCTTGAATTTGCTGATAATCTTCAATCGAAATAATGACAGAGTCGGGCTTATTGTTTTCCAAAATCAAACGAGGTGCAAGTTTTGCTTTTTTTCGCAAAGCAGAAAAATTACGAGCCGCTTCAGAAGCTGCAACTAACTGTTCAATATCGAAAGTGTGACGTTTTACTCCTTCTCTCATAGTGCCTCTCCTTCCAAACATCAACAATGGCGTGCTTAAAGTTTATTAGTGTTTTATAGTTTTTATAAGTTATTTAATTTCTACAAATTTTTAAGGAATTAATTTTTTAAAAAGGGTTTAAATGTTTTTGAAATATGTTCTGCCATTGCACACTAATGATGCTATATTATGATTAATATTACGTAAAATAATACGTCAAATATGATGTAAAATAAAAATTTCTATTGGGGAATGTACATGTTAAGAATTATTAAGGCTTGTTGCTAAGAAATACTAAGGCAGCACATCCCTTTTTATGGATGGATGCAATCTTATAATGAGGATAGAAGGCAATTCAGACGAAGTTGGAGTTATCTTTCTTATTATAGTGATTGTTAAGGCGATAAGGTAATGTTGTATATTTAAATAAGAGGATAAAACAATACAATTTGGGTCTTGGCAAAATTGCAGACTTTTAATGACCATGGAATTATGGCGAGAGAATACTCACAATGAGCGTCTAGGACGGTTCTATAAGTAAATAAGAAAGGGGGTTAATCCCTAAATCATTGTTTAATGACTTTTGGGATAACCCCGAAATATATTAATTCTTTGAAATATAAACTTTACCGTTTATCGTTACTTTAGAAGCTGAGAGTAGAATTTCTTTATTTGCTTCATAATATGGTTTTAAAATTTTGTCGATAGCATCCCATTTTTCATTAGATTTTTCATAGTCATTTTTTTTATCAAGAGCTGTGGCTTCTTCATAAAGCTTTTTTAATTGGTTTTTATCTGTTGCTTTGATTTCGAAATCAAAGTTAGATAAGTAATCTTCAAAGCTAATTGGCTTAAAGTAAGGATTAATCATTTCATCGAATTCACCCCATAGCTTTTCAGATAATTGATCATTTTTATCTTTATCAGCTTTTTTAGCATCATTGTATAAAGTTTTTAGTTTTGGCATGGCTTCAGCCGGTATATCTAATGCCAAATCTGAGATGTATTCTTCAAATGTTAATGGTGGATTTAGAGCATCTAAATAAGGTTGAAGAACCTTCTGGAATTCATCAAATTTTTCTTGTGCTTTTTCTTCTTTACCAGATTTTTCTAATTTTATCCACTGTTCATAAATCGCTTTCAGCTGTTTTTTATCTTGCTCTTTAATAACAATATTTTTTTCACTAAATCCGTATTCTTCAATGAACTTTTCGAAGGATACAGGTACCCAGCTAGCTAAAATATACGGCTTTGTGATTTTATCCATTTCAAGATTGATTTTATCTACTTCTTCATATTTCTCTTCTTTTTCTAACTTCTTCATTTGATTAAACAACTTTTCTAATTTAGCTAGATCTTCTTTTGTTATTTCTTTAGGTAAGCTTTTTTTATAGACGTCAAATGTGTAGAAATCTGAATAATCTTGTACTAAGCTACCTTCTACAGAGATTTCTTGACCTTCTACTAACTTCATTTTTGCTATTTGCTCATCTGAAAATTTCTGAATTCCGATATAATAGTTTTTACCGTCTTTTCCTTTAATCGTAATGCTATCCCCGTAAATGCTTTTAATAGTTCCTTTAATTTGTTGCTCAGCTTTAACAGTTATTTCGTTTGTTGGTTTTGCTGTTGTTGCCTCAGCTTGATGTGGCGTGAAGACAGCCATTCCTATTGATAGTGCTGATACAATCATCCAAGATTTTTTAATTGTTTTTTTCATAATTATTTCTCTCCTTTTTTTAAATGGTTAAATTACTAATTATTAGACGTCTTTCCATATATAAAAAGTTATTAGAGTTAGAAAAAAATTTTTAAAATAGTTGGAAATATAGATTAATACTTAAACTTTTCCCTTTTGACTACCGTACATTTGGGGGATGGTTGTTAAATTGAAGGCGAAATTAGGCTGGATAAAATAAGTAGGGTCTTCGAAATGAAGCGGGTGGAGTGGGGTTAGCTTTAAGCTCTAACTCTAGATACTATTTGCTCATCCTATTCCTAGAGGTAGTAGCCATAAACTGTGTGGATCCCATTAGAGCATATTGTTAAAAAAGGAAGACGCCATCCAATACATTGGATAGCGCCATGATATTTCGTATAATTCTATTAAGGGTTCGTTGACCAAAGTCCAGCATGTTTTAATACAACACGTGGATGAAGTTTTAGCTGTGCAACCATTAAATCTGCTAAATCTTCTGCTTGCATCACTTTTTCTGGATTGCCATCTGTTAAGTTTAGTTCAACCGCCATATCTGTAGCAACTGTACTTGGCGTTAATGTTGTAACGCGAATATTTTTCTTACGCACTTCAAGCATTAATGATTCACTTAATCCGATAACTGCAGCTTTTGAAGCCGAGTATGCACTTGTAATTGGTGCACCTTTTTGACCAGCTGTTGATGAGATATTAATGATGTCGCCTGTATTGCGCTCTAACATTTCTGGTAATACAGCGCGTGTTGTGTAGTACACACCTTTTACGTTGACATCGATAATATTTGTCCATTCTTCAGGCGATAAGTCCATGAAGTTACCGAATTTTGAAATGCCAGCATTGTTTACTAAAATGTCGATGGCGCCAAGCTCTCCGCGAATAGATTCAACGGCTGTAGTAATAGAGTCTAAATCCGCCACATTTGCCACAGCCATTGCTACCTTCACATCATACTGTTTAAGTTCCTCTGCTACTTGTTGTAAATTTTCAAGAGTACGCCCAACAAGACCTACGTGAATACCTTCTTGTGCAAAAGCTACTGCTGTTGCGCGTCCAATTCCACGCCCTGCTCCTGTAATTAACGCCACTTTTCCTGCGATTGTTTGCATGTTTTTCGCTCCTTTAGTTGAGATAATTTTATTTAGACGAAAAAATAGATTAAGATTTATCTTTAAGACTATCCTCATTTTACTACGGTTTTATACATTGTGAAGAGTGCACTTTTTGGTGCGGAGGTTACTAAAAGTTACTTATATGAAAAGGGAGTTAGTTAGCTCTATGTCAGATAAATTAAGAGAAGAGATAAAAGAGAGAATAGTAAATAACGATTACCATTGTGAAAAAGAGCTTACCTTATCGATCATTAGTGGGAAATGGAAAGTTGTTATTTTGTGGCATTTAGGTGTAGAAGGACCACATCGCTTCAGTGAGCTTCAAAGACTTTTTCCGAAAATATCTCATAAGATATTAACAAACCAATTACGCGAACTAATGGAAGATGGGATTGTTCATCGAGAAGTGTTTCCAGAAGTCCCTCCGAAAGTCGAATATTCCATGACAGAACTAGGGATGACGTTATTACCAATCGTTGAGATGATGTATGAATGGGGGAAAAATAGAATCGATCAAATTAAACAAGAAAGCAATAATGAGGTCATTGGATGATTTAAATTGTCGGTGCTGTTTTTAAAAATTTTAATATAGCTGATAGAGGGACACTTTATTTCTATACACAAGCTGATTGAGATGGTAGAACTTTCCTTAATCTTTAACGTCTATTTTGTAAAAGGGGTGAGTTAATGGGGGTTTGGTATTTCTTAATCTTATTTGTAGGGTTGTTTTTGATATGTAAAGGACTATTTATGAAAAAGCAATCTTTGTTAATGAAGAAAATCGGTATTATGTTTGTAGGATTATTATGTATTTCATTCTCAATATTTATGTTTTCACCAGGAAGTGCAGAAATAATTTCTGATTTGCTAAATTTGGAATGAAGAAAATCTAGGAAAAATAATTTATTAATGTGGGGCTAAAAGTGGGGAGGCATTATGAGATCACTTTTAGCCCCATCTGTTTTTAAAATCTGTCTAACATAATCAATCCAGGCATCAATAGATATTGGGAGTTCAAGGACTTCTTGGGAGAACAAAGCTCATTTACAAAGTGAATTTTTTCTTTTTTCATTTCATTGGAACTTTTTTGATTAGTTTCACATACCTTATTGACATAGCCAGGAAATTACTGTTACATTATAGGTAACAAATGTTACCTATTGAGAGGAGGCAAATTTTTTTGGCACCAAAAGAGCGGTTTACAGAGGAAATTTTAATGGATTGTGCTTTTGAAATGACTAGGAAGAGTGGCATTGATAGTGTGAATGCAAGAGATTTAGCAAAAGAGTTAGGTTGTTCGACAAAGCCAATATTTCGATTATTCTCGAGTATGGACGATTTGAAGTATGCAATATATGAAAGGGCTGGCAATCTTTATAACGAAAGAATGTTTCAAGGCTTGCAAGAAAGTTCTTTTTTAGGAATGGGGTTAGCTTATATTAACTTTGCTCGCGAGGAAAAAAAGTTATTTGAGCTGTTATTCCTATCCAATAAATATAAAATCTCAAGCTTTTCAGAGTTACTAAATGAAGTAGAAAACCAAGGAATTATAGCGCTAATTTCTAAATTAACGGGATTAACTCAAACCTCTGCTAAATCTCTATTTATAGATATATGGTTAACTACGCATGGAATAGCGACAATGTGTGCGACGAATACTTGCGATTTAGATAGTTCGGAAATTGAAGGTATTTTAAAAGATGTTTTTGAAGGCGTTAAACTAAAATTATTGAATGGAGAAAATAAATGAAAATGAAAAATTCGCCTATTCTTTTATCGATACTATTTACAGTGCTTGCACTTGTTTTTCCTGCTATAGCTGGGACAATTATAACAATTAAAAATATAAGTAGCTTAAGCTCTATATTTTTGATTCAATTTATCTCCACTGCAGGTGGCGTTCTAGTTACTCTTTGGATCATGAAAAAAAGTAAATTCTCTTTCCGTGATTTTGGATTTAGAAGGTTTAAAGCTGGGACGTGGATGGCTGTAATCGTTTTTTCTGAGTTGATTGCATTCTTTAATGGTATTACAGATAAAGATGGTTTTTCGGCACAGTATGTATTTATTTTGCTTCTATTTGTTATTGCAGTTGGTTTTTGTGAAGAGCTTATTTTCCGAGGCCTGATTTTTAAATATTTATCAGCTAAAGGGCTTAAAGTGGCTATTCTAGGCTCCTCAATTTTGTTTGGTATTGGACATCTTGCAAATTTAGCTGCCGGTGCTGATTTATTAATGACATTACTACAAATAACTTATGCATTCCTCTTTGGGTTAGTTTGTGCAGAAATTGTTGCAAAGACAAAAAGTATTATTTTTCCGATTATCTGGCACGCTATGCACGATTTTATAGCTTTCTTGACTGATAGTGAGCCGAATGTCCTTGCCGTTTCTATTTATGTCTTTCATTGTATAGTGTTAATTGGTCTTGCGATTTATTTCTGGAGAGCTTTATTTACTAAGAAAGATACAGCGGGATCAATAATAAATAAAGGAAAGTCTGAAAGTTACGTTTAAACACAAAAAGCATCTACTCATTATATTTGAGTGGATGCTTTTTTGGTGTGCCCGGCATGCGCATGAACTATAGGGTGAAAGTCCCGAACCCCGAAGACAGAAGTAGAGGTTAGCCA
>NZ_LITM01000008.1:96392-201997 GCF_001275675.1 Lysinibacillus sp. FJAT-14745 | reverse complement strand
AATTGAACCGCCGTATACGGATCCGTACGTACGGTGGTTGGAGAGGTCGGGAGTTAGTCACTCCCTCCTACTCGATTCTAAAGCTCTAATCCAACATTACCTCCTGAAATAAGGAAGCACACTTTTTCGTTTGTACGAATAGGTAAAGTTCCTTGCAGGGCAGCGCCAATGCCGATAGAAGAGGAGGGTTCTGCGATAATTTTACCCTCTGAAAGTAAGGTTTTCATCCCGCGTTGAATCAATGCTTCATCTACACTTACAACCTCATCGATAAGCTGTTGAACAATTGGAAAATTCCGTTCCCCAGGCTGTAAAGTGAGTAGGGCATCTGCCAAAGATTTTTGTTCCGCTAACAGCAATCTTTCACCAGCTTCTAAGCTTTTTGTATAACGCGAAACAACAGCAGGCTCCACACCAATTATTTTGATATGAGGTGCAATGGATTTGACAGCAGTTGCAATGCCACTAATTAATCCACCACCGCCAATAGGAACAACAATAGTTTCGACTTCAGGAAGCTGTGCTACTATTTCTAAACCTGCTGTTCCTTGTCCTGCCATAATATCGTAATCATCATAAGGATGTATGTTGCAATAGCCATTATCGCGACTGAGTTTTTCTGTAAGAACATGTCTTTCTGCCAGCTTACACTGTACAACTTCTGCACCTAAGGCACGTATTCCTTCAACCTTAACAGTAGGAGCTGAATCTGGAAGAACAATTGTCGCTTTACTATTTAATAGCTTGCCTGCATAGGCAACACCTTTGCCATGATTACCTGAGGATGCAGCGACTACGCCTTTTTGTAATTGTTCTAAAGGCATGGAAAGCATTTTATTGAGAGCCCCTCGAAGTTTAAAGGAGTTTGTTTTTTGCATATTCTCGGCTTTTATATAGACGTGACATCCTAAAAGTTGATTGAGCCCATTTAATCGAATAATAGGCGTTTCATATATATAAGGTGAAATTCTTCGTTTAGCAGCATGAATTTGTTCAAGTGTTAACATACAGCAACCCTCATTTCGTTAAAATAATCGAATATTCAAACTCCTTAATATAACTGTAGATTTACAGCCAATTTGTGTCAATCATTAAATAATGAACAAATTACTGCTACATCGGCTAGAATACTTACTTCTATCTTGAAAAAATATGAGTATTCATCCTATAATAAAAAGGTTATAGTAAAAACAATAAAAGGGAGCGTCCATAATGGCGAACGAAGTAAGATCGCAGGTGAACATTAAGCTCATTTCTACGATTTGCCCAATTGATGGGGAGTCCGAAAGTTATGAAATGTTGCTGACAGGGCAGCTACTTGAAAAAGCAGGAAGCATCTATTTGAAATATGAAGAGGTGCAGGAGGATAAAACCATCCGCACAACTATGAAGCTAGGCAATGAACAGGCATTAATTATGCGTACTGGAGCAGTAAAAATGCGACTACCACTTAACATAATTGAACAACAAATAGGTCATTATGAAAGTGAGTTCGGTTCAATGCCACTCGTCATCCACACGAAAAAAATGACGTATACAAAACAGGCAGTAAGCGGAGATTTCCATGTACAGTACGATTTACTAATGGGTGGGCAATCCGTTGGCAATTATAAATTAGATATTACATTTACGGAGGTACAATGATGAACGCAGTAGAACAAGTACAACAAGCCATTAAAGCAGCGATTGCGCAGGCTGTTGAAAAAGCTGGCTTAGTCGAGGCTGGCACAGAATTAAATATTCACCTTGAAACACCGAAGGATAAAGCAAACGGAGACTATGCAACAAATATTGCTATGCAATTAACGAAATTAGCAAAAAAACCACCTCGTGCGATTGCGGAAGCTATTTTAGAAAATCTTGACACAGCAGGTACAGATATTGAAAAAATCGATATTGCTGGCCCTGGCTTCATGAATATTACTGTACGTAAAGATTTCTTATCAGGTGTAGTAAAAGCAGTGCTTGAGCAAGGTGCTGATTATGGTCGTTCAAATGCTGGTGCGGGAGAAAAAGTTCAAATTGAATTCGTATCTGCAAATCCAACAGGTGATCTTCATTTAGGTCATGCGCGTGGAGCTTCTGTAGGGGATTCACTATGTAACGTATTAGATATGGCAGGTTATGAAGTATCACGTGAGTACTACATTAACGATGCGGGTAATCAAATTAATAACTTAGCTTATTCACTTGAAGCGCGTTATAAGCAAGCTTTAGGAATGGATGCTGAGATGCCAGAAGATGGCTACCACGGTTCAGATATTATTGAGATCGCTGGTAAACTAGCTAGTGAGCATGGCGATGCAATTTTATCTAAAACTGAAGAAGAACGTTTTGCATTCTTCCGTCAACATGGTTTAGCGTTAGAATTAGACAAGTTAAAAACAGACCTTGCAAACTTCCGTGTAAACTTTGATGTGTGGTATTCAGAAACTTCTCTATATGAAAACGGCAAAATCGAAGTAGCGTTAGATAAACTAAAAGCGAATGGTCATGTATTTGAAGAAGACGGTGCTACTTGGTTCCGTTCGACAACATATGGCGATGATAAAGACCGCGTGTTAATTAAAAATGATGGCTCTTTCACATATCTAACTCCAGATATCGCATACCATGAGGATAAAATTGTACGTGGCTTCGATAAATTAATTAATATTTGGGGAGCTGACCACCATGGCTATATCCCACGTATGAAGGCTGCTATTCAAGCACTTGGCCACGACCGTGATACACTTGAAGTAGAAATCATCCAAATGGTTCAGCTTTATAAAAACGGTGAGAAATTCAAAATGTCTAAACGTACAGGGAACGCTGTTACAATGCGTGAGCTTGTAGAAGAAGTTGGCCTAGATGCAGTACGTTATTTCTTCGTGAAAACTGCAGGCGATTCTCACATGGACTTTGACCTTGACCTTGCCGTATCTCAATCAAACGAAAACCCAGTGTATTATGCACAATATGCGCATGCACGTATTTCGTCAATTTTACGCTCAGCAAATGAGCAAGGCTTTGCTGCAACAACAGATCATTTAACTCTGTTAACTGCAGAAAAAGAAATTGATTTACTGAAAAAAGTGGGCGACTTCCCGAAAGTGGTAGCAGATGCTGCGAAGCACCGTACACCACACCGTATCGCCAACTATATTCAAGAAACAGCGGCTGCATTCCACAGCTTCTATAACGCTGAAAAAGTGTTAGATGCTTCAAATAAAGAGTTAACAGAGGCTCGCTTAGCGCTTATTACTGCTGTACGTACAACAATTGCCAACGCATTACGCTTAATCGGCGTATCTGCACCGGAAAAAATGTAATAATAGTCTTTCTAACCCCCGGCACAACAATATGCCGGGGGTTTTTGTATGTTTTAGAAGCGACGGGAAGAATCAGCAGAGCGATGGAAAGAGTCACCAGGTCGACGGAAAGAACCTCGGAAGCGACGGAAGGAATCCGGGGCGACGGAAGGAGTAGCTAGGACGGCGGAAAGAACAGTCGAAGCGACGGAAGGAACCTCCAGAGAGACGGAAGGAATCCGAAGCGACGGATAGAACAGCCAAAATCGTGGATAGAATCATCGAAGGGACGGAAGGAGCAGCCAGGGCGACGGAAGGATCAGTCGAAGCGACGGAAGGAACCTCCAGAGCGACGGAAGGAGCAGCCAGGGCGACGGAAAGAACAGTCGAAGCGATGGAAGGAACCACCAGAGTGACGGAAAGAATCCGAAGCGACGGATAGAACAGCCAAAATCGTGGATAGAGAAGCCGAAATCGTGGATAGAGAAGGCAAAGTCGTGGATAGAGAAGCCGAAGTCATGGATAGAACAGCCAAAGTCATGGATAGAACAGTCGAAGTGGTGGATAGGATCATCAAAGCGACGGAAGGAGCAGCCAGAACGACGGAAAGAATCGTCGAAGCGACGGAACGCCCCATTAGAGCGACGGAAAGAATCATCAAAGCGACGGAACGCATCGCCGGAACGACGGAAAGAACAGTCAAAGCGACGGAAAGAACCCTCGATGCGACAAAAAGCCCTCGCAAACTGACAGAAAGTCCCGCAAAACAAATGAAAGACATCCCGGAATAATCCTATTCAGCTGCTTAAATCAATAATTTTCTTAAAAATTCAGATATCTTGTTGAAGTTTACGTTAGCGTCAATGATATACTGATGGAAAACGGGAAGGGGAGATGATGTTGAAGACGATTCAAGAAGTGGCTAAGCGGTTTAATGTTTCAACACGGACAATTCGCTATTATGAGGAGCTTGGGCTGCTTAATCCTGATCGATCATCTACTAATCAGCGAACCTTTTCAAAAAAAGAATTAGCGAAGCTGAAGCTTATTTTCCGAGGAAAGCGTTACGGTTTTTCACTTGAGGAGATTAAGGAGATGGTATTGCTGTTTGATTATGATCGCACGGGCATTCAGCAGTTGGAGCGTACGGTCGAATATGGGGAGCAAAAAATTCAAGAGATTGATAGCAAAATAGCAGAGCTTGCACAAATGAAGAGTGAGTTACAGCAATTACAAGGCGTTTTTATAGATAAAATAGCGACTTTAAAGGGAGAGATGCACGATGAATAGTTCGAATTTGTTAGCACGTAATGCGCGAAAGTACCCTATGAGTGAAGCTGTTGTTTGTCAGGGGGAACGAGTGACTTATCGTGATTTAGATGAGCAAGTGACACGTTTTAGTCATGCTTTATTAGAGCAGGGTGTGCGGCAAGGCGATAAAGTAATCATTTTTATGCCAAATGTAGTAGAGTTTGTTGTTAGCTATTTTGCTAGTCAGCGTATTGGAGCTATTGTCGTTCCAGTAAATGCGAAATTTACGCTGCAAGAGGTTGAGTATGTAGCCCAACATGCTGATGCTAAAGCTATTCTAGTACATGAGGCAATTTTTGCAGCTGTTGAAAAAATCACGGTTGTTCCTTTAAAAATCAAAACAGGTCAAGAGAAGGCTGGTTGGCTAAACTATGAAACACTTATTCAACATGCAAGCATTGAAACAATTGATTGCCAGCTGAATGAAGATGATGTCTCAACGATTTTATATACCTCGGGTACAACGGGAAAACCAAAGGGTGTAATGTTTAGCTATCGCAATATTTTAACTGTAGCGCAAATGATTGCAATAGAAATGGAAGTAAAGCCTGAAAGCCGGATCCTTCTTATGATGCCGTTGACGCATTCAGCTCCATTACATTTATTTTTAATGGCAGGAGTACTTGTAGGCTCGACAAATGTACTAACGCCAACATTTACACCTGATTTATTGATAGATTCAATTGAGCAGGAAAGAACAACGCATTTCTTTGGCGCTCCTGTCGCTTATTTGTTAACTGCCCAACTGCCAAGATTGCAAACAACTGATTTATCATCGATGAAATGGTGGGCTTATGGTGGAGCGCCGTTATCACAAAACGAAGTTCGCCATTTACAAAAAGCTTTCAAAACAGAAAATTTAACTTGTGTTTATGGCTTAACTGAGGCTGGTCCAAACGGTTCAATATTGTTTGGTGAAGAGCATGCAACGAAGGCGGGGAGTGTTGGTCGGCGTGCACCACTTGGAGCGGAGCTGCGGATTATTAACGATAATGGAGAAGATGTCAGTGTTGGTGAAGTAGGAGAAATTGTCTTACTTGGTGAGGGTAACATGCTGGGTTATTACAAGGATGATGTTGCAACAAAGGCTGCATTTATAGATGGCTGGCTGAAAACAGGTGACTTAGCTCGCCTAGATGAGGACGGCTATATTTGGATTGTGGATCGTAAAAAGGATGTTATTTTTTCAGGCGGTGTGAATATTTACCCGAAAGAAATTGAAGATAGTATGTTGAGCTATAAGGGGATATTTGAAGTTGCTGTAATTGGTGTACCGCATTCAGAGTGGGGAGAAACGGTGAAGGCTGTTTATGCCGCTAAAACAGACATTGACGAGGACGAACTTAAAGCTTATTTGGAGGAGCATCTTGCTAAATATAAAATTCCACGCATCTTTGAACGTGTGGAAGCGCTACCACGAAATGCATCGGGCAAAATACTAAAACAATCCTTGAAGGGACAAGAGGTGAGATAGCATGAAGGTTTTACAGCAGGAAGAAATGAAAACAACAAACTTTTTTAAAGATAATGATACACTTCATAAAGTTTTAGAAATGATGCTAGATAAAGAGTTTGCAGACTATGCCACACGCGAGCTAACAGATTTCGGTGAGCTTTGTGCTGGAGATATTGATGTGAGAGCAAAGCATACGGATAGAGAGGGTGAGCCTCGATTACAAAGGTATAGTGCCTATGGTGAAGAAGTGTCAGAGATTTGGGTCAATGATGGTTATAAAAGAACAATTGAAGAGACGTACAATACTGGCATTGTTGGCTATGTGCATAAGGATATTCCGCAATTAGGTAGAAAGGGCAATTATGTCTATAGCTTTGCTCAAGGCTATATACTATCACATGCTGAGCCAGGCTTTTACTGTCCTGTTACTTTAACAATGGCAACGGCTTATTTACTTGATCATTATGCGAGTGATGAGGTGAAGGAGCGCTTTTTACCACATGTTTGTGCAACAGGAGATACGGAACTATATGAGGGAGCTACATTTTTAACGGAGCGTCAAGGTGGCTCTGATGTTGGTGCGAATGTTGTGGAAGCAAGAAAGGACGGCAATCAGTATCGTTTATATGGGGAGAAATATTTTGCATCGAACGCAGGAATGTGCGGTGTAACCATGGTATTGGCACGCATGGAAGGGGCTCAGGTAGGTTCAAAGGGCTTAACATTGTTTGCAGTTCCATGGCGAAATGAGGATGGTACAGTTAATAACCTGCGCATTCGGCGTTTAAAGGATAAACTTGGTGTAAGAGCAGTACCTTCTGGTGAGGTGGAATTTGATGGTGCGCTAGCATATGTTGTAGGTGACCCAAATAAAGGAATTTACTATATGCTGGAGGCGCTTAATTTATCAAGAATTTGCAATGCGGTTGCTTCTATCGGCATTATGCGCCGCGGCTATTTAGAGGCGAAGCATTATGTGACAAATCGTCATGCCTTTGGAAAGCCTTTAACGCAATATCCTATGATTCAGGATACATTAGGGAAATTCGCTGCCAAGCTTCATGTAGAAGTTGCCACGGTTTTTGATCTTATTCAGCTGTACGATAAAGTAACTAGTGGGCAGGGGAATAAAGAGGACATCGTTTTGAATCGTTTGTATATTGCTATCATGAAAAAAGAAACGGCAGAGCAAGCTGTACATTATGCTAGTGAAGCCATTGAATTACATGGCGGAAACGGCTATATTGAAGATTTTGTTACACCTCGGTTATTACGAGATGCACAGGTGCTTACTGTGTGGGAGGGGACTGCGAATATTTTAGCTTTAGAGCTCATTCGTTTAGTTGATAAGTTTCATGCGCACGAAATGTTTGTTCGTGTCATGGAAGAACGTCTAGAGAAACTAGCTACCAGTCCATTAGTCGAAATTGTTATGGATCAATTAGCAAAACTAGATTCAACTTTGCAAACATTTGCCGGTTTAGACGATGCAACGAAAACGTTTGAGGCAAAAAAGGTCGCAGAGAAAATGGCGCATTTATATGAAAGTGTGGTAGCAGTCGAATGGGCACAAAGATTCGGCGGCAAATATGAGAAGCTAGCAGATATTTATTTAGAGCATACATGGGCATTACGAGAAATGGGTGCACCAATGAAAACGGTACAGTATTTTTCAGATATAGTCTAACTTCTTTCAGTATGTCGGACAGAATTGATTTGTTTAGGAGTCGTCTCGAATGGAGGCGGCTTCTTTCGTTTTCATGTATAATACAATCAACTGAATATTATAAAGGTTCTTTACTTAAGTAAAGAGAAAAGGGAAATCGGTGTAATTCCGATGCGGTCCCGCCACTGTATGTGTGAGTTTTTTCAATCTACGCCACTGAAACTTTCGGGAAGGCTTGAAAAAGCGTATGGAGCACGAGCCAGGAGACCTGCCTTTATAGAAAACACGTTGTAGCCTACGAGGATAGGATGGTGGATTTTGTATATGTTTTTTGTGCAAATTTGACCCCCTCATTGTTTTATGATGAGGGGTATTTGTTTTGGATGATGAATGTCGATAAATTTGAAAAAGTGGGCGATAAACCTACAATGTTGGTAGATAAACTCAAAAAGTTGGTTGATAAATCCGCAAAGTTGAGTGATAACCCAAAGTTGGGCGATAAATCCACAAAGTTGGTAGGCAAACTCAAAAAGTTGGTAGATAAATCCGCAAAGTTGGTAGATAAACTCACAAAGTTGAGCGATAACCCAAAGTTGGTTGATAAATCCGCAAAGTTGAGCGATAACCCAAAGTTAGGTGATATATCCACAAAGTTAGGCGATAACCCACAACCTCGAGCGTTAAAAAACTAAAATGTATCGATAATTCAGAAAAACAATAAAAACTATACGCACAAATAGACTAAGGGGGATTCACATGAAGAAAATTTGGAAAATAGGATTATCAGCATTTTTAGCTATTGGCCTGCTTGCTGCATGTAATACAAAAGAGGCAACAAATGATAAGCCGTCATCTTCTGAGCAACAAGAGACTGCAAAAGTAGATCAAGCAACATTCCCAATGACGATAAAAGATGCTACAGGCAAGGATATTACGCTAGAAGCACCTCCTGAAAAAATTGTCTCTCTCATTCCGAGTAACACTGAAATATTGTTTGGCCTTGGCTTAAATAATGAAATAGTTGGCGTGACAGATAATGACAATTATCCAGCGGAAGCTAGTAAAAAAGAAAAGGTTGGCGGCATGGATTATAATATTGAAAAAATTATTGCTTTATCGCCAGATATCGTTTTTGCACATGCATCGGGTATGGGGAATTCAAAAGGAGCAATTGAACAGCTTGAAGCTGCAGGTGTGAAAGTATTTGTTGTAGCGGATGCAAAAAACTTTAATGAAACTTACACAACGATTGAACAGCTTGGTCGTGCAACAGGAAAACTAGAAGAGGCTAAAAAAATTGTTGCAAATATGAAGGCGAAGGTTAAAGAAGTTGAAACAAAACTTGACGGTGTTGAGCCAAAGAAAGTCTTTGTAGAGTCGTCTGATGTGCCACAGATTTATACAGCTGGTAAAGGTACATTTATGAATGAGATGCTAGAAATGATTCATGCCGAAAATGTGGCAGCAGATACAAATGACTGGTATCAAATAGATGCTGAACAAATTATCGCGAAAAATCCAGATGTCATTGTAGTAGCCTATAATTATGTACCAGATATTTTAACGAAAATTCCACAACGTCCAGGCTTTGAGACAATAACTGCCGTAAAAAATAAAGCTATTGTACAAGTGGATGAAAGTACGACAAGTCGTCAAGGTCCTCGATTAGCAGATGGTTTTGAGGAATTAGCGAAGGCGGTCTACCCAGAGGCGTTTAAATGAGTAAAACAATTGTAGCCTATGTAACAGCAATTACGCTTCTAATCATTAGCATCTGGTGTGGTGTGGCGATAGGCTCAGTTCATATTCCGCTAGAAGTAGTGTGGAATAAGGCGGCTGATGAAACACCTGCCAATATTTTATGGAAGATTCGTTTACCTCGAGTACTGCTGGCAGGGCTTGTAGGGGCATCACTTGCTATTGCAGGGGCAGCTTTTCAAGGCTTATTAAAGAACCCTTTGGCTGACCCGTATACGTTAGGTGTTTCCTCTGGTGCATCAGTTGGTGCAGTTATGACGATTTTCTTTAGTATATCAATACCTGTAGTCGGCCATTTTACATTGCCCATCTTTAGTATGATTGGTGCCATATTAACGATGGTAGCTGTTATGGGCTTTGCTAGAATAGTAGACCGTTCGCTAAAAATGGAAACTCTTATTTTAACAGGGGTTATATTTAGTTCATTTTTAGGTTCCCTGATTTCATTAATGATTGCATTGTCTGGTGAGGAGCTACGCCAAGTTGTCGGATGGCTGCTCGGTTCAGTATCAATGCGTGGTTGGCCATACGTTCAGATGATTATCCCGTTTGTCATAATCGGCTCCATTATGCTTTGGACACAAAGACGCGAGTTAAATGTTCTGTTATATGGTGAAGAACGCGCGAAGCATTTAGGTGTCAATGTTAAGCGTAGTAAATATATTATTTTAGTGGGTGGATCCATGTTGACAGGAGCTGCGGTAGCGGTTTCTGGAACGATTGGCTTTGTTGGTTTAGTTGTTCCTCATATGACGAGAATGGTTTGGGGTTCCGATCATCGTCATTTATTGCCATTATCATTTTTAAATGGGGCAACTTTGCTGATTATTTGTGATTTAATAGCACGAACAATTATTATGCCAAGAGAGCTACCGATTGGTGTCATTACTGCATTTATTGGGGCGCCCGTTTTTTCCTATATTTTTTATAAGCAACGTAGAGGCAAGGGGGTACGGGCATGATTGTTGTTGAACATCTTTCAGGTGGCTATGGAGATGTACCGATCGTCCGTGATATTAGTTTTTCCGTTGACAAAGGAAAAATACTAGGGATATTAGGACCAAATGGAAGCGGGAAATCCACGCTGTTAAAAGTAATAAGTGGCATACTTCCAGCAACTGCAGGCACTATATTAGTAGATGGTAAAAATAGTAGTTCTTACAATGCTCGTGCATTAGCAAAAAAAATGGCGGTGCTTCCGCAATTACATGCCAATGCCTTTTCAAACAGTGTACGGGAGGCAGTATCACTTGGACGGTATCCACATCAAACAGGCTTCTTTTCAAGCTGGACTGATCGTGATGAACAAGCAGTTCAACATGCAATGATACAAACTGGTGTGCAACGCTATGAACAGACACCGATGGAATTTTTGTCGGGCGGTGAACAGCAAAGAGTTTTTGTAGCCCAAGCTCTTGCACAAACAGCGGAAATATTACTGTTGGATGAACCAACGAACCATCTAGATATTGCTCATCAACGTCAAATTTTAGATATGGTGCGAAAGGAAGCAATTGAAAGTGGTTTAACCGTTATTATGGTGCTGCATGATATGAATTTAGCTTCTCTCTATTGTGATGAATTATTACTAATGGAGGAAGGACGGATGCGGGCATTGGGGGCGCCACATGAAGTATTAATCGCTTCACAAATTGAAGACGTTTACCATGCCCGAGTTGCAACTTATGCACATCCAGAAATTCCAAAGCCTCAAATTACCATGATGCCAGCCTCAGTTGAACATCAGCAACGTGCTGTCATTACAAAAGAAAATTTTACTGTTACAGATCATTACATTCAGCTTCAATCAGAGTTTCCTTTAAAAACAGTGTCCTCAGCTGTCCATAATCCGGGTATCGGCTGGTATGATTGTCTGTTAAATCGCTCCGTACCAATAGATTATGTCATTAATGATGTAAAGAGAGAGGTCGCTGAATTTTTACTAAAGGAGCATTTTTCATCTACAAGCACCGTCGTCATGTTAACGGCTGTCCCAACAAATCTTGTAGCTATTAATGAATTTAAAGCTTCCTTTGGTAGCGTCCTTGTTGCTGTTACAGCTGGAGTTGGTAATGCTGTTGATGTGTCTCGTGCACATGAAAGACAAGATGAACCATATATTGGTACTATAAATACGTGGGTCATCGTTAATGGTTGTTTATCAGAAGAAGCGTTTTTCCAAGCAATGATGACAGCTACTGAGGCGAAAACAAAGGCATTGCAATCGGAAAATATTCGTGATGAGCTTAGTGGTACGATTGCGACAGGTACAGCTACAGATAGTTTATTGATTGCAGCGACACAAAGAGGGGAAGAAATGCTGTACGGTGGTCCAATTACTGATGTAGGTAAGATTATTGGTAAAGGTGTTTTTGAAACAACTGTGCAGGCTATTGAGAATTATAAAAATAATTCTAGGAGATGAGAGAAATGAAGCTTTATACAAAAACAGGCGATACGGGGAAAACAAGTCTTATCGGGGGGCGTGTAGACAAAGATAGCTTACGCGTTGAAACATACGGGGCCATCGATGAATTAAATTCTTTTATTGGTAAGGCTGTTAGTGAACTAGATCGTGAGCTATTCAAGGATATTCTAATTGATTTAGAAACGATTCAGCATGAGCTTTTCGATGCAGGCGGCGACCTTGCTAACGTCATGAAGGAACGCCATTATAAGCTAACAGAGCAGCCAATTGAAGTGTTGGAATCTCGTATTGATGCATTGTCAGATGAAGCGCCACCACTACAGCGCTTTATTTTACCAGGTGGTGCACCAGCAGCTGCAACTTTACACATAGGTCGCACAGTAGCACGTCGAGCAGAGCGTCAAATGGTAACGCTTATGAAGGAAATCGAAGACGTACCGACGATTGTACAAAAATATTTAAATCGTCTATCTGATTATTTATTTGCAGCAGCACGTGTTATTAATTTTAGATTGAATGTTGCAGATGTTGAGTATATTCGAAGCGGCAATGTCTTTAAAAAATAGTCTGTTATTATGCGTTTGGCGCCACAGATGAGTGATGAATTCATTTTTATAGTAATATTTTGAAGATTTATCGGAACAAAATCTCGTTTTATCGGAACAATTTTAGCTTTTATCGGAATGTTTTCTCGTTTTATCGGAACAATTTCAGTTAGAACGGAAATCAACCCACGTTATGGTGAGAAGTTATATTTGTATTTAAAATAATGTAAAAAATGGTCACTTTGAAAAATTCAGGGTGGCTTTTTTTCTTATAAAATGTAAGAATATAAAATTATCAGAAATATTTCCGTTTTATGTTGACTGAATGCTCACTCATTTATTAGAATAGGAATATAATGATGGAATGACGTACATTTACGTATGAGCTAGCAAATTTATCACAAAGAGAGAAACTTACGACAAACTAAAGGGGGGACCAACCATGAGTCCATTAGTAATTGCAAACATTGTTCTAACAGTCGTGGTTGTGCTTTATGCAGTAGGATTATTCTTCTATCTGTTAAAAACACGCTATAAGTTTGTGCAATTGGGGAAAAAGGTTGAGTTTGATGAAAGTGTTAAAGAACGAGTTCGATATCTTATGGTTAATGTACTTGGCCAAAACAAGCTATTAAAAGATCCGAAGAGTGGTTTAATTCACGTCATGTTCTTCTATGGATTTTTGATGGTGCAGTTAGGGGCTATTGATTTAATTTGGAAGGGGTTAGCACCTGGATCACATTTGCCACTTGGCATTTTCTACAGTATGTTTACATTCTTCCAAGAGCTTGTGGTATTAATGATTTTAGTGGCGGTTGTGTGGGCATTTTACCGTCGTTATGTAGAAAAGCTAGTACGTCTAAAACGAGGCTGGAAAAATGGTCTTGTCTTAATTTTCATTGGCGGGTTAATGGTATCTACATTACTTGCAAATGGTATGGGAATCATTTGGCATGGTGAAGGACTAAGTTATACAGAGCCAGTTGCTTCTGGCATTGCTGCTATTTTTAGTTTCTTACCAGCATCAGCAGCTGCTGTTGTTTTCTATGTAATGTGGTGGGCGCACTTATTAATTCTTTTAACATTCTTAGTGTATGTACCACAATCGAAGCACTTCCACTTGATTGTAAGCCCGATTAATGTGTACATGAACCGTCTAGATCGTACAGGTACGCTAACACCAATCGACTTTGAAGCATTAGAAAATGCTGAAGATGAAGATGATATTCCGGCAATTGGTGTTGGACGTATTGAAGATTTTACACAAAAACAAATGCTAGATTTATATTCTTGTGTAGAGTGTGGACGCTGTACAAATATGTGTCCAGCATCAGGAACAGGGAAAATGTTATCACCGATGGATTTAATCGTGAAGCTGCGAGATCATTTAACGTTTACAGGTGCTGTTGTGACAAAGCAAAAGCCTTGGGTACCTTATCAATTCTTTGCTAATACAAAGGGGAATCAGTTAGCAATGGCAGCTGGTGCTGAGGGCGCAGTCATTGAAGATATCTACAGCCCTTCTTTAATCGGCGATGTCATTACAGAAGAAGAGATTTGGGCATGTACGACTTGTCGTAACTGTGAGGATCAATGTCCTGTTATGAACGAGCATGTCGATAAAATTATTGATTTACGTCGTTACTTAACAATGACTGAAGGAAAAGTAAACCCTGATGCACAACGCGCGATGACAAATATCGAGCGTCAAGGCAATCCTTGGGGCTTAAACCGTAAAGAAAAAGAAAATTGGCGTGACCTAGATCCAACCATTCATGTTCCAACAGTGAAAGAGCTGAAAAAATCAGGTGAGGAAATGGAATATTTATTCTGGGTAGGTTCAATGGGTGCATTTGATAACCGCTCGCAAAAAATTGCATTAGCATTCTGTCGTTTATTAAACGAGGCAGGTGTGAAGTTTGCGATTTTAGGAAATAAAGAGAAAAACTCAGGGGACACTCCTCGTCGTTTAGGAAATGAATTCTTATTCCAAGAGCTGGCAACAGCAAATATCGATGAATTTGAGAAAAACGACGTCAAGAAAATCGTTACGATCGACCCGCACGCTTACAATATCTTTAAAAATGAATACCAAGACTTTGGCTGGAAGGGCGAGGTCTACCACCATACTGAACTATTGAATCAGTTGATTGAAGAAAATCGTCTAGCGTTAAATTATGAAGTTCATGAAACGATTGTGTTCCACGATTCTTGTTATTTAGGTCGTTATAACGATGTTTATGATGCACCACGCGAAATATTACGTGGCATCCCAGGTGTGAAGCTTGTGGAAATGGAGCGTAATCGTGAGTCAGCAATGTGCTGTGGTGCGGGTGGCGGCTTAATGTGGATGGAAGAGCATGTCGGCAACCGAATTAACGTAGCAAGAACAGAGCAAGCTTTAGCAACGGACGCATCAGTTATTTCTTCTGGATGTCCTTACTGCTTAACAATGCTTGAAGATGGTACAAAGGCAAAAGAGGTTGAAGATACAATCAGTACATTCGATGTTGCAGAACTATTAGAGCGTTCTGTATTTGGTGAAAAAGTGAAAGCTGTCGAGGATTCTGTTGAAGAAGCAGCGGATGTAATGGTTGAAGAAGTAGTAGCTGCAGTGGACAGTGTCGAACAAGACAAGAATGTAGAAATTAACGCAGAAAAATGATGGTTATTGCAGAAATATTTTAGTTATCTGAAAAATATAAATTGCACAATAAATAATTGTTTTGTAGAATAAGATTAAATGGAGATGGGAGTTACATTACTAACTCCCATTTTTCATAGCAAGAGGTCGAGCGAGCGTTCAGTCAACAGAAATGCTCTGATACTTCTTCTGGAACGTAAAACAAAAGGGGTGTTTTACTTGAATAGAGCTGTAATTTTAGCAGGAGCAAGAACTGCATTTGGTAAGTTTGGAGGTTCACTATCAGCATTAAGCGCAAGTGATTTAGGCGCAATTGCCATAAAAGGGGCACTTGAAAAAGCGAATTTTTCGCCTGATGAAGTGGATGAAGTAATTTTAGGCTCAGTTTTACAAGGGGGACAGGGCCAAATTCCTTCAAGGCAGGCTGCGATCAAAGCTAATTTACCAATAGCGGTGAAAACAGAAACGATTAACAAAGTTTGTGCATCAGGTATGCGTGCTGTAACACTAGCTAATCAGCTAATTCGATTAGGGGACGAAGAAGTGATTATCGCTGGTGGTATGGAGTCTATGTCCAATGCACCGTATTATCTACAAAATGGTCGAACAGGCTTACGCATGGGCGACTCAACAATGGTGGATGGCATGCTATATGATGGCTTAACATGTGCCTTTGATAAGGCAAGGCCGCATATGGGAAGTTACGGTAATACAACGGCCAAAGAATATTCGTTAAGCCGTGAGGAGCAGGATGCTTGGTCAGTTCGCAGTCATGAACGCGCACTTGCAGCAATTGAGAAAGGTTACTTTGCTGAAGAAATCGTGCCTGTGGAAATTCCACAACGTAAGGGAGAACCGCTTCATGTCGATACAGACGAGGCACCAAGAGCCGGTACGTCAATGGAGGTACTTGCAAAACTCAAGCCAGCCTTTGACAAGGACGGAACGATTACAGCAGGTAATGCTCCTGGCGTTAACGATGGTGCATGTGCCCTAGTAGTAATGAGTGAGGAACGTGCAACGCGTGAAGGCAGAGAGCCACTTGCGGTTATTATCGGCCATGAAGAGATTGCTATTGAGCCAGAGAACTTCCCGCAAACACCAGGACTTGTCATTAATAAATTACTGAAAAAGACAGGGAAATCATTAGCTGATATTGATTTGATCGAAATCAATGAAGCCTTTGCAGCAGTAGCTCTTGTCAGCAAGCAGCTGGCGGATTTAGATGCTGAAAAGGTCAATGTTAACGGTGGTGCAGTTGCACTAGGTCATCCAATCGGAGCGTCTGGAGCACGTATTATTTTAACACTTGCACATGAATTAAAACGTCGTGGCGGCGGTATCGGAATTGCTGCAATCTGCTCAGGTGGAGGGCAAGGCGATGCGATTATGATTGAAGTACCGAAAACAGGGGGACACGAATGATGGGAATTCAAAAAGTGATGGTTATTGGTGCTGGACAAATGGGCTCCGGCATTGCACAAGTTTGTGCACAAGCTGGTTATGATGTCAAACTGAACGACATGAAGCAAGAATTTTTCGAACGTGGTTTAGGAGTCATGACGAAAAACCTGACACGTGATGTCGAAAAGGGTCGTAAAACTGAAGATGAGAAGGCGGCTATTTTAGGTCGTATTAGTATGTCACTAGATTTACAGGATGCTAGTGACGTAGATATTATCATCGAGGCAGCTGTGGAAAATATGGAAATAAAGCAATCCATCTTTAAGCAAATTGATCAGATTGCACCGGCACATGCCATTTTAGCTACGAATACATCATCTTTACCAATTACTGAAATTGCTGCTGTAACAAATCGTCCAGAGCAAGTGATTGGTATGCACTTTATGAATCCTGTACCTGTCA
The DNA here is from genome assembly GCF_001275675.1 of Lysinibacillus sp. FJAT-14745. Lineage (GTDB taxonomy): Bacteria > Bacillota > Bacilli > Bacillales_A > Planococcaceae > Lysinibacillus. The sequence goes on along the minus strand of NZ_LITM01000008.1, from coordinate 185,033 downwards.
TGAAGCTTGTTGAAATTATTAGAGGGTTAGCTACAAGTGATGAAGTCTACAAATCGGTTGAAGACATGACAGTAAAATTAGCGAAAACGCCAGTGGAAGTAAATGACTTCCCAGGCTTTATTTCGAATCGTATTTTATTACCAATGATTAATGAAGCGATCTACGCATTGTATGAGGGTGTAGCATCGAAAGAAGCTATTGATGATGTGATGAAGCTCGGCATGAATCATCCGATGGGTCCGTTGACATTAGCAGACTTTATTGGTCTTGATACATGTCTATCCATCATGGAGATCTTACATGAGGGCTTAGGAGATAGTAAATATAGACCTTGTCCATTGCTTCGTAAATATGTGGCAGCAGGCTGGCTAGGTAAAAAATCTGGAAGAGGCTTTTACGTTTATGAATAATCCTATGGGGATGGGACGATTCAAACGAAAATGTAATGCTACGGGACAACATACAGGGGTGACATTATAGATGCATTTACAATTTACAGATGAACAAATAATGATGCGTGATATGGTTCGTAATTTTGCTCAAGATAAAATTGAACCGTGGGTAGAACGTATGGAGGCAGGAGAGTTTCCACGCGAACTCCTTGCACAAATGGGAGAATTAGGTTTAATGGGGATCACGACGCCTGAGGAATTAGGCGGCTCAGCGATGGATTTTACATCGTACATAATTGCTATCAATGAACTATCGAAGGTAAGTGCAGTAATGGGCGTTATTTTATCTGTGCATACTTCGGTTGGAACAAATCCTATTATTTATTTCGGTAACGATGAACAGAAGAAACGTTATGTTCCAAAGCTTGCTGCAGGTGAATATTTAGGGGCATTTTGTTTAACAGAGCCTAGCGCGGGTTCTGATGCTGGCTCTTTACAATCCAAAGCAGTGCGAGATGGAGATGACTACATCATCAACGGCTCCAAGGTGTTTATTACAAACGGTGGAGAAGCAGATGTTTATATTGTCTTTGCCTCAACGAATCCTGCTGAAAAAACACGCGGTATTTCAGCATTTATTGTTGAAAAAGGAACACCAGGCTTAATCATAGGTAAAGATGAACATAAAATGGGCTTACACGGTTCACGTACAGTTCAACTAACATTCGATAACTGCCGCATTCCAGCTGCAAACCTTCTTGGGGAGGAAGGGGAAGGCTTTAAAATTGCGATGGCCAACTTAGATGTTGGACGTATTGGCATTGCTGCACAATCTTTAGGCATTGCTGAAGCGGCGCTAGAGGCAGCTACTGCATATGCCAAAGAACGAGTTCAATTTGGAAAGCCGATTGCAGCGCAACAAGGGGTTGGCTTCAAGCTTGCTGATATGGCGACTGCCGTAGAATCAGCCAAATTACTAGTCTATCGTGCAGCTGATTTACGCACAAAAGGGTTGCCATGCGGAGCCGAGGCATCGATGGCGAAACTGTATGCCTCTCGTACAGCAGTGCAAACAGCGATCGATGCTGTACAAATTTTTGGTGGCTATGGCTATACAAAAGACTATCCCGTAGAGCGTTATTTCCGAGATGCAAAGGTGACAGAAATATACGAGGGTACAAGTGAAATTCAAAAGCTAGTCATTAGTAAACATTTACTTAAATAAAGTCTGATGTTATGTTGCAATGTTGATTTTTCAAGGATGATGTCGATTGCTAAAATAAAACGCTCGGGTAACCCGGAAAACTGATCAGGTAACCAAAAGATTTGCTCAGTTTCTCGAAGTAATATTGCAGAAACATTATCAAAAAATGAAATCAACAATATAGCACTAACGGAGTCTAACGAAAAAGGGGAAATGGACAATGAACTTTCAATTATCAGAAGAGCATGAGCAATTACGCGAAATGATTCGTGATTTTGCTATTAATGAAGTAGCACCAACAGCAGCTGAACGTGACGAGAACGAAGAGTTTGATCGTGCAATTTTCGATAAAATGGCAGAGCTAGGCTTAACAGGTATTCCATGGCCAGAAGAATACGGCGGTGCAGGCTTTGATTATCTTGCGTATGTCATTGCTGTAGAAGAATTATCACGTGTATGTGCGTCAACAGGGGTTACTTTATCAGCACATACTTCGCTTGCAGGTTGGCCGATTTATAAATTCGGTAATGAAGAACAAAAACAAAAATATCTTCGTCCAATGGCAGAAGGTAAACATATCGGTGCATATGGCTTAACAGAGCCAGGATCAGGCTCTGATGCTGGTGGCATGAGAACATATGCAAAACGTGATGGCGATGATTATATTTTAAACGGCTCGAAAATTTTCATTACCAATGGTGGAGTAGCAGATACATATGTTGTATTTGCAGTAACAGATCCAGAAGCTAAACATGGCACAACTGCTTTTATCGTTGAAGCTGGCTTTGAAGGTTTCTCGGTAGGGAAGAAGGAGAAAAAACTAGGAATTCGTTCATCTCCTACAACTGAAATTATTTTTGATAACTGTCGCGTTCCGAAAGAAAACATGCTTGGAGCTGAGGGAGAAGGCTTCAAAATTGCGATGACAACACTTGATGGAGGACGTAATGGTATTGCGGCACAAGCTGTAGGGATTGCACAAGGCGCGTTGGATGCAGCGGTTGAATATGGTAAAGAGCGTGTGCAATTTGGTAAGCCGATTACTGCTAACCAAGGTGTATCCTTTAAACTAGCAGATATGGCAACTCAAATTGAAGCATCTCGACTGCTTACATACCAAGCGGCTTGGTTGGAATCAAATGGCCTACCTTATGGTAAGGCATCGGCAATGGCAAAATTAATGGCTGGCGATACTGCGATGAATGTAACGACTGAGGCGGTTCAAGTCTTTGGTGGATATGGATATACGAAAGATTATCCAGTTGAGCGCTTCATGCGTGATGCAAAAATTACACAAATTTACGAAGGTACACAAGAGATTCAACGACTTGTTATCTCTCGAATGTTGACAAAATAACGTATGACAGAAAGAGATAAAAGACCCCAAGTACAGTCAACAGTTAAAGATGAAAATCTCATCGCCATTCGTCGAGAACAAATGATAGAGGGAGCCATTAAATTATTTAGAGAAAAAGGTTTTCATCGTGCTACGACGAGAGAAATCGCAAAAGCTGCAGGCTTTAGTATCGGAACATTATATGAATATATTCGTACGAAGGAAGACGTCCTTTACCTTGTATGTGATAGTATTTATCACCATGCGATGGAGCGACTTTCAAGTTATGAGATTAAGGCAGGAACTATAGAAGAGTTAAAGGAAATGATTCGAGAGTATTTCTTGCAAATTGATAGTATGGTTGATGAGCTGACAATCATGTATCAGGAAACTAAATCATTGTCAAAAGAAGCACAGCGGTATGTATTTAGTAAAGAGTTTGAAATGGTTGGTACGTTTGAGCGATTACTTAAACGCTGTGTGCAATCAGGTGAAATAACGATGACCGATAAACAAATTCATTTGGCAGCAAATAACTTAGTCGTTTCTGGACAAAGCTGGGCATTCCGTAAGTGGGCGCTTCACCGTCAGCACTCTATTGACGAATTTATTGAAATGCAAATCACATTGTTTATTTCAGGCATAAAGGGGTTCTAATAAGTTCCGTAAAGGGGTTGTCGGTAATTGCATAAAGCGACATTGCAATTACCGACTTTTTTTATGAATTATGTTTTATAACACAAAGGTGTAATTGATTAAGGGGAGAAAGTGGGGATTTCATATGACAAAGGTAGAAGTATATCGTCCAAAAAATCACGTACGTTTTGTAACAGCATCGAGTCTTTTTGATGGACATGATGCTTCGGTTAACATTATGCGACGTATTTTACAATCAAGCGGTGTAGAGGTAATCCATTTAGGGCATAACCGCTCTGTAGAAGAAGTCGTAAATGCTGCGATTCAAGAGGATGCTCAAGGCATTGCGGTATCTTCTTATCAAGGCGGGCATATGGAATACTTTAAATATATGTATGATTTGCTGCGTGAAAAAGGGGCACCACATATTAAAATTTATGGTGGTGGCGGTGGTGTTATTTTACCGCGTGAAATTAAAGAGCTACATGCTTACGGGATTGCAGGGATTTTCTCGCCAGAGGATGGTCGTGTCTTAGGATTACAAGGGATGATTAATGAGAAAATTAAAGGAACTGATTTCCCAACAGCTATAGGTAGCTATCAAGAAAAGCTTGAAGCACTAACGACAGAAACACCAGAAATTTTAGCGAATTTAATAACTGCTGCTGAGTCGAATGATGATGAAGAAACGAAAAAGATGCTAGAGGAAGCTCGTAAACGCTCAAAGGTGACACCTGTATTAGGTATTACAGGGACAGGTGGTGCTGGTAAATCTTCCTTAACGGATGAATTAATTCGTCGTTTCCTGAAGGAGTTTCCGGATAAACGCGTAGCTATTCTTTCTGTCGATCCGACAAAGCAAAAAACAGGTGGGGCTTTACTTGGTGACCGAATTCGTATGAATGCGATTTTCAATAATCGAGTATATATGCGTAGTTTAGCAACCCGTGGATCTCGTACAGAGCTTACTGCTTCAATTGGAGACGTACTAGATGTAGTGCGTGTAGCGGGCTATGATTTAATTATTGTAGAAACAAGTGGTATTGGTCAGGGTGATGCGGAAATTACAAAATACACTGATCTATCCATGTACGTGATGACAAGTGAGTTTGGTGCTCCAACACAGCTTGAAAAAATTGACATGATTGATTTTGCGGATGTTATCGCCATCAATAAATTTGAACGTAAAGGCTCTGAGGATGCGCTACGTCAAGTACAAAAGCAATATCAACGTTCACGAGAGCTTTGGGATGAATCACTTGATAATATGCCTGTGTATGGTACGATTGCCAGTCAATTTAATGATAAAGGAACGAATGCTTTATTTGCTGCATTAGTAAATATCATTAATATGAAGACAGGGAATAATTGGGAAACCGGCTATGAGCAATTTGCGAAAACTCAAAAACAAGATGTGATCATTCCGAACGATCGCCGTTATTATTTACGAGAACTTACTGATACTGTGCGTGGCTATCATAAAAAATCAGAGCAACAGGTGGAATTTGCTCGCCGTCTATTCCAATTAGAGGGAGCTATTGCAACGATTAATGAAAAAGCGCCAAATGATGCACTCGTCGCATCTCTTACTTCTTTAGCGGAAGGTGTTAGAGATGAATTAACGGCTGAATCTAAACGAATATTAGATAATTGGCAGGCATTAAAAGAAGCGTATGCTGGAGACGAATTTGTCACGAAAGTTCGTGATAAAGAAATTCGAACAATTTTAAAGACAACAAGCCTTTCTGGTACAAAAATCCCTAAAGTGGCTTTGCCGAAATTCGTAGATTATGGTGAAATTTTACGCTGGGTTTATAAAGAAAATGTACCTGGTGAATTCCCGTATACAGCAGGGGTATTCCAATTTAAGCGTGAAGGTGAAGATCCGAAGCGACAATTTGCTGGCGAGGGAACGCCTGAGCGTACAAATAAACGATTCCATTATTTATCGAAAGATGATGATGCAAAACGTTTATCAACAGCATTTGATTCGGTAACGTTATACGGTGAGGATCCAGATTACCGACCAGATATTTATGGGAAAGTTGGAGAGTCAGGTGTATCTATTTGTACACTAGAGGATATGAAAAAGCTTTATGCAGGCTTTGATTTATGTGCACCATCAACTTCAGTATCAATGACAATTAACGGTCCAGCACCGGTTATTTTGGCGATGTTCATGAATACGGCTATTGATCAGCAAGTGAAACTACGTGAGGAAGAACTTGGTCGACCTTTGACAGTTGAAGAATTCACGGAGACACGAGAGAAAACTTTACAGGTTGTACGTGGAACCGTGCAAGCAGATATTTTAAAAGAAGACCAAGGGCAAAATACATGTATTTTCTCAACAGAGTTTGCGTTGCGAATGATGGGAGATATTCAACAATACTTTATCGATCAAAAAGTTCGTAATTATTACTCAGTATCTATTTCTGGTTACCATATCGCTGAAGCTGGTGCGAACCCAATATCACAATTGGCCTTCACATTAGCAAATGGCTTTACGTATGTGGAATATTATTTAAGCCGAGGAATGAATATTGATGACTTTGCGCCAAATCTATCATTCTTCTTCTCTAACGGACTAGATCCAGAATACACAGTTATTGGACGTGTAGCCCGTCGTATTTGGGCAGTTGTCATGCGTGATAAGTACGGCGCCAATGAACGAGCACAAAAATTAAAATATCATATCCAAACATCTGGACGCAGTTTGCATGCACAGGAGATTGATTTTAATGACATCCGCACAACGTTACAGGCGTTAATGGCATTACAGGATAACTGTAATTCATTGCATACAAATGCATATGATGAGGCAATTACAACGCCTACGGAAGAATCTGTACGTCGTGCAATGGCCATTCAAATGATTATTACGAAGGAACATGGCTTAGCGAAAAACGAAAACCCATTACAAGGGGCGTTTATCGTAGAAGAGTTAACAGACCTTGTCGAAGAAGCGGTACTAGAAGAGTTTGATCGTATCAATGATCGTGGTGGCGTGCTAGGTGCAATGGAAACACAATATCAACGTGGTAAGATTCAAGAGGAATCCATGCACTACGAGATGCTAAAGCATTCAGGTGAGTTACCAATCATTGGTGTGAACACATACTTAAATCCGAATCCACCTTCAGAAGATGACATTAACAATATGGAAATTGCGCGTGCATCGACGGAAGAAAAAGAGACGCAAATTCATAATTTACATGCCTTCTGGAAGCAACATGAAGGTGAGAACGAAGCGGCCCTTGCTCGTTTACAACAAGTAGCTGTAAACAACGGTAATATTTTCGCGGAGCTTATGGAAACCGTAAAAGTCGCTAGCTTAGGGCAGATCACAAATGCTTTATATGAGGTTGGCGGACAATATCGTCGTAATATGTAATTCGTAAACATGTAAATTTTCTTATTTTATAACATTTATTCTATTTTATGCAAAATGTTTGTGAAGTTTTAAGTGTCTAGTCTTAGGATTAGGCACTTCTTTTTATTTCCGTTATAATAGAAAAGTAAAAAAAGGGGAGGCGCAGTAGAATGATGAAATCAGCTATTAACTACATCATTATTTTAGCTTTGGTGGTAGGCGTTATTTTCCTGTATGATAAGCAATTTGGCGCTGTTCCTTTACTCTTATTATCTGTCTATTTGTTTTACTTAGGGATAAAAAAAATGCGTGATATAAAAAACAGTAATTGAAGCTAGCAAAGAGGATAAAACTTTGTATATAATGGGTATTATGCTTATGATATGGAAAGTTACTTTTGTGCGGCCTTTTTTGCTGCGCTCCGAAAATAAAGCTATATGAATTTTAAAACGTCCATTGTGATGAAGGAAAGGAAGTGCACGAATGAATTTTCGTGAAATGACAAAAGAACAATTAACGGAAGAATCGTTAATTAACTTAGCTTATGCAATTTTAAATGAAAAACGTGCCTCAGTGTCTTTTAATGACTTATTAACAATTATTCAAGAGTTTGTGGGCTATAGTGATGAAGAAATGAAAGCTCGCCTACTACAATTTTACACAGATATAAATGTAGATGGCCGCTTCTTATTTAATCAGGAAACTGGCTGGGGCTTACGTGAATGGTATAAAGTTGAACAGATTGAAGAAGAAACAGCTCCTTCTGTTAAAACTCATAAGAAAAAATCTAAAGCAGCCGTTGAGGATGAAGATGATTTAGAGGAAGATATAGAAGAGGAAGACATTGACTTTGATGAAGATTATGAAGAATTCGTTGAAGAAGATGATCTAGATGAAGAAGAAGAAGATGATAAAGAAGATATCGACTTTGAAGATGATGATATAGAAGACATCGATGAGGAAATCGACGAAGACTTTATCGATGATGATGAAGAACTTGAAGAAGAAGAGGAAGAAATTTAAGATAATTACTCTTTGAAATTTTCTTTCTTTTATCCTTGTAGTAAAAAATCTTGACTTCTATCGCGGTTACGTTTAATCTTTTACTTGGGCTCCTTAATTAAAGGAGAAAGACCGTGTATATAATACGCTCCCCCTGCAAACCTATGCAGGAGGGGCGTTTTTTTATTTTTTAACTTTATTCAGTCAAGTTCTCCCATGTTTATAGCTACAGAATGAATAGTAATGCTCTAAATTATTCATGATGTATAATAATCGGTGACTGCGTATATGTTAGAGCTTTTAAAAGGAAAGTAGAAAAGAGATAGAAACGATTACAGCTTCGAATCGACTACAATTTTGTAGGCATTCTCGGCTTTTCTTATTTTAGGGATAAGAAATATTAATTTTCTTATCCTGTAGAGACATTTGCACCAATGCTTAGAATCAACATGTGGCGTGAATGCACTTTTCTTACTAGCAATTTCTAGAACAACATAAGGAGGAATTTTTTCATGACGAAGTATATTTTTGTAACAGGTGGGGTTGTGTCATCACTTGGAAAAGGGATTGTAGCAGCATCTCTAGGTCGTTTATTAAAAAATCGTGGATTAGAAGTAACGATTCAAAAATTTGACCCATATATCAATATTGACCCAGGTACAATGAGTCCTTATCAACATGGTGAGGTTTTCGTAACAGATGATGGCGCAGAAGCTGACTTAGACTTAGGTCACTACGAACGTTTCATTGATATTAACCTAGGAAAACATTCCACAGTAACATCAGGTCGTGTTTATCAGTCTGTATTACAAAAAGAACGCCGTGGTGATTACAATGGTGGAACAGTGCAAGTAATTCCTCACATTACAAATGAGATCAAAGAACGTATTCAACGAGCTGGTCGCGAAACAAATGCAGATGTAGTTATTACAGAAGTAGGCGGAACAGTTGGGGATATTGAGTCATTGCCATTCCTTGAAGCAATTCGCCAAATGAAAACGAATTTAGGTCATAATAATGTGATGTATGTGCATTGTACGCTTATTCCTTATATTAAAGCTGCGGGTGAGCTGAAAACAAAACCAACTCAACATTCTGTAAAAGAATTACGTTCTTTAGGTATTCAACCAAATATTATCGTTGTACGTACAGAGCAAGAAGTGCCTCAGGATATGAAAGAAAAATTAGCTTTATTCTGTGATGTTCAACCACACGAAATTATTGAATCTCGCGATGCAGAACATTTATATGAAGTGCCTCTAAACCTTCATGCACAAGATATTGATGATATCGTGCTTGACCATTTTGGCATTGAAGCACCAGAGGCGGATATGGAAGAATGGCGTGAGCTTGTAGCGAAAGTGAAAAGCTTACCAAATAAACGAAAAGTAGCATTAGTAGGTAAATATGTAGAACTACAAGATGCTTACATTTCTGTTGTAGAGGCATTAAAGCATGCAGGCTATGCATTTAATTCTGATATTGAGATTGACTGGATTAATGCAGAACATGTAGATGCTGACAATGTTGCTACGCTATTAAAAGGTGCTGACGCAATTTTAGTTCCAGGTGGCTTCGGTGATCGTGGAGTTGAAGGTAAAATTCTAGCGACACAATACGCTCGTGAAAATGATGTACCATTCTTAGGTATTTGCTTAGGTATGCAACTTGCAACAGTAGAATTTGCTCGTAACGTACTTGGTTTACAAGGAGCGCATTCTACAGAGCTTGATCCACAAACGGAATATCCGATTATCGACTTCCTACCAGATCAAAACGACAGTGTAGACATCGGTGGTACATTACGTTTAGGTTTATATCCATGTAAGTTAAAAGATGGTTCAAAGGCAAGCAAAGCCTATGGTCAAGAGCTTGTTTATGAGCGCCACCGCCATCGTTATGAATTTAACAATGAATATCGTGAAGCGATGGAAGCTGCAGGTCTTGTCTTCTCAGGTACAAGTCCTGACGGTAAATTAGTGGAAATTATCGAGTTGCCAGAAAAGAATTTCTTCGTAGCATGCCAATTCCACCCTGAGCTTGTATCACGTCCAAATCGTCCACAGCCATTGTTCCGTGATTTTATCGGAGCAACGTTCAAATAATGAAAAAAAAGAGTTGTCTCAAGTGTTGAGACAACTCTTTTTTATCTTCATTCAGCAATTGTTTTAGTAGCGAATGTATGCCTAATGAATGAAGATAAAGCCTCCGAACGCATTTATTTGCGCGACAGCATCAATGACGCCAAGGTGAAATTGATGGAATTTTTATAACTCTTCGTCATCAAGGCCAAGCATTTCATCATACGCAATTTTTACTGCTTCATAAACAAAAAGGGCAGCAATAGCATGTGGCACAACTATGCGCTTTCCTAAATCGTTCGGTAATAAACCACCTCGTATACGTGTTGAAATATACGTATACGCTAAATCTGCTAGTGGGTTTTCGGAATTAGCAACTTCACTAGCAACCGCTGCAAATGGAATAAACTGATTGTTTAATTGCTGTGCTAAGGATAATGCATCCTCATCATGTGCACTACGTGTAAAAATGCATACACGATCCGCTTCCGTGATAACTGTATCTTTTGTCCAAGGGACTAACTTAGTAAAACGTTCCGCTGCTTGACATGCATTTAATTCGATAACTTGCATTTCACCAAAGCATGCGAAATAGACATTACCTTCACCAATACCCGCTTGTGCAAGTAATCGCGCTGTTTCCTCAATAGCTTCTTCTTCATTTTGTGTTATTCTTTGTAATAATCCACTCAATTGTGTTGTTAGAATTTTTGACATGGTCCCACCTCAATCAATATTATAGATTTGAAAAGAGCATAAAGCAAAAGCAGATAATTTTTATAATACTAGAAGGTATTAAGAGGTTAAAGGAGAATAATACATAATATAGGAAGTTTTGTGCAAGAATAATAACTCGAAAAGGGCGGAATGAAATGTGAAACGATTACTAATTGTCGATGATCAACCAGGAATTCGTTTGCTTTTAAATGAAGTGTTGAAAAAAGAAGGTTATGGTACATATTTAGCTGCAAATGGTATGGAAGCACTGAAGTATGCTGAGGAGGGAATGGATTGTGTCCTATTAGACATGAAAATTCCAGGGATGGATGGCATAGAAATTTTAAAGCGCTTAAAAGAGAAGTGGCCACAACTGCCGGTATTCATGATGACTGCATATGGGGAGTTGGATGTTGTACAGGAGGCATTAGATTTAGGAGCAATTCGATATTTTACTAAGCCTTTTGATATTTTTGAAGTACGTGATGAAGTTAATAAAACATTAAAAGTTTAGATGAACAGGCAGTGGTCAACACCGCCTGTTTTTCATGGTTGTTAGACGATTTGTAGAAGTTGTCTATCGTTTCACTATCATTTTGCTTCCACGATAAATGGCTCATCACTATAACGTGGGGTTGATTTCTGTTCCGACTGGGCGCAGTTTTGAGATTTATCGAGAACTTTTGATTGTTTATCGACCAACTTTATTGATTTATCTACCAACTTTATCGATTTATCTACCAACTTTTTTAATTTATCACCCAACTTTCGAAAAATATCGACATCTACCTTCATACAACACTATCTGACCGCACTGATAATTTACGTCACTTATGACATAAACATATTTTTTTACGTAAAATTAAAAAATTTAAAAAATTTAACATCGAAAAAGCGCAAGAAATCAACGTTTCTAAATTGATTTCTCGCGCTTTTTAAGGTTTTGACCAGTTTTGTCCCAACCACTGAAACCTTCGTTGCGTTGCACTACACTACGGTTGGCACTGCCGCTCCGTTGCACTCCGCTTTCGTGCAGAAAAGAAAAAACGCTGTCGCTACGTTGCACTTTGCTTTCGCGTAGAAAATAACAGCCCCTGCTTTTCAGGGGCTGAAACCTTCGTTGCGTTGCACTACACTACGGTTGGCACTGCCGCTCCGTTGCACTGCGCTTTCGTGCAGAAAACAAGACGCTGTCGCTTCGTTACACTCCGCTTTCGCGTAGAAAATAACAGCCCCTGCTTTTCAGGGGCTGTAACCTTCGTTGCGTTGCACTACACTACGGTTGGCACTGCCGCTCCGTTGCACTCCGCTTTCGTGCAGAAAAGAAAAAACGCTGTCGCTACGTTGCACTTCGCTTTCGCGTAGAAAATAACAGCCCCTGCTTTTCAGGGGCTGTTATTTTTGCTATGATTAAATAGCATATCTATGTAAAAAGAATAGTCCTAAGAGGAGGATTTTTAGTATGGCATTAGTATCTATGAAAGAGATGTTAATTAAAGCAAAAGCAGAAGGTTATGCGGTTGGTCAGTTCAACATCAACAATCTTGAGTGGACTCAGGCAATTTTACAAGCAGCAGAAGAAGAAAAATCTCCAGTTATTCTAGGCGTTTCTGAAGGTGCAGGTAAATATATGGGCGGATTCATCTCCGTTGTACACATGGTAAAAGGTTTAATGGAGTCTTATGGCACTACAGTACCTGTAGCTATTCATCTTGACCATGGTTCAAGCTTTGAGAAATGTAAAGAAGCAATTGATGCAGGCTTTACTTCCGTTATGATTGATGCATCTCATCATCCATTCGAGGAAAATGTTGCGACTACTTCAAAAGTAGTTGAGTACGCTCATTCGAAAGGTGTTTCTGTTGAAGCTGAGCTTGGAACAGTAGGCGGCGACGAGGATGGCGTAATCGGTGGTATTATGTACGCTGATCCAGAGGAATGCCGTAAAATGGTTGAACTAACAGATATCGACTGCTTAGCACCAGCACTTGGCTCTGTACATGGTCCTTACAAAGGAGAACCAAACTTAGGCTTTAAAGAAATGGAAGAAATCTCAAAATTAGCAGATCTTCCATTAGTATTACATGGTGGTACAGGTATTCCAACAAAAGATATTCAACGTTCAATTTCATTAGGCACAGCAAAAATTAATGTTAATACTGAAAATCAAATTGCTGCTACAAAAGTAATCCGTGAAGTTCTTGATAATGATAAAGTTGTTTATGATCCTCGTAAATTCCTTGCTCCAGCACGTGAAGCGATTAAAACAACAGTTATTGGGAAAATCCGTGAATTTGGTAGTGCACAAAAAGCATAATTTTTTGTATCTATATGTTACAAAAGTACAGATGAATACACATAATAAGAGAAGTGTTGATGCTTTTATCGACCTTCTCTTGTTTTTGAAATAAAAAAATTTTGGCAAATATTCAATTATAAGACTCATCATCAAATGTTGGGGTTGGGGGATGACATTTGTTACAACGTATTCCACGGAAATCAACCCACGTTATAGTGATGAATCAAAACAGTGATCAGGAGGGTATATTATGAAATTTTTCATTGATACAGCAAATTTCGAAGAGATTAAAGAAGCACACGCATGGGGTATTTTATCAGGTGTTACAACAAACCCATCGTTAGTTGCTAAAGAAGAGAATGTTTCTTTCCACGATCGACTTCGTGAAATCACAGAGCTTGTAGATGGCTCGGTGAGTGGGGAAGTAATCGCTCTAGATGCGGAAGGTATGATTAAAGAAGGTTTAGAATTGGCTGCAATTGCTCCAAATATTACAGTTAAACTACCTATGACGCCAGCTGGCTTAGAGGCATGTCGCTTCTTTGCAGACAAAGGTATTAAAACGAACGTAACATTAATCTTCAGTGCAAACCAAGCGTTAATGGCTGCTCGTGCGGGTGCTACATATGTATCACCATTTATCGGTCGTCTAGATGATATGGGTCAAAACGGTGTAGAACTAATTGAAACGATTGCAGATATTTTTACAATTCATAATATCGATACGCAAATTATCGCTGCATCTATTCGTCATCCACAGCATGTAACAGCTGCAGCACTTGCTGGTGCACATATTGCAACTACTCCCTTTAAAGTATTAAAGCAACTTTTCCATCATCCATTAACGGAAAAAGGAATTGAAGGATTTTTAGCGGATTGGAATAAGAGAAAAGGCGAATAATAAGATTATATAGTGAGCCAATTGTAGAAAAAATTACTTTCCAATCATGAGGGAGAACGCAAAATGGATGTTTATAAAATTACAGGCGAAAATCGTCTACAGGGTACAATAAAAGTTAGTGGTGCAAAAAATAGTGCAGTTGCCTTAATTCCAGCATCAATTTTGGCGAACTCTCCAGTGATAATTGGAGGGATACCAGAAATTTCTGATGCTTGGACGTTAAAGGCTTTATTAGAGGAAATCGGTGGAGAAGTTTCATTTGAGGATGGCGTAATGACAATTGATCCAACAGATATGATTGCATTGCCATTACCAAACGGCAACGTGAAAAAGCTTCGTGCCTCTTATTACTTAATGGGAGCAATGCTAGGTCGCTTTAAAAAAGCTGTGATTGGTTTACCAGGAGGCTGCTTCTTAGGGCCACGTCCTATTGACCAACATATAAAAGGCTTTGAGGCATTAGGTGCGAAAATCACTAATGAGCATGGAGCAATTTATTTACGTGCTGATGAATTAATTGGCGCAAAAATATATTTAGACGTTGCCAGTGTTGGCGCAACAATTAATATTATGTTAGCTGCTGTCCTCGCGAAGGGACGTACGGTTATTGAAAATGCAGCAAAAGAACCGGAAATTATTGATGTAGCGACTCTACTCACTAACATGGGAGCTAATATTAAAGGTGCGGGTACAAGTGTTATCCGTATTGAAGGCGTAGAGGAGCTTCATGGTACGGAGCATACGATTATTCCAGATCGCATTGAAGCTGCTACGTTTATGATTATGGCTGCCGCTTTAGGTGAAGGCATTACAATCGATAATGTTATTCCATTGCATTTAGAGGCGATTACTGCAAAGCTTCGTGAAATGGGCGTAAAAATTGAAATCGGTGAAGAAAGTATTTTTGTGCCAAAAACGGACCTCTCCACATTGCAAGCCGTTGATGTTAAAACATTAGTGTATCCTGGGTTCCCAACGGATATTCAACAACCACTTTCTGTGTTAATGTCTCAAGCGTTTGGTTCCTCAAAGGTAACAGATACAATCTATACAGCTCGATTTAAGCATATTGATGAACTTCGTCGTATGAATGCCAATGCACGCGTTGAAGGAAATACAGCTATGATTACAGGTCCTAGTAGATTACATGGTTCAACTGTAACAGCTACAGATCTTCGTGCTGGTGCCGCATTAGTATTAGCAGGCCTTTTAGCTGAAGGTGAAACAGAAATTCATGATATCTATCATATTGAGCGTGGTTATAGCTCACTTATTGAGAAATTACGTGATTTAGGCGCTGATATTCGACGTGAAACAATAATGGCTCGCGTAGCAGAGACAAAGGAATAATGAGAGCTAAATATTTTGAACTAACTATGTTACAATAGAGGTAATTTGAATGTTTCGGCGAAGAAATATGCCGATAACGGGAGGCAAATAAAACAATGGAACGTAGTTTATCGATGGAAGTAGTACGAGTAACTGAGGCAGCAGCAATCGCATCCGGGAAATGGATGGGTCGCGGTTTAAAAATTGAGGCAGATGATGCAGCGACGACAGCGATGCGTGTGATGTTCGATACAATTCCAATGCATGCTACAGTAGTGATTGGTGAAGGCGAAATGGATGAAGCACCAATGCTTTATATTGGTGAAGAGCTTGGCCTGCGTAATGGAGGTCCTCAAGTAGATATCGCAGTTGACCCATTAGAAGGTACAAATATTGTAGCGAAGGGTACAAATGGTGCAATGACAGTACTTGCTATTGCAGATAAAGGTAATCTGTTAAACGCACCTGATATGTACATGGAGAAAATTGCAGTAGGTCCAGAAGCAGCAGGTAAGGTAGATATTAACGCTTCTGTTACGTATAATTTATTACAGGTAGCAAAAGCTAAAAATAAAGATATTTCAGACGTAGTAGCTACACTTTTAGATCGACCACGTCACCAAGCAATTGTTGATGAAATCCGAGAAGCTGGGGCACGTATTAAATTTATTCAAGACGGCGACGTTGGAGCAGCTATCAATACTGCTTTTGATGAAACTGGCATTGATATTATGTTTGGTACAGGTGGTGCTCCAGAGGGTGTTATTTCAGCTGTTGCATTAAAATGTCTAGGTGGAGACTTCCAAGCGAAGCTAGTGCCAGAAGACGAGGAACAGTTAGAACGTTGCAAAAAAATGGGTGTAGACGTAGATAAAGTTCTTCATTTAGATGACCTAGTTAAAGGTGACGATGCTATTTTTGCAGCGACTGCAGTAACAGATTGTGAGCTTTTAAAAGGCGTTCAATATAAAGGAGCCTATGCATTAACGCATTCAGTTGTTATGCGAGCTAAATCTGGAACTGTGCGTTTTGTAGAAGGTCGTCACGCTCTTGATAAAAAACCTAGCTATTAATAAAAATTTCTTCTAAAATATACCTAGTGCATCTTTTTGCGCTAGGTACCTTCTTCTAAATTTTCAACCATCCCATAGTTTTATAAGGCTATGTTTTGCATAGTTAATTAAAGTACCTATCGCTTTGCTTCAAACTGCTTCATTTCTGACTTACAAATGAAAACGCCGACAGGTACGAAAAGATTACAGAGCCTATCGTGAAAAACTTCTTTGATATCCCTAAAAATGGCAATTATATTTTGAAAAAGACTGGAGTTGTGCATATGTCTGCATTGACAATCGCTCAATTAGAAAACATGACGTTAAAAGAGCTTTACGCCCTTGCACGCCAATATAAAATTTCATATTATAGCAAGCTAACGAAAAAAGAATTAATATTTGCTATTTTGAAAACACGTTCGGAGCAAGAGGGCTACTTCTTTATGGAAGGAGTACTGGAAATTGTATCGCAAGAGGGCTTTGGTTTCCTTCGACCAATTAACTATTCTCCAAGTAAAGAAGATATTTATATTTCTGCTTCTCAGATTCGTCGCTTTGACCTACGAAATGGGGACAAGGTATCTGGTAAAGTACGTCCACCTAAAGAAAACGAACGCTATTATGGACTACTACAGGTGGATGCTGTTAACGGCGAAGACCCAGAGGTAGCAAAGGAACGTGTGCATTTTCCTGCATTAACGCCTTTATATCCTGACCGACAAATTAAGCTTGAAACAACTCAACGTAATTTATCGACTCGTATTATGGATTTAGTGGCACCTGTAGGCTTTGGACAACGTGGATTAATCGTTGCACCACCAAAGGCAGGGAAAACTTCATTATTAAAAGAAATCGCGAATGCTATTACAACAAATTATCCAGATGCAGAGTTAATTGTCTTACTTATTGACGAACGCCCTGAGGAAGTAACTGATATTGAACGTTCTGTGAATGCAGATGTAGTGAGCTCGACTTTCGATGAGGTTCCAGAAAATCATGTGAAAGTTGCAGAAATTGTATTAGAACGTGCACGCCGCTTAGTTGAGCATAAGCGTGATGTTATTATTTTAATGGACTCTATTACACGTTTAGCACGTGCGTATAACTTAGTTATTCCTCCGAGCGGTCGTACGCTTTCAGGTGGTATTGATCCTGCTGCCTTCCATAGACCAAAACGATTCTTCGGTTCTGCACGTAATATTGAAGAAGGCGGTAGCTTAACAATTTTAGCGACAGCTTTAGTGGATACAGGATCTCGTATGGATGAGGTCATTTATGAGGAATTTAAAGGAACAGGTAATTTAGAGCTTCATCTTGATCGCCAATTAGCAGAGCGTCGTATTTTCCCTGCGCTTGATATCCGTCGTTCAGGTACACGTAAGGAAGAGCTTCTGCTTGAGCCTGAGCAACTTGAAAAGCTATGGGCAATTCGTAAAACATTCTCGGACGCGCCTGATTTTGCGGAGCGCTTCATGAAAAAATTACGTACAACAAAATCAAATGAAGAATTCTTTGAAAAATTAAACGAAGATATGAAAAAAGCTACTAAAGGTAAGGGCTTACTATAAACATGAATCACCATTGACTATAAAAAGTTGATGGTGATTTTTAAATACTGGTAGAATCTTTCGTTATAGTGATGCGCCTTAAAATTAAATAAAAATAGTTAATCGATACACTAAAAACTATTGTCAAATGTATATTTGATATGATATTATTGCAAAGTATGCAACGTGTACATATGTAGCCGACATATTCGGGCTATGTAAGGTACAGTTCGATAATACTCTGTTCCAGATGGTTCAGGGCGAGAGGAGAAAACGAATATGAAACAAGGAATTCATCCAGATTACAAAGAAGCAACAGTAACTTGCTCTTGCGGTAACTCTTTCAAAACTGGTTCAGTAAAAGAAAACATCGTTGTCGAGTTCTGCAACGAATGTCACCCATTCTATACTGGCCGTCAAAAATTCGCGTCTACTGATGGTCGCGTGGATCGTTTCAACAAAAAATACGGTCTTAAAAACTAATGTTAGTTTAATACCTGCCAAGCATGTGCTTGGCAGGTATTTTTTTCAGTATAATCAATTATGCCTCGGCATAATTGCGTCACCATCTATAAAGGTGGGAGACTGCTGTAGCTGAAAGAAGTTAAATACGTTGATGCGAGTCTTTTCGGTATCCAGATCGACAAGAAGAAAGGGAGAAGACAAAATGGCACAGCTATATTTTAAACACGGTGCAATGAATAGTGGTAAATCCATAGAAATTCTAAAAGTTGCGCATAACTATGAAGAACAACAAAAACCTGTAATGATGTTTACACCAGGCATAGATACGCGAGATGAAGTAGGCTTTATCTCAAGTCGAGTAGGCTTACGTCAACAAGCCATTCCTGTTAATGATGATACAAATATTTTTGAGCTAGTAAAAAACAATGCTGTAAAACCATATTGTGTACTTGTTGATGAAGTACAATTTCTAAAAAAAGAGCATGTTTTGCAGTTAGCATATATCGTAGATGAGTTAGATATTCCGGTCATGGGCTTCGGTCTGAAAAACGATTTCCAAAATGAGCTATTTGAAGGCAGTCAGTACATGCTTACATATGCAGATAAAATTGAGGAAATGAAAACGATTTGCTGGTTCTGTCAAAAAAAAGCGACAATGAATTTACGTGTTGATGAAAGTGGAAAGCCTGTTTATACAGGTGATCAAATTCAAATTGGCGGGAATGATTCCTACTATCCGGTTTGTCGAAAGTGTCACGCACATCCGCCGCTATAATGCTAATCGATTCAGTTGATAGAGCTAAGAAAAAGTAGCATACATGCGAAAATTTCCTTATACTAAGTAGTGGAAATAAAAAATGTTCATAAAAAATCTTTACGCGCTTAGCGTAATTCTAATTTAGAGTTTCTCTTTTTCAGTAAGAGCAAACTTCATAAAAAAGGTTTATCACCAAAAGTTATGGATGACTTTTGTTAAAACGTCCACTATGTAAATAAGTTGATTGGAGTGGAGGCTGGGCGACTCCTCGGGGATTAGCGATAGAGGAACGAAGGCTAAAACCATCACATCCTGTGATAACGCCTTCGTGACCAACATCGTGTTGGCCCGAGACCCTGCAGCGAGCAAGTAGAGGAACGAAGGCTAAGGGCATCACGTCCTGTGATAACGCCTTCGTGACCTACATCGTGTAGGCCCAAGCGGCTCATCGGACGCCCCCAGGAAAGCGCCCAGCCGGAACGGAAATCAACCACACGTTTTGGTGATGATCTATAAAAAACTAAATAGAGGTGAAATCCATGTTCGATCGATTACAAGCAGTGGAGGATCGTTACGAAAGATTAACAGAGCTTTTAAGTGATCCCGATATTGTGAATGATAGTAAAAAATTACGTGAATATTCTAAAGAGCAATCAGATATCCAAGAGACTGTAGAGGCTTATCGTGAATATAAAAGTGTAAAAGAGCAATTAGCGGATACACGTGAAATGCTAGATAGTGAAAAAGATCCTGATATGCACGAGATGGTGAAAGAAGAATTCAACTTACTAAAAGATCAGCAAGAAGAGTTGGAAGAACGTTTACGCATTCTATTAATTCCGAAAGATCCTAATGATAATAAAAACGTTATTATGGAGATTCGTGGAGCAGCTGGTGGAGACGAGGCGAATATTTTCGCAGGAGATTTGTTCCGTATGTACTCTCGCTATGCTGAGACACAAGGCTGGAAAATTGACGTAATGGAAGCGACGCCAAACGCAATGGGCGGCTATAAAGAAGTTATTTTTATGATTAACGGTCAAGGTGCATATTCAAAATTCAAATTTGAAAATGGTGCGCACCGTGTACAACGTGTACCTGCAACAGAATCTCAAGGGCGTATTCATACATCAACAGCGACAGTAGCTTGCTTACCTGAAGTTGAAGAAGTAGATGTTGAAATCCATGAAAAAGATATCCGAGTTGATACATTTGCATCTTCTGGTGCCGGTGGTCAATCGGTAAATACAACGATGTCAGCTGTGCGTATGACTCACTTACCGACAGGTGTTGTTGTATCGATGCAGGATGAACGATCACAAATTAAGAACCGTGAAAAGGCAATGAAAATTCTACGTGCTCGTGTTGCTGATATGTATCTGCAAGAAGCACAAAAGGAAATCGATGCCACACGTAAATCAGCTGTAGGTTCAGGCGATCGCTCTGAGCGTATTCGCACATACAATTATCCACAAAACCGTGTAACAGACCACCGAATTGGTTTAACGATTCAAAAACTAGATCAAATCGTCGAAGGTAGACTAGACGAAATCATTGATACGCTCATTTTAGAGGAGCAAGCATCAAAGTTAGAGCGATTAAATGATGACCTATAATAATGTAATGGAGGCCCTTCAATGGGCTTCTTCTTTTTTAGTGGATAATGGTCGTGAGGAAACGGCGGCACGTATTGTCATGCAACATATACTTGGTACTAGCTATTCAGAAGTTATGTTACGCCTTCAAGACGTATTAACAGCTGAACAAAAAGAAAAATTCAAAGAACTCATCGAAGAGCATGCAAGTGGACGACCTGTACAGTATTGCGTCGGTAGTGAAGAATTTTATGGTCGTTCATTTATTGTCGATGAGTCAGTACTAATTCCTAGACCTGAGACCGAGGAATTAGTGCTTGGAACAATCAATCGCATGAACCAAATATTTAATCATCAAGAATTGAAGCTTGCAGATATCGGAACTGGTAGTGGTGCAATTGCTATTTCTATGAAGCTAGAATGTCCAGAGCTAACGGTCGTAGCCACTGATTTATCCGAAGCTGCTTTAACTACAGCACATAAAAATGCACAAAGATTGGCGGCGGATATTGATTTTCGACTCGGGGATTTAGCGAAGCCTCTGGCAGGTGAGAAATTTGATATTGTTTTATCGAATCCACCGTATATTGCTTTTGATGAAGCGAAAGAGATGTCAAGTACTGTGCTGGAACATGAACCACATAGTGCTCTTTTTGCAGAAGAAGACGGGCTTATTTTATATAGAAAATTAGCTGAGCAACTTCCACCCCTTATGAATAAACCAGCCCTCATTGGTCTTGAAATCGGTTATACACAAGGGGAGAAGGTGGCTCAATTCTTTAAAAATAGTTTTCCACAGGCTACAATTTCAATAGAAAAAGATATAAATGGTAAGCCTCGAATGATTTTTTGTGAAATTCATGTATAAACTATCTACTTCTTGCCAACAATGTTGAGCAAGGAGGGATTTTTATGTTAAACGAATACAAGATTATTAGATTACCTAAACGAAATATTTTACTAGCTTTTGCAAGATTAGTATTAATTGCGGTTGCTTTACAATTATGTATTTTATATATTCCATTATTAGTAGGTTTTGCGAAAGAAGCTAGCAATCATGAACAAGAAAATGATTTTCGTATACGCGTTATTGCCAATAGCAACACGACAAAGGATCAACTTGAAAAGGAGCAGCTTGTCCAAAATTTAAAGCCGTATTTCAAGCAAGTAGTCGCTAGTGCTGGAGCTAAAACTGTGGATAACGAGAAAATACTTTCATTAAAACAAGAAATTGAAGCAGAAATAAAAGAAAATTATCCACAACTTCATACACAAGTTGTACTTGGGGATAACTTATTTCCACCAAAGAGACAGAATGCTGTACTTTATCCACAAAATTTATATCATTCGATTGTCGTGAAAATCGGTGATGCACGTGGTGATAACTGGTGGTGTAGCGTATTCCCATCAATTTGTGAGCCCGATAAAGAAGAACAAAATGTAGAACCGAAAGAAGAGAAGGAACACGTTACATTTTTTATATGGGAATGGATTAAAGGTTTTTTTGAATGAATTGTTCACAAATTCAGATAACTTATGCACAATTTTTAATAAGTTATAAACATTATGTGGATAATTCAGTGAAAACGAAAAATTGAAGGAAGGTTTTAATTATGGAAACCGTTTGCAAGATTGTGGACAGTAATGTGAATAGTCAGATAAATTATACACAGGCTGTGGATATCTTAAATGCAGGTGAAGTCGTGGCATTTCCAACAGAAACGGTTTATGGCCTAGGAGCTGTTGCAACAAATGATACCGCTGTTAAAAAGATATTTGAAGCAAAAGGTCGTCCTTCAGACAATCCGCTAATTGTTCACATTGGCACGAAAGAGGAAGCTGAACTCTATATAGAACATATTTCAGAAGTAGCCAAAAAATGCATGGATTTATTTTGGCCAGGTCCACTGACACTTGTCATGCCTGTAAAACCGAATGTGCTGGCAAATAGTGTGACAGCTGGTCTAACGACTGTCGGCATTCGTATGCCAGATCATCCAGTTGCGCTCGCCTTACTACAACAATTAAAAAAGCCACTTGCTGCGCCGAGTGCTAATCGTAGTGGGAAGCCAAGTCCAACAGAAGCCATACATGTTCATGATGATTTGGGAGGGTACATACCTTATATTTTAGATGGAGGTTCTACTGGGATTGGACTAGAATCCACTGTGTTAGATGTAACACACGAACCTCCAGTAATTTTGCGTCCAGGTGGCATTACAAAGGAAATGTTAGAGGCTAAGATTGGTCCAGTACTGCAACCTTCAAAAACAGAGCAGAAATTAGAGACTACTCCAAAAGCGCCTGGTATGAAATATACACACTATGCTCCTAACGCCCCTGTGTTATTAATTGATTGTGATGTGGAGAAAGTTCATGAGGCTGTACATCAATTACAAAAGCAAGGGCATAAAGTAGCGTTACTTGCACCAGCTAGCTTTGTGGACAGTAAGGCTGACTTTTATTTCTCAGTAGGTGAAGCTGGTAGTAAAGAAGAAATGGGTGCGACTTTGTACCATGCCCTAAGAGCTTGCGATAAAACATCAGCTACTATTATCCTAGCGACTACTACATCGACTGAAGGGGTAGGAGCTGCCATTATGAATCGACTTGAGAAAGCGGCCGGAGGAAAATGGTATACTCGTTAATAAAATACCTATAAAAATAGTATGTTAGAAGTAACTTCTGGCATGCTATTTTTGTATTCAGGGATAAAAAATCCACTTAGATTTTTGTACTTGAGCTATTGTTGCGGAAAGCGTAGCGAGTTTTTACCATAACAGAAGGTGATTGTTCATTGTTAGAGTGACTTTTAACACCTCTTTGTAAGGAAATTGTATTATGATAATACTGTAATTTCGAGCATAAAATGATAAAATATTAGAGAGTGAAGGAGTGCTTTCTTGCAGGGAATTCTTGCAGGTATAATAACGTCTATAGATGTGATTGGTTTATATGTATTGATACCAAATGTTAGATATCGATTTTTTTTGTCACTTTGGACAGCTGCTTTGCATATGCTTTTCCCGTTATTAGGTTTCGAATTAGGACACTTTTTAGTGCATTTCTTCTTAGAGTGGGGACAATGGATTTCAAGTATTTTATTATTTTGCATGGGCTTACATTTACTATTATTTTCGCGAAAAGATGAAAAGGTTACAATTTCACCAATACTTTTAGCTGTGACTGCAAGCCTAGATACCTTTTCAGTAAGTGTTTCTTTTGGTATGCTACACTTAGAGAAAACAGTATTTATTATAAGTGCAGGTGTAAGTGCGCTTATTTGCTCTTATGGGTCATTAGTCATTGCACGAAGAAGTCAGGTCTTACTTGGCAATAAATTTCAAATAATTACAGGGATTTTTTTTATCATTATGAGTGTACTAGCTATCCGGCAATAAAGAAAACAGAGGAGGGTGATAAGTATGAAAATACTATTTGTTTGCACCGGAAATACTTGTCGCAGTCCAATGGCAGAGGTTATTTTAAAACATAAACAAATTGACAATGTAGAGGTCCGTTCAGCAGGCATTTATGCCATGCCGAATGCGGAAATGTCTGCACATGCACAACAAGTATTATATGAAGCAAATATGACGCATCAGCATTTAGCAACACAATTATCAATAATTGAATTGGAGTGGGCTGATTTAATTTTAACAATGACAGCAGCTCATAAAGATACAATTATCGCTCATTATCCAAATGCAGAACAAAAAGTTTTTACTTTAAAAGAATATACAAGTGAAGGTAGCGTAGGAAATGTTGTAGATCCTTACGGAGGTAGTAAAGAAATCTATGAAGTAACATTTGCAGAATTAACGGAATTGATAGAACGACTAGTAAAAAAACTTGAAGAGAATTGAGGGTCGCTATGAAAAAACAGTTTGGCTTACGACTTAAACTAGTATTATTTGTCAGTATACTTGCACTAATCACGTACAGTATCAGTTTTATTTTCATCGAATATTTACAACCTACCTTCTTCCCAGAGACTAATCGTAAACTGTTTGAAATTTTCACTTATGTGTCAGGGATTGTGTGGTCAGGTATTTTGGCTGCAGTTTTCAGTGTAATCTTAATTAAACCTTTACAGCAGCTCGAAAATTCAGCTTCCCGTGTAGCACAAGGGAAAATTGGACAGGATGTAGAAATGCCGAAAACAAGTGATGAGATTCGTTCTGTAGCAGAGGCATTTCAACAAATGGTATTAAATTTAAGACAAATGGTTGAAAGTATAGATCTTAACTTTCAACAAACAAATCAATCGATCATTCAACTATCTGATGAAGCTGCAGTTGCAACAAAAAAAGCAGAGAATATTGCCTCTACCGTAAAACATATTTCTACAGGAGCAGAGGCGTCTGCTACAGCAGTACAAGATACAGCTGAAGCTATTGAAGATGTACGAGCTCTTGCAACAGAAGTCAATAGTAGAGCAGAGGCATCTGCATCACAATCCAAAGAGATTCTACATAATTTAACGACAACAACAAATGCGATCGAAACGTTAGTGAATAGTATTCAACAAATTGCGGCAGGCAATAATGAGGCATTAGAAAGCATTCGTCTATTAGAGGAAAACGCTGGACAGGTAGAGCGTATCATTAGCTTAGTTGGTGATATTGCAGCACAAACAAATTTACTAGCTTTAAATGCTTCGATTGAGGCAGCGCGTGCTGGAGAACATGGAAAAGGTTTTGCTGTCGTAGCTGAAGAGGTTCGTAGTTTAGCTGATGAAAGTGCGAAAGCGGTACAAGGCATTACTTCCCTTGTTCAATCCATGCAACAAAACGTTGAGATTGTTGTAAAACAAATGAATCATCAGGTGACATTTGCGACAAAAGAAGCTGCACGTGTATCAGAAACTACGACAGCGGTAGAAGGAATGTCTTCAAGTGTACACGAAATGGCAACATCGATTGTGGAAATTTCTTCACTAATTGAACAGCAAATGCATAATATTGAAACAACTGCTCGTCAATCTCAAGAAGTTGCAGCCATTGCTCAAGAAACGTCAGCAGGTGCACAGGAAGTTCGCAGCGCAACAGAAGAACAAGCATACGCCATTGAGCAAGTAGAGAAACTAGCAGAAGGCTTAAAGATACAATCAGAAGAACTGCATAAAATGATTCAACAATTCGATAGACAAGCATAAATATGATTTTAAACTGTAGATAAACTCGGGTGAGGTTCGAGTTTCCTACAGTTTTTTTATATGTTGTATGAATGTTTGTTTATCGTGTCTGCAGAGATGATAGCGATGGATGGTACGGGCAAAGCGATGGAAAGAGCGATCAGAGTGACGGAAAGAAGAGTCAAAGTGACGGATAGTCCGCAGAGCGACTGAAAGAAAAGCGGCAACGACGGAAAGAATAGGCAAAGCGACGGAAAGAACGATCAGAGTGACGGATAGAATTCGAAGCGACGGAAGGAAGAGCGGCAACGACGGAAAGAACAGGCAAAGCGACGGATAGAGGAGCTGGAGTGACGGATAGCCCGCAGCAACGACGGAAGGAAGAGCTATATCGACGGAAAGAACATTCAAACTAAAAAGGCTTCCTTCCATTACGCCACATTCGCATTTTGCATAGAATCCCTCTATAGTTCCAACTATTGGTAATACATAAAAAATATTGATATAGTATGTCCACTGTAATTGAAAAGGTAAAAAAACTTCAGAAGATAGAATATTACAACAAATAACCATTATCCGAATTTATCAACATGATATTCACAATATCCACAGAAAAAAGAATTTAAAAGTGAATGATTTTATATGAATTTACAAGAATCGTTCGTCTTTTAGGAGAAATCAGCATAAAAATGCAAGAAAAATCATGTTATTCTTGAGATAGAAGTGGTACACTAGTGTTGACTATAATTTCGAAAAGAGGGAACCCAGTGAGAATAGCAATTTCTTCTGATCACGGAGGCAATAACTTACGTCGTGAGATTATGCAACTGTTAGATGAGCTACATATTAGCTACGAAGATTTTGGTCCACAATCTGCGGATTCAGTAGACTATCCTGATTATGCAAAACCAGTTACTGAAGGTGTTGCTAGCGGGGAATTTGATAAAGGTATTTTAATTTGTGGTACAGGCATTGGGATGTCCATTGCTGCAAATAAAGTTAAGGGGATTCGTTGTGCGTTAGTGCATGATTTATTCAGCGCGAAAGCAACGCGTTGCCACAACGATTCAAATGTTTTAGCGATGGGTGAGCGTGTTATTGGGCCAGGCCTTGCACGTGAAATTGCTAAAGTATGGCTTGAAACAGATTTTGAAGGTGGTCGTCATACGCGCCGCGTTGAAAAAATCGCTGAGCTTGAGCAATAAGAACAGCAATTAAGTTTGCTGACATATGGTTTAGTGTGACATAAATAATTTAGAAATAAAGGGGCTGAGCATAGTGGTTGTACAACAAATACGAACACATTTGACTCAGTTACTCAGTGAATTTGAAGAGCAGGTAATCCTACGACCAAATACGATTTTTGTTGTAGGCTGCTCGACATCTGAAGTGATTGGTCAGAAAATTGGCACAGCAGGCGCGCTTGAAATTGGAGAGGCGATTTTTGAGCCATTGCAGGCATTTGCAAAGAAACATCAACTACATCTAGCGTTCCAAGGATGCGAGCATATTAATCGTGCTATTACAATGGAAGCAACAACGGCAGAACAATTTGGTTATGAACCCGTAACAGTTGTACCAGTTCGTACAGCAGGTGGCTCGATGTCCGCTTATGCGTTTACGCAATTTACAAATCCAGTTGTTGTGGAAGCTGTGCAAGCAAATGCAGGTATTGACATTGGTCAAACACTCATAGGTATGCATTTAAAGGCAGTAGCTGTACCAGTTCGTACTTCTGTGCGAATGGTAGGAGAAGCAGTTGTAACAATTGCAACAACACGTCCGAAGCTGATTGGCGGAGAGCGTGCAGTATATAAATAAAATTACCTCTGAAATCAGTGGTATACAAATAACGATTATACTTAGGAGGCTTTTTCAAACATGGCATACGAAAAATTAGCAGTACAAGACAAAGCAGTATTAGACGGAATTCTTGCGGAAAAAAAACGCCAACAAGCAAATATTGAGTTAATCGCATCAGAAAACTTTGTATCTGAAGCGGTAATGGAAGCGCAAGGTTCTGTTCTAACAAATAAATATGCTGAAGGTTATCCAGGTAAACGCTACTATGGCGGTTGTGAACACGTAGATGTTGTGGAAGATATCGCACGTGATCGTGTGAAAGAAATCTTTGGGGCAGAATATGCAAACGTACAACCACACTCAGGTGCACAAGCAAACATGGCTGTATACCACACAATTTTAGAACCAGGTGATACAGTACTTGGGATGAATTTATCTCATGGCGGTCACTTAACACATGGATCTCCTGTAAACTTCTCAGGTATTCTATATAACTTCGTTGAATATGGCGTAACAAAAGATACTCAAGTAATCGATTATGAAGATGTGCGCCAAAAAGCGTTAGAGCATAAGCCAAAACTAATTGTTGCAGGAGCATCTGCATACCCACGTGAAATCGATTTTGCTAAATTCCGTGAAATCGCTGATGAAGTAGGAGCATATTTCATGGTGGATATGGCACATATCGCTGGTCTTGTAGCTACTGGTGAGCACCAATCACCAGTGCCATACGCTGATTTTGTAACATCTACAACACATAAAACATTACGTGGCCCACGTGGTGGTTTAATCCTAGCTTCGAAAGAATGGGAGCAAAAGCTTAACAAATCTGTATTCCCGGGTATCCAAGGTGGACCTTTAATGCACGTAATCGCTGCAAAAGCTGTAGCATTCGGTGAAGCATTACAGCCAGAATTCAAAGAGTATGCAAAACAAATTAAAGCTAATGCTAAAGCTTTAGCAGAAGTATTAATTGCAGAAGGTGTTGAAATTGTATCTGGTGGTACGGATAACCACTTGTTACTTCTTAATGTGAAATCTCTTGGCTTAACAGGAAAAGTAGCAGAGCACGCACTTGATAAAGTAGGCATTACAACAAATAAAAATACAATCCCTTATGATACAGAATCTCCATTCGTAACTTCTGGTATCCGCATTGGTACACCAGCTGTGACATCTCGTGGCTTCAAAGAAGAGGACATGAAAGAAGTTGGTTCAATTATTGCTGCGGTTCTTAAAAACCCAGAAGATGAAGCAGTTAAATCGGAAGCAAAAGCTCGTGTCAAAGCTTTAACTGACAAACATCCATTATACGCATAATTTAATAGGTAAAGCTGTGGTTAAAGTGATAGATTGCACTTTAACCACAGCTTTTTTTACTAGTTAAAAGCGATCGCAGTGAAGGCTGGGCATCAGCGTCACTGATGAGATCATGAAGCGTTGGTAGTAGAGAAACGAGAATAAAAGCATCACATCCTGAAATGAAGCCTTTGGGATCAACCACTTATTTTTCTCGCTACGCTTTCACACATAAATACTTGTTATCCAAAGAGGAATGAAAATCAACCTGCGTTATTGTGGTAAATGCATTTTTATATGAATACTTTGAAGATTTATCGGAACAATTTCAGTTTTTATCAACTATGGGCGACTTGGGGATTTGAACAGGAAAGCGCTCAGTTGGAACGAATATCAATTACAAGTTTTGAAGATAAGATATTTTTTTGTTTATATAGAAATAAAATACTCTTATTTTTGAATTTATTTACATAAAATTAGTAGAAAAGAATATATTATAAGAGAGAGACAGATAATGTCCTGTTATTTTTATAAAAGTGACAATTTATTGAAATTTTATATACAATGTAAGAGAGCTTAAATGTTTTATGTAACGTAAGTGAAATGGCAGTTACAAGTGTTTTGATAGCGATAAAGGGAGGAGGGGTTGGATGGTTACTAAAACAATGTTCATAGAAAATGAAATGCTATTAAATACAATTCGTAGGTTAGGTGATAACTCTAAAGAAAGCTACGTTATTTTTGATGCAACAAATAATCATTGCGTAGTAGAATGTAATGATTCTTTTTGTACGCTTACAAATACTACACGTTCAAAAATAATAAATAACGATTATTTTTCATTGATGGGAAACGAAGAACAGACAACTATTGAAAAGATTAAACAAAAAATACATAGCGGAGTCATAGTACAAGCAAAATGGCACCATAATTGTTTCGATAAACCTCCTTTTTGGGCAGAGATACAAGCACTCCCATTTCAAAATAATAAAAATGAAACAATATTTGTACTAGTACTTGTGAAGGATGTTACGTACTACCACACCGAGGAATTTTTAATGCACCTTGAAAAAGCTATGTACGAAGCGATTGAAAAGGACAATTCCTTTGATAAAAAGATGAGCATTATTTGCAGTAGTCTTGATGAATTTTTTATGCCGAATATATCAAGTATGGTACTTGTCAAAACGGAGGCAGATCAATTACGGATTTTTAATGGGAACGAAAAAACAAAAGGTTTACCGGAGCGTTGTGAAAACAATGAATTTTTTAAGAGAGTTATGCAAGGAAAGACATCCATTCTAGTTAGGAGCTTGGATGAAATTTATATTCCAATAGAATATAAAACGTTTGCTAATTCTAGTAAAAAGCTATTTGGATGGTTTATGCCAATATACAATCAACAACAGCGAGCAATTGGATTATTTGCGATATTTTTAGAGCAATATAGTAGTGATCAGAAGTTTTTTGAAAGTTTGTTTCGAAAAATCGGTGCTCTTGTTGCATTGGCATATTCGTATGCAAAAATACAAAAAAAGATATGGGATTTAGCCTATATCGATATTACAACGGGGCTGCCTAATCGACATGGTTTTTTAAACGAGGTAGAAAAAGAATACGGTCAAAATGGCAATATCAAAATCTTAAAGCCAAGCGAATTCCAGCAGATTGTCGAGTTATATGGTCGTGAAGCGGGAGATGAGCTTTTAAGACAAATTGCTAAACGTCTAAATGAAAAGAAGAATGATCATAACGAATATATTGCTAGATTTACAAGCTCTAGTTTAATCATGGCAAATGCGACATCCGATGAAGATTTCTTCTATTATAAAAGGCGTATAAAAGAGATTATTCGTCAGCCCTTTATTGTGGGTGGAAAGCAAATTTATATTACACTGAAAACTGGAATTGCTTTATATAACAATGAAATAAAAATTGCTGATGCGATTCGCTTTGCAGATAATGCTGTATCCTTTGCGGCCAATAAACCAGGCACGCATACGGAAATATTTACACAAGAAAGAAATGATGTGCTTGAGCAGCAAATGACAGTGTTAAACCATTTGGCACAAGCATTAAAAAACAAAGAAATCTCGGTGAATTTACAGCCAAAGGTGGATTTACAGACAGGTGAAATTCAAAGTATTGAAGCGCTCGCTCGTTGGAATTCTCCAAAACTCGGTTTCGTGTCTCCGGCAATCTTTATTCCAGTGGCAGAAAGTGCGGGAAAGGTACGAGAAATCGATATTCAAATATTAGAGATAGTTCTTTCGTGGTTAGCAGCGCGTAAAAGATTAGGGAAAAAATTAGTGAAGGTAGCAGTAAATATTTCGCCCGATCATTTTTACTATGTTAATTTTGTACAGGATACATTGGAGCTTGTTCAGAAATACGATATAGATCCGAGATATATCATTTTAGAAGTAACGGAAACTATTGGACTGGTTGATTTTCAGACCGCTTTTTCTATTATTCAGGAATTAAAGGGGTACGGCTTTGAAACTTCGGTGGATGATTTTGGAACAGGCTTCTCATCACTAAGTTATTTACAAAGACTGCCGTTTACTGAATTGAAAATAGATCGAAGCTTTATTAATGCTATTAATGATGCTGCGACACTCGCTATTGTCCGATCCATTATTCAATTAGCATTAAACTTAGGAATGACCTCAGTCGCAGAAGGTATTGAAAGGAAAGAGCAGGTTGAGATTTTACGCGCACTCGGCTGTACAGTTGGACAAGGTTACTTCTATTATAAGCCGATGACAATAGAACAGTTAGATGCAATACTTGATGAATAATCGCTATTATATGTAGTAAACATTCTTGAAAAGGAATTGTCCCAATTTTATTTTTGAGACGACTCCTTTTTTCTGTTATACTAGGTGAGATAAAAATGAAATCCGAACGGTTAGGAGAGAATCCCTTTGAGCAAAGTATACGTATTTGATCATCCACTAATCCAACATAAGTTAACTTATATTCGCGATAAGAATACAGGAACAAAAGAGTTTCGTGAGCTAGTAGACGAAGTTGCAACATTAATGGCATTCGAAATTACACGTGATATGCCAGTAGAGGAAATTGAAATTGAGACACCTGTTACAGTCGCTAAGACAAAAGTACTTTCTGGTAAGAAAATTGCGATTGTCCCGATTTTACGTGCAGGTATTGGCATGGTAGATGGTGTATTAAAGCTAATTCCAGCTGCAAAAGTTGGTCATATCGGTCTTTATCGTGACCCAGAAACTTTAAAACCTGTAGAATACTATGCAAAACTTCCTGCAGATGTTGAAGAACGTGATTTCATCATTGTAGACCCAATGCTTGCGACTGGTGGATCAGCAGTGGAAGCGATCAACTCACTGAAAAAACGTGGTGCGAAAAGCATTAAATTCATGTGCTTAATCGCAGCGCCAGAGGGTGTAAAAGAAATTCAAGAACAACATCCAGATGTAGATATTTATATTGCTGCACTTGATGAAAAATTAAATGACCATGGCTACATTGTCCCTGGTTTAGGTGATGCAGGCGACCGCTTATTCGGTACGAAGTAATACTAAACAGTTTCAATTGATTTCATTTAGTATGTAATTTTTGGGAAACTTATAACTATTGAGAGCGTCCTTCAATATAGAAGGACGTTTCATAGTATGTAAGGCGAATTACTTCTTGAAGTCCGACACTTGCTTCATCTGATGCAGATCAATGGGAGTAAAGCACTTTACATACAAATATAACAAAGGACGGTGCAATTCGTTTTGATGAAAAAATGGAAAGTAATGACGATTTTCGGTACGAGACCAGAGGCTATTAAAATGGCTCCACTTGTATTGGAATTACAAAAGCATCCTGAGCAAATAGAATCGATTGTGACGGTAACAGCCCAACATCGCCAAATGCTCGATCAAGTTTTAGACACATTTAAAATTACACCAGACTACGATTTAAATATTATGAAGGATCGTCAAACATTAATTGACGTGACGACTAATGCATTACAAGGCTTAGACAACGTCATGAAAGAAGCAAAACCGGATATTGTTTTAGTACATGGTGATACAGCTACAACTTTCATTGCAAGCTTAGCTGCATTTTATAACCAAATTGCTATCGGACATGTGGAAGCAGGTCTTCGAACTTGGAATAAGTATTCACCATACCCAGAGGAAATGAATCGCCAATTAACAGGTGTCATGGCTGACCTACATTTCGCGCCGACAGAAGTATCGAAGAAAAACCTTTTAGATGAAAATAAAAACCCTGAAACTATTTTTGTTACTGGTAACACAGCTATCGACGCATTAGCGACAACAGTAAGTGAACAGTACACACATCCTGTTTTAGAAAAAATAGGTTCAGATCGTATGATTTTATTAACAGCACATCGTCGTGAAAATCTAGGTGAACCTATGCGTCATATGTTTAAAGCGATTACTCGAATTTTAGCAGAGCATGAGGATGTACAAGTTGTTTACCCAGTCCATATGAACCCAGCTGTACGAGAAATAGCGAATGAAATTTTAGGAGATCATAAACGTGTACATTTAATTGAACCTCTTGAGGTCTTCGATTTCCATAACTTTGCGGCTAATTCTTATATGATTTTAACTGATTCGGGTGGCGTCCAAGAAGAAGCCCCTTCATTAGGTAAACCGGTTTTAGTACTTAGAGATACAACAGAGCGCCCAGAAGGTATTGCAGCAGGTACTCTTAAACTAGCTGGAACGGAAGAAGAAACAATCTACTCTCTAGCTAAGCAATTACTAGAAGATACAAATGCCTATGAAGCAATGGCAAAAGCATCAAATCCTTATGGTGATGGACACGCTTCTGAGCGTATTGTGAAGGCTCTTCTAGGATTTTTACAAAAAAGCAAGTGATATCCCTTTCTTGAATCAAAAAATGAGTCTAATTTACTAAATGTGATGGGTAAGCTAATTTACGAGCAAAAATGTGTCGTAAATTAGCTTTTTTTTGCACAAACGTGAGCTTTTATTTTGAGACTATGAATTTCCATACACAAATTTGTCAACAATTTGACAAGAGTATAGAGGCTGTGAAGTTTTTCTCCTTTACTAATTGACTTCAAATATCTCCTATTGTATGCTTACAAAGGGTAATAATGATAAGGGTTTCTAATCGTAAATAGAGGTTGAAACACTTGTTATATCAAGTTTCTACTAAATTGACAGTTCAAACTAGAAACTGTCGATTTGCAACGTTTTGTGCGTTTCGGGGTGTAAGGTATTTTTTGGGATTTACACCTGTAATTTCAAAATGACGCTCTCCCGTTACTATTCCGCTGTGAGTAGTGTTTTTCACTGCTCTTTTCTGATTTCACATAGTGGTCAGCAAACGTTTCTTTACTCGAAAAATTGATTCAGGAGATTATAAACCAATGCTAGATTTGCATCACATTATTGCTGTGCAGAAGAGAGCGTTATTTTTTTTGCTCGCACTCTGTGCATTAGGCTGGGGATTTACACCCTATCAGACGGTTTTTGCGGGCATCGCAATCGGTGCATTCTTTGGTACGTATAATTTTTGGATTTTAGTTCGCCGTATGGACAAGTTTGATCGATCCATTAGTGAAGGGAAGAAAGTAGGCTCACTTGGTACAGCGCTTCGCTTTGCATCAGGTGTAGCGGCAGTCGCTTTAGCCATTTCGTTGCCAAACTATTTTCACTTAATTAGCACGGTCATAGGGCTAATGATTCCGTACGTTTTTCTCTTTGTCGAGAGAATTGTGTCACATGTAAGGAACCGCTAATGTGCTTTAAATTAGAAAGAGAGGTGAAAAATAACAATGAATCATGAAGCTCCATTACAAGTAGTTGATTTTGGTTTGTTTACGCTAACGTTCAACCTTTCAACTGTTATGATGTTACTAGTTGCGGCCGTAATCGTTTTCTTAATCGCATTTATCTCAACTAGAAGCCTAAAGTTAAAACCTACTGGCATGCAAAACTTTATGGAATGGATTATGGATTTCGTAAAGAACATCATAAAAAGCAACATGGACTGGAAAACTGGTGGACGATTCCACATATTAGGTATCACACTTATTATGTTTATCGCTGTATCTAACTTATTAGGTCTTCCATTCTCTATCGTCTATAACGGCGAACTTTGGTGGAAATCTCCTACAGCTGACCCAACTGTTACAATGACGCTTGCAGCAATGATTTTAGCCTTAACACATTTCTATGGTATTAAAATGAAGGGTACAGGTCATTATGTTGGTACATTCTTCAAGCCAATGTCATTCATGTTCCCGCTAAAAATCGTTGAAGAATTTGCGAACACTTTAACATTAGGTCTTCGTCTTTACGGTAACATTTATGCAGGTGAGATTTTACTAGGCTTAATCGCAGGTTTAGCATCATCAGGTGCTGTTGGATTCATCGGAGCAATTGTTCCAATGATGGCATGGCAAGGTTTCTCTATTTTCATCGGCTTTATCCAAGCCTTTATCTTCACAATGTTAACAATGGTATACATGGCTCATAAAGTGAGCGATGACCATTAATATAAAGCATATATCTTATGCTTGAACCAAAAAAAAACAAACAATTCCAAGGAGGAAATTTTCAAATGGGTTTA
This sequence comes from Lysinibacillus sp. FJAT-14745, assembly GCF_001275675.1. Classification (GTDB taxonomy): domain Bacteria; phylum Bacillota; class Bacilli; order Bacillales_A; family Planococcaceae; genus Lysinibacillus. Next base: position 149,502 of record NZ_LITM01000008.1, on the reverse strand, counting down.
TTAGCAGCAGCAATCGCAATCGGTCTAGGTGCACTTGGTGCAGGTATCGGTAACGGTCTTATCGTTTCAAAAACAGTAGAAGGTATCGCTCGCCAACCAGAAGCTCGTGGCGTTCTTCAAACTACAATGTTCATCGGGGTAGCATTAGTTGAAGCCCTACCAATCATCGCAGTAGTAATCGCATTCATCGTAATGAACAAATAATTCAGTTGTACACTGAATTCTAGTGGCGAAGCAGGAATCTCCAGATGAAACTTCGCCATTCATTTTGGAACTGATAAAAGCTATGTGTAAATATAGCTTTTTAAAATAGGTAGTTTTTCAAGTAATTAAATTATTATGTTGAAGTTAAAGCTCTTGAAGGGAGTGAAACAATCGTGTTTTTAGATAATCTTGTACTAGGCAACGCTGGTGCTGGTTTCAATGGTGGTGATATCGCCGCAACATTAGTTATCTTCTTAGTGCTAATGCTATTACTTAAAAAGTTCGCTTGGGGTCCACTTATGGGCATCATGCAACAACGTGAAGAATTAGTAGCTAGTGAAATCGAAGCAGCTGAAAAAGCTCGCAAAGATTCGCATCAATATTTAGAAGAACAAAAGAGCCTTCTTAAAGAAGCTCGTACGGAAGCACAATCGATTGTTGAAGGCGCTAAGAAGCAAGGCGAAATGCAAAAAGAAGAAATTCTTACTGCAGCTCGCAATGAAGCAAACCGCTTAAAAGAATCGGCTTTACGTGAAATTGAGTCTGAAAAAGAAAAAGCTATTGCAGCTGTACGTGATGAAGTCGTTTCATTATCTGTACTTGCAGCATCTAAAGTCCTTAGCAAAGAGATTTCTGAGGCAGACAACCGTGCTCTAATTGAAGAGACGATTGCGAAGGCAGGGGAAGCTCGATGAGTAATTCAACTGTAGCAAAACGTTACGCACAAGCGCTTTTTCAATTAGCGCAACAAAAAAACATTCTTGCTGAAGTTGGAGCAGACTTAAATGAGCTAACAAAGGTAGTTAAAGAATCTCCTGATTTTTTAACACTTTTAAATGCTCCTAAGTTCTCTATCGAACGTAAGAAACAAATGGTAGCAGAAATCTTTGTAAGTGCAACTCCAGAGGTTTTACACACAGTTCAACTACTTGTTGAGAAAAAACGTGTAAACGAACTGAAGCTTATTGCTAACGCATATGCTGAGCTTGCTGCACATGCACAAGGTACTGCAGATGCAACAGTATTCTCTACTCGTGCACTTTCTGCTGAAGAAAGCGCTAATATTTCGGCAACATTTGCGAAACTTGTAGGGAAACAATCATTAAACATTACAAACGAAATTGATCCATCACTTCTTGGTGGTATTCGTGTTCAAATCGGTAATCATATTTATGATAGCTCAGTAGCGAACAAGCTTGAGCGCCTAAAACGTGAATTAATCGGTTAATAATTTAGAAATGTGAGAGGTGACATACATGGGCATCAAGGCTGAAGAAATCAGCAGTCTGATTAAACAACAGATTGAGAATTATGAATCTGAACTTAAAGTAAGCGAAGTTGGTACAGTTATCCGTATTGGTGACGGTATCGCTCTTGCTCATGGCCTCGACAACGCCATGGCTGGAGAACTTCTAGAGTTCTCTAACGGTGTTATGGGTATGGCTCAAAACCTAGAAGAAGGTAACGTTGGTATCGTAATCTTAGGTCCATACGCTGACATCAAAGAAGGCGATGAAGTTCGTCGTACAGGTCGTATCATGGAAGTACCAGTTGGTGAAGAACTAATTGGTCGTGTTGTAAACCCACTTGGTCAACCAGTGGATGGACAAGGTCCAATCAACACAACAAAATCTCGTCCAATCGAAAGTCCAGCTTTCGGTGTAATGGCTCGTAAATCAGTACACGAACCACTACAAACTGGTATCAAAGCGATTGACGCATTAGTACCAATTGGTCGTGGTCAACGTGAGTTAATCATCGGTGACCGTCAAGTAGGTAAAACATCTGTAGCAATCGATACAATCTTAAACCAAAATGGTGAAAACATGATTTGTATCTATGTTGCTATCGGTCAAAAAGAATCAACTGTACGTGGTGTAGTTGAAACATTACGTAAGCACGGTGCATTAGATTATACAATCGTTGTAACTGCTGCTGCATCTCAACCAGCTCCATTACTATACTTAGCACCATTTGCTGGTGTTTCTATGGCAGAAGAATTCATGTTACAAGGTAAGCACGTATTAATCGTGTATGATGATCTTTCTAAACAAGCATCAGCTTACCGTGAACTTTCACTTCTTCTTCGCCGTCCTCCAGGTCGTGAAGCTTACCCTGGTGACGTTTTCTACTTACACAGCCGCTTACTTGAACGCGCTGCGAAGTTAAACGAAACATACCAAAATGGTTCTATTACAGCTCTTCCATTCGTTGAGACACAAGCTGGGGATATCTCTGCATACATCCCAACTAACGTAATCTCAATCACTGATGGACAAATTTTCTTACAATCTGACTTATTCAACTCTGGTGTACGTCCAGCGATTAACGCCGGTCTTTCTGTATCACGTGTAGGTGGATCTGCTCAAATTAAAGCGATGAAAAAAGTTGCGGGTACACTACGTCTTGACTTAGCTGCATTCCGTGAACTTGAATCATTTGCTCAATTCGGTTCTGATTTAGATAAAATCACACTAGCTAAACTTGAGCGTGGTAAACGTACGGTTGAAGTTCTTAAACAAGACCTAAACAAACCACTTAAAGTTGAAAAGCAAGTTGCTATCCTTTATGCATTAACTAAAGGTCACTTAGATGATATTCCAGTACAAGATATCGTTCGCTTTGAAGGTGAATTCTTAAGCTGGTTAGATACAAACCACACAAACGTTTTAGATCACGTTCGTACTACAAAAGAACTTGCTCCTGATGCTGATTATGTAGCAGCTTTAACTGAGTTCAAAAAAACTTTCGCTAAATCAGAATAAGTTCGAGCTAGTCACTTGATTAAAAAACAAAAGGTGGTGAAATACCAGTGGTAAACTTACGCGAAATAAAAGGTCGTATTAATTCTACAAAGAGTACGAAACAAATTACGAAAGCGATGCAGATGGTTTCTTCTTCTAAGTTACGTCGTGCAGAGCAAAACGCTAAAGCGTACGTTCCTTACATGGAAAAAATCCAGGACGTAGTAGGCGCAATCGCTTCAGGGACAAAAGACAGTGGACATCCAATGTTAACTGCTCGTCCTGTTAAGAAAACAGCTTACTTAGTCATTGGTTCTGACCGTGGTCTTGCAGGTGCTTACAACTCAAGTATCTTACGTCAAGTACAACGTACAATTGACGAACGTCATAAATCAAAAGACGAATACGTTATTTTAGCGGTAGGTCGTGTTGTTCGTGATTACTTTGTGAAACGTGATCATAATGTCATCAGCGATGTTGTCGGTCTTCCGGACCAACCATCATTTGCTGATATTAAAGAAATCGCTCGTAAAGCTGTTGGTATGTTCACTGATGGTACGTATGATGAACTTTATATGTACTACAATCACTTTGTCAGCGCTATTGCTAGCGAAGTGACAGAGAAAAAACTTCTTCCATTAACGGATCTTGCACCTGCTAGCAGTAATGCTTCTTACGAATTTGAGCCATCTGGTGAAGCAATTCTTGAAGTGTTACTTCCACAATACGCGGAAAGCTTAGTTTACGGCGCATTATTAGATGGAAAAGCAAGTGAACATGCTTCTCGTATGACGGCTATGAAAAATGCAACTGATAACGCATCTGATCTTATTTCAGACCTTTCATTGCAATATAACCGTGCGCGTCAAGCGGCGATTACACAAGAAATTACAGAAATCGTTGGTGGAGCTGCAGCCTTAGAATAGGCCCAGCTTCCCAATGTCGTATAAGAATACGATAGGAGGATACACAGTAATGAATAAAGGACATGTTATTCAAGTAATGGGTCCAGTTGTTGACGTAAAATTTGACAATGGCCAATTACCAGCAATCTATAACTCACTAACAGTTAAGATTGAACGTCCTAATGAAGAACCAACAATTCTTGCATTAGAAGTTGCTCTTCATTTAGGTGATGATTCTGTTCGTACAATTGCAATGTCATCTACTGATGGCTTACAACGTGGAGCAGAAGTAACAGACTCAGGAAAAGCTATCTCAGTACCAGTTGGTGAAGTTACTTTAGGTCGTGTATTCAACGTACTTGGAGAAGTAATCGACTTAGGTGAAGAGATTCCAGCTGACGTTCGTCGTGACTCAATTCACCGCGAAGCACCAGCTTTCGATGAACTTTCAACTACAGTTGAAATTCTTGAAACAGGTATCAAAGTAGTAGACTTATTAGCACCATATATTAAAGGTGGTAAAATCGGTCTCTTCGGTGGTGCCGGTGTAGGTAAAACAGTATTAATCCAAGAATTAATCAATAACATCGCACAAGAGCACTCAGGTATCTCTGTATTCGCTGGTGTAGGTGAGCGTACTCGTGAAGGGAACGACTTATTCTTCGAGATGAGCGATTCAGGCGTTATCAAGCAAACAGCGATGGTATTCGGTCAAATGAATGAACCACCAGGTGCACGTATGCGTGTAGCTTTAACTGGTCTTACAATGGCAGAATACTTCCGTGATGAGCAAGGTGCTGACGTACTTTTATTCATCGACAATATCTTCCGTTTCACACAAGCAGGTTCTGAGGTTTCTGCCCTATTAGGTCGTATGCCTTCTGCGGTAGGTTACCAACCAACACTTGCAACTGAAATGGGTAAATTACAAGAACGTATCACATCTACTAACAAAGGTTCTGTAACTTCTATTCAAGCGATCTATGTACCAGCCGATGACTATACTGACCCGGCTCCAGCTACAACTTTCGCCCATTTAGATGCAACTACTAACCTTGAACGTAAATTATCAGAAATGGGTATCTACCCTGCGGTTGACCCATTAGCTTCGACTTCTCGTGCTTTATCACCAGAAATCGTAGGCGCTGAGCACTACGCAATCGCTACTGGTGTACAACGTACAATCCAACGTTACCGTGAATTACAAGATATCATTGCTATCTTAGGTATGGATGAATTATCTGATGAAGATAAACAAACAGTAGAACGTGCTCGTCGTATTCAATTCTTCTTATCTCAAAACTTCCACGTTGCGGAACAATTTACTGGTCAAAAAGGTTCTTATGTACCTGTTAAAGAAACTGTTCGCTCATTCAAGGAAATCCTTGATGGCAAATGGGATCACCTACCAGAAGATGCTTTCCGTCTAGTTGGTTCTATTGATGAAGTAGTTGAAAAAGCGAAAAGCATGGGCGTAGAGGTTTAATACTAGGGACGAGGAGGAAAAAATATGAAGACAGTTCTAGTCAATATTGTCACTCCCGACGGCCCAGTATACGATTCTGAAGTATCAATGGTAATCGCTAAGACAACTTCAGGTGAAATCGGTGTTCTTGCAGGCCATATTCCTATGGTTGCTCCACTTGCAATTGGTGCAGTGAAGCTTAAGAAAGAAAACGGTTCAACTGAACTTGTTGCCTTAAGCGGTGGTTTCATTGAAGTTCGCCCTGAAAAAATCTCAATTTTAGCTCCGTCTGCTGAAATTGCTGAAAGCATCGATGTTAAACGTGCTAAAGAAGCCGTTAAACGTGCTGAAGGTCGTCTTCAAAGTAAACAAGATAACATTGATTTCAAACGTGCTGACCTAGCATTAAAACGTGCGTTGAATCGTATCAACGTTCATGAGGGTAATATCTAATTCAAATTTTAACGGGCAGATTCAACATCTGTCCGTTTTTTAACATTATGCTACCGTTTGAGAGTATCGCTAGAGGAATTAATATGGAGGAACCAATATGGAAATATATGAGGCAATAGGGCAGGAAGCGTTAATAGGGATTTTATCGCATATATTTTTTATCGCTATTACTTTTTATGCACTACAAGCGTTTATGCTAGAAAAGCTCTTCAAGAAGAACAAAGTATTTCAAATCCAATTAATTTATATTTTACTAAGTATTGCGATCGGATCAGCCGTTTCAAATTTCTTTCTGCAAATTTCAAACTGGTCAGGGAAGCTTCCATATTTATTTTAATAGCCCCTTATTACTATCTTTATGTTAGTAAATGAATCTACATGTTTCACAGGGCTTTATAACATAATTTATGTGGTCCTTTGAAATATGTAAAAATCAGTTTAAAAAAATCCATAGATTTTGTTTTTTGTTCACATATCTTTGGGTATATATTAGAAATTTACGCTTTTCTTCCGTGTTATTGGTCATTCACAAAAAAAAAAATCATGCGTACAATAAATAAATAGCAAAATATCAATAAATGACGTAAAATAGTGATTTGGATGCTTGAACGAGCGTAAGAAAAGTTGTACTATAAAGTTGTTTGTTTACTGATTATGACATTATACTTCTTTTTAAAATAAAATTTTGATAGATTAATAGATTGAATTCGGAGGGACATAGGGTGGAAAAAATAATAGTGACTGGCGGCCAAAAGCTACAGGGAAAAGTGCGCGTAGAGGGCGCAAAAAATGCGGTGTTACCAATCCTAGCAGCGGCTTTACTTGCCTCTAAAGGAGAAAATGTAATTAAAGAAGTCCCTAACTTAGCAGATGTCTTTACTATAAATGAAGTACTAAAAAGTCTAAATGCGGCAGTTACATATATACCTGAGGACAATACAGTATATATAGATACAACAAAAGAACTTTCTAGTGAAGCTCAATTTGAATTTGTCAGTAAAATGCGTGCATCGATTTTAGTAATGGGTTCTTTACTTGCTCGAAATGGCTATGCTCGTGTTGCTCTACCTGGGGGCTGTGCAATTGGTTCCCGTCCTATTGAGTTACATTTAAAGGGCTTTGAAGCTATGGGAGCAAAAATCTCTTTTGGTCATGGATATGTAGAGGCGAAGGCAGAAGGACGTTTAAAAGGCGCAAATGTGTATTTGGACTTCCCTAGTGTTGGGGCAACAGAAAATATTATGACAGCTGCAGCCTTAGCGCAAGGAACAACTGTAATTGAAAATGCAGCGAAAGAGCCTGAAATTGTAGACCTTGCAAACTTCATTAATAGTATGGGTGGTCGTGTTATCGGTGCAGGTACGAATACAATTCGTATCGAAGGAGTCGATACATTATATGGAACAGAACATCATATTATTCCTGACCGTATTGAAGCTGGCACATTTATGGTTGCAGCAGCAATTACAAAAGGGGATGTAACGATTGAAAATGCTGTCCCTGAGCATATGACAGCATTAATTGCAAAGATGCGTGAAATGGGTGTAGAAATAACTGAGCTAGATGAAGGAATCCGTGTACGTGCTCCTAAAACATTAAAAGCTGTTGATATTAAAACTATGCCACATCCAGGCTTCCCGACAGATATGCAATCTCAAATGATGGCCTTGATGTTAACGGCTGAAGGTACGAGTATTATTACGGAAACAGTTTTTGAAAATCGTTTTATGCATGTTGAGGAGTTCCGTCGTATGAATGCCGGTGCTAAAATAGAAGGACGTTCTGTGTTTATCGAAGGGCCTGTAAACCTTCAGGGTGCTGAAGTAATGGCGACTGATTTACGAGCTGCGGCTGCACTAATTTTAGCAGGTCTTGTATCTGAAGGCGTGACTAGAGTGACAAAGCTTCATCACTTAGATCGCGGTTATGTCGATTTCCATGGCAAACTGGCTGCACTTGGCGCACAGATTGAACGTGTACCACTTGAGGAAGTTATCATTGAAGAGAAATCAACTGTTGAATTACCAACAAACTAAATAGATGTATAAACCCTTTGCTTAGATGCGGAGGGTTTTTTCTTTGTTAAGGAAACTGTAGATTAAATTAGTGCTTTGCCACATTTGTTCTGTTTTATCGGAAAGATTTCGAGATTTATCGGAACGATTTTCTATTTTATCGGAAAGATTCTAAGATTTATCGGAATGATTTTTGTTTTTATCGGAACAATTTTTAGTCATGACAAAAACCATCTGTTGCTGTCGCTACACTTTCGCACAAAAACCATCTGTTGCCTCAAGCGGACGGCTACATATTTTGAAGAGTTTCAGCATATTATTCCTTATGAAAAAATGGATAATGAGTATAGGCATAATTTGTTTGATTGGAGCATTATATATGCTTCCTGTGGCATTTAGTGAGAGACGTACGGTTGAAGATTCGCCTTCAACAGCAGAGCAAGCTTGTGAAATATTCATAGAAGTGGAGGGACAACAAGAGAAAATCCCTTTAGAAACGTATGTAACTGGTGTGGTAGCTGCAGAAATGCCTGTTTCATTTAAAAAAGAAGCTTTAAAGGCGCAAGCTATTGCAGCAAGGACATACGCGTTGAAATCGACAAATTACGGTAAAATAGCTATCGCTCCTACTGTTGCTAGACAAGTTTTTTACAATAAGGAGCAAAGAAAAGAGAATTGGACTAGCAATTTCCCGGGGAATGAAAAGAAAATTGTCGAGGCTATTAACGAAACGAAAGGACAAGTTCTTCTATATAAAAATGAATTAATTACGGCAATGTTTCATTCTACTAGCAATGGGAAAACAGAAAGTGCCTACGATTTTAGTGGCAATGATGTACCTTATTTACAAAGCGTTGCGAGTATGTCAGATCTATCATCTCCAAAGTTTTCAGCGATGAAAGAATGGACATTAGCTGAATGGAATGCACTGTGGCCTATTAAATGGCAGGCAAGTGATTTCAACCGTGTACAGTTCTTTTTTAATGATACAGGACGTGTTGAGCGCATGCAGTTAGGTAAGAATGTGTGGTCAGGGCGAGAAGTTCGAACACTTTTGCAAATACCGTCAACGGATTTTAAAATTTCATATAATTCCACCGCTGGAAAAGTGCAAGTGAGCACGAAAGGATACGGGCATGGGGTAGGAATGAGTCAATATGGAGCAGAGGCTTTGGCAAGTGATGGGAAAACTGCTGCCGAAATTTTACACTATTATTATCAAGATATTGAAATAAAAAAGATAGATGCATGTTTAAAATAACTTCTAGTTGTTCACACTGCAACTAGAGGTGATGAAAATGAGAGAGGATAAAAATAGTAAAACTTCTCAAAATCAACAAGATGAAAAAGTTCAATTACAGAAGAAACCGTGGTTTTGGCCAGTTGTTTACGCTGGTGGGGCTCTAATGCTAGCAGGTTTGTTGCTTGGTTACAATAGTCTCGTATCGAAAGTAGAAGAGGCTCCGTCAACAAATGTAGCAGAAGTAGATTCAGGTCCTGTAGTTGAAACAAATGCAAAAACAGAAACAATGAAGTATCCATTCAAGGAAGCGAATCTTAGTAAGGTTCAAGTTTCACAAGAGTTTTATGAAGTAGAGGCTAATGCAGAGTCGCGTGAAAAAGCACTAATGGTATTTAATCAAACATTTACGACATCTTCTGGTATTACTCTTTCTATGAATGGTGAAGAATTTGAAGTACTTGCTGCTCTAAGTGGTAAAGTAAAACAAGTAAAACTTGATGCATTTACAGGCAATAAAATTGTTATTGAGCATGCAAATGGTAAGGAAACACATTATAGCTCTGTAAAAGACATTGCTGTCAAGGAAGGCGATGAGGTAACACAAGGTCAAGTACTTGGAAAAGCGACTGACAATGAGTGGAACCAATCAGCTGGCGTTAACTTGCATTTTGAAGTACTAGAAAACGGAAAATATATTAATCCGAAAAAATTACTAGCCTTTTAACTTATTTCAGTAGAAGTCTCTCACCTCTATAGGTGGGGGACTTCTGCTGCTTTAAGCCACTTTTCAGCAGATATCAAAACCGTGGCATAATTGATGATAGGAAAATTCGTATATTTTAAATATAGTAAATGATAATTTTACATCGAGAGAAACGAATACTAAAAAATGCATAAAAAATCGGTATTTTATCGTGAAAATGTAAAACGTGTTCTGAATAGCTTTGTCCTCACATAAGGTGAAGAAATGCGCAAACGTGCATCTGATGCCATTTGTGAAATTGTGTGGAAAGGACGAAGAACCTGCACGAGCACATTCGGAAGCGCTGCATACGCCTCGGTGAATTATTGATTGAGACGCGTGAAACTGTGCGTGTCCTCGCGAAAATGACAGGTTATTCAAAAAGTACGGTGCACAAAGATTTAACGGAGCGACTGCCAACAATTCATGAAGCATTAGCTGAGCAAGTAAAGGAAATACTCGCCTACCATAAGGCCGTACGTCATATTCGTGGAGGAGAGGCAACGAAAAACAAGTGGAAAGAAAGAGCGAGTCATGAATGATTCGTTCTTTTTTTGATGCAAGGACAAGCTTACTGACATTAAATCAGCCCACGTTAGGTGATGAATCAAAAAAAATACTGAAACGATTTCTTCTTTTCAATAAGTGTTCATATAATTCAAAGAATACAGTTCCATTCACTAAAATTAGGTGTAATTACCAATAGGATATGATAAAATATTCTAGATAAACAGATAAAAATGAACGTTATGTAGTTGGAAATGGCGGGAAGGAGAAATTATAAAATGTTTTCGAAAGATATTGGCATTGACTTAGGAACTGCGAACGTATTAATACACGTTAAAGGTAAAGGAATCGTCTTAAATGAACCATCTGTTGTGGCGATTGATAAAAAAACAAATAAAGTATTAGCGGTGGGGGAAGAAGCTCGCCAAATGGTAGGGCGTACACCGGGTAATATTACTGCAATTCGTCCACTACGAGATGGTGTCATTGCAGATTTTGACGTTACAGAAGCCATGCTAAAACATTTCATTAACAAATTAAATGTCAAAGGATTTTTAGCTAAGCCACGTATTTTAATTTGCTGTCCAACAAACATTACTAGTGTTGAGCAAAAAGCGATCCGTGAAGCTGCAGAAAAATCCGGTGGAAAAAAAGTATACTTAGAAGAAGAACCAAAAGTTGCAGCTATTGGAGCAGGCATGGATATCTTCCAACCTAGCGGCAATATGGTAGTCGATATTGGCGGCGGAACAACAGATATTGCAGTCCTATCAATGGGTGATATTGTAACGAGTGAGTCCATTAAAGTGGCAGGAGACATTTTTGATAATGATATTTTACAATATATTAAAAAAGAATATAAATTGCTAATTGGTGAACGTACTGCAGAAGCCATAAAAATTACTATCGGTACAGTTTTTAAAGGTAGCCGAAACGATTCAATGGACATTCGTGGCCGAGACATGGTGACAGGTCTACCACGTACAATAACGATTCACTCAGAGGAGATTGAACGTGCATTACATGAATCGGTTGCTATGATCGTCCAATCTGCAAAAAATGTTTTAGAAAAAACACCACCAGAGTTATCAGCTGATATAATTGATCGTGGGGTCATTATTACTGGCGGTGGTGCATTACTACACGGTATGGACCAGCTATTAATCGAAGAGCTAAAGGTACCTGTGTTCATTGCAGAGCAACCTATGGATTGTGTAGCAATTGGTACAGGCATTATGCTTGAAAATATTGATCGAGTGCCCGCATCCTTATAAAAATACAATGAGGTGATTCCTTTGTTTAAAGGGTTTTATACAGTTGCAACTGGTATGATTGCACAACAAAGAAGAACAGAATTACTTACCAATAATTTATCAAATGCGAATACACCAGGATTTAAAGCAGACCAATCAACTATTCGCTCATTCCCCGACATGCTTATGTCAAGTGTAGGAACAACAAATGCACCTGCCAAGCAGCAAGCAGGCTCTCAATATATGAGCCAAATTGGCGCATTAAATACAGGGATTTATATGCAAGAAACATTACCAAATTACATACAAGGCCAAATCTATAGCACTGATTTCCCGACAGATATGGCTTTGATCGATGGAAACTTACCACAAAACGAAGATGGCACTAAGGGATCAATTTTCTTCCGTTTAGCACATCCAGATGGTGGCGAAGCATATACACGCAACGGGAATTTTACATTAGATGGTCATGGCTATTTAGTAAATCCACAGGGACTGTATGTGCTATCAGACAGAGGTCAACGCATCCAGCTACCGAATGATGATTTCCGCCTAGATGAGAACGGAGCAATCTATGTTAATAATCGGCAAGTAGCTCGTGTTGGAGTATCATTTGCAGCGGATCCGAACAAGCTAAGTAAACAGGATAATGGCTTAATGCGAACAGAAAATGGTCAGAACTTACCGACAGCTTACGGTGCCAATGGCGTATCCTTTACACTGCGTCAAAATTATCTTGAGGGCTCAAACGTAGATTCTAGTAGTACAATGGCTGGTTTAATGACAGCATATCGCGCTTTCGAAGCTAACCAAAAAGTGTTACAGGCTTATGATCGCAGTATGGAAAAGGCTGTCAATGAAATCGGAAAAGTATAATAGGCGAACTGGAGGCGTTTGAACATGCTACGTACAATGATTACTGCAACAAACACAATGGGGCAATTACAAAATAAACTAGATACAATTAGTAATAACATTGCCAATAGCAACACACTCGGCTATAAAGCACAAGAAGCTACATTTAATGAATTGCTTTATCAGCAATTTAATAATGATAAGCTAGACCGTGCTGACCGACAATCACCTATTGGTATCCGTTATGGTTCAGGTGCAAAGCTTGGACAAATCCAATCGAATCAAAAGCAAGGCTCTCTACAAACAACAAATCGTGACCTTGATTTAGCTTTTACAAAACCAAAGCAATATTTCAATATTTTGATGCCAGATGGTGAAAATGGCACAAAAACAGTGTATACTCGTCAAGGTGACTTTTATTTATCACCATTAAATAATGGAACAGTAATGGTTGTAACTGCAGATGGATATCCATTGGCAAACGCAACAGGACAAGCTATTACATTGCCGGCTAATGTAAAAAATTTCGCAATCCGTAATGGAGGCGTATTAGAGGCATCCTATCCAAATGGAGATGTTATTCGTACTGATGTAGCAGTGACAGAGTTCCAAAAGCCACAGCTAATGGAGAAAGTTTCTGGCGCCTATGTTGGATTGCCGAATAACCTAGCGCAGCTTGGATATACACAAGCTGAAGTTGTCACTGAATTACAAGGAGCTAATCGTCAGCAAATTGGCATGCAGAGCGGTTCGCTAGAAATGTCGAATGTAAATCTTTCAAAGGAAATGACGGATTTAATTCAGACGCAGCGTTCTTATCAATTCAATGCAAGAGCTGTAACTTTAGCAGACCAAATGCTTGGGCTCATTAATGGTATTCGATAGTAGATCCGTTATTACTGTTTAGTAAGTAATGAAGAGGAGTACAATCTATGACAAACGATTCAAGTCGAGGTTCTATGCAAACAAAAGAAACCGATACGCCACCAGAAGAGAAGGAACACGGCTCAAATGGAGAGCAACGAGAGGTTCGATGGGTGCAAATACGGCTGATTCCGATTTGGCTACGCGTTGTACTTATTATCATCTTAGTTGTAGTTGCAGCAGTTTTAGGTGCAATGTTTGGCTATAGTGTAATTGGACAAGGTAAAGCCATGGACGTTTTCAAACCAGAAACATGGCAGCATATATTTGATATTATGAATGGTAAAGAATAATATTATTCTTTACCATACTTTGTGTTTACATAAAATATCTTCATTCAATAGGTGTCCAACACCGACTGAATGAAGATATTGCCTCTGGCGGATGTCACGGATTTTGAAATGTGCGTGCATAAATCAAAATCCGGACGCATTGTTTATCTGTAGCGAAAGCAAAGCGTCAGCTACAATTACGCCAAGGCGAAATTGATTTAAGGGGGAAAAGAAATGTTAACAGCAGAGCAAATTCAAGCAATTTTACCACATCGTTATCCTTTTTTATTCGTTGATCGCATCGTTGAATTAGAAGAAGGTAAGCGTGCAGTCGGTTTAAAAAATGTTTCTATGAACGAGGACTTTTTTAATGGGCATTTCCCTGGCTATCCAGTAATGCCTGGGGTTTTAATTGTAGAGGCGCTAGCACAAGTTGGTGGTGTAGCATTATTAAACGCAGATGAATTCAAAGGTCGTCTAGCTTTCTTGACGGGTATTGATAATTGTCGTTTCAAGCGCCAAGTAGTACCGGGAGATCAACTTCGATTAGAGGTAGAGTTCGTGAAACTACGTGGAGTAATGGGCAAAGGTCACGGTGTGGCGACAGTCGATGGAGAACTAGTATGTGAAGCGGATATTTTATTTGCTATTGGGCCTGAGCAACCAAAGCAGGCTTAATTTGCAATTATAGGCTAAAAGATATAAAATAATGATGTCGAATGATGTCTTTACTGTTAATCTTTTAATAGTTTATCTTTATTCTGCACTTTCGCCTCTATAGGTAGTGCAGTTAGAGATAGCATGGATTTAGATGTTTTATAAAAATGCAATGGCGTATATGTGATTGTGAATTGAAATACATGTAATTTTAGTTTTGTTTTTAAAACGTAGGAGGATTATATAGATGTATAAGGAATTGTCTTCAGGTGTTAAAATTAGCATTACGCGTTCGATTTCAACATCTTTTGAATCATACTTAGCAAGTATTGATTGGAAAGAAGAGCGTTTTTCTATGGAAGACTTCATTGCTAGCTGGCAAACTTATTTTAAAGAAAATGCCGCATGGATCGAAAAAATCCCAGCAGATGTTTTGATGAGTACTGAATTCCATGAAGAGATGGCACAAAAAATCGATGAAGTAATTGCAAAAATTTTAAATGAAGAACCAACAGCTAAGCAAATTGAAACAATCGAGGCATTGCAAAAAGAGCTAGATACGAACTATGGCTACAATTGTAAAGCAGAAGCAGCCTACATTGAACAATTGTTAAAAGAAAAACAAAAATAGTTTGTACAAAAATCGGATAGTTCCCTCCTTTCCCGGGCAATCTATGTAGGATCACAAATGCACACGTTGTATTTGATGACATAGCACCGAGGAAAGGAGGTTTTTTCTATGTGGAGAATGTCATTTTTGGCCATCATCCTTGCTACTGTATTCCTTGGAGGTTGTAACTGGGGAAACAAAGCTGTTGAAACAAGACCAGTGGAGAATGTTAAACACGACGTTCGCCGAGGTGTAGAAAACGTTGTAGAACCAGCTCGAAGAAATGACGTTTACAATCGTGACGTAAATGGTGTTAACCGTAACACTGTTCTTCCTGAAGCAACAACTCCAGGAACTACTACAACTCCAGGAATTACTACACCAAGAACAACAACACCAGGTACGACAACAGTTCCAGGAACAACAACACCAGGAACAAATACTGATTTAAATGGTACAAATGGCTATAACAACGTTCCAAATGCAAACGGCGTTGTTAAAGAAAAGATCGTCGAAGAGAAAGTAACGCGATAATATAAAAAAGAGTGCTTCCAATTAAATGGAACACTCTTTTTTTCATTTATGAATACGCGAAAGGGGAAATACCCGGGAGGAGGAGCGAATACCCGCGGGAGAGAAGTGAATACCCGCGGAAGAGGAGTGAATACCCGCGGAAGAGAAGTGAATACCCGCGGAAGAGGAGTGAATATCCGCGGAAGAGAGGTGAATACCCGCGGAAGAGAGGTGAATACCCGCGGAAGAGAGGTGAATACCCGCGGAAGAGGAGTGAATACCCGCGGAAGCGAGGTGAATACCCGCGGAAGAGAGGGAAATACCCGCGGGAGAGGAGTGAATACCCGCGGAAGAAAGGGAAATACCCGCGGAAGAGAGGTGAATACCCGCGGAAGAGGAGTGAATACCCGCGGAAGCGAAGGATACCCGCGGAAGAAAGGGAAATACCCGCGGAAGCGAAGGATACCCGCGGAAGCGAAGGAAATACCCGCGGAAGAGAGGTGAATACCCGCGGAAGAGGAGTGAATACCCGCGGAAGCGAAGGATACCCGCGGAAGAAAGGGAAATACCCGCGGAAGAGAGGGAAATACCCGCGGAAGAGGAGTGAATACCCGCGGAAGAGAGGTGAATACCCGCGGAAGCGAAGGATACCCGCGGAAGCGAGGTGAATACCCGCGGAAGAGGAGTGAATACCCGCGGAAGAGGAGTGAATACCCGCGGAAGAGGAGTGAATACCCGCGGAAGAGAGGTGAATACCCGCGGGAGAGGATGAATACCCGCGGAAGAGGAGTGAATACCCGCGAAAAAGAAAAGAATCCCACGCGCGAAGGGGAAATACCCGCTAAAAATCATCAGGAAGAGCGGAAAAATGGCTTCATATAGTCCACTAAATTTTCGGGTAATTGGTAAACGCGATTTTTATAAGAACCTGTATAGGGAAATTGATATTTTCTAAGCAAGCGGTTTGCAGCATCACTAGAATGAATATTGAAGAATTCACGTAACTGTTTATTGGTAATTGTTGATCCGACTAAGTATCGATAATCTTGTAAAGCTTCAGAAAAAATTTCTTCGCTTGCAAATTGACAGTGCGAACATCTCCAAATCCCGCGAGCATAATGCATTTGAGACTTGTATTTGCATTTCGGACAAAGCACGCCTTGGCGATATCTTGATGAATCAATAGGAGACGTAATTTTCGATGGCTGATGTCTACATAGGAGTTGCTGAGCAATTTGAGTTAGCTGTTCATCGCTTAAAATTGTTTGTGTATATTTTTTAAAAAGGGAATGAAGATGTTTTTGAAGTCCTGAAGCATGGAAAATCGGAATTGTATTTGGATGACTTGCAATGATAGCAGAGGGGTTAGCGATGATAACCGCACCCTCAATGGGGAGAGAATAGTTTTGGGCAATAACTTTAAGAAATTGCATATGTCTTTGGGTCTGAGTAATTGCATTTGGAAATCCTTCAACAGTTCCATCTGGCTTTGTTCGAATACATTGATGAGTAATATCGTCAAAATCAAGACGTCCGTTAATATTTTTTATTTCAACAACTAGCATAAAGTTACTGCAAATGAATAGTGTATCGAGTTGATGAGAATGCTGTGCAGAATTCATCAGAATTAAATTATGTAACACTAAAAAGGTATAGGGACATACTAATTCAAGCCATTCACGGTCAACTTTCTTTTCACCAGCAAAGCCAGCATCGAATCTTCGAAATTGCTCATGATAATAGCTAAAATCAGGGTCCTCTTCGAACAACCGCCTCTTTAAAGCCTCCAGCCACAATAATTTAAATGGCTTTTCCCTAATAGCAATATTCAAGTGTAGTTACCTCCTATAATTTTTATATCGTATTCTACCTTAAAATCTCTATCTGTCCAATAAAAAAACGATGCAAATTTTTGCATCGTTCAATCATTTTTGAGTTTTGGTCGTTCTTTCATATCATGTGTGAAGCGGTCCAATAACTTATCTAAAGTAACTCCTTCAGCTAGTAACTCGGCAAGTAATTGTTCGGCATATTTCGAGCGTTTTGTCTTTAGCGTCCCTTTTAAAAGAACAGAGATGTGCTCGCCAATTTCTTGAACTGTATGTACGACAACCTGGAAAGGAGCAGGCTCATTATCTGGAAATGAAATAACTGCACGTACATTAAAGACAGTAGCATTCGCAAAAAGTTCTTCGAAAGTTGAACGATATTGCCGGTCCATAAATAGTTCAAGAATCCAAGATTGATGGCTGTTTTCCTGGTTAATAATAATACCATCGACTAAAGGGAAAGGTTGCATGCCGTCTTTTGTGACAAGGTCAAAGGAAAGCATCTTAAATGTTTTCATTATGTAATATCCTCCTAAGTCGGTCATCTATTTTAGTATAACATATTCAACTAGCGCTGTTTAACTTCATTCAGCGGAAGTCTCCCACCTCTATAAGTTGTAAGATGAAGCGGTTTAAGTCACTTTTCAGCGGGTGTTCGAACATCCGCTGAAAGAAGTGCTTTGTGCTTGCACAAAGCCGATTCCGGACGCAATTATGACAAGGCATAATTGATGATAGGGCCAATACTGTGTTTTCGCACAATCTACAAAAACAGCGAAATTGCATATTTCAACAATTAGCATTTGCTATTACAGCGAAAAGCATTCGGCCCGAAAAATCATTCAATAATTGAAAAGTAAAAGCCTCAATATACCTAATTTATGATTAAAAACTAAGGGAAATGATAAAAATCGACTTTTGCCAATGCTGGATTATTTTTTGTAAGATGAGAGCAATCACAAGCAAAGGAGGTGAATCAATGAATCAAGTCGGACTGGTCGGAAGATTAACAAAGGATCCAGTGTTACGACACTTATCTGAAAATCGCGTGCAAACTCATTTTTCTCTAGCCATTAATCGCAATTTCAAAAACAGTCGTGGGGAAGTGGATGTTGACTTTATTCTTTGTACAGTTTGGGGAAGGCTTGCAGAGCATATCGTCAAATATTGCGGAAAAGGCTCGTTAATTGGGGCAAATGGTCGTATTCAATCAAGATCATTTTTAAATGAAGAAAGCACAAAGGTTTTTATAACAGAAGTAGTCGTAGAAGATGTCCGATTTTATCAGCTTAAGCCAAGGGATAGCGACGGGGCAATTGTGCTGCCAAAGCCACCTGATGAGCAAGACGGCTTAAAGGATTTTGTGCTACCTGAGCCAGAAGTACAATTACCAGTAGTTTAGCAGTTTTCTAAATGGTACATACGGGGCAAGTGCCAAGTGCTAAGTTGTCTGATCCGCCATTCTCCTTCTACTACTTGCACCGTAATCAATTTAGAAAGGAATGATGTATACCTTTCATAACGTAGTTCATTGCTGAAGACCGCACAGCAATGAGCATTTTACACACAACTAAATATAAATATGAAGTAAGTAGGGAAGAAGTAACTGCAAGATCCACTGAAATAAAAGAGCGCCAAGAACGCTGTGCTCTTGGCGCATCTACTTTTTAAAAATCGAGCTTCATTAAATCACGAAGTTCGTCATCTGCTAACTCAGTTAACCACTGGCTTGATTGGATTAGTTCTTCTGATAATGCAGATTTCTGGGCTAGCATTTTATCGATTTTCTCTTCGATAGTACCAATGGTAACAAACTTATGCACTTGTACAAATTGTGTTTGGCCAATTCGATATGCACGGTCTGTCGCTTGATTTTCAACGGCAGGATTCCACCAACGATCTGCGTGTAATACATGATTTGCAGCTGTTAAATTGAGCCCTGTTCCACCTGCTTTTAAGGAAAGGATAAATATTGGGAAATCTCCTGCCTGAAAAGCCTCTACTAAGCGGTCACGCTGCTGCTTAGGCATTGCACCTGTTAAGAACGGTGCATCAATATTATATAGTTCACTAAAACAATGCTGTAGTAATTGTCCCATTCCAATATATTGTGTGAAAATGAGGCACTGCTCGCCGTTGTCCACGATTTCTGTAGCCATTTGCACGATACTTTCTAATTTCGTAGAACGAGTTAGCATTGATTCGGCATCCTCGAAAGGTTCTTTTAAATACAAGGCAGGATGATTACATAATTGCTTTAACTTACTGAGCATCTTTAAGACGCGTCCCTTTTTTTGAAAGCCTGTTAATTGCTCCAGCTGGTCGAGCGTCTCTAATATATATCCTTCATATAGAGATGCTTGCTCAGTTGTTAATGGGCAATATTCATGAGACTCTTGTTTATCTGGTAAGTTCAGCTGTAAGTGTGGGTCACGTTTTGTACGGCGCAGTAAAAACGGTTGTATTTTTGCACGTAGCTTCTGTTTATGTGACTCAGACTCATCTCGTTCTATCGGTAAAATAAATTCTTCATTAAAGCGACCGAAGCTACCTAAATAGCCTTTATGGATAAAATCAAAAATTGCCCATAGCTCCGATAAACGGTTTTCCACAGGTGTACCTGTCAAAGCAATATGATGAGCACCAAGTAATTTACGAATAGCCCTTGATTGTAACGTTTGCATATTTTTAATATTTTGGGCTTCATCAAGTACAACTGCTGCCCATTCTACTTCCTGTAAAAACTCAGTATCCTGTGATACCGTGCCATAGGTAGATAAAATTACATGTGGTTTTTCTCTTTCTACTAGCTGTTTAAAAGCATCCTCCTTTGCTCGATTCGCCTGATAGTGCGTATGCACAGTTAAGGAAGGAGCAAAACGAGCTAGTTCCTTTTGCCAGTTGCCGAGCACGGACGTAGGGCAAATGATGATAGATGGCTTTGTATCCTTAGTTGTTTCATTAAGATGTAGCAAATATGAAATAAGCTGAACCGTTTTACCAAGACCCATATCATCGGCTAGACACGCACCAAAGCCTTGTTCCCGCATGAAGACAAGCCATTCAAAGCCCTCATGCTGATAAGGACGTAATTCTGCTTGCAAAGAGGTAGGAACCGATACTGTAGGAAGTCCTTTTTTCTCTTGAAGCTGCTCCATATAGGATTTAAGCGATTTTTGCAATTCAAATGCAAAAATTGGGTCATCTCGCATTGCATCATCGGCATCCTCTTCTTCAAGAGGTAAGGATAAATCCTCTGGTAGCTCACGAAATAGCAATTCACGAACTGTCCAGCTTTCATCATCTGCTTGCTGCATCAATGCACGCATTTCTTGCATCCAGTTTGCATCGACTCGAAACCATTCAGTACCAATACGAATGAATTCGCGTTTCTCATCCACAAGCTTTTTAAATTGCTCAGGTGAAATGGACTGTCCATTCATAGAAAACTGCCATTTGAACGTTAAAATATCGTCTAGTCCAGCAACCTTCTTTGTCGCTACATTGCCAGTACTTACGCGAACCCGCATTTTTGATTGTTTTAAATCCTTTAGCCAAGCTGGTAATACAACGTCAAAGCCGAGTGCCTGTAATCTTGCTAAATCCTCACGTAAAAATGTTCGAACTTGTAAATCCTCAAGCATAATACGGATGAAAATATCGCTACGTAAATCTTCAACAGCAAGAAGATCTACAATTTGTCCTTGTTGTTGTTCAATAGCATCAGCATACATTTGCCACTTTGCCGGCAGAGCTTCAGCAATTGGTAGTGACTGCTTTCGCATGGCAGGCGTCCAGTAATTTTTGGTTGTAGCCGTGCTAAGTACTGTTTCTAAAAGCCAAACATCTGAATCTTCCTCAGGCTCACTTAAACGTAGGGAGACAGTAACTGCACCTGCCTGTCGGTCCTGCTCTAATGGCCAGCCACCACGCAAGAAAAATGGCATTAGCTTTGGTAAATCAGACAGTACAAGACCAGCTTGTGCCAGTTTTTGCTGCACTGCCGTTTCTAATAAAACTGCATCTACACCGTCTATAGGGAATGCTAGCGAGGAAAAATCATCTGCAATATTTGCGTATGACCAGAGCGAGGACTCCTGCCAATACGTTTGTAAAGTAGACGCTTTTTCTAGCCATACCTGACTTTCTTCGTTCGCACCTTGCCATTTAATAAAAGGATGCAAATAGCGCTGTGAAAAAATATCAAGGAGCTCAGAGGTTGAAACTTCAATCGTACGTTCTGAACGATTGTTTAATAAACCATAGACATTCGCTTCATAGTTAAAAAATAATGAAGAAGTGAGTGAGTCTGCATCCATTGCTGCACCATCAGCAGTAAATCCTTGTAACGTAAAATATCCTTCCTGTCCTGCTTGAATACGAAGCTGTAGTTTTTTTGAAAACGGGGAAGGAGCATTTATAGTCATCATACTAAGTTTCCTTTCTCAATTTCTTCCTGTAATGCACGAAGTCGTTTATACTCTGCTCGAATTGTTTGCATGTATGTTTCAAAATAAGCAGTTTTACCAGCACGCTTTGCCGCACTGCGCATACTTTTCCAAATTCGTACAGCCTGCTTATAGTTCATACGTGATTTTTGCGTAATTTCAGCCATGGCATATAGATGATATAAGGGCAATACTGTTGCAGGAGCAACCTGAAGTACATCCTTTAATCCACACATTTCTAAATAAGAAAGGGAGGAGAGATTTAACTGATGGAGGGCTGCCCATTCACGATAACGTCCTTTTTTAATAAGAAAGAACGAAAACGGTTGAAGCCCATAAACACCAAATGCACTATATAATGTAGCTTCCTGTTCCTCAGTAAGCTGTATGTCTTCGTATAAAAGCTGAAATTGCCTTACGTATTGAGCACGTTTTACAACTGGCACAATTTGCTGTAAAAAGACTTCGGTAAATGGTAACATCGCACGTAAAATAATTGACTGTGCATGTGATTCACCAGCACGTTTTGCAAAAGTAGCCAGTTCAAATAAGTCCTGCATATGTTGTATATCAATATGTGCAATGCTTTCCTGTAATAAACTTTCTTTTTGTAGCAGCACATAAAATAGCAGTTTTAATGACTGCAAGGAAATCTCAGGTGAAGGATTCTCAAGCTTATTTATCAGTGCCAATTCCTGTTCACGACGAGGCTTTTCATAAAAAAGCACTGCCCAAAGCAGCATATAAATTTGAAGTCGATCAGCAAACAATCCTTGTCGTTCCAATAAAAACTTTCTGACTAATTCTTGAATCGCATCATAAAATGGGTCAGTAGCAAAAAGACGTGATCGACCCGTTAGTTCCGTTAATATACTCTCGAATGATTGAACACTTTGATCGATAAAATATTTCATATAAGGAGAATCCAATGAATGTCCTTTTGTTTCATTTAAATGACGCCATATTGTATTAAAGATGGATAGCTCCATGAAAAGCTTATAAAGTGGCTGCCACTCACGCTCGAAAGGCATATGTCGTTGAAGTCGCTCCAATGCATCTGTCCGTATAGCAGAAAGGCCATACCCTTCAAGAATACGCCCAGGAGGCAATAATCGTTTCATTACTTCATCGACCATCAACTTCCAACTTTCTGGACTTCGTTCAGCTGCTAATGATTTTAACTGCACTGTTTTTTGCGCACGCCAAGCACTTGACCAATTTTGCACCGAATCAAAATACTGATAGAGGGCAAGCAATGCGCCAACCTGATGTCTACACCATTTCAACTGAGGACAATTACAGCTCAACTCCTCTTTGGCAAAATCAATTTCTACAGAAGCAGGTCTGACATCCTGTACGCTTGCATATAATGTAGAACTCGCTCCATTAAAACGTTCAAAGACAACTGATTTGTTCCGCACTGAAAAAACAGCACGACGCACTAGCTCTTCGTCTTCAATAGAGGAAGGATGTAACGCCTGTTCAGCTTCATTTACTTTGGCAAGGATAAATTCTTGATGTTCCTTAGCTAATTGGGCAATAGACAATGCCATAACCTCACTCCTTTCATAATGTATAGTTAGTGGCATTTAAGCATGAAGGAAAAAAGACTGTCCTTCCATTATACGATTAAAATGCGTACATGATAAGCTGAATGATTTAAAAGAAAAAAATCAAGGAGAAGATAGTTAACAAGATAATTGATATGTGTTAAAATCTGAATAATCAGATAAATAAGGAGGGATGAAGGATGATGCAAGTTCAATATATGAAGCCATTTTACACAAAAATAACTGGAGACAAACTACGTCTCGTGTTTGCTTATCAATATTTCTCTATTTTAAAAGAGAATGAGATTTTCCATTTCATTCCCATCGAAGGTAAAGAGATGATTATCAACTTGAATACACAGCAAATTGAAAATATATCCGAGGTATTTGTTTTCCAGAAAGGGAATCGTTTTATCCGACTGCCATTATATCAATTATTATTAATTACCAATGTTCATGAGCATCTAACTCCGATTCTTGAAAGTGCTACTCCAAAACCGCAGTTACCACTTATTTCTTCAGTGACTGTTGGCGAAGTAGATCAGCTCATTACAGAACTGGAGCAGAAAAACATTGATTATTTAATCGACCAGGCATTACTAGATAAAAATAAAGCTCTCTTTTTCGAACTACTACAACAAAAGAACCATCAACTCGGAGGTTTCGAAAATTGAATACACGGTATTGCAATTAAGCACCTACTTTTCATTTGTGAGAAGAGGGTGCTTTTATATATCCATCTAGGTCTAAAGTCTGAAATGTGGAAATGGATTAGAAATCATTACTATATAGAACCTACTAAATTAGAATACATTACCAAAATAAACTTAAAAGAATTTAACATAGACCGATATAAGCAACAATAGGGGTGGTGAAATGATGCTTGGAAAATGGTCAGCAACGGGGTTGTCAATTTTAAATAATATGAATAGACATTACGATGCTATGAGCAAGGCAATGCTTCGAATTTCTTCAGGCTATCGCATCAATAGTGCTGCGGATGATCCAGCGGGACTTGCAATTTCCGAAAAAATGCGTGCGCAAATTCGTGGTTTGAACATGGCAGCAAAAAATATCCAAGACGGTATTTCACTTGTTCAAACAGCAGAGGGTGCACTGAATGAAACGCATGATATGATTCAGCGCATGCGCGAGCTCGCAATCGAGGCGGCCAACGATACATTAACCGATAGTGATCGTGAGAAACTCGATTTGGAATATCAGGAATTAAAAAAAGAAATTCAACGCATCTCGAAAGACACTGAATTTAATACAAAGACATTACTAAATGGGGACTATGCTACAAACGGTATTAAAATTCAGGCAGGTGCCAACTCAGGTCAAAGCATCGAGCTATTTATTAACGATATGGGTGCTGGAGCACTTGGCTTAGACGACACGACATCCATTGCAACTCGTGAAGGCGCCAATAAAGCGATTTCCACAATGGACGAGGCTTTAAAGCGCGTATCAAACGAGCGCTCAAGACTAGGTGCCTACCAAAATCGCCTAGAGCACGCTTACAATGCGAACGTAAACACAGCAGAAAACCTACAAGATGCCGAATCTCGCATTCGCGATGCAGATATCGCAAAAGAAATGATGAATATGGTAAAAGCCCAAATCCTAATGCAAGCTAGCCAATACGTACTGGCAATGCACATGCAGCAAGCACAATCAATTCTAAAATTACTCGAAAGCGGAACAACGAGGAATCCCCGATACTAAAGGTGATTCCTTTTTTAGTTGGGTTTAAATCACTGAGAGGAAAATGAAAACCGCTAATAAAAGTACAGCGATCGCTGATAAAGAAGAGAACATCGCTGATAAAAGTACAGCGATCGCTGATAAAGAAGAGAACATCGCTGATAAAAGTGGAGAAATCGCTGATAAAGAAGAGAACATCGCTGATAAAAGTGAAACAATCGCTGATAAAAAAGAGAGCCGCTGATAAAAGTGGACAATCACTGATAAAAAACTAAAAACTACTGTTAAACGTGCTATAATCGCTGAAAGGATCCAACAAATAAACCTATTGAAATTTAAATAGAAAAGGAGAGAATTGATTGATCATAAAACCCTTCGTATCATCTCCATTGACAAACGGACTTCAAGCGCTTGTGACTCGGTTACAGCCCACGCACCCACAATATCAAAATCTTCAGCAAGAACTCAAAAATAACGAAGCGGGCGATTTTGGTGAGCAATATGTTATGAAGGAACTACAGCAATTAGCACTGCTCAATGATTGCTACATTTTCCATAATGTAATACTTCCCTCTGTTCTTCCCATGCAAATTGATATTTTACTCATTGTCCCCAACGCTATCATACTATTAGAAATTAAAAATATTCGAGGAACTGTACATTTTAAAAGTGACCCACGCCAGCTCATTCGTACATCGGAATCTGGAGAGGTTCACGTTTTTACGCATCCTGAAATTCAGCTTGAACAATATATTCAAGGTATGAAACATTTCTTAGGCACCCAACATCTTTCTATACCCATTTATGGAGCGGTTGTTTTTCCTTTCAATAATGTAAATATTCATCGAGAGGACGGGAGATTGCCGATTTTAATGGCAAAAGAGCTGCCGATATTTCTGCATCAACATTTAGAGAAAAGTAAAGAGATGGCAACAATGACAGAAATCAAAAACATTATTTTGTCACAATTGCGGCACAGAACGCCATTTCCGCTTTGCCAGTACTATCAAATTGATGCCTCTGCTTTGCGGCGAGGTGTTCATTGTGAGAACTGTGGTCAGTTTGGGATGGAGAAATTGCGCATGACTTGGTATTGTCAAAGTTGTAAATTTCAAAGTAAAAACGCACATATACGGGCACTACTGGATTATCACATGCTAGTAGGAGATACAATATCGAACAGTGATTGTCGTGAATTTTTGAATATAGAGAGTCAGTATGTAGCAAAACGGCTTTTACAAAAATTAAATTTATCAAGTACCGGGCCTGATCGAATTAGGAAGTACCATTTGTCCAGCTTATATTGGAGTTCGCAGCAAAAAGTGTGAATTGCGCCGCTAACGAAAGGAAGAACGCCGCAAAAAGTGTGAATTGCGCCGCCAACGAAAGGAAGAACGCCGCAAAAAGTGCGAATTGCGCCGCTAACCAAAGGAAGAACGCCGCAAAAAGTGTGAATTGCGCCGCTAACCAAGCAAAGAACGCCGCTAAAACCCGAAATACCGCCGCTAACCAACAAAACTTTTGCTAATCGGACACAGAAAACAGCTTCAAAATAACAAATTGATTCACACTTTCACTTGAAAGATGTATACTATAATGCAGAACAAAAATGCATCATGCATTTATAGAACATATAACATAACTACTCGTTTTTGAAACGAAAGGAAGAATAGAGAATGACAAAATCAATTTGTGTCGTTGGACTTGGCTATATCGGTTTACCAACGGCTGTAATGTTTGCCAACCACGGCATAAAAGTACATGGGGTGGACGTAAACCCAGCGGCAGTAAAAAGTATTCAAGAGAAAAAGCTTCATATTGAAGAAAATGGATTGCAAGAGCGCCTGAACAAAGCAGTAGATGAAGGTTTCTTAACGGCGTCAACGACACCAGTGGAAGCGGACGTGTTCATCGTTGCTGTACCATCGCCAATCAATCCTGATAATACAGCGAATTTAGAATATGTACGTCAAGCTACGGCTTCTATCGTGCCATACGTAAAAAAAGGTGACCTTGTCATTCTTGAATCGACAGTACCACCGAAAACTGTAGAGCACATTATGCTACCAGAGTTAATCAAAGCAAATCTTGAATTTGGTGTAGATTTATTTGTAGCACATTCACCAGAGCGTGTTATTCCTGGTCGTATTTTTGAAGAATTAGTGAACAACGACCGTATCGTTGGTGGGATCGATGACAAGTCTGCACAAATGACAAAAGAGCTTTATCAAACATTTGTGAATGGTACAATTCACCTTACTGATGCAACTACAGCTGAGTTAGTAAAAGTAATGGAAAACACTTACCGTGATGTAAACATTGCGTTTGCCAATGAGCTTGCAAAATTAGCAGAGAAACTAGAAGTAAACATTTGGGAAGCGATTAAATTTGCGAACTATCACCCACGTGTAAATGTTCACTTCCCAGGTCCTGGTGTAGGTGGTCACTGTATCGCGGTTGACCCTTGGTTCCTAGTTGAGCTAGGTGGCGAGACAGCACAACTTATTCATTTATCTCGTAATACAAATGATAGTATGCCGAGCTTCACAGCACAAAAAACACAAGCCATCTTAAATCAAAACAAAATTGCTGGTGGCAAAGTAGCTGTTCTTGGACTAGCCTTCAAAGGAAATGTAGATGACATGCGCGAAAGTCCATCTACAATCGTTATTGATGAGTTACAAAATCTTGGATTAGAAGTTATTTCATACGATCCACACATTAAAGAGAACAAACACGCTACACAAACACAAAGCTTAGAAGAAGCTACAAAAGATGCAGATATCATTTTAGTTCTAACAGATCATAATGAATTCAAGGCATTAGAAGCTGCAGAAATTACAGCGAAATCAAAAATCGTCTTCGATACGAAAAACTGCTTAAATCGTGATAAATGGGAAGAAGCAGGCTTCCAGTTCCACCTTTTAGGAGATGCGAAAAACCGATGAAAGAAACAGTACTTGGCATCAATGTCAATACGGAAGGCTACGATGAATTAATGGAGATGGCATTCGAGCGTATTGAGAAAAAACAAAAAGCGCTCGTTGTTGCCATCAATCCAGAAAAGATTATCAAGGCAAAAGAAGACCCTGCTCTAAAGAAGCTGCTTAACGAAGCGGAATTTCAAATTCCAGATGGCATTGGTGTTATTCTTGCTTCCAAAATTCAAAAAGGGCAAATTCGTGAACGTGTTACAGGCGTCGATATGATGATGAAGCTTTGCGAGGAAGCTGCAAAACGTGGCAAGCCTATTTTCCTTTACGGAGGGAAACCAGGTGTTGCAGATGCAGCAAAAGCAAAGCTAGAATCATTATTTCCTTCTATTAAAATAGTCGGCACACAGGACGGCTATGAAAAGGATGAACAGAAGGTATTTGACCGCATTAATGAAGCCCGGCCCGATCTACTTTTTGTAGCGATGGGCAGTCCAAAACAAGAAAACTGGATTAATGCAAATCGCGATCAATTGCATCCAACCATTTATCAAGGAGTAGGCGGATCATTCGATGTGCTTGCAGGTACAGTTAAACGTGCACCAGAAATTTTCCAAAAATTTGGTCTTGAATGGTTTTATCGATTAATGAAAGAACCTAAGCGTATCAAGCGTCAAATCGCACTTCCATTATTTTTATTGGAAGTGGCAAGGCAGAAACGTCAATAATTTTAAAAATTGGTATTGTCGTTTTATATTGAAAGTGTTAGACTGTACATGTATAGGAATTTCCTCTATGAAATAAATAGAATTCCCTGCAAGGAAACAACGGTTGGTAGCCCAAGCGAAAAAAGCTCAAGCATTTATATGCTTGAGCTTTTTTCGTATATAAAAATATAATTCTGCCACCTTAAAACAGAGATGCATTATCCAAAGATCCCACAGTATATTCACCGGAATATCTTCAAATATTACACCTCTTCCAATTTCCATAGAACCAAAAAGAATTACCAATTTTCACACTAACTAAAATGGGATAGAAATATATAATTGTTTATTTTTTGTAAGAACATTGAACATTTAAGGTTTGAGTTCCAAATTATTGTTGGAAAAGATGTGTAATATCACTTGAAAAATCATCTAAAATAGATGACAATGGTAAAAGAGAGTTGTATGCCCATGTTTTTCCGGAAATGAATTAGAAACTTTCCCAAAATATGATTGACAACTTTTAGGGATACAACTATACTTTTATGTGTAGTTGTTTATTTACTGCATTTCTATGTATTTGTAGTAGAGACATATTTTATGAACTTAGAGGAGGAAATTTTTCTATGGCTAACCAACCAAAGAAATACAAAAAATTCGTAGCAACAGCTGCTACAGCTACATTAGTAGCATCTGCTATCGTACCAGTGGCTTCTGCAGCAGGATTCACAGACGTAAAAGGCAACACACATGAGGCAGCGATTAACTCTTTAGCTGATAAAGGTATCATCAATGGATACGCTGACGGCACATTCAAACCAAACCAAGACGTTAACCGTGGTCAAGTAGTTAAATTATTAGGTCGCTGGTTAGAAACTGAAGGATTTGATATTCCAACTGACTGGAATACAAAACAACGTTTCAGCGATCTTCCATTAACAGCTGAAAAAGAATTAGTACAATATGCAGCACTTGTTAAAGATGCAGGCGTATTCAATGGTTCAAACGGCAACTTAAACTTCACACAAAATATGCAACGTCAACAAATGGCATCTGTTTTAGTTCGTGCTATCAACGAAATCTATGAAGTAGATTTAGTAAAAGAGTACAAAGCAGCTAAATTCAAGAGCGAAATCTCTGACTTAGACAAAGCTTTCAGTGCTCAAGAACGCGAAGCAATCACTGCTTTAGAGTATGCTGAGTTAACAAATGCAGCTAACCTACCAGGTAAAGCATTCAACCCAACTAACACTATTACTCGTGGTCAATTCGCTTCATTCTTAGACCGTACAATCAACATGGAAGTAACAACACCTGCAAAAGCTTCTGTAAAAGCTATCAACAACACAACTGTTGAAGTAACATTTGACAAAGAAGTTGAAAACGTACAAGCTCTTAACTTCGAAATCAAAGGTCTAGAAGTTAAAAACGCGGCTGTAAAACAAACAAACAAAAAAGTTGTTGTTTTAACTACTGCTGCTCAAACAGCTGACAAAGAGTACACTGTATCTCTTAACGCTGAAGAAATCGGTAAATTCAAAGGTGTATCAGCTGTAAATCCAACTAAAGTTGAGTTAGTAGCTCCTGCATTCCAAGGTAAACTTGGTCAACAAGTAACTGTAAAAGCACAAGTTACTGTAGCTGAAGGTCAATCTAAAGCTGGTATCCCTGTAACTTTCTACGTACCAGGTAACAGCAATGATGGTGTAACACCAACATTAACTGGTGAAGCAGTAACTGATGAAAACGGTGTAGCTTCTTATTCTTACACTCGTTACAAAGACGGTACTGATGAAGTAACTGCTTATGCAACTGGTGATCGTTCTAAATTCTCTCTTGGTTATGTGTTCTGGGGAGTAGACACAATCCTATCAGTTCAAGAAGTAACTACTGGTGATACAGTGAACAATGGCGCTGATAAAACTTACAAAGTTACTTACAAGAATCCTAAAACTGGGCTACCAGAATCAAACAAAACATTCCAAGTAGGCTTCATGGAAAACATGAACGTTACTTCTGATAAAGTAAAGAACGCAACTGTTAACGGTGTTGCTGCACTACAATTAAGCAACAATACAGGTTTAGCTGCTGCTAAAATCACAACTGACTCTAAAGGTGAAGCTACATTCACGGTTTCAGGTGCAAACACAGCTGTAACTCCAGTAGTATTTGCTCCTAATACTACAACTGGTGAAAAAGCTGAAGTTTATAAAGCATCTGCTTTACAAACAACAGCTTCTAAAGTAACGTTCGGTGCACTACAAGCTAAATACACGATCGAAATGACTCGTGAAGGTGGCGAAGTAGCAGCTCGTTATAAAGAAAATGGCCGTGAATACAAAGTCATTGTTAAAGATAAAGACGGTAAAATAGCTAAAAATGAAATCGTGAACGTAGCGTTCAACGAAGATTTAGACCGTGTAATTAGCACAAACACTGATGCTAAATTCATCGAAGTTGATGAAGATGATAAACAATCTTACTATCCAAACAATGCTGCTGATGGTAAAAATAATGCGAAGCAAATCTCTGTTAAAACAAATGATAAAGGTGAAGCAACATTTGTTATTGGTTCTGACAAAGAAAACGATTATGCAACTCCAGTAGCTTGGATTGATATTAATACTTCAAATGCTAAACAAGGTAGACTAGATGAAGGTGAGCCAAAAGCTACTGCTCCAATCTCTTACTTCCAAAATGAATTCCTTGATGGTGCATCAATTAAAGCATACAATGCTAGTAATAAAGCTGTAAAAGAGTTCAAAGGTAACGAAATCGCTACATTCCGTGCTGAATTAGTGAACCAAAGTAACAAGAAAATGCCTAATACTAGCATCAAAAAAGTTACTTACACAATCTTCAACACAGGTGCTAATGATGTAAAAGTTGGAAACGAAATTGTTTCACCAAACCGTAACCTTACTGTAACTTATGAAGGTTCAAATCCTGAATTAAAAGTAGTAGCAGTTGATGGGAAATCTACATCAGTAAAAGTTACTGCAAATGGTATTGCACTTAACACTGATAACAAAGACTATGCATTCACTTCAAAAGAAGCAACTGCAACATTCACTTCATTATCAGATGTTGGTAATCAAAGTACAGGTGATGTAGTTGAAATTAACGATAAATATATCGTAGTTAAAGGTAAAGATCCAATTGAATTAAAGGATGTTAAATTCTTCAATTTATACGGTACTGAAATTCATGGTGTTGAAACATTTGTAAATATTATTAAAGCTTATGATAAAGGTGTACAAGTAACATACACTGAAGATAAAGATGGTAAGAAATCTATCCGAATCTATAAAGAATCAAGTGATTCTAAACAAGTAAACACTTTAGATGCTTTAAGATTAACGGATGCTCAAATTACTAAAAATGCAGAAGGTACAGTTGCTACAACAGCTGCAACAGCTACAATTGTCGTTGAACGCGAAGCTGTTACAATCAATGGCAAAACTTACAACTTTAGTGCTAATGCTTACGAAACAGATACAGATTTATATAAAGATGTAGATGATTTAGTAACTAAAATCAATAAAGATGCTGCTGTTAAAGGTGTAAAAGCTACTGCTATTAATACAAAAGATATTAAATTAACAGGTAAAGATACTGATAGCTTTACTTATAAAGTAGGTAACGCACCTGAAAGAACTGTTTATGGTAAAAAAGATGCTGCTGCAGTAAATCAACAAATTACGTTTACATTCTCAGCGGCAGTTAGCGTAAAAGCTGGTGATCTTTTACAAGTGACTACAGGTTCGACTGCTACAGTTAAAGTAGTAAGCGTATCTAATACAACAGTTGTAGTAGAACTTGAAAATGCAATTGCTGCAGGTACTACAATTACTGGTATCAAGTTAAATAATGGTTCTTCTATAAAATCTAAACTTTCTGACAAAGAAGTAAATCCTACTTCTAGCATTAAAGTTGAAGCTAAAAAATAATAACTAATTTTTAGTTAAAATAAAAAGAGCTTTGTGGGAAACCACAAAGCTCTTTTTTTACTAAAAGATTAAAAGCTACTATGGTCATGATTAGAATTTCTTGAATCATAGTGGAGTTATAGGATTTTTATTTTTAGGGACATAAAAGAATAAATAATGAATTATATAATTACAAAGTTTTTTACATATTAAGAATAGTATCTTTATATTTTAGTAAAAATGTACATAACTTTAGAGGTTTATACACATATTATTTAACAATTTACAGACTTAATATTACCGACATAGTTTTTTAGCTAGCTCCAAGTCACTCTAAGAAAAATAGAAATCTAAGTTTGGTCATGTTTCCCTTGGAAATATAACATGAAGATGCTAATTTATAGTATAATAACCATATGTGAAAAAATGACGAAAGCTTAGAAAGGTAGAATGGTATGACATTTACTGAACCAGTTAGGAAATATATTTTGTCTGGAGTTGTAGCGTTTGTCGTTATTGGTCTAATCGTGGCAAATGTTATGGCTAGTAAACAGGACAAAACTTTTGAAACGAATGAGAATCTATATAACCAGGCACTTCAATTACAAAAGGATGGTAATTATGAAGATGCAAGGGAAGCCATTTCTAAAGTGTTAAAGGCAGAGCCTAACTCTGAAATTGCAAATTATTTAGCCGGTATTATTGCTGTTAATAAAGGTGATGTAAAACAGGGAGCAAACTATATGCAAAAAACATTGGATTTAAATCCTTATAAGGTAGAGGATCCAGTATTTATGATTCAGTTAGGTGAGATATTTGTAGTTTCTGAAAGATATGAAGATGCAAAAATTGTACTTCAACGCTGCCAGGAATCAGGCTGGGCACCAGAGGAGATACCAAATTATCAAGAGCATGTTGCCACACTACTAACACAAATTGAAAATTCACAATAAAGGAAGGACTAAAGAAATGAGTAAGTTCTACGAAAAAGTAACTTATCGTGATTTAGAAGAAGATTTAAAATCACAAAAATCCGCAGACAAATGGATTTTCAGGTTACTTCTTATTGCTATTGGCTTTATACCATTAATCGTTATGGCAAGCGTAACAGAGGTACAATCTCCTCTTATTTCTAATATAGAAAACTTATCAAGTGGTGTAAAAGGTGATTTATTTACACAGTATAAGGCGTTAGTTTTATTAGTAATTACTTTCCTAGCTAGTCTATTGTTTTTGGCGAAAATATTATTTATGAATGGTGAAATTCGCAAAACTAAATTGAACTATGCTGTAGGTGCATGCGCAGTAGCGATTGTTCTATCAACTATCTTTTCTCCGAACATTTCTATTGCATTACATGGTCTGTATAATCTTGCGGATGGTGCAATTAGCTGGATTTGTTATTTAGCATTATTTTTTATTGCAATGAATATTGATTATCCTAAGAAAGTATTAAACTACATTTTATATTCTTTATACCCTTTTGTAATTATTAACTTAATAATTATTGCAATGAACTTTTATGGAAATGATCTATTGCAAAAGGCAGCGGTAAAGAAAATAGTAATGTCGTTTTTACCTGAAGGCGCAAACATTGGTGAAGGCTCGACTTTGGTAGGTACATTGAACCAATGGAACTATATGAGTGGAATGTTTGCAATAATGACAGTGATGTTCTTAACAGCTGCCATTTTAGAGAAACATATTGGACGTGCTATTGGACATTTAGTTGTTGCTGTGATGTCTATAGCTGTAATGCTGATGTCTATTTCAACAAGTGGTTTTTTAACAGTTTGTGTAATGTCACTTGTTATACTGTTTATCGCGTTTAGAGCTGAAAAGAAAAAGCAAAGCTTTGCAATGATAGCAGCATTTTTAGTATTGTCTGCACCTGTTTTTCATGTGTTAGCAAGTAAAGATGCTCGAGTTTGGACAGAGTCAATTGGTTTTGTTGTTAAATCAAATCCTTACGAAGATGAAGAATCAATACCAACTACAGGTATAAAGAGCAATGTTGAATTTAATCTTATGACGAAAGCTTATGCTAAAGATAAGTTTGAGCTCCCTGTATTACCTGAGAGAGGTGTAAGCGCAGGTACTGGACGTGTGTATATTTGGGGAAAAGCATTTGAGTTAGTTAAAGAAAGACCTTTCATTGGCTATGGCTTAGATACCTTTATGTATAACTTTCCACATTTTAACATTGACGCACGTGCTGGTATATGGGATGAAAAGACCCTTACTGATAAAACTCATAGCATGTATGTGGGATGGGGATATGGAACGGGAATTATCGGATTGTTAATTTTTGTAATTTTATTAATCATGTCCTTATCTAGTTCTTTAAAGGTTGCACTCCAAAATAATAATTCTACTATTTGGGTAATAGGGGTAGCATGGGCCGCATATTTATTCCAAGCATTATTTAATGACAGTTTACCTGGAGTTTCCTCAGTCATGTGGACTTTAGGAGGTATATTGATTGCTATGACCTTTAACAATGAAAAAAAGGTGGACAATTGATTAAACAATTTGGTTGCAGCTCTTTAAAACTAGAGCTGTAATTATTTTAACTATATTTTGTCATCTAATGAGGTGAACATAATTGAATTACAGGTTTAGGATGGTTTCATTATTAACCATTGACTCTTTTATTGTTTTAGTTTCTATTTTTTTAGCTCATTTTTTCTTAAATCCATTTAATCCTGTTATCGATTGGATGCTAGGATTGAGTTCTATTATATTATTAATAAGCCACCATGCGCTATGCTTCTATTTCCACTTATATCAAAGAATTTGGAAGTATGCAAATATAGATGAATTAATTAGTCTATGTAAAGTGATAATATTATCAATATTAATAACTGCTGCATCACAGCTCATTATCTTTAGAGATTTATATGAAAGAGGACTTTTTTTAACGTTAATTTTACATCTTGTATTCTTGTGTGGAATTAGAATGCTTTGGAGATATCTGCAATTAAGGAAAGATGATGCAATTCTTAAAAGTCCTTTAAAGAGGAAGGCTACTCTTATATTAGGAGCCGGAGTTTCAGGTAGAAGTATTTCAATAGAATTACAGAAAATAGACAGCATCTTAAATCCAGTTGTTTTTTTAGACGATAATCCTAAATTAAAAAATTTAGAGATAAATGGTATACCGGTAGTTGGGGATTTAAGGGAGTTAGAATCAGTTGTTGAGCATTATAATATTAAACATATTATCATCGCAATACCCAGCCTTAAGGGAGAGCAACTACAGAAAATCATTCAAAAATCTAAAAGAGTGTGTGAAGATGTCCAAATTATACCGAAATATAGTGAGTTCGCAACTGGAAAATTAAGTTATAGTAAGTTTAGAAATGTATCTATTGAAGACTTACTTGGAAGAGATTCAGTTGTATTAGATAATGACTCTATTTCTAAAAAAATAAAAGGGAAAAAAATCCTAGTTACAGGTGCTGGTGGATCAATAGGTTCTGAACTTTGTAGACAAATTATAAAATACGAACCAAGTATACTCATCCTGTTAGATCATAGCGAGTATAATATTTATCAAATTTTGCGTGAAATGGAAAAAATAAAAGGATGTACTCAACTTAAAGCAGAAATTTTTAGTGTGGAAAATCGCGAACGAGTGCAGTTGATGATGGAAAAACATCAGCCAAATATTATTTTCCATGCTGCAGCATATAAACACGTACCTTTAATGGAAGAAAATATTCATTCAGCTGTATCAACAAATATTCTTGGTACAAAAAATGTAATAGATGCTGCAGATAAAGTAAGTGTAAGCAGTTTTGTATTAATTTCAACTGATAAAGCTGTTAGTCCTTCAAATATTATGGGGATGTCGAAAAGAATTGCTGAGTTAATTGTGAATGAAAAAAACAATAATAGCTTTACGAATTATTCATCTGTACGTTTTGGAAATGTACTTGGTAGTAGTGGTAGCGTTGTTCCATTGTTTAAAGAGCAAATCAGAAATGGTGGTCCTGTTACGGTAACACACCCTGAAATGTCGCGCTACTTTATGACAATCCCTGAAGCTGCCCAATTGGTAATTCAAGCTGCAAGTTCTTCAAAAGGTGGAGAAACTTTCGTACTAGATATGGGGGAACCCGTAAAAATTGTTGATTTAGCAAAGCAACTAATAAATTTATCAGGGTTTTCCGAGGATGAAATTGAAATAACTTATACAGGCATTCGTGAGGGGGAAAAACTACACGAAGAATTATTTTATGAATTTGAAGAAAAGTATAGTAAAGTACATCCAAAAATTAATGCTTTTACTAATGAACAGTATATTAGTGAGATTAGAAATAAATTACAGAATAACTTGATATATTGTGAAGAAGAACTTGAACGGCTTCTTCAAACAATTTTAAATAATGTAGAATCTAAAAATACAGCTAGAATGGTAAGTAATTAGGAATCTCCCTACAAACATTCGAATGCTATTATTTTTGATTGTAATGAAAGGGAGAGTATATATTGTTGAACTTAATTAGAGAACATCGAAACTTAATTAAGCAGTTAACAAAGAGAGAATTTGAACTTAAATATAAGGGATCCTTCCTTGGGGGAATTTGGTCTTTTATTACGCCGCTAGTAATGTTAGCGGTATATACTTTTATATTTTCTGTAGTCTTTAAGGCTAGGTGGGGAATTGAGCAAAGTGATAACAAATTTGAATTTGCGATGATTATTTTCTCAGGGCTAATAATTTATAATATTTTCAATGAAACAGTTAGTAGATCAACTACAATTATTCTTTCCAATGTGAATTATGTAAAAAAAGTGATTTTCCCATTAGATATTCTTCCACTAACTACATTATTATCTTCGTTAATTAATGCATTCTTTAATATAGTGGTATTAGTAGTAGGGATTGCGATATTTGTTTCAGACTGGAATTTCATGTGGGTATTTATATCGTTAATTTATTTACTTCCAATAAGCTTATTCTCTTTAGGTTTTGCTTATATTGTTGCATCTATTGGTGTATATATTCGTGATTTGGCTTATACAGTGGGAGTACTATTAAATATTCTGTTTTATGTGACACCTATTTTTTACCCTATTTCGCTTGTACCTGAGTTTATGCATCCGATAATGAATTTAAACCCACTAACTTATGTGGTAGAAGGGTATAGGAAAGCTATATTTGCTGGCGAATTTCCTAACTGGGGTTCATTTTTAATATTCACATTATCCGGATACATTTTTATGCTATTAAGTATTTGGTTATTCCGTAAGCTAAAGCGAGGGTTTGCAGATGTCATTTAACAATAAAGATATCGTAATAAAAGTTGAAAATGTTACCAAGGAATACAAGATATATCAAAAGCCTATTCATAAAATTTTATTTAACTTAGCACCGAAGTCTTATGAAAATAAAGTAAGTAAATTTAGAGCACTAAACAATGTTAGTTTAGAAATTCCAAAAGGTGCGACAGTTGGTATAGTAGGAAGAAATGGATCTGGAAAAAGTACACTATTACAAATAATCACTGGTACTCTAAACCCGACATTAGGAAACGTAAATATAAATGGAAGAATTTCTGCACTTTTAGAGCTTGGAGCGGGATTTAACCCAGAATTTACAGGGCGTGAGAATGTATATTTAAATGGTGCTATTTTAGGATTAGGCAGAAAAGAGATTGATGAGAAATTTGATTCTATACTTGAGTTTTCAGAAATCGGGGAATTTATAGATCGCCCTGTAAAAACATATTCAAGTGGTATGTTTGTAAGGCTAGCATTTTCAGTAGCTGCCTTTGTTGATCCAGATATCATGATAATTGATGAGGCATTGTCCGTTGGAGATGAGAAGTTCCAAAGAAAATGCTATAACTATTTAGAAGATTTAAAGGAAAAAGGTTGTACTATTCTCTTTGTTTCTCATTCCATGAGGGTTGTTGAACAATTATGTGATTATGCATATCTATTAGATAACTCTAATTTGATAGCTGAGGGAGAGCCTAAGGAAATTATCGATCAATACCATATGCTTTTATATTCTCAAGAAAATGCACATTATCAGGCTTTAAATACTGAAAAAGAAAGTGCAGAAAAAAATGTAATTAGTGATGGTGGAGATACATTACAGAAATCTTATAGAAAACCTGAAAGAGATGTATTTATTGAAGATGTAAAGATGTTAAATGAAGTTGATGAAGAGGTATATGTGTTTAATACAGGTGAACCAAGTAAAATTGTTTTAACTGTTCATACTTCCATAGATGTGCAAGATGTATTAATTGGTCTCAGAATTAAAACAACACAAGGTATAGAGGTTTATGGTACTAGTACGTCATATCATAATTTGAAAATAGATTTTAAGAAAAACAAACAATATACAATTTCATTTGATCAAAAGGTACGTTTAACATCTGGAACATATCATATATCTGTAGCAATAGCTAAAGAGGATGGAAAAAATGATATGATCTACTTCGATAAATTATCTGATTATCTATTGTTTAAAGTGGAAGAAATACCGATCAATGGGACGGGTATTGCGAATTTAAATAGTAGCATAACAATAAACGAAGTATAGCTGTAATTAAGTTTAACATTAAACAAATTATAGAAAGTGTGTATGCAAAATGACCAAGAAAAATATATTAATTGTGACAGAGAATTTTTCCTTGGGGGGGCTTGAAACTCATATATTATCACATTGTAAAGTTTTAAAGGAAATTGGGAGTGAAATATTTTTAGCAACTTCAAGTAGTTCAAATACAAATTTAATTGATGAATATATAACTAAAAGTCTCCTTATAGAAAACTTCTCTAGTACGATTGGTAATGATTTATTAAATCATTATGATATCTTGAAAGATTTTATAATTAAAAATGAGATTAACTATATTCAAATACATCCGTATGTAACAGCTATTGTAACAGCAGCAATTGCTAATGATTTAAATATACCTTATTCCTATACTGCACATGGACCATTAAATTTTAGTTTGGGGTACGGAGAAGTTTATAGAAATTTAATGTTTGATGTTGTACTACCATTTGCAAACAAGATTTATTCTGTTTCAGAAGAGACTAAGCAATTAATAAAACATTCTAATAAAGACTTAAAGATAACTATATTACCTAATGTAATCGAAGTAAGTGACACACTAAATGTTCACCATAATGAAAGTAATAATATATGTTTGATTTCTAGATTGGATAGAGATAAAGTTCAAGGGATTTATGAATTTATAAAGTTTTATAGAGAATGTGAAAATAGTGGAAAAGGTATGAATAAATCTTTAATTATTGTTGGGGATGGAGAATCTTACGAAGATATACAAGAGTTTATCAAAAATGATACTAATATAAGCATGGCTGGATATAGCGAGAAAGTAAATGATTATATTGAAAACTCATACTTTGTTTGTGGTATGGGGCGTGTTGTAATAGAAACAATGGCACAAAATAGACCTATTCTGTTACTAGGATATGATGGCATTAAAGGCTTCGTTTCTCAAGATAATGTAGAGCATCTTGCTAATTCAAATTTCTCTGGCAGAAACAGTAATACAGCTACATATGAAAACATTCTACAAGAGATCTTTGCTTTAGATAAAAGTGCAGACAAGTATTTTTTACAGCAGTGGGCCTTAGAAAATAGAAGTACACAATTATTAAAAAGGGAATATGCTTATTTAGATAAGGTAAATATTAAAGATGAAGTATCAGAAAATAAATGGTCTAATTACTTCATAAACATATGTAACAATTTATTAGATCAAAATATTTTATTACCGCAAAATATTGTATACTTCTTAGATTTATTTGATGTAAATAAAGAAGATAAAGTAGTAATGTCTTTACTTGCTGAGTTAAGCAGAGTTAGAGAAGAAAAACAAACGCAGTCTATTGAATTAGCAATGACTAGACAAAGTCTACATGAATCTGCTTCGAACAAGAATGAATTAGAAAATAAATTAAATTTATTAATGGATACAAATAATAAATTATTAGAAAAGGTAGAAAATGGTTATATTGAGGAAATAAAGAAATTATTCAATTATCCGAGTGAAGAAGAACTTCAACGAATTTATGAAAATTTAAATTTAAAAGATCATCAAGTATCGCAACTGAATGAACAGCTACAGTTAAATGAACAACTATTTAATAATTTATCACAGAAAATATATGAGTTACATGGATCAAAATATTTTAAATTAGTAAATTTACTAAAGCGTACAAATTTCCATTTTGTAAAAGGTAGTACCAAAGAGAAAAAAGAGTTTATAAAATGGTTTTATAAGAAACTATCTAGAGCAAATTATGTTACAACAAACAAAATCGAGCATCCCTTAGATCAATTAATAACGATGATTGAACAAAAGAATAATAATCTAATAGTATCACCGGCAACCCCTACTGAGGAAGGAGTTTCCGGCTTTGTGTCTATGTATAATCAGCAGTATACATACTATAAAGACTATTTAAATCAACAGAATGATGAGTACGCGAAACAAATTAAAGGAATATTAAAAAACAGAAAATTTAAAGGGATAGTTATATATCCAAAGGCAGTTCATTGGGAACCGATGCAACGACCTCAGCAATTTTTAAGAGAATTTGCGAAAAAAGGATACCTTTGTTTTTTCTGTGCACCATTCGATGGTGAATTGACTATAAAGGAATATGAGAAAAATTTATTTATTGTAAATAATGATGCTGCATTATTATCTGTTGTTAGAAATAAGTACTGTATTGTTTTATGTACTTGGCAAGGCCAAAAAGCATTCATTGATTTTTTACCACAAAAATTGCTTTGGTATGATTTATTAGATCAATTAGAATTCTTCGCGGATACTGATGAAAAAACAATAGAGGCACACTATCAGACACTTGACCAGGCAGATATTGTGACTTATTCAGCTGACAAATTATATAAATATGTTAATCGAAGAGCAGATGCAGTGATTTTACCGAATGCTAGTAATTTGGCGGACTTTATTCAAGGAAAAGAAATAGGTAAAAAAGGTACGACTTTGCAAGGAATAAAAAATAGAAAAATAATCGGTTATTTTGGGGCAATAGAAGAGTGGTTTGAAGTAGATTTAATTAATCAATTAGCAGAAAGAAATAAAGATTGGCTATTTGTAATAATTGGACATATTGGCGCGAATATTGATTTTAAAAAACTTGATAATATTCGATTAATAGGCAAAGTTGATTACAATAAATTAGTGAACTATGCGTCTGCTTTTGATGTTGGTATTGTTCCTTTTAAAATTAATGACTTAACGGATTGTGTATCTCCAGTAAAATACTTTGAATATAGGGCATTAAGTTTACCAGTAGTTACTACAGGTATACATGAAATGAAGAAATTCTCCAGCGATTATGGTGTATATATTGCAAATAATTTAGAGGAATTTGAAAACAGCATTAAGGATGCTTTATTACTTGACAAGGAGAAATTAAAACAGACATCAGAAGAGTTTGCTATTCAGCATCAATGGAAAAACCGTATTGAACTTGTAGAGCAAAAAGTATTAGAGAATATAAGCAATTTAAAAGCTTATGCCAACTTTAATATAGAAGATCATGTATCAGTTATGACAGGTACTTTCTTAGGATTAGATGGAGAAAACTTCTATTCAGGTGGAGCAGAGAGATATTTAATTGATTTAAACGAAGTAGTAAATTCATTAAATAGAAGATTAATTATTTATCAATATGGAACATTCCCATGGACACGAAAATTCAAAAATATAGAAGTTAGATCCTTGGCGCGTGGAACAGAAAAAATAACAGAGCTATCAGTTGAAAATGTAAGAAATTATAATAAGGTATTTTATGATGAAGAAAATGCTGTATCGTTATTAAACGTATATTCTGCTTTCTTTGAATCATGGCCAAATGTAGCAAGTCCTAGTATAGGAATTAGTCATGGTATCGCATGGGATTCTCCGCAAAATAGCGGGCTATCAGCTTTGACTTTCTGGGAACAAGATAGAAGAATCATTGAATCGGCATCCTTAGTTGACAAAATGGTATCTGTAGATACTAATACCGCTAACTGGTTCCAAACTATTGATTTTAACCTAGGAAATACTATGGAGTATGTACCTAACTATGTTGATACCAATATATTTAAACCAGTGAAAAAAGAGAGTGATAGAATAGTAATCTCCTATCCAAGAAGATTATACGGAGCTCGTGGATTATATATGGTATTAGATATTATTGATGAGGTTCTTACAAAATTCCCTTATGTAGACTTCCATTTTGTTGGAAAAGGGTTTGAAGAAGATACAAAGCATGTTGAACAAAAGATAGAAAAATGGAAAGATAGAATTAAATGGTATTCTCTAGATCCTTCTGAGATGCATAAAGCATACGAAATTGCTGACATATCATTAGTACCTACTTTGCATAGTGAGGGAACTAGTTTATCATGTCTAGAGGCAATGTCTTCTGGAAATGCCGTAATATTAACGAGAATTGGCGGATTAACAGACTTGGTAATCAATGATTTTAATGGTATTTTAATTGAGCCTAATAGTAGTGCGCTGAAAAAGGCAATAGAAGAGTTATTAAGTAATCCAGAAAAGCTGCAATTTATTAAAGAAAACGCTATTCAGGTTTCTAAAACATTCTCAAAAAAACAATGGAGTGAGAAATGGTCTGCTATTGTTAAGGACTTTATCGAGGAAGCAAGCCCAGAGATTGAATTAAAATCAAATAAAACTATCCATTTGTATATTTATGATGAGAAAGATTTAGAACGTGTTCTTGATCGAATTAAAGCATACTTACTTGAAGGTCATAATATTATGGTGTTTATGAAGAAAATGATTAATAACAGAGAGAAAAATAGTTTCGGTCGACTGCAATTTTTACATTTTAGTGAAGATATTTTTGATGCTGGGGACTATTTAATAGCTTCTAATAAAATATCCGATAGCATGAAAAATTATAAATACCAAATGGATGAATTCATTTGATTTTATCTTGTATAGCAGAAAGCTCACTCCTCTAGAGAGATAAATGTTTGTTTTGCATTTTATTCAGCGGGTGTGTAAAATTCCGCTGAATCAAGATAAAGCCTTTGGCGGATGTCAAAGATTTAAAGAGGAGTTTTCGAGCAGCTCGAAAATCTGGATGCAATTACGCCGAAGCATAATTGATAATTGCTTTCATGTTACTTAAGAACAAACCAGCAAAAGAACTCCTCCTGATTTCTAATAGTTCTATAGAAATTAGGAGGATATTTAATTTATATAAGTATCATCATGGAATATTTGGAGGTAACTAGCTTATGAAATTAACTCATAAAATTGCTAGGTATATTAAGTACCATGGATTTAAAGGATTAATAAATAAGGTTATTGGAACAGCGATTTATAAAGTAAAAAGACAATTAAGTAAAAAAGAAAATCAAAAACAATTAGAAACTATTTTGAATGAACACTCAGATAAAGAAATTATAGTGTATTTAGCTCCAGTTCCATGGAATTTACCCCTATATCAAAGACCGCATCATGTAGCCTTAAATTTAGCTAATTCGAATTATCTTTATTTCTACTGTACAAATAATCCTGTTAAAGACAACTTGAATGGTTTTAGAAAAATAGCAAATTCTTGCTATTTGACAAACCAACAGGATATTTTATTGGGTTTGCCGAATAAAAAAATTATTCATTTATACTCAACTGATATGAGAGATATTGGTGAAATATATGAGAAAGCAATAAAAAATAATGATGTGATTTTATATGAATATATAGATGAACTACATAAAGACATTACTGGAGAAATACCTGAATATGTTTTTAAAAATCATCAAAAATTATTAAAAGATGACACTAATTGTGTAGTAATAGCTTCAGCAGATAAATTATTATCAGATGTTGAATCTAATAGAAGCAAAAATTATAAACTAGTAACAAATGGTGTAGATTTTAATCATTTTAATAAAAATAAAAATAATGATATTCCTAAAGAAATCAGAAAATTAGTAGAGAAAAAGAGGCCGATTATTGGATATTTCGGTGCTTTTGCATCGTGGTTTGATTATGAGCTAGTATTAAAATTAGCAGTTGAGCGTCCAGATTACGAAATCTTATTAATCGGTTGGGATTATGACAAAAGTATAGTTAAATATAATTTGGATAAAGTACCTAATATTACTGTTATAGGTCCTATAGATTACTCTATTTTACCTGATTATTCTAAGTGGTTTGATGTATCAACAATACCATTCAAAATCAATGAGGTAACAGAATCTACGTCACCTGTAAAATTATTTGAATATATGGCCATGGGAAAAC
Source organism: Lysinibacillus sp. FJAT-14745 (assembly GCF_001275675.1). Taxonomy (GTDB): domain Bacteria; phylum Bacillota; class Bacilli; order Bacillales_A; family Planococcaceae; genus Lysinibacillus. The sequence continues at coordinate 104,738 of NZ_LITM01000008.1, read as the reverse complement.
CAATTGTTACGACAAATATGAAAGAATGTAGGAAATATAGTTCAGTATTAATCGCTAAAGAACATGAAGAATTTATTGGACAAATTGATCAAGCGTTACTATTAGAAGATGATCAGAAGTACTTAAAATTACTTAGGGAAGAAGCGATAATGAATACGTGGAACGAAAAAGCACAAGAGATTATTCATACGTTGAAAAGGTGAAAGAAGGAAAATAACTGGAGAATGGGACAAGAAATGTCGGTAATTTAATTTAGTGTTAGTTTTTCAGAAAAAAATTTAGTACTTGCTTTTTTATGGGTTATATTACATAAAAGTATTAAAGGGAATATATTGATTTTTAATCCAGTTTGTAAGGATACTAGTATTCATTATTTCCATCTGAAAGAAATAAAGTTTACGCAATATCGGATGCACTCGGAGTGCCTGTTACATTTTTAATGGTTAAATTTTTTGCATTAAAGAAATAAATTGTGATTAAGCATGTATAAATCTCATGTGTTTTAATCTAATGTTGGAGATATAACAATGACACAAAACAAAATTCTACTTGCACAAAACAGTGCATTTATAGCAAATCGCTTGCCCCGTGCTGCTAGGGCTTTAAAGGAAGCAGGCTATGATGTAGATATATTAAACTGGAACCGTGGAGAAAATGCTGAGATTATTCAAAATGCAACGGAGAGCTTTCGTTTAGAAGGAATTACTGTTCACTCAATTTATTGTGGAAATACACCGTATGGAAAAGGTATCATTACAGTTTTCAACAAAATTCTATTTATTATAAAAGTGATACTATTTCTTTTTAAAAATGGTCATCAATATAAGGTTGTGCATGCTATTGATTTCGATTTAGCGTTGCCGGTTTATATAGCTAAGGTATTAAATCCAAAATTAAAGTTTGAAGTCATTTATGATATTGCTGATTTTGTTGAGACATTTCATAGTCCTATTCCTAAGTTTATTCGATCAATGATTAAAAATTTAAGTGAACGAATAATGAAGCATGCAAATGTAGTAATAATCCCTGACGAAAACCGTCTTCTCAATATTCCAATAGAGTTTCAAAATAAAACAGTAATTATTAACAATAGTATTGATCCACCTCAACAAACAGTGGACTATGAAGTGAAAGTAAATGATGACAAGTTAAATATTTTTTATTATGGTGCACTTAGTAAAGATAGAGGCATTGAATTATTATTAAAGCAAAAAAATGTTTCTTTATGGTTTGCTGGTAAAGGTGAATTACAGGGAGAAATAGTAGAGTATGCAGATACTTATGATAATATTCATTACTTAGGTTATCTACAATTAGAACAAATTTTATCTGTAGCCAGCCAAATGGATGTTATTTATATGGTGTATGACCCAAGCTATCAGCATAATCAAATCGCTTCTCCTAATAAATTATATGAAGCATTATACTTAGGAAAATCTTGTATTGTAGCTGAAAATACTTCTATTGATTTATTCGTTGAAAAGTATGATATAGGATATATTACGAGATTTGATGAGTATAACTTAAACAAAGTGATTAAATCTATTAGTAAAGAAGAGTTAATATTAAAAGGAAATAATGCAAAATCTATTTATCCAGCGTTTAGCTGGGATACCTCTAAAAGAAAATTAATAGAAATTTATAAATCTATTACGAAAAAAGGTGACACAATATGAATCATCCTTTAGTTTCTATTATTACGCCTTCTTTTAATAGTTCACGCTTTATTGAGGATACGATTAATTCGGTTTTAAATCAAACCTATCCTCATTTTGAGTTGATAATTGTGGACGATTGCTCAAAGGATAATAGTTGGGAAATGATTACTGCCTTTAGTAAAAAAGATGAGCGAATCAAAATATATCAGTTAGAGAAAAATAGTGGAGCTGCTACTGCTAGGAATTTTGGAATTCAAGCTTCAAATGGGAAGTACTTAGCCTTTCTAGATAGTGATGATTTATGGGATCAACATAAGCTTGAAGCACAAGTGAAGTTTATGGAAAGTAATAATTATGTCTTTTCCTTCACTAATTATAAAATGATTGATGAGAAGGGTAATTCTCTTAATAAAACTGTAACGTGTCCTAGTGTCATCGATTATAAAAGTTTGTTAAAAAACACAACGATTGGTTGTTTAACTGTTATGCTAAATATTGAGCAACTTGGTAAGCCAACAATGCCCAATTTGCAACCTGAGGATACTGCTTTATGGTTAAAAATATTAAGAAATAATAATAAAGCGTATTGCTTTCAAGAAGTCTTGGCAAGCTATCGGATTGTAGGAAACTCTGCTTCAAGTAATAAGCTCAAGGTAGCGAAGAAGATGTGGATTGTATATAGAAAGTCTGAAAATATTAATAGATTGAAAGCTTCTTGGTATTTTGTTAATTATGCGTTGAATGCTGTTAAGAAGCACTATCTTTAGAAGGTGAAAGGATGAATATTTTAGTCACAGGAGAAACGGGTTATATTGCTAAAAGTTTGTCAGCATACTTAACTTCAAAATTGATAGACAGTTCTCTTTTTCAAAAGTCGGTTCAAAATAGAGCGATAAATAATTTGAATTTAGAAGAGATTGATGTTCTAATTCACTTAGCCGCACTTGTCCATAAAAAAGAAACACCGAATAGTGAGGAGCTTTACTATCAAGTAAACACTGAATTAACTCATCAATTGGCAATGAAAGCAAAGTCTACAGGAGTTAAGCAATTTATTTTTTTTAGTACAATGGCTGTGTATGGTGATGTACAAGGAGAGATAAATTATCAAACGAAGACGAATCCTGTAACGTTTTATGGAAAAAGTAAGTTAGTTGCAGAAAAGAAATTACTAGAATTACAAGATGAACATTTTAAAGTTTGCATTGTACGACCGCCAATGATATATGGTCCTAAGTGTCCAGGTAATTATTCACTATTAAGTAAATTAAGTCGAAAAACGTTTATTTTCCCTAAAGTAGAAAATAAACGGAGTATGCTTTTTATAAATAATTTAAATGAATTTATATTCCAGTTAATTCAAAATAAAGAGTCGGGTACTTTTCATCCACAAGATCCACAATATATAAATACAAGTTCAATGGTACGAGAAATTTCGAAAGTGTATGGTAAGTCTATTCATTTTAATAAACTAGTAGGAAAAATATTAAAGTTGCTGATAGGGAATAAGAAGATCTATAAGAAAGTATATGGAGATTTATATTATGAGAGAGAGTTATCATTATATAAAGATAATTCTTATCAAAAGTTTAATCTTGAGCAAGCAATTGCCATAACTGAGAGGGAATAATGAAACGATTATTAGATATTATTTTAAGCTTAATAGCAATAATTATTCTTGCTGTTCCTATGGTTTTTGTTAGCATTGCCATTAAAATTACTTCAAAAGGACCAATATTATTTACACAAAAGCGTGTTGGTAAAAATGGCACACATTTTGAAATTTATAAGTTTCGATCAATGTTCATAGAAACTCCAGATGTTTCAACAGAAGATCTAGGTGACCCGACTAGTTATATTACACCTGTCGGAAAATTTATTAGAAAAACTAGCATAGATGAGCTTCCACAACTTTTAAATATTATTAAAGGCGATATGTCTATAGTTGGACCACGACCTGCTTTATATAATCAATACGAGTTAATCGAAATGCGCAATAATGTGAATGTTAACTCTGTTAGGCCAGGTTTAACTGGCTATGCACAGGTGATGGGACGTGATTTTATTTCCGATAAGGAAAAAGTTGATTACGATCAATACTATGTTGATAATAAGAGTGTAATGCTAGACATAAAAATAATCTGGATGACATTCTTCAGTGTGTTAAAAACTGAAGGAATTAAGATGAAATAGAGATAAGAGGTCAAACTTAAATTATGAAAAAAATCCGAAAAGCTATTATTCCAGCAGCAGGGCTAGGCACTCGTTTCCTTCCTGCAACAAAAGCAATGCCCAAAGAAATGCTACCAATTGTGGATAAGCCAACAATTCAATATATAGTAGAAGAAGCCATTGCCTCTGGTATAGAAGATATTATTATTGTTACAGGTAAAGGGAAACGTGCAATTGAGGATCATTTTGATAATTCATTTGAACTGGAGACGAACTTAATAGAAACAGGTAAATTTGATATGCTTGAAAAGATTCAGGAATCTGCTGAGGTGGAAATCCATTACATCCGTCAAAAGGAGCCACTTGGACTAGGACATGCAATTTGGTGTGCTCGTAAATTTATTGGTGATGAGCCGTTTGCAGTGTTACTTGGCGATGATGTTGTTAAAAGTAAAGAACCTTGCTTAAAACAATTAATGGATCAATATGAAAAAACCTCTTCAAGTGTGATTGGTGTTCAAGAAGTGCCAGATAAGGATGTCCATCGTTATGGTATTATTGATCCTGTCAATACTGACGGTCGTTTATTACAAGTTACACAATTTATTGAAAAACCTACTTTAGAGGACGCACCTTCGAATTACGCGATTATTGGACGTTATGTATTAACACCTGAAATTTTCCGTTTCTTAGAAGAGAAGAAGAAAGGGAAGGGTGGCGAAATTCAATTAACTGATGCAATTGAATCTTTAAATGGTATTCAACAGGTTTTTGCATATGTATTTGAAGGTCGTCGATATGATGTAGGGGAACAATTAGGCTTCATCGAAACCACAATTGATTTTGCGTTAGAGCGTGACGATTTAAGCGAAGGTGTTAAATCGTTAATTTTACAAAAAGCTAAACAATTGAGTGGAGAAACTGAATAATTATTTTAGTTGTTGGCTTTATTGATATCGTTTGTCAAAGAATTGGTGAAATAAATAACTCAGGAAATTGTTGTACCACCTTGTATCGTTAGACTGTAGATGCACAAACTTTTTTGTACAAAGCGATTAATACAATGCAGTTGTTACTCATATGCAGGATACTTCAAAGTGCTTGGCGTATTACATAAATTTAAATTAGAAGGTATGTCTCAAATAGGGACATACCTTCTAATTTAATGTCGGTAGAAGTCCTTAGAAGTCATTCAAATACCGAAAAAAACATATTCTAAGGTGCAAGACGGATCTATTTAGATTCATTAAATATTGAAACATACATTGAAATTGTTCATTCTAAATACTATATGTCATAATATACATATCAAATTTTACCTAAAGAAGTGAGGATGCTATAGTGCTGACAGAAGTTGTTAAAACGACATTGCTGAATTGTTCATTAGACGATAGTGATATATTACGATATAAAGATCGCGTAAAGAGGATTCATAACGCTTTACCATATTATCCATTAACAGGGTGGGTGGACTCTCCGTTACAAAATCAAGAGGCGTTACTTAATACTATTGAACGAGTAGCGAGTGAGGTACGTGCTTGTGCGGATGTACTTGTCGTTGTCGGAGTTGGTGGATCATTTTTAGGAGCACGTGCGATTCAAGAGGCTTTAATGCCTTATTTTAGTCTCGCAAATGGTGGTATTGAGGTTGTTTACGTTGGTCTTAATATGAGCGGTGCATATATTAAGGAACTACTCGAGTATTTAGATACAAAACAAGTGTATGTCAATGTGATTTCAAAGTCAGGTGGTACGATGGAGCCTGCGTTGGCATTTCGGGTTATGCGTTTATATATGGAAGAGCGTTATGGTGATAAGGCAATTGAGCGCATTATTGTGACTACAGATGCTGAAAAAGGGACATTGAAGGGTATTGCTGATAAAGCTGGCTATCGCCAATTTGTGATTCCAAATGATATTGGTGGGCGTTATTCCGTGTTAACGCCTGTAGGTTTACTACCGGTAGCTGTAGCGGGAGTTAATATTCGTGCTTTAATGGACGGTGCGCGACATGCAGCTACGGAGTTAGCAGATTCAGATTTAGAGCATAACGATGCATATAAATATGCGGTCATGCGCCATATGCTTTATGAGAAAGGTTTTACAATTGAATTGCTCGCTTCCTTTGAGCCAGGTTTAAATAAATTCCATGAATGGTGGAAGCAGTTATTTGGTGAAAGTGAAGGGAAGGAGCATAAGGGACTCTATCCTTCAACGGTGAATTTCTCAACAGATTTACATGCGATTGGGCAGTTTATTCAAGAGGGAAGTCGTGTAATGTTTGAGACATTGTTACACTTCCATGAAATTGAGGGAGATTTAGCTGTACCGTTTGATGTTCGAAATGAGGATGGATTAAATTATTTATCGGCTCGCACCTTTAATGAGATTAATGCTATTTCTAAACAGGGAACAGCACTTGCGCATGCTGAGGGAAAGGTACCTGTTATTCAGCTTGAATTACCGAAGCTTGATGCGTATCACTTAGGTTATTTAATTTATTTCTTTATGAAGGCTTGTGCGATGAGTGCCTGTTTGCTAGAGGTTAATCCATTTGATCAGCCTGGAGTTGAAGCGTATAAACGTAAAATGCTAGAGTTGTTGAAAGAAGAGAAGGTGTTAAAGTAATGGTTAATGTTCGTGAATTATATAATCAGTGGATAGAGATGAATCTACAAAATTATTTAGCAGAGGAACTAGCATCTATTGCTAAGGATAATAGTTTAATAGAAGATCGCTTTTATCAATACGTATCCTTTGGTACTGGTGGAATGCGTGGTGTTTTAGGTGCTGGAACTAACCGTATGAACGTTTATACCATTCGTCGTGTCGTAGAAGGGCTTGCTCGCTATATTGAATCGAATGGCGAGGCCGCTAAAGAGCGAGGGGTTGTCATTGCTTATGATACACGTCATTTCTCTTATGAATTTGCCTGTGAGACTGCAAGTGTATTAGGGACTCATGGTATTCGTTCATATGTTTATAAGGAAGCAAGACCAACACCGCAGTTATCGTTTACGGTGCGTGAGTTACACGCCTATGCGGGTGTTGTCATAACGGCAAGTCATAATCCTAAACAGTATAATGGTTTTAAGGTGTATGGTGAGGACGGTGCACAACTAACACCTCAATTTGCGAATGACATCGTAGAACATATGGAAAATATCGAGGATCTATTTGCTATTAAGGTATCTGAACTTGAGCAACTTGAGCAGAATGAGATTTTAGCTTGGCTTGGAAGTGATATGGATGCTGCATATTTAGATCATCTTTTAACATTAAAGGACAATGATGATATTGCTCTAGATATGAAGCTTGTTTATACGCCATTACATGGTGCTGGCTTAGTACCAGTTAGTGATGGACTACAGGCTTTTGGTTTTCAGCACATACATATTGTGAACGAACAAGCTGTACAAGATGGAAATTTCCCAACGGTTTCCTATCCGAATCCAGAGGAGCCTGCTGCTTTTGCATTAGCAATGGAACTAGGGAAGAAAGTAGGCGCAGATTTATTATTGGCAACAGATCCTGATGCTGACCGTTTAGGTGTGGCCGTGAAGAATGGTGAGGGCTATGAGCTATTAACGGGAAATCAGCTGGGAGCACTATTATTACATTATTTACTGTCAACAAGAAAATCAAAAGGTACATTACCAGACAATGGAGTAATGTTAAAAACTATTGTCACGTCTGAACTAGGAGCAATGATTGCCAAACAGTTTGGTGTAACAACAGAGAATACGTTGACAGGCTTCAAATATATCGCTGAAAAAATTGCTGAGTACGAAAAAACGGGTGCCTTTTCTTATTTATTTGGCTATGAAGAAAGCTATGGCTACTTAATTGAAACTTTTGTCCGTGATAAGGATGCTGTACAAGTTGCGTTAAAAGTAGCGGAGATGGCTGCTTTCTATGCAAAGAATGGACAGACATTATTAGATGGACTGCAAAATTTATATCTTCAGTATGGTTATTACCAAGAGGCTTTAGTATCACAGGTGTTTGAAGGAAAGAATGGTCAAGATGAAATGAAGTCGATATTAGGTAAAATTCGACAGAATGTACCTGACTCTATAGCTGGTCTTAAAGTAAAACGTTTTGAGGATTATTTAACTGGATCTACAATTTTAGATAATGGTACAACAGAATCCATTTTATTGCCAAAGGAAAATGTATTAAAATTCGTTCTAGAGGATACATCTTGGGTAGCCATTCGCCCATCAGGTACAGAACCAAAATGTAAGTTCTATTTTGGAGTGGTTGGAGAGACAATGGAGGAAGCTAAAGAGAAATTAAAGCAACTCCAAGCTGTATTCTTATAGATTAGCAGTTTAATAATTCAATTAATAAACGCCCTTATCCTTATAAAATCGGAAAAGGGCGTTTTGTTATATTAATTTCTCTATAGTAGATGTACATTCCAGTATTACAATTCATTTGGCTCATCACCATAACTTGTGGTTGATTTTCTATCAATTCAATAATTTTACATTTTACTATAGAAGAAAAGCGA
>NZ_LITM01000008.1:95236-95806 GCF_001275675.1 Lysinibacillus sp. FJAT-14745 | reverse complement strand
GTGTTTTAAATGCCGACACAGGTCGCATTTTGGCGATTGTTCCTCACCGAGATCAAGACGCAATTACCGCTGTTTTACAGAAAGTAATAGGTCCTATTCGTGCAGTAGTAAGTGATTTCGCTCCAGCGATGGCGAACGCGATACAAACAGTTTATCCAACTGCGATTCATGTGCTGGATCGTTTTCATCTCGTGCAATTTTTCACAGATGCCCAGCAGCGAAGACGACGTTATTTAGGAGAAGCCAAAAAGCATCATAAATCGCGATTCATAGACCGTTGTTTGGCACGAAAACCTGAACAATTAACGGAAGAAGAACGTGGATTTATTGCACAGTGGTACCAGGAAGATTTGCATACAAAACACATTTATCAAGCATTGAATCATATGCGTTATGTACTAAAAGCGACAACGATGACACAAGCAAAACGACGGTTAACAGAATGGTTTAAAAGATATCAATTTCATATGTGTGGTGCCGTCTCAAAAATCGCAAAAACATTGATAACACGTGAAAAAGCGTTGCTGGATACCATTATTTCACCGCTATCGAATGGCATTATGGAAGGCA
>NZ_LITM01000008.1:66054-94981 GCF_001275675.1 Lysinibacillus sp. FJAT-14745 | reverse complement strand
AGACCGTTTTTTCCTTCGTTTACGTTTAGAAACAGGTCGTTGATTTTGTCACCCACGACTTTTGGTGATGAGCCATTCATTTACATAATATAAATACTATAAAAATAGTGAATTAATAATAATATGTTTACATATATATGTAGTGGGGAAATATGTCGCCATATGCGAATTTAAACAATATTACTAGAAAGGTGAAAACAGTTAAGGAGGTTAGAAACAAAAGTAGAATAGAATCTAGATATTTCAGAAATAGATACTAAAAAAGTTAAATTAAATAGAATCACAGTTAATGGAGAAACAATTCTATAATTTTTTTGCAAAGTCTTCTCTTAAGTAGAGGGAAGGCATTGCATCTTAAAAACTAACTTTCCTAAATTTGAAAGGAGAATTGACTTGTCAAAGAATAATTGGAAGAAGTCTATAAATACTTTTTTAGCAACAACTCTAGTCGCAAGTGTTGCCGCGCCAGTAGCGCCCATCACTGTAAATGCTGAAACAGTTGCAAAGGATTTAATCATTTCGGAGTATATAGAAGGAAGTTCCTTTAATAAAGCAATTGAAATATATAATGGTACAGGTACCGCGGTTGATTTAAGTAATTATACTTTAGAGCTTCATACGAACGGAGAAGTTACTTCGAAAAACAAAGTGAATCTGACAGGTACTCTAGAAAACGGAGCTACCTATGTTGTTTATCATAAAGATGCAGATTCAAATATTAAAGCAAGAGGGAATCTAGAAAACTCAACTGTTATTAATTTCAATGGTGATGATCCTGTAGTATTAAGGAAATCTGGAGAGGTTATTGACTCCATTGGACAAGTTGGCGTGAGAGAAAATTTCGGTGTTGATGTAACCCTAGTAAGGAAAAAATCCGTTACTTCTGGAGATACAATTATAGACGACCCATTTGATTCAACAATGGAATGGGAGAAGTTGAATAAGGATGATTTCTCCAATTTAGGGCAACACGTAATGGATACAAATTCAGGCGAACCTGTTGATCCTGAAGCACCGACAGTTCTCTCAATTGGAGATGCCCGAAATAAAGGTCTAGGTGAAACGGTAACTATCAAAGGTAGGGTTGCAGCAGGCTTGAAAAATACGTTCTCTGTTCAAGATGATACGGGTGGTATTGCTGTGAGACCTACTAATCTAGCTATGTCTATCGGGGATGAAGTTACTTTAAAAGGTAAATTAGCAGACTATCGCGGGTTACTACAATTAGATGGTGCTACAATCGTTGAAAAAGTTGAAAATGCCGGTGTACCTTCGTCAAAGGTAGTAACAGGTGCTCAAGTAAATGAAGATAGCGAATCACAGCTAGTAACAGTGAAAAATGTTACTCTTACAGATGTTCAACAAGGGGCAGGGTGGGCAAACTTTACTGCAAATGACGGAACGAATTTCCTCGTACGAGATGAAACAAATTCTCTTGGTTTAACTGTCGGTACAAACTATGAATCTATCACTGGTATTGTTCAACAGTTCGATAAAGACTATCAAGTGATTCCTCGATCAAAAGCAGATATCGTAGTGGATAGTTCGGCATTAAAGCCTGCTATCGCATCTCCTGGAAGTGGAACATTCGTTGGGAAAACAGCAGTTACGTTAACAACACCGACAGTAGATGCGGAAATTTATTACACATTAGATGGCACAGAGCCAACTGATAAAAGTCTTAAATATGAGACGCCGATTGAGATTAGCAAAAATACTACTTTAAAAACAATAGTGAAAGCTAAAGATGGCACATACAGTGATATAACTACATTTGATTATACCTTTGCGAATAAATTACAAATTCATGATATTCAGGGTGCAGGGCATACTTCTACATTTGATGGTAAGACAGTTGAAGGAATTGAAGGTATCGTTACTTATTCATTTACGTTAAATAATAATTGGTATTATACGATTCAAACGCCAGATGAATTGGTTGATAATGATCCGAATACTTCTGAAGGAATTTTTCTGTACAGTGGAAAGAAACCATGGCCAATTAAGGTAGGGGATTTAGTATCTGTTAAAGGTAAAGTAAGCGAATATGCTTATGATGGCTATGATGATAGGCAGCAAACAGATTTAAAAACAACTCAAATTAATGTGCGAGACGATCAAAATGGAAAAGTAGAAGTCATTAAAAGTAGTGTAGCCTTACCAAAAGCAATTGAAATTGATAAGCTAAAAATGTCATTTAGTAAAATCGACAGTGATCAGCTTGAAATTTTTAATCCAACAATCGACGCTATTGATTATTGGGAAAGTATCGAAGGCATGAGAGTAGAAGTTGGAAACGTGAAAGCGGTGGCACCACAGGAGCATGGAGATTTAGTAACGGTACTTGAGGATGCACCGACGAACACACTTCACGGTGGGGTATTGTATGAGAAAGACAATGCAAATCCAAACAGAATTCAATTCCGATTAGAACCGAATGGCGCTGCACGCGATTTTGAAGTGGCTACAGGTGATAAATTTAAAGGGCCCATTACGGGAATCGTTGGCTATTCCTATCAAAACTTTAAAATCTATGCTTCTTTAGATGAGATGAAGGTTGCTAAAGAAAAAGGAGATACAACACCAGAGACTACAAAAATAGTAAAGGCAGAAGATAAGTTAACAATTGCCTCGTATAATTTGGAGAACTTCTCTAATAACAAAACTTCTACTACTGATGATAAAGCGAAAAAACTAGCAAGAGCAATTGGCATTGACATGGGAAGCCCAGACATTGTTGGTGTAACAGAGGTGCAAGATAATAACGGTGCTTCTCCTGGTGATTCAAAAGCAGATCAAAGTTATCAAAGACTAATTGACGCTATTAAGGCTGCTAGTGGTGTTGAATATAAGTATGTCAATATTGATCCTATCAACAATCAAGATGGTGGAGCACCAGATGCGAATATTCGTGTTGGCTTCCTGTATAATCCAGAGCGAGTGAAGTTGAAGGAAGGTATCCCAGCAGGAGATGCGACAACAGCAGTTGGTTATCAAGATGGGAAATTAACACTGAACCCTGGTCGTATTGATCCGGCAAATGAAGCGTTTAAAAGTAGCCGTAAACCTTTAGCAGCACAATTTGAATTTCAAGGTGAAGATGTAATTGTGATCGCAAATCATTGGAATTCTAAAAATGGAGATACGCCTTTATATGGCGCGATTCAGCCTCCACAGTATGGAAGTGAAGGGCAACGTAAAAAAATCGCCAATATTGTTTATAATTTTGTTGAGGACATTAAATCAAAAAATCCAGATGCAAACATTGTTTCTTTAGGCGATTTCAATGATTATCAATTTGCTGATGCTCTTAAAATCCATGAAGGCCAATTGATGACAAATATGATTAATAAAGTGGATGCTTCTGATCGTTACACATATGTATTTCAAGGGAATTCACAAGTATTAGATCATATTTTAGTGTCAAACAATCTTGCGGATAAAACAGCTGTCGATATTCTTCATATTAATGCTGATTTTACGGACATGGCTGGTCGTGCAAGTGACCATGATCCTGTAATGGTTCAAATCGATGTGAATAAAGGTTCAACTGTTGAACCGATTGAGCCTGAAATAGTATATGACTATAAGAACTTCAAGAAGAACAAATTGACAATAAATAAACCTAGTGTGGCAGTGCATTTAGATGCTCAATCTGTTATTCCAAAAGGTGTGTTCCTTAAAGGTGCTTATGCGGAGCTACATGGAGAAGGCTTTAAGATGACTGATGTTATCCTTAGTCCAGTTAAAGCAGGAATGATTATCGATCTTAAAGGTACTAGAGTGAAAACACTCACAATTGAAGGTCCAAATGTCAGTGAAATAAGAGGCGCTGAAAATCTAGATATAAAATCGATAATATATATAAAGGGTGCAGCTCCTGAGCAAATTAAATTTACAAATTCGAAGGGGGATCCCATTGTGGATCCTTCTTTGCCTTCAGAAAACAATCAACCAATAATTAAAAATCCGATTTCAAACAAAACTGTAGCTGTAGGAGAGGAAATTAACATTGATTTAACAGATCATTTTTCCGATCCTGATGGCGATGAACTTTCATTTACTGCCACAAAAGGCACTATCAATGGAAAGTTATTAACACTCAATGTAGATGAGGGTAGTCATATTGTTGGCGTTACAGCATCTGATGGAGAGAAAAGTGTCACTACAAGTTTCAGCGTTACAGTGATTGCTAATGATTATTATGCAGGTGCCTATAACAAGGAAGGTCAAGCACTAAAAAAGGCTCTTCATGACATCATTTCTGAACAAAAGGTGCTTTCTTATGATGACGTTTGGGATGTATTAAAGTATACGGATGAAGACCCTACTAATTCGAATAATGTAATTTTATTTTACTCTGGGAAATCTAGTGCAAAAACAAACAATGGTGGCAATGTAGGAAACTGGAATAGAGAGCATACGTGGGCAAAATCACACGGTAACTTTGGGACAAGCAAAGGACCAGGAACAGATATACATCACTTACGCGCAACCGATGTACAAGTTAATAGCTCAAGAGGAAATTTAGACTTTGACAATGGTGGCAGTCCAGTGGCTGGCTGTAATGGTTGCTTTAAAGATTCAGATTCATTCGAACCACCTAATCGCGTAAAAGGTGATGTAGCACGTATACTATTATATATGGCAACTCGTTATGAGCCTGGAGACAAAGTTGATCTTGAATTAAATGACAAAGTCAATAATGGAACAGCTCCATATCACGGTAAACTTTCTGTTCTTTTACAATGGCACAAGCAAGATCCTGTAGATGAATATGAAAAACAAAGAAATGAAAGAATTTACGAAATCCAAGGCAATCGAAATCCGTTTATAGACCATCCTGAATGGGTAGAGAAGATTTGGTGATGGAAAGTTCTATTAACATCGTGACTTAAACTTGTGATATTACTTTCCACCTTATTAATATAGAAGAGTACTCAAAACGCCACTTCAAAGTTTAATTTGAAGTGGCGTTTGTTTATGCGAAATTTTATGAAGGAACTTTTTAAACAACAACTTGTAGATCACTCATTCTTTTCAACTCTGCCTCATGCTGGATCGAGCGGGCTGATAGTAGTTCAATAATGCGGTGCTGGCTTTCTTGAATAACTGCTAGTCGGTTTACTTTTTCGTTCGTTTCTAAAACAGCTTGTTTGATTTGTTGTTGCTCAAACTCTACTACTTCAAGACGATTTTCCACCGACTCAAGACGGCTTTCCACCGACTCAAGACGGCTTTCCACTGACTCAAGACGGTTTTCTACTGACTCAAGACGATTTTCCACTGACTCAAGACGATTCTCAATTGAATCAAGATGTTGATTGATTTGCTTTAATTCGCTTAAAACTTCCTCCATCGATTTCACCTCTCTTCTATTAAATGTATCTATTTCGTTAGTCTATCTCTCTTTAACTTCTTTCAGCGGGTGCAATTATGCCGAGGCATAATTGATTATAATTCCTCCCATTATAGCATAGAAAACCTAGCTTACAAGGAACGCTCATTGCAATTATCGACAAATTATGACAGACTTAAAAGAGATATAAAGATACTAGGAGAATGTTTAGTGATTAAAGAGTGGGATTTACTACGTGTGTTAGCGTGTTTGTCTATTTTACTATTACACACTTCTTCGTGGATTATTATGGAGGTTGGGGCAATACCGGAGCAGACGTTTTATTTGTTTTTACGGATTGCGCTATGTTATGCGACGCCGACGTTTATTTTGTTATCTATTTTAATTTTGGCGAATCGTTATCAGGATAAAATACCGAGTAACTTTTGGTCGAATAGAATTCAATATATTTTTCTACCTTATTTAATATGGGCAATGCTTGATTCAATACTTGTGGAGGTGATTTTCTGCAAGGGCTTATTATGGGATAAGTTTGTCCGTAATGTTGTTTATAGTGAGTTTGTAGGCTGGTTTGTTGTAGTTATTTTGCAGCTATATGTAGTCTTTGTGTTGATGAAACGTTTTAAGTGGTCTATGGCTTGGTTTTTACCGTTATGTGTGATGATTACGCTGATCCATCATTCAGTGATTGCATTGCCATATCCATTTTTTGAAGAGAATGCAATCATGTTTCGTGTACTCTTTACGGGCTGGCTTGGTTATTTTGCGATAGCTTATGCGTTGGGTGTGTATTATACGCAGATTGCTGCGCTTGCGAAAAAGTATCGTTACGCGACGATTGTGTTGTTCGTGTTGTCTGGTGCCTTTTTATACATCCGTATGCTGCTCGGTTATACAGAGACGCATTCGAGACGACTTGATTTAGTACCGCTTGTCATAAGTATGACCTTGTTAGTAATTGCCTGGGGACAGTCGCTACCTTATACGAAAACGGTTCAGGTGCTGAGTCGATATGCGTTTATGATCTATCTCATTCATTGGGAGGTTCTGCGAATATCAACAGGCTGGTTTGTGGACCATTTTAATAGTACGCTAGTGCGAGTGCCGTTGCTCATGCTATGGACGATAGTCGTTTGTATGACGGTGACGAAGTTGATTTCTATGCTTCCATTTAGTCAGTGGGTAGTTGGGAAAATGAAAAAGCGTGCCACATAGGAAAAGCAGTGATTTCTTTCATGATAGAAATCACTGCTTTTATTGTATCGCCGGTAAAATAGTTAGTTGCGCCGGTAAAGGTTGAAATATCGCCGGTAAAAACGTTAGTTCCGCCGCTAACAGTGAGGGTTGCGCCGCTAACAAAGCGAGTATCGCCGCTACCATAGTCAGTTCCGCCGCTAAAGGTCGAAACATCGCCGCTACCATAGTCAGTTCCGCCGCTAAAGGTTGAAACATCGCCGCTAACATAGTCAATTCCGCCGCTAAAGGTCGAAACATCGCCG
This sequence comes from Lysinibacillus sp. FJAT-14745, assembly GCF_001275675.1. GTDB lineage: Bacteria > Bacillota > Bacilli > Bacillales_A > Planococcaceae > Lysinibacillus. Next base: position 88,123 of record NZ_LITM01000008.1, on the reverse strand, counting down.
CTAACATAGTCAATTCCGCCGCTAAAGGTCGAAACATCGCCGCTAACATAGTCGATACCGCCGCTAAAAGTTAAAACATCGCTGCTAACAAAGCGAACACCGCCACTAGAAGATGATATCTACACTAATAGCTCTCGTTACTCTGGCATCAATTTTAAATTCCGGTCATTGTAAGCTAGTACAACATAGTCTGGATGCATGCTTTGTAGATAAGAGATAACATCTTTATCCAAGTAACGTAAGTCTAAAATCGTCAACTCTTTAAAGTGACTTGCTACATGAAATTGAATGCTGTTAAAATATGAATCTTTAATAACGACGATATGTTTATCGCTATCATAGTGATTGTTGACAATAGTGAGCTCTGCAAAGTCTCGGCTATAGGCATCAGCATAGTTGACGACTGCATCAGGACTCATTTTTTTGGCACGACCGTATACTGCGTCGTACGGAGCCGTTACTCCACCCTCAATTGTACCGTCGTAAATTGTAAATTGCGTTGCGAATGAAGCAGGCTCGTTGTAGCAAATTTGATCGTGATTATTGACTGTCATGTACAAAATTTTATTCCATGAGCCAGCAAATTTATTCTTTAAGCAATAAGTATTGGCTTCCTCGTATGGAATTGGCTTAATGGATTCACCGAGGCGTTCGCTCATTGTTTTCATTAGCGCCTGATAGCCTGAGTATGCACCGCGTATTGTCCAGTGATGATCGGTTTTGAAGAAGTTACGTTCAACAGAAAAGTCGTTCTTCATTTCATCATAGAGGCGAACATTGTCTACGCCTGCAGCAGTAACAAGCTCATGTAGGCGCATATTATTGGCAATTCCAGCGTCATCGGGCATATAGCTTGGACTTGGCTCACGTGAGTAAGTCGCCTTTGCTGGTAGCGAGTAATACGTAAACGGAATATTTTTTTCAGCTAGTCCTTCGCTTAGCTTTTGTAAATCAGAGGCGAAGGAAGCGAGCTCTTTATCAGGTTTTGCTTCAGCGGGCTTGGAAATAATCCAGCCGCTTTTATCATCAACTGCGTACTTATCGTTTAAGTAGGTTTTCCCCATTGCACGTTGGAAGTAAACATAGTTGCGCATCCAAGTATCACGTGCAGGAAATTGATCGGAAATATATGTTTCTACTTGCTTCGACCATGCCCCTGAAAAAATCTCCTGTAGGCTTGGTGAAAGGTTTGCAGATTCTAACGGACGGTTCTCCATTTCAGATTGTGGACGATCCACCGTTAATACATGCACGACGAAGCCACCGAAAATGATGCAAAAAAAGGTTATTGGTAATAGATACATTTGTATTTTTCGCATGTTGTCCCACCTAGAATCTAAAGTAAATGAATGGATTATGTGTTGCGTTCACTAAAAACATTGTGATAAAGAGCAACAATGCTCCATAGTAAATTGTTTGTACAAGGCGTAGACTCCAATCAAATGATAGGGAAGTCGTCGCTTTTTGCTCACTCCACGTTTGATAAAGTCTATAAATTGGCATTGCGAATATGATCGCGACTACAAAATACACGGCATAGTCCTTTGCAAGCAAAATCGTTTCATAATTATAAAGCGCCGCATCGGATAGCCCAAACAGCGTCTTGATAAATCCAAAGGCATATGTAAAGTCATTCGCTCTAAAGAATACCCAACCGATCATAACAATAATAAGAATATAAATATGGCGTAAGAAACGAGGTATGCGTTCCAACCATTTTAAAAGCACCCATTTTTCAAGGCAAATTAATATTCCGTAATAAAAGCCCCATGCCATAAATGTCCAGCTCGCTCCGTGCCAAAAGCCCGTTAACGTCCAAACAATTAATAAGTTTCGATATAGTTTCCATTCATGGCTAACACGGCTACCTCCAAGTGGGAAGTAGACATAATCTCTAAACCAGCTGCTAAGCGAAATATGCCAACGACGCCAAAAGTCTGTTACGGACTGTGCAATGTACGGATAGTTAAAGTTCTCTTCAAAATTAAAGCCGAAAATTCGTGCTAGACCAATGGCCATATCACTATAGCCAGAGAAGTCAAAATAGATTTGTAACGAGTAAGCTAAGATTCCTATCCAAGCAGTACCTGTTGTTAAATCACCGCCTGACAAACTGAAAACCTGGTCGGCGACTTCGCCCATCGGATTCGCAATCAGTACTTTTTTAGCTAAGCCTTGTACAAAACGACGTGTCCCGATCATCCAATCCTCAGCTGTAGAAAGACGCTTTTTAATTTGTTCGGCTACCGTTTGATAACGAACAATTGGTCCTGCCACGAGCTGTGGAAATAATGTAATGAAAAGTGATAAATCTAAAAAATTGCGCTGTGCCTTTACGTCTTTTCGATAAACATCGATAACATAGCTAAGTGCTTGGAACGTGTAGAATGAAATACCGATCGGAAGCGGTACAGCCTGCCATTCAATTGGCTTATCCAAGTAGTTGTTAATAATGTCCACAAAAAAGCCGGCATATTTGTAATAGCCTAGGATGGCCAAGTTACTCGCAATAACAAGCCAAAGTAGCGCTTTTCGTTTAGATTGCGAAACTGTATTTTCAATGACAATCCCTAAAATATAGTTGAGTAAAATAGAAATCATCATTAATAGTACATACTTCGGTTCACCCCATGCATAAAAGAACAGACTGGCCAAAAGTAGAATTGTGTTGCGTAACATCTTCGGAGAGATGAAGTACACAATGAGCACTAATGGTAAAAAGACATATAAAAATATAAGGCTACTAAAAACCATTCCTTCAAATCCTCATCTCTAATAATTGTTTTATCCATTATTGTATCGCGAAAGATCGCTGATAAAAAGCTAAGAATCGCTGATAAAATCGCAAAAATCGCTGATAAAAAGACCAGAATCGCTGATAACTTCGAGAAGATCGCTGATAAAAAGCCAATAATCGCTGATAACCCCACGAAAATCGCTGATAAAATACACCAAATATCGCCGATAGCATTACTACAATTTCTGAACGAATAATTGCTTATGAAATCTTCCAAATAACTAATAATCTACAAAACTTCTGGAAAAATCTAATATAATCAAGGAAATACAAGAATAAATTACCTACCTTATTGTAACGTAAATTCACGAATTGTTCACTAATGGTTTTTAATCAATTATTGCTTAAAAGTCGAATTTTGTTGAATTTTGGATGGTAAAAATGGCATGGGTAATATGGTATATTTTCCATACGGCAGTAAGGTTTGTCTGTTAATTTTCAGGATGGTAGTCTCAACAACGTTTTCATAAAATATGGTTAGAAAACCTTTAAAATTAAGGTATTACCACATTTTTCATTCCAGTTATTTCATTTTGAAATTTATTATCTCGTACTCTTATAATGAATTTGTAGTCATAAGCTTGGCTAATTTATCTAGGAGGTAATTTCATATGAAACAAAAATATAGTAAATGGGTTGTAGGCGCAGCTTCAGCAGCCCTAGTAGCATCAGCAATCGTACCAGCAGCAAGCGCAGCAAGCTTTTCTGATATTGAAAACACTGACCACAAGGACGCTATCTTAGCATTAGCAGACGCTAAAATCGTAGCAGGTTACCCAGATGGCACATTCAAACCGAATGCTGTAGTTACTCGTGGTAATGTAACTAAATTCTTAGGAAAATGGTTAGTGTCAGAAAAATACGAAGTTCCTGCAGATTATGCAACAAAAGCTCGTTTCACTGATTTACCAACAACAACACCTGACAAAGAATTATTACAATATGCAGCACTTGTTAAAGATGCTGGCGTATTCAAAGGCTCAAATAACCAATTAATGCAAGCTAATAACATGAGCCGTGAGCAAATGGCAGTTGTTTTAGTACGTGCTATCAAAACTGTTTACAACGTAGATTTAGTAGCAGATTACAAAGAGTCTGACTTCAAAACTACTATCACTGATTTAGACAAAGCTACAGCTACAGAAAATCGCGAAGCAATCATCGCGTTAGAATATGCTGGTCTTACAAATGTAAAACAGTTCAATCCTAAAAACACATTAACACGCGGTCAATTTGCATCATTCTTAAACCGTTCAATTACTAACATTGATAAAGTAGCACCTTTAACTGTTAAAGAAGTTAAAGTTGTAGATGCAACAACATTAGACGTAACACTTTCTGATGGCAAAAAACACACGGTAACATTACCAACTCCACTTCCAGAAAACAAAGTAACTAAAGTAGAGTTCGTTATCGATGGCAAAACTTATTCAGCTGAAGTTACATATGTAACTGCGGTAAAAGTAAAATCAGTTGATGCTGTAAATGCAAAAACTTTAGCAGTAACATTCAATAAACCAGTTGAAACTGAAAAAGCTAAATTTGAGCTTAAAAAAGATGGCTTCAAATCTAACTTCTCTTCTATTACATGGAACGCAGATAAAACAGTTGCAACAATTGAATTAACAAGCAAAATTACAAAAGGTGAATTCACTGTTAACGTAACAGGTCTTTCAAATGAAGCACTAACTGGTTCTGTGAAAACAGAAGACGAAAAAGTTTCTACTATTGAAATCCTTGGTGAAGTAGCTCCATTAACTACTGGAGATACAGCTACAATCGGTTACCAAATTAAAAACCAATACGGTGAAGATATTACAAAATTAAACGCTTCATCATTAACAATATCTGCGGCAGGTGCTAAAGCAGATCCAAATGCAGACGGCTCTATTACGATTTCTAAAGCTGGTCTAAAAGAAGGCGACAAAGTAGTACTTACAGTGATCCACGGTGCAACTGCAACTACAGCTACACAAACTGTAACAGTTTCTGCTAAAACTGTAGCATCTGACGTAACAATTGGCGCTCTTTACAACAAAGATGGCAAATCTTTAACTGAAGACTCTGCTTTAGCAAAAGATAAATTCTATCTTCCTGTTACTGTAAAAGACCAATACGGTAAAGAAGTTACTGACGTAAAACGTCTAAAAGATGAGGTTCTAGTAACAAATACAAACCAAGCTGTTGCAACATTTGGTGCATTTGAAAAACAAACAATTGAAGGCAAAGATGTAATTGTTCTTCCTGTTGAGAAAATTGTAGCAACTGGTAATACAAACGTAATCGTTATCGCGAAAGCAACTGGTAAAAACGGCCAAGCTACAGTGAAAGTTGCTGAGGGTGTACGTACTGATTCAGTTACTTTAGGCGCTCCTACAAAAGTTGTTACTGCTGGAGCAGACATCCTATTCCCATTATCTGTTTTAGACAAACAAGGTAATGCAATTAAAGATACTACTGTATTAAAAGGTTCTAAAGGTATCTCTATTACTGGCGGTACTTTAGTAGAAAAAGACGGCGAACTTTATGCAAAAGTAGCAGGCGCTGACGTAAAAGAAAACACACCAGTAACTGTCGTTGTAACATCTTCAACTGGTAAAGTTGCAACTCAAACAGCTATCCCTAAATCTACAACTGAGCCAAAAGTAATCACTGGCTTAAATAGCAAAGTAAGCACAGCTATCCGTGAAATTGCTGGTGAAAAAGTAGAAATCACTGCAAAAGACATCGTAGTTGAAGATCAATTCGGTCAAGTTATTTCAACTGATGAGCTTCTTGCAAAACTTGCAACAACAGGCTACACAATCAAAGCATTCACAGACAACGATGCACCATTCGAAGTAACTGGTGAAATTAAAGATGCTACTAACAACAAAATCACAGTAGCATACAAAGCAGGCGTTACTAAAACAACTGCTAATGTAACATTCAAACTTGTAAAAGTTGCGGATAATACTGCAAACGAAGCAAGCTCTTACTCTAAACAATTCTCAGTTGTAAAAGATAGCTCATTTACTTCTTATAAAGTAGAAGATATCAAACCTATCTATGTAGCTGGACAAGTAATCCCTGAAAAATATGGCAAAGATATTGTAGTGAAAGCAGTAACTGCTAATGGTGGAGAAGTTACACTTAAATCTGGTTCTGACTACACTGTAAAATCTTCAGTTCTTACAAACGTTGCAGATGGTAATATTACTACTGGTGATGCTGCTAACGTGGTATTCGATAAAGATGCAAAAACTGCAACTGCAAAAGTAACAATCACAATCAATGCTACTGGTGAAGAAATCGTGAAAGAAGTAACATTCTCTAACGTTGCTCCTAAAGTAGAAAAAGTTGCTGTAGTAGAAAACGATAAAGCTGCACAATACATTGCTGGTGAGGCTGTTAACTTCGTAACAACTTCTTCTTACAATGTAGCTGCTGACTTCAACTTAGATGCATTCTTCAAATTAGCTGACGTAGTCGTTACTGACCAATACGGCGTAATGGCAACTGTTGCTGAAACTGGTGCAGATAAAGGTAAAGCTACATTTAACGGCGTTACAACTGCTGCTACAACATTAACTTTAGCTAAAGTTAACGGTGAAGTAGTATTCAGCAAAAACGGTACAGAGGAAGCATCTGCTGCAGGTAAAGCTGGAGACGCATTCACTGCTCGTGTAAACATTGGTGGTCAAAGTGCAACTGCTGTAAAAGTTACAGCTAAACAAGACTTCAAAAACTAAGAAATATTTTATATACAGTGAAGGTTCGAGTTAATCGAACTCTTCACTGTTTTTTTGTTTATGAGGAAAATTAAGATGATGGATAGAAGAGCTGGAGTGACGGAAAGAAGAGCTGGAGTGACGGAAAGAAGAGCTGGCGACGGATGGAAAGCTAAAGCGACGGATAGAACCACCAAAATAGTGGATAGAACCGCCAAAGCGACGGAAAGAACCGCCAAAGCGAGGGAAAGAAGAGTCAAAACGACGGAAGGAAGCCAGAGCGACGGAAAGAAGAGTCAGAGCGACGGAAAGAAAAGTAAGCGACGGAAAGAAGAGTCAAAACGGCGGATGGAAAGCTAAAGCGACGGATAGAACCACCAAAATCGTGGATAGAACCACCAAAGTCGTGGATAGAACCGCCAAAGCGACGGAAAGAAGGGCCAAAGCGACGGAAAGAAGGGCCAAAGCGACGGAAAGAAGGGCCAAAGCGACGGAAAGAAGAGTCAAAACGACGGAAGGAAGCCAGAACGACGGAAAGAAGAGTCAAAATGGCGGATGGAAAGCTAAATCGACGGATAGAACCACCAAAATCGTAGAAGAGTCAAAATCGTGGATAGAACCGCCAAAGCGACGGAAAGAAGGGCCGAAGCGACGGAAAGAAGTCAGAACGACGGAAAGAAAAGCCGGAACGACGGAAGGAAGAGCAAGAACGACGGAAAGAAAAGCCAGAACAACGGAAAGAAAAGCCAAAACGAAGAATAGAATCCCCGAAATGACAGATATAATCTCGAACCGACGAACTTGGTAGTCAATAGATGAGATTCACTTCATTTCTCAACCCAACATTCGATATAGAACTAGAAAAAAGAAACTCTTCATAGTAGAAGATTAATAAATATTTAGATTTCCTTATACGTATAATAATAGTATGATAGACAAAATATGTTAAGGGGTTGAGCTGGTGATGAATAAGCATACTTTATTTCAGGGAGCATTAGTTGCTGCTCTAGCGACGAGTGCTATTGTAGTAGTACCAACTGCACAGGCAACAGATAAATTTTCTGATATTGATTACACGAAGGAATACGGTGTGGCGGTAAAGGATTTAGCTGAACGTGGAATTATTAAAGGTTATGCAGATGGTACGTTTAAGCCATTCGCTGATGTGACGCGTGGACAGGCATCGAAGATTTTAGCAGGTCTTTTAGGGCTAGATACTAAAAATGTAATGGATCCAAAATTTACTGATGTAAAGCCGAGCGATGAATATTATGGGGCAATCGCAGCCTTAGAAAATGAAGGAATTATTTCAGGATTTGCAGATGGAAGCTTCGGTATCAATCAAGCGATTACACGTGAACAATTAGCGCGAATGCTAACAACGGCATATCATTTAGAATCTACTGCTGGTCAGATATTACCATTTAAGGATATTGAAAAATATTCGGATGCTTATTACGCAGTTGCTCCATTGTTTGAAAATAATATAACGAAGGGAAATACACCAACTACTTTTGGTTTAAAAGAGACTGTCAATCGAGCGCAGCTTGCGTTATTTATTCATCGTATTGAAGCTATGCAGGCTAAACGAGTTATTCAAACATTTACTGCACGAGAGCTTAATTCAACTAATATTGATGCTTATTCTACTGACAATCTAGCGACAGATGGAGAGCATGAATTCTTCCGCATTCTTCGAACAAATAATGATGTGAAGGTTGAGGCGCTAAGAGAGGGATCGGGCTATTTTATGCTTATTGGCTACAATATCGATAGTGCGGAAAATTATGAAATAGTCGATATGCAAAAATATAAAATTGCTGTAACAAAAGTAGATGGAAAATTACAAATTAACTGTCAGCCAACAGATGAAGTTACACCTGGCTCAGCGCTGATTTTAGAACAAGATTTAGGCTTTGATCCGAAAAATATTCAGCTAACTACAGCTGCCGGTCACGCTGTTAGTGATAAAGTTTTCAGCTATAAGCCATATAAATTTGATGGCTTGGAGGAAGAAACGATTCCTAAGGGCGGTAACTATGTGCTGTCGTTATCGCAAGCAGGTGACTATATTGCGACTCTATCTGATAATAAAGGACAGTCGGTACGTGTAGGGATCCATGCTGAATCTGATGGCTATGAATTGTATACGTCATTAGCGGTTGAAAAAAACAGTGTGTTCATTCCAAAAAGTGAAATTGGCTTTAAGGTGAAAGATTTCAAAATTGAGCAATACACAGGTGCAATGCATGATCATAAAATAGTTGATGTCGAGCTTTCAGCAGATGGTGTAACTGTAAAAAGAATCGGAAAAGGTGATTCTATATTTTCTGTACGTCTGAATGGAGAAAATGGCGAGAAATTATATGTACATGGCATGGTCTATGAGGTATGTGGTATATCAACTATGAACTATGAAATAGCGACACAAGAACAAATGGAGCATTCAAAATTTAATTAAGAAACCGGTTGAACAGCGAACATCCCGGTAAACATCGAAGAATCGCTGATAGAACCAGGTAAATCGCTGATAAACATCGAAGAATCGCTGATAGAACCAGGTAAATCGCTGATAAACATCGAAGAATCGCTGATAGAACCAGATAAATCGCTGATAAACATCGAAGAATCGCTGATAGAACCAGATAAATTGCTGATAAGCATCGAAGAATCGCTGATAGAATCAGGTAAATCGCTGATAAACATCGAAGAATCGCTGATAGAACCAGATAAATCGCTGATAAGCATAAAAAAATCGCCAACAACAGAAAACCTCCCCATTTTTCGGGGAGGTTTTTGTATGCTAAAAGACGATATATTTCACATAGTCTTTCCAACCGATCTCTTTAAAATTTCGCCATTCGATTTTTTTAAGAGGTATTGAACGGAAGGAGCGAGCTAGAATATTGCGTTGTTCATTTGCAATAATAGGTGTTCCGGCATCCATATAGCCTGTAAAGATAGTAGAATCTGCCGTTTTAAAGGCAACCTTGATATCCTCAAGGCGTATTTTACCATTTCCATCTATCGTATAAACGCTTTGTTTATTATTCTTTCCAGACTTCACCCATGCGGAATTCACTTTAAGTGCGTTGGATGCTTCATTTACGGTAATAGAAGCCTTACCAACAGTTGAAAATGGAATTTTTTCTAGCATGTCATCCTGATGCAAAATTACCTCATAGCTTGTAGGCTTTGGTAGCTTTGCAGACTTAGCTAGTTCATTTGCCCAAAGTGAGTCATTATTCGTTGGTATCTTTTGTTTTTGAACTACAGTACCTGATAGTTCATTGTCGTTATGCGGCAATTTAAAACTAACGGTTTGGCCATCTTCAACCTTTTGCCATTCATCCTCGGATAAGTAGGCAAGCATAGACTTTTCAGATGAATAAATTTCAAATGTCACCGCACCAGCTTCTTCAGTGATTTTTGAGATTACACCATCTACTGGGCAAATAACACCTTGGCGTGCTTTAATTTGGCCTATTTGTGCATCCATTAATGCTACTTGACGATTAGTCTCCGCAATGTGACGGTTTAATATTGCCACTGCAGTTGATGGAGAAGCTTGCTGACCTAATTCAAATTTAACAGAGACATTTAACTTATCACTAATTTGGTCGGTATTAATAGAGCTTTTCGGGTCCTTGCCTCCACCGTATTCAGATTCTATCTCGGCTAAAGCAGACTCTAAATCACTTAATTCAGTTTCGTAAGCAGTGCGTTCAGCCTCAAGCTTTGTTAATTCACCGTCAACTTCTTCTGTTTTGTAGGTAGCTAGTGAATCATTGGCATGTACTTCCTGTCCACGTGTTACATCTATTGCAGAAAGATTTTTCGCATCTGCTGAAATCGTATAGGTTTGTGTTGGTGCAACAATCGCATCCTTTTCAACCGTCTCTACACGATCACCAGGTGTAGCTCTTTGAAATTCACCGATAAAGTAGGATCTGGCTACTTTACTATCATCTTTAAATACAAAATAAGCATTCACACCAATTAATAACGCTATCATAATAATACTTAAACTTGTCCAAGGTCTGGATTTAATAAAGCGCATCATCCTAACCCCCTTGTAATCCATTCTTGTAGTGGTAACACACTAATCATGCCGATAAAAATAGCCATTACCACATATAGCCCAATAATTTTTGCTAATAGTGCCTTACGATCTGACCATTCCTCCCATTTTGAAAGGAACGTGTATTGCACAATAATTGTTAATACAGTTGCTACGGTTAGTTGATTGATAGCAAATAGCACAAAATCCGTATCAATTACTTGCTGAGCTAAAGGTGCAAGTGAGAAGAAGGAGAAGTTTGTAGTGTAACCAACTGCATAAAACACGGCAAATAAAATTGTTTTTTCAATAAGTAAAAATACCATTACATAAAGTTGTACCTTCTGAATCCATTTGTATGGAATGTCTGTTAATAGATGTAACAAGTATGTAACGCCATAATAATGGAAGCAATAATAGATAACTCCCCAGGCAATAACCCCAACCATTGATAATAAACGGGCTGTATAGTATTCATTTGGATGATTCGATGCAAATAATGTTGTTAAGCTTTCAGTACCCATGCCCCAAAACTCACGAATGACAAATAGTAGCATAAAGAGCATAAAAACTGTGAAGGATCGCTTTTTATAGCCTCTTATTTCTCCTTGCTCAACAGCTTGGGTAAAGTTAGTGGGATGCATTAAGCTGTGCCAAAATTTATAGTGATAAAACATATATAGCTCCCTTTCTCGTAAATTAAATAGTAAAGTTGTAGTATACACCTAATTACTGGTAAATAACATAGTAGAAATGCTGAGTTTTTCATTGTTTTCCCTCGATAAAGAGAAAATTTTATTATTATTTTAGAAAGCTTTTATTCACCAAAATGAGTAATGTTTCGACATAATATTTCCTGGAAAATATAAGGAGTAAGTACGTATAGAGTAGCCCTTTCCTTAGACGTGCGCTGGCCTTTCTACGCTCTGCTTTCGCACGTCAGCTGTGCTTTTAGGTGGTGAATTTATTCATATAAAGTCTAGTGCAATTTTATTCGCAATTAGTCATCTTTTGCCAAAATTTCTGGTAAATCAATGCACATAATTTAATTATATAGTATCCTAACAATAACTTCCTATAAAAAGACTATTCAATCTAAAAAAATATCTTTCTATTAGTGAAGAGGATGAGCTTCCTTAATAGATTAGCTTGAAATAGGATAAAAAGCACCGATACAAAAGGTAGTAAATTAGAAATAAATGATACATATCTATTTACCTATAAAAAGAAAGGGTGGGCATTTTGAAGAAACCACTACAGGTTGGTGTAATAACAGGTCTATTACTAACTCCGGCAGCGATTGCCAATGCTCAAGAAACACAACCTCAAACAATCTCTCAGGAGAATCAAGTAGCTAATGTGAATGTAGCAGCAACAGACACTAGATCACAAACAATTGCACAATTTGGCAAACTATCTGTTACGTCAACTAATGATGAAATGGTAATAGCAAAAGGAGATGTAGCAGTTTTAAGTATTACAGACTTCAAACCAGATGAAATCAATTTCATTAAAGCGAAATACGAATATGTTGTTGCCCAACGAGATTTATTGTCCAAATTAAAGAATACCGGAGCAGAAATAAGTAAGCTGTCTTATACAAGTAAAACATTTTTTGATGATGTGACAAAATTACATCAAAATTACAGTACTTTTTTAGGTTCAGAAACAGAAACAGACTCTTATTTAAATGTTCAAAAGACTTTTGAGAATGCTGTAAATAAAGCCCTTGCATCAACGGAGGCAAAGGACATTGTTTCCTCAATTCGAGGTACATCAACTCAATATGGCTATGGAGAGTCAGAACGTATTGATTATTTCAAAAAGAACGGTGCAGATATTGAGAAGCTTTTGAAAATGAACAAGGATGCAAACGATGTAAAGAATACGATTAGTAAGTTAGATTCTTTTATTGCTGTTCTAGATAAACAGTCATCCACTTCTACTGAAATTAATGCTGCTGCTGCCGAAGTAACGACTGAATTGAACACTCTAACAGCAGATCAAAAGAAAATTGTCATAGCACACAATCCAAATAATGCAGCGGTCACACCATATAAAAAATATACAGATGTGTTAGGAAACTTATCATCGGCTGATCAAGTGATTACTAGTATTACACAGCTAACACAAAAGAAACCGGAAGACTTTTCATCTGCTGCAAGCTTTATTAGTGCTGTAACAGCAATTGAAACTTCCTACAATAGACTAGATGAAGGCTCAAAGCGTTTAGTTGCAAATTATAAAGATTTTGGGCCATATCAGGAAGCGGCTAATGTTTCCAAGCAAATTACTGCATTACGTCCGTCAAGTAATGCCGACTATCGTACTGCAGTAAAGGCAGCGAGCGATAAGTTAACAAACTTAGATAAAAAATTATTTGTGAAAAATTCCGCTGATTTAGAATTAGCTGTGGCAAATATAGCAACAGCACAAGAAATAGAAAAATTAATTTCAGACATTGCTACAACTACAGATAAGATTACACAAATAGAGAAAGCACGTGCAGCTTACAATACACCAGTCGCACCTGCAGGACAAAAAATAGACGTGGCCACTGTCAAGAAAATTGTGAACAATTTGCCCGAGCTAACAAGCTGGGAAAGTTCACATAAAGCTGTTTTAAATGTTATATCCCTTGTAGAAAAGCTAGACCCAACTGCGAAGGATTATACTAAAAAAGCGAGGGATGCTAACACGGCTTACCTAAAGCTAGATCCTACAAAACGCGACTACGTGAAAAGCTATAAAACGTTGAAAAGTCAAGTAGAGGCGATGGATATTGTGGCACGAATCATGGCCTTAAACACGTCGCAAAAAACATATAAGGAAACTGTCGAACTGTTATCAGCAGACTACGAAAAGCTATCATCCGAAGCGAAAGCACTTGTAACAAATAATGCAGATCTTCAAACAGCAAAAGGCTATATTGCAACAGCGAAAAATTTCGATGATCGTGTGATTGCTTTAGCTAATGAACCAGATACTACATTTATAGCAAAAGTGGCAGCGTTGTCTTCTGAGTATAAAACGATGGACAAAAATGCGAAAAAATTAGTCACACAATACAAGACATTAACAACTTATGAGAAAAATAATGCCAATGTAGTGAAGGTTGTTAAATTAATTGCAGACTTAAATCCAGCAAATAGGGATTATACAAAAAAAGTTTTAGCAGCACGTAAAGCATACAATGCATTAGACCCTGCCTCACAAAAACGCGTAACAAACTACAATCAGCTAACAGCAGTTGAGGATGTTGCTACATTAATAGGCTTGATTGAAACATTGAAACCGACAAATAAAACATTTTTAAATGATTTAGATTCTGCGCGCAAAAATTATGATGCATTACCTCCAGAAAAGCAAAAAGCTGTTATTAATTATGAAAAGCTTGTCACAGCTGAGACTGAGCTAAAATCTGCACATACAGTTATTGCATTAATAGATGCGGCAGTGCCTGATGATCCGGATTATTTAACGAAGCTTATGAATGCTCGCGTTGCTTACGATAAACTAACATCAGGACAGAAAAAGCTTGTCTCTAATGTGAAGGTGTTAACAGATCGTGAAAAAGAAGTAAAAGCAATTTTAAATACTATGGTGCAAATCGATGGTATAGAGCCGGGGACAAGTAAATTTGTCAGTCAAGTAAACTCAGCGCGAAAAGCGTATGATAAGTTGACAAAAGACCAAAAGCTATATGTCAAAAATATTGCTATTTTACAAAGCTACGAGCCAACTGCTAATGTGATTGAATTAATTGGCAAGCTAAAGCCGTCAAGTAAAACGTTTAATGCGGATACAGCACAAGCTCGAGCTTTATACAATGCTCTAAGTAAGGACATGCAGCAATATGTTACAAACTACAATTTATTACAAGCTGCTGAAGCAAGCGTCTTAGGGGCAGGCAATGTACAGCGCATGATTGATGAACTTCCATCTGTCCCGGTGAATCAATATATTAAACGTATTGAAGAGATACGTGCAGCATATAATGCATTACCAAAAGATCAACAATATGCGGTTGAAAACTATAAAACATTGCAAGAGCAAGAAAATATTATTAAGCCTGTCATTAGTGTTGTCAATGAGATTGATAAACTTATGACATCGAAAAATATGGACAGCCAATATCAAAAGATTTTAAAAGCATATGACAATCTTACTGCTACTCAGCGTAAATATGTTTATAACGAGCAGCTGCTTCTATCGTTAGATAACGTTATTAATGTTTATAAGAGTATTGAAGCTTTGAAGCCGAGCGATAAAATGTATTTTGGCATGATAGAATCTGTGCGAAAAGATTACGATAGCTTAAGTACTATAGATAAGCAAAGAGTATCTAATTACAATATTTTGCTTGAAGCTGAGAAAAGTATGAGCGAAGTGAAGAAGGTTGTAGAAATTATTTCAGGTCTTAATCCTACTTCTAGCACATATATTCAAGATGTAGCGAATGCTTCTGCGGCATATAAAGCATTAGACTCTAAAGTAAAAGGACAAGTCCTTAACTACGAAACTTTAAAGAAAGCAGAAAAAGATGTAGCGGCAGTATTAAAAGTTGTAGAAGCGATAGGTAAGTTGGACCCAGATTCTAAAACATTTGAAAAGAATGTACTGGCTGCACAAAAACAATACGATGCACTTACTCTTGAACAACAGGATTTAGTGTATAATTACCGTATTTTACAAGATCATATAAAAACACTAGGTTTATAATAAGGAGAGAGGGCCAGTCCCTCTTTTCTTTCTTTATAATGAGGAAAGGAAGCGTTAATTTGTCGACAAAGAAGGTACATAAAGCATGGGCTTTTGCAACCGCTGCAGTAGTTGTTCCCTGTGTTGCAGCCATGCCTGCAGAAGCAGCTACAATGCCATTTACAGATATAAAAAATAGCGGAAACGAAGCAGAACTATACAAGGCAGTTAGTGAATTATATAGCCAGGGAATTGTATTTGGGACAACTTCGACGACGTTTAGTCCTTATCAAAACTTAACGCGAGGGGAAGCGGCATACTTTTTGGCTGAAGCGCTAAAATTGGAGACAAAAAATGTAGTAAATCCTGGCTTCAGTGATGTACCGACCTCTCATAAATATTACGGTCATATTGCCGCGCTTGTTGAAAAGGGCATTATCCAAAAAGGTACAAATTATAATCCAGATCAATTTATTAAGCGAAGTCAAATGGCAAAAATGTTGACACTTGGCTTTGATTTACAGCAGGCTACAAAATTATCTGCTCCATTTTTAGATTTTACAAAAGATAATGAAACTAATACGTATATTCAAACGTTATTAAATTATGGGATTACACAAGGTACTAGCCCGACCACATTTTCACCTTATACGGATGTTCGACGTGGTCAAATGGTTTTATTCCTTTACCGTACCTTACAAAAAGCTGAAGACGATTTCTATATTATTAGTGTTGAATAAATGCGAAGACGCACTCTTAGGTTATCTTCAATCTTGGAGTGGTTTTTTTAAAATGAAAGAGGTAAAATTAGGTAATAATGGAATGTGCGTATCGCGTCAACCAAAATTGGGTGTGAAGACCGGTCGACCTATAAGCTGCGATATACTTTTATTACCGCGTCGTGTGGGCCACGAGTAACCCACACACCTCTAAAGGAAAATCAAACATAAGTATACTGAAATCCTTAAATTTGTCGTCAGGAAAACATGTGGTGGCAAGTTTGTTCCATTAGAGTACTATACATAATTAAATGAAGGAGGAGATAGCTATGTTTAAAAAAGTATCGAGTGTTGTTGGCATGTCTCTTATTTTGCTGACTACATCATATGCTGTGCCTCTGACAAACACATCTGAAGAAGTATTGGCAGCTAATATTGCAAAGGATGTTTCACAATCACATTGGGCAAGAAGCTCAATAGAACGTATGCTAGAAAAGCATTATATGACAAATGATCAGGATGGCTTTTTCAGACCAGAACAACCGATTACTAGGGCTGAGGCTGCAGCTGCAATTGCTCGTTCCATGCAGCTAAAACTGGATACCGATTACTCTCCAAATTTTACAGACTTATCAGCCAATCATCCGTACTATAAAGAAATTTGTGCCTTAGTGGAATTAGGGATTTTACAAAATGGTGATTGCTTCAACCCTGATGCACCTTTACAGCGCGCTCAAATAGCCAAGATGTTAACACTCGCTTATCAAATTGAAGTCGATTCCCAAAATAATAGTAAGTTTAGCGATGTTAATGATGGGAATTGGGCAAAAGACTATATTGAATCACTTGCAGATGTTGGTGTTATTAAAGGAATCAACGCACAGCAATTTGCACCAAATCGATTGGTAACACGTGCGCAATTTGCTTCTTTGGTTGAAAGAAGTCTCGACTTTTCAACGAAGGTAACAAATCTCGAGATGGCCTATGACTATTTATCCAAGTCCTATATTCCAACAAAAAATTATTCACCAACCATGTCTAATGATGTAATACGTTTAGTCAACGTCGAACGACAAAAAAGAAAGCTACAACCCCTTAACTTTGATGCAGCTTTAACACAAATTGCCGTTATTAAAGCACAGGATATGGTGAATCGACATTATTTTGAGCACGAATCCCCTTACTACGGGATGCCCTGGGATTTAGCAACAATATTCGATTATCCATACACGAGCTTAGGAGAGAATATAGGAAGAAAAATTCCAACACCCGATGCGGCCGTCAAAGCATGGATGGCTTCACCAGCACATCGTGAAAATATTTTGCGAGAAAATTACACAAATACCGGGGTAGCAATTGCAGTTGATAGCAATGGATATTACTATTGGGTGCAATTATTTTCTAGTCAATAGCTAGTGCGGTGCGGGATAAGGAAATACCCGCGCGAGGCGAAGGAATACCCGCGAAGTAGGGGCAAATACCCGCGGAGCAGAGGTGAATACCCGCGAAGTAGGGGCAAATACCCGCGGAGCAGAGGTGAATACCCGCGAAGCATGGGGAAATACCCGCGCGAGGCGAATGAATACCCGCGAAGCATGGGCAAATACCCGCGCGAGGCGAATGAATACCCGCGAAGCATGGGCAAATACCCGCGCGAGGTAAAGGAATACCCACGAAGCATGGGCAAATACCCGCGCGAGGCGAATGAATACCCGCGAAGCATAGGCAAATACCCGCGCAAGGCGAATGAATACCCGCGAAGTAGGGGCAAATACCCGCGGAGCAGAGGTGAATACCCGCGCAAGGTGATCAAATACCACGCGAACTCCTTACAACCTTTAATGGAGAATTGTATCGGAAATGCTCATATCCAACACATCAATTATGCCTCGTACGGAATCGGCTTTGTGTGTGCACAAAGCCGATTCCGTGACATCCGCCGGAGGCTTTAACTTCTTTCAGCAGAAGTTAAAAATTGAAAATGCACTAAATCTCGTATTCTATTGTGACAAAGCGTAGCTAATATTACAGGAATGTTACAAAAATCCCTAATATCCATTATTTAATGCCCATATTTTAGCGCTGATAAACCACGAAACGTTGGTATATCAGTGTTTTTTTGTGCTCTCAAAACCGTTACACAATTGAAAAGTTAAAATAGCATCTTTTGTGATAGTCTATTTATAGGCAAAAAAGTTCTGAGAGGGGAATACCGAATATATGAAAAAGAAATGGTTATTACCGATTTTTGCATCTTTCATGTTATTTACAACAACTCAAATAGATAAAGCTGAAGCAGCCACAACATCTGATGTAACTGATACAGCGTCAAAATATTTAGGTGTCCCATATCTTTATGGAGGTACAACTACTAAAGGGCTCGATTGCTCAGGATATACATCTAAAGTCTTTGCAGATTTAGGTATTGAATTAAACCGTACTTCAGGCTCACAATATCAACAAGGTACTGAGGTAGCAAAGGATAATCTGGAAGTTGGAGATTTACTATTCTTCAATACTAGTGGTAAAGGTGTCTCACATGTAGCTATTTACATGGGTGACGGGAAAATGATCCACTCACAAACAGGTAAAGGTGTTAGTTATTCAAATGTAAATGATCCTTATTATTGGGGTTCTCGTTACATCGGTGCTAAACGTGTAGCAACATTTGATAGCGAACAAGCAGAAGCTGTTAAAGAAGAAGTAAAGGACGCTG
This sequence comes from Lysinibacillus sp. FJAT-14745, assembly GCF_001275675.1. Classification (GTDB taxonomy): domain Bacteria; phylum Bacillota; class Bacilli; order Bacillales_A; family Planococcaceae; genus Lysinibacillus. The sequence goes on along the minus strand of NZ_LITM01000008.1, from coordinate 69,420 downwards.
CGATTGACTTCACAGTTTATGCTTCTCGTGCTGAAGTGGCTGAGCAAATTGCTAAAGCACTTAACTTGGATACATCCGATAAAAATACGAAATTTACAGACGTAAAACCAACATATGCACATGCTGGTGCGATTGCTGCTGTATCGAAGTTAGGTATCTTTGATGGTGATGGTAGTGGAAAATTTAATCCATCTTCACCGATAACACGTGCTCAAATCTCGAAAGTATTAGTACATGCCTTCGGATTAAAGCAACAAGGCGATGTTGTAACATTTACTGATGCTCCTGCAAATCATTGGGCAAATGAATTTATTTCAATTTTAGCTTCAAATGGTATTACAGAAGGTAAAGGAAATGGTAACTTCGGTTACGATGAAATGTTAAAAATTTCTCAACTTCAATCATTTATTGAACGTGCACAAAAATTACAATAATAATTAAATTCCGTATTACTTAGACAAGGGCTACGTTTAAAGTAATACATTGCAAGGAAGTTCTTTTAAATAATGTATAAGTTGAGGAGAGTTTGCACTTGCAGGCTCTCTTCTTTTTATGAAATATACCAAAAAACGGGGTGATGCCTAAAAAATAGGAGAATAGTTTACGTTCGTATGATCGTTTTGTCTGTGCAAGTTTGCTAAATGTACACGAGAACAGGAAGGGAGGAAATAAGACAATGTACCTCAAAAAAGTCAGTCTTATATTATGCGTCTTATTCATTTCAGCTTCTATGTTTACAATACATAGCGCCCAAGCAAGTGGTGGGTTTGTAGATGTTCCTAAAGATCATGAAGCTTATGAAGAAATCAATTATTTAGTTAGTTTAGGTGTTATTAAAGGATATACGGAAAACGGCAAAACGTATTATAAACCTTACAACACAGTAACGCGTGGACAAGTTGCCAAAATGGCTGTAATTGCTTCAGGTAACAAGCCACTAGTTGTCAATAAATCAAACTTCTCCGATGTAACAGTCGGCACAGAGCTTTCAGGCTATGTAGAACGAGCTATACAGCTTGGACTATTTAAAACAAATACTCAGGGGCAATTCTTACCGAACAAGCCTTTAACTCGTGATGAAATGAGTTATGTATTAACAAAAGCGTTTAAGCTCGATACAAGTGAATATGAAAATATCGATTCACCTTTTGTGGACGTAGGTATTACTAATCCGTACGTTACATACGTGAATACGATTTACTATAATGGTATTACAAAGGGAATAGGTCAAAATTATAACCCGAATAACCAAGTGACACGTGCACAGTTTGCATTATTTGTAGCGCGTGCGAAAAGTGAACAGTATCGTTTAGAGCTACCAGTTAAAGGTGTAGCCGTACCTGATACATCACAGGTTATTGGATTAGTTTCTGTAACAACTGACGGATTAAATATTCGTAAATCAAAAGAATCTTCATCTACTACTAATGTTGTAGGTACTGTCAATAAAGGTGGCAAATTATCAGTCTATGCAGTTGAAGGAGACTGGTTAAAGGTTACTTATAAAGGTGCCTTTGCTTATATTTATAAAACGTATGCACAGTTTTTAGATGCAGATGGTAATGCATTAGGGAATGTCCAAAAGCAAGTTACTGCAACACAAAATCTAAATCTTTACGTAAAACCAACCTCTTCCTCAAAAGTTATTACATCGATTAATAGCAAAACAAAATTACCAGTTTATAAGACAGTAAGTGGCTACCATCTAACTGTAGTAAACGGTATTCCAGGCTATATCGTGGCTAATAGTACTGAGGACGTTGAAGTAGAAAAACCTTCTACTCCAGATCCAAATCCGACTCCAACTCCACCAACAGTTTCTGGTGATCTATTAGGTCGAGTGACGGTTGACAATTTAAATATCCGTAAAGAAGCTAACGCTACTTCAACGGTAGTAAGTAAGCTGAAAAAAGGCGAATATGTTCAAGTGAACAGTATTAACGGTTATTGGGCACAAGTGACTTATCAAGGTCAAAAAGGGTATGTCCATAAATCTTATATAAAGCTACTAAATCAAAGTGGTAATCCGTTGAAAGATCGAATTATCATTCTTGATCCAGGTCATGGCGGTAAGGACCCTGGAACTGTTGTAGGTTCTAATTCCGAAAAAGCTATTACATTAAAGGTTGGCACACTTGTGAAGCAAAAGCTAGAGGCTGCAGGTGCGAAGGTATATATGACTCGTACAGGGGATACGTATCCTTCACTTCAAGACCGCGTTGACTTTACAAATGCTAATTACGGTGAGATCTTCGTAAGTATCCATGTGAACTCAGCAGCAAATACTTCTGCACAAGGTACTGAAACATATTATGCAATTTCAACAGGTGATATGTATCAAGAAGACATTGATCTTGCGACATTTGTAAACAATCAAATCGTTAATAACTTAAATATGAAAAATCGTGGTGTTAAACAAGAACAATACTACGTAATTCGCAACATGCTTATTCCATCTATTCTAGTCGAGCTAGGCTTCCTAACAAATAGCGAAGACCGCGGTAAAATGACGGATGATCAATATGCTGAGTTATTCGCTGATTCTATCTACAAAGGGATTTCACAATACTACGCAAAAAAATAATAAAAACGGGCTACATTGTTCAATATGAACGATGTAGCTCTTTTGTTTGATTTAGCACTTTGCGCTTTTAAATATTATGATCATTGTAGATGTAAATTCTATTATTTAGAATTAAGTCTAATAGTTTGATCTATATCGTAGTTTTGCCTGTGAAATTTTGTTAATATTAATGTTAGAACAAGAAGGGAGGAAATAAGACATTGTATCTCAGAAAAATTAGTCTTATATTATGCGTCCTTTTCGTTTCTGCTTCAATGTTTACAATACATAGTGCACAAGCAAGTGGCGGTTTTGTAGATGTTACGAACAAGGATGACGCATATGAAGAAATCAATTATTTAGTTAATTTAGGTGTTATTAAAGGGTATACAGAAAAGGGCAAAACGTATTATAAACCTTATAACACAGTAACGCGTGGACAAGTTGCCAAAATGGTTGTTGTTGCTTCAGGTAACAAGCCACTAGTTGTCAATAAATCAAACTTCTCCGATGTAGCAGTCGGCACAGAGCTTTCAGGCTATGTAGAACGAGCTATACAGCTTGGCTTCTTTAAAACAAATACAAAGGGACAATTTTTACCAAACAAACCTTTAACTCGTGATGAAATGAGTTATGTGTTAACAAACGCGTTTAAGCTCGATACAAGCGAGTATAAAAATATCGATTCTCCTTTTGTAGACGTGGGTATTAATAATCCGTACGTTTCATATGTGAATACGATTTACTATAATGGTATTACTCAGGGAAGCAATCAAAATTATAATCCAAATGGACAAGTGACA
>NZ_LITM01000008.1:63582-65511 GCF_001275675.1 Lysinibacillus sp. FJAT-14745 | reverse complement strand
GCGCAGTTTTTAGATGCAGATGGTAACGCATTAGGGAATGCCCAAAAGCAAGTTACGACAACACAAAATATTAATCTTTACGTAAAACCAACCTCTTCATCAAAGGTAATTTCAACTGTGAATAGTAAAGTGAATTTACCTGTTTATAAGACGGTAAGTGGTTACCACCTAACTGTAGTGAATGGTGTACCAGGCTATATCGTGGCTAATAGTACAGCGGACGTCGAAGTAGAAAAACCTTCTACTCCGGATCCAAAACCAGAACCAAAACCAGAACCAAAACCAGAACCAAAACCAGATCCAAAACCAGATCCAAAACCAGATCCAAAACCAGATCCAAAACCAGATCCAAAACCAGATCCAACGCCACCAACAGTTTCTGGTGATCTATTAGGTCGAGTGACAGTTGACAATTTAAATATCCGCAAAGAAGCTAACTCTACTTCTGAGGTAGTAAGTAAGCTGAATAAAGGCGATTATGTTCAAGTGAACAGTATTAACGGTTATTGGGCACAAGTGACTTCTCAAGGTCAAAAAGGGTATGTCCATAAATCTTATATAAAGCTACTAAATCAAAATGGTAATCCGTTGAAAGATCGAATTATCATTCTTGATCCAGGTCATGGTGGTAAGGACCCTGGAACTGTTGTAGGTTCTAATTCCGAAAAAGCTATTACATTAAAGGTCGGCACACTTGTGAAGCAAAAGCTAGAGGCTGCAGGTGCGAAGGTATATATGACTCGTACAGGGGATACGTATCCTTCACTTCAAGACCGCGTTGACTTTACAAATGCTAATTACGGCGAAATCTTCGTAAGTATCCATGTGAACTCTGCAGCAAATACTTCTGCACAAGGTACTGAAACATATTATGCAGTGACAACAGGTGATATGTTTAAGGAAGATATAGATTTAGCGACATTTGTAAACAATCAAATCGTTAATAACTTAAATATGAAAAATCGTGGTGTTAGAGAACAGCAATACTACGTAATTCGCAACACAATTATTCCAGCCATCTTAGCTGAGCTAGGCTTCCTAACAAATGATGAAGACCGCGCTAAAATGACAGATGATCAATATGTTGAGTTATTCGCTGATTCTATCTACAAGGGAATTTTAGAATATTACTCAAAACAATAATAATAATGAAGAGCTACATCGTTCAGAAGGGAATGATGTAGCTCTTTTTGTTTGATAAGTTTATCAGTCCAATTGATTTAACACTTCGGGCATTAAATATTCTATAATTTAGAATTTCAGTATAATAGTTCTGTGTATATAATAGTTTTATCTGTGAAATTTTGTTAATATTAATGTTAGAACAAGAAGGGAGGAAATAAGACATTGTATCTCAAGAAAATTAGTCTTATATTATGCGTCCTTTTCGTTTCTGCTTCAATGTTTACAATACATAGTGCACAAGCAAATGGAGGTTTTGTAGATGTTACGAACAAGGATGACGCATATGAAGAAATCAATTATTTAGTTAATTTAGGTGTTATTAAAGGGTATACAGAAAAGGGCAAAACATATTATAAACCTTATAACACAGTAACGCGTGGACAAGTTGCCAAAATGGTTGTTGTTGCTTCAGGTAACAAGCCACTAGTTGTCAATAAATCAAGCTTCTCCGATGTAGCAGTCGGCACAGAGCTTTCAGGCTATGTAGAACGCGCTGTACAGCTTGGCTTCTTTAAAACAAATATTAAGGGACAATTTTTACCAAACAAACCTTTAACTCGTGATGAAATGAGTTATGTGTTAACAAACGCGTTTAAGCTCGATACAAGCGAGTATGAAAATATCGATTCTCCTTTTGTAGACGTGGGCATTAATAATCCGTACGTTCCATATGTGAATACGATTTACTATAATGGTATTACTCAGGGAAGCAATCAAAATTATAATCCAAATGGACAAGTGACA
>NZ_LITM01000008.1:48178-63194 GCF_001275675.1 Lysinibacillus sp. FJAT-14745 | reverse complement strand
GCGCAGTTTTTAGATGCAGATGGTAACGCATTAGGGAATGCCCAAAAGCAAGTTACGACAACACAAAATATTAATCTATACGTAAAACCAACCTCTTCATCAAAGGTAATTTCAACTGTGAATAGTAAAGTGAATTTACCTGTTTATAAGACGGTCAGTGGTTTCCATCTAACTGTAGTGAACGGTGTACCAGGCTATATCGTGGCTAATAGTACAGCGGAAGTTAAAGTAGAAAAACCTTCTACTCCAGATCCAACACCCGTATCACCAACACCCGCACCACCAACAACAACAACAACACAAACAGTTTCGGGGGATGTATTAGGTCGAGTGACAGTTGACAGTTTAAATATCCGTAAAGAAGCTAACTCTACTTCTGCGGTAGTAAGTAAGCTGAAAAAGGGCGATTATGTTCAAGTGAACAGTATTAACGGTTATTGGGCACAAGTTACCTATCAAGGTCAAAAAGGGTATGTCCATAAATCTTATTTAAAGCTATTAAATCAAAATGGTAATCCGTTAAAAGATCGAATTATCATTATTGATCCAGGTCATGGTGGTAGTGACGTAGGAACCCTTTACGATAAAATTTATGAAAAAGATATAACATTAAAGGTTGGTACTTTAGTAAAGGATAAACTAGAGGCAGCAGGTGCAAAGGTATTGATGCCTCGTACTGGAGATACGTTCTCTCCACCACAAAAACATGTTGACTTTTCACATGCTAACTACGGCGAAATCTTCGTAAGTATCCATGTGAACTCAGCAGTGAATACTGATGCAAAAGGTACCGAAACGTATTACGCTAAAACACCAGGTGATATGTTTCAAGAAGATATTGATCTTGCGACATTTGTAAACAACCAAATTGTTAATAACTTAAATATGAACAATCGTAAGGTCAGGAAATATAACTACATTGTAGTTGCAAATACGAATATTCCAGCCATTCTAGTCGAGCTAGGCTTCCTATCAAATAATGAAGACCGTGCTAAGTTGACTGATGATAAATATATTGAGTTATTTGCGGAATCCATCTACAAAGGGATTTTGGAATATTACTCAAAACAATAATAATAATGAAGAGCTACATCGTTCAAAAGTGAATGATGTAGCTCTTTTTGTTTGATTAGTAGTATTCAAAGGAATTTTATCAGCGCTTCGGTATTTTTACTGGCGATCCGAGCACTATTAGCGGCGGAAAACACGAGTTTAGCGGCGAAGCGAGCACTATTAGCGGCGGAAAACACGAGTTTAGCGGCGAAGTGAGCACTATTAGCGGCGGAAAACACGAGTTTAGCGGCGAAGCGAGCACTTTAGCGGCGGAAAACACGAGTTTAGCGGCGAAGCGAGCACTTTAGCGGCGGANCACTTTAGCAGCGGAAAACACGAGTTTAGCGGCGAAGCGAGCACTTTAGCGGCGGAAAACACGAGTTTAGCGGCGAAGTGAGCACTTTTAGCGGCGGAAAACACGAGTTTAGCGGCGAAGCAAGCACTTTAGCGGCGGAAAACACGAGTTTAGCGGCGAAGCGAGCACTTTTAGCGGCGGAAATCATGAGTTTAGCGGTGAAACGGCACTTCTACCAGCGAAATACACGGGTCTACCAATGATAAACACATCTCAAACAGTGCACTAAAAAATCAACTTTCACCTCGTAGTTATTTTGAATTTGTATAGAGTGTTCTATTTACGAATTGGGCAAAGTTTTGACGTGTCACTGTGCCAGTTGGTTTAAATGTATTATCGGCATAGCCTGTAGTAATGCCAAGTGCATATAAGGCTTGGACATCTTTATAATATGCATGAGATGTTGGCACATCTGAGAAAGTATTATTCGTGTAGCCCTGTAGCTTGAAGCCGTTGACAAGTGCTCGTGCCATAGCACCGCGGGTCATTGGCTGATGGGCATTGATTTTGCCATTTTCTAATGCAATTATGCCGTAGCGTAAGCCTGTTGCTAAAACGGCATAGCCATAGTCACCTGCTTTGATGTCACTCGCATTTAAGGTAGCTGAGCTTGATGCTGGAATCCCTAATGCTCGCAAAATCATTTCTGTTGCTTGCAGGCGAGTCAACGTACCTTGTGGATTAAATTTCCCATTAGTTCCTTTGACAATGCCTAACGCATATAAGTTTTTTATATCATAATAGGCACCATTCGATGGAGATACATCTGGGAAGAATGGAGCGGAAGCAATTGTTGCTTTATTGGAACCTTTTGCGCGTGTGAGCGTTTTAATTTCTGCAATCGTTGCAAATTTTTCATCAGCATTTTTGCGATCATCGCGCCCCTCTATAAAGGATGTACGTATCGTATATGTTCCGGCAGCTAAATTGCCAGGCATAGAAATCTGATATTTTTCCGTATGGGTACTAATATCTTTTTGGTCAGCATTATTTGTTGTGGAATCGGCAGCGAGTCCTGGAATGTAACGTTCGTGTCCATTACCAACAACTTTATCGTTTGCGTCTAAAATTTCTACTTTCAATGTACCACGTGCAGGCACATTACCAATGTTTTTAACCGTTACAGTGGAGTAGAAAATAAATTTACCAGACGGTGCTACATAACTTTGCACCCCGTCAGAGTAAAGCGAAAGGTTATAACGGCGGGGCACATAGCCATTATGTTTTTCGGCTACCCAATTCAAAGCATGCTTCATAAATACTTGTGCATCTTTGTCACCATTAGTTGTTGTATAAGCAGCACCATTTTCGTTATCCTGCCAATCCGCTTTAGCATCAATATTAATATAATCATAGATTTTGAATCCAATTTGAACAACTCTGCCTTTACCATATTCGATCGCATGGGCTGCGCCAAATTCATTTTTTTTCATTGTTTTAGGCTTGTCTGTGTAATTGTAATCTGAGAAATATAAAATAGGTGTTGCAGATCCACCTTGCCAAGGCTTCATGACTTCTACCCAATCACGATCTGTTTTTGTTAGATTAAGCTTGCTTTTGCCAAGCTCTTTTGTTGTATTTTGAATAATTGGATGAACAGTATTTATATTGCTTATTGTAGAGTGTTCTAACACAATATCGTCAAGAAAACGTGAATTGAAGACTTCAGTTAAATTATCCCATTCCATTACCCAAGAATCGACATCATAAATTAATGGAGAGAGATCCATTTGACCGGGTTTAGGGAATTTTGTTGATTCATTACGGGCTGTCTGGAAGGCAAAAATAGCACCACCGCCATTTCGGACGTACATTTTGACATTTTCGCGTTGCTGATGATTCATCATGACTGTATAAGCAAAGACGATTGCATCATATTGACTTAAATTTTCTAAATTATTTAAGTCTCTCTCATAAATTTTCTCTACTTGGAAACCTTGTTGCTGATAGAGATGAAAAGCTTTAAGTTCCTTATTATATGTGGAGCTATAGTCAACCTTTTCAGAAACAGGTTGTCCATTAAATGTTCCACCTGGGTGTGTAGTATTGGCATATTTTTCACTGCTTTCAGAGAAAACGATACCGATTTTCTGTGCAGCATTAGCTTGTGTTGGTGCTAAAAAAACTACAAGCATAAAAGAGCATGCTACGAGTAGTGAGATGAATAATTTCTTCATTAAATCCACATCCTTATTTTTGTATTTGTCTTCAATTACGCGATTGCATCCTGATTTTGAATAGTGCTTGAACAATTGACCCTTTCAAATTCTAAGAAATTTGCACTACTCACTTATATTACACCTAAATAATGGATTAATCATTAAAATTTGGATGTCAACTGACGTTTTAGTATGGCATTTTCTGAAAGAGATTGTCGATTGATGTGAGGCTAAAATTGTGTTGTCCCGGGCGAGGGGGACAACTATTAGGGGGATTAATGGAGAAGATTATGGGTATAAACTCGCAATTTAGAGAAAAAGGGAAATCATTGCATAATTTTATATAAAATCAATTAATTCCTTTCTATAAGTCTACCTGTATTTATGATATAATAACTCTTGTTTTGCTTAGTAAATAAAAGAATAAACAATTATGATTCGCAATAGAGGAGGGCAATCACATCTTCTGAGATGTATGACATTTATGAATAAACTGAAACAAACTTTTGCAAAGGTCAACAAAATTGATACGTTTTCGCCGTATTTCTTTTTACCTTTTATATTAATGCTCTATTTCTTTACAAGTCTTTTTGATTTCCATCGATTTGAGTTATTTAACTTACGTACATCAATTTGGCCAGCGGTATTTTTAGCAGTAATATGCTACTACATCGGTGTGTACATTATTGATAAGTTACAATGGACAATCCCATCATTTGGTTTATCCTTCCTTGGGAAATATGTTGTTCATTTTATTTTATTTTTAACAGTACTTGGTTTAGTTTCATATGTATTAATGATGATTTCCGGTGGTGGATTAGGAATTTCTGATGAATCTAATCGACGTAACCTTGATCCCAAATTAAACTTCTTTGCCCAATTATTATGGTATGGAGTTTTACTGCTAATATCATATAAAATGATTTTAGAAAAAAACATTACATGGAAAAAAACATTGATCTATGGCTCCATCTATGCTGCTGTAATGTTCTTATTCCTATTAATGGGTTACCGTACTCCATTAATCATTATGTTATTTACTGGTATTATCATTTTCCATTACGTTGTAAAACGTGTGAAATTAACATGGTTCCTTACTGCTCTGTTTGTTATTGGAGTAGCTTTCTCGATGTTTGGTTTCTTACGTGTTGTAACAGAGGATACAACGAAGGAATTCAATAACCGTGAACAACCAGATGTAGAATTATCTGAAACAGATAAGGAAAAGCTGTTATCAGTAGAGCAGAAAGTTAACTTAACACCAAAATGGATTCGTTCAATAAATGGTGAGAGTGTAACTGGCCATATTGTTTTAAGTAAAATTATCGAATATACGCAGCAGGAAGGCTATCTAAATGGGGAACTCCATGCTGGTATCTTCAGTACAATTTTACCGGGTGAACAAGTGTCACCACGTATGAAAGTAACAGAAGTTGTAAACTCTCTAAGCGAAGCTGAAGGTAAATATATTACACGTCCTAACAGAACAACAACACCTACGTTTATCGGTCAATTATTCTTAGATGGCGGTTATTTACTTGTAGCGATTGGCTTCTTCTTATATGGTGTATTAATCTCATTAATATATAATAAAGTGAAGCAAGGCGGTATTCGTAGCTTCCACTCAGTAGCTTATGCATTTGTCATTACCGTATTTACAGTGTCTATGCATACTGGCTTACTTGATTTAATCTTTATTTTAATGCTTGGCTTTGTCATACTTGCGTCAGCGATTATTAAAACAGATAAGAAAAAGCTTTCATATTAACAATAAAAGAGATGTCTCAAAGATATTTGAGGCATCTCTTTTTCATTAGGCGTTCTTATCCGTCAGTTCGCAGGATCAATCCGTCGCTCTCGCATTTCTTTCCGTCGCTACGGTCATTCAATCTGTCGGTTCGCAGGATTAATCCGTCGCTCTCGCATTTCTTTCCGTCGCTGGGTCTTCAAACCGTCGTTCTCGCATTTCTTTCCGTCGCTATGGTCATTCAATCCGTCGGTTCGCAGGATCAATCCGTCGTTCTCGCATTTCTTTCCGTCGCTACGGTCATTCAATCCGTCGTTCCGGCCATTTAATCCGTCGCCCAGTCGGAACGGAAATCAATCCCTTGCTTTGCCGAAGAGAGATCCTATGGCACCATAATTTCATGGCCATAAGAGTTTTTCAACAACATAAAAAGTCGCCCTAACGTTATAGGACGACTTCTTTTTTATTTTACTGTATTGATCACTTGTACATAGTCTTTGCTCACGAAAACTGTTCCTGTATATAGTTTATCAGAAAGGACCTCATACCAGCCGTTTGTAGCAGAGCCTGTAATGATAACTGGCATACCACTTCGTGCATATGTGAATAGTGGGTTAAAGCTAGTAGCTGCGCCTGTACGAACATTTAAGCCGGTTGTTGTTGTTAGACCGATTGTGTATGGATTATTGGCATCCTTAAAGCCTAACGCCTTTTCAGCACGGTAATAGTGTCCTGCGATTTTTGCACCCCAGAATGGATCAGAAGCGTATTTTACGTTAAAGCCAAGAGCTTTTGAACCAACTACTGCACCGTTAGAAAAGTTTTTACCAGGTGAACCTCCTGGAGTAATGTAGTTTGGCTGTAGGAATTTATCAACAAGCTCATTGATATTGTCCGCTACACTTTCAAACTTTTTGTTTAGTGGGTTCGTATCATATACGTACAAACCAAATAAGTTGTTTAAGTCTTGTGCCTGATCACTCATACCATAAGCACTCTCATGCTGAGCAAGTGATAAAACAAGCATTGCGTTAATTTGAGATTTTGCTTCCACATCTTTCAATGTTTGCCCTAAACCTATTAACTTACTTTTCTTTGTAGCATCTTTATAACGGCTAACTCCTGTACTCTCAACCTCTGCTAGCTTATTCATTATATAAGCATCTATTTCTTGTGCTGTATATTGTGTTTGGGCACGAACAGGTAAAAACTGATAGTAGTTATAGGCCTCACCATCAGACGAGCCATTGCCATTTGCGAAATAAATACCGTTCCAGCTATAGTATTTTTCGCCTGGCTTCATAAATGATGGTGCTTTTCCGAAAACATAGCTAGAAGAATACTTATTTGTTTTGTAATCGTAGAGTGTGTGTTTAATTTCACCATTTTCATTTGAATAGTAAGAACGACCTTTACTCATTGAAAATGGAATTAATGTAACATCAGCATGTTTTAAGTAGCCGATTTGACCTGCTAATCGAACTTTTACTTGTGTTGCATCACTACTGAGGTATTCCATTTCTGTATTAGCTGCAACCGCAATCGAGTCATTAATTGTTTCAGATTTTAGTGCTACATAATTGTTTGTCACAACGTAGCCTGAAGACATTTTCACAATTTTATCATTTTGGACGATAACCTGTGTGTTTTTTGTTACAGCCTTTTCAGCAGCTTCAAAGGTAGAGAAACCTTGATTACCAACTAGTGCGCCATTTGAAATTTCCTTAACAGCGTATGCACAGGAGCCGGTATTTGTATCGCCACCGTTAGTATTACCACCGTTAGTATTATCGCCGTTAGTATTACCGCCGTTAGTATTACCGCCGTTAGTATTACCGCCGTTAGTATTACCGCCGTTAGTATTACCACCGTTAGTATTACCACCGTTAGTATTACCACCGTTAGTATTACCACCATTAGTATTACCACCGTTAGTATTACCACCATTAGTATTACCGCCGTTAGTATCGCCACCGTTAGTATTACCACCGTTAGTATTACCGCCGTTAGTATTACCGCCGTTAGTATTACCGCCGTTAGTATTACCACCGTTAGTATCGCCACCGTTAGTATTACCACCGTTAGTATTACCGCCATTAGTATTACCACTGTTCGAATTACCGCCGTTCGAATTACCAGCAAGTGTCATTAAGCGGTGAACAAACGTAGCAGCTTGTCCAATAGTTGCATTTTTGGTAGGCATAAAGCTGCCATTAGAGCCTTTAATGATTTCTAGTTGTGCACCAATAGCTACTGCTTGGCGGTATTCTTTAATAATAGATGCATTATCCTTAAAGGTAATTGTAGGAGTACCTTTAGGAATGTTTAAATAATCAATAGCTCTCTCCAGCATAACCGCCATATGCTGTCTTGAAATAGCGGCATTAGGCTTAAATGAACCATCTCCGTAGCCTGTAATAATACCAGCTGAAGCAGCAAGCTTAATATCCTTTGCATGTACATATTTATCTGGGACATCTTTAAAAACTATGTCGCTTGTCGCTTCAAGATTCATGGACTTAGCTAAATAAGCAGCAAACTCTCCGCGTGTCACATTGACATTTGGACGATAACTTCCTTTTGCATCTTTTACTAATGCATTTTTGGAAATTAAATAACGAAGACCCTGTTCATGTGAATGCCCTGTTAGTTCGTCAGCAGATGCCAGTTGGGGTTGCCAAAGAAGCATGCCGATTACTGTCATGAGCAAAGCAATAATTGATAGTTTTTTCATATTTTACCCTCCTAGACTTCTACATCATTTTAACAAAGTTATAGAGTAACGATAAGGGTCAAATGTTAGAAAAATCATAAAATGAGACTATATAAATAGTTTTCTTGACAATTCATATAAAACTGGAAAATAGCTTAAATGTTCCATGGATATTTTGACATAATTTTGATAGTGTTATAGAAGTAAGACATGTGAAGGGAGAGTTGAAAGCTCTATTTTACTCAGGAGCGCAAAAAAAATGAAAAAAATAGCGAAAAATTTACTAGTTTTAGTTGTATTATTGTCAATGGTTGTTAGTCCGTTAAATGCCTATGCAGCCCAAACGGTCAAAAAGGAATATAAATTATCACATGGTGTGCAGTATAAACAATATACATACAGCAGTACCAATACAAATTCTATTAATCATCTTGCTATTAATGTAGACGACACGACGGAAGTACAATTAGGTATGCCCGCGAATGTCAATGGCAGAGAATCGACAGTAGCAAATGCTAATCGTAATTCACGCGAGGGGAATCGTGTAGTGGGTGCTATTAATGCAAGTTTCTTCAATATGTCTGCAGGTTTCCCATTATTTTTACTTTCTAAAGATAATGTTATTTTAAATGGTGGTGCTGTTTCAAACGGCTCCGGTGAATATATGAATGTCCCTACAGCTTTCGGGGTTGCAGCAGATGGCAGTGGTGTCATTGACTATTTTGATTTTAATGTGACACTTTCTCACAAAGGTACAGACTATAAAATGTCAGGAATGAATCGTGCACGTAATATATATGAATCGATTGTTTACACACCACAATTTTATAGTAAAACAACAAATACGAATGAATATGGTTTTGAAATCGTAGTTGATACAGGAGCTCCGATTACTGAAAACAAATTTGGTCAAACATTAACAGGGAAAGTTACACAAATTACACCTTATGGATCAAAAGAAAAAATATCCATTCCTTCAACGGGCTTTGTCGTATCTTTACAAGGTGGGGATTGGCACAGTAAGCTAAGCCAAATTGCGCTTGGAGATGAGTTGAGTGTTAACTTCTCGATTGATAAGCTTTGGCAAGATGCAAAATTTATCTTGGCAAGTGGTCCGTATTTAGTAAAAGATAATAAACCTTATATTATGATGAGCGCATCTAGTCAACGTGCAAAAGAGGTAACAGCACGTACTGTTGTAGCGACAAGTAATAACGGAAAAACAGTACACTTTATTACGGTCGATGGAAAACAGAAACATAGCGCAGGGATGAATATGGTTCAACTTGCTAACTATTTAGTGTCACTTGGTGTCGATCAAGCAATTAACTTAGATGGTGGCGGTTCAACAACGATGGGTATACGAAATTACGGTAATAATAATGTCGTATTAGCGAACCTACCATTAAATTCAGGTAATGCGCAACGTCTTGTGTCCGCAACATTACAAGCTGTAAGTACGGCACCAACTGGCAAAGGCGCATCTATTAAATATACGAACAGCACAAACTATGCAACTCTTTTAGCAGGTGCTTCGTCTAGTATAGCAGTACAATATATTTTAGATGAAAACTATAATACGCTACCATTAGACGGTCATGTATCACTAACATCTGAGAATAATACTTTAAAAGTTAACGGCTTGAACTATACTTCAACGACAGCTGGCGATGATCGCATTTTCATCAACCACGATGGCACACCTGTTGAATCATTCCAAGTGAAAGTCGTAGATGCTCCAGCAACAATGAACGTTGCACCGAAATCAAAAACAGTGAGCGCCGGCGAAACGGTCAAATTTACTATGGATGCTAAGGATGACGAGGGCAAACCTTTAGTTTACGATGCATCACAGGTGGAATGGTCTGTAGAAGGTAATATCGGTACAATTACTAGTGATGGTAAGTTAACAGCTCAAAATCCAGGTACTACTGGTAAAGTAGTAGCGACTTTAGGAACAAAACGTGAAGAGGCTACGGTTACTGTAGCAAAAGCTACGTTGTTTAAAGATATTCCGAATAATTATGTGTATTATAAAGAAATTGAGTATTTAACAAAAAATAATGTCATTACAGGTCAAGCAGATGGCACATTTAAACCAAATGACAAACTTACACGTGCACATGCAGCAGTTATTATTAGTCGCGCACTTAATTTAAAAACATCAAATGTCAAAAATCCAGGCTTTAAAGATATTCCTGCGAATCACATGTATTATAAACAAATCGCAGCTGTAGTCGAGTCTGGTATTATGAGCGGTAAAGGCAATAATACCTTTGATCCAAATGGTACTTTAACAAGAGCACAAATGGCGAAGGTTGTCGCATTAGCTTATGATCTAAAAGGAACAAGCAACATTAACTTTAAAGATGTATCGAAGGACCATTGGGCATACACATTTGTTCAACAGTTAGCTGCAAACAAAATTACAACTGGCTATGGTGATAACACCTTTAAGCCAAATGAAGCGATTAGTCGCGCTCATTTTGGATTATTCCTTTATAGAGCAATCAATCCATAATAGTAGTCCTTAAAGATAGAACTTTGCATTAGAAAAATAGCAAACTAGTAGTTTTATACCTAGTTTGCTATTTTTCTCTTTAAATAAAAAAAGGTGCTGTGGTGAGTGATTTGGCTTGCAAACCTAGTAAAATTTAATTAATTTTTGGCCACCACAATAAGCAGGGCATGATATTTATTTAAAACTTATGCCAAGTATTTCTGTTGATTGGATGATGAGCCACTATAATACAAGACTAGTAGTAACTTTTGAAACTCACCTTTTTTTTACTATTTTTAAAAAGAACGAAAATGTTCAATTGTGGTATAATCTCAGTATTAAAAAGTAAAAGGATGTTTTTTAATGAAAATAGGCATTGTGGGGAATTACGGCAATGATAATAATGGTGATGAATCAATATTATACGGCATTCTTCAACAAGTAAAACAAACATTTTCGGTAACTAGTGATGACATTACCGTTTTTAGTAATAACACACAACAAACATCCGAACGTTATGGGGTACATAGCTATCCATTGTATTACAGAAAGAGTAATTTATTTAAAACGTTTATCCATACCTATAATAACAATAAACAATATGTATCAACATTCGACCTCCTCATTATTGGTGGTGGTGGTATTTTAATGGATTTTTATAAACGTGAGGCTCACCTGTATGGTGCGTATGCAATGATGGCAAAACAAAGTAAAGTTCCCTACATTATTTACGGATGTGGCGCTGGACCACTTGATACGTTTTCTGGGAAAGTTAGTATTCGCATGATGTGTCGTTATGCAGCAAATATCTCAGTACGTGATCCTCAGTCTAAAAAGCTTTTGCAAAGTATCGGGGTGAAAAAGCCAATAGAAATTATTGGTGATCCTGCATTTACATTAAAAGGCGATCGTCAACATTACGCCGAAAAACCAATTAAAATAGGTGTATCAGCGGTTCCGTACTATAATGCAAACTATTGGCCAGAGGGAAATGTTGAAAAATATGATGCGTACGTTACAGGTATGGCGAAAAATTTAGATGAGGTAATTTCTGAGCATAATGTTAAAATTACATTTTTTGCTACGAAGTACCCGCAGGACGTCACTGTGACGAAAGATATTCAGAAAAAAATGCAACAACATGCACATACTGAAATTATTGATGAAAATTTGGTGCCAGAGCGATTACTTGATGTAACGGAAGAGCAGGATATTATTATCGGTACACGTCTGCACTCGCTTATTTTGGCAACAAATTCAGAAACTCCGATTATTGCGATATCCTATCATACAAAAGTACAGGATTTTATGTCCTTTGTGGGTGCATCAGATCGTTGCTTACAAATGCAGGATGTAGAGGATAATGAAAATGCTCTATCCACATTAGTTGGCAAACTAAGTAGCAATTGGGAGCAGTCGATTGCGGAGACGAAACAAATTGCTACCCATATTCATAAAGAGGCCATGCGTGGTCAGGAATTAATGAAAAAGGCAGTGACACGTCTATGAAAAAAATACTCGTCATTAGTAATATGTATCCAACATCTGATCATTTATCATTCGGTATTTTTGTGAAAAACCAAGTCACTGCACTTGAAAAAGCAGGACTAGACGTAGATATATCTGTTAATACTAATCCGGCAACAGGTAAGAAGAACACCATTATGAAATATACAAAATGGGGTTTATCGACATTCATGAAAGGCTTAAAAAACAGAAAGTCTATTGATGTCACACATGCGCATTATGTGTTTCCATCGGGTATGCTGTCGCTGCTATTAAAGAAAATGTTTGGTATACCATTTATCGTTACAGCACATGGCGGCGATATTGAGCGAATGGCGAAGAAGAACGCAAGAATTCGCAATTGGACAGCGAGTATTTTACGTGAAAGTGAACATATTATCGCAGTTGGCCCAGTCTTAGCTCAACAAATTGAACAAGATTTTGGCATTGAACGCGAAAAAATCTCTGTCGTTAGCATGGGTGTGAATCGTGAGGTTTTCACAAAAGGAAATCAAGCAGCTGTGTGCAAAGAACTACAATTAGCATCTGAACCATTCAGATTTTTATTTGTAGGAAATGTTATTAAGCAAAAAGGCGTTGAGGAGCTGTTACAGGCTTTCCAAATGCTAAAAACGAAAGTATCTCGTCCTTTAGAGTTAAATGTTGTAGGTTCTAGAAGGGATCAAGCATTTTTCCAATCCTTGCAAACATTAATCAGCGAAGACGTCAAATTTATAGATCCACTAAAACAACAAGAACTAGTGAAGTGGTTCCAAGCAAGTGATGTCTTTGTATTACCATCCCATTTAGAAGGTTTTGGATTAGTGGCATTAGAGGCATTAGCGACAGACACACCTGTAATTGCTTCAAATGTAGGTGGACTTGTATCTTTGCTTGGAGAGGGCGCAGGGCATTTAGTGGAGCCCGAAAACGCTATGGTTTTATCTGAGGAGATGCTGCGTGCCGTGAACACGCCAATAGAACAATATATGAATCGTGAAGCGGTCGACAAAGTATTAGCCATTCACGATGAAAAAAATATAACAGCTCGCTGTATAGCGATTTATAAGTCGGCCATTGAAGGTGGGGATGACTTATGAATAATTTTTTAAAAGTAATCGGGGCAGTTGCGATTATTAATATTGTAGCTCGTGTTTTTGGATTCTTACGCGAAATGATTATTAGTTATCAATATGGCAGTAGCTATGTTGCTGATAGTATTTTCACAGCTTATACAATTCCCAATTTTTTATATCTAGTCGTAGGTGGTGCATTTACTACTGCTGTCATCTCAATTTATAATCGGGAAACAACGGATCGTGCGCTATTTGTCAAACAGTCCTTTACAATTGTCTTGTTAACGGTTTCAATAATGACAATTCTAATGTTAGCGTTCACGAATCCAATTATGGATATGTTTAATCAAAGTAAAGATAAAAAAGGGTTTAGTCAAAGTGAGTTAGATTTAGCTAAAAATCTATATTATTGGATGATGCCTTCGTCAATCTTACTCGTATTATCCTCATGGTATAGTGGATTGTTAAACGTAAATCAAAAATTCCATTTGTCTAGCTTTGCCATATTAATTTATAATGCAATTTTTTTAGCAATTGCTGTAGGTTTATCTAATATTGAAAGTATCGGTCCAATGGGATATGGTATTAGTGCATTAATCAGTGCAGTAATAATGGTATACTTCCTGATTATCGGCTATCGTAAAATGGATTCGTTTAAGGTTGGTTTTTCATTTGAACGTAATATTGCATCAAAGCAATTGTGGGTAATGATTTTACCGATTATGCTCGGTGGCGCTACCATTCAACTTTATGCATTATTACAGCGTGTTTTTGCAGGGATGTTATCTGAAGGGGCAGTAGCTGCTGTAAACTATGCCTCAAGGCTTATGCAATTCCCGCAAGCAATTTTAATTACAGCAGTAACGACTGTTATCTTTCCAGTTTTGAGTAAAAAAGAGGCAGAGAATGACCACGCTTCCATAAAAAGCTTATACTCAAAAGGGTTACATTATCTACTGTTGTTACTTTATCCTGTAACAATCTACTCATATTTTTATGCAGAGAATCTTATACAGGTTGTTTATGAACGTGGTAATTTTGATGCAGTTTCAACTGCAATCACTACACCAGTACTGGCAATTTTTTGTTTATCAATGTATTTTTTAGCTGCAAACGGGTATATAACGCGCTTTTACTATGCAAAGGGTGACTCAATGGCACCTGTTGTCTTTAGTATAGTAAATGTATTTGTTGTTAACATTGCCGTTATTATGTTACTTGTCGATAAGTGTGGAGCAGAAGCCATTGCATGGGGTACATTAGTAAGTTCCGTAACAAACTTTATTATGCTGATTATTTATGCAGCCTATAAATATGACTTGAAAATGGGGATCTTTAGCAAAGAACTTCAATTTTTTAGATCAGTTCCGCCAATGATTATTATCACGATTGTTTTGTATTTTTCAAGCAAGTATTTAGTATTTGACAACAGATGGCTAACTTTCATTGTAGGCCTTGTTATTTTTAGTGCAGTAGTTGTTGGCTCATACTTATTATTTGGCGTGAAGGAAGTAAAAGAATTTAGTGATAAATTAAAAAAGAAGTTTTTTAAATAATAGAAAAAAGTGGGTATCTCAGAAATCACTGGATACCCATTTTTGTTATTTTCAGGCGTGGTATATGCTTATTGTTGTTAGATAAAGGGATTTTTCATTGGCATTTTACTAATGTGCACCCATTTGGCTCCACTGAAAAAGCGAGTAGCCTGTAGCGGAAGTCAGTGGCCTCTAATTATTTCAAGTGGATAAAATGGTTAATTTTATGCCTATGGAATTAAAACGTCTTTGGACACTAAGTACTTTCTGCAAAAAAGTTGTTATACTTATAATATTTGGCTCTTCACCAAAACATGTGCTTGACTAAGAGCCATACTGAATCCATTCAGCATTGCACTCTAGTAAAATTGT
>NZ_LITM01000008.1:45777-46705 GCF_001275675.1 Lysinibacillus sp. FJAT-14745 | reverse complement strand
GTACTCTCAACTCTAGCGGATACAGATGTTTTTTTGTATTCTTTTTTAGCAAGAACAGATTTTGGTGTTGAGCCTAATATTTTATAGTGAAAAAATAGGAGCTGTATTATAATTAGTTTTATTCGGTGTGGAATTTTTTATGAACACATGGATAAATTGGCATCGTTTAATGATGCCTAAAGGACTATGTCTACTACAAATTAAGATAAGGTGGGAAGTATGGCAAGAGGTAGGAAGGTTAATTCAAATGGTGAACGAAGTAAACAATTATTGCTTGAAAAGGCTTTGGAGTTATTTTCTGAAAAAGGTTATCACGATACAAAAATTAGTGATATTGTAAAAGCCGCTAATGTAACTCAGCCAACTTTTTATTTATATTTTGAAAGCAAGGACTCTCTCTACATCGATCTGAATGAACGATTTCAGCGTGGATTTGATGAAATTATGAGTAAGCAATCAGAAGAAGTTGAAAAGGGATTTGACGGCTTTGTCAGAGAGCTAAAACAAAAAATATATATGTTATTCGTTTACATAATCGAAAACCCGAAATTAACAAAAATTGGACTATTTGAATCTGAACAGTCACTTGTAGTTAAATCTCAACTTACACAGCAATTTACTCACCTTATACATCGTTATGATTGTGCCCATGTATTACAATCATTTTGTACAGACATTCATATAATTGTAGATAGTTTTGTAGGATCCTTTGAGCGTTTAATCTTAACTAATTTACTTGAACAAAAAAAACAGCCATGCGATTTAGCGAGCGACTTAGTTCATTTATACTTTTTAAGAAAAGTATAAACAAATATTTCTCAGGCCGAATAAAGGGCTTGGTTAGTTATAAATTCAGGTGTGTTGATTAACCATTTTTATACATCCAAAGAGGCTGATTTCCGCTACGGGCTACTCGCTTTCCTGCGGG
>NZ_LITM01000008.1:0-45483 GCF_001275675.1 Lysinibacillus sp. FJAT-14745 | reverse complement strand
ATTGGCAAAGTGGTAACGAAAAAATCCTTTTATCGCTCAATAATAAACTTATTTTTTCCTAATCAACACGCCTGTTATAAATTAAAAAAATTCCTCTCACCACTACTTAAAGGTGAGAGGAATTTGTTATTTCTTAACTGTAATATGAAGATAAGCGCCTTTTTGAAGCTTATTGTCTGATTCTTTTTGAATAGATGGATGAACAAGTAGCATGTACTCTCGCCCACTGTTTAACGGTTTTGATGGAGTAACAAGTAATGAACTACCATCGACTTTTGCAGTAATTGGTACTTCGTTACCGCCTAAAGCGACAAGCTGTACACTGCCTTTAGCAATCTCCGGAGTGAGTGCTTGTGAGAATTTCACGGTAAATGTTTTAGACGTTGGTACATTTTTTAAGCTTGCAAGCTCTTTATAATTGGTATATTGTGCTTTAATTGCATCATAATGTGCCTGGAAAATAGGAGCAGTTTTTGTTTGGACGTTCGGTTTTACCCCAACTTCATTAATCGTTTTCCCTGAAGGACCTGTAAAATTACCAATAGTAAGCTTTAAATAGCTACCATCTTGCAATTCAAAAAAGCCTTGCATACAGCCTTTTCCATACGTAGTTTCTCCATATAAAATAGCAGATTGCTGATCTTGTAATGTTGCTGATAACATTTCAGAGGCACTAGCACTATAGCGATTTACGAGAATACGTGTATCAGCTGGGAATTTTTCGTTTTGATTGACTGCACGTATTTTATAAGTGGCATGTGCTTCTTGTAGTAAATACGCAATTTTTGTGTTCGGGAATAGCCCTGCAATCTCCTCAGCTGTTGACACATAGCCGCCACCATTGTTTTGTAAATCAAATATAAAAGAGGTTGCACCACGCTGTTTTAATTGAATAAGTGCATCCTTGACAAGCTTTGCACCGTCTTCTGTGAAGGATGACATAGCAATATATCCAACATCCCCAAACAGTAAGGTAGATTCTACATTTGGTAATGTGAATTTTTTTCGTGTAATGGTTGTAGTAGAAGTTTTACCATCTGCATGTTTGAGGGTCACTTCTATTTTAGTATCTTCATCACCAATTAATAAGGAGGAGGCTTCTTGTGTAGAGCTTCCTACTACGGATTGCCCGTTAATGGCAATAATAATGTCTCCAGCAACTACACCGGCATTAGATGCACCGCTATCCTCAAACACTTGTAAAATATGAATGCCATCTGCATGTTCTTCGATGATTACACCAATCCCAAATGTTGATAGATCGATGCTATTCATATAATCCTCTAGTTCCTTTTTCGTAAAATATGTGGAATAAGGGTCTAGCATATCAATGATTTCAGGAATTGTTTTAGCTTTTTGCAAATCTCCATGGATGGTTCCAACATATTTTTCCTCAATAATTGCCTTGATTTCCTTTACAAGCTGTTGTTCATTGCTTGCAGCAGAAGCGTTTGTAAATGGAAAGATGAAAAAGCTTAGAACGAATACGAAAGACCACAATATTTTTTTCATGGGACACCTCTTTTCTAATTATCTTTATTATACATGAATTTCCATATAAGCGTGAATAGGAAAAGGAGGGGATTTACTACAAAAAAATGAATCTGCTAGTCTTTTGCGTGAAAGTAAGTTTATGCAAGATTCATAGACAGTCGTTGTCTAAAAGAAGCTTGAGGCTTATTCGCAAAAAGCATGCAGATTCAAGTTAGATGAAGAACTTTTATTTTTTTATTAGCTTATGAATGATAAAGCCGATAAGCGCACCGATTATTGCAGGTACAAGCCATGCCAGACTTTGCTCGTATAATGGTAAAGCTTTTAAAATGTTCACATATGGTGCAATTGTAATCTTCATTTCCTTTAAACCATCATTCAGACTAACAAAGAATGTAGGAATTAAAGCTAAAATGTAAACAATCTTTCCACCTTTAAAGAAGTTATCGAAAAGCGACAGAACCATTAACACCATCGCTAGCGGATAGATGATTAATAATACAGGTAGTGATGCACTAATAATTGTTTCAAGACCTACGTTTGTAATCGCTGCACTGAAAATTGTGAAAATTACTAAAAACGTTTTATACGAAACTTTAGGAAATAGTTTATGGAAATATTGAGCATTGGCAGTCAGTAAACCTACAGCAGTAGATATACAAGCTAGTAAAATTGTGACAGCTAATATGATACTTCCAAGTTTACCAAAAAGAACTTCAGCTGACTTCGCAATAATAGTACCACCATTATCAAAAGTACCAATTGCATCAATACTAGTGTTACCAATTTGTCCAAGTGAGATATAGACAAATGATAAGCCAAGAGCGGCAACAATTCCCGCGAAAATTGTCGTTTTGACTTGCTTTTTAGTATCCGACATACCCATGTCGCGCAATGCTTGCAAAATAACGATTCCGAAAACGAGTGCACTTAGTACATCCATTGTTAAGTAGCCTTGAACAAAGCCTTCAGTCAACGGTGACTTAGTGTATTTTCCTATAGCTGTCCCTGGTTCACCCATTGGGGAAATAAAGCTTTTAATCGCCAGTAGTAAAATAACGGCCAATAGAGCAGGCGTTAAAATTTTCCCAACGCGATCGACAAGCTTTGAAGGGTTAATCGCTAAGAATAGTATAAAGGCAAAAAATACTACAGAAGTAATGAAAAGTGGTGCCCAATGATGAGTTGCTGCCTCTGGGAGTAATGGGGCAATCCCAATTTCATAGGATACAGAGCCTGTACGCGGCACTGCAAAAAATGGTCCAATCGCTAAATAAACGATTGATGTAAAAATAACACCAAAGGTAGGGCTGACACGATTAGCAAGTAATTGTAGATCGCCACCTGCTTTCGCAATAGCAACGATTGCTAATAGTGGTAATCCGACACCTGTTATTAAGAAACCAATCATGGCTGTTGTTATATGTTCACCAGCTTGTTGACCTAATAATGGGGGGAAGATAATATTTCCAGCACCTAAAAATAAGGCAAATAATAGTAAACCTACTGCCAAATTTTCCTTGATGAAAAGCAAGATGTTTTTCATAAAAATTAAAACTCCTTTAAGTTTGAAAAGATAAAACTTTCTAAAAATTTTAAATACAGAAGTGTATGTTATCATATGAATACTAATCTTGCAATTAATATTCTTTAAAAATTTGTAAGAATTTGTCGGAATCAGTAAGATTCATAAATTGTTTGAAAAATAGTCAGTTTTTCCGATATCTGATTTTTAAAATATCTAGTATGATAGACACACAAGGAAATATTTTAGCACGAACGGAGGCAATTTGGTATGAAAAAGACAAAAAAGTTGAGAATCTTTGCTTTAAGCACTATAGCTACTTCATTTTTAGCGCTACAGACCGCAGAAGCAGCTACATACACCGTACAAAAAGGAGATACTTTAACTAAAATCGCTCAAAGCAATAAAATAACAGTACAAGACATAAAAAGTTGGAACAATTTAACGAATGATATGATTTACGTCGCGCAAAAGCTTGAAGTTTCAAAACAAGCTACTAATGATGCGGTAAAGCCTTCAAATCCATCAACAACAAAACCGACAACACCATCAAAGCCCACAACTGTTTCACATACAGTAATTAAAGGCGATTCATTATCCAAAATCGCTAAGCAATATAATGTGACAATAAAGGACATTAAAGACTGGAATGGACTTACGACAGATAGTATTTACGTTGGACAGGTGTTAAAATTATCTCCAGTAGCCTCAACACCCGAGACTGAAACAGTACATAATAACGGATCTTCAGATGCGGGAACATCGTCAGTAACATCTAAAGATCCTACGGCTAATGGACAAGCTGTTTATAAGAAAACAGTAGAAGTAGCTAATTCATTAGTAGGAACACCATATCTCTACGGTGGCAACACATCTGAAGGTCTAGATTGCAGTGGCCTTATTTACCATGCATTTAATCAAGGTGGTTTAAAAATTGGCAGAGACAGTAGCGAAGGATATTTCAACGGTAATACAACACAAGTTAAAAATCCGATAGCAGGGGATTTAGTATTTTTTGAAAATACGTACAAAGATGGAATA
Organism: Lysinibacillus sp. FJAT-14745; assembly: GCF_001275675.1. Lineage (GTDB taxonomy): Bacteria > Bacillota > Bacilli > Bacillales_A > Planococcaceae > Lysinibacillus. The sequence goes on along the minus strand of NZ_LITM01000008.1, from coordinate 41,423 downwards.
TCTCATATGGGTATTTATATAGGCAACAGTAAATTTATCCATGCAGGTGCAGATGGTGTTGAAGTTTCGGACGTTACATACTCTTACTGGTCTACCAGATTAGTAGCTTATAAACGATTCGATGCTATTAAATAAAGTAAAAGCGATTTTTGCATATACGCAGAGATCGCTTTTTTTATGAGGCTAGATAAAAATTCTCGGTTGAAGGCGAACAGTTTCGCTGATAAAAAATGTGGCATCGCTGATAAAGGCGGCGACCATCGCTGATAAAAGTGTCAGAATCGCTGATAAGACACCGAACATCGCTGATAAAAGTGTCGGAATCGCTGATAAGACACCGAACATCGCTGATAAAAGTATCAGAATCGCTGATAAACCACCGAACATCGCTGATAAAAGTGTCAGAATCGCTGATAAGACACCGACTATCGCTGATAAAAGTGTCAGAATCGCTGATAAGACACCAAACATCGCTGATAAAACACCGACCATCGTTCCATAAGAAAATGAACAAATGAAAAAACCCTTCTTTTAATATAAAGAAGGGTTTTTAAACACTTTATTGTGTTACACGTGCTGTCCAACGAGAAAGATCAGCATCTTTTGCGTCAACAAGCTCTGCTGGGAAGATAAATGTCCATGGCTTTGTTGAGTTTGGTTGTACAGTTAATATTGGATCCATTTTAAATGAGCCTTTAGCAATTTGTTTGCCTGTTGCATCAATGATTTCTAATGGTAATTGTTCTAGATTAATAGCTTTATTATGTCCGTTACGAATGAAGATGGACACATTAAAATTACCGTTATCAGCAAGTTTCGCTTGTAGGCCAGTGAAGTTTACTTCTGTTTCGCCTAACTTAGGTAAAGTTTTTACGATTTTTTCAAGCTCTTCTTTTTGTGCTGCAGGCAGTTGTTCTTCCCATGATGGGTCTAATTCTAATTGGTGACCACGAAGGGAAACAAGGTTGAATGCAATTTTCCAGCCATCTTCTGGTACTTCATCGACTTTTATTGTTGATTTTTCAAAGTCAAATACCCATGGACGAGCACTTTCTGCTGGAATTGTGCCAAGTGCTGCAAAGTCGAATTTTTTAGATGCTACAAGCTCGTCATTTTTATCCATAATGAACAGCTCAATTTCACCTAGCTCAATGTCTTGAGGTAATGATGAGCGGAAAAATGCACGTACTTGCCATTTTTTAGAACGCGGATCTTCTTCAATACTAATAGAAGAAAGTGATAATTGATTTGGCTTCAATGGTTCTAGCTCATTAGCAAGGAAATTAAAAATGTACTTTTGCTCCTGTGGAACATCCCAATCTGGATGGAATGATAGCTTAGTCACGACATCGCGATTATCGCCATTGTCCGTAGTAGCACTTCCTAATAAGTCTTTAGAGTCAATTGTGTTTTCTTGAACAACTTTGTCTGATTTTTTAAAGAATGAGAATAAGCCCATTATTGTACCTCCAATTGTGCTTCAATCATTTTCATGAAGCCTGTAATTTCTATAATGATAGAACGACGTAATTCTTGGAAATTATTAGCGAACAATTCCAAGCCTTCACGCTTATAAATTCGCATAGGATCTTCTTGTTGATAATGACGTAACCCAATACCTTCTTTTAAGTGTGCCATATCCTCTAAGTGTTTCACCCAACCACTATCTAAGTAACTCAGCATAACTTGAGGTATTATCGTCATTACTTGTTCATTTTGTGAAAATTTCTCCATCTTTACTGTTAACTCATCAACAGGTTCTTGAAGTGAATCTAAAATAGGGATTACTTTGCCTACTTCTCTATCAATTGTAACAGGTGAAAGGAAGAGACTATTTAAGGTTCTTTCCATATCATCATAATTCCATTCAACTGAAGGTAATTCTTCAGAAGCTGCATCACGTACTGCAAAATCTACAGTTTCATAGAACATTTGCTTTAATTGTTCTATTAAATCTTCACCAGTTAAAATTTTATCACGTAGACCATAAATAACTGTACGTTGATCATTGATAACATCGTCTAATTTTAGGTTATATTCACGCATACCGTATTGAGAGCCTTCAACAATACGTTGTGTACGGTTAATAAGTTCTTGAACTTCTTTAGTTTGGATAATGCCTTTTTCATCGACAACTATTTTCTCTGAGAATTTTTCAACCTCTTCTTTTGCATAACGGCGGAACATATCATCTTCAATAGAGAGAATGAAGCGACTTTCACCTATGTCACCTTGGCGACCTGAACGACCACGCAGTTGATTATCTACACGGCGGCTTTCATGCTTTTCGGTACCGATGACATATAGGCCTCCAAGTGCATGAACTTCTTCGCCTAACTCGATATCTGTACCGCGACCAGCCATATTTGTCGCTACAGTAATACGACCTTTCTGACCAGCTTGTGAAATCAACTCAACCTCTTGCTCAACTGTTTTAGCGTTCAGCAATTGGAATTTTAAGCCTGCTTTCTTTAAGTGTTCGGCCACTGTTTCAGATTGCAATATTGACGTTGTCCCAATTAAGACAGGTTGTCCCTTTTCGTGACGACGTTTAGCTTCAGCTGCAACATACTTATATTTATCTTCCTGTTTGTTGAAAATAATATCAGGCTGATCGACACGTTGACGTGGGCGGTTTGTTGGAATTTGAATAACTTCCATGCCGTACACTTCGCGAATTTCTTTTTCTTGTGTTTTCGCCGTACCCGTCATCCCAGAAAGCTTCGGATACATACGGAAATAGTTCTGAATTGTGATCTGTGCCTGCGCTTTATTTTCTTCAGTAATTGTTACGCATTCTTTTGCTTCAATCGCTTGATGTAAGCCATCAGATAGCGAACGACCTTCTAAAATACGACCTGTGAACATATCAACAAGCTCGATTTTGTCATCTTTTACGATGTAATCAACGTCGCGCTTGAACATCACATGTGCACGAACTGCTTGGATAACGTAATGGTAAAGTGTTTGGTGTTCAAGATCATATAGATTATCAACATTGAAGGCAGCCTCAACCTTTTCAATGCCTTTATCTGTTAAAGAAGTAGCTTTTGTTTCATCATCAAAATCGTAATCTTCTTCTTCTTTAAAACGTTTAGCTAGCATAGAGGCAATGCGATGTAGCTCATCATTCGCAGGCATTTTCCCAGCGATAATAAGCGGTGTTTTTGCCTCATCAATAAGGACACTATCGACTTCATCGATAATGGCGAAGTGATAAGGGCGCTGTACTTTATCAGCTAAGCTATGAGCCATGTTGTCGCGTAAGTAGTCAAATCCGAACTCAGTACCTACACCATATGTAATATCTGCGTTGTAGGCTTCTTTTTTTGCACCCGGCTCCATCATCGGTATATTTAAACCAACTGTTAAACCAAGGAAACGATGAATTTGACCGACAAGCTCGTAGTCACGCTTAGCTAGGTAGTCATTAACTGTAATGACGTGAACACCTTTACCTTCTAAAGCGCGTACATAGGAAGGAAGGGAAGCGACAAGCGTTTTACCTTCACCTGTAGGCATCTCAGCAATATTACCTTCAGTTAAAACAAGACCACCGATAAGCTGTACATCAAAATGACGCATACCTAATACACGTTTTGAGGCTTCGCGTACAACAGCAAATGCGTCTGGGATGATCGATGTAATTGGTTCACCTTGTTCTAAACGATCCTTGAAAATAAAAGTCATTTCTTTTAATTCTTCATCTGACTTATTGACGTATTTTTCTTCAAGACTATTAATCTGATCTACTATTTTATAGTAGTGTTTTAATTGACGAGCACTAGTTTGCTCATTGTTGCGTTTAAAAATTGAGAACATGAAATTTACGCTCCTTTTAAATTGTCTAAATGCTAGACACTACATTATTTTATCAAATTTTACGAATGGTGACTACATTTGACATGCAGCATTCTTCCAATTTAAAAAAGAGGAATAATATTTGTGAAATGGTGGAAAATAAATAGAAAAAGTATATTTTGGCGTCTGTTCGTGCTATAATCAATTAGAATTTAAATGTAGATTATTTTTTGAGGAGGAGAGACATGCTCTACGTGTCTATAATAGCAGCATTTGTTGCTTCAATATTGTTAACTCCACTAGTGAAACGATTAGCGTTCAGAATAGGTGCTGTCGACGCACCGAACTATCGAAAAGTACATGCCCGAATTATGCCAAGACTTGGAGGATTGGCGATCTTCCTTTCTTTTTTAATAGCTGTGGCTATATTTAAGCCGATTTTGATAATCAATGAAAATGGGAGTAATTTTTTACTGGCAATTATTATTGGTGCTTGCATTATCGTAGCAACAGGTGTCATAGATGATATGCGTGAAATTTCCGCAAAGGCCAAATTAGCTGGTCAGCTTGTTGCGGCACTTATCGTTATTTTTGTAGGTGGCATTCAAATTGATGTAGTTAATTTACCATTTGTAGGTGAATTAAATTTTGGATTACTAAGTATCCCTTTAACAATTCTTTGGATTGTTGGGATTACCAATGCCATTAATTTAATCGATGGCTTAGATGGTCTAGCGGCAGGCGTTTCAACGATTGCCCTGATTACTTTAGCTGTCATGGCAATTATTATGCACAATATGTTCGTGCTAGCAATCGCAGCCATTTTAGCAGCAGCCACAGTTGGCTTTTTATTTTACAATTTCCACCCAGCGAAAATCTTTATGGGCGATACGGGAGCCCTATTCCTTGGCTTCATGATATCAGTACTCGCATTGCTTGGATTTAAAAATGTTGCGGTCGTTTCATTTATTATCCCGATTATTATACTAGGTGTACCAATTTCTGATACATTCTTTGCGATTATTCGTCGTGTACGTATGAAGAAAAAATGGTCTGATCCAGATAAATCACACTTACATCACCGTTTACTGGATATGGGCTTTACACATCGACAAACAGTGCTCATTATTTATGGAATTGCAATAATGTTTGGCTTAGCCGCAGTTATTTTCTCTATGGCAAAAGTATGGGGTGCGATTTTACTCGTAGCTGTTATTTTAACAGCCATTGAAATTTTGGTTGAAGTCATCGGACTCGCGGGTAAAAACTATAAACCACTATTGAATTTTGTACGGATATTTAATAAATAAAACATTTAAGCAATCATCCATTTTTATGGGCGGTTGCTTTTTTGTGTGTCTCGCTCCATGTAGTTTACTATGGCAGTATAGAGGGAAGTGGACATGTTCAGGTAACATAAAGAAGCTCGGGTCTACGTGAAAAAAACTCGGGTAGTGTGGAGAACTGCTCAGGTGGACCTTAGAACTTCCCGGGTAAAGAGAAAATCCACTCTAGGTAGACCATAGAACTGCTCAGGTAACATGGTTAAAAGTCAGGGTTATTTGTGTGCCTCAGCCTATAATTTTCTCGCTAAGGAAACATCACAAAAGCATGCCATACAAAAAGCCTTTCCACAAATGTATTTAAAAGTGGAAAGGCTTTTATAGTTACTGAGCGTTTTTGTTTTCTGTTGCATCATTGCCAACAGCGTTAGCTTTATCAGTATTTTTATTCGTTAAGTTACTAGATGTTTTATTATAGTCAAGATGGTTTTTTAGTGTTTTAGATATTTCATCAACCGATTCTTGATTTAATTTATAGTAGTAAACACCAGTAGACATATCATCTGTACCATCTAATGTTAAAGAATCAATGCGTGGCATCCCTTGTGATAAATAAGATAAGAATGACTTCATTTCACTAAATGTCATATTTGTCTTCATGTTATCACCGAGTGCTTTAATGACATCATCGTATTTTGAAATGGAGCTTACAGAAGAAGCCTTTTCCATGATCGCTGATAAAATCTCTTGTTGACGTTTGCCGCGTTCAATATCATTGTCTTGTTTACGTGTTCTTGCAAGTGCAAGTGCCTGACTGCCGTTTAAATGCTGTAAACCAGGCTTTAAGTTGATGGAATTGCGATCAAATTCATCCTTTTCGTGTAACGAATACGGCACGTCAGCTTCGATCCCACCTAATGCATCAACAACGTCAATAAACGCATTAAAGTTCATACGCACATAATAGTCAATCGGCACATCTAATAGTTTTTCTACTGTATCAATTGTTGAAAGTGTTCCACCATGGGCATGTGCATGAGTAATTTTATCATTACGTCCCATTGAAGGAATATAAACATAAGAATCTCGAGGGATACTTAGCATTTTAACCGTTTTTGTTTTATTGTTCAATGTTGCTAGAATAAGGGCATCAGAACGTGAGTGCTCAGAGCCTTGCCCGCGATTTTCACTATCATCAACACCGACAAATAGGACTGAAACATTATCGTGTACTGGTTCTACTTTTTCATCACGAAGTGAAGAAATGTCTCGACCTTTTAATTCTTCATGTGCTGAGTCCGCTGCATGCTCTGCTTGCTTCGCGATATAAACACCATAAGCAGTCGCGCAAATTAGTAAACTAGCAACTAAAAGAAGGCCAACTTTTATAATTAGTGAAGCTTTAGAAGACCTCTTTTTGCTTTTATTTTTAGTTCTATTTTTCATATTTGATATATTCTCCTCTGAATTTTGGGAATAATAATGCGATTAAACTAAACTTTATTCAAGTACTTTTAGAATATGTGTAAATGATAAAATAGCTCAATATTAAAATTATACTATGGATATTTAGTTTTCGACAATTAAAACTATTTATTTTACAACGAATTCGATAAATTGAGCATTCTCAAAAGTAATGTTTGCTTGTCCGTTTGTCATTTCCGTTACCCAGTTTCGGAACTGTTCTTCCTCCTCTTTTAACACAGAGACAATGATTTCGACGCCTTCTAAGTAGCGAATTTCTTCTAATGTATATGAAGACCCTCGAATTTCATTTTCTACTTTGCCAAGCCATGTATAATCAATAGCAATTTTCATCAAATGATGAAGCTTGCGTTCGACTACTTGGGCAGCCAGTAAACCTTCTGTTGTCGCTTTTCCGTACGCACGAATAAGACCGCCACCGCCAAGCTTAATGCCACCAAAGTAGCGTGTGACGACAACGACCGTATCCTTTAACCCTTGTTTTTTTAAGACTTCTAACATAGGGACGCCAGCTGTGCCACTAGGTTCCCCGTCATCATTGGCTTTTTGAATATGATCATGCTCGCCAATAATATAGGCTGAACAATTATGAGTCGCATTATGATGCATTTTTTTTATGCGTTCAATAAAAGAAATTGCATCCTCTTCCGTTTCTGTACGTTCTATATAAGTAAGGAAGCGAGATTTTGAAATAACAATTTCGCTTTCTCCATATCCTTTTACTGTTAAATAGTTTTCTCTCATCAGTATCAATCTCCTTTAAAGTAGAGTTCTATTCTATAATTTTCATAAAGAAAAAGCATTAAATTTCAACATGGGAATGCTATAATAGGTATAGACTATGTAATTGGTCTATTGAAATAGTAAGTAATCATAAGACATTAGACTGGGGAGTATACTATGTTTTCAAATGATACCTTCGATTTAAAGTCGCTTGATGACATATTTAATCGAATGTTAGAAACAATCATGAGCTCAAAAGATGATATCTTTATTATAAGTGAACAAAGCCGAATAAGCTTCGAAGATATGAAAATAGAGCTAGAAATTGTTCGAAAACAAGTTTCAATTGTTATTGATGAAGGCGATGCTTTAGAAAAAAGTACACAGCTTGCTAAGCAGAGACTTGTGTTAGTGAGTAAAGCTTTTGATAATTATACCGAAGAACAAGTTAGAGAAGCATATGAAACTGCACAAGATTTTCAAGTGAAGCTCTCTGTTATTAGAACACAAGAAAAGCAGCTACGTGATAAAAGAGATGATTTAGAGAGAAGATTAAGAGCATTACTCGATACGATTGAACGTGCAGATCATATTGTCAATCAAGTAAATGTCGTTTTGAATTACTTAACTTCAGATTTAAAAAATGTTGGTTTAGCACTTGAACAAGCAAAAATGAAACAAGATTTTGGTATACGTATTATTGCAGCACAAGAAGAGGAGCGCAAACGTCTATCTAGGGAAATTCATGATGGACCTGCTCAGATGCTGGCAAATGTACTCATGCGCACTGATTTAATAGAGAGAACGTATCGTGAAAAGGGCATTGAATATGCTTTGGCTGAAATTGCTGATTTAAAGAAAACGGTGCGTAATGCATTATCAGAGGTGCGACGTATAATCTATGATTTAAGACCAATGGCTCTTGATGATTTGGGAATTGTTCCGACATTAAAAAAATACTTATCGACAGTGACTGAATATAATCCTGGTGTTGAAGTTCATTTCCAATCGAGAAGCACCGAAAAGCGTATACCATCAAACTATGAAATATCTATTTTCCGATTAGTGCAAGAATGTGTGACAAATGCCATGAAGCACGGGAAATGCAAGGATATTTGGGTAAAACTGGAGTGGCTGAAAAGTGCCGTAAATATCGTTGTCAAGGACGATGGCATAGGTTTCGATTCACAGGTAGTAAAAGACCATTCCTTTGGGATTTTAGGTATGAAAGAACGTATCGAAATTTTGAATGGGACAATCTCAATTACAAGTGAGATAAATCGAGGTACGACGGTTTTATTTAAAATTCCGTTAAAAGTAAGTAAAACGATTGTTGGAGAAATTTAGGGGGTAAAGACAAATGACGAAGATTATTATTGTAGACGATCACCAGCTATTCCGCGAAGGAGTAAAACGTATTTTAGATTTTGAAGATACGTTTGATGTAGTAGCAGAAGGTGATGATGGAACAGATGTGGTTTCTTTATATGCTGAAAATCAACCAGATGTTGTACTAATGGACATTAATATGCCAGGGAAAAATGGAGTAGAGGCAACAGCAGAGTTGGTTAGTGAATTTCCAGATGCGAAGGTGATTATGCTATCTATTCATGATGATGAAACATACGTAACACACGCGCTAAAATCTGGATCACTTGGCTATATGCTAAAAGAGATGGATGCTGACGAAATTGTTGAAGCGATTAAAGTAGTTGCGAATGGTGGATCATACCTACATCCAAAAGTAACTAAAAATTTAGTAGCGGAATTCCGTCGTCTTTCTGAGCATGAAAATAAAGGTAACTTCCATCAAACAGAAATTCGTCGCCCATTCCATTTACTAACAAAACGCGAATGTGAAGTATTACAATTATTAACAGATGGACAATCTAACCGTACAATTGGTGAGACACTGTTCATTTCTGAAAAAACAGTTAAAAACCACGTTTCAAGCATTTTACAAAAAATGAATGTAAACGACCGTACACAAGCCGTTGTTACAGCCATCAAAAATGGCTGGGTTGAAGTACGCTAATAGCATACAAACATTGAATTTAAAGCTGTTTTTAAAGGCTACTATATTATTTAGTAGTTTTTAAAGCAGTTTTTTTAGTAAAAATAAACCGCTTGCTTTTGTGGCGAAATTGTAGTGTCATCCATCAGAAGAATCCAACCCCAATACTTGTTCACACCGTCACATTCCCTTCATAAAGTGAAATAATTTATACATAGTGATCTCTTAAATAGTGCAACATTTTAAAATCATGGGCGTCATAAGGAAGATGTAACACCTAAATGTTGAAAATGCACAACAAAATTCCTACAACGGGATTTATATGCTACAATATGCGCGGGAGGTTTTTTGATGTTAAAGAAAAGTTTTCTAGCAGTTCTTACCTTATTAATGTTAACGGCATTAATGTTAACTGCCTGTGGTAATAAAAAAGATGAAATGAGTGCAGAAGAAAGACAAAAAATCATTGATGATGGAACCGTAGGGTTTGAAATGAATGGTGGGAAAATAACAAAGGCAGAAAATATCCCTGCTGATGAAGAAAAAGCAATAATAGCAGCCTTTAATGAATATATTGCAGCTTTCAATTCAAAAGAAATTGATCGTTATATGCAAACAATCTCGAAGAATCCAAAAGGTTTCAATTATGAAGAAGAAAAAAAATACATCTCAGAAGTATTTAAACAGTCAGACGTTAAACGAGATGCTAAACATACTACAATTATAAAATATAACGCAAATGAAGCACAGGTCCATTCAAATATAACAGTGCATTTAGTACAAACTAAAACAAATGTGAAGCATGAAAGTGCAGGACAACAAGTTACAGTATTCGTCAAAGAAGATGGACGCTGGAAGGTCACTAGCGTCTTTTATATGGATGACACGAAATCAAGTACTGGCAAATAATATGAGGATATCTTCATTCAGGCTCATCACTAAGAATTGAGGTTAGGCGTTTTCTGGGATTAGCTTCAAAGATAAAACATTAGAGCGAACGCAGGTTAAATGCATCCTGTGATAACAGTTCATTGGACTTGCCTAGCTGGAACGGAAATCAAACCCACGTTATGGTGATGAGCCTTTATTTACTAAAAGAAAGATTAATGGAATGAAGATCACCCTCTTGCAAATTTAATTTTGCAAAGAGTAGTATACATAGAAAATGAATGTGAAATGGATACTAAGTTTAACAATTTAGTAGATGTCTAGAATGATGAAAGAGTGAAGCGTACTTACCACTATTCAACATTCCGACGGGTTTACGCAATGGCGTAATTCATTTCACATTCATTTCTTTTTATTGTAAACTATGTAGAATAGGAGAGTGGACATGGATGAGGACAGCAATCGTAACAGATAGTACTGCATATATTCCGGCTGAGGAACGAGCTCGCTTAAACATTCATATGATTCCGTTAAGTGTAAATATCTCAGGGCAATTATTTGCAGAAGAAGTAGATATCACGGCATCTGAATTTTATGATAAAGTACGCGGGGCAAAAGAATTCCCAAAAACAACGCAGCCCCCAATTGGAGAAATTGCCGCTCTCTTTGAAGAGCTGGCAAAAGAGTATGATGAAGTAATATCCATTCATTTATCAAGTGGAATCAGTGGAACATATCAAGGTGCAATTCAAGCAGGCGAGATGGTGGAAGGCATTGATATGTACGCTTTTGATAGTGAAATATCCTGTGCGGTACAGGGTTTTTACGTTCTACGAGCAGCTGAAATGGCGGCTCAGGGCTTTTCTGCAAAAGAAATTCTCGCTACATTGGCGGACATAAAGCAGACAAGTCGTGCTTACTTCATTGTAGACGACTTAGGGCACTTACAACGTGGGGGACGTCTGTCTTCAGCAGCTGCATTAATTGGCGGCTTATTACAAGTAAAGCCAGTACTGCATTTTGTGGACAAGGTCATTGTACCTTTTGAAAAAATTCGTACGCGTAAAAAAGCATTAAAGCGTGCGGAGGAGCTACTAGCTGAGGATGTTCAAAAGTATGAAGCACTGGAAGCTGTCGTGATTCACGCCAATTGCCAGGCTGAAGCAGAAGAATGGCTAGCACAACTAGCAGCAACCTACCCGAACGTTAACTTTAAATTAAGCTATTTCGGCCCCGTCATTGGCACACACTTAGGTGAAGGCTCAATAGGTTTAGGATGGACAAAAAAATAATCTTAAGTGAGACAGTCTCTACAGCAAATTTGTAGAGGCTGTTTTTATTTTTGGGAATACCTGTGTTGCCGGGTGAAGCGGGGGAATCGCCGCTAAACCCGTGGATATCGCCGCTAAAAGTGCCAGAATCGCCGCTAAACCTGTGGATATCGCCGCTAAAAGTGCCAGAATCGCCGCTAAACTCGTGAATATCGCCGCTAAAAGTGCCAGAATCGCCGCTAAACCCGTGGATATCGCCGCTAAAAGTGCCAGAATCGCCGCTAAACCCGTGAATATCGCCGCTAAAAGTGCTAGAATCGCCGCTAAACCTACGACAATCGCTGATAAAAACCACCCACATGAAAGGAGCAAAGCAATGAAATACAAAGGTTGGTTGTTGCCACCTGCATTACGAGATTTTCATGAAGGACGTATTTGGTTAAAGGAGCACACCACATTTTCAAAGGGAGATATCGAGAAATCGATCAATCACAAATACTTCCATATAATAGAAGGGATTCAAAAAGAGCCACATCTAAAATGCAATCGTTGCCATAATGATAATCTTCAGCTATTTACAACGTTTGCTTGTTCAAAATGCCAGCAGCAATGTATATATTGTAGACATTGTCTGAATATGGGTAGAGTGAGTAGCTGTACGCAATTGATGATCTGGACAGGCCCTCGTGCAATGAGAACAAGAAAGCATTCACTCAAATGGGCAGGGGAATTTACAGTTCTTCAACAACAGGCCGCAAACGAAATGCTAGAAAGTGTTAAAGCAAAGCGTTCGCATCTTATTCATGCAGTATGTGGGGCAGGGAAAACAGAGTTGCTTTTTCCGACTGTACATTATGCGTTACAGCAGGGCTTACGGGTATGTATTGCTACGCCACGTACAGATGTAGTGCTAGAGTTATATCCACGCTTTCAAACCGTTTTCCCGCAAACGATGATCCATGCACTATATGGTGGATCACCAAAGCAGGAGGGCTACGCACAGCTTGTGTTGGCTACAACCCATCAGCTTTATCGTTTTGAACGAGCGTTTGACATCATGATTGTTGATGAAGCTGATGCATTTCCATATACATTTGACGAAACTTTACAAAGTGCTGTGCAAAAGGCGAAAACAGAAAACGCACCAATAATGTTGGTCACAGCAACACCTTCGCAAAAATTACTTACTCAATATCAAAATAAAAGTTATTCATTTATCCCGAAGCGCTATCATAACCGTCCATTACCAGTTCCACGATTTCATTCCCTATGGAGCTATGAAAAAAGCTTAAAACGAGGAAAGATTCCACGCAAGCTAAAACAATGGACAGAGGAGCGCCTTGCACGCAAAGAGCCTTTTCTATTATTTTTCCCGAAAGTAGAATTAATGAAAATAGCTACGCCTCTTTTTCAGTTATTAGATGCAAACATTATGGCGGTGCATGCTGAAGATCCTCAGCGGAAAGAAAAAGTGCTTAAACTGCGCCATGAAGAAGTTCCAGGTTTACTGACAACGACCATTTTAGAAAGAGGAATTACGATAAAGAATGTACAGGTCGCAGTGATTGGGGCAGAATCAACAATTTTCACTTCCAGTGCACTAATACAAATCGCTGGGCGAGTTGGACGAAATGCTAATTTTACAGATGGAGACGTCGTATTTTTTCATCATGGGATTACGACTGAAATGGATGATGCGCGTACCAAAATTCTTTATTACAATAAGAAAGGATTTTCATAATGAATAAAATTGAAACACTTTGCTTATTATGCTCACAGCCTTTGCAATCAGCAATTTCATGGAAAATACTTTTAACCAAACAATTTCAACCAACAATCTGTGATAGATGCTCGGCTCGATTTGAACATTCCCCAACAGCAACAGCACTTTACCAATATAACGATGCGATGAAAGATTATTTGCATCAATATAAATTTCTTCAGGATGTCGCACTTGCTAAAGTATTTCGGCAGGAGCTACATGCACGATTTAAACTTGAAAAAGCAGCCATCATTCCGATTCCTATGCATCCCCTCAAACAAAGGGAACGTACCTTCTCGCATATGGAGGAGCTATTAAAAGCTGCTAATATTCCTTTTATACAACTTTTAGAAAAGACGACGACAGCAACGCAAAGCTCCAAAAATAGAGAGCAGCGCATCCAAGCAGCTTCCCTTTTTCGTCTGATGGCTAAAGCACATGTAGAGCATAAAGAATATCTTCTTTTTGACGATATAAAAACGACAGGAACTACTTTAAGGCATGCTACTGAGGTTTTATTAAACGCAGGCGCCAAAAATGTAAAAATCTTCACACTAATTAATGGATGAAAATGCAAATGCATTGTGTATAATAGATTACGAGTATATAAGATTCGTATCAAGCTGTTATTATGCAAGAGGAGGAAGAATAGATGGCAGAGGTTCGTAATTGTCCGAAATGTAATGAGTTTTTTAACTATATAGGGGTCAGAGAAGTATGTCATAAATGTGCTCAATCTGAAGAGGAGCTATATCAAATCGTTTATCGCTTTTTACGTAAACGTGAAAACCGTGCTGCGACAGTAGAGCGTATTGTTGAGGCAACAGGAGCTGAAGAGGAGCTATTGTATAAATGGGTACGCAAGGGGCGCTTGCAGACTGCGATGTTCCCTAATCTTGGCTATCCATGTGATAACTGTGGTCATCTAACGACAACAGGCAAGCTTTGTACAAAATGTCAAGATGAATTGAAGGCGGATTTACGCACATTTGAAGCGGCGAAGGAGTTCCGTGAGAGTGTGACAGAACGTGATCGTGTAACATATCACGCAGAACGAAAACATTAACTTATTTCAGCGAGTGTCCAAACACCCACTGAAATAGGAACTCAGTCTAAGAACGCCACGTCCTGTGACATTACCGAAATGACCGACATCGTGTCGGACCTCGTGTTGCTGTCGCTACGTTAGCACTACGCTTTCGCGCAATAAACATTTGCAGGCCTAAGCACAAAGCTGATTCCGGACACAATTATGTCGAGGCATAGTTGATAGATCTAAAGTGTGTTAATTTTAAACAAAATTAGCACACTTTTTTATATTTGAAAACTTAACATTATGTGAGACAATCCGAAATAATAGTAAGATAAGCTTTTTAGATAGGGGGTTATTAAATGAAAATTACATCTTATGGGATTAATGCAGTGAACGCCTATAAAAATCAGGTGCGCAATGTAAAATCAGGCACTAACAAAGCATCCTTCGCAGATAAAATCGAAATTTCAAAAACTGCACAGGAGATGCAAGGAGTTTCAACATACAGCGCAGAGCGTGCAGAACGCGTACAACAACTAAAAAAAGATATCGCTTCTGGTGAATACAAAGTGGACGCTCGCAAAGTTGCAGAAGATATGCTGAAATATTATCGTTTCTAAGGAATATCAGAAAGGGTGCTTAGCAAAATGTCTACAGAAGCGATCTGTTCTACATTAACAAAGCTAGAAAGAATGCATAAAAGCTTACTTGAACTAGCCATTAAAAAAACTGAAATTATTACAGTTGGGAATATCGAAGCACTGGACCAAATGCTCAAGGATGAGCAGGCGCATGTAGCGGCCATCGATAAGCTCGAGCAACAGCGTCAGAAACAGGTAACGGACTACCTTGAAGCAAAAGGATTTGCTTCAACTGACAAAACAACTGTCGCTGATGTCATCGAGGCTGCTGAACAACAGACTGAAAAAGACATGCTTTCAGCAGTGCGCAATCGATTATTGCAAATCATCAATGACTTAAAAAACCAAAACGATTTAAATCAAAAGCTAGTGTTCCAATCACTACAATTTGTCAACTTAACATTGGACGCTTTACAACCTCGTCCTGAGCAAATCAACTATTCAGGCAATGAGGTTCGTGGCACCAATACAATGGCAAAAAAATCATATTTCGATTCTCAAGCATAGTTTTTAAGAAATTAATTGCTGAAAAGCGGTTACTAAGGGAGGAAAAAGAATGCGCTCAACATTTATGGGCTTAGAAGCAAGTAAACGCGGTTTATTTACACAACAAACAGCTTTATACACAACTGGACATAATATTTCCAATGCAAATACATTAGGGTTTACTCGCCAACGAGTAAATATGCAAGCGACTCCTGGTTTTCCAAGTCCAGGCTTAAATCAGCCTGTCTATCCAGGGCATCTTGGAACAGGGGTAGAAACAAGCTCGATTCAACGTCTCCGCGATCAATTTACCGATCGACAATATCGTCAAGAAACGAATAAATTGGGTTATTGGGATTCAGCAGCAAAATCTATTTCGCAGATGGAAGATGTCATGTCAGAACCTTCACAGTTCGGTATTAACCAATCATTCACAGATTTTTGGAAATCTATGGAAGATGTTATTGACAATCCAAAAGATGCAGCTGCACGTCAGGTGTTAATTTCTAAAGGAATTGCAATTGCTGAGTCTTTTAATTCTATGGATAGACAGCTAAAACAGATCCAAGGTAATATCGGGAATGAAATTAATGTTTCGACGGATAAAGTGAATTCAATTCTTAAACAAATTGCGGCCCTTAATAAACAAATTCAAGAAGTTGAGCCGAGTGGTTACGTGCCAAATGATTTATATGATGCACGTGATGTATTAGTAGATCAGTTAAATGAATATATTCCTGTAACTGTTTCATTGCAAAAATCAGGTGGTTTAGCAAAAGATGTAGCTGAAGGTTCAATGACGATTACATATGTATCAGCGGATGGTACTCCTATTAAATTAGTGGATGGTAGACAATATGCTGCACTTGCAACGATGGATACAAACGATCAGCGCATTGATGGTGAGGTAGATGTTCAAGCGACAGGGAGCTACGCTAACTTTAAGGAAGTTAAAATTTCTGCTATTGGCGAACCACCAGGGGATCCAGCGACAGGAATCGCAATTGATTACAGTAAAATGGAACCTGGTAAAGGTACATTACGTGCACTAATTGATGCGTATGGACATAGCGGTGGACAAGGTACTTACCCAGAAATGCTTGCTAATTTAGATAAACTAGCAAGTGAATTTATAACAAAATTTAATGAAATTCATCGTAAAGGTTTTGGTTTAGACGATACTACAGGTCAGAACTTTTTCTCAGGGATGACTGCACGTGAATTTAACGTAGTAATTACTGATGCGAAGCAGGTAGCTGTATCTGATACGAAAGGCGAGGATGGTAATAACGGAAACATGCGTAAGTTAGCAGAGCTGCAATCGCAGGCTCAAGATAACTTAAAGAAAGGTACATTCCAAAACTATTATAAATCGTTAGTAGGTGATTTAGCAGTAAAGGGACAGGAAGCTGAACGTCATGCATTTAACTTTGAAACAAGTCATTTGGATATTTCTAAGCGTCGTGATTCAATGAACTCCGTTTCCTTAGATGAAGAGATGACTAATATGATTACATTCCAGCAAGCATACAATGCCAATGCACGTATGATTACAGTGGTAGATGAAACATTAGATAAAATCATCAATGGTATGGGAAGAGTAGGGCTATAATAGCCACTTAACTGAGAGGAGATAAATTTATGCGCGTTACACAATCAATGATGTCGAGTAATATGCTACGCAATTTAAATACAAGCTATAGTAAAATGTCTAAGTATCAAAATATGTTGGACTCAGGTAGTGTAATTACAAGACCATCCGATGATCCAGTTGTAGCAGTAAAAGGAATGGGCTATCGTATAGATCTTGATAAAAACCAACAATACCAACGTAATCTTCGTGAAGCAAATACATGGCTAGATACAACAGACGAATCGCTTGATCAAGTAGGCTCTGCATTAAAACGTGTAAAGGAGCTTGTTGTACAAGCTGCTAACGATACAAATACAACTGAGGATCGTCAAAAGATCAATGCAGAAATGCAACAAATTAAGGATCAATTGCGTGATATAGCCAATACAAAAATAGGAGAGAACTATATCTTTTCAGGTACTCATACAAACCAACCGCTTTATAATGATAAAACAGGGCCACAAAACCCAGCAATTACTACTGGAGGACAGAAGCCGTTTGAAATCAACGTTTTTGATGGTATCTCAATGAATATTAATACATCGGGTACTGATTTGTTTGGTAAAATTGATGGATTTATGACTGAAGTAACAACACTTTTACAAAGTGGTGCAACAGGTGAGAAGATTGGCGATGCACTTGGTTTAGAAATAACAAATGGTACTAATAAAATTCCTGGTTTAGATAGTATTTATGAAAATACATTGACTTTAAGAGCAGATGTTGGAGCTCGTCAAAATCGTGTAGAGATGATGGAAAATCGACTAAGTCTTCAAGAAGTTAATGTAACAAAACAACTATCTAAAAATGAAGACACAGACTATGCTAAGACGATTACAGATATGGTTACACAGGAATCTATACACCAAGCCGCTCTATCTGTAGGAGCAAAGATCATTCAGCAAACTTTAGTAGATTTTATCCGATAAAATCTACTAAGGTTCTGCCCCGAAAGCGAAGCGTCAGGGGCAAACTTTATAATGAATAACAGAGCGTTTGGACAATATGTTCAGACGCTTTTCTTGAAAGGAGAATTGTAAATGCGGCTTCCGCAAATTCAAATTCAGACAACTGATGCAAAAATAGAACTTGAAATTACCAAGCCTCAACAGCATATTGAACAGCCGAGAGCTACTCAATCTATTGAACAACCAGCAGCTATCTTGGAGATTCATACAACTAGAGGTGTTTTACAAATCGATTCTTCTCAAGCAAGACGAGATATAGGGATGATTGGCCCTCTAGAATCAAGTGCAAACTATGCTGAAAATGGTAAACAAGAAGCTCTTAAAGGGATAGAACGTAGAGCAAGAGAAGGCCGCCAAATGATGGAGAATTCCGGTAAAGGACAAGGACGAGCAACTTTGCAAAATATCGCTAAACAAAACCATGGTCCTCACCGACCAGGACCTTATAATATAAAATTCGTACCTTCAGTAGGCTCTGTTAAAATCGACTATACACCAGGTACTACAGACATCAATATTGAGAAAAGAGCCCCAATTATTGACGTAAAGGTGAACAAACCTATTCACGACTACACACCTGGTAAAGTAACTAGTACAATGGTACAAAGACCAGATGTTAACATCGACGTCATCATTTAAAGGAGCGTATGAAAGAATGAAAATAGCTACTAAATTTTTAGGTGAAATCGAAATTGAAAAACAAGATATTCTAACATTTGAGCAAGGCTTATTAGGTATGGAAGATTACAAAAAATTTGTGTTACTACCTATAGACGCAAACCTTCCATTAGTATTACTTCAATCAGTTGATCAAATGGAAATTGGCTTTGTGATAGCGTATCCATTTGCTTTCAAAAAAGATTATAGCTTTGATATTAGTAATGAGGATCGTGAGCAACTACAAATTGAAAAAGAGGAAGAAGTTCTTACATATACTATTGTTACAATGAAAGAAACATTGCAGGATTCTACTATTAATTTGCTAGCTCCTATAATTATTAATATAGATAAAAAATTAGGCAAACAAATTGTCCTCCAAGATAATAAGTCATATCCACTACGCTACCCAATGCAAACATTGGAAGGAAGTGCGAAATAATGCTAGTGCTCTCACGAAAAAAAGATGAATCTATTATGATAGGTGACCAAATAGAAATTAAAATATTAGCAGTGGAAGGCGAGCAAATTAAAATTGGTATTGTCGCACCAAAAACAGTAAAAGTACATCGCTCCGAAGTTTTTGAAGCCATCCAAGCACAAAATAAGGAAGCTTTATCAGCATCAACAAGCTTCTTAGAACGGTTAAAGAAAAAATAAAGACTATGAGTTTTAGCTATAATTTTAAACTAGTAATCTATTACATAAAAAATAAAAAACGTAAATTGCAATATCAAGTTGAACACTTTTTTTAAAACATCCCAGAGATTCCTTTGTCTTCTGTTCGTCGGTCGGCGTAGTCCGTTCAACCAGTGTTGGCTAGATCTGCAAGGAGCTTTCCCTTGCGGATCTAGCCAACACAGGTTAGGATTTGCAGCTGACTGATGAACAGGAGACTTTTCTGTTTCGAGGGAGGCTCAAGGGGTGCGGGGTGTCCCCGCAATCTTTAAGCGACCAGTTTCTGGAGTTCCTCTTCAAACAGTTCATTTGGTGTCTTGTAGTCAAACATTTTTCTTGGTTGTTCATAGCTTCCTCAACCATATGAATCTGCGTCCGGCTATAATCCTCAATCGCATGTCCTTTAGGAATGAAACGACGGATGATTCCGTTGTGGTTCTCATTCGTTCCACGCTCCCATGAAGAATATGGATGAGTGAAATAGATATCTATCCTATCACCAAACATTTCTGACAATCCAGCGAATTCAGAACCATTATCTGCCGTGATTGATTTGAAGACAGTAGATGCATATTCACCAAATTCTTTGAGGACTGAAGAGAGTGCATAGTTAACTGAATCGGCGTCTTTCCCGTCCATTTTTACGATGAATTCACGACGGGTTTTACGTTCAATCAAGGTTAATAGCACATCATCTTCTTTATCCTTGTGCCCTACGACGGAGTCAATTTCAAAATGACCGAATTCTTCACGGGATTCAACACTATCCGGACGTTCTTCAATACTTTTACCGAGAACCGTCTTATTCGGGCGGTGCGTTTTCTTAGTTCTCTTGGTATTTCGACGTACCTTTAAGAGAAGGTCACTGTTTCGAGTTTTTAGAAGACCAAGCTCGATATAGTGATAGAGCGTCTTTGTTGAGACCATTTCCTCCGGGGAAAACAACCCTCTGAGCTTCGCAAGACCAACAATCGCATCTAGAGACATGGTCTTTGTGCGATCCAATAACAGTCCATCAACGAACACCAAGAATGCCTTCACACGCTCAAACTTCAACGGTTTGCGAGAACGAGCCACGTTTCGATCTGTTACAGCTTGACCTGTTTCCGCAAGATATTGCGTCATGTAGATATGTTTTCCGTTAATTTTCTTTACTTGAGTGGTCGTGCCACGAGCAAGTTCATTGTAGATTGTCCCACGCGAAACCTTGAGTTTTCGAGCAAGCTCGCTCTTATTTGTAATTCCAGCGTTCAAGTAGCCTTGAAGTTCTCCACGTTGAAACTGTGTAAGGCGCGGTTTCTTATTCGGTGTTTTTATGTTATGCTGTTCTGGCATCGTATTCGAAATCCCTTCTTATTGATTGGTGTTGGAGCCTCAATAATACACGATTTCGCGTACGATGTTTTTATTTTTCTAAAGTGTTCAACTTGATTCTACAATTCGCCAAAAAATAAAAAATAAAAAATAAAAAATAAAAAATAAAAAATTTTTAAAAAAACTATTAAACATTTCCAACTAATTACGATATATAGAGTGTAAGGGGCAGGAAGTACATACATACTACCTAATCCGATATTCCACACGGATGTGGAATGACAATAACATACATTCAAGGAGGAATTCCAAATGAGAATTCAACACAACATTTCAGCTTTAAACACACACCGTAACCTTACTTTCAACAATGCTCAAGCTTCTAAAAACCTTGAGAAATTATCTTCAGGTTACAAAATCAACCGTGCTGGTGATGACGCTGCTGGTTTAGCGATTTCTGAAAAAATGCGCTCACAAATCAAAGGTCTTGACATGGCGACTAAAAACTCTCAAGATGGTATCTCTTTAATTCAAACTGCTGAAGGTGCATTGAACGAAACACACGCAATTTTACAACGTATGCGTGAATTATCAGTACAATCACGTAACGGTACAAACGAAGATTTAGACCGTGGATTCTTAAATGATGAAGTTACTCAATTAAAAGAAGAGATCAAACGTATTGCTGATACTACTGAGTTTAACAATAAAAAATTGTTAAATGGTAATTTATCAGGTGCAAATAAAACTTTAGTACTTCAAATTGGTGCAAACCAAGGTCAAACAATGTCTTTATCTATTGGTAATATGACAACAGCTTCACTATCAACTAGCTTAAATGCAGGAAGTATTTCTACTCAATCAGGAGCAAGCAAATATATTAAATCTGTTGATGATGCAATTGAAAAAGTTTCAAAACAGCGTTCTAAATTAGGAGCAGTTCAAAACCGTTTAGAGCACACAATTAACAACTTAGGCGCAGCTTCTGAAAACTTATCTGCTGCTGAATCTCGTATCCGTGATACAGATATGGCTAAAGAGATGATGGACTTCACAAAGAACAATATCTTAATGCAAGCTGCACAGTCTATGCTAGCTCAAGCTAACCAACAACCACAAGGTGTTCTTCAATTATTACGATAATAGTTTGAACTTATACTAAAAAGAAAAACTCGTTCTTCTTTAATGAAGGACGAGTTTTTATGTCGGTTAAAAACTATCTAGTCAATAGAAAAAAGTGAACTTATACATACAATCTCTTCAAAACATGTAAATGAAACGGAGGATTTTTTTACTCTATATGTTATCTTGCCAAGAGAATAAAAAGGTCAATTTTATTTACACATGTAGGATAAAAGTCATCTATTATTGGCATTAGAAGGACAAATTGATTGGCATGCCGATGTTATCAAATGACCCAACGGAGTGATTTTTAGCAACACGTTTTGAAGAACAGATTTGGTTTATTCCTGGAGAAGGATTTATTGCGAGTATAACACTCTAGCGACAGAGCTGATGATCGTGCACTGTGCCAGGTCATCAACTTTTGCAATTACAAGTGATGCGCTATATGGTTTATTTTATTCATAAGCGAAAGAGATTGTTTTGGAGTCGGCTAGTATAATGAAGCCTGTGCGAAGCTTTTTATTTCCTAGGCTCAATAAACGTAAAATTTGAAAGAACATCCGACTGTAAGCGTATGCAATTTAAACAAGTGAATGAAACGATGTATAGTTGCCCAAAATAGCATTTCTTTTCGTTACGTCATCGTTAAGTTCTCTTTAGAACATCCCCTACACCGAAAGTATAGAGATTAAAGAAAAAATTTAAGGCAAGTTCAAAGAATCTCTCAACGTAAACGGAGTTTTTCTTTAGATATTTTAAAATGGGTCGATATATATATGGAGGTGAGATTCAAAAATGAATAATAATATTACGATAAAAGAAGTATTATCTAAAATTGGACTTCCTACATTGGAGGTAAATGGATATCTACTGCATAGTAAATATAATCCTTTAAAAGAGGCAAGTACTTTTTCAGATAAAAATTTCAAACCAGAATATCAAAATATTATTTTTGGATATGGTTTAGGTTACAATGTGAAGAGTTTAATAGAGATGTTAGATGATGATGAAACACTAATTGTATATGAACCCATCTTAAATAATGATATTAAAGAATTGAGTAAAATGATAATTTGTTATGATTTAGAATCATTTAAAAGAATTATAAACGAAAAAGTGGAAATTTCCGATAAAATAAATATTATATGTTCACCTAATTATGATTATATATGTCCAGAAGAATATAAAGATTTTCTAGAAAAAATAAAAGAACATGTAGCAATTTCAAAAGTTAACGAAAATACGGTAATGGCATTTTCGGAACTTTGGCAAAAAAACTATATTTTGAATTTACATCATACCTTAAGGGATAGCTCGTTAAGTAAATTGAACAAAATACATAACCTCCCGGTTGTTGTGGCATCTGGAGGGCCATCACTTTCTAAACAAATACCTTTATTAAAACAAAATAGAAATAAATTTATTTTAATTTCATCAGGTTCAACAATAAATTCGTTATTAAAAGAAGGAATTTGTCCTGATTTTGCTATATCGATAGACGGTACAGATCTAAATTATAATCATTATAAACATCTGCATTTAAAGAATACCGCATTTGTTTATGTAATGCCTAGCCATGCATCAATAAGGGAACATTTTTTAGGTGATGCGTATTTCGCCTTTAGCAGTGCTGAAAGTAAATTAGAAGACCATTTTAGAAAAGTTATAGGCAAAGATGTTGTCTTTTTAGATGGAGGAGGTTCTGTTGCGCATTATGCATTTTCTTTAGCTCTCTATATCACTAATGGACCAATTTGTCTTATAGGTCAAGACTTAGCTTACACAAATAATAAAACGCATGCAGATAATAATATAAGAGATGAAAAAGTTAATCCGAAAGATTTACTTAGAAATGGTGCTTTTTATACTGAAGGTTATTATGGTGAGGAAGTTATAACTGATTATTCTTTTTATCATATGAAAGAGGTATTTGAACAACTAACTAAAAAGCTTTCTTATGAAGAGGTATATAACTGTACTGAAGGTGGAGTGAATATTAAAGGTTATAATAATATTCCATTTAAAGTATTTTGTGAGCAGATAAAAAACGTGAAAGATATTTTTATAAAAACTAATCAACAAATGGTAGATGAGAATTATGAAGAAAGAAAAGAAAAACTCATTAAAAATATGTTGGAAGAAATTTTAATATACAATAAAATTAAAAAAATACTTTCTGAGAATCTCTATTTAATTAGAAAGAATAAATCTAATACTTATTTTGCTCAAAGTATTTTGAAAAGGCTTGATATGAATGACAGTCAATATAAAAAATTAGTTGAGGAAACTGCATTAAGCTTAAGTATAGATCCTATAAATCTGAATGTTCTAAAAAATTATAAACCTGAAAAAAATGAAACACAGGGAGAAGCTTATGACAGAGTGAAGAATCAAAATATAGAAATGTATAAAAAGATGTTGGCTGCTACAGATACCGCAATATCTTATTCGAAGATATTAATTGAAAACTTAAAAGTGGAAGGTGAAAAAAATGAATGAATTAATAATAGACGTGATGAATAGTTTTAATGATTACATTAGTAAAATTCCCGCTGGTTGTGATTCTATTGCGATGAATTTACAACAGGAAGATTATGAAGTTGCACTGAATCTAATTGTAGATTTTAGTGAAGGTTTTGAATGGTTGAAAGAAGTTCAATTATTGTTAATTAAAAATGAATATAATAGTAATATAGATTTTGATTTAATTCAAGGTTTTTTAGAGGAAATCAATACCGGTTTAGAAAAAAGAGATTTTATTGTTGTTTCGGACATTTTTGAATATGAAATTAAACCATTTTTTGAAAATTGTACACCATATGAAATTCTAGAAGATAATTAATTATGTAAGGGCTGATTAATAATTATGGAAAAAAAAATATTAGTAACTGGTGCGGATGGTTTTATCGGTTCTCATCTAACTGAAGAACTTATTCGACAAGGCTATAATGTTCGTGCTTTTGTATACTATAATTCATTTAATTCGTGGGGATGGCTTGACCAATCTACTTCAGAGATTAAATCACAACTAGATGTTTTTTCAGGAGATATTCGTGATCCACATGGTGTAAGAGAAGCAATGAAAGGCTGTACACATGTATTAAATTTAGCAGCACTTATTGCAATCCCATATTCATACCATTCACCAGCAACATATGTAGATACAAATGTTACTGGAACATTGAATATTGTGCAGGCTGCAAAAGAATTAGCAGTAGAAAAAGTAGTACATACATCGACAAGTGAAGTATATGGTACGGCTTTATATGTACCAATTGATGAAGATCATCCATTACAGGGACAGTCACCTTATTCCGCATCTAAAATAGGAGCAGATCAAATGGCATTATCATTTTATCGTTCATTTGATACGCCTGTGTCGATTATCCGTCCGTTTAATACCTATGGACCACGACAATCAGCTCGAGCAGTCATTCCTACAATTATTAGTCAGCTTGCAAGTGGTCAAACGACGATTAAGCTAGGTGCCGTTAGTCCAACTCGTGACTTTAACTATGTAAAAGATACTGTACAAGGTTTTATTTCCGTTATGAATTCAGAAAAGTCAATTGGTGAAGTGATTAATATTGGCTCAAATTATGAGGTGTCAATTGGTGAAACGGCTGAAATGATTGCGGATATTATGGGCGCTAATTTAACAATTGAAACAGATGAGCAACGCCTACGTCCGGAGAAAAGTGAAGTAGAGCGTTTATGGGCAGAGAATAGAAAAGCAAAAGAGCTACTTGGTTGGGAGCCGCGTTATGGCGGAAAAGATGGTTTCCGAAAAGGATTAGAAGAAACAATCGAATGGTTCACAAATCCTGATAATTTATCTCAATATAAGGCAGATGTTTATAATATATGAATAAACAATGGATGGAATTTGTAGAAAGTATTAAGCGGTTATATGGCAAAGATTTCATAGCCTTACATGAACCAACGTTTAATGAAAAAGAAGTGGAGTATGTAACCGATTGTGTAAAAACTGGTTGGGTATCTTCAGTTGGCTCATATGTTACACGCTTTGAAGAGGATTTAGCAAAATTTATTGGTGTGAAGCGTGCTGTGGCGGTCGTTAATGGCACAGCTGCCCTCCATATTGCTTTAAAGGTTGCAGGGGTAGAAGCGAATGACGAGGTACTTATGCCGTCGTTGACTTTTATTGCTACAGCAAATGCTATTTCTTATATACAAGCAATCCCACATTTCGTGGATGTAAATATAGAAACATTAGGCGTTAATCCAGCGAAACTTGAAACGTATTTGGAAGAAGTAGCAGAACTGCGACAAGGTGAATTATACAATAAGCAGACGAATCGCCGTATTAAAGCATTAGTACCAATGCACACATTTGGTCATCCTTGCTTGATGGATGAGCTTGATGCCATATGTGAAAAATACAAGCTAGTACTTGTGGAAGATGCAGCGGAGTCATTAGGGAGTTATTACAAAGGTAAGCATACTGGAACGTTTGGGAAAGTTAGTGCAATAAGCTTTAATGGTAATAAAATTATCACTACGGGTGGTGGTGGTGCTATTTTAACAGATGATGAGGCACTTGCTGACTATGCAAAACATTTAACGACTACAGCGAAAGTTCCTCACCGTTGGGAATTTATACATGATGAAATTGGCTTTAATTATCGTATGCCGAATATTAACGCTGCTTTAGGATGTGCTCAGCTCGAAAAAATGCCTGAATTTATTGAGCAAAAGCGTAATTTAGCAGGATATTATGAAAATATAGTAACAAATATTGATGGTGTACAGTTATTTAAAGAGCCTGTAAATACACGAAGTAATTACTGGTTACAAACAATTATTTTAGACGAGAGTTATGATCGTAATGAAGTATTAGATTTTTTAAATAATCAGGGTGTTATGAGTCGCCCTATTTGGACACCAATGCATGAACTTGTGATGTTTCAACAATGTCCAAAGATGGACTTATCAGTAACTGAACTGTTAAATAAAAATGTTATTAATATTCCTAGTACACCTATAAGCGAGGGATAAAGAGTGAAACGGAAGATTTGTGTTATTACAGGAACACGGGCAGAGTATGGGTTGTTATTTCCTCTTTTAAAAAAAATTCAACAAGATGAGTTATTTCAGTTGCAGATACTTACAACAGGTATGCATTTATCACCAGAGTTCGGTAGTACCTATAAACAAATTGAGTATGATGGATTTACAATTAATGAAAAAGTAGAGATATTATTATCAGCAGACACAGCTACAGGCGTAGTAAAATCCATGGGGCTTGCTACCATTGGTTTTGCTGATGCACTTTCCCGTTTGCAGCCAGATTTAATTATTCTTTTAGGCGATCGTTTTGAAATGTTAGCTGCTGCTCAAGCTGCACTTATTATGCAAATTCCAATCGCTCATATTCATGGTGGTGAATGCACTTTTGGTGCATACGATGATGCAATTCGCCACTCTATTACTAAAATGGCTACATGGCATTTTACTAGTACTGAATCACATCGTAAACGTGTTATACAATTAGGCGAATCTCCAGGGCGTGTATTTAATGTCGGTGCTATCGGGATAGAAAATATTATGAATATGAAGTTGATGACGAAGGATAAATTATTTGAGCAACTCCAACTAGATAATCAATTGCCAATGTTTTTAATTACATATCATCCCGAAACAAATGGTGAAACAGATGGCGTTTTTGAATTATTGGAAGCTTTAGAAAATTATTCAAATGTTAACCTGCTTTTTACGAAGTCAAATGCGGATAATGGTGGACGTGGGATTAATGAAGCAATCCAACAATTCACATTACAATATCGCAATGCAAAATTATATGATTCATTAGGACAGTTAAAATATTTAAGTGCAGTAAAACATGCAGAGGTTGTAATAGGTAATTCATCAAGTGGATTAATTGAAGTTCCTTATTTAGCAACACCGACAGTTAATTGTGGAATGAGACAAGAGGGGCGTGAACAACCAAACTCTGTGTTTAATACAGTGCTTGATACAGAAAAAATTTATCGTACTATTGAAAAAGCTAAAAAGTTTAACCAGGAATATGACCGTATTTTTGGAGATGGTCAAGTATCAGAAAAAATCATTACCCTTTTACACGGGTTAACGTCATTTTCTATAAAAAAGGAGTTCTATGACCTATGAAAAATTCCTATATCATCGCAGAAGCGGGAGTTAATCACAATGGTTCACTTAAAATGGCGAAGGAGCTTGTAAAGGTTGCGAAAGAGGCGGGGGCTAATGCAGTCAAGTTTCAAACCTTTAAGGCAGAAAACTTAGTCACAAAACAAGCAAAGCAGGCAGATTACCAAGTCGAAAATTTAGGTGAAGCTACTTCTCAATTGGCAATGCTAAAAAAACTAGAGTTAACATATGAGGAGTTTGTAGAGTTACAAATATTTTGTCAAACAGAGCAAATTGAATTTTTATCGACGCCTTTCGATTTTGAAAGTGTCGATTTTTTAATAGACAAACTAAGTATTGAAACGGTAAAAATCCCCTCTGGCGAGCTAACTAATGCACCTTTTATTCATTATATGGCTACAAAGGGTAAACCGATTATTTTATCAACAGGTATGGCAACGATTGAGGAAATTCACGAGGCATTAGCATTTATCGCATATGGTCTAGCAAAGCCCTTAGAAACCGTTACAATAGAATCTGTTCAAGAATTTTACTGTACAGAAGAGGCAAAGCAGGTATTACAACAATACGTAACACTTCTACATTGTACAACACAATACCCAGCTCCAGCCGCTTCAATCAATATAAGTGCAATGAATGAAATGAATAAAATTTTCCGATTACCGATGGGTTTATCTGATCACTCTGAGGGAATTCATATCCCGATTGCGGCCGTTAGTATGGGAGCAACAGTGATAGAAAAGCATTTTACTTTGGATAAGACATTAGAAGGACCGGATCATATTGCCTCATTAAATCCTGATGAGCTAAAAGCAATGATTACAGGCATAAGAGAAATAGAGCAAGCACTGGGAGATGGTATTAAAAAACCAACATTTACAGAGCTACAAAATCGTATTCCAGTACGAAAAAGCTTAGTTGCTAAAAAAACAATTCGTCTTGGTGAAGTGTTTTCATCTAGCAATTTAACTGTAAAAAGACCTGGAAATGGTGTTGTGCCTTCAAAGTATTGGTCTTACATAGGGAAAGTTGCTTCAAAATCATATGATGAGGATGAACTTATAGATGAGTAAGCCAATTATAATCATTGGGAACGGTGGACATGCATCAGTATTAACAGAAATGTTAGTAGCTCAAAAAGAGAAAATATTAGGCTTTACTGCTCCTACAATAGAGAAAAATAATTCAATACCTTATTTAGGAAAAGATGAAGTGATATTTAATTATTCAACGTCAGATGTTGAGTTAGTTCTTGGTGTAGGAATGACACGACCGTCACCATTACGTGAAAAGATATTTCAAGATTTTTGTGATAAAGGTTATCATTTTAAATCAATTGTACACCCTTCAGCTACTCTTGCTCCTTCAGTAAAATTAGGACATGGAATTCAAATAATGGCTGGTGCAATTATTCAAACCAATACAATTATTGCCGATAATACTATTATAAATACGGGTACGATTATTGATCATGATTGTCAAATAGGTTCCCAAATACATATTGCACCGGGTACTAAAATATCAGGTAATGTTCAAATCCAAAAAGGGACACATATAGGAACAGGTACAACAATTATACAAGGAATTAATATAGGAACAAACTGTTTAATAGGTGCAGGGGCAGTAGTAGTAAAAAATATAGAAGACAATGTAAAGGCATTTGGCGTACCTGCAAAGGAAGTGTAATTCCATGAAGCAATGGCAAAAAATTATTGTTACAAAGAATCAAACGTTACTTGAAACGATGAAAATAATTGATGATTCCTCTTTACAATTTGCAGTGGTTGTCGATGAAAATCAACGTTTGCTTGGTACCGTTACGGATGGGGATATTCGCCGTGGTATCTTACGGGGCGAAGGGCTTGAGGTACCAATTTCTTTAATTATGAATCCGAATCCAATTATCGCGAAAAGTGGACAAAAGCCGTATATTTATAAGCGATTTATGAAATTGAAAATGCTAAAGCAACTGCCAATAATAGATGATTCGAATAAAATTATCGATATTTTATTTATGGATAAGCTAGAATCAATATTGAATAAAAATACAGTTATTTTAATGCTTGGTGGATTAGGTACAAGGCTTCGTCCTCTTACAAACGATACACCAAAACCTATGTTACGAGTAGGAAATAGAACGATTCTAGAAATAATTATTGATGGTTTTAAGCAATACGGATATACGAACTTCATCTTTTCAGTAAACTACAAAAAAGAAGTGATTCAAAATTATTTCCAAAATGGTGAGGCTTTTGATGTAACGATTGAGTATGTTGAAGAAGATAAACGAATGGGTACAGCAGGGGCTCTCTCATTAATAAAAAATCGGCCAACACAACCGTTTTTCGTCATGAATGGTGATTTACTTACACAAATTAATTTTGATCAGCTAATGGATTTTCATTTGGAACATGAATCAATTGCAACAATGTGTGTGAGGGAATATGAATATCAAATTCCATATGGTGTTATTGAAACTGATGGTACAGATTTAGTGACGATTAAAGAGAAGCCCATTCAACGTAGTTTTGTTAACGCGGGTATTTATGTGCTAAGTCCAGATGTTTTTGATTATATACCGACAGATGAATTTTATGATATGCCGACACTTTTTGAGCAATTAATCGAAAAAGAAAAGAAAACATCTGTATTCCCTATCCATGAATATTGGTTAGATATCGGTCGAATGGAGGATTTTAACAAAGCTAATAATGAGTTTAAGGAGCTCTTAATATGAAACCTAAGATTTTAGCTGTCATTCCTGCTCGTGGGGGATCAAAGGGAGTACCACGTAAAAATATTCGAGAACTCAATGGAAAGCCATTAATAGCCTGGACAATAGAAGAGGCAAAAAAATCTAAGTATATTACTCGAACAATTTTGTCCTCAGAGGATGATGAAATAATTGAAGTAGCTAAGGAGTATGAGTGCGATGTACCGTTTGTTCGCCCAATCGAATTAGCACAGGATAACACGCCTGGTATTGACCCTATATTACATGCTATTGAACAATGCCCAGGTTATGATTATGTTATGTTATTGCAACCAACTTCACCACTAAGAACTGTAGAGGATATCGATGGGTGTATAGAGTTTATGTTACATCAACAAGCGAAATTCTGCGTTTCAGTAACAGAGCCGGATAAGTCTCCATACTGGATGTACAATTTAATAGATGGCAAAATGCAACCAATAATTAATAATGAACAAACCGCTACAAGACGTCAAGATTTACCGATTGTATATGCTTTGAACGGAGCAATCTATGTCGGACAAATAAAGTTCTTAAAAGAGGAAAAGTCCTTTATAACAAAAGAAACAAAAGCATATGTCATGAAAAAAGAGAATTCTTTTGATATTGATACTATGTTCGATTTTGAGATATGTGACTTTTTAATTAGGTGATTAATTGAAATTTACATATCAGGTGGTACAAAAAGGAGAAATTAATTAAGTTAAATTCAAACTGTTTGTAGTAGAATATTTTAGACGAAAATCTGATATCAGAGACCGACATTTGAAAAGTAGTAGTTTTTTAATAGTAAATAAAGTTTGATAACATCAATTTTCAAAGTACATTTTACATTTGGGAATTTCGTTTTTTTGTGGATGATTTATGGAAAAACTGAAATTCCTTTTTTTTTATCCGATATTAAAAGTAACAGTGTTTGTATTAAATTCAAGGAGGATGGAAATATGCGTATTTCAGGTAATATTGATATAGATTCAGCCCTTATAAGCGATACTAGCGTACCCAAAATAGCGAAGGAAGAAAGCAATCATAGTGGAAAAATATCTATAGCTACTGTTGAACCAGAGCAGCAACTTGATAATAGTGAAGAAACAAAAGCAAAAGTTCGAGATGTAGTTGATAAAATGAACGAAATGCTTGAAGTAACACATAGCGCTTCAAAATTTATGTATCATGAAGGTTTGGAACGTTATTATGTAACAGTAATCAATGAAGATACAAATGAAGTAATAAAGGAAATCCCACCAAAAAAGCTACTAGATGCTTTTTATGAAATGCAAAAGCTGCTAGGTATGATTGTAGACGAGAAAATTTAATTATAGGAGGTAAATATTATGGCATCTATTAAATCAAATTCATTTTCTTATTTAACAACTTCAGGTAATCGCTTCACAGGTTTAGCTTCAGGAATGGATATTGATTCTATTGTTGAAAAGTTAATGAAAGCTGAAAGTGCAAAAATGGAGAAGTTGCAGCAACAAAAGCAAAAATATGTATGGCAACGGGATTCCTATCGTAGTATTAATACCAAATTAGAGGCATTTCGAACAGAGGGATATGATAAATATAAGCCTACTACATTTTTATCAAAGTCAGCTTCAGTATCTGATTCAAGTAAGCTGTCAGTTACAGCAAGTGCTTCAGCAGTTGGGTCATTAGAAATATCATCTGTATCACAATTAGCTAAAGGCGCAACTAAAACTGGGAGTCTAAATAAAGTTTATACTTTAAACAATAGTCATAAACTATCTGACTTAGGGATTTCTTCAAGTGATACAGTGAAATTTGAAATTAACGGTGAAGACAAATCATTTGTGTTTAATCCGAGTGATTCAATTAATTCGGTTGTTTCAAAATTAAAGTCGGTTGGTATTGAAAATGCTACGTTTGTGAATGGCTTTTATGATGAGAGTAATGGAGTAAATGTAAATGGTTCGTTTTCTTTAGGCCAAGATGTAGAAGTAACATCTGATAATGTTGATTTTTTGCAAAAGATTGGTTTTAATGCTAATGTCGGTGATACTTTAGCAAGTACAGCTATTTCTCAAACAGCTATTCCTACTAGTGGCTACACTGCTAATAATGAATCTACTTTAAAAGCTTTAGGGCTTAATTTAAATGGTTCAGGCAATTTAACATTCAATGTACTTCAAAAAGATGGCTCTATGAAAGCAACTACTATTGAATATAAAGAAACAGATTCAGTTGATCAATTTGTGAAACGAATTAATGCTACAGGTGCAGGTATAACAGCTGTTTTTAGCGATGGTCAATTGTCACTAAGTACAGCATCAACTGGTAAAGCAGTTGGTGGATCACTACAGGTGTTATCTGATACAGGTAATGCGTTACTATCATCAATACACTTTTCTGCTAGCTCAACAGGAGAAATTGCAAATGGTCAAAATGCTGAATACACTGTAAACGGTGTTACTAAAACATCACAATTTAATTCATTTAGTGAATCAGGTTATTCAATTACTTTAAATAAAACATTTAATGATGGACCAGTATCTATTTCATCATCTACAGATCCGGATGCAGTTTTAAATCAAGTAAAATCATTTGTAGAATTATATAATGGTCTAATCGAGAGTATGAATTCTCAAATCACCGCGAAAAAAGATTATAACTATCAGCCTTTAACAGATGCTCAAAAAGCAGGAATGTCAGAAGATGAGATAAAGAAGTGGGAAGAAAAGGCGAAGCAAGGTATTTTACGAAGTGATAGTGCAATTAGCTCAGTTATTTCAAATATGCGTACTGCAATTTATTCTATTAGAACTAATAAAGATGAGAAATATAATACTTTATTTAATATTGGTATTACTACATCTCAAACATATTCGGACGGTGGTAAACTAGTAATTGACGAAGAGAAGCTTCTTAAAGCAATTGAATCAAATCCAGAGGTAGTCTGTGATTTATTCACACGCTCAGCTGGAACAAATGGTTCAGCTGATAAAGGTGGGCTTGTATCACAGTTACGATCTATTGCGACAACAGGAATTGATTCAATTGCTGGAAAAGCAGGTAAAGCAGGCGCGGGAGCCAGTACTTATTCATTAGGTAAAACAATCCAATCTGTAGAAAATAGTATTAATTCTTGGAAAGAAAAGCTGAAAAAAATTGAGGAGCGCTATTTCAAGCAATTTTCTGCAATGGAGACTGCTATTCAGAAAGCGAACTCACAATCTAGCATGTTTATGCAAGGATAATTTATGGATACTATTTTAAACATTTATTTGCAGACGTCTGCTCAGCTTTTTAAGTATTTAACTAATATTCCTAATGGCGAAGAGCGTACACAATATATTAGTAAAATCAATGAGTATTTAGATGAACGTGGAAAACTGGTTGATCAAATAAAACAACTAAACTTCCAATATGATGAAAAAAATAAAACACATCAAACATTATTTGAATTAGATCAAGGTATTCAGGAACGATTATCAATGGTTATGGAAGCTGTCAAAGAAGATATAAAAGACTTACAAAATACTAAAAAACATGAACTGCAATATATTGATCCATATGAAAGTTTGCGAATTGTAGAAGGTCGTTATTATGACGGAAAAAAATAGTAATAGTTATTTTTATAAAGGAGTGTTTCCATGGCAACACCAAATACAGCATACGATATCTACAAACAAAATAGTGTGACGACGGCTTCACCAGGAGAGCTTACGTTAATGTTATATAATGGCTGTTTAAAGTTTTTAACGAAAGCAAAATCAGCAATTAATAATAAAAAAATTGAGCAGCGAAATTACAACATTCAACGTTCACAAGCAATAATTTCAGAATTAATGTCTACTTTAAATATGGATATCGATATATCAAAACAAATGCTACCATTATATGAATATATATTACGTCGATTAACTGAGGCAAATATTAAAAATGATGCTACAATTGTTGAAGAAGTAGAAGGTTTAGTGACAGAATTCCGTGATACCTGGAAGGAAGTAATTAAAATTACACGTCAACAACAATATGGAAATCAAAATCAAATTTAATCATTAGTAGATTTTTTGAAATATTAAATTTGTACTTAAAAAGTTGAGCTGGCAAACACAGCTCGACTTTTTATTTGAGTTCTTTTTTTGTTGAGTAAATTTAGCAACAAAATTACATTTTAAGCCCGAATTCAAAAAAATATGCGCACCTCACGGCACGTACGACAAATGGCCAGCTTTCTGATGATTTTTTCAGATAGCTGGCTTTATTATGCACATGTAGCTTGAATCGACTCGGACCAAGGCATGTATTCTTGTAATAATTCTGGTTGTTGATGAATTGCGAGATTGGGTAAATCCGTCAAAAGCTTGACGAGGTATTTATAGAAATCTACACCATTCGCTTTTGCTGTTTCCGCTAGACTTAAGTAGATTGCATTGGCTTTTGCACCCGCCTCACTGACAGAAAAGAGCCGGTTCTTCCTTCCAATCACGGTTGGACGGATCGCATTTTCGGCTGGATTATTATCGATTTCGATTTGCCCATTATACAAAAATGCTTTTAATTCATTTCTTCTGTTCAACGTATACTCTGTTGCTGTGGTTAATGCGTTTTTGCCAAAGAATTGAGACTTTTCGAGCCAGTTAAAGAACTTCCGAATGACCCGTCTTGCGTAGCGCCAACTCATTTTTCGACGTTGCTTCGGCGGCAGCCTTTTGAATTTTTGCTCTAAAGCGTAGAGCTGATTACAGTAGGCCAAACCAATACGTCCGTTCTTGTTATCGACTTTTAACCAATAACGTCGAACGTGCGCCCAACAGTTGGCGAATGTGATGTTGGGTAACTTATCATAGGCAGAATAGCCATCACAAATAATGGTGCCCTCAAAATTGGCCAAATATTCCTCCAACACCGTTCGACTTCGCTCGCTTTCCGTCAGAACGATTCAATACTTGGGCAACAGTTTCATCAATATGAAGCAGCGTTTTGACCGAAAGGACATTTTTCATCTCTTCATAAATTGGTAATAGCCACTCTTCTGCAATACGAATCACCCAATTCGAAAGATTTTTATCATTGGTGATTAAACCCGTACGTGCCCATTCTTTTACTTGGCGATAAAGATTAGGGAACCCAAACATTAAACTTAGAACCTTTATTTAAAGAGATGAATTTTAGTATATGCTAATGAGATATAACGAATTCCTATTTTTTGATAGAAGGATTAGGATTAGTAATCAATTATGTTATTTCGTGTGATTAAAAATTTAAGCTTCCGGTTTTATTCTATTGAAGTTTATACTATTTTCTATTTCTGAAGAATTGCTCTCTTCTTTAAAATCCAATTTGTATAGTAGTCTATTATTTCTTCTACATTAGTATCATTTAAATTATCATTTAATTTAATTAAATCTGTCTTAAAGTGTTCTAAATCGACTCTTCCATAATTATCAACACTATCCTCTGTTTCAAAATAAAATTGAAAATCCCTCGTATAAATTACGGCTTTATAAGTTTGATTCGGATGATAAGATTCTGTCATGACTTCTTTACGTTGTTTGCCACCGAAATCCTCTAATGTTTTACCATGCAATTTTTCTTTATCATATTCGATATTTAATAAATCCAATATTGTAGGGTAGATATCAAGATTGCTCATTAATTTATCACTAGTTCCTTGTATTCCCCCTCCTAACAACATAAATGGTACTTTGGTTCTCCCGTAGTTTAGGAAATGCTTTGGTTCTTGCTCAAAATATCCTTGCCCATGATCAGAGTGAATAATTAGAAGAACGTCATCTTCATCATAGTTATGTTTGATATAATTGAAAAGAACTGATAAATGTAAATCGATTCTTTTCAACTCTTCTCCATAACGGAGAATTTTGTTTTTGTCATAATCTGTAAGTACGGAGGTATCTCCCTTCTTAGAAAATAATCTATTTAGTACATTAGTATTTACTTGACTATTAATGGATAAAAAGATTTCATCTGCGACATCATGTAAATCAGGTAGAACTAACCAAATATAGTTATTTTTTTCTTTGAATGTTTCTAAATGGTCGATAACCTCTTCCATGATTTCTCCTGCACCAAAACCACCCATAGAGTTTTTAAATACAATTCGATCAAAACTCTTTCCATAGCCGTGGGGTGGTGTGCCGCGCCAATCACCAGTAAAGGAAGCAGTAAAATATCCTGATTTACGAATCTTTTCAATTAGTGATTCTTGCTTCTCTGAAAAATCATGTCCAAATGTTGAGTGGTATTGGCCATGTGCAATAGTATCCATTGCAGTAACAAGCCCTGCGTTACTTGGAAAAGTCCAATCAGCGGAGGCATAGCAATTTGTATTTTCATATTTACTATTAAATGTATTTAAAATATTTGGAATTAACATTTCTTTATCGTTTTCTTCTAAGTACTTACCAGATAAACCATCGATAAAAACATGAGCTACTAATTTATATTTTTTTGGCTCATCATTCAATGCAATCGGATTACCAATAAATATAGGCTTATTAGCAGTTATTTCAATTTCTCCTGGGTCAAATGTTAAGTAGTTATATTGATTAAACTTTAAAAGAGAATTAGTAAAATCATATGTAGTATTATTTATTTTAATTGTTAACTCAGTATCTTTTTCTAAAAAAGAAAAAGGTAAAGTTGTTTTCTTAATAAAAGTAAATTGATAATGCTTTGCTTCATTTCCTTGAAAATATTCTGTCTTTGTGAAACATCTATGTAAATCATCAATATTTTCAAGAAATAATGATTTGTACAAATTCGTCATATTTTCATTTTCAGTACCACGATTTTGAACCTGACGAATTATGCTTTCTCCAAATTTATTTAAAGGATAGACCCGTTCATCAATCTCTTTAGAAAGTTGAACTATATTATTTAGGGACTTTTGTAATTGTTCTGATGAATAAATTTGTTGTTTTTTTAATGTATATACCATTTCATTGAGATTATTTTGTACAGCCTCGATCTCTTCTTTATTCTCTGATAATCTTAAACATCTTCCAAAATGATAAAAGCTATTATCGAATTTTTGTAAAGTGAAGTGAATTAAAGCAGCATTAAAATGCAGTGAATAGGAATATGAAAATTGCTGTAATCCTTCTCTGACTTTCAAAGCTGCTTCTTCAATGTCCCCAGATTCGAATAATAATGTTGTGCTAACGATGTAATAAGTCTCGGTTTTTGCAATTTTTGATAACTCATCTAAAGCATTTTTTACTTCTGCTCTTTCTTCTTTCCTCATACTATCTTCAATTCGATTGTGCAAATTTTTTACAATCTCAATTATATTTTTACTTGACAATACTTTTTCCTCCTACTATAAACTCATGTATTTAAAGTTTTTATATAGTATAATCTCTTTAATACATAAACACATTTTACCAAGTTTTAATATTGAATGAAAGGTTTTCTAAGAAATGATAAATAATATAAATACTGCTGTTATTTTAGCTTCAGGATATTCCAATGCTTTCGACATACCACCTTGCTTATTAAAAGTTGACCATCAAACCTTAATAAAAAGAACAGTAAATATTTTAAAAGACAGAAATATTCATGAGATTTTTATCATTGTGGGTTATAAAAAGGATTTAATTATAGAAGAGTTAGAAAATGAAAATGTAAATTTTATAATCAATTCTATATATACATCCACTGGCACGATGAAATCATTAAGTCTACTAAAAAAATATCTAAATAAAGATTTCCTTCTAATAGAAGGTAATTTATTTTTTGATGAAAATATTCTTATAACACTTCTGGATTCAACTAATCCAAATTGTATTACTTATACTGCTTTAAATGGGTCTATTGAGAAAACTATTATTGAATGTACTGAAGAGAACCCTTTATCAACATCTAGTGTGGCGGTTGGAATTTCTAAAATATCTATCAATTTGTTCAGAGAAATGTTGGTATTATATGAATCCGCTAATTACAATTGGTCGAACTATAGATATTTCATTTTAAAGTGTAGTGAAAAT
This sequence comes from Lysinibacillus sp. FJAT-14745, assembly GCF_001275675.1. Classification (GTDB taxonomy): domain Bacteria; phylum Bacillota; class Bacilli; order Bacillales_A; family Planococcaceae; genus Lysinibacillus. The sequence continues at coordinate 2,786 of NZ_LITM01000008.1, read as the reverse complement.
TTGCCCATATCCTGTATTAATGTAGATAATAAAATATGGATTAATATAAATTCTAATGAACAATATAATAAAGCGGTCGAAGGTATATATTCTAATATCTATCGAAAAGTCAGCGAAAAAACAATTCAGTTTATTACAAATTATTTACGTCAATCGATTGGAACTCAACCTGAAGAAATTAAGAAAATTGAATTCTCTGGAGGTATGACCAATAAAAATTATAAAATTACTTTAATAGATGGTAATGAATTGCAAATTAGAATACCTGGAGCTGGAACAAATAGTCTAGTAAATCGACATAATGAAATAATCAACTCTAAAGCGATAGAAGCTCTAGAAATTAATGTACCTACTTTTTACTTTAATGCTCATGACGGTGTCAAAATTGCGAAATATGTAAAAGATGCACAGACTTTGTCGAAACAAACAGCTGGAATTACAAATAATATTGAGAATATAGCTACTATTTTAAAGAAATTACACTCTTCTGATATTAAAATGAATAATGCTTTTTCATTTATAAGTATAATCCAAGATTATGAATCTGTTATTATCACGAAAACAAATAAATATTACATAGATAAAAAATACCCTAATTTTTCCAACAAAAAAGAAAAAATAGAATTATTAAATGATAAAATTCAGCAACTAAAATCATTTTCCTTATGTCCTTGCCACAATGATCTAGTTCCAGAAAATTTCATTAAATCGAGCGATGGAAAAATTTTTTTAATTGACTGGGAATATTCTGGATATAATAATCCTTTTTGGGATTTGGCTGCTTTTATTTTAGAAAGTGAACTGACAAGCGATGATGAACAAAAATTTTTAAAATTCTATTTTCAGCGTCCTCTTTTAGAAGAGGAATATTTCCAATTAAACTTTTACAAATCCGTGCAAGATATCCTTTGGAGTCTCTGGACAATCATAAAGGAGTTACATGGTGATTCTTTTGGAAATTATGGTTACAACAGATATGAAAGAGGTTCTAATCTATTAAAGGGGTTGGACTACAGTTGAAAATTACACCATACGAGATAAGGGGATTATGGATTGGTCTTTTGGGAGGAATTCTATGGGGTATCAATACTGTAATCATAGGAGTTATACTATCTCGCTCGATTTTTGCAGATTATCTCTTAGTAGCCCCTTTAATCTCAACTTTTTTACACGATGCATTTTCTAGTATATGGATGATGTTGCATACTTTGCTTTTTAAGCGAACACATCAGCTCAAACAATCATTAAAAAGTAGGGATGGGAAAGTAGTAATGATTGCTGCACTTTTAGGGGGGCCTATAGGAATGTCTGGATTTATGTTGTCCATTTATTTTATCGGTCCTTCCTATACGGCTATTATATCTTCTATGTATCCAGCAATAGGATCTTTTTTTAGCTTTTTATTTTTAAAAGAAAAAGTGACTCATAAAAATATTATAGGACTTTCTCTATCCATAATAGCAACAATCTTTTTAGGATTAATTTCACAAGAAGAACCACAAAATTTAATTTTCGGTTTAACTTTCGCATTATTATGCGTTATAGGATGGGGATCTGAATCTGTCATCTCTGCATATGGTATGAAAAATGACGTGTTACCTTCTATTGCTTTACAGATCAGACAAACAGTTTCTGCAATAGTTTACGGCGTGTTAATAGTCCCGATTATTGGGGGTATTTCTTTAGTAAAATTAGTATTACAAGACTTTACAATAGTTTTATTTGCATTAACTGCATTAATAGGCACAGCTTCATATTTATTCTACTATACATCAATCAATCGAGTTGGCCCTATTAAAGCTATGGGATTAAATATTAGTTACTCTGCGTGGGCTGTTTTATTCGGTCTATTATTAGGATTTGAAGCAGGAGTAAAAGAATTTTTATTAGCCTTGGTTATTATTACAGGGTCTATCTTGACAACAAATAATCCAAAAGAATTTTTTACAATTATATCTTTCAAAAGAGGTTTGAAAATATGAACGCAATTATACTTGCAGCGGGACTCGGATCTCGTTTCGAAGAATGGACAAAAACAAAACATAAAGCACTTTTGCCAATAAATAAAGTACCTAATTTAGAAAGAACTATTCAATTTTTAATTGAAGCAAAAATCAATGAGATTTACATTGTTACTGGACATTTAGCTAATCAATTTGAATATCTGACAAAAAAATTTCCAGGAGTAAAATTAATCTTCAATAAGATGTATAAAGAATACAATAGTATTTATAGCTTCAAATTAGCCCTGCCTTATTTTGAGGATTCATTTATCATCGATGCAGATACGGTCTTTCTTGAAAATATCTTTTTAAACCTTAAACCTATACAAAGTACATATTTTACAATTATTCGAATCAATCAAGAAAATGAATGGTGTCCAATACTAGACATCAATCAAAAAGTAATAGATATAAAAATCACTGATGAACAACTCCCATCTTTATCTGGGGTTTCCTTTTGGGAAATGAAAGACTGTAAAATAATAAAACAACACTTTTCAAATTACTTGCAATCCCAAAATCTTAAAAAACCTTCCTTATACTGGGATAACATACCTTTGGATTTAATTGAAAATTTAAATATCACTATTTCTCAATTAAAACAAAATACTTTATATGAGATGGACAATCAAAAAGATTATTTAAAAATTATCAAGTCAATTACATAATAATTCTATTCTCGGAGTAAGATAAAAGGTTCTAAAACTGATGTTAGTCTAAATAATGGACACAGAGAATTGGGAGTTTATAAAGTATAATAACCTTAACAATTTACTAGGAGTG
>NZ_LITM01000007.1:159021-188283 GCF_001275675.1 Lysinibacillus sp. FJAT-14745 | reverse complement strand
CACTCCTAGTAAATTGTTAAGGTTATTATACTTTATAAACTCCCAATTCTCTGTGTCCATTATTTAGACTAACATCAAAGAGGCGTTGCCCAAAGTAAAAGATTATGTTCAAAAGAATCCAGATGGAGCTTTGAAAGTAGTTACAGGAGCTGCTGGTGCGGCAGGAGCCTTTGGTAAAAAGATTTTAGACTCGAAACAAGCGAGGTTTGAGCAAAAGAAGCTTAAAGGTAAAGTGCATCCTAGAAAATTAAAATACAGAGAATTTCACAATAATATACTCCCTAATTTAGATTCTTTTTCATATGCACAATTAAATAAATATAAACATGAAGTGGAAAACTATCTAAAGCAAATAAATCGGGAAGAAAATCGAGAATTAGTTTTAAAGCAACCTATACATTCAAAACGTTTAAAAGGGTGGAACATTATTTTAGAACAGTTAGAAGACTTTATTTTTGCTAAAAATTACGAAGAACTATTGAAGGCAGCAAATAATTTAGAGTATGTAAGTCCTTATTTTGAGCCAAAGATTATAGAAAAATTAAGAGAGTCTAAAAATGAAAGTCTAATAAGTATGGTTCATGGCTATACAAAAAAAGAAAAACGAGATATTGAACGTGATTTTATTTAGATAATAAAGATATTGGAGGCAGACTAATGGCTTATGAAAGAACTCAAACTTGTGTTAAGTGTGGTAATCGTTGGGAAATTTATAAACTACGTCTGATAATGCGTGATAAAGATAGTCTCGAATGTGATTGCGGTGAAACTTTAATTAAATGGAATGGTGCAGTTATGTACACCTCGAAGTTAGTGGATAAATCACAGGATTCTCATTGATAAATAATCTTAATGTTTGAGGGGGAGCTTAAATGAATGATGAAATCATGAAAGAGTTAATGAAAGAGGAGGGAGTTTCAACAATAGAGGACCTTTATAAAAAATTTGGAGAATTAAGAGAAAATGATGCGACTTTGAATGATTATATTTTAAATAAAGAAGAGGATGAAAAATTAAATAGGGAAATTGAAAAACGATTGAAAGAAGAAGGGGTATTAAAAGAACCGTTATTAGAGAAGGAAGTAGATTTTGAGGCTATTATGAAAAAACGCCCACATGTTGTACTTTTAGGAGCTGGAGCAAGTGTAGCGGCTATCCCTAATGGGGATAGAAATAAAATGCGCACCTCAGTAATGAAAGGCTTCATTGATAAATTAGAGATGAGAGAAGTAATTGATAATATTGATTTAACATTTGAAAGTGATAATTTAGAAGATATATATTCTGCTTTAACTGAATCAACTGAATTCGATAATGTTCGTATAGAATTAGAAGAACGCATATATAATTATTTCAGTAAATTTCAAATTCCAGACGAACCAACAGTGTATGATTATTTAATTTTATCTTTAACTAAAAAAGACCTAATTGCTACATTTAACTGGGACCCATTATTGTTCCAAGCGTATCAACGTTGTTTGGAAATAACAGATAATCTCCCGGAGTTGGCATTCTTACATGGTAACGTATCAATAGGAATTTGTAACTCACATAAAGTTGGGGGATATATTGGAGGCTATTGTCCGCAATGTGATAAGCCATTTGAAAGAGTGCCATTACTATATCCTGTGAAAGAAAAAAACTATGAGGAAAACCTTTTTATCAAAGACCAATGGAATGTTGTTAGACAATATTTAGATAGAGCATATATGTTCACTATTTTTGGTTATAGTGCTCCTAAGACTGATAAATCAGCAATTGATTTATTAAAAAAGGCTTGGGGGAAAAAAGAGGATAGGAATCTTGAAGAAATTGAAGTTATTGATATAGCAGATGAAGGAACTTTAGTAGCAAGCTGGGAGCAATTTATTCATACACATCATTACTCAATACATGATTCATTTTTTAAATCTACGATAGGGTGTTTTCCAAGACGAAGTTGTGAGGCTACTTTTGATAGACTAATGAATGTGAGATTTTTAGATAACACTAAAGGTTTTAAAGTAGATATGAAATTTGACGATATTGAATTATTAATAAAAACTCTAATTGACGAAGAAAATCGAAATGGGCAGATATTGACTCATCCTTATTTGTTTTCAATAGAAAAATAATTATATCCCTACAAAACAAACGACGCTTGAGATAAAAAAGTTATAGTAGCTGTGTCTCCTCTTTTTGTGTTTTAAGAGAAGCTGCAAAGTCTTAATGGAAATAATAAAAGTGCACTGTAATGAATAATTGGTATTAATAGAGAAAAATCACATAGAGGATTAGGAGCTTTATATTTTCAATATCATTTACTATTTTTAAATAAGAGCTACAGCTCTGCCAAGCTGTAGCAATTTCAATAATTTAGCTGCCTATTTTTTTTCGTAAATTGCTGCATTATCGGAATCCTTTTTTAGAAAGCGGTACTTCATAGATAGTGTTCCGTTCTCAACTGCTGAATAAAAACTTCTACCTACCGATAATCTTGAACGTTTTGAATAAGATTCCCAATCTTTTGCATCAAAAAGGTCGCGAATTTTAAACTTGGAACCACTAGATAGTGATTGGGCTTTTTTATCAACATCCCCCAAAGTTACATCACTAGTGATAGGAAAGTTACTTACTAAGCCAATTGCTGCGTTTCTAAGGAGCGATGTAAGGCTAATACCTTGTTTAGAAGCTAGTACAGCTAATGCATTATATTCATCATCAGAAAAGCGTAGTGAAACCTGCTTACTCATAAAAATCACCTCCTCAATTAAAGTGGAAGCGAATATTTGCTTCCACTTTATGATAGACTTTTAGATAAATAATGTCAATATTTTATATATAATAATTTTTATTTTTTATGAAAATTATTATAGAAGAAGGATACATCTGATTAACTGATAGGTCTAAATACTGGATTCTTAACTTCCATATGCTCCATAGGATAAAGTATAAGTCTCAATAAGTTAAAAAGTAAATGATTGGTATTTATTTGGTCTCTCTTGGTAGTATTGATGTAAGGAGTATTTTTTTAGTTTATTCTCGTGAGGTATGGGGTGATAATTTGTTATCTATTAGAGATTTAGAAAAAATGAATTCGGATGAACTTAGAGAGTATGTTAAGTATTTTGTTGAAAATAAAAATACAAAAGGTGCTATAAGTATTATAAGAAAATCCAGTATATGTATTTGTGAGTACGGCACAGGTAAAGCAAAAGATTATAAGTTATATAAGGAGTTAATGGGGTACATTAAATCGAATTATAACGATATTGATGAGATAAGCGAATTTGAAAAGGAAGTAAAAACGTTAAATAAAATTTTTAAACTATTTAATGAAAATAGAATAAGAAAAATAGAAAGAGAGATGAAAGATGAGTATGAGTTAAATGCATATTTAATATCACTAGAGTTAAATTTAAGAGAAATGTATAGTAATACTTTAAAAGATAATAGGTTAACATCGGATGAAAAGTTAAATTTAGAAGATGCAATTAAAGTATCTACAGGTAACGTATTGAGTTATTTAGTGGATTTTAAAAAATGTAAAGTTAATACTGATTGTTTTATTGAGGAGAAATATATTCAAATGGCAGAAGCACACATTTTTGCCGCAACAGAAAAGAATTTCTTGAGAAATACTAAAGATTTATGGTGTTACTATGATGTTAAAGTTAGAGAAATTGATAATGTAATTTACATAAAGAATAATAGTTTATTAGCTTTGGGAAAAAATATATCCCAGTTAACTTTCTTAGATATGAGAACAGCCAAGATGAGTGCTTATTTATTGAAACAGGTTTATCTTAATAATGTCAATTTGGATGTTTTGGATACAGAAGAATTATCGAAGAAGTTTCTATTTGAAGATTTGTTTATTGATAACTTAAGCACTGAGATAAAGAGTGTTCCAATAGAATATTATATTAGGGCTTATTCTATTATCTCTAAAAAAGCTGAAGAATTCATTGGAGATATAAAGAGAATAAGGTTGGGATTCTATAAATTAGAGGATTTTTGTATGGTGAAATGTAAGAGAGATTGGAGCATCATTTTCGAAGAGGCTGGAATCCCCATAAAGTATATAGATGGAATAATTAAATTCCTTACATTTAACAAAAAATCGAGAGACTTAATGGACTCACCATTTTTATGTTTTGGAGACAAAGTTATAACTGTGCCATCAGTAGTGTTGGGGATAGATTCATCAAGAACGACGCTGTTAAATGCGGCAGCGAAAAATTTAGATATTCGTTTTAAAGGAGACTATTTAGAAGATTATATACATGCAATTTTAAAAAGTGTTGATATAAAAGTAACTAAATTTAAAAGGACTGTAAATCAAAAGGAAACTAAATCAAAAGATACTTTTGAGTGTGATGCTATATTTAAAATGGATGATACGCTATACTTTTTGGAAATTAAACATTGGTTTGTACCTATAAATTATAGAGATTTTTCATTGTATAAAGATGAGTTAGAAGAAACTGATATACAACTAAATCGTATTGTTAAACATTATACACAGGAAAAACAAATGAAAGAGATAATGGTTAAACTAAATTGCTCTAAACCTAAAAAGGTTAGAAAAATTATTCTTACTAATATTCCTTATAGTGGAACTATAAAAATTGAGGGTACTATAATCACGGATACAGTTATTTTTGAAGGATATTTTAAAAGAAGACCACCTAATAAAATTAAATTTAATAAAGAGGAACTACAAATAGAAAATTTAAACCATAAATATTATAAAGGGAAAATTAATTCAGAGCAATTTGAAGCACTGTTACGTGATATGCCATTGGTTTCCTATCAAGCTTCTAGAATATACTCAAGGGAATATAAAATGAATTTTGGTATTAATATTAATATCGAAGATTATTTCTTTGAGACTTTCATACACAGTAATGAGTCCGTAACTATGTAGCTCCACAATAAAGTGCTGCTCGAAATAAAAAAGCAGTGCAAAAACAGAATAAAGAATTGCCTTCAAGGTTTGGGCAATGCGTGATTGAGCAGGAGAATAAGTGCGTACGAAGCACTCATTCTCCTGTTTTTGTGTGTAAAAGGCTTTAAATAAGGAAAAAACCCCAGAAGGATAAGGAGAGAGTCTGAGATGCACATTTAGTCCTGGCTTGGACAGGGCGGGGGATTGGTGGGGAAATACTGGCTCAATGCAGGAGAAAGTAGAACTGAAAAATATTACGATAAAAACTACCTTTTGGGCATAACTTAATTATCACTGCCAATGGTGAATGCAGGTTCGAGACTTGGGAATTGCATTACTACTTGATGTAAATATTTTTTCGAGTTGAAGTAATTCAAACTAGTATATATGTAATTTTTTACCTGTTATTTGCATTTGCACTTGCATACCAGTTTACTTTATTTAATTCTTCCCAAATCTCTTCTTTTATAATTTGTAAATCCAAGTATCCCATGTTCCCTGTTATAAAATTGAATTTTATTACTGTTATAACTTAGTTGAAGTGAAATTCGCATTGTGCAAGACCGCCCCTTTTCTAACATTTAATAGTTTATACCGTATTTTATTAACTATAGCTGCTAACGTTTTTCATTCTGTTAAGATTAAAATATTCTGAAGTGAACATTTTAATCACTTATAATAGAATTAGAAGCGTGAAGTTCCAGCTTTATTGTCATATCGCTTGGCGATAATTTTGTGGTACTGTTTATTTATATTAATGGAATAATATTTCCAATGGAGGAAGTTCAAATGGCTCAATTAACATTACAAGAATTAGAATCGCATCTTTGGAAATCTGCGGATATTTTACGTGGGTCGGTGGATTCTAGTGATTTTAAAAATTACATATTCGGTTTATTGTTTTTAAAGCGTTTAAGCGATGTATTTGAAGAGCATCGTCAAGAAATTATTGCGGAGCATGGCGAGGAGATTGGTGCGCTCTTAGTAGACGACCAAGACCAGTACCAGTTCTTCGTGCCAGAAGCTGCGCGTTGGTCTGTTATTCGTACAAAGGCAGAAAATATCGGTTCTGCCATCAACGTAGCATTTGAGGCACTTGAGAATGAAAATGTGACGCTTGAGGGTGTACTTACACCAATCGACTTTAACCGAAAAGAAGTGCTGACAGATGGTGTTTTACAACGTTTATTACAGCACTTTGAATTATTAGATTTACGAAATGCGAACCTTTCAGAGCCAGATATGCTAGGGCGTGCATATGAATATTTAATTAAAATGTTTGCTGACGATGCTGGAAAAAAAGGTGGTGAGTTCTATACGCCATCAAAAGTAGTAGAACTTATCGTCAAGTTGATTAAGCCAGAAGAAGGTATGCGCGTATATGACCCGACTTGTGGTTCGGGCGGCATGCTAATTCAATCAGTGGATTATGTGAAAGCAAAAGGTCGGAATCCACAATCTTTAACATTGTTTGGACAAGAAAAGAACTTAGGTACTTGGTCAATTGCAAAAATGAATTTACTGCTGCACAACTTACCTGACCACCACATTGAAAAGGGCGATACAATTCGTACACCAAAGCTTGTAGAAGACGGTGAAATCATGTTATTTGACCGTGTAATTGCCAATCCACCGTTCTCATTAAAGGAATGGGGGCGTGAAGAAGCAGAGCATGATGTATATGGTCGTTTCCTATATGGCTTACCACCGAAAAATGCGGGAGACTATGCATTCATTCAGCATATGATTGCTTCTTTAAAGGCGAATGGTATGGCAGGGGTTATTATGCCTCATGGCGTCCTGTTCCGTGGCGGTGCAGAAGGGAAAATACGTCAAGGTTTATTAGCATCAGATTTATTTGAAGCAGTAATCGGCTTACCGTCAAATCTTTTCTATGGTACTGGTATCCCAGCAAGTATTCTTATTTTCAATCGTAATAAGGACGAGAAACGTAAGGGTAATGTCCTATTTATCGCAGCGGAAGAAGGGTATAAAGAGGGTAAAAACCAAAATACATTGCGTGATGAAGATATTACAAAAATCGTAGAAATATTTACTGAATACGAAGAAGTAGAAAAATATGCACGTGTTGTGTCATTAGAAGAAATTAAAAGCAATGATTATAACTTAAATATCACACGCTATATTGATAAATCAGAGCAAGAAAAGCAAGTAGATATCACTGCTGTGCTGCAAGATATTACACAAATAGAAGCAAAACGTAACGATATTAAAGCAAAATTAAATTCATACTTAAGTGAACTTGGGGTAGGTGAAATTTAATGAGTGAAGTGCGTCAAGGATATAAAATGACTGAGCTTGGGGAGATACCGAAAGAATGGGAACTACGGAAAATTGATGAGTTGTGTAAAATTTTAGATAGCGAGAGAAAACCATTAAGTAAGGCTGAAAGAACATTAATAAGAGGTGAAATTCCTTACTATGGTGCAAATGGAATAGTAGATAGGATTAATGATTATATATTCGATGAGAAATTAATTCTATTAGCTGAAGATGGTGGGCATTTTCATGAATATAGAAATAAGCCAATTGCATACAAGATAGAAGGGAAATCATGGGTTAATAATCATGCACACGTGCTTTTACCAATTGAAAGTAAGAGTTATGATTGGATATTTTATAATTTAGTTCATAAAAACATCCTTAATTATATAAATGGTGGAACGAGAAGTAAATTGAATCAATCTGAGTTAAAAATAATTTCTATACCTTATCCTTCAATTGAAGAGCAGGAAACAATATCTTCAATCCTTTCAATTGTAGACGAGCAAATTGATGAAACCGAACAGTTGATTGAGAAAACAAAAGAATTGAAAAAGGGTTTAATGTATCAACTGCTTACAAAAGGGATTGGATATACAGAATTTAAACATACGGAACTTGGGGAGATACCAAAAAGTTGGGAAGTAGTTTTAATAGATGAAGTTGCTGAAAGAAAATCAGGGCATACACCGAATAAAAAAAATAATGAGTATTGGAATGGAAATATTCCTTGGATATCTTTAAAGGATACTTTTAGGTTGGATAAACAATATGTCGAGGAAACTACAGATTATACTACTGAAGAAGGATTGAAAAATTCATCAGCTGTTTTATTGCCCAAAAACACTGTAATAGTTTTAAGGGATGCAAGTGTTGGGAAAATTGGTATCACTAAATTTGAAATGGCGACTAGCCAACACTTTATAAATTATATTTGTGGCCCAAAATTAGATTATAAATTCCTTTATTATTATTTTATTGCTCAAAAGAAGACTTTCATTCGAGAAGCAATCGGGAGCACAATTAAAACTATTGGTTTGGGTTTCTTTAAAGAACTAAAAATTATTTTACCACCGTTAAAAGAACAACAAAAAATCGCCTCAATTCTATCAGCGGTAGACGAACAAATCGAGGTCTACGAGAAGGAAAAGACAAAGTATGGGGAATTGAAAAAAGCTTTAATGCAGCAGCTTCTAACAGGTCAAATCCGTGTGAAAATCTAGTTTCAAACAAAGGTGATTTGTATGACGGATTTTCAAATGGTTGGTTCAATTAGTAATGCTCACTAATGGGAGAGGTTTTGAGGACATTGCATACGCTTATTTTACAGGGATAGGCTATTAAATCATCAAAGATGTTGGTCTGCCGATTGGGCTAGAGCATAAGAAAAATCATCGCTTTGATTTAGGTATGCCGCCGGATGCGGAGGAGAAAATCATTATTGAATGTAAATCGCATCGCTGGACTTCCAGGGATAATGTACCGAGTGCGAAGCTTACCGTCTGGAACGAGGCGATGTATTACTTTCATTTAGCACCAGCAGAGTATCGCAAAATCTTTTTCATTTTACGTGATTACAGCAATAAGCGTCATGAAACATTAGGTGAATATTATATCCGTACATACGGGCATCTCATTCCAAACAGAAATTATGGAGTACGATGAGGCCAATAAATCGGTTCGTATGTTGTAAGGGTGTAGGATAGCAGGTGAATGTAGATGAGTGGATTAGAAAATATCGAGGTAGAGCTGCCGTTTATTGAGCAGCTAAAAGGCTATGGCTATATTCATATGCAAGGGTCAGAACTTGAGGCAGAGCGTTCATCAAAGGCAGCAATTGTACTTGAACAGCGCTTTGCGAATGCAATTCGAGCTTTAAACCCTTGGATAAATGATGCCAATGTTGAAAAGGTTGTGAAGCAATTTGTTTCGCTTCAAGCAGAGGATACGTGGCATGCTAATAAAACGATTTTTGAATGGTTATTTGGACAAGGGATTTCAGTATTACAAGATGTCGGTGGTGGTAAGAAAAATCAGACCGTCACTTTGTTCGATTTCGAACATCCAAATAATAATGAATTTCTTGCAGTCAATCAGTTAAGTATTGAAAGTGCGAACGGTACAATTCGTCCAGATATTGTGCTGTACATAAATGGTTTGCCGCTTGTATTAGTGGAATGTAAAAGTCCAAAAGTACAGGTAGACAAGCAGTTGCCAGAAGGTGTGCGTCAATTTGAGCGTTATATGCAAACGAATGACAAGCTGTTTTGGTACAACCAAATTTTAATCGTCACAAGTCGTGACCGTGCAAGAGCAGGAACGGTATTTGCTAAGGCGCAGCACTACGGCTTATGGAAGGACCCGTATCCTTTAACTATAGAGGAAGTAGGTTCTACACGAGCACAGGAAGTATTAGTTGCAGGGATGCTCCGTAAAGAGGCGTTACTCGATTTAATGCGTAATTTCATCGTCTTTGATGGCAAGGTGAAAAAGCTTGCACGTTATCAGCAATATCGTGCTGTAAACAAGGCGATTGACCGTATTTTAACAGAAGATAAGCCAGCCCTTCGCGGTGGTGTTGTATGGCATACACAAGGCTCTGGTAAATCATTAACGATGGTCTACTTAGCTATGAAGCTACGTCGTCAAACAAAGCTACAAAATCCGATGCTTGTCATTGTCACAGACCGTCAGGATTTAGACGAGCAAATTACAGCGACTTTTACACAATCGGGCTTCCCAAACCCAACACAGGCAATGTCGGTAGCAGATTTAAAGCAGCAGCTAGTTAAAGGTGCAGGTAGTACAATCATGACACTTATTCAGAAGTTCCAAGGAAATGACGAGAAGCAGTTTCCAATTATCTCGGAATCACAAAACATTATTGTCATGACCGATGAATCCCATCGTTCGCAATATAAAGGTTTAGCTATGAATATGCGTAAAGCGTTACCGAATGCAACATTCATTGGCTTTACAGGTACACCAATCGAAAAGGAAAAGCGTTCAACAACGGGTAAGTTTGGTGCTTATATAGATAAGTACACTATCGAACAAGCTGTTGAAGATGGAGCCACTGTTGCGATTTTCTATGAATCCCGTTTACCAAACCTACATGTAAAAGGAGATTCATTAGACGAGCTGTTTTCCCGTTCTTTCCATGAGTACGACGGGGATACACGCGAAAAGATTAAACAAAAATACGTAAATGATGAGCTATTACTAACATCCCCGGACCGTATGCGTGAAATTGCATTAGATATTGTACGTCATTTTGAAAGTAAAATCTTAATGAACGGCTATAAAGCGCAGGTTGTAGCGATTTCTCGTCATGCAGCAGTTGAATATAAAAAGCTGATTGATGAGTTTGCAGCAAGACAATTTGAAACAGCTGTTATTTTCTCTGCGGGTCAAAACGATTCAGAGGAAATGCGTAAATATCATATTTCCAAAGAAGAAGAGAAAAATCTCATTGCTCGGTTCAAAAAGCCGATGGACGAGGACAAGCTAGCAATGCTCATCGTATGCGATAAGCTACTGACAGGTTTTGACGCGCCAATTGAGCAAGTAATGTACTTAGACAAGCCAATAAAGGAGCACAACCTATTACAAGCGATTGCTCGAACAAACCGTAAATACGATGACAATAAATCGTATGGTTTAATTGTCGATTACTTTGGGGTTTCTCGATTCTTAGACCAAGCGCTAGAGATTTTCAGTGCGAATGATGTGAAAGGGGCACTACAGTCAATTGATGATGAAATGCCGCGTTTAGAGCAACGTCATCGTGCTGCACTTCGTTATTTCGATGGATTAGCCCCTTCAAACTTAGAGGATGCCATTTTACGCTTAACAGATGAAGATGTACGTGCAGATTTCGACATCTCATATAAACGTTTTGCACAAAGTATGGATAAGGTGTTACCAAGTCCAAAGGCAGAACGATTTGTAGGAGATTTAAAACGTCTTGGAGCAATTCGCCAGCTAGCGAAATCACGTTTTGCGATTGATGATGGTATGGATATTTCAGAGTGCGGTGAAAAGGTGCGCCGCCTTGTGCAGAACTATTTGTTTACGGAAGGTATTGATGCACGTGACCCGGTTTCAATTTTAGATGTTTCTTTCAAGGAAGAAGTCGAGAAGAATACGAAACCTGAAACAAAAGCAGCCCAAATGGAGCATGCAATTAAGAAGGAAATCTCTGTACGCCTTGATGAAGATAAAGTGTTTTACACATCTCTAAAGGAAAAGGTAGAGCAGCTAATCGAAAAGTACAAAGAGCGTCAATTAACGATTTTTGAGCTGTTAGAGAAGCTAGAAGAGGCGCGAGAAGCTATTGTAACCAAAGTTAGCGGGAAGACAGAAAGCGGCTTAACAAGCTTGCAGGAGCCTTATTATAATAAGCTCTTTGAAGTTCATGAAGAAAGTGCAACGTACAATTTAAAAGAAATTGCTGTAGACGTCCATAGGTTTATAGAAGATACCGTTACGCCAATTAGCGATTGGTCATCCAAAACTGATTTTAAGCGTAAATTAACGGCTGATTTAAAAATCAAACTGCTTAAAGAGAAAATGTCGATGAGTGATGCATCAATGCTGACGGGGTATTTTATTGCGTTAGCAGAGAACCAGTATGGTAAGAAATAAGAGAATTACTTCCATCAACCTATTTTAGGAGTGAATAGTTCATGCAAACATTGGAGTCATTAAAAAGTATTTTTAAAGATAGAATCTTCAAAATCCCGGATTACCAACGTGGGTACTCTTGGCAAAAAAGACAGCTAAAAGATTTTTGGGAAGATGTTATAAATTTGCCGAATGATAGATTTCATTACACTGGTTTATTGTCATTAAAACAAGTTTCAAAAGAGGACTATAACGGTGACAAATGGATTGCGGAAAGATGGTTGATTAATGACCGTGGATTTAAACCTTTTCACATAGTGGATGGCCAACAACGTTTAACTACATTGGTTATTTTTGTTAGTGAAATAATAAATTTAGTAAAATCACTTCAAGAGAATGTTGGAAAAAAGGAATCTGAAATCTATTTAGGAACTTTTAGCCTTCAACAGATTAAAGAGGAATACCTTGTAGTTCAAATGCCACCGCAATTCATTGTGAATACGTATAAGTTTAGTTATGAAACAGATAATCCAAGCTTTGAGTATCTAAGACATAAAATTTTAGGTGAGCCGGATGCAGGCACAATTACTGAAACATTTTATACATTGAATTTGGAAAATGCTAAACAGTTTTTTGAATCTAACTTAAAGAATTTTTATGAAACTTATGGGTTGATTGAGATTGAAGGATTATTTAAAAAGCTTACGCAAAACTTGATGTTCAATTTGCATGAAATCCAAGACGATTTTGATGTATTTGTCGCTTTTGAAACGATGAATAATCGAGGGAAAAAACTGTCGAATCTAGAGCTATTAAAAAATCGTCTAATTTATTTAACAACATTGTACGAATCATATGAGTTATCTAATGATGAGCGGGACATACTTCGTTCAGATATTAATAACGCTTGGAAAGAAGTATATTATCAACTAGGGCGTAATAAAAAAAATCCTTTGTCAGATGATGACTTCTTAACGGCTCATTGGATAATGTATTTTCAATATTCGAGACAAAAGGGTGACGACTACATAAAGTTTTTACTTGATGAAAAATTCAATCCTCAAAATGTCTTTAACAAAATTGAAGTGAAATTAGATTCGATTACAGAAGTCTCCGAATTAAAAGATGGAGTGGAACCAGAAGAACTAGAAGAAGTTACTGTTGAAGAAAAATCTAAAACAATTGCTAAGCTTTCACCAAAAGAAATTTCAGATTACGTTAAAAGTTTGCAATCAACTGCCGTACATTGGTACAACTCGTTTAACCCCTTAAATAACAATGATTTAACTTCTGAAGAACAACTCTGGCTAGATAGGTTAAATCGAGTAGGAATTGCCTACTTTAGACCGTTAATTTCAGTGTCTTTTCTGCGTTCAGATATAACTGTAGCTGATAGAATAAAACTATTTAAAGCTGTTGAGAGGTTTATATTTATTGCGTTTAGACTTGGGAGAGCATTATCAACATATCGTAACAGTGAGTTTTATAGATTAACAAAAAGATTAAACAATGACGATATTACGATTGATGAAATCTGTCAGATACTAAATGATAGAATTGAAAATTGGTTAAGTCCAACATCTGCATTTGATTATCAACCATTTAAAGCATATATTACAAGACATTATACTAATGGTGGAGGATTTTATTGGTGGAACGGATTGCAATACTTTTTATATGAATATGAGCATGAAAAAGTATTGCAAAATGGAAATCAGAAAATAGATTGGAACTTATTTGTTAAAAGTGAGAAAGACAAAGTATCTATAGAGCATATTTATCCTCAAACACCTACAAATGATTACTGGACAAAAGGTTTTCAACAATATTCTGATGAGCTAAAAGGAATATTAACGGGCACTTTAGGTAACTTATTACCATTATCGAATAGTAAAAATTCTAGCATGCAAAATGATAGTTTTCCTGATAAAGTTTCCCCATTAAACAGGTCTCATAAAGGTTATAGGGACGGTTCTCACAGTGAAATAGAAGTTGCAGCATACCCTGACTGGAATGCGGAAGCAATTTTAAAACGAGGATTAGTTCTTTTGGAATTTATGGAAAAAAGATGGGGCATCAAGTTTGAAAATGATGAAGCAAAGAATGATTTTTTATTCTTGAATTTTATGTAATAGAATCAAAGCCATGTATCTGCTATTTAAGCAATACATGGCTTGTTTTTTTATATATACAACGTCTTTCCATTCATTCGAAGCCATTCTTTCTTCTCTTCATAATTCGACATAAGCATTCCTAATGTATCCCAAAATTCCTTTGAATGGTTCATATGTTTTAAATGAACTAATTCATGAGCTAATACGTAATCCACTACAGATACAGGTGCTAAAAGGATGCGCCAATTAAGTAATACTTGTCTATTAGGTGTACAGCTCCCCCAGCGTTGTTGCTGTTCCTTAATTTTTACAGCAACCGGTTCCTCCTGCAATTTCACTGTAAAACGTTGCATACGTAATTTGATAAATACTTCACCTGTAGTTTTTATCCATTGCTCATATAACGGTAGCAATATATCACGGTGATTTTCCATTGCAATATCAGCTGGTAACTGACCAATAAAAGTACCTTGCTGAAATTTAAACGATGGAGATAAGATAGACTCTCCTTTTTCTATTTTTAAACGATACTGCCGACCTAAATAGGGTAGTTTCTCACCAGCTAAAAATGAACGATGGTGCATACTGTCATTCATTTCGTTAAAATGCGCTAACTGTGCGCGAATCCATTTCGCCTTTTGGTACACAACCGAAACTATTTTTTCTTGAGGTGTATTTGTCGGCGCGGTCACATAGACACCGTTACTATCTACTGCGATTGAGATGGTCTTTCTGCGATTGCTCCACTTTACTTCATATGGGATTATAGCGTTTCCGAATTGAATGGTATGCAATACAATCCCTCCAACCAAATTATTATTACATTATTTTATCATGAAGACATTTATTTATAAGATTAATTTGGCTTAATATTTTTAAAAAGCTGTTTAACAAGTATGAGTGATAATTATCATGCAGCAAAGTTAAGTTGCGTCTAAAATATTTTAGAATCTTATTAAAGCCTTTGAGAATGGTTGGTGTAGTTTTTCTTAGAAATTACATATTAAAAACTAGAAGTACCTATTTAGGTATTTTATTAAATCTTAAGAATTCATAAGGTATGAACAAGCTTCAAGCCTTGAGAACACTAGTTTTTTAATTTTTAAATCGGAAAATTTCATAATAATAATAAAACAGAGAGGAGAGCGGAGGGAAGGAGGGGCTAATGTAATATATAAATAAACTTAAAGATGATAAGAAATATTGTTAAACCGAATTTTTGTGATGTACGACCGCTTTTTGTCCGCAAATGTAGTGTTTTTTTATATTATGCCTTTAACAGTACAGTTGAATGAATTGAGGTATATAAAGTGAAAACAACTACACCTATGACACTTTCTACTTTTAATGAAAAACAAATTGACAATCAGCTCAATAAAATTGTTACATTTTTACAGACTATTTATCCGTTTTTAAAAGAGGACACTTGGAATAAGTGTGCCATAGAATTACGACCTCTTAAGAGAGATGAAAATGCTAAATATATAAGAAGTTATAATACATGGAGATTACAGCAGAAAGATAAAGACGAATTACGCAAGTTTTTAAAGCTTATCAATGGTGAAGGATATTGTATTTACTACAGTACATTTGCTTTTAACTATCAAAAAGAGGTAAAAACTAAAAACGGTAAATCAATGCAAAAAGGAAAAGTGAACAATCAAAATGCTGTATTTACATGTATTTTACCGATGGATTTTGATGATATAACCGCTGACGAATTTCTGAAAGAAAAGGAAAAATTACAACGATTAGGTATTGAAACAATGGACATTTTTACAGGGCATGGTTTTCAATCAATTATTCTCTTGAAAAAAAGCGTGTACGATACAGAAATTCTAAAGAAATTTACTACATTGCTTATGCAAAAAGGTTTTAAAGTGGATAGTAATATTAGTGATGCTGCGCGTGTAATGAGATTACCATTTACTTTCAACTCGAAATCCCTTGATAAAAAAAATAAATATTATCAAGAAGGTAGTCGAGAAGTTATACCAGTTTGTATGAGTAATGAGACTGAAAACCGATATGATGTTGTGGAAGTATTTGAAAAGCTACAAACTATGCCAGATATATTAGAAAATCAAATAGATATATCAGAATTACAAACCCTGGAAAATATTGAACAGAAACCGCATTTGAATGCAGAAAAAAAAGCAAAAAAAATAGAGAAAAAAGAATTAACATATTATCGAGAACAAGTAGAAATAAATAATCTTGCTGAAAAAGGCACATCTTTATATCCTACAGTGCCTTTTGAAAGATTACCTTTAGCAATACAAAAAATGCTTATGGGGACAAAAGAAGGGATACGTAACGATACTATGTTGTTCCTAATTCCATTTTTAAAAAATACTTTAGGGCTTAGTCTAGAACAAATCATAAATGTATTAACAGTTTGGGGAGAGGTATGCAATCCAATAATTGATGAAGCAACAATTAATTCAGAAGTGAAGAGATTATATCGTTATGATATTGAGGCTAGATATGGGAAATATACACCAGAAATGGCTAAAGTATATGGGTATTTGGAGTTTGAAAAGTTTTCCAAAGAGGACAAGGTTATTTTACCGAATATGCTATTTGATAACTATGCAGATTTACCAGATAACTCGATTCGCATCTATTTAGCAATGCATATTGCAAAAAAGAAACAGGATATATCAAATTTCACTTTAACACAATTGTTAGAGATAGTAGGAGTATCAATTTCAACTTTACAAAAGAATATAAAGCCGTTACTACAGAATCAATTAATTATAAAGAAACGGATGAATCGGAGAGAGGGAGAAGGCTACGAATACTATGTAAATCCATACTTTAATACAGCGGATGGGTTTACCATGATTCCAATCGAAGTTGCTGACTGGTTATTAAAGACTCTTACTGGAAGCGAATTAAAGTTGTATATCTATTTTGTTAGAGCAACAGGTAATTTAGGTGGGAACTGTTGGGAGAGTCAGAAAGAATTGGCTAAGCATTTGGGGAAGAAGAGTCAAACGTCGTTGTCGAAGCTTACTCAAAGGCTGCATGATAAAGGCGTTATTTTTAAGGAAACGAAATGTATTCGCAACGTGCCTCATACGGTTTATCACTTGATTGATTTAAAAATGGAAGCAAGATAAAAAGATTAAATATGAATAATTCATAGGGTATGATTTATTCATACTTAATCATTTATTATCTCATTTGATTTAGATAATAGCTTCCTTTATTGTGCCAATCGACAATTTTCAAAGGATGAAGGTGTTCAATGACATCATCTTTAGAAATAGGAGAGGTAGATTTAAAACCACCGCTAGTGTCTTTGTTTTTTATGTTATCTTTCAAACAATTAAGGTACTCAGTAGGAATAGTTTCAATTGGTACGTCAATCGAAAAAATTGTAGGTATTCCGTGATTTTTTAATAGCTGATGGCTTACTAAATCCGCAGCAATACCTTGTATAAACTCACTCCCGTAAATCATATAATGTCCTGCTTTTAATAGTAATTCTTGCTTTGAAACAGTGAACCAAATACTTTTTCTTTCAATAGCTTCCGACTGCCAATGTTTTTCAAATACCTCTATAATGCTTTTTTTATCAAGGAAGATATCATTTAAACGATATAATGTTTCATGCAGTAGTTGTTCCTTATCAAGCATTTGAATGCCTTTGGAGTAGTAAGTATGTATGTCTAAAGGACGACAACCATGAAAACCGCGGATATGTGTAAATTTATTTTCTAAAGTAAAAGATTTAGGTATCTCACTTTTTATTAATTCGTCGATTATTGCTACTTTTTTCAATTAAATTTCTCCTTTGAAAACAAGACTTTATTGGTTGTATCGTGAGGTTTAAAGGTTCGAATACTTTTCTTCCACAAGCTAAAAAATAATTAGTGTAATGTGAATATCATTAGGAAGAGGTTATCTTTAGTTAGATAATCTCTTTAATGCTTTCCCATTTTTCTTTACAGCTTTATCGAAACTTGCTTTAATTTTAGTGGATTTATCAGTGCTCGTTTTTGGCTGAAGACCTTGATTTACTTTTTTGTCCTTGGTCATGATAATATCACCTCACACTTTTAATGTTGTATTTAATGTAATAAAATAACAAACCAAAAAGCAAGCAGAATCATCTACTTGCTATTGGTGAATTATTCATCTGTTAAACTATTAATTATAGCAGCAAGCATTACTTCTTTTTGTTCAGAAGTAAGTGGCGAACCATTATAATGCAGTTCTTGCATTAAGAAAAAATCGTGTAAATCCATAGGATGCATAAGCTTTGATTGTAAGTCCTCGTCTAAAAAAATTTTAGGATTTGCATTGAGTGCTCTACACAACATTGAAAATACAGCTAAACTAATATCTGTGTTGATGTCATTTTCTAATTTTGATAAATATGAGGCGGTAATACCTGCTTCATTTGCTAATTCGCGAAGAGAGTAGCCACGGTCCTTTCGTAAAATCTTAATAATTGCTCCAGGGTTTAATTTTGTTGTTACATCTACTGTCAACTTCATTTCCTCCTTATATTTCTCAAATCGAGAATCCTCTGTTATTAAAAACAAGCTATTATAGTTGAGTTATTGATGAATTATTCATTTGCTATAAAAGATTTATTAAAGTATTTAATATGTTGTATAAATCAGATAACTATTGATGACATTAAAAGCTAATGACCATCTATTGTAAAGTTATAAAAGACTCATATAAATGATAAATAGCTACCGTTGGAACGGTAGCTATTTATGACTAAGGTCTATTTGTAATACTGTTAAATACTACATGTAGAGAAATTGTTCTTTTTAAATCAGGAACCAGCGTATCAACAGTCAACCCTGAAATAAAACAGAGTGTTGCTAATCGCTCGATACTTAAACCACTAAAGTAGTCTAGCTTATTTTTTAAATGCTTTTTTTTAATAACACATTTACATTCCTTTAAATCCATCTGTAACTCTCCAAGTAATTGATTACGAATTGTTTTGATACGAGCAATATGCGACTCGCGTAACTTTATTGTGATTGCCTCTCCTTTTGCCATGTTGCAACAACTCCATTTTATAGAATGCTACATCATATGCAAAAATACATTAGATATAACGCTATAGATAGTGTTATCTAATTAAGTTAACGCCGGCGAATACTTCGTGTAGCACGTTGAGGTTGAGCAATTCAATTTCATTCAATACCGAGTGCTCGCAAAGAGTGTTATATGCTGAATTATTACGATAGTACATTTCTGTTTTTGCATCCTCTACAATGATTTTGAATTGAATGGTAAAGCCCTGTGGCGTATTAAGAAGAGAATCAAAGTAATCTCGAATTTCTTTTAATAGTTTCTCAAGTTTCGCGACATTTCGATATTTATTGTTAGTATCAACAATATAAATAATGGGGCCATGTAGCTTCACTCTTTTATCATAAACAGTGTAAGCGTTAGAATAGTGCCAACCGCCGATATAGACCCCTCTTGATTGGATGGCATTCAGGTTAAAATCGTAATAATATATGCTTTCTTTAGTAAGGGGGTGTAGATTCAATCTGTTAATATTGTTCTGTCTAATTTCTTCTAATAGTTCTACCTCTGAACGGATTTTTTCCCATCCATTCTTGTAGAAAGGGTTTTGCAACAATGGAGTCAATATATGATGGTTGCTTTTATCCTTCGCCAGTAATGTTGTGTTACTTTTAATCATTTTGATATACTCATCTATTTTCATATCGAGTTCACGTTGGTGTAATTCGTAGAGCAAAATGGCATTAATAAATGCACTCTTTAATACTTTAGCCGTTGTAAAAGTGATACTTGCGGTATTCTTTCTTGTTTGCTTGGTTAAGAAGTAAATACCAAACTTTTTAAGCCGTAAAACTTGTCGATTGCAGTAACGGTGTATATGGATAATGTCAGCATCCTTTAGTGCAGCTATTGCAGAAGCAATTTTCTTATCCGTCATTTGCAAGAAGTATTGCAGATACTGTTTTAACTGCGTTCGCCACATAATCCCTTTTCCGAGAAGATAAATGATTTTAATGACGTCTAAGTGTTCTTCCGCAATCTTTTGTTTGTATGTTGTTGATGTCATAATGACTCCTCCCTTCATCTTGTATATCTCATTTCAATTTGGCAATTTAAAGCATCGGTAAAAAGTAATTTTGCTAGGATGTCTTCAAATGTATAGTTACGAGTAATTACTTCAAACAGTTGTAGCTTTCCATTAGATTCATAAGCTCCGTCTGTAGCGCTAATCTTTTTATCTTCTATTAGACCAGTTATCTCTTCTACTTTTTCGTAATCCTTTAGTTGTTCATAACTTTGTAATGTTTGGTAGAGAACAATTTGCAGTTCCTTTTCTGTTTGCCATGTTAGCCTTGCTTCCAATGGCAATGACATGTACTTCTTCAATACCTCAATATCATGCGATACGGATGCAGACCGATACCACTGTCCAGATATACCAACCTTCAACGCTAACCTTTTACCTTTAGCAGACAGAAAATAAATAAAGAAGTTGCTATTGCCATGTAGAAAAGTAGAGGCTTTTTTGATTAGCCCATCTCTTATAAATATCGAGAGTCGATGATTGGAGATGTAGCTAAGGATGTATTCGTGAAGCATTACTCCACAAGATTTAAATGCATGAAGTAAATTAATTTCCTGTTTGGTAATTGCTTTGATAGTTGTTATTTGAACCACCTCCTTTCATTTGCATTGTTCCGAGAACGGGAATGAATCTGTAACCAGCTGTCTCGTAACTTGCGTTCTCGTTGCGAAATAACAACCTATTGTATGGGGATATGGGGGGAGTTATAACTTTTCGGGTGTTTTATTAATGGCTAAGGAGTTTGAAGAGTTAAAACGTGAAGGAAAAGCAGAGTAAGAAAAAGTATTATTTAGCTTACTTTAATAGGGGTTAAACATACTTTTGTTTTGCAAAAGTAATATTTTGTAGAAGGGTTGTATATGATACACAATCAAATGTAAATGGAGGTGAGAATGTGAAAGGATTTGAATATCGAAAGTTATCAGTAGAAGACCAAGTGAATTGGTTAAATGAAGAATTGCAAAAGCAGGAGTTGAAAAAAATAGCAGCTGAATTAGGTATGTCTACTAGTACATTAACTAATGGTATACGAGCAGCTGGCTATAAATTTGATAGAGCCGCTAAACAGTATGTAATTGCTACATTAAATAGTATAAATGAAGATAAACAATTAATGGCCTATTTACATGAACATTTTGCGGAATTGCAAATGCTGATAGAAATGCAACGTTTTGAGGTAAATCAAGATGTAAAACTTGATAAGAGGATAGGTTCTATGAATGCAAAGTATGTGGCTAAAAGTATTAAGGTTCAAGATAATATATACGAAGAATTCGAGGAATTGTATAAAACGAAATTTCATCAATGGAAGATGCAAGATGTTATGACGCAGATGATGTTGGAATTTGTAGAGAAGTACAAAAATAAGTAACAAATGTTAAGATGTTGATGTTGTTAAAATACAATTCTTATACTTAATTGTCATCTTGTGAACATTTTTATTTGGATTGTTGCCATATTAATAGAAAACAACATACTTTAAAAACCTAAATAATAACTGGATGAACAGGATAATTCGAACTAAATAAGTAGAAATCTTACACATAGCTCAGTTCATTCAATTACATAGCTTCTATAGAGAATAGCCATTCCTTTTAGGAATGGCTATACTTTTTATAGTTTGTATTCTAATGTTCCAGTAAGTTTTTGCGGTAAATTTTTTGAAGTTATCTCATAATCAATATTTAGTGAATTTGAAGATTTAAAAAGAATATAGCAAGGAAACCACATACTAGTTGAAGGGTTTAATTCGTCAAATTGGAATTTCAAAATCTGTTTCTCACCGTTTTCATAGAGGTCAAAAAATAAAATTTCTTCTGCTTTATCTTCAAAATTTCTCTTTCTTTCATCCCATTCTTCTTTATAAGAGCGATGTAAAGAGAAGTTTGCAAAGGCTGAAGATACACTAGGCGAGTATTGAGTTTTTGAATAATATTCCAAAATATTGCTATCTTCTTTTGGTTGGAGTATGGCACTTAAAAAATCATTAGTGAAAGTTTTAATTGTCGCATAATTAGGTTTTTCGAATTTTTGATAGTTTAAAATATGGACTTCCTTAGGGAAGCTTAATTTAACTGTTATCGATTCATTAAACTGCTGACCCGAGTTAACTAAAATCAACGGAGCAATATTAAAGTTTTCAAGGTAAGCGAAAGTTTCTAAGTAACCCTTTAATTCATCAAGCTTCTTTTCGAATTGGGTGTATAAATTATACTTTTCCCTTTCTTCTGCTGTGCCTTCATAAGAAGGGGAACCTCCTAAATAAGTAGGAATTTGTAATGAAGATTTTTTGAGATTTCCAAAACTAAAAAAATTTGCATCTAATTTAATCCCAAGATATTTTTCACAAAGGGCACTATACTCCTGTTGTTCTTCGGACGAAATAGAAACAGGTGTATTCAGAAAATTTGCTTTATCGGAGTTTCTACCTGCACTGATAGGTAGTTTTGTCGTACTAAGTTCATGAGTTAATTGACTTAGAACTTCCTTTTGACTATTAATAAATTCGGATGTAGTGAGGTGATTCCATTTTAATAAATCGAATACATTCTTTGCTTTCTGAATTTTAGGGTGATAAAACGCAACTGAAAGTTGATTCGTTGTTATTAAGTCGTTCGAAATAGGTTCATTAGAGTTAGATTGTGCAAATAGAGTTAAATGATTTAACAGTTTTTCTTCTAGGAGTTCGGATGAATCATATGTATCATACAAACCTTTTGATTGACAATGTATACGGAACTCTTTTAATTTTTTATACTGTTCAGGCTCTATAGAGTCCGGCATAACTGGCTTTATAGAAAAATAAAGCATCACTTTTTTAGAACTATTCATAAATTCTTGAATTTCTTCGACTGTTCCAGACTCTGCAACACCAGTATGTGTTCCTAATTTAGTCCAAAATGTTCCGATTAAAATATCAGATGAATTAACTATTTGTGAATTGATAAGAGCTTGAGGACGTTCCCCCATCTCTGGAATAGTGTGTGTTTCCCACTTTACGGGAAGAAAGACGATTTTGTAATGAGCGGAGTTATTAGTATTCCATTTATGTAGTACTTTAGGTATGAGTTCTCTTTCTTCAGAAACATCAGAAGGAGAAGCAATTAATACACGATATACTTTTGCAGTAAAGGACATACTTTAACCTCTTTTCTGGAATATTATTAGTTCGAAATATATTATACAGGTCTTTAATTAAAACAGAGTATGAGTGTTTTAGAGAAAAATAGGGTGGTAGAATTTTAGAGTACTTGTATTCTGAAGAGTCAAAAGTTATTTCATTTTTCCACCAATATTTTTATTGATAAGTATATAATTAATAGGAGAATATTGGAATAGCGAGGGATGCTTTTATGAAGAAAATTATTTATTTTGATGAAGGGTCTGCAACAGATATTTTACTTATGGAGCATGGGGGACAAATAACTGAAATCAATGAACAAACCGGTTCTGTAAGTCTAAAAGGTAATGCTGAAGGTAGCGTTGATGTAGGGGCAGGAACTGGTTTTTTAACTATTGTTAAAGCTGCTTTTAGTACAAAAGTAAGTACCAGTGTTTCGCATGAAAAAGATTCCTTAGCAACTAAGACTGTTACAAATACTATTTTAACTGACTTTTTGACATTAAAAGGGAAACTTTTGGATGAAAAGAAGGTTGTAGAGCTCAAAGGTTATAAAGTATATGCTTTGAAGGATTCATTTGCGTATTTAAAAATGTACGCCCCTTATATGAAGATTCTAAAAGAGGACTCAGGTGCAATAGAAGGTATTCAAGATTTTAATCTTCAAAACGTAGATGAAATCTTATCAGCAGCTAAAGGATACTATGAATTATTAGCTTTTAAAGGGGAAGATAAAGCTATACTTCGTTTTAATATTAATGTATTTAAAAATGCATATATGTTAACAGATTTACCTAAAATGAATCTTATGTATATAGCAGTTGAAGTAGGAGATTGCACAGAAAATGAATTACTTATACAAAATGAGCTATCAGGGAGTAATTCAACAGCACCACAAGAAACAATAGATATAGATAGATTAATGGATGTTCAAGGAGCAAATATTCCGAATAATAATCGTATCAAATTATACGATGTGATTTTAGGTGGTGTAGGAAATAATGAAATTTAATATATTCTATGGACCACAAAGTTATTTTAATTCAGTTATACCTACCGAAAAAACAATTAACTTATCTGAATTAGTTAGATGGAGTGATGCAAGAAGAACAAATCCTATAGAAGATGATTTGATAAATACATATGATTCTTTAATTGTATCTACAGAAGAATATGGAGGAGTGACTAGTTCTTTTATTGAAATGTTTATAGTAGGGATTTTTTTATATCAACCGATTTTAAAATATGACCAGATTTACCTTCATAATCCACCAACACGTGTTTATAATCAACTTCAAATATATAGTAAAGAATTTGAAGTTGAAATTGATAGCTACAATTACTCAAGGGTTGATAAGTATTCATTAAAACAGTTAAAAGAAGAGTTTAGTCTTAAGATATTTGGTCAGGAGCATGTTAAGAAAGATATTCTACGCTCTTTATATGACTTATCCGTACCTAATGATATTAAACCGAAAATAATAATGTTATATGGTCCTCCAGGAGTAGGAAAAACAGAAACAGCCTATTTAATTAATCAAATAGTAAATGAAGGTAAAAAACTATTAAGGAAACAGTTTTCAATGTACCATAACGAAAGCTTTTATAGTTATATCTTTGGGGATAGAAGTAACTCGTTTGCAAAAGATTTAATAGATAGAGAATCTAATATAATTCTATTAGACGAATTTGATAAGTGTAATAGAACTTTTTTTAGTGCTTTTTATCAATTGTTTGATGAAGGAATCTATTCTGATAAGTATTATGAAGTGAACTTGAAAAATGCAATTATACTATGTACTTCTAATTATTTGTCGGAAGATGATATTCGTAAAAATTTGGGTGAGGCTATTTATTCTCGCTTCGATGCATTCATTGCATTTTCACATTTTTCTAATGAAACAAAAGAGAAGTTAATAGATAATATATATGAAGAAGAGTTATTAAAGTTTACGCAGGCAGATAGAGATATCATAGAAAAATGCGAAATTAATGGGAAATCTATTCCTGACTTGTTAAAGAGTCAAGTAAACCTACTAAGTAACGCACGAGACATAAGGAGATATTTAAAACAGATGATAGCGGTTCCACTTATTGATAACCTCTAGTGTCTTATTATGTCCCAACACAATAAAGTACTACTTGGCATATATTCCTGGATAGTATCCTTGATGGCGCCATAGAGCTAGTATATTGGCTAGAGTT
The DNA here is from genome assembly GCF_001275675.1 of Lysinibacillus sp. FJAT-14745. GTDB lineage: Bacteria > Bacillota > Bacilli > Bacillales_A > Planococcaceae > Lysinibacillus. The sequence continues at coordinate 162,913 of NZ_LITM01000007.1, read as the reverse complement.
GACGGAAAAATGAATTCTTATATTCCCTCCGAACAATATAAAATTGCAGAAGGGCTTATGCAAGAAATTATGCAATTTTTTTTATAGGAATAATGAAAAAAATGTCGTGACAGCGTGATGTCCTTGCTTTTGTTAATAATCTAAGTATTTTGTATCCTTTGATTCTATCTATAAAATATTTTTATGAAAATTTGTGTTATAATATAAATATGCACAAATTATAATGTGCTACCAAATCTATGAATAACTACTTCAATTAGCATTCGTGCTTATAGATTTACAGTTTTAAAAAAAACTGTGTTTCCTATATGTAACGGATGCTTTTTTTGTCGTATTTTTTAAGAAAGGAGAGATGAAAAAAGTAAAAAAAGATAATAAATTAAAGGTTAATCAAGGGAGGTTGTGGGCAAGTGTAAGCAATATTTTACGGGGTTAAATATCTGATTATTACGATAAAAAGAGATGTGCGCTTGCTATTAGAAAAATATAGAGAAAGAGGATGATTTAGGTGAATTACTTTGAGATTGGAATAGAAATGACTGAAGAAAGTCTTTCTTATTATAAAAAAATAATTGAAACGGAGGACTTAGAACTGATAAATGAAAAATATCTGCAAGTAACTGTAAATTGTTTATACGACGCTATAGAAGCGTTTAACAAACATATATTGACTAATTATAATACGTTACTCACTTTAAAAGACTTATCTGATGCTGATGTATTAAAAAATGTAAAATTAGATGGAAGTATTTCACATCCTGTTTTGTATCAAGACAGTCGAAAAATTGATTATACAGAATCACTGAAACGTGTTCAACATCTTTTCGATACTAGTCGTTATACTTTTATAGTGCTTAATAATTTCTATCAAGGAAAGATATATTTGGTTAACAATAGACGTGCAGATGTAATATCTGTAGTTAAAATACTAGATTCCATTAACCAAGTATTTATTTATATTAAAGAAATATTAACGAATTTAGATGAATATAAAGATGATGAATATGATTCGGGCTATGTTGAGACGATGATTTCAAATATAAATAACATTATTAAATTAGGTAAGCCGTTGTCGTATCAGTATTGGTTTTGTTTTCATGGAGATACATTTGAAACGGTTTATGAAATATTAAATGAATGGGAAAAAGAAATTTTACCAGATTCCCAAAAGATAAAAGTTAGTAAACAAAAGCTTGAAAATAATAATTCAGTAGTTTATACCGTAACGAATACTTCTAATGTAAAAGAGAGATGTGAAGTGTATTTCTTCATGATACCTATGTTAGAGGTAAGTGTATTTGCACTCAACGATATGCAGGGTCCAATTTTTGCTTTAATTAACCTTCGGCAAAGAGATAAGGGAAAAGTAATCTTCGAATGCTATCTCTTTGCATCACCAATTGAACAAAGTGAATTATATGGAGAAGAGTTAGGTGAATTGAATTTAGAAGGAAAACAATATGAAAAAGTTATTTTGAAAGAAACTCAAATAACTAAATTGTTTAGCTATTTATTTGAGTTGTAAAAAGCCCCCTTCTCATTATTGCTTTTCTTATTGTAAATTTTTTTTAAAAAAGTGGTTGATAAAATCTCTATAATTTTCCTATTAACAACTAAAGAAGAAATTCGATGGGAGAATATGAATAAAAAAGGGAGGGTTAATATTTGAATATTAAAGAGTATCGAGCATTGGATTTACAGTCACAAATCGAGGTTGCTAATGCTAGAATGCTTGAGTTGAAAGCTGAAGGCAAAACTACAAAGGATTTTAAAAATGGTGAGTATAATGTTTCTCATCAGTTCGTGCAAAGCATTTTAAAAGAACAGGGTTATTTGTACGATGTAAAAATAAAGCAGTTTGTTCCAGAAGAAAAAATTTCCCACAGCAATCTAATAATCGGAAGTATAAAACAAAAAACAATAGAATCAAAGTTGGAAGATGAATTGACAACTACAACACCAGAATCAATTAATGACTCACATACAATACCGAATGATGTAGATTGGGATTTATTAAAACTCATGTTGGTAGATTATAAACAATTGCAAGAGGATGAGCATAAATCTTTTGAGCCGTTGTTACAACAAGTGTTTGGTCAAGATGCTAGAGCGACGAGTTTCAAGCTTCGCTCGAAAGTTCTCGATGATTGGACTCAATACGTTAAGGATTGGGGCTATGTAACGTCGATTGATTTGACTTCTGCTGCTTTGTTGCATTTCATGCAGCAGTTTCCATTGCCTAAAAAATGAAACCTTTATTTATTATTAGAGCGATTATTAAATAATCTTGGTTTGATTCTATGATACAGAAAGCATTTCAAACTGCTAAAGATTATATCAGGGAGGATAGTACCGATGTGTTTTATAATACTATTGGCTGACAATATCCTAAAATCGACTCCATCTCAAGATTTTACTTTAATAATAAATAGAAATAAAGGAGCATTGTTGGACCTATAGGTTCAGTAGTGCTCCTTTTCATTTATTAAAAAACCTATATTGACTCGGTCTAGACACTGTTGATTTTAAAAAATGTAAAAAATAATTTACGGAAAATGTATTTTTTTATAAAGAAATGAGAATAATAAATACTTTTTGTATAAAATCTATATCTTTTTAACAGAATGACCTTATAGAAAAGTAAGGAGTGACTTAAAATGAGCAATGAATTGGGAGCAAAAAAGAAAATGTTATCATTATGGGCAACCGAAAAAAACAAAAAAGTAATTGGGAAATGCTTTAATGAGATTACGGTAAAAGATAAATACAGCGCATTCTGGAAGTGTGATTTTAATAATCCTAATTGTCCATTGACAGTAAAATCACCGGAGAAAGTTTATCAAACTATGGTAAGAGGAGGTGTTGTTTGTCAATTTTGCAAAGGCACAAATATAGAAGCAAGCGTGCAAACGAAAGCTAAGAACGAACATATTGAAAAATACTGGCACAAGGAAAGAAATAGTGCAATGGGGTATCTCCCTTCTATTAAAGCTGCAACTTCTAATGATTACATTTATGTAAAATGTGAAGAACATCATTGGGGCATATACGAAGTGAAAAAACAGAAGTGTGCAGATTTCACATATGGTCATATTGCATGTCCAATGTGCAATGGCAAACAAGCAACACCATATAATAATCTTAAAGTTAAATATCCAGATTATGCTGAAAAGTTACATCCTGCATTTGATTCTGAATTGATATTACCAAGCACTTCAGATAAATATCCATTTTGGTGTAACCTGTGTGGAATGTATTATTTAAAAGAAGTACGACACAAAACTTCACAAAATCAAGGGTGTCCAATCCATAACTCTTCTCATAAGTTTTCGAGGGCGGAACGATTGTTAAAATTAATACTAAATGAAATAATCGGAGATTTTGATAAGAAATATTTAGATATAACATGGGAAAAAGGGCATCGTATTGAAATAGATTTATTTGAATGTTCCTTATTTATAGGAATTGAATTTGATGGTAATCATCACAAAAAAAGAATACAAGTTAGAAGAGACCAAACAAAAAATGACTTGTTATATAAACACCGTGAAACTATAGGCATGGCGTTGTTTATAAGAATACGCGAAAGAGGATTACCAGAATTGCAATATCACGAAAATCAAGAACTAATTATTTGTGAAAAACATAGAAATAGTTTCATATTTCTAATACCTGCAATCCAACAATTAATTACATTAATTAATAACCGGATGCAGTTAAATATAAAATCTTACTCGGACACCGAACTTTTATTCTTAATAAAGAAGTATCTCCCATTAACAAGTAGCTAGATGATGAAAAGGGGATATTTTATATAGGAGCATTCCTGTTAGAAAGATTTTCAGGGGCTTGAAAAATAAAAAGCCCTCTTGTATGATGCATGAGTGTCAAC
>NZ_LITM01000007.1:149401-157299 GCF_001275675.1 Lysinibacillus sp. FJAT-14745 | reverse complement strand
AAAAATTGCGATAAAAAATTTTTTATCAATCTTAAAAGCGGGTCAAACCGTTGATATATCAACATTTATAGAGGGAGTAGGGCTATATTTTTAAATCAACGCTTTAGCCCAATTGTTTTTTTTGTTTGAGAACATTTCCTTCTAAGTAAATAATTGTGGAAAAACATTTCAAGTATTAGGAAGAAATAAACTAAATTAAAAAACGTCTATAAAACCTTCGTTTAGTAGACAAATTGAAGACTGAGCGTAAATTAACGTTTATGCTCTCTTTTTTTATTGTTTTCGTCTATAAACTCGTCTATTATCTAGAGTATTTAAAACGTATGAGAAAATAGAAAGTGGTGTAGATATTGAGCAGAATTATTGGATATTGCCGTGTAAGTACCGAAGAACAGAATTTAGATATGCAGGAACGAGCTATTCAAAATTATGCAGAGCAAAAGAAATTAGAGCTTGTGCTATATGTAGAGAAAATTTCAAGTCGTAAGAATGAACGGACTGAATTAGTAAATGCAATGAAGGCAGCTACAAAAGGTGATTTGTTTGTGGTGTATAAGTTAGATCGCCTAGCGCGGAGTACAAAGGAGCTGTATGAGCTTACAGACCATTTAAAAGAAAAAGAAGTAGATTTTGTTTCTGTGCATGATTCATTCGATACTTCAACACCTACTGGTAAAGCTATGTTTGGAATGCTTGCTGTTTTTGCGGAGTTTGAGCGTGATATTATCCAGCAAAGAACAATAGCTGGGTTAGAAGCTGCTCGTAAGCGTGGGAGAGTAGGAGGAAGACCAGCTATTGATGATAAGGTAAAAAAACATGTAAGAGCATTTTTCAAAGCGGGGGAAAGTGCTACAGATATTGCAAAGGAATATGGGATTAGTAGAGCTACTGTTTACAAAATTGTTAATGAAGGTTAAAAAACGAGTGGTTGTATTTATGTAGTTGGAATTTCATTAATTATATCTTATTTAATCTTTTGAAGTTAATTTGTCTAGTATTATATTATCTAAAAAATGAAATAACTACTGAATTACAACTTTAATAATTAAGATTCAGTATATGTGAATTGGGATATATGGTAAAATAATACTAAAAGGGGTTGATTTTGTGAGATTAATAAAATTTAGTGTTAAAAATTATAAAGTTTTTAAAGATACCTTTACCATGGATTTTTCGAAAGACTCTATTGCAATTTTAACAGGAAGAAATAATACAGGTAAATCAACTATATTAGAAGCTATCAACTGTTTTTTTCAAAAGGAAACTAAACCAAAAACTATTCCTAACGATTGTTTCTCTGAAAGGCATAAGGAAATAATTTTAATAGCTACCTTTGAGTCAGATGAAGAATTTACAATTGTGAAGAAATATAAAGAAGAAGCTGCACCGAGTTTTTACGATGAAAGTGGTATTGAAATTAAAGGGTCGCATGCTTTGAAAGATAAGCTAGAAGAAATCCTAAATAATAAGCCTTTTTACATTACCCCATCAATGCTGCCGGATGATATTAATGGTTTAATTCAAGAAATTTATTCAGAAATAATAAAAAATGATTTGAGAAATATTGAAGGGTTTGATATTGAAAATGCTACTGAAGAAGAGAGAGACTTGTTAGAATTAGCAAATGAGTATTCAAAAATCAGAGAATCTTACCCTAAATTCTTAAAGAAACTTAAATCAAATACCGATGGAATCCTTGAACAAATAAGCAGTGATGTTTCTGACAATATAAAAAATTTATTTTCAAACGAGTATTTATCATTAAAAGTTATTGGTGGCGAAAGTGCAGGGTTTTCATCAAGTGATATTTTAAAATCAACAAATTCAAGTGTTTGCATTAATAATCAAAAGCAATCAGAAATGCCATTAGCTAATCAAGGTACTGGTTTGCAACGAATGAGCTTAATATATCTCATTCAAAATATGATAGAAAAAAAACTCATGGGAGAAAGTGATGAGAAGCTATTATTAATTGATGAACCAGAAGCTTTCTTACATCCAGAAGCCGTTCGAGCCCTTAGTAGTTCTCTTTATAGTATAGGAGAAAAGATGCCCCTCATGATTTCAACACATTCTCCTATATTAATAAATTTATCTGAGAATCATACATCTATACAAGTTTTCCGAGTTGGTGAACAAGAAGCCATTGAACTATTTGTATCTCATAGTGAACAATTTGAGAGTGATGATATTAAGAATATGAAGATTTTAAACTACGTGGATTCGTATGTTAATGAATTTTTCTTTGCGGATAAAATTGTTATTGTTGAGGGAGATACTGAGTATATTGCTTTTAAACACCTTGCAAAGGTAGAGAATGAAAATGTGCACATAATTCGTGCAAGAGGTAAATCTACAATTGGAACATTAATGAAAATTCTTAATCAGTTTAAAACAAAATATGATGTTTTGCATGATGCTGATAATCATTTAAGGTACGCATCTACCACGTTAAAAGCTCAAAAAACAAATTGTATTAACATATTTAAGCTAAAAAGTAATAGTGAAACAAGAATCTTTACGTCATTATCTAATTTTGAGAATGCTATTGGTATTGGAGATATAGAAAATGATAAAAAAACTCAAACAATATATCAAATTTTACATGGAACTAGTGATGAAGATGGTTTCGGCGAAGCGAGAAAATTAATAAAAGACTTATTTAAACATATTATAAATCGTGATGAAGAAACCGTTATTATTGGAGGATTTAGAGAAATATTCAATGAAACAGATTACGATGATTTATTTAATGAATTGATTGAACTAAAGGTTTCAGAAGAACAGGAAGCGAAAAGGCAAAAAGAGAAAGAAAAAGAAGGTTCTCCTCAAGGATAGTGCGGAAGGTCTGAATAGTTACGGCAATTGCATAAATACCTCTCTCATTAAAGAAGTTTCAGAGTGTTGTTAAAAACTATGGGGGAGGTGTATTGTTCGAGACGAGGTATTTAACAAGGGCATACATATATGGATACCTCTAATGACGGATTCATGAACGAATGCAAATGTCTTGTTCCTAGTACAATATTTCTTGTTTTAGAGACTTAGACAATACTTTCAGCTCCAAATCCTTAGCCTCAACTCTGATTTCAAGTCTTGAAAAATACCCTTATAAATGTTCTATATATGGAATTAAATATAAATATAAAGGAGGATTTTTAATGAGTAATTGTCCAGTTTGTAATTCTAAAGCAAATGTTCATAGTACGGATGCTTTAAGTAGGGTAGACGTTGTTGAATGTGAACTTTGTGGTAGATATGTTATAACCGAATTTGTTCATGATGAATTGGGTGATAATAACAAAAAAAGATGTAAATTAAAAGCTATATTGCGTGAAAGAAGTTTAAAAGGTTATGAGCCCATTGCGATATATAAAGATAAACCGAAAGAAGCAACAGATTATAGGAATACACCTATCGTTGTTTTAGATGAATTATTAAAAACATTTCCTAAAAATATTTTTGAAAAATTTGATAGAACATTATTGAATTTTTCTAATTTGATTGCACATCCTGGGGATACAGTTTACATTGAAGAAAAAGATAGTAGTTTATTTTTTGTTGAAACAGAAGATGAGTATGAACTAGTAGGTATGATTACATATATGGTTGAAAATGGTATGATTTATGGTTCCAAAGGGTATCCTGACAATTTTAAAATTACTATAAAAGGTTGGGAACGTTTAAATGAACTCAACAGTTCGGAAGTAGACAGTAAACAAGTTTTTGTAGCAATGTGGTTTAACGAAGAAGTTGAAACTGCATATACTAATGCTATTGAACAAGCCATTAAAGATAATGGGTATGAACCAATTAGAATAGATAAAGTGCAACACAATAATAAAATAGATGATGAGATTATAGCGAATATAAAGAAAAGTAACTTTGTTGTTGCTGATTTTACGGGGCATCGTGGCGGTGTATACTTTGAAGCGGGTTATGCGATGGGACTTGGATTACCTGTTATTTGGTGTTGCAGAAAAGACCACTTAGATGATTTACACTTTGATACTAGACAATATAGTCATCTTGTTTGGGAAACAGAAGAAGAACTGTATTCTTTATTAGATAATCGAGTTAAGGCAACTATTAAATAACAACTATAAATTTAGTCACAATGATGTTGATGTAAAAAATGTTGTTGAGACAAGGTTTTAAGAATTAATTATAGCGAGGAGCGGCAAAAATATTTAAGGAATCTTTTAAGGTAAAGGGTAATAAAAAGAGTGAATGAAATTGATAAAATTTCATTCGTTTTTTATTTCCAAACGTCGGGTCTAATTCCATCGTCTTTAGATAGTATCAACTTTTAGCCTTTATGGGATGGGTAATAAAGTTCTTTTGTACTTTATGGAAATGTTAAAATAATACATGATATATGATTTTAAAAGGTGGATAAAGAATGAGTGAATATGATTTTTTAGTTCTTTCTTCAGATGAGTTTGAGTTATTTTGTAAGGATATATTAGAAATTGAATTAGGTATCAGATTAGAAAACTTTAAGACAGGAAAAGATGGAGGAATTGATTTAAGATATGCTCCATCAGATGATGATGTTTTAATAGTCCAATGTAAAAGATATAAAGATTATAGTAGTTTGTTTAGTACATTGAAAAAAGAAGTAGCAAAAGTAAAAAAATTAAAACCAGATAGATATATCTTAATGACTTCGGCACCTTTAAATCCAAATGAAAAAATTTCCATAAAAAACTTATTTGAAGGATTTATTAAAAGCACTGGATATATATATGGAAAAGATGAATTACAAACAATCTTAAAGAATCATCATAGCATTGAGCGTAAACATTATAAATTATGGCTATCTAGTACAAATGTGTTAAGTACTATTCTACATAGTGATGTTTTTAATCGTTCAAAATTTACTGAAGAGCAAATAAAGGAAAAGATTAGTTTGTATGTTCCGAATGAAAGCTTTGATTTAGCATTAAAACATTTAGAAAAGAATAGAGTTATAGTATTGTCAGGAGGACCTGGGGTAGGTAAAACAACACTTGCAGATATGTTATATCTGGAATATTCAGGGCAAGGCTATGAATTTATTGAGGTATCAGATGATATTAATGAAGGAGAGCAATTATTTAAACCTGAGATGAAACAAGTATTTTATTATGATGATTTTTTAGGGAGGAATTTCCTTAATGATAAATTAACAAAAAATGAGGATAGAAGAATCGTTAATTTTATTACAAAAGTAATGAAATCTGATAATACAATTTTTATAATGACCACACGAGAGTATATATTAAATCAAGCACGAATTAATTATGAATTATTAGATGATAAGAGAATAGATATTAATAAAGTTATCTTAAACATAGAGAATTATACAATAAATGTTAAAGCTAAAATTCTTTATAATCACTTATTTTTTTCAGATTTACCTGAGGAGTTTATTCAAATTTTAGTAAAAGAAAGAGCATATAAAAAGATAATAACACACCCTAATTATAGTCCACGTTTAATTAGTAGAATGACTAACGAATTGACCTGTTCTAACATTTCTAATAAGAAGTACATTAATTCTTTTATAAATGAATTAGATTATCCCTACAGCACTTGGAGACATATATTTGAAAGTCAAATAAATGATTATTCTAGATGGATTTTAAAGTTATTGATGATTATGGGAGACAACGAGGTGCTTTTAACAAATCTGGAGAATAATTTTAATGCGTTAAATCTATATCTTGGTAGACGATTTGAAAGTATAGCCTTTAAACAGGGAATAAAAGAGTTGGAAAAGTCCTTTGTTCAAGTACACAAAAGTCTATTTTCGGGTAAAGAAATAATTGTTTTTTTAAATCCATCAATTGTTGATTTTTTAGTTCAATATAATACTAACAATATAGATATTACTGCTTTATGGAATACTACGAAATATTTCCATCCGATGTTTGATGTATTCTCATTTTCAAATGTTCAAGGAAAACTTCTAATTCCTGAAGATTTAAAAAGAGAATATATAGATATAATAATTAAAAGATTAGATGAATTCGAAGACTGTCAAAATGTAGATGGAAAAATTCAAGCTATTAGTAAATTAGATAAATTTGTAGATTTTAGGACAGGAATAGCTAAAGAAGTATTGATAAAGGCTTACGATAATTATAGTATTGATTATTCAGAAGAATTTGTTGACCTATTAATTAAATATAAAGATATTCTTACTTTAGAGGTAGATATTGTGGGAACACTAACAATGTTGATTGATAACACAGGAAGTTATGATAGAGTTATCAATCTCATTAAATTGTATCATTTTTATCAAGACGAATTAAAAGAAATCTTTAATAAGATTGATAAGCAAAAGATGTTGGGAAATTTAGTTAGTGATATAATTTTTAATTTAGACGACCAAGGCTCGTACTATTCGACAGAAGTAGTTGGAGAGCTAGGTAGGATATTTGATATAAGTGTAGTAAAGGAAGTGGGAGAAATCCATGAAAAATGCGATGAAATTTCACAAGCACTTGAAAATGTATCTGATGATGATTATATATGTCTTCGTAGATATAATAATTTAGATATTGATGATGGCTATGTAGATGATTTATTCGAGAGTTTGATTTAGCAATAGATATCGAGGGAGTATATTGTTATTTGTCTCCTATCAAGGCTAGTGTGAAATAGGAATATTTAGAGGAGTGTGGAAAGATGAACAATTTTTTAGAGCAACATGAAAACTATAAAACATATTCACATGAATATTATTTGATGAACAAGTTATCAATGGATTTTTTTAGCAAACTATCAGGTTATATTCATCAAGAGTTAATGAAATGTGAAGAAGATGAAGTAGTTACAAAGGCACTATATTTACAACATAAAATTGCTGGACTAGCTAAAATAAAACCTGTGGAATTAATGCCAATTCAATATCTAGAAGACGAAATAATACGTTGCTTTAAAAAATTAAATGACAGAGGTTTTCATTATGTTATGGAAGGATTAGAAATCGTTATTAAAGAAATTAGTAGTAGTGAAGGAATAAATGAATTTCTAGAAGAAGTCAATTTAGGTTATATGTTAGAATTCGACATCTACGGGATTAATTGGAATATGCGAGAAGGCGTAGAAAATTCCGTAGAAAAAATTGAAGAAGTTTTAAAAGTAATTCCAAATAAATACAAAGATACAATAGCAAATTTACAAGAGATAGTAATTAACTTAAACAAAAAGCCTGGCGACAAGGCTATTAAAAATATTTTAAGGGATGGGTTATCTGCTACGGAAGGATATGTGAAATCTATAACAGGGGAATCAGATTTTCCAAAAGCTGATAAGAAATTAAGAGCGAATAAACAGTTAGACATAATGATAATTACTGATGGTCTTAAGATATGGAATCATACTCATAGAAATTATCTAGATGTTAGACATGGTAATAATGAGCATATCTCAGAAATAGGAATAGATGAAGCTGTATATTATATAGAAAGATTAATGAGTTATATTAAATATTTAAATAAAAATTTTTAAGATATTCTTGTTTGTTTAAAGTACAATATAATATATGTAATAATAAGGTATTTGGACTGATTTTGTAAATATGTAATTCTCTTTAGTGGAGAAATGTTAGAACCTCAAACCCTTAGTTGTTCTAAATTTAGCTATTTCTATGTTGAAGAAATTGGTTTCCTGAAAATTAACTAAATACAAATTGTAAAAATCTCTGTGAATATTGCAGGGTTTTTTTGTTTGTATAAACTAACTATTTACAATAGGAGTGGCTGCTTTCAATGTATGCTTTTGATGATTAGCATACATTGAAAAAGGCGGTAAAAGCATGGCTAATATGAATGTAAGCGTCAAATAGCGCCCACGTGTTTTTCCGTGGGCGCTTTGTTGTATGCTTTAATTAGTTTTCTTTGGAACGT
>NZ_LITM01000007.1:130550-147037 GCF_001275675.1 Lysinibacillus sp. FJAT-14745 | reverse complement strand
CCTCCTAACGAAGAATGTACTGTGATTATCACATAGTACAGACAGTGTTAGAAGGTGGGTTGTATTTGGCGCTTACATATGAATGAGAAAAAGGGCATGTTAATTGATGTACAATTCATAAAAAGTAAACAAGAAATTAATGAATTAATTGAAGCATTAGGAATGTCACAAAATGGATTACGTGACCAGCTATTATTTAAGTTAGATGTTTCAACAGGTTTACGATGTGGTGACTTAATTGCACTCAAAGTCGAACAAGTGAAAGGTGAATCTAATTTCAATTTAATGGCTGACATTGCGGATTACATTGAAACACTTCCAACAGATGCGGTTTACTTGTTCCCAAGCCGTAAAGGTGACGGACATATCACAACTACTCAAGCTTATCGCATTATTGCTAGTGCTGGTGATATGATTGGAAATCATTCAATCGGTACTCATACGATGCGTAAAACTCTTGGCTATACTTATTACCAAGCTACAAAGGATATAGCCACGTTGATGGAGATATTTAACCATTCATCGCAAAAGACTACGCTACGTTATATGGGTATTACTAAAGAAGCAATCGAGAACAGTATTAAGAGCGTCTCTTTCTTTTGATTTTTGAGGTAATAAGATGACGATACACCAGCTTCAACGTGTATTCGTAACAGCTTCTTTGCATTTGCAGAGTTTGAAAGAGATAGGATTGTTTAACGTACACAGGAAGGTAAAGCAATCGCTAGACAGAATTCAGACTATTGAGAAGGACGTAAGCCGAGTTACACAAAGAAACAGCTTAAACACGCTTTAACAATGCTAGTGAGCCATTCATATATTTAAGTTGTAGAAAAAGACTGGTATTGGTAAAAGTACGCTTATCAGAGCTGTGAAAAAGAAAAAGCTGAGCAGCAAATGAATTAAATATAGGTTACTTTGGCGAGAGATGATTCTGATTGAATCACTTCTCGTTTTTTGTTTATTCACACAGTTAGAACAAAATAGCGAGTCGAGACGAAAAAAAGCACCTTTCAAGGTACTTTTCTCTATGATATTAAATAGTTTGATGGAGAGAGAGACTTTTATTAATCAAATCATTAAATAAGCTTCTACGTGAAGAATTCGTTTGATTGTTGAAGTTTACTGTTCTAACCCAATCTAACAATTCATTTTTTATGTTTTGTGGAATATCAGTTAATGAATCAAATTCACTATATGCAAAGAAGCCTATTAAGTAGGAGATGTAATCTACTCTGTCTGCGCTTTCTAATAACTCAACATCATCTAAAAATTCTAGGGTTAATGTGAGAGACTTTAATGTAAGAGAAATAATCTCACGTAATTTGCTTATTTCTAGTTTGATAAGGATGTCTTCTTTTGTATCAGAAGGTATGGGGGCGTAATTAATATTATGTTTACGTCCTTTGATGATAGTTTCATAGGCTGGATTTAAAGCAGCAATAGGGTATGAAACATTGGTTGTGAACGGACTAAAAAGTTCTTCCACTCCAAATACTTTAAATGCATCTTTAAATGGTAGAGTGTACTCAGTGTATATGTCGAAATCTTTTACCTTAAGTTTCGAAAATGTCATTTGAATTTTTGTTACTCTGCTTCCAGCGTTATTTAATTTTTCGAACCATTCAATTTGCTCAGCTTCTGTTAAGTCATCTGCAACATTAATTGTATAATTATAAGTATGCATTTTACTTCTAACATTAACTAGAAGAGGATATAGTTTTGCAAGTAGGTTACGTTCAGTTAGAAATTTTTCTAATGATGAAGAATCTTCATTTAAAAGCACACCAACTGGGATTTGGGAATCGGAAGGTGACCCTTCAATTATTTTGAATTTAGCATTTGAAACGTCTAACACAATATTTATGAAATCTGGATGATTTATATAACATTTGAAATTGGTTGTAAGACGTTGCTGCCCATCTACCACTGAAAGATGTTTATTTAAAATTTTATCATTTGAAATAACATTTCTATCAACAAACGAAATTTGCGTCACCATTTTTTCAGTATCGATGATGCTAATTTCATTCATAGATATAGGTGCAACAGGGGCTTTACCAAATAATTGATAATTAAGAAGGTCTACAGCCTTCTTTAAAGTCCAACTCACATCACGCTGATAGAGAGGTAATGTGATTTGATTACTTTTAATCTTTTTACACATTTCCTGTACTTCCATACCATGACTTTTTCTTGTGGGATTAAATCCTACTGCTTGGCGTAATTTGTTTCCTATTCTAACCAAAAAAACATCTCCTTAAATAGCTGCGAGAATGTAGCAGCTAACGATTTTTGATACTTCATAAAATGTAAAAACCTTTTAGAATAAAGTTTTATGAAGATTTATAAATCCATAATATTCCTACGATTGGTATTTTAAGTGATTAGCTGTTCAAAGTAAAATGAAAGCTCTGTGTTATTTAGATTAGAAAATATTAAGTAAGGAACAGTTTTGTTAAACCTATCTAGGTGAGTATCTAAGTTTATTTTAATATTTCGAAAATTCCTTATTCTAAAATCACAACAACTACTTTACGATTGAAAATATAGTGTTTTATTGGGAATTGCCCGATAATTGTGAACGGAAAACCTTTATGAACGTAGTAGACCCAGCAAAAGTTACACGTTCAGCATTACAAAACGCAGCTTCTGTAGCGGCGCTATTCTTAACGACAGAAGCAGTTGTAGCAGACATTCCAGAACCAGCATCAGCAATGCCAGATATGTCTGGTATGGGCGGCATGCCGGGAATGATGTAATCCTTTCATAGCAAGGGTTTACACAGCTTTTGAAGGTTGATAATTCCGCCATTAGAGAGCCTTGAAAAATACGTTTCAACACTTCTTTTTATGAAGTAGTGTTAATCACAATTAAAATACAAAGCAACTACCACTTCTCATCATTTCTAACATTTGATGAGAGGTGTTTTTTTATGCTATTAAAATTTGCTTACGAGGACTTCATAGCAGACAGACGATTTAAGAATACGACAGAGGTGAATATTCAAAACTACAAGCGCTTGCTACTTCCTTTTGTAGAGTTTTGTGAATCAAAAGACAAGCTCCGTAAAACAGCATTGTAAGCAATCGAGATTTGTTCAAGTGGATGATTGGTCACATAGAACGCTTACAGGTTGGTTCTTAGAGCCGATACACCTTCCTCGAATGAAGTGGTGGCGCAGTTGAGCGTGACATAACAGAGTGTTGTGCTAATAGAGTGCTTGCTACAAGTCCTATAAGCTAATTCTTCTTGTGATAGTTTCAGAGATTTACGTATCCTTTTTAAGACCGTACCGATTGTAATATTTTCGATTTCACTCAAGAGAAAAATCCCCTTTTAAATCAATTAAAACGGCGTAGGATATTATAATCACGTACTATAGTCTATAAAGTGGGAATTAAGTATCGATAATCATCGTGATATAGTAAAATCTATTATGCGGACTATAGCACTAGATTATTATGTGGACTATAGCACTAGATTATTAGGAGGATATAACATGAGTATGAAAAAGAAAATCATAATTGGAACCACACTATGTTTAACTGTTCTTGGAGTCACATTTGCTGTTCCTAAGATTAATAAGTACCATGAGGAGAAAGCTAGAATAGAAGCAGTTGTTCAAGAAAAAGAGGATTTATACAATGAGTATGTAGATTTCTTAGAAGGTCTCACTGATAGCGAAGACAACCTTATTGACAATGCAATAGAAGTAATTGATGTTTCAAACAGTGCATTACATAGTAAGATTGGTGCTTTGAGTAGAGATGGTTTCGCACTGGAAGACGGACTCAAAGTCTCAGAAAAGGGAAATGAATACTTAGAAAAATTAGAGCAAATAGCATTAGAGAATTTAAACAAATATTTAACAGACATATTGAACGATGATAACTCTGTAGAACTATACAGGGAAATTGACTATAAAATCTATGATGATTTTCTTAATGAGGAAAATAAACTACTTGTCGAAGAAGTAAAAGAGGAGTTAGAGATACTAGAAAAGAAAGAACAAGAAGAAAACGATAAACGAAAAGCTGAAAGAGAAGCTGAATATGAAGCTGAACATGGGATAAGTTGGAATGAAGCTAGAGTGCAAGCTGAAAAAACCTTGAAGAGTCGTGTACAAACAGGAATGTCAAAAAGTGAAGTAACTACGATGATAGGCACACCGAAAGATAAGTTTAAATCATCGGAAGCAGAGTTTTGGAATTATGGTGATATGGTTTTGACGATGAAAAATGGATATGTCTTTGATATTACCTACTCTTATTGAGTTGGTTCAGAGGTAGGGTTAACAGCTCTACCTTTTTCTATGCGTTTCTGAAACAAGAATTATTGACCGTTACCTCAACGACACGACAAGACCTAATCAGTTCCATATTAATCTAATCATTCACTTAACCATGATGAATCACATTATAAACCTGTAATAATTGCACCACTGGATAAACAGATGAAAGACCAGCGAGTTATAAGTCAAAATGTTTCTTTGATTAAAGTGAATGATTATATGCAGATAATTTCTTGCAAGAACTAAGGTGCTAACGATAGCTCTCATAAAATAAATACGGTGTCTCAACTTAAAAGTTTCGACACCTTTAATCCGTTGTGATAAAATCAGTACATCAAGTGGTGTCGTAATTAGGTGTCATAAGTGAACGCTAGAAAGAGGTACTGAAATGACGGTTTATGGATATGCAAGGGTGTCAACAGCAAATCAAGAGTTAGAAGTACAGATTCAAACATTAGAGAAGAACGGTGCACCAGTAATTTACCAAGAGAAGTTTACTGGGACAAAGACGGACAGACCAGAACTGAACAAACTATTGAATGTATTAGAAGAGGGAGACACTTTAATGGTGACGAAGCTAGACCGTATCGCCCGTTCAGCTACACAGGGAAGCGAGCTAGTAAAAGAACTCATTGCGAAAGGTATCAAGGTACATATATTAAACATGGGGTTATTGGACAATACACCAGCATCAAAACTGATTCGCAATATTTTCTTTGCATTTGCAGAGTTTGAAAGAGATATGATTGTTGAGCGTACACAAGAAGGCAAAGCAATTGCAAAACAGAATCCAGATTATCGAGAAGGAAGAAAACCTACTTATACTAAGAAGCAGCTTGAACACGCTTTAACGATGTTAGAGAGCCATTCATATAATCAAGTTGTAGAAATGACAGGTATTAGTAAGAGTACACTTATCAGAGCAATGAAGAAGAAAAAAGCCGAGCAGCAAATGGTTTAAATAATGATATAAAACGAGAGGTGATTCTAATTGAATTGCTTCTCATTTATTTTGTATTTGCAGATTTGGCTAAGTGCAAATATTGTAAGAGGTTAGGCTAGGAACAAAAAATTTTAATTGATTAATTAAAACCATATTTTTTATAGTCATTTGTCGAGAAGGATTATATATGGTGGAAATACGACGGAAAGCAGATTTAAGTACAGCATTGTTTCAACGATAAGCTATTTGAGACGAAAAAGCTTTTAAAAATAGTTTGATTGAATTACTATTATTTATAAAAGATGGATAGAAAGTGGTGCTTTTTTGGATACATATGATTATATAGAAGCGATTGCATTAGAATTAAAAGCTAGCACAGATTACAACTTTCAATTTAAAGTTGGTGAAATTTTTAAAGTATATTCCAAGTATAAAAATTTGACCTATGAAATGCCAAATACATCAGGAGGAGATGATAAAAATGATGGATGGTTAGTAGAGGAAAAGAAATTTTTTCAAATATATTCTCCTCAACAACTAAGAGACTCGTTAAAAAAAGATATCCAAAGTAAATTTTCAGAAGACTTAAGTAAATTACTGGAGTTAATTTATAGAGACGGAAAATGGGGAGGGGATATAAAAGAATTTATATTCATTGTAAACACTTTTGATAGAAATTTACCACATGATAGCATTAGATATTTTGAAACCCAAAAAGATGCTTTAGAACAAGCTTATAATACTACCTTTGAAGTACAAGTAGTGAATGTAGATTACATAAAAGATGTTTTGGAAGAATTAGATTTAGCGTCTTTGAGAAGTATTAGCTCAAGGTTGAGAATCACTTCAATTATTGATTATAATGCCTTAAGCGCAAAATTATTCTATCAATTAATAGATATTCTTAATGAAGGAATACAAAGAAATTATAGAGGAATGTTAGATACAAATGGTATGGACTACAAAAGAATTTCTTCGCCATTAAAAATTTCACTTAATGGTCTTGATGAAATAGGAGAGCATATTGAATCAATTATATTAGAATTAGGTGTTCTAGAATCAATAATAAATTCAATATATCAGGATATGGATTATGTGGTTAAGTTTGAACGAATAATTGCATATATTATTGAATTATATGATGACCTATCTCAACAGTTTGAAGGCGTTGAACTGTATAATGAAATCAAAGGAAACCTAATTGGATTCTCGGAATTTAATAAAAGTTTCGAATATCCAACTGAGCTTTTAATGGTCTATATATTTGATAAGTGTGAAATCTTCGAAAAGGAAGAGGTGGGATAAATAATGATTTTACCTAATAAATATGTGACTACTTCGGAAAGTTATATAGGGATAAGTTCTTTAATTCTTAATACATTAGGAAAAAGAACAATAACTATAGATAAGCTTTGGAAAGACTTCGAGAAGAAATATATTATAAAAGCCAATCTAAAAAATCCCCCTACGTTTCATAAGTATGTTCTAGTTTTAAATTTTATGTTTATGGTAGGAATGATAAATTACACAGAAAAAGGGGAAATTGTTAATGAAAATATTAAAATTAACAATTAAAAATTCATCGAAAAAAGTGGTTAGGGAAGTTGAATTTGAGGAAATTGGTTTATCCGTTATTTATGGTAACGTTAGTAAACCAAATGATGATAAAGAAACTTCAAATAGTATAGGGAAAACATTATTTTTAAAATTTGTTGATTATGTATTTGGAGCAAATGAAAGCTCTGAAATTGTAAAATCAGATATTCATGGTTGGTTTTTAGAGGCTATAGTGAAACATAATAACTCTACGAAAAATATAAAAAGAATTTTGGGCAATTCCGATATAGAAGTTGATGGTGAAAAATACACATTAAATGAATATAAAGAAAAGTTCCAAATTGAAAGGTCTTTATATAGTAAACAAGTATTTTTGAAGCAAAAAAATAGTTTGATAGGTAATAGAAGTGAAGCGAGTAAAGATGATTATATTGCGCTTTTGAAATTACTAAATTTATCGACAGTTTCAGATAAGACTAATGATTATTATAAAGTACAAAATGATATTAAGGAAATTACAAAGCTTGAAAAAAAATTCGTAACCTTTTTTAATGGGACGGAAATTTCAGAAATAGAAGAAAAAATATTTTTACTAAATAAAGAAATTGATGAAAAAGAAATTAAATTGCAAGAATTAGAAGAGAACATTTCAAATTTACAAATTAGTAAAGAAAAACAAGATTTAATGGATGAATATGCCGATAAAAATTATGCAATAAAATTATTACAAGCAGATTATCAAAAATTTAGAATAGAAAAGAAACGATTAAGTAGGGCGGTAGATGAATTAACGGATATGGATATTACATCTAGTGAAATTAAAAAGCTTTATGATAAAGCTGCTTTTGAATTGCCAGATTTAATTTTAAGAAGACTGGCAGATGTTGAAAAGTTTCATGAAAATGTATTTCTAGATAGAAAAAAGTTAATTGAATCTAAATTATCGGAAATAGAATTAAGAATGACAGAATTAGAAGGTAAAATTTATACTTTAGATATAGAATTGCATAAAATTGCTAATGTTATCTCTGAAAATGAAGTGTACAAGGAATCAATATCTTTGTATAAAGATATTACAGATAGTTTGCAAAATTTAAAGTATGAACAAGGAGAACTTTCTAAATTTGAAAGTTTGATTAATGAAAGAAAAGACGAAGAAGATAAACTTGCTATCAAGTACACAGAATTAAAACAAACATATAATGATAACCAAGATAAAATCGAAGAATATAGAAATTTTATATATAATTTGATTCCTAATATATACACAGAGGATGTTAATGCATATTTTTCAATTATATTAAAGAATCGTCATAAAAGAAATAGACCTCTAACAGTGGACCTAAGTCTAACTGGAGACACTGGTGAAGGTGTGGGAGAAGTAAGGAAAATACTAATTGATTTGTTAATTTTAAAATTTAATACCTTATTAGAATTGTTAATTCAAGATTCTTCTTGTTTCTCTGGTATTGATAATAGACAAGTAACAAATTTAATAAAGTTAGGACATGAAATCGGTCTTAAAGAGGGGAAACAATATATTATATCGTTAAATGACTATCAATTAAATAAAAATGATAAGACAGCAGTGCAATTAGTAAAATCGAGAACTAAGTTAAAGTTAGATGAAAATGATAAATTATTAGGATTTAATTTTTAATAGAAATAGAATTTTGAACACCTACCATTTTCTTTTGAGTAGGTGTTTTTTGTAGAAAATATATTAATAACAGTCATGCGCAATTATTTACAACGTATCCATTATCTAGGTTAAATAATGTTTTAAAACACCTCTTTACCTGCTACAATTGAATGAACAAATGGTGTGGAAATTTGAGTTACCAATATATTTTGAAATAAACGTATGACTACGCAATTGATATCCGTGCTATTTCTTGATACGATTTTTTAATAAAGAATAGATACTATATGGACTACATTTATCAAATTGTAGTCCTATTTTTATTTTAGATTAAATTAAATCTCAATTTTTTAGCGTATAATTTTTTGCCCATATATTATTAAGCTTATACCATATTATAAGTAGCTTCAATAACGGTATAAGCTTCAATCCATAATACAACAACAAAGTCTTTTCATTATGATTAACTTTTCCTTTATATTAGTTTTTACTCAATTTTTTAAGTGCATCGCCATTAGCCTTGATAGCTTTTTCTAAACTAGAATTTATTATTTCTTTACGTGATGTTTGATTTTTTTTGATGTTGAGTTTTCTTTGTTGTTGTTACATTATTACATCAGCCTCCTTTAAAATGTAGCTCGAATAAAATATGGTTTCAAATGTTCTCTCGTAAACATTTAAAACCATTGAGTTATAATGAGTATATATAAATATCACCCCTCATTATATTGTAAGTGATTGCATAAAAGTTGGTAGTAAGAAAAAGAAAATATTTTCACCTAAAAATCTTGCCTCCGTAAAGTTTTTTAAAACCTTGGTCAAAACCTTAGTCAGAGATTTTAAAAATATCTAAAAATCCCTATATATACTGTTATTACAACATTTTTATGAGATGGCGGTTCGACTCCCGCCGTCTCCATACATTAGAAACAAAATAGTTTCAAAAAGTGCCAAGTTTCTTGAAATATCAAGGGTTTGGCGCTTTTTTGTTGCCTAAAAATATAGTTTGAACGATGCAATGATATAAGGAGAAGCTGCAGAATGTTATGAAGTTTCTATTGATAGAAAATAACTTTCTAAAACCATCAAAAAGCAGAGGATTCATTCGCTTATTAGGTAGACATGGTTGAAAAGTATCTTAACCAGTGTTTATTCTTTCCTTTAATTGGGTATAAGCAATTAACAGGAGAGGAGGACATATAAAGAACTCTTTGTCATAGTGATCCTCCTCATATCGGTGCGGGGGCAAGATATAAAGAGAGTATTGATCCTCACAGTTATAATATATAATTTAAATGGGGAAAAATCCTCAAGACCTTTAATCAGTCTTCCAATGCATCTGTCTATATTTAAGGAATGTCCCTCAAAAAGATGTACCAGTAAGAAATGGTTACGTACGAAAAAATCCACCAGTTGGTATACTTGTTACGCATGTGCCGCCAATCGATTTACTCTATAGCCATCGTAGGTACGGTTGTGTGACTTGTTTTCTTTCCCCACAACAAACAAAACGTATGGTACGCTACTATCAACCTGGGCACAAAGTAGAGGAGGGTTTCAAGATGCATGAGGCATTTATCCAAGCGTATTTTTTGAAAAAAGATGAAACGATTGAAAGGGTAGAACAACAAGAGCAACTATTTGTTGCGACTATTGTCAAAAAGACGGCGCGTACATTTCGTAAAGTCGCTTATTTAAAGTTAACGATGAATACAGAATTTACTTCACCTCTTCCAAAAAAATTAACATCCTATAAATTCACACCAAATGCAAAACGAACGTTACATGAAACGAATGACACGATTCAGCAGTGGCTACAACAGGGCTGGATTGTGCGCGAAATTCGCTATCACACAGACGGCATTAGCGTTAAGGAAGATTATTACCGCATTGGCCCGGCTTACATAGAAGCTCAACAAAAATCCGAGCAACAACAGTTCGCAAAACAACAGCAACAGATGCAGGCGTTAAAACAAAAAGCCGAGAAACTAGCGTTACCGGAGTTATTCCAACAGGCGATTGAATGGAATATGCTACCTGAACAGTGGACGATGAAAAAGCGCATGAAATACATTGAGTTTTGTTTAGCGTTTTATGCGTTATCCTTGCAAAAAGAGCTATTTGATTTTAAGGAAATCGGCGCGGCCTTACACGATACGATTGGGGGTTCAAAGGTATTTGACCAAGAGCGCGAGGTTTTTTTAGCGCAGCTAGAGCAAAGTGGTATTGACCCGATGCTTTACGGGCTAGTGAGCATCGGAAAAATTGTGCCAATTTATTTTACTGGTAATGTGCAAAATAACGTTGCAACGTATGCGATTGGCGCGGTGCATGCGACGACGGATAATGCGGTCTTAACATCACCTTTTACAACGACAAATACAACATTATGGCTTGTTGAAAACCGCGCTATTTTAACGCGTATAGCTGTAGAGACGGAATTTTTACGGCAAACTAATTCTTGCATCGTTTGTTTAGACGGACAAATTCGTTCTGCACATAAACAATTTATAGAGCAATTACTGCAATCAGCTATTGAACAAACGATTATTTGGACAGATACCGATAGCGCGGGCATCACGATTGCCAAGTATGCTGCCGAATTAGTTAAGGGAACTGTAAAAATTGTTGGGCGTGATTATGAATTGTATCATTCGATTGAAAGCTTTACAGCCCAGGAGCAAGAGGCGCATGAACAGGAGCAGCAATTAGGAGGGATTGAACAGTGGATAAAATGGATGTAAAAGTACCGATTTCGATTTTTACAAGCGATTATCAAACTGCAGAATTTATGAAATCGATGCGGGATTTAGCATCGTTAGCAGGTGTGTTAAAAGAATTAAGTACCGAAAAAATGTACGATTCCCCAATCGAAATTATTCGTTTTTTAAATGTCATTCAGTTAATTAACGAAGCATCTCTCGGCATTAAAGATTCCATCGATAACGAGGAAATACTGTACTATCGATATCAGTCTACGTATTCACAAGACAATAAACCGCCAACATTAGCGCAAATTACAAGAATGCTCACGATTTTAGAGCGCAATAATTGGATCATAAAACAGAGTCGTCAAATTAAAATGCGTGACCGTGGGAAAAATTTAATGGATGGGTTGATTCGCATGGGTAACGATGCGCTTGCCTATTATTTGCAAGATGATATTGGACGCTCGCTATTTCAAGCAAGACGAGATGCTGAAATAAGCGCTGCCTACGACGATCAAGGGATTTCAGGAGGCAATAAAATCGCATCGATGATTTACAACGTTGAAGAGGCGATTAAGCAATTAGAGGAACGCCAGCTTGAACTTCTTGCTGATCGCAATGCCTTACCGCAGCTGGAAAAAATTAATCAACTAATGCTTGAGCTTGAAACAAAATTAAATGAACGCTTACAACAGTTTGGTACCGTCGAAGAAAGTACGAAAATGAGCGATTTAATGCGTCGCGGAACGGCTGCCATTTCAAAAGGGACATCTCTTAGCTTGAGCTTACTGACAAAATATATTCGCTTTGTCAATATGCAGCTCACACCTACTGCTGACACCATTTCACCAGAAAAGGTGCGCCAGTTTATTTTGGCGATGCATTCACCTGAAGCTAATACGAATATCCCAACAGCGCATGATATTTTAAGTTTTATGGAACAAAATCAATATGAACAAGAAGCGATGGATGGCCTGTGGGTCCCTGTAAAATTTGCCGCACCGATTGGCCCGCAAGATATTACAGATGCTGTATATTATTTACAAACGTATGAACCGAAGCTAGAAAAGCCGATGTCTCATCAGCTTGAGCATGAATATGAAGAGACCGAAATGGATGTTCGTCCTATAAAAGAAGCATTGCAGGATGCTTCATGGAAAATGACGCAATCTCTGATTGATACCGAACGAATTGAAAATTATTTAACCGAGCATGGTGAAACGGAAATGGAAGAGCTCATTGTGGAATCGAGTTCAAACAAATGGCATGATGCGATTCTTTCATTATTAGCCGTATCGGCACTAACGAGTAACAATAAGGTAGAACAACAGCCTATCGAGCAAGCGAAGGACTATGAAAAACAATGGGAGTGGATAGACGATGATGACAAACGATATACCGTTCGACAATACCCTTATGATGATGAATAGCTTAAAGGGCTATCTAACGACCGAAGAGGAATTAGCGTTTATGCAGTTATTATTTTCTTCATCTGCATCGATTAAAGGGGCAAATTACGGTTTAGCAAAGAAGGATTTAGCAAAGATGCTAGGCATTAATAATGGAGATGATGAAGCTTTTCATTCATTTATCAATCGTTTAAATGCTGCGTTAAGTCGCTATTTCCGTGTCATTTACGATGCACGTCGGGACCGCGTCATTGTCATGATGCATGTAACCGCAAAACATGCGAAATCAACATTAAGCAGTGAAGCGCTCGCAATTATGCTGTATTTGTTTTATCACCAAGAGGTACTCGGGCATGAATTTACGCTCTTGCATCAAATCCTGGTTGATTTTGGACATGAATCATTGAACGCCAACCGCAAATTGAAAAATAATATCGACCAACTGAAAAAAATTGGCGCGGTTACAGATTACGAATCCGTTACTGAAGAGGCATTTATGTTAACAGCTATAGGAGTACATATGTTTTCGGAGTCATTTTTACGACGAACAACTGAATTTGCCCAGGAAACACAGCTTAGTAAAGAAGAAGTAATGAAGTTTTTCAATCGTTATAACTTACATATTGAGGAGGAAAACGAATGATTCCGTATAAATTAAAAATTCAAGGCGTTCGCGACTACTCACCACGCAGCATTTATTTTGGGGAACCAGACGAGCATATTTTAATTACTGGTCCAAATGGTGTGGGAAAATCGACATTAACATTTTGCCTTGGTGCCGTGCTACATTCATCGAAGGTAGAACTAGAGGGACTTCGTTCAACAAATTTAAAAGTAAATGACCCTTGGTATGCACGTATTACACTCGTATTTTTAAATGATGGCAGGACGAAAATTGATGGTCCAAAATTCATTGCCTTTCAGCTAACGGTCAATCAAGATACGAAAAATAGCCCGATTCAGCGCGAGTACGAGGTGTTAAATGGGCCAGACGAAGCGAACTTAACATCTCATGCCCGCTATGCGTCTGGTGGGACAGCGGGACGTACATTCAAGGCGTATCGTGAAGATTTGCGCGTGCGCTATAAAATTGAACCAGATGTTTTTTATCTAATTTGGTATCAGCAAGAAGTCAATCAATTTGCGGCGATGTACCCGGAAGAGCGTTTTCGCAAATTTAGTGACATGTTCGAGATTTCTGATATGCAAAAGGAATGGGAAGCTTCATTAGAAAAAATTAAAGAAGTTCGTATGGAAATTGAATATTTAAAGGGTATTCAAAAAGGTGCAGAGCTAAGTGTGAATGCGGCTCAAACCGAGCTCAATAAATATTTGGATAACAAAAAACGTATTTTCACATCTGGCCAGAAATATTATACGTTGCTCCATCAAATGATCGCGTATTATAGTACTTCGATTGAAAAGGCGTCTGAGCAAAAAGCTAATTATCAAGTGGAAAAGGAAAAACTAGTTGTTTCGCGGCAACAATTAAAGCATAACATTAGTGGACTAGAGCAACAAAGATCACAATTGTCACAGGATGTTGCGGCATTGTCACAGCAATTAACCCAAATAGCCGATCAGCTACAACAACAGCAAAATGAAGATACACAACAACAAAAATCGCAGCAGCAGTTAGAACAGCAGCTTGAAGCTATTGATGAAAAGAGAAAGCATTTACGCTTTGATGCCGAAACGGCACAACGTAAGCTAGAAGAAACAAAAAATCAATTAGAGATGGTTACAAATCAATTAGGTGAGCTCAGTAATCAGCAAACGCAACTGCGCAAGCAAGAACGCGAGCTCGATCATGAAAAAGTCCTTTTACAAATGACTTCATCGCAGCTAAAAGATCAAATCACAAAGGCAGAAAAGCACAAGGCAATCTATGTAAGCAGTGTGCAAATCGAGCAAAAAATTAATACCTTATCGCTGCAAAATGAACGGGATTTTGAACAGATACAGCGTCTTAAAATGGAACTAAAAATGATGGAACAAAACGTTAAACAGTATGAGCAAAAAAAGGTTGTATCAAAACGCCAGCAGCAAGGACTACTGCATTTAAAGCGGCAGCAACTAGAAGCGTACCCGTTACGTGAGTTAATAGAGCTCACGCCGTCTGCTCCTTTGCAGTTAGAAAAGCAACTTGAGGGGATTAAATATACTATTTTTTATGTAGGGAAAAACTATAAGCCAGTCAATGATTTATATTACGTATCACTTCAGCAACTTGTGCCGACAGAAAGTATCTCGAAGCTACCGGAGTACGGCTTACAAATTCGTAGTGATTTAACTGAACAGCAGGGGAATTATGCAAATAAAGCGCTTTGGTGGGTGAAGCAATTTTTCTTAGAGAGTCCGAAAATCGAGCAAGGCTTATTATATGATACGCGTGGTATTCGCGGTGCACAGGAAGCGGCGCAATATATTTTAAGTGATGTGGCGATTGAAAGGCTATTGCAGGAAGTACAACAGACATATTCAAAAACAAAGAACGAGCAGCAACAATTAGAACAACAATACGCAGAAAATCAGCGACAGTTGAAACAGCTACAAGGCCATCTTCATACGATGCAATTAGCCGAAAGTACACTATTGAAGCAAACGGATTATGCATCTTATATTCAGCAGCTTGAACTAGTCGAACAAAAATTGTCAGCACTTTATGATGAGCAAACGGCAATTGAATTTCAACAAGACAAGCTAAAAAGCGAGCATAGTGAAGGAAAGTATAATCTGGATTTTTATGAGCAACAATGGAAAATTCATGAGGAGCTCGGCGCATTTGCAGAGCAGCAAATGCAACTACAACAGATTGAGCAGGCAAGAAAATACTTGCAACAAAACATTCGAGCGCTTACAACAGAGCAAGAGATAAAAGAAAATGAAATTACTCAACAAAAACGAAAGCAATTACGACTAGGTGAACAGCAACAACAATTCTACAGCGATTTGAAAATAGTCGAAAGTCAAATAACAGGTTATGAGTTAACGATTAAAAAGGCAAAGGAAAAGCTAGAATTGGATGAAACGATGAAAAGTCGCTGTGAGCTTGATATGATTGAACTTGAACAGGTGCTGCCGCAAGAAGCACAGCAACTAGACGATCAACTCGCAACGAACTTGTCACTGACGATGCTACAGGCTGAAAGCGAACAAGCAAAAGCTGAGCTACGCAATGCCCGCTTAGAAAAAATTAACGAAAATGCCCAGCAAAATTACGATCAACAAAAGGCTGATTTCGATAAGAAAAATACTGATTTAGCGAAATCAGAGCAACTCCTTGAAAGCAATACAATTCGTGCAAATGAGTTGGAAGACCGCTTAGAAACCACGATTTCAATGCACTTAATCAAAATCAATACACTTTTCCAAAAATATATGGATTTGTTCCAGTTTGAAGGACAAGTGGAAAAGGAACGCATTGAAGAAAAATCAGGTCGTGTCAATTTCCGACTGTATATTAAAGCGCGTAAAATTGGGCATCAGGGTGCACTTGAAGATGTGAGTATGAAGGCTCGTAGTGGAAAGGTGGGGCTAGGTGTATCGGGTGGGGAGGAATCACTAAGTTCACTTCTTTTCGCACTCGCGCTACTGCAAAACTTAGCTACCTCACCAGGCTATATCGTGCTCGATGAGTTTGATAGCGCATTAGATGATGAGCGAAAAAATAAGGTATTTAATCTTTATGCCGAGGAGCTGCAACGTAAACTGATTATTGTGTCGCCAAAGGGACATGATGAAACGTATTACAACTGTTTCTCGAAAGTATTCATTGTTGAGCATGATGCAACGATTCCGAAAAGTACGATTCGAGGGATACAGAATAAGAAGTGAATGTAATTATTTTTGATTTATAATTAACTCAAACTTCGCAGACTGAAATCGACAAATAAGCCTTGATATAATTAGGAAGGCTGGCGATCCATTGCTG
>NZ_LITM01000007.1:129190-130384 GCF_001275675.1 Lysinibacillus sp. FJAT-14745 | reverse complement strand
ATCCATTGCTGAAGTTGACTTTTGATTAGTTTTTGGATTTTTGTATTTGTCTTTTTTAGGGTATCTTCAAGAAGCTCGATTAATTGCTGTAAAGCGACAGCCCAATCGAGTTCGTTTACTTCATCGCAAAGTTCATAGAAAATACCACCTAATGTTCGCTGGTCGGTATGGCAGCGATTTTGCCAGGACAAAACGATATATCTAGAAAAGACAATGGTTGTGTGACTGATGAGTAAATCATAAGACATCCCTTGAAATTCTTTTTGAAGTTTCAATAATGATTTGGTTGTCTTAAAGAAGACTTCGATGTCCCAACGCATTCCATAAATACGAATGATTTCTTGTTCAGAAAGCGTACAGTCCGTGCTAAGAATGGCAAGCCACTCACTTTTTTTATTTCTGTTTTGAACAAATACAACCTTTACCTGAACGCCATTTGCCATGGTTGTATGAATCGATCGCAAAATTCCTTTCTTGTCTGGGACAGGTGTGGCAATCTTATACAATTCTTTTAAAGAGAGTCGTTGGCTGTTCATCAAATAACGTTGGTTCGTATTTTTCACCATACCAATGACATCCAGTCCTAGTTCAACGATGGATTGGATGAGCGGTTGTTGTGTAAACCATGTATCCATTAACACATAATCAGCGGATATACCTGCTTGTAAGGCTCTTTCAAGCATACTTGGAATGATTATAGGAGCCGATTCTAACGCTTCTACACGACGTTTATAGCCCGAGGTACGTTTGTCGATGTTGTTCGAAATACCATTGATTTGTGCATTTTTTGAACTTAGTAACGTAAAATCTAGTGGCATAAATGTATAGCCGTCTGACCAACCCAAAGTAAGCATACGAAAGCCTTTATAGAAGCGTTTCGTTAAAGAGGAATGATCCATACAACGTGCGAGAAGCTCAACCTTTTTACTACGATTCCGATCAAACATCGAATCGTCAATAATCAGTGTTTTTGGGCGCTTTTCATCTGTTAGTGCATCGACTTTTTGAACGGCGTGTGCGCTTAAATAGGTTAAAAATCGACGCCAAGCAAATTTAGAATGATTCATAAAACGATAAACGGCATCTTTGGCTGGATAACAATCTCCCTTTTTGGATGATAAAAGGGTACACCAACTCTTATGATGAAAAATTAAACAGAATACGAGGTGAAACAAATAAGAAGTTGTAAACCCA
>NZ_LITM01000007.1:12867-127446 GCF_001275675.1 Lysinibacillus sp. FJAT-14745 | reverse complement strand
ATCCTATTGAAATTGTAAAGAACCAAACAAGCTCAATGATTAAGCCGATTTATATTGGTGCGAAGTTTGAGTAAATATTGTTATACCCAAAAAAATGCAGCAATCTTCGAATGAAGCTCGCTGCATTTTCTTGTTATAAACCTTTTTCAAAAAAGTCTAAATCCATACGCTTTATTGTAAAAGTTTGAACATTCGACACACCTACATTGTATAAAAACATTAACTCAGTAAGTTTCATTCCATCAATAAAAATTAATGATTTATCAATACTCTTGGAATATTCAATTGCTTCTTTTGTAAAACGAGATTTAGTGATAATAATCCCTTTGTTTTGATTTCTCGCGCTTTTTAAGGTTTTGACCAGTTTTGTTCCAACCTCTCATTAAAATCAAACTTTATACCAAAAGCTACAAAAGTTTTGAGTATCCATCCAAATTTAAATGACCTCAGACAATAGCCGAGGTCATCTCTATTAGATTATTTTAAATTGTTTCACTCTATTATTTAAGTCATCTGATAGCTGACGTAATGCGGTAATTTTCTCGACAACTATTTGAATAGCATGCGTTTGTTCATTTGTTGAAGCGGTTATTTCCTCTGTACCTGCCACATTTTCTTCTAGCATGTGATTTACAGTTTCTACATGTTCAAGGACTTGTTCACCTAATCCTTTTGAATGCTTCATACCTTGGGCTACTTCTTGAAGCTCACTCATGATGCTTCGAACTTCCGTTTCAATGCTTTCAAATGCTGAAGTTGTTTCATACATTGACGTTTTTTGTTTTTCTGCTATTTCAACACCTTGGCGTACTGAATTAGACATATTTTGTACGCCTGTTTGGATGGCACCAACAATTCCGAAAATTTTCTCTGTTGATTTGCCTGTAGCTTCGGATAAATTACGTACTTCTTCAGCTACTACTGCAAAGCCTTTGCCATGATCACCGGCACGAGCTGCTTCAATAGAAGCATTGAGCGCCAGTAAATTCGTCTGCGCTGAAATATTGGCAACAACTCCAGCCATTTCTTCGATTCGTGCCGTATGTTCCATAAAGGTATTTGCTACATCATGAATGACTTTTACCGTTTTAATATTTTCTTCGATCATTTCTTGTTGAGCGGAAATGACTTCTTTTCCTTTATCAATCGCACCAACAGCCAGCTTACCATGATCAACAGAAACTGTTGAGCGCTGTACGTTTTGATTGAAATCGGTATCCATTGTCTCGACAAGTTGCACAGTATGATGGAGTGAATTTGAAACGGATAGGGAATCACTCGAAATTTTTTCTGTGGCACCTGCGACGTGTTCACTGATTTCAGCGAATAGTTTATTTTCACGATCTAAATCATTTGTAAATGTATCTATGTGTCCACTCACGTCACGAATCGCATATAGCAACTGTTTTAATTGGTTCGTCATCGTATCAAATGAACGATTTAACACACCAACTTCATCATTCGATTTATAATGAATAGGCTCCACCATAAGATTTCCAGACGCAATTTCATTGGCATTATGGGCCAGTTTACGAAGTGGTTTCGTAATATTTCTAATAATTAACACTGTAAAGACACTTCCAAATAAAACGAGCAGAATAATGCCAACTAATGAAGTTGTAATAACAAATGTAATTTGCTGTGCTACATCTTTTTGTATATCTTGGTAATGTTCATTGGCATACAAACCTAGCACATGCACATCATTTAAAATGCCTACAATACGTAATCCTTGTGTACGGACATCTGTAACGTTTTTATTGGTTACTGCTTGATTGGCTGCAGTTAAAAAGTCTGTAAATTTTCCTTGCATTTTAGTGAAGATTTCTTCACTCTCTTTGTTATGTAGCAAAGGTTGGATAATTGCTAATTTATCGTTAATCGTACCTTCTAATTTTTTCAATGATTCTAGTTGTTTATCTGTCACACTCTGTGGTTGTGCGACACCAATGGCTGTTGCATAGCTACTTAGCTCATTTTGTGTATTTTTTAACTCGGATTCAATCACTTGAATATTGATAATTTTTGGTAAAATATCTTTGTTCGATGATTGGATGCGTATCATCGCCATTATGACAATGGCTATAAGAGCAATCGAAACCGCAATAAGCGTAAACGAGTTGAATAATATTTTTTTAGTTAATGACATTTTCTTAACTCCTTATTGGCCAAATTGTTGCTGCGATAGTTTGTTTAGTTCATCTTCAATTCTGGTTGCATGATCAATCACGCGCACAGGTGCAAGTTTCATTGCTTTTTCTTTCATACCTAAAGCGATATGCTGCTTTCCGGTTGGTTTCTCTTTCGTATAATTTTCTATAAATTCATAAACGGCTACATCAATATTTTTTAACATAGAAGATACGACTGCTTTTTCTGCATATGTATATTGATCTGTATCAACCCCAATTGCTAAAACGCCACTATCTTGCGCTTGTTGCAATAGGCCAACACCTGTATATCCCGCAGCTGCGTAAAGGACATCTGCTCCTTGAGTAATCATGTCAGCAGCCATGGCTTTTCCAACCTTATCATCTGAAAATGTATCTGCATAAGTCACAATCACTTCAATATTGGGATTGGTTGCCTTTGCTCCTTCAGCAAAACCTTTCTCAAACTTTTCGATTATTGGGTCCACCATTCCACCTAGAAAACCTACTTTTCCTGTTTTTGACGTCATTGCGGCTAATGCACCTGCCAAATAGCTACCTTCATTTTCTTTAAACGTAATAGAGTGAATATTTTCAACGTCTGATTCTGAATCAACTAGAACGAATTGTTGTTCTGGATTTGCCTTTGCAACCTTTTCCAAATCCTCTTGTAGTGAGTAACCTACTGCAATTACTAGATCATTACCCTCTTCCACTAACTCCTTAATTCCTTTTTCATAGTTCGGCTCACTGCCAAGCTCACGGTAATCAAACACGATCCCAAGCTCATCGCGTGCCTTGACTAGACCTGCAACTGCTAAATCTCCAAATGACTGATCACCGAGTCCAACGTCTGGCAACATAATCCCAACTTTAAATCTATCTTCCACACGTAATTCACTTGAATCTTCATTTTGCGCCGTGTTGTTCCCACAAGATGCTAATAGTCCTGCTGTTATAATTAAGGCGAATAAACTCTTTTTCATAAATCGCAACCTCATTCATACTTATTTTTTCCTATACAATTGCACCTGAAAATACATATTTACCTAATTAAGTATATATTAATTTGGGATAATGTGCTTAATAACTATTTTTGATTTATAACAGTATTAAATTATTTTCACACTGGAAATTTTTGTTTCACTCAAATTCGTCCATATTCACCAGCAATCGCTATTGGTTTTTAACGCACAGGGAGGATGAAGGAAAACTAGCTTAATGACAGTGACGCAACAAAGGCGAGATGATCGGGGTCATGGGAGCAGATATGAAATTATCTTCCATTCAAGAGATAGTAGAGAATTTTGCTTCAAATACTGAAGACACATCATTGATAACGAAGATACCGCTGTCATATACCTGGGTAGAAGAAAAGTCCATAAGGAAAAATGCAGCAATCTTAGAATGAAGCTCGCTGCATTTTCTTTTGGGTTATAAACCTTCTAAATCCATACGCTTTATTGTACAGATTGAACGTTCGATACACCTACATTGTATAAAAACATTAACTCAGTAAGTTTCATCCCATCAATTAAAATTAATGATCTATCAATACTCTCGGAATATTCAATTGCTTCTTTTGTAAAACGAGAGGTAGTGATGAAAATCCCTTTGTTTTCTTTGAAGGCTACCAAACTTCCTACAAATGCTTGGATATCGGGTCTTGAAACTGGATTGGCCCAACGTTTTTCTTGTAAGTAGATTTTATCTAATCATAGGACGTCTTCTTTTTTTCTTTTACTCATAAATTCAGCTCCAAAACTAATTAAATTGATATTTAATTAATTTTGATTTTTTTATCAAAATTCTCTGAAGCATTTGCTTTACAAATGAAAACTAGATATTAGGGTTCATTAATACACCTGTTTATCTGACTTACTAAATTTATTAAAAAGAAGTTGAATACTTCCACCTAAAAGACCAACTATAATTACACCTGTCCATGGTACGTTTGCTTTAAATACATTATCTTGTATATGAACATAAACAAGTTCCTGACCAAAAATCGTAGGTTGAAAACTAAAAGATTCTACTTTAAATAACATAATAGCAATGGTTCCTAAAAATGTAATTAAAGTAAAGGCAATAATACTAAATAGAATAGCAACAACAATTTTATATGATTTTTTCATCTCTACTCTATACCTCCTAATTTCTTCTAAATCATTTTGATAATCCTTCTATCAGGGGTAAAACAGGAAAATATTAAGAGTACTTATGATAGGTAAATATTGTACCCCTCAAAAATAAATAAAAATCACAACTAAATTAGCAGTCTCTAAACATGCTATTCGCCCATGGATTTGGAAAGAAATTTTATCAATCCATACACTAATCAATGCTAAATTTAACTTGAAATCAAAAATCCCTCTCTTAAGTAGTACCATACCATTATCCATAAAGGTTTCAAAATCAAGTTTTGTTGAAAATTAAACAAAACTTGATAAAAGTCAGAAAAATAAACTCTACTTTCTAAAATATGAATTTACATTAGGGTGTTTTGCACATAAATGCAGCAGGTATTGAAGTGTGCGATTAGGTGGAGAATGGAGAGGGGTATTTCCAATTTAATTTTCGAGGTAAGATGCTATTAAATATGACAAACTGTCTCATATTTCCAATTCAAAAGGCATCGATACTTTTATTGTTGGGATTAATTTTTCTTTGAAAGAATTAATAGGTTCATCGTATAACTAATAACCAAAATGGAATAGATAGTAAATAAATAATCAATTTTTATAGTAGTGAGCTGTGATATGAGATATAGGATGAAAATCGACAAAAATAAGATAAGGACCGTATGATATGCGGCCTTATTTTGCAGTACCTTCATTCTTTCATCATCAGACTTACTTTCTTCAAAGAGAACAAAATAGGTGAAGGAATAAAAAGATAGAGTAAACAAGTAACTTACTATAGATTGCTTAATAAACATGTCTAGAATACTAAAGATCAATAATACAAAACCCAAAAATAGATATGATTTTTCATGAAAATTACTCCATTTCATAGTCAAATTCCTCCTCGAAAAAATATCTTTAATCTATAGAAAAGATGGATTTACCTACTTCTCTGCTCTTTTCTCAGTTGGATTAAACTCTTTCAAATGTTTGTTAACATATGCTATTTTTGCTGTCCTTCTTCTTAATTTTTTCTTTACCATATCACGATCTATTAAAGTTTTAAAATATCCAACAGGAGCAGACGGTGCTATAAAGGATACTTTAAAAATTCATTTGTTAATTTCCCAATAAATAAGGCATACCTAATAAAGCCATTACTACACCAATTGCAAACACACGAAATAGCTGATAAATTAGGCATTCATAAGTCCAATGTTTCTCGTTATTTAAAGCTTTAACAAAAAGTTGCGTGAAATAGGTCTTTAAATAGATGGGTATATGAGCAGACCTTCACCTTGTGCAAAGATTACTGTTGTCCCTGTAGGAGAAAACCTTTATAACTCTTTTGTCGTTTAAGTAGTATGAAAACAAAAAAAGTAAAAGGAGTGAGAAAATGTATAAACACAAAAATTCGTTCATTGTAGCAACTACAAATATTATTGTTATTTGTTTAGTTCCAATCATTTATGAACTAATCCTTAAAAACACCATTAATCCACCACTTTTTAACCTTGTGATTTTCCCTTTAATTATTGCATTTATTAATATTGTCCTTTGGTTTAGTAAATTCAAACTTAAATTTGAGTACCATATGCTTTGGGCTTATGTAGCTCTCTTTTTGTCTTTTATTGTTTCCTTTGTTTTGATTATAGACCCTACTAAAGAAAAGCCTCCCGGTGAAACTTTGGTAGTACACGCAGATTTTTTAATGATTATATACATCGCAATCGTGCAGTGGATTGTTTTACTAGTATTAACAGGCATTCTTTATATAGTGAAGGTACTTTTTACAAAAAAAAATAAAAAAATTATTTTAGAAGAAGGTTGTTAAACGGTAGTAAATCTCCCTTTACAGAATAGAAGGCAACGACAACTTGCTTTCAAAAAAAATAATTCATTTTAAGGAGAGATTTACATGGCAATTTGGAAAGAAGATGTAACTGGTTTTGATTACGCAAAGAATGGATACGCTATCTACGATAAGTTAACTATCGGTGATGTCAAAAATGCTCGTATCAATACTAAACACCAACGAGCAATCACAATTTCTTTACTACATGGTAATACATTAAGTGAGTGTACAAAATCACTTAAAACATGCTACGACGTGGCTGTTAAGGCTCGAAGCCTATATGCAGGAGCATACCATCAAAACTTCCCTGTTTCAGTATCAGTCACTATATCACTAGCAGACTTACTCAAGTTGGATACTGCAATGGCTTATGCTAAAAAATATTTAGGAACTAATACCTCAGTGGATGATATGGCAAAAGCTATGTCGGGCACAAATATGGCTGGGGCTTTAGGGGACGTCTTTGGTGAACAAATGCTACAACGGTTGCAAATCGTATAGCAAAGGTTTGGCCAGAGACTTCCGTGAAAGATGAACTTGCAAAAGGAGCGAATACGGGCTCTGCTAATATGAGCGCTATTGTTAATAAGGCTGATAATGGTGGGTTTAAATCTGTCACAGTAACGATGACTCGCAAAGAAGCCTACAATTTGGCATCGAAAAGTACTGTTTTGTCAGTCGTTGATTCTGTAACGGCTATTAAGTAAAATAAATAATTTGTACAAATTAAAAACCTGCTTATAACAGCAGGTTTTTTTGTTATTGAATGTCCTTTAAAGCATCGAAAAATTCATCACCGTTTAGAATCGTGTAGTAATAAAGATATTCATCATCTATTTCAGTTGAGTCGTTATTTAAGTCTAGCAACTGTATTTGTTTTTTCTTTTCAAATACGTGTAACGCATATTCTTTATTCAATTTTATGTTGATAAGATAATCAACATCTTTTAACGGAGTGGCATCGTTTGTTTTTTTTAATTGCAAGTTGTTTATTGCATCCATTATTCGTTTTTGCTGTTCTTCGTTCTCGACATTTATTATAGGATGAGGCTCTAGTAGCGTTGATACAACTGCACGGATGTTTAAAGTTGGTTTTTCATTGAAATCTGCATCTTTTAAAATGTCTGATACTGTATAAATTCTTTCAGATTCAGTTTTAGCAATGGCTTCTTGTTTTTTATTTTCATATACATCTAGCCCCATTAAGGCAATGGACGTAATAAGAACAACTGTTATAAAAATATTGCGTTTACGCATATTTCCCACCTTATTTCCCTTTTTTGTTAATTAAAGTATATCAAAATTTGTATTAATTAGGTTGTTAAAAGACTGCTTTTTTCCCTTTATATAGTAAAAAGGAGAAAGGAGAGGATATGATGGGAGATGAATATCAATTTTTAATAGGTTTAATTGGCAGCACAGGATTCCCGATTGTCCTTTTTTACTGATCTTTTGGAAGTTCGATAAATCACTTGGATTGCAAAATCCACGTTAGAAAAATTCAATAACTTAGTTATTTTTCCCATGTTTTGTATTTTGAATCTCAAAGATATGACAAACAAATCCGTCATAATAACCAAGTTAATCGGTTAACGTTAGATAAAGGCATTAACGATGGTGAGAACAAATTTATTGTACAAACTTTGAGAAAAAATAAAAGTATCACAACCATATCTAAATATGAACCCTCTTAATTACAAAAGAAACTACTGGAGCAACACTTAGGGTGTTCTGCACAAATAACACGGCAAGTATTGATGTATGTAACAATCGCTGAGGAATAGATTTTAAAGTATTGCACAACAGACAGGTTGTTAGTAAAGTGAATAGAGAGTGGTTCACTTTGAGAATAGCTACAAAGTAGAAATAATTAATGAAGAGATGAAGCAAGTGATTTTTGCACTTGTGGTAAATTTAGTTTAAGCCGTAGCTCATCAGCATCGCTTTAACAAATAGAAGACGGAGGGTAAATAATGATACAGTTGCATATTGAAAGTAAGAAAAAACCGGAGATTTATCGAAAGTTATTGTTACCGAAGAACAGTAGTTTTTCTATGCTAGATGAAATTATATTACTAATTTTTGATTTGGATGTTTCGGACTATTTTGATTTTGAAATTGTTAAAAAAGATGGACGAGTATCTAAAAAAAAGATTTGTTTTTTGCCTAAAAATGACACGGACTTAGATACGGATGAAGAGTTGGTCGATGAATGGCTTCGCAAATCTGGTGATGAAGCCATTGCGCATGTGATTGATAATAGTGAATCATTTACGATTCGATTAGAGAGCTATGAGGAATTACCGAGTAACTCGGAAACTCCTTTATGTATTGCTGGAGCTGGTAATATTCATACAGGTAAAATGGACAACATTGATTTGGAGGAAATTAATGAACTGATACGGGAGGATGAAGAGGCAAATAGTTTTCTTGAAAGCCTAGAGCCAGATTATCTTACTTTATTGGAGCTTACTAATGAGCTGAAAAAATTAAAGCCATGGCAATATTTAAAGGATGATGAAGTCGTTGCCATTCACTTTGAAGATGTAGATTACAAAGTACTTGTTTCTGTTATGGGAGCTGGTGGTGAAGAGTTTGGATTAATGATTTTTGACATGGAACTTGGCTATAATAGCTTAGCGAAGATTCTCTATGAGAAAAATTTATCGAGCGATTTCTACTTTGGTTTAAATGCTTTAACTGTAAATTTTGTTGATAGAGAAGAGTTAGATACAGCAGATTATCTGCTTATTAAAGATTGTGGGCTGTCATATAGAGGGAAGAAGAACTGGATTCAATTCCGTAGCTATCTGGAGGGAACGCATTCTGAAAGACCAAATTATTTAGAGGTAGAGCTATTAATTGATGTTATAAGTAGGATGATTAATATTACAGAAGCTCGGAAGGCTGGTTGGGAATATCCACAGCTAGCTGAACATCAATATCCAACGTTTAAAGTGCAAATGGATGGTGAGTTACAAGAAATCTATATTTTGCAAATAAATATGGCAAAGCCAACGTATGAGTGCTACGAGGAAATTTCGATGTTTGAAAAAGCAAAATATAAGAAAAAGCCTAAAAGCGCATTGCAATTAGAATATGATTTATTTTATATGCCTTTTGGCGTAGAGATGGAAGAAACGGACCGCACTGTTTATCCGATTGCTGGTATGCTTATTGAACGAGGAAGCAATTTGGTTATTGAACACGAAATGTTCCCTATGCCTAAAACGCCACCGATTGCACAAGGCATGTTATGGGCATTTTTACAAGGCTTAGAGGTAAGACCAAGTAAAATATTTGTCTCTAAAGAGTTAAGACCGATGCTTCAACCACTAGCAAAAATTATCGGGGTAGAGCTTGTAGAAAGTGAACTTCCTGGCATTCGAGATGTGAGAGAATTTATGAAAACCATGCCAATGGATTTATTTGAAGAATAGTGAATAACGAGACCACACATTTCTGTGATTTTAGCACAGTTAAATGTGTGGTTTTTAAAATGAACTTTTTTCTTTGCATTTATTCTATCCCACGATGTACGATTCCAAGATCATGATGAGCATTCGGAAGATACCTTGAATAGTGAGCAGTTAAGTTTGTTTAATAATAAACATACTCATTGTTGTTTAAAATGCCTGTATTTAATTGTAATTAGAAAAAATCGTTGCGCCTGAAGGATTAGGGCGTAATGCGAAGTGGAAGAAGATATAGCGATATAAAATACTAGTATAATAAGCGATGTTGAAAATGTTTATAACCAAATAACTTTCATCATGGCGTGTAGACTAGGTTTGCATGCCATTTTTTATGTTAAATAGACACTCACAAGAAATAATGAACATGGTTTAAGTCGAGTAGTTTCAGCAGTTGATCTTATACATAAGAAAGACGGGAGGGTATTATAAACGGAAGATAAGGGCAATTACAAAATTCCATGGAACATAACAGATGGGATGTATAGCAAGGCAGAAGAACAATTCACTGTAGAAGAAGCGGGATTCAAGGTTTCGATTTAAACTAAGTGGATGTAATATTAGGACCATCTATTTGAATGTATTAAAATCGACTACAGCTATACTTAAGCAAATAGTAGATAATAGATTGTCACCTAACTGATAATAGACTTGTTATGAACATCAAGGGTACACATTTTTTCGATATAATAATAATTCCTATTTTAATAAAATGTTTATTAAGCAAGAGCGGAATTCCAATAAATTGTTAATAAAAAACAGTAAAAAAATACTCATAGCGAGTAAATTTTTACTGTTTTTTTTGCTATTTAAAGATAAATGAAAAAAATGGAGAACTTTTTAAAATTTATGTAGACAAAAAGTCTGGAATCATTTAGTATTTGTTCAGCGGTCTACTTTGTAATGATTATAAAGTGAGATTTATTATTAAAGGAGAGGTGAAAATAGGGCCTATACATGCCATTTTGTCCTATGCTTTGAAGAATTTATTAGAAAGTATTCATTTATGACAAGAAGTGAATTGAAGGATAGAGGTACCAACTTATTGTTTGTGACATCCTTTCCGACATATGAATGTATGAAAGTCGTCAGCAAACACCAATATGTATCTCTCAGAATTTAGAAAGGAGAAAAACATGAAAAAATTAAACATAGTAGTAATCTTATTACTGATCGTATTACAAACAGTACTATCACCGATCTCAGTATTTGCGAGCGAAGCGGATGCTAATGTAGGAGTACCTGCAACAACTGAAACAAAAGAAGAACCAGCAGTACAAGGAAACGGAGCGAATGCCACTGAAGGCGCTAGTGTAAGTGGTGGGGCAGTAGACAAAGAAAACAGTGTTGTTTCTGATAAACAATTAGAAAATCCAAGTGCCCCTATAGACAATTCAAGTACTCAAACAGAAAATCCAAGTGCTTCTATAGACAACTCAGGCTCTCTAGCAGACAGCCCAAGTGCTCCTATAGACAACTCAAGCACTCTAACAGATAGCCCCAATGCTTCTACAGACAAGTCAAGTACTCTTGCAGAAGAATCTAAAACTGTCGGAGAAGATAGTAACTCAGTAAAATCCGAACAAACTCAAACAAATACACCTCCAGTAGGAAAAGCACGAGAACTAAGCAATACAGGCTTTCTTGATAGTGTGAAAATTGCAAAAACAGATTTATTATACGGTGAACAAACAGGTGTCCATGTAACATTTAGTGAAAAGCCTGGTATCAAATTAAAAACGGGCGATACAATTACGATGACATTACCACCTGAATTAAAAGGTTTCAAGACGACTATTAATCTAGAAGATTATGGTTCGTGTGATGTGACTAGCGGACAAGTTGTATGTACGTTCAATAGCAAAGTAGAGGATCGTGAAAATATTACAGGCTTCTTTAATTTCTCTATATTAGGAACAAATGTACAATATGGAATTACAAAAACGATTAATACGAGCTTTGGAACAGATTTAAGTGAGCAAGCTGTAACAGTTACTCACCCAACTAGTGATGGTTCAAGAATCTTTTTCTATAAAGCAGGCGATATTATGCCAGAAAATGCTGATGAAGTTCGGTGGTTTTTAGTCTTTAACGGAAAGCTGGAATCTCTTGATAGTAATATCGAGTTAAAAGATTCTTCAAAAGGCGGTCAACAAATACAGAAAGATAGTCTTTATATCCAAACAAGTGGCTACTTAGGTAATCATAGATTCACACCTGAAGAGTTTGAAAGTAAAGGGTATGGATATGTGCATTTTACGAGTGATAATTCATTTGATGTAATGATTTATCAAGAGGCCGCAAGCAATACATCGGTTATTGTAGGTTATAAAACGACTATTACAGCTGAAGGGTTAAATGAAAAATATCTGAAGAATGAATATGATTTGAGTTACAAACTCATCAACCAATCGTCAGTACAAGAGAACAATGTGGTTCAAGTGAAAAATATTTCAGCCGCTGGTTGGGCTGAAGGGATTTTGCCAGCCAAAGGTACATTAAGAATACTGAAACATATAGATGGCCATAAAGAACAAGTCATTCCAGGTGTTCAATTTAAAGTCTTTTCATCGGATGGTCAACAAATTGGCGATTATTATACAACCGATGGCAAAGGAATTGTAGAAGTACCAAACTTGAAATCTGGTGACTACTATGTACAAGAAGTATCAGCTCCTGAATATGTAACATTTGACAAAAATAATAAAATTCCATTTAAAATAGAAGCCGGCGCTTCAGAAGGTATTGAATTACCAATTGGTAACAGTTTGAAAAAAACTTCGATTGCAGGAACGAAAACTTGGAGCAACGATCGTGAACAAGATCGTCCTTTAGAAATCAAAGTAGATTTACTAAAAGACGGTGCGGTTATTGCTACAAAAACAGTAACAGCAGAAAATGGTTGGAAATATCAATTCGATAACTTAGACCAATACACAATAGACGGTAAAGAAATTAAATATGCTGTGAAAGAGCAACCGGTAGATGGCTATGAGTCTAAAGTTGAGGGTTATGATATTTTAAATACAAAAATTTCTAAAGGTTCAATTGTTTTAACGAAAGTAGATGCTGATACTAAAGAAAAATTAGCGGGCGTTGAATTTACGTTAATGAACAATGAAGGCAAAGTAATTGTAGAAAAAATAGTAACTGACAAAGACGGTCAGATTAAAGTAGATAACCTACGTCCGGGTAAATATACGTTTGTAGAAACAAAAGCATTAAAAGGATATAAAGCTGTACATGAAAAAACGGAATTTACAATTGAGCACGATCAAAAAGAAGATGTTCAAATAATCGTAGAAAATTCCTATAACAAGACAACTGTAGTGTTGATAAAGCATGCTAAAGATGGGCAAGGTCCAGTATTACCTGATGCAGAATTCAAACTCATTAATCAAGAGGGTAAAGTAGTAGTCATAAAATTAGTAACAGATAAGGACGGTCAAATTAAAGTAGATAACTTACGTCCGGGTAAATATGCGTTTGTGGAAACAAAAGCACCAAAAGGTTACCAACTTGATATAAAACCAATCGATTTTGAAATTGGTTGGGTAGACGAAGAATCTCTTATTCAGTTAAATGTAATTAATCAAGCTGAACCAGGTGAAAAACCGATAACTCCAATAAAACCAGTGGAACCAGGTGAAAAACCGACAACACCAGAAAAACCAGTGGGACCAGGTGAAAAACCGACAACACCAGAAAAACCGGTGGAACCGGGTGAAAAACCGACAACACCAGAAAAACCGGTGGGNGACCAGGTGAAAAACCGACAACACCAGAAAAACCAGTGGGACCAGGTGAAAAACCGACAACACCAGAAAAACCAGTGGAACCAGGCGAAAAACCGACAACACCAGTAAAACCGGTAGAGAGTGAAAAAACATATGAACCAAAAAATGAGGGTACTGTAGTAGAGGAACCGAAGACTCAAGAGAAACCAGAAAAACCGGTGGAACAGAATGAAACACCGAAAGACTCAAAAAATGAGAGTAGTGTAGTG
Source organism: Lysinibacillus sp. FJAT-14745 (assembly GCF_001275675.1). Classification (GTDB taxonomy): domain Bacteria; phylum Bacillota; class Bacilli; order Bacillales_A; family Planococcaceae; genus Lysinibacillus. The sequence continues at coordinate 113,839 of NZ_LITM01000007.1, read as the reverse complement.
GAAGAACCAAAAACTCAAGAGAAGTCAGAAAAACCGGTGGAACTTAGTGAAAAACCAAATGACTCAAAAAATGAAGGTAATGTAGTAGAAATGTCATCAAAAGAGCAAACTAACAAAGTTGTTCAAAATCAAAAAGTTGACAAAAAGGATCAAAATACTCCAAATCAAGCTAAACGCTTACCTCAAACAGGAGAAAGTAATACAATCCTATACCAAGTACTTGGTCTTGTTTTAGTAGCGCTAGCATACTTGTTATTACGACGTAGTAGAAGAGAAATTTAAAATATAATCCCCCTGTTTTGAACGAACAGGGGGATTATTATGTCTAAATAATGGGTTCGTATAAAGTATAAACCTTTTAAAGGTTTTTCTAAACGCTTTTTTGAATTAAGAACGTTCAATGTAAATATATAAAAAAATAAGTGTTAGCTTGGTAGAGTTACGTCGAATATAAGATTGTTGGCTATAAGTACCTGCGGCTAAAAATGTTGTATGCGCAGCACCAAAACGCAAAATAGCTCTTATCCCATATAAACACCATCACATGTATCAGGTGCTGGTTCATAGAAGCAATGATTTTTAAATTGACCAGCAAAAGGTTGACCGTACCATGTTGGAGGACATGGAGCAAATGGATTGAAGTACCAAAGTGCGTATTTCGCTGGATGATCTCGCCAATAATCCAGATTCATTTTTGCTAATCTTTTTTCATTAGATCGAGCTCTTTGGTAAAATAAATTCCCTTTTTGAACAGCTTCAAAAGAATAATTTCCTCCCTGTACCTGATAAATGACATCTTCTACTGTTCTTAAATCTGTAAAGTCTAAACAATTTGCTACAAGACGATTCACAATGACGTTGCCAACATATAACATTCCTTGATTTCCTTCACCTTCAGCTTCCGCTCTCATCATCCTTGCCATTAAATCAACGTCAGCATCTCGATATTTTGCTCTTGGCATTTTTCACCTCCAACATATAGTACGGAAAAATTGCCAACAGTAGTTCATTCGAATTTCTCCCCCCTAAGGTGTTTTTAGGGTTTTGAGGTTTTCCCAACCGATAACTGTTATTTACGGAGAATGAATATTGTTCGCTGGAAGTACCTGCGACTAAAAATGTTGTATTCGCAGCATAAAAACGCAAAACGGCTACCTATCCTTGATAAACACTTTCACATGTATCAGGTGCTGGTTCATAGAAGCAATGATTTTTAAATTGACCAGTAAAAGGTTGACCGTACCATGTTGGAGGACATGGTGCGTATGGATTGAAGTACCAAAGTGCGTATTTCGCTGGATGATCTCGCCAATAATCCAGAGTCAGTTTTGCTAATCTTCTTTCATTAGGTCGCGCTCTTTGGTAAAACATATTCCCTTTTTGAACAGCTTCAAAAGAATAATTTCCTCCCTGTACCTGATAAATGACATCATTAATTGTTCTTAAATCTCTAAAGTCTGGACATTCTGCTATAACACGATTCACAATGACGTTGCCAACATATAGCATTCCTTGGTTTCCTTCACCTTCCGCTTCCGCTCTCATCATCCTTGCCACTAAGCCAATGTCAGAATCTATATATTTTACTCTTGGCATTTTTTCACCTCCACCATATAGTATGAAAAAAAGCCTTCATTATTGAAAATCAAAATTACTAGTTCAGAAAAGATTGAAAAGTCATTTCGAAATACTTTTGTTGAAAGTGAGGTAACAATTCACTTTAGTTTAGATGTTACATTCTATATCGAAAATGCCAAGCACAAGCAGTTATATGTAAAAAAATCATGTGCTTTATAACACATGATTTTTTAATGCTTTTTAACGAACGTATAAATATTTAAAATAACTCCTACAACGAACATAATAATTGCATTTAATGCAAGGATCAACGCCATAAATCCTCCTGCAAAAGCAATTCCTTCTCTTGTGTTATCTGGTTCAAAAGCTTTAGCATAACTGACCCCTAAATATACAAAGCTACCGACTATTACTGGAATTAAAAGTGCCATGCCAATTGCAGAAGCCCATAAAGGGATCTTCTTATTTTTGTATAAATAGGATGCTAAATAATCACAAATTACAATAGATAGTAATAAAACGATCCAAATGATAGCATCCCCGTTCATTACCAACCACCCCTTTGAATACAGGTTAAATTAAATTGTAATTTTTATCAATTTGAGGGATTTTTAACTTCTGTTTTTTACTCATGGCATTTTCGCCCTAAAGATATAGTATGGAAAAAAACTACATTATTGCACCTTGAAATTTTAAATGAAACACCAATCAAAAAAACACGCCATCTATGCTGTCAGCAAAACAACAAGATGGCGTGTTTTTTATTAGAAATTCTTTTTGAAGTACGGTGTTTTTTTCATCACGATACATACCGGAATTGCGATAATTAAACCGACAACGTTTTGGATTACGTCTCCTGGAATAGATGCCATAGGGGCAACCCAGCTGTTGTACATAATCGCTTGCCCGATATAGTAGACCGCAATCATCACGGGCATTGAAACAACTGCCGCTAAAATGTTTAATCGAATGTCGTCGCCTCTATGTCCTTTAGACCAAGCGATTTTTCCGACGATAGCGCCTTGTAATGCGCGGGAGATTATTGTGGTTGGCGCCCAAATTAACCAACCACTTACGATATCGAATAAGCCCATTCCGATAGCCCCTGCAAGTGCCCCTTTTTTAGGACCAAATAAAATCGACGTGATTAAAAGCATGGATGTCCCTAAGTGAATAAGCCCACCTTGCCCGAATGGTAGTTTAATATTGATGAACATTGTTGCGACGAAAACAAGTGCTGCAAGAATTGATGTAATCACTAAATCAAATGTTTTCGTGCGTGATTTTGTATACGATTGACCTTGTATATTTTGCATTTGTATGTCCTCACTATGATGAATTTTTCGATAATTTTAACTTTAGCAAAGGACTGACTATCGTAAAAGTGCCAATTTGATAAAAATATTAAAGGTCAGTTTGTTTTTCTATTCGTGAGTGCATTTTCGCATCTATCTAATTATGATACGATGAAGAGAATACAAGCAGGATTAGTTAGGTGGAGAGTATGATGAAAAAAGTTGCTGTAATTCAGGATATGTCATCCTTTGGGAAGTGCTCGTTAACGGCTGCGATGCCTGTGCTGTCAGTGATGGGTGTTCAGGCGGTGCCATTACCAACTGCGATTTTAACGGCGCAAACAGGGTATTCGAGTTTTTATTGTGAGGATTTAACGTCAAAGATGGACTATTTTGTGGATGAGTGGAGCAAGCTTGGAGCGACCTTTGATGGTATTCATACAGGCTTTGTGACAGGGGAGGAACAAATCGATAACATCTTTCGGTTTTTAAACGTGTTTCACTCAAGCGAAACGACGCTTCTTGTCGATCCGGTAATGGGCGATTTGGGCGAGGTGTATAAAATGTATACAGGCGAGTTGCTTGATCGGATGAAAGCGCTAGTGAAGTGTGCAGACATTATTACGCCTAATATTACAGAATGCTGCTTACTTACAGGTTTGTCGTATGAGAAGCTACAGGGCTATCAAGACGATGCAGATTATCTTCAGGCGGTAGAGGAAGCGGGTCATCAGCTGCAGCAGACGACCGGGGCGAACGTCATTATTACTGGTTTGAATCCGCCGCCAGCAGATCCGAACAAGCGCTATGTAGGCAATATGTATGTCGATGCAGAGCGTTCATTTTCTAGCATCCGAGAATACAACGGCGAGAGCTATTCAGGGACAGGTGATTTGTTTGCATCCGTCATTATGGGTGGCATGATGCGTGGGCAGGATTTAGTTGAATCAATGAAGCTTGCTGAGACGTTTTTAGCCGCTTCAATTGAAGCTACGTCAAAGGAGCAAATTCCGCGCGAAGCAGGCGTGAATTTTGAAAAGTTTTTACGAATGTTACTTTAGAATTCTTAGAGTTTTCATCACACTTTGAGCATGTTACGATGTTGCATGGGTATTCATCAGTTTATTAAGGAAATAATTAATATCATGAATTGGGGAGGTGTATAATGGATTCAATTAGATATTACGTAGTGCAAGTAGATGAGCGCTATTACCAGGGGGAAATAGACCTTCATACATTCACAGATGATGAAGAACAGGCCTTTGCGTTTACGGATATTGTAGCTGCAAACCAGTTGGCTAATGAGGTCAATGGAATCGTCCTGACAAGAGAAGTCAGTTATAAGGAGTTAGAAGACTTTTCAGCACAATATCTGGTTGAGTACGAAGCATTGCCAAAAGAAGAGCGGGACACGATAGAATCATTTTGTAGGGAGCTCAGCATAGGAATGTATGAATAAATGCCGAATCGAATCTTTTCGGCTCTTTTTTATGCAGTTTTCGACTGAGCTTAAGCATTCTATCCCTATGCGTGTAGAACTAATATGAGGTGAGGAAATTGAAACTACTAGATGAACTTGCGGAAGTATTTTTAAATGGAAATGATGATGAAATGTCTTATGTGTTAAACAGTCGAACAGGTGAAATTCTTTTGGATGCGCCAGAAGCTTTAACTGGCGAGCCTGAGATTGATTGGGATGATGAGGAAGTGACTGCGGATTTAGTAATGATTCCAAATGTTTCATCGTCTGAAATGTATGATGTCATGGCTAGTTTTGCTAAAAAGCAATCAGATCCGATTACGATTCATTTAATCAACGTACTTAACGGAAAAAAGCCTTTTCGAATGTTTAAGGAAAAAATTAATGAACTAGGCGTCGAAAATCATTGGTACCAATTTGAACAGGATTATGCTAAGAGTAGAATGACAGAGTGGCTAGAAGAGCTTTCCGAAATAGAAGTCAGATAAGCAATGAAGTGAGGTAGGGAAAGGTTTTAATCCTTGATCAACAGCTTTCGCATCCTCGATTATGAAAAAAGATTTAATCCAAATAGTGATTAAATCTTTTTTATTAAATTTTTCAGTATTTCGCAGAATCAGAATGAGATATCCCAGTGCTCTTAACTTTACCTTTCGCATATGATATTTTGTACTTCCATTTGTATATCTGAGAACTTCGAGAAGCCCTAGTTAAGACTCACCACCAGGGAAAGTAATAGTACTAGGATAGTTTTCAGTTTCGAAAGATTCCCAATCCTTATCCCAATCAACTGCATCATTCGATTCATTAAAATTACTTGTTTCAGCAAAAGAATTACTTCCGGCTGATAATACAAAACCTGCAATTAAGAATGGTGTTAACACTTTTTTGATTTTCATTTAACCACTCTTTTTCTTTTTTATGTGAATACCATACTACTTGCTATAAAACTTTCAAAATCAACTTCTGTAAAGAGTTTAGAAAATTTTGATAAAACTAAAATTCTCGGATATAAGATATATAGACTGTGTATCATTTATATTAATGAAATGATTACTAAAAATCTTATGACATAAGGCATTATAAAGGTATGGTGTAATATGGGAGGTTTTAAAAAGATGAATCAGACAACAAATTGGCGACCTAGAGGTTTTCTTCAGTGGCTGCTCACAATCCTCTCTGTAATAGTAGGTTGTTTTATCATTATAGTGGCATACTATATTTTTAATCCAAGTAATATGGATAAAATAATGAGTCTGCTTGCATGGGGGGCTTCTATATTTCCAAGTATTCTAGTAGTTACAACATTAATAATAATAGTTTTATTAGCTCTTTCTTTTTGGAAGAAAACTTTAATTGCTCTTACAGTTCTAATTCCTATTTTGTTGTTATTAATTTTTTTAATTGTGCAGCCAATTAGTAATATGAAAAGCTATGCCAAAAGCGAGAATGTATCGGTTTCTCTTAGCTCACTTTTTTTCTATAAACAAGATACCTCAACAAAGCCTAGTGTAGATGTGGTGTATGGGAAGACTACGGACGGCATTGAATTAAAGCTTGATGTCTGGCCAGCAAAGAAAAAATCAGAGGATGTTTTAACACCTGTCATTGTTCAAGTGCATGGGGGTGGTTGGGTAAGTGGAGATAAAGGCCAAGTTCAAGACTGGAATCAGTGGATGAATGAGCAAGGGTACACTGTTTTTGATGTCCAATACCGTATGCCTCCTGAAGCAGGTTGGAAAGATGAAGTAGGGGATGTTAAATCGGCATTAGGTTGGATTGTGCAAAATGCAGATACGTATAAGATTGATCCGAACAGAATCATTTTAATGGGAGAGTCTGCTGGGGGGAATCTAGCTATGCTTGCTGCATATAGTATGGGAGATAAGCATTTACCACCATCAACGGATGTTCCGGATGTCCCGATCAAGGCGGTGATTAACATGTATGGACCGTCAGATATGACTGAGTTTTACAAGAACAATCCAAGTAAGCGTTATGTCCAAGATGTTATGAATCAGTACATTGGAGGTTCACCAACTGAATACCCTGAGCGTTATAAAATGCTTTCCCCTATAAGCTATATCCAGAAAAATACACCACCAACAATTACGTTTTTAGGAACGAGCGACCGTATTGTTCCCGTAGAGCAGGCGAACGTATTGGATGAGAAACTGACTAAGAGTGGTGTAGCACATGAACTTTATCTTCTTCCAAAGGTCGATCATGGCTTTGATGCAAATCCAGGTAGTTTGAGCACACAATTTGCCAAGGAGAAAGTAAAAGCATTTCTTCAAACATATAATAAATAATCATTACGCATAGCTCCTAATAGGAAACCTTTGAAGGCATTAACCCTTCAAAGGCTATTCTATTTAGAAAGTACATGTAGAATTGTTATCCGTCTCAAAGTATATATGAAAATGCTTACTGCAATTTGGATTAAAAAGAGTAGCACAATGCTTACAATTTGTGCTATTCATATATTCACGAATCGTTAATTCCTTTTTACATACGCCACAAAATATTGCCTTTTCATCAAAATCCTTGTTCTTCCATGGCTGAATTTTATGATTTGCATTTTCCTCATGACATTTATAGCAAGGATAATACTCTCCACAACATTTAAATTTAATCGAAATAGTATCTACCTTACTAAAATAGTGTTTACATCTTCCTTGAGCATCAATAACATTTCCTAGAATCTTCATATTTCAAACCTCTTTTCATAAATGAAATCTACTTATATGGACATAGTTTTTTCATTTTAAAATGCTAAATTAAAACTTCGCTAGACGTAATCAATCGATTATATTGCTCCGTCATTATTCTAAAATGATGCTTTTCATGGATCGCAAGTAGCTGGATAGATTGAATAAGGTTAGGATAGTGAGCAAGAGGATCTGGAAAAACAATATGCCCGGCAATATCCTCCTCAATATTTTTTACTAATTCTTGCATTGTGCTCGTTTCGTTCACTAGTAATTGTTCAATTTCGTCACTGCTCAACGTAAAACGTATTTTTGAGGGAGGTACTAATATTCCGGGAGCTCTCATGCCTCGTCCTTTTTTGTTTTTATATTCCTCGTAAATATCATGTATTTCAGTGGCGAATGGCTTGTTTCTTCGCATTTTCGCGTAAGGCGTCAGTAGTAAGGAAAACTTTGTTGCTGTTTTAAGCATTTTTAGGATTAGATAAAGGTGATAGAAATGTTCACCGATAGACCATTTTCCTTCTTTCTCCGGATGCCATAGTTGTTCCTGTGAGAGTGAATGTATGCAAGGGAGGTAGTGAGATCGCTGCTCCTGTAATGTATGAAAATGATGCGCCATACTGTTGGATTTCATATTTTTCATTCTCCTTTATGCTGTTATTACCATTTTAGGAAACTATCTTGTGAAAGTACATAAAACACTATTAGGAATTGTCGATAAAAATGAAAAGTATCGTAGGAGGGATAAGAATGAACAGTAGATTTTTAACAGCTGCAGATGCTGAAGCCTATCGGAATTTAAGATTAGAAGGGCTACAAAATAATCCCGAGGCATTTGGCTCTAGCTTCGAGGAGGAGAAGGATTATCCGATCAAGCAGTTTGCCAGCAGATTTGAATCACAGGGTTCTTATACGTTAGGGGTATTTGATCATGAAGAATTAGTAGGCGTTGCGACGTTAGTGCAGGAAAGTAAGCTTAAGTTAAAACATAAAGCGAGTATCTTTGCTGTTTATGTTTCTTCGAAAAAGCGCGGACTTGGCATTGGCAAGCGTTTAATGGTTGATGCAATTAACAAGGCAAAAGAGTTAAAGGAAGTTGAGCAGCTTACTTTAACGGTTGTATCAACGAATGCTGCAGCGAAAAGACTGTATTCTTCTTTAGGATTTGAGCTTTTTGGAACAGAGAAGAGGGCATTAAAAATAGGTCAGGAATATTTTGATGAGGATTATATGGCTTTGTTTCTATAACTTATTTCAGTAGTTCCCGGACGCAATTATGTCGAGGCATAATTGATTGATAAAAACTCCAATAGCTTATTAGCCTTTGGAGTTTGTTGTTTTTTATGGCGAGCCCCAATGAAATAATGAAAACAAGGCAAAGATTAAAATAATGACAGCAATCATAAAAGTGACGTAGCTACAAGCGGTTGCCCGTTTTATTTTTCAGTAGCTTTATACTCAGTACTATATTGATTATTGATAATAGGAATGCTAGCCAAAACCCTAAATGACCTAAGCGTTCAATTTGAATGGGTGATTGATTGTAAAAATAATTATAGGTGATACCAAGAACAAGTAAAATTGCCAGCACAATATTAGTCGTTGCAATTTTATTGTTGCTAATCATAATTGCCTCCAATCGATCCGTTTATTGCTGTATAGTATGCTTGAAAAAATAATGTGCTAAAGAATTTCTAATTCATGGTTTTCATTATTTTAGTAAATGAGGGAGGGACCTAACGCTGTTTATTTCAATTGAATAAAGCCATTTCCAACTTGATTGATTGAGAAGTTTTCCAATGGAAGAGCATGCGACAATAAGTAATCATACACATACATAGGAATCAAATGTGGCTCAGTACGATTTATTATTTTTATAATAAGTGCAGCTGCACCAGCAACAAAAGGCGCTGCCATAGAGGTTCCGGTCAACTCTACATAATCACTGTTTAAATGTGTAGATAAAATATTTTCACCAGGCCCAACAAAATCTAAATTTACATTCGTAAATAAATTACCAAATGTCTTTGGATTAGCTTCTTTATAAATGGAATTACTGAAGAGGAACTAAGAAGGATTAGAAACAATCCGATAAAGGGTATTCGAGGAAACATTGAACTTAATGACAACAGAATCAGTCTATATGTAGCTCAAGTAGGAAAATGTGGGATAAGCGGAGTAAAACTAGCCCCGCGTCAAATGCACGTCCATCACAAAGTTATGTGGAGCGAGACTAAGGATGATAGTTATAGAAATCTGATAATAATTCATCCTTTAATACATCGGATGGTACACGCAACTAACTCAGAAACAATTCGGAAAATCATGAAACAATTTTAATCTCATGGATAAACAGATTGATAGACTTAATAAGCTAGGCGAGTTAGTAGGAAATGTAAGCGTAAGTCAATTACCTGCCAATAATAAATATAAGCGTCAAATGAAATTCATATGAAAAGCAATAAAAGCTGTTACGCATCCGTTGGCTTAATAGATTTAGCTTTCCCTTTTTTAAAAATTCCTAAAAGAAGAAGCACAAGTCCAGTTAAAAATAGAAGTGGAAACATGACCATCATTAGTGCGACCGCCGCAAACCCCTCACCTTCATATCTCCCATACAGAATAGAAACAACCCCTGAGAATAAAGGAGCAATTACTAACATCATAGTTATTCCCCAAATTATATATTTCTTTTTATTCGATTTACCAAGACTTATCATAAAAGCTACTCCTAGTACCAATACTAATCCCAAAGCAACTAATCCAATTCCCAATTTAGACCCTCCCACCCTTCATTTAAATTTCAGCAGATGTTTGAACACCCGCTGACGCCTCGCTTTAAGTACAAAAAATGCTTGCTGATAGAAGTTAAATGTCATGGAATTAATTAGAACCTGGATAGATGAGCCAAAGTTAGAAGGTGCTCTGTCTTTTTTGTACTATTCTGAATTTATTTACTACAATAAAAAATTTGTATTTTATTGAACAAGCGCCCCAGTTCAACATTCGATATTAAGATATATATTTACTTCACTTCCATACAAGAAAAAGCCAGTACAATTAGAATTCGTTGTCTTCTAACAAATTCATCTTCACTAAGTTTGCACGCTTTGATTTGCTAAAGCCTTTTCAACTAGATTATTAACCTCTTCTTGCGTAAACTCTTTAACTTCTGATGTTACTTGTTTTTCAGACATTGTATTCTCTCCCTTTAAAGTATTTGAAGCAACAATTAGTTATGATGTGCTTCATTACTATGTAAAGTGAAATACAACTAAGGTCTAACATTTTCGAGGCAGAACAGTTAGAGTGTTTCTTTATTTTGTTTTGGAAAAAATTAATTTTTAGGACCTATTCGCCCACCTTTTGTTAACCAACTCCAAAACATCTCGAAAAACTTCACCTTTTTTTGTAATAAATAAGGAAGGCCAATAAACAACAAATACAAAAAAGCAAGAACCAACAATCCATTTAATATACTGTTCATCTGTGTAGCAATAAATATACTAAGGATTATTATAAGAAGATATAGTATAGCTATTCTCTTGTAGGCTATCATAAAATTCCCCTCCTGTTCATACAATCATACATTAATTGGATGGAAGATGTAAGGAAATCAGCAATGGAATATTCCGTTAAAAATTAAAACCCACCAAATAAAATTAGGTAGTCTATAACCTAAATTATTTGGTGGGTAAAAAGATCATATTTCATCAGTATGCTGACAATATTCACGCAATAAATTAGAAGAAGTACTGGCATTTTTAATAAGATTTATTAGTAAATCGCGTTCTTTAGGAGAAAGATGGTCATTCGTTAAACAATTTGTATAAAATGATTGAACTTCTCTTGCTTTACAGTAACAAGCCATTAATTTTTCAATTTCCATGTGGATCACCCTCCTTTTTTGTAATTAAGAGATTTTATAACTTCAGATAACTCCATGATGACAGCTTCTAATTTATCTATTTTCTTTTCAAAGCGAATGAACAGATAGACTGTTATGGCAATGGGGAACCCAAAATTTCCTATTAAGCTAATCCACATTGGAACATTTTCCGGTGTCATAATGTAAATCACCCTCCTTCTTACTCCAAAATCGTAATATAAGGTGATACTCGGATTCGAACTGAGGATAAAGGTTTTGCAGACCCTTGCCTTACCGCTTGGCTATATCACCAAAATTTAAACTGTAATATGTAAAGAGGATCCTTCCTTAAAAAAAACAACCTTACAGTTAAAAAATTTTATTTGTAATGGTTTCATTTCTTGTGTTGATCCTCTTTATAGATAAGAGGAGGTCTTTAAGATGAAGTATGCTATAACTGTGTATTCAAGCGATGGATGTCAATTTTGTGTTAAGTTAAAAGAGTGGTTAAGAGAAAATAATATTACTTATATCAATAAGGATATTAATGATGAGCACGTATTAAAGGAGTTCAAGCAATATAATAGTAGCGCAATCCCATTTATTTTATTAATTACAGATAATAAAGAAGAGAGAATTATAGGTTATCAGCCAGAAAAAATAAAAGCTATCTTAGATATTTGAAACAGTTGGATTAAATCACCTTTTTTGTATAAAAGGTGATTTTTTTTATCCTCTTTAAGAACATTTGTTCTTATTTTGGTTTATAATATAGATACTACATTCACTTTATATAGAAAGAAGGCGGATATATAGGAGGGATAATTAAATGGAAAAAGATAATCAAAAAATTGAGGAATTCTTCTATAGAAATAATAAGCAGGTTAACAATCCAATCATAAAAAGCTTTTTGTCAGATTCCAAAAATCTCTATTTGGTGCAAAAAGCGATCTTATATCCAACTGATCGTAATAAGAAACTAGTTGATGAATCATTCCAATCTCACTATAAAAATGTTAGGAAGATCAAATACGTCAGTAATTTAATTTATTTCTTTAGCTTAGATTTTGATAAAAAAAGGAGAAGGCTGCAAAATCGCACTTTATTAATATTAGATAAGGGCTTATCAGAAGAAGGTGGTACGACCGCAAAAGAACAAATAGAAGACGCAAGCAATGAAAAGGAGTTTGAAAATATAGTTGGAGAAAGGTTATTAGACAATATTGAGGATGAACAGCTTTTGAAGTCCTTACAAAAACTAACGGTTAAACAGCTTCAAATTTTAGAGATGATTTATGTAAAAGAGCTATCTATAAAAGAAATCGCTCAAATATTACAAACAACACCACAAAATATATCAAACCTTCACAGAAAGGCTTTAAATAAACTCAATAATACACTCAGAAAAAAGGAGGAATGACTTATGGCGAATTTCGGAAATCAACATAGCGAAGAGGCTCTAACAATTATAGAGAATTTCATACCTAAAATTAAACATTGTTTACACAATACAGACTATCAAGAAAGAGAAGACTTGGAACAAGAAATTAAACTAAAAATTATAGAAAAGCTTGCAACAGTAGAGTTTCAGGATGCGCCTAGCTTTTGGGATTATTTCTACTGAACTGTATCCCTAAGTGGCTCGAGTTGGAAACCTAATCAGTTTGAATTAAAAGCTGATCACATTCTTGGTAAACCCGAGCTTATCGAGTAGCCACCTGATCACTTTCACTGCAAAGCGGAGCGGATCTAGATACAACCCGATCAAATTCTTGTCCAACCCGAGCAGTTTGAGTAGTCACCCGATCACTTTCATAGCCTATCTGATCAGATTGAGTAACAACCCTATTAAATCAAGTAGCCACCTAATTACTTTCGTGACATACCCGGTCAATTTGCAACTCATTGTCGACACCTCAAAAAAATTAAAAAACGATGCACATAGCGAAGACACTATGTACATCGTTTTATTGATTAATATTAGCCTTTTAGGAAATCAGGCTTTGCGAAGTTTGGGTTTGGATATTTATAGAAGCCTTCGCCTGTTGCGCGGCCTAGTTTGCCTTTTTCGATATACTCTGTTTTTAAGAGGTTGGTTAGTTTATTCAAGTTTCCATCACCAGTAGCAGCGGCTTTTACTTCTACAATGTTGAAAGCAGTATTAATACCGACAATGTCAAGGATGGCGAATGGACCTAGTGGTGCTCCTCCACTTTTTTAAAAATACACATTAATTTATACGTGACATTTAATTTTCTATAGCTGCTAATGCTTTATCCATTTGGCGTTCATTATATTTTATTGCATTACTATTAGTGGATTCGAGTCCCTTAAAAGTATATGTAGAATTTTGATAAAACCCAAAGACAAAATCATTAATAGGCGTTTCTTCTTCACCATAGTATCTATTCACTACATATGCCTTGAAAATATTTTCTAGCATATATTCATCATTTTGTACGTCTGCTAAATATTTTTTATTTTTATATTCGGCAATGATGTAATCCTCGAATTCTTTGATTTCAGCCTTTGTAGCTGGATACTTTTTAGCGTAGGCTACAATTGTATCGAACTTTTTAGGAGAAGGGCTATCAAGAGAAGCAACCTCTTTTACTTTCTCCTGCCAAGTTACATCTTCTATTGACTCTACTTTAGCTACTGGTTTTTCTTCATACTTCTCTTTCTTAGGAGATTCCTCTTGGCTTACTATATTAGACTCAGGTAGAAATTCACTAGCACCTAAAGCAGAAAGACATAAAATAATAATAGAAATTCCCGTAAACTTCAGCATTTTAATTGCTTTTATTCTGTCCAATTTTATGAAATTGAAAATTGCAAGAAGAAGGGAAATCACTCCCGTTATACCACTCAATAAAAATATGCCAGAAAGTATTTTAAACAAGTATAAAGCCCCCTTTCTATTTATCAAATATTTTAATATATAAACCAAAATAGAACTACAGTCAGCAGAAAATTTTCCCACAAAAAAAGCCCTTTCAAATAAAATGAGCCTGAATTCGTAGTAAGTATTTCTCAAAAAGACTACAAAAAACTTGATATTTTCGAACAGTCCTTCATATTGGGTATCCGCTACTATCTACTTTATACCTACTAAAGAAAAAACAGATTTACTATTTTTTCTACATAAATATAAAGAGAGATAAAGCAAATTTATAATAGGATATTTATTCAAAGTGAGAAATAATGATACATTTGGTAAGATTTATTAAAAAAACAACCTAATATATCGTAGAAATAATGTGATGTATTTTCTGGGTTAACATGAAGATTTAGTAATTTTTTGTGTTAAGGAATATAGGACTTTCTTATAATTTTGAATAACTTACATAATTTTATAGATTTACTAACGGTTGTTTTAGTACACTAAATTTAGATTTGAAAGGGGAAAGAAGAATGAAAAAGACACTTTTAGCTGGCGCACTTAGTATTGCATGTTTTACAGGAGGTTTCGGGTTACAAGCAAATGCCCAAGAAAATGTAGAACTTGATAGATTTATCCATCCAAAACAGGTAGTTGCAGCGACTGATCAAGTGAAATTAATGACCTACCAAGATGTTTATAAATCTTTTTTACTTGCTAAGTTAGCATATGATGATAAAGATATGTCATTAGTAACAACAAAAGATAGTATTACAGTAAAGATAACCTTAAAAGGACTAATGCAATTTTCTGAAGTGAGTGCACAGGAGCAAAAAGAATTTAAAGAGCTTTTCGGTGACGCTATGCAAATGAAATTTATGCCATCTGGAAATTCATTCAAAACAGAGGTTTTTTCTGAAGGAAAATGGAGATCTTTTAGTAAAAAAGATATGAATTCTTTTATAGTAGGACTTAGTGAAGAAGCTGTAGACTTAAAACCGGGTGGTTACTTCACTGATACTATCGGGCATTGGGCTGAGAGCTATATCCAATTCCTTTACCAAGCTGACATTATAAATGGTACATCTGCTACAACATTTAATCCAAATGGACAAGTAACACGCGGACAATTAGTTTCTATGATTTTCCGTGCTTCTGGTTTAGATGTAAATGAAGATTATGAAGGTCCTGCTACATATAAAGATTTAGCAAATTACAAGGGTGCAAAGGAAGTAGCAATTTTAGAGGAATATGGCTTTATCGATATTTTTGATGGTGTTAATTTTGAGCCAAACAAACCTATTACACGTGAGGAAATGGCATATGTAACAGCAAGATACTTAGAAGGAATGAACTTTGATGTAAGTAAGGTTAGCAAAAATAACCCATTTACTGACAAAAACCAAATGCGTCCGGAAACTGTTGAAGCAATCGGATTATTAAAGCAATTGGGTGTTATTGATGGAGCAAACGGTCAATTTAATCCAAAAGGTAATCTTACACGTGCACAGTTCTCTAAAATACTAACACTTACAATATTGTCACTTCATGACGATAAGAGTAATTAAAAAAGAAGCAATCCACAATATTGGGTGGATTGCTTTTTTATTCGACCAGCATATGAAATGCGTGACTTAATAAATAACCTAATAAAATATAGGCTATAAAGGATTTTCGTGATACTGAACGAATATGATGCAAAATAAATTCTGAAATACTGGCGGTTGCGATTAACGCAATCGATATGCCCATTAGTACTCCTTGTGCCTTATCAGATAACTCCCAATATTGGCCGATCTGTATAAAAATACTAAAGAAAATCGAAAATGCTATAAAATAAATAAAGAGTCTCCATAGCCGTTCTCCTTGCGATAATAATGCTGTTGAAAGGGCAAAGCCTTCTGGTAGATGATGTAGAATAATGGAAGCTGTTATTGCAATACTTAGTGCGGAGTTCCCTAGTAATTGTCCGACAGTAAGACTCATTGGAATAGTATGGATAATTATAGCGATTGCAAGTAGTGATACAGAGGGATTTTGTGTATGGGAAGTGTGAAATAAACTATTAAGTATTTGAAACATTAAATAGCCCATCAAAATTCCAAGAAAAAGGCCGACTGATTTGTACATTTGAAAAGAAGAAGGAATGACATCTACTACAAGTAAGCCAACTAAAAATCCACCACATAGTAATGATAATCCATGAGTTGTATGCTGAAATAGCTTAGAGAATACCCAAGCTAGGGCTCCTCCTATGCTAGCACTAAAAAAAAGAAAACCACCAAGTATCATTGCACTCAACTGCGAAATTCCTCCACCCTATATATTCTTTAAGCCGTTTTAACTTCTTTCAGCGGGTGTCTAAACACCGCTGAAATAGAGGGAACTCAGTCTAAGAACGCCACGTCCTGTGGCAACGACTGAGTGACCAACATCGTGTTGCTGACGCTACGTTGCACTGCGCTTTCGCACAAAAAACATCGTGTTGCTGACGCTACGTTGCACTGCGCTTTCGCACAAAAAACATTTGTTGGCCTAAAGCCTTCGGTGAATGTCACGGAATCTAAAAGGATGTTAGCCTAAAATCATCGCATCCATGCGATAACGGCTAACTGACCTGCATCGGTAAAAACGCCACGTCCTGTGGCATTACCGAAATGACCGACATCGTGTCGGCCCTCGGTAAAAACGCCACGTCCTGTGGCATTACCGAAATGACCGACATCGTGTCGGCCCTCGGTAAAAACGCCACGTCCTGTGGCATTACCGAAATGACCAACATCGTGTTGGCCCTCACGCAGGCCTAAGCACAAAGCTGATTCCGGACGCAATTATGCCGAGGCATAGTTGATAAAATATATGCTAAGTAGAAACGAATATGATAATCGCAAGTTTTAGAAAAATGTCCATTGTATTAATTACTAAAAAGTAAAAGTTTATTTTATCGATAAATCTATTTTTAGGGGTTTTATGATCGAAATTTGCGGTACGGTTTAAATTGACTGAATATTGTTTGAATTCTATACTTTTTAGTAGTAATACCAGATTCATTGATTTAGTAACTACTAATGAAGGTGAGGAATGTAAGTTGAAATGGGATGCGAGTTATGATGTGGTAGTAGTAGGTTCGGGGGCGGCAGGGTTAACAGCAGGTCTGACAGCAAAGCTACAGGGTATGAAATCATTAGTCATTGAAAAGACAGAGCGTTATGGTGGGGCATCGGCCTTGTCCGGCGGAGCACTATGGATTCCAAATAATCATGTGATTAAGGGTGAGGGTGTTCCTGATACACATAAACTAGCGCGTTTATACTTAGATTCAACCATTGGTGATCGTGTACCAGTGGCTTTAAAGGAGGCTTATATTACACGGGGACCAGAAATGTTAAGGTTTTTAAATAATCATACTAGGCATATGCGTTTCCAGTATGCTAAAGGTTATTCAGATTATTATCCTGAAAAACCAGGTGGCTTACCTCAAGGACGGTCAATTGAGCCGCTTATTTTTGATTTGAAGAAAATGGGATCATTAGTAGATACGATGCGTCGTTCAACAATGTCTACTAAAGGCTTTACGATGAATAGCTTTGAATTTCATAAGGTAAATATGGTTAGACGCACAACAAAGGGGAAAACAACTGCGTTAAAATTAGGTGTACGATTAGTGAAGTCGAAAGTTACAGGAAGTCTGCCTGTTGCATTAGGAGAAGCACTAATAGCTCGTTTACGGATGTCACTTGCAGAAGCGAATGGAGAACTGTGGATCTCAACTGCATTTAAAGATTTTATCGTTGAAAATAATCGAGTGACTGGTATCGTAGTTGAACGAGATGGGCAGGAGATGCGGATCGAGGCGAAGCGTGGGGTAGTCCTTTCTTCAGGTGGTTTCTCTCATAATCAAGCATATCGTGAAAAATATTTGCCAGCACCAACAAACGCAAAATGGACTTCTACACCAGAAGGACAAACAGGAGATATTATCGAGCCAAGCGTGAAAATAGGGGCGACACTAGATTTAATGGATAAAGTATGGGGAGCACCTTCTGTTATTGATCCACAAGGGCAGCCTTTCTTCCTTGTTGCAGACCGCGGAGTTCCTAATATGATGGTGGTAGATAGTGCTGGGAAACGTTATTTAAATGAAGCGGCACCTTATCATGAATTTGTAGACAATATGCATATTCACCATCAAAAAACAAACAATGCAATACCTTCTTGGATATTGATCGATGCAACGGCAAAAAGTCGTTATATTTTCACAGGATTATTCCCAGGACAAGCTTTTCCAAAAAGTTGGTTTGATAACGGCATAGTGAAAAGTGCACAAACACTTGAAGAGCTTGCAGAACAAATGAATGTTCCCCCAGGAAACTTAGTGGAAACTGTAGAGCGCTTCAATGCCTTTGCTCGTAATGGTCGTGATGAAGATTTCCACCGAGGAGATAGTGCCTATGATAATTATTATGGAGATCCTACATTGAAGAATCCGAACTTAGCAGAGCTTAATAATGCACCATTTTATGCACTTCGTTTATATCCGGGAGATATTGGGACTAAGGGAGGCTTAGTGGTGGATGAGCATGCTCGTGTTGTAAAGGCAGACGGTACGGCAATTGAAGGGTTGTATGCATCGGGGAATTGTTCAGCCTCTATAATGGGCGAAACGTATCCAGGACCAGGTGCAACATTAGGACCTGGTATGACATTAAGCTATATTGCTACAACGCATATGGCAAATGTAGTTAAGGAAGAATCAACCTTGTTAAATGTATAAAGAGTATTTTTGAATGGTTTTGCGAGATAGAGTTGGAGGTCAATTAACGAATAATGACAAGCTCATAACATTGATATCTTCAATCACAAGGGAAAAATATTGAACATCTAATTAGCACACTAACTTTTGTTTATTAAAAAAATCCTCAGCGTCAATGCAACGACGCTGAGGATTCTTTATGATTAAAAGTGTACACCTGGTTTATCAGTTAGCTTGCAGCCTGTGCCATACTTTGCTTTTAAGGCACCTTTAAAGTTAGTTTGTTCAAGTTCTGGGTATGCCTGTTTCCAAAGTTCAAATACATTGTGACTTGAAGCAGTACCTTCTTTTGTTAGTCGCACAATATGGAAACCATATTCATCGTTGCATCGAGCTAATGGGCGATTTTCACGCACTGTAATGATTCGACCGCTCGCTGTAACATCATATAAGCCCTCGTAACTTGAAATAGCACGTCTTTCTTCATCGAAGTCAGCTGCTTTTTCTACTTTTTCTTTCTTTGCTTCTTTGACTTCATTTTTTTCTACAGGCTTAGCAGCTTCTTTCATTTCATCTTTTTCTACAGACTCAGTTACTTCTTTGACTTCATCTTTCACTACAGATGTAGCCCCTTCTTTATTTAGAGTCTCCACAATGACAAAATCCTTATTAGAAGCTTTGTCGCTCATTGTCGACATCACGTTCATAATGGAACCTACATAGCGCACAGGTTTATCTTTGCCCTCTTCAAATACGAAAATATTATAATCGGTTTTATTCATTTTTTTCATAATAATATTTCCTGTTTTAATAGTAAAACCGATAAATTTGTTCTTTTTAAGTGCTTGTATTGCTTGTTGCTTTGTTAAAATCATTTTTTTAAAATCTCCTAAAGAATTGTTTTTTCTATTTTACCATAAAATCAGTGTTCCTGTTTTTCTTAAATATTGGATGTTTCATTATTGCCCTGATAATACTATAGCCGTGGGAAGAAAGGTGTTGTTTAACTATATAAAACAATCAATCTCTTAAATTTTAAAATGGTAAAATTAGAGTATTATTTAATTATGTAAGTACTAATTGTTTTTTATGGTAAATACCTCATCGTCATAACGTGGGGGTGATGAATTCCATTTTGACTGAGGAGTGATTGGGTAGAGCGTAGAGTTGCTCCGGTAACCCCATAAACTGCTCGGGTAGGGTGAAGAACTGCTCGGGTAGCTCCAAAAACTGCTCGGGTAACCCCGAAAACTGCTCGGGTAGCCCCGAAAACTGCTCGGGTAACCCCGAAAACAGCTCGGGTAACCCCGAAAACTGCTCGGGTGGCCCCGAAAACTGCTCGGGTAGCCCCGAAAACTGCTCGGGTAGCCCCGAAAACTGCTCGGGTAACCCCGAAAACTGCTCGGGTAACCCCGAAAACAGCTCGGGTAGCCCCGAAAACAGCTCGGGTAACTCCGAAAACAGCTCGGGTAGCCCCGAAAACAGCTCGGGTAGCCCCGAGAACAGCTCGGGTAACCCCGAAAACTGCTCGGGTAACCCCGAAAACTGCTCGGGTCCCCCTGGGCAACCGCTCTAACCCTAACTACATAATAAAAAGGAGGATTTAATGATGGCTCAACATTTATTTAATATGAATTTACAATGGTCGGAGGGGAGAAATGGGACAGGTAATATTATAGCGGACAATCTAAATACGAAAATTTCGATTCCCCAAGAAATGAATGGACCAGGGATTGGGACAAATCCTGATGAAATGCTGCTTGGAGCGGCAGCAACCTGTTATTTGATTACATTGGCTACGTTACTTGAAAATTCGAAGATTACTGTGTTGGATTTGTCTATGCAAGCTGAAGGATTTGTGGACGTCACGAATGGTGTTTTTACTTATGAGAAAATCGTACATAAGCCAAGAATTGTTGTACAAAATTTATCTGAGCGAGAACAAAAAAGAATCAATCGACTAGCTGTGAAGGCAGAACAAACGTGTATGATTAGTAAGGCATTAAAAGGAAATGTTGAAATTACATGCGATGTGCAAATTGTACAAGGATAAAAATGAACATTCCCATTAATGGCTGAATATATTTTAAAGATAGGAGTTATTCAAAAATGATTTTGAAATAACTCCT
This sequence comes from Lysinibacillus sp. FJAT-14745, assembly GCF_001275675.1. Classification (GTDB taxonomy): domain Bacteria; phylum Bacillota; class Bacilli; order Bacillales_A; family Planococcaceae; genus Lysinibacillus. The sequence goes on along the minus strand of NZ_LITM01000007.1, from coordinate 93,141 downwards.
TTTTTATATTTTTTATAGTGGAATACTTCTTAAAAGTAGTTCTATAAATGTCCCAAATGAATATATAAAGTTAAGTGCTAAAAAAATGCAAAGGATGATGTATTGCGCGAGCAGTCAGCTCAGACTATTAATTTGTATAGCCAGTATGGAAAAAGAATTTTTGATATTGCGGGGGCACTCCTATTACTTTTCATTTCCATTCCTCTTATGTTGGTAGTATTCCTCATTTTACTTATTAGCACAGGTCGCCCTGTTTTGTTTAAACAAATCCGTACCGGACAGGATCATCAGCGCTTTATTATTTGGAAGCTACGGACAATGACTATACAGGCAGTTCCAGTGAATATGCCTACTATGTGTGCAGAAGGAATTCCAGACGATTACTTTTTTAAAACTGAACAGGATACACGAATCACGAAGGTTGGGGCCGTTCTTCGGAAGCTAAGTATTGATGAAATTCCACAGCTTATTAATGTCTTAAAAGGAGATATGAGTATTGTTGGACCACGACCAGAAGTGCCAGCCATCACAAATGCTTATAACACTTTACAGGCACGGCGTTTAGAAGTAAAGCCAGGTTTAACAGGGCTTGCTCAAATTAACGGGCGCTCTAATATTTCTCACGGGCAAAAAATTTCATATGACCTAGAATACGTTGAAAATCATTCCTTTTGGATGGATCTTAAAATTATCATCAAAACACTTTACGTAGTGTTAGCGAGAACAGGTGCTTATTAAAAATTAAGGAGTGTTAGGTTCTGAAGATCGTTCAGCTTATTACACGTATGGATAAGATTGGAGGAGCGCAAAAGCATGTAGAGGCACTTGCCCTAAAATTAAAGCAAGATAATCACGAGGTTACTATTGTGACAGGCCTTTATGATCCATCACTGTGGCGCTTTCAAGAAGAAAAAATTGATGTGATCAGTATCCCAGCCATGCAGCGGGCGATTCACCTAAAAAAAGATTTACAGACCTTTTGGCAATTAAGAGCAACATTTAAAAAAATACAACCAGATATTATTGCTGCGCATTCATCGAAGGCGGGCGCAATTGGTCGTGTAGTAGGAAGTCTTTTACGCATTCCAACTGTTTTTACGGCTCATAGCTGGAGTTTTACAGAAGGCGTACCGCACAAAAAAAAGCGGATGTATAGTCGAATGGAAAAATCCGTTCAGCCGTTAACAGCTAAAATTATTACGGTATCTGAATATGATCGCAAGCTAGCATTAACGAAAAAAATTGCACCTGCTCATAAAATGCAGACGATTCATAATGGGATCTACCAAATAGAGAAGCGAGTAGCACCTATTAAAAAGACTGAGGAGCATCCATTAATCGTGATGGTTGCTCGTTTTGAAGTGCCAAAAAGACAGGATTTATTGCTAGAGGCTTTAGCGGAGCTTTCTGATGTACCTTGGCGCCTGCAATTGATAGGTGATGGCTCACTTCGCCCTAGTTTAGAAAAATTCGTTGCCGATCAAGGCTTAATGGATCGTGTCTCATTTTTGGGCAATCAATTAGATGTCACATCTTTACTTGAGGAAAGTCATTTATTTGTCTTGCTATCAGATTGGGAGGGCTTACCGATTTCCATTATTGAAGCTATGCGAGCAGGACTTCCGATTATCGCCACGAATGTAGGTGGTGTCAATGAGTTAGTGTCTGATAATGAGAATGGATTTTTAATTAACCGAGATGATAAGGACTTATTAGAGAAAAGGCTTAAACAATTGTTAATGGATGAGAGCTTACGTCAAAAAATGGGGGACGCAAGTGAACGTCGCTTTTTAAGGAATTTTACGTTTCTACCAATGTATCAGAAAACTCTATTTGTCTACGAACAGGCTGTATTAAAGTCGGCTAAGAAAGGTGATTAATTTGCAATTAATTCGCATTCGAACTGATGATGAGCTTATGTGGTACAAGGATATTTGGGATGAAATTTTAGCAGCGGAGGACAATGATAATCCATTTATAGAATTTGCTTGGTTTTATAACTGGTGGCAAATTGTTGGGCGAAGAGAGCGTGTTGAGCTCTATGCTGTTGAAGAAAATGGTACTATCATTGCCTTTTTCCCCTTCTTAGTTCAACTTCGATGGGGAGTACGAATTTATGCCTTTGTGGGAGAAAATATTGCAAATTATTCAGGTGTTGTAGCGAAAAAAGAATGGCTGTTGCCCGCTACAACCTTTGTGTTTGATCAGCTCATTGAAAAGTATAAACATCTACTATTTTCGTTTCACGGATTATTGGAAAGCAAAGAATCTACAAAGGTTATTGAGCAATATTTTGTTGAAAGGCAGTTACGTCCGAGTATTTTTCGTGTAGTGACTCCGTATCTTGCCTTTCACGATGTAGATTTTTCTAACTATTTCAATCAACGTAGAAAAATGCATGGTGTAGATAGAAGAGAACGGAAGTTACGGAAATTAGGCTCATTATTGAGGAAAATCCCTTCACAGGAAGAGCTTTGGCAAATGTTTAAATTATTTGATCGACGATGGGCTAAAAAAATAGATACAAGTGATTTTACGAAAGGTAAGAAAAAGGATTTTTTCGAACAGTTAACGCTTCTTAAAGGAGAGGCATTGCAAGTCGAGGTAGACGCACTTGTTTTTGAAGACCAATGGATTGCCTTCACCTACGGAATTTGCTGTCGTGGACGTTATGTAACTTACGCACTTGCACATGAGCCGACATTTAATATATTTGGGCCTGGCAGATTAGTGAATCAGGAAACGATTAAGCGAACCTATTCTGAAAACTATCGCTTGTTCGATATGAGTATTGGCTACGAGCCATATAAGTTCGATTGGCGTTCTAATATTGATTTTACAAGGCGTATGCTCGTAAGCAGTGGAACGAAACGAGCAAGGCTGTTGGCGGGTCGTTTTACGCTGAAGGAACGACTCAAGGAATTTTTAAAAGGCAATCACCATGTCGTTGAATGGAAACGCAATACGCTAGGTCAATTACGTTACTTAGTAAAGTATGGAAAAGTAAAAGATTGGCTACAATATGGACAACTGTTCGTAGAAAAATTTATTCGTTTTAAGCAAGTGGATTTGTATGAATTATCCCCATCAGATAATGTTACACCGCAACGACCTGTAGGAGATTTGTTTGAGGAATTGTCGATACAGGAGGCGATGCAACTCGATAAGGAAGAAATTATTTCTCTATTTTATAAGGGATACTCCATTTACAAAGATTCTTATGCAGAAACGAATAAGCCTGCGTTTGCGTTACATGCGGTAAACTGGCGTGTAGATGAATTGCAAATTGTTGAAGCGTTGCCGAAGCAGACCTATTTTTTAACCTATGATGTTTATAAAAATATCGATATTATCACAGCCTTTTTCCAAAAAATGAAACCTGCACAATCACTATGGGTTACTGCAAGCTTTTGGCAATGGCGAAAGCGTAAACGATTATTGCAGCTAGGCTATAAACGTATTTCTCGAATGAAACATTTTAAATGTGCTCGTTATGAGCGAAATCATGTAGAAAAATACACAGAGAGTGGGGGCGATGTTCATTCTGTCCATTAAAAGTAAGCGATGGAATATCGCAATGCAGCATTTTTATTTTGTAGAGAAGCCAGCCAATGTTAGAAAATCAATGAAGGTTGTTGGATATACAAATTCACTTGTACCGAGCCGTAAGCTTGTTAAAAGTGAAACGGTTCATATTCACCTTACAGATAGTGAGTTATCATTGTATCTTGCTCTTTCAGAAAGTAATCGAAAAATTCTTCGTCGGGCACAAAAAGAGTCCTATCAAGTTTTTATTTATAAAGAACCATCAGATGAAAATTTACGAGCCTTTCAACAGTTTTATAATAATTTTGCAAAAAGGAAAAAACTCGAGCTAATTAGTAAGTCACAAATGGAAGCTATTACGCTCTTAAAAAATAATGGAGCGCTATGGTTGTCTGAGATTCGCAGTATTTGTGGACAAACACTATGCTATAGACTCGATATTGTTTACGCTAAAAAAGCGATGTCCTATTATGTAGCGACTTGTCATTCACAATCGATGCCAGATCATGTAAAAAGACCAGTTCGTTATGCAAATCGATTCTTACTTTGGCACAATTTATTGCATTTAAAGGAGCGAGGCTTTGTTTTATATGATATGGGAAAGCTGACAGATGACCAAAATGTTCGTGCATTTAAGCTTGGCTTCGGTGGACAAGTCGTCGACGTATACTCCGGCTACATTACCCAATCAAAAATACGTGCACTGTTACTGGGCGTGCAAAAATGGAGGAAGTAGTAATTGGAGTAAATCGTGGAGGTCTTGTTATATCATTGGATTTTGAGCTGAATTGGGGTGTCCACGATGTATTTAAGTACGGACAATACAATAAAAATTTATATGGCGTACGTGAGGCATTGCCTAAAATACTAGAGTTGTTTGAACAGTATGGCATTCATGCGACTTGGGCCACAGTGGGTCTATTGTTTGCAGAAACAAAAGCTGAAATGGCTCATTACTTAAGAGGTATTCCAATAAAATATAAAAACATGAGTTACGCGGCACATACACAACTTGCAAAAGTAGGAGAAAATGAGCAAGAGGACCTTTTACATTTCGGTAAATCTTTAATTGAGAAGATTAAACGTACGCCACATCAAGAAATTGGCAGTCATACATTTTCGCATTTTTACTGTTTAGAAAATGGACAAACTGAAGCAAATTTCCGTGCAGATCTACATGCTACTGCAATGATATGTGAAGAAAATATCGCACCGATGAAATCGATTGTATTTCCGCGTAATCAAGTGAATGAAGCATATTTCCCAGCCTGTCAGGACGTAGGATTTGTATGTTATCGAGGAAATGAAAAACATCCATTGTATGATCCTCAAAAATTCACGAAAAAAAGTCGGCTATTAGGTGCAAAAAAATGGCTGGATACCTATGTTAATGTAACAGGAAATCATCTTGTAACGCTAGAAGAATTGCAAATGGATTCCTTTATTAACATTCGTTCAAGTGCTTTTTTAAGACCCTATTGTAGGCCATTACGATTTTTGGAAGGCTTAAAGATCAAACGTATTAAAGAGGGAATGCATGCAGCAGCGAGTTCTAAAGCTTTTTATCATTTATGGTGGCACCCTCATAATTTTGGCAAGAACATTGAAAAAAATTTAGCTATGCTTGAGGAACTTTTACAGTATTATCAGGAATTAAGTCATCAATATAATTTTCAAAGCTATACGATGCACGAGGTCGCAGAGCTTTGCCAAACTCTATCCCGTAAAAGCCCGATTGGTGAAGACTAATAATCGCAGGGGGGAAGAAGCCCCTTTTATCCCAACATAAAAAGTAGCAAACTAGAAAAGTGCCTAGTTTGCTACTTTTTTGTGTTTATAGGGGTAAATGAAGTGTGGAGATTTTTAAAATTAAGAGGGAAAATACCGAACTTTGACGAAATTGTATGTACTAATGGTACTATGATATTGAAGGAAATTCTTTGGGTATATTTGTAATAAAATAGCATAGGGAAATTGACTTCAATTTGGCTCATCACCAAAATCGGGGATGACAATTTGTTAAACATATATCATGTGGATAAGTTGATTGGAGTGGAGGCTGGGCGACTCCTCGGGGATTAGCGATATAGAGGAACGAAGGCTAAAAACATCACGTCCTGTGATAACGCCTTCGTGACCTACATCGTGTAGGCCCAAGCGGCTCATCGGACGCCCCCAGGAAGCTCTGCTCTGCGCGAAAGCGAAGCCTCAGCGGCAAATGTTTTAACTGTGCGAAAGCAAAGCGGCAGCTACAAATGTTTTAACTGCGCGAAAGCGAAGCGTCAGCGGCAAAGCGCCCAGTCGGAACGGAAATCAACCCCACGTTATGATAGTTAAAAATGCATGAAGGTGGTCGGTTAACATGTTTATTCAACCAGAATGGCAGTATAAGCAAGAAAATGGTTCAGCTATGCATCAATGGATTAAGCAAAAAGAAAATCCACTTCCAAGTGATGTAGATATTATTTTGTATGGTGCTTTATTATCGTATGCTAGTAAACCCTCCGAAAAAGCACTATATCCAACAGCATTTCGAAAGGCTTGGCCAAGCTTTCAATCCTATAATTTAGATGAGCAAGTAGATTTGCGCTCGTTGGCAGTCATTGATGTAGGTGATGTAGCCATCCACGAGATGGATAGAATGCTTTCTGAGTCAGCTGTAGAAGCTGCGGCAGAGAGCTTAAGCACCGCATATTCTAAAAGTTTTACCTGTCTTTTAGGTGGTGATCATGCGATTACAGCTTGCTCCCTAAGAGGGATAAAGAATGCTTTTCCAAAGGAGCGTATAGGGATTATTCAAATTGATACGCATTTGGATGCCCGCAATCAGGATGAAATTGGTTTAGCCATGGATTCTCCAATACAGAAGCTCATTGCAGCAGGCGTCGTAGAGGGGAAACATGTTTATAATGTCGGGTTACACGGCTTTTTTAATTCACCAGAAATGATTCACTACGCGAAAGAACAAGGGATTCATATGATTACGTTAAAGCAAATGCGTCGTGATGGCATTCAATTAACAATTCGCGAAATGCTCCGTCAGCTTATGTATGAGGTGGATCGTATTTATGTATCTGTAGATTTGGATGCACTCGATATTGCATTTGCCCCAGATGTACCTGCAGCAACACCAGGTGGATTAACGGCCTATGAATTATTTGATATTCTAAAGCTCATTGGAGAAAATGAAGGGGTTCGCCATATTGACTTTGTCTTCGCAGATCCAAAGGAGGGGGACCTACGTCCGGAAACAGTTAAGATGGGCGTGACAGCATTTTTGCAATGGTTAACAGGTATTCGACTGGATTACCGCAATCGTATCTCAAAGAAGAGCAACCTCATAAGTAGATAATTATAAAATGAAACGGGGAATGATGGCTTGTATATATTTACAATGAAGTTTGATGATAGTTTGCTATAATAGAACAATGCTTAATATTATATTATGGCAGGTTTGTTGATTAAGAAGATAAAGGGTTTTTATTGACCGACAAAATATTTTTTTGTAGATACTTTGCTTATGATGCCCATTTTTAGCTGATTGTAGCGTGAGGGCTACTCGACTCCCGTGGGAAAAGCGAGACAGACGAGACCTTGCACGAAGCGGCTTGACGCTCGCCCGTAGCGGAAATCAGGTTTTCTTATTATGAAAGTGAATGCAAATGATAATCAACACACCTGGTATTATAGATTAATACATCATTGTATTGTTATAGAGAGGACTATTTATCATGACAACAAAACCAAAATTATTAATTGTTGATGGCATGGCGCTATTATTCCGTTCATTTTTTGCGTCGGCTGCGATGGGGCATTATATTCGCCTTGCGGATGGGACACCTTCAAATGGTGCCCAAGGATTTGTGCGTCATGTATTGACGGCACAATCTATTATGAAGCCGACCCATCTTGCCGTTTGTTGGGATATGGGTGCACATACATTCCGTAACGAATTATTTGATGGCTATAAGGCTAATCGTCCATCACCACCAGAGGAAATGCTACCACAATTTGATATGGCGAAAAATTTATCTCAACAAATCGGCTGGCAAAATTTTGGTGTTAAAGGGATGGAGGCAGATGATTTAATTGGCTCAATGATTACAAAATTTCAGGATGAGGCTGACATTACGGTAATTAGTGGAGACAAGGATTTACTGCAGCTTTTAAGACCGTCTGCGGAAATTGCTTTTACGAAAAAAGGCTACACAGAGTATGACGTTTATACGCATACTCGCTTTCAAGAGGAATATGGCATCGAACCTATTCAATTTGCACAGGTTAAGGCTTTTATGGGGGATAATAGTGACGGTTATCCAGGTGTTAAAGGTATTGGACCAAAGCAGGCACTTACGTTAATTCAAACATATGGTTCTATCGAGAATGTTCTTACATCAATAGACGAATTAAAGCCTGGGCAACGTACGAAAATTAAAGAAAATCTAGATATGCTAAAATTGTCACACGAACTTGCAACAATTCAAACGAACGTACCAATCGAGGCAGAATTAGCGAGCTTAGTATTACCTAATTACGAGCCTCAAACGTTCAAAGAAATAGAAGAACGTGGCTACACATTAATCGCCAAGCAGGCACGCTCACTGTATTCACTTATTTAACTTCTTTCAGCGGGTGCCCAAACATCCGCTGAAAGAAGTTAAAGCCTCCGGCGGATGTCACGGAAATCGGAAAGGAGTTCTTTGTGCACAAAGCCGATTCCGGACGCAATTATGCCGAGCCATAATTGATTAACAAACATCAAGTTATCCACGCAGAGTATAGAAATATGCTCTGTTTTTATTATACAAATTTTAGTAAGCTTTAAATTATTGATAATAAAAGAGCGTGTCTAACATTGCAGGTACGCTGTCACTTAGTTCGGTGTAATTTTTACAAAGCTCAACACTTTTTCATTATCTTTAAAAGGAGCCGTTCGAATTTTACTTTCACGATTAGGGCCGCCATTATCATGGAATATTAACCACAGTTCATCATTGCGTATTTCATAGCCAATGAGTGGTACCCAATGATAGACGAAGGTAGATTTTTTATCGCGCCAGTTTAAGCTGAAATATCGGTCAAAGCGTATGGCGACAGGGCGACCTGCATCGATTTCCTGCATTGCTTCCTTTAAAGTACAATCACGGATATCCCATGTTGGACGAAGCCGGCGAAGGTTACGAATTAGACGCCATTTAAATAATCCGATTTTTGTGCCACCGAGAAGTTTATAAAGCTCATTTACCGAAGGAGCTTGATCTTCAAAATAGTTTAAGATTACGTGTATAGTTGTAGGTCCACATGCAGAATTACGATAGTTTGGTGAAATGGATGCATCATATTGTGATTTTCCAAGTAGCGACAATGGCTGGTGCATCATAATCTCCTTTCTAAAAAGAGCCGCATTTCAAAAAGAAATGCAGCTCGTTTTTCCATTATTGTTGTGCAGATAAGAAATCTGTTACTTGCTGAGGTGATTTAGCATTAGCACTATGTAAGTGTGCTAATTTTTCACCGTTTTGGAAAATTAGTAGGCTTGGAATACCCATTACATCATATTTGTCCGCAATTTCTGGAAGCTCATCGCGATTAAGTTCATACCAGTCATATTGGTTGTACTCTTCGATAATTGGATCGATGAACATATTCATACGTGTGCAATCTGGGCACCATCCAGCGTAAAATTTCACTAGTACTTTTTGATCACCAGAGATCAGTTCATTAAATTGTTCAGCAGTTGTAATTGTTTTCATTAGTATTTCACTCTCCTTGCTTTTCATTCTACACATTTTTCTCGCAACCTGAAAGTTTTCTGTTTGGAATAAACGATATCTACTTATTGTCTTGTTTTCGCTCGCAAAAAACAAAAAAAGTTGTATATTGCAAAAATAATTGGAGGAAAATGATTGCTAAATTAAACAAAATAATCTACACTAAAAACAGAAAAAGTAGTTTTATCTTTATTCAGCAGAAGATATTTACCTCTGAATCATAATGGTAGCTGAACGAAGATAAGCCTCAGTTGTATGTCACAGATTACGCTTACAATTATCTGGACAAAAATACACTAAGGCAAACTTGATATTTTTTTGGTCAAAAAATGAATGGCTATTCATTCAATGGGAGAATAAGGGGGAATTGCTTGTGACTTACAACATTAAAAAAGCAGCTGTTCTAGGATCTGGGGTAATGGGCTCTGGAATTGCGGCACATTTAGCAAACATCGGTATTCCAACATTATTATTAGACATTGCGCCGAAGGAACTAACAAAAGAGGAAGAAGCGAAGGGGCTTTCCTTAGAGCATTCTGCTGTAAGAAACCGTATCGTCAACGGAGCTCTTCAAAAGTTATTAAAGCAAAAGCCAGCACCACTTACTTCTAAGAAAAATTTATCACTACTAACGGTTGGTAACTTTGAGGACGATTTAGATAAATTAAAAGATGTAGATTGGATAATTGAAGTTGTCGTTGAAAATTTAACGATTAAACAAAGCCTATATGAAAAAATTGATGCTGTTCGTAAGCCTGGCACAATTATTAGTTCAAATACATCTGGCATAAGTATCGATGCAATGGCAGAAGGTCGTTCAGAAGATTTTAAAAAGCATTTCCTAGGAACTCATTTTTTCAACCCGCCACGCTATTTGAAATTACTCGAAGTCATTCCGGCAAATACAACGGCGCCAGAGGTTGTAAGCTTTATGAAAACATTTGGCGAAGATGTGCTCGGAAAAGGTGTCGTACTTGCGAAGGATACACCGAACTTCATTGCCAACCGTATCGGAACGTACGGTTTACTAATTACTTTACAAGAAATGCTGAAGGGTAGCTATTCAGTTGGTGAGGTGGATTCTGTAACTGGTCCACTAATCGGTCGTCCAAAATCGGCAACCTTCCGAACGTTGGATGTTGTTGGTTTAGATACATTTATCCATGTAGCGAAAAACGTTTATGATCAAACAACTGGTGAAGAGCAGCAAGTATTTGCAGTACCAGAATTCCTACAGAAAATGGTCACAAACGGCTGGCTAGGAGCAAAATCAGGTCAAGGTTTCTTCTTAAAGCAAGGTAAAGAGATCCTTGAAATTGATCCAAACACACTGGAATATAGCCCAGCGAAAAAATTAAAAACACCTTCTATTGAAATGGCAAAACAAACTCGTGGATTAGCAAATAAAGTAAAAGCACTAACATATGCTAAAGATCGAACTGGAGAGTTATTATGGAGTATCTTCGCTCCGACCCTAATTTACTCTGCACAGCTACACGGTGAAATTGCGGATGATATTGTTGCCATCGACAATGCAATGAAATGGGGCTTCGGCTGGCAGCAAGGGCCATTTGAAATATGGGATGCAATTGGCGTCAAAGGGTCTGTAGCTAAAATGGAAGCTGAGGGTCGTGAGGTGCCGGCATTTGTCAAAGATATGTTAGCAAGCGGCTTTGACACTTTCTATTCGGAAATTGACGGCGACTTAGCGTATTATAATGGCTCTGAATATGTAAAAGTGCCAGTTAATGAAAAGGAAATTAACTTAAAACGCTATAAGAAAAAGCACGGTGTTATTAAATCAAATACTGGTGCTAGCTTAATAGATTTAGGTGACGGAATTGCATTACTTGAATTCCATTCCCAATCAAATGCAATTGGCTTAGACATTATTCAAATGATTAACTTTGCAGTCGATGAAGTAGAAGCTAATTATAAAGGCTTAGTCATCGGTAACCAAGGGAAAAACTTCTGTGTTGGTGCGAATCTAGGAATGATTTTAGTAGAAGCACAGGATGATAATATTTTTGAGCTAGATTTCGTAATTAAAGCATTCCAAGATGCAATGCAAAAAATTAAATACTCGCGTAAGCCTGTTGTGGCAGCGCCTTTTGCTATGACACTTGGTGGAGGATCAGAGGTTTGCTTACCAGCTGCACATATTCAAGCAACGATGGAAACGTATATGGGCTTAGTAGAAGTCGGCGTAGGATTAATTCCTGGAGGCGGCGGTAATAAGGCACTATATCAAAAATTCCTTAAAGGGCTACCAAATGGCGTTGAGGTAGACTATCAACATATCGCTAATAAAGTATTTGAAACAGTTGCGATGGCAAAAGTTTCGACATCTGGCGAAGAAGCACGTGAAAATAACTTCTTAAACTTTGCTGATGGGATTTCTGTTAACCCAGATCACCAACTATATGATGCAAAACAAGCTGCACTAGCGCTTTATGAGGCAGGCTATCAAGCACCTGTACCTGCGAAAGTTCCTGTAGTCGGTGCATCAGGCTACGGTACGCTACTCATCGGTGCGCAAGGAATGTTTGAATCAGGCTATATTAGTGAACACGATTTAAAAATCGCTAAAAAATTAGCGTATGTCATTGCTGGTGGTAAAGTTCCATATGGCACATTAGTAGATGAACAGTACCTATTAAACCTTGAGCGTGAGGCGTTCCTAAGCTTAGTTGCAGATCCGTTGTCTCAACAAAGAATGCAGCACATGCTTTTAAAGGGAAAACCACTGCGTAACTAATTTCAAGACTGTGACCATACTTGCACATGAAACAAAGGGGGATTAATACGATGCGTGAAGCCGTTATTGTAGCAGGAGCACGAACTCCGATTGGAAAAGCGAAGAAGGGTTCTTTAGCAACAGTTAGACCAGATGATTTTGGAGCAGTTGTTGTCAAAGAAACATTAAAAAGAGCGGGCTATGAAGGTCCGATTGACGATTTAATTTTAGGATGTGCAATGCCTGAAGCTGAGCAGGGCATGAACGTCGCGCGTAATATAGGAGCGCTTGCTGGGTTACCAGATACAACACCAGCGGTGACAATTAATAGATTCTGTTCATCAGGTTTACAGGCAATTGCTTTTGCAGCAGAGCGTATTATGCTAGGACATTCTAAGGCAATTCTTGCTGGTGGGGTCGAGTCTATGAGTATGGTGCCAATGGTAGGTAATACACCTCGCTTAAATCCAACGCTAGCAGAAACTGCTCCTCAATATTATATGGGGATGGGGCATACAGCTGAGGAAGTGGCACGTCAATACAATGTAAGTAGAGAAGATCAGGATGCATTTGCTGTGCGTTCACATGAGCTTGCGGAAAAAGCGATTAAAGAAGGTAAATTCAATGATGAAATCGTACCAATCGAAGTGGAGCAACATTATGTAGACGATAACAACAAACCACAAGTGAAAAAGTTCACGTTTAGCATGGATGAAGGTGTACGTCCAGGTACATCTGTAGAAGGTTTAGCGAAGCTCCGTCCAGCTTTCCATGTAAAGGGTAGTGTTACAGCTGGTAATGCCTCTCAAACTTCTGATGGTGCAGCAACAGTACTTGTGATGGATCGTGAGGAAGCAGAAAAGCAAGGGCTTACACCAATGGCGAAGTTTTTAGGCTTTGCAGTTGGTGGTGTACCTCCTGAGGTGATGGGTATTGGACCAATCGTGGCAGTACCTAAAGCACTTGAAATTGCAGGGCTAGCAATTGATGACATTGATTTATGGGAAATTAATGAAGCATTTGCGTCACAATCCTTACAAGTCGTACGTCATTTAGGCATCGACCAAAACAAAGTAAATGTCAATGGTGGAGCAATTGCCGTAGGTCACCCACTTGGTGCAACTGGAGCCATTTTAACATTAAAGCTTATTCATGAATTGAAGCGTCAAGGTAAGAAATATGGTGTCGTGACAATGTGTATTGGCGGCGGAATGGGTGCTGCAGGAGTATTTGAAATTCTATAATTTTTGCTAGATCAGCTTGGAGTGCTGCGTTTTCGGTTGCCTCCGAACACGGTGCTTCAGGCTTTTCTATATATTGGGGATAAATACTATTAAAAATAGATATATAGGGAGGAATTTAGAATGACAGAAAAAACAACGGATTTCATTAAAGGCGGCGGATTTATTATTGAAGATGTGGAATTAGATCGTGTCTTTACACCAGAAGATTTCACAGATGAGCATAAAATGATTGCTAAAACTACTGAAGAGTATGTAGCAAATGAAGTGTTACCAGTCGTTGAAAACTTGGAACACCATGAATTTGAGCATTCGGTTCGTCTACTAAAAAGTGCAGGTGAGCTCGGCTTACTAAGCGCAGATGTACCTGAAGAATATGAAGGTCTAGGGTTAGACAAAGTTTCTTCTGCATTAATCGCAGAAAAAATGGCAGTTGCTGGCGGCTTCTCTATTACGCATGGTGCACACGTAGGTATTGGTTCTTTACCAATCGTACTTTTCGGAAATGAAGAGCAAAAGCAAAAGTATTTACCAAAGCTTGCGTCAGGTGAATTAATTGCTGCTTACGCATTAACTGAGCCAGGTTCAGGTTCTGATGCATTAGGTGCTAAAACAACTGCAAAATTGAATGATGCAGGGACACATTATATTTTAAATGGTGAAAAGCAATGGATTACAAATGCAGGCTTTGCAGATGTATTTGTTGTCTATGCAAAAATCGATGGCGATAAATTCTCAGCATTTATCGTAGAACGTGCCTTCAATGGCGTTTCAGTTGGCGCAGAAGAGAAAAAAATGGGGATCAAATCTTCATCGACACGTACATTAATACTTGAAGATGCAGAAGTGCCTGTTGAAAACCTTTTAGGTGAAGTAGGACGCGGACACGTTATCGCCTTTAATATTTTAAATATCGGTCGCTATAAATTAGGGGTTGGAACAATTGGTGGCTCGAAGCGCGCATTAGAGCTTGCTATTCAATATACAAACCAACGTCAGCAATTTAAAACGAAGCTGTCTGATTTCAATTTAACAAAAGAAAAATTATCGACAATGGCTTCACAATTATATGCGTCTGAGTCATTAAACTATCGTACAGTAGGTTTATTTGAAGACCGTTTAAGTCAGCTAAGCCCAGAAGAGCAAAAGCAAGGGAAAGTGATTGCTGGTGCCATTGCTGAGTATGCTATTGAATGTTCTATTGCTAAAGTATTTGGTTCTGAGACTTTAGATTACATTGCAGATGAAGCGGTTCAATTACACGGTGGTTACGGCTTTATGGCTGAATACGAAGTAGAGCGTATTTATCGTGATTCTCGTATTAATCGTATTTTTGAAGGTACTAATGAAATTAACCGCATGATTGTACCAGGTACATTTATGAAGAAAGCATTAAAAGGTGAATTGCCATTACTACAAGTCGCTCAAAACTTACAACAGGAGCTACTGATGTTAATGCCTGAAGATGTAGGCACAGAGCCGCTAGCACAGGAAAAATATCTTGTGAAAAATGCGAAGAAAATTGCTGTATTAGCAGCAGGTTTAGCAGCACAACGCTACGGCGCGAAGCTTGATCAAGAGCAAGAAGTATTGGTGAATATTGCAAATATCGCAAACCAACTATTCGCTATGGAATCAGCTGTATTGCGTACAGAAAAAGCGATTGCTCGTGACGGTGCTGAAAAAGCTCATCAAAAATTACTATACACTCAAATCTTCTGCCAAGAAGCATTTGCAGAAATTGAAAAAGAAGCAAAAGATACAATTCTTGCTTCAGCAGACGGCGATGCTGCACGCATGACATTGTCTGCACTACGTAAATTAACTCGCAACAACCCATACAACTTAATCGCGAAGAAACGCGAAGCTTCTGTTAAATTAATTGAAGCAGATAAATATGTAGTTTAATGTAACAGACCTAACCTAGCTATCCGCATAGATGTGATAGCTAGGTTTTTTGTTGCAAATAAAAGTAAGGCTCTTCGGCAAAGCGAGTGGTTGATTTCCGTTCCGACTGGGCGCATGACATAGGTTTTAACAAAATGTCATCCAACTTTTTAGTTTTATCGCCCAACTTTTGAATTTTATCAACTAACTTTCACGTTTTATCTACTAACTTTTGAATTTTATCTACTAACTTTTACGTTTTATCACCCAACTTCTAAATTTTATCGACATCTACCTTCTAAAGAGCAAAAAAGGATTCATACAAAAACGGTGTGTGAATCTCACTCCAATCAACTAATACATAGCGTGTATCCTCTGACATGTCGTTTTATAACAAAGGGTTTCATCTGTGCGAAATTGAAGCGATAGCAACAACGAAATGCATAAATTTTATAAAAGTTCTACACTATTGCTGATTGGAGTGGAAGGCTACTCGACTCCCGTGGAAGCGGCTCGACGCTCGCCCACAGGAAAGCCTACACTTTAGCATGAAGAGTTTCATTTTGGCTCGTAACGGTTAAGATGGTATACTACAGAAAATGAGGGAGACACTGAAAATATAGTGTCCTAATAATGATAGTAGAGGAGCCTATAAATGACGATTCAATTTATTCATTATCCAAAATGTACTACTTGTAAAAAAGCTCAAAAATGGCTAAATGACAATAAGGTTTCATACGAAGAGGTACACATTGTCGAACAAGCGCCTACAAAGGACGAATTATCAAACATATGGCAAGCTAGTGGACAACCGTTAAAGAAATTTTTTAATACTTCTGGTATGAAATATCGAGAGCTGGGCTTGAAGGATAAACTTGCTGAAATGACTGAAGAAGAGCAGCTTGAATTGCTTGCATCAGATGGTATGTTGATTAAACGTCCGATTGTAACCGATGGAAAAAAAGTTACTTTAGGGTTTAAAGAATCAGATTTTGAGCAAGCTTGGAAATAACAGCTTTTAATCTTGTTTTTATGGAAGAAGTATGGCACACTGAAAATGAATATATTACATATTTATGGAGGGGTTTTTTGCATGAGCACACCTAAAGACTTACGTTACTCTGAAGAGCATGAATGGGTAAAATTGGAAGATGGTAAAGTACGTATCGGTATTTCTCATTTCGCACAATCTGAACTTGGAGATATCGTTTTCGTTGAGCTTCCACAAGTTGGCGACGAAATCAAAACTGATGATCCATTCGGTAGCGTAGAATCTGTAAAAACAGTTTCTGAATTATACGCACCAATCTCAGGTACAGTAGTTGAAGTAAATGCAGATTTAGAAGATAGCCCAGAATTCGTTAATGAATCACCATATGAAAAAGCATGGATGATCGTTGTAGAGCCAGCTGATGTATCAGAAATTGAAAAGCTTATGACAGCTGAGCAATACGATGAAATGATTGCTGAATAAGACAAGCCCTAATAATAAAACGTCGGAAATCACCGGCGTTTTTTATTATCTTTATTCCTTCCACCACTATAGTTGGGGAGAGGAATGCAGTTGTAGTCCCTTATCAATGGGTGTCTTATATGATCATCGACAGAGTGTAATGGATATAATGAGCATAAAGGATATGTCTAATTGGGGGTGGCGTGATGGTCGAGGGAAAATGCTTAATTGTTGAAGGTCGATCGGATAAGCTTCAAATTGAACCTATTTTAAATGAAGATGTTAAAATACTTTGTACGAATGGTACAATTGGTGTGCATCAATTAGAA
Organism: Lysinibacillus sp. FJAT-14745; assembly: GCF_001275675.1. Taxonomy (GTDB): domain Bacteria; phylum Bacillota; class Bacilli; order Bacillales_A; family Planococcaceae; genus Lysinibacillus. Next base: position 76,177 of record NZ_LITM01000007.1, on the reverse strand, counting down.
GAGCTACTTGATCCATACGAGGGTTGTGAGCTTTATACGTTTTTTGATGCAGATACATCGGGTGATAAACTACGAGCATTAATGGACAGACATTATCCAGAGGCTGAGCATTTACGTACAATGCCAACATATAAGGAAGTTGAGACAACTCCAAAGAAGGTGTTAGCAGCGATATTGCTTCGTGCACACTTCTCAATCCATAATGAATATATTTTGTAAGGTTGCGTGAAAAATGATGGAAGAATGGTCAAAAGAGCAGTGGGACGCGGTTGTCCAGTCAGGTGAAAAGGCTGCCTTTTATTTATATACGCCTATGTGTGGAACGTGTGCAGTTGCATCGAAAATGATGACGGTTGTTGAGCAATTGCTGCCACAGCTACAGGTCGGTAAAGCGAATATTAATTTTATAGAGCAAATAGCTTATGCTCATAAAATCGAAAGTGTACCATGTTTACTCGTATGTGAAGGCGGAGAAGTGACAGAAAAGGTTTATGCCTTTCAATCCGTACCATATTTATACGAATTATTAAAAAATTAATTGACTGAATTTTAATCGCGTGGTAAAGTAACAAATATATTAAAAAAACAATAAATATATCGAACTCTTATAAAGAGCGGCGGAGGGAAGTGCCCTATGAAGCCCGGCAACCATCACAATCGTGAAAAGGTGCCAAATCACTCAAAGATTTATCTTTGAAAGATGAGAGAACGGTTTAACGTATAAGTTACGTGACCCCTTCTACTTATCTATGAGTGAAGGGGTTTTTTAACTTCTTTCAGCGGGTGTCACGGAATCGGAAAGGAGTGCTTAAAGGATGTTAGCCTAAAATCATTGCATCCATGAGATAACGGCTAACTGACCTGCATCGGTAAAAGCGCCACGTCCTGTGGCATTACCGAAATGACCAACATCGTGTTAGCCTTCGGTAATAACGCCACGTCCTGTGGCATTACCGAAATGACCGACATCGTGTTGGCCCTCGTGCAGGCCTAAGCACAAAGCCGATTCAGGGCGCAATTATGCCTCGGCATAATTGATATGAGAAAAGGAGAATTCGCTATGATCAATATTCAAAATATTACGAAGAAATACAAAACAGCGAGTGGCGAATTAACTGCAGTTAAAGAAGTCAACCTTTCTATTAATAAAGGTGAAATTTTTGGCATTATCGGATACAGTGGCGCTGGTAAAAGTACAATGATTCGCTTGTTAAACGGTTTAGAAAAGCCTACATCTGGTACGGTGACGGTTAACAATCAGGAATTTTCATCCATAAAGGGGCAAAAGCTCAGAGATGCTAGACAAAAGGTCAGTATGATTTTCCAACATTTCAATTTACTGTGGTCTAGAACTGTTGCAGAAAATATCGCCTTTCCATTAGAAATCGCAGGTGTTCCAAAGGTAAAACGTGAAGCACGTGTGAAAGAATTGATTACTTTAGTTGGTTTAGAAGGGCGCGAAAAAGCATATCCATCACAACTATCAGGGGGACAAAAGCAACGTGTAGGTATCGCTCGTGCGCTTGCTAATAATCCAGAGGTATTGTTATGTGATGAAGCAACATCCGCACTCGATCCGGAGACAACAGATGCTATCCTTGATCTCCTTGTCGATATTAACGAACGATTAGGTCTAACGATTGTGTTAATCACACATGAAATGCACGTTATTCGCAAAATTTGTCATCGTGTAGCGGTTATGGAAGCTGGAGAAATTGTGGAACGTGGTGAAGTATTACAAGTATTCCAAGCACCACAAGCAGCCATTACGAAAAAATTCGTTTCTCAAATTACAGATACGAAGGAAACACAGGAAACCGTGGCACAAATTAAAGCAAATTATCCTAATGGACAACTTGTTAAGCTAATCTTTGTAGGAGAAAAAACAGAGCAGCCTGTCATTTCACATTTTGTGAAACAGTTTGATGTAGAAGTAAGTATTGTACATGGTAATATTTCGCAAACGAAAAATGGCGCGTACGGTACACTTATTGTGCAAATTGATGGCTTAGAGGCCAATGTTGCTGCTGCACTTAGTTACTTAAATACAGTCGAAGTACAAACGGAGGTGATTGCAAATGCTAACTAGTCTTTTTCCGAATGTCGACTGGGAAAAAATGTGGGACGCTACGTATGAAACATTGTACATGACAACAATTTCTACGGTTATCACATTTATACTTGGATTAGTGATTGGAATCTTATTGTTTTTATCAAGTCCCAACCAACTATGGGCCAATAAAATTGTGAACTTTTTAACAGGCTCAATCGTTAACATCTTCCGTTCGATTCCATTTATCGTTTTGATAATCTTGTTAATTCCATTTACGAAATTTTTACTTGGCACAATTCGTGGCGCAGATGCGGCTTTACCAGCACTAATTATTGGAGCTGCACCATTCTATGCACGAATGGTATTAATTGCTTTACGTGAAATTGATAAAGGAGTTATTGAAGCAGCGCGTTCAATGGGTGCCAAAACGTCAACGATTATTTGGAAAGTATTAATTCCGGAATCGTTACCAGCACTTATTTCAGGCATTACAGTTACTGCCGTAGCACTTGTTGGCTATACTGCGATGGCAGGTATTATCGGTGCAGGCGGTCTAGGAAACTTAGCATTCTTAGATGGCTTCCAACGTAATCGCACAGATGTAACATTAATGGCGACTATATTAATCTTAATAGTTGTATTTATTATCCAATTTATTGGCGACATGATTACAATCAAAACAGATAAACGCTAAAAAGAACATTTCGCTACATCTAAGAGGTTATCTCGGTTTTATACCGCTAACATATTAAGAAAAAAGGGAGAGTAATAAAATGAAGAAGTTATTAGCAGGATTATTTTTATCAGTATTAGTACTGGCTTTAGCCGCTTGTGGTGCTGGTAAAAAAGAAGATACAAGCTCAGGTTCATCATCTAGTGATAGTAAAGAAAAAGTAACGTTAACAGTAGGTGCTTCGAATACACCTCATGCGGTTATTCTGGAAAAAGCAAAACCAATTTTAGCTAAAGAAGGTATCGATCTTAAAATTGAAAAATATCAAGATTATGTATTACCAAACCAACATTTAGAATCTGGCGACCTTGATGCAAACTATTTCCAACACATCCCTTATTTAGAGAAAGAAATTAAAGAAAAGGGTTATGATTTTGTAAACGCTGGTGGTATTCATATTGAACCAATCGGTATCTATTCTAAAAAATATAAATCTCTTGAGGATTTACCAAATGGTGCAACAATTTTACTTTCTAACTCTGTTGCAGATCACGGGCGTATGCTTTCATTATTAGAAGCTAAGGGCTTAATTAAACTTAAGGATGGAGTAGATAAAACATCTGCTGAACTTAAAGATGTTAAAGAAAATCCTAAAAACTTAAAATTCGATGCAAATACAGCGCCTGAAATGCTTGTACAAATGTATGAAAATAATGAAGGTGATGCGGTTCTAATTAACTCGAACTTTGCAATCGACAACGGACTAAATCCATTGAAAGATGCAATTTCTCTTGAAGATAAAGAATCTCCGTATGTAAACATTATCGCTGTACGTGCTGGTGATGAAACAAAACCAGAAATTAAAAAATTAGTAGAAGTATTAAAATCTAAAGAAATCCAAGACTTCATTCTTAAAGAATGGAAAGGCTCAGTTGTACCAGTTAAATAATTAAAATTTATCAAAAAGGGAATGTAAGTATGAAAGCTTATGTTCCCTTTTTTCTTGCCCTAAAAAAGCTTTTTTCAGAAAAATACTTTTTTTCATCAAAAGAGTTTTTATTCTGTAGTTTACTACAAAAATATAATAATATTTTAAAAGTAATCGAATTACCATAAATTTTGTATAGAAATTGTTAAGTCATCTTTATTACTATAGTTGTTGTGTATATAAATCAAGAGAATGATAGAAAAATAATGAGGGAGAATGAAATACTTCTTACATCCACTGGAGTGAATACTAATGAATAAATTAATCATTGCAGAAGACCTCATGCAGGAGCATGAGGTGAAGGGTTATTTTGAGATTTTGCGTGAGAGTGTTATTCGCTCGCGTTTAACAATGACAGCAGTCTTTTTTAAATTAGCTAATTCCTCACAAGGAACTGATATAGAACGTCATCATGTGAATCATCAAATTTCAGCTTTTCTAAAATCAAAAATACGAAAAACAGATTTACTTTTCCAATTAGCAGATGGCGTGCATTGGGGAATATTTTTTCTGCAAAGTAGTGAAGTAGAGGTAAAGGCGTTTTTAAAACGGATTTTTGCAATTCTAAAGCAAGAAAGGGAATTTAGACAAATCGCGTTAAAAGCCTCCATTACTGAAATAAGAAATAATAGCGTTAACTTTGAAACTTTGTTAGAAAAAAATAAACAAAAACTAGCAAATAGCGAACAGCCGACTTGGTCAATAGAACAGATTACAGATTATAGTGAACAACCAACTGAGCAAGTAAAGGTAAGCATTATTGAACAAAATGCAATTTTTAGAAAAGTGCTAGAAACAACGCTCAATCACTTAGACATTCCTCATTTTACTTTAGACGTGGCTACATATGAAGATGGCTATAGTTTTTTACAGTCCGATAGTTATAAAACAGGTCATATGCATTTAGTTGTGATGAACGATATTTTACCACGTAAAAATGGCTTAGAAATTTTGCACATTTTGCGAGAAATGCCGAATGAGAAAAAATTCATCATTTATATGATGTCAGAACGAAACTCTGAAGGGGCGACACTGAATGCTTATGAAGGTGGCGTCGATGAATATATCGTAAAACCATTTAATTTACGTTTGTTAGAAGCAAAAATTAAGCGAACTTTTGCGAGGTTTTGGCTATGATCAAGCTGTCGCTTTCTTTTCTTTTAACGGTCATCGTTGTTTTATTAGTAGTTCTATTTATATTTACGATATATCTACTTTTTCAGCGTCAACGGGAGATTCGTTTTGCAGAAATGCGTGATACTTTTTTACAAAACTATTCACAGCATTGGTACAACTATTTAATCAATGATGAAATTTTCTCTATAGTGCTTGTACCCCGCCAAAGAGCTCAAGTAGCAGCTGTAGAAATAATCTTTTCATCTTATTTGAAAAATATCATGAATGACAAAGTTGAACATAAAATCAAAGAGTTTTCTAATCTCTATTTAAAACAGTTTTATGAAAAGGATTTAGCAAGTAAACGTTGGAGCATTAGGATGAATGCTTTATATCGTATTGCTGATTTGCAGATAGAGGATTTATTAGATACTTGTCAACAATTCGAGAAAACCAAAATTTCGGAAGAAGAATATTTTCAGCTGTTAAAAATATACTCTCTCTTTCAACCAGAATTGTTTATCGGAAAAATTAAAGAATCGAGCGTTCATTATTCTGAAAGCGAATATAGAAGATTATTTGTATTGTTAGAGGATGACGTATTTATTCGATTATTTGAAGACTTTGATAGTTGGACGAAAAATATCCAATTTGCTGTAATTGATACTGCGGCTGTAAAAAGAAATATGCAGTATATTGATAAGCTAAAACAGCTATTAATCCATGAGATTCCAGAAATAAATATAAGAGCATTAAAGGGTCTTTATGAAATTGGTGTAATAGATGAAATAGATCCTTATGTTCCATTTGTGACATCAGATATGTGGGAAGTAAGATTAATGGTTGCAAAAATCTTTAAGCATGTGCCACTAAACTATACCTATGCTTATTTAGAACAGCTTCTTCAAGATGAAAATTGGTGGGTACGCTCACAGGCAGCTAAAACAATTGCAGAAAATAAAGAAGGAATTGCAAAATTACAGCAATTTATGGAGTCCTCAAACGACCAATATGCAATTGAAATGGCACAGGAAACAGTAGTCAGAAAGCAGGGGAACAAATGAAAGTATTTTTAGATTATTGTATGTGGTTCTTTGGCGGCATTATTCTGTTCTATATGTTATTCGTTATTGTTTCATATTGCACAATGTTTGTCATTGCCATGCTAGTTATGCGAAAACGCTATAAATTAGATCCCTCAGAGTATGATGATGCGCATATAGATGCCTTCTACTCAAAACCAGTATCCTTATTAGTCCCTGCTTACAATGAAGAGATTGGAGTTGTAGACACAGTCTATTCATTGTTGAATTTACGATATCCGCAAACGGAAATTATCATTATTAACGACGGTTCTACTGACTCTACGCTACAAACCGTAATTGAGCATTTCCGAATGAAGCCCGTTGATAAAATTGTTCGTACAAATATCCCTACAAAACAAGTTAAACAAATTTATGAATCTGAAATCTATAAGAATTGTATTTTAGTAGATAAAGAAAATGGTGGGAAGGCAGATGCATTAAATGTAGGTATTAATGTTTCGCAATATCCTTATTTTTGCTCTATCGATGGGGATTCAATCTTAGATGAAAAATCATTGCTTCGTGTGATGAAGCCGATTATTTTATCGGATGGTGAAGTGATTGCGGCAGGAGGAAATATCCGAATTGCCAATGGAGCGAAAATGCATCTTGGTTCTGTTACGGAAACGCATTTACCAAATAACTCCTTAGTTATTATGCAAATAATAGAATATTCGCGAGCCTTTTTAATGGGGCGAATAGCTTTAAGTAAATTCAATCTTGTACTTATTATTTCGGGAGCATTTAGTGTGTTTTCGAAGGAATGGGCTGTGGAAGCGGGTGGTTATTCCACGAATATTATTGGCGAAGACATGGAGCTTGTCGTGAATATTCACCGTTTGGTAAGAAAGAAAAAAGAAAAGAAACGTATTGAATTTGTTCCAGATCCTGTGTGTTGGACTGAAGCACCTCAGACATTAGGAGTTTTGCGAAACCAACGTAGACGTTGGCATCAAGGGTTATTTGAAAGCCTTTGGAAGCATAAAACGATGACGTTGAATCCTAAATACGGCTTAATAGGGTTCCTTTCATTGCCATATTTTTGGCTAGTAGAGTGCCTAGGACCAATAGTTGAACTAGGTGGTTATATTTATATCGTAGTGGCATTTTTCTTAGGGAAAATCTATTATGAAGTAGCCATCATGCTGTTACTACTCTTTGTCATTTATGGCGTTATTTTTTCAATAGCCTCTATATTATTCGAGGCATGGATCTTGAATACTTATCCGAGAAAGAGAGATCTACTACGCATGATACTTTTAGCGTTTACTGAAATTTTTTGGTATCGACCACTCACTCTTTTTTGGCGCTGTGAGGGAATGATTCGGTTTGTGCTAAGAAGAAGCGATTGGGGTAATATGAAGCGTGTCGGCATCGCTGAAAAGGAGAAAAGTGTATGAAGCGAATATATATAGGGGTTATAGCCATTCTAATTCTCATACTCACACCTATAGCATGGTGGTATTTAAGCGCTGAAAAACCGCTGAACGTTGCAATTCTAGATAAAACGGTTCCGAATGAAACCTATCGAGAGCATTTAGGTGTGAATTGGTTTTTAAACCATTATAAATACACAATCGATGATCAACCGTATGATGTACAAAAAGATTACTATGGTACGCTTCCGAATGATAAAACGAAGAAAGTGTCAGAAAAAAAGTTTCCGGCTGACTATAGTAATTATGATGTTATTTATTTGGCAGATACGTATGGGGTTTATAAAGATGATTTAAATGAAGAAAAGCGCTTAGGTAAACGCTCAGAAAAAATTGTTGGTGGCTTGGAAATGGATGAATGGCAGTCTATAGTATCCCGTTTAGCAAGCAACAAGAAAAGTATGCTGATCGCTGAATACAATACATTTGCGTCACCTACATCAGAGGCAGTTAGAAAAGAGTTACAGGATTATTTAGGGATTTCATGGTCTGGATGGATTGGGCGTTATTTTGATGAGCTTGATTATCATAAAAACTCAGAAATTCCACAATGGGTCATAGATGAACATGGTGATAATTGGCCATATAAGGGCGGTGGTTTTCTTCTATTTAATGAAATGACAGAAAAGCTCATCGTGCTAGAAATGGACAAGCATGTAAAAACAGAAGGCATTCAGGTGCAATTTACTGAAAAAGGGAAAAAATTCTTTAATACCTCAGCTAGTGCAGAGTATGGCTATTGGTTTGATATTATCACACCTAAATATGCGGAGGATGCACTCGCTAATTATCAATGGGACTTAACAAAAGATGGGGCAAAACTATTAAATGACAACGATATTCCACAGCAATTTGCGGCTATCGTTTCACAGGATAAACGCTACACTACAAGCTATTATTTTGCTGGAGACTTTAACGATATGTCACGGGTACCGTCTCTTTACAAAATAAAGGGATTACCGACTATTTATAAATACGCTGAGAAGTATGCCGATAGTTCATTTTACTGGTCGATTTATATACCAGTTATGCATAAAATTTTTGAAACGTTTGAGCAAAAAGAGGTTCATGACAACGTTAATCATGAAAAATTAAATTATAATGCACGTATTCAAGGAGAGTCATTTGAAGTCTTACGCGATGGAAAATGGGAGCCAATAGTATTTAAGGGCGTTAATATCGGTATGGGAAAACCGGGAGCATTCCCGGGCGAAGCTGCTATTACGGAAGAAGAGTACTATCGATGGTTCCGTCAAATTGGTGAGATGAATGCCAATACGATTCGTGTATATACATTACATCCACCAGGTTTTTATCGGGCACTTGCTAAATACAATGAAGAAAATCCAGATAAACCATTGTATGTATTGCATGGTGTATGGATTAATGAGGAAGGCTTGGCTGATTCACTAGATGCCTATGATGAAGCTACTTTAAAGGATTTCCAATTTGAAATGAAGCGCATGGTAGATGTTATCCACGGTAATACTTATGTGAAGCCAGTAGCTGGGCATGCATCAGGATTATATGATGTTGACGTTTCAAAATATGTTATCGGCTGGGTGCTTGGAATCGAATGGTATCCGCATATGGTTGTCGGTACGAACGAAAAGCACGCTAATATAGGCGAATACAATGGGAAGTATTTTGAAACGAAAAATGCTGCACCATTTGAGCATTGGTTAGCGGAGCAAATGGATCTTATTACTGTTTATGAGAAGGATAAATACAATTGGATCCGTCCAATGAGTTTCACAAACTGGGTAACAACTGATTTACTAGACCATCCATCTGAACCTTCTGAAGATGAAGATTTGGTAGGAGTAAATCCAAATGTCATCTATACGAAAGGTGAGATGCAGGCACCAGGCCAATTCGCTTCATACCATGTGTATCCATATTATCCTGACTTCTTTAACTTCGACAAAAAGTATTTAAATTATAAAGATTTCCGGGGCAATAAAAATAGTTATGCAGGCTATTTAAAAGACTTACATCAAGCTCATCGTATGCCTGTTCTTATTGCGGAATTTGGCATTCCTGCAGCGCGTGGTATGACACATGAAAATGTTTACGGCTGGAATCAGGGGCATATGTCCGAACAGCAGCAGGGTGAAACACTTCAACATTTATATGAAGATATTATGCATGAAGGTTTGCTAGGAGGTCTTGTCTTTACTTGGCAAGACGAGTGGTTTAAGCGAACGTGGAATACGATGGATTATGATGATCCAAATCGTCGACCGTTTTGGTCCAATGCACAAACGAACGAACAACAATTTGGCGTACTAAGCTTTGATAGATTTAAAGTAAAAGTAGATGGCGATACGAAAGAGTGGAAAGGTACACAAATGTACAATACCTCACCTTCTGCTTCCACAGATTTTGCTGTCGATTATGATGAAAAATATTTGTATTTCAAATTAAAAAGTGATGTTTTAGAAAAAGCTTCCCCTCGTATTTTACTTGATGTAGTACCAAATCAAGGGAACACTTCGGCAACATCACTAAAAGATATGACGTTTTCAAATGGTGTAGATTTTATTGTTGAATTAAATAAAAGTGGAGACTCTCGAGTTGTCATAGATGAATACTATGATTTCTATGATTATTTTTACGGTCATAATTTAAATATGATTCCGCCTCGTATGGCAGTTCCTACAAAAAACAGCGGTAAGTTTGCACCGATTAACTATGTGTTAAATAAACAGCTATTCTTACCAGAGCAAAACATTACTACCGACTTTAGTTCTTATGAAACAGGGAAGTTGCTTCAAGGGAATGCCAACCCAAAAGCAAAAGATTATAATTCGTTAGTAGACTATACATGGACAGATGATAATGTTATTGAGCTACGAATTCCTTGGCTACTGATCCAAGCAAAAGATCCAAGTCAGCGTGAGTTTATGGGAGATCTATATAAGGATGGAAAGGAAGGTTCGACTAAAGTCGATAATATTTATATTGGTGCTGTCTTTGTAGATAAAGAGGGCAAGGTTGTAAAATCTCTACCAGAGACAAACGGCCATGTCTTGCCTGCTCTTCCAGCTTATTCTTGGGAAAAATGGCAAACTCCTAAATATGATGAGCGTTTAAAACAATCATATTATATTTTACAAAAATTATTTAAAGATTAATCAATTATGCCTCGGCATAAATGCGTCCGGAATCGGCTTTGTGCTTAGGCCTGCGTGAGGGTCAACACGATGTTGGTCATTTCGGTAATGCCACAGGACGTGGCGCTTTTACCGATGCAGGTCATTTAACCGTTATCGCATGGATGCGATGGTTTTAGGCTAACATCCCCTAAGAACTCCTTTCCGATTCTGTGACATCCGCCGGAGGCTTTGGGCCAACAAATGTTTTTTGCGCGAAAGCGTAGTGCTAACGCAGCGTCAGCAGCACCGATGTTGGTTACTCAGTCGTGTGTTGCTGTCGCTTCGCTTTCGCACAGATAAATTGCCACAGGACGTGGCGTTCTTAGACTGAGTTCCTCTATTTCAGCTGGTGTTTGGACAACCGTTGTAAAGTAGCTTAAATCCGCATTCATCTCATCACCTATAGAGGTGGGAGACTTTTGCTGAAAGAAGTTAAATGGAAGCTTAGGATAGGTGAATTTTGCCTATTCTAAGCTTTTTTGTTTTTTGTTAGAAAATGAAAAAGAGTTTTGCAATTCCGTCTATTTTACAAACTGTATATTCTCTCAACTGTTTATGTTAAATTACTAATATTGCATCGGAAAAAGACAGTTGTATTTTTAGGGAGGACAATATAATGAAGCTTAAATTTGGTCTATTGGCAAAAATTATTGTCGCAATTTTATTAGCGGTAATACTCGGAAGCTTTATGCCAGAACCATTTATACGTATATTTGCAACATTTAATGGCTTATTCGGTAACTTTTTAAATTTTGTTGTACCACTTATTATTATTGCATTTATTGCTCCGGGCATTGCACAGCTTGGAAAAGGCTCAGGAAAATTATTAGGTTTGGCAACATTTTTTGCCTATTTTTCAACAATCATTGCAGGTATACTCGCCTTTTTTGTCGCGCGCAATGTGTTGCCTAATTTCATTTCAAATGGTGCTATGGAAAGCATGAAAAACCCGGAGGAATTTTTAGCACAAGCATTCTTTAAAGTTGAAATGCCTCCATTAATGGGCGTTATGTCAGCATTAATTTTTGCGTTTATCGTAGGGATTGGTATGACAGCCATTCAAAGTGATGTTATGAAACGTGGTTTTGAAGAGTTTAATGTAATCATCGAAAAATTAATTTCAGTCATTATTATTCCACTTTTACCATTCCATATTTTCGGTATCTTCTTGAACATGACATTTGGAGGTCAAGTAGCAAAAATCTTATCCGTTTTCGCAATTGTATTCGTGCTAATAATTGTGATGCATTGGGTAATATTACTAGTGCAATATACAGCTGCGGGAATTTTAAATAAGAAAAATCCACTCATGTTACTTCGAATTATGCTACCTGCATATTTTACAGCTTTGGGCACACAATCCTCAGCAGCAGCTATTCCAGTTACATTGCGGCAAGCGCAAAAAACGGGAGCTTCAGAAAAAGTAACGAATTTTACAATTCCACTGTTTGCCACGATTCATTTATCGGGTAGTACGATTACATTAGTTACTTGTTCTTTAGGCGTTTTGATGATGAACGGTATGGATATAGGCTTTGCACAATATATAGGCTTTATTTTTATGCTAGGTATTACGATGGTTGCTGCACCAGGTGTCCCAGGAGGGGGAGTTATGGCAGCAATTGGGTTACTAAAAACAATGCTCGGCTTCGACGAAACAATGATTGCACTAATGATAGCTCTGTACTTAGCGCAAGATAGCTTTGGTACAGCTACAAATGTAACTGGAGATGGCGCATTATCTATGATTGTCGATCGTTTTAGTAAAAAAACGAATTAAGAAAAGCAGAGTGACGGGTAGAACAGAGGTAAAGTCGTGGATAGAACCTCCGAAATCGTGGATAGAGCAGGCAAAGTGGCGGATAGAAACGCCAAAGTCGTGGATAGAGAAGCCAAAATCGTGGATAGAACCGTCAATGTGACGGATGGAAATCAGAGCGACGGAAAGAAGAGCCGAAGCGACGGAATGAAACGTCAAAGCGACGGAAAGAATAGCCAAGGTGACGGATGGAAATCAGAGCGACGGAAAGAAGAGCCGAAGTGACGGAAAGAAACATCAAAGCGACGGAATGAAACGTCAAAGCGACGGAAAGAATAGCCAAGGTGACGGATGGAAATCAGAGCGACGGAAAGAATAGCCGAAGCGACGGAATGAAACATCAAAGCGACGGAAAGAATCGCCAAAACGACGGATAGAACCGCCAATTTGACTAATAGAATCACCAATTTGACTAATAGAATCACTACCTTAAACCAAAAAAAATCGCCAGCTATGGCGATTTTTTTATTGGAATTGAGAAAGACGTGAAAAGAAATTTGTAACGAAGTCTAAAAATATTTTTTCTGATGGTGCAATTTCACGGTTTACAGGTGAAATAATACCGACTGTTCTTGGGATCGTAGGTGATGTAATCGGTACCTTTACGGTGAAGCGGGCAGCTGAATCGTACAGTGAGCTTTCTGGTAACAAGCTGACCCCAATGCCTGCAGCGACAAGACCCTTTAGTGCATCTAAGTCTTCCCCTTCAGAGATGACGTTTGGCAAAAAGCCAGCTGCTCGACAGGCATCCATAGCTACTTTATGTAATATGTATCCATCTGGGAATAATACAAATAAATCGTTACGTAAATCAGCAAGTTGAATACTTTCCCTTTTGGCTAATGGATGTTTTACTGGCAGTAATGCGGCGATATTTTCAGTAAATAATATTGTTGAATGGATCGATTCGTCATGCGGTGGTAGAGGGCCTAAAAAAGCTAAATTTAACTCCCGATTTTTCACAGCATCAATTAAAAAACGATAGGAGCCTTGACGGAGCTGGAATTGCAAATCCGGATATTCCCGCTTAAAGGCTGAAATAACAGTTGGCAATACATAGCTAGCCAAGCTCGTTGGAAAACCGATTTTTATCGTACCTTTAGCAGGATCTAAATATTCTTCAACTTGCTTTGCGGCAAAATCAATGGCTTTTAAAGCAGTAATTGTGTGCTCGAGAAATATTTTTCCAATTGGTGTCAATTTAACATTTCGTCCGACACGTTCAAAAAGTGGTGTGCCTAATTCATCTTCTAAATTAGCAATTTGTCTGCTTATTGCAGATTGAGCAACATGAAGATGTTCGGCAGCTTCTGAAATGTGTTCCCGCTCAGCGACTTCAACAAAATAGCGTAATTGACGTAACTCCACTAGATATTCACCTCTATTAATCGAAAAATACGATTGATTATACCTCAATTATATACTATTTAAGATGAAAAATGATTGTAATTAAACAAATGATAGCTAGCAAGCTTTATTGATTAAAAGAAAATTACATCATCTTTTCAGGTGTGTTGATTAACCATTTTTATACATTCAAAGAGGCTGATTTCCGCTACGGGCTACTCGCTTTCCTGCGGGCGAGCGTCGAGCCGCTTCCTCCGCTTCGCTCCGTGCAGGGTCTCGTCTGTCTCGCTTTCCCGCGGGAGTCGAGTAGCCCTACGCTACAATCAGTTAAAATGGAAATATATTGGCAAAGTGGTAACGAAAAAATCCTTTTATCGCTCAATAATAAACTTATTTTTTCCTAATCAACACGCCTGTCATCTTTTATTATTTATTTTGACTCATTATCGAAAGTTTGAGATATCATTGGTTAAAACGAATGTCGTGTATATAGGTTGATTGGAGTGGAGGCTGGGCGACTCCTTGGGGATCAGCGATAGAGGAACGAAGGCTAAAACCATCACGTCCTGTGATAACGCCTTCGTGACCAACATCCTGTTGGCCCGAGACCAGCGAAGCGGCTCATCGGACGCCCCTAGGAAGCTTTGCTCTGTGCGAAAGCGTAGTGCTAACGTAGCGGCAGCAAATGTTTTATCTGTGCGAAAGCGAAGCGACAGCAACAACAAAGCGCCCAGCCGGAACGGAAATTAACCCCACGTTATGATGGTAAGTCTTAATTTTACGAATTAGTACTCTTGATATTTCTTTCCTTTATTTGATTCTATTCTAATAAAAAAGGTTATAGTATTGGTATTGTTATTTATACTTTCTGTCACAAAACCGCTACAATTGGCGCTTTCTGCGGGGTTTCCACTATGTAGGTAGATGAAATTCATTCTCAATTAGATTTATTTCATTGAAAATGAGGAAAGTTGATTCTCATTGTCAATAACGATTAACAATTATCTGAAAATGCTTACAAACTCTTTGTTTTTAAGGATTGTTTCAGAGAAAAATGAAAGTAATTGAAATGGTTTGCATAGAGAACGATTTTCAGTTAAGATTAGAATGATGATAATTAAGGAATGGAACACCATTCACTGAACACACTATGGAGGTATTTTCATGTCAATTTTAGTTATTAAAGATCTTCACGTTGAAATCGACGGGAAAGAGATTTTAAAAGGCGTAAACCTTACAATTAATACAAATGAAATTCATGCAATCATGGGACCAAACGGAACTGGTAAATCAACACTAGCTTCTGCAATTATGGGACACCCTAAATATGAAGTAACTTCTGGTACAGTAGAACTTGATGGCGAAAATGTACTTGAAATGGAAGTGGACGAGCGTGCTCAGGCAGGTTTATTCCTAGCAATGCAATACCCTTCTGAAATCGCAGGTGTAACAAATGCAGATTTCTTACGTTCAGCTATTAATGCACGACGTGAAGAAGGCGATGAAATTTCATTAATGAAATTTATCCGTGAATTAGATAAAAACATGGAATTCCTTGAGATGCACGAAGATATGGCACAACGTTATTTAAATGAAGGTTTCTCTGGCGGTGAGAAAAAACGTAACGAGATTCTTCAATTAATGATGATTAAACCTACTTTCGCAATTTTAGATGAAATTGACTCTGGTCTTGATATTGACGCACTTAAAGTTGTTTCAAAAGGAATCAATGCAATGCGTGGAGAAGGCTTCGGCTGCTTAATGATCACTCACTACCAACGTCTACTTAACTATATTACACCAGACCATGTACACGTAATGATGCAAGGTCGCGTTGTTAAATCAGGTGGCGAAGAATTAGCACAACGTTTAGAAGCAGAAGGCTATGACTGGATTAAAAAAGAATTAGGTATCGAAGAAGAAACAGAAGAACAAGAAGCATAAGAGGGAGGACGAACTAGCATGACAGTGGAACTTAACTTGCCTGTAACAGTACAGGACGTGCGCTCGTTCTCAGAAGCAAATGGAGAACCGGCTTGGTTTACAGAACTTCGCGCGGCAGCACTAGACAAAGCAACTGGTTTAGATATGCCAAAACCAGACAGAACAAATATTACAAAATGGGATTTCGTAAATTTCCCAACTCACACAGTTGACAGTGAAGGATTTGCTTCACTTGATGCATTACCAGAAGAAGCAAAAGGTTTAATTGATCTTGATGCACAAGAAAATCTTTATGTTCAACGTAATAACACACCAGCTTTCATTAAAACATCACAAGAACTAGCTAATAAAGGTGTTATTTTTACAGATATTTTAACAGCGATTCGTGAGCATGGAGACCTTGTTAAAAAGTACTTTATGACAGAAGCTGTAAAAGTTGATGAGCATAAATTAACAGCGCTTCATGCGGCACTTGTTAACGGTGGTGTGTTCGTATACGTACCGAAAAATGTCATTATTGAACAGCCGCTTCAAGTAGTATTCTTAAACGATAACGCAGAAGCTTCATTATTTAACCACGTGTTAGTTGTTGCTGAAGCAAATTCAGCTGTAACGTATGTTGAAACATATATTTCAACAGTTGAAGAAGCAAAAGGTCAAGCAAATATTATTGCAGAAGTAGTAGTTCAAGATAATGCACAAGTTACTTACGGTGCGGTTGACGTACTTGCAAAAGGATATACTACTTATGTAAATCGCCGTGCACGTCTAGCTCGTGATGCGAAAGTAGATTGGGCTCTTGGCTTAATGAATGACTCAGATACTATTTCTGAAAACATTACACATTTAATCGGTGACGGTTCTCATGCTGATACAAAAACAGTAGTTGTTGGTCGCGGTGAACAAAAACTTAACTTTACTACTGAAGTTCGTCACTGGGGTAAGAACTCAAATGGTCATATCTTAAAGCATGGTGTCATGAAAGACGCAGCACAATCAATCTTTAACGGTATTGGCTACATCGAACACGGTGCGACAAAAGCGGATGCACAGCAAGAATCACGTGTGTTAATGCTTTCTGAAAAAGCTCGTGGCGATGCAAACCCAATTCTATTAATCGATGAAGACGATGTAACAGCAGGACACGCAGCATCTGTTGGTCGAGTGGATCCACTACAACTTTACTACTTAATGAGTCGTGGTATCTCGAAAGCAGAAGCAGAGCGCCTTGTTATCCATGGATTCCTTGCGCCAGTTGTTACGCAATTACCTATCGAAGGCGTTCAAAAGCAACTGACGGAGGTTATTGAAAGGAAAGTTCGCTAATGATGAATAAAGACATTAAAAGCTATTTCCCAATTTTAAATCAGGAAGTAAACGGTCATAAGCTTGTTTACCTTGATAGCGCAGCAACTTCTCAAAAGCCTATTCAAGTGATTGAAGCAATGAAACAATATTATGAATTCGATAATTCTAATGTTCACCGTGGTGTGCATACATTAGGTAATCGTGCTACTGACAAGTATGAAGGCGCACGTGAAAAGGTTCGTAAGTTTATCAATGCTAATTCAACAGAAGAAATTATTTTTACTCGTGGTACTACAACTGCTTTAAATACAGTGGCATCAAGTTATGGTCGTGCTAATGTTGCTGAAGGTGATGAAATTGTCATCACTCACATGGAGCACCACTCTAATATTATTCCTTGGCAACAACTAGCGAAGGAAAAAAATGCAACGCTGAAATATATTGAGCTTGAAGCGGATGGCACACTTAACTTAGAAAAGGTTCGTGCGACAATTACACCTAAAACAAAAATTGTGTCGGTGTCAATGGCGTCAAACGTCCTTGGAACAATTAACCCAATTAAAGAAATCGCTCAAATCGCGCATGCTAACGGTGCTGTAATGGTAGCGGATGGTGCACAAGCGGCACCACACATGAAAATCGATGTACAGGATTTAGATGTGGATTTCTTAGGGTTCTCAGGGCATAAAATGTGCGGACCAACTGGAATAGGTGTACTATATGGTAAAAAGGAACACCTTGAAAAGATGGAGCCAATTGAATTTGGCGGCGAAATGATTGACTTTGTTGGACTTTACGATTCAACATGGAAAGAACTGCCGTGGAAATTTGAAGGTGGAACTCCTATTATTGCTGGTGCAGTAGGTTTAGGAGCCGCTATTGATTTCTTAACTGAAATTGGGCTAGATAACATTGCAGAGCATGAGCATAAACTTGCAGGCTACGCGATGGATCAACTTGAAACAATTGACGGACTTAAAATTTTCGGCCCACGTGACCCAATGAAACGTTGTGGCCTTGTAACGTTTAACCTAGACGATGTACATCCACATGATGTGGCAACGGTTCTTGATATGAACGGTATTGCTGTTCGTGCAGGACATCATTGCGCACAGCCACTAATGAAATGTCTTCAACAAGTAGCGACAGCGCGTGCTAGCTTCTATCTGTATAACACGGAGGAAGATATTGACCGCCTAGTTGCAGGGTTACGTTCTGCGAAGGAGTATTTTGGCGATGTCTTTTAATAATTTAGATCAACTATATCGTTCAGTCATTATGGATCACTATAAAAATCCTCGTAATAAAGGATCTATTGAAGAAGATGCTGTTACGATCGATATGAACAATCCGACTTGTGGAGACCGTATTCACTTAACGCTAAAAGTGACTGATGGTATTGTAGAAGATGCGAAGTTTGACGGTGAGGGCTGTTCGATTTCGATGTCTTCTGCTTCCATGATGACGCAGATTATCAAAGGGAAAAAAGTTGAGGAAGCATTAGAGCTTGCTGAAATTTTCTCTAAAATGATGATGGGCGAAGACTATAGCGAGAAATATGACCTTGAGGATGTTGAGGCACTGCAAGGTGTTTCTCAATTCCCTGCACGTATTAAATGTGCGACATTAGCTTGGAAAGCGATGGAAAAAGGTGTAAAGTAATAAATTTATCCCGAAAATCACTTGAATAAAAGCATGTTTTCATTCAGGGCGAGGGGTTTCGTTTTAGACTAGATAAATAACAATAATGCATGAACGGAGGAGAAACGATGGCTAAAAAAATGCCTGATATTGGCGATTACAAATACGGATTCCATGACAAGGACGTATCAATTTTCCGTTCAAAACGTGGTTTAACTGAAGAAATCGTCCGTGAAATTTCAAATATGAAACAAGAGCCTGAGTGGATGCTTGAATACCGCTTAAAAGCACTTGAAACTTTCTATACAAAACCAATGCCGCAATGGGGTGGCGATTTAGGTGATTTAGATTTTGATGAAATTACGTACTACGTAAAACCATCTGAAGCTACACAAAAATCATGGGATGAAGTACCTGATGAAATCAAAGCTACTTTCGATAAATTAGGTATCCCAGAAGCTGAGCAAAAATACCTTGCAGGTGTATCTGCTCAGTACGAATCTGAAGTAGTATATCACAATATGAAACAAGATCTTGAAGACCTTGGTATTGTGTTCAAAGATACAGACTCAGCTTTACGTGAAAACGAAGATATTTTCAAACAATACTGGGGCAAAGTAATTCCTTACACTGACAACAAATTCGCTGCACTAAACTCAGCTGTTTGGTCAGGTGGCTCATTCATCTATGTACCACCAGGTGTAAAAGTGGAAACGCCATTACAAGCTTACTTCCGTATTAACTCTGAAAACATGGGTCAATTCGAACGTACGTTAATTATCGTAGACGAAGGTGCTCACGTACACTACGTTGAAGGTTGTACAGCTCCTGTTTACACAACAAACTCTTTACACTCAGCAGTAGTAGAAATTGTTGTACGTAAAGATGCATACTGCCGTTATACAACGATTCAAAACTGGGCAAACAACGTTTACAACTTAGTAACAAAACGTACAGTTGTTGAAGAAAACGGTACGATGGAATGGATCGACGGTAACATCGGTTCTAAATTAACAATGAAATACCCAGCTTGTATCCTTAAAGGTGAAGGCGCTCGTGGTATGACATTATCAATCGCATTAGCAGGTAAAGGGCAACACCAACATGCAGGTGCGAAAATGATTCATATGGCTCCAAACACATCTTCAACAATCGTTTCTAAATCGATTGCTAAACAAGGTGGTAAGGTAACGTATATGGGTCAAGTTCGTTTCGGCCCTAAAGCAAGTGGTGCACGTGCTAACATTGAATGTGATACGTTAATCATGGATAATCAATCTACTTCAGATACAATTCCATACAACGAAATCTTAAATGATAATGTTTCTTTAGAGCATGAAGCGAAAGTTTCAAAAGTATCAGAGGAACAATTATTCTACTTAATGTCTCGTGGTATTTCTGAAGAAGAAGCGACAGAAATGATCGTAATGGGCTTCATCGAGCCATTCACAAAAGAATTACCAATGGAATACGCAGTAGAAATGAACCGTCTGATCAAGTTTGAGATGGAAGGCTCTATCGGATAATAAAAACTTTATAATCAATTGATGTGTAAATTTCATATCGATTTGATTCAATTTTAGATTGAAGGAGATGAACTTTTGAAGTTCGTCTCCTTTCTTTTTTGTCTTCAAGGTAAGTACCTAATGTTGTTTTGATGGTTCAAAGAGCCGTTATAAAGTTGAGGAAAAACAGTTGGAAAATCATCATTAGGAACATTAAATGCTATAAACGTTTCGTACATAGATATATTGTCTTTTTCCCTCTGACTCCTAGCCACATAGGCTATTTTATTGTTTTCTGAGTTTGTTACGAATAACTGCGATTCGTCATTAGATAACGGTACCCAATTACGTTCGAAAAATGGTAATAAAGCATTTATATGCCCCAATGTACGATTAATATAGTGGAAGTTTCCTAGAAAATTATCAAAAATTGATTGGGTTAAGTATTCACCCAACATTTGAGGGGATGTTAATAGAGAAGGTTGTAATGGATCTTGATGATCGTAATTTTGAGTTTCCCTATTAATAAGTGTTATCTCGGGGCTTTTTGAAAAAAAAACAAAAACCACACAGCGTGATTTTGCTCGTCTGCTGCTGCACGTCGAAATCTTTCTTTAATCATTGGATCATTTGCTTTATCTGCTATATCTAAATAAGAATCAACGGTTTCTTGTTCATCTTTAAAAGCAAATTCTATTCCGGCCTTATAGTTGTCCGGACATTCCTCAATTATTTGATATGAGGGCTTTTTTCCTGTTAAATTCGTATAAATTTTGCTGAATTCCTCGAGATGGCGTATTTCATCCTTTTGTATCTCAAGTATTCTATACTTTTCATCCTCAGAAGGTGCGATCTTAGCTAACTTCTCATAACAAGCAGTAGCACTATACTCAGCATTAATTGCCTTCTGAATATCATTTACAAGTTGAGTATCGTTTTGCATAGGATAGGTACTATTATGCTGTGGAGCATAATGATAATAGTATTGATTTGGATACATCATTGTCCTCCTTTTGTTTAACCATCAACTTATCTTATGCTTTGTGTATAGGTAGTTGTGCAAAATCATTTCTCGTGTTGCCTCGTTGGGTGATAATTCTGCAAGAATAAGATGGGCATGTCAAGCGCAGCAATGTACTGACCTAGAAATTTTAAGATAAATAAAAACACCTTTCGTTGAAAAGCGGGTATGACACCTTATGTAACCAACGTGAAGGTGTTTTTTCTATGGGACAAGAGTTAGTAATGAAAATGGGTTATAAATTGAATAAAGAGATAGTAACGACCTTGAATTTCTTTCAGTAGTTCTATGCTGAGTAGGTAAATTCTACTTTTGAAATCTTGATGTTTATTTTATGATGATTCAACCGGTGGAAAAAAGAATTATCTCCTATTCATTTAATACAGTAACCTTCTATATTTGATATTTGAGTTTAAACTGTTGGGGCTTCTTTTTATTATAAAGAATCGTCACCCATTGTCCTTCCTCAAAAAAAGCACGATTTTTCGTATATGTCCATACTTTGCTCGTGACAGTGATTGATTTATTTTGTAATGACGTAAATTGTACTGTGAACTTTATTCTACGCCTTGATTCTCCTTTTGCATATGTAATCTCATGGCCAACTGTTCGGTGTGAAAAATCACTGTCGATAATTTGCGCGTTCGTTTCAATCCATTCAATCTTTTGATACTTCAGTGGTAATATCCATAGTGCAACAAAAATGATTAGAAAGAAGATAATTATCCCGATAAAAATGTACATTTGCATCCCCACTTTTTTTCTTTTTTAAACAAAAGACGCCTTTAAAAATAATCAAGTGTTTGTAAACGTGGTAGATCCTTTATATTTAGCGAGGTTTTAACATTTTTAGTTGAATGAAAATTCGTATCCTACATAGTTAAAAACATTGGTAAACCCTATATTTTTTGCTACAGCGATGGAAGGCTTGTTTGAATCCATACAATCCCAATATGGGGTCGAACCTTGGGCCAAACAATCTTTTACAAAATAATGAGCTAACTTTTGGGCTAATTTGTTTCCTTGGTGAGCTTCTAATGTTTCAATGTCAATACAGTGGACATTTTCAACTACAAAGCCTGAAAAACAAAGACTAATAATGTGATGTTTGTAAACGACACAATATCCAATTCCTTCATTCAAGAAACACTCAGGAGAAGACCAAAACGATAATATTTTTGACTGTAAATATTCAGGGTTTTTAATTGTGTTATCGTTAAATAGAGCGTTATCTATTTTTAAAACAGTGTATCCTTCTTTAATATCGGGCTCATTATTTGCTATATAGTTATTTTTATGTAGCTTATAAACTCTTTGCTTCCAACTACCAAGTTCACGATGTTTAAATATTTTTTCAATCGTTTGATTCCACTTTGGATGGTTACCAATACCTTCGAAGTAATGTAACCCCACTTTTTTCGCTTCGGGTACAATTACTCGATCTACAAAACCATTTATTTGATTATTAAATTGTTCATTATCTTCATTCCCTATAAATAAAAATCCATCATTGTTGCCTAACCAAATAAGTGCTGTACGTGGTGTGTCGATATTATCCACAAATATTCGTCCAGGATTTACTCCCTCTACAACTGCTTGAACTTCTAATTGGCCTTGCTTATTCAACAGTTCTTTACACCTGTAAAATTCATTTTGCTGTAGCTCAGTAATCATCTCAATCAAATCCCCTTCGTGTTAAATTTCATATATTTTGACTCATCACCAAAGTTTAGAATGACATTTATAAAAACGTAAATTGTAGGTATAAGTTGATTGGAGTGGAGGCTGGGCGACTCCTTGGGGATTAGCAATAGAGGAACGAAGGCTAAAAGCATCACGTCCTGTGATAACGCCTTCGTGACCAACATCCTGTTGCCCCGAGACCCTGCAGCGAAGCGAAGCGGCTCATCGAACGCCCCCAGGAAGCTTTGCTCTGTGCGAAAGCGAAGCGTCAGCAACAAAGCGCCCAGCCGGAACGGAAATCAACCCCACGCTATGATGAGATAATCCTTTACTTTATCATATGGGAAAATGATGGTAATTTCTATCTTTGCCCCTAAATTATGAGCTGTGTTTTTTTACGATACGTTTATATTTAGTTAGAAAGTGTATGCTATGATAAATGTACATGGAGGAGGGGGTCACATGATTATAGTTGGATTATCTGGATGGGGTGATCATCCTTCGCTTTATAGTGAAGTGACTGCCTCAAAGGACAAATTATTCGATTATACAGGTCACTTTTTAACAGTCGAAGTAGATACTTCTTTTTATGCCATACCTTCTAAAGAAAATGTACGGAAATGGTGTGAGGATACACCCGAAAATTTTCGTTTTGTTGTGAAGGCCTATCAAGGGATGACAGGCCATTTACGTGGTGACATACCGTTTGAATCGAAGAATGACATGTTTAATGCCTTTATCGAATGTGCCAATGAATTTAAACGTTATGGGAAGCTAGCGATGGTGCTAGCACAATTTCCACCGTGGTTTGATTGTCAGGCGAAAAATGTACAATATTTAAAATATATTAGGCAGCAGCTCAAGGGCTTTGACGTAGCGATTGAGTTTCGCAATAAGACTTGGTATGCGGACAATGTCGTGCAGCAAACAATGAGTTTTTTACGAGAGCATCAATTCATTCATACAATTTGTGATGAACCACAGGCTGGCGTAGGTTCTGTACCATTTTATCCTACTGTTACTACGGCTAAGGCACTTGTACGTATTCATGGACGTAACATTCATGGATGGCGCAATGCTGGTAATGCCGAAAACTGGCGGAAGGTTCGCTTTTTATATGATTACAATCGTGAAGAATTGCAGCAGCTTGGACAGCATGTGAAACATCTTCAATCAGAAGTACAGGAACTGTATGTATTATTTAATAATAATTCAGGACTTCATGCTGCGAAAAATGCAAAGGAGTTTCAGGGGATTTTAGCGATTAGAGATGTAGGGTTAGCGCCTAAACAATTAAATATGTTTGAAGGGGAACTATAATGGAATTTATTCTTTTAGCTATTATTGCATTATTGTCTGGATTAATTGGCTCGTTGGTTGGGCTTGGTGGAGGAGTTATCTTAGTCCCAGCAACATTATTCGTTGGATTAAATTTAGGGATGATTCCAGATATCACTCCTCAAAAAGTGGTTGGTTTATCTGTTGTCATGATGATTTTCACTGGACTGGCCTCTACTTTAAGCTATATGAAATCTAAAACAGTGGATTATAAAAGCGGTTGGATATTTTTTATAGGAAGTATTCCTGGAACGATGCTAGGTGCATGGGTAAATAAGGGACTAGATTTACCATCATTTAATTTGTATTTTGGTATTTTACTAATCATTTTGGCGACGATATTACTTGTACGGGATCGATTGAAACCTGTAGAATGGTTTGTAAAAAACGGCATGCAACTGGAATTCAAAGATAAAGAAGGAAATACCTTTGTCTATGGGTATCCCATTTGGTTTGCCATTGCATTAACATTTTGCATTGGCTTTGCCTCTGGATTATTTGGTATCGGTGGAGGCTCGATGATCGTGCCTGCCATGATTATTTTATTTTTATTCCCACCACACGTTGCAGTGGCAACATCGATGTTCATGGTATTTTTATCGTCGATTGTCAATTCAGCGAGCCATATTTATTTAGGACACGTTCCATGGCTCTATACGATTCCTGTTATTCCAGGAGCTTATATTGGAGCAAAAATAGGGGCAGCATTAAATAAAAGAATTAAATCAGATACGCTTGTAGTAGCGCTTCGAGTTATTTTATTATTACTAGGAATTCGTTCTATTATCGAAGGTTTATTGTAATATTGATTTAAAGCAAGTCTTCTACAGATATAGAAGCTATTTTAAAGAAGAGGTGGCTTAATTGCTGGAAAAAATTCATATTTTTCACACGAATGATTTGCACAGTCATTTTAAGTATTGGCCACGAATGCAAAGCTATGTGAAAGAAATGCGTTCTAAGCTAACAACCATAGGAGAAACAAGCTATTTATTTGATGTCGGCGATCATTTAGATCGTTCAAATATTTATACAGAAGCAACAGTCGGTAAGGGCAATGTAAGGTTATTGAATGAAGCTGGCTACGACGTAGTGACAATTGGTAATAATGAAGGGATAACATTGTCCCATGAGGAGCTGTACCATCTATATGATGAAGCAGCTTTTGACGTAGTAGTTGCCAATGTAAATGCTTCACATGGAACAAATCCAGCGTGGATGAAGCCGTATGTTGTGTTAACGACTGCTTATGGTACAAAGGTTGCGGTTATTGCAGCAACTGCTATGTTTGAAATTTATTATAAGGAATTAAATTGGGAGATAGATGTTGCACGAAGCACACTTATTCGCTTAGCATATCAGCTTCGTAAAGAAGTAGATATTATTGTTTGTTTGTCTCATTTAGGAATAACAGAGGATGAGCTTTTAGCTGAGGAATGCCCAGAAATAGATGTTATATTCGGTTCACATACACACCATGTTCTTCCAAATGGCAAGCTGATTAATGGCGTTTTATTAACAGGTGGAGGGAAATTTGGACAATATACGGGCCATCTTTTGTTAGAATATGATAAAAATTCTAGGAAAATTGTTGAAAAAAAGGATACTTTAATTCATAATAAAGAGTTGCCTACGGTTAAAAATGAAGATGAAATCGTTCAGTCTTTAGAAAAAGAAGGCAAACAATTACTTGATATTCCAGTATTCACTACGAAAAGATCGTACAATAAGGAATGGTTCCATTATTCGCAATTATCCGATTTGTTTGCGCGGGCCATTTTAGAGAAAAGTGGAGCGGATTGTGCGTTATTTAACGCGGGTATTTTTTTAGATGGTTTACCTAAGGGAACAGTGACGGCACTAGATTTGCATAGAATTTTCCCACATCCTATAAATTTATGTACGATTGAATTATCAGTTGCTGAAATGAAAGAAATTTTTCAGCAATCTAAAAATGAAGAATGGCCCTATATTGAGCTAAAGGGATTAGGGTTTAGAGGCGTTATCTTTGGGAAGATGTTAACTTATGGCTTTTCAATGAATGAAGATCGCCAATTACTTATTAATGGGAAGCTTGCAGATAACGATCGAATTTATAAACTAGTAACACTTGACTTGTTTACGTTCGGTTATTTTTATCCAAGCTTTAAATATGCTAAGAAAAAATATATTCTACCAGAATTTTTAAGAAACATTATGATAGATTATGGGCAAAGATTCTTTCAGTAATAGTAGATAAAACGCTTTTAGAACGGATTGGGGAAAAGGTCATGCGATTAATTTCAATCGATGTGTTAAAAGAAGGAATGGTATTAGCAAGAACCATTTGGAATGAGGCGGGACACCCTCTTTTAAAGAAAGATGTTGTCATTAATGAACGTATCATACAAAGACTTCAACAATTAAATATGAATTATTTATATATTGATGATGAAATTTCTAAAGGTATTGAAGTACAGGAAACAGTTCCAGCAGTTATTCGAAATAAAGCAATTTCAACCATTAAAGAATCTTTCCAATCAATCAATGGTTTAAATCCAGTAAATGCCTCTTATGTGCTTGATCAACAATCAAAAGCAATTGTCTCAATTGTAGATGAGTTACTGTCGGCAGTTAGTGGCAATGATGAAATTTTAACAATACTAACAGATGCGTATTTATTTGATGAATATTTATATCAACACTCTTTTCAAGTTACTCTTTATTCGATAGCGATTGCTAAAGAGCTTGGATACTCAGTTGAGGATTTACGTTTAATTGGGATTGGCGCTTTGTTACATGACATAGGGAAGCTTATGGTACCAAAAGAGATCCTGACAAAACCTGGGCGCCTAACTAGTGAGGAATTTGAAACGATGAAGCAGCATACTCGATATGGTTTTGATTTGTTACGCAATTTACATTCCATATCATTGATTGTTGCACATTGTGCCTTCCAACATCATGAACGGATTGATGGGAGCGGCTATCCACGAGGCTTAGTTGATTTTGAAATTCATCCGTTTGCAAAAATTATCGGTGTAGCAGACGTCTTTGATGCGGTGACTACAAGTCGTGTCTATCGTGAAAAAATGTTACCTTCTCAAGGCCTAGCAATCGTAGAAGCAGGCTCTGGAACTATATATGATGCACGTATCGTGAAAGCATTGAAACGGACTGTTGTACATTATCCTAACGGTGTTATTTTAAGATTATCGGATGGACGTCGAGGTATTGTATCAAGACAAAATACATTGAATGCAGCATTACCGTGGATTCGTATCTTTGAGGAGCAAAATCAAATATTAACAGCTACATATGAAATTAATTTAATGGACTATCCAACCGCAACAATTGAAAGCGTTGAAGCGGATTATGTTGCACCATCGAAAATCGAATAAAAATCTCCTCCTGTTCATACTTTATGGAACAGGAGGAGATTTTTTTGTTTTTCCCTCGAAAAAGGATGAAATTACGATCATATAGTAATTATGGTAACTATAGAAAAAAGGGAAAAGGGTTGAATCGTTTAACCCTATTAGTTGTCTGTATGATTATTGGTGTCTTTTTATTTATTTATTATTTAAATGAGAAGCTTATGCCGACTTATTTAAATTATGCTGAAATACAAACGGGTAAGATTGCATCCTCCGTTGTGAGTAAAGCGATTGATTCTCGTACTTCAAGTGTTATGGATGTTAATGATGTTCTTGTAGAAGTATCCCCTGGCAACCATGCTGATTTGAAAATTAATACAGAAACGATAAATCGAGTTCGAACAGAAACGGTCAATCAAGTAAAATTGTATTTAGAGCAGGCAGAGCAAGGGGAGTTGTCGCATTTGCCAAATGTTGATAATGTTGAATATGATTATAACAAGATTAATGAAGGTAATGGGGTAGTTTTTTATATGCCATTGAGTCAGGCGACTAATATCCCTTTAATTGGGAACTTAGGACCTAAAATTCCGATACGTTTTCATGTCATTGGCAATGTGCATAGTGAAGTTACTTCTTCAATAACTGAATTCGGTATTAATAGCGCATATATGACGGTAGGGATTCATATAGAGGTAAATGTCCAAATTATTGTCCCGTTTGCTAGTAAAACAACAACCGTTACTCAGGATATTCCGGTGGCGATGGGCTTAGTAAGGGGGGCAGTTCCAAATGTTTATTCAAATGGTAGTGAAGGGGCACCTTCAATTCAAATACCTGTCTCGCCTAAAAAGTAGAAATGTTTAACTTCTTTCAGCAAGTATTTTGGGTAGCGAAAGCGAAGCGTCAGCTACAAATGTCTTTTGTACCGAAAGCGTAGTGACAGGTACAGGTGTCCAAACACCCACTGAAATAGAGGAACTCAGTCTAGGAACGCCACGCCCTGTGGCAACGACTGAGTGACCAACATCATGTTGGCCCTCACGCAGGCCTAAGCACAAAGCCGATTCCGGACGCAATTATGCCGAGGCGTAATTGATTGTTATAGTTGTTGGAGTTCGTATATTATGTTACATTGACAACAGTGAATATAGTAATAGAAAAACTGCATATATTTGATAGGGGCGATATCCGTATGACATCTTGTAAACCTACAAGCAAAGGAAAAGAAGAATATTTAAGAAAACCAGATTGGTTAAAAATTAAATTAAACACAAATGATGAATATAAAGGGCTAAAGAAGCTCATGCGTGAAAAAAATCTGCATACAGTATGTGAGGAAGCACGCTGTCCTAATATTCATGAATGCTGGGGTGAACGACGTACAGCAACAATGATGATTCTTGGATCGGTTTGTACACGTGCATGTCGTTTCTGTGCTGTTAAAACAGGCTTACCAAATGAGTTAGACTTAGCAGAGCCAGAACGCGTAGCAGATTCTGTAGCAATTATGAACTTGAAGCACGTTGTTATTACAATGGTAGCGCGTGATGATTTAAAAGATGGCGGTGCGCAAGTATTAGCTGAAACAGTGCGTGCGATTCGTCGTAAAAGTCCGTCTACATCGATTGAAGTTTTACCGTCAGATCTAGGTGGTCTGCAAGAGAACCTTCAAATTTTAATGGATGCGAAGCCAGATATTTTAAATCATAATATTGAAACAGTACGTCGCTTAACGCCGAGAGTACGTGCACGCGCAAAATATGAGCGCTCATTAGATTTTCTTCGTTTGGCGAAAGAAATGCAACCAGACATCCCTACAAAGTCATCTTTAATGATAGGCTTAGGTGAAACAGAAGAAGAAATTTTAGAAGTTATGGACGATTTACGAGCAAATGACGTAGATATTATGACAATTGGTCAATACTTACAGCCAACGAAAAAGCATTTGCCTGTTAAAAAGTATTATTCTCCAATAGAGTTTGGTAAACTGCGTAAAATCGCAATGGAAAAAGGATTTAAGCATTGTGAAGCAGGTCCACTTGTACGTAGTAGCTATCACGCTGATGAACAAGTTAACGAAGCAACAAAAGAACGTCAATTACAAGCAGAACAGTAAATACAAATGTTGAAATAGAAGGCGGTGTTACTTTGATCAATATTGAAGGATATGAATACGAGCTTATTGAAGATTACAAAGAAGCTTTTCAAGAGGAAGCATTCAAGGAACGATACTCAGATATTTTAGCCAGATATGATTATATTGTGGGAGACTGGGGCTATAATCAATTACGTTTAAAAGGCTTTTTTGACGATAAAAATCAGAAAGCCTCTTTCGATACGAAGATTAGTACATTACAAGATTACTTATACGAGTATTGTAATTTTGGCTGTGCATATTTCGTCTTGCGTAAATCCGGTAAATCTACTCAACAGCTAGAAGCTGAAGTAAATGAAGATCATGAAGTGACAAAGCTTGTTGAGGATGAACAAATAGCAGAATAAACTTTTAAGACCTGATGCGAAATTTGCATCAGGTTTTTACTTTGTAGTGATAGGTTTTTTTAAAATTTGGTAATAATAAAAGTGAATTCGAAAATTGTTTTATTTTTTACTTTTCAACAAAGTTGGGATGACACTGATAAAACATATTACATTGATATAAGTTGATTGGAGTGAAGGCTGGGCGACTCCTTGGGGATCAGCAATAGAGGAACGAAGGCTAAATACCATCACATCCTGTGATAACGCCTTCGTGACCTCCATCGTGTAGGCCCAAGCGGCTCATCGGACGCCCCCAGGAAGTTTTGCTCTGTGCGAAAGCGAAGCGACAGCTACAAAGCGCCCAGCCGGAACGGAAATCAACCTCACGCTATGGAGATGAGCTTGTATATTTGGCTTTTATACCCAAACTCTTATTTTATATTAAAGGTGTGTGTTGTTTAGATGAAAAAAGCTGTATTTTTGGATCGTGATGGGGTCATCAATGAAGTGTTAACGGATCGCGTTAAATTTGTCAATAAACCAAAGGAGCTCTATTTCCTGCCACATGTTCCGAAAGCTATCAAAAAATTGAATAAATACTTCGACTATATATTTGTAGTAACCAATCAGGGCGGCGTTGGATTGGGGTATATGAAAGAAACGCAGCTACAAAAAATACATGAGCATATGGTAAAAGAATTGAAGAAGGAAGGGGCTACTATTCATGAAGTCGTATATTGTCCCCATAAACCAAAGTCGGGCTGTGCCTGCCGTAAACCTAATAGTAAATTAATCGTTGATTTGGGTGAAAAATATAATATAGATTTGGCAAAATCCTACATGGTGGGAGATACGGATACAGATATTATAGCAGGAAAACGAGCAGGAACGAAGGGCGTATTTTTAGGTGAGAAAGATCCGCTGGCTGATGCGGTTTTTCCAGATTTAATTAGTGCTACAGATTGGATTATTAAAGATGCAACATAACACTAATATTGTTGGGGTAGAAAGACAAAGCGTATAAATCATGTGAAAAAGGATAATTTATTTATTGGAGGTGATTCATTTGACGAAAGAAAATAAAAAATCGTTAGATCGAGAAGAATATGGATTTGGTTTTGATATTAGTGTTGATGACTTAGCAGTAATTGGGCAAAATCAACAAGCCAAAAAACAAAACGACAATGAAAACAAAGACAAGCCTCGCAATAAGGATAATCCTGCTAAATTAAATAATGAAAAGTAGGGGCCACGATACAATGCTCCTCAAGTAAGATTCAAATTAAAGATACTTACAAAAAAATCCGCTATCCTTCTGTTGAACAGTACGCAAAGTATATTCCTATGTCTGCAGAAAAGCGGAATTTTTTTGTATTATATTCTTAATTGCTAATAGGCACAGGGGTGTTACAGACTATCGAAAAACGCTAATTTGATTGCATAAAGCAAGCATTTTGTGAGGAGCTTCGAAACGGTCTCGTTTAGCCAAACCCGCGGAAAGCGCCAACTCGGAGTGAAAATCAACCCTTGTTTTTGATAGACACTTTATTCTTTTTTAATCAAGTTGAAGGGTGTTAATTTAATAATTCACGTAAATATTCACGTAGCTCGACTGTCTCTTCCTCTGTGCGATTGTATACGTGTTCAAGATAGCCAGGCTCTTCTACATCATCTGGACCAATTATAGCAAAGCGTCCAAATTGGATATCCATGACAAGCACTTTTCCAAAGAAACGACCCGATTGCAAAATGGCTAAATCATAACGTAACTTGTCCCCTGCAAAACTAACAAAGCGTGTTTTCGTATCTTCTACATCATCATATAAAAAAAAACGTTCCATCTTTTAATCTCCTTCCAGTCCTATAGATATGGTACTATAGAAGAGAAATGACTATCAACTTTTAAAGATTTGAATGGGGGCTTTCCTTGTGTATTTTGTAGATCGTAATAAAATCACAAAAAATTTACAGTACTTAGATGGACTACTAGCTATTTTAGAGTCAGAAGATAGCTGGCTAGAAAATGATATTAAGAAATTAGCAATCGAGCGAATTGGTCACAATGTGATGGAGTCAATGATGGATGTTGGGAATTTAATGATTGACGGCTTCATTATGCGTGATCCAGGAAGCTATGAGGATATTATTGATATTTTAATCGATGAAAAAGTCGTATCTACTGAAATGGAAGCACCATTAAAAGCAGTAGTTGGCTTACGTAAAATGCTTGTTCGTGAATTTGCAGATGTAGATGTTCAGGAAGTTGTAAATGTGTTAACAACGACTTTACCAGCGTTAAAGCAATTCTCACCAGCTGTGAATAGTTATGTAACAAATGAACTTGGCCCTGTTTCAGCATTTTTGCCAGAGGATCATCAATGAAAACCTACAAGGCATATTGCTTTGATTTAGATGGTACAGTGTACCGTGGAAAGGAAGGCATTCCTTCTGCGATTACTTTTATTCATCGTTTACAACAAGCAGGAATCGAGCCATTTTACGTAACGAATAATTCTTCTAAAACAAGAGAGCAGCTGCAGGAAGCTTTAAGCGCTATAGGTGTGAATGCACCGTTAGAGCATATTTACTCTAGTGCATTAGTTACAGCGAAATATGTAGCCCTGAATTTCCCTGGCAAAAAAGTAGCGATGTTAGGTTCTGATGGTATTCGTAAAGCGTTATTTAATGAAGGCATTGAACCTACCGCGGATGAGCCAGAGGTATTTGTTATGGGGATCGATCGAAATCTAGATTATATGGCACTTGCAAAGGCGACAATTGCTGTGCAAAATGGTGCGACGTTTATAGCAACGAATCAAGATATTAAATTCCCGACAGAACATGGATTTCTACCAGGTAATGGGTCGTTTGCCCGATTAGTAGGTGAGGTTGCAGACGTTGAGCCAATCTATATCGGTAAACCATCACCTGCAATGCTTGAAGTCATTGCGACAGAGCATGGCTTTAGGAAAGATGAGATGGTGATGATTGGCGATAATTATGACACAGACATTATGTGTGGAATTCGTTTTGGCTGTGACACAATCCATGTAAATACAGGTGTTACACCAACAAAAGTTGTACTTGAGAAGGAGCAGCAACCTACCTATATGGTGGAAGCTTTAATTTAACTTCTTTTATGCCGAGGCATAATTGATTAGTTCAAATATAAAAAAAGGATGCTTATGCCGATTTTTTTGGCATAACATCCTTTTTATATGTTCAAATTTAGTAGTAAGCGTTTCATCAATATATGAATGAGCTATTACGCCTTCATTACCATAACGGATTTTCTTCGATAAATTGATAAATGGCTTTCGTCAACTCTTCAGGAGAATCAGCCTCAACTAATTCACCATTGACGACTGCATAAAATGATTCTGAACATTTTGTACAGTAACTGAGACAGCCATATTCCAAAACGTCGATGTTCGGATCGCGCTCTAGTATTTCATAAGTTTTTTGAGAGCCATTTGCTAAATTACTTATACAAAATTCAACCATTGGATTCATACATGTCACCTCACCAAAGTAATGCTACTAGCTTTTAAAACATTCGTCAATGATTTGAGTTGATCATGAGAAAAAAGCAAATACTAAGTGGTAAAGGGCGCATCTAAAATGATTTTAACTTCTTTACAAAAGTGAAGAGAAGAAAATAATATTTAAGGAAAATTCGAACAATAACGACAATTCATCGAAGTCCAAGTGATTCAAAAACGTTCGAAAAAAGCGAGTTATCATTCTTTTTGTGAAATATTTCACAAAATTGCATTCTGATATTGTGAAACTTCTCACAATCGGTTATACTCATTTGTGGATACTTTGTGAACAATTAATATAAGAGATATAAAAGGAGACTATTATGGGAAAATTAGTACTTTTAGGTGGCGGCTACGGCAATATGCGTCTCATGCTTCGATTATTACCAAACGTTCCATTAGACACAGAAATCGTGTTAGTAGACAGAGCACCTTTCCATAGTTTAAAAACAGAATTTTACGCATTAGCAGCAGGGACTGCGACAGATAAAGAAATTCGTGTATGCTTCCCAGAGAATGAACGTTTATCGGCTGTATATGGAGAAGTTGTTGAAATTGATCGTACGGATAAGGTAGTCATTTTAGAAGATGGACAACGTATTGAATATGATGATTTAGTCATTGGTCTTGGCTGTGAGGATAAATATCATGGTGTACCAGGTGCAGAGGAGTACACATATAGCATTCAGACAATGGCGAAATCACGTTCAACATTCCAAGCGCTATGTGGTTTACCAGCAGGCTCTACAGTCGGAATTGTAGGAGCTGGCTTAAGTGGTATTGAGCTTGCAAGTGAGCTACGTGAAAGTCGATCAGATTTAAAAATAAAGCTATTTGACCGTGGTCCACGTATTTTGAAGGACTTCCCAGAAAAGCTAAGTAAATATGTAAAAGATTGGTTTGTAAAACATAACGTTGAAGTCATTGCCAATTCAAATATTACAAAAATTGAACAAGGTAAAATTTACAATCACGAAGAAGAAATTGCACTCGATACTGTAGTTTGGACTGCTGGTGTACAGCCTGTTAAAATTGTTCGCGATTTGGAAGTTGAGAAAGATAAACAAGGTCGTCCGCTTGTAACACAATATTTCAATCTTCTTGATGATGAGCATGTATATGTTGTAGGTGACTGTGCTGCTTCAGACTTACCTCCAACTGCGCAGTTAGCTGAGGAGCAAGCAGAACAAATCGTCAAAGTACTGCGCATGCGTTGGAAAGGCGAAAACTTACCTGAGAAAATGCCTGATATCAAATTAAAAGGCTTCATGGGGGCTCTTGGTAAAAAACAAGGCTTTGTATATTTAGCAGATACAACAGTAACAGGACGTATCGCACGCTTGATGAAATCAGGATTATTATGGTACTACAAACGTCAAAATGATTAATAAGTCGTATAAAAAGGGATTGCTTCGAAATTTATTTTTCGAAACAATCCCTTATTTTTTCTATCAATGATGCCTCGGCATAATAGCGTCCAGAATCGGCTTTATGCTTGAATTAAACAGTTTCGTCTGGCATGAAGCCTAGCTTTTCAAGTGCAGTAAATACAGGCTTTAATTGTACATAACCTTCGCCCACTACTTCATCATTTATAAGGACAA
The DNA here is from genome assembly GCF_001275675.1 of Lysinibacillus sp. FJAT-14745. GTDB lineage: Bacteria > Bacillota > Bacilli > Bacillales_A > Planococcaceae > Lysinibacillus. The sequence continues at coordinate 41,076 of NZ_LITM01000007.1, read as the reverse complement.
GTGGATAAAAAAATTCATCTTCCTGAATGCGTGTAGCATAATCTTGGTCGCGTTCATTCTCAATTGGACCTTCAATATCGACATAGCGAATATCATATCCTTGGTTTGGATATTTTCGATCGATGGCTGCTTGTAGCCATTCATATGTATCCTTTGAAGATGGTGCATTGACACAACTTGCGCAGATTACCGCTGTTCCGTAGATTTCAATCATTGGTTTCGTTTGACTCATTTCATTTCCACTCCTCGGATTCTATATTGGATTTTTTCTGTTGCTAACATTATAATCATTATAAGGAAAGGAGTCGAGACAAATGTCAGAAACAACAATTAACGACCAAGTTCAAGAGGTATTAGATAAATTACGCCCATTCTTACTACGTGACGGTGGAGACTGTGAATTAGTAGATGTAGAAGACGGCATTGTAAAATTGCGTTTATTAGGTGCATGTGGTAGTTGCCCAAGTTCGACAATTACACTTAAAGCCGGTATCGAACGCGCATTATTAGAAGAAGTACCAGGTATTATTGAAGTGGAGCAAGTATTCTAAAATGACTAAAAAAAGTTCTAGCCGATTCATTCAGGCTAGAACTTTTTTTCTTACACTTGTCGAGCGTGTTCTTTTTCTTCTCTAATAATAGCCCATTGTTCCTTAGCCATATCAATGATCTTTGCTTCTCCACCAATACTTTGCTTTTCAATAACCTTTGAAAAGAAGCGTGTAGCATTTTCTAAATCACCGATACGTCGTGATAGTTCAGCAATCATATACATAATTCGTACATCTGACATTTGCGTTGAGCTGTAATCCTCAGTTGAATAAGATTCCATATAGTAATCACGGGCCATTGTCATAAAACGTTGCTCTTGGCCTTCGTTTTTTAATGAACGATATAGCCATGCAAGACGTAATGTAAGCCCAGCTATAGCGACAAATTTTTCTTTTTTAATCGTACCGCAAAGGAACGCTAATTTATAAGCTTGTATTGCTTGGAATACAGTACGTTCTCCTTTAAAGTCATGGTGTACCCATTTTTCTGTAATTTGCGAGCGAATTTCATCTTGCGTGCCAGGGGCAAAATACTTTGAAAAGTCTTCTGTAAATGAAAATCCACAATGCTCACAAACAAATACATTATAATAAAGGGCATTTAGACCGTCTGCATAAATAGGATGAAAATCTGTTTCTGTATGATCTACTTTAATGAATTTAGAGCGTACTTTTAATGTTGGAAATTCTTTGTTGCAATGAAAACATTGAATTTTTTTTTCGTAATAAGGTGAGATCTCCATATTTTATACCTCTTTCATCGACTGATTAAAACTATTATACCAATGTTAATTTTATAAACATGGATAAAAAGTACTAAAAATGTGAAAAATATTAGAATTTTTACTAATGAATCATTGTCATCACTATAACGGTAGGTTGATTTCCATTCCGACTGGGTGCTTTCCTGGGGGCGTGCCCGAAAAGTGATCGGGTATCCACGAAAAGTGATCGGGTAAGCCCCGAAAGTAATCAGGTATGCGCGAAAAGTGATCGGGTAGGCCCCAGAAGTGATCAGGTATCCGCGAAAAGTGATCGGGTATGCGTGAAAAGTGATCGGGTAGGCCCCGGAAGTGATCAGGTATCCACGAAAAGTGATCGGATAATTCCCAGAAGTGATCAGGTATCCGCGAAAAGTGATCGGGTAATCCCGAGGAGTCGCCAGCCGCCACTCCAATCAACTACATAGCATACGTTCTAACAAATGTCATCCTTGACTATTAGTAATGAACCAAAATCCTGTTGAAGCTGAATGTTTGTCATACAATAGTCAAAATTGATATGATAATAAGTAAGAAGGAAGGTGATTGGGATGACAAGTAAGCAAGTAATTGAAGTTACTGAAGCGGCTGTCTTTCATATTAATGAAATGATGGAGCACAATGAAGAGCAAGGTTCGTTTTTACGTGTAGTTGTTAATGGTGGCGGATGCAGTGGCCTATCATACGGTATGCATTTTGATAAAGAGAAAAAAGAAGATGATTTTGAAGATGTACAGCATGGTTTAACAATTCTTGTTTCCCGTGAAGATGCGCCGATTTTAGTGGGGACAAAAATTGACTATAAGCAATCACTAATGGGTGGTGGCTTCACAATCGAAAATCCAAATGCGATCGCATCATGCGGCTGTGGCACGTCTTTTAAAACGGCGAAACGTGAAGGTACGCCTGAGATTTGTGATTAAAAAATAAACATAAAGCTCATTAGTAATGGGATCTAAATAATAAGCTTCTTTGATTTATGATGTTGTAAAACATGGTGAATGAAGGGAGCTTTTTTATGAGGTTAAAGGAAAAATTTAAATAAATTCACGAAAAGTAGTAACATTGAATGAATAAATTTGTCACCACTATTCGTGCTTTTTGTCCGTAAATTTATGAATACATAAAAGAGACAAGGGACATATGTATAAATTGAAAAATTTCACATCAGCAGAAAAGTACAAGAAAATCTACTCTTCTAAAATTGATTTCTCGTACTTCTTAAAGTTTTTACAGCATCTTTTTATTGAAGCAATTGTAAAATGCCTTCGGGCTGTTTATTTGATTGAACTAATATTACTTGAGTAGCTTGAATTAATATATTATTTTTTGTGAAATTCATCATTTCTTTTGCCATATCAGTATCACGAATATGTGATTCAGCAGATTGAAGATTTTCAGATGTATTCGTATTGGCTTGATAGGCATGTTCAAGTCTATTTTGATAAGCACCGAATTTACTACGCTCTAATGATACTTTTTCCATTGCATTATCAATCAATGAAATTGCAGAATTAGCTCCTTCTCTAGTTGAAAGGTCGATATTACCAATTTTAAGTGCAGTTGTTGTTACGTTTGTAAGTTTAATTGAGAAAGATTGTCCAGAATTCGCACCTATTTGAAGTGTTAGCTCATCACTAGCATTTTTAATTAGAAAATCAGAAATTGAGTAACTACTACCATTCATTTCTCTTGTAAATGATAGTTTACCATTATTATCAACAGCTGTAATACCAGCACTAATCTTTTTAAACTTATCGTTAAGTGAATTGATTAGATTAGTAGAAGTATAATGACCAGAATTCAAGGTAATTGTTTTGATTATATTATCATCAACTGTAAATTGCCATTCGTTTTTATCTTCCTGAAATATAAGACCATTTGAAATATCTATATTTGTATCAAGTGAACTTTTTGTTTCGGGTGCCCATACATCTCCCGGCTTTGCAGAACGCAAAAATAAGGGCTTAAGTGCATTACCAGAAATTAATTGAATAGCATTATCAGAATTACTTGTGTTATGTGTTAAACGTAAAATATAATGCTCATTTCCAAGATTGGAACTAACGTTTAATCCTACAGCTTCTGACATTGATGCTGTAATATTACTACCAGACGCAATAAATTGTTTATTTAATTCTGCGACTAAACCAGATCTACTGTATGCCCCCTCAGTAAGAGTAATAGATTTATCTATTCCATCTACTTTAAAATTAAGAGTATCATTTACCCCACTTTTAACAGTATATCCTACAGAAAAATCTGCTTCCCTCCCCCAAACTTCATATGGTTCAGTATAATTATACGTTGATTTTTCTATAAATAGTTCATTAAATGCCGTTCCCTCTACTTCTAGAAAATGTTCTCCTGGAATTGTGCTAGTAAGAAAGTTTCTGATGTGTGTGTCATCCCAAGAACCATAAGCACTGCTCATTTTTAATGGTGCTCCTAATGCTTCAAGTTTGGAATTTACAGCACTATTAATGTAACCAGTACTTGAGTATTTTCCTGGGTCGATTGTTATTGAATACGTTTCATTGTTGAATTTAATAGTTAATTGATCATTTACACCAGTAATGATTTCTCTATCACCATTGGTTCTGTTAGTGTCATGAACTCCAATTAATGTTGTATTACTAATTGAAGTTCGGTTTGTTCCTACACTTTTCGTGAAAGTAAAGCCATTTGAGTTATTTAATAATTTGATACCGTTAAACTCTGTATTATTAGCAATCTCATTTATACCCTGTTTAATGTGTTCAACTTCTTGCTGAATTAGTTGACGGTCAAAGTTTGTCAAAGTATCATTAGCAGCTTGAATGGCTAGTTCTCTTAATCGAATTAAATTAGGGTCTTGAATATTTCCTAATCCTCCTTCAGCTGTTTGTATTAAAGAAATTCCATCTTGAATATTTTTTGACGCCATATTAAGACCACGAATTTGACCACGCATTTTTTCTGAGATAGCTAAGCCAGCCGCATCATCACTAGCACGATTGATTTTATATCCTGATGATAATTTTTCTAGACTTTTTTCAAGTTGCCCTCTGTTTTTTTGTAATTTATTATTAGTGTTTAATGAGTTGATATTATTCTTAATTCGCATAAAGTACATCCTTTATCAAATATATAGATTTTACATATATAAAACATAATAACAATTTATTCTAATTTTAACTAGGTATATATTCCAATATTTGAATATATTTTAATATCTAAAGAACTATTAAATTAAATAATTTATCATTTTAACTTACGGAAAATAGAGATATCGAGTATATATAAGGGTGATGTTGACTCGATATTCGATGAACTTAAAGATTGTTTCTAGAGTTAATAGGAGCGATAATTCTATCTATGGAGAAGTTGTAACATTGCAAAGTACAAATTGGATAATTGGTAAATACGCAGAAATAAAGATTGACTGTTTAACGAGGGTGTGAGCGTTGTAGGGAATAAGGAAAGGGCTTGCATACATGAAAATGAATCATAAGTGCAAGCCCTTTTCTTAAAGACCCCGTTAGTTCAATAATACTTTTTATTTTCCACTAAGAATGGTAAATCTGAAAAAAACAAACTAAGTGATATAACTAATGGTGAAAGTACCATATTATATAAAGTTATTTCTGATGGTTCTTTTTCCATAAAGGTACAACAATTCATTAGAATAAAACTAATAATAGGGTATAAAGAATCTCTTTCTTTTAGCAATCTTGCATTTTTATTACATTGCTTAAACTATGAAGCAGAATCTTTTTGTATTTCTTATTAAATAAGAAAAAGCCACGATTATTTCTAATCGTGGCTTATTAATGTACAAACAATTCACAATTAGTGAAGTTGTGTTAATACATAATCATAAATTTCATCGGAAGATTTATTTAGAGCTATGGAAAACTCTGAAAAGATAGTATCTTGTAAAGATTGCAGTAATTTCTCTTCTTGGTTAGGGAATTTTTTTTCAATCGCACTATATTCGAGTTTTTTTCGTAACAATGTGTTTAAAAGATTTGCTTGTTTTTGGCGATTACCGGATTTAATTATTTCTAGATGAAATCTCAAACGATGAGTGCTTTGTTCAATCCATTCTACGCCAGGTGATGTGAATGAATGTAAAATATTGAGTGCTTCTTCTTTTTTAATAATGTTTCTAAGCTGTTTTTTTGAATTGTCAATAGGGGTACGAATGACTAATTGTGGTTCATTTAGTGGTTGTAAAACGTAATATGTTTTTGTAATGTCGTTAAAGGTTTGTTCACAAATATCTTCAATAGAACAAAGTCCATGTGATGAATAAATGACTACATCGCCAACATTGTACATGTATTTTCCCTCCAACAAACTATATTGTCAACTTAGTTGACTAAATTAATTATAAGCATTTAAAAGAATTTTGTCAACTTTATTGACGATTGCTATTGTTTTTTGTATATTAATAACGAAAAATATGGAATGAAGGTGAACCAGTTGAAGGACGCATTGCAGAATCGGGATGTAATTGATTTGTTGAGCGAACGTCACGAACTACTTCGACGACTTGCTGAAGAGAAGTGGAATAAACATAATAATATTTATATATCAAACTCAGAATGGTATATTTTGGGGATAGTTTATAAAAAGCAACTGATGATTTCAGATGTAGCTAAGGATGTTGATTTTACAAGACAAGCAACTCATAAATTTATAAAAAGTTTGGAAGCAAAAGGTTTAGTGAAGGTCACAAATGTCGAACACAGTAAAAAACATAAAGCAATTCATATGACTGAATTTGGTCAAGACTGTTTTGAAAAGAACGAACATTATAAAGCTGAAATTGAACAACAACTGATCAATACTATAGGGGAAGATCAAGTGACCAAATTAAAAAAAATATTAACACTTAATTGGAATATAGAGCATTTGAAAGAATAGAAAAGACATGAATTTTAGCAAATAGACTAATTACAGCTGCAAAAAAGTTTACAAGCCTCTCCGTTGCGAAAAGAGGCTTTTTAATGTGGTAATAAAGTTGGAGCTGACATTTGTTAAAACGTATGCCATGTATTTAAGTTGATCGGAGTGAAGGTTGGCGTTCCTAGGATAGCTTGTTATTTAACCTTCTCACGCTCTAAAAATGTAGCGCCATTGTCATTTGCTAAATTGTAAATGGCACTTTTCTCCTCCGCGCCAAATTGTCCGTCTTCTTCAATGACAAACTTTTCATTATTTTTCGTTTGAAAATAATAAGTGCCTACTGTACCTATTTCATACTCATAAATGACTTCTTTAATATCCTGCCATTCATATGTAGTTTGATGATGGAAATCTTTGAAAACAATTTGTTTATTCTGTATAGCGGTATAACTTAAAACAGAAAAATAGCCTAAAACTAGACTGCTCACGATTACTAAAAGCGTAATCAAATAGGTGTATTTATTTCTTTTGAACCCAAGTATGATCAACGTTAAAATAATTAGCGCAATTGCTAGGAAAAGCAAAATGAAGTTGTATGTTGGCGTGATCAGCACGATATTATCTCTACTATAATAAAACGTTTGGGAAATGGTAAATGGCAACATGAAAACAATGATGGGTGATAGTAAAAGCAACACTATCGCAAAAATAAAAAGCTTTGCACTAGGTGATATTTCGTTTAACATAAAACTTCCTCCTTTGAATAGAGTGAATTTTCTATATTTTAATTAGTGTAACATATTTACAAAATTGGCTTACATGCATACTTTATGTTTGAGAGTGAGAACTAACCATAAAATTCTGATTTAATACTTCTATATATAGAAAATTGGCCGTTATAATAGTGATATAGGGGTGAAGCTTATGAAAAAAGATAGAGGAAAAGTTTGGTTAGGTGTTGCAGGGGTAACTGTCAATGAGTTAGGACAATGGCTAGTTGTCAAAAAGGCATATAGCGGATTAAAGGGAAGATGGTCATTGCCAGCTGGTTTTGTCAATGCTGGTGAAACCGTAGATGAAGCTGTTGTTCGCGAATTAAAGGAAGAAACGGGTATTGATTGCTACGTATCAGGCTTAATTGGTTTTCGAACGGGTGTGATTCGTGGTGACATTAGTGATAATATGGCGATATTTTATTGTCAGATGAAAGATGAGCAGCAGAAGATTTGCATTCAGGAGAATGAATTATTAGAAGCGCAGTGGATGTATCCTAAAGAGCTCACACAGGATGAAATGACATCAGTGATGTTAAAGGAAATGGCATCTAACCAATTTGAAAAGCACCAATTAGAGGGCATTGAAGGCATCAATCCAGGAGATGTCTTTGGTTATTCCTCTTATAAATTGTTCTTTAAAAAATAAAGTGACAGAGGGGACCTATGATGGAGCTTTTTTTGTTTATGTTAGAGCGAGTAGGGCTAATCATTGTGTTTGCCTTTTTAATGTCAAGATGGCGCCTCTTTCGGGGAGTGCTTCAACCACACGTTATGGTAATACTCCCTAAATATGACGAACAAGCGAAATCAAGGATATGCTCATTGAAAGCGCTGTAGTAATCATGTAAACTAATGAGAGGAAAACGGAGGTTATACATACATGGATGGTCCAGTTTCATTAGTACAGTTAATCATTTCAATTGTGTTATTTTTCGTCATGTTCTTTGGGATCGGATTTTTATTGAATATGCTTTTGCGAATGACATGGTTAATGGCGATAGTGTATCCGATTGTTGTTATCTTTATTGTCGATGATGTAAGCTTTTTAGATTATATTTTCAAGCCAGGTTCCGCATTCCCAGCACTTTTAGATAAGTTACAAGCGCTGCAATTTGTAGATATTGCAATCTTATCTGGTGGCTTTGCCGGTTCAATTGTTGCTGGAATTGTCATGATTTTTTTACGTAAAAGTGGTTATCGAATGTTTTAACTTTTTTCAGCAAATGTCTTTTGGTACCGAAAGCGAAGCGACAGGTACAGATGTCTTTTGTACTGAAAGCGTAGCGACAAGTACAAATGTTCAAACATCAGCTGAAATAGAGGAACTCAGTTTAAGAACGCCACGTCCTGTGGTAACGACTGAGTGACCAACATCACGTTGGCCCAAAGCCGATTCCGGACGCAATTATGCCGAGGCATAATTGATTTTCTTTCAGTATTCTTCTTTCGATGGAGAGAAGAATACTGATTTTTTTTTGAATGTTTCCGATAAAACTTGAAAAGCTTCCGATAAAATCACAAAAGTTTCCGATAAATCGTGAAAAGTTTCCGATAAAACCACAAAAGTTTCCGATAAATAAAAAAACACAGCCTCAACATGAGGATGTGTCTATATTTCACAAAATAAATTGATATGTGATGATGGCGATAAAAATTCCAGTTAATGCTCCAAAAAATACTTCGCTCCGTTTATGGCCTAGCAATGTTTTTAGCTCTTCCATTTTTTCTTGCCCATCCATTTGTGGCCACTTTTTTAAATCATGAAGCAATGTTTGAAAGTCTTTACGCAGTTGATTTAATACAGCTGCATGCTGACCTGCCTGATAGCGTACACCACTCGCATCATACATGACGATAAATGAAAACATAGCGGCTACGGCAAAAATTGGGGAATCTAATCCTGTTTCATAGGCAATAGAGGTTGTTAGTCCTGTTACGGAAGCAGAGTGTGAACTAGGCATTCCCCCAGTGGAAGTAAATAATCCCCAGTTAATCTTTCTTGTCATTAAAAAATGAATAGGGATTTTAACAAACTGTGCAAAGAGGACTGCAAAAAGGGCAACGAGTAAAGGGGTATTTTGAAGTAAACTCATAATCATCACAACCTTCACTTATAATTATTTTTATTATAACATTCATTATTTTCTAAAAGCTAAATATTACGCGTTTTCTGAAACTTAGGTATAATAGAATATTGAATGGAGGAATTTACATGCATATTGTAAAAGAAGCAAAAACATTTGAAACGATTTCTACTGAAGTGTTAGTAGTAGGAGTCACTAAACATCGTGAGCAAATGCAGGATTGGGCAAGCTTTTCATCATTTTACGGAGAATCCCTGGACGCGTGGATTAGTACAGGGGATGTTTCTACTGAACTAAAAAAAATGACGAAATTGCCATTCTTGAAGGACCATACAAATCTTAAACGTATCTTATTTGTTGGTTTAGATGAACGAAAAAATTTAACAGAAGGCGATGTTCGTGCAGCATTTGGATTGCTTGGCAAGGAACTAAGAGCCTTAAAGGTTAAAGAATATTCCATTTGGCTTGAGTCGTTTACGACAGAGTCGATTACTGTAACAGATGTTGCCTTTTTAGCTGGTGAAGGAACAGGACTTGGTTATTATTCAATTCCTCATTACAAAACAACATCAAATGAAGTAGATAAACGTATTGACGCTGTTCACCTTGTAACTGCTGCTAATGATTTAGATGAAGTGGTGGCAAGCTTTGAGGTGGGTGCTATTTATGCAAATGCAGTAAATGAAGCACGTAGCTTAATTAATTTACCACCAAACTTACTGACAGCGACAGACTTAGCTAATTACGCAGAGTCCCTTGCAGTCGAGTACGGTTTTGAAGTTGAAATTTTAGATAAAGAACAATTAGAGGAGCTCGGTATGGGCGGTATTTTATGTGTCAATCAAGGCTCCCGTGAAGAACCTCGTTTAATCACATTAAAATATAAAGCGACTGAAGATTTTGATGATCCAATTGGCCTTGTCGGCAAAGGGGTTACGTATGATACAGGTGGCTATTCCTTAAAGCCAAAAGATGCAATGGTAGGCATGAAAGGTGATATGGGCGGTGCGGCAGCAGTGCTAGGTGCCATGAAAATCATCGGTGAATTACGTCCTAACAAAAATGTCTTAGCAGTTATTGGCTCTACCGATAATATGGTATCTGACACAGCATTTAAGCCAGATGATGTCATCACTACATATAGTGGTAAGACGGTAGAAGTTTTAAATACCGATGCGGAAGGACGTTTAGTATTAGCAGACGCTACTACATATGCTAAACAACAAGGAGCTACTGCCCTGATCGATGTTGCAACGTTAACAGGTGGAGTGATTACAGCACTTGGTATGGATAAAACAGGTGCACTTTCTAATGACGATGAATTCTTTGCTGCTTTCATGGAAGCTGCTCAGGAGACTGATGAATTTGTGTGGCGTATGCCTTTAACAGAAAATGATAAAAAACGAATTCGTAAATCAGACGTCGCTGATTTAAATAACTCTCCTGGTCGTGATGGACACATGATTTTTGGAGGAGGCTTTGTTGGTGAGTTTGTTGGTGATACACCATGGATTCACCTAGATATTGCAGGAACGTCAGATGCGCTTGCTGTACATGACTTAGGCCCAAAAGGTGGTACAGGTGTAATGGTACGTACACTAGCGAATTTTGTGCAACGTTTAGGAGAAGAAAAATAGAATAGGCAATAGACATGTGATATATGCATCCTCCTACATAAGATAGAGTAAAAAAAGGGAGGAAGCTTATGACATTCTTCGGAGGTTTTCCAGGAGGCTTTGGGCCAGTCGGTGGGCCGTTTTTCCGACCATTCTCACCGTTTTTCGGACCATTCCCGCCGTTTTTCGGACCATTCCCACCGTTTTTCGGACCATTTTCGCCATTTTTCGGACCGTTTCCACCGTTTTTCAGACCAGGTCTACCATTTAGAGGTCATCGTAGATTTTAATTCAAACAAAATAGATCTCAAAAAAACCAGATGTCAGCAAGTGACATCTGGTTTTTTAGAAATAAAAAGATCTGCCCGATTAAATTCGAGCAGATTCTTGTATCTAAGTTATTTAATGCCTTGTTCCTTTTTCATTCGATCAATTTCAGGTCCAAGCTCGTCGTGTATTGTGCCTTTCCAAGGTTTTACGCCAGCGATGTATGAGGAGCGAGTCATAATATGCCCCCCAACAGGACCAGTGATGAACAGGAACAGTATACCGAGCAAAATACGGGGATTAAAGTGATCTTCAATAAGCCAAAAGTGAAAGAATACGCCAATGAGTATACACATGACACCGAGCGTTGCACTTTTAGAAGCAGCGTGCGCACGTGTGTACAAATCAGGTAAACGGACAAGACCAATGGCTGTCACAACTATAAATAGCACCCCTACAGAAATGAAAAAGATAACTAAGCTATTAGCGAGAATTGTCACGTTTAATGATGTCTCCTTTCTCTATGAATTTAGAGAAAGCAACAGTACCGATAAACGATAAAATCGCTAACAATAATATAATCTCCAGGAAGAAGCTTGTTTCAACCAGTACTGAAAACAGTCCAATTAGCGAGATTACTGATACACCCAATGAATCCAACGCTACCACACGATCGGATGCAGAAGGTCCTTTAACCATTCGATAAATGACTGCAATCATTGATAAGCAAATCACTACAATCGAAACAATAATAAACGTTGTCATGATTTACTCACCTCCAAAATCGCTTTCTCAAATGAATCTCGAATTGCTGTAATCGCTTCATCGACATCACTCATGTCGATCGCATGCACATACAAAGTTTTTGCATCATCTGATACGTGCACTACTACAGTACCAGGCGTTAACGTAATGAGACTCGATAATAATGTAATTTCCCATTCTTGTGTTAAAACAGTCGGATAGGCAAAGAACGCAGGCTGCATATCTAACTTTGGTTTTAAGACTACTCGAAGAACTTGTATATTCGCTAACACTAACTCCTTTAAAAAGAGTAAAGTCAGTTTAATGATTGCCCATATACGGTAGACGTAAAGACGAGCAGTAAAAAATCTACGCATAATAATGAGCAATATAATACCGAGAATGAACCCAACGATAAAGCCTGTTGCTGTGTAATTAGAAGAAAGGAACATCCAAACGAAGGCAAGTACAACATTTAAAATAATTTGAAATGCCATATCTCTAATCCTCCTTCATTACAGCATCTATATAAATAGATGGATCACTTAATAGTTTTGCCGCATCGTCCATAAATGGAGTAATCCATTCAGAGCCTACACCATACGCTACAGTAATGAGCACTAAAAGCACAGTAGGCACAAATAGTGTATTGTAGACTTTTTTATCGACAGTACCCGTTGTTTCTTTTTCTTCACCCCAAAAGGCATAAAGGAAAATACGAATAACAGACAATAAAACGAGAAGAGACGAAGCTAAAATAAAAATACTGCTCCATTTACTGCCTGCTTCAAAACCTCCCTGTACAATTAACAGCTTTCCAACGAAGCCACTAAGTGGAGGAATCCCTGCTAAACCAAATGCTGCAATTAAATAGCACCAACCGAGAGCGGGATATTTCTTCATAAGACCGCCCATTTTTCGTAAATCGGATGTGCCGGTAATGTAGATGATTATACCGATCAACATAAAGAGCGCTGCTTTAATAAGCATGTCATGAATTAAATAAAACATTGCACCCTTTAGAGCAACCTCATTCATTTGAGATACACCGAATAAAATAACACCTACAGCTATGACAATATTATAGATAATGATGAGCTTCACATCATGATAGGCAAGTGCGCCAATGCAGCCCGCAATAATTGTTGCAACTGCTAATGCCATCAGTAGATCATGTGTATACGATAAATCATGAACAAAGAACAATGTATATGTTCGGGTAATCGCGTAAATGCCAACCTTTGTTAGTAGTGCACCAAATAGCGTTAGTACTGGTATAGGTGCTGCTGCATAAGAAGTTGGAAGCCAGAAGTATAGCGGGAAAATAGCCGCTTTTAACCCAAATACCATTAAAAATAGTACAGCTATAACGGTAACGATACCTGGCTGATTAATTTCTGCAATCTTTACCGCAATATCTGCCATGTTTAATGTACCTACTACAGAGTAAAGGTAGGCAACTGTAATAACAAATAATGCAGATGAAATAACATTAATTAAAATATATTTAATGGAACCTTTAAGCTGTCCTTTTTCGCCCCCAAGAACGATGAGTAAATAAGAGGCCATTAACAATACCTCAAAGAACACGAAAAGGTTAAAAATATCGCCTGTCGTAAATGCCCCGTTAACCCCAGTTAAAATAAACATAATTCCAGGATAATAGAAGAAGCGTTCACGTTCCTTTGTGATGGAACCAAAGCCATACCAAACAACAAAGAGGGCGATCAGCAGCGTTGTTGTGACCAGCAGTGCGGACACCATATCAGAAACCATTGTAATGCCATATGGCACAGGCCAATCTCCGAATGTCACCTTTTGGATACCGTCATTTTTCACCTTTAAAAGCAGTGAAATGGCTGATGTAAGTGCGAGCCCTATACCAAGTAATGCGAATGAACGCTGGTATTTTAAGTTTTTTTGCCCAAACATTAAAATCATACCGAAGAAAAACGGAATGATAATTGGCAGTAGAAGGAAGTTATTCATCCTCATCACTTCCTCTCATTAAGCTTATATCATCTGTCTCGAGCTCCTGATAAGAACGGTAAGCAAGTACAAGGAAGAACGCTGTTACCCCAAAACTAATAACAATCGCTGTTAAAATAAGCGCCTGTGGTAATGGGTCTGCAAAAGTTTTTGCCCCTTCCTTTAAAACTGGTGGCGCTTCTCCACCTAGCCCGCCCATCGTTAAAATGAGAAGATGGGCGCCATGACTTAAAAGACCTGTCCCGATAATAATACGTAATAAGCTTTTGGATAAGATTAAATAAATCGCCGCCATAAACAGAAAGCCTATGACAAACGCCATCAATATTTCCATTATTCATCCTCTCCAATCGTTTGAATAATGGTCATCGTAACGCCGACAACAACCAAATAGACACCGCTATCAAAAAGCATAGCCGTGTGTAAGGACTGTCTACCTAGAAGCGGTAAATCGAAATAATCAAAGAAATGTGTAAAAAACGGTTTACCTACAAACATTGGGAAAGCGGCTGTTGCAAGTGCTAGTAGTAAGCCAATTGCTGTTAAATACGTATAATTTATAGGTAAAACCTTACGAACCGTATTTAAATCAAAAGCAAGGACTAAGAGCACGATCGCACTCGATGTTAAAAGTCCACCAACAAAGCCGCCTCCAGGTGTGTAATGACCAGCAAGGAAAATATGAATGGAGAAGAAGAAAATAATGAAGAATACAATTTTTGTTGTAAATTGTATAATGACATCATTTGTTTTCATGTGTTTTCTCCTTTCGATTCATGCGTAGCTTGATCATTGCTAAAATGGCCATCCCAGCAATAGCTAGCACTGTAATTTCAAATAATGTATCAAATCCACGGTAGTCTACTAAGATAACGTTGACAATGTTTCCACCGCCGGCTTTTGAATAAACTGTTTCCTCATAATACTTCGAAATAGTTGGAATCAATTTTTGTGAATGTGCAGACAGTGCTAAAAGCGTAACCATAACACCGACTGCAATGGAAACAATCGCACGATTTAATTGGAACCTCATACGCTCTTCTCGTTTTCCGAGCTTAGGCAGATGATAAAATGCTAGTAAAAATAGCGCAACAGAAATCGTTTCAATGACAAGCTGTGTTAATGCTAAATCAGGAGCATTAAAAATAACGAAGAATAATGCTACTGTGTAGCCCACAGCACCAAGACCAATAATGGCTGTTAAACGTGATTTTGCCAAAATAGTAATGGCTGTTCCAATGACTAACACCACAACTAAAATGATTTCGTAAGGACGAATAGGTGCAGTGTCTTGGAAGGAGACTGTAAAGGCATTCTTCACAAATAAAGAACCGATGACAATTGCTGCAATGCTACTAAACATATATAGCAGGTAGTGACGCATAGAGCCTGTCATATAAAGACGTGATACACGATTTAACCCAACATCTAGTCCGAGCATAATTTTGTCGTATGCATTATTTAATGTTAAAGCTCGTGGGAATTTTTGATAAATACCCTGCCATTTCGGTAATGCTACAAACAATAGAACCCCAACAAGTACTATGCCAAATGTCATGAGTAATTCAGGTGTAATTTCACCATGCCAAGCTGCCACATGAATATCAATATCCTTTGGTGAATCGTATAAGAATGGCTGAATAGCTTGTACTGCTGGCTTTACAAAAGTATCCCCAACTAGATTCGGAATAAAGAATATTGTTACGACTAATGCTGCTAAAATCATCGGCGAAATGAGCATGCCAATCGGTGCCTCGTGTGGTTTACGAGGTAATTTCTCTGGTTTATATTTACCAGTGAATGTTCTGAAAACAAAATAGAAGCTATAGATAAATGTAAATATACTTGCAATCCAAGCAACAATCGGGAAAAGTGCTCCCCATGTTTCAAAGCCTGAAAATTCGAAATTTCGTAGTGCAAGCATTGCAGTAAAAAACATTTCCTTACTCAAGAAGCCGTTAAATGGCGGTAGACCAGCCATTGATAAGCTTCCGATTGCCGCTACTGTAAAGCTAAGTGGCATAAGACTCATTAAGCCACCGAGTTTACGAATATCACGTGTACCTGTTTCATGATCGACAATACCAGCAATCATGAATAGGCTTCCTTTAAACGTTGCATGGTTGATAAGGTGGAAGATCGCCGCAAAGGCAGCAAATTTAATAGTATCTGTTGCCCCATTGCCATGAAACGCTAAAGCACTAGCGCCGAGCAACGACATAATAAGTCCAAGCTGACTCACTGTAGAGAAAGCGAGGATTCCTTTTAAATCTGTTTGCTTCACTGCGAAGAACGAACCCCAGAATAGCGTTAAGATACCTACGCCTGTAACGAGCCATATCCAAAGCTCAGAAACAGCGAAAATCGGGGTAAAGCGTGCAACTAAATAAATACCTGCCTTTACCATTGTTGCAGAGTGTAGGTATGCACTAACTGGTGTTGGCGCTTCCATTGCATCTGGTAACCAAATGTAGAATGGGAATTGGGCAGATTTCGTAAATGCTCCTAGAAGTATTAAAACAAGCGACCAGGTGAACATCGGATGCTGCACTAAATTAGGTGTCATGACAATAAGTTCACGGATTGAATACGTTCCTCCCATTAAATAAAGAAGAATGAATCCTCCTAACATCATTAAGCCGCCACCGACTGTAATCATCATTGATTTAAGTGCACCAAAGCGAGAGGCATCACGAGAATACCAATAGCCAATCAGTAAAAATGATGAAATTGATGTTAGCTCCCAAAAGAAGTACAGAGTAATTAAATGATCTGACTGTACTACTCCGAGCATTGCTGTCATAAATAGTAATAAGTAAACATAAAAATTATGTAATTTTTCTTTATGTTTGTCTAAGTAAAAAATAGAGTAAAGTACGACCAATGAACCAATTCCAGTAATTAGCAATGAGAAAAGCAAGCTAAGTCCATCTAAATAAGAAACGATGGAAATATCAAGCGATGGAATCCAAGGAAGCTCTTCAAGAAATACTTTACCATCTGCTACTTTTCCGATATAAGATGCGTAAATAATCGCGAGTGTAGCAGGTACTGCAAGAACAAACCAGCCTGTGTGAATATTTTTAATGCTTTTATATAAAAATGGCACAAATATTGCGGCAAGCATTGGAATGAAAATATAAAGTACTTGTAACAAAAAAATCCTCCTTTATGCAGATAAGTATGTTAATTATAACGCACTTCTTGTATGAATGCATTGTACTCATTGGATTTAGCTTGCGATAGTGGAAGAATTTTGGCTATATTATAAATAGGAAGTTATCAATAACAATAGAGGGAAAAAATTTTTATGAAGAATCCTTATATTTATGGTTATCTACCATTAATCACAATTTTATTGTTTAGTTTGACATTTGGGATGTATGCTGTAAGTGAATCATTGCAAGTTTTTCATGCAATCGGTGTGTATTCCGGCATGCGGGAGTTTTTATCCGATTTCGAGCTCCGTGTTTTTTTGCTAATTGTCTTTGCTGGGATCTTTTTTATGTTATTTTCAGCATTAAAATTAGTAGGGGAAACTATTCATGAGCTAGGAATGTTATTTTTCTCCAAGGATAATGATGGTGCGACAGTTAATCAAGCACGAGGCGGATATATCATTTTATTGGTTGGTGCAATATGTTCAGCCTTTGCTATTCAATTTATTTACGTTTTAGTAGGTATTTTTGTCTTAACCGTTCTTATCTACTTTATTTACCTTATCTATAAAATGAGTCATTTTATGTCGATGGGTGGAACGATTGGCTTATTAGTATTTGAACTTTTTATGTGGACTATACTATTATCGCTATTTGTTTATGTTGTTTTAAAATTGTATAATGGCATCTTAGCAAGCTTACCGTTTGCTCATTAAACGCTACGGTTTACATCTTATTCAATTACATAGTAACGTTATACAATAAAAGGAGCAGCCCGAGAGTGAAGAATTTCACTCAGGGCTGCTCCTTTTAGTTTACTTTATTCCAGTAGAACATTAAATAGCTTGTGATGAATCTTATACGCTTCTAATCTCTCCATAGATTGTGGCTTATCGTAGCCAAGCCATACTGCTGCAGTGTATTCATCATTTAATCCAGCGAGCCAGTAGTCACGATAGTCGTTAGTTGTTCCCGTTTTGGCACCGACATAGTTACTTCTACTATAAACGCCTTGTCCTGTACCTTTAGTAACAACATCTGCAAGCATCGAACGCATATACTTAACGGTTTTCGGTGACCAAATTTGATCGCGTTCTGAATCCCAGCTGTAAAGCTCTGTGCCATCAGCTGCTGTCACTTTACGGATGCTATGGGCCAGTACGTATGAGCCGTCTATAAAACTTGTATAGGCGTCTGCTAGTTCAAGTGCTGTAACACCATACGTTAATCCTCCTAGAGAGGCCGCATAATTATGATCTTTTGCCCCGATAGAGCGGAAGTGAAAACGATCTAAGTAACTGAAGGCTTTGTCAACTCCGACTGTGTTAAAGAGACGGAGAGCCGATGTATTATAGCTATATCGAAATGCTACTCGAATTGGTACATCACCGTATTTAAAGCCTCCATAGTTTTGTGGACAAAATGAACCGACACAATAACTGCCACCACTAACGATAGAATCGGGTGTGTGTGCTGTCGTTTCAAAGAAAGGAGCATATACCGCTAGTGGCTTAAAAGCAGAGCCTGGCTGACGCGTACCTTGAAAGGCACGATGATAACCAAACTTTTCATAGTTTTTCCCAGCATAAAGACTAACAACTTCACGAGATGTATTATCAATAACTGCTCCAGCTGCTTGTAATTTGCCTGAACCTAGAATTGCAGTCATTTTCTTCTCATCATGTGCTTGTTTGTCTGGATTTAGCGCGGTATAAATCGTTAATCCATTTTGAAATAATGTATTGAGTCGATTGTCTAGCTGCGCTTTGATTTTTTTCTGCTCTTCCTCGCTTTGTGTTTTGGCAAGTCGATCTGAATAACCTTCTTTTTCTGCAACTAACCATCTAAGCTCTTGTAAGACGTAAGTGCTGTACATAGGGTAGCTTTGTACTTTATTTTTTACATGTAACGTTATCGTTTCTGCTTTATATGTAATAGCATCTTCTTTTGTTATAGCGCCACTTGCTGCGAGTGTATCTAACAGCCGCTCCTGTCTCGCCTTTGTTTTATCAAAGTTTTTTAAAGGATTATACAGTGAGGGGTTATTTGGAATGGCAGCAATAAATGCAATTTCAGCTATAGATAATTCTTGGAGTGGTTTCTGAAAATAATATGTAGCTGCCCCACCGATTCCATAAACTTGATTGCTAAAATAGGCTTCATTTAGATACATCGTTAAAATCTCGTCTTTATCAAATTCTTTCTCAAGCTCATGAGAGTAAAAAATCTCTGTTAATTTTCGTTCATATGTTTTTTCGTCGGATAAATAACGCATACGAACGAGCTGTTGTGTAATGGTGCTAGCACCTTGAGAAGATGAATTTGTGCTTGAGTTAGCAACAACTGCACGGATGATAGCACTGAAGTCAAAGCCGATATGCTCATAAAAATGAGCGTCCTCACTTGCGATAAAAATTTCCTGGGCAATTTTTGGGATTTTCTGTAATGGTAAAGGTTGCCGCCATTCGACATATTCTTCGCTAAATGTTTTGCCGTTTCGATCAATAAGTGTTACTGGAAGCTGTGGCTGTACTTCCGGTAAATGAATAGCGCTAGCAATTTGCTCCTCGTGCGCTTGTGCCATATTGATTTCTGTCCTAATATTTGTACTAATCCACCAAAGGGCAGGCAAGGATAGTAAAATGATAAAAAAACCAAAAGCCTTTTTCATGTGTGCCTCCACTCTAAATATGAGTCATTGAACAGAATAACATAATTTGGATTGTTTCCAAATACGCGTTCAGACCTAATTTGTATTTATCAAATAATTTTGCTACGAAGTTGGAGATGACGTTTGTTAAAATGTATTAATTGATTGGAGTGAAGGCTGGGCGACATAATAAAGTAAAAGGATTCACAAATAGTTTTGTGAATCCTTTTTTTGCTCTTTGGAAGGCGGATGTCGATAAAATTTAAAAGTTGGGCGATAATTCCTGAAAGTATTCCGATAAAACTAAAAAGTTGGATGTCATGTTGTAAAAACGTATGTCATGTGAATAGGTCGATTGGAGTGTGGATGACTTCTTGTGGATTAGCGATAGAGGAACGAAGGCTAAAAGCATCAATAACGCTTACGCTCTGTTTTTTTGTCTGTTACTTATGAAAAGAGGAATTATACATAACAATCCAAGGAGAATGAACAGGATTAAGGTGTTGATTGGATTATCTTTTAATTTTGTATCTTCTTTGTGTTTTTTTTCAAATTCTTTTACTTCTTCTGTTGTATTTACTTTATCGTTTGGAACAAATTCATTTTTATCTACATCATAGTAATAGAATCCGTGTTTGTTAAAGGTGAAAAAGTCATCTCTAACCGTCTTATATGAACTTGAAATCATCGCTAAGTTCACTTTTTCTGTATCAATCATTGTTTTTACATATTTTTTACTTTCTGCTTTAAACAATTCTTTTTCTTTTTTTAATAAGTTGGCTGCATCACTTTTTACTTTTTCTACATCTTGAAGCGTTGTTGCTTTTTTCAATCCCTCTTCAATAAAGGCTATTTGTTCCATTTTCATTTTTTCTTCAAATTCTTTTGTTTTTTGTTCTAATAATGATTTATCTTCTTTTTCTGTTTTAATCAGTACCGTTTTTGTTTCTTTTGCTACTATTTTGGCGGAGTCGTTTTTGTAATAATGAACTTCTTTTTTATTTTTATTATTTACTGAATTCAGATGCTCTTCTGTAACGATTGTTGTTGCCATGCTAGCAGATGAAAAAACGATACTCAACAGACATACCGACAGTCCGATTACACTTATTTTTTGTATAAATTTCATTTCAATCCCTCCATTTTTCTACTATTATCCATATAATCCATCTTTATTATTGATCAAGGGGATATATGAACAATCATAAAAAATATACTAAGGGGGTTAATATGAAAGAATGTTTCTTAACCGGTGACCAACATCGTGCCGCTGCCGCTACGTTAGCACTACGCTTTCGTGCAAAAAACTTCTGCTGTTGCCGCTTCGCTTTCACACAAAAACACTTATTGGCCCAAGCGGCTCAACGGACGCCCGCAGGAAAGAGCCCAGCTGGAACGGAAATCAACTCCACAGTATGGTGATAAGTCCAAAAATTAAAAGTGCAATAAATCGTCAATACTTTGGTGAAGAAAACCAGTAAGAAGTGTGTTAGACTAAAATAAGGTCAGAAATGATAGTACTATCATTTTCATTGAAACTGAAATTTTACATTTAAAGGAGAGACTTCAATGTTTCCACAATTAACAACAGAAGTACTAGAAGGCGAAGTACTTGTAGAAATGAAAACAACATTAGGTGCCATCAAAATTAAATTATTCCCAGAGCATGCACCAAAAACTGTTGAAAACTTCTTAGGCCATGCAAAGTCAGGATACTATGACGGCATCATTTTCCACCGTGTGATCCAAGACTTTATGATTCAAGGTGGTGACCCAACTGGTACAGGTATGGGCGGCGAATCAATTTGGGGTAACTCTTTCGAAGATGAGTTCTCTGAAAAAGTATTTAATCTTCGCGGTGCCCTTTCAATGGCAAATGCGGGTCCAAATACAAATGGTTCACAATTCTTTATCGTACAAATGAAGCACCTTCCAAGTGATATGCTTCGCCAATTACAAGGTGCTGGCTTCCCAGAAGAGATTATTGAAGCATATGCTCAAAATGGTGGTACTCCTTGGTTAGATCATAAACACACAGTATTTGGTCATGTTGTTGAAGGAATGGACGTTGTCGACAAACTTGCAGACGTAGAAAAAGACTTCCGTGATAAACCAGTAGAAGATGTGAAAATCGAGTCAATTACAGTTTTTGAATAATAATTGTAAGGACGTGTAAAACATGAAACATTTAATGTATCAATTTTTATATTTCCCAGAAGATAAATCAGGTTATATTCCTGCAGCTTTTGAATTTTTAATCATGCTTATTTTATGTATTGTTGTATTTACTGTTTTCCGTAAGATTTCTAAGAAACAAGAAATGAAGTCAAAGGAAATCGAAGCACGTATTCTTTCAGAGAAAAATAATACAAACAATCAGCAAAACATTTAAAAACACATTTTTCGTGGGAAGCCAGATGCCTCGCAGCCATTAAGGACTGCGGGGCATCATTCATTCTCATTAATCTTATGCTAAAACACCTCATGTATTGTGTGTCTTCACTCCATTCTCCAGATGCTTAATTTCCTTATGAGATATATTTTCTAAACAAAAAAAAGGATATCTCAGAAAAGCTTGAGAGATATCCTTCACTATTTACTTTTTATTGCTGAAGTGCTTGCTTAAAGCGTTGAACACCATCTTTTACTGTGTCAAATGAGCAAGCGACGTTCATACGTAGGAAGCCGCAACCTTCTTCGCCGTATTTTGTCCCTGGCTCTAATGCAAGTTTGCCATTTTCCAGCAAGCGTTTCATGATTTCTTTTTCATCAAGTCCTAATTCTCGATAATCAATCCAAAGTAAATAAGTGCCCTGGGGTTTTTTAATATGGATGCCGGGTAATTGACCTAATTCAGCAATCACATAGTCCATATTATTTGAAATGTAAGTAAGCATGTCACTTAACCATGGGGACCCCTCTGAATAAGCAGCATGAAGTGCAACTGAAGCAAAGGTATTTAATGAGCCTTGCCCACTAGCCATATGAACTGCTTCTAGTAACATTCGCTTTTCTTTATCCGGTACAATCATATAGGCAACTTGAATACCAGCTAAATTAAACGTTTTTGTCGGTGCCATACACGTAATAATACGATCAATTTCATCACCAGCGATTTTTGCTAATGGTGTATGTTTAGAGCCATCTAACATTAAATCCGAATGAATTTCATCTGAAATAATCACTACATCATATTTTGCACATAGTCGTACGATTTCCTTTAATGTAGCTTCATCCCATACATATCCTCCTGGATTATGAGGATTACACAATATGTAGGCTTTCACGTTTTGAGCAAGTGCTTGTTCAAAGGCTTCAAAGTCATAGACAAATGTCCCATCTTTTTCTACTAAAGGACAATTAACAATCTCTCGACCATTACTTTTCGGGATGTTATAGAATGGTGGGTAGACAGGTGAGGAAATAAGTACTTTATCTCCTGGATTTGTCAGTGCTTTGATACTATCCGCTAAAGCAGCAACAACACCGTTACAGAAAACAATTGATTCTTTGTCAATGTGCCAATCATGATGAGCATTTTGCCAGTCTACGATCGCCTGTACCGCTTCATCGCTAACAAAGCTATAGCCGAAAACAGTCTTTTCAGCATGCTCTTGTAGCGCTTTTGATACGGCTATTGGTGCAGAAAAATCCATATCCGCTACCCACATTGGAAGTATGTCTGAAGCCTCTTGTAGCTCATATACGTTTTCCATTGCGTCCCATTTTACCGAGTTTGTACAACGACGTTTAATAGTTTGATCGAAAATAGACAAGCAAATCACTCTTTTCTTTTTTATTTACTATGGTATCATACGAGTATGATAAAAGGATAATAGGTGAGTATTTTGGAAAATATAAAAATGAATCAAGCAGCCGTACACCTGCTAGAGGAGTGGGATCCATTCCACTTAGGTCCAGATCATTATGATACTGAAACTGCAGATGTTGTAGCAGCATTGCAAGGAATTGATGATCCATCTACTCTTGCAAAGGTTATTCAAGAAACATATGAGCATTCATTTGAAGAATGGATACCATATGAAGATTGTGTAGCCATTTCTTACAAACTTATCGCGATAAAATTTGAAGCAAAATGCATTATTTAACTTCTTCTAGTGGGTGTCAAAACATCCGCTGAAATAGAGGAACTCAGTCTAAGAACGCCACGACCTGTGGCAACGACTAAGTGACCAACATCATGTTGTTGCCGCTGCCGCTTCGCTTTTGCGCAGATAAAACACTTTTGCTGTCGCTTCGTTTTCGCACAGACAAAACACCTTGCTGCCGCTACGTTAGCACTACGCTTTCGCGCAAAAAACATCATGTTGGCCTAAGCACAAAGCCGAATCCGGACGCAATAATGCTTCTGCTTTTCTATAGAAAATGAGGTTGTCATTCAATTTTGAGACAACCTCGTTTTTTTTTATTTAAACAACGGTAAAATTCCCTGAATGAAAATAATTAGTATCGCTATCGGAGAAACATAACGAATTAAAATATACCAAATATTGAACATCAGACTAGATGTTGCAAGCTCCTTACGAGAAATGTCCTTTGTATAATAATAGCCTGCAAAGATAGAAATCAATAAGGCACCAATTGGCATACCGATACTATTGGTCAAAAAGTCTACAAAGTCGAAAATAGAGCGATCTAAAATTTTTACATCAGATAAGATGCCGAATGATAGTGCACTTGGAATACCAACGATAAAAATAATAATACCGCCAATCCAAGCGATTTTTTTACGCTTTTCAGGCTTATCTCCAATTGCGATAGCCACGACAATTTCTAACATGGAAATGGAAGAAGTAACTGTAGCAAATAGTAAGAGTACAAAGAAAATCGTTAAGAACAGTCCACCAAGAGGTAATTGTTCAAAAACAGCAGGTAAAATAATAAATACGAGGCCAGGACCTTGATCAGGTGTATAGCCAAGTGCGAACACTGCTGGGAAAATTACTAGACCTGCAAGTAAAGAAATAATGATATTCATTGATGCCACATTGATGGCTGAATTTCCGATCTTTTCTGATTTTGATAAATAGGAAGCATATGTGATCATTACCGCGATCCCAACACTTAGCGAGAAGAAAGCTTGTCCAAGTGCCTTTAAAAATGTTTCTGCATTTAAATAGGACCAATCAGGGACGAACATAAATTTAATACCTTCCATTGCACCGTCCAATGTTAAAGAACGTATAACTAATACGATGAAAAAGATGAATAACAGTGGCATCATCCATGTACTAGCTTTTTCAATCCCACCTTTAATGCCTGCTGATACAATTACTACAGTTAACAACATAAATAATCCTTGTACAAGCACTGCTTCAAATGGGCTTGAAATGATGTTATTGAATAAATCTGCATAATTACCATTTGAATTTTTGAGATGGAATGTTATGGCGCGGCCTAAGTAGCTTAAAATCCAGCCACCAACAACACTGTAGAATGACAGTATTAGACCGGCTATAATCATGCCACCCCATCCTATGAAGTACCATGGTTTTCCTGGCGCCTGTTCCTTGAACGACGTGACAGCATCCTTTTGCCCACGACGACCAATCATAAATTCTGCAATTAACACTGGCAAACCGATGAAAAATGTACATAGGATGAATAGAAAAATAAAGACACTTCCGCCGTTAGTACCCGCCATGTAAGGAAACTTCCAAATAGCTCCTAACCCTATAGAACTTCCAGCGGCAGCTAAAATAAACCCAATTTTAGATGTAAATTGATCTCTCGAAGACACAAAAATTAATCCTCCTTATACTAAAGTTTCATTTTACAGCAATATTCTCGTTTCACAAGTAATTTCAGAAAATGATTTATAGATATTCTGGAATAATTTTGTTTGAACAGTGGAGGTAATTTTAGCGACGTAATTAGTGTTTGGAGCTATTATTAAAAAAGTAAAATCTATTTAAATATGTAACAATTAGGAGGAATGATTCGTTACATGTGCAAAGGGGGGATGACTGTGACAGAAACTGAATTAATAGAACGGGCTCACCAAGGAGACAAAGACGCCTATATAGAGCTGATCCGAATACATCAACGAACAGTTGAAAAATTTGCCTTTCAATGCGGCGTACATAGTGATGATTTAGCAGATGTTTCGCAGGAGGTATTTGTGAAGCTCTATCGTTTTTTACATCAATTTAAGCAGGATCGTTTTACGACATGGCTCTATAAAATCACATTGAATGCAACACGTGATTATTATCGCAAAGAACAACGAGAGCAGGCAAAGGGAGAAAAGCTAAGTGCTCAGCAACAAATGCCCTCATCTTCAGCAGAAAAGCATGTCCTTAATTTTGAAGAGGATAGGTTATTACATAATGCTATTAAAGAACTTGATGAAAAGTATCGTTATCCTCTTATATTATTTTACTTCCATGAATTAAAGTATGAGGAGATAGCCGAGGTACTAAATATTTCGTTATCAACTGTCAAAGTTCGTATATTGCGTGCAAAGGAAAAGCTCAAAGCGTTGTTAATGCAGGAGGGGAGTGTTGAAAATGGATGATAAACAATTTGAAAAACGAATGGAGCTTCTAAAAAAATCCTATGATCGCATGGAATCACAGTTAGATCCAGAAGCCGTTTTCGCACAAATCGAGGCAGAAAATGCAACACAACATTCGCCAGGAATCATAACAACAAAAAAGCCCCCTTCAAGATGGCAAAAGCCAGCCGTCTGGATAGCGAGCATTGCAAGTGTACTTTTAGTAGGCGTTTTCGTTTCGTCGTATGTGATTAATCCATCGACATTTGTTCAAACAGCTGAACAAGAACAGGAACAAGCAAAAGAAAATGCGTATGACGAATGGCTTTCAAACCTTACAAAAAAATATCAAGAAAAACGTGAACAAATGAGTAAAGAGCTCGACATACCAGAGAAAGAGTTTAGTGAAATAGTTCAAATTGCAGATAATGAATTGTACGATTTATCTAAAAGAAAAGAGATGGTTTTAAGAATACAGAACGCAAATGACAACTATAGAAAAGGTGTAGAAACAGATATATTGGACAATCTACAAACGCCACGTGAGCGAATACAGAGTATCGAAACTTACGAAAATCCTATGTCATTTGAAGAATCTTATTACTTTTATAGTGGATATTCTCACTCAGCAGAAGAAATTGCAAGCTATTATTCTAATAAGCTTGCTCCGTATGAAAAAGTATTATCTCAAAAACCAAAAAGTCTCCCAGCAGACCTAAATAAATTAATTGCTACGGCTGAAAAGCAATATTTGGAATTGCAATATAATGGACAAAGTTATAGTTTTCGACCAAACCCTGTATTCGGGAAAGACGCGCCCGAATATATTGACCGCCTTCACCCAAATGTATTAGGATATTTTAAATACTTGGCTACAGGCTCATTGCTTGTTGGTGGAGATTTACTCTATTCTAGAGAGGATTCGGCAACTATTCTACGGCTCTATGAAAAAACACTTGTAGCGGATAATTCTACAGATATGGATAAGTTCAACGTATTAAAGGGAGAGTTTGAAAATACATGGCTTACCATTTTTAAAGGGACTGACACCAATCCAATTCGTACAAAAACTGGGCAATTCAAACCTGAATACATGGATTTATTAACTACCATTGCGAATGGGGAATATGGTGAGGCAATGCGCAAAACAGCCCAATTAATACTAGATGAAATAAAGTTAACGGGACAATCTAAGACTCTAGAACAGTTAACAACATACGATATATGGATGGGGATTTTATATGCACGAGAAGACTTATTTATGCAGACAGAGGATGGGACAACAAGTATAGCAATTAATCCTGATTGGATAGAGCAAACTAAAACTCTTTACAATTCGTATGTAGAGACGAGGGATGATACAATTATTAACACTTTAAATCCAATTAATATTGTTAGTTTATTTTTATATGCTCATGGGACTGGTGATCGAGAAATAGCTCAGAGACTATTGACTGATGATTTGGATATAGATACAGTTGTTCAGTTTGAGGGGATGGAAAATTTTAAAGCTCTTCATGAAATAGGGGGTTCGTCACTTCATATTAAAGCTGAAGTAAGAAGTGAGGCACGTGGAGTAATTGGACAGCAATTATCCTTTAAATTAACCTCTGTAGTAACTAAAAATGGTGAACAGCATTACCTAAT
This sequence comes from Lysinibacillus sp. FJAT-14745, assembly GCF_001275675.1. Taxonomy (GTDB): domain Bacteria; phylum Bacillota; class Bacilli; order Bacillales_A; family Planococcaceae; genus Lysinibacillus. The sequence goes on along the minus strand of NZ_LITM01000007.1, from coordinate 13,423 downwards.
TAGTGCCATTAACGAATAAGGAGATTTTTTGCCCCACTAATACGCGTATGTTATAATTTATGGTGATATATACGTAGCAAACAAAAAGAAAGTGGGCAAAGTTTATGGGAAAAAAATATGAATTAGGGGACGTGTTGAGCGGAAAAGTTACAGGTATACAGCCGTATGGTGCATTTGTTGCGCTTGATGAAGATACACAAGGCCTTGTGCATATTTCCGAAATTACGTACGGCTTTGTAAAGGACGTTAGTGAATTTTTGTCAGTTGGACAAGAGGTAGACGTGAAGATACTTGAAATCGATGAAGATGCCGAAAAAATTAGTTTATCGATTCGAGCTTTACAGGAGCGCCCAGCTACATTGCGTAAAAAAGATGCACTACCACGTAAATCATTGCAGGACCGTGTAGATGAATCGGATGCGAATGGTTTTAATTCCCTAAAAGATAAATTACAGGACTGGATCGAGCAGTCAGGACATTAAAGTGAAACTTTAATCAGTGGGGAGCTCTATCCCCACTGATTATTAGTCTTCACCAATCGGGCGTTTACAGACAG
>NZ_LITM01000007.1:0-12618 GCF_001275675.1 Lysinibacillus sp. FJAT-14745 | reverse complement strand
ATTAGTCTTCACCAATCGGGCGTTTACAGACAGTTATTTTCCCTAATTTCTTTGCTTTTGCTGAGTTTTGAGATGGGAGTCTTGTACTTGACGCTTCGTTTTCGGTACAGATAAATTACTTAAATTACTGCCTGTTAATGCGGGATAAAGTGAAACTTTAATCAGTGGGGGTTCTTTATCCCCACTGATTATTAGTCTTCACCAATCGGGCGTTTACAGGCAGTTATTTTCCCTAATTTCTTTGCTTTTGCTGAGTTTTGAGATGGGAGTCTTGTACCTGACGCTTCGTTTTTGGTACAGATAAATTACTTAAATTACTGCCTGTTAATGCGGGATAAAGTGAAACTTTAATCAGTGGGGAGCTCTATCCCCACTGATTATTAGTCTTCACCAATCGGGCGTTTACAGGCAGTTATTTCCCCTAATTTCTTTGCTTTTACTGAGTTTTGAGATGAGAGTCTTGTACCTGACGTTTCTCTTTCGGTACAAATCAATTACTGCCTGTTAATGCGGGATAAAGTGAAACTTAATCAGTGGTTTTTTATTCCACTGATTATTAATCTTCACCAATAGGGCTTTTTAATGCGGGATAAAAAAACGAGGATGCTTTCAAATATGAAGGTACCCTCGTTTTTTTGTATTCAAATATAACTATTGATTTTTTATTTTTCGAATTCGATATTGTAGATTTTGACGACTCATACCAAGTGCATTAGCGGTCTTTGTAATATTGCCTTCATATAAATTTAAGACGTTTTGCACATAATATGATTCGGCTTCACGTAAATAAGCATCGAGCGGCATAACATCATTTTGTTGCTGGAACATAAAAAATTCCGGCTCATGATTGGTTGTGTCTTGCTGCTGTACCTTAAAGCGGAAATGCATTGGAAGGAAATCAGAGGTAACTGTTGATTCAGTGGTCATAAACGACACAATTTCATCTAGTAATAGCTCAAGTTCCTTTAAATTTCCCGGCCAATCATACTGCAAAAATAAATCCTGTACATCAGGTGCTAGTTCCACAACATTTGAAGCAAATCTTTCTCGATGGCGACTAAAGTAATCATCTACGAATGGAAGAATATCTTCTTTTCGATCTGTTAAATTGGGGATAGTAATGGCCATTGTTGCAAAGAAATAATACAGTGATTTTGAAAGTTTTTCTTCTGCGATTAATGTAATGGGATCGCTTCCTACACTCCCAATGAGCATGTATTTAGATTGAGGAAGAGATTGTAATACTTCTAATAGTTGTTCTTGGATATCTAGGCTTAAAAAATCAATGCGTTCAAAGAAAAAAGTGTATGCTTTGTCTTCTTGTAAGAGCTCCTGTAATTTGTCTAAAACAGATTGAGCAGAGCGACGACTCACTAGGGTTACAAATGCTTCAGGATCAGTTGATGCTGCATGGTGCATACCCTCTGCGACTAAATCCTTGCCTGTACCCGATTCACCAATTAGTAATACTGGTAATTTCACAGCTGCTGCTTTTTTGGCATTTGCGATAACTTGTTGCATCGATTCGGAAACAGCTGTAATCATATCGAATGTTAAAGGTTCACCATATCGACGAAGGGGCTGATAAACTAGCTTTTCGAGTGATGTAATGTCACGAGCAAATTCAATCGCTCCAATAAGTTTATTTTCAACATAAAGTGGAAAAGTATCATTAATAGTTGTAATTTCATGACCATTTTTATTCCAATAAGTTTGTTTTACATTAATTTCTTTTTTGCCTGTTTGTAATACACGCATTAAAGTACTTTCATGCTGGCGAAAGGAAAACATTTCAATAACAGAACGATCCGCTAATTCATCAATATTAAATCCTTCAATTTCTTTCATCTCTGTATTATAAATAATTGTTTTGCCAGAAAGGTCTACAGCATGAATACCAACAGTTACATTTGTTGCAATAAACTCATAAAAAGGGAGTAAGGGTTCAAAATTTTTCATAAAATGTGCACCTCAAAAATTTTTTACTTGAAATATGCAACGAAATTTTGCATTATAATAAGTGTAAGAATATTCTAAACGCAAAGATATTTTGCGTCAATGTTTTTTGCACACTTAAAACACATCTCACGAGGGAGGATAAAGTATGATTTCATACAAACACGAACCATTCACAGATTTTACTCAAGAGGCAAATTACAACGCATATTTAGAAGCATTAAATAAAGTAGAAGGTTATTTAGGCCAAGACTACCCACTTATTATCGGTGGCGAACGTATTACTACAGAAGATAAAATCGTTTCATATAATCCTGCAAAGAAAACAGAAGTAATTGGTCGCGTATCAAAAGCGAACAAAGAACTAGCTGAGAAAGCAATGCAAGCTGCAGACGAAACATTTAAAACTTGGAAAAAAGTAGATCCAGCTATTCGTGCAGACGTACTATTTAAAGCAGCGGCAATTATCCGTCGTCGTAAACATGAATTCTCTGCACTTTTAACAAAAGAAGCAGGTAAGCCATGGGCTGAAGCTGACGCAGATACTGCAGAAGCAATTGATTTCTTAGAATACTATGGTCGTCAAATGCTACGTATGAAAGACGGTCAACCTGTAGAAAGCCGTCCTGGTGAATACAACCGTTATGACTATATTCCACTAGGTATTGGTATTGTTATTTCACCATGGAACTTCCCATTCGCAATTATGGCAGGGACAACGGTAGCAGCTTTAGTAACAGGTAACACTGTATTATTAAAGCCAGCTTCAACAACACCTGTAGTTGCTTATAAATTTATCGAAGTACTAGAGCAAGCTGGTCTTCCAGCAGGTGCTGTGAACTTTGTACCAGGTTCTGGTGCAGAAGTAGGTGACTACTTAGTTGATCATCCGAAAACACGCTTCATCAGCTTCACTGGATCTCGTGATGTAGGTTTACGTATTAACCAACGTGCATCTGTATTAAATGACGGTCAAATTTGGATTAAACGTGTTATCGCTGAAATGGGCGGTAAAGATACAATCGTTGTTGATAAAGAAGCAGATCTAGAGCTTGCAGCACAATCTATCGTGAAATCAGCATTTGGCTTCTCTGGTCAAAAATGTTCAGCGTGTTCTCGTGCTGTTATTGTTGAAGATGTCTATGATCAAGTTGTTAATCGTGTAATTGAGCTTACTAACACGCTAACAGTTGGTGATCCAACAGACTTCAAAAACTTCATGGCAACAGTTATTGACCAAGCAGCATTCAATAAAGTGACAGAGTACATTGAAATTGGTAAAGGAGAAGGTCGCCTAGTAGCAGGTGGTACAGCTGATGATTCAGTTGGTTACTTCATCCAACCTACAGTATTTGCAGATGTAGCTCCTTCTGCACGAGTTATGAAAGAAGAAATTTTTGGCCCGGTTGTAGCTATTACAAAAGCTAAAGATTTCGATCAAGCAATTGATATTGCAAACGATACTGAATACGGTTTAACAGGTGCGGTTATTACAAATAATCGTATGAACTTAGAAAAAGCACGTGAAGATTTCCATGTAGGTAACTTATACTTCAACCGTGGCTGTACTGGTGCAATCGTTGGTTACCAACCATTCGGTGGCTTCAATATGTCAGGTACTGATTCAAAAGCAGGTGGCCCTGACTATCTACAACTTCACATGCAAGCAAAAACAACTTCAGAAATGCTATAACTTCTATCAGCAGACTGAAAGAAGGTATAGCCCTCAGTAGATGTCACGGATTTGGCTTTTTGCAAGCAAGAAGTCGAATCTAGACGCAATTATGCCGAGGTTAATATAAGAGAATCTGCGAGACTCCTCCTGGTTAAGTAGGCCCGGCAAGAACCGTAGACGCTAATGTCGAGGCGACTTACCTAAGAGTAGTGGAGCAGATTCTTGTTTCTTATATTCAGAAAATGCTGAAATCGTGCTATTAAATTTTCTTATAGAAAAACATAGTCTTCTAATAGATTTTTCATCATGAAAGTAAGGAGAGAATACTATATGACAAAAACAAATCAAGTTATTGAACAAACTCAAAATTTTGGTGCTGCAAACTATCACCCGCTACCAATCGTTATTTCAGAGGCTGAAGGTGCTTGGGTAAAAGATCCAGAAGGTAATAAATACTTAGATATGCTTTCAGCTTACTCTGCTGTGAATCAGGGACATCGTCATCCAAAAATTATCGCTGCGTTAAAAGAACAAGCTGATAAAGTAACATTAACTTCTCGTGCGTTTTATAGCGAAAACCTTGGTGAATGGTATGAGCTTGTAGGTAAATTAACGAATAAACAAATGGTATTACCGATGAACACAGGTGCAGAAGCGGTAGAAACTGCATTTAAAGCAGCTCGTCGTTGGGCATATGATGTAAAGGGTGTAGAGGATGGCAAGGCTGAAATCATTGCATGTAATGGTAACTTCCATGGTCGTACAATGCTTGCTGTATCTTTATCATCTGACGAAGAATATCGTCGTGGCTTCGGTCCGATGTTACCGAATGTTAAGTTAGTAGATTACGGTAACCTGGAGGCGTTAAAAGCTGCAATTACTCCAAACACAGCAGCATTTTTAATTGAACCAATCCAAGGTGAAGCTGGTATCGTTATTCCGTCAGAAGGCTTCTTAAAAGCTGCTCGCGAACTATGCCGTGAAAACAATGTTTTATTCATTGCAGATGAAATTCAAGCTGGTTTAGCACGTACAGGTAAAATGTTCGCATGTGATTGGGAAGAAGTAGAGCCTGATATGTACATTTTAGGGAAAGCTTTAGGCGGTGGTGTATTCCCGATTTCTTGTGTAGCTGCAAATCGTGAAATCTTAGGTGTATTCAACCCAGGATCACACGGTTCAACTTTCGGTGGTAATCCTTTAGCATGTGCTGTATCTATTGCTTCAATTAAAGTATTACTAGATGAAAAATTAGCAGAGCGTTCACACCAACTTGGTGAATACTTTAAAGGTAAATTAAAAGAAATTAATAACCCAGTCATTAAAGAAGTTCGTGGCCGTGGTCTATTTATCGGAATGGAGTTAACAGAGGCAGCACGTCCATACTGTGAAAAACTTAAAGAATTAGGCCTATTATGTAAAGAAACACATGATACAGTTATTCGATTTGCGCCACCACTTGTAATTTCACAAGAAGATTTAGATTGGTCAATCGAACAAATTGAAAAAGTATTTAAACTTTAACAAATTGTTCACATTTTAATTCGGAAGTATGTTACAATGATGCCGATATACTATCATTAAAAAAAACAAAGAGGCGATTTAATATGTCTGAAAACTTAAACCTGTTCACATCTACTCAAGAAGTCATTCAAGAGGCTCTAAATAGACTTGGTTATGACGAAGCAATGTATGAATTATTAAAAGAGCCACTTCGCATGCTACAAGTTCGTATTCCAGTGAAGATGGATGATGGTACAACAAAAGTATTTACTGGTTACCGTGCACAACATAATGATGCTGTAGGACCAACTAAAGGTGGAGTACGTTTCCATCCGGCAGTATCTGAGGAAGAAGTTAAAGCGCTTTCAATGTGGATGACATTGAAATGTGGTATCGTGGATCTACCTTATGGCGGTGGTAAAGGCGGTGTCATCTGTGACCCTCGTCAAATGTCTATGGATGAAATCGAAAAATTAAGCCGTGGATATGTTCGTGCAGTCAGTCAAATCGTAGGACCAACAAAAGATATTCCTGCACCAGATGTATTTACGAATGCACAAATTATGGCTTGGATGATGGATGAATACAGCCGTATGGACGAATTCAACTCACCAGGTTTCATCACAGGTAAGCCACTAGTGCTTGGTGGTTCTCAAGGTCGTGATCGTGCAACTGCACAAGGTGTAACAATCGTTATCCAAGAAGCAGCGAAAAAACGTGGCATTGATATTAAAGGTGCGCGCGTTGTTATTCAAGGCTTCGGTAACGCAGGTAGCTTCCTTGCAAAATTCATGCATGATTTAGGTGCAAAAGTAATCGGTATTTCAGATGCTTATGGTGCACTACATGATCCTGAAGGTTTAGATATCGACTACTTATTAGATCGTCGCGATAGCTTCGGTACGGTAACAACATTATTTGAAAACACAATTTCAAACAAAGAATTATTAGAACTTGATTGTGATATTCTAGTGCCAGCTGCTATTGAAAACCAAATTACTGCTGACAATGCAAACAATATTAAAGCAAACATCGTAGTAGAAGCAGCAAACGGACCAACAACTGCTGAAGCAACTAGAATTTTAACTAATCGTGGTATTTTACTTGTACCAGACGTATTAGCATCTGCTGGTGGTGTAACAGTTTCTTACTTCGAATGGGTACAAAATAACCAAGGTTATTATTGGACAGAAGAAGAAGTTGAAGAACGTCTATACAAAAAAATGGTTGATGCATTTGAAAACGTTTATACAACAGCGACAACACGTAACATTAACATGCGCTTAGCAGCTTATATGGTAGGTGTTCGCCGCACTGCAGAAGCTTCACGCTTCCGTGGATGGGTTTAATCAATAGATAACTAAAAACGAGTCATTCCTTTATAATGGGATGACTCGTTTTATGTTTTTGAAAAACTACTAGTATGTAAATGAAATAAAGGTGTCATATTGAATAAAGTATGGCTCTTCGGCAAAACGAGGGGTTGCTTTCCGTTCCGACTGGGCGTTAACATCGAGAAAACCGCTGATAAAATGCTGAGAATCGCTGATAACATCGAGAAAACCGCTGATAAAATGGCGAGAATCGCTGATAACATCGAGAAAACCGCTGATAAAATGGCAAGAATCGCTGATAACATCGAGAAAACCGCTGATAAAATGCTGAGAATCGCTGATAACAACATGAAAATCGCTGATAAAATTTCGAGAACCGCCGATAGCTTTATGAGTCGCTATTAAAATGCCAAAAATCACTCCAATAGAATGCGAATAGCGTGGAACGGAAATCACCTCATTCGAAAGTGCCGTAACATTCGCGAAAATTTCCTTGACGATTTTGTTTTTCTTTTTTTATTCGACTGAAGAAGATGTTCGAGACGTTGCTCTAATATCATCTTTTTTTCATTCCGTTCCTTACGTAATTGCAGGATGCACATAAGTATGAAGCTTCCAACAATAATAACAACACAGCTAATAATCACGATAATAAGCATAAATAAAATTCCTTTGTTTCATGTACTAAGCTTTTACTATACATTGGTTAACTAAACAAAATCTGAACAGACGGATAGGATGGTTGAGCTGACGGATTGAACCAGGGCTGATAGTTTATTAAGAGCATATGTCCAAAGTTTAATCTTTGCTTTCATCAATAGAAATATGAGAAAATCCAACTAGAAAGGGGCGAATTGAATGGATTCATTTACATTTTATAACCCAGTGAAGTTACATTTTGGTGAAAATGCACTGGAAAAGCTATCAAATGAGTTAGCTCTGCATGGTAAAAAGGTGTTAGTTGTTTATGGCGGAGGCAGCATTAAGAAAAATGGTGTATACGATTCTGTCATTGAAAAGTTACAAGAAGCGGATAAAACAATATTTGAACTAAGCGGTGTTGAGCCAAATCCACGTGTGGAAACAGCAAGACTTGGTATTGAACTTTGTAAAAAAGAAGAAATCGATCTAGTTCTAGCTGTTGGAGGCGGTTCCGTAATAGACTGTTCTAAGTTAATAGTCGCTGGTGCAAAATATGATGGTGATGCTTGGGATATTGTAAAACGTAAAGTATTTGTGCAGGACGCTTTACCACTTGGAACGGTATTAACGCTAGCTGCAACAGGTTCCGAAATGAACTCAGGCTCTGTCATTACAAACGCTTCGACAGAAGAAAAACTAAGCTGGGGTAGCCCTGCTGTATTCCCGGAATTTTCGATTTTAAATCCAGCGTATACAGTGTCAGTACCAAAAAATCAAACAGTTTACGGTATCGTTGATATGATGTCGCATGTATTTGAACAATATTTCCATAATACGACGAATACACCGATTACAGATGAAATGTGTGAAGGCGTATTACGAACTGTCATTACAACAGCACCTAACCTAATAGAAGATTTAGAGAATATCCAGTTACGTGAAATCATTTTATTAGCCGGAACAATTGGGTTAAATGGATTCTTATCAATTGGCTCTCGTGGTGATTGGGCGTCACATAATATTGAGCACGCTGTATCTGCAGTGTACGATATTCCTCACGCAGGTGGTTTAGCGATATTACAACCACATTGGATGCGTCTAAGTGTACCCGTAAATCCAGAGCGTTTTGCAGGCATTGCAACACGCGTTTTCGGTGTTGACGCAACAGGAAAGTCTCCAGAAGAGGTTGCATACGAAGGGATTGATCGTTTATCTGCATTCTGGACTTCACTAGGAGCTCCAAGTCGCCTAGCAGATTATGAAATTGACGATTCAAAATTCCAGCAAATTGTAGAACATGCAATGCAAAATGGACCCTTTGGAAACTTCAATAAATTACAGGAAGAAAATGTACGAACTATTTTGCAAAACTCACTTTAATATTAAAAAAATGAGGCTACGCGTTATAGTCTCATTTTTTTATGAAATTTGTTGTGCAAATAACTAGTCCCTTGTAGAATTGTTCAGATTTTGTTCAGCTATGTTTATTAAAATAAAGATCATAAACTAGGTTGGAGAGGGAGCAAATATTGAAACAAATACTTGAAGGTTGCGATGTCACATCGGGTTGCATGGAGGTGCCATTTCAGCAGGATGTTTACAAAATGCAAAATTGTGTAGAAGTATTGGGGATGGAAGCGAAATCACTGCAAATTGAGAATGACCAAATTGTCATGGGATATATCATTGATCAAAGTATATTTATTAAAAGCTTACAATATGGCCAAACGAATATTACCTTTACAGATGGTGTAAATAAAGCAAGTGTACAAGTGTTTGTACGTCCCTCTGGGGAAATCGTTGTAGAAGTGAAACCTTATTTAGGGGATGCTGAAATAGTGCTAGTTTATTATCGAACAATATTAGCAGATACAGCTATTGCGATTGATTTGAAAGGTGCTTTAAAACATTATTTGGTGACTCATCAAATGATGAATAATGATGATTCAATTGCAGAGGTACATTACCAATCTATGCATCCTAATGTATTGAAAGATTCTTATGCGGGTAATTTCATATTAGGTTGCTATGCAGACGGAAGAGAGATTACAAATGTAGAAGAATATGCATTAGCTAAACGATTGGTAACATTGAAATTCTCAAAAATCGTTATTCAACAGCAAGGTGTAAAAAAGATGATTGTTTTAAAAATGTTATTAACTTTTATGATAACAGATCATGTTGTTGTAAGTAATAAAGAGATTCAAGATTGCTTAATAGAAGATACAAAAGAAGTTAAACAAGAACGAAGTCATCTAGTGCTAGTATAAAAAATAGCCAACTGCCTGAAATAAGGCAATTGGCTATTTATATTATTTAGAAAAAATATTTAGGATATGCTGTTATTGTTTGAATGTAGAATTTTCCGGTCTTTCTCCAATATGCACCCAATCTAGTTTCCCATCATCTTCATCAAATAAAATTGCCACTTTTGATACGCCCTTCTGACTTAAAATGACCTCTGTTAAATGGTCGCGTACATCATCTAGAAAAGCGAGTGATAGATTGGGATCAGCTTCGGCAACTAATTCCACATGTAAAAATTCACCTTCTTTAACGACCTCTAAGCGCACAATATCTTTAATGTTTGGGTCATCCATTACAAGATGTGCAATGTGATTCAGCATTTCTTCATCTGTTTCACCAATAACCCCACGTGCATTATCAAGGAAAACTTTTGCTACTACATAGAACATCATACAGCCAATAATCATTGAAACAAGTCCTTCAATTCTTGTCCAGCCTGTAAAATGTGCGATTAAAATTGCAGCGAAGGCCAAAACATTCCCTCCTGTAGCAACTAAGTCTTCCATAAATACTAATTTTGTTGCTGGCTTTGCTCGATTTAAATAAGGAATAGCTTTAGGAATAGCTGTTAGTATTCCCGTTTTTTCCTGCCCAGCCTCATGTAGTATTTCTACGGCGGCCTTTGCAAGAACTGACCCCTCTAAAACAGTACCGATAAATAGTACGCCAAGTGCAATGAGCATTCCTTTAGATTCTCCAGCAGGATGCATAAAATGATGCAAGCCTTCTTTTATCGTTTCATAAGAAAGGATAGCTACAATAATAACAGCCAAAAGACAAACTAAATTTACAATTCGGCCAAAGCCTGCAGGAAATTGTTTAGTCGGTGCTTTTTTCGAAAGCGCTGAGCCGATATAAACGAATAATTGGTTTGCTGCATCCCCTAGTGAGTGCATCATTTCTGCAAACATGGCAATATTACCTGTAAAGAAGTAGGCAGCACCTTTAATAATTCCTAAAAAGGCATTGACCCCCGCTGCCAACAGGGAAGGTTTATTACCGTTCTTTAATAGTTTCAATATTTCTGACACGAAAGAATCCTCCAACTAATTTAAAATTTCCATTTCGATTTTTTCTATATAGGGCAGTGCTCGTAATGTACGATAAAATGACAGTAAGTTATCAGAGACTATTAATGATAAACGTAAATCTAATTCGTGAAAAACATGATCATTATTCGGAATATCTTGAATGCGTATGTTTTCGATAATAATATTGTTTTCCTTTAGGAATTGTAAAAAGGATTCACTATTTTCATCATTGTTAATCTGAACTTTCAATGATATTTCTCGCATTCGAATTCTTTTTGGTCCTATTTTCATTAGAAACGGCGATAAAACCTCAATTCCGAAGACGATGATAATAACAGCTAATGTAGCATCTATATAGAAGCCTGCGCCAACAGCAATTCCTATCCCCGCAGCTCCCCAAATCATTGCTGCAGTTGTTAAACCGGAGATACTATCATTCCCCCGTCTTAAAATAACACCTGCTCCAAGAAACCCAATTCCACTAACAATTTGAGCAGCCAAGCGAAGGGGGTCCATTGTAATATTGATTCCTGACCTAGGGGGTGTTGAGTAGGCGGTTTCAATCGATATTATAGTTAATAAACAGCTAAATGTAGCAATAACTAAGCTCGTTTTTAATCCTACAGGCTTCTTTTTTAATTCCCTTTCGATGCCGATTACTAAACTTAATGTGGCTGCAATTACTAATTTTATGCCAACTTCATATGTAATCATATTTTCCAAGGTTTCCATAAGCAACCCTCCACAGATATTTCGTATTGCTAAGAGATATGCAAGGTGTCATTATTATATGTACATTACTTTGTTGTATTGTACATCACCATAGTAATGATGTATAAGTATTTTTAATTTCTTTAAAGCAAATGTTTTTCTGTAGCGACAGGTATAGGAGTCTTCTAACGCTACAGGTCGTGAGATGAATGCGGGTTTAAGTTAAAACCCTTGGCGGATGTTACAGAACTGGAAGGAGTCCTTTGTGCGAGCACCCAAAGCCAAATCCAGATGTAATTATACCGAGGCAAAATTGATTGGAGATTGGATTTAATGGAGAAAGCAAAAATTCATCCATACATTCCTATTTTTATTGGCGTTATTTCTGTATCCCTATCTGCCGTATTTGTAAAATTAGCAAATGCAGAAGCAGGGGTTATTGCGTTTTATCGTATGTTTTTTTCGGTGTTAATAATGGCGCCTCTGTTTTTTTGGAAGTACACTAACGAGATCAAGGAATTTAGAATACGTGATTGGCTATTTTCTTCTGTTGCAGGCATATTTTTGGCCTTCCATTTTATTTTGTGGTTTGAATCGCTCAATTACACTTCTGTAGCAAGTTCTACAGTTTTGGTTACATTACAGCCATTGTTTGCATTTGTAGGTACATATTTTTTCTTTAAAGAGAACATTACGCTGAAAACCATTTTGGCAGGAGTTATTGCTATTGTCGGTAGTATTTTAATTAGTTGGGGAGATTTTAAACTAAGCGGTACTGCATTTTATGGAGACATGCTTGCTCTTGTCGCGTGCGCACTTGTTACAGCTTACTTTTTATTTGGACAAGATGTACGGAAAAGATTATCTCTTGTGACATATACGATGATTGTTTATGTTATTAGTACAATTACATTATTGATCTATGTTCTTATTAAGGGGGAATCGTTCGGTCCTTATTCTACTATGGACTGGATATGGTTTATTTTATTAGCGATAGTTCCTAATTTATTTGGTCATACTCTATTTAATTGGTCTATTAAATACGTTAGTACAAATGTAGTCTCCATTGCGATTTTATTTGAACCAATTGGTGCGGCCATTTTAGCTCTTCTAATTTTTAAAGAGTATTTAATAGCCACACAAATTATTGGTGGATTCATTGTTATAGTAGGAATACTCTTGTTTGTAGTCGATGAGAAAAAGATTTTTAAGTTTTTTTCAAAAAAGGCTTGATTTTTAAAATGCTATATTATATATTATTACTTGTCCTTAACAAGAAGGACGACTTGAAAAAAAGATTTTGAAAAAGATTTTTTAAAAAAGTTGTTGACATCTTGTTGAATACAAGTTATGATAATAAAGTCGCTGAAAACAACAGCGACAAAATGAACCTTGAAAACTGAACAAGCAAAACGTAATCAATAAAGTTTTTAGTAGCTAACCTTGAGTTGGTGAACGA
>NZ_LITM01000006.1:589430-595309 GCF_001275675.1 Lysinibacillus sp. FJAT-14745 | reverse complement strand
AATGAACAAATGGTTAGCAGCTCTGCCTAGTTATTTCAAGCAATGTCTTGATCTTTCAGGGTGCGAAAGTTGAGTAACTAATTAATTTATCGCCTTTAGTCAATGTATAATAATTTAAAACATATTCCAATTTTTTGAAATCAATCACTTCTTCTGACTTTTTGACTTCCTCACTAATTTTTTCTTTTGTAGGAGCTTTTTTCTCAATTTCAACCTTTGCTTCTTGCGCAGGTTATTTTTGCTTCACTTCATCAGCCTCTTGTATATTTTCTTTTGGTGAAGTTGATTCATCAGAACAACCAACCATTACAATTAATGCTGCAGATAAAATTAATGATAACTTCTTTCACATGTATATACCCCTTATATTTTTCATCCAAGGGTAATATTACCATCTAATGTATATCTTCACCACATATATTCATAATTTGTTTCCACAATGTCCAAAAGAATATCGTAAGCCCGTAATCAAATAACGCATATAAACAACCTGGCACCTCCGGTACGATAGATGTATCTATCTAAGGAGGTGCTTTCCTTATGCCAACTAACAAATTAACCATTGTACCAGTTAAACTGGATCCCATACCAGCTGAAACAACCTCGTCTCATTCTTTCCAACAGACAGCTGGGCCAAGCTGTGTGATTAAAACTGCTGCGGGCGAAATCTCCTTCTTCAATGGCATAGATGAGCACATCATTCAAGCTGTAATGAAGGAGCTGATTCAAAAATGAAGCATGATTTTACGCGCGTGCAAAATATTTATATTGTCTGCGGGAAAACTGACATGCGTAAAGGGATTGACGGTCTAGCGACCCTCGTTCAGGACTCGTTTGAACTAGACCCTTATGGTGACTCGATTTTCTTATTTTCAGGTACAAGTAAGGACCGTTATAAATGTCTTTATTTTGACGGTGACGGCTTTGCGCTACTTTATAAACGTCTAGATAATGGCAGGCTACAATGGCCNTATAAATGTCTTTATTTTGACGGTGACGGCTTTGCGCTACTTTATAAACGTCTAGATAATGGCAGGCTACAATGGCCCAAAAATGAAAAGGAAGTACGAAATCTATCTCAACAAGAATTGCGTTGGTTATTGGAAGGTTTATCTCTTCAACAACCGAGGGCAATTCAGAAATCTGCAAAAGGTGTCTTTTAATCACTACTTTCTAAATGGTATAATTAACCGCAGATAATTTGAACGGAAATGTGGTGAACAAGATGAGTATGGAAACAACAGAAAAATTAATTCACTTATTAGAAGAGCAACTCGCTGTTATGAAGCAACAAAACGTAGAGCTTTCTAAAAAGTTAGACGTGTCACTCGCCCAAAATAAATACTTGTCTGAACAAGTTCGCCAGTTAACCAAAATGATTTATGGTTCGCGCTCGGAGAAGTCAAAATACCAGCCGCCAGATGGACAATGTTCGTTATTCGATGATGATCCGTCTTTTAATGGGTCTGAGCAAACAGAAGAACAAAGCACGGAAACTGTGACGTATACAGTGACCCGTTTAAATAAAAAGAAAAAGCGTAACGATTCATTCGTAGAAGGTGTGGAAGTGGAAGAAATTCACCATCACCCAGTAAATCTCCAATGTGACTGTTGCCAAAGTCAGCTACATGAAATCGGCTCCACAATTACCCGTGAGGAAGCAGCGTTTATTCCGGCCAAGTTGGTGCGTGTGCAGCATATTGAGCATGCCTATGAGTGTAAGCAATGTAAAAAAGATCGTGAACAAAATCAGTTTATTCAACGTGGAAAAGCGCCGATGGCAGTGATTCCTCGTAGCATTGCAGGACCAACGGTGTTGGCGAAAGTCATCTATGATAAATTCTCACTCTACCTACCACTTTATCGCCAAGTAAAAGAATGGGCACGTACGGGTTTAATCACCAATGATAAAAATCTTTCGAATTGGGTGATTCGTGTTGCAGAAGAGTGGCTATTACCAATTTATGAAGAGATGAAAAATGTCCTTTCGGTCAAAACGCTGCTTCATATTGATNGAGATGAAAAATGTCCTTTCGGTCAAAACGCTGCTTCATATTGATGAAACTGTTGCCCAAGTATTGAATCGTTCTGATGGAAAGCGAGCACAATCAAACGCGTATAACTGGGTATTCCGAACAGTCCCAACTGAGGGGCCAGTAATCATTCTATTTGAACATGCGTTAACGCGAAGCCGAACGGTATTGGAGGAATATTTGGCCGATTTTGAGGGCACCATTATTTGTGATGGCTATTCTGCCTATGATAAGTTACCCAACATCACATTCGCCAACTGTTGGGCGCACGTTCGACGTTATTGGTTAAAAGTCGATAGCAAGAACGGACGTATTGGTTTGGCCTACTGTAATCAGCTCTACGCTTTAGAGCAAAAATTCAAAGGGCTGCCGCCGAAGCAACGTCGAAAAATGAGATGGCGCTACGCAAGACGGGTCATTCGGAAGTTTTTTAACTGGCTCGAAAAGTCTCAATTCTTTGGCAAAAACGCATTAGCCACAGCAACAGAGTATACGTTGAACAGAAGAAATGAATNTTTAGAGCAAAAATTCAAAGGGCTGCCGCCGAAGCAACGTCGAAAAATGAGATGGCGCTACGCAAGACGGGTCATTCGAAAGTTTTTTAACTGGCTCGAAAAGTCTCAATTCTTTGGCAAAAACGCATTAGCCACAGCAACAGAGTATACGTTGAACAGAAGAAATGAACTAAAAGCATTTTTGTATAATGGGCAAATCGAAATCGATAATAATCCAGCCGAAAATGCGATCCGTCCAACCGTGATTGGAAGGAAGAACTGGCTCTTCTCTGTCAGTGAGGCGGGTGCAAAAGCCAATGCAATCTGNTGGGCAAATCGAAATCGATAATAATCCAGCCGAAAATGCGATCCGTCCAACCGTGATTGGAAGGAAGAACTGGCTCTTTTCTGTCAGTGAGGCGGGCGCAAAAGCCAATGCAATCTGCTTAAGTCTAGCGGAAACAGCAAAAGAGAATGGTGTAGATTTCTATAAATACCTCGTCAAGCTTTTGACGGATTTACCCAATCTCGCAATTCATCAACAACCAGAATTATTACAAGAATACATGCCTTGGTCCGAGTCGATTCAAGCTACATGTGCATAATAAAGCCAGCTATCTGAAAAAAATATCAGAAAGCTGGCCATTTGTCGTGCGTGCCGTGAGGTGCGCATATTTTTTTGAATTCGGGCTTACAGAATATCCCTCATGTTCTAGTTTTAACACGCCATCTAAAAAGTGACGAGCTTTGATAAGTAATTATGCCTCGGAACAATTGCGTTTAATCATTTTCTATCTTGTTGCTCCACGCCAATTACGAATTAAAGGAATAAGGTGAAGCATGATAGATTAGTCTACTTCATTTTTTGTTGGCAATACTTATAAATCTTTTGATTTTTGTAGACTTTCTAATAAGGCAATTCCTATCCTCTCATCATCATTTCTACCTAATCTATAATTGGCCAAAACTACGGAGGCAACTTTCTTTTCTTTATCAATTCCTAAAAATGAACTAAAGCATCCTGTTCCACCTCCATGTAACATAACATTATTGTTTTTCTTTAAAAGCCACCATCCAAGACCCATATCATATTTCTTTGTTCCATTTCCATGTTTTTTATGACAAAGAGACAAATATGGTTTATCTTCGTAAATATTTATTTTTGCATATTTAAGTAAATCCTCAGCAGTTGAACTTATTGCACCCGCAGGTGATATAAGATTTTCTTTGTTCCATTTCCAGTTGCCACAATCATTATTTTTTCTGTCATAACCATGTAAATTATTATTTGATGTGCCTAAATAAGTATCGCTTAGTCCAAGCTCATTATAAAGAAAATCATTCATAGTGTCCCAATATCCCCTGCCTGATACATTCCCCAACCCATACCCAATAAGAGATATACCGAAATTTGAGTATTTCCATGAATAATCCATTTCTTTCAATTTATTTTTTTCAATTAGCATTTTCATTTTGTTAAAATTCATATTTAACGGATTATTCTTATTTAATTTACCAGTGCCAAGAATCAAATCTAAAAATAAGCTAGAATATTCACGTTTATTTAATGGCAGACTTGCCGAATATCCTGAAGAGTGAGTAGCAAGACGGAGCAATGTAGGATAATACTCGTCTTCCTTAAGTTCAATAAGAAAACATGAAGTGGCTTGGCTTGTTGTGTGTTTATGAAATGCCGCTCGATTTATTTTTCTACTGGCATTTTAATCATTTCCATATTGATCCTTACAATAAAAATAGGACTACCCTCATTTATAACGAAAGCCCTGAAATCCTTTGATATTCGTAGTATACTCATCGTAATCGTCCACAAAAAACTAGACAGCCGCTCCAATTGCGATTAGTTACGTCACAAAAACGGTTGCCTTTTAGATGATTCAATCCGTCAATTTTTCACGAAATACACTCTATCACCTAAGATTATGTTTTAGGTCGTGGTGATTTTCTTAAGTTGCGTCAAGGCATTATAACTTTATTTTCCTAAATATTACGAAAATAGAATCAAATTATATTAATTGATTATTCTAACTATTGATTAAATTCAGTATTCGATATATAGTTTTACTATGTTAGTAAAATATTACATAGAGGTGTTACATGAAAGTTTTAGAACGTTTTAGTCAATTTATTAGCAACACGTTTGCAATTTGGGTGCTTCTTTTTGCAGCACTTGCCTTTTTTATTCCTAGTGGATTTTCTTGGATTGGGGCGTATATCACGACATTACTTGGTATTGTGATGTTCGGTATGGGATTAACAATTACAGTTGCGGACTTTAAAGAAGTTTTAACTAGACCGAAAGATGTGGCAGTTGGTGTAGTTGGTCAATTTCTAATCATGCCAATTTTAGCCTTTTTATTGGTGAAACTATTCAACCTTCAACCGGAAATTGCAGTTGGTGTTATATTGGTAGGTTGTTGCCTAGGAGGTACATCTTCAAATGTCATGACGTTCCTTTCAAAAGGAGATGTGGCATTATCGGTGACTGTTACATCCATCACAACTTTATTAGCCCCGATCGTTACACCTGGACTTATTTATTTATTCGCAAGTGAGTACATTGATGTTGCACCTAGTGCACTTTTTATGTCGATCGTCAAAGTAATTATTATTCCGATTGCATTAGGCTTCATTGTACAAAAGTTCTTTAACAAGCAAGCCAAAGCAAGTGTGAGAATAA
This sequence comes from Lysinibacillus sp. FJAT-14745, assembly GCF_001275675.1. Taxonomy (GTDB): domain Bacteria; phylum Bacillota; class Bacilli; order Bacillales_A; family Planococcaceae; genus Lysinibacillus. The sequence continues at coordinate 590,084 of NZ_LITM01000006.1, read as the reverse complement.
TGCCACTTGTTTCTGTAGTAGCCATTGTGGCTATTGTGGCTGCTGTTGTTGCGGGCAATCAACAAAAGATTGCTGAAACTGGTTTAATTATCTTCGCTGTTGTTGCTTTACACAATTGTTTAGGTTACTTAATCGGGTATTTGTTTGGAAAGATCTTCGGTATGAACTTAGCGAAAAAGAAAGCTATTGCAATTGAAGTAGGGATGCAAAATTCGGGCCTAGGTGCATCTTTAGCCGTTGCACATTTCTCTCCATTAGCAGCAGTACCAAGTGCGATTTTCAGTGTATGGCATAATATATCAGGTCCGATATTAGCAACCATTTTTAGTCGTATGAAAGATAAGGATAAGTGAATAAGATTCAACACATAGCATTTAAATGTTCAAAAACTCTGGAAGCCTTAGCTTTTCAGAGTTTTTATTTTTTGTGAGAAGTAAGTTTTACTCACTTAAAAAACTAATTATCTATGTATGCTCAGCGATATAGCATATACCCTGAGGTAAACCTTGCTCCGTTCGTGCAGCGATACTATACTCATTTTTAACTGTTCAATTGCTATGGGATAATCCTTATTCTTTGTAAGCCCGAATTCAAAAAAATATGCGCACCTCACGGCACGCACGACAAATGGCCAGCTTTCTGATATTTTTTTCA
>NZ_LITM01000006.1:582933-587194 GCF_001275675.1 Lysinibacillus sp. FJAT-14745 | reverse complement strand
GCTCCTCCTTAGATAGATACATCTATCGTACCGGAGGTGCCAGGTTGTTTATATGCGTTATTTGATTACGGGCTTACTATTCTTTCGACTGTTAGGCCACGGGGCTTTGAAACATAAATAGACCGCAAAGCTTTAAAAAAGCTTTGCGATCTATTTATCTCTTATTTTAAGGTTTTTGCACTAGAACCTCCTTTACAAGAACCCGTTCATTTCCTACCTCCCCTTCTTTCTCTAATATTTCTCCTTTTGTATCGTTTTCAAAAGTATCATCCATTTTCTCTTTAATAAATAGTGCAGGAATTAACCCCATGAATGCATAAGAAATACCTAACACAGCTAGTCCAAATCCAATTGATTGTGTAGTAGCGATAATTCCAATAAGGATAGGAGCTATAGCTGCACCTATTCTTCCCGTATTATAAGCCGCTCCTACAGCGGTCCCTCTAATATGAGTCAGGAAGGCTTTCACTTAAATAAGTAGCATTTACACCATAAGGCGCTCCGTATACGAAACCCTTGATGAACTGCCCCCTGTAGACAACATAAATATTTATTAAGCGGCTTGAACCCTGATTTCTTAACGGGCTCAAGCCGCTTAATCGTTTCCTCTAGTGATTATAAAGATGAATATAGTGATCAATCGCCTGTTTTAACTTTCCAAATCTATCCGTTATCAATACATCCATCTACACAGAAAAGTACGATGCTTTTATTCCAGCATCGCACTCATAAATTGATTAATAATTTATTTTGATTCCATTACTGCATAATAATTATTTTCATTATCTGCAAAATTAAAGACCCTACCTGAAGGCATATTTATAATTTCTCCAACAGTAACGTTTTTGTTTAATAAGTCATTATATAATTTGTCGATATCTTCCGAGAAAAACATCAAAGAAGGTGTACCAAGATTCAGTTCAGGTTGCATTTTAGCAATTAATTCCTTGTTGTGGAGAATAATTCTTGTCCCTGCTTCTTTCGTTGGAGCAATTTCAATCCATTTCATTCCTTGGCCGTTATCTTCCTCTGAAATTACACTAAACCCTACTTTTTCTGTCCAAAACTCTTTTGCTTCATTTTGGTTATTAACATACAACATGATTTGACCGACTTTATTAATCATTAATTTTTACACTCCCTAAAATATTCTTAAATTTTACATATCTAAAGAAGTTTTACTATTATTTTAGCGACTGCACTTGCTCATTCAAACGGTCCCATGTTTCTGTGATACCTTGTTCCATACCCATATCCATTACGGTCTTAAGAGCTTCTGCAGACACATATTCTGCACGGTTTATCAACTTCGTCTTTCCACCCATATCGATGAATTCCAATGTAATCTCGGTCGATGGCATAGCGTCATTCGAAATTCCTTCAGCATCCGAAAAGTAATCGGTATAGCTGATCTTCTCAGGCTCGATAATCTCCTTATAAACCCCTTTTCCCCACGATTCCATACCAAAAAAGTCACCTTGGTTTTCATCAACGCACTTCATACAGTAGTGCCAAACGCCTCCCGGACGGAAATCAACGGTGCAGACTGGAATTTCCCATCCTCTCGGCCCCCACCAACGTTTCAGATGCTCTGGCTCTTTGAACATCTCGAATAATAAATCTCGTGGAGCATCGAAAACACGCTCCAATATAAGTACACGATCGTTTTCTACTCTTGCTACCATTGAATTGTTTGACATTGTAATTCCTCCTTGATGATGAAATGGTTTATGATTTTTCTTTTTTCTGCAATTCCTTCAAATATTCATCTAAATTATCGAATCTTTCTTGCATTACACTCTGGAAGGACTGTATCCAACAATCCAGCGCATGGAATGGCTCGGGCCGCAACTTGTAGATTCGACGGTTAGCTTCAGCCTGCACTTCCACAATCCCGGTGTCGCTAAGTACTTTTAGATGCTTTGAAGTTTGGGGCTGCCTCAATCCCAGTTGGTCGGCAATTTCACCCACGGTTAGAGGACCCTGGCGCAGGAGTTCGACTATATTCAAACGATTTGGTTCAGACAAAGCGCTTAACGTCGTTATGTTTACTCCTGGATTTTTCCCTGACATGTCGCTCACCTCGTAAAATGATGGTCGCCGGTATAATATCATCTACATCAGCACAGGTCTAAATATCCTGTTAATCATAATATAACTCTCGAGGAATATTCCCGTCAAGGAATATTAAAAAGTATCTTTTCGAATAATTCATCATTTGAACCAAAATATTGTTTCACGTACTTGCCAATAGCTCGCATACTATTCCCATTAAGGCGTATACGAATTACTTCAATTTCTCTATCTCCATACCACACTAGGAAAACTGTCGCATCGTCAGACACCTCTTGACATCGCCGACTAGCAATATAGCAATGAAGCAGACTGTCCATTCCTAATTATTTTTATATACAATCCTAGCTCCATTTCCTTAAATGGAAATATCGAGGAAGAATTGAAGAATGTATTCTATATAGGTGCTATGCCTACTTTATTACTTTCCCTTTATGGTGTAGAAATAGTAGAAGTTTTCAAGGGTTCAGGAACATGCTCAAAACTCTCTGCTTTCCAGAACGATAATCTTTAATAGAGTGTTCTAATACTTTGATATGATGGAGTGGATAAGATGGCATTCAAAACACCATAAGGCGAGGAGCTTTTTCACCAAGCCTATAGCAATAATTTAAAACGTTGGAATGTTTCATATGAAATATTGAATATACCGACAACATACGGAAATACGCATGTCATAGCAACTGGAGAAACGGAACTTCCACCAGTTATTTTGTTACATGGGGCAGGAATGGGATCCACCATTTGGTATGCGAACATTGGTGAGTTGAGCAAGATTCGACGCGTCTATGCAGTTGATGCAATTGGGGATATAAACAAAAGTGAACCTCTTCGTTCCATTAGCAATCCAGAGGACATGGGAAAATGGATGGCTGAAATTCTGGATCATTTTGGTATTAAAAAAACAGATATTATCGGACATTCAGCAGGTGGGTATATTACATTGAATATAGCGACATCCATACAAAGCAGGATAAGCAAGGTAGTCCTCTTAGCCCCTGCTGCTTCATTTGTTCCGTTTCATAAACAATTTTTCCTTCGTCTTGCTTTTATAAACGCCATAAGACGTAAAGGATTCATCCAGAGATTTTTTTGTGATTGGTTCATCGCAAAAGGAAATACCATCGATAACGAAGTCTTTGATCAATTCATTTACGGGGTATTGCATTACAAATGGCAGGTAAAGCCAGTCATCCCAAAAGTGATTCCAAAAGAGAAACTGCAGACCATTCAAATTCCAACCTTATTATTGATGGGCGAAAAAGAGGTCATCTATAATCCCAGACGGGCTCTAATGCAAGCAAAAGCAAGTATTCCCCATATAGAAACCATGATGTTGCCAAACACAAGTCATTGCTTATTTATTGAGGATGCTAAAAAGGTAAATGAGTCGATTGTTAATTTTTTACACAAAGATCCACCATGTGAACTAGACTCTTTAGTAACGAGTGCTAATGTGGAAGGAGAATAAGCTCTTTATTTCTTTTTTGATTTTCAAAATTGGCCGCTTTCAGGAATAACAAAAAAAGTCCAATTTCTCAATTTAATACTGAGAAATTGGGCTTTTTGATATTGTAATTTCCTTAACATTTTAAATACCTTGGCTGCCACAATATATTTGTGAATTGTGCATGCTCGGCTGTTTTATTTTTTGTTATAGCATTTTAAATTGTTCTCATAATGATTTGAATTGTATGTGTAATAATAATTAAAAAGCCAAAAACAATACAACATGTCGCTAGCGTACTCTTGTTATGATTTTTTTGCTTTACAAGACCAAAAATGATTAGACATAATCCAATCGCAATCGATACTATTGATAGAACTATAAAAAATGGTGCACTTGATGTTATAGATAAAATACTTGCTAATTGCATGTCAACTTCTCCCTTATTCAGATTCTAAGTTTAAATATAGCTCTTAATATGTACTTGCCATCACACTTCGGGAAGACGCTTTGTGGGGGCGTTGTCTAAACCACTTCGTCTTCATACTTCATTCCTGTGCAATAATTTTTCCTTTCATTTACTGTTATAATTGTACGAATCGATTTTCTCTTTTTTCTTACTCATTCCTTACAAATTTATTAATTTTGAAGTAAAAACGGACATGTTCAGGTGTGTTGATTAACCATTTTTATACATCCAAAGAGGCTGATTTCCGCTACGGGCTACTCGCTTTCCTGCGG
>NZ_LITM01000006.1:578399-582701 GCF_001275675.1 Lysinibacillus sp. FJAT-14745 | reverse complement strand
ATATTGGCAAAGTGGTAACGAAAAAATCCTTTTATCGCTCAATAATAAACTTATTTTTTCCTAATCAACACGCCTGGGACATGTTAAAAGTATGCTTATGTTTTGATTAATACCGGGGCATAAAAGAATAGTTAACTTCAAAAGATGTTATTCCACTACTTTTCCACTCAATATTTCCTTCTATGTAGCCAAAACCCAAATTTCACCATAGCAACAATCCAATTAAAATCCGCATGAATCTGACAGTAAGAGCAAATGCTTTAGTTATGTCAACAGTTCCAGAATCCAAAGTAGAAATTAATGGAAGAAGGTGCTTTCTATTTCCTCAGTAAGACAAAAAAATTTAGTTGCACGATTAATGCATAATGAACTCATTAAAACAGACATTATAAGATAGCACCCTTGTTCATTTATTTTTATTAAAAATGCAAAAAAACTCCATCACCTTCTATAGGAGGAAAAAATGAATATTAAATTACGGCTTAAAATAATGATTTTTCTACAGTTTTTTATTTGGGGATCTTGGCTTGTTACGTTTGGTTCTTATATGATCAATACATTGAATTTTACTGGCGCGCAAGTTGGAATCGTCTATAGTTCTAACGGTCTTGCGGCCATTATTATGCCAAGTCTGATTGGTATTATTGCGGACCGTTGGGTAAAAGCAAATGTGTTATACGGAATACTACATTTCCTCGGTGCAATTACCCTATTTACCGCTGCTGAAATTTCAGATCCTACAATGATGTTTTGGGTAATACTCTTTAACTCAATAGTTTATATGCCAACACTTGCTTTATCGAATACAATTTCTTATTATTACCTGGAAAACAAAGGCTTTGATGTTGTCAAGGATTTTCCACCAATTCGTGTCTATGGGACAATTGGTTTTATTCTTGCAATGTGGATTATTAGCCTTGCCAAAATTGAATTAAGTAATATTCAGCTATTTATAGCTAGTGGTTCTTCGTTGCTTCTTGCACTATACACAATTTCTCTTCCTGCCTGTCCAACTTCTAATGCAATTAAGGACAAGTCTTTGGTAAGCCTTTTGGGACTAGACGCTTTTGTTCTGTTTAAAGATAAAAAAATGGCTCTGTTTTTAATTTTTGCAATGCTATTAGGTGTTGCACTTCAAATTACAAACACATTCGGAGATCCATTTTTACACGACTTTGCATTGAACCCTGATTATAAAAATAGCTTTGCGGTAAAATATCCAGCTATTTTATTATCCGTGTCACAAATTTCAGAGGTATTCTTTATTCTGACCATACCATTTTTTTTACGTAAGTATGGCATTAAAAAAGTAATACTAATTAGTATGGTTGGATGGACATTACGTTTTGTTTTCTTTGGATACGGAAGCCCGATTGGCGGAGGATTTTTACTATTGTTGTTATCAATGATTGTTTACGGTTGTGCCTTCGATTTCTTTAATATTTCGGGAGCCATTTTTGTGGAAAAAGAAGTCGACCACCGCATTCGCGGCAGTGCTCAAGGATTATTTAGTACAATGGTCAATGGCATTGGCGCCTATTTAGGAGCTGTCATTAGTGGAAAAGTAGTTGATTATTTTACAGTTGACGGAGTAAGAAATTGGCAATATATTTGGTTGTCATTTGGCGTATATACCCTCATTTTGGCAATTATTTTTGCATTAGTTTTTAAATACAATCATGACAGCAGTGCAATGAAAGATGTAACTTGAAGCTCATTAAAATCTACTCATGCTTTTAATGTAAAATGCAAGTATCCAATGGCTAATGTGGTGGTTACCCTCCCCACATTGAAAAGGAAAGAGCCTTACCGTTTTTTTCGGAAGGCTCTTTTACTGTAGTAGAAATTATTCGGTTAAATGGATTGACGCATTCGCCACTCCTCGAAAGACATCATTGTTAAATCTTCATCGACATCCAGTCTCAATGGTGTAATTAATTCTAATGAATTACCATCTGGGTCTGAAAAGTAGATTGCAGCATGCGCATGAGGATTGTTTGGCAGTACTAATGGTTGATGTTCGGGTGTAAAACCAAATTCTGTTCTAACTTCAATGCCGAGTGAAGATAACCACTCTTTTACATGCTCAAGATCTTCTTCGTCAATTTTAAACGCCAAATGTCGGATAGATGGATGGTATTTTAAATGAACACTATCACTTTCCCATAAACCTAACCAGCTTTCTCCTTTAACAATCCAAAAAAAAGCAACTTGTCCTTTTTGATAGGCGAGTTCTAACCCTAATTTTTTATAAAATATTATCGAGTTTTGTAAATTACTAACTGGTAAATGTGCTTCATATAAACCTTTAATCATTTCAATACTCCCCTTATTTGATCATTGTTTATAGCTCATCACCATAACGTGTGGTTGATTTCCGTTCCGACTGGGCGCTTTCCTGGGGGCGTCCAGTCGGAACGGAAATCAACTTATAAAAATGCGATACGTTTTAACATATGTCATCCATAAATTTTGGTAAAGAGCCTTATTTATGAAATAATATATTAAAAACACAAACCTTTTACATCAATCTTTAGTCTGAAATATCAATAATTTCCAAATAAAATTAATTTCATCATAGCTCCCGCTCCAATTTACTTTAACATTTCTCTAGATTGATTACTGCGTGAACATATTAGGCTTCTCGTTTATTAAAAAGATTCCCTTTCCTTTTTCATAACAAGTGACTTTAATGTATGGCTTAATTCCTGAATTCGACTAGTTGTGTTCGTCATCATTTTTAGCATATTATTTTCGTCCTCCACTGAGTGCACAATCTCGCCTGTAGAAGTTGCATTTTGCTCGGTCATGTCATTTAGTTTTTCAATCTGTACTTGGATAGTTTCAAACTGCGAAATGGCGTTGCTTAACTCATTCATCCCTCTAGTTAAATCTACATTGGCCTTCGAAAATGAATCTTTTAAGACATTGAAGAAGTTGCTCACGTCTTGTAAAAGCATTTCCCCCTTTTGCAACGCTTTTTCACCGTCATCAGAGCGTTGATATGCTTCTGTTGATTTTTCGAACAAAGTTCTCGTTACATTCGTAATGCTCACCGTAATGGCGGCACTTTCTTCTGCTAATTTCCGCACTTCATCTGCGACGATGGCAAATCCTTTACCATGTTCCCCTGCTCTTGCCGCTTCAATTGCAGCATTAAGAGCAAGTAAATTCGTCTGTTCTGCAATATGCTGTATGCCCTTTAACAAGCTATCTACAGTTTTCAAGCTAGTCTGTAGCTCATTCACAGTTTCGGCTGTAGAACTCATCGCTTGATTCATCACGCCCATCTGCACCATCGCATCCTGCATTTTCTCCCAACCTACTAAAATTTCCTGCTGCAGATCAGTAGATTTAGATACAGTATTCTTTGAAATTGCGAATGTTTCGCTAACAAAATGCACAGATTCCTTCATCGTGCCATGAATCATTTGTAGACTAGATGACTCCTGCTGAATACTTGCGGAAATATCCTCAGTAGCTAAAAGAATTTGTTTACTTGTTCCAGTTATACTCTGCATCGTTTGTTGGAATTGTGTAACGTGCTCATCCAATGCTCGACTACTTTTATCAATTTCCTGAAACGTATTCTCAAGCTGATTTAATGACGTTTCCACTTCGCTTTGCTGAATTGCTGCATGTTCAATTAGTTCATTGCCCCATTTTGCGATTAAATACAATGCAATGATAACACCATTCATCATCGTAAGAAGCGTAATGAAAACGATCATATCATCAGATGGCCCTAATAATGATTCAGACTTAGCAATATAAAGAATCAGAAAACTGATGTTTGTTAGCACGCCAAAAAATACTAATAATTCTTTCTTAAAATAAAGAGCGACAATGGCCACCGAACAAAGTAAAATATAATGTTTAGTTAATGAAAAGCTATCGACTATAAATAACGTAAAGACAACACTCGAAGGAATCATTCCAAAAATAAAGCCTTTAACGTATGTATTAATTGGTAAAAAATAATTACAAACTGCTAATGCCATAGCGCCAAGTCCAACAAATAAGAACATAATGCCCTTTGAAAATATCATCGGTCCACAAATTAGCACTGCCAAAATTGAAATGATAGATAAATTAACACGATGAACTTTTCTTGTGTCGTAGCGAATCCTTTTCTCCATAAGTATATCCCCCTAAAAAATGAATAGACATTCAGTATATTTTTCTATTATTATAAAGTATAACTACTACTTTTTGTAGCTAAAAATGGCTCATCACCATAACTTGGGGTTGACCATAAAAAATTCAATAAATTTCCATTGAAGTATAGAAAAAAAGTGAAAA
>NZ_LITM01000006.1:556934-577193 GCF_001275675.1 Lysinibacillus sp. FJAT-14745 | reverse complement strand
GATGCCCATCTTTTCCTCCGTTTACGTTTGGAAACAGGTCATTGATTTTGTCATCCCCGGATTTTGGTGATGAGCCCTAAAAATTGCATATTAGAGAATATTTTACAGTCAACTAAAACGAAGGGGGATTATTTACATGGGGAGAGTCCAACAACTTGCACCAAATTTTTATTGTATTGATACACACGATTTAAATCGGGATCAGCGCACAAGCTCTTATTTGCTTATCGATGAAAAAATTACATTAATCGAGACTTCTGCTAGTCCTTCTATGCCATATATAATAGAAGGTTTAGATGAGTTACATATTGATTTAGAGGATATTCAGTATGTAATTGTTACGCATATTCATTTAGACCACGCTGGTGGTGCAGGCTTGTTTTTACAAAGCTGTCCAAATGCTACATTCGTTGTGCATCCACGAGGTGTATCTCATATGGTGGATCCTAGTCGTCTAATCGCAAGTGCAAAAAGTGTTTACGGAGCAGAATTTGATCGTCTTTTTGATCCGATTTTACCTATCGATGCTGAGCGCATTATAGAAATGGGACATGAGGAAGTACTATCTTTAGGTCAACATCAGCTAACGTTTTATCATACTGAAGGTCATGCAAAGCATCATGTATCCATGCTTTATTCCGCTACGAATGGATTGTTTGTTGGAGATACAACTGGTGTACGATATCCAGAGATGGAGGGCGAATCAATTGATTTAATCATTCCGTCCACTTCACCGAATCAGTATGACCCAGATACAATGGAGCAATCTATCCAGCTTTACGAAAAATTAAATGCTACAGAATTATATTTCGGTCATTTCGGTGCATATAAAAATCCAACTGAAGCTTACAAACAAGTGCGCTACTGGACACCGCTGTTTTTAGCTGAAGGAAAAAAGGCGTTAACGGTATCTAGCGATTTTAAAGAGCAAGTACAATTTTTAGATGGTCGCTTAAAGAAGCTTTTGTATAACTACTTACAGGAAAATGGCATCGCAGAAAATCACCCGGTTTATCAAACCATCCCATTCGATACAATTGTTTCGGCAATGGGGATTCTGGATTACTTAGAGAAAAAGAATTCCAAAAATTAAAGCAGACTTAACTGGAGAGGAATAATCCTCTCTATTTTCTTTTATGTTCTTTTTTCTTCAACGGTTACGAAATGTTTGATTTCCGCAGGCAAGCAAGCGAGTTCTGATTTAAAGAACTCTGGGAATAGAAAGGTATCCTGAAGATTCGAAATAGGTAACCATTCTAACCTTTCTTCAATACCATCACTGGTGTAGCTTTCACACATCACTTCGACTTCATTTGATTTCATTAAATAAAAGAATGATATTTCATGAAATTGCGTTTCTCCATATGGACCACTTTGAATGGGAAAAAAGTTTTCATGAATAAACACTAAACGGTCAACTTCAAAATGCACTTTAGTTTCTTCAAAGCATTCGCGGATGATGGCTTCTTCTAACGTTTCCTGTAATTTCACTCTTCCCCCAACGGAGTAATAGTATGGGTCGCGATTATTTTTAACCATCAGCACTTTATTATCTCGGAGAATGATTGCGCCCACCCTCATATTGAACACACCATCTTTAGTTGGGAATGTGATGTCTTGCTTTTCTTTATCCATCTGAATCTCCTACCTTTCAAATGTTAATTCTATCATTCTATGTAGCCATCTTTTTTAAATCTTAGAGGTATTGTTTTAATCATTATAGAATATAGAAAATATAAAAAACTAAATAAGAGGTGAATTAATTGAACAATGCATTTTGTAGTAAACACTTTCAGCTAGCCAAATTGGTAAAGGTATTTATACCGCAATAGCCAAAGAAGGTAGCGGGGCTGTGGGAAATGCAGGTTTTGTCGATCTAGGTGATAAAGTTATCGTTTTTGATACATTTAACACCCAACAAGCATCTGAAGACTTAAAGCTCATTGCTGAAAAAACAACTAACCGAGCTGTTACATGTGTCGTTAACAGTCATTGGCATGGTGACCATATTCGAGGCAACCAAACATTTAAAGATACCATTATTATCTCAAGCGAAATTACATACTCAAAAATAAGAGACGTTCACCCCTTAAGATTTAGTAAACAAAAAAGTGATATTCAAGGATTAAAAACCTATATTCAATCCTTAAAAGAACAGCTACATCAAACCAACGACCCCACTATACAATACCAAATAAATTCTCTAAATGAATTAAAAGAATCATTACCAACCTTGGAATTAGTTTTACCGAACCAAACGTTTAACAATGAAATAACCTTTCAAGGAACGAAACGCTATGCAAAGCTTTTCACGTTAGGAGGAGGCCATTCATTTTGTGATGCAATGCTTTATATTTCTGATGAGAAAGTAATTTTTATGGGTGATTTATTATTTGTGAATTGTCACCCAACATTTTTTGAAGAGTCTGATCCTGTGAAATGGAGCAATATTTTAATAAAAGTTGAACAACTAGATATCGACGTGGCTGTACCAGGACACGGTCCAACTGGTACAAAAGCAGATATCTCAAAAATAATCAATTATATTTCTCAACTAACTACTATTGCAGAACAGAGTAAACAAAATGAGGAGATCTCAATTCCTGAAATCTTTAAAGGTTGGCGTTCACCAGAGATTTACCAACAAAATATAAAACGACTAAGAGAATTGTCAAATCAATAAAACTAAGTGGAGCTTTATTCTTAAGCTCGATTAAAAACCTCACATCAAATCTAATATATAATTTAAAAAGACTCCTGAAAATTGCTATATTTGTAGCCCAAGATCGAAATAACAATATTATTGCGAGGATGGCGGGTAGATGTCGTGTGAAAGCAGAAGAAATTGATGATTATCGGGGATTATATAGCTCATTCTTCTTTGTTATGCACGGATACAGCTACCTACTATAAAAAATTTGCAGCAGCAAAAGATGAATGAAAATCTGAAGGAAATTGTGCAGTAAGTGAGGTGTGAACTAAATATGTATATGAGGAAAGAAACTATAAAAAGGGCCACTCGGTGGAAAGTGACCCTAAACCCAAAAATCAGAAGGGAGGTGCATACTATTATTATTTATTGACCATCATAGCTATCAACAGATGTTTTTGTTAATACGATCTATTCATGAAACTAGCACCGACAATAATTAGAAGAATGAACAGTACAACGATAAAAGCGAATGGGTTTCGTTCGCGACGTTCTTCGCGAAATTCTCCGCAGTATTCCATAAAATATCCCTCCTTTCTATAATCTATAATATGTATAGTAGTAAAAATGAGGGGTGGCATTAATCTTATTAATATTTTCTTTTGCAAAATATATAATCATATCACGTATTTTGAGGGATAAACGATAAAAATGCGAAATAGGAGGTTTCCGCTTTTGAAGAAAAGACAGAAAAGGAACGATTAAAGGAACATTTAATAGCGCTTGCTAAATGGCAGAGAGTTCAAATATAAAGAAGCGAAAGAAGAATGGGTAAAAGATACGTATGCTGGTTTAGGAACAGCTTATACAAAGTATTATTTGAAAGGTATCCTGAATCACCCTATACTTAAAGGATTATATTAATACTGACCAAGAGGAAAGTAACTATAAAAGGGTCACCAGGCTGGGGGCGACCCTTAAATCGGAAATGTTAATATCCAGTCATGAATGTAGCGCCGACAATAATTAGAAGAATAAATAGAACAACAATTAAGGCAAATGTAGAACCATTACCGCCGCCGTAATAGCCGCAGTTATTAATGCCACCAACATTTCCACCATAGTATCCCATAAAGCACACCTCCTTTCTACAATATATAATATGTTGGCTGCGGAGAAGGAGTATGGTTGTTAAACCATTGAGCTATAGGCATTAAAAAATATATTTTTGTGAGATAAAACCATAAAAAAAGGGCCACTTGGGATGGAGTGACCCTTAGTAAAAAGAATAGGAGGTGTAAGGCTAAATTAGCTTTACCTTACTATTATTATGATGTGATAGCTATGTTTGTATAGTGAATTGCCTGTGAAATAGATATAAAAAAATAAAAGTACAGCTTTAAATAAATTCACAAACAATAAATAAGGTTATCCACTACTTATTACGAATATCCAAGAATTTATGAGAAGGTCATATTTAAACTAACTGAGTACTTTCATTAAAAATTCGGTTTGCGAAATATCAAAACAAAAAGATAGAGTTCATTCTCTATTTGTAGATTTAACCTGTCTTTATGTTTTAATACAACAAGCTTTTAGAAAACAGCCTTAATATCCAGTTTCTTTAAACAACTCTCTTTTTGCAGTTTCATGAATCTTCTCACCTGTTTCTCTGTGACCACCAGGTATCTCCCAAGATTGGTCTAACATAAACCCATTGTCCCTGGTAACAAGCGTTTATCACAGAAAATTCTAACTTTTCATCATTTACTGAACCAATATCATAAAATTCGATTTTCATTTTTCATTTGCATAGGTTTTATAGGCTCCCCAAAGAATTACTGATAAACAAATTTAACCAATTACTCAAATTGTTGATTCTGCGAAATATGTGCATTAGGACATCGTTTTTTTAACTCTATAATAAAGTTCATTTTATCTTCCGGTAAAATTTTTATACTACCGTGAGCTGCTGTTTTGTAAAATATTTCCAGTCCCTTATCAGATGATGAAATTAGATAACCAGTATACTTATCTGTCGTTGGAGAAACCCTTGTTATACTTTGATACGGAATCTTACTTTTGAATGGTCCACCTTTAATTAAAAGATAATTTTCACAGAAAACAAACTTGATAGAATTTGCGTACCACCATACAAAAACTACTGAAACAATAAAGAACGTAGACATAATAATAACAGTTGATAAAGATATGATGAACAGAAGCAGTGATATAGCCCCAAATATCCAAACCAATAAAAAAATAGTTATTGCTAAAATAATATCTGTTTTTGCATGATAAACCATAAGAGTTATCCCACCTTTCTTATTAATTTTCGCTAAATAATCACCAATTTAACGAACAGAAATAATAAGTAGACTAAGTCAACCTTATAAGTAATTTAACATTATTTTTTGATTTATCAAACAAAACTAAAAACTATTCAGAGACATAGATTACAAAAAGGAATAATAAGTTTGTAAGCATCGACAATAAGCCGATGCTTTTTGCTTTTATCGAAGTTTTGCTCCTATCTGCCTGTTCATACTTAGTTAGCACATCATTGCTCTTTTAATCGCTCTAACGCTGATTGGAAATTCTGACTCTCCCCTACTTGACGGAAATTTTTAAATGGGTTGCTCACTTTCTTCACTCGCTCCAGTACAGCGGGAATAGTAAAGAGGTCTGGAGTTAAATGCTCATTAACCTCTTCCCAATGTAATGGCGTTGCCACTAAGCCCTTTTCATTGCCACGAGTTGAATATGGAGCAATAATCGTCTTGCCTTCAGCATGCTGCACATAATCTAAATATAATTTTTGATGTCTATTCTTCTTTAAGCGCTCGATCGTATACAATTCCGGTTTTTGCTCACATAAAAAACGACTGATAAATTCAGTAAATACTCGCACCTCTTCGTAGGAAAATGCATTTTCAGGTAACGGTATATATAGCTGTAATCCTTTACCTCCTGACGTTTTAACAAAAGATTGCAACTTAAAATAATCGAACATTTCCTTTAAATCCAGTGCTCCAGTAACAGCAAGTGAAAATTGCTCAACGGAAGGAGGATCTAGATCGAAGACAATCTCAGTCGGACACTCTGTTTGCAACGTTTGGAATGGTATATGAAGCTCTAGTGCAAGCTGATTACCTAGCCACAATAATGCTTCAAGATTGTTACATACTAGATAATGAATATCGTCCATCCATCCAGTAGAAACAAATTCAGGTATTTTTTCTGGACTACTTTTTTGATAAAAGCTTTCCCCTGGCACCCCATGTGGAAATCGAATTAACGTAAGTGGTCGATTTCGCAAAAAAGGTAGCAAATACGGAGAAATCATTTGCAAATAGTGCAAATAACCATCCTTCGTAATACCGATTTCAGGCCAAACAGGCTTGTCAGGATGCGTAATCTGAACAGTATCTGGAATAGGAAAAAGTTGACGCTGTATGTGCTGCCAATGACAATCCTCTGGCAACATCTCCAGTCGAAATGCATGGAAACGCGGTTCTCGACATTTGCTTCCATCGAAATCAATACAGGCGATATCAAGACAAATGGATGGCTCCAGCTCCCATGTTTCATTATTCCGCTGTCCATTCGCTTGAAAAAAAGCAATGAGTGTTTTCCGCTCTTCCTCTGACATTCCATGTTTAAAAATAACTACTTCTACTAGCTCCCCCTGTTGATAAATACTGCCATGAAAATAACCATTTCCATGATCATATTTCGTCACTATGACCGTTACATATCTCCAATTCTTTATTTTTAACCAATGTGTCGAGCGTGTATCTCCCATCCATTTACTTGTTTTCTTCTTGGCAACCATTCCCTCTCCATTGTAAACCTTAATAGCCTGCCAAAGAGGCTCACTATGCTCCTCACTGCTAATCACTTGCAAAGGACATGGATCCTCATAATCGACAGTCACAGAAATTTTTAAAGTCGTAAAAAGCTTAGAAAGTTGCTGTTTGCGTGTTTTTAAATATTTTTTTGTCAGCGACTCCCCTTTATAGCTCAGCAAATCAAACGCAATATAATGACAAGGAAAGTCTTTTGCATGAGTAGCAATCACTTCTTTGTTTTGCATGCGCCCTCTTTTTTGGACAATCGAAAAATCGCTTTTAAAGTTATTTGTTAAATAAACTAATTCACCATCAAATGTTAATGGTAAAAACTTTTTAACTTTATTAAATATACTTTTACAAAAATCGAGTATCTCTGGAAACAAGTGATTTAAGTTGTTGCCATTCCTGCTTATTAACATCGGCTGTTCGTCCCAAACTAACATACATCTAAATCCATCATATTTTGTTTCGTACATCCATTCCTCACCAATAGGCGTATCGAGCACTTCCGTTAATAGCATTGGTTTCATATGAATACCTACTTTGCTTTTTACCTACAGTTTTTGACGATTTCACTTTAAGATACATAAAAATAAGCAAAATATATCATAGTAAGAAAAACGAGGTGATACAAATGCATACAGTTTGGAAAGGCAGTATCTCATTTGGACTTGTTAATATACCAGTGAAACTACATGCTGCAACTGAAAATAAAGACATTAAACTGCGACAGCTCCATAAAGAATGTCATACACCTATTAGCTATAAAAAGGTTTGTGAAGGCTGTAATCAAGAAGTTAAAGATGAGGATATTGTCAAGGCTTATGAATATGCCAAAAATAAGTTTGTCGTATTAGATCAAGATGAATTAGAGAACTTGCGGAAGGAAAATGAAGATAAGGCCGTTGAAATCATTGATTTTGTGAAATTAACTGAAATCGATCCTATTTATTTTGAACGCACTTATTTTTTATCCCCTGATTCGACTGGCGGAAAGGCTTATGCCCTATTACGTCAAACATTAGAACAATCAGGAAAAATAGGTGTGGCCAAAATTATTATTCGTTCAAAAGAGCAATTAGCAATTGTCCGTGTTTATCAAAATGCATTAGTAATGGAAACGATTCATTACCCTGATGAAGTAAGGAGTGTAGCTGATGTTCCAAGTATTCCAAGTGAACAAAACATTGTTCCAAAAGAGCTAGAAACCGCCCTTATGCTAGTCGATCAATTAACAACAGAATTCAATCCTGAAAAATATACAGACGACTATCGCAATGCTTTAATGGAGCTTATAGAGGAGAAAAAAGCTACAAATACAATCTCGACTAGCGATAAACGACCAGTACCTGATAATGTTACGGACTTAATGACAGCACTTCAAGCTTCCTTAGAAAAAACGAAAAAGCCAACAACGAGAAAACGAGCAACGAAAACGAAGAAAAATGCTTAATAAATACACGTAAGAAGCGTATCCACTGGTTTTGGATACGCTTTTTAAAATAATTCTCTTTTATTTGTTATAACTAATAGCTTGTCACTATACATTCCATATTTCTGATAAAAATTAGGTTTGCTGATCTCCTCAAAATGCCGGTTCCATTTAAACATTTTAATGAATATCGCAAAAGTTGGTGTGTAATTGGACTTTTCCAACCCGAGTTTTTGTAAAGTAAATCTCTTTATTATTCGATAGATTCTGATGAAATAATTTGTATCTAAGAAAATAATTAACTCGGCATTCGACAAGCTTTCTGCTACCCAGTCCTCATTATGAACGCCCTCAATAATCCACGCATTCGTAAAAATAATATTATTTAAATAATCAACTTTTTGTGGATCGGTTCTTCTACTATCACCAGAATTTTGTCTTTTCCAAACAACATTATCTAATTCATAATAAGGAATATTTAATGTCGCGGATAATTCTTTCGCTAACGTTGTTTTCCCACTCCCAACAGAGCCAATGATATGTATTTTTTGAGGAAATTTATTGCTCAAATGAACCCTCCTATTCATCTTTATAGATTTAATATTACGTGTCATAACCCAAATTTTAAAGAACGTTTGTTAAAAGAACCATTATTAGTTGATTGGAGTGGAGGCTGGACGACACCTTGGAGATCAGCGTCACAGATGAGACCCTGAAGCGAGCATGCAGAGGAACGAAGGCGCCAGCCGGAACGGAAATCAACTTCACATGTCACTTTAGGTTCATTCAGATGGTATTCCCTTCCAAGAATCGAATATAGATACAAACTTTGTTACAAGAAAAGTTATTTTTATTCTAAATTAATTGAATTTAATATTCGATTAATTTAGAATAAAAGAATAAAAGAAATACATAATGAGGAGGCTTTTTTATGAAACATCTTTATTCCCCACAGTCAATTGAAACCATTTCCTTACAAGTAGAATCTTCACCTGTTTGGGAAGTGATTCTTGGTATTGCAGGATACACACATGCACAACTTCGACATACATTCGATTTAGATGAACAGTGGACATCAGAGCAAGATTCAATGCCTTCATCATTATTAAAGCATTTGAAGGTGATCGAGGAGACCAATTTATGGTATGGGCTGATTATGCTTCAAGACAAACTATCCGCATCGTCTGTTCAAGATTTTTCGAATCAACTTTCAAAAATCCCAATCGATTGTTTTTATGACATACTTTTGCCGTACAAAGATCGGCATACAGAGCCCATAAGAAAAGCGACAGCCACTGAACATCATCGAGGTGAATTGTTTGAGAAGTATGCTACATTTTTTGAAAACCACGACTATTTAGGTGGTTATGTGCGTAATCTTAGTTACTATTCACAACAAGAAATTTGCGATCTATTCAACAATACATTATATGAGTGGTACAAGTGGGTAAGCCAAAAAGATGAATGGGAAAAGTGGATGCAGGCACTTGCTTTCGAGCAGAGGCAATACAGATTATTGGATATTACAAAGCCTACTGAGGAAATAGAACGAATTACAGGTGGAATCAAGTATCTTCCTGAACCTTCTATCTGGAATGTCAAATTAATTCCACATGTATCATATCGTCCGTGGATTTTAGAAAAACGCACACCTGATACTAAACTTTTCTTTTATCCTTTGAAGGAGGAATATTTGTTGGAGCCAGGTGTTCCATCGAATGAATTAATCCGTGGTCACAAGGCGTTGGGGGATGAACTTCGATTGAAATTGCTTTATCAGCTTCTAAAGGGACCTTTATCACTACAAGAGATGAGCGTGCAGTTTAATACGTCTAAAACAACTCTACATCACCAACTTTCTATATTAAAAGCAGCAAAGTTTATTCGTGTTGATAAAGGGATCTATTCGGCAAATCTAACGCAGATTAACACTTTTTCTGGACGGCTCACTCAGTACCTTGGAGTTCACATATGAAGAAGTTCTCTAAGTCATTTAAAGCACTTTGGATAGGTGAAGTCATATCAGAATTTGGTGGAGCCGCTGGGGGAATCATTAATGGATTGTTACTGTATGAAGTGACAGGATCAAAGGAATGGATGGGTGTACTCTGGCTAGTTTATTTTATCCCTTCTTTAATTTTGCAAGGTATTAGTGCACCGTTCCTAAACCATGTTGTGAAGGAAAAAATGCTTCGAAACATACAGCTGATTCGTGCTGGAGCCTACATTCTACCACTAGTTGGTTATTTAATTGGTTCAGACGTGGGAACTATTTTAGGCTTAGTCGTTTTACAGTGTTTATTAGGTTTGATGCAACCGATTTACGCAAGTCTATCTTTTTCACTTTTACCTGACCTTTGTAAAGAGAATGAACTTATTGAAGCAAATGCATTACTAGATGGAACTATTCGACTTATGAGTTTTATCGCTCCTGGTGCAACTTCATTATTTCTAATAGTCAGCCCTATACATTACATATATGGATTTTCATCTATTATGTTCCTTGCTAGCTTTCTCGCACTTTCACGTATCCCTCAATCAAGTACAAAGAAAGTGGCAACTTGGTCAAAGAAATTTTGGTGGGCAGAAATGAAGGAAGGCTATCGAACATTCTTTAAATATCCGCAGCTTTTGCGACTCACCATTCTTTCTTCTACGGTACAATTTGCGGTTGGAGCAACGATGGTTTTAAGTATTCCTTTCATACGTGGAGACCTTAATGGTCACTCGTGGGAATATGCAATCTTTTCCGGGGCTTTTCCAGTCGGTTATGCCGTAGGTACGGTACTACTTACAAAATTACCGAAAACCTATCAAACGATGTATCTCGGTTTAATCGGAGGTGGCCTTTCATTCGTACTCTTGTTTTTTGTAAATTCAATTCCAATTGCATGGATGTGTGAATTGTTTGGCGGATTGGTATTTCCTTTATTCAATGCCCAAAGTGCAGCAATTTTTCAGCGTGAGGCTCCTAGAAATCGTTTAACCCAACTAAGTGCAGTTCGATTACTATTCCTTCGAGTTACCATGCCTTTAGGGATATTGTTTGCTTCCTCATCATTTTTAGATTTAAGTACGCGTCAAATATATGCGATTGTTGGTATGGTAATTGTATTGCCTGGATTACTTCACTTCTTTGCTTCATTTTCCCACTCCCATAATAATTTACTTGCGAAAAAAAAACAAAAAACAAGTTAACGAAAAAGCGTATGTTCAAAATCTGTAACATACGCTTTTTTTCGAAAATATAATCTATTTAACTCTATTAAACCGTCTAATGCTCCTTCATTAGGTGATTTTAGTCCATTGAATTGCTATATTTATTCCCCTAAAGTATGAAAAATCGTCTTTCTTCATGTCGAGTTAAACACTTGAAATATACGCAAATTATCGGTCAAAGTGATCCGGAACGGAAATCAACCCCGCAATGGTGCGAATCTAATTTGTGCGAATATTGAATTTATTGTACAATATCCCTAAAATAAAAATAAAGTTGAAGGAGCTAAATTGTATATGTATCAAAATGAATTTAGTGGAAATTTAGAGAAATATAAAGACCCTATTGAATATGATAAGCTTCATGAAAATTACAACGTGGATCTACATTTTATTGAAAATCTTCTTAGTAAGAATAGCAATACGATAATTGAATTAGCTTGTGGGACAGGTCGATTAGCTATTCCCCTTGCCAAACAGGGACATGAAGTATATGCAATTGATATTCATGAAGGAATGATTCAGCAAGCCATTGAAAATGCAAAAAATGAGAATATTGATGTACATTTCACTGTGCAAGACTGCACACAACTTAATTTACCAATCACATCAAATTTTATTTATATGACAGGTAATTCATTTCAACATTTTTTAAGTAATGCAAGTCAAAATGCTTTATTCCAATCCGTTAAACAACACCTACATCCTGGAGGAGAATTTGTATTCGATACGCGAAACCCTATTCTAAGCGAGCTATCTATTGTAGATGAATACGAGGAAAGCTTGGTTACTAGCAAAGGTGAAAAACTAACCATTCAACATCATGAAGAATATGACCCTATCACACAAATCTTAACTTGTCGTTCTATCAATAAGTTAGAACATTCAACTTTCGAAGATTCAATTCGACTCCGCTATACATATCCAATGGAATTGAAGAGGCTATTAGAACAAAATGGGTTCGACTTGTTACACCTGTATGGATCATGGAACAAAAATGACTTTACAAAAGATAGTATATCTATGATTGTACATGCACAATTGAAAAAATAAGGCTGCTTTCGAAAAGATGTTAACTAGGATATTGGTTATTTGTGAGTTAGTTTGTAGGAAAGGCGGTATAAAGTAAGTATGAAGGTAATCATCTTTTTATATGATGGAGTAACAATGCTGGATGCGATTGGGCCTTATGAAGTTTTAAAGAATATGGACGATACTGAGGTATTATTTGTCGCAGAGAAAACAGGAGAAATAAAAGCTGATTCAGGTTTTATAAACATTAATGTCAAACATAGTATCGATGATATAAAAGATGCAGATATTTTAATAATACCAGGTTCAACTATAGGGTTTATGCAGGAAATGAAAAATGGTAACGTTTTGGATTGGATAAGGGAAGTAGATAAAACGACTAAATGGACAACTTCTGTATGTACAGGTTCTTTATTATTGGCTTCAGCAGGTTTACTCAATGGATTAAAAGCTACATCGCATTGGAGAGTTATCAATTTGCTTACTAATTTTGGAGCAATTGCAACAAGAGAAAGAGTAATAGAACAAGGGAAATATATCACTGCATCAGGGGTATCTGCTGGTATTGATATGGCTTTACATTTATCTAATAAACTAGTGGGTGAAGATCAAACCAAAGCAATTCAGCTTACTATTGAATATGATCCGCAACCAATATATAATTCTGGTAATTTTTCAAATGCAGAAGAAAAAATCAAAAAAATCGCAGAGAAAAAATTATCAAAAGACGCACAAAAAGAACTTGGATTACTAGGTATGATTAAAAACTCAAAAAATATACTTAAGTTAATGAAATAAACTTTTATTGTTACAATTAAATAGTTTAATTCCTATTCCGCTAAAGGGTGCAAAAGTTACAGAAACAAGCTGTCATTTTGGCAGCTTTTCTTATTGCACTAAATGGCTATAGCAAACTAGAAGCAACAATCTTTTAGAAAAAACCAAAAAACAAATACCACTTCACAAACATCAGTTCCTTTTTTCTGTTATAATAAAGAAAAAATTAGGAGCTAAATTGATGATAAACATTCGTGAACGCATGGAGCATTACCATATAACAGGTTTAAGTCTTGTAGCTATCGATAAGGGAAAAATCAGTAGCACGGATCAATTTGGTGTTCTGGAGGCAGGTACCGATAAAAACATTGATGAGCACTCCATTTTCAACGCTTGCTCGATCAGTAAGTTTCTAACAAGCATTTTAGTGATGAAATTAATGGAACAAGGAATTGTAGATTTAGATGAAGATGTTAATAAAAAACTAGTGTCATGGAAGGTTCCTGACAGTCCATTGACAAAGCATAAAAAAGTTACATTACGCAACTTACTCTGCCATCAATCTGGTATTGTGGACCCTGAAGGCAGTTTTATGGAACTAGAATCTTTCAACGAAATACCGTCCATGGTAGAAATATTGAATGCTACAACGCCTTATTGCCCTACTACGATTGACGTGACTGTTGAACCTGAAAGTGAATTTCACTATTCTGATGCAGGCTTTTGTCTTGTTCAATTATTGATAGAAGATATAACGCAAAAACCTTTTTCTCATGTCATGGACGATTTTATTTTTAAGCCACTGCGTATGACGAACAGTACATTTTCTACCTCTCTTGCAACATCAAATTTAGATAATTTTGCATGTGGCCATGATCAATATGGAGCGTTAATTCCAGGGAAATATTCTATTTATCCTTATATTGCGGCATGTGGTATATGGACTACCCCTAGCGATTTAGCAAAATTATTACTGGATATTATGAATGCTGACAAAGGACAAAGTAAAGTTGGTATTACGTCAAAACAAGTAAAAGAACTATTCCACCCACAAGGTTGTAAAGAATGGACAGGTCTCGGCGTATTTCTAGATGGCACGGACGACAACCTTGAGTTTTCCTCTCTTGGCTGGGGTGTTGGGTTTCAATGTATGCTAGTCGCCTACCCTTACCTCCAGCAAGGAATTGTGATGATGACAAATACTGATACAGGTATGCATCAAATGAAAGGAATCATGGGGGAAATCTATCATTCGCTTTACTAATAACGGAAAAAGAGGCTGATCATCCAGCCTCTTTCTTCACCTTATAATGCATTTGCACCATTTGCCCAAAGCGTTGTGTATCTACTAACTCCAGGTCTTGAAATGGATTATTATCCTTAAACAATGGAATGCCAGAACCTAATAGGTGCGGTGTAACTGTAATAATTATTTCATCGATCAACTGTTCCTTTATAAAGGGATCGAGAATTCCCGCTCCACCAACCATCCAAATTTTAGAGCCTTCCTGTTCCCTTAATTTTTTCGTAAATGCTACAATATCTTCATTTACAAACTCAACATGTTCGTTTTGTCCACTTAGTGACGTTGTGAATACATAACATTTCTTATCGGGATATGGAAAAGGCTCAATATGGTCTACAACCCAATCATACGTTCTTTTACCCATAATAATGGTATCAATGGATTGATACATGTCTGAATAGCCAGCATCCCCTTCCCCCTCTGTTTCTTCTAGCCATTGTAAATCATCATTCTCTTTCGCAATAAATCCATCCAAACTAGTTGCAATAAATAAAATAATTTCTCGTGACATACCATCATCTCCTATTCTCTTTGTAAAACTTCTGAACAAGATCTATACTAAACAAAAAACATGACAACTACTGGCATGATTAAATGAAAAAAGGTGAGAAAATGTCAAAAGCAAAACGTCTATTAGATATCCTTCTGTTTGTGAGTGCAAAAAAGAAATTTACGGCACAGGAAATTTCAGATGAATTCAATATATCAATTCGCACGGTTCATCGATACATTTTAGATTTAAGCGATATGGGCTTGCCTATTTACGCAGAACAAGGACGAAACGGTGGCTATAGAGTCCTAACGAGCAGACTTCTTCCCCCTATTTTATTTACAGAAGATGAAGCTGTTTCGATTTTCTTTGCTTTCCAGTCACTTCTTTATTACCGTGATTTACCTTTTAATACGGAAATTAAATCCGCTTCCCATAAGCTTTATAGCTCTCTACAAGAAGAGGCGAAGCGGAAAGTGGATCAACTTCAATCCTACATCGCGTTTTGGAATCCAAAACGGGCGATTGAAACCCCTTTATTGAAAGCCGTTTTAGAGGTAGCCATTGAAAACAAAAATCTACATATTCACTATGAATCAAAATCAGGGACAACTACGAAACATATTCATCCAATCGGTGTGTATGCTCATGATGGGTTGTGGTATATGCCCGCCTTTGATTTCACAAAACAAAAAATTTTACTGTTTCGTGTAGACCGCATACTTTCCATTATAGAAAGTGAAGAAAACAAAGAAATATTTGTAAATTTGAAAGAATGGTTTAGTAGCACATATGAACATAAACAACCTATCCGTTTACATGTACTATTATCAAGTGAAGGCGTGCGACAATGCAAAAGCGATCCAAACCTTGAAGACTTAGTCGTCATAAAAGAAGATGGCACGGGTAATATTGACTCCATTATAGACAAAGGTGAGCTTAATTTTATTAGCCCCCTCTTTTATCGACTTGGTGTGCATGCTCAAATTGTAGAACCTAAAGAATTAATCAATATTTTACGACAGCAGGCAAAAGACATCCTATCTCTGTATCAAGAAAATGATTAATGTTATATGACGATTTTGTAAGATAGGTGTAACATTCATCGTTACTACTTTATGGATAATATCCTTATACTTTGTAAGTGAGGAGGAGATAACATGCAACCAATTGAATTAAACAAACGAATTGATACATTAGATTATTTAAGGGGATTTGCTTTATTAGGAATTATTTTAGTAAATATTCCAGCCTTAATGTGGATTAATCCACCAGAAACATCTATAGATATTGCATACAATAGATTTTTAATACTTTTTGTGGAAGGAAAGTTTTTCTCGATTTTTTCATTTTTATTCGGTGTAGGATTTTATATCTTTATTTCCCGAGCAATGGCTAAAAATAATAACGCTTATTTTTTATTTATTCGAAGAATTATTATTTTATTGTTAATCGGACTTGTACATTTTTATTTCCAACCTGGAGAAGCATTAACCGTCTATGCAATTTTTGGTTTAATAGCGTTGCCATTTTACAAAGTTCGAAAAGAAATAAACGTAACTATAGGGCTTATCCTATTAGCCGTAACAGCTTATTATGGCATCAAAATTGCTATGCCGTTTCCACTTATTTTACTAGGATTAGCTGCTGGGCAATATCGAGTTTTTGAAAAGATCAACGACAATCGTAAAAACATATGTTTCTTTACAGTTATAATGTGCTTTATCAGCATAGGGGGCTTGCTGTATCAATGGCATTATGTCCCAGAGGCAATGGCAATGGTGAACGTTGACAATATGACAACAGATGAATTTACTGAACATCTGACAAACATTGAAAAATTTTCATTAATCGGGCTTCAATTTAGCCCATTTGTATCAGCATTTTATGTAGGATCATTAATACTTTTACTGCAACACCCTGTATGCCAGGTTTTGCTTTCACCGTTAAAAAACTATGGCCGAATGGCATTAACAAATTATTTAGGACAAACAGCGCTAATCTTACTAATTGGCAATGCCTTTCACCTTACTGGCAACATTCGTTTTATCCAATCTCTTTGGATTTGCATTGGCATTTACATCTTCCAATTACTATTTAGCAAGATTTGGCTTACATTCTTTAAATTTGGACCATTAGAATGGTTGTGGCGCATGGGTACTTATTGGACAGTACCTTCATTATTAAAAACTTCCACAAACTCTAAGGAACGCCACTAAGTAGAAACTGTATAATTTGGTAAAGGGCGAACACCTAACAGATAGCTTTTATTCTTCATAATATAGTAATGTACCTAATTCGCTTCCAACTTGCTCACATCTTGGGCAAGAAACACACCCCCATCATTAAATCTTTATTTTTTGGTCACTTTTCTTAGGAAAGTGACCTTTTTTCTTTTCAAAGGCATCGATAATTTGCGTTAAAAAACCGACAAAATCATTAAAGATTTTGTCGGTACTCTGCTTATTTAGCAGCCCAAATATCTATTTCTAATTTAATATCAGGGAGTCCTAAAGCAGTAATATAGGCTATCGTCATAGAAGGATATGGATTTCCAAACATCGATCCCCATTGTTGATCGAAGTCATCCCAATCTATTTCCTCCGTTGCCCAAATATTGGCCTTCACCACATTGTCTGCGTTAAGTCCCTCTGTCTCCAATATTAATTGAATATTTTTTAATGTATTCTTAACCTGCTCTGTTAGTGATGATGGCAATTTACCGTTTACTCCAACTCCAATTTGTCCAGATAATGCGTATATTGTTGCATCCTTAGGAATTATTGTAAGATGGCTGTAATTGCCAACAGGACTAGGTACTTGGATTGGATTTTTACGTGTTATTTTATTATTCATGGTTAATCTCCTCTAGGTTTTTGTTTATTTTTCTAAAAAAGGGCAGACTCGTCCCTATAAACTTAATTTTAGAAAAAAACAGCAGTTGAGAACCCAATACCCATACTTAAAAAACGTAATGATCTTTTTTTCATTTGGATTCTCCCCTTTCACCTAAAGATATTTTTATATTACCATATTTTTTCATAAAACAATCAAATCTCTACATTTTTATATCTTTTTCCTTTTTGGTGAATATCTTCACTATTCCCAATAAACAATAAATCACAGCTGAAACTATAACACTATAAAATAGCACAGTGATTGAGGTTGGACCCCACACTTTAATAAACTCCCAATTTGATCCCTCTGGTAATAGTTTCGGGAACACAATGATAAGTGCAAAAATTAGTGCAACACTTAAAGAATGAAAGATTAATAAAAAACTCCTTTTTTTATTTAAAGATACTCTAATTCGTTGTTTTTTAACAATTTCCCTCAAAGTTGTTAGCAATAGAATACTTAAAAACATCCCCAAGCCTACAACAATAACACATATAAGTGAAATAATTTTATCCAAATTCTGAAAGATGTCAGAATGAATAGTATTTACCGTTTTCCCTTCCCACAAATCTATCACACCTTGACCTATCTCAGTTGTATAGCTCGAGTTCATATTGGATAATACGGCTACTCCTAATTGTTCATCGGGCTGCATGATGAAAAAAGATGAGAATGTTGGATTTTCACCAGCATGGGATATATATTGTTCTTCTTTTCCCATAACTCCCCATCCACTTGCATAGTATGTGTCCTTATCGAAAGGCTCTACAGATTGATCTGGGATATGCGATTCTTGAATAATTTTATAATCAATCGAATCAATTTGACTATTTCCTAACTGTAGCTTTAACCATTTTGCTATATCGCTTGCGTTACTTATTACATAACCTGCAGGTACATTTCCACGGTAGATCGGTGGTGTAAATTCCTGCTCTCTCATCAGTCCTATTTTATATCCCGTGGCCATCCCATTAGATTTAACTTGATGAATGCCAACAAATGTATCATTCATAGAGATTGGCTTTAATATTTGCTGTTTGATATACGTATCAAAGGGTTGTTTTGAAACCTTTTCAATAACGAGTCCCAAAACATCATAATTGATTGTTGCGTATTCAAATGAGCTACCTGGTTGTCTATCTAATGGCTGATCAAGCAATTTTTTCACCGTCAACTCAAGTGCATTCGGTTCGTTACTTTTTGGAATATTAGATATTGTGTTAGTAGCTATTCCACTTGTATGATACAGTAACTGATTAATAGTAATTGACTGAGGCTTCCCATTATATTTTAACTTTAACCAGGGGATATACTTTTGGACATCATCAGAACGTTTTAGTAAGCCTACCCTCTCCAATTGTAGAATGGCTAGTCCTGTGAATGCTTTCGATGTAGATCCTAGTTCAAATAATGTATTAGAGGTGACTGGTGTTTTTGACTGAACATCGGCATATCCAAAGCCTTTTTCATAAACCGTTTTCCCCTTCTCAACAATTACTAACGATATTCCTGGAATTTTACTAATCTCTTTTTGCTCTTTAACAAATTGATCAATCTTTTGGATTTTTTCATTTGAATCTGCATTAACGATTGTTGGCGTTAAACTATATAAGGTTACAATCATAGCTAATATAAACGTATAGATTTTTAATGATGGTTTCACTTTCATTTCTCCTTTAAGCTGGGTACAAGGTTAATATATCCCTTAATTTAACTATAACAAGGAATTAATACCACAACCATCGTTTTAGATGACTAAAAATATCACAATATTACAGTTTTGTAACGTACCGTGCTTTTAGGAAATCTTGAATAAACGCAAAAAGAACAGGTACCCATTAAAAAATGAGAGCCGACCCTTTTTTATGACTATTATGATTTATATTTCTGCCCTAAAAGCTTTCCCCAGCTGTTGTCCAAGCCCAAAATAATGGCGGAAATTATAAATAAGTGGACTCCATTTATTTGGATCAATATAATTTTCTTCAACAATAATTTCCTTATGAGCATGTACATGTATTACTTGTGTCTCAACAATGGCAAAAAAGGGAGCATGATCAGGGATCCGAATATGTTTTACTCTTGCCTCAAGTTGAATTGGACACTCTGCAATTCTTGTAGGCTTTACTGATGTAGACTCGGTTGGCGTTAAATTACTAATTTCATATTTTTCTTTTTCAAATGAAAATCCATTTGCTCTCTTATATTCAGGAACGGGGTTTTTCCCTGTAAAAGGAGCTAATTTTTCTACATTCCCCCATAATGAAGGATCCGGGACATTAATGACACATTCAGGTTGTCGTTCTAAATTTTCAATAGCTTTTCCCCCAAGTCCAATTCCTAAAATAATACAATCCCCTAACACCCATGATGATGAAAGAGGGCTTATATTTACTGTGCCGTCTTCATTTAGTGTAGTTAATAAGATCACAGGTGTTCCGTAGTATAGAATTTTTGGATGAATCATTTCTGTATCAGCGATTTGAGTCATTTTATCTCCTCCCATCTGTACTTTCAATTTTCATAGTAATCGAGTAGGAGGGAGTGACTAACTCCCGACCTCTCCAACCACCGTACGTACGGATCCGTATACGGCGGTTCAAT
>NZ_LITM01000006.1:555045-556918 GCF_001275675.1 Lysinibacillus sp. FJAT-14745 | reverse complement strand
AATCGAGTAGGAGGGAGTGACTAACTCCCGACCTCTCCAACCACCGTACGTACGGATCCGTATACGGCGGTTCAATTAAGATGAATAACGCAAGATTTCATAACGAGCTTGCAGACT
Organism: Lysinibacillus sp. FJAT-14745; assembly: GCF_001275675.1. Taxonomy (GTDB): domain Bacteria; phylum Bacillota; class Bacilli; order Bacillales_A; family Planococcaceae; genus Lysinibacillus. The sequence continues at coordinate 556,801 of NZ_LITM01000006.1, read as the reverse complement.
TTTGAGCCCTTGGTTACTCCAATAAGAGTTACCAAGGGTTCTGTGTAATATTGGACTTTTCGAAATACGCCAGTACCTCTTGCGAGTATTGCCCCATTCGTAAGCCTTCCAGTCTGGAACTCCTAAGCGAATGAGGTTGCGCACTTTCGTACGAGGATTCTTCCAATCCTTCCATAAACACATTCGAAGTCTTCTCCGAATCCATCCATCAAGTGATTCGAAAATGAATTTTGTATCCGCTAATGCAAAATAACCACACCATCCAACTAAATATTGATTCAAATGTTGAATGCGATATTCCATTGGATATGGCTTCTTTCTCGCTGTTATCTCTCGTATTTTAGTCTTCATTCGGTTTATACTCTCTTTTGCAATTCGAACTTGTGGCTCTTTGCGAGAAGTGAAGCTAAATCCTAGAAATTTGCGTTGCCAAGGGCGGGCTACTGCGGATTTCTTCTCATTTACTTTTAGTCGTAATGTCTCTTCAATAAAGGTTTTGACACTCGCCATCACTCGTTCACCTGCACGTTTTGTTTTCACGTAAACGTTGCAGTCATCGGCGTAGCGCACGAATTTATGTCCACGTTTCTCCAATTCTTTGTCCAGTTCATCTAGGACAATGTTTGAGAGAAGAGGACTCAATGGTCCACCTTGAGGCGTTCCTTCTTCTGTGTCATAGACAACACCATTTATCATGACACCCGATTGTAGGTATCTACGAATCAGCTTGAGCAGAGGTTTATCAGAAATCTTCTTCGCTAATGTACTCATTAGACGGTCATGGTTTACTTTGTCGAAGAATTTCTCTAAGTCCATATCTACTACCCAGCGGTATCCTTCTTTTATATATCCTTTGGCTTCTCGGATTGCATCGTGAGCACTTCGTTTTGGTCGAAATCCGTAACTATGATTCGAGAAGTTCGGATCGTATAGGTTGGATAGCACTTGGGCAATCGCCTGTTGAATGAGTCGGTCTGTCACGGTTGGGATTCCTAATAGTCGCACACCGCCGTCAGGTTTCGGGATTTCGATTCTGCGAACTGGTTGTGGTTGGTAGGTTCCCTCAAGAATTTGCTTCTTAATCGTTAGCCAGTTTTCGACTACATGCTGTCGTAGGAATTTTACGGGCATTTTGTCTACTCCATGGCTCCCTTTATTCCGTTCCACTCGTTTGAGGGCGAGAAGTAGATTCTCCCGTGATAGTATTTGATTCATTAACATCTCGTTCGACTCCTCCGTGAATAGCTTGTCTTCTTATAACAGTTTCTACTGCACCCGCTCAATGTCCCTCATGGGATTCACCATTACCTCCATTAAGTCGCTCCTTTTGGATTTTCTGTGTTCATCATAGAAAACTGCATGCCAAGGGCTATTCTCTCCAAATTGTTCGGTCCTTCCCATTCATTCTAGAAGTGAACGGTACTATGACCTCTGCTGACTTCTGATGGTTCAGCTACCTATCGCTAAGTAGGTTACAAAGTGTACTTTGCGTTTCCATCAGACCTCCCCGGGTAAGCGCATGCACTTTCACACCATCTATCCGCCTCATTTACTTGATATGACCTTCGACAGAAAGGACTTTGTTTTGTTTGGCAAACTCATCCAATCATACCTAGCCTTCTATGAGATTCGTGTTCCTCGGACCGGTGTTTTGCCTCCAGCTTCCTTCAGATTCCGCGTCACCACGGACACCCTTGCTCTTGGCTAACCTCTACTTCTGTCTTCGGGGTTCGGGACTTTCACCCTATAGTTCATG
>NZ_LITM01000006.1:432696-555030 GCF_001275675.1 Lysinibacillus sp. FJAT-14745 | reverse complement strand
TCTTGGCTAACCTCTACTTCTGTCTTCGGGGTTCGGGACTTTCACCCTATAGTTCATGTGCATGCCGGGCACACCAAGATAAATATTTCAATTTTCATCGAAATATGGATTACGTTTTATGACAATACTGTACCTTAGTAATTTTAATATTAAATGAAATGAAAAATGACCAGGCACAACATTAATTGAAGTCCCTAGTCATATCCTATCGTTATCGTTTATTTTTAATAACAACTTCAGTTACAGCTAACGCTTTTCTTGGTTTAATATTCTCCATAATAATATCCGCAATATCATTAGGATTCATTAATGTCTTAGTTTTTTCCTCAGGGAATATCCCGTCCCAAAATTCTGTGCTCATACCACCCATGTATATAGCACATACATTAATAGAAGTTTCGCTTAATTCTAGTGCTAGACTCTCTGTAAATCCTCGCACACCAAATTTACTAGCACAATAAACAGATTCCGTTACTTTTCCTTCTAGACCAGCTGTAGAAACGATATTGACGATCGTTCCTTCATTACGTTCTTTCATACCTTTTAGCACTTCTTGTGTGCAAAAAATTGTTCCTTTTAGGTTAATATCAATCATTTGATGAACTGAATCCTCATTCAAGTTTTCAGCTTTATCAAAATAGCCAATACCAGCATTATTTATGAATAACTGAATTGATCCAAAGTCCTCTTGGATAGAATGAATCACTTGAGCGACCATTTGTTTTGAAGTAACGTCAACCTCATAAATAGAATAGCCATTAGTTAAAGTTTTAGCCGTATTCTCAAGCTTTGATTTAGTTCGGCCGAGTAAACAAATGTGATTGCCTAAAGACGAATATTTTTTAGCAAGTGCTGCACCTAATCCACTGCCAGCCCCTGTTATAACAACGATGTTTTTGCTCATACTTTTCATCCTCTCTAGCAGTTAATTATACCAGAAGAGGAACTCTTATCAATATGAGGATCGTTGAACTGTATCATCTCACCTGCCCTATTAGTATTGAAGAGTGTTACACGTATTGTTACAGATCTCTGTCGCTCTTATGATGCGCAATACTCTCTCTCTGCATAAGACAGTATATTTTCTTTAAACTACTATGTAAATGCTTATAAAAGCATTTAAAAGGACCTAAACTAAAAGGTCTATTTCAAGTGAAATTAACATATTGAGGTTTCAGCATTTATTATTTTGCCGTTTTCGTCATTAATATAGTCCGTTCCGTTCTCGCAGTTTTCTTTATTTTCCCATTTAACAATATATTCGTTCCCTTTATGACTAACTGACTTAATTTCAATTTTACCTATGTTTTTTACGTGGCTTTTTAACACGATTGATTTTGCCTGCTCTTCAGAAATTTTTGGTATCGAATTATGATTACATCCGCTCATTACCACAATCAAGGATATACTCAATATTGTAACTATCTTCCTCAAATATTTTCACCTCCATATTTCCTTAGACGTAAAGTTATTCTTGAAGTTACAAATATATCCACAATATACCATCATTAAAGTAGAGAGAATATAGGAGATACTCCTGAAAGGTAGAAAATAACAGTTCAATCACTTGCAAAAGCAAAATGATTTAAATAGTTCTATTAATCAATTTCTGCATTTTTATAGAAAATAGATGAAGCGTTTAGAGGCATTTCAATAGATGCAATTCGGCTGAATATGAAGTTTAAATTTTTTCTCTCCTGATCAAGACACTTCTCATTTTAATAGTTCCTCCGCTCTATTCACTCTTCAAAAAAAAATTGAAGATGATACCTACCCAAAAGCTCACTACTCCCTAATCAGTAATAGTCATATTTAAAAATAATCTTAGACAACACATAAGATCAAAGACCTATGCTCATTCTTGTTTACTTCGACGCATATAAGTTCCATTTCATTCATACTTCCATGTCAATCAACACTTTTATGTTATTTTCTGGGTATTCAATACATATACTATTATATTTATAAATAATGAGACATACTTTCATCGAACGCAGAATATAATTCTGGAGGGTGTTAAATGAACACAATTAAATCTTTAATTTTCCCCCAAGACTTGAATAAATTAAACAAAACTCAACTCAAAGAGATTTGTAATAAAATGACTTTAGAATCTACCGGCAATGTAAATGAATTAGCAGGTAGGGTTTGGGACGCTTTTGAGCATATAGATGGCGACGTACTTAAAATGATCAGTAATAATATTTTCTCTGGAGCAGTTTCTTTAGCTTGGTACCAGGCGACAAATAATACTGGTTTAATAGGATTTAAACAAAGTATTATTGATACAATGCCATTTAACCCGTTCGAAACAGTAGTTACTCCAATTAGCGAAAATGTTCCTATTGATCCTACAATTATTGCTGCAGCTGAAATTGAAGGTTCTCAAGCTTATTATTTAAGATTTATTCATAGAACAGGTGTTAATGTTGATTACTTTTTAACTAATCGAAGGGAATACATTAAGCACGAAATTACAACAGTTTATATTGATGAAGACATGGGAATTATTGAAGTACGGGCAAGTTCAGCTGTTGCCAAAAAAATTATTGCTTGGTTAACTAAAATTGTCGATGAAGAATTTGAATTCAAACAGTATGATTTGTTAGAGAAATATGGTGGTACACTTGAGTCTTTAGCAGATACCCTTCAAGGAAGGCTTATTGATGCTACAGGTAGACCAGCAGGATCAGTCAATACATTTGAAGAAACACAGGGTCAATCCATTGTGAGTATACTTTCTGCAATTGACGAATACTATACTAATGGCGAATTATCAGTTCTAGAGCAAAATTTAAATAGCGAAGATATTACCGGCATTTTAGAAACAACACCTTTTACTTTGCTACTGTTAAGTGGTCTTGAAACAATAGGATTAGGTAGTATTAGAGAATTACGAGGTTTACCATTATACAATTATTTAGAACCTTATCTATCCAAACAAAAAGGGTCCATATTGTTTGAACATAGTGTTGATGGCGTGAAACAAGAATATTCTATTCGAATCGGCGTAAATACAAAGACATTTAAGTTTAATGTATTTGCGTCTGAACCTGTTTTGGATTATATTAGAGAAAAATTGATTTACCAAATTTATTCTGCGAGGTAAAAGTATTGAGCAATCTAAAGCCATGGGAAATTTCTCAAAAAATAGATAATGCACTTGAGGCAATTGCTATTAGTAAAATAGGAAAATTTTACCATAGTTATATTGCAAAAATAACTAACTTACCTCTTGGAGTAGTTATTGATACATTATCTGAATTAGAAAAAAAAGAAGCGATCGTTATAAAATTAGAATTTCACTGCGAGGAATGTAGTAGAAGTATTTTAACTGCTAATAAATCTGATCTTGAAAATATTGATTCCATTCCTTGCAAGTATTGTGGTACAGAAAATTGTTTTGATCCTTTAAACGCTATTCCAATAATCGAATTAAGTGATGATTTCAGACAAAGTTTTTCAAAAAAAAAATTAATAACAAAAAGGAAAATGTCGGGTTAAGGTATCAAAATAAACCCGAGAGTTTAAGAGAAATTATCGATATTTTAGCCAAAGAAAATTCTGATCAATTATTAGACAAAGTTTCAAAGCTCGGGAAAGTTACTATTATCTTAGGAGATGGTTATATGGGTGATTCTAGTAAATATGGTGGTTTAACTTTTGGAGAAAACAAAGGTAATATAACTATTGAAAACAATGGTACACTCAATCAAGGAATAGCTAGCTTGCCTAATGACATTATCAATGCTTTACAACAACTTCACGAAGAAATTCAACAACTATCAGATGAACAACGAGATATTGCAGAAGCTAATTTTGAACTCCTTCAAACTCATATAGAAAATGGAGATAAAGAGAAAGCTAAAAAACCATTAGAGAAATTAACTAGTATACTAGGTGTTATTAGCTCTATTGTATCCATCGCTTCTGCCTTAGGACTTGGAATTCCTTTAAAATAATAAATAGAGAACAATTCGGGGTGCAAATTATTTTTGCACCCCTTAAAATTATATGAGCATTTTTTTATCTAAATATATTATGCTCATATAGGTAATCATACGAAAGATCGACGAACAAATACTCATGCTCGTTAATAGCAATTGAAAATGTTCTTGTAATTTCCCCTGTTTCGATATCTCGATAAAGCTCTGAGATTTCTCCGTTTTGATCGTTGCGCATTTTTATAATTGTTTGTAAGAAGTACGGACGCCAACTCCAGTTTTTATTGATGGCTCTTGGCTGCAACTCCCACTGTCCATCTATACGCATTACGTTTGGAGATAGTTGGAAACCATCTTCATTACAAATATATACTCGGAACGAATAACCATCCAATAGCTGCGCTAAATGCTCTAAATGTGTGATGTTGTCACTAGAAGGTTTAACACGATGGACAATCGCTTCTAGCTCCTCCCTCAACTTCTTTAACTCAAAATATTGCACCTCTAATATCTTCTTTTCAGAGGTAATAAACTGCTGGCACTCCTCTTTAAAACGCTCCTTTAAAATATCCTTCTCTACGAATGTCAAAGCTGAGTTTGCCAAGTATCGGCCCTGATAAAATCGGCCTCCATTCTTCCAAGCAAACTGTAATTGATAGACAGTTTCAATTCCTTCAAATAAGAGATTTGCACCGATTTTATATGCGAGACTACCTATTGCTGAGATCATATCTGACTGTGCAGACCAAGAATCATAATTTAAGTCTCGAATATCGACCTTTAATATTTGTGGTGATAATAAAGCAATATGCTCTAAATGACTCTCCGCTCCTACTTCCTGAACGGCAATTTTGACACCAAAAGTCGTAAAGTATCGTACTGCATGGTGCAACTTATGAATGTCACCTAAAAAACGATGCTCTGAAACAACTAATACAATACGATGTAAATCGTCTTCACTTATATATTGTTGAATAATATTAAAATGACTTTCACCGAAATCCTGCATCAATAAGTTCGGGTTACTTGGAATATAAATATCAATATCCTGTCCGATTTCTTCTACTTTGGCTAATGCAGCGTGTAAAATTTTATGTTCCATATCAATACGATATTCTTCTGGTATATCTTCGTTATTCACAAAATCTTTTAAATTAATTTGTTGACCCTCGATTTGTAACTGTCCGGAAATTTCGTAGGCAATCACCGTATGCGCATCAGCGCTAAATATAGGTTGAAAATACCCATGTATTTGATCTAAATTTGTTAAAACTTCAATTGCATCCATTGTCGAAACCTCCATACATGATGTTATCCAAGAATAACATTACATTTACAGCTCATTACATGAAAAAAAGCTCTCTGACTGTATAATAATTTGTTTAAAGTAAATTGGCAACTTCACATGGCGTTATTTTATGGAATAAATCTGTCCTGAAATTTAACAAACTTCCACCTAATTGATTTATTAATGAAACTAATTAGCCTTGAAAAATCTTTTTACAGGCTTTCTGCTTATCCTTTCAAACAATAAAGCACATTGTAAATTATTTCTTTTGCTAACACACTAAAATATAGACTTATGTTGAAGTGCATTTTTCTGACAATTCATCACAAATAACGACTTTCCCATAAAATAGGTTGCTTAAGTACGCATATTTATTTTTGCGTTACCCTACATGCATTCACTGAATTTTTCATGTATTGCTGTGTAAAAAACTTTATCATTATAACTTATGCAACAATTCAAAGTGAAAGCTATGATAACTAAAGGTTTTCATCCTATATCCTAAAATTATTCAGCCGTTCACCCACCCCAAATTATTTAGTAAAAAAGCAGTATTCCAAAGTATGGATTATACCCTACAGGAATACTGCTCATGACTATTCTGACATAAAGAAATACCAAATAATCGCAATTGCAATTAATGATAAGATAACAGCAATCGTTACACGAAGTGGTGAAATTGGGGCCTCCCCACCTACTCGACCTGTTTGTCCATTTACCATAAAACGATAAATTTTCTCTTTATAGCGGAATGAAGAAAGCCAAATTGGTAACATTAGATATTTGTATGTAATATCATCATGTGTTGTTGAGAACTGTAAATTGGATACTACATCCGCATTATGTTCCCAACGTATTTTTGAAGTAATTTGTGCATTCAGATGATTAGAAATTTCTCTCTTCGCCTGACTCCACCCGTCCTGTAAACCAATACTGTAACGTTCTGATAAAAATCCTGATACATATTCTGGTTTATAGGCTTTATTATTGAGTAAATTAAAGGGTTCTATCTTTCGCATCATATTTCGATCATAACGGGTTGTTGCACTTATTAAATGATCATCAATAAATTCCTGATAAAAACCACTTGTGGAATACCAATCCGTTTCAGTTCGGGTATTTCCATCTTTATCTGTTACTGTGCGATGTCTACCGTAACTTGCAGAATATCTTGAACTTGTTTTCGTGTCAAAAGTCCAATAAGGAAGGTATACCCCTTTAAATGAATCAGGCTTTGCGCTATCTTTTGCTGCTCTCGGTGTAAACCATTTTCCCTTAATCCAACTTTGGAAGTTCTCTCCCGCCTGCTTATCTGTTATTTCAAAGGCGCATACTCCGTTTGGTGCTAGTGTATTTTCAGCACTGGCCTCCATAACCTGATTAGAACCACAGTATGGGCAACTATCGGCTACTTGTAATGCATCATAAATCGTTTCTGCCGCACAGGATTTACAAATGACTGTTTTTTTCTCAACACCCCAGTTAAAATTTCCACGTTCTTCAGCCATTGCAAAATCCATTTCCTTAGCAACTTTTTCCTCTTGCTTTTCTGGGGCTGCAATTTCAGTCTCATAGCCACAATAAGGACATGTTAGCTTCCCAGTTGCTGGGTTGAATTCAATGGATGCACTACATGATGGACACTCAGCGTCAAAATCAAGTTTGACTTGTTTATGATTTTCAGCATCTTGCGTTGGCATCACTAGTCATCTCCTTACTTAACATCATTTTCATCAAACACATCACCACATTCTGCACAGAATTTTGGTGGGTTTGCAGGATCTTCTGGCTGCCAACCACATTTATCGCAAATGTATTGTAATGCGCCTGAAGGTTTTTTAGCGCCACATTCGCTACAGAATTTGCCTTTGTTGACAGCACCACATGTACAAGTCCATCCTTCTTCTGCAGGTTTTGGTGTCCCACAATTTGAACAGAATTTACCCGTGTTTTCGTTGCCACATGCACATTTCCATGCACCCGAGTTCGTCGCTGGTTGACCTTGCTGGGCTGCCTGTTTATTTTGCTCATTCATTTGGTAAAGCTGTCCTGCATTTACACCGCCAGCTTGTGTCGCCATGTTCATGCCCATAAATCCTGCCATTGCTCCACCAGCATTATTAGCTGCTGCAATCATTGCTTCCGCCTGAGCACCTGTTAATTGAGCCGCAGCCATACCTGGATCACGCATCACTGCATTTCGTTGTAGTTGTTTAATCATTGCTTCATCTTCTTCAGATGCCTTTAAAGAACTAATACCAAAGGATACAACTGCTAAACCACGAGTTGCTAGCCATTTCTCTGATAACACTTTATTAAGGGCATCTGCAAGAGCAACCGTATGTGCAGGAATTTCGCTATAGCGTACCCCGCTTGCTGAAATATGTGCGAAAGCCGGCTGTAACGCAGTCATCAGCTCCGTTTTTAATTGGCTATCGATTGCATCTCTTGTAAATTCACGCTCTACGTTTCCACATACATTTGTATAGAATAATAATGGATCGACAATTTTATAGGAATATTCACCATGACAACGAATAGCAATATCAATATCTAGGCCGATATTGCGGTCGATAACACGGAAAGGAACCGGTGCTGGTGTCCCATATTTATTGCCTACGATTTCTTTTTTATTAAAATAGTACACACGCTGATCCTTTGCAGGTTCTCCTCCAAATGTGAAGCGTTTACCAATCTGCTTGAATGTTTCCATAATGCCTTCAGACAAATCATTGCCATACATAATCGAAGGCTCTGTTGATGTATCATAAACATACTCTCCAGACTCGGCAGAGAACTCCACTACTTTCCCTTGCTCGACAATCATCATACATTGCCCTTCATTGATAGCAATAATAGAGCCATTACTAATAATGTTGTCATTACCTTTATTAGACCCACGTTTTGAAGTACGTTTATGCCCCTTCTCCACAAGAACATCCGCTGAGAGTGACTCACAATAGAAATATTCACGCCATTGATCTTCTAGAACACCTGCTAATGCCCCAACTCCTGCTTTTAATAAACCCATATTTATTCCCACCTTCAACTTATATACTTAAGACTTATTTTATCATTAAAATAATTTATTCAATATGTAGTACGCATAAAAAGGACAATTTGTTTCATTATTTTAAACTTCTTTATAAAAAAGAGATAGCCCCAAAGGAACTACCTCTCTCGTATTGTAAGTACTATATCGTTTTTTAATGGATCTTAGCGTTTCTTAAGAACATGCGGAAATAGCTACAAGCACCCAGGCAACGATAAATAACATACCGCCAATTGGGGTAATTGCTCCAAGCTTTTTCACACCTGTAACGGCCAATACATATAAACTACCGGAGAAAAACACAATACCTGCAAACATTAAGTAGCCTGCCCAAGAAAGCATACTAGAGGCTCCTAAAAGGGCATCACTCGATAAAATACCAAGCCCCACTAAGCCTAATGCATGATACATATGGTATTGCACCGCAGTTTCCCAAATGGCTGCATAATGTGGCGACGCAAATTTATCTTTTAGTGCATGTGCCCCAAAAGCGCCAAGTACGACACCAAGACAAGCCATAATTGCTCCTATCGCTAATAAAAGTTCCATGTAAGATTCTCCTATTTCGTCTCGCGTGCGATTTCTTTGTATTTTGCATCCCATGCCGGATCGATTTTACTTAAAGATACCGGACGTAACGTATCTTTGTGCGCTAGAATATGTACGGACTGAGCAGTAGCTGCAATCGTGCCATCCTCATGTAAAATTTCATAGCCATATGTTGTACGTAAACGATCGTGTTTTTCCACCCATGTACGGACCGTTGCCACTTGGCCATAATGCATAGCAGCCTTATAAGAAATGGATAAATCCATCACTGGCGATACATAACCGTCTTTTTCTAACTGAGCATACTCAAAGCCAGCATCATTTACTAACTGAGAGCGGCCTATCTCCATCCAAATGATATAGTTTGCATGATACACCACACCCATTTGGTCGGTCTCAGCATATCGAATTTCGATTTGTTTCTCACTAACAAACATTTTCTTCACCTCGTCCTACATTATAGCGTAAAAATATTGATTTGGCGGGGTTTTTGCTCTATTGAATTTTGTGAGGTGAAAAACAATGGTTCGATTAAGTGTGATGATTATTGATAAAACAAATTTATTATATGTTTATCTCTATTCCATATAAACTCGTATAAAATCTTTTAATTGGGGTACTTTCTGGGGTACCGTAGGGTACCATTATTTTTAACATAAAATACAACAGCATTGAGCAGGTACAATACTATAAATATATAATCATTTAAAAATCACTCATTTTTTTCGAATGAGTGATTTTTATGTCCATTTCTATTATCTGAGAACAACGAACTGTCCCTTAAATTAGTGGATACCCTAAAAACAATACTGACAATGCTTGCCAATATTGATATAATTTAATAGAACTACATATACAAAGGAGACTACTTTACAATGAAGAAAAAACTGATTTTTAGCGCAGCACTAGTATTAAGTTTAGGACTAGCTGGATGTGGTGCAGATTCATCAAAGGACGAAAAAACGAAAGAGGAAACTACAACTGCATCTACTGTGGAAAAAGCAGATAAAGAAGCAAAAAGTGATGATGTTTATTTCAAAGATAATGAAGTAAAAAGAGGAGATTTAAAAATAAACATCACTGAAACAAAAGTAATTCCTGTGGGTGAAAAAGGTAACGAACGTGGTGAAACACCAGTATTTGCAATCTGGTATAGTGTAACAAACCAAAGCGACAAAGAGATAGATCCAGGGTTGGCATGGCAATCTACATTTACTGCAATTCAAGGTGATCCAAACGCTGATAACAAATTAGGAGTTGGTTATTTACCTGATGACAGATTCATAGAAACAAAATCAGAAAATATCAAAAAAGATGAGACTGTAGAAAACGCCATTGCATATGACCTCGAAGATTTGGAAACACCTGTAATATTAGTAGCTAGACAAGGTTACGAAGGTAAAGAATTAGGAAAAAAAGAATTCGCTATAAAATAATAATATAGAAGAAAGCCACTCATTATTTTAAATGAGTGGCTTTTTTTTATGTATTATTCTTTTTCTACAATTCTTCCACTGGCTGTCCATTCGTATTTGTCGTCCACCCCCATTATGTCTTTCAATTTTTGTAGTTGAAAAATAACAGCATCTATACTTTCAATTTTATTAAATATAAATGTTACAGGCGCTTCATCAATTTCCATTATGTCGTCGTTTGGTTCTACAAATTGCCCTATTGGCATAGGCTCATTTTCAATAAATTGAATAACACCAGATGCCCTATCACTTTTACACCCTATTCGCGCTAAAATATCTCCTGTTCCAAAAACTACTTGTATATTTTTATTTATTATTGGCATTGTTTAAACCCCTTTTATTAATTTAAAAGAACTGTTTCTTTATTAGCATATAAATGAATCACGCCATTACTACTTACCAGCATACTTACATTTGAATAGTCTTCATTTAAAATATGATCAATTGCATATTTGATTTCCCATTGTTGAATAGAATCATAACCTTTAGCATTAGAAATACTTGCATGATTTGAGTTACTATTTTTGCTATGTATAATTACTGTTTCTTTACATTCGTAAATTTTTGTAATTACATCATCAGACATATCAGCAGTGACGACTTTAAGTACATCAGGTTTTTGTTTTGTAACATCTCGAAATGGTCTAGGTGTAAATTTATATTGTATTGTCATATTTAATCTCTCCTCAAAAAAGAACATTTGTTTGTTTTATTATAGAACAAACGTTTGTATTTTACAATGAGATTTATTTGTATTTAAGGAAAATAAATGAATAAAACAGTTGACTTATTATATACCACGGTATATAATAAGTATATAAGAAAGGAGGTGAACAAAGTGGATTACGATAAGATTCTAGCTTACCTAGTAACTATCGCAAACTTGCTAACAAGTACAGCGAAAAACATAAGCGATATGAAAAGTAAGAAAAAACAAAAGCGACGCCCTCCCGCGAAGAAGAAACGTCGCAAATAACTTGTAGAAGGAGGTTAACCCCTCCTTCCCTATAATCTTATCACATCCTATTCATTATGAAAAATATTGGATATGTTGCAGCCTTAGCAATTGCCTTGTACATTTTGACTGATATGGTTAACTGGCAAGAACCAAAGTTTTTTGATTACTTCATGATTGTTAGTTACTCAATCTGTTTCTTATTAGTAATCATTAATATCGTTGTACACTTTATGAAAAGGAGAGGTTAAACATTGACTGATCAAAAAACATCTGAAGCCCAGAAACGCGCTACCCAAGCTTATCGAGAAAAAAATAGAGAAAAAACACGTAAGCAATCTGCTAAAAGTTCAGCAAAATCTTACATTAATAAATACTGTGATTTAGACGATTTAGCAGAATTAAAGCAGCTGATTAAGGACAGAGAAAAGGAATTACAGCGTGAATAAACACAAAAAGACCAGGAACTCAATTTTGACGAGTCCCTGGTCCTTTAAAGGTAACATTCTAAAATAAAACCACTCAGTTGAGTGGCTTTTGTATATTATTTATTATCTTCTACATATTTCATCGCACGAGATAAGAATGCTGCCATGTGAGCTCGAGTTAATGCATTGTGTGGTTTAAAATTTCCATCAGGGTAACCATTTGTTATACCCAGCTTTACAATACTTTGAATAAAAGGAGCACCATAAATTAAATAATCCACATCTTTAAACAACCTAGTTCCTATTGGTACCTCATCTAATGGTAATTGAAACGCTCTAACCAAAATTACAGACATTTGCATTCTTGTTAAAGGAGCTTTTGGCATAAAATCATATGGTGTAGATCCATAAATAATTTCTGCTTCAACAGCAGATTGAATATAACCACTATTTATATTTGATTTCGGTACATCATCAAATTTTGTTTCTCGTGGTGTACCATCAAGTCCCACAGCTTTAGCGATCATTACAATAGCTTCTTCTCTTGTGATCATATCTGTAAGTCTATACTTACCACCCTTTTCTAACACACCATGTTCTACTAAATAATTAATGTCATTAAAGTTAGGATGAGTAGTTGGTACATCCTCAAATACTTGCGTCTCTTTTGCCGATGCTCCAGGTAAAACAAAAGAAATGACTAAAATAAATGTTATAATTGATGTTATTATTTTTTTCATCAATATCCCTCCTTTCAAACAATTATACATTAATGGTTACAGATGGGCATATTTACATGAATTTAGTAAGATTATAACGAAATAAAAAATGACCAGGCTCACAATGTTTTGTGATTACCTGGTCATAGTCAATTAATTATAATGTTCGTTTCACTACAGAAATCAGTAAGCTTAACGCTTCACCATCCGTCATAGAGCCTACTTTTTCACTGTGGTCTAATTTTAAAATTCCTTTTGTTTTTGCATCTTTTAATAATACTTTTAAATCCTGTTTTCCTGTCGATGTTAATGAATTTGCCATCTTTGTTTCCTCCTTTGGTTGTGTTGTTGGTTTTGCAAGCTCATTAATAATTCCATTTTTAATATCCTGTTTGAACTGCGCCTCTGAAATTCCCATGCTTTGTAAATATGAATATGGGTCTACGTGGGTAGTACCACCTAAATTATTTGTAATCCATCGATGTGATTTAATGCCGTTACCTGTTCCATCTAAAACAATTGGAATGCCAGCATCGTTAGCGAGTTTTCGTAACAACCAAATGTATGCTGCATAATCTTTTTTAAATTGTTCTTTGTCAGATGTACGCGCTAATTCTACTTGTGCATAGCTAAGTGGATTACCTTTAGGGCCACAACCGTACTGTACTTTGTTTACAGGTGCGACTTGTACAATTTTGCCACCATCACCTACCCAATGAGACGTGAATGCATTGGCTTTATTACGATTCATAAACGCTATTTCATTTTCCAAAGCATTTGGACCACAATTTTTTGCGTTACCTGATTCATGAGCAATTACGTATTTCGCTGCCGTTAATGCTCTGTTTGGTAGACTTGACATTAAACGTTGTTCGATAGCATACCCCATTACTGTTCACCCTCTTTTTTAGCTGCTTTTAAAAGATCAAATGTACCTGACGCTGTTAGTCCTGCAATAAATCCAGCCATCAACATCATATAAAGAGGATACTCTGTTAGTGGCCAACAAATAACACCAATAAAAATACCAATCACAACAGAAGTGATTGGCATGAATTGAGTACTAATTTTGAATGTGTTTTTAAGAACCTCTGCTACCGCTAAAACAATAGCTACCATAACCATTGCAATCATAAAAATGTTTGTTAAATCCATTATTCATCATCCTTTTCTGATTTTTTATAAGTATGTTTTTCCATGCGATCCATACGACCTTCTAAAACGGTTATATTTCGATTTATGCCTTCCAAAGCTATTGCCGTTTTTTCTTGAGATTCATTCGATCGTTCTAAGTGATCCATGAGTTTGTCTTCGCGTTCCTCTGCTCTGTTCATAAGTTTATCGTTTTTATTGATTAAATATCGAAACGCTCCAAACGCAATTAATAAACAAGCTATTGCCCAAACCGCTTGGCTTGTTGCGATTTCATTTACTGCTGCTACATCCATTCACATCAATCCTTTGCCCTATTTAGTTAAAATAAATAATGCCATGAGAAGCGTCGAGAATCAGTAACATGTACCGTTGCCCATCTCGATTACTCTCACAGCACTAAAAAAGCATAAAAAATAACGCTAAGCTTATGCTTGCGTTTCTGTTTACTTATTCAGCATGCTGGAAAGCATGTTTGAAGATCAACATGTCATTATTAATTAAAATGTAATCCATTTTATTAATATCTGGTTCCAATTTATCTAGTGTGCTATCTACGTCATCTACCTTTGTTCGTAAAGTGTTTCGAGCTCCAATCTGTCTTTACCATACCCGTAAATTATCGTAGCAAGATTATTAGTATCCTCTTTTAACATAACACTGCTAACATTGTGCTTATAACTATATTGGTAGTCATTATCGCTACCTATTTGTTTAGCAAAATAAAGCATTTTACCAGGCAAAATCATATACTCACATTGATGATATTTACAGATTTTCGTAACCAAAGAAACGACATTATCGTCACCAAATTTGGAGATGTAATTTGTTATATTAGCTATGTTGCTTTCTGCTGTGAAAGTCCATCCTGTATCTTTCAACGCGAAATTAGCATGATTTTGTAATGTGTGACTGCCACTGAATGTTGCATGTTGCCTTGTCTTAGCGTGATCAAAAAATATACTTATTGCTGTTACTGTTTTGCTGAAATCAGTATTACTGTATTGTTTAACTCGAAAATCGTTGTCATTTACAGTGATAATTGCCTCTGATTTCAGTAATTCGTAACCGGGATTGTTTTGTTCTTGAAAACAGGTAAACGACACTGTGAAAGTGCCGTCTACTGATTGTTCCATCTTAAAATCTGTACCGATATTGATAAGTGGTTCTACCTTAGTACCATCAATTGAAGTGACATATATCAAGTTTTATCACCTTCTTTTAATAAAAATACGCTACCCAATGTGAGTAGCGCTTACTGAACAATATGGAACTATTATTTAGGAGTACCAAAAAAATCCCCTCTGCCTAATATAATTGGAAAATTTTTATTAATAATTTTAATAATCGGCTTTAAAATTAATAAAATAATAATTAATTCTATTATCGCAAGAACATTTGAATGCACTATTTGAATTTGCAATTGAACCTTTAACATATCCAATGCCCAAATACCAATTGGCCAATGTAATGCAAAAATAATTAATGAATTCTTCCCGATATACTCTAAAGTTGTGGATTTTTTTATATACATTGCTAGACAAACATAAGTAACAATTCCGGAAATCGCGTAAATAATCAACCGAATAAATAAAAATCCACTATTTGCATTTAGGGAATTATACACATAATTTATCAAATCAGGACTTATTAATGAAAGTAAATTAAATGATATACATAAGAAAACAAAAATCCCTACGGCCACTTTGTTAAACACTTTCTTAAAATCTATTTTATCCTTATATATTCTAAATAGATTTCCAAGCTGATAATAAAGTAAATAGTACATTGCTGTATCAATACTCCAAATCCAATTTGGAGTTTCAATTACATTTAAAAATACTACAGCAATAAAGTTAATAAATATTGCTAGAATCAAAAGTAATATATCGTTTCTCAACAATTTTTTTTGGATATAATACATTATTTCCACAACAAAGAGACCTACTAAAAACCAAAGAGGTACATTGAAATAAATTTCATTACGTTTCCCTTCAATGAAGCTTAGAATAGTAGCAGATACATCTATATCTTTGTGACCAATAACACTATAGCAAATGATTGATATGACAGAAAAAGTAAAATAAGGTATCAATAATGTCCTAGTCTTCTTTTTTAGCAATTGATTAAAGGAATCGTACTTATTAATATTCATTAAATAGCCAGAAATAAAAAAGAATAATGGCATATGAAATAAGTAAATATAACTTATTAACTCAGGAGATAATCTTATATGTCCCAATATCACTAAAATAATCCCTAATCCTTTTAATATATCAATCCAGTTCAAATACTCTTTATTTTGCATTTTAAACAACCTTTCAAAGAACTTTTATAATCACACTCCTTTTTATACCATTGATTACTATTAATTTCTATATTTTCTATTTCAATTATGAAAATTCCATTAAGAAATAAAAGATTGAACACCTATATAATCAATAATATTTTGTATAGCTTCTGTTTTTTCGGTTTGTACAAAACGTTATACAACTTGCGACGCTACTAAGATTACTGCTTTTTCTCCTTCATTGATTCGTCCCTTAACCACTTGCTCAGATAGGTATGCTTCGTCAATCCTTTTCATAATCCACATATTTAAGAGAAATAAATATACTATCTTATCATTCATTTTACATTTCTCCTTTCATCAGTAACAAAATCACATCTTCGAGTTGCTTAACACGTTCACTTAATGAAGGTAAAGCGATGTCAAATTCTTGATTATCCGAAAGTATAAACTCCCTAAAATCCAATACACCTATAAATGAAAAAACCTCAAAATCACCATTATAACCGATAATCGCATCGTTTGATTTTACAATGCATTCAGCTTCGAATGTCTGTCCTGCAAAATTTAGTTGCTTCATAGAATATCACCACCACTGCTCTTCGATTCATTGGTTATGCCAACAGGTTGAGTACCAGCTTTACCGATTTTACTTGAGTTATAAGCGACTAGGCCAAATGAGTTTCCTGTCCCAGTGTTTGTTTCACTGTAAACATTAGCACAAGTTTCCGTGTGTAGGGCAGTAGCTTTATTCGATAATTCGCAAGAATAAACACGTCCACTTGCGGCTAAAAAGTGTATTCCGTCAAACGTAGACGGGGTAACATCTTTAAGATACTGAGCAGAAACAAACGTAGAGTAAGAAACTAATAAACCATGTGAATTTGCTGATGAGAATTTTAAACCCCTTAATACAACTGGAACTTGTACACGATTGACAATGATGTTACTAACGATGTGTGTATCTGTTAAAGTCGTGCTTCCGAGCACATTGACAGTGCCAGATCCTCCTAAAATCCCATATAAATTCAACGTTTCATTATAGTTCCCTTCTGCGATATTTATAGTTACATTATGATTTACTATTTGTGGTATCTTACTTATCGCCTTGACTATACTCTTAAATGCTGTCGTTGTTGTTAATCCGTTATTTGTATCTTTACCATTAGCATTAACATAGTAAGTAACATCAGCTATTGTTGATAGACCGTGTACATCGTCTGATAACTTTTTTAACACATTATCGATTTTATCCATATTACTATTTGGCACTCCAACATCATAGAATTCCTCTACACTAGGTTTTTCTAAATTGAAATTAGGCGTATTAGTAGACATTATGACATCACTTCCTCTCGCAATTGTTTATGTGTAAATGCAGCTAATTGAGCATGTGTATAGCGTGCTAATGTATTGTGTTGGTTGTATCGTAATTGAACAGTTAAAACCATGTTCTGAGGCGTTATTCGTTCAAGCATAACTACTACTGAATCAAACATGCCTTTAACGGTCAATTCAATTTTTACACTTAGTATTTTAGCTTCTACATCACGTTTTAGTTCATATTGTCCTTCGCCTAACAAACTATCCAGTAATTGTTTTAGGACTCGATAAGTATACGGTGCCTGTTCTTGGTATCGAGTTAGGATTCTAAATCTTCGAGTTTCAATGGTGTCTGTTGCGAGAACATTTAACTTCAACATTTTTTCATATCTCTCAACGCCTTGTTCATTTGCTGTTACCACAAATTGATTGTCTAGTGTGTCTTCGATTTGTTGCCACAAGCTATCTAACACAGGCTTTTCAACATTGGCAATTGCAACTATTTCTTTTATCTCATGTAAGATTGGAGGCAAATAACCGATAATATCGACCTCTCTAGCCACTTACAACACCTCGCTTCGGTATTGATTCAGGGTCTAATGCTATATTCGATTGCATGCCGTTTAATTTTGTATCAGCAATATCAAGTACACCTGCAACACCTAAAAGTCGACTTTCGATTTGTGCAACACGAACTACAACACCGATATGATCTTCCTCATAACTATTAGCCTTAGCCCACTCTTCTGCAAGCTCTTTAAAATAGTCGTCTATTATTTTCTGAACTTGCCCTTTTATATCATCCCATGTCCAACCTGATTGATAAGTGATGTTTAGAACTACATCGATCAGAATATCATTTACTCCAAATACTGTTACAATATGGTCAATAGGTGCTGTGCCAAACCCTTCTCCTTGATGGTCCAGTGGATCAACAGCTGTTTGTACTTCGTTGATAAGTGTCAGTGTTGGCTTTTCGTATTGAGAATTGATGATTACTAACTTAACCGTACCACCACCATTCCAAGCGCGATAAACACGTACACCACCTACACCAGGTAAGGAACCAACCTTTTCTTTATAATCTGCTCTGTTACCTCCAAAAGCTACTGACTCGAAACTGTTAAAATAGCGAGTACGGAAATTCTCTGTATCTTCTTCGTCATCCCCTGGCACTAATACATCAGTCAATGTAGCAGTTTGCAATCCATCGATATATTCAATCGGTATTAATTGACCTGAAAACAAATTACCGGCATTTCCTGCTGTTTCACATTGCAAAATAAATTGCCCTTGTGAAATGCGTTCAATTACCTTGTAATTTAGGTCGTCCAAACTAAACCGACTTTCAATTGGTACATCAATGTTAAATACACCTTTCCGTTTTGTATAAGTAGCTTCATATGGTTTTAAACCACGCTCGGCTGCTCGACGAATTAGATACTCTCTAGGTGCTGTGTCAGCGAATACCATATCGATAAAATTCTTAACTGTCATCAGCATTTGTATTGTTTCAACACTATTGGCTGCTGTTGCGTTATAGATCATGGAAGTACCTTCCCGTTTATCAAGAGAGTTATCGACACCCGCTAATTTTTGTGCCATTAAATCTTCGTAGGTAGTATCTAAATTTAATGGTTCGGTCATCAGTATTCCACCTCTTTCTCTGCTGTGATTTCACCGAATATGGTGTGAGCTGTGTATTGTACATGTACTTTACTTTTATGAGTGGTGACAACGAAAGAATCAACTTCATTAATGCGATCGTCTTGTAGTAGTGCTTCTCGAATTCGACGTTTTGCCTCACTAGCAACATAAGATACTGACTTACCAAACAAATCTTTAAACTCGGCACCGAAATTCCAAGAATAAATAATGTGATCATATCGCTCCACTGAGAGCATTAAAAAAATCGCTTGTTTCATGGCTTCTAATTCATCTACATAGCCAACACAGCGATTCTTGTCAGATATTAATCTATAGTTTTTCGATGGCTCAATGACTTCCTCGAAATCGAGTGTCAGACCATCGTTGTCAACTTGTGGAATCATTCAACCACCTCTTTATCTATAATGATATATTGTTGGCCGCCTTGTGCTCGAATCATTGTAACTTTATCATCTTGAACTAAGCCGTTATAAATTTTATAAATCTGTTTTGCTCCATTACTGACACTCATTTCGACTTCATAATCTTGAACAGCGCGAGTTAATTTTAAATGCACTTCTTCCAAAATTAACTTTTGATCAATTTGGACCTTCAGAGGGCTTATACTAATGACAGTGCCATAAACGATATTAGATAGTTTTTGTGAGTTTACAGCATCTATTGCAATCCTTTTAATAAGCTTTAAAATATCACTCATATCACGCAATAAAATCACCGCCAATTAGCTTTAAGTCCATGTGATGGGAAGACTCATTGAAGGTGTGCTTTACTGTTTCAACCATCATAAAATTAGCTACAGTCATGTCACCAAGGTACATTTGAACAGCAACTTGACTCCCTCCACGAATCTTTGGATCACCAAATACTTTATTAATGTGTAGCTTCCTTGATTTACGATTATAAAGTTTCAGCATCCCATCAGCTTTCGCTTTACCATTCCCTTTCTCATCGAGCTTATCTGTCATTTGTAAGACGCCCCACTCATTGATTTTGGAACTATCTTGAGCTATATATATTTCACGTTTACCTGTCTTTTTGTTCTCACGCACTAATTTGATCTTGTTATATGTGTTTTCGTCGATGGATGTTGTGTACTCAAATGATTCACCTGAATCTTCATCTATGAGTAAATCGGATTTGAGCATCTTTATATTGCGTAGATTTAACGATCCATAGTCGTCATACAGTACATATAAATCACCGGTACTTAGAGTTGTATCTGATAAGGCGTTATCCATTATTGTAAATAACTCTTGATTATCCTCTATTCTTGAAGCTATGACATGCTTTGTATTGGCAATTATGCCTGTCTTTAATTTAAAGTCATTCGCAATCATTTGAAGTACTTGAGCAGCTGTTTTATTTGCGTATACATAGGTGTCTTTGTTTTTAAAATATCTTAATTGGTCGTAACAAGTAACACTGATAATACGATTATTATTACGTTTTTTCGTGAAAACAAAGCCAAAAAATATCTTATGGCCATCGTAATCAAAGCGAACGGCATCACCTTCGTGGAAACCTAATACTTCATCCTTGACGATGTTAAACGTGAGCTTACCTGGTGTACCTTTACGATGTGTTTCCCATTCAATACCTTCTTCAACCGCACACTCGAAAATACGACCTCTACTCATGATGAATAATTGTGATTTAGCCAAGTTTAATCACCTGCCCAACCTTTATAACGTTTGGATTGCTAATATTATTGAGTTTTGCTAGTTCAGTGTATTTTGAACCGTCTCCTAAATACTTTTTAGCAATAGCCCACAATGTATCACCTTTGACTACAGTGTGTGTTTTCGGCTTCTCTTTGCCTGTTGTAGGACGTTTTTGCTCTACAACAGCCTTTTGTGTAGTCGCGGTGTTAGACGTGCTACTAGGCTTTGTAGTGGGCTGTACAACGATTCGTTTATTACCATATGCTCGATATTGTTTTAGTTGGATACTGACCGTTACATCAAAGCCTTCTTCAGCAGATTCTTTGATCTCGTAATCTTCTATGGTCATTGTCATATTGGTATCGAAAAGTAGATTACCGTTAGGCATCATCCGATTGACAATAAACAGAAATGGCTTAATCGAACCTTTTAATTTCTCTAGTTTTTCGAGATAATAAGCAGCTGGTTGAAAACCATTTGGATAAACAGCAAACGGATATTTGACGTTTGGGAGTAATACCTCAAACTCAATATCCGTTAGCCCTGGTTTCTTTATTACGTTTACTTCACCATCATTCATCAGCACAATCGTTTCGTTACGCCCATTAATTTTAGTAGACATTTCAGATGGAGCAACAGGAAATTGTACACCATCTACAAAAAAGTTATACATCTTCTGTTGGACCTCCTTCTGCTAACATATCTGCTACTTCCTCGGCACGCTCACCAAAACGATCAATAACACCATCGATGTCCATTTCGTTATTGATATGATTTTCATTCTTCATGTCGATGTTAATTTCAGCCGTTGTATATCTATTAATAGCCTCGCGTTCCGCTATGTCACGAAGATATTTCAAATCTTCTCCAGAACCTTCCATTGACTTTGCCATTTTTGCTGTATTGCCAGCCGTTTTACCACCGTTGCGATTTCCCTTATCTAGCTTATCGCCTATACCAGCACCTTTTCCAGCGCCATTCATGGCGTTTTTCATTGCATCTTCAATTGCTTTACCAGAATTACTCTTGTCTTTATTTTTATCAGAACTAAATAAATCAGCTCCCCAGTTGTAGCCAGTGTCCCAAGCAGCGCCCAAAGACTTCATTTCCATTTTAGGGGCTTCCCAGTAATCAGCAGGAGTTTCTCCAACCCAATCATTTACACCTTTCTTTAATTTCGATAAATCTGCCGTTACGGATGTTCTAGCATTAAATTCACTCATTTTTCCGATGTCGATACCAGGTACTTTATTAAGAGCGTCGATAACCCAGTTGATTGCTTGTATCGCCATATTAGCACCGCTAATGAACATATTAGCTAAATTTGTGGCAGCACTATCAAAGCTTCCAATCATACTTATTGCCATATCTAGAGCGTTATTTGCTAAATTTGCAAACAAGCGCTTTACTGTATAGTTTCCGTTAAACCAGATATTTACCCAAAACTCTACGATGGATGCAAAGATGTTCCATAAGTAAGCTATTATATTGTAGATGTGAGTAGCTAGCATCATAAATGCTCCTGCAATTGCACCAGTTGCACTGATTGAGGTTCCAGCAAAGTGATTTACTACACCAATTGCTAAATAAAAAACACCAACTAATGCAATTATCAGTAGGATAATCCATGTTAATGGACATGCATAAAGTGCTGCATTTAAGCCATATTGAGCAGCAGTTTGAGCAAATGTTGCACCAGTAGCCATCATTGTAGCTGCTGCTTGACCTGCTGTGCGGATTGCTAAAATACCTTGCCAAATAGCAGTTGCCATTGTTATTAATTTGATTGTAGTTAAGGCAATACCGTAAGCAATAAGTGCAGCAGTTACTGTACCTACAATAGGACCAATTATTGACCAATGATCGTAAATAAAACTTCCACCAGCTGCCAAAATATCCATCGCAAATATTGCTACATCAGCCATTTGTTTTAAAGCAACTGTTGTACTTTCCATTATCTGTTTAGTTCTGTCGCTGTTAGCCAAGTCATTTATTTTTTGCAAAACTGGTGTAAAAGCCATAAGGGCTCTGTCAGTCATTATCGTCCAAATATCTGACCACTTAGTAGGAATACTACCAAATGCTGCATTTGTTTCTTCTGCTGCATAAAACATGGCATTTTTAATAATGTCCGCTGTAATTACACCATCTGATGCTAACTTTTTAATGTTTGATGCATCAATGTTCATCGCTTCCTCCAAGTAACGCTGAATATTAGCTACAATTGGTTGAGCATTGTCTAAAACTGCATTTAATTCTTCACCTTGTAATTTCCCGGCCGCCATCGCTTGTGTTAACTGCAACATTACTGAGCTGACACCTTCAGCTGAAGTACCTGCAATGGCAAACGTCTTGTTGATTTGTTCAGCAAATGCTACTATTTCTGTAGTATTAGCAAATGCTCCAGATGCTTGCATACCTAACTTACCAACCATATCTGCTGTAGATTGATATGATGTAGCTGTACGTTGAGCTGACTCGAAAATCATCTGTTGTAATTCAGATGTTTTCATCAACATGCTATTTACACCATTAGCAGATTCTGCATTTTTGTGATAAGTACTATTCATCAACTCAAGTCGAGCTTGAGTATTAATCATTTCATCAGATAAACCAATAATGTTTTTTCCTGTTTGAAATGATAAATAAGCAGCTGCTATTCCAATAATTTTATTTAATAATCCGTCTGCTGCACTTGTGCCATCCCTAATATTATTGGTGAATCTTTGTTGTGTCGTAGCTGCATCCGTAACTTCACTTTCAATTCTATTCATTGCATCTGCAGCCATCGCTAATTCTCTACGTGCTAATCCAACACTAGATGTATCTATCATTTGTCCAGATGCAGCATGCATGGCTTCCATCTGATTAACCATCATTGAAACAGCGTTGTGCATTGCACGCATCGGTTGACTCAATTGATCTTGAATTTGAATTGCTGTACGTATTGTAGCCATGATTTCACTCCTTTTAGGCATAATAAAAAGCACTCAAAATGAGTGCTTAAATACTTTTTAGAACATCTTTTGGATGAATGCTTTATAGATTTTTTCATCAATTTCAATAAGACTTTTCTTTCCGTCTTTAAATTCTACTGCTATTACATGTGTTCCTTTACTTTTGGCAGTAAGTCCTGCTAACAAGCCTACAGGTCCTAACAATGCGCCTCCGACTAAACCTCTTGTAATACCAGAAGCTGCACTTTTGCGATGTTCTTCAGTTATTACCTCATAATTCGATACATTTTCTTTCGTTAGTTCAATCGGAGGTTGTTTAGGGTTTGGATAAACACCTGCTATTACGAACCCCATAACTAAACTTCCCTCATACTCACCGGCTATAACTTTATTTCGTGCCATTTTTATCCCCCCTCATAAATAAATATACCTAATATGGAGAGATTTCACTATATTAAATTGGCATAATTGGTATTTATCGCTTTCTTCGTCTTCTGCCTTTGCCATTTTTAGCTTCCTTTTCATGTTGTTCATCTGTATCACGTTTAAGTTGAACAGCAGCTATAACAAATGCTTTTTCATACCTTGGTAAATTATCAAACTCAGACGGCCACTTATGGAGCTTATGTAAACAGTAATAAGCCACATTCGCCTCATAGTCACCGTCCTCAATTAGTTTTTTGCTTCTTCAACTAATTCATCCATACCGACATCAAAGCCGTTGATTTTTTGTACAGTTGCTAAGTATTCGTCATATTCACCTGGTAACAACATCTTTTTCAATAATTCTTTAGCACCCATTACTCCGTATGATTTCTGTAGCTCTACATCATGTAAATTAGGGAATATAGTACATTTAGCAGCTAAATCAGCTAAGTAAGCTGTGTAGTTTGTTTCTGGCACCATCACACCTTTTTTGCCTGGTACAGGCATGCGTTTTGTATTGTCTTTTCGTAATAAATCATCTTCATCAGAAGTGATGGCAGCAACTTCCCATTCCATTGGCTTTTTAGTTTCTGGATTAACAAATCGTTTTGAAACAACAACTTTCTCATTCTCAGGTTTTAATGCGTTTTGTGCTAAAAATGCAGTTAAATTTGACATATTATTTTACCTCCGATTATTTTTTCTTAATTACATATTCCGTGTTTGTAGTATCAATTGTGACAATGCCACTTACAGGAATATCGATTTCTATTTTCATACCTGCATGTATATCTATCATGTTGGCAGATAACCTTTCAGCATTGTTAATAAAGTGATGACCAATATCTTCAATAACTTTTTTGTATACTTCTTTAGGTTCTTCACCACTTACAAATGTATCTGTAATATCATTTACATTTAACGGCATTAAGAATCGCTCCTTTTTTGAATAGATGAAAAGAGCCCACAAAGTGAGCTCAAGTCTTATAACATTTCTTTTAACGTTGAAAATTCTTCTGGCATATCCCAATCCTCAAACGTAAAGTCGATTTCGTCTTCTAGGTATTCTGCGTCTGCGTCAAGTGCAGCGATAGTACCACCATCCATATTACAGTCTATTAGAATAGTTGTTTGACGACCGACCGTAGATGAACCATCCTCATTAGTCACCTGAATATCAAAGTAAACATCCTCACCAGTATCTTTGTAACGTTTTAATAATTTACGGAATATCGATGTATTGAAGTAGAATGTCGCATTGCCTGAATACTCAGCACCAGTTGCTTTATTACCTTTACTAATGCGCCCCATGATTGGCACTTGTGTTTTTGTTTTTTCCATTTTAGCTTCTAAATTAATTAACTGAGCAAATAAGTAACGATTGCCTTCAATCGTCACATACGCTCGTCCTTGTGCACCATGAATGGCATCACGAGCATGCATGGTAGTATTTGCGAAATACTGAAGATCCAACGGAATTAACAATTTGTTTGGTTTCAATTTGATTCCCTCCCTTACGCTACTGTAGTTGTGATATAAAGTTGAGACATCGCTACAGTAGGATTCACAACTTCATTCACTACAACAGCTTTCTTAGAATTACCTTGCTCTACAGTTAACTCATCTTTGTTGTAATTTTGGAGTGCTCTAATACGTTGCATTTCCATTCGGTGAGCACCAATATCATTCCATAATGAAATGCGTCCGTCTTGGTCATTTGGTACTTGACCAAGGTATCGAGTATTGAATAGATGAGCTGTATCGATTGCGATTTGATCAAGAACACGAATAACTTGGTTCATGTTAAAATCTTCGTTTTTATCCACCGTAAACGAAGTAAATGTGTTCACATCTTCAAGGACACGAACTTCGTCACCTACACGATGGAAAATATATTTCCCGCCTTTTAAAAGCGCAGTTAGTTGAGATTGTGTCTTTGTTTCAGACATATCAAGTGTGAATTCACCATCGTATTTCTTGTTAGTATTTGATTTATTTACAGCGACGCCAGCTTGTGCACCGGTAGCCCAATATACTGCTCCGAATACTTCTTCGCCATCGCTAATAGCATCATTTTGTACATCGATAATACCTTCATGGTCAGGTGTGCCGAGTTTATGGCCTACTAGTTGGAACTTGCCACCTACTTGATCACGAATACGTTTTGTATATTCAATATATAAAGATTTGATTAGATTGTCTTTTGATAAACAGCCTAGTGTATTGAAACCGTAAGCCTCTAATGCGTCTAGCGCTTCCTGATGTGCACCGCCTGTGATAGCAGAGCCATTTGAACCACCTGTTAATGGTGTGCCAGCTGTTAATGTTAGTGTTGCATCTGACTTAAATGTAACGAAGTCATTAGCTTTCAAATCAGCAGCATTATCTACAGCTATCTGTTCGTCTACTAGTACGTTAGCTAATAGAGTTTGAACATCAAACTTCGTTGGTTCATCCACATTAGCTTGAATAACAATGGTGATATCGTTTCCGCGTACACCTTTGTACTTTGCTGTTGCATAGTTATTTTTAGCTGCTACTGCACCCACAGCAAGCTTGTAGAAAAATACTGTGATAGCATTTTTGAATACATCGCGAATGCCTTTTAGTTTTGGATCAGTGTAATCATAGCCAAAGATTTTACGAGAATCTTTTTGTAAATCCTCTTGTGTTACTGCGAATACATCGCCGTCTACGCCCCAATCTAGAGGTATTGGTAGACCGACATAACCACGATCACTTAGATTTACAAAAGCACGAGCTTTACTAATAAAGTTGTGATAAGTACCTGGTAGTACTTTGTTTTGTGTTAAAAATGGACCTCCACCTAATGCCACGTTATTTACCTCCCTTATCGAATTTCTTTAGAACCCCATCCACTTCAGTGAATGAGTATGTTTTGCCATCTTCCAGTAATGCATTTAGTGCATCACGACGAGCCATGTATTTATTACTTTTCACAATTTGTTCTTTTGTAAATTCTGGCTCTTTTTTTGCTTCGCCTTTATTTGACTCACTCTTTGTTACCACCACATTCACCCTTTCGTTTTTATGTGTTGCTCTAGCGAGCCCATGAAAATCTTCTCTTCAATTTCCTGTAGAAAGAAATTGAAACGAATAAAGTTATGACCTATACCATCCACTACCTCACTGTTTGCTCCTGTACCAAGCATTAGAGAGCCATTTAACAGTGTTATTTCTTTTAGTGCTTGTTGTACCTTCAAAGTCATATTGGATGCCTCAGACAAGCCGTTTTTAGGGAAATACTGAACGTTAAATAATGTTGTTACTTTCCATCGATTTCCGATTTGTCTTATATGCTCTAAACTCAAAAATTGAATTAAAAAAGCAGGAGTCTTAAACCCCTGCGGTACTTCATCAATATATTTTTTATAGTCGCTACCAAAAGCTTCGTGAAGCTTAACGGATATAGCGTTTTGAATATCATTAATCTCCATCAAAAGCCTCCTTTAGCATAGTGTATAGCTTTTTTTCAAGTAGCTTTGGTGCTTGTTGTTCTACTTCATCTGCTGAAATAGTCATCATAAAGCGACCGTTTACCCAACCTTCATGGTTTCTTGTTCTGTGGCCAAACTCAACGTACTGCGCGTAATCCACACCATTGATAACCTCTATTCCGTAGATAGAACCACTCTTTTTTACTTGTCCAATAGTCCATCCACGCCTTAAAGTTCCTCCATCTATAGGAGCTACAGGAGTACGTCTAATTACTTTCCCTAACATTCTAGCTGCTAACTCCTTGGCTGCTGCTTCACAGAAATTATCAAAATCAGCACCAGCTAACTTAGCTAACTTTCGCTCGAATGCTTTTAGTTGTCGATAATCAACACGTCCACCTCTGCCCATTATGCATACTCCTTAAATAGATCTAGGACAATCTCTTGATGATCCATAAAGATACCTGGCTTACCTGAGCGAGTGTATTGTTCAGTAACCTTATCTTGAGTAACGATAATTTTACACCCTGCAGGTATTTCATATTCATTACCTAACGAAAGTTTGATTTGTTCAGCAATTATAGCTGGCCCACCCGTTGAGGAAGCGCTTGTTAGCGTTTTATGTGATAGCTTGCACATAAGATTCTCATATAACGTCACTTCTTTAGATTGCGTAACATGAGTAATAGGATCCTCAACTTCTTGCCACGCCTTCACTGTACAATTACCTCGCCATAGCTTTTCTAATGCCTTACGTCTCGCGCTTACCATGTTAGTACCCTATAACGGACAAAATCAACTTCATTGTGCTGTAGGTAAACTACAAAGGCATTGAATTGAGCTTCCGGAGTATTGTTGGCTTCGACTGCAAACACCACATTTGTGTCGCCATCCTGCACCTGTTTAGCAACGACTTCAAAATTGAGTGTTTCAACATCAAGTAGGCCCATAGACTTTTTTGTAAGCAGAAATTCTCCAACAACCATATCTACAGCAATTTCGTGTAGGCCTTGTGGCACTGTATAAAGGTTTGTTTGGTTATTGATGTGATTGGTCACTTTATCGATAGCGAATTTTAGTAACATATCGTCTGAACTACTTGGAGCACTTGATAGAGTGACTCCTAAAGCAGATAACCGCATTACTGTATCAAGATACATGCAAATCACTCGCTTTCTACTGTTTTAGTAGATCGAGTAGCTTTTTTAGGCTCCTCTAATTGTTCCATTGTTGATTCTATAAAATGTTTTTCATCAATAGTCAATTCATCGCCGACTAAAAAACGCTCTCCTTTATAACGAATTGGGAAAGCGTCATTTTTAACTTTTACTTTAATATTTGCCACTAGAAGCAACCTCCTTATGCAATCGGTTGTGCTTGGAATACATTTTGAGCTTCCGGGAATGATGGAATAGCTGTAGCAGCTGCTTTTGCCCATGTTGATACTGGATCTTTTCCTTCTTCATACACCATACCGATAACTTTGCCGATTGTAGACATTTCAACGTCAGAAGCACTACGGATAAGACGAGATTCTTCTGGTGTTGGGCCATATAACGATTCACCAAGTGGTCCATCACCAAACATTACAAATTTATTGTCTGGGAAGTAGCTCTTTGTTGTATATGTGCCATCAGCATTTTGCTCACGATATTTCGTGTTTGAATTTGCTTCGTATACAGCAATAGTTGGTAAACCTTGTTGTGCAAAGAATGCATTTAAGTCTGCTAAATTAGCTACACGTGCAGAACCTGCACCATATAGGTATCCGATAATCTTCGGATTACGTAAAATAAGTCCTGCGATTTTCTTAGAAGTTAAAGCACGAGTTGGCGTAATATCTAACGCGCCAGACCAACGTTCTAAATCTCCTAAAATATCTTCTGAACCAGTTCCCCATTGATCAGTACCAGCAAGTGCTTCTTTATGGTCTGTTGGTACACCATAGTCAACTGTAACGGTCGGTGATGTACTGTTTGCAGTGTTTAATGCTAATTTCAACTCACCAGTTGTTAATGCTTGCATACGCATTAATTCAACACGAGCACGTACATCATTTGCTGCTTTGTCGATTAAGTTGAATACACGTTGCATTAAAAATTGTTGTTCCTGCGCTGTACGTGGGAATTGTAAAGCAATCAAATCCTTTTCAGTAATTTGATACTTTTTCTTGATATAAGCAGCCTCCAACACTTGTTTAGCAGCCTCCAATGAACCAATCTCTGCCTCTGTATCAAAAGAGTGTACTTTTGCAATGACTGGCAGTTCATTTGCTCCTACGAGGTACTCAAATTCAAGCGTGTCGTGTTTAACTTCTGGAAAAAGCGCTTCTCCAATACCGTAAGTTTGATATTGACGTTCTTTCATGTAATCTAATACTGTTTTTTGACCAAATAACTCTAAAATGTCTGGCATATTGATTTCCCTCCAATTATCGGAATTTAATTTCTTTTAATGCTGTTTTAGCAGCATCTTCTGGTGCTGTGTGCAATCGTGCTTCCAGTACATATGCTTCAACGATTAAAGAACCTGGTTGTGGTCCATTTGTTACATCAACATCGGTATACAAGATGCCTACAGCTGTCGCATCATTAGTTGGTAAGATTGTACCTGCCTTTACAATTTTCTTACCATTCGCATCGGGTGTTACACCTACATCACTCACTAAATAAGTAAATGCTTGTACTTTTGATGATGCTAAAAAATTTGCTCGTTGGAATTTTTCAATTGCTTTTACATACGGCATATAAAATCCTCCTTTTATTTAGTCCCAAGGGTTGTTATTCGAACCACTTGAACCCTTTTCATTCGCCATTTTTGCGAAGTTAGTGCCTAGATCACTCGTGCCCTCTCCATCTCCTAATCCTCCAGTAGGAACCCATCCTTTAAAAGTCGGTTTCTCCTTTTCTGGCATAAATAAAAAGGACTTTGAATCTTGCAACGTTTTAAGCTGCTCCTCAAGTCCTTTGGTGATGTTTCCATCTTCACTTAATTCAATTGTCTTTCGATCAATAAGACCTGAACCCAAGTCTGTATCATGTACTTTACCAGCAAGGGCCAACTTCAATGCACTAGATAAGCGTTCATCTTTTATCTGTTGCTCATACTGGGTTTTAGCCTCTTTCTGAGCCTCTTGCAATCGTGAGATTTCAGATTGCAACTCATCGTTACCTTTGGCTTTGTCTTGTAAATCTTTCAACTGAGTTTCGTGATTCTTCACTTGATCTTCAAGTGTTTTCTTTGCCTTGTTGACCTCATCAAAGCGCTCTTTTGGAATCATAGTTCCATATTTACCAACAACAGCATCAGCTTGCTCCTCGCTTAATCCCATTGCAATTAAATCTTCTTTTTTCATCTGATTAGCCTCCTAATTCGTTTTTTACAGGCAACGACCTGTTAGGGTATTAAACACTTGTTCTTTAACGTCTACAAGCGCTAAAAAGACGAAAAGGCATAATAAAAACACTCAACCTTTTTCATTGGTTAAGTGCCTACTTGATAATTTCAATCTTTTCTACTTCATTTTCATTAAAATTAACTAACTGATCTTTAAACTCACCATCAACTGGCATTATAGTTAATTCCTGAACGCCATCTTCACTATCAATTGCGGAAGTCCAATGGTCAACTATCCCTACTAGAGTTTGATTGTCAGTAAAAGTAACTTTAATCTTTTTCCCTGGATCATAGAAAATGTCCACGCTTCCACTCCTTTCAGTCTGATCTAATCGGCACTAAGTATGTCCGTTTTTTCGAGTGATGGATTTTTATTTTGTTTGTTTCATAAGTACCGTTTGTTGAAACTGCTATTCCTACTATATCATCAACAACGATTACTTCTTTAACAGTTCTTTTCCCGTGCCTGTCTTTTTCAACAATACCTGTCCCAGCGTATTTGTCTAGTATCTTTTGTACATCCACCGTATCGAAGAAGTAACTTTTCCCTTCTGTTTGAGTTGAATCCATATGTGGAGCTTGTTTTTCTGGATTAACCAAGGTCCCGAAAGTGCCATTTTGTAGATTTGTTTTAACATACAAATTATCTTGCAGTTTATTCCACTCGTTACCATTACTATACTTAATATCTTGGAATTCTTCAAAAGATTTAAGTGCATTTTGACCAAGTATATTTTTGTATTTATTATACTGCTCTTTATCGGTTTTCTGATTGCGTTGCATCTTCTTATAGCGTTCAATTCTCTCTTCGCCATGTTTATCAACTTGAGTTTGATACCATTCTTCATACTTCATATTGCCCGGTACGTAATACGTTTTACCTTCTAAATCACGAGCAATTCTTTCGTTGTAATCATCATCAAAATACGGTGCTGTTGTTGTTCTACATCTTGGATGAAACGGATTCGCTGTTACGCCTGGCATGAAATCATCTTGTTTAAAAACCTTGCCATCCATCGTTCGACATATAGAACTCGTTTTAAAATCTAATGTAGCTATAATCTCGTACTTTTCTACATCAAGCTCATCAAATGCATCCTTTTGAGCAGAAGCACTAAAAAACGCTGATTCAGTCATTACTAGACGAGCAGCGTTGGAACGTGAGGTATTCATTTTCTTAAATATAGAACTAATCATACGGTCAGGTGCTTCACCACGGGCCATTGATTGAATAAGTTCAGTGTGCAGTGTATCTAACAATAGATTGCGGTCTCTCCATATCTTTTGGCTGAAAGTTTGACCATCAGCAGTCCAAGGCTTACTAATTATTTTCGTTAATTTTGTTTCGTCTAGTGGCTGCAAAGTAAAACCAATCTCAAAAGCTTTTTGCACTTCAAATGCTGTATGATAATACTGAGACTGATATACCTCTTCCATTAACTCCTGAAACCCTTCAATTTGACCACCATACAGCTTTTCTACATGTTGTTGTAATTGTAGTTGCAAACTCTCTAAACGGCTTATATGGACACGAGAAGATGCATTTTCGAGTTGTTTCATCCACTTCTGATTAATAGCATTCTTTTTGCCATATTCGATGTATTCCTCAACAGTCCAGCGAAACTCTTCTAATTCTTCACTCTTTAGTAGCTGTTTCGCTTCTTCAAGAGTCATTTCATTGTTTTCAGCAAAACGTTGATACCATCTAGCAATGTCTTTTTCGATTTCTTGCATCGTCTTGATATATGCTTTTTCGAGATCCTTGTAGTAGCTCTCACTCTTTTCATGTTGTGCTTGCTCCAACATTTCAAAACGTCGTCGCCAATAGTCTCTACTCTTGACCATTGTCATCACCAGACTTTGAATTTATAGCTTTAAAATGATCATCATATCCATCGAACTCATTCATACGTTCTTGACGTTCTTTTTTGTTTCGTTTTAACTCTTCTTGTACGTCTTTTACGTAAGGATGCTGTGCAATCTTTGTTTCTTCAGATAAATAAGGAGATTTATTTAATACCTCAACTACTTCCATCTCGTTGATGAGGATATCACGATTAAAAATGATATTTACATATTCACCTTCGTAATCGCCTTGTCCTGTGTTAGCTAAATGAACATTGATAAACCATAGCAATTCCTCGAATGAAGCTTGGAACTCCGTTTCAATACCATCAGCGTCGAGATCAATCTCACTGTACATAGCTCTGATATTTAATTGATTTGGGTTATTTGCCATGCGCTCATCCTTTGCGTCATAGCCTCTGCCGTTTTCAATCAGCGCCTTTTTAAATAGCGATAAGATAGATTTGTAGTTATCGGCATTGACTTCAATCGTTAAAGTTTCTACGCCACCCTTTGCCCCATCTGCTGAACGTACTTTAACTGTACCGTATATGGATAGATTGCGTCTAAACTCTCCTAAATCCTGCCCATCATAATTGTGCAGAACTAAAATTGTATTTCGTGCGTCCTCCTGCATGTTGTTTTCAAAGTCACTTAACATAATGTTAATGCCATCTTGAAGAGACTTTACACGCTTGATTAGAGGTATTTCCTTGTTATTAAATTTAAAAGGAATTAAAGGTGCTCGCTGCCAATTCATATTTAATTCAATTTCGCCATCATTCATAGTGATATAGGACGTTGTAGCCTTTGTTGCATCTTGTATAAGTCGACCTGCGAACCATTCATAATGCTCCACACCATTTTCGCTATATACCTCTGCCTTTTCAACTACAACTTCTCTATCACCTTCGTATACCTTTACAGCATATATACGAATTGCGAAATCAAGAATCGTTTGATCTGAATCCTTCCAAAACGGAATAATTTCATGTGGAGGAAAC
Organism: Lysinibacillus sp. FJAT-14745; assembly: GCF_001275675.1. GTDB lineage: Bacteria > Bacillota > Bacilli > Bacillales_A > Planococcaceae > Lysinibacillus. The sequence goes on along the minus strand of NZ_LITM01000006.1, from coordinate 521,440 downwards.
CTTTTGATAGCAAACTCACCGTTTCCATCGTAATGCGGATATAGCCAACCAATACCGCCATTCAAAGAATCCTGACCAACACTTCGCAATATTCGATGAAATCGTTTATTGAAAATATCTTGTAATTTCTTCAAGTACTTGTTATTTTCAGTTTCCATTGTTATTGGTTTGCCAAGTTGATAATTTACTTTTTGGTCAACAAGCTTGGCATACTGGTTATCCAATATCTTGTTGTTTGGTAGGTTATCATTTATCTCTAATTTCCCACCTTTACCAATAACCCAACGTTTACGCTTTAAAATTTCTTGATCACCTTCATAATAAGCCTCGCCTATTAACATCCACTTTCTCTTCTCTGACTTTTTAAACTTATTAATCTCATTTTCTAGCCATTTGATATCTGTTATAACATCATTTGCACCATCTGTTATGTTTTCGTTGATAATCTCAGTGTCTGTAACAGCCCCCTGGAACGGAAATAAACCCATGTTCTCACCTCTTTCTAGTCAAAACTGTATGTGTTGCCTCGCATATCTTCTTCAAATGCATAGCGTGTAGCATCAATTGTGTGGTTGTCTTTATCCTCTAAACGAGCAATAGGATTACCGTCTTTATCTGTCTGGTAATCGATGTTCTCAAACTCTTTCGCAATGTTAGGAGTACGTAATGGATCAATACAAATGAAATCTAAATCATCGAGCCATTCTTCGCCGTATTCCACACTGTCAGGACCTTTCTTAACACCATAAATACGTAGTATTCCTTGTTCATCACGTAATTCAGCGATAGACTTAGGTTCCGCTGAATCAGCTGCAATACGATCTGATTGATAGCCTTTAGCTTTCAATTTCTCGGCTAGTTTTCGATTACTGATTTTCACACCATAAATTTCATCAACTGCATAGATACCATTTTTCTTTTTGTCGTAATGCCAACGGACAAATGCTAGTGGATCCGTTGCATATCCAAAATCATTACCATTTCGGATGTTGTCAAATGATGCAACCATTTCATCAGTGATTGAGCCTTTTTCAATTTGTAAGTTGTCAAATGGTACAACACCACTACCGATTGCTTCGCCAAGATATTCCCATCGATATTTCAAAGGTTTATTTTTCTTAACATTTTCTGCTTCTTCAATAAACTTTTTCGATAGATGCGGATTTCCTAAATAAGTTGAATGATCAACGTAAGTATTGGCATCAATCATTGAACTTTCATACTTCTTATTCACCCAAGATTGCTTGCGCTTTGGTGGATTGTAGGAATAATAAAAAGAGTAGTCAAAAGGGTACGCTTGCTGTCTGTCAGCTTGCGAAAATATCTTCCCTTCCAACTCCTCACGTAGGATTGAGTTTTCAATTGTCGTTACTTCATCTTCTGACTTAAATTCGGCTAATTCCTCAAACCAAACGATAGCTAATGGGAAATCAGCATCTTTGATAGATTTAATCTTCTCTGGATCATCAGCACCAGCGAAATAAATCTTGTTCCCTCTGCCTAAGTAAGTAATCTCAAGTTTAGAATCAACAAAACGGAATTGATCACGAACTCCCATTATGTTTGCGGCAGCCTTAAAGTTAGCGTACACCGATTTCAAAATGGTATTCTGCACTTTCCTGATACCAAGGGAAGATACTGGATACTCCATGATGTCTAACAAGATACGCATTGGAATATGAAATGACTTCCCAGAACCACGGCCACCCTTTAAGACATAGCGTAGATGTACTTTCGCTCTGGACGCACGCCAAAACGGTTTAAACTGTTCTGTAATGATACTAGCTATACTTATTCGTTTATCAGTCATTACACATCATCCACAATCACCACTCGAACTGATTTATCGCGGTCTTTATCAAGATTAGCGATTTCTACTTTCGTCTTATCAATATTTAACTGCATCTGCTCAAGTTTAAGCCTACGTTCATCATCAGCATCAGCCATCTCAACAAACTGACGAATAGAAGAACGCAACTCCCCTATTGCTCTCGATTGAGCAGTGAGTAGTTGCGCCTGTCTTTCCCAAGAACGTTGGAATTCATATTCAATTTCAAATGGCACGGATGTTTTTTCATTTATCACGCCATCTTCAACGTTGCAAACGTCATATTTAACTTTTTTTACTTCTTTAATCATTTCGTCTTTGGATTCAACATGCATGATTTTTTGTGCTCGAATGATTGCAGCATATTGAATTTGTATTTGATCCCAGATTAAATCAGAAGGAGAACGTTCGTTCATCGCTTCCATGATTTCAAGTGTTTCTTCGGGTAGGAACTTTTGAAAGAAACCATGACTAACAGCGTTCTGATTTTGCTTAGGTGCACCATGGCCCTTAGCGTTGTTGTTCCCAACTTGTGCCCCTCTACTGCGTTTAGTAACGTTACCATTTGATTTAGTAACGTTACCTTTCAATTGGTCATCCCATTTATCTTGATTCTTCCACTTTCGGATTTGCGAATCAGATAATTCTAAATGCTCGGCAATATCCTTCAAGAGCATTTGCCCTTTGCTTTCAAGCCACATTTGAAACGCCTCATCACGTTTCGGATTCCTTGGTCTAGCCATATCTCATAACCACCACCTCCAACGTCATTTGTTTGTTTTGTAATCACCCCATTATGCTATTTGCTCTAAAAAAAATTAAAACAACATCAAAATCGATGTTGTTTTTGATATATCGTTTTCTATTTTTCTCCCCTATAGAATACGTAAGAATTAAAATGATTTCCATTCTTTATCCTTATTATCCAGTTAATAAAACACTTTTTCTTTTTATCACTAATTTATATACCGTAAAAATGCAAATTCCAAAGATAAGAGTAGAAAAAGCCGGTAAAATCTTATCATTTGGTACAAATACGCTCCAAAAAGAATTCATAAATGCATGGTAAACGATACACATGAAGATACTTTTAGTTGCATTATAAATTATAGAATAGATGAATGATATGGCAACTAACGTGATAATAAAGTAAATAAAGTTTCTTTGAGACTGGTTAGTGCCTGGAATGAACCATAACGGCAGGTGCCAAAAAGCCCATATTATGCTCACGATTATGGTACTAATAAATATCGAAAACTTTTTCTGGAGTGCAGGTTGCAAGAACCCCCTCCATCCAATTTCCTCAACTCCGCCACCAATAATCATCATTGGGAAACTAAGAAATGCCATGTATAAGGGTTTTTGCATCGTTGCTCCACCAAATAACGTTGGCAAGTAACTACTAATAAAAGCCAGAACAATAATCAGAATATACCATCCAAAATGATGTTTAGGGTTAACAATATTTTTGATATAAACACTAAACTCCTCATTTGATCTATATATTTTCTTTAGACTAATTCCAATGATAGCTGGCATAATACCTCCACAAATAAAAAACACCATCGCTAATGGAGTGCCGAATGTAGTAATACCCATTTTTACTAAGCCAATTAGTATCCCCCAAAGTATCCACGAAAAAGAGAAAGTATATATTAAATATCGTTTAATATCATCACTCATATTTTCACCTCCCACTCAATAATAATTCGAGAGGCAACAAATTGGAACAATTTTCTACAAAGTCTACTTTCAAAACCACACCAAACTCCGCCCTCTATTTGCATTTCGCGCATTCTCCAATTGGCTGTTTGATGCAGTTTTCAAAGCAAAAGAAAAAGCCATCTCTATATGAGATAGCTTATAGCTACAACATTGGTTTGAATAAAAGAAAACCATAGGCTAACCCTTTTACTCCATAGAATAGAATAGGAGCGAGAATAAACCATGCTAATTTTTCATCCAATTCTTTAACCTTTTCTTTACTAGTCTTTTTCTCTATAACTTTTTCTATCAATAAAGTAATGAGAATAATCATTCCTGCCAATAGTAATGAAAAAATCATTTTCCACACCAATGAAGAAGCTAGGAAAAGGTAAACTTCTGGGAACAGTATGAAATCGAAAATAGGTACGAACCAATCTATAATTGTTCCATCTAAAATGTTCTCAATTGATGGTTGTTCGTTTGTTAGTTGCCTTTTAACTTCTTTAATAATTTCCTTAAAAAAATCTCTCATTCTCTTTTCACCCACAACTCCTAATATGTTTCCAATTATTTCTACGGAATTGGACATAAAAAGTTTCGTTGTAGATTTCAACACTACCTCTTAAGGCTTTTTTCTACATGTAAAAATATTTAATTGTCGATAGCTCACTTTTAGAACCGTGGTAGAGCTGCACCACGTTATATCGTAAAGCAAATTGTGTTTTTATTTATAGTGCATTTCCGTGCACTTGTTGCTCAGTAAGTTTAGTAAGTTTGACTGAATCATGGAAAGTGGACGAAGTTCACATAAAAACCACTCCTTCAGCAATTTTTAGCCTTTTATATTAATTAAGATACCTAATCTCTTAAAAATATGGGCCGGCCATGTATGTCACGCTCCGGACTAGCCTGTCAAGCGCAGGTCGGTCGTCGGTCTGTCTTCCCCTAATATTTAGGATTTTATAAATACCAAGGGAAGAAACATTTACCTGTCCGACCTCCCCTTAAGTTTACACTGTATATTGTTTAAAATGATACGTTTGGAACATTTGGAACATCTGTCACATTTGGCACGTTTGTAACATCTATATTTATTAAATAAAGGCTCTTTTAAAATGGCTGTTTTCTAAAAGATTGTTGCAATTACTACCCTCAGCTGTAATTGCTCTTAGACTTCGTTTTAAAGCCACAGATAAAAAAAGGGATTATTTATTGTTTATCCCTTGTTAAGAGTCAGTGTTGGTGGTAGTATATGAATATAAATTACGAATATTCATAAAGAATATTCGTGTAAATGATTCGTAAAGGAGGTGTTCACCTGTGGCGAGAGGAAAAAAAGTTTTTTCAGAAGAAGATAAAGTTCTGATTAAAAGTAAATTGAAAGATGAATGTATGACATTTTGGATTTCTCAGGGTTATAAAGAGACGAGCATTGGCGCATTGTGTGAGAAAACAGAAATATCAACAGGTACGTTTTATAAATTTTATTCAAGTAAAGAAGAACTTTTTTTTGAGGTTTTGAACGACCTTCAAGAAACTATTTATGGGAATTTTATTGAGCGAATTAAACTATGCCCTGAAAAGTCCGGCTTTGAAACAGCAATAATTCAGCTTTACTATGAATACGAAAGCAAACCATTTCTTTATGACGTAAAAACGACCGATTTCACATCATTTTATAGTAAATTATCCGAGGAAATGAAAGGAAAATTAGCATTTGATAGTAATGATCTTTTTCGTACTGCAATCAAACAAGCAGATCTCAAATTAAAAGTTCCTGAAAATTTAGCCTTTTCTACTTTCTCGGTACTTCTTTCAAGTATTGCAAGTAAAGAAGGAATTTCAAAGAATTGTGATCATTTAACTGCTTTTAAATTTATGACTAAACAGTTGGTAGCAAGTGTTTTTGAGTAGAGGATTTATTTCAAATATAGAATAGGCGGGATAGAAATGAGTTTATTTTGGAGTATTATAGACTTTCTTAAAGAAACAGCACCTTTCTTTATCTTATTTGATATCAGTGTAGCGATTGTCCTATTAATTTTAGGGTTAATTTTAATATCAATATCCAAAAAGAATAGAGAACAGAAGAAGAAAAAGTTTGTCGGAGTGGTTTTTTTATCAGCTTCATTGTTAGCTTTTTTGGGTGCTCTTTCTAACGCTTTTGCTTCTTACATCGTATTTTAAATTTAGGAGAAAAGGGAGAGATAAAGATGTTGGACAAAATGTATATGATAATGGATGCCGCTTGTGAATGGGGAAATAAAAATCTAGGAACCTCTATTCGATTCCCTAAACCAACAAAAAAATCCATAGTATTCAGCGCATTTTCAAGTGGAATTATTGGTAGTGCAATTCTGGTGTATGGATTTTTTTCTAACCACGTATGGATTTTGTTACTTGGTAGCCTTGGAATAATAAGCAGTGTTTTCATATATCAACAAAGTGTAAAAACGATTAGCAGATAAGTAACAATATCTTTTTGTATAGTGGTGAAGTATGGACTATGCTTTATTGTCCATATCTTCATCTATACCCAATTCTTGTAAAGTAGCAGCTTCTTTCACTTGTTTTGTAGTAACTGAAAAAGCAACTGTTTTACTCATTAATTCATCCTCCTGTTTCCCTCATATTTTAGTTCTAATATTCCTAAATATCGTACCTCTTATTGAACTAAACTGCACCGTTAGTTGAATTAGAAACGATGTTTATATCTTAAAAACTATAAAAACTAAGCGTATCATAAGGTTTCCAAATTTTTCAGTTATATTCATAATAGTACATAAGATTCTGCTAAATTAAAAAAGAAGCAACCCGAAGGTTACTTCATCATCATATCAATAACTCGTTCACGCACTCGCTGTACGCTTGTATGACTCATATTAAGTTTTGCACCAATCCAACGGAAAGGCATGCCCTCAAGCAACCAATAAAGCACTTCTTGCTCGATGTCGCCAGTTACCTTGTCTGTTAGATTTTGAACCATTAATAATTCATCTTTGATTTTGTTAATACGAACCTCACGTGAAGCTCTAATTTGAACATGTGCATGTACTGGATCGCTTGTACTTCCAACTGCTTTTGGCATTGTTGCTTCAATTCCATATTGTGCTGTAGATGCAGCAACTGTTAATGAATCAAGCTCATCCTTCATTCTCATGTACTTGCACATGTTGTCGTGATACTTCTTAATTGCCTTGTCCAACTGATAACGATTTAATTGTTTTTGCCCTTGTTTCATAGGTTTGCCCTCCTAAGTTGTGGTATAATACTTTTGATAAACCTCAAAGGGCATAACCAATTCTGAGCTGTAGCGTGTGACGACGCTGCGGCTTTTTTATTTTTAAATCTATTTCACAGGCAATTCACTATACAAACATAGCTATCACATCATAATAATAGTAAGGTAAAGCTAATTTAGCCTTACGCCTCCTAATCTATTTTACTAAGGGTCACTCCATCCCAAGTGGCCCTTTTTTTATGGTCTTATCTCACAAAAATATATTTTTTAATGCCTATAGCTAAATGGTTTATCAACCATACTCCTTCTCTACAGCTAACATATTATATATTGTAGAAAGGAGGTGTGCTTTATGGGATACTATGGTGGAAATGTTGGTGGCTTTAATAACTGCGGCTATTACGGCGGCGGTAATGGTTCTACATTTGCCTTAATTGTTGTTCTATTTATTCTTCTAATTATTGTCGGCGCTACATTCATGACTGGATATTAACATTTCCGATTTAAGGGTCGCCTCCTAGTCTGGTGACCCTTTAATAGTTTCTTTCCTCAAAGTGTACAGTAATTATTGTTCATCACAAATTGGACATGGCTCTACCCTAAGTTTGGTAATTACTTGATTTAAACGTTCGATTTCCTGTCTAGCACCCTGAAGAACTTCAAGGATGTCTACAATATCCCTATCATCCATTCTGGAAGCCATTTCACCTCTAAGTCTTTTTTCTAACTCTTCTATAGCTTTCATATTTCAATCTCCTCCCTTCTCAAAACCTTTCTCAAAATACGTAACATGTATATTTTTTTCAAAAGAAAATATTAATTAGATTAACGCCACCTCTCATTTTTATAACTCTACATATTATAGATTATAGAAAGGAGGGATATTTTATGGAATACTGTGGAGAATTTCGCGAAGAGCGTCGCGAACGAAACCCATTCGCTTTTATCGTTGTACTGTTCATTCTTCTAATTATTGTCGGTGCTAGTTTCATGAATAGATCGTATTAACAAAAACATCTGTTGATAGCTATGATGGTCAATAAATAATAATAGTTAGGCACCTCCCTTCTGATTTTTGGGTTTAGGGTCACTTTCCACCGAGTGGCCTTTTTTATAGTTTCTTTCCTCATATTGTTCAGTTAGGTTAATTTGATATTTATTCAAATTCATATACATAAAATTTCTTATATCTGCAAATAACAAGAACAAATGCAGAAAGGATTTAAATATATGAAAAAAATAAAAATCGTCTCCTTACTTTTATTGAGTCTCCTAATAATAAATTCTGCTTTTGCAAAATCAGATATAGAATATTTACCTCAAGATCAACCACCGAGTATATTAGAGTTAGCATTTTTACGTGAATTAGGTCCATCTATCCTTGAAGCAATGTCTACACACGGAAAAATGCAATTATTCACATCTGGACGAATTGAAAAAATTCAAAGAAATATTCAGGAAGACTATTATGATGTAACGTTAAGAGCGCTTGGTTACGAAGGCCCTATAAATCCACCTTATTCACAAATACGCATTACTTTTCGTATCCCTGCTGGAGATTTTAAAAATAAGAATAAAGTGATTTCATATGAAGCCAAAAACATTACTCCAGAAGAATTCAAAAAGCTATCTGAATTTACAAATTGACTAAGGAATTGAATTTTACTGAACATTTTCTTTCAAAAATTCACTTACTCCACCTTCGCAAACGACTAATCTGCTCAAGCTCTTTCCCGATGTTTCTTAGTTGCCTATAAGTCTTGCATCTTCCGCACTTTTTAGTAGGGTCATATGCTCTACGTTTCGGACATCCTCGACATTCGAGAAAAGCTATGTGGTCCTGTTGATTGATTAACCTTTCTCTACGCTGTTTAACTTCCTTGCGTACCGTGTTCATTTTCCTCACCCTACTTTTGCTTGCTTACGTGCTTTCCTAGCCTTTTTAAGATCATCATGAGTTATCCAACCACCATCAATCTTTGAATATGTTAGAAGCTTTAATTCGTGCGGATAACGATATTCAAATAACTTCTTTCTCAACTCAAACTGCTGTGTAACCATTCCCTTAATGTCGACTACTTCTGTATGCCCATCTGCATAATGAACAGTAAAATCAGCGTTATAACCAATCTCGCGATATTTCTTGCCGTTCTTTTCGAACTTTGGCAATAGCACAAACCTTGGCTGTAATTCAAAGGAGGTCACAATACCTTGTGCTTGTAGCTGTTTCAAAAGATCATAATACTTTGCTTCCATCGCTGAATCGAATGTAATTCCGTCATGTACAACTTTCTTATTTCCGTATTTTGTTTTACTCATGTTTGCCCTCCATGTCATAAAAGGAAAAGGTGCCGAAGCACCTTCGATTTAATTAACCGATGATAAATAGTTTTTTAGCCGCAATTTGTTCCTCTAATTCAGTTGTCAGATGTTCTTTGATTGAATGAATAGCGTTGAGTTCCCATGCCCCACCATCAGCTTCAAATAATGCAACTCTTGAACCTTCTCGTAATCTTAAAATAAATTCACTCTCTGGCTGAGTGACTTCAGCAAATGTTCGGAATGGTTTTAATGCCACACGTCCAGGAATCGTTTCATACCCTACAGATGCAACACCTTTTTTCACAGTAACCTGTTGAGCCATTCCATTGTCCTTAATTTCAGCGCTACCATCTTCAACAATGTTACTGATGATGTCTAAAACAATTTGCTTGTCGGTGTTATCCACGAAATTAGCCTGCATCATAATTTGGAATTCTTCACGATCGATAAATCTTTCGAATGTGATAGTTGGCAGCAATGCCTTTGCTTGAATATAAGTACGACGGTCATTTGTGCTATCAAGTGCATCAAACAGGCGCACATCAGTTGGTGATTTAACTTGAATCATTAATTGTTTTTCGCCATCGAATTGAGATTTAATATAATCAACTAATCCTGTAAGTGTATTCACTTGCAACTCGCTAACATTTGCCTGTTCTTTAATTCGTGTTAAATCAACTGTTGAAAAGTTTTGTCCTTCTACCTCGATAACTGTTGGGCGTGCTAATCCTACTAAATATTCCATTGCGTTTTTTAACATATTTTTTTCCTCTTTTCATTTAATTTTTTTATTTTTTTGTTTGATTTATTTGAACTGCACAACTTTTAAAGGCTGCGCATTTTCAACCTTTTCTACCGGCTCCCCAGTGTCAGTTTTAACACCATCACCATCGAAGTACGTTTGTCCAGGAATACCAGATTTTAATTCAGCACCTACTACATTTCCTTTGCTATCAAAATCAATCATCATTTGAGTTTCTACACCTTTACTTGGTGCAAGAGTTGATTTCACATCTACAGTAACTGTTGCTAAACCTCGACTTTCATTTGCTTTCAAAGTCATTGTCATGCTAACTTTACGAGCTTTCTTATGATCTGTATTCGGGTCAGCAATGTTAGCTAAGACCTTTTGCAACTCAGCATTTAATTTTTCTGTTACTGCTCCACCAGCGAAGTTGTCTAGATTAATCATTTGATTTTGCATTATAATTCCTCCTAGTATTCGAATAAAAATAGTATGTTATAAGGTAATACGGGTCTGTGTTGGCTCCTTATTCCCTGTTCAACCAAAATCAGAATGGTAAATCGTCGTCTGAAACCTCAATCGGCCCCTTACTATTAGCAAACGGATCTTCATCCACTCTTGCATAATTCGGCTGGTTATTATTTCCTCCATAATTGCCCTGTGAACCGCCTTTATACGTTCCACCTGTATTTGTACTAGATTCATAGTTTGAATTGTTCTGTGAGCCTCCTGTGCCGTTTGAACGTGGTTCTAAAAATTGAATACTATCGGCTACAACGTCTGTAGTGTACACACGCTTGCCATCCTGCCCCTTATAACTGCCTGTTTGGATTCGCCCTTCCAAACCTATTAAGTTACCTTTCTTCATGAAGTTAGCTAGGTTCTCAGCTTGTTTGCGCCATGTTACACATGAGATAAAGTCTGCAAGTTATCAAACGTGGTACTCTAAAGAGTATCGAGCAGACATCAGGGGTTAATTTCTAACCCCTCTCTGTTTCACCCATTACTTTACCTTCTAACGAAATTAAATAAAGAAATACAAAAAATAAATTAGAATTGGGGTATTTAACAAATGAGTTACCCAAATCATTTCGTTTACCCAGTTGTTGCTGAAGTAGCTGAAAGCAATTACTCAATGTACTTTCCTGATTTCCCAGGTACAGCGATTACTGCTGAAGATATTTTAACAGGCATCCGAGAAGCAAAAGAGATGTTGGCATTTCGTATTCTTGAATTAGAAGAGAAGGATTTACCAATTCCAGTACCTTCAACTCCTGACAAGATCGAGTTATTCGACTCGACTGATCGAATTATCTTTGTAGATGTTTACATGCCACCATATCGAAACGAGGCAGCAAATAAAGCTGTCACAAAGAACTGCACATTACCTCGTTGGTTAAGAGATGCTGCTGAAGATGCTGGTTTAAATTTTTCTCAGATTCTTCAAGCGTCTCTTAAAGATGCTTTAGGATTAGAACAAAACGATAAGAAAGCAGCCAATTAAGGTTGCTTTTTTTATGCAGAAAAATGATTATTTCGCAAACGCCAATATTTCTTGTATAATATCATTCTCTTTTTTGCTAACAATCTTAATTTCAATCGGTCCGTTTTGGTCATCTGAACCAAGCTTTTCTATTTCTACTTTCGTTTTATCAATGTTCAATCTTGCTTGTTCATTATGTAATTGTCGTTGTTCTCTGTCACCAAGTAAATCAAAGTGTTTAGCCTGAAAATCTAATGCTTTCATTTTGTCAGCTAACTTGATTCCAATACTATCTTTCCCCTGTTTTACTTCTGTTACGATAGCACCATCTATATGTGATGATTTATTCAAGTCCACAAAATTCACCGTTTCTATTATAGGCTTTTTAGTTCCCTTGTCCACTAAAGGTCCATGCATACCAATGACTTGTTGCCCTCGTTGACCAAATGAAACGTATTCGGTAATATCAGCAAATGCGATGCGGATGTATTTATCTAAAACATCCATAGCATCTAAAAATATCCCTTTCCCTTGTTCACCTTTCAGTCTACGGATTTCAGCGGCAACCTTACTAGCTTACTCCCTCTTACATGAGCGCTATCAGGAGCATATCCAGCTTTTATTGCAGCCATCGTTTATCGTTTTTTTAACCTTAATCATTCTTTTTTCGAACTTCTCTTTGATTCTGCAAAAGCAGCGGCATTTTTAATGTATAAGTATCATCAATTTGCACAAATTAATATTGAGTGTATCGCACGCACTTATTAGGTTGTGGCGTTAGTTGACCGTCATGACCTCCCCATTTGTTACTTAGAGTAATTCTTTCTATATCAGCGACCCTTTTTCTATTCACAGCTACAATTTATATTTTTATTTCCTATTATTACATAAAGAGGTGCTTTAATTGACGACATTCGGAAAATGCTTATATATCGCTTTCTTTGTCACACTGTTTTTATTTACTACTGTTTGGGATTATTTCAAAAACGGTAATTTGCCTTTGCTTGAAAATTTTCTCTTTTCCTTTTGGGTAGCAAGTTTTTTATTCATGGCATTGCTACTTAGAAGCAAAAAAGAGGAAACGGAAAAAAGCTAAAAACCAAAAGCTGATTTGAATATTCTAATCAGCTTTTTTACTGCACATTCCCCTCAAATTGTCTCACTGTACCAACCACCAAGATCTTTATAGTTCCAACAATTAGTTCTGACAATCCTTAACACTAAGGAGAACCTTATCATAAGTAAGTGAGATTTTTTGATGTCTAAAAAAGCTAAACTATACAAGTTACTGTGTCAATTTCAGTTTAAAAAGAAGTAATGATAATTTTTTTATCGATTCTTTGTGACGAGAATTGCTATCTTTGTCTAGGCATCGTTTCCCCATTCTTTTTAATGCTTCCCATCCACATTTCGCTGAATATGATAAGAATTATAACTAATTAGTTGAGGTGAAATATGGATTTCAATCATTTACGTTATCTTGCGATAGGCGATTCCCTTACTGTTGGTATCGGTGTTCCGTTTTTGGACCCTGGATTTGTTGAATATTACAGATGTCTAAGCCAGCAAATATTAAAAAAGCGAATTTTTCATCAAAAATTCGCAAGGTCCGGAGCAACGACAGAGGATGTTTTAACTATACTTAATGCCCCGATTGTGACGGAAGCTGTAAAGTGTGCAAATATCATCACGATCACAGCTGGAGGGAATGATTTAATCAACGCTGCTAAAAAATTTCAAATCAATAAAAACGAAGAAAGTGTATCTCGTGCTATTAAGCAAGCAGGGAAAAACATCTCAAAAATATTAGAAAGAATTCATCATCTAGACAAACAAGATAAATATATTTTACGGTTACAGAATTTATACAATCCATTTAGCGATATTCCTATAGCAGATGAGGGGATTAGAGCGTTTAATTCATTGATTAAAAGTTTTGGTCGGGAAATGAATGTTAAAGTAGCTGATATCTATAGTGTATTTAAGGGAAATGAAAAAGCTTTTATATCATCAGGAGGAGTTCACCCTAATAGTAGAGGATACTATCAAATGGCTTTAGCTCTTAATAAGCTCGGATATTCCCCGTTATAGGGCTAGAGGCTGTAAGTATAATCTATCCTTTTTGTTTATGCATTATTACTTATTATTTTCCTAACAAGAGGCTGAGTAGCTTGTCAGCCTTTTTGTATTTAATAAAAAAGTTTCTTGTGCTTAGATACACCTCGGTGAATCCTATCAAATTCAGCTTTGCTCTACATACCAATCGCTTTGCTCAGTCACTTTTCGCATTCTTCAAGCTTCCTTTGCTACGTATAATTTCAAATATTCACTTACCCTTGGAAAGGACCAAATGAATTAGTAATAAAATAAGCGTTTCATTACACGTATTTCACACAATTATAGTCAGGAAGTTACTGTAAAATATAAATAGATCAGGCGTGTTGATTAGGAAAAAATAAGTTTATTGTTGAGCGATAAAAGGATTTTTTCGTTACCACTTTGCCAATATATTTCCATTTTAACTGATTGTAGCGTAGGGCTACTCGACTCCCGCGGGAAAGCGATAGAGGAACGAAGGCTAAAACCATCACATCCTGTGATAACGCCTTCGTGACCAACATCGTGTTGGCCCGAGACCCTGCACGGAGCGAAGCGGAGGAAGCGGCTCGACGCTCGCCCGCAGGAAGCTTTGCTCTGTGCGAAAGCGAAGCGTCAGCAACAAAGTGAGTAGCCCGTAGCGGAAATCAGCCTCTTTGGATGTATAAAAATGGTTAATCAACACACCTGATTTATTTTCTTTTATTTTTCCCAAATTTCTCATTACCACGTTTAAAATTACCCGTAATTTTAGCTAACAATAACTGTACTGCAGTTATATCTTCTTTAACTTCATTGATTCTTGCGATAAGACGCTCGGCTTCCCTATCCTTTACAATTTTAATTTGTTTACCTTCATAATATATTACTATCGTTCCCTTTTTCGTTATTTGATAAGCAAATGGTTCTTCACCTAATCTGTTTCGTTTATCTATTTCGCTCATTACACCGTCTCCCTTATTCTTTTAGTTTCAAACATTATATTCAAATAAATCAGTTGGTTCACTTGTTTTCTTGATAATTTATGTATCTTTGCGAAATAAATAATGGTTTCTCTTTTTACCTCAAACCGTAAAAGGTTTACCATGCCCCCTATTAACAATGTTATATTGAATTTGAAGTATTTCACTTATATTAAACAGTTTAGTGCAAGAAGGATTACAGATGAAAATAATAGAATACAAATTTGAAATAGAAAAAAATCAATTTAAATAAGGAGAATAGAATTGAATAAAATTATTTTGGTTCAACATTGTCAATCCGAACATCACATAAATAATATGTCTGGTGGTTGGACAGATACTCCATTAACTGATTTTGGAAAAACTCAAGCTGAAATTGTCGGAAAGTGCTTGAAAGAAAAAGTAAATAAAGATGATTTTGTTTTATATTCTTCGGATTTACTCAGAGCTAAACAAACAGCGGAGATAGTTAGAACACATTTAGATTTAGATGTCATTCAAGATAAAGGACTACGTGAAATAAATACTGGTGTCGCCGCAGGAAAAACAAAAGATTGGGCAAGAGCAAATAGAAACCCCCGAACAAGAAGTGGATTTGATTTAGATTATCAGGAATTTCAAGATGGTGAGAGCTGGGGAGAATTTTATAGTCGGGTTTGCTGTTGTATGGATAGGATATATGAATCAGAAAAGGATAAAAACCTGTTGATTGTCACACACGGAGGAACTTTGGGTTACATACTTGCATGGTGGATGAAATTTGAGCCAGAAATGATAGTTAATGCATACTTTTCATCGTCAGTAGGTGGGATTACAGTTCTCAGTCAAAATAGTTTTCAGCAAAATGTTGTAAACAAATTTAATGATACTTCCCATTTGATTTACTAAGCTAACGGAGTGCTTTAGTAAAAGAAGAAAGGGTTCTACATATTAGTCATATCTAATATGTAAAACCCTTTAAATTTTCTATCTTTTTTAAAATTAGGTCTTGATAATGTTCATATTGTTCATTAGTTTACTGTAGCGTGTGACGACGCTGCAACTTTTTTATAAATCTTTTTCACAGGCAATTCACTATACAAACATAGCTATCACTTCATAATAATAGTAAGGTAAAGCTAATTTAGCCTTACACCTCCGAAACTTTTTTCTAAGGGTCACTCCTATCCCAAGTGACCCTTTTTTATTGTCTTATCTCACGAAAATATATTTTTTAATGCCTACAGCTAAATGGTTTAACACCCCCACTCCTTCTCTATAACTTACATATTATAGATTGTAGAAAGGAGGGATATTTTATGGGATACTACGGAAACATTGGTGGTATAAATAATAGATGCGGCTATGGTCGCGGATATGGTAATGGTTCAACATTTGCCTTAATTGTTGTTCTATTTATACTTCTAATTATTATCGGCGCTACTTTTATGCATAGAGGGTATTAACATTTCCGATTTTAGGGTCGCCCCAGCATGGTGACCCTTTTAGTTACTTTCCTCAAAGCGTTCAGTATCATCTACCTTGTTTCTTATTTTTGAACAGTTTATTTATCATCATCGGCTCACCTATAGTAACCCAGATTGTTTTAAGATTTACACAAATTGTTCAGTAATTGTCTGTATTATACATACAATTTTTGTTATATTACGATATACAAAAATTTGGCTCATCACCAAAACGTGTGGTTGATTTCCGTTCCGACTGGGCGCTTTCCTGGGGGCGTCCGATGAGCCGCTTCGCTTCGCTGCAGGGTCTCATCTGTGACGCTAATCCCCAAGGAGTCGCCCATTCTCCACTTCAATCAACTTATTTACATAGTATACGTTTTACCAAAAGTCATCCACGACTTTTAGTGATGAACCAAAAATTTTGAAAAGGGTACATATTTTAGGTACAAACAATATAGTAATCAATGCCATGCTTTTCTTTATTATTCTGCTGAAAGTAGTTAAATCTCCCACAATCTTTTTACATCAACCAATTCTTGCCCCTCGAATTCCATTCTGTATATGTCTGGTTTTGATGTATGCAGTAAAAAATTCAAATCGTATCTACTATCATAAAACTGCATCATTAAAGTCATTACAGCCCCATGTGTGCCAATGATTACTTTCTGTCCTTGATAGGTGTTTAATAATTCTTTTAAAACTTTTATAGCACGTTGCTGACAGTCAGCATTCGACTCGCCCCCTTTTAAAGCATAGGTTGGGTCAGAAAATGACTTTTCTAATAAAGGGTATAATTCCTTGTCAGAGATGCGTTTCTCTTCTGCATTAAAAATTTGCTCTTTAAGATCTTCCATTATAATTACTTCTTTTTCTATTTGTTCAGCTATTTTCTGAACAGTTAGGATTGAACGACTATACGGGCTTGAAATAACTGTATCAATGTCCTCTTTTTGTAGAATATCAGTTAGTCGTTGAGCGTCTATTCTACCTTTTTCAGTTAATTCTCTCGTTCTCTCATTTCCGTCTTTTGGTGAATCGCCGTGTCGTACCATGTATATGAATGTTTTCATAATGCCTCCTATTATGCTTGAGTTTTTACCTATACCATATGCAACGAAGCTAAAAATCCACAGTGCTCGGAAGAACTTCTACTGTTCATCCTCTGATATTGGTAAAACTGTAGAATATTTAACTTCTCTTAAAGATAAGTTAGTTTGAATGCGGGAAATACCCAGCCTATTTAATTTTCTTATAAAGCGATCTAATTCTTTTCGATCTCTTATAATAACCTTTAATAGATAATCATACTCTCCCGTTAAACAATGACATTCTAATATTTCTGTCATTGTTTTTAAAGCATTTTCCAAAGCTTCTAATTCCTTAGCTTGATGAATATTTGTACTCATGAAAACGTAGCACAGTAAATCGAATCCCAGTTTCTCATGATTTAAAATGGCAACTTGTTTGTCAATAAATCCTTCACTTTCTAGACGTTTTATCCTTGCATGTGTTGCCGGTGGAGACAAATTCACACGTCTCGCTATCTCTGCATTACTTATTTGAACTTCTCTCTGTAAAATATCTAGTATTTGAGTATCAACGCTATCTAATAATTTTCTATCAATATCTTTCATGCTATTTTCTCTCCTTTTATTCTTCGAAATTCCATCTATATTCGAAGGTTATAATTAATTTTGTTCTGTAAAACCCTCTTTTTCTTACTATTATTTTGATTTTTATTCATTATACAAAATTTTATACTGCACAAAAAGCGAAAATGTTATTATTCTTTTATCTAATATAACTCGATTTATACATACGAGAATCAAAGGAGAGAACGTTATTTGCCGAATGTCTATGTTTTATTAATGCTATTAACTAGTTTACTTTGGGGAGGCAATTTTGTAGTTGCCAAATCTCTTGTCGATCATGCCTCTCCCTTAACATTGACGAGCTTAAGATGGCTCATTGCCGTCGCTGTACTTCTTCCAATGGTTTGGTGGAAAGAAAAAAGATTGCTTCCCTCCCGAGAGGCCCTTTTTCCATTATTGTTAATGGGCATTACAGGTGTGGTATTGTTCAATATCTTTCAATTTTTAGCATTGGAAAGAACTACCTCGACGAATGTTGGCCTCATTTCAACATTAAATACAATTTCAATTGCTTTTTTTTCATTTGTCTTTCTAAAAGAAAAGATAAATATACTTCAAGCACTTGCAATGCTTCTTTCACTGTTCGGTGTTCTTCTCGTCCTGTCAAAGGGGAATATCGGCCTATTATTGTCTTTCCATTTTAATTTGGGTGATTTATGGATGCTTGCAGCTGTATGTGTATGGGGAATTTATTCTGTTTGTAGTAAATGGGCGATGAAAACTACCTCGCCACTAATGGCTAATTTGTATTCAGGAATATTTGGACTTCTTGTACTATTGCCGTTTAACTTTAGGGATTTTACCGTTTCTAATGTTAATCAATCTTTTATACTATCCCTTTTATATACAGGGTTAATCTCCACTGTCGTTTGTATGGTACTTTGGAACATTGGTATTCAAAAATTAGGGGCTACAACATCCGGTGTTTTCCTTAATTTCAATCCGATTTTCACGGCACTTCTAGCGTTTTTATTTTTAGGAGAGAGCATCTCTTGGACGCAAGGGATTGGGGGATTGATTGTTATTATTGGATGTTTGTTATTTTCGCATTTTAAAACAAAAACAACTTATCTAAAAACATCACTTTCAAATTAAGACTAAAACATTGAACCTAAGCTGTATAGAAAAAAATGTCAACAAAATTTGTTGACACTCTGCCGACATTAAAGTGAATTATATTTTTTCACTTCTAAAGGAATCGATATTATATATAAATCAATAGCATATGTAGTAATCGTAATCCCTTTACCTTCTTCAGTAAATTTCGCTTGAAGAAACCGTTCCGAAACTTTTCTTTTGCCCCATTTTTTCGGTAACCATTCAAATCCTGAGAACATAAATACTAATCTACCTTCTTTTCACTAAATTTGTATTGTAAACTTGGCCAAAGGGGCGCTGCTTAAAGCATTTTTATTAATCTCCCTGTCTTCTTAACAGAGTCACTAAACATCTTTCCTGAGGTACATCAAACGGGTTTGGCAGAGAAAGACAAAAATATGCATAGCAATCGTTCATCCAAGAGCCGAACCTCCTGTTTGACGATTACGAGAGTACTCTCCACGGTACAAAGGTTTGAAGATATGAAGCAATACATTTTCTGGAATAATTCCCCGCTTATTTTACCATATACCTCTGAAAAGTATTTTTTTCGTTGGTTCCTTGACTATATAGTTACTATACAGCATATAGTTTATACCTAGAATAATTGTTTGTATGTAAAACATACATTTTTATAAATTTGGGAGGAACATCGATTATGTCAGAAAGTATTAAGTTAAGACCGTTAGAAAGAGAAGATTTAAAATATGTTCATAAATTAAATAATGATTCTAGAATCATGTCATATTGGTTTGAAGAACCTTATGAATCTTTTGTAGAACTACAAGATTTATTTGAAAAGCATATCCATAAACAAAGTGAAAGACGTTTTATAGTTGAAAAAGAAAAGGAAATTCTTGGATTAGTTGAATTAGTTGAAATTGACCTAATCCATCGTAATGCAGAATTTCAAATTATTATTGATCCTAATTCCCAAGGAAGAGGATATGCCTATTCTGCTACTATTTTGGCAATGAAATACGCCTTTCATATTTTAAATCTACACAAACTATATTTAATTGTTGATAAACAAAACGAAAAAGCCATTTACATTTATAAAAAAGCTGGATTTCATATTGAGGGAGAACTTAAAGAAGAATTTTTTACTGAAGGTAAATATCGAGACGCCCTTCGCATGTGTATCTTCCAATATGAGTTTAATAACCAAATATAGCTATACTTGCCCTTCTTATGTATTATTATGCTTATATGAACAAGTCATTGATGGGCATAACCAATTTTTAGCTGTAGCGTATTACTCCGCTACAGCTTTTTTCATTCAGTCAAATTTCCTCAAAAAGCTCATTCAAACAGGGAGATGAATGCAACAATCCACGCTGCTATAACAAGTAATAAAAACCACCAACCCATAAACTTTAGGAACATTTTTAAAAATGGTTTCTTTTTGAAATCATCTGAAAAGGAACTCAGCTGTATAGCACCCTCAGGATGCTTCAACAGCATATAAGAAATACTGCCGAAAATTAAAGTAATCAATATTGCCACTATAAACATTTCCAATAGCCCCCTCTTCACGTTTAATTCATTATCCTTCTGACATGAACCTCGAAGTGTTTGTTCATTTTCGTTAACACTTGTAAAATTTCCAAACAAATACTCTTTTGGCTATCAGCTTATATATTTTACTATTTTCTACTCTATAAATCTCCCTTTTTTTCGTTAAATAATTATTCTTCCATATCAATCTTCATTCCACTTTGTTTGCAATGTAGCCTTAAGAATGCTTTTGGATTCGAGTAGTGAGCCCCGACATTTTGTAGTAATTCATCTACTGTTAACCAATCATGACCACGGACAAATGCCTTAACAGCGTTTATTGTAAAAGAATATAATTGCAGTGCAATTTATGTAAGTAACTCGTCATTTTTTCATACGTGTTCACGATCTTGTTTTCAAATAATTATTAATTTTCTTTACCCTGTACCTTAGCATAATGGTTTATACTTAATATAAGATGAATTATGAATCCTAACCAAAAAAAATGATGTGCGATTATCCTGTTATTGAAACTTTTAGAGACTAAAAATAATAAGTAAAGGTGGAAAAATGATGGGAAACTGTTGTGAAAGTAGCCATAAAAAAAATGTAAATGAAAACGCTATTGTATGTCCTTCTTGCAAAAATAAAGCTAAAAATGTGCAGCTAATAACAATTAAATCAATGATGAAACCATCTGTATTAGGATCAATAAATGCTAAGGAAAATCACTATTTTTGTGCTACTAAAGATTGTCATGTCGCTTATTTTGATACGAGTAATAAAGAGTACCTTCTAGCTGATATAAAGGTAGAAGTACATCAAAAGGATGATTCATTAAGTACACCGGTTTGTTATTGTTTTGATTGGACTAAAGAAAAAATTAAACAATATGTTGAAAATGAATTTACGCCTAATCCATTAGAACATATTCGTGCAAATATAAAAGAAAACCGCTGTGGCTGCGAGATAAACAATCCTCAAGGTAGTTGTTGTTTAGGGAATGTAACGAAATATATGAAAGGTCTAGCCTAATGAAAAATATTGATCATCATCATAACGTGTAGTTGAATTCTGTTCCAACTGGGCGCTTTGTTGCTGTCGCTTCGCTTTCGCACAGAGCAAAGCTATCTTTAGCATTTTTGTTTAGTCTGAGCGTTTTTCCAATAAGTGTTTGGTCCATTACTTTTTATAGTTGCATTTTTCGGTACCTGTTTCATGATAAGTAGAAGATTTAGTAAATCCACTGACGATCCTATGGAGTTTAGTATGATCAAGAACTTTAATGTTGTTGTTAAAAGTCCAAATACACTTAAAATTAGTGGGAATATTATCGAAATGATCAAAAAAGGGGCAATCGTAATGACGATATATCTTGATTTTGAAATCTCTTCTTCCGAAACTACAAAACCCCCGAACAGAGTAAGCCCTACAGAAGTTTTTTCTGATTTCATAAAATTAGGAATGAACATCAAATGAAGTAATTCGTGAATGATTAATAGTAAGACTAGCCCCAAAATAACGCTTAAGTTAATGGTTATTGATATTCCACCAGATGTAAATCCAAAATCTCTCAAAGAAATACTAGAAAAAATATTTATTACCCCAATAGAAATCATTGAAGCTATAATCATTAATGGGATCGATAACAATATAGCACTTATTAAATTTTTAGGTTCTTTCATTGGAATCCAACCATTTTTAATTAAGTCCACATGTAAATTTGGGTTACTTTTTGGCAATTTGTTTAGTATTTTCATTTAAACCCTCCATTACGATCTATTGATTTTTAACAATTTCACTTAATTGGAATATGCCTTCGTTAATTTCATCGAGTGCAGCATAGCCATAGGAGATTCGTATAAACTGTCCTGACTTTTCAGCATAAATACTACCAGGATTTAGAAGAATATTGTTGGATAATGCTTTTTCAAATAGTCTTTTTACTTTAAATTCAGGTTTTATTTTCATCCATATGAACAATCCACCTTTTGGGATGTCCCATGTAGCGTACGGACTCAAAAATTTGTCCATTGCATCTAATGCCACTTTTCTACGAATCCTAAGTTGTTCTCTTACTTTATCAAGGTGTTCATCATAGAAATTACTAGATAGCCACTCTGCGGCAACGAGTTGTGAAAGAGTACTTGATCCATAATCGGACTGCATTTTTAAATCTGCTAATCGATTAATGACTGACTCCGAGCCAACAATCCAACCAATTCGCAATCCTGGACTGAGAGTTTTTGATAAACTTCCAACATATAATACATTCCCGTAATGGTCCATGGCTTTTAGTGGTTTAGGTGGTGGATTATCAATCCATAAATCACGGTACACATCATCTTCTATAACTGGCAATTGCTCTCTTTCACAGTAGGCCATTAATTTTTCCCGTCTGTCTTCTTGCATTAAGGCACCTGTTGGATTGTGGAAAGTTGGAATCGTATATAAAATATTCTTCCCTTTTTCCTTTATCGGATAAATAGAATCTATGATAATTCCCTCATTGTCCATCGCTAATCCTTGCAACTCCATCCCCGCAGACTCAAAAACAGTCAACGAGTAAAGATAGGACGGCATTTCTAGTAATACCGTTGAACCTCGTTTTAGGAGTCCAATTGAAATTAGATGTAAAGCTTGGAGCGCACCAGAAACTACGAGAATGGACGACGGAGACGCTTCGACCCCTCTTACCTTTAAATAGTCACTAATGGCTTGCCGTAATTTTATATTTCCTTTTGGCTCTTCATAGCCAAACGAGGTTAATTGATTCGATACCTTTTGAACAATGAATTTCATCTCTTCTAAAGGGAACATCTCTGGTGATAGCTCCCCTTTACTCAATTGAATAAGATTCGTATTCGATTCCGCTTCGTTAATCTCCTGTACCATCGTAACGCTAGGTTTATGAATGCCTAAAGTGACATTTTCATTCCAGTTCGTTAAGGATTTTGCCCCCATTAAAGTCCAAGTATTATTGGTGACCACTGTTTCCTTACCTGCTTTACCTTCAATTAAGCCTTCCGCCATTAGTTCCTCTAATGCTGTTATAACTGTACTACGATTAACCTCAAACTGTTTTGCCAGATTACGTTGACTTGGTATGGGACTACCAATCGCCCACTCCCCTTTTGCAATTTTTTCTTTTATAAAATCAATAATCAATTGATATTTTGGTTTTTTCATATGTACGCCCTCATCTAATTCAATTATGCCTTGGCATAATTGTGTCTGGAATCGGCTTTGTGCTGGCACAAAGAACTCCTTTCCGATTCCGTGACATCCGCCGGAGGCTTTAACTTCTTTCAGCGGATGTTTAGCTACCCGCTGAAAGAAGTTAAACTGGTTGGTTTTTTTCATTTTAACCTGTTGGAGAAATTTTACCAAAATCCTATTAATATTGAAAATATAAATTTAATTGGTTGGATAACGAGGTGTATTCATGTTAAAAACATTAGATCTTAAAATTATTTCTGCTCATTTCATAACAATCATTTTATGGGCATCAGCTTTTCCAGGAATACGAGTGGCCTTGACGGCTTTTTCACCTGAACATATATCTCTTTTACGATTATTAGTCGGCTCATTCGTCTTAGTAATCATCGCAGTTATTACAAAAATTCCTTTACCTGCGTTAAAAGATATCCCTATTATTTTATTACTTGGCTTTTTAGGTTTCACCGTGTATCAAGTAGCACTAAATTATGGAGAGCAAACGATTAGTGCTGGCGTTGCAAGTTTACTTGTTTCCACAACCCCTATATTCACTGCTCTGTTAGCTGTATTCTTTTATCGTGAGAAGCTTGGATTATGGGGATGGGTAGGTTCGCTGCTTAGTTTTTCTGGTGTAGCATTTATTTCAGTAGGAGGTTCAACTGCAAGTTTTTCTTTTAATTCTGGGATTATCATCGTTTTAATAGCATCCCTTTCAGAAAGTATTTACTTTGTTTTTCAACATCGTTATCTAAAAAAATATGGGGCTATTCCCTTCACAATGTACGCCATTTGGTCAGGTACTATTTTTATGCTCCTATTCTCACCTGGCCTAGGTGAAGCAATTTCGAATGCCCCGTTAAATGCAACATTCATTATTTTGTATCTTGGCATTTTTCCAACAATCATTCCTTATTTTACGCTAGCTTATGTTACCTCACGAACAGGAGCTGCTGAAGCAACAAGTACCCTTTATTTAACCTCTGTTTTTGCATTTCTTATCGCCTGGATTTGGCTTGGTGAGGTTCCACATTTTTCTGCCGTAACAGGTGGCTTGATTACTTTAATAGGTGTATTTATTGCAAATATAAAGAAAGAAGATATTTTAAAAGAAAGTAACGATGCTGGGAGTTTGAACTAAAACTGTTTCGATTAAATTGTAACTCAATTGATTATTATAGACTGTTGGCAACAGGTATTAGTGTAATTAACGTTCTATTCCTGTTGTCATTTTTCAAGATGTTACTTGATTGTTGAAACATGTTGCAGTAATAACATTATTTAACTTTCAAAAGCTT
Source organism: Lysinibacillus sp. FJAT-14745 (assembly GCF_001275675.1). GTDB lineage: Bacteria > Bacillota > Bacilli > Bacillales_A > Planococcaceae > Lysinibacillus. Next base: position 496,846 of record NZ_LITM01000006.1, on the reverse strand, counting down.
CGAAAACCATTACGCTCTCTATTGTTCTCAAATCGCAAATTGCCTTCCACAATAGTTGTGAAAGGCAATTTGCGATTTAAATGCGTAATAAAGGTACTTCTTAAAAAATCACTTGAAATAAAAATCCATCGCGTTTTGATAAAGAATTTTCTCAGCTGACTTTGTATCAAACAATTCTTGAATTAGTTCGATATCTGCATAAGCAAAAGGTCTTTTTGCTCGTGTGGAAGGTAAGTCTGTGCCGAACATTAACGCCTCTGGATTGACAGCATGAATTGATTTCAAAGCTTGTTCTACATCGAGCTCTACACGACCAAAACCAGTCGCCTTTACTCGTACACCTTTTTCTAAGAGTCGCATCAAATGAGGTAAGCCTTCTTCGGATAACCCTAAATGATCAATTGAAATCGCCGGTAATTTTTCAATCGTTGGTGCAATTTCAGGCAAATCTTTTGCGTCGATATATAATTCACTATGCCAGCCAACTAAATCATACACACGTCTCGCAAAATAATCGAGCTTCGTTAAATCTTCAGAGCCGCCACGCTTCACATTGAATCGTAGTGCCCTTACACCTTTTTTATGTAAATCCATAATCTTATCATCCGTCACTGAAAATGGTAGCTGCGTAACACCACAAAATGCAGAACCCATTTTCTCTAAAGCATTCACTAAATAATCTTGGTCAAAACCTTGAAAAGAACCTGATACAATTGCACCACCGACAATATGATAAGTCGCTGTTTCTTTTTGATAATCCTCTACAACAAAGCTAGGTGGTACATATCCTTGATTTTCAGTAATAGGGTAATCAAAATCAATAATGTGAAAGTGTGCATCAAAAATTTTCATCTTACCGCCTCCTTTCTTATACGTTATCAAACAAAGAACATAAAGGGAAATTTATGATTTCGCATATATACCCATAATTTTTTCTTTTTATATGGAACCATTAAAATCTTTCGAACCCCCCAACAAAGGTCTTACGCCAAAAGACCTGCAACCATGATCCATATTGCATAGCGATTCTCTTGTTGTTTTCTCTTGCTAGGGTACCGTCAGGAAAATGAGGATTTACAACGCTAAGGCCATTTCCCTGACGATTCCTCTGTTTTTAACAACGTTAAGAAAGTTTCAGTGGTCTTAAAGAATCTAACGAGACTATTTTCTCCGAATTAAAATGGTATTTCCTAATAAATTAATATGTTCCCAGCCTAAAGGTGACATATGGTGCAATAAATCTTCATTAAAACTACCTGTTTGTTTTTGATATTCAACTGCTTTTGTTAGATGTAGAGTATTCCAGATACTGATGGCATTGATAATTATATTTAATGCACTGGCTCTTTGAAGCTGATGCTGTATGGTTCGCTCCCTAAGCTCTCCTTGTTTTCCAAAGAAAATATCTCTTGCCAGTCCATTCATGGCTTCTCCTTTATTCAATCCTCTTTGTATTTTTCTTCTTAGAGATTCATATAAGCAACTAGCCAATGTGTCTCAATGGCGCATGTATGAAGACATTGGCTCCTTGATATTATTAGCTTAATAGACTCTCAATAACACTTATCAAAATTATAGATTAAAAGAGGGATAAAAATGATTTATGGATATGCTCAAGTAAGTACACAAGATCAAAATCTAGATAGCCAGATTGATCAACTTACAAAATACGGAGTAGATGAACTTGTGGAGGAGAAAATAAGTGGCGTTTCTAAACAAAAGCCACTTTTAGATGAACTTCTTTCCAAGGTAGCTCCTAATGATACATTAGTTGTGACACGAATGGATCGTCTTGGTCGAAACACTATTCAGTTACTGCAGTTAGTTGAACAACTTAGAGAAAGAGATATACACTTTGTTATTTTTAACTTAGGAATAGATACCAGAACACCAACTGGTAAATTCTTTTTAACGGTAATGGCAGCCTTTAGTGAACTAGATCGAGAAATGATTAAAGAGAAGTAACGTTCAGGAATTAAATTGGCCAAGCAAAAGGGGAAATATCGAGGAAGAGTTAAAAAATATACAGATAAGCATCAAGGTATGAATCATGCCATTGAATTACGTAAAACTACCAATAAAACTGTAAAGGAGATATGTGCAATTACAGGAATCAGTCAGGCGGCATTTTATCGTAGGCTAAAGGAAATGGAAAAAGATAATGGATAACAATTTTAATATATTTAATTATTTTGCAACCAATTTACTTCCTCATTCGACTTTATTGTGTAACGGAGAGGAGAACCAAAATGGATATAGCAAAATTAGTGAAAAAAGCAAAAAAGGGTGATGATGAAGCATTTGAACAACTGATTGATTCTGTTCGACAAAAGCTGTATCGAACAGCCTATGCATATGTTAGAAATGAACAAGATACTCTTGATGTCTATCAAGAAACAATTTATACAGCCTATATTTCAATAAAGACATTAAAAAAGCCTGAACATTTTTCGAGTTGGATTACAAAAATTCTAGTTTTTAAATCGATTGATTTTATTCGGAAAGAGTCTCGCCATTTTACTACAGATAATGAGGAAATCTTTACTGAATTAATCGCTTCTGAAAATGTTGATTTTATCATGCATTCGATGGATTTATCAGAAGCATTTAAATTCTTAAATCCTACTGTTAAGACCATTATTTTGTTGAGGTATTATCACGATTTGTCCATTAAGGAAATTGCCACCATTATGAATTACCCGGAAGGAACCGTGAAATCACACTTAAATAGGGCGAAAAAAGAGTTAAGACCCATTTTAAAGGAGGGCTATCTTTATGAATAAAGACAAATTCAATCGATCCATCGACAACATAAATGTACCTGTTGAAAAGCTAATGGCTAGGGAGAAGGCGGCTATCTTTCAAGCCAAGAAAAAAAGAAAATCCGGAAGAACCACAAAACGGTCGATCTTGGTTGCATGTGGGTTATGTCTATCTTTGCTTGGTTCTGGATTTGTTTCAACAGGCATGGCGGAAGCCTTATCAAATGTTCCCCTAATTGGTCCAATTTATAAAGATTTTAGAGACATTGCCTCAGATAAAATTGAACACGATCAACTTACGACAGTAATTGATAAACAAGATAGTAAAAACGGCTTAACAATGACTGTAAAAGAAGCAGCTTATGATGGAAACCGGTTAATCGTAACAGTTGTTTACACAGGTCAAAAAGAACTTTCGATGAAAGAAGAAAAGGCCGGCTTTAGCTATATAACAGTTAATGGACAACAAGAAGTTAAACCAGCGATGGGTTCAACAGGGCAAGATGACGTAAACTCGAAAACAATAATTGAACATCATCAATTTACCTTTTCTAAGTATAATGAATATGGCGATAACATTGAGATTGAGGTCCATGGAGAAGATTTATTTGGCTATGAAGGCAAGTTGAAGGTGGCTTTCCCACTTGAAAAAATAAAAGGTGATGTATTTGAGTTTTATCCAGAAGTTACAACTCAAACTGTTGATGAAGTGTATACACTAACAGCCGACAAAGTAACATTCTCACCTTTATCAACAAGAATAGACCTAACGATTGATTACCCTGCCGAAATGGATAAAAACGATAGTTGGCCATGGTTTAATTTCTCTGTAGTCGATGATAATGGTCATGTATATGATAAACTAAAACTACAGGAAGGCATGGCTATTGGGAACTATGGTCATCATATGGTACTGACTTTGCCTCCAATGGATACCATACCAAAATCATTTACACTCAAGCCAAGTCGAACAAATAGTGAAGGATTTAGTGAAGAAATAAAGGAATTAGAATTAGTCGTTCCTTTAAATAAAAGTAAATAATGACCTCGTTTGCTTTGTTTACTCATATCGCGGAAGTACCTTAAGCTAACGAACACGCGATAGTTGAATAACGGGTTTTATTAAAAAACGTCATGAAAGCCGGATTCCATAGCTATTGGAATCCGGCTTTTTCACATTAAATTTCCTTAACGTTGTAAATCCGCATTTTCCTGACGGTACCCCTTGATTATCCAAATTAATATCATGCTGATTAATAATAAAATGATACCCAAAACCGCACCTGTAATAATCCCTATTATCATTCCCATTACTTGTTCGTTCTCTCTTTACATTTTCTATTGTAAACGCCAATATCTATTACTAAAACTCTTCCGTTTCACTTAGTCTTTCGATTCAGTTTTACCGTACTCCAAGTTACATCGCATCCACGTTTTCAATATTACGAATTCCTAGATACGCAATTATTACTCCAACTGCAGCAAGCCCTAATTGCAGTGGAATGAAGGTCACGAATGAAATTTCTGGGTTATAAGAACAAGCAATTGCCACCACGAGTAGAGATGAACCAATAGTAGCAGGAACAGAATGATTACGCATCCCAAAATACAATGGAATTAAGCTTGTTCCTGTTGCGGCAATAGCAAAAGGGACTATGTTTATGACTTCACCTATAAACTGGTTTGCAGTTATTGTAAATGGAACGATATGAAAATAATTATTAATGATCGAAAATAGAACAGCGACAACGATATTCGACAGCATCGTAGTCGTGAATGTTAAAAAAGCGATCAAGGTCAATTTACTAGCAATCAGTTTCTTTCGACTAACAGGATAAGAGAACATAATCAAAATTGTTCTGTTTTTATATTCTTCAATAACTAATTTTGCAATTAATACAGAGGCAAACACAATAAACGTTGCCCTCACGCTTGCACCAATCAGTACATAAACATCTTGATACGTTGAAATGGGTATATCTCCCTCTCTCTGTGCTATATAAATTACAGAGCACACTACTGCAGTTATAATAACGTTTGCAATCATCGCTCCTTTTACATACCAACCTAAGTTACATTTCTTCAATTCCAGCTTTAGTAGATGTAGCATAGCACCATCTCTCCTCTTCAGTTTGTTATTGCATGATAAAATAAACAATACTCATTATGTTGAATAGTGATAGCCTATAACTATTCTTGTATTCATCAATTATTAAACGTAATAAAATAATAGCTAAAATAATCGTCAATATTGTTTTAAAAAGAATATTCAATATAGGCATTTGTCCTATATACTCTGAAAACATCAGTCCACTTACAACTTTAAATCCAGACGGTACAAGATTAACCGGAAGATTGGTTGCCACAAGAAAAATGATTATTCCTGTAAAATATTTAGATAAATGATATTTTTTCCATCCTAGTTCCATCAGTTTAAACATGGATTCTCTCTCCGTTCGTTATTTAAAAATACTCCTATAAAGAGCTATGTTATTGATATTTTCAATCGAGAGTAGCTAACATGAGTTAATATCCGTTCAGCACTCTCAATCAAAAAAAGCAATAGAACTTCACCCTTCTTCACATACATGTTTCCATCCGAAAAGACCCCTTTCATGTACTTAATTGTACGGATCGATCATCTCTTTTTTCTTACTCATTCCTTACAAATTTATTAATTGTAAATCTCTAGTAGTGATAATCTACACAAAACAGAACCTCCATTATTTGGAACTAACTAAATAATAGAGGTTCTGTTCAATTAGCTTTATTGACTTTTACTGTGATAATTCATCAACAAAAAAAGCTAGGCTCACAAAAAATTTGTGAATACCTAGCCGTTTTTATGCGTGTTCATTTGTTAACCATGACATAACTAGGTTACCACATCATTCTAAACAAATTCTGAACAAATCATGAAGTTCTCTATTTTTTGATCTTATAATGTATGTTTGTTTTACTCCGACAAATGGCATTGAGCGTGCCTTCTGATTCATTTAAGCTTTCAAGTCACATTGCATTTTTACTCATTACTTTCAACCTTCAGCCTTTTAGATGAATATTTTATAGCTCTTTATTTTTCTATAAAATACGTATCATACTCTTCCTTCAACACATAACCTAACTTTTCAGCTAACTTAATTGATGGAAAATTTACCCATCTCAGTTTGGGTAAATTCGTTGCTCTAAACAGTCTAAAATTAGCAATGCAGCTGTTGCCGCAGCTAAACCTTTACGCTGGTGTCTTTCGTCAGTTGCAATTTCAATTTCAATGCCAGCATCGTATACTAAACTACTCTTTCGTATCCTCTACTCTTTCAAATATCTTAGTTACGTGTACTACTACCGGCCCTTTTACCTCATAAATACATAATCTACTCCCTCGTTTTTTTACATAATAAAAAACCTCGTGTTTGCCTTCAGCAGTCACAAGGTTTCATCCACGCTCAAGAGAGTATACGTCTAGTTTACAACGTACACAAGCAGTGAGAGAAATTGGACAAACTGAATGGCAAGAACTTGTTTACAAGTTTGTTTGTCATTATCCATCACCCTCTTACTTCATTTTTTTCTAATATAAAGGAAAAATACAAAAAGTCAATTGAATAATTCATTTCTTGTATTCACTTTTTAATGTTTGAGCTCTTCGACCATATTCGAAAGCTTCATGAGCGTTTTCCAATTACGGACAGTTGCTGGAATCTCAAGTTTTTTCAGATTATTACCGAGTTTGGAATTTCGAATGCTGTCATAAAATAAAAGATACACATCTCTTCCATCTATGACACTAAGTTCTCTTTCATTTGTAAAAGATAAAAACAGGTCACTATTAACCTTCGAAGGAGCTGTCGGCAACAAAGCAACATGTAGACATTCCCCTTTACATGATTGCTCTGCTTCTGAAATCTCCTGATTTGAAAAAGGGGATTGACTAACAATCTGCTGTATTTCTTCTGCGGTCCTAATGACAACAACACTTGATATTCCAAAATCTTCTTTAATTTTATCCTGAATTTTCGTTTGCAAAAGTTCCTCGGCTTCGTCAGATTCAAAAAGGATGTTTCCACTTTGAATATATGTCTTCACATTATGTAATCCTAGTTGCTCAAGAGAACTTCTTAATTCTGCCATAATGATTTTATTGTGCCCGCCTACATTAATTCCTCTAAGAAGCGCAATATATATAGTCATACTATCCCGCCTTTCTTATATTATTTACTAAAAATTTCTACATCCTTATATTGCTTCAAAGGCTTATCTTCTAGAAAATCAATAATCATGTCATTAAAAATATCTCGGCGCATCGTACTTAAAGGATCGAATGCATTTTTGAATAATGCTAGTTTTGCATTTTGAATATGGTTAAAAATAGTTCGGGATCCTTTCCCTTCATCAACCCCCGTTGTAACTTTTCCTTCACCACCCATTACAAGCGTAGGCGACTTTATTCGATGCAATTGATCTGTATGCGTTGGAAATGGTGCTTTTTTCATCGCAAGCAACATCTTCTTATCAATCGAAAAAGACTCTCTTAATATCCGTTGCGTATAAGGATCATCCTGATAAAATTTCATCATAATATTTATTATTGTTCGGTACGGAAGCAGACTAAATATAAAATTTGATATCGACAGCACCCAGCTAGACGCAATTGTAGGCATCTCACTAAAACTATTAGAGATTACGAGCTTATCAACGTATGTTGGGTATTTTATCGCTAGCAGTGTAGCCAATTGACCACCTTGCGATAAACCGACGACATGAATTTTGCTAATTCCTAGTACATCTAAAAAACATTTGATATCCTCCACAATGATATGATGATCATATTTATTATTCGGGAATTCCTTTGTTGTATCACCATGTCCTCTATAATCTGGCATAAGCATTTGATAGTTTGAAGAAAATGCTTCAAATTGAGGCTCCCACATTTTCCACGATGCTCCACTCCCATGCAAAAACAATATTTGCGTACCTTGACCTTTAATTTCGTAATGGATTGTGATATTGTTCGCTTTTACTTTTGGCATAAAATATCCCCCTACTTTGTATTACCACCTTTTCGCTCTTCCCACTGAACTAAAATTTGCTTTGTCTTTTGGATCACAAATTCAAAAAACTCGATACTCTCATCGATTGTAGATACAGCTTGTTCCTCAAGAACTAGCTCCTTCGCTCTACGCAAATATTGTGCCATCAATGCACCTTGTGCAATGCTCGTATGCAAAGTCGATGTCCATGCGTCTGAATGTAGTTGATAGAAATCTCGTTTGCTACCAGGAATCCCTACTTTACGAAATAAAGAAATTTGAACTCCTTGTCGAACGGACAATGATGCCATGCCTTTACTAATTTGCAAGTCGCTCACCATATCATCAAGTGACTTTGGCGTACTTGATATCAACAAGTACCCCCATATCTTTCCAAGTGTCCTTGCACCACCTGAGGATTCTATATAAGTTCCAAAATCCTCTATTAATTCCTTCTGCTGATCGTTCAATAAATTGTTTTCCATATTGGACACCTCTTTACATTTAGTATGTTTAATATATATTAAACGTACTGAATGTAATTTGCAATAGATGGTATAATTCCCAGTAATTTCTGTCCTTATTTTCCCTTATCTCTGTACTCGGATTAATTATGTAAAACTTATAAGGTAACAACAAATGTCAGTGCTTAATGAACGGGTTATTGCGTTCAACTAAAAGGCAAAGACTATGGCAGCAATTTAGCTTACTAAAAACGTTCATACTTTTTCTTATAATCAAATTTTGTACATATATTAGATCCCTTAGTAGATTTAGTTGCGCAAAATCTATTCTATTTAAGGTAATGTTAAATGACAAAAAAAGAAAAGCACCCATCATGAGTGCCTTTACATACTTTTTCTTATCTATACGAATCATGTGTAGGTTGAAACAAATCTTCTTCTGAATTTCTAACAACAGAAAAGTGTTCGACATTGTAATGACCATGAAGTGTATGATTATGATGCTCTATAATTTGTTCTGCACTTAAAACATCATTGTCCGCTGTTGAATGTCCATCACCCACTAACGTGACATCCAAACCACTAATAGTCGCTGTTCTTACGGCACTATCGATACAGTGCTGCGTCGAACAACCCATTACAACAACATGTTTAATATCATGATTTTGCAAATGATTTAGCAGTTCAGTCCCATGGAAACAATTCGATGCTTTTTTATCGAAAATCTTAGCTTCCTTAGGTACGCTAATGCCATTATGAATATCGAACCCATGCCCTTTTCCTTCAGCTACATCGAGATCCCTTACAAAGACAACTGGAACATTGGATTTTCTTGCTTTGTCAATGACTAAATTGATAGTTCTAATAAGCTGTTCTTTTTTATAAACAGTCTTTTCTTTCTCGTTGCCATCGATTAATTCTTGCTGAGCATCAATAATAAGTAATGCTTGATTCAAATAATTATCCCCCTTCAATTTGAGGAAACGCTATATAATTTTTTAGTAAGACGATTTCCCCTTTTTGTTTATCACGCTAACATAATTATTGATCATAATATCTACCCCCTAAATGAAATTGTCATTTAAGACTAATTAATTTTATCACATTTTCCTATAAATGGTAGCGTTTGAAATGAAACAATTCACTATTTTTTGATACTATTACAATCTTTAAGTATATAATCCATACATCGAATAGTGTCATCAATGCGTTGTTTTTTCGAATTACAATAGCGTATATCGGAACCTTCTCGAATACTGATGGCTTCGTTAACAATATTGTGAAATTCTTCTGGCAAATGATGTAATGCATATTTACAAGCATCTACTTTCGAAACAATATCGTATTCTTGCAGTGTGTAAAATTGTCGTAAAACCCCTGTTATTGACCACTCTACTTCTAAATCAACTAATTTATTTGGTATTAAAAATGCTTTATATTTTTTAATTTTTTTTAATCTATTCGACCAATAACTGTTCATATTTTCTAAAACATAATCACTTAGCACTCTTTCATCTACACTGAAGTTATATGTAGCTATATCCGGCCCTAAAACGGTAATCCCTTTATTTTTTAAAATCCACCAAGTAATTGGGTTAATATTATCATTGCTCCAATTAGTTTTGCCTTCGTTTACGTTTAAACAGCCTTTAACCTCACTCTGTTTCTTGCCAATATCCTCAACAAGTAAATAACATCCATCCATCCCTGTATCCTTATATTTTCGATTTAATTCTTTGTGAAGATCAGATAGTACTTTCGCATCTTCTTCGGTTAAGGATCTATTGACCACTGCAATAAAGTCGATATCACTAGAACCGTTTATGTAAGCGTCAAGAGCAATTGAACCATGTAAATAGAACCCTTCAAGCGTAATCGGTAGTTTATTTTGACATAGAGTTATATAGTCATTTAAAATTTTTTGAACCGAAATAGGAACTCTAGAATCCATAAAATCTCTCCTTTTAATCAAATCAATACAATATTAACAAAACAAGCACTATATTTTCCATTATTGATAAAAATAAGTTCATTATTGAAAATAAAGGATACAATTTGTTTAAACGTATATGTAGTTTTAAGTTTGATCAAAAATACCTCGTAAACCCATTTTTTACGTTAAATAAAAAAACCATTTTGAAAAAAGATTGATCAAAACGGATTCATGCCATTTGAAGGTTTAACGCTCTTCCAATGAATTTTTACATGTGTTCTATAAAGAAAAATGCACTTCATTCCTCCCACCTCTGAAGAAGTGGCTTCCTGAAGCTCACTTCAACAAACTTATAGACTGTCCTAGCCAAAGCTTGTAAAAATTATTTTTATTTTTCATAAGACACCGCCATTAATTCAAATTTATAAAGAATTGATTTAAAATCACAATATTCCGAAATTTCGTCATTTTATTTTCAGCACTTTTCTCATTATCTTTAAACATGCAATCACTTCCTATTTTTTTACGGCTCAAATCCAGCCCGGCTCACATAAACGTGATTTTCCGGAAAGATTTCAATAAATCGGTTATATACTTTTTTAATGACATGTGGTCCATACCATTCTTCTAAACCAAGTTGGGCATATTTTTTCTCAATAGCAAGTTTTCTTGTGCGTTTTCCACCACTGCCATCGCCCATGAAGTAGTCATCCATACATATCCGATTGACGAATGGCTTCAATTTCTCAGGAAAATATTCCCCACTCGGTAAGATGGGGGCTATAGCAACTTGGGTCGGTATTCCCGCAGCTGCTAATTTTTCCAATGTCTTAAAGCGCGCCTGGATTGGGGGTGCCTTTGGAGTAAAATGTTTCCGTATCGTTTCCGAATCTGTCTCAATAGTCATACTTACCCGAACTTTATCTTTAAAATGTTGCAGCAAATCGATATCGCGACTTACAAGAGGGCTTCTAGTCTGTACTAATAGAAAGTCAGGGGGATCTTCTACCATAACTTCTAGTAAAGATCGCGTCACTTTTTCTTTATGCTCTATTGATTGATACGGGTCTGTACTTGATGACATAAAAATGGTTACATTCCCTTTGGCTTTGGCGCGATGGAGCTCCTTTTTTAATAAATTCACAGCTCCGTTTTTAACATCGACCCAATTTCCCCATTCCCCTTCTCGAAAAAGAGCTACAGGCATTTCGCGTACATAACAATAGGAACACCCAAATGAACAGCCTGTATAAGGATTTAGTGAATGCGTATAGCCAGAAAGAAAGCCAGTCCCTTTATTCAGAATGGTTTTCGGTTTTTTATAAAATAATTCACTTTTCATGACGGAACCTCCATTCCTTGTACGGCAATAATTACTCATTGCTAGATGAAGCTCGCTTTTCTAGATCCAGGAGCAGTGTCTTCATTTCTAAGCCGCCCCGATAGCCAGTTAATGAGCCATTCTTTCCTATTACACGATGGCACGGTACAGTAATTAATACCGGATTTGCTCCAATAGCCGCGCCTATAGCACGAACAGCTGCTGGTTTATTTATAGCATTTGCAATGTCGGAATAGGATGTCGTCTGTCCATAAGGAATTTCACAAAGTGCATTCCAGACTGCTAGCTGAAATTGCGTACCTACGTACTCAAATGGAACAGTAAAGGTTTTCCGCTTTCCTTCTAGATACTGAGTGATTTCAATGACATAGGGTTCAAGCTTTTCATCATCTTCAACTAGAGGACTTCCTGGAAAGCGTTTCTTAGCCCATTCGAACAATTCCTCGAATGGTTTGTTCTGTGAACCTACAAACACAAGCCCCTTTGAAGTTGAAGCAATATAAAAATGCCAATCCTTAAACTTTAGTAAAGACCAATAAAGGGTTGGTTTATTCGTTGTTTCCATTGTACTTTTCCCCCATTTTACTCATTTGACGAAATTGTGCTGGTGTCTGTCCAGTTTTCTTTTTAAATAAAGTAATAAAATAAGGCGCATTAGCCATACCCACACATATGGCGATATCACCAATCGCTTTATTAGTCTGAATCAAATACTTTTTAGCCGCGTGTACTCTAACTTGTTGTATATACTCAACCGGCGTAAAGCCTTTAATCTTTTTAAATGTTCGATGCATATGATACGGACTCCCATGACAAATATTTGCTAACGATTCTAGCGTTAATTTTTCTGTGAAATTTTTATCAATGTATTCAGTAATTAAATCAACCCACTCACTATCAGGCAGATTTTCATTAGTGGGCTTGCACCGTTTACAAGGGCGAAAATTTGCGCGGAGAGCTTGTTCTGCGTTTGGAAAAATGCATACATTTTCTTTTTTCGGAACGCGAGATTTACAGGATGGTTTACAGAATATCCCTGTCGACTTTACAGCGTAGAAAAATTGATTATTATACGCTGCATTATTATTTATAATTGCTTGCCACTTTTCATCTGTTATCATTTCTACATCATTCGAAATTCTATGATCATGACTCTCTTTATGCCCGTTATTGATACTATCCGACATTTACCTCACCTCTCCTTTCAATATACTCCCTATAAATTCAGAATGTACAATTCTGGGAATGGAATAGCAAGATATTGAAGTTTAATTTTTATCCCGCATTAACAGGCTGTAAGACTCCCACCTCAAAACTTAGAGAAATCGGAGAAGTTTAGGTGGGAGATGAACAGCCCATAAAAGCCCGATTGGTTTAACTAATGATCAGTGGGGGATGAAGAAAACCCCACTGATCAAAGTTTCACTTTATTTAGAATCGTGAAAAATGATTCCAAGACCGAATCGTTCTCCAGAAGTAACCGTGCTTACTCCGTGACGAACCGTATTTTTGTAATATCCTCTTTTACCTAGAACAGGTCTATGGTTAGTAGGAAAGATCAGCGCACTGCCTTGTTCTAAAGTAATGACATGTCCCCTACTCTGAGCACGAGGGATTTGTTCCACTAATAGAGATTCTCCACCGCAAAAGTCTTTATCTCGTTGGTTTAATACAAATACTACTTGAAACGGGAAAAATATATCGCCATATAAATCTTGATGCAAACAATTAAACCCGCCTGTCTCATACTTTAATAGTAAAGGTGTCGGTCTAGTTTGTTTATTTTCTTCACAGGTGTTCAAAAAATCTTGAAGATGATCTGGAAACTGTTCTGTTTTCTTTAAATAACCCAACCATCGATTAGCTGTTTTGGCCAATTCTAAATAAAAGGACTCTCTTAAACTTTGGATGATTTCAGGTAATGGATAGGAAAAATATTTGTAATCCCCATTCCCAAAGCGATATCTCGTCATATTGATGGTCGTTCTGTATGACTCTTCCTCACAATACAATTCTATGAAGAATTCACATTCCTCTTTTGTTAAAATCACTGGAAGTTTGGCAAATCCTTGCTCATCTAATTCATTTTGAATTGAATCCCAATTTAAGTTTTCGACACGTGTTTTTATATCTTGGACCATTTTTATCCACTCCTATTTAGCATTCGATAACTAACACTATAACCTCATAAATAGAAAAAAATAAGGTGTTTAGAATGTAATAGCAAGATAACAAAATTAGTAAAGAATATTATGTGATAAAGTAAAATTACTATAGAAAATCGTAATAAGATAAGGAGAATGAAAAAGTGATATGGCATGAAGTCAATGAGGTTATTGAAATCACCTTACCTGAAAATTTCGACATGAATGCTAACCTTGGCTATCTAACAAGGGAAAAAAATGAATGCATGTATGAAATAGAGAACGATATCATTACAAAAGTTATAGCCATTGGAGAAATTCGGTCTTTAGTACAGATAAGCGTCATCAATAATAAACAAATGGTTGTTCAATTCTTAAATGATTCTAGACCTATTGAAAAGTGGAAACGGGAAGAGATTGTAAAATATATTCATGAGTGGTTTGATCTTGATAACGATTTAACGCCATTTTATGAAATGGCAAAAGCAGACCCATTACTTAAAATGCCTGCCCGAAAATTCTATGGATTGCGAGTTATCGGCATTCCCGATTTATTTGAAGCTTTATGTTGGGGAGTTTTAGGGCAACAAATTAACTTAGCCTTCGCGTACTCCTTAAAGAAGCAATTTGTAGAAGAATTTGGCGATTCCATCGAATGGAATGGTAAAAAATATTGGGTGTTCCCACCGTACGAACGAATTGCACAGTTAACACCTACCGACCTAGCAGATATTAAAATGACGGTAAAAAAAAGTGAATATATTATTGGAATTGCCAAATTAATGGCAAGCGGAGAATTATCAAGGGGAAAATTAATGACAATGAACTTTAAAGATGCTGAAAAAAGCTTAATTAAAATACGAGGAATCGGCCCTTGGACAGCCAATTATGTTCTAATGCGCTGCCTCAGGTTCCAGACAGCTTTTCCTATCGATGATGTGGGTCTTATTAATTCGATAAAAATATTACGCAATATGAACCGAAAGCCTACGAAAGATGAAATCTTAGAAATATCGTTACCATGGAAAAACTGGGAATCATACGCTACATTTTATTTATGGCGTGTCCTTTACTGAATAATGACAACTTAAACCGGAATGTACTCAATAAAAGAGAATGAACTTTAAAATCTAATCCCTGTAGTTTTGTAATAAAGATTAATGATATTAACCCTGATAGGAGGACAAATCTAAAGAGCATGTTTTGAAAAAGATTGATCAAAACACGCTCTTATTTGAATGTGTACGGTTGCAGCAAATACTAATGTTACAATTAAAAATTCATGTCATCTGTATTTGGTTGTGTATATTCCAACTCCCATTAAACATTCATATTATCCATTTGAACGATTAGATCTTTAATGAAATGTAAATTTGAATCCAGCTCTATTGTTTTATTGGAGTATCTTTTAAAAATTCATTGGGTATTCTAGGGATTAGATAAGGGGTGGGAGAATTTGTACACAGGTTATATACAAGTAGTTGTTCAAACGATTATTACTTTTTTTGTTCTTCTAACACTTACGAGGTTTTTAGGTAAAAAACAACTAAGTCACTTAACCTTCTTTAACTACGTAACTGGTATTACAATTGGTTCTGTTGCAGCCAATATGGTAGTTTTAAAAACAATTGTCTACACAAAATTTTTAGTCAGCTTAATTGTTTGGTGTGCGCTTACTACTTTAATTAGTTACATCGCTCTAAAATCCGGAAAAGCAAGAACATTACTTGATGGACAACCGACAATCATTATTAAAAAAGGAAAAATAGATAGAAAAGCTTTAGCAAACACTAAAATTAATATTGATGACCTTACAATGATGATTAGACAGTATCAAGTTTTTTCAATTACAGAAATTGACTATGCTATTTTAGAACCGAATGGCATGCTTAGTATTCTGAAAAAGCCTGAATTTCAAAGCACCCAAAAGATTGATTTAAACATCTATCCTTCCCCTCCGGCTTTTATACCCATTGAAATCATCGCAGATGGGAAGCTATTGCCAAAAAATTTACTGGAAGTTGGAAAAAGTAGAGAATGGTTAGATAACGAATTAAAAAAGGAAAATATCCAATCAATCACAGAAGTTTTCTATGCAGAAATTCAGCCGAACGGTAAAATATTTATTCAAAAATTTGATTAAGGAAATTAACTTATCTAGCTGCTTTCCGATACTTAAAACTTGACAAAAAAAATAATTTATGCAATAATTTACTTTTATGATATTTATTTGTACAATAGGATTCTCCTGGCCAGGGGAATCCTATTTTTTTTGAAGGAGTGTATTTGCATGAACAAAGGTGAATCCAGTTTAACTTCATTAATCTCAGCTTTTAGTAGAGCTTATCATAGTCAATTTGATACCTCTAAAATTTTTGATGACTACCTAGCTCAAAAATTAATCACAAAACAAGAGTTCCATGACATTCAAACAAATATGGTTCAAGGCATCCATTTTTTTAACAAAGAAATCGCAGAAAAACTAAATGGACAAACAGAAGAGCTCTTAAAATGGATTGTGCAAACTCAACTCTCTCCTACACCCTTGGCACGTGCAGCATATTGTGAAAAAGTTTTGCTAAATGAAGTCATGTTAGGTTTACAGCAATATGTCATACTCGGAGCAGGATTAGATACGTTTAGCTTAAGACATCCGGAATTTGAAAACATTTTAGAAATCTTTGAAATTGATCACCCTGCAACACAGGAATTTAAAAAGAAAAGATTGGCTGAAGTTAATTTAAAGCTGCCGAGTAATGTGCATTTCGTATCGATGGATTTCACAAAAAAGTTTTCATCTCAAAATTTATTGGATAGCGGCTTTGACAATAAAAAAACTTTCTTTAGTCTATTAGGCGTTTCATATTATTTAACGAAAGAGGAAACTTCAAGCTTACTTGATCATTTGTTTGCCAATGTACCATCAGGAAGTTCCATCGTATTAGATTATGCAGATGAAAAACTATTTAAAGAAAAAGGAATTTCGAATCGAGTAGATAACATGGTGAAAATGGCTGCAGCAAGTGGTGAACCGATGAAATCGTGTTTTACTTATGAAGAAATAGAAAAAATGTTAGAGAACTCAGGCCTGCTTATTTATGAACACCTATCGCCAGATACAATTAATGAGCTGTATTTTGACAATCGAAAAGATTATTTAACAGCCTTTGAAACAATTCATTACGTTCATGCTGTGAAAAAATAATTTAAGTTTGGAGGAATTACATGAAACTTTATCAATTGTCTAAAGAGAATGGCAAAAACATAACACAGTTTAAATCAAATTTCATGATGTCTCGCATTATTAACACAGAAGCATCAGCTAGTATCGGGTGCATGTATTTAGAAGAAAACGGTGTTATTGGCTATCATCAAGCGGCAGTTCCCCAGCTTCTTTTAATTTTAGATGGAGAAGGATATGTAAGAAATGAACAGGAGCAATATTTTCAAGTCCTGCCTGGAGATGTAGTTTTTTGGGAAAAGGGCGAATGGCATGAAACAAAAACGGATAAAGGATTAACAGGAATCGTGATAGAATCTGAACAATTAAATCCCGCAGCTTTTATGCCTTTAAAATAAGTTATTAATATTTTCAAACTATTTCTCAGGCAATTAACTATGCAAAAATAACATCGTATCATATTTTAGTAATGTAAGATTGGTTTAGTCTTACACCTCCGAAGCTTTGTTACTAAGGGTCACTTATAGTAATAAGTGACCCTTCTATAAATTCACTATTCAGAAAATAATGTTTCTATATAGTTAATTGACAAACTCCTAGTGTATTTCCATCTGGATCACACAAAATAAAAGAATTTCTCTACGCCAAAATAATTGTCCGGGAAATTTAGTGGAATCGGACTTCTCAATAGGTTTACTCAATTTTTTATCCTTGTATTTTTTCTTTAAAGCAGGACTCAGCTCACTCCACACATCAAATTTATTTCCGTCTAAATCGTAAAAAACAAAATTTCTTCCCGCATGCCCCCTATTTTCAACTTCTCCAACTCTAATTCCTTTATCTCTAAAAATTTTTTGAATAGTCTCTAATGCACTTAATCCATCAACCTCAAAGGTAATCGAAAAATGTTCTTTACCATAGCAATCAATGAAATTTGAGCTTTGATTGTTCATTGATCTAACAAGAAAAAAACTTTGATTGGCAAAATTAAGAATAGCCTTATCACTATCTTGATAACTACATTTTGCGCCCAATTTACTTACATACCATTCACATGACCGTTCTACATTGCTGACTGGAATATAAGTTGTTCCTATTCTAATTAACGTTTCACTCATCCAATCACCCTCCCTAATGAATTATTCCATTTACAGCTTTTATATCCCTTCAAGCTAGTTCCGTAATTTTAACAAAGATAAAATAACTACACTTTGACGCTCCCCACTGTCCAAATGACCAGACTCAAATTGGAGATCTGGTCATTTCATTTTTTTCGCAATTATTGGTCACTATACTTGAATGTTTTTAAGGAAATGATAAGTGTCACAGCTAGGCATCCCAATAAAAGAAGTAAAGATTCTCCCCATGTACTAAAGTTATTTAGAAATGCAGATTTAATGCCATTTAAAAACCATTCAAATGGATTTACTAGACTAATATATTGTATAAGGTTTGGCGCTTTTTCCATTGTAAAAAATGCATTACTACAAAGTAACATTGGTATCATCAGAACATTTGCAGTCATACTTAAATGTCCCTCGTTTTTCACGAGACTTGAAATAAAGAAGCTTAAAAAAACAAAACTTAATGAAGCTATTAGGATAATCGGTGTCATATATAAGAGAATATACAAAGGAAAATTTAGTTGGTTGATAACGATAGCGAATAAAAGCACGATATAAGATAAAATAATCGCTACTGTAGCCCATGCACTAGAAATACTGACGATATATTTCCATAAAGGCATTGGTGTTGCGTGAAGTAAATTATAAACGCCTCTTTTTCTTTGCGATAACGCTATAAAAGCAGTGGTCATAAATGAATAAAAAAATACACTAACGGCAATGATTCCTTCTACATAATTTCCTGCATAGCTCGGTAAAAAAATTCTTAACGCAATAATCGCAGCAAATGGCATTAGTATTGACCAAAAGAGTAAATACATATCCTTCATGCTAGATTTCAAATTTAATACGAAAATAGCCTTCATTTTCTCGCTCCTCACTTCGTTAATTCAAAAAATAATTCTTCTAAATTTTGAGTTTGGTAGTGCTCCATTAAACTATCCGGTGAGCCGTTTGCCATTATTTTTCCACGATGCATAATCAACAGTCTGTCGGCTACATTCATTACCTCCAACATATCGTGGGAAGAAAATAACACGGCAACCCCACTATCTTTTAATCGTTTAATAATCTGTTGAATTTCTCTTTGGCCTCTAGGATCCAATCCAGCAGAAGGTTCATCCAAAATGACTAGTTTAGGATGATGCAAAGTTGTTACGATAATTGCTAGCCGTTTTTGCTGTCCCAATGACAGTTTGATAGCAGGCGTTTTTTTGACCTGCAATAAATCAAAAGCGGCGAGTTTTTCTTCAATTTCATTTTTTGTTAGCGATATTCCATAAAATGCCCCAAATAATTTCACATTATCCTCTACAGAATAGCCTTCGAAAAAAGGGGTTGATTGAAGCTGCGTACCTATTTCCTTTTTGTAGTCGGATGTCCAGTATTCAATTGTCCCACTGTCCTGAGGAATAATACCAAGAAGCATACCGATAGTTGTAGTTTTCCCAGCACCATTTGTGCCCACTAAAGCTATTACCTCCCCTTCTTTAATGTCAACATCTATATGATCAACGACACATCTAGCTTTATAACTTTTCGTTAATTGACTAGCACTAATGAGCTTTTTCATATTTTCTCTCCTTACTTAATATTGTATATTCAACGTTGAATATACAGCTATTTTTTAACTCCCTCATTCGAGAGAGTTATTTTTTTTCATAATTTCAATAGCTTGATGGACAAATTTTGATTGTACTTGAACAATTTCAAGCATATTATCAAATGCAAGTTGTGTTAATGCTGGCATTTCACCTTGCATAGCAATCAGCTTTGCCTCATAACCAGCATTGATCGCCTTTTCTTCTTGTTCTAAAATCTTTTTCTGCTTTTCTAATGCTTCCACTGCTCTAGCGGTTGGCAATTTAAACGCAAATGATACACCTGAATACAAAGTTGTTGGATAAACTACAGAAGATTTTTCAAGGGCCTCGATAACTAATTCTTGCTCATGTGCCCTTCCCTTTTCAGTAATTTGGTAAATTGCTTTTTGCCTATGACCTGTAGATTCAATACTAGCCACCTCTATATAGCCATCTTTTTCAAGCTTTTTTAGGGCATTATAGATAGAGCCGATTAGCACACCACCCCATCGTTCAGCATCACTTAATTCAAGCATTACTTTAATATCATAGCCAGTCATTGGTTTAAACCCCAACATTGCAAGAACTAATAACCTTGTCATAATAATCACCTTTTTATATTCAACGTTGAATATATTGACTATAACGATTCTGCATTTTTTTGTCAATAGGCTTTTATTTATTAATACGCTATAAAATCATTATTCAAAAAAAACAAAATACATCATAATAAAGTTTTTTATGATAAAATGAATGATATTGCGCCATCAAAGGGGCATGAACCAATTTAGGCTGTAGCAAATTTATTTGCTACAGCTTTTCACATTTATGCAGGAAAATCGTATAACTAATTAAGGTATTTGCTGTGATTAGGTAAAGCAATCTGCTCAAATTCAGTCGCTAATTTATGCAAGTTTCTAGTAAGCTCTTCCCCTTTCATCGGTAATCCATGACCTGTAATAGCAACTGAAGGTTTTAGTGCCTCTAATTTTTTTACGGAATCCCAAGCAGCCTGCCAATCCGTTGTGAAATATCGTGACGGTCCACTAATTTCCTTTTTTTGTAGTAACACTTTGTAAAGCGACTCTTGTTGAACAGTACCAAATGCATCTCCAACAATTAACGCTCGATCCTCTTCGCGAAATAAAGATATATGCCCTGGCGTATGACCCGGAGTATGAATCCAACGAAAACCTTGCATAAATGGAATACTGCCATCGGACGGGAGCGCCTCAACGTTGTTTCCTAAGTTAATAGCTTCATTCGGGAAAATGGATGACACTTTTGCTATTAAGCCACCATTTACAACAGGATCAGGTTCAGGATAATTTTTTTTACCAGTTAAATAAGGTAATTCTAAAGGATGGGCATAAACCGGCATACCCCAATGTTCAATTAGATCAATGATCGCCCCAACATGATCAAAGTGACCGTTCGTCAAAATTAATGCTTTTGGTCGACTATTTGATCCAAACCTCTCCTCTGCTATTGAAATAATGTTATGTGCACTTTTTGGCATACCAGCATCCACTAATACAAATTCACTCTTATGACGTTCACCGTAAAGCACAATATTTACAATTTGAATCGTATGCTGGTATAAATCAGGTAATACTTCAATACCATCTCCGCTCCAAATTGAAGTTGCTGGAATATATTTAAAGTCGCTTCCATAATTCATATCTTTATGCATGGAAAACCCTTCTTCCTTCATTAAATTGTAGACAATCATATTTTTCCTTTATACAGTAAAAATATAGCAAGAAAAAAATGGATTGTAATTCAAAACGAGCGACTTTGGTATAGCTAAATCTTTTGGTTATATTGATTAATCCAGTTCATTTCAATGGGTTTCAAAACAAATCGGTCAGCATGAATCAACATTTTATCCCTTTTCAAGTATGGAATTAAGAAACTTCCAGGGCCAACTACCACTTTATGTCCCCTTTCTTTAGTTCCTTTCAATCTCTCTTCTAGAAGCCTCTACGCCAAACTACTATTGTCATACAAACTTTCAGCAACAAGTAATAAAATAGTCTCATTGTATAATATTACCTACAAATGTATAATTTTACTGTCATTTATTAAAAGTGAGTGATGCATAATTTAAACTGCGCCAAATAAAAAACATGGAGAGGAATGTGATAGTTTGAAGATCCTTATGTATATTGTAGGAATTATCGTAGCGATTGTGTTTTTACTTATTGTAGGTTTAATTACAGCGAGCAAGCGAATTAAGAACAATGATAAAAAATCGCGAGTAGAAATGGAAATGGCTAACCCTGTACCGAAGGAGAAACAGCATTTACTAGCATACGGTGCCAATCTCGCTCTTTACCGGTCTGAGTCGCCACGGATACTATCGATGAAGGTAGATCATGAAACTTTGAAGGAAGGTCTTTCTTCATACTGGGACGTTAGTAATTCAGAGGAAGCTATAGAAACCCTAGAATGGCTGCTTACGGATGGGCATCGTACGAGATATGATCAGCTTCTTATGGCGTTGAATGCTGGTCAGTCTTTTACAGAGGAAGAAGTGGGAAAATCGCAGGAATGCTATAAAACTGCCCAAGAAGTGATGATGAAAAAGCTTTCCTTTGCGAAATCCGATTTTGACAAGGTGGACACTATTGCCGCCTGGGATTTTGACCGAGCTGTAAATATTGCAAGATGGAGCTACATAGTTGGTTATATTACCGAGGAACAGGCGTGGAGCTATATAACGCGAGCAGCTGATGCCGGAAGCCATGCATTCCAATCCTGGAAGGACTATTTTATTTCATTTGCATTTGGTCGAGCCATTGCTTACGAGGGTGACATTTACGACATCATTTGGAATGGAAAAGAATTGCTGGATGAAAAAGACTCGATTTGGAATGAATTTAACATTAAGCGATCCACAGTACAGGAATCTGTAACATTGGACAAGGTATGAGAATAAAAGAAATATGATTAATTCTAAAAACCTGCTAGATATTTAGCTACTTTCTTAGCTAATATCTAGCAGGTTTATTTATTTATTTATTTATTTATTTATGAATAGCTTCAAATGTAATTAGTGAATGCTCTTTTGAAGGCTTTTTGTTATAAACATATTCAGCGGAGAAAGTAATATCAGAAAAACCGATGTTTGTTAATATGTGCTGGAATTCTTCTATTCCGTACCATCTTAACGGAAATCTTTGTAACTCTGTATCAATTAATTTACCATTTTGCCATTTTTCATATTTCAAAACGGTTAGCGTATATTGATCGATCCAGTTCATTTCAACGGCTTTTCTTTCTATTGCAATTCCTTCTTCTTGCGAAATTTCATAGTAGGATGAAGTAATTTCCCCTGTTCGCCAGTCTGTAGGTAAAAGCATGTCTACAATTAGGCGGCCTCCAGGTATCAAATGATTATACATACATGTTAATGCATCCATCGCATCTTTTGAATTCTCGATTAAACAGAACGAACCTGTCGGCATAACAATCGCTTCATATTTTGAGTCTAATGAAAAATTGCTTAAGTTACCTTCATATAGATTTGGCTTGAATCCTCTTTCTATACAGTGTTTTCGGCATGTATCTAACATTTCAGGAGAGTAGTCGATTCCCTCAACATCATATCCCTTTTCAAGTAACGGAATTAAGAAGCGTCCAGAGCCAACTCCCGCTTCAAGTACTTTTCCCTTAGTTCCTTTTAAGCGTTCCAGATAATATTCAATATCCCCACCAATAGAATATCCAACTGGTTTAGTCATATCATAAAGTTCTGTACATAAAGGACCATAATAACTATACATTTCAATTCCTCCGATTTCGTGCAGAAGAATCTATTATTCTTATTTCTTCCACACCTCATATTTGTTTACTGGAAAAATAGAGCTGACTATCATCATGAATCACTCGCTTTCTGTATAATATAGTAAAATCATACAGAATAAAGTGATTTAGTTCAATATATTTATATTTCACCACCGTGTTTGGTTGATTTCCGTTCCGACTAGGCGCTTTCCTGGGGGCGTCCAGTCGGAACAGAAATCAACTTATACATACAGCATACATTTATAATGTACAAAGTATCATAATTTACCAAAAATATTTTAGTCTGCCTTTAATCATGTCAATAGAAAGGATTTATGGTATTGATTATTTGTATGGATTCAAAACTCAATTGAATATTGCCCTTTCAACTAAAAGGGGAAAAATAAGGAGAGAATATTATGAATATCGAAAAAGTGTTTGCAGAGTTCCCATTATTAAGCTCCGAAAAGTTAGTGCTTAAAAAAATTGAAGATGTACATTTACAGGAAGTATTTGCGATCTATGATAATGAAAAGGTATTTGAATATTGTGGGATAATCCCGAAACATAATATCCAAACAGTGGGTAAAATGATTGGTCATTTTGACAGGGATTATCAGAAGAAAAGCAGAGTGAAATGGGGCATTTTTCAAAAGCCTCATTGCGATAAATTAGTAGGCATTATAGAAGCAATGGATTTTAATCAAAAAGTGAACATGGTGACGATTGGTTACTTTCTTGCAGAGGACTATTGGGGTAAGGGCCTTGCGACGGATGCGCTTAAAACACTTGTCAAATTTTTATTTGAGGAAGTTAATATCAACCGCATACAGGCTGAGGTTATGCCATTAAATGAAGCATCTAAAGAAGTTCTCCTGAAAAATGGTTTTTCAAAAGAAGGACTTTTAAGACAAGCTACGTTTTGGTCTGGTAAAGGAGTTTTAGATTTAGAAATATATGGTTTGCTTCAAGAAGAATACGTGATGAACTAAATAATTAGGAAATCCTTCGTCAAAGGTGCATACACTCATAATTCTTTCGAACATCATTTATGAGATAATGAATTAATATTAACAACTGAAAGAGTGATTCTGTTGACTAATGAGCATAAACCTAGCAACTTGCAATACCGTAACATGCGAATAGCTTATTTAATAGCTATTATTATCACCATCTTATTAGGTTTATCCTCCAGAAAATGGAGTCTACTACTTCCACCATTTATCGCGCAGAACGCAGGGGACATGCTATGGGCTATGATGGTTTATTTCGGATTTCGATTGTTGCTAGTGCGTAAGAGCACCCCCACTGCCATTTGGCTCAGTTTTTTGTTTAGTTTCGGCATTGAATTTAGCCAGTTGTATCAGGAAGACTGGATTAATCAGATTCGTGGGACAACGCTCGGGGCATTGATACTTGGCAAAGGTTTTCTTGTAGAGGATTTGGTTCGATATACAGTAGGGATCATAATCGCTACTGTATTAGATAAGATGGCACTTAAGTTCACTTCTCGAAATTAGATCAATAACTATCAATCAGTTTCTTTGACATAAGTTCCGCTCCATTTAGTTGTTATATTCCTTGTAAAAAATCACCCTATAAGAGCGACTTTTTTTAAGTGTCTATCTTATAGGGTACATTATATTTAATATAGGATTTTGATCAAACTTTAGTACAAAGCCACAAGAGTACTGGGCATTTATTCTTTTCTATGCGTTAATCCAATTTATTAATTCCCTATCAAAAATATCCGGTTCTTCAAACATCGGATTATGGCCACTTTTTTCAAAAATGACCTTCTTCACATTTTTAGATGAATAATCAATTACATCCCAGAGTGAAACAGGAGCGACTAAATAATCATACTTTCCTAACCCTACAAAAATAGGTTTATCTAGGTGTGCCATAGATCGGAGTAGATTGCGTTCAGCAAAAGCTACACCCCAAAGGTAATCAATTACTTCCATATTGGTATAGACGCCATCCCACATATAAGCAGCATCGAACGTATAATCATAAAAGCTATGCGCTCCCATGCGAATACACATATGCACAAAACGTCTTTCTGGATCATTGTGAATATCATCCTCTAAGAAAGCAATATCGTGCTCAAATTGCTTTGTTCGTTCAGCACTGGCAGTCTCATTAAAAAATGAAAAACTTTGTTGCTGTCTCTCCTGACTGTTTGTCGGTGCTGAATTTAATAAAATGACCTTCTGAACATATTGAGGATATTTTTCGGCATATGCCAAAGCCATAAATGCATGTCCAGAATGTCCTAAAATGATAAAATCATCAAGTTTTAACAATTGTCTTGCTGTTTCGATATCCTCAACAATTTTATCCAAAGTATAATCTTCTTTTTTTAAAGAACGTGGTGGCTTCACAAACCCTCTATGATCTAAGAAGATAAATTGAAAATGTTTATATAAATTTTCCGAGAACAAGCGTGGATAATATACACTGCTACCCACTACCAATATCGGCTTACCTTGTCCCTTCACACAATATTTTAAATTATATCCTTCACTAAAGATGCTTTGATAATTATTCATTATATTCGGCCTCTTTTCTTTTTATATAGAAGAGCTATCAAATTTGCTCTTCTTTCTATCACTCCCTTTCTTTTTTACATTCCCGTGTTTTTTCCATAGAACGCTCAAGCATTCTAATTCACCTCTACCTCTATTATTATTTTATAATTTCAAAATAGTGCTTTCCGCTGTGGATGGGCGTAGAGCCGCTTCGCTGTTGTCGCTTTCGTACAGATATTACCCTATATTTTTCATTAAAATTAGAACCAAGTATACAGTATTAATTCAAAAGTTTAAAATTATTAAATATTAAGAAAAATAGAAAGTGAGAAGATACAAGAAAATGGATAAACGATTACAACACATTATTACACTAAGAGAGAATGGTCGATTGGAAGAAGCAAATCAATTAATGGTAGCACTAGTTCAAGAACAGCCTGAAAATGGATACTACCAATTTCAATGTGCATGGACATATGATTCATTAGGAAAAGAACAAGAGGCTGTCCCTCACTATGAAAAAGCAATTCAATTAGGGCTTAAACCCGAATTTTTAGTAGATGCTTATGTAGGGTTAGGTAGCACCTATCGTACTTTAGGACAATATGAACAGTCGAAACGTATTCTTGAACAAGCTTTAAGTGAGTTTCCAGAAGCCGAACATGTAAAGGTTTTTTATGCGATGACTCTCTATAATCTCAGTGAACATTCAAAGGCTATGGAAACTTTATTAAATACAGTAATTCACACTACTCAATATGAAGGGATAAAAGATTATAGCAAAGCCATTAAGTTTTACAGTGATAAGCTAGATCAAACTTGGGAATAACACAAGAAAAGATCAGGCTTCCGATTGTGAACCTGATCTTTTCATATTACTTAACTATGTTTGTCTTTTTAACAGTAGAAAAAATTGCAACAAATAATATTGAAATTATACCGCTAAAGAAAAATAAATAACTTAAAGGAATTAAGAAGAAGTTTCTTTCCACGAGTGTTCCATCTGGCAATATTTCATCACCAATAATTCCCTTCATAAATAAACATAAAACTCCTATTAAAATCGGTAAAGTTGCAAGCATATATTTTTTCATCATTCTTCCCCATTATTCATTATTTTCATTTTTTCTGTATTCCAAAATGTCACCAGGTTGGCAGTCTAAAACTTCGCATATTTTTTCTAACGTAGAAAATTTAACGGCTTTTGCCTTTCCGTTTTTCAAGATAGAAACATTCGCCATTGTAATGCCTAGTTTTTCCGATAATTCTGTAACACTCATTTTTCTTTTAGCCAGCATGACATCGAGATTTACAATGATAACCATCGTTTACACACCTCAAATCGTTAAATCATTATCTTGCTTTATCTCACTTGCTTTTCTTACTAAATAAGAAAGCATTGAAGTAAAGACAGAGATCACGATTGCAAAGAATAAAATAAGT
The DNA here is from genome assembly GCF_001275675.1 of Lysinibacillus sp. FJAT-14745. Classification (GTDB taxonomy): domain Bacteria; phylum Bacillota; class Bacilli; order Bacillales_A; family Planococcaceae; genus Lysinibacillus. The sequence goes on along the minus strand of NZ_LITM01000006.1, from coordinate 469,517 downwards.
AACATAATTACTAGGACATCCGTGTGGTAACTACCAATTGCAAAAATATAAAGTAACGCAGCTACATATAAAACACCTTCGATCATGGCTAACACACTTATTATTTTTAATCTATCCGCATTCTCGACCGTAAAATCTTGATTGGAGCCAATATCCGTACATATTTTCCAGCCTAAAGCTAATGCTATAAAAAATGGAATCCCCGTTATCCAAATAAATGCAATAAATGGTTTATACAGCGCTAGTAGTCCTTCTGAATCCAGTAAGACTTCCTTCCCTGTTTGTGGTCCAACATAAACACAGAACAATAAACCAAATAAAGCACAAAATATAATTATCAATTTTAACCATCTTGATAATTCCTTTTGTTTCATAAAGCACCTCTTTCATAACTTGCTAATGACATAATAGCTTGTCATTCATTCCAAGTCAATAATTATTTATCGTAAAACAATAAATAATTATTGTTCCTGAAGATATTATCCCCGCTTTTCACCCAAAATACTTGTTAAATACGATCAACATGATAAAATAAGAACATGCATTCGCTCTCTCTTAATTTTTTCACGGGAATATTTTTCATAAAAAATAAATTGGGTGCGAGAATATATCTTAAAATACAATATTTAATGTCGGATAATCTGTGGTTTTAACAATAAAAAAATGCTCAGTGGTTAAGTGGAGACTGAGCGACTCTTTGGGGCAACATAGTGTTGGCCCAAGACGATTCAAACCAAATTTTGGTTAAATCAACGATATTAACTTTAATAGAGAACAAATCTAAAGAGCATGTTTTGAAAAGAATTTGATCAAAACAAGCTCTTATTTGAATGTGGTAAATTAACTTCTTAAAGCTGGATTATTTTTAAAATCCTTATTGCATGAAAGCCCCTGTTAGCACAATTAGATTTGTCAAAAATAGTATCCTATTAATGAATACCAAGATGCTTTTTATTGAGTTATCATGTACCATTAGTAAAAAAGCGTCTTCAATTGTTGTAAGTTAAAGTGGAAAGTTTCACAAATGATAGAAAATAGATTATACTAGACTAACTATCATATTCAAAAAGGAGCATTTCCAATGACCGAGAATAATCATTCTGAAGTACCCAAAAAAAAAATCAGCCTACAAGAGGCAGTGAAACAGCAGCTTGAAAACAAAAAGAACCAATCCTCTTCTAATAAAGGAAAAAAGAAAGCCGACCTTTCAACAAAAAAAATGAAAAGCCAGCAAACGAAAAAAACAAGCAATACCCGTAGAAAAATGGGTGTCTAATTTACGGACAATATCGGGAAGACATATTACCAGAGATATCATTTAAGATATTTTCACCAAATTAGGCACTCTTCCCCACTGAATTAAAGTCAGGCTTACAGATCGACAGATTGGACATGTACAGGAAATCCATTCTAAATAATAGAAATGAAAAAGCATTCAAGGCTGAACTGTTCCCTGAATGCTTTTTTTAATTATTGGCTGTTTTCTCAAAGATTGTTGCTTCTATAAAGAATAGGGTTCAACACAGCAAAAAACTAGAGGATAGGTACTTGTAAATTAAACTATGGCTTTTATTATTTGTAAATCCTAGAAAGAATATTTATTTCAAATGTCGTTACATCAAGTTCCAACTCTACTTTACTGTCTATGATTCCCAGTTCCTCACAAGAGCTACCAATGCAACTCAATGATCTTATTTAAAGCACTCGCTAATTTAAGTACATTCTTTCACAAACTTTATTGATTTAGCAAAATTAAACAGTTTATATCTCCAGAACTACTACTCCGTTAGCGGCCTATGAAAAAGCAATCCATCCTAACGAAGAACTATTATTTTCGTTTCATATTTACTTATTACTTTGGCTGTTAGTATGACCTTGCTTGCTAAATACTCTTATAATCAATTGCCCTAAAATATAAATAATTGAAACAAATATAATGGCGGCATCTCTGCCAAAAGGTTTAAACCAACCTCCATCATCAACTATAAAAGAACAGCCAAATATTAAAGAAATAACGGTCATAATAAAATTCAAGCCTAAGAACAAAGGAAATTTAATGTTTCTCGATGATATACCTACAACAATTATGGACACTAGAAATACCGGAAACAAAAAATCAGCTTGTTGCCTAGCAAGATGACTATTATATTCGTAAAAATGAAATAAGAAAGGAACTGGAAATAAAGATAAAATGCTTATAATAAACCTCTTCAATTTATATATACCCCCGATAAAGAAAAACTACCTTTTAGTGTAATTTTACACTAAAAGGTAGTTTTTTCAATATACTGTAGTTTTTTTATTTCTAATTCTTATTTAACTAACCTATTTCGTTAGCACAAGAAGACAGTTCTTATTGAACAATCGCAACCGTTGAACAAATCACATATATATCACATCATTTTTAACGACTTTCCAGAATTTAAGATGAGTATTCATCAGTAATTTCTACCACTTCAATTTTTCCGTTTATCAAAAGTTCAGTAAGCTCGTTTTTAACATTACCTTTCCAATATTCTCTAGCTTGTTCAATTTTTTGAGAGAAAGGAACCCCATCCTCCTTGGGTAAAAGGTTTGCATCACCTTCAAAATAATTCCCAATAACTCGAAGTTTAACAATCTGCAAAACATTACGATTGTATGAATCAAATATTTCTTTCCATTTCAAAGCGTCTTCATAGCTTTTAGCAGCGTATAAGCAAGACAATCTTGAAGGATATTCAGGATGTTCTTGTAGTCTAATCATTTCTACTACCATTTCTCTAATAGCTCTGATTGTTTGTCCTACATACTTAATAGCTACTTCGGCATTCTCTTTACTAATGTTCAAGCCCTCATTTGTATAATGATCATATAAAATCTTAATAAAGTCTTCACCTTTAGAGTTCAATTGTTCCCTTTCAAAAAAGAAGCTATATAAGGTATTCTTCTGGTTCTTGTCAAAGTTAATGATCTGCCCGGTGCTCATTTTATTCCTAGTAACGATATGATAAACATAAAATTCGTTCTCGTTCATGATCTACCTCCTGTTGGTCTTCATTATTAACTCTTATTTCACTAGAATACGAGGGTATTTGTTGAACCTATTAGCTCAATAAGAAAAGCTACCTTTGACTTCAGTAGCTCGATCTTAAACTCTTGCCCACGTTAGTAATAGTTTTATAAAATTAACGGCTTATATGTGATGAAAAATCATTAAAAGCATTTAATACAACATCACCTAATGGATGAGCAAATTCTTGAGTTTTTAAAGGTAATATTCCTTTCTTTTCAAGTTGTTGCAGATATTTTAAAAATTCTGTAGAAATAGCTTCGATATACTCTTTCAGCTTAAATTGATATTTAAATATACCATCTGGATAATGGCTTATATGTTCAATAAAAAGGTTTGTACCATCACTGGAAAATATATAGTAATCATAGTTTCCGTGACAATCTAATTTTGCCTCACTGATTTCTCCCTTATATAGAGAGGAAAGAGTTGAGAAAAAATGTGGGATTGCTACAAAACCTATCAACGACATGAAATAACGGCTGCTTTACAAGCAACCGTCATTTATACCATAGTTTATAGTGCCTTGGAAGCTTGATGAATTAGTGCAGCTGCCATTTTATCCATTTGTGCAAAACGATCGTCTTTTGTTTGACCATTCACGTATCGATAATAGATTTGCTGACAAATTACTGCTAATTTAAAGTAGGCAAATGTAATATAATAATCGATGGCAGAAACATCACGCCCGCTTTTCTCTGCATAGCGGTTAATGAATTCCTGACGTGTATAAAACCCTGGTAAAGTCGTTATTGGTGGTTCTCCAAATGCGTATAGCAGCATTTTTGGGTCATCTGCATGCATCCAGTAGCTCATGGCTACACCTAAATCTGCTAATGGATCCCCTACAGTTGTCATTTCCAAATCAAAAAGGCCAATCATCTCAGAGTAATCGCTTGTAAACATGGCGTTATTAAGTTTGTAATCATAATGAATAATGGTTGCTTCTTGATTAGAAGGGACATGATCCTTTAACCACTTTGTCAATGCTGCTACTTCAGCATGCTCTGCCGTTTTCGCTTTGTCATAGCGCTCAATCCATCCATGTACCTGCCGTTCCATAAATCCTTCTGGCTTCACCATATCCTTTAGCTTCGTTTCCTTATATGGTATTGCATGAAGAGCAACAAGTGAATCAACCATCTTTTCTGATATGAGCCGTGCTAAATCCTCCGTATTTTCAGTACCAGCTGGGAAATGGGTGTCAAGTACGATACCCTTTTTGCGTTCCATTAGGAAGAAATCACTGCCGATAATCTCTCGATCTTCAACGTACACATAAGGTTTGGGTACTGCCGCTAAAAATGGATGTAATGCAGATAAAATCGTAAACTCACGTTGCATGTCATGCGCTTTTTTGGCGACTGGTCCATGTGGAGGTCGACGAAGAACAATTTCAAATCCGCCTACTTTTAGGCAATAAGTCAAATTTGAATGTCCAGCACTAAACTGTGAAATTTCTAGTTTCCCCTCTGGTAACTCCGGAAATTGACTCTTTAAAAATGAATGTAATTTCACTTCATCAATACGTTCACTTGCCCTCACTTGTATCGTATCCATTGTACCCCTCCTATCAATTATGCCTCGGCATAATTGTGTCCGGAATCGGCTTTGTGCTTGCACAAAGAACTCCTTTCCGATTTACGTGACATCCGCCGGAGGCTTTAACTTCTTTCAGCAGGTGTTTGGTCACCCACTGAAAAGTAACTTAAATCATCATTCATCTCACCACCTATAGAGGTGTAAGACTTTTGCTGAAATAAGTTAAATGATTGAACTCATACCGCCATCTACAACTATGACGTCCCCCGTAATATAATCTGAGGCAGCCGCGGCTAAAAATAATGCAACGCCTTTTAGGTCATTTTCAGTTCCTAAACGTTTTAACGGCGTCACTCCCATTAAATAATCTTGTCCGCGCTCAATTAAGACTTTTGACATTTTTGTTGGGAAAAACCCTGGGGCAATCGCATTTACATTGACGCCATATGGTCCCCATTTTACAGCTAAATCTTTTGTTAAGGTGATGACCGCACCTTTACTTGCATTATAGCCAATTGTATCCATGAATTCAGGTAATGTACCACCAAGCCCTGCAACCGAGGCGATATTAATAATTTTTCCGCTCTTTTGTTCGAGCATTATTTTGCCAACAGCTTGGCTCATTAAAAATGTACCATTGACGTTAACATCGAAGACTTTTTGCCAAGCCTCATACGGCATTTCAACAGCTGGAGTACCCCAAGACGCACCACTGTTATTGACTAAAATATCAATTTGGCCGAATGATTCAAGCGTTTTTGCCACTACGTTCGCTATATCCTCTGGCTTTGTAACGTCGCAAGCAAGAGCTAATGTTCGTACACCTAAATCAGTTAATTCAGCCGCTACCTCTTCGCATGCCTCAACCTTTCTTGAACAAAGTACAACGTTGGCACCTGCTTCGGCAAAGCCTTGTGCAATTTGAGCGCCAAGACCGCGTCCTCCACCTGTTACGATGGCGGTTTTCCCTTTTAAGCTAAACAAATCTAGGACCGTCATTTCACCAGCTCCTCTTGTTTTTTAGCATGCTTTTTCAGCTCCAACTTGGCAACCGTGTTACGATGCACTTCATCCGGTCCATCAGCTAATCGTAATGTGCGAGAATTTGCCCATTGTGCCGCAAGCGTCGTATCAGGTCCTACCCCAGCAGCACCAAATGCTTGAATTGCTCGGTCAATCACTCTTAATGCCATATTCGGCGCCACTACTTTAATCATCGCAATTTCTGCCTTCGCCTCTTTATTCCCTACTGTGTCCATCATGTACGCTGCCTTTAGCGTTAATAGTCTTGCCTGCTCAATATCTATACGGGACTCCGCAATACGCTCACGCATGACACCTTGGTCTGCGAGTGGTCGATGGAAAGCGTGACGCTCCTGAACACGCACACACATTTGCTCTAATGCACGTTCAGCGGCTCCAATAAGACGCATACAATGATGGATACGACCTGGCCCTAAACGACCTTGCGCAATCGCAAAGCCTTTGCCTTCTCCCCACAATATATTTTCAACAGGTACTCGAACATTCGTAAACGTCACCTCACCGTGTCCTTCTGGTGCGTGATCATAGCCAAATGCAGTAAGCATACGCTCTATTTTCACTCCAGGTGTATCCATCGGCACTAAAATCATCGACTGTTGCTCATGGATAGGTGCTGTAGAATCTTTATGTTTCCCCATAAAAATAGCGATTTTACAGCGAGGATCACCAGCTCCTGTCGTCCACCACTTATGTCCATTTAAAATATAATCATCGCCATCACGTTCAATACTTGCCTCGATATTTGTTGCATCACTAGACGCCACTGCAGGCTCAGTCATCGCAAAGCAGGAACGTATTTCTCCACGTAATAACGGTTCTAACCATTGTTTTTTCTGCTGTTCTGAGCCGTAACGCACAAGCACCTCCATATTTCCTGTATCTGGCGCATTGCAATTAAACACTTCAGGGGCCAGTAAAGAGCGTCCCATAATTTCACATAAAGGTGCATATTCTAAATTCGTCAAACCTGCACCATATTCGCTATCTGGCAAAAATAAATTCCACAAGCCCGCTTCTTTTGCCTTGTGCTTTAATTCCTCCATAATTGGTGGGATCGCTCCCCAACGATCTTCCATTGCCTCTACCTGTGCAGCAAACACTGCCTCATTTGGATAAATGTATTGCTCCATAAAATTTGTCAGCTTTTCTTGTAGGTCGACTACTTTTTCACTATAAGCAAAATTCATAAAAAAGCCCCCTTTGTTTGAACATCAAAATGACAAATGAATGAATATTCATTTTATTCTTACATTAAATGTTACCGCTATATTTCTTGTAAATCAATGTCTATTAAATGAAAATTTGAATTATAAAGAAAATTCATACTTAAAGCAATGTTTTGAGCGGATCAAAAATCTCATTACGTTAAAAAAACACAAGTTTAAATACTATTTTCCCATAATATGTATCGTCAAATCAGCATAGCGTTTTTTACATAAAGTGTGGTGACGAACCACTTCATTAAAATTGATACACTAGGTAAAAAAGATTAGTAGCATAAAAAAGAGTACCTTCTAATTCAAAGAAGTTACTCTACTCAATCAATTTAATCTTTAACGTTATTTTTGTGTCCATTGGCTAACATCATAGCGAGGAACTGAGGAATTAAATTCAAGACACTTACAATTACTAATAGTTGAGAAGCTGAAAAGGGTTTAAAATAACCACCATCCCACCCTATCCCTAGCGTATCTTCCATCCTACCGATAAAGTAAAAGGAACTAACTGCTGATACAATATTACCGATAATAAAAGGAATTGAGTTACATAGAAATTTCCCAAGAAAAGCAAAAAGTGAAGTCATTACAATCATCATTAAGTAGCTGATTATTGATCGGTTAGCAAAATCTTGGTACATCGAAAAATAAACAAAAGGAAAACAGTATAGACAAACTATTAGAATACCAATTCCTATTTTTCTCAAATTATCACCACTCTTGTATATTGATAATTTACGTAGAAAACTTGGACAACCTTAGACTATGATAGGTTGAGTTTATTGAAAATAAGCAACGTTCTACAATCATTTTATGTTTAGTTCGATTTTTAACATAACCCAAAAATACGATAGTTTTTTCAACCGTTGTCCTTTAAGCTTTTTATAGTCTAAAGTGTTTTGCCTATCTTCATAATATCAGTAAGCAATTCGTGAATAGCCAAAGGTAAATGACGATTTTTTAAGTACACCACATAAACATTTCGTCGTAAATTGGGGCAATCTACTTCTTTTTGTACAATAGTTTTTGCTGTAGGGCCTTTTAAATAATTTTCAGGTAGAATGGTAACGCCTAAATTTTCACGAACGAGAGATACAGCCGTTTCAAACCGTTCAATTTCAAATTGGATATTAATGTTTTTGTCAGCCTTTGCAAATGCATCTAAAATGTCATGTCTCGTTTGAAAGCCTTCTGTACTAATAATAAATGGCTCATCACTTAAATCGGCGATCGTCAGTTTCTCCTTCTCCGCTAGTGGGTGATTTAATGGTAAAACGGCTACAAGTCGCTCTTCATATATACAGTTAACTTCTAGTTCTTCATCATCCATGATCTGATTTGTAATTATTAAATGGGTTTTATAGCCTTTGAGTGATTTTTCGACACGCTTACTTCCTAAAATATCTACTAGATGAATCATCATTTGTGGATATTCCTTTTTATACTCCGTAATGACTTTTGGGAGCCAATGCTTAATCGATTCCATCACGCCTATCGTTATTTCACTTGTGCCACGTACAATTACCTCATCCATTTCTATTTTTAAAACTTCCATGTTTTTTAAAATAACTTTTGCTCGTTCATATAAAAGCTCGCCTGCCTCTGTTAATTGAAGATTTCTTGTATTCCTTTCAAGTAATGGTGAGCCAATTTCTTGCTCTAATTTTTTAATAGCATTACTTAGAGAAGGCTGAGAAATATGCAGTTTTTCAGCTGCCTTCGAGAAATTCATTTGCTCCACAACTGCTAAAAAATATTGTAATTGTTTAATATCCACAACAACATCCTCCTCATTTATAGTTTTAAACTATAGATTAATATTAATTATATATTAGCAATAATAATTATGTGAATATATAATTTATTCATAACAATATTTTCACTAGAATAATATTGGAAATGGAGTTGATGAAGATATGTATACAATGACAGATCAAAAACAATGGAAAGGCCGTATAGATTCAACGACTAATACGAGTAGCTTCCGTTTACATCAAAAAGTGAAACGAATTCCTATTAATGATGTAAGCGCTTCAGATAATCAGCTTGCCGGAATTGTGGGCTTTATATGTGATGAAGGTGTACGTCGAAATCAGGGACGTGTAGGGGCAGCAAGTGCACCTAATGCTCTGCGTGAAGCATTATCTAGCTTACCTTGGACATTTAATGACGAACAGCAAATTATAGATGTTGGTAACGTTCTTTGTCTTAACCACGCTTTAGAAGAAGCACAGCGCGAGCTCGGTGAAATTGTCAAAACATTGCTAAATAAAAAAATACAATGTGTCGTGCTTGGCGGTGGACATGAAACACTATACGGACATTATTTAGGCGTTCGTGCAGCATTACCTAAAGATGCAAAAATCGGGATCGTCAATATCGATGCTCATTTCGATTTACGACCATATGATGAGCAACCATCGTCTGGTACAATGTTCCGTCAAATTTTAGAACAGGATGCACATGCCGATTACTTTGTTTTAGGCATACAACGTTTTGGTAATACAAAAGAACTATTTGATAAAGCCAATGAGTTGCATGTGAATTATGTGTTAGAAGAAAATATGACGTCAGAAAATAAAACGCAAATCATGCATGATCTTCAGCAATTTATGGACAATCATGATTATATTCTCTTAACGCTTTGTATGGATGTACTAAATGCTGCTTTTGCACCGGGTGTTAGTGCTCCATCACCGTTTGGACTAGATCCAAAAACTGTACGCATGATACTTCAACAAGTCACTTCACACCCAAATACACATTCTTTTGATATTTGTGAGGTAAATCCTTCACTGGATGAGAATGGGCGCACAGTTAAACTAGGTGCTTATTTTGTTTATGAAGCACTAAATCACTTACTGAGGAGACATGGTTCATGATCGAAATTAATCAAATTACAACAGTATTTCTAGCAGTTGCACTATTCGCATTGGGCGGCTGGCTCATTAATAAAGTCGGTTTTTTAAAGCGTTTTTGTATACCAGCACCTGTTGTTGGTGGCTTACTATTCGCCGCATTGGCAACTATTCTAAAGACAACTGGCGTATTAGAAATTTCGCTTGATACGTCATTACAAAGCTTATTTATGATTACTTTCTTCACAACAATTGGTTTAGGAGCAAGCTTTAAACTTGTGAAGCTTGGTGGAAAATTATTAATTATTTATTGGTTGGCTTGTGGTTTCCTAGCATTAATGCAAAATGTTATTGGTGTATCTCTTGCATCGCTAATGGGTATTCATCCATTAATCGGTATGATGGCTGGTGCTGTTTCTATGGAAGGTGGCCATGGTGCCGCTGCAGCATTTGGACAAACTTTAGAAGACTTAGGTATTTCTTCTGCCATGACAATCGGTGCGGCTGCGGCTACATGTGGTTTAGTTGCTGGTGGCTTAATCGGTGGTCCTATTGTAAAGTACTTAGTTGGTAAATATAATTTAACGCCAGATGAACAAGAAACTGAAGAAGTTGATTTTGAAAATAAAAATGAACAAATTACATCCGATTCATTCTTTACACAAGTATTATTAATTACGTTCTGTATGGCTGTAGGTACATATGTTGGAACACTATTCTCAGAAGCGACAGGTTTCGTACTACCTGGCTATGTTGGTTCAATGTTTGTAGCTGTACTAGTGCGTAATATTATGGATAAAGTAAAACCTGAAGCAATTAACATGAAAAGCATTTCTTTAATCGGCGATGTGACACTAGGTGTCTTCCTTTCAATGGCGCTCATGAGTATTAAATTATGGGAAATTGCTGATTTAGCACTTCCACTATTCATCATTGTTTTCGCTCAAGTATTCTTCATTGTCTTATTTAGTATCTTTGTATTGTTTAAGATTCTTGGAAAAAATTACGATGCTGCGGTTATGGTTGCCGGTTTTGCCGGACACGGTTTAGGGGCAACGCCAAATGCAATGGCCAATATGTCAGCAGTTGTCCATCGCTTCGGTCCATCTAAAAAAGCATTTCTTGTCGTACCAATTGTTGGAGCGTTTTTAATCGACGTCTTCGGTATTCCAATTATTATTACGACAATCAATCTATTTAAATAATCAATAAGCCGAGCAATTGTCTTAATTAGACAATTGCTCGGCTTATTTTTTCGCTTATAGATTATTGTAATATTTCACTAACAGTTACAAATTCGTAGCCTTGCTTTTGCAAGTATAGAATGACGTTTTCCAAACCATTTGCCGTCGTTTGATGAATATCATGCATTAAAATAATGCTGCCATCTTTTGCTGATGCTTTCACATACGTTAATATTTTATCAGCATTGCGGTGCTTCCAATCTAGCGTATCGATTGACCATAGAATAGAAGGTATCGTCATGACAGAACGAACTTTATCATTCGTTGCACCATATGGTGGACGGAAAACCGTTGGATACTGACCAATCGCTGCATAAATAGCATTGCTAGTTCGATCAACCTCTTGTTTAACATTTGTTGTCGATAAGGCTGTTAACTTTGCATGGTCCCATGTATGATTGCCTATTTCATGGCCAGCCTCATAAATTTGCTTTACGACAGCTGAATTTTTAGAGACATTTTGCCCAACCATAAAAAATGTAGCCTTTGCATCATATTTCTTTAAAATCGCTAAAACTTGTGGGGTAACTTTTGCATCTGGCCCATCATCAAATGTTAGAGCCACACGCTTTTTTTCCCCTTTCGCTACTGGTACACCTTTATTGTATACTTTGTTATCAGTTATTTGGATATTTGCTAGCTCTGAAGCTTTCACATAGCCCTTTTGTTCACCTGCTTCTACATAGGCCCAGCCTGATAGCATTGTATATTGCTGAACGACTGTTTTATTGGCAAGTGTACCAAGAACCTCGCCACTTGGGCTAGCAGTTAAACGAAGCACAGCGCCATTAGCAGCATTTACTCGTTTTTTTGTCGCAACAGGTTTCTTTAAAGAATTCGTTGCAACATAGCCTGTTTGATGACCATATTGGACAAATGACCAACCACCAGGTGCTGATCCATATACAAAGATCATACTGTTTTCGTTAATTTGTCCCGCTTTTTGTGCACTTGGACTAGGATATGTAAATAAAGTTGTTCCATCTTTTTTCGTCACTACATATTTTTCAGATGTAAGGCTTACTAAAGCTGCCGTTTCTACATACCCCTCTAGCTGTTGCACTTTAATTCGAGTCCATTCCTCACTTACTGGTGTAGCTGTTACATAACTACCCTTCACTATTTGACCGATTACGGCACTTTCTACGGAAGGTTCTACATGAACTGTTGTGTCATTCGCTACTGATTGAATTACTGGTTTACCCTCAGCATTTGCAGAAGTATTACCTACAAATACAAAACTGATTAAAAAAGTCAAAATAATAGCATATGGTAAAAGTTTTTTCATTGTTCTACACCGCCCTTTTCATCATAGATGTCTTTTCTCATATGTTTTTTCCATAAAAGTATAGGATTCGACTCTTATTATAGAATAATAGATTATTCCAGGAAATAGTAGGAATCAACTAGTTTTTGTGAATAAAGATTTCATTTTGGTAGCTAGGATTAACGGCATATGGTTGATGTCTTTCTAAAAAATTTTTCACCTTTTCTTCATAAAATTCCACTGTGGTCGCGTTGGCAATAGATGCTGAAAACCAATTATTTAATTAGCACGTAATACCTCCCTTCTTAAATGACAATGATCGATTGTATCCCAAGCCTGAATACCGTGTTAGCTATTTTGCCAACTTTCATTTGTCAAAGGCTCCCAAAACGCCTTTTTTCGGGTACCTATGCAGCTCACCCTATTCATAAGACGATTGAAACGATTAAAAAGTTATTATTTTTTCATATTTTTTTCCTCTTATAGCGCATCGTACGCTGTAAGAGCATCTTCAATATGGAATGGTGGTGTCCAAGCTTGCCCATTCGCATTCGTCGTCACGAAAATATATTGTTTACCATCTTTTTCAATAATAGAGGCTAAGCAAAGACCAGCTTCAGGTGTGTAGCCTGTTTTCCCTCCCAATATCGCGCCTTCCTCACCTGGTATTTTCGCTAAAAGTGAGCTTGTTATCGTTAATTCATTTGGGACATGCGTCATATAACTTTTCGAAGTCAAAATTTGATAAAAGGTAGGATTTTTAATGGCATAACGAAATAGCTTACTTATATCACGTACACTGGAAACATGAGCAGGATCATGTAATCCGCTGGCATTGACAAAATGGGTATCGTTCATCCCTAATTCCTGCGCTTTATTATTCATTAATGTCACAAATGCTTCTTCACTACCTGCCATTGCATCCGCAAGTGTTCCTGTAGCATCCGCCCCAGAAGCAAGCAGTGTGCCATATAATAAATCCTCTATCGTGACAAAATCTCCTGCCTTAAAGCCCGCCATGGAAGCATTTTGAGCAGTAAATTTAGAAATCATTTGTGGTTTTACAATTGTTTGCTTCTGCAGATCAGTAGTCATTTCAATGGCAACAATCGCTGTCATAATTTTCGTTAATGAAGCAGGATAAATAATGTCATCTGCATCTTTTTCGTATAATACATCTCCTTTTTCATTCAGCAACAATGCATTTTGACTATGTAATGAAGGTAGCTCTATTTTTGTTGGTTCTGTTGTTGTGTCATTTGTATATAAAAAAAAGAATGCAGCCGCACATATAAAACAAAATATGACAAATTTTTTCATAAAAAAACGCCCCCCACACATTATAATAGGAGGCATTTATGAATATTCCTGTAGGAAATTTATGAAGAAATTCTTAAAGCTTGACAATCAATTATGCCTCGGCATAATTGTGTCCGGAATCGGCTTTGTGCTTAGGCCTGCAGGATGCAGGTCAGTTAGCCGTTATCGCATGGATGCGATGATTTTAGGCTAACATCCTATGTGAACTCCTTTCCGATTTCCGTGACATCCGCCGGAGGCTTAACTTATTTCAGCGGGTGTTTGCCGCTGAAATAAGTTAAAAATCATCGAAATCTGAGCAAATTCTCGTTATGGTTTTATTCGCTAATTTAAAAAATACATCCTGAGATACTTCAAGCTTTAGTGCATCTTCCTTTTTTAGATCCGCATATACTCCTCGTAAAATACGACCCGTTAAACCATGTGAAACAACAATCACTTTCGGTATATGTTGAATGTCTTCTAGCCAAGCATTTAGTCTGTTCACTACGGAGTCATAAGCTTCTCCATTAGGCGCATTAAAATACCAGTTATAGACGTCTGTGTTATGAAGAAGATTGGGCCAAGAACTTTCAATTTCTTTCGTTGTTAGCCCAGCCCACTGTCCCACTGCAACCTCGGTTAAACGATTATCTTTTTCAACATTCTTCAAATCATATCCAATTGTTTCACAAATTATTTCAGTGCTCTGCATGGCTCTTCCTAATGGGCTCGAAAAAATTTTCCATTCATTAGGATTTCCAATTAAACTTTTCAGCATTTGTGCATTTTGTTGTACTTGATGTACACCCATTTCTGTTAATGGAGAATCGAGCTCTCCTTGGTATCGTCCTTGTGTATTAAATTCAGTTTCACCATGACGAAGTAAGTATATTGTTTGATTCATTATGTTTCCTCCTATAAATTCTCCTTAGTTGTCACTCATTTTAAAACAATAGTGAGATATAGACAAATCCAAAGAACAAACATAATGGACTGTAGATCCAAGTATCGTATTTAGCAAACTGTGAATGTTTTATTTTTTTAAAAAATCCAACATAATTAAAATCACCAATCGCCCGAACAATAAAAACTAAAGCACAAACAATACTTCCGATTTTTGATAAACTATTTGCTTGGAAGCTCTGCAAATAATCACCTTGAACAACAATAATGATACTAGCAAATAGAATAAGAATGGCTACGAATAATGTTCCCCATATTCTCGGAGTAAATGCAGGTTTATGCTCTCCTTCTCTTACAGGAATCACAGCCGTAGAACCCCATCGACCGCCAAAAGCCCAATACGTATGCAAAAAACTGATAAACCACAGTAACCCTACAGCTAATAATGGTAAAATTGATTTCATATAGTTACCTCCAATGTCGTAATCCTAAAACATACACTACCGTATGTTATGGTAATAATTTTGTCCCTGTAGGTTCTATAACCATATTAGGGACATTTATAATCGTGTAGTCAATTATGCCTCGGCATAACTGCGTCCGGATTCGGCTTTGTGCTTGCACATCAGGCGATTTTCACAAGGGGTGAAGTTCATAGCCTGAGTTCTTCCATTTCAGCGGATGTTTTTTGTGAGAAAGCGTAGTACTAACATAGCGGCTGTTTAACCGCTAAAAGAAGTTAAAAGCTCGACCATTTTATCAATATTAAAATTTGGATTTTCTTCAAACCTTGTCATCCATCCTACATACGTTAAATAGGCAAGTCTCGCTCTATCAATTGATTCAGCATTGTCTATGCCCTTTCTTTGATACAATTTCGCAACACAAGAAATTCTTTGTTCTTCAATATCCACTAAACGTGCTGCAACAGCAGAGTCGTATTTAGCCCAAGTATAAATACCAATCTCTATCTTTTTATCTCGATTAAAACTAATCTGTAATAGCTGTTCTAATGAAGCATCCTGTTGCTCCATACTTTGGACAATCAGCTTTGTTGCATGTATTTCCCAATAGTCGAGCATAGAATCTAACAGCTCTTGATGGTCACGGAAATAGTGATAAAAGCTCCCTTTACTTATTTTTAGTAGTCGAGCAAGTGCTTCGATACGAACTTTATGTATTCCTTCATCAGCTAATTGTTGTAATCCTGCTTTTACCCAATCTTCCCTCGTTAATTGCATGTCATCTCTCCACTTAAATACGGTAGCGTATGTTTTTGTGTTAGATTACTACTACTTTCATTTTTTGTCAATTATTCAATCTGTTATTTTTAGGAATTTTAATGTTATATCGAAAAGATCACTTATTGACAGTAACGAGGAACTGTTGATATTAGCGGACAATGGTGACTAAGAGTGAAAATACCTTGTTCTATTGAACATATTTAAACTACAGCTGAGGCCAAGTTTTATTAATCCCTTGACCTCAATGACAACTTTTTAAAAAATACCTTTCTGTTGCATTAGACGGTTGGATTGAATTGTCACGAGTTTTTCAAATAATTTTCAGAAAGAATAAGTGATTTCTCAATACTTTTTAGCTTCCTCAACTTAATTAAACATGATCCAAGCTGGATATAAAAAAATCCCATATAACGATGTTTTCTATATGAAGAAATTATTGTTGATTTTTATCGTAAGTAGACTTACAATAAGTATACTTATGATAGAAAGAAGGGATTCGTTTATGAAATTTAGTTTTGAACTAGGCGTTAATACTACACCAGACAAGATTTGGCCATTGTATGCAAATGTGAATGAATGGTTTAAGTGGGAATCAGACTTAAAAGATATTTCACTAAATGGTGAATTTGTAAAGGGAAGCACTGGAACAATGGAGCTTGATGGCCAGCCACCAATTGTATTTGAGTTGGTAAGTGTTGAAGAAAATAAATGTTTTTGTGATAAAACTTCAATCCCAGGATTAGGAGACATCTATTTTGATCATAAAATTATCGAAGGTGTTGATCAAAGTATTATTAAACATACAGTTGAATTGAAAAATGCTAAAACTACAGAAGGAAATATTAACTTCTTAAACCAGGTGTTTAGGGACGTACCTATGAGTATACTTTCAATAAAGGAATTGGTTGAAAAATGACCAAATTCCCTTCAAAATTCAAAGACGATTCTTCAGCATCTATTGGTTTTCTATTCATTAGATCATACAATATTTGGCATAGGGAAATAAAAAAACAATTGAAAGAGGTTGCTCTTACTCATCCTCAATTCGTTGTATTAACAACTTTAGCATATCTAGCACAGAAGAATGAAGATATTAACCAGGCTTTAATTGCCAAAGCTGCTGATATGGATGTTATGACTGTTTCAAGTATTATAAAAAAATTAGAAAACAGCGAGTTGGTAGTAAGAAATATCTCTAAAAAAGATCCTAGAGCAAATACAATTTCCCTTACTAAACAAGGGCAAAATAAATTAGAAATTGCTATTCCATTAGTTGAAAAAACTGACAATATCTTTTTTTCCTCTCTAAATAGTGAGGAAGCTTTCTTTAGAGAAAAATTACTTACATTATCAAACTTTGATTTTAGTTCTGCTGGAGAAAAAAATTATGATTAAATATTGGATTGGTGTAGCATCAGAAAATCATGTGAAATATGGGATTAAAGGAGGCTTTTGTCAATTATGTCATGGTAAAAATGCTCCTTTAAATAGAATGAAAGAAGGAGATTGGATTATTTACTATAGTCCTAAAGAAACTCTAGAAACAAAAGTCCCTTGTCAAAAATTTACGGCAATTGGAAAAGTATTAAGTGGAGTTACTTATCAAGTAGAATTATATCCTGGATTCATGCCCTACAGGAAAAATGTGAGCTACCTCGAACATACAGTACCCGTTCCGTTATCATTAATTTCAAAAGAACCCTTATGGCAGGAATACCGCTCAAGACTACGATTCGGACACTTTGAAATATCAAAAGCATTATTTGATATTTTAGCTGGTATGATGAAACCATAAAATTCAGAGGTCTATCAGTATTTTGCTGATATGCCTCTTTATTGTTAACTTTTTTTGCTTCTTTTGTTTCAAAATTTAATTGGTTCTCCTTCCCGATTTAGAAGAATATATCTTTTGCCCTTGGCTGTTCCACTTCCTCCGTTTCATTAAAAACTATAAGAACTATAAAATCACACCCTATTAACCCAAAAAAGAGCAGTAAGCTAACGTAGAAAACGTTAACAACTGCTTGTAATTATAGTCTATATAAAACATAATGCTGTAAAGAATCGAGCTTTCAGACCGTTTATTCATTGTCTTTATGAACTTTAATATTGTTGTTAATATTAATAGTTATCACTCTCGGCAAAATACAGGCACATACAAATATAATAACTAAAAGTTTTTTCATCTTTCTTCCCCTTTTTCTCATTTCTTTGAACTCATTGCACGGCACATGAGCTTTATTTGTAAAAAGCTAACTATTAAAATGTATTATCAAATAGACGTTCTGCAATGCCTAATAAAATATCTTTCTCTGTAAACTCCATTAATTGTTCTCTCGTAATGTCTTTCTGTTGAATTAGACGGTTTGACTGAATGGTCACGAGCTTTTCAAATAAGTTTCGGATATAACGACCGTTCGAAAAGTTTGCAATTGATTCGACTGGAATTTGATGCAATTGCTCCTTCATATGATGTGCAAATACGTCACCGTACTGGTAATCATTATTTTTACAAAGCATGGCAAAAATATCATAAAGCTCATCTGTGCTAAAATTATCAAACTGCACAAAATGATTGAAGCGAGATTTAAAACCTGGATTGGCTAGCAGAAATTCATCCATAAGCTCTGTATAACCAGCAACGATCACAACTAAATCATCGCGTAAATCCTCCATCGACTTTAATAGGCTATCAATCGCTTCTTTACCAAAAGCGTCCTGTTTATCATTGATGAGTGAATAGGCTTCATCTATAAAAAGCACGCCACCCTTTGCTTTATTCACAACTTCTTGAACCTTCAATGCCGTCTGACCAAGATATCCTGCTACTAAGCCTGCTCGATCTGTTTCCACAAAATGCCCGCTTGAAAGTACACCAAGATGTTTATATATTTGGCCGATGATACGCGCCACTGTTGTTTTTCCTGTACCTGGATTTCCAGAGAACACTAAATGATATGTTATAGGGAAGCTTGTTAAACCATGGTCGACACGCAAGCTTTGAATTTTAATGAAATTAATTAGATTATGTAATTCCTTTTTGGCATTTGGAAGTCCTACAAGTCCATCAAGTTGCTTCTGTAACTTTTCAATCTCTCGCTCTATTTCTGGTGTGATTCTTAAACGTTCACCGTTAATAAATTCACCGCTATAAATAATTTTCCCTTCTTCATTAAAATAATCTCCTCGACCGTGCTTTTCCCCATTTACAAGATCTCCGATATAGGAAGCCTGTCCATTAGCATAATAAAGAGTACCATGTCCTGTCATAGCGTCCTCTTTAAATTGCCCCTCCGATTCAAGCACACCTTGTCTGGAATAGTTCTTCCCTTTTCCATGTTTCATATCCTCAAAGAAATAACCTTCATACTGAAGGGATGTCACACCATTTGCTAGCTCCTCAGCACTTGGCGATTCTGGTGCATAGTAAAGCTTTCCTGCACCTTGCATATGATTCCATATAAAATCACCTTCATATTGCAAAAAACCACTTGGATAATATTGTTTTCCCTTACCTTTCTTCATGCCATGAACAAAATCACCCTCATATTGCGGCTGATTTAAATCCGGATACTGTGCTCGAAGCTCTTTAAATGGGGCCATAACATCTTCCTTATAATATAAAATCCCATAACCTTCCATTAAATCATTACGAAAATGTCCCTCGTAATATGCCTGACCATCCTTATATAAAATACCATTACCTTGTTTTTTATTTTGAATAAATTCGCCCTGATAAATCATTTGTCCTTTTAAATACGTGATGCCGTTACCTTGCTTCATATGTTTGACGAATTCTCCCTCGAATAACAGCTCACCTTCTTGATCAAATAGCGTCCCCTTTCCATCATAAATGTCATGACCAAAGTCATTTTTCTTCACACCGCCACGATACATTAATATACCATCTGGATACAATATCTCTTTTTCTTCATGATTATGTGTCATTTGATTGCCATCCTTTATCCATTCAGTATATGCTCAATTATAGCGTGGAAAAGAATACATATGTGTGAATTTTTAGAATTCGAGGAGTTTAAACATGAAAAAACGATATAAAATATTAATCGGCATCTTATTACCTCTTATCATCTTATATGCTTCAACCATCTTTTTAACTCGCGATTCAACTTTTGATAAGGAGGTAATTGAACGATTTGATATTGAAAAAATTAAAGAAATTGAATTGATCCGTTCCTCTGATCACAAAACAATCACTATTACAGATGTAGCTACAATCAATCAAATAATGCAACAACTTGAAGATCAACCGCTTCGAAAAGTCTATTTCTCCAAGTCAAATTATGACGAGGCTTATTGGTTAACATTGCGTAATAATGATAAACGAGAAATTGGTATTCGATTAGATGACTCAAAGCATTTATTCGTTTATTTGTATGAGGAAAACTATATGAAAGATTACAAGCTTTCAGATGATTTTAAGATGGCCTTTTTTGAGGATCTTTTTTAAGATATAAATCATTCTTAAACGGTAAAAATCTGCTTCGATTAGACTCTATGCGGATTTTTACCTTATTTTTTATTTTATATGTAGCGATAATTTTTCTGCATCGATTGAATCGTTTCAATCATCTCTTCTCTAAGCTCAATTGGCTCTAGCACTTCTATGTTTGCCCCTTGGCTCAGCAGCCACATTTTAATACCATGTCCAAAAACTTCTGCTTCAAATAAATATCGCTCATCTTTATTGGATACTATTTTTGCTGTTGGTAAGCGATCTAATACAGCTAGCGGAGATGTTCCTTTAAAGATAAATTTCATACGCATCAGCTCGCCAGCGTGCATAAACTGAATACGTTTGCGAAATTCTCCTTCTTGAAAACGTTCAGCATATGGTATTTTAAATTTTTTATCAAGCTCAAGAAAATGTTGTATTCGGTCGATTCTATAGACAATAGGCAAATCCTTTTCGTGCTTATTATCATTAGCAATTAAATAAAAGTAGTATTCTGAGAAAATGACGGCGAGTGGTTTTAAAATCTTTTCTGTAGGAATTGTTTCGCCTTCACGTAAATACTCAATTTTAATGATTTTCTTTTTTTGAACCGCCTCTGAAAGATCCCAAATTAAATGCAATAGAGACTTTTTATGATTTAAATCTACGTACAAATGCTTTTCGTTTAAAATAATATTGTGAATAAACTCTTGCTTATCGGCCGCAACAATTGAAATAAGCTTATCGATAATATCGCTCATTTCTGATTTTAGCAGTGCTCTTGATTCGATGAGAATTTTAACAATCGCTAAAACTTGCTCCTTCGACAAAATACTTTCCCCTTTATTTGTCAGCCTGTACACATTTTCTGTCCGCACATATTCTAAATGGCAATCCACTTTAGCTTTTTCTAGATACGCTCGAATTTCATTCAAATCCCGTTGTATGGTTTTTTCACCAACATTATGTGTAAATGCTTCTTGTTTTTTGTTAATCCCTTGACCATCCATCAGTCTGTCAAACATCGAAATGACGCGATAGCCTTTGTTTTGTTGTGAATCTACCATATATCCCACTCTTTCTTCAAAATTACTTCTCTATTATACAAAAAGAGTTGGACACTATTAGTCCTTTTGACTACTTAATTTCTATATTAATGGTATTATTGGCACTACATACTATACTTTTGTTATAATTCACTTTATTTTTACAGTTAATTCCGCAATGGTAGATAAAAAGGACCTCAATCTCGGTGATTGAAGTCCTTCTATATGTTTTAATGTGTCATATTAAATAAAGTATAATCTTTCGGCAAAGCGAGGGGTGATTTCCGTTCCGACTGAAGTTAGTAACCATAAACAGAAATTACTCTCATTTTAAGCATTTACAAAATTTCATTGACCATTTTGTTTTTCAACACAAGTAAAAATCTTGTTGATCGGATTATTCCTTTACTCTTACAGCAGTTCCGTATGCTAATACCTCCGATGTGCCGTCCATGACAGATGATGTTGAAAATCTTACCCCAACAATTGCATTTGCCCCTAGTCGTCTTGCCTCTTCCTCCATATCTTGCGTGGCAACTTCTCGGGAGCGAACGAGCATTTCTGCATACTCCTTCATCTCTCCTCCAACAATATTACGTAGTCCCGCCATCATATCGCGACCAATATTTCTTGATTGTACAGAGTTACCTTTTACTAAGCCAAGTGTTTCTACAATTTCTTTTCCAGCCACAATATCTGTTGTTGATAATAGCATACAAAAACTCCTCCTATTTTTTATATTTTTCAACGGCTTTAACAGCTTCAGCAATGGAAGTCGTAATAACTCCCGTGCGCTTAATTAAGCCAATAACAAATAAATTACGATACACAAACTGATTTTCAATTCCGTCGCGTACAAGTGCCTCTATTTTCATCATATTGTCCCGGCCTTGTTGACGAACATCTGTAAAGACGCCTACGATTGGTCGATTCAGCATCGCAAATGCACCAATCTCTGCTGCCACACCAGAATCAATTTCAACACCATCTAAAACGGCTACTAATACATCACTATTTTGCAGCATCTCTAAATCTGCTTGCGCAATCGCCAAACTATCTGCATAGGCCGATTTATCATTGATCGCATCATTCTCCTGTGGGACATATAATTCGATACCTGGTACTGCCTCTCTAATTGCCGCAGCGAGCTGCTCGTTGACTAAACGATCTCCTAAAGAAAATAATCCATTTGCTAAGTATGCCTTCATGTTAAAACTCCTATTCCAATATTTTTTCAAATACTATTTTATGTCGATCTTTTTTATCCACAAAAGTTGAGACAATATCAAATCCGTGTTTAAGATTAGTGATAAGCATCGCTTTTCGCTCATTTCTACCATATGTACGAACTTTTTTAAAGCCAAGTGCCAGTAGATGTTCATGCTGTTGCTTCATTAATTGACTGGCAATTCCTTGACCACGTTTCTTCTCATGCACACCACCTAGCCAGCTATAAAAAACTCCATCCGGATGTGTATAGCCTAATTTAAAGCCTATGATTTCCTCATCTTCTATAGCTAATAAACAAATGAGCCCCTCTTTACTTTCAAGTTTTTCTAATGGTAAATTTGCTCCATCAAATACATGTGCATGAATTTCCTGTAATCGCTTTAACCAATTATATGGAACGCCTTCAATTGTGACGATCTGCATTTTTATCACCCCTATCTATATTGTCATTAATTATAGCAGAAAAAGGTTTTACGATAAGGTTGAACATTGCAGAATGGTTAGTTTTCTGGAAAACGTTTTTTGACGATGCCGCTTTTTATTCGACCTTATCTTTTCAACACAATAAATCGCTTTCCAAGTATAGAGGATATTACATATGATGAATTCAACCGTCAAACAGGTGGACTTACTAGATTAGAGTATTTGGATTACTTATCTTCCCGTAAATAAAGAAATGGGTATATACATGTAGTGTGGTTTGAGATAACAGGACAGTTATCTCAAACTATGTACCTTTTGATTTGCTGTTTAAATACCTTTTTATAATAAATTTTACGAGGATAACGTTCTTCTTTCAGTACCTCATAAAGAACACATTGACCTTCCTTGTAGAATACGGTAGCATCTTCGCATTCATCATAAAGGTGACGTGATAATTGTTTCACTGATTCAATAGCTTCTTTTCCACTGATTCTCCATCCGAATCTAATCATATCGCTCTGGTCCATTGCGTCTCGATAAGTGTCAAAAACAATACACGTACCTGGCTCATGTTTATTGGAAAAGACTAGTACATGACCAGTATGTACAGGCTGGTTATAATAACGTTCGTAAATATCCTCGATTGGTGCACGAATACCAATAGCATCCATAATCGCTTTAAAGTTCGGGTGAGGTATGTATTCATCTTTCCATTCGTCGGGATAATGAACTAGTTCTGAAATCGATATCATAATCCAAAATTCATAATGCAAATTCAATCTCTCCTTTTACAATTAATAAAACAAAATGAAATGGTGATTTATAATGATTGATAACAATATAGCCTTTCCATGTTCTGCATGTAATAAAATACCTGATAAAATGAAATTAATCAAAAATAATTTCGAAATCGTAGGATTTGAGGCGGGCATTGAATGGTCCGATTTTCAAGCCAGTAATTTACCTGCTCTTGATGAAAAAATATGGGCACGATCAAACAATCCACCTCTCAAAGGAGATAGAAGGATTGTAATGGTCCGTTATCCTTTTCAGATGACAGTAGGTGAAAGCTTTTGGATGTTATTTATGCCTGCTCTCTCATACTTTAACGGATGGGAAGAGCATCCTAGTGAAATCAATTCCTCAGCATTTGTTCATTGCAGCTTTGAGCAGATTTTGTCTAAAAATGAAGAATGCGCGTGGATTGAAATCAGAATTCTGAATGTTGTTCTCGTAAAAGAAGCTTGCGATATTTGGTTTGATTCAGTCGGTTCTGGTCATTTGGATTCTTTTCAGATGTTTAGGGATATATATGTGTTCCATTACAACGAATGGATATTGCTAAGTGCAAGTACGGAAAGCGATTTAGGAACATGGGCTCTCATCAAAAGAAAAAATGAACAACATCATCTTATTGCATTAGGAGAATGGGGATTTCACTATAACATCGTATACGGGGGAAATAAAATCATCCCTCTAGACGAGATAAATATGCTATTGCGTAGCTCTGCTTCTTTGTAAAGCTTTTCCTCCCTTGATAATATCTAAATATTCAAGGGAGGAAATTAGCTCTATACAACTGAGTATCCTATACCAATATTATTTTAAGGAATAGATTATTTCCTTTTCAACTCTATTAATTAGCCATTCTAAGTTAGATTTCCATTCAATCCAGCATTCTGATTCACGCCATAATTCAACGATTTCCCTAATACCATCAGCATCTGGAACTTCAGCTCTAATATCAGTTAAATATCTTAATACAGGTGTGTTGATTAACCATTTTTATACATCCAAAGAGGCTGATTTCCGCTACGGGCTACTCGCTTTGTTGCTGACGCTTCGCTTTCGCACAGAGCAAAGCTTCCTGCGGGCGAGCGTCGAGCCGCTTCGCTCCGTGCAGGGTCTCGTCTGTCTCGCTTTCCCGCGGGAGTCGAGTAGCCCTACGCTACAATCAGTTAAAATGGAAATATATTGGCAAAACGGTAACGAAAAAATCCTTTTATCGCTCAATAATAAACTTATTTTTTCCTAATCAACACGCCTGATCTTAATATAAACTTCAATGATTCTTCATCCGCATTTATTGACTGTATTTTTTCAAAGTCATCTTCACCGTCATATAATTTCCCTGTATCAAGATACATTACATAGAGCTCTGCAAGCGTCATTGCACTTATATCGAAAAGGAAATCAATTTCATCGAAGCTCTCTCAAAAAAACCCATCTCGTTTCATCGCATTGATAACCTCAGATAACTCTAAATGATTTGATTCTAAATTACTATGGATATAGTCCTCTAAAAAATCTACTACATCCAAGCCTTCATCACTTTCTAATGGCTTATATCCCCATGCCCCCATATTAAAACCCCTTTCAAGTTATAATTCTTCCAATTGTCTTAATCTTTGCTTTCCTAAAACTATGTGAAAATCATATACATTATAAAGCATTTCTAATCTAGCGTCGTCGCTGTGAAAATAAAAGCACGCCCATCCGCATTTAAAATTTGTAGCCCATCATTCGTTTCAACAAGTGGTGTATCCCAATGAACATGGCCACAGCAGACCAAAAGCTCAGCAGCATTCTGTAGTTCCTTCCAAATATGTGGATTACCAGGCAGACCTTGTGCGCTAATCTTCGGACTTTCATGAAGTAGCAGGATGTCGGGAACTTGTCTTATAATGTCTCTGAGTTTTGCCAAATAATCGGCTTCTCCCATCCGATTTGGTTTATCCGCCCTACCGATGATTCCTCCGAGTCCTGCAACTGCAAGATTTGCATACATAATCGTACCCCCCTCCGAGAAGTAATGGATACCTGAGGTAGATTCCAATTCAGCTTGTTCCTTATTCGTCAATAGATCGTGATTTCCTGCGATGCCTGTGACAAATCCAAATTGACTCTGAAAAGCTCTCCATACAGGCAAAGGATTACCGCTAGCACCCCTTTTGGTTAGGTCAGTGTATAAGTCCCCACATAAGCACACCATCACCTTGGCTTGGTCCAAATCTGACAAATGGATTTGAAACAAAATGGACAGCACTTCCGCAAGTTCCTCACCAAGCAGCTTTGGAGCTTCTTCTATCGTTTCTTGATTATGACCTGCGATTCCTTGTAAATCAGAAGCAATAATTAGCGCATCCAGCTCCTCTGGCAGTTCAAGCATCTCTCCCCAATAAATAGGAAGCCATTCATAAGAAATACCCTCTCCTTTTGATGCAGCGGTAATGTACGGTATTTTCTCTAAAGGCTCTTTGGCAATATCAACGATTTTCAATGCTCTTTTCGTCTGTTTTTTCATTTAAGTCATTCCCCTTACAGATAGGAGTCGAAGTAGTGCTTCATCTTTTCATGCGAGTAGCTATCTATATCTCTCCAGGTTGCCATTGACTTAAAATCGGTACCCCGTCATCTCACATGGATGCTCATTTTTTCAACTTCAACCTTAAAGCTCTTTAACCTTTTTCAAATAACCATATGCTTCTTTCAATGGCAGCTTTAACTCGCCGGCAATTTCTTTAATCGTCATTCCACACTTACTCATTTCTGACACTTGTTTCATTAAATCAGCCTCCATGCCTTGAGCCGCTTGAAAAGCAGGGTCTAATAGAGATTCCCATAAATCTTTATCGGCATAATCATCTGCTGACACAATCCTCGTCATTAGTTGTTCAAGCTCCATACAAGTAATTTTCCAAGTCGATTGATTATCATTTTTCTGAGCAATAAGCTCTATAAATTGCTGTATAGCTTCTTGAAAATTTAAAACTGAACCTGCTAGATAACTACCTGCATTCCAGTCTCCCATGCCATGCATGAGAACAGCTACTGGTTGTTGCCCTAGCTCGGCTGTCTCTATAATAATCGGGTCGCCTGTCAGTTTTCTATGCCCAATAACAAGCCAATCAGCTTGCCATGAACCCTCTTCATCATTAATAAGAGAGTTACCCTCAAGATCCATGCTATATCCTAACTGCTCACGCTCCAAAAGTTCTGGATTAAAAATTTCAATATTTAGCCATTCTGCAGTCTGCTCACTTACAATCTTCAATTGTTTTAACTGCTTGAGAAGCTTAGCCTCTACTCTCATACGCACAAATCTCCTACATTTAATACTTTTTCTAGTTCATTCAAACCTATCTTTTTGAGCATTAGATTTGATTATTTAAAAGATTAATTTTCTTCGTGCCTCTTTGCTAAACTCCCTCGTTACTATTTATAAAAAAATCTCCCACTACGAACCTAAAGCACATCATTTGGATATACTGTTCGTTTTAGCGGGAGACTATATTTTATCATCCGATTGTTTCCACAACGTTTCCTTGCTGATCTTTAATATACGTTTTTGCAATTTGAATGGAAAGCCCCGGTATAGAGGATACTTCAAATTCCTTTTCTTGTGGCATCAAGTTTTGATTGAGTTCCATAACTGCCTTGTCATTTAATGTGATGGTAACATCCGCTTCCTCCACGCTATACCCACATTTTTCACCTGGCTCAAATACAACTCGGATTTCTTGACTAACTAAGGTCAGGTTTTCCCCTTTTAAAATCCGCCCGCGTAATAGTTTACCGATTATTCCTGCTTGCTTTGCCCCTAGCGTAAACTTATTAGGTTGTTTGCTGAATAATCCCTTTTTACCCTGCTCCCAAGCCAGTTGGTCTACGAATAAAAAGCCGGTACTAGAGCCCTCTTTCTCCATCCCTTTTTCTACCGCTTCTGCAATGGATGGGATCTGTAAAAGTGATGCCCGAGATAAATCAGTAACATAGCTCGGGATATACTCAAGACCAGCATTTAGCACACCTATTGTATTCCATGTTTGCATCGCCTCAAGCTCATCGCCTGTAATACCTACCATTTGAATAAACTCCACTTGTCCATTTGGTGTATCAATTGCAGGCAATTCAGGATCCAACGTAAAGGCAAGCGCCGTTAAAAGCGTGTCCGCACCTTGGCAAATTGGACCATTAGCATCCAAGTAATCACCTGATCTGAAAACATTGCCACTGTTAAACACATATCTTCCCATGTTTTGTAGCAAATTTAACACCCACGCTGGTGGCTCCTCCTCATCTTCATTTCGGGCAAGACGAAATGTTAACTCAAACCCATATCCGCTGTATTCAGCATTTTCTGATTCTTTTTCATATAACTCGGAAAATCCATAAGTGACAAAATGCCAGTGTGGAACTGGTGTCTCACTCTTATACGCACTAATTCCTTCAAGCGGATCTTCGCCCCCTAATAAATAGGGAATAACGGTTCCATAATGCTTCGGCTCTTGCTCTCCATAAACTTTTAATAATTCCTGGTCAATCGCATCCCAGCCAGATGCATTTAATTCTTCACTCATCAATAACGCCCCCTATGTATTTTTTCAACTCCCTTTTAGCAGTTGTTTGGCCACCCGCTGAAAAGTAACTTCAACCCGTATTCATCTCACCATCTATAGAGGTGGAAGACTTCTGTAGCTGACGCTTTGCTTTCGCTACAAAAACATTTGCTGAAGGAAGTGAAATTATATTCACTTCAGATTCTACTTTAAAGTATATAATATACTCCAAAGAGAATAATACCCAACTTGACTACCTTTAATTTTATAACGGAATAGTTTTATGTTCATTAATCGGTGATGGACATCGAGTAAATCATCGAGACTTAAGCACCATATTCAATGTTAATCTGTATGAATATCAACCTAGAACGACCGTAAAGTATGAAGCCTCGGAGGATATCTAGATAGATACGCCGCGGCTTCATGTTAGCGAGGGTGAAAAATAATTAGAATGATTCGAGGTTTCACCTTAACCGTATAACATTGCTGGTGAACGTACACTTTGTAAATAGTCTGCTAGCTTCCCAGCATATACTTTTTCTAAATAAGGTAATTGTGCGATACAATGAGGTGTCATTAATGCTGGGTTTTGATAAACTTTCAGCCCACCAACCTTTAAAAGAGTCGCTACAAATTGTGAGCAAAAATAAGCACGCTCTCTTCGTACCTCCTTTCGCATCATAACGCCAAAGAGCCCAATAAAATTATATTTATAGCGATCACGATTCCAATACATATAACGTACGATTTTCATCATCTCTAAGTATTGATAGTGGGAAATTCTACAACGATAAATTACACAATCAGCTGTTTCAAATAGCCCTCTTTCTGCATCCTCTTGCAAAAAACCCCCACTTAAAGGATTGTTTAATTGTCTACGTCCAAAGCTATACATTTCAAAGAGCTCATCATCAAAAGCAATGGACGCATGATTCATCTCTTTTCCAGTATACATACCTATAGCTTTTGATAATAATGTACCTGTTTTTGTTAATACTATGTAAATGGTGTATGCCACGTCTTCACCTACTTCAATATTCTTTCCTACTACCAATACGTTTTAAATATTCAAACGGTTTCATTAATTTCCTGTTTTTATAAGTATATACAATAAAGTTAATCTATTTCTTAGAAAAAACTGAAGATTTTCTTAATTTTCAAATCAATCGACTGGAGAGATCTATTTTTTTGCTACCTTTATCTATATGATCTTATGTGTATTCATATGTAGAGAAAATTGCAGTATCGAACAAATAGTGACCAAGTCGATGCTCCATCAGATAACTAGAATTGTTTTAAAAAAATGAAAAGTCACTCATCTTTATTTTCAAAATGAGTGACTTTGTCATATTAGTAATTCATCAACTTGTATTTTCAATACTTAATTTGCATACCTTATTTCTTCGTCGTTGTCTGGGTTTGTTTACAATTATTTTGATCTATCCTTATCGCTTCTTTTAAAAATATTTGCTCCTTCTCTGTTTTCGAAGATTTGAATGGATGGTAGCTTTTCTTCAACCAAATCTAAATTACTTTATAAGAGTTAAGTCCGAAGTGGATAGGAAGATTTAATGCCCTTATGGCTAAAATGAAGAACGTTGAAGTACCAGTACGACTCTCTAATTTCAAAAGTGAAAGCTAGGACCAAGCGTTTTCTCAAATAATCTTAGCAGTTGTAAATAGTTTATCCGGTCACGTAATAAACCTCTAACTATCTATAAGCACGGTTTAATCCCGATACCACATCACTAATTCTTCAAATAATCCCTCAATCTATTTTCATCTTAATTGTCTGTACGATTAACTTATTCGGCCTTTTTATTTTTTAATCTTTTTTCTCAGACAATTCACTATACAAAATAGTTATCAAATCATAATAATAGTAGTGTAAAGCTAATTTAGCTTTGCTCCCCAGATTTGTTGGCTTGGGTCACTCTGGTCCAGTGACCCTTTTATACTTTCCTATCTTATATATAAAAAATTGGCGAAACCTTTTTTAATTTCATCCATACATTAGATAGAATCAAAATACTGGAAGTTATTAATGACGAATATACATTTGTGAAAATCTAATTCAGTAAGCTATCTAGTAGACCCAAACTGAATTATCAAGATGTCCCTATGTATAATTTTCATGTTGAACTTGAACCAGATACAAAGAACATTTTGTTTCTTTACTTCTTGGGCCAATTCTCGGATACTACGCTACATTTAATATCCTATTTATTCACACTTCAAAATAATGGTTTTTGAAATCCATTAAGATGAGCTATAAGTCCAATTTGTCCGATATGATAAGTTTCATGCATATATACATGATTAAATACCCAGTTCAACGTTGGTTCTGAAGGAGGTTTCCATCCATCATTAAAGTTCGGTACATCCATTAACGTATTTAGCTCGGATAAGTTTACTGAGTGTAAAATTTCATCAGTATAATGCCTTATCTGAATATAACCATCCAATATTTCCTTCGCTGAACTTTTTTCGTTTAGGTTTAACATACATGTATTTTTCATGGCAATTTCATTGATCCAGTAATCCTCACTACTTGCAATATGAGCAATAACCCAAGCAAGTGTGTTTGGATAAGTATCGGATTGTATAAACCAAAATTTTTCATCTAGCGATTTTAAATAAGGAATTAGTGTTTTTCTAGCGTCATTTCTATATGGATAAAGCATTATAAACTCCCCTTCTTCCATCCTGGTCCAATTTACTTCTTTTGATATTTAACATCCCATAAGTCATTTTTTGAATATCTTTAAGCTCTTTT
Organism: Lysinibacillus sp. FJAT-14745; assembly: GCF_001275675.1. Taxonomy (GTDB): domain Bacteria; phylum Bacillota; class Bacilli; order Bacillales_A; family Planococcaceae; genus Lysinibacillus. The sequence goes on along the minus strand of NZ_LITM01000006.1, from coordinate 438,571 downwards.
GGTTCTATTGCTGCTGTTATTTTTATTTTTCCTTATAATATGATATAATCTTGTTACTGACTAACCTAAGCAAGTCAATAAGCAATATTGAGCTGTAGCGATGCCGTACGCTACAGCTTTTTTTATGGACTTAGCTATTTTTTAATAATTCTTTAATGATGAGTGTTTCTTCCCTGCTTTTAGCTATATCTAAAGCAATTTTTCCAAAAGCATTCTTGATTTCTGGATTTGCTCCTCTTTTTAGAAGTAGTTGAATAATATCGATACTTTCCTCACCATTTGAAACTTGCGTATGTAAAGGGGTATTTCCATCATTTGCGGTAATATCTATTAATGCCCCATGATCTAATAGACATTCAGCTACTTCGGGGTAAAGTACTATATGTAATGGAGAAATCCCCTCATCATTTCTCGAATTTACATCGACACCTAGGTCAATTAAATATTTAATAAGTTCTGGATTTTCAGCACTTACAGCAGCATGCAATAAAGTAAAACCATATTCATCATTACCTAAAGCTAAGCTTGGATTCCCGTTTAAAATATCTTTTACTTCTTCAAACTCGTCTATTTCAACTAAATGATATAAATCAAGAAAATCACCCATACATCATTCTCCTCTATTTCAAATTTCACCCTATTATTATAATGTTTTAGTTATTATTTTCCTAATCGAAACAATGCCAGCTTCCTCCTCCTTCCGCCGTTCTAATGATTATTTCTTTCCAAATACTCCTCGGCTAGTTGAGGATTTTTGTATAGAGCCATACCCGTTTTCAATTTTTTAAAGCCGATCTTTTCATAAAAAGGTTCATTTCCTGTTGTTGCAATTAACTGAATACAAGAAACATTCCCTAATTGCTGAATGATGTCCTCTAAAAGCATTCTGGCAATTCCTCTTCCCTGATAATCTTTATGGACGACAACATCATAAATAGCAGCATTGAATACACCGTCTGAAAGAGCTCTCGCAAACCCAATAATTTGATGATCTTTTACTGCGAAAACTTGGTGTGTACTTGCATTGAAAACTTTTTTTATGATGCGTTCGTCATGTTTCATCCATCCTACTGATTGATAAACTTCTTTTAGCATTGTTAGTTCGTTTTCCTCTACTTTATATTTAAGTAAAATCATTTTTCATTCCCCCAAATTTTGCACCTCTTTAAATCTATATTAATATCCCTTTTCTCATTACACAATATCTCTCAAATCTGTATAAAGGTATTTAATGGTGATCTGAATAGGCTACAATGGGTGCAATTATAGGTACACCACCATCTCTTGTAGAGTTTTGCAATAGTGATATATGGATAGGATATAGGGTTGGGGAGTACCACTTTGGACAGGAGCGGTAAATAATTATATTTCTGGACTGATTCATCTATCGATTATGAGCAACATCCTATTTTTTATCGCTCAAATTGGATTTAATGTGAGGGTCCCTGGTGATGATAAATGGGGAATGATGTCTATTTTATCGTTAATATTAACGATTATAGTTACTTTATTGTTTGTACATGGAGACTTGGACGATTACATACAATTGAATAATCCTCTTCCCTATTGGAATTAGATAGGGTGAGGGAAAGCATAGAATCAAGTATAATGAAAAAATTAAAATACTTTAAGTGAAAAAGAGAATCCCGCAGTAAAAAGCTTTTCTGCGGGATTTTATATTGGTCGGTGAATAATCTAGGATTCATGTAGCAACTATTCTTTTCTTATTCATGTTCACATTATTTTCTTTTATTTTCTGGATCGTATAAATCCTTTAATAGTATCTCTTCCGTACTATTTTTATATTGAATGAGTATTTTGTCTTCGTCTGTCAGTTTCTTTTCTTCACCATTGTCCAGTAATAATGTATTTTCATCTAAAAATGTAAACGTGACATTACTTCCATCTTTTAAAATCCTGGCTGGTTCTGAAAAATCATTCCACTTTTCATAAATAATGATCTCATAGATATACTTCTGTCCCCTATGTATCATCGATAAAGGATAACGATTGTCATTTTTCGTTTGAAAGGACAATGTAACCGTTGTACCTTGTTGTTGGACGGTTGTTTGTATGCCCTTTTTATCTGCTATCCACATGTGGGCAAAGAGGAAGAAACAACCAATGGATATAATAAGGAAAATGGATAGTAGTGATCCTACAATAATGAAAATCTTTTTCCTATTTTTTGATCGCACCTTTTTAAAATAATCGATATTTTTATCCTCCTTTTTTTGCTCATGGGTACGTTCTACCAACAGGTTTTCCTGCATTTCCTTTACATACTGTTGGCAATCCTCACATTGTTCCATATGTTTTTCTATTTGTTTATTTGTCTCTTCGCTTGTTAAATTTTCTATGTAGCTCGGGATTAAATCTCTAAAAACGCTATGATTCATTATTTTCCCCGCCTTTTCTGATTTGTTGTTTTGCACGATAAAATGTTACTCTTGCCCAGTTTTCTGTTCCTCCCAAAATGAAGCCAATCTCTTTAAAAGATAAATCACCTAATAATCTGAGATAAAGTATTTCACGGTTTATCTCACTCAGTTGTTGAGCTTTTTTATAAAAATTAATTTTGTCTTCATTTCTAAAATATTCATCTTCTAAATTATAAAATATAGGAGTTTCATCACTTAGTGAGTTCACTAACTGGTGCTTGTTTTTTTCGCGATTCATTTCTTGTAACCACACGTTTTTCGCGATTGAACATAACCACGTTGAAAATTTTGCTTTTCCGTTATTATGAAAGTTTTCAATGGACTTAATGGCTTGATAGAACGTCTCTTGCGTTAATTCTTCAGCAGATTGACCATCATTTGTAAGAGTTAATAAATACCTAAAAATAAAATCCCCATATTCTTGATATATATTTTCTTTATCCACGATTTACCTCCTTTCTAATGAGAATTTTGCTATTCTGAATCAAGTCTTTTGAAAGCCAATCATCTATATATCCAAAAATTTGTTGATTCGTTACAACAATTTTTTTATTTTTTTCTTTATTCATTTTTTGTGCCCTAATCATTTTTATTGTGGGGTTTGAAATATCCTTCATTTCTTCTAAAGATTATCACGCCTGTTGATTAACAATTGTGATCTCCTATATTGACACCGAGGATTACTGTCGTCTAGTGACCCCTTTCGTCCTCATTGTTCTATTACATCCTCTCATCTATTGTTTCTAGCCGGCATCATTTTTATCATTATTTACCATTTATAAACCAAGTCTCTTGACGAACATTTGTTCTGATATTAAAATGATAAAAAAGGAGGCAATTTTATGCAAAAAACGAACACCATTGAATTAGTACATTTCTCAAAAAATTATGTAGATATATTGAATGACTTTGAACTTCCGGAAGAACAAAGTCAATTTACTGCCCTTCCAAAAGAGATTTCTCTAGAAATGGTTGGACAATATCCGATTGTTATTTTGAGTGACAATATACCTGTAGGATTTTTTGTCTTGCACGCAACAGAAAGAGTAAAAGAGTACTCTCATAATCCACAAGCTATGCTGCTGACTGCATTATCTATTGACCATAAACAACAAGGAAATGGGTACGCTAAAAAAGGGATGCTAGCATTGTCTGAATTTATGAAGAGGGAATTTAAAGAATATAATGAAGTTGTTTTAGTTGTTAATCATAAAAATATTCCGGCTCAAAATTTGTATTTAAAAGTTGGCTTTGTCGATAACGGGGAAAGAAGAATGGGACGTATTGGCGAGCAAATTGTTATGAACTTAAACATTTAATAGAAATAGATTTTCAAAAATCACTCGTCATGACATGGGTGATTTTTTCTGTTTGCCCCTTACTTGTGGATATCAGGATACAAGGAATTTGAACCTATCTTATGATTGTCATTGCAGATAGACAGTTTTGACTTTCGATTATTTAAAGAAGAAAATCTCAATGAAATGTGTAAGATTTTCATACTCTTTTGGATGTTCTGATTAAATTATTACACTTCATATCAAATCTTCAAATTCCTTCTAACAGTTTACATAATATTTTTATTCAATAAATAAAGTGTTCCTCTATTGCTGTCCCCCACCGTCTACTAATCTGCCCTTAAGTCCAATATGTTCCACAAACTAAAAAGAATTCCGATAATAGGAATTCGAACTAATCAATTTTTATACTAACTCCAGCAACGTCACCGCTTCACAGTGTACGGAGTGTATGTGGCAACTCATTGGTACTGGTGGGTTAAATTAAATTAAATTAAATTAAATTAAAAATGACTCTGCTCTACTTTAGCGAAATACCAACTTACTGTATCTTCTGCTTTCACTTACAAAAAGAGCATCAATCCCTTTTTAATCAGCGACTCTATTAAGTTGAAGAATTATTTCATTATGTATCTAAGTTTGATTACCTCAAGTCTTTCTTTTTTCTTCTTTTCTCCTTTTTGATTCTTTTACATAATTAATATAGTTCCCTGTTCCTTCTATTGCTGAAACTGCAATGATGGCCCATTCTAGTGCATTAACATCTCTTAGCGATTCCTTTCCATAGAATAATGTAACGCTAGCAATAAACCCATAGAGAAGTGCTTTAGAAAAATACTCCCAAATCGGAGAATAATTTTCTATATTAATTTTTCCGTATATTTTGTCTATTAAGATTACCATTCCTAAAATTATAACTACGGTTATAATAATTTCCGTCTTCATAGTCCGCCTCCATAAAAAATTTTAACAACTGCTACAGGTGTGTTGATTAACCATTTTTATACATCCAAAGAGGCTGATTTCCGCTACGGGCTACTCGCTTTCCCGCGGGAGTCGAGTAGCCCGTAGCGGAAATCAGTTAAAATGTAAATATATCGGGAAAGTGGTAACGAAAAAATCCTTTTATCGCTCAATAATAAACTTATTTTTTCCTAATCAACACGCCTGCAACTGCTACATTATATAATTTCTTCAAAAATACCTTTAATCCTTTATGTAACAAAAAGAATGAATTTAGAAAATGTAAGATAACTTTAGTGTATTCATCCTCTTTTGATTCAATAGAGATATCATGATCTAATTTTTAGGATAGGCGTTTAGCTAAATATAAGCCCAATCCAGTGATTTGGTATTTATCCCATTAATCCAGTAAATCCGCGTTCAAATACACGTCCAATATCTTAAGCTTTAATACCAATATCATTATCTTGAATAATAAGACGTTTTTCATTTTCGTCTTCTTCTCCAATAAACTTAATTTGCCCATAGTCATTTGTATACTTTAATGAATTGGCAACAATCTGATCCACGATAAATGATAACCATTTTGTGTCACTCTCAACAAGAAGCTGCAAGTTTGTACGTTCAAATTGAAGACGTTTTGCAATAAACTTCTTGGCGTATTTTTTCATACTAGCTCCCGTTACAGTTTCTAACGAAATTGCTTGAATTAAATAATCTTTTGAAAAAGAATCAAGACGCGAGTAATACAGTGCTTGATCGACAAAGTGATCAATTTTCCCTAGCTCGTCTTCCAACTTACCTAGTAAAGTATCTGCAGATTTACCACTACGTATCAATAACTGACTAGCAGCAATTGATTTCCTTCAGTAAGATTACCTTCTGCTACTTGTAACCAACAACCAGGTATGAGTTCCCACTCTACAAAACCATTGTACGGTATGAAATCAGGTTTTTTGTTTAACAGTATTTCATACCATTTATGCCCTTCAACGCCTTTCCGATTCAGTGACAAATTGCACATCAGAAAGCGCAAGAAATCAACGATGCTAAATATTCTAATCTTTGCACAACAAATAACATCTAAGGTGTTTTTCGGCTCATCACCAAAATCCGGGGATGACAAAATCAATGACCTGTTTCCAAACGTAAACGGAGGAAAAGATGGGCATC
>NZ_LITM01000006.1:388751-431349 GCF_001275675.1 Lysinibacillus sp. FJAT-14745 | reverse complement strand
TTTTCACTTTTTTTCTATACTTTAATGGAAATTTATTGAATTTTTTGTGGTCAACCCCAAGTTATGGTGATGAACCTGTTTTTCGACAAAATTAAGCTATAACGTTAATTCAGATTAGAATTCTACAATTAACAAAAAGTTCACCCTTTACTTAATTGCATTCTATAGTATTCTTATTATACAACAAGATAGAAAATTCAGAAACTTACAACAAAATCACCGTACGGAGGAAACAATAAAAGTTTAGAAAGGAGTCAATAAGATGAGAGATATTAGAGTTTATCATGTAGATGCTTTTACAACAGAAAAATTTGGCGGTAATACTGCTGGTGTCGTGCTAGATGCTGATAAATTATCCGAAGTTGAGATGCAAAGTATCGCAAAAGAATTAAATTTACCGGAAACCGTATTTTTACTACCCTCCAATAATGAAGATATAGATTATAAAGTAAAATATTTCACTCCCACTGAAGAAATCAACTTTTGCGGACATGCAACTGTTGGATTAACGTGGCTTTTGGCTACTGAGTTTAGTCTTGCTGAGAAAAAGGAAGGTATAGTGCTTGGAACGAATATCGGTAGAGTACCGGTTGTATGGCATAAGGAACACGGAAAAGTTATGGATGTGGAAATGACGCAAGTAACGCCCAAAACACAAGATATCAATATTGATGTGGAAGAGCTTAGTCGACTAATCGGCGTCCATTCCGAAAGCATTGATTTAACTTATCCAATCAAGCTAGCAAATACCGGAAACTGGCATTTACTCGTTCCAATAAAAGATCAAATCGATATCGACAATGCAGTACCTGACTTAGCGGCGTTAGGGAAGCATAATAAAGAACATAATATCAGCACGACACATCTCTATACTTTTACTAACTTGCAAGAATATAAATTATATACTAGAGATTTTGCACCAGGGATTGGCATACCTGAGGATCCTGTAACTGGTGCAGCAAATGGTGCATTAGCAGGCTTCCTCTATTTAGAAGGCATTATTCCTCAAGGTGAAATAACACATCTTACAATCGCTCAAGGAAATGCGATAGGAAGACCTGGAACTCTTTATGTGACTGTTATTCCAAAAGAATCAGAACCAGTCATCAAAGTTGCAGGAGCTGCTATCATCACAATTCGAGGTATTTTAACTATCTAAACATATCAGCTTGAATTTGAGACTTTTTTATATTTCTTATTCAAGCTGATCGGCTCTTCTGCAATTTTCTTTATTTTCCGAGATAGGATTTCAAACCATCTCTACACACATTTGTTTAAACGGCTATGAATGAGCTCCTCTACCTGTGCTTTTAGAGCTTGATTGGCATAACGTAGCACTTCATCTTCGCCTGCTGTTTTGATGATTACATCGCTGAAATATTCATCAATTTTAACCCATTTTACAACGGCAATATTTTTCTTAGCTAAGACTCGCCTTTTATTGTAGAAATCATGTCTTATATTTTTTAATAAATCCTCTACAATATGGATGTAGATTTTGGACATTTTTAACTTTTCGAGCGATGAATAGTCTTGTTGTAATGACCTGATGGCCATATCTAATTTAATAAACTCATACAAAACACTACGATCCTCACCATTAATCATCAACGTCCACTACCCTTGCGTCTTGGATTTTATCAAATGCAATACGTTTGATAGCTACATTCGTCTCTAGTAACAATTCCTTTTTGACTGTATCAGTTCCTGTAATTAGTCCTGTTTCGCCTTGCAAATGATTGTTGTTCCACAGCGTTAATGTGATCCGTTTTTGCATTTTAAAAGCACGTTGTATCGTCTGTTCTATTTCCTCTAGTTCCCACTCGGTTAATTCTCTCTTTTTATCGTAAAATTGCTCTTGCTTCCACACTTTAATGAGGCCAAGATGCTCAGGAAGCATCATCGCCGTCCACTTCATTGATCCACGGTCACGTATCATCTAAACACTCCTCGAATTTTTAATCGTTCCTCTATCTCGTCTTATCTCATTCCCCCCTTACGCTAAGTGCCCACCTACTAAGCGATTACGTGTAATTGCTGTGCCAGCCTTTGTATAAGAAGCCGCCCTTAATAATGACACTGCTCCATATTTTCTTCGAATGGCATCCATAACGTGGCCAATTACTTGGCGTTGCTCCTTGCGCTCATCAAATAAATCCAATTGGATACTGTGCTCTGGTTCTAGATTCGTTATTCTAACTGACAATTGACATGCTGGCTCACCCGCAAAATGCTCATCCAGTAATTCCAGACAAATTTTATACATAACTAACGTTTCACTTGTTGGTACTGCAATCGTTCTAGAGCGGTGAAATCCTTTTGTCATAGCATTGCGACTATAGGAAAGCCCTAAGCTAATCGTACGGCCAACATACCCTGCTTCGCGCGTTCGCCTCATCACGTCCTCACACATTTCAAGTAACGCCACGGATATTTCTTTTCTTGTGTGGTAGTCACGCATTAACATCTGACCTTTCCCAAAGCTTAGAGCTGAGTTTTTAACTAGAGGCTCTCCAAGTGTGGAAAGATCAATGCCATGCGCATGGTGGTACAGTTGATTACCCATGATGCCGAATTTTCCCTCTAATTCATTTAAATCAGCAGTTGCCAATCCACCGACTGTTAATATCCCCATTGCATTTAACTTGGCTTCCATCTGTTTTCCGATACCCCACATCTCAGATAAAGGACGCACAGGCCAAAGTTTCGTTGGCACATCCTCGTAAGTCCACTTTGCAAAACCTGACTTTTTAGCTTCAAGGTCTAAAGCAAGTTTTGCCATCAGCATGTTAGGGCCCATCCCAATAGCACTTGGAATGCGAAACTGATCATATATCGCTTTTTGAATTTCCTTTGCTGTATCCTCAGGAGGTCCCCAGAGCTTTTCTGTTCCAGTTAGGTCCACCCAACTTTCATCGACACTATAAATATGGATGCACTCTGGCGGCACATACTTTGAAATAAGACGAGTGATAGCCATAGACATTTCAATGAAAAAACTCATCTTCGGTTCAAAAAGTTTTATGTCTGGATGCTTTGGTATTTCAAAACGACGATTTCCTGTTTTTATCTTGAATCGCTCCTTCATAGGTGGCGATGCAGCTAAGACAACGCTACCAGGTTGAGTGAAATTAGCTACGATGGCGATTGGGGTTGTCATGACATCTAAACCTTCAAGCATTGCCATGCAACTAGCGTAAAAGCTTTTCATGTCAATACATATAATGGAACGTTCAGGCAGATTTTCATGCATTAAATGATCCCTCGCTTTTTATAGACAACTGAAACAATAGCAAGAACATTATCGAGAATAAAAGTACGCTGTTGACTCTCTTAATTATTTTGATACACCTTTTCGTGATGACTCCAGACTTTGAAATGTACATCATATTTACTAACTGATTGTGTTGCATCCTTTTATTAACTGATCTTTCATTGTTTTCACTCTCCCTCTGCAACAAAAAGAACGTTCGTTCGTATATATTATACGCACAAACGTTCTGTTTTAGAAGTGGTAATTTTTAGATCGGTCCTTTTAATTGATCGAGAACTGATATTGAATAAGCAACACAACGCTACAGCAAGGCGAATGGTGCAAAATTAGAACAACGGGCAGAGCAAAAACAGCAAACGAAAAGATGAAAATAGAGGGCTAGCGAATAGTTTGCTAGCCCTTTTTCTATTATTCTATCCATTCTTTATTTTAAGATATAGAAACGATTCGTAGATTGAGAACTCACATAATACAAAACTTCGAACGACGCCATTATGTCGTTTTATATGCTGTCATGTTGTCAATCCCTCGTTCAAGATTACATCATAGACCTGCGTGAAAAGTGTTTTATATTGCCATATAAAATAAGGTTAGTGAAACAGATAGAGAAAAGGTGTTTTTATTGCTCCTACTAAGACTTCGTATTATTTCACTGTCAAATAAATTTTGTCATACATTGCACGTAGCTTTTGCTTTTGAATTTTCCCTGTAGAGGTCATCGGGAACTCATCTACTAAAATAATTTCCTTTGGAACTTGAAAACCAGCTAAATTCGCTTTACAGTAAGCATGAATCATTTCCTTCGTTACGCCGTCTTTCACCTTCACAAAGGATGTGACTGCTTCAATCCATACAGGATGCGGAAGACCAACAACAACAGCATTTTCAACATGCTCACAATTCAACAGCACTTGCTCGATTTGAATAGAAGCTACGTTTTCTCCACCTGTTTTAATCATATCCTTCTTACGATCAACGAAAACAATAAGTCCATCATCATCCATATAACCTAAATCTCCTGTATGATGCCAGCCGAATTTTCGTACTTCCGCTGTGGCATGCGGATTATTCAAATAACAGCTCATGACATTTGGACCACGATGAACAATTTCACCTACCATATGCTTTCCTAGTATATGACCCTCTTCATCCATAATCGCAGCATCATTAATGAGACTTGGCTCGCCCCAGTAACTCCCTACTTTTGTGAGCTGATATTGTGGCTTAAACACAACCGTTGCTGGGTACATTTCTGTTTGTCCAGTACCTAGGAAAAATTCAGCATTCAATTGTTCAATTCCCGTACGCAAAGTCGTTTGATCCATCGGAGCCATCGCATATAAGCATTTATTTAAGGAAGATAAATCATATTTTGAACGATTTGGATGGAAAATAAGCGCACGGTACATAATTGGTAATGCAAAAATAAACGTAATCTTCTCAGATTGAATCGTTTCAAAAAAGACGATTGGGTCGAACTTTTGCGATACGACAATTTTACCACCTACTAGTAAAAACGTTTGTAAAAATGCATGTTGTGCACAGTGAAAATAAGGCATAACCGCTATTATTCCATCATTAGCTTCTACCTTCATTTCTAATGCATTTGCCATACTAGACATATGCACAGCTATGTGAGAAATACAAACACCTTTAGGATTACCTGTTGTACCACTTGTAAACATAATTTGAGCAATGTCACGGTCTTCAATATGAACATTAGGCTCATCCATAGAGGCAGAGCTATAGGCCTTTGTAAAACAAGATGCCCCATCTGAGCGTGGTGTCACAAGTTGTTCATAAGGACTCATAATGGATGCATGCATCTTTAGTAACATAGCATCACCAATTACAAGACGTACATTGGCTTCTTGTAAAATATAATCAACTTCTGTTGTTGTTAAGCCTGGGTTTATGGGAACCCATACCAAGCCAGCTTTTTGAATGCCATACATCGCAATTATATGCTCATATGAATTTAAGCACAGCGTTGCAACTTTATCTCCTTTTTCCAAACCAAGATTTTCTGATAAATAATTTGCGACTTGATTTGTATGTGTATACATATTTTTATATGTGTAGCGTTTGTCACCGTCAATAACCGCCTCTTTGTTTCCAAACTTACTCGCTGTTCGTCGTATTACATCACCAATTGCTACTCTATTGATAATCGAAATTTGTTCTTTCACCTTATCGCCTCCTTGTTTTTTCCGATAAGCTGCTTCCCAATTACGTGAAAATCATCTGAACAATCTGTTTCAATCGTGCAATACATTTCTTTATCACGCCACAAACGCTGAACATCATACTCCATCATATAACCATTGCCACCGTGCACCTGCTAAGCTGTGTCAGTCACAAATGGAAGTATCTCTTTTGTACTAACCTTAAGTAGCGATGCTAACAAACTGAAATCCTCCCTGCCATATTCATCTAATACGCGATAGATAAAGTGTTTAAGTTTTCTCTCTCAATCGCTATATCGACTAATTTATGACGTACAACCTGAAACTGCGTTAATGGTCCGCCAAACTGAAACCGTTGCTGCGTATAGCTTGTCACACGTTCAAAGGCACATTGAACCGTTCCATAGGCAATGACGCTGTCTAATACATCATGACTAGCTCTCCAAATCTCCTGTTTCGATTCGTCAATATGAATCAATTGAATAGGTTCTACACGGTCAATGTTTATATTTGCTAGATTCGCCGTACGCCAACCGAGTCGATACACTTTTTTCCTATGTGTTACACCGATATTTTCCAAATTTACAACATAAATTGTCGAAGTTATATGATCTTGCAATAAGGCATAACTCGCCGCCGAATTATTCACATAATTCCGAAAATTCATTCCGATATATTTTAACCTTATGATCCTCTAAATTGTGGCTCCCTTTTTTCTGCAAATGCCGCAACACCTTCTTTTGCATCCGAACTTTCAAAAACCGCTTTAGCATACAAAATTTCTTTATGAAAGGCTTCTTCTATGGGTAAATTTAGTAGCTCAATTACTGCTTTTTTTGTGTTTTGAATTGCTAGTGGACCATTCTGACAAATAATATCAGCATATCTTTCTACTTCATTCATTAACTCTTCTTTAGGGACTACTTTATTGATGAGACCAATTTTTTCAGCTTTCTCTGCTGTAAGTTGTTCCCCAGTCAATAGTATTTCCATAGCTTGACAATATGGTATTTGTCTAGCTAAACGAACAAGAGATCCAGCAGCAGCCATAATCGACCATTTTGGCTCTGGTAACCCAAATATTGCATCTTCACTTGCAATACGAATATCTGTAGCCTGTAAAATTTCAGTCCCCCCAGCTAAACAATAACCGTTTACGGCTGCAATGATTGGTTTCCAGATTGGCACGTTTTTTAGAACAGCATCATTTAACAATTCGAAATCGAGTTGCCCATCAGATATAAGCGGAATAGTCTTTTTCAAATCCGCCCCAGAGCAAAAAGCCTTGTCACCCGCACCTGTTAAAATTATGACTCTTATATTATCGTCTGCTTGAGCCTCTTTGAAGTATTCTGCAAGTAATTGAAAACCCTCTGGTGTCATTGAATTCATCGCTTCAGGTCGGTTAAACGTAATATATGCTTTAACACCTTTTTTCTCAAATAAGACAGGTTTCATCAATACTCTTCCCCCACTTCATTCAGTGATTTTTTTCGTCGGTCCCACGTATTTATACTTACGTCACTATATTCTTTTTTCAAAATCGACTTTTGAATCTTTTGTGTTGTGGTTTTAGGTAAACTATCTCGAAATTCGATGTACCGCGGGATTTTATATTTAGCCATCGTAGTCTCACACCACTGAATGATTTTTTCCGGTTTTATTTGTACTCCCGGGTTAGTGACGATAAAAACTTTAATTTCTTCACCACGATCGTCATCAGGAATAGGAATTGCAGCTACTTCCCAAATCTCAGGATGCGATAATAATACCTGTTCTATTTCAGCCGAAGATATATTTTCCCCATTACGTCGGATGATATCTTTTTTTCTGTCTAGAAAATACAAATATCCATCCGAATCCATATATCCTATATCACCTGAATACATCCAACCATTTCGATAAGCCTTTTGAGTTTCTTCTACATTATTCCAGTACCCGAGTGTCAGTGATGGACCCGTGAAAATGATTTCTCCTGACTTAAGTGGCAATTGAGGGGTACCTAATTCATCCACAATCATGACTTTATGGTTTTCAAACGTTTTTCCACAGGATCCAATTTTGCGATTTCCAACTCGGTTAATTGTTCCAGCACCTTCTGTCATGCCGAACAACTCAATCATTTCCAAACCCCATCTAGTTTCATATTCTTCTATCTTTTTAGGGTTCGCCTGTGCTCCTACCGCTAAACGTAGTGTGTTATGCTTTTCCTCTTCAGAGACTGTCAATTTTGATAATAATGGTAAAATAGATCCTAAATAAAAGAAAACGGTTGCTTTAAATTTATCTATCTCTTGCCAAAATAAGTTCGGTTGAAATTTATCTAAAAGAACAATACTCGAACCTGAAACGAGGGATGCAGTTACGGTAAGTATTTGAGCGTTCATGTGAAAGAGAGGTAAGTAGGTTAATAGGCGATCTGTTTCATTAAACTTCACTGCCTCAACTGCGGACTTTGCCAAATGAAAGTAGTATCTATGTGGGCACATAACCCCTTTCGGATTACCTGTAGTGCCTGATGTATATAAAATTGAGGACAAATCATTTTCGTCAGGTATTTCACAATCCAAATAACTCGTTTTCTCTAATAAACTTTCCATAGAAATCCAGCCATTTTGAGATGCACCTGTAGTAATAGTAAATATTATCGACTGACATTCTGATACCGCTGGATTTAATACTTCTTTTATAGCATCATCCTCACCAATTAAACCTACAACTTCACTATCATTCAAGATAAAAGAAACTTCCGTTTTTTTTAGTGAAGTATTGATAGGGACCATAATTGCGCCAATTCGATTTAAGGCAAACCAAGTATATAAAAACTCCGGTTTATTTCGAAGATACAAAGCCACCCTATCCCCTTTAGTAATACCTATGGAATAAAGTGAATACGTTAAAGCGTTCACACGTTCATACAAATCTTTATAGGTCAAAGTCTCACTACTCGTAAATAAATACTCTTTATTTGGTGTATGACTAGCATGATAATCTAATAATTGATTTATTTGATACAATTTTTTAACCTCCTTTTTCTTTCTCCTTTACAATGGAACATATATAAAACAACCTCACGAAAAGTAAATATTCCCTTTGCTAAAATTAAATCTCCATATACTCATTTTGAATAACTATAAAAATTCAACTAAATTGTTCTCTCAATATAAACTTTTGAATTTTCCCTGAAGGAGTTCTAGGAAGTTCATCTACAAAAATAATTTGCTTTGGTTTTTTGTAACCTGCGATTTTTTCATCTATAAATGCTAAAATTTCTTTTTCAGTTACTACCTCACCTTGTTGTAAAACGATTATTGCGCATACTACCTCGATATATTTTGGATCTGGAATACCAATTACAGCTACATCATGTATAGCCGTATGCCGAATTAGTACGTCTTCAACCTCTACCGCATAAATATTTTCACCACCGCTGCGAATCATATCTTTTTTTCGGCCAGATATAGTTAAGTATCCATCCTTATCCAAATATCCTAAGTCTCCAGTATGACACCACCCATTCACAAATGTACTCGCTGTCTCTTCTGGTTTCCCCCAGTATCCCATTGATACTGACGGACTCTTAATGCAAACTTCTCCTACATTTCCATGACTCAAAACATTTCCTTGATCATCCACAATTTTAATTTCTGTGAACGGCATTGGCTTCCCTACTGAATGTCCTTTCAATTCCACATCTTGTGGATCTAACGATGCTGCTACAGGGGTCCCCTCTGTAAGCCCATAAACTTGCACAAAATCAATATGTGGAAATAAGTCATGTAATTGTTCAATTGCCCAAGGTACAACGGGGTCTCCCCCTGAAAAAATCCGCTTCAAGCTTGTAAAATCATAAATAGAAAGATCCCTTACATTTAGCATGTTATATACCATAAAGGGAAAAAGTAAAATATCTGTCACTTTTTCTTGTTCGACAGTAGACAATACTCTCTCAATATCAAATCCCCCACTACTTGTTAGTATCACTGTTCCGCCCATCACTAAAACGGATAACGAAATATCTTCCATCGCTCCAACATGATAAAGAGGTCCCGTTGACATTGTGATAGATTGTTCATTAATTCCCCATTTGAGTATTTGCATATTTGCAAACCATAACGTATTTTCATGTGACCAAAGCGACCTTTAGGTCGACCTGTAGTACCTGATGTATACATCAACATGACCGGATCAGATTTATCAATGTCTATTCCTATAACTTCGGATGGACTACCTTTTTCTAATACATCCCAACTATTTGTCCAGTTTGCGGAAGTAATATTCTCATTTTCAAGGCATACATACTCTCTTACTTTAATTGAACTTTTAATAAGTTCTATTTTGTCTTGAAGACTTGAATGAAGACAAAGGATTTTAGTTCCAGAATCATTTAAAATATATTTAAACTCTTCACTAGATAATCTAAAATTTATTCTAACTGCGATTGCACCTAGCTTTGCGGTTGCAAAATAAAGAGCAAAATACTCGAGGCAGTTATATAAAAGGATCCCTACTCTATCACCTTTTACAATGCCCATTTGTTGTAGTGAATGAGCATATTGATTTGAAATTCGATTTAGATCACCATATGTCCAAGTTTCATTGGACTCTAATTTTAATGCGATTTTTTCAGGAGATATTGTTTGAATCCTACTTTCAACTCTATTAACTAAATAGCCTACGTTCATTTTGAAATCCCTCCTATTCAATTAGCCTTCCATAGCATCGAGCAACTCTTTATCTAACTCCACATTTGACTGTTGAGTCATTAGAGAAACGGTGATAAATACAATAATTGACACGGAAAATGCAACTGCACCAATGATTACCCCAGGTGGGAGTAAGATAACCCCATATTTCGCGCAAATCTCTAATACAAAATTTAATACCAATCCAACGCTTATACTTGAGACAGCTCCATATTTCGTTGCCTTTTTCCAAATTAGTCCCAATACTACAGCAGGGAAAATGGCAGATGCGAAAGTTCCCCAACCAAATACCCCTAATAACGCTACCAATGTATCCATATAAAAAGAGAATAGAGTTGAAATAACAAGTAAACCAACCACCGCTATTCTATTCCATAACAATTCATTTTTCACTTTAATATTAAATGCTTTTGGTATATCTCTTGTTAAACTCGAAGCACCTAAAGTTACAAAACTTGAACCGGTAGACATGATGGCTGCCAGTAATCCTGCAATTACTAGACCACCTACAACCGGAGAAGTAAAATGTGTAATAAATACTGTTAATGCCTCATCTGGTGAGGTTAATTCCGGAAAATCCCCTTTAACATAAAGAGAACGAGCAGATAGCCCAATTCCTATAACTAATAGAGTACTAAGTGTATAGGCAAACCCCGCTGTGAATGCTCCCCATTTTAATTGCTTCTGATCTCTTACCATTAAAAACTTTGTTATAAAATGGGGTTGACCAGCGGCTCCAAAACTAAATAAAAAGATCCAGCAAGCAATAGAAACCATTGAAAAAGTTCCAAATGGAGAAGCCAATAATGGATCGAAGCTTTTTAAATTCTCAGTAATACTCTGAACACCGCCACCTACATTTAGTGCCATGAAAAAAATAAAGACGGAAACAACAACCATAATGACCCCTTGAAATAGATCCGTATATACACCTGCTAAAATGCCTCCACCTACGCAGTAGAATCCTAAAATGGCAAGTCCAATCAAAGCTCCAACTATTGGAGTTACACCAAATATCGTATGCATAATAATGCCCATCGCCTGAACTTGTGTTCCAAGATAGCCAATTACTCCAAGAGTAACTGCTAATCCAATCCATCCCCTTACGGCTTTACTGTTATATCTTCTTTCCACTACATCACCAAGTGTATATATTTCTCCTAGTTCTCCAACTTTCCACATTCTTTTTCCAACTAAAAACCAAGTTAATGCAAAGCCTAAAGGAGCTGCAATTCCGACCCCAGCTAGAAACCCCATTCCTCCAGAGAATGTTAACCCTGTCCCACCTAACATTCCAAAACCACTTTGAATAGAAGAAAATGCAGCAATAGCCATGACGAACATTCCAAGGTTTTTGCCTGCAATTAAAAAATCACTAGTTGTTTTGGTCTTTCCAGTAGCCCAAACCCCAATCAAAACGCAAATTAGTAAATATATAACTGCAATAATAATAATTGTACTATTCACTTCTCCCACCCCTTATTGTCAGATTCGCCAACCCAATGTAATATTAATTGTTTAACGTTTCCTCTTTTGAGAAGGTCCATGCGTATAATAAACAAATTAAATTTGCTAACGGCCAAATACCAAGTATATATAAAGCCATACTTGGAGTTAGTCCAAATATATATTTACTTCCTCCTGTAGGTGTGTCGATTGTCATAATATCCAACCATGCATATAAAATGATATATACAATTACAACTGACACTGGAATCCACATTTTCCGAGGATTTTGTTTTACATTTTTCAAAATCCCAAATAAAATAGCAATGCCAATTACGATTAAATAGGGGTAAAGAATGAATCGCCATGAACCTGTTATCGTCCCAATAAAAGTTATAATTACAAGACTTAGAAGTGTGTAGATGAGCTTATCGATAAAAGACATATTTCGAACCCTCCTCGTATTTTTACAAATCAAAAATTATCCATCATAAATGTTTTTCAACAAAGTTTGTGGTCCGATAAATACTTTTTTAACATGAATGACATAACTCATCAGGTGTATTGATTAACCATTTTTATACATTCGAAGAGGTTGATTTCCGCTACGGGCTACTCGCTTTGTTGCTGACGCTTCGCTTTCGCACAGAGCAAAGCTTCCTGCGGGCGAGCGTCGAGCCGCTTCCTCCGCTTCGCTCCGTGCAGGGTCTCGGGCCAGCACGATGTTGGTCACGAAGGCGTTATCACAGGATGTGATGGTTTTAGCCTTCGTTCCTCTATCGCTTTCCCGCGGGAGTCGAGTAGCCCTACGCTACAATCAGTTAAAATGGAAATATATTGGCAAAGTGGTAATGGAAAAATCCTTTTATCGCTCAATAATAAACCTATTTTTTCCTAATCAACACGCCTGATAACTCATTTCTAATTACTTCACCGATTTCTCCATATGCAAGATATTTAATAAAATGATAGTTTGTTAATGACTCGATATTCTAGGTGTCATCGGTACTTAGAACCTCCTCAAATAAGATTCCATTATTCGAAAGTTACTTATTATCCGCCTATAAAGTCAATAATAAATAAGGGCTCTTTTAACTATATTTCAGCCCTTATATTCCATACTTCATCATTACCATTAACATCCATATAATCGAGATTCATATTTTTAAAATCCTTCGTTCATTTTTCCAATTCATCTAGCTATATTCTTATCTGAAATACTCTTTTTACTTCCCGTAGCTTGCTTCAAGACCACTTCGAGCATCTATTTGAATCCTATATTTTGGAACAGGATTGTTGACTTAACCTTTCTAACTCTTCCAATCCTTTTACCAAACCCTCGACTACATCTCCCCATTTAACACCAATATTTTCCCCCTAACTATCTCTCTTTATTTACCAACACCTTTATTACCCCAGTCGTCACAGGCTCACCTGTTTGTTTAACAATTTTTTGATTACATGTTACAACACCTGTACCATTTCCTTTGTCTAGTAAATCAGTTACTTCTAGTTCTACATGAATCGTATCATCTATGAATGTTGGATGAATAAAACGAAGATTTTCTATCCCATAAAAAGCGACTATGATATCCGGGTCCATTACTTGAAGCCCAGTTGCAACTGATAAAATAAGCATTCCATGCGCAATCCTTTGTTTAAAAGGAGTGTTCTTTTCCGCATATTCCTTATCAGTATGAAGCGGGTACCAATCTCCGCTAAATGCAGAAAACATTACGATATCTGATTCCGTTATAGTACGACCTCTAGAGCACCATGTTTCATTAACTTCAAAGTGTTCAAATTTTTTATTAAACATTTTATCAGCTCCCTTTATTTCCGAATTTTCAGTTTTCTAAATTCGTAAATTTGTTTTTAATACTTTTCCAGTTGCATTTCTAGGTAATTCCTCAACCAATTCAATTTGCTTTGGAATTTTAAAATGGGCCAACTTTCCTTCGCAAAATTTGCGTACATCCAGTAAACTCATTTGCTCATTCGTGTTCTTCAAAGCAATAACCGCTTTCACAGATTCACCCCATTTTTCATCTGGATATCCTACAACAGCTACCTCTTTTATATTTGGATGACGGAATAATACTTGCTCAACCTCAATAGGATAGACATTTTCTCCTCCAGTAATTATCATATCTTTCATACGATCTACGATATAGAGAAAGCCCTCTTCATCCTGTTTAGCAAGATCCCCAGTATAAAACCACCCATTTCTAATTGCATCTCTTGTTGCTTTCGGCTTATTCCAATATTCGATAAAGATATTAGGTCCCTTCACAATTAACTCTCCAACTTGCCCAACCGGTACCTCTTTATCAAATATATCTACAATTTTAATATCCGTATGCATCGGAGCTTTTCCTACTGAACCATTTTTCCTCATACTATTATCACTATCAAGTACGCAGACCATAGGGGCCGTTTCTGTTAACCCGAATCCTTCAAAGAATGGGATGCCTCGCTTCTGGAAAAATTCAATAATTGTGAGTGGACAAGGTGCCCCACCCGAGATATTAAATTTTAAAGAACTTAAATCATATTGATCTAATTTCGTGTATTGTGTAATGGCAAGCCACATTGCAGGGACTAGAAACAATGATGTTATTTTTTCTCGTTCAATGACCTCTAACGTAGATTGCGGATCAAATTTGTCCTGCAATACTACCGTCCCACCTCTATACAATAAGGGTGTAGTAAATATATTCATCCCGCCGATGTGAAACAATGGTGCTACTCCTAAAGTAATCAAATCTTCACCAATCGGTAAGCTATTGAGACAATTTATAGCATTCCATTGTGTATTACCATGTGTTAAAACTGCTCCTTTTGGTCTTCCAGTCGTTCCTGATGTATACATCATCATATGTGCATCATTTAAACCTATTACATACTCTGTCTCATCGTTATTTGCTTGAATGAGAAGTTTTTCAAAATCTAAGTCCTTTTCAGTTTGATTTTCGCCAACGCGAATAAAAAAATGTATTTGCGATGTCCTTGATTTCAGCCCATCCACAATAGTTTCAAGTCGATCATCATAAATAAAAATAATCCCACCTGAATCATGAACAACATATTCGACTTCATCAACACTTAATCGGTAATTAATCGGTACAAAAATCGCACCTATTTTTGCACAAGCAAACATCGCTTCCATTAATTCATTTCTGTTAAAGAGCAATGCATTAACTCGATCACCCTTTCTTACGCCGAGATTCACTAGGGAATTGGCCAATCTATTCACTCTGTCATTCAATTCTCGATAAGTAAATCGTTTGTCATTGTAGATGATTGCAGTTTTTTCTGCTTTGCACTCACTATGCTTAACAAGCCAAGAACCGATGCCATTTATCATAAAATATATAATTCCCCTTTCTACTATTACATCAGATTTATCCCTATAAATAACGCTTCAAATTGTTTACGTAGTTTTTGTTTTTGACATTCCGCTTTGTTGACATTGGAAAGTCGGTGAACAATCACAACCAATTAAATACTTAGTGAAACAGTTGATAGCACGATTATCTACAGAAAAATCTTCCAGCGTTTTCATGTACTATACTTTTTTAATTCGACGTAATTTGAAGTTTTTTTGTTAATATTTCATTCATGATTTGTGTTGTTCCTCCTCCGATAGATTGAATGCGTGCATCACGCCAATAGCGTTGAATAGGATAATCCATCATATAACCATTTCCGCCGTGAATTTGAAGGGCTTGGTCACATACTCTACTTACCATTTCTGCCGCATATGCTTTTGCCATTGTTGCTTCAGTTGTTACATCGTTGCCTTTGTCATATTGATAAATCGCTCGATACGTAATATGTCTTGCTTTTTCAATTTCAACGGCCATATCTACCATCTTATGTCGAAGTACTTGAAATTGAGTTAGTGGTCCGCCGAATTGTAATCGCTCTTTACTATATCGAATAGTCTCTTCTAGTGCTTTTTCGGCTAGTGTAATACTAGAAAGAGCCATCGTTAATCTTTCCCATTGGAAATTAATCATTACATATTTAAATCCTTCATTCACAGTACCAATCAAATTCTCTTTAGGTACTTTTATATTTTCAAAAAACAATTCACCCGTATCAGATCCATGCCAGCCCAATTTTTCAAGTTTCTTTCCTACAGAGAAACCTTCCCAATCTGTTTCTACTATTAAAAGGCTCATACTACGATGCCCTGGACCATCAGCAGTTTTTGCAGCTACAATTACATAGTCAGCGTTAACCCCATTTGTAATAAAAGTTTTTGAACCATTTAAGAGATAATGATCACCTTTATCTACCGCTCTTGTAGTTATTGAAGACACATCACTTCCAGAATTCGGCTCAGTTATACCTAATGCGGCAATTTTTTTTCCTTCAATTCCAGGTTTCAAGTATTTTATCTTCTGCTCATCATTACCAAAACGCCAAAGAGGAGTTAATGCAATCCCGATATGAGCAACAATTGAAGCACCTATCCCACTCGATCCGCACTTCGTTAGCTCTTCATTAAAAATAGCATCCATTATAAGATCGGACCCTGCACCTCCGTACTCTACTGGAAACTTAGTCCCCAAGTACCCTAATTGCCCCAGTCTTTCAAATATACTTCTCGGAACCTCTCCCGCTACTTCCCATTCGCCAACAAATGGAACGATTTCCCTTTCTACAAATTTCCTTATTGAATTACGAAACATGTTATGTTCTTCATTAAACATCCAGTGGGCCATATTATCACTCCCTTTTTTCTAACTTACAGGCCTATTTGTTTCGATATGATTTCTTTCATAATCTCATCTGCTCCAGCACCAATACGATGAAGTCTAGTGTCACGCCAAATCCGTTGAATAGGATATTCTGACATATAGCCATTTCCACCAAATATTTGGAGCGCTCTATCTGCTACCCAATGAGCCATTTGCGCGGCTGCAAGTTTTGACATTGAAATTTCTTTACTCGGTACTTCACCATTTGCAAAACGATATGCCGTCGCATATGTCAATTCCTTGCATATTTCTATTTCCGTTTTCATTTCTACGAGTAGATGGGCAATCACTTGAAAATTAGCGATTGGTTGTTTAAACTGCCGTCTCGTTTTTGCATATTGATATGCAAGATTATATGCATATTCCGCCATACCGATTGATCCTGCAGCAGAAATCATTCGTTCCCCTTGTAGCTCCCACATAATATAAGAGAAGCCCTTACCTTCTTCTCCAAGTAAATTAGCATCAGGTACTCTAACATTGTCAAAAATCAGTTCGGCAGTATCTGATGAGCGCATGCCCACTTTGTCAAGCTTTTTACTAACAGAAACACCAGGACTGTCAAGATCCACTAAAAATAAACTGATTCCTTTATAACCCGGTTCATCTGACGTTCTTGTAACGAGTGTAATAAAATCAGCACGTGTACCATTCGTTATAAACATTTTAGAGCCATTTATTATCCATTCGTTGCCTTCCTTTCGTGCCCGTGTCTCTATGGAAGCAACGTCTGAACCATGATTTGGCTCAGTTATCCCAATCGCAGCAAGCTTATCACCTTTTATCGCTGGTTTTAGAAATCGTTCTTTTTGATCGGCACTTCCAAATTGAGCAATTGGAGGTGTCGCCATGTCAGTTTGCACTGCGATTGCCATTGGGAAACCCCCACAGCCGCATTTTGCAAGTTCTTCTGCAAATACAATACTAGTAAAATAGTCTCCGCCTTGTCCTCCAACTTCCTCAGAATAACGTAGTCCAAGAAAACCGAGATCACCCATCCGTTTTAATATTTCTATTGGAAATTCACCCGCAGATTCCCATTCTTCAACAAATGGTTTAACCTCTTTATCTACGAAATTACGGATAGTTTTACGGAGCAGTTCATGTTCTTCGGTAAAGTAAGGTTCATATGCCATACCTAGACCTCCCATTCTCAATTACTTAAATTCAGCATCTAATTTAATATTTTGATTGCCAGCCCAAGCTAGTTAGTAAAAACAATCTCCACTTTTATCATTTCTGCTGATTGTCGATTCCTCAGTGAAGCAAAAAAACAAACGACTTCAGCTACACAACCTTCTCCTAAGCTCAATTCAAAGTTATGTCATGTAGATAAAGAACTTTTTAACTAATTTCCAAGGAGAATTACAACCTCTTGTTCTTGCACGAAGTCACCTTCGGCCACTTTGATTTCTTTGACGACTCCAGTTACTGTTGCTTCGATTGGAATTTCCATTTTCATTGACTCTAAAATAATTAGTACGTCCCCTATTGATACTGTATTGCCTTCACAAACTTCTATTTTCCAGACACTTCCGCTCATCGGTGATACTATTTCCATTAGTTTCTCCCCCTTATTTTCCAATCCATTCGGGTTTTCTTCTTTCTAAAAATGCGAATGCATCTTCTTTTAAATCTTTACTTTAGAAAGATACTCATCCTCAATGTCGATAAATAATCGAAAGACTTCATAAAATCCATTTGCTCTGTATTAAAATAAGCCTCTAAGCCGTTCTTGAACAAATAGTGTAATTTCTGTTGCCACAAATGCGCTTACCTCTTGATGTAACTCTTCATGTTCAGCTGTAAAATACCCCATTGTTATCCCCCGCGTATTTCCATACGCATTAAATTACTTGCAAAACACTTCCCTAAATTATCAACACGAAGCGATGCCGATCCTCCTCCATCTAGCGCTTCACTTAATACAAAATTTAACCCATAAATTGTTGGTACTTCATAACGCTTAACCTCACCAAATACAAGGTCTTTAAAATGAGCTGCTACTCGCTCTGGTGTTACTTGATCAAGAAGTATGTCGTAATCCTTTGCATCCTTCGCAAATACAGCAATGTTGACCTTATTTCCTTTATCACCACAGCGGGCATTTGCGATTGTTCTTAATTGTATCGTCATGAAACCACCTCCAGCTTCACTTGCACATGCTGCTCTACTAGTTGACGATTCACTAACGTTGACCACATGCCTAACAATTGTCTCGGTGGAATCGTAAAGAAGCCCGCTAATGACGGTGGTCCATTTAATGCTAATGGCGGCAAATACCTTTGAATCGCTTGCGCTAATGGTCTTGATTTTGCCTTTACGACAATACGCAAATAAATTTCATTTATATCCTCTGACGGGGGCGTCGCTAAGGGTCCATGCAATGAATTATAGCCAACATAATCAAATTGCAGCTTTTCAAACGGATTGCCTTGCATTTCAATTTTTTGCATAACGATTTCTTGCGCCTTTTGAGCTTTTTTATAGGCATCTGGCCAGCTATAGCCCATTAAAGATTGGCCTAAAAAACCATCCTCATAGCCCATCACCACCTTTAAAGTTGATGGTGCAGGCTTCCCTTTAATACCTGTAACACGTACTGTATTGGGCGCGACTTCTGTTAACGTAACCTCTGATAAATCAACAACAACATCCGGTGTTATATAAGCTGACGGATCATGAATTTCATACAGTAGCTGCTCACGAACAGTATCGAATGACACAAGTCCACCTGCTTCTTCTATCTTCGTAATCATAAATTCGCCAGATTCCTCGACTTCTGCAATTGGGTAACCGATAGATTCCATGCTAGGAATCCCTTCCCAATCACCACTGTAATTGCCTCCCGTCGATTGCGCAGAGCATTCAAGTAGATGCCCCATCATAATGCCAGCCGCTAGCTTATCCCATTCATCCTTAGTCCAACCGAATTCATAAATAAGCGGTGCTAAAAACTGAGCAGGGTCAGTTGTGCGACCGGTAATAACAATTTGCGCCCCTTCCTGTAAGGCCTCTACAATTGGCCAAACACCTAAATAGGCATTTGCAAAGAGCCAGTTTTTATCTTCTAATACTAATGGCTCTTTTGTATCTGCATGAGATAAATCCATGCCTTGCTCATACCAAGCAGGCAATGTCTCTAGTACATTATCCCCCGTCACCACAGCAATCTTTAAGCCGTCCATCCCAAGCTCCTTGGCAATCCGCATAACCTCATCTTTCGCAGCTATTGGATTAATGCCCCCAGCATTCGTTAGTAGCTTGATACCTTTTTCCTTCACAAACGGTAAAAGGCATGTTATAGAATTCGTTAAATCTTTTGTATAACCATGTGATGGATTTTTAGCATGATCCTTCGCTAAAATGGCCATTGTCAGCTCGGCTAAACAATCGAAACATAAATATTGTACGTCACCATATTTTGCTGTTAAAATAGCAGGCTCGATCGTATCACCATAGAAGCCTTGCGCTGCACCAATTCGAACTTTTCTCATTGCTTCACCCTCTTTTATTCGATTCTAAGTAAGATGTCATCTTCTTGTACGAAGTCTTCTGGCTTTATCCGGATCTCCTTTACTCAGATTCAATCGGAATTCCTACAGCAACTGCTAACTTCCAAACAACTTCACTAATTGGAGATAAAATATTCATAGTTAACTACTCCTTTTATTTTCCTGTCCAATTTGGTTGTCGTTTCTGCAAAAATGCTTGTGCACCTTCCTTTAAATCTGCACTTTTAAAGCTCACTAGACGCATAGTCGCTAAATAGGTCATCGCATCACCTACATCCATTTGTGCTGTTTTTTCAAATGCTGTTAGTGCCATTTTCACAGCAAGTGGACTATAACTAGCTAACTTTTTCGCCCAATTTAGAGCCCGTTGTTGTAGCTCTTCTGCTGGAACGACTTCGTGCAATAACCCGTAGCGAAGTGCCTCCTCGGCAGATAATACACGTGCACTTAGCATTAACTCCATCATTTGACGTTCACCAACAGCTCGGCGTACTAGCGGTAAAATTACATATGGTACAAGTCCTAGCTTAAGCTCTGTTAGGCCAAGTTTAGCGTGTTCACTACCAATAGCGATATGACAAAGCGCCGCAATACCAGTTCCACCACCAAGTGCTGCTCCATTAATGGCGCCAATAATCGGCTTCTTCATCACATCTCGTAGTTGAAAGAGCCGTGTGCTTTGTAAGCCATCCTCATACAACGTTGGCACATCCATTTCTAAAAAAGACTGAAACTCTGCTAAATCGCCACCTGCACAAAAGCTCTTGCCAGCGCCGGTAATAATAATCGCCGCAATATATGAAAGTTCATTTGCCGTCTCAAATGCATGTACAAGCTCTTCTGTTAATTGCGTAGATAATGCATTATGTGACGTTGGATCATTGAGTGTAATCGTTACAATCGCGCCATCTTCCTGCCAGACTATTTTTTCATATATCATGACCCCACCTCCTATACAGGCTTCACGGCATTTCGTTTTGGCAATGTATAAGTTTGCTTTGTCTCATAATACGCAAAGCGCGCCGTTACCTGCTCGCGCACCTCATCAAAGCCTATTACATCATCAATAATCATTTGCGATGCTAATTTATAAATATCAATATTCTCACTATATTGCTGACGCTTTTGGCTAATAAAATCTGCTCTTTCCTCCTCTGGAAGCTCGGCAATTTTTCCTGCATAAACTGCGTTAACAGCTGCCTCTGGTCCCATAATGGCAATTTGCGCGCTCGGCAATGCTAGGACAATATCTGCACCAAATGCCGGACCTGCCATCGCATATAAACCTGCACCGTAGCATTTTCGCGCAATTAGCGAAATAATCGGTACCGTTGCCTCGGATAAAGCTGAAATCATTTTCGCACCGTGACGAATGATGCCACCCTGTTCAACCTTTGAGCCGATCATATAGCCCGGTACATCAGCAACATATAAAAGTGGAATGTTATAAGCATTGCAAATCATAATAAAGCGCGCCGCTTTGTCTGGCGAATCGATAAATAATGTTCCACCTTTCACTTTTGGCTGATTAGCAATAATCCCGACAACACTGCCCTTCATACGAGCAAATCCGGTAATTAGCTCCTTTGCAAATAATTTTTTATATTCAAACCATGAGCCCTCATCAATTAGCTGATCAATTAGTTCATACATATCAAAAGGTGTATTTTGACTTAATGGAATAATCTCTTCAATACTTCGTCCCTTAATTGGAGGTTTTGCCTCCGCTGTTGGTGGCTTCTTCTCCCAATTCGTCGGCATCAACTGTAAATATGCTTTACACGCCTCAATGGCCTCTTGCTCAGATTGCACAAGCACATCCCCTAAGCCACTTGTCGCACAATGCATTACAGCACCACCCATATCCTCCATGGACACTTTTTCACCAATGGCCATCTCAACCATTCGTGGTGAACCTAAATATGCGCTCGATTGCCCTTCAATCATAATGACTAAATCCGAAAACGCTGGTACATACGCAGCTCCAGCTGGAGATGGACCAAATAAAATCGTAATTTGCGGCACAACACCTGACAATTGAATTTGATTATAAAAAATACGTCCTCCATGACGGCGCCCTGGAAATACCTCTAACTGGTCGGTAATGCGTCCACCAGCTGAGTCAATTAAATACAAAATCGGATACTTTAAAGACATGGCCTTTTCCTGTAAACGAATGTTTTTTTCAACGGATTTTGCTCCCCATGAACCTGCTTTCACCGTCGAATCTGCGGCAATAAAACATACAGGTTTTCCATCAATCTTACCAATACCAGTTATCGTTGCATCACATGGGAGCGATGGATCTAAAGCTTCAGCAAAAATATTATCCTCAATAATAGTTCCCTCATCAAAAAGCTTTGCTAAACGATTCCGTACAAATAATTTACCCTGTGCCTCATTGGCCTTATGTCGTATTGTTTTACCACCTTTTAATATTCGCTGTTTTTGTTCTTGAAAAACTTGAAAGTCATCACGCATAATCTTTCCCCTCCTTCTTACTTTTTATATAAGCAATTTGCGTGCCAAATTGAAAAATAATTATTATATATGCTCTTTTTTCTGCAGCAATTTTAAAATTTTCACAGATTATAGGTAACCTCCTTAAGTGTATCTAAGCCATTCTCTCTCCCTACACAAAAAAACTAAAATAAACTATTGTTTGCCGTATATTTCTACTTAAGGTACAATTTACAGTAAAATTGTTTGGTTTTTAAGACACTTGTCCGAACAGTTTGTACACCTTTTTAAGGGGGCGATTTTTTGTTTATTCACGAGTTTATGTCAACATCATTTATTCGCGTTACACCAACAGCAACCATTAAGGAAGTGATACAGCTATTTGAAGAACAAAAACAAGATCTTGCAATCGTTTTTCAACACGAACAGTTCATCGGTATTGTCACCAAATACTCTTTATATCGCCTGTTATTGCATACAAATTCCCTCCAACAAGTAATTACAGAAGCAATTATTGAAGATGTTTTTACGATAAATGAAAACGATCTGCTCTATGGCGGGCGCCATACCTTGCGAATGCAAAAGCTAAGTAATGTTGTCGTCATTAATGAACAACATCAAGTAACTGGTGTAATTTCTAAAAATGAAATCATTACAGGCTTTATACATGAGTTAGATTCACATACGCAACAGCAACGCAATATTTTAAACTACTTACATGACGCGGTGATTACCGTAAATGAGCATATGCAGATTACCTTTATCAATAAATCCTGCAAAGAAACTTTTCATACTG
Organism: Lysinibacillus sp. FJAT-14745; assembly: GCF_001275675.1. Classification (GTDB taxonomy): domain Bacteria; phylum Bacillota; class Bacilli; order Bacillales_A; family Planococcaceae; genus Lysinibacillus. The sequence goes on along the minus strand of NZ_LITM01000006.1, from coordinate 408,197 downwards.
AAAAATTAGAAGAGAACGAATTATTAACAGCCTATTTTCCAGATTTTCTTCCCTTAATTCAACGTGTGCTACATACAAAAAAAATGTTAGAGCAAAAGATGCTCATACATCGTTTTTCTTGTCTAGCTTCCATCCTTCCGATGACTATGTTGAACGTAACAACTGGCGTTATTATCGTGCTAAAGGACTTAACAAAATTAGAAAAAATCGCCTCCGAATTAGAGACGACAAAGAAAATGGAAGTTGTACTACAAAATGCTTTAGACGCGTCGTATGATGGCGTTGTCATAACAAATAGCCACGGACAAATTACACGCATTAATGATTCACTTTTACACCTGATCGAACGAAATGAAAAGCAGGTACTTTATGAATCTATTTCTTCTATTTTCCCTATGCTACCACCATTTCCAAACGCCTTTAAAGGCATGGTACTTACATTAAAAGAACAACGGGGAATTGTCTCAAGTATTTCGATTCAACAAGAAGGACAGCTTGTTGGTATGCTTTATAAATTTGTATTTCAGCAACTACATGTTTGGAAAGAATTACTTGGGCAAATTGACCAATTAGAAGATGAGCTATCCTTTTATCGTGGGGAGCTTGTGAAAGCAGCTAGGCATGATGATCCTTTTAACTTAATTGTTACAAATGATCTGCAGCTTATTCAACTCAAGCAACAAGCCTTTAATGTAGCCAAATCTTTGTCGACCATTTTAATTACAGGGGAAAGTGGTACAGGTAAGGAATTATTCGCAAACGGCATTCATCAAGCGTCTGGACGAAGCGGCGCATTCATTAAAATTAACTGCGCTGCTATTCCTGAACAACTCATTGAATCCGAGCTTTTTGGCTATTCGGACGGGGCTTTTACGGGAGCAAAGCGTGGCGGCAAGCCTGGAAAGTTTGAGCTTGCGGAAGGCGGAACATTATTTTTAGATGAGATTGGTGATATGCCATTACCCATTCAGGTAAAGCTATTACGCGTGTTACAGGAGCGAGAATATGAACGGCTTGGTGATACAAAAGTGAAAAAGGCAGATGTACGCATTATCGCAGCAACAAATAAGCACTTGCCAACGCTCATTCAGGAAGGTAGTTTTCGTGAGGACTTATACTATCGTATTCACGTTATTCCATTACACATCCCACCACTACGAGAACGAAAGGGAGATATTCCACTTCTTGTCGAGGCATTACTACACAAAATTTCGATTAAGCATCAGCTACCACCCTATAGAATCGACCAGCATGCACTACAGTTATTATTGCACTATGATTTTGTCGGCAATATTCGTGAGCTAGAAAATATTTTAGAGCGTGCTATCTCCTTATCACCGCACACAATGATCACACAGGAGCATATTATGATTAGCCCAATTATTCGTCCACATGATGAATGTAGTCCTTCACTGCATAAGGATAAAATTAATGAAACAGAACGCCGTGTTATTGTACAGGCCATTAAATCGGCAAATGGCAATAAATCGAAGGCCGCCAAGCTACTTGGCATTAGCCGTTCGACATTTTACTATAAATGCAATAAATATAATATTTCATAGCTAAAAAAACGTATATTTCAGTATAGAGAAAATACTGAGTTATAAAGAAATAATCCCTTCCATTCAGAGAGTGAAGAATTCACTGTGCATGTCCACTTTTTTGTAGGTGGATTAACTTCTTTATAGTTCGCAGGAAAAATTGGATGTTCTCTTGAAGAACTAACATCATCCACTAGCCAGATTAAGATACAAGGCTTTCAAGATTATACTTTGAAATAAAATACTTTCCAGTTTACAGGATAATAAAGAGGCTGGGACATAACTAATTTGTCCATTATGAAAGCCGGATAATTTTTAAATTTACAAAGCAATATAAACAAAAAACCCGAACTAATACGAAACACTAAATGAGCGTTTTGTAATATAGTTCGGGTTTTTTTATTGGCTAAAATCCTTTTGTCCCAGCCTCGATGCTTTGGTATTTCAAAATGATGATTATGTGGGTGGTTTTTCTGATAATTAGATTCATATCAAAAATTCTCAATATTAAGATTGTTTCACCGGTATTTATGACATAAAATTAATTTATCTCATAATTATATTTTTAGAGATTAATATTTTTAGGAAAACTTGGATACTTTTAAGAGTTTTCAAATAGTAAGAAGTCTATTAGATTTTTAAGGGGGGAAATATGGATTACTATTATGAGGGTATTAAATTTAGTGTTAAAAAAGCAAGTGTAGATTTAGATTTGGACTATAAAGTAGAATATGCAACTATAGTTGTGGAAGATACAAAAACTAACTTTTTTAAAGTACATCCTGCTACAAATTTTATTAAACACCACTATGGAAAAACAGATCACAATTACAATACGTTCTCTTCTTTGGTTCTAGGTTAATATTTCCAACCTTTACTAAACTAGCTACCTGGTCAGCCCATGCACCTGCCGCGTTGATAATCATCGGTACGAAAATCTTACCTTGGGTTGTATCTACACACCAAATATTATTATGACGTGTTATTGAATTCACATTACAATTAGTAAATAAAGTCCCACCTTTTCCTAAAAATCCATTGATATATCCCTGATGAACAGCATGTGTATCAATATCCATTGCATCTTTTTCAAATATACCCGATGTATAAATATCAGTATCAATGACTGGAACAAGACTTCGTAACTCATCACCTTCTAGTAGTTGCAAATTATTTACTTCATTTTTCATTTCTTCATAATGTTGTTCTGCTAATATCTTCTGTTCTTTTGTTGCTAAAAAAATTGCCCCTCTTTTCTTAATAAAGGTTTATCACTAAATCCTTTTGGAGGATTAGTATAAAACTCATAGCTTTTCTTTGTTAATCCTCTTACTGTTTCATTACCATATGCTTGCATGTATATTGCTGCAGAACGCCCTGTGGAATGGTAGGCTAATCGAGTCTCTTTTTCTATAAGGATTACATTAGCGTCCTTAGCCAGTTCATATGCTGCCGATGCACCTGCAATGCCGGCACCAATAATCAAATAATCTCCGGATTGATCCCTCATTAGATATCATCCCTTTTATTTATTTTTTAGCGAGAATGTTAAACTTCATTTGAAAAATTGAATTTGTTAGAATGCCAGCTATTAATCCCCAAAAAGCAGCCCCAATACCGAAAAAGGAGATACCTGATATAGTTACTAGAAAAGTAATTAATGCACTTTCCTTTTGAGTACCCTCCATCGCTGATGTTAAGCTACTACTAAGTGAAGCAAATAGAGCCAAACCAGCTATAGCTGCTATAAACTCACTAGGAAGCGCTTGAAAAATCGATGCAATGGCAGCTCCAAACATACCGAAGATTAAATAAAATAATCCACATGAAATACCCGCAATATATCGTTTATTTTTATCTTCATGAGCTTCTTTTCCAGTACAAATTGCAGCAGTAATTGCCGCTAAATTAATAGCATGAGAACCAAATGGTGCAAGTAAAATAGAAAAAATACCCGTTGTTGTAACTAAAGGACTTATTGGAACATTATATCCATCCGCTCTTAGTACCCCAATGCCAGGAGCATTTTGAGATGCCATCGTTACAATACATAACGGAATGCCAATCCCAATCAACGCATCTAATGAAAATGTAGGAACTGTAAAAATAGGGTTCACTAAAGATAGTTCAATACTTCCCGTCTTTAGATTTCCTGTAAAATAAGTAATCAATAAACCTAAAAACAATGTAATTACAACCGTATAACGTGGTGAAAATCTTTTAAATAGTAGATAACACAGTATCATTGGAAAAACCAATACAGGTAGGTTTTTTAATGATGTGAAAACTTCAACTCCAAAATCCAAAAGAATTCCGGCAAGCATAGCAGTTGTGATGGAATAAGGTATTCGATTCATGATTTTCTCAAATATCCCTGTACATCCTAGGAGTGTAATAATGACAGCTGAAAATATGAACGCTCCTATCGCATCTGTATAGGAATAAATTGACCAGCTTGAAACGAGTAAAACCACTCCTGGTGTGGACCATGCTGTTATAATTGGGGCTTTAAACCAAATACTCAGCAAAATACAGGTTATCCCACTACCTATCGAGATCGCCCATATCCACGAGGACAAATGAGAATCACTTAACTCGGCTACTTTAGCAGCTTGAAAAACAATTACTAAAGGCCCAGCATAAGATACCATTGTGGCTATTAATCCGACAACTACAGATGATATTGATAAATCTTCTTTTAACATTCCCATATTAAAGAAGTGTTTTGAAATCTTTAACACAAGGCAACCCTTCCTCCAGTTTCTGCCTTTATAAATTTATATTCCTTTATCACCTCGCTTTTTTATGTTTTTTATACTAACACAACAACCCATCATTAAAAACCATTTTTTTCCACGTTCGTTTTTCTGTAACTTTTTATAAAACTTCCTTGTTTTTATAAAATCAAACTTATATTATCCTAAAAAAACAGAAATGAAATATCTCTATTAACATCATTGTTATAGTTTTATATCTAAAGACACTTCTAAATACATAAAATTCACTTAAGGATTAGCTTGTTTCCTCAGATAGAAAAAAATTATTCTATAAACATATTTGGAAAGTTGTTTATCTATTTAACTATTTTCAAGTTTTAGAGATGGATACTTTAATTATTTAAATTGTTATCAAGCTATAGCTTTACCAGATTAAAGTATTATTGTGTTTCAAATTTGTCTATTTAAAAGAATAATTTTATTCTTTTCTTATAAAAGATTTTTCTTACAATTAATTGACTTTCGCACTTCGATATAATAGAATTTAACAATTTATCTTTACGAATTACATAATTTGGGTAAAGGGATAATTAAGTTTTTTATTTTCGATATAAAAATATAAGAGCCTTGCTACATTTTATTGTAGAAAGGCTCTTATAAGGTGCAATGACAGCATCAGTGGATGTGAATACATTTGAAACGCTTACTACTATTCTAAATTTACTTTAGATTTTTTTACTTCGTGTCCATACATAGTTGAGTAAAAAATTTACGCAACCCAAATATATCTACATTACTTAAATTGAGTGAAACTGGATCTATGTCAAGATTTTAGGCACACTCTGCCCCCTTTAAGTTAATTTCCCGCTAATTATTTTATCTTCTAGAGGAAAATTAAGATAAGTATTGATAAACAAAATTATTCTAATTTATCTCCGAAAAATTCATAAACATAACAACTATTTCCTGTTTTCATCTTGAATCGCTCCTTCATAGGTAGCGATTCAGCTAAGACTACGCTACCAGGTTGAGTGAAATTAGCTACGATGGCGATTGGGGTTGTCGTGACGTCTAAACCTTCAAGCATTGCCATGCAACTAGCGTAAAAGCATTTCATATCAATAAAAAATGTCCTTGTGCGGCAGATTGTCGTAATTCATATCACCTCACGCTTCCGATGTGTAACCGGGAGTATTGCTAGAACATTGTTAATAATAAACGTACGCTTTGCCTGCCTAGTAAAGCAAAATGCAGTAAAGGAATCACCCACCATCTTTATGATTTTCACACGCCTTTTCGTAATGGCACCCGACTTGGCTACATACATCATGCTAACTACTTGTTGACGCTGCATTGCTTTTATTAACTGTTCTTTCATCTTAGTTGCTCCTTTTCACTAGCTCTGTTACATGCATTGAGCACAACAGAGCTGTTCTTCAAAACAGAACAAATGTTTGTATTCATATTATACGCACATACGTTCTTAATTAGAAGAGGAAATTTTAGCTAATTTTTAAGGAGGTTTTTAGGGGATCGATCAAGTGGGCGTTCGTGTAAGCCTATAATAGCTTTGTACATATTCTGCGCTTAAGACAGGTAATCAATTATGCCGCTATTGGCAAGACCAACAAAGTGGAAGGCATTTGAGTTTTATTATGAAAAAATGATGGAGTAAGTGAAAAAACTAGTCCCGGATTTCAGGACTAGTCTTTGGAGCAACTTATTTATTCTTCATTTGTTGCGATTAAACGTGGTTCCGTCGTACTATTTGATGCATCAGTAACAATAATTACATTTCATTTTTCGCCTTTATTTGTTGCGATTACCTGTGGTTCCGTCGTACTATTTGACGCATCAGTAACAATAACTACATTTCGTTCTTTACCTTTATTTGTTGCGATTACCTGCGGTTCCGTCGTACTATTTGATGCATCAGTAACAATAACTGCATTTCGTTCTTTGCCTTTATTTGTTGCGATTACCTGTGGTTCCGTCGTACTATTTGATGCATCAGTAACAATAACTGCATTTCGTTCTTTGCCTTCTTTCAACGTTGGTGGCTCTTGGCCAGTTGCCGCAAAGACAGTCATCCCTCCAATGACTAATGTACATGCTAATGCTGTTCCTAAAACTGACTTTTTCTTTAAGGTCATAATGGACACTATCCTTTCTTCAATCCCGTTTTTACTAAAATGATTACAAAGCGGCGTAACCGTATAGGTTTCATCTGCCATATTGATGAGAGATAGTGCATATGCTGACTTTGCCTTATCTCCAAACTGTCTAATAACCCTTTCGTCGCAAGACAATTCAATGTCTCTGTTTACTAAAAAATACATAAACCAAACTAATGGATTAAACCAATGCAAAGCTACCATAATCGTTAAAATTACTTTCCACAAAACGTCAAAGCGTTTAATATGAATTAATTCATGCGTGAGAATAAACTGAATACTTGCAGCGTCTTCCCAATTTGTTGATTTCGGCAATAAGATGACTGGTTTAAAGATTCCATATGTTAACGGGGTTTTAATTCTATCTGATACTGCAATTTGAATCGTTCTTTTTAACTTATGATCGTTTAGCCATTGAACGAGATACTCATTATTCTTCACTGGGATGGCTGTTTGAAATTCTTTATAAAATCTAATATAAGCCACTATAAAGAATAGCAAAACCACGATACCCCCACATGCCCAAAGGTACTGAACGAAATCGTTTGTCATCACAAGCAAAAGCTGATCATAGAACGTGTTTGATGTATGTGCGATTGCAATTGTATTGTGCATACTTTCCGAATCATTTGAGTGAGTGAGCGTAACAAATAAGTTTTTCAGCATAGGCTGTATGCTCAACTTTGAATAAAAAGAGTAGGGAATGAGTAGTTTACATGCAACGATTCCCCAAAGAATTAAAAATGTTTGCTTTGGCACTTTATTTCTTACTAACATTCTCATCAATAACACAATGATGAGGAGGAGAGATGCGTCTACACTCATGTTGAAAATACTCATATCATAATTCCTCACTCAAGATCTTTAACAATTTGCTTTAATTTTTCGATCTCACTCGCGGACATTTTTTTCTTGTCTAGTAAGGATGCGAATAGTAAAGATTTAGAACCATTAAATATTTTATCAATCAATTCCGTCGTTTCTTGTTCTTGTATCTGTTCTTTTCTAATGATTGGATGACAGATAAAGTTAGGTTCAATTCTTTCAATGGCCTCTTTTTTTATACATTTTTTTATGACGGTATAGGTGGTATTTTTATTCCAACCTATTCGTTCGTTTAACATTTGTGAGAGCTGTTTAGCTGTCAAATCGCCTTCTTCCCATAAAATATTCATGACTTGTAATTCCGAATCAAACAATTTAACTTGCATACGCGCATGCTCCTTTTCTTTAGTGGACTATTGCAATAGTTTGCCACACACTGATACTACTACGGTAGTCCGAAATTGTCAAGACTATCGCGATAGTCTGTTAAAAAAATCCATTTTTAGGGCATAAATATACGGATACTGTGTCTAACCCATTTAAAATTCAATACAAGTTTAATAAAGTCTTCTCCGATGCTGGCTCTTTTAATTTGCCTCGGCCACACTACACAATTTTAAGTGCAGGTTCTAAAGCAAATCTGAATTCAATGAGAACCTAGCACTCTTTTTCACATTAGGCATATTGCTAATAAAAAAACGTCCGAAGACAGGCTTAAACTCATTTTTCTGCCTCCCTACAGCCCATTAACCTGATCAAAGGCTTATGGAATTGGTTGAAAGAGTCTGTTATTAATAACACCTTTTTCCCTAACGTTCAAAAGATCACTTTGAAAGTAAAAGAATTTATTATGTCGAAACTACCACCCATCCTTTCGATCGAGTGCGTTGACATACTAGCTCGGAAAGTTCTAGGAGGAGAATACTAATTTCATCAAGAGAGTAGAAATCTAATGGAAAAATCATCTGATGTCCAATAGCTTTTTGTAAAATTATGGGGGGTACTGGACTGAAGAATCAATTTTCTAGAGAAAAAATAAGATAAGTATTGATAGATAAGTCTTGTTTAATTAATCTCCTACAAAAACATGAACATAACGACGGTTTCCCGTTTTGATTTTAAATTTTTCCTTCATCACCGGTGAGGCTGCGAGTACGATACTACCGGGTTGCTCAAAATTGCCAATAACTGCAATGGGATCTTTCAAGACATCTAATCCCTCTAGCACTGCAATACAGCTTGCGTAAAAGCATTCATGTCAATACAAAAAATGTCCTTATGCGGCAGATTGTCGTAATTCATATCACCTCACGCTTCCGATGGGTAACCGGGAGTATTGCTAGAACATTATTAATAATAAACGTACGCTTTGCCTGCCTAGTAAAGCAAAATGCAGTAAAGGAATCACCCACCATCTTTATGATTTTCACACGCCTTTTCGTAATGGCACCCGACTTGGCTACGTACATCACGCTAACTACTTGTTGACGCTGCATTGCTTTTATTAACTGTTCTTTCATCTTAGTTGCTCCTTTTCACTAGCTCTGTTACATGCATTGAGCACAACAGAGCTGTTCTTAAAAACAGAACAAATGTTTTTTCATATTATACGCACGTACGTTCTTGATTATAAGAGGGAATTTCAGCTAATTTTTAAGGAGTCTTTAGGGGATAAATAAATCAATTACGCCTTGGCCTAATTGTTGTGCTGTCGCTTCGCTTTCGCACAGAAAACATTTGTTGTATTTAGACATGGGCGTTCGTGTAAGCCTATAATAGCTTTATACATATTCTGTGCTTAAGACATGTATTGAAAATTAATTAGAAAGGATGTAATTATTAGCTCGAAGATTGACTATACTTCATCATCAACCCAGTTCACTTCTGATGTAAATGACAGTACTCTCTTTAAAAGAGATGATCGGAATTTTATAAATATTCTAGGTGTAGAACAATTAAATACGTTAGAAAATATATCTTTGCTTGATATTTTTCTAAGTAGGAATAAGGTGATAGAGCCTCACTATCATCAAAATGCAGCAGAACTTGTTTATTGTATTTCTGGTGCTGCCATTGTTTCTATATTTAATCCCTTTACAAAAGAGATTCAAAACTATCCTATCGAGCCTGGCCAAGTCGCCAATGTACCGCAAGGATGGTGGCATTATGAAATTGCTACTGAGAATGACACACATTTACTGGCTATTTTTGATGCTCCAACACCTGAAGTTATTTTAGGTTCAGATATATTGAAATTTACACCTTCCAATGTTATGGCTCACACGTATTGTTTAGATGAAACTCAGTGGAAGAAAACAATTGCGCCCATTGCGCCATCAACATATATTGGTCCACCTAAAGACTGTAACCGTGTAAAATCAACTTCGGAAAATCAAAAAGATCAAAAGGAGCAAAAAGATCCTCATCATAAACATAAAAACAAGTATAAACCTTCACAATTTATGAACCCATATCCACCATATCAATATCCAAATATGAACCCTTATATGAATCCTTATGGCTCATATTATTAAGTAATAGTCAAAAAACGGAAAAATCGTAATCGTTCATACGAGTGTATGACTCGATATCGTAAGCTCTACACCTTTCATCGCATAAAAATTAAATAAAAAGGAAAATCTATATTTTAAGTCATAGCTTCGTTATTACTAAAAGAGGTGTAGAAAATGGAATTATTTCCAGTTATCCATACAAATTTTTGGGATGCTGTAATAGCCGTTCCAGCTGTGTTACTTATTACACAGCTAATTAAGGTATTTATGCATATTCAGCCTAAATATGTTCCCGCGATCGCCCTTGCTATTGGCTTGATTATTTCTATCTTCATTAGCCATAGACACAATCTTATTGCAGGAATATTTATGGGCTTTTTTTATGGTTATGCAGCTATTGGAAACTTTGCCGCATTAAAAACAACTATTAATAGCTTTAAAAGTAAGAAATTAAAGGAATAAACCTTTCACTAGTTCACCACCCAAAGTTCGGGATGATATTTGCTAAAACGTATGAGCGGATTTCGGACTCACCTGAGCAGTTTTGCTAGGACCTGAGCGAATTTCGGGCTAACCTGAGCAGTTTTCGATAGAACCTGAGCGGATTTCGAACTCACCTGAGCAGTTTTCTTTAGGACCCGAGCAGTTCTTCGGCAAACCCGATCACTTTTCTCTTAGACCCGAGCAGTTCTTCGGCTAACCCGATCACTTTTCTCTTGAACCCGAGCAGTTCTTCGGCTGATCCGATCACTTTTCCGCGAAGAGATCCTTTTATTGTAAAAAATGATTAGAATTTCATTCATTAGCACATCCTAATCTCAAATAAATGAACGAGAACATGATTAGGATGTGTAACTATGGAATTGGTAAATGGAAATCTAGCATCATTACGCTATAGGGAAATTTTTAAGATATGGACACAGATTGGCGTTAATAATGGCTATATAGCTTCAAATCATGCATTTTTTAAGCACGCCGTTGATAAAAAATTGAAGGCGATTATCGTGGATTTTGTGCAATGTTTAAAAGAGGAAAATAAACAGCTAACAGTGTTATTAAAGGAAAATGGGCTACTTGCTCCTACTACATCAATCGACTACAGACAGTTGAAAATGGGCAATGTCCGAGGTAAAAAAGCCATTAATGATACAGAAATTAGCGCCATTTTATCGATGAATATAGCTTCTTCACTTATTTCAGTTAGTCAAGCTTTAGAAATATCTGTTAAGAAGAAGCATACAGCAAAATATGGAGAACTTCATATGAGGTATGCCCTACTTGGCGCAAAACTAGTACGGCTTAGTAATGACAAAGGCTGGCTACTAGCCCCTACTACAATGTAATGTTAAGAAGCTCTCGTTTCAACAAAACGAGAGCTTCAATGTTTTTTACTCATTATTATCGACTTCTCACGAACAACAGCTTGTACCACTGATTCACGATGAACGGTAGCACAGACAAGCTGTAAATAAAGCCTAATTGTGCGGTACTTAATGTGGCAACTTCAAACACACTTGTAAGCATTGGAATAAACAATACTGCGTGTAAACTTAAAAAACCGATTAAGAATGCAAGCCAAGTATATTTATTCGAAAATAATCCAATGGCGAAGATAGATTCTTTAGCTCTAGAGTTGAAGCCATGCACTAATCGTGACAAGCATAATGTTGTAAATGCCATAGTGCTCGCCGTTAAAGTATCTCCCGTTGACAATCCGATTTCAAAAGCAATAGTTGTAGAAATGGCAATTAGTAAGCCTTCGAGCACCACTTGAGTAGTAAATGCTTTATTTAATAATGGTGTATGAATATTTCGGGGCTTGTCCTTCATTGTTTTTTTATTATTCGGCTCTAAACCGATTGCAATCGCTGGTAAACTATCCGTTAGTAAGTTAATAAATAATAGATGCACAGCCGCAAAAGGAACTGGTAAACCTAATATTGTTGCATATAAAACAACAAAAATAGCACCTGCATTCCCTGATAATAAAAACAAAATAGCGTTTTTAATATTCGTATAAATACTCCTACCGTTTGCAATAGCCTTAACAATCGTTGAAAAATTATCATCTGTTAGTATCATAGAGGAGGCATCTTTTGCGACCTCTGTACCAGTGATGCCCATCGCCACACCAATATCAGACTGTTTTAAAGCAGGGCCATCATTAACACCATCTCCTGTCATGGCGACGACATGTCCTTTTTCCTGCCACGCTTTCACGATACGAATTTTTTGAGCTGGTGTTACTCGGGCATAAACAGAAAAATCATTAACCTTTTCTTGAAGCTGCTGATCTGTGAGGCCTTCTATTTCATGCCCTTCAATCGCTTCAGAGGGATCATTTAAAATCCCGATTTGATTGGCAATAGCCGTTGCGGTAATTTTATGATCCCCTGTAATCATCACCGGTTTGATACCAGCTTTTATACATTTTTCAACCGCACCTTTAGATTCTTTTCTTGGCGGATCCATCATCGCGACTAAACCAACAAAGATTAAATCTTTTTCAGCTCTTGCATCGATCGCTTGATTTCCCTTTACCTCTTTGTAGGCAACTGCTAGCACTCTCAACCCATTCATAGAAAAATCACGATTTACCGCTTCGATTTTTTGGCGTTGTTGTTTTGTAATATTAACTATACCTTGTGAAGTTTCAATTTTTATAATTTTAGGAAGAAGGACATCTAGTGCTCCTTTTGTAATCAAAATAGGTTGCTGATTGATAGTATTTACAGTACTCATGAGCTTTCTATCTGAATCAAAAGGGATTTCGGCTACTCTTGGATAATGATCTCTTACCTGTAATTCGTCAAAACCATATTGCTTCCCTAGTTTTACGAGTGCAATCTCAGTAGGATCACCGATTTCCTTATCGTCCCTTCCTACAGCATCATTACATAATATTGCCTTTAACATAAGATTTTTCTCAACTGCATTTCCAGTGTGTAGCTGATCATGTGGAATAACTTTTTCATCCACATATACCTCTTGTACAACCATTTTATTTTCAGTTAATGTTCCTGTTTTATCTGAACAAATGACAGATACACTGCCAAGACTTTCAACAGCATAAAGCTTTCGAATAATGGCATTTTCCTTTGCCATTTTTTGTGTTCCAAAAGCTAGCACAATGGTAACAATGGAGCTTAATGCTTCTGGAATTGCTGCAACGGCAAGTGAAACAGCAAACATAAACGATTCTACTAGTGCACGCCCTCTAACAAGGTCAATCACGAAAATCGCTAAACAGAGTAATGTAATCCCTAAAGCTAATTTTTCTCCGAAATTATCCAAACTTACTTGTAAAGGTGTTTTCTTCTCTTTTGCAGTATCGAGTAAATTTGCAATTTTGCCGATTTCAGTTTGCATTCCGATAGCTGTCACCATGACAATACCGCGACCAGTTGTCACATAGCTTCCAGAGTATACCATGTTCTTTTTATCAGCAACCGTTACATTGCCTTCCTTAATAGGATCGATACTTTTCGCTACAGCGATTGATTCACCTGTCAGCGAGCTTTCATTGATATGCAAATTATGACTTTCTAATAATCTCCCATCTGCATTTATATAGTCGCCAGCCTCCAAATACAGAAGATCTCCGACGACTATATCTTCCGAAGAAATCTCTATGAGCTGATTATTTCGCATTACTTTGGCAATCGGAGAGGTTAAGGCTTTTAAATTATCCAAAGACTGTTCTGCCTTGACATGCTGTACAGTGCCTAGGATAGCGTTCAATATAACGACAACCATAATCACAATCGTGCTTCCTACTTCCCCTAATAGAAATGAAACGAAAGCAGCAATGATTAAAATAATGACTAATAAATCTTTAAATTGTCCAAAGAAAACGGCAAATGCACTTGTTTTTTTTCCTTCCTCTAATACATTATAGCCGTACACTTCTTGCCTCTTTTGAACGTCATAATCACTCAATCCTTGATCTGTCACGTTCAAAGTTTTCATTACTTCAGCTGATGATTGTTGATGATAGTCTGACATTCGATTCCCCCTCCATTTGAAATTATTAGACAATCATGCTAATTCATAACTGTTATTATTAGTTAATAAGTTAGATTCCCATCAGTAGACTCCTTTGAATTATCTATCTTAGGCAGAGAGAAACTTATATATCCTAAAAATAGTATTGAATCATCAGACTCTCTATCTACTCGAGCCCCTAAAATACTTTAACTACAACAATCTATTCCTTGTCCTATTCCAGTATGATAATAATCGATATAGAAATTAAATATTTGTTTATAGGTGAAATTATATATAAAGTCAGGTGTGTCGATTAACCATTTTTATCCATATCGATTAATTAGAAGGCTCTGATTTCCGCTACGGGCTACTCGCTTTCCCGCGGGAGTCGAGTAGCCCTACGCTACAATCAGTTAGAATGGGAATATATTAGCAAAATAGCAACAAAAAAATCCTTTTATCGCTCAATAATAAACCTAGTTTTTCCTAATCAACACGCCTGATATAGAGTGAAACTTAAATCAGTGGTATTTTCTTCATCCCTACTAGTTCTCCATCAATCGTATTTTATGGGTAGTTCCTGCGAGATAAATCGCGATGACTATTAAGCCAATTTAGACACAAATAATCTTCTTGCTAGCTATGAGCACAAAAAAAGACATTTGGAATATGGCTACTCCAAATGCCCTTACATGCGTAGACCCCCTATAGGCCAGTCTTGCAATTATTTTATTGTCTCTCTTTATTTGCAACTAATAAATAATCGAGTGCACTCATTCTAGTAAGCTTATGAGTAAATTTTATAGCATCTGCCTGCGAGTCAAACATAAAGTTTTCGAGTTCGTCTGTTGGTATATATTGATCAGCGATTTTTCGTTTTAGTTTTCGTACAGATAAAGTGTGTGAATCCTCTTCATATAAAATAATAGCACCCACATTTCGGTAAAGCGTCTGGTCAATCGTTGCGACAACTTTCACATTTCCTTTAATTTCTGTTAAATCTATCTGCATGTATTTACCAACCTCCTCTAAACTTACATTCTCTCTCTATATATCATTGTCCTTCTTTTTCAGCAGTATTTTCTGGGTATTTAATCCAAAAATTCTACTCTAAAAGCTCATCACCATAACGTGGGTTGATTTCAGTTCCAACCGAGTGCTTTCCTGGGGAGCATCTGATGAGCCACTCCAAACTATGAGTTGTTGTGAGCGGATTTCAGCTCTAGTTCAGCCCCATGTGAAACTGGCACTCTTTTTAGAGAGAAAATAGCACAGCCTAGAGCACATAAAACTAAAATGGCACCGAAGCTAGCTAAATGCATAACCGATCCTGTAACAGCAAACATAGCTCCACCGACAGCTGAACCTATGGATATACCGATTTGTAATGCAGCCGTATTTAAGCTTTGTTGAATATCAGATGTTTTTGGATCAGTTTGAATTAAATAATTTTGTAATGGCGGTGTAAGAGCCCAGCTAAGTGCACCCCATAAAACTGTTACGACTAAAAAGAGAGGTAAAGCAACAATCGTGTAAGGAATACTAAATAATACAACGGCGAATGAAGAGACAATCAATAGAATGGCTTTACCAGTACCAATTTTGTCACCTAGCCAACCACCTAAAGCATTCCCACTGACAGACGCGATGCCGAAGATTAGATAACAGATACTAATCCAAGAGGCACTCATATCAAATGCTTCTACTAAAAATGGTGTTAAATATGCGTAAAGCATGTAATGACCAGCCAGCATAAATAGTGTTATTAATTGTGCACTTAAGATTTTTAAATTGGCTAATGATTTTATTTGAGCCTTTAATGGGACGACTTCTACAACTGGCATTTTTTCAAGTAGTAACGCAATAAGAATCATAGATACAGTTGAAAGAAGCGCTATTCCTAGGAACACAGCTCGCCACCCAAACGTTTCTGCCACAAATATCCCCATTGGGACACCGATGACAAGTGCAGAACTGACACCCATGAACACAAGCCCTAAAGCTTTTGCACGATGTCTTGGTTCAACAATCTTTGTTGTAATTGTTAAGGATAAAACGATGACCAATGCAGTACTCATCGCTGTGAAAATTCTAGCAATCATGACGATCAAGAACGTCGTACTAAAATACGTCATTAGATTACCTAAAGTAAAAATAAATAAAGAAATAAGATAAAGACGCTTCCTTTCCACTTTTGCGGTTAATGATAAAAGGACAGGCGCAGATATTGCATAGACAAGAGCAAATAGTGTAATTAATTGTCCCGCTGTTGCTAAAGACACATTTAAATCCTCTGCAATTGTTGGCAATATACCACCTACAATTAATTCCACCAATCCTACCGCAAAGGTTGTAACGGCAAGAATATACACTCTCCAATTCATAGTAATCACCCTTCTATTACACTTGCATTTTTGTAGGCGATTTAAAAGAAAAAAATCCTGACTACAAAAATGAAGCAAAATTTTTGTAGTCAGGATTTTATGGTTCCTGGTAGAGACCCTCAATCCATATCATTGAGGTTATACAGATTAAATATTTACGTTAGATATATTAGCATATTGAATTTTGCATGACAACAATTTTTTTATTAGTCTCTCTTCCTTATCATCCATAAAATCGGTTCACTATAGCACTTTCAATCATTGAAATGCAAACGCTTACCTAATAAAAAATCATTTCAAGAGAGAGAAATTTTAGATTTTGCTTATATTTTTTAAAGTTTGACCATACATACTAATATAACAGGAACATTGCGAGGTGATTGTTTGCGTATAGTAGGTTTAGTATGCTATTTTTTATTGTTGTTTTATGGTGTAGAACCATTAGTAGAAGAGCTCTCAATCGATAAACCAGCAATCATTTCTCCTAGTCTGAGCAAACAGCAAGTCCCCATAAAAGAAACTGTTGAAAATTCAACAGTTTGTGTCTATTACCCCACTTATAAAGTTTGCAAAGCATTCTCACCAAACTAAAAAAGTAAAAAAAGAGGACACTAGTGCCTCTTTTTTTACTGAAAGTCCCAATTTATTTTATTTTGGACCGATATGGAAACGACTAAACGGATATATTGTTAATTTAGCTTCACCATAGATGGCATCTTTAGAAATTAAGCCATAATGACGGCTATCAGAACTTTTTAAACGGTTGTCCCCAAGTACAAAATACTTACCTTCAGGAACCTTTTTTTCATTTACTAATTGCTCTAATGTGAAATTTTCTGTAATACGTAATTGATTAGGATCATCCGTTTGGCGATTCACATAATCTTCTTTATAAGCTTTGCCATTTACATACAAAACATCATCTTTCATTTCAACTGTATCACCTGGCAGACCAATTACTCGTTTAATATATAGTTCATCTTCTGTTGGTGATTGAAAGACAATTTGATCAAAGCGGTCAATTTTACTCATTTTACTTACAATAATAAGATCCTTATCATGATAAGTTGGGTACATAGAAGCCCCTTGCACTTTAATCGGTGCAAATAAAAATTGCTTACAGCCTAAAACAATAATAGCTGTAATCACAATAATTTTAAGATAGGATATTAATTCTTTTTTGAAACTTGTTCTCTCTTGTTGCATGCTCATTCCCCGATACTGTTTTTTTATAGTATAACAT
Source organism: Lysinibacillus sp. FJAT-14745 (assembly GCF_001275675.1). Lineage (GTDB taxonomy): Bacteria > Bacillota > Bacilli > Bacillales_A > Planococcaceae > Lysinibacillus. Next base: position 390,813 of record NZ_LITM01000006.1, on the reverse strand, counting down.
TTTCTACAGTATATTGACGAATTAATCACATAAATTGTTTCAAGTTTACCAAAATAGCTCATCACCAAAATGTCAGGTTGATTTCCGTTCCGACTAGGCGCTTTTCTGGGGGCGTCGGATGAGGCGCTTGAGCCAAAAGGATGTTGGTTACGAAGGCGATTCCCCTACTCTCTTCGCTCCAAGGTCTCATCTGCTACGCTGGAGTCCATGTGAAAACCATTAGCCAAAGAAACGCTCAGGTCCGAAAGAAAACTGGTCCGGTCTGGCTAAAATCCGCAGATAAATGCCATCCCCAATTTTAGGTGACGAGCCACAAAAAAATAGACAAAGCTACTTAATAGCTTTGCCTAGATGTATTCTATTCTTTTGTTTTTAAATTATAAATGGTTACTTTGCGTAGTAGAGTGTTGCTGCTCATTCATTAAGTCTACTGCTAAAACAATACCGATATGTAATGCAACTGCTAATAAAAATGTGCCTATGATCATCACAATCACTCCCTCAACCATTTCTAATGCAATTATACACTAAATTTTCTGATATTTCAAACAGTTGAATAAAATAAAAAAATCATTCAACTAGGCATGCACCCTACCTGAATGATTTTTTATGTTTTACATGAAAATTTTTAAGCAAAATAGTTGTAAATGACGTATAGCTGAACTGACTGGTTTTTTTTGAACTTTACGCTTAGGCACATAGCTTTGCATGCAATTATTTAGAGCTGTATACCTAAGCACCTGGGTCCTCCCATTCATTTTTCTTCCTCCCTTCATTGTCAAAATATTTACAGCTATCACTCAAATTGTTACTCTTTAGTATTTATTGCAAACTGGCTTTTAATTCCGATTTGATTTTTTCTAGCTCTGTCTCTTCAGGGATGAAATACCATATTCGGTCAATCTTTTTGCCATTTCCCTCTTTAAACGACAACTGCTCAATATTACCATCCATTTTTTTATAAATACTTTGTAGTTGGATTAAGTCCTTCATCGTAAAATTCATACGGACATTATCTCCTACTACATCAAGCATATCTGTAGCCTTTAATAATATAGAAGGTGTTGAAGAGGCTTTTTTCAGAACCGCTTCAATAATTTGTCGTTGACGAATTTGACGACCAAAATCACCACGGGGATCTTCATAGCGAATACGTGAAAAAATCAGTGCCTTATCACCGTTTAAAGTTATCTCACCCTTCGGATAATGGTAGGAGTCATAAGTTAAATCCATGTCATTATCAATTGTTACCCCACCAATCGTGTCGATAATTTGCAGGAATCCCTCCATATTAACATACACATAATAATCAATTGGTATATCTAAAAAATGCTTCACCGTGTTCACCGCCATTGGGACGCCCCCAAATGCATAGGCATGGTTGATTTTATCGACGGAATTATGACCAATAATTTCTGTACGTGTATCTCGAGGTATACTGAGCATCTTCATCGTGTGTTTTTCAGGGTTCACCGTAATAACAATCATCGTGTCTGAACGCCCAATGTCATTTTTACGTTCATCCACTCCAAGCATTAACACAGAAAACGGGTCTTTCTTCGTAACTACTTTTTGTTCTTTATTGTCATCACCTGTCGTTTCAAGTAATGGTGTATTTATTTTATTCATCGTTTTTTGGATAGTGTAATAAGCAGTACCTATAAAAATTAAAAAAATTGTTAATAAGCTACTTACTATCCAAAGCCAAATTTTCTTCTTGCTCTTTTTTTCCTTAGAGCGTTTCGTATTTTTTTCCATACATAAGTCCTCTCTTGCAAAATTTACCCCTCTTTTTGACGTTTTAAGTTGGAAAAAAGTTAATATGTCTAATTATATGCATATTGGACGAAAAAAAGACGTACACTAGTATTTACTCAATGTACGATAAAGTATTCCTTGATATGTAAATAATCCCACATTTATTAGTGTCAGCTAAATTTATGAAAAAGCGACTTCCATAATTCCACTATGTTTGTACGAAATTCGGCTCATCACCATAACTTGGGGTTGACCATAAAAAAATTCAATAAATTTCCATTAAAGTATAGAAAAAAAGTGAAAA
>NZ_LITM01000006.1:376295-387555 GCF_001275675.1 Lysinibacillus sp. FJAT-14745 | reverse complement strand
GATGCCCATCTTTTCCTCCGTTTACGTTTGGAAACAGGTCATTGATTTTGTCATCCCCGGATTTTGGTGATGAGCCCGAAATTCTAGAAAAGAAACCTCGCAAAATTAATAAATGACATAAGTAAAAGGCTCAACAGCGTTATATAGTACCCTGAGCCTTTTGCTAATGTCATTTTAGATTAATCATTATAAAGTTTAAAGTTATATTGATCGAAATATCGTTGAATACTCATCGCTGTATATTGGATAATTTCCACCATCAATACTTGCTGAAATTTACGAATCCCCCCACGTTATAGTGATGAGCAAAAAAGCTGAACTAATCGTTTATATTAGTTCAGCTTACTATTAGACTTTTATAGTGTTTCACAATGTATTGCTTTTTTGCCCATGCTTGTACACCTGGTGCATGAGCAAGCGGAATAATAATTTACTTTAACATTAAACCAATTGAACTAAATTGTTCAATTTCCTTACATTTCATTAGCAATCTGTTTGACAATTTCATCAATAGTTGGGATAGCTGAAGTTTTATTGGCCTGTGTCAAAATACTAAAGATATACCACTTGCCACTTTTTCCTTTTACATAACCACTTAAAGCATATGTTCCAGAAATATAGCCTGTTTTAGCAGATACACTATAGCCCTTCATCCGATTTTCTAAAGTCGCACCAACAAGGCTGCCCTTTCCACCTGCTAACGGTAATGCATTTAAATATGAGTTATACCAGGATTTACTTCGAACTTTATATAATAATAGACTTTCTTGCATACTATTAACTCGATTTTGATGACTTAAACCTGAACCATCTTCAAAATACCACTGATCCATAGTAAGCCCAATATCATTACCGTATGTTCGAATGGCTTGGATGCCAGCCGGCCAGCTTCCTTCCCCGAGTAGCTCTCGCCCTAGTTGTTTTGTCAACATGTCTCCCATGCCATTAAGGCTTAACTTTAAATATTTAAAGTTAATATCAGTTAATGGCTTTGAATACGAAATACCTACTTGCTGTGCATTTCCAGGTACTTTCCCAGTCTCAAGAGGCATTGATTGGATACCTTTTGCTACTAATTTTTCACGGAATACATCGAGTGTATACTGAGTTGGATTAAAAACAGTTACATATGTATTTTTCTGTGAACCTACTGGTAAGTTACCAGTGACAATGATTCGATCTGTACCATATTCTCTTGTAATTTTTACAGTACTTTTCTCGCCCTTTTTAACAACTTTTGTTTTATTAACAACGGGAATTGTACTTGCAAACGGAGCAAGCTGAACATTAGCCGTAGTGCCAACCTTTGAACCTGTCACTTTCACTTGCACAGTAGAAATATCATATTGATCATTTGGCGAAATCGTTAACGCTGAAATACGTGAAGCATAAGGTTGATCCTCTTCTTGAGGTACAATTCCCTTCGGTAAACGATCTGCATCAAACCAAGTATCATCCCCGATTAAGGAACCCGTAATTTTCGAGATACCCATTTTTTTCAATCCATTGGCGAATGATTCTAAATGACTAGGTAAAAGCGTTGGATCTCCCCCGCCCTGTAAATAGATATTACCGTAAAGTACACCATCTTCAATTGATCCATCGACATATGTCTTCGTAGCAAAGCGATAATCAGGTCCTAATAAATCCAATGCAGCTGCACTAACTAAAAGCTTATGTGTAGAAGCAGGGCGTATCATTTTGTCACCATTATTATTGTAAAGCACATTCCCTGTATCTATATCTCGTACGGTAATGCTGTACTCGTTGTTCTTCCAATTTTTCGCAATAACGCTATTCACTTTTGTTGTCATCGTTTGCTCACTAGCACCTGCCTTCTCACCAAAGATGATGGTCGAGTAACAGACCATTAAAATCATTAATAAAAAAATAACTTTCTTTTTCATAAATCCTCCAGTTGGCAAATTTCTACTTTTTATGATTTTATTCTACGGAAAAAATTAGCATTTTACAATAAAACACTTTTTTATGTTACAAAGATTAATGTGTCATCTTTTTAATTCGACAGGAATAAACTGTAATAGCTAGCTAAATCATTTCGGGAAAGGAGTTGTTTATAAATGGGTGCTAAATGGATAAAGATTTCAGTCTTATATTTAGTGATTGTTTTGGCCTTTGGACTGTTTATGCATTATACAATTCAGCTCGAATGGAAGGCGACACATGCACACATCGGTGTGATGGGTTGGCTAACAACTGGTTTTATCGGTTTAATTTATTCCATATATAAAGATGCAGCCGAGACAGGACTGGCCAAAGCACAATTTTGGTTTTACAATATCGGATTGCCGTTCCTCTTAGTCGGTATGATGATGGTTTATATGGATGTACCACGCTGGTTATTTGAGCTCTTTGTATCTGGTGGTGGTATCGCAGTGGCAATTTCAGTGCTGTTCTTTGTTGTCAATGTCTTTAAAAATGTAAAATCTTAAATAGAAAGCCCCACTTTTTTCATAAAGTGGGGCTTCATTTATACCATTTTCCATATAAATTATTGCAATGAATTCGCCTGCATTTGATACATTTTTTCGTAAATGCCGCCCTGTGCTAATAGCTCATCATGTGTGCCACGCTCAACAATCTTACCTCGATCTAAGACAAGAATACGATCTGCATTTTTAATAGTAGAAAGTCGGTGAGCGATAATGAATGTTGTACGTCCTTTTTTCAGCACATCCATCGCATGCTGAATAATCTCCTCTGTTTCCGTATCTATATTAGAAGTAGCCTCATCTAAAATTAAAATAGCAGGGTCAAAGGCAAGCGCACGCGCAAAGGAAATTAACTGGCGCTGTCCAGACGACAATGTGCTCCCCTTCTCAATAACAGGCTCATCATAGCCATTTGGCAAGTTCGCTAAAACACGTTCCCCACCAACAGCCTTTAATGAAGTTTCTATTTTTTCACGTGAAATTGTAGGATTATTCAGGCTGACGTTTGAAGCAATAGTACCTGTAAATAAGTATGGATCCTGTAGAACAATACCCATATGTTCACGCATTGTTTGACGAGGAACCGAAGTGATATCAATTCCATCAATCGTTATTTTCCCTTTAGATGGGTCATAGAAACGGAACAATAAGTTCATAATAGAACTTTTCCCAGATCCTGTATGGCCTACTAAAGCAATTGTTTCACCTTGGTGTGCTTCAAATGAAAGGTTTTTCAATACGTACTCATCATTTTTATAAGCAAAGGAAACATCTTCGAACACCACATTTCCTTTATAACGAGGTAAACTTTTTTCAGATACTGGTTCCCCGTTAATATCTAACACCTCAAAAACACGCTTTCCTGCAACAAGTGAGCGCTCAAGCTGAGAAAATTGATTGACGATATTCGTGATCGGATTAAATAATCTCGTTAAGTAATCGACAAAGGCATATAATGTCCCCGCAGAAATAACTTCCGTTGCTGTAAATGACTGTGTACCAAAGTAAAAAATAAAGATGGTAAACATAAGAAGTCTTAATGTATTAACAAGGTTGAAGGAAGTTGCAGAATCAAGGAAAAGCAGCTTACGTTCATATGCATAATGCTCATTATTCATGTCATCAAATTCCTTCGTCATTTGCTGCTCACGACGGAATGCTTGAATAATCGTCATCCCTTGAATCGATTCATTAATCATTGCGTTAATATCGGCAATTTTCGTTCTGATCACATCATTATATTTCGAAGCAACTTTACGGTATAAAATCATCCATAAATAAACGACTGGTACCATAGCCAATGCTAAGAATGCCATTTTCCAATTTAAAATGAAGAGTGCGATATACACACCCACAATAGAAATTAAACTCGTAACGAAGTTTGAAAGTACTTGAACATATAAATTACGAACAGCCTCGGTATCATTCGTTACACGGGCTACAATTTTCCCCGCTGGTAAATTATCAAAGTATTGAATTGGCAATGTTTGAATATGCTCAAATACATCTTTACGTAATTTTTGTACAACACGGTTGGCACCCATTTGTAAATAAATATACATAAAATAGCGTAAAACAGCTGTAGCTATTGCTAAAAGTAAATAGACAAGTAACAGCCAAGTAATTGGTTTTAATTCAATGCGACCAACTGTCATGTAATTATCAATAATATGCTTCGCAATAAATGGCCCAACAAGCTCCGTAAAGACGGCGATTGTTAAGAAAAACAGTCCAAGTAGTATCGGTTTTTTAAAATACATTGCATAGCGTGTTAAACGTTGACTCGTACTCATGAGGCACCTCCTTCTAGCTGCTGACGGTCAAATTGCTCTTTATACCATCCTTGTTGTGCAAGTAGCTGCTCATGTGTTCCCTGCTCTACAATTTGGCCTTCATCTAGCACGATAATTAAATCGGCGTGCTGAATTCCTGATAAACGATGCGTCGTAATAATCGTCGTTTTATCTTGTCGTTCTCGCTGTATATTTTCAATAATTCTTGCCTCTGTTTTGGCGTCTACAGCAGAAAGCGAGTCATCAAGCATTAAAATTTCAGGGTCTTTAATAAGCGCACGCGCAATTGAAACACGTTGCTTTTGACCACCTGATAGAGATACACCTTTTTCACCAACAAGTGTCTCAAGGCCCATTGGTAAATTGTTTAAATCCTTTTCAAAGTATGCTGCACGAACCGCCTGCTGCAATTCAGCCTGTGTAGCATCTTCTTTCCCAAATAAAATATTTTCACGAATAGTACGTGAGAATAGAACATGATCCTGTGGAACATAACCAATCCAGTCGAGTAGCTGTTCCTTCGTTTGTGCAGTAATATCGACTCCATCAATCGATAGCTGACCCTCGCCAATTGGATACTCACGTAATAATTGTCGCAAGAAGGTCGTTTTACCCGCACCTGTTTTACCCACAATCCCAAGTGTTTGCCCCTTTTTCAACGACAACGAAATTTCCTGGAGGTTTTTCACCTGACTCATCGGATATTGGAATGTTAAATCATCAAAGCCAATCGCATTTGGCGTCATAATCGTTTGTGGATTCACAATATTCCGAACATCCGCCTCATAGTTTAGCGTTTCCTGTACACGATCAAGAGAAGCGTTACCTTGCTGCATCACATTGATAAGTTCCCCAATTGCAAATATTGGCCAAACTGCTAGCCCCAAGTAAACATTGAACGTTACAAGCTGCCCAACTGTCATAGCATCAGCCGCTACTAGATGAGCACCATAGCCAAGCGCTACAACATAACTAATCCCAGTACCGACCTTGGTAATCGGTCCAAATAAGGCGTTAATTTTTGCGGTATGCATATTTTTTTCATACACAATCTCGCTCATCTCCGCAAAATTTGCTTCGTCCTTTTTTTCTTGTACGTATGCCCGTACAACTCGCACACCTGCTACCGACTCTAGAACACTATCATTCAGCTCTCCAAAAACATCTTGCGCCTTCATATAGCGTTCATGCACAATTTTCCCTAAATATTGAATAAGGATGGCCATGATCGGCACTGGCAGCATTGCAAAAAAAGTAAGCTTCCACGAAATCATAAAACCCATGGCAAAAATAATAAAGCCCATGTAGATTGTGGAATCAATCAGTGTCATAATCCCGAAGCCAGCCGTCAACGACACTGCGTTTAAATCATTCGTCGCACGGGCCATTAAATCTCCGGTACGATTTTTCTCATAAAACGTTGGTGTCATGCGTAAAAAATGCTGCATAAGGTTTCGACGTAAAATTTTCTCTAGGTTAATAGCCCCTTCAAATAATCTGAATTGCCACACAAAATTAAGGACATATCCCCCAATCATGATACACACGAAAATCAAAATATACTTCGTCAAAAGAGCTGATGTCATTTCTCCAGCAGTCAATATATCAATAATTGACCCTAGTAAATACGGTGGAACAACTTCTAAGCCACTTGCTATCATTAATAGCAAAACGGCTATAGTATATTGCTTCCAGTATTTCTTAAAAAACCAGCTTAATTTACTTAAAACATCAAACATACATTATAACCTTCTTTCTCTAGTGCTGTTAAAACTGTGCTACCCACTATCCATAAATTTCTTGATGAAAATCATTTTTTGTACTTTGTTTCGCATACACATGCACTCCCTTTTTTGTTATCACTACAACCCTTTTTTGCAACAAAAAAGACACATACCCCAAAAAAAGAGCATGTGTCTCTTCATAAAAGGTAAGGTGTAACCCATGCCTTTTATTGCAATGTAAAATAAAAATATTAGAAGACATGGACAATGTATGCAGTTGTGCTTTGATATGATACTGATAAAATTAACATCGTCATGTCCTCCTTTACTTAAGTTTGTTATAGTGTTCTTGAAGATTATCACACTTTAGAAATATTTGTCAACTAACTCACTGTTATTTTTTACGTTTTTCAGGAAATAATTAGCGCTTTAAAGCAGTGAATTGCTAAATTTAATATCCAGGAGTAAATCATTCGAGGAACATAAATTTAGCATTAAATACTATATTTTTTTATATTGACTTTAACGCGACGTAAACCTTTATGGTTAGTTTGAATGAACCTAAAGGAGGAAGCAAGCATGAATGAATTTTATCAAATGCCCTTATTCGTAAAGCTAAAAGTAAGAGATATTGAAAAGTCAAAGGAATGGTATATTAACGTACTAAATTTCACTTCAGTATTTGATTTTCAAGATGGTAACGAAACAACATCAATGACACATTTAAGAGGCGCAAAGTACCAAGATTTAATGTTAATAAAGGCTGCAGAAGTCAACGCCTCTGACTCAGTCATTATTAATTTATTCTCTAGTAATATTCATAGTATTTATCAAGCCGCACTGGAAAATAAAACGAATATTATTCAACAACCAACAATTCAACCATGGAATGCAAAAGAATTAACTTTAAAAGATCCAGATGGTTATATTTTTACAATAACGGAAAGTGTCGATGCCAATAAGGACTTTGATACTGTCATTGACAATGTTAAAGTTCAATTATAGGTTCCTCTATTTCAGTGGAAGTCCGGACACCCGCTGAAAAGTTCTGGAAGACCCTATCGAACAAACCTAGCTCGATAGGGTCTAAATCAATTTATCGGAATAATTCCAAGGTTTATCGCCCTAATTTTTAAATTTATCGCCTAACTTTTTTAATTTATCACCCACCTTTCCAATAAAATCAAAGAATAGCTAACCCCTGCTAGATTTCCATCCTCTTGACTGTCTCCTGTTTTCCATTAAGGGTGTGAAAATGCCGTCCATCTTTGCTCACTTCAACATTCATCGGTGCAAGTTGAATATAAGCGACACGAACGCAAACTGAAACATCGTTTACTGTTTTAAATTTTACAGTGTGTTTTTCAAGGCATCGGGTCTATTATAATAATAGTTATTATTTAGTAATTTATTATTTAGTAATTAATTATTTAGTAATTAATTATTAATTAGTATTGACGTTTTTTCCGTTAGCGGGTTTTCCGTCAACGGATTAACCGTTATCGGATTTTCAGTGTTTAAATACTAAAGAGTTCCTCGTTCAGAACTACTGAGATAATAATTATGCTCCTTGTTAGTTATATACATACTAAGAGATGATATAGGGACATTAACTACGAAGTATTTTGGCAAAAAGCTAGTCAACGGTATAAGATCGAACGAAAAAAAACATGTTATTGTCCATATGAGCTCTCTTTGATATATTTGCATCCATATAACTATAGAAATATATCTAAAATGGGTTTCTCATGATACACTTTTCAATATAGACATTTTAGTAAGGAGCCTTTACGTTGAAATCATTTTTAGCTGTTGGGATTGGCGGATTTTTGGGTGCCATTTGTCGATATAGCCTCGGTCTAGCACTTTCAAATAATGGTGGTTTTCCATTTGCAACACTTTGCATGAACTTAATTGGTTGCTTTTGTTTAGCATGGCTATTTACTACGTTTACAAAGCGTACGCCTATTATTTTAGGAGTTGGGACTGGCTTTTTCGGTGCCTTTACGACCTTTTCTACTTTTTCTTTAGAAACGCTATTACTTTTGCAGGATAGTAAGTGGTTACAAGCCGTTCTTTATATTTTAATGAGTGTTTTTGGCGGTTTAGCTTGTGCATGGCTAGGATTTAAGCTAGCAAAGGGGCGTATCGTATGATAGTTATTGGTATCGGTGGATTTTTGGGTGCATTAACGCGATTTTATCTAGGAAAATTGATTGTTCATACATACCCATGGGCAACATTTTTTATTAATATAACGGGTTCTTTTGCGCTTGGCTTTCTATTTGCATTACATCCAAGTGATTGGATTTGGCATTTTATAGGAATTGGTTTTTTAGGAGCTTATACGACTTTTTCAACATTTGGTTTTGAATGTTTGCAGCTCTTGGAGCAGAAAAAATGGAGACAAGCGATTGTTTATATAGGCACTACAGTTTTATTCGGTTTACTTTTCGCGGCACTTGGCTTTTTCCTTGTGTAGCAGATTTATGAGAAACTAGAGGTGATGTTTTGACACTGCCAACAATTGAACAATTAGAAGCGCTCGAAGCTGAAATTGAACAAACACTTTATACTTTAATCGACCTAGAACTAGAAGAAAACTTTCCAGAAATGAATACCCGCTTTGCACAATTACTTGCAAAGGTACAGGCTGCACAGTTAATTGATTATAAACTTGATGTCCTCGTCGATCCTCAAGCATTTGCAACAGAAACATGTACTCTACTACAGAGTTTAGTAGAGGCAAAAGCTAGACCACATAAAAGGCAACGACTTCTAACACATCGTATGATTTTAAAAATATGGCTACGTAAAAATCAACGCTTTATGACGGAATTTTTACCACAAATGTTTTAGGCGCCCCTCGATGTCTCAAGGGCGCCTCCTTTTAAAAGTAGCCATTGTTTCAACACTTCTTTTATTTCAAAAAATCGCAGTTTCCTCCCCTCTGACCTCTGTTACTTGTTCAAATTTCCTCAATATTTTTTTCAGAATATAGCTTTGAAATAAAGTTTGATTAAAAATATGTTGCAAATATCGATTTTTTATTTTAATATTTATTATTGTGAAAAAAAATAATATATTTGCTTCTTATCAAGAGAGATGGAGGGACTGGCCCGATGATATCTCGGCAGCGGAACTTATGATTAAGTTACTGTGCCAAATCCAGCAGGCAAAGGCTTGATAGATAAGAGGAGTGTTTTATAGATATAAGGCCTCTTCTTGTCATAACAAGAAGAGGCTTTTTTTCGTAAAGAAGAATGGACAACAGACGTGTCCAATTTTATTTGTTGGGGGTAAACAATGAAAAAAGAGAATCCATGGGCGCTCATCCCATTTGTTGTTTTTTTGATTTTATTTATTGGTTCAGGGGTTATTACAGGTGATTTTTATGCCTTTCCTGTCATTGTAGCCATTGCCATTTCAGGCGCTGTGGCTCTGGCGATGAATCGAAAAGAATCGTTTTCGCGAAAGGTTGATATTTTTTGCCAAGGCGCAGGAAATTTAAATGTCATGCTAATGGTTGTTATTTTCCTCTTGGCTGGGGCCTTTTCATCGGTGGCAAAAGGCATGGGGGCAGTGGACTCCACTGTTAACTTTGCTTTATCGGTCGTCCCGTCAAACTTGCTTGTCGTAGGCTTGTTCATCATTGCCTGCTTTATCTCCCTGTCAATGGGTACATCGGTAGGAACGATTGTTGCACTGGCGCCAATTGGAGTTGGGATAAGCGAGCATATCGAACTTTCCATGGCTTTAGTAATGGCAGCGATTGTTGGCGGATCGATGTTTGGCGATAATTTATCCTTTATTTCGGATACAACAATTACTGCCGTTCGTTCACAAGGCGCACAAATGAAAGATAAATTTAAGGTGAATTTTTGGATTGTGTTACCGGCAGCTATTGTAACGAGCATTATTTTAGGGGTTATTACAATGGGTGAAACGGCACAAGTGGAGCATTTAAGCTATAGCTGGGTAAAAATTGTTCCCTATGTTTTAGTTATTATTTTAGCGTTAGTTGGAATGAACGTTTTCCTAGTTCTGGCGTTTGGGATTGTTCTCGCCGGTGCTGTTGGCTTAGCGGATGGCAGCTATCATTTAATGAGCCTTTTCCAAAAGATTGGCGAAGGAATGGCCGGCATGTATGAAATGGCATTTCTTGCGATATTAATAGCTGGCATGGTGGAGGTTATTAAGTTTAACGGAGGAATTGACTTTCTGCTCCACCTTGCGACACGAAGAATTAAATCGAAAAAAGGTGCTGAATTTGGAATTGCTGGCCTAGTGGGCTTAACTAATTTATCTACGGCCAATAATACGATCGCTATTTTAATTGCTGGTCCGCTTGCAAAAAATATTGCTGAACAGTATGAGATTGAGCCGAGAAAGTCCGCAAGTATATTAGATATTTTCTCCTGTACGATCCAAGGCCTTCTGCCGTACGGAGCCCAATTCCTGGCAGCCGCAAGCGTAGCCGGAATATCACCTGTGAGCATGCTGCAATACTCTTTCTATCCAGTCCTTATAGGAATCTGTGGAATTATCGCTATCCTCATCGGATACCCGGCAAAAAAGGCAGCCTGAACTTTATCACTTAAAAAAATTGATTTTACATTAAAATAATCCAATTGTTTTGAAAAAAGATTAATCAAAACGATTGGATTTTTTTCAGTAAATACTAGTATTTACTAATATAAATGAAGCCGGCACCTGTTAAAATTACCGTACTTTTTGAGAATGGTACCACTCACCTCACTTAAATGTTCAATTGCCAGGTTTCCCTCCTCCATTCATGGCGTCATCATATGGTGTATAGCTCATAGTAGGTACTTTCTTTTTCACAAAAACGCGATATATGGTACGAACCAAAATGCTTGAAAAAATCAGACTTACAATAAGCGCTACGCTATTCCCAATATTCATTCCATCCTATCCTTTCTCACCGAGTAGTAAGTTATAGTTTTCCTACTTTGCAAATGTACTACCAATTAATGTAGGCAACTGTACTATTATATTGTCATTAAATATTGGACATGCCCAGATTGTAAATATAACGATCTAAAACACTTTTACTTGGAGGGGATAAATAATTCTACGCTCTTTAATTTTCACTGAACTGGGCGATTCCAATGCCTCGATTTAATTACATTATAAAAGAACAGGCGTGTTGATTATGAAAAAATAAGTTTATTATTGAGCGATAAAAGGACTTTTTCGTTACCGCTTTGCCAATATATTTCCATTTTAACTGATTGTAGCGTAGGGCTACTCGACTCCCGCGGGAAAG
>NZ_LITM01000006.1:353092-376150 GCF_001275675.1 Lysinibacillus sp. FJAT-14745 | reverse complement strand
AGGAAAGCGAGTAGCCCGTAGCGGAAATCAGCCTCTTTGGATGTATAAAAATGGTTAATCAACACACCTGATAAAAGAATAATCTTTTATGACTTTACAAATCTCCACATTATATTGCATGTACCATTTTTCTTTTCCAAATTTCTGTGCAACTAGATGTTTTGAATTTTCTTTCCATGCCTGAATAGCGTTTAGTGATTCCCAATAGGATACAGTAATTCCCTTACCTTCAGAATTTCTAGCACTTTCTACACGGATAAAACCTGGCTGCTTTTGTGCTAGTTCATCCATTACTTCTGCCATCTTAGCATAGCCTTCTCCATCCTCGTCTGTTCTTTCTGATGTGAAAATTACGGCATAATATGTTTTCATAACTATTTACTCCCACCTTTTTATGTATTATTGTAAACAAGAAATACTTCTACCGAAATCGAAATATGGATTGCAGAAAGGAATGTGACAAATGGGTATTAATCCAAACATGGCTGAAATTGCTTCGCTTCTTGGAGAAACTTCAAGAGCTACGATGCTTGCTAGTATGATGGATGGTCGTTTTCATACTGCCAGTGAATTGGCTTATATGGTGGCTATTAAACCTCAGACTGCTAGTTTTCATCTCGCTAAGTTAGTAGAAGGTAAACTTGTTAAAGTAGAGAAACAAGGCCGTCATCGATATTTTCAGTTAGCAGGTGAAGAAATTGCACAATTACTAGAATCATTCTTAGCGATTTCTCCACCACCTGAAGTACGTTCTTTAAAACAATCGAGCCAAATGAAATTATTACAGGATGCAAGAACTTGCTATGACCATTTAGCTGGTAAGCTAGGCGTTCAATTAACAGAATCATTGCTTAATGCAGGTTTTCTAACACTTGAAGAAAAACAGTTTCTCATAACAGCTGAAGGCGCACAATTTTTTACGGATTTCGGTCTTGATTTAGATGATTTAAAAAGAAAGCGCCGATCATTTTCTCATGCATGTTTGGATTGGAGCGAGCGACGTTATCATCTAGCGGGCGCGCTTGGTCAAGGAATGCTGACACATTTTTTAAGTTTGGGATGGGTGACTCGTGTTCCATCAATTCGTGCCATTAAAGTGACTGAAAAAGGACGAGCCGGCTTTAAAGAAGTTTTTAAATTTGAAGTGTAAATGATCTAACTTCTTTCGTAGGTAGACTTTGCTCAAATACTATCATTCAAAGTCTCTCCACGGATATTTTTATGAGAAGTTACGGTTCACTAAATAAATACCAGCAATAATAAATAGCCCTCCGACAACTAATGATAGTTTTAATGGTTCATCTAATAGTACCCATCCTGTTAACACACCAAAAAAAGGAGCTAAAAACAAAAAAGCACTCGTTTTTCCAGGGTCACTATTTTGTAAAAGATAATACCAACCTGCAAATTGAACAATTGACGAGAAAATGCTGAGTCATAATAAAATGAATAAAGAATGAACATTCACAATAAAAAATGGTTGTTCTAACACAAAACTAGTCAGTAAAAGTAATATACCACCAAAAAGCATTTGATAGGCTGATAGCACCCATGTATCAAATAACACGCCCCATTTTTTTGCTAGCAGTGTCGCAATGGCCCAGAAAACAGCCGACAGAATGCCAAAAATAATTCCAATTTCAATTTCAACTTGTGCACCCATTGTAATCATAACACCAATTACCCCCAACAAAACACCACACCATTGATACAATCGGTAACGCACCTTCGTAAATATTGTAGCAAATATGACTACAAGCAATGGATTCGTAAATGTTAGAATAGAGGATTCACTTGCTGTAATTGTCCGTAAGCTTAAAAAAATACAACCCATTACACCAGCAGTTTGAAACGCCCCTATCGTTAAAATTTTAATCCAGCCTTCTTTCGAGGTCGGATGAGGTCTTTTTAAAGCAATCACGATGACAGCCATCATCATCCCTGCTAGTATAAAGCGGAGTGCAGCCAATAACAGTGGAGATGAATAAGGCAATCCGAGCTTAACAATAGCAAATGAAGATCCCATTAAAAATGTCGTTAAAACTAATAAAGCTATAAATTTATAAATATTCATTGTTGTCCCCCTATTTCTATGTCTAAAAACATTATAGATAGGAAAAACTTCAACTCTTATCGAAGTATGAAATACATAATTTTAAATTTGAGATGGTGAAACAAAACTTTTTCAGTTTCTTTTCATTTTTTATGCGTATACTTAGTTGAATATAGGTAATAGGAGGAAGCTGCCTTGAAAATATTACTAGCAGAAGATGATGCACGATTAAGGAGAAATATCGTTCATATTTTAAAAAAAGAATTTCACCATGTGACAGAAGCGGAAAATGGGCAGGAAGCGCTAGACCACACGCTTACAGAGCAATACGATCTTGTTATGTTAGATTGGATGATGCCGCATCGTAGTGGGATTCAAGTGTGCCAGCAGCTACGAAACACTGGATTCAATGGTAGTATTTTAATGCTAACAGCGAAGGACGACACAGAGGACATCATAAAAGGACTTGATAGTGGCGCAGATGATTACATAGTAAAGCCATTTAAAATAGAGGAACTGTTAGCAAGAGTTCGAGCATGTCTACGAAGAAAAGATAAAGTGATAGAACAGGTCATCCGGATAGATCAATTACAGCTGAATGTAGATTCCCGTGTGTTTTTGTACAATAATGAAAGTATTGATCTAACTAAAAATGAATTTTTACTTTTGGAGTATTTATTTATCAATAAAGGTCGTGTACTAACTAGAGAACAAATTTGTATTTATATTTGGGGCTACGATTACGATGTTTCGAATAATTCTTTAGATGCTTTAGTCAAGCTTGTTCGAAAAAAAATTGATGATGGTCAATCCAAATCACGTATTCAAAATGTTAGAGGGATTGGCTATAAACTGAGGGAAGACTAATGTTTCAGAAAACGAAAAAAAAATTATCCTTTTTGTATGCAACGCTTTACTTTTTGTTATTTTCACTATTCGTTATTGTTCTATACTTTTCCCTCGTGAAATTAATGGAAAATCAACAAATAACCGAATTAGAAGACTTTTATGGTAGGCAAGAGCATGATTTCTTTGAACATGCTCTTGCTAACACTAAAACTTTAAATTATGACCCAAATCGTAGTTTTTTTTACTATATTTATACAAAGGATCATAAGTTTGTCCATGGTGACGAATCTTACAAGGGACTGAAGAATCAGATTGAAAAAGCGTTTGGCAATAGGAATCCAAATGAGGAACTCGTACAGCATTATGAATGGCAAGAAGAGCACTTTCTACTTCTGAAAAAGCCAATTTACAACGATGATACAGTAACAGGCTATATTTTCGTTGGTAAATCTGTGACGTCACAACATCACTTTTTCCAAATGACAAAGTATTTACTAATATTATTAACTTGTATTTCAACGGTCTTAATCGGTCTACTGGCTTATTATATGGCGGGTAAAGCGATGATCCCGATTCAATGGTCGTTCGATAAACAAAAAAAATTCGTATCCGATGCATCTCATGAATTACGAACACCATTAAGTATTTTTTATAGTTCACTTGAAATTTTAGAGGTAGAGGAAGCAAAGCAATTAAGCCCTTTTGGAAAAGAATTGATTGCGGATTTAAAAGATGAGGCTGAAATAATGAAAGAGCTCATAGAAAAACTACTGTTCTTAGCAAGACATGATCAGCAACAGGTTTCCATTCAAAAAGAAATCTTACCGTTATCAACTTTACTCCAAAAAGTGAGCACGAAATTTCAACGGATTATGCCTCCTGACATACAGTTTTCTACTGAAATCCAAGAAAACATCGAGTTGCTTGGTGATGCTTCAAAAATACAAGAGCTGCTTTATATTCTATTAGACAATGCAATAAGATATACAAATAGCGGAGCAATAACACTGACACTTTTAAAAAATCAGGACTCTGTAAAAATTACTGTTGCTGATAGTGGAGTAGGGATGACTGAACAAGAATTGCCTTTAGTGTTTGAACGATTCTACCGAAGTGATGCTGCTCGTCAACGAAATGGCACTGGTTTAGGTCTTGCCATAGCAAAAGCAATAGTGGAGCAGCATGAGGGAAAAATTCATGTGACAAGTAAAGTAGGTAAAGGCACTACTTTTCATATTGAATTCCCTATTTAAATATTGGTCAACATAAAGGAATCGGGGCTTTTTAAAACAGCCCCGATTCCTTTTAATTATTTTGTGACGTTGCAATATTTACCTTGTTCACGAACTGGCTTATTGTTCTCGCTACCAGTACTATCATTGTAATCCCTCCAGAAACTACATAAAACCTCATAATCAACGTATTTTCTGTATCCGTTCCAATTAGCACTCCATGAGCAAGTGATATTACCCATGCTGGTAATACAAGAAAGTGAAGTTTTTTCCATAAGTTGCGATTCATTGTTCGAATCCATAAATCCGATGTCATGATAACCATTAAAAATAAATAAAAAGCTATTGTTCCAAGTGCCGATGGTAGAGACTGATATTTTGCTGTGAAAGGAATTAAAATCTCTACTATGCTATAAGGCTCATAATGATCGATTAAAAGCACTAACATATGCGCGATTACGGTGATTAATCCTAGCCATCCCGCATTTTGATGTATATGATAAATTAAATTTTTATGGGATTTGACAAATGATGACTTTCTCAACAAACCAAATATAATCGAAATAGTAAAGTAAAAATACGCTAAAAGCCCTAATAATCGAATCCATTCCCACGTACTAATGATCATTTATTTCACCCCCGTCATCATCCAATTTGCTGCTTGCCCTTCTTTAACAATGAAGCGGGCACTTTGTTGACAATTATTTTCGAACCATTGCTGCAATTCTCCTTCATCCATAAGAAAGCATAGTTTTGCACCAACCTCTGCATCACATAAAGAGGACGTTACGACTGAAGCTTGTAATACTTCAGTATTGGCAATTTCACCTGTTTGTCCGTTTAATAAATGATGTTTCTTCATCGTTCCTTGCATCCAGCTTCGATAAACTCGATTAGATGTAGCGATGGCACCGGTTTTCATCTTTATCGAGCTAATTTCCTTGTCGATATCCCAGGCATCTGCAACACCGATTGTCCAAGTCTTTTCCCCGGAAGACCACATTTTCATATCCCCTCCCCCGTCAATTAGTCCGAAATCAGGAGATACTTCTTCTTCAAGCCAATTCGCCAATTTTTCGATGGCATAGCCTTTGGCAAATCCACCTAAATCAATTTCCTGCTGCGCTACTTTCATTACTTGCTCATCGCCTAGAAATTGAAATGGTTGATCTGCAATCAGAGGTTTGTTTTGAAATGCCTTACTTTTAGCTGCATCAAATGGAAAAGATTGATTGTAGCCATGCTGTTCTAATTGGCGTTTAAGATATGGTGAAAATAAACCATTAGAAAGTTGATAATATTGATCCGCTTGCATTAAACAATCATATAGTAATGAACTAATGCGTAGCGTTTCTCCAATTGCTAAATCATTTAGTTGTGATAATTCATTATTTGATTGAAATCTTGACCATTCTTGTGCTACGTATTGAAGCCATTTCTCGGCTTTTTCTTTCCATACGAAATGAAGACCTTTTGGCATAGCTATATAAAATTCAGTATTCATTATTTGCAAAGTTAGTGTATCCACACGACCAACTCCATTAAGTTCTTTTCGTTTTGCGCTCACTTTTGACAGCAGGTTGACTTGTCATTTCAAAGTTCGTCCAATCTAGCTGTACTAGTTCTTTTTCTTTATTCGTCATATTGTCCTGATCTACTTCCTGAATAGTATTTGTGCGTGTAGTTTCGGCTTCTGTTGGACTGTTGATTTGGGTTAGTATCGCTGCAGATAAAAGTATCCCTGACGCACCTAATACCCATTTTGCCTTTTTCGGATCTTTCATAGTGCTTCCCCCCTAATTCGTAATTGGCTGGCAGACAAATGTTTGATTATTTTCTTGCCACTCTGCTATATAGCCTAAGCCATTCGTTATTGTACTAATAGGTACATACAATTCTTCATTCATGTAAAATACTTGCGCAGGAGATGGTGTTTTCACATTGTTATCATAAACAACGTTCGTTCCAGCTCGGTAAATTAATTCATTTGCTTCATTTTGGATCTCTAAAATTTTACTTGCTTTGTAAAAGGTTGCTTTTGCTCCTAGAACCTCTGCTACTGCTTTTCCTGGCACAAAAAATTCCCCGTCTTTTGGTATAACAAAAAAGCTCAGCTCCTTATTTGTACCTTCTACCTTAAACGTAACCTTTTGAGAGCTTGTGAAAGGTAATACTTCTTTATCTGTAGCAACTGTTCGTGTCCAAATATTCCATGTACCTTTTGCACTTACAGCGTCTTGAAAGTAGTAAGTTTCACCTTCTTTTTCATCGTCATTGTAATATTTCTCATCGTTCTCGTACTCGTCATCGTCGTCTTTATAATCCTTATAGTCTTTATACTTTTCATGTTTTTTATCTTCATGCTCTTCGTGATCATCTGCATGAACGACTACGTCATTTGTTATAAAACCTGCCAATATGAGAACCACAACAAGACTTATTTTTTTCACTTTCATCTACAACACTCCTCTCCTTTGACTTCATTGTAGGTTTTAAAAATGATACAAGACTGAATTTTTCAAACAAATTTTTACATTTTAAAAGCTATTTCCATGGATAGATTTCTCTACTTAGAAAATAGCTTTTTTCATAAATCTATTATTCTTTTGTAACATTATCTAGGTAAAAACTATCCTAAAATTAAAAAAATCAACGTAACTTTTGATATACTCTTTATATTCACTTTAAATTACTAAGACTTAACTATGAAAGGAATATATGTCTTAAATGAAAGTTAACATTAAAATTATTGAAAAACTTAAAGAAGAATCATGTACATTTAACATTCACAAAGTAACGTCTTTCATTCAAGATATCGTATCAACTCTTGAAAAAAGCTCTGACAACTATTTACTAGCAAAGTCTACATCAAAAAACGAACAAGAAAAAATTCCTTATTCCAATATATTTTATTTAGAATATCTTGAACGAAAAATATTCATTTACACAAATGATATTATTTATGAAACAAAAAGCCCTTTATATAAATTGGAGCATGATCTTCCGAATAACTTCATCAGAATCTCAAAAACGATCATGATCAATATTCATTTTTTAAATAAATTTTCGGTTAAACCTAATGGTAATCTTGAAGCAATTCTCTCGAATGAAGAGAAAGTAATTGTGTCAAGAAAATACGTATCATCTTTGAAAAAGACACTAACAAGTTATTCCAAAAGTCCACTTATGTATTGATTTTCACCACATATGTTTATACGTATTTCTTTTTCCCCTCTTTGATGCCATTATGAATAACATCAAAGGAGGCAATAAAGAATGTATAACATTATTAAAGAAGTACTTTTAGGAACGCCACTGTGGGTTTGGATTTTATTATTTATTTTAATAAAAAGAGGTATCGCTATTTCTCAGGAAAGACCAATCAATTTATCTAAAATGTTTTTAGTTCCTTTCATATTTATGATATGGGGATTTGAAAAAATGATCACTCAATTTTCACACTTAGAATTTTGTTTGATCAGCTATTTCTTTTTCATATTCCCCGGGACTTTAGTTGGTTATTTGTTGTATAAAAAATATCAAAATTTTTTCAAACAGGAAACCGTAATCATCAGAAAGAAGTGCTATCTTCCATTAATCATTATTCTAATAAATTTTTCGGTGAAGTATCTCTTAAATGTCACTTTAGGCATCTCGCCATCATTTTATAATGACATTTCATTTAATATGATCTATTCTGCCGTAAGTGGTCTATCTATAGGACTTTTCTTTGGAGGAATTCTTTTTACATATTATGTTCAAAAAGATTTAAACAAGCCTATCTTATTTTGAGAGGAAGACATTTCATTGCAATTAAAAAACAGACTATTTTCAGGTTTAGGCACTGGTGCATTTATTTATATGATCGTTTTATTATCGAGAAAAAATATCATTTCTTCAGAAGCTGAGATTATTAGTGTGTTAATAATCTCAGCTTGCGCAGGTATTTTTACAATCATTTTCGAAATGGAAAAAATTAACTATTTGTTTGCTTTAGTCATCCATTTTATCATGATGTTTCTAGTAGTCTTTTCTATATCTTTCTATAACAAGTGGTCAGATCATTTTCTAAGCGTAGATTTTCTTGGTGGTTTTTTATTACTCTATTTGTTTGCTTGGATCATAACACTTATTAAGACTAAAAAAGAGGCGAATGAACTCAATACCTTACTAAAACAGATAAGAAATTTTTAAAGCATTGGGTCACATTTAGTCTAGTGACCTTTAATACCTTATCGTCTTAAAGAATCTCAAAAACGAATATATATGTTATTTTAGCAAGCATATTTTCCGGTTATTAGGTAAAACAAGCTTCATTAAAACTTTCTTTAATGATTTTTTTCTTATTCGGAACTTTACCCCAATAAGTGAAGCATCGTAATAACAATTCAACTGGCCCCATTTTAAAATACTTTAACCATACTATACTAAAAGTAATTAAAATAGCGTGGATTATGAAGCACACTATTAATGAATTAATAGGTGTAACACCAATTAGGAAGCTAAATACAATTAGCAAGGCACTTTAACACTTTTGTAAGATCTTTGCGGTGCCACAATTTTTCTCCAGTTAATCCATCGTAAGCAGCAACACCTTTACGGTAGTACGCCGCCGTAACTACATAAAAGGCATACTTCGTTTATTTCCACCTTTATTTAACAGCAAATGAAAAAACTCCATTTTGAAAAAATTTTAATCAAAGTGGAGTTTTTATAAGATTTTTATAAACATAGCGTACTTCTAATTTGAATTCTATTAATGATAAAAACCTGTGGCAATTTCAAGTGCTTTTAGTGGTTCTTTGATTGAATCAAGCGTATAGACAAGTTTTTCGTCCTGCCAAACAATTAAATTTCCTGATTTATAAACATCTACGTGCGCAAAACCATTTTGTTTTGGAATAGGAAGCATATGTGTTTCTAAAAATTGGACTGCCTGTTTCGCAAGCTTCACACCTGCTTCCGAATTGTCTGTTCGTGTATGTGTCGCTAATGCCCATCTTCCCTCATTCCAACCAGTCCATAATGAACCAGCTCCAGCATCCTGGTAACCTTTAATGTTATAGCCAAGATCAACCTTTTGACCACCATTTTGACTAAAGTTCTCAAATGAAATTTGCTCATTTGCTTCTTTAGCATTCGGATATTGCTTTACTACTAGTCTTGCAATAATTGTAGCTGTCTGTGAATTTTTAAGCTTCCTATCATTGATTGGCAAATACTCTTTACTTTCAAAAAATAGTACTTCAACTTGGTTAGCTTCTGCCTTCGTTGTTGCAGTTAAAAATGTACCTTTTGTTATCGGAAGTTCTGTTGGTAAAATGATAGGTAAATTAGTTTTAAGCTGGTCCTTAATATTTTTTAGTGCCCCAGCCTGTGTATTAGATGCCACTGTGTTTCCCTTATTTGTTTTGGGCGGTTCCTGTTGATTTGCATGTGATTGACGTTCTTCTTGTGGCTTGTTTGTCATTTTAGGTTGTTGTTGTTCTTCTTGTGACTTGTTCGGCACAGTTTCTTCTTTATCAGAGCACGCACTGATTATACTGAAACTTAAAAGCATGCAGGTGAAAAGTAATTTTTTCATAGCATTGGCCCCTTTTATTTTTTCCTGCTCTTAATTAACTGGATTTTTTTGTTATTTAAGCACATTAATTCAGGCATATCGTAATCCTTATCCTTTGCGGTAAGAAAACATATTATCTTCCATTTTCAAACCACGAAGAGCAACTTTGTATCTGTAAAATACCAAAGTTGATAGAATTCATTACAATCCACATTTCCGCCTCCTAAAATTATGATTCGGTTATTAGACGTGAATTCACCATCGTAGTTTCATCGTTTTCAAAAAATCCAATTCAAGGGTGTTAGATGCTACCATAAAGTTATAGAGCTTATTAGTTGCTGAAAGAAGTAAGAAATAAAAACTAAACCTATAACTTTTTTTATTTGGTTGCCCCTTTTATACCTTAATGTCTGAATTATAGACGAGCTATCCTATACAGGTGAATGACTATCTAACTATTTATTTTTCTTTTCTTATTTTTTCGTAAGAATAAAGATTTCTGACTTCCCTTTAAAATTAACCGAATTTCCCCATAATCATTTAGCAAGCAGTTGATGTCGTTGACTAAAAAGAAACATGTGAGTTTCTCCCTCCCTTAAACAAAAAAGTCGCACCAGTGTAAGGAATGTCTCCCTTCACCATGTTGCGACCTTGAAAGAAATTTAGTTAGTCAATGAAAATTGAAATGCGTTCATCCTTTGTCAATTTTGCACTAGGTTTAATGATTTGATCATTTAATTGAATCGTTCCTTTTTCAATTTTTTTTATGATCTGTGATCGACTCCAATCCTCAATTTGGATTGCAAGTACTTTGTCAATTCGATGTATTCCAATCACATCATCTAATACAATGTGTACCACCTTTATTCCTTGTTCTACTAAGTTGATTATCCGAATCGTTGATAATATTGAAGATTCTTCTTTCTGCTCCTCGACTTCAGCAACATGCTCTGAGAACGATTTATAAATAGCTAGCTTTTTGTTCCAAGTATGATTTTTTTCGCATTTATATATTGCATATTGATATATATTTTTTCCGTTTGCGTTATGCCTTCGTACATTTGTATCCGTAAAAACAGATATTTTCCCACACATTTTGCAGTGCTTCTCAGTTCGTTCTGGTATTTGAGAAAGCTTCCAGCGGAAAGTAATATTTAACATTAATCCTTCACCTCTTAAGATAAAGGTACGCAAGCATCTATTTGGATATCTCGCAGTACAATGTAAAATTTATTGTATAAATAAAAAAGGAGATCCTACACAAGGACCTCCTGACGCATTGAGACTACAGGGTTGCTCGGTTCCTTTGTAATGAGAAAAATGGGCACACTCCCCCCTTGAAAAAAACATTGTTTTTTTGAGGGCAATGCTATCCAATTTATTGATCATTACAAAGTAAATGTTGGCATACGTGTCGTCCTGTATCCTTTCCATCCAAATAGATTTATCCTATATTACCATATAATTGGCTCTTCACCATAACTTGTGGTTGATTTTCTATCAATTCAATAATTTTACATTTTTCTATAGAAGAAAAGCGAAAACTCACGTATCGTAATTGTTGTCCAGACAAACCACGAGAGGAGTTTTCGCTTTGTATTCCAAGTTTATCAAAATGCTATTACCGTTACCATCTTTTTTCGAAGTTTCTTTTCCATCTGATGAAGAACCAAATGTATTTCCTGTTACTGTAGGTGCTTATTCAGCGCCATGTCCAATTTGCCATGTGAAAACGATTCGTCATGCACAAACGTTACGTCGTTTTCGTCATGGCTATGCTTGGCACTTAGGATTAATTTGGATTGAGATGGCTATTCCACGTCATCGTTGTGTTGCTTGCGATCTCACATTTACCTATGACTTTGGTTTAGGGATTGTACAAGCGTCTTCGGCTATGTTTCGCAGAGAACTTGTTCAGCGTTGCCACGGTCGTTCAATTGCTGATGTAGCACGTGAATACGAACTGCCCTACACGACTGTTGAGCGTTGGTATTACTTATATGCAGCTGATGAATTAACTGAAGAAATTGCCACAAATATCTGTGTAGATGAGTTCGCCTTGCGCAAAGGACATAACTATGCGACCAGTGTTTTAAATGCCGACACAGGTCGTATTTTAGCGATTGTTCCTCACCGAGATCAAGACGCAATTACCGCTGTTTTACAAAAAGTAACCGGTCCTATTCGTACGGTGGTAAGTGATTTCGCTCCAGCGATGGCAAACGCGATACAAGCAGTTTATCCAACTGCGATTCATGTGCTGGATCGCTTTCATCTCGTGCAATTTTTCACCGATGCCCAGCAGCGAAGACGACGTTATTTAGGAGAAGCCAAAAAGCATCATAAATCGCGATTCATTGACCGTTGTTTGGCACGAAAACCTGAACAATTAACTGAAGAAGAACGCGGATTTGTTGCACAGTGGCACCAGGAAGATTTGCATACAAAACACATTTATCAAGCATTGAATCATATGCGTTATGTACTGAAAGCGGCAACGATGACACAAGCAAAACGACGATTAACAGAATGGTTTAAACGATATCAATTTCATATGTGTGGTGCCGTCTCTAAAATCGTAAAAACATTGATAACACGTGAAAAAGCGTTGCTGGATACCATTATTTCACCGCTATCGAATGGCATTATGGAAGGCACGAATAATAAAATTAAACTCATTAAAAGACGTGGTTTTGGCTACCGAAATGAAGACCGTTTATTCCTTCGTTTATGTTTAGAAACAGGTCGCTGATTTTGTCACCCACGACTTTTGGTGATGAGCCATATAATTACATAAAAATACAAACGGAATACCCTATTTCGTTATCAATTACTTAAGGCTTTAACAAAATTCGCCCAACCGAGTTTCTATCTTCCATTTTAGAATGTGCCTTAGCTACATCTTTTAAGGGATACACATGATCTATTTTTATTGAAATACTGTCATTCTCTACCCACTTTTGGAAATTCTCCATATATTCGGTCCAATATTTCATATACGGAAGTCCATTTGTTCTTGTTAAAAATAGAGAACCTTTTTCTTGGAGTTTCATTAAATCAAATGGCGGAACATATCCACTTGACTGACCATACATCACTAGATAACCTCCTAAACCAAGACTGTTCAAATTTGATTCAAAGGTATCCTTTCCAACCCCATCATAAACTACACGGACACCCTCTCCATTTGTTATTTCTCTAACTCGCTCAGGAATGTTCTCTTTTGAGGAAATCAAAACGATATCTGCACCAGCTTCAAGCACAAATTTCGCCTTTTCTTCTTTTGATGTTACACCAATTACTTTTCCTCCTCTAAGCTTCGCCATTTGGCATATTAAACTTCCAAGCCGCCAGCTGCTGCTTGAATTAAACACCATTCTCCTTCTTGAATAGGATAAGCTTTATGTGTAAAGGCATAGGCCAAAAACCCATGTGTCAGTCCGGCTGCTGCTTGTTGATCAGGAATATCTAAATTTATTGGAATCATTCTCTTTGCTGAAAAAATTACATGTGTTGCATAGGTTCCCGCGCCTCCACAGATTACCCTATCTCCAGGTTTTAAATGGTCAACATTTTCACCTACCGCTTCAACAACACCCATACATTGACTACCAATCGTAATCGGCAGGTTATTGAAACCTGCTTCCTTTCCGTAAAATTTTTGCTTTACCAAGTCACCCCGTCGCATCTGAATATCAAGGAAATTCACAGAGGCAAACTTTACTTTGACGAGCGCCTCATCTTTACCTATTTCAGGGATATCAAGCCATTCTAACTGCATTTTTTCAGGGCCCCCATATTCATAAATACGAACGACTTGCATCTTTTCTTGATCTCTCATTTTATCCTCTCCTCCATATTGTTTCCTAGAAACTATATTACCACTTTACGAATCGATGTCAATATTGTTTCCAAGAAACCTTGTGAGATTACTTTTTTCTTGTATACTATAGAAACAGGCTTATTTTTTAATAAATTTATGAAAAGGTGAATAAACGATGTACGAAAATACAGAAAAGGACGCTCTAGTTTTTCAAATCATTAAATTAACAGAGCAAATTTCGAAAAGATTTGCAGACGGAGATGACGAGGAAAAACAATGGATGGCCCAAAAGATTAAAAATCCAATTTTAAGACAACTTTTGCCGAATATAACTATAGTGATGTTACATGTTTTAGAAGCAGTTGGACAATTCGGGCCCGTCAATGGCATTACGATCTCCAAAGAAATGGAAATTCCAAAAGGAACCGTTTCAAAAATTACGCGCAAGTTAGAGAGTTTGAACCTCATAAGAAAAGAGCAATTACCTGATAATAAAAAGGAAATTCTCTTTTCTATTACGCCACTCGGATATGAATTATTTGAGGTTCACAAGGATCTCCATGAGCATATAGAAAAGAATGTATTTCAATTTTTAAATAAATACCACTCTAATGAATTGGATTTTTTAACTAGAGTTTTAGAAGACATCTTAAAACAATCATTGGTTCAATTAGAAGAGTAAAATAAATAAGAATTTACCGTTCAATAATATATAACCTTTTCACGGTTAGTATTTGTTCAATGACTCTATTTACCCCCAATTCACCCACGAGTGAACCATTCCACTAGGATAGGTACTGTAAAAATCAGTTTCTCTTATAGCGAAATGATTTTGCTTTAATAAAAAAAAGTATTAGCAATGATCTCTCTTAACAATTATGCCTCGCATAATCCCAAAGCAGTATTTTACAATAAATAAAAGAATCCATTTTGAAAAAATTGATCAAAACGGATTCTCCTCTTACTTTAATTTTTCATATTTAACTACATAGATATAGTTTTTGTTGCAACTGTTTGCTGAAATGCCTGATCATGCTCAACAAAAACCATTGTAGGATTAAATTTTTGAATAAGCTCTTCAATCTGCATGCGCGAATAAATATCAATAAAATTTAACGGTTCATCCCAAATATATAAATGTGCTTTTTCACATAAACTTTTGGCGATAAGCAGTTTTTTCTTTTGTCCACCAGAATATTGAGATATATCTTTCTCAAATTGAATGCGGTCAAAGTCCATCTTACGTAGGATGGATTTAAATAACGTTTCATCAATCCCATGCTCTTCAATAAAGTCCGATAATGGCCCCTTCAAATGAGACGTATCTTGTTGGACATAGGAAATAATGAGACCTGAACCTACATTCATGGAGCCTGTATGCTGTATCGAATCTCCTTGAATTAGTTTTAGGATACTACTTTTTCCGCTTCCATTCTTTCCATCAAGTACAATTCGGTCACCTTGTTCAACATTAAAGCTTATTGGCTTATTCACTATTTGGTCATCGTATTGAACAGAGACATCAGCCAAAACAATCAATTCATTTGAATGAAACGCCAATGATTCTAATTTTAATGACTCGGTTTTTTCTACATTTTTTAGCAGTTTTGATTTTTCCTCAATAGCTTTTTGTTGCCTTGATTCAAGGTTCTTCGCTCTCTTCATCATCTTTGCCGCTTTATGTCCTACAAAACCTTTGTCTAACTTAGATCCTGAATTCGTTGTTCCATTTTTGGAAGCTTCCACTTGACTTGACCAACCTGATGTACGCTTTGAAGACTGTTTTAATCTCCCTATGTCTTTTTGCAGACGCTCATTAGTTGCCTCTTCGTGTTCCTGCTGTCGATCAAAATTTAACTTCCATGAAGAATAGTTACCACTTTGAACTTCAATATTTGCCCTATTTATAGAAAGGATATGGTCAACGCATCCATCTAAAAAGATTCTGTCATGTGAAATTAATATATACCCTTTTTTCTTCCTTAAATAGTCAGAGACCATCTTTCGTGCTTCCGTGTCTAGATGGTTGGTTGGCTCATCAATTAATAAAAATTGACCCTCCGTCAAAAATAGTGCAGCAAGCAACACCTTTGTTTGTTCTCCATTTGACAATGTATTAAAAGGTCGATACATGACCTCGGCATCAACGTCTAGATAGGATATTTCACGAAGAATTTCCCAATCTTCTGCTTGGGGGCAAATTTCTTCCATGATTTCATGCGTATACTTATTTTTATCCGAAACTGGATAAGGGAAATAATTAAATTCTACCGAAGAATTGATTTTCCCACTATACTCATAATTCCCTAATAATAAATTAAAGAATGTTGTTTTACCTCGACCATTTCTACCGATAAATCCAAGTTTCCAATCCGTATCTATTTGAAAGTTTACATTTTCAAAAATATTGTCAAAGCTACTTGGATAAGAAAAAGTTAAATTTTGAACTTGTATCATTGACATGATAATTCCTCCTTTGTATATCAATACTTTTTACTTTTTATACAAAGTCGGCATATCCATCCATTCTAAATTTCTCCGTATAAGTTGATGGATATTAACGACTTGTACGGAGTAATACATGCGTAACAATAGTGTCTGAATCGCTCATTTCTCTCTCCCCTTTATTGATTAGATTAAAAATATCAATTCCAACTATGAAAGAACAAAAAATCCTCCCAATTTATAAATTGGAAGGATTAGTCTTTCACTTATATTAAATAAGTGCTTTTTTTTGCCATCGGAACCATGACAAATAAAGTGTGTGAACTGATTTATAAAAATGGACAGACTAATCCTATATTTTGTAGTTTGAAGTTATTCATTTCAAATAAAAATATAGTTTAGTTAATCATCGTCCATTCATCAGTCCTCTCATAATTGTAATTTTATATTAACAAATTTTTTCCTAAAATACAATTCAAGCATCATCATCACCTTAAATTTCTGCTTGTTGCTCTTTTGATAATTACTATCCAATTGACCCAGGTGTGTTGATTAACCATTTTTATACATCCAAAGAGGCTGATTTCCGCTACGGGCTACTCGCTTTCCTGCGGGCGAGCGTCGAGCCGCTTCCTCCGCTTCGCTCCGTGCAGGGTCTCGTCTGTCTCGCTTTCCCGCGGGAGTCGAGTAGCCCTACGCTACAATCAGTTAAAATGGAAATATATTGGCAAAGTGGTAACGAAAAAATCCTTTTATCGCTCAATAATAAACTCATTTTTTCCTAATCAACACGCCTGCAATTGACCACAAGCAGCACACATATCAATTCTAAATTGACTTCTAATGGTCACAGTAATAAAATAACTCTCAACAGGTTACCAATATTTAGGTGTTAATAATTCCACTCAAATGTGGAGGCTGTTAACATAGTAATTGGCCCAACAACTAAACCAAATAAGACTAATTGGTTTCACTCTTAACATAACTTGCATTAGCCACTATCAGGCCAAAGAGAGCACCACCAACTCTCTAATACTTTTATTAGCGATATTCGATGCTTTATCAGCGGTTTCGGCTCTTTTATCAGCGATATTTGAGGTTTATCAGCGATTCTGGCTCTTTTATCAGCGATGTTCGAGGTTTTATCAGCGATTCTGGCTCTTTTATCAGCGATGTTCGGTTTTAGTACGGCGAGTGAATAAAATTGATCTTCATTATACTTTACCTGAACGCGCCCTTTTTCCCACACTTGACTTAGCAGATTCTGGATACTATCATAAAATAAAATCCAAACGGCAATCTATTAAATGTAAAAAAGGGTTTTATATAGAAGTATTATCATTCGAATAAACAAACCTGTATAGTCGTACTTCATTTGCAAGTTTATACAGAATTCGAGTAAAAGAAATAATTTGAATTTTCGTGGGTGATGATTTGAAAATTTCAATAGAAGAAATAAGTCAAGAATTAGAAGAAGAGATTATTATTAGGTGTCATGAAGTTGATCACGAAATAAATGAAATCATAAACAAGCTGAAAACTGAAAACCTTATTTTACTAGGACATCAAAATGATAGTATTCACCACATTAAGCTTAGTGATATTTATTATTTCGAGGCAGTCGAGGGAAAAGTGTTTATGTACTGCAGGGACAACGTTTTTGAAGTAAAACAAAAACTATACGAGTTAGAGGAATTATGCAAAGGAAAAAACTGTTTTCGCGCATCGAAATCAACAATTTTGAACACCACCAAAATTTCATCTGTTTATCCGACTATAAGTGGTCGATTCGAAGCGTTGCTGGATAACGGAGAACGTACTTTTATATCGAGGCGGTATGTGCCTGTCCTTAAAAATATGCTTGGTTTGTAAAGAGGGATACCTATGAATTTTTTTGAATTTGTACAAAAGATAATTAGAAATTTCTTTATCATCTTCGCATCCATAATCATGATGATTACTTTGTTGCGACAAATGTTTTATCCTGACATGGTATTTGATTTGAAGTCGATTTATATCATTATGGCATTTTCATTTTTAAGTGCATTAACGGGATTTATTTTATATTCTCCTAATGATCTAAGTGAGAAGAAAATGCGTATAAGGATTATTATTCATTTCTTCACTTTGGAAATTTTATTGATTGTCCTTGGCAGCGCTATTAATCTTGTAACCGATCCATTAGGTGTAATCTTTCTTGCACTGCAAATTGCGGTAATCTATATCATTGTTCGTCTACTGTCATGGCAAAATGATAAAAAGGATGCAAAAAAAATCAATGAAAAACTAAAGACATTTAAGAAAGACTTTGGTGAGTAGTCAAGTAAATTAATAAGCAGACAAATCATTTTACGGTAAGCATTAGAGCTTACCGTTTTTTGCATCTTATTTGCTTGTTAATACAACTTACCGTTTTTCCATATACATCCTTTCAACCGTTTATTATGATGAGTTCATAAAAATTTTTCCAATGAGGTGGAGGAACGACTATGGGAATTTTACTATTATTAATAGCTTTGATTTTCGAAATAGTTTTTGCAATCTATTGTATAGCAACTAAGCAAAACCATAACAAAATAAAGAATTGGATTAGGATTGCTGTATTTATTGTATTTGTAATATTCACTGTTTCATCGGTGATTGTCTGGAGTTTTCGCTGGGTAATGCTTGCTATACTACTTTTCTTATTAGCCATAATTGGAACAGTGTCTCTTATCCTGAAGAAATCAAATATCAAACAATACAAAACTTCTAACATTGTGTGGAAGTCCATTATGATGATATTGACATTTATATTTGTACTTTCACCCGTCATTATTTTTCCACAGCATCCATCACCAAAAGTGACAGGAGAATATGAAGTCGCAACCGCTACTGACACATATTACGATCAAAACCGTATTGAGGAATTTACTGACAAGGAGCAAAACAGATTCGTTAATGTGGAATTTTGGTATCCCAAAAACGCAGATGGAACATACCCTCTATTAGTGTTCTCACATGGAGCATATGGTATCAAGATAAGTAACAGATCTACTTATACTGAGTTGGCAAGCCACGGTTATGTAGTCGTATCCATCGACCATCCCTATCACTCCTTCTTTACCCGTTCAGAGGATGGAACAGTAACTATGATCAATTCAGATTTTAGCCATGAAATCAAAAATATGAATAAAGGCATTTACTCAAATGAAGAACGGTACAATATCATTCAAAAATGGATGAAACTGCGAACAGACGATATGAACTTTGTCATTGATACGATTCTTAAAAAAGCTAAAGATGACACTACACCCCTTTATCAACATATCAATACAGAGAGAATTGGTGTGTTTGGGCACTCAATGGGCGGTGCTGCAAGCGTGTGGCTAGGCAGAGAGCGCGATGATGTAAGTGCAGTAGTAAATATCGATGGCCCTTTCTTTAGTGAACTTATTTATAAGAAAGAAATGGATGATTTTGTAGCAAGCAGCAAAGACTTTACGACCCCACTTCTTAACATTTATTCTGACGATGTTTGGAGACAGCTCGAAAGCAACTCCATTTATGTGGCAAACAAACTTAATAATGAACACTTCAAAGATGCATATACTACTCATTTCAAAGGGGCAAAACATTTAAGCTTGACCGATTTATCGCTTTTCTCTCCTATTTTGACAAATATTCTACAAGGAGGAAAAGCCGATATTGATAAATTTTACTGTATCGAAACTGAAAATGAATTAATTCTTAAATTTTTCGACTTCGAATTAAAGGGAATCGGCCATAAACCCTTTCCCTAGACTTTTTTTACGCTGAAGTCAAAAAAAATGGTGGGATGTTGTATATCGATCAAAGAATAAAATTCACCATTAAATTATGCTTGGTGATTACGACTTTATTTCTACGAATAATAAAACATCTTCTGTACAGACTAATTTCAGGAGGTGAAATCCATGAATAACAACAACCAAAACTTTAATCAAAAAACCCCAAATGCAATGAACTCGATGAACCAAGAATTTGGGAATGAAACTGATGTTAATCAAATTAAACAACAAATCCAACAAGCAGAAGCTAACAAAAAACAAGCTTCTGGTACAATGAACTCGATGAACGAAGAATTCGGGAATGAGACTGATGTTAATCAAATTAAACAACAAATCCAGCAAGCAGAAGCGAACAAAAAACTAGCTTCTGGTCAATTTGCAAACAAAAACAGTACAAAATAAGTTGATTATTATCCCCAACCGGCAACCTTTTTTTTGCCGGTTTTTCGCTTGCACTCGAAGTGCCGAATGCCTATAAAAGAATCTTTTCATACGATTAAATGTACATTTTTTATCAAAAAACAATAAAATTCAATTGATCATTTCAACATAATACAACCAATTAGCACTTTTATATTGTTTCCCAAAGGATTTATGAGCAATCCTATTAACAACAAATCTCTAGCTTCATTGGTTATTATTGCTGGTTCAATATCACCATTTTTCTACCTACATTTCTATAGCGTGGCTGGGATAAAACTTGGTCAAAATCTTAAAAAGCGCGAGAAATCAATTTTAGAAACGTTGATTTCTCGCGCTTTTCTGATGTGAAATTTTCCAATTTTGCTTTAAAAATTTACTTATCTTTGGAGTAATTATATTTAGAACGATCAACTGGAGTATAACCTGTTGGCTTATAGAATCTCAATAAGTCACCATTCACGACTTTATCAGATAATTCCAATTTAAGATCTACTTTATTTTTAATAGTTTTCGCAAACTCTAATTGACTATCATCTAATAGTAAACCTGTTTTATTATCATAAAATTTCCCATTAATTGAATCAATCGTAGGACTGACAAAACCGCCATTTCTAAATGGTACAACTTGATCATGCTCTTTTGATAATAAGTCTGAACCAAATTGAACAAATTTTTGCGTATCAATTCCTAGTAAATGTAATAACGTTGGAAGAAGGTCTGTTTGGCCACCATAAGTATGGTTGGTTCCACCTTGCATTCCTGGAACATGTATAAATAATGGTACGCGTTGTAAATTAGCACTTTCATATGGCGTAATTTCTTTTCCAATGACTTGTGCCATCGCATCATTATGATTATCTGAAATACCGTAATGGTCACCATAAAGAACAATCATCGAATTATCATATAAGCCTGATTCTTTTAATTGATCGAAGACCTGTTTGATTCCTTCATCTGCATAACGTGCTGTTTGGAAATAATTATCTACACTTGTATCTCCAGTATTAGCTTTATTAATTGTTACTAAATCTTGATTCATTGTATATGGGAAGTGGTTCCCTACCGTAATTAATTTCGTATAAAAAGGTTGTGGTAACGAATTTAAAAGACTTTCAGATTGTTTAAAGAATGGTTTATCTAACAAACCATATTCAGCCATGTTTTCTGAAGAACCCGTGTCATAATAACTAGCATCATAGAAATGATCGAATCCAAATGATTTATAAATCTCATTTCGATTCCAGAAGCTTCCGTTATTACCATGGAAGACAGCCGATGTATAACCATAATCTTTTAAAATACTAGGAGCTGCTTGGTACGTATTTTGTGCTTTTGTAATATAAGCAGATCCTTGTGGTAACCCAAACAAAGAGTTTTCCAGCATAAATTCTGCATCGGAAGTTTTACCCTGACCTGTTTGATGGAAGAAATTATCAAAATACATTGTATTCTTATCTTTTGTTAATGAATTTAAAAATGGTGTAACTTCTTCACCGTTTAATTTATAGTTGATTAGAAAGTTTTGGAATGATTCTAAATGTAAATAGATGACGTTCATTCCTTTTGCTTTACCAAAATATTGTGCATTAGGTTTGGCGTAGTTAGATTTTGTATAGTTCGTCACTTCTGTAATATCACTACTATCCGCCAAAGCTCGCTGTGAAGATGCTTTCATCGTTTCTACTGAATCATAAATCGTATAGTTATACATTCCTAGATATTTCACAATATAGTTTCTATCAAAACCTCGTGATAATAGTTGCGGACGATCAGCTTCAGCTAGTCCCAAATTTAGGATTGATACTGCTAATGCAAAAGTAAAGATTGCTGTTGCTTTTTTATACTCAAAACGCTTAGTATCTTTTGGTATTTTTTTTGAGAATCGTAAGTAAAACATTACAAATACATCCACAAAGAACAAGATATCATAAGGCTTTATTAAAGAAAGAACACTACCACCTAAATCTCCGAAGTTCTGCGTTTGGATAACCGTAGGTAATGTAATGAAATCACTAAAAAATCGGTAATAAACAACATTGGCATATAAAACAATAGACATCAGAGTGTAAATTACAACTAGCGATGTATATTTTCTCTTTCCTTTAAATAAAAAGGCAATTCCTAGAAATAGCATTGCTGAACCTAGTGGATTTAATAGTAAAAGGAATTGTTGAAGGATTCCTTCTACTCCTAGTTTAAATTGTGCTGTTTGAGTGATGTATGTTTTAATCCATAACATTAAAACAGCTAATATATATATCCCTAAAAAGTTGTTTAAAAGGGCATCTTTTTTACTTAATAAATTTTTCATTTTGCACCTACCTTTTATTTAATCAATTATGCCTCGGCATAATTGCGTCTGGAATCGGCTTTGTGATTGAACAAAGCATTCCTTTCGATTTCGTGACATTCGCCGGAGGCTTTATGCCAACACGATGTTGGTCACTCAGGCATTTTCACAGGATGTGAAGTTCTTAGCCTGAGTTCCTCTATTTCAACGGATGTTTGGACACCTACTGAAAAGTGACTTAAAACCGCATTCATCTCACCAGTTGTAGAGGTGGGAGACTTCTGCTGAAAAAAGTTAAACTTATATCTAGTTGTATATTAACTTAGATTATAAGTATTGCATTTAAAAAAATGTTACTTCACAATAGTTTTTTTCACAGCTATTGTATACTACTCCCCATATAGACTTCTGTCAAGCTGTTAAATAGTTAGTACGCTTCTTTTTATTATTGTAAACCCTTTTCATAAAAACCCCCCGCATATGTTATTTTTTCAACGTAAGCGCCAAATACAACCCACCTTCTAACACTGTCTGTACTATGTGATAATCACAGTACATTCTTCGTTAGGAG
>NZ_LITM01000006.1:315359-350728 GCF_001275675.1 Lysinibacillus sp. FJAT-14745 | reverse complement strand
TTCCAAAGAAAACTAATTAAAGCATACAACAAAGCGCCCACGGAAAAACACGTGGGCGCTATTTGACGCTTACTTTTCAACTAACATTTACGGGGGTATATTAAACCATAGGAATACCTCATTATTTAATGAAATGTTTATTCAAATTTCCCACTTAAATATACAGGATTTATGGATTACAAACTTCAGAGCAAAATATAATTGTTTAACTTTACTCTTACCTATGATTAGTTAGGAGTCACTTTAGGACGAACGACCTTTTTAGCTTTTTTCAACAATAACAATTTTAAAACATAATTTAAGTTTTAACAATTAAATTTGGTGACATGAAACTTATAATTTTGTAAGTTTTAGTTTCACAAGTGTTACCGAACATTTAAGGTCAAATAAATCCCGGCGTAAATTTTTATAGGTATGATTCTTATAGCAGTGGCAGTACCAATTTTGTATAAGCTTACGCATGTAACAACACGCAAGATATTTGAGGAAATAAAAACGGCTGAAGTTCTTGTGTAACAAGAGTCTCAGCCGTTTGTTTTTCCAGGGTAGAAGTTTATACCTAATTAATATTACCTGTTGGGTGTAATGTAGTTCCTCCAATTGAAACTTTTATTTCATTAGATAGTGGAACATTGTATTCATCAATAATCGTTCTCCACCAATCCCATGCAAGGCCTGTACATTCTCTTGCATAAATTCTAATATTTTTTGAATTAGGCGGAAGTGGTATTACTGTAGAGAAATGAGCTGTTTTGTCTTTCCAGCTTTCATCCCAAGTTTTATGAGATAGTACTTCTTTCCCGTTTTCATCATATGAAAATTCATCCCAGGCTACTTCAAATTGAGCAACATATGCACCATAATGATCCAGGAGGATGCTTCCTTTAGAATATTCTGTAGCAGTTGTCTCGATATAATCTGTATTGTTATGAACAGCAGCAATTGAATTATCCTTTAAGAAAACACTTGTATATGATATTGGGTATGCTGGATTTTTAAGACTGAATTCTGCATTATCTTCAATTATTTTTCTAATATCATTAAAGTCTTTGGAGACAACCTGGTTATGCTTTTGTGAATCTCCACCTAATACTACAGCAGTAAAGGAACTTTCTTCAAAAATATCTTTGTACTGTCCACTAGTTTCTACATTAGTATTGGCATCCTTCAGTAAGGCTTTAAAAGCAGCTTGTACATCCTTGCTCTTAGAGCTTGTTTCTAATTTCACATAAATTGTTCTACCATAAGCTACATTTGACACCATAACGGGAGGAGCATCACTACTTACCCCTTTACGAGTTAACTCTTCAAAAGAAACACTATCATCAAAAAGGTCTGATGGATTGTTAGGTAGTTCTGCACTTACGGTATAAAATATTTGTTTATATGCCGCAACCATCACTTTTTTCTCTCCACTCGCAATCGCATTAAAGTCAATCCCCAGTGAATTGTCAAGAACTTGGGAGCTAACATTCAAAGCGCTTGCTATTTGAGATTTGCTATAAACCATAGATTCTGAATATTGTAGTCTTGCAGGTAAAGTATGGGTTGTTGAATATTTTTCACTCCAAGTAGAGACTAATTCATCTACTGCCCCAGATACATTACCATATGTTGGATTATCCACAGTCATAGTATTTTCTCTTTTCATGCCAGGTAAATCTATGCTAATATTTAGCGGTTTTCTTTTGGCCACCAATAAACTAGGTTGATTGTCTGCAAAAGATCGGTTGGCAAGTTGTAATGCTCCTGGATATGTACGATTTGCCATCGAATCGATAATTGAAATATCTACCGGTGAAGTTGTAAGTGATTTTTTGTTACGTTCAACCACTATAAATTTATTATTTGCGTTAATACCTTCTTTTGGGACAAAACTATCAACCTTGTCACCATTCACTGCTAAAACTTCGCTGTTATTGTAGTTCAAGTTTGCTATACCAGTATCAATGTCATTAGATTCGCTTTTTTCACTAGCTAAATTAGTATCAAGTGTTTTAGCAAAGGAAATAATCGGATAATTTATGATGCATAAACTAACAGATAAACACACTAGAAATTTTATAACTTTAAAATAATTTCGAGTTCCCAAAAAAACCACTCCTTTTTTTAGGAAATTATACCACGAAAATACTTAATTCAAATATAGTAGTTTAGTTTCATATTTAGCTAATTTAAGAGAAACAAATAGTAAATGTTACATATTCAAGCTTCCACCTTGACCTACTTGTGAAGGGTGGATTCTTTATATCTTTTTTAGGCTGCTAATCGGCACATTTTCTCATACGCAAAAACAATCCCATACTAATTATATACATTTCCCTAATAGGATGAATGCCCCCCTAGCTTTCTATAACTTTACATACTATAGACATAGCAAGGAGGGAAATTTCATAGGATGCTACGGTAATATAGGTAATTACAATAACAATTGCTATTACGGCGGCAATGTTAGCTCAACATTCATTCTAATTGTCGTTCTATTTATTCTTTTTATTATCGTCGGCGCAACTTTCTTGTATTAATCTAAAAATCCTTTGTTAATACCAAGCACAAATAGCGAGAATAATGTGTAAAGCTTATTTAGCTTTACGTCACCTTATTGAAGGGTCACTTTACAAGAGTGACATTTTTTCATTAAAACGCATGATTGGTAAATTTTTTTTTAAATTAAATTTATTAAGTAGATATTTATCGCAATCCCTCTTGAAAACTTTACATATTATACATTATAGAAAGGAGGGTAATTACTATGTCTGAATATTATGGTAGTGGCACTGGTTCAGCTTTTGCGCTAATTGTTGTTCTATTTATTCTTCTAATTATTGTCGGCGCAACTTTCATGCATAGAGGTTATTAATATCTAATACCGCCAATAATGCTCATAACTGTTGTAAGGTAATACTAATTTAATCTTACACCTTCAAATCTTTACTTAGGATCACTATCCTCCGGGTGATCCTTTTAATTTTTCCTCTTTCAATTTCATACTCAACTTCCTAAGGCATAATAAAAAGCCACACCTGAAACTATTCCAAATGTGGTTGTTTAGTAACCCATATATAACTTTAGTTCCTTGTTGTGAAATTTATCATCATTCTTAAGCCCTTCTAGACCAAATAACAACCGGGATAAGAATTAAGGATAAAAGCCCTCCTGTTAATGATAGTGTCGCATAACTTGCATTAGCCACTACCATCCCTGAGAGAGCACCACCTGAAGCCCCTGCTAGTGCAACTAAAACATCTATTTTCCCTTGCGTTTTTGCTCTAGTGGAAGGTTCAGTTGAATCAACTATTTGGGCAGTACCACTAATTAAGCCAAAGTTCCAGCCTAACCCAAGTAAAGAAAGAGCGACGATTAATAGAATCATAGAATCGCTCGGTGCGAATGCCGCTAATAAACCAGCACATAACAACGTCACTCCCGAAGCAATACTCATGGCTGTTCGTCCGATTTTATCAACAAGAACGCCTGTTACGAGCGACGGAAGATACATGGAACCTACATGAAATCCTATAACAATTCCTACTTCCGATAAACCATGACCATGATGTTTCATATGTACTGGTGTCATCGTCATTATTGCAACCATTACGATCTGAGTAAGTACCATAACCGTTGCTCCGACTGTCAGACCTCTTTTATTGCTAGCTTTTTCACTAAGAGATTCCGTCTTATTTCCATATTCACTCTCTCGTCTGTCCGCTTCTATCATCTTTGCAATTTCTAACGGATCGGGACGTAACATTATAAAAAGGACAAGACCTGCTAAAATAAATGCTGTAGCTGATAAGATAAATGGACCCGCAAGCGCCGGAACACCAATGGATACAGCAAGTTTACCCATGACATCTACTAAATTTGGCCCTGCCACAGCCCCGAATGTTGTCATCATCATTGTTATGCTGATAGCTTTAGCTCGTTGTTTATTATTGGCTAAATCTGTCCCTGCATAGCGAGCTTGTAAATTTGTTGCAGTCCCTGCGCCATAGATTAGTAGAGAAGCGAATAATAAAATGACACTATTCATCATGGCAGCAATTACTACACCGATTGCACCGAGTCCACCGACAATAAAACCAGTTGATAAACCTGTACGACGCCCGTAACGTTGTGATAGTTTTCCTACAATTAAAGCCGCACCTGCCGACCCTAAAGTAAATAAAGCGGACGGTACTCCTGCATAAGCATCCGTTCCTAGCATTTGCTGAGCTAAAAGAGCCCCTACCGTAATACCTGCTGCAAGCCCTGCCCCACCAAAAACTTGTGAGAGACTAACAACGATTAGCACTCGCTTATACAAGCTCTTTAGCTTTTCGGGTGAATCAATATATGTATCCATGGTTTCTTGTGCTTTTCCAAGCATCTTGCAACACCTTCTTTCTACTTTCCTCTACTTCTGCACGAAGAAAAATATTTCTTCTGTACTAGAGACAAAAAACAAAATGATAGTTAATTAATGATACGGTTGTGTTTGTTCGTCTATAATCGTTATATACACAATGTATCAGTTTTTTTATAAACTGCAACATACATCTTAAAAAGAGTGGAATTTTCGAATACTTGAAGCGCACCACAAACCTTTCTAGTTATAGTGGTACTCCCTACATCCCACACCTGAAGAATTGGGCTTTCCCGTTCAGAAAATCATTAAAAATGTAGACTTAATTAAGAAATAAGAACTGTCAAAAACAGTTTCCCGATTTGACAGTTCTTTTTTGTTTATATTTAATGAGCATGCATCACAACATTCTTTTTCTTTGAATAGAGTAAAAAAGTGATAGTTAAACTTAAGCTAATAACGCCGAAAACAAGTCCCAATCCACTTAAACCAACTAAATCTAGCATCATGCCTGTTGACAATAAGACGACCTGAAAAATGACAGAATCGATCATATTACGGAATGAGAAAAATCGCCCATGGAAATCTTTTGGCACTTGCTTTTGAAAAATCACCATTGTCGTCGGGAAAAAACAGCCTACTGAAAAACCAAAAACTCCAAAAGCCACTAATGCCAAAAATTTAATATCCGAGAATATTAGCATTAGCTCCATCGAACCGATGATAAATGCTAATATAAAAAGTAGTGTTCCAGTGTTCAGTCGTTCGGTAATCAATTTCAAACCAGCTGCACCTAGCATAAAACCTATGCCCTCAACTGTATATAATAATCCTGATATTGTCGTTGAATGATGAATCTCAGAAATTTTCATAATCACTAAATTAAAGGAACCTAAAAATAATGTTGGAATTAACATTAAGACAAGTGTCATTAAAACAACCGGGTGCTCTTTCACCATCGGTAACACTTCTTTAAAGTCACCCTTTTCTTTAGTTGCTGACGATTGATTTGCCGTTTCATCTAATTGTAGGAAGTGCGTAATAACAAACATCATCATATAGACAATAAATGAAATGATGTACAACCATTTCAGCTCAAAGAAACTTAGCATGAACCCCGCCGCAGCAGTACCAATAATCCTTGAAATCGTGCGAGCATTCATTTGCCAAGCATTTAATGTAATTAAATCCTTGTCCTTAACAATCATCGGAATAATAGATTGTAGAGCTGGCATATAAAAGGCGGCTGCTATTTGCAACGTAATTAAAAAAAGAATCATCCAAATAACCGAATTTGTATAAAGTGCCATAAACATAAATAAAACACTAATAATTCGCCCTACACTAGCCCACTGTACAACTGTTTTCTTCATTGACCTGTCAATAATACGTCCTGCCAACGGACCTACTACTAAACCCGCCAATATACCGCTAGAAATAATTAATGATTTGTGAAAGTCAGAGGGAACGACCTCTTGCATAAAAGCTAGATTCCCTATAATCCCAGCCCACAAGCCAAGACCGACGACAAATTCACCTAATAAAATTATCCATACATTTCGACTACGCCACATTCTGTATCTCCTTGTTGTTTTATTAATTAATAAATAGTAACAAAATTACAAATATTAGTACATAGTCATTTTACAATAATTTCATGATATATATGTCTCGAATCAGGTGTGTTGATTAACCATTTTTATACATCCAAAGAGGCTGATTTCCGCTACGGGCTACTCGCTTTCCCGCGGGAGTCGAGTAGCCCTACGCTACAATCAGTTAAAATGGAAATATATTGGCAAAGTGGTAACGAAAAAATCCTTTTATCGCTCAATAATAAACTTATTTTTTCCTAATCAACACGCCTGGTCTCGAATATATCTCTTTTGTAATTATGTATTTTGAGATCTTCATTCAAAAATATAGTTATTATAAGGAAAGCGATAAAAAGACACCGTTTGATTCCATTATCAAACGATGTCTGATTGTAGACACATGCTACTTTGTTTGCATAAAGCTGTTTAGTAAGTTTAATCGACAGACCCGCCATTTAGCATTTTGTGAGGAGCCTTAAAACTGACACTACGTAAAATTAGAAAGATCCCTCAATCAATTTATATTAATTTTCTTACAAGGCGGCGCCAGCCTATCCAGAAAATAATTACCAGCATTCCCGCCCCAACAGACTCGGTCAGCTTCCAAAAAAGTATAAGAACCAGCAAAATAATTAACGGAAGAATCGTTAGCTTCAAATCATCTAACTTTTTCATACATGCACTCTTCTTTCTTAAGTGACATAATTAGTACTCAAAATACTTCCGACAAGCACAAAGCACTAAAATTTCTTGTATAATAAGTGCTGGTGTTTACTCTCAAATTTATATTTTTGTAGAATTTTTAATATGAAATATCTCCCCCATTCTACATTTAAATAACATGGATATTGCTTATCTTCATCATATTCTGAAGGGAGCTTAATGGAAACCTCCTACCTTTTTATTTTCACTTGATGATATTGCATCAAAATTTTTAGTGTCTTTTCTTCTTTTGTCACAAAATGATGCTGCGTTCTAATAACAGTCGATGATAGCAGCACTGTAATTCTTACAAAAAATATTCGCCTCCTTCTGAACAATCGCGAATATTTTTGCATTTAACATTATTTAACCTTCCGCATATTTCAGCTGATACTTTTCGATTATTCGGCTAAAGAACGAGGCAAGAACTTGCTGAAATAGCATACCAAACACTACAGGCATAACCGTTTTTGCAGGAAAGTATGTAGTCGCTACTACAACCCCTACAGCAATATTACGCATTCCTCCTGTAAAAACGAACATCGTAACAATGCTTTTATTCTTCCAAAGTATATGCCCTAATACTAAACAAAAAGCATACCCTGATACTGCCAGTATAAATACGACCAA
The DNA here is from genome assembly GCF_001275675.1 of Lysinibacillus sp. FJAT-14745. Taxonomy (GTDB): domain Bacteria; phylum Bacillota; class Bacilli; order Bacillales_A; family Planococcaceae; genus Lysinibacillus. Next base: position 343,456 of record NZ_LITM01000006.1, on the reverse strand, counting down.
AATAACACTAACAAGCTCCAAGCTAATATTTTTAATATACGGGGCAATCGCACTACTATTTATCATTACAATACTAAATAAGCTAAGTTTTGAAAAAGGGGCTAATTTCTTTCCTAGAGTCAGCTCAATTTTACCTTTAGTAAACTCATTTAACGTTACACCTATAAGAGAAGGCACAACAATCATCCAAAGTAAATCTAGAATGAGGCCAACCGTATCAATTTCGATTGTTTGCCCTACAACAATATGAAGTAATGCAGGAATAACAATGGGCGAAATGAGTGTATCGATTAAAATAATTGCAAGACATAATGCGAGATGCCCTCTACAAATACTGACCCAAATAAAGCTCGTTACTCCTGTTGGTACAGCGACTGCTAAAACAAATCCAATTGTTAGTAGATGATCGTTAAAGATGAAGTTTGCTACAAAATAAGCCCAAATTGGCATGAGCAGGTGTAAAAATGCAATAACAACTAATATAACTGTTGGGTATTTTTTAAGACTTTTTATTCCTTCAAAATTCATGCTTAAACTACCTGCAAATGTCATAAAAGCAAACAGCCAAGGCACTAAAAATAATAACTGATGCCCTACATTCTCGAACAATACACCAATTAATAAGCTAAGCGGTGTTAAAATAGGCATCCATTTTTGGAGGTATTTATTTAAACTATTCAACATCTCTTTTTATCCCTTCTTTCTTAAAAGAACAGTTTTAGTAAAATAAACTAAAAAAATTTGCAGTTTTTATCCATATCCTTCAAACTATTAACATGACTAGAAGAAAGGATGACTGAGACTAATGAAAAAATTAGTGTGCGCTTTATTGCTTACCATACTTGTTGTGGCAAGTGGATACACTGTACAAGCTGCTGGCTTTAAAGATGTACCAGAAGATCACTATGCCTATGAAGCTATCATGTGGGCAGAGGAATATGATATCGTTAATGGCTATGCTGATGGTACATTTAAGCCCTATGCTACAATTACGGAGCAACAATTCGCAAAACTACTTGCAAATTTTTTTGAGCTTGAATCACCAAATGATGAAATAAAAAAACAAACCCCTGCAGCAATCTGGTCTGATGAATTTTACAATCGACTTGCAAGCTATGGTGTTCCATTAAACGGATATTTCGATAACACTATTCGAGCAGCTAATGTAAAGCGCGGTGTTGTGGCACAGGCAATTACACATTTAGCTAAAGGTAAAAGTGGATTAGATCAATCCATACAGTTTTTACTCGATTATTACATTTCCACTGGTCAAAACTTTCAGTATGAAAACCGCAATTTACAGAAGTTTTTTGGCGTTACAAACAATATGACACGAGCTCAAGTCGTTACGATGCTCCACCGTATGGACGAAAGGAATTTTTATGAAATTTCAGAGGACGCACAAGCAATTCATGAAAATAAGAGTAACGCTGCTTTAAATACAAGAGCGAAAAATGGCCAAAATCAGCTAGATAAAACAATGCAGCTGACAACACCTTCTAATAGTGCTTGGGATGGTACCTATTCGTATTACTATAAGTGGGGTACAGGCTCAACTGATTTTAATCGCCGTGATGCCTATATTTCAAACGCAACAAGTAAAAGCTTTACTATATTCATTACAGCCAATGATGGGACAGCTGCAGGGAGTGTCGATGGCACAGCAACGATTACTTCTAGCACTAAGGCAGTGATGAACAAATCCTCAAACGGCAATCGATGTGTAATAGAATTTGAACGCCTTAATAATGCGCTTAAAATGACTGAAGTAGATTGTCGTACAGAGCATGATGAAGGCACTACTTTTTCTGGGACTTTAAAGAAGCAATAAGTTTTCCATTGGTCCTACTGAAAATAAAGGAACACCCTTGAGGTACTTTTATAAATCACCATAATATCCTTTCATAGTGAAAAGAACTAAAAAGTGCGAAATGGATTAAAAATATTCATTCGCACTTTTTTAACTTATTTTGAACTAACGTCTGCGCCTTCCAAACACTATGATTCTTCCCTTTTTTGTATATGCGAGAATACCGTCTACACAACAATGCGTTATTCTTGTACTTTTTTAGAAAAAACATTTGCTTAGCCTTATTTAACAGCAAACAAAAAGAATCCATTTTAATAAAAGATCGTTCAAAATGGATTCTATAGTTTTTATTATAGATATAATTATTCGTTGAATTGTTTTGTGTATCCGCTAATAAGCAGTCCAGATTAACGAATGTTAGCCTTGCGGAAGCCATCAAATACACTGAATGCCGCAGTAATCATAAAGATGAACATTCCACCACCAACTATCCGCGTTTTAAATTGATTAGTAGTAATAGCAAATAAATCCGACATATACGTAATGAAATCTTGGCTTAGTAAATTAGGATTTAATAGTATTACGATAAATACAATAGTGCCAATTAATTGTAGGGCAGTATTGCATATTGCCATTCTTTTCGTACATTGCTGCTTGATTAATTTGTAAAGGGAAAATGCAATTTCTAAGCCTATTACAATCACAACAATAGGCCAATATCGAAATAAAACTTCTTGATTGAAAGTTGGAGTCACAAATACAAGTCCTTCTCTTCCTCCTTCATATACACCTACAAGATAATTCGCATAAAAGTAAAATGTTGCCCAAATCCCAGTCCACATTAAACTTAAAAATACTTCGTACTTTGATATTGCTTTTTTCTTAGGAATATAAGGTTTATTTTTTAAATCATCAGGCGTCCATTCTTTAAAGCGTGCTGTTAATGGCTGCCCACCTCTTCCTTTATCTGTTCTTTCCAAGACTGCAAACATAAGTGTTAGCCAAAAGAATACTTGTATCCCTACTTCAATGATTCTCTGAATTCCTTCAGTCATAAGGTTCAAACCAATATTTAAAACCGCTTGTTCTCCACTATATCCAATAAAATATTCGGCAGTCATCGCGATTAACGAAATGACAGCAGCGATCGGTAAAATCATTTTAAGTAAAGTCACATATACATCAAAATAGCGTGGACCAATTAAGTACATTGGCCAATCTCGATAATTACTTGCCAATGCCACTGGACTCCCTAATTTTTCAAGAACCACTTTTACATCTTCTTCTCTATAATCATCAGGCAGCATATCCTCTATGTTTGACCGTAACTCAAGTATAATATCTTCACGATTTTTTTCAGGAAGCCTCTGAGCAACTTCCCGAATATAAACCTCAATTAAATTCATCATCTTCCTCCCCTTTCAATAAGTTATACAGCTCTTTCGAATTCTCCATCCATTCCTTTTTTAACTGCAAAAATATCTCTAACCCATATTCACTTAAAACATAGTACTTACGGGGCCTACTCTCAGATGTATCCCAACTACTCGTCACCAAATCCTGTTTCTCTAACCTACGAAGCAATGGATATAAGGTACTTTGATCTATAGAAATACCTAACCCTTCCAATAAAGAAACTAGTGAATAGCCATACTGAGGAGTTCGCAATTGACTTAAAACTGCTAATGTCAACGTACCTCTCCTAAGCTCTGTAGTTAATGAATTCAATAAATTACTCATCCACCCACCTCATTTTTATTACTATATGTCATACAGTATTTACTCTATACTATGCATCGTACACTATTGTTGTGACGAAATTAATTAATATTCTGTATTATTTAAAAATACCGTAAAGTTGAATCCACATTAAAAGTTGAAATGAAAAAAACCACAAATTTAGATAGGTCTAAATTGTGGTTTCCTCTTTAAAAAATAATTTAGGTTATTAAAACGGTGCCCTATTTCAGTGGTCTGCATCTTTTTATCATCAGTCTGGGTATAACAATGCTCTTAAAACTTCTTATACATCTTCATGGCAATCTGTATAAAATCAGCGAGATACGGAGATATGTGTTTATCCTTATGCCAAGCGATATCCGTAAAGATTTCTGCTAAATTCATTGATGCAGTCAGTTCTTTTAAACGATGGTTTTCTAACTCCTTCTCCACCACCATTTTGGGTAAGAATGAAATACCTAAGCCTGCCATCACACATTGCTTAATGGCTTCTATACTTGCAAATTCAATCATTTGTATTGGTTGAGTACCTTCCTGTTGCAGCTGTACTTCCAATTGATTACGATAGGAGCAACCACTTTCCGTCAAAAGCATCGTTTCATTTGATAGTTGCTGTAAAGAAAATACATCTCTTTTCGCGGTGCTATCAATAGGTGCACTGACAAATACTAATTGCTCTTGAATAAGTCGCTCACGATGTAACATAGGTGTTTCCTTATAGGCATCTGTAATAAACGCTATATCAAGTTTGCCTGACTGCAATAAATCTTTGGCGATTTCAGTTGTATGGACAGGCTTAAAAATGATTTTCACTTGTGGATGGGCTTTTTGAAATTGTTGTAAAATACTCGGAAGACGGTACACACATTGACTTTCCTGTGCACCTATTTTTAACACCACTTGTGCTTGTTCATTTAATACAGCTTTTTTCATATCCACATTTAAATCTAGCATTTTTTGAGCATACTGTTGTAATCGCTTGCCCTCCTCCGTAAGGGTAATACGTTTTCCCAGCCTCTCAAAAAGAACAACACCTAGCTCATCTTCAAGCGATTTAATTTGTGCTGTTATACTTGACTGTGCATAATCCAGTAGCTGAGCTGTCTGCGTAAAGCTTAACGTTTCTGTAGCTGTTAAAAACGTTTGTAGCTGTTTCATATCCACCTTCTTCACCTCTAAATCGTTTTTTCCGATACATTTCATCGAAACATTCATCTTTATCGATAATAAAAATAAGTTTACACTAGTTTTAACTTGAATGACAGAGGAGGATTCATATGAACATTACCGTATTTATTGGAAGCTCTAGAGCTGGTAGTAATAGTGAACAACTAGCTGATTATGTATTAGAGGGCATCAATCATAAAAAAATAGATCTAAAATATTTAACGATTGAACCCATCAACGATTTACGTCATGATGACAATGGCTTTCAGTTTGTAGATGATGATTATGATCAAATTATCCAGGCGTTTTTAACAAGTGATATCGTTATTTTTGCCACACCGATTTATTGGTACAGCATGTCAGGAATTATGAAGAACATGGTGGATCGACTCAGTCAAGCTATTCGAGATGAGCGTTTTCCACAGCTAAAGGAGAAACTACAAACTACCGAGGCTATTGTACTTGCTGTTGGTGGCGATGCTCCCTATATAAAAGGTCTACCAATGATTCAGCAATTCCAATATATCTTTGATTTCTTAAAGATGCCGTTCTCCTCGTATATTATCGGAGAAGCAAACAAACCTGGTGAGATCTGTCATGATGAACAGGCATTAGCACAGGCGTCCATATTAAATAAGCAGCTAAAAGCACGTATCAATATCAAATAAGAAAACGACCTGAAAGCCGTTATGCTTTTAGGTCGTTTTCTAGTGTTAAAAAAAGAGCCGAGGGAATTTTGGGCTACAGTAGCAGCTACAAACATGAACACTCGTCTTAATTTAAGTAAAAATTATCGTTAAATAATGTAGCCCATTGTATAGTTTCTATTATCATCGAAAAAACGACCACATCTTAATGGTCGTTTGTAAATTCGAGTTCTTTAGGTGGTTCCCCTTTTCTATTCATCAATCGCATACGAATTGGTTCGATTTTTAGTGTGACCATTTCATCATGATTACCAACGAAAATGCTTGTAAAAAATTCAGCTAACTTATTTTTTATTCCTTCCTCTAGAATTTCTGTTAGCTTTCCTTCAATCTCAACATACGTATCACCAAAGCCTTTGTTTTCATATCCATATAAAATATGTGTATACGGGTTTTTGCGAAGCTCTTCCATTTTTTCAGAATGTTTATTTGTCACTGTGTATAATACAAAGTCTTCATTTTGGAACGTCATATATCTCGAATAAGGTTTACCGTTCTCAACTGTTGCCATCGTTCCTATTTTTTCTCGATTTAATACTTCTAATATTTCATCTCGTACAGAGCTCATGTTATTCCATCCTTTCTTATACCATTATATTTTGTCCTTATTAAGCTAATCTAACCATCATTTTTCAAAAATTACGAAATGTCAATCTTCAAGGATTATTCTTAATCTATTGTTATAATAACTTTTTAGACAGACGAATTTTTAGAATGAGGGTTTTAATGATGAAGGAAGCTTTTTTCACACGATGTCTGTTCTTCCTTACAGGCATTTTGGTTTTATCCTTAGGTATAACGTTAACTATTAAAGGGCAAATTTTTGGTGTTGGTTCGTGGGATGTTTTACATATCGGGCTAACTAAAACGTTCGGTTTAACGATCGGTACTTGGTCAATTTTAATTGGTCTAGCCATTTTAGCTATTGATATGGTAGTGACGAAGAAGTTTCCACTGCCAGGCACATTTATAGATATGTTTTTAGCAGGTATTTTTATTGATATTTTCAACTATTTACTTCCTGATATAGATGGCTTTTGGATGCAACTACTAGCTTATGTATGTGGCTTAGTATTACTTGGTTGGGGCTGTGGTATGTATATGGTGGCGAATTTAGGCATTGGTCCTCGTGATTCATTAATGCTTCTTATGGTCCATAAGTTTGGCTGGAGTGTTACACGCGCTCGTACAACGATGGAAGTATCAGTAGCTATACTTGGTTTTTTACTTGGCGGACCTATTGGGGTTGGAACAGCTCTTATGGCCTTTGGTCTTGGGCCAATTGTACAATTTGCTTTAACTTTTAACGAGAAATTATTTACAAAATGGACAGGCGTGAAGAGCGCTGTTATTTAAGATGAAAGTTTTATCAGTGGGGGTTTTCTTATCCCCCACTGATTATTAGCTTTTACAGGATAAACTTAAAGGACAATGCATTTTAAGATGCATTGTCTTTTTTATATACAGTTGTATTATACAGTTGAACTGAACAAGAGGTGTACCATAGTGAAAAAGCATAAATTACTAGCTTTATCGGAAACAATGCACTATATTTTACTAGCTTTACGCGAACCGCTTCATGGTTATGCAATGATGCAAAAAATCGAAGAAATGAGCGAAGGCAGTGTAAGGATTGCAGCTGGGACCATGTATGGGGCAATTGAAAACTTCCCCTTTGCCATCATGCGTTTTATCCCACCTTGGCTATTTTTAGCAACTTGCAGTATGTACGTAGTGATGTATTTCCGTTATCGCAAATCTATACAGCAGTTTATAGAATAAACAGCAAGGAACCACTTACCGCACGTGTAAGATGGCTCCATTTTTTGTTGCTATTCTTCTGACGCAGATGGATTTTTCCCAGTAGCCTCGATTACTTCAGGGGTCCCATCCACTATGTCGTCCTCCTGCACATTTTCAGCGGCAGGTGGTGTGATCGTCACTAATGTATAGTCATCTTCCTGTAAAATTTCAAAGGAAAACTTGTGACGAATATCTCCTACATAAAGTGATGTCCCGATGGCTACATCAGTGACATCGACCTCTATTGTTTCAGGTATTTCTGTTGGATTTACTTTTATCCGAACCTCACGATTAGGCTGTAATAGGAATCCACCATCTGCAACTCCAATGGCTTTACCGGTAACCGTTACGGGAATTTCGACCTCTAGTTCCTCGGACATATTAATGGACTTGAAGTCTACATGCTTAACATTGCCTTTTAGCGCACAGCGTTGTACTTCTGTTAATACTGCATTGATCCGTTGACCGTCAACATCTAATTGAAAGACACTTTTATTTCCGAATGCCGCTAATGTTTTTGCAAATATTCTCGCATCAAGCGATATCGCTGTTGGCTCCATTTGATAACCATAAACAACTCCTGGAATTGCACCGTTCTGTCTGAGTTGAGTTAATGATGATTGACGCCCTTTTTCGCGTTTAATTGCAGTTAAAACAGTACTCATCGTCATTTTCCCCTTTCATGGAAACTAGTCTCATAAAAGGTTTTGCCCGATCTATAGATTTTTATACATGTTATCAATTTTTACAAGCAAAATGTGAAGCATCCCAAATGTTCCGGCGGCTGTCTTTTCATTTAAAAGGCTACTCCAACAACATATTTTAAGAAAATTAAAAGCCGAGACGTATTTATGCTCGGCTAATTTTATACTATTATAATCTTCCAGCAGCGCTCAATGACACCGCTAGCATTTTGGCAAATTCCCCACGTGTAATATATTGATTTGGTGATAGATTTGCATTGTAGTCTAGAGCATCAATTGCATACAATGTCTCCGTATGACGCAAAGTTTCCCCTTGAAGATAGTAAGTATCTTGGTAGGGTAAAACGGCATATTCTTCTTGGACAAAATCAACAGCATCTAATGTTCGACCAAGCATTAAAATTGCCTGCTGGCGTGTGATTTTTCCATTTGGATCAAATATAGTTGGCGTTTTTCCATTGATGATTCCTAACGAATTCAAGGCACCAACATAACCACCATACCAAGATTTTTTAGCATCAACGTCTTTGAATTGCTTTGTTTGTACTTGTTGGAAGCTGAATGCACGAGTTAATAATGCACTAACTTGAGCACGTGTTAACGAATCATTAACACCAAAATTATCAGCTGTTTTGCCTTGAACGATGCCCCTATTCGATAAAGTAGTAATATATGAACTATACGTTGATCCCCCTATATCACGATAATAATTAGGCGGTGAATTATCAAATTTTAATTCTGCATTATTGTGAATAGTGGCAATTACTCGGTCATTTAAATCTCTATAAGCAACCGGCTCCAATACGCCTTTTTTAGCAACCTGTTTTAAAACCCCATCCTTACCATTTTTGAAAATTTCCACTTCTAAGGGCTGACGGTTATTAACAATATTAGCTTTAATGCTAAAAATATCCCCTTTTTCTGATGCATTAATTGTTGCACCATATGCAGAGAACACCGTCATATTTGGCGTTTTCATATGTACATAATTCGTTGGCTCTTGATAGGCATATGCTTGTATGGGGGTAGCGAGTGATAGACCTAACATTCCTATTAACACTACCTTTGAAAATTTCCCCTTCATATTGCTCCTCCTTCTTTTCATCTAAAACTATCATACTGGATTTCATCATGTAAAAATATAGTATTATTAGCACATACTCAAGCACTTTAGTTCTATCAAAAAACTACACTTTCAATTACGAACAATTGAAAATGCAGCTCAAACATGTGCTTACAGAATTGTCATTTTATTATCTAATAATACATGTAACTCATGAAGCTTTTTAATTTCAAAATGTGGTTGAATATCGCTTGTATTTTCAATATTACGTATATTAAACCAGCATGTATCAATTCCGGCTTGTAGTCCGCCTTTAACATCTGATGTTAAAGAATCACCAATAATCAAGGTTTTATCTTTATTTATATTATCGATACGTTCAAAAACATAATCGAAAAAAGCTGGCATTGGTTTTTGATAACCTGTTTGCTCCGAGATAAATATCTCTTTGAAAAATTGTGCTAAATTTGCATCCTCTAGTCGTTTATTTTGAGTAATTGTTTTACCATTTGAAACGACATATAAATCATAGTTATCTGCAAGCTGTTCAATTACTTCATAGGCACCGTCTACATAATGATGTGCCTCTTTCAAATGTTTTTGAAAAATCGCTTCAAAATACTCTCCATCTATTTCTAAGCCGAATTCCTTTAAAGCAATCGAAAATCGAGTATTATGTAGTACATCTTTAGACACCTCACCACGTTCAAAAGCACGCCACATAGATTCATTAATCTCTTTATAACGAGCAATCATCGCTGGAGTTGCTGCAATATTTTCCTGTTTAAATAAACGGTCAAGTGCTGCATTTTCAGCTAAGTCGAAATCTAATAATGTGTCATCCACGTCAAACAATAATGTTTCATACTTTATCATGTCATTTCCTACTTTCTTTGGTGCTGTATTACCATTTTACTCCTTCTATCATAACGTTTTTTTAGAAAAATAACAGTAAATTACCCTATCCCTCTTCTTTACAGAATTTTGGGAAATATCATTTGAAGAAAAGTGTGAAAATATTTCCTTCATTGAGCAATAAAAATGATCATCTTGCCTAAAAATAGCCCTTTCGATAATTTCATATTTGAAAATAACAGCGAATATGAGACAATAGAGTGCTAGAAAGGAAGATGTACCAATTATGACAACCTTACAAAAAATTACGCCTGTCTTTGATCCATGGGAAGCGTATTTAGATGTTGAACAACATGGGCATATGACCCTATCTAATATAGAGTTCACAACAACGACTCTTTGTAATATGCGCTGTTCACACTGCGCTGTCGGCTATACATTACAAACTAAAGATCCAGATGCATTACCAATTGAGCTAATCATAAAGCGTCTCGATGATATTCCACAACTTAAAACAATCTCGATTACTGGTGGAGAACCGATGATGTCTAAGAAATCTGTTCAGAACTATGTATTACCTTTATTGAAATATGCGCATGAACGAGGCGTGCGAACACAAATCAATTCCAATCTAACATTGGAGCCCGAACGATATTTACTGATTGCACCGTATTTAGATGTACTACATATTTCACATAACTGGGGTACTATCGATGAATTCGTCGAAACGGGCTTTGCCATGATGGAGCGAAAACCAACTTATGAACAGCGTGCAGCTTTGTTCCAACGTATGATTGATAACTCAAAAATGCTTGCAGAACACGGTGTAATGGTATCGGCGGAAACAATGTTAAACAAAAAAACTTTACCGTACTTAGCGCATATCCATAACCAAATCATCAACGAAATGAAATGTGCACGCCACGAAGTGCATCCGATGTACCCTTCAGATTTCGCAAGTGCCCTTACATCTTTATCACTCGAAGAAACTCGTGAGGCGATTCATCATCTACTTGATGTTCGAGATGAAAACACTTGGATGCTATTTGGTACGCTACCTTTCTATCCATGTAGCAGGAATGAAGAAGATCAAAAGCTCTTAAAACGACTAAGAGAAGAAAAAAACGTGACGATGCGTAATGATCCAGATGGTCGCTCTCGCTTAAATGTCAATATCTTTACGGGTGATGTCATTGTAACAGACTTTGGCGACACACCTGCGCTTGGCAATATTGCGAACGACGAGTTACCAGCGATTTTTGATAAATGGATGGCAACAGATTTAGCGAAATCACTAAACTGTCACTGTCCAGCAGTAAAATGCTTAGGTCCTAATGTTCTTGTAAAAAATATGTATTATAAAGATACGAAGTTTGTTAGTGGCTCTGCTAAGGTGTAAAAACAGGTGTGTTGATTAACCATTTTTATACATCCAAAGAGGCTGATTTCCGCTACGTGCTACTCGCTTTCCTGCGGGAGTCGAGTAGCCCTACGCTACAATCAGTTAAAATGGAAATATATTGGCAAAGTGGTAACGAAAAAATCCTTTTATCGCTCAATAATAAACTTATTTTTTCCTAATCAACACGCCTGGTGTAAAAAGAAAAAATGTCCAATGCATACATTTGCATTGGACATTTTTTCTAAGATCTATATATTTTTGCTTTAACAGCAAATGTTCTATTAAGTCCTGATGTCGGTTGCTTTTCCTTTCCAACAACTATAAGACAAAGTGATGCTTTATATGTGAGATTTTTTTATCACTTATATAATTAAACCATACCATTGAAAAGAGTCATTTAAACTTGCTAATTTTCTTTTAATGATTTTCTGTGCTTATTCTTGAGATACATCTAATCTTTTTATTCTTTCCACTTCTTCTCTCGATAAGCCTAATAAATCCATTATTTCTTCAATTGGTTCATGACGTTTAAGTAATTTTTTCACTAACTCTATTCGCTCTTGTTTCCGACCTTGTTCTATCCCTTTTCTAATCCTTGTTCTAATCCTTGTTCTAATCCTTGTTCTAATCCTTGTTCTCTCCCCTTATTGATTCCATCAATGTAGCGGGCTTCTTCATCTAGGATATACTTTAAGCGAGACTGATATGCAAGAATTGTTTCAGGGGATTGGCTAATTTCTTCCCATGTATCAAATGCTGCACGTAAGTTTTCATCCTTCATCGCTAACTCCTCCAATTCACGATAGATCTCTGCATATACTTTCTTTTTGCGACCATCGACCATACCCAGTAATAATAACCATCTAATTAAGATGTCATCAAGAGCATCCAATTTTTCTTCATGCCAGAGCGTAATAAACTTGTTCATCTCGATAAAATGAATTTCCAGCACATCTTCTTCTGGCATAAGCCTTGATAATGTTCTGTCTTCATACAGATGATAAGTACTATGATAATCTTTCTGGTCTTTAAACATTGTAAAATTGCATATATTGATCGTAATGGTTGGGCGTAATTCACTGTACCCCATACCTCTAACTAGTTGTGATTCATACATTTTTGCCCAATAATATAGCGTTCTCTTTGTCATATCTTGCTGATTGGATAATTGAATTTCCACATTGATAAAGTCACGATTTTGTGTTTTCACAAGAATATCGAGCCGAGATTGTTTATCGTCCTAATATTCACCGCCCAATTCTTGCTGAATAAATGTTACTTCTTTAATAGTATCTCGTCCGGTAAACTTTAAAACCGCATTCAAAAAAACAATGGTAATTATCTTCATTCAGTAGAAGCTCCCACCTCTGAAAGGTGGTGAGATGAATACAAATGTGATTCCTTTGCAGTGTGTATCCACCCCCCTACTGAATGAAGATAATGCCTCCGGCGGATGTCACGGATTTTGAAAGGAATGAATTGTGCGAGCACAATTCAAAATCCGGACGCAATTACGCCAAGGCGAAATTGATTTTTATTTTTTCACTACCAAACAATTGCTTGAAGGCAAAATCAACCTTTAAATCAAAAAACTTTTCTAACGGAATTCTTCGTATTGCTTTTCGATTCATCAGAGATCACCTCTTTTTTATTACCATCATTATAGCATGTGTAACCTACTAGACCTCTTTACAACATCAAAAATGTATTTTGAATCATAAATTTCTTTAAAGATCTACACTCTTAATACGGTCGAGCTTGTTTTCCAAAAAAATTTATGTTTTTTAACTAACGAAATAGGTTTATATAACAAGAAATATTTATGAACAAATGGTAAAATAATGGCAGAGAGTAAGGGGGATTTAAATGGCTGAAAATATTTTATTAATTATATTAATGATTCCCTTATATGGTTCGATAATTTGGACATATTTTTATCCTGAAGAAAGTTTATTGTTCGGAAAAAGGTGGATGTACAAAGAAGAGCCAGAGTTATCTAATGTAGTTATCCGTTATACAAAATTTACATCTATGATAGCCATGATTGGATTACCCATCGTTGTAATTGGTTTCATCTTTGATATTTTCATTCTTAAATTTACATTGGTAGTATTTATTTCAGTAGTGGTAATTGGGGCACTTAAAATATTTACAGATGAAGAAGATTCCTAAACTAACGAGAATGTTTTCGAAAAAGGATTTGTGATTGAAAAATTATGATGTAAACTCGGAGCTATAGCCCGCTGTAAGAAGATCATATTCAAAAAGTCAAAAGTAACAAAGCATTCGGGAGCAAATATATTTATCAAAGAAGCTGTGTTCACGTATGGAACATAGCTTCTTTTTGTTATTTTCTTCTACCACCGCATCCTATTGTCTTGATTATTTGCTGTACATCTTTTTACATGATTCATAGAGTATTTTCGCTAGCAAATTAGGAGCTGTTCTTGTTGATTATTAGATTTTGTTTAAGTACTTTGTCGGTAAAGCTGTGTGGTTTATATTAATTCCTTTGCAATTAGCTTATAAGTATTCATGCGACTTTCTAGTGCGTATTGATTGCAGTTTAGCATCACTTCGCCAAATCCATAATGCTCTTGCTCTGCTATTAAAAATTTAGCGATTTCCTTAGGCGTTCCGACAAGATTGGCTTTTCGATTATTGGCGATTGTCATTTTATCTAGTTCCGTAAGTGGAAAATCCTTTGCTTCCTCAGGCGACATCGCTTGAATGATTTGTCCCTTCATGAGATGGAGACGTGTAATATCGATCGGCTTTGCCAAATATTCCGCTTCCTCTAGCGTATCTGCAACTGTCGCCGCATAAGTAACGATAATTTGTGGTTTCTCCATGTAGTAGGAAGGTATAAAGTAATCTCTATACGTATCAAATATATCCTTTGACATATTGCCAGTGAAAAACTGCGCATATGAATAACCCACACCTAATCGTCCTGCCTGCATAGCGCTTTGACCACTAGACCCAAGTAACCAAGCCTCAGGTAATTGGATATTAACTGGTGCCGCTATCACTTGATCATAGACATCTTCGCCTGTTTTTTGATTATTCATCAGTTTTAAAGTTATTTCGAGCTTATCGTATTGCTCTGTAAAACGTTGTCCTCTTCCCTCTGCTAGTGCATAAATAGAGGCATGGTCGCCACCAGGGGCTCTACCGACGCCAAAATCAATACGATTCGGTGCCAAGCCACTTAATGTTTTAAAAACCTCTGCCAGCTTATATGGAGAATAGTGCATCATCATAACGCCTCCAGTACCGATACGAAGACGTTTTGTTTTCGCTGCTAAGAAAGCTGCTGTAACCTCGGGAGCTGAGCTTGCCAGTGAATGACTATTATGATGCTCTGCTAACCACATACGATGATACCCTAGCTCTTCACCTAAGAGCGCTATTTGTTCTGTACGCTGAAAGGCTTCCTCAGCGGTATGACCTTTTGGTATAGGCATTTGATCTAAAATACTTAATCTCATTGAAAACACCCTCTCTGTCTCTTTGCACTCCTCTCTACTGTAATATAGGAAGTTCTTTTTACAAAGCAATAGACTTTACTCATAGGCGAGCCGGTTTGTATGCCACGTTTCATAAACCATGCCAATAAGTAACCGTTTTTGTTCAGGCTTCAAAACGACATCATTAAATTTCATCGCATAAACAGTAAATTGCTTAGTTTGTTCATCCACTACGAACTGTAAAATGGCATGTCCTTTTTCACCTTCAAATGTAATATCACCTGATAATTCGACAACATGCTCGCCTGTTTTTGCTTGATAATATCGCCAATATGGTTCAAAAAATGCATAATTAAATGCATTACGAACAGATACTTCTGAAAAATTCTCCAAATACCCTTCTTTTACTGTATCGATATACTCATTATCAGTTATATCTTTTTTGGCATTATACACATATCCGACAAGTAGCCCCATAAACACAACACAAATAAATACTCTTATATGATTCCCTAAACTCAAATGTCATCACGTCCCCTTTACGCAAAAACACAATTATCTACATAATACATTAAAATATACACATAAAGTAGAATATTTTTGATTTTTGCAGAATTTTAAAATATTAAAAAAGATTAAATTCTCAAAATTAATAGAGAAATACTATTTAAGCTATTTACAGCGAGATTTCATTTCGCTACTATCAAATTATTATTATAGAAAAGAGATGACCTAGCGTGCCTTTTGATTTAGATGTAAACATTTTACTCATTCTTATTTTTTTTGGCTTTCTAGCCGCATTTATTGATTCTGTTGTAGGAGGCGGCGGACTTATTTCATTACCAGCTCTTATGTTTGTTGGTCTTCCACCATCTGCAGCCGTGGCTACCAATAAGTTAGCGGGCACTATGGGGTCATTAACGAGCACCATAACATTTTATCGATCTGGGAAATTAGAGATTAAAGCCGTTTATAAATTGTTCCCTTTTGTTTTTATAGGTTCAATGATTGGTGCATGGATTGTCCATCTTATGGATCCCAGCGTTCTAAAGCCACTTATGCTGATCATGCTAGCAGTTGTGGCAATTTATACTATTTTCAAAAAAGACTGGGGTAGCATTTCTACCTATAAAAAATTGACACCTAAGCGTTACGCATTTTTTGTGGCGATCATTACCTTAATCGGCTTCTATGATGGCTTTTTAGGGCCAGGGACAGGCTCTTTTCTACTGTTTGCCTTTTTAATTGTTGGCTTTGACTTTTTAAAATCTGCAGGGAATGCCAAGTTTTTGAATTTCGGAAGTAATATCGCTGCCCTTCTTATGTTTATATACTTAGGGCAAATAAATTATGCCTATGGGTTACCAATGGGACTTGCGCAAATTGCTGGAGCTATTGTTGGTTCTAAATTTGCCATTAAACGTGGTAGCGGTTATGTACGTAATTTATTTATCGTTGTGACAATTCTATTACTTTTTAAAAATACATATGACTATTTTTCTTGATTGATTTGTTATAACTTCAAAAGCCAAATTAAGCGGTGCAATTATATTGATTGCATCGCTTAATTGGTTTTGTATATATGTTGTTTTAGTGTGACACTACTTTACAATCAAATAGTCAATTCTCGATTGGCGTATAGATTTGAATGTGTCACTCCCTTTTTAGCTTTTTCCTTGCCTAAAATTATTAGGAAAAGTTCCGTTGCAACCAAATAAGTTTAAGGATATTTTCTTCGATTGCTATTCCAACAATTCAGATGCTCTTCCTCCACCGTTGCCATATTATTTCTAATTGTAACCAATTTACTCTTTCCCCTTTCTAAGTAATTATAAAAGGTATATAATTTGCTATGTTTTTCACCAATATAAAATGTACAGCAAAGCTTTATGGTGGAGACTTATTGCCCGTTAATGCGGGATAAAGTGAAACTTTAATCAGTGGAGGTTTCTTCATTCCCACTGATCTTCACCAATAGGGATTTTACAGGCAGTTTTTCTTCCACCTTATTCTTCGCTTAAAGAGAGACCTACTGCCCGTTAACGTGGGGTAAATTACCATAAGCCTATTACTTGTCTTTGATGTTAACAAAATAAGATAAGTTTTTTTATGTTATCAACTTTTTTTCCCCTTTCACACGTCTAGTAGTTGTATACAATTTGAAAATGTTAAAAAGGAGCTTCTTTGGACATGAAAACAAGAAATGCATTTCAACATGAAGAGATATTTGTCCAGTTTATTCGTGAACAGAAAGAACGTTTTTATTTGCTCGCGTATAGCTATACGAAAAATGAACAGGACGCACTTGATGTTGTACAAGACAGTATTCAAAAAGCAATGCTTTCTCTCGATCGACTAGAAAATGTCGAATATATGAAAAGCTGGTTTTACAAAATCGTCGTACGTACATCTATAGATTTTTTACGTAAGCATAAACGCTTACAAGTAACAGATGATGATACATTGCAATATTTAACACCTGCACAAGAGGATGTCTACGAAAACGTTGACTTAGAGCATGCGTTAGATGAATTACCTCTAATGTATCGTGAAGTTGTTATTTTACATTATTTTGAAGATTTAAAACTCGCTGATGTTGCCAATATCCTTAACATTAAGCTGAGTACCGCAAAATCGCGTCTTTATAAAGCGTTAAAGCTCTTGAAAATACAATTGCAAGATGCGAAGGGAGAAACAGCACATGGATGAAAAATTAAAAGAATTAGAAAAACAATATACTGAGGTACCTATTCCAAAGGAGTTAGATTTTGTGGTTGAAAACGCACTAAAGCAAGGCAAAAAGAAGAGAAAAAACCGAGCACCACAATGGTTACTTGGAACTGCAGCGGCTGCAATGCTTTTTACAGCTGGTTTAAATGTCAGTCCTGCAATGGCACGAACACTTTCAGATATCCCTGTTGTTGGTAGTATCGTAAAAGTCTTAACATGGACTGAATATAAAGTAGCAGAAGACACATATGATGCTGACATAAAAGTACCAGCTATCGAAAACCTAGAAAATAAAAAGCTTGCTGATACTTTAAATGAGAAATACCGTTCAGAAGGCAAAGCTCTTTATAATGACTTTGTTGCCGAAGTTGATTATGTAAAAGGACAGGGAGGTGGTCATGTAGGTATAGATAGCGGTTATGAAATCAAAACAGATAATGACCAGATCTTATCGATCGGCCGTTATACTGTCAATACCGTTGGATCATCTTCTACAACTATGCACTACGATACTATTGATAAACAAAATGAAATCTTAATTACACTGCCGATGCTATTTAAAGACGATAGCTATATTAAAACGATCAGTGAAAACATTATTGAACAAATGCGTAAACAAGCTGCATCCGACCCAGATAAAAAGTACTGGGTAATAGGAGGAGGTCTCCCTGATGACGAAGTTATAGATGGATTTACAACTATTAAAGCTGATCAACAATTCTATATTTCTGATAAAGGTAAACTTGTTATTTCCTTCGATAAATACGAAGTAGCACAAGGCTATATGGGCATTGTAGAATTTGAAATCCCTACTGATGTCCTGAAAAATGAACTTGTAAGCTCTAAGTATATTCATTAATCATTTGGGATAAACCCACGGATTATTAGTCTTCACCAATCGGGCTTTTACGGGCAGTTTTTTTCTCACCTCACTTCTTTATGGTGGGAGATTACTGCCCGTTAAAATATAATTCTAAAAAACGAGGTATTTGACAATTCAGCCGTCAAATACCTCGTTTTTTCAGTAATAAAATTTTTCATGAACGATTTAAGATTCTTCTTTTCAGAGTAGTTTGTCACGCTTATAATCCTCTCATTTTTTGTCTAAGCTAAAGTGTATCAATTAACGTTAGAGGGTTTTCATATGAAAGGTGTAGGATCAATAAGTATTTTACATGTCATCTTCTTATCTATGACTGTCATTGGCTTAAAAAATCACGTGACAATTATTCCTCCGCTACTAGACGTTGTAGGGAGAGATGGTTGGATATCTGTAATACTAGCCACATTTATTATATTCTTCTGGCTTTTTCTTTTAGTTTATATACAAAAAAAGATGAATCAGGAACCTATTAGAGACTGGTTAGATGGGAAAATCGGGAAAATAGGCTCTACAATTATCATCTATATGATAGTTATATATTTACTCATTCTAGCTGCTTTTACGATGGTTGAAACATTGCAATGGGTAAACACAACGTTTTTACCTCAAACACCGGTCATTATTTTATTACTCATTTATACGATTCTTTGTCTTTTTCTCGTTACAACAAGCTTACAAACCATGGTTATTTTAAATGTCTTCGTATTATTTGGTGTAGTAGTTTTTGGATTTTTTGTAGCATTTACAAATATACAGGTAAAAGAATACGGGTTATTACGTCCATTTTTTGAGCATGGATTTCAACCCGTTATAAAAGGGATGATTTACCCGGCATCAGGATTTATTGAATTATTAATGCTTATATTTTTACAGCATCAATTTAAAGAGCGCCTTCGTTGGTATCATTTTACTATCATACTTATCATTTTAATGGGGCTTACTTTAGGACCACTAATGGGCGCAATTGCAGAATTTGGTCCAACCGAAGCCGCCAAGCAAAGATATCCTGCCTACGAGGAATGGGGACTAGTATCAATTGGTCGCTATATTGAGCATCTTGACTTTTTCTCAATATACCAATGGCTTACTGGTACATTTATTCGAGTTAGTTTCCTCTTATATATTATAGCAGATTTATTAAAAATGACCGGGGATCCGAAGCAAATATGGAAAATGATAGCACCACCCTTCTTTCTACTTTGTCTACCGCTAATTATTTTAAATGAAAACATATTTTTGAAGGTGAAAGGGAACTATATATTAACAGTTACTTTTATTTTCTTTATTCTTCTGTCAATTTTTTTCGTACTAGTAGCGTTCTTTTCAGGTAAGTCGTCTAAAAAGGGTAAATCTGAAAAACAAGAAATGGAAAGTGGTGAATCATAATGCCTCAGCAGGAGAAGGCGATAGACCTAAACACCTTAAAAAAACTATTTCAAAAATCAGCAGATATTCAATTTCAGGAATATACATTTAATCAAAATAAGGTTCAATTCATTACCTGTGATGCGATGATAGATCAGCAACTGCTTAATGAAGTCATTATTCGACGTATTCAATTTCTTTATGACCATTTAGCTGATACAACCTTAGAAGAAAATATTACAAATCAACTTCATATCCCAACTCTTCAAAAAATCAAAGATAAAGAAGAAGCCATTACCTTTGTATATACTGGTTTCCTACTGCTTTATTTTGAAGAGGAAGAACTTTTATATGCTAGTAATATTGCAAAAAAGCCTAATCGAAATCCAGAAGAAACGAGGATGGAGGTTCTCGTTAAAGGGCCAAGGGATAACTTTATTGAAGACATCCGTGTCAACATTGCTCTAATGCGAAAACGTTTACCTACAAATTCATTTTGTGTAGAAAAAGTGGAGTTAGGCAGACGTTCCAAAACAACCGTGGCTATTCTTTATTTTGACGATATTGTCGATATGGATATTTTACACGGAATTAAAAAGCAACTGGCAGCTGTAGATACAGATATTATCTTTAGTGGGGATGCCTTAATGGAGGAAATTAATAAAAACTCTAAGCTTTTCCCGAAATTTGATTACACTGGACGACCCGATTATGCTATTCAAGCACTAATTAGAGGACGTTTTCTCATTTTCGTAGATGGTGTAGCCTACGGCGTCATCACACCTGTAAATTTATTTTTATTATTAAAATCCGCTGAAGATAATGAATATCCCATCGTTTTCAGTTCTATAGAACGACTTTTGAGGATTCTCGGCATTTTAATTGGTTTGCTGTTGCCTGCATTTTGGCTCTCTCTGACGACTTATCATCAAAATCAGCTACCATTCCAACTTTTAGCAACAGTTGTCCAAGCAAAATCAGGGCTACCTCTCCCCTCCTCTCTCGAAATGCTAATCATGCTACTAATGTTTGAATTGTTTCGAGAAGCAGGCTTACGTCTGCCTTCTGTTATTGGAGGTACGATAAGTGTTGTTGGAGGTTTAATTATTGGTGATGCAGCCATTCGCGCAGGTGTGACAAGTCCAGAAATGATTGTGGTTATTGCAATCTCTACAATTGCATCATTTACTCTTGTCAACCAATCTCTTGTTACAACCATCAGTATATTGCGTATTTCGTTCATTTTTGCCAGTGCTTTCTTAGGTTTATTTGGATTTTTTGTCTCATTATACTTTACACTTCTTTACTTATGTAATATCCGGATCTATGGTTACTCTTACATGAATCTTGCAACAGATTTAAATTGGACAACTATTAAAAAATCGATCTTCCGCTTATCACCAAAGGGCTACACTGATCGCAATAAAGCACTTGCTCCCCAGGATAACACTCGTACCCCTAAAAGCAGGAAGAAGCAATGAAGAAAAAAATTGTTTTACTCTCAAGCTTAGCTACTTCACTACTTCTTTCAGGATGTTTAGATGTTACCGAACCCCAGTTGATGGCCTCGGTATAGATAATAAAGATGGCCAGTAAGAAATATACTTGCAATTAATTAACTTCGCCAATATTGCAAAATCCGAAAGTCCTAATCCTCAAGCAATACCAGCAGAGGTTGGACAGTCTAAGGGAAAAACGTTGAAAGAAGCACTTTTAAAATTATCTCGGTCCATCGATCAAAAGTGTTTTGGGGGCATATGACTTACATTATTTTCTCTGAAGAAGCAATGAAAAATAAAAATGCCATCTCCATAATAGACAGTGTATTTAGGGAAACAAGGTATAAAATATGGACCTATTGTACACAAGATTTTATAAAAGACATCCTTCTAATAACGCCGATTTTGAATAAATCTTTTACATCATCTAAGTTGTATACCGGTAAATAGCCTTTCCTGACAACAATCATCAAAATTTTTAACATAGCGTCACAATTTTATTTGCAATTGCCTTTCAGCATGCTATAATTCATGTATAGAGAATTGAATAGCTTTTGACAATTATGTCAAAGGGGAGTAGCTTGCAGATGTGAAAAAGCATCTGATTTCACATTCGTCATTACATGGTTATTTACCATCGGGTGTGAAGGCATTATTTGGGCGTACAGATATTCTGTGCAACAAACCGTTAATTAGCTAAGCAAGACCTTTGCCTATTTTTTAGGCAGGGGTCTTTTTATTTTGCCTAAAAAAGCAAAGAATACGTTAAAAGGTACATTCATTTCTGTTCTAAGTATAAAGGAGGAAATAAATTTGGAAGCAATTTTACTAGAATACGCATGGGTACTCGTCGTATTAGTTGTTCTAGAAGGTTTATTAGCTGCCGACAATGCCGTCGTTATGGCAGTTATGGTAAAGCATTTACCAAAAAATCAACAGCAAAAAGCACTATTATACGGTTTAGTGGGAGCATTTATTTTCCGCTTTGCCGCACTATTTCTTATTACAACGCTCGTTAATTTCTGGCAAATTCAAGCTCTAGGTGCTGCCTATTTATTATTTATGTCAACGAAGCATATTTTAGATTCGCGAAAAGCCGCACAAAATCCCGAGGAAATTCATGAGACTAAAAAACAATCTGGTTTCTGGATGACCGTACTAAAGGTTGAGTTTGCTGACATTGCTTTTGCCATAGATTCAATATTAGCTGCTGTTGCCATTGCAGTTACACTACCTCATATCGGAAATGTTGATGTTGGTGGCATTAATGCAGGGCAATTCGCAGTAATGTTTTTAGGTGGTATTATCGGTGTTATTATGATGCGTTTTGCGGCTCGTTGGTTCGTGAAAATTCTCGATAAATTTCCATCACTTGAAACAGCTGCTTTCTTAATCGTTGGTTGGGTTGGTGTAAAACTGGCTGTTCTAACATTAGCACATGAAAAACTAGGTATAATTCCACATGAGTTCCCACACTCACCACTTTGGAAAGCTACTTTCTGGATTGTATTAATCGGGATTGCCCTTGGTGGTTATTTAGTTGGTGTGAAAAACCAAAGAAAAAATGTAAAATAATACAAATATACCTGGTCCTAGCGAAGACCAGGTATATTTGTATCACCATATCGAGTTTACTTGGCACTCAGTCGAAGGAATTCAAACCCACATTATGATAATGATACAATTTTTTTATGGTTGAATCTTTTTCTAATTTGACTCGTATGTTACTATATAAAAGTTATTTTTCAAAAGAAAGGATTCTTCTATATGGCGTATGCTAAAAATCAAAACTTAAATAAAATTTTAAAACACTTTGCTTTCATGTGGGTATTGACAGTTGTCGGAATGTACATCGCAACATTACTACCTCCTTCAATTGTCATGCCGCTATCTATTATTGCTTTTGTACTTCTGATCATTGCCTTCTTTGTGCGAAGTCTGAAACTTGCTAATTCCATTATGTATACAATCCCCTTTTTAATGGGAATTTTACTATTTTGGACAACACAATTTTACATTGTGGAGCTAGGGCAACAGCTTGTTTTACTTGTTTTCGTAGCGACAGTAGCTATTTTCATTGTGCTAGCAATGCTTGGTATGATGATGAATAAAGACATTTCCAATTGGGGAAGCTATTTATTCACAGTATTAATCGTCGTAATTGTATTTTCACTAGTCTTTATGTTTATCCCTGTTAGTAACATGGTCGGACTGATTATTGCGGGAATTACTGTACTACTTTTTAGTCTCTATACGGTCTATGACTTTAACCAAATCCGACATAATCACGTTTCAGATGCTGAAGTCGTTAGTATGGCTTTAAATCTTTATTTAGATTTCATTAATTTATTTGTCAATCTTTTAGAAGTAATTTGGCGTTTTAAAAAATTATTTGATTAATTTTTTTAATTGAGAATGAACATCAATTAATCTTTGCATCATAGCCTCTTTCCGCTGTATACTATAAGAGATGCAGAAGGTAATTACTGCACAGGGAGGAAATCTTTTATGTTATCTGAAAAACTACACACAGCACTAAACGAACAAATGAATTTTGAATTTTACTCTGCGCATGCTTATATGGCGATGGCGGCATATTGTACAGATCAAGATTACGATGGTTTTGCCAACTTCTTTTTAGTACAGGCCGAAGAAGAGCGCTTCCATGCGATGAAATTTTATAATTTCCTAAGTGATATGGGCTACCGCGCAACAATCCACGGCTTTGATAGCCCAGATAATCATTTCGAGTCTATTTTACATGCATTCAAAACTGGCCTTTCACACGAGAAAGAAGTGACTCGCCGTATTTATAATTTATCGGATATCGCTTTAGATGAACGCGAGCATGCAACAATGGCTTTCTTAAAATGGTTCATTGACGAACAAGTGGAAGAAGAATCAACATTCGACACGTTAATCCGTAAAATTGAACGTATAGAAAATGATTCTAACGCTATCTTTATGTTAGACGCTGAATTGGCGACACGTTCATTTACACCGGATGCTGAAGCATAAAATTTAATATTAAATTGAGTCATTTTTTCCTCCTCAATGTTTTAGTCGTACTTAACATTTACCCAGGAAGAATAAAAATGACTCTTTTCTTTAACATAGTTATATGGACTTATTCAAAGCCGCCACTATAATTAAGAAACCCTACTTCTTCGTTTGGTTTTAAAAGCAATAGTTGTTCTGTACCCTTTAAGTAAAATAAAGGCGCTTCATCATTGACATACGGTTCTCCTAAATCTTTATACCATTTTTCATTCAGCTGATTAGGATAAAATTCAAACGAAATGTTATCAATTTTATCGCCCATACCTATATAGGAACAATATTGCGTCTCAATATCTTTTCCTGTACTATCTTTCAAGTAATAAATATTACAGTCTGTTTCACCATCTACAGTAATGTACTGTTCTCTCTTAACTGGGTTTCCTAACTTATTAACTACATCTTTTCTCGAATTACCTAAAGTAATTCCATTTACCATAAAAACATTCTTTTGTTTATCAAACTTAATCATAAATTTATCTTGTTCAAATAATTCCACCAATGATTTATTATACTTCTCAGCTACCTTTTGTGCTGAGTCCCCATTACTATTAACAGTTTTTATATCTGCCTTATTTTTAATTAGTTCTTCAACAACTTTTTTATCCCCATTTATTATCGCTAAATATAATGGTGTTTGCCCTTGTCCATTGAATCCATTTACATCTGTTCCATTTTTTATTAATTCCACTAAAAAAGTCAAATTATCTTTTTTATGATTTAGGAGAACATGGATTGCATTATTTCCAAATTTATCAACCTTATTAAGGTCCAGTCCCTTATCTATAAATATTTGGACTATTTCTTTATTTTGAGTAAGAATAGCCGTTTCGTATGTATTTTTACCATCTATATTCACTCTCTTTAAATCAATGTCCAGGTTTAATAATTCCTTGATTAATGCTGTATTGTTTAACTGCTGTAATAAGGCAACTTGTACAATATTGTTTCCCTCATTATCTACATCTTGAAGACCTACTTTCGTTTCATTAATAAGGTATTCAATCATTTCTCTATTCCCGGTTTTCATTGCATAAAATAGAACGGTATTCCCCATTTCGTCCTTTACGTTCATATCAACTCCGAATTTATGAAGTTCTTTTAAAATTTCATATTGTTCATTGATAACTGCAACATGCGCAAGGGTATCCTTCTCTTTTCCAACTTTGATACTTCCCATTCCTTTATTCATTAAAGAAATAGCTAATTTTTTATTAGGTAATTTGATGGCTTCACTTATTGAATTTTCACCATCCCTATTTACAAAATTAACATTGGCCCCGTTTTCAATCAAAAAATTTATATCATTCATATTTTGGCTTTTTACTGCTTCAATTAAAGAGTTATCCTTATCTTTTAATAAAAGATAATTTTCCCATGAAAATGTAAACTTTGTTATAAAGCCATAACCTGCAATAGCAATAAGCAATAAGAAACTTATCAACACAGCGCTATATTTAAAGATTTTCTTTACTTTTTTCTTATATATTTCATGTTGACGTTCTTTTTCTAATAGCTCTTTCTTTTTATTCTCTTCTACCTGTTTTTCATATAGTTTAATATGTTCATTTATTGTTTCTTCATTACTATAAATTGAAAGAACATGATCTTTTTCTCTTTTGCATCGCTTACATGTTTCCATATTCTCTAAGTTAAGACGTCCACATACACATGTCCATTTATCATTCAATATTTGTGAATAATATTTTGCATCATTTCCTTCATGTGCTTTCACAAAAGTTAATTGCCTCGGGTTATTAATTTCTTTTAGTTCTACTTTCTCTAGCTCTGTTTCAGTTTTAGTCCATGTAGTTTCATCACTAAAAAGTACTTTATCAATGATTATATCTATGTTTCTTGCATGTGAAAAATTATCTAATAGAATTTTTTCATTGTCTCCAAATGCTTGGTTAGGACCTATTGAGTCAGCTAACTGAATTTTATATTCAAGGCTATTAGTTTCCCAACCAACCGGCTCACCAAATTGATCAAAACAATAGATAGTAGCATTAAAGCCTTTAATTCTTTTTTCTGAAATATTATTAAATCTAAATGAACAATAAACCTTACCAGTTTCTTTACTTCTATAAAGCTGATACTCAAGCAATTCAATTGGACAATTTATATTAACTAACATACAATTCCTCCGATTAATTTAACAACTCAAATTCCTCTTCTTGAGGCTTCCTATTAACTTTTAAACTTATTTCTTGGAGTAATGAAATAATTTTCGCAATTGCTAAAAAGAATATTCCTGTTAATACAATAGATATTGCTGATACTAAAGTTGTAGTAAAATGAGTGGTATAAGCATCTTTTAATACAAAATATTTTTCTTCTATAAGGTTATTATCATAATGTTTATGAGCCGCTTTTTCCCAATATTTCATATCCTCCCTTTCTTCTTTTAAACTTGAAATTTGAGATAAAGCAAAAATTATAGCGGCAACAATTAAAATCATACTTGTTATCTGTAGCACTAATTTCACCAGTTAATCCTCCATATATTGAAATAATACCTATTATATACTAATTATCTATTATTTACTACGAACTCTTGAATACTTCCCAGGAGAATATTCACAATTCCCCCTAGTACTTTATTCATTATTAAAGTTTGTACTAGTTTTTTTATAAAAAAGAGAAACGCTAAAAACTAACGTTTCTCTTTTTCTTACTTATAAGAACTCTGGCTCTTGAATTTCCCCTCTATTTCAATGGAATATCAACTGTTTGAGTTCCATCTAAAAAATTTTCATAATGTGAGAAATAGATGCGAACTGGGTTGACGACTCCATTAAGGTGTTTGATATTTCGTAAATCAAATATTTAACTAAAGCACCCCGTTAGCCACCCATGTAGCTCAAAAATTAGCACTTCACCACAGAAAATGAAAGATGATTAAGTTCTTTCACGGGAGTTGAACAAGGTGAACACAACCTTGTTGCTATTTCTACTTAGATTCGATGGTGGTATCACATCCCTTAATATGGGATAGTTCGAGAGATGCTAAGTTCCTTAATAATATTAGAGAGAAGCCTACATCACTCAACTATACAACACGATTTCTATGGTGTAGACTTCATATATCGTGGTGTAGTACCTATAGGATTCTGACTTGAGAAAGGCAGATGATCATTGTTCGTTACCCAGCCACCAAAACGAAATGTGAATTCCACTCGTGGGTCTGTATTCTGTGTATCAATATCTCGTATATAGTCTTTCAATCTATTATCTAGGTAATTCGGTGTGATAAAATCTGCATAGGGTATAGACTTTAACTCATTAAAAGGCAACAAATAGGCTTCGATAAGGGTATTGAGCTCATCATATTCGACAGGTGCTAATAGCTCATAGTCATATTCAATATGAATTACCGTTGTATATTTTTGTCCATTCTATTTATGCACAATTTTAATCGGGTATTGGTATCTTGCTTCAGTTCCAATGACACCCGCTGAAAACACATCACGATAGAGCTCTTTGTTTATAGTAGGCTCTGGTGGCACAGTTTTTCTATCCCTCATATTCTTTGGATAAATAATAAATTTATCTGTTGCAAAGTAGCCTCTTGATGCACCATTTAAAATGGATTCTTTCATAAATGTTTCGTCTAAATAGTTCAACGGCTTACTGGAAATAGCAAATGCTGAACTGACAGCCATTCCACCTGTTGTAAGTAAAATTAATAGTGCCATCACAACGATTCCTGATTTCTTCTTACTCATATCCATAATGGAGATTATTCTCTTTTTTAGAATTTGTGGGCTCATCACCAAAATCCGGGGATGACAAAATCAATGACCTGTTTCCAAACGTAAACGGAGGAAAAGATGGGCATC
>NZ_LITM01000006.1:310245-314158 GCF_001275675.1 Lysinibacillus sp. FJAT-14745 | reverse complement strand
GTTTTCACTTTTTTTCTATACTTTAATGGAAATTTATTGAATTTTTTGTGGTCAACCCCAAGTTATGGTGATGAACCAATTTGTGTACTTCCTAGAAAATTTGTAGAAAAAACACCTTCTCTTCTTTTTAATTTCTCAGCATGTAGTATCGATTGACTATACGTTTTTCTAAGTTGGATGTCAGTATTTTTTACTACTTCATCATCACAAGCGTGTTCACAAAGGTTGTCCAGTTCTTTAGCGAATAGATAGAACAATGGATTGAACCAATGAATACTACTAATCAGCAATACAAAAGCTTTATACCATAAATCCTTTCGTTTTAAATGAACTAACTCATGCTTCAATATCATGTTTAGTTCTTCTTCTCGATAAGCATTATTAGGTAGTCAAATAGTATTTTTAGTAAATCCCACTAACATGGGGGAATGGATAAAGCTACATTCTTTCAATGCGATTTCCTTAGTGATATTCATTTCACTTTTAACTTTTTCAAGCAAATGAAGGGTTTTCGGTTCAGTTATCGTCTGCCCCCATCTTTTCACCATGTACATAAAACGATAATGTCTTACAAGATGAACTGCCAAAAATACAACGATTCCTAAAATCCAAATTATCATCACCATCTGCCAAACAGAAAGTGCTGTCACTGTATCTACAGATGAAGACACAAGCGTTATCTGACTACTGTTAGTTGGAACAGGTTCTTTAGATGGTACTTGCACCGATTCTTATAGATTGACAACTTTGGTCGGTATATTGAATTTAAATGGTAAAATAAACCCTGAAAGGATAGCAAGCCAGCCATAGTAAAGCCATCTAGCACTATATCGTTTTAAAAGGAAAGGCGTTACAGCAATAAATAGTAGTCCAATAAAGGACATAACTACTGATTTAAAGAATAAACCTACCATGATACTGTGCATATTAATCCCTCTTTTCTTCCACCCATTTAATTAATGAAGCTAAATCTTCATTAGAAATAGAATCGGATTTATAGAGTGTACCCACTAAATTCATAAAGGAGTTTTTATGATAGAGCTTCATAAAATGCTCTGTTTCAAAACTTAGATAGGCATCTTTTTCTACTATAGGGTAATAAAATCTCTCCTTACCATTTTTCTCACTGCGAAGAAATCCACGTTCAGTTAATCTTTGCATAAGGGATACTACGGTTTGGATTTTCCAACCTTTCTCATTTCCTATTTCTCTCATTATTATACCTGTAGTAATTGGAGGATTACTTTCCCAAACTATCTTCATAATCTCAAATTCTGCTTCAGGCAATTTTTTCATATTTACTCACCCCTTTCATTTAAGTCAATTGTCTTATTCGTATAATATGTCTTTTTTGAAACAGTGTCAAATTTTGTTATAGATAGAGATATATTATTCAAATACCAAAGGTTACCCTAACAGCCATTGCATTCTCTGTTCCAAGTTGCAGAAATTCTCTATGATGATGAAAGTTATTAGAAAAATTTAGTAGAAAAACTTCCGAAATACAAAGACCAAGGGATAGAATAAATCAATTAATTGAGGAAGGCAGATATTTGGATATCCATTCATATTGAATATCAGCTAAATTTTCTTCATTTTCGTGTCCTCTACCTATGATTTCAAATCCTTGTTTTTCATAAAATCGTTGTGCATTTTCATTTACTTCAAATGTGTATAATGTTAATCTCCCACTTGATTGTGCTTTTACTTTATCTAGTAATGTATGACCTATACCGATTCCTTGATAATCTATATGAATATATAGTTGGCTTATTTCCCTTTCATTATAGGCAATCATTCCAACTACTTTTTCATCAATTAACGCTAAATCTATTTGAAACTGTTCATATAATATATGGTTTAAAAAATAAACGTGACTATCAAAACTGTGAATTTCTTTCTGACCAATAGCCTGTTCCTTACTATCTCGCCACATATCCACTGTTTGTTCAGCGTATTTGGGATTATACTGAGTAATAATCATTTTGTGTTGGTTCACTACAATACCTCCTCAAGTTTTGTTTACTGCTTTATATATTGTTTTCCTGATAAAATTCGATGAATACTACCTTTTGCAGGTATTTTAGCATTTATAAAACTTTTTGCTAGTTACTTTCACTAACCTGCTTCGTAGTTTAAGGATAAAAAAGGCTCTACTCCATACTTGAAGTAAAGCCCCCCGTTAGTTTCTTCGCTAGACATTTTAGTATTGTTCCAATTAACATAAAAAAAGGCCCTATTATTGTGCCATAATGAAAGTTAGGATTAATTCCCAGGGGTGCAAATACCCCTAACATAATCAATACAAATCCAAAACTTGAAGTTATCTCTCCTATTGCGTTTTTATTAAACTTCTCTATACCAATGAGATCACTGATAAAGATTAAAAATACTCCAAGCAAATAACATATCAAGAAAAATTTAAAGGAAAAATCCACAATAAAAATACTCAAAAGAATTATGATTACGCCTAAAGAAACAAATTTAGTTCTTTTAGATAAACTATTTATAAATTTTCTTTCTTCTTTGAACAAATCCCCCCACCTCACTATATATTTTACCATAAAAATCCATATAAATTGTTAAACTATTCTGCTCCGTTAGTTGAAAAAAATATATACTAACCACCTTCTTTATTTGTATATTAATACTTAACTACAAATAAAAATACAACAAAAAGGATTGATGGTTTATGGGGTTTGTATTTGAATCTGAAAATTTAGGAGATTATTTACTTGAATTAGATGTGGTTGATTACTCAAACTCAATTATGAAAGAAAAAATTTAGGAACTATTTAACTCAACTCAAACAGAAATTCAAAAAACAAAAATTGCTTTTGAATTTGTTCGTGATGAAATATTGCATTCCTGGGATATTCAAGGGGAAGAAGTTACTTGTCACGCATCAGATATATTGAAGTATAAACAAGGTATTTGCTATGCAAAATCAAATCTTTTGGCAGCACTATTACGCTCGCAAGGAAATTCCAACAGGTTTTTGTTATCAGCGTTTAATGTTGTTTGATACTCCAGAAAAAGGCTATTCGATTCACGCTTTGAATGCTGTTTATTTAAAGTCCCATAATAAGTGGATACGATTAGATGCTCGCGGAAACAAAACGGGTGCTAATGCTCAATTTTCATTAGATGAAGAAAAATTAGCTTTTTCAATTAACAAGGAACTTAACGAAGAGGATTATTCTATTATTTTTGCAAAACCAAACCATAAAACCATTGCTGTATTAAAAGAGCATACTGATGCATTGGAAATGTATAAACATTATTTACCTGAAAGTATATAGTTATTTCACTAGCAGGGACTTTAGTTAAATTTTCTCAAATATCCATACAATATTTGAGAAAACAGCCTAAATAAAGAGAAACGCCCGCAATCAACGTTTCTCGTTTCTTCGAATGCAGCTCGATAAATAGTATAGATGTCTTCTCGCTTAAGCGGCATCGGACTACGTGCTAAGATTCTTGTTTGCTTTGTCGCATCTTCAGTTAGTTGTTCCAGTGCTTATTCTGGTATATTAAATCCTTTTAATGTTGACGGAATATTAACATCTTGAACAAGTTGCTTTAATGCATCTACACATTTATAGGAAGCCTCTTCTTGTATAGCCCTGAGCGTAAACATAATTAACGATTGCAGTTGTTGTATAGACAAAGAATGGATTATGCAAAGGCCCCGATATCAATGTAATAATGCCTGTTTTTTTCTGGACTAGCAATCTTGCAATATCATTTGGAATATAGTTTAAATCCTCAATTGCTTGCATCACTTTTTCAACAGTCTTCGGCTTTACGAGTTCATTATCATTACAGATATATTGTTACAGGTGTGTTGATTAACCATTTTTATACATCCAAAGAGGCTGATTTCCGCTACGGGCTACTCGCTTTGTTGCTG
>NZ_LITM01000006.1:263349-309938 GCF_001275675.1 Lysinibacillus sp. FJAT-14745 | reverse complement strand
TGGCAAAGTGGTAACGAAAAAATCCTTTTATCGCTCAATAATAAACTTATTTTTTCCTAATCAACACGCCTGATATTGTTAATAGATAACAGCGAATGCAAGTACTTTCAATTATTAGGAATTATTTTATTTTTTCGCTCATAAGGCTTAGCTGCTTCGCTAGCTTTAAAATTATAAACAGGTGTAATCACTTTTATTATATCTGCAGTTTCTTCGAGAACTGATGTAATTTCTGACATCGGCTTATATGCCATTGGGGCTTCATCTAATGTTTCTTCGTTTACGGATGTTGTCCAAATACCTTGCATCATTTCTTTAAAATCTTCCATCTTTAGTGCTTCTTTTGCAGCACGGCGAGAATACATCCGTCCTGCCCCATGTGGTGCTGAGTAATTCCAATCTGCATTCCCTTTCCCCATACAAATGAGTGAGCCATCTCGCATATTCATAGGAATAACGAGCTTCTCCCCTTTATTTGCTCGAACGGCTCCTTTTCGTAACGTCATTGTTTCTGTATCAATATAGTTATGGATCGTATCGAACGTTTCGTTAAAACGCCAGTTCATATGCTTGGAGATTGTTTCGGCAATTGTCCAACGATTCATCTGAGCATATTGCTGAGCAATTTTCATATCGTGAATATAATCATGGAAATACTCACCCTCTAAATAGGCTAAATCTTTTGGTACAATAGGATTTTGCTCTTTAAAAGCTTTAATCATCGCTTGAATTTCTTTTTCGCGTCCCTGATTTTTCAGCTCGGCAATTTTTTCTTTTAAATCTTCTTGTTGTAATGTTTCATAGGCTCTTTTTTGATGCCAATTCGCTACCTTAGCTCCGACATAACGCGACCCAGTATGGATAAGTAAGTAATGTGTGCCTGCTTCGTCTTTTGCAAGCTCTATAAAATGATTGCCTCCCCCAAGTGTACCAAGGGATAAATTCGTATAGTCATTCTTTAAGCCACTCGCTACAAACTGTCTCCCCTCGAATTCAACAAAATGACGTGCAGAAGATACTTCCTGATGGATATTCTGTCCGCTTGGTATATGTGCTCGAATTGTAGCATCAAGTTTCGAAAAATCGATATCCGTCTCATTTAACTCAGCTACAAATACACCACAACCAACATCAATGCCTACAAGATTAGGCACTACACGATTTTGAAGCTGAATCGTTGTGCCAATAACACAACCCTTCCCTGCGTGATAATCTGGCATAATCCGTACTTTTGTTCCTTCCATAAAGGCTTGATTTGCCAATTCTTTAATTTGATCGATAGCTGATTGTAAGGCTGTATTTGAATAAATTTTCGCTTCAGTAAAACGACCTTTAATTTGTATCATTTTAATCCCTCCTACTATCTATACGAAAATTGCCTTATTTAGTTTCAATTTTATTCAATTAATTCCAATTAATGAAAACTAGAATATACATAAAAAAATGTCCTAAAATTACAAATTAATTTTAGAACATTTTCTTTTAACGTTTATTCTTCATATTGAATATCTAATTTTTTCGGAATTTCTGGTATATCGTTTGATTTTACATCTACTTCTGTTAAAGCTAACGTATGTAATGGATATTTTTTCTGAACATCGAAAGGAATCGCAGTGCTCTCCATTTTATTGTTCATCTGACTACGTGCAAGTAGACCATTTTTCGTCAGGTCAATGCTTATGATACTAGTAATCGTTTCTTTCAGCATTTCAATATCTTTTTCTTTTAGCGGCATTTGTTCGTCCATTAAAAATGGTTGAATGTTATCTTTAATATAGCCCTGCGCCTCAATTAAACAAGAAAATTCATTTAATTTATTTGAGTATAACTTTAATTGGCTCTTTTCTTTTGAACGTTGTTGATTTAGCTCTTGGACTTTTTGCTCAATACGTACCAAACGTATTTTCGTTAACTCCATCAGATAACTTTGTATCGAATGAATGGACTGAAGCATTATTGCCTCCGCTTCTTGCACTTTATTAAATTGTGCAATACAAACAACTTGCTGCTTATTTAATTTGTTGACACGTTCTTTAAAAAACCCATTTTGTGTATGCTGGCCAAAAATAGCTTTCATAAGGCCTTTTCCGTGAATTTTTTTATGCTGAGCATCCAATCGATCATATTCACGCATATATTCACTATGCATATTACGATATTCTCGTAACATTTGTTGATAAAAAACAGCCTTTTCTGAAAAGCTTTCCACAATTTCATCCTGAAAATATTCGTTTTGTGAAATGATTTGTAAAAGTTGATATAATGTTTGAACATTTTTAAATACACTAGCAACCTGTTCGTATTCATGCTCATATTCAGTCACAATCGCTAAATCACGTTGATAACGTGAAAATTCGTATTGTGTATCGCCTGCATACTTTTCAATGTTCTCAACTGCAGATTGGAATGGATCTCTTTGTGGAATAACAGCTAATTCGAAGTGGAATCGTTCAAGCCATTGCAAGAAGCGAATTAATATACCATAGGTTTTCTTATCACTATTTTCTGCAACTCGGTGAATTTCTGAAATTAATTGCTTGTACTGACTTTTTTGCCAAAGCTCATCACTATTAGTCTGTTTAGCTTCAATCGCTTCTCTTGCAGAGATAGCAACAAAATCACTGATTAAATGTCCCAATCGTTCTTTCTCAGCACGGATAAACGCCTTCGTATTTTCATTTGAATCTATGGCATTGACGACACAAAGAGGCTCAACACCTTTGTTTTTTAACGTTTCCATCAATAATATTTCAGGATAAATAGCCATCGAACCTGAGCGTAATACCCAAAAGATTTCGTCAACACGATTCATCATTGCTTCTGGGAAGTAGGCCATTTCTCCTCCCCCAGCTTCCAATGAAACAGAATCAATAATTGTCACTGATTTTAATAAATCATTTTTCAAATATACTTCTAGGTAATCTAAATGTTCTCGTAATATTTGAGATGCAAAAGTATCGCCTGTTGTCAATAATTCTAACTTGCTCATATCGAAAATTGCTACAACACCATCTAAAAAATATGCCTTTATTTCTTCATGTTCACCGTATCGTAAAAATGTATTTACCCCTGTAGGATGCTGATCATTAACAGGCAAAACCTGACGTCCTAGCAATCCATTTACAAGTGTTGTTTTTCCAACACGCTCTTTCCCAACAATAAGAATCATCGTTTCATTGTTCGCATCTTGAATGATACGATTTAAGTGTTTAGCTGTATCTTTTACATATGTATTTTGTATAATAATGCCATGTAATTGGCGCAAATGATCAACAAGCTGTGGCAAAATATTATTCGCTGAGGCTGTATATTCGATCGGTACATTATCAATATTTGTCATCGTCATAACCTCTTTTCCTATGTATCTAAAGTTATTATAAATGAAATTATTCCTTTATTAATACATAGTACTAAGAAATAACAGCAAAAAAGTACAATGT
Organism: Lysinibacillus sp. FJAT-14745; assembly: GCF_001275675.1. Taxonomy (GTDB): domain Bacteria; phylum Bacillota; class Bacilli; order Bacillales_A; family Planococcaceae; genus Lysinibacillus. Next base: position 306,498 of record NZ_LITM01000006.1, on the reverse strand, counting down.
ACTTAAAATCAGTCGTCACAAATAGGTAATATATCTTACGCTATAATACCTTCTATCTCAGATATTATTATTCATTCAGACTAAAAGAATTAATATTTACTATTATAAATTTGCAAGAGAATTAGTCTCCTCTTTATTCTTCAACACCAGCCATACGTGCGTAAACCGCTCCAAGTGTTGGCATTCCACCTTGTGCACCGAATTTCTCCACTGATAATGAAGCTGCAATATTTGCAAAATACACTGCCTGATCCAATGATTGCCCTTCTACTAAAGCATAAGCGAGTGCACCGTTAAACGTATCGCCTGCACCTGTTGTATCTACCGCCTTCGTCAAATAGCCCGGAACATGAATAGGATATTCACCATCAAAATAGCGTGCACCAGCACTACCTAGCGTAATAATCATTTTATTAGGATATCTTTCTAATACTTGCTCAAAATCATCTCCAAAAATCTCAGCACACTCCGTTTCATTTGGTGTGATATAAGCAAGATCGTCCATCCATTGCACATCAAAATTAGCCGCTGGTGCTGGATTTAATAAAACAGGTACATTCGCTTCTTTACATAGTTTTATTGCATAAGCGGTCGTTTCCATTGGGATTTCTAGCTGCATAATGACCATCTGACTTTTCTGAATGATTTCTTTCGCTGCCTCTATATGTGCGGGCAATAACTCATAATTTGCCCCAGGTACTACAATGATACGGTTGTCGTTATTGTAGATTAAAATATTAGCAATCCCAGTAGGTGCCGATACGCTAGTAATAGTTTCAGTTTGAACATGCTCTTGCTGTAAAACCGTACGCAATGTTTCACCAAAACTATCGTCACCAATACAGCCTATCATTGTGACTTCACTTCCAAGACGTGCCGCAGCAATTGCCTGATTAGCCCCTTTTCCTCCTGGAATTGTTTGAAATTCTTTACCAAGAATAGTTTCTCCCTGCTTTGGAAAAACCCCCATTTGTACAACTAAATCCATATTTATGCTACCTATAACTGTAATCATCTTTTTACCTACCTTCCATCTTATTTGTCCATTTTAACTGAGAAAACAGTAGAAAGACAGGCCATTTACATTTAAAAATTAGGGGGTACTAATCTTCTTATTAGATGTTCTACTATGCCGTTTTTCGTCACCCTATTTAAAGTTTTCCCAATAAACCCTTCCTTGCCTCTAATTCAATTTTTCTATCACAATCTTCACAGGAAAATTTTCCGTTCATATTTTGTTTATATAGTTTATATTTCCTTGTCCCTTCGACAACTTTAAATACTTTCTTACAAAAGATGCAACGAAGCGAATAGCTAATCATAATATTTCCTCCTTATTTTCTCTTTTCATAAAAGCTTTTTTGGATAAATAACTAGCTCATCACCATTGCGTGGGGTTGATTTCCATTTCGACCGGGCACTTTCCTAGGGGCTTTTAGTCGGAACAAAAATCAACTAAATACATGACATAGCTTTTAACAAATGTCATGCTTTATTTTCAGCAACAAGCTGGTTAACATTCCATTTATTAACTATATCTCTATTTATATATTATCAAAATATTACATCAATTAGGTATGCTTTTTTTTCACAAAAATAAACATTAAAATAACTAAAGCTGAATTTTTATTATGAAAAGTGGTAAGGACTAGTCATTTACCAATTATGGAGTTTTTCTTCACTACCTGAGCAGTTTATATTCCAACCCGAGCGGTTTTTTCTGCTACCCGAGCAGTTTCGGACCTTACCCGATCACTTCTTCTCGCTACCTAACATTTCCCCCTTCATTCAAAGCAATTCCTTTTCTCTGCACAAAAAAACTGAAGACACCAAGTATGTCTTCAGTCAAAATGAAATCTCTTCATCTATTAAAATGCAATACGCTTTGCTTCATAAGCAGCGATTTGTTCCTCATATTTAAAGGTTAGGGCGATTTCATCCCAGCCATTCAGCAATGTTTCTTTATAGTAAGGATCGATAGTAAAATTATAAACTGCACCATCTTCACCCGTTACTGTTTGTGCTTCGAGATTGACTTCCATCGTGTAAGGTTTTTCTAAGCCTTTAGCTAGAACTTCATCACACTCTGCTTCAGTTAGTTTGATTGGTAAAATCCCGTTTTTGAAGCAGTTATTATGGAAAATATCTGCGAATGACGGTGCAATCACTACATTGAAACCGTAATCTAAGATTGCCCACGGTGCATGTTCACGTGAAGAACCGCAGCCGAAATTATCTTGTGCTACTAAAATTTTGGAGTCTTTAAATTCAGGTTTGTTTAACACAAAATCCTTTACTTCATTGCCCTCTGCATCGAAGCGCCAATGGTAAAATAAAAACTGACCAAAACCTGTACGCTCAATACGCTTTAAAAACTCTTTTGAAATAATTTGGTCTGTATCGACATTTTTACGATCAAGTGGTGTTATCACACTTTTTACAATATTAATTGGTTCCATTTGCAATCATCCCTTCCGTGTAAATCAATTACGCCTTGGCGTAATTGCGTCCTGGATTTTGAATTGTGCTTAGGCCTGCACGAGGGCCAACACGATGTTGGTCATTTCGGTAATGCCACAGGACGTGGCGTTTTTACCTTTGCAGGTCAGTTAGCTGTTTTCGCAGGATGCGAAGTTTTTAGGCTAACATCCTTATTTTGGCTCCTTTCAAAATCCGTGACATCTGCCAGAGGCTTTATATTCATTCAGTCTTAATTTTCTGAATGAAGATAAAAATTACACAGTTTCCTTTACGAATTCACGAACATCCACAAAGTGACCAGCAATTGCTGCCGCTGCTGCCATTGGCGGTGAAACTAGGTGTGTACGAGAACCAGCTCCTTGGCGTCCTTCAAAGTTACGGTTTGATGTTGATGCACAGCGTTCACCTGCTGGTACTACATCATCATTCATTGCCAGACACATTGAGCAACCCGTCTCACGCCATTCAAAGCCAGCATCTGTAAAGATTTTATCTAATCCTTCTGCTTCTGCTAGTTGTTTCGTCGAATATGAGCCTGGTACAACGATCGCTGTTACATTTTCATGTACCTTACGACCTTTTATTACTTCTGCAGCTGCACGTAAATCACTGATGCGTGAGTTTGTGCAGGAACCGATAAATACGTGTTGGATATCGATGGAAGTTAATGGTTGACCTTCTTCTAAGTCCATGTAGGCAAGTGCTTTACGAAGAGCAGCTTTATCTGACTCATCCTCATAATCTGCCTGCGTTGGAACATTACTTGAAACACCTGAACCCATTGACGGATTCGTTCCCCAAGTGATGATTGGCTCGATTTCTTCTGCTCGAATAATTCGAACTGTATCGTATGTTGCATCTTCATCAGATGCTAAGCTTAACCAATAATCTGCTGCTTCCTCTAACTTTTCTCCTTGTGGTGCATGTTTTCGTCCACGTATATAGTCAACGGTCGTCTGGTCAGGAGAAATTAGCCCTGCCTTTGCACCCGCTTCTATTGACATGTTACAAATTGTCATCCGTTCTTCCATTGAAAGCTTGTGGATAGCCTCTCCAGTGAATTCCACAATATGTCCTGTGCCAACGCTAATACCGAATTTCGAAATAATCGCTAAAATAATATCTTTTGCAGCTACACCCACAGGAAGCTCACCTTCTACACGAATTTCCATTGTTTTCGGCTTATTTTGCCACAGAGTTTGTGTAGACAATACATGTTCTACCTCAGATGTACCAATACCGAAGGCAATCGCTCCGAACGCACCATGGGTAGACGTATGGGAGTCACCACAGACAATCGTTTTACCAGGCTGCGTTAAACCTAGTTCAGGTCCAATTACGTGCACAATCCCTTGGTCTGGATGCCCCATTCCTGCAAGCTCAACGCCAAATTCTTCAGCATTTTTAGCTAACGTTTCAATTTGGTTGCGTGCAATCGGATCATGGATCGTTGGTAAATTTTTTGTAGGGACGTTATGATCCATTGTCGCAAAGCTTAAATCTGGACGACGCACTTGACGTCCATTCATTCTTAGACCTTCAAAGGCTTGCGGAGAAGTTACTTCATGAATTAAATGGAGATCAATATATAACAGGTCCGGTTTGCCCTCTTCCTGATAAACTAAATGTTTATCCCAAATCTTTTCAATTATATTTTTGCCCATTATCTTCACCTATTTCTTAAATGTATGTTGTCATAATGCTTTCTGAAACAAAGCTTGTATCAATCTCGTTAATGACTTTATCAGTCCATTCATTCGTCGATAGTATACGACTGCCATCACGTGCAAGATCTGCTGTGAAATAGCCATCATCAAATACTGCACTTACAGCACGTTCGATTTCAGCAGCCTCTTCTTTTAAGCCAAATGAATATTGTAGCATCATGGCAACTGAAAGAATTGTTGCGGCTGGATTTGCTACACCTTGGCCTGCAATTTCTGGTGCTGAGCCATGTACTGGTTCATATAGACCGAAATTATCTCCGCGAATAGATGCAGATGGAAGTACGCCTAAAGAGCCTGTAATAACAGATGCTTCATCACTTAAAATATCTCCAAACATATTTTCAGTAACTACCACATCATAATGACTAGGGTTAGTAATTAATTTCATAGCAACTGAGTCTACTAAATTGTGCTCTACATACACATCTGGATACTCTTTTTTCTTCGCTTCTACAACTTCACGCCATAAACGACTTGTTTCAAGTACATTGGCTTTATCAACAGAACATAATTTGCCTCCACGTAAACGTGCTAATTCAAAGGCATTTTCAACGATACGCTCAACTTCTGCAGTTGAGTAAACCGTTGTATCAATCGCGCCATTCTCAGTACGCATACGTGGTTCCCCGAAGTATACGCCGCCTGTTAATTCACGTACAATCATTAAATCGACGTTTTCGGCTACTTCACGCTTTAATGGTGAAGCATCTAGTAAACTCGGGAACGCCTTTACTGGACGTAGGTTTGCGAATAAGTCAAAGTGTTTGCGAATGCGTAATAATCCTTTTTCTGGACGTAATTCAGGTGGATTATTATCCCATTTCGGACCACCAACGGCTCCTAGTAAAACTGCGTCACTATTTTCACACATCTCAATTGTTTCATCTGGTAGTGGATTATTGTGTTGGTCGATGGCAGCGCCTCCGATTGTTGCATAACCTAAATGGAATGTATGGTTGAATCGCTTACCAATCACCTGTAATACACGTACAGCAGAAGCAACAACCTCTGGCCCTATTCCGTCACCAGGAAGTACTGTAATTTTTTTCTCCATCGTCAAAACACCTTTCTTTGTATAGCGTTGAACTACGCTATTTTAGTTAGACGCTCACCTATATGAATAGGTGAGATCATTAATATTACGACTACACGTAATGGCCTAATTGCGTTTGGGATGTGAATGATGCTGACTCAATTCACTACCATTAAAAACTGCGCGACATTCACAAAAAGCTAGATGTTTGATTAACTTACAGTCTGTGTACGAAGGCTTGCTTGAATTAAATGACGGTTGATAGCATTTAAATAAGCTTTTGCCGATGCCTCTAAAACATCCTGTGATGAGTTTCGCCCGGTTGTTGAAATACCATCATATCGAATATTAATTACAGCTTCTCCTAATGCATCTCGTCCCTTACCGACGGACTTAACTCGATAATCAATCACATGAATATCTCCTTGAACAAGTTGCTCAAGCGTATTGAAAATAGCTTCCACTGATCCTGAACCCGTTGCCACAACTGTCTTTTCCAAACCTTCTGGTGTTAAAACAATCGCTGTTGCTGTAGGAATATTTTCTGTGCCATATTGCACCTGTACCATCTTTAATTCGAAGAGTGGAACATCTTCTATTTGAACTTGCTGTTCTGTAAGAAGCGTTAGTAAATCTTCTTCCGTAATTTCTTTTTTACGGTCAGCCAATTTTTAAAATTCAGTGAATGCTTTATTTAGTTTTTCATCCGAAAGGTTGAAGCCCATTGTTTCTGCTCGGTCACGGAATGCTGCTCGGCCTGAGTGTTTACCTAGAACGAGTGGTACCTCCCCTTCACCAATAAGGGCAGGTGAAATAATTTCATACGTTTCAGGATTTTTTAATACACCATCTTGGTGAATACCTGATTCGTGTGCAAATGCGTTTTTACCAACAATCGCTTTATTCGGCTGAATAACCACATTCGTGAGCTTACTAACCAATTGAGATGTACGCTTAATTTCTTGTAAATGAATACCTGTTTCTACATGGTATATATCTTTACGGATATGAAGGGCAACTGCGATTTCTTCAAGCGCAACATTTCCAGCGCGCTCCCCGATACCGTTAATCGTACCCTCTACTTGTGAGGCACCATTTTCAATGGCTGCAATCGTGTTAGCGGTTGCCATACCTAAATCATCATGGCAATGTGCAGAGAATTTTACCTTGTCAGCACCTTTTACGTTTTCAAGTAGGAATTTAAATAATGCACCATATTCTTGTGGTGATGCATATCCTACTGTGTCAGGTACATTTATGGTTGTCGCACCTGCCGCAACAACTTCATTCATAATACGTACTAAAAAGTCACGATCTGAGCGGAATGCATCTTCTGCAGACCATTGTACAAGCGAAAAGAATTTTTTCGCATATTTTACAGCTTCCACCGCTTGTTCTACCACTTGATCGGGTGATTTTTTCAGCTTGTATTCCATATGAATGGGAGAAGTTGCTAGGAAAATATGAATGTGTGGCTGCTCGGCCACTTTAATCGCTTCCCACGTTGTGTCGATATCTTTTTGTACACAGCGAGCTAAGCCTGTTACGATGGAGTTTTTCACTGTGCCTGCAATGCGATTGACCGCATCAAAGTCGCCAGGTGACGAAGCAGGAAAACCCGCTTCAATAATTGTCACTCCTAGGCGCTCCAGTTGCTTGGCGATTTCAATTTTTTCTGCTGTGTTTAAGTTAATACCAGCAGATTGTTCGCCGTCGCGAAGTGTTGTGTCGAAAATATCAATTTTTCGCACTTGTAGCCACTTCTCTCACAACTTTTTCTTTACCTTCGTTGATGAATGGCATCATAGCACGTAATTTAGCACCAACTTCTTCGATTTGGTGGTTTGCACCAGCTTCTTTGAATTTTGTATATTCTGGACGACCGTTTTCGTTTTCTTGAATCCAACGACGTGCGAATGTACCATCTTGGATATCCGTTAATACATCTTTCATACGAGCTTTTACTGAGTCATCGATAATGCGTGGTCCTGCAACATAGTCACCCCACTCTGCTGTATCTGATACTGAGTAACGCATTGTTGCCATACCACCTTCAAACATTAGGTCAACAATTAATTTTAGTTCGTGAAGTGTTTCAAAGTATGCTAATTCTGGTTGGTAGCCTGCTTCTACTAAAGTTTCGAAACCTGCTCTTACTAATTGTGTTGCACCACCACAAAGTACAGCTTGCTCACCGAATAAATCAGTTTCAGTTTCTTCTTTGAATGTTGTTTCAAGTAAACCGCCACGAGCTGCACCGATTCCTTTACCGTAAGCAAGAGCTATATCTTTTGCTTGACCAGTTGCATCTTGGTGAATTGCGAATAAGCCTGGTACACCAGCACCTTCTTGGAACTGACGACGAACTAAATGTCCTGGACCTTTCGGCGCAACTAGGAATACGTCCACATCTGCTGGTGGTGTAATTTGACCGAAGTGAATGTTGAAGCCGTGTGCAAACATAAGTGCTTTACCTGCTTCAAGATGTGGAGCGATTTCAGCTTCATATACAGCTTTTTGACGCTCATCAGGAAGTAAAATTTGGATCACATCTGCTTCTTGTGCTGCTTCAGCAACAGTTTTTACATCTAATCCATCCGCTTTTGCTGCATCGAAAGATCCGCCTGGACGAACTCCTACTACTACATCGAATCCTGATTCTTTAAGGTTTAATGCATGTGCGTGACCTTGTGAGCCATAACCGATGATTGCGATTTTTTTCCCTTTTAATACTTCCTCGTTGATGTTTTGATCATAGTACATTGTAGCCATAGTTTGTTTCCTCCTAAATTTGGGTTTATTTTTTTAACTTCGGATGCAAATAAACCGACTAAGGGTCATATATCCAAAGCTTTCAATTTTATATGCAAACTATTTTAAAATAGAGAGCTGCGTATTTGAGATTTTTTGTGTTTCACGAACAGATGCTGTAGCCCCTGTACGCGTTAATTCTTTAATACCATAAGGTCGAATTAGTTCAATAAAGGCATCAATCTTTTCTGGATCTCCTACTACTTGATATGTGACAACGTTTTTCGCTGTATCAATAATTTGTGGACGGAATGGTTCAACAATTGAATTCATTTCCAGTCGTAAATTTGGTGGTGAAATTACCTTTACAAGTGCTAACTCACGTAGCACGATTGATTTATCTGTAATGTCATTGACCTTTAACACATCAATTTGCTTTGATAATTGCTTCACTAGCTGTTCAATTTTACGCTCATCCTCTACGTTTACAACAAAAGTCATTTTCGAAAAGTTTGGCTGTTCAGTATGACCAACTGTGATTGATTCAATATTAAATTGACGCTTCATAAGTAAGCCTGTTATACGGTTTAACACACCGCTTTGGTTAATCACTGTTACTGTAATTACTCGTTTCAATCCTTTTTCACCCCAATCATTTCATGTAAGCCTTTGCCTGGTGCTACCATTGGGTAAACACTTTGAAGCTGTTTAACACGACAATCAATTAACACTGGCTCATCAGAAAGTAGTGCCTCTCGGAAAATACTTTCCGCTTCATCGATTGTGTTAATTCGGTAGCCCTTCAGATCATATGCATCCGCTAATTTAACAAAATCTGGTTGAACCGGCATTAATGAAGATGAATAACGTTCCTCATAGAATGTTTCTTGCCATTGGCGTACCATTCCTAGACAGCTGTTATTTAAAATCACCACTTTTACCGGTAAGTTGAATTCTTGTAGAATAGAGAGCTCTTGGGCAGTCATTTGGAATCCTGCATCCCCTACAATGGAAACAACTTTTTTGTCTGGCTTCGCAAACTGGGCGCCAATTGCAGCCGGAAAGCCGAAGCCCATCGTACCAAGTCCACCAGACGTTACCCATCCATGATCATTGTTTAATCGATAATATTGCGCAGCCCACATTTGATGCTGACCAACATCTGTCGTGACAATTGCGTCACCTTCAGTAATTTTATGCACAAGCTCTAATGCTTCCTGCGGTAAAATTTCTTTGTCCTCTGGCTCCTTGCTGTACCATAATGGGTATTCCTTAGCATGATTATTTAAGAATGCTAGCCAGTCTGTTGTATCTGGACCATCGAAGTCTTTTTTCAAGAATGCTTTTAATGCTTCTTTGGCATCTGCAACGATTGGAATATCTGTCGGAACGTTTTTTCCAATTTCCGCTGGATCAATATCGATGTGTACGATTGTTGCATTTGGAGCAAATGTTGCTAAATTACCTGTTAAACGGTCATCAAAGCGAGCTCCGATATTCAACAATAAATCTGATTTTGTAATAGCTGTGTTCGCTGTTACAGTTCCATGCATTCCTGCCATACCGATGAATAATTCATGCTCTCCATGAATTGAACCAAGTCCTAGTAAAGTATTTGCTACTGGAATTTTGTATTTTTCAGCGAATGTTGTTAACTCTTCTTTAGCATCTGCAAAGAGGACACCAGCTCCAGCTAAAATGATTGGATTTTTGGCCAGTGAAATCGCCTGAATGGCCTTTTGAATTTGTAAATAATTCGGTTTGTATGTTGGCTGATAACCTGGTAAATATATTTCATCAGGAGCCTGTGGTGGGTTCTCCACATCAAATAGCATTTGAGAAACGTTTTTCGGGAAATCCACTACAACAGGGCCCTTTCGACCAGTGCTTGCAATATGGAAAGCCTCTTTAACAATACGCGGGATATCATTAACATCCTGCACCTGATAATTGTGCTTCGTAATTGGTGTCGTAATTCCCATAATGTCCGCTTCTTGGAAAGCATCTGTACCAATCACGGATGTTGAAACTTGACCTGTGAATACAACCAATGGGATGGAATCAATCATCGCATCAGCAATACCAGTTACTAAGTTTGTTGCCCCCGGACCGCTTGTTGCAATAACAACACCAGGTTTATTGGAAACACGTGCATAGCCTTCCGCTGCATGGATTGCACCTTGTTCATGTCTAGTTAAAATATGACGAATCGGATTTTTATACATGGCATCATAGATTGGTAGTACCGCTCCACCTGGGTAACCAAAAACAATTTCAACACCTTGTTCATGCAGTGCTTGCACTAATACGTCAGCACCATCTTTCGCTTGATAGGTTTGTTCAGCTTTTGCTGCTGTTGCTATTTCTTCTTTTTCATTGATAGAAACATTCGTACTCATCAAATATGCCTCCTTTTTATCATTCAATTTCACATCAGCAATGCGCATCAGTGAAGTATTACTAGCTGGTTCTCTCCTTGAAAAGAGATGACAGACTCTTTGTAACGTCCTAAAAAAATAAAAAGCCTTTTTCTCCACACGCAAAGAATTACCTTACGTAGGGATGAAAAAGACTTTCCATGGTACCACCCTTTTTTATAGCAAATAATTGCTACCTCGTGAATAAATATAAGCATTTATGAACCAATGCGAGATCATTCGCATCCAATACGGTGTCATAAATTATTTATTCATTAATAACGAGCACTTTCGATTATGCCCGGAGCTATCTAATGGCGAACACGCTTTTAATAGCTCGCTCCGAGGGGATGTCGGATCTAGTTGTATCGCCGGCTTCCAGCACGACCGGCTCTCTGGTAGATACAAGGCTCTAGAACCTTTAACCTCATCAACGCTTTAACTTTTTAAATTTTCATAACGCCACCTGTAGAGGCGTTTGTTACTAGTTTTGAATATCTTGCTAGCCAACCACGCTTAATTTTCGGTTCAAATACCGGTAGCTTTGCACGACGTTCAGCTAATACTTCATCTGAAACTTCTAAATTGATCGTACGATTTGGTAGATCAATTGTGATTATGTCACCGTTCTCTACTAAAGCGATTGGACCGCCTTCTGCTGCCTCAGGTGAAATATGTCCGATTGAAATACCACGAGATGCACCTGAGAAACGTCCATCTGTGATTAACGCAACCTTTGTACCAAGTCCACGACCTTGAATCGCTGACGTTGGTGCAAGCATTTCAGGCATCCCTGGGCCACCTTTTGGTCCTTCGTAGCGAATGACGACTACATGGCCCTCTTTAACTGTCCCGTTATCGATATTTTCCTGTGCCGCTTCTTGTGATTCGAAGACGATTGCTTCGCCTCTGAATACTTTGATAGAAGGGTCTACAGCTCCTACTTTAATAACAGAACCTTCTGGCGCAATATTTCCAAATAACACGGATAAGCCACCAACTGGGCTATACGGATTATCTTTTGTACGAATAACTTCATCATTTGTAATATGATAATCTTTTACAAGCTCACCCATTGTTACTCCTGCAACTGTCGGTCGATCTGGGTGAATGGCACCTGGAATAGATGCTAATTCATTAATAATGGCACTTACGCCACCTGCTTTATTAATATCATCCATTGAAATATCTGAAGCAGGCATAATTTTCGCTAAATATGGCACACGCTCTGCAACTTTATTAATATCTTCAATGTTATAATCGATTTCAGCTTCATTGGCGATTGCTAATGTATGGAGGACTGTATTTGTCGAACCACCCATCGCCATATCAAGTGCAAATGCATCATCAATTGCTTCTTTAGTAATAATGTCACGAGGTTTGATGTCCTCTTTAATCATACGGACTAATTGTTTAGCAGCTTCTTTAATAAGCTTATGACGCTCTTCAGAAGTAGCTACGATTGTTCCATTACCTGGTAATGCTACTCCTAGCATTTCCATTAAGCAGTTCATAGAGTTTGCAGTAAACATTCCTGAACATGAACCACATGTTGGACATGCATTGCTTTCGATATCTAACAGCTCTTCAGCTGACATTTTGCCTGATTTATGAGCCCCTACACCTTCAAAAACTGATGTTAATGAAAGTTGCTTGCCAGTAGCAGAAGTACCTGCCTCCATTGGACCACCAGATACGAAAATTGACGGTACATTAGTACGAACTGCTGCCATTAACATTCCCGGAGTGATTTTGTCACAGTTAGGAATATAGAATACTCCATCGAACCAGTGTGCATTAATAACAGTTTCAGCTGAGTCTGCGATAATTTCACGGCTCGGTAAAGAGTAACGCATTCCAATGTGCCCCATTGCAATACCATCATCTACACCAATTGTATTAAATTCGAATGGAATACCACCCGCTTCAATAATGGCCTCTTTGACAACATCAGCAAATGTACGTAAATGAACGTGACCTGGTATAATGTCGATATAAGAATTACAAACCCCAATAAATGGCTTGCCTAAATCTTTCGCTTTTACTTTGCCTGTCGCATATAAAAGACTTCGATGTGGCGCACGATCTACGCCTACTTTAATCATGTCACTTCTCATTTTAAACGCCCCTCATTTATTGCTATGTTCGTTGCTATATACGAAATGTTCTGTCTATTCCGTTTTTACGTATATGTCAATCGCCTAGAAGACGACTAACTGCTGGAACGAACGTGTTAAATTGTTGTAATCATAGTACGAAAAAAAGGTCTAGTCAACAGTATTTTTAGAATTGTTTGAACAATTTAAATAATATACAAAATTTGAAATCGTTTTCATGCTGATTAAGTATCACTTTTATCTCGCTTCGGAGAATATTTTGACATTTCGTTCAAATTTTAATTTTTTAAATAATCTCTCAACAGTTTTTCCAAATCCTCCAAAAATATGTGCATAGCTATTTCCTTACAATGTAAATAATTTTCTTAAGTACCCTGTTAAAAATACATTATCGGGATCATATTGATTTCGAATGGCAAAAAACTTTTTGATATCTGGGTATAGCTCTTGTACATAATTAGCAGTTAAATGACTTAGTTTGCCCCAATGTGGTCGTCCTTTATATTTCATCATCATCGTATGGATCCATTCAAAATAAGGCTCTTCCTGCATTCCTTTATACATGTGAAAGGCAATAAACGCTGATTCTTGTCCTTGGGTAGGACTTAAAAAACCTGCTTCCCCCGCTGTAGTTCGACATTCTAACGGAAAATGTACATTAAAAATCCCACTTTTAAAGGTTGCGTGGATTTCCTCTATACATGCCTCAAATTGCGTTAATGGGATAGCGTATTCACTTTCTTGAAACTTGACGCTACGTGGAGACGGGTAAATTTCATAGCTTATCCCCATTTTCTCCCCTTCCACAACATTAGCTGCTGCTAATTTACTCATTGCACCACTTAACGAAGGCTTCCATTTACAAAGCTCGGACATAGCAAAAAAAGCACCGTTCTCTACTATTTGAAGTTTCAATGTTTCGATTCTCTTACTCCAATTACTCTGATAAATAGGCGCTATAGCGTTCATCCGCTTCACTTGAATGGTTTCGCTGCCTGGAAAATAAAACCACTCAACATGTCGATTCTGTCGAATATCTTCAGCAAAAATCGCCAACCCATTTTCTAAAGTAGCTCTTGTGCTCACATAATGTAAGCTGTATAGAGGTATCACCTTAATCGTTACTTTCACAAGCACACCTAGCATACCTAGTGAAACATGTAGAGCTTCAGATAAATCATCCATTCCTCTCATATGCTCCCTATAAGTACCTGTACCATCTACAAAACCCCATCTTGTTACAGTTGAGGATAACGAACCGAGTGTTACACCTGTTCCATGGGTACCTGTTGACACTGCTCCTGCAATCGTTTGCTCTTGAATATCCCCCATATTTATAAGGGCAAATCCATACTTCTCAAGCAATGGTCCTATTTCATATAAATACGTTCCAGCCCAAAGCGTCGCCTCTTGCTTCTCCTCATTCACAGCTATGAGCCCACGCATATTATGTAAAGAAAGTGCTATATGCTCAGGCATTGCCACAGCGCTAAAAGAGTGCGCCGCACCTGTGACACGAATCGTTTTTCCTGACTCACGTGCATGCTTCACGATATTTGTAACCTCTTCAATAGATCGAGGTAAGTACATCTCAGACGGATAAGAGATGACATTTCCAGCCCAGTTTGTCCACTTCTCACCATTTTTCCACTTATCTATAGAAAACATTGTCCATCCCCCCTATAGGTTGTATATGCTCCTATATACTTGTCCCCTTTAATTCCATGCAGTTTTTGAAATCTTTCACACAGTTCACCAGCTTTCGCATGTCGAAAATATAACGTGTCTCCTACGTTAACTTTTTTATGCTTTACTTTAACCGGTGTCTGAACTTCTCCTACTCCTTCTAGGCTAAGATATGAAAAGAAGGTTGACTCATAGAATACTGGTAATCGATCGGCACTAATTGCCCCAGACGCCGTATAGCCTCCTCCGTGACAAACTACAATATTTTTTTCTGGCTTTCTTGTTACACTTAAAGCAAATCCAGCCGCCTTTTCCAGCTGTAAATGCGTAAATTGATCAAACAAAGCTGGTGCATAAAATGCAGAACCAACCGTAATTTCTGTTACTTCCTTCTGTTGTGCCGTGTATGCCATACTTCCTGAACCTCCACCATTTACAAAGTGCAAGCTTGGAAAATATGCTTTTATATGCGCAATGGCTAATCTACGAAACTGGGTAACTTGCTTTTTAGCTTGCAATTGCATTACTTCAATAAGTTTTCCTTTAACAGCATTGGCTGGTCGATTACCGACTCCTGCAATTTGAGCCTCGTAGCCCATTGCTCCAACTACCTCAATAAATGCTTGATTTTTAATATATTCGAGGAATGGGGTTAGTGACTCAAGTGAATGAAGCGAAGAGCGTTTTGTACCAAAATAAAGCACCTTAAAATCATTGGATACATTAATATCAATACATACCTGCACACGAACACCTAGCTCTCGCCCAAGCTCCGCCAAAAATCTGACATGTTCCCGCTTATCCACCATAAAAGTGACAGTTTTCCCCGCCTTCACGAAATGTAATAACTGACGAACAGCAGCTTCTTCCATCACCGGATATCCTAGCAGTAAATCATCAAAGTGCTGTTGCAGTAAAAAAATTGTTTCTGCCGCTGTA
Organism: Lysinibacillus sp. FJAT-14745; assembly: GCF_001275675.1. GTDB lineage: Bacteria > Bacillota > Bacilli > Bacillales_A > Planococcaceae > Lysinibacillus. The sequence continues at coordinate 291,347 of NZ_LITM01000006.1, read as the reverse complement.
AACGTCATAATTCCCGTCACATTAGGTAGATTTTTTTGTAAATATCGTAATATCTCCACAGAACGAACTGATTTCGTCGCGATACGTATATTTTTCTCTTCACAAGCGTCGTGTACGGTTAAAATATTGTGATCCAATGCATCAAAGTCTAACCAAGCAAATGGACGTTCTAGTTCATGAAACGCTCGATCAAATCTAGTGGTCATGCTATCATTCCTTTGTTTGTGTCTTTAATATTCATTATTAAAATTCATTATTAATTATGCCTCGGCATAATTGCGTCCGGAATCGGCCAGAGGCTTTAACTTCTTTCAGCGGGCGTCCAAAACACCTGTAGCTGACGCTTCGCTTTCGCTACCAAAAAAACTGCTGAAAGAAGTTAAAGAAATTATATTTAGACAATAAAAAACAACCGTGGACATGTAATCAAATTTGCCTTCACGGTTGTTTTTAATAATGGACAAGCATTAAACTCACCTTTCTATTATTTTAAGAGATTACGAGGAAAATATGAAATCCGCTGCTAAATTTAGTAACACTAGCAGATGTAAGCCTGCAATAAGTAATCCTTGGCGATTTAAACGTTTCATAGCTGTCATATTCATATAGACCACTCTCCTTTTTTTCACATTATACGCTCAGAAAAATCAATTTTCAAACTATTCGTAACATTAAAATCGAATCATTTTTCTGACAAACAGGCCCAAATATGGCATGAAAAAGTGAAATTATACCTATTGAGAGAGTGAAAAGGTTGAAAAAGGCTTTATTAGTAATTGATTATACGTATGATTTTGTCGCTTCTGATGGAAAACTAACTTGTGGAGAGCCCGGTCAAACATTAGATCAATTTCGCCTTGGCGTAATTGTATCCGGATTTTGAATTGTGTACGTACAATTCATTCTTTTCAAAATCCGTGACATCCGCCGGAGGCTTATCTTCATTCAATTGATATTTGGATATCCACAACAGTAACTGCATTCAACTCACACCTATAGAAATGGAAGACTCTGCTGAATGAAGATAAAAAAATCTCAGCCTTAGTTCAAAAATTTATTGCTGAAAAAGAATTTGTCGTTTTTGCGAATGATCTACATGAGGAAGATGATCCATCCCATCCTGAAACAAAGCTATTTCCTCCTCATAATATTCGTGGCACTAAGGAGGCTATTTATACGGGCAAGTTGGTGAAATTTATTACCTTCACAAGAAGTGATGTGGCTCGATAAAACTCGCTATAGTGCATTTGCCGGAACCAATTTATCGATTTTAATGAATGAACGAGGGATCAACGAAATTCATTTAGTTGGCGTTTGTACTGATATTTGTATTTTACATACAGCAGTTGATGCTTATAATTTGGGCATTTCAACGATTGTTTATGCAGATAGTGTTGCTAGTTTTGATGCTGCAGGTCATGAATGGGCTTTACGTCATTTTGAACATACATTAGGCGCAACAGTTGTTACGTCATAAAAAACTTAGCGTGAATTTGTAATAATTACTAAAGAAGCTAGTCGCGTTTAATATGCTCCATTCAGGGCATAACTAAGCAATCGCCATTATATCTTAATTTTAAGGAGATGAAAAAGAATGATTAGCTTCATTTGGTATTTAATCATCGGCGGAGTATTAGGTTGGTTAGCTGGCGTTATTTTAGGTAAAGATATACCCGGCGGCATCATCGGAAATATTGTTGCAGGGGTTGTCGGTTCTTGGATTGGTAGTATGGTTCTTGGCAACTGGGGTTGGAGAGTTAGTAATTTTTACGTATTTCCAGCATTAATCGGTGCTGTAGTGCTGATTTTCATTGTAAGCATTATTTTAAAGAGTATGCGTAAAGCAACCTAAATATGTAATAAAGAGCCATCATTTTTGATGGCTCTTTATTTGTTTTTGAAAAACCAAAGTCAAGGAAATGATGAGAATCATTACCTCGCTTTCTTATGAGTGTCGAGTCCTGAAATGGAACGTAAACATACTTATGCTTTGGTTTCGATACGACAAATGTTTTATCTGTGCGAAAGCGAAGCGTCAGCGACAAATGTTTTATCTGTGCGAAAACGAAGCGTCAGCGACAAATGTTTTATCTGTGCGAAAGCGAAGCGTCAGCGACAAATGTTTTATCTGTGCGAAAGCGAAGCGTCAGCGACAAATGTTTTATCTGTGCGAAAACGAAGCGTCAACAACAAAGCGCCCTGTCGGAACGGAAATCAACCGTTTTGCCAAATTACAATATGGTATTTTACTTTTCTTTATAAACGACTGCTTCCTTTAATTCATCATGATAGTCATTATACACATTGAAATAATGTAACACCTTTTCCACATATTCATCACTGTGATTGTACTTATAAACAGCTTGCTTAATATGACCATCTGCTGCACCATTTTTCGATAAATAATTCGCGGCACTAAATATAGCGTCCTCAATATCATAAGGATCAGCAATGCCGTCTCCATTAGCATCTACGCCATACCCACCATATTTTTTTATGGCTTCTAAATTCATTAATTCTACCTTCGATATATCCCCCTTTCCTAATCCCGAGCAGGAAGGATGTTGCCAGCCGACAAATGTACAAGGCATAAATTGCATCGGGCCTTCAGCCCCAGCTGATGAAACGAGCGATTTCATTGAAGAAAAGCGTGTTTCAATTCGATGATGGGCGGCAAGCAACGTCCAAGGCACACCATATTTCTCTTCCGCTGCTACATAGATAGGAATATATTGCTCAGGAATGTTCATATCGAAATTTTGTTGAATTTCTTCTAGTTCTTTTTGCTTTGCTAATTTTTCAAATATAGGTAATGTTTGTAGCTCCTTCCATGCAAAAAAAGCGAAAACACAAACAGTTATCGCTATTGGAATTAATAATGCTATCATGCCTAATTGAGCGGAAGGCGATAGTATCGGTTTTTTCTTCTTTTTTTTCGTCATATGTCACACCTAATCATTTTATTCTATTTCTATATTACCAAAATTTTCGATTATATAGCAGATTTTTCAGTATATAATTACCACTACTTTAATAGTTGAAAAGAAAGGGAAAAATATAGTAAAATAGAATTCGATTATTTTATATGGATTAAAATAGGAGGAATTTGTTTTGTGGAAAGACTTTAAAGAATTTGCTATGAAAGGCAATATTGTCGATCTAGCAGTTGCAGTAGTAATTGGTGGTGCTTTCGGTAAAATTGTTACTTCCTTAGTTTCAAATATCATAATGCCATTAGTCGGTGTCTTAACTGGTGGTATTGATTTAACAGAGAGCTTTGTGTTTGGCTCAGGAGATGCGAAAGTTAAATTAGGCGAATTTTTACAGTCGATTATTGACTTTTTAATAATTGCATTTGCAATATTTATGGCATTAAGACTTATGACAAAGCTAACTCGTAAAAAAGAAGAGGCTGTTGTGGAAGAACCAGCACCAGAATTGGATACTAAAGAAGAGCTTCTAAAAGAAATTCGAGATTTATTAAAAAAAGAACAAGCTTAAATTATATGTAAATGAGAATCTGTCTAATTTCCCTTGGATACACCGAGGAAATAAGCAGATTCTTTTTGTTTAATAGATTTATTCCCTTTAAGATCGAAATTTCATGGTTCAAAAATAGCAACCTGATGACTTTACTTTATAACCATAAAAAACGTCCTTCAATTCTCCTCCTTTTAACATATCCTACTATTCCTAGGTGATTTCCTCTAAATAATATCACCAATTTTCTGAAATCATCTTGTTCTTCTTTAATTTACATGTTAAATTGATAACAATTATTGAGAATATGGGGAAAAGAAGGTCTAATAGACTCCCCCTCTATTATGATGAAGAAAAGAGTGACGACATGACAAACAGCAGAAGTATTGAAACAAAACTTGTACAGCTTGGAAATTTAAGTGATCCGATAACAGGTGCTGTTAGCCCACCAATCCATTTATCGACAGCTTACAAACATACAGGTATCGGTGAATCCACTGGTTTTGATTATACACGTACAAAAAATCCAACTCGTGCTCTATTAGAAGCAGGGATTGCCGATTTAGAGGGCGGAGATGCGGGCTTTGCCTGTAGCTCTGGGATGGCCGCTATTCAACTAGTTCTATCATTGTTTAAACCTGGTGATGAATTAGTCGTGCCTGATGATTTATATGGTGGCACATATCGACTTTTTAATTTCTTTGAAGAAACATATACTATTAAGCCTGTCTACTCAAAATTTGAATCGGTTGAACAGGTAGAAGCATTAATCAACGACAATACGCGTGCACTATTCATTGAAACACCAACAAATCCGCTTATGCAGGAATTTGATTTGCAAGTATATGCAGAATTAGCTCACAAGCATGGGGCATGGTTAATTGTCGACAATACGTTTTATACACCATATTTCCAACGTCCAATCGAATTAGGTGCAGACATTGTCATTCATTCGGCTACTAAATATATAGGCGGGCATAATGATGTGTTAGCTGGTTTAGTTGTCGCAAAGGGTGCTGACTTAGCCGAACGCATTGGCTTTATTCATAATGGTAGCGGTATGGTTTTAGGTGCGATGGATTCCTGGTTACTTATTCGCGGCTTAAAAACGATGCATCTTCGATTAAAACAGCACGATGCGAACGCCAAGGCAATTTCTGCATATTTAGAGGAAGAAGAGCTTGTAACAGACGTGCTCTATACAGGAAAAGGTGGCATGCTTTCATTCCGCTTGGAAAAGGCTGAGTGGATTGACCCTTTCCTTCGAAACTTGCAGCTAATTACTTTTGCTGAAAGCCTTGGTGGTGTTGAAAGCTTTATTACGTATCCTGCTACTCAAACACATGCAGACATGCCTTATGATGAGCGTATTGAACGTGGTGTTTGTGACCGATTACTACGCTTTTCAGTTGGCGTTGAAGAGGCTGAAGATTTAATTGCGGATTTAAAACAAGTATTCGATATCCTTAGAAAAGAGGTTAAAAATGAAGCAGCATATTGAGACAAGCCTAATTCACGCAGGTGTCCGTGATGGCTATGAAAATAAAAAAGGTGCAGTCAATGTGCCTATGTATTTATCATCTACTTTCCATCAAGAGAGTATCGATGAATTCGGCGAATATGATTATGCACGTTCTGGTAACCCTACGCGGGATGCATTAGAAAAAGCAGTAGCTGAGCTTGAAGGCGGAGTACGAGCCCATGCATTTTCTTCTGGGATTGCCGCTGTATCTGCAGCATTAATGCTATTATCTCAGGGGGACCATATGGTCATTACGGAGGATGTTTATGGTGGAACATACCGCTTCGTCTCCAAGGTTTTACCACGCTTCGGTATTTCCCATACTTTCGTTGATTTCACTGATTTAGCGGCAGTAGAGGCAGCCATTACACCAGCTACAAAGCTACTCTATATGGAAACACCGTCGAACCCAACACTTGGCATCACAGATATTCGCGGAGTAGTAGCACTTGCCAAGCAGCATAATTGCTTAACGTTTTTAGACAATACGTTTATGACACCTTTACACCAACGTCCACTTGAGCTAGGTGTTGATGTTGTTATTCATAGTGCTACAAAGTTTTTATCTGGTCACTCTGATATTATCGCGGGATTGACAGTAACTGCTGACGAAAAGATTGGTCAGGATCTTTACTTTATCCAAAATTCATTCGGCAATATATTAGGTGTACAGGACTGCTTTACTTTATTACAAAATATGAAAACAACAGATGTGCGTTTTAGTCGTTCTGCTGAATCGGCACAAAAGATTGCGGAGTTTTTAGCTGCAAATTCCCTTGTCGAGCAAGTATACTACCCGGGGCTTGCATCACATCCTGGTTATGAGATTCATCATAGTCAGTCCACGAGTGCAGGTGCAGTACTATCCTTCCGCCTACCAAGCTATGAAGCTGCAAAAGCACTAGTAAAAGCGATGAAAATTCCAGTTTTCGCTGTTTCTCTTGGTGGCGTTGAATCGATCTTATCCTACCCTGCTAAAATGAGTCATGCAGCAATGGAGCCTGAGGAGCGTGCAAAACGTGGTATTACGGATGGCCTATTACGTTTCTCAGTAGGACTAGAGCATGTTGACGATCTGATCGCCGATTTCGCTCAAGCATTAGAAGTTGCCGCAAAAGCTTAGAAAAATTGACAACAACCGCGTCTCTTATAATCAGAGACGCGGTTTTGTTCAATTAAATGCAGTTTAAAAAGATAATAATCAATTTTTCACACGAGCCAATACTCGATACAAATAATCTCCATGTCCTTGTGCTAGTGTCACTTCATGCTCATCTGAGATCCAGTACAACGAAAACACAAAACCTGACTCGTTTACACCTGTAGGACAATGCTGCCATGTATCTCGTTTTTCCTTCGTAGTTAAATGATAAAAATAACGTTTTTGCAGAACCCCTGAATGATGATTAAAATAATCTTGGGCAATTAACCCCTTAACTGTTAAATCGAATAAACCTGTCTCTTCAAACATCTCTCGGGTCACAGCCTCTTGCGGTGTTTCCCCTTCTTCTACCGTGCCTTTAGGAATTTGAATCCCTGCTCCTTCTGTATTTTGTTCAAATACTAGCACTTGTAACTGACCCTCATGCTCCCTCGTAATATAGCCAAATGCCTTTTCAACAACTTGCATGAAGTCATCTCCCTTCGCGTGATATAATATTACAATAAATAGAAAAATTGGAATTGATGGTGAAAAAGTATTGATATCAATTATACGGCATATGCAAAAGAATGACATCATTTTTGTACAAGAAATTGCCAAAAAAGCTGGCTTGAGCTTACTCTCACTTCATTCTAGAGCTTCTGATATTTTTATCAGCGATGTTTGATGCTTTATCAGCGATTCCGGCTCTTTTATCAGCGATGTTCGAGGGTTTATCAGCGATGTTCGAGGCTTTATCAGCGATTCTGGCTCTTTTATCAGCGAAGTTCGAGGGTTTATCAGCGATTCCGGTACTTTTATCAGCGTTTGAGGTTCAAATATGTAATCTATGCAAGATTGATTTGCTCGGATTGGATGACTAATGCTGTTAACCCTGTATTACTCCCAGATTCATGTGCCTCTCCAGTTTGCCAAAGAACACCGTCCCCGGTCTTAATGATTACTTCTCTTTATCCTGACCACAAATCCATCCTTCGCCCTGAATAACAATAAATAACTGTGGGACGGGCGCCTCGTGCATTCCAACAACACCACCTGCCTCTATATACATAAAGCCAATATTCGTAGGTTCTACTGTTTTCATGATCTTCGTATAAAAGGCGTCTATCGATTGATAATTATTAATTTGATGGGCCAATTCTTGTGTGAAATTATATTTTTTCATGTCAGCATATTTCCCTTTCAAATTTTTACTATTATCCTATATAAGCAATTATGCCTCGGCATAATTGCTTCCTTCTTCGACAATCCCTATCTTTTAAAGACTTTAACCCCTTGTTTGCTTATATAATAAATTGATTACGTCCTTCTGATGTATAGAAATTAATTTCTTCTTGAATGTCTGAATTGTATTCGAGGGGTTCTATCGTCACTCTTGTACCTTTTTCATACTCACCATATTCTCTAATATATGACCGAATACTAGAGTCATCTTTAATATTTACAAACATTTCATAATCTAATTCACCTTCAAAATGCAATACACAATACACTACAAATTCGTTATCATAACAAATTTCACATAAACCTTCATCATATGGTTCACAATCTTCATCAGAATCAAAAGCAACATGCTGTCCACATGCTTCACACTCATATTCTACAACTAATGACATCTTGTATTCCTCCTCCGTGTTTATTACTTCCCTTTTATGTGTATTAAGAATTTTTTTCGATAACGGAAATTATGGATTTGTCTAGCGAAAAGTTTTTTAAGTAGAAGTAGTAGTTACTCCTTATGATTTTTCACTGTATTTTTGATTGTTTCTTGCCAGTCATTATAATTCTCTATTTTCTTTTGTACTAGATGTGATTGATTTGTATAAATGGATTTAACTAGTTGGTTATTGTCTTTGAATGCTTCAAGAAGTGCGTCTTGATCCTGTTTTTCAGTAGCTGCTAATATTTTATCTTTAAAGCTCTGACATTTTTCAGGGAAGGCTTCTTTCACAAGATCATCGATATGAATATAATCATCAGGTCCATGTACTAAAGGGCCCTTTTCGATCGCATAAACTACTTTGCCATCGTTGTCATGGCATCCATATAATCTTTTGCCTGTTGCCCTGTTAAATAGTTATCTGCAATATATTGTGCTTTTTCTAAACCAAGTGAAATCATAGCTTGACGTTGTTCTTCAGTCATATTGCCAACATCGTGTACTAAAAAGTTTTGAGAAATCGTAGAGTATGTAGCATCAAGTACTTGCTGACTCGCTCCATTTAAACTACTAACAAGCTTTTCATTTGTTTGAATATACGGAATAATTACAGCAAGAACATTATGTTCAATCTCCTCGCCAAATCGCGCCTGCTGTTCCTCACGAATAGCCTGTTGCTCCTACTTTCAACAAAAATTTAATTTCCAACCATCCTTGAAGATTGAAGCGATTTTTTGAGCTATCTCTTCTGGAACACCTTGCAATTGAATTTGATTATCGAATAACTTACGTGCTTCCGCTCCGATTGTTACAGCGTCTTGTTCTTTTTTACTGTTTGAGAATTTTCACCCTTAGTTTGAACATTCGTAGATTGAAGAAAATTTACCGGATTAGTATAGGACGTTATCTTCGTAATAAAAATGTCTCCCCCTTTATTAATATATCGGATAAATTACAAATAATCGAAGATAAAATAATAATTGGTCATTTTCACGATTCAGGAAAAATAGAAAAACCCAGAATATTTTCTGGGCTTGATGACACTTACTTTTCTAGCATGATTAAAACTGTCGAGCTTTTGCTTCACTTCTCAAGATACGGTTATGGAGGGTGATCTCCGTTTCCCCGTTTACTTGAGATTTTGAACGCTTAATCCTTGACCAGTTGCGGTGGATTTTTTGAGATTTCGGGTCTAATTGTTCAAACCTACTCATTTGCCATCCTCCTCATCAATATAGATTTCATAAGTGAAACCTTTTTTAGTATGACCTTGCAAGTAAAAATTATTCCGCTTTTCCCCACACTTCTTGCAATGTACTTCTAAATAATGCATCTAATTTTTGTGTAGGATCATCAACTTTAACATGAAGATTTTTACAGTATGTCTCAATATGCTTTATTTCTTTATCTAAATACTCATTAATACTTTCAATTCGCGGCTCCATATTTAGCTCTTCTCCAGCTATTTTTCTCTTTAACAATTGCTGAATGTCCGTTTTTAAAGAGCCTTCAAGAATTATTTCATTTAATAATTCTTGAAAATCAATTGGTGGTACCGTTTGGTTTTTTTCAATCCATTTACATGCCATAACCGGTCTTAGTACATAGAAATATTTTTTTATTTTAACTTCTGAATTTTGCAGATATTCTCGAAAGTTATTTTTAGCCATGTTTAAATAGTGATATAAGCTTGCATTTGGATAAAATACTTCTTTTTCTAATAATCGTACATTGTCAATAAATGAATATTGCTGATCATAAACAATATTGCTTCGTAACCATTCTAAAAGGGGTGGATTACTTTTGCGAAAAAGTCTTAATGCTTTTGTTATTTCCCAGCCGCTAATATCCAACAAATCATTAATAGGCATTTCAATAACATCTCTCTTAGCCCCAATTCCTTGTGGGTCAATAGCAAGATACCACTGTGGTTGATGAATATAAATGAAACGCACATCATAATCGCTATCCTTGGAAGGAAATCCCCAAGCTCTGCTACCCGATTCTACTGCATATAAAATTTTTATTTGATACTCTTTTTCAATTTCTTTTAATTTATTTTGTATAATTTCTTTCATTTAATACACCACTTTCTTTTGCAACAACATAAAGTGCTTTATCTGTCTTATTTATTAATTCGTAAAACGTTGAAATACCTAAAATTGACCATCTACCGCAAAACCGATACTTACTGTCACATTGATTTGTAGATTACCCCCATAAAAAGGATTACTACACCATCTTCGCTGACTTGTATGTGAACCACCACAGCTACACATCCATATATTACCACGAAATAGTTTCCATTTCATTAAAACTACTCAGCCTTATTGTTCGTCAATGTAGTAAAAAGAGCTACCACTTCACGAATTTTAAGATGCTGATAACTCTTAAAAAATTGGTACTGCAGCGCAACTTGCTCTTGTACATGTTGAGACGTCTCATTGAATACAATGGTACCTCCATCAGGTTTTACATCTCCAGCTATACATTTTGATAATGTAGATTTACCTGCTCCATTCTGACCTAATAATAAATAACAATAGCCCATTTTAAATGTGGTCGACACACCATCCAAAACGTTCACACCATTATATTTTTTCACAATATCGTTCACAATAAGCTCCAAAATAAACCCTCCCTTTTTATATGTTCACTGACTATACAAACGGGGATTGCAAAAGGTTCATTTTATTAAAAAATGAAATGAAAATATATGTTTCTATAAAATGATTTTTTATGTAAAATAAATAATTATTGGAAATAAAGTAAGGATAAAGGAAAATACCATAACGTATGGTTGATTTCCGTTCCGCTAGGCGCTTTCCCGTGGGCGTCCAGTCGAAACGAAGATCAACTTATAGACAGGGCATACGTTTTAACAAATGAAATAAAAAGATATAAATAAATGCTAGTATAAAAGAAATTATTAAAGGGAGTTACTGAAGTGAGCGATTTTGAAGAACTTAAGTATTTTTTAGGACCACATTTTGGTCCAGAGATAGACTGGGAGCTAATCGAATACGCTGTTATTGATCATCGACAATTAAGTAAAAAAGTACGATTCAAATTCAAAGAAGAGCTTCTTTATATGAAGCAACTGTTAGAACAAAATCAATATGATAAATTACAACAGATTATTGAGAAGCATGATTTAGAAGATACAAAACTTTACGATATAGAAAAAATACAAAGGTTTATTGATGAAGTTTTGCCTATTATTGAGAAATATGAGTATAAGAAAGGTATCCCTTATGTCCCGTTTAAAGCTCTAAACTATTTGTTTGATAAAATTATTATCCCTACTAAAACATTTTTATCTTTTGACTTTATTGCTATAGATATTAAAAGAGAAGGGGATACATTTATACATCATATCTTACAAGATTTACAGTATGTTGAAAAAGCCTTTAAGGAGAAAGATGAAGCAAAGATTCAAAAGGTACTACAACTTTCCAAAGAAAAAGGGGTTACTATTTTAGAATCACAATATCGAGATAAATTTATCCAAGTAGTAACGAACGAATTAAGTTAATAAACAAGTTAAAAAGAATTGACTACGAATAATAGCCACTAAATAGCTCGTTCACCCCCCATAATATATTCGATCCTTTAAGTATAACTTCAATTCATAGTGATTTTTCTACTTTTAATAAGTAACGATAATCGAGCTTCTGTGCTTTAGTAAATGTCAACACCGAGCATTAATGCGGAACGAATTAGGCGAATGCTATTTCTTTCTCTTCTCACTATCAGACACAGTATGATTGTTTGTATATACAAAAAGACCTTTCACGGAAAGGTCTTTTTGTTGTTTAAGATTTTATTATTTCCCAAAATTCTGTTCCATAGCTTTTATTATTAAAGTCAACAGATGTTTGTGTTTTCGCAAAGTTGTCACCAACGATTATTTTGTTTACCTGATTTTGTATTGGTGAGCCAAATGAAAATTCCAGTTGCAAATCAGTAAGATTAAACAAAATTGAATGTACTGTTCCGAAGCTTTCTTTGTAATTATGGACAGATAATCCTTTAGGGAACTCTGTTAAAAGAAGTTCTTGGATTTCGTCAATAGATCTTTTTCCACTTCCCTTAAATTTCGCCTCTAAAATATCGTATCTTAATTGAGAATGTTCGAGCTTGCCACGCTCCTTTTCTTGTATTGCTGAAAAAAGTCCGTGATTAGTTGCAATAAGATAATCTAGTTCTGCACGTTTAACTTCTTTTATTCCGTCATATGTTCCAATCAAAGCCGCGTCGCCATTTGCATCAGCAATAAGCAAATTCATATTCGTTCCTACTGGCATATTATTAACCATATAAATTGCTTCTTCGACATTTTTACAATTTTCTAATAGAGCTCTAACAATAACCATAAACTGTAACCCAGGTACTACTGGTGGTCTCATGCCAGGATATTTGCCAATGGGCATACCACACGATGCATAAGCAACACATAGCCCCTTCTCATTTAAGCCTTCACTTCGACCAAATGTGGAAACAGAAAATCCTGTATGAATATATTTCCCTTCGACGTCTGTTGTACATAAACGCATATCTGAAATGTCAGGTGATAGATCATAATTTCTTAAAACATATGTTTTACCATCCACCATTTTTCCAGGTAAAACAGCACCTAAACTACATCCCCCAGGAATTAACCACGCATTTTGATAAAAATTTAATTGTTCGGGCTCATAGCCAAAGCCTTCCGCAAAGCCTTCTAATTCTTTATTTAACCCTGGGCAATACTGCTCAATTTGTGCTTTCATTTCAAAATAAGCGTTGTCAGACGTGAAATTTTCCGTAAAGAATAGCGATTTCGCAAACGGTCTTTTTTGAAATTCTTGCGCTTGTTGTTGTCCAATCTCGTACGAACTACCTTTAAGAAATGCAAACTGTCCTGTATTTGTTTTCATCGATATACCCCATTCTATATATTACTAGCAAGACATTTCTTACCTTGCTAAATACAGAATAAAGTCTCCAGCTACTGGAGAGTTTAGCTAGTTTCTTACTTTCACAAACACTTTCGTTAAAAAATCATTTGGATGTAGCTCAATATTTGGTTTAATATTAATTGGATTTACGACCACAGTTGGGATTAACCCCTTTATGTATTGCTCCATAAACATCCCTTCTACCTGGAGGGATTGCTCAGTCAGCCATTCCTGCAAGCGACTATAGCCAAAATGTAGCTCTGAATACGGTCCCTTTACAGTTATACAAGCATACTTACCTTCTGGTATTGCTTTAATATTCTCCCCCTGTTGAGTTCCTTTTACTGGTAACAGCAGTTCAACATCTGCTATATTTTGGTTCCTGTCCGGTTGGTGGAAAATTGCAACAAGCTCCCCATCTATCTCAAATTGATACGCATATATTCGTTCAAATAATTTTTGTACTAGCTTATCCATTTCAATAATATGTATCTTTTCACGGATGGAGAGCACCTGCGTTTTTGGTCGCTCTTCTATGTAACAACTTGATAATATTGGTTTTGGATTAAATGTTTCAGTGTTCCTTATAGAATTTTTCACTTGGACAATATTTTGAATTTGTTCAGCGATTATTTCTTGTTGGCGCTCTAATTCCTGAACTTTTTTAGTTAATCTTGCCTCTAAATCTTGCCTATCATTTTTTCCGTTAATAACCTGTTCAATTTCTTTTAATGAAAAATGGCAATGTTTTAGAACCTGTATAGTATTCAGCTCATTCATTTTATCGTAATCATAATAACGATAGCCTGTCACTTGATCTATAAAGGATGGTTCGAGTAACCCAATATCGCTATAATAACGCAGGGTTTTTATAGGAACATTACACAAATTCGAAAACTTCCCTATGCTATACATAATAAAACCTTCTTTTCAAATTTTGTTGAATGCGATTAACCGTACTAATTCATTCATCTTGAATGAATTGAAATTAACCTCTCCTTGCTTAGTTATTGTACGATAAAGTCGTAGTAAGGTTGATTTGGGCGTCCGATGAACCGCTAAAAACCAAAAGAATATGCTCATCATTTTTGATTTGAGCATACTTCTTTTGGCTATATACTAATTTTGAGCATTTCCAATACTAAAATGGATGATTATACAGTTTCGCATGGGCATTACCTTGCTCCCGCGGGTATTCGCCCTGCTTCCGCGGGTATTTACCCTGCTTCCGCGGGTATTTACCCTGCTTCCGCGGGTATTTGCCTTGCTTCCGCGGGTATTTGCCTTGCTTCCGCGGGTATTTTCCCTGCTTCCTCGGGTATTTACCTTGCTTCCGCGGGTATTTACCTTGCTTCCGCGGGTATTTACCTTGCTTCTGCGGGTATTTACCTTGCTTCCGCGGGTATTTACCCATTTCGCGCGAGTTTACCCTGCTTCCTCGGGTATTCTCCCTGCTTCCGCGGGTATTTACCTTACTTCCGCGGGTATTTACCCATTTCGCGCGAGTTTACCCTGCTTTCGCGGATATTCGCCCTGCTTCCTCGGGTATTTACCTTGCTTCCGCGGGTATTCGCCCTGCTTCCTCGGGTATTTCCTTGCTTCCGCGGGTATTTACCTTGCTTCCGCGGGTATTTACCTTGCTTCCGCGGGTATTTACCTTGCTCCCGCGGGTATTTTCCCTGCTTCCGCGGGTATTTTCCCTGCTTCCGCGGGTATTTTCCCTGCTTCCGCGGGTATTTGCCTTGCTTCCGCGGGTATTTGCCTTGCTTCCGCGGGTATTTACCTTGCTTCCGCGGGTATTTCCCCTGCTTCCGCGGGTATTTACTCATTTCGTGAGGGAGCTTAGTCTCTACTTTTCATTCATTATAAACTGCTGAATGGCTGGCAGTAATTCTTTATGAAGTGGTAATGAAGGGTCTGAATATGTCGCGAAATTTTTCGCACGATCTGCTGGAGCATTTTTTAACACATGATTCATTCCGTCCATATATACAAGCTCGGCATCTGGTTTTGCTTTCTTTAACGCTTCCGCATCAGTCGCAACTACTTGTAAGTCAGTTGTACCTTGAAGAATTAAAACTCGGCTATTCACTTTTGCTAACTCACTTGCAGGGTTATATTTTAACCATGAAATCATATACGGTTGAATCGAAGAACGGAAGAGAGATTGTAACTCTGGCGAAACGTTCTTCACTAGCTCGCCTTTTTTCAAAGATGCAAGAGCATCTGTTGTTTCTTTTAGAAGGGCTGGTGTAAACTGAACTTTTAATTGCTCTAACAGAACTTCATCTATTGGTCTTCCAGTGCCTGCTATAGAAACAAAGGATTCTACTTTTGTTTTTTGTGCTGCTAGCAAACCGATCAGTGAGCCTTCGCTATGGCCAATAATATGAACACTTGAATATGCTTTATCGGCTAACAGGGTATTAATCACTTGAACAGCATCATCTACGTATTGGTCGATCGTTATATCCTCTTCCTTTGTTAAAAGGGATAGATTATCGCCTATTCCACGTTTATCATAGCGGACAGTTGCAATACCATCTTTCGCTAACCCCTCCGCAATCATTTTTAAGCTATTATTTTTACCAGCTATTGCTGAATTTCCATCCTTATCAGTTGGACCAGAGCCTGCTATAATAAGTGCAACTGGAGATGGCTCGTTGCTAGCCTTTTGAAGAGCCGCTGTTAACTCACCATTTTGAACGGGAATCTTTAACGTTTCATACGTAACTGGTTGTTTTGGTTGTTCTTTGAATGGTTTTAAGACAAGTGGGAATTTGCCACCATTTTGTTGAAACGTTGCTTCAATTTGCCCATCTTTTAATGTTCCGTTTATGACAATAGCCGAGCCATTTAAATTGATCGAAACACTCACTTGATCACCATCGTATTTAATGCTTTTAAATGGATAATTGGATAGGCCTTGTGCTGGTACTGATAATGTCCCACTATCTTTTTGCAAATCAACGATAATCGGCAGTGCTCCATTTGGGATTTCAATATTCCCTTCCCATTTTCCGATTAGTTGTTCATTCATTTTATTGTCCCCCTTCGTCTCTTTCCCTTTTGTGTTGTCTTCCTTCTGAGCGCAAGCTACTAATAATAAGAGTGCACAACATAACAACAATAGTTTTTTCATAAAATCTCTCCCTCTATATGAAAATGACTAACA
Source organism: Lysinibacillus sp. FJAT-14745 (assembly GCF_001275675.1). GTDB lineage: Bacteria > Bacillota > Bacilli > Bacillales_A > Planococcaceae > Lysinibacillus. Next base: position 275,408 of record NZ_LITM01000006.1, on the reverse strand, counting down.
AGATTGGCAAAAATATTACAAGTAAAATGATATAGCTCCATTTATTCGCTAAATTCACAGTCCAACCAACACCGTATTTCTTTTGTACTAATAGTGAAGGATCATTTTTATTGATGTAAACAATACCCCATTTCCAATATCGATCATCGGCTGCAGCTGTTTCGTTTGTATGTAAATCATCAAAGCGCTCATTACTTTTACTTAATTTCCAAATGAAGAGGATAAGTCCCCCTAAAGAGACGATCATAAAAACGATAAAAAGAGGGAAGAAGTAAGGAGCTGTTTGATTTTTTAAAATCACTGTCGTGTAATGTAAAACAACAAGAAGAATGGTCATACTATAATTAATCGCGGCTAAGTACCAGCTACCATATTTTCGCTGTGTAAGTTCTCTATTGGCTGAAGCCTCCTTCGCTTGTGCACTCAATTGTATTTTGGCACTTTTCATACCTATACTCATGATGAAAAAGCTAATTTGTGTCCCTAGTAAAATAAGCGGCAGTGCAATAACTGAAAGCCATGTTTTTTCTGTCCAGCCGTCGACCTCACCCGCTGCATTCCAATGGGTAGCAAATACATCAGGTATGGCATTGTAATTCATATAGGTAAAGGTAATTAAAGCTAAAGTGATAATAATTGGTAATGTGAAAAATGTAGGTGACAGTACTTCATCTCGATCTCGTATAGATAAATCCATCACATAAACAGTTTTCACATGCACTTCCCAATTTTCTTGTTTTTTTAGTTTTTTTGTTTTTATATGATAAAACATATAAAGTCCAGCTGATATAAGAAGCATGACATAAAGCAAGATAAAGGATAATAAAACAAATTGCTCTTCTTGAATGGACGTAAACAGTAGTATAATTTGGCCTAAAAGAAAGGCAACTGCTATGCTCCCTACCACCATGCTGTAATGCTTTTTAAATATTTGTAATTGCTGATGTTGCACATAGGGCTCCGGAATTGAAACACCAAATACTGTTGTTTTTCTAGACAAAAATGGTGTTAATGTTTCCAGTACGCCTCCAAAGATGAAGATGCTTATTATAAAAAGCATATTTCCCTTACTTCCATTGTTTTAAAATTCGATGAAACAAACTTGTCATCTGATCTTTTTCGAGGCCACGTGCAAATGCCTCTGCCATAATTGGCTTTAATGCATTTTCTACTTTTTCAACTTCCGTCTCTTTCAGTTCTTTTTTTTGACCACCGATAACGATCGCCTTTGCTTTCGGCTTTAATTCGATTAACCCTTTTTCTTCAAGTTCATGATAGCTCTTACTAACTGTGCTGACATTAATACCTAAATCCGATGCCATTGAACGTACTGAAGGTAAAGTGTCACCATTTTTTAGCTCTCCCTTAGCAATTAACTCAATTAACTGATTTGCTAACTGTTTATAGAGCTGTAATTCACTGCTTGGATCTAAATGAATATGCATCTTACCCCTCCTATCTGTATCGCTTATCACCAAACGGAAATCTGTCATACATAGAGTAATACAGTTTTTTAAAAAAGTCAAATTCTCTCTAAATCGGGGTCTTCTTCACCACAAATCAGCCTTTAGGGCAATTAATGCGCACCTAAAAAGGACCCAGAAAAAATCTGGATCCCAAGAACACTTATTTCTATTTGATTTGATCTGTATCGGTTTTTGCTTCTTCTTAAGCTACAGCAAAACAGAATATCCTCTGCCTCACCTTTTCCTTAAGATTTTAGAAGCTCACCCTATACAACTGTGGCGGACTTTCCTGAGATTCCTGGTCTTTGGGTGTTTGACTACTCATTCTACATCCTCCTAATCACATTAGATTAATAAGTGATTCCTCTGTTAATATGAACCGTTTCACAAGAGTTTATTCATGTGATAAGCGTTTTTAACAACAGTGGCTTCTTAAACTTCACCAAAATGCAGAGTTTTATTTTAAGCTTCTTCTTTAAAGACCTGTTGAGCTATGGTTTTGAGCTATGGTTAAAGTATTTTGCACACGTGGAAAACCTATATAAGGAACTAATTTTGAGACTCCCACGACTAAAGTCGCAAGCCCTATACCTTACTGTATGACGGGTGGGATTCTTGAATGACTACGCGTTCGCAGTCCATTTCTGTTTTGAACAGCCTTCAAGATGAGGGGATCTCATTACCCTTCCTAAGACAGTGCATATAGCATCTTAGGCTGATTGACTGTTACCATCAATCACAGGTGCATATCGAATATTCATTGCACCGACTAAATCACGATGTTTTTCGAATCCACATTTACACTTATATATTCTATCTTGTGCCTTATTCTTTTCGGAACATTTCGGGCATGTTTGACTTGTGTACGCAGGATTTACAAATTCAATTTTAATACCCACTAGGTTCGCTTTGTACGCAATGAATTGAGCAAGACGATAGAATGACCAGTTGTGCAGATTCTTTTCGTTTTTACGGCTTGTTCTTGCCGTCTGCCTGATGTTCGTTAGTTGTTCTAAGCGAATGACAGAAATATTATTTTCTTTAGCAAAATTAACAATCGCACGACTAACCTTATGGTCTTGGTTTTTCATGTATCGCTGTTCTTTATCATCAAGATTGCGAATAGCATTTAATTTCTTTAATTTGCCTAACTTCTTACGTTTGGATTTAAACTTACGTCTGACAGATTTATTTTGTATACCCTTTCCAAAGAAACGAGCACTTCCATCTTCTGTCACTGCAACAGCAGGGACTTTCAAACCCAAATCTACCCCCATTATCTGTGTACCTGTTTTTTCACTTGTAGGAATGGTTACAGCTATTTGTGCCATCCATTTATTCGCTTTTTTCGTGATACGAAGAGTACCTAATTTGTGTTTCAACAAATCAAAATTGCGGTTTTCTTTATCGACCAACAAAGCACGAATAGGTGTTTTAATTGCCTTACCATCCATCATGATAGGCATTGAAATGTGCGTGAAATCAAAAGAATAGTTTTGGTTATTCCAAATACACACTGGCTTCATTAACACAGGAACAACCTTGAATTTATTTTTCTTCACTTTCTTAAACACACTTTTAGCGTCTTTAATCGCTTGGTTTTTAACAGCACTTGGCAGGTCGGTAGAAATATCCTTGCTTGATTTCTTTGTACTTTTCTTTTCTGCAACCATTTCAGAAACAAGGGAATTGATTGTGTACACAAACGATTGACTCATATTCTGCAAAATAGAAGCCTGTTCTTTTGTTGGAAGCAGTTTGACTTTAACAGTTATTGTTTGCGACATTGTTCTTCACCTCATTCTCTAATTAATCTAGCTTTTTACTCTTCTATAATTGCTTATCTAATTATTGACCATGAACTGAGTTGCGCAATTTATTGAATTTTCAGTCTTTAAAAAATTACGCAAAACCACAATTGCTACATTTAACTTGCATAGTATTTCCCCCTTGTTTTTTGTTGTTCCACATAATGCTTGATGATTTCACTCGATACGTTTCCTGCGGTAGATACAAAATAGGAACGTGTTCATTGGCTTGGCAAATGTTGAAGATGAGGAAATTCCTCTCTCAACTTAAATGTATCAGCTTTATTTATAAATGCAACATACAAAAGTGCGGAATTTTCGGATACTTGAAGTACCACAAACCTTTCAGTTTTTTAGTAGCACTCCGTATCCGACCTCACTCTCATCCCACACCTGAAGGATTGGGCTTTCCTGTTCGGAAAATCTGTAATGACAACAAGTGCGCGACTTTTCGCATCTAGCCCTGGTCTTGAATAAACATCACCGTATGCAAATTCAATAATCATTTTGCGTAAATCTGGTGCTACATCAGCTAGTGCATCAGCCTCAATCATTCGTGCTGCTTCTTCCTTTGTGACATACTGTTTAATTGTTTCGTACCCCTTTATAAAACGCTCATTCATTGAAATTCCTCCCTTTGTTATTTCTTTACACAAAAACCCCAATTCCGCGTCTCCAGAATTGGGGATTGTCCTTCACCTATGTAAGGGGCTCTTTTTCGTTTCACCTTCTAGCTCTAACGAAAAAGGAAAATGGTTTTTCATAGTGCCTCACTGGACAGCTTTAATGAATATCTATGCAAAAGTCACAAGGACATGCACGCTAAATTAATTGTTAAACAAGACAAGCTTTTGCCTTGTCGATTTGGATGATTACTTGATCAAATCCTGTACCGCCTAATGAATGACGACGACGAACGGCAGCTTCAGGCGCTAATACATCGTAAATATCCGCTTCGATAAGCTCACTTTCTTTTTTCATGTCTTCAAGCGGTAAGTCTAATAAGTAGATGCCCTTTTGAATACATGTGAATACAAGTTTTCCTGTCACTTCATGTGCTTCACGGAAAGGCATACCTTTTGTTGCTAGATAATCTGCAAGCTCCGTAGCATTGGAGAAGTCAGAGTGTACTGCCTGGTGCAAACGCTCTGTATTGACAGTCATCGTGCGAATCATACCTTCAAAGATTTTTAATGAACCAAGAATTGTATGGACTGTATCGAACATACCTTCTTTATCTTCCTGCATATCTTTGTTGTATGTTAACGGTGTTCCTTTAAGAACTGTTAATAAGCCCATTAAGTTCCCGTAAACACGTCCTGTTTTTCCACGGATTAACTCCGCCATATCAGGATTTTTCTTTTGTGGCATAATAGAAGAACCTGTTGAGAAAGCATCATCTAGTTCGATAAATTTGAATTCATCTGTCGACCACAAAATAATTTCCTCTGCAAAACGAGATAAATGCGCCATTAATAAAGATGAATTGCTTAAAAACTCAACGATAAAATCACGGTCACTCACTGCATCCATAGAATTTGCATAAACCTCGCTAAAGCTTAGAAGCTCCGCGGATTTTAAGCGGTCGATTGGAAAAGTTGTCCCCGCCATGGCACCTGCACCTAAAGGCAAAATATCGATACGTTTAAGTGACTCCGTAAAGCGTTGTTTATCACGCTCTAACATCCAGAAATAAGCCATTAAGTGATGCGCAAATGAAATTGGTTGTGCACGTTGCAAATGTGTATAACCTGGTGCAATTGTTTCCACATGCTCCTCAGCTTTTTCTAGCAATGTCTTTTGGAATATCTCAACTAAATCTATTGCTTCCTTCACACGTTTTTTCAAGAAAATATGCATATCTGTTGCTACTTGGTCATTTCGGCTACGGCCTGTGTGAAGCTTACCACCTACAGGACCAATCAAATCAATGAGCATTTTTTCCAGATTTAAGTGAATATCTTCATTAGCAACTGTAAATTCAAGCTCCCCTGCGATTGCTTTTTCTTGTAATTGTGCAAGTCCGCCAAGTATTGCCTCTACGTCAGCTACTGGTAAAATTCCTGTTGCACCAAGCATCGTAACATGTGCTACACTACCTTCAAGGTCTTCTAGAACAAGCTGTTGGTCAAAGCCAATCGATGCGCCGAACTCGTCCACCCATGCTTCTGCTGATTTTTGGAAACGTCCGCCCCAAAGTTTTGTCATAACAGCTCACCTTTTCCTTAAATTCTTTTTGAAAAAGGTGCAGTACAGCGTTTAATGCTACACTACACCCTGCTGTCAAAAGATTAATTTTTATTTACTGAAGAGTTAACCACTGTTGGCAGACCCCATAATTCGATGAAGCCTACTGCTGAAGCATGGTTGAATTGGTCTTCTTTAGAATATGTTGCTAGCTTTTCATTATAAAGTGAATTTGGAGATTTACGTCCTTCCACAATTGCATGACCTTTGTAAAGCTTCACGCGCACAGTACCGTTCACAAATTTTTGTGATTCAGCAAGGAATGACTCCAGTGCTACACGTAATGGAGAGAACCATAAACCATCATAAATTAATTCAGATAATTTTTTCTCAATGACTGGCTTGAAGTGTGCTAACTCTTTTACAAGCGTTAAGTCTTCTAGCTCTTTATGTGCTGTTAATAGCACTTTTGCACCTGGAATTTCATAAACTTCACGAGATTTAATACCAACTAATCGGTTTTCTACGTGATCGATACGACCAACACCGTGTGCTCCAGCTACTGCATTTAGCTCTTGGATTAAATCAGCAAGCTTCATTTCTTTACCGTTTAAAGATACTGGCTTACCAGCAACAAATTCAATTTCTACGTATTCCGCTTCATCTGGAGCATTTTCCACAGAAACTGTTAAACCGTATGCTTCTTCAGGTGGAGATACCCATGGATCTTCCATTATACCCGCTTCATTTGCACGGCCCCATAGGTTTTGGTCGATTGAGAATGGTGAATCTAACGTTGCAGGAATCGGTACATTATGTTTCATAGCATATTCGATTTCCTCATCACGGCTCCAGCCCCACTCACGTACAGGTGCTAATACTTCTAAGTCCGGATTTAGCGCTTTGATGGAAACTTCGAAACGAACTTGGTCATTACCTTTACCTGTGCAACCATGAGCTACTGCGTCAGCACCTACTTGATTCGCAATTTCCACTAATTTTTTAGAAATTAATGGACGAGAAAGTGCCGATACTAGTGGGTATTTTTGTTCGTACCAAGTATGAGCTTGTAATGAAATTAATGCATATCCTTCAGCGAATTCATCCTTCGCATCTACCATATATGATTCAATTGCTCCTACTTGAAGAGCTTTATTTTTTACAAATTCAAGATCCTTACCTTCACCAACATCAAGACAAACTGCAATAACGTCCCAACCTTGTTCTTTTAACCACGGAATTGCTACAGAAGTATCAAGACCTCCTGAATATGCTAGTACTACTTTTTTATTCGCCATAAAAATGCGCCTCCAATTAATCTACAAGATATGTATGTTTATACATCCACTTAAAAGTTTATACACGAATAGTATCATGTTATAAAAATAAGCGCAAGTGTATTTTTATAAATTTATAGACTTTTATGTTTATTGTAAAAAGTGAGTCATTACAATACTTTAAGCCATTGTAGCAACTATGAATATTTTCACTCGGAAAAACGAATTTTTACTCGCTACATGAATATATATAATATAAATTTCAGGAAAGTAAACATGTTACTTACGAAAAAAAAAAAGAAAAATAATACTATAAAATCAATGTGTATCAATAAACAAAGGTTGATTGGCACTAGGGAATCGAAAACACTACAGTTCCACCCCCTTTACAAAAGGCAGTTGTGGGAAACTACCGATTATATTCCCATTCAGCTTTATACAAAGAAAATAGCATTCGTCTACAATCTGAGAATTCAATATGCGAAACAGCTTTGTTTATTCTCAAATTATAAAACTACGAAAATATGTCATTTTCCTTTAAGCTGTAGTCGTTTATTTTTCTAGCGATCGTTTTTTGACTTTCACTGATAACTGCTTAGTAGTACTGTATTACATAAAAAAACTGTAAACACACTCAATTTTTACTTAAGTACGTTTACAGTTTAATGACTATTTTTTATTGAAAAATGATTTGCCTAAAAATTCTACAGTTGCAGGTGCCATTGCATACAGCTTGCTTGTTAACCCCATGACCCTTGGTAAATTAACCTCTCGAACTGGGCGTTCAATTGTTTTTACTGTAGCTTGTGCAACTTCTTCAGCTGTTAATAAAAATCTTCCTAAAGACTCGCGATAGCCACTTTCATCACTCGCCTTATCTAAAAATGGTGTATCGATTGGACCTGGATGTATCGCAGTGACTTTAACATTATACGGAGCCAGTTCCATGCGAAGCCCATTCGTAAAGCCAACAATCGCATGCTTTGTAGCAGCATAAACACTAGCCTTAGGTGTGGCTACCTTTCCTGCCTGTGAACCGATGAAGATTAACTGACCTTGCTGACGTTGTATCATAGGTGTTGCTAGACGTTTTGCTAAATACATCGGTACACTGACATTTAGCTCTACCATTTGTCTAATAGCTTCATCTGATAAGTCAGGTGCAATGCCAAACTTACCTACCCCGGCAGATAGAATAGCTACATCAAGAGGCGGTAGTTGTGCACATACTTCATCGATTGTAGATAAATTAGTTAAATCTGCTTGGATCACGTTTGCACCTACGCGTTCTAATACTTTCAATGCCACCGCATTGCGTCCTGTTGCATAAACTGTATGACCTTGTGCTACTAATAATTCTGTAATTTTCAATCCTACACCACTCGTTGCACCTGTCACGAAGATAGTCTTTTTATTCATGTTCATATTTAAACCTACTTCCTTTGAAATAAATAGATACCTTCTTCCGTTTTTGTAGATGTAATGAAATTGTTGGCCTCTAAGTAATCTAAATAACCGAGCGTTTTGGACAACGTCAGACCAAGCTGGCGTTGAAAAATTGCTGGGTAAAAGCGCTTCGTTACTTGTACAGTAGTTAATGATTCGTCCCCAAATAATTCACAGACCTTCAAAGATTGCTGATGCTGGCGTTCTAGTCGTTTATCAATTAAATCATGAATATTCTCTAGCTCAGCACCATGTCCTGTATACATCTTTTTTACGGGTAATCGACGTAAAATTTCTAGCGATTCATTATATTGTAGTAACGATTTAGTACGTCCTAAAGTACGGTCTAGTGGTGGCTCAATTAATGGGTTGGGTGTAATTTTTTCAAGCAATAAATCTCCACCTATTACTTGATGAGTTTTTTCATCCCAGTAGATTAAATGGCTTTGTGCGTGTCCTAATGTTTCAATAGCCTTTAATCCAGGATGTCCTGGCACTTCATCCCCATCGTTAAGAATTTGTGTTAATGGTCGTTCACCTACAAGCTCTATTTCACGGCGGACATGGACACTTGGCTGGATATATTGTTGAGGAACACCGTGCTCAAATAAGCGCTCACTGTAAAACTGCACATGGTAACGTAAAAAATCCTCGTCATGACGAAGCCATTTATCATTATAGGCATGCCCTAAAATTTCTGCGTTTGGAAAGGCATCCACCCAGCCTGCATGATCTGGATGATGATGGGTTAACACAACCTGTTCAATATCTCGCATGTCAAAGCCCGCTGCTCGAATACCCCATTTAAGCGCATCATAGGCTTCCATTGTTTTTGGACCAACATCAAAAATGGTCAATGCATCGCCTTTGACAACAAATGCATTCACATCTCCTACGTCATAGGGTGTTGGTATTTCTATTTTGTATATAGACAAAAGCTGTTTCCCCCTTCTTGCAACTTATGTAACTAGTGAATACCGATTCATTCTATTTTACAAGTTTTTCTTCTTTTCGTCACCCTCCTGTTGACAGTTTGAAGTATTATTAATATAATTTTGAATAATCTAATTATTTTGTGCGTTGATGAAGCCAAGTACGTAATTGGTGAAGGTGTCTTAGAGAGTGTTACATTTGCTGAAAGTAACATCACCCGCTCCCATTACCGAACCTACTTCTGAGCAGTTATGAAAACATAACCGTTTCCCTTGCGATAAAAGGGCTATGAGTTGTGCCAATTGGCAAACAAAGGTGGTACCGCGGAAACAACAGCGTTTTCGTCCTTCTTTATAAGGACGAGAGCGCTTTTTTTATCTGCATTCAGCAAATGTTTTGGTGGCGAAAGCGTAGCGACAGCAAAGCGTCAGCTACATATGTTTTTTGTAGCGAAAGCAAAGCGTCAGCTATAGAAGACTTCCACCTTTAAAGATGGTGAGATGGACGCAGTTGTGGTTCCTTTTCAGAGGTGTCCAAACACTTAATGAAATAGAGGAACTCAGTCTAAGAACGCCACGTCCTGTGGCAATTTATCTGTGCGAAAGCGTAGCGGCAGCAACACGGTTTTATCTGTGCGAAAGCGCAGCGACAGCAACATGGTTTTATCTGTGCGAAAGCGTAGCGACAGCAACAACACACTACTGAGTGACCAACATCGTGTTGGCCCGAAGCCTCTGGCGGATGTCACGGATTTTCAAAGGAATGAATTGTGCTAGCACAATTAAAATCCGGACGCATTGTTTATCTGTGCGAAAGCGGAGCGACAGCAACACGGTTTTATCTGTGCGAAAGCGGAGCGACAGCAACAAATGTTTTCTGTAGCGAAAGCGAAGCATCAGCTACAATTACGCCAAGGCGAAATTGATATTGAACTGGAGGTTTTATCATGAAAAAAATACTATTTATTGGCGCAGGCTCTATGGCAGAGGCATTGATTCAAGGCTGGATTAAAGAAAAAGTATTTACAGCACAAGAAATTTACGTCACCAATCGCTCAGACAAGGAACGCTTACAATTTTTACACGACACTTATGATGTAAATGGCAATTTTGATGATGCTATTTATCAGCAGGCTGATTTAATCATTTTAGCGGTGAAGCCTAAAGATGCCGTTGCAGCGATGCGTGAGCTTAAGCCTAAAATTACAGAGCAATCAGCCGTTCTTTCTATTTTAGCTGGTATTGCTATTTCTACTATTACAGAACATCTAGGTGCTCGTCCAGTCGCCCGAGTTATGCCTAACACTTCTGCCACTATTGGGATGTCTGCAAGTGGGATTGCCTTTAATGACAAAGTGACAGCAGAACAACGCTCCATTTTCTTACAGCTTTTAGAGGCAGTTGGTTCTGTTATTGAGGTAGATGAGGATCAACTACATGCTGTAACGGCTCTTTCGGGGAGTGGGCCAGCTTATATTTATTATTTAATGGAGGCATTTGAACGGGTTGGTGCAAAGGTCGGTCTCTCGAAGGATACAGTACGACTATTAATGACGCAAACACTAGCCGGTACTGCAGAAATGCTGAAGCAATCCGTCGATGAGCCTGATGTCTTACGCCGTAAAGTCACAAGTCCTGGTGGTACAACAGAAGCTGGAATTAAGGCTCTTGAACAATATCAATTTAATGAAGCCATTGAAGCATGTATTAAAGAAGCTGAAGCTCGATCTCGTTCACTTGCAAATAGTAAATAATGGGTGCAAAATAGGGTATATCACTAGGGATTAGGGGGCTTTAAATTGGCTAAATTATTCGAACCTTATCAATTACAAAATATCTCTTTAAAAAATCGTGTTGTGATGGCACCGATGTGTATGTACTCGGCACAGGATGATGGGCTTGTCACACCTTTCCACCAAGTACATTATGCAACGCGGGCTGCTGGTCAAGTTGGTTTAATTATTGTCGAAGCTACTGGTGTTGTACCAGAGGGTCGTATTTCTAGTAACGATCTTGGCATTTGGGATGACGCTCATATCGAAGGTTTAAGTCAATTAGTTCAAGGAATGAAGGCATACGGAGCAAAAACCGGCATACAGCTTGCACACGCAGGACGTAAAGCAACTGTAGATGGCGAAATATTCGCACCATCAGCTATTGCATTTAGCGATGTTTATAAAACACCAACTGAGATGACATTAGAGGACATTGAATATGTTGTAGAGGCATTTAAACAAGCAGCTGTCCGGGCATCTAAGGCAGGATTTGATGTTCTTGAAATCCATGGAGCACATGGCTATTTAATTAGTGAATTTTTATCACCAGCAACGAATAAACGCAATGACCAGTATGGTGGCTCTCAAGAAAATCGTTATCGATTATTACGTCAAGTCATCGATGCTATTCGCAGTGTTTGGGATGGTCCTTTACTTGTGCGTGTTTCCGCTGAAGACTATGCAGAAGATGGTACAACAATGGATGACTTTATCGTCTTCAGTCGCTGGATGAAATCACAGAGTGTCGATTTAGTGGATGTTTCTACAGGTGGTGTCGTGCAAGCACGTATTAATGTTTTTCCAGGCTACCAAGTAACTCATGCTGAAGAGATTAAGCATGGTGCTGATATTCCAACTGGAGCGGTCGGCCTTATTACGACAGCCATTCAAGCAGAGGAAATTTTACAAAACAATCGCGCTGACTTAATTTTCCTAGCACGTGTTCTTCTACGCGAGCCATATTGGCCACTTCATGCTGCTAAGGAATTGGGAGAAGAAGTTACACCTCCAGTGCAATACGTACGTGGCTGGTAAAATAACGGTATAGTGGCTATTCATCATAATATAAAAACAGCTTGTTGGTTTATGCTAAGTAAGCGTCAAATAGCGCCCACGTGTTTTTCCGTGGGCGCTTTGTTGTATGCTTTAATTAGTTTTCTTTGGAACG
>NZ_LITM01000006.1:239965-260911 GCF_001275675.1 Lysinibacillus sp. FJAT-14745 | reverse complement strand
CTCCTAACGAAGAATGTACTGTGATTATCACATAGTACAGACAGTGTTAGAAGGTGGGTTGTATTTGGCGCTTACTATGCTAACAAGCTGTTTTTTCTATTCAGTCAATGATATTAAAGTGTAATTAAATAACTTCGGCAAAAATGAGGGGTTGATTTCCGTTCCGACTGAGCGCTTTCCTGGGGGCGTCCGATGAGCCGCTTGGGGCAACAGGATGTTGGTCACGAAGGCGTTATCACAGGACGTGATGGTTTTAGCCTTCGTTCCTCTATCGCTGATCCCCAAGGAGTCGCTCAGTCTCCACTCCAATCAACTACTTAACTTTAATAAACCTTCAGCAACAATATTTTATCTGTGCGAAAGCGAAGTGCTAACATAGCGACAGCAACAATATTTTATCTGTGCGAAAGCGAAGTGCTAACGTAGCGACAGCAACAATATTTTATCTGTGCGAAAGCGAAGTGCTAACGTAGCGACAGCAACAACATTAGCAGAGGATGCGGCTATAAGCTCATCCGCATGAAAGCGTAGCCCTGGAACAGAAATCTTCCTCATTTAAAGCACCACAACATTCACAAAGATTTCATTGACTATTCAGTATTTCATTTTAATAAATCGGATTTTGTTTGATTTCTTCATCAATTGCCTTCACTAACGTCTCTGCATCATCTGCAGTGACGACTTCTCCATTGACGATAGCGAAGATCCCTTGCTCACAAATTTCACAATGCGATGTACAGCCAGACTCTTCAATTTCAATATTGGATTTTTCAATTAATACGTCATAGGCATCTGCTGCACCTAGTGATAAGTTTGTGATGTAAAACTCTACTCTATTTTTCAATTGCTGCGGCTCTTTCTTTTTCTTAAAAAAAGAAAATACCATCCTCCCCTACTCTTTCAAACAAAAGTTTTTAAACAAAATGACTGACTGTTCGCTGTTCTCGTGTATGTAAAAATACATTAATTGTTAAAGCATGTTGTTATTCATAGATTTTACCTACATAAAAAATTGTAGCCAGGAAATTCCAATCAATGTTATTTGGTACTGGTAAATCACTATTCTTATAGTAGCTCTCCATACTCTCTATCCATGATTCAATTGCTTCAAGATAGTAATTAATAGATTTATTTTCCCATTCATCTACATTAATTTTAAAATCCTTTGAAAGCAGATTTAAAAACTCTAAAAATTCATCCTTTGTAGTTACTTGTTCGATTTTCTCATAAAACTCCATATATTACCACCTTTCTATTTTAGCTTTAGAGCCTGCGTACTATTTGAATTAAAAACAGCTCTTTACGTTACACAACGGCAATATTTTCTCGCCATTTTTATCCTTTCGCACTAATCCTGTTGGTAGTATTCGGGATCTTCGATAATCTTAAATAAAAATTCCTCAAGAGAGTTTGCAATCATTCTTTCGTTATCATAGACAGCATTTTGTTCTCCATCAGTTAATCCGATTGAAAAAGGAACTGATTCCCATCCAATAAAGAAGACTAATTTACTTTCTTCATCGTAGCTTGGATATGCATCAAAAAAACCTTGTCTTAACCGAAAATCCCTAATTGATGCGGCACTCAATACACAATTTTCGTCAAGCTCTTCTTCGCCCACAAAAGACCCATAACCGATCTCCGTCAAAAATTGCTTTAGTTCTTTTGGAAAAACAATACCTAGTTCATCTTCCACTCGTTCAACTTCATTACTTTTTATTTTGGAAAACTGAAGATCAGAGTTATCTTTAATAAATGAAAATTTCATTGAGCAGCCCTCCTTTCATTCTGCAAGTTAAATGGACTTCCTTTGTTGTAACAACTTATTGATTTCATCTTTTTTGTGAGAGTAATGTCTCTTTTCAGGATGAAATGAAACCTCGCTTAGTGATGGGCACTCTAACAATGGTGATAAATCTCCACTTTTACAATTCCAAAAATTTATTTTATGCAAATTTTTCATAGATTTCACAAATTCAAGAGAATCAACATCTGAAACCTGTAATTCTTTTATAGTACTATTTCCTGCCAAAAATGTTAGATCAGTAAGTTGTTTACATTTTTCGATTTGGAGTCTTTCAAGTCCTTTTAGTTTACTAAGAGCGTGTGCATCTTCTAGGTTATTCAGATACTGGAACCAACACCATTTCAAGGAATCTAAATCCTCTATCCCAGATAAAGAATTTAGCTTAGTCGAGGTGTCAAGACGCAAAAATTCTAATGATTTTAATGAAGAAAACTCTTTACAATCTGGATTAATATATTTAATTGCGTATAAGCTTTTTAAATTTACTAGTTTATCTAAGTTTAGATAGTAATCTTTTCGAACAACAACCTCCTCTAATTTTTTAAAATAGTTCAAATCAAGCTTTATTGGCTGAGATAGTGTGATTTCTGTAAGATTAGTTAATGTAGATAATGCTTCAATATTTTGATACTTGGATAATTTAAAATTATCGCTAATCAACAATTTATTGATAAATGCTTTGTTGTTGAAAGATGAAAAATCTAAGTGACATTTCAAATCTGCATCTAGATTCAAATTACGGATTCGAATTGAATGGTAATTTTCCTTCTCAGCAATCTGTATACCTTCCTCAAGGAAAAGTGGGTTTATCTCAAAATAGCCAATACTATCATTAAATGCATAGCTTCTCATTATTTACACCCCTTTTTATCTAGACTCCCCCTATCGAACTCCAAGACAAGGTTTCTCTCGGGCTTCCTCTTCTGAAAACAAAAATAACATTGAGTATATTGTTTATTGGCGTGTATCTCGCCCGAGAAAGTCTATAAATAATACCTTCAATCCAATTCTGCACGAGAAAATAAATCCGTAATAGTCGATTCATCTTCACATGTATTTTTAAATGAAATAGCAAACTTCTCTAATGCTTTTTTATCAGAAGAATAAGCACAAAACATACTGGCTTCGGAATCAAAATTAACAATATCTTTTAATTCGGGCATTTTTTCTTCAAGAAAGACAATCGCCAAAGACTCCCAATCATAACCTCCTCCTTCAAATCCCTCATCAGCTCGTGTATCAAAAACCTCTTGCTTATATTCACCAACATATAAACAAAAGGACGCCGAGCTACTACTACGATCCACCCAAAAAAAGGAGCTATTAGCTGTTTATCATTAATAAAATTCATCTTAACCCTCCACTAAAAAAAATTAATTAGTAAGCATCTATTCCCTACGTTTCGCCTGAATGCATTTGCAAAATCCCAAAAATGAAGGTGCTACAACGATGGCATCATCAGGGTCGTAACTTTCTTCGTAATCCATATATTTTATTTCTCCTGTTTGGATATCAATCCAAAAATCATTATCCGCATGATTATCAGCAAAAGGGATATGAAATAGAGTGAAGTTCTCGAAATCCTCGGAGTAATCAATCCTTCTATCTTTTGCTCTTTCTATGGACATTGTGTAATCAGAATCATCATCATCTTCGATTAATGGAATATGAAAAAAACTCCCAACCTCAATCGAGAAATAATCGTTGGATAGGTCATAAAAATGATCAGGATAAATATATGCCCCTTTAGTAAACACCCCTCCATTTTTAGCAAGATAAAACGCTATAAAATCTTTTTTCCCTGGAAACTCGTCAGATACAATTTCGTTTATCTGGGAAGCCGAAATCCCCTTCCAAGAATTTTCAAATAAAATATCTGCATACAGAAAATCATTAATGTTACCTTTAGAATTATTGTTCATGTAAGTTCATTTCCTACTTTTCCTTTTAATTTATTACTACTTTTTATTGCTTACGTACATTGTGTGAAAAAAACACCTGCATGATCAACATTTTTATTTAAAAACAAATATCCAACCGAGTCACTTAGGCTAAACACATCCTGGAATCCCTCTGGAAAATCACCGCCATAAATTTGTAGGCAAAATTGATAATCATCCAAACCCATATTTTCTACTTGTAACAAAGATGGTTTATTGCCGATCAACGAACCACAGTAAATCTCAATATCGTCAAAGTCTTCTTCATCAACTTCTTCTAAATCTAAATTTACTTCATCTCCAAAAACGAACTCTTGTGCTGGTATTAGAAAGTCTGATTCATTTCGAATATCACCTGCTTTGTGTAATAAAACTTTTGTATATCCTTTTTTAATATTTTTTAACTCTTCTTCATCTCCATGAAAAGTGATTGAATCTAAAAAGTAGTCATCTTTTTTATACGTTGTAAAAACGGATAGAACATGTTCTTCTGGTAAGTTTAAATCTAAAGTTTTATTAAGAAAATCCGTTGGTAAACATAATACAAGTGTTAATTTATCTCCATCTGGATTTAATGGCCAATCAATACTTTCAGGCAAGAAGCTATATCCGCCCAATCGAGCTACATTGGATCCATTTTCTACACCTTTAAAAATAACTTCAATTGACATTTTTCAATACCACCCTCATTTATAACTTTCTAGTCAATCTTTCCTCTCTTATATACAGCTGGTTTTCCCGACAATAAATACCTAACTCACTTGACCAAACTTGTTTACTGTTCGTCGATCCAACACATACGCATATATAATTACCATCAATACTATAAATTACCTTTATTGTAATTTTAGCAAAAATAAGTATCTGAATCAAAAACCATAGTTTCAAGGCTTCTATCAATGAAACTGCATGCGAAAATATTAGTTTCACAAATATATAGCAATCCTCTACTCACTTATGTAAAATAACTAATCCGTTTTTACTTACCTGTGTGTTCTGATGCCATTTTAAAACGAAAAAAACATATGCAAAAGAAGGGTTTCGACCAACTTCTTGCATATGTTTATATTGGGAAAACTCTTCTTCAACTAACAAACCTAACCTTCTAAACTTTTAACCAGTTAATATAGTAATTGTACTGTTCTTAGATTTCTACAAATCTCAAATCCTCGTCAAACTCAAATATGTCAACTATACCTTTTATTGTAGTTGGTTTTCCAAATTCAATTTATATGCTAAATGTCTGCTCCCCATCGATAGCTGTATGTTGAAGGATACACCATTAACGCAGCCCTATTACACATAATCGGTATATCGGCAAATACAAACCATGGATAAGAAAATAATCAATTGAATTATTGAGTGATAAAGTTTTAAAAATCGAAGAAGAGAATAACTAATCAGTTAGAGGAATTAGAATCTAGTAAGAGATAGCAAATCTATGATAATGATAGAAAAAATGGTATAATTAAAGAGTAACAGAATAAAGGTATTTAAGGGTGATTGGCGATCTTCTCTACTACTCCTAATTCAAATTTTGCTATTTAGTTCTAGGAGAGAAAGGAGGGATTGCTTATGACAATATATGAAGCATTAAGCTTAGCTATTGGTCTTGGTACTTTAATTATAGCTATCCTTGCATTGTCATATACTTTTTCACAAAAAAAGTAAAAGCACCCTTTAAAACCTAAGCAGGGTTAAAGTGCTTTTACTTTTGCTCTTGCCAATCGCTCTTAAAGCGTTTGTTTTGTTACTTGACCGTATGGTGTTACCGCACCATACGGTCTTTTTCTTACCCCTATTATAACACATCGCTTTTATTTCTCAATAATTTATACCCCTATTCCCTTCCTCTATGGTTATTTCGTAATCTATTATGTAACGGTAAACGTTGTATACTCTAAGTAATTACAAGATTACATAAAAAAACTATAAGTAATGCGAGATGAATATTTACGAACAAGGTCGTCTTTTACAATCTATTTCTAAAAGAGTAGAGGAATGCCTTTAATCTCAAGTATTTATTTGAATCAAAATTCAAAAGAAACTGTAGTTAATAATCGGTTCTATATTTTCTACCTTTTCTTCACTTCTTTGAAGAATATACATCGGAATTATTTCGTTTCCGAGAGCACCTGACCAAGTACATAGCGAAAGATCAATTTTTTCACCAGTACCTTCCAATTGTATTTTAGACCATTCTTTTTCTAGACATTCTGGCCACGTGAGCAATTCATCACCAGGAATAACAGATAACTCCTTTATCTCTTTTTTAATTTTATAGGTTCCACTGACTATGCATTCATCAAATATAATTGAGCTATTCATCGTTTGAATATAATAATGCCAAGGCTTAATCCCCCAAGTAATAATCAGCATACCTTCTTCAAAACATTTATCAACTAAATCGGTAGTAGTAAATAAATCAACAAGATTGATTGGCTCATTACCAACTTCATTGCTTATAAATTCACTAAATAGTTTAAGATCAACCATAAAAAATCCTAGATTCCCCAAACTTCCGTAAACAGAAGAATTAGCAAACTTTTTGTTTTTTTGAATATCAATAGAGCTTCTATATATCAACACATAAACCGTAATTGTTTCAATTTTTTGTTCATAATCCGTAAAATATTGAGGGGATTCTGATGATAAAAAATCGGGATGACGAATCCCTTGTCGAAAAACTTGAATTTTTATATCGTATTCCCCGTTTAATTCTATGTAATCCTTTCGATAGGAATTTTCTTTATGTAATACCCCATCTTTAAGAGCTTGTTGAATAGTCTCATTTTCACTATTTTTAAGTAACTCAAAATTATTTTCATGTGTATAACGAACAAAGTCTTGATCCAAAAACGATACATTTTTATATGTTATTTCAGATATTTTTTCACCTAATATAGCGGAGTCCAATAATAATTGTTTTTCACTTCTCACTTCTTCAACAATCAATTTAAACCTACAAACATCGTATTCGCTAATAGTTTCATTAAAAGGGATTTCTAGTGCTAAATTTTTAGTTTGAAATTTTGCATTTTTAAAATGGTTGGAACAATAACCTTGTTCCAACAACAAAGCCGTATTTTTCATTAATTTCACCTCTGACATATAATCCGGTTCCCTTTTTGAAAGCTTTTCCAAAAGGTAATAAACAATTTTTTAGTTAAACGAAAAAGTCGCAATATAATCCATATTCTTAGGATTTATGCTACTCCTTTGGGCTCCACAAGTACATCTTCCAAAGAATGCCTCCGCAGTATCAAGAATAAGTACACTCGCTCAATAGAGTTTTACGAAGAAATAATATCAATATATTCTGTATATTCTAAAGGGATTGGTCTATCCAATAGTAGATCTTTTAAAGGATCGACGTTTTTCCCAAACTTATAACAAAGATATAACCGTTCATTAAATTCTGCATAAACCCGGACATTAGTTAATTCATATTTATCAATTGTCTCGCTATCTGTTACAGGAATTGAAGGCATGATTATTATAGTTTTATAACTACCTGTAGACATATCTTCTTCTATTAATCTACCTCCACCTTGACCCAATATTAATACTTTCCGCTCATTTGTTGTTCCTTGCCATACAGGTACATGTCTACGTCCCATACCTAGAGATTCTATTTTATATTTTGGGAGTTTGTAATTTGTAAGAGGTTTTATGCTTTGTTTATAAATCAGGTGTGTTGATTAACCATTTTTATACATCCAAAGAGGCTGATTTCCGCTGCGGGCTACTCGCTTTCCTGCGGGAGTCGAGTAGCCCTTCGCTACAATCAGTTAAAATGGAAATATATTAGCAAAGTGGTAACGAAAAAATCCTTTTATCGCTCAATAATAAACTTATTTTTTCCTAATCAACACGCCTGTTTATAAATATTACTATTTTTAATAAACTGTCTTGTTACAGTCGTACTAAATAAAATCGGAACTTCGTTTAAATTAACATCCCCCCAATTATTATCGTCACTGTATAAGTCAAAAATCAGTAATTGAGCTTTATTAATCATTTGTGCTAAAACATAAATATTGTCCTTCCTATCTTCATCTTTGCATCTTGTTTCTATACTAATCACTTGATTAGCCTTCCAAACAGTTTTTGTCATATTTTCTCCCCCCTTTTTCAATTACAAATAAAAAATTGTCCATGGAATATCTTTGCAGTGGAATCTTTGCAGTCGAAATAATAATTGGGCATGAATGTTTATTCTTGATGCAACTACGAACCTTATCTCATTTAATTTGAGGTTAAGGTTATATAGGATGTGGCTTGTTTCTCTCACTGACTATGCAAAATTTTTACTAATGCTAAAAATCATACCAATATACATATGTATTTATATATAATCGACAACCTTTAAAAATACAGGATCTATATCAACTTCTATTAAACCCTCAATTACTGGGAACAAATCTTTAATAAGTGGGTGTTCAATATTTTCCACATCTAACCCCATTCTTTTCCCAACAAAAGAGGGGCTAATATCTCTGATGGTAAAAGCATTTTATCTTCTCTATCAAATTCTTGGTACATTTTTGTTCTACTTAAATGAAATTCACAGGCTTGATTCACAGAAGCATTTATGTCTTTCTTTGTTTCATCCGTCAAATCGTTTAAGAAATTAGAATATATGTCATTAAGCGGTTTTGGGAATTCGTAGAAAATTTCTTTATCCTTATAAAATATTGAAAACATTTTGTTAACGAACTGGCAAACTGATTCGGGTGGCTCTACTTTAAAATCTATTTTCTCAGGAGAGGTATACTGCAACAATTTATGTGCTTTATCTACATCTTGTAAAATTAATAGATTACAAGCAGACAAACATACATCAACAAACCATATTGGTTTAATATCCCCTTGTTTTCCTGCTGCATATAATAGATGATCTATTGTTCCCCATAGCATACATTGCTTAAGTGAATATGAATAATCACCCTCGTTGTTCAAATAGCGTTCTAGAAAGTCAGCACAGTACCATGTGGAAAGTATATTACATGTAATGCCTAAAGTAATACAATCTTTTCTTTCTTTTGAACCTTCCAAAAAATTTTCTATTATCATATAACTTTCTTCATACATAAAAGCCCGTTCTCTGTCTGCAAATCCTTTACTCCATCTTTTAACTTTATTCTGTATTTTTTTATGAAGATTGCTTTCCAACTGTAATCCCTCCCCTCATAAGTACCATTATTTGAATTTATATTACATTTGTTTAAGTTCATTTTGTGTTCCACCGTGTGCTCGAATTCACCTATTATTCTTCTTGCATCTGCCTTTTGAATGTCTAAATCATTTAAGAGAACTGCCAATATCCAACAACAGGATTTGTAATATTCTCCATCTTAATTTGTGCATATATGTATATGGCACCGTATGAAAATGGATAATTCCCCTTGATAAAGTCATCTTCTTCTGGATATCCTTGTTCATCAATTTGAAATAAAAACTCAAACGAATCATCTACTAACTCTTTAGTATAAAATCTTTTATTTTGGATGTGTTCAGGAGTGCCTCCAAATTTCACTAAAAAGGTTTGATTATCACTTGTGTCGTTATTTATTACTTCACAATTACCAATAGCATACTTCTTCATATTAGGATTAGTGAACACATCTGTGCTACTTTCATGAGCAACAGGATGTTCGACTAGTAGAATCGTACATGTAGGATACTTGTTATTATCTAAGTATTCATCATACTCTCTAGGGAAAAAAATCGTAAACATCATAGTTGGATCTAGAGGATTTACTAATGATAAGAAAAAGTAATATGTAGAACCATATTTACTTTGAAAATCTTTCTGATCATCAAAGTACGCTGGGGCATTCCCCCCAATCCAACTAGTATCACGGTTAGTGCATTTTCTCCCCTTAAATATCAGCGCTTTTGTCCTATCACTCAATAAATTCTTAAAATTCCACATCGATTATTTGCCCTCCTTTCTAAGCAATTCAAGGAATGAAACTTTGTTTTTCTCATATGTAATAGCAAGGTAATTCAACAAAATCCTATTCTTCATCAGGGGAAATATTTCTTCTAGGCTTGTTAGACTCACTTGGACCTGTCCAAACTCCAAATTTCCACTTTATATCATAATTTTTTAATAGTTTCATTACCTCATTTTCTATAACAATGTAATGAAACTCTTCTTCAAAAGGTATACTAAGAGAAAGTACATGATGCTCATCACACAAAAGTTCACTAAGATCATCAAATCTATCAATAAGTTCTATTTTATATCTGCCTTTTTGGCCTTCTGCTATATATCGCCCTTTTTTATTTTCATAGGGTAATGAAACGTTAAAAACTTTTTCTATTTTTTTTACTAAATCTACAAAAGTTAAATCTTCTAGTAATATAATATCTAGGTATTTTGTCTTCACCTTTATCGAAATCTCCCTTTAAACCGAATAGCAAAAACAACTACAAAATGTAATTGCTTTATCATTCTGGACAGCTTAGTCTTATTTGAACGTCCCCTTTTCAAAGCACTTCATCTAGTTAATGAGTCATGGCTATTCAAACCTTTCATTTCCAATAAATAGGAGTGCCACTCGCAATTGTTATCTGCGATAATGATTTAATCCATCTCTGCCACATTAAAGTTATATTTTTCATCTTCACGTGGATCATTAAAACCTTCAAATTCTCTTCAGGAATATTGCCAATAAGCTTTTAAGGGACTCTCAATCGAATCGTCTAAAATCTGTGCATATAAATATATAGCACCGAAGGCAAAGGGATAACTTTTTCTTGGTTTTATTAGTGTATCTGGATACCCTTCCTCATCGACTTGGAATAGAAAATCAAAACCATCATCATGCAACTCCTTATAATAATACTCTTCTTCCTGAATATGCTTTGGCGTTCCCAAAAATTTGATAAGAAAACTTTCTTTGAATGATTTTTTATCACAAACAATATTAGCTTCCGAAATAAAATGCTTTACTAAATCAGGATTAGTAAAAGCATCAAATATACTTTCTTCTGTTTTAGGATGCATAATTGTTAACAATGAACAATCTGGATATTTATTTTTAGAAATACGTTCTTCAAAATTTTTAGGGGCAAAAATGGAGAGCATTTCGTTATCATTAAAAGGGTTAACAATCGTCAAATAAAAATTCAACTCAGTTTCTTTATTCACTATGCCTTCCAGTTCATCGAAATAAGCAGGTGCATTCCCCCCGAGCCATCCATTACCGCTATCATTTTCACTCGCTTGAAAAAGCATACACTCTTTTCGTTCTTTAAGAATTTTTAAATCTCTCATTATAAACTCCCCTTCTATTTTGCATTGCATGATACAAATTCATGTTTTTCCATGCACGATAGCTGCAGTTCTAAGTTCCTGTATCTTTTCTGTTATAAACGTTGAAATAAATATGTACAAAAATGCTTGTTTAACAAAGTACATTTTTGATTTCCTTTGTATATTACAACTTTACAGGGAGTGCCGAGCATGATAGCCTTGACCGGTTAGCCAGACCTTGATATAGCTGGGTTCTAGGCTATCGAATTATACGAGTAAAGGCTCCGTGTCAAGTTGTAATTATTCACGCACTTGTATAGAAAAGTAGTTAATCAGCAAAAATGCACATTGTTATTTTTTGACATTCGTATTCTGTCGTAAAATCGAGATAGCTGTTGCTCTCCTTATTATTTTGCAGAGTACTAATCCAGTGATGAAGAGAATATTCAGTTTGTGCAATGTGAGAAGTTATCATCATCTCCATATTATACCAATCAAGTTGATTTTTCGTAAATATCCGAATATATTCATTAATAAAACTATCAGATTAGTATGGTATCTTTGTTGCTATATTTTAAGTAAACAAATGTAGGAGCATCTTGGAAACTTCATTAAAAAGAGCAACAATAATTCTCAATAGAATTTTTGCTGCTCTTTCATTAAAAGTTACTATATATTATTTTTGTTGTCCAAAAACACTTAATTCTTCCCCAAATATTAATATACATTACATAAACAAATTTTGTAATTCCTCATATCCACCAAACCAAAATTTTAGTGCATCTTGATTTATACCGTCTCTCCCTTTCCACCAATCGACGGGATATAACCAATCCGAACTATGCCTAGATCCTGGAGCTAAACCAAGATTTGTGAATTGGTGTAAAAAACCTTTATGCTCTTCTGTTTCTAAAATACTACAAAAACCAAGCGTCTCCAGTAATGCTTTTCTTTGTTCTTCATTTGATTTAAATCCCTCAATTTTTCTAATCTTTTTTTGTACTTTAGAAGGTGTATCATTTCTTTCTGCATTCCTAATAATCTCAATAATAGATTGAAAAATATCAAAATCTTTTATTGACGGCGTTACATACGGAAGCTTATTATGCTGTTGAAGTATAAAAGCCAAATGATATATTCTTCCGCTGATAATTCCTCCTATTTTAAACCGAATACTATTAATGAACGAAAAATCGACTAACTCGTACGGTTTACTTGAACAAATAATACAGTTTACCCCATTAGTCTCGACGGAATGTTTGGGAAACACTTTCAAAATATTATATGCAGATAAGCCAATTCTCCAATCTAAACGACCTGAACTTAAACTTGATAGAAATAAATCTGTCATATTTTTCTTCTTACATTTATTTAACTCTTGAAAAGCAAACTCTATTGTTTCATCATGTGTTTGAGTAATACTGTCAAACATATAACCTGCATCCTTAGCAAATTGAAAGTCCTCCTCTGAAGTTTTATCTGGATGTAGTAAATCGTATTCCGATAAAATTTTAAGAGCCTTTTTATTCAACTCCATTTAGGTTCCTACTTTCTATCCGTTTCATTTAAGGTTTTAAATCATAATCCATTATATGTAGGTATTTCACTAACCCTTAATCCATTAAAATGCAAAAAATCAGATTGACTAACTAGATTGTCCATTATAACGATAGAACACTTGTAAAGAAAAGGTTATACGTTTTCTATACATCTGTTCTGGAATCTAATTTTTTATTTCAAGTAATTCATATACAATAATACCTCGAAGTCCTATTGAAGAATCAAGATAAGAAATTTGATAACTACTCATTTTAAAATTATTTAGCTCTGGATATTCTTCCAATAAAAAGCCAGGAATCTTTTTTCCGTCAAACGTTGAAAATTCAAATATGATATTTTGTTGTTCAAAGGAGGTAAGTTCCCAAAAAACAGGATTAACAAAAGTAATTACCTTATCAATTTTATTAATAAGCGAAAGATATAGTTCTAAACTATTTTTATTTTTCTTTATACAATAAATCTCTGCATCATGGAATTTTTCATTGATAAACTCTTGCAATAAATTCACCAACTTTCAATTAGTGCAATTTTGCCGAAGGGGTATTTGTATTTCTTCCGTATGTATTTAATTCACTTGAAGTTAAGGGTCTGCCAACATTTCTCCTGCATAAATATCCTAATCAGAAATTATTCCTCTCTCTTTCAGAAATAAAATCCAATCATCCTCTTCAGAATTCGGGATAACTTTACAATATCCAGATCCAAAAACATAGTTTTTTAAAAAGGAATCGAATTCTCCATAACAACTCATCTTAGTACCTTCATCCGTAATGAACCTATAAACATTCCCATCGAACCTGTTAATTATTAATGGATCATAAAGAATGTGCCCTATCGATAACCACGATTCTTTTTCATCTTGAATATCTGACAGAACATATTGATTGCTTTCTAATTCACTGTAACTCCATAAATCAATATCACCACAGCGCGCACCGTTTGTTAATTTTAATAAATCGTAATATTTCCCTAACTTTAAAGAATTAACTTCCCTGATGCCATCATTTAATTTTCCAAAAACTATATATGAGTGATTTTCGTTTAAACCTTCTTTTAGGCAATCAATAATTTTTTTAATATCCTCGTTCATTAACATTAACCTCGCTTTTATTATTGTACCAGCTGATTTACGGACGTATTTGCTATGTTGTATTAAAAATCTATTTTTTCATCGTTTCCATGATAAAATTCCTTTCAACATCTACCAAAGAGGAATTCCCATACTAAATATAAATACCAATTGTTCATCTGAACAAAAAGCATCATATTACATGGAGGAGGAAATTCCATTTCTAACACAAAAAACATATGTACAGAAAGAGCTTATAACTTCTTCTTTACATATGTTTTGTAACTCCTATTTTGGAAAATTTGTATCATTTACTCCCTCGATTTTCAGGATCGACTACAAAATTATACTCATCGATACTCTTTGTAAAATCAAAGTGTGGTAGCTTTTCAGTAGCACTAAAATTAAAAATATAGCCAAACTCTATATTGGTTTTTAATTTATTACCACAGTAACCTGTTATTCTAACCGAGTAATTGTTGTTCGACATCTGCACACTGTTACAATTGTCGTAACTTTCATCTTTTATATTTTCATAGTTTACGTAATAATTTTTATCCCAATCAATAATAGCAGAGATATCCGAAATAATAAGATTTCCACTAGTAACATGTAGAGGAAAAGGATTTGTTATAAAGATATTATTTTGTTCAGGTATTGAGGCATTATCCTGTTCATGGTTAATTATTATTTGATAGTGATCATCGAGTTCAGGAATTTCGTATATTGGAATAATGCAACCTTGAGAAATAACCTCCTGGCCAATTTTTTCATTGTTACAAAAAAGTTTGAGCAAATCGCTTTCAACAATGTTATTTTTCTCTAAATAGTTATTTAAAGTTAGGGGATCAAACACAACTAACCCAGGAGCATATAACATCAATTTAAATTTTTTTATTACCATACTTACACCCCACCTGCATAGAAATCTTTCATTAACTTTTCCGCCTGATTTCAAAGGTCGAAACGATTTTATTCCTTATGTCAAAAGCTGATATACACTAAATACAAGGAATAGGAAACTCTATTTCTAACAAAAAAATATATGTAAAGATAATGATATACTTTCATCCTTTAAAGGAGTTCACCTGTACGGGCCTCAATGATCGATAAAACCTCTGCAGTTGAATCATAATGACTCGGCGATTCTTCTTTTAATTGATTCATAATGTTAATAACTAACTTTTGTAAATTAGGATCTGCATTAGAAACTAAAGCTGCATAAATCTTTCTGCCTATTTCTTCGTTTAAAATTCTTGCATGCATCCATTCTGCCCATTGTTGAGCATGAGGAAGCATTTTTGGAAGCATTTCAATTAATATCTCAAATCCTATTTCATCTCCAAACATTATTCTGCTATGTTCTACTGTATACAATAAATTTTCCCCATACTCCGGTAGCTCGAACCTATCATCAAAAGCCAAATACAGCGCTCGTATATATTCACTATTGTTTGATTTAATTATTTCTGACAATAGTTGCTCAAACTCTTCCATTTCCATATCAGGATCCATTAACTTACCATTTATTATTTTTTCTATCTTCATACCCAACTCCATTTTCATATCACCCATTCCCTTGTTGTTTTATTTCTGAAGTATAGATAACAGTACCGCTCCTCTCTTCCTCCATTACAGAGGCTACTTCATTACTACAAATTCTTCAGCATCTGCATCTCTCTTATACCCTTGTCAATTTGTTGCTTAGGTTTTTCGCATCTCATAAGAGAATCTCCTACATTGCGTTTCATTTTAAAGTAGCAATAAAACCCGGCTTAGTATTTATGCTACTCTTCTGCTTGCTCTACACACATTGCCCAAACTTTATTAACATCCATATTTCAAAAGATTTTATTCTAATTGAGAACATTCGTATAATAAATTATTTTTAAAGTCATCCGCAGATACTCTTATAACTTCTTCATCTTCTGGTACTTTGAATACAACTACATACGTTCCTTCTTCCGACAGGTTAGGTAATATTCCGTCTATTAGTGTATTTATATGTATTTTCTGTGTTTTACAGTTTCCCCATTCTTCTCCTATACATTTCAAAGCATACTCTTCGAAGGGCCAAATAGGCATAGAAAGATTTCCTTCTTTATCTGAAGTTGTAACAAACCCTTCATCTAATTTCAATGACCACGCCTCTTCCCAGTCTGCAATACGTTTTACAGAGTAAATATATCGATCTCTAGCTGATTTTTTAATCATGGCTTTAAATTCTGGACTCGCTTCAAATCCTTTTCCCATATTAAAGTCCTCATTTCTTTTCATCATTTTTTCTTTAACGTCAAACGTCTTTGTAAATAATCTACAATTCTAATTATATTTTTTCATAAACTGTTCTTAAATTCTTTGTAATCAATTGATATATCGTTATGATAGGCAACCCAATCATGTGTATTCTTTGCGTATTTAAAATGTATCCTTTCATTCCTAACACCCCTTCGGATTTAGAGCTTTCTTTAAGTAGTCAGTTTTTTTCTGATAAGAATTCTTGAATAAAAGAATATATATTGTCCTCTGATAGATCAAATAAATTCATCTTAATATTTTCATAATGTACAGAAGAAATTTTTAATACTTCTTTGAGAGAAATACTAATTAAATATAAATCACCATCTTCAAAAGCTAAGAAATCACCATCAGATAAATCCCTTAAGTGAAACATTCTACGATCTTCTACTATAACTTCATATACTTCACTCTCATTAAAGCTTTGAATTCCCCAAGATAGTAGTTTCCTTTTTATCGTTCCTTCTATAGGTTTTTCTTTCACCTTAACAAAGTCAATGTTTATTTGACTTAGGTCTAAATCACATTGGATTAATTCAACATCTGAGGAGACACCCGCAATTACTCCGTAGTTAAAAAAAATCTCAAGATTGACATCTTTACTTGCTTTTTTATTAAAAAATTTAACACCTGTGATAGAAAACTCCTTTTCACCTTTTTTTTCATATTTTTTTATAACTTCCTTATGAAATGAAACACCAATGTAATTATTTAAATATCCAGTTACCGGAAAAGCACCTTGTAAAAGCCCTTCTTTTATTTGTTTTAAATAAATTGAATATTCATTTGGTAGTTCTCTAAAACAGCTATCAGCAAGTTATTAAACCAGTCAACATCAATTTCAAAAGATTTATTTTTACGAAAAAAACTAAACAAGCTCATCGCTCCTACTCGTTATTAAAAGTATTCTGCTAGATTATCTGGTATTTAGGAGATATTCTGTGAAGAATACTTCGTCATATTTTCGAATTTTTCAAAATTATTGCCTGAAAAATACTCATGTAGATAGAAGGATAGCTTCATCATTTTATTGATAATTTCAATTTTACATTTCTTTTGAAATCCTTTTAACTCCATCTATTTACAAAATTACTCCTTACATTTTCTGAGTTCAGCAACCCCGCTGAATAATTCTCAATCATTTCTGCTCGGTCATCATCAGAAATAGATATAAATATTGTTATGTCATCTTTTTCATGACAAAACAAACCCTCATTGTGTAATGTAAGTAATGTTTCAGTCATTGTTTTATAAAATCCCTCCTCAAACTCCTGAAATCTACTGTCCTCAATAGATTCCCTCTTCTCAGCCAAATAGTCTGAAACTAAAACTATCTCACTCTGTTCAAGATCGCTATCATCGTATTCCCATTCAGCAGGAACCCATTTTATAGTTTTGTATAAAACTTCATCACTTAAATTCTCTGACCGATTCTTCTGAGTATACTTATGATATTTACTTTCCATCTTTTCGAAAGTATTTATCGCTAAAAATACTGTCATAGCATCACTGTCAGTTACTAAACAAATAGCATATATTCTTTCGTTTCCAATTATTTTTGACAATTCTTTAAAGTCATTCCTAACTGCCATGATCAACCTTTTTCCAAACTCATCAAAAAATTCTTTCATAGGCTAAAAATCCTCTTCGATATCCAGATTTATTACTTACGCTTCGATTACTCACAAAATGTTTTCCAATAAACTGTAATTCGCCTTGTTATTTAACACCAACAGACTCACTAATTTTTTGTCTATATTTTTCAATCTCTTCCTTAACCTGTATGCCCCCCCATGGACTTCTAAGTAAAAAAACTTCATTCTTTCTACCTTTAATTTTAAAATGTAATCCTTCAGATTGAATTCGATGTTCATCCCCATTAACAATAGAATATTCTATATTTCCGCAATCATTATCAAAAACACCTAATAGTTTCGTATCTGTAACCTTCTCAGCAGCCATACCCCAATAGCGCAAATGATCAACATTTTCTGGTTTGAAAGAATCCTCATGGCCAATTACCTTCCAAATACCTTCTTTCTTTCTTTTACCAAATAATCCCCAAGTATCTATAGGAATTGGCTCGAAAAGCCTCTTTTCGGTAATATTTGTATCAAAAATAATTTCTTCAGAAAAATAATCGAAAATTTCAACGATATGTCCTAAACTTATTTGAGAAATACAGCGTCCAAATGCATACTCATGATTATCTAATCTTACACTAAAAATATCTCCCACTTGAAAATTACTTTTAGATGTTTTCATCGTTTGCTCTCCTCGTTTATAAGCCGATCTGAGTACCTTAGTACTGAATCTGAGCCTGCTCAATTCCTCCTACCAGACCTGTCGTTTCATCATTAATTAATCTTCCCTTGTTTAGCTCTTGTTTTTTAGGAGATTGTTTATAGTGTCTCTTTTATGAGAGTAATGCCTCTTCTCTGGATGAAAAGAAACCTCTTTTAATGTCGGACATTCTAGTAATGGCGTTAAGTCCCCTGATTTACAGTTCCAAAAGTTAATGGTCTCCAATGCTCTCATGGTTCTTACAAACTCCAAAGAGACTAGATCTGAAATTAACAATTTTTTTATGGATCCATTATCATTCAAGAATGAATAATCCATTAGGTTTTTGCAACCTTCTACATGTAACCACTTTAAACTACTTAGTTGAGATATGCTATTTGCATCAGAAAGGTAATTGTTTTTAGCCAACCAGCAAGTTTCAAGGTTTTCTAATTCTTCAACACCTTCAAGTGATTCCAGTTTTTTAGACCCACTTAGTCGTAGATAAACCAATTCTTTTAATGTTCTCAACTCATGACAATTTTGTTTTGAATATCCAAAAATATAAAGACTTTTTAAATTTGTAAGTGTTTCTAAGTTTTCATAACAACTATTAAAGAGATATAGTTCTTCTAGTTGTTTTAATCGTGAAAAATCAATAGGGATTTGCAAGGATACCTTAAAATCAATCATATTCACCAAAGAATAAAGAGCTTCAATATTGGCAACACTTTTTAATTTAAAATTGTTGTTAATCGCCAGATTTTTAATAAATTTCTTATCTTTTAAAGGAGCAAGATCTAAATCACACTTAAAATCAACATCATCAACAAATCCCTTAATACGAATCGATTCAAACTGCTCTTCTTCTGCAACACGGACTCCTTCTTCTAAATACCTTGGATCTATTTCAATTACACTGTCATTAAAACTATATTTTCTCATAAAAAAACAACTCGTTTGTAAACATTAAATAATTTATAGTAACTCATAAATATCATCCTTCATCATGTAGTTGTTCTACAATTTGCATTTTTTTCTTCTCACGATACTTAACGAGAAATTCTAAAATTTCCAAAAGTCAAATGATTGTTTGATTGGTATGATGTAGTATCTTAAAAAGAAAGAGTAGCAATTTTATCCAAATTCCAAAGGATTTATGCTACTCATTGATGTTTGTATAAATTTTCACAATACGCTCTAATTTATCAGGTGACGAAAACGAGGTATAGCACCCAAATCGATATCGATGCTATCTTTTAAATACCTAGTCTATTACCGGGTTGCATGACCTTTTCTTTACAGGATTCGGTATCCCTAATTTCTCAATTAAGAAGCGTAAGAAATCAGATACAGTTCTCCCTCGGAAAGCTCCTAAATGTGATCAATTAATTCTTTCAGAGTATCCAATCTGGCTATTTGGTCTGCTGCCTCATACGGTAAAAATACAAATATATAGCATGTGAGTTTCAGTCTATCCACATCATCCATCGACATTGTCGCAAAACCATTCCAATGCATTCCTCAGGTGAATGACTTCGGAACCTGCCGATTTCCTGTTGTTTATTATGTTCATTCCACCGCTACATTTATTTGTGATTTTATATATTTAGTTCTGTTATAATCTCCTTGCATGCCTTTGCGATTTCTCTCATATCATCTTCCGGGCAAAACTCCGCCAAATCATAACTTAAAGGGTTATGGATAAAATCTTCCAATACTCCGCTCAAAAAAGCCATTTCTTCTTTTTCCACTTTCAAAGAAATAACAGCATTTTTGTCCATGATACCGCCAGCTAAATCCGTAAGATGAACCTTACCGTTTTTTTGACATTCCAGAATAATAGCCGTAATATCCATCAACAAATTAATTACACAGCCTATATCTTGAAAAAACTCTTTTTCTATAATATAGTAAATATCTTTCGTTTGGCGTAAGTCTTTAATTTCCCGCGTATTATTTAGTTGAAAGTCTTGCAAAATATTTTTAACGTTTATTTCAGTTGGAATATCCGACTCAAATTCTCTGTTAACGAAATAGTCGATCAAAGTGTATGTATCATCGGTTCCACCGATATATTCTCCCCACCATCGCTCAATGTACATCATCGCTTTTCAGGCCCCCTCAAAAGTCTTGTTTATTCAACAAATTTGGAAAACTAGTTATAATTGTTTCCTCCATTCTCTTTGCGTATCGCGGCAATAGTTGAAGTTTTATTATATTTCCCAATTTTAGAATAGGCCCAATATCTCGGCTCTTATTCACTAATGCCTTTAAAATATCTGTTACCTTTATTTTTCCCTTTTTTCGCACCCAATGGGGCAAAACTGTAGCGCTTAAACTTTCAACAACTTTCTCTTACTGCTTTAAAAATTAAATTTCCATTGCTAAAAGCTCTGATGGCTAATCCTCCATAAGCCCCGCCAAATAATTTAATAAATTCTATACACTGATCATTAAATTTTACATTTAAAACGTTTCTGCATTTTTGATTTCTTGAATACTCGCAGGTTTACCAATAAGACTGCTATTTTTCTTCGTTTCTCAAAAAGTTATCTATCTTGTTAAGAAGCTCTTTGTTCATTTTAAACATTCTCCGCTTTTTAAGATGACATATTATTCCCCATAGACCCTTTGCATTAACTACTCAACTTTCGCAGTAAAAAAATCCTGATCAACACTTCGTATTATTAGCTATTTTGCTATTCAAAAATCTATTTGA
>NZ_LITM01000006.1:239062-239597 GCF_001275675.1 Lysinibacillus sp. FJAT-14745 | reverse complement strand
ACAGTATACCGTTTTCTAAACACACCCACTTATAATTGGCGTCAGTTTCTGTTGTCACTTAGTGGTGAAATGATTCGCCTCATCGAATCATTAACATCTGAACAGCGTGTTACAGCTTTTGTCATTGACGATTCTGTCTATTCTCGCAATCGCAGTAAGTCTGTAGAACTGATGGCGAACGTTTTTGACCATTCTTCCCATCGCTACTTGAAAGGGTTTCAATTACTGACGCTGGGTTGGACGGATAGTGCTACTTTTATCCCGATTGATTTCGCCCTGATGAGTTCTGCGAAAAAGGAAAGCCGTATACAGGAAATGAATGACTCCATTGATAAACGTACATCGGGCTATAAGCGTCGTATGGAAGCCTTGCAGACCAAACCTACGATGTCTCAGACTTATTGGACCATGCCTTGAACAAAGGAATTCTGGCGGACTATGTGTTAATGGATTCGTGATTTACACAAGCACCGTTGATCCAAACCATCACCGACAAAGGGCTATTTGTGATTGGGATGGTGAAACAACTCAAACA
>NZ_LITM01000006.1:231005-238462 GCF_001275675.1 Lysinibacillus sp. FJAT-14745 | reverse complement strand
AATGAACAAATGGTTAGCAGCTCTGCCTAGTTATTTCAAGCAATGTCTTGATCTTTCAGGGTGCGAAAGTTGAGTAATAATAAAATTTTTCCACTATATATAAAAAAACTTTCTCTGAGTTAGCAGTCTGTAAAAGCTTGAATTCTTATCATAACTAAGTACGTTACTCTTTGTGTAGATATTAAAAAGAATAGCCTCTAAAAAACTCTTATTTTAACTAATCACTTTAATTAATTTGGTATTTACTTCAATCTACCTGTCATACAATATATTCAAGTTCAATATCTAAGAGATCATCAGGGAATAGATGACAAGTTATATTTCCACTAAAGACACCATAAAGAAATTCAACCAACGAGCATTTATATTCATAGGAAACACCTGATCTTCCATCATAGACCAATATGGACCAGTTTTCCGGGTCATTTGAGGTAATCCAATTTAATACATCTCCATTATCTGTTCCCGCAAAAGGAAGCAATCCATTCTCTTCAGGAAATAAACTTCGAGGAAAATCTTCAGGGAATTCTTGCTTTGAAGTAAAATAAGCATCGTTCTCTTCTTTTGACCTTATAAAAAAATTTAAGTTTTCATCACAAGTAAATGGGGAGTAAATCCATAAAAATCCACCTACCCCACCTGCTCCATAGGTAGAAATAAATTCTTTATAATCTGATGGGAATTTTGAGCCTAACTCCTTTTCAGCCTCTTTCCATTGAAATATATCTCCAGCGCCAAAAGTTTTTGCAGGTACAGGTAAAATCGTTTTTAGTTTTTCTAAAGACATATTTAATCACTCCTATCTACTAGATATTATTACGTTCTTCCTCTTCTTCATCTAGTAAGTAATTAAAAAAGTCAGAAAAATCATCCCAAACATCTGGCTTAGAAATAAAATCTTGCTTATCTAATTTAGTTACTTCTACAGAATCTATCCATATGATTGATGGCTTGTTTTCTGTATCCATAACAATTACACTCATATCTTCTTCAGCAATAACAACCATTCTATTCGGTAAACCAACTGCCTCTCTAATTCTCAAAGTCTCTCCTAGTAGATTTGTTGGATCAGAAAATACAAAAGAATGTATACTTTTCCCCCCAATGTCTCCTCCACCATAGAAACGAGATATTTCACGAAAGTCCTCAGGTAGTTTTACTTTAAGATCTTGTTCAATTTTATCCAAGTAATCTTTAGAAACTCCATCAACATCATCATATAAGGAAATATATTTATTTCGTAATTCATTTATATCATTCATATTCTTTTCACCTCTTTAGAAATCTTATTTACATTGCATAATGTTTTAGAATTTAAAACTCATGCTTTGATGAAATCTACACAAGCATCATGTAACTGAATATTTTCCTTTAAAGATTTTTTACTGTCTTTTTCAATAATATCTAACTGTAAATCATCTTTTGAATAACCATCAATAAGCTCCATTATCTTAAAAATGGTATCGTAAGTTACATCGAATAATAATGCTTCAATATTTTCACAACTGCATTTACATTTACTAAGAGCAACCTGTACTACATCTTCTTGAACTTCATGTAATGTCCTAAAAAAATTTTCTCATAAAGACTCCACTTCTTATCATTTATGTCATACCTACACACAAACCACTAATATTTCAGTTTTGCTCAGTTCTTACTTTAGCACCTAACGAAGTAAAATAATCAGCCAAAACTAAAGTATTTTCCCCATATCCTTCAGCTATTAGAAATCCAGTACTATTTAATTGGTTTCGTATTTCATCGAATGATAGACCTGTTTCTTTTTTTAATGCTAAGATTACATTTGATTTATTCTCGCCTGGATCATCAAGATACACATAATATTTTTTAACTTTTTCTTTAATTCGTTGCTCAATTGGTGCAAAATTTTCTTTTGATTTTAAAATAGGGAGAAATTCGCATATATTTTTAATTTCTTCATTATTTAATTTAATTTTCCACTCCTTCTCCATTGACTCATAAAAATTAGATTGATATTCACCGCATTTATAGTATTTATCATTGTGTTTATCCAGCCATACAGATAAAAAGTAGTCGAACTTTTCCAGTGAATCCACTAGTAGTTTTGGGGAAAATTCTCCTCCAACATAATCATAATAAATCGGGGTTTCCACCTTACTTACATCTGCAATCACTGGATTCCCACTCCAACTAGAAATAACAATCCAATTTTGGTTCCATTTCATTTTCTCCGAGAAATCTACCCAACCTTTACCTTCTTTAATAAATCTGTAACCTTCTAAAGCATTCATTAGATTTTCCTTACCAATTAAATAGAAGTCGTTAGTCCAATCAAACATCAGGTCTTTAGATTCAGGTAAGTCACTGTACCATTCCAAAAGTGTTTGACTTAAAAAAGGGAGTTTAAAATTTTCTTTTAACTCCCTTTTCGTTTCTTCAGATGTTTCTAGAAACCTAATTTTACTGCCGTTTTCATTTTTAAAAATCGACTTAGTTAGGTATTTCATTTGTGTTACAGCCCCTTTGCTTCTACTAAACCGTATGTATGACTGAAGAGATACAATCGCATATTTGAGCGCATCCTCAATATACGTATACTGGTAAACCAGTTGCTCCAATTAAAAAATATAATAGCACCTATAATGTCCTAGTCTTGTGCGCTAACTATAATTAAAAATAGGTTAACACAAAAATAAAGCAATAAAAACTGAATTATTGTCAATAAATTCCGAAAAATCGCTGTCGATTTCGCATTGACGTAATTGTAGCTGACGCTTTGCTTTCGCTACAGAAAACGTTTGTTGCTCTTGCTTCTCTTTCGAACAGATAAACAATTCAAAATCCTATATATTAGTTAGCTGTAAATCGTTTTTATATAAATAAGCCGTAATCCTCAGAAATCCCCTTTTATTTCTAATAGTTCATAATTACTACAGAATGTTATATGACTATTTACATCGTTGCCACATTTTGGATTATATGATAATCTACATAAGTATTTTCCATTATTAAGGGGGTTAATTATGTTACGTACTGGTATTTTGTTTTTAATTTTGGGGTTAGGGGCATTCATACTGCCGCAATTCGGTATACAATTCAAATTATTTACCGTTTTTGGCAAAATTTTTGGCGGAGGCGAAACCATTGTTGAAATTGCTTTCGCAGGTATTGGCGCCGTCCTAGTAGGCATTCATTTATTTAAAGGCAATAAGGACAAGTCGTCCGCAGCGTAAGAACACAGATTTGGGAGGAAGCTATTTTTGAAATCGTTGATTGCAAAACTATTAAAATCAGTAACTGTTATGACTCTTATTATAATGGCGTGTGCGGTTCCCGCATACGCCGAAGAAAAGCTGAATTGGATAGAAGGTGGACAGAAAGTCGACGTTGGATCCAATTTAGCCGAACTTCAATTAGGCAGCGATTTTATTTTCCTTGATGCCGAAAACACGAAAAAGTACATAAAGCAGAGTGGAATGGAACCGAACGGGGAAGAAATCGGTGTGGTTTTCCCAAAAGATGAAAAACAGAGTTGGGCCGTTTATTTCGAATATACCGAATCTGGACATATTAAAGATGACGAGAAAAAGGATATCGATGCTGACGCCTTGCTCGAAAGCTACAAAGAAGGCACGGAAGAAAAGAATAAGGATTTAAGTCCTGAAAATCAGTTATTCGTAGATAAATGGGATGTTGCTCCGTTCTACGACAACTCCTTACACAGTTTGTCATGGTCTTTATTGGCACATGATAATCAGAACAACGGCGTTATTAACTACAATGTGCGACTTCTATCGCGCGAAGGCTATATCTCGGCGATACTCGTCTCAGATCCGGAGAATTTGAAGAAGGATCGTATAGTGTTTAACAATAAGATCCTAAAGCAGTTTAACTTAAAGCAAGGTCAGCGCTATGAGGATTTTGACAAAAAAACCGATAAGGTAGCTGAATTCGGCTTGACTGGATTAATTCTTGGAGGAGCGGGTCTAGCGGTTGCCAAAAAAGCGGGCTTGCTTGCTGTGCTCATCCCTCTTTTGAAGAAGTTTTGGATCGTGCTTTTGCTGTTCGGCGGAGCGATTTGGGGCTTTATTCGCAAAAAACTCGGAATGAAGAAAGAGCAGTCTGAGCAGCAACAGGAACAGTCGGAACAACCGGCAGAGTCGGAGCAAACGGTACAGTCGGAACAACCAGCACAGGACCAGGCAAGTGAACGCAGCAAGGTTAATTCGCATGAGTAATAACCGCTAAACGTTTCGCAGGATGGCTATTGCATTGTTCCAAAAATGAGAATAATCAAAGCCCTTCCTAATCGCTCGATAGCCTAGTGATTAGGAGGGGCTTTTTATATCGTTTATTCATTTAAAAAGAAGCTCCTTATAAAATAAGCTGCCTAGTGGAAACTATCACCGAGACATAATAACCTTCTCAAAACACCTTAGATTACATTATCCCCTAGTTTAAGTGACCGAAATAATAAGTTATTTTAATGACCATATCCACTCAATTCTTTAAATAACTCTTCACCATTTTCTTTAATTCCATTTCTATATTTTGAAGGGATTTTTTGACCACACCTAGTAAACCATGCGTCAAAAGTATTTCTCCATTCTGAAACCCTATCTTTCTTAATACTTAAGTTCGCATCCGCTTTATACTTTCTAGAAAGCATCAATTTAAATATCTATATGAACTAACATAACCTGATATGGTTTCTCAGTCTTCTTCAACCATTCATTGCTTTCTTCAATTTTGCTAATTGCCAAGTTAAAATAATGAGCATTTTCTAGCTCTGCAGCTTCATTACCGTCTGGTGCTGTACTAAATATTTTCATCATTTCCCCCAATCTTACTTTTTTGCCCGTAATATATTTTATCTTTTATCGAACCTTAAAATTAACTTTTACTCTTCAGCAGCCTCACTAAGCCAACCCAAAATGTCTTCTTTCTTATTAAGACGTAAAGCTCTGATTGTGTTTGTAACATCAGGGGGCATTACCTCAACGTTCACATACACTTTACTTCTCGGTTGATTTAAAGAAAATACACCTTTTTTATCTATTTTTTCCATAGCCAAAACCATAGCTTCTAATCTAAATTCTACTTCTTTATACCATTTAAATTCATCAGTATAGTCAAGTACACGCTCATTAAATAGTTTTCTTACAGTTTCAAAATTCTCGCAACCAAAATTCCAATATGGTGAATCTGCATATGACCATTTTATTAATTGAGCATCCTCCTTTGAATATTTTTTAGAGATATTCTCCAACGCCTCCAATGACCAAGCTGAAATAACTGGTGCAACAGCCTCCCCTGTTGTCACCAATGCACAATAATAATAACTTTCTTGGTTTTGAAATAAACTTAAAAATGATTTTTCTGCTGCAATTGCTATTTCGTCAACTAATTTTGCAAGGTCATTATACATATCGATAACCCCCTTTCTTGTAAGAAAAATTTTTTACATCGGTCCAATACATCTCCTTCCAATCAAACGAGAGATTCATCCAAAAGTTAAATAAGATTTATTCCAAAAAATAGTGGCAACAATCCCCAAATAATTACCGCTACTCTTATTATTTTCTCTTTGCAAAAAAAATCCTGTTTCTGATAAAGCTATAATACCAAAATTAGGCATTCTATTACTAACAAAAAAGCATATGTAAAGAAGGACATATACAGCCTTCCTTACATATGCTTTGAATTTCAGTTATGCTCTAAGACTCAAAATATGCTAAAACAATTCCATTATGTATTTTAGTCAATTTCCTTAAAAAATAGTGAATTTAATTTATATTGTTCTAAAGAATTTTTGATCACGTCCGAAATAAATATACTTCTTTCGCAGTCCACACAGCCAGATTTAATACCTTCCAGTCTCGTTTTATCGAATACAGACATGTAAAAATTATAATCCTTCTCTAAATCATCATGTACATTAAATTGCGATTCTTCCCAATTAATACAGTTAATAGTATTTGTAAAGTTTATTATTTTAAAGTCATGATTTATTGGAATCCTCTTTGAATCTAAAAGGTTAAAATCGATCCATTGAACATCGTTTTTAACACCTACTACTTCTTGCCAAGCTTTAATAAATTTATTACTTACTAAATAAATTCCATTGGTCAAAATAATATCTTGTTTAAAAAACAAGTCTGTATCTCCATAAACAATAATATCAAAATAATTATTAATTAAGTCTAACGATACTCCATAATTTATCATCCACCTATTATATTTGGGTCATCAATGTCAAAAATCAAATCTTCATCAGTAATTGAAGCATCAAAACTCTTCATTAAATGGTATTTTATTTTCATCCGCATCTAATTCCCCCTACTATTTAATACTTTTTGTAAATTATATTTGGTCAAATAATTTTATTTATCAAGATCTACAGACCAATCAATCTCTTCATTAAACCAATTACACAATTTATTTGAACCATTATCCATTTTCAAAGGGATTTCTCTTGCCCACATTTTAATGTCACTTATGAACTTCTCTTTTTCAAGCCCTTCAAAGTTGTTTTTTTCTAACGCCCTGTTCAGAAACTCTAAAAATAGATTCCCCAAATAATATCTCTGTTCTACTTTATACATTTTTTCATATTCTTCTACCGTAACTGCCATATCAATTGTCAGATAGTTATCTTTTTTCGTATATCTAATAAATGATTTTCTTTCATAGGATTCTGGTAAGCATCTAAAGGCTATCCCGATCGAAACATCGACATTCCTATATTTTGAATTTATATTAGATTCCAATGCGTCTGTTAATTCACTAGCTAATTCATCAACTCTTGCACCTGCAGTATCTGAAACTATTGAAAAATCCATACAACACACTCCCTCTATATAAAGCAAATCAACATTTTACATATTTGTTAAAGAGAAATCTTCATTTCTCCATAGACTTTTTTCAATTGTTATTCCACAATACCTTCAAATATAAATTTCATTTTCAACTTTTTTGGTTCTCTTGAAAAGTTAAAGATTCATATTTAGTTCCACTTAAAATACATTTTTATCCCCATGTCTATTTTGAAATCCCTCGAAATATTTCATTCAGAAAAAAGCTTCATTGCTTTTTCCTGCAATTCAATACCGATTCCCTCTAATTCCTCCAAAAACTTATCGTTAAAATACCCTGCTTGAAATGAAAATGCACCATAGATATCCACCATAGCTAATGCTAACTTTTTGGGAACTGTCTCTTTATCCTTATAGTATTGTGTTAATACATCCAGTGCCTCTCTCACTTGATTTAATAAAATCGAATCTAATTCCTTATTTGTTCTTAATTTTACTGGTACTGAATTTTCACTTATTAACCCATCATAAATTATACCAAACGCTTCTTTTATATCCATAAATTCACTCCATTTGTAAATTCAGGTTCATCACCAAAATCCGGGGATGACAAAATCAATGACCTGTTTCCAAACGTAAACGGAGGAAAAGATGGGCATC
>NZ_LITM01000006.1:180381-229789 GCF_001275675.1 Lysinibacillus sp. FJAT-14745 | reverse complement strand
GTTTTCACTTTTTTTCTATACTTTAATGGAAATTTATTGAATTTTTTGTGGTCAACCCCAAGTTATGGTGATGAGCCTAAATTCAAGAAACTTACCTTTCATCTCTTAAAATATAAGTTCTATTGTAATTTCCATACTGAGTTGCAAAAACAAAGCGCAATAAACCCTTTTTAATGGTTTTATTCCCCTTACTATCATTTATCAATTAGATTTGTTGCAAGTATAGACACCCTTCATTTATTTAAAAACAAAGGCTAATTCAACTACTTTGCTTATTTTATCTTAAATCTACTAAGAATTTTGCTCTTTATCATTTAACTGCTTTATAAATAGCATCACTTTGTTTATTAATTCATTTAAATATTCAGTATATTTTTCACACTTGTTTCGACTTGGAGATCACAAAACACTAATTCTCTCCTCTAATTTAGTTAACTTTTCCCCGCACATCTTCGATTGTCTTAGGTAGCAACTCA
Organism: Lysinibacillus sp. FJAT-14745; assembly: GCF_001275675.1. GTDB lineage: Bacteria > Bacillota > Bacilli > Bacillales_A > Planococcaceae > Lysinibacillus. The sequence continues at coordinate 229,313 of NZ_LITM01000006.1, read as the reverse complement.
ATCCCACCTGCTTGAAAGATTCGTAGATAACAGGCATCGATTGTTAACTTAAAATTTGATTTAGGTGCGGATGTTCCATCAAACGTTCCAACCACCTAGTTCCAATGCATCCAACAGACGGATGGCTCAAAAACCTGGCGATTTCTTGTTGTTTATTACCTTCATTCCTCCGTTGCTTTTAATTGTGATTTTACATTTCTAGCTCTGTTAAAATCTCCTTGCATACCTTTGCAATTTCTCGCATATCATCTTCCGGGCAAAACTCCGCCAAATCATAACTTAAAGGGTGATGAATAAAATCTTCCAATACTCTCCTCAAAAAAGCCATTTCTTCTTTTTCCACTTTTAAAGTAATAACAGCATTTTTGTCCATGATACCGCCAGCTAAATCCGTCAGATGAACCTTACCGTTTTTTTGACATTCCAGAATAATAGCCGTAACATCTATCAACAAATTAATTACACAGCCTATATCTTGAAAAAACTCTTTTTCTATAATATAGTAAATGTCTTTCGTTTGGCGTAAGTCTTTAATTTCCCGAGTATTATTTAGTTGAAAGTCTTGCAAAATATTTTTAACGTTTATTTCAGTTGGAATATCCGACTCAAATTCTCTGTCAACTAAATAGTCGATCAAAGTGTATGTATCATCGGTTCCACCGATATATTCTCCCCACCATCGCTCAATGTACATCATCGTTTTTCTGGCCACCTCCAAAGTCTTGTTTGTTTAGCAAATTGGGAAAACTGGTTGTAATTGTTTCCGCCATTCCCTTTGTGTATCGTGGCAATAGATGAAGTTTTCTTATATTTTTCAATTTTAGAATAGGCGTAATATCTCGGCTCTTATTCTCTAATACTAGGATCAAAGATAAATATTCTAATTTCACTAATTTTCCAACAGGCTCAAAGCTTTTGACTGGCTTTCCAGTCCCGCTCATTCGTCCATGATTAAGACTTAATTCCTTCAAATTCGATAAAGTGGCAAGCGCCGTTAAATCGTACAAGTGATTCATACCAAAGATATATAATGTTTGCAGGTTCTGTAACCCTATTAGAAAGTTCAAATTTTTTACTTGGGGCAAATTTGCCAGAATCAACACTTCTAAGCTATGTAAACATGACAAATTGGGGATATTCCCCATCTTACCAGAGGAAATATGCAAGTACTTTAGATTTGGCAATGTAGAAAATATTTGTAATCGCTCTTCATCTAGATCAGTGAGGTAAATACCTTCTACCATTTGATTACCGACTAACGATTCATAATTCACATATTTCTTCTTGAATTTCTTCAGAGGTGTCGATAATGCAACAATCCGAGTATCTTCTTCCAATGTTGCAAGATCAAAGTTCTCCGTTCTCCGAGTCCCCTCTATCACGCCCAAATGAGCATAATCGGAAACAGGAGCTTTGTCGTCCAGCAAATACCTCTCCCAGTGCATCTTGTTCTCTCACATCCTTCTCAAAGACGACCGTGCTGCATTAACACAGTCTGTCAGTATGTTTTCGTATTAAAGCAAATCGTAAAGAAGAAGCTTTTCGCTGAATACAGCATAAATATACAGTTGTCCTGCTTGACTATCACCCGAATCAAAGCCAGCCGAACGTTGCCAGGTTCATTAATACCATTTCAGACCAAACCAGAGTTTCGAAGAGCGCTATTCTAATTTAGAACATTCATACAACAAAAATAATATTTATCAGGAACTTTCTCTCTCATAATAGGATAACCAAGTGGAGACCTTATCAAATGTCAACAAACGTATTTTCACCAATCTCGTTCTCTAAGAGCTTCTTCAATATCGATATCAATCTCAAAATAATGTAAAATCTTTTCTACAGTTAATCCAATTGAATCCCGTGCAAACGTTTCAATTTCACTGTCATTTTCATAAAACTCATTCTGTAGCTCATTGATTGCTATAGTCATTTCGTCTAATCTTCCCTGAATCTCTTCTACTGTATAAGTGTTCTCCTCAATAAAATGTACTACATTCACAATATGAGATTTAAGTTTATCGACTAAAAATGATGGAAAGAAAGAATCTTCATACATATCCTCTAGATAGTTGAATTCAGAATCAAGTTTCTTCACAATTTTTCCTCCTTTGATATACTTCGGAACCCCAGAGCGCCACATTTCTTCTACTGTTTTTAACGGATAGTTATCTCTGCCAAGCAATCGTTGTTCTTTTAATGGGTCAATCCAACGGCTATTCTCAATCGATAAAATTAAGCGACGTATAAATTCGTAACCAGTGTTATATCCAGTAATTTCATAGTTATTCAAAATATTTGGATCTTTCCTGTCAATATTATAGTGAACAATTTCATTCCCCATAATACCCTGATCTCCTACTGCTGGATCAATTCTCACCAAATTATATATAAGTTCATCATCACTAAATTCCGATCGATTTCCCCACTGTCCCCTGTCACTACTAATAAAGATCTCGGGTATAGGGATATTCAAGTAAGGTTTTACATCTCTTACCTTTCCGACAGAACACTTTTTAAAAAAATCTTTTAAAACCATACATACCCCAAAAGGTTTTAAATCATTTAGGTCAAGTGGCTTCTCATCAAAATTATTACTTTCACTCGTAATATTAAAAAATGCAACATATGGACTTTCTATTAATTGAGCAATGATGAATAAATTCTCTTTTAATTGTATTGAATGAATATCGTTTTTCTTCCAGCTAAACCTTTTTAACATCACTACACCCATTCTTATTTTTTTGTAAGTCAGACTATTCTTTCAACTAGTATGTGTGTTATCAGTTTCTTAGAATCTTATCTAAAATATGATTTAATTCATCCATTAAGAAGATTTTCTTTTCTCCTATCTACAAGGGCTTTAAATAACCTTTAACATGTATCTGTCATACTAGTAAATTTACACATAATAACCTCCTGATTGTGGGAAATATTTCAGTAACATTTCCTGCAGGGAGTTATGTAGTAATTCCACTTCCCATGAATCATGCCAAAAGATAAATATATTACCATCTTCATTCATTAAAACTGGGTTCCCTGAGCCATCATTTGAAATAACATAGGCACCTTTTAATTCTTGTGGGATTGTATCTTCCCCATCTTTTTGAAACCATTGTGTAAGTTCGACTACAGTACTTTTCCCAATAAAACTTCCGTTATTAAACGCATGTATACTTAAGCCGACACATGCACCTCCAAATAATTTAATAAATTGTACATACTCTTTGTTAAACTTTACATTTAATACTTGTTCAGCATTCAAAATTTCTTCGTCGGTTGCTGGTATTCCTTTAAACCCTTTGAACTCACTTTTGTTCAAAAAAGATTCAATTCTACTAATAAGATTGGCATCCATAATTAGCACTCTCTCCTTATACTAAAAATCAGTATAATCATGATTATTTCGCCACCAACATAACCATTACTGCATATACTATAATTACCATAAATAGTTTTATATTTCCACAGTGGTTATAACATTGTTGTAAACGTTATATGTAATAGTAGTAGCCAAATTGCAATAAGCTTCTTGGCTACTACTATTACAAATTCTTTTTTATACACACTAAAAACTCAATCATGCCATCTTCTATTTTGGCTGTTGCACTTCCACCTAATTTTTCTGCTAGCAGCCTGACAATGGATAACCCTAGTCCAGAAATTTACCCAATCGGAACGAAGATACACTTAAATAGCATAGGTTTTACAAATGACTTCACATATGAACCATTAATAAAGTTATGAGGTCGATAAGTAATTTTCGAAATGGTTGACAATTATTTCATAAATAATCCCTCGTCTGCAATAAACATAACAACTCTTCTGGAATTTGTACTGAATCCTTATAAAAAAGATATACAGGAATACTTGGTAATGCTAATTCATCGATGGGAACGATATTGAACCTCCCTTCCATACGTTCTTTTCTCACAATCATCCGTGGTAAAAATGACATACCTAATCCGTCTTTTATTAAGCGCTTTACCACATAGGATTGGGATATGGACACTTGCTTGGTCACTACATATTTTTCCTGTAGTTTATGTAATAAATCCTCCCAAATAGTTGGATGATGGTGTGTAAATAAAGTGTAGGTTTGAAATAATTCCTCATAATCAATATATGCTCCTGTCTCATCATCGAAAGCATCCAAGGGAATGACCAATTCTAGAGGACTCTCTACAAGAAGCTCTTGGTGCCAATGGCGGTAACGTGTTGGCAATAAGGAAATACCGATATGCGCCTTATCACTATTTATTAAATCCTCAATTTTTGCAGAATCCTCCACTAGAATCGATATTTCAATGTTAGGATTTTCATTGATAAACTGATAGATAACATGGGGCAATACCGTTTCCACCATTAAAGGAGTCATTGCAATAATTAGCTTTTCTTCGATTCCCTTTGTTGCTAACTGAAAACGTTCAATACTTTTTTCCCATTGATGAATGATTTGCTGAGCTTCTATTAGAAAGACCTGCCCTGCCTCCGTCAATTGCACACGATTTTTTTCACGTTTAAATAATTTTACATTTAAGAAATGTTCCAACTGATGAATATGAACTGTAATACTTGGCTGCGATAAATGTAGTTTTTCTGCTGCTATTCTAAAATTACAAGATTTAGCGGCTACTACAAAAGAATGTATCCATTTATAATCCAAAATTCCACCCCATTCATTAATCTTTTTAATCAATTTCATTAGCTATATTTAATTTACTAAATTATCCAACAACAATAAACTAAAATTAGATCGATTACTTTTACACAAAGGGGAGAATCGTATGTTAGCTAAATTAAGTAACCAATTCCGTGCTTTTGCAAAAAATGAATGTGAAAACTCAAGTCCGTTGTATGAACATTTAGCGAATAGGATTGCTGATGATGATGAACTATTAAAAGTTGCTATATTTATACCTCAAGGACAACCTGCACCTAATTTATTATTAGCTGGTGTTCATTATTTGCTGTCATCATCAAACGACGATTTAGTTCATTTTTATCCATCTTTAACGACAACACTTAAAGCAATAAATGAAGTGTATCCTGTTTTTAAAGCATTCGTCTTATCCCATTCAGAAGAGTTGAAGACTTTATTTCAAGAAAAACTTGTTCAGACAAATGAAATTCGCCGTTGTTCTTACCTTTATCCGATGATGACAGAAATTTATGAACGCCATCAAAAACCACTAGCCTTCATTGAAATCGGGGCAAGTGCAGGGCTTCAACTTGGAATGGATCAATACAATTATTGCTATAATCAACAGCTTCGTATAAACAATTCAAATAGTGCTTTCGTTTTGTCCTCAGAAAATCGAGGAGAACCGCTTCCAGCTTCCATTTCAAATGCGCCAGTTGTTTGTCAGCGAGTTGGTATCGATTTAAATCCTATTGACATTCATAATGAGGAAGAGCTCCGATGGCTCCAAGCATTAATTTGGCCAGAGCATGAAGAGCGAAGAATATTGTTAAATCAAGCACTCCCTATTTTAAAAGAGCTTGATTTACAACTGATTAAAGGAGATGCTATTAAACTTATAAAAGATATTAGTAGAGATATTAATGAAGATGCGATGTTAGTTGTTTATCATACGCATGTGGCCAATCAAATCCCAATGGAATTACGCATTGAACTAATTGAAAAGTTAAAAGAGATCAGTATGGAACGACCTCTCTACCATTGTTATAACAATTTATTTGATATGCAACTGCATCAAGATTTTATTAATCAAGGAGAAATAACATCAATCCGTAGTATGGAACGTCCTGATGGTCATGCGCGATGGTTCAAGTGGGCTAAGTAATCAAAAAAGTATTTAAATGTCACGTAATATCCTGACGAGAACTTGCATCGGTAGATAGTTATTTCAATTACTTTTCAGTAAAACAAGCACCGTTAAGGATTATTTTCTCCAAAAAAATCCAATATAATTTGATGAAAAAAGCTGATTTCCCCTATACATTGTGGAAATCAGCTTTTATATTAATTCAACCATCTCATTTCACTGCGAACCAATCTACTCCATTTAATTTATTAGATTTTTTATAACCTCATTTGTGATATTGGGTACTATTTTCATCGAATAATCGAGTTCAACACGTTCGTAACGGTTATGAGCATCATAACCATATGGCCCTATATTAATAGTAGGAATATTTAGCTCTCTTATCGCATCGTAATCTACAAAATGTTTCGAGCCCCAACTTGGATTATTATCCATAACGGCCTCAATCCCTTTTTCATCATCATTAATAGACACACAACTCATATCACATACATAAGGAAAATAATTTTTGGCTGTTATCGGGTATTGATAAAATGGTTGTACGTTTTTAATTGCCTGATCTAATGCATGTATTAAATTTGCCTCTTTGTTGTTTGAATCATCTAAATCTATTCGAGGCGAATACAATGAGGAATAGAAAAGAATCATAGCAGGACTCTTGTCTTTCATCCATTTCCATTCCTCTTCCACTACTTTAGCAGAAAACATCCTTACATCTAATGATTCATCTAATAGTAAATTTTCTTTAAATTTCTGCATATGTTTCGTAAATTCTGAACCGTACTCAGCGACTAATTGCTGTTGCATTTCTTCATACAAAATGACTCTCGTTTTCCAAGGCAGTTCAACATACGGACTGTTACTTAGTTCACAGTAGATTTTATGTCGTTGTTTCAATTTTAATAATGCTTGATCAAATGCAATCTTTGCTTGTTCTTTCAGCAAGGATAATACTTGCCTTGGTGTCCACGACTGTATGAAGAAATTGTAATACACATAAGTAGATAATGCTGTCTGAATGGTATAAGTTGGTTTAAAATCCGTTTGTTTTAATGACACGGGTGGCATCGGTGCTTCACCTTTTGATAGATCGCAAAAAATAGGATTATAACTTATATGGGAAGTTAATTCAGCAGCCAAATAATTCGGGTCTAACCCTTCAAAGCTTGACCCAGCATGTGTCTCTGCACCTATAATCAAAAAAGAAGGTAACAGTTTCCCGACAGACCCCTTATAAATATAGCGATTGGGATCTCCAACGTAACGTGGCGCTACAAAATCCGAATTGATAAGAGCAACATAGTCAAAGCCCTGTTCATGTTTCAATCTCTTTAAGTCATGTAAACCTGATAAAACACCATTCGAACTATCTTCCTCATCACATTCTGCGAAAAACACAAGGTTGCCATTAAGCTCTTCAGGATGTTCAGCATAATACTTCAACAGATAAAAATGACTAGCAACACCACTCTTCATGTCTAGTACACCTCGACCAAAATGCCAATTATCAGAATGTACGTGTTCCATCACTAAATCAGGTAAGTGTTCACTTTTCAATGCCTCTTTTAATGCATTTGGTGAGCAAGCTTTACTTTTTAAATGATGATAATCTTCAATATCAACTGTATCAATATGCCCCATTAATATAACGGTTTTATTGGATTTACCTTTGGTCCCCTTAACATAAGCAAAAACATTATATCTTTCAATATCATCATTTCGTGTTTGTGAGATGAAAGTTTGACTAGGATTATTTTTGAAGTATGCTAGGTTTTCAATCTCGTTGTACAATTTATTGGCAATTTCAATTTCACCCCGAGTGTTTACTACACTCTCAACCTGTACTAAGTTATTTGTTACCTCTAAGACTGTCTCATAGCTTTTTAACACATCCACAACCCACTTTCTGAATTTTCAGTATTTTTTGAGTATATGTCTATCAATTCCTCATAAAACTTGTTGTAAAAACTTAGCTGTTCTTTCGTGTTTAGGGTTAGTAAAAATTTCCGTCGGCAAACCATCTTCAATAATTTCTCCTTCAGATAACATGATAACACGATCAGCCACTTCTTTAGCAAAACTCATCTCATGAGTGACAACAACCATAGTCATCCCTTCTTTCGCTAATTTTTTCATCGTTTCTAAAACTTCTCCTACGAGTTCAGGATCGAGTGCTGAAGTTGGCTCATCAAAAAGCATGATTTTGGGTTCCATAGCTAAAGCACGAGCAATTGCTACCCTTTGCTTTTGACCTCCTGATAATTGATCTGGATAATAATCTACTTTATCTGCTAACCCTACCATTTGAAGTAATGCTAGTCCTCGCTCAATCGCCACTTCTTTTTTGATTTTCTTCACTTGTACAGGAGCCTCTATAATATTTTGAATAACGGATAGATGAGGAAATAGATTAAAGTGTTGAAAAACCATCCCCATATCTCGCCTTATCAAATTCAAGTTATCCTTTTCCGCATTAATCTCCTTTCCATCAATGGCAATTGTACCAGCATCTTTCACCTCCAAAAAGTTCATACATCTAAGCAAGGTACTTTTTCCCGATCCGCTGGCGCCAATTAATACAACCACTTGTGATGATTGAATGTCCAATGTAATATTCTTTAAGACTTGCAAATCACCAAATGACTTTTGTAAATTCTTTATTTTAATCATCTTATCATCTCTTTCCTACATCTAATTTTCTTTCTACCTTTTTGAAAATAAGAGTAAATATTAAAACGAGAATCAGATAATAGATACCCACTACGAAATATGTTTCAAGTGGCATATAGTTGGAGGCTTGAGCCGATAATGCATGATTATACAATTCTGAAACAGCTATATAGGCGACTAAAGAAGAGTCCTTTAAACCTATGATAAATTGGTTACATAAAGAGGGTATAGAACGTTTAAATGCCTGCGGTAAAATGATTCTCCTCATAAGCAGCATATATGACATTCCTAATGAGCGTGAAGCTTCCACTTGCCCTCGATCAATGGATTGAATGGCACCTCTAAAGATTTCTGCGATATATGCGCCAGAATGGATTCCTAACGCCAATGCGCCAGCTGTAAAATCTGAAAGGACAAATACACTCGATATCCCATAGTATAAGAACATTAATTGAACAATTAAAGGCATTCCACGAACAATAAAAATATAAACATCTGCGATTTTTTCTAGAATCTTCATATTTGAGACTTTAAAGAAAGCAAATAATAAACCAATCATTGTCGCAATAATTAAGGACACACAAGTTAATTCAATCGTAATCCACGCAGCTTTTAAAAATTCAATCCCATGCTTCTCAAATATATAGAGTATTTTCTCTATAAATTCCATAACATCACTCCAACGTTAAAGTATAGTGAAAGTTATTTTTCTAGTAAATTAGCATTAAACCATTTCATACTAATTTTTTCGTAAGTTCCATCTTCAACCATATCAGCAATAGCTTGATTAATCGCTTCTAGGAGTTTTTCATTTCCTTTATTCACCGCAACTGCGATTTCTTCTCGTTTGATTACGTCATCTACAGCTTTTACCTTTAATCCTGTCTCATTCATAATGGACAAACCAACAATACGATCTGTTATCACTGCATCTAGACGACCAGTTGGGATATCTTGTAAAGCATAAATATCACTAGAAAAAAGTTTAATGGATGATGTATATTGTTTTGCATCCTCTTCATATGTGCTCGCTTGCATTACACCAATTTTTTTATCTTTTAAATCATCTTTTACTTGAATAGTAGTGTTATCTTCCCCCACAAAAATTTGGGCACCTGAAATATAATATGGTTTTGAAAAATCTACTTGTTTCGCACGCTCCTCTGTTGCTGTCATACTCCCGATAATGGCATCGTACTTATGGCCCTTTAAACCTTGAATTATCGTTTCCCATGGGTTGGTTACAGGATTGGCTTCAAGACCTATACGCTTAGCAATTTCTTCACCTATTTCAACATCAAAACCAACTAATTTATTATTCTCTTTATAATTTAATGGTTTTAATAATCCACTCATGGCAAATGTTAATTTTCCGTCGTTCACCAATTGCATCTCTTTATTTCCATTCGATTCTGTACTAGTCGCTACTTGTTTGTCCGATTTTTGTCCGCATCCTAGAAGTGTTAACACTATAATAAATATGGCTACTACATATCCAGATTTCAATAAGTTAATTTTCATCCTTACGCCTCCATCTACCTTTTAGTTTTTGTTTTCACATAACCCACTTATCATACTGTTCGGTGAAACGGATAATCATGTAGTAAAGCGTTTTCATCAGGATCATTATTGTTTTGAAAAACAAAACCGAGCTCCCTAACAAAAGGCATTTGTCGGTTTTGTTTTACCATGCTTATGCCAGTTCTCCACCATCTATCGAAATATTTTGACCGGTAATATAAGCTGCTTGATCTGAAGCCAAGAATGCATATAGGGCTGCAATTTCTTCTGGTAGTGCATGTCGCTTTAACGGGATACCGGCATTTACTTGCTCTAACATTTCTGGAGTATACTCAGCCTTTTGCATTGGCGTTAAGACATATCCTGGGCAAATTGTGTTGACACGAATCGTCGGAGCCAACTCTAGTGCCATTGTCTTAGCCAATAGATTGACTCCTGCTTTTGAAGCGTTGTAATCAGCATAATAGGGGTGACCTGTTATCCCATTGGTTGAAGCTGTCATCAAGATGACACCAGCGTTTTGTTGTATCATTAATTTAGCAGCTGCTTGGCTTGTATAGAACACGCCAGTAAGATTAATATCTATCACTTTGTTCCACTGCTCTGGTGAAATATCTAGAAAATTTGCACGAACACTAATGCCAGCATTCGCAATAAATATATCTACTCCCTCCATCTTTTCTACGATTTTATTAAATATCTCATTCACTTGTTCTGCATTGCTAACATCTACTGAAAAACCTGCGAAAATACCTGGGTTTTCTGATAGCGTAGCTTGAATGGCTTCCTTATTTATATCTAGAATTACTACCTTTGCTCCTTCAGCAACAAACCGTTTTGCTGTAGCTAGCCCAATACCACTTGCTGCTCCAGTGATTACTACTCTTTTAGTTGCTAAACTATCGAAAAATGCATCTTTATTCATCAACTGCCTCCCACACAGCTATAGTTTTATAACTAGACAAATAATTTATTTCAGGACATTCACTTCTTGGGTCTTCTTTTGATAAAGACGCCACGAAAGACACCATTTATCTGGGTTATCCAAGTAATCTTGTTCGTCTAGCTGATGGATGGTGCTATTATATGGGGCATTCTTAACAATTTCCGGTGTTTCATATGCTTCTCTGGAAATTTGCTCAAGAGCCGCAATATATTCATCCAAATCTGCCTTGGAGTAAGACTCTGTCGGCTCCAATGTGAATGGCTCTGGGACGATATAAGGATGATGACTTGTCCAATAATGTAAGCCAAAATCAGTCATTCTTCGTTGGACGTCTTCTGTCGTTATACCTGTCTCTTGTGTCAACTGCTCCCAACTATACCGTACTTGCTCTAAACGTTGCCCTTTTACATAAGGTGCACTTGCTCCTCGAATTTTCTGAACACGGCTATATAGATAGTTATTATTTAACACAGCAGTCTGTGCCACAGCTTTTAAACCAGACGGCCCTAAGGATCTAATCCAAGCATACGATCGTAGAATAGTTTGTGCTACGCCATGAAAGGCCCTTACTTTTCCAATAGAATGTGTCAAAGTATCATTTAAATAATAACCCTCTTTATTTTTCTCAACGATTGGACCAGGTAAGTATTCTTTTAACTCTCTCGTAACACCTAATGCACCTGTCGCTGGTCCACCACACATATGTGGTGCTGCAAATGTTTTATGCAAATTGAAAAAGCACATATCAAATCCAGCTTCTTTCGCTCTTGTTATGCCTAATAAGCCATTTGCATTGGCCTGATCGTAATAACAAATTCCACCTGCTTCATGGACAAGTTTTGTAAATTCTTTAATCTTAGGATTATAAATCCCTGTATCTTCTGGATTAGCAACAACAAAACCTGCAGTCCGTTCAGAAAGTACTTCCTTCAATCTATCAATATCCGGGAAGCCATCTTTGTCAGGATACAAGGTAATGATTTTATATCCTTTTACTGCAGCTGTAGCAGCTTGCGATGGATGTGAAAAAATCGTTGTAATAATTTCATCACGTTGATCCCCTTCTCCACGTGCTTCATGATATTTCCGTACGATAGATGCCATCGCAAATAAGGCTTGCGTTCCTCCACTTGGCTGAAATGAAAAAAAGTCTAATCCTGATATTTCTCGCATAGCTAAATCTAAATTATGAATAATTTCAAGCATTCCTTGCACGGTACTGATATCCTGTAATGGATGTAACTCCATTATTTTATGATTTCGAATTAATAGCTCATTTATTTTAGGAATGTATTTCATCGTACATGTGCCTTGGCCAATTTCTACATTAAAATCTGAGCCTAGTGTTTCTTGTGATAATCTAACATAATGGCGTAACACACGAGCTTGCGCTATTTCGGGAAGATTCACCTTATTAGCACGTAACATGTTGTGAGGAAGTGTAGAGAGGCCATCACCAACTGCCTTTACAACCTGTTCTGAAGCTAAAGGAATCTCTACCCCTCTTTCACCAGCTTGATGTAATTCAAATATAATGGGCTCATTCCATTTCGCTTGATGAAAATCTACTTTCAACGCTAATCTTTTTATTTTTTTCACAGTTATCTTCTCTCCTCTCACTTATTGTTGCTCTACAATTTCCTTAATTGCGGCTACTAAATAATCTAAATCTTCTTTTGTATGAATTTCAGTTACGCAATATAATGCACTTTGTCCGTACTCTGGGAATTCCTCTGATAAATCCTTCCCACCGAAGATATTTCTTATTAATAATTCTTTATTAATTTGTGCTACTGTTAAGCCTGTATCATTAAAATCAACAATAAATTCTTTAAAGAATGTAGAAACAATACGCGATCCATTTACCCCCTCAATCTGATTTAACTGTTGCACTGCATATTGACTATTTTGCATAATTGTTTGTCCTACTTCATACATCCCATCAGGTCCCAACAAAGAGAGATATACACCAGCAGTAATGCCCCATAATGCCGTCTGTGTACCAACGGATTCTTTTCCTTTTTCTCGTAAAGCAAAGGATGTCCGTTCATATGCTACATCACCAAAGCCATACTCTCCTTCTTTTTTTGTAGGAACAATCCCAAATAATCTTGAAGGATATTCATTAATAAAGACTTCCTCATTTTGTGTAGCAATGAACCCTGCTTGACCGCCACTATAATTCATATGCATGCCTAGAGGCTGTAAATCCCCACATACAATATCAGCACCATAGTGACTTGGCGGTACTAAAACACCTAACGAAATGGGATCTACTCCAACGACAATTAATACACCGAAATCTTTAGCCAATTTAAAAATTTCTTGTCCTTGAGTTTCTATAAATCCTAAATAAGATGGATTTTCAAAATAAATGGCAGCCACTTCATCGGATAATTTACTTTTTAAATCTTCCAAATCTAATAACCCCGTATTAATATCAAACGCCACCCCACTAAACGACAATTGTGGAGTACCATAATTTGTTATAATTTTTCTTCTTTCTGGTGAAACAGTATTCGCAAGTAACACTTTATTTCTTTTGGTAACACGGCTAGCCATTCGAATAGCCGTCGAAGCAGCTTGGCCCCAATCAAATGTTGGTACACTTACAACATCCATATCTACTAACTCAGCCATCAAACTTTGATATTCAAAAAGAGCTTGAAAGCGACCATGATCTTCGTAGGGCTCGCCTGCATATGCTGTCAAAAACTCAGACCGTTGATTTACTTCATCACACACTGCCGGTACAAAATGTTGCGAACATCCAGCTCCCAAGAAATTTAAGTATTCAGTTGAACTTATATTCTTATTTAATAAACCTTCAATATGACGTCGTAATTCGTATTCTGTTAATGCCTTTGGAATATTCAAATCATCTTGATACCGAAGTTCTTTAGGAATACATTCAAATAGATTTTCTATCGAATTTACACCGATTTCTTCTAACATTTTTTGTTTTACTTCTGATACCATATTTGGGATATATGGATGGACTTTTTTAGTCATTCAATAACCTCCTAAAATTTTTATTTATGCTAATCCTCCGCCATCTACGGTCAACGTTGTTCCTGTTACCCAACTAGACAATTCACTCGCAAGGAATAATACACCATTGGCAATATCAGTTGGTGTACCAAGTCGCGCTAGGGGACGATTAATGGCTGAATCCTTCAAAAATGCACGTTCTTCTATATTTAATTGCCCTGCTTCACCTCTTAAAAGAGGCGTATCAGTGTCGCCTGGGCAAATGCAATTCACACGAATATTTTGGTGTCCATGATCAATAGCCATTGCCTTCGTTAAATTCACTACTCCAGCTTTTGCTGCACAGTAGGAGGCCGCCTTATCTCCACCTTTTAGTCCCCAACCTGAGCCAGTATTGATAATACTGCCACCACCACTTTCACTCATCAGTGGAATCACATATTTAGATAGTAAAAAAGCGCCTTTCAATGACACATTTATAACTGCATCCCATTCACTCTCCGTTAATTCCACAACCGTTTTACGCCGAATGATGCCTGCATTATTAAATAACACATCCACATTTTGAAATTGCTCTTTGATATAATTTGCTGCTGTCTCGCAATCTCTTGCATTTGTTACATCACATTTAACAAACCAAGCTGGATATCCTTCCATTTGCAATTTGGATGCAGCATCATTCCCTTTTTCTTCATCAATATCTAGTAACACTACCTTCGCTCCAACTTCAGCTAAGCGTTTGGCTGATGCAAAGCCTATTCCAGATGCTCCTCCTGTAATGACTGCAACCTTGTCATGTAATTTAAAATAGTGATTAATCATTCCATTCTCCTTTCTGTTTGTTACTAACTATATAAGCAAAAACCATGCCAAATTCTTTCTTCAGCTATTTCTAGGCTTCCTTTATATTTATAGGTCCAACAATTGTCATTCTCGTCAAAACATTGACATTTTCGAATATTCAGACTTAAAATGTTTTTTAATACGTATAGGGGGGATTATTTTTGACATTCTATAACACTATTTCAAAAATAATTGAAACTTTTTCTCAATTATTAATGATTGACATTGCTTTTTTTAGTTCAGAAGGAGAACTTCTCGTAGCTACAACTGCTTATAAAGAAAAAAAAGGCATAAAGGTACACCTTCCATACTTTCAAAAATATAAAGCTGACTCATTTATTGATGTTAAAAAGCCTGGACATATGAGTATGTGTAAAGGTTGCCATTTTCAAAATAACTGTCCTTCGAAAGTTGAAATATTAAAAAATCTTATTCAAGATGAAAATCACTACGGTTATCTCAATTTTGTAAGTTTTACGTCTGATGGGGAAACACAATTACTTAGTCAACAAAGTACCTATCAATACTGGTTAACTAAACTAGGAGATATACTGATTGATTTACAAAAAAGCTTTGGACATTATCAACCACTAAAAAAACGCACGCTTAAAGCTATCCCTTATATACTTGGAGATAATTTCTCTCACATTCACACGACATTAAAAAATATTAGAAACAGTGCTTCGTCAATTTTCATAACTGGGGAAACAGGAACAGGCAAAAGTCTATTGGCAAAATACATTCACGAGCATAGTTTGGTGCAAAAAGGAGAATTTATTGAAATTAACTGTGCGAGTATTCCAGAGTCATTGTTTGAAAGTGAATTATTTGGCTATGAAGAAGGATCATTTACTGGTGCACGTAAAAAAGGGAAACTAGGCTATTTCGAATTAGCCGATAAAGGGACATTGTTTTTAGATGAAATTACCGAGTTGCCTATCCATCTCCAAGCTAAACTATTAATGACATTGCAAGATGGCATTATAAGACGAGTCGGTAGTACAAACTTTAAAAAAGTAAATATTAGAATAATCGCAGCCACCAATCGTCCATTAGAGGAATTAGTGAAAAAGGGGGAATTTCGTGCGGATTTATATTATCGTTTAAATGTTATTCCTCTTTCCCTACCTCCATTAAGGAATCGAAAAGAAGATTTGCACGATTTAGTGAACACTTTAATGGACAAGCTTCAAAATCGTACTGGTAAATTTATTCGAAGTTATAGCCCTACCTACTTTGAACTGCTTCAAAGTTATCATTGGCCCGGGAATATAAGAGAGTTAGAAAATGTTATTGAATACAGCATGATTATGGAGAACTCGATGGAGCTTTCAATTGCTAGCTTGCCACCTTATATTTTAGAAAGCACTCAACATACGCCTCAACAAAATCCTGCTAATTCACTGAAACAAGCAGAGAAGGAACTGATCCTTCAAAAGTTAAATGAATATGGCTCTGATCGTGCTGGCAAGCAAAAAGTAGCGGATGATTTAGGTATAAGTGTTCGTTCATTGTATAGAAAGATTCAAACCTACACTATTTGAATTAACAGTCGCCTAACTTTGTTTACTTCAATAAGAAACCCCTCACCTACTAATCTACTATAAATGTAAGTGAGGGGTTTCAACAATTGATGCGGATTTGACATCATGTGCTGAATCCAACAGTAACACTAGGCAAAAAACAGTTTTTCCACACCTCTTGGATTTATACATATATTAGGGATTGCTACATAAATCGCTTTTATTTTGCTGTATATTTTTTGATGGCAGGTAAAATATCGTGCCCTATAATTTCAATATTTTTCATTAATTTATCGAATGGCACACCGCCAAAGTCAATTTGTGCCATAAATCGCTGCATGCCATAGAGCTCGTATTGATACAGTAATTTTTCAATAATTTGCTCCTTACTGCCGACCATTAAGGCGTCTCGTGTATTTGGTGCTTCCGCAAATTGTTGCTTTGGATAACCTGCGCCACGAATTGCTTGGAATCCCCCATTTAAATGGGGGTACATCCCTTGTAGTGCCTCTTCTGTCGTATCAGCAACATAGAATAAACTTGTTGTAGCAATCGGTAACTCTTGCGGATCAAAGCCACTTCTCTCTGCTGCTTCTCTGTAGGCATCTACTGATGGCTTAAAGTTAACTGCAGGACCACCTAAAGTCGTTAGCATCATTGGAATGCCCATGTAACCTGCTTTAATGGCACTTGCAGGTGGTCCACCGACCGCTCGCCAAATTGGCAACGAGCCATTTTTAGGCTGTGGCAAAATTTGCGCATTGTGAAGTGGCGCACGGAATTGTCCTTCCCAAGTGACCAATTCATTGTCATTTATTTTTTTCAGTAACTCTAATTTTTCTTCAAAAATTTCTTCATAATCCTTTAAATCAATACCTAGTAATTGATATGCACCAACTCGAGAGCCACGCCCTGCGACTATTTCTGCACGTCCATCTGAAATTAAATCGATCGTCGCAAAATCTTCATATACACGTACTGGATCAGAGACACTTAGTACCGTCGCGGAGCTTGCTAATTTGATTTTTGATGTAGCTTGTGCGATCGCTCCTAAAACAACAGTGTGTGCCTGAGTAGTAAAGTATGATTGATGACTTTCACCAACAGCAAAGACATCAATACCTGCTTGTTCTGCTAGCTGACTGGCTTCTATTAGCTCCTGAATACGTTGCTGAGCTGAAATACGTTCACCTGTTAATGGATTCGGAATATGATCCCCTAGTGAATACAAGCCAAATTCGATGCCTTTCGATTGATCAATACGATATTTTTCCATGTAGTAGTTCACTCCTTAATCTAATGGCTCTAAAATAGCCTCAATTTCAGCACGTCTTTCTTCTAAAAATGGTGGAAGATCGAGCTTTTTACCAAGATCCTCTACTGCCGCATCAACCGTAAACCCTGGGCCATCTGTTGCCATTTCAAATAAAATTCCATTACGATCTCTGAAATAAAGACTTTGGAAATAATAACGATCCACTACTCCTGTACTATCTAAGCCCCGCTCCTTAATTTTGGCATCCCATTCCTGTAATTCCTGGGCGTTTGCAACACGTAGCGCAAGATGATGAATGCTACCACGACCGGGCTTCTCACTTGGCCCTTCTAATTCTTTGACAACAATCTCTCCTAGTACTTCACCAGGAATGGATTGCAATACTGCTTCTTTTTCACTTTCTTCAACAACTGTGTAGTCAAATAGCTCTTTTAATAAGCTTACTGTGCGTTGCAAATAACGAACTGTCATTTCAACTGTACCCATCCCTAAAATGCGATGTTCTGCAGGGATTTCGGAGCCGTCCCATGATTGCCAATCGGCTGGCGTTTCTTGACCATGATGATTTAAAAGCACCATTCGTAACCCTTCATGATCCTCAAAAAACAGGGCATCTTTACCTGCATATGTGGTAATTTCACTATGTTCAACGTCTAACTGTTGAAAGCGATTTTTCCAATATTGCAGACTGTCATAGCTTGGCACTAGTAATCCAATACGTGTAATGGCATTTGTACCTCGAACTGTACGTCCTGCTACGGGCATTTCAAAAAATGTTAATTCTGTACCCGGTGCTCCTGTTAAGTCTCCATAAAACAAGTGATACATGGAAGGCGAATCTTGATTTACTGATTTCTTTACACGACGTAAGCCGAGAATTTTTGTATAAAAATCATTATTACGTTTACCATTTTTCGTTAGCATTGATATATGATGATGACCACTTAATTTGTTCATGAATGTTTCCTCCTCGTTTTCACTTGACTAAGCAAGTGATAGTGTAAAAAAATCACGCTGGCGGTAATTTTTTTTCACGACTATGCTTCTCTAATTTCGACATTAATATATTTAAAGTTTTTATTTCTTCTTCTGTTAATACTTCTTCAAACAATGAAGATTGAAATTGTAGCTGACTTGGAGTTGCCGCATCAATCATTTGCTCGCCTTTCGCTGTTAGTGAGATTGTTTTAGTCTTCCACTTTTGCTTGCGTTCAATAAGTCCCTCTTTTTCAAGACGAGCAAGCATCCGAGACATACCACCTTGCGTCACTATCACTTTTTCTGCTAATTGGGATTGCGTTAACGGTGCATATGTCTTTATTTGTATTAGGACATCAAATTGTGCAGTCGTTAAGTCAAAGCGCTTTAAAAACTCATTGGATAGCTGGTTACTTTGATTTGTAAAGCGCATCATCCGAATCCATGTCAGTGATCCGAGTGTGTGTTTTCGCATCGCTTCCTCCTCCTCTCATTCATCACTTTACATGGCAAATGATAAATGAGCAAGAAAAATATCTCGAATTCAAGATATTTTCCAGTGTGAAGCTCACACTATATAATGCCATGCGTCGTAATTGGATATAAGTTTCCTTTAAAGGCAAACGAAATTCTCCCTGTTTCTTCAGACACTACTAGGACAAGCGCATCACTTACTTCACTTAACCCTAATGCTGCTCGATGTCTTGTGCCCAATTTCTTTTCCCCCGTATATATCTCTGACAGTGGCAGTACATTTGCTGCTGACTCAATTAGATTTTGGCTTACTAAAACTGCCCCATCATGAAGTGGATTTCCAGGAAAAAATATAGATTCTAATAATGAATGCGTTACTTCTGCGCCAATATGAATACCAGGCTGTATAATCGATGCCACAGAATCCTCCCGCTCAATAACAATTAGTCCACCGTGTCTCTTTTTAGACATATTTTGTACGCAATCTGAAAGCTCAGGATATTTTTCAGTAAACGGAGAAAGATAGCAATTTAAATAAAATGTTGCAGCTTTCATTTCAATCATTACATATTTCTCTTTAATTTTTTCAAAATTCCCAAGAAGACAGTTTGCATCAGTATCCATTGCTTCTACACTTTGCTGTAATGATTGAATGACCTGCAGAAGCTCTTCCTTTAATGTTTGTTTCATTGGTGAAAAATCGCAATTTGTTGGATCCACATAAAACACCCCTTTCTATAAATGTAATGAAACTCCTCTTCTCTTTAGTTTCCCTAGCTGGAATTTTTTTATTCGCATTAGATAAACATAGTTACGTTCCGAAAATGTAGTCCTCATGAAATAAAGTAACCTGACAAACACACAAAAAAAGGAATCGTGAAATTACCTTTACTTAATTTCGCATATCTCCTCTTTTTTAGATTAATATATACCTCAGAGAGCTAGCGTATAGGGAAAAAAAACACGTGTAGCCATTAGATATCTGACGAATACACGTGTTGTAATTTAACTTACATATGTCCAGCACGAATTTTCTTCACAATGCTGAATGTTGTGTAGGCAGCAGCTGGTGCAAGCACTGCGATAAAAATAAGCCAAACCGTTAAGTTGTCGGTTGCTTTTAATGTGTCATAATTAGTTTTAACAAAAACAATAAGTCCAAATAGTAATAAATAACTCAGCACATTTGGAAAAATAACGATTAAACGTAATAGTGCTGGTGGCATTTTTTGCTGATTCATATAAACCACACCCCTTTATTCAATTATACGAAAATCTACTATTAATCGCATTATATTTCTTTAATATTCCAAATTTTCGTTTTCACTATCTATTTCATTTAGACTTTATATTTGCCTGCTGATTGTTGTAAATTGTCTGCTGTTGCATTTAACATATCAATAATCGATGTCATTTCATTCATACTTACTGCTTGATTTTTAGCCTTTTGCGCGACATCGGCAACACTTGCTGAAGTCTGTTTTGCCAATAATGATACATCTTCCATCGTTGCCGTGACTTCCTCAGTGCTGGCTGCGATTTCCTCTGTTGAACTCGATACTAAATCTACTTGGTCTGCTATTACTTGGACACTATTATTAATGCCTTCAAAAGATTGCTGTGCTTCATGGACAATAGATCGACCAGCCTTTAATACATCAGCAGTAGAATAAATGACCGATACAATGTTAGCTGTCTCCCTTTGTACATTCATCACAACTTGAGAAATACGCTCAGCCGCTAGTTTTGAATCCTCTGCTAATTTGCGAACCTCCTCTGCTACTACAGCAAATCCTTTACCCGCTTCACCAGCTCGTGCCGCTTCAATAGATGCATTTAGCGCTAATAAGTTTGTTTGTTCTGAAATTCCAGTAATGACATTTGTAAACTCACCGATCATGTCAGATAATTTTTCTAATTCCTGTGTACTTACTACTGAAAGATTTGTCTTTTCATGAACTTCTACTAATTGCTTTTGTAACTTGTTCATAATTTGTAAGCCATTATTCGCATTTTCTTCTGTATTGCGAGAAATGGTAGAAATCTCAACAATGGATTCGGAAATATGTTGGATACTACTTGCCAATTCTTCCATCGAATGTGCACTGTCTTCTGTATTTTGCTGTTGCGCAAAAGATGCTTGAGCAACCTGACTAGATTCTCCCTGAATGATTTCGGATGAATCAAGTGTATGATGAGCATTTTCTTGAATTATGTATGTTGCCTCCTTAATTTGGCTAGCTTCCTGCTTCAATTCACGCATTATGAATTGAAAGTTCTCCATCATTCCGTTAAATGATGCTACTAATTGTCCAATCTCATCCTTAGAGTTTACGTTTATTCGCTTTGTTAAATCTGCTTCGCCCTTACTAATTTCCTCAAGTGAATCGCGTACACTTATAATTCGAGAAACCTGTTTAGAAATAGAAAATCCAGTAATGAAGAAAATAACACAGACAACGATTAATGAAGCAACAATTGTTCCCACTAAAATATGTGAAAGTACTTCATTTGAAACAGTGATAGCTAAATATGTACCATTTGATAACGGTTTTACGTATTGCGTAACACGTGTTCCATCATAACGTCCCGAAAAGTCAGATGCTTCTTGCGATGAAAATTCCGCTGGTAAAAAACCAATATCTGCTAGATTTCTGTCCTCTGTAGCTGCTATTGTTTCTCCTTTGTCATTCACAATAGCTGCAAAAAGGACCGTTGAGGATAAGGATTCTTTAAGCTGATTAATGTAATATTCACTACCGATACTAGCCTCTAAATCTAATAGCTGCTGTCCTTGTCGAGCAACCTGTACAATTTGAGGTGTTGCTGGATTCCAACTACTTACCCCTACGAACTTGTAAAATTTATCGTCTACATCACGTATTTCCGCCTTCTGTACAATTTCTTTTGCACGTCCATCTAATAGCTGCATATATTCTGCCGCTTGTCCTTTTGGATCAGAACCGAAGTTAAAATCAATTTTCGGTGCTACAGAAGTGACAGTTGTATTTCCTTTATCATCCGTACTCCATATTTCATCAATGCCGCCGCGTTCAGCAATCTTCTTCAAATCTTCATATGTAGCGCCTTTATCGAGAATATAAGAAGCCATTACTGATTCAGCAATCATTTCCTTTTCCATTATTTCTTCCGCTTTTTCTCTTGATTGAATAGCACCCTCCATTCCCATAACAATGGCGTTAGCGAGCGCCTCCCCGTTATTCTTTACACTTTTATATGTCGCTTGATAAATGTAAATAGAAAATGCACCGATAATAATTACGACAATGCACATGATTTCTAGCATCATTTTCCATTTCATTGTTTTTCCCATCTCGACAATTCCCCCTAAAATATGCGATTATTTCCATTTCATCATACAATATCAATTTTAAATGTTTCATTACTTTTCTTATGAATTTACAATAATAATTTTTAATAATAAAAAAAATCGTCACAAATTCGTAACAATTGTTTTATTTTTAGAATCAGGAGAAAAAGCTTAGATAAAAAAGACTATAATATAAACAATTCCTCAAAAGAGAATAAAGTGTATAAAGACAATAGAGCACCATAATTAATACGCCTTTAAACAAAAAGATTTAATAATAAATGAAATAAATACACTAGTCTTATAGTGCTATTTATAATAAAAGAACCTTTTACATGACGTATCATCTAAAAGGTTCTTTCTGATTGACAATATTATTCTAGGATAATTTATTGTTGTGCCATGTAAACACTAATTGATCGGATGTTAAGTAGGTCTGTGGGAAAATCTTTTGTGCTTCCGCTAAAAATAGTGGTAAATCGCGAGGTAGGAAGCGGGCACTTAAATGGTTTAGCAGTAAATAATTGGCTTCTGCTTGTTGTGCCACCTTTGCCGCCTCGACATTTGTAGCGTGTCCATAGTTCGCTGCTAAATCTGTCGTAGTACCATCAAAGGTCGCTTCATGAATAACGATATCTGCTCCATTAGCCAATGAAATTGCCTCTGGACAGTATTTAGTATCTCCTAAAATAGTGAGCGTAAAGCCTTTTTTCGGTGGAGCGACAACATCTTTCGCATAAACAATGGTGCCATCCGCGAGCTCAATATCTTTCCCAGCTTTTAATTGTCCTAGCATAGGACCTTTCGGAACACCAAGAGCTTGTGCTTTTTCCATTAACAGTTCGCCAGGCAAATCCTTTTGCTCAATACGGTAACCGAAGCATGGAACTACATGTCGCAATTCACTTGCACTCACTGTAAAATGTTCATCCTCATAAATTACACCTTCATGGACTTCAACAAATTGTAATGGATAGGTTAAATGCGTCTTTGACAAGGCTAAGGTTTGCTCAATCCATTGCTGTAAACCTTGTGGGCCAAATATCGTTAATGGCTCATCCCCACCTTGAAATGAACGAGAGCTTAAAAAGCCAGGTAATCCAAAAATATGGTCGCCGTGTAAATGTGTAATAAATATTTTCGTTACTTTACGTGGCTTTAACGAAGTATGCAAAATTTGATGTTGGGTCGCCTCTCCACAATCAAAAAGCCACATTTCCCCCACTTCATCTAAAAGCTTTACCATTAGGGCACTTGTATTTCGGTCCTTTGAAGGCATTCCTGCGCCTGTTCCTAAAAAATGTAGTTGCACATATGCCACCTCACTTCTATATCTATATCGCTTTATTGTACCCTATCGCTCCTAATAAAAAAAACCTTTGGTCACTAGTTTTGTCCAAAGGTTTCATAATTATTTCGGCTCCCATGATACGAGTGCCGCATGGAAATCATGACGATAATAATAACGCCCGTTCTTTTCCTCAATAAACGGCAAGAGCGATTCCTCAACATGCTCTCTATTAAAAGTATTATTTAATATTTTTTTACTTTGTGTTGTAACAAGCTGCTCATAGCTTTCATATTCATACACTCGTTGTAATGGGATGATTTTGCAATCTGCATAAATATCCATTTCATAGAGCAAGTTTAAAAATTCTATATAATCTCTTCGTGGAAACTTAATATCGTAGCCATACTTTTCGTACAAAATTTCATAATGGGGTTGAATCGGTCCTGTTGTCATGCCAATAATAGCACGCTTTTTAGCTAGACGATTCATATGGTAAAGTGCTGATTTGATTTCATACATACGATAAAAGCAATTGACACCGATGACTATATCGTGCGCTTCTACCTCATCTTCAGCAAGGCTTTCCCATTTTGCATGTATATAAGACACATGTTGCTGATCCTCCATGCAATTTTCTAAATAGCTAAGGATACTTTCTGAGCTATCTACACACGTTAGCTTTCGCACATGATCAGCTAATGGAAATGTATAATTGCCCCAGCCTGGACCAATTTCCAATACCGAATGCTCTGGTTGAATACTTTTTTTAATTTCTTGAAAAATTTTTGCAGCATAAGGATCTGTTTGTCCTGTCTTTTTACGTGCGATTGACTGCGCCCAAAACTGCTCCTCTAATTGATCATTGACCATTCTTTCAGGCATATGACCATGCCAATCCTTCATACCTTCCTGCCATAATGCCTCATAATTAATGGCTAACGGTCCTTTTCTTGTCATACAGGTACCTCTATATTCATGATTTCGTATACTTTTTTCATATCGAGATTCGCACGCACATGCTTTGCCAGCATATTGTAAGCGTCCTCTCTACGTTCTGCGTCACTTTTTACATCGCTTGGTAAAGTAGCGAGCCCCTTTTTCACGCGAATGTCATTGATGAGCTGTCGTGTAAAGATGCGATTATGGAATAAGCCGTGGAAATATGTTCCGATCACTTGATCATCAGTACTCACTGCCCCATCTACCCGCCCATCTGCAAGCTGTAAAAATGGTGAAACTTCATCTCGTAAAATTTTTGTACGTCCAAGATGAATTTCATAGCCAGTAAACGTATCTCGTCCTCTTGTTCCTGTCATTTGCACTGTTTTTTTATCGCCAATAAAAACAGTTTCCATTGGTAATAATGCTAGACCTTGCGCTGAATCACCATTTCCTTCTACTGCATCTGGGTCTAGTAACGTTTCGCCAAGCATTTGGAAGCCACCACAAATACCTATAATTTTTGTGCCTCGTTCGCGTAAATTAGTTATCGCTTGATCGAAGCCTTGTGCCTTTAACCACGCTAAATCATCCATCGTACTTTTTGTTCCAGGTAGTATAAGTAAGTCAGGCGTACCAAGCTCATTGACATTGCCAATTAAACGTACACCAACCTCTGGCTCATCAAAAAATGGATCCACATCCGTAAAGTTGGAAATGCGCGGCAAGCGAATCATAGCTACATCCACTGAGAATTCCCCAGACTTTGGCTTTTTAAAGCGTAAGGAAGATAGTGCTAGCGAATCCTCAGCCTCAATATTGACATCTACATACGGCACAACACCAAGTACAGGAATGCCAGTTTCTCGCTCTACCCATTCAATACCATCATCAAGTAATTCACGCATCCCTCTAAACTTATTAATAATCAGCCCTTTTACACGTGCACGCTCTGCATCGTCAAGTAATGCGAGTGTTCCAACAATCGATGCAAATACGCCACCTCGATCGATATCTGCAACTAGCACAACAGCTGCATCTGCTAAATGAGCCATGCGCATATTTGCAATATCACGATCCTTTAAATTGATTTCTGCCGGGCTTCCCGCTCCTTCAAGGACAATAACATCATATGTATTTTGTAAAGTTCGTACAGACTTTTCAACGATCGGCATCGCTTCTTGTACGAATTGATTGCGATAGCTTTTGGCGTCCATATTTAAAAAATGTCTGCCATGAACAATTACTTCCGATACCATATCCTGCTTTGGTTTAAGCAATATAGGATTCATATCAGTAGTTGCGACAACACGTGCTGCCTCTGCTTGTACACCCTGTGCACGGCCAATCTCTCCGCCATCTTGAGTTACGAACGAATTAAGGGCCATATTTTGCGATTTAAACGGTACTACCTTTAGCCCATCATCAGATAAAATACGGCACAGCGCAGTACAAATCATACTTTTCCCTACATCAGAAGCCGTTCCTTGAATCATGATAGATTTTGCTGGCATAGTCTTTTCCCTCCTTTATTTATAGTTGAAGTGCGGGGTTTCTCTTGCTTTCGCGGGTATTTCACTGCAAAGCGCGGGTATTCTTCTTGCTTTCGCGGGTATTTCACTCCAAAGCGCGGGTATTCTCCTTGCTTCCGCTGGTATTCTTCTTGCTTCCGCGGGTATTTCCCTCCAAAGCGCGGGTATTCTTCTTGCTTTCGCGGGTATTTCCTTCCAAAGCGCGGGTATTCTCCTTGCTTCCGCGGGTATTTCCTTCCAAAGCGACGGGGTTTCTCCTCGCTTCCGCGGATATTTCCCTCCAAAGCGCGGGTATTCTCCTTGCTTCCGCGGGTATTTCCCTCCAAAGCGCGGGTATTCTTCTTGCTTTCGCGGGTATTTCCCCCGAAAGCGCGAGTACCCACCGATACGAGAGAATCAAATTAGAATTCTAGCCCTTTAACAGCTGGAATTCCTTCTTCATAATAATGTTTTGTCGCATCGATTGTTGATACTAAATCGGCCATTGCAATTAGCGCTGGATTGGCGCTACGTCCTGTTACAACTAAATGCATTGTAGATGGGCGCTGCTGAATAGCTTCAATGACTTCGGCTAATGGGAGCACATCATCGATTGGGAATTTTGTTATAGCAAGCGCATTGTTGAGCTCATCTAATACGAGTACATCAATACTGTCGTCTTGCAGGGCGGCCTTTGTTTTTTTCCATGCCTTTGCTAACGCAGCACGATGCTCCTCGGGTGTTTTTGTCCAAGTGAAGCCGATACCCATTTGCTCCATTTCTACGCCTAGCTTACGAAGAGCAATTTGCTCTCCGTATGTACGTTCTGGTGATTTAATAAATTGCATGTAACGCACATTAAGTCCTCGACCAACTGCGCGCAATGTGACGCCAAGAGAAGCCGTTGTTTTGCCCTTCCCTTCACCTGTGTAAACTAAAAACAAGCCTTTTCTTGCCATTCTTCAAGCCTCCCTTAAAGCCATGTTGTTTTTTCTTCAAACGGGGTACGTTTCTTGTCTTTAAGCTCCTGCTCTTCTGGATAGCCAATAAAGATCGTTCCTACTACCTTTTGTGAGTCGTTTGCACCTATGAATGTATGCATACGTGGATCATGAACAAGCCCTACTCCGCGTGTACGCCATACAAAGCCAAGCCCTAGCTCCTCGGCGGCAAGCCACATAGACATAATGGCACTACTTACAGCAAAGACATTATCTGCTGTCGCATCTGCATCGCCTTCTACAATATCTGCAGTAACTACAATGGCAACAGGCGTTGTTTGAACAACCTTTAATGAGCTTTCTACTAAATTGGGCTTTGTAGGGAATCGCTCCTGTAAATAAGCACTTGCCATTTCCTCATAGCGTTTCATCGCATCGTCTTGAATTACATAAAAGTGCCAAGGCTCACGCATACGGTCATTTGGAGCATAAGTTGCTGCTTGTAAAATTTGCTCGATTTTTTCTTTTTCAACAGGCTGTGTCGTGTAATTGCGAATCGCTCGACGATTTTTTAAAGCCTCAATTACTGTCATGTTGTTTCCTCCCTATGCTCAAACTTTGAATTTTACCCCTTTATGATAAGGTAAGTCCTCGCTCTTCAAACCATTGAATTTTCTCACGTACTTTGACGACTTCGCCAACGACAATCATGGAAGGATTATGATAGCCTTCTCGTTCAATAATGCTAGCAATTTCATCAAGCTGTCCTGTAATGGTACGCTGTTGCTCTGTTGTTCCCCACTCAATAACGGCGACAGGAGTAGTTGCTTTACGACCATTTTCAATGAGCTTTTTAGAAATATAAGCAATATTGCCAACACTCATATAAAAGGCGACTGTATCGATACCTGTTGCAAGGGCAGGCCAATTTAAAAAATCCTGTCCTTTTTCTTCACGACCGTGCCCCGTTACAAGGGCAAAGCTCGTTGCAAAATCACGGTGTGTTACAGGAATACCAGCATACGCCGGAGCAGCAATTCCTGCTGTAATACCAGGTACAATTTCATATGCAATACCATGATTTTTTAAGATTTCCGCTTCCTCTGCACCGCGACCAAAAACAAATGGATCGCCACCCTTTAAACGTGTGACAATCTTGCCTTCCTGCGCTTTTTCGACAAGTAATGTATGAATCTCATCTTGAATTAAGTGATGCTTACCAGGTAATTTACCACAGTACACAAGCTCAGCATCTTTTTTCGCATACTCTAGCAATTTCGGGTTCACAAGACGGTCGTATGCAATGACATCAGCCTTTTGAATACATTCGAGCCCGTACACTGTAATGAGCTTTGGATCTCCTGGTCCAGCTCCAACTAAATACACTATTCCGTCTTTCATCGCGTTTCTCCCATCAGTATTTGTTGTAAAAATGCTTCACGTCTATCAATCTCTCCATTACGTGTCCATTCTAGTAGGCTTGGTTCAAGTAATGCTTGTAAAGCGTTACGTCTTTCTGGACCTTTTTCAAACTTCGCAGCAATCATTAAACGTGCTTGCTGTAGGAAGCATACATAGTCATCATAAACGTCATCAAATTGCTCTTCGAGATCAGCTTTGATTTTACGCGCTAATGCTGGACTGGCACCTGACGTTGAAACTGTTAACACTAAAGGACCACGGCGCACTGTTGCTGGCGTTATAAAGTCGCTTTCAGCCTGTGCATCTGCGCGGTTGATGAGCTGCCAATGTTGTGCTGCTTCTTGTACAGCATCATTTACTGACGTATCATTTGTCGCCGCAATGATGAGTGATGCATCATCTAAATCACGCGCTTCAAATTCTTTTTCACGCCACGTAATTTGCCCTGACTCAGCAAGAGGCAGTAATGATTCATCTAGAGTTGGACTAACAACGACAATATTTGCTTTAGCTGGAAGCAATGATGCTACCTTCTGTGTTGCAACGTGACCTCCACCAACAATTACTACAGTTTTATATTCAACATTAATATGAATAGGAAAATAATTAGTCATGATTTTTCACCTTCTTACAAGCTGTTAACAAATTGTCAACAAGCTTTGGGTTAGATACAAAATGAAAATGCGTATAGCCAGCTACTAAATTACCTGCTTGGTAACCCTCTTGTTTGTTACCAAAGCGCCCCTTCGTTTCATAGGCCGGTGTATTATGTGCCCCGCTATATTTTGAATAGTGGAATTCATGCCCCTTTGCTTCTTCATCCGTACCAATTAAAAAATTATTTGGTGTGCCAAAAATTTCACGGTAGCCGAGAGCCGCTAGTTTTGTTTGCATCGCTACTTCTCCCGGAATAACACCAACCATGTCATAACGGTCACCATTACTATTCGTAATAGCCTCCGTCAAATACATAAAGCCTCCACACTCAGCTAATGTTGGTAAACCTTTGGCAACTGCTTCACGAATAGACTTTTTAACTTCCGAATTTTCCGCCAAAATATTTGCAAATTCCTCTGGGAAGCCTCCGCCTATATACAATCCGTCTGCTTCAGCTGGGACAGGCTCATTCGCAAGTGGGGAGAAAAATTGCAGCTTAGCTCCTTTTGCACGCAGTAAATCCAAATTCTCTTCATAATAAAAGTTAAACGCGGCATCCTTTGCTACGGCAATGCAAATATTTTGAGATGGTTGTTCCGCAAATAGTTGTCCTGATTCTTGTAGAACAGGAGCCTTTGTTAATGCAAGCAATTGATCTAAATCAATGGTCTCTGCCATTAAAGAGCCTAGCTTATTAAAAAATGTATCGAGTTCTCCTCGTTCGATTGCAGGGACTAATCCTAAATGACGACTAGGAATATCAATCCCTTCCTCACGCTTCAAATAGCCGATAACAGGAATTCCACATTCCTGCTCAATAGCAGCCTTCGCAATCTCATAGTGACCGACACTACCAACTTGGTTGGCAATAACACCAACGATATTCGGTTGATCCGACAACAATTGAAAACCTTTCACAACTGCTGCTACAC
Organism: Lysinibacillus sp. FJAT-14745; assembly: GCF_001275675.1. Lineage (GTDB taxonomy): Bacteria > Bacillota > Bacilli > Bacillales_A > Planococcaceae > Lysinibacillus. The sequence goes on along the minus strand of NZ_LITM01000006.1, from coordinate 199,278 downwards.
TTCGTGCCATACTTGCACAATTGACAATTAAAATAACAGGGCTCTCTGTGACAACACTAATGTCTGCTGCAGAGCCAGCATCCGATAGCGGACTTTTGCCATCATAAAAGCCCATAACTCCTTCAATAATGGAAACATCAGCATCTTTGCTTGCGCGCGCGACAATTTCACGCACTGCTTCCTGTGAAAACATCCAGCTATCGATATTGCGCGATACCCTTCCTGTTACGGCAGTATGATAGGTAGGGTCAATATAATCGGGACCACATTTAAAGCCCTGCACAATTTTGCCCTTTTCTTGTAATGCTTTCATGAGTCCAATGGTAAAGGTTGTTTTACCAACCCCACTGCCAGTACCTGCAAGTACAAAACGATTTGTTTGCATAGGCTTCCTCCTTAAAATGTTAATCTAGCAACAGAGATTGTAGCATTGCCCGATTTTTTCTTTTCTAGCACAAGCGACTTCACCTGCGCATAACGCATTGCTGCAGGCTCACTCACCCCGTATGCTCCTGTATATTTAAAAACAGTTTCCGAAGGGGATGGGAAATCAATTTCATTTAATTCCGCCGGTGAATATGTTACAAACTCCCAATCGTATTTCTTTGTTATTTCTAGGAAGCATTGCTCATCCTTCTTTAAATCAATCGTACATAGCGCTTTCACACTTTTTTTCGAAAGCTTCAGCTCTGCAAGGGTTTCATCAATGACTTGCTCAATTTCTTCCACTGATGTCCCACGATTACAGCCCATGCCAAGCACGACCGATTTTGGTCGATAAATAACACCATTTTCAAGAAGTACTTCTTCTTCTGGATCAATGATGCGATCAGTAATTAGCAATGTCGCGTGTGGTTTTGCTTCAATTGCAGCATAAGTTGAAGGATACATTTTAATTTGCTCCGGCATAGCTGTATCACGCATCCACCAGTCAAGTTCCCCCGTTTCCTGCACGATTGCAACGTGCTCCTCGTTGACAACCGAGGCACTGACAGGTGTCAGTTTATCGGCACTATCCCATACCCAGCCAAAACGGGCACCAAATAAATCAACAGGAATGGTCTTTTGTACATCTGAGGCTGTCGTAATAATTGGATTTGCTCCAAGTGCTGCAGCTACTTCATGTGTCAGTTCATTCGCGCCACCTAAATGTCCCGATAACACGCTAATCACGTTTTCTCCACGGTCGTCAATGACAACTACGCCTGGGTCCGTCTTTTTATCCTTTAAAATCGGTGCTATCATGCGTACAACTGCACCTAGTGAAATGATTAAAATTAAGCCTTTATATTGCTTAAAAAGAGTAGGCAGCAGTAAGCGCACAGTACCTGTAAACATTTGAATATGCTTTTCTGCTTCATCACCCTGTTCAAATTTACTCATGTAATATAAATCGCTCGCAGCAAAAGTATGCTGCAAGCGACGTCCGATTTGAACACCGTGCTTTGTAATGGCTACAACCGCATAAGGATTTCGTTGGTCAACCTCTGGTAATACACCCTCTTGTAACTCAATCACTTGTCTTCACGCCTTTTCTAAAGCCATGTGTAAAGGTAGCATCATATAATTTCGAACGATATTGATCTTTATCATGAATAGTCGGATCTAATGCCCAGCCAGCTAAAATCATCGCATGCTTACGAATACCATTCACACGCATTGCTTCATCCAGTTCAATTAATGTTGTACGTACGATTTTTTGATCTGGCCAAGAAGCTCGTTGAATAACAGCTACTGGTGTATCATCAGACCAGCCAGCATTCTGTAATTCTTTTACTATTTTCTTTGTTAGCGTTGCGCTCAAGAATAAGGCAATTGTACAATGATGACTCGCTAAATCACGTAGCTTTTCAAATTCTGGTACAGGTGTACGTCCTTCGGCACGCGTTAAAATAAGTGTTTGTGTTAAGTCAGGAATTGTTAATTCTGCTCCGATTGCCGCAGCAGAAGCGAAGACAGAGCTAACACCAGGAATAACCTCGTAGCCAATGCCTTCTTTTTTTAATAGGGCCACCTGCTCCATGATGGCTCCGTACATCGCAGGGTCTCCTGTATGCATACGAGCTACTACTTTACCCGCGTTGACACGATCTACCATGACCGCTACCATTTCCTCTAAATGCATACCTGCTGTACGAATAACCTCTGCATCTGGTTTTGCCTTTGCAATAAGGTCCTCACTCACTAAAGAATCTGTATACATTACAACGTCTGCTGTTTGTAGCATATGTAAACCTTTAACTGTAATTAAATCTGGATCACCAGGACCAGCACCGACAATATATATTTTCTTCATTATTTACGCACCACCATTAACGTTAAATATTCTAAATCGACACCGTCTAGCTCTTGTACATCCCAAATAATTTCCTCGTCTGACGTTACCTTTGTTACGACTGATGCCTTATCAAGTAAATCTAAATCACGTAGCACCTCAAGCATTAAATCAATAACCTTCGCTACTTTTATGAACACCACTGCATCGTGACTTTCAATCGCTTCACGCATTGCATCATAGTCATCATGGGCAGGGACGATCGCAACACGATCATCGCCATCTGCTAGCGCAATGCCAAGTCGGGATGCTGAACCATTGAACGAAGAAATACCAGGAACTGTTTGAATTTCAACGTCAGGGTGCATGTCCTGCATAAGCTTCATCATATGAATGAACGTACTATATAATAATGGGTCACCTTCTGTTACGAATGCGACGTCCTTACCTTCTTTTAATTTTTCATAGACAAGTTCCACTGATTTCGTCCATTCGCGTTCTAATACAGCCTCATCTTTTGTCATTGGAAATACTAGGCCAAGCATATCCTTTTCTTCTGGGTTAATGTAGACATCTACGATACGATGGGCATAGCTTTTACTGCCTTTTAGTTTTTTCGGATAGGCAATAACAGGCGATTCCTGAATGATGCGGAATGCCTTAACTGTAATTAACTCTGGATCGCCAGGACCTACGCCCAAGCCATATAAAATACCAAGATTACTCATGATTTTCTTCCTTTCGATGTGCAGAAATAATGTAAATCGGATTTAATGGGACAAAACGTGTCATATCTAATATTGGTTTACTGCGCGCAAGCTGTGCCTGTAATATGTCTACAGCAAAGCCACAAGACTTAAACGCTTCGACTGCCTTATATAAATTTTCAATTGTTGCAGCATTCAAGACAATACGACCATTCGGCTTTAAGCGTGTACAGCATAATTGTAATAGCTCTACCATTTCTCCTCCTGTTCCGCCGATAAAAATCGCATCCGGATCAGGGAAGTTTTCAAGTCCTGCTGGCGCTTTACTATGAATAGCTGTAATATCTACACGGAACTTTTGCTGATTTTGCAGACAATTTTCTAAATCAGGAGCATTTTTCTCCACTGCAAATATTTGACCTTCAGGCGCAAGCTTGCCGGCCTCAATGGCCATCGAACCCGTACATGTACCAACGTCCCAAATCGTGCTATCCTTTTGTAGCTGCATCGCTTGTAAACTTAAAACACGAATTTCTTTTTTCGTAATTAGCCCTTTGTCTGGCTTACGCTGTGAGAATTCTTCATCAGCGATACCGAGTGCATAGCGTTTCGGTACTGAAGTTTGCTGTAGAATGACAACATTTAACGGAGAAAAATCAGCCATTTCTAATTCATCAAGTGAATACCAGCCGTATTTTTCATTTGTACCCTGTAAATTTTCTGCCACAAATGCACGGTATTCTGTCATACCAAAATGCTTTAAATAACTTGCTAGCGCATTTGGGTTATTCTCTGCATCTGTTAGCAATGCCACTTTCTTTTTACCATCAATTCGTTGTGCTAAGCCTTTCATGGAGCGCCCATGAATGCTTGTGACATAAGCATCCTGCCAGCTTTCCCCCATCTTTGAAAAAGCAAGCTGTACTGAGCTCATATATGGATAAACGTCAATGTCTAGCTTTTTCGCTAAATAACCACCAATTCCATAAAATAATGGATCACCTGACGCTAGGATAACAGTATTTCTTGTTTCTGCAGATAATCTTTCAACTAGTGCTGTAAGACCACCTTTAATCAAAACTTTTTCACCCGTAAAGTTCGGGAAAAATTCTAGAACACGCTCTCCACCAACAAGCACCTCACAGTCTTCAATCCACTGTACATATTGCGGTAGCAAGCTTTCTAGTCCGTTATCCCCGATCCCAATCAATTTCATCGATCGATGCAATGTCATCAGCCCTTCCTAATAATTGTCCCTGCATCGAATAAATCGATGTGGAAAGCGTTAAACCGCTCTTAATGTGATGTAATGATGAATAACAGCAAGCTTCACATAAGTGGTTAAAGAATGCATCATAGCCCTTTTCTGCCATAATTTCTCCGACCTGTGAAGCAGTGTTTGCCTCTCGTACGTTCGTAACGGTTTCTTCATCTGCACCTATATCCACTGCTAATTGCGCTAAAAAGTTAAAATCAATAGGCGCACTTTTGGAGTGCACCATCATGACACCTTGTGCCACCTTCGAGAATTTCCCCATCATACCGACAAGTGATACTTGCTTCATACCTAGTCGTTTACAATGCTTTAATGTAAAGCCTACAAAATCGCCCATTTCTATAAACGCTTCCTCTGGCAAATGAGGGTACTGTGCCATCGCATACTTTTCACTGCGGCCACCTGTCGTAACGACTAAATGCTCACAACCAGCCTCTTTTGCAACACTAATCGCTTGGACAATACTAGCCATATAAGCGGAACTTGAAAAAGGCACGACGGTTCCCCTTGTGCCTAAAATGGAGATGCCTCCAATAATACCAAGTCTTCCATTTAACGTTTTTTTAGCAATTTCCTCACCTTTAGGGACGGAAATAACTACGTTAACGCCTCGTTTAATTTGAAATTCATCAAGTACGCCTTGTACAGTACTATGAATCATCTTCCGTGGTACTGGATTGATGGCTGCTTCTCCGACAGGTACTGGTAAGCCGGGCTTTGTTACACGCCCGACACCAATTCCGCCGTCCAAATGAATACCTGGTATATCCGACCAGCTTACTGTGCCGATAATGAGTGCTTTATGTGTTGCATCTGGGTCATCACCAGCATCTTTAATCGTTTCACAGCTGACAGCATCCTGCTGAAATGTACATTTTTCTATCGTAAAGGTCGCATCTCGCCCAATCGGCAAATGAATGGTACTAGTCTCTTGCTCTTCATTTGTAATTAAAGCAAGTAATGCAGCCTTTGTTACTGCAGTCGCACAGGATCCTGTTGTATAACCGTGACGCATGTCCTTAGGATCCTTTTTAGGCTTCCGCTCCATTATTTTTTCGCCTGTTCATCCGCTAAAAGTGAGACAGCATTCAATGCGGCAACCGTCACTGTACTACCGCCTTTACGACCAACATTTGTAATATACGGAATACCTTCTAGTTTTAATAACTCTTCCTTCGATTCAGCAGCTGAAACGAAACCGACTGGCATACCGATAATTAAATCTGGTTTCGCTAAGCCTTCTTTAATTAAACGAATTAATTCAAGCAATGCTGTCGGTGCATTACCGATTGCATAAATGCCACCTTCGTGTAATTTAGCTGCCTTTTGCATGGAGATAATCGCACGCGTTGTGTTTTGTTTTTTCGCCTCAATCGATACGTCTTCATCTGCAATATAACAGTGTAAATCGCCACCATGCTTTTGGAATCGTTTTTTCCCTGAACCACTTTCAATCATTTGCACATCTGCAATGACATGGCGACCAGCAAGGATTGATTTAATACCTGCCTCAAGTGCTCCTGGTGTAATAATAACGCTACGTCCTAATTCAAAGTCTGCAGACGCGTGAATGATGCGACGTACAACTTTCCACTCATCCTCTGAGAAATTATGCTCGCCCATTTCCTCTGCAATAATTGAAAAACTGTAATCGTAAATTTTATCTGGGTCTACTGTTAATGGTTTGAAATCTGTTTTAAAGTCCATTTGTATTGCCTCCTAAAGTGTGTTTTGTACAGCTTGTAATACATCTTCAAATGTAGAATATTGCTGTCCGTATTTTATATTTGGTCTTGCGATTAAAATCGTTTCAATGCCACATGCGAGGGCAGCCTCTAGCTTTTCATCCACCGAGCCAACCTTGCCGCTTTCTTTCGTTATCATCAATGTCACATCATATTGACGAAAGAGTGCTTCGTTTAATTCCTTAGAAAAAGGGCCCTGTATGGCAACAATATCTCTTTGTGCCACACCAAGTGCTTCACATTTTTCCATATTATCGAGTCGAGGTAGCATACGTGCAATCACTCGTGTATGTTCTAAGCCATGTAACACCTTTGTAAAGGTTGCAAGTGTTTTACTGCCCGTCGTTAGCATAATGACACCACGTTTTTCCGCTGCTAAATGGGCAGCCTCCTCATAATCCTTCACAACCGTAATTAGTGGATGGGCATAATGCTCATGTGCACGTTCATAGCGTATATACGGAACATTCGCTTGCTCAGCTGCTGCCATGGCATTTTTTGAAGCTTCTTCAGCAAATGGATGAGAGGCATCTACAACTAAACGGTATCCTTGCTCTGTGATAATCGTCGCCATTTCCTCTGCTGTTAAACGACCGATTAAATGAGGAAGACCGACTTCTGCAAGGCTTGAAGCGGCTGATTCAGTAACGACCGTAGCTGTCACAGCATAACCTGCTGACTGTAATTCAAGTGCTAGACTCCTAGCATCGCTCGTCCCTGCTAACATGAAAATCATTTCACTGGCTCCTCTTCATGGTGGTGATGATGGTCATGGTCGTGATCATGCTCGTGGTGATGGTGGTCATGGTCATGATCGTGTTCATGGTGGTGATGATGATGCGCATGTCCATGCACTGCCGCATAAGCACGATAATTTTCTAGATCTTGCATACCTGTTGATGTACCATTTACAGCTTGCTCAATACGCTCTAATAGCACATTTTGTAAACGCTCATGATAGCCAAAATAATTAGCAATTTGAATATCACAGTCAGCATATTTTTCGTTAAATTGCTTGCACATGCCATTCATACGTTCCATTAGGATACCTGTGAATAAAAAGTACGGTAGCATAATGATTTTTTTAGCACCAAGCTTCACACAACGTTCAATTCCTTCTTCAACACGTGGATCTGTGACACCCATAAAAGCGCTTTCCACATACTTGACCGGGAGTTTTTCCCATAATAGACGTGTTATTTTATAAAAATCACCATTTGCATATGGGTCACTGCCGCCTCGTGCAATTAATAAAATGGCAGTATCCTGATGTTCTTCTTCAGCATTAAAGCCGATTTCTTTTAAACGGTCTTCTAAAATAGCAAATATTTCTTCGTGGATTCCGATTGTTTGACCGTATGTGAACGTTATATTTGGATAATGCTCACGTGCATGTTCGATTTCTGCTGGAATATGTAGTTTGGAATGTCCAGCATGAAGAAGAATAATCGGAATTACATGCACCTCTGTAGCACCCTTCTTCACACAGTTCGTAATACCTTCTTCAATGTTTGGTGAAGCGAACTCTAAAAAACAAGTTTCTACTAAAAAGCTATCATCAATGCGAGGTGTCATTTGCTCGATAAACGTACGTACCTCATCATTTCCTGCTGCTAAACGGCTCCCGTGGCCGACAAATAAAACTGCTTTCATCTCATTACCCCTCACTAGTCGCCGCATGGAGCTGGCTCTACTTTTATTTTTGAAGACATATCCTGATACGTAAAATGTAATATCTTTTTCACACGCTTGAAGTATTTAAACAAACGTTCATTAGGATGTGCATTTGCTTTATATTCTTCGATAATGTCGGTGATAAGTGGTATGAGCTGTTCAGGCTCTAAGCCCTCAACAACTGGCTGGGCTGCATGTGCTGTACGACCAACCGGCTTGGCACCAATAAAAACATCAAATTTACTTTTACGATACACAATGCCAATATCATCGAATACTGCTCGATAACACGCCATACCGCAGCCATTAAAGCCAATATTTAATGTTTTCGGTAACGACATACCACCTAGCTTTTCTTGAATCTCTTCTGCATATGGAATCGAATCGTATTTTTCTCCATAACAGAAGTCACAAGCCTTTAACGATAGCACGTCACCAAGGGGTGCTAGTAAAAAGCCAACTTCACGAAGCTTAGCGGTAATCTCTTCAGGATCAGACGTTGGAATTTTCAAATGAATTTGATGGTCTGGTGTATACTCCATCGTCCCTTCCTCGCCAACTACCTCAGCTAACGTCATCATTTGTTGAGGAGTAAAAAACTTATTGGCAACTCCAGGACTAACCGCTAATTCAAAAATGGATTCGATTTTTTGTTGAACACGCTTAGGTGATACCTTCACAGCGCTCGTTCCCTTCACCATTGCAAGAGCAGCTGTCGCCATTTCCAGTGATGATTTTTTAGGCTTTGGTTCTGGTGTTATGGCTAAACTGGGCTTAATACGATTGGCATTAGGATCGGTCGCAAAATCATTACGCGCCGCTCCTGTTTCTTGATTCATTGCCCACGGTTCATTTTCTTCCTTAAGTCGTTGATGTGGTCGTAACGGTTGTTTTTCTTCACCAAGTGTATATTTACGCTGATAGCCACGTGGCGTAATCATTTTATTGTCATAAAAGAATGTTGTTGAATTCCCGATAATAACTGTCGTTAACATGCCGATATCATGTTCAAGCATTTCTGCTAGAGTAGTCATCGTAATTTCCTGACGGTCACGATACGCGCTTTTTACTAGTCCAACCGGCGTATCTGGTGAACGATATTCTAATAAAATTCGTTGTGCCTCAACGATTTGTCTCGTACGACGTCCACTTTTTGGGTTATAAAGAGCAATAACAAAATCTGCCATCGCTGCTGCTTCTACTCGTTTTGCAATTAAATTCCAAGGTGTTAAGTGGTCACTTAAACTAATCGTACAGGCGTCATGCATAATGGGAGCACCTAGTAAACTTGCACACGAATTAATTGCAGAAATACCTGGAACAATTTCAACCTCGATACCAGTTGCTTCCGTCCAGCCTAGCTCGATTAATACCTCATACACTAATCCTGCCATTCCATAAACCCCGGCATCACCGCTGGAAATAACCGATACGATACTTCCAGCCTCTGCTTGACGCACCGCTTCCTGTGCACGTGAAACTTCCTCTGTCATACCAGTACTAATAATCGACTTTGCACTAACTAAATCCTGAATTAGTTCAACATAAGTTTTATAGCCTATGATCATATCACTTTGTTGTAGTGCCTCCACAGCACGAGTCGTAATATGTTTAAAGTCTCCAGGGCCAAAGCCAACTACGAAAATCTTACCCTTTTGCGCCATCTTGTTACCCCTCTTTCACCTTTTCAATGCCTTTAATGGCCGTTGTTTGTGCTGTACGCTGTAGCGAACCTTCACGCAATGTAAAAACATGCTCATTATGTAACGCTTCATGATTTAAATCTTGTACGAGTGCCTTCGCATGCTCCGTTGTCGGCACACGGTACCAATTCCCCTGAGGATAAGCAATGACAACACAAGCATCCTTACACCTACCATTACAGCGGGTCCTTGTTGTATGTATTTCCTGATCAAGCGCTAGCAACTGTATTTCATCTCGAATTGCCTGTGTAATATCTTCAGCATCTTTTTTCATACAGCTACTACCATTGCAAATAAAAAGATGTGTTTTCATCCCCTCTAAATTCCAAGTTGTCATAGTTGTTCTCCCCTCATTTACTTTTAAGAAAAAGAAAAACCTTTACTCTAGACGAAGAGTAAAGGTTTAGTAGAAGCCAAATAAAAACGAATATATACAGGTACTCGCTCTCGCTTCAACTTCTCCCTCCGAAAAGTTTGCATGCATCATCACATAAGCAGGTTTCCTGACTTAAGCTTCCATTTACTTTCGCGCCTTCCCAGTTTTCACTAGTGGCATCCGCGATTTCATCAGCTATTACAGTAGCGGGGGCTGTATCGGATTATCACCGATTTCCCTATTATCTTGAAAATATTCAAGCACTTATGAATGTTTTATATGAAATTATGATATTTAATGTAATAGAAAACTGTCTCTATCATATCTTATTATTTAAAAAATTCAATATTTCTTTTTTAATTTGTGACATTTTTATTAATTTTTTAGAGAAAAAAGTCACATCCATTGTCGATTTATCCGAATTTTCGACATAAATCCTCAATTGAAAATTTTTTTATAAAAAGTATAGCGTATATATGGAAAATCATGTTACACTTTGTCGTGAAATCTCACAACTTCATCTTTTTTCGGTGCGAATTGTTCGTCATTTCGCTTAAAAGGGAAGCCGGTTCAAGTCCGGCGCGGTCCCGCCACTGTACTAGAGAGTTTTATAGATAATGTCACTGTCCAAAGGATGGGAAGGCCTATAAAACGTTGAACTAAAGCCAGGAGACCTGCCGAAAAATATGTGATCGTTTCAACCTACGAGGATGGGTGTGCGGCTTAGCAAATTAGAATTTTATTTGCATTTTTTCAGCTATGCACTTTTCCACTATCGGAAAAGTGCTTTTTTTTATTCAGAAGTAACGCCATCTCAAGGTGGTAGATGAGTACAGATATGGTTCCAACAGGACCAAAACACCTACTGAATGAAAAAAAGCCTCCGGCGGATGTCACGCATACTATTTCTAAAAATTTTAATATGAGGAGGAGAGATTTTTGAAATTTTCAGGTTGGAAGCTTAGTTATTTTTTATTGGCATTTTTATTCGTGCCAAATCGTGCATTTGCGATGCACATTATGGAGGGCTTTTTGCCAATTGAATGGGCGATTTTTTGGTGGGTCATTTCGATTCCTTTTATTATTTTAGGATTACGTTCTATTCGTAAAACCATTGATGAAAATCCTGAAACAAAAATGATATTAGGGCTATCGGGTGCCTTTGCCTTTGTACTATCTGCCTTAAAAATTCCTTCTGTAACGGGGAGTTGCTCTCATCCAACTGGGGTTGGGCTGGGAACAGTTCTTTTTGGACCATTAGCGATGAGTGTTATCGGAACAATCGTATTATTATTCCAAGCTTTACTTTTAGCACATGGTGGGCTTACAACATTAGGGGCAAATACCTTCTCTATGGCAATTATGGGCCCGATTATCGCTTACTATGTATTTAAGGGCTCACAAAAAATAGGACTATCATTTTCCATTGCTGTCTTTTTAGCAGCAATGCTTGGTGATTTAGGTACATATGTTGTCACTTCTGTCCAATTAGCTCTTGCCTTCCCTTCCGAGGTCGGAGGCTTTATGGCTTCATTTACAAAGTTTGCTGGTATTTTTGCGTTAACACAAATCCCTCTAGCTGTTAGTGAAGGAATTTTAACAGTGATCGTTATGAACTTCCTGAAAAAATACAATGTGAGTGAATTAAAAGCTCTACGTGTTTTCTCAGCAAAGGAGGCACACTAAAATGAAAAAAAACTTACTGCTTTTAGCAATTGTTGTGTTACTAGCAATCGTCCCCCTATTTATTCAAAAGGGCGCAGAATTCGGAGGGGCTGATGGCGAAGCGGAGGCAGCTATTGGTGAAATAGATGCTAGCTACGAGCCATGGTTTGAAAGCTTATGGGAGCCACCAAGCGGTGAAATTGAAAGCTTATTATTCGCACTACAAGCTGCTATTGGCGCTGGATTTATCGGCTATTTCATCGGCTTAATGCGCGGCAAGCATAAAGAAGGTTAAACGCTATGTTACTCATTGATAAGTATGCTTATATGAATAAATTAGCATCTGTTCATCCGTTAGAAAAAATGACATTATCCCTTGGACTGCTTATCTTGTCGCTTATCATGAGAGATGAACGAATTTCACTCATTACATTTATTGTGATGAGTGCTTTTATCATTTTAGGTGCAAAAATCCCTACAAAATATTACGCAAAATTACTATTGCTACCTGGATTTTTTTTACTATCAAGTTTAGTGTCAATTTTAATTTCTATAGCGCCAACAACTAGCAATCTACCTTCAAATATTTGGTCATTTTCTCTTCATAAATGGACGATTTTTATCGGCAGTGCGAGCCTCGTGACAGCGCAACAGCTTTTTTGCATTGTCCTTGGTAGCATTAGCTGTTTGTATTTTTTAATTCTCACAACCTCAGTTCAATCTATTTGTTACGTGCTACGACAATGGCGACTTCCAACTCTATTTGTAGAGCTAGTAGAGCTAACGTATCGTTTTATTTTTATCTTTTTAGATAGTATGCAAAAAATCCATCTTGCCCAGCAGGCTCGTTTAGGATATAGCTCCCCTATGCAGTGGCTTCGCTCGGTATCAATGCTGATTGCAGCTTTATTTGTCGAGATGTTCCAACGCAGTCGTGAGCTAAACAATGCGATGGAAGCGCGTGGTGGCGAAACTGTCTATTGGCAAGATGATGTTATCTATAACACGAAAAATTGGGTTGGTATTGCTGCTATTTTTATACTCCTCATCATTTATGGAGGTTTTTTCTGATGACAGATTTATACTTTGATTTAACACATTTATCCTACGCTTATGCAGATGGAACTCATGCCTTAACCGATATTACACTTCAAATTCCAAAGGGAAAAAAAATCGCTTTACTTGGACATAACGGAGCTGGAAAATCAACGTTATTCCAGCATTTAAATGGTATTTTGAAGCCTACTGCTGGAAGTATATCCTTTTGTGGAGAAGAACTTAACTATAGTAGAAAAGCATTAAAAGAATTGCGTCAACAGGTTGGCATTGTTTTTCAGGATGCAGACAACCAGCTTTTTTCTGGCACAGTTAAGCAAGATATTGCATTTGGACCTCTGAATCTTGGCTGGTCAACTGAAAAAGTGGAAGAGAAAATTGCGTGGGCTGTCGTTCAAACCGAAGTCGAAGCTTTGCTAGATAAACCGATACATTTTTTAAGTGTTGGACAGAAAAAACGTGTCGCAATGGCAGGAGTACTTGCAATGGAACCTTCCATTTTATTATTAGATGAACCGACAGCTGGGCTAGATAATTATTATAGTGCACAAGTTTTACAGTATTTAGCTACGTTAGAGAACGGTGAACGAACAATTTTACTGGCTACGCATGATATTCCATTAGCCTATGAATGGGCAGATCAAATAATCGTGATGGAAGCTGGGAGAATTATTTATAATGGGGATCCAGTTGAAATGTTCTTTCAAGAGGATATGCTTGAAAGAGCCCATCTTGAACGCCCATGGGTCTTTGAAATGGCCATTGCCTTACAAAACAAAAAATTATTTGAGAAAAACATCAAAATGCCTCGTTCAAAGGAAGATTTACACAAACTTATTGAGCTACTTTAAGACAATTTGACCAAAGTTGGTACTATTCAATTATGATTGAATCCACGCTCCTACTCCAATCTCACAAATAGAGTAGAAGTGTACCCTTTATTAAGGAAATGGACTCTTTTTTGGTCTTGGGAGGATATTCGACCTGACCTCCCTTTTACATATTTTTAAAACGGGGCAAATATGGTAAAATATAGAATGGTACTTTTGTAAAAATATATATGTATTTACGAAACTTTTCTATCACTCATTCGTATTAGTATAGATGTCACAAATATTTGGAACACTCAAGGAGGGAAACAGTTGAAAAACTGGTCAAAAAAATCAATCGCTTTAGTAGCATCTGCTGCACTAATGGTTCCTGCTACTTCTGCCTTTGCTGAAGCGCCACAAAAAACAGCAAAGAACCAAGAGTTAGTGAAACTAGCTAGCAATAAGGAACAAACAGTCAAGAATCAAAATGACTGGATTAGTCAGGATACTATTATTGTCAAACATTCAGGTCTTGATAAAAATGTGCACAAAAAAATTGGCTCAAAAGTGATCCGCTCTATTCCTTCATTAGGTTACGATGTAATCCAACTTAACAAAGGAACAAATCTAGAAAAGGCAGTTGCATATTATGCCCAGCAAAAAGGGGTTAAAAGTGTATCCCCAAGCTACGTGTATCATTCCTTTGGCACTAAAGTAGATCCAAAGAAACAGGATATGTATCATTTGAATCTTCTTCAAATTGATAAAGCACTAGAATTAGCAGGTAACAAAGAGGTAAAAGTAGCAGTTATCGATGGTGGTGTGGATTTTAAACATCCAGATTTAAAATCTCAAGTGCTTCCACCATATAATGCAGCAGCACCTGCCAATACTTCTTATCCTAATGAGCATGGAACACATGTAGCAGGAATTGTTGGAGCTGCAAAAGATAATGGTATTGGAGGACATGGGATTAATCCAAATGCCAAGATTCTTCCAATTGATGTATTCAACGGAAAAGATGGTGCTAGTGATTTCGCCATTGCACAAGGAATCCTTTACGCTATCGAGCAAGGCGCTGATGTTATCAATATGAGCCTTGGTGGCTATGGTGATAACCCATTAATGCGGGAAGCCGTTCAGAAAGCGATTGATAAAGGAGTTACCATAGTAGCTGCTGCCGGCAATGAATCGACAGATAATTACGCCTTCCCTGCTTCTTACGAAGGCGTTATAAGTGTTGGTTCTACGAATGATCGAAACAAACTATCAAGCTATTCAAATTATGGTCCATCAGTTGACCTAGTAGCGCCTGGTGAAGAAATTTACAGTACAGTTCATGATGAGAAAAAAGGATCATCCTTTGTAAAATTTAATGGAACATCGATGGCCTCTCCTGTAGTTGCAGGTGTGGCATCCCTATTAAAATCAAAATATCCAGATTTAAAGCCTTATGAAATAGAAGCTATTCTCGAAATGTCAGCAAAAGATTTAGGTGACAAGGGCTATGATCTTACATATGGACATGGCCTTGTAGATCCTGTGAAAGCATTACAGTTTAATATTAAAAACCTACCTAAACAGTATGCAGAAACAAAAGAAGAGCGTCTAAAAAACGCAAAAGTCCTGAAAAAAGATACATTAAATACTGAAAAAGGTGAATTCAAGTTACCTGACGAAAAGAAATGGTACAAGGTTGATTTAGACGCAAATGAATATGCTCAACTGACATTAAAAGGTGCAAACAAATACGATTATGCATTTGATTTATACTTCTACCCTGAAGGTCACAACGAAGAAGTAAAACCAATTAATGTCAATGATGTTCGCATAGGCAAGCAAGAAGGATACCTATATGAAGCAGATCAAAAGGGTACCCTTCTGATTGGAGTTAAAGATCATAATGGTAGCTATAGCTCAAAGGGCGAATCTAACTACATTTTTACAGCTCAAACGACTAAAAAATTACCAATTGATGCATTAGATATGGAACATATGGATAAAATCGAAAAATTCCCATTCAGTACAGCTGGGAAAAACTATACCCTACTTTCTGAAGATCACCTAGGTGACCAAGATTATTTTACATTTTCAGTGAATGAACCAACGACATTGAAATTTGATCTATCTGGTATTCCAGGTGTTACAGCATCCATGGAGCTTTATCGAAAAGAAGACTTAGTGAATGTACCAACAGAGGAAGACAATGCTGAAGGTTTACATGAGGCCTTTCCAATCCGAGCATCTTATGGTATGGATAAAGGCGATGGAGTAAGCTTGGTTGTCGATGCTATGCCAGGTGAAGAGTATGTAATAAACGTATCTAATAAAAACCGTATCAATTTTTCACTTGCTATGTTCTTTAGCGGCGGTATTGATACTGAACAAACTGTTAGTGAATCAATCATTCCTTACACATTAAAAGGTGAAGTCGTTACCCTTCCTAAAGACGAAGACGGTCTTCCATTAAATGCAGGAATGCTAGAAAACAACAAACAAAAGGATATTTTACCTTTAACTGAATATAAAACAAAAAAACGTAATCAACGAAATGATTTTATGAATATGTTCATGAACCCAGATGCTATGGGACAACCTGAAGACGTTGGCCAAATCATGGATCAAGCGATTCGTTTTGATATTGGTCAAGATCAAAAAGCATACTTCCAAACTGAAGATGATGAAGATTACTTCACATTTACAGCTAAAGAAGATGCCATATATGGTTTCCAAATTCAAAAAGGCATAAACCAGAAACCAGCTGGTACTATATTTGAATATGATGAGGAAACAAATGGATTAATCCCAGTTTCTTCATTAAGTAATGATATGGGGTTCCTGAGTCTACTTTTTGGATCAACAAGTGATCCAAACGATGCTAAGACAATTGCATTGAAAAAGGACAAAACCTATGTTGTAAAAGTAATGAATCTTGGCGACCGTTCTGCTGAACCATATACACTTAAAACTAGTAAAATGGCAGCAATTCCAGAAGACGATAGTAGAAATCATAACACACCAATAGCTGCAAAAACGATTAAACCTGGTATCGCTTATAAAGATCATCTCATTTATCAAGATGATACTGATTTCTACTACTATAAACAAAAGGGCAAAGATGAAGTCATGAGTCTTCTTGTTTCTTCTGAACCATTTACAAAAGAACAGCTAGATCAATTACCTAAAGAACTTCAAAAAGAATTAAAGTTTTCAGGCTCCATTATTGAAGATACTAATGGTAATATGGATATTGATCCAGAAGAATTGGCAACAGAAATTCCATTTGGACAAGGTGAAGATCTCATTCAAATGCTACTCGGTCTTGGAGGGACTACTGATGTAAATACTTCTTTTAAAGCAAAAAAAGATCACGGATATTTTATTGTTCTTAACGGAAGCAATATTGGACAAGTATCAATCCAACCATATACTTTAACGTTGTTTGATCACAAAAATGCAGATGAAGATGCAGATTCCAAGTTAGTTAACGGTATTCCGACAAAGCCAACTGTACTTACGAAAAAAGACGATAAATGGGTAGCTACTCAAAATCTAAATGCAGGTGTTCCATTTGGTGATAAAGACTATTTTGAATTTAAAAACGACAGCAAACGCGATGTGTTATTCTCTCTTAAAACAGAAAAAGCACTAGATGGCGTCATCCGTATTATTGATGCATCAGGAAAAACAGTAGAAACTTTAGATCTTTACGGTGCTGGTGATGATGAAGTAGGAACAGTCGAACTGGATAAAGGAACATACTATATTGAAGTAAGTGAATATTACGGCAAAGCTAGTACTCAACCGTATACACTTGAAATAAAGTAGGATATACCTTTTGACTGAAAAAATGAACTTAGTAGAAAAATAGAATTTTCAGTTGAATATAGTGTAAAAGGATTATCCCCTAGATGATGAAAATCTAGGGGATTTTTTTATTATGCATTAGTGTTTTCTATATACATTCAACACAGGTGGAGCCCGTCTAGCAACTTATATTAAAAAAAGAACATTAGTCCTTTAAAAGAAGGCACCCCTACCCTACTGGTTCTCTTATCTCCAAGGAGTTGCCCTGTCTTCACTCCTATCCCTTCACATAACGAGGGCTTCTAAGAAAGACAATAAAAATATATGCCCATTGAAAATTACACCAATTTCAATGGGCATGTTATTATTTTGGGAGGCAGTTCAGCTTTACGGCGCCTTTTTGGAATAAGATTAGTATTTGATTTTAAGAGTATCCCCATCGACATAAACTCCCTCGGAACGGGAAATTGGCAGCTTTTGCTCTGCTGAGAAGCCGATCGTTTCTCCATCCCTTAAAGTGACGTTCTCTTCTACAATATATCCGGAAATTGTAATCAAAAAGTCACGTAGCTCGGCAGGAGTTGCTTGACTGTCCAGAATTTCAATTTCATCCTTACTAAAGGCTTTTAACCCATAGGTATATCCATCTACCCCTTTTTCCGTTCCGACCAGGCCGAAATAAACAAGATTTAGTAAAGGCAACATGTCATCATTTTTCATGATTTCAGCCATATCCTGAAAAAGTTCAGGCTGGAATACGGTACCAGATGTATAGATCCCTATAGCGTTAGGAAGCTTTAAACAACTGGCCGCCAGCTTCGTGTATAGCCTGCCACTGTCCAGTGGGGAGCCGGAGCGAGTAAATGCAGCCAGTATGATTTGAGCTACATGCGTTTGAGTCACCTCCACCGCTTCCTTCCACATGTAGTTGCCCTGTGCATAATACTCAGCCTCACCATCTGGTACGGGAGCCTCGACAAAACTAACCGCTAACATGCAGTCATCCACTTCAAAGACCAACGTTCCTTCCTCTGTTTCTTCGTCGTTTTCCTCATCCTCTGCCGATGAGCAAGAGATGTCCCAATCACTCAAAAGGTTGGCTTTTATCTGATCAATATCACATTCTGCAGAGTTAAGCAGAACGAACCCATTAAAAATACCAGATCCACTGTCTTGCGTTTCCGTCTCGTCCTCCATGGATTGGCTAGCTTCATATGCTGCAGCCTGCTGCATCCAGTATTCTCGGATTAATTCTACCATCTTTACAGCTTCTTGCTCTGCAGTCGCAGGGTCATAGGGTTGCATCTCGCTAAATATATGGCCACAATGCTCGGTGTCAGACGGGTCCTCATAGCCTCCGCATACACCAAGGAGCCATTTTCCAAGCATTGTTTTTTTATACTTGAAAATATAGTAGTGCATATCATGTAAATCAAATTCTGCTGCAATTTCTATTTTCTTTGGTTCTTGCCCAAGTTCGTGTTCATCTGCTAGCCAATCAATCATGGATTGCATTGCTGCTTGTTGTTGAGCTGTCATTAATTTCTCCCCTTTATGAATGTATGATTCTACAATTATACTACCAACTTTTAGGAAGATGAATAATGAATCGAGAATTTCCCTAAAAATTAGTAATTTACTTCTATTTCTGTTTCTATTCCGCCTGGGGCTTTAGACTAATAAATGTCTTTTTCAGGAAAGCGTAGCGGCAGCAACAAATGTTATCTGTGCGAAAGCGTAGTGCCAACGAAGCGACAGCAACATGTTTTGTCTGTGCGAAAGCGTAGTGCCAACGAAGCGA
>NZ_LITM01000006.1:177678-180117 GCF_001275675.1 Lysinibacillus sp. FJAT-14745 | reverse complement strand
TAGTGCCAACGAAGCGACAGCAACATGTTTTGTCTGTGCGAAAGCGTAGTGCCAACGAAGCGACAGCAACATGTTTTTTCTGTGCAAAAGCGAAGATCCAACAACCACAGCACAATGTTAAGTTCTTAGCCTGAGCTTCCTCTATTTCAGCGAGTGTTTTGACACTCGCTGAAAAGGAGCTTAAATCCGCATTCATCTACAGCTCTTGACATAGAAGTAAAGTCCTAGTTTGTTGATATAGAAGTATTATTCATTGCTTTCAATTGGTTCCGTTTTAGCCTGCAATGAATGTAAATAATGGCTGAACGTTTGATTATTTGCGCATAGGTTTCATCCACATGTAGAACAGATTTTGCTGTTAATGTCTGCTTCATCTGTTCATAAACCGGTAGAAGCCAATCTTCAGCTGAACGGATCACCCAGTTTGATAAGTTCTTATCATTCGTAAGCAGGCCATATCACGAAAAGGATGATGATTCAATTACAAATCACCATCCTTTTTAGTGTATTAAATAACCAGAACCTACTTAATCGGTAAATAAAATTATTCCTTATCAAAATCCGTTTCAAAGGGTTTTTCTTCATACTTGGAAACATCATATTGCCCAATTACTTGATAATTACTAGACGCTTCATCGTCAGGCTTGAATTTATTGAAATCAACTACATCTAGTGCATCTGTCATCATATTCAATAAATATTGTGGTTCCGGAGCTTCTTCTACTGCGGCAAGAACTAGTGCATTTCGTAAATATCCTACATGTTGTGAGAGCAATTGAGCATTGAAGTCTAGCCTATTTGCTTCAGCAAAAAGCTTCATAAAAATCGAAACCGCTCGTGTATTTCCTTCTCGGTAAGGATGAACACGCCAAAGTTTTGTCATAAATGTAGAAAAGTCCTCTACAAGACGAGGATTAGAATATTTCCATTGCTTAGATTTAGACCAACTGAAAACAGTTTTCAAATCAGATACAATGTGATCTTTATCGCTATAAGCAACAGATAATCCATTTAAAACATGTTCACTTTTAAAAATATTGACTGTGCGAAATTCCCCTGCCCATGAATATAGCTCATGAAAAAGAAAGTGATGAATCATTTGAAGACTTTCATATTTTTGAAAGTCAATCTCATGGGTGATAGAAGAAATATCTACAATCTCCGCGATTAACAGCTGTGCTTCAACGTCAATTAATTGTTGTTTATCTCGAATATTTAATTTGTTGATTAAGGTATTTGTATTAGGATAAATATATGGGTCCATAAATTACTGTGAAGCCCTTGTATATTTTTCAACAATCGCTTGTTTCAATTGGCTGGATGATACTTGACCATTTTCATATTGGTTTAAGAGGTTTTGTGTAAATGCACTCGGTTTTCCACCGTCAATGGCAGCCATACCAACTGCGAATTGCACTTGCTTTTTACGTTCTAGGCGTGAATTTTCTTTCATAAATAACACCCCTCACTTTATTGGTATATCTATTATATCAGTTTTTACGCATCAGGTGATAGTTAGATCACTACACGATTCCCACAGGTTTTGTTCAATCTTTGTCATTAGCGTTTACAGTTTGAGTGAAAAAATTCATTAGGTGCCAGTGGAAAAATTTAGAGCTAGGCAATCATATCCACTTGAATTGTGGTTAGATTTCGAACAAAAAAATTGTTTCGCACAAAGCGTACCGCAATTATAGAAAAGGTCCTTCACTTTAGGATTGCATCCTTTTTGTTCTCATTCAAGATTTTATAAATCGTGCTACGTCCAATTCCATACTCTTTTGCAATATCCATGGCACTTTCTCCACTTTCAAACAACTTCACAATCCGACGCTTCGTATAGGTATCTATGGCAGGGCGTCCCCCGATTCTGCCACGTTTACGGGCAGCCTCAAGCCCAGCTTTTGTACGCTGCTGGATAATATCGCGTTCAATTTCGGCGAATACGGCAAGCATCCCAAACATGGCGCGTCCAGTCGGTGTAGTAGTGTCGAAGCTATCACGAATACTAACGAAATCAACCTGTCGCTTTACCATTTCGTCTGTTAATTGATAAAGCTCCTTTGTGCTGCGAGCAATTCGGTCTAGTTTATATACAACGAAACGATCACAAGGAGCAGCTGCTTTAAAAGTATTGGACTTGTTTATCCCACATCCACCCTCCAACACCACCTCCATGAATTAATAATAAGAGTGGCTTATGTAGATCACCGTACTCCTTAAAATGCATTACCACACCTTCTTTCTTCATTCTTGTATTTCTCGGGAAATAATTAGATTATTCTCACATTTCACTTACTATAATTATTTTACAGGCGTGTTGATTAGGAAAAAATAAGTTTATTATTGAGCGATAAAAGGGTTTTTTCGTTACCACTTTGCCAATATATTTCCATTTTAACTGATTGTAGCGTAGGGCTACTCGACTCCCGCGGGAAA
>NZ_LITM01000006.1:148125-177294 GCF_001275675.1 Lysinibacillus sp. FJAT-14745 | reverse complement strand
TCAGCAACAAAGCGAGTAGCCCGTAGCGGAAATCAGCCTCTTTGGATGTATAAAAATGGTTAATCAACACACCTGATTATTTTACTATTTATAGTGTCATATTTATAGTTTCTGCTGCATATATAATACTTGAAAAACTTTTTGTATTTTTAATGAAACACTGTGGCTCTTGGGATTGAGGAAGAAAGACAAATATTAATAGACATGGAGGTAATAAAGATGGATCAAAACAAAACGAACGAAGCAAAAGAATTAGTAAAAGCCATTAACCCTTCCAGTTTAGGAGAATTTCCCCTCTCACCAATTAGTGGTTTATATGTATCGAGCGAACAGCAAATAAGCGAGGAACTTCGCCTTGACGTAGATGGATACTACTCACAAATGGTAGCAAGCGGAACTGTTATTTCAAACCTGTCTTCTACTATTCATTGGATTGCCAAGTTAACAGCGAATGGTCCAAATACTTGGACAGGCAATATTCGAAACAAATATCTAGATGACATACAATCATTTCCTTATACAAATGTAAAAATACAGGTAACACGCGGTTCATTACCTGAACTGCATACTGCGGAAGTCGAGTTTCTTATCGGAGGGGAGACAGACAGAACTAGCACGTTCCATTTTCAATCTCCTTACTTCCACCCTGTGGAATTTGAATTCGATGCTGAAGAAGGTACAACGCCAGTCACAACCTACCAAACACACGCCCATCCAGACATGCCAACATCTTTGCCGGATGAAACTCTATCAATCGCAGAGGTTTTTAAACGAACTGGGTTTGATGTAAAAATATCAGACGGTAATAATATTGTTTCTAAAGACTATACAGGGACTGATAAAAAGTGGAACACTCAAGAGATGCATGATGCCATGCAAGTATATTGGTCACACTTTGATAATAAGCCCCAATGGTCCATGTGGACATTTTTTGCAAATTCGGAAGCTGAAGAAGGCCATGGTCTGGGCGGTATTATGTTTGATAGCATAGGTCCGAATCATCGTCAAGGGACAGCAATTTTTAATAATTCATTTATTTCAGATCCACCTAAAGGTGACCCCTCCCCAGAAGCTTGGGTACAGCGCTATCGTTTTTGGTGTGCTTGCCATGAGATGGGACATGCTTTCAATCTCCTGCACTCTTGGCAAAAACACCTAGGTCATCCTTGGGAACCGTTGGAGCGCCCTCTTACCCCAGAACCAAAGGCTCTAAGCTTTATGAATTATCCTTACAATTTTGATAGTAAAGCAGGTGGCAAGGAGTTCTTTAAAAACTTTGAGTATCGTTTTAGTGATCAAGAACTGTTGTTTATGCGACACGCACCTGAGCGTTTCGTACAAATGGGTAATGCTGACTGGGCTGTAGATCATGGTTTTGAGCATCCAATCATTTCTATTCACCCTTCTTTTAATCTTGAATTGAGGGTTAACCGTAAATCACCAATATTCCAATGGTTAGAACCGACAGTTATTGAAATCAAACTAACGAATACTTCGAATCAACCTCAGTCCATCAATAAACATTTATTGTCCGATTTATACGGAATGTCTGTAATGGTTAAAAAAGATGGAAAACAAGGACGTCGGTTACTACCTCATGTTCAGTATTTATGGAACATAGAGAACAAAGTAATGATGCCTGGTGAATCACTGTACGAAACCATTTTCGCTTCTGTTGGGAAAAATGGCTGGTTAATTGATGACCCAGGATTTTATAACATTCAAGTAGCTATGCAAATAAACGGCCATAACATCGTATCAAATAACTTAAGACTTCGAGTTTTACCACCTACCGGATACGATCAGGAATTCCTTGCTCAAGACTTTTTCTCTGAAGAAGTCGGCCGTGTTCTTGCCCTCGATGGCAGTCGTTATCTTGAAAAAGGGAACGATATCCTTCGTGAGGTAACCGAAAAACTTAGTGACCATGCTGTTGCTCTTCACGCTCATATCGCTCTTGCTAAACCATTGGCGTTCGATTATCAATTCCTTGACTTCACAGGTGACTCAGATACAAAAGGTAAAATCAAAATAATACCAGCCCAACCAGATGAGGCACGTAAACAGTTTACTTCTGCGTTAACTAAACACAACCAAATTGCTGCTAAGACACTTTCTAATATTGATTATCATGAATATATGGAAACATACAGTGAATTTCTAAGTAGCCAAGAAGAAAACAAGGAAGCCGCAGAGGTACAAAATGCCCTTTATCAAACTCTGTCTGAACGGAATGTTCTAGACAGTGTATTACAAAAAATCAAAGATCGCCGCGATATCTATGAGCAAAAGGAAAATGAATATTTTACGAACATATAAAATTTTTACTTGATAAGTTCAATAAGAAGCTTTCAATCTAAATACAAATAGAAAACCGTTATTTCGAAAAAAGTTTGATCGAAATGACGGTTTTTCTGTATGAACGGATATTGTTTCTAGATTCTTTAATATTTCTTTTTACTTATGTTCGTCCCAAAAGTCCTTACTAAAACTCGTATTCGCTTGATATTTCCCAACTGGTTTAGCAATATCTGAACCCCGCAAAATTGTTCCTTTTCCAAACTTTTGCTCGATTTGATCAACAAGTTTAATGATCGGTTCATCTTTTATATGTTCTTCAAAGTTAAATAACGTTAGCTGCTGTGTCGTTTCTTTAATATCACTGACATTCGATACGGTAACACCCAGTAATCGCACTGGCTCTTCATCCCAATGCTTGTTAAATAAATACCACGCTTGCTCAACGATATCCTCCTTAGTATGAATCGCGTTATTGATAGACTTACTTCGTGTACATGTTTCCCAGTCAGCTGAACGAATCATGATACTTACAGTTACCCCGGCAAGTTTCTTAGCCTTTAATCTTTCCGCTACCTTTTCAGAAAGTGTTGCGATTACTTTATATAGTTCATCTCTATCTGTCGTATCATGAGAAAGTGTTGTTGAATTCCCTACACTTTTCGTATCGTATATTGCTTCTGGATCGACAGGCCTATCATCTTCACCATTTGCCTTTTGCTTCATACGTTGACCATTAATGCCGAAGTTTTGCTTTAATACATATTCATCAGCTTTAGCTAGTTCTCCAATTGTTTGGATACCTAACTTCTGCAATTTCTCTGCTGTGCTTTCGCCAACCCCATGCATCTCAATGACATTCATCGGCCACAATATGGTTGAAACATCGCGCTTCCTGAGTACGGTAATACCCATTGGCTTTTTCATATCACTTGCCATTTTCGCCAAAAATTTATTCGGTGCAATGCCAATTGAACAAGGGAGTTGCAGTTCGTTCCAAATTCTATCTTGCATATTTTGTACGTGTTGCAAGACATTTTGGCCTTCCACTATAGGAAGTTGCAAATAGCCTTCATCGATTGAAACTGGTTGGAGAATTTCGCTATACTCTTTTAACAAATTAAAAAATGACTTGGATGCCGCTCTATATCGTTCAAAATTAGGCGGTAATACAATTAGCTCAGGACACTTCCGTCGTGCCTCCCCGACATTCATAGTTGTATAAACACCACTTGCTCTTGCTTCGTAGCTACACGTAATAATAATCCCTCTACGCTCTTTAGGATCACCAGCTATTGCTATTGGTTTCCCTTTTAATGAGGAATCGTAAATTTGTTCGACAGAGGCATAAAAGCAATTAAGGTCAATATGTAAAACTATTCTTCCTTTATGCATATTTTATCACCTCATTTTACTAACCAAAGTTTCTTCAGAATTGTTAGCAGTCCTTCTATATTTCCTTCATCATAACATGTATGCAATCTTGTAACTTCTTCAGCGAGCTTTAGATTTTTATCCTTGATGCACTTCTGCAAATTTTTAACGTGGAAGAAATACACGCCACACTAAAATATTCTTTACCTTTTTCTAAATTTCCCCGTTACCCAAGTCTAGACCAGCTTTTATTTAATATAGTTGGTTTGGATAGATGCAAAATTTGTATGCTATATTGACTAACATTGATCCCACCTCAACACAAGAACATTTGTTTCTATTTTATCACATTGTAATAGTTTTTGGCTATCGCCAACCGACATTCCCCCACATTACTATTAGCTGTGGCCTCTTTGAATCGAGCGTCTTCTGTCGGAAATGATCATATCCTAAAACTATCAAATTTTATTTTTGACTTTCTATATTTTTGGTTCATAAAAAATAAAAAAGCTGAGCGTATTCAATTTAATGAAAACTCTCAGCTTTTTGGTTATATTATTCTAGAAATTCATCCATATCGGTATTTATTAATTATTCGATGGACTATTTTCTACAAGTAAGATTTTATCTCTATTTGTTTTGGTTAGATAAATGATCAAACTTAAAATGATTATTAGAAAGATTGCGCTTGTTCCGACAGTACCTAGACCAAGACCACCATCTGCACGAGACTGTGACAAGTAGTCACCGAAAGATGCTCCAAGTGGACGTGTTAGAATGTAAGCAATCCAGAAAGCCAATACGGCATTCAACTTGAAACCGTAATGGGCAATCATAACTGCAACAATCAAGCCAGCGAATATAAGACCCGACTTCCAGTACCCTAAGTCCATACCCTCTGAAATAAGATCACCTGCTGCTGTACCCAAAGCAAAGGTAAATAGAATGGTTAACCAGTAGAAAGCTTCACGCTTGCTCGTATAGATGGAATGAATAGACAATGTTTTTTCACTCATATACCAAACTACAAATGTCACGAATAACGCAATAGAAAAGAAAATAGTAGTCGTCTCTAGAGCGACCCCGAAATTGTCTACGAGGTTGTCTGTAATTAATGTTCCGACAATACTAATTAGCACGACCACGAGCCAATAGATCCACGGCACGTACTTTTTCGATTTGAACTGGATGAACAAACTAATAATCAAGAGTCCGCTCATTAGAAAGGTCGTATTGGACAAACCCCAGTGTAAGTTAAAATTCAGGAAATCTGCAGCCGTCTCACCTACCGTAGTTGCCATAATCTTGATGATCCAGAAGAAGATTGTGACTTCTGGAACTTTACTCAATATTTGTTGTAATGGAGGTGCTGCTGTTTCTTCAGAAAAAAATGAATTTTTAATCATATAATCCATCTCCTTATTATTCATATCAACTAGTCATATATACACTTAAACAATTCCATGACTACTGTTACATGCTTAACAAATACCACTGAATAATTATGTGGAAATCATGTATTTATAGCCTTCACTTTAACAGATCGTAATGAAAAGATAACGAATCTTTTATAAGAAGTTGATTAAAGATTAATGAGTAATTTCTCATTTTTATATTTTCTTGATTTCTATCACTCCCCAGTTCTAAAAGTACACAAAAAATACACCTCCCTTTGAAGGTGTATCCTTACTTACTTTAATCAACAAATGTATAATCACCATCACTTTCAAGTAAATCCTTCAAAATGATGAGTGCTTGTTCAAGCTGATTTTCAGGTGCAGTGATTGCTATACGAACTGCATTTACCGGCTTCGCATTCCCAACTGCAAAACGTTCAGCTGCATACACTTGCACACCTGCTTTTGATGCTAGCAATTCAAACTGAACACTAGTGAATTTTTCGGGGAGTATGAGCCATCTGAAAATGCATTCTTCTTCTCCTAAAATGTTATAATCTCCTAAATATTGATTGACAAGGGCATTTTGTTGCTTTGCATACAACCGGTGCTTCTCTAAAATTGTTTGTGCAACGCCATCATGAATCATCTTTGCTGTAAGCTCCACCATCATTAGAGACACTGAAATATTTATATTATACAGTGTTTCCATTATTTTTTTTCGCAGCGCTGGCGGTGTAACGATATAAGATAGTCGTAAGCCTGGTGAGATGGTTTTTGATACACTGGCAATATAAATAACCTTTTCAGGAGCATAGGACGCTATTGGTGCAAGTGGCTTCTCCTTTAGAAAACTATAAATTGCATCCTCAATGACGATTAAACCTTTCTGCCTTGCCACCTCCGCAATCATTTTTCTTGTTTCTATCGACATTGTATGGGTAGTTGGATTATGAAAATCAGGAATAACATAAAGACCTTTTATATGCTCATTTTTACAAGCATATAATAGCCCCTCTCTTGACATTTCACCGTTGCTTTGTTGGATCGCTACCAGTTGAATACCAAGCATATTTGCAGCTGTTTTTATACCTGCATATGTAATGGGATCTGTACCGATTCGATCTCCTGGTTGAAACAAAGCAACTAACGTTCCAACAATGGCATTTTGTCCCCCCGCTCCGAGCAATACAGGTTGATCCGTTGGAAAATTGACCTTTTCCAAAAGCTTCATTGCTGCCTCCGTTTGCCACGCATTTCCTTCAGGTCGTCCGTACTGAAACAATTTGCTAAAATTAGGGTCATTCATCATCTTTTTCATATAACGTGTAATATCCTCATTAGCATGATTTTCTGGCAATACTGGTCCCATTTCGATCATCTGAGAAGATTTATTTGTTGGTAATAACATTTTATTTGTCGCTGCATCTGATGAAACGAATGTTCCATTACCGATAGAAGCATAAATTAGCCCTTTCTGGCCACAAAGTTTAAAAGCTCTTGTGATCGTGCTTAAATTAACATCTAAAAAATCAGCTAACTCACGCTGAGGAGGTAGCTTGGTGCCTGGCGATAATTTTCCATCCTTGATATCTTGTTCCAGCTGTTCTGCTATTGCTATATATAATGGAGCCGGACTTTTGCTAATATCCGGCTTCCAGCTCATTGGATATTCTTCAAACGAATTAACTGGCATATTCTAAGCTAAGCTCCTTCTCTCTAATTTTTTGCATACAATATTTAATTGTCTTGCATACAATGATAATATTGTATGCATATGATGGCAATGATATAATTTTTAAAAAATCAGAAAAAAGGAATGAAAAATTATGCAATTTTCAGAAAAGATATTAAATACACCGTCCTCATTCATCCGAAATATTTTGAAAGTAACTGAATCTGAGGATGTCATTTCTTTTGCAGGGGGGCTTCCAAACCCAATCTCTTTCCCAATCGAAGCGTTAAAGGCATCTGCGAACCATGCCATTACGGAAAATGGTAGTCGTCTATTCCAATACTCTTCTACACAAGGGTACGCGCCTTTACGTGAGTACATTGCTGCCAAATATCAACGTGTACACGGACTAGATGTACATGCTGATGATGTATTTATTACAACAGGATCACAGCAGGCTCTTGAATTAATCGGGAAAGTACTTATTAACAAAGGTGATGGTATTGTCATCGAGGAGCCTGGTTACTTAGGTGCCATTCAAGCCTTCACATTAAGTGAGCCAACTTTCTATGGTGTAACACTTGAGAATGATGGATTGAACTTAGAAGAGTTAGAGAATGCACTACAACAACCAAATGTAAAATTCGTGTATACCGTTCCAAATTTCCAAAACCCAACAGGTCTTACGTATTCTAAAGAAAAACGTCAGCAAATTTGCGAAATCATGGCGAAATATGATGTAGCGTTAATTGAGGATGATCCCTATGGAGAATTACGCTTCCAAGGTGAGCCACTACCATACATCGGAGCTGGTAAATTAGAAAATAGTATTTTACTAGGTTCATTCTCTAAAACGGTCACTCCGGGAATGCGTCTTGGCTTTATCATTACAAAGAATAAAGAATTATTGCAGCATATCGAAACAGCGAAGCAAGCAACTGACCTACACACAAATATTTTCTCTCAATATGTCATTTATGATTATCTAGCAAACAATGATTATATGGAGCACGTTCAGAAAATAATCGCGTTATATAAAAATCAAGCAGATGCCATGCTCAGTGCGATGGAGGAGTTTTTCCCCGCACATGTGGACTACACACGACCAGAAGGCGGAATGTTCATTTGGGCTACAATGAACAATGGCGCTTCGGCACTAGATATCTTCCAAAAAGCGATGGACCAAAAAGTTGCCTTCGTACCTGGCGACCCATTCTACACATCAAAAACTGGTGTTAATACAATGCGCCTAAATTATACGAATGCAACACCTGAAGTCATCCGAGAAGGTATTAAACGCTTAGCTAGCATTTTATAAAGTTGAAAATTTAATCAGTGGGGGGTTTTTCATCCCCCACTTTTTTTAGTCTTCACTAATCAGGCTTTTACGGGCAATTAATCTCCCACTTAATGCCTTCGCTAGTTTTTGAAGTGGCAGTCTTGTACCTGACGCTTCGCTTTCGGTACAGATACATTACTGCCCGTAAATGCGAGATAAAGAGAATAGAAAACCGTATGAGCATATTCAGTTGGGCCTTATTTGCTTCAGTTTTTCAAAAAATTCTACTACAGTATCGTCTTTCGTTTAATATAGTGATGGCTCTTTTATTAGTGTATAGTGCGATTTCAATTCTCGTTCATTAGCTTGATAATTCGTATAAAATAACAAGCACCCCTCATCGTACGCTATAGCGTCGAAAAGGGGTGCTTCTCTCAATTCTGAAATTATTTTGTATACGTTAAAACTGCATTTTTCTTGAATTTAGCTAAAGCTTGAGTTGCCTCATCCTTGTTTGTATACTCAAAAATTCGAACATCCTTTTTATCAAATACTGTAATAACCCACATAATTAAATTCTCCCTCCTAATTTGTTTTTGTAATATAACAACCACTTAAAACCGTGATACTTTTTCAAACTGTTTTATAACAATTCCTTGCTTGATTCTTATTTTACGCCGATTTTTTTAAAAATAAAGCCTTATGTGAAGCCCTTCACAAACTGTTCAATTTCAAAACGCTTTCATTGAACAATTTGTGAAAATCGAAATTTTCAAGGCATAAAAACAGTTCTGTTTCGTTTATATATCCGTCACTTTCTATCTCTTATTAGCCAATCTTGGGTTTTCGACGGACCTGGGCAGTTTTCTTGGTAACCCGAGCATTTTACCTTCCTACCCGAGCGTTTTTACGATGAACCCGAACACTTTACTTGCCTACCTGAGCGTTGCCACGATGAACCCGAGCACTTTGCCTTCCTACCTGAGCGTTTCCCAGATGAACCCGAGCACTTTACTTGCCTACCTGAGCGTTTCTACGATTTTATCAATCCAATATAAAAAGCCGTATGTACGCCTTTTCCACGACGCACATACGGCTTTCTAATTTCGATGATAATTAAGTAGTAGTAGTAGTAGATTTTATTTCATAAAGTGAAACTTTAATCAGTAGGGTTTCTTTATCCCCCACTGATTATTAGTCTTCACCAATCGGGCTTTTACGGGCAGTTCATTACTGCCCGTTAATGCGGGATAAATTTTTATTTAACAGAATGCTGCTTCTTGCTTTTCCGATAATTCAATTTCAAAGCCTAAATCCTCAAGCATACGATAATCACTGTTTGCTTCTTGGCCTTCTGTTGTTAAGTAATCCCCAACAAAGATACTGTTTGCTGCATATAGACCTAGTGGCTGAAGTGACCCAAGATTGACTTCACGACCACCAGAAATACGAATTTCTTTTGTTGGATTAATATAACGGAACAACGCTAAAACCTTTAAACAATAGCGTGGATTTAATTCCTTCGTCCCTTCTAGTTTCGTGCCATCAATCGCATTTAAGAAGTTAACCGGAATGGAATCCGCGTCTAATTGATGAAGGGCACGTGCAATATTCACAACATCCTCTTTTGTTTCCTTCATACCGATAATGGCACCTGAACAAGGCGATATTCCATGCTTTTTCGCAATTTCAACCGT
The DNA here is from genome assembly GCF_001275675.1 of Lysinibacillus sp. FJAT-14745. Classification (GTDB taxonomy): domain Bacteria; phylum Bacillota; class Bacilli; order Bacillales_A; family Planococcaceae; genus Lysinibacillus. Next base: position 167,574 of record NZ_LITM01000006.1, on the reverse strand, counting down.
ATTAACACGATCTTCATACGTATGTGAAGTAGTAATATAGGAGTGATGTCGTTCAGATGTATTTAAGTTATGGTTGTAACGGTCTACCCCTGCCTCTTTTAATTGCTGTGCCTGTTCTTCTTTTAATAAGCCAAGACAAGCACATACTTTTAAGCCATACTTTTCTTTAATTTCTGTAACCGCTTCACTTACTACATTGACATCCTTTCGAGTTGGCCCACGACCACTTGCCACGATGCAATAAGTACCAATTTTATTGTCAAATGCTCGTTTTGCCCCCGCTAAAATTTCCTCTTTCGTAATGAATGGATATTTGTCAATCGGTGCTGTTGATTTAGATGATTGTGAACAATAGCCACAATCCTCTGGGCAATAACCGCTCTTAGCATTCATAATCATATTTAATTTTACTTTTTTCCCATAGTAGTGCTTACGAATAGCAAAGGCACCGTCCATCACCTTTAATAGTTCATCATCATCACTATTTAAAATGGCAAGAGCCTCCTCATTGCTAATGATTTTCCCTGCAATAACTTCTTCTGCTAACTGTAACCAATTCATTTAAACATTCTCCCTCTCTACTTTAACAATTTTTAAAGAATTTGCTGAATTAAATACTTTATATAGTCGCTCAGCCAAAAATGCAGAAGCGATCGCTAAGCAAAAATCTGCAACAATACTGTTTAAAAAGCCAACTACGAAAATATGTGACCAGCTCGTTTTCATATGTAACCAAAAATTCAAAGATACATATAAATACGGAACTGCTACCGCATAAATAATAATAAGCCCAACAATATTTGCACCGATAAAATGCTTTTTCGTTGGAGTAACCACTCTTTCAATCATGAAACCAATTACAAAAGCGGCCAGTGCAAAGCCGATAAGGAAGCCAAATGTTGGCTGCAATACATAGGTGATGCCCCCACCTTGTGTAAAAACTGGCAAACCAACTAAACCAACGCCTATGTAGACGAGCTGACTTTGCAATCCATTGCGACTCCCGAGCAAACAGCCTGCTAAAAATACAAAAACAATTTGTAATGTAAAGGGCACTACTGGTAGCGGTATTTTAATGAATGCCCCGATTGCGGTTAAAGCAGCAAACATCGCAATCATCACAAGTGACAGTGTTGATTGTCGTTTGAACAATTTACTCCCTCCCACTCCTCAAAAAATTGCATGATCGTCTCTTTTGTAGTATCAATCATAAAACTCATTTCATCATCAGATATGACGTATGGAGGCATGAAATATAATATATTGCCGAGAGGGCGAATCAGTAAGCCTTTTGCTAAGGCACGTTTATAGATTTGATAGCCGATACGTTCCTCACTCGGTAGTGGCTCCTTTGTTTCACGATTAGCGACTAATTCAATGGCGCCAACTAGTCCTACCTGTCGATACTCACCAACAAACGGCAACTCTTCAAATGCTTTCCTAGCTAGCTCTCGCATACGATCACCCTTGTTTTGTATCATGTCGAGCACACTTTCCTCTTCAAACATTGTCAAAACTTCTAGGGCTACGCGACAAGCAAGTGTATTACCGGAATAGCTATGGGAGTGTAAAAACGCTTTCATTGTACCGTAATCATCATAAAAAGCGTTGTATACATCATCAGTCGTTAAAACTGCGGATAGTGGTAAATAACCACCCGTTAAACCTTTTGATAAGCACATAAAATCTGGAGCAATATCCGCTTGCTCACAGGCAAATAATGTACCTGTTCGTCCAAACCCAACTGCAATTTCATCTGCAATAAAATGCACATCGTATTTTGTACAAAGCTCCCGTAATCGCTTCAAATATAGTGGAGGATACATTTTCATGCCTGCAGCTGCTTGAATGAGTGGCTCAATAATAACAGCTGTAATTTCTTCATGGTGCTGACTAAGCTCCTCTTCAACAAACTGTATACATTGGGCTTGACAGCTTTCAGGATTCTCCTTAAAAGGACATCGGAAGCAATCTGGTCCTTGTGCGCGTATGGTATCCAATAAAAGTGGCTGATACACTTCGTTATACAGCCCAACTCCGCCAACAGATAAGGCACCAAGTGTTTCACCGTGATAAGCATCCGTTAAAGCTAAAAATCGCTTTTTCGTTGTTTTTCCCGTCTGCATATGATATTGAAAACTCATTTTTAGTGCGACTTCTATTGCTGACGAGCCGTTATCTGCAAAAAATACTTTATTTAAACCGTTTGGTGTTAAGGCGACTAATTTTTCTGCCACCTTTATCGCAGGTTCATGTGAAAAATTTGCAAAGATCGTATGCTCTAATGTAAACGCCTGATCACTTAATGCTTGACTTATACGCGGATTCGCATGTCCAAATAAATTGACCCACCAGGAAGATACGGCGTCTAAATAGCGATTATTATTTTCATCGTAAAGCCATACACCTTGTCCTTTTTTAATTACAATTGGCGGAAATTGCTCATAGTCCTTCATTTGCGAGCAAGGATGCCAAACATGCTGTAAATCTCTCGTCTGTAATTCAGTTAATGCTTGTTTCATATTTGACCAACCTTTCAAACAAAGATGTGTGTGAAATAGAGTAGTCAACAATCTGTGCAATATCCTCAAGCTTTGGGATCGTCGCATATGGCAAATCATGATGTTGTAGAATCGTTTTCACATTATCTTGTTCCATCTGACTACCTGTGTCTCCATTAAATACAATGCCAAGAACCCCAACATTACGAGCATGTAATGCCTCAAGTGTAAGCAATGTATGGTTAATCGTTCCTAGAGTTGTTCGTGTGACAAGGACAACGGGAAGTTTACTTTGAACGATTACATCAAGAAGCGTATTTTCTCCATATGTATCTAACGGGACAAAAAGCCCCCCTGCTCCCTCACAAATCACGACATCGTATGCTTGTTGTAACAACTGCATTTGCTGTAATAAATGTCCCACATTAATTTGCTGTCCCTCCAGTTGTGCAGCAAAATGTGGTGATGCAGCTTCCTTAAACGAATAGCCATTTAAATTTTCTTGCTTTAGTCTTTGTAATGAATACTTTTCATACATTGCTGTATCGTAGTAATAGCAATGCCCATTCTCCTTTATTTCGCCAGTTTGCACGGGCTTATAAGGCGTGACTTGTAAATCATGCTTTTGTAACTGTCGCATCAGTAATGTAGTGATAACCGTTTTACCGACAGCTGTATCCGTTCCAACAACCCAAAAATGTTGCATCGTTAACCTCCCCCTCTTTTTAAGTTAACTGTTTACAATTTTTAAGTTAACACATTTATTTTTATTTTGTAAATGCTATTTCCATATTTCATCAAAAACAGCCCTTTTCTATGTAAAAAATAGAGAATTTTGTGATAACTTAAGAACTTTTTTCATCAATAAAAAACACTAGTTTCTTACCTCGTGGTAAAACGTATATTTTCATGAGTGTGTTAATTAATCATTTGCTAATTTGAAGGTTCTTTATCATCGCATGGGGGTTGATTTCCGTTCCGACTGCGCGCTTTCCTAGGGGCGTCGGGCCAACAGATGTTTTTTGTGCGAAAGCGTAGTGCAAACGTAGCGGCAGCGACACGAGGTTGGTCACGAAGGCGTTATCACAGGACGTGATGTTTTCTCCTCCCCGCTTCGCTTGTGCTCCAAGGTCTTATCTGTAACGTAAAATTCCGCTAACGGCTACTGATTTTCCCCTCGACTTTATCAACTATTTAAACTTGTATTTTAGCTATATTTCTATTGATATCCAGAGAGAATTTTATTAGTTTCATCACTTTTCCCGTATATTACTGGAAATTTAAAGGGTTTTTCTCTTCGTTCGGAGTATTAAACTAAATGGGGGTGGCTGTATGTTTGGTATTTTTAAAGAGGCAGACAAGATTATAGATACTTATGAGCATGTTAGTTTTATTTTAAAATCCTTGCTCACATACGAGCTAAAAGATTTACCTATTCGCTATGAGTTTTGGTATCGTGTGGCAATTCGTCAGGAAGAATTGCGAACATTAAATACCGAGCATCGAGCAAAGATCTCTATGACTACAGCAGTAGGACGATTTCACCAAACACAATACGAAGAAACGAAACAAAAATTAGCAAAGCTTGAACGGCTCGCAGATATGTATAAATCGTTTTGTATTGAGGAAGAAAGAGAGGCACTAAATCATCGACTCTATTTTCATAAAGAAGCGATTGCTGAACTATATGAGCATGTCCAACATAAAGAGCTATATGTGTATTGCGATTCTGTACAGCAACAATTTTGGCATGCGGTTAGTGAAGACATATTAAATGCAATGGCCCAACTAGATTAAATAGGTAGGCCATTGCAAAGATCTATTCTTTCATAATTTTATCTATTTCCCTCATAAAGACATGAAATGCTAGACCATCGATAAAAGCATTAAAATAATCGATTTCATCTTATGCACCAATTCCCTCAATCAGTAAACTCATCTGCTTTGAATAAACGATATTCTTCTGAAAGTCTCTCCACTCCTACCTTAAAGTAGCAATTCAGAATTCGAAACATTTTCCTCTTCTGTTCGTAAATATATAAAGAGAGGAAGTGAATGACAATAGATATTAACATACATAAAGGTGGCTATGTAGAAAACGAAGCCATTATTTCAAACATTCAATTTCAAGTAAATAGTGGTGAGCTCGTTGGATTAATCGGTTCCAATGGGGCAGGCAAAAGTACAACATTACAAGCAATGATGGGTGTGCTACCAATAGTAGATGGTCAAGTGACAATAGGAACTTACGGCTACGTACCAGAAAGGCCCATTTTGTATGAGTATTTCACATTGTGGGAGCATATCGATTTTTACATGTGTGTAGCTGGTAAAGAAAATTCTTTAACACATCGTGCGAATGAATTACTGAAAATTTTTCATTTGGACCATAAGCTACATGATTATCCAACTACATTTTCCAAAGGTATGCAACAAAAAGTGATGCTTATTTTAGCATTTCTCGACAAGCATTCTACTTATATTTTAGATGAACCATTTATGGGACTTGATCCACAGGCAATGCGTAAGCTCTTAACGATTTTAGAAGAATTAAAAGCGCAAGGTGCCGCCATTTTAATGAGTACACATGCACTCGATACGGCAGAAAAAATATGTGATCGTTTCATCTTGATTGATGATGGGCGAATTTTACAGCAAGGTACACTTGAATCATTACGCTTAGCGGTGAAACAGGACAAAGCATCTCTTCTTGATATTTTCGACACACTTCTTGAGGAAAATCACCATGACTAATTTAATACAGCAACGAAGAAAATTAGAGCGCTCCCACAATTTAAAGCTACTAGCAAGCATTATTGATTGGACAGTTGCCTTATACATTGTTGTGCCGACTCTAGTCATTGGCTTTTTCCTTTATAAAGACTTTATCTTAACTATAAGTACATCGTGGATCGTACATATTCCGCTAGTCTTGTTAATTGTACTGTTATTTCTTATTACACGAATTGAAACTATTCGTACTTATTTGCAGCGAGCCGATCGTCTTTTTTTAATCCAAAACCGAAAACAAATGGTACGCTTAAAACGATCTGGTCTTTATTGGACGTTAAGTAAGCACCTAATTTTACTCGGTTCTGTCCTTGCTTTATTAGCACCCATCTTTATTATCGTTCATCATGTAACGGTATTAGAATTACTTACTTTACTACTGCTATTATTTACGACTAATTTTATGAAGGTAGTTTTACAATTAAAGCTTCGTAAATGGCAGCAACTATTAAGTAACATTTTTATATGTATTTTCGGTGCAGCTTGCTTTTTATATGTGCCCGTTATTATCACTGCACTTATTTATCTTATTCTTCTTATTTATTGCACAAGCTATTATAATAGACATTTTGTCTATAGCACTAAACATTTTGATCAACAGGTGGAGCTCGATCAAGCGGCTTTTTATAAATGGCAAAGTCTTTTATTCCGCATTGCTCCTGAGCTTCAAAGTCAGTTAGTACCGAAATTAAAAAAGCCTCGCCTACTATGGAAAAATTCAAAGCGCATGTTTCGCCGTTCCGATTATTTTATAGAGGAACTAGTATGCAAAACAATGCTTCGCCAAAAACAGTATCGCTTAGGTTATCTTCGTTTTTTATCAATGGGTATCGCACTAACCATTATTGTGCCGTCTTGGGCGAAAATTATTGTACTCGGAATTCTTTATTTTACTTTACGTTCAATGATGCAATCCGTGATCCAGCAAATTTTAGAGCATAAAATTTGGTCAATCTTTCAAGTATCCAATGAACAAATTCAGGCAGCAAGCAGTCGATTGCTAAAGGGATTTGTAGATCTCCCATTATTGTGTGCCCTTATTATTTTAGTTGTTTTTACGCTTGTAAAATAAGGTTCCTCACCATAACGTGGGGTTGATTTCCGTTCCGAATGGGCGCTTTCCTGGGAGCGACTGTCGGACGGAACTCAACTTCATATAATTAAACAGGTGCCAGCTTAGTTTGCTGGCACCTGTTGTTTATTATTTAGGTTGTTTTCTCAAAGATTGTTTTGATATTTGTGGTAAATCGAAAATTTAACTAAAGCTCTCCGGTAGTTGCAGAAAAGGGCCATTATCATTGATTTCTAAAATCAAATTTATCATTTGGCACATCTAACGTATGACCGTTTATTACCACTGTATTATTGTCTTTCCAAAAAATTTTTGCAGTATTTTCACGATAGTTCCAGTAAACATTTTTAGTTTTATTTCCTTTTTGATTAAATACCAACTCACCACGAACAGAATACGAAGTTGTAGCCCCCCCATTGGTGACATATGCTTTTAACGTGTATTTTCCATTAGGTGATGTCTCTTCTGTGAGATATTCTCCTTTTGGTAACCTATTCATATCAAAAAATGCCCAATAAACGCCATACCCAACCAATGCAACAAATAACAAACCAGATATTAAAAATCCCTTTAAAAATTTTTTGAAAAATCTCTTTGTCTCATATTCAACAATCACATCTTTATGTTCCAAAGCATGATTCCCCTTTTTATGAAAATGTCTTCTTCAAGTAAACTGGGCCGGCAGTTGAATAGCAACAATCTTATCGAAAACAGCCATTATTTATTATCTTCCATTCCTAGTAGAAGCATTTTTCTAAATTCCTGTGCTTGGTCGGCTTTTATGGCTACTTTGTTATAACGTTTTTTAAGCCCAAGCATGAAAGTCACTTCCACAGGTTCTTTCATCTTTAAAATAAACTGTGGGTAGGCCTCACCAAAATCACGTGCTACAAAATCAATTGTATCCTTGGATAATTTTCCTTCCAATTGTTCCTTATCCTCAATAAGCTCTTCAATTTGTTCAAAGCTAATTTCTGCACGTTTCATCAAACCTAACGACAAATACAGCTTATCAGATGTTACATGGACAGGGTTTAAACGAATAGCTTGCATATCTGCAATAAAAAATACAACAGAGTATACATTAAAAATAAGTAATAGAATTGAAAGAACCATCGATTTCTCATGTAACCACCAATGAATCCCAATTGTTTCAATGGCTATTCCATGGATTATCATAATTTGAAAAGCAATATAGCTCGAATTTTTATGTAAGGTTAATCCTGGACGCTCTTTTCTCTTCCAGCTTGCAAAACCGTAGTAAAGTACTAAAAAGTCTGTGCAAAGCATTTGAATAATAAGATGCTTTGGGGCATGTTTATCAACTGCTTGTGGAAATGTGAACAGGTCTGGTAAAGTATTTGATCGTACATCCGCTAGAATTCTCGGCATGTAACGAACAAGCGTTGCAACTAGTAATATTTCTAATAAAATAATCGAACCTTCAATCGCAAACCCAGCCCAAGTCACTGCAACAAATGGCTGAAGATGTTCTATTGGAATAATAAAACGAGCTGCTATACAACCAGTTGCTGCTAAAATAACCGCTTGTTTTATAGAAAACTTTCCTTTATACAGCAGAAATAAAACAGGCATAACAAGAACAAAATCAATTAACGAGCCAATAACAACTCCATTTGTTTCAGTTGGTAAAATCGATAAACCAAGACCAGTGTTATAAAGCGTGTAATTGCTGGCAAGTACGACTAACAAAAACGCTAGCCATATATTTTGCTTTCTCTTTAATGCAACCATGTCAAACCTCTCCCCTTTTCAAATGAATATCATTTATTTCATGTATAATTCCTTCCTTTAATACAATTTGATTGAGCTTTTGAACAATCTCTTTTAATTGCACAATCTCACTTAACTCAAGCTTTGAATAATATCTCGAAGTAATAAATCGTTTTATTTCTTCCTCTCTTTCAAAATACTTAATGCCTGATGTATCAAGACTTACAAATATTTCACGTCGGTTTTCAGGATTAATGCTTCTAGATACATATTGCTGCTCTTCAAGTTTACTAACCAATTGTCCGACAGCACTTGAAGTTATATTCATATAGCTTGCAATTTGTCCAATTGTCACTTGGCTATTATTTTTAAGAAAATCTAAAAGAATTATTTGTTTAGGGGATAATTCATCACTCATTAAATTTTGATGTAACTTTATGAAGTGGCTATCCATTGAATAAATTGCATCATTTATTTCCTCCACAAGCTTATATATAAGGTCTTCATCCTTTGTCATTACTACTTCAATCCTTTAAGTAAAATTAATAGTAAAGGTATCTTTATTATTAATTTTACTTTATTGTATGTGGTTATTATTGTCAATCAGTCCAACGATAAACAACATGGCTTATTCCGATAATTTTCAAGAATTTTTCACATTTTAAGATTAAGATGAACGATTCATTGCAAGCGCGGGTATTGACTTCTCTTTCACGGATATCCCCCTACTTCGCGCGATTATGCTCTGCTATTCTTTATCAAAAATTGTTTACGATAAACATGTGGGGAGTATCCTGTATATTTCTTAAATTTATCAATATAGTAACTTACTGTACTAAAGCCTGTTGTTGTAGCAATTGTAGTTATGGATTGCTCACTATCACGTAATAGCTCCATACTTTTGCGAAGACGATAGTGTAGTAAATATGTGAATGGTGTCATGCCGACCATTTTTTTGAAAAAGCTACTACATTCTGCACGACTTAAAAAAACATGTGCAGCTAAATTTTCTAAAGATATTTTTTCCTGATAATGAGCATGTAAATAATCAAGCATCTCCTTCGCTCGTTCATGCTGGACGATAATGGCTGGATCTAGTATTTCTTCTGTTAGCATTGATTGTGACAAAATAGTTTCCCAGATGACTATTAGCTCTCTCCATACCTTTAGCTCATAAAAAACGGCTTGCTCTTGCAGTAATTTCGCCACGAATTCTATTTTTTGCGCCAATTGGCCTGATAGCTTTACATAGGGCAGTCTGTTGCTCGTTATATACGGTAGTACATATTTAGTGGCAAAAATACTGTCCTTGTGTCCTCCTAATAGCAATGGATCCACGTTAATACAGAAAATTGTAGCTTGCTCTACTTGAAAAGGTTTTGCTTCATGTAAACCCGATGCATTGACAAATAGCCCCTCTCTCTCCTCAAGTACAAAAACATCTGCCCCTACTCGGTATTCCACACGACCGCTTTTCACATAGACAAATTGAATTTCCTTATGCCAATGTAACGGTAAAAAATCCAAACTATCTAGTCGCAAAACCGTCTCATACAGTGCAACTGGGAATTCCTTTGTCCCATGTAACGTTAGTTCTTGTAAATCCTTCGCAATTTTTATATGTGTTAACGCCACTACTTAGCTCACCTCAATATATTGATATTTTTAAACCTATAAATCGATATTTCTTGTGCTTAAAGTTCTTTATTATTGTTTTATATTGATAGTTTAGGAGATGTTTTAAGATGAATCAATCAGCACAGAAAAATCGTACTCTTGGTTTTATTCTTGTCATTTTAGGGGCAAGTTTTTGGGGTCTTGGTGGCACCGTCGCACAAAAGCTTTTTCAGCAGGAAAATATAGAGGTTGGCTGGCTCGTTTCTAGTCGTCTTCTTTTAGCGGGCCTATTACTCATTATTGCCTATAAAATTACACATCGTAAAGAATCTATTTTTGTGATGTGGCGGACAAAGCAAAATGCTTTTAGACAAATTTTATTTAGTTTACTTGGAATGCTGGCAGTTCAATATACTTATATGATGTCGATTGCTATAGGCAATTCTGCTGTTGCAACATTATTGCAGTATTTAGCACCACTTTTTATAATGGCTTATTATTTAATAACGAAGCATAGTCAATTGACAAAGCAGGATGGAATAGCTGTGACTCTGACACTTGTTGGTACTTTTCTATTACTAACAAATGGCTCGTTGTCTACACTTTCTGTGCCATCGATGGCAGTGTTTTGGGGGATTTTATCTGGTCTTTCGGCTGCTTTTTATACATTATATGCCGTCTCACTCTTACAGCAGTTTCATTCATTGTTAGTTGTAGGTTGGTCAATGCTTATTGGCGGGATCGTGATGAGTTTTTTCCATCAACCATGGCAAATTGACATGACTAACTGGGCATTTTCGACAATCACTTACTTTCTGTTTATCGTAATTTTTGGGACAATGCTAGCATTTTGGTTTTATATAGCAAGTTTGCATTATTTATCGCCAAAAGAAACTAGTTTACTTGGTAGCCTTGAGCCTCTAACAGCTGTTATTACAAGTGTGGTTTGGCTTAAAATTGCCTTTGGTAGTTTTCAGTTTATTGGGACAATGCTGATTCTCTGCATGATTTTATATCTCACAGTTTTTCAGAAAAGGCACTCTTAAGGAAGGTTTAACTAAATTTAGATAAATCTAAAATAAATAGTCATAAATTCCTATAAAAAAAAATTAAATAAACTATGAATCCATACATAAAATTTACATATTATATATATCTTTTTTCCTTATCTGTACAGTATACTGAAAATATCTTCAATCATTAACAGGGGGTATTTTTATGGAAAAAAAAGTTATTTTTTTCGAGGTTCGCGGCGGCACAGATAAGGGCCCTGACGGCTATCGAAAAGATACGATGCCAATGGTGAATGCGCTACAACAACGTGGGCAGGATGCAGAAGTTATTTTCTTTGATGTAACGAAAAAAGAGGAAATTTTTAATTATGTCAAAGAGCAAGGGATTGCCTATGTATCACGTATTAATCCTGGAAACTTACAGCATGAAAAAGAGTATTTTGATATGTTGCGTGAGCTATGTAATGCAGGTGTCATCGGTATGCCACACCCTGATGCGATGATTGGCTATGGTTCTAAAGATGTATTATCAAAGCTAACCTCTACAAATTTAGTGCCTGATGATACATTTGCTTATTATACAATTGAAGCATTTAAAGCTCAGTTCCCTACTTCTCTTGCTATGACCGAACGCGTCCTAAAGCAAAATCGTGGATCGACGGGCGAAGGTATATGGCGAGTTAAATTGGTTGAACCTCTGGCTGAGGGAATCAAAGAAGTGCCACTTGATGCGGAGATTAAATGTACAGAAGCAAAGGATAATCATGTAGAGTATTGGAAACTTAGCGAATTCATGACGTTCTGTGAGCAATATATTACAGGCCTAAATGGCATGTTAATTGATATGCGTTTCCTTCCTCGTATTATTGAAGGCGAAATCCGCTTATTTATGTTACGTGATAAACCCGTTCACGTAGTACATAAAAAACCGGCAGAATCCGAGGACGCATTTAGTGCAACACTGTTCTCTGGTGCGCAATATCGCTATGATGCACCAGAGGACTGGGAAGAGCTTGTTCAAAACTTTTTAACACAACTACCACTCGTAACTAGTTTACTGGGCAATTATGCTTTACCGCTTATATGGACTGCTGATTTCATGCTTGATACAAACGAAGCTGGCGAAGATTGCTATATTCTAGGGGAAATGAATTGTTCATGTGTAGGCTTCACTTCTGAACTTTCTTTAGCACATCAAGTAGCAGAAGAAATTTTAGCTTGTATCCATGAAAATACTGAGGTTTCAGCATAAAGTGGACTTTAATCAATGGTGCTTTTACTGAGCGCTAATATAGGATAAATGGAAAAGTGCGATCTTTTGGGATCGCACTTTTCATATATAGATCTTAATAGCTTGTATAAATTCATAAATAAAATATCCGGCAAAGCAAATTAGTAATACACCCGCTACCATTGTAAGCGACTTAATGACCTTACGACTCATCGCTTTACGGGTAATTGAAACAATGGTCATCAAGCCAATATCATGCAACAATATGCCACTCAGAACCCCTGCAGCGATTACTAAAAAGTTTGCAGACTCTCCTTGACCATATGATTTGGCTAGTACAACACCGAAAACGTTTAACCAAAATACTAGATTTCCAGGCGAAATAGCAACTAGTAAACCATTACGATATGAAGCAAAAAACGATTTTGTCACTTTCTCTCCTGCAAGCGTAATATCATGATCAGCATTTTTGATAGAATCCAGCCCTAAAAGAAATAAAAAACCAGCCCCTATAATCCACATAGGAATTTGAATGATAGGCATTGCTAAAATGGACGCTAGTCCCATATACAATGCAAAAACTAATACAATATCAATTGTCATACCACCAAGCCCGACAGCCCAACCATGCATAAATCCATTTTTTAGTCCTTGCTTTGTCATTTCTACTGTAATAGCTCCAACAGGCATGGCAATCGCAAGTCCTACCAACACATACGCTACATATAAACTCAAAAAAACACTTCTTTCAAATAAAGTAGGTTTCATACGTCCGTTTATAATTGTATTATAGCATGAAAATACAGAAATTGACCTAAATATTTATATTTATTCATTTTTATGGAATAACTTAACTATTACTCTAGGAAGCCCATTGTATTACATACGAGTTTCAAGGAATGCCCTATGTAGTTAAAAGTTTATGCAAAAGGCACCCCTTATTATGAGAAATGCCTGATTGTGTTGAAGAAATGGTCAAAGAAATTTTTGTGAATTTGTCTTGTTAAAAGAGGTTGATTTCTGTTCCATGCTACCCACAATAATCGAACGGAATAAACTTATAACTGTGATGTTATAAATCTGTTGTTACTGCAGTTTCATTTTAAAATAATAGGCTCTGTTAAATAACTCTGTTGATATTCGAATAAAACGAACAATCGTTCTATAAAGTAAGAAAAAATATGATTGTGAGTGATACGAATGGCTTTGAGAGAGATTATTAAAGAGATTGAAAAACTAAGCACAGCCGACCAATATCGTTTAAAAGAGTTTTTCGTTAAATCCCTTAACTCTTATTCTGTAAGTGAACCTGTCTTTAAAGAGGTTTCTGAACAGAAGCATAAAGGTGGATACACTTGTACTCATTGTCATTCAAATAATGCGGTTCGTTTTGGAAAATATTCAGTAAAGGTCGGTATGAAAACGATGGAACGTCAACGTTACCGTTGTAAAGATTGTGGTAAGACTTTTACTGATGTAACTAATACACCTTTATATCGTACTCATCTTCCACACAAATGGTTGGATTTTGTTCAGTGTATGATTGAGGGATATTCTCTTCGTAAGGCATCAGAGATGATTGAAGTTCACTTCGTAACTTTATTCTATTGGAGACATAAATTGCTCTCAGCACTTAAACAAATGGATTTTGAAGAGTTTTCAGGTATCGTAGAAATGGATGAGACTTATTTTCTATACTCAGAAAAAGGAAAGCGTAATATAGATGGTCGTAAACCTCGTAAGCGTGGTGGTTAGTCTAAATACAGAGGAATTAGTAAAGAGCAAGTTTGTGTACTTATTGCGAGAGACCGTCAAAAATCCACGTTTTCAAAAGTGCTTGGTCAAGGACGGATTGTAAAAGTACGATTAGATAAAGCAATAGGGTCAAAACTTACTGCTTCAAATGTACTTTGCACAGATGCGTGGAGGGCATTTAAAACGTATGCAACCGAGAAAGGATTAGAACATTATCGGTTCAAATCTGATGGTAAAGACAGAGTGAGAGGTCTATACCATATCCAAAATGTAAATAACTATCACAGCCGTCTCAAAGGCTGGGTTGACCGTTTTAATGGTGTGGCGACAAAATACCTCGACCATTATTTAAGTTGGTTTCAATTCTTAGACATTATCAAGCATCGTAATGACGATACCACTGTTAGTAAGATGATTGTTGATAGTTGTTTATTCTCTACTAAAACAACATATGAAGAACTTAGAACATTCAGTTATGGTAAATAAAAATGAGGAGAAATATTATGCGAGAGAAAAAAGTTCGAGGAGTTAAACGGAAATCTAATAATATGATTAAGCGTATTGAAGAAAACACATTGGAGTTTCCAGCTGAATTTTACAATGGTTATTGGCATCTGCACCTACCTGTTGCTCAAGACTTTATAAATTCCGACAAAACACCAAAAAAAATTAAACGACTCTGCATTCAAACACTATTGGATAGAACTGAACATCTAATTGGTTTGAAGCCTAATGACAAAGAAAAGTATCGAGTAGTTGTTGCAGTTGATTTGCCTGATTTATGGGGTTCGCAAATTATTGTATTTAAAGGTGACTCCCATTTTAAAGATTTCTTTAACAGGAACGACGAATATCAAAAGTGGCTTCATCTATCTGATAATAGAAACGTTCAAACTGAATGGGGATTATCTGTTCCTAACGATTTGCAAATATCAGGTTTTAAAGAAGTAATTACTGATGAAGATGGATACCACTATGAAGGTGAAATTTGGTTTATCGGGGAATTAAAATAAATTTAAAGGGACATCAAAATTCGTATGTCCCTTTTCTTAATCAAAAAAACAATAATATTGTTTAACAGAGCCAAATAATAAAGTGACATGCCAGAGGATATATGTAATGTTAAGTAGTTGATTGGAGTGGAGGCTGGGCGACTCCAGGAAGCTTTGCTCTGTGCGAAAGCGAAGCGTCAGCAACAAGTGTTTTATCTGTGCGAAAGCGAAGCGTCAGCAACAACAAAGCGCCCAGCAGAAACGGAAATCAACCCCACATTTTGCCGAAGGGCCATACTTTATAAGACACCTTAATTTCACTGACACAATAGTTTTTTAACAATATGAAGTATCTCCATTATGAGAGATGTTTCTTTTCTGTTACAGCATTTGTTTTTTCCATTGTGACAGCAGATCATTGGATTTCGCAATGTCCACTTTTAATACCACTTGCTTGGCAGAGCAACGCTTTTTAGCCTTTTCCCATGCTTCTTCTAGAGCAGGTAAATAGCTTAAATTTTTTGTAGTTGCGACAAGCTGGAAAAAAATATTCCCTTGAATATAGTACCAGCGAGGGTTCATGCTATCTAACTGAATAGCTTCTTCAATAAGACGTAATGCTAAATACGGGCTGCCTTCATTTCGACTCAAAAATTGTGCGAAGGCTCCCCAGAAAAGGGCTATATTTGGCTGTAGTTTTATCGCCTCCGCATATTGTACAAGTGCTTTGTCATGCTCCTCTGCAAGAGCAAAATATTCAGCCATTGTATAATATGCATTCGCTTGTGCCTCGATCGATCCAGCTAATAATTCATCTACTACTTTACCGAATTGCTGATCATCCTCACTTCCTATGTATGCAGCGAGTACATCACGCTCTGGATAGGAGCCATCTGTTCGTTCAACACTTTGCTTCACTTTTTCTGCAGTAGGAATAGGCATATTTGCATAACCGTTCGCTTCCAATAATGCGACGTGCTGTTGGATTGTTGGAAATGATTCATGTTTTGTAAACGCACTATTAGCTATAAGTGCTTTGGCTAATTGATAGCTTTCTTTTGCATGACCATTTAAAAATAATTCATTTATTTGTTGGACTTGCTCATCAAACTGTTTGATCACTATTTAAATCCTCACCTTCATCAAAAGAAAAGTCTTATAGGTATTTTACCATCTTTAAATCTAAAACAAACTAAATAGCAATAATTTTTCTATAATTCTTTTAATTCAATGTTAATCAGTAGACCACATTAAAAGTCTGATAACATTGTAGTTCATCATATAGCGAGGTTTGATTTCCGTTCCGACTGAGCGTTTTCCCGAGGGCACCCGATGAGCCGCTTCACACGCGTTGCTTGGCACGGAGTTTCGCCACTTGGCCATGCATTTTGCTGCTTGGTGGAGACTTTTCGCCAATTGGCCATGGTTTCCGCTGCTTGTACATGCTTTTCCGCCGTTAACACATCTCTTTCCGCCGCTAACGCATGCCTTTCCGCCGCTAACACATCCTTTCCGCCACTAACACATCTCTTTCCGCCACTAACACATCTCTTTCCGCCGCTAACACATCTCTTTCCGCCGCTAACGCATCTCTTTCCGCCGCTAACGCATCTCTTTCCGCCGCTAACGCATCCTTTTCCGCCGCTAACGCATGCCTTTCCGCCGCTAACACATCTCTTTCCGCCACTTCATCTGTGACGGTAATACCCAGATTAAAAAACATTGGTTAAAGTTCTGAATTATGAGATAATTGAAGTGCGTTTTCATTTTTTGAGAGCAGGTAAATATATATAGGAGGGCTTGTGCTATGAATAGACGATTTCATTTTGTATCGCTTATTATTGGAAATTTGTTAACATTAGGAGTTATTTTCATTTATGCTATGCAAAGTCAAGTGGATGTGGCCCTCAGCACGTATGCCCTTGTGATGGGGTTTTTAAGCATATTACTACTGATCTTTTTTTATTTATGGGGGGATGAAAAACAACAAATATCGAATCGTTTTTCTAAATAACTCGAGTGACTTAAAACTACAGTTTTGAAGTGATTCAATTTTTTTCAAACGCTCATTGAACAAAATTTTTCCCCTTCTCTACATCCGTAGTTAAGGGATTTTTTTCACAAAAAGCTTCTTTTTTCGTGGTATTCCTCTCTGAATACGACTAACCATTGTTGAAAAATAAAAAATTTTGTAGAAAATTTAAAAAGAATGATTGAGTAGTGATTCAATTTTCTGTATAATCAGCTTGTTTGACAATACTAATATGAATTTGGGGGTAGACAATTGGGTAAAGCATTGATTATAGGAGCTGGCGGAGTAGCCAGTGTTGTGGTACACAAGTGTGTTCAAAATTCGGACGTATTTGAGGAGATTTGTATCGCAAGTAGAACTGTTTCAAAATGTGACGCTCTAAAAGAAAAACTAGATGGCGGAAAAACAAAGATTCATACCGCACGGGTAGACGCAGACAATACGGAAGAGGTTATTGAGCTGATTAAAGCTTTTGGACCGGAAGTTGTTATTAATGTAGCACTACCTTATCAAGACTTAACGATTATGGATGCTTGCTTAGCGACAGGTGTACACTATGTGGATACTGCAAACTACGAGCCACCTGAAACGGCAAAATTTGAATATAAATGGCAATGGGCTTATAAAGAGAAGTTCGAAAAAGCTGGCTTAACCGCTTTACTTGGTAGCGGTTTTGACCCAGGTGTAACGGGCGTTTTCACAGCTCATGCACAAAAACATGAATTTGATGAAATCCACTACATTGATATCGTGGATGCAAATGCTGGTGATCACGGTTACCATTTCGCAACAAACTTCAACCCAGAAATCAACATTCGTGAAATTACTGCGAATGGTCGTTACTGGAAAGAAGGCGAGTGGGTTGAAACTGCACCACTTGAGAAAAAAGAGGTTTATAACTTACCAGAAATCGGACCAAAAGATATTTACCTTTTATACCATGAAGAACTAGAATCACTTGCTAAAAACATTAAAGGCTTAAAGCAAATCCGTTTCTGGATGACATTCTCTGAAAAATACTTAACTCATTTAAAAGTATTAGAGAATGTTGGTATGACTTCTATCGAGCCTATTGAATTTGAAGGACAAATGATTCAACCAATTCATTTCCTGAAAGCTGTACTACCTGATCCAGCATCACTTGGACCACGTACAAAAGGAAAAACAAACATCGGTTGTATTATTCGCGGTCTAAAAGATGGTAAGGAAAAAACTTATTATGTGTACAATGTTTGTGACCACGAGGAATGCTATAACGAGGTTGGTTCACAAGCAATTTCATACACAACTGGTGTACCAGCAATGATTGGTGCAATGCTTGTGATGAACGGTCAATGGCGTAAACCTGGCGTTTGGAATGTCGAAGACTTCAATCCAGATCCATTCATGGATGCACTAAATAAATGGGGTCTACCATGGCAAGAAAGCCATAATCCAGAATTACTTGACCTTGAGTTAGATGTAAAGGAATTAAGTCGATGAAACCAATTGATTTCTCAAAAGTTCCATCCCCTTCTTACATAGTGGATGAACGATTATTAACAAAAAATCTAGAACTTTTAAAATCGATTCAAGATCGCACAGGCTGCCGTATTTTACTTGCTTTAAAAGGGTTTTCAATGCATTCAACATTCCCTTTAGTGGGTGAATATTTAGCAGGGATTACGTCTAGTTCATTATTTGAGGCTCGCCTCGGCTATGAAAAAATGGGCAAAGAAGTCCATGTCTATGCACCAGCTTATGTGGAGCATGAAATGGACGAGCTTCTTGGCTATGTTGATCATATTGTCTTTAATTCCTTTAACCAATGGAATCAATATAAGGACAAAGTAAAATCTGCTGGTAAAACAATTGAATGTGGTATTCGTATCAATCCCGAGTACTCTGAAATTGAAACAGCACTTTACGACCCTTGCTACACGAATTCTCGTCTTGGCACAACATTAGCCAACTTCGACAAGTCACAACTTGACGGTATTGATGGCTTACACTTCCATGCAATGTGTGAGCAAAACTCCGATACGTTAGAGCGTATTATCCAAGTTGTCGAAGAAAAATTTTGTGATGTCTTACATCAAATGAAATGGTTAAACTTTGGCGGAGGTCACCATATTACTCGTGAGGATTACGATGTAGAAAAACTTGTGAATATCATTAATTACATTCAAGACAAGTATAACCTTCTCGTATATTTAGAGCCAGGTGAAGCTGTTGCACTTAATACAGGCTATTTAGTAGCAACTGTTCTCGATGTACAGAAAAACGGTATGGACTTAGCAATTTTAGATACATCGGCAACTTGCCATATGCCAGACGTTCTAGAAATGCCCTACCGCCCAATGATCATCGGTTCTGGTCAACCAAATGAGCTAGCTTACACTTACCGCCTAGGTGGGCTTACATGTCTTGCTGGCGATGTAATTGGTGATTATTCATTCGAACAGCCTTTACAACCAGGTGATCGTTTAGTATTTACGGATATGGCGCATTACTCAATGGTGAAAAATCATATGTTTAATGGTGTAAATCTTCCATCAATCGTTTCTTATAACGATAAAGAAGGCATTAAAGTCATTCGTGAATTTAAATTTGAAGACTATAGCGGTCGACTTTCCTAATAAAACTGATATAGGACCAGGCGTGTTGATTAGGAAAAATAAGTTTATTATTGAGCGATAAAAGGATTTTTTCGTTACCACTTTGCCAATATAT
>NZ_LITM01000006.1:78369-147920 GCF_001275675.1 Lysinibacillus sp. FJAT-14745 | reverse complement strand
CCGCAGGAAAGCGAGTAGCCCGTAGCGGAAATCAGCCTCTTTGGATGTATAAAAATGGTTAATCAACACACCTGATATAGGATAAAACTATTTTAAATAGTGAAATCATATATAATGTCACACATTATATACGTAGAAATTTAAAGGATAGAAGAGCTTGATTTAATTCGCTCTATCTATCCTTTTTTTCTACCACAAATGACTGCATTTACTACAGCAAAAAATGAGTGTTGTTGCACTAGGTATTATTAGTTTCGTCGCTTCAAATCCATCAACATCACACCGTAATGGTATTATTCAAGATCTTAAAGGTGGAAATTGGCAGGGATTTAAATTTAGAAGTATAATATGAAATATATGACTATTAAACTACTTGATA
Organism: Lysinibacillus sp. FJAT-14745; assembly: GCF_001275675.1. Classification (GTDB taxonomy): domain Bacteria; phylum Bacillota; class Bacilli; order Bacillales_A; family Planococcaceae; genus Lysinibacillus. Next base: position 147,541 of record NZ_LITM01000006.1, on the reverse strand, counting down.
TAGGCGGTCGACTTAGTGAAAAAGCTTGTAATTACATATGAAATTTTTATGATTGTGTTAATCCTTATCTCAGTAGCCCTTGCTCTCATGGTTGATAAACGATTTGTGATTTTTCAACAAACTATTTGGCTCATATTCGTTGTGGATTACATTGTTCGTTTTGCACGAGCAAAAAACAAGTGGCACTATGTAAAGAAACATCCCTTAGAGTTAGTAGCTATAATCCCTTTCGATTCCCTTTTAAGAGCAGCTAGACTCGTCCGTATATTTAAAGTTCTTCAATTACTTGGCATCAGTTCTCGTTATTTTAAACCTTTTTATGCGGTGTTAAAAACGAATGAATTAGCCACAGCTTTCAAGTTTGGTGTCGCAATGTTATTTGTCATACCAATCCCGATTGCTATAGTTGAACCGGCAATTGAAACTTACACTGAAGCGTTGTGGTGGGGTTTGATTACAATAACTACAGTTGGATATGGAGATATTGCACCTGTTACCGTAGTAGGTCGATTAATGGCTGCTATATTACTAATGGTGGGGATTGGCATTGTCGGTATATTCACATCTGCAGTTACTAATTATTTTAGTAATAAACCTAAAGATTCTCGAGATAAGCAAGTCATGAAAGTAATTCAGTCGATTGATGAGATTGAAGACATAACAAAAGAGGATATTGAGTTTATCCAGTTATTCTTGAAAAGGAAATTATGAATATACGCTGAAGGGTTAGCCAACGGATGCGCCCAATTTAACAACAAGTGGCTGGGACAAAACTGGTCAAAACCTTAAAAAGCGCGAGAAATCAATTTAGAAACGTTGATTTCTCGCGTTTTTTCGATGTTAAATTTTGCGTTTAAAAATATGCTTATGTCATAAGCGACGTAAGTTATTAGTGCGGTATGAAAGTGTTGCATGAAGGTAGATGTCGATATTTTTCAAAAGTTGGTAGATAAATTAAAATAGTTGGTCGATAAATTAAAAAAGTTAGGTGATAAATCGATAAAGTTGGTCGATAAACAATCAAAAGTTCTCGACAAATCTCAAAACTGCAGCTCATTAAAGATTTTTGTCCCAGCCTCTTATTAGTTTAAATGAAATGTTTCACTATATATCTTTTTCATGGATACACTTCAAATTTTTATCATCTCTACGGAATCTTCATTTCTTCCCACGAATAATCTGGTATAGTCGCAATCCATAACGTATCTCCCATGATATCCACATCCCAAACGATGGAATCAATCGCATCAAACACTTTTTCAGGTCTTCTTTCATCTTTCGTGTTGATGGAATAAATAGCTTCACCTCTATGTGTATATCCGAATAATTTCTCTCCTTTTTTAATAAGTTTAACTACCACTTCATCAACTTTAATTTTTCTCCAATTCCCCTCTTGAAGATCTCGGATCCAAATTCCACTTTGTGTGGTAATAAATAGCCTATTATTAATCACTTTCATATCTAGAGGTTCATCATAACTATTTGGCATAGTTATCTCGTTCCACCCATCATTTGTCTTTTGCAAAATCTTCTTTTCTTCTGTGAATCCTACCAAATCACCATTATCCGATATTTGAACCACATAAAATGGTTTAGGAACTATAGCTTGTTCCCAACTCTCCCCTTGATTGGTCGAATAGTAAACCTTTTCATTTGATATTACAGCTATATGGTTGTTGATTGAATAATCGACGTTCTCAATCGTATGGTCTAATGAAAGGATTTTCGTTCCTTTACTTTTTGCTGTAATACCTGCCCATAATTCTTTTTCCGTTGCTGCATATAATTGATCATTCATATCAAACCACGCATGTGTTACATAATTATTAACTTGGAGTTCTGTCCATGATTCTCCATTGTTATGGCTCCATTCAATAAAAGGTTGCTTGGTTATACTAAATTGTGTTGGATTTTTGTCTCCCCATACCACTAAATTGTTATTTCCAGCGACAATCCCCGTAATCGCCATCCCTTTTTTTGTTAGATTATCGATGCCAATATGTTTGGATATTAATCCTCCACCGTATGGTAATTTATGAATGGCACTGACCACTTCTCCGTTTCGGGCATTGAATGAAATTCGAGTAAAACGGTTATCTCGATCATTTCCATACACTGTTAGAATAGGCATACCATCGATACTATCAAGTGTAAAATGATATCCTGTTGCCCAATCTTTTCCTGGTTTTAGTCCGTATTTATCTTTTGCTAGTTGAAGAACGTCCGCGCTATCCAACTTAATCTCATTGTAGGGTATTGTTGGACTCGGAGATTGCTTACTTGGTCTAAACACAGTAATTTTCTTTTCTGAGATACCAATTAGTACATAATCATCTGTACCTGGAACTATAAAGATCATAAACCAATTAAAGCGTTTCCCTGTTCCTCCTCTCGAGCCTCTCATCGTTTCATCCACACTGTTTACGCTTGTAAGTGTTGCGTTTACATTCCATTCTTTTGCTCGCTGGAGTCCAATGTTAATCGCTTCTTTTAACGTAATTTCACCATCTGAAGCGATTTCTTCACGATCAATCATTTTTACAAGAACTTCTTCTTTCTTACCAACCGTCATTGGAAAAGGTACTGCTGTGAATACATTCCGTTCTGAATATATATTAGGATAATCTCCGAACTTGTAAATTTTAGGAATTAATGTTTTTAAGGCTGCTAACACCACTTTTTTATCATTTAACAGTGTTTCTTGTAGCCCATTTAACTCTGGGCATTCTTTAGGTTGTGCATAAGCTTCAAAAGAACTCAAAGTCATTAATGATATGACTAAAATCAGTAAATGCAGTTCTTTCAAGATAAATTCACCTCTTTTCTAATTAATTTTCCCAATTAGAAAAAAATTATCAATCCATCTTAAAGTAGCCTGCACTGTTAGTTTAAATACATCCCTTCATTTTAACATAAATATCCAATAAAAAATCACTTCTTAGAAACTCAAGAGGTGATTTTTATCAAACTTTATTACAAATTATCAATCTTTATTATAAACGATAAATTTTTTGGGGATCATCACCAAAAGTTGTGGATGACATTTTTTAAAATATACGCCCTGCATATTGTTGATTGGAGTGGAGGCAGGGCGACTCTTTGGGGATCAGCAATAGAGGAACGAAGGCTAAAACCATCACATCCTGTGATAACGCCTTCATTACCAACATCGTGCTGCTGACGCTTCGTTAGCACTACGCTTTCGCACAAAAAACATCTGTTGGCCCGAGACCCTGGAGCGAAGCGTCAGCAACAATGTTTTAACTGTGCGAAAGCGAAGCGTCAGCAACAAAGCATACATTCACTTGTCTTTGATTTTACAGAGTACTGGAGAGGATTTTTTACGGCTGCATATTCATCCAACTATCAACATGATGGATGGCAAAACCACTATAGCTTGTTTTATTGGCATAATGTTGATGAACACGTGCTAATTGTTTATTCATATAGGCTTCTCCATTATCATAAAAGGTAATATTTTTCCCTTCATCAGAGGCACCTGTTTCTACGCCAATAACAACTGATTTGTTTACTTTTTGTGCATACTCTATTTCATTTTCCACTATTTTGATAATGTCTTTAGCTGTATCTCGATAGGCCATAATCGAGACACTATTAACTTGATCGATAACCCATTCAGCTAAAATACCATTGCCATACTGGTTGCTAAAAGCTATCTCATCAAACCAAAATGGCATATCGACTTCCAAAGGTATTTGTAATTGCTCTGTCCCCTCTTTCGCTTTAGTAAGAAGCGCTTGATAGGACTCAATTGTGTTTCCTTGGTTCAAGCTCCAACCACTATTTAAGTAGGGCTCTACATCAAGATGGACTCCAGAAAATTGCTCTGTTGCTGCTGCATTTTCATTATATGTATGTAACCAATCAAACAGCTGATCCTGCATTTCATAGCCCTCTGCTGAAACCCAGCTTGCTGAACCATCCAACGCATAGACTTTTATACCTTTTGCTGTTGCTTTATCGATAAAACTTTTGTAATAGTTACTTGCTATATCACTATTAATTTGTAAATATAATTTATTAATATGTTTGCTTTCTAAAAATGACAGTACTCCTGATTCATCTTCGACAATCTTTGTCGTATCCCATAACCAAGTAGCCTTATCTTGCATGGCCATTGCGTCTACCTTTCCCATTGTTAATCCTAGCGTACTTACAATTGTTACTATAAAAGCAATGATTGTTTTTGATAGTGAACGACTTACCATATATTACATCTCCATTCTATTTGCCAGAGGCTCATAGAACAGAACCTGGCAACCTGACAATCATGCACTACAATAGTGTTTAGACTCATGGCTTTGCGTCCTTCCCTTTCGATGAAGTTTGCCTTTTACAGTAGATTTCTTACCATACATAATACGATGTTAGAATGTATATGTCTGTAGGTAAATCGCATAATTTAATTGATAACTTTCAAATATGAGGATATGAACACAGGTTATTTTTACTATATTAGAAATAAGTAATTATACTGATAGTAAAGAGGTACGTGTAGCGAATGAAGATAATGGAGTGCAAAATTAGAGATAAAGATTCCTTTCGATATTTTTAACTAAAAAGAAAGACAGAATCACATATTTGTAATTCTGTCTAAATCTTCAACTATGATGTGTATTATTCTTTTATAAAAACTTATGCCTCTACGTTTTCTTTTTCATTTTCAAGCATTTTGTGCAAATAATTAATAATTTCACGAATACCTTCTAACGAATTTACCAGTATTTTCGGGTCTACGTATGTGATCATGCGATTTTCAAGATTAGCCACAGCTGTAAAATAGCGTGTTTTTGAATAATTGACAAGTCCCATCTGCTTTAATACTGACTCATCAAAATCAAGAATTTCACGAGCTTCTGTTACAAGTAATCCATAATTCACAACATCCGTGTTCAACACTATAATCCGTGCTGTTGCAGCATTAGAAGAACGATTATAAAGAATACGCTCAAAATCAAGCACAGGGACAAGCTCGCCACGAATTCTTGTGAAGCCTAGAAGATAATTAGGCAAGTGAGGAATCGGTGTTACTTGCTCTAACTTTTCAATCGAAATCGCTTGTTCAACAGGCACTGCATATTCCTCTGTACCACAAGCAAAAACTACTGCCTTTACACTTTCCATGCGGTCACATCCTCGATTCTTGTTGTTATTTTTTCGCAGACTCTTTGACGATTTCAACAAGTAAATCTGCTAATTTTTCTAATTCTTCGACTGGGATTTTTTCATTTGTTGTATGAATGTCCTCGTACCCAACAGAAAGATTTACTGTTGGGATGCCAAAGCCCGCAATAACATTAGCATCGGAACCTCCGCCTGAAATACCAAGCTTTGGTGTGCGATCGATGTTGTGTACAGCTACCATCGCTACTTGAACAACTTTATCTGATTCTGTTACACGGAATCCAGGATACATAAGCTTCACTTCAACTTCAGCCTTTGCACCTAATGCAGCAGAAACTTGCTCAAACGTCTCCTGCATGTGCTTAGTTTGTGCATCTAGCTTCTCTTGGTCGATCGAACGAGCCTCTGCAAGAATCGTTACTTCGTCACACACAATATTTGTTGCCTGACCACCCTCAAAGCGGCCAATATTTGCTGTTGTTTCTTCATCTAATCGACCTAGCTTCATTTGTGCAATACATTTGGAAGCAACCGTAATCGCAGAAACTCCTTTTTCTGGAGCAACACCAGCATGCGCTGTTTTCCCAATTATTTTAACGAAAATTTTTGCTTGGAATGGAGCTGCAGTTACAATTCCGCCTACTTTGCCATCACTGTCTACAGCAAAGCCGTATTTTGCTTTAATTTTAGAAGGATCTAACTCTTTAGCGCCAACGAGTCCACTTTCCTCGCCAGCTGTAATAATAAATTCAATATCACCATGTTCAATATTTTGCTCTTTTAAGCGTTTAGCCATTTCAAATAATGCGGCGATACCAGCTTTGTCATCAGCACCTAAAATTGTTGTACCATCTGAAACGATATAGCCATCTTCACGAAGAGAAGGTTTAATCCCTTTCCCTGGGACAACTGTATCCATATGAGAAGTAAAATAAATTGGTTCGATATCTAATGAACCCTTTAGCGTAGCAAGTATATTACCTGCTCCATGCCCGTTACGAGTATGTGCATCATCTTGTTCTACTGTAAAACCAAGCGCTGTTAATTTGTCGATTAAAATCGGCGCAATCACTTCTTCATGTTTTGTTTCTGAATCGATTTGTACGAGCTCAAAAAACTCTTCTACTAAACGACTTGTCATGTTGTAGGACTCCCTTAGTTTACGTGTTTTTCCACGTTATAGTATATGTATTATTTTAGCACAACGTTTAAAGAGTTGAAATAATTCGCTTACTGGAACTACGCTATAATTTCAATGCCTTTAAAAAGACCTTGTAGTAGATACTCATTTGCAATTGCTAATGCTGTTTCCTTTTGAACTTCATTAACCACAAGTAGGACCTCGGCTTGTTTAGTGCCACTTCCTGTACGATAGTGCAAAATTTCGTTCATTACCTGGTAGTTAAATTGTTGACGTTAGTTCATCAAATAAAGTAAATTCTTGTGTCATTTTGTTGCACTCCTTTAATTTTTTTCATTCCTTAAAATGAAAAAAGCACTTCAAAAGGACATATGTTCAGACTCTCCAATATGCGATTAAAAACTAATAAAATCAATACTTTTAGAAAATCTAATGTATAATGAACATAAACTACTTATAGAAGCATGAAATCGTCACTGAACTAATATGGAGAACAGTTACCTACAATCAATACAGGCTTATACAAGAATTTCATTAAAGGTATTGACGTTATAATATGGAAATATAAAAAATCAGTATGCAACATACGGGTCATTTTATTGAAAACACTATGTAGTGCTTTTCGTATACAGGGTAGAAAAGGAGGTCAAGATAAATGAAAATTACCATGCGATATGGGGTTGACGCTCCATTTTGGGTGGCCTTTTTAATTATTATCGGGCTGGTATTTACGTTATCGGGTGTGTTTGGTTCAGTCAATGGGTTTGTATTGGGCTATGGTTTGATTTGTCTTGTGACGGGCCTATGGATGTTTACATACTCAACAGCAATCAAAATCGCACACAGAGAGGTGATTTTGAGCCTTGCACAAGCTAAATCAGGTGATGAACTTCTTGATGTGGGAACAGGTCGTGGACTTTTAGCTATTTCCGCATCTCAAAGGGGTTGTAAGGTGACAGCCACTGATGTTTGGTCAAAATGGGATTTGGGAGGGAATGGAAAAGCTAAACTACAAGCTAATATGGTTGCTGAAAGTGTGGCAGAAATCGACATCGTGGATGCTGACGCTCGAGAACTTCCATTTTCGGACGGAAGTTTCGATGTTGTTGTCTCAAACTTCGTAGTCCATAACATTAAAAGTGTAGAAGGAAGAAGGAAGGCGATTCTTGAAATGTGGCGAGTTTTAAGCCCAAATGGTCGATTAGTCATTTCTGATTTCAGTAAAACTGCTGAATACATTCAAATATTGAATTCAGTTTCCAATCGCGTAGAAATAAAGCAATTTTTTTATACATTTCCGTTTTCAAAAGCTGTTGTTGTGCAAAAGATTTAAGAAATCAATAAACAAAAAAGATGTATTTACTAAAAGGTTCATATAATAGGGGGGGCAGAAAAAGGAAATGATGATTATAAGTTTTCTTTTTACTAGTTGGATATTAAGTTGGTTTAAGTTTGACGAGTTGTTTATTCAAGCACTCAAGGAACTATTTAACAAACAGGTGACAATTGCAAGTTATTATTTTATATTTTTTTGTATTGGAGCAATTGGAGACTTAATCTTATTTTTCAACGGAAATTATATAACCAATTTATTCAGCTAACGACCAGATTGCGGAATAAAGAAAACCGCTTATAACATTAAAGAGGCTGGGACATAACTAATTTGTCCCTTATGAAAGACGGAAAATTTTTAAATTAGCAAAGAATATAAACAGAAAACCCCGAACTATTACGAAACACAGAATGAACGTTTCGTAATAGTTGTATTCCAGTCGGAACGGACATCAACCCCTCGTTTTGCCGCAGAGCAATACTTATTGATTGCTGAACGAAGAAAAAAACCTGTGAAAGAGAAAATTCTTTTCACAGGTTACTTTATATCTACGTTTTGAAAGATCGCTTCTTTTTCTTTTTGTAGAGACTCCAAATAATCATCTACCTTATTATGTTTATCCTGTAGACGCCAAATCGTATTATGTACATCATCTTGTACACGAGAAACCTGCTCTCTTGCGGTAGATATTTTAGAATGGACAGACCAAGCTGAAAAAATATCATCAAAGAAATAGTCCGCAAATTTTACAAATCCATCTGTCTCAACTGGTAATGATTTTGTTGACATTTCATGTACATCCAGTAGTTCATTATGGAAACGCTGTAACGCAATTTGAGCATTATGAAGATAATTTTCGGACTTATCAAGTGCATCATGCTTTAAATGTGTAGCAATCAGTCCCCCACCAAAGAACGTATCCCAAGCTGAGTAACCATTTGCGGAATGTAAGGACTCTGCAGCTTGTCCAAGTTTTGTAAGTGCTGCTTCACCAGCCTCTTCTGCTTCCCCTATCTCTGTCATTAGTTGTTTCGTTAACATTTCTTCATGCGCTAATTGTTCAAGCCTTTTTGCCTGTTCAGGCTCATGTATTTGTAAATAGCATTTCTTTTTTACATTTAATTGGCTTAAAACTTCTTGCAACTCTTGTTCATCAATTTGAGTAAGTTTAGTGTTTATTTGCCCTAAATCATCTGTCAAATCTACTTCCATCTTCTTTGCTTCATTTATTTTTAATTCAAGAATGGCCGCTTTATCAATTTTTTCTGCACGTAGCTCATCTTGTTGCCCTGTCCACGTACGAATCATATTCATAAAAGAAAAGCCTTCTAACTTATCGAGTTTCAAACGAATTTGATTGAGTGCTTTAGAATGTTTGTAAGTTTCCTGTTGTGCACGATCGATTTGCTTTTCGATTAAAATCTTTTGTTCACTTAACCTACTAACAGTTCTTAATTGTGCATGAATCATCTCTTGCTCTTTTTGTAATTGTTTCCATTCCATTCATCTCAACTCCTCTTACATATATGTACGGATGAAGTGAGGTTTTGTTTCAATTATCTATCATCTCTAATAAAATCTTTTATTATCTAAAGTTCGTACAAATCAAAAAGAAAAGCCTAGTAATCCCAAAGGATACTAGACTTGTACAATTCTTATAGAGGAATATTTCCGTGCTTTTTCTCTGGACGTGTTTCGTGTTTGTTTGATAACATATCTAGCCCTTGAATTAGCTTAATACGTGTATCACGTGGATCGATAACATCGTCTACCATACCGCGAGATGCCGCAACGTATGGGTTTGCGAATTTTTCTTTATATTCTTCAATTTTTGCAGCACGTGTTGCTTCTGGATCTTCTGATTTTGCAATTTCGCGTGCGAAGATAATGTTCGCTGCACCTGCCGCACCCATAACAGCAATTTCTGCGTTAGGCCAAGCAAATACTAAGTCCGCCCCAATTGATTTAGAGTTAAGGGCAACGTATGCACCACCGTATGCTTTTCGTAGAATCACTGTAATTTTTGGTACAGTTGCTTCTGAGTATGCATAAAGGATTTTCGCTCCGTGACGGATGATACCACCATGCTCTTGTTTAACACCTGGGAAGAAACCAGAAACGTCTTCAAATGTGATGATTGGTATATTGTAAGCATCACAAGTACGAATGAAACGAGCAGCCTTGTCTGAAGAATCAATATCTAACCCACCAGCTAATACTTTAGGTTGGTTACATACAAGACCAACTGATTCACCAGCAATACGCGCAAAACCAACTACTACGTTTTTCGCAAATTCTGAGTGAACTTCCATAAATGAGCCTTCGTCCACTATTTGCTCGACAACTCTACGTACATCATAAGGACGAGTTGTTTCAATTGGTATAGCATCCACGATTTCTGGACGATAGTCATCGCCCTCTGGACGTGCCTGGCGCGGAGCTTTTTCTTTATTATTTTGTGGTAAGTAGCTTAATAGCTTCTTAATTTGATCGATTGCTTCTTCTTCAGATGGTGCGCGGAAGTGTGCGTTACCACTTACAGCATTGTTTACTTTAGAACCACCTAAATCTTCAGCAGAGATTTTTTCACCTGTTACCGTTTCGATAACTTTAGGTCCTGTAATAAACATTTGAGATGTTTTATCAACCATTAAAATAAAGTCTGTAATTGCTGGAGAATATACCGCCCCACCAGCACATGGTCCCATGATCACTGAGATTTGCGGAATTACCCCGGAGTAGATTGCATTACGATAGAAAATATGGCCATAACCATCAAGTGAAAGTACACCCTCTTGAATACGAGCACCACCAGAATCATTAATACCGATAAATGGTGTACCATTTTTTGCAGCTAGATCCATCACTGTTGCCATTTTTTTTGCGTGCATTTCACCAAGTGCTCCACCAAATACTGTGAAATCTTGAGAGAATAAGTATACTGATCGTCCGTTAATTTTACCGAAACCAGTTACTACACCATCACCAGGACCTTCCATCTTGTCCATGCCGAAGTCTACTGTACGGTGTGTAATGAATGGGTTGATCTCGAAAAATGTACCTTCGTCTAGTAATAATTCAATACGCTCACGAGCAGTTAATTTGCCTTTATCATGTTGCTTCTCGATGCGCTCATAGCCGCCACCAAGTTCAATTACTGTCTTACGGTCATACAAGTCATTAATTTTGTCGAACATATCCATACTGATCACTTATCCCCTTTTCCACTTTTATCGCATAATTCATATAACACACCGAAAGATGATTTCGGGTGCATGAAAGCAACCTCTGCACCACCAGCACCTGGTCCTGGCTCTTCGGATAAAAGACGTACGCCTTTTTCACGAAGCTCTGCCATACGCTCACGAATACCTGTTACACCGAAAGCTACATGGTGAATACCTTCTCCACGTTTTTCGATGTATCCGTGAATAGTACTTTTTTCACTCATCGGTTCTAATAACTCAATTTTTACATTACCCGCATCAATGAATGCAACACGAACCTGTTGAGATTCTACTTCTTCCACTTTCAGCAACTTTAAGCCTAAAGTTGCTGTATAATATGTAATGCGTTCATCAAGATCGCGCACTGCAATCCCAATATGATCTACTCTCTCCATGGTGACATCTCCTTCTGTTATGGTACATATTCTATTTTACAGATTTTTTCGTCAAAACTCTACTACTTGAGAAATTTTTCAGATTTGCTAAACTATTTATAAGAAAAGAAGGAGCGAACGAGCATATGAGTAATAAAAAATTTCAGAAAATCGTTGTTTATACGATGATCGCAATCATGGTAATCTCATCTCTAGCATTCGGCTTATCAATGCTAGTATAATGAAAAGCTAGGCGTCCGCATTACTGCGGGCGCTCTTTCTTTACCTTCAACCCCTTGAAAGACTGCTTAATTTCTAAATATCGATCCATTTCCTCTATAAATTGATAGAGTGCCGCTTGCGCTAGAAATTGCTCATGATTTTTCGGTAAAGGTAATTGAGCGAAATCTCGCTTTACTTGCTCTAATTTCTCTCTAAAATGACTAGCCGTATTTCCTGAATGAACATGCTCACCGAGGTCTTGTAAAAAGTCAGCAACGATAACCGCCTCTTGTACTATAACAGGAAGTGCCGTTATTTTCGGAAGAACCCTATCGATAATTTCTAGCTGCTGTTCACGCATATCAAAATACACGTAGTAGTCATTTTCACGTCTCGTAAAATGATTTTCAACATCTTTAAACGCTAGGGATTTCGCACTATTCAATGCTTGTATCGCGTCAATAATTTCCTGCCCATCCCACAATGTATCGCCTTCTCTTAAATAGTTGGCAATTTCTAAAAAAATCTTACTGTAAAGTTCCTCAATTTTAACTCGATAGTAATTTAATTCCTTTTGAATGTCTGGCATATACATATTTATAGCTATTCCCGTACCATACCCAATTGCCATTAATGCGAATTCATTAGAAACAAGTGCCCATGAAAAGCTTTTAGCCGCATAAATATGCATGATAATAACTGCACTAGAGACAAAGCCATCCGCTACTTTTAATGACACAATTGTTGGTATAAAAACGATCAGCATACCTGCTAATGTAAGCGGATGATAGGAAAATAGCTCAAAGCTCAAAAATGCATAAAGCATACCGATAATACTTGCGACGAATCGTGTATAAGCCGCATGAAGAGATTTTTTCTTCGTTGGCTGTACACATAATATTGTTAGAATACCAGCAGATGCATAAGAAGCTAATTCAAAGTATTGGGCAATGGCAATAGCGATTGCTGTACCAAATGCCGTTTTTAATGTACGATAGCCGATTGAAAACTTCTTCAAGTCGACTGCCTCCTATCTTTCAGTACTCTAATTTTACAAATGTGTTGAAGGCTATATATCACTACAAACATAGGCACATCACCATAACGTGGGGTTGATTTTCGTTCCGGCTAGGGGCGTCCGATGAGCCTTCGTTCCTCTTTTGCTTTTCCCCAAGGAGTCGCCCAGCCTCCACTCCAATCAACTAATATTCATTGAATAGGTTTTTACAAATGTCACCCACAACTTTTGGTGATGAGCCGCACTATATAGTTTTAGAAAAATAATGGGTTTCACCACAATAATGCCCAATATTTCTAATCAACACACCTGTTAATTTTATTCATTTCAAACTATAGGTGAATCATTTAGCCAATATTACAAATATTCCGAATGTCAATTGACTAATATATTGAATATAAAAGAAGGTTATCTATGGAGTCATGCTAATCGGGGATCAACTATCATGGCTAAGCAGTAAGCCTCCGCAGATGTTTTTGTAGCTGCGGGGCTTACTAATAGCTCCTCTTTTAACTCATAAAATTAAAGTTCGTCGCAGTATTCCTCAAAGTTTGCTTGTAGGTTTGTTACTACTGACATTGGGTCATGCCCCTCAATTTCATAGCGTCCAACTTCTGCTACTACTTGGCCATCCTTTAATAACACAAATGATGGGGAGGATGGTAAATGATCTTCACCGAAGTGATATCGAGCAGCTGCAGTTGCTTCTTTGTCTTGACCAGCAAATACTGTTACAAGATGGTCTGGACGTTTATCGTAATGTACGCATTGTGCTGCTGCTGGACGTGCGATACCGCCTGCACAGCCACATACTGAGTTTACCATGACTAATGTTGTACCTGGACGAGCAAACGCCTCTTCAACAGCTTCTGGTGTGCGAAGCTGCTCATAACCAGCACCCTCAATTTCTGCACGTGCTGTTTTTAAAATTTCTTGCATAAATAAATCGTAATCCATGTTCATATAGCGATAGCTCCTTTCAAGTTCGCGTCATCCTTAATTATGCCGCAGCATAATTGCATCCGAAGGCTTTAACTTCTTTCAGCTGAAAGAAGTTAACTTACTAGCTTTAGATATTCAACGCTCATACATCTCCTATCATAGCAGTTAGTGACGAATTTGTGCACCTAGTTGCTCATATTAAGGATCATATTATTTCTGTGATTGTTCATCGCTAAATAAACGATCTACACCTTGTGTGACTGTCAACTGTCCATTTAAAATTTGACGTTCTAAAAGTTGCACCTGTGCTTTACGTTCTGGATTACCATAAAACATATCGATTAAATGGTCGGTAATCATCGATTGGAACCAATCTCTCGTCTGATTTTGGCGTCTAATTGACCAGTAATTATTGGCCTCAACGATTTGTCTGAACTCCCCTATCGTACTCCAGACTTTGTCGAGACCACGTTTTTCCCACGAGCTTACCGGCATTGCTGTGGACATCCAACCCGGAGTTGCAGGCTGTAAGAAATGTAAAATTTGCTTGTACTCAGATACTGTTTTTTTAGCAAGACGGACATTATCACCATCAGCCTTATGAACAACAATGGCATCTGCTAACTCCATAATGCCCTTTTTCATGCCTTGTAGCTCATCTCCGGCACCTGTTAAAACTAACAGCAAGAAGAAATCAACCATACCCCGGACATACGTTTCACTTTGTCCAACACCGACTGTTTCTATTAAAATGACATCATAGCCAGCCGCTTCACAAATAAGCATCGTCTCACGTGTCTTTTTATGAACACCCCCTAGGGTACCAGCTGATGGAGAGGGACGAACAAATGCATTAGGCTTTTTCACGAGCTCCTCCATTCGGGTTTTATCGCCTAATATACTTCCTCCCGATAAAGAAGAGCTTGGATCAATCGCAAGGACTGCCACTTTTTTCCCCATCTCACAAAGCATCGTTCCGAAAGCCTCAATGAACGAACTTTTTCCCGCACCTGGAACACCTGTGATCCCAATACGAACACTGTTTCCCGTATGTGGTAGCAGCTCCTGTAAGAGTTCTTGTGCTTGCACTTTATGTGTCGCATTTGAACTTTCAATGAGTGTAATAGCTTTTGACAAGTGTGTACGAGAGCTTGCACGTACTTCTCGTGCAAGCTCCTGTATGTTTACATTGTCTGCTTTTTTCTTTCGGAATTTTTTCGGTGTACCATATTGCATTCCGTCGTGAGTTGCCTCTACTCCGTCCATAACAAATAGCGCACTTTCAGGCATTCCATTGTTTTTGTCCATTATTCAGACACTTCCTCGTAGCCTAAACGTTTGTAAATTTCTTCAATAATCTTTTGCGCCGATACAGGAATAACTGTACCAGGTCCAAAAATCGCTACTGCGCCAGCTTCATATAGGAATTCATAATCTTGTGCTGGAATAACGCCTCCAACAATAATAATGATATCTTCGCGGCCCAGTTTTTCTAACTCTGCTACTAATTCAGGAACTAATGTTTTATGACCAGCTGCTAATGAAGATACACCAATGACATGAACATCGTTTTCTACAGCCATTTGAGCTGCTTCAGCAGGTGTCATAAATAATGGTGAAATATCTACGTCAAAGCCTAAGTCAGCATATCCCGTTGCCACAACCTTCGCACCACGGTCATGTCCATCTTGTCCCATTTTCGCTACTAAAATACGTGGGCGACGACCTTCATTTTCAAGGAATTCCTCTGTCATTTGTTTCATTTCAGCAATTTGCTCTTCATCTGAGAAGTTTGCTGAGTAAACGCCAGAGATTGAACGAATTACTGCCTTATGGCGACCTGAAACAACTTCGATTGCATCAGAAATTTCACCTAAAGAAGCACGAGCACGCGCTGCATCAACTGCTATTGCTAATAAGTTTTCTTCACCATCTTGCGCCGCTTTCGTTAATCGAGCTAGATGTTTTTGTACTTCCGCTTCATCACGAGCTGCCTTCATTGCTTCTAAACGTTCAATTTGCTTTTGACGAACTAATGTATTATCAATGTCAAGAATGTCGATAGGTTCTTCTTTTTCTAAACGATATTTGTTTACACCAACGATCGTTTCTGTTTTAGAGTCAATTTTCGCTTGACGTTTTGCCGCAGCCTCTTCGACTTTCATTTTTGGAAGACCTGTTTCAATCGCTTTCGCCATACCGCCAAGTTCTTCGATTTCTTCGATTAATGCCCACGCAGATTTTGTAATTTCGTCTGTTAATTTTTCCACATAGTACGAACCGCCCCACGGATCAATGACTTTCGTCATTGCCGTTTCTTCTTGTAGGAACAGCTGTGTATTACGTGCAATACGTGCAGAGAAATCTGTTGGTAGAGCAATCGCTTCATCAAGTGCATTTGTATGCAGTGATTGCGTATGCCCCATTGAAGACGCATTCGCTTCGATTAATGTACGTGCCACATTGTTAAATGGATCTTGCTCTGTTAAAGACCAACCAGATGTTTGTGAGTGTGTACGAAGTGCTAATGTCTTAGGGTTTTTCGGATTAAACGTGGACATCATTTGTGCCCAAATTCGACGTGCTGCACGCATTTTTGCAACTTCCATGTAATAGTTCATACCGATTGCCCAGAAGAATGATAAACGCGGTGCAAAGGCGTCAATATCAATTCCAGCCTTTAGCCCTGTACGCACATATTCAAGACCATCTGCTAATGTATAAGCAAGCTCAATGTCATTTGTTGCCCCAGCTTCTTGAATATGGTAACCAGAAATCGAAATGGAGTTAAATTTCGGCATATACTTCGCTGTATATTCAAAAATGTCTGCAATAATTTTCATCGACATTGCTGGTGGATAAATATATGTGTTACGAACCATGTATTCTTTTAAAATATCGTTTTGAATTGTACCTGCTAATTGGTCTGGTGTAACTCCTTGCTCTTCAGCAGCAACGATATAGAATGCAAGAACTGGTAATACTGCACCATTCATTGTCATTGAAACGGACATTTGATCCAAAGGAATTTGGTCAAATAAAATCTTCATATCTTCTACAGAGTCAATCGCTACTCCGGCTTTACCAACATCCCCTGTTACACGAGGATGATCTGAGTCATAGCCACGGTGAGTTGCTAAGTCAAAGGCAACGGAAAGTCCTTTTTGACCCATCGCTAGATTACGTTTGTAGAATGCATTTGATTCTTCAGCTGTTGAGAAACCAGCATATTGGCGAACAGTCCAAGGACGAGCTACATACATAGTAGGGTATGGACCACGCGTATTTGGTGCTATACCTGCAACATCATTTAAATGTTTTGCCTCTTTAATATCTTCTTTTGTGTATATATCTTTAATTTCGATACCTTCATTGGTCATGAATTTTTCTTCTGACGCTTGAGGTGCCTCAGCTGCTAAAACTTTTTCGATTTCAACTGCACTAAAATTTGGCTTGCTCATCGTTGGACCTCCTTCATGCTAGCGAACACTGAATTTAATTTTTCAATGATGTTCTGTCCTGCGAAAATAAAGCCGTTTAAGCCGTTTGCTAACCAAGCTTCTTCTTCGTCTTTAAATTTACCTGCAACGTCAACAATTACGTTAGCTGGTTTGCCTGCTAAAATTGCTGGTAGTAATTCTTTAGTATTGTCATCATTACCTGCAATTACCACGTATGTTGCTTCTGTAGCGTTTAACCAAGCTAATGCTTCTTCAGCTGTAGCAACTGGCTCACTTTTTTCTGGTACTAGACCTACAGTGTTTAAGAAACCTGACACGAAATCGGCACGTGGTTTTGAGCTTTTTAGTGTACCTAATGCTAGGATTCCAGTTTTCACATTTGCCGCTGTCATTTCCGCACGTAATTGCTCAAAAGGTTTAGCAATTCGCTTAATTTCTGCAAACGCTGGGTTTGTTTCGCTTTCAAATACATCTGCTGGATTAGCATAAATATTTGTACCGATTAATGATTGCTTACGCGTTTGCACCGCCTTGATACGAGCTTGATAGGATTTTTCTAGTTCCTCCGCAAGCTTTCCAGATGCAGTGTAAGCGTCAATGCCTCCAGCTGCTTCAATTTCTAAGAATAATGCCCAAGCTTCTTTCACAAAATCTGCTGTTAATGACTCAATAAAGTAAGAGCCACCAGCTGGGTCTATAACTTTTAAAACATTTGTTTCTTCTTTTAAGATTAACGATACATTTCGTGCAATACGAACCGATTGATCTGTTGGTTTCGTTAATGCATCATGAGGGTGAACTGTAAAGACATCCGCACCGCCAATTAAGCCAGAAAGTGCTTCATTCGCTGAACGTAATAAGTTTACATAAACATCTAGCTTCGAGAAGCTTCTTAACGATGTTTCGGCAATAGTTGGAACTTTTACGCAATTAGCTACTCCATAAGCGGATGAGAACGCTTTCCAAAGTACTTTAAAGGCACGAAGTTTTGCAATTTCTGTAAAGAACTGTGTATCAACTGCAAAGGATACATAAAATTTCTTCGCGAACGCTTCAAAGCTTTCTTCTTGTTTTGCGTATTTTGCGGCTAATGCAAGTGCATATGCTAACTCTTGCACAGCATTTGCTCCTTCATTATGATAAACCGTCGTGTCTGCACCGACTGAGCGCACGCTCGGGTATTCATTTAAAGAGATCGGGTCTTTCGATACGATGAAACCTTTTACAGTTTCTCGCTGATTAACTGCTATTTTGTCGAACACTGCTAATAATGGATCATTTGAATTTTCAACCGTAATTTTAAACGAATATTCAGAGAAATAAGTCGCTAATTGTGCCAATACTTCTTCAGTCCATTCAAAATTCACACGGCTATCAATTGTTACTACTTCATTGCCTCGAGCTAAGCTATCATCAAGCTGTGCAAAAAATGCCTCGCTTGTATCAGCATATACTTGCTGTGCTACTCGAAATGCTTCGTTATTTTGTAGGGAACGGATTGTAGCAACTTGTTTATCAAGTTCTTCACCAAGTTTTGCTACTAAACTTTCTTGGGTGTAAAGAGGTTCTAATGTAATACCTTCACTCGTTTTCGTTAAAAGAGACTCGAATGGTTTCCCTTTTAAAGCCTTGATTGCTGCATCTTGCCATTCTGAATAGGATGGCTTTTCAAATTCAATATTTTTCATGTTGTTTGACATGCGGACGCTTAATCAGCTTCCCCCCTTAGTAGTTTCTATTTGTTATTCTACATGACAAATTGCGACTCGGAAAGCAAAAAAAAATCGGAAACCGTTATATAACAGGCTTCCGACAAGTCATCAGTAGACTGACGTTGAAGATATATTTGTATTTTCGAGTATTTCTTTTACTCTATTTAGGAATTTACCACAGACAAGTCCATCAAGAACACGATGATCTAAAGATAAACATAAATTCACAATATCTCGTGCAGCGAACATTCCACCAGGTAAAACAACCGGTTTTTTTACAATACTTTCCACTTGAAGAATAGCCGCTTGTGGATAATTAATGATGCCCATCGACTGTACAGAGCCGAATGCACCCGTATTATTGACCGTAAATGTGCCACCTTGTATATCATCCATCGTTAGTTTTCCGGCACGAACTTTCGTCGCAAGCTCATGAATGTCCTTCGCAATACCTTTAATCGATTTTTCATCTGCGTGTTTTATAACAGGAACGAATAATGCATCCTCTGTTGCGACTGCAATGGAAATATTTATGTCATGCTTTTGAATAATTTTGTCCTCTGCCCACATGGAATTCATCATCGGGAATTCCTTTAGAGCTTGAGCAACGGCTTTTACAAAGAAAGCAAAATACGTAATATTAAAGCCTTCTTTTTGTTTAAACTCTGCCTTAATGCTATCACGATATGTTACTAAATCTGTAACATCTACTTCCATCATCATCCATGCATGTGGCACTTCATGAACGCTGCGTACCATATTATTAGCGATAGCACGGCGCACCTTCGTTACTGGAATCTCAATATCACCCGCTTGAATTGGTTGTGCAGATATGGCTGATTTAGGATTTTCCTGTGATGCAGGTGCTGCAACAGGTGCTGACTGTGGAACGACTGAATCGACTGCAGGCGGTGTTTCAACTAAAGAAGTTGGCACATTTCCTGCTGCAATCAGTTTCATTAGATCTTTTCTTGTAATACGTCCCCCTTCACCAGTACCTGTGATTTGATCAAGTGCAATTTCATACTCTTGTGCAAGTCGAAGAACTGCAGGTGAATAACGTACTTTATCCTGGCGAACTGTTTTTTGCGATGCTTTTATAGCAGTAGCTGGCTGCTGTGTCTCCTGTTTCTTTTGTACGCCAGCATTTAAAATTGCCGTACTTACCGCTGATTTTTTCGGTGGAGGCGGAGGAGGCAACTCACTGTCTCCTGCGATTTCAACGCAACAAACGACTGCACCAACCGGTAACGTTTGCCCTTCCTCTGCAAGTAGCTCTGTAATAACTCCTTCAAAAGAAGACGGGATTTCTGCATTTACTTTATCTGTTACAACTTCTGCTAGAGGATCATATTTTTTTACCGTATCGCCTGGCTTGACAAGCCATTTTTCAATCGTACCTTCTGTTACACTTTCGCCGAGCTGTGGCATTGTAATATTTTGAATAGCCATCATCTATTCCCCCCATCAATTATGCCTAGGTGTAATTGTATCTATCGAAATACTATCATATTTATAATAAACTCATCACAATAAAGTGGGGGTTGATTTCCGTTCCGACTGTGCGCTTTGTTGCTGCCGCTACGTTAGCACTACGCTTTCGCACAGAGCAAAGCTTCCTGGGGGCGTCCGATGAGCCGCTTCACTCGCAAAGCTCGCTCCAGGGTCTCATCTGTGACGCTAATCCCCAAGGAGTCGCCCAGTCTCCACTCCAATCAACTTATATACATGACATAACGTTTTAAGAAATGTCACCCCGAGCTTTCGATGAAGAGTCTTAAAATACCTGTGATATTTATAAGCTTTAGGCTATGACGCGTAGATAAACAATCACACGGATTATAACTTTTCATAAATTTCTATTTACTACAATGAGTAGATAACGTTTTACCTCCAGTAAAATTTTGTAAATCTGCCAGAGGTATAAACTTTTAAGCTCTTCTATATTAGAATGCTGCAAGTTCTCGCATCGCACGCTCTACTTTATCAGGGTTGATCATAAAATATTTTTCCATCGTTGGTGCATATGGCATAGCTGGAACATCTGGTCCTGCAAGGCGCTGAATTGGTGCATCGAGCTCAAATAAACAATGCTCTGCAATGATTGCTGCAACCTCACTCATAATGCTGCCCTCTTTATTATCCTCGGTAACTAGTAAAACTTTGCCTGTTTTACTTGCCGCCTCAATGATTGCTTCTTTATCAAGTGGGTATACCGTGCGTAGGTCAAGAATATGGGCAGAAATACCATCTGCCGCTAGGCGCTCTGCTGCTTGTAATGCGAAATGGACAGCTAAACCATACGTAATGACAGTAACATCTTCCCCTTCCCGCTTAACATCTGCCTTACCAATTGGCAAAGTGTAATCATCTACTGGGACTTCACCTTTAATGAGTCGATATGCACGCTTATGCTCAAAAAACAGTACTGGATCTTCATCACGGATTGCTGCTTTTAACAAACCTTTTGCATCATACGGTGTTGAAGGTATAACAATTTTTAACCCTGGTGTTCCTGCAAAAAGTGCCTCGACAGACTGCGAATGATAGAGCGCTCCGTGAATACCTCCGCCAAATGGTGCACGTATAACCATTGGGCAAGACCAGTCATTATTTGAACGATAGCGGATTTTCGCTGCCTCAGAAACAATTTGGTTGACGGCAGGCATGATGAAATCAGCGAATTGCATCTCAGCAATTGGGCGCATTCCATACATCGCAGCACCAATACCAACACCTGCAATAGCACTTTCTGCAAGAGGCGTGTCAAGTACCCGATGTTCACCAAATTGCTCGTAAAGACCTGTTGTTGCTTTGAAAACCCCGCCTTTACGACCAACGTCCTCTCCTAAAATGAAAACACGTTCATCACGTTCCATCTCTTCCTTCATCGCTAATGTAATCGCATCAATATAAGACATTACTGCCATTACACGTCACCTCCGTCCGCTGGTGCATATACGTATTTCAAAGCATGCTCTGGCATTGCATACGGAGCAGCTTCTGCATAATCTGTTGCTGCATTCACCTCGGCCATGACACGCTCTTCTATTTCAGCACGTAGCTGTTCTGTCATAACTCCAGCATCCATTAGATACTTTTCAAATAACAAAACGGGATCCTTCGCCTTTCCTTCCGCTATATCCTCGGCAGTGCGATATTGACGATCATCATCATCCGAAGAATGAGCCGTTAAGCGATAAGTCACTGTTTCAATCAAGCTAGGACCTTCACCACTACGTGCGCGATCAGCTGCTTCTTTCACAACCTTATAGACTTGTAACGGACATTTCCCATCAACAGTAACACCTGGCATACCATAGCCAATACCGCGATCTGACACTTTCGCACAGCCTAATTGACGTTCAACTGGCACAGAAATTGCGTATTGATTATTCTCTACCATTATAATGACTGGAAGCTTATGCACTCCAGCGAAATTCGCACCCTCATGGAAATCACCTTGGTTAGAAGAACCTTCACCAAGCGTAACAAAAGTAATAAAATCTTCTTTTTGTAGACGCCCTGCTAGAGCTACCCCTACCGCGTGCGGAACTTGTGTAGTAACTGGCGAAGAGCCTGTTAAAATACGATTTTTCTTTTGTCCAAAATGACCTGGCATTTGACGCCCACCTGAGTTTGGATCCTCTGCTTTGGCAAACGCAGATAACATCAATTCTCTTGGCGTCATGCCAAAATGTAAAACAACACCCATATCACGATAGTAAGGTGCAATATAATCTCTGTTATGATCAAGAGCAAAGGCTGCCCCTACTTGCGCTGCCTCCTGACCCTGACAAGAAATAACAAATGGAATTTTACCAGAACGGTTTAATAACCACATACGTTCATCTAGTCTTCTTGCCATTAACATCGTTTCGAACATTGCAAGTACATCTTCATTTGATAAACCTAAATCCTCATGCTTGATTTGAACATCTTGCATACGAACACCCCTTCCTGACGCTTCGCTTTCGCTACAAAAAACATTTGCTTAAAGAAGTTAAAAATGAATGGCGCGATTATCTACTGCTAACGCTGATTCCGCTAGTACCTCATTTAGTGACGGATGTGGATGAATAGCCTGACTTACTTCCCAAGGAGTTGCATCCAATAATTTAGCAAGTGATGCTTCTCCAATTAAATCTGTCACATGTGGTCCTACCATATGAATACCCAAAATATCATTCGTTTCTTCATCAGCAACAATTTTTACAAAGCCATCTGTCTCTCCATTTACTAACGCTTTTCCAATCGCCTTGAATGGAACCTTACCGACCTTCAATGTATAACCTTGCTCACGTGCAGCACTTTCTGTTAAGCCAATACTTGCGACCTCAGGGTAAGAATAAACGCATTTTGGCACATTTAGAACATCAAGTGCCTCAGTTTTACCCGTTGCAATATGCTCAATAGCAGATACCCCTTCATGTGAAGCAACATGAGCTAATTGTAAGCCACCGATAACATCCCCAATGGCATACATATGTGATTCCTTTGTTTGATAAGAATCATTGACTTTGATAAACCCATTGTCAACTTCTATTTCTGTATTTTCTAATCCAATACCTTGTGTATTTGCTTCACGTCCAACACAAAGTAATAATTTTTCAGCCTCAAATAATTCATCCTGATCATTAACTTTTGCAGAAATGAAAACGTTATCATTTTCAATTTTAAAGGTTCCTGAATCTAAGCGGGCGTTTGTCACAATTCGGACGCCCCTTTTTTCAAGCTGCTTCGTTACTTCTTTTACAATATCCGAATCCTCTGCAGGTAAAATGGATGGCCCATATTCAATGATCGTTACGTAAACCCCAAAATCACAAAGCATAGAAGCCCATTCTATTCCGATAACTCCTCCGCCAACAATTAACAATGACTTTGGCAGATCTTCCATTTCCAGTGCATGATCAGAGTTCAACACATATTTACCGTCAACCGTTAATCCCGCCATTCCTCTTGGCCTTGATCCTGTTGCAATGACCACATTTGTTGGAACTAGCATTTCATTGTCATCGCCATTGTTCATTTCAACTGAAATAGTGCCAGGCATTGGTGAAAAAATGGACGGTCCTAAAATTCGCCCTGTTCCCTGATAAACGTCTATTTTGCCCTTTTTCATCAGTGTATTCACACCTTGGTTCAATTGCTCAACAATCGTTTGCTTCCTTGCCTGCACTTTGTCGAATTGCAATGTAACTCCCTCAATATCAACACCATATTCTGCGGCTGTTTTATTTGCCATACGATACACTTCTGCACTTCGAAGTAAGGCCTTACTTGGTATACATCCTTTATGCAAGCATGTTCCACCTAGGCGTTCACGTTCGACAATAGCTGTTTTTAAGCCTAGCTGTGCAGCTCGAATTGCTGCAACATAGCCACCTGTACCTCCGCCTAAAATGACAACATCATAATTTTGAGCCATATGGATTCCCCCTTATGAGAAAATGCTAAAGCATCTTGTTCCTTTGGTACCTAAGTTAAATGAATTCATTTACACTATTAATTTACTATAAAGATAGAAGAAGTCGACAATGCGACTTCTTTAAACGAATAAGCGGTTTTTAACGACCGTGTAAAATATTTTTTTCATTTTTCAAGAATTGGCTACGAGACTTTGATACTCGAGCGATACGTTCTTCTGCTAAACGATTAGCTGCTACATATGTCGGTATACCATCACGTTTAGAAATCTCGAAGATTTTTTCGATACTGTCATAAATGCCTTCAACACGCTTCATCGCACGTTCACGGTTATATCCATATAATTCATCGGCTACATTTATTACGCCACCTGCATTAATCACATAATCAGGTGTATAAACGATCCCTAATTCATGTAAATAATCGCCATGGCGAGAATCTTGTAGCTGGTTATTGGCAGAACCTGCAACAACCTTTGCTTTTAGTTGCGGAATCGTTTCATCATTTAAAATCGCTCCTAATGCACAAGGTGAGAAAATATCAACATCCTGTGAATAGATTTCCTCTGGTGCCACAGCAGTCGCACCAAAAGCATTCACAACTCGATCAATTGCCCCTTGATTAATATCTGTAACAACAAGTTTTGCTCCTTCATTATGTAAATACTCGCAAAGCTTGTAGGCTACATTTCCTAGACCTTGCACAGAAATAGTACGCCCCTCTAATGAATCAGATCCAAATGCTTCTTTTGCTGCTGCTTTCATTCCAAGATATACACCGTAAGCAGTCACCGGAGATGGGTTTCCTGAAGAACCAAAAGCCGGAGAAATTCCCGTTACATAATCTGTTTCCTCATGCATTAAATCCATATCTGTCACTGTTGTACCAACGTCCTCTGCCGTAATATAACGACCATTAAGCCCTTGGATGAAACGTCCTAGTGCGCGGAACATCTCTTCATTTTTATCTTTAAATGGGTCACCGATAATAACCGTTTTTCCACCGCCAAGGTTTAAACCAGCTGCAGCATTTTTATAGGTCATCCCTCTTGCTAAACGTAATGCATCCTCTATCGCATTTTCTTCTGATGCATATGTCCACATACGTGCCCCGCCTAATGCTGGCCCAAGTGTTGTGTCATGGATAGCGATAATCGCTTTTAACCCTGATGCTTCATCTTGGCAAAATACCAATTGTTCATAATCATACTTTTCCATATACTTGAAGATTTCCATGAAAACTCGCCCCTTTGCTTTGGAAAGTGCTATCCCCTAATGCCCATCCCAATTCAGTATATTTAATGTCTCAAATATGCCTCGGCATAATTGCGTCAGGAATCGACTTTGTGCTTATGCCTGCACGAGGGCCGACACGATGTCGGTCATTTCGGTAATGCCACAGGACGTGGCGCTTTTACCGAGGGCCAACACGATGTTGGTCATTTCGGTAATGCCACAGGACGTGGCGTTTTTACCTATGCAGGTCAGTTAGCCGTTATCGCATGGATGCGATGATTTTAGGCTAACATCCTTTATGAACTACTTTCAGATTCCGTGACATCCGCCGGAGGCTTTAAATTCTTTCAACACCAGCTAAAAGAATTTAAAATTGTTTAACAATGGATAATATTGCTCCATTTAATTTTACAATACTGACAAATTCACAATTTAGCAACTATTATTACACTTTCTTATTTAAGTAAGAATTTTCTAAAGATTCAGTTACAGTTTCTATGTTATTTCTTACTTGTTTTTGGGTATCTAGTTTTATAACCTTCCTTGACATTCCAATATCCACAGGTACAATTAAACTAAGGAATAAGGGGGGACATGCATGGGTCGTTTAGCTGCTTTTATTGTGATGCTAATTCCAGGTCTTATGGCTGCAGGTGGCATTAAATTTATGCGTGATACATTATTTGGTAAGCTCATCTCACCTTTCCCATTTTTATGGCTACAATTCGTCGTTGGCATTATTTTTTTTATTATAGGCTTTGGCTTTTTCGCAGGATTCTTACTTCACCGCGATCGAAAAAATGGAAAAGTAGCTCCGCGCTTCCAAAAAAAATAAAAATAGCTATCCTTTTAAGTCCAAATGACTTATTGGATAGCTATTTTTATCTTCATTCATCAGAATGATTATCGTTGCTGTTTCGCAATTACTTTATCAGGAAAATCAGTAATCCAACCAATGACAGAAGGATGCGGATTCAACAAAAATGTTTCATCCCCATCAATTGCATAAAAACGACATGCTTTGTCACTCGCTACACAAGCCTCTAAATATCTTGGTTTATAATACCTTTTATGCATATGAACACTATCAATAGCTTTGTAATCACTAAGCAAATCCCATTTTAATTTTTTTGTTGCTATAAGTGCTGTTTCATAGTCCGGCTTATATTGTTTCACAATCTCCAGAAGCTCATAGTGAAACGATGAAAAATGACTGCCAACAGGCAAAGTAAGCCCATGAAGTATTTGAATAAGTGCGCTTTTATTATTAAGAATTGTTGATTTTAATTCAATATTAAGGGGTAGCTGTTGTGAATTTGCCCATGCTAAAACTACATCAAACGTCGGGATTTTATACGTTGAGAATAATCGCCTCCACGGCTTCCCCAGTTTAAAGCTTACTAGCTCCTCTATCGTACATTCGTTCACAGGCTTATTGATGCCAACCAATCTAGACAGCTGTGGATCATGATACACAACTGGAATGCCCTCTTTTGAAAGTTGGATATCTAATTCAATCCCATCTGCCCCTAGCTCTAATGCCCTTTCAAAAGCCTTCATAGTATTTTCAAGTGCATACGCTGAAGCCCCCCGATGTGCAAATATAGGAATGGAAGATTCACTAGACATTTAACTCACCGAATTCGATAAGAAATTTACCATTTGTCATCTTGCTTAATAAGGATGATTTTTTACCAATTTGAATATAAGTACCAGGATGAGCTTCCTTCGTCACTATAATTTCCTCTTTTCCAGCATGACGCATTTCATCCACTATTAGCTTAACCTCACGATCAATTGTCATTGCTTCCGCTTTCAATTTTGTTAAGCTTTGTTTTGTTTCCTCAAATGTAGCTATCTGTTCCTTAGACATTTGGTTAAGGAGTGGCAGTAAGTTTTTAATTATCCCCTCGTGCACAGAGATTTCTGATTGCAGCGACTTAAGCTGTGCTGCCTTCTCTTGCATAATCGAATAGCTTGCCTGTTTATTAACACTTTCGATGATCAAGTCAGTTCGACGCTCTAAACGATTTCCCGAGATGGCTGTGACGATTGTATTTTTGGCAACTGCACGGCCCCCTATAATTTTCCCTTTTCGTTCGTCCACAAAGATTGAATGTGCAGTGAGCTGTGATCCCAATGCATAAAATCCTATATGAATGCTGTCAGCTGCAACTAGATTTGCCTCATTGACATGCTTAACGAAAATATTCCCACCTGCCTCTACAAGAGTTGAGCCTAGCCCAAAAATCCCTCCACGAATATAAACGTCGCCTTCAATGGATTTAATAAGTTTGGCACCGCTTACACCTTCTGCACCCTCGATGGAAATATCTCCAGTAGCAATGACTGTATAGCCTGATGTAACTGTTCCTTTAATGCTTAAAGAGCCATTAAATTCGAGATTCCCGGTTTCAACGCCAACGTCCCCATTAATTGGTAAATGTCTATTAACACCGATCATGCCCTTAACATCATCTAATACACCAGCTATTTTTGAACGGATGACAATTTTCCCATCCTCTTCCACTTCATAAGCTGATTTTTTATCGTATCGTATAGGGAAATCACGACCTGGTACAGCAGACATAATTTCTCCTAGTACATTTTTCCCTGGTTTACCTAATGTCGCAGGGATTTTCTCGCCTAGCCATGAACCCTCGGAAATTTCAGAAATAAAGTTCATGTCATAATAATCCGCTTTCCCATCTTCGCGAATTACTGGCTTTCTCTCTGGTTTAGGTAAGTATGTAATTTGTGCATCTGCTCCTGCTACAGGTGGTGTTCCTTGTGCAATTAAACATGCTTTTCCGGGCTCAATCTTAGAAATATCAAAATCTAATATTCCATGAACTATACCTTCATTCTCGATTGTTTCCAGAATTTGTTGAGTTAATTTCTCTTTATTTTTTAGAATATAATCATGTGTCTCATATACAAATATTGAGGCAGACATTTTATCCCGTGCAGTTTCTGCTTCAACATTCGGTAGCCAACGTCCAATTTCCACAGGGCTTGTGCCTTCTGTTGCTAAGACATTTTTTAATATTGAAAAATTCGACAATTTAAGTCGGGGATGACTACGTAAAATACTATCAAATTCTTTTAATGGATAACCGGCACTGTACGTGAGCATATAGACCTTTCCATTTTCTTCCGTTATTTCGAATTTATCATTTCGAACTAGAATCAAGCTACCTCCTCCTTCCTTCTAACTGTAAGTATATACAATCTATTTACATTTGTTTAGAGACAATTGTCACTACTAAGAAAGAAATTACCCATACTTTGTAAGTAATACTTTCAAACATCCTTTTAATTTTCACGTCAATATTAGTCGATTTATACTATAAAAAGGTAAGGTTTTACTCAATATCAAAAATCCACCTACCTTAATTGTTTAAATTCAACTGTTGAAAATCAGAAAATTCACTAAATCTTTAACTAACTTAATTTTCATAAACATGCATTAGGCCTTCAATACTATGGCTACAAGTCAGCCTCTAGAATAGCCTCAATGCGAATATGAGCGCCAAGTTGATCGAAATTTAGGAGCTGTTCACGCGTCATATAGTAAATGCTAATGCTTCCATTCATTCCAAGTCGTACCTCAAATAAATTTTCTTCTATCTGTGTTATTTCTAACGAGTTATTTTCGTCAAGTTGTAAGTTTACGCTTTTCATATGTTATCACCTGATTGAATTATATACGTTCAAGCAAAAATAAACGACCAACAATTTTTTGGTCGTTTATTTTTATTACTTACCTAATACATATTCCGCTAACACACTTTGAATTTTATAGATGTTAGTTGATTTATTAAAGTTTTTCTGAATCGGTAATTCACTACCCGAAACCCAAATTTTCAACTCTGCATCTAGATCAAATGTTCCCGCAGTTTCAACTGCAAAATGAAGAATATTCTTATATGGAATTGAATGATATTGCGTTTTCTTCCCAGTTACTCCTTGTTTATCGATTAAGATAAGTCTTTTATCCGTAAAAATAAAAGTGTCTCTTATAATTTTATAGGCATTCTTAATTGTTTCATTCGGCGTTAATAAATCTTTAACTTCTTCCTGTAATTTTTCTAAATTCACTTCACTCGCATTACCTATTATCCCATCAAATAACCCCATTTTCATTCCTCCTCCAAATGACCATTCTCCATTTAAAATATGAGTTTATTTTTCCATAAATTCAATGTAAAACTGGTTATTTAAACATCAAACATCAGTAAGGCAAATTAAGAAAGTGGGCTCTTTAAGGTTTTTACCGAACAATCCAACATATAACGCTCAATTTTGATTTTTAGACATAAAAAATACGCCCCCTCAAACAGTCGGCGTACACTGTCTAAAAAGGCGTTATAAAATACGCAGTATAATTGCTATAAATAATAAGTTTATCTTTATCGTTCATTCTCCGCTAAGTTTTCCGTCCATAAACACAGTCACATCAACGTTTAACTCGCGATCATGATAATGAATTCGCTATTTGTCGGCTTCGATTTTAAATGATCATTGCCTTTTTACTTAAACTATCAGCGCCAGCAAAATCGAAATCGTCTTAATCTGTTTTTTTGAACAACAAACTCAATAAGCAAGTCTTCGCCAGTAAGCTCCAGAGGCTTAACTTATTTCAGCGGATGTTCGTACACCCGCTGAAATAGGTTAAATGACTCCCCTTTTTAAATGACTAGCAATCCGAATTCATCAGTACTTTCTTTTTTACTAGTTCGTCTATGTAATACTCTTTAAGCCAAACTTCCAATTTCATTCTTTCTTCTGAACACATATGTGATTTCATAGTTTCTTGTAGTTCTTCAATAACTTCTTTAGCAGTCTTTAAATTCATTTATATCCAACCTTTCCATAAGGTTCATAATATTCCATATGCGATTGTATTACAATACCTAATTTTCTGCTTATATAGGATAGTCATATGAAATCAATGAGACAACCTAATAATTAAAACTGGTGGGCCTTTTTAGATTGAAATGGATTTAGAGGATTACAATAACCTTATTTCTTGGCATATCCCCTCAGCACTATCTCCATACTCTTTTCCACCTCTAAAATACCGTTGCAGTATGCTATCTTCTTAACCAACAATTCATCTTCTGTTATATCAACCATTTCTTCCATTTTCACAGACACTTCTTCAAATTTTTATACAACTTCAATAGGTATTGGAATTTCAATATCGCTAGGTTCATCTGTTATAAAACAATATACGATTATAATGTTTTAGGTGCAAGACCTTTTACGGAATAAACCAACATATAACGCTCAATTTCGATTTTTAGACATAAAAAATACGCCCCCTCAAACAGTCGGCGTACACTGTCTAAAAAGGCGTTATAAAATACGCAGTATAATTGCAATAAATAATAAGTTTTATCGGTCATTCTCCACTAAGCCTGTCGTCGTTTAACTAGCCATCATATCAATGCGAATCTTGTCTGCAATCATGGCGATGAATTCGCTATTTGTCGGCTTCGATTTTAAATGATGTACCGTATAACCAAACATCGACGAAATCGATTCATAATTGCCACGGTTCCACGCGACTTCTATGGCATGACGAATCGCACGTTCAACTCGTGATGGCGTTGTATTGAATTTTTTAGCGATTTCTGGGTATAAAATTTTCGTCACAGAGCCTAATAACTCGATATCTTCGAACACCATCTGAATAGCCTCTCGCAAATATGAGTAACCTTTAATATGTGCAGGAACGCCAATTTCTTTAATAATGGCTGTAATCGTGCTGTCTAATTGATGTTGATTTAATTTTTGAGGTGCCGCTGGTTGTAAAACGCTCGTCTTTTTAGGAAGTGTTGCCTTCTGTCCAGCACAATGTAAGATCTTTTGAACCAATTGATCAAATTCAAATGGCTTTAGCATGAAATAAGATGCACCTAAGTCTACAGCCTGTTTCATCACATCTTCTTGACCAAAAGCAGTTAACATTATAACTTGAATTGATGACATTCGTTCATTTTGATACATCGACTCTAAAACAGCTAACCCATCAAGATGTGGCATGATTATATCTAGAAGTAAAATATCTGGAGTGAATTCCTCTAGCATTTGCAAACATACTTTCCCATTTGAAGCAGTTGCAATTATTTCAATTTCAGGATGTCCTTGAAAATACTGCTCCATTGTTTTCAATAACTCACGATTATCATCTGCAATCGCTACTTTAACCTTTGTCATTTAAATTCCTCCTTTTGAACTTTGCTTTGAATCATCTCAAAGCGTTACCTATCCCCTTATGCATTTTTTGCACACTGTGGAATTTTCGACATTTTTGTTTTAAAAACCTTTTCTATTTCCAAAAATGAGTATGTAGTCCGATACTTTCTTTTTATATCGACAAGTTATGATAAATACCTAATGCTTATACCATTTATTTTAGTGAAAAAATTGAGATAAAACTACAGTTTCTTATAACTATCGCTAATCACTTCATAAATAAACGAAATACTTGGTGAACAAGATATTTTCATGAAAAAATGGAGCTACCTCAGGCAGCTCCTTCGTTTATGATGATTTTTTTAACATTTCTGCTACTGTAAGTGCTGCTCCTTTTTTTGGCTCCTCCACAAACATATGTGTAACCGCACCTACAAAACGACCGTCTTGAATGATAGGACTGCCACTCATCCCCTGCAAAATACCGCCTGTTTTTTCAATGAGCTTTTTGTCAGTGACTATGAATTCAAGGCGTTCATTTTCGACCTTGGTAATTTCAATTGAAAAAGTTTCCACCTTACTGCCCTCGATCGCCGTGTAGATTTCAGCATTCCCTGTTTTTATATCCTTTTCATGCATAATTTCAATTGCT
Source organism: Lysinibacillus sp. FJAT-14745 (assembly GCF_001275675.1). GTDB lineage: Bacteria > Bacillota > Bacilli > Bacillales_A > Planococcaceae > Lysinibacillus. Next base: position 115,445 of record NZ_LITM01000006.1, on the reverse strand, counting down.
TTAGGTAATCTTTGTTGATAACCGTCTTCCCAACGGCCAAAAATTCCATAAACTGTATTTTTATCTATACTCCCTAATCGATCCTGATGTTTTTCAATGGAGGATATTTTATAGCCAGGTTGGCCAGGTATACTTTTACGAATTTGTTGAATCGAAGCTAAAAAAATGGAGCCAGCATGGAAAATAGGGGCTTCTTGTAAAGTTGAATCAACGATTTGGTGGCCTAACGCACCGTAATTTTTTGTCTCTGGATCAATGTATGTCAATGTTCCTACTCCATCTGTTTCATCCTTTAGAAAGGAAATAACATGTTCTGCTTCTTGCTCCTGTAAATCAAGTGTCACTTCTTTTCCTTCACTTTTTATCGTCCATTTCTGTTGTCCTTGCCGAGCAACAGCTTGTTTGGCATCTGCAAGCGTTTTTACTGTAATATCATTAATTTTTTCAATAACAGCGCCTCCTTTCATCCATTGATTGGAAGCTAATAGCACGTCATGCGCTACAAATACATGAGATAAATGAAGTTGGATTCCAATTGCTGCGCCCATCGGAATAAGCTTTTTTGCGGCAAAAGCATTTACGGGCATGAATAATAAAACGATGAGCATAGGCAAAATGACAAATTGACGCCAACGACGATACATACGACACCTCCTTTTTGTTTTTGTCTTTTTACTATGTGTTGTTGTGGCATTCTTATAAGCGGTAAATATTTGTGCAAAAAGAAAAAACCCAGAAACAACGAGCTGTTTCTGGATTTTTTGCTATCTCATTTGTTTTTTTCGTTCATCAGCCATTTTTAAGAGCTCTGTTGCGTGTTGCAAAGTTAAATCTGTAATTTCCGCTCCGGATATCATACGACTAACCTCTTCAATACGAGCATCCGTATCTATTTCCAGCAATGACGTAAATGTTCGATCATGCTCGACTTCTTTTTTAATAAAATAATGATGATCGGCCATCGCAGCTACTTGCGGTAAATGCGAAATACATAAAACTTGCGAGTTAATGGATACTGCTGCAATTTTTTCTGCGATTGCTTGCGCTACACGTCCACTTACACCTGTATCTACCTCATCAAAAATAATAGATGTTATGCCATTAGAGGATGAGAAAATCGTCTTTAACGCAAGCATCATACGCGATAATTCTCCACCAGAAGCAATTTTCGGTAAAGATTTTGGCGGCTCGCCTACATTTGTAGAAATATAAAAAATTACTTGATCTTTACCATTCGCATCAAAGTAAGGCAATTCATCAAAATTAACAATAAATTTTGCTTTTTCCATATGTAATTCACGTAGTTCGGCCATAATAGCTTCACTTAAGTTATGTGCAGCATCCTTTCGAATAGTGGAAAGTTCTGCAGCAAGCTCATTTAGTACCGCTTCCATTTCCAGTACTTTTCGTTCTTTTACTTGCAAAATTTCGTCCCGATTTAACAGCTCATTTAGCTCTGTTTTAATTTTATCGTAATACGCTAAAATTTCTTCAACTGTTGAGCCATATTTACGCTTCAAATTTTGTAATAAGGCTAAACGTTGCTCAACCTCATTTAAACGAGCAGGATCAAATTCTAATTCGTCCAAGACATTTTTGACTTGGTAGGCAGCATCCTGTAACGCATAAAATGCAGTAGTGACGGATTCTGATGCCTCTTTAAATTGCTCGTCAACAGTCGCAGCATCCTCTAAAGCACCCATTGCATTGCCAATCCAGTCAAGGCCTTTTGATTCACCTTGAATAGCTTCATACGCTGCACTGGAGCGTTCGAAAATCTTATTGAAATTCATTAGACGGCGACGTTCATCAAGTAGCTCATCTTCCTCGCCAAGTTTTAAATTGGCATCCTCCAGCTCTTTCATTTGGAATTGGTACAAATCAATACGTTGCGCCATTAACTGTTCATCAATCGAAATCGAAGCTAATTCTTTTTTAAGTGAACGATATTCTTCATATTGCGAACTGTACAAATCTAGAATTGGTGTCAGTTGTTCCTCGGCAAAATGGTCAAGCAAATAGATATGCTGTTTCTCATCCATAAGTTCTTGATTTTCATGCTGTCCATGAATATCGATAAGACTAGACCCAATATCACGTAGTACAGATAATGGCACAAGTTTACCATTTATTCGACAAACACTTTTTCCAGAATCATTTAAATCACGACGCAAAATAATGGTATCTTCTTCAATTTCAATGCCTGCCTCTTCAAGTTTCTTATGAACAGGATGCCCAGAACTTGAAATTTGAAATAAACCACCTAATTCAGCCTTTTTAGCTCCATGGCGAATAAATTCCGAATTCCCTCGGCCACCAGCAAGTAAATGCACTGCATCGATAATAATTGACTTTCCTGCACCTGTTTCACCTGTTAAAACAGTTAAACCATCTGAAAAACTAACTGTTAAATCCTCAATGATGGCAAAGTTTCGAATACTAAGCTCTCTTAACACAAAATGTCACCTCTGTATCAAATTACCTTGCTATTTTATAGCATGTCTAATAAGCGATTTTTTGTATTTTCACGCTCATCTTCGTTACGACAAATAATTAAAATAGTGTCGTCTCCAGAAATAGTACCTAAAATTTCAGGCCAATCTAAATGGTCAAGTAATGATGCAATTGCATTGGCATTACCAGGAAGAGCCTTCATTACTAAAAAGTGTGATGCACCGTCAATGCTGACAAAAGCATCAGCTAACGCACGGTGTAATTTTTGTATAGGATTGAAACGTTGGTCTGCGGGCAAGCTATATTTATAGCGTCCATCCTGTAAAGGTACTTTCACAAGATGAAGCTCTTTAATATCACGTGATACTGTTGCTTGTGTCACATTATAGCCTGCATCTTTTAAAAAATCGACTAAATCATCTTGTGTTTCAATTTCATGATTGGCAATAATATCCCGAATTCGTATATGTCTTTGTCCTTTGTTCATGTCGGTCACCTCTTATAAATAGTTGAATATTTGTATATTTACACTACCATTTTAAACATAAAAGCACAAGAAAAAACACGGCTCTATAAACGAGCACGTGTTATTTTAGTGCACTATGCGCTTCTTCAACTAGTGCATTAAAAGCTGTATATGCAGGAATTTCTTCATTACCAATAGGATTCACTAAATGGAATAAAAATTCAATATTTCCTTCGCCTCCTGTAATTGGCGAAAACGAAGCATCCTTAACGACAAAGCCAACCTCTGTCGCCATTGCAGCTGTCTTTTCTAAAACTTCTAAATGTACTTTTTTATCACGAACAATACCTTTTTTACCGACTTTATCTTTCCCAGCTTCAAACTGAGGCTTCACCAGTGCCATTACATCGCCACCGGGCATTAACAATGTTTTTAAGACAGGTAAAATAAGCGATAATGAAATAAAGCTAACATCAATTGTTGCAAAGTCTGGTAAGCCCTCTGATAAGTCTGCCGCTGTCGTATAACGGAAATTTGTTTTTTCCATTACAGTTACACGTTCATCAGATCGGATTTTCCATGCTAGTTGGTTGGAACCAACATCTAATGCATAACCATGTCTTGCACCATGCTGTAGTGCACAATCGGTAAACCCTCCTGTAGAGGAGCCAATATCAAGCATTAGCTTCCCCTCTACAGACATATCAAAAATTTGTAGCGCTTTCTCAAGTTTCAAGCCGCCACGACTAACATATTTTAAATCTGAGCCTTTTACTTGCAGTGGTGCATCTATAGCAATTTTTTCCCCCGCTTTATCGATGCGAGTTTCATTAGAAAAAACAAGTCCTGCCATAATAGAGCGCTTTGCTTTTTCTCGCGTTTCGCATAGCCCACGCTCTACAAGTAAAATGTCTACACGTTCTTTTGGTTGTTTTGTCATTATTTATTCAAACCTACTTGCTGTTTTTGTTGAAGTAACACATGCATACGTGCCACTGTATCCTCAGCCGTCATATGAATTTCAGCGAGCAGCTGATCTACATTACCATGCTCAATAAAATGATCAGGTATTCCCATACGATCGATTATTGCAGTTAAATAACCATGGTCGTGGGCAAATTCTAATACACCACTACCAAAACCACCTTGTAAGACTGCCTCTTCAATCGTCAATACTGGTTTACGGCTCGTTAATATACGGTGAAGCATATCCTCATCCATCGGTTTAATGAAACGCGCATTGACTACTTCTATCTCTACACCTTGCTGTGCTAGAATAGTGGCTGCTTCCATTGCCATAGGAATCGTCGTACCAAAGGTTAAAATCGTTGCATCCTTACCTTCACGTAACACTTCCCAGCTTCCAATTGGTAACGTCATAAGCTCATCATCTAACGGAACGCCTATACCATTACCTCGTGGATAACGTAACGCAATTGGACCGCCATCATAGTCAATGGCTGTTTTCACCATATGCTGACCTTCATTTTCATCTTTTGGCATCATAATTGTCATATTTGGTATATGACGAAGGAATGCAATATCAAATACGCCTTGATGTGTTTCACCGTCTGCACCAACTAAGCCTGCACGGTCAATGCCAATAAAGACATTTAGGTTTGGACGTGCGATATCATGTAATACTTGGTCATAAGCACGTTGTAGGAATGTTGAGTAAATGGCTAAAAATGGCTTCATTTTTTGTGTTGCTAAACCTGCTGCCATTGTTGCTGCATGTTGTTCAGCGATCCCCACATCGAAGAAACGTTCTGGGAAATCCTTTTGGATACCTTGTAATTTCGAGCCCACTGGCATTGCAGGAGTAATTGTGACAACTCGTTTATCCTCATGGGCAATTTTGCGAACTGTCTCAGCAATCAAACTACTCCAAGCTGGGCCTTTCGCCTCTGACTTTACAAAGGCACCATTTTCAATTTTATAAGGACCTGTTCCGTGCCAATTACCAATTGTATCATCTTCAGCAGGTTTATATCCTTTGCCTTTTTTCGTAATAACATGAACGAGCACTGGGCCTTTTACTTTTTTAGCTTGTGATAATGTTGTCTCAAGAGCATCGAAATCATGTCCATCAATCGGTCCTAGATATTTAAAGCCTAGCTCCTCAAAGAACACACCTGATACCACTAAATATTTTAAGCTATCTTTTAAGCGCTCAGCCGTTGAAGCAAGCTTACCACCTAATACAGGAATCTTATTAATGAGCGATTCCAGTTCTTCTTTTGCTTTTGAATATTCCTTGGCTGTACGAAGACGTCCTAATACATTGTGTAACGCTCCGACGTTTGGAGCGATCGACATTTCATTATCGTTTAAAATGACAATCATATTTGTTTCAGCATGACCTATATGGTTTAATGCCTCCAGTGCCATACCGCCAGTTAAAGCTCCATCTCCAATAATTGGTATCACGAAGTTCTTTTCATTTTTGATATCACGTGCTGCTGCCATACCCATAGCTGCTGACAAAGATGTCGAGCTATGACCTGTCTCCCACTCATCATGTTCACTCTCCACACGCTTTGGAAAACCACAAAGCCCTTTGAACTGACGCAATGTGTCAAATTGATTTGCACGACCTGTCAAAATTTTATGCACATAAGCTTGGTGGCCAACATCCCATAAAAACTTATCTTGTGGACTGTCAAACATTTTATGAAGCATAATCGTAAGCTCCACAACACCTAGGTTCGGTCCGATATGACCACCTGTGACAGAACATTTTTCAATTAAGAAGGTACGAATTTCTTGTGCTAGTCGCTCAAGACCCTTCTTATCTAAGCTTTTTAAAAAGGCTGGACTAGTTATCTTATTTAAATCCACCTTTCTCACACACCTTTTCAATAAATTATTCACCGTAATTGTGTTTCCACCATTATAACAGTGTTATTAATATGCTAAAAGTACGAACACTTTATTGTTTGCACATCTGCAAACGCCCTCACCTATTCTAGCATATTATGTGCCGTTAACGCTTCGTTTTTACCCTAGTTTTTACGATGCACGATATAGGCTGCAAACTCACGTAACAAGCTGGCATCTACTTCCAATTTATCTAGTGCGTTAATGGCATGCTGATAATGCTCAGCAAGCTTTTCTTTTGCCCCATCTAAAGATAATAGAGCTGGGTATGTGCTTTTATCACTTGCTACATCTTTACCAGCAGTTTTACCTAGTTCTTCTGTAGTCCCCTCAATATCTAAAATATCGTCTTGAATTTGGAAGGCAAGACCGATATGATGCGCATATTCCTTTAAAGTTTCGCGATTTTCTTGCGTTACATCTGCTAACACTGCTCCCGCTTCAATACTAAATCGTAAAAGAGCGCCCGTTTTATTGACATGGACATGCTCAAGCTCAGCTAAGTTTAGCTGACGCTTCTCACCTTCCATATCGAGTACTTGACCCCCAACCATACCTTCTGCACCAGCTGCTTTACTTAACAGATTGACTAGTTCAATGCGTTTTTCAGCTGATACATCCATGCGTGCTAAAATGCCAAACGCAAGTGTATTCAATGCATCGCCTGCAAGTGTCGCTAATGCCTCACCATAAACTTTATGATTTGTTGGCTTTCCTCTTCGGAAATCATCATTATCCATACTTGGTAAATCATCATGGATTAACGAATACGTATGGATGATTTCAATGACTGATCCTACAGTTAAACCATCCTTCAAATTTTTATTGTATAGTTCAAGAACAGCCAATACGAAAAGAGGACGAATACGTTTACCTCCAGCTTTTAATGAATAAAGCATTGATTCTTTTAAATTGGCTGGTGCATCAATTTTCTCAACTAGTGCAAACATTTCAGCTTCAACTTGTGGTATGTTGCTTTCAATAAAAGGTTTTAATTGCTCGTTCATTTCTTAGTTCTCTCCCTTTAGTGGATCAAATGCTGTAGTCTCACCTGTCTCTTGGACAATAGAAATTAACTGCTCCTCAGCATGTTGTAGCTTGCTATGGCAAAATTGTGATAGCTCCATACCTTGTTTATATAGATCAATCGCATTTTCTAGCGGCACATCACCTTGCTCTAGCTGACGGACAATTTCCTCAAGTGCCGTCATTGCATCTGCGAAAGTTTGTTGTTTTTCTGCCACAATTATTCCCCCTCATTTTTCGGCAAGATCTTAACCACATCAGCAATAACCTTTCCATCATGGAAGGAAAGTGTTAATTGATCCTGTGGCTTTACATCAGCTGATGATTTTAACATTTGATGATCTTTATAAGCTACAGTGAAGCCTCTTGTTAAAATAGCAAGTGGATTCAATGCCTCTAAAGTTCTAACAGTTGCCTCAAATTGTTGTTTTTGCTTCGTTACATAATGCGTTGCAGCACGAGTTAATTGTTGGACGTGAGTTTCTAGCTCTCGTTGATGGAAAGCTAATGCCTTTTTCGGCGAGTGCTGTTCTACCGCACTATGTAATTGTTGAAACTGCGCTGTTTTCTTCATCAAATCGACCTGCATTGCTTTTTGTAATCCCGATTCAAGTTGTGCTAGCCTTTCCGTAAATGGTCGATATAGGCGTTCTGGCATTGATAACGGATATGATTGTTGGAGCTTATTTAGACGTTGACGTTCTGCCATAAGTTGCGCTCTTACTATTTGATGAAGCTGTGATTTTTGTGTAAGCACCCGTTGAAATAAATCTTGTTGATCCGGTACAGCCATTTCAGCCGCTGCCGTTGGTGTCGGTGCGCGCAAATCAGCTACATAATCCGCGATAGTCGTATCGGTTTCATGACCTACTGCACTAATAATAGGGATACGGCTTCCAAAAATCGCTCGCACAACAGCTTCCTCATTAAATGCCCATAAATCCTCAATCGATCCACCGCCACGCCCAACAATCAGTACATCGCAACTCGCATCAATATTTGCTCGCTCAATATTGTGAACAATATTTGGCGCTGCTTGTGCTCCCTGTACTAGGGTTGGATAAATAAAAACTTCAGCAAGTGGATAGCGTCTCTTTAATGTTGTACAGATATCTCGAATGGCGGCACCTGTTGTCGACGTTAAAACACCGATTTTTTCTGGAAACCTCGGAATTGGTTGTTTCCACTCAGGTTTAAAAAGCCCTTCTTGTTGTAACTGCTCTTTCAGCTGGTTAAAGGCAACAAACAAGCTACCAATTCCATCTGGTTGCATTTCCTGTACATATAATTGATATGTACCGTAGCCTTCATAAACGTTTACATCTCCACGGATAAATACTTGCATACCTTCCTTTGGTTCAAACGCTAATTTTGTGGCTGCTGTTTTAAACATGGTAGCCGCAATTCGTGCTCCATCATCCTTTAATGTAAAGTAAATATGCCCTGATTGATGAATCTTGACATTGGATAGCTCTCCCTTTACATAGACTTCACGTAAATGCGGGTCAGCATCAAATTTCCGTTTAATATATTTTGTTAATGCTTTTACAGTTAAATAAGAAGCAGATGACATTTTTCCGGCTCCTTTACTAAAATCAAGTTTTTCACAAAACTACACCTATCATAACATTTTTTATTGCTTCTGACGTGCCAAAATGTAGTTTCGTTAGAAAAAACGACTGTCTTTCATACTATTGAAAACCTTACTATAACATATCTAAGATGTAGTATTAAATAAAGTACGACTTTTCAGCAAAGCGAGGGGGTGATTTCCGTTCCAGATGGCGCTTTGTTGCTGCCGCTTCGCTTTCACACAGAGCAAAGCTTCCTAGGGACGTCCGATGAGCCGCAAGGAGTCGCCCAGCCTCCACTCCAATCAAACCATTTCTCTTAGTATGTTTCTTTAGGTTGTCACTCTGATTTAAACGACAGCAACAGATGTTTTTTGTGCGAAAGTGCAGCGACAGCCACAAAAGAATATTTTAGTAAAATAATGCAAAAAAGCTACCTCAATAAAAATATTGAGATAGCTTTTTGCATATGAAAGAGTCATTCAAAATTATAACTTAACTATATGAGCAAGCTTATTTTCTGCTGCTTGAACTGTATTGAATAGTAGCATAGTAATTGTCATTGGTCCTACGCCGCCTGGTACAGGTGTAATGTGAGAAGCAATACCATCGACTTCACTGAAGTTAACATCACCGCAAAGCTTGTTGTTTTCATTACGATTAATGCCAACATCTATAACAACTGCGCCGTCTTTAACATGTTCCTTCGTAATAAAGTTTGCACGTCCCACTGCCGCAATTAATATATCTGCTTGTTTAGTGAATGAAGGTAAATTTGGTGTTTTGGAATGCGTGTATGTAACGGTTGCATCTTTTTGTAGAAGAAGTTGTCCCATTGGTTTCCCAACAATATGACTACGACCCACGATGACCGCATGCTTTCCTGCTATTTCAATTCCTGAATATTCAAGAAGCTTCATTACGCCAAACGGTGTACAAGGCAAAAATGTTTCTTGGCCAAGCATCATTTTCCCAACACTTACTGGTGAGAAGCCATCAACGTCTTTTTCAACAGCAATTGTGGCAATAACAGTATCCTCATCAATATGTTTTGGGAGTGGTAATTGTACTAAAATACCATGAATATCTTCACGATTATTTAATAATTCAATTTGTGCTAATAATGCATCCTGCGTAGTTTCTTCTGGCAGTTTGATTAACTCAGAAAACATACCAATGGCTTCACAAGATTTTTGCTTATTTTTCACATATGTAGCCGAGGCTTGGTTGTCTCCTACTAAAACAACCGCTAAGCCTGGTGTTAATCCTTGCTCTTTTAAACGTGTTACTCGCTCTGCTACTGAATTACGAATTTCTTGACCAATTTCTTTACCATTAATAATTGCACTTGACATAGACCTTAGTTACTCCTTCCAATTCAACACATTTTATTGTTCTGTAAATTTAGAAAGTACGCCATTAACAAATTTCGACGAACCATCGTCTCCAAATGTTTTGCATAACTCGATTGCTTCATTAAGTACTACTCTTTTTGGTGTTTCTGGCATGTATAAAATTTCGTATACAGCTAGACGTAAAACCGTTCTTTCAATCTTAGGTAAACGGGCAAGTGACCACTTTTCAAGATGCTGTTCTAAAGCAGCATCGATTTCCTCCAAATGTTCAACTGTTCCAGTAACAATCTTTTCGTAGAAGACATTTGTTGGCTGGCCTTTAATATGACCCATTGCTTCTTCTACTGTTAGATCGGTATTGTCTAGCTGAAACAAAACTTGCAACGCTTTTTCGCGTGCTTCATGTCGTTTCATGTAAAGCTCTCCTTCTTAAGTGGCATTAAGGTTTATAATAGCATAAATTCGTGAGAGAAACACGAATTCAAGCAAGTTTTCAATAATCTGATACCTTTTTCAAGCAACTTTTTGCTTATTTTAACACCCTGCAATTAACTTTACTAAGTAAAATGTTGAAATTAAAAATCCACATTATTGTGTAAATAACAAGATTGTTATAATAAAGGGAATTAAAGTTCATTTTTTGAGGTGTTCATTATACATTATGAAGTTACATGTACAAGCTATTTCTTTCGCAATTATTATTAGAAGCAACACTCAACTACGTAGTATGAAAAGAAATTTATCGTGCCACCTTGTATAACTGCGAACTAATACTTCCACACTTATAAAAAAATGAAAAAATAAAACAAATCTTTTGACCCTATAGTTACTATAGGGTTTATTGTATGAAATGGTAATATTCTAGTAGACTTAGATTCATGTATCGTGAAAGATTGAAGGAGAACAATATGAATAAGAAACAAATTTTAACCTTAAGTATTTTATTATCGAATTTATTCATTGCCTTTTTAGGTATTGGTTTAGTTATACCCGTACTACCTACAATCATGAATGAGCTAAAAATTTCAGGCTCAGTCGTTGGTTATATGGTGGCGGCATTTGCTATTACTCAACTTATAGTGTCACCTATTTCAGGTAAAATGGTGGATACTATTGGCCGGAAAATTATGATCGTTGTGGGTCTTTTTATATTCGGTTTTTCAGAGCTGTTATTCGGGCTCGGACGCACAGTTGAAATACTCTTTATCTCACGTATGCTTGGCGGTGTGAGTGCTGCCTTCATTATGCCAGCAGTGACTGCTTATATCGCTGATATTACATCCCTGTCACAACGCCCAAAGGCACTGGGTTATATGAGTGCAGCGATTAGTACCGGCTTTATTATCGGTCCTGGTATCGGTGGATTTTTGGCAGAATTCGGAACACGCATACCATTTTACGCTGCTGGTATACTTGGATTTTTAGCAGGTATCTTGTCATTTATTTTGTTAAAAGAACCGACACGTGCTTCAGATAATGAAGAATCTGCACCATCAATTTTAGGCAGTGTGAAGCGTATTTTTAGCCCACTATACCTTATTCCATTCGTACTTATTTTCGTACTATCATTTGGTTTAGCTGCATTTGAATCGTTATTTAGCCTATTTGTGGATCATAAATTTGCATTTACACCTTCTGATATAGCTATCATTATTACGGGGAGTGGAGTAGTCGGGGCCCTTGCTCAGCTTGTATTATTCGATGGGCTGACAAAGAAAATGGGCGAAATCAATCTTATTCGTTATTCGCTCATCCTATCTGCTGTTTTAACCTTTGCTATGACCATTGTTAGCCACTATTTCGCAATATTATTTGTCACATTCTTTATTTTCGTCGGCTTCGATTTAATACGTCCTGCCGTTACCTCCTATTTATCGAAAATTGCTGGTAATGAACAAGGTTTCGTTGGTGGCATGAACTCCATGTTTACAAGTCTCGGTAATATATTTGGTCCTATTTTAGGTGGGGTATTGTTCGATATCAATTTAAACTATCCATATTACTTTGCGACAATTGTTTTAACAATCGGCGTTATACTTGCTTTTTTCTGGAGAAAGCCAAAAAATATTGAAATATAATAAATAAACGATACTAATCACTACTGATCAATTTCCGTTAACAATACGAAAAAGAAGGATTGCCTAAACGGCAATCCTTCTTTCTATTCTTGTACTGCTACTTCTTCTTTTTCAAAGTGAATACCAGTAATGTGTACATTCACTTCTGCTGTTTCAAGTGCTGTCATATTAAAAATCGCTTGGCGAATTTGAGTTTGTACTTCCTTCGCCACTTTTGGGATTGTATAGCCGTATTTTACAGAGCAAAATACATCAATGGCAATCTCACCAGTTTCAGTAACACCCGATTTGATGCCTTTATTGTGAACTTTTTTACCGAAGCGTTCTACTACGCCTGTAGCAATATTACCACGAGTTGCCGCGACCCCTTCTACCTCGTTCACTGCGATTCCAGCAACAACCTCGATTACTTCCGCTGCTACTTCAATTTTCCCAAGTTCTTCTTTTCCAGAAGGCGTTGGTTGTACGAAAGATTGTCCTACTTTCTCTGCCATACAAATATCATCCTTTCCCTTACACATCACAAACAAATGCTGTACTTACGCTTATTATACTATAAAAAGGAAGGTTTGGCTTCGTAAAGCCGATTTAATTTATTTGGGATAGGTTCATGTCGATAAATTCAAATAACCTCTTGATAAAATGAAAAGCGAAGAAGTATCCCTTATTTTATACCCCTATTTGCTTTCAATTTCAAAATAATTGTATTTATTTAAACTGATCTTTTTTACCACAATTAATAAAAATAACGAAATAATACAAACTCCAATAGAAGTAAACATTATTAGCTTGAAATTTTTTTGATATGTTAAATAATCCGGAGTTAATAATAATACACCACTACTTGATACCATTATTAAAATCCATCCGGGTAAAACTTGCACAATGAACTCAGAACTCTTCCGTTTCATGAAATTCATTAAAAGCCCAAAAATAAAATACATAAACCTAACATAAACAATAGCTATTAGAACACTAAGAAGAATATTCAAACTAATTCATCCCCTAAACTATATTCTAAAGTTAACTCTAGATTAGATTCATAATTTGCTAATGTCAATAATGTAGGCGATACTACTGTTGAAAAAGCGAATACAGCTTCTACCCTAAAAAATGAATTTAATTAACCAAATTTAACTTACAAAGAATGAATCCTCCTACTTGCCAATTTTCACTTAGAAACCTGACGTTGCTTTTATCACCTACGACTTTCGATAACACACCAAAATATTTCATTTTTTCCATTTAACTTTCAACAAACAATCTTAATACGTTATAATTCCCTTATATATGGAATTTCTGAATAATTAAGAATATGTAAGGAGATAAAGAAGAAAATTCAAGCGATTAAGTTGAACATTTATTCTAGGTTTGTCCGTATGATCTTAATTCTAGATAATTTAAGTAAATTGCAGATTCAATGAATTTTTGCAAACGAAACTTCTCTCAAAGGCGTGATATCGATAAAAAATGAAAAGCGAAAAAGTCTTGGTTTATGTAAGAAAAAGACATTAGATGGGGGAATTAAATATGTTTATTGTCAATGTTGAAGGAGCAATAAGAAAAGATGACAAGTGGATAATTGTTGAAAGAAGTAAAAAAGAAGAGCATGCAGGTGGATTACTTTCACTTATTGGAGGAAAAGTAGATATTGAAGGAAATTCACCAAATATATTAGAAAAAACTTTGAAAAGAGAAATTTTTGAAGAAATTGGTGTTAAGGTTAAAGAGAATTTGAAATATATACATAGCACTTCGTTTGTAACAGATAAAGGAGAAAACGTTGTTGATATTATTTTCCTCTGTGAATATGAATCAGGTGATTTTTTTGTAAAACAACCTGAAGAAGTAGAAAACGTATTTTTATTAGCAACGGAAGAAATACTTAACAACCCTCAAGCACCGTTATTTTTAAAAGAATATATAAAATGGGCGGAGTTAGCACTGTTCTAAAGTAGGTGAACTAATGGGAGAAATAAAAGTAGCAGTCAAGGGTGTTTTGATAAAAAATAATAAAATGTTAATTGTGAAGCGCTCTGCTTTTGATGAAACAGGAGCAGGCACATGGGAAAGCGTTGGTGGTGTTTTAGAATTTGGTGAATCATTTGAGGTTGCTTTGAAACGAGAATTTCTTGAAGAGGTTGGTCTAAATATTAACGTAAGTACACATCTTTTTTCAACGACCTTTTTAACTCATAATTTACGACAAATTGTACTTTTGACATTCCTTTGTGAATGTCAGAATGATGAAGTATTTCTTTCAGATGAACATGATCAATTTATATGGGCTACTAAAGATGATTTGATGGAATTATTACCTGAAGTAATAATTAATGATTATAAAAAACATAATGTTTTCGATTTACTCTAAAGGGAGCCATTTTTTCCTTATGTTATGCAATAACAGCTCCCTTTAATGGACTAACTAATCTACTTCTAAAACGAATGCATAGAAAGCGTCGCCATGAGATAAATTCGCTTCCTTTTCATCCAACCACCAAACGCCATAAGAATAATAATAAACTCCACGCTGTGTTGGTGCGGTAAAATGATTGTCTTTGACCATGACTTCAGTTTCTTTGTTATCACTCATTTGTACAACATGAATTTCATTTGGTTTTGGTTCGTAATCCATCACAAGAGTTATATTTTCACCAGATTTAACTTTTATAGGCTTTTTACCTTCTAAAAGTTCAACTGGTCCAGCAGTATCAACACATTTACTTGGCCAACAATAAGTTCCGAGTGTAGTTTCAAATTTTTTATTATCAATCTCTATATAGGCTTTAGGAGGCTTCCCTCCCGACAATCCATTAGTATTTGAACACCCCATGATGAGAAGTCCAAAAAGAGCTACTAAATATAAAAAATATTTCTTCATACCACATCCCCCTTTCACTAATTGTAATTACCTCATTGCTCCACCTTCCACTCCATATCCAGTCTATTTGCAAGGTACTTACTTTGTGATGATTCTGAGTTATTTTCATTGTATCATTTTTCCAAAATTTATTTTATTTAAGCGTCAATAAGTATAATAGTATATAAAAATAAGCCGATCCTATAATCGACTTACATTTAATAAATACCCCATAAGCGAGAGTCTACACGACCACGCTTCTCACTTTATTAACTTATATAAATTATTGTGAATATATAGTGTTACTGTCTCTTTTCAACAAATAACAAAATTAGTGTTGCCAATGGACCTAACACAAGAGAAAGTAAAAACCAATTTAACCCCGTTCTATTCTTCCCTTGTGCAAGTGCAGCATTTATCAACGCCAATGTACCCCAACCTACGACATATTGGTTATCCATCATCTGCCCCCAAGTTCATTAAACGATACTGTACCGTTAATGTAGATTATAACACATCTAAATTATACGCTTCATAAAAGGTGTCAATACTGTTAAATTAAATCAAATAAGCCTGAACGGTGATAAATAAAAAACCTCCTGACTAGTAAAGTCAGAAGGTATAAAGAAATAGACGTTAGCGTTCTATTCCGTTGTTAACGAAACATTTACTTACTTGTCTCCAAAACATCATTATCTTCAAGGAACTTCGTATTGAACTGCGTAGATTTGAAAACGTCATTGTTCATTAATGCTTGGTGGAAAGGAATTGTTGTTCTTAAAGATTTAAGAACGTATAGGCTTCCTCTATACCCCTTGACCATGGGATGCACTTAACATGACTGAAGTTTAATTGTATTTATCTCACTTTTTCCGACTTAAAGGCAAATGTTACAATCAACAACAAAACAGCAAAGCAAATCAAATATGATAATTCAGAGATGGCACCGTTTAAACTTTTGCCGTACAAAACAGTCTCCCCTGCTTGTAAAAACCAAGTCGTCGGCATAAATTCACTGATTCGCTGCATAAAATCTGGCATGATTTCTCTAGGCCAAAAACATCCACCGAGCATCAGCATCGGGATATTGATCAAAGCCGTAAGAGAGCTTGCCATCAGTGCGCTTTTTGAAAATCTGCTGATAGCTACGCCAATGGCTACGCAGGCAAGGACGAACGCAAGACAAACTACGATGACCTCTAGTTTCTGATTTGGCGTTGAACCATAGGATATATCGACCATGTCCGGTAAAAAACTGATTAACAGCAGAACCTGAATCGCTGCAACAAGGAAGCTAGCTAACATATGTTGTGAGAAATAACTGGAGCGTGTTAGCGGTGTTGCGGTGATTCGATCATAGACTCCGGTAAGCTTATCCTCCAGAATCAAGCTTGTAGAGAAGGTAATCAGAAGCAGCATACCAAACGCGATGAATCCCAAGGAGGTAACCGCATTGCTCACGTCTTTTTCAGAGAACTCTGTGGAAAAATTCTTATATTCAGCCGCAAATGTATTCTTATTGTAAGCCTCCATCCCCTTATAGAATACATCTTCATTCCCTTTTGCAGATGTCGCAATTTGTTTCGCAGACGATATGTAACTGGACACGTACACTTGAACGGGTTTCGCCACATTGGAAGCTTCAAGGGCATAGCTAAGAGCAGCAACATCTTTCCCTTCAAGCATATCTGCAGTGAATCCCGATTGAAAAGTAAAAGCGATGTCCAGTTTTTTGTTGACAACTAAGCCCTTCACATCGTCGCTTGGGGTCAATAATGTTACATTGTATTTTTCTTGCATTTTCGAGACAAAGTCCTCTGTGAACGGGGTAGAATCCTGATCCAGTATGCCTAAATTATATTTTACATCTTTGGTTACAGCTGAAATCAAAAACATATTCAGTAGGATCGGAATCACAAGCATAAACAAGATGTTTGTTCGTTTGCGAAATATCCGTTTTATGCTGTTGAATAAGATTGTCATGCTCTTTTCCTCCTTGAAACCAAAATGCTAGTCACCGCGAATAACATCGTGATAGCCAACATCTGACCAATATTCACAAAAGCAGGACCTAGCTGATCGTTATACACGACATTGAATATTGCCGATTTTGCATAATAGCTTGGGGCAATTGCTGCGAAGGCTCCAAAATCAACAATGACAAAGCCGCCAATAAGGAAAGTTGACCCCAGGGTCACAATGTTGGCAATAGCGTCGGCTTTTACGGAATCCTGGGTGAGAATGGTTAACATTCCACCGAGCGTCGTGGATAATAAGGAGAACACAAAGACGACCAAAACGATAACAGCAAAGTGGTTCCCCCAATCAACGTCGTATACATATTTTGTAAATAGGATAATCACCATGCCCTGCAAGAAGGTGACCAAGGAAAGACCAATCGTTTTACCTAGGTATTGTTCAAAAGGTTTAATCGGCGAAAGCTTGAGCCGATCACCCACTGTGCCCAAATAATCCTCTCCCATCCCGGACGCGCCGTATTCCTGGCCGCGTAACAGAAACATCAGAAGCATCGCAATGGAATAATACCCTATCGCTGTCGCCGATTTGGAATTGGTTAGAGGTACTTCTTCCAAACTAGTATCCGAATTCGCTTGTTCCATTTGCAAATTGCCCGACATGGTAGCGACTACGCCTGCAGTATTCATGCCATTCACCAGACTGTCCACGACATTCCGGACGATTGTCGTATCCACGCCAGAAGATTTGGCAAGATAGACTTCAATCGTTTTACTTGTCCCTTCAGATTCTCCTTGCTTGGAGAATCCATCAGGAATAAAGATAAACGCAACTGCCTCTTCGTTGTTTAAAATCTCTCGTCCCTCATCAAGAGAGTGAACTTGTTCAAACTCCGCCAAAGATTTAATTTCTTCTGAACCGATCATAGACTTGATGAACAGTTCACCAAGTTGACCAGAATCCGCATTGCTGTAGGCAACCTTAACTTTATCCAAGGAGGTAACACTAAACTGGTTTTTGAATGCTGTACCCAATATTAAGATAATCACCATAAAACTGAGCAATCTGACGAAGATTGGTTTAGGATCCATCAGGATCCGCTTTCCTGAATAAAAAATTTGTGTAAGAATATTCATAGTTTCACCACCATCTCGAATTAGTCTCTCAGTTTTTTACCCGTTAACTGCAAGAACACCGTCTCCAGATTCGGTTTTTCCATCGTCATGGATTTAATTCCAAATCCATCCTGGATTAGATTTTCCAATAATGCCGTAAGGGACTTCTCGTTTTTTTCCAAATGGATGTCAAGTACTCCGTTTATGTTATTGCATGCTATGATGCCTTCCGTCTTTTCAATCACTGAAATGGCAATTTCGGTATTCGATACCAGCTCCAGGCTCAAGCGAGTTCCTGTCGAAATGGAATCGATCAGCTCTTCGATGCTTCCTAGTGCGATCACTTTGCCAAAGTCCATGATGGCAACTCGTTCGCAGATGGCCTCGATTTCTTCCATGTAATGTGTCGTATAGATGATAGTCATCCCATTTTGATTCATGATTTTGATTGATTCCAGAATATTGTTGCGCGATTGGGGATCGATTCCGACCGTCGGTTCATCCATAAACAGGATACGCGGCTTATGTACAATCGCACAAGCGATGTTTAGACGCCTCTTCATACCACCCGAAAAAGTCTTAGCAATGCCTTTTCTTCTGTTCCAGAGTCCGGTAAACTCTAGCGCTTCCTGCACGGCTTTATCTAACTTTTCGCCACGCAATCCATATAACTTACCCCAATACGTCACATTGTCAATGGCGCTTAAGGTCTCGAAAAAAGCGTATTCCTGCGGCACATATCCGACAGATCGTTTAATTTCTCTCGCATGTTTGGAAAAATCCTTGCCGAACATCTTCACTGTGCCGTTGTTGACTCTTAACAAGCCCAACAACGTATTCATCGTTGTCGATTTGCCTGCACCGTTAGGTCCTAGCAAGCCAAATATTTCACCTTCGTCAATACTCAAATCAACACCGTTTACAGCTGTATAATCCTTGTACTTTTTTACCAGACCCGTTACTTCAATGATCATCCTAATTCCCTCCTCAAACGTTTTGCAATGCGTGATTGATAATATCTACGACATACAGGGGGTCTTCGGTAATAAAAAAGTGCCCTCCGATTACTCTCTTGATTTCACATTTCTTTCCTGCATGGAGCCTCCAATCATTTATGTCAAAATTTGCAACACTTCGATCGTTGTTTCCGTTAATCACGGTAATATCCGAAGCGATTTTTTTGCTTTTTTCTTCGTACTCATAGCTTTCGCTGATTTTGAAATCTGCTCTTAGGATAGGTACAAACAGTTGCAAAAGCTCTTCGTTGCCGAGAATTCCCTCGGTGTTGCCACCATAACTCAATACGACTTTTAAGAACTCCTTATCCGGCAACAGATGGTAGGAGGTTTTGTCTCGGGGACTTTGAGGTGCAGACCTCCCGCTGAAAAACATATGACAAGGCGCGTGGCAACCTTTTTCCATCAGTTTGTAATAGGTTTCAAAAGCAAGCAAGGATCCCATGCTGTGTCCAAAAATCGCGTATCTCTCGTTTGACTCCAACTGATCCATGATGGCAGTAGCCAAATCTTCGACGACATTCTCAAATCGATCAGGAAGCGATTCGCAAATGCGCTTTCCCCGCCCTCCGATCTCAAGTGGACACAACTCAACGTGATTGTATAAAGACTTTTTCCACTTCCAATAGATTTCGGCCGATCCCCCTGAGTAGGGGATACAAAATAATTTGATCGTTTTCATATAGACACCCCCTTCAAGGTTTGTGTTGCTTCCAGGAACATTTTAGTAAACTTTATAAATCATTGGTAATTAATTTAATGACTGTTCAATCGGCTTATCATTTACAATTGTACTATTTTTCCAGTGCCCAGAGTAGTAGTAAGTTATAAAAAGAATCACACTGACCGCAGAACCGATCATGAAAGCTGCCCATATCCCCTTGATCCCCATGCCGGTGTATGGTAGGTATCCCGCAAGGGGAATCCGTACCAGGCAGATGGACACGAACGACAGCATCAGGGAGATGATGGTTTTTCCTGCTCCGTTGATAATTCCGTTTAGAACAAACATGATCGATATTAAGATATAGGAAAACCCGACCATTCGAAAATAGTCGATTCCTACTTCTAGCGCCGTAGGATCATCCAAAAACATAGACATTAGTGCTTTCGGGAAGACGATCGTGAGGATAGATACTAGGATCGTGTAAACAGAGCCGATGATGATACCCGATTTGAAGAATTCTTTGACGCGTTCCGTTTTTCCGGCCCCTAGATTTTGCCCAATAATGATGGACAGCGCCATTGACATAGCTATACCAGGTAGTATGACAAAATATTCGATTCTGGTTACCGCGCCGTACGCTGCGATGGCTGAAACGCCATATGTATTTACGAACACCACCATGAAGATGGCACCGAAGGCAAAGAGCAGTTGCTGCCCGGCTGTCGGAATGCCAATTTTCAAGATATCCCTGATAACAGCGAAGTCGAGCTTAGATATTGCTATTTTGATTAGATTGCCAGACTGCTTTTTCATGTATCCATAGGCAAATACGCCTGCTATAGCCGATGACAGCAGCGAAGCCAGCCCTGCTCCGTTTAGTCCCATCTGCGGGATCGGACCAACACCCATAATCAGCAACGGGTCAAGAATAGCATTGATGATGATCGAGAGGAGCACAAATACCATCGGTTTTTTCGTATCTCCCACTCCTCGCAAGATCGAGGAGACCAAGGAGAGTATCGTGGAGAAAATGAAGCTGGCGAAGATAATCTTCATGTAACCGGACGTGAGTGTCAGCACATCCTCAGGTGTTCCCATTGCCCTTAACAGGGGATCGCAGAACAGGATACCGCCACCTGTGACTAAAATGATTAACATCGCAGTGATCACCCAACCATGAAACACGATGTTTTTCATCTGTCCTTCTTCTTTAGCTCCGTAATATCGGGCAATCAGGATTGATACAGCTGTCATGATCCCTGTGGCCAGTGCGCCCATCAATTGGACGATCGGCATAGTCACAGCCACGCCGGCCATCTCTTTGCTGCCAAGGATTTGACCAACCCATATGGCATTGATGATGCTGTATCCCATCGTGAACATCGATCCAATCACAAGGGGAATCCACATGCCCATTAGTAGGGTTCCTGCATTTCCGACTGTAAGATCTTTACCTAAATTAGTATTCAAGCCGTCACCTTCTTATTTTTTTGAACTTTATTTGCATCTAGGGTCATTCCACCACTCGGAATGGCCCTTTACGTAACGCCTAGGTTCAACTCCGGTTTGTTACTTGATTGTCACAGACAAATCGTCTTTTTTCTGATCTTGAGCAACTTTTATCCAATACCTCGTCCGCTCCAAAGGATATACTGGCAGGTTGACCCTGCGCGTTTTTCGATCCAAGTAAAGCTGCTTCCAGTCAACATCTGCACCTTGTACGTATTTCACGCAAATGGTTTCGAGCAGATCGGTGCAGTCCTTATCTGTTTCCTGTGCGATCAATGCGCTAACAGACTTGCTCATCTGCCTTTTTTCGCCTTCGGTGATCTCGCTACAATTCCTATCCCACTTGGTGCTTGGAACAATGCTGTGTTCGCCACAAAAGACGTCTGTCTGCTCTACATGCTCTATCCCTTGGGCATTCAGCACATCGATTTTCTCTTTCAGTTCCTCGAGAGTGCTTGCTATTATCGCAATTCGGTAGCGGTAATGCCCTCTGCCCACGCTGGAAGTGAAGCAAATATCATCGAGGCTGTTAGAATCATTGCTTACCAAATAGGTATGATAGCGTTCCACTAATCGTTCTAGCGCTACCTTTGTTCGGCAAGACAATACAAAGACGTGTGGTTGGTGTTTACCATCTACCACAGCCGGAGCGTGGTGAGGCGGTTCTTCAACCACAAAGTGACAGTTTGTTCCACTAAGGCTGAAAGAGCTAATGCCCGCTCTACGTGCTTCCTTGGATTTCTCCCAAGGTGTGGGTTTGTCCACCACATAAACGGCCGAATCATTGAAATTAATCGTAGGGTTAGGCTCCCGATAATTGCAGGTAGCAGGAATCAACCCCTTGTTGAAGGAGAGGATCACCTTGAACAACGAGGCCATTCCCGAAGCACCTACCAGATGCCCGATATTTGCTTTCACTGAGCCGATCCCACAGATCTGGGTTTCATGGGTATGGAACCTGAAGGAGTTGTTCAGTCCACTGACCTCCATGGCATCGCCGACCAGCGTACCCATACCATGTGCCTCAATGTAGGAAATGGTTTCCGGTTTGATTCTGGCGTCCTTCCAGGCAGTCAAAAGCAGATCCTTTTGGGCTTCTGCATTAAAGGAAGTAATCCCGTTAGAAGCGCCGTTGGTGTTTACCGCACTCCCTTTTATCACGCTATAGATAGTGTCCCCGTCTTCAAGGGCTTTGTTGAGAGGCTTTAATAGCACTACCCCAACACCTTCTCCCCAACAGGCACCCGTTGCGTCCTTGTCGAAAGGTTTAACCTCGCCACCGACCGCCTCGATCGGACTGAGCATACCGACATCGAGCGGAAGCATGAGCAGGTTGATCCCTCCTGCCAGTGCCAAGTCGCATTCCTTGTTTTGCAGCGCTTTACAAGCCGCATGCAAAGCCACCGCAGAAGAGGAGCAACCCGTGTCGAACACCATGCTTGGTCCGTTCAGGTTTAACGAATAGGAGACCCTACTAGCGAGAATCGCCGTCTTCGAACCTGTCATGGCAAAAAAATCTGGATTCTTGATGAGATGCAAATAAGAGAAATTAGCTTTGTGCGTATGATCAATTCCGGCATAGACACCCGTTTTGCTTCCGTTGAGACTGTCTCCGCCGTATCCTCCGTCTTCTAGCGCTTCATAGGCTACCTCTAAGAACAGGCGATGATATGGATCCATCAGTTCCGCCTCGTCAGGTGAAATCTGGAAATAAGCGGCATCAAACTTATCGATTTCCTCAAGATAACCGGCTTGAAGAAAAGGGTCTTTTGCGGAGCGCAGAGCATCAGGCAGTATTGGATAGATATCTTCCCGCCTTGACGGCGGGAAGCTTCCAATTCTGCTCTCTCCTTTCTTCAACAGATCCCAATATTCTTGCAGATTGTTCGCACCCGGAAATCTGAGGGACAGTCCGACTACAGCAACATCACTTTTCTGCCCGCCATCATTTCGGCTGGTAAGCTCTTTTAGAAGGCTAAAAGCCAATTGCTTACTCATTTTTCCATCCCTCACCATGTTGATGATCTGCTTGTTTAGTTCTTGAAGCTGTACCTGTCTACTACTCATCTTGACCTTCCCCCACTTCATTCAGAATAACCAGTGCATCATCAAGTGAGGAATCGCCCTTCTCTATGTTATCCAGTAATTCCATTAACACTTGGTCGGACAACTCTTCTTCCGACTTTTGCGCAATCACCTCGTCCACGATATTCTCCTTGCCGACGCCTCTCTTCTTATCGATAAATTCGGCAAGTTCTTCGACCGTTGGATGGGTAAAGATATCTGAAACGTCAACCATACCTGGATACAGAGCACCCAATTCTTTCAGCAACTGCATGGCGTGGATAGAGTCACCGCCGACGGAATTGAAGTTTTCGTAGATGTCGATTTCCTTCAAATCCAATACGATAGCGTAGAGGTAGGCTACATTTTTCTCTGTTTCGGTGTACTCCTTGCTCTTGCCCAAGATCACCAGATCTTCTGGGTTTAGCAATTGTTTCACTTCATTGCTTCCCATATCGCGGTTCTTGCTTTTTTGACGCGCCAAGTTCTTTTTCAGACCAGCGGACAGTGCAAACGGTAGGTTGTCTGCTCCGATTTGGCCGAGTACATCAAAGTTGATTTTACCTGGAACCACGTTGCTCATGTTGGAGTTTATGACGTTGTTCAATGCGTTGATCGCGACCTGAGTCTCGAGCGAACGGAACAGGGTATTAGAATCGTTCACTTGATAGTCGACCGCCATGCCTGTTTCACTCCAGCCTGACCAGTTGATGGTTTGGGCTGCCAAGCCTTTCTTCCACAAATACGGAGCGTATGAGTCAAGGAATGTATTAGCCGCAGTATAATCGCCTTGCCCTGGTCCGCCGAACAAACTTTGCATCGATGAGAACAGGATGAAAAAGTCAAGCTCCTGATCTCTTGTCAACTGATCTAAGATGATAGTGCCGTAGATTTTCGGATTTATGACACGATTGAATACGTCCATGTCTTTGCGGAACAGGAAGCCGTCGCCCGCAACGCCCGCACAATGGACGACTCCGTTAATATGGCCATACACCTTCTTCAGCTCCTCGGTAATACTGGTCATCTGTTCTACATCACACGCATCCGAATAGCGCAGGATGACATTACATCCTTTGCTTTCAAGACGCTGGATTCCGCGGATCAGGTCGGATGCTTTTTTGTCTTTATCTTTTTTCAGTACAGCTTCCCATTCGGAACGCTCAGGCAGTTGTCTGCGACCGATCAAACAGATGTTGCATGGTCCCAAGCCGCCTAAATTCAACGCGGTTTCAAGGCCCAGACCGCCAGTACCGCCAGTGATCAGGTAGACACCTTCTTTTTTGATTTTGACTACCTCGATATCGTCACGCTGAACATCCAGGGCTGTCAGCACTTCTGTATATCGGACATTGTTGCGATATGCGACACGGAAGGTTTGCTCCCCGCTACGAAGTACTTCATTCAAGACAGTATTCATATCGGTACGGGAATCGATGTCGATGCTTCTGTATTCGTATTCCGGGCATTCCGCTTGGGTAGTTTTAGCTAGAGCCAAGAAAGATGCGTTAGCAGGTTTGATATAAGCTTCTTCCCCGTCTACATCGTGCGCATGCTCTGTCACGAGGACAAAGTTGACGTTGCCGTTAATCTTTTTAAGGAAGCTTCTTGTCAGATAGGCAAGGTTGTACAACCCCTGATTCAAAGTCTCTGGGTATTGTTCCAAGGTATAGTCCGATTGGTTGAAATCAAGAGTGCTCAGGTGATAGACGGTCGAGAACGTATCCACCCCAATGTCTTCCAACAGCTTCACATAATCCTCTTCCGCTCCGCCAACGGTATAGTGCGTCGAATCAAGCTGTGCATAGACTTCGCCGAAGGAAACGAAATACAGATTGTTGTCTGCCGTTTGGATGCGGTCCGTCAGTTCTTTCGCAAAGCCGGAGCGATCCGCTAAAATCAAGATGTTGCCTTCTGGAATCGAAAATTCTCGCTCTTCCGCCGCTTGTGGAGTCCAGCGCAATCCATAGAAGGAACTGGTCACGTACTCATGAATTTTGTTGATTTTCTTCAGCGAAGTCTCTTCTGCCTCGGCGATGGTGTTTCCTTCCATATCTACAAGGGTAACCTGGAAGCTCATGAGTTCGGAATCGTTGCCCTTTGGAATCTTTCTAATTTTGCTGTAGAAATGTCCTGGAAGTCTTCTGTAGAACTTCAAGTTCTTGTAAGAGAACGGCAAGAAGAAATCTCCGCCGGCATAGAGTTGCATGGTAGCCATATTGATAGCCGTGTCCATTATGCCAGGGTGGCAAGCGTATTCTTCCAAATCCTTCGATAGCTTGTCGGGAAGCTTAACTTCTGTAAAGATGGTTTCGCCTTCCTCGTCCTTTTTCCGGTAGAAGTGCTGCACGCAGCTCCATCTTTCTCCGAAGGCGTTCATTCCATTTTCATCCACCTTAGTCTTTAACGGAAGTTCTTCCACCTCAGGGTCCGTCAAAATGCTGCCAAAATCAAGTTGCTTCGTAGCCGTGTCCTCATGGAAAGACGCACTACCTTTTGCATGTTCGATCCAGATTTCGCCGTTTGCGTCCGCATGTCTAGAGACGACCGTGAAGCTCGTTTCGCCCTGTTCCTTGGTGATCACGATGTGGGTTTCTATATCCTCATCTTCAACAGAAGCCACCAATGGAGAAAGGAATACAATGTTATTAATCACGATGTTCTCGTTGTCAAAACATTGACGGAATGATTCCTTGATAATTTCAATAAAAGCTGTTCCGGCCAGAAGATTGCCGCCCATGATTTTGTGATCCTGCAGTACCCAATGTTTCTTCAGATTGAAGTTCACCAGGTAAATGTTTTGTTTCATGGAATCAACTAGGCACTTCTCGACCAAAGGATGGAGCGTTTGAGTATCCTCGACATCTTCGCTCTTGATTTTGGTCTTTTTGACGTCGCCCCAGTAATGAATTCTGTCAAACGGATAGGTTGGAAGCGGGATGCGCTTGACAAGCTCAGTAGTATACAGCCGTGTCCAGTCCACATTGGCACCCTTGACATACAAGGCACATAAATTAACAAGCTTCGTCCGATAATCCTCATCGTCTGCATGATCCTTCAGTGTGTCGATGATAGCTTTGGCTTGGGTCGTGAAAATGCGTAGTTCACTTTCCGAAATTTCGCCTTCCAGCTTTTGTTGACGCTTGTCGGATACAACATTGTTCTTGCTGTAATAGATCTTCTCGTCCTCGATGGACTTCAAACCATTTGCTGCAACCAAATCAATTTTCCCCTTCAATTCATCCAAGCTGTTGACAACCAAAGCCAAGCGGTAGACGTAATGCCCGCGTCCCGTATTGGCTGTGAAACAAACATCGTTCATGTTCAGATCGGTCTTGTTTTCGAGGAACTTCTTGTAATTCTTGATTATATTGATCATGGCCGTCTCGGTTTTTGCAGACAGCGTCAGGATGTTGGTCTTGTCTGTGACCGTCTCCATTTCCAGCGGAGTTTTATATTCCTCAACAATCATATGGCAATTGGTTCCACTGAACCCGAAGGAACTGATACCTGCGCGCAGTGGCTGTTCTTCGTTATCCCAAGGAGTGACTTTGTCTACGACATAGGTCGCTGATTCCATGAAGTTGATATGCGGGTTCGGTTCTTCAAAGTTCAGGCTCGGTGGCAACGTGTGGTGATTCATGGACAAAACCACTTTCAGCAGGTTAGCAGCCCCCGAAGCACCGATCGTATGGCCAATATTGGTCTTGAGCGAACCAATACCACAAAATTGTCTTCTATCAGTGAATTTCAAGAAGGCATTCGAGAGACCAAGGACCTCAATTGGGTCGCCGAGCAGTGTAGCCGTCCCGTGCGCTTCCACGTAGCTGATCGTCTCAGGCGAGACCTTTGCCCGTTTCCACGCGTCGATGATCACTTCTTCCTGTGCCAGCGGGTTCGGAGCAGTCAGACCGTTGGAAGCACCGTCATTGTTGATGGCACTGCCTTTGATAATACCATAGATATGGTCACGGTCTTTTACCGCCTTGGCGAGCGGCTTCAGCAGAAACACGACAACACCTTCACCAAAAACAGTACCAGTGGACTTTTTATCAAAAGAACGCACCCGGTTGTCACTGGACGATAAGGCCTGCACGAGGCTGTCATCGCCGTCTATCTCTTCTTCTTCATCCGTTCTTGTGCCACCCGCGCCAATAGAAATCCCGCCAGCGAGCGCCATTTCACATTCCTGATTTCGAATCGCGTTGCACGCCTCATGGATCGCAACTAAACCGGAGGAGCACGCTGTATCGAATACTATCGCTGGTCCTTTAAAGTTAAAGAGGTAGCTGATGCGGCTGGCCAGAATCCCGTTCCAGGTGCCGATCAGTTTCATTGGATCATCTTCGGTAATGTACTTGTAGTTGATTGAGTTGGTACCGTCCTTGCCGGCAAACACACCTGTTTTGGTATTTTTGATATTCGAGGCACCATAGCCTGCGTCTTCAATTGCGCTCCAAGCCACTTCCATGAAAACGCGCTGTTCAGGGTCGATGTAGCGCGCTTCTCTTGGAGGGATGCCGAAGAAGTTTGCATCAAATTTATCCGTGTGCTCAACATAAGCGCCACTGAAACTTTCCAAATTTTCAGTATCATCCGGCAGTCCCTCGGTCATCCCGACAAATTCCGCATAGTGCTTATTTTTATAGGCTTCTTCGTAGAACAGATGTCCCGCTGGCTTCGGTGTTAAACAGGTTCTCCCGTTAATCAGATTGTCCCAGAACGCTTCAGTATCTCCTGCCATCGGCAATCTACATGCCGTACCGATAATAGCAATTTCCTGCGTGTTCTTCGTGTCTTTCGTTTGCAATTCACTTAACAATTGGACCGCTTCTTTCTGCGACAACAACTGTTTGCCGAGCTGATCCAAAATAAATCGTTTTACGTTGTTCAACTGATTCACTCCCTAATCGTGTCTACTCTTAATTTTTTTCATCAATAAGCAGCGCCAACATTTGATTAAGATCCATATCGCCGCTGGCAAATTGTTCGACCAATTTCTCGAGATCTTCTTCGTTCTGTTTGTTGTCATCTTCCTCGATCACAAGTTTTTCAGCACTTGGCCCCATCTTCGATTCGATATGGCTCGAAATCTCTACCACCGAAGAATAAACAAAAATATCGGTAATAGCCGTCATCCCTGGATAGACTTTGTTCATTTCTTTGTGCAGATAAGAAGCCAGCAACGAGTTCCCTCCGGATTCGAAGAACTTGTCATGAACGTCCACTTCATCGACGCCAAGGGTCTGAACCCATGCGGCTATGACATTCTTCTCAATCTCCGTCAGTTTGTCCATGCTCTTGCCGGTCACGACGACATTCTGTATATCACGGTTGGCGGTAGGTGTTATTACCTTCGCAGTAGCGCCCTGCTTTTCCGTCATTTTTTCGGACAGCCTAATCTTTTTGGCATAGGTTTGACCACCAGATGCCAACACTGAGTAGTTGATCTCACCCACCAGCACTCGAGGCAACCCGGTCTGCAGGGCGTGAGCAAACGCATTGGCCCCTTCCGTATCCTTCACGAAATGAACATACATGCCGTTAACATTTACACCGTTGCTAACCGCCATGCCGGATTCACTCCAGCCGGTCCAGTTTATGGTCAGGCTCGGTACTCCCTGATTTCTTCGATAGTACGTAAAGCTGTCCATATAAGCATTGGCCGCAATGTAATCGCTCTGGCCCGCCGTCCCAAATACAGATGTCAAGGATGAACACATGACGAAGAAATCAAGTTGATCGTCGCGGGTCAATTCATGAAGCACCCATGTCCCATAAATCTTCGGACTCAAGACCTCTTCAAATGTTTCCCAATCTTTCGTAAGTATGAATCCGTCACCGGCTACACCGGCTGCATGAATCACTCCGTCGATTGCTCCGTTCCGATCGCGGATGTCCTGCAGTGTCGCTTTTATCTGATCATATTCAGCGATATCGACTTGCAAGATGTCTAGGTTCTTTCCTTCTGTCCAAAGTTTGTTCACTTGGTCGATCTTGTTCTGAAGCAGAACATCGTCATGGGCTGTCAATGCTTCAAACGCTTCACGCGAATACGTTCGATTCAGCAGGATGACATGAATCTCTGGATTCACGCTGAACAGATATCTGCACAAAGCAAGCCCCATGCCACCCAATCCACCGGTGATGATGTACGTGCCTTGATCTTTGAGTTCCAGCTTTTGTTCAGCTAATTGCTCATATGGCAAGGTGTCCATCTGTTCAATGTATCTCTTGTTGCCTCTGTATGCCACTGCATACATAGGCTCATCGTGCAACAGTTCTTCCAAAAGACTTCCTTCATCGGTGTGTCCGTCACAATCTATTGCACGGGTTAAGATATTCGCGTACTCTTCCCCAATGCTAGCACCCATTCCGATTAACGCACGGTGCATCGGATGAATCTGCTCTTCATCGCCCGTCACAAGAGTAGCTTTCGATGTCATCAGGGTTAAACGGATTTCCTGCCTTACGTTGTGATTCAGTAGCGCTTTGACAAGCTCAAATGTACTTTTCAAAACAAGTTTTGTCTCAGACACCACATCCTCGACGGACTGAAGGACTGGATTCACAAGAGATGCCATTTGGACGATATGCTTGATGTTCTCTTTCGGAAGGCTGCTGAGCAAGCTATCAAAATCATTTTCTTCAGCCAGTTGAACTGTCACCAATCGATGGCCAAACCGGTGATGCAGTTGTTCTATCAGAGAACTGGATTCTTGGTCAGGACGGTGCAACACTAGAAGAAGATCGTTATCGCCTTGGTATTCCAAATAGTTTGCATAAGTTTTTTCATAAGGAACCCAGCTTGTTGCATGGTACATATTATGTTGACTGTTTTGATTCATCATGAAAAATTCTGGCTGATGTACGTTCTTAATGATATAGTCCTCCAGTTCGGCAACCACCCGTCCATCATCCGCAAAAAGTGTAATGTCGAAGGCTATGAATTCATTCGTATCCTTGCCTTGGTTTTTCCTTTTGATGTGACTGTACATTTTTTCCGGTAGCGCTTCATAAAATCTGGCTTTTGAACAAGAGAACGGCAAACAAACGTTTGACATAAAGAGTCCCCCACCGTTAATCGCCGGATCCAACAAGGACGGATACAAAAAGTACTCTTTCATTTCCTGTGAAAGGGACGAATTTATTTGAAAGTAAAGCAAGACTTCTTCGTCATTTAAATAGACGTTCTTTAAGCTTTTCCACTTATCTCCTTCGACCTCGACGAACGACAGTGTGTTTAATTTTTTTGACCTATCCACCTGTTCACAGCGGTTGATAATTTCATCCGAATGTAAGATAAAGTCGACTTGTTCACACTCTTCTCGAACCACCAGTTCCAGATGACTCGTCCACTCGTGTTCGTCTTCATTTTTGCTGTAGCAGGTGATAGTCAACACGGAGTCTTCCATTTTCGCCATTGTGTGAACGGTCCGTACCTCATCTACCTTACAGACAAGCGGAATCATATAGATAAGTTCCTGGAGCTCGAAACGATCGCGTTTCAAATACCGTCTACTGACAAACTGAGCCATCTCGATAAAGGCGGTTCCTGGCAGTACATGTACGCCGTTGATCTTGTGGTACTTCAGTTCCCAGCAGGTATCGATGCTTAACTCAGTTTCATACACTTGCATTTGATGGGTATCTAGGACGCATTGATGAATCAAGGGATGGAGCTTTGCCTTTTCCTTTTTTTGCAGCAACGGAATTTTCTTGTCGGGAAGCGTAATCCAGTAGCGTTTGTGATTGTAAGGATAGGTAGGAATGCTCAGTCTGTGCCGGGCTTCCTTTTTATATAGCCGCTCCCATGGAACATCCGCACCCTGGACATACAGCTTCACTATCTCTTGCAACAGAAACTTGTACGCAGCGGCATCATGCTCCCCTGCAGCTTGTTCGATCAACAGTGTTGCTTGCTCGGTCAGCGTCTTTTTCCAAGAGGAAGAGATATATCCCTCCAACTGCGTTTCCGTATCGATTACTTTGTGCTCGTGATAGAAGCAACGTTCATCGTCAAGCAGACTTTGGTCAAAGGCTATATTTACAAAATCATCGACCGAATCGAGGACCATCGCAAAGCGATAGTTGTAATGTCCGCGGCCGATGTTGGCCGTATAGCAGAAATCGGCCAAGTTGCAATTTGGAAACTGCTTGAGATGGGCCTGATACTTCTTAAGTAAATGCAGAACCGTATCTTTGTTCTTAGCCGAGGCAGTCAAGACTCGTACAGGAGCGGCACTTGTCTCAGTGCCGTCCAGCATGGGCGCTTCCTCCAGAACCAGATGGCAGTTCGTCCCGCTCATTCCAAAGGAGCTGACCCCGCATCTTCTCGGACTGTCTCCCGGTTCCCATGGCATCAATTTGTCATTGACATAAACAGGAGACGAACTAAAGTCGATCTTACGGTTCGGCACCTCAAAATGGAGTGTAGGCGGTATTTTCTTGTTCTTTAGCATCAAGACCGCTTTTAGTAAACCAGCCAGCCCTGCAGCGCAGTCAAGATGGCCGACATTTGTCTTCACAGAACCGACGGCACAAAATTGTTTTTTGTCAGTAAAACGGCCGAATGCTCGTTCAATGCCGCTGATTTCGATCGGGTCGCCAAGATTCGTTGCCGTACCATGCGCCTCGATATAGGAAATCGATTCCGGATTAATTCCGGCATTCTTCCATGCGTCACGGATGACCTCTTCCTGTGCCTCTGCATTCGGTGCGGTGATGCCGACAGATGCACCATCTTGGTTAATGCTGCTGCCCTTGATAACTGCATAGATATTATCACGATCCCGTATAGCCTGCCGGAGCGACTTGAGAACGATGCAGATGACACCTTCGCCTGCACCGGTACCATCTGCAAGGTCATCGAATGTTTTTGTTCGGGCGGAAGAGGACTCTATTCCCATCTTTTTATCGACCTGCACAGGCGGCACCGTCTTCAAACGAATGGAACCCGCTAGCGCCATTGAAATCTCGCCGTCTCTGATTTGCTGGCAGGCAAGATGTACGGCCACCAACGAGGATGAGCAAGAAGTGTCGATGTTTACCGCCGGCCCTTTCAGATTCAACAAGTAACTGATCCGGCTTGCAATAATCGCATCCAAATTCCCGGATAACGCGACGCCGTATGTATTAGCGTCAGCCGCTCCAATCATCGCACCGTAAGAGTTATACTCGCTTCTATACCCTAGAAACACCCCAGTTTTGCTCCCTTTCAACTGGACCCCGCCGTATCCGGCATCCTCCAATGCGGACCAGGCCGACTCGAGAAATAACCGTTGAGCTGGGTCCATCACTTCCGCTTCTGTCCGAGAAAGCTGGAACAGTCCTGCATCAAACTGATCCAATCGATCCAGATAGGAGCACGGAATCAGTTCTTCAGACAACGGCTTGTGAAACTTCAATTGATGCAACCGATTAGCATCTCCCCAACGTTCTTCTGGGAAATCTCGTATCAAATCAAAGCCATTGCACAGATTTCCCCAGAGTTCCTCGACGTTTTTAGCACTTCCAATTTCTGCGTTTAGGCCAATAATCGCAATGTCATTGGCATGAACTTCGGTAGAAGAGGATTCAGACACAGGACTCTGTTTGGAAATTGATAGCTTCTTTAAAGTATTCAAATCCATGCAAATCCCCCTTGTTTGATAGCACGATAGTCAAAATCTTGGAACAAAGCTTCAGTTCCCGAATCACGAAACAGTTCCTGGAACCTTGCAACTTGCTCATCAAGAGGGGTTTTCTTAGTTTGGAACATCGTGAGCAGCATCTCGATGCCCTGCTGCATTTCTTCTAGCGTGGCTGTTCGGCCATCTTTTTCGATGTGTTGCTGAAGTTCATTGATTCGATTGTAAGGCTCGATAACACCTTTGCGATACTCTTCCTCATTCCAGTTGTGATTGCGTGTTGCTGCAGAGATTCCCAAACTTCTCGACAAGAACGGGATGTAGCTTTTTTCGATATGTTTTTTCAGAACGGTTACATTGGCAGGAATGTCATAGCAATAGAACGGGATGTCCGAATAGATGCCTCCCATCATATTTTTCAGTACATTGCCTGGTCCAATTTCGACCGCATACTGCACCATTGCCATCTTGGCGTAGGTCATGCAATCAACCCATCGCACTGGCATCACAATCTGAGCGGTCAAATTCTCGACAATGTCCTCTTTGCCCTGATAAGGTTTAGCCGTTACGTTCGAGAGAATCGGATACTTGAAATCATGGAATGTATAATTGGCCAGTTCCTGCTTAAACATCTCCGCAGCTGGCTCCATCAGCGCGCAGTGGAAAGGTGCGCTGACATTAAGCTGACTCGATTTGATCTGTTGTTCCTCCAAGATCTTGACCACTTGATCAACCGTATGTCGATTACCCGAAATTACGGTCTGTGTTCTGGAATTGAAGTTGGAAATGCTTGCAATCCCGCTAGAACCAGAAACCGAACGGCAGATGTCTTTGAGTTTTTCTACATCGCGGGTCATCACCGCGATCATGGACCCTAGTTGAGGTGGAACCGCCTGCTGCATGAATTCCCCGCGTTTTCTGACAATCTTGACCGCATCGGCAAAATCGATCGCGCCAGCAGCTGTCAACGCGGAGATTTCACCCAAGCTGTGACCTGCCATCAGGTCAGGCGTAATCCCTTCTTCAGCCATCAACACACGGAACATCGCAACACTGGTAGTCAGAATCGCCGGTTGTGCGTTATACGTGAGCGTCAATTCCGACTTATCACCCTCAAAACACATTTTTTTCAGATCGAAGGATAAAGCTTCATTGGCTTCTTCAAACACATCAGACGCAAGTTTGAAATTTTCAACAAGCTTCTTCCCCATTCCAACATACTGAGAGCCTTGCCCCGGAAATACGAATGCTTTTTTTTGCATTATTTTTATCACCCTTTACTTGTTATGGTTTTTACTTTTAAGTAGATCTCAACAGATGCTAGAAGATTTGAGTAAATCCTTCCAGTAACTCTTTTATTTTTCCCTCCGAGATTTTCTTGTTCAAAACCTCGGAGGCAAATGTAACAGAACCTTCATCTAGATGGAAAGCAATAGAAAAATCATAATAGTCCTTATAGAATTCGTTTCCGCTAAATTGGTAGAGGAAAATCAGCGTAAGGCCATTTTTCTTGCTTTCGATTCGGATCATCGTTCTCTGGAATTTTGGCGCATCCTGATAGTCTGGCGGATGACTTCCATGAGAACATTTAGATCCGATCCTATCCTCTTCGCATACCTTTACTTTATAGTAGCTCCCAACATATGTTGGAAGATTTGAACAAACCCTTCCAGTAGCTCTTTTATTTTTTCCTCCGAGATTCTCTTGTTCAATACCTCGGCGGCAAATGTGACAGATTCTTCTCCCAGATGGAAAATAATAGAAAAATCATAATAGTCCTTATAGAATTCGTTTCCGCTAAACTGGTAGAGGAAAATCGGCATCAGGCCTTTTTCCTTGCTTTCGATTCGGATCTTCGCCCTCTGGAATTTTGGTGCATCCTGATAGTTCTGGCTGATGGTTTCCAATAGAACATTTAGATCCTCTTCGCCTACCATATCAAAGGAAACATAGTCCTTTTGATTGGCGGTGCATACGGTAAGCTCTTGCTGGCCAGTTGCATCAAACAGCAGATAGTTGTAGGCGAACAGCAGCCGTGCATGAAGCTCTGATTCATTGGCAGCGTGCATGGCTTTAACAATTTGATACAAGTTCCCCGTATCCGTCAATTTGAATACAGAATCAAGAAGCGCTTTATTGGACTGTTTGAAGTAGGAATCAGGAAATGGAATCTGCTTGCAATTCATAGTTCCAAGACCGTTCGCTTCAATATGTGCAGCAAGTTGTGCAATCGTCGGATTGGCGAACAGATCTCCCACCTTGACAGTGCCAGGGTACTTCTCTTCGATTTGTAAAAACATGCTGGTAATCAATAACGAGTTGCCACCTAAATCGAAGAAATTGTCATGAATACCGATTTCGTCGAAACGAAGGATGCTCTTCCAGATAACAGCTAGATCATGCTCACGCTCATTCTGTGTAGCCACGAAGCTATTGCTCTTACGAAGCAGGTCCAAATCAGGCATTGGCAACGCATCTTTATCCAACTTGCCACTTCTGGTGATTGGAATACTGTCGATCTGCATGATGAAAGCAGGGATCATGTAGTCGGGCAATACTCCTTTTAAGGCATCCTTGATCTCTGTCGTCCCGATCTCGACATCGGATACGACATATGCATAGAGGGCCTTGTCACCTTGTTGATCGTTTCTTGCGATTACTGCGACATCGACGATGTGTTCCAGCTTCCGTAGCACACTTTCGATTTCTCCCATCTCGATGCGGAACCCTCTAATCTTTTCCTGCTGGTCGATTCGACCAAGATACTCGATATTGCCATCAGGCAGCCATCTTGCCAGGTCTCCCGAACGATACAGTCTACCTTCCCCAAACGGATTGGCGATGAATTTCTCGGCTGTCAGTTCCGGCTTGTTTAGGTACCCTCGTGCCACGCCGTCCCCAGCGATGCACAATTCCCCTGGGATGCCAATTCCGCACAGATTCATATCGTTCATGATGTATACCTGCGTATTGGAGATTGGTCTGCCGATCGGTATTGGATACGGGATGTCACTCAACCCGTCATATTCCCAACTAGTAGCCTGTATGGTGTTTTCCGTCGGTCCATAGGCATTGACGTATCGGCAATGATTGCCTGCTTTTTGAATGATTTCCGCATTCGATGCCGATCCAGCGGTCGTTAGCACTTTTAGGCCTGTCAGCTCGGTCTGTAGATAATACTGCGGCGGCAACACGGTCAGCGTAATTCCACTCTGATTCACAAATGCGTTGAAGCTTCCGATATCTGCAATGATCTCTTTCGAGATCAACGTCAGCCTTGCACCAAGCAACAGCGACAGGGTCATTTCCCAGACCGCCGCGTCAAAGACATAGTTGGCAAATTGCAACACGTTGTCTTGCTCGGTTACCTGGTACAGGTCCTGCAGATAGATACGCAACGCTGCAACACCTTGATGCTTGAGCATGACGCCCTTTGGCTGGCCAGTGGTTCCCGATGTGTAGATGACATACGCCAAATCATCGCGCTTGTTGACCTTTTCTGGATTGTCAGACGAACCTTTCCAGAGCACACAGCCTGCAAGATCGAGGACAGGCAGCTCCGTTTCTAGGTTCGTTTGGTAGAGCAGCACCGCTTGTGGCTGGCAATCCTCTAAAATGAACTGGATACGGTCTGCCGGGAACGTAGGATCAATCGGTACATACGCGCCGCCCGCTTTCATGATGCCGTAAATTCCAGCAATCATCTCGATACTGCGCTCCGCCATGATCGCCACCCGATCACCAGGCTTCACACCCAACTCGCGGAGTTTCCATGCCACTTGATTCACTTTCTGGTTCAGCTGCGCATAGGTCAACTGCTCATCTTGGAAGACAAGCGCGATCCCGTCAGGCGTTTTACTAACCTGCTCCTCAAACAAGTCCACAACCGTTTGGTCCTTAGCATACTCGCGGGCCGTATTGTTGAACTCACCAAGGATTTGAACTCGCTCCTGTTCGGTAATCGCTTCGATCTCCGACAATTTCCCATTTGGGTTAGTCGCAATCGCCTGCAAGACAACTTCAATTCTTGTCAGGATGCTCTGGATCTCCTCTTTCGCGTACAGATGAGGGTTATATAGAAGATCGAAAATCAGGTTGTCACCTTTTAAATAGGCAGCCAGGCTAATATTGTAGCTGGTCTGTCCTCGACCCGACTCGAATTCAAACAAAAGCCCTCCTTCTTCGGCCTTCAACTTTTCTTCATCAACAAAGTAATTTTCAAATGCATATAAGACTTTGATCAGTTCATTTTTTTGCTGACTCAAAGATTGAATTTCAGCGAGAGAGCAATACGAATACTGATCGCTCTCAGTCCCCTGATTTTGAAGCTCTTTCAACAGCTCCAACATGGTCATGTTCTCTCTGGATCGAACTCTTATCGGGATGGTATTGATAAACAATCCGACAAT
>NZ_LITM01000006.1:77259-78016 GCF_001275675.1 Lysinibacillus sp. FJAT-14745 | reverse complement strand
GTCTGAATCAGCGTCTTACTGGTTACAGTAGACAGCTGAACGATTTCTCGCTTAACTTGTTGATCAGTCGATTCTGGTTGCATCACAGGTTTTATTTCTACCGTTTCTTCATAATCAGCCAGCAAATCCTCCCAATAAGATAACCCCAGATCACGATCCTGCTTCTCCATCCATTGGATGTACTCCCCATAGGACGCGGTCTGTTTCTTTTCTTCCGCTACCATCCGTGCGAGATCAGGCAGACTTCTGCCGTTCTTGAGCATTCCGTAGAACCGGTTGAAATCGCCGTACAGAATGGACATACACCAGCCGTCCAAAATGATATGATGATAGTTCCAAATCAACTTGTGACTGTCATTGCCAAGTGCGATGTAGTGGATCCGTAGTAGCGGCTCCTGTTGCAAGTTAAATCCACGCTGGATGTGACAGTCTGTAATGTCTGCGATTTTTTTCTCCTGCTCCAACTCGTCAAGCCCTGACAAATCCGTTCTTTCATATCCAATTTCTCGGTCATGTAACATTACTTGTCTTGGTTTGAAAAGCTTTTCGTACATAATCGCTGTTCGCAACACGTCATGTCGCAGAGCGAGCAGTTTCAGCGCCTGTTTGATCGTCTTTTCTTCAACGTCCCCACGGATCGAGAATACGTTCTGGTTGACATAACCCATCGATTTCTCGTTAGCAATGTTGTGGAACAGCATCCCATCCTGCAAAGGCGTAAGAGAGTAGATATCCTCAACCCTTGTCTCGAACCGGT
>NZ_LITM01000006.1:19566-72906 GCF_001275675.1 Lysinibacillus sp. FJAT-14745 | reverse complement strand
AGCAATGTTGTGGAACAGCATCCCATCCTGCAAAGGCGTAAGAGAGTAGATATCCTCAACCCTTGTCTCGAACCGGTTCTGGATGATGGCTAAATCCTTGCTGGTCAAATCGGACGCGGAATAATCAGAAGGCGTTCTAACTGTTCCTTTTTGTGAGAGGCAACACCCGATGATTTCAACCAAACTTTCTTTGTACAACGCTGCAAACTTTTCCATCGTTTCAGTTGAGATTTTGCTACTGTCATAGGTGATGGCGAATTTCAGCATCCCCTGCATGACGCCTCCGCTAATGTTGATCTTGCGGAACATAGCATTTTCCTCTGCAAAGCTTTTTCCAGTTGAATCAAACACAGTCTTGCAATCTTTTGTTTCGGCATCCATTTGTCCAAGATAGTTGAAATATATATCGGCTGAGAGATCTGGAAGCTCCTGCTTTAGAACCCCATATCCCAGACCGTGGTTCGGAACTTTTCTCAGCATTTCTTTTGTTTGCACAATGCTTTCGAATACATCCTCATGACACTCAACGGCAATTGGATACTTGGTTGTAAAGCAGCCAATCGTCCGGTCAATGTCGATTTTCTTATGAATTTCTTCTCTACCGTGTCCCTCAAGGCCCACGGATACCACGGCTTGTCCAGTTAGCTTTTTGACTGACATGCCGATGGCACTGATTAGTAGGTCGTTTATCTCGGTATTAAAAGCCTTCCCCGTTCGATGAACGAGTTGTTCCGTTTCCTCTACACTCAAGGTAATATCGATGGTCGCAGAACCAGTTTCGTTAGTGCTTTCTTCGATCGCGATTCCGCCCTCTTGCATGACGGATATGACTTTCTCCCAATAGATCCGTTCTTGTTGAAGCTTCTTGCTGCCTTTGTATTCCTCCAGAGCTTCCGCCCATTCCTTGAAGGAGGCCGTCTTAGAAGGTAAACTGATTTTTTTGCCTTCCTGCACTTGCTCCACAGCTGTGTTCAAATCTTCCAGCAGGATGCGCCAGGAGACTCCGTCCACAATTAGATGATGCAAGCAGATGAACAAGTGGTTTCCTTCTGCAGTTCGGAAGAGCACGGCTTTCATCAGCGGTCCATGTTCCAGATCGAGACTACTGTGCAGATCTGCGCATGCAACTTCGATTTTGGCTGGCACTTGATCTTCATCTTGAAGATCAAACACCTTGAATTCATACAATTCGCCTTCATCTACACCAATAATTTCCATTTTACCATTCCGATAGACAGAGCGGATGACATCATGATGAATCGCCAGGGCGGTAAGCACCTTTTGGATTTGGATTTCGTCATCGAGAGCGATCTCCAGCATCGTGTCTTGGTTGAAATGATGCGGTTTCGGCAATTTCCACGACTCGAACTCCTGCATGAATGGTGTCGAAATCACGTTTCCTGTTACTTCATTCTGCACGTAGTGATTTCCACTTGCAGCAGCAACGGCGGACGCAATAGCCTCCACTGTGTAAAGGCTCATGATTTCCTTCACGGAAATGCTATACCCCTCACTTCCCATCTTCGATACGATGCGGATTGCCTTGATTGAATCACCGCCAAGTTCAAAGAAATTGTCCTTGGAACCCACGATTTCAGCCCCCAGGATTTGACTGAAGATCTCGCACAGCGTTTCTTCAATTTCGTTTCTCGGTGCCACATATTCCCGTCCACTACTTGCTTCAATCTCCGGCAGCGCTCTTCTATCCAGCTTGCCGTTTCGGGTGATTGGAATGCTGTCAATCTGCATCATATAAGCTGGGATCATGTAGTCAGGCAACAACTTGTTCAGAGCATTCCGGACTGCCGACAAGCGGAGGGTCTCATCGGATACAAGATACGCGCAGATGGCCTTATCCCCCGAATCATCCACTCGTGCAATGACAGCTGCGTCCTGAATATGATCAATCTTTCGGAGCACGTTTTCGATCTCATCAAGTTCGATGCGGAAGCCTCTGATTTTGACCTGCTCATCCATACGCCCTAGATATTCGATGTTTCCATCGGGACTCCATCTCGCCAAGTCTCCTGATCGATACAACTTGCCTGCTCCAAACGGATTATCGATGAACTTCTCTGCCGTCAGTTCTGGTCGATTCAGGTACCCTCTGGATAGACCGTCACCCGCGATGCAAAGCTCGCCAGGGATACCAATTCCACAAAGTCTGTCTTGGTTCATAATATAGACTTGCGTGTTGGAAATCGGTTTACCAATCGGGATCAGTTCAAACTGCTCGGGAATTTCATAAGTTGCCGTAAATGTAGTATTTTCCGTTGGACCGTATCCGTTGATCAGCTTTACATGGTTCTTTCGGCTCTTTAACATTCTAACGTGTTCTTCCGAAAGCTTTTCTCCACCAATCAGTAGCTCATTCAGACTATCAAAAAGGCTAGCATCCGTTTGGATCATCAGATTGTACAAGGATGCTGTGAGCCACATCGTGGTTACTTCATAACGGAGCAAGTACTCTTTCAAGCTGTTGTTGTCGGTAATCACCTCCTGATCTGCAAGCACCAACGTGCCTCCATTCAGGAGGGCACCCCACACCTCAAACGTGGATGCGTCAAAAGACATGGAGCCCGTTTGCAAGATCACGCTTCGTTCATTCAGTTCAATATAGTTGGTATTGGTAGTCAGTCGGATGATGCTTTTATGCTCGATGAGACTCCCTTTGGGCTTGCCAGTTGTGCCAGAAGTATAGATGCAATACGCCACATCCTCTGGTTTATTCACTTTTTCCGGATTATCGGATACACATGCCCAGACCTCCTGATCTGTAAGATCGAGGACAGGCAGGTCCGTTTCGAGCTCCGCGTTGCAGATGAGTACCACCTTCGGCTGGCAGTCCACCAAAATAAACCTAATTCGATCTTCCGGATACATCGGATCGATTGGGACATAAGTGCCTCCTACTTTGAGAATGCCGCAGATGCCAATAAGCATCTCGATGCTACGATCGGCAAGAATGGCAACAAAATCGTTAGGCTTCACGCCCATCTCGCGCAGCTTTGCAGCCAACTGATTGGCTTTCTGATTTAACACTTCATAGGTCAACCGCTCATCCCCAAATACGACTGCTGTGCGATGAGGGAATTTCCGTACCTGCTCCTCCAACAACTCCACGACCGTCTGGTCCTTAGCATACTCGCGGGCCGTATTNCGATGAGGGAATTTCCGTACCTGCTCCTCCAACAACTCCACGACCGTCTGGTCCTTAGCATACTCGCGGGCCGTATTGTTGAACTCATCAAGAATTTGGACTCGCTCCTGTTCGGTAATCACTTCGATCTCCAACAATTTCCCATTTGGGTTGGCAGCAAACGACTCCAAGACAGCTTGAATTCTGGACAAGATGCTTTTGACTTCATCCAAGACAAATTGGTTTGGATCGTAAAGAACATCGAATACTAATCGATCATCGACAAAGTACGCTTTCAAGGTGATGGCGTAGTTTGTCTGTTCTCGTCCCGATTCCATGAAAAACTGAAGTCTGTTTTCATCGCCTTTTTGTTTTTCCTCATCCACATAATAGTTGTCAAACACGAACAGAACCTTAATTAGATCTCCTTTTTGTTCGGTCAATCCTTGGACATCCGCAAGAGAACAATAGGAATACTGACTGCTTTCGATCCCCTGTTCTTGAATCTCTTGCCAGAGCTCCACCACAGTCATCTGCTCTCTTAGTCTAACTCTTGCAGGGATGGTATTAATGAACAATCCGACAATCTTCTCAATCCCTTGAACGTCTGCATTTCTTCCGGAAACAACCTTGCCAAATACAACGTCTTTGATGCCACTATATTCCTGCAACACAATTCCCAATGCGGCTTCTGTCACTGTATTGATTGTAATCCGATGAGTAGCTGATGTCTGAAGCAGCTGTTGGGTAGTTTCATCGGCAAGTTGCATTCCGATTCGCTCCATTTGCAGCTTAGACGGTTCAGGCTTGCGCAGCGGCTTGATTTCAGCCGTCTCCTCATAATCGGAGAGCAATTCGCTCCAATAAGACAGCCCCTGCTCCATATCCTGCTTCTCGATCCAGTCGACATACTCACCATAGCTTGCAGTTTTCGCCTTTTCTTCCACTATCATCCGCTCGAGGTCAGACAGTCTACTGCCGTTCTGCAATTGCTTGGAAATTTCGACTAAATCGCCGAACAACAAGTTGGAGGACCAGCCGTCAAAGACGATATGATGGTAACTCCAGATGAGTTTGCCTTCGGTAGAATTGAGAACTATATGCTGAACGCGCAGCAGTGAATCATGCTGCAGATTGAAGCCTCGACGGAGATTCAGGTTTT
Source organism: Lysinibacillus sp. FJAT-14745 (assembly GCF_001275675.1). GTDB lineage: Bacteria > Bacillota > Bacilli > Bacillales_A > Planococcaceae > Lysinibacillus. The sequence continues at coordinate 68,605 of NZ_LITM01000006.1, read as the reverse complement.
TCAATTCGTCAATCTTTTGCTCCTGCTCCAACTTGCTAAGTCCCGACAGATCGATTTTTTCATATTCCACTTCTCGGTTGTGTAACAGAATCTGTCTCGGTTTAGAAAGCTCTTCATGCACAATCGCCGCTCGCAGCACATCGTGCCTCATGACGAGCAGTTTCAACGCCTGACAAACGGTTTCCTCATCCGTTGCTCCGCTGAATGCATATACAACCTGTGTGAGATAGCTTGTCGATTCCGGATCCGCTATGTTGTGATAGAGGATGCCTTCCTGAAGAGAGGTTAGCGCGTATATGTCATCGATCTCTGCTGGGTCGGTAATTTGAGCGTACAAGGCCGACAAGTCCGTGCTCGTCAAATCACTTGCCGAATAGTCTGAAACAGTCTTTACCGTTGTTACCTGTGCGTTGCAATACGTAATGCTCTCTGTCAAATGACGATGGTACATTTCGGCAAAGCGTTCGACGGTATCAGCAGTGAATCTGCTTCTGTCGTATCGAATCAGGAAGCTTAATTTGCCCTCTACAATATATCCGTTCATGTCTATGGTTCCGGAAATACCGTTTGCTTCATCTAAGCTGTTGCCAGTCGAGAACAAAGCTGCTTTCGATTCGATGTCCAGTTGTCCCAAATAGTTGAAGAAAATATCGGCAGAGATGCCCGAATGTCCATCCTGCAGCAGACCGTAACCCAATCCGTTTACGGGAACTTTTCGTAACATATCTTTGATTGAAACGATACTTTCCTTTATTTTCTCATGACACTCAACGATGATTGGATACTTGATAGTGAACCAGCCGACAGTTCGGTCGATGTCCACCTTCTTATGGATTTCTTCCCGGCCGTGGCCTTCCAGGCCAACGGTAACTTTGGCTTGTCCCGTCAATTCTCTGATCGACTGACCGATGGCACTGATTAGCAAGTCGTTGATTTCTGTGTTGAAGGCTTTGCCTGCACGTCGAACAAGTTGTTCCGTTTGTTCTTCGTTAAAGGTGATCGTCACATCGTCGTAGCCTGTTTTGTTCGTTCTTTCTTCTAGGTTGATGTTGCCATCTTTCATGTCTGCCGTTACTGTTTCCCAGTAGAGGCGCTCTTGCTTCAGCTGTATACTGCCTTTGTATTCTTCCAGCGCTTCTGCCCACTCCTTAAAGGAAGCAGACTTTGGTGGCAAGCTGATCTGCTTTCCGTCCTTCGCCTGCTGCAGCGCAGTCTGAAGATCTTCCAGTAAAATGTGCCATGAAACAGCATCTACTATTAGATGGTGCATACACAGGAAGAGGAAGTTGCCGGACTGCGTTTGGAAGAAAGCAACTTTCATCAGCGGTCCATTCTCCAAAATGATGCTATTCTGGAGCTTGGTGCATGCCGTTTTCAAGTGACTCGTTGCATTCTCTTCATCTCTGAAATCAAACTCTACGAAATCATACAACCTGCTTTCACGACTACTTAATATCTCTAAGTTACCATCCCGATAGACAGATCGAATGATGTCATGGTGAACGGTTAACACACCAAGCGCTGTTCGGATGTGCGATTCATTGTCCGTATCGATCTCCAAGATTGCATCCTGAGTGTAGTGGTTCGGATTGTTCCAATTTCGAGTCGCGAAGTCTTTGATGATTGGTGTCGGGATGACGTGTCCAGTCACTTCATTCTGCTCATAGCGATTCTCTTGGGTGACAACAACTTTGCGAGCGATTGCTTCGACAGTATATTGACTCATGATGTCACGGACAGACAGTTCATAGCCTGCACTTCTCATTCTCGAAACGATTCGGATTGCCTTGATAGAATCCCCACCAAGTTCGAAGAAGCTGTCCGTAACGCTTATTGCTTCCACTCCCAGCATTTCGCTAAAGGTCTGACTTAATAGTTCTTCCGTCTTGTTTCTCGGCGCCACAAATTCAGTCGCTCTGTCGAGGACGATCTGCGGCAGCGCCCTTTTGTCAAGCTTTCCGTTTTCTGTGACCGGTAGTTTGTCGACCTGCATGAAGTAGGTCGGAATCATATATTCCGGAAGGTTCTTTCTTAGATCTTCACGCACATCGGATGTGCTGATTTCTTGGTCGGACACATAATACGCATGGATCGTTTTATCACCGTATTCGTCTTCTCTTACGATCACGGCGGTATCGATGATCGGTTCGATGTTACGAATCGCATGACTGATCTCGCCAAGTTCAATCCGGAAGCCCCGAACTTTTACCTGCTCATCGATTCGGCCCAGACAGTCTATATTACCGTCAGGTAGCCACATCGCAAGGTCTCCGGTACGATACAGTTTTCCTTCGCCAAAAGGATTGTCGATGAACTTCTGAGCTGTTAACTCTGGCATATTCAGGTAGCCTCGGGCAATTTGTTCGCCTGCGATGCAAATTTCGCCCGGAACCCCCAAGCCGCACAGCTTCATCTCGTTCATAATGTAGATTTGCGTGTTGGCGAACGGCTTGCCGATCGGTACGAATGTTCGGTCGTCAGTTTTGGAATACGTGTATAACAAGCTGCCAACAGTTGCTTCTGTCGGTCCGTATTCATTAAGCAAGACGATATGCCCACCGTAGATTTCCAAGATAGAACGTGCTACAGCGCTCTCCAGCATTTCGCCCCCGACCACCAGACAACGCAATTTCTCAAGCGTCTTGCCGTTTTTGGAGTCGATAAGCGTTTTCAACTGTGAAGGCGTCATCTTGATGAATGTGTACTCTTTGTTCGTCATAATGAACTCGATATCCAGTTCTTTTTCGTTGTCGATCAGATCAAGCGTACCGCCGAAGCAGAGGGGCAAGAAAATCGACGGAACCGTCAAGTCGAAGCAATAGTTGGTGAACAGCGGTACCAGAATTTCATTGCCCAGTAAGAAACGTTTAGCCGAATAAAACATGTTCGAGGTCAAGGAATGATTTTCAATCATAACTCCCTTCGGCTTGCCCGTTGTCCCAGAGGTGTAGATGCAATACGCCACATCATATTTGGAAACGACCTTGTCCAAATTCGTCGCCACCCCTGTGTAGACGTCCGCATCACAGAGATCAATCAACGGAATTTCCGTATTAAACGGCACCTCAGCCTTTGCTGTCAAGATCACTTTTGGCTGGCAATCATCGATGATGTAGCTAATCCGGTCAGTCGGGTACATCGGGTCAATCGGCACATACGCCCCACCCGCCTTCAGGATGCCAAGAATCGCAACAATCATCTCAGGGCATCTTTGAGCGACGATGGCCACAAAATCGCCAGGCTTGATGCCATGATTTCGGAGCATCCTCGCCAGTTGGTTTGCTTTTTGATTCAATTCAGAGCGCATGAGCTGCTCTTCCCCGAAGATGAGCGCAAGTTGATCCGGTTTATTCTCAACATGCTCTTCAAACAGATCGACAACTGACTTCTCCAGCGGGAACACCATATCGGTGTCGTTAATTGTCTGATGAATAAGCGTTTTCTCGGCCTCATTGATGACTTCGATCTCGCTAATCAGCAGATTGGAATTTTCTGCAATCTGTTCCAGCACGCCTACAAAGTGTTCAAGCATTCGCTTGACGCTTTCTTCCTTAAACAGGTCCGTGCAGTATTCCAACAAGATGCAGAATTCGGCGTCCGTTTCAACGATACTGAAGTTGAGGTCAAACTTGGAAATCGTACTTTCCTGCTTGACATACTCAGTTTGGATTCCGTTCAACTTGAATTCTTGCTGTTCGTTGTTTTGCATGACCAGTAGGACATCGAACAGTGGGTTTCTGGCCATGTCTCGTCTAACTTGCACCGCTTCAACTAATTCTTCAAACGGATACTCCTGATTGTCGTACGCATTCAGGCATTTTTCTTTCATTTCATTCAAGAACTCAGCGAATGTTTTCTTACCTTCTGCCCTTCCTCTCATCGCCAAGGTGTTTACAAACATTCCGAGCATGCTCTCGGTATCCTTGTGGGTTCTGCCGCTGCTCAAACTGCCAACAATGATGTCTTCCTGTCTGCTGTATTTGCTCAGCAAGATCATGGCTGCCGACAGGAACACCATGTATTCAGTCGCTTCTGTCTTGAGGCAGATGTCCTTGACCTTTTCTGCCAATTTTTTGCCGGTTGTGCATTCGATAATAGCTCCGTTGTAACTCTGTATCTTCGGACGTCTGTAATCGAGTGGCAAATCCAGCACTGGAAGTTCGTCACGGAACTCGTTGGCCCAGAACTCCTTTTGAGTGCTGAAATCCCTCTTGCTGATCCATTCGCTGTAATCCTTGTATTGAATCGTCAAAGGTTTGAGTGATTCCCCGTTGTACAGTGCGGTGAATTCTCGGATAAAGGTTGCTAAGCTCATTCCATCACTGACGATATGATGCATATCTAGCATCAGCAAATGGTAATCGCCTCGCTGAATGAGCTTGATGCGCACAAGCGGAGCCTTGCTCAAGTCGAAAGGTTGGATAAACGCCTTGAATAATTCTACTTCCGACGTTTCACTGTCTGCCACAAATTCAAAGTCAGCTTTGGCCGTCTTTTTTACTCTTTGTACAGGTTCCCCGTCTATCAGCAGGAAATCCGTTCGTAAGATTTCGTGACGATCGATCATTTTTTGCAGTGCCGATTCTATGAATTCAACGCTCACCGGTCCCTTGATTTTAAAGCTTTGCGGGATATTGTAGGCAGTTCCGTCGATCCCCATCTGGCAAACAAGATAAACCCGTTTTTGTGCGGATAACATTGGATAATAGTCTTTTTCTTCCGCCGCCACGATTGGCGCATAGGAATCCGATTCTTTTCCAGAGATGTTCTCTGCCAGCCACGCTGGTGTCGGATGAGCAAAAATCTCCTGAAGCATCATCCGATAGCCAGTCTCGGTTTCGATCTGGTTGACAAGTCTTGTTGCTCTCAGCGAATGACCGCCGAGTTCAAAGAAGTTGTTATGAACTCCCACTTGTTCAACGCCGAGGATCTGACTGAAGATCTTACAGATGATTTCTTCCATCTCGTTTCTTGGTGCCACATACTCACGTGCGCTGTTTGCTTCAATATCCGGCAGTGCGTTTTTGTCCAGCTTGCCGTTTCGGGTAACCGGAATACTGTCAATCTGCATCATATATGCCGGAATCATGTAGTCAGGCAACGACCTGTCAAGGGTATCCCGGATGGTCGCAAAGCTAATCGCCTCATCAGATATGAGATATGCGCAGATCGCCTTCTCACCCGTAGCATCCTCTCGTGTGATGACAGCTGCGTCCAGAATATGATCGATCTTTCGGAGCACAGCTTCGATTTCGCCCAACTCAATCCGGAACCCTCTGATTTTCACCTGCTGGTCGATTCGACCAAGATACTCGATATTGCCATCAGGCAGCCATCTTGCCAGGTCTCCCGAACGATACAGTCTACCTTCCCCAAACGGATTGGCGATGAATTTCTCGGCTGTCAGTTCCGGCTTGTTTAGGTACCCTCGTGCCACACCGTCCCCAGCGATGCACAATTCGCCTGGGATGCCGATTCCGCACAGATTCATATTGTTCATGATGTATACCTGCGTATTAGAGATCGGTCTGCCAATCGGTATTGGATACGGGATGTCACTCAACCCGTCATATTCCCAACTAGTAGCCTGTATGGTGTTTTCCGTCGGTCCATAGGCATTGACGTATCGGCAATGATTGCCTGCTTTTTGAATGATTTCCGCATTCGATGCCGATCCAGCGGTCGTCAGCACTTTTAAGCCTGTCAGCTCGGTCTGTAGATAATACTGCGGCGGTAACACGGTCAGCGTAATTCCACTCTGATTCACAAACGCGTTGAAGCTTCCGATATCTGCAATGATTTCTTTCGAGATCAGCGTCAGCCTTGCACCAAGCAACAGCGACAGGGTCATTTCCCAGACCGCCGCGTCAAAGACGTAGTTAGCAAATTGCAACACGTTGTCTTGCTCAGTTACCTGGTACAGGTCCTGCAGATAGATACGCAACGCTGCAACACCTTGATGCTGGAGCATGACGCCCTTTGGCTGACCAGTGGTTCCTGATGTGTAGATGACATACGCCAAATCATCGGGCTTGTTGACCTTTTCTGGATTGTCAGACGAACCTTCCCAGAGCACGCGGCCTGCAAGATCAAGGACAGGCAGCTCCGTTTCCAGGTTCGTTTGGTAGAGCAGCACCGCTTGCGGCTGGCAATCCTCTAAAATGAACTGGATGCGGTCCGCCGGGAACGTTGGATCGATCGGCACATACGCGCCGCCCGCTTTCAAGATGCCGTAAATCCCAGCAATCATCTCGATGCTGCGCTCCGTCATGATCGCCACCCGATCACCAGGCTTCACACCCAACTCGCGGAGTTTCCATGCCACTTGATTCACTTTCTGGTTCAACTGCGCATAGGTCAACTGCTCATCTTGGAAGACAATCGCGATCCCGTCAGGCGTTTTACTAACCTGCTCCTCAAACAAGTCCACAACCGTCTGGTCCTTAGTATACTCGCGGGCCGTATTGTTGAACTCACCAAGGATTTGAACTCGCTCCTGTTCGGTAATCGCTTCGATCTCCGACAATTTCCCATTTGGGTTGGTCGCAATCGCCTGCAAGACGACTTCAATTCTTGCCAGGATACTTTGGATTTCCTCCTTCGCAAACTCATTCGGGTTGTACAGAACCTCAAAGCGCAAAGCGTCACCTTCCATCCCAGCCACTATGGTAATCGCATAGTTGGTCTGCTCACGAGCCGACTGCAGGGTCAGCCGAAGTCCGTCTTCGCTGTCCTTCGAGTCTTCCTGCCCAAGATAGTATTCAGATACAAACAAGGTTTTGATCAGATCGGCTTTTTGCTTGGTTACTTCTTGAATCTCAGCAAGGGAGCAATATGAATATTGATCATTCTCGGTCCCCCTTTTTTGCAACTCTTTCAACAGGTCCAGAATTGTCGTATTCGCATCGGATTTGACCCGTGTAGGGATGGTGTTGATGAAGATCCCGATGATTTTTTCAATGCCCCTAATGTTTGCATTTCTTCCTGACACGACTTTACCGAACACAACGTCCTGTGTGTGGCAGTATGCTTGCAGGACGATTCCCCATGCCATCTCAGCTAACGTATTGAGGGTAAAGTGATGATAAGCCGACAGTCCGAGCAGACTTTGACTTGTTTCCCTGGAAATCAAAAGTTTGACTTGCTCTACCTGCATGCCCGAAGGCTTAGGTTGTGTCATTGGCTTGATCTCTGCCATTGAGTCGTAATCGGAGAGCGTTTCGCTCCAGTATGAAAGCGCGCTTTCCTTGTCCTGTTTTTCTATCCACTTGATGAAATCACCATAGGAAGCTGTCTGATTTTTTTCTTCCGAAACAAGCTGTTCCATGTCAGACATGCTTCTACCGCTGTCAATCAGGTTGTAGAAGCGCACGAAATCACTCTGTAGCAACGATCCGCACCAGCCGTCCACAATAATGTGGTGATAGTTCCAGATCATTGTGTGGCGATTATCAGCCAGTTGGATGTGCTTAACTCGGATCAGCGAATCATGCTGCAGATCGAATCCTCGTTTAACATCTTGTGCAGCCAAATCCGCCACTCGAACTCTTTGCTCATCTTCATTCAAACCAGATAAATCAATTCGTTCATACTCCACTTTCCGGTTCTTCAGGATCACTTGTCTTGGAGCCGAAAGTTTTTCGTACACAACAGCCGTACGCAAGACCGCATGTTTCAGGACTAAAAACTTCAACGCCCGCTGAATGGTCTGCTCGTTCAAACTGGAATTGACATCGAACACGTTTTGTACGAAATACTCGGAGGATTCACCGTTAATCAAGTGGTGATAGAGCATGCCCTCTTGCAAAGGCACGAGTGAATAGATGTCCACAATCTCGTCTTGTCCGCCATAACGGTTGCTCAAACTAGCAATATCCGCACTTGTCAGCTCTGGTGCCGAGTAGTCCGATGCGGTCTTCAGTGATTTCTCCTGCCCTATGCAGTACTCAATGATTTCAACCAGACAGCTTTGATACAGCTCGGCCAGTTTCTCAATCGTTTCCGCCGAGAATTTACTCCGGTTATATTTAATCGTGAACCCCAGTTTTCCCTGGGTAATCATGCCACTGAAGGCGATATTAGCAAAGGTTTTATTTTCATCCGCCGAGCGTTTCCCCGAGGAATAGAAGACTGCTTTCGACTCAGCGTCCATTTGCCCCAAGTAATTGAAGTAAATGTCGGCCGAAATGTCTCCAAGCTCCTCTTTCAGCAGACCGAACCCGAGCCCCTGATTCGGGAGTTTCCGTAATTTTTCCTTCGTCGATACAACGCTTGTTTGTACATCTTCCAAGCAGTCGACAACGACAGGATAAACCGTCGTGAACCAACCGACAGTTCTCGTAATGTCAATCTTCTTGTGAATTTCTTCCCGCCCGTGACCCTCAAGGCCGACGGTAACTCGAGCTTGTCCCGTTAGACGTTGTACCGACATACTAATCGCACTCAACAGCAAATCATTTATCTTAGTATTGAAGGCTTTACCTGCCTTTTGTACCAATTGATCAGTTTCGTCTTCTGTGAATGTGATCGTGACATCCGCATACCCTGACTCGATAATGGAATCCTCGACAGCCATTCTGCCGTATTGCATCTCGGTCATAACAGTATCCCAGTACTTTTTCTCTTTCCCTAACTGTCTACTGCTCTTGTATTCGTTTAGTGCTTCTGCCCATTCCTTGAAAGAAGCAGTCTTCGGAGAGAACTCTATTGCTTTGCCTTCTTGCACCTGTTGCAAAGCGGTGTTGAAGTCTTCAATCAAGACACGCCACGAAATACCATCTACCACCAGATGATGAATGCATATAAACAGATGATGGGCATCTTTAGTTTGGAACAACAGCGCTTTCATCAGCGGTCCGTTTTCCAAATCGATGCTCGCATGCGCCTCAGTACAAGCCGAAGCGATCTTGGCAGTTGTATCAGTTTCATCTCGGAAATCAAGAACCCCAAAACCGTACATCTCGCTCGCTTGACTATCTAATATCTCAAGCGTCCCGTCTCTATAAACCGAACGAATCGCATCGTGGTGGATGCACAATGCGTCAAGCACTGTTTTAATTTGTACAACATCATCGGTATCGATTTCCAACATGATGTCCTGATTAAAATGATGCGGCTTCGACAATTCCCAAGACTTGAACTCTTCAATGATCGGCGTTGAGGGCACTTTACCTGTTACTTCATTTTGCTCATAGGTGTTCTCGTGAGCGGAAGAGGTGACAGCGTATGCAACCTGTTCAACATTCGATTTCTCCATGATGTCCTTGACAGAAATTTCATACCCGGCGTTCCTGATTTTCGATACGATTCGGATCGCCTTAATCGAATCACCGCCAAGCTCGAAGAAATTGTCTTTCATACCTACTAGCTGCACGCCCAGAACTTCGACGAAGGATTGGCACAAAATTTCTTCCACTTCACTTCTTGGAGCGACATATGCATACTGGCTGCTGGTATCAAACTTTGGCAACACATCTTGGTCCAACTTACCGCTTCTGGTAACCGGAATACTGTCAATTTGCATTATGTATGCCGGAATCATGTAGTCAGGTAACGATTTGTCAAGGGTATCCCTGATGGCCGCTATGCTGATCGCCTCATTAGATACGAGATATGCGCAGATTGCCTTCTCACCCGTAGCATCCTCTCGTGCAATGACGGCCGCGTCCTGAATATGACCAATCTTTCGGAGCACAGCTTCGATTTCGCCCATCTCGATGCGGAACCCTCTGATCTTCACCTGCTGATCGATTCGACCAAGATACTCGATATTGCCATCAGGCAGCCATCTTGCCAGGTCTCCCGAACGATACAGTCTGCCTTCTCCAAACGGATTGGTAATGAATTTTTCGGCTGTCAGTTCCGGCTTGTTTACGTACCCTTGGGCCACACTGTCCCCCGCTATGCACAACTCGCCTGGGATGCCAATTCCACACAGTTTCATATCATTCATGATGTAGACCTGTGTATTGGAGACCGGTCTGCCGATCGGTATTGGATACGGGATGTCACTTAACCCGTCATATTCCCAGCTTGTAGCCTGTACGGTATTTTCCGTTGGTCCATATGCATTGACGTATCGGTACTGACTTCCTGCTTTTTGAATGATTTCCGCATTCGATGCCGATCCAGCGGTCGTCAGCACTTTCAGGCCTGTTAACTCGGTCTGTAGATAATACTGTGGCGGCAACACAGTCAACGTAATTCCGCTCTTATTCACGAACGCATTGAAGCTTCTGATATCTGCAATAATCTCTTTCGAGATCAGCGTCAGCCTTGCGCCAAGCAACAGCGACATGGTCATTTCGGCGACCGCCGCATCAAAAACGTAGTTGGCAAATTGCAACACGTTGTCTTGCTTAGTTACCTGGTACATGTCCTGCAGAGAGATACGCAACGCTGCAACACCTTGATGCTGGAGCATGACGCCCTTTGGCTGGCCAGTGGTTCCCGATGTGTAGATGACATACGCCAAATCATCGGGCTTGTTGACCTTTTCTGGGTTGTCAGACGAACCTTTCCAGAGCACACGGCCTGCAAGATCGAGGACAGGCAGCTCCGTTTCTAGGTTCGTTTGGTAGAGCAGCACCGCTTGTGGCTGGCAATCCTCTAAAATGAACTGGATACGGTCTGCCGGGAACGTAGGATCAATCGGTACATACGCGCCGCCTGCTTTCATGATGCCGTAAATCCCAGCAATCATCTCGATACTGCGCTCCGCCACGATCGCCACCCGATCACCAGGTTTCACACCCAACTCGCGGAGTTTCCATGCCACTTGATTCACTTTCTGGTTCAGCTGCGCATAGGTCAACTGCTCATCTTGGAAGACAAGCGCGATCCCGTCAGGCGTTTTACTAACCTGCTCCTCAAACAAGTCTACAACCGTTTGGTCCTTAGCATACTCGCGGGCCGTATTGTTGAACTCACCGAGAATTTGGACTCGCTCCTGTTCAGTGATCACTTCGATTTCCGACAATTTCCCTTGGGGGTTTGCCACAAACGCCTGCAAAATGACTTCAATTCTTGACAGGGTGCTCTGGATGTCATCTTCTGGGTACACATTAGGATTGTATGCAATACCGAAATGTAAGGCATCATCCTCGAAGCTGGCGCTTGCCGTAATCTCATAGTTTGTCATTTTTCTTTCAGCAGAAAGAGAGAGTTGAAACCCTTCAGCATGGTCTTGCATTCTCTCCTTATAAACATTGTAATCCTCAAATACGTATAACGTTTTGATGAGATCAGTTTTTTGTTTGGATACCGCCTGAATTTCAGCAAGTGAGCAATACGAATAGTCATTACTCGCCATTTTTTGCTTCTTCAGTGCTTCCACCAGTTCCGAAAAGGTCATATCATCCGTGCATTTGACTCTTGTAGGGATGGTTTGAATAAACAGTCCGGCTATATTTTTGTTGTCCCGGATCTCAGATGGTCTCCCTGGCAAGACTTTTCCGAATACGACATCGTTACATCTGTTGTATTGTTGCAAGACAAGGGCCCATGCTGCCTCTGTAAGCGTATCAATCTGGGTATCATAGGATTGAGCTAATTCTTGTAAGCGTTGCGTCATTTCTTCGGAACACTTGATGCTAGTCTTAGCGATCTGAACATCAGTGAGAATCGGCTTGCTCATAGGCTTCAGATTAGCCGTTTCGTCATACTCAGAGAGTAACTCTCTCCAATAGGTTAGACCAGTTTCTTTGTCCTGTTTTTCGAGCCATTGCACATATTCATTGAATTCACCTGTCTGACTTTTCTCCTTCAGAACAATTCGTTTCGCCTCGGACATACCGATACGTTGGCGAAGGCTTATGTATCTTACGAAGTCGTTGATGATTAAGGACAAGGACCAGCCATCCAAGATAATATGATGGTAGCCCAAGATTACTTTGCAACAATCATCTCGGAGGAAGAGAAACTTTACGCGTAACAGGAGATCATGCTCAAGGTCAAATCCTCGCTCAACATCCGAGTTAGCTATTTCTGATACCTTTTTCTCCTGCTCCATTTCGTGGAGTCCCCTCAGATCAAAGACTTCATATTCCAATTCTTTATTGTTTAATATGATTTGTTTCGGACTTATCACTTTTTCATAAATAAAGACCGTTCTTAATACATCATGGCGTATCGCAAGCAGGTTCAATGCTTGAACGAATCGCTCCTCGCTTATGTCACCCGTGAAAGTCAAGATTTTCTGAAATACATAGCCTGACGACCCATTGTTGGCTATATGATGGTAGAGCATCCCTTCCTGCAAAGACGTGAGAGGGTACATCTCTTTGACCATCTTTCCACTGTCGCTGTTACCTTTCATAAACAATTCCCCCTATTCCCTCGGTAAATTCATTTACCATATTACAAAAATATACTTTTAAACAAAATAATGGTAATAAAGATCGTGCTAGTGCCCCATCTACGACCAATGGGAACACTTTGCATTCTCTCTATCGATTCCTCGAAGCTACGCATGCCTCTGTCTCTTAAATAGCTGTAAGATCCCACTAAGGAAAACAAATAATCCGCACAGATACAGAGCAGTATTGATTCCGATAAAGATGCCATCCGAGACTGTCATAGGGAAGAGTTCATTAAAAGAAGTGACTTTTTTAGCTAAACCCAGTCTGGTAGTAACAATATCAAACCCGCAAGCAACCACCCAAATAAAAATTCCAATTCTAATTCTTTTTTTCATTGTTATGCGCCCCCTTTTTGTTGAAAGATATTTACATGTGACTTCAACTCAATTAATCTTTCATACTATTCAGTATAGTTATTTTTTTACAGTATGTCCATAAAATTTTATTTGTACTATTAATAGGTAGATTCCACGACCTTTATAGTGAATACTCCTAAAATATGTAAAGAATTCACCTATCCAATTCTCCACTATGCCACGAGTTTTCTTTACGAAAGAAGTATTGCTAAATAATTCTCATTAGCAGGCGGTTTGATTTTCCCGTCGACTTTAATTTTTATATCTTTCCAAAATCGCTTTTCAATCCAGCCATTACCGACCATACGATTTAATATAGCTTTTATCACACATAATTTACTTTGCTTTGTAATGTCTTTTAAATCGCCTAATAATGTTATAAATCCGAATAATGTTTCCGTTGTTATTTCGTCTAAATATTCGATATTCATATTCGTAAATTGTAGTTGTAGTCGTATTCATTAATCGTTTGTTTGCGTATACTCAATAAGCGCATTAGTTCTTTAACGATGATTAGCGCCGAATATGCACTTATACGATTACCTTTTAAACGAACTGAAATAACTTCAATCATAACTGTTGGCACTGTTATTAACGGATCATTATTTCTGGTTATAGGATTAATCGTTTTTAGTTCGATCGGATTCATATTTTCTAAATCGAAAATACCGGTACGCAGCTTATTTTTACACACAAAAAGACCCCCTAACGAATCAGGTTCGTTAAAGGGTCTAAAATTCGGATATTCCGTTTTGTTTTATTCCTAATTCTATTTCGTTGTCAAATATCGCACAACTATTTCGCAAGCTTCCCGACTATTAGCCGAGACGATTTGATACGTCTTACTTGCTTGTCCCCAAAACATCATTCTCTTCAAGGAACTTCGTATTGAATTGCGCTGATTTGAAAACATCATTGTTCATTAATGCTTGGTGGAATGGAATTGTTGTATTGATCCCAGGACCAGATACCTCAAATTCGCTAAGCGCACGATTCATTTTCGCAATCGCTTCTTCACGTGTATTGGCATGAACAATTAGTTTTGCAACCATTGAGTCATAGTATGGTGGGATTGTATAGCCAGCATATACAGCAGAGTCAATACGTACACCGTAGCCACCTGGAGTTACGTAAGTATCTACAGTACCAGCTGATGGCATGAAGTTTTTATAAGCATTTTCTGCGTTAATACGGCATTCAATTGCCCATCCATTTAATTTAATATCATCTTGTGTGAAAGGAAGTTTTTCACCAGATGCAATTTTTAATTGTTGTTGTACAAGATCTACACCAGAAATCATTTCAGTTACTGGGTGTTCTACTTGGATACGAGTATTCATTTCCATGAAGTAGAATTTATCTTCTTGATAGTCATAAATAAACTCGATTGTTCCAGCACCTTCGTAGTTACAAGCTTCTGCAGCTTTAACAGCAGCGGCACCCATCTCAGCACGACGTTCAGAAGATAGAGCTGGAGATGGAGCTTCTTCTACTAATTTCTGCATACGGCGTTGAACTGTACAGTCACGTTCACCTAAATGTACAACGTTACCATAGCCATCCGCTAATACTTGGATTTCACAGTGACGGAAGTACTCGATGAATTTTTCTAAATATACGCCAGGGTTACCGAATGCTGCAGCAGCCTCTTTTTGCGTAATATCAATGCCTTTTACAAGGTCTTCTTCTGTACGAGCTACACGGATACCTTTACCGCCACCACCAGCAGTTGCTTTGATGATCACTGGGTAACCAATTTTAGCAGCCCATTCTTTACCTGTTTCAATATCTGGAACAATACCAGTACCCGGAACAAGTGGAACGCCTGCTGCTTCCATTGTTGTACGTGCAACGTCTTTAATACCCATAATTTTAATAGAATCAGATGAAGGTCCAATGAACTTAATGCCTGCGTTTTCACAAGCTTCAGCGAAGTCAGCGTTTTCAGATACGAAACCGTAACCAGGATGGATACCGTCTGCACCTGTTTTTTCTGCTACGCTAAGTAAAGCCGGGAAGCTAAGATATGAATCTTTTGATAGCTTTGGTCCGATACAATATGCTTCGTCTGCTAATTTCACATGTAATGCGTCTGCGTCTGCTTCTGAGTATACGGCAACAGATTGAATGCCTAACTCTTTACAAGCACGAATGATACGCACAGCGATTTCGCCGCGGTTTGCAATTAATACTTTTTTCATGGTTGTGCACTCCTTACTCAGCTTTTACAAGGAATAATGGTTGACCGTATTCTACTAATTCACCGTCTTTAACAAGTACTTCAACGATTTCCCCTTGAACTTCTGCTTCAATTTCGTTGAATAGTTTCATAGCTTCTACGATACATACGATTGTTTCATTACCAACTTTGTCTCCCACTTTAACGTAAGCTGGTGAATCTGGATTTGGAGATTGATAATAAGTCCCAACCATCGGCGATACAATTTTATGTAACGACGAGTCGTTATTTGTTGTTGATGCAACCGGTGCTTCTTCAGCTTTTACTGGTGCTGGAGTAGCTGGTGCTACAGGTGCAGACTGTTGTACAACAGGTGCAACTACTTCTTTTTTAGGTGCTACAGTTTCAGTAACAACAACACCATTCTTTTTTAATTTAACTTTTGCGCCATCTACTTCGTAAACGAACTCGTCAATTGAAGAAGAATCTACTAATTTGATAATTTCACGAATTTCTTGAATTTTGAACATTTCTAACTCTCCTTATGAAATAAAATCTACTACAAACACTATTCTATATTTTTTTCGAACAATTTGAAATACTTTAATGCAAATTAAGTAAATATGAACAAAATAAAAGGCTTTCCTTTACTAAACGAAAGCCTTTTCATTACGCTGATATATAACAATAGTTATCTAATAAACAGAAAATTCATCTTTTTCTTTCTATTTTTAATAGTTATTTGCGCTGAATTTTACTTGGACGTCATTTGCGCCTTCCATCTCTGTTTTTACCAAATAAATAATTTCATTTGCTTGAGCTTTTGATAGCTCCTCCGCCATAACAGTTACAGATACTTTATCACCATCTGCTTTTACAAACGCATCGGAGTAACCTGAAGATTTAATAAGCATTTCTAACATTGCTTCAGAGGATTCTTGTTTTATAAGGTTATCCATTTCATTATAAGCTTCACTTTTTTGTTCTGCTGTGTAATCTTTTGAACCGATCTTCTGTGTTAATTGTTGTTTAAGCTGACTTCTTTCATCACTAACTTGCATGCGCATTTCTTCAAATAAATGACTTGGAGAAGATACTTCCTTCGTCTCTCCCTCTTTCGTTGCTTGTTGATCTGTCACACCCGTTACCGCAGTTTGCTGTAATGAGTCATCTGTGAAAATAGTTAGTCCATTAAATTGTTTTGCTGGATCAACCAAATAATACACTGAAATAACCGCTACTAGACTTAATAATGTCATAAACCAAACTGTTCTTCTACGTACGCGCATTTACTTTTCCTCCTTATTTTCCATTGGAACGATAATAATTCGATGAATCGGCAATTGCATTACTTGACTAACGACCGCACGAATTTCGTTTTTAACAAAGATGTCTGCTGCTCCTTCTGAAACAATTAGCATCCCTGTTACTTCTTTCGTGCCTTGTTCAGTTCCTCGAAAATATTGACTGAATAGTTTATTGTCATCTTTTGCATCTGTCATATCTCCGTAATAAAAATAGACTTTAACCTCCCCAACACCTTTCATAGCCTTCAGTGTCTGCTCAAGTTTTGCTTCATTGGTCATCGGTGTTTCTTGCCCATTTGTTGTATTCGATTGATACATTGGTAAAATGATGAAAATTCCCATGGAGGCAGCGATAAGCATTAAGACTATAAATGACGTTGTTTTTTTTCGTTTCTTTTCCACATCACTTGTACATTGCCTCCTTTCATCTTCTCTTTTTCAAGTGTATGTACGCTTGTTTCCTCCTATGAATTGATAAATGGAATCTTTAATAGCAATTGCAAAAATACTAACGTAATAACAAGCTTTGTGAGTGAAATTATTTCTTTATCTTCTGTTAGAAACACAAATATCTGACAGATAAAGAGCATTGCCAATAAAAGAATCAATCTATCTCCCCCCAGCCATAACTTGCACAAAAACGATGAGGAATAAACAAGAAAACATAAATGAAAAAGCAATTAGAAATGATACAGCGCACAATGTAAATAGAGATTTACTAACATGATCAAGTAGTTTACAAATATCATCAAAAGCAATTGGTTCTAAAATAGCAGCTAACATTTTCAACGAATAGGCACTGACAACAAGCTGAACTGTTGGAATGAACGATACGGTAATAACCGCTATAAATGCAGAAATACTAGTAATGGAAGAGGAAAATTGTGTCATATGCTGGAACATCGAAAAACTATCTACTATAAAGGAACCAACAACCGGAATATTTTCCTCTATTAATTTTTTCACAGGCTCTGCAACAGCTGCGTTGACAGTAAATACCGCCACGCCACTCGCCGACATTAGAATGATGTAACAAATAACAGATGCAGAGACGATACTCATTATGGTAAAACGAATCAATTCAGCAATTCTCGTAAACGAAATTTCTTTAACAATGACACTGCAAACATCGAAAACAATGGCAAAAAGCACTCCCGGAATAAGCCATTTACTACTAATAATCGTTAAGACTTGTACAAAAAAAAGTAAAAAAGGCTGCCAAGAAGCAATCGCTGTGATACTGCTTGATAAAAGAAAGCTTGAAGTAAGGATGGGATAAAATGCAGTAAATATATGTGCAAGTCCCTGTGCTATTTCGTCTATTAAATTAAATGATTTCACAACGACTGGTCCTATTGTTGCAAGTACAATAAGAAAAAAAAGTATCCTTGTCCCTTTTTCAAATTCTGGTAATATCATATTGACAATCAAAATTATAATGACGTAGCCACATAAAATAAGCGTCATCTTCAGCAATAGAAAAAATGGATCTGTTAAAAACGAAAATATTTGCTCCAGCAATGTCTTCCGCCCCTTAGTTTAGCCGTTGTAAAATGGCCGACACCTCCTGTAAAACAGCCAAAAATTCCTTAAACCAGTACAACAAAATAACAATCTTGACCCCATCATAGACAATTTGCGCGAGTACTTTATAGCCTTGTTCTACAAGTAAAAAAGACACCCATTGCCCTATATAAAAAAGGCTAGCACTTACTACAATTGCTTTTGCATAAGGTAAAAAAGCTAATGTCTCAAGCAATTGCTTGATGAATGGCATTAAGAGTGTCGAAAACAACATACCGAATAGCAAAAACGAAAACATTACACTAATTAGCGCATGGAGTGGCCTTATGACTTCTTTAATAAGCAATAATAAAAGCAACATGACAACAGCAACGATGACAATTTCCATTTACCTACCCTGATGAGGTCAGCCATTGAAAGAATGTAAGGATTTCATTGAAAAATAGACGTAAAAATCGCAGTAATTCCGCTGTCATATATAAGTAGGCAATGAAAAATAGGAAAAATGAAAATTCTTTCTTTCCTGTTTGATCAAAGAAGACATGAAGAAGCGCAACTACTAGTCCCACTCCAGCGACTCTTAATACGTCTTGTAATTCCATTTCATACGCCCCCTCGTGTACAGCAATATATGTTGTTACCCGAAAAAAAAGACCTCTATACAGACGTATAGAGATCTTAGTATTTTTATGAAATTAATGATGCCTCGACATAATTGTAACTGACGCTTTGCTTTCGCTACAGAAAACATTTGCCGCTGTGGCTACGCTTCTTCTCAGATAAACAACGCGTCCGGAATCGGAAAGAAGTTAAAGTAGCTTTTCAATGATGCTTTTCACAGTACCTGGTTGATTCACTAAATAGCTCTTTTCACCCATCCACATCGATAAAAATTCGCCTTTGCCCTGTTTTGCACTTTCTTTACGAATTGTTGTAGTTAGATCATTTTGCAATGGATAAGGTGCTACAACAGCATTCTTCATACGTTCCGTAAAACCATTCACTAAGCCTCTTGCTGGTTTACCAGAAAAAGCACGAGTAATCGTCGTCTGCTGTGCTTTCGATTCAAGTAAGGCATTTTTATAGAGAGGTGAAATTTCACACTCATCCGCTACTAATAAGGCTGTACCGATTTGAACTGCTTGAGCACCCATTGCTAGTGCTTTGCTTACATCTTCCTTTGTAACAATACCTCCTGCAGCAATAATCGGTATGGAAATTTGTCCTACTACTTGCTGCAGTAAATCATGCAAATCAATTAATTGCATAGGTTCAGTGAAGGAACCACGATGACCACCAGCTTCCCCACCCTGAAGGACAACAGCTTGCATCCCTGCTTGTTCTACACGTTTTGCTTCCTCTAATGTAGTAGCTGTACCCATAACATAAACATTGTTGTCCTGTAAACGATGAATGACATCTGCTGAAGGAATACCAAATGTGAAGGAACAAATAGCTACATTTTCATCAAGAACAGCTTGTACTTGTCCTTCAAACACTTCCTTGGACATAACACTTTGTACAGGTGAAAGTCCTAGTTCATCATAAATCGGTTGTAAAGCCATTCGAGCTTTTTGAAGGACATCGATATCAATACGTGGCTCTTCCTGTACAAATAAATTAACAGCAAATGGCTTTTTCGTTAACTTTTTAACTTCCTGAATAAAGCTTTTCGTTTGCTCCCCATCTAAATAGCCCGCTCCAATCGAGCCTAAAATACCTTCCTCTGCACAGGCAGCCACAAATTTCGGCGTAGTTACACCAGCCATTGGTGCCTGTATTATTGGATATGTTGTCTCAAAAGTTGTTTGTAACATAGCATTCACTCCTTACCATTATTGTAAACAACTCTTCCAAATATGACCATATATCAAATGATAGAACCAAATTTTTATACTAGTAAAAAGGTTGCTATTTCTCTATCTATTGTCACAAAGTTCGATTGCGTTTGTATTTTATGTATAAATAAAAACCTACCCTTTTGTTAGCAAAGAGTAGGCTTGATATTGTTATTCATTACGCACGAGAAACGTAAGAAGCTTCTTCTGTATTGATGATTAACTTGTCACCTTGGTTTACGAAGAATGGCACTTGTACAATAAGACCCGTTTCAAGAGTTGCTGGTTTTGTACCACCAGAAGCTGTATCACCTTTAATACCAGGCTCTGTTTCTGCTACTTCTAACTCAACAGTGTTTGGTAATTCAACACCTAGCATTTCGCTTTGGTATGATTGAATATGAACTTCCATGTTTTCTTTTAGGAATTTTAATTCATATTCAATTGCAGCTGAAGCAAGTTCAGTTTGCTCATATGATTCTAAGTCCATGAAAACATGCTCGTCACCTTGAGCATAAAGGTATTGCATTTTACGGTTATCAATTTGTGCTTTTTCAACTTTTTCACCAGCACGGAAAGTTTTTTCGTTTACTGAACCGTTACGTAGGTTACGTAATTTAGAGCGTACGAATGCAGCACCTTTACCTGGTTTAACGTGTTGGAAATCTAACACGCGGTATAATTGGCCATCTACAATAATAGTTAGACCTGTACGGAAATCGTTTACTGAAATCATTTGTGTTCCTCCATAGTTTACAAAATAATAAGTTCTTTTGACGAATGAGTTAGTAGTTCATTACCTGTCTCTGTGATTAAAATATCGTCCTCGATACGTAAACCACCGATTCCAGGTAAATAAACGCCTGGTTCAATCGTTACGGCCATACCTGGCTCTAGCACCACTTCAGAACGCATCGATAAGCCAGGACCTTCATGTACTTCAAGACCAATCCCGTGTCCTAATGAATGACCAAATGCCGCGCCATAGCCTTTTTCTGTTAAGTAGTTACGTGCAATCGCATCTGCTTGAATCCCTGTTAAGCCAGGGCCTACCTTTTCAAGTGCTAAAAGCTGGGAAGCAAGTACTGCGTTGTACATATCCACTAATTTTTCAGATGGCTCGCCAACTGCCACAGTACGTGTAATATCTGAGATATAGCCATTGTACAGCGCTCCATAATCTAATGTAACAAAGTCGCCTTTTTCAATCACTTTATTCGTTGCAACGCCATGTGGTAAAGCTGAGCGAAGACCCGACGCAACTATTATATCAAACGAGGACTGAGTTGCTCCTTGTTTACGCATGAAAAATTCTAATTCATTCGAAACCTCAAGCTCTGTTTTACCTGGCTTGATGAAGTTTAAGATATGTGTATATGCGTGATCAGCAATTTCACACGCAACCTTAATAATATTAATCTCTTGTTGCGTCTTAATCAAGCGAATTTTTTCAATTAGCCCAGAAATCGGTACTAAATCTGCTTGAATTTTGTTTTTATACAGCTCATATGTGCCATAGCTAACAGTATCTTTCTCAAAGCCCAATAATTTGATACCCATGTTGTTTACTTGCGTTGCAATTTCTTCAATGATCGTCGCCTCATGCTTGACAATTCGGAAGTCCTGTACTTGCGCAGCCGCTTGCTCTGTATAACGAAAATCCGTGATAAACACAGCATCATTTTGAGACACAATCGCTACACCCGATGTCCCTGTAAAACCAGTCATATAACGACGGTTGTATCCGTTCGTAATTAAAATGCCATCGATACTTTGCTCCTGAAGTGCCTTACGTAGCTTTTGTAATTTCAACATAATCAATTCTCCCTCTCGATAAATGTGCGTAGTGCCAGTTCATAGCCTTTCGTACCTAGTCCACTGATTTGACCAAGGCATGCCGGAGCGAGATAAGAATGATGACGGAAAGCCTCACGTTTATGGATATTTGAAATATGTACTTCTATAACCGGCACAGAAATTCCTGCAATTGCATCATGTAACGCGATGCTTGTATGGGTATATGCACCGGGGTTAAAGATAATACCATCATATTTTTCGTCCTCTGCTTCATGCACCCAATCAACAAGTACTCCTTCATGGTTAGATTGACGAAACTCGACAGTGGCACCTAAAGACGCCGCAAGATTCTGAACATTATTTTTCACATCTTCTAATGTCTCATAACCATAAATATGTGGCTCTCGTTTACCTAGCCGATTTAAGTTAGGTCCATTCAAACATAATAACTTCACGCATACTCGCCTCTTTCTATGTACTTGCCATTATTTTATCATACAAGACACATACAGCAACTAATTTCCTTTTTGTGCTGTGTGCTCTTTCTGATGAAAATTCGCAGTTTCAAGCAAGAAACGTAATAGACAAATAACGATGACTATGAAAGGGATTGATAGTTTTTTAAAGGAAGAAGATTGTAAAGGCAAATCAAGAACAATCCATTCTAATGTGATGGACAAAAAAAGGCCGAGCAAAAAAGAAGTTAGCACAGCTGGGATAATATAGACATATCTCAATGTAATAAATAATAAAAATCCAATAAAAAATAAGACTAGGATGAGAAAGCTCCATTGAAATAGTTTTGAACTACCTTCAAATATATCCCACTTCTTATAAAAACCTATTGGATTCCATTTAATGAGTTGAAAGTATTGAAATCCCTTTAAACACAATGCTAAAACAAGTGCACTGACGAGCGATGTAATACTAGCTACTTTCAAGCAAAGTCCTCCTAACTTGTACCACGAGTTTATTTTCAAACGTTAATCATTTCCTAAACTGTACGATTAGTGTAACCATATAGAAATTTTACTATGCGTAACTCTAGAGGTTTTTCGCTAAATTTAGTACAATGATACAGTTGAAATATATAAAGAGAGTGGTGTTAGCCTTGAGCAATTCACCTGTATACGGGGGACAAGCACAATTAGAGGGTGTAATGTTCGGAGGAAAGGAACATACGATTACTGCTATTCGCCGTAACGATGATTCCATTGATTATTATCATTTTAAAAAAGTTCAAAACCCTATTTTACAAAAGCTTAAAAAAATTCCATTGGTACGGGGCGTTGTAGCACTGATTGAATCAGCTGGCTTAGGCTCTCGCCATATGCAATTTTCAGGGGACCGTTACGACGTTACACCTGGCGAAGAAGAAGATCATAAAGAGGAAGGCTCGAGACTTCAAATGATTTTAGGAGTTGCAGTTGTAGGTATTCTTTCCTTTTTATTTGGTAAATTTGCCTTTACATTAATTCCTGTATTTATTGCAGATTTTTTCTCTAGATGGATAGAGGGCAAAACCGGTCAAATTTTACTGGAAAGCGGCATTAAGCTATTTTTACTACTTACCTATTTATATTTTATATCTTTAACTCCGATAATTAAACGAGTATTCCAATATCATGGTGCAGAACATAAGGTTATCAATTGCTATGAAGCTGGTATGGACGTAACAGTAGAAAATGTACAAGCACAATCACGCTTACACTATCGTTGCGGTAGTAGTTTTATGCTATTCACTGTGTTTGTAGGCATGTTTTTATATTTCTTCGTACCAACTGATCCACTTTGGTTACGCCTTTTGGACCGTATTCTATTAATTCCAGTCGTTCTTGGTATATCATTTGAAGTACTTCAAGCGACAAATGCATGCCGTAATATTCCCGTGTTACGCTTCCTTGGCTATCCAGGCTTATGGCTCCAATTACTGACAACACGTGAGCCTAAGGATGAGCAAGTAGAAGTAGCTATCGCATCCTTCAATATGCTGCTTCAAGTTGAACAGCAACCAGAAATCGCAGCTACTTTAAATCATGATTAAAAATTAAAGAGCAAGTCCAACTAAATGCATCAGTTGGACTTGCCTTTTTTTATAGTTTTTACAATGACTGTACAGAAATTATTTGCTGCTTTGCTTTCTCGTATTCTTCTTCCAATGTTTTGATTATTTCACGAACCGACTCCCGCATGACAATATTGGTAATGCCATGTCCGGCAGACCAAATGTCTCGCCATGCCTTGACATTCACGAGATGTGTTAAATCAATGTCCTCTCTTGGCTTCAATGTCGCTGGATCAATGCCCTCCTTCAATAAGGATAGAATTAACACATTCACATGGACACCGCTAAAGGCATCTGTATATAAAATATCAGAGGTATCACTTTCAATTACCATATTTTTGTACTCTTCAGGTGCATTTCCTTCATTACAAGCTAAAAAACGAGTACCCATATAGGCATAGTCTGCTCCCATTATTTGAGCAGCTAGTACGTCTGCACCGCTAGAGATGGAGCCCGATAAAATGATGGTCCCCGTAAAGAATTTCTTTACCGCAGAGATAAAGCCAAATGGGTTCAATTGTCCGCCATGCCCACCAGCGCCTGCACAAACAAGGATTAGTCCGTCTACACCTGTGGCGGCAGACTTTTTAGCATGTTTGACGTTCGCAACATCTGCATAGACCTTCCCTCCATAGCCGTGCACAACGTCCATAACTCTCTTTGGATTACCGAGTGACGTAATGACAATTGGTGGCTGGAATTGTTCAATTAACTGTAAATCTTCCTCAAAGCGTGTATTCGCTACAGGATGACATATTAAGTTGACTGCCCATTGCTTAGTAGGTAGTGCCTTTTTTATTTCTTCAAGCCACTCAGCACAAACTGAAGCGGGTCTTGCATTTAATAACGGAAATGAACCGATAGCCCCTGCTCTACTAGCCTCAATAACCATTTTAGGGTTAGAAACTAAAAACATCGGAGCTACTATAATTGGCAAACTAGACATACACTCTCCCCCTTTATACTTAAATATTTCGAGAAATTTCCTGAAAATCCTACTAAAAAAAAATCAATTGTGCCTTGGCATAATTGCGTCTGGAATCGGCTTTGTGCTTAGGCCTGCGTGAGGGCCGACACGACGTCGGTCATTTCGGTAATGCCACAGGACGTGGCGTTTTTACCGATGCAGGTCAGTTAGCCGTTATCGCATGGATGCGATGGTTTTAGGCTAACATCCCCTAAGAACTCCTTTCCGATTCCATGACATCCGCCGGAGGCTTTAGGCCAACATGATGTTGGTCACTCAGTCTAAGATCGCCACAGGACGTGGCGATCTTAGACTGAGTTCTTCTATTTCAGCAGGCGTTTGGACACCCGCTGAAAAATAGCTTACATTTGCATTCATCTCACCACCTATAGAGGTGGGAGACTTCTGCTGAAATAAGTTAAATTTTAGCTCTGTCCACGCATCTTACGTTGAAATAACAGAGTAGCAATCATAAAAATAAAGACCGTATAACCTAAAACGATAGAGAGCGGAACGAAAACATCTGAATATGCTCCACTTAGTACTGCACGCGCTGCATTCACGGCATGAATAAATGGCAAAAATTGTGTGATAGATTGAAATGTACCACCTATCATGTCAGGCTCAAACCATATACCACTAAACCACGTTGATAAATTGACAAATATCGCAAAGATACCTCCTACCTGCTTGTCCGTAAAAATTGTTCCAAGTAATAAACCAAACCCTATATACAATAAAGAAATTACAATAAGTACGCCTACCATTAAAAAGACCGATATGTTTAAGGACAAGCCTAAAAATACAGCGGTAAGTAAACTGAATACGATTTGCAATACTGCAATTGGTAGCAGAGGCAAGGCATAGCCCAAAATATAATCTCTTGCTGACATAGGAGAAGCAAAAATCCGCATTAAAAACGATGAACTTTTATCCTTACCTAGTAACATACCAGAAAAAAGAGTGAGAAATGAGAAACTAAAAACAATAACACCTGGTGTGAGATTACTAATTTCATATAATGCAAACGGCATATTTTTTTGCATGACAGAAAATAGCCACATAAGAAGCATTGGCAAGCCCATGCCAAAAATGAGTGTTAATGGATCACGTACTATTTCCTTATGATTTCTTGTTGCAAATACACCTGCTCTCAAAGTAACTCCTCCTCTGTAAGCTCTAAAAATACGTCTTCTAAAGAATTCTTTTGTGTTTCATGCTTTAATTGCTGGACTGTACCAAGAGCACGTAATCTCCCTTGATGCATAATTCCTACACGATCTGCCAGTATCTCTACTTCTTCTAAATAGTGAGTCGTTAGTACAATCGTTACTTGACCTTTTAACTGATTTAGTATTTTCCATAAATCGCGGCGTGCACGTACATCCATACCTAATGTTGGTTCATCTAAAAAAAGTATTTTCGGATTAGACATCATAGCCATCGCAACACTTAATCGACGCTTATAGCCGCCCGATAATGTTTTGGCTTTACTAGACTGACGAGGAATCAAGCCAAATAAATTCATTTGTGCGCTCGCTCGTTTCTTTGCCTCTGTTTTTGAGCACCCATAAATCCGGCCCATTAATAGCAAATTTTCTAATACCGTTAAATTCGGTGCAACGGCTGTTTCCTGCGGAGAAATATTTAATTTCTTTTTAGCAGCGACCTGATGATGAACAATACTTTCACCATCCAAAAGGGCATCTCCAGCTGTTGGTGATAAAAGTCCACAAAGCATTTTAATCGTTGTCGTCTTCCCGGCAGCATTTTGGCCAAGAAGTGCAAAGAATTCCCCCATCTTTATCTTTAAAGATAACTGATCCACCACTACATGTTCCTTATACTGCTTTGTTAAACCGTTAATTTCAATTGTCATGAGCCTCACCTCTCTTTTGTTAACATTGCATTTATTTTTTCAATATCACGTTTAGAAAGCTTATATTGAAATAGCCATGTTATGACATATGTTCCTAAGAAACTTGCTAATAAGGAACAAACATTAGCCACCGTTTTCGGCATCCATAAAATCATCACAATCGGTATCCAAATAATTGCCGTTACAAAAAAGTGCACAATATACTGCTTCAGCATCCCCCATCTAGCCATTTCAAAAAATAGTGCTGCTAAAGCGAAAGTTATCCCAATCAAACCAGTCAACAAAACTTGAGTAATAATTGCGATTATTCCATTTGTAAATAGTGCTCGGAATTCGGGAACTACCCAAGCGTAACTTCCTTGCGCTATCCCCATTGATACAAAGAATTGCACTACTTGCCCAAGTACAGCACCAATGACAAACCCACCAATAATTCGAATTAATAATTCTTTTCGCACGTTTTTCACCTCATAACCCTAATTGCTTCTTAATTTTTGTAACATAGCGCCTTGAAGCGTATGTTTTAATTCCACCTTTTAGTTCAACCCCGATTGTTCCTGTTTTACTAATGTCCATATGTATAATCATATTGCGATTGACAATTTCAGCATTTGAAATACGTACAAACATCTGTGTATTTAGCTTTTCTTCAAGCTCATACAAGCGAAAGCGTACAGTGTAAATACCATCCATTGTTTGAACGAAAACTTTCTTTTGTTCCGTATAAATGCGCACAATGTCCCCACAGTTAATAAATTCAACACCTTTTTGTGATAGGGCCGACAATGTATTCATTTCAGTGGAAGTGATACACTGCATGAGATTCTCTATTTCATCGGTCATCTTATCTGTGTGAATAATAACTTTTGGCTCTTTGCATGCCGGGTCAATCGACACTTCTACCTTCATATCATCACAGTCCTTTCATTCGACTTCACTATAAAATTTTTAACTAATTATGTAAATGGATTTTGGACGACTGGTCGGTTATATGGGATAAGTGGTTTAGCAATAAAAAAAGTGTTGCTTTGAAACAAAGTTTTATCAAATAGCTACTTATAATATTGATTAACGAACAAAAAGAAAAAGCATGTTTTGAAAAAAAAGATTGATCCAAACACGCTTTTTCTATTCTCAAATGTTATAAAAAGTTTGATGTTTTTCGTGAACCTTGCTTATTTAAATCGCCTTTTAATTGAACTAACATATAGCTCATGCTTCTTAAAGTAACGCACTCTTTCGTTTAGCTAATCTAGTTACTAATTATATTAATAATTTTGTGATGAGCATCTATGGCCTCAGGGATGGGCATAACAACAAACACATGATTCATTTTAGGATAAACAAAGGTATTGTTTCAATTCACTGTTGGTGAGATAGGATGTGATACTTACAATTCCATGTTGTATTTGCGAAACTTTTATTATCCATTTTGGAGCCTCTTTTCGTACGAAGTCGTTTGACCAGATCTGACTTGATTGTACGATTGGCCATAGCTAAAAGCTTTGATGTTGGTTTAGAATAAATTTTGATTATAAATCACTCTAAATCCTTGATTTAATTGTAAATAAAAAGCTGTCGTTTTGAATAAAGATCAAAATGACAGCTTTTTTTATTTTTATTGAATTTTTTATGGTCAACCCCAAGTTATGGTGATGAACCTTAGGTTTTCCTTTAAATTGTCCTTAAATTTAATTATTCTAAACCTTTTCTGAAATCCCTGCCTTAAAAATAATTATGTTTTTTGGCTTTAAGTCTTCTATACCTTCTATTTGCTCCTCCGAAAAAATCAGGTAACTAACAATGTAAAGCAGCAAAGAGTTTTACTAATCATTAACACAATAAGGAAAACTTAGTAAAAGATGTTTACAAACAACTTAAAGATAGATATACTTACAAAGTAAACAAAAAATTCTTAAGGAGGTCGAATGAAATGATCGTTATCGTTAAATTGATGTCATTGGTAGTTACAACTTCAGTAAAAATGAAAATCACACATTCGACCAGATCGGAATGGATCGCT
The DNA here is from genome assembly GCF_001275675.1 of Lysinibacillus sp. FJAT-14745. Lineage (GTDB taxonomy): Bacteria > Bacillota > Bacilli > Bacillales_A > Planococcaceae > Lysinibacillus. Next base: position 40,311 of record NZ_LITM01000006.1, on the reverse strand, counting down.
TAAGGTTTTTTTTGTAATTAAGCATACCCATACCGCAGGGAGAAGTGTGCCCCTGCGGTATTTTTGTGCCTTTTTTCACCGTAGGGGAGTCTCTCTACGGTTTTTTTCATTTTTCATGGTAATTTAAGGAGGTGATAATAAATGATATTAAACATTTTTGCTCTCACGATAACTATTACAAAACGTGAGAACTCTCTTGAGGAAGCACTTCATAATGAAAATGCGAAAAAAATCTTTGAAGAGAACCGAAGAAAAGTAGAAAATTATATTCGTATTCGTCAATATTAATTTTGTTAATTAAAAAACATGAAAGGTGGGAATTGAGATGATTTATATGATCAAAAGACGTCATGCAGTTTTATGGGTGGAGAAAGACACAACCTAGCCACCAGATGAAGTAATATAAAGTGACAATATAGCTATTTAATTTTATAATCTCAGTAAAGCTAACCCGTTCTAACCTAGGACGGGTTGCTTCAGGAGGTATTTCGCACTTTTTTTAGCGATATTTTACACATACAACTTGATGTAGTTTAGGAAAATGCGGAATTACAATGTTAGGGAAATTCTAATTCTAAAAAGCGTAATTCCTCGATACTAAAATTGAATTTAGCAATTTTTATCTTAATTCCATTATTCTGCCGTTAGCCATCCATGTAGCGCAAAAACCAGCGCTACATCACAGAAAATGAAAGATGATTAAGTTCTTTCATGGGAGTTTAAGAAGAACAGTGACGTTTATTAAACAATCGCGCCCGATTACTGAAGATCATTGCTGAGCATTGATTAAGAAAAACACCTTTTCAATAAAGTCTTTTTGTATAACTTTCCTGAAGTCTTTCAGCAATTATATCAACACTAGAGTTTGGAATCTTAGCGTGTTCAAATAAAATTTTAGCGGCAGATGGTAATGTTTCCTTATTAGCCCAAGAGGACGTTTCCCATAATTTTGACCTCTTAAAAGCTTTTGCACAATGTATGAAACATTCCTCTACTTCCACTCCAATACCTACAATAGGTTTTTGTCCTTTAACAGCCATCTTTTCAAGTAGTTCATCATCTTTTACCAAACAAGCCTTACCGTTAACTCTGAGTGTTTCCCCTAATCCCGGAATAAAAAATAAAAGGCCCACTTTCGGATTTAATAAAATATTACGCATAGAATCTATTCTTTTGTTTCCTGGTCTTTCTGGAATAATTAAATGCTTATTATCTAGTACACGAACAAAACCAGGCATATCCCCTCTTGGTGAAACATCACAGAAACCTAAATTATCAGAAGTTGAAATCACTAAAAAAGGTGACTTAGAAATAAAATCATAACAATGATGGTCTAAATCTGTAATCACCTTTCTTATTACTAATTCACTCGGAAATCCAATAATTGAACGTAATTCTTCTTCAGTTTCAATAGTATTTTTAAATTTTTTATTTTGTTCCAAACAGACTTCGCTCCTTCGTTTTACGATTACATAAGAACTGATAATACCATTCTTCTTTAATTAAATGCCCTTAAAAGCAAAAAGGGAGCAATTCTTATTCCGTGAAAGCGCCCGTTAGTTATACAAACAGACATACACAATAATTGCATATTATATAAATGATGTGACAATAAGTAATTATCTCTTACCTTTTAGTTCTAAAAGTATAGGTGTTATATTTAGCATGATGGAAACAATTGTCAAAAACCATAATGCCTTTTCCATACTAGGTACTACATCCAATAGAGCTGGCCAATCTTCCATCTTTACCCACCTAGATACAAGACTGTATTCTGAACAAAGTGTTAATGCTGTAAATGATAATCCTATCGCCATAGCAAGCTTATAATCCTTTCCTGCTATATACATATAAAGATTTATAAGAGTTGCTACTATTGCAATAATCCCTAATATTATCCACATAACTATACCTCCATATATTACAGCATTTATTGTAGTTCTTAATTAAACCAAACTAGGCGTTAGTTTATGTACATTTCTTCACAATCTTTAAATCAACTTTACCATAAATATCCAACAGAAAAATCAACTCTAAAAAAATGAACTGCTCCGTTAGTTCAGTAACAGACAGTCTGAAGAAAACAGTAAAAAGGAGAATGCCTCCTCTTCTTAATTTAGTGAGTAATTGACGCATTTTTGATTTGCCTCGCACATGCACTTAAATAAAATCCGTCCATCACTCTTTTAGAAATATTAGTACTAATATTCAGGCATTTTCCAACCCGTTTCCTCATCCCAAATGGCATCGGTATCGTCTAGATGTACATGCCAATCCCCTTTAGAAATACTTCTTTTAATATCCGTCAAACAGGTCAACCAATAAAACAGCGCATGCAATGTATCTTCAAAATCATCTGAAAAAGGTAGCTTTGTTGAACCTGTAAAGATCACTGTTGGTTCATCCTGATCATAGTCATAAACACAAAATGTTTCTCCAATATCCTTCATTTCAAAACCCGCATTGTATTTATCGATGATGGTCGTTATCTCTTGCTCCTCACTGTTGGTAAGGTTATGGTTTCTCCTACAAGTGTAATAAACAGAAACTCCCATGCACATTTCTCCTTTATTATAGTTTTAACAACAATCACTCAAGAACTTTCTTCTCGCTATTATGCATATTAATCCGAAGATCATAAGTACATGTCTTATTCAATTAATCTGTCGTTAGTTGAAAAAGTTCACTTTATCCCTTTATATTCCCAATATTTTTTTTCAAAAAAATTTATTATCTCATCTTTATAGTTAAATTTATCATTGACCTTTTGTAATAACTCAATATCATGGGTATGAGTTTTTCCTGTCTCAAGCATTTCTCGATATAAGTCAATATAAGGAAGTTTATTATTAATAGCGTTGTTTAATTCCTTTTCTACATCATAGGAAATTTTTCTAAATCTCACCTCAGCAATCCCCGTCTCATCAATTTCAAGAATTGCATACTGAGCACGTAGGTCAGAATGTAACTTGTCCCATTTGTAAAAGGGCTGTCCAATAGTTCCTGGGTTAATAATCAATTGATCATTGCTACTATAGCGTAACAATTGGTGATGGGTATGAGCATAAATCGCAATATCGTAATCATGCTCAAATAACTGATCAAAATTTTTCTGATTATTAGTGGGCCATAAATCCCCTCCATAATTTTTATTTTGTAAATTATGGCTAATACTGATTGATAGATTATTAACTTGTCTTGTTAGGTGTAATGGTAAATTCTTAATAAGATTAATATAGTTTTCATCCAAATTTTCACACTGATACTGAACTAACCTAGAAACATAGATATCAGAAGCATTATTAAAGTCAATCTCTTTATTCAATACGTCAAGGAAGCAGTCTTCCCAATTTCCTTTAACATAAGTAGCAACTTTAATACTATCTAATATTTCAAATAAATCATTTGCCCCAGGACCAGGCATGATTAAATCCCCTAAAAACCAATATTCAGTAACACCTTCTTTAATCGAATCTTCGATAACTGCTTTTAAAGCACTTGCATTCCCATGGACATCTGCTAGTAAAGCAATCTTATGTTTCATATCTTTCATTTGCCCTCCCCTAAAATTGACAATATAATCAAAATAGAATGTATATTCTTATTTTATCATTTTAGGGTATATTATGAAATTTATTTAATCTGTCCCCTTATTTTAAGTACAAACCTTACAATCTCTTTTAAACTATTACATAGAAAGCTTATTATTTATAAGGTATAGTTCAACAACACTGTGGAACTAACCTGAACTGTTAGTTTATGTACATTTCTTCACAAGATAAACATCATTTTTAACATTTATGCCCAATAAAAAAATCATCTCAAATAATAACTAAAGAGGTGATTTTCATCAAACTTTATTACAAATAATCAATCTTTATGATAAACGATCAATCTTTTTTACAAAGCATACAATAAAAAAGTGCCTACCACGAGATAGACACTTTTTCATTATTTTATAGGCCACATTTTAGTTGTGCAGCACAGTTTGTACATGTATTACAGCCGCCGATTTCTTCAACAGTTCCTTTACGGCATACTGGACAAGTATTCCCTACATCCGAACCGATAACTGTTGTCGATTCTAACGCTTGAATCGTATCTACTAATACAACAGGACGTTTTGTTGGCTCTTCTACTAATTCTTCTTCAAATGATAGTTGATCCATATCATTTTCTTCAGCTTTTAGTGTCAGTACTTGTGAGTCACGGCTACCATCTACATAGACCGTACCACCTTTAGCACCGCCTTTATATAAGCGCTCATATACTTTTTCAACTTGTTGTACTGTATAACCTTTTGGTGCGTTTACAGTTTTTGAAATGGATGAATCGATCCATTTTTGGATGATACATTGCACATCCGCGTGTGCCTCTGGTTTTAACTCCATCGCTGTAACGAACCATTCAGGAAGGTCATTCTCATTTACTTCTGGATGACGTTCTAAATATTCATGAACGATTTCTGCTTTTACCTCGATGAATTTACCTAGACGACCAGAACGGTAATATGTGAACGAGAAGTATGGCTCAAGACCAGTTGCCACGCCAACCATCGTACCAGTAGAACCAGTTGGGGCTACTGTCAATAAATGCGAGTTACGAATACCTGTTGCTAAAATTTGTTCCTTAATGTGCGCAGGCATTTTTTGCATGTAGCCTGTTTCAGTAAATGCTTTACGTAAACGTGCTGTCTCTTCCTCTGTTGCTCCTACAAGGAATGGGAAGCTACCGCGTTCTTTTGCAAGCTCAGTTGACGCCTCATACGCAGTCTCAGCAATCGTTTTAAAGATTTCATCAACTAGCTCATTACCCGCTTCTGAGCCATATTCTTTCTCACAATAAATAAGTAAGTCCGCTAAGCCCATTACGCCCAAGCCAACACGACGCTCTCCAAGAGCTTGTACACGGTTTTCTTCTAAGAAGTATGGTGTAGCATCAATAACGTTATCTTGCATACGAACACCAACACGAACTGTTTCACGCAGTGCTTCGTAATCAATTGTTTGATCTTCTTTATTTGCAAACTGTGCTAAGTTCACAGCTGCTAAGTTACACACAGAATATGGTGCAAGTGGTTGTTCCAATTATTGTTATCCTAAAGGCTTTTTATCCTCTAGTTCTTACAGTTCAATTCCTGCAAGTTCAGCATACATTTTCATTACACTTCTTTCTGTAATGTTGCGGTCTCGTGCCCGGATTATAGTCTACTAGGTAGGATCACCGGGTATGCGTTGCCCCTGACTGAAGTTTTACCTTTAGCCTTCGGTTCGGATTAGCAAATAATTAACGAAATCTTTCAATGTAACTAAATATGAACTTCTGAAATTCATCTTCCGTTCTTGTCCCTTTAAGTTGATTACAATCATGACAGCTTATACAAACATTCTGGATACAATGCTTTCCACCTCTACTTAGAGGGGTTTTATGTTCAAATACTACTTGTTCCTTTTTCAAGTTCAATTTTACAATAGCTACAAAATGGTTCAGTTTCATAGAGCTTTTTCAAGTCATTCTCAGATATAGGGTCTGAATTTCTAATAATATCTCCAGCTTTTCCATTTCTTCTTCCAGAGCCATTATTAAAAGATTTTGTTCGATTTTTTCAAAAGTTATTTTTTCCCCAAACCTTCACTCTTTGAGATACACACTCTTTACAATCGTTTCTATAGCCATCTTTACTGTCAGATCGTTTTCCAAAACAACTTAAATTTTTTATCTTATTACACTTCCTACATTGTTTTGTCATGTTATCACCTAACAAATAAGAATCATGTTGAAAGTATCGTTAATTACTATTTCTCAGCCTTCCCGCTTTATCCCGCAATTTTTAACGTGAGGCGAAGTCCACCACACGGGTTTGTCGCTACAACACTTTGACCATATGCTTTTGCATTTGTCATGTCATTAGCGTTGTCGATGAAGAAAATACCTGGCTCTGCAGAGTATGTTGCACAAACGTTGATTAAATTCCATAATTCCTTCGCTTTAATCGTGCGGTAAGTGCGTACTTTATAGCCCATTTTCTCCCATTCGCGCACATCTCCAACTTTATGCCACTCACTGTTGTAAATAGCCATCTCTTCTTTTGTATATTCTTCAACAGCTGGGAAACGAAGCTCAAAATCAGCGTCATTTTCTACAGCTTGCATAAATTCTTTTGTTAATGTTACAGAAATATTTGCACCCGTTAAAAACTCTGGATTGTGAACAGTATAAGTACCACCATCGCGTAGTTTGTTTTCCGCTTCACGAATAATAGCCGTATCAAAACCGCCTAAGCCTTCAATACCTTTATAGTTAACAATCCCTTGATACATAGCTTCCTCTTGGAATGAAAGAGGTTTAAAGTTTAATTTTTCTTTTGCTAGACGAATGATCGTTTCATCCGTTGTATTTTCGATTAGGTATCGTAGAATACGTGGATTTTGCATTTTCGAAATAATAAATTCCACGATATCAGGATGCCAATCTGCCAGCATAATCATTTGTGCCCCACGCTTTTTGTTACAAAAAAATATTTTAAAATACTTTTTCGATGTGGTCATTTCTGCCACATTCTTATGCTTTCACATAAGATCAGACTATATCATCAAAGAAGGATTTGATTTTTTCATATTTTCTATTGAGCTGTATGGAACCATGTGCGTATAACTTACGAACAATCTTTAACACGTCATCTTTTCGATTAATAAATAAATCAACGCATCCTTGTTTTGGGTAAACTTTATGGACCGTCAAAGCTAGTTGTTGATTATGCAAAAATTTTAGTAACGATAAAAGCATTTCGCGACTACCCGTAAAACCTATTCTCCCACGCTTTGAGAAATGGCCATCTGCATCAAAAAAACCTCTTAAATAGGTCCATTGCAAATCCTCATTTTTAAAATCAATCCAACTTTCAAAACCTGTTTTTCGAGGTTTAATTCCCAACCTCATTAAATCATTGCACATTTCTGTTGAATTTATTATTAAAGAGTATTTGTTTTGTTCATTTGGTGCATATCGCTTACGGAATTTAATCGCTTCTTGCATAGTCAATTCTTTTGCTATATCTTCAAGTAATTGCCGGTCCTGCTCAGCAAGTGATAAAATAAGACGTTTAGATTTACCACGGTCATGTAGAGTACCATCACCAGTAATATAACCTACTAAATAAGCCTTATTGGGTGTATCAATATTTTTAAAGTAGTTTTCATCGTAATGATACTTCTTATTTTTCAGCTTTCCCGCTTGACCAGGCTTTCTCGCTTTAAAAAGCTCTAGCTCTTTGTTCCATCTAAGGATTGTTCCTCTACTTATGTTAAGTGTTTTTGCAATATCAACTTGGCTCATACCATTTTCATGCAACTCAATAATTCTTTTAATCAATCGTTCTTTGTCTCGCGCCTCGTAAGGACGTCTCCGTACAATACGATTTACTTCTTCCATGCTTCCACCTCCGATGTGGTTCAAAGTTTAGGAAGGTTCAATAGTCGTTGAACGTTCAACTACGTTTCCATAGATGCTTCGCTGCTGATTGCCCAATCTTTTCTTTTTTCAAGCATTCACGCCTAACTTCACAGTTTACGTTGTAGCAAGAAAAGCTATCAGGGTGTTCCAGCAATTCACGAGATTTTAATCCCGCCGTTTTCGGTTAACGGGATCCACCTTGTTCGACAAGATGAGTCAGCTTCGCAATATCATCTAACCATGATACAGAGCCAGATGATTTACCATTTACACCACGTGCTAAAGTGTTACGTGGACGTAATGTCGAACCATTTGTCCCTACACCACCACCGCGGCTCATAATTTCCATCACTTGCTTACGGTGATCACTGATTCCTTCACGTGAATCTGCTACAAATGGCATTACGTAACAGTTGAAGAACGTTACATCTGTTTCAGACCCTGCTCCGTAAATAACTCGTCCAGCTGGAATGAATTTTAATGATACTAACTGCGCATAGAACTTCTCAAACCATTCTTGGCGTTTCTCTGGTGTTTTTTCAACAGCAGCAAGTCCTGTTGCATTTCGTTTTGCGATTTGTTCATAAAAAATTTCAAGAGGCTTTTCTAGCACGTCAATTGAACGCGTAATCACACCCGTTTCTTGCTCTTTTGGATCATCTAAAGCACTACGATAATCTTCCTCAATCAAAATATCTGCTGTTTTTGTAGACATATCAAGCTTTTGGATTGTCCCTAAACCACGTGCAGGGAATTTTGGATCTGCTTTCACTGTTAATACGACGAAATCACCGGCTTTTAACGTTTTCTTCTCCGTATCCTTAAACGAGTAGCGATCGATCATCACAAGCCTTGATACACCTTTATGCTTAATGTGCATATCAGGCGTTACAGGATGCACCTGTGGAAATTGTTCAATATCTTTGTTTAACTGTTCAAATTTGTTTACTTCGGGTTGATGATTTGTGAGTACCATCGTTTTGCCTCCCTTATTTTTGCATTACTTGCATTACATAATAAATACACAATATCATGTGTCGTTAAACACTACATATTGTGTATGGTTCTTTAAAAAAGATACTATATATAGTTTTTTAATTCAACACTTGCAATTTCGAATAGAATCCGAACCTCTTGTTATCACAAGGGTTGAACGATAAAAAAATATTTTTCTTCTACCATTTTTTATTTTTTGAAGTTCCAATCATCACATGCATATTTTTTCTCTTCAAGTGCATGCACGTATTCTAATTGCTCCTCAGAAAGTGTAAATGGTTTTAAATCAATTTGCAACGATTTTGCAAAGCCATCTCTAAAAGCTGTTACACATTGTTCAATAGTCACTGGTTCTTTAACAAGATTATTGATAGCTACCGCTTTCTCTGGCATCTTTCTACGCATACGGTCCTTCGCCTCTTCACTTGAAAAATTGAAGACAGACAATAATTTTTCTTGATCTAAATCAAGTAAAATAGCTCCGTGCTGTAAAATAACACCTTTTTGACGAGTTTGTGCACTACCAGCTACTTTTTTACCTTCTACAACAAGCTCATACCAGCTTGGTGCATCGAAGCAAACTGCGCTTTTTGGTTTCTTTAAGTCTGCTCTTTGTTCTTCTGTATCAGGTACACTAAAATAAGCATCCATACCTAGATTATGAAAACCTTGCAATATACCTTCACTTAACACTCTATATGCCTCTGTCACTGATTCAGGCATATCTGGGTAGCTTTCTGAAACAATGACGCTATATGTCAACTCATGTTCATGTAAAACGGCTCTACCACCTGTTGGTCGACGAACAAAACCTAATCCTTGCTCTCGCACAGCATCGAAATTAATATCTCTTTTCGCTTGCTGAAAATAGCCAATCGAAAGAGTTGCTGGCTCCCACTCATAAAAGCGAATGACTGGTGGAATTAAACCTTCACTATGCCAATCGAGTAATGCTTCATCTAATGCCATATTAAAAGAAGGGCTACATTTCCCTGAATTAAGAAAATACCAAGTTGTCATATTTTCATCTCCTACAAATATTTAATTAAACTTTAGCGAAAGTGTACAAAATAAGTCACCTTATATATATTTGCATACGTTTTAACAAATGTTCAACTCTTGGTGATCAGCCAAAAATAATGCTTCTCAAAATTTTGACACTCTGCATTAAGTTCTATTCTTTATTAAAGTATTCCCCCACCCTAAACCAAGAAAATAGAGGAATACTTCTGAGACCTTTCACTAAAACATTCATATACATAAGATAGATTAATTCTAGCCACAATCTAATTAATTTTATCAAACTCATTGGACTATCGCTAGCGCATCTTTTATAATAATAAAGAAGATAGAAAGGGGTAAGAAATTTTGTTAAACACACTTATCACAATCGGTGTTATTTTAGTAGTTGTAATTGCATATATCGGCATCAATGCCCTACGACTAAAAAAAGCCGTAACAAACCTAACACAAGAACAATTTATTGAAGGCTATCGTAAAGCACAGCTTATCGACGTACGTGAGCAAAAAGAATTTGATGCTGGCCACATTCTTGGTGCACGTAATGTTCCTTCAACTACTCTACGTCAACGTTACAAAGAAATTCGCCCAGATTTACCAGTATATTTATACTGTCAAAATACAGGCCGTAGCTCACGTGCTGCTCTGTTTCTTAAAAAACGTGGCTACAACCAAATTTACCAACTTCAAGGCGGCTTCCGTACTTGGACAGGTAAAATAAAATCCAAAAAACAAAATTAAAAAATCGATAAGACATTAGTGACTAATATAAATAAATCTACTCATGGAAACAAAGTAAGTTTATTTATATTTACCTATATCACTTTGTTTTAAACAAAAAGCAAACCATCTCAAATGACTATGAGATGGTTTGCTTTTTGCAAAAAATTCTGAGTTTCTACTATAATATATATTGTTTAACGTCTGACAAGTTAGTTCGAGGAACATAAAGCAACGTGTGTAATATACTTCTTTCATCACTTTTCCCTTGCCAAAATGCAAGACGCTTCCTAGGCTAGTTCCAATAGTTCGCCTCTTTTAACGCCATATACCACAAATTAAATATTATCCATAAATTAACGTATGTCTAAAAATACTATTTTTCGTAAAATATTTACCTAGACGAACTCCAATCTTCTTTTTTTCTGAAAATAACTGAAATTTACCCTTGAATAATTAAGCAGGCACTGATAGGATGTATAATATCTTAAAATAATGTCAATAAGACATACAATACAAGCTATGAATGCTATGGATAACACTATAGCAGGAGCAGTTCTGGAGAGAGCGCATTTTGCGTCGCCGAAGGGTTCACTATCTCAGGCAAAAGGACAGAAGAGTAATATCAACTTTCATCATGAAAGCTATACCACACGAATGTTTTCTTTTTTTACATACAACATCCGTTATCGGTATTTGTTATTCTGTCGTTTACGAGACTAGTGTCACTACTAGTCTCTTTTTTATTTTCCAGTCATAGTTTTTACATCTTTGAGGGGGATCAACGTGGAACAACAACAATTAAAACGTGATTTAAAAAATCGCCATGTGCAGCTCATTGCGATTGGCGGAACAATAGGTACTGGTTTATTTTTAGGATCAGGTAAAGCCATTGCTTTAGCGGGACCTTCCATCCTCTTTGCCTATCTAATTGTCGGAACTGCCTTATTTTTTGTCATGCGGGCATTAGGCGAACTATTATTATCGAATGCTGGCTATACATCATTTACTGATTTTGCATCCGAATACATAGGCCCTTGGGCAGGTTACATCACTGGCTGGACATACTGGTTTTGCTGGATTATGACTGCTATGGCAGATATTATTGCTGTCGGCGTTTATATACAATATTGGTTTGATATACCCCAATGGGTGCCTGCAATTGGCTGTTTAGTACTGTTATTAATTTTGAATTTATTGTCTGTAAAACTATTTGGCGAACTAGAATTTTGGTTTGCCCTTATAAAAGTCATCACCATTGTTGCGCTGATTATTATTGGACTAATCATGTTATTTACAGGCTTTCAAACAAGCTCTGGCACAGTTTCTGTTGAAAATCTTTGGGCACATGGCGGGTTATTCCCGAACGGCCTAAACGGTTTCCTTATGGCATTCCAAATGGTTGTTTTCGCTTTTGTTGGTGTCGAATTAGTAGGCGTTTCTGCTGCAGAAACGGCCAATCCTAAAAAAAATATCCCTTCTGCCATTAACAAAATTCCATTACGTATTTTATTATTCTACGTAGGAGCGTTATTTGTTATTTTATGTATTAATCCTTGGTCTGAAATGTCTGCCTCAAGTAGTCCATTTGTACAAGTATTTACACTAGCTGGAATTCCAATTGCTGCAGGTATTATTAATTTTGTCGTTCTAACATCTGCTGCTTCGGCCGGTAATAGTGGTTTATTTTCTACAAGCCGCATGCTTTTTAATCTTGGCAACAACAAGCAAGCTTCACCAACGTTTGCAAAGCTCAATAAAAACAGTGTACCAAGTAACGCACTCATTGTTTCTGCAATTGTAGTTTCCGCCGGTGCATTACTAAGTAAATTAATGCCTGAAAACGCCTTTAGTGTTGTTACAACGATTAGTGCAATTTGCTTTATCTGGGTGTGGAGTATAATATTAATCTCTCATATCATTTATAAACGTAGAAATCGTGCACTTCATGAAGCATCGATTTTCAAGGCACCTTTTACTCCGTTCGTAAACTATTTAGTACTTGCCTTTTTTGCATTTCTATTAGTAGTCATGTTCATTTCAGAGGCAACACGTACTGCATTACTGCTAACACCAATTTGGTTTATTATGCTACTAATTATTTATAAAATGAAAAGAAAGAAAGCAATACGCTAAGATGAATTGTCCTGGATAGTAACACTTTTAAAGAAAGTGAACCTATTCAGGGCTTTATTTTTTGTGTGAAATCGAAGCTGCAGCAAAATCAAATCACAAAAAAGATGACTTCGTCCATTTACGAAGTCATCTTTTTTTGTGATTAAAAAATATTCATATTCCACTCGGTAGCGATATGCTTTAGTAAATTCACACCCGCTACACTGTTCCCGATGGTATCAATGGCTGGTCCATAAATGCCAATACCGCAGCCAGCAGGAAATGGTGAATCTAAGCCTGCGTGACTTGGTACAGCCACCAAAATTGCGCCAGAGACACCACTTTTAGCAGGTAACCCAATAAATGCAGCAAATTTACCAGAAGCATTATACATACCGCAAGTAACCATTAATGCCTTCGCTAATTTTGCCACTTGCTTTGGAAAGAGTTGGGTTTTTAATAGAGGATGATAGCCATCATTGGCGATGACTAAACCAATCATCGCTAAATCCGAAACATTGACTTCAATAGCACATTGTTTCAAATAAACCTCCAATGCCTCCTCTACAGGGCAATCTAAAAAGCCTGAATCCATTAAATAGTATGCTAATGATCGATTACGATTAGCCGTTTGCCATTCAGATTGGAAAACCTCTTCATTTACCCTTATTTTTTTGCCAATGATTTGTTCTAAAAAATTTAAGATTTTTGAAACCTTCTCTTGTGGTGAATTTCCGTCAAGCATAGAGGATACTGTAATCGCTCCTGCATTAATCATTGGGTTAAAAGGTTTTCCAGGCTGATGACTTTCAAGTCGAATGATTGAATTGAAGGTATCGCCTGTCGGTTCAACATCTACTCGCTCTAAAACATAGGGTAATCCCCGTTCCATACACGCTAAAATAAATGTAACAACTTTTGAAACACTTTGCAGAGTAAACAGTTCAGTTGCCTCTCCTGCTTTGATTTCGTCACTATCTGGTCCGATAATCGAAATAGCTAATTGATTTGGATCTTTTTCTGATAAAGCAGGAATATAGCTTGCGCATTTCCCCTCTTTTGCATAAGGACGAAACTGTTTCATCCATTCTGCCGCAAGGTGATGATGGTTAATATGATTTGTCGGCATACTTGTGGTCTCCTTTCAAAAAATGCAACTTTGCTACTCTTTCGTACACTTTACTAAGATAAAACTTATTATTAGGCAAAAACAGAGCCTCCATAGTTTACCCTATGAAGACTCTATCTGCTATAACTTTTTAAAGCTTTGGTGGCTTAGTACCTTCTGGAATTAGTGAAACATATGTCTCTCCATCCAGACGATCCTTCCATTCTTTTTTAGCTTTTTCAATAAGTGCCGGATTATTAATTAAATCAACAGCAGTGCAAGCCATAATTTTTGCAGCCTGTAACATCCCTTTATGAGCTATTGGCATGACACCCTGTGATACAACCTGCCAAGTATGAAGTGGTGTACCTAATGCCATACACACCGTTGTACATTGAACAGTTGGGACATTCCAGCTTACATCTCCAACATCCGTTGATCCACCCAATATAAACTCAGGAAGGACGCTTGGGATGTGGTTAGCAATAACTTTACCTTGTAACTGCGCGGCATCTTCTTTTTTTAGACCAATTAACGATGTTGCCTGAATTTCAGAAGAAAATGTATTAAAAATAGCTTGGGCATGCTGCTCATCTTCTTTTGTATAAGTTGGCATTCCTAAATCAAGTATTTGTTTTTGCATCACATCATAAAGTGTTTTATTTGGAATAAGATCTGACGCAGCTCCCTCAAAGGCAATTTCTAACGATGTTTCAGTCATTAACGTTGCCCCTTTAGCAATATTTTTAACACGTTGATAAATCTCTTGTACTTGATGCTTTTTAGGCGCTCTAACTAAGTAAGTCACCTCTGCATATGGCTGAACGACATTTGGAGACGATCCTCCTGTGTTTGTAACCGCATAATGCACGTAGTTTACCCCAACATTCATTAACTCAACAGTATCTAATGCACTTCGTCCCAGATGAGGTGCAGCTGCTGCATGTGATGGGATAATATCAATACTGACACTCTCAATAAATTTTTTCATTTTAAAGGACTGCTCTAAAAATCCTTTATAGATGGCCGCTTCAGAAAAGATTATATGTGCCAGCTTATCCTGTGAAACGCTTGTCTATCTAGCAATTTTAAAAGGTGTATATCTAGAAAACAGCCAAAATTAACTGTAAATAGTATAGCGGAAAAATGAATATTTAGACAAATAAAAGCGATAAGTTTAGTTTGAACAATTGAATTTTTGGTTATTGAAAAGCCCCGAATAAATTCGTTATTCAGGGCTACAGCAAATAAAAATATTAGGGTTGCATTTGTTTATATAGAAGTTCAAGCTTTTTAGAAAGTTTGCCATAAGCAGTTTGCCATGTCTTATATGCAGCTGCCTTCTTTTCTTCTGCAGCCGCTTCATATGTTTTATATAGCTCATATACTTCCGTAACTTTTTTCAAATCACTTTCTGCTTGCGTTAGCTTCGAGTAATTTTTCACTACTTTTTTCTCAGTAGAATTAAGCTTGTCATACGAAATGCGAATTTTTGTTACTTCAGTATCTAAATTGGCAATATATTCTCCATTTTTCTCAAGCCCATTTATCATTTCCACTAAATTTAAAGCAGATTCGTGTGCAGATTGTTGTTTCGCTTCTTCTTCAACAATTTTTTTCCGAACACTTTCATTTATTAAACTCGTCTGCTTTGACGTCAATTTTGAAAATGCTTTAGTAACAGTTGCTGGATTTTTTTCGAATGATTTGTCATATTGCTTCATGAATGACTCTACTTTTTTCACATCAGAGACAGCCGTTGTTAAGATAGAGGCATTGGTAACTCGTTTTTTATCACTAGAACTCAGCTTATTATATTGAGTTGAAAGCTCTTTAATTTTATCTATAGATACGGTATACAAATTGTTGTTTACAATTCCAGCAATTTCATTATCTAGTTTTGATACGTTTGGAACATTTCCATCTAATAGTTTCAGTAATTTTTCATACTCAGGTTTAGCTAAATGTTGCTGATTTGCAGGTAACTTTGCATAAGCTGTTTGCACTGTTTGAATTTTCTTGACCTGCTTCGTAACATCCTTTTCTTCTTTAGCATCCTGTACTTTTTTAAGGAACGATTTGGCGCCAGAAATATCTTTGCTTGCTGCTGTTAGTAAGTCATAATTCGTCACATATTTCCGAGCTGCAGATGATAACTTTTTGTAAGCCGCTGTAGCACTCTCTACTTCTTTTTCTAATTGTTCCAGTGTATAGTTGGTGATGTTTGCAAAGGAATCGATTTGTTTTTTTAGGGCTTCTGCTGCCGCTTTATCATCTGGCAACTTTCCATCGTTACCAACAGTCACATCTGGTGAATTATTTAAAAATTCTTTTGCATTATAGACAAGTGATTGCTGTAAAGTTGTTAGCTTATTATAGGCTTTAAGTGTACTGCTATAGCTTGATTTTAACTTGCTCTCTGAGACTCCTGGTGTTTTCTTAAGTGTTTGATAGGCATCCATATCCTTAATAACTTTTTCAGCCGTTTTAAGATCTTTTTGCAATGTTAAAATACGATCATAATCTATAATTTGTGCCGCTGAAGTCTTCGTTAAGTTTTTATAATCACTGATTATTTTATTTACATTATCTACAATCTCTTTCCAAGTCTCTTTTGTTGGATTAATTGGATACTGCTTGCCTCCTACATATGATTGAATTAATGCGTTTAATTTCACAATTTGAATTTGTTCTGCATTTTCTGCATTCTGCAATTTTTCCTTATACGTATTTGGAACTAATAGCATTTGCTTGTAAGTTAACTTTTCATAAGTAGAGCGAATCGATTTTGCAGCAGTCACTTGCTTGCTTGGTGTATCATTTGGTGACAATTTATCAAATGATTTTATAAACTGCTCAATTTTCTTAATATCTTGCTTTGCTTCTTGTAAAATTGTTTGGTTTTGTACGATTGTTCGGTAATCTTTTGACAGCTTCGACATTCGAGTTTCAATTTTGTTCACTTCCGCTTGTAAAGACTCTAAGCTAGAAGGGACATATTTGATATAGGAATTTTCGTAGGATAATAATGCAATAATTTGTTTATTAATCTCTCTTACTTCTGAAAGCTCATTAATATTTGATGGGTTATGCAATGCCACTTTAATCGCATTGTATAATTCATCATTGACATCTAAACTGCGCTGTAAATAGTCAAGCTTATTATAATCTGCTTCAAGATTTTTCAAAAACTGAGGTAAATCTTTTTCACTAACGCCTTTATCTTTTAACTTATCCAACTTTTCAGTTAATGCATTTATCGTAGCAATATCTGCAAGTGCTCGCTTCAAGACATCATAATTAGTAACATTCGCCTTTGCAGCACTTGATAGAGCTTGATATTTTTTATCTAAGTCTTTCACAAGTGCCTGAAATTCTCCAAAGCTTGTCAAATTATATTTGTTGCCATTCTTCAGTAAATTTTCAATATTCTTCGTTAATGTCTCTGTCGGCGCTTTAGATACTGTAAGAATTTTTGAAGGAGGCGATTCGAGTGTGCGTGGACCTACTTTCGCAGTTACTTTCACTACAATATCTTTCGGTTCCTTATCTATGGCATCAGTAGGAATCGTAAATGTTGCTCCTGTTGCCCCATTAATAATTGAAAAGACTTCTCCTACTTTATAAAACCATTGATAGCTGTATGTAATCTGGTTACTTTGAAATTTTGCTCCATTTGCATCTATCACATTTGCTCCTACCACTTTAACAGTATCACCTGGTGACACATAGTTAGTTGATGAGTAGCCTTCAAAAATTGGTTCATCAAGGCTTAATTGCAATGGCTTTATCGTACATGTATTACTTTTATAGGTTTCACTTGAAGTTGTCGCTTTTACGAAAATAGTTTTATTTTCTGCATCAACAGGAACTTTTAAAGATATGTCTGTAGCACCAGGAATCATTTTTTCCGAACCATCTGCTTCAATATAGTACCATTGATAACTGTTTACATATGTATTAGGTGGTAAATTTTTCACATCCGCTGTGATTATGTCATTGACCTTCGCATCTGCGCTTATTTTAATAGTTAATACTTCTTCCGCCCCTACTACTGCTGGTGCAACAATGACTGCAGGAATTGCTGCAACTGATAAAAGAAATTTTTTATTCAAGTCTTTTGTCCTCCTTTATACCTTCTAAATTTTATATCGGTATGAGTTTAAAAATTTCCCTTAATTTTGGCAATATATCCAAAAAAGGAAATAGTGCTCATTTACTCGAATTTAAATAATGTTTTTTTGATACCTGAAACTCTAACTTTTCGATGATGTTGCTTTAAAAAACATAAACTATTTAGCGCATTTAACGAAAAACCAAAGAGGCATCTCAATTAAAGATTTGGGATACCTCTTTACATATATTTTAATTTAGATTTTATGGGTATCTAAATACTGATGCCATACTTTATCTTCCTCATCTGACATCTCACCAATAATTGTGGAAAAGTCAATCGTTCGATGAAAAAGATCTTTTAAGAAATGAAACTGTTCAAATGATCCTGTAAATATTTTAAGCGATGAAGAATTTGCAATAACCTCAAGATTTCCAATTGTAGAACCATTTAACTCTATACTTCTTAAATTTTTAAGTGCACCTATTGCTCTCCCGTCCTCTAATACTGTATCATGTAAAATGATTTCTCGCAGTGAATGACTGGATGTAAAACAATCTACATTTTTCAAATAACAATTTTCAAATTTCATTACTTGCAAGTTCTTTAGGTGACTTAACTGTAGTAAATCCTCTTCTACAATATTTTGCAACTGGTGAATAAATAATTGTTTTAAAGTACTAATTTGAGCTATTTGTTTTAACTGTTCTTTATTCACTATTGAAATTGATAAGGATTCAAGCGCTTGACATTGTTGAAGAATTGAAAAATCTTTAACATCTGTTTGTGCCATTTCTAATTTTTTTAATTGTGGAGTACTTACTAACGGTGTTATATCGTAAACTTTTGTATGATTAATATTTAATTCTTGCAAATACTTGAGATTCGCTAATGGCGTTAAATCACTTAGCGGATTCTTAATTAAATAGAGTTTTTTTAAAGATAGCATGTTATGTAAAGGTGTTAAATCAGTCAGTTGATTGTTTGTTAAGATTAATTCTTTTACTTCTGTACAAAGTCGTAACGGTTTAATATTCGTGAGATTTTTCCCAATTAAATATAGTTTCTTTTTTTTCATAAACTTCTCTGGATCAGAAAACTCTTCTTGTACTATTTCTTCCCATCGAGAGTCCAAATCTTGCATCCATTTCGTTGTATCCTCGTTTGAGATTTGAGAAGATACAGGATCTAGAACAGGCAATTCAATGGCGTTTAGTATATCTAAAAAATGCGTGCTGTTTTCATAATTCCAGTAGATATAATCTTCTTCTTGTTCAATTTGATAATTACCCTGTACTATCGTTTCAGAAATAAATAGTAGGAATTCTGATAATTGATTTGCTATAACATACTTTATTTCCTCATCACGCCCAAAATTTATGACTTGCCCTATTCGCCCTTTATGATCTGGATCGACATCTATGCCGATATTATTGCCACCAAAATCTTTACTAATAGGTATCCAATTACGATTGATATACCTCTCTTTTATATATCCAGTTGGGACAGAATAAGAAGCACCTTCCAATGCATATTCTTCTTCTAACTGTGCCCATACTTGCCATTCCTGCAAAACATCATTTAATGGTAAAAACGGCATTCCAAAAAACAAACCCGGCCCATCTTCGTTCTCTCCATTATGCAAAAGATAAAGCTCTCTTAATTCATCAGGAAATTTAATGCTCATCTCATTTTCAACCTTCTGTATCTCTTCCTCAGAAGCTGGTGGATTTAAAAACGGTGAAAATAGTTCGTCTAATTGAACCTTGAATTTCTCCATTATCAACTGAATCATCTTCGTGTCCATCTCCTTATTCAAATATCAGAATCATTTTCATTTAAGCAGATTTCTATAAATTCAAAAAGACCATTTGCATCAATTGTTCGATCTCCCCAATCATGCCAAAAATACAACACTTGACCCACTACTCCTTCTTCTGTTGGATCTGTATCAAGACAAAGATAATCGCCTCCACCATTTTCAGCAATCGGAATCCATTTTTCATTCCAAAGCGTTGGTTTTACCTCAACACCATACTCTATATCTGGAAGCAAATCATCTGGATCAAATTCCTCCTGTAGAAACTTCCAATTGTCAATAATTTCAGAAATAGGAGAAAGTGTTAAATTCCTAATAATCGGCTCAACCCCTAAAGTCCAAACTTGCCCATTATAAATGCTATAAAAACTTTTCATCTCCTCAGGCAGAATAATATTTAAAGTTTTTTCGATTAGTTGGAATTCTTCAGCTGTAGCACCTGTTTGAAGATTCAATACTTCTTCACCATTAACTCCTACCTTTGAATTCTTTTTAATGATACGATCCCACAAATCTTTAGCTTGAGTATTCATTTGTAACCTCCACTCTGAATTTTTCCATAAAAGAATTTATCCTACTTAAAGATACCACCATATTCACACATTATCTTTTTGCAATTTCCTTGCCTGATGAGTCGCTAAATCCGCATATCTTGTAGGGATTGGTAAACGGCTATCTTTTTCAATAAAATGCATCGTTATATTAGTTGCCGTATCTAAATCAATCACGTTACCACATGAAACAAATATCGGTTTAACATCCTTTCTACTTCTTAGAGCACGACCATACACTTCCCCATCAATCACAATATCAGTAAACGCTCCTGCTCTATTTTCCGGCATGATAAAATCCATATTTTCAATTTTATAATACGTTTTCGCTACGCCAATTGTCGGTTTTTCTAAGTAGAAAGAAGCATGGGTAGCAACTCCCATATTGCGCTTATGTAAATAACCATTTCCATCAAACATATAAATGTCTGGATCCGTTCTCAACTTTTTAACAGCCTCTAATACAAGAGGCAATTCACGAAAGGCTAAAAACCCAGAAATATATGGAATTGTGATTTTATTTATGTACTCAACTTGTTCAACGATTTTTTTGGAATTAAAATCAATAACTTGTATGCAACAAGCTCCATATTCTTTATTGTTTTCACCCCAATAGGCAATATCCACCCCTGCAACGAGTTGAATTTGATCATCAGAAAAATTGTTTTGTAGGGAAATACGCTTCCTTAATTCATTTTGTTGCGATGTATAATTCAGGATCATTTCTTCCATTTCCATGAATCTTCTCCTCTCTATATAAATATACTATCATGATCACTAGTGTCGCATTAAAATAATTCCACACTAACGTTTAAACTGAATTTTCTGTAATATATTCCAGGCACGAAAA
>NZ_LITM01000006.1:4202-18229 GCF_001275675.1 Lysinibacillus sp. FJAT-14745 | reverse complement strand
ACATGTCTTCGTTTTTACTCTAAAAAGGCGGGAGAATAAATCTGAAATTTCAGTTAAAATTCATGCGACGGTAGTGTATCATGATACATAAATAACAGTATTTGTTATAGGAAATATAGCAGCCAAAAGCAAAAAACTCCAATCTATACACGTACCGTGAATGCTGCACAATACGAAAAGTACCGGAAAGTATCTTCGGGTTCACGCTAGGCACATTTAATGAATAAAATCAAAGAGGCATCTCAACTAATGAGTTACCTTTTTCTAAAGTTTCAAAATATAATATTGATGCTCTATTGCTTATAAAGCATATAAGTTTTTTCATAACAATCGACGTACTGCACACGCTCTATTTCGCCTGATAATGAATAATAAAATATCAATCGTTCATAAATCATCTCGGTTAAAAAAGCCGTTTTCGTTGCGTCATGACTAAATGGTATAAGCTTAAATTTATATAAAGCTCCATACATCTTAGGGACTGTTAGATAAAGTTCTTTATTTTTAATAGTAATGGTAAGTACTTTGTCTTCATTTTCTATTACATATTGCCCGACGATAGATTCTCTCTTTGTGAATGCTATCGGAACTTTAGGTGCCGGTGAAGATACATTTTTATCAAAAGCGATTTTTGCAATCTCTCTACTTAAATGCATGACAGGTGTAACATTCATATTACTTAAAAAGATAATCGTAACTTGATCGTCAACAAACCTAAGGAAATCACTTGAAAAACCGCTAATATCTCCAAAATGATGCACACATTTTTTCTCCATTAATTCAGAGACCATCCAACCACAAGCGTAAGACCCCAGATTTGGAGTCAACATTTTCTCTGTTAATTCCTTGTGAAGAATTTTGGAGGATTTTAATGCCTGATCCCAAATAAATAGGTCCTCTGTTGTTGAATATAAACCATAGGAGCCTAATGGAAATGACATATCCGCATACGCTGCATGAATTGGTTCTTCCCAAAATGAATAGCCAGATGCTAAACCTGGAATCACTTTTACTCCATCATCACAGCCTGTATGATACATACCTAATGGATGACATATATGCTGCTGTATGTAATCTGCATAAGGCATATCTGAAACTTTTTCAATAATGGCTGTTAACACCGCATACGCTGAATTTGAATAGCCAAATTTACTACCAGGTTCAAACTCTAATTCCCTTTCTTTAAAGGAATCAATTAGCTGATCTAATGTGGATGGCAGTCTCATTGTGCGAAACCAAAAATCAGGGGTATTTGTATAATTAGGTATTCCGGAACTATTAGTTAAACAATGATAGATTGTTATTTGTTGACCATTCGGATAATCATGTAGATATTTTCCTACGTAATCATCAATATTCAATTTTTGCTTTTCATGCAATTGAAATATAGCCATTGCTGTAAATGCTTTCGTGAGTGATCCTATACGAAATTTAGTTGTTGGCACATTTGGAACGCTATGCTCCAAATTCGCCATACCAAAGCCTCTGTTTAAAAGAATATTCTCATTAGATGTAATTAATAAAGTACCATTTAAATAACCGTTTCGATTATAGGAATCTACCCAATTATTTAGCCGTTCCTCTAATTGCATATGAGTTTCTCCTTACTAGAATGATTAATCATCCTTCTTTATATTGATGGATTTTCCTTACCTTACCTGATGAGTCGCCAAATCCGCATATTTTCGGGGATTAATAAACGACTATCTTTTTCAATCATTTTCATTTGTAGAGAAATACTCTTCTGTAATTCATTTGTTGCGATGTATATTTCCAGATCATTTCTTCCATTTCCATGAATGTATCCTCTCCCCTCTATATAAAAATACTATCATGATACATAAATAATGGTACTTATTAAGGGAGATATTGCAATCCAAAGTAAAAACCTCCAATCTATACACGTACTGTGAATGCTGCACAATACACAAAGATTAGGAGGTACGAAAATAGCTCATGTCTTTCTTTCTATTCATATATTATCCTCTACTATGAGTTGGCCTTTTATGATACGCATCGAATTCATAGGAATGGGTATGATCCCCTTCAATTACTTTAATTCGAATGGACATTCCTTCTCCTACATTGGTGTTGATAAAAAACTGACCATTAAAGGCCTGTACCCTATCTTGCATTCCCCTGATACCCATTGAATCAGCAAGAATGATATCATCCATTTTACATCCCACACCATCATCCGAATAAATAATTTCAAAGCCCTCTTCTGTTTCTAACAGATGAATTTCGACAGTGTTGGCATACGAATGTTTTAAAGCATTGTTTAACAACTCTTGGAAGAGCCGATAAATCATCAAGTTTAAACGCTCATCCTCCAAATATAGACGATCAATTGTATAAATTAAAACAAAATCAGCACGCTTATGAACTTTTTGTATAAGCTTCTCAAGCGCAGCATTTAATCCTAATGTATCTAATAATGGCGGCTTTAAATTTTCACAGTAGCCTCTTAGATCATTTAAAGATGTAATCATGTGTTCATGAATCTTAGTAAGACCCGATTGAATATCCGTCTTTTTCTTCGCATGGATAAAAACATCCATTTCTCTAGCAATATGTAGTTGCTCTTGTAAAACCGTATCATGAAGCTCTTGAGCTAATTGATATTTTTCTTGTTCAAATCGTAGCCAAAGAAGCTTATTGAGCCATGGTAGCTGACTTTTATCAGCCTCTTTCATATGCTTTAACTGTTCTAATAAATCTTCCACCATTTTCGTATTTTCTATAAAATTATTTACATATAGAAGCAATAATTCAAGCCATAATAATTCCTCATCCTTTAGATAAATAGATTTATTATGGTCTAGGACTAAAATTCTTTTATAATTTACATCTTGGTGAATAAAAGCAATATAAAAATGCTCCGTTTTCTTTATATCTCCCAAACGGAGTTGCTCAATCTCTATTTCGCTCATTTGATTTTGAGTATATTCTTTTGATGTGCTCGTGGAAGTAACTTGATGTGTTTGCAAATCGTAGGTTAATACGTAAACATGTTTACTCTCAAGGTGTAATGCAATTTCTTGAACAAATCTCTCCAGTAAGTCTTCAATCTTTACGACCCTTCCAATACTATCAACTGTCGTATACAATCGATGGATATAATCCCCTTTTGTTGAAAAAAGAATTTTCCGCTTATGATAATCTATTTTTTCTTTAATGTAGAAAAGTGCTATTAAAGAAAAGAACGTAAAAAGGAAAATTTCCGTCATTCTTGAAATAGATAAATCAGTAATCGAATAAATGCCCATTAATAGCCAAATCGTAAAAGCAAAGGAAAAATTAAAATAATGGCGTAAACGGGTAATAAAGTACTCCATATCAAATATACGTTCAGTGAGTTGTGTAAATATAAAACTAAAGGGAATTAACATTAAAAATAATGAACATATATCCGCTGAAAGTATACTTTTATGGAAAACGACTTCTGGTAACGCATATAGAAAAAGAAAGGGCAGAAACGGGATGATGATACTACTCAATAAAATTTTTAATTGTGATGTTTTAAATATATAGTAACTTATTCCTAATATACCAAGAATTTTGATCAGTAAAATGAAAAAAAACCACAAAGTTATATTTGAGAAAAGGGGATTTGTAAATGGATAAATATTGCTGATAATACTCATAAAAAACGCAATTAAAGGTAATGTATAGAAAACCTTAATATTGTTTATAAATAACCACTTTATATTCAAAAATAAAAAGTATTTTTTTAAAAAATGAATTAAAAGCACTAAGCATAATAGCATACTACTACGATTAACAATGGTTCCTATAATATCTAATCTTCCTGAAGCTCCAATACTAACATAAGCCAATGAGACAGTTAGTATAAAAAGAATGAGTAAATTTATTAATTCAGTCTTTCTTTGTTTGAAATATAAGAAACATGCAATTATTAAACTCAAGAAATAATAACAAGCTGGAACTACTAGCACATAAAAAATTTGTTCTGGTATATCTAAGGGTTTTATTTGTACCTGGATTAAATCACCGTTAGTTTTCAATATTGTTAAATCATTAGCTGCTCGAATTACAGGAGTATACTTTATATTAGGAAGTTTATCAATTTGGATACCATCGATACCTAATACAACATCTCCATTTGTAATATGCTGTTTAGTTGCCCACTCTTTATAATAAGAATCAGCTATCAACCATTGTCCATTTTCTTCCTTTAAATTAATACCTAAAAAAGGCATGCTATAAGTAACATATAGCAAATAAATGCCCAATATTAAATAGACACTTATAGCAAGCCCAAACCAATTACTTTTTATAAATTTCAAAACCAAAGTCCATTTCCTAATTGCCACTCTTCATCAAACGACTCTAAGATTGCCTTCTGTTCAAGCTCTGAAACACCAACTAGAGAAGCTTTATTTTCTTTTAACAATGTTACCAACGATGGATTTTGTTCCAAAAATTGAATCGTGTTAATCATTAAAATCTCCTCATTTCATTAGTTATTTTCTTAAGTTTGTTGCAGTCACATATTTTAAAAAAATCCGATTTTTCAGTTTTTTACCAAGGGATTAATATCCAAATATGTAATTACAACTCCATTATACTATCTTATTTCATATATTCAACAACATTTTCTACAAAATGCTGAAAAATAATAGATAATGTAGTATTTTTGCTTAATACATATTATTTCTTTTTAAATCGTCAGATAATTACCACATTATAAAAAGTAAGCGTCAAACAGCGCCCATGTGTTACTCAGGGGACGCTATTTGACGCTTACAGGCATATTTATACGCGAAGGCAATAAGAAACCGTATCGCCACTGCCTTAACGATACGATTTCTATTACATGCTGTAAAGATAATAATAAAGGTTAGAAAAATCCTTTGCGATCAGAGAATCTCGCTCTTACCCTTTTGGTTGGAATAAGCTTATGAAATATAACAATCTTTTACTCTTTTTTAGTTAAAGGAACTACTGTTAATGCTTGTCCAATTTCCCCCATTGATACAATTAACTTTATAGCTTGAAAGTATGGATAGTCCTTAACAAGTTCACAAGGAAGATTTTTAGAACACTTTATCAGAAGCAGATATCTTTATGTGCAAAACGTTTTTTATTTTGACTAAATCCTTTAATCCCCCATTCGGTGAAGCTGTTAACAGAATATTACAAGTAACAATAGGGTCACCTAACTCCTCTTCTTATGACTCATTCTCTAACTTGCTCCACTTCGGAGTAGCTAAAAAAGCGGCTCTTTTTTTGCCACTCTATTTCTAAGCGTTTTAGAGTAAAAGAAAAAAACTTGTCAGAATAAACTGTGCCCTATCGAGTAGACACTTTATAAAAGTCTTTCGATGGGGTACAGTTTATTATTGTTGCGGTTTTAATAAATGCTGATCAATATGTCATGACCCCGGGCAAGGCTTTGTTCATAAAAATAGATTAACTGATCGAGTTCCGCTATAAGTTCTGCGAAAAGTTCCTCAGCTTCATCGTCCGCCCAAATATCCGGATAAATCTGTTTCGCTCTAAAATCGGCTGGCTTGAATTGTTGCTGCAAGACGGTCCTATCCATAGAATGAAGAGCCTCTAAAATGCGGGGTAGCTCATCAGAACCAATGACGCTGACGAATTCTTCAATATCCAGCACGCGGACTCCGACAATGGCCTCGCTTAATGGGTGGTCCTCGATTGGCTGCGAGGCAGAGATCCCTGTTATCAAACAATGCAATCCGTCCCATAATTTATCCATTTCATATACTGGACAGCATTGTTTCCCCATAAGCTCCTCAATCTTCTCGACGATATGAGAATTGTCTAACTGGGCAATTTCATCCTCTAAAGCATCGTTTAATGATAAGTAACTGGCCATGATTCCCATCGTGTATCTTCTCCTTTTTTTCTATCAATTTATTCATAAACCGAAACGGCAAACTTGTAAGAATTTATTCCCCTAATGCCGTCCATTTGGCATCGATGAAAACGTATCGTCTTCTCATATAACATTACCATATTTTAGGTATGTTTGATAATTTTCAAGGCATACTTACGGTAGAACAAGCTGCAAACATTGGTACACCTTGCCACTCTCCCTGTTGCGCAGACGTTTTAATTAACGCGGAAGGTTTATATTCCATTTTCACTAAATTTGGAGATTATATGATAAACAAGAATTTGATTTTTCGAAAACTTATCTGTGCTTTTTTGCAACCTCACTATCTGGTTTTATTTTTAAGACTTTTTCAGCTAGTATTTTAGCCTCTCGATCACTTAATAATTTATCAGGTATAGCGTTAAAAAATAATAAATATTCTTTTAGCCCTATATCATCTTCATCGCAGTCGATTGCCTTTTTTGCGTGATAAAATGCTGCCTGATAAGCTCCTTCTAAATGACATAATGGGTGAGATAAAATAATTGAAGCTATATAGTGAAGGAAAGCTGTTTCCCTATTTTTTAATAAATCTAAAACAAAAGAATAATATATGATACTTTCTGATTTATAACACAACTCCAATATATAATCTTCAAATTCATCTTTATTCAAACCATCCACTAATGCTTTCGCTTCTATAAATTTTAACGAAAGAATAAAGTTTTCTAATCTAGTTTTCATATTAGTTTCACCTCGCATTAAATCGATTAATTGTCATACATAAAATTTTCGTAATCCATCTTCCATTCATCTTCCATCTATCTTCCATTAATAGTTCATGCATAAAAAAGAATGAATTTCTTATAAAGGAAATATTTCACAAAAATCACGATATTTAGTTTTCCTTATAAAATCCTGATAATTATCATTTAAAGTTTCATTAACAAGGTTTTTTCAACTATAGGCCACTTGTTGAAAGGACAAAATAAATGAAAAAGGATGATTATATGAAGCAAAAGCTTTCACCCATATCTGCCAAAGAGCGGATTGAAACACTCGATGTATTAAGGGGGTTCGCATTATTAGGAATCATATTAGCCAATATTGTTTGGTTCCTTTACCCCGCCTACATGCAGGAAGATTTAAGTTTTAAAAATGAATGGACTTCTTTTTGGAATGGCGCCGATTATACAGTGAAAACTATACTTACTATGTTTGTCGATGGGAAATTTGTCATGCTCTTTTCCATGCTGTTCGGTTTTGGCATGGTCATCATGCAGGAAAGAGCTGCCGCAAAACAATTAAACTTTTGGGGAATTTATTCTAGACGACTTATTGCGTTATTTATTTTCGGTTGTATCCACGCCTATTTCATTTGGTTTGGAGATATTTTAACAAACTATGCAATTTTAGGATTATTACTCCTTCTCATGCATAAGTTAAAACCAAAAGCTATGTTAATTATTAGCTTAACTTTATATAGCTTACTTTTGGGATCATTTACGTTTGGGGCAATATCTTCTGATTCTACTACGCCAATGTCAATGTCCATGTCCATGTCAGAGGAAAGTCGTCAGCTCATGCAAGTTACGATCGATGCCCACCAAAATGGAAATATTCAAGAATTATTAGATGCTAATCTTATGGAAAGAACTTTTTATACAATGCGTAATGGGCTGTATGTTCTTTTTTTAGGCAATCCTATATTTTTTTTATTTTCAAATCTTCCATTCTTACTAATGTTCTTATTTGGAGCAGCTGTTGCGAAGAAAAAATGGCTTCATCGTTTTGAAGAATATCGAAAAGGATTTTTCATTACGTGGTTACTAACATTGATTTTTGGTGGAACATTGGGCTGGATCTTACCTTCCCTTTCAGAAAACTTTTCTACTGTTCAATATATTAGCTCGCCACTCCTAACAATCTTTTATGCCATTAGCTTGCTCTTTATTTATCACACGGTGAAAGGGAAGAAAGTTTTACAGTGGTTAGCGTTCCCTGGAAGAATGGCATTCACAAACTATATCGGCCAATCTATCATTTGTACATTTTTATTTGGACCATTTGCATTTGGCGTATACGGAAAACTCCACTTAACGACAGCCATCATCATCGCCATTGTCATTTTTGTCTTCCAAATAATTTTTAGTAAGCTATGGTTATCCAAATTCCGCTTCGGGCCATTAGAATATGTTTGGAGGTCATTCACTTATTTAGGTATTAAAAAGGAATCTAAAAATGCATAGCTTAGGTGAGGATTGACTGCAATTAATTGAGTTCTCGATAAACTCGCAAAATTAATCGATTAATTCAGGATTCTTCTCGATAAAATGAACTAAGGGGCTGTCAGTTGACAGCCCCTCTTCAATTATTTCGTTAATCGATCCTTCTTTTTAATAATTTTAACATCAGCTCTTAATGTGAAACGCAAGATAAAGTTCCGTAACTACATTTTTTTGATTATCAACCATATAAGTAATCGATAAAATTTTCAACAAGTTCATCGTTATTATTTATCTTACTTATCATCTCTTTTAAATCTTCTAAAAAGCCTTCGAGCAATTCACATGATTCATCATCTATTATTTCCCCATTATATTTTCCTTGTACTAATTCTAAAGTAATTGAGAGATAATCCAGAAAATTGGAAAAAGAGTTTGCAATCGGAAAAAGAGCACCTGTTTCATAAGAGGCCATGACTGGTGAGCCTTCTTTATCAGTTACAACCACAACAGGATCATCATTTTTATCTGCAATGACAAGCCAAAATGGATTCCATTCTGGATCATCTTTTAGATCCGTTCCAATCCAACGAAACCCCTCTTGCCTATAGACAAGATTTTCAGGAGACCAAAGACTAAGAGGTGAATTTCCTAAATCAATGCTCGTGCTTTTTAGCTTGTGACCATCATGACGGATATCACAAATTATTTCACAATGTTCATAAAAAAATTTTAATTCAGGAGAAAGATAAATTTTCTCATCTACCTGTAGTTTTACTAATTCTGGTTTATAACGTACTCCACCATTCTTTACAACTGGGGATTCTTCTTGTGGGTATTTATTCATTGTCTGTATAAATTTCAATATCGAATTATCTATTTGTTTCACAAAAGTTCAACCCTCTCGTTTATTATTTACATTGATCTGTCCAATGTTCTTGCCTCTAAGCGAGAAACCGTGATTTACAATACATTTCCCATTTCATTACGAATGACATCGATTATTGCACTAAGCTACTCGCAATCCAAAGGTTATCTGCAATCCTTGAAAACTCTTTGTCTCGGATGAAACAGAGTAGTAAATACACAGGACAAGGCAGTTCTTTACCAACAAAAACACATATAAAAAAGCTTAATTGGCTTCTTTATATGTGTTTTTAAATCATTTCTGTTGTTATTGTGCCTAAAGTTTTAAATAACTTAATCAAAATCAATACCTTCGCCATCCAGCAGATTTGCTTTATACTCTATTTCTTCCTTAGAACTATCAAAAGTAACTTCTGTGTACAATTTCTGGATTTCAATTATCTCACTTAATAAATAGTCATTGAAATCTTTATATACTTTAGCCCCTTTAATGGGATCATAAGAAAACAAATATACCTCTCCAGTTTCTCTATTAAAGCAAATAGGGTCATTGCTAGGACTTTCAGAAAAGACAATATATTTATCTGTTTCTTCCTGTTGAAAGTGTAATGATACAAATTCCCAAATAGAATTTGTCAATACTTCCCACTCATCAATATTCTTAAGGTTGTACACGAAATCAGAGCTTTCAATACCACCAAAATTTAAGAAGTAGTCTTTCGTTCGTGAGGGAATTATCCAATTTAGATGTTGCTCTGTCTTTTGAAAAATTTTTTCACATTCTAATGAAATCACTTCTACATCATAATCCTCAAGAAAGGATGTTAGGTTTTCAATCCAATCGTCTTCCCCTATTTGTCTAATTGGTACCAGCATAAGCATCCCCATACGATTCGAAATTTTCAGCCAACCAAAACCAATTTTCACCTTTACTAGAATATAAATGCTCTAACAGTTCCGTAAAGCTTTTAGCAATAATCTGACTATCCCCTGGTGTTGCATGGGTTTCCAAGAAACTATCATAGCAATAACCGAAATGAGACTTGCTCATGTCAATACTAATGTATTGGTTTATTTGTTCAGATTCAGCAATAAGATACCAGTCATTACTAATATCATCCTCTAGTTCCTCCCAAATAACATCATCCTCTGGGTAAAGCCTTTTACTAGTTGGAATAAACTCATTTGAAGAAACTATTTTTATTCCATAAGGCTTATCTAAAAACATTTGTAAGGAGTCATAATTGCTAAAAAAATAATGCAAATCTTTTGGAAGAACTAAATCACTTGTGAAATTTGTGATCCTTTTCACAAGTCTACAATTACTATCCTGTTCAATTTTTTTAATAATCTCTATTATCTTCATACTTGCTCCTTTAATCTCAAATTTACTTGTATTTATCATATATGTATTTATTGAATTCTTTGTAAAACTTATCTCGTGCTTCCCCTAGGTACTTAGCTGCATCAAACGTTACATCTAACAACTCTTGTGCTTGCTTTGCTATTATTTTATCTCAATCCCCATACTTTTCCAATTGTTTCCTCGAATCACTTCTGAATACGTCATAACAATAGTTAAACTTTATCCAAAAGGTAAATAAATTTAATTAAAAGAAAGAGTAGCAATAAATCCAGATACTGTGGATTTATGCTACTCCTTAAATGTTTTTTGCAAGTGAGAAGTTCTTAATTATCATAGAGATATACAGACAAATGTTATCACATATAATCCAGTGAGTACTACGATGTCTGTTTTATTATCACTAAGTTTCTACTTCCATTCAGAGTTATATTATTTTAAATCAACAAATTCCGGACTACGTACATTTCCTTCTTTAACTAATAGAACGCCTTGAATTTTCTCTTTTCTGCAAGCATCCACGAAAACTTCATCTACAACTATCTCTTCTTTTGATTCTTTCATTCTTACGACATGATATCCATTAAGGGATTCTTGAATAAAAGCAATAATATTTAAACTAATTGGCCCATCAGGTATGGATTTAACTAGTGGTTCATAGTCTGATCTATTATGATTTAAACAAGGAATAGATTTAAAACATTCCAGGTGTGTTGATTAACCATTTTTATACATCCAAAGAGGCTGATTTCCGCTATGGGCTACTCGCTTTGTTGCTGACGCTTCGCTTTCGCACAGAGCAAAGCTTCCTGCGGGCGAGCGTCGAGCCGCTTCGCTCCGTGCAGGGTCTCGGGCCAACACGATGTTGGTCACGAAGGCGTTATCACAGGATGTGATGGTTTTAGCCTTCGTTCCTCTATCGCTTTCCCGCAGGAGTCGAGTAGCCCTACGCTACAATCAGTTAAAATGGAAATATATTGGCAAAATGGTAACGAAAAAATCCTTTTATCGCTCAATAATAAACTTATTTTTTCCTAATCAACACGCCTGTAAAAATAACTTATTTCACTAGAATATTTATCAACCTATGAAAATTGCCAATATCCTACTATTGGATTCTTTATTGAATCCTCCGTCACAATTGCATACAAATACACAGCACCAAACCCAAATGGAAGGCTTGTGCCTGAATGGAATAATCCATTGGGATAACCGTCCTCATCAATTTGACACAAGAAACTATACCCATCTTTTTCTAATTCTGAGTAATAATATTCTTCTTCTTGGATGTGAAAGGGATTCCCACCAAGCTTAATAAAAAAAGGTGTTTCAAAGGCTTGTTCCTCATTTACAAAAATACCTTCTGAAATATAGTGTTTAACAATTCCAAATTCGGTATAAGTGGAATCCAAACTTTCTTTTGAAACCGGATGTTCAAACACGTACAATGAGCAGTTTGGATAAATATTTTTTGAAACACGATTTTTGTATTCTTTTGGTATAAAGATCGAAACCATATTATTTTTATCTAGTGGACTTACAAAACAAAGATAGAAGTGATAATCAGATCCAATTTCACTAAAAAATTCACTTTTATCGTCAAAATATGCTGGGGCATTTCCACCAATCCATCCATTACCAACATTCTGATTTTTGTCTAACTGAAATATAATACTTTCTTTTCGCTCAACTACTATGTTATTTTTATTCTCCATATTATTATCCAAATAAATTAATTCGGATTTCTCCCCCTTTGCATTTATTACTTTCTATAGATTAATCCATATCTTCCAGGCAACATCATTCCATTACCAAAGCATTCGTACTTCCATATACCCATTCGGTTCTGTTTTCTGAATCAATTTACCCTACTCATCATAGCTGAAAATCCTAGTCTAAGAAGAGAATAGAAAGTAAATATTAAATCTCTTCCAGCTCAGCTATTGCTTAATTTTTTACTGGACTAATTAGAATCACATTCTTTGAATTGTAAACCTCTAAACAATTGTATTTTTGATTTAAAATTTCAATTGTTTTGCCATACTT
Organism: Lysinibacillus sp. FJAT-14745; assembly: GCF_001275675.1. GTDB lineage: Bacteria > Bacillota > Bacilli > Bacillales_A > Planococcaceae > Lysinibacillus. Next base: position 5,862 of record NZ_LITM01000006.1, on the reverse strand, counting down.
CATAAGTTTGATATCTTGGATCACTAAAAAAGGTAAACCATTCAGTTTTTCTCTAATATCTTTTATAGAAAGTTTCAAATTAAAGCATTTTCTTATGTCCATAATAAATTTATTTGCATCATTTGGTACTCTGACAACATACACTTTTACCTCATCTATCAAATCAAGTTCGACTGAAGGAACATTTTTTTCATCTATAACAGGATTATTTTCAAGCCAACTAAATAAATCAATATCTAAAGAATATAAAGGCGACGACAATGCACCCAAATCTTGATAGAATACGTTTAGTTGGTCGCTATTCTTTTTTAAAAACACTCCTTGACCTCCACCATCATCCCCTATCAAAATATAATCTGGTGCGTAAACACTTACTCCATACAACCCGTTCCTTTCCACTGCAATGTTAAAACCATAAATATTTATTCCGTTTTCAAATGTAACTTCCTCAAAAAAATTCCAAAACTCAATTAGTCTCGTAGGTATGTTCGTTTGAAAACTGGTATTGATCTCATTTGCATCAAAGTTTCTTTCTATTCTAGTGATTAAAGGTGTCGACTTAAAATTTAAAATCATTGATTTCCTCCAATTAAATATGACCTAGTTTATTTGCTATACCTTTAAGGAATCTTTTCCCCATTTCGCTGTTTGATGTTTCTGAGTTCTTCATTAGCAGAAGGAAAAAACAGACAAGCTAAAGCGATAACCTCTGTTTAAGTTGTCTGTTTTCTTTACCTAAGGCCCTTTTTCATCTCTACTGGAATTAATCATCTTCACATTTTCCAAGATGATTTATGAAGGTTACAAAGCTGTTTGATAAAAAATTGATGCTTCCTTCTGTAACTTTCCCCAAGTCCATCCATATAAGAACAACACTTCCGTTTTCTAAATCAATACAAAATAAATTACCACCCCAATCATTTACAAACGGGAGATATTTTTTGGGGAGTGCTTCTCTATTTATGAAATCTAGGTACCTTTCTTCTAGTAGCCTTGAGCTATTTGTATATTTTATTGGAGAAAACTTGGCAATTTCCGTTTCAATGTCAATATCATGCGCATAATAACAAGGTTTAACTGGAACCCCGCCATTAAATTGTAAATAATGTTCTTTAAGCTGTTGTGGTAAATTAAATCCTAATGTAATTTCAACATCGTTTAAATCGTTTATTGTTAGTTGAGTAGAACAATCTATAAACATTCTCTCCGCTCCTTAGTTACCACTTACATGTCATTTTTCTAGATTCATTGTTTCTCCATCCAGATTCATATGAAGCTTCATACGTACCAAAAAATCCAAAATGATGTTTGAACTGTTTAACCGCCCCTTGATGTTTCAAAGTGGCCTTAATTGCATGGTTACCTCGCCTGTTTTAGGATTAAAATTTGCTACTTGGTGCCTTATCCTATAGCACTAATACTCGCTTCTTTAAATGCTGCAGTAAAATCCGAGCTCCTATCAAAAGCCTTGATATAAAGGTATTTATTGTTCGAAAAGGGTTATTATTCTTAATATTTTATGTAATTAAATTCCATTAACGGGATATGTAAACGAGATAAAAACGGTTCCTTTTCTAACATAAAAAAGTAAGCGTCAAATAGCGCCCACGTGTTTTTCCGTGGGCGCTTTGTTGTATGCTTTAATTAGTTTTCTTTGGAA
>NZ_LITM01000006.1:0-1815 GCF_001275675.1 Lysinibacillus sp. FJAT-14745 | reverse complement strand
ACCTCCTAACGAAGAATGTACTGTGATTATCACATAGTACAGACAGTGTTAGAAGGTGGGTTGTATTTGGCGCTTACCTTCTTTAAATGTGCTTAGATTTTGGTTTCAATTTAGATTGTGTATAAATATTAATGAATCAACTGGATGTATCGATAAAGCATTCTAAAACCATTGCGTCCAAATCAATCCAGATATCCTCAAGTTTGTTCCCGAATTCTGTAGCTTTTCCGTTGTGCTCTTCGTAGGTTTGAAAAACATTCCTAATAATTTGAGGCATACTGTATAATGTCATTGCCAGTTCTTTATCTATTACTTTCTGAGATTTTAATTCATCGGACAAATTAGTCAATATTTCAATTAATTCTCGATACTCTTCTTCATCAATTTCCATTTGATTTCTAACTTTGTCAACGAACGTATTACTCAATAGTCTTTTTTTCGATAAATTATCCCTTACATCCACCACACATGATTATTTTCGGATTACCACCAGAACTACTCCTTGTCTATTTGACAGGGAATATTATAACTTAACTGATTACCATTTTACCCACTTTATGGGATCCTTTACAAAGGATAAGTTCCGCATTACTACTTAGTAAGTGTTGAGGTGCATGATCAAATAAAAAACAAACTTTACAGTTATCTATCATTTTATTTTGCGTTGGATTTTTCATATCGAATTTAATAGCTAAACTCCAAATATCCCCATCTTCTAATATCTCTGTATTTGGATAATACTCTGTCCCTGCGGGGGGAGCTTTTCTTCCTCCTTCAGCTTCTGAAAACCAATATATTATTGCTTTTCATCTGTTACATCCTCTTAGTATCTTCTGGTTTTAATCAGCTCGTACAGAGTTGCGGCTCTTTACCGTAACGGAGTCATAGTTTAAATCTGCATCTTTAAAGTAGGCTGTTTTCTCAAAGATTGTTGCTGTTAAAACTAAAAGACAGATTTAATCTACAAAATGTGTAGGATAAATCTATCTTTTCGGTTTGATATTTCGTGAATCGAAAATTTAACGAAAGCTCTGGTTAGTTGAAGAAAAAACATTCATTATTTTTAAAATATTTTACTTACTTCTATGTAAAATAACTATTTTCCTCGTGGCCAAATGAAATATGAAATAGATATGATAAAATCAATTCCCAGTACTAAAGACCATACTTTTAGTGTTTCAAAAAGTTTAGAGCTACGGTCCGCATCATTTACTAGGTATATCAATATTAATAAAAATCCTGCTCCGATGATATATGCAAATAAATGCTGAAAAGACCCTTTCAAAGAATTACGAGCATATGCGAAACCAGTCTTTTTTTCAGGTTTTGTTCCCTCTTTTTTTATGTAGTATAAGAACCTTTCATCAGCCCAACGAACGATACTCTTTCCAAAAGCAATCGACACACCTAAATAGATAGCAGCAATTGCGTGAGACTCAGTTGCATTTCCACCCTTTAATAGATCCATAGCAGTTACGATTAACAGAAACAAATCAATCACGGGTGTTAAAAGTAAAAAGAACGATCCCATTTTTTTAAAGTTATATACATAACGTAAAGTTAGACCGAGTATTATAACAATCCAAAAACCAATTTCTGCTGCAATAATTGACCAAGTAATAAAATTCAATTAACCACCCCACACTTTTACTTACAAAAAATCTAGTAGTTTAAAAACACACGATTATATAGCGTATATTATATTATAAGGAGAAACAATAAAAAATTCCACCTTTTAGGCTCATCACCATAACTTGGGGTTGACCATAAAAAATTCAATAAATTCCCATTAAAGTATAGAAAAAAAGTGAAAAC
>NZ_LITM01000005.1:574400-608734 GCF_001275675.1 Lysinibacillus sp. FJAT-14745 | reverse complement strand
TAAGCTCTTTAGCGCCGATGGTAGTTGGGGGCTTCCCCCTGTGAGAGTAGGACGTCGCTAGGCACCTGAAAAAGTCGGGGATTTATTCCTCGGCTTTTTTATTTGTGATTTTTCGTAAATTGCAATATCAAGTTAGCCACTTTTTTTGATACATCCATGTCCGTATATGTTCCTCGCTCCCATGATGAGAAGGGATGTGTGAAGTAAATTCCCATCAACTTTTGGAACTTTTCTGCAAGCTCTGAAAACTCACTCCCATTATCTGCCGTAATGGATTTGAATAATTTAGGTGCTAACTCCCCAAAATTCTTTAGGATAGTTTCAACCGCATAGTTCACAGAATCCGCATCCTTACCGTCCATTTTGAAAATAAACTCTCGACGCGTTTTCCGTTCAATCAGTGTTAATAAAACATCGTCTTCTTTGTCTTTTCTGCCGATCACTGAATCGATTTCAAAATGACCAAATTCTTCTCGTGTTTCAATGTGCTGTGGGCGTTTTTCAATACTTTCACCTAAGCATTTTTTATTTTTTCTACCCTTAGGTACTGCCTTTGTTTTACGCGATGTCTTGGAAACTAAGTCTGAATTTCTAGTTTTCAATAACCCAAGATCTATATATGCATAAAGAGTTTTTGCGCAAACCATTTCTTCGCGACGAAACTTGTCATCAAGCAGCGTACGACCAATAACGACGTCTGGAGACCACTTCGTTTCCTTCATTAATTGATCGGCGTATTCTAGAAAAGCCGATACTCGCTTCACTTTCAAGGAGTTACGAGAACGAGCAACGTTTCGTTCAGTAATCGCTTGACCGGTTGCAGCGAAGTACTTTGTCGTATAGATTCGTTTACCATTTACTATCTTCACTTGAGTGGTAGTTCCACGCTTGATTTCGTTATATTTATTGGCGCGACAAACACCTAATTTACGTGCAATCTCAGCTTTCGACAAATTCCCTTCATCTATGTAAGCCTCTAACTTTCCACGTTGAATTTCAGTAAGTCTTGGTTTCTTTTATGTTACGCTTGGTTTGCATCAAATCGAAAGATCTCCTTTGTATATTGGTTGTGTAGGAACTCCAATAATACACGATTTTTCCGATTTGATGTATTTTTATATCAAGTGTCTAATCTGATTTTACAATTCCCATTTGTGAATTTTTAGTAAGTTAACCCAAATAATACTATGAAAATGGTTACGGTTCCTGCCAACTATCTAGTAGAAGGTTGAGAAATGAGGAGTTTTATCGTAAAAGTCATAGACGAAGGAGCAAAATATCAAGACATCATCGTTCTTGTCTACTTAATAAGCTTACTTTGCGTTTATAAAGTAAACTAGATGATCAGTCCATTGGTCGTCCTCGTATATGAATCCTTTCCTCGTGCATTCATAAACCATTCCAACACCTTCTGCTAACTTTATAGATGCTATATTATCAACGTTTATGTGAGCTTCTATTCGATGATAATTTAATTTTTCAAACGCTAGATCAATGGCTGCTTTTACAGCCTCTTTACCATAACCTTGTCTCCAAAAGTGGTTATGAATTGTATATCCGAACCTGGCCCATTGAAATTCTTCCCTCATAATTGTCGAAAAGTCTATAAAGCCAATATGAGTATTATCTACTTCTCTAAACACTCCAAATACATATACCTTGTCATCCTCAGCCATCTGATGATGTTTAGTAACTAAATCTCGAAACCATTCTTTCGTACAGATGCTCATATCTAATTTACCTTCATCGTATTTATGTTGAGAAGGTAAACGATTTTCATATTGAGTAAGCCAAGAAGAATAATCGCCCTCTTCTATTAATCGAATAACTAATCTTTCTGTTTCAGTTCTTATCTTATTCAATCGAACACCTCATCTAGAAATACTTCCTATTATTATATAGTATATTCGATATAAGGAAATTTTCTCCTTCTTATTCAACAAACTACTCTGTTAGCTATCTATGAAGCGCAAAAATAAGCACTTCACCATAGAAAATGAAAGATGATTAAGTTCTTTCATGGGAGTTCAATAAGAAAAAAAGAGCTGCCTAGGCAACTCAATGATCTTTAAGTAAAGCACCCCTTTAGTTGAACAAGGATTTGAGGTTAATTTCAAATTTACGTGTCATCGGTAGTTTAAGGATTTATTCCAATAACAACTGTTGCATCTAATTTATCATCCCTAGCTATTTTGGTAATTAGGCCAACATTAGCAAAAATTTCTGAAGTTTGAGTAGCCTGAATTTCACTCGTCTCTATCAATAGATGTCCTCCAGGAACAAGCCAGTCAGAAGCCTTTTCTGCTACCTTTCTCTGAAGTTCTAGTCCATCAGACCCACCATCAAGCGCAACTTTTGGTTCATATAAACGTGCTTCTTGGGGAAGCAGTTTTATTGAATCAGTAGGAACGTAAGGTGCGTTAGCCACTATGATGTTCACTCGACCTCTCAATGAATCGGATAATGCTTCATATAAGTCACCTTGATAAACGTGACCACCAATCTTAGTTATGTTACGGGAAGTACATCGTACAGCAACGGGGTCAATATCAACAGAGTGTAATAAAATCTTTTTAAGGTCGCTTGCAATTGCAGCACCAATAGCACCAGACCCGCAGCATAAATCCAAAACAATATCATATGGGCGGATTAAAACTTTTGCTTGCTGAACTAGAAACTCCGTACGTCGACGTGGTATAAAAACTCCTCGTTCTACTTCTATTCGTAGCCCACAAAACTTCGTAAACCCAAGTACGTATTCAAGTGGTAAACCATTTACTCGTTGTTCTACCATTTTCATTAAATCCTCTATACTTCTTGCCTCAGAGATAAGTAACTGTGTTTCTTCTTCAGCGAAGACACAACCCTCACTCTGCAGTCTGTTGATTATGCTTCTTTCAGTTTTATTATCTAAAAATAAATTGATTTTCTGCGCTATTAATCTCACCGCTTTCTTTATCACAGCTATTTATCTTTTTATTCTAGAAATAATATAAATATCCTTCTTCATACAGATAGGTAAGCCTTTGAAATTATCGCCAGCTTTTCCCCCTGTCCACACCGTACGCGCGACTTTCATAGCATACGGCGTTCCAACTAATCCATTTCAATTAATCATCAACACTTCTGATATCAAAATACCTTCTATGTCTCAATTCTTCCGTTTCAATAAGTCGGTGCCTCCCTTGGAAGGTGAACCTCTTTTAGTCTCACGAGAACCTATTTAGGAATGAATTTATTTGTTTAGTAAAATAAGTGTGGGATATTCGTGTATTATTGTTACGATTTTTGCTTTTTTATATCAGGGGTTCTTAATATTGTAAAGAAATTACTGTATTTTTATTTTGAATGCATCCGTTTGAAGCCATTATATTTCTCATTGGAATATTATCAACTTGAGTCATCCCTAAATAAGACATAGCTTTAAATTCATTTTTCAATCTGTATAATCCTAGTGAATGTAAGTTCTTTCCCAACCCTGTCCCCAGAAAATTAGGATGCATGCCTATCCAAAAAATGCGTCCTTCATTATCTGTATTTGGTTCTATATGAGGAAAAACTACACCAACAGGTTCATTGTTAATTTTATAAACTGTAAACATTTCCTTTACTTGTGACGGGAGTTCGGTACTCATGCCAGTTAAAAACTTCTCTGCAGCAATGAAACTTGTACCCATCACTTCAGATAAAAATAAGATAGAGTTATTCTCAGAAAATGACCATATTTCAAATTCAGGTATTGAAACATTTAATGGTGTCATTAAAGATCACTTATATATAACCCTTTCACCGATTATTTCCATTTTAGTCCTAGTACAATTTAAGCTATCTAAAAGAATTTTAGGACACTCAAACCTAACTTCTTTCAGTTTACTACTTTGTAATTTATCTAAAAGTTCATTTATAAGCACATCTATTTCAGAAGCAAGATGAAGTCTATTCTCTAAAATTTCTAAAATAATTACACTATCACTTTTTAAGTAATTTACGCCAACTCTTTGTAAGTGTTGAAGCAGTTTATCCACGAATTTTTCACCTCATTATATTTATAAAATTACAGGTGTGTTGATTAACCATTTTTATACATCCAAGAGGCTGATTTCCGCTACGGGCTACTCGCTTTCCTGCGGGCGAGCGTCGAGCCGCTTCCTCCGCTTCGCTCCGTGCAGGGTCTCGTCTGTCTCGCTTTCCCGCGGGAGTCGAGTAGCCCTACGCTACAATCAGTTAAAATGGAAATATATTAGCAAAGTGGTAACGGAAAAATCCTTTTATCGCTCATTAATAAACTCATTTTTTCCTAATCAACACGCCTGATAAAATTATCCACTTTTCATTAATTTCCTTCTTCCGAAACGTCTTTGATAGCACAATATTAAAAATAGCTACTTCTTCAATTACTATTTGATACTTCATAGTTAATAACTTCCTTTATCTTATCGTTGCCAATTGCTCCAAAATGGAATGTATTAGAATCGCTCCAATAAAGCTGCCTAAATGAAACACCATTTTTAAGTTCAATCTCCAAAAATATACGTGTACCTTCTAGCTTACCTTCATCAATTAATGACTGTACATCTTCTAATTTTAATTCATAAAATGCGGCTAGGAATGTAGCTTTAGAAGATTGTGAGAATGTGTGAATTCTCTTTCCATCTTCAGTGCTTTCAAAATAGATATTTTTCACCAACTTATCCATAGGGTAAAGTTCTCCTGCTGTTTTTGCCTTTTTATTTGTGCTGGCTACATAAACATCATCATTTGCAGCAATAATCAAGGAAGTTGGATATCCTTTTATTTCAGAAATAATTGTTCCTTCTTTTAAATATGCCGCATCGCCATTTTGCATCTTGTGATTACTACATGCACTGTCAGCCATTTTATATGTCACTTTACCAAGTTCTTTACCTTTTTCAATCGTTATAGGAAGATCTTCATTTGCAGGCTCTGGAAAATGATGCTCGTACTTTATATCATTAATCATCAGCACATCCACCCATTCAATTTCTGCATCAGGACACCCTTTAAGAAAAGTGAAGTTACTGCAAGAAGATATCAACAAAGCAAATACAGAAATAAATATCATATTTTTAAGAACTTTCAACATAACACCTCCTAGTTATTAGACACTTATCACAAATTTAAGTTACGACTAAAACGAGAATATTCAGATTTATTTTTCAGGGATGGTAATCGACACACGTGCAATGTTTTAAATTAAAATCTGTGATATCTGCTGAATACGATAAAAAAATAAGAATAGAAAGCTTTCTACTAGATTGTACTACGCAAGAGTGTAGTCGTTTGATACAATGAAATCATAGTATTCAAGATAGAAACGGCGGGTGTTCGTATGGTTAGTGATATATTAATAGAAATTGTAACAGCGATTGGCCGCTTTTTAATCAACCCATTAATGTATATCGCAATTTTATTTGCGGTTTTATTAGGTTATAGTCGTGTAAAGCAGGAGCGTAAGTTTTTTAATAGACGTATTATTTGGGGTTGGACAGAGCTAATTGGTCAATGGAAATATGGTTGGCTAAATGCCCTCCTCATTTCACTAATAAGTGTTGGTTTAGGTTTAACAGTGCCTAAAGTTTTTTTAATGATTTTAATCGCTATTTCTGTGTTGGCACTAGTATTGTTCTTCATTAATGCACTTTCACCTATTTATACGATGGGGCTTGCAACACTTGCAATGTGGTTGATGTACCATTACAATTGGACATTTTCTTGGTGGAAAATCTCTTTAGAAGGTGTAAATTTATTAAATGGTTCCATTGTAACGATTACGATTTTAGCAGGTCTATGTGTAATTGCTGAGGGCATATTAATTCGTCGAACAGCAATGAAGGTAACGACACCGCGAGTTGAAAAGACGAAGCGAGGTATGCAGGCAATTGTCTATCGTTCAAGAAATGTATGGGTATTGCCAATTTTCTTTGTAATACCTGGTAATGTTATTCCGGTTGATTTTCCATATTGGCCACAATTTACATTAGGAGAGAGTACCTTTGCACTCGTACTATTTCCACTTGTTATAGGCTTTTCAAAGCTTACTAGAAAAGAATTACCGGCTTTGAGATTGGCTAAAATCGGCCGATCCGTGCTAATACTTGGGCAGTTAATTTTAATTGGTGGACTCGCAGCAGCCTTGGAGCCGTTCATTGGCTTTATCATGTTGGCAATTGGTGTAGTGATTCGTATCATTATTTCAATCTTCTATGCACTGCAAGATAAAACGGACATTTATGCGGTAGCACCAAGTTCAAAGGGCGCTATTATTGCGGCAGTCTTACCTGATTCACCAGCTGAAAAAATGGGCTTACTGGCAGGGGAATGTATTCGCAAAGTAAACGGTCAAGCCATTTTTACTGAAAATGATTTATATGAGGCTTTGCAATTAAATGCTGCTCATTGTCGTCTAGAAGTAGTAGATCGTAACAATGAAATACGCTTAACACAGCATGTTATATATAGCAATGATCATTATCGTATAGGATTATTACTAGCTGAGCCGAGGGATATATGATGGATGTTTTCGGGAAAATGATGTTAGCGTTATTTTTACCAGCATTACTCGTATTATTGTTTACTAGAATTACGTTTAATCGGTATGTTGCATTAATATTGGCAATTGCGCTTATTGCGGCCTCTGTCTATGCAGGTCATACTTCGCCACCTGTTCTATTCGTAATCGATGCCTTTTCGTTAACAGTGGGCTTTTGGCTAGCAAGTAAAATGAAAAAAAACAAAGATACTGTTTAAATGAATATAAAAGGTCAGTCCAAAGTGATAGCTTTCTCACTTTTAAGACTGACCTTTTCACATGAAAAATCTTACGGCTGCCATAATGATAACCCCTGCTACAACTGTAATAGATAAGCTTTTGGTAACAAGTGCAATCATAAGTGTTGGCACAAATGTAATAAATACAGGCCAATTGAGTGTAACAATTTTTCCGTTGTCTGTATCCAATAAGTTTTCGATGACAAGAGCACTTAAAATACAAACTGGGATAAAGCTTAGCCATTTTAATACAACCTCTGGTAGCTGCACATTTCGGACGAATATAAAAGGAATAACACGTGGTAGCCAGGTTACAAGTGCACAGCCAATGATGAGCCATACCATAGTAGCAGTTGTCGTCATTTATCTGTCACCACCCCAATAGTTGCTACAATAACTGTTGAAAGAAGAACAGCTACATGCGAAGGTACAATATAAGAAAGACCATACATAATGACAACCATATAGCCGATTAACATAAGATAATGTATGATTTTACTTTTACCTACACTGCTAAGCTGGAGAACAAGAAGTGCCACAAACATAGCAATCAATGCGAAATCTAAGCCCCATTTTTCAGGGTTTGCTACCCATTGACCTAAATATGCGCCAGCTACACAAGAAAGAATCCAAAATGAGTAAGCCGTTATATTCAGCCCATCCATCCATTTGCCATGTAGCTTACCGGTTTGCATTTGCTTTGTAACAGCTACACCAAATGTTTCGTCCGTCAATAATGTGCCGAAACCAACATTTCTTAGTATAGAATAGTGTGTAAAATGAGGAGCTACTGTTAAACTCATTAATAGATGGCGTAGATTTACAACAAAAATGGTTACAATAATAGCAGAAGCAGGGGTATTTGTTAAAAGAAGTGCACAAAAGATAAATTGTGCGGAGCCTGCATAGATGAGTATAGTTAAAAGCGCAATTTCGAGTACAGATAATCCTGAAGCGGAACCTACAACACCGAAAGCGAGTCCTATGCTAATATAACCGAGTAAAGTGGGAACACAATCTTTAACGCCTTGTAAAAAGCTATCATCTGGCGTGTTTGTTGTTTCATTCTGAAAATCTGTTGTACTTGTCATAAAAAGATCGTCCTTTCTTAAAAGTTTCCATGTATACTAATGATGGAATAGTCTGATAGTTCTTATTGTTTATTAAAGTATACATTTGTCTGTTAAAATAAACAATAGAAATTGGTGAATAAAAATGGAGCAAATGAGTCGAAATTTAGCATTTCAATTAAAGAAAATCCGCCAACAACGTCATTTAAGCTTAGACGATGTTGCCAAAGCTACAGGGGTAAGTAAAGCGCAACTTGCACAAATTGAAAAAGGGGAAGCAAATCCTACAGTATCAACGATTTGGAAAATTGCTGCGGGAATGCGCACTTCATTTTCTTCGTTATTACAATCACCGACAGCACACTACATGAAATATAGTAGTAAGGATGCGCCACGTGTAGATGAAGATGAGGGGCGATATCGTGTGTACTCCATTATTCCTTATAATCCAGATCGTGGCTGGGAACTCTATAGGGTTGAAATGGAGCCTGGTGCTTTCAGTAGAAGTGAAGCCCACACAGAAGGGGTAGAGGAAACTGTGACTGTAATCCAAGGGCAGGCCATTATTTCTGCTGGGGAGATGCATGAATTACTAGAAGAAGGGGATACACTAGTATTCTCAGGACATCAGCCACATGAGTATAAAAATACTTCGGAAAAGTTAACGATTTTACATTTAATTTTGCAATATAAATAGAGGTGTCGATTTTGAATGAATGGTTTACTGTAGAAAATATTGAGCATATTGCGGCACAATATCGAACGCTTGGCCCGATCATTGGTTTATTTTTAACGTTTATAGAGGCGTTTTTTCCATTTTTACCTTTGGTCGTGTTCGTTGTCGCAAATGCGAGCGCATTTGGTTTATGGTTAGGTTTTTTATTATCCTGGCTAGGATCTGTAGCTGGTTCATATGCAGTATTTTTACTTGTCCGACATTTTGGCAAGCATCCAAAGCTTAGATTTGTAACGGGCAGTAAAAAAGTAGAGAAGCTAATTAAATGGGTAGATATGAATGGTATTAGTCCTCTGTTCGTGTTACTTTGTTTTCCTTTTACACCCTCAGTCGTTGTAAACATTGTAGCGGGGCTATCTCATATTCATAAAAAGTATTATTTTGTGGTGTTATTGGCTGGAAAGTTCGTTATGATTTTAGGAATGAGCTTCCTTGGTTACGATTTAAAGTCGCTCCTAACAAGCCCTGTAAAACTGACTATTGCGGCTGTTGCGATTGTCTTGCTTTGGTGGGTTGGCAAGTTTATGGAGAAACGATTAAATGCACGTGTAGAGAAAGACTTAAAACATGCGCGAAAATTGACGAAAAATCATCAACGTTGAAAGTTGAATATGCACATCTTACCCCTTTTATCATGTAAAATGAGAGAAGGGGTTTTTTATCTTCATTCATAAAGGTAAGGCAATGCAATGCTCGAGTAACGTGGAGCAGCGCTTAGATAAAATATTAAAATGCACAGTTAGTACAGCAAAACGCTCGGGGGAACCATCAAAGTGATCAGGTCCAAGTGAAAACTGCTCAGGTAGACTGGCGAAGTGATCGGGTCAAGGAGAAAACTGCTCAGGTGGGGTCGAAAAGTGATCGGGTTCAAGTGAAAACTGCTCAGGTGGAATCGAAAAGTGATCGGGTTCAAGTGAAAACTGCTCAGGTAGGGTCGAAAAGTGATCGGGTCCAAGCGAAAACTGCTCAGGTAGGGTTGCAAAGTGATCGGGTTCAAGTGAAAACTGCTCAGGTGGAATCGAAAAGTGATCGGGTCAAGGAGAAAACTGCTCAGGTAGACTGGCAAAGTGATCGGGTCCAATAGAAAACTGCTCAGGTAGACTGGAAAAGTGATCGGGTCAAAGGAAACCTGCTCAGGTAGACCAGCAAAGTGATCAGGTGTTCCGGACGCAATTAAGCCGAGGCAAAATTGATATAGATTATTATTAACAGGAGGAGAAAAGTACATGACATTGCGTATTGTATCAGGACGTTCAGGGACGGGTAAATCAACGTTTATTCATCAAGAGATTGTCGAGCAACTAAAATCAGATCCGTTAGGTCATCCAATTTTTGTAATTGTGCCTGACCAAATGTCTTATTCAACGGAGTATGAGCTTACGAATAAGCATGGCTTGCAAGGCTTAATCCGTGCGCAGGTCATGACATTTAAACGGTTAGCATGGCTAGTATTACAGGAAACGGGTGGTATTGCTCGAAAAGAAGTAAATGGCTATGGCTATCGAATGCTTATCCGCAAACTTTTAGAGGAACAAAAAAGTGAGTTTTCGTTATTTCGACAAGCAGCTGGGAAACGAGGCTTTACGGAGGAAATTGAAACGCTATTACGAGAGTTTAGTCGTTATAGCGTAAACAGTTCAGTGTTAGCTGAAGTAACGGCATCTTTGCAGGCCATTGATGCGCCTAATACATTGCAAGCGAAGACGAATGATTTACAAGTAGTTTTACAAGCTTTGGAGGAACGACTTGGCACGACATATGTCGATAGTGAGGGGTATTATCCGATTTTAACCGAGCAACTAAAATACTCTGAGACGATGAAGCAGGCGTCCATTTATATAGATGGGTTTACAGCATTTACTGTAAGAGAATTAGAGCTTGTAAAAGAGTTATTGAAGGTGACAAAACAGGTAACGGTAGTTCTTCCCTTTGATCATATCGACGAAGTTTATGATGAGCAGTCTCTATTCCATGAAGCCGCTTCAACGAACCAACGTTTACACGATATTGCAAATGAAGAAGGTATTGAAGTTGAAGCACCATTGCACTTCTACAATACGCATCGTTTTCAATCTATCGATTTACAACATATGGAAGCTAGATTTGCTGATATGGTGCCTCAAACGAAAGAAACATCAGGTGATGTAATGGTGCTAGAAGCATCAAATCGACGTGCAGAGATACACGCCATTGCCCGGGAAATAACAAAGCTGACAAGAGAGAAGGGGTATCGTTATCAAGATATAGTACTTCTTTATAGACAAGCAGAAGTCTATGACCCGCTCATTTCAACAATTTTCCAGCAATATGAAATTCCTATTTTTACAAATACGAAAAAGACGATGCTGCATCATCCTTTAATTGAACTTAGTCGATCTGCTTTAGAGGTTATTACTTCTAATTGGAAATATGAACCGGTTTTTCGTAGTGTAAAAACAGATCTATTTTTCCCGTTACATGCTGAATTAAATGTTTGGCGAGAGCGTGCGGATCGTTTAGAAAACTACTGTTTAGCACAGGGCGTCTTTGGTGAGCGCTGGTTTGAGGAAGCTCGATGGTTTTTCAAAAAGTATCGTGGACTTGAATTCCATTCACGCGTGCAAACAGACGAAGAACGAGCTATGCAGGCAGAAATCGAGGCCATTCGCGACGAAATTCGTCAGCCGCTTAAATCATTACAGGACAAGCTGGGAGTGGCGACAACAGGTAGAGATGTAGCGACTGCTTTATTTGAGTTGATTGAGAGTTTAAATGTTTATGAAAAACTTCAAGCAATGAAAGACCGTGAACTTGATCGAGGGGATGCATTAGCTGCCAGTGAGCATGATCAAGCGTGGAAAGAATGGATTGCAGTGCTCGATCAGTTTGTTTATATGTTTGGTGAGCAGGAGATGTCCGTGGAGGAAGCGGCAAAAATTTTAGATGAGGGCTTTGATACATTAGAATTTTCGCGTATCCCGCCTACATTAGATGAGGTCATGGTAGCGACAGTTGATTTAGCTCGTTTATCGAATATAAAAGTCGCTTTTGTTTTAGGGATGAATGATGGAGTCTATCCAACTCGTATGGATTATGAGGGATTGCTATCAGATACCGAACGTGAATGGTTTAATCAAATTGGTTATGAGCTTGCGCCAACATCTAAAAATCGTTTACTGCAGGAAAATTTCTTGCTATATCGTGCTTTAACGACGCCTTCCGATAAATTATATATGTCCTATCCAACGGCGGACGAAGAGGGTAAGGCGCTATTGTCCTCACTCTATATAAAGAAAATAATCGGCAATGATAAAACGGCTGGCCTTTTGAGTGGTGTCAAAGTTGAGCGAGTCGTCATTGATCCAATTGAATTACTGGATGAAAGTGCTTTACCGTATATACGCCATCCACGTACAGCTTTAGCACATTTAATGGTGCAAAAACGCCAAGCTGAACATAGCCGAGAGCTTGCGCCAGAGTGGCTTGCTTTACAGAAATTTTATCAACAGGACCCTTATTGGGCACTTATTTATGAACGAGTTTTACATCCAATTACGCATAAAAATGAGGCAGAGCCATTAGAAAACTACATCACTCAGGAATTATATGGCCAAAAGCTAACATCTAGTGTGTCTCGTATTGAGAAATATTTCCGTTGTCCGTTTTCGCATTTTACGACGTACGGGCTTCATCTAGAAGAACGTGCAGAGTACAGACTAGAAACATTTGCAATGGGCGATTTATTCCATGAGGCATTGAAATGGATAACTGAAGAGACACACCGTCTGCAACTATCATGGATACGTTTAACAAAGCAGCAAATTAAACAATTAGCACGCCAAGCCGTTGAGCAAATTGTGCCGGTATTTTCACATCAAATCTTACTGTCAAGTGCACGTTATCGCTACATTCAACGTAAGCTTATTCGTATTGTCGAGCGAACAATGACGGCACTTACACAGCATGCGAATGTATCTCACTTTAAACCAATTGCCATTGAGGCATCATTTGGACCGGGGCAAAATGAACAGCTACCTCCACTTGAAATTGATTTAACAGGTGGTCAGAAAATGTTTATGCGAGGTCGTATTGATAGGGTGGATAGTGCTTCTATTGATGACCGCTCTTATTTACGGATCGTCGATTATAAATCATCAGCTCGTGATTTAGATTTGAATGAGGTTTACCATGGATTGTCTCTACAGGTCCTAACGTATTTAGATGTGGCGATGGAAAATGCTTCTTACTGGCTACCAGGTGAAGCGGAACCAGCCGGGGTTCTTTATGTACATGTCCACAATCCAATGCTAAAGCTTGATAAGGATTTAAGCGACAGCGAAATTGAGGAAGACCGTTTAAAACAATACAAAATGAAAGGTCTTTTATCCGAAAATGCAGAGGCCATTTTATCGATGGACGAGCAATTAGAGGAATCGAGTGGGCATTCAAAAATTATTCCTGTCTATATGAAGAAAGATGGGACACCGTCAGAATCTCAGTCACGGATCGTACCTGTAAATGATATGAAAAATCTACAGCATTTTGTACGGCGCAAGCATCAAGAGGCTGGTAACGGAATTTTAGCAGGGGATACCTCTATTAGTCCGTATAAACTGAAATCAAAAACAGCCTGTGACTATTGTCAATTTACAGCTGTTTGTCAATTTGACCCATCTGATGGCAAGCAAAGCTACCGTCAGTTACAGCAAGCAAAACCGAATGATATCGTTGAGATAATTCGGAAGGAGATGAAGTAAGTTGGTACAAAAAATACCCGAAAAGCCAGCGGAAGTGACGTGGACTGACGACCAGTGGAAGGCAATCTATGCAAGCGGTCAGGATACACTTGTATCGGCTGCGGCAGGCTCCGGTAAAACGGCTGTTCTCATTAATCGCATGATTGAAAAGGTAGTAGCGACAGAGAATCCCATCAATGTCGACGAGTTACTTGTCGTAACATTTACCAATGCATCTGCTGCTGAGATGCGTCACCGTATGGCGGAGGCACTTGAAAAGGCTATTGCAGAAAATCCAACTTCCAACCATTTACGACGTCAGCTAAGCCTTGTCAATAAAGCACAAATTTCAACGCTGCATTCCTTCTGTTTAGCCATTGTTAAACAGTATGCCTATATGTTAGATATTGACCCAGGCTTTCGTATAGCGAATGAAGCGGAGGTTGCTTTGTTAAGGGACGATATATTAGCAGAAGTATTAGAAGATGCTTACGATTCTGAGGATGAAGCTCATGTTCAAGCAATCTACCGTCTTGTTGATAGCTTTACATCGGATCGTGATGATCAGGCTATTGAAACATTAATAAGCAAGCTTTATGATACGTCCCGTGTTCATGCAGAGCCTCAAAAATGGCTTCGTAGTCTACCAAGGACATATGACTTAGCAACGGACGTGACCATTGATGATTTAGAGCTGTCGAAATATGTGAAATTAACAGTCAAGCATAGTCTTGATGAGGCATTCGTTTTAATTTCTGAAATGCGTGCCATTACACTACAGCCCGAGGGACCTGCACCATATGCTGAAACCGCAGAAATGGACTTTGCCATGATTCAGGAAGGCATTCGCATTAGTCGTGAAGGAACGTGGCAGGAACTCTTTGATTATTTTGGTACGGTGAAATGGTCAACGTTAAAGCGTGTATCAAAGGATGCTTTAGTGGATGTGGAGCTGCAGGAGCTTGCCAAGAAAAAACGCGAGGCAGCTAAAAAAATTGTGAACAAGCTTAAAGAAACTTATTTCGTTCGGACACCTGCACGCTTACTTGAAGAAATACGATTAATGGGTCCGACAATCGGAACATTAGTCGAATTGACAAATGTTTTTAGTGAACAGTTCCGCATGGCAAAATTAGAACGAGGAATTATTGATTTCTCGGATTTAGAGCATTTCGCATTGCAAATTTTAACTGTAGAAGTCGAAGGTGAATTACAGCCTTCACCTGTTGCACTAGATTTAAAGCAACGTTTTAAAGAAGTGCTTGTTGATGAATACCAAGATACAAATATGCTTCAAGAAACAATATTGCAGCTTGTGAAAACAGGTAGTGAGCAAGATGGAAATCTTTTTATGGTTGGGGATGTAAAACAAAGTATATATCGTTTCCGTTTAGCAGAACCAAAGCTTTTTATGCGTAAGTATAGTGAGTTTCTAGAAACCCCAGATTTGACGGGAATGAGTATCGATTTAAACGCTAACTTCCGTAGTCGAAAAGAAGTGTTGCACGCTACAAATTATGTATTTGCACAAATTATGGGTGAGCGTGTTGGAGAAATTCTTTATGATGAAAATGCTTCACTAAAGCCAGCAGCACCGTATGATGATAAAGAAGTTCCGGTAGAGCTAGTCATCATGCATCCTCCAGAGGAAGAGGCGCTGGACGAAGAGGTAGAAGATAGTGCAAGCGACGCCTCGGAAATAGAGGAATTAAAAAAATCACAGTATGAGGCACGTTTTATCATTGACCGTATTCGGCAGATGATGGAGGATGGGACAACCGTATTCGATACAAAAACGAAGTCAGAACGTCCATTAAAATATAGTGATATTGTGATTTTAATGCGTTCAATGACATGGTCAACAGACTTAGTAGAGGAATTTAAGCTTGCGGGAATCCCTCTCTATGCGGAGTCCTCCAAAGGGTATTTTGATGCGCTTGAAGTCATGATTATACTGAATGTACTAAAAGTTGTCGATAATCCCTATCAGGATATTCCGTTAGCCTCAGTGCTACGTGCTCCATTTGTTGGTTTAACAGAAAATGAACTAGCGAAAATACGGCTAGCAGATACAAAAGCGCCATTCTATGATGCATTAAGGCAATTTATTCGCAGTGACGGGCATGGTGTGCAGTCTAACACCTTTGTGAAGCTTCAACGGTTTATGCTAGCATTTGAAAACTGGCGAGATTTAGCGCGACGTGCTTCACTGTCAGATTTAATTTGGAAAATTTATTTAGACACGCATTATTATGAGATGGTTGGGGCGATGCCGAATGGTAAGCAGCGTCAGGCCAACTTACGCATTTTACATGACCGTGCTTTAATGTATGAGAAAACAGCCTTTCGAGGACTATTTCGTTTTTTACGTTTTATTGATCGTATGCGTACGCGTGGGGATGATTTAGGAACAGCGAAATCGATTGGAGAAAAGGATGATGTTGTCCGACTTGTAACTATCCACTCTTCAAAAGGTTTGGAATACCCTGTTGTCTTTGTTGCAGGGATGGGGAGACCGTTTAATAAAATGGATTTCCACAATCCATATTTATTCGATCAAGATTTTGGCCTTGCAGTGAAGGCAATTGATCCAGAAAACCGTATTACGTATACATCTCTACCATTTTTAGCGCTGAAGGAGAAAAAGGAGCTTGAAATGCGTGCTGAGGAAATGCGTGTATTATACGTAGCAATGACACGTGCGAAGGAGCGACTTATTTTAGTAGGCTCCGTGAAAAATTGGAGTAAAACGCTCGATAACTGGCAGGATGCTCAAAGTTTACCGGTGGATGCCCCACTACAGGAGTATTTACGCGCGAGAGCTAATAGCTACTTTGATTGGCTTGGACCTGCAGTTGCTAGACATGCAGATTTTGCAACAATGGCTTCTTCCTCCTATAAGGCATCTGAGGATGTATCACATTGGTGGGTACGAGCTGTTGATACAAGCCATTTTGCGTATGACATACAGGCGTTAGAGGATGAGATACAGCCATTGCTAGAAACGCCAGAGGATGAATCTTTACTGTCGGAAATTACGATGCGCTTTCAAGCACAGTATGCATTTCAACAATCAACACAAAAACGTTCCAAAACATCTGTTAGTGAAATTAAGCGTTTAGAAAATCTACAGCGACAGGAGGAGCCTGAATATTACTTTTCAGCACCTTCCAAGCAAAAAACGACAACTATTGCGCCCCGTCCAACCTTTTTACAGGACAAACAGATGACAGGTGCAGAAATAGGAACAGCTGTCCATACAGTTATGCAGCATGTACCTCAAAACGGCTTTACGGATGTACAGGAAGTTAAGGAGTTTGTCGCTCATTTAGTTACAAGGCAGCTTCTGACCGAGGCTGAGGGCAAGGTTGTTCCATGGAAAAAAATATATAATTTCTTTACAACAGATATTGGACAACGCTTTAAAAAAGCAAAAACAATCCGAAGAGAACTGCCATTTACGATTAGTAGAGTAGATGAAGATGGCGACGCTCAAATTGTACAAGGAATTATTGATTGCTTATTTGAGGATGAAAATGGTGAATGGATTTTGCTTGATTATAAGACAGATCGTATCCAATCACATTTTGCTGAGGAACCAGCGCTAACGAAGGAACTTTTAGACCGATATGGTGTTCAGCTGAGAGTTTATAGTGAGGCGATTGAATCTATCCTTCAAATTAAAGTGAGTGATAAGGTTCTATATTTATTTGATATTGAACGGGCTATACAAGCATAAGTGAACACGGTGAAAACAGGGCTTATTGAAATAGTTTCAGATAACGGAATGACTGTTAGAGAGCCCTGTTTTCGCCATTTACATAGAGGAGGCTATTTTGTGGAGTTAAAACCGACAATGTTGCAGGAACGCATCGCAACATTAGATATTTTACGTGGTATTAGCTTACTAGGCATTTTACTCGTTAATATGTTTGCCTTTTATTTGCCAATGCCATACATTGATTTGGCATCTTGGTTTACAACACCGTCAGATATAGTGTGGCATCAAAATTTAGATATTTATGTACAAAGTAGCTTTTATCCACTGTTTGCCATGTTATTTGGCTATGGACTCGCTATGCAATGGCAGAAAGCACAAAGTCGTGAACAAAATTTTTATGCGATAGGACTGCGAAGACTTTCTGTATTATTTGTATTTGGCTTGATACATGCTGTGCTCATTTGGTGGGGCGACATTTTGATGATGTATGCATTTTGTGGCATTTTTTTATTGCTTTTACTACGTCTACATCCTATTTGGTTATTGTCAATCGGTATTATGATTAACGGTGTTATGCAAATTTTTATGCTATTTATTGTAGGGTATATTAATTTTAATACGAAAATTGATGAGTATTTAGATATCACTTCGGTAGAGCAGGCGATAACTGCTTACGGAACAGGCAGTTGGATGGATGCATTTATGCAACGTTTAACCGATTTATCTGTTCAGGCGGGGATCGGCATGTGGTTTGTGGCATTATTTACAATTTTACCATTTATGTTAATTGGTGCCGCAGCCTCTAAATGGCGTTTAGTGGAACGAGCGAAGGAGTTAAAATGGCTATGGCTGACATTAGCAATAGCTGGTTTAGCCATTGGTATTTTGATCAAGAGCTTACCGATCATGTTTACACGTACGTATTTATTAGACTACTTGAAAGGTTACATAGGTGGTCCAATTTTAGCAGTAGGCTACATCGGGCTCATCGTTTTACTTTGTTTACTTCCAGTTGTCTCAAAGCTACTTAGTCCTTTTGCAAAAATGGGACGCATGTCGTTAACGATGTACATCCTTCAATCGATCATTGGAACATGTCTATTTTATCAATTTGGATTTGGCTGGTATGGAAAAGTAAGCGTCGCAACAGGCGTGTTAATTGCAGTCAGTATTATTATCGTACAAATGATTGTGGCAGAAATTTGGCTAGCAAAATGGCAACAAGGTCCATTAGAGGCTTTATGGCGCAAATTAACTTATAAGGCGAAAATGAAAGCGGGTTAATTGTGTGGAGATGCTTGACTCTCTTATAAAAAGCGAGCAATCTGCGGTGAAAATCAGCCTTCATTTTCAATGTGACGGCAACATAAAGTGAATGAATGCGTCTTGTATAATAAGAATAATTAATTGCAATTTGGCTCATTATCAAAAGTTTGGGATAGCATTTGTTAAAACGTATGTTATGTAAATAAGTTGATTGTAGTGGAGACTGGGTGACTCCTCGGGGATCAGCGTCACAGATGAGACCCTAGAGCGAGCAACGCGAGTGAAGCGGCTCATCGGACGCCCCCAGGAAAGCGCCCAGCCGGAACGGAAATCAACCCCACGTTATGGTGATGAGCCCACAACTTAATAGGAATAAAAATAGTTATCACAAAAGTAAGGCAATTTCTATAATTTTGTTGTATCATGTAAAAAAAAGAAGGAGCTCTGAAAATCATGAAAATTTTATCATTTAAATTAGGTGGACATGTAAGCTTTGGACCAAAAGTAAAAAAAGAAGAAGCGGTATGGGATGTACTCGCTATTCAAAATGAACTTCAAGTTCTCCCTTCTTTTTCAAGTTCAATTGTAGATGGCATTGCTCTAGGCTTTGATTTTGTTGAACAGATTCGTAAATTAGTAGAAGCCGCTGAAAAATCAGATCGCGCTGATAGCTTCAAACATGAATTTACAGCGATCGAGTGGTTATCACCGATTCCACGTACACCAAAAAATATTATGTGTATTGGGAAAAACTATGATGAACATGCTAAAGAAATGGGTGCAGAAGCAGCTCCAATAGATTTAATGGTATTTACAAAATCTCCGACTGCTATTGCCGCTGATGGCCAAACAATATCTATCCATGCTGATCTTTCATCTAAAATGGATTATGAAGGCGAATTAGCCGTTGTCATCGGTAAACGTGGTAAAAATATTCCGAAAAACTTAGCATACGATTATGTATTTGGCTACACGATTGCCAATGATTTAACAGCTCGTGATTTGCAAGAAAAACATAAGCAATTCTTCTTAGGAAAAAGCTTGGAAGGAACTTGCCCGCTTGGACCTTACCTTGTAACAAAAGATGAAATTCCGAATCCACAAGATTTAACAGTGGTAACAAAAGTGAATGATGAAGTACGTCAAAATGGCTCAACAAAAGATATGATGTTCACTGTAGAATCATTAGTATCGATTTTATCTCAACATGTAACATTAGAGCCAGGTGATGTTATTTTAACGGGTACTCCAGCGGGGGTTGGTAAAGGCATGAATCCGCCACAATTCTTAAAAGCTGGTGATACAGTGAAAGTGTCTATTCAAGGCATCGGTACTTTAGTGAATCATTTTGAATAATTTTCTAAATCCGCGTGAGTTTACCTCCGCGGATTTTTAAGTTTATTAGGTGAGCACTATTGTAATGTTTGAAACCCTTTCCAACACATGGTAGGATAGAGTTTGATAGAAAAAAGAATATGAGGTGGGAAAAAAATGAATTTCTTAACTAGCCAGACGCATTTGCATATTACTACTTGGGTAGTTGCAATCGTAATCTTTTTAATTGCAGCATTAATGGGCAAGCAGTCAAAAGGCTTACATATGACATTACGTTTATTCTACATTTTAATCATCATTACTGGTGGGGCACTATTCATTAAAGGTATGGATTTTAATATGGGTATGCTCTACGGCTTTAAATTCCTAGGCGGTATTTTAGTTATTGGCATGATGGAAATGGTATTAGTTCGTCAAAAGAAAAATAAACCAACAGGTATGTTTTGGATTTTATTTGCAGTATTCTTATTGATTACATTATTCCTAGGCTTCAAATTACCAATGGGTCAAGATTTCTTAGCCTAATTTTGAAAAGTCGTGAAGTTTTCGCTTCACGGCTTTTTATATTTGGGGGAAGCAATTGCTTAGGTAGCTTGAAAAACTGATCGGGTCCCCCGACCAAGCCGATGAATATATTTTAAGGAGAAGTTGACACCTTTTTGCCGTAATTAATTTTGCATTTTCGGAAAATATTTTGAAATGATAGCGACGTGACTATTTTATTTGGTAAAATGACGATGGATTGGTTTGAAAGAGAGGGAATAAAAGTGAAATTTAAGAAGTGGATGAGTGCGACAGCTGCATCGCTCTTACTAGCAACTTCATTAGTGAGTGCTACACCAGTTGCACATGCTGATGAAGCGTCGACAAGAACGATTGCAGAAGAAAGCATCTATGATTTACTCGTTGACCGTTTCTTTAATGGTTCGGGCACTAACGATTTTGATACAAATACGCAAGACCCCACTAAGTTTGCAGGAGGCGATTTTGCAGGCTTACAGGATAAACTAAAATTTATCGGTGAGATGGGCTTTACAATCACTTCCATTGGCCCAGTTTTTTCCACTGAAAAATATGATGGATCGATGCCGACGAGCTACTCTACAATTGAACGTCATTTTGGGACATCTGAGGAGTTTCAAAGTGTCATTGAGGCCTATAAAGCTAAAAATGTATCGATCATGGTTGATTTCCCACTAAACAATGTAAGTCCGAATCATGAGTGGGCAAAAGATCCAGCGAAGAAGGATTGGATTGCTTCAACAAATAATGGACAAGTACAGTGGGACTTAACAAATAAAGATGTACAAAAAGCACTTATTAAATCAGTAACAGATTTTGTCTCTACATATGATGTTGGTGGGGTGCGTTTAACAAATATTACTGGTGTCGATACAGGATTTATCAATGCAGTGATTAAGGCATTAAAAGATGCAAAAAAATCGCTCTATGTGATTTCTAATGAAGAAAGTGATGCAAACTTTGATGCAAGCTTTGCACCGGCTACAGCTGATATTTACCGTAATATATTTAAAAATGTTGATATGGATTCTTCTAAGTTGATGGAACCTTTAAAAGGTGAGAAACCATCTCAGATTATGGTTGATTCCCTAGAAACGCGTCGTTTTACATTTGATTCTGCAACAGAAAATATGTTCCCACCAACGCGTTTGAAAATGGCGATGGGTGCTTTATTTATGATGCCAGGAATTCCAGTTGTGCAATATGGTACAGAAATTGCGATGAACGGGGAAACAAAGCCAGATACGCACCAAATATACAACTTTAAAACAGATACGGAATTAATCGACTATATTAAAAATGTCCAATCGTTACGTAATAAATCTGAAACATTACGCAACGGTGATTTTGAAGTTATTACAAATGAAAATGGCCTACTTGTATTTACGCGTACATCCGATAAAGAAAAATGGGTCATTATGGTTAACAATACTAGTAAAACACAACGCGTTGATTTAACACCTGCTCAGCTTGGAGAAGGTAAAATGCTAAATGGTATTATACATGAAGAAAAAGTTCGTATTAATGAAAAAGACGTGTATCCGGTTATTTTAAATCGTGAAATGGTAGAGATTTATCAAGTTAGAAATGATGAAGGTTTAAATGTACCTTATATGGTAGCACTAGGATTAGTATGGTTAATATTCATAGGATTTGTAGTTGCTATTATTAGACGAGGTAAAGTACGACGTAATGAACAAGATGCTCTAAAATAGAGGGGGTTTTTCATCCCTCATGATTTTACAGGCAGTTCATACAGGATAAAATGCTAAACCCCCTCAACACTTTTAAGTGCGGAGGGGGTTTTGTTAAGCTTGATAGCTTTTATTCGTAAAGAAGATGGCAATTGTACCTGGTCCTACGTGCGAGCCGATAGCTGAACCGATCATTGTTACTTGAATGGCTCTTGGTGAAAATTTTTCTTGGATAGAAGCCTTTACTTCGTTGGCAAAGTTTGCATCATCACTATGGCTAATACCAACAATTTTATCAGAAAAATTATCACCGCGCTCCTGCATTAAATCTAACATGCGAGCGATGGCTTTTTTGCGTCCGCGAGATTTTTCAATCGGCACAAGCTTACCATCTTCTACATTTAAAATAGGTTTAATGCTTAGGAGCCCTCCAAGAAATGCACTTGCCTTTGATACACGCCCACCTTTAGCGAGGTAATCTAAATCCTCTACCGTAAATAAGTGTTCCATTTGTGGGGTAAGTGCTGTAATTTTTGCTTCGATTTCCTCTAATGAAGCACCTGTATTTCGGAGTCGAACGGCTTCTACAACTACTAGACCAAAACCTAGCGAAGCACATTTTGAATCGATGATAGCTAATTTAAGGGATGGATATTGCTCCTGTACTTGATTGCGAATCATGACCGCAGTATTATAGGTGCCTGATAATTCCGAAGAAAAGGCAATGTAGATTCCTTCTTCTTCATTTTTCGCTAAATCTTCGAAATGCTTAAGAAAAAGCTCTGGTGATACTTGGGATGTTTTTGGGCGAGCACCTTGGCGAATAGCATCATAAATTTCTTTGGAATCAATCGAAATGACATCATCATATTCATTATCGTTTAGATGCACTCGTAGTGGAAGAAGCTCAATATTGTTTTCTTCGTAGTAAGACTTTGGTAAATCACATCCACTATCAGTAAAAATTTTCATCATTTGTCCCCCTAATTTAACGTTCTTTTAACTCTATATGAGAAGTTTTCAAATACCTATACTACATAATAGGCGAACAAGTGTCGAGATGTCACTTTCCACTCTATATTTCTACATAAATGTTATATAGATACAATATATCATATTGGGTTTCATTATAATTGTAACCCAGGAATAGTGATGTATTTTTAACTTCTTTCAGCGGGTGTCCAAACATCCGCTGAAATAGAGGAACTCAGTCTCAGAACGCCACGTCCTGTGGCAATTTATCTGTGCGAAAGCGAAGCGACAGCAGCAACAACAACACACGACTGAGTGAGTGACCTAAGTACCCATTGAATAAAGGGTACTCCTGAATAAAGTTACACTGAAAAAAATGGGATATACTACTTAACTAGGATAATTTCAAGCGTTCGATGAGTATTTTAGCGATTCCATCGTCATTATTGGTTGTGGTAATTTCATTGGCTATATTTTTTAAAGTAGGAATGCCATTGCCCATTGCTACACCAAGGCCGGCATAATCAATCATTTCTAAATCGTTATCTTCATCACCGAATGCAATAATACGCTCGCGCGGGATACCTAAATCTTTTGCTACATGAGCGATTCCCACTGCTTTATTTAAGCCGCGGCGAACAATCTCAATAATGTGAAGTGGCGCACCCCAGCGACGATGTTCTATGACCTCTGCATGAACAGCCTGTAAATGATCACGAATAATCATTGAATTCACTTCATTAGCTTGAATCAGTAAACTAGTTGGGTTATCACGTAAATGGGTATAGAGATCCCCAAGAGTAATTTTTGGATTCCCCATATTAAAAATATTTAATATCCGTTCATCCTCTGTATGCACATAAATATCGTCCTTAACCTCGGCAATAATATTTTCATATTCATAGCTATTGATGGATTCGACGACATTATGCACTACGCTTAAATCAATAGGGGTATGCATAGTCTGCCAAGCAGCATTTTTTGGATGGTGGACGTAAGCACCATTAAAATTCACGATGGGCGTTGTAAGGCCAAGCTCGTGATAATATATATCACTCGCACGATAAGGACGACCTGTAGCAATCATCACTTGATGACCTTGTTCCTTTGCCTGCAATAATGTTTTTTTAGTTTTGGCTGAAATTTGTTGTTGGTCCGTTAATAACGTACCATCTAAGTCTAAAACGATTAAATGAGGTTTCATAGCTCATAGCCCCTTTCCTATAATTTGAATACTATCTCTTTGTAAACCATTCGTCAAAATTTTGTCACATTGAGAAAAGTTTGCTAACATAAAGATGAGACAAAAATTGGGAGTGACAAAGATGATTGTTGAGAAAGAATTGTGGGGAAATATTCCTTTATTACATATACATACGGAAAATATGAATGATGAAACCCCGGTAGTGATTTTCTTACATGGTTTTATGAGTGCGAAAGAACATAATTTACATTATGCATATCAATTAGTAGGCAATGGGGTGCGTGTCCTATTACCAGATGCAAAATTACATGGCGACCGTAGTGAAGGCCTATCTGAGATGAAAATGAGCTTACATTTTTGGGATATTGTTTTAAATTCTATTCATGAAGTTGAACAATTATATAATGAATTAAAGAATAAAAAATTATTAGTGAATGATAACATTGGCGTTGCTGGTACATCGATGGGTGGAATTGTAACATCAGGCTGTTTAAAGCATTATGATTGGATCAAAACAGCTGCAGTATGTATGGGTGCACCAGGTTTTATTAAATTAGGTGAATATCAATTACAGCAATTCACTAATAACGGTGTTAATTGGCCAATGTCTGAAAAAGAGGTAGAGCAAACAAATGAGTTGCTAGCAAAATATGATATTAGCCTAACACCAGAAAAATTTGCAGGACGACCTGTACTATTTTGGCATGGGGAATTAGATAAAACTGTACCTTTCAAAGATACGTATAATTTTTATTTAACTTTATGCCAATACTATGAAACAAATCCGGAAGACTTGAAATTTTTAGCTAATAAAAAAGCGGGTCATGCTGTGTCACGAGACGGTATGTTGGCAGCAACTGAATGGCTTGCACAACATTTGGCATAATAAGATGCATCTGCTATGATTAAGTTAACACTGTGACGGAAGGAGAAATACAGATGGATCAAGATATGAAAGACAGCATGTTCGGTGCATTAGAAAATGTAATTGACCCTGAGCTTGGTATTGATATCGTCAACTTAGGTTTAGTATATGATGTAGAGTTAGATGAAGAGGGTGCAGCAACCGTTACAATGACGTTAACGTCTATGGGTTGCCCAATGGGACCTGTTATTGTCGATCAAGTGAATACGGCATTAGGTGAGCTTCCGGAGGTAAAAAGTACAAACGTCAACATTGTATGGAATCCACCTTGGTCAAAAGATAAAATGTCACGCTATGCAAAAATGGCATTAGGTGTACGCTAAGTCCACTTAAAGCACAATAAAAAATCCCCGCTTGCAACAGTTGAAGTGAGCGGGGATTTTTGCTGTCGAAAAACTATAGTTTCAATGAAATTAAGGTGTCAAAAAAAGTATGGCTCTCTGCAAAATGTGTGGTTGATTTCCGTTCCGGCTGGGCGCTTTGTAGCTGACGCTTCGCTTTCGCACAGAGCAGAGCTTCCTGGGGGCGTCCGATGAGCCGCTTCACTCGCGACGCTCGCTCCAGGGTCTCGGGCCAACACGATGTTGGTCACGAAGGCGTTATCACAGGATGTGATGGTTTTAGCCTTCGTTCCTCTATTGCTATTCCCCAAGGAGTCACCCAGCCTCCACCCCAATCAACTACTTCTCTTAGTATGCATCTTCTGGCATGTTACTTTAGTTTATAGCGATAAAACGAAACTTCAGCAATGTTTTTATGTGCGAAAGCGGAGCGTCAGCAAGATTAGGTGTACAATAGCATTACTGTTATAAATTTCTTCTGTTTGATTATGGTGAGTAGCCATAGCGTTCACTTTTGAAATAATATAAAATTTATAAAAGTTCTACGTTATCGCTGATTGGAGTGGAAGGCTACTCGACTCCCGTGGGAAAGCGAGACAGGCGAGACCCTGCACGGAGCGTAGCGGAGGAAGCGGCTCGACGCTCGCCCACAGGAAAGCGAGTAGCCTGGAACGGAAATCCCCCTCATTTAAAGATTAAAATATTCACAATGATTTCCTTGATCATTATATGAAATCCCCACTTACAACTCATAAGCGGGGATTTTGCATGTAACGAATTAATCGATACGACATATTTGTAACGGACAAT
Organism: Lysinibacillus sp. FJAT-14745; assembly: GCF_001275675.1. Lineage (GTDB taxonomy): Bacteria > Bacillota > Bacilli > Bacillales_A > Planococcaceae > Lysinibacillus. The sequence continues at coordinate 582,634 of NZ_LITM01000005.1, read as the reverse complement.
TCTCACAGGCGATTTCATCCTTTAAAAATTGTAGATCGTGAATGGTAATATAACCTTTTTCGAAAGATATAATATTGTGCTTCTTTAAGTCATTAAGCATGCGATTAATCATCTCTCTACTCGTCGCACATAAATTAGCGATTTCTGTATTTGTTAACGGTAAGTCAATATAAATAGTGTCGTTTTCAATAGGCTTACCATAAGTATTCGAAAGACGGATGATTGTTGAAAATAAAGCGCCCTTTTTACCATTTAAAACTAAATCACGCAAACGACTTTGATGCTTTAAATTTTCTGTTTGCAACCACTTCATATATTCCACCATTAAATCAGGTTGTTCCACTAATAAAAGTTCCAATGATTCACGGCTTAGAACATATAAACTGGAGCGCTCTAATACTTTAGCAGTCATAGAATTATACGTAAGATTACAAAATAATGCGTCTTCTCCAATAATACTATCTGGACCACAAATACGAATGGTTAGTTCCTTTCCATTCTCCGTTTCCTGACTAATCGAGATGGCTCCTGTTTTTATATAATAAATTTCTTTCGCACGTTCGCCCTCTAAAAAAATTTTATTATCCTTATTTACTTTAATAAAAATACCGTGCTTTTGAAAAAGATTGTGAAATTTCTCTTGCATATTGTCCATTATAACCATATCTCCAACACATCGCTTTCTTTTTGTAAAAATGTCGAATTATTACAAAAGAATGGTGAACAATTTCGATACTAAATCTAAGAAACATAGTCTTATTATAACGTAATTTTCCAGTTATAAGGGGAGAAATTTCAGGGCAAATTCTTTGCTAAGGTTTGTCGTATGTTGTAAAATAAAGTTAGTCAAAAAAGGTCAAACATTTTTTCTTAAAACAGAATGGCAAACGGGATTCCGCTTAACATTATTGAAAAGGAGTGCTAAATATGCAATTTCAACAAACAAATGACAAAAAACCATTAGAACAATTTGGACGTAATTTAATAGATGAAGTAAAAAACGGTAAAATGGATCCGGTAATCGGCCGAGATGAAGAAATTCGTAATGTTATTCGTATTTTAACTCGCAAAACGAAAAATAATCCTGTCTTAATAGGTGAGCCAGGGGTTGGTAAAACAGCTATTGTAGAAGGGTTAGCCCAACGTATCGTAAAGGGTGATGTGCCTGAGGGATTAAAGGACTGTGTACTGTATGAGTTGGATATGAGTGCCTTAATAGCAGGTGCTAGTTATCGTGGCCAATTTGAAGAGCGCTTAAAAGGTGTTTTAAAAGAAGTAAAAGAATCAGAGGGGCGCATTATTTTATTTATCGATGAAATTCATACAATTGTTGGTGCAGGCAAAACGGATGGTGCAATGGACGCTGGGAATATGCTAAAGCCAATGCTTGCACGAGGTGAGCTACATTGTATCGGGGCTACAACATTAGATGAATACCGTATGTATATTGAAAAAGATCCTGCTTTAGAGCGTCGTTTCCAACAAGTGCTTGTACGTGAGCCGTCTATTGAAGATACAGTTTCCATTTTACGAGGCTTGAAAGAGCGCTTTGAGTTACATCATGCAGTACGCATTCATGACCGTGCGATTGTAGCGGCAGCAGAGCTTTCAAATCGCTATATTACAGAGCGTTTCCTGCCAGATAAGGCCATCGATTTAATCGATGAAGCATGTGCGATGATTCGAACAGAAATTGACTCCATGCCACAGGAATTGGATGCAGTAACGCGCCGTATTATGCAGCTTGAAATTGAGGAGCAAGCGTTACGTAAGGAAAAAGACGAGGCAAGTAAAAAGCGTCTAGAGCAACTCAGTGAAGAATTAACAAAGCTTAAAGAATCCTCTGGGGGTATGCGTAAACAATGGGAAACTGAAAAAGAAGCGTTACAAGGCATTCAGAAAAAACGTGAAAAACTTGATAAATACCGCCGTGACTTAGATGAAGCAGAAAGTAAATATGATTTAAATAAAGCAGCCGAACTACGTCATGGGAAAATTCCTACACTTGAAAAGGACATTCAAGAGATGGAAAAACAATTAGAGAATGGTACGGAATCACGTATTTTACGTGAAGAGGTAACAGCTGAAGAAATCGCCTCTATTGTTTCACGCTGGACAGGTATACCAGTGACGAAATTAGTAGAAGGTGAGCGTGAAAAATTATTACGCTTAAAAGATACATTGCATGAACGTGTTGTTGGACAAGATAATGCTGTTCAGCTTGTCACAGAAGCGGTATGGCGTGCTCGAGCTGGTATTAAAGACCCGCATCGTCCAATTGGTAGCTTTTTATTTCTAGGGCCAACAGGTGTTGGTAAAACAGAGCTTGCAAAGGCACTAGCGGCACAGCTGTTTGATTCTGAGGACCATTTTATTCGCATTGATATGAGTGAGTATATGGAGAAACATAGTGTATCACGTCTTGTAGGGGCACCTCCAGGCTATATTGGCTATGAAGAAGGTGGACAATTAACGGAAGCTGTTCGCCGAAATCCATATTCAGTTGTATTATTAGATGAAATTGAAAAGGCCCACCCTGATGTTGCGAATATTTTACTGCAAATTTTGGATGATGGACGCATTACGGATAGCCAAGGTCGTATGGTCAACTTTACGAACACAGTGGTCATTTTAACTTCTAACATTGGCTCAAGCTATTTAATGGAAGCAAAAGAAGACGATGTTGCAGTTGAGGATTTAGTGATGGCTGCACTGCGTCAACACTTTAAACCAGAACTGTTAAATCGTATGGATGATATTATTATGTTCCATGCACTAACAGATGAGCATTTTACAGCCATTGCATGGAAATATATCGAACAGCTTGTGAAACGAGTTGCAGAGCAAGACATTACTTTACAAGTAGAACAAAATGTAATTGATTGGGTTGTAGAACAAGGAGCAGATGCTCAGTTCGGCGCAAGACCGCTAAAACGCTTCGTGCAACGTTATATTGAAACTGCTGTTGCAAAAGAATTGCTTCGAGGTGAAGTATTACCAGGAGAAATATTGCATATTAGAATGCATGATGGTCAATGTATCGTTGAAAAATAACAAAAAAACCTGTTCCGCATTGAGCGGAACAGGTTTTTTCTAGTTGAATTAATGATTGTCTGCAGCTTCTGGAGTTGACTCGTTTGGAATAACTGCACCGATAATGAAAACAAGAAATGTAAATACAACTGATGTGACAACAGCAGTTTGGAAATCAAAATCTACACCAAGTACAGAGCTTACTACGTAGTTTAACATTGAAACTAGTAGGAATGACCATATGAATGTTACGATATATTGCATTAATTTCACCTCAACCGAACTTTTTTATATCATTATCATATCATAACATAAATCGAAAAAAAAAGAACCTTTTCTGTGAAACATGGCGAATTTGTCACAACGATAACCTTGCTTTTGTACTTGCATGCAATTTCAGTAGGATCGACGAAATTCGAAGACGTCACAAATGCTGATTGCTAGGGAGTGTCCGTGGGAAGTCGTTCTATTCGTAGTCGAGCCGATTAAAGTAAAAAGCATTAATTTTAATTCATCTTACCCCTGTCCTTCATTATGAGTTTGACGAGTTATTATAGGCAATTGTGTCCTTTGAATAACCCTCATTGGATAAAAAATTAGCATGGTTCATACTCGCTCCAATTTTATTTTATGGAGTAAAAGGGTTAGCGTATGGCTATCTATTATTCAAACCAATGTTGTAGTTCTAAGCTATCTCATACCGAGGTGGCTTATTGGGGTCAGCTGTGCGTTGGTTATTTTTAATTTGAAACTTTTTTACGTACCATTCGTATTAGTATTATAACTAGACCATTTGAATTGATAGAATTGAAAAAAGGGAGAAATGAATTTTTGAACCATTGAATGAAACAATTACTTTTTGTGATTTACTTGATTACCATTGCGGATGCGTATTACTCAACATTATTTATTGAACCAAAAACACCACCGCAACACCAGACGATTAAAGCGTCGGCCATTACGTTGACACAACTACGGTAGCAAACCCAACAAAAAGAAACGTACAACACGTCGTTTGAAACCTTTTGGGCTGCAACCCATCAAGCGATTTCTTCAGGGTACTAAGTGTTCCAAAGAGAACGTGATCCTTAACGGCCTATTAGAGAATAGATTGGACGTACGCAGATTCATGCGAGAGCCACCTTTCATCTTTTTACGATATCGACTTTTAAGTTGTTGATAATATATGTTAGCAATTGTTAGGCTAAAGCTGCAGATCTATTTGCAGCTTTTTTTCATTAACCGCTATTATTAAATTTTTCAGCCTAACTTATCCTAAAAATACGCTTTTTCTTGCATCAGTTCTAAAAGTTGGAGATGACATTTGTTAAATTGTATGCCATGTATATAAGTTGATTGAAGACCATTGATACTACTAGTTTTAAGACGTTAAATTTAATTCATCTTGCACCTCTCCTTCGTTATGAGTTATAATTATGACCAGTTACTAATAATTGATAGTAAGAAAGCAGAGGGGTGTTGCTAAATGAACGCTGGTATTATAGGAATTGGCAAATACGTTCCGGAGAAGGTCGTTACAAATTTTGATTTAGAAAAAATAATGGATACTTCGGATGAATGGATTCGAACTCGCACAGGGATAGAAGAACGTCACTTTGCTGCAGATGATCAGGAAACTTCAGATTTAGCAGTAGCAGCTGCAAAAGAGGCTATTGCAAAAGCGGGTATTACACCAGAGGAAATAGGCTTAATCCTTGTAGCGACTGTAACACAAGATCAAAATTTTCCAAGCGTAGCATGTATGGTTCAGGAGCAAATCGGAGCAGTTAATGCAGCTGCGATGGATCAAGCGGCTGCTTGTGCAGGATTTATATATAGTTTAGTGACAGCAAAGCAATTTGTAGAATCAAATGCTTATAAATATGTCTTAGTAGTAGGTGTTGAAAAGCTGTCGAAAGTACTCGATTGGGAAGATCGCAATACTGCTGTATTATTCGGTGACGGTGCAAGTGCAGCGATTGTTGGTCCAGTATCAGAAGGTAGAGGTATTTTATCATTTGAGCTTGGAGCTGACGGTACAGGTGGTAAGAACTTGTATTTAACACAGCAGGACACAATCGCTATGAATGGCCGTGAAGTCTTTAAATTTGCTGTTCGTCAAATGGGTGAATCTGCAGTAAACGTTTTAGAAAAAGCAGGTTTAACAAAAGAAGACGTAGATTTTTTAGTGCCGCATCAGGCGAATATTCGAATTATGGAATCAGCTCGTGAGCGTCTAGAGCTACCACCGGAAAAAATGTCAAAAACGATTCACAAATATGGGAATACGTCGGCAGCATCTATTGGTATTTCCTTGGTAGATGAGCTTGAAGCAGGTAAGATAAAAGATGATGATATATTAGTACTTGTTGGATTTGGCGGTGGCTTAACATGGGGCGCCGTTACAATAAGATGGGGAAAATAAAAACGAAAAATGCTTGAGGGGAGTAAGACAATGAGTAAACGACGAGTAGTAATTACAGGAATTGGCGCAGTTACACCACTAGGAAATAGCATCGAAGAAACATGGGCTAACATTAAAGCAGGAAAATCAGGCGTTGGCGAGTTAACACGTTTAAATAAAGATCTTTTCGCAGCAAAAATTGCCGCTGAAGTGAAAGATTTTAATATAGAAAAGTATATCGAGCGTAAAGAAGCACGTAAAATGGATCGCTTTACACAGTATGCTTTAGCAGCGTCCATCATGGCGATGGAAGATGCACAATTAACAATCGATGAAGAGCTAGCACCACGAGCAGGTGTCTGGATTGGCTCTGGAATCGGTGGTATGGAAACATACGAACAACAATTTTTAACATTCCAAGAGCGCGGAGCAAGACGTGTAAGTCCATTCTTCATTCCAATGATGATTCCGGATATGGCTTCGGGCCAAGTGTCGATTCACTTTGGGGCAAAGGGCATTAACTCTTGTTCAGTAACGGCTTGTGCTTCAGGTACAAACTCCATTGGGGATGCTTTTAAAGTAATTGAACGTGGCGATGCAGATGTTATGATTACTGGTGGTGCAGAGTCACCAATCGTTACGATGGCAGTAGCAGGCTTCTGTGCAAATACTGCATTATCTTTAAATACAGACCCAGAAACAGCTTGCCGTCCATTCGATAAAAATCGCGATGGTTTCATTATCGGTGAAGGTGCGGGTATTGTTATTTTGGAAGAGTATGAGCACGCAAAAGCACGCGGTGCAAAAATCTACGCAGAAGTTCTTGGCTATGGTGCAACAGGAGATGCACATCATATTACAGCTCCAGCTCCAGAAGGGGAAGGTGCTTCTCGTGCAATGATGCAAGCATTATCTGATGGCGGTGTAGAAGCTTCACAAGTTGACTATATTAACGCACATGGAACAAGTACACCATACAATGATTTATTTGAAACACAGGCTGTAAAAACTGTTTTTGGTGAACATGCCTATAAGCTTGCAATGAGTTCTACAAAATCAATGACAGGTCACTTATTAGGCGCAGCTGGTGGAGTTGAAGCTATTTTCACAGCGCTAGCACTGAAAGAAGGCATTTTACCACCAACAATTAATTTAACAGACGCAGATCCAGAATGTGATTTAGATTATGTACCGAATGAAGCTCGAACTGCAGATATTAAATATGCTATGAGTAACTCACTTGGGTTTGGTGGACACAACGCTAGTCTACTATTCAAAAAAATCGAGGAATAAAAAACTTTAATAACTTTAATCAGTGGGGGGTCTTCATCTTCCACTGATTTTTAGTATTCACCAAGTCTCTTCTGCAAAACGAGAGGTTGATTTCCGTTCCGACTGGGCGCTTCATAGAAAGTATATGAAACTATCCAAGCAAGAACTTGTCGAAAGACTTATTCAAACTGAATAATATATTGCTGATAATGAAACAATATGGGTTTCGGCCCATTTTGTTTCATTCAAGTAGTATAAAGAGACAGCTATTGCTGTCTCTTTATACACTAAAGCTACCCGTTTGTTTAATAAGAACAGCGATGCTTCTTCAACAATCGCTTCCGATTGTTTCTGTAAAGTCATCCGTTTATTTCATTCATTTACTTTGCCTTGAGTTCTAGGTGCTTATTCCCCTACCATACCGTCGTTATCATTGTCTTTCATATAGGGGTATAACCAGTGATCACTCGTTATTGGCATGCTATAACCTGCTGCTTTTGCTTCTTTAATCGTTACTTGACCATTGCCATCTGTATCAACACTAGAAATATCTTCAGTGCCATTCAAAGCATTGGACTTATTAGAACTTGTTGACTTATTTGAGTTAGTTGATTTACTTGATTTACTTGATTTATTTTCAGTTAATCCTAGAGATTTATTTATTTTATCAGGGTTGCCGTTATCAAACTCATCTACAATTTTATTCCCTTTTAAAGTGTAAGTGTACTTGTAATGAGTAGGAATCTGAGTTTCCGTATTAGGATATGTGATTATTGCTTCAAAATTAGTAGCGCCACCAGCTTTACGAATAGCGTCTTCCATATATGCTTGATCACCATGTCGGTTAAGCGTACTATCTTGTGGCGTAATATTATAAGCATTTGATACCCCACCAAGAGAATCTGCAATAATATGTCCTTCATCTAAATCTGCTCTTTCGACACCAGGAACTTTTGCTTCATCAGCGTAATATCTGCCAGACGATGTGACAGGTTCGGTACGATCATCTTGTAGAACGATTTCGTTAGCAATGACACGGACTATTTGCCCGTGTTCATTCGTAAAGGACCAATACTCTCGGTCCCCAAAACCAATGTCAACGACGACGTTAGGTTCGCGATGTCCAGACAAATCACCACCATCAACTTTAATTAGTTTGTAACCTTTGAACAGTTGATCTTTTGATTGTGTTGATGTTTCCTTTACTACTTGTTTTTCAGTCGTAGTTTTTTCTTTTTCACTATTTTTTGTAGTTACTTCTTGTGAATCAGCTTTCCCATCAGTATTCGATACATCTTTTACGTTAGTACAACCAACTATAAAGATGGCAGTTAAAAGTAAGATTAAATAGTTTATTTTCTTTTTCATTTTAGGACTCCTAATATTTTTTTACTGAACATTCTAGAGATCTTTGAATAAAACATGTTGAATTATATCTATTATGGAAGGAACTTAGGTACTTCCTGTAAGCCTGTTAGCATTCATACGCCTGTAACGTATCATGGATTTTCATATTAGCTAGTCT
>NZ_LITM01000005.1:539862-574133 GCF_001275675.1 Lysinibacillus sp. FJAT-14745 | reverse complement strand
CATTCGCATTCTCACCATATTCATTCAACTCAAGCATCATGATTTACACCACCCCCGCAGGTAGGCTTTCGTCAGCCAAACTGGTACGGTAATTTCTCACACCTTTTCGCCGAGCTTATAACACCATCATTCTTACTAAATCAAGTGCTATTCGACTAAGAGAGAACCCTTCCGAGCGTTACCTCTTCATTTGCTTCTTCGATATAATCCTTCAGTTCCAAAAGGAATTGCCTAGCCTTTACCAGAGAGATGTAACCATCCTCTATTTAAACTAGGAACATTTCGCACAGCTAACCTGCACCGTTAGCCATCCATGTAGCGTAATATCATCGCTACACCACAGAAAATGAAAGATTATTACGTTCTTTCATGGGAGTTAAAGTATGATTCTTCACAAATTCTTTGGTATTCGCAGTAAGTAGTTGATAATCCTACTTATTAATTTCCTCATATTGTGCAGTAAAATTCTGTTTACATAAACCAACATAACATTTAAAACACAATATTTGCGAAGCCATTAAATAATTCAAATCTATTAAAATAACCAGAATTACTTTTCTTTTTTATTTCGCAACACTACACTAATAATTATGTAAATGAAACTTAATAAAAGAAGAAATAAGCCACCTAGAATGATTAATCCTATCAATTTCAAAACTATGCTCCTCCTTCCTATACGTAAAGCTGAACATTAGCTTTCAGATATTCATTCAATATAGTGATGAAATTTAAAATCCCACTTTTGTATATCTATTTAAAATAACCTTCTACTCCTTATTATTCAACTAAACACATTTTATTTTTTCACAAGTTCCAGTGAATTTAAAAATTAATGGGAATTGAAGAGTGTTTAGGTGAAGTCATCACTCCTTAAATGGCTCTATAAAGAAAGGGCGCAATTTATACCCTAGAATTGCGCCCGATTGTTGAATAGAATGACTCGTGGTAAAAAAGAGGATAGATAGAGCGAATTTATTTAAGCTCTTCTATCCTTTTAATTTCTATACATATAAAGTGTGACATTAAATAAGAATTCACTATTTAAAATAGTTTCAGCTTATAACTTGACTTTTAATAAAAATTTACGTGGCTGACGTCTTTTTTTATAGTTTTGTGAATAGATGATAATTAAGAAGAAATAGAAAGGATGCCCTAATCTTGTTCCGACTCTTTTTATTTTTAATGAGCTACGGCTTGTTGATTCTCTCCGTAGGGAATCTCATCTTGTATTTGAATTATCGGACACTCGGATATTCCTGGCTAGTGGTTTTTAAGTTCATGGCACATACATCAGCATTTTATCTGGCCATTGGATCATTCGTTGTGTTATGCGCTGTTGTGCTTGATCTTGGTTATGATAAAACTTTAAATGACAAAGATTAAGATGTAACTTTTAAATTACTCTCTTTTTGGCCAAGCTCTTCCAATCATCTCTACGATAAATTTTTCTTTTTAGCGACGTGCACGACCAAGGCCCATTGCTTCTTCCATGCGTTTTAATGTAGCGCTAGCAATAGCGTTTGCCTTTTCAGCACCTGCATCTAAAATAATATCTAATTCTGAGGATTCTACCAAATTATAGAACCTCTCTTGAATTGGTGTCAGGTGATCTATAACCGCTGCTGCAACACCTTGTTTGAAACCACCATAGCCAACGCCTTCATATTTTTTTACAAGATCATCAATAGATACGCCTGAAATGGCAGACTCGATTGTTAGTAAATTAGAAACACCAGGTTTATTTTCCACATCAAATGCCACAATACCATCAGAGTCAGTAACAGCCGACTTGATTTTTTTCTCAATATCTTTCGCTGAATCTAAAAGCTTGATTGTCGCTTTTGTATTTGGATCAGATTTACTCATTTTCTTTGTTGGTTCTTGTAGTGATTTGATACGAGCCCCTGCTTTTGGTAGTTGAATTTCAGGAATCGTTAAAACGTCACCATAACGTTTGTTAAAGCGCTCTGCAAGATCACGAGTCAGCTCAATATGTTGCTTTTGGTCATCGCCAACAGGAACAATGTTTGTGTTATATAAAAGGATGTCTGCTGCCATTAGTGGTGGATATGTTAAAAGAGCGGCAGATACGCTTTCCTTACCGTGAGATTTATCCTTAAATTGTGTCATACGTTCAAGTTCACCAATCGATGCAACACATTGTAACATCCAGCCTGCCTGTGCATGAGCTGGTACTTCTGATTGAATAAATAATGTAGATTTTTTAGGATCGATGCCAGTAGCAATATACGTAGCTGCTAGGTTACGAATATTTTGACGTAATTCCTTTGGATCTTGTGCCACTGTAATTGCATGCTGATCGACGATACAATAAACAGTATCTCCTTCATCTTGTAATGCAGGGAATTGCTTAAACGCACCTAAATAATTCCCTAGAGTTACAATACCTGTTGGCTGTACGCCTGAAAAAATAGTTGTCATGTTAATTCCTCCTTGAAATTTGTTACCTCAGTAGAAGTCGTTTGTCTGTTACATAAGTAACTAGCCGAGGCATAATTGATATTCAAAATAAAAAACATCATGCGTCCTCATTAGTTTTTCTAATGAAGGGACGAATGATGTTTGAATCCGCGGTACCACCCAGCTTGCCTAAAAAGGCCACTTTGCTTCGTAACGTGAAGGGACGAGCTTTGCTAATAGACTCCAGTAAGGAAACTAAGACGTTCACAAAGCTAACTCGGAAGTCCATTCCAAATGCTTACACGATCTGTTTGCAGCAACCACAGACTCTCTAAACGTGTAAAGTGCATAAGTACTACTCTTCGTCAGCGTTTTTTTTTAGTTCAATAATTGTCTTCCATCTGTATAGATGAGGTGAACTCACCAAAGACATAATTGATTGATTGCAAAAAATTATATTATAAAGGCTCGGTGAAAAGCAAGTGCGTAAAGTCAGACTTTTGGCGGTGTTCTTTCTCGAAAAAAAATTATATGCTGATTTTGCTGCTTTTTTTCTCCATTCAGCACGTCAGGAAAGCGCCCAGCTGGAACGGAAATTAACCACACGTTATGGTGCTGAGTTATTTATTTGAAAATGCAACCAATATTAGTAAATATACGTCTATATTGTACACACTGAACTGACAATATTCTCGTTTAAATTTTTTAAATGAGAACAAGAACAATTAAGAAATGAGTGTTTAAAATGCACTACGAATGGGAATATTATTAGTAGTTCATTAGAAAAGCCAAGAAGTAACTACTTTGAAAAGTTATATAAATAGACAGAAAATTTCGTGTGATAGGGTTATTCTTTTTTTTATTGGAACTATATTCAAACATCACAGAGTACTGTATAATGGTATGTAGATTACATTACATTAATTCTAATTTAACACACACACTGGTTTATAGATAATGATTAAATGGAAAGGATGTGTCAGTATGATAGTAACTTTATTTACATCACCAAGTTGTACGTCTTGCCGAAAAGCGAAAGCATGGTTAGAGGAGCATGAAATCCCATATACAGAACGTAATATATTTTCCGAACCATTAAGCATTAGTGAAATTAAAGAAATTTTGCGTATGACAGAGGATGGTACGGATGAAATTATTTCAACTCGATCAAAGATTTTCCAGAAATTAAATGTTGATGTTGAAAGCTTACCATTACAACGTTTATATGAGTTAATTCAAGAGTATCCAGGCTTATTACGTCGTCCAATCATTTTAGATGAGAAACGTTTACAAGTTGGCTACAACGAGGATGAAATTCGTCGTTTCCTACCTCGTAAGGTTCGTGCTTATCAATTACAAGAAGCACAGCGCATGGTGAACTAATATCTCCGTATTTTGCATAGAATAAGTATTAGATGTTACATATGCAACAAGCATATTGTGACATCTATTTTTTTGTGTTTTACTTAAGTAAAACCTTCTATATGAAGTATAATAAATAAGAGTGAAAAGTCATATATTTCCGTAAAGTATGTTAAACTTGATTTTAACTTAATAGTTTACTACAATTTCAATAATTCAAATATCTTCTGTGAAACGGTGTATATCCTTTTCATTTTATGACAGAACAGCATACAATATAAGTAGAGACAACTGTGGACAATTATTTTTTGATTCGGTTGCTCGACGGTTTTACTGTAGTGTGGTCAAAGGTTGAAAAACAAAAATGGAGTATGAGGTTAAAAACAATGAATAAAAGCATACTAATGAAACAAAACTGTTTTTCGACAAATGGCAGTGAAGGGAGATGAGGTCTAGTGGACATCGAACGTGTAAACGAAAATACACTCAAGCTCTTTATTACGTACAATGATATAGAGGATCGCGGCTATAGTCGTGAAGAAATTTGGTACAATCGAGCAAAGGGTGAACAACTTTTTTGGGATATGATTGATGAAGTAAACACGGAGGATTACTTTGATGTAGAAGGTCCTATTTGGATTCATATCAATGCGTCTGAAGTAGGCTTAGAAATCATTGTCACACGTGCACATATTTTAAAAGACGGTGAAACCTTAGATGGTTCTTCGCAATTTGATGAACACAAAGAAATGTTTGCCCCATTCGAGGACGTTGGAGAAGATCTTCTCAGTCAACTAACTCAATTTGGTGACTTAGATGAGTCAGAGTTATTTATGGATACAGACATTTATGTTTATAAATTTAAAGATATTGATGAGATAATCCCTGTAGCGAAACGCATAACAGATGAATTAGTGGATTCCTCATTATTTAAATATGAAAATTGGTACTATTTGGTAGTTGACTTCGCGAACGCAGATGAAGAACTAAATCATCACGATAGAAATGCCGTTATCAAAGAATTTTTAATACCATCGAATTTCACAATCCATCGCTTAGAGGAATATGGCGAAATAATTATGGAATTTAATTGCTTTGAAACAGTACGAAAATATTTTATTTAAAGTAATAAGTACTTGATTCAGTGACTTAGACTGTAGACAAACTTGGGGATTAACAAGTTTATTTACAGTCTTTTTATTTAAAGGATCTAGATTGAAAGTGAAAATCTAAAAGATAGCAATTTTTAAATTTCAAGAAAAAACCGTTCTTTATTTGTTGCTCTAAAAACACTCCTTTACAATTAGTCAAAAAGGAGATGATTTTATGCTTACGGCTTATAACGAGCAGCAACAGATTTTTCTCCCATACCAATATTCAAGGGAAGCTTTACAACGATATAGACGGCAGATGAAATTTTATTGTCCTCAATGCCAACAGCCTGTCCAATTAAAGATAGGTAAATATAATATTCCTCATTTCGCTCATATTGCTAATGATAGCTGTGTACAGTTATTTGCAGAGGGTGAATCAAAACTTCATTTACAAGGGAAAGTCCAATTATTTGAATGGCTGAGAAAACTCGGGCATACAGTAAAGCTGGAGCCTTATTTACGGAAGCTTTCACAACGGCCTGATATGCTTCTGATAAAGGAACGAAAGCAAATCGCCATTGAATTTCAATGTAGTACAATTTCTCATGAAAAGTGGCTAATGCGCACAGCTGGATATGAGAAAAATTCTATACAGCCATTGTGGCTTTTTCAAACACCTCAAAAACAATCTACACAAGGTATTCAAAAAATTTCTATATCTCCAATTATGCAAAAGGTGATAATTGCCACAGCACAAGGCTTGGCTTATTTAGTGACCTATGATGCAAACACATCGAGATTTATTTATTGGACGAATCTTCTTCATGTTCATGGGCATACTTTTATAGGTAAAGTACAAGAACTAACTATTCACAAGCAACATTTTCCCTTTTATGAGCCTAAGTCAATTACGAAAGAGGAATTTCATCTTTATTGGCAGTTTTATAAAAAGCATTGTAAGCAATTCGTATACCAACGTTTATTACATAGTAAAAATGGGGTACAAGATGCATTTTTACGAAGTTGTTATGAATTACGTTTTGCTTTAACCGCTATGCCTGATTACGTAGGTGTTCCGGTAAAAGATGCGGAAGCGATACCGATGTTTTCTATTGAATGGCAAACGATTTTACATCATTTTTGCCATCGTTTACAATTATCACCTCATGAACTAGACGAGAGAACTATTCGATCGTTTTTAATCCAACAAAATGTAGAGGTTACAAATCAAGCAGTACAGGCTATCAAAAATTATGGAATGGTGCTGGAGAAAAGTTATCAGAATGATTGTTTTCTGGATATTTGTGAGCAGGTGTACGCACATTTATTTGCAATTGCCACAATATACTGAGAAAATATGAGAGTATAGGAAAAACTCACATATAAAGGGGGCTGGCACATGGCTAGTAATCAAGTTTTAGTAAGAAATGAAGTTCCAGAAGAGTTAACTTGGCGTTTGGAGGATATATTTGCAACTGACGCCCTATGGGAAGAAGAGTATAAAGAAGTTGCAGAAATTGCTAAAAAGGCGTCTAGCTATGCAGGTACTGTAACAAATGGTGCAGATGCGTTAGTAGCAGTTCTAACTTATCACGATGATATTTATCAACGTACAATGAAGCTTTACACGTATGCTCATATGCGTTATGACCAAGACACGACAAATAGCTTCTACCAGGATATGAATAGTCGTATTCAAACATTAGCGACTAGTATCTCAGCTGCCCTATCGTTTTTAACACCAGAGATTTTATCATTGAGTGAAGAAACAATAGAAGGTTACTTAGCAGAAAACAAAGACTTACAACTGTATAAGCAATCTTTAAAAGAAATAACAATGGCACGTCCGCACGTATTACCAGCAGAACAGGAAGCATTGCTTGCACAAATGTCTGAAGTTACAGGTACCGCTTCCAATACATTTAGTATGTTAAACAACGCTGATATGGTCTTCCCTAAAGTGAAAAATGAAGACGGAGAAGAAGTGCAACTAACACACGGTAACTATATTAAGTTTTTAGAAAGTAAAGATCGCACTGTTCGTGAAAATGCCTTTAAAGCGATGTATGAATCTTACGGTAACTTTAAAAATACGTTTTCGTCTACATTAACTGGCAATGTTAAAAAGCATAATGTCAGCGCACGTATCCGTAATTATGATTCCGCACGCCATGCAGCAATGTCTAACAACTTCATTCCAGAAAGTGTTTATGATCAATTGGTAGAAACAATCCATAAGCATTTACCAGCTATGCAGCGCTATATTGCATTACGTAAGAAACTTTTAGGTGTGGACGAACTGCATATGTGGGATTTATTTGCCCCACTTGTTAAGGAAGTCGATATGAAAATCACTTACGACGAAGCGAAGGATATTTTAGTAAAGGCTTTAGCGCCACTAGGTGAGGAATATCAAGGTATTGTTCAAAGTGGTCTGGATAACCGTTGGGTCGATGTCTTAGAAAACAAAGGAAAACGCAGTGGTGCGTACTCTTCAGGCGCTTATGGAACAAATCCATACATTTTAATGAACTGGCAGGACAATGTTAATAATCTGTTTACTCTAGCTCATGAATTTGGTCATAGTGTACACAGTTATTATTCACGTAAAAATCAGCCGTTTGTTTATGGTGATTATTCTATTTTTGTGGCTGAAGTAGCTTCGACATGTAATGAAGAACTGTTAAATGATTATTTACTGAAAACAATTGAAGACCCACAACAGAAAATTTATTTATTAAATCATTGGCTAGACGGTTTCAGAAGTACTGTGTTCAGACAAACAATGTTTGCTGAATTTGAGCACCTAATCCACCAAATGGATAAGAATGGTGAATCTTTAACAGCAGATCGTTTAACAGAGGTTTACTATAATTTAAATAAACAATACTTCGGTGAGGATATTGTTGTAGATGAGGAAATCGGCTTAGAGTGGGCTCGTATTCCACACTTCTACTATAATTACTATGTGTATCAATATGCTACAGGTAAATCAGCTGCAACAGCATTAAGTAAACAGATTTTAGAAGAGGGTACACCAGCTGTAGAACGTTATATTAATAACTTCTTAAAAGCAGGTTGTTCTGATTTCCCAATTGAGGTATTAAAGTCAGCAGGTGTTGATATGAACGTTGCTAAACCGATTGATGATGCATGTAAAGTATTTGAAGAACGTTTAAATGAGTTAGAAAAATTATTGTTGAATAATTAATTCGGAGGGCTGTAGGGATGTCACTACAGCCTTTTTTCTATGATGAGTTGAATGATAAAATTTAAAGAATAATGATTTTTTTTGATTTCTAAATGTTTAAAAGTGGGTATCTTGAAAAAATACTGTTTGTAATCGCTTTCTATTTGACAAATTTGTGAATCTACCATTGGGTTTATTGCTATATTTACTATTCCATGATAAAGTGATTCATGTGAAATAAATCACAAAACAAACATACACCCCTTTGTTTGAACGTGAACATTTCTCCCATCCCCTTTGTGAAAAAGAGGCGTCACTATCTGTCGAGGATAGTGGCGCTTCTTTTATTTTGTCATAAATCTCGATCAAACAACGAAGTATTCCGATAAAACTTAAAAACGTTCCGATAAATCGCTGAAACGTTCCGACAAATTACTAATATGTTCCGATAAATCACTAGAACATTCCGATAAATATATAGAGCCTAATCTAAAATAAAATGAATGCAACTGGTTGCATTCATTTTATTTTTTCTTTATAATGCAATCAAACGATTACATTTTATGAAAAGAGGCTAGAAAATGAAAGGTAAACAAAGTTATATGATGCCGGTAATTGCTGCGGCTCTAGGTTTTTTTATGGCTTTATTGGATACTACAATTGTGAATGTATCTTTGCCAAAAATTACGGCATACTATGAATCTACAATTGATCAAATATCATGGGTTGTCGATAGCTACAACATTGCATTTGGTGTTGTTTTGTTAACGGCGGTTAGATTTGCAGATCAATTTGGTAGGAAGAAAATATTTCAAATAGGGCTTATTTTGTTTGTAGTTGCGTCAGTTCTTTGTGGAATATCGCAATCTATTGAATTATTAATCTTATTTCGTGCGATTCAAGGTTTGGCTGCAGCAATGATTGTTCCAGTATGTGTTCCTTTAGTACTTGTTCATACTCCGAATGAAAAGGTTGGTATTGTAACGGCGCTATTTGGAATTATGGCAGGGATATCGACAGCATTGGGACCGACAATTGGAGGAGTAATCTCAGAGTATTTTGCATGGCAGTGGATATTTTATATTAATTTACCAATAGGGATTATAGCAGTAACCTTAATTTATACTTTTGTACATGAATCGTATGATCCTACTGCTTCTAAGAAGATCGACTGGATGGGTATGATTACAATTAGTATTTCATTGTTTGCACTCATATATGGGCTTTTACAAGTGAAGGAAGTTGGATGGTCATCACCACTTGTTCTTAGTTGTCTAATTTGCAGTGTAATAGGCTTACTATTTTTTGTAATGATTGAATCAAAAAATAAAGACCCAATGCTTCCAGTTCAGTTGTTTAAAAACTATCAATTTGCAAGTGGGAATATCGCATTGTTATGTTTAGGGATCGGTATGATGTGTGTCTACTTTTTAATGGCATTTTATTTAACAACAGTAAAAGGAATTTCTCAGATACAGGCGGGGTTAATTCTTAGCTCATCTTCTATAGCGACAATGCTCATTACACCTCTTGCAGCTAAAGCGAATAAATGGGGGACATTATGGTTTGGTGTCATTGGTTATGTACTATTTAGTATAGGAACTTACTTGTTAGGTTTTATTTCACCAGATCAGTCGGTTTGGGCTATTGTCGGAGTTTTAATGATTGTCGGTTTAGGATCTGGTTTAATTTTTAGCCCATTATCAATAGCGCTTATTTTGCAGGTTCCAGAAGAAAAGGCTGGGATTGCATCAGGGTTATTTCAAGTAAGCCGAGTAATTGGTGCTGCGGTTGGCGTGGCAATTTTAGTAGTGATGCTACAGCATATGATGCAGAACGAAATGATAACGGCAAAAAAGGAAATGATCGAAAAGATTGAGATAAGTAAACTTAGTGATAATACGAAGGAAAAGCTAAAGCTTCAATTTGAAAATTATAAAGAGAAAAATGAGTTAACAGCAAATAAATCGTCACTACAGGATGTTTTACATAAGCTAACTGACGAAGAGGAAAAACTATTAAAATCTTCACCAGATAACGCACATGCTGAAATTAAGAAGAGCTTTGCCATTGAAAGAGAGGAAATAATAAGTCTTTATCCAGCTATAGAAAAAATAATTAAGGACCATATTTCCTTAGCATATAAAGCAGTTTTTAGGTTTGGAGCAATTGTCATGTTAATTGGTGCTGTTTTTGCATATTTGAATGGCATAAATGCAAGAAGAATGAAGAAATATATAAGAGAACGAAACTTTGAAGTGGAACGTTAATTGAATGCAACTGATTGCTATCACTTTCTAATTCCGATATAATATTGAGCAAATTATGTTCGGAGGAGGAGAGAGGGCATAATGGCAAAATTGAAGACAAGAGAAAAAATTCTTAATGCTGCTTTGACGCTTTTTGGTGAAAAGGGTTTTGCTGGAACTTCGACACGCGAAATCGCTGAACGTGCAGGTGTGAATCACATTACACTTTTTAGACACTTTGGAAATAAAGAGAATTTGTTTCGTGAGAGTGTTATTTCACATAAAACAGACAGAGATTATTTTCCTAAAATAGAAAAGGCGTTTACAGGTGATATAGAGCATGATCTTAAAATCTTGGCGCAAGCTTATTTTGAAGAAAACATTCCTGTCAAGGAAACTATTTGGGTAACTAAACTGTTACAACAAATTTAGACAAAACTATACAAAACTGTATAGAAGCATAAATTTATAACAGAATACCCTTCGTATCAAGCGATTGGTGCGAACTCCGCGTTAATTGCTTTTAACTCCTAAAGCCTTGTGACCAAAGCGGAGCTGGAAACGGCAGACGTAACGGTGCGAAAGCAGAAAAAACAACAAGGATGGCATAAGCTGAAAAAAATTACTCAGTGTCCGTAAAGGTAATCGTGACAACGGAAAACGGTAGCGCTAAGTGCTTTGGCAATGGATGTTTAGCAGCGAACTCCTAAATCTCTTAATGAGACAAGGAAGACGTTCAACGACTATCTCCTTGAGGGAGAGTAAAACCGCAAGCGAATGGCGGAAGAAAAATGTGGCTCTTATTAAAAGATAAGATGAAGATATAGTCTGCGCTTATGTGAAAGCATAAGAGGTCTACTCGTGAGAGAAAGACTGCATGAAGGGTTGCGCCTTCGTGTGAACAAGAAAAATATATACAACTATAAAAATGTTAACAACCTCTCTGAATAGGGTAATGTAATTTATCATAGTGACAGAGAGGTGGTACGCATGGAATTAATGTCCATTGGGGAATTTGCTAAACGTGTTGGTGTAAATGTTGTAACTTATTGTCACGGTTTTTGCCAATAGATTTTACGGTCAACGGTCAAAGAAAATTAAACGATTGATTGACGAGGTGAAAAACAATGATCCTGGCGATAAAGATAAGACTAAAACCAACTAAAGAACAAGTGGTTTTGTTTTGGAAGTCTGCGGGGACTGCGAGATGGGCTTACAATTATTTCTTGGCTGAAAGCGAACGTATTTATAACGTCGAGAAGCGTACAGTCAAAGAGAGCGAAATTCGTAAGAAAATCAATAATGAACTGAAACCAACGACGCATAAATGGCTAAAGGAAGTCGGAAGCAATGTGATGAAACAGGCGGTGAAAGATGCCGATATTGCTAGAAAGCGTTGGTTCGAAGGCTTGACTGAAAAGCCAAGATTCAAAAGCAGACGAAGAAGTAAAGTTAGTTTTTATGTAAATTACGAAAGTTTAAAACGAACAAATGAAGGTTTTAGAGGTGAAAAGATTGGCAGTGTAAAAACATGCAAAGCGCTTCCTAAGCTTAAAAAAGGTCAGAAATATTCAAATCCACGCATTTCATTTGACGGACGAAATTGGTTCTTATCAATCGGATATGAGCAAGAATTTGAGCAATATGATTTGACAGGCGAAAGTTTAGGAATTGATGTAGGTATCAATAAATTGGCAGTTTGTTCTGATGGCAAGTTCAAAAAGAACATCAACAAAACAAAAGAAGTCAAACGATTAGAGCAAAAGTTGAAACGAGAACAACGAAAACAAGCTCGTAAGCTCGAAGCCAACACGAAAGAGTATACTAAAAACCGAAAGCCAATCTATAAAACACCTTTAAAGAATATGAAAAATATTCAAAAACAAAACACTGCAATCCGTAATTTATATAAGCGACTTAACGACATCCGAACAAATCATTTACATCAGTGTTCTAATGAGATTGTGAAAACCAAACCATCTCGTATTGTAATGGAACATTTACATGTAAAAGGTATGATGAAAAATAAACATCTGGCGAAGGCGGTAGCTGGGCAAAAGCTATATGAATTTAAACGGCAAATACAATACAAATGTCAAAAATACGGAATTGAATTTATTGAAGCCGACAGATGGTTTCCATCATCAAAAACTTGTTCTAGTTGTGGACAAATCAAATCCAATTTGAAACTGAAAGACAGATTATTTATCTGCTCTTGCGGATTAAAGTTGGATAGAGATTTGAACGCAAGCATTAATTTGGCAAATTATTCAATCTAAGGAATTTAACTGACACTAAACCTTAGATGTGTACGCAACGATACTGCGGAATTTAAGCCTTTGGAGAGTCATACAAAATGGCAGTAGCTTTTTGCGAAACCAGACTCGGAGAATAAGGAAGACACAAATACGAAAGTCGGAAGATATAAGTTGTGTCACAGTAGAGATGTCTACATTTTTTAAGAAATGTATATGTTTTTCGTATCGGTGCTTATGCGTGAGATTCAACAAGATAAAGAATTTGAAAAAATGTTTTTTGAATACCCAAATAAGTTATTGCACCATTTAGAGAATTATTTAATTAAGTTACATGAGCAAGGAAAAATTCCAAAAGGGAACTTTAAATATACAGCTAATTTTTTCTATTCTTTGCTGTCGTCAATTTTAGTTTTCCAATTGACATTACCATATTTAAATGAGCAAATTAATCCGGATATTGATGAGATGATAGATGAGGTTGTGCATTTATTTACAGTAAGTTTGTTTAATCCGAGAGAAAGTTAACGATGGGGCTAAAAAGACAAACAAAAGCAAGTGAAGTTTTCTTCACTTGCTTTTGTTTTTAGGGGCAACTTGGACAAGTCCCTATTCTATAGAATAATAGTATAATTGCATTATTTAATACGCCACAGTGTAACGTGATTTGTCTGAATTCGTTCAATCTTTTGTTGTAGCATACGCTTCTTTAATTCGCGTTCAGCTGTTTGTTCTGATAATGAGTAGATAAAAGCTACTTCATTTGTTGAAAGTGTATGGAATCTCGTGAATAACTCTTCCATTGTTGGTAGTGGTTGGCGCACAAGCTGCTCATCCATCATCTCTTGTAAAATATGTTCATAAACTTCATAGGAATAACTACCACTAACTTTAAGACCCTCATCTTCAATACATTCATTGAAAAATACAATACTAGGTACTTCATCAACTTCCATTTCATGTTTAATATATAAATCGCTTTGGAAGGCGCGTGCTGCTTCCTTTGAACCAAAGTCTGCAGAAAATTCATTCATGTCTAATTGAACATCTTCAGCAATTTTTAACAGCGTAGCATAAGAATTGACATCTTGCCTGTTTAATAATACATATTCTTGTAGTTTCAACAAATAGCGTGCTCCTGCACGTTTGCCCTGTAACTCTGCTGCTTTAATAGCGATAGATGGTAAAACAGGGTGATTAATGTCGAGCTCAATACCTGATACACAACCCTTTACACGCTTACTTAAACAATTCAAAGAGGCAAGCTCCGTGCTTAGTACAAGGCGCCATGTAAAGTAATGGTTGTACTCTAGCTGTAACCTACGAAGAATGGCTTGCATATTCAAAGCTTCTGGACAAAGTGGATCTACGAAAATATACAATTCAATAGGCTTATTAACAGTAGAAAACTCAAGAGTTGGCTCTTGTAACAGTTGAATATTATTCACGTAACAATTCCCCCTCATCGTCATTTGGTGTATTAATCATGTGATGAGCTGTTAATACTAAACGTTGATAATAAGTTTCGCGGAACTTTCCTTCTAACCCAACTTCATCCATCGCTTCAGACATACATTCAAGCCAAGCTTGAGCACGATCAGGTGTAATCGGAAAATTCATATGGCGTGCACGCATCATTGGATGTCCATGCTCTTCAGTAAAAAGATTTGGTCCACCTAAATACTGTGTTTGAAATTGAATTTGCTTGCGGGCTGTTTCTGTCAAATCTTTCGGAAAGATTGGAATAAGATCAGGATGCTGAGCAACTCTATTATAGAACGCATGGATTAGCTCTGAAAGCTTTTCAGCTCCCAGCTCCTCATAAGGAACAGTGTATTTTCGACTCATAAGTTAAATGCCCCTTTAATTCTTTATATCGTAAAGTATATTTTTATACTTGGTCATCTTTACAAATGTGAATTTCTTGTGACTACCTTTATTCTATCAACGTCTTTTCGTTAACACAAATAAACCGCTCTTCCGAAATGTTTTTCGCTAAAAAAGCACAAATTTCACCACGTGGGTGAAATTTGCCGAAAGAAGTTAAACTGTGTAGTAATTCATCACTTTTTTGACATAGTTCTGTGTTTCTTTAAAAGGAGGAATGCCACCATACTTTGTAACGCGTGAAGATCCTGCGTTATAAGCAGCTAACGCTAATGTAGGATCATTATCAAATTTATCTAGCAATTGGCGCAAATATTTAGCCCCTGCCATAATATTTTGCTCAGGATCAAAGGCGTTTGTAACCCCTAAATGTTGCGCTGTTTTTGGCATTAATTGCATTAATCCTTGTGCTCCTGCATGACTTACCACAGTTGAATTAAAATTAGACTCTTGCTTAATCACTGCAGCGATGAGTTTCTCAGGTACATTATATGTAGATGCTGCCTTTTGAATAATCGAAGCGTATTGGTTCGCACCTGCTAATGAATTGGCATACGCTGTTGAACCAATTACATTATCCGAAACATAGGAGTCGAGTTTTGTACTAGATTGTGTATTTGCTAATGCCGCCTGTACAGCAGAAGGTATAAAGACGCCGTTAGAACCATTATAAAGTAATGATTGATACGCACTATTTTGCATGTTTTCAGATAACCCATTTAAACTACTAAACTGGTTCATCAATGACGAAGCGCTTGATACACCCCCGAGTAAACTAGATAATTTTGCATTGTTAGTAGTAGTTGAGTCGCCAAGCAATTCGCTAATCATATCCGAAAACATAGAATTGCTGTCTGTAAGATTGTTTGACGATGAATTTTCTGAAGATCCTAGTGTTTGTAATGCTTGAATGTCAAGTAAAGTTCTAAGTGATTGGATATCCAAGGAGTTGTCACCCTTTCTTGTATACTAGTTAAGCTACTGTTAATTATTCATTTGTAATGCTTTCATGAAACGTGCGATCTTTTTATCTGTAGCCCGTTTTTCAATACCATATTGCTGTAGAAATTCGTCGAAGATTGCATTTCCTTTTATTGCATCTTTTGATTCATATTCTACCTCATAATCGTCGCACTGCAAATAGAAAGAATGATCGAATACTAGAAGGCCATCCCTATAAGGAATTTCGACACGATCAGTTGTAAGTGAACCAAATACTGCTAATTTTTTAAAAGGAATGTTGAAGAGAGCTAGTCTTTTTGCTACTTCTTGGGCATAGAATCCTTCTCCAGCAAGCATTTTCTTAGCTTGCTCAGCAGTTAATTCGTCAGTTGTCTCTAAATGAGCATGCTCTGCATTTTTTTCTTTTAAAGTACATTCAAAATATTTGTCGATTTGTCTAATACGAAGCCCACTTTGTCGTTTCCGAATAGCTTGAGAAGGTGTGTCGAAATAATGATTTGTTTGACGATGAATAGCATTTTCGGGAATATTGAATTCTTGCAATAAATGTTCGTATTGTTGTTTTGTTAAGAGATTTTTAAATTCTATTTCAAGTTGTTGTGCCATATACTCACCTGTTTGTTTTAATTTTTTTACGCTTTAGATGGGAAATTAGGTTGTTATTTCCGAATATTTAATCTTAGATAATGTCTGTGTCACCAAAAATGTGTTACATCGTGCAGCAAAAGGAGTTCTTTGACGCAAGCACAAAGCCGAATACAGACGCAATTATGCAGAGGCATAATTGATTTCGTCGATTTAGTATTTACACACTGCAACTATTTACCCTCTATGATAAAATAAGAGGAAGAGTAAGACGAAAAGGGGAACCGCATGTGCGTAAAATTTATACAATAGAAACATTGAATTTTGAAAACGAGCAACTTCATTTTAGTTTAAACGACATTGAAGTAAATTTACAGTTAAAACCTGCTGCACAATTAATTGCAGATTCTGATGACTTTGCGTTTATTTATTTACTTGATGCAGGAGACAATTATCATTACTTGCGTTTTCCACCGAGTAGTTGGGAGCAACTTGTACATATTTTACAAAAAAAGCAAAATCCAAAGCTACAACTAGGTGAAGAAGTTATTGAGCTTACAAATTTTTACGATGAACTGGAAATGCTCGTGTATAATATTGAAGGAAATTACAATTATGGGGCGGAATTTGTCCAAATGGTGGAACAACACTTCAAGGCAATTCTTGCTGAATAAAAAGACAAAACGAACAGACGGTGTTGGTTTTGTTCGATACCGAATGTCGGGAGGTTTTTGCGATGGGACAATGGGAAATATTTTTAAGTCCTTATAAACAAGCAGTAGATGAGTTAAAAGTAAAATTAAAAGGTATGCGTTCACAGTTTGGTATTGTTAATGCAAATTCGCCAATTGAATTTGTGACTGGACGTGTAAAGCCTTTAGCAAGTATATACGATAAATCATTAGAAAAAGGGCTTGCCTTTGAGCCTTCTAAACGACTAGGTGATGAGCTAGGAGATATCGCAGGCTTACGTATTATGTGTCAATTTGTAGATGATATTTCCACAGTTACGGAGCTAATACGTCAACGTAAAGATATGCGTGTAGTGGAAGAGCGTGATTATATTACACATAATAAGCCAAGTGGATACCGCTCGTATCATATGATTGTCGAATATCCTGTAGAGACGATACAGGGGAAAAAAGTGGTATTAGCTGAAATTCAAATAAGAACACTAGCCATGAATTTCTGGGCATCAATTGAGCATTCTTTAAATTATAAATATAAAGGCATGTTTCCCGAAGAAATAAAAAATCGCCTTCAAAGTGCCGCGGAGGCCGCCTTCCGATTGGATGAGGAAATGTCGTCCATTCGTAGTGAGATTCAAGAAGCACAGGCCTATTTTAGTGAATATAAAGAAGCATCGAATCCTAATTTATTATCGGAGAAGGAGCGTGACACACAATGAAATTTTCCATTCAATCACGTAGAGATGCACAGTCGAACGAATTAATGGAGCTAGCTAGAACGTATTTGCAAGATTTTGGATTAACTTATGATGAAGAGGCTCCTGAAATCGTAATCTCTATTGGAGGAGATGGCACTTTACTACATGCCTTTCATCGATATTCTCATTTGCTAGATCAGGTTGCTTTCGTAGGTATCCATACGGGACATTTAGGATTTTATGCGGATTGGAAACCATCTGAATTAGAAAAGCTTGTTTTGTCCATTGCTAAAAAGGACTTTAACGTTGTGGAGTATCCACTACTATCGGTAAAAGTGGAGCATCATAATGCGGAATCCAATACGTATTTAGCGTTAAATGAAGCAACTGTGAAATCACCAGATGTCACGCTTGTTATGGATGTAGAGTTAAATGGTAATCAGTTTGAACGTTTCCGTGGAGACGGTCTTTGTGTGTCAACTCCTTCTGGTAGTACAGCTTATAATAAAGCCCTCGGTGGAGCAATTATTCACCCGACTTTAGCAGCACTCCAAATCACTGAGATAGCATCTATCAATAACCGTGTCTTCCGTACAGTTGGTTCACCACTCATTTTACCAGCACACCATCACTGTGTATTACGTCCAGTAAATGAGCAAAACTTTAATATGACAGTTGATCATTTACAAGTCACGCAAGGCGATGTGAAGTCGATTGCTTTTAATGTAGCAACTGAAAGAGTCCGTTTTGCACGTTTCCGTCCATTCCCATTCTGGGAACGAGTACATGAATCATTCGTGGCAAATGAGTAAAATGGATACAAGGTTTACACTGCATTTTATAGCGGAAAAGGAAGGCCAACTACTAAGGGAGGCCTTAACTGAATGGCGCATCTCCAAGCGAGCTTTAACAGCCATTAAATTTGATGGAGGATTACTAACAGTGAATGATGTTGAACGCAATGTTCGACATCCTCTTCACGTTGGGGATCGAGTTGAAGTTAAATTCCCTCCTGAAGAAAAAAGTGAAGGCCTCGCTGTTGAACATGGTGAACTTTCTATTATTTATGAAGACGAAGCTATTTTAGTGCTTAAGAAGCCTGCACATCAGAGTACGATTCCTTCGCGTGAGCATCCAACGCATAGCGTAGCTAATCTAGTTTGTGGTCATTTTCAGCAGCAAGGTCTAGCATCAACTGCTCATATCGTAACGAGACTTGACCGTGATACTTCTGGCTTGCTATGCATTGCCAAACATGCTCATATTCATCATTTAACGGGACTTGCACAGCGCAGTGGAGAGATTTCTCGACAATATGAAGCAATTGTACATGGACATGTGGCACAAGAAGTACAATCAATCATAGCTCCTATTGGACGCAAGGAGACGAGTATCATTGAGCGAGAGGTGCGTGAGGATGGTCAATTTGCGCATACAGATGTGACAATTTTAAGGCGCTTTTATTTACATGATGAACCGATGACACATATACAACTAAAGTTACACACAGGGCGTACACATCAAATCCGTGTGCATATGGCCTATGTGGGACATCCACTTGTTGGAGATGAACTTTATGGTGGAAGTCGCGAGCATATAAATAGACAAGCCTTACACTGTGTGTCCTTAAAGATGCTTCATCCTTTGACAGGTGAGAGTTTACAATTCACAAGTAACTTAAACATAGATATGCAACGATTATTGAATGACTCCTTAGTTTGAAGTTCGAGACTATTTAAACAGTCATTAGTTCACTAAGAGTGAAAACTATTACTGAATCATGTTATAAATTTAAGGAGATGTTCGCACAAACGGGCATCTCTTTATCATTTTATTTTCTATGTAAAGTAATAAGTTTTTCTTAACAGCATGTTAACAGAAAAGAAAGTGATTGTAGGGTATAGTAAAGTAGCGGTTTTTTTAGGCGTATAATAAATTTCATTTCCAACTTTTGTTGATGAGCCATTTTTATTCAGCAAAGGTGGAAAATAGAAATATTCATCTGCAGATTTATCCAATTAGATAGTGGTAATGATGTAGGTTTCTAAGTAGTAAAAAAAGGGTTTGCAGAAAAGGCACAATACACACTATTATATATAAGGTAGATTTACGGCATTGCCCGTATCAATGATTTAACTTATTTCAGGCAAATGTTTTCTGTACAGAAAGCAAAGCGACAGGTACAAATGAATTTACTTTTTGGCGGTTGGTCAAACACCCGCTGAAATAATTTAAAGCCTCCGGCGAGTGTCACTGAATCGGCAAGGAGTGCTTAGAGGATGTTAGCCTAAAATCATCGCATCCATGCGATAACGGCTAACTGACCTGCATCGGTAAAAGCGCCACGTCCTGTGGCATTACCGAAATGACCTACATCGTGTTGGCCCTCGGTAAAAAACGCCACGTCCTGTGGCATTACCGAAATGACCGACATCGTGTTGGCCCTCGTGCAGGCCTAAGCACAAAGCTGATTCCGGACGCAATTATGCCGAGGCATAATTGATTGCTCGGAAGGAGGGGACAAGCATGATAGAGGAAAGAAATGAAAAGAATGATGTGCAATTCGACGAAGCACGTTTGCGAGAAATGCTCGAAGCACATGATATTAACGCATTCCGCGATGAGTTTTTAGAGCTTCATCCATATGATCAGGCAACGTTTTATGAGAAGGTGGAGCCTGATATAAGGAAGATCATCTATTCGTTCTTGTCTCCGACGGAAATGGCTGATATTTTTGAGGCAATCGAAATAGATGATGATGAATACACAGCGTATCTAGCTGAGATGGATCCGTCATATGGTGCAGAAATGCTTTCTCATATGTATGCAGATGATGCAGCAGACGTTTTAAATGAGTTAGATACGAAACAACGTGAAAGCTATTTAGGCATGATGGATGAGGAAGCAGCTGAAGAGATTAATGAGTTATTAAGCTATGACGAAGGTACAGCTGGTTCTATCATGACGACTGAATATGTAGCGATACCAGAAAATTCTACTGTGCGTTCAGCAATGGCGATTTTACGGAAAGAAGCTCCAGATGCCGAAACCATTTATTATATTTTTGTCGTTGATGAAGCACATCGATTAACAGGCGTTATTACGCTTCGTGATTTAATTATTGCTGATGAAGATACCCTTATACGTTCGATTATGAATGAACGTGTTGTGATGGTGCACGTAGGGGATGACCAAGAAGAGGTTGCTCAAATTATGAAGGACTACAACTTCTTAGCGACACCAGTTATTGACGATAAGGGAGAATTACTAGGGATTATTACAGTCGACGATATTATCGACGTTATTGATGAGGAAGCCTCGGAGGATTACTCTAAATTAGCGGGTATTTCCGATATGGATAAATTTGATACAACTTCATTCCAAGCGGCTAAAAAGCGTTTACCTTGGCTTGTCATATTATTATTTTTAGGGATGTTGACAGCAAATTTGATAGGACATTTTGAGGCAACTTTACAACATGTTGCGTTACTAGCAGTGTTTATTCCTCTCATTTCAGGTACTTCTGGAAATAGTGGAACACAGGCACTAGCGGTAGCAATTCGAGGAATTGCGACAGGCGATGTCGAAGACCATAGCAAGCTAAAATTACTACTACGCGAAGCAGGTACAGGTTTAATGTCTGGACTTGTTTGTGGAATGATTGTGATTGGCATCATCTATATTTGGAAACAAGAGCTTATTCTTGGAATGTTAGTAGGAGCAGCACTTTGCGGTTCGATTTTAGTAGCAACACTTGCAGGTTCTTTTATTCCACTGCTTATGCATCGCATGAAAATTGATCCAGCTGTCGCTTCAGGTCCATTTATTACAACATTAAATGATATTACAAGTATTTTAATTTACTTAGGTTTGGCGACAGTGTTCTTAAGTCAAATAGCCTGAGAACCAAATTTCTTCCTTTTGCATATTGTATGAAAAAAAGGGAAGTGAGTAATTTGGGTCAAGAGCCACGCTTGTTTATAAAGTCACCATCATATTTTCTAAATATTTCTAAGGTGCTACATGAACTTGATTTGGATGAAAGTACGTCAGTGTATAGTAAGAACGGCTATTTTAATGAACAAACTATTGAAGAAAACGAAGAAGTGGTTGAAAAGGTACAAATAGATCCGTATTTACTAAAGCAACTTCAATTTTTAGAAAAGCCGTTTCGGCAAAAAGCCTATCAACCATTAGTTATATGTTTGAAGGATGGTAGAAAATTACGCGGTAGTGCATCTGATGTACAGACCGATTCATTGATGCTTACTTCTTTCGAATTGAAGACACAAGAGATTATCTATTTTGAAGACATAGAACAAATATTATGGCGAGGTAACCAATTACCTACCTTATGAAAAAAGTGTACAGCAGAGGATGCTGTACACTTTTTTTATGTGTAGTGTGTCAAAGGAGAAAAGATTATTCACAAATCCCTAAGTCAACATCAGCAATACATTGTACAGCGCAGAAGCATGATAAATCTACAGTGATACAGCTTTCAGTTGAATTCCAATCATCAACTTTACATATTTTTTTCATGTTGACACAGCAGCCATCTCGACTTAATAGATCGACTGTACTTTCACTGGAGTCAAATGAACATAAAGGCTCTAAAACACGCAAAGTAGCGCAGCACTCATCGAACATATCTTCTACACGGAAAAATACTGATGTACATATACATGGATCTGCTGTTGGTGAACTGAAAAATGCTTTAAAAGGAGTACCGTCTTTTGTAATCAACATGAATACACGTGTATCTGCATAAGAGCGTGAAGGACTTACAATGCCTCCAAGTGGTTCTAAGAAACAGTTAGCTGTACATGGTTGACATTCATCTCTCACCGCTTGATTCTGAATGTCTAAGATGGCGCGTACTACGTCACAAACGCAGCCTGCTGAATGGATTGGTCCAATAGGATTTGTTGGCTTGCCACAACCCATATTGTCACCTCCTTTCCTTGTTACTACTTCTACAATATGTGCTTATGAAAAATGGACTCGGGCTTTCGTATATATAGTTAAATGAATAGTTTTTTTATGTATGGAGAAACTTTAAAGAAAAGGAGGGTAAAAGCTTGAAGCTATTAGGAATGATGTTACCTCTATTAGTCAGTTTATCGCTCTTAAGTGGTTGCGGTGAAAAAGAAAAATTTATTGTCTACGGTTCACCGGAAAATGAAAAGGAAGTTGAAGCCATTTTAAAAGAACAGGACTTTGTAGACAAAACAACGGTTATTCAATATGACAATAGTATGCTTGTGGCAGTGCAAATTAAACAATGGGATAAGTGGAAAAAGGCTAAATTAGAGAAAAAGTTGCAAAAGAAATTTGATGAAAAATATCCAAACAAAGATGTTTTTGTCTCAGCTGATTATAAAATATTTTATGAAGCCAATAAAATAAAAAAGGAACAAGTTGAAGATAATAAACTGAAAGATAAAATTAAGAAATTGAAAAAGCTTGCAAAGGAGGAAACGTAGTGGAAAAAGAACAATACAAACAATTAGAACAAAATGTCACGCCTAATCCGCCCTATTTTAAGAATGTTGCTAAGGCATTTCTAGTAGGTGGACTTATTTGTACAATTGGGCAGGCCGTATCCCTTTTTTATATGACTTTCTTTGATTTTACCGAAGCGACAGTCGGAAATCCAACAGTTGCAACAATGATATTTTTCGCCATGATTTTAACTGGGTTTGGCTTATATAAAAAAATTGGTCAATTTGCTGGAGCTGGATCAGCTGTCCCTGTTACAGGGTTTGGTAATGCTGTAATTTCTGCTGCCATTGAGCATAGATCTGAAGGATTAGTACTCGGTGTTGGAGGAAATTTATTTAAATTAGCAGGGTCAGTTGTATTATTTGGCGTTGTCTCCGCCTTTTTTATTGCACTTATTAAATTCATTCTTGTAACACTAGGAGTGGTTTCATGGTAATTGTCTTTCAATCGAAGCCGTCCTTAATAGCAGGTGGTGTGGTAGCAGGCCCACTAGAGAAACGTAGTATATTTAGTCAACATTTTGATGCGACCTATGATGATGAACGTTGGCAAATGAAAACGAATGAACAAGGTCATCGAAAAATGGTTGAAGAGGCCTGTGAATTTGCTATGAAAAAAGCGGGCGTGAAAAATAAGGACATTGATTACTTTATGGGCGGCGATTTGGTTAACCAAATGACACCAACCAATTTTGCGGCCAGAGACTTAGACATTCCTTTTATCGGATTATTCTCAGCGTGTGCTACCTCTATATCTTCCGTAATTGTTGCGAGCCTGTTAACAGAAGTAGGTGCTTCCAATTTAGCGCTAGCTGGTGCATCTAGTCAACACAATGCGGTTGAACGACAATTCCGCTATCCAATCAATTATGGCTCACAAAAGCCTCAAACTGCTCAATGGACGGTAACGGCTGCTGGTTATGCTCTTGTTGGTAAACATCATGAGGAATACCCTTCTATTGAAGCAGCAACTATTGGAAAATCGGTTGATTATGGTATGGATGACCCTTTTCACATGGGTGCAGCGATGGCACCAGCAGCTTTTCAAACAATTCAATCACATTTAGAGCAGCGCAATCAAAAAATTTACCATTATGATTTAATTTTAACAGGTGATTTAGGCCAACTTGGCATAAAACTTCTAAAAGGAATGTTTGTTGAAAGTGGCATAAAGAGCGAAGAATTAAAACCTTTACGTGATGCAGGTGCTGAGTTTTATGGACAGGATGAAACGTTCCAATCTGGTGCAAGTGGTGCAGGCTGTTCGGCAGCAGTTTTTTTTAGTTATGTGATCCAACAGATGCGAGCAGGTACTTATAAACGAGTACTTCTTGTGGCGACAGGAGCATTATTGTCTCCGCTTTCATTTCAACAGGGCGAGACAATTCCATGTACGGCACATGCGATTGAAATTACAATGAAATGAGGCAAAATCTATGGTTATGACATTTGTGTTTGCATTTTTTGTAGGAGGCATTATTTGCGCCATAGGTCAATTATTAATGGATTTTGGTAAATTAACACCTGGACATACATTGAGTACTCTAGTCGTAGCGGGTGCAATTCTTGCTGGAATGGGTTTGTATGAACCGCTCATTAATTTTGCTGGTGCCGGTGCAACTGTTCCTATTACATCTTTTGGAAATTCTTTGACGCATGGTGCAATTGTTGAAGCGGAAAAACATGGGCTAGTAGGTGTGTTAACTGGGATGTTCGAGGTGACAAGCTCAGGAATCAGTGCTGCCGTTGTTTTTGGCTTTATCGGAGCATTAATATTTAAACCTAAAGGAAATGTTGATTAGACGAATACCCCACCCATTTTTACAACCCTAACATATTATAGGTTGTAGAAGGGAGGGGTATTTTTATGGGATATCAAGGCTGGGGTGCACATTCGTATGGAGGATATGCTGATGGTTGTTACGGAGGAAATTATGGAGGTTACTATGGTGGTCACCATGACGGTGGCCATGGAGGTTACTATGGCTACGGACATGGGCATAGCTCAACTTTTATCTTAATTGTTGTCCTTTTCATTCTTCTGATCATTGTTGGCGCTGCTTGCATATAATTTGATTAACTTCTTTCAACATATCTCTTTTGTACCGAGAGCGAAGCGACAGGAACAGAAGTCTCTGCTTTAGCTTTTCTTCAGAGTGCTCCATTTTCTGAATTAAGTTTAAAGCCTTCACTAGTTGACATAGTCTTAGTAGACGAAATGAAAGTGGGAGAATTTAATTTTAACTGATAGGAGGGGGAACATGAATCGCGGACTCTTTAACTCTATTGAACAAAAAACTGGAGTATCAATGGATGAAATCTTCGCATTAGCAAATGAAATTCAACATGCTGATTTTACAAATGAAAAACAAGTAAGAAAAATCGTACGACGCGTAAGTAAAATGTCCAAGAGACAAATAACGCAAGAGCTTGAAGATAAATTAGTACAATCTATTATTCAAGATGGTAGTTCACTAGATTTAGATAAAATTACTAAAATGATGAAATAACATGAATCTACTATGCAAAGCAATATATCTAAAAGGTTGATTTAAATGGATTTTCATTTATAAATCAACCTTTAAAGCATTGTAGAGAAAAAAGGTGTTACGATATGCATTAGCATTTTCGTAACACCTATTTGTTAAATTATTTTTTCCATAGCACGATGTGGAATACCTGCATCCATAAATTCAGGAGATGTTACCGTATAGCCAAGCTTTTCATAAAACGGAATAGCATAGCTTTGTGCATGAAGTTTTAGTTTTTTCTTATTCATTGAAATGGCGTGCTTCTCCATTTCCTTCATCATTAAAGCACCTAGTTTTTTGCCACGTTGATCTTGTAAAATACAAACGCGTTCAATTTTTGCAGCATCGTCCTCGATACTTCGTAAACGTGCAGCACCTACAGGGTCATTGTCTTCATACATAATGAAATGCGTTGCAGATGCATCCTCAGCATCACATTCTAGATGAAGCGGCACACCTTGCTCTTCAACAAAAACTTGCTTGCGGACTGCAAACGCATCCTCATGTTCTTTTGCTGTTTCAACAATCTTTACGTTATACAGATTACTCAGCCCCAGTCAATCTGAATGTTTCATATGTTGTCCACGAGCCGTCTTCCAATTGATATAAAAGATGAATGCGATCAATTGTATCTTTTTCGTCAACGCCTGTCATACGTAATTGCCCAAAGATATCATCGTGCTCGGAATCTGTCATTTTTTGAGCAATAGTAATATGTGGTACAAATACGTGTTTTGACTCACCAAAAGGTACTTTTTCTTCTAGAGCTTGGTGTAATGTTGTTAATTGTTCAGTTGGTTCAATACGGAAATAAATCGCATTTGTTGTTGGGAAAAATGAACTTATGCGTAATGCATGAATATTTAAAGGTGCATATTTGGCAGCAAGCTCATCTAATTGTTTTACGACAGATTGAATATCTTCTTCCGTTGCATCGAAACTGTCCTTTAATGTTATATGCGGAGTAATTTTCGCATAATGAGGATCGTAACGTTTGCGATAAGTATTCGCTAAATCTTGTAATTTTTTTGATGGAAATGCCACAATGCCGTACTTCATAGACCATTACCTCCCGAAAATAAACAATTTTTTATTTAAGTATAACAGAAATTTCCGATTTCGTAATTTGAATCGTCCATATTAATTGAAATTTTCAATTAATGCGCGACGTAAATCAGGTTTCCAATATTTCCATGTATGATTGCCATCGAATTCTTCATAAAATGTAGAAAATCCTTTGTTTAACATGAGATTATGCAGCTGACGATTTGGCGTTAAAAAATCTTTAATGGTTTTATCCATCGTGACCACTTTATCTTCCTCTTTCCCGACAATATGGTAAATGGAAATTGCGCCTGGATCTTTAAAACTCTCTACAGCTTGCAGAACATTTTCGTCAACATACGGTGATTGTAAAATAACCTTGCCGAAAATACTTGGGTATTTTAATGCAGCCATTAAGGAAGCGGTTGCAGCCATTGAGTCACCAATAACCCCACGACTCATTCCCATTTGATAGGTTGCGTATTCAGCGTCTAAATATGGCACAAGCTCATGGGCTAAAAAACGAAGGTATGCTTCATGTTGCTCTCCACTTGGAATATATTTATGACGTCGATCCTTAATGTCCTTATAAGGAACGAATGCAATGATTAAATTTTCGATTTCATAGTCATCGATAAGTTCATCAGCAAGTTTTGTAATACCTCCAAGCTGAAAATAATCTTTGCCATCTGATGCAATTAAAATATTATATTTATATAGTGGAGAATAATTTGCAGGAACATAAATATAGAGCTGTAATTCCTCCTGTAATGCTTCACTATAGAACTTTAAATCCTGTACAGTTCCCTTATCCAATGATGACACTCCTTCTCATGTTTGTAACAAAATTGTACCATATAGCCAAAGTAAAGGTATAATAGGGTGGGCTAGCACTATTCTAGTAATAAAATCGAAGTGAGGGATAGTTATGCATGATAAAAGTACTCGTATACACTCTGATGAAGTAGCGAAAGCAGCCCAAGCTGCACTTATTCGTCGCGGTGTATCGCTAGAGGATATTGCTGAAATTGTTTATGAAATGCAAAAATCCTATAATAAAGGTTTAACATTAGACCACTGTGTTCATTCTGTCGAGCGTGTATTACGTAAGCGTGAAGTTCAACATGCTTTATTAGTAGGGATTGAATTAGATGAACTTGCAGAGAAAAAGTTATTATCGGCACCATTACAGCAAATAATAGAATCCGATGAGGGTTTATTTGGTGTGGATGAAACAATCGCACTTGGAGCTGTATTTACATATGGTAGCATAGCGGTAACGACTTTCGGACACTTAGATAAGCAAAAAATCGGTATTATTAAGAAGTTGGATACAGAGCCTGGCCATCATGTAAATACGTTTTTAGATGATTTAGTTGGCAGTATTGCAGCTTCTGCCGCGTCCCGTATTGCACATCGTATGCGTGACTTGGAAGAAGAGGGCGAGACATTTGCAGATATTGAGCCAGAAGAGCTAGGACCAAAACCAAAATCACATAATGAGATTTAATAGAGTATTACTATATATAACAGAGCCTTCTCAATAATAATTTGAGGAGGCTCTGTTTAAGTTGTAATATGGCCCTCCGGCAATACGAGGGTTGATTTTCGTTCCGACTGGGTGCGATTCTTGGATTTTATCAGCGATTTTCATGATGTTATCAGCGATTATCAGCATTTTATCAGCGATTTTCGTGATGTTATCAGCGATCGGCATTCATCGTGCGTTTCCTCCGCTTTTGTTGTTGCTGCCGCTACGTTGACACTTCGCTTTCGCACAAAAAACATTTGTTGCTGCCACTTCGCTTTCGCACAAAAAACATTTGTTGCTGCCGCTTCGCTTTCGCACAAAAAACATTTGTTGCTGCCGCTTCGCTTTCGCACAAAAAACATTTGTTGGACAAAGCAGATCATCAGACCACTGTGAACAGAGCATCTTCAATAATTTAGTATGCTTAGCCGATTGTTTTGTATACTCATACTGATGTATAAAATAGGACATACAAACACGCTATGAGATAGAAAATAGTCAGCTTGTTGAAGTATTCCCCAAATCATTGGGTTGCCATTGTAACTACATAACTTGAATGTAGTAGCCTGATATTTTACAATAGAAACATCGTGAAAACTTTAAGGACTTTTGATGAGTAAAGGATTCTTTTAGAAGCTTCCTTAAAGTGTAATAAAGATGAATAGTTGTGAGGGACCTACTACATGAAAATGCAAGATATAAAAACGTTAATTACGAGTGGTACAATCATTCTTGCTGTTGCATTGTATATGATTTTTGGCAGATCACCAGCCCAAGAAAAAGATACAACATCGACTAACCAGCATGGTACTATTTCGATTGAACAAGTCGAAGGAAAAACAGGAAATAAACGCTTTGATGTAGATTATATTAAAGCATATGATGGTGATACAATTCAGGCGACAATCAATGGCAAGAAACAAAAAATTCGCCTATTGATGGTAGATACACCAGAGATGAATTATAACAAAGGTGAAGCACAGCCTTATGCTAAAGATGCGAGAGAGTATACGATTAAATTGTTAAAGAACGCTAAAAAGATTGAAGCGGTTTACGATGTAGGGCCAGAAACAGATAATTATGATCGACTATTAGCCTATGTCTTCGTGGATGATGTATTATTGCAGGAATCTTTATTGAATGAAGGGCTTGCGGCAGTTCGTTTTATCCATAAACCAAACAATACATTTGAAGATGAGTTTAGAGAAATCCAACAAGGTGCAGAAAAAGAAAAGTTAAATATTTGGTCACATAAAAATTACTTCCAAAAAGATGGTTTCCATCCGGAAGTATTAAAATAAACATCAAAAAACCATTTACTGTTTTAATTAGTAAATGGTTTTTTAGCGTAGACATTAATCAAGTTCAGTAAGCGACAAGAGCTTAATTTGACCAATCAAAAGTAAAATCGGCTTTTTTTATTCATGTACTCTCGTAATTATATAATATCTTTTATAGTAAATCTTCGAACTCCAATAAAAGTAAAGGTGATAACAAATATGAAACTTAACATATAAAAGCCACTAAATTGAAGGAAAGTTTGCAAGCCTTCCAGATGAATTGGATCCATTGCAAATCCTGGTTGTGCGAATGGCCATACATATGGAATATTTAAGTAATGGAATATCATTCCTATACACGTAAAACCAAAACTCATTCCAACTGGAACAGCAAAACTTTTTATAGAAGACGAGAGAGATAATTGTAGAGCAGCAATTGAAAATGTACCGATCCATCCATTAAATGACCAATTTAATAATGACATCCAAGGGATAGGGCTTGTAATACCTAGTAGCTTACCAATTACAATATAAGCAATTAAAAAAAATATTTGAGTCAAGAAAGTTAACAAAAAAATGACGAATAACTTTGCAAGATAGATGTTTCGAAATGGAACAGGTAAAGAGATGATTTTTTTCCAATTCCCCTCACTATGTTCAAAGCGGCATACAAATGCACAATAAATGCTTACGATGACAGGAATTAAAAATAATCCATAGATTAAACCAACTTGTGTCCAAGCTTTCTCCCACTCATTTGTTGAGCTTTCCATTACGACATCATAGTTTACTCGGAAGTTTATGAGTCCAAGCGTAATACAAAAAAGCGGAAGGAGTGTCATAACAATCCATACTTTTGAACGTTTTAATTTTAATAATTCACATCGAAATGAGCTTAATAACATATTTGCATCCTCCTAATGAATATCTTTATGTGAAAAATGAATAGTGCTAAGAACGCTAAATAATAGACTAACTCCTAAACTTAACAAAAGATACATCATGACTTCTTCGTTTGGGAAATATACTATTTTTCCATTGGAAAATGCCCAAGAAATAGGGTTTGTCAAAGATGGATAAGTGCAAATTATCCATTCTTTCCAAGGGAACATTTGCCCAAAATATCCAAGAAATGAGCCTATTACGCCTGCTGTTAATGCAAATACTTGATTTTTCACTACTAAAGATATCCAGAGTTGCAAAATGACCATAGGAATACATCCTATAATGGTAAAAAGACCGTACTTCAGCAATAAAATCACTGGGACTCCACTTTCGAAATTGAAGATTTTTCCTATTACTATAATTGCGGAAATAGAAATTATACCTGCATAGATAAGAAAAACGATACTATAAATAATTTTAGACATATATACTAGCTGCTTAGATGTGGGGATTGCACACAATAGCTTCCATGTATTCCCCTTATTTTCAAAATCAATTAATCGAGAAGTAATGATCGCAATCATTATAGGTAAAAATAAAGCATTGATCATACTCACTCTTGAAAGAAGCGACTCCCAATTTAGAAATTCCTTTTTTTCTTGTGACACAATTGCAAATAACCAAAGTAAAGCCAAAGACTGTATTAAAAAAACTACTAAAAATAATTTCTTCCTTTTATATTTCATTAATTCACTTCTTAAGGCAGCGATCATTATAGAACACCACCTTTTTCCGTTAAACTTAGAAATATTTCTTCCAGCGTATGCTTTTCTTCTTCAATTCGAAACACTGATAAATTCTGCTGTACTAATAAATGATTTATGTGAGAAATAAGGTGGTCTTCTTGTTGATGCGTAACAAGA
Organism: Lysinibacillus sp. FJAT-14745; assembly: GCF_001275675.1. Lineage (GTDB taxonomy): Bacteria > Bacillota > Bacilli > Bacillales_A > Planococcaceae > Lysinibacillus. Next base: position 543,042 of record NZ_LITM01000005.1, on the reverse strand, counting down.
TAATCACCGTCTATTCTAAGATGAATTTGATGCTGTTCTAAAATTTGATGTGCCCTTACTACATCGTTTACACGCATTTTTATGGATGCTTGACTTTTTTTGCGTAACATTTCAATTTCATCTTGAAAGATAAGCTGACCACTGTTAATAATGCCTACTTGCGTTGCAATTTGATCCATTTCATTTAACAAATGACTAGAAATAATAACACTCATACCATATTGTTTTGGCAGTTGTTTGATGAGCTCACGGATTTCTTGAATTCCGGCAGGGTCTAACCCATTTGTAGGCTCATCTAAAATTAATAATTTTGGATTTCCAAGTAGTGCCATCGCTATACCAAGGCGTTGCTTCATGCCAAGTGAGTACTGTTTAACTAGTTTATCTTTTTGTTTCTCTAATCGGACGATACGCAATACCTCGTCAATATTCTTTTTCGGTACTTGTAACATTTGCCGAATTACTTCTAGGTTTTCATAACCTGTTAAATGCCCATAATAAGATGGTGATTCAACAAGAGATCCAACTTCTCTTAATATATCTAATCGATTTGTTTTCAGGTCTTTATTGAATATTTTAATATTACCAGTAGTCGGCTTTACTAATCCTAGTAACATTCTAATTGTCGTCGTTTTTCCAGCCCCATTTGGTCCTAGAAATCCATAAATTTCTCCTTCACCGACTTTCATTTGTAGCTGACTCACACTATTTACAGCTCCATATGACTTTGTTAGATTTTCTGTTTCAACGATATAAGTTCCCATTGTTGGCACCTCTTTTTTGATTAAGCTATCAATTATTATGAAAGTTCTTGCTTAATCTCGAATTGAGATGACCTTAAGTTTCGCTTAATTTTCTAATGGAAGCTTAAATGTAATTTTAGTACCGTCTCCTTTGCTGCTTTCAACTACAATTTCTCCACTGTGAGCTAGAATGATTTCCTTTACAATCGCCATTCCTAAACCTGAACTATTTTTTTGATCAGTATTTGTACCACGGTAATATCGATCGAAAATATGTGGTAAATCATTTTTATTTATTCCGTCACCATTGTCCTCAATTGTCACTACGGCGTGTGTGGATGTTTGTTTTATATGAACTTGTATGAATGTGTCATTATCAGTGTGAATGAGTGCATTATTCAATAAGTTTACTAGTACACGATGAATTAACCCTTGATCTGCTTTAATAAGTAGCTGTTCCAGAGAGCATTCAAACTCAATGAGCTGATTTTTATAATAAGGCATATTCATAAATTCAATAATCGTTTCTCGAGTAAGATCTACAATATCTACTGTGGTTTTGTCGATAGGCAACAACGCATTCTTTAATTGATACGTAAGTTTTAAATCATTAACTAGTTTTTCAATATAAATGGCTTTATTTTGAATTACATCTGCATATTTATACATTTCTTGTGCCGTTATTTTATAGTCTTGATTCGCTATAACTTCACTATAACCTTTAATAGAGGAAAGTGGCGTCTTTAAATCATGAGAGATGTTGACAATCCATTCTTCTCGCATCGTATCTAGCTTTTTTCTTTGGACATTAATATCCTCTAATTGATGTGATAACTGATTCAAATTTGCATATACCTCTGCATATATTCCTTTTTTTGCGGATACTTGTTTATAGTGACCTTGTTTTAGTCTATTAATATGGTCAATGATCGTAACAACAGGATTTGACATATACCTCGCCACAATATAAGCAAATAATAAAATACAAAGGAATGTTACTCCTAGTAACATTAAAATCCCAAATGGATAGAGGCTAGATAAATTACTGAAGTTCAAATAGACAGATTTTCGCAATGCTTGTTTTGCTGGAAAAGCGACAATATAACTTTCAACGTGTGTACTGTTATCTAATTTAGCCACAAACGTTGTATAATCTCCAACAGCGTATTTATAACGGAAAATCAGCTCACTAGGGGAATAGTGGGTAGGTGTATTTTCTGGTTTATACATTTGAAATACTTCATCGCTATTATGATTTAATACTTGTAACCATGCGCCATGCTCTTGTAAAAACTCTTTACCTTTATTCGTTATAGAAACATTTTCATTGTCTACAATAATTTCTTTTTGAAAATCAACTACTAAGCCTTCTGGATCGTCCATTCCTTCAGAGTTATAAGAAAAAACTAAATAACTAAAAGCAAAAAATAGAGCGATTAGGATAAATATAGTTAATCCAATTAATGATGCGATATAGAGCCCTGTAACCTTCCACTTCATCTAAGTTCACCTTTTGTCTGAAGTTTATATCCTAGTCCTCTTACTGTTACAAGATACTGTGGTTTGGAAGGATTATCTTCAATTTTTTCTCTTAAATGCCTCATATGTACCATTAGAATATTATCATTGCCTAAGTATGATTCTCCCCAAATAGCTTCGTATAATCGGGCTTTACTGAAAATCTGATTTGGATTCTTTACTAAAAATAGTAAGATGTTAAATTCTTTTGCTGTTAAAGTTAGTAATGTATCCACCTTCAACACTGTCCCTTGTGCTTCATCAATCGTAACGTCTCCAAACTGATAGATAGACTGAACCTTTTCTTGATATTGATTCCGTCTAAAAAATGCTTTCATCTTATAGGCTACTTCTTTTGGACTAAAAGGTTTTGTAATATAATCATCGCCTCCTATACTTAATCCAAGTATTTTATCTAAATCTTCGTTTTTCGCCGATAAGAAAAATATTGGAACGAATGTGAACTGTCGAATTTGCTGACAAACAGTATATCCATCTATATCTGGAAGCATAATATCTAATAGGATAATATCAGGCTGTATTTGCCTACACATACGTACGCCATCTTCTCCTGTTATATACGTATAAATATGTTGAAATCCCTCTTTCTTTAAAACATCCTCCAGCAAATTCAAAATTTCTTCTTCATCATCTACTATAAGAATTTTCTTTGTATGAAGATCCGGAATATTATGTATCATTTATTGCACCTCAATATCTTTCTAGTAGTACTTTTAATAATTAATGTACCATTTTCATTCCACAGTAGAATAGTAATTTGAGGTTTTTCTTGGATCATCACCATAACGTGAGGTTGATTTCCGTTCCGACTGGGCGCTTTGTTGTTGCTGACGCTGCGCTTTCGCACAGATAAAACATTTGTTGCTGACGCTGCGCTTTCGCACAGATAAAACATTTG
>NZ_LITM01000005.1:436834-539474 GCF_001275675.1 Lysinibacillus sp. FJAT-14745 | reverse complement strand
GCTGCGCTTTCGCACAGATAAAACATTTGTTGCTGACGCTGCGCTTTCGCACAGATAAAACATTTGTTGCTGACGCTTCACTTTCGCACAGATAAAACATTTGTTGAAATGAAACCGAACAAGAGTTTCGCGATAAAACGTGGGCCTATTTATCTGTCCTAAGTGGATTTACGATGATTATGCTTGAACCTGAAAAATATCCATTATGGGAGGGAATCGTAAAACAAGGAGTTAAGTTAATTGGAACATAAAGGAGTTAAAGAAGCATGATCCATAACGAAGTCAAGAAAGTAATGATGCTCTATAGTAGCAGGTTGAATGAAATGTTTCCAAATCAAGTTCGTGGTGTCTATTTATATGGGTCAGAATCAGTGCCCGGAATCGGCGTCTTCATCTCTATTTGTATGATGATTATTGGGGGCATCATTGTATCAATCGTTATACTAGGTGCGAAGCGTTTTATATGGAAAAGTACATAATTTGAACCAAAACGCTTTCATAGATTATTTGATTCAAATGTTAAACAATCGCAGCATAAAACAAAAAAGTCAATTCCGTATTGTACTGGGAATCGACTTTTTATTTGCATAAAGTATGTTTTTCGGCTGAACCTCTAAAGACAGAATTTCAACGCTTTAATTATTTTCTAAATACCATCAACTAAAGTGCAGAAGGTATTGTTGTTTTAGTATATAAAACTCATCATTTGTATTATTTTACATCCTTTGTCCACTCCGAAACTTTATCTTCATTGTCTTTGATCCATTTTTTTGCTGCTTCTTTAGGATCAGAGCCTTTCATAATATCGAACATAACACTTTCAATATCTTCTGGAGTCCAGTGGAAGTTTTTAAGAACACTATACGCCCCTGGATTATCTTCTTTCAATCCTTTACGTGCAAATGTACCAATATATTCTTCGGCTCCGTATATACCTTTAGGATCGTCTAAATATTTTAAATCAAAGGCGTTAAATTTCCAGTGTGGAGACCAACCAGTTACAATGATTTCTTCATTTTTTGCAATGGCTTGAGTAAGGGCTGCTGTCATTGCGCCTCCAGATGAGGTAACTACATTCCAGCCTTCAAGGTTACTATATTCTTTATAAGCATTTTCTGTAGTTGCTGTCATATTTGCGCCTGGGTCAATACCAGTTATCGTTTTACTAGCTTCATCTGTTAAATCTTCGATAGAGTTTACATCCATATAACTAGGGACAACTAAGCCAATTTTTGCACCTGTAAGGTTTTCACCCAAATCGACTATTTTATCCTTGTACTTCTCAACTTGTGGGGCATGTGTTTGTGGTAACCAAGCTGACACCATGCCATCAACCTCTCCTTTTGCAAGAGCTTCCCACATAATTCCGTTATCTAGTGGTGTTAGTGTTACATCATATCCTAAATCCTCTAGAACTTGTCCTACCACGTGTGTAGAGGCAATTTCAGTATCCCATTCAACATAGGCTAAGTTCACTTCTTTTTTTTCTTTATTTTGAGCGCCTTTATCATCTGAACCACAAGCAGTTAATACTAACATGAATGCGAAAGCCAATCCTATCTTAAATAATTTATCGAATCTCATGAAATCTCCCTTTCTTCTATATATACATACCTAAAATTAACAAGTAACAACTTAACGTTATCAAAAGGTTGTTACTTTTGTCAAATTGGCGTTTTTGGTAGAGTGTGTAAATCTCTTTAGAGAATAATTTAAGGCTGTCGTAAGGCTCACTTTAGATTTGGGAAAGGTGAATTCATTAAAGTCTAAGCTGTAGAGAAAAAAAGACTTGAATGGAGATGATTTTTCTTATGAGAACATCGGCTATTGTGCAAACACAAAATCTGACCAAAAAGTATGGATCTATTAATTCTGTAAATAAAGTTGATCTTCATGTTCAGGAAGGAGAGATCTATGGGTTTTTGGGTCCGAATGGTGCTGGAAAAACAACCACACTAAAAATGCTGCTCGGACTTATCAAGCCTTCGGAAGGGACAATCAATATATTTGGGGACAGTTTAAGCAAACATCGGTCTTCCATTTTGCAACGTACTGGATCCTTAATCGAATCACCTTCTTACTATGGGCATTTGACAGGACTCGAAAATATGAAGGTCATGCAACGGCTGCGAAATGTACCTGATAAAAATGTGCATGAGGCACTTCGTATCGTACGTCTAGAAAATCAGAAAGACAAAAGAACTGAGCAATATTCGCTAGGAATGAAGCAACGATTGGGTATTGCAATGGCTCTGCTTGCCTTTCCAAAGCTACTGATTCTTGATGAGCCGACGAACGGTTTAGACCCAGCTGGTATCGGTGAAATACGGGAGCTCATTAAATCATTGCCTAAAACCTATGGGATAACGGTATTGCTCTCTAGCCACCTGCTCTCTGAAATTGAACAGATCGCTACTTCAGTAGGTATTATCAGTGATGGGAATCTGCTGTTTCAGGGTAGTGTAGAAAGCTTAAGGGAAAAAGGCAGAAGCGCCATCCTTCTTAAAACTGGAGACAATACTAAGGCGGAGCAGCTGCTTCACACGCAAGGCTACAGTCTAACAATAAGCGGTAGCCATCTTGAGTTCGACAATCTGCAGGACAAAGAAGTGGCAGAATTGAACCGACTTCTTGTTAAACATAACATTCCTGTCACTAGGATTGAAGAGCATAAGAAAAGTCTGGAGGACATTTTCCTGGAGCTGACAGGGAGGGGGCAGAGCTTGTGATGAAAACATTAGGATTAGAATATTACAAAATACGCCGCAAAAAAATATGGATTATGATTACCTTGATTCTTGGTGTGGAGATGCTGTGGGCTTTCAATTCCATCAATCATTCTATTACTAAAAATCCGGTTAACGCAGTGTGGGAATCTATCTTTTTTGATATATCTTCTATGAATGGGCTTTTTATGCCAATTATTTCGGCTATCGTCGTTTCTCGTATTTGTGATATGGAGCATAAAGGAGCCACTTGGAAAATGCTTGTTGCTACTAACGTGAGCCGCGGATATCTTTACGCGGCGAAGTATATTTGCGCTAATAGTTTGCTCCTGTTTGGCATTCTTACACAGACCGTACTGATGATTATATTCGGACTGATAAAAGATTTTCCTGGTGCTCCTCCTACTGATTTTCTATTCAAGTTTATTGTTGGTAACTTGATGACGACTCTTGCTGTTACGGCACTTCAGCAATGGATTTCTTTAGCCATTAAAAACCAAGCATTTGCGCTGTGCTTCGGCATGCTGGGGGGCTTCATCGGTATGACCGCAGGATTTTTCCCTGCTGCAGCCAGACATATTTTTATATGGTCGTATTATTTGGATCTCAGCCCGGTAACATTTCATTTCGCTGAGTCTGCAAGTTTTTATATGGCACAGTCTGTTGGGTTCGGTCTTGTATTGATTGTACTAACGATGACTGTTCTATTTTATACTGCCGGAAGTATTCATGTATCCCGGCAGGAAATCTGAGGTGAGAAATTGATGAAACAAAGTATCTTTGCTGAATTGCTCAAGCTGCGCCATTCTCGTATAGGTCTTGTACTAGCTGTACTTCCTATCATAAGTCTGCTGTTTGGATGTACGAATTATTATTTTAACAAGGGCGTCTTGGGAAATGGATGGTATAGCTTATGGAGCCAGGTTTCCTTGTTTTACGGCGAGTTTTTTCTACCTATTTTAATTGCCATTTGTTGTTCTTATGTATGTAGGCTGGAGCATTTGAACCGAAATTGGAATATGATTTTGACCTCTCCAGTATCGGTTGCAAGTGTTTTTCTTGCCAAATTGTTTGTCGTCAGCATATTAGTTATGTTCACACAAACATTTTTCCTAGGGTTGTACTGGTTAGCAGGTACCCTGTCCCCCTTACCAGGTCCTTTTCCTGTAGAGACTATAGGTTGGACGGTCCGTGGTTGGTTTGCCACTCTCTCCATTAGTGCTCTGCAATTGGGAATATCGTTGCGAATGCGCAGCTTTGCAACACCTATTGGTATTAGTCTATGTGCAGTGTTTATCGGTTTGGGTATGTATGCTGCTAATTTAGGTATGTTTTTCCCGTTTTCATTACTCACGATTGGCATGAGTGTTTTGAGTCAGGATCGGCTTACTGACATACAGAATATTTTATTTTGGATAGTAAATTTAACTTTTGTAATTATTTTTGCGTCGATATCTATTCGCCGCTTGAAGAATAAAGATATTGTCTCATCCTGATTATGCTTGGAGGAATTTTAGATGAAAAAAATATTGCTGATGCTGGGGCTTTTCATCGTGCTTGGAGGTGTTTACTTGTGGTTTTTCTTAACCCCAGAGAAGCTAACACCTGAAAATCCTGCGGGAAAAACTATCTATTATACAATGATATCCGATTCTGGTATTCAGGATAACAATGGACGTCATGCCTATGAATTAACTGCCTACAATAAGAAAGGGAAGGAAAAAAAGCTTGAATTTTCGGCTGGAAAGCAATTGAGAGAAGGAGCGTATATCCAACTTAATTACACACGGATTCGAGGGGTCACATATTGGGAAGAAGTTGCCTTTGAGGAGTTGCCAGAAGAGGTACAACAGAAATATCAAAAATAATAAGAAAGCCTTTGAATGAAAATAGGAAAATACTGATAAATCCCCTATTCATGTATAATAAAAGTCAGGTGATATAGCATGGTAAATTTAAAAGACAAAAAAATATTAATTGTAGATGATGAACCAGAAATCAGAAAAATGATTGAAAGCTTTTTAAGAAAAGAGGGCTTTTTCCGTATATATAATGCAACTGACTGCGGTTCCGCCCTGTCAATCTGCCAAACAGATAAGCCTGATATAGCTATTCTCGACGTCATGTTACCTGATGGCGATGGATTCTCACTTTTGTCTTCTATCAGACAGATCTCAGAAATGCCAGTCCTTTTCCTTTCTGCACGGGGCGAGGATGAAGATCGCTTACTCGGACTAGGTTTGGGGGCAGATGATTATATTGTGAAACCGTTCCTACCGCGTGAACTAGTTTTAAGGCTTATGGCCATTCTGAAAAGGGTCTACTCCTCTCCTATTTCGGAACAATTGTCTGTTTTTCAATTAGGAGAACAGACTATTAATCTAGAAAGTGCTGTCGTATACGGGAATCAAAAGGAGCTACCATTGACGGCAAAGGAGCACGCTATACTTGTGAAATTATATGAAAATCAAGGGAGAATCGTTACGAGCGATGCCTTATGCCAGGCCGTCTGGGGAGATGACAGCTACGGTTACGAAAATACATTGATGGTCCATATCAGGCGGGTTCGTGAAAAAATCGAGGTGGATCCATCCAAACCACTTTATCTTCTTACTGTCAGGGGACTGGGATATAAACTGTTAGTGAAGGGGACGCGTTAAGTGGAAGGAGTTATTCGCATATTACGACGATTTGTCGCCGCTACTATTATAATCTCGATATTTCTGCTTATTTTTAACTTAGTAATGTTATGCGTGCTAGTGTTCACAGAAAATAATCAGTCTCCGTCTCCAGAAAACGTGGTGAAGCAAGTGGCCCAAAGTATGGACAAACAGGGTGACAGCTACCGATTGAACGAGAACACTGTCAAGCTTCTGCAGCAAAACAATGCCTGGGCTATGTTAATTGGTGAAGATGGCCATGTGCGATGGAACTACCATCTACCTAATGATGTTCCGCAATCCTACAATCTAGTAGAAGTAGCCAAGTTTTCACGTTATTATCTTATGGAATATCCTGTTTATACTTGGGAGCATCAGGATGGTCTGATTGTAGTAGGATATCCAAAGAAAAGCCACTGGAGGTATCAATTTGACTATCTCTCAGATTGGTTAGAGTCATTGCCTTTGCGGCTTATATTATTACTGATTTCTAATGCGATACTTGCTTTGCTAATATCTATCATGATTGGGACACGATTAATAAGAAAAATACGTCCTCTTGTGGATGGAGTTCACAGTCTTGCAAAGAAGGAAGTGGTTCAGTTGGATGCCGATGGGATATTCGATGATTTAGCCCAGAGCATTAATTCCACGTCTACTATGCTTCAAAATAAAACGGATGCGTTAAAGGCTCGGGATGAAGCCCGCTCCAATTGGATTGCTGGGATTTCTCATGATATTCGAACGCCTCTGTCGCTAGTTCTCGGCTACGCAAGCGAAATGGAAGAAAATTCAGACCTGCCAGACGAGCAAAGGCATCAGGCCAGCATTATCCGGCGCCAAGGCGAGAAACTACGATCACTTGTAAGTGACCTGAATCTGGTCTCCATGCTTGAGTATGAAATGCAACCTTTACATTTGAAGAACATTCGACTATCGGTTTTGGCAAGACAGGTTGCCACAGATTTTTTAAATAACGGAATAGATGATCGCTATGCCATTGATTTAAAGCTTCCCACCGAAGCAATCCACATCATTGGAGACGAAAAATTACTACTTAGAGCAATTAACAACCTCGTCCAAAACAGTATGCATCACAACCCAGAGGGATGCAAAATCGTACTGGAAACTGCCTTGTCTGAGGAAGGCTCCAAGTATCACTTTATCGTAACGGATAATGGACAAGGCATTCCGCAAGAACAATTAAAGAATATTACCGAGTTACCTTATTCACCAAAGAGAAAAGGGACTATCAAGCAAGGTCACGGTCTGGGGCTTCCAATGGTGGCAAGGATTGTGCAGGCGCATAAAGGACGCCTTATTCTTGAGAGTGGCGAGGATCAAAGCGGTCTAACTGCTGTAATGGAATTTCCTATCAAGCACCAAAATGATGAACATTAGAAAAAACTAAGAGGCAAATAAAATATTTTAAGAGAGTTTAAACGAGGCATTAGTTATAAAAACTATTGCCTTTTTTCATTGAATAATTTTGTCCCGTATTATCTGCCCATAAAAGACCGATTGTGAATGAAGCAAACCCTCACTGGTTAATGTTGCGATTTATCTTTTGTAGAAGGTTACCGCAAGTAATGGGTAGCAAGTGTTTTCGTATTCAATATATCGCTGGAATTGGAATGAGCCTTAGTTGGAGTCTTATGAAGCTGATATTGATGAAACTTAAAATTGCAAGAAAAAAGATTATCAATATTTGCTAAAAAACTAACAAATATTGATTGTAGAAGTTTAGTTAAATAATGCTATAGTTTCAATGTCAAATTTAAAACAGGCCACAAGGGTTTGTGGAAAGGAGATTATAATGAAAAAAGCAAGCTTACTATTGATGATTGTCATACTTTTGATATCTTCTCAACTATCATTAAGTAATCTATCTGCTTACGCAAACAGTGATAGTGAAGGTGAAGGTGATTATATAACAAAGAGCGTGGATGGCGGTGTTGCCATTGTCGGATATGAGGGTGAATCAAAGGATATTGATATTCCCGATAAGATTGAAGGGCAACCAGTTGTAGCAATTGAAGAAAAAGCATTTAATGACAAGGGATTAACAAGCGTAAAGATTCCATCAACAGTTACCTCGATTAAAAATAATGCATTCTCTAATAATTTATTAACAAGTGTAGAAATTCCATCGAGTGTTACATCGATTCAGAATTATGCATTTACCAATAACAGATTAACGCGCATAGATATTTCATCAAACATAACATCGATAGGAACTGGCGCGTTTTTTATCAATCAATTAACAACTGTAGAGATTCCATCAAGTGTTACAGTGATTGAAGCAGAAGCATTTGCTCGTAATGAATTGACACATGTTACTATTCCATCGAGTGTTAAAACGATTGGAGAACTGGCATTTTATCAAAATCGAATTATTAAGCTAGAGTTCGAGCAAGATCCCTCATCAAATCTTAAAACAATCGGAAAAAAGGCGTTTAGGAAAAATAAAATACCTGGTGTAAAGATTCCGTCAAGTGTTGCAACGATTGAAGAAGCGGCCTTTTCTTATAATCAATTAACAAGTGTGGAATTTGAGCGCGAGGCCAACAAACCTAACGGAGATAGAGAAATATGCATTTCATCAAAATTTGTTAACAAATATAAAAATTCCATCTAGCGTTTCAACGATAGGGGACGCCGCATTTTTGTTCAATCAATTAACGAGTGTGGAGTTTGAAACCCCATTAAATATAACAACGATAGGGACACATGCATTCGCAGAGAATCAATTAACTAACATAGAAATTCCATCAACACTTACAGAAATAAAGAGATCTATATTTGCTTATAATCAGTTAACAAGTGTACAAATTCCATCAAGTATCACAATGATAGATGAAGGAGCATTTGCATATAATCGATTGACAAATGTTGAATTCGAGAACCCCTCCAATGTTAAGACAATAGATGGAGTTGTATTTAAGAATAATCAATTAACAAGTATTGAAATCCCATCAAGTGTTGAGACAATCCGTTATGATGCTTTTATTGAAAACAGCCTAGATTATGTAATATTTCATGGGAAGCCTCAGTTCTCATCTGACAAAACTCCATTCGATCAACAATACAAGGAAGGAAAAACATTCTATGGATGGTTCGAAGACAAGGACTATACTATAAAATGGTCTAATACTATACCACAACCAATGACAATATATGCGATGTGGGATTTACCTAACAATTGTACCGTCACCTTTGATACGAACGGAGGTAACAATGTTCCATCCAAAACAACTAAGTGTGGAAATCTATTAATTGAACCGACTAATCCAAAGAAGGAAGGCTATACATTCGAAGGTTGGTATAAAGATAAAGGGCTTACGGAAGCATGGAATTTCAATCAAGATGTAGTAACAAAAGATATAACGCTATACGCCAAGTGGTCGAAAGCAAGCTATATCGTTACTTTTGATGCCAATGGCGGAAGCGAAGTCCCATCCCTATCTGTAGGACATAGTGAATTAGTAAAAGTACCAGTTGTTCCAAAGAAGGAAGGCTATACATTCGATGGCTGGCACAAAGATAAAGAATTGACAGTGCCATGGGATTTTGCAAAAGACGTAGTGACAAAAAATGTTACGTTGTATGCGAAATGGACAAAGGATCATACGTCGGGAGGAGGGTCTGGCTGGTCGCGTTTATATACTGTCACTTTTGATTCCAATGATGGGAGTGAAGTACCGCCACAAACAGTTGGATTTAACGACCTAGTGAAGGCCCCATCTACTCCAGTGAAGGATGGCTGTCAATTTACTGGCTGGTATAAGGATGCAGAGCTAAAAAATGCATGGGATTTTGCGAAAGATAGAGTAACAGCAGACATAATATTATATGCGAAATGGACAAAGGATAATGTGTCAGAAGGTAGTTATATTGTTACGTTTGATTCCAATGGAGGCATTAAAGTTCCTTCGCAAACAGTAGCATATAAAGCTTTAGTGAAAGCCCCTTCTAATCCAAAGAAGGAAGGCTACATGTTTATCGGTTGGTATAAAAATAAAGAATTCACAAAAGCATGGGATTTTGAGAAAGATGAAGTCACAGTAGATATAACGTTATATGCTCGGTGGATGCAGGAGAGTAATGGTTGTGACATTACTTTCAAGGATATTGATCATAACTGGGCACAAGATATGATTCAAGAAGTTGCCAAAAGGTGCATTATTAAAGGTTATCCAGATGGCACTTTCCGACCAAATGATCTGGCTCAACGTCAGCATGTGGTGCTTATGATTGACCGTGCGTTACAACCAGCACCAATTCGAGAGGCTGTATTATTTTCAGATGTACCTAAAAGCCATGTATATTTTGAACAAATTACACGACTACAACGAGCAGGTATAGTGGATGGTTCAAACGGGGCGTTTCGTCCAAATGATTATATAACACGTGCGCAAATGGCAAAAATAATGGTGCTTGCATTCGGCTTAACGCCAGAAGGCAATAGTACGTTCAAGGATGTCGACCGATCACATTGGGCGAGTGGATATATTGCCTCTCTAGCAGACTATAACATTGCACTAGGCGATGAAAACGGTAATTTCAGACCAAATGAAAATTTAACGCGTGCACAATTTACGGCGTGTATGTACCGAGCGCTTGGTTTATAAAACTTACCATGATGAGAGATGTATCGTAATTTGATATATCTCTTTTTTTAGATAAGAAAGAAGGACGACAGCCTGTGATGTTGGAAAATAACCCCTCACGATAGAAATTTTGTAGATGAAGATGAAAAACTAGAATTGAAAACCTCCGAAAGGTAGATGTTTTGAATAGATTTATAAGATTATCAAGTTTTGCACGAAAACGAACAAAAAGTGATTTTGCTTGTTTTAAATTGCTTGTTATAGTGTAAATAACCTTGAAAACAAAAGGCTATATTCACAGTTTCCTAAAATGAGCGAATTAGATGAAAATAAGCTGTATTTGTTGTTTGTAAGAAAATTCAAAAATTCACTTACTTCCGTTTTATTGTCTGAGTAGTTATAAAGTATTAAAAATAATGCTTTTTAATGTTTAGTGTTGTAAAAAAGCGGGAATAGAATTTATTGATAAGGGTTATATAAACTTATCTAAATTCAAATAAATGGTTTATTAGTGTGACACAGCTGGGTCTACTGGTGGAAGACATTGAGGTGTTTTTATGTATAATTTTTTGGATCGTTCATCTTTACAAAAGGTGGGAATTCTACATCATATTTATGAAGAACAGAGGGTATATTCAAGTTTAGAGTTATCTCAGATGATGGATTTGTCTGAAAGAACAATTTTGAAAATAGTAGATGAGATAGCAATTGATTTAAAATTTATTACAGAATCTGCGGTTATCCAAAAAGAAGAGCTGAAGTATTTTCAATTAATTTATAAAGATAATTTTTCTATGAAGACTATCGAAAGATATTATTTACAAAACTCATTAACATATAAAGCTTTTGATGAGATGTTTTACAATAAATTTTTTGATATTAACATGTTTGTTTTGGATAATTTCACTAGCCCTGCATCCGTGTATCGACGAATAAAAAAAGTTAAGCCTTTGTTAGATCAATTTCACTTGAAGTATACATCTTATGCAGAAGTCAGTCTTGAAGGGACAGAAAAGCAATTTCGTTATTTTTATTTCTTGTTCTACTGGAATTCGTGTTGGGGAGAGGAATGGCCATTTGCTCTAGTTTCAAGAGAAGAAATACTTGAATTAATGGAGGAAGTAGACATAGCCTATTCCGAACAACTTTTATATTGGCTGGCTATTTGCTTAACACGCGCAAAACTAGGTTGCTTAATTGAATATCATCCAATGTATGCAAACTTTACGAAACATCATCATAACTATGAGCAATTATCGAAAAAAATTAAGTATATATTTAGGGAATTTACTGATTTATCAGATGAAGAAATTGAATTAGAAACAATGTTTTCATTTTCCATCATTAGTTGCATGCGTCATTATCAGAAGAAAGATAGTACAGTAAGTTTGTTAATGAACTTTGCACAGCATCATAATCAGGAAATGTTTGTGCAAGCCACTATATATTGGATGGAGATGTTCATGGAGCATTTTTCAGTTACTTTAGATGTAGAAGAATATGGGGCACTCTTCGTAAACTTACTGCATCTCCATTATTTTATTTTATCTTTTTCTGGTCCAGCTAATTTATTTAAAGAAGATCTTTATATACAGCGCTTAGAAATGCATGAAACTGCTCAAATAGAAATCATGAATCAGTTTTATGATCGACTATTAGAAAATAAGGCTTTCGCCATCGTATTTAATCGCAGAGAAATATTAATTGGTCGATATCATAAATTGCTAAAACAAACAATTGATATTGCAAATAGAGATTCAATTAAAATAAAAATATTTTCAATGATAAATGATGTTCCATATTTATTCAGTCAAGTTAAACGCGTTTTTATCCATGTTGAGTTATGTTCTGAAGATGAAGAGGCGGAATTAATTATAACAGATCGCTTATACTTAAATATTAACAAAGACTTAGAAGATGTATTTGTATGGAATACAATTCCTCAAAAAAGCGATTATGAAAGGTTATCAAAAAAACTACAGGAAATCTATTTTAATAAGTATCAACAGCCGAATAAGCTACTATTGAAAACTTTAATAGGGGAAGTTTAAAGAAAATTAATCGATATTTTTGAACGGGGGTCGATTTATGTTCTGGAAAATTAAAAAGAAAGAGATAAATAATGCCTTTATATTACTTGATAATAATATAAAAATGAAAATTCAAAGTGGCAGTGAAATAGAGAAACAAATAAAAATGATTAACTTTTCAATAGAAGAGTTACAAGTAATAAAAAACTTGCAGCCATTTATTAAAGAAGAAATAGATGACATTGTTGATCTTTTTTACAAGAATCTCAGCTTGGAAGAATCACTACAAACATTAATTAATAAAATAGTTCAGTAGATGCTTTAAAGAAAACTTTAAAATCACATATTTTCGAAATGTTTTCAGGAATAATTGATGATGAATATTTTTTAAAAAGGGCTAGAATAGCACAAATGCATGTGAAAATTGGTTTGCAGACAAAATGGTATTTATGTGCTTTTCAAAAATTGTTTATAACAATTATGGAGATTATCGAAAAGAATCTTTCTGAAAAAGAACTTTATTATTCTAGTGTAAAAGCACTCTCAAAATTATTTAACTTAGAACAACAAGCGGTTCTGGAAGACTACGATAAAGAGATAAGTAGAATTAAAGAAAAATTAGACGAACAGGCGAAAAAAACTAAAATTCAAGTGATGAATTCAACTGAAAATTTAGCATCAATTTCAGAGCAAACAAATGCAGCATTTCAGGAATTACATATTCATTGCACAGAATTGGTGGAAAACGTAAATGCCGGAAAAGAGTTATCTAAGTTAGCAGAGGAGAGAGCGGAACATGGGAAGTTTCAAATAAGTAAACAGGATCGTAATATGAGGAATGTTCATGAGGCAGTTCTAATAATCTCCAATGATATAGAAGACTTGTTAAAGATAACAAAGGAAGTTCAAGGCATTATTGATATTGTAACGAAAATAGCGGATCAAACTAATTTATTATCTTTAAACGCAGCAATTGAAGCTGCAAGGGCAGGCGAACATGGAAGAGGATTTGCAGTTGTAGCAGACGAAGTTAAAAAATTATCAGAAGTAACAAAAAAATCAGTCTCGAATGTAGCTCATTTAATTTTATCTACTGTATCTAAGGTAGAAAAGTTAGCTGCCTCACTTGGCTTGATAAATCAATCTGTTCAAGACGGAAAACGAACAATGGAGCAAACTGACATATATTTTGAGCAAATTTTACAATCTATGAAAGAAACACAAGAACATAATGAACATTCACAAGAAAAAATTGATATTTTCGCCAATGTTGTCAATGAGTTAGGTAAAGCATTTGAAGAAGTTGCATTGTCGGCTGATCGACTTGCTAGTTTTGCTAATGAATTAAACAATTGATGAGGAGTCGTTTGAATGCGTAAAAATATACCAAAAGAATTAACGTATTATTTAAAATTGGGTGATGCTGTTGTTATCGTTGATCAAAATCAATTAATTATCGATGTAAATCAACAATACGAAACGATCACCGGCTATAAAAGAGAATTTCTTATTGGATTACCAGTAGATTGTTTAAAATCGAGTGTAACACCATTTGTTATGTATAAATCGTTAAACAGTACATTAAAAAAGGGACAGCCATGGTCTGGGACAATGGTGAATGTCAACAAATCATTAGAGTTAAGGTACTCATTTATAACGATTACGCCAATTGAAATAACAGGAATTATTTATTATGTAGGAGTATTGCGCTTAGCGGAACAACTATTAATAGATGAAGTAAATCAGCACAAAATAGATCAAAAGGAGCTATTTAAGTTGTTAGCTCTATCGAGTGAAATGCGTGATGTAAATATAGCAGAACATCTTTTGAATGTGCAAAAGTTAGCAGAAGAATTCTTACTAAGCCTCTTTGAAGATAGAACTTATCATTTATCGTTAGAGTATGTTAGTAAAATTATAGAATACAGTGTTTTACATGACATAGGAAAATCGGGAATACCAGAATCGATCCTGTATAAAGCTGGGTCACTAACAGTCTATGAGAAAAAAATTATGAAGATGCATCCTCTTATGGGTGTAGATGTATTGAATAAACTATCTGATGAAATGAACAATACAGTTTTTGATGATAAGAAAATAGCTGAAAATATTATTAAATATCATCATGAGAATTGGGATGGAACAGGATATCCAATGGGGTTAAAAGGAGAAGAAATTCCTTTTGAAGCGAGAGTAATATCTATAGTAGATGTTTACGATGCTTTAGTTAGTGATAGAGGTTATAAAAAAGCTTGGACAAAAGAAGAAGCTCTTTCCTATTTAAAAGAACAGAAGGGTATTAAGTTTGACCCTAATTTAGTAGAAGTGTTTATAGAAAAAGTAATAGGCAAGAATAGTATTTTACTAAAATAAAACAGAGTGTTCAGATAAAAATTGTATGTAATAATAACTAAACCTTAATCTATAAAAAAGAAGTACAAGCTATTGTTGGTTTAGATTTTTCCGTGAATGACTTATTCGTTGCAGATAATGCATGGGGCATATTCACGACATTTCTTAGGGACAAGTAAGAGGAGCAAGGAAAAAAGTTAATCAAAATAGATAGGTGGTTTCCATCTTCCAAAACTTGTTCCTGTTGTGGTCAAGTATAGGAATCTCTATCTCTTCTGAGCGTAAATTCCGCTGTGAATGTGGATTTGTAGCAGAAAGGGATTGGAATGCAGCCATCAACATCAAACATGAAGGACTACGTTTATTAGCATTTCATAGCAAAAAGAACTTTAGGAACAAGAGGGATAGCTCGATCAGTTTTCATTGGCTACTAAAAGCAACGATAAGTCGAGAAGCCCCCACTTCAAAAAACGTTAGGTTTAAGTGGTGGGTAGTTCACATTATTGTGATTAAGGTGGAGAGAAAATGAAGTTTTATAAAAACACATCTTTGGTTGGAAAGTTCGGAATATTCAATACCATTATGTTTATTGTACTTGTGATTATAGGGGTTACTGGGATATACGGTGTGAAAGAAATGAATGATAATGCAAAGTATATTTATGAAGAAAATTTAACTTCTGTTAGTTTATTAAGTAAAATGTCCGATAACCAGCAAAAAATAACTAATTTGAAGCTTAGACTATTTTATAAGTCACAAGATACCGATGAGAGGATGGAGTATTATGAAAAAATAGTAGCTTTGGACGAAGAAAATA
The DNA here is from genome assembly GCF_001275675.1 of Lysinibacillus sp. FJAT-14745. Taxonomy (GTDB): domain Bacteria; phylum Bacillota; class Bacilli; order Bacillales_A; family Planococcaceae; genus Lysinibacillus. The sequence goes on along the minus strand of NZ_LITM01000005.1, from coordinate 524,279 downwards.
GTCGTATTTTTAAAGATTTTAAGAACACAGAAATGGGAAGCGAAGAAAAAAAGCTAAGTAAGGATTTAGAACAAGTACTTGAAAGTTATAAAGGTATACTAGAATCTATTTTCCAACAAGCTATCTCTGATGTGGATATAGGAGATGTTGATGAATTACTAAAACCTCTATTAGAAAAAGAACAGCAGAGAGATAATCTTATGGAACAAATAGAGAAAATAAATATCAAGAGTGCTGAAATGAAAAGCGAAGAAAATGATGTAGCCTATAAAAAAACATTGTATAGAAACATTATTATTATAGCTATTGCTCTAATATTTAGCGTATGTGTTTTTGTTAATTTAAACAGATATGTTAAAAAGGCAATCTCCAATATTAATGATGTTGTATCTGGAGTTGAGGATGGTGATTTAACACGACATGCCGAGGTGATATATTCTGATGACCTTGGGAAAATTACGAAAGGATTGAACAATTCTGTTTCACATATTCAGGAACTTGTTTCTAGTGTTAGTAGCACATCAGCACAAATGAGTACTTTAAGTGAAGATTTAACTGCAACAATTGAGGAGATTACGGCTTCAATGAATGAAATTGATACAACTTCAAAGGATGTCGCTATGGGAAGTACTACACTAAGTGCAACAACTGAGCAATTAAACGCCACTGCCATTGAGGTGCTTGAAAGTACAAAAAAATTAAATGAGAAAACAGAATATAGTCTGGATTTCTCACAAAAAGTAAAAGATAGAGCAATTGAAATTAAAGAAACAGCTGTTCAAGCAAATAGTACCGCTCGTAATCTATATGATGATAAACAGAAGCTAGTTTTAGAAGCGATTCAGGCTGGAAAAATCGTATCGGAAGTAAAAGTAATGTCTGACACAATAGCAGATATTGCTGCTCAAACGAATTTGTTAGCTTTAAATGCAGCTATCGAGGCCGCAAGAGCAGGTGAGCAAGGTAAAGGTTTTGCTGTTGTAGCTGATGAAGTACGGAAATTAGCTGAACAATCATCTGAAACTGTTCAAAAAATACAAATTGTCACAAGTGAAGTAGAAAAGGCATTTACGAATGTGTCTTCTAATGCTCAAGAGCTATTACACTTTATCGATAATAAAGTAACACCTGATTATGAGCTTTTCCAAAACAGTGGAATTCAATATGAAGAAGATGCTATGTACTTTAATACATTAATATCAGAAGTAACAACGTTTGTTGGAACGATGAAATATTCTATGTTAGAAATACAAGAAGCAATTGAAAATGTATCTACTGTCGCTATAGAATCATCTGATCAGTCAAATGATATAGCAAAGAGTATTTCAGAAACATTAAAAGCAATACAGCACGTAGCAGAGTCATCCCTTGAAACCGCAACTATTGCCGAGAAAATTTCTCAACAATTGAATAATTTCAAGCTATAGAAAAATGACATCCGCGGGTAAAGGCTAAAAAACGTAAGTAATTTAAGTCTTCCGCGGGTTTAAGGCGTTGAGGTATATAGAGCTCAAATCCCATGGAATCAAAAGTAATCCCAATATCTCCGCGGGTAATTACGTTCAAAACATAGATGAACAAAAATTTTTTCCCTTCATATCCTATGTGAGAATGGATTTTACGTTATTGAGGAGGAAAGGAATGCATTGGATAGCCATCATTCTTATTGGGATAGCTGCCAACTTAGATAATTTAGGAATTGGTCTCGCCTATGGTATTAAGCGAGTGAAAATACCCATATTATCCAATGCGGTTATTGCCCTTATTTCAATGATTGTCACATACGCTGCAGTAACAGCTGGAAGTGTAGTTATTAATTTTATCTCTCCAGATTTCGCAAATTTAATCGGGAGTCTTTTACTTTGTGCTATTGGGATATGGACTTTATTATCTAGTCGCTTTTCTAAACAAGGAATATTGGGAAATCCTGAAGTATTTGATGAGGATAAAAATTATATAATTTCAATTCGAGAAGCAATGACGCTCGGCTTTGTCTTATCAGCCAATTGTTTAGCAGGAGGAATGGCACTTGGAGCCAATGGTATTTCTGCGATCTGGACAGTTATTTCTATCGGTATTTTTTCGTTCATAACAGTAGGCGCCGGTGTTCATTTTGGAGTCTTACTTACTAAGACTTTTATTGGAAAACACTCAACCGCTATTTCTGGTTGGTTACTTATACTTATAGGGATCATTGAAATTGTTTCTTAAAATACGCGGTGATAGAGTCACACCTATCGTTCGAAAAAAATCTGGCACCATCGATTTAAAAAAAGTTATAAAAATAACTTGACGTAAGTAAATTATTAATATATAGTAAGTTACAGAAAGTAATCAATTACTTTTCGTAACTACTTTTAACTAGGATGTACGAAAGAAGTAACTACAAATGTTTATCCCATAAAATTGAGGGAACATAATGAATGTAGTTACTTCATATTTTATCATATATCTCGAAATCGAGACAAAAACAACTTCATTGGAGGAATTTATAATGGCAAAATGGAATATTGATTTAGGACACTCAGCAATTAACTTTCAAGTAAAACACATGATGGTATCAAAAGTAAAAGGTGTATTCGATACTTATTCAGCAGATATTGAAGCGGCAGATCTTGCAGATTTAACAACAGCAAACATTAGCTTTACAATTGATGCAGCTAGCATTAATACACGTAGTGAAGATCGTGATAATCACTTAAAAGCAGCAGATTTCTTCGATACTGAAAAATATCCGACAATTACATTCAAGTCATCAAGCATCACAAAAAAATCAGATGATGAATATGCAGTTACAGGTGATTTAACGATTAAAGATGTAACGAAATCAGTAACATTTAATACCGAATTTAATGGTAAAGGTACAAATCCATGGGGCCAAGAAGTTTATGGCTTTGAATCTACAACTACAATCAATCGAGAAGAATTTGGCTTAACTTGGAATGCTGCTTTAGAAACTGGCGGTGTTTTAGTTGGTAAAGACATTAAAATTTCGGTTGAACTGGAAGTAAATCCAGCTTAATTTTGTAAAGAGGCTGGGACATAACTAATTTGTCCTTTATGAAAGATGGATAATTTTTAAATTAACAAAGAATATAAACAGATAACCCGAACTATTACGAAACACAGAATGAGCGTTTCGTAATATAGTTCGGGTTTTTCATTGGCTAAAATCCTTTTGTCCCAGCCTCATTTTTTTATCTAAACAAAAAAAACATTGCCAAAAAATAACACAATAAATAAGTTACTTGCATAATTTTAGGAAATACTGCATATAAAACATCATATTGTTTTTGGGGGCGATGAGATGAATGTATTAGTGACAGGTGGCTATGGTTTTATTGGTAGTGCAGTGGCGAGGCATTTTTTTAAAGAGGGTGCAAATGTTTATATTATTGATAATTTAAGTACCGGTCATTTACGCAATGTCGACTTTGACCATAAATCTTATCTTTTGAATGTGGAAGATGAAGTTTGTGAGCATCTCTTTAAAGAAACATCATTTGATGTGGTCATCCATTGTGCAGCGCAAACGAGTGTTCAAAAATCGATGCAAGAGCCAGTGAAGGATGTTTTAACGAATATTGTAGGACTTAGTCAGATGCTCTTCTTATCGTCAAAGTATAAGGTAAAGCATTTCGTTTTCGCCTCTTCAGCAGCTGTTTATGGAGATAGTCACTATCCCCCATTGGAAGAAACAGATGTTAGTGAACCGATTTCGATGTATGGATTAAACAAAAGTATTGGTGAGACATATTGTGAAAAATGGCAAAAAGATTATCGTTTACCGACGTTAATTTACAGATTTGCTAATGTATTCGGTCCGAGGCAATGTATGCAGGGGGAAGCGGCGGTTATTCCTAGCATGTTAAAAAGCAGTCTTGAAGGAAAACCCTTTACGATTTATGGAGATGGAGAACAAACACGAGATTTCATATATGTAGATGACATTGCAGATGCTATTTACGCTGGAGTGCAGGCTAGATTACAGGGCATTTATAATGTATCAACTAATGAGGCATGGTCGATTCATCAAGTCATTTTATTATTACAGCATTTAAATCATCCTTTAGAAATTCAATACGCTCCTGCGAGAGAGGGAGATATTGAGCATTCATTTTTAAATAATGCAAAGTTGGCGAAGGCAATCGGATGGAGACCAAAAACTTCTTTCGCGGAAGGCATAGAGCGTACATTGCAAGCATTACAAAATGAAAAGATAGTAGAAATTTAAACAAATTGTTAAAGTATGTCCTGTATATAAGTTGATTGTTGATTGAAGTGGGGAAATCAATCCCACGTTATGGGTGATGAACACAAAATATGTAGATGATTAAGTGTAATTTTTGACGATTTACCCTGCTCTAAAGGGGAAATCGTTTTTTTATATTTACAGAGAGAACTTATCATTGGTATTACGCGGGGGAATAGGTGTTTTTTTATGTATATAGTATAATTATTTTTTAAAGGGATGCTGCGGAATTGAATGGGGGCTTACAAATGCTAGTAGATTTTAGAGTGAAAAATTGTTTAAGTTATAAAGACGAAACACTATTTTCAATGGTAGCGGGAAGCCGCATTCGTAAATTAAAGGACACACATACAATGAAATTTGACTCGTTTCACCTTGTAAAAAGTGCCTTTATTTTCGGACCAAACGGAAGTGGGAAATCAAACTTATTCACTGCTATTAAAATTTTACGTTCTTTATTGTTTAACTTTGAAAATCTTAATAATGTTAAACAACTACGCTTGCCCTACCAGCCGTTTAAGTTAGGTGGCCGGCAAGAACAACCGACGGAATTTATGATTTCGTTATTACTAGATGGGGCGCTGTACGATTATGAGGTACAGTATAATGCATCGCAGGTTCTTTACGAAGGCCTAACTAAAACGACAAAGTCCATGAAAGAGCAGCTCTTTAATAGACAATGGGATGGGACAGAATATTTGTATGAAACTGCCAGTCCAGCGCTAGAATTGACAAAATATACGCGTAATAATACAGCTTTCTTATCAGTATTAAATGTCTTTAATGATCCAGATGCTACGAAAATATTTGATTGGTTTTTACATAAAATACTGTTTTTAGATGAAGCAAATCGGTTATCAAGTCATCCACTTATTCGTAAACTTGAAGAGGAGCCATTTAAGAAAGAGGTTATTAAGTTACTAAAGATTGCAGACTTTTCTATTCAAGATGTGACGGCAAGACGCGTTGAGCGTAGAGAGAAAAATACTATTGGCTATGATTTTGACACTCCGGAGGTTATTCAGGAGGTGGATATCGATTTGCACTATTTATCATTCGATGAAGCAGGTGCGCCGATTGGAGCAGAGACGATCAATTGGACGATGGATTCAAAGGGGACAGTCCGTATGCTGCATTTAGCATGTGTTATGGTAGATGCATACAATAAAGGGAAAACGATCTTTATAGATGAATTTGATACAGCATTTCATGTGTCCATCTGCGAATTTTTAATGGCCATTATGAACAGCAAGCGTAATGTGACTAATCAATTTGTTGTCACAAGTCATGAAATTGATTTATTAGATCAGCCACTACGTTCCGATCAAATATGGTTTGTGAATAAAAGCTTTAAAAATGAATCCGAGTTATACTCCTTATTTGATTTTGCAGATTTGCAGAAGAAACGTGGAGATATTTCCTATGCCAAGCGGTACTTAAAAGGCGAATTCGGGGCAACACCGGTTATTAATGAATATTTATCAGATCAATATCTAGGGGAAGTGGAGGTATCTGAGCCGTGAGAGTGCGTCAACAAGGTAACCGAACACTGCGTAAAACCGTTTTAATTTATTGTGAAGGTGAAACTGAACGCATTTATTTTGAGCAGATGCGTATTTTAAAGCGCTCAAAAATGGTAAGTGTCAAAATAAAAAACGTTAAGCGTTCAGCTATTAAGCTAGCTCAGCATGCCTATCGGGATTCAAGCTATCAATATTTTGATGAGGTTTGGATTGTTTTTGATAAGGATGATTTAACCGAAAAGCAATTAGAGGAAGTGAATGACTTTTGCGAGGAGAATAATATTCATATCGCCTATTCAAATGAAGCATTCGAATTATGGCTACTGTTGCATTTTGAAGAAGTCGATATATCTGAAAAGTATCCTCGTGCTGTATTAAATGACAAGATGGAGCAGCATCTTGGGGTGACACGTTATTTTCGTCATAAAGCGGATGAGTCAGTCATTGCACCTATCGCACTTCGACATGAGGTCGCTATTAAAAATTGCACAAATATGATGGCACTTCGCAAGGCGGAAAGCCGTGATAATCCTTATTGCAACATACATGAAATGATACAATACATATTTTAACTTCTTTCAGTAAAAAAAGGAGTTCTTAAAAGGATGTTAGCCTAAAACCATCGCATCCATGCGATAACGGCTAACTGACCTGCATCGGTAAAAGCGCCACGTCCTGTGGCATTACCGAAATGACCTACATCGTGTTGGCCCTCATGCAGGCCTAAGCACAAAGCCGATTCCGGACGCAATTATGCCGAGGCAGAGGCAGAATGGATTGCTAATCAGCAGGTTTTCTATTACTTAATGGAGAACCTGCTATTTTTATATCTCAAAATGGGGATAACAATTATTAAAAGTATGACATATATTAAGTTGATTGGAGTGGAACTTTTTCAATGCGACGATAACAACTAAAATTTTTTTTTTTATCTTCCACTCAAAAATGGTAGTAAATAAATTTTTTGTATTTGGGAATAATATTTGAAGCCATGACAATTGAACTGTACATATGGCACGTCCTTAAACCTATAAATGATTGAAAAGTGTATGTTGTGTTCGTAATTTTTCTAGACGATCTACCTTGCCTTTTCTTTCTAAACAGATTACAATGAAATTAAGTTAATATATCAGGTTTGAGCGATTGAGAGACCATTAAAAACATATGTACATTTGTACATGTGCTTTTAATGGTCTCTTTTTTTGCTTTAAATAAGGAGGAATTTCATTATGAGCACAGCTTCAGCAATACAACGTCAACAAACGATTGTAGAATTAGAAAGTAAAGAATATGATTTATTAGTTATCGGTGGTGGGATTACAGGTTGTGGTATCGCACTTGATGCAATTGCTCGTGGACTATCTGTAGCGTTAGTTGAAATGCAAGACTTTGCCGCTGGTACTTCTAGTCGTTCGACAAAATTAGTGCATGGTGGACTTCGTTATTTAAAACAATTTGAAATAAAAGAGGTTGCAGATTTAGGAAAAGAGCGTGCCATCGTTTATGAAAATGGACCGCATGTAACAACTCCTGTTTGGATGCTACTGCCATTCCATAAAGGTGGCACATTTGGTAAATTCTCAACGAATATTGGCTTACGTGTCTATGATTTTTTAGCAGGGGTTAAACGTTCTGAGCGTCGATATATGTTAAATGCTGCAAAAACAATGGAAAAAGAACCTTTGGTCAAAGGTGAGGACTTACGCGGCGGTGGTGTATATGTAGAATATCGTACAGATGATGCACGTCTGACAGTCGAAGTTGCCAAAGCTGCCATCGAAAAAGGCGCTACACTCATTAATTATACAAAGGCAGAAAACTTTCTATACAATGACCAAAAGAAAATGAATGGTATCGTAGCACAAGATTTGATTGCCCATAACACGTTTAATATTCGTGCAAAAAAAGTTGTGAATGCTGCAGGTCCATGGGTAGATGAGGTTCGTAATATTGAAGGGGAACAAAATGGCAAGCACTTAATTTTATCAAAAGGTGTGCACATCGTTTTTGATGAATCAAAATTTCCATTACGTCAAGCTGTCTATTTTGATACACCTGATGGTCGTATGGTTTTTGCGATTCCTCGAAATGGGAAAACATATGTTGGAACGACAGATACATTTTACGAAGGCGATGCCCGAGAAATGAATATCCACCAAGAAGATCGCGATTATATTATGAAGGCAATTCATTATATGTTTCCAAAAGTTAACGTCACTGATGCAGATATCGAATCAAGCTGGGCAGGTGTTCGTCCATTAATTCATGAGGAAGGTAAAAACCCATCTGAAATTTCTCGTAAGGACGAAGTATGGGAATCTGCTTCTGGTCTCGTGACAATTGCTGGCGGTAAATTAACAGGTTATCGTAAAATGGCTGAAACAGTTTTAAATAAGATTGCGCAAGATTTAGAACAACAATTTGGCATTGCATCAAAACCATGTCATACAAAGAATATTCATATATCTGGTGGAGATGTTGGAGGCTCCCAAAACTTACATGCCTTCGTGTCAAAACGAACAAAAATGGGTGTCGATCTCGGATTATCAGAAGAGGAAGCAAAACATTTAGCACATCATTACGGTTCTAATGTGGATATTGTTTTTGAATATGCTAAAGAAAAACATCCTGTTTTACCACAAGGGCTATATGCTCAGCTACTGTATGGTATTCATCAGGAAATGGTTGTTCATCCGAACGACTTTATGATTCGTCGTACAGCGTATATGTTCTTTAATATCGCTCTTGTGAAACAATATAAAGATGCGATATTAGATGAAATGGCAAAACAATTACATTGGTCCACTGAACAACGTACTCAGTATGAAAAAGATTTAAATTTAGAAATAACAAGAGCTACTACTGCATTATAATAAAAAGGAAGGTCGTCTTAATGGCGACCTGACTTTTTGAATAAAGGGGAAATCAAATGAATTTCAATGATCAACAAATTATTCCCGCTGCACGAACAGTTAAGCAATTTGATGAAATATTAAATAGTCGATTCGAATACATTGTTCTATTAGAAGTGCATATTAGTTTGCTCATGTCCATAAAACGAGAAGCAGATCGTAACGGTAAAAAATTAATTATTCATGCAGATTTAATTCATGGCTTAAAAACGGATAATTTTGCAGCAGATTTTTTATGTAATGATATCCGTCCAGCAGGTATAATTTCCACTCGATCTAATATGTTAATAAAAGCAAAATCTCGTGGGATTATTGCCATTCAGCGCGTCTTTTTAATTGATACGATTGCACTAGAAAAAAGCTTTTCAATGATTGAATCAGCGAAGCCTGATTATATAGAATTATTACCAGGTATCATTCCTTCAATGATTTCTGAAGTACACCAGCGCACTAAAATCCCTGTTATTACAGGTGGACTAGTCCGCACTGTTGAAAGCATAGAGGAAGCGTTATCAGCTGGAGCAGTAGCGATTACGACATCAAATAAGAAGTTGTGGGAAAATTTCCGGAAATCTTGTTGACTATGTATATTACTTTCTCTACAATGTACATAAGTTAAAAAGCGCGTGGTTAGGAAAAGGAACCCACATTTATTCATCTGCATTACAACGTGCAGTTTGTTTAAGTGTGGGTTTGTTTTTATATTAAGTACATTATTACAAAGGGGGTCTTTTTGTATGTCAACATTTACAGCTGAACTTGTCGGCACGATGATTCTTATTTTATTCGGTGGTGGCGTTGTTGCAGGTGTATCACTGCACAAATCGAAAGGTTTTGGCGGTGGATGGGTAGTGATTACCTTCGCTTGGGGTCTAGCTGTGGCTATGGCTGCATATGCTGTTGGTGGTATTAGTGGGGCTCATTTAAATCCTGCTTTAACGATCGCACTTGCTACAATCGGTAATTTCCCGTGGGAAGACGTACCTGCTTACATTGCTGCACAATTGATTGGTGCATTTTTAGGTGGGGTACTCGTTTATTTTATGTATTTACCACATTGGAAAGGTACGAAAGATCCGGAAGCGAAACTGGCTGTATTTTCTACAATGCCTGCTATTAAACATCCATTATCAAATTTAATTGCAGAAATGATTGGTACATTTATACTTGTTTTAGGTATTCTAGCATTAGGAACAAATACAATTACGGATGGCTTAAATCCATTTCTAGTTGGTATGTTAATTGTAGTCATCGGGATGGCATTAGGAGGTCCTACTGGTTATGCAATTAACCCTGCACGTGACTTAGGTCCACGTATTGCGCACTTTTTCTTACCAATCCCAGGTAAACGTGACTCAGGGTGGTCATACGCATGGATTCCAGTTGTAGGTCCAATTATCGGTGGTACATTCGGTGCCCTATTTTTCCAACAAATTTTTGAGGGAAAAAATAGTATCGCATTTTGGGTGTTTGCTATTATCGTAGTTATTATTTTTATCAGTGCTCAAATGACAGTGAAAAATGTTAAAAGTGAAGAGTAATTAAAAAAATTGGAGGTATGACCGATGTCAGAAAAAAAATATATTTTAGCTTTGGACCAAGGTACAACAAGCTCACGTGCTATTTTGTTTGATGAAAAAGGGAGCATTCTCCACGTTGCACAACAAGAATTCCCGCAATATTTCCCGCAATCAGGATGGGTTGAACATCACGCAGAAGAAATTTGGTCTTCTATTCTTTCTTGTATCGCTACAGTGCTTTCTGCAAAAAATATTGAATCAAATCAAATTGCTGGGATCGGTATTACAAACCAACGCGAAACAACTGTTGTTTGGGATAAACATTCAGGGAAACCAATTTATAATGCGATTGTCTGGCAATCACGCCAAACGAACGCTATTTGTGAGGAATTGAAAGAAAACGGTTACAATGACTTATTCCGTGATAAAACAGGTTTATTAATCGATGCATACTTCTCAGGCACAAAAGTAAAATGGATTTTAGACAATGTTGAAGGTGCTCGTGAAAAAGCAGAAGCAGGCGATTTATTATTCGGTACAATTGATACGTGGTTAATATGGAAGTTAACAGGTGGTAAAGTCCATGTTACAGATTATTCAAATGCTTCTCGTACATTAATGTACAACATTTATGATTTAAAATGGGATGAAGAAATATTAGATATTTTAGGCGTCCCTGCTTCTATGCTTCCTGAAGTTCGACCTTCTTCAGAAGTGTATGGATATACGGAGGAAGCTCTGTTCTTTGGTTCGGCTGTTCCAATTGCAGGGGCTGCGGGTGATCAACAAGCTGCTCTATTCGGTCAGGCTTGTTTCGAAGAAGGTATGGTAAAAAACACTTACGGTACGGGCTGCTTTATGTTAATGAATACTGGTGAAAAGGCAGTAAAATCAGAGAACGGTTTATTAACTACGCTTGCTTGGGGTTTAAATGGCAAGGTGACTTACGCTTTAGAGGGAAGCATTTTCGTAGCTGGCTCTGCAATTCAATGGTTACGCGACGGCTTACGAATGTTCCGTTCTGCTTCTGAATCTGAGCAATATGCTGCACGTGTAGAGTCGACTGATGGTGTTTATGTAGTTCCTGCATTCGTTGGTCTAGGGACTCCTTATTGGGATTCAGATGTACGAGGCGCAGTCTTCGGTTTAACGCGCGGTACTTCTAAAGAACATTTTGTACGTGCAACATTAGAATCGTTAGCGTATCAAACAAAAGACGTACTTGGTGCAATGGAAGCGGATGCCAATATCCCACTAGCGAAATTACGTGTAGATGGTGGTGCTGTTGCAAACAGTTTCTTAATGCAATTCCAATCAGATTTATTAAACGTTCCTGTTGATCGTCCAGTTATTAACGAAACAACAGCTTTAGGTGCTGCGTATTTAGCAGGTTTAGCAGTTGGCTTCTGGAAAACAACAGATGAAATTAGTGAGTATTGGAATTTAGATCGTCAATTCACACCTAATATGGATGACTCACATCGTGAAGAACTTTATGCAGGCTGGAAAAAAGCTGTAGCAGCTGCTCAAGCATTTAAATAAAAAGATAGCTGAATAGTGATGAAAAAAACCTTGATAGGCTAATTTGAAGCGGATCCCGTTTGTTAGACAAAAATCTAACTTTGGGAGGCACTTCAGTTGCCAATCAAGGTTTTTTAGGTCTGTACCCATATTTGCACTTACATATTTTGAAGATAGAACTAAGGTGAACATAAAAATAACAACAAATACATTACTATCCGCAATTGCAATATTATGTTTTGTCGTAAATTAAGAAATAATTGAGTTTGATTTGAAATAAAGTCGCGACGTATATAAAAAAGTTTGACTGAAAATCCTGAGTTGATATGCAGGATTTTTTCTTTTTCCACAACCGTGCCAAATTCTTGAAGAGGAGTATCGAAAAATGTGTGGCTATTCTGACTAGTGCTACGAGACTTAAAAACTCCGAGTAAGAGATTTTGGTGTCTTTTACTCGAAGTAAAGTTCAGAGTATAGTGTCTTAACTAGTAATTGTGCGGTTCATTATGATCGTAATTTAACAGTTTTATTTTGATTCCTTTTGTTATGTCTCCCGGATATCTCCTAGTAAGGGTTCTTTGTTGTATTAACTAAAAATCAAATTGTAAAGTAAACTTGACACTTCAGAAAATGTAAAGTAAACTTGACTTATCAACAAATGTACAGTTTACTTTACACTTTTAAAGGAGGCTTTATGAAAAACAGAATCCGCGAATTACGAAAATCGAAGAAGATTACGCAGGAGGAATTGTCGAAACAAGTTGGAGTCTCGCGGCAATCGATCATTGCAATTGAATCAGGAAAATTCAATCCATCTATTGAGCTTGCCTACAACATATCAAAAGCTTTCAATTGTACGATTGAAGAAGTGTTTATTTTCGAAGAGGGGGGAATGTAGTTATGGAGGTTTCTATCGGGGGTATTATTGGATTATATGGAGGAATGATTTGTGGGATCCTTGGCTGGTGGTTCGGACGGAAAAAAGCTAGAGAAAACAGAGGTTTAGATGAGCTATACTACCATATTTGGAAAAATGCAAAATCCTATTCATGGTATGTGACATTAGGAGCGATTTATGTTCTCTTTTCTTTAATCATGTTTGGGATTGAATTAAGCAACGCAATGGTTCTAGGTATCCTTCTTTTAACACACCTAGGGAGCTGGGGAATAAGTGGGATTGTTTTGTCCATCAGTATGTCCAGTACAGTCCCGTTGCAGCCTTCCCGTGTGAAGCTTGGCATACTCGTCGTTGTTACGTCTATTGTTGTTTTTATGATTATCTCGATCATTACGAATAACTGGATGTTTTTATTATTAAGTATACCACCTAATTTAATTGGACTTTTTACTGCACTTACACCAAAGAGAGAAGATTCCGAGTTAACTTCCTAGATTTGAAATAAAGTCGTACCATTATACCTCTTTGGATAACAATGTGCTTAAGTTGAACAAGAGATAGCCAAAAAATAATCAAACTTATTTATAAAAACTGCATACTAAATTACCGAAAGAGAAAGTATTTTGATCAATCTTTGTTCAATGTACTTTCTTTTCATTTACTATAAAAAATGATTTTTAGCATAACCTTTAATCCATTGAGAAAGTTTTTCTATAGCAACGCAACGCCTTGAAGCATGTTTATTCCATAAAAACATATAGTGTATATTGAGATTCATGAGTATTGGAATGAAAGGGGATTGCGTGGATAAATCTAAGTCGAATCAGCGCAAAGATTTGGAGGAGAATGCGAAGGATCAGCAGCTAGAGCCGTTTCGTGTCGATAATGAAGGAAAAAAGATGACGACGAATCAGGGGCTAAAAGTTTCGAATGATGAGAATTCGTTGAAGGCTGGAGTTCGTGGGCCAACTATTATGGAGGATTTTCACTTTCGAGAGAAAATAACGCATTTTGATCATGAACGTATTCCTGAGCGTGTTGTACATGCGCGGGGCTTTGCAGCACATGGAGAATTTGAATTGTATGAATCGATGGGGGAATATACGAAAGCAAGCTTTTTACAGGACCCTAATAAGAAAACACCTGTATTTGTCAGATTTTCAACTGTAGTTGGAAGCTTAGGTTCGATGGATACTGCACGTGATGTCCGTGGCTTTGCGACGAAATTTTATACGGATGAAGGCAATTACGATTTAGTTGGTAATAATATACCGGTCTTTTTTATTCAGGATGCCATTAAGTTTCCTGATTTAATTCACGCGGTAAAGCCTGAGCCTCACAATGAAATGCCACAAGCAGCATCAGCTCACGATACGTTTTGGGATTTTGTAGCGAATAATCAGGAAATTGCGCATATGATTATGTGGCATATGTCTGATCGTGCAATACCTAGAAGTTTTCGAATGATGGAAGGCTTCGGTGTTCATGCTTTTCGTTTCGTCAATGATAAAGGAAAATCGAGGTTTGTAAAATTTCATTGGAAGCCTGTGTTAGGGGTTCATTCACTCATTTGGGATGAAGCACAAAGTATTGCTGGAAAGGATCCAGATTTTCAGCGACGTGATTTATGGGAATCAATTGAGATCGGTGATTATCCAGAATATGAGCTTGGTGTACAAATGCTTGAGCCAGAGGACGAATTTAAATTTGATTTTGATATTTTGGATGCAACAAAGCTGTGGCCTGAAGAGATAGTGCCAGTTAAAAAGATAGGGAAAATGACCTTGAATCGTAATGTGGATAATGTTTTCGCTGAAACAGAGCAAGTCGCCTTCCACCCTGGAAATATTGTACCAGGCATAGATTTCACAAATGATCCACTTTTGCAGGGGCGGCTATTTTCTTATTTAGATACACAGCTAATACGTCTAGGAGGACCAAACTTTTCTGAAATACCGATTAACCGACCCGTTTGTCCATTTCATAACAATCAGCGCAATGGCTTTAGTCGTCAAACTATTAATGTAGGAAAAGTGAGCTATCATAAAAATTCCTTGGCCAATAATACACCATCAACATCAACGGCAAGGGAAGGTGGCTTTGTCCATTATGAAGAAAAGGTTGAAGGACGTATCACACGAGCACGTAGTAAATCCTTTGATAATCATTTTTCACAGGCGAGGCTGTTTTGGAATAGTATGTCACCCCCCGAAAAACAGCATATCATTGATGCCTTTAGTTTTGAGGTAGGGAAGGTGAAAAGTAAGTCCGTTCGCCAACAGGTTGTTGATATGTTTGTCCGTGTTGATAAAGCAATGGCAACGACTGTGGCCGATAATGTTGGTGTTAATCGTCCAAAAGGTGAGCAAATAAATGTCACGTTATCATCACCTGCACTTAGTCAAGCTAATACTATAAAAATGCCACAAACACTTAAAGTAGGCGTGCTAATTGGTGATGGATTTGATGCAAATGAAGTTGGAGAAATACTGAAATATTTAACAAGACAGGGTGTTCGATACAGTATTATTTCCGACAGATTAGGGGTTGTTACTAGTAGTGATGGCGTACAGTTAACGGCAAGTGACACATTTATTACTACCGATGCTGTACTATTTGACTCGTTATATGTTGTAGGTGTAAGAGCAAAAAATCAGGCGAAATTTAATTCGCATATTGTAAATTATATCAATGAAGCGTATAGACATTACAAACCGATTGGCATAGCTACATCTGGAACGACATTTTTTAATATGTCCAATGCTAATGTAGGGCCAGGAATTGTGTTGGCAACTGGCGACAAAGATTTCGCTAAAAAATTTGTAAAAGCGATTGCGCAACAACGTTTTTGGGAACGGAATATTTATTAACTTACATTATTTTGCAGTATATACTTGCGGGCAGAGCGAATACTTGCGGAAGCAAAGCGAATATCCGCGGGCAGGGCGAATACCCGCGGAAGCAGAGCAAATACCCGCGGAAGCAAAGCGAATACCCGCGAAAGCAGAGCGAATACCCGCGGGCAGAAAGAATACCCGCGGAAGCAGAGCAAATACCCGCGGAAGCAAAGCGAATACCCGCGGAAGCAGAGCGAATACCCGCGGGCAGAGAGAATACCCGCGGAAGCAGGGCGAATACCCGCGGAAGCAGAACAAATACCCGCGGAAGCAGAGCAAATACCCGCGGAAGCAAAGCGAATACCCGCGGAAGCAGAGCGAATACCCGCGGGCAGAGAGAATACCCGCGGAAGCAGGGCGAATACCCGCGGAAGCAGAACAAATACCCGCGGAAGCAGAGCAAATACCCGCGGAAGCAAAGCGAATACCCGCGAAAGCAGAGCGAATACCCGCGGGCAGAAAGAATACCCGCGGAAGCAGGGCGAATACCCGCGGAAGCAAAGCGAATACCCGCGGAAGCAAAGCGAATACCCGCGGGCAGGGCGAATACCCGCGGGAACCGAAGCGATACTCTCTCGAGACATGTTTCTTTAGATTTTCTATGAAATACTTCATCCATCATAGTAAAAATACTTATAATTAAGTCTCTCATTGTTCTAAGAATAGTGAGAGATTTTTTATTGACTTATTGCATCTTAAATTCTATAGGTTTGTATTCCGTTTTTTGTTCATGAGGGTCTTCTGTATAGAAATCGGCACTCCCATTTACGATATAATGTCAAAATAGTTACGTTTTGCGCCTGCCCTACAAACGTTAGTTTTGCGGTTATACGTATTGATTCCCCCACTGTAAAGGTCGGGTTTTGAAATAGAAAGTTCAAACAATAAAGTTTCTCTGTTGCGCAGCTACTTAGTGTGGGCTTCATAGTTTGCTTTTCCTGACAGCCAACAACTAGTAGTAGCATAGATATTAACAATAAAAATGTCTTAGGCATACAATCCTCCTTTTATGGCAGTTGCCGTTGGAGTGGACGAAATGTTACTAAATTTCTCGTGGATTATATGGCATTGCATTCAAATTTTGTAAATGCTATGGTGGTAAATGAGGTGAATTTTGTGGGAAAATTTGATATTGCAGTTATTGGCGCAGGTCCTGGGGGCTATGTGGCGGCCATTCATGCAGCAAAAAGTGGCAAGAAGGTCGCTTTAGTAGAGCGCGATAAAGTAGGAGGGGCCTGCTATAATGTCGGCTGTATTCCTTCGAAAATTTTGTTGGAGCATAGTAAGCTTATTCAAGAAATACAACGTGGTAATGACTGGGGCATTGAAACTCCTACAGTAAATGTGAATTTTCTACGATTGATGAAACGTAAGGATGCTATTATTGACGAGCTTTTAACGAATATTGAGGGCTATATTTTGAGCAATCAGATTACTTTTTATCGAGGAGAAGCGGCAGTAGCTAATGATTTAACTGTAACAGTTGGTAGTGAGACCTTTACAGCAACGGATATCATTTTAGCAACCGGGAGTAAACCCTTTGTACCACCTTTTAAAGGTTTAGAGTCGTCTTCCTATTATACAACGGATACATTTTTTGATCTAAAAGAGCTACCAAAGCAGTTAACAATTATCGGTGGAGGCGTTATTGCAGTAGAGATGGCATTTAGTTTAGCACCTCTTGGAACAAAGGTGACGGTGCTGAATCATAGTGAAGATATTTTACAAACAGAAGAGCCAGATGCGCGACCACTTATTCGTGAAAAGATGAAAAAGCTTAATATTGAGCTTGTGACAGATTTCCAATTTGAGCATTTTAATGGCAATGAAATTTATACATCTAAAGGCATTTATACATATGAAAATCTTCTATTTGCAACAGGTCGACGCCCGAATACAGAAATAGCTCAGCAACTTGGTCTAGCATTCGAAGGTCGATTGATTGCTGTCAATGAGCATCTTGAAACAAGTCAGCCACACATCTATGCTATAGGTGACTTAGTTGGTGGTTACCAGCTAGCTCATTCAGCGAGTGCAGAGGGAATTCATGTTGTGGATCATATTTTAGGGAATAAGCCGGCACTAATTGATCAAACTTCGATTCCTCGCTGTGTTTATACCCATCCTGAAATTGCGACATTTGGTTTACTGGAAGAGCAGGTTACAGAACCTTATACGGTGACTCAAATGCCTTTACATACAAACCCTAAGGCATTAATGGAAGGAAATACAGTCGGCTTTATTAAGCTTATTGCGACGAAAAAGGAAGGACGTATTTTGGGAGCTTGTGTTGTTGCTGATGGGGCAACAGAAATGTTAAATGCTATTTTAGCTACTAAAAATGCTGGTTGCACTGCCCACACTCTCGCAAATATGATTTTCCCACATCCTACAGTATCAGAGCATATTGGGGATGCTGCAAAAGCTATTTTTGGCAAAGCCATTCACCAATAATGGTTTCAAAACTACATTTTTTAGTGGAAGGTTAAACTAAAAATTCCATTTAAGTATAAAGTACAAAAAATAGCGCATTATAGGAAATAACCTCCTATAACGCGCTATTTTTAATTAGTTTCAGGTTCTTCTTTTTTCTCGATCGGTATTGTAGAGAGATATAAGAAAGCCTCATCTTGCAAAAGCAATAATTTTTCTTCACAAATACCGTGTGCTAATGGTCCAGAAAAAATAGACTCCCACCAAGTTCCTGTTGTTGTTGCCATTCATCTACGCCTCCGTTTCAATTTTTCAATATGTAGTTGTAAATTTCCCGAAATCACAAAATCATCTACAGTTTTAACTTTATTCTTTACGCATCCCACTCATATAAGAGGAATTTTTGTTGTCAATGTTGTATCGTATAGACAAAGATAGTTTGTTTCGAAATGAAAAAACTATGTATGCCATTTTAAAAAAGGGGTGCTTTTATTATGAATTTTACGACACAAGATGTAGAAAATATGATTACAGAACAACGTCAATTTTATTTTTCACGAGCTACGAAGAGTACAAAGTTTCGAAAAGAACAATTAATAAAACTGAAGGAAACGATTTTAAAATATGAAAAAGAAATTTTGAATGCTCTATATTTAGATTTACGAAAGAGTGAGTTTGAGGCATATGCAACAGAAGTCGGCATTGTTTTAGATAGTATTTCTTATATGGTAAAGCATATTGAAGAATGGATGAAACCTGAAGCTGTAAAAACACCGATTCAATACCAGATGGGGAAAAGCTTTATAGTAAGAGAGCCGTATGGAGTAACATTAATCATTGGTCCATTCAATTATCCATTCCAGCTTGTAATGGAGCCATTAATCGGTGCAATTGTTGGTGGTAATACGGCTATTGTAAAACCGTCAGAAACATCTGTGCATACAGCAGCAATCGTTAAAAAAATAATTGAAGAAACGTTTATTCCCTCCTATGTGCGTGTTGTGGAAGGAGAGAAAGAAGAAGTGACGGCACTTATTCATGCATCCTTTGACTATATATTTTTTACAGGGAGTGTGGCAGTCGGAAAAGTTGTTGCAAAGGCAGCGGCGGAACGCTTAACACCAATTGCCCTAGAACTGGGTGGGAAAAGTCCGGCAATTGTTGATCAAACAGCCAATTTAGAAGTAGCGGCGAAAAGAATCGCTTGGGGTAAATTTACAAATACTGGCCAAACCTGTGTGGCACCAGATTATGTCCTTGTCCATAAAGATGTCTATGATCGATTTATGAAAATATTGAAAGCAACGATTCGTTCCTTTTATGGTAAAAATGCATTAAAAAGCCCTGACTACGGTCGTATTGTGAATTTAAGACAATTTGATCGCTTACAGCAAATTATCGTGGAAGAACGTGATGCCATTACATTTGGTGGTAGAACTGATCGTGATGATTTGTATATTGAGCCTACAATTATTGGATATGTGAAATGGTCAAGTCCTTCGATGCAGGATGAACTATTTGGTCCGATTTTACCTGTGATGATGTACGATGATTTACCGCTGGCCATTCATCAAATTCGTCAGTTACCAAAGCCTTTAGCGGCTTACTTCTTCTCAGAGCATGAAAAAGCTACCCAGTACTTTTTAGAGGAATTACCATTTGGTGGAGGATGTATAAATGATACGATTACACATGTAGGAAATTTACATTTGCCATTTGGCGGTGTCGGGCCATCAGGGGTAAAAGCATACCACGGGAAGGCAAGCTTTGAAAACTTTACCCATCCAAAATCTATCTTAAAAAAATCATCGAAGTTAGAGACGAATGTTCTCTTTCCCCCATATAAACAAAAGGTTAAGCTAGTGCGAACTATTATGAAATAGTAAAAGGAGGTGTCGGATCACTGACATCTCTCTTTTTTACCAACTTTCCAAAACATATTATCTAACATACATGGATTTAAGTTGTCGATAAATGCCGATTTTTGATAATCAGGTAAATTTCACATCTCAGATAAGAGTTGTAAAACGTATGCCATTTATATAAGTTGGAACGGAAATCAACTTCACTTTAAGATGATGAGCCAAATTTCATTGAAATATTAAAGATATATTAAAATGATAGCGTTTTCATTGGAAAAACGTCCTTACAGGGATTTTATTTATGGGCGAATAAGTAGTAAAATAAATTCAATAGAATGTGGGGGTATTCATCTTGTCATTTTTTGTCGAATAAACAACTAATGATGAAATGAATGTAGAGATTGATTGGAGGACTATGAAATGTATGCAGAGGAATTGTTGAATGCATTACCTTTGAAAAAAATAATTGGAGTGCTACCTGACCAAGTAAGTGATATTGTAATTGATTCACGAAGTGTACAACCAAATAGTATGTTTGTTTGTATAAAAGGTTATACAGTAGATGGTCATGACTATGCACAAAAAGCTGTTGAGGGTGGCGCAACAATTGTTGTGGCAGAACGAAAATTACCATTAGGAGAAAATATTGCACAGGTCATTGTGAAAGATACGGATCGAGCAGTTGGCTTGTTAGCTGCAAAGTTTTTTGACTATCCATCGAAAGATATGACAATGATTGGCGTAACAGGGACAAATGGAAAAACATCTGTAACAGGTATTATTCAAAATATAATGCATGGTATGGGTGAGAAATCTGCACTAACAGGAACAATCGGCTTTAATTTAAATGGTATTTTATATGAATCAGCAAATACTACGAGCGATGCATTATCGACTCAACAAATGATATTCCGTGCAAAAATGGAAGGCTGCCGATTAATGACTATGGAAGTATCTTCACACGGTTTAGCACTTGGACGTCTAGCTGGCGTAGAGTATGATGTAGCTATTTTTACAAATCTTACACATGATCATCTTGATTTCCATGGAACGATGGAGGAATATGGCCATGCGAAGGGCTTATTATTCTCTCAACTTGGACAAGACTTAGAAAAGAATAAATATGTAGTGTTAAATGCTGATGATGCTTGGTCAGAGCGCTATGCTGCGATGACACCATTTCCAGTATGGACATATGGTTTGAAAAATGAAGCAGCTGATTTCCGTGCTATTAACTGTGAGTATCATGATTTCATGACTTCTTTCGACGTTGATATGCCAGAGGGAATATACCATGTGAAAATGCATTTACTCGGGGAATTTAATATATACAATGTGCTTGCTGCTATGGTTGCTTTTTATGGCCGTGGCTATTCAATGGAAACAATCATTGAGCAAATTGAGCAATTACCACCTGTGAAGGGCCGCATGGAGAAAGTTTGTTCAGATTTACCTGTGCAGATTTTTGTTGATTATGCACATACACCTGACGCAATTGAAAAGGCGATTTCTTCAGCTCAACCATATAAAAAAGGCAAGCTAATTATCCTAGTTGGTACAGGTGGCAATCGTGATAAATCGAAACGTCCGGCAATGGCAGAAAAGGCATCAGCCGCTGATTACGTTATTTTAACAACAGATGATCCGCGCTATGAAGACTACGATAGTATTACAGGTGATCTAGCCAAAGGGATGCTACATGAAAATTATGCATGTATAGGAGACCGTGCTGAGGCAGTACGACATGCGATTGAGATTGCTGAACCAGGGGATATGATCATTTTTGCTGGTAAAGGACATGAAGATTATCAAATTATTGAGAATACTAAATATCCGCATAGTGATGCAGATATTGCAATAGAAGCTGGCCGTCTAAAATTTGTATAATATATGATCTCCAATGAGGATGTTAGAGCGTACTTGATAGTGTGAGCGTAATGCATGCAATAATGCGGCAAGTTCACCCTACTTAGAGAACCCTTTTAGTTAGTACTAAAGGGTTTTCTTTTTGGGTTCTTTTGTGAATGTATCGATGTTAACAAACGAGTGAGTAGATGGAAAGAAAGAGCAATCATCGAAATGCTTGAGGAAACTATACATAGTGCCTCGCCAAGATCACTACCTCTTTTTTGGGGAATTCATGTAAAAAGGTTGTAAGAAGGGCAAGTCTTCTTTTATTATTAGGAAGTATGAAAAAAGGAGAATGACGAGATGAATTCAAATTTAGAAAAAGATATATTATCGCGTCGAACTTTTGCCATTATCAGTCACCCTGATGCTGGGAAAACGACGATTACAGAAAAGCTTTTACTATTTGGCGGTGCGATTCGTGATGCCGGTACAGTAAAAGGGAAAAAAACAGGTAAGTTTGCAACATCTGACTGGATGGAAATTGAAAAGCAACGTGGGATTTCTGTAACTTCTTCAGTTATGCAGTTCGATTATAACGGCTCACGTGTTAATATTTTGGATACTCCAGGTCACCAAGATTTCTCGGAGGATACGTATCGTACGTTAATGGCGGTGGATAGTGCTGTCATGGTCGTAGATGCTGCCAAAGGTATTGAAGCACAAACTTTAAAGCTATTCAAAGTTTGTAAAATGCGTGGTATTCCGATTTTTACTTTTATCAATAAACTAGACCGTCAAGGGAAAGAGCCACTTGAACTGATTGAAGAGCTTGAGGAGGTACTTGGCATTAACGCTTACCCAATGAACTGGCCAATCGGTATGGGTAAAGAGTTTCTAGGTATTTATGATCGTTATAATAAACGTATCGAGCAATTCCGTACTGATGAAGAAGAACGTTTCTTACCAATTGATGAAAATGGGGAACTTGCAGTCGAAAATCCGATGAAGGTGACTTCTTATTATACACAAGCAATGGACGACATAATGTTGCTTGACGAAGCGGGTAATGAGTATTCTGAAGAAAAAATTCGCCGTGGTGAATTAACACCTGTTTTCTTTGGTTCTGCTTTAACAAATTTTGGTGTGCAAACATTCCTGGAAACATATTTACAATTTGCGCCGACACCACAGCCTCGAATTACTGAGGATGAACAATTTATTGATCCAGTTGAGTATGAGGAGTTTTCAGGCTTTATTTTCAAAATTCAAGCCAACATGAATCCTGCACACCGTGACCGTATTGCCTTTGTGCGTATCGTATCGGGTAAATTTGAACGTGGCATGAACATGACTTTATCTCGTACAGGTAAATCATTCAAAGTGACACAATCGACACAATTCTTAGCTGACGACCGTGAAACAGTAGATGAAGCTGTTGCTGGTGATATTATCGGTTTATACGACACAGGTACGTATCAGATTGGTGACACAGTCGTAGGTGGTAAAAAGACATTCCAATTTGAAAAACTGCCACAGTTCACGCCAGAGCTATTTGTTCGTGTAACAGCGAAAAATGTTATGAAATCTAAGCAATTCCATAAAGGGATTTTACAATTAGTGCAAGAAGGTGCCATTCAATATTATAAAACGTTGCATACGGAAGAAGTTATTCTAGGCGCAGTTGGTCAATTACAATTTGAAGTTTTTGAGCATCGTATGAAAAACGAATATAATGTTGAAGTAAAAATGGAGCCAATTGGTTCGAAAATTGCAAGATGGATTGAAAACGAAGAAGATGTTAAAGAATCGATGTCTTCAGGTCGTTCAATGCTTGTAAAAGACCGTTTTGATAATCTTGTTTTCCTATTTGAAAATGAGTTTGCTATGCGTTGGTTCGCTGATAAAAACGAAGATATTAAACTGTATAGCCTTTTATAATAAAAAACACGAATCGACATGTTGCGATTCGTGTTTTTTTACAAGGAAAATTGGAGCTATATGTAGAATATATACAGTATTAGGAAATCAACTTACATATGGCATTAAATATTCTCCTCTTCGGGTATTATAGAAAGGAAGAGATAGAAAAGGAGCTTGTAACAGTGAACATTAGTAATTTTTCTATTAAAAGGCCTGTTTTTACAATAGTTACGATGATATTAGTCATTATATTAGGTGGCGTATCATTATTAAAAATACCTATTACGCTTATTCCAGAATTACGTCCACCAATAGGCATCGTTGTTACCAATTATCCTGGTGCAAGTCCAACAGAGGTTAATGAAAAAATAACGAAGCCTTTAGAAACAACGCTCGCCACCTTACCGGGGATAAAAAAACTACAGTCTACCTCTCAAGAAGGATCCAATTTAATTATTCTCGAGTTTGATTGGTCAACTAATATTGAAGATGCTCAGCTCGATATTTTACAACGAATCGATATGACCCCTTTACCGAATGGTGCTGAGAAACCTAGCTTTTTAAAATTTGATCCATCACAATTTCCTATAATACAACTTTCACTACGGGCAGAAAATGACAATGTAGATGTGCGTTTACTGGCGGAAGCTTTGGAAAAAGAACTTCGTCGAACAGCAGGTGTCGCAAGTGTCAATATTTCCGGTAAGCTAGTAGAAGAAGTTCAAATAACTTTAGATGAATCGAAACTAGTTGAAAAAGGATTAACCCAAGCAGATATTATTCAAGTTATTCAATCGAGCAATGTTTCTCTTCCTGGTGACCCAGTGTTAACAGCAGATGGCAAGATGTTAACTACGCGGATTTTAAGCACTTTAAATTCGCCAGAAAGCATTGCTGATTTAATCATTTCAATAAATCCACTAGATGGTAAAGCATTAACAGTTGGAGAAGTTGCAACTGTTGAGCGCACAGAGCAAAAATCCGTAACTACAACCCGAGCAAATAATCATCCTGCGGTATTAATGTCTGTGTTACAGGAGTCGGGTGCTAATACGGCAGAGGTTTCAAAAGCTTTTAAAGAAGCTTTAAATGAATTGTTAACGAAGAAGCAATATCAAGGAATCGTTGCAGACGTGCTAGTGGACCAAGGAAACTACGTGGACTTGGCGATTAGTAATATCGGATCTTCTTTACTTTTAGGTGGATTATTCGCAATGTTCGTATTATTCATCTTTCTACGTAGTGTGAAAAGCCCTATTATCATTGGTATTGCGATTCCATATTCAGTTATTGTTACATTTGTTTTAATGTTTTTTGCCAATTTCTCGCTCAATATTATGACATTAGGGGCGTTAGCGCTTGGCATCGGTATGCTGGTTGATAATGCTATCGTCGTTATTGAAAACATTGAACGACATTTAGGACTTGGCAAGGACCCGTTAGTAGCAGCTAAGGAAGGGACAAAGGAAGTGGCACTTGCGATTACTGCTTCCACTCTTACAACTATTGCAGTATTCATTCCTGTAATGTTTATTGAAGGATTGATAGGGCAAATTTTCACAGAATTTGCGTTAACTATTTCCTTTAGCTTAATTGCTTCGTTAGTCGTTGCGTTAACAGTTGTCCCAATGCTTGCAAGTCGCCTTTTAAAAATGAAATCAACGAATATTTATGAAAAACGTAATGAGTCATCCTTTTACAAGAGCTATAAAACATCAATTATTTGGGTATTGCGTCATCGTATGTTAGTACTAATCTTAGCAGTTGTCTGTTTTGGACTTTCTTTGTTTGGACTTATGAAAATTGGTACAGAGTTTTTACCGCCAACCGATGAAGGATTTGCATCCGTTAGTGTAAGTCTTGAAAAAGGGGTAGCAGTATCAGAAACAGAAAAAGTTGTTGCGAAAATTGAGGAACGTTTGAAACGGGAGAAAGATGTTGACGTATATGTTAGCTTAATCGGTGGTACACAGCAGGCACAAGCACGAGGACAAACAAGTGCAAACCAAGCAGAGCTATATGTAAAGCTTGTCCCTTTAGCAGATAGGAACCGTTCGATTTTTGAATTTGTGGAAGAGGTTGAACGAGATTTACATGCAGAACTAGGTGAGCAAGTTGAAATTAACTTCAATGTCTCAACGACAACTGGTTCGTCACCAAATACATTAACGTTTAGGTTAACAGACTCTGATGAGCAAAGGCTTCATAGTTCTGTTGATAAAGTACAGAAGGAGCTATCAAAGGTACAGGCCATCACAAAGGTATCTACAGATTTAGATATTACTGTAAAAGAAATTCAAGTCGAAGTAGACCGAAAGAAGGCGAAGGACTACGGATTTGTACCTGCACAAATTGCGCAAACGGTCAATCAAATGACGAAGGGTCAGCTAACTACGCAAATAATGGCAGAGGATGGTGCTGTATTGCCTGTTTATACAGGCTTTGGACAAGTATTTAATGATAGTATCGAGTCATTAAAATCGATGCAGCTTCGTTCACCTGCTGGTTTATTTGTAAAGTTAGAGGACATTGCGACAGTTTCTGTACAGGAAGGACCAGTATCGATACGCCGTTCTGATCAGGCAGCTGCGGTTGCATTTTTTGTCGAGTATGAAACGAAGGAATCGCTAGGGGGCATCTCAACACAAGTAGACAAAGCATTGGAAAAAGCAGATTTACCATCTGAAACTCAAGTTGTCTTTAGTGGAGATCGTGAGCTTTATGATAGTGCGATTAATGATATGCTGTTAGCCGTTGCATTAGCAATAGTACTTGTATATATCGTAATGGCTGCACAATTTGAATCATTCAAATATCCATTCGTTATCATGTTCACAGTACCATTAATGATTATTGGCGTTGCATTTGCAATGTTTGCTACGAACACGCTAATTGGTGTGACATCTGTTATAGGCATCTTAGTACTAGTTGGAATTGTCGTGAATAACGGGATTGTACTTGTTGATTACATTAATCAACAAAAAGCTAGGGGAATGGCGACGTATGATGCGATTTTACTGGCTACACAGGATCGACTTCGACCAATATTAATGACTGCACTAACAACAATCTTAGGATTGCTACCACTTGCTCTTGGCATTGGAGAGGGAACAGAGATGAATCAACCGATGGGGATTGTCGTAATCGGAGGACTTGTGACATCAACTTTGTTGACATTATATATTGTACCGATTGTTTATAGCTTAATGGATAAAGAATCTAGGAAGATGCGGTAAGTTCAGGGGGGATGAAAGATGGGGGTTCATTTTTTTACAGGTTTTCCGGGTTTTATTTCAAGTCAATTAATACGAGAGTTATTTCGAAAAAAACAATCACAGGAAGTCATCGCTATTGTTTTAGCTGGTGAATTGGTAAAAGCAAATTTAGAAAGAGAAAATATAGTAGCAGAGTTTCCTAACTGTTCTATTCATCTTGTCGAGGGAGATATTACATTACCGAATCTCGGTCTAGAAAACAAAGCCGCACAGGAAATTGTACCTCAAATTGAGGTGCTCTGGCATCTAGCTGCAATTTATGATTTAGCAGTACCACGCGATATCGCATGGAAGGTAAATGTGCATGGTACGACGATGGTCAATGATTTTGTTCGAACACTTCCGAACTTAAGACGCTATATGTATTTTAGTACAGCGTATGTAGCAGGAATACGTGAAGGTGTTTTGCGTGAAAACGAACTCATTCGCCCGCCAGCATTTAAAAACCATTATGAGGAAACAAAATTTGAAGCTGAGCATCGAGTAGAGGATTTGAAATCAGAAATACCGCTGACAATTATTCGACCTGGCATAGTACGTGGACATTCTGAAACAGGAGAAACTATTAAATTCGATGGGCCTTATTTCATTTTAAATATGGTGGATAAATTAAAATGCCTTCCGTTTATCCCGTATATTGGTCAATCGACATCAACAATAAATGTGGTGCCAGTAGATTACATTATAAACGCTTCGACTTATCTAGTGGATGAAAAATGTGCTGAAGGGAAAACTTTGCATCTAACGGACCCAAATCCGCATCCTGTACAGGAAGTGTATCGTATGATGGTAAAATTATTAACTAACCATTATCCTAAGGGGCGATTTCCGTTAACGCTAGCAAGAATATCTTTACAAGTGCCGCTTATTCGACAAAATCTAGGTGTTGAGCAAGAAACTTTAGACTACTTAACTTGGAATGCTAAGTTCGATACATCAGAAGTAGTTACTATTTTGAAAAAGGGTAATATTACATGCCCCGATTTTTTACAGACTATGCCTAGAATGATTGATTTTTATTTAGCGCATAAAGAAGATAAACGCTATCAAATTCAAATAAGGTGAAGCAATCGGGCGTTTGTGGACAGTTTATGGCCTATCTAGCTAATAAACAAGTGATTACTATAGGCGTGTTGATTAAGAAAATATAGGTTTATTATTGACTGATAAAAGGATTTTTTGTTTATATTTTTTTATTGTATGCCCATTTTAACTGATTGGAGCGTAGGACTATTCGATTCCCGCCCGCAGGAAAGCGAGAAACCCGTAGCGGAAATCAGAGCCTTCTATTAAAAGTGGGTAGATAATTTTGCTACTCATATATGATAGTGCTATAATAAGTTAACAGAAGAAAAACCTTCGACGTTTTGTCAAAGGGGAGTAGCTAACAGATACGAGCGATGTATCTGGATTACATTCGTCATTACATGGTTTTTACCATCGGGTGTGATAAGCGAGTAACTCTATACTAGTGGTAGTTCAACTTCTTACAGCAAATGTTTAAACATCCGCTGTAAGCTAGTAATAGAGGGGTACTGATGAAGTGTCAGATATTTATTTGCTAAGCGAGACCTTTGCCTTTTTATAAAGGCAGAGGTCTTTTCTTTTGTACTCGTATAATAATGACTATTTTGGGTATACAGAGCTTTAGAGGAGGCACATGAATGGAATCAATTTTATTACAATACGGTTGGGTACTTATTGTACTTGTAGTATTAGAAGGGTTATTAGCAGCAGATAATGCAGTGGTAATGGCCGTGATGGTGAAGCATTTACCACGAGAGCAACAAAAAAAAGCATTATTTTATGGCTTATTCGGCGCGTTAATTTTCCGATTCTCAGCACTCTTTGTCATTACAGCATTAGTGAATTATTGGCAAATTCAAGCATTGGGAGCGGCTTATTTATTATTCATGTCCGCCAAAAATATATATGACTTGCGTTATAAAAAGGATTCAGAAGAAGAATCTAGCGAAGAAGTGAGGAAAAAGGGCTCTGGTTTTTGGATGACTGTGCTTAAGGTAGAGGCCGCGGATATTGCATTTGCTATTGATTCTATGCTTGCTGCAGTTGCCATTGCCGTATCTTTACCGCATTTAGGGAACTTTGATATAGGTGGCATCAATGGTGGACAATTTATCGTCATGTTACTTGGAGGATTTATCGGAGTCATCATGATGCGATTCGCGGCTCAATGGTTTGTGAAAATATTAAATGACTATCCCTCACTTGAAACTTCAGCGTTTTTAATTGTAGGTTGGGTAGGTGTGAAGCTTGTTGTGTTAACTTTGTCACATGAGAAGGTGGGTATTTTACCTGCAGAGTTCCCACATTCTACTGCGTGGGAGTTAACTTTCTGGGTTGTATTAGTGGGCATCGCATTAGTAGGCTATTTAGTAGGAGTTCGTCATAAAAAACAAGTTCAATGATCTTTTAGAGGAATAGTTGTAGCTATTCCTCTTTCTTTTTTTGAGTATTTTTTCTATACTAATATCTATCGAGTTTAGCATCATATAAGGAAGGGGTTGTCAAAGTGCCCTGGAAAAGATCAAAAAATAGACTTGTCACACCTTTTCAGGTACTTGTCTCTTATTATTTTATAGCTATAGCGATT
The DNA here is from genome assembly GCF_001275675.1 of Lysinibacillus sp. FJAT-14745. Classification (GTDB taxonomy): domain Bacteria; phylum Bacillota; class Bacilli; order Bacillales_A; family Planococcaceae; genus Lysinibacillus. The sequence goes on along the minus strand of NZ_LITM01000005.1, from coordinate 494,801 downwards.
TCCTTCCTGTTACTACGGCTGCCAGGCGTTCATCAAGAAGGTGTAAAAGTTTCATTATTAGATAGCTTGTTTACTGCAGTAAGTGCAGTTAGCGTAACAGGTTTAACAACAATCAATATATCTGAAAGCTATACAACATTTGGGCTCGCGATGGTTCTTGTTATTTTACAGCTTGGCGCAATTGGCATTATGTCACTTGGTACCTTTGTGTGGTTACTAGTTGGGAAAAAAATTGGTATGCGTGAGCGTCAATTGATTATGATCGATCATAATCAATACAATTTGTCAGGGGTTGTTCAATTAATTCGGGAAATATTGAAAATCTTAATTGGTATAGAATTGATGGGTGCATTAATTTTAACTTTACACTTTACAAACTATTTTGATACTTTTCAAGAAGCTTTGCTTCATGGTGTCTTTGCCTCCGTTTCAGCTACTACAAATGGTGGCTTTGATATAACAGGTATGAGTTTGCTTCCGTTTCATAAAGATTACTTTGTTCAAGCGATAACAATGGTGCTAATTGTGCTTGGCGCAATAGGCTTCCCAGTCTTAATTGAAGTGAAAACCTTTTTACTTAATCGCCATGATAACTTCCGCTTTAGTTTATTTACGAAAATAACAACTTCCACTTATGCAATTTTATTTGTGGTAGGGGCTGTCGTTATTTTATTGCTTGAATCATTCCATTCCTTTAAGGGGATGTCTTGGCATGAGGCTCTATTTTCTGCAATGTTCCATTCTGTTTCAACACGATCAGCTGGACTTACGACATATGATGTAACAACCTTTAGTGAAGCGACAGATATTTTTATGAGTTTTTTAATGTTTATTGGTGCCTCACCAAGTTCAGTTGGTGGTGGGATACGTACAACAACGTTTGCCATGGCTATTTTATTCCTAATTACCTTTTCACGAGGAAGAGAGGATATTCAAGTATTCGGCCGTGAAATACATTTAATTGATGTATTCCGCTCGTTTGTTGTTATTTTATTGGCATTCTTTATGGTGTTAGTTGCGACAATTATTTTACTTATTACTGAGCCACACGCATCGCTGATTCAAATAATTTTTGAAATTACATCAGCGTTCGGAACGTGTGGGATGTCTTTAGGAATCACCTCCGACCTATCGGTAATTGGCAAAATTATCATTATAATTTTAATGTTTGTTGGTCGTGTCGGTTTAATTTCCTTCCTTTACTCTTTAGGTGGTGGAGGTAGAGGTAAAAAATCAAGTTATCACTATCCTAAAGAACGAGTTATTATTGGATAAAGTACTAGGAAATTAAAAAAGAGCTAATGTAGCTCTTTTTTAATTTCCTTAATATTTTCCGGTTACCTATAAAAGCTTATTGAAATTCGTAAATGAAAACTGAGGATTTTAAAGATTACCTCAATAGAAAATCTATTCATAAAACTAAAAAATTGCTTTCGCCACACAATTGTCGAAAAATTTTAAATTGTTTTTCCTGGTTATTATGGTTGCTTTATAGGTAAAATTTACAAGGATAGGGTAATGGTGGTTTGATAATTTCGTACTAAATTTTTTTAGGATAATTGTAATGCCTCTAAGAACATCTGTTAAGCATAATAAAGCTATGGTTTTTACTTACAATGGATTCAATTAAAAATGTAATTGTTTCGTTTTATTGTAGGTTATAGGAAATTTAAGTATTCTTTATGAATGAAAAAAACGCTAGTCCTATATTTATTAATGGACTAGCGTTTCTTATTATATAGAGTGGATTGTTGCAAAGTATGGTGCTTGACCGTGACGGAAGTAAGTTAAAAGATAGCCGTTTTTTTGTACAATTTTGCCATTTGAGAAATTTTGGAAATCTATGTGATGTGGAATAATGAGCGTATGTTTAAACAACTCTTTTTCAGATAGATTGAAGCTGGCAAATTCCTCACCTGCAATTGCAGGGTTTTCACGTAAAGCATTATAAAGTGCTTTTTGTTGTTCCTCTGTAGGGCGCTCCTTCCACCATAATTTACGTGGCTGGAACTGCTGTATCATTAAATAATCTAGTTGCATTAGGCTTTGAATGATAGTTAAATTAGCACCTTCTACAGTTTCTAAAAACATTAATAAACGACGGAATAAATCCTCGAGCTGATGACCGATACGCGACCAACCTTTTGTTTCCCAATAAGTACCGAAATTTTGGAAGAAATCAAATGGTGTTTCAAACACTTCAGTTACTAAGTATTCAATCGTATGGTCCATACGGTGATCGTTCCAATATTTCTCAAGTACATCCTCTGCATGTTTAATGCGTACTATATCATCAAACGTTAAGACATTGTTGGAGAAAATCTCGTAAGGGGATAGATCCACATACGTATAGCCGAATTTTTCAGCCTCTAGACGCAGGCCTGTACCGCGCAGAAGTTTAAGGAATCCAAGCTGTAATTCTTCTGGTCGCATTGCGAAAACGTCATTAAAGGTTTGACGGAAGCTTGCATAATCCTCTTCTGGTAAACCAGCGATTAAATCTAAATGCTGATCAATCTTTCCACCTTCTTTGACCATCGTCACTGTACGTGTTAGCTTTTCAAAGTTTTGACGGCGCTGCACAAGAGTATTTGTTAAATCATTCGTTGATTGAACACCAATTTCAAAACGGAAAAGACCTTTTGGTGCGTTATCATTTAAAAACTGGATAACCTCAGGACGCATAATATCAGCGGTAATTTCAAATTGGAATACAACCCCTGGCTTATGTTCATCGATTAAAAACTGGAACATTTCCATGGCATAGCTGCGACTTATATTAAATGTACGATCAACAAATTTAATAGTACGCGCACCGTTGTCCATCAAAAATCGAATATCTTCTTTTATTTTTTCTCGGTTGAAATAACGAACCCCTACTTCAATAGAAGATAAACAAAATTGACAGCTAAATGGACAGCCTCGACTTGTTTCAATATATTGAATTCGTTTGCTTAGATGAGAGAGGTCCTCTTCAAAACGAAATGGACTTGGCAATTCACGTAAATCTACTTTTGGTGCTTGTGCGTGAATTCGTACTTTACCATCCTCTAAGTAGCAAATCCCTGGAACATCGTCTAATGCAATTTCTCCATGCAAATAGCGTAGTAACTGTTTAAAGGAAGTTTCTCCTTCACCCATAACAATGAAATCAACCTCTTCAATTCTACGTAACCAATGATGGGCATCATAAGAAACTTCAGGTCCCCCGAGCAAAATTTTAACATTTGGACAGACAGTTTTTAACATCTTGATGACGTGAATAGTTTCTTCAATATTCCAAATATAGCAACTAAATCCTACGATATCAGGTTTTTTTTGAAACAAATCTGATACAATATTAAAAGCAGGATCTTTAATTGTATATTCTGCAATAATTGGATTAAATTCTGGTAAAGCTGCACCTTTTAAATAACGCAATGCTAAATTTGTGTGAATATACTTTGCGTTTAATGTAGTTAAAATAGTATTCATGCAATAATCTTCCTTTCAATTTCTAATTGTAACAGTCAAGTAGCTGTCATACAATATAATCCTTTTTACCTATTTATTTTGTGAACAGTTCGTGAAATAATTTTTATACTTAAATTTACTAAATTTTGTAATAATAGAATCGTACAGTCATAAAGTATAGTAAAGGCTCAAAATTCGATTAAGAGGTTTTTCACTCTTTTGAAAGGTTCGGTGAGAAAGTTGAAGCAAAATGATAGTAATCAATGTTTTGGAAATCTTATGACAAGTACTTCGTCACCAACACTTACTCTTAATAAAGCAGGGAAAATTTTAAACGTGAATGAGGCTGCTATTCAACTTTTTAACCTTCATTCAACGTATATTGGTTATTTAACTATGGACGAGCCATCTAATTTAAATTGGGCGAAGTTCGTCAAACAATTAGAAAGTGATTTGAGATCAGAAGAAATCTTCAATATTCAAACAGCTGGAAATGAGTTTGAAATGATGTCTTTCAAATGTTTTTATGATCCAAACACAGAAGAAATTGTTGCGCAAATTTCAACGTTAAATAATGACATAGCTCATGAATTATATGTTAGTCAAGAGCAGGAGAGATCACAATCTTTCAATGCTTATGATCACTTACCGTACGCCGTAATTATAAGTGATGCTAGCGGGATAATTCTTGGGCTAAATAAGTATGCTGAAATGTATTTGAAAATCGAAAAATCGCAGCTTCTTCATAAGGCACATCAGCACATATTTGATGCATTTACGTTGAAGAAAGGTCAAATTACTGCATACCTTTCTAAACTGATGGGTGAAAAGCATGCAAGTATTCATGTAGTTGATGAAACTCAAGTTACTAGCACTTGCTATTATGAAATTTCAAGTATCTTTGATGAATATAACAATATTATTGTCACAGTCATTAATGATGAAACAGAAAAGAAACAACTTCAACATAAAGTTGAACATCAGCAAGCTTTAAATGTTGTCGGTCAAATGGCCGCAAGTATCGCCCATGAAATTCGTAATCCATTAACTTCTTTAAAGGGCTTTACCGAATTGCTAAAGCTAAATGCTGATGAAGAGTCACGCATGTATTTATCTGTCATCGATAGTGAACTCCAACGGATGGAACAAATTTTATCAGAGCTTTTAGTATTGTCCAAGCCAACAAGTATGAAAGTTGAATTATTGGAGTTAGATAACATTGTGAAACAAGTGATTGAGTTTATGCTTCCAGATGCGCTTATGAAAAATATTATCATTCAATACATTTCTACTTCTACACAAGTATACATTGGTGGCAATGAAAATCGCTTAAAGCAAGTATTCATGAATCTTATTAAAAATGCGATGGAATCCATGAATAACGGTGGAACGATCACGGTAGAAATAAATGTTATTGACTGTGCGATTGTAGAATTACTGATTAAAGACGAAGGTACCGGCATGGACAGTGCTACCCTTCAAAACTTATTCCAACCTTTTTACACGACGAAATCAACAGGGACAGGACTAGGCCTTGCTTTCGTGAAAAAGGTGATTGAAGAGCATGAAGGCGTAATAGGTGTGAATAGTGAATTACAGAAAGGGACATGCTTCCACTTACAATTCCCAATTTACACATTTAATCAGATAGATAAAATGGACGTATCTACGAAAGATTCTGCTTATTTAGTAACATAAAAAGATTTATAATGGTTGCATAAATCGCCATAATAGTACACAAAATCAAATATTGCTTTTGACAATGCTTTTCTAATCTCGCTATAATGGCATAAATAGCGAATTGAGAGGAAAAGGATATGACGTCAGAAGAAATAAAGCAATCATTAAAATTATATATTGTATTATCACGTGCACATAAAGCGATTAATGAGACGACCCATCAATTTTTTCAAGAGAATGGATTAAACCCTACTGAATTTGCTGTATTAGAGCTTCTTTATCATAAAGGAAGACAGCCATTACAGCAAATTGGCAATAAAATTTTGCTAGCTAGTGGGTCTATTACGTACGTCATTGACAAACTTGAAAAAAGAGGGTATTTATTACGTGTGTCTTGTCCATCAGATCGCCGTGTTACCTATGCAGAAATTACAGATAAAGGTGAAGCCTTTATGGGAGAACTATTTCCAAAACATGAACAGCATTTACATGAATTGATGAGTGTGCTATCTGTTGAAGAAAAAGACCAAGCTATCACGTTATTAAAAAAATTAGGACTGTCTATTAAGGATTTGTCTTATTAAAAAAAGTTGTCTCAATGAATTTGAGGCAACTTTTTTTTATGGAAAGCAATGACAAGGTTTCTAGAATGCCTGTTGAATCATTTGCGTCGGAAATAAGGGCAGGAGAGAGCAAAGTAGAAGGTTAAGTATGCTGTCCTGTGTTAACGCCCTCGTGACCGCCCCTAGCCGCTCATCGGACAATCTCCCCAGTCGGAACGTAAATCAACCTCACATTAAGCTATAAACCTTATTTAAAATAAAGGCTGTTGTCGTAAAGATTATTACTATTCAACTCCCATGAAAGTACTTAATCATCTTTCATTTTCTATGATGTAGCGCTAGTTTTTTGCTACATGGATGGCTAACGGGGCAGATTATTTCAATGTTTATGATTTGCATTGTTCTAGAAAAAGATTAACCATATAGATCACACCTCACTCCGTTTTGTTATAATTAACAAAAAAGGAGGTATTATATGGAATTAACCGTTTTGGTAGATAATAATACTTTAATTGATCGCTATTTTTTAGGGGAACCTGGGCTTTCTTTTTTTATTAAAGAAGGTGATAAGCGTATCCTTTTTGATACCGGCTATTCTGATGTCTTTATCAAGAATGCAGATAAAATGAGAATTGATTTAAGAAATCTCGATTATGTTGTCTTGTCGCATGGGCATGTGGATCATACATGGGGACTGACGCATTTAATTAGACTACATATGGAAGCAAAAAATGAAGAAATACTACACAATACTCCTAAGATTATTGGGCATCCAGTGGTTTTTAACACTAAACTATTTGATCCTGTAGGAGAGATAGGGAGTATCTTATCTCATGAAAAGTTAAGTAGACACTTTCCAGTCCGATTAACTAAAGAACCATTATGGCTAACAGATCAACTAGTATTTCTAGGGGAAATTAAAAGAATATTTGATTTTGAAGGAAAAGATTTTATAGGGCAAGTTGTGACAGATCAAGGGAGTGTTAACGACTTCGTTTTGGATGACACAGCAATCGTTTATAAATCTTCAGAAGGGTTAGTTATTATCGTTGGATGTGCACATTCTGGGATATGTAACATTATTGAATATGCCAAAGAGGTATGTCAGGAAGAAAGAGTAGTTGATATTATTGGAGGGTTTCACCTATTAAATCCGACGAAAGAGCAGTTAGATAATACAGTTCGTTATATAAAAGATCTTGAACCTACTAAGCTTCATGCTTGCCATTGTACAGATTTACACTCTAAAATAGCTCTTTCGACAGTTGCTCATTTAGGAGAAGTTGGAGTAGGATTACAACTTTCATATCTATAGTTTTAACTTAGTTAGCTAATAAAAGCGCTACAATTATTCCACTAATGAAGGCATGAGTTTAAGAACAGTTGCCGAAATCAACTTTTCTTATTAAGCAAAAGGTACAGTTATGTTGAACAAGGGGTTAAGTTGAATAGTTAATGCACATAAGCGTAATGATTCGCTTTCTCATTTTGATACTAATAATATTTATCAGACGTGTTGATTAGGAAAAAATAAGTTTATTATTGAGCGATAAAAGGATTTTTTCGTTACCACTTTGCCAATATATTTCCATTTTAACTGATTGTAGCGTAGGGCTACTCGACTCCCGCGGGAAAGCGAGACAGACGAGACCCTGCACGGAGCGAAGCGGAGGAAGCGGCTCGACGCTCGCCCGCAGGAAAGCGAGTAGCCCGTAGCGGAAATCAGCCTCTTTGGATATATAAAAATGGTTAATCAACACACCTGAATATTTATATTTTCTTAAGAGTTATAATAAGAGATTCTTAAGATTTATCTACTATACTTCAGTTATAGCAAGGAAGTAAAACAAATTTAAAACTTGCGATTACAGGAGGGAAAATATTATGAAATCAACGAAAATATTGGGATTAGCGTTAGTTGGGATATTGAGTACTGGAGGTGTTACAGCTATTGCACATGCATCAAATAATATAGTGCCAAAGAATACAGTAATGACTGAACAGGCTGTTGAACAAGACAGTTACAAAAAAAATAAACTTAAAGAAGTAGCACTTAATGCTTTTCAAAAGAATTTTAATGAAACAATAGATACTAAAAACTTTTATGAAAGAAACAATGAGTTTTATGAGATAGACGGGCACAAATTTTATATAACAGGATGGAGTAATAAAAATAGTAAATTTATAAATGGAAATACAGCCATTCAATATACTGCAGTATTAGACGCTGAAACTAATAAGATAGTAAGTCTACAGTATCATCCAGGAGAAGCTAAAAATCAAAATTATAAGGATTTTTCTTATGATGAAGCAAAAGATTTAGCAACTAACTTTGTTAAAGAGAATAACATATTAGATGGTAAAAGCTATGAATTTTCAGAAGAACAAAGTAAAGAAGTAAATGCAGCTAAAGATTCAAAAGAGGATTGGTACTATCATTTTTATTTTAAATATGATGGAGGAAAAACATGTTTAGTTAATGTAAATAAAGACCTTAAGAAAGTAACTGAAATTACGTTAGATGAAGGTCAAGATCAGGGATAATGATGTACTACGTAAACCCTCGATATACATGATAAAATTCTTAAGTTGTGACGAGATATTCTTATAAGAACACAAAGGACTTACTGTTAAAAGTAAGTCCTTTTTCATCTAACCTCGTATTGAGCTCCCATGAAAGAACTTAATCATCTTTCATTTTCTGTGGTGTAGCGCTGGTTTTTGCGCTACATGGATGGCTAACGGGGCGATTGTTCAATTTGAGCAATCGCTTTTTCACTAACGATGCAGTTTACTTCAACAACAAAAATATATAATCGTGAAATTTTAAATAGCTTAATTTGCATAATTAATTATGTAAATCATTTACATCTAAATAATAATCAGTTATACTGATTATCATACTTAATGATTATTTGATGGGAGGTGTAAAATTGAGTAATATATTTAAATCATTTGGTTATTTAACTGGTAAAGTAGGCCAAATTTTAGAAGAAGATTTTATTGAACAGTTGAAGCCTTATGATATAAACGCAAGACAATTTGGAGTACTGATTAGAATAAAGGAACGTCCTAATACATCTCAGAAAGAAATTGCAGAAGATTTAAAAATAGACAGAACCTCTATGGTGGATCACGTTGATCATCTGGAATCTCTTCACTATATAAATAGAGACAAAAACTTGAAAGATAGAAGATCTTACTGTCTTAGGCTTACAGAAAAGGGTGAAAAGACAATAATCGAATGTTGGGAGTTAATGAATCAGTCTGAGAGAAATGTACTGTCGGCATTAGAGGATGAGGAAAAAGAAGCTTTTAAGAAGTATTTAATAAAAATAGTGAAAAGAATAGGAGAAAAATAAAAATGAATCAAATCTCATATTTCAAAAATCGTGTTGAATCAACGTACAGTCCTATGGATTATATGATGAAGAAAAAGGAACAACCAGAAAATTATTTATTAATTGATGTAAGGAATGGCGATCCTGCTTTGAAAAGAGAAAAAATTCAAGGTGCTTTAGAAATTCCGCTTTCAGACTTAGAAAGTCGTTTAAATGAAATACCTAAAGATAAAGAAATCGTTTTGTATTGTTGGGATGTATGGTGTAATACAGCTGCAAAGGCTTCAATAATGTTAATTGAAAACGGATATTCAGTAAAGGAATTGAATGGTGGTATAGCTGCTTGGAAGACTATGGGATTCCCATTGGTTTCATTATTAAATAATGAACAGTCGAATTGTGGTTGTTAAAGAATAAAAAAGCTTTGACTTTATTTCCTTGATCAACTAACGGATGCTTAAGGGCAATAAGGATATATGAGCATGTTTTGAAAAATGATTGATCAAAACATGCTTTTTATATTTTATATTTGTTCTCATATAAAGGATAAAAATTTAATAAGACTTTACAAAGTCACAATCGCATTAATAATTTGTCTGAAACAGGGAGGAGAATAATTAACAAGTATCTTTTCTATCACTATTTATTAAATTCTAATTTTTCAAGTATATGTAACGTTTCTTGTAAAAATAAATTTTGTTCTTCTTTACTTTCTAACAAAATACCATCTTCTACACGGTCAAAACGAAACGCACGTATAGTGGCTTTTGTGTAAGCAGCATAAGTTCTTTCTAATTCATTTAAGGGGCGTTCTTTGTTATATGAATCAATAAATAATTTAAACCGCTCTGTTTCATTTAATTTACCTTTGTAGGGGACATGCCAAGCATGATATACACCAACTGCAATACATTCATTTAAATAAACTTCATTTCCAGCTAGATTAAAATCATAAATTGCCAGACTTCCTTGATATTGTTTTAACATGTTGTAATAACAAAAATCACCTTGAATCGCCCCTTGTGGTAAATCACCCCAAATTAGCTTTAATCTTTGACGATAACGGGGCAGGTTAATTTAAGAAGCCATTGAAAAGAAGGGGATTTTTTTAGAAGAAAATCCTTAGTTATTAAGTACTTCTAACACATTTATTAAACAGTTATACTTAGGACATATATTCATTTTAGAAAGGATTTTAAAAATGGAAATAGAGAATTTACTTAGAGTTAAGACACGATGGGAATTAAGAGATTGGCTTGAGGAAAATTCAAAAACAGAAAGATTTTGTTGGGTGATAGTAAGTATAACGGAACAATCAGAAGTGATTCAGTATTTAGATGCAGTTGAAGAAGCATTATGTTTTGGTTGGATTGATGGCATAAAGAAGAAAATATCAGATTCTGAACTTGCTCAAAGGCTCTCCCCAAGAAAGAAAAACAGTAATTGGACAGAATTAAATAAAGAAAGAGTAAGGAGATTATATCAATTAGGTTTGATGAAAGAAGAAGGACTGATAGTTCTTCCTGATATGCGACCTGAATCTTTTACTATAGATGCAGATATTGAAACTCGTCTGAAAGAAGATGACCAATTATATCAAAACTTTATAAATTTTCCTGAACTATACAGAAGGATTAGAATTGATACGATACAAAGTTATAGAAATGAACCCAATATTTTTAATAAAAGATTGGATAAGTTTATTGAAAATACCAGAGGAAATAAAATGTACGGTCAATGGAATGACAATGGTCGCTTAATCAATTATTAAGGGAAGGAAATGAGAATTGAAATTAGAACGTTTGATATCAATCATATTCAAGCTCTTAAATAATGAGATTTTGTCAGCTTCTAGTTTAGCTGATGAATTTCAAGTATCACCACGGACAATTTATAGGGACATCGAAGCTATTTGTGCTGCTGGAATACCAGTTGTTTCTTACCAAGGGACTAACGGAGGATTCGGTATAATAAAGGGATACAAATTTGATAAAAGCCTAATGGGTTCTTATGACATTCTGAATTTAATTACAGTATTAAGTAGTTTATCGAATATTTTTAAAGATAAAGAAATTGAACATACGATAGATAGGCTAAAATTACTGGATACAAACAGTAATAATAAGTCTTTATTGGTTGACTTGGAAAGCCATAGAACAGAACCCAATTCATTAATGAATCTGCGAAAAGCTATACATAAAAAAAAGGTAATCCACTTTAATTATGTAAGCAATAAAAATGAATTTACATCTCGTGAAGTAGAACCTATTCACCTTCATTATAAGTTCCGTAACTGGTATATATATGGTTATTGTAGAGAACGTCAGAACTATAGAGAATTTAGATTATCACGTATGATGGATGTCACTCTGACACAAGAAAAGTTTCTACAAAATCACGAAATTAAAGATGAAGCATTTTATTCAAACCGTAATCTGGTGGGTTTTGAGGATGTAGTAATCTGGGTAAGTCCTAATTCTTTAGCAGAAGTATTAGATCAATTCCAGAATTCTTCAAAAACCATTAACGATGACGGAAGTATGACAATTACAATTTCTGTTTATCAACCTCTACAGGCTGGATGGCTTAAATCGATTCTTTTAAGCTTTGGTAGCGGTGCTAAAATTGTAAAACCGATGGAACTGCAATCAATTTTAATAGATGAGGCAAAAAAAATAATAAAAGTTTATGAAGATATATGACAAGCTGCTGTCATATATCTTTTTTTATAATCTAGATATCGACTTTTAAAAAACAGAGCTAAAGGAGTAGATGTTAAATGAATCATGCAAAAAATATGTATAAGTACCATCTTTGGGCTAATAAGGTGTTACTAGAAAGAATAAAAGAATTACCAAACAATGTCCTATATAAAGAGGCTAATAGTTCATATCCAAATATTGCTCAAACGTTTAGCCATATCTATGTAGTAGATGTAATGTGGTTACAAGTACTTAAAGGAATTGGTATGCAAGAAGCATTGGAAGCTTCTATGTCATTATTAGAAAAGACTAATTTATATTCTGTAGATGAATTTATTCAGTCTTTCGAAGAACTAGCTTCACAGTATGAAGAATGGATGAATAGCCAAAAAGATTTAGAACAAAAAATTAATTTGAATAATCCTTGGTCAGGTGCTAGAGAGACTGCATACTCAGAAATTTTATTTCATGTTGCTAACCATGGTACCTATCATCGAGGTAACATAACAACCATGCTAAGACAACAGGGGCACGCTTCAACAATGAATGACCTCTTTTTATATTGGTATCAGAGTTAGGTTAAATAGTGTAAATTAATGATAGTTCATATGAGAATCCAATAAAATATTCAGTTGCTTTCTATAATAAATGTCCTTTAATTCATCTAACGGGGTGCTTTAGTTAAGTGGAGCAAAGTCTTAAAAGACTTTGCTCCTTTTACATTTAAAAGTACTTCTGATAATACTCTTTCCTTAGCCTCCCGCTTAATTGAGCGTAGATCCTAGTCGTTTCGCTTTTCTCATGCCCCATAAGACTTTGTATGACTTCTATGGGAGCTCCATTGTTCAACAAATGAGTTGCATAGCTGTGTCTAAGTTGGTGTGGATGAATTTCTTTATTGATTTCAGCACGATTTGATATCCGCTTGATGATGTATCGCATTTGGGCAACACTCATTTTATGTGGCTGCCTTACTGTCACAAAGATGGCAGGATTATTGTCAGTACGGCTTTCAATATAACGTTTAAGCCATATGTCACAACGCGTATTAAAATAAACCTCCCTTTCCTTATCACCTTTTCCTCTAACGATTGCGGATTGATTGGACCAATTAATATGGTTCTTTTCTAACGCAACTATTTCTCCAATTCGGCAACCAGTAGAAAACATGAATTCGAAAATCGCTTTTTCCATTGCGGAATGACAGGATTCACGGAGGTGTTCAATCTCCCGTTCGGTTAAATACTTGGGTATCCGCTTTCCTACTTTCGGTTCTTTAATTTTGGAAGTTGGATTCTTACTCAGGTATCCTTCTTCATGAGACCAACGAAAAAATGATTTCATAAAGCGAATACGGTGTGCAAGACTAGCTGGTTTTAAGTGCTTGCCGGATATAGCAAGATACTCCTTCAGTTGATTGGTGTCAAGCAATTCCATCTCTATATCCTTAAAATAACCAATTAATAGAAAAGACTGTAACCGGTAGGCCTTCAGCGTTTGTGATGAAAAGCCCTCTATTCGTTTATCAGCTTCAAACAAAGTCCATGCTTTTGACAGTAACAATTCCATCCCCCCTAAAATAGTAATATAAAAGGGATTATTGACAACTTAATAGAATTCTAGACATAAGGAGTGATTTTACTAACGGTGCAGTTTAATTTAATTAATTAATCAATTAATTAATTAATGAAAGGGAGTCTTTAGGTCTCATTCGACACTTACTTCGACATAATGAGAACAAAAATATCCATGATATTCAGAATAACTTGAATACCATGGATAAACAGTGATATTTCCTATAAAGTTAATGGGTAAATGTGTATCCTTCAAATACTTTTAGCCCTTCGGCATTTAAAACTTGTTCAACTAAGATCGGCTTATTTGGGCTTTTTTCAATAACTTCTTTACACGAAATCATTATATTACTGCCTGCAATTTCTGCTAGTTGATCGTGTGATACACTGTAGACTATTTTTCCTAAATTAGACCATACCATAGCCCCTGTACACATTACGCAAGGTTCACAGCTAGTATATAAAGTATATTCACTAAGATCAAAAATATTGTTCTCAGAGCAAAATGTGCGTATAAGTCCAATTTCAGCATGGTGTGTAGGATCACAATTACTATTTATTTCATTTTCACCACACATCACAATTTTGTTATTTTTTACCAATATAGCACCGAATGGTTCATTACCATCTTCTCTAGCTTTTAAAGCCATTTTAATGGCTATTTCCATAAATTGTTCATCTTTTTGTGTCATAAATAAAACCTCCTGTTAAATACATTATTACGGAAACTTACACAGTTTGATTATAAAGTGTAATAGAAAATAAGGTACTTATTTGACTAACGGGTGCAAGAGTTAAACAAGGTGGTGCACCGGTAGCATCTTGTTTCTTGTTGAGCTAACGGGGCAGAATAGTTCAATAAGGGTTTGGATTATTTTGGTATAATCTAATTAAATGAGACTGAGGGGGTTGAATAAATTTGTATAGCAAATAAATTATGAAAGATACAGAGAGGTGATTTTGATGGAAAGTGATCTTCAAGTTATTCGCAAAGAATCGAGGCCAATAATCTTTACGCTTATATTAGTCATAGCTACTTTTGCAGTTTTCTTTATTAGTCGTTTCGTGAATGAACCATACCTAACTATTTGTTTATGGCTATTAGCATTAATAGATATTGGATTTATTGTTTCAATGGTGATGGGAATTAGAACTAAAAAAACAAATATTATAATTTTAAGTGTCTTTGTCAATAGTCTATGTTTTGTAATTTTGACTATATTTTTATTATTAGTTAGCTTTGGGATAGGAATTTCTGAAGCATAAAAAAGCCGAATATCTCGGCTTTTTAGAAATAAATCTTTTCGAATCTTTTCTCACTGAAACCAATGACTTCTTCATTTTCTATTGAAAAGGATAAACCAGTCTGCACAATTAGTTGGAATGATAATGAAGAAGAGATTATCTAAGAAAGTAAATAATGAATAGTTATCTTATAAAAATACCTCAAAATTATTAATATCATATGTAGTTTGAAGAACTTATTAAACTAACGGGGGCTTTACTTGAAGAACATGGAGTTGCATAGGCAGCTCTTTTTTATTGAACTAACGGGGCAGGATAGTTTAATATGATATGTTAAACTTAATGATTCAGATGGGCTATTTTTACCTATATAGTAATATGTGGATAAGAACGATTGGGAGTGTTAATTTGATAGAACAAATTTTGAAAAAGTATTTGAAAGATAAATATGGTGATTTTACACCTGTTCGTTTAACTGGGGGATATACTAATGCAACATTTTTATTAAATGGAACGAATCTTCCTTTAGTTGTTAAAGTGGCAAATTCTTTCAACAAGGATATTAAAAATGAGGTCAATTGTTTAAAAATCACTCAAAAAACAGGTGTAGTTCCGAAAATTTATGACTTTATTGAAACAGATAATGTTCAGTTAGTTGTAATGGAGTACCGAAAAGGTAAAAATGGACAATCTATTTTAGACAACGATGAGTTAGAACGAACCAAAGATTTGTATAAAAGTTTAGGGGAGTCTCTTTCTAAAAGTACCCACTCCATGAAATATAATTTTGTCTCAAAAGGAATAAAGGAATGTAATTTACAAGACCTAAACTTAAACTTAGATTTTGTCCCTGAAAACCTCAAACAAATTTCACAAGGGGTATTAATAAAAATCAACGATACAAAGGAAGAATGGGTATTAACACATGGGGATTATGGAATGCACAATGTTTTATATACAGACAATAATAGCCTTACCGTCTTAGATTGGGAATGGTCTGAATGGGCAAATCCATTAACAGATATTGGTTGGGTATGCTGGTTTACTAAACTTCATTATCCTAAACATGCTCCTTTATTGAACTCCTTGTTTATTGAAGCGTATAAAATAAATACTCCTATTGAATTATCTCCTGAAAAACTAAAAGCATATTGTGTATATAAAGTTTGGAATGTATTAAATAAAGTCAAAAATGCACAACAAGATGTAAAGCAGGAATGGATTAGACGTTTAAAGTGGACAATTGAATCAGATATTTTTTAATTCCGATTTATTCGACTAACGGGGTGCTTTACTTGTGCGAAATGTTCCTAGTTCAAATGGATGATGGTTACATCAATCTGGTAAAGGCTAGGCAGTTCCTCTCGGAATTGAAGGGTTATATCGAAGAATCAAATGATAGGGTAACGCCTAGAAGGGTTCTCTCTTAGTCGAATAGCACTTGATTTAGTAAGAATTACAGTGTTATAAGCTCGGTGAAAAGGCGTAAGAATTTACCGTAACAGTTCGGCTGTCGAAAGCCTACCCGCGGGGGTGGTGTAAATCATGATGCTTGAGTTGAATGAATATGGTGAGAATGCGAATGAACCTAAAATAAAAGGTTAAGCTGACAAACTTCTGAATGTACGGGTCTATAAGCACGATACATAGAAATGTGTATATCACCAAATTGTGAGGTTAGTTGTGGGTGAGTAAAACTAACTAATATGAAAATCCATGATACGTTACAGGCGTATGAATACTAACAGGCTTAGAGGAAGCACCTAAGTTCATTCCATAATAGATATAATTCAACGTTGTAAGCTGATAACGTGGAGGGATAGCCACTAGACTAATAAAGATTTATTCAACCAAGTAAGGCAGTTCTTTATCGGTTAATAAGGTTCTCGTGAGACTAAAAGAGGTTTAACTCCGAAAGGGGTCACCAACTTATTGAAACGGAAGAAATTGAGGCACAATGAGTATTATAGTATGCAAGATTGTTTTGATACACTTTATGCTCAAAGTGTCAGTGGTCATCACTTCTATGACTTAACAGAATTAATGAGTTCTAAAGACAATATACGTCTAGTCTACCGAAACATCAAAAGAAATACAGGTAGCAAAACTGCTGGAACCGATAAATTAACAATCAATGCTATCTTGCATTTAACTGTAGAAGATGTAATAGCAAGAGTTCAAGCTATGTTTAAATGGTATGAACCACAGCCAGTAAGACGGGTTCTCATTCCTAAAGGAAAGGATAAAACTAGACCTTTAGGGATACCAACGATTTGGGATAGAATCTTTCAACAATCCATACTGCAAATTTTAGAGCCAATTTGTGAAGCAAAATTCCATAAACATAGTTATGGGTTTAGACCGAATCGCAGCACTCATCATGCCAAAGCTAGACTTGAGTTCCTTATCAATCAGACTGGGCTTCATCATTGTGTTGATGTAGATATTAAGGGTTTCTTTGATAATGTTAATCATAGTAAGCTTTTAAAACAAATATGGTCTCTAGGCATAAGAGATAAATCACTCCTCTCTATTATATCTAGGCTACTAAAAGCAGAGATTGAAGGAGAGGGTATTCCTACAAAAGGTACTCCGCAAGGAGGTATTCTGTCACCGTTATTATCCAACATTGTATTAAATGAATTGGATTGGTGGGTTAGTAACCAATGGGAAAAGTTTGAAAGCAGATATACATACTCCACTAATGGCAGTAAATATCAGCATTTAAAGAAAACAGCTTTAAAAGAGTGCTTCATTGTCCGATATGCGGACGATTTTAAAATAATGTGCCGAACTAGGTCAAACGCAATAAAAATGAACTACGCATTGAAAGACTTCTTGAGAAAAAGGCTTCATTTGGAGTCAAGTGAAGAAAAATCAAAGGTCGTTAATTTAAAGAAAAACTCATCGGAGTTTCTAGGCTTTTCAATAAAAGCCATAAGAAAGGGTAAGACCAGATTTGGTTATGTAGCAAAGTCTGATATGTCTAAAAAGGCTAAAGCAAATGCTTTCCAAAAGATAAAAGAAGCCATAAGGGTAATCAAGAGAAAGCCTTGTATTCAGACAGTTTGGAATTTTAATACCGTTGTGATGGGAATACAAAACTATTACTCAGCTGCAACTCAAATTACAATTAATCTGAATGAGTTAAATCTCCACCTACGCAAGACGTTATACAATCAACTAAAGAATATTAGAACCGAGGCAAGGTTCCATGAGATGACTAAGACTTTACAGAAGAGGTACAAGGGATACAAGGCTAAACTGTATAAGATACAGAACATGGTTTTTGTCCCTATCCATGCACAACGATGGAGAAAGACACTAGGTTTTTCACAAATAATTTGTAATTTTACAGTCGAAGGTAGAGCGAAAATTCATAATAGCTTAAAGGCTATCAATAAAAATACTCTTTCTTACATCATGAGAAACTACATTCCAAATAGATCTATTGAGTACAACGACAACAGAATCAGTAAGTTCATTGCCCAGTATGGCAAATGTGCCATTTTAGGTGAAGAATTAGGTATTAATGATTGGCATTGTCATCATATCAATCCGTTTAACATTTCAAAAGATGATAGTTATTCGAACTTAATAATTTTGAATAAGACTATACATCAACTTATACATTTGAAAGACAAGGCAAAAATTAAAACACTCTTAAAAGCTGTAAAGCTTTCGAATAAGCAAATAGAAAAAGTAAATAATTTACGACTGAAATGTAACAATGAAATAATCTAATAATGGAAGAAAAGCACTCGTCTGCTTAAGACATAGAAAGAATAAATTGGATTAGTTGGAACGCCGTATGCGATGAAAGTCGCACGTACGGTGTGAACAGGGGGAAAAGCTGGCGATAATTTCAAAGGCTTACCTATCTGTATCAACAAGCATTTCAAAAACTTTCCCAAACGACGCTTTGAGAAGGTTTGTGCTCTGTCTAATAAGCAAATTTGATAAAATAGATGAATGACACACTTATAGGGGTGAAAATATGGATGGTATTTTAAAACAACTAGCTGAAATTAAAACCGAATTAGAAAAGCCATTTCCTACTAGAGATATTAATAAAATATGTGAAGATTATCGAACAGAATTTTTGAATTTATCGGATGAGGTGGATTTCTATGAAGATTTTCGTTATTACTGTGTGAACATAGCTGGAACGTTAAGTTATGTTTTAGGGGATAAGATAAATCAAATTCCACAAGGAAAAATTGACATGCTATATAAGTCTTTTTTTGAATACTATAATCAATATGAATTTTTTGAAGGCCGAATAGCAAACTATAATCATTTCTTTCAGGAATATAAAACCTTTGAGCAAACAAGAAAATTGTTATTACAACTGTTGTCAAATAACCATTGTCCATTAAATCGACAGAATCTATAAACAAAAATAAATCTGAATTTTTAGAAATGAACTTGAAATTTATACAACAAAATTCAATAAAACATTCCCAAGTGAAAGTTTAGGGAGTAAAACACCCCATTCAATTGAATGAGGTGTTTGTTTTTTGCTGCTCATAATCAGTATGTCCCCAAACCACGCTTTGGCAACTATTTGAAATTCAAATATCTCCCTTTTTTGTCGATAAAATTACAAAGATAAAAAGGGTGGTTAGAAAATGATAGGGAAAATTGGACAAACACATAGTAATTTTTTTGAAAATATGCATCAGAGAAATACGACAAAAAATACAGCATCGCCAACTACTAAAACAGACGAATTTATTCGTTCTTCAGGTAAAGGGGATTTGTGGGGCTATTCGATGAAGGAAGTAAAAAGTCCTTTAGTAAGGAGCTATTCAGCATTTAGTTCCATTCCCGCACCAGATTGGAGTAGGATTCCTACAAAAGGCGGGCGAACGTTATCAAATGAAGAGATGCTCGAACAAATCAAAAGCGTAGCACAGCGTGAAGCCATGATGAGGCATTCAAATAACTATGAACAATCTGATCGTATAGAGCGAATGAAAGACTATTTATCTACACAATATATTTCTGATGTTTCACCAGACCGAAAAGCCTTGTACAAACAAGCAGAAAAAGAGCTGCAAAAAGCAAAAGAAGAGCAACAGACATATCCAATAAACTTTACACTCGTCGATATTTTGTCTGATTTGGATGAGGTCGAAGGTTTTAATAGCAATCATGGAACTATTACAACTGCTTA
The DNA here is from genome assembly GCF_001275675.1 of Lysinibacillus sp. FJAT-14745. Classification (GTDB taxonomy): domain Bacteria; phylum Bacillota; class Bacilli; order Bacillales_A; family Planococcaceae; genus Lysinibacillus. The sequence continues at coordinate 475,064 of NZ_LITM01000005.1, read as the reverse complement.
TACGACAGGTTATGGGGAAGAATATGAACTGAATATTGGCGGCCAGCGTGTGATGGGCACGTCAAGAGGCATTTGGAAGTATTATTCAACCCCTCTAGAAGAAATGAAGAGAGAGGAATTTTACAAAATATATAATATGGAAATGGAGCATTCAAAAAGGATATTAGAAAAGCAATAATAAAATATAGAAAACAAATTTAATTGATGTATAAATATTTACGTATATTTATTTAAAACTCAATAAAGTTCCGAAATAAGACTTTGGTGACCCTACCATAAAAGCTTTCCAAACGACGCTTTGGTAATGTTAAACTTTAATTACACGAGGAGGCGAAAAAATGGATTATACTAAAATCTATAATGAGGAACTGATTGCCTTAGTAAAAGAGAAAATAAAGTCAGTCGGTGAAATTAAAGCGGTGAAGTTTTTGAGAGAGCAAACAGGTATGTCCTTAATACAGGCAAAAAAATTTGTAGATTTTTGTAAAGAATAGACATAAAAATTAGAGTCAATAAATTAACCTGTGTTTTATTGCAACAATATTTATAAAGTATACAAAATAAATATAATAAACGTTCCCAAATAAGACTTTGGTGACTCTACGAGGAAGGCTCCCCAAACCACGCTTTGGGGACTTTTTATATTCAACTAACGTGAGCAGAATAGTTCAATAAAAGTGTGGATTAATTTGGTAAAATAGATTCGGAGGGGAGGAAATGTAGTGAGAAATTTTATTTCTGTTTTCATAATAGTTGTTGTAGTCGTCTTAGTAATTAATATAGACATCGACAAAAATGATAGTTTCTCTTCTAATAATAATGATGAGAAACAATGGGACCGTATTGCATCAGTCCTTGATAATAAGTGGGATGAATTTGGTTTATTTAGTTTTCAAGTAACCCCAGATTCAACAATTTTTATTGAAATGGATGAAACTAAAAGTGAATCACAATTGATAAAGTATTTAGAGGAAAATGTAAATAAAACAGATTTGAATCAATACAACTTTGAAATTACTAAAAGAAGTTTACACGAAGTTGAGACAGAGAGTTTTATGATGGAGGTTTCAGATATTGTATCTGATTATTTACAAGAAAATAATTATCACGATGTGGACATTTACGCCCCTTCAATAGAACCTAAACCGATACTAAAAATATCAATTCCTAAGTCCAGTGAACGATCTAGCGAAAATATAAAAAAGGAGCTAGAAGATGTATTAGCTTCCAAGAGCGCTGAACTACCAAACAAAGATATTTCCTATGAAATCCAGGTGATAGAGCATATTGATGAAAGTACTATTGAATCAGATGCCGTAATCAGTGATGTTGTTGAAGATTTTCAAGGAACAGCAAACCATTTAATTATTTCTAGTACAGATATTTTTAAAGGAAATGGTATCTATAAAATGTCTTGGGCGCAACCATCAGATTCGAAGGACTATAAATTTCATGTTACAAACAATACAGGGACAAATGTAACCGTGCAAATTCAACAGAGTGGTCACACGCAAACTTATAATTTAGTGGCTAATGGTTCTACTACATGGGTCCAATCAGCTGCTTCTTCTGGTGACCATACAATAGTGGTAACAACATCTGATGGAAGAATTTTTGAAGGGGATGTTTTTGTTAGTGTATGTGATGCTCCATTGAACCAATTAGAAAGAATTTAACAAAGTTAAGTTCTTTAACAGGGGATTTAGTGCAACAAAGATTTATAACGTATACATAACTAAACCTAATAACGTTCCCAAACGCAAGTTTTGGGACGAAATAAAACACTTAAAACGTTGTCATACCAATGTATTAAGTGTTTTTCTGTATTTCATTCATATACACATTTTTATGCCCTATCGTTTGAACTTAGATACAATAAAGCTTTCAATGCTGTTCAAAAGAAATTGCACTGAATCATATTTTGAATAAAATATTGCATATACAGCGGATTCCTTAACGTTATAAATCAACCTTTTCTTTTAACATAGCCTTTTTCTTTCTTCAACTAACGGGTGACTTTAGTTGAAGAAGATCGCTAAACCAGAAACAACAATCTTTGAGAAAAAAGCCAAAATAAAAGACTATAGAGCAAACAAGTTTGTCTACAGTCTTTTATTTGTATCATTATTTTTTAGAAATAGTCGCTGCCATTTTAAGCATAGCATCTGTCAAATCTAGTTCATTGTTATCATGAATTGTTAGTTTTGTAATTAAACCGTCCTTTTCAAAAACAACGCCGATTACTTTTTCTGTATCAAAATTTACAACATAGCCCTCAATGTTTTTAATATCCTTAAATGCAGCTAGATCTTCAGAAGTTAAAGATGATGTTTCACCAACAGCATTCATATAATCTTGCATAGATGTTTTTGCATCTGCGTAACTTGATTGTGATGCATCAATTGCTTCGATACGCATAAATACATCAGCATTTTTATTAGAAACTAACATGTCTTTACCTGGTTCTTCTTGAGAAAGTGTAAATCCAGGTAGTTGTTGCATTTTGTAGTCTTGAGTAGCACTTTTTGATTCCTTTGCTTTCTCAGTTTTGTCTACACCTTTTTGTACATAGTTAACTTCTTGTTCTTTTTTAGTTGAATTGTCTGTATTGTCTGTATTGTCTGTATTGTCTTTAGCTGTTGCATTTGATGTAGGCGTTTCTTGCGATTCATCTACAGTTTTATCCTTAGTTGATGGTTGTTGTTGTTCAGTCGATGTATTTGATGGCTCATTTTTTTGAGCGTCAGAATCCTCTGTTTTGTCAGAAGTATTACATCCTACGACTAGAACGGCTGTTAATAATAAAGCAGGTACTGAAAGTAATTTTTTTTGCATGAAAAGCCCTCCTTTTTAATTAAACGTTGGTAAAGACAAAATGTTTCCAAATTTTAATGTTATCATGTTAAAGGTAACACTAAAAATAATAGTAGTACAAAAACTACATGAGTTACAATAACAAGTGGCATACTTTTACGCCATTCATATAACAAGCCCCAAATAAGGCCGGTTACAAGTGCGGCGATCATACCAAGCATAAAGCCGCTTAGTGCAATGGAGATTGCGCATAAAATCGCAGTTACAATAACTGCAAAAGTAGGACGCATAAAGCGTTTCAGCTGTTGTTGAACATAGCCACGCCAAAAGATCTCTTCACCGATCGCAACAATGAATACGAGGAAAATATAGTGCCAAATATTTTGTGGTCCATAATTTGCTAAAAATTTTTGTACTGATGGAACTAATGAATTATTAATGTATGGTGCAAGCCAATAACCAAAGCGTACAATACCGTATGTTATTGTACCGTATCCAATACCGAAAAGTAAAAATTTCCAGGTAGGTAACTGATCTTCAATTTTACCAACCAAAATAGCAATGGCAATACATACAAGTAAAGTAAATGCATATAGGTACCAAAATACAGCTTGGTTAGCAAAGGTAAAAGCAAGCATGCCATAAACGAATAATAAAGAAAGGATCAATATTATTGTTTGTTTCGAATTTGTAAGCATCATTCGACCTCCATGCTTTTAATAGTATCAAAAAAAAAGTCCCTTATCATCTATAAAGACAAATAGGGACTATTCAGAATATTAAGCTTCATTTGTATATAGAATTTTATAACGTTTATGGTTGACGACCGTTTTTTCTTCAATTTCAAGGGAATCGAAATTTTCCATGTATGTTAAATCAACGATCACCGAATTTTCATTTACTTTTTCAACTATACCTTGTAGGCCATCTTTAAACTCGATAATATTTCCAACTTCAGCTATTTTCACAGACAGTCAGCTCCTTCATCGACTAATAATATACAGTTTGCATGAAAAAATGGGAAACGTAAAGCCTTTTTTGAATAATTCATAATTTAGTAAACAAAATGTAAAAAAGAGAGGAATAAAATAAATGGAAAAATACGAAAATATGCTTAAACAATTACAAAATGGGGAATTAGAATGTATAGAAATAGAGAAGGAACAATTTTATGAGTTTCGAGAAGTACTTGTAAAACATCCTTTATTTAAACATTTTAGAGGTGAGGCCAAACAAAATGGGCGCATAATCTATACTTATCAGGAAGTTCCTAGAAGCTGATTTGTCGAACATTGTCGTAAGTTAATGCTGTAAGAAATGAAATATAAATGTATAATAATGGTATGATTATTTGTGTGTGGAGGTTGTATGAATGGTCAATCTACTCTTGAAACAAATGGAACAAACTCGTGAGATGATGATTCGCTCAGGTGTAGAGAACGGGTTGCAAAATGCGAAAACCATTCAACTGAGTCGCAGATTAGATCAGTTAATGAATACTTATTATAGACAGACAGCATTTGAAGAAGAAGAAGATCAAGATGATTGAAAGAATGTTCCAGTATTCACAATATAAACTTTTTAAATAATATGTTTAAAAAGCATTTGGTGGGGAATACTTTATTATGAACACAGCAACATTCTCATTTCCCCCTTAGAGCAGTGATACCCCATCAACTGCTCTCTTTTTTTTTTGCTGGCGAAATTGATTTACTCGTATATATGCAGCACATAATGCTTTTAGTACAAGCTAATAATAAAAGTTTGAATTATCGCACTTATTCAACTACACTGAAAGAGGAAAATTAGTGCTAGTGGTTGGTTAATATTGTGAAAAATTGATCGATAGCCTTGATACGAAGGAGTAAGTACATATGGGAAAAGAGCGTATTGCATTTATCGGCACAGGCGTTATGGGTGCTAGTATTATCAAGCATTTAATAAAAAATGGTCATGAGGTAACAGTTTATACACGCACAAAGGAGAAAGCGGAGCCGCTTTTGGCGTTAGGTGCAGCTTGGGCAAGTACGCCAGCAGAAGCATTTAAAAATAAGGAAATTGCCTTTACGATGGTTGGATACCCTGCAGATGTAGAGGAAGTTTATTTTGGAGATAACGGTTTATTTCAAACAGCTGAATCCGGCAATATCGTTATTGATATGACCACTTCCGAGCCAACATTGGCTAAGAAAATTTTTGAGCACGCACAAAAGCTTGGAGTAGAAGCGCTAGATGCACCAGTTTCTGGAGGAGATATCGGTGCTCAAAACGGAACATTATCAATTATGGTTGGAGGTAGCCAAGTTACATTCAATAAAATTTTATCAGTCATGAAACATTTTGGTGAAAATATTGTTTATCAAGGTGAAGCTGGTGCAGGACAGCATGCTAAAATGTGTAATCAGATTGTTATTGCTTCTGGCATGATTGGTGTGTGTGAGTCACTGGCTTACGGCTTAAAGGCTGGACTTGATTTACCAACAGTATTGCAATCTATCTCATCTGGTGCAGCTGGCTCTTGGTCGTTAAGTAATTTAGCACCCCGTATGATAAAAGAAGATTACGCACCAGGTTTTTATATCAAGCATTTTGTAAAGGATATGAAAATTGCATTAGACGAATCGAAAAAAATGGGGATTACTTTACCAGGTCTAGCACTTGCTTATGATATGTATGAAAAGCTAATGGAAGAGGGCTATGGTGAAAACGGTACGCAGGCGCTTTTAAAGGCTTATCAATAAAGGTTAAAATAACACTGACTATAGAAAAAATTTTTAGGAAGCCCGAAGTATCATCAATGATGGATACTTCGGGCTTTCATATATTAAGTAGCTTACTAACACACAGAAAATAGTAAACTTGGAAGCATCACTCTTTATCAAAAAGTTTTGCGTCTAAAGAAAGACTAGATGCTCCTACAAGTGCAAAGTATAAAGCAATTGCAGCTAAAGCCAAATCAAATTCATACCCAGCTAAGCCGTTTTCACCGATAAAGCCAACGCTAAGCTTCGCTGTGAAAATGGCAACAATCATTGTCACTGTCAATAAAGCGCCGAAAAGTCTTGTGCCTAAGCCTAAAATAATTGCTACACCACCGACTAGTTCTATAATAGCAACAATATAAGCCATAAAGCCTGGAATACCAATGGCATCAAAATAATCAGCTGTAAAGCCTATACCACCCTGAAACTTTTGAAATCCGTGAGCTGCAAAAATAATGCCAAGCACCACGCGTAAAATAGTTGAACCGATATTTTGCATAGTGTAATAAACTCCTTTTGTTTTTAACTTACATTTCGTAACTTAGTTTATTTTTAAAAACAACTTTTGTCAAGTAACTAAATTTTATTTTTGATACTGATTTTTGACAAAAATGATATACTCTTATATAAGAAAAAAATCCTTGGGAGGCAGGCAAATTGGATCAACAAAAAATTTGTCCACGATTTGAAAAGGCGCTAAAAATATTAAATCATAGCTGGAACACCCTGCTTATTTATCAGTTATTAGAAGGTCCTCAACGATACTCAACAATTAAAAATCAGGTGGGTATTAGCAGTCGTGTGTTAGCGGAGAGATTAAAAGAACTAGAGATTGAGAACATTGTGAATCGCACAGTTATTCCATCAACACCCGTAATGATTGAATATGAGCTGACAGAAAAAGGACATGCACTTGCACCGGCCCTTAAAGCAATTGAACAATGGTCTTCTACGTGGGTGAATATAGAAGAATAGTGCAAAGGTATCTAAGCGAGGGGGCTTGGATACTTTTTTTATTATGAGTAGCTCGCAAATAAGGAGAAGATTTGTTCATTCTAGAGTGTTAGGTTAAATCGAAATAAATGTATATTGTAAATAGTGTTAATTTTCTATAAATAAAAGGTATTTTTTATTACATGAGTGAATTTATTTAATAATATAGAGATGGGGAGGAGGGGTTTTATGAAGCGGAATTCAGTAGTAGACGTACAGCATCGGAGTCAGTTAGCTCTTTATTTATCACTGCCAATTTTATCGTGGGCATTTTATGATTTTGCGAATACGATATTTTCTTCAAATATTAATACTATATTTTTCCCGTTTTATATGGATGAGGTTTTAGGGACGAATGAGGTAATGCAGCAGGTGGCAAGCACGTTTATTTCTTATGCAAATGCTATTGCTAGCTTTTTCCTCGTCGTTTTTTCACCACTTTTTGGTGTATGGATTGATAATACGGGCTATAAAAAGAGATTTATAGTGTGGTTTGCATCTATCTCCATCTTCTTCACCTTTATGATGGGTGTTCTTGCGAATCTACAAACGTCAACAAATTATGCAGGTGTGCCACTTACTTTATTTTTAGTTGTGGCTAGTTTTATCATCGCAAAATTTTTCTTTAATTCGAGTCTAGTATTCTATGATTCAATGATGGGTGATTTAGGGACAAAAGAGGAAATGCCCCTTATTTCTGGCTATGGGGTAGCGATTGGTTATCTTGGTACAATTTTGGGGCTACTTGTTTATTTGTATGTAGGGAACAGCGATTTCCATCGAGCATTTATACCAACGGCAATTTTATATTTATTATTTTCTTTGCCATTATTTTTTATTAATAAAGATACACCGATTCCAATGTCTCAGCGCAAGCCTATTAAATTTCTAGATGGCTATAAGGAAATTATTCAAACCTTTAAGGACATGAAGCAATATAAAGCTATTTTCACCTTTATGATTGCTTATTTCTTTTTAAATGATGCCATTGCAACAACCATTGCAATGATGGCTGTATATGCAACAACGATTGTAGGCTTCACTTCGGGTCAATTTATCGTGCTTTATTTAGTGTCTACTGTTTCAACTATTATTGGCTCTTTTGCATTTGGTTATATTACAAAAGCAATTGGAGCCAAACGTGCGATAACCGTGGTGGCGATATTAATGATTGTTGCTTTAGCATTTGCTGTCTTTGCGACAGAGCAATGGATGTTCTGGCTTGCAGGTAGTATGTTCGGCATATCACTAGGATCGATGTGGGTAACATCTAGAACATACATCATTGAATTGTCTCCAGAAGAAAAACGAGGTCAGTTTTTTGGCTTATTTGCATTTTCGGGTAAAGTATCCTCAATTATTGGGCCAGCAGTCTATGGAACGGTCACATTATGGATGAAAGATTATGGAACGCTAGCAAGTCGTGTTGCGCTATCGACATTAATTGTGATGACGGTAATTGGCCTATTGGTGCATCTAAAAGTCAATGAAAAAAATGGGAAAAGCAAGTAGGAGAAATGTCTTGCCTATGATACAATTGAATTATAAATAGAAGATGGAAAGAAAGGAGCGGGGTTGCTTTGGAACATAAAGGTATATTATTAGAAAGTGGCACAAATGAGCTAGAAATTGTTGAATTTGAAGTAGCTAACAATAAATTCGGTATTAACGTTATTAAAGTGAAAGAAATTATTCAACCGATTCCAGTTACATTTATTCCACACGCGCACCCGCATGTAGAAGGGATTATACAATTACGAGGTGAAGTTTTACCTGTAGTTGATATGCTCCGAGTATTAGGTATTCAAAATGCAGAGCGTAGTCCTCAGCAAAAATATATTGTAGCTGAGTTTAATAAACAGCGCGTAGTATTCCATGTAGATAATGTAACGCAGATTCACCGTATTTCATGGAATCAAATCGAGAAACCTTCTGATATGTATCAGGGAGGAACATCACAAGTAATTGGTGTTATTAAGCAAAATGAGCAGATGATTTTATTGCTTGATTTCGAAAGAATTATGGTAGATATCAATCCAGATTCTGGTATTAGTATAGAATCTGTTAAAAAGCTTGGTAAACGTGATCGCTCTGAAAAACGAATTTTAATTGCAGAAGATTCACCATTACTACGTAAACTCTTATTCGATACTATGAATGAAGCAGGTTATGAGAATGTTGAATTCTTTGAAAATGGCCGTGATGCTTATGAATACCTCGAATCTGTCGTCAAAGGTGGTGGCGATGTATCCGAGCATGTTCAATTAGTTGTGACGGACATTGAAATGCCACAAATGGATGGGCATCATTTAACGCGTAAAATAAAGGAGCATCCAGACCTCCAAAAGCTTCCTGTCATTATTTTCTCAAGCTTAATTACGGATGATCTTCGTCATAAAGGTGACCAAGTAGGTGCAGAGGATCAAATTAGTAAGCCAGAAATTGCGGAGCTTATTTTACGAATAGACCAACTTATCTTATAAAATAAAGCTTTGAACAATAGAGATAAGGTTGAAAAGGTACTTCACAATATTAATAATGGGTATCCTGAAAGTATAATAATAATTTAAAGAAAGTCGGATGCCTCTTTTAGGCTTCGGCTTTTTTGTATAGATAAATGATGCTAGGAACAAAATAATAAGATTCTATTTGTTAGGTTATCTATACAATTTTGACATGAAGGTGAGTATCCTAACACTTCTACCCGAAAACCTGGCAAGCTAAGAGCTCGTAGGTTTGTATCTAAATCGATGAGGGTAAGCAGTCAGTGACGAAAAGTGAGGGGAATCATCGGAATGTTTGAGTATCTACACATTGTGGCTTACCTCACCTAACATTTGATGTAGAACCTAAAATAATATGCATGTACGCGCTAAGGAAGTGATTATTTGAATGAATTAAAAACCGCTATCATCGATATTGGCTCAAATACCATTCGATTAGTATTGTATCAATACGATAAAGAAGAGGGACTTCGTGAGATTGGAAATATTAAAACCGTTGCACGTTTACGTACATATTTACAGCCCTCTGGTGAAATGTCTGATGAAGGTATACAAGTATTAACAGAAACATTATTGACTTTTAAAGCGATGCTCGACGATTTTGAAGTGACTGATGTTAAAGCTGCTGCAACAGCTGCAATCCGTCAGGCAACAAATAGAGCAAAAATTATTACTTTAATGAAAGAACAGACAGGCATTCATATAGAGCTTTTATCTGAAGAAGAAGAGGCATATTATGGCTTTGTTGCTGTAGCGCATTCAATAGGCACGAAGTCTGCTGTAACTATCGATATTGGTGGCGGTAGTACAGAAATAACGCTTTTTGAAAATAAAGAACTACAGAAATCTTATAGTTTTCCTTTTGGTACAGTTTCTTTAAAGCAACGTTTTGTAAAGGGCGAGATTATGAACAGTAGTGAAAAAAAGGAACTCATTGCATTTGTTAAAGAACAGTTCAAATCACTTCCTTGGATGCAGGATATCGGTTTACCGATTATCGCCATTGGTGGTAGTGCTCGAAATATTGCCCAAATTCATCAGCAAAAACATGCATATCCAATTGCAAGTGTACATGGCTACGAAATGACTAAGGAAAATTTAGATGAGCTCAGTATGTTTTTAGATAATTTAAGTTTTAATGAATTGAAACAGTTAGATGGGCTTTCGGTAGATCGTGCGGACATCATCGCCCCTGCATTAGAAGTTTTCAATGTGTTAATGGAGGTTGTCGACAGTAAATTGTTCCAGATAACAAAGAAGGGTTTGCGAGAAGGCATCATTATACAGCGTATTTTACAAACAGATAAAAGTGCGTTTGATAAGTACAATGTGTTTGAGGGAAACGCTAAAAGATTGGCTCGTCAGTATGGTCGAACTGAAAAAGAAGTGGACTATTTAACGCATTTAACGGATCAATTGTACCGCGAATGCTGCAACCTCGGTTATTTACAACATCATCCAAAAGATATGCAATTGTTGGCGAAAGCGGCGAAGGTTTTTAATATAGGGGAGTATATTGAGTTAAGTTCGGCGAGCCAGCATACCTTTTATTTAATTGCAAACCAATCTATCGATGGTCTAAATCATAAGGAGCGTGTGAAATTAGCACTCTTAGCCTCGTATAAAAATAAAGATTATTATCAGCGATTCGCAGCTCCTTTTACGGAATGGATGAGTCGTGAGGAGTATCGTAAAATACGAGACTTTGGCGCACTTTTAAAATTTGTCTATGCGTTAAATGTAACTAAAAGAAAGATTGTACGTACCATTAAGATGCTAACAAAAGAGGATTATGTTCAGCTTAACATCTATGTGAAACACAATGCGGCCGCTGAAAAATATCAAGCAAACCGACATAAAAAACATCTAGAACGCGCACTAAAAATACCTATAAAAATAAATTTTATTGAAGAAGGGTTGAACAATTATGACAACTGAAGTTACGAACAATCAGTTAAGTGAAGAGGATTTCACAGAAGCACAGAGCCGTTTACTAGAGGAAATTGCTAAGCCGCAATACTATAACAACCGTGAATTAAGCTGGCTAGCCTTCAATGAACGAGTATTAGAGGAAGCAGAGGATGTCAATAATCCTCTGCTAGAACGATTGAAGTTTTTAGCAATATTTAGTTCGAATTTAGATGAATTTTTTATGGTGCGTGTTGCAGGTCTACAGGATCAAGTACGTGCAGGTTTCCATAAGCCTGAAAATAAGTCCGGCTTAACACCAAAAGAGCAATTAGCAAAAATTGCAGAGCGAACTCAAGCATTAGTGCGCCGACAAACTGAAGTTTATAGACATTTAATTTATGATTTATTACCACAACATAATGTACATATTGCAGATATAAAAGACCTAAATAGTACACAAAAAGCATTTGTTAATGAAATGTTTGCAGAAACTATTTTCCCTGTTTTAACTCCCGTAGCTGTAGATGCGTATCGTCCTTTCCCAACTTTGTTTGGTAAAACATTAAATTTACTTGTTTTATTAGAGAAAGATGAAGCAGACATGGAGAATCGTGAAAGGGTAGCAATTGTTCAAGTACCATCTGTCTTAGATCGTTATATTAAAGTACCATCAGCAGACGGAGAGACAGTTATTGTCTTATTAGAAGATGTGATTGTAGCGCATATAGAAAAGCTCTTTTATGGTTACAGTGTCAAGTCGGCACAGGCTTTCCGTTTGACACGTAATGCTGATTTGACAATTCATGAGGAAGGCGCAAGGGATTTACTTGTAGAAATCGAAAAAGAGCTGAAAAAACGTAAATGGGGTGTAGGGAGTCGTCTAGAAGTTCGTGAGGGCGAGATGAGCGAGGAAGTTCTTACCTACTTACTAGATGAATTTGAAATTGAAGAAACAGACGTTTTTCATATAGATGGACCACTAGATTTAACATTTATGTTCTCGTTTGTAAAAGGCATATCTGTTGGTCGAGAACATTTAGAATATGAAAGCTTTATTCCGCAGCCACCATTAGATTTGCAATCGGATGAAAATATTTTTGAAAAAGCTTTGCAACAAGATATTTTTTTCCATCACCCATATGAGTCGTTTGCGCCAATCGTAGATTTTATCTCAGAAGCGGCGGTCAATCCGAATGTTTTAGCAATCAAACAAACGTTATATCGTGTAAGTGGTAATTCACCTATTATACAAGCACTAAAGTTTGCAGCTGAAAATGGTAAACAGGTAACAGTGTTAGTTGAATTGAAAGCACGTTTTGATGAAGAGAATAATGTGCTTTGGGCAAAGCAACTTGAGCAAGCAGGCTGCCTTGTCATTTACGGTATGAATAACTTAAAAACACACTCGAAAATAACGCTTGTAGTAAGTCGTCGAAATGGAAAAATTGAACGTTTTGTACATCTTGGAACAGGGAATTATAATGATGCAACTGCAAAAATTTATACAGATATGGGAATAATAACGACTGATAAGGAATTTGGCATTGATGCCACTAACTTCTTTAACTATTTAAGCGGTTATACAGAAAAGCCAACTTTTAATCATTTAGTCGTGGCACCATTTGATATTCGAGATGAATTTATTAAGTTAATGGATGAGGAAATTGCTTGTCATAAGAAGTATGGTAATGGTTTTATTCGAGCTAAAATGAATTCACTAACGGACAAAGACTTAATGATGAAGCTATATGAGGCGTCTATTGCAGGTGTGAAAGTAGAGCTTATCATTCGAGGTATTTGTTGCATTAGACCAGGCATCCCTGGAATTAGTGAAAACATAACGGTAACGAGTATTGTTGGTCGTTTCCTTGAGCACTCTCGTATTTATTGGTTCCATCATAATGGGGAAAATAAAGTATATTTATCTTCTGCAGATATGATGACTCGTAATATGATTAAACGTGTAGAAATTTTATTCCCTGTATATGCAAGCGAAGCAAAAGCTCGTATTATTAACATCATGAATACACAACTTGAGGATACAGCAAAAGCTCGTATTCAAGATTCCAATGGAAAATATCATTACAAAGAGTTTGACCGTAGTGAAGATCCAATTAATAGCCAGGAAATTTTCCTAAAGGATGCACTAAAGCCTACGCTAGACGAAGAATAAAGCAAACACGCTACTTAGTGAGGGATATAATGAAAAAATATGAAGAGAGTGTAGCGCAATTTGCAGACTATCATCAAGTCATACACCTTAATCCATTTGATGCAGTTGTATGTTTGAGAAAAGTTGATACGAAAGCGTTTGAGGTCGTTAATTTTAACGATAAACTACCGTCATTTATGAAGCTACAAGATGTGAAAGCCACCAACGCAGAACATTTTTTTACAGAGCAATGTTGGCTGCAATTATCGAATATATTACAACAAGAATTGAATATAGACCAAAGTCTAGAGATACGTACAGAGCACGAAGTAAAAACATTTGCTGTTCGTGTACAGCCCTTAGAAAAATCAGTTGTAGCAGTTATTCTACGTGAGAAACAGCATGAAGTAGAACCGCATTTGCAATTTGTGGAACAGCACGTAAGTCCGGTATTAACAACTGATTTACAAGGTCGCATTATTCATCAAAACGTTGTTGCCACTTCTCTATTGTCAAAAGAACATCAAAGCTTGATAGGACAAAATATTTTTTCATTATTAGAGAGTAAGTATATCAACGAATTTAAATTACTATTTGCTAAAACTGTTGAGGGCTCTGCATTTGGAATGCCCAAATGCTTGTTTAAACGCCAATTGCTAAGTAAAGAACCATTTTATTTAAGAACGCATCCAACGTACTTTAATGGTGAAATTGTAGGTGTCCATTTATTTGTGAAAGACGCCACTTCATTTATGAATGATCATGAGGGCTTTTATTACCTAGCATTAATGGATGAATTAACAGGTATTTGGAATCGCAAGGCTTTTAAGGAGCATTGGCTTCAGTATTTAAATGATAAAAAGCATAATAAGCAAGCAGCTATTATTTTAGTGGATATTGATCGCTTTAAAAAGTTCAATGAATCACTTGGTGAAAGTAAGGGTGATGAACTTATACGAATGTTTAGCCATAGACTTCGTGAGCTCTGTTACTCCAAATGTTCGCTTTACCGTTATAATAGCGATGAATTTATTTTTGTTCTAAAAGATGCAACCGTCAACAAAATTGAACAGACGGCTAACGCTATTTTAGACGCATTAAAACAGCCGTTTATGATTGATGGGCAGGAATATTTTATTAGCGTGTCGATTGGTATCTCACTCAGTCCTGCAGATGGTAAGGATTTAGAAACACTTGTACGTAAAGCAGATAAAGCATTGTTTTCTGTAAAAGAGTATGGGCGTTCACACTACCGTTACTATCGTGAAGATATGACAACTATTTTTCCAAATGAAGCACTAATGGAGGCCCATTTACGTCGTGCTATCGAATTTAATGAGCTAAGTATTCATTTACAGCCACAAATGGATTTAATGAATAATAGCATCAATAGCTTTGAGGCGTTATTACGATGGAATAATCGAAAATTTGGCTTTGTGTCTCCTGCACAGTTTATACCTATTGCAGAGGCATCAGGCTTAATAATTGAAATCGGGGATTGGATTATTGATGAGGTGTGTCGCTATCAAAAAGAGTGGCAGATGAAGGGCTATCGACCAGTACGAGTTGCCATTAATATTTCGCCAAAACAATTTAGAAAAGAAAACTTTGCTCGGAAAATTAAAGCGGCCTTGAAAAAATATAATGTGCCACCTGAATTATTAGAAGTGGAAATTACCGAAAGCTCCATGACGAATGTCCATGAAACATTTTCAATTTTAACTGAATTGAAGCAGCTAGGGGTTTTTGTTTCAGTTGATGATTTTGGAACAGGCTATTCATCTTTAAGCTATTTAAAGCGCTATCCAATAGATATCATAAAAATTGATCAATCATTTATAGCTGATATTACAAAAGATGATAAAAATGAGGCAATTATTAAGGCCATTATTTCAATGTCCCACAATTTAGGATTAGAGGTCATTGCTGAAGGAATCGAGGAACCATCACAAGTTGATTTTTTAAAACACCATCGATGCCAAAAAGGCCAAGGCTATTTATATAACAAGCCATTACCCGTAGAAACCATTGTTAATGAATATTTTGTTAGCTAATAAAAACAATCCAGTAGCACTTCATCATGAATTGGATGAAGTGCTACTTTTTTTAGAGCTTGGGAAGGGGGGATCTAAGCGAAATAAAGGTACAACCTGATCAAAAAAGAGCATAACCCGATCACTTCTCTGGGCAAGCCGATCGAAAAAAGGTATAACCTGATCACTTCTCCGGACAAGCCGATCAAAAAAGGCATATACCTGATCACTTTTCTGGTCAAGCCGATCAAAAAAGTGCTTTACCTGATCACTTTTCCGGACAAGCCGATCAAAAAAGGCATATACCTGATCACTTTTCCGGTCAAGCCGATCAAAAAAGTGCTTTACCTGATCACTTCTCCGGTCAAGCCGATCGAAAAAAGGTATAACCTGATCACTTTTCTGGTCAAGCCGATCAAAAAAGTGCTTTACCTGATCACATCTCTGGTCAACCCGATCAAATAGTGGCTTTACCCGAGCAGTTCTCCCGTCAACCCGAACGAACGGAGATATAACCGAATTGGAAAAGGACTACACCCGAGCGCATGCTGTTTCCACCCGAGCAAACCTGTCTAAAATGAGCTATTTATTTTCTACTTTCAATCCATCTAACACAATAGCTGTAAATTGTCCCATTTCTGCAGCCAAATTGAAATCTTCATTATGGATTAACCAATCATAAACATTTGCACGCATACAACGTTGAATAATAGCCTGCATTTGAGTAACCTGCAATTCCTGACGAAATTCTCCAAGTCGAATGCCTTCCTCTATATAAGAATTAATGATTTGAAATATTTTTCTTTGTGGATTTATTAAATAATGATCTTGTTCCACTTGACTTGTCATCGCCGCAGTATAGACTGTGCGCATTAAATCCTTTCCAACAACGTTTGTTAAATACATCATTTGCTCTTTATAAAGCGTTAGAATTTTTTCGCTTGCCGGTAAAGAAGAGTCAATATTTTTTTCCACCGTGCTATAAAAACTATCTAGTTCCTTAAATTTCTCTAAAATAACATCGTATTTAGATGGGAAATGGGTGTAAAAAGTTCCCTTTGATACATTACATGCCTTTGTAATTTGTTCAACAGACACATGCTCGAATCCATATTTATTAAATAAATCTAATGATGTTTTGAGTAATTTTTCTCGTGTTTCTAAAGCCTTTTTTTGACGGCTTGTTAATGAATTCATATTTTAATATTCCTCCGAATTTAAGTATGCAATGATATTTTTATAAAAAATTCTGAAAATATATTTTTTTTGATTGACGATATGGAATTGATTTGATTATGATTTAATTGACTGAGGTCAATGACTATGGTCATTCAGGTTTTCTCGTACTAATGTTACGATAAAAGACTGGAGTTGGCTACATTGGATTTACAAGAAAGATTGAGATGTCTGCAGATTATTTAAGTCTAAAAAATTGAACATTTTTAAAGGAGGACAATAAATATGACAACGGCACATGAGGTTAAAACATTAACACATTTCATTGGTGGAGAGCTTGTTGAAGGAAAAAGTAGTCGCTTTGGTTCTGTATACAATCCAACGACCGGTGAGGTGATTGCCAAGGTGCCACTTGCAACTGTAGAAGAAACTAGGGAGGCAATCGATAAAGCACAGGCAGCTTTTCCACAATGGAGAGATACGTCAGTAGCTAAACGTGCTGAGATTGTATTAAAGTTCCGTAATCTCATTACTGAAAATATGGAGGAGCTTTTACAAATTATTTGTACAGAAAGCGGTAAAACAATTGAGGATGCGAAAGGTGAAATTACGCGTGGTTTGGAGTCTGTTGACTTAGCTATCAATGCACCTCATTTAATGAAGGGGGAGTATTCAGTTAATGTTGGCGGTGACATTAATGCTTACTCTGCAAAATATCCATTAGGTGTTGTAGCGGCTATTTCACCATTTAACTTCCCAATCATGGTACCTTTAGCGCAAACAAGTATGGCAGTTGCTGTCGGTAATGCCGTTATTTTAAAAGCTTCCGAACGTGTTCCTATGACGGCCTTATTTGTGAGTGAGCTTTGGAAAAAGGCTGGGTTACCGGATGGTATTTGGACGGTAGTAAATGGGGATAAAGATGCAGTTAATGAACTATTAGAAAACCCGAGTGTGCAAGCAATTTCATTTGTAGGATCGACACCAGTTGCCAAATATATTTATGAAACGGGCTCGAAATATGGCAAACGTGTCACAGCACTTGGTGGAGGAAAAAACAATATGGTTGTTATGCCTGATGCGGATCTTGATCAGGTGGCAAATGCATTTATCGGTGCGGCTTATGGTGCGGCCTCTCAACGTTGTATGGCCATTTCTACGATTATGCCTGTTGGAAAGGATACAGCAGATCGTCTTGTTGAAATCTTAAAGGAGAAAATCGCTAATTTGAAGGTAGGTTCATATACAATTCCAGAGACAGATTTTGGCCCTGTCATTTCACAGCAATCGAAGGAAGCGATTATTGCTGCGATCAATCGAGGAGAGTCTGAAGGCGCAACAGTTGTTTGTGATGGTCGTGAGCTTGCTATTGTCAAAGAGTCAAAAGGATTTTTTGTAGGGCCAACATTGCTAGATAACGTAAAACCAGGCATGGAAATTTATGAACAGGAAATATTTGGTCCAGCACGAAATGTTGTACGTGTTGATTCATTGGACGAAGCCATCCAACTTATTAATAAGCATGAGCTTGGAAATGGGGTCACAATCTTTACGAATGACGGTTTAGCAGCTCGTAAATTTACTACAGAAATCGATGTTGGTATGGTTGGCGTAAATGTCCCAATTCCAATCCCAGTAGGCTACCATAACTTTGCTGGATTTAAAGGTTCTCGTTTTGGAGAAGGGCATATGTTCGGTCCAGATCAGGCACGCTTCTTCACAAAAACAAAAACAATATCAGAGCGTTGGATGACAGGTCAAGCATCGACAGCATCTACGTTTGCATTTCCAAGCAATAACGACTAATACAAATGAAGAGCTGTATTCTTTTGCAGCTCTTTTTTAATTATTCTAAGGAGGGATTACGTGAAAGGAAAAACAGTTTTTATTACTGGAGCAGCCCGTGGTATCGGGTTATCCATGGCACTAGCGTTTGCTGAGCAGGGAGCAAATGTCGTTATAACTGATATTAATGAACAGCTTTTAGCGGAGGCAATTAAACACAATCCGCAATTAACTGCATACACATGTGATGTTACGAATGAACAGGCAATATGTGATGCAATTGACTTTACTGTTAAAAAGTTTAAGACAATAGATGTTTTAATTAACAACGCAGGGTTTCAGCATGTTTCTCTTATAGAGGATTTCGCGACAGAAATCTTCGAATCTATGCAAAAAGTGATGCTCGTTGCACCTTTTATAGCAATGAAATATGTCTTACCACATATGAAAAAAAATAAGTTCGGACGCATTATAAATATGGCATCTATTAATGGCGTTATTGGGTTTGCAGGTAAGGCTGGCTACAATGCCGCCAAACATGGACTTGTCGGTCTAACGAAAGTGGCAGCGCTAGAGGTTGCAACTGAGGGGATAACCGTGAATGCGATTTGTCCAGGATATGTCGATACAGAATTAGTGCGTAATCAGTTTACGGATTTGGCAAAGACAAGGGGCATTCAAGTAGAGGAAGTGCTTGAGCAGGTGCTTTATCCACTCGTTCCTCAAAAACGTTTACTAGATGTCTCAGAAATTACAGGACTTGCGCTTTATTTAGCTAGTGAAATGGCAAAGGGTTTAACAGGTCAAGCAATACTTTTGGATGGCGGATATACAGCACAATAGCTTAGGAGGATGAAATATGATTCAAACAAAAACAATCTTTACGGTTCATTCGCCTGGAACGATCGTTTATGGACGAGATTCTTTTCAAGAAGTAGGCGTATATGCAAAAAAAATGGGGACTAAGGCTCTTATCATTAGTGATCCAATAATGGATAGCTTAGGCTTTGTTAATCAATGTAGCGCTTTATTAAGAGCTAGTGGATTGGAAGCGCTTTCGTATTTAGGCGTAACAACGGAACCAGTAGATACGTATGTAGCAGAGGGGCTTCATATTCTACAATCTGAGGGCTGCGATATTATTATTTCCGTCGGTGGCGGGAGCTGTATCGATACAGGAAAAGCAATCGCAGTAGTTGCAACGAATGGTGGCTACATTGGTGATTATATGAAAATGGCAAAAATCGCAGAGCGAGCACCGATTCCACATATAGCAATACCGACAACAGCAGGAACCGGCTCAGAAGCAACCGATGTAACCGTCATTACGAATACGAAAAATGACGTGAAAATGATGATTAATCAGCCTGCATTTATGCCAAACATTGCCTTTGTCGATCCAATTTTAACGGTTACATCTCCACCCTCCATCACTGCGGCGACTGGTATCGATGCATTAAGTCATGCTATTGAAAGTTATTTATCTCGTCTAGCACATCCATATTCGAATGTACTTGCACTTTCAGCCATGGAGCTAATCGTAAATAATATTTTAAAAGTTTATGAGCAAGGTAATGATATTGATGCTCGGGAAGCGATGTCGCTAGGTTCAATGCAAGCAGGCCTTTCATTCTCAAATGCTTCTGTAGCTTTAGTACATGGCATGTCTCGCCCAATAGGAGCATTATTCCATGTGCCCCATGGTATTTCAAATGCCATGCTACTGCCAGCAGTTTTAGAATATTCAAAAGATGCTTGTGTCGATCGGCTGGCGGATTTAGGTAAATTTTTCAATAAAGATAATGAGCAATTATCTCAAGAGGAGCTTGCCGATTTAGCTATTGTTTCGATTAAGGAAATGTGCAAGAAGATGGATATAGGGAATTTAAAACAGTGGGGAATTGATGAACAAGCCTTTTACGCAGCTATTCCAAAAATGGCAGCTGATGCAATTGCCAGTGGTAGCCCTGGAAATAATCCTAAGGTTCCAACACAGGAAGAACTAATGGAGCTTTATAAAATTGCTTATCATTATGAGTTTTAGGGCTTCGAAAAGAATTTGTCTAAAATAGAGTTACAAATCATAAGTAATTTGTAACTCTATTTTTTATTGATAGCTATATTATAATTTTGAAACGCAAAGGGGATGGGTTTAATGGAAGAATGTTTTATTTGCAATAAGCATGCTGGTAATATCCAAACTTCAGGGGTCATGATTTATGAAGACGAATATGTTTATGTTGGGCATATAGACAGGAATGGGGCACCCAATTATTTAGGTCATATCATGATAGATTTAAAAAGACATGTCCCTACGCTCGGAGATATGACTATAGAAGAAGCAAAAACTTTTGGTGTGATTATGGCTAGAGTCAGTAAGGCAATAATGGAGTGTGAAAAGGCAGAGCATATCTATTCGTTGGTTTCTGGAAACTCAGTGCCACATTTGCATATGCATTTAGTTCCTCGATATCCAAATACCCCTAAACAGTATTGGGGACCAAATGATGTGTATGATTGGGAAGATGCTCCAATGGGTGACAATATAGAAGTTGTTAAACTTTGTACTCAAATAAAAACATATCTTGAGAATAATGCAGATGAGTGAACTTATAGAAGATTTTAGCTGGATAGGCAGCCAAGAAAATTTCATTGATCTTCCAAATCTTTATCAAATCAAGCATATTATTGTTGGGCGATATGGTGGTAACTCCGAAGCAGGACAATATAAGAATGAAGATGGATGTTTGGTATGGATAGATGAAAAGGCAGATTGGGAGTTTGCTATTTTAATGGATGCTCATAATACAGCTGAGAGTGCTCAAATCATCATAGAGCAATTTATTAGTAATAAGAATGAAATTAAACATTTATTATCTTTACCGACAAACCATCAAACCTTTAAAAGGATTGAAGAGAAGATTTTAACTATTTTTCTATCTGAAGAGTTTTTATCTGTTTGCAAAAATATTACTGGAGAAACTGCGTGTTTAATTGTCGTAAGAAAGGATAAATATGTATGGTGGTTTTCAGTTGGAGACTGTGTTCTTTTTTTATTTCACCAAGAATTGGCTGCATTAGGTCAGTACCAATTAAATCAAAGGCAATTTTACGAATGGATAGGACAAGTCAATACTTTTGAACAGGACGTCCCTTGCTATAGTGTTGGAATAAAAGAATTAAGAAAAGGCGAAAATCGTCTTTTTCTAACTACAGATGGCTTAATTGAATGTCCCCATGAACCTTACTCTAACCCTATTAACATTTATAATTCCTTCTTTAACTCTAAGGATAAAGAGAGCATTTGGTCAATGTTAAAGAATATCAAAAAAAATGGTGTCAGAGATAGCACTACCATAGTTTTTTGGAAAGTTGATATTTCAAAGGAAGCCACTAGAGCAAGTAATCAAGAAGCGAGCCCGTAATGGATGCTAGCCGTGCGCGCCAGTGAAATACCCGCGAAAGAGAAGCAAATACCCGCGCCCGGCAGTGAAATACCCGCGAAAGAGAAGAGAATACCCGCGCGCAGCAGTGAAATACCCACGAAAGAGAAGCAAATACCCGCGCACAGCAGTGAAATACCCGCGGGAGAGAAGCGAATACCCGCGCCTGGCAAATACCCGCGGAAGAAGCGAATACCCGCGCCCGGCAGTGAAATACCCGCGAAAGGGAAGAGAATACCCGCGCCTGGCAGTGAAATACCCGCGGAAGAAGAGAATACCCGCGCGCGGCAGTGAAATACCCGCGGAAGAAAAGAGAATACCCGCGCGCGGCAGTGAAATACCCGCGGAAGAGAAGCGAATACCCGCGCGCGGCAGTGAAATACCCGCGGAAGAGAAGCGAATACCCGCGCCTGGCAGTGAAATACCCGCGGAAGAAGAGAATACCCGCGCCTGGCAGTGAAATACCCGCGGAAGAGAAGCAAATACCCGCGCCTGCAGTGAAATACCCGCGGAAGAGAAGAGAATACCCGCGCCTGGCAGTGAAATACCCGCGAAAGAGAAGCAAATACCTAATAACTTAAGAAACTCTGCTAGCAGAACCCATCAATTTTGCATCCTTTTTCATCATTTTACAGAATTAATATGACATATACGAGAAAATATAGTAATATTTTATATGAATCATCATTCATTTTTCAAAGGGGGAAATCGTATGTTGCAGGGGAAAACAATTATTATTACTGGTGGATCAAGTGGAATGGGACTTTACATGGCAAAGCAATTTGTTGCTGAAGGGGCAAATGTTGTTATTACAGGTCGGAACGAGGAGCGATTAGCGGAGGCGAAAGCCTTTATTTTAGAGGCTGGAAAAACGATTGAAACGTTCCAAATGGATGTTCGTGTGCCTGAGCATGCTGAGGCAATGCTAGCCTTTGCCGTTGAAAAGTTTGGACAGGTTGATGGGCTTGTGAATAACGCGGCTGGTAATTTTATAGTGCATGCAGAGGATTTATCACCAAATGGTTGGAAGGCTGTTGTTGATATTGTTTTAAATGGGACATTCTTTTGTTCTTCTGCAGTCGGTAAGTACTGGATTCAAAATAATATTAAAGGATCTATTCTCAATATGGTCGCAACTTATGCATGGAATGCAGGTGCTGGTGTTATTCATTCTGCAGCGGCTAAAGCAGGTGTATTGTCAATGACTCGAACGCTAGCTGTTGAATGGGGGAAACAATATGGCATTCGAGTAAATGCAATTGCTCCAGGTCCAATTGAGCGTACAGGTGGTGCAGAAAAGCTCTGGGAATCAGAGGCTGCGGCTGCTCGTACGCTAGACTCTGTTCCGTTAGGTCGTACAGGTACGCCTGAAGAAATTGCTGACTTAGCTACATTTATAATGTCTAATAAAGCAAGTTACATGAACGGTGAATGTGTAACACTTGATGGCGGGCAATGGCTTAATCAGTATCCATTCTAAAACAATAATCTTTGCATAATAAAGAGCTGGGTTGACGCATACTAAGGGTAAAGAAAGGAGTTTTGCCTATGGGTATGTGGTTAATACCGGCTCTTATTGCCATTACGATTATTTCTGCCATTTCGCTTGTGTCAACGTTGAAAATTGCCAAAATGACGTCCCAACGGAAATCAGAAAATGATACGCCGATTTCAGAAACCGTTGAAGAGTATACGACTATGCTTAATCCAATTGTTTGGGTATATATCATTTTTTTACTTTTTTTAGGGATCATGATTTTTTATTATTGGAGCAAGACAGGCTATTAAGTGAAATTTTTCTTCATTCAGTTTATATTTTATTATGGCTGAATGAAGATTTTTCTCCATTGCCCTCAGGTAAAAACCTCGCTATTTATACACTTTCGATACTTAGTTTTGTTCAAAATGCTAAAATAATTCGTTGCTTATAAAAAACTCTTCTCGGCCTTGTCGTGGTCATAAAAGGAATAGTTATGATATGATATAAGGGAAGCATCCTGTTCTGCAAAACGAGGACAGAAAAGGAGAAGAAGTTCATGATTTCAACTAACAGCAAGGACTTTTTAGCAATGCCAATTAGTGATTTTATTATTTCATCTGAAAAAGTTGCGCATGTACAAAGTGGAAATAGTGCAGAACATGCACTCCTAGTACTTACACGTACAGGGTATTCATCGATACCTGTTTTAGATTTGAAATATCGACTTCAAGGTTTACTAAGTATGAAAATGATTACAGAATCCATTCTTGGACTAGAACATATTGAATATGAAAAGTTACCCGATATTAAAGTGAATACAATAATGGAAAAAGAAATCGCTGTATTAAAGTTAACGGATACTTTTCAGCGAGCTCTTGACTTAGTTATTAATCACGCCTTTTTATGTGTTGTAGACGAAGAAGGAACATTTGCGGGAATTTTAACGAGACGTGTAATATTAAAGCAATTGAAAAAATATATTTATCAAAAAGAGTAGTAGTTTAAGAGGGGACTCAGATGAAAATCATGAGGCCCTCTTTGCTTGTATCGGAGGTTTACTGATTGATGGCAACAGAGGCTGAAATTTTAAAAGTACTAGCAGAGGAACGTAATATGCGTAAAGCAGCAGAACGTTTATTTTTATCTCAACCAGCACTTTCTCAACGTCTGCAAACTATTGAAAAGGACTGGGGCGCGCAGTTATTTATTCGTTCACAAAAAGGACTAACGGCGACACCTGCTGGAGAGCTTATTATTGCCTATGCAACTGAAATGCTCAGCAAAAAAGAAGAGATTTTTGAAACAATCCAATCATTAACGACGAAAGTAAACGGGACATTGAAAATCGCCTGTGCATCGATTGTCGGCCAAAACTGGCTTCCGATAATATTAAAGGATTTTGTAACGAAATATCCTGAGGCAAAAATCTCACTTATGACTGGCTGGAGCTCTGAAATTGTAAAAGCGCTTTATGAGGGTGAGGCTCATATAGGGATTGTGCGTGGGCAGGTTGATTGGAAAGGGGAAAAAATTCACCTTTTTCGTGACACCCTTTATTTAGTTGATAAAGAGCTAAAAACTATAGAAGATGTCCTGACGACAGACCGACCTTTTATTCAATTTAAAAGTGATTCCAATTACTATCAGGAAATTCAACAATGGTGGCAGCAGCATTTCGCTTCAAATCCAAGAAAACAAATTTTAGTTGATCAGATTGAAATTTGTAAGCAAATGGCATTGAACGGCATTGGTTATGCTATTTTGCCTTCCATTACTTTAAGTGACCATGATGGTATTAATAAAATAGCATTAACGAATAATGAAAAAGAATTTGGTTTAACGCGTGATACTTGGTTAATTGGCTATGAATCCTCATTTGAGTTACGACAAGTAGAGGCTTTTGTAGAGGTAGTGCAAGACCATGCACGATGTTTGTTTGATTATACGAAATAAGAATACTATCAAGGCAGTCTCAAGTGATTCACTCGGGACTGTCTTTTTTTATCCATTCTTAATCTCATCATAGCGTGGGGTTGATTTCCGTTCCGACTGGGCGCTTTCCTGGGGGCGTCCGATGAGCCGCTTCGCTTCGCTGCAGGGTCTCGGGGCAACAGGATGTTGGTCACGAAGGCGTTATCACAGGACGTGATGCTTTTAGCCTTCGTTCCTCTATTGCTAATCCTCAAGGAGTCGCCCAGCCTCCACTCCAATCAACTTATTCACATGACATACGCTTTAATAAAATGTCACCCAACTTTTGAATTATATCGCTTAACTTTCACGTTTTATCACTCAACTTTTAAATTTTATCGACTAACTTTCACGTTTTATCACCCAACTTCTGAATTTTATCGACATCCTCCGTCCAAAGAACAAAAAAGGATTTATACACAAAATTGTGTGTGAATCCTTTTTCTTAGCCTCCACTCCAATCAACTTATATGCATACGTTTAACAAAATGTCACCCCACACTTTGCTAATTATCCAATTCTTAAGAGTTTATGAATATTCATGAAGATGTCGTAAGAAATGGAACAAAGTGCAATTTAAAACGTATAATTATGTAACCAACAATTTACATAAAAGGGGTTGAGTTTTTGAAGAAAAAGAATATAGCGGCACTCATATTACTATTCATGCTTGTTATTAGCTTTATTCTACCTATGGAGCAGGCAAAAGCGGCTGCTACATTAGATGTACAGGCTAAGGTAGGGATCGCGGGTAAAGCTAAATATCAAACAGTGGTGCCAGTGCAAGTAACAGTAAAAAATAATGGTGCAGATTTTTCTGGGGATATGGTCATTAATGCATCCAGTTTCTATGAAGCTGCATCAGCACAAGTGCTTCCAATAGATATAGCGGCAGGAGAAGAAAAAATATTTGATATTTATCTAGATGGTAATTTCTCAAATGCCGATGCGTTTGCGTTCTTTGAAGGAAGCATAGAAAAAGGAAAAAAGGTTGCTTATGAAGGAACGAAACAGCTACAAGCTAACTTTTTAGATCCGTCATCAGTTTTTATTTATACATTAACGGATAAAAGTGATCGTTTATCAGCATTTTTGCGTCTATCTCAATCTGCTCCTCAAAGTAATGTTGAAGTTTTAAATTTAAATCAAATTAAGGATTATACACTGCCAGAGGATCCACAAGGATTTGCAATGGCAAATGTTATCGTCATCGATGAAATTGCTATTGCTGATTTATCGCAAAAGCAACAAGAGTCTTTATTAAAATGGGTACAAAATGGCGGAACTTTATTAGTAGGAGCTTCTGATCAAGTAAATGCAACAGCAGGTATTTTCAAGGATTATCTACCACTAGCGTTATCCAAGCAAATGACATCCGTTTCGGCAGATAGTCTATCAAAATTATCAGGCGGCGGAACTTTTACACAACCTATTTCTCTTTATGGGGCAACTGAAAGTCAAGGAAGTATTGCTGTATTAACAGATAACAATAAGATTTTAGCGTCTAAGAAAAAAGTTGGCAGTGGAGAAATTATTCAAACAGCCTTTTCTTTAGGGGATCAACCACTTGCGTCTATGGATGGCTATCCAGCATTAGTGCGAAAATTGCTAGATATTCAAAAGATGTCACAACAAGGGATGAGCGTTAATGGACAGTCACCGGTGGAGCAAGTTTCATATGAACTGCGTAATGTAAATGAATTATTCCCTTCGTTTGAAGTATCTGTTAGCTATATGCTAATAGTTATTATTCTATATATTTTAATTATCGGACCTATTTTATATTTTATTTTAAAGAAAATAGACAAGCGAGAGCATGCATGGTGGATCATTCCTGCGATATCAATTGTGTTATCTATTGCTCTATTTATTTTTGGTGCGAAAGATCGAATTGGTCAACCGCAAATTCAACAATCTGCATTTTATAAAGTAAATGAAGATAGTAGTTTAAATGGTTATTATGTAGAGTCTATTTTAACAAATCGTAGCGGTGATTTTGTTGTTAATGCAGATAAGGATACAAGTGCATTAGCGTTGCGAAGTTCCAATAATTTCGCGGGGACAAGGGATGATTTACATGAAATATCCTATGTTAAGGAAAATGCCAATGGTTCAACGTTAACACTACGTGATTTAAGTTATTGGTCTGTTCAGTCGTTTGCAGGAAAGACAGCGGCACAAAATATTGGCAAGATGGATATTGATATTACGTTAAAAAATGAAAAGCTAACTGGGACAATTAAGAACAAATTCCCGTTTGCTCTAAAGGATGTTACGTTAATCTCTGGCATTAAAGAAGTTAAACTTGGCGACATTGAAGCGAACGGTACACTTAAAGTCGACACAGAGCTAAAAGCAACGGTTCTTCAAAAACCATCTGATTTTACTAGTTACAATTTTAATAATTATCCAGCGAAGAAGGAAGACGTGAATCCTTCACGTATCGAGCGTATGAAATCTCTGGCAATACCGCATGTAGAAAATGATAAAAAGCCTGTCATTACAGCATGGGCAGATCAAGCAATTGCTGGGGTTGAGCTAGAAACAAGTGCCAATATGTCACCGATTTCCTATTTTGTTCAGCCATTTGATGGCAAAGTAGAGCTCTCAGGTCCATTTACAATGAAACGTAACAATTTTACGTATTCAGTAAACCAGCTTTCTCCTAATTCGTATGCCGAAAAAGTAGATGAACAGTTAAATAATTGGCGCTTGTCTGATGGGTTATATGAAGTAACCATTGCGATGCCAGATAAGTTTATGAATTCAGTTCAAACATTAAACGAATTGACAGTTTCAAATAAGGATATTGATCGTATGCAGCTATCGATTTGGAATAACGAGACGAAAAATTATGAGCCATTGGTCGATGCGAAACAGGTGTTTACAGGTAACATAAAAAAATACTTCAATGAAAATGATGAGTTGCTAATTGAGGTTAAATACGGACCAGATCAAACGGGTGAGGAAACAAAATTACCAGATGTAGAGCTGAAGGGAGTGGCAAAATAATGATTGAAATTCGTGATTTAACGAAAAGATATGGCTCCTTTACAGCGCTAGATCATTTGAATCTATCTTTGGAGGAAGGGGTTGTATTTGGTTTTGTAGGTGCTAATGGGGCAGGTAAATCGACTACATTTTCTATTTTAGCAACCTTGCTGGCTCCTACTTCTGGTGATGCCCTAATTAATGGGAAAAGTGTTATTAAGGAACCAAAGGAAGTTCGAAAACAAATTGGCTATATGCCAGATTTCTTTGGTGTTTATGATCAACTAAAAGTAGACGAATACTTAGACTTTTACGGTGCAAGTTACGGTATTGGGGCAGCTGAACGAAAAGTACTGATTCCACAGCTGCTTGAACTCGTGAATTTAACAAATAAACGTTATGAATATGTTGATTTACTGTCACGTGGGATGAAGCAGCGTCTATGTTTGGCACGTGCTCTTATCCACGATCCTAAAGTATTAATTTTAGATGAACCTGCTTCAGGTTTGGATCCACGTGCCAGAGTAGAAATGCGAGATATTTTACGGAATTTAAAATCTATGGGGAAAACGATTTTAATCTCCTCACATATTTTGCCTGAGCTTGCAGAAATGTGCGATGAAATCGGTGTGATTGATAATGGTAAGCTTATCGCTCATGGTAATGTGGCTTCCATTCAAGCACAGCTACAGGGGGAGAAGCGTATCGTAGTAAAAGTAACAGATCGTTTAAACGAGGTACGTGCATTTTTGGAGGAGGATCCACTGATCTCTTCTATTGATGTAATGGATAATCGCTTAGAAATAGCCTTTAATTACCGAGGAACAGATGCTGATCAGGTAGCACTATTGAAAAAAGCAATACTTGCAAATTTACCTATTTATGCATTAAGTGAAGAGGAAAAAGATTTAGAGGATGTCTTTATGGCTATTACGAAGGGAGCGGATCATCAATGATGGAACGATTTTATAATCCGGTATTCGTAAAAGAATTGAAGTTACGCTTCCGTTCTTTTAAAAGCTTTTCAGGTTTAATGTTTTATTTAGCGGTTATTTGTATTTTTATCGCAGGATTTTTGCTACTAACAACTGGATTCACAGGCAAGGGTTTCTTTAGACCAGAAATGAGCTTTATGATGTTTGCGGTCTTAACAATATTACAAATGGCTCTTGTTCTTTTCATTACTCCTAGCTTAACTGCCGGTGCAATTAGTAGCGAAAGGGAAAAGCAAACACTAAATATTTTACTAACAACGACACAAAGCTCTACTCAAATCATTATTGGAAAATTACTATCCTCGGTAGCATTTTTAGTATTAATGCTTCTCGCAGGGCTACCATTGTATAGTTTAGTATTTTTATTTGGTGGCGTATCGCCGTCTCAATTAATCTCGATATTTTTATTTTATTTATTAACAGTTGTAGCAATCGGTAGTATTGGTGTTATGTTTTCAACCATTACAAAGCGAACAATTGTTGCGATGATTGCTACGTACGGCTCGATAATTTTTTTAGGTGGCATTACAGCGTTTTTCTTCTTTTTATCAATGGCCTTCCATCAAATGGGTAATGCATTAGGTACTACTCCTTCTTATATGACTTACTTTTGGGCTTCTATTAACCCGGGTGCATTAATGCTTACGCTTACTTCATCATCTATGGGCGATGCTTTAGTGCAAGTTTCGGGCGTGAAATTACCTGTATGGATTAGTTATTTAATAGCTTATTCATTGATCATTGTTGTATGTTTAACAATTGCGATTAAAAAATTACGTGCCAATATGAAAAGTAATCGATAAGGAGGAAATTTTATGGAGCGTCGTAAGCAATTACGACAATATATTCAACGTGCAAAGACGAGTTTAACAGTAGAAAGAAGCATTCCAATTGCACAGTACGGCTTGTTTTTGGCATTGCTTTCGAGTGCTTCCCTCTTCCTCGTCTCAAGGCTATTTGTTTGGCCGTATTATCGCCAAACAGCTCTTACTACCTTTATTGTTGTCATACTAGCAACAGTGTTGTTTATGTGGTGGAAGCGTGTACAAGAAAAGGAAGCATTGCATACATTGGATGATTATTTTTCGCACAATGAGCTTGTGACAGCCTTATCGTTCGAGGACGATAAGGACCCGCTCGTGCAATCTCTACTAAAGACAGCACTAGGAAACGTGGAAAAGGCGTTTGCTGATTTTAAGGCTCGAAAGAAAAATTTATTCCGTCCAAAAGCATTAATTGGATTATTTGGAACAGCTGTCGCACTGGCCATTCTTTATATGTTTCCAGCAGCTACACAAATTGAAGCAATAGAGGCGGAAGAAGAAAAAGCTGTCATTGAGGACGTAAAGAAGGAAGTTGCTAAATTAGAGAAAAAAGCAGAAACAAAAGAAGTGAAAGAGCAATTAAAAGAATTGCAAAATACGTTAAAAGAGGCAGAAAAGGCTGAAGAAGCATTACGCGAAGTCGTGAAAAAGCAAAAGGAGCTTGCTTTAAAGGAACAACAATTAAAGGATAAGCAAACGGCTAGTAAGGAGGGCACTTCTGACGACAAAGGCTTATCGAAGGAAGAAGTAGAGCAATTAAAGGAGCTCGCCCAAATGCAGCAGGAGCTAACGCAAAATGCAAATAGTACTCAGACAGCTATGAGCAAGCTTGGGAAACCCGCAAGCAATACGCTACAAAATGCTATTGCGAGTGCCAATAGTGCCAATAACAATCAGCAAAACAATCCTAATAGCAATCCTTCAGCGAATTCACAGCAAAGTAATCAGCAAGGTCAAACAGGACAACAAGGCCAAAGTAATTCCCAAAATGGATCCCAACAGGCTAGTGGTAAAGGTCAGAAACAAGGATCGAATCAAAGCAATCAACAAGGTCAAGGACAGGGTAATGGTCAGGGACAAGGAAACGGACAAGGGCAGGGACAAGGGCAGGGCAATGGCAATGGTTCAGGTCAAGGTCAAGGTGCAGGCAAAGGTCAAGGCGGCCGCGATTTATTAACGACACCAAATAGAATTGGTGGTTCTAGTCAGACTTCAGTTGATGGGGGAGCATTAGGCGATGGATCACATGTTTCAGAGCAACAAGGAAATGGCCCTATTACGAAAGGTTCTATTCGTCCATATGAGGAAGTTATAGGCTCCTATAAAGATAGCTATTTAGAAAGCTCAGAGCGTTTACAATTACCGAAGGATTTACAAAATGTCGTGCAATCGTATTTCACGTCAATTGAGTCTCAGTAGGAGGAAAAGGAATGGCATTTACAGAGCAACAATATGTTGAAATGAGTACGAAATTACAACAAGTAAAGGAAGAAATTCATCGCTTTATCGTAGGCCAAGAAGAAGCCATTGATTATACATTATACGCAGTCCTTGCTGATGGCCATGCATTATTAGAGGGCCTACCGGGTTTAGGGAAGACGATGTTAATTCGTACAATTTCTGAAGTATTAGATTTATCATTTTCGCGCATTCAATTTACACCAGATTTAATGCCGGCGGATATTACAGGAACAAGTATGATTGAGCGCACAGCTGATGGCAAGCAGCAATTTACATTCCAGCAAGGGCCGATTTTTAGCCAAATGGTATTAGCGGATGAGATTAACCGAGCAACACCCAAAACACAAAGTGCACTGCTTGAAGCAATGGGTGAAAAAACTGTAACAATCTTGGGTGATACAAAGAAGATGGCAAGACCATTCTTCGTGTTAGCAACACAAAACCCGATTGAGATGGAGGGAACGTACCCTTTACCAGAAGCACAAATGGACCGTTTCCTATGTAAAATTCTTGTGCCGTATCCTGAGAAAAGTGAGCTAATGGAAATTATGAAGCGTACAACAGGCGCTATGGAAATTGGTTTACAAAAGATCATGGATACGGAAGCACTGATTGAAGCGCAGCAAATGGTCAAGGAAGTACTGGTTGCTGATGAAATGCTCGAATTTGCGACGGATCTTGTTGTGGCTACACATCCTGAGAGAGTGGATGCCATTAATGAGGTCAAGCAATATGCGATGTATGGTAGCGGCCCTCGAGGTTTACAAAGTTTAATCAAATTAGCGAAGGCAAGGGCGCTTATGAATGGACGTTTCCACGTTTCTGTAGCAGATATTAAATCTGTGGCTAAGCCAGTGTTACGCCATCGGATGCTGTTGAATTATGAAGGGGAGGCTTCTGGCAAAACAGCAGACGATGTGATTGATGTTATTTTAGAAAAAGTACAGCAAGGTGTTAGCAGGTGACACAAAAATTATTATTGCCCGAGGATTGGTTAGCGAAAATCAGTCGCTTCCAAGTGGCAACGGCCTCCAAATTACGTGGGCAGCACAAGGGCTCGCACCGTTCGCAACGCTTCGGGGCATCGCTTGATTTTTCGGATTTTCGTGAATATCATTTAGGTGATGATGTACGTCAGGTGGATTGGAACGTCTTTGCGAGAACGGATAAATACTTCATTAAACGTTTTTTAGATGAACAAGAGATGCGTGTACACATTTTGCTAGATACAACGAAATCGATGGGCGATCAAGCAAAATGGACTTTTGCCAGGCAAATTGTTGCCTCACTTGGGCTAATGGTGCTCGGTCGTGATGATCGCTTATCATTTTCTTTTCTACAGGATGAGGTGAAGCTACCGTTTCGTCGTAAAGGTGCCATGTATCGTCGCGCCTTTTTACAGGTGGTCACAGAAATTGAACAAGCAACGTATACAAATAGCTTCGCACAGGGAGCTTTAAAAGCATTGCCTAAGGATAGTACTGTACTATTTATTGTGACGGATGGACTTGAGCCAATCGAGGAATGGGCGCAACTTTTAAAAAGGCTACCACGTTATGCAGGGGATGTACGTATTTTGCAAATAGTTACGCAAGAAGAACTATCACCAGAATATACGGGTGATGTGCGCTTACTTGACCGTGAAACAGGCAGAGATGTAAATGTTACGATGTCTTCTAAAGTTCTGGACACTTATACGGCAAAACGTTTATTACATGAAGAGGAATTTGAAGCAATTTGTCGGCGTTTTGGTGTTCGACAATTACAACTTAAAGTAGAGGATGGATTACAGCATGCCATCTTCCACCAATTATTAAAAGCACATTGGATTAGGTGAGGTGAGCCGTATTGGGCTTTAGTCAAATACTTTTTAGCTGGACGGCCATCATCCCGGTCATTGTCCTTCTATATTATTTCTTTCGAAAAAAATATACCGATCAAACCGTATCTTCCACACTTTTTTGGTCGGAAATTATGCAAGAAACACGTGTTTCACCATACTTAAAACATTTACAAAAAAATGCACTGCTTTATTTACAGCTGCTAGCTCTTCTTTTACTTGTACTGGCATTAATGAATCCATATGTTAAAAAGTCAACGATCGTTGGTGAGCAGACGATTTTCATTGTAGACACGTCTGCAACGATGTTAGCAGGGAAAGAGCAGTCAACATTTGACACACATAAAAAAGAAATGCTGTCATTGGTCAATGAGCTTGATGGAAGACCTGTGACTCTTATTACAACAGGCAATACGCCAAAAGCTATATTACAGCAGGAAACAAATACAAAAGAGATTGAAAAAGCCATTCAACAGTTACATGTAACATATGAAACCGCTCAAATGAATAAAGCGCTAGATGTGGCACAGGCTTTCGTCGGAAATACACCAACATCTATTTATGTCTTTACAGATACGCTCGATAAAAAGCAATTACCGATGGAAAAAGATACGGTGAAGTGGATCGTAAAAGGGTCTGCAAAGGACTTAACCAATATCGCAATGACACGTTTTGCTGCTACTACAGATGGACAATCTGCTATGGCGCTTGTACAGTTACAAAATGATACGGACCAAGAGCAACATGTAACACTTTCGATAGACAATGTTAAAGGTAAGGAGATAGCTACGGAGAGTGTTGCATTACCTCCAAATGAAGCCGTAACAAAAACATTTAAAGACCTACCGTTAGAAGATACTATGACTGCCAAGATAGACGCTAAGGACGATTACGCTGTTGATAATTCACAAACGGTATTGCTACAAACAGCTACTTCAAAAGTAATTGTCGATCAAAGTATGCATCAACTCATTCAAAAAGGTTTGCAAACGATTAATATTAGTGTGAAAATTGTTCCATCTTCACAAGTGGCTGACAATCTGGATGCCACTGTTGTGACAAATCAGACGGCGCTACTCGAAAAGATGGACAAGCCAATTGTATTATTTGGACGGGATGACGTTGAGAAGGTTGAAGTTACTGGGGAAATCAGTACAACAAGTGATGCATTGTTTGCATTTAGTGAGCTAAAAGATATTTACGTCAGTGCTGTATATCCTGGATTCGATGACTATAAAACGATTGCATCAGTTGGAGACCAGCCATTTATTCAACGTTCACCTAAAGGGGATATTGTCGTATTAGCGGATATTGCAGATACAGATTGGCCGTTACATCCTTCATTCCCATTATTTTTATGGAGCACTGAACAAGAGCTTTCAGAATCTATTGGTTCACTTGGCATTTTTACACCAAATGAGCAACGTGCAGTTGCCTTAGCGCAGGGTGATTGGAGTATATATTCGCAGGAAGATGAGTTTTTATCGTCCATTACGAATGGTCTTTTAACAGCTCCAATGAAGCCAGGAATATATAAAGCTCGCTCAAAAGATGAAGAAAAGCGCTTCATCGTACAGCTTCAAGCGCAAGAGCGTGTGATTGAAAAAGGGACAAGTTATACGCTTGGAGAGCTTCCGGACAATGGTAAGGAAGAAATATCGAAAACCTCGTTCGTACATTGGCCTATCCTTATGATCTTAGTATTACTTGTTTTAGAGTGGGAGGTGCAACGACGTCGTGGATTTACGAATTGATATGCCATTAGCATTGTTGCTTTTACTTCCATTGCTTATGTATTTTGGATGGACCTATTGGCGTGAACGTCAGCGACTAAAAAAAAGTCATATCGTCGTACTAGGTATTCGTATTGTGGCAATAGGCTGTTTGGTTTTTGCGCTTGCTGGGCCCTATATTTTATTGCCCGTAAAGGAAGAACAAGTATTATTCTTAGTTGACCGTTCTGCTTCAATGAATGGGACAGATGATGAGATGGCCAATTTTATAGCGGAAAGTTTACAATCTAAAAAAGATGAACAGCTTGCAGGGATTTATTCTTTTTCAACGACATTACAAACGGAAGCTATTTTATCGAATTCTTTAAAGGAAGTGCCGAAGTTTACAACCATAAAAGCAACAGATCAAACAAATATTGAACAGAGCCTACAGCTCGCTTCAGGTATTGTAGATTCGAAAAAAGCAACAAGACTTGTGCTTTTAACGGATGGTAATGAAACAAAAGGAGATGCCTTAGAATTTGCATCGAAGTTTAAAGGGTCAAATACCAGTGTTGATGTAGTGCCATTTAGCCAACCTGTTGCTAAGGATGTATCCATGAAAAGCTTTGTCACACCACAAGTTGCTTATGTAGGTGAGCAGCAGCAGCTAGTCGCTGAAATAAATGCGACTGTAGCAGAACGAGGTGAGCTATTATTATACGAAAATGATAAGCTTATTCATCGTGAGGCAGTGGAGCTTGCAGAAGGATCAAATATTTTTACATATAAACATTCAGCGACGGCTGAAGGGCTTGTAAAATATGAGGCACTCGTGCAAGTTGAACAGGATGCAATTTTTGAAAATAATAAATTAACAAGCGTCACGATGGTGCAAAGTGAACCACATCTACTAATTGTTAATGGCTATGATACGGCATCACCAATTGCAGCAGCACTTGGCAAACAATCAATTGCCTATGATGTTGTAAATGCTAAAAGTCTGCCAAATGAACTTTCTAGTTATTTACAATACAATGCCATCATTTTTGATAATGTGCCAGGGCATTTAGTAGGCGAGGCAAAAATGAATGTTATTGAGCAGGCAGTGAAAAATTTCGGTGTCGGTTTTACGATGGTCGGTGGCGAAAATAGCTTTGGCTTAGGCGGCTATTTTAAAACACCAATCGAAACTTTATTACCAGTTGAAATGGAAATTAAAGGTAAGGAACAATTACCGTCATTAGGGCTTGAGATTGTCCTCGACCGCTCTGGAAGTATGTCTGGAGCAAAGCTAGAGCTCGCAAAAGAGGCGGCCGCTCGTTCAGTTGAAATGCTACGAGATGAGGATACGCTCGGGTTTATTGCCTTTGATGATCGACCTTGGGAAATAATTGAGACAGGACCACTTGGCAAAAAGGAAGAAGCGGTGGATACGATTTTATCTGTAACGCCGGGTGGCGGTACCGAAATATATGGATCACTTGCTAAAGCCTATGAAAATCTAGCTGATTTAAAGTTACAGCGTAAGCATATTATTCTATTAACTGATGGTCAGTCTCAACCAGGTAACTATGAAGACTTAATTGCACAAGGAAAAGAGAACGGCATTACTCTTTCAACAGTTGCAATTGGTCAGGATGCAGATGCAAACTTACTTGAAGCGCTCAGTGAGATGGGAAGTGGGCGTTTCTACGATGTTGTTGATGAGCAGACGATCCCCTCTATTTTATCTCGTGAAACTGCCATGATTTCACGCACATATATTGAAGATAACCCATTCTATCCAACTATATTTAATGCATCTGGCTGGAATACGTTATTTGCAAATGGTGTACCTAAAATGAACGCTTATATCGGTACGACAGCAAAGCAGGGAGCTACTGTTATTGCAGAAAGTGGAAAGGAAGATCCAGTTCTAGCAGGGTGGCAATACGGCCTGGGCAAAACATTCGCCTTTACTTCTGATTCGACAGGAAAATGGACGGGAGACTGGGCAAGATGGCAAAATTGGGGCACGTTTTGGCAAATGCTTATTTCAAAAATGTTACCAAGCTATAACGATGTTGCCTATGATGTACGTCTAGAATCAGACGGCTCATTTGTCATCACTGACCCAACAAATGAAGCAGCGTTCTTAGATATTGTTGCTGTCAATGAAGCGGGTGAAGAACTTGAAACACAGCTTGAAACAATTTCAGCATCACAAGTTCGAGCAGTCGTACAAGCAGAACCGGGACTCATTTTCTTCCGCATTGCCGATGAACAACAGGCTATTTACCAGGCAGGTTTAAGTGTACCTTATAGTGCTGAGTATGAATTACGACCAGTGAACGATAAGCTAGCCGAAGAGCTAACGAAGCAAACAGGCGGCTCCGTTTTGAAGGAGCCAAGTGAAGTGTTCCGTGAATTTACGAAAAAAGGTGCGGAACGCCAAAATATTGCAACATGGCTTTTATTAGCAGGGATGCTGCTATTCTTCATTGATATTACTATTCGACGCTTTGGTTGGAGTTTCTTAACTAGGCCGAAGAAAAAAGAGCAGCTTGTTGAGGAAAAGCCAATACAGGCAGAGGACACAAATGTTGCCCAGCTATTAAAGGGCATGAAAAAACGATCCTAACAGATAAAACGATGGTGCATAGAGATGTGCCATCGTTTTTTGTCATTTCAACCGTTGAAGTATGAGTGAATTTGTTCGGAACAAAAACGTTACTTTCTTAATTAATGAAAGTAACGTAACATGAATCATTATTTAAGAAGAGTATTAAGGTTAGTTACAAATACTGTCTTACGTAAACTGTTAGCAACGACGATGCCTAACATAGCACCAATAATACTCGATGTTAAAAAAGCTGGCATGAAAAATAAAGCAGCAACGGATGTCCCCATTAATAAATGAGCGTAAGGTACTGCAATGAGTGATGCAATGATACCTGTCCCAAACATTTCACCGATACCTGATAGCCACATTTTGCCGCTATATTTATAGGCAAGAGCTGCACACAGAGCGCCAATAACACTGCCAGGTATAGCTAATAATGAGCCTGTCCCTGTTAAAATACGAATAATGGCTGTGATAAGGGCGACCATAACAGTAGGCACTGGCCCAAGAATGATAGCGCCAATAACATTTATAGCATGCTGTATAGGGTAGGCACGCGCAATCCCCGTTGGTATTGAAACGAAGGTAGAACCTGCTACGGCAATTGCTACTAATAAGGCCATAATTGTTAGTTTTCGAATTGACATAATTTCCACTCCTTTGAAATGTGAATTTTTATAGTTATCGCCGGTAGACATGGAAGTTCCGCCGCTAAAAGCGAGAGAAGCGCTGCTAAACTAGGGAGTTCCGCCGCTAAAGCGTGAGAACGCCGCTAACC
>NZ_LITM01000005.1:308093-436563 GCF_001275675.1 Lysinibacillus sp. FJAT-14745 | reverse complement strand
CTATGAAGTTCCGCCGCTAAAAGCATGAGAAGCGCCGCTAAACTAAGGAGTTCCGCCGCTAAAAGCGAGAGAAGCGCCGCTAAACTAGGGAAATCCGCCGCTAAAGCGTAAAAAAGCCGCTTCCTTAAAACAATAGGAAGCGGCCTTGCATTTACATAGTAAAAAGCAAGTGTCGACACTTCCCTCCGCTAGTGTGAACTAGATCAGGTTCAAAGGGTCCGTATATGATCATATACGTCTCAGCCTTTTAAAGACTCCCCTAGTGGTAATTAATAGAATTTTTAGTTTTTCACATAATAATGTAGCATACTACTAAAAATAGTCAATAACTTTCCAGGCTATTCTGTATCAGGATGCAACAGGTGTGGTGCTTTTTTCATTGTCCAAATAAGGGCAAGGAAGAAGCAAGCCATTAAAATAATAGACCCGAATATATAAGGACTGTTCATATTCCAATCGAATAATAAACCTGCTAAAGCTGGACCAATCATATTACCAAGACTCATATACGCATTGTTCAAACCAGCTGCAAAGCCTTGTTCATTCTCAGCAAGCTTTGAAATCAATGTGTTGACAGCTGGACGAATCAATGTCGTAGCTGTAGAGAAGATGGTCGCTACAATTAAAATAAGTGCAAAACCAGATGCGAATAATATTAAGAAAATCGAAATGGCTGCAATAAATAAATTGACTAACACTACTTTCATTTCGCCGAAGCGATTAAACAGCGGTGTAATAACAAACATCTGTACAACAACACCAAAAGCGCCACCCACAACTAATATAATGGCAATATCAGTAGGTGTGTAATTAAACTTATCCGTAACAAATAATGATAATGTTGTTTGGAAGTTAGCAATTCCGAAAGAGAATACAAGCATGATAATTAGCATGACAAAATAAGGCATTCGGACTGAACGTGCCATCTGCTTTGCAAGATTATCCTGCTTCTGCGCTTTTTTCGCAGTGTTCGGTTTTGTAGCAGGTAATAAAAAGAACGATAAAATAGCTGCTAAGATAGCTGCAAATCCAGCAGTATAAAATGGAAAATGCAAACTAACTTTTGAGAGGAATCCACCGATACCTGGTCCGATCATAAAACCCAAGGACATTGCTGCCCCTAGCATACCCATACCTTTTCCTCGTTCCTCATACGTTGTGACATCTGCCACAAAAGCCATTATAGGAGGAGCCACAAATGCAGAACCAAGACCACCTAAAAAGCGTGCCAAGAAGAGCATCCACACATCTGTAGAAAGCCCGAAACCAATTTGTGCAAGTCCTGTTACGATAAGACCGAAAATAATGAGATTTTTTCGACCGTATTGATCCGAAAGATTCCCAGCAATTGGAGAAAATACGAATTGTGCAAAGGCGAACGTTGCGATCAACATACCAAGTATTTGTCCTGCAGCACCAAATAGTTTTAAATACTCAGGCATGACAGGAATAATAATTCCGATACTCCCCATTGCGATAAACATATTAAACATTAAAATATACAAAGCCGCCTTATTAGACTTCTGCTGGGTCATCGAATACCCCTTTCTTTAATCAAATATACTACAGTCTACCACAAGGCTTGTACGTTTGCTATTGACTATAAGTCTGAGATAAGAATTCAGATGACCTTCCGCCAAAACGAGTGGTTGATTTCCGTTCCGACTGGGCGCTTTGTTGCTGCCGCTACGCTTTCGCACAGAGCAGAGCTTCCTGGGGGCGTCCGATGAGCCGCTTCACTCGCTTTGCTCGCTCCAGGGTCTCGGGCCAACACGAGGTTGGTCACGAAGGCGTTATCACAGGACGTGATGGTTTTAGCCTTCGTTCCTCTATCGCTAATCCCCAAGGAGTCGCCCAGTCTCCACTCCAATCAACCACTTCACAAGAATGTATCTTTCTTACATATCACTCTAAATTATAGTAATAAAGCGATGTATCCTAGCCTCTTTTTTCGTTTAGCTAATGGTAGACTTTTATGGGGAAACTGGGTGCAGTATTTGTTTTAATAATTAGAATCCCACACCTGACAGAATATTTTTATAGAAAAATTAAAAAATATAACATCAAAAAAACGCAAGAAATCAACTTTTCTAAAATTGATTTCTTGCGCTTTTTAAGGCTTTCAGTTTTGAGGTTATCGAA
The DNA here is from genome assembly GCF_001275675.1 of Lysinibacillus sp. FJAT-14745. Lineage (GTDB taxonomy): Bacteria > Bacillota > Bacilli > Bacillales_A > Planococcaceae > Lysinibacillus. The sequence continues at coordinate 434,421 of NZ_LITM01000005.1, read as the reverse complement.
TACTCATTTTAAATTTTAAAAACAGCTCATTGTATTTGCCTAAATAATCAGGGCCTAGATTTTTATATACCTCTAATTTTTCGCGTTGTTTTTTAGAAGGATAGAAGCGTTCATCAGAAACAACTTTCTTATCCATTAATTTCATCGCTGCAATATTTGGGGTAGAGTAGCCTAGATAACTAGCATTTTTAGCACCGGATTCAGCTTTAAGCATAAAATTAATGAATGCATGTGCACCATCAATATTTTTAGAAGTTTTTGGGATAACCATATTGTCAAACCATAAGTTTGAGCCTTCCTTTGGTACAGCAAAGTCTAAATCTTCATTTTCTGACAGCATATCTGCTGCTTGACCAGACCAAGTGAGTGCCACAGCTGCCTCGTTGTTAATCATCAGCGGTGTAATTTCATCCCCGATAATGGCTTTAACATTTGGTGCCAATGTGATTAGTTTATCAGTAGCTTTACGTAGCTCCTGGGTATTTAAAGAGTTGAGTGAGTAGCCAAGACTGTTTAAGCCCATACCAATTACCTCACGTGCGCCGTCTACTAAAAAGACTTTACGTTTTAACGATGGGTCCCATAAGTCCTCCCAAGATGAGAAGTCTAGCTTTCCAACGAGCTTTGGATTATAGACAATGCCGACTGTTCCCCAGAAATATGGAACTGAATATTTATTGTTGTCATCAAATGGTAGGTCTAAAAAATAAGGATCGATATTTTTTAAATTAGGGATTTTCGATTTATCTAAAGGAATAAGTAAGTTTTCTTCCTTCATTTTTTCAATCGTATATTCAGACGGTACTGCAATATCGTAAGCTGTACCACCTTGTTGAATTTTTGTCATCATCGCTTCATTGGAATCAAACGTCTCATAAATGACATGAATACCTGTTTCTTTTTCAAATTGCTTCAGCAAATCAGGGTCAATATATTCTCCCCAGTTAAAGATTGTTAACGTATTTTTCCCGCTTTTCCCACCGCCAGCGCTTAGGGCGTTAGCAGCATAGAACAAAAGGGCGGAAACGACAAGAATAGCGACTGTTGCTTGAATTAATTGCTTCATTGAGTTCCCCCCGTTCTTTTACTAGTTCGGCTTGTAATGAAGTAATAGCCAATTACGATGATAACCGTAATAAAGAATACTAAACCAGAAATAGCGTTAACCGTTAAAGAAATACCAGCACGTGCCATAGAGTAAATTTCAACAGATAAAGTACTGAAGCCGTTACCTGTCACGAAAAACGTTACCGCAAAATCGTCCAGAGAATACGTTAAGGCAAGGAAGAACCCTGCAAAAATACCAGGTTGAATATACGGCAAAATAACACGCATCATGACATCTTTTTTTGTTGCCCCTAAATCTAATGCAGCATCGATTAATGATTTATTCATTTCTAATAGTTTCGGTAAGACCATCAGTACAACAATTGGGACACTGAACGCAACATGTGCTAATAACACAGAAGTAAAGCCTAATTTAATACCAATAATTGTGAATAAAATTAGAAAGCTTGCACCAATAATGACATCTGGGCTAACAATTAACACATTGTTTAAAGAAAGTAGTGTATTGCGAATTTTTGAATCTTTAACAGTGACAATACCAATAGCTCCTAGCGTCCCGATAATTGTAGAAATCAAAGCAGAGAGTAATGCCACAATGACTGTATTAATGAGAATTACGAGTAGACGTGAATCCTCAAACACCGCTTTATAATGTTCTAACGTAAAGGACTCAAAATTATTCATCGATCCGCCACTATTGAACGAATAGAAGATTAAATAGAAGATAGGTGCATACAAAACGATAAAAACAATCGCTAAATACACTCTTGCTGTAGCAGATAGTTTTTTCATCGTACGCGACCTCCTTTATCCTTTTTCTGTCCTGTAATTAACATAACGATGACCATAAATAAAATTAAGAAAACAGCAATTGTTGATCCCATTCCCCAGTTTTGGGTCACAAGGAATTGTTGTTCAATAGCTGTACCAAGTGTAATAACACGGTTTCCTGCAATTAAACGAGTAATCATGAAAAGTGATAATGCAGGAATAAATACTACTTGAATGCCTGATTTAACACCATCCATTGTTAACGGCAATATAACGCGACGGAATGTAGTAAAGGCAGATGCCCCTAAATCACGTGCTGCATAAATAAGAGCCGGATTTAAACGATCCAATGAGTTGAAAATCGGTAAAATCATAAATGGAATAAAAATATAAACGGATACGAACACAAAGCTAATGTCAGTGAATAGCATTTGCTTCGGATCAAAACCAAATACTTCGATGAATGCATTTAATGGGCCGTACAAGCCGAAAATCCCGATAAAGGCATATGTTTTTAACAAAAGATTAATCCAAGAAGGAATAATAATTAGTAAAAGCCAAAGCTGCTTATATTTCGTTTTTGTTAAAAAATAGGCTGTTGGATACGAAACAAGTAACGTAAAGAATGTAATTAAAAACGCATACCAGAATGAACTTAATGTCATTTTTAAATAGACAGAAGTAAAGAATGCTTTATAGTTATCGAGCGTGAAATTGCCGTGTATATCTAGTAGGGAATAGTAAACAACGAGTGCAATCGGCGCGATAACAAAAAGTGCAATCCATAAAACATAAGGAAATAAGGCTGATTTCGAAGTCTTAGTTTGCATCTTCGTCGTCCCCGTACGCCTCTAAACGTTTATCGAATTCTTCTTCTGTTTCATTTAAGCGCATTACATGAATTGCTTCTGGATCAAAGTCTAAACCAATTTCTGTCCCTACTTCAGCTTTTTTCAATGAATGCACGAGCCATTCATTCCCATCTTTGTCATACGTAGATAATTCATAATGCACCCCGCGGAACAATTGAGTATCAACTTTCACGACAAGTTTGCCTCTATCAATTGTTGTCATTTCTAAATCTTCTGGTCGAATGACAATATCAATTTTTTCGTTTGGTCTCATACCTTGGTCAACACATTCAAAAACTTTACTAGCAAATTCTACTTTGAAATCTTCAATCATCACGCCAGGAACAATATTTGATTCACCAATAAAATCAGCAACGAAGCGGTTAATTGGCTCATCATAAATATCTACTGGTGTTCCAGATTGTTGAATTTCACCTTCACTTAAGACAAATATTTCATCACTCATGGCAAGTGCTTCTTCTTGATCGTGCGTAACAAATACAAATGTTTTCCCAAGTCGTTGTTGTAACTCTCGTAGTTCATATTGCATCTCTGTACGTAGCTTTAAATCTAGAGCAGAAAGAGGCTCATCCAGTAAAATTACTTCAGGATCGTTCACAATAGCACGAGCAATAGCTACACGTTGGCGTTGACCACCAGACATTTCAGAAATTTCACGATTGCTATAGCCTGCTAAGTTAACGAATTTTAATGCTTCAGCAACACGGTTTTTAATTTCACTTTCAGGGAGTTTTTTTATGCGAAGTCCAAATGCGACGTTTTCAAAGACATTTAAATGAGGAAATAACGCATAATCCTGAAAAACAGTATTTACTTGGCGTTCATTTGCTGGCACTGTGTTGATTTTTTTATCATGAAAATAGATATTTCCTGAAGTCGGTTCTGTGAATCCAGCAATCATACGTAATATAGTTGTTTTACCACAACCAGAAGGACCTAGTAGTGTATAAAATTTTCCCTTTTCTAGCTCCAAGTTAATGTTTTTTAAGACGACCGTGCCGTCATTATAGGACTTTGAAACGTTTTCAAAGCGGATAATCGAATTCGTTGTCATAGATGTGCCTCCTTAAGCTATAAATATGAATCCGTTGCGACAAGTAAAATTTTTGTTTCATCAGCATGTGCATTAAAAATTTGATGATGATCTGTCGCGTCAAAATAGAGAGCATTGCCTTCACTCGCTATGTACTGCTCATCTCCTAAAACGAGACGAATACGCCCTTCGACAACATAAATAAATGTTTCCGAGAGTGAGGGCTCAAACTGTTTGAATTCCCCCTCAGCAGCAAGTGTTAAGAAAATAGGCTCCATCTCTTTTTCGTTTGATGTTGGAATAAGCCACTGAATTTCATATTTTTTTTCTTCATCTGTATAAGTGGATTGATCTTCCTCTGTATATACAACCTTTTGTTCAGGTGATTCATCATCGAAAAATTCCTTAGGTGCTGACCCTAATACTTCTAATATTGAAAATAGAGTTTCAATGGAAGGTGAATTTAGATCACGTTCTAATTGTGAGATATACCCTTTACTTAAATCTGTACGTTCTCCAAGCTCCTCTTGGGTAAGACCTTTTTTTAAACGAAGCGCTTTAATTTTTGCTCCTATTTGCATCTTTTCCCTCCTAGAAGAAGTTTAGCAATCATAAACTTTTGAAATACGAAGTTTACTTTAACGAAACTTTTAGTTTACTAAAACCATTACAATTATACATAATAAAAAAGAATTTGCAATCGTTTTTTATGAAAAAAAAGTAGATGAAATTTTTAGAAATCATACATAAATGTAACGTGGAAAAATTTTGTTTAAACTAGAATAAAATTGTTGAAAATAGCTAATAAATAGGCTGTAGCAGCTATTCCATTTGGGAATTTGACGAAAATTTGTCAGATAATTTAAAATGCACGCTTTTGGGGAGCTCACTTGTTTGAAAAACTATGATTACTCTGTTATCGTAGAAGACGAGTTCGCTGGTGCGAATGGAATATATACACTACATATTTAATCGGAGGGATTTATAATGGCAGAACGCATGGTAGGTAAACAAGCACCTAACTTTACAATGGAAGCGGTACTTCCAGACAAATCATTTGGTAAAGTATCATTAGAAGATATTAAAGCACAAGATAAATGGACAGTTCTTTTCTTCTATCCAATGGACTTCACTTTCGTATGTCCAACAGAGATCACTGCAATGAGCGATCGTTACGATGAGTTCGAAGACTTAGATGCAGAAGTAATCGGTGTTTCTACTGATACAATCCACACTCACTTAGCTTGGATTAACACTGACCGCACTAAAAATGGTCTTGGTGAGTTAAAATATCCATTAGCAGCAGATACAAATCACGAAATTTCAAAAGAATATGGTGTATTAATTGAAGAAGAAGGTATCGCACTACGCGGCTTATTCATCATCAACCCAGAAGGCGAATTAAAATACCAAACAGTATTCGATAACAACATCGGCCGTGATGTAGACGAAACTTTACGTGTACTTCAAGCTTTACAAACTGGTGGTCTTTGCCCAGCAAACTGGCGCCCAGGTCAAGCAACTCTATAATTTAGAGTTTAAGATCATTCAAAAATAAAGAGTCCCCACAGCAAGTTTGTGGGGATTTTTTTAAACTTGATATAGAAAAAGGAGAATGTTTTATGAAACTTCGTGAACAAATGCCTGAACTTGTAGGCGCAACAACTTGGTTAAATGGTGAAGTAACAAAAGCGGATTTAGTAGGCGAAAAACCAACGTTAATTCACTTCTGGTCAGTTAGTTGCCATCTATGTAAAGAGGCAATGCCGGATGTGAACAATTTCCGTGACCAATACAAAGATGAGTTAAACGTTATTGCAGTGCATATGCCACGTTCTGAGGAAGATACAAATTTAGAAACAATCAAATCGGTAGCAGCAGAGCATGACATTGTTCAACCAATCTTTGTAGATAGCGAATTAAAGCTAACAGATGCTTTTGAAAATCAATACGTACCTGCGTATTTTGTGTTCGATAAAGATGGTCAGCTTCGTCACATGCAAGCTGGTGGCAGCGGTATGAAAATGCTAGAAAAACGTGTAAATCGTGTTTTAGATGAAATGCGCAACGCATAAAATAGCAGATGAAGAGGCGGGGGATATTTTATTCCTCGTCTTTTTTTATGGAAAACACAATGTTAGTTTCCACTACGTGATTATTTTGGAGCTCAGCATATGTGACGTACCCTGAGCAATCAAGGAGTCAATCTGATGAAAAAGAAAGCAATCCGATGGAGAAGTGACCAGAGCCAAAAGAGGTTGGCCGGATTACTTCCTCAGGCAACCCGAGCGTTTTTGGGTTAACCAGATCACTTAATCGGGCAACCCGAGCAGTTTCGAAGCTAACCAGATCACTTCCTGTGGCAACCCGAGCAATTTTGAGGCAAACCAGCTCACTTAATCGGGCAACCGAGCAGTTTTGGTGCAAACCAGCTCACTTCCTGTGGCAACCCGAGCAATTTCGAGGCAAACCAGCTCACTTCCTGTGGCAACCCGAGCAGTTTCGAGGCAAACCAGATCACTTCCTGTGGCAACCCGACCAGTTTAGTCTCTCACCCTATTAAATCCTGACGACAACCTAGCAAAAAGCCACTAAGCAGAACGGTCCTGTCCAAGGATAGTCTTTTATTGACGAATAGTCTCTTGATTTGACGATACATATAGCAGAGAATACGTTACAATAATGGTATAGTAGTTTTCGGAGGGATTTTTAATGATGAAAAAAGAGTTTGCTGTCATTGGACTTGGACGTTTTGGAGGAAGTATTGTTCGCGAACTAATGAGTCAAGGCGCACAAGTTATGGCGATAGATCATTCCTCAGAGCGGGTTGACGAGTTTGCTTCCATTGCCACACAGGCCGTTATCGCAGATTCGACGGATGAATCGGTATTAAATTCATTAGGTATTCGTAATTTTGAGCATGTTATCGTAGCGATTGGTGAAGATATTCAGGCTAGTATTTTGACGACTATTATTTTAAAAGAAATAGGAGTTCAGCAGATTACTGTAAAGGCTCAGAATGATTACCATGAAAAAGTTTTGCGTAAAATTGGTGCAGATTTTGTCGTGCACCCTGAGCGTGATATGGGGATACGTATTGCCAATAATATGCTGTCTAATACAGTGCTTGATTATTTGGAGCTTTCGGATGAACATTCAATTATGGAGCTTAAGGCCAATGATGCAATTGCAGGTTACTCCGTAATGGATTTAGATATTCGTGCAAAATACGGGATTAATATTGTAGGTCTTAAGCGTGGTGCAGATATCATCGTGTCTCCACAGGCGAGTGATAAAATTTTGCTAGGAGATATTATGCTTGTCATTGGTGCTGACGTAGATATTAACCGCTTTGTCAAAAAGGCATTGAATGGGTAATGAAAATGAATAAAAGAAGATGGAAACTAGTTATATTTGCTGTAATTATTCTTATAGGCGCTTTTACATTGCAGTTTCGCGAAAAAAATGAGGAAGAGGCTATTTCTCACGTTTTAGATCATGCAGCAGAAATTGATGCAATCGAGCTATTTAAAGGAGAGCACTCTTTATTTAGAGCTACAGGTCAAGATGCAACAGCCTATATTGAAAACTATCCTCTAAGCCATATTAAGAAACTAAGCAAAAAAGAACGAACTATATTTGAAGAAAAACCACTCTATCATATTGTCTACGAAATTAAAGGAGAGCCTTTATATGAGGTGGATATTTTAAAGGTCGCTATTAGCTCTGAGCTAAGTGAGGAATTACAGCAGATGGTTTTTAATATTGGGGATCATCAATATTTGATATATTGGGCAAAAGAGAAAAAAGCACTTGAGCAATCAACAAATACGCAACGCTTGCTTGAACAATATGTTAAATAAAAAAGGGTAGTGATAACAGCAACAAGCTGTTATCACTACCCTTTCTTGATAAATTTCTCAGGCTACTCGAGAGACAAACTTGCTTTGACAATACATATAGCAGAGAATACGTTACAATGATGGTATATTAGTTTTCAGTGGATTTTTAAAAAATAGAATCTTCTGTCAATTAACTTAAAAACGTTTAAAGTTTCAAGAAAGCATATGGGGAGTAGGTTTAACACATGTTCAATGTTCGAAAAGATGCGCTATTTAAATTTTTGAAAATTCTATTTCCAGCAGCACTTTTAGCAATAGCAATTTATGAAATTCTACAAACGATAAGTGGGATAGATGTTCATTTGCTTCAGAAAGAAGTCAATGAATTGCAGATATGGAAGCTCATATTTATTCTTTTTATCACCTTCTGTGCCATTACACCGATGATTTTTTATGATGTTATTTTAGTGAAAATAGTAGGAATCAAAATAAACAACCGTCATTTGCTGAATCATTCATTTATTGTGAATACCTTCTCAAATCTTATTGGTTTCGGAGGTTTAGTTGGTGTATTTCTGCGTAATTATTTCTATTCGAAATATAAAGAGGATAAGGAAGACCTGTTAAAAAGCATTGCCTCCGTAACACTCTTTTATTTAACAGGGATTTCGCTGTTAGCTTGGATAATGTATATATTCTTTTGGGACTTCCTGTTGCTAAAAGAAGTACGGTGGTTAAAGATAGCGGTTATTCTTGTCAGCTTATATATCCCGATTTTTATTGCTATGCTTATCATTCGCAATAAAAAAGCAGGTTCTATAAATCCAAAGATCTCTCTTCAATTGATAGTAACTTCAGTAACTGAATGGCTTGCAATCTTTTTAGTTATCTGGATATTAACTTTTATTTTGAAGATACCGATAGGATTATCCGATTTAATTCCCATATTTTTAATTGCTTCCTGTGCGGGGATTGTCAGTATGATACCTGGTGGAGTTGGCTCATTTGACCTTGTTTTTTTATGGGGGACTCAAAGCTTAGGAATCGCTGATGAAAAGGTCCTTTTTCTATTAATTTTGTACCGGATTGGTTACTTTGTGCTTCCATTTTTAGTTTCTTCTCTTTTGTTTGTAAAAGAATATTGGAAACGTTGGAATCAATCATGGGAAGACTTGCCAAATGTTATTATTCAAAGGCTGAGTCACATGTCGTTAACGATATTGGTATTTCTCTCTGGCATTGTATTATTGCTATCAGCGTCGGTGCCAGGTATTTTAAGTCGACTAAAAATAGCTCAAGAATTTTTATCTTCGCCTATCATGCACGTCTCTCATCAATTGACTGTTGCAGCTGGCTTTATTCTCTTAGGGGTAAGTAGGGGGATTAAATATAAAGTAAAAAGGGCATATCAGCTTAGCCTTATTGTGCTAAGTAGTTCTGCACTATTTTCAATGTTTAAAGGATTAGACTATGAAGAAGCTATTTTTTTACTGATTGTTGCAGGACTGTTAATTGCCTCCAAAAAACAATTTTACCGTGAAAGTAACGTTTTGACATGGGGAATCGTTTTGATTGATCTTGCTGCAGTGACATTCATTACAGCGATGTATGTATTGATTGGTTATGTGAACTTACCTACTTCCATAATTCATATTCCAGCCGCTTTGCAAGAATATATCATTACAGATTACCGAGACCTATTTTATAGTGCAGTAATGGGTATCCTAATAGCAATTGTCATTTTTTATATAGGTTTTTTTATCCGCGGTCCTAAGAAAATGGAAAAGCTTTTATCTAGTGAGCAGGAGGAAATCATCAAAAATCATTTGATGACCTATAAAGGGACGGAGTATTCACATTTAATTTTTTTACATGACAAATTTGTACATTGGAATAAAAAAGGTACAGTTTTATTTTCTTATCAAATATATGCTGATAAGATCGTTGTACTAGGAGATCCAGTGGGAGAGGAATCTGATTTTTTATCAGCTATTCAGGAGTTTTTGGAATTGGCTGATAAGCATGGTTATACACCAGTCTTTTATGAAATAAACAATAAAATTTTCCCTTCTTTACATGAGAATGGGTATAGTTTTTTTAAGCTTGGCGAAGAAGCTTTTGTAGATTTAGATAAGTTTACCCTTGCTGGTAAGGGAATGAAGGGTCGCCGAGCGGTAAAAAATAAATTTGAACGAGAAAATTTCACAGTTGAAGTAGTAAGCCCTCCTTACTCACAGGAATTAATGAATGAATTGCAAGAAGTATCAACGAAATGGTTGCAGGGAAGATCAGAAAAAGGTTTTTCTCTTGGCTTTTTTGATGAACACTATTTAAGCACTTCTAGCATTGCCGTTTTACGTGGTGCAGAAGGGGTTATTGGTTTTGCCAGTATCATGCCAATGTACGATAATGGCGAAAGACTCTCAGTAGATCTCATGCGTTTTAAGCCGGGAGCTCCATCTGGGACGATGGATTTCATTTTCCTATCGCTCTTTGAGTGGGCAAAAGCAGAAGGCTATCACGTTTTTAATATGGGAATGTCGCCATTGTCAAATGTCGGACAATCAAGGTATTCCTTTTTGAGTGAAAAAATTGCAGCACAAATATTTTTACATGGACAGCACTTCTATCATTTTAAAGGATTAAGAAACTTTAAATTAAAATATGCAGATTTTTGGGAGCCAAAATATATAGCGTATCGAAAGAAATCTTCATTGCCATTTACAATGGCACAAGTCACACTTTTAATTGGCAAAAAAAGAAAATAGGTAGCCAAGGTCTAACGTTGCTTGCTTAGAGGAAAGTGGGAAGCTGATTAAGGAATTTAAGGAGTCTGTGCTACTAGCATAATTAAACGCATTGGTCACACAGCCAATACAAAAAAAGATGCATTGCAAAATAACTTTGCGATGCATCTTTTTTGATGGATTTTTATCGTCGGAAGAATGGTAAGGGCCGGAACGCCGAACATCGCTGATAAAAGAGCCAGAATCGCTGATAGGACATCGAACATCGCTGATAAAAGAGCCAGAATCGCTGATAAACCATCAAACATCGCTGATAAAAGAGTTAGAATCGCTGATAAACCATCAAACATCGCTGATAAACCATCAAACATCGCTGATAAACAACAAACAAAGCCGGTAGAAGCAAGAAATCAGCGTTTCTAAAATTGATTTCTCGCATTTTTAAGGTTCAGTCCAATTTTGTTCTAGCCTCTTTTGAATAGTTTTCATTGGACTTCATCACAAGATAAAATATATGGAAAAATTGTAATTTTATAATTGATTTTACACAAGGGCTTTGTAATAATAGAGAAAATTTAATTCTAGATGAAAGATTAATAAAAAAATAAAACTTATTAGGGGGAGGGAGTAGTTTGCGTATTCCGAATAAACTAACAGTGGGTGATGAGATACGGGTAATCGCACCTAGTCGTAGCGCTGCAATCATCACAGTAGAAGGCGTTGAACAAACAAAGAAAAAGCTTGAAGAGTTAGGCTTTACAGTATCCTTTGGTCGACATATTTTTGAATGCGATCTTCAGAATTCATCATCAATTGAACATCGAGTTGCTGACATTCATGATGCCTTTCGTGATGAGAGTGTAAAGGCTGTATTAACAGTCGTTGGTGGTTATAACTGTAATGAGGTATTACCCTATTTGGATTACGACATGATAGCAAATAATCCAAAAATACTTTGTGGTTTCAGTGATATCACAGCTTTAGCAACCGCCATTACAAAAAAATGCGGATTTGTTACGTATTCAGGCCCTCATTTTTCAAGCTTTCTTATGGAAAAGGCACAAGACTATCAACTATCCTATTTTCAAAAATGCTTAATGGAAAATAATCCGTATACGATTAAAGCTTCAAGTATTTGGAGTGATGATGCATGGTATTTAGATCAACATAATCGTCATTTTGAAGCGGGTAGCTGGAAGGTTTATTCTGACGGAGAAGCAAGTGGACAATTATTTGGTGGAAATTTATGTACGTTAAATCTACTTCAAGGGACACCTTATATGCCAGATTTATCGAATAGTATTTTATTTGTAGAAGATGATGAAATAGTTAATCCAGAAATATTTGCTTGGGACTTCACCTCACTATTACAAGCTACTAGCAATATAAAAGGTATTGCGATAGGGCGTTTTCAAAGAGCTTCTAATATGACAGAGGAGCAGCTACATTTTATTTTAGATAAGCATCCAAGTTTGAGAAGAATTCCAGTACTATATGATGTAGATTTCGGACATACACAGCCAATCTTTACTTTTCCTATCGGTGGGGAAATTCAAATGAGCACGAAAGATTTAGTGATACATGTCGCTAAGTTTTAGAAAGAAGGAGGAATCAAGATGTTAATAAGAGAGGCAATATGTGAAGATGCTGAACAGATCATAGCTGTCATAAAAAATGCGGAAGAGTCTAATTTTATGTTATTCGGGCCAGGTGAACGAAAGCTAGAGACTGAACAATTTACTAAATTTATCGAGAATATTAACAAAAACAGTCATTCAGCTTTATTTATAGCTGAAATAGAAAAGAGTGTAGTTGGTTATTTAATTGTTCTAGGTAATAATATGCCATCTAGAGTTTCACATCGAGCTTATATTGTCGTAGGCATCCATAGTGATTTTAGAGGAAAAAAGATTGGTACCGCATTATTTAGTCACCTTGACGATTGGGCAAAAGGAAAGGGGATGCATCGCTTGGAACTGACAGTAATGGCGAATAACACTGCAGGCGTAGCATTATATGAAAAAATGGGATTTGAAATTGAAGGGACTAAAAGACATTCCTTATATGTAGATGGTGAGTACATTGATGAATATTATATGTCAAAATTATTGTAAAACAAAAGGAGTGTCTGTATGAATTCGATAAGAAACAGTAGTAGTATAAATATCGGTATTTTTTCACCATCTTCACCAGCATCCGTCAGTGCCCTTTCTCGATATAAGCGTGCAAAAGCTTTTCTTGAACAAAGAAATATAAACTTAATTGAAGGAAGTCTAACTGGTAAATCTGATGTCTATCGCTCTGGCACTCCAAAAGAGCGTGCTGAAGAATTAAATGAATTACTACGAAATCCTAACGTCCACATCATCATGTCGACAATAGGTGGTACAAATTCAAATAGTATGCTGCCATATATTGATTATGAGGCGTTTCAAAGCAATCCAAAAATCGTTGTTGGTTATTCTGATGCAACGGCAATTTTACTGGCACTTTACGCAAAAACAGGAATTACAACATATTACGGTCCAGCCTTAGTTCCTTCCTTTGGTGAATTTGAGCCATTAGTCAATGATACATATCAATTCTTCGAGAACTACTTCGTTAAATCACAGTCATTACCTTACGAAATTCCGATGTCCACATATTGGTCAGATGAACCTGTCAATTGGCTAGAAAAAACGGTGGAAAAAAAGTTATATAAGAATGAATGGCTGACGGTTCAAGAAGGAGTTGCTGAAGGTAGATTAATTGCTGGGAATGTAAATGCTATGTATGGATTTATTGGTACTTCTTATTTCCCGAAAATTAATGATGGAGATATCTTATTAATAGAAGATTGCGCTAAAAATACAGCCATCGTTGAGAAAAATTTTGCGATGCTGAAATTACACGGAGTATTTGAAAAAATAAGTGGCATTATTTTAGGCAAACATGAACGTTATGATGATTTAGGGACTGAGCGTAAGCCATATGAAATACTGCTTGAACAGTTAGACGGCATTGATATCCCGATTTTAGCAGAATTTGATATTTGCCATACTCACCCGATGCACCCAATTGCTATAGGTAAACTAGTAAGATTAGATGCTACGGCTAAAAAAGTCTATTGTATTGAGAAATGGTTGTAAATTAAATAAGCCCTACAGATTTTTTGCAGGGCTTAGTCCAATTATGAATTAACATAGTCATCATCTGTAATAGCATACATTTTAACATTTTGATGAATGCCCTTAACAAACATACTTTTTCGTAATATCCCCTCAAAAAGCATCCCTGATTTCTCCATTACTTTTTGTGATCCAATATTCTCTTCAAAGCATCGCGCTTGAATTCGCACTAATCCTAATTCGTTAAAGCCAAAGTCGATTAGTTTTTTTGCCGTTTCAGTCGTTATCCCTTGATTCCAATAATCTTCAGAAAGAACGTAACCAATCTCCGCAAATTTATGTGTCGTATTAATCGACACGAAGTCAATGGTGCCAATCAATTTTTGCTCATATTCAATACCCCAAAAAAAGTGTTGACCTTGTTGGTAACCAGATAAAATCAATGCAATAAAATCCTTTGTTTCATCTAAACTTTTATGTGCGTCCCATGTCACATAACGAGCTACATGTTCACTAGAAGCATAAAGAAACATGCTTCTACGTCATTCAGTGTAATTGGTCTTAATGTTAATCTTTCTGTCTTTAAAACAGGTACTGCTTGTTTGAAAATGTTGTCGCTCATAAAATTCCTCCTTAAAAGCGTTTGAGTGTATTTAATTATAACAAGATTTGTAAATTTTAGTTATGTTGTTTATTTGAGATTGAGAGGGGATGAACTTTTTTAGTAGCAACAGTGTTTACTTATATATTTAATGATTTTTCGCTGTTGAGTAAAGTATGAGGATGCTTGAAAAAATGCGAAAATTTAATGTGATGCACTATTAGGAGATTTACATTGTAAATAGGTTTACTCAAGTGACAGGTAATATATTCAGATGTTTGGGATGACATTTTGTTACAAACGTTTATCATGTGGATAAGTTGATTGAAGTGGCCTTGGGAATCAGCGTCACAGATGAGACTCTGCAGCGTAGCAAAGCGGGTAGTGGAATGAAAGCTAAAAGCATCACGTCCTGTGATAACGCCTTGACCAACATCCTGTAGCTGACGCTTCGCTTTCTCACAAAAAACGGGCAAATATCTGCGCGGAGGTAGAGAATACCCGCGGAAGGAAAGCAAATACAAACGTAACGGAAATCAACCCCACGTTATGCTAATGAGTCATGAAAATTATAAATAATGTAGTTTGTATAAATGACGATAAGGCTCCATCAAAACATAGAAAAAAGGGCTCCCTTCAAAGGAGAGCCCTTATTTTACATCTAATTATTAATTTTCTTCAATATCTTTTCGGTTTTTCTTTAACATTTTAGATAGCATTTCATAAACGATAGGTACAACTACTAATGTTAATAGAGTTGAAGATAGTAAACCACCGATTACGGTAATTGCTAAGTCTTTTGAAATTAGACCACTACCGCCATTACCAAGTGCCATTGGAATCATCGCACCGATTGTTGCAATGGCAGTCATTAGGATTGGACGTAAACGAGTTGCACCTGCCTCTAAAATGGCCTCGCGCATAGCAAGTCCGTCACGTTCCATATGGATAATGCGGTCTACTAATACGATGGCATTTGTCACAACGATACCGATCAGCATTAATAGTCCCATCATAACAGAAACAGAAATTGTTTGATTTGTGACGTACAAGCCGACAAATGCGCCAATTACTGCGAATGGTAGTGAGAACAGGATAGCGAATGGTGCTAAACCTTCACCGAATGTTACTACTAGGATGAAGTAAACGATAGCAATTGCAGCTAACATGGCAATTCCAAGCTTTGTGAATGTTTCTTGCATATCTGCAGCAACACCCCCAACGCCAGTCGTTACACCTTTAGGTAAATCTAATTTACTGATTTTTTTATCAGCCGCTGAAGTTGCTTTTGAAATATCGTCACCGATAATCTTACCAGAAACTTTTGCGAAGTATTCACCTTTTGAGCGAGATAATTTGTTTAAGGTAGTGCCTTCTTCTACTTTTACTAACTCACCGATTGTCATTGTTGTGCCTAAAGCTGTTTGGATTTTAGTAGCTAATACATCATCAAGAGATTTTGCTGCAGCTTTTTCTTCACGTTGTACAATAACATCAATATCTTCACCATCATACTTAACTGTTGTTAAAACTTCTGGTGATGTACTTTCATTTAAAGCCATTACAATTTGAGCAGTAGTTAATCCGTATTGTAGAACATTCTTTTGCTCTACTTTTAGGACATGCTCAACAAATGGATCTTCATTATCAGACTTAATTTCTTCTAAACCATCAACTTCTTTTAATGCGCCTTCCACTTGTTTCACTGCTTTGCGAAGCTTATCTAGATCTTCACTATATAATGAGTAGCTTACTTCATTTGAAGACGACGACATTGATGAGAAGTTTTGAGATTTCCATGTTCCTGATTGACCGATGTTAGTTATATAGTCTTCAACTTCTTTGCGTGCTTCAGGGAAGTTTTCCATATCTGGATCGAAGATAAGGTACATTAAGGCACCACCAGCTCCGCCACCCATCATCATTGCCGAAGGATCAACATGTTTAGGGTCATTGATCGAAAGTTGTAAAATATTAACATCTTTGCGTTTCATTAATTCTTTTTCTACTTTTGCAACATTTGCTTCGGTATCTTTCATTAGCTCGCCTGTAGCAGGAGTATACGATAAGTACATAACCTTATCTTCTTGTGAGCCCATGAAACTGAAGCCGATAAGTGGTGTTAAAGCAAGAGAACCAACAAGCAATACAATCGCTATAATGGATGTAATGATTTTATGATTTAATGCTTTCGCTAATACACCTTTATACCAAAGAGCTAGTTTACCAACTTCTTTATGTTGACTTTCTTTTTTCTCACCGTATATTTTTTTACGGAATAGGAAGTGAGATAAAGCTGGAACAATTGTAATCGCTACTATTAATGAAGCACCTAGCGCAAATGACATTGTTAACGCAAATGGCATGAACAATTCACCAACCATACCGCCTACAAATATTAGTGGGGCGAATACTGCTACAGTTACTAATGTAGAAGAAAGGATTGGCTTGAACATTTCAATTGTCGCTTCACGAATAAGAGCACGACCTGTAAGTTTTTCTTCTTTTAAATGGATACGTCGATAAATATTTTCAACAACTACAATTGAGTCATCAATGACACGACCAATCGCCACGGTTATCGCACCGAGAGTCATAATGTTTAATGTGATATCCATCCAGTTTAATAGTAGTAATGCCATAAATACTGAAACTGGGATAGAAATAATCGAAATAATTGTTGATTTGAAATCACGTAAGAATAGTAAAATAATTAATACGGCAATGGCACCACCGAATACTGCTTTTTCAATCATTGTGTAGATTGAATCTTCAATCGGTTTACCTTGGTCAAGTGAGATATCAACTTTTAAGCCGTCTAATGATTTTTCTTCATCTTTCATTAAATCTTTCACTGCATTTACGACTTTTACCGTATTTGCATCTTGACTTTTAACGATTTGAATCGCAATCGCATCTTTGCCATTTGTACGTGATACAGATTGTACTTTACCTTTTACTTCAATCGTTGCAATATCGCCTAAGCGAACGAATGGTGAAGGGTTTGTAGCTGAAGGTGTGACTGGGATTAATAAGTCTTTTAATTCATCGATAGATTTAACTTTACCATCTACTGAAACTGCCTGTTCACCAACAGTAAATTGGTATAAACCAAGTGATAGTGACATATCACTTGCTTGAATCATTTGCTTGACAGAATCCTCTGTTAAGCCGAGAGCAGCCATTTTCGCTTTATCATATTTAAATGATACTTCATTAATGTGCTGTCCATTGATGGTTGCTGAAGCGACGCCATCAATTTTTTCGATTTTAGGAAGTAGAATGTTTTCTACTGTTGATGTTAATCCAACAATATCTTCCTTAGAGCTGCTAACTGATAAAGCGACAACAGGCATCATATTCATGCTAATCGCCATAATTTGTGGCTTTTGAGCACCTTCAGGTAATTTTATAGTATCTAAAGCTGACTCTAATTGGCGCTTTTTCTCATCCATATCAATTCCGTAATCATATTCAACTTGAACTTGTGCTACGTTTGAAGAGGATGATGAGTAAACGGCCTTTACATCTTCTAAGCTTTCTATTGACTTTTCAAATGGAATGGAAAGCTCATTCATGATCTGTTCAGGTGTTGCGCCAGGATAAACACCCATTACAATTAAATATGGTATAGAAATGTCAGGTATGGATTCCATTTTCATTTTTGTACCTGAATAAATACCAGAGACAGTGATGATAATTGTTAATAACCACACTGCCAATTTGTTTTTCAATACGAAATTAACTAAACCTTTCACCTTCACACCTACCCTTTATTGACTAACTAGATTTCGTTATTTATACTAATGACTAATCGGTCATTTGTCAATGAAATACATTAGGAGAGAATTAAAAGTATGTTAAAAAAGCAACTTATTATGGAGAAAGCGTTGGAGCTATTCTCAGAGCAAGGCTTTGAATCTACATCTGTACAGCAGATTACAGAACGATGTGGAATTTCAAAAGGTGCATTTTATTTATCTTTCAAAACAAAAGACGAGCTTCTAATTTCTATGGTAGAGTATTATCTACAACAGTTTGTCACTGACGTTGACCAAGTAGTCAGAAGTTCACTTAGTAAAGATATTATTTTAGTTGAATTTTACAAAAGTATTTTTCAAGCATTTAAAAATCATGCTGCATCTGCCCGAGTGTTTTTTAATGAGAAAGTACTTCTTACAAAAAAAGAATTGTTTCAGAAAATAATTGCCTATGATCTCGAAATGTCTAAGTCGATCGTCTATATGCTTGAGCAGCTATATCAGGATGAACTTCACGAGACAAAATACGATGTTATGTATTGCATTAAAGGATTTATGAAAAGTTATTCGGAACTTTTTATTTTTTCCGATATACCACTCGATTTAGATCAATTGGCTAAATCTCTAGCGGAAAAGACGGAAATTATTGCACGGCATACGACGATACCATTTATAACCGAGGAGCTCATTCAATTAACTACAAAACCTTGTAATGAAGAATTTTCACAGGAGTCTTTACTAGAATTAATCGAACAACATCTAGTTGGCTCAGAAGACTCTATAGAACGTGAGTCTCTTGAATTATTAAAATTTCAAGTTGAAAATCCAACCTATAGTAAACCAATTTTAAAAGGTTTAATTGAAAATATACGCTTACAGCCAGATTATAGTTGGGTTGCTTATGTAATAGCTAAATACTTTAATATTTAGGCATAAGGACGGGATTGCTCACTCTAACGGGTGAACGATCCTGTTTTTTCTTCATTCAGCAATGTTTTCTGTGCGAAAGCTAAAATTACACCAAATCGAAATTGATGGAGATTAAAAAATGGTTATATGAAAAATTGAAGTGTTAGCGGCAATTATGTATTAGTCTAGGTGATTAGAAGTGATTTGCGGTGCTTCTAATAGCATTACAATAGGAACATGATTCCATTATTCAAGCAGCCACTTTCTTCAAAAGGTCTTACTGAATGTTTAGAAACAAATTGTCGTTGAAGTGATTTTTAAAGTTGTCATTACTATATACGAAAGAAAAGTAACGAGGTTTCAAAAAATTGTAAAAAAAAACTACGCAATTTTGCGTAGTTTTTTGTAATGAGGTTAAACCTCCATAATAATCGGTAAAATCATAGGGCGACGTTTTGTTTTTTCAAATAAATATGGTCCTAATACGTCAGTGATTTCATTTTTCAGCTCAGTCCATTGAGGTGTTTTGCCTTGAATTGTCTCGTTCAGGTGACGATTTAACATTTTTTGTGCTTCATTAATCATCGTACCTGACTCACGCATGTAAACAAAGCCTCGTGAAATAATGTCTGGGCCGGAAACAATTTTTTGATTTTCCATATCCACACTTACAACAACGATTACTAAACCTTCTTCAGAAAGAATTCGTCGATCACGTAATACGATATTGCCGATATCTCCAATACCATTGCCGTCAATATAAACGTCTCCTGAAGGAATACGACCTGCTACATGTGCTTCATTGGCACTTAATGCTAGCACGTCACCATTCTCCATAACGAATGTATTTTTAAGTGGAACATCACAATCTTCTGCTAGATGAGTATGCATTTTCAACATACGGAATTCACCGTGAATCGGCATGAAGAATTTCGGCTTCATTAAGCGTAGCATCAATTTTTGTTCTTCCTGAGAACCGTGACCAGAAGTATGGATATTATTTAGTGCACCATGAATAACTTCTGCACCAGCACGGAAAAGTAAGTTGATGATCTTGTTTACACTTACCGTATTTCCTGGTACTGGTGAAGAAGAGAAGATAACTGTGTCACCAGGCTGGATTTGGATTTGACGATGTGTACCATTTGCAATACGAGAAAGGGCTGCCATCGGTTCACCTTGAGAGCCTGTACATAAAATCATTACTTCATTGGCAGGAAGACGATTAATGCTTTGGGCATCGATAAATGTATCCTTTGGCGCATTAATGTAGCCTAGTTCACGACCAAGTGTAATGGCATTATCCATTGAACGTCCGAAGACAGCAATTTTTCTTCCGTATTTTATTGCAGCATCTGTTGCTTGTTGCAAACGGTAAATGTTGGATGCGAAAGTTGCGAAAATAATACGGCTATCAACCTTACGGAAAATTTCATCGATACTTTTTCCAACTGTACGCTCTGACATTGTGAAGTTCGGTTTTTCTGCATTTGTACTATCTGAAAGTAAGCACAGCACTCCATCACGGCCGATTTCAGCCATTTTTGTTAAGTTGGCTGGCTCGCCTACAGGTGTAAAGTCAAATTTAAAGTCACCGGTATGCACGATGTTACCAGGTGGTGTTTTTACAACAACTCCGTAAGCGTCTGGAATACTATGTGTTGTTCTAAAGAAGCTAACAGATGTTTTTCTGAACTTAATAACATCTTCTTCTTTAATTTCGATAAGCTTTGTAGTACGTAGCAAGCCATGCTCGTCTAACTTATTGCGTAATAAGCCAAGTGCAAGCTTACCACCGTAGACAGGGACATTTATCTGACGTAATAAGTAGGGAATACCACCAATATGGTCTTCATGTCCATGTGTAACAAATAATCCTTTAATTTTGTCGACGTTGCGTACTAAATACGTATAATCCGGAATTACATAGTCTATGCCAAGTAAGTCGTCTTCTGGGAATTTAATACCTGCATCAATTAAAATGATTTCATCTTGAAATTGAACGCCGTAAGTGTTTTTGCCGATTTCGCCCAGTCCGCCGAGCGCGAAAACAGCTGCTTGGTCATTTTTAACAAACTTCATGTTTGTTAAATTTCCTCCAAGATGAAGTTCGGACTTGCTTGTTCGTAGACTAAATAGTTACCTTCAAGCAGTTGAACGAACTCGATATTGTAGTTTCGGTCTTTTAGCTTTTGACGTACTTCGCGTTCTGAAGCAGCTTCAAGGTATAGACTTTTAGTATTTTCGCGAACTGGAATTTCATTTGCTTTTTCTTGATAATAAACTTTGTAAATCATAGTTTGCTCTCCTTTTATTGCGTACAATTTTATTGCACCTTTGACTAATACCACGCACGTACTACAAGAAAAAACAGCAAATTTCTAGATATTAAGGACGAAATTAGGCGTTTGAAGTTCTTGTATCTCAATGCTACAATCCAGACGTAATTACAACAAGGTGTAATTGAATAAAGCAATGAGACAGTGGTTGCACATAGCCAAATAAATGCATTTCCTTTATATTATCACGCAGTTACTCTAAAATAAAGAAAAGCCCTTCAAATAATGAAGGGCAAATGTTAGGCAATTGATTTTTTTCCGAGTATGCCGCGAAGTTGCTTCAACAATTTCCGTTTGAGTTTCTTCAGCATGGCACATCACTCCTTAGGATCATTATAATAAAAAATATTGCCTCTGTAAAGTCATTAACCTTTGCAACATATTACATAATGAAGGGGACTATAAGATGAAGAAAATATTATTTTTTGATGTAGATGGTACACTTTATAATAGTGAGAAAATATTACCTGATTCTGCGAAAGAAGCGCTTTTTGAAGCTCGTCGTAATGGTTATGAGCTAGCGATTGCAACTGGACGTGGACCTTTCATGATTCAATCCTTACTAGAAGAGTTAGATATTAATACGTATGTGACATTTAACGGACAATATGTTGTTTATCGTGGTGAAGTTGTCTATACAAATGGTGTTGAGAAAGACGAGCTAGCCAAAATCATTGCTTTTGGTGAAGTGCGAAATGAACCTGTAGTATTTTTAGACGACAAACGAATGATTGCATCTGTAGGAAATAACGATATGGTAGTAGAAAGCTTAAATACATTAAAATATCAGTATCCAACTATAGATTCAACTTATTATATGCAGAACGATGTCTATCAAACACTTATTTTTATGGAAGAAAAAGATGAACATTTATATCGTGAAGCATTTCCAAACGTGCAGTTTGTACGCTGGCATCGCTACTCTTGTGATATTTTACCAAAGGGAGGCTCGAAGGCTGTTGGTATTGAAAAGATCCTTAAGAAAATGGGGCTGTCATTAAATGATGCCATTGCTTTTGGAGATGGTATCAACGATATTGAAATGCTGCAGGCTGTTGGGACAGGCGTGGCGATGGGGAATGGACATGAGAGAGTGAAGGCTGTTGCTACTCATGTTGCAGATCATGTGGATGAGGATGGCCTTGCTAAAATTATGCGCAAATTAAAAATTATCTAATGAAGATAAAGAAGCAACTAGTTGGAGATAATGACTACAGCTAGTTGCTTTTGTTTTGGTCTTTAGTTAGATGAATAATCGCAATTGAAAAGAAAACAGCTCTCTACAGATGTAAAATAACTGCAGTGTTGTTTTCTTTTCGTCGTGCCTCTAGTCACGCTCATATGGAGTAGAATCTGGAATTCCCGCAAATGGATTTTTTTCATTGATGCGATCGTAAAACATAATGCCGTTAAGGTGGTCTAATTCGTGTTGGAAGGCTATGGCAGGCATGCCTTTAAGTCGCATTTTTTTCTCTTCACCGTCAATTGTTTTAAATTTAACTGTAATACGAGCATGACGTGGTACATAGCCAGGAACATTGCGATCTACAGAAAGGCAGCCCTCACCCGCTGCAAGGTATGTGTTTTCTACAGAGTGGCTAACGATTTTTGGGTTGATAGCTACAAAACTTAATTGTTCGCCATTGTCATCTGTTAAATGAAGGGCAAACATTCGATGTAGGCTATTTACTTGATTGGCAGCTAATCCAATGCCGCCGCGTAAATTATATTTATCTGCAATTTCAGGATCTTGACTGTTTATTAAATATTGAAGTATGTCTTCTGCTAGCTGTCTTGCTTCATCAGTTAAAGGGAATTTGACCTCCTCAGCTTTTGTGCGTAAAGTCGGATGACCTTCGCGAATAATATCATCCATTAAAATCATATATGAATCTTCCTTTCAACTTTGTAGTGCTTACTTATAAGTATACATCACGTCTTAAAACAATCACATGAAAAAAGACCTTATTTGAATATACTTAAAAAATTTTTCTTTAGCTATTAGATTGTCTAGAAGTGGGCATTCTACTATTGGTAACGTGGAGAGAAACTTAATAATTATGTACTTTTAACAAGTTGTTATAATACAGTTCTTGTTAATTAGTAGTACAGTATAAAACAGAGTTCTTTAATCGTTATTTTAGAAAAAATCTTTGTTTGTACGCGTAATATATGATTGACCGACAGTATTTTATTCAGTATACTGAGTGCAAAGAATAAGTTGTACTAGTTAAAAAGGTGATTTATTTTAATACAGTTGAAAGGGAGATGTGACAAATGGGCAAAAAAAACAATAATATTTTTGATGCTAAACAAACGCTAACTGAAATAGAAGATAAGTTTGAAATGTTTCAAATTTTGAATGAAGAAGGCGAAATTATAAATGACGAGGCAGATCCAAAGTTATCTGATGAGGAGCTAGTTGAGTTAATGACGCGTATGGTTTATACACGTATTTTAGACCAACGTTCTATCTCTCTTAATCGTCAAGGTCGATTAGGTTTCTATGCACCAACGGCTGGGCAAGAAGCTTCACAACTTGCTTCACACTTTGCATTAGAAAAAGAAGATTGGATTTTACCAGGTTACCGTGATGTACCACAAATCGTATGGCATGGTTTACCTTTAGATAAAGCATTTTTATTCTCGCGTGGTCATTTTATGGGGAACCAAGTTCCTGAAGGTGTAAACGTATTAGCACCTCAAATCATTATCGGTGCACAATATATTCAAGCTGCAGGTGTAGCGCTTGGTATTCAAAAACGTGGTAAAAAGGCTGTGGCTGTAACTTATACAGGTGATGGTGGTTCATCACAAGGGGATTTCTATGAAGGCATTAACTTTGCAGGTGCGTTTAAATCACCAGCAATCTTCATTGTACAAAATAACCAATATGCAATTTCAACACCTCGTGAATTACAAACAGCTGCGAAAACAATTGCGCAAAAAGGTGTAGCAGCTGGCTTACCAAGTATTTTAGTAGATGGTATGGATGCGCTAGCAGTTTACGTAGCAACACGTGATGCACGTGAGCGCGCAGTTAATGGCGAAGGTCCAACTTTAATTGAAACAATGTGCTATCGCTATGGTCCTCATACAATGGCAGGGGATGACCCAACGCGTTACCGTACATCTGATACAGATAATGAATGGGCACAAAAAGACCCTCTTGTACGCTTCCGTAAATATTTAGAGGCGAAAGGTCTATGGGATGAGCAAAAAGAAGAAGCTGTTATTGAGCGTGCAAAAGAAGAAATTAAAGAGGCAATCAAAAAAGCCGATGCTGCTCCAAAACAAAAAGTAACACAGTTAATGGAAAACATGTATAAAGGCGAAATGCCATCTAATTTAAAAGAACAGTATGAAATCTACAAAGAGAAGGAGTCGAAATAACCTATGGCACAAATGACAATGATTCAAGCAATTACAGATGCACTTCGCACAGAATTAAAGAATGATGAAAACGTTCTTGTATTCGGGGAAGATGTAGGTGTCAACGGTGGGGTATTCCGCGCAACTGAAGGCCTACAAAAAGAATTCGGTGTTGACCGCGTATTCGATACACCATTAGCAGAATCAGGTATTGGTGGTTTAGCAATCGGACTTTCTCTACAAGGTTTCCGTCCAGTTCCTGAAATACAGTTCTTCGGTTTTGTTTATGAAGTAATGGATTCAATTAGTGGTCAATTAGCACGTATGAGCTATCGTAGCGGTGGTGTCTATAATGCACCAGTAACAATCCGTTCTCCATTTGGTGGTGGCGTGCATACACCTGAAATGCACTCTGATAGCTTAGAGAGCTTAATGACGGCACAGCCAGGTTTAACGGTTGTTGTTCCATCAACACCGTACGATGCTAAAGGCTTACTGATTTCATCTATTCGAAATGATAACCCAGTCATTTTCTTAGAGCATTTAAAATTATATCGTTCATTCCGTGAAGAGGTACCTGAGGAAGCATACGAAATTCCACTAGGTAAAGCGGATGTAAAACGTGAAGGTAAAGATCTAACAATTATTGCCTATGGTTTAATGGTTCACGAAAGCTTAAAGGCTGCAGAAGAGCTAGAAAAAGAAGGCCACTCTGTAGAGGTTATTGATTTACGTACAATCCAACCAATTGATATTGAAACAATTATTGCGTCAGTTGAAAAAACAGGTCGTGCAATCGTTGTACAAGAGGCTCAAAAACAAGCTGGTATTGCTGCAAATGTTGTGGCTGAGATTACAGAACGCGCGATTTTAAGCTTAGAAGCACCTGTACTTCGTGTGGCTGCACCAGATACTGTGTACCCATTCCCACAAGCTGAAGGTGTTTGGTTACCAAACTATAAAGATGTAATGGAAACAGCGAAAAAAGTTTTAACATTCTAATGTAGTTCTAAACCACGGTAATATAGAAAGGATGGGTACACATGGCATTTGAATTTAGATTACCAGATATAGGCGAGGGTATTCACGAAGGCGAAATCGTGAAATGGTTCGTTAAAGCTGGAGATACAGTAAAAGAAGATGATATTCTTTGTGAAGTACAAAATGACAAAGCAGTGGTAGAGATCCCTTCTCCGGTTGAAGGGAAAGTAGAGGAAGTTTTAGTAGGAGAAGGCACAGTAGCAGTTGTTGGTGATGTCTTAATCCGTTTTGATGCACCTGGCTATGAAGACTTAAAGCTAAAAGGTGATGACCATGCTGAAGCAAAAACAGAGGCACAAGTTCAAGCGACAGCTGAGGATGGTCAGAAAGTAGAAAAGGCACCTGTTAAAGATGAGCAGGCTCCAGAGAAATCTCCTGAAAAGACTGAAGTTGTAGTTGAAGATAATAAGCGTATCATTGCAATGCCTTCCGTACGTAAATTTGCACGAGACAGTGATGTGAATATTCGTGAAGTTAAAGGTACAGGCAAAAATGGTCGTATTTTAAAACAAGATATTGAGAATTTCCTAAAAGGTGGAGGCGCTGAAGAGGCTGAAGTAGCACCAGTAGCTAATGAAGAAGCTGCTCAAGAAGCAGCTGCACAAGCAGCACCAGTAGTCCTTGAAGGTGAATTCCCAGAAACACGTGAGAAAATGTCTGGTATTCGAAAAGCGATTGCAAAAGCGATGGTTCACTCGAAACAAACGGCTCCACATGTTACACTAATGGATGAAGTCGATGTAACAGCTTTAGTAGCACATCGCAAAAAATTCAAAGATATCGCTGCTGAAAAAGGTGTCAAATTAACGTACTTACCATACGTAGTTAAAGCGCTTATTTCAACGTTACGCGAATTCCCAGAATTTAACCGCTCATTAGATGATGCAACACAAGAAATTATTCAGAAGCATTATTACAATATTGGTATTGCAGCAGATACAGAAAAAGGCTTGCTAGTACCAGTTATTAAGCATGCGGATCGTAAATCTGTTTTTGCAGTATCAAACGAGATTAATGAATTAGCGACTAAAGCACGTGAAGGAAAGCTAGCACCACATGAAATGAAGGGCGCTTCGATGTCGATTACGAATATCGGCTCTGCAGGAGGACAATGGTTTACTCCGGTAATTAATCATCCTGAAGTAGCGATTTTAGGTATTGGTCGAATTTCAGAAAAACCTGTAATAAAAAATGGTGAAATTGTAGCCGCACCTGTGTTAGCATTATCATTGAGCTTTGATCATCGTATGATCGATGGAGCCACTGCACAAAATGCTTTAAATCACTTAAAGCGTTTGTTAAGTGAACCAGAATTATTATTAATGGAGGCGTAACAAAAATGGTAGTAGGAGATTTTCCAATCGAAACAGATACTCTTGTCATTGGTTCAGGTCCTGGAGGATATGTAGCAGCAATTCGTGCAGCTCAAACTGGCCAAAAAGTAACAATCGTTGAAAAAAATGTACTTGGTGGTGTGTGCTTAAACGTAGGTTGTATCCCATCAAAAGCATTAATTTCAGTAGGTCACCGTTTTGAGCATGCTAAACATTCAGATGACATGGGTATCATCGCTTCTGATGTGAAATTAGACTTCTCAAAAGCACAAGCATTTAAAGACAGCGTTGTTAAAAAATTAACTGGCGGTGTTGAAGGCTTACTTAAAGGTAATAAAGTTGAAATTGTACAAGGTGAAGCTTATTTCGTTGACGCTCATTCAGTGCGTATCATCAATGGTGAATCTGCTCAAACTTACACATTTAACAATGTAATTATCGCAACGGGTTCTCGCCCAGTTGAAATTCCAACATTTAAATTCTCTGATCGCGTATTAAATTCTACTGGCGCACTTTCTTTACAAGAAGTACCAGGTAAATTAGTCGTTATCGGTGGAGGCTATATTGGTACAGAGTTAGGCTCAGCTTATGCTAACCTTGGCTCGCAAGTAACAATTATCGAAGGCGGAAAAGATATCTTAGCTGGTTTCGAAAAACAAATGACACAAATCGTGAAAAAAGGCCTTAAAAAGAAAGGCGTTGAAATGGAAGTAAACGCATCTGCAAAAGGCGTTGAAGAAACAGAAAACGGCGTAGTAGTAACATATGAAGTTGGCGGAGAAGAGAAAAAAGTTGAAGCTGACTATGTATTAGTAACTGTAGGTCGTCGTCCAAATACAGATGAAATGGGCCTTGCTGAAATCGGTGTTGAATTCGGTGAACGTGGTCTTATCAATGTTGACAAACAATGCCGTACAAATATTCCAAACATCTATGCAATTGGTGATATTGTAGCTGGTCCTCAGCTTGCTCATAAAGCATCTTACGAAGGTAAAGTTGCTGCTGAAGCAATCGCTGGTGAAAAATCAATCGTTGATTATTTAGCTATTCCTGCTGTATGCTTCACAGATCCAGAAATGGCAACAGTTGGTTATAACGAAGATGAAGCGAAAGCTGAAGGCATTGAATACACTGCAGCGAAATTCCCATTCGCAGCAAATGGTCGTGCACTTGCATTAAACCAAACAGAAGGTTTCGTGAAGCTTGTTGCGCGTAAAGAAGATGGCTTATTAATCGGTGCTCAAATCGTGGGTGCTGGTGCATCAGATATGATCGCTGAAATGGGCTTAGCAATTGAAGGCGGTATGACTGCTGAAGATATCGCGTTAACAATTCATGCTCACCCAACATTAGGTGAAATTACAATGGAAGCTGCTGAAGTATTACTTGGCAACCCAATCCATATTGTAGCTAAAAAATAATAGTTTCATGAAAACGGCTATAAAGCATGCATTTGCTTTGTAGCCGTTTTTTTGTATATTACTTGTAATTTTGATAAAGTAAATATATCGAATGAATATTCGAAAAAATATAGTTCGGTTGGAAATCTATTAAATGCCGGATAGACTTATTGACTGCTAGATATCTGAAAATGATAACGATATTTATGAAAAAAGAGAAGTTGAACAAAAAACTGAGGTGATAACAATGGAACTAGGCTTAAAGGGGAAAGTAGCGGTTATTACAGGTTCAAGTAAGGGAATTGGTTATTATACAGCGATGCAGCTTGTGAAAGAGGGCGCGAAGGTTGTACTTTGTGCTCGTGGTGAAAAACAGCTTCAAGTGGCCGCTGGCTGTATTAAAAACGAAACAGGCGAGGACGTTTTAATTGTACCGACTGATATTACTAAGGAAAAGGATTGTAAGTACTTAATTGAACGAGCAGTAGAGCATTTTGGTCGCCTTGATATTCTTATTAATAATGCAGGTACAGCCTCAGCTAATCCATTTGAATCGGTTAGTAGTGAGCTATGGCAGGCTGATTTAGATTTAAAAGTGTTTGGTGCTGTTAATTGCTCAAAATATGCTGTACCTCATTTACGTAAGGTTGGTGGTGGTGCAATTGTTAATGTGACAGCAGTAATGGCTAAAACGCCACCAGCAAGCTCACTTCCTACTACAGTAAGTCGTGCGGCAGGGCTTGCGTTAACAAAAGCTATGAGCAAAGACTTAGGTAAAGATAATATTCGTGTGAATTCTGTTTGTATTGGGCTTATTCGTAGTGATCAAATAGAGAAGAAGTGGAAAGAAGAAGCACCAGAGCTTTCGTGGGAAAATTATTCCCGCAAGGTAGGTCAAGCGATTCCACTTGGGCGCGTAGGGGATACTCAAGAAGCAGCAAATGTCATTACTTTTTTAGTATCAGATGCAGCTAGTTATGTGACAGGAACTTCTGTAAATATTGATGGCGGTTCAGGACATGCATTATAGTTAATATTTTTTGAGAAAAAATATTTAGTGGTATCTAAAAAAATGAATGTTGATCAGTTTTAGACAACCTCTTTATGTTATGGATAGAAAAAGGGTGGCTCAAAGTGTGTTTTGGAGTTAGCCTTTTTTTCTATTGTTTTCCTGAAATTATAATAGACAGAAAATTCCTACAGATGTAGAATAAACGTAATAGGGGGTGAAATGTGGCGAAATGTTGAACGAAAATTTTGCTGCGATGTTAAAGAGAGTTGTTCGTATTATTGTCCAGATTGGGATACTCAATATTTTTTATTATATGGGCGTCGGTATTGTAGCTTTACTACACGTACCTCTTCCAGGAAGTGTAATTGGATTACTATTATTAGCACTAGCACTCAATTTTAAAATAATTAAAGTAGAATATATTCAAGATGGTGCAGGCTTTTTAATTGGCGTATTAACCTTGTTTTTCATTCCTGCAACAGTAGGAGTGATTGACTACCCTGAACTTTTTTCAACAACTGGTCTATTGATTATGCTAGCCGTTATAGCAAGCACGCTCATCGCTATTTATGTTACAGGATTACTTAGTCAAATGGTTGAGAAAAAAGAGCTGGCTAAAAAAGAACCAGAAGTCATTGTAAAAGAAGGGGAGGGGAAATTAACTGTTGATTGAAATTATTGTTGTCGTTGGCACTGTTGTCTTGTTCGTGTTATTTACAAAACTTTATCAACGTTACCCACATCCTTTAATGATTCCGCTCGTGACAACAACGATTGTCAGTGCAGTCGTGTTATTAGTCTTTAATATTCCATATTCTACTTATATGGAGGGAGGGAAATGGCTTCAAAAAATGCTAGGTCCAGCAGTTGTAGCCCTTGCTTATCCTCTATATAATCAGCGTGAGATCATTATGAAGTATAAGTATGCTATTTTGTCTGGTATTTTTATCGCAATGATTACGGGCTTAGTGACAATATTTGTTATGCTGAAATGGATTGGTGTCAATAAAAGCTGGCTATTGACGGCCTTGCCTAAATCATTAACGACCCCTGTAGGTATGCAGGTAAGTGAGACAATTGGCGGCATTCCACCATTAACAGCTGTGCTTGTAATGCTGGCAGGGTTTGTAGGTGCTATTATTGGACCGTTAGTTATTAAATACGGCAAAATTGACTCTGCCGTTAGTAGAGGTGTTGCAATAGGTAGTGCTTCACATGGCGTTGGACTTGTGAAATTAAGAGAATACGGAGAACAAGAATTATCTGTAGGTTCGTTATCTATGGCCTTAACTGCAATTATAGGCGCATTTTTATGTCCGCTTTTTGTTTATTTATTTTTGTAAAAAAACTATATACAGAAATCTGTATATAGTTTTTTAACTTTTTTCGAAAATAATTTGAATGGTATGAGCAAGTCCAGTGAGGAGCATACCTTTATTTCGAACTTGTTCACCTGTGAAAAAATGGATAATTTCACAGGCGTGTTGATTAGGGAAAAATAAGTTTATTATTGAGCGATAAAAGGATTTTTTTCGTTACCACTTTGCCAATATATTTCCATTTTAACTGATTGTAGCGTAGGGCTACTCGACTCCCGCGGGAAAGCGATAGAGGAACGAAGGCTAAAACCATCACATCCTGTGATAACGCCTTCGTGACCAACATCGTGTTGGCCCGAGACCCTGCACGGAGCGAAGCGGCTCGACGCTCGCCCGCAGGAAAGCGAGTAGCCCGTAGCGGAAATCAGCCTCTTTGGATGTATAAAAATGGTTAATCAACACATCTAATAATTTTATAAGGTTGACACTATTTTAGAACATCTGATGGATCATATAAAAAAATCAAGCTGTCTTGGGCCACCCGAGGTGTAAGGTGGTTGATAAATTGAATAAAGTTCCATCATAATACGACCGCTAGATTTTACAGAATTTACAATCCGCTTAAAACTTCTTGTTGCTGTTCAACTGGAAAATGTCCAAACACCATAATAGCAGCATCAAACATTTCTACTGGTAGTTCATCTTGCAGTAAGTCAATAAGCTTTGTCTGAACTGTAACATTATGTTTTTCTGCCAGCTGTTCGGTTTTTTCAAGACCGCTTTCGGCATAATCAAAGGCAGTTACAATATGTCCCTGTATAGCTAAAAATACCGCATTTCGACCTTCACCTTCTGCGTATGTAGCCACATTCGGATAATCTTTCAAATAATGTACATAGTCTTCTATAAATGCATTTGGTTGCTCGCTATAAACATATTCTGCCGTTTTAAATCGTTGATCCCATGTGTTCTTTCCACCACATAAAGTATGATCTAGAATCGAATTTTTTGCTTAGTTTATGAAAGTAACTATTGTGAACTAGCAAATGATCACTTCTAGAATAAAGTGTAATAATCCAGTATTATTTCATCACAATCGGAAAAGTCTATTCATAAAACTGTTGGGGATTTTTTGTGAAGGCATTGGTGGCTTGTTTTTCCTATATTTGGTATGCTTTCTACTTGGTTTTATTATTAATCAACAAAAAGCTACCTCTCTTTGAGGTAGCTTTTTCATTAAATAATAGGTTTGCGTTCTTTGATGACGCGAATCGTTTTTAATGTTGTATCTTCTGGTCCTTGAACAGGTAAACCAGCTTCAATATTCATTTGAATATAACGAATATTTTCTTGAGTAATTATTTCCCCGGGAATAAAAATCGGAATACCTGGGGGATATACCATAACGAATTCTGCACAAATACAATTATCCGCTTCTGCAAGAGGAACAACTTCAGTATCTGCATAAAATGCATCACGTGGTGACATGGCAAGAGCAGGAATTCCCGGTACATTGACTACTGTTTCAATAATAGCAGCCTCTGAATCGAATGCTTTTGACATACGACTAAGGGCATTGATGAGGAGATTAATTTCCTTTTTCGTATCAGCTAATGTCACTAAACATAAAATATTGTAGAGATCCGATAATTCTACTTCAATATTTGCATTGTGACGAAGCCATTCTTCAGCTTGATGACCAGAAATGCCTAAATCTTTAACACTTATTAGTAGCTTTAAAGGATCCATATCATAAGTTGCTGATGAATTTAACTTTTCTTTACCAGCACATTTTAAATGTGGAATTAGGTTAATGCGTTTACGAGCATCCTTTGCCAAGCGAAGTGCATCACCAATTAAATCATAACCATGGATTGCTAGCTGACGTCGTGCTGTGTCAAGGGAAGCAAGTAATGGGTAAGATGTCGATGTCGTCGTTAGCATCGACAGGACAGCTTGTACACGTTTGGCAGAAACAAGCCCTTCACGAACATTTAAAATAGACGTTTGAGTCATAGAACCACCAAGCTTATGTACGCTTGTTGCTGCCATATCAGCCCCAGCTTCCATTGCGGAGTAAGGAAGATCATCATGAAATTTAATGTGTACACCATGTGCTTCGTCGACAACTACCGGAATATTGCGGCTATGGACTATTTCGACAATACGCTTTAAGTCAGCTGAGAAGCCGAAGTACGTTGGATTAATGACAAGAACTGCCTTTGTATCTGGATAAGCATTTAAAGCTTTTTCAACAGCTTCAGGTGAAATTCCATGAGAAATACCGTATTCACTATCTACTTCAGGATGAATGAAAATCGGGATTGCACCAGCGAAAACAATCGCCGACATAATGGATTTATGAACATTCCGCGGTACTAGAATCTTATCACCTGGACCGACGATGGTCAGAATCATCGTCATGATAGCGCCACTAGTCCCTTGAACGGAAAAGAATGTATGATCAGCACCAAAGGCTTTGGCAGCAAGTGCTTGTGCTTCTTTAATGGCGCCCTTTGGTGAATGTAAATCGTCTAGTGGAGCAATATTAATTAAATCAATTGACAAAACGTTGTCGCCGACGAATTCTCGAAATGCAGGATCCATACCGTGACCTTTCTTATGGCCCGGAATATGGAACTGAATTGGATGTCTATTTCGATGTTTAAGTAATACGTCGAACAATGGAGTCTCTAATTGTGACAACGAAGGTACCACCTCACTTTTTAATATTCAAGAAAACAAATGAATTATAGCACCTAATTGTATGAAAAAAAAGACTTTACAGAAAAAATAAAAATAAAAGGATTTTCGGACAATTTCGAGAAATTAGTATCGTAGGAAAGGGGAGATACTATGAATTGGAATACACGTGTGACAAATCTCTTAAATATTAAATACCCAATTATTCAAGGAGGGTTAGCCTATTTAGCATATGCTGATTTAGCAGCAGCGGTGTCGAATGCTGGGGGGCTAGGGCAAATAACTGCAATGAGTTTACGAGATCCTGGCTTATTGCGCGCAGAGATTCATAAAGTACGAACATTAACGGATAAACCGTTTGGCGTAAATTTTGCAATTGGTATGTATGGCACTGGTTATGAGGATATGGTGCGCGTTGCGGTGGAAGAAAAGGTACCAGTTGTTACAATGACTGGCGGGAATCCTGCACCTATTTTTGATATTTTGGAAGGAACGGATACTAAAAAATTAGTTCTTGTTGCTGCACGTAGACAAGCTCAAAAGGCGGAAGAACTAGGTGCAGATGCTGTTATGGTCGTTGGACAAGAGGGCGGAGGTCATCTTGGACGCGATGATATAGGGACGATGGTGCTTGTGCCACAGGTTGTGGATAGTGTGAAAATACCTGTTATTGCCTCCGGTGGGATTGGTGATGGCCGTGGCTGGATGGCAGCTCTTGCATTAGGAGCAGAGGGAATTGAAATGGGTACTCGTTTTATTGCGACAAAGGAATGTGTTGATGCTTCTGAGGCTTATAAAGAAGCCTTAATCGCAAGCACCGAGGCAGATACGACTGTTATAAAACGCTCTATAGGTGCACCAGCAAGAGCGTTGAGCAGTGAATTTACGGAAAAGATTTTAGAAATTGAGCGTACTACACCTACGTATGAGGCCTTAAAAGATTATATTAGCGGGAAAGCAAATAAACGTTTTATTTATGATGGCGAAAAAGATGAAGGGATTGGCTGGGCTGGACAAGTTACAGGAATGATTCATGATATCCCAACAGTCGAGGAGCTGATCACTCGAATGCTTGCAGAAGCAGAAAGTATCCGGGTAAAATGGTGTCAGTAACATAAAGGTGGTTATGTCCAATGGAATACTCTTATCCGTTTTCTACTGATTGGTCAACTGAGGAAATTGTTGATGTTGTCCAATTTTTTGAAGGAATTGAAAAAGCTTATGAAAAAGGCATTAAGCGTGAAGTAATGATGGCGAAATATCGTCGTTTTAAAGAAATTGTTCCTTCACAGGCCGAGGAAAAAACGATTTTCCGTGAATTTGAAGAAGCAAGTGGCTATGTCAGTTACCCTGTTGTGAAACAAACAAAAGAAGCAACTGATGGCACGATTATTAAAGTTGCACCAAAGCAACGTCGATAAAAAAGTGGACGTGAGTATTTCTCACGTCCACATTTTTTTATCTGATAGATTACACTATCTCTGTGTTAAAAATAAGCGTATTTCATATACTACATAAACATCGATTTATATAAAATTAAACATTTTTCCAGGCTTTTTTCGAAAAGCAAAGAAAAAATTTATAATTTCCTCAAACCCCCAATCCGCAACAAATTTTTATCATTTGATAGGGATAATAACGAAAATTTTCCACAATATATAAATATAAGGTTTTGTCATTGAAAATTGTTTTAGTTATTATGCCACAATGCTTGAAGCGTAATCCGTCAAACTTTATTTTCCAACAATGATGTTATAAATAGGGAGTAAACGGCTAAAAGTTTCTTCCGTTAATTGATGAAGTTGACTAGCTGATAGCTTAACTGCTTGGTCTTTTGGAATATGTCGACCTACTAAAAACTCTCCTTTTTTAACATCACGTAAACGGATAAGTAATTCATCTAGCTTGTCTTCCTTTGCATCTTGCATGGAGATTGCTGCTGGAGACATGTGATCCCCAGAGACAATGAAATCATCAGGAAGCTGCTGTAGCATTGCTTTGTTAGCAATTAAACGTTCTGCCATCACATTTTTTTGTGGAGCTTCATAAATAATAGCTAAGACGATGAATAAATGTGTGCTCCAAAGACCAATCTGAAAGTGAGGTAATGATTTATAACCTCTTTTGTACGGAGCGAAGGCTACCCAACTGTCATTTGGGGGATTTACTGTTCTACGCGCATGCTTCGCAACATGAGGAAAAAATTCTTCTCCAAGATGACTTGAAAAGAAGGAAGAAAAATCCTCTCCAAGCAATTGGAATTTTGGTCGTACACATACATTTAATGCATCCATTCTTTGTTCTAAACCGTCTATTTGAAAAACATTGAAATCTTTGTTAGTCCACTTTATTTTCGGCATTTTTATTAACTCCTTTCGATTTATAAGGTTTATTTTATAAGGAAAATGGGAAAAAATCTTATAACAAGCACTTTATCGAATGTGATACGTTTTGAAAAAATAAAAAAAGGAAGTGATTTTTATGAAACCAATCGTAAAAATTATACGTAAAGTCGACATTGAAAAGCAATATGAACACATTTTACAATTAGAATTAGATTATGAATTAGCCTCGCTATTCTCGGCAATGAATGAAAAAAATGAGCTTGAAATTGAAAAAAGTAAAAAACGTTTAGCTGAAATTCAACTGGAACTTGAAAGCTTGCACGCCTATGCGTAATAAAAATTTTATACCGATTTGAAAAATCACTTGCTGAATATTCCGACAGCAGGTGATTTTTATTGCTATAAAGGGTAAAATAGACAATATATCATAATGGAAAGTAATATTTTCAGGGAAGAATTATGTGCTACTTATTAACAAAAAAGTATTTTAAGTAGGCTAAAAGTATAGGGCCTTTTCTTATAATCGAAGGGTGGGTTTTTATGGATTTACAACAAATTGATCAATTTGCGAAAAGTATTATATTTGAAGCAGGAAGTCGTATTCGAGAGGCCTTTTCGTACAATCTAGTTATTGAGACAAAATCAAGTGCCAATGACCTTGTCACAAATATTGACCGTGAAACAGAATTATTTTTTATCGAAAAAATACGAGGTTTCGATCCAACTCACAAAATTTTAGGGGAAGAGGGAATGGGAGAGAAAGTAGAGTCGTTAGAAGGTGTTGTATGGATTATTGATCCAATCGACGGCACGATGAATTTTGTGAAACAACATCGTCATTTTATGATTTCTATCGGTATTTTCATTAATGGGGTAGGCAAGCTTGGTTACATATTTGATGTAATGCGTGAAGATTTATTTTATGCGATTGCAGGCGAAGGGGCATGGTACAATGACTCACCATTACGTAAATTGCAGTCAGTCAAAATAGAGGAATCGGTCATTGGTATAAACGCACACTGGGTAGCACCAAATCGACATATTCACCATGAAAAAGTAATTGAAATGGTTCGGAAAATACGTGGAACGCGGTCATATGGTTCAGCCGCAATGGAAATAGCGTTTGTTGTCAGTGGTAAATTAGATGCTTATGTATCGATGCGACTATCGCCATGGGATATTGCTGGAGGTACTATTATCGCTAAGGAAGTTGGCGCCATCACCACTAATTTACATGGAGAGGGCTTTGATTTCCTGCATCAGGATACGTTTATCATTGCCAATCCTTCTATACACAAAGAGTTATTAGAAAAATATCTTGTGCCTTATGAATAATAAAGAGGCTGGGACATAACTAATTTGTCCTTTATGAAAGACGGATAATTTTTAAATTAACAAAGAATATAAACAGAAAACCCGAACTATTACAAAACACAGAATAAGCGTTTCGTGATATAGTTCGGGTTTATCATTGGCTAAAATCCTTTTGTCCCAGCCTCTACTTACTATTAAAGTAATCCTTGCTCACGCAGTTTACGTTTCATTTTAAAGGCTGTCATGAAAATGACACAAGTAGCCACAATGCCTGCTATTATACCAAATACACTACCAACTGCCACTGAATATCCAATAGAACACATTGCTAAAACAGCTGCTAATGCATAAATGGCCATTACGAATTTTGCACGATTCATAGCCGAGCCTCCTATATTAAAAATTTATAATGGAAATATATTTTTTTAGAACGATGTAAATTCTAATAAGGACATTTCTATCCTTCTTGTGCTATAATATCACAGTTAAACATTCGAAAAAAGAATATGGAGTGGAATAATGACAAACTTACGTCAAGATCTTCGCAATATCGCAATTATCGCACACGTTGACCATGGTAAAACTACTTTAGTCGACCAATTATTAAAACAATCGGGTACATTCCGTTCAAACGAACATGTTGAAGAACGTGCAATGGACTCTAATGATATTGAACGTGAACGTGGTATTACAATTTTAGCGAAAAATACTGCAGTAAATTATAACGGAACTCGTATCAACATCCTTGATACGCCTGGACACGCCGACTTTGGTGGTGAGGTAGAACGTATTTTAAAAATGGTAGATGGCGTTTTACTAGTTGTCGATGCGTATGAAGGTTGTATGCCGCAAACACGCTTCGTACTGAAAAAAGCGTTAGAACAAAAATTAACACCAATTGTGGTTGTTAATAAAGTAGATAAGGACTCAGCTCGTCCACTAGAAGTAGTAGATGAAGTATTAGAATTATTCATCGAGCTTGGTGCCGATGACGATCAATTAGACTTCCCTGTTGTTTATGCTTCTGGGGTAAATGGTACTGCTTCACTTGATGCAGATCCAGCGAAACAAGAAGAAAACATGCAATGTCTATTTGAAAAAGTAATCGAAGCTATTCCAGCACCAGTTGACAATTCAGCTGACCCATTACAATTCCAAGTAGCTTTACTTGACTATAATGATTACGTAGGTCGTATCGGTATCGGTCGTGTATTCCGCGGTACAATCGAAGTAGGTCAACAAGTAGCACTTATGAAATTAGATGGAACTGTAAAACAATTCCGTGTTACAAAAATCTTTGGCTTCTTCGGCTTAAAACGTGAAGAAATCCAATCAGCAAAAGCTGGTGATTTAATTGCCGTTTCAGGTATGGAAGACATCAACGTTGGTGAAACTGTGTGTCCTGTTGAACACCAAGAAGCTTTAACACCGTTACGCATTGATGAACCGACTTTACAAATGACTTTCTTAGTAAACAATTCACCATTCGCAGGTCGTGAAGGTAAATTTGTAACAGCACGTAAAGTAGAGGAGCGCTTACGTTCTCAACTTCAAACCGACGTTTCTTTACGCGTTGAAGATACAGATTCTCCAGATGCTTGGACTGTTTCTGGTCGCGGAGAGCTTCACTTATCTATCCTTATTGAAAATATGCGTCGTGAAGGCTTTGAGCTACAAGTATCAAAACCACAAGTAATCATTCGTGAAGTTGATGGCGTAAAATGTGAGCCATTTGAGCGTGTACAAATTGACGTTCCAGAAGAAAATGTTGGTTCAATTATCGAATCAATTGGTACTCGTAAAGGTGAAATGTTAGATATGGTGAACAATGGTAATGGCCAAGTTCGTTTAACATTCTTAGTACCTGCACGTGGTTTAATTGGTTATACAACTGAATTCATGTCAATGACTAAAGGTTTCGGTATTATCAACCATACTTTCGATTGCTACCAACCATATATTCCAGGTCGTATCGGTGGTCGTCACCAAGGTGTACTTGTGTCAATGGAAACTGGTAAATCGACAACTTATGGTATGATGCAAGTAGAGGACCGTGGTACACTATTTGTAGAACCAGGTACTGAAATTTATGAAGGTATGATTGTTGGTGAAAATACACGTGATAATGATATCACTGTAAACATTACAAAAATGAAGCAAAAAACGAATGTTCGTTCTGCGACAAAAGATGCGACAAATGTAATTAAAAAGCCGCGTTTATTAACACTAGAAGAAGCATTAGAATTTTTAACTGATGATGAGTACCTAGAAATCACGCCAGAATCTATTCGCCTTCGTAAACAAATTCTAGACAAAAACGAACGTGAGAAAGCAGCGAAAAAATTAAAAAACGCTGACAAATAATTTTTTGCTTCCATGAAAGGAAGAGGAGTCTTGGCTATTAAGTCCGCTTTATTGGGTCAACTGAATTTTATTCAAGTTGCTGCACAGACAAATGCAGAAGAAACAGCAGATGCCTATGAAAAAATGGCAGGGATTACGCGTTTTTTATATGAAAACTTACCTACCAAAGAAATGGCAGGTTATGTTCTGTTTGCTCTAGTGTTTTTGCTCTCTGCACTTGTTTATAAACTAGGCTTTGCAAAGAAATTAAAACTAGCACAAAATATTGTTATTTATATTTTCCTGTTCTTAGGATGTACTTTATTAACATTTTTTGCGTTATATCTTCCTATGGTTGAAGGTCTTATTGTAGCGGCATTAATTTTGATCATCTATAAAACACGTTTATGGCGTGAAAAAAGAGAAGAGCAACAAGCTGCTAATCAGTGAAATAACTTTACCTTAATAGAAACAGTCTTAGCTTTGAATAGCTAAGGCTGTTTTTTTGTTTCTTTCTTTAAAAAGAAGGTGATAAATGCCTGACAAGCTTCACATTGTGCTAGTAAAAGTGACGGAAAGAAGAGTTAATGTGACAGATACAGCGTCAAACCAACACTTGTGGTAGAACAATTTTAAAAGTTAGGCACCGAAATCTTCCGATATGAATAAGTTAATGTCGATAGGCTTATATTCATCAATCAAGGAGGAAATGGAATGCGTTGGCTTAAAAAAGGTTTACTATTTAGTGTTGTTGCTTTGTTACTCCTTTCTTTGACAGCGTGTAATAAAACGGAGCTTGAAAAAGTCAAAGTTGGAGAAGTGACGCGCTCAATTTTCTATGCGCCCCAGTATGTAGCACTTGAAAAAGGATATTTCATGGATGAAGGGCTTTCCGTTGAGCTACAAACAATTGCAGGTGGCGATAAGACAATGACGGCGTTACTTTCTGATGGAATTGATATCGCCTTAGTTGGATCGGAAACATCTATCTATGTAACACTACAAGGCGCAAATGACCCTATTCAAAATTTTGCGCAGTTAACACAAACAGATGGCACATTTTTAGTTGCGCGAAAAAAGATGGATAATTTTTCGTGGGATCAGTTAAAAGGCTCTACATTTTTAGGGCAACGTAAAGGTGGAATGCCACAAATGGCAGGTGAGTTTGTCCTGAAAAAGCATGGCATTAACCCTGCTAATGATTTAAAGCTCATTCAAAACATTGATTTTGCTAATATTTCTACAGCCTTTGCTTCTGGAACAGGGGACTATGTACAGCTATTTGAACCAACAGCGAGCATGCTTGAGAAAGAAGGTAAGGGCTATATTGTCGCGTCGTTTGGTACTGAATCTGGGCAATTACCTTATACATCGTTTATGGCGAAGAGCAGTTATTTAAAGGACAAAGCGAAGACAGTTCAAGGCTTTACAAATGCATTGAAACGAGCACAGGATTTTGTGCAAAAAGCGAGTCCGGCCGAAATAGCGAAAATTATTCAGCCATACTTTGAAAATGTAGATGTTGGATTAATTGAAACTGTGGTAGAGCATTATAAATCACAGGGTTCCTATGCTACAGATCCTATTTTGAATAAGGGAGAATGGGATAATTTGCAAACGATTATGGAGGAAGCAGGTGAACTTCCTCAACGGGTGGATTATGAAAAGCTTGTGAATACAACCTTTGCTAAAAAGGCAACTGAGTAATATGGAATTTTTAAAAGTAGAAAATATTCACCATAGCTATTTTTCGAATACGCAGGCAAAGGAAGTTTTACGTGATATTAGTTTAGATATTCGTGAAGGTGAGTTTGTATCTTTTATAGGACCGAGCGGATGTGGGAAAACGACGTTATTATCAATTATTGCAGGCTTATTTTCGTCTACAGAAGGCAAGGTATACATTGATGGTGAGGAAATTTCAACACACAATCAGTCTCTCATAGGCTACATGCTTCAGCAAGATTATTTATTTCCTTGGAAAACCATCGAAGAAAATGTCACTATAGGTCTGAAAATCATGGAGCGAAGCACTAAAACTCATAAAGTAACTGCACATGCACTTTTGCGAGAAATTGGTTTACCGCATGTAGGGAACAACTATCCGAGAGAGTTATCAGGTGGCATGCGTCAACGGGTTGCACTGGCAAGAACTTTAGCAGTGGACCCTAAAATTTTATTGCTAGATGAACCGTTTTCGGCACTTGATTATCAGTCTAAATTAAAACTTGAGGATTTGGTTGTTGAAACGTTAAAGGCCTATCGAAAAACGGCAGTTCTTGTGACACATGATATTGGTGAAGCGATTGCGATGAGTGAACGGGTATTTCTATTCTCTGCAAATCCAGGTACATTGCATAGAGTGTTTGAAATACCTTCAGAGTTACAAGAGCTTTCACCTTTTGATGTTCGACAACATCCAGCATATTCAGATATATTCCAAACTATTTGGAAGGAGCTGGAGAGTCTTGGATAATACATTATTTAAACAGTATCAGCAAATGTTAAAAAAAGAAAAACGCTATGTGCGATTATATCAGCTGATCATCTTACTCGTATTTTTTTGTGGGTGGGAGCTTCTTTCGAGATTTGGATGGATTGACCGATTAATATTTAGTTCACCAACGAATGTATGGCACACATTAGTAGAAAAAGTGAGTGATGGTACGTTAACACTTCACGTTGGTGTTACTTTAATGGAAACGATAATTGGCTTTATTGCAGGAACACTAATAGGTACATTAATAGCAATAGTATTATGGTGGTCACCGATGCTATCAAAAATACTAGATCCATATTTAGTTATCTTAAACGCCATGCCGAAAGTTGCTTTAGGACCCATATTAATAGTCGCACTTGGTCCTGGTTATTTTTCTATTGTAGCGATGGGTGCGTTGATTTCAATCATTATTACAACTATCGTAGTGTATACAGCTTTCAAAGGGGTGGACCCAAACTACAGCAAAGTATTACAAACTTTTGGGGCAACCAGATGGCAAATATTTAGAGAAGTTATTTTACCCGCTTCATTTCCAACGATTATTTCTACTTTGAAAGTAAATGTAGGTCTTTCTTGGGTAGGTGTCATAGTTGGTGAATTTTTAGTTGCCTCCAAAGGGCTTGGTTATTTAATTATTTATGGCTTTCAGGTGTTTAATTTTAATCTTGTGCTTATGTCACTTCTCATCATCGCCTTTTTTGCGACGATTATGTATCAGGTTGTCGAATTGATTGAGAAGGCGATTGTAAAAAATAATGGCTAGACGGTTAAAGGAGGTGTCTCAAACAATGAGTCACCTCCTTCAAGTTGATAATATTCCGATAAAAACTGAAATTGTTCCGATAAAACGAGATATTATTCCGATAAAAGCTAAAATTTTTCCGATAAAATGAGATTTTGTTCCGATAAATCATGGTGAGTAGCCTGAACGATAAAGGAGGTGTCTCAAATGATGAGTCACCTCCTTTAGTTGCTATTAAAATTCTTTATCCATTTGTGGTGAAGTACGATAAAAACGGAAATTTCCTGTTTCAATGCGTGCAACAGTATTTTCTTCAATACGATCATGGCATGTACCACACATATACGTATGAATTGGTCGATTGCGTAATTTTTTTGCTAACGGTAAATTATCATCTAAATTGTTAATTGTATCGCAAATAACGCATTTTACGCGCATTGCTTTCCCTCCTATTCAGCACGAATAGCTAATATATTTTTGATAGGGTTGTCTACATTTGAACCGTCTCTAAATAGCACATGAACAGGACCATCTTCTAGTAATGGCTTGCCATCTTGGCTATACTTTAAAATTAATGTATGAGCTTCTTCGATTGTAAATGGATATTCTTTGCCATCTTCACATTCAATGACAATTGTTGTTGCTTCAGGTTTAATTTCAGCATTTTTCAAGAAGGGACTTAATTCGATCCCGAAAGTACCTGTTTCCATCCCTTTGCGGTCAAATTTTCGTTCTGATTTCAATGTTGGTGGGAAAGTAGCTCCTTCCATAATCTCACGTGACCAGTGAGCACCTACTTCACGCATATATTTAATATCCGAATCTTCCTCAACTTCTTTTGCATCGAAGTATGTTTTTAAATCTAATTTACGATCATCGAAAATCCAAACAGTGGGATCTAATGTTAGTTGGAATGTAACTGCGCCCTTGATAGGAATTATTGTTTCCATAATAGAAATCCTCCTCAAATCTTGTATATCCATGAAATAGTATAACGCTAATGACTAGATATAATAAAGAAATATAATTCGATTTCTCTATTTTCCAATGTAGACACTTGCATTTTTAACGACTAAAAGATAAACTTTATTAAGATAGAATCGAAGAAATATCAGATAATGGGGGCGTCCTCATGGATACTAAATCACAAACTTCTTTTCAAGAGAAGGCTTTGGAGCTTTTAGTTGCTGATGCAGATAAAATTGCTCGCCTCATTCGAGTACAAATGGATCATTTAACAATGCCACAATGCCCTTTATATGAAGAAGTATTAGATACACAAATGTTCGGCCTTTCACGTGAAATTGACTTTGCTGTGAAGCTTGGACTCATTGATCGCGAAAAAGGCAAAGAAATTCTCGATTCACTCGAGAAAGAACTTTCTGTACTACATGACGCGTATACAGACAAATAAAAAGAAAAAACTCAAACGCAATTTGCGATTTGAGTTTTTTTTCTAGAATGAGGTTTTCCGATGAAACAATACTTAAAACGTTATGCACAAAATTTTGATTATCCATTATTTTTTACTGTTCTATTATTAAGCTTATTTGGGTTAGTAATGATTTATAGTTCAAGTATGATGGTAGCGATTCAAAAAGGATTTGAACCAGATAACTATTATCAGAAGCAAGTAATCAATTTGATTGTAGCTTTTCTTGGGTTTTTAGTAGCGGCATTTTTCCCGTATAAGCATTATGCGAATAAAAAAGTTATGTTGTTAATGACAGCTGTGCTAGTTGTCCTTTTTACTTGGGTAAAAGTTGCTGGTAATGGTGGTCAAGTAGGAATAGGGTCTAAAAGTTGGATTCACGTCCCTGGTTTTGGGAACTTTCAGCCTTCTGAATATGCGAAGCTATTTATAATTTTATATTTTGCTGCAGCTTTTTATCGGAAAGGACAGAAATATACGCTTGAAAAGCTACAACCGACAGAAATATTTTATCCTATATTACTCTGGATTTTTGTTGTTGCTTGTGTAGCATTTGAAACCGATTTGGGAGCAAGTATTATTCTTTGTGGAATTGCTGTTAGTGTTGTAGCAGCGAGTGGCATACCATTTAAAACATTTTGGAAGTTTTTTGGGGTGTTGGGCGCGTTTGGTGGAATTATCCTTGGTATACTATTTTTGTTTAAAGGGGATATGTTAACGGATAACCGTATGGGCCGTATTAAATCATACATGAACCCGTTTAATTATGAAAGTGGTAGTGGTCACCAGGTTGTTAATAGTTATTATGCCATTGGCGGAGGCGGTTTAGAGGGAAGAGGTCTCGGTCAGTCGATTCAAAAATTGGGGTATTTGCCTGAACCACAAACCGATTTTATTATGGCGATTATTATGGAGGAACTAGGAATTTGGGGAGTTCTTATCGTTTTAGGTGGTTTAGGATTTATTGTATATAAAGGATTTTCGCTTGCATTACGCACGAAAGATCCGCTAGCACGTATGATTGCGGCTGGTATTGCGAGCTGGATAGGCTGGCAAA
This sequence comes from Lysinibacillus sp. FJAT-14745, assembly GCF_001275675.1. GTDB lineage: Bacteria > Bacillota > Bacilli > Bacillales_A > Planococcaceae > Lysinibacillus. The sequence continues at coordinate 389,457 of NZ_LITM01000005.1, read as the reverse complement.
CGTTCATTAATCTTGGGGGTGTAACTGGGTTAATCCCGTTAACCGGTGTAACGTTACCTTTTATTAGCTATGGCGGGACATCTATAATTATTCTATCTTTAGCGATGGGAATATTGATCAATGTTTCTATGTTTGAAAAGATAGAAAGGAGAAAGACACAATCATAAAGGGGGATATCCATGGAATCAATCAAAAAAATTCTCGTAGCCAACCGAGGAGAAATTGCAATTCGTATTTTCCGTGCATGTACGGAATTGAATATCCAAACTGTGGCCATTTATTCGCGGGAGGACAGCGGGTCGTTCCATCGCTTTAAAGCAGATGAGGCCTATTTAGTGGGAGCTGGCAAAAAACCAATTGATGCTTATTTAGATATTGAGGGCATTATTAGGATTGCCAAGGATGCTAATGTTGATGCGATTCATCCGGGTTATGGTTTTTTATCGGAAAACGTAGAATTTGCACGTCGATGTGAAGAAGAGGGGATTGTCTTCATTGGGCCGACTTCCCAGCATTTAGATATGTTTGGAGACAAGGTGAAGGCGCGTGAACAAGCAATTGCTGCAGGTATTCCTGTTATTCCTGGTACAGATGGTCCGGTAGCTAATTTAGCAGAGGTAAAGGCTTTTGCTAGCGCACATAACTATCCAATTATGATTAAGGCAGCACTAGGCGGCGGTGGTCGTGGAATGCGTCTTGTTCATACAGAAGAGGAGTTAGCTTCCTCCTATGAACGTGCAAAATCAGAGGCGAAGGCAGCATTTGGCTCTGATGAGGTGTATGTAGAAAAGGCCATTATTAAGCCGAAGCATATAGAAGTCCAAATTATTGGCGATCAACAGGGCAATATCATTCATCTATATGAACGTGATTGCTCGATTCAACGTCGTCATCAAAAGGTTGTTGAAATCGCACCATCTAATTCGATTTCGGAAGATTTAAGAAGTCGAATTTGCGATGCGGCGGTTCAATTAATGAACAATGTCTCATACATAAATGCAGGGACAGTAGAATTTTTAGTTGCTGGCGATGATTTTTATTTCATCGAAGTCAACCCTCGTATTCAAGTAGAGCATACGATTACTGAAATGATTACGGGTGTTGATATTGTGCACGCCCAAATTAAAGTGGCAGCAGGTTACGGTCTGCATAGTGAGGAAATCCACATTCCACAACAGGCGGATGTTCCAATGATCGGCTATGCGATTCAAGCACGTGTCACAACGGAAGACCCAGCTAATGACTTTATGCCAGATACAGGGAAGCTTATGGTGTACCGTTCAAGCGGAGGCTTCGGCGTTCGTTTAGATGCCGGTAATGGCTTCCAAGGGGCTGTAGTAACACCGTACTATGATTCATTACTGGTGAAAATTTCAACAACAGGAATGACGTTTAAAGAAGCCGCAGCAAAAATGGATCGGAATTTAAAAGAGTTCCGTATTCGTGGGGTGAAAACGAATATTCCATTTTTAAATAATGTCGTAACACACGAGAAATTTTTAACGGGTGCATTTGATACAAGCTTTATCGATACAACACCTGAACTATTTATTTTCCCTGTGCGCAAGGACCGTGGGACAAAGCTCTTAAGTTATATTGGTAATGTGACGCTAAATGGCTTCCCTGGAGTAGAGCAGAAGGCGAAACCAATTTTTGTACAGCCGAGCATCCCAAAAGTCGATAAATTAATCATTCCTCCAGCAGGGACAAAGCAAATTTTAGATGCCCAAGGAGCAGACGGGCTTGTGAAATGGATTCAAGAGCAAGAGGATGTGCTATTAACGGATACAACTTTCCGAGATGCGCACCAATCACTTCTTGCGACACGTGTACGTTCACAGGATATGTTCGAAATTGCAGACGCAACAGCGCGCACGATGCATGATTTCTTCTCACTCGAAATGTGGGGTGGCGCGACGTTTGATGTGGCGTATCGTTTCTTAAAAGAAGATCCATGGGAGCGACTTGCCAAGTTACGTGAACAAGTACCGAATGTGCTATTCCAAATGTTATTACGCGGTGCGAATGCAGTTGGCTACACAAATTACCCAGACAATTTAATTCGTGAGTTTATCGCTGAATCAGCGGCATCAGGCATTGATGTTTTCCGTATTTTCGATAGCTTGAATTGGCTTAAAGGCATGGAAGTAGCCATTGATGCTGCACGTCAATCTGGTAAAATTGCTGAAGCTGCGATCTGTTACACAGGAGATATTTTTGATGCAACAAGAGCAAAATATTCAGTTCAATACTACAAGGAAATGGCGAAGGAGCTAGAGGCAGCGGGTGCCCATATTTTAGCGATAAAAGATATGGCTGGATTATTGAAGCCGGAAGCAGCGTATCGTTTAATTTCCGAGTTAAAAGAGACGACAAGTCTACCAATCCATCTGCATACGCACGATACAAGTGGCAATGGTATTTATTTATATGCCAAGGCGATCGAGGCAGGAGTGGATATCATTGATACGGCGCTCGGTTCGATGGCAGGTTTAACGTCGCAGCCAAGTGCAAACTCCCTGTACTATGCAATGAAGGGCAGTAAGCGTGAGGTTCGTGCCGATATCGATGCGCTCGAAAAGTTATCATACTACTGGGAAGATGTACGTAAGTATTATAAGGATTTTGAAAGCGGCATGATAAGCCCACATTCTGAAATTTATGTCCACGAGATGCCAGGAGGCCAATATAGTAACTTGCAGCAGCAAGCCAAAGCAGTGGGTCTTGGAGACAGATGGGAAGAAGTGAAGCACATGTATTCCCGCGTAAACCTTCTATTTGGCGATATTGTCAAAGTAACCCCATCTTCGAAAGTAGTCGGGGATATGGCGTTATTTATGGTGCAAAACGATTTAGATGAAAATTCTGTACTGACAAGAGGTCAAACTATCGACTTCCCAGATTCTGTGATTGAGTTCTTCCAAGGCTATTTAGGACAACCGCATGGTGGCTTCCCAGAGGCACTCCAAAAGGTAGTGTTAAAGGACCGTGAAGCAATTACGGTACGTCCCGGCGAGCTACTGGAGCCTGTGAATTTTGAGCAACTAGAGGCGATACTAGAGGAAAAATTAAATCGTCCCGTGACGAAGCAGGATGTGCTAGCGTTTGCTTTGTATCCGAAAGTGTTTGAAGAGTATGTAAAAACAGTGAACTCCTTCGGCAATATTTCGGTATTAGATACGCCAACATTCCTTTACGGCTTAAAACTAGGCGAAGAAATCGAAGTCGAGATTGAAAAAGGAAAAACACTGATTGTTAAACTTGTTTCCATTGGCGAACCACAGCATGATGGTACGCGTGTTATTTATTTTGAACTAAACGGTCAATCCCGTGAACTAGTGATTCAAGATATGACTGTTGAAGTAGATGGCAGTCTGGCATTAAAAGCAGATCCAAGCAACCCAAATCAAATTGGAGCAACGATGCCAGGTACGGTTTTAAAGGTAGTCGTATCCAAAGGAAGCCCTGTAAAACGAGGGGATCACTTATTAATTACCGAAGCGATGAAAATGGAAACAACCGTCCAAGCACCGAAAGACGGCGTCGTGAAAGAAGTATACGCTAGTGCGGGTGACGCCATTTCAACAGGTGATTTGTTAATTGAAATTGAATAATCGATAAAAAAGAAGGTTATTAGATGGCTTTTATAGCATACTAATAACCTTTTTTATTTTGCTATATTGGCTCTTCACCATAATGTAGGGTTGATTTCCGTTCCGGCTGGGCGCGTCCGATGAGCCAATTGGGGTAAAAGGATGTTGATCACGAAAGAGTCGTTCAGCCTCCACTCCAATCAACTTATATACATAGTATACGTTTTAACATATGACATTGCTAACTTATGGTGTTGAATCTATTAATTTACTATTTTACAATAATTAACTTATCGATTTTTTAACATATTAAAATAGAAGGGTTTGAAAAAATAAAAAAGATTCGCCATTGAAAATTGTAGCGAATCTTTTTCTACTATTATTTGTTTTTTTCATTATAATTGCTACGTGCAACTAGCATTACCATATAGCATAGTAGACCAAATAGAATTGAAATAAATAATGAATGAAGTAATGCGACTATTAAATTCAATTTAGTTAGGACTATTAGCATACCAGCAATCACTTGTAAAATTACTATCGCAAAGGCAATAATCCAGCCATAGTAAATAACACGTTGATGTCTATATTCTTTTACAGCGTGCCAAGTTATGTATGCAATCCAAATGAAAAAGATAAGAACAGCTAGGCGATGTCCCATTTGCACCCATTCATACATATTATTAAAAGCTGCGAATGGTGTATCGTTATAGCAAAAAGGCCAGTCAGGACATATTAAGCTAGAATCTGTATGGCGAACAAGCGCCCCTGTATAAACGACTAAATAAGAATAAATTGTGACAGCAATCGTATGCCAACGTAATTTTGTTCCAATAAAAACGTTATCGGCATCAAATTTCCGATCGACTTCAAATACAATCATAGAAAGAAGGAGAACAGCAGCAAAGGAAATAAGAGAAATCCCAAAGTGGAGCGCTAGTATGAAATCACCTTGTCCCCACAACACTTGAGCTGCTCCAATAAGAGCTTGTGCGATTAAGAAAAACATCGCTAAGAAACCTAATAATTTTACTTCACGAATATGACCGAGTTTACGCCATGTCCAAACTGTTAACGCAAGAATTGAAAGAGATACGACCCCAGTTACAAGACGATGTGAAAATTCAATTAAGACTGCTGGTGTAATCTCTTTTGGAATAAGAGAACCATTGCAATCAGGCCAGTTTCGACCACAGCCTAAGCCACTATCTGTTTTGGTAACAAGTGCTCCGCCTAGTAAAATAAGGAGCATTCCAACTGTAGCGGCAACAGCAAACCATTTCATATACCTGTTGTGTTGCATAAAATGAGTCACCTACTTTATCTATGAACATTACATGAAAGTAATGTTTCTGCTACTAGATGATATCGAAAATACAGGTAAAAAACAACTTGTAAAGAGTAGGGAGTATTAGATGTCGATTCCATTTCACAAATTGTTCATAATTTCGTACTCTAACCTTCACAATTCATTTTAGAAAATGTTTTACTATAGATATGTTGTTTTTAATTATTTTTCTAGACAAAGCTAATTTTTACAACTTCATCTAAATTTCACTTAATGTCTAGAAATCAATCGCAAATTTCGCTATAGTAATTGGTAGCGGAATATGCTTACAAAAATGAAAGGAGAGGTATTATGTCAAACGGTCGTGCACTGACGGCTACTAGAAATGGTGGACCAGCATCAACATCTGTTGTAAAAGATTTCTTAGCACTAATAAAAATTGGAATCGTTAACTCGAATCTTGTCACAACGTTTACTGGGATGTGGCTGGCATTTCAATTTACTAGTAGACACTTCTTGCAAGAGCTAGATGTCATATTGTTCACCATGCTGGGTGCGGCATTCATTATAGGTGGCTCGGGCGCAATGAATAATTTTATTGATCAGGATATTGATCCAATCATGAAAAGAACGAAGAGTAGACCGACAGTAACAGGTAGATTTAAGCCGAATTTCGTATTGACCATTGCCCTCTCATTTTTAATTGTAGGTGAAATTTTGTTATTTGCGGCATCGTTTGCGGCCGGCATGTGGGGACTAGTAGGGATATTTGCTTATGTCGTTCTGTACTCAATGTGGTCAAAGAGGAAGCATGTTAGTAACACGGTAGTAGGAAGTATTTCAGGGGCGATTCCACCAGTTATTGGGTTTGCAGCTGTTGAACCTGCATTAGGTCCTGGAGCACTTGCCTTATTCCTTATCATGTTTGCATGGCAACCACCGCATTTTTATGCACTTGCTATGAAACGTACTGAGGAATATCGTGCAGCTAATATACCAATGCTCCCTGTAGTAAAAGGATTTAAACGTACAAAGTACTCAATGTTATTATGGATTCTTTTATTATTACCATTACCATTCCTTTTACCAGAGCTTGGGGTTGGCTTCTTAATTCTTGCGACTGCATTGAACTTGGGCTGGTTGATTCTAGCTGTTAAAGGCTTTACTACAAAAGATGATATGAAATGGGCAAATAAAATGTTTATCTATTCGTTGAATCATATGACCATACTATTTGTATCCATCATAATTTTTGCGTTGTTTAGCTAAAATGGAATTCTTTCTTTTCCTAAAGAATTCATATAGACAGAACTAATTTCCTAGGTACACATGAAAATACAACAAAGAAAGAGGGGTTTAATTAAGCTATGATGAAAGGGCTTAAAAAATGGCGTCTTTTTTCACTACTAGCAGTGATGATGGTTTTCCTTTCTGGTTGTGGTGAAGATTATATTTCTGCACTGAAACCATCTGGTCAAGTAGGTAAAGAACAATTCAATCTATTAATGCTAGCTACTGGGATTATGACGTTAGTTGTAGTAGTAGTATCCGTTATCTATTTACTTGCATTCTTAAAATTCCGCCGTTCAAAAGTTGGCGAAGACGTTATTCCTAAGCAAGTAGAAGGAAGTCACACTCTTGAAGTAATTTGGACAGTTATCCCAATTATTTTATTATTAATCTTAGCTGTACCAGTTGTTACGGCTACTTACAAATTTGCAGATGTTGCTGCGATGGACGAAGTAGACGAAAACGGTGACAAAACAGCACTTACAGTAAATGTAACTGCACATTTATATTGGTGGGAGTTTGAATACCCTAACCAAGGTATTATAACTGCACAAGAATTAGTTGTACCAACAGGTCAAAAGGTTTACTTTAACTTAAAAGCTGCCGATGTTAAGCACTCATTCTGGATTCCTGCTGTGGGCGGTAAAATGGATACGAACGTAGATAACTTAAACAAGTTCTATCTAGAATTCGATAAAGAATCAAAAGACCTTAAAGACGGCGTATTCTATGGTAAATGTGCTGAGTTATGTGGTCCTTCACATGCATTAATGGACTTCAAAGTTAAAGCATTGAGCCCAGATGCATTCGATGCATGGGTAGCTTCAATGAAAGCAACAGATAAAAAAATGCCAGACAAAACTTCAGCTGATCTTGGGGAAGCTACATTTGCTAAGAGCTGTATGGGTTGTCATGCTATATCTGGTACAAGCGGTCCAGGTTCACAAGGTCCTAACTTAACTACATTAGGTGACCGTAACCGTATTGCTGGTTTCTTAGATCATAATGAAGAAAGCTTAAAAGCATGGATTAAGGATCCAGGAAAATTCAAACCAGGTAACTTAATGATGAATCCAGATGGTACTGCACCAATTTATGGCGACTTAACTGACGAAGAAATTCAAGCTCTAGCCACTTATATCATGAGCTTATCTGTTGAGAAATAATTTTAAGTTTTATGTAACAAACTTTGAGGGAGGTAAAAGTTGTGAGCTCATACACACAGAAAAAGGGCTTTGGAGCAAATGTCTGGGAATACATTACAACTGTTGACCATAAAAAGTTAGCAATATTGTATTTATTGGCCGGTACATTGTTCTTCGCTATCGCTGGTTTTGAAGCGTTATTAATGCGTATTCAATTAATGCAACCTAATAACGATTTCGTCTCAGCTGGTTTTTTCAATCAACTATTAACAATGCACGGAACAACAATGTTATTCTTAGCTGCGACTCCATTACTATTCGCATTTATGAACATGCTTGTACCATTACAAATTGGTGCGCGTGACGTAGCATTCCCGTTCCTTAACTCTTTAGGGTTCTGGTTATTCTTCCTAGGTGCAGTATTCCTTCACCTATCATTCTTTATGGGTGGCGCTCCTGATGCGGGCTGGACGTCTTATGCATCATTATCTTTATATTCCCCTGGACATGGTATTGACTTCTATGTTCTCGGTTTACAAATATCAGGGGCAGGTACATTAATATCCGGTCTTAACTTTATCGTTACGATTATTACAATGCGTGCTCCAGGTATGACATTCATGCGTATGCCATTATTCACTTGGACTGCACTTGTATCAAGTGCATTAATTCTATTCGCATTCCCTCCATTAACAATTGGTTTATTAATGATGTTATTTGACCGTATGTTCGGTGGTAACTTCTTTGACCATACTATGGGTGGTAACACAATTATTTGGGAACACTTATTCTGGATCTTCGGACACCCAGAGGTTTATATCTTAGTATTACCAGCGTTTGGTTTATTCTCTGAGATTATTCCAGCGTTCTCTCGTAAACGTTTATTTGGATACTCTTCAATGGTATTCGCAACAATTTTAATCGGTTTCTTAGGGTTCATGGTTTGGGCTCACCACATGTTTACAGTTGGTCTTGGGCCAACAGCTAACGCAATCTTTGCTGTTGCAACAATGGCAATTGCCGTTCCAACAGGTATGAAAGTATTCAACTGGATCTTAACTATTTGGGGCGGATCTATTAAAGTTACAACACCAATGCTTTATGCACTTGGTTTCATCCCGTCATTCGTTGCGGGTGGTGTTACAGGGGTAATGCAAGCATCTGCACCTCTTGACTACCAATTACACGATTCTTACTTTATCGTTGCTCACTTCCACTACGTAATCGTTGGTGGTATCGTAACAGCGTTATTTGGTTCAGCGCACTTCTACTGGCCAATCTTCTTCAACCGTATGTTAAACGAAACACTTGGTAAAATTACTTTCTGGGTATTCTTTATCGGATTCCATTTAACGTTCTTCGTTCAACACTTCTTAGGTTTAATGGGTATGCCACGTCGCGTATTCACTTACATGGAAGGTCAAGGTTGGGATCAGTTCAACTTTATCTCTACAATCGGTGCATTTATGATGGGTGTAGGGGTTATCTTAATGGTAATCAACTGCTTAATGTCAATCAAAGGCAAACCAGCAGGTCGCGATCCATGGGGCGATGGACGTACATTAGAATGGTCAATTCCACAACCAATCCCATTCTATAACTTCCGTCAAACACCACTTGTTCGTGGTTTAGATCCTTGGTGGATTGAAAAACAAGAAGGAAATAAAGAAATTACATTTGCTGAGCCAATCGGTGATATTCATATGCCAAATAACTCAGCTATCCCGTTTGTTATTTCTTTAGGTATGTTTATTGCAGCATTCGGTGCACTATATCATCCAGATGCAGATAAACCGTGGTCAATTTATATTTTAATCGGTGGTCTTGCAATTACATTTGGTGCTATGATTTTCCGTTCAGTTAAGGACGATCACGGCTTCCACTTACACAAAGAAGAAATTCTTGAAATTGAAGAACATCTTTATGGCAAAGGAGGAAATAAATAATGGATTTCAATACTAAATTTACTCCTCATACTTGGCCAGATCATCCTGAACAAGCTACAATGGAAGGGAAAAATAAAGTTGTTGGTTTCTGGATTTTCCTTGCCTGTGAAGTTGTACTTTTCGCAAGTTTATTCGCTACTTACCTAGCGCTTAAGAACAAAGGGCCTGCTGGCATGGAGTTCACAACACAAAGTTTGTTTGAATTACCTTTAGCTTTCGCTATGACGATGTTATTATTAACATCTTCACTAACGTCTGTTTATGCAATTTACCATATGCGTAACTTTAACTTTAAAGCTATGCAAACTTGGTTTGGTATTACAGTACTTTTAGGTCTTGGATTCTTAGGTCTTGAAATCTATGAATTCAATCATTATGTAGGTCTTGGTTTTAAATTTGACCAATCTGCATTCTCAACTGCGTTTTATTCATTAGTTGGTACACACGGTTTCCACGTAACATTAGGTCTTGTGTGGATCTCTACGTTAATGCTTCGTAATGCTAAGCGTGGCCTTAACTTATACAATGCACCTAAATACTTCGTGGCTGCTTTATACTGGCACTTTATCGACGTAGTTTGGGTATTCATCTTTACAGTAGTATACTTGATGGGAGTGATCGGATAATATGTCTTCACACGATACACCTATTGTTGCTAAGTCTCAGGCACAATACGAGTATGAACGTCATCATAATGCCGTTCATATGCGTAAACAAGTAATCAACTTTGCGATTATGATTTTCTTTACGTTTATCGCCTTCGCAGTAGTTGCAGCTGATTTTTCTAAATACTTAATATTACCACTCATTTTATTGCTTGCTGGTGTTCAAGTTGTTCTTCAACTGTACGCTTTCATGCACTTAGAAGACAAAAAAACACACTTCGGTGGTGTAATTGGCTTCTTCATGTGGATGGGTATATTAATCGCATTTACTTTTTTCTTAGCTTTTTTAACTATTATTTGGTGGTAATCACCAAAAAAGCACGTTCTCTACTTTCAGTAGGAACGTGCTTTTCTTTTTAGGTTCTATTCACGGATATAGTGATGAGCAGGTAAGAACCAAGGCATCACATTATGGCTCTTGAGCAAAACGAGTGGTTGATTTCCGTTCCGACTGGGCGCTTTCCTGGGGGCGTCCGATGAGCCGCTTGGGCCAACACGATGTTGGTCACGAAGGCGTTATCACAGGATGTGATGTTTTTAGCCTTCGTTCCTCTAAATCGCTAATCCCCAAGGAGTCGCCCAGTCTCCACTCCAATCAACTAATTCACATAACACACGTTTTAACAAAATGCTCTCCAACTTTTGAGTTTTATTGGAACACTTTCAGGAATTATCGCCCAACTTTTGAATTTTATCGACATCCACCGTCCAAAGAGAAAAAAAGATTCATACACAAAACTGTGCGTGAATCCTTTTTCTTTATTATGTAGCCAGTCTCCACCTCAATCAACTAATTCGCATGAATTCTCTAAATATGTCGGTTTAATTTATGTGATAAAAAGTTACTTCACTGTTAAAAAGTATTTTCTGTTCAATTATGGTTCAGGGTCCTAGTGTCCGTTTTGAAATGTATTTAACTTATTTCAGCAGAAGTCTCCCACCTCTATAGGTGGTGAGATGAATGCAAATGTAAGCTATTTTTCAGCGGGTGTCCTAACGCCCGCTGAAAGAAGTTAAAGCCTCTGGCCGATGTCATGGAATCGGAAAGGAGTTCTTTGTGCAAGCACAAAGCCGATTCCAGACGCAATTATGCCAAGGCACAATTGATATTAATAAAAATTCTACGCTATTGTTGATTGGAGTGGAAGGCTACTCGACTCCCGTGGGAAAGCGAGACAGGCGAGACCCTGCACGGAGCGCAGCGGAGGAAGCGGCTCGAAGCTCGCCCACAGGAAAGCGAGTAGCCTGGAACGGAAATCACCCTCATTAAAGTGCTACAACATTCACAGATTTCCTTGAATATTATGTTTTTTACACTTCGAATAACAGTAAACTGAGGATAGTAATTTGTTCACCTTTCGTTCATTGCAGAATGTTTGTAAGCGTTCTATAATAGGAGTACTGAAGTTAAAGGAGTGCGTTCTGTATGCCACTTAGTATATTTGGTTTCCAAGCTTTATGGAGCCCATACTTAATAGGGGTTCTTGTTTTCATAACAGTCATCTATTTTCTAGTCACAACAAAGTGGCGCAAAGATTTTAAAGTAAGTGAGCCTTTAAAAAAGGAAGAGGCTATTTATTTTTTATTGGCAATGGTAACGATTTATATTATTAAAGGATCGCCAATAGATTTAATGGCGCACATTATGTTTACGATGCATATGGTGCAAATGGCTATTTTATTGTTACTTGTACCGATTTTCTTAATTAAGGGGATTCCTTGGTGGGTATGGAAAGTTGCGATTGAAGCACCAGTTGTTAGAACTTTATTTAAAACATTTACACTCCCTGTCGTTGCGGTAATTGTGTTTATTGGTTTATTTTCTTTCTACCATTTACCTGCAGTATTAGACTACATTAAATTAAACGAAACTTTACACGGTACATATACGTTTATATTATTTGTTTCTGCTGTTTTAATGTACTGGCCTTTGATTCAAAAGATGCCTAATCGTCCACAAATGAAACCTTTGTATAAATTAGCCTATATCATTGCTAATGCGGTATTAATTACACCTGCTTGTGCGCTAATTATTTTTGCATCAGACGCTATGTATGAAACATATACAAATGGTGAAGCATGGTTAAAAGCAATGGAACTTTGTGTGCCAGTTTCTACATTATCTAGTTTATCTCTTTCAGGACCGGAGCTCTTTACAAATATGTCACCTGTTGCCGATCAGCAATTAGGCGGCGTTTTAATGAAGATTTTACAAGAGCTTATTTTTGGGGTATTACTTGGATCAATCTTTATTAATTGGTATCGTTCAGAACAAAAGGATCCTGATAAAATTACTGCTGATGCATTAAAAGAACATCAAAAAAAATGGGAAAGTCAGCAGCAACATCAGTTGTAAAAAAAGAAACTTTAATTTGTTAAGGGGTTTTGTTAATGGAATTGCAAATTTTGCCTACTATAAGTACATCATTTATCGTTATTAGTGCAGTACTTGTAGCTATTGGTTGGGGCTTAATTATAAAAGGAAAAGTAGAGGCACATAAAAAAGTAATGCTTGCAGCAGGAGTTGCAGCACTTATCTTCTTTATTATTTATGCTTCAAGAACAGTCTTTATTGGTAACACAGCATTTGGTGGCGGAGAAGATTTAAAACCATATTATACTTTCTTCTTAATTTTCCATATTACTCTGGCAACAACTGGAGCAGTATTTGGTATTGTTAGTATCATTTCTGGTTTGAAAACTAATCTCAAGCTTCACCGTCGTATTGGACCGATTACAAGTATTATTTGGTTCTTCGTAGCTATTACCGGAGTGTTAGTATACATTTTACTATATGTGATGTTTGAACCAGGTGAAACAACATCTGTCATTAAAGCTATTTTAGGCTTTTAACTTCTTTCATCGGGTGTCCAAACATCTGCAGGCCTAAGTACGAAGCCGATTCCGGACGCAATTATGCCGAGGCATAATTGATTAAATAAATCTCCCTCCTTATTTTTGAGAAGGTGGGAGATTTTTTATGGAAGTTTGATTAAATAGGGAAAGGACAACAACAACGAGTAAAGGACCGATTAAAATACCGAAAAATCCAAATATTTCAAAACCGATAAACATTGCAATAAAAGTTGTTAGTGAGGAGAGTCCAACCTTATTTCCGATAACTCTGGGCTCAATCATACGTCGAACTAAAAATTGTAAGATCGTTAGTACGACTAGCATAACAGCATAGGTATATTCACCTGTAAAGGCTTTGTATATTGCCCAAGGAAGGAGCAAAATAAATGAATCTAAAAAAGGAATGAAATCTAAAATGACTAGTAAGAGTGATAAAATAAGTGGAAATGGTGTTTTAAGAAAATAAAAGGTTCCAAAAGCTATTGCAAAAATGCAAATACCAACTAAAAGTTGTGCTTTCATAAAACCAAATAAAGCAAGTTTCACGCGCTGTCCAATAAATAGTATTTTTTGATGATAGTGAAACGGAATAGGCGCTAATATTTTACGGTTAATATTCGGTAATTCTAAAAGAAGCATATATAACACAATCCAATAAACAAAAATATCAAACAAACGAGAAGGTATATAAGTAAGTAAAGATGACCAAACATTCACATTTGTTAAAGAAAAAGCATATTTCTCGATTGAAGATAGAGCTCGTGCTATCATAAGTTGAATTTGTATAACAAGATCTAAGGGCAAATGATAAGTATAGTTGGAAAGCTTGGATTGTATTTCAATCCATAGAGCTGATAGCTGATTGAGGTACTCTGGAATATGAATGATAAATGTTGAAAATTGTCTCCAGCTTATAAATATAATGAGAATACATAATAGTAATGTCATACTTGAAAAGAATATAAAAAAAATGGATGCGACTATTTTGCGTTTTTTTCGGAACCGTTTACTAATTCGTATGATGACTGGTTCCAATAATAATGCAGTTACGTAGGCAAGCAGTATGGGTAATGATAGGGATATAAACCAGAGAATTGCAATTCCGACAGCTATAACGATGATCGGATGGCGAAAAAAGGGGTGTTTGAAAAATTGTAACAATCATCTCACCTACATCATGTAAAAGATATAGTTAGTATGAGAAGAAATTAAATTTTTACTCAAAATAAAAAAGACTGGACTACCAGTCTTTTCAGATTTAGCTATTGCACTGCATGCCTGTTGCCAATTTGCTGTTGCCTGATAAATAATAAAATGATTTCGATGTGTAATCGACATGTATGCACCGTGAAATAACTATCTAAAATTATGCATGAATTTCAAAAGCTTGTAAGTCTAATTTAACCTTTTTTAAGATTTCTTCACATTTTTTTACAAGATGAGCTGGGTAAACTTCATCATCGCCATACTCAACGCCGTGTGGATAGTAGTACTTACCAAGTGCTGGTTTCATTAATGTTAGGATTGCATCGTGTGCACCAACATCACCTGATTTTGCATATGCGAATACACGTAGGTAATAACGTCCCTCACGAGTATCGAAACGCTTATCAAATGTCATACGCTCGTAATCCCAGCCGCCATCACATTCTAAACCATTGTTTTTCATGATGCTTACAATAAGTTCTTGATCAGCTGTTAAATTTTCAAGGTTAGTATTTTCAAAATACATCTATAATCCTCCTTTAGGTTCTCGTACCAAAGTATACGCTCATTTTTATAATAGAGCATATTCGACATTGTTGCAATGACAACATTGTGTCAACCCATTTACAATTGATATAATAACTTAGAATAATGTGATAAGAAGGAGTCATGTATGAAAGCTTTATTTCGCATTTTTATGGCATGTGCTGCAATTGCGTTGATTGGCTTTATATTTTTTAATACACCACGTGAAAATGAGCCACTAAAAGGCCCGAATGCCAATTCAAATATTATTCCCAAAACCGAATTAAAGCAGCCTGAAATGGGGGCAACAACACGTCCTAAAAGCGGGATGTCGACATTAATCGGTCAAGGAGCAAAGGTTGTTTTAGAGAAATATGGTAAACCAGTACGAAAGGAACCATCATCCTTTGGTTACGATTGGTGGATTTATAATACAAATACTTCTACATTTTTCATGGTAGGCGTTGAAAATAATGTTGTGACACAAGTTTACATTGCAGGTAAAGATTTAGATGCTTACCCTTTTAAGGTTGGTCAGAAGCGCGATGATATATACCGAATGACAATCATTGATTATGAAGTAACTGCGAATGTCGGTAAAAATATTTTCGTTTTCTCAATGAGTGAAGAAGATATGCAGACACGATTGCTTGTAAAATTCGATGGGCTTTTTGCACAACTTTATATAGATAGGGAAACGGGTGAGCTACAAGGAATACGCTTTACTAATAGTAAAACGCTTGTTCTTCATCAACCTTATGAAATGACTTATCAAGGCGAGCTAGTTATACCTACACCACCATCTTCGTTTTTACAGCAGGAAATTAATGCAGCAAGTGCTAAACAGCTTGACGATTTAATAAATGTAACAAGAGTTCAACATGATTTAACTCCATTAACTATTGATGAATCATTAGAAGAAGTTGCAAAAATGCATAGTGAAGATATGAAGGTTCACAATTTCCTTGCTCATGAATCACCAACAAATGGAGATTTAAAAAAGAGATTAGAAACACAGAGAATCGAATATAGTGAGGCGAATGAAAATCTTGCGACTGATTATTTTGATGCAATCGAAGCAATGCATGGCTGGCTTAATTCAACTGAGCATCGAAATGTCATTTTAAATGATAAATATACGACAGTGGGATCTGGAGTATTTTTAAACTATTATACGCAAATATTTTTAGATTCTTCTTCTCAGGGGCAGGATAGTGAGAATAAAGTCTCTGAGGAACCAGTAGAAAATATTGATGAATCATCACCATAAATAGAAATTTAAGACTGAAGATAAACTTGGCAAAATCAAGTTTATCTTCAGTTTTTTTTATTTTTAGACGAAAAAGATAAGCGCCTACATTTTTCGTCACACCGGTACATATGCCGTCATATGATAGAGAACCGAAAGGGGGAATGAAACTTGCAATTAGCTGAGCTATTAAAAGACTGGCCATGTAGCGTAACCGGAGGATCGATTCGCACAAATATTACAGGCGTTGAGGATTATGCTCAGGCAATAAAACCTGGGGATATTTTTATTGTACGTAAGGGTAAAAAAACATCGGGAAGTCGTTTTGTCAAAGAAGCATTAGCTCGAGGTGCAGCCGCTATAGTATCAGAGGAAAGTATTTCACTACCTATTACCGATCAAAATATTCCTTTTGTTTGGGTTCCGAATACATCCCTATTTTTATCGTATGCGAGTGCAAAGCTTTCAGCCTTTCCAGCAGAAGCATTAACCGTCATTGCGATTACAGGTACAAATGGTAAAACAACAGTGAGTCATTTTGTGAGCCAATTGCTAAGAGCGCTACATAAAAACGTTGCAGTTATTGGAACTGTAGGATTTTTCATCAATGAACAGAAACAACAAACAGTGTATGAGCAATTAACTACATTACAGGCAAAAGAGTTGCATCCGATTTTAAAGCAATGTGTACGAAATGGTGTTACACATGTTGTTTTAGAAGCTTCATCAATGGGATTACAGCAACATAGACTTGATCATTGTGATATCGATTGTGGCGTTTTTTTAAATTTATCGGAGGATCATTTAGAAGATCACGGAGGACTTGAGGCGTATAAGCGTGCGAAAAAAAGGTTGGCAGATTTATCGAAAAAGCTAGTGCTAAATGGAGATGATAATTTTTGTCGTTCCGTCGGTATTTATGATAAGAAAAAATCCTGCTCATTTGGCTTTGATAATCATAATGATTTACATATCCAAATTGTCAGTGAATCAATTGGAAAAACGGTACTTTGTTTACAAACGTCATCGAGTGAGCATATTGTAGAAATCCCTTTTATCGGTAAATATCATGTGCAAAATGCTGTAGCTGCGTTAATGACTTTATGGCGTCTAGGCTTCTCAATTGAAGAGATAGCAGAGCATATGTGGTTGTTAAGGCTACCAGAAGGAAGACTTGAGAAAATAGACAATCCATTTGGCATTGATGTGTTCGTAGATTACGCACATACTGCAGAGGCATTGCAGGCTGTTTTGCAAACTTTTGATCGCTCGAAAACCCTTTATCTTGTATTTAGCTGTGGGGGAAATCGAGATAAGGCGAAACGTTTTGCGATGGGAGCAGTAGCTAGTAAGTATGCGGATGTCATTTTTTTAACAACTGATAATCCACGTGATGAAGACCCTATTTTAATTAATGAAAGTATTGTTGCTGGTTTTACTGAGCAGCAATATTATGAAATCTATCTAGATCGAAAAGTTGCTATTCATCAAGCATTAGCAAAGGCAGAAAAAGGTGATATTGTACTTGTTGCCGGAAAAGGGCATGAACAGACCCAACAAATAAAAAATCAAAAATTCCCTTTTTCCGATCAACAATGTATTCGAGATTACTTTTTAAATCTTATGTCTGAGGACGTCGTTGAATGACAAAGAAAGAACCAGTCGCAATAGCAAGTTTTCGTCCAGTCTCATCCTCGATATCACATTCCATCACAAGTGTCTGACGCCCTTTATGTACGAAACGTCCACGAGCGATTAGTTCCTTGTTAGTCGTAGTAGCAATATAAGAGATATTCATATTTGTTGTGACAACATTGTAGCCTTCTGGTACCGAACGCGAAGCAAGTCCTCCCATCGCTGCATCTGCAATTGTTGCAATAATCCCACCGTGAGGTACCTTAATGGTATTATGGATGACGGGTGTAATGGGAATACGAACTTCACTAACTTCAGTCTCAAATTTGCCAACCATGTGTAAGGCAGCATTAATATAACGTCGATGAATCCCTTCCTGTTTATCGCGAAGACCAGACAATAAATGTAATAATACTTCCTCATCTTCAGCTGTACTATGTTGTAAAATCTCTGCTAGTAATTGTTCTAGTTGTCCTTTAGATGATGGTACCAATTAAAAAACTCCTTCATTAAAAATTATCAATAATGTAAAATTACCATAAAATCTGTTATGATGGGAAAGAGATTGGGGGAATTAAATATGATGATGACCTCTGACTGGGCAATCATTTTGGATGAGGCCGATGCGCTTTGTGAGATGATTCTTTCCTCTGAGCCTGCGAAAACGCTGCAGCAAGCGTATGATGCTGTGTACAGCGATGTCCAAATAGTTGAAGCTATTTACGCATTTAATCGCATGAAAGAGCAGTACGAAGATGTACAACGTTTCGGAAAATATCATCCGGACTATCATACAATTATGAAATCGATTCGTCAGCAAAAGCGCGCGCTCGATTTAGATGAAAAGGTTTCGGCTTTGAAAATTGCTGAGAATGATTTTCAAGATTTGCTTGATCAAATAAGCTTACTTATAGGGAAAACTGTTTCAGAAGCGGTAAAAGTTCCTGTAAGTAATCCGTTTTTTGCAGCAGGTTCTTCATGTGGTGGAGGATGTGGCTCAGGCGGTTCTTGCTCTTGTTCTGCATAAACAAGGTAATACTTTTTCATAGACTGTATACAAACTCGAAGGGGTTTTTATACAGTCTTTTTTTACCTTCTTTCAGCAAGGGGTTTCTGTACCGAAAGCAAAGCGACAGGTACAAGGGGTTTCTGTAGCGTAAGTGAAACGTCAGCTACAAAGGTTTTATGTAGTGAAAGCAAAGCGTCAGCTAGAGAAATACTACAAGACCATATGATCAAGTCATGTACGATTTCCATGACGGCTACTGGTAAACAGTATGTGGCCAAATCTTGACTGAATACAAAAAAGAGATTGAACACAAAGAAGTAGAAACAGTTGTTGGAATAATTAAGCCATCAATATCAAAAATGAAGCAATACTTTTATTAGCGTTGACATAAATGACAGTAAAACAACCTTTGAAACAAGAGAGTTAGTCGGCTGTCTTGGCCTAATTTGTGATTCGAGGATTTAGATACGGCTATCGTAAATTTTGAAGTTCTGGAAACACTCTTAGCCTTCAAGTAAGAATTATAGCATAGTTGTTAATTCTCAATGATTAAAGTAGATTAAGCGGGATAGTTAAATATGTTCAGAAAAACGATTTCTTCTTATATTATAATTAAGAGGTAACTAGATAGAGGTTTCATGGGCGGTTGGCAATCAAATTTTCACCTATTTTCTTCAAGTGATTGAAGGGAAAGGAGTTGATGCCAATGACTATTTTCGAAGCAATGGCGATCACTATAAATTTTGCAATTCTTATAGTGTCAGTACTTGCATTGTCATTTACTTTTACACAAAAAAAGTAAACCGCCCTTGCCCTCCGAAGCATGTGAGTCGGTTTACTTGATCACTTTGCAAATCGCCTTTGAAGCGATTCATCTTGTTACTAAGACCATTTGGTGCTGACACACTGAATGGTCTTATATTTTTTATATACATCTTCACTAAGAATTATAACATGTAGATACGAGTTTGTTCAAATAGAACAATTTTTACTCAAATTGATAAAACAAAAGGCAAGGGTGTTAGAATGCGGCGCTTACCTAATTAAAATGGGGGGAGGCGGTCCATAGTTCTTATTTTTGTAGTAATTCTACAGCAATATCAGGTCGATCTGTAATAATACCTTTTGCGCCGTTGTGAATTAATTTATTCATTGTTGTTACGTCGTTGATAGTCCAATAATGAACAGGGATGTTTAAATTGTTTAAAAACTGGATAAACTTAGGAGATTCTAATGTAATGACTCCTGATTTAGGTGGTATTTGGAATACATCTACCTTTGGATGATATAAATGTCCGAACTGGCTTGAGAAAGAAGCGAATGCTTTACGAACATCTGATTCACCTGCACCGAGTGCTACTTGATTTTGCGCATATAAATTAAAACGATCTATCTGTTCACCGTGAAAGCTTGTGACAACTACTCGATTCTCAGCACCAAGCTCTTCAATTAAACGCCATAGTTTAGAAGGCATTAAACTTCCTTCATACGTATCTGGGGCATCTTTAATATCAATATTTACCAACATGTTTGGATAAGTTTCTAATAGTTCACGTAATGTGACAACATCTATTTTTTCATCTCGATAAGGAAATTCTCCATCCAAATCTTCAAATTGATAACCGTGGTTTAATGCATTTATTTCTGCTAAAGTCATATCTGCAACAAGTCCATAACCATCTGTCGTACGATCAACAGTATCATCATGGAAAACGATAATTTCCTCATCTTTAGTTAAGCGAATATCTATTTCAAAACCCTCAACACCTAACTGTGCGGCTTTTTCAAAAGCAGGCATAGTATGCTCAGGTGCTAAATGAGCACCGCCACGATGTGCGAGAATAATTGGGTGATCAAATTGTAATGCCTGTTTACCTTCTCGTTGTTGAGGTTTAGAAATAGCTTTACTACCTGCCCATGCAGCTGCACTTGCCGCTGCTATTGCAAGCGCAATCTTTGTTTTCTTACCCATTTTCGTCCTCCTTAACAATTAAATTAATATAAATAGTACTGGCAATTTCACTTTTTAATTTTCAGTGAGTAAACAAAAAACTAGTACTCTATAACTTGCATAAGTGAATGTAAAACTCTTAGTCAACGTTGTATGCTTTTCCATTATAACGGAAAATTGAGCGTTCTGTCAGCTAAACTCTGTTGCTATCATTTTCCGGTCTATGGTATTCTTTTATGTAAGAAATGAGGGGAATACTATATGAACGAACGACAAGGACTAATCGTTTACGTCCATCAATTAAAACATGCGAAGTCTCTTCGAAAATATGGTCATGTTCTTTATATTTCTCGGAGGCAAAAATATGTATTGCTTTATTGCGAGCGAGAGGAAATTGAATCAATGACAACAAAACTTCAACGCCTTCCATTCGTGAAAGACGTTGTAAAGTCTTATCGTCCATTTGTTAAAACTGAGTTTGAAAATGCTAAACCAGATAAAGCGAAAGAATATGACTATAAAGCAGGTCTATAATATTAAGTTAATGCTGGGATATAGTGATGAAGTCTCATTATTCCGATTAAGTATTGATAAAATAGTTTTGATTCCGAAAATATAGAAGAGTGCTTTATTTCTACAACAACCGCTTTTCTATCTAGTCGTTTAATACTTTCTTCAAATATTTTTTGTCGCTGTGAAGGCTGCTCTTCATGATAAGGGATGCCTTCTCGACAAATATAAATCGGCATGAATTTACTTTCACCGACTGGTTTTAAAGCAACTGCTAAAGAGGCAACCTTTTTTTCTTCTTTAGTGGATGTTAGTATAAAGGCTTGGTGGAAGCGATCTTGATTGGTTCTCACTATTTCAAGTAGCTCATAAACATCACCATAGCCCTCACCTAATTCTATAAATTGTTGTGGCATAATAATTGCACATCCTTTCCAATACACATAGTATCATGCTGCGGGAGGTCAAGCACATGAAATTTGCAATGAGTTTTTTTTCTATTCTAGCACTAATTATTACCGGAACGATATTTTTCCAGTACCATGCTTATTCGTCTGACTTAGAAACTGGCGATGGTGAATTCCATTATTCTCAAGAGATAGAAATTGTCTATCGTGAAAATAGCTTGGATATTCGTCAACATTTTAAAAATTTACCAAACCAAAAAGTGAAAATAAAGTGGCCAGAAAATGCGGTAAATCCAAGTTGCTTTATTGATAACGAAAAAAGCTGTGATCGCTTATCAAAAGAAGTCTCGCATTTTAAAAAAGGAGAGACTAAATCACAATCTGTTTCATACATAATTCCAATTAAGGGTGGCTTAAAAGATAAAATGCTCATCCAAAATGTTTTCGCCACATTAACGAATGGTGAAGCATCTTATTCTGTTGTACATATTTCAACTGATAGTAAAATTGTTGGTCAGTGGATAACGGGCTTGCCTTTAGTAGGTCAGCAAAAACTATCACTTGTTAACTATACAATGTTTAGTGGATATGGTACAGTTCGTGATATTTATTGGCAAACGGGTAATTTAAAAGTACAAGAGCAAACCCCTGTACTATCTATTTATGCCCCGGAAGCTATTTCGAAGGATTTCTTGAAATCATTGGAAAATTTAAAGTTTTTGAATGATCAACACATTGCTATTATTCAAGAAAAGAATCCAGTGAAAGAACATGATGATCGACTTTTATTTTTGCCGGAGCTAACTGAACAAGCTATTGAACAAGAAGTTATACTATCACAAATAAAGTCTCAATATAAGTTTGAAGATTCACCAACATGGTTGTCGGAAGTTGTGGCATCCTATTTAGTGAAGGATACGATTGGTTCAGATAAAGCAAAAGAAATCGTGAAAACGTTAAAAGAGTATATGACAGCTAATCAAGAGTCAGCATGGCTAGAAGCTTTGAATAAACTTGGGGAAGAGCCGATCTCCCCTGCATCAATGGACGATCTTTTATCCGAAGTGTTAGATGCAAAAACATCATATTTTAAGTTGAATGCGGCTCAAGAAAATGGCACATATCCACTATTATTTGAGGATGATCGAAGTGTTTACGTTAATGACGTTTTGAGAGAAAATGTTCATGTAATTCTTCGTGAAGGACAAGTATTATATTCTGCTGATACATTGTTGCCTTATCTAGGCTATACTGCTGGTGAAGGTGAAAATGGATATTATATCAATGGTGATAATCGTACTTTCCGATTCCCGAAAGAACCAGGGTTTTATGTATTTAATCAACGTAGATATTCTACTATTTCAGAACCGATTATTAAAATTGCCAATAATTATTATGTTGAAGAAGCTTGGCTACAACGATTATTTTTAGTAGAATTACAAAAAAGTGATGGTCGTATTAATATCAAGATGTTAACGCAAGAACAAGAACAAAAATAAATTTTTTTTGCAGCGGAGGTTCGTCTTTCGCTGCAAAAATGCTTTTATCTTCATTTAGCATGTTTTTTTTGTAGCGAGAGTGAAGCGATTGCAACGATGTTTTGTCTGTGCGAAAGCAAAGCGACAGCAACAACAACAATTACGCCAAGGCGAAATTGATATATGGAATAAGAAAGTACGGTGATTTGCCTATGAGAGTTGTAGCAGGAGAACGTAAAGGGATGCCATTAAAGGCGATTGCAGGGAATACAACGAGACCAACAACAGATAAAGTAAAGGAATCCATATTTAATATTATTGGTCCATTCTTTGATGGCGGTATAGCGCTCGATTTATTTGCAGGGAGCGGTGGCTTAGGTATCGAATCTTTAAGTAGAGGGGCTGAGCACGCAGTTTTTATCGAAAAGGATGCAAAGGCGTTCCAAGTGCTACAGGAAAACATAAAAAAATGTCGTTACGAGGATTGTTCTGAGCTATTTCGTATAGATGCGAAACGTGCTGTGAAAGCGTTATTAAAACGTGATATAACGTTTAAATTAGTATTTTTAGATCCACCATATCATCTCAAAGAATATTATGACTTAGTGCAGATTCTTGTCGACAATGATAAAATTCAACATGATGGCATTATTTTATGTGAGCATGCAAAAGAAGTAGAATTACCACAGAGATTTGGGGACTTTGTATTAAAAAGACAAGAAACATATGGTGGAACGATTATTTCAGTTTATCTGTGCGAAAGTGGAGTGTAAACGAAGCGTCATCAACACATGTTTGCTGTAGCGAAAGCAAAGCGACAGCTACAATTAAGCCAAGGCGAAATTGATCGTTGTACAGAGGAAGAGGGAGAATAAGTTGTCAGAGAAGATTGCTGTAGTTCCTGGAAGTTTTGATCCGGTGACATTTGGTCACTTAGATATTATTAAACGGGCGGCAGATGTATTTGACACAGTTTATGTTGCTGTTTTAAATAATTCATCCAAGCAACCGTTATTTTCAGTAGAAGAGCGCATGGCTTTAATGGCAGAAGTTACTAAAACGTTGCCTAATGTACGTATTGAAAGTTCATCGGGGCTATTAATAGACTATGCTAAGGAAAAAAAAGCAAAAGCGATTGTTCGTGGCTTACGTGCTGTTTCGGATTTTGAATACGAAATGCAAATTACTTCGATGAACCGTTTTCTTGATGAAACCATTGAAACGTTTTTCATCATGACAAAAAATCAATATTCATTCTTAAGCTCAAGCATTGTCAAAGAGGTTGCGAAATACGGTAGTGATGTTAACGAGCTTGTTCCTGCTTGTGTTGTAGAAGCTTTGAAAGAAAAGTATGGTTTTAATAAATAAATCAAAACAGGGGGATGTCTTATTTTTAAGACATCTCCTTTTTTTTTGATAAAAAGATGGATTTAGGAACTATCATAATATTTTATGCTGTTATTTACTGTTATAATTGATAAAATTTAGTATAGTAGAAAAATAATTGAATTCCTCTGTTGTCTTGCTCCTAAGTCCAGTCTTTACGCCAATCTAAAAAACACATCATCTCAACTTTACGCTAACAATGAGGAGGCAGATGATTATTTATTTTAAGAAAAAAAGAGCATAAATAGTGGGTACAATGATTATGCTAAGTAGGCGGAATTTTAGATATGGTCGAACGGAAAGCTTGGCTGATTTCGCAATAACAAAAATTTGTAAGTGAATGCTTATGCTTTGCATGGTTAACAACATTACAACTAGCAATGGTAAATAGGTGAGATTTGGAAAAGCTGAGACAGTCATTTTAAGACCATTTGTAACTTCAAGAATTGCAGCTATGGAAAGCTCAGCTGTATAGGGTAGTTTAGGTAGCAGTGAATCTAAGCCTTGCTGGACAATCGTCTGGATGGTAGTGAAAAAAATTATTGTAGTTCCAACTAATAGTATTGTCGGTGCTGTTTCTTTAATGCTTTCAGAAAATGGTGCTGTATGCAAAGGTGTATTGTGGATGGAGATGCTAGGAGGATCCGTTTTACGAAATAAGAAGTAACCAGTTATTAAACAACAAATATTAAAACTATGTAGTAAACATAAAAACTTCCATCCGAACGTATTACTGTGTAATAAATCAAGGCTTACAAAGCCTAGCACGAAAAGAGGACTTGGTGCGTGACATACGGCTAATAAAAAATTTGCTTCTTTAGGATGTAGTTGCCCACTGTTTTTTAAGTAAACAATGGTTGTTGCTCCAGATGGATATCCCCCGAGCGCACTGATAATGTAGGCTTGTACGTATAAAGAAGCTCTTTTTGTTTTCGTTCGCATAGGAGCCGTTAAACGGAGAAGCCATTGCGTTAAAATAAGGTAAGGTAATAAATACGGGAAAAGGGCCTCCATAAAAAGATTTAAACCTAAATCAGTACCGTTATGAGCAGTTTGTGGGAATAACAAGAGTAATAGAATAAGAACTATGCAAATCGCTATTTGAATTATCGCATACATGTTATCATCTCGTTTCAACTTTTTGTCATTCACATAGGCAAATGCTAAAATCAATATATGTAAAAAAGGCAAAAACATGAACGTATGGTTTTGCGAGCGTCCTAGGAGGTTTTTTCTAATGAAGAAAAAAATTAGTATTTATGCAGTGTTATTAGTCGTGATTTGTTTTTTAATGTTATACCGACTAGACGCTTATATCATGAAGCCAGGAAGTGCTTATGATGTCAGTAAATTTGTTAACGTGGACAATAACCACACCGATGATAAAGGTTCCATGAGTTTAATGACGGTGGCTATGCAGCAAGCTACGCCTTTTTCATATCTGTGGGCGAAAACTCAAAAATATCAAAAACTAATGGATATTGCCCAAGTTCGAAATCCATTGGAGGATGAAGAGGAATATAATGTCCGACAGCTTAAATTAATGTCTGATTCTCAATTTAATGCAAAGTATGTAGCTTTTCAGAGAGCTGGTATGCAAACAAAAATTCTTTTTAACGGTGTTTTTGTATTAAATGTCCTTGATGGCGGTGCTTCGGATAATTTATTAAAAGCTGGTGATAAAATTATTGAAGTTGACGGACAAAAAATTACAAACCAACAAATGCTTGTAGATCTTTTAAAGCCAAAGCAACTTGGAGATAAAGTGACAATTAAATTTATACGTAATAAAAAAGAACAAGAGGTAACGATTACATTAAAGGAAATCCCTAAATCAGAAGAGAAAAGAGCTGGTTTAGGTATTACTTATACTGAAAGTAAATCTATTGAAACAAATCCAAATGTGTCTATGAAAACCGAGGATATTGGAGGTCCGTCTGCTGGACTAATGTTTACTTTAGAAATTTTGGACCAACTTCTCGATGAAGATTTAACGAAAGGCTATGCTATTGCGGGGACAGGGGAAATGCTGGTTGATGGCTCTGTTGGAAGAATCGGTGGAATAGACTATAAAGTCATTGCTGCTGATCGTGATGGTATGGAAATCTTTTTTGCACCAGATGATGAAATTACTCCAGAAATGAAAGCTAAATATCCTGACCTGGAATCTAATTATGCTACAGCAGTAAAGACTGCTAAAGATATTGAAACAAAAATGAAAATAGTTCCGGTTAAAACGGTTGACGATGCAATCGCATATTTAAAACAGTTACAGCCGAAATAAAGTTTTTTCTGTAGCGTAGGGTTGATTTCCGTTCCGACTGGGCGCTTTGTTGCTGACGCTACGCTTTCGCACAGAGCAAAGCTTCCTGGGGGCGTCCGATGAGCCGCTTTTACGTTTTAACAAAATGACATCCAACTCTTTAGTTTGAGCGGGACCTTTTCAGGAATTATCGCCCAACTTTTAAATTTTATCTACCAACTTTCACGTTTTATCTACCAACTTTTAAATTTTATCTACCAACTTTCACGTTTTATCACCTAACTTTTAATTTTTATCGACATCCACCTTTAGAAGAACAAAAAGGATTCACACACAAAACTGTGAGTGAATCCTTTTACTTTATTATGTTGCCCAGTCTCGCCTCCAATCAATTTATTAGTAAGTGTCTTTTAGCATTTCACTCTTTAATTTATAGTGATAGTATGCAAAATGTTTGTGCAGCAGATGTACAATAACATTCTCTATTCTATTGATTATGGGTTCATTCTTAATTGTATAAATGAAAAGTACTGCGCTATCATTGATTGGAATGGAAGGCTACTCGACTCCCGTGGGAAAGCAAAGCGGCAGCAACGTAAGCGGCGGAGCGCTCGCTCACAGGAAGCTCTGCTCTGCGCGAAAGCGAAGCGTCAGCGACAAAGCAAGTAGCTTGGAATGGAAATCACCCTCATTTAAAGCGCCACGACATTTCTTGACCATTTTGTTTGTCAACAACATAAAAGGATGCTAGAAGAATTTCTGGCATCCTTTTTCATTACTTAAAACCGAATCGGCGGTGTTTGATAATCTTTAGGAAGACTTTGCTCTTTTGTTCCATGTTCTATACTTAAATTGTATACCTCTGCTGCATGAATATCTACAGCAAGCATTGCATCATCCATAGCTGCAACACGACTGATTAAAGGTAAAGGTATATCTTTTTTATGCATCCCTAAATAGGCTTGTCCCTTCTTACTCATACCTAGTAAGCGTATACTGGATGGGGCTTCAAAGCTTTGCAACTGTTCCTTTGTAAACCCGGTATAAATGTGTGTGAGCATACGTTGAAGTCTTGTCCAAGTATAGCGCTTAGATTTGATTTTCTCCATAAAACTACTGAATGAATGACTTGTTTTCGCTGCTTTAATAAGAGCGTTCTCAATGCCTTCTGTTACTTCAGCATAGCGCGTAAGTTCATTAGGTGTGTGACGAATAAGTGTAAACTGTAAAAACGGCCAAAAAGTTTCCCAACTTGCAAATTTACTATATTTTTCGTGCCAATCAGCTAAATAATCAAACGATGCTTTAGGGAGAAAATCTTCCACACTTTGTAGCGCGTTGGTTGTTGCTAGAGCCTTGCGTATTCCTGTGGCACTAGCAATGGATGCACCTTCTTGTAAAGCGTCATGGTAACCTGCAACAATGCGAGGGATCGTTAAAGGCTTAATGTTACTACCTAGCGCCTTGGCAGCCTCAATATAATGAAAACCAAGTATATTGTTTGGTTGTCCCAAATCAATGTATGTAGCAGGGAACTTTTGAGAAAGCTGTTCATAGGCGTAATGTAGACTTTTAGGATAGCTTGCACCCGTTTTAAGGCTTTCTTTAATAAGAACGTTATATTCAGTGCGATGACTATTAATGAGCTGAAACGTATTCATAAAGGGTTGAATGGAACCATCTTCGCTTCCAAAGGCAAAAGAATCGCAACCGATTGCAGATAGTAAGGAAATCGCTCCTTTTGCGAAATCAGTTGCAGGTGCGGTACTATAAATGTAGGGTAGCTCAATGACTATATCAACACCACCTGCTAGAGCCATTTTTGTACGTGTCCATTTATCGACCATGGCTGGTTCACCACGCTGCAAAAAATCCCCGCTCATGATGGCGATGACAATATCCGCTTGTGCTACTTTTTTTGCCTGTTCCAAATGATAGGCATGTCCGTTGTGAAAAGGATTGTATTCAACAACTATTCCGACTGCTTGCAAATTTAAGCCCCCCTTTATCAATATCATTTGCTTCTCGTTCTTGTAAATTTGGAGCATTTTGCTTATTTATAGAACGATTTGGAGCAAATTCACTTATTATAATATATAATTATAGGTGGGTTTTATTGTGGTGACAAGAAATTATCTTGACATCTATTTTTACACATTATATAATCAACATTGTTGTCTCGAGGTGATTAAACGAATGAAATGGTCAATTCATCAATTATCTAAATACCGCCAAAACGGGATGCCAATCGATGCCTATGTCCAGTTGGACGAGGTGATGGAGCGAAACCAGGATATTCGAGCAATTTCGCCCGTTCATGTAAAAGGGCTATGTACTTTCGGTGCATCGCAAATGACATGTCAGCTAACTGTGACAGCGACGTTAACACTACCATGTGCACGCACGTGGGAAGATGTTGAGTTTCCTATCGAAGTTGAGACAGTTGAAGTTTTCAGCTGGATTGACGAGGATAAACAAGGGGAAGATGACGGAGAAATTCACTATATTGATGGTGAAGTAATCGACATGAAGCCGGTTATCGAGGAGTTAGTGCTTCTTGAAATACCTTTGCAAGTGTTCAAGGAGAATACCGAAGGACAAGTGCAAGGTGGTAAAAACTGGTCTTACGCAACAGATGAAGACGTTGAACTACACAAAAAAGCTGACACACAAAAAGTGGATCCAAGACTAGCTAATTTAGCTAAGTATTTTGATCAAACAGACGAATAGACGATCTGTAAGGAGGTGCCATCAATGGCTGTACCATTTAGAAGAACTTCTAAAACTGCAAAAAGAAAGCGTCGTACGCATTTCAAACTATCTGTACCTGGTATGGTAGCTTGCCCAAACTGTGGGGAAGCAAAATTATCACACCGTGTTTGCAAAGCTTGCGGACAATACAAAGGTAAAGAAGTAGTAAGCAAATAATACAGTGTTTGCTCACTTAAAAGGCTAGTAGAGAGACCATGGCTCTTTACTAGCCTTTTTGTTGGCTTAAAAAGACGGAATCTTTCGCCAATAACAAAAAGATATATAGTACTATAATAATTGTATGATACAATTTATCCATCTGGACAAAGGGGGAATTAGTATGGCTTACATAATTGATAACAAAGAAGGTATTATGACGTTTACGATTAATCGAGAAGAAAAACGGAATGCGGTTAATGATGAGGTTATGAATGGGCTCCAAGAAGTCATTACATATATTCGAAATCATGATGATGTACGTTTTTTAGTCGTGACGGGTGCGGGGGATAAATCATTTTGCTCAGGAGGCGATTTATCTGAGTTTCATTCGCTCGAAACAGAGGATGAGGCGTTCGGGATGTTAGGTAAGATGGGTAAAATATTATATGACCTGGCAACATTGCCTGTACCAACGATTGCGTTGATTAACGGAACAGCGGTTGGGGGAGGCTGTGAAATTGCAACAGCTTGTGATTTTCGTCTAGTGGCAAGTCATGCGAAGTGTGGTTTTATACAGGGGACATTAGCAATTACGAGCGGATGGGGAGGCGGTACATACTTATTCGAACGAGGACTTCGTCATGATCGTGCGATGAAGATGCTAGTCGATGCGAAGCCTTATCCAGCGGAATTACTATATGAAATTGGCTGGGCGATGCGTGTTTTTGAAGGTTCAAAAGAAGCGGCGTTGAATGATTTTATCGAACATATGCGTAAAATTCATCCTTCTGTTCATAAGGCTTATAAAGAAATTGAGCTTCGTAAGTGGCGTGAGCGTAATATGTATGAACGTGTTATGGAGGAAGTTCGTACATGTGCGAAATTGTGGGAAAGTGAAGCTCACCACGAGGCAGTTGCTAATTTCCTAACAAAGAAAAACAATAAATAATGTATAACGGCAGTGATTATAGCAAAACATAATCACTGTCTTTTTGAATTCCATGATTCTATTTTGCTCGCTCATGCATATAGTAGTAAAAAATGCGAGGGTGATAGATTATGGAATTGAAAAAAAGAAAAGATCAATGGACGAAGGAAGACGATGAAAGATTAGCAGAAATTGTGTTGCATAATGTGCAAAATGGCAAAACGCAGTTAGAAGCTTTTGAAATGGCTGCTACTGAATTAGGTCGTACAAAACAAGCCTGTGGTTTCCGTTGGAATAAAACATTACGTAGTCAATATAGTCAGTCACTACTAGCTGTGCGGAATCAGCCACAACAATCTATGCGAAGCCATTTGAAATTGGCGTTAACGAGTTTTGATGAATTAACAGAGGCCTATCAAAGTCTCGAAGTAAGGCACCGTGAATTACAAAATGAGCACGATAAACTAGTGAAATGGTTGCAGCAAGGATATTCTTTAATGAAAGATTAAAATAAGGAAGCTGACGAAAGGTAAAAGTATTGAAGAGTAAGTTACTTAGAAAAAATGTAAACTTGAACGAAAACATAATGCTGCATGCTGCGCTAAGTGTTTCAACAGTTATTAACGGGCAGCCATTTATCTGTACCGAAAGCGAAGCGGCAAGTACAAACCTCACACCTAAACATACAGTAAAAACAAAGGGGGGAGGTGTGAGATTAACTGCCCGTAGAAGCTCGATTATTATCGTAAACGCTTAGTCAATCCTGTATAATAAAATTAACCTGCATAAGAGGTGCCTTAGAACGATTTCTAAGGCACCTCCTTCTGTAGAAAAGGCGTAAAAATGATTGACGGTTGAATTGGCGATAGAACTGTTTAGGAGGGCGTTCTCTTATGTTAGATCGTCCGTTGTGAATGAGGGAGGTGTGATGGATTGTGGATGTAGCGATTATTGGTGCAGGGGCT
The DNA here is from genome assembly GCF_001275675.1 of Lysinibacillus sp. FJAT-14745. Taxonomy (GTDB): domain Bacteria; phylum Bacillota; class Bacilli; order Bacillales_A; family Planococcaceae; genus Lysinibacillus. The sequence goes on along the minus strand of NZ_LITM01000005.1, from coordinate 358,252 downwards.
GTAGGTCAGTTGACGGCAAGTTTTTTGGCTGAGTCTGGTATGTCTGTAACGTTGGTTGCAAGAAGACAGGGACAAGTAGATGAACTTAATAAGAAATATTTAACACGCGTGAATGTTGATGGAACGAAAACTGTACAAAAAATTGCTTCAACTACGAAATTAGTGGAGCTGCCACAGCAAGATTTAGTTGTAATTGCTGTTAAATACGGTCAATTACAAGAACTTTACGAACAATTATCTGCGTTACCTAGTACAGTATCGTTGTTGTTTATGCAAAATGGTTTAGCGCATTTTGACGAAGCACTACGTTTGCCACAAAAAAATATTGCCTTTTGTTCTGTGTCATTCGGTGCTCAAATGATAAATCAGTCAACTGTGCAACATAGAGGTGTAGGAGTTTGCAAAATTGCGATAGAGCGAGGGAATAGTGCTGCGTTTAACGATTTGTTACAAGTAAGAAATTCCCTATACCCAGTTGAATTGGTTGCTAATGCTGAACAAATGTTATTTGAGAAAGCCGTATTCAACTGCTTGATTAATCCATTAACGGCTATATTGCAAGTGAAGAATGGAGAATTAGTAACGACTAAACAAGCGTTTTTGTTAATGCAAACTATCTATCAAGAATTAACGGATGCTTATGAAGGTATAGAACAAGCTATACCTTTTTTCAAGGTGATAGACTTATGTCAAAAAACAGCAAATAATACATCATCTATGCTAGCGGATCGGATACAGGGGAGAAAAAGTGAAATTGACACGATTGTAGGAGTAATACTAGAAAAAGCTCTAGCAAATGGTCATAATTTGCCTACTTTACGTACTTTATATCACCAAGTACTTGCGATAGAGGAGAGCGGTGAAAGACGTTGAAAGATTTTTTACATATTGTTATAAGTATCATTATTTTTTGTCCAATCGTCCTTTTTGTGATTGTCTATTTAATTAGTCGAAAGGTTAAAATTCGAGGCACTCATGCTTTTGGTATGGCATCGGACGTGACAACATTGTGTTTGTTTTTTTCAGTACCACTAGCAATTGGTGTACTATGGAATGTCAATGTTAGTGCACTATTAGTAACGTTGGCGATAATGATGGCAATGATTTTTACATATATTGATTGGCAAACAAAAAAAGAAATTGAAGTGAAATCGCTACTTAGGAAAATTTGGCGCTTTCAATTTTTAGTATTAAGTACGGCGTATATTGTTATTTGTATAGTAGGTGTTATTCAATCTGTTATAGAATATTTACAGGTAGTCTAAGCATTTTCTTTTCATGTTGAAGCCATAAGCGTTAAAATAATAGCATTAAATATTGTTTTTTAGTAATAACTCTATATGTGCAAAAAAATAAATAAAATTCCAATGTACGACAACGTTTGAGTATCTAACAAAAATCGTATTATTGTCTTTCCGAAACTTGTTAGGGAATGTCATTTTGAATATACGTTCTAAGGGTAACAGTAAAGGGATTTATTTTATTTCAAGTTTGCTTATGAAGAGTAAGAAGATGATTTAGTGAGTAGAGGAGTTTGTGTTAAATGAAACTGGAGTCAATCCAATCGCCCATAAAAAATCGTTTGCTAGCAGATTATTGGTCGCCGAATACTGCCATCCATGAGTTTTTTGAATACGAATATAACGATAAATCTTTTGAAAAACGAGCACAATATTTAGATCAGCATATGTATGATCAAAAAGAATTAACAGCTATCATAAGTCAATTTATGAAGCCGCTCGGTATATCAAAGAAAGCGAATGAACATTTGCAACAACTAGAACAAGGTGCTGTTGCAGTTGTCGGTGGACAACAAGCGGGTATCTTAACAGGCCCTCTTTACTCGGTGCATAAGGCGATTTCGGTCATTGCATTAGCGAAAGAGCAAAGTGTAAAACTTCAGCGACCGGTTGTTCCTGTTTTTTGGATAGCTGGTGAAGATCATGATTTAGAGGAAATTAACCATACGTATACAGTACGTGGTGAAGCTATTAAAAAACGAGTTTACGGTGAACGTTCAAGACGTAAAACAATGGCTTCAGAAACAAGTATAAACAAAGAAACAATGACACAATTAATAAATACGATTGCGAAAGATATGGGTGAAACAGAATTCACTGAGACGCTTATGAAACAATTAGTGGATACTCTTAATAAGTGTGACACATTTACGGACTTCTTTGCGCAACTTATGAACCAATTGTTTAAAGATGAAGGTTTATTGATGATTGATGCAGCGGACTTTAAATTCCGTCAATATGAGCGTGAGAATTTTACCCGTATCATTCATAAAAATGAAGAAATTGCTAAAGTGGTAACAGCAAAAGAAGTGGAGCTTGAACGTGCGGGCTATGGCAATCCTATTTTGGCAACAAACGAAGCGGCCAATTTATTCTATGTAGAAGATGGGGAGCGACATCTTTTAGAAAGAAAAAATCAGCAATTTGTCAATCTAGCTGCTAATATCAAGCTATCTCGTGAAGAAGTTTTAAAAATTGCTGAAAAACATCCTGAGCAGTTAAGTAATAACGTTGTGACGCGTCCGTTAATGCAGGAAATGACATTGCCTGTGCTAGCGTTTGTTGGTGGACCAGGAGAGCTTGCGTACTGGGCGACATTGAAGGATGCGTTTGCGGTATTAGGCTTACAAATGCCGATTTTTGCTCCGCGTCTTCATATCACGATTGTCACACGTCACGTAGAACAACTGTTACGTGAATATCGTTTAAATGTTGCTGAAGTTTGGGATGGGAAAGCGTTGCAGCTTAAAGAACAGTTTATTGCTGAAGTACAAGATACTGAGGCGACACGTCAAATTCAGACGATTCAACGTGAGCTTTTAGAAAAATATGATGCACTACAAGTTTATTTAGAGGAGCAACATCTATTACTAGATAAAATTCTTGTAAAAAATAAAGAGAATCATCTAAAGCAATTTGAGTATTTACAGCAAAAGGTTGAACAAACAGTTCTTAACAAGCATGAAACGACAATTCGAAAATTTATGACGCTACAAAATGAGTTATATCCAAATGAAGGATTCCAAGAAAGAACTTATAATCCTTATCAATATTTCAATGAGTTTGGACCTATGTTAATTACTGAAATGCTGAAACAAAATTATAGCATTGGCAATCACCACTATCTAATTTATTTATAATTCCAATGTTTGTAACTTTATACCCAATTAACAATTTAATACAATATTGATTTGATAAACAATGTTCGACTCAAATAGTAAATAGAGAGCTATCCTACTAAGGATAGCTCTTTTCTTATGTCATTTAGCATGGGTTCAATAATTTGTTAAAGGTCTATTCGCACTTTAAATGGTAAATTGTCAAGTTTTTTTTAAAAAAAGTGGAGGAAAGTGGGGGGATGTGGTACATTATTTAATAAAGTGGGGTGAATAGCATGTTCATGGGAGAATATCAACACTCTGTTGATGCAAAAGGACGATTAATCGTGCCCGCAAAATTTCGTGACGCCTTAGGTGAAACATTTGTTGTGACACGCGGACTTGATAATTGTTTATTTGGCTATCCTATGGATGAATGGCGAAAACTCGAAGAAAAATTAAAGGGCTTACCGATGACCAAAAAGGATACACGTGCTTTTGCAAGGTTTTTCTTTTCTGGAGCAACGGAAGTAGAAATAGACAAGCAGGGGCGCATTAATATTCCTTCAACTCTTATGCAATATGCACATCTTGTGAAAGAATGTATCGTATTAGGAGTTTCGAATCGAATTGAAATATGGGCGAAAGATGCTTGGGAGGCTTACTTTAGTGAGTCGGAACAATCCTTTAATGAAATTGCAGAAAATATGATTGGCTTTGATTTTTAATTTTTTAGTTAAGGCCTGGAGGGAGCGAGTGGTATGTTCGATCATACAACCGTGCTATTAAAAGAAACTGTTGATGGGTTGAACATCGATCCTGATGGTGTGTATGTGGACTGTACGTTAGGCGGAGCAGGACACAGTGAATATTTAGTACAACAATTATCTGAAAAAGGGCGTTTAATTTGCTTTGATCAAGATATGACAGCTATTAACAATGCAAAAATTCGATTGGCGCCATATATTGAGCGTGTGACATTTGTTCATTCGAATTTCCGCTATTTAAAAGAAGAGCTATTAGCGCTTGGTATTGAGCAAGTTGATGGTGTTTTATATGATTTAGGCGTATCTTCACCACAGCTAGATACACCAGAACGAGGTTTTAGTTACCACCATGATGCACCGCTAGATATGCGCATGGATCAAACGGCAACACTGACAGCTTTTCATGTCGTAAATGAATGGGCATATGAAGATTTAGTACGTATATTTTTCCGTTATGGAGAAGAGAAGTTTTCAAAGCAAGTTGCTCGTAAAATCGAAGAGGCACGTAAGGTGGCGCCAATCGAAACAACCGGCCAACTTGTAGAACTTATTAAAGAGGGTATTCCAGCAGCGGCTCGCCGTAAAGGTGGACATCCAGCGAAGCGCATATTCCAAGCAATACGAATTGCTGTTAACGATGAGCTAGGCGCGGCAGAGGATTCATTAGTCGATGCGATTGATATGATAAACGTAGGTGGACGCATTAGTGTCATTACGTTCCATTCATTGGAGGACCGCCTATGCAAAACTATTTTTAAGGAAGCGTCATCATTACCGGAATTACCACCGAATTTACCAGTGATTCCTGATGACATGAAGCCAACCTTAAAGCTTATCACGAGAAAGCCGACCGTTCCTTCTGATGAAGAATTGGCAGTAAACAATCGTTCTCGTTCAGCAAAGCTTAGAGTGGTTGAGAAAATTAACGACAAAGGGCGTGAGTAAATGGCAGCAGTTCGTGTAAGGCAGCACCAGCAACAACAAGTGCAACAACCGATAACACCCCCTAGCCCACAACCCACTATCATCCGTCGCAAAAAAACGAACCAGAAGTTTGAAAAGACAATGCTAATTGTTTTAGTTGGCATTATTGCTGTATTATCAGTACTAGCTTTAAATAAGCAAGCAGCAATTCAAACAACAAGCATAGACATTCAAAAAATCGAAAATGAAGCAGAAGAGATTGCTAAAAAGAATGTTGACTTGACAGTTCGTGTAAGTGAACTTTCTACATACGATAACATATGGAAAAAAGCTAAAGAACTCGGTTTAACTCAAAATGAGAAAAATGTAAAGGTAGTGCCGGGAGAATGAAAAAAAAGAGATTTCGATTCCAATGGGGAGCCTTTCTATTATTATTTTTTTATGGAGGGCTCTTTTTTCTATTGTTCTCAAGAATGTTTATGTTACAGGCGACAGGTGAAGTGGAAGGGCAAGAGCTTGCGGCAAAAGCAGCTGCGAAATATAGCAAAGAAAGTGTAATATCAGCAAGCCGTGGGAAAATTTACGATACAAATGGTCAAGTCATCGCTGAGGATACACTTAGTTATCGACTAATCGCAATCGTCAATGAAAAGGCCACGACGGATGCAAAAAACCCTCGACATGTAGTAAATCCAGAAAAAACTGCAAAAATATTAGCAGAATATATGCCTGACATGAGCGAAGAAAAAATCTATAAGCAGCTTACTAGAGTAAATGATAAAGGCGAAAAGCCTTATCAAGTTGAATTTGGAAGTGCGGGTCGTGGATTAAGTCATGAAACTATGAGTAAAATCAAAGCGGAGAAATTACCGGGGATTTTATTTATCAACGATTTAAAACGTTATTACCCAAATGGTATCTTTGCCTCGCACTTAATTGGTTTCGCGCTAAAAGAGGAAAATAAAGATGGTACGTTCACGACAAAAGGGAAAATGGGTCTTGAGCTTACTTATAACAAAGAGCTAACTGGAAAAGACGGTAAGGTTGAATATGAGACAGATGCTTTCCATTATTTATTACCGAATAGTGAAAAAATGGTGACACCTGCGAAAAATGGTGATGACATTTATTTAACACTTGATAAAACAGTTCAAAGCTTTTTAGAGGAAGCGATGACATCGGTTGCAAAGGAATATAATCCTGAAGCGATGACAGCTATTGTGGCAGATCCGAAAACTGGTAAAATCCTAGCGATGTCACAGCGACCGACGTTTAATCCTGATACACGTGAAGGTAATAATATGAAGTGGCTGAACGAGGCTATTGAAGAGACCATAGAACCAGGTTCGACAATGAAAACGTTCACGCTCGCTTCGGCTATTGATACAGGGGCGTGGAAACCTAATGCCAAGTATATGTCAGGTCAATACAGAGTTCTTGATCGTGTAATTAAAGATTACAATAAAGTTGGTTGGGGTCAGATTACTTATTTACAAGGCTTCCAACGATCATCTAATACTGCAATGGCACACTTATTAAAGCTTATTGGTGAGGATGTCTTTTTTGACTATCTAGATCGATTTGGGTTTGGTAAAAAAACAGGCATTGATTTACCGAATGAAGCGTCGGGTACACTTTTATCGAATTATCCAGTAGAACGAGTGACAACAACTTTTGGTCAAGGATCTACGGTAACTCCGATTCAGTTAATTCAAGCATTAACAGCGATTGCGAATAACGGGAAAATGATGCAACCGTATGTGATAGATCATATTGTTGACCCTTCAACAGGAAAAACGATTAAAAAGCATGAGCCGATTGTAAAGGGACAACCAGTTTCAGCCGATACAGCGAAGCAAGTAAAAGAAATTCTTGCATCTACGTTAACAGTTAAAGATGGTACGGCGAAGGACTTTATTCTTGATGAATATGAAGTTGCAGGGAAAACAGGTACTGCCCAAATTCCTTTAGGAAATGGTAGGTATTCATGGGGATCAAATGAATTTCTGTACTCTTTCTTAGGGATGGCTCCTGTGAATGACCCTCAGCTCATTATGTACGTCTCAGTAAAAAGGCCAAAATTAAAGGGTGATGCTGGTTCTATACCAGTTTCAAAAGTATTTAACCCAGTTATGTTGAATAGTTTAAAGTATTTAAATGTGAATCCTGAAGATGTAAAGCATGTTGACGATGCAAAAATACAAGATTACACAGGTAAAAGTGCTGAAGCTATACAAGTAGAGCTTCAAAATGATGGTCTGAAGCCAATTATTGTTGGTGGTGGCGGTAAAATTATTGACCAATATCCAAAAGGTCCTCAAAAACTTGTGAAAGGTAATTTTGTGTTTTTAAAGACAGCAGGCGATGTAACACTGCCAGACTTCACCAATTGGTCGTTACGTAATGTACTTGCCTTTAAGACGATGGCAAATTTAGAAATTGAAGTCGTTGGTGAGGGCTTTGTAGCTAGTCAGAGTGTCTCGGCAGGTACTGTAATCTCAGATCGTTCACCGATTGTCGTGAAGCTGAAAACGCCAGCTGAAAGCTTTAAGCAAGATGTAGAGACACCACCCGAGGGTGAAACAACAGAATAAACCTGAATAGAAGCCCACTTTATTTCATACGTTGTAAAAAACAAGGTGTGATGTCGAATGAAGTGGATTTCTATCCATTCCAAAAAGCGATTGCGTATTTTATACGTATTGTTTATGTTTGTAGCCGTTGCGATTATTGTTAGGCTTGTCTTCTTGCAAGTATTAGATCAAAAAGATCTGACAAAGAAAGCTGAAGAGAATTGGGACCGAGAAATTCCTTTTGCCAATGAGCGAGGGCACATTACTGACCGTAAGGGGAAAAATATTGTCACAAATAAGCTTGCACCAACTTTATATTTCATGCCTTCACAAAGTAAGGATATTGAAGGGGCAGCAGCGAAAATTGCACAAGTTTTGGGAGTAGATGAACAAAAGCTTTTGGAAAAAATGAAGAAAAAAGCATACTTAGTAAAGCTGGCACCTGAAGGAAAAAATATTCCCTATGAAAAAGCAGTGGAGTTGCAAGGTTTGCAGATTGAGGGATTATATAGTGGTGTCGATTATTCAAGGGATTATCCATACGGTACCCTATTATCTCGTTTTTTAGGTTTCACAGGCTATGATGCTCAAGGTTTAGCGGGAATTGAATATGAATACGATAAGTTGTTACAGGCTAATTCTTCGGCAATACGGATCTTTACAGATGCGAAAGGAAATAATTTACCAAACGTAAAGAGCGCCTGGAAGGCTGGTGAAGATGGCGCAACAATCGAGCTATCGATAGATGTAGATGTACAACAGGTCGTCGAGCGTGAATTGTCACAGGCAATGGAGCGTTATGATGCAGACCAAGCAATGGCGATTGCCATGAATCCAAACACTGGCGAGATTTTATCGTTAGCCTCATATCCAACCTTCAATCCAGCGGAATATCAAACGGTAGAGCCTGCTATCTACAATCGGAATTTACCAGTTTGGATGACATATGAGCCCGGGTCAACGTTCAAAATTATAACTCTTAGTGCTGCTTTAGAAGAAAATGTAGTGGATTTAGAGAAGGATACTTTTTATGATCCAGGCTATTCAATGGTTGCTGGAGCAAGATTACGTTGTTGGAAGCGTGAGGGTCATGGCTCTGAAACCTTCCTTGAAGTTGTAGAAAATTCTTGTAACCCAGGCTTTATTGAATTAGGTCAGCGAATAGGGAATGAAAAACTATTACAGTATATTAAAGATTTTGGTTTTGGTAAAAAAACAGGGTCTAATATCGCTGGCGAAGCTTCAGGGATTTTATTTTCCAAGGATTCTTTTGGACCTGTTGAGCAGGCCACAACTTCATTTGGCCAAGGTGTTGCCGTTACACCAATTCAGCAAGTGCAAGCAGTAGCCGCAGCAATAAATGGGGGCAAGCTTTATACGCCATATGTTGTGAAGAAAATTCTTAATCCTAATACTGGAGAAGTTATAGAAGAGACTAAACCGGAAGTTAAAAAACAGGTTATTCGTGAGGAGACGTCTGCAAAGGTTCGAGGTGCATTAGAATCTGTTGTAGCGAAGGGCTCAGGACGTCAAGCTTACCGAGATGGATTACGGATTGGCGGCAAAACAGGTACAGCACAAAAGGTAGAGAATGGCCGTTATAAAGACGGCGAATATATCGTATCGTTTATTGGTTTCGCACCTGCGGATAATCCGCAAATTGTCGTTTATGTAGCAGTAGATAACCCAAAAAAGGGAACACAGTTTGGCGGTGTGATAGCAGCTCCAATCGTTGGTCAAATTATTGAAGATGTTGCGCCTTTTGTTGGCATTGAAAAATCGAAGGAACAGCTTGAAAAGGATTATCGTTGGGGTGACCCAATCACTGTGAAGGTGCCAAGTTTTATTGGTCAAACGAAGGCTGAAATTGCCAAGCAACAATATCCATTCCGTATTGTATGGCATGGAGAAGGAACTAAAATTGGCAATCAACTGCCTGAAGTGGATAGTGTTATCAAACAAGATGGCACCATTCATCTTTATTTAGACAACTAATTTAACTTTACCTTTAAAAAATGAGAAAGAACCACTATTATTATGAAGGGTAGTAATAAATACATGAAAGTTTGTGCTTTTTTCTTTAAGAAGAAAGTGAAACAAGATTTAAAGGAGATTTTTCAATGAAACTCGCAACAACGCTTACCATTTTAGCTCTTGCTTTTATAGTAACAGTTATCCTTGCACCAATTAGTATTCCACTTCTTCGCCGATTAAAGTTCGGTCAAAGTATTCGTGAAGAGGGACCAAAATCCCATATGAAAAAAGCTGGTACACCAACAATGGGCGGCATTATTTTCTTACTTGCCATTATCCTTACTACTGTTGGTGTAGGTAGCTTTTTAGATTTATTTACAACACAAACCGTCGTACTGTTATTAGTATTAGTAGGGTTTGGGTTAATCGGCTTGTTAGATGATAGCTTAAAGGTTGTTTTTAAACGTAATTTAGGACTAACATCACTGCAAAAGCTTATCGGTCAAATTGTCATTGCGGTCTTGGCTTATTTCTTACTACATGTAGGATCTTTTGATACAACGCTTGCTATACCATTTACAGATTGGACGATCGAGCTTGGTAATTTCTATGTAGCCTTTTTAATTTTCTGGTTAGTTGGCTTCTCGAATGCAGTGAATTTAACAGATGGATTAGATGGGCTTGTGGCAGGTACTGCATCCATTGCCTTTGCAGCATTTGGTGTTATTGCTCTATTCCAAGATCAAGCTGATATTGCCTTATTTGCATTTGCGGTGACAGGTGCCTTATTAGGATTTTTACTTTTCAATGCAAACCCTGCAAAGGTATTTATGGGAGATACGGGTTCGTTAGCATTAGGTGGAGCATTAGCCATGGTCTCTGTTTTAGAAAAAGTAGAATTCTTACTGTTATTAATTGGATTGGTGTTTGTTATTGAAACATTATCTGTTATTTTACAGGTAGGTAGCTTCAAACTTCGTAAAAAACGTATTTTTAAAATGAGTCCTATTCATCATCATTTTGAATTATCAGGTTGGTCAGAATGGAAGGTAGTACTTGTCTTTTGGTCAACTGCTTTAGCAGTAGCATTGATTGCAGTTTTATCGGAGGCGTTCTTATGAGAAACTTTACAGATTTACAACATAAAAAAGTCCTTGTTTTAGGTTTAGCAAAAAGTGGTGTGGCTGCAGCTGAGATTTTACATGAGCTTGGCGCCTTTGTGACGGTCAATGATTCAAAACCATTTGACGACAGCCCAGATGCGCAAGGTCTATTGCAAAAGGGAATTACGGTTATTTGTGGACGTCACCCAGAGGATTTACTCGATGAAGGCTTTGAATTAGTGGTAAAAAATCCAGGGATTCCTTATAGCAACAAAATAGTAGCAGATGCAATAAGCCGTGGAATCCCCGTTTGGACAGAAATTGAGCTTGCCTATTTAATTAGTGAAGCGCCGTTTATCGGTATTACAGGGTCTAACGGGAAAACAACTACGACAACCTTAATTTTCGACATGTTGAATAACGGTGGTTTAGAACCGTTAATTGCAGGGAATATAGGAACAGTTGCATGTGGTGTTGCAAGAGAAGCACAAAAGGATAATGTAATTGTTACAGAGTTATCATCTTTCCAATTAATGGGGACTAAAACATTTAAGCCAAAAATTGCTATATTAACAAATCTTTATGATGCGCATCTTGATTATCATGGGACATTTGATAACTATGCAGAGGCGAAATTTGGTGTTACACGTCATCAAGATGAAAGCGATTATTTTATCTATAATGCTGATCAGCCGATTGTTGTTGGCTATGCAACAAAATCAAATGCTAAAAAGGTACCATTTAGTTCTAACGGACGTACGAATGAAGGAATTAGTGCGGATGACACAACAATTTACTGGCAAGGTGAGCCGTATCTAGATCGAGCAAATATCGCTTTGCCTGGTAAGCATAACTTAGAAAATATTTTAGCAGCTGTCGCAGCTTGTATTTTAGTCGGCTGTGACAAAGCTAAAATGGCAGAAGTTTTAGCGAAATTTGGAGGAGTTCGTCACCGTACTCAGTTCGTGCGTGAATGGAACGGACGCAAGATTTACAATGACTCAAAAGCAACAAACTGCTTAGCTACAAAAAGTGCTTTAGATGCATTCCAAGCACCTGTTATTTTACTTGCAGGTGGCTTAGATCGAGGACATTCGTTTGAAGAATTACGTCCATGCATGAGCCATGTAAAGGGTGTTGTTGCCTTTGGAGAAACAGGACTACGCTTTGTAGAATTTGCGAAGTCATGTGGTGTACAACAAACTGTCATTGCCCAAAATGTTGAGGATGCAGTACATTATGCGGCGCCGATGTCAGCAGAAGGCGATGTTATTCTATTATCTCCAGCATGTGCAAGCTGGGATCAATATGACAGCTTTGAAATACGAGGCGATGTTTTTATTGATGCTGTAATGAAGCTGTAATAAGCCTGTAACTATTTTAGAATATACTTGACTTGGAAGGATGGCATTACTGAGAGGGAAAGAAAGCTATTTATTGCTCGTCACAACATTGATGCTTTCTATAATCGGCATTATTTTCGTCTATTCTGCAGGTACCTATTGGAGTGCCGTTCATTATAGTGGGAAAATGCCGTTTTATATGAAGCAAAGTCTATACTTTGCCGTAGCCATTGTAGTGTTTTTAATCACTATTCGATTAAATATTTTGAAAGAGCAGTCCTTTTGGAAAATGGCCTATATATTTTCGTTAATTTTACTAGTCCTTGTACTTATACCAGGAATTGGACTTGTGCGAAATGGTTCTCAAAGTTGGATTGGTGTAGGTCCTTTAACAATTCAGCCAGCAGAGCTAACGAAAATTACAGTCATTGTATACATGAGCCATATTTTAGCGCAGCATAAAACGGGTACTTCGATTATTAATTGGCGGCATGGATTTATCTTATTATTGCCAGTTGTACTTATTATGCTACAGCCTGATTTTGGTTCAGTTTTTATTCTCGTTGTTTCTGTGTTTTTATTGTTTTTTGTGGCAGGGTATCCTTTAAAGCTTTATGCAATATTTATGGTTGCTGGGATTGCTGGGTTAGTTGGCTTGATCGTCACAGCACCATACCGACTAAAGCGGATTCAGGCATTTATTGATCCGTGGGTCGATCCTTTAGGAAGTGGGTTTCAGGCTGTACAATCGTTAATGGCTATAGGTCCTGCTGGGATTTTCGGGCATGGTTTTGGACAAAGTAGGCAAAAGTTTTTATATTTACCTGAACCACAAAATGACTTTATTTACGCAATAATTCTTGAAGAGGTTGGCTTGTTTGGTGGACTTGTTATTTTAGCACTTTTCGTACTGGCGATTTATGCAGGCTATAAATTTGCAGTGCGGGCTAAGACAAGAACATCTTATTACGCGATCATTGGACTTGTAACAATGCTGGCCGTACAAGCATTTCTAAATATAGCAGTAGTAATTGGCTTAGTTCCTGTAACAGGTGTCACATTGCCTTTTATCAGCTATGGAGGAACATCTTTAGTAACAATGTGGCTAATAATAGGTATTATTTATCAATTAGCGAAATAAATATAAAGGAGGAGTACTTTTTTGGAGAAAGTAATTGACATAGAAGATCGCATACCTACGCTAAAAAAGCGACGAAAAAAGCGTACAAATCGGAAATTTATAGTGCTAATATTACTTTTCTTTATCGTGTTAGCAGTACTCCTTTATTTTCAATCTCCTTACAGTAAAATCAACAACATTACAGTCAACGGTGCTCAATTAGTAGAAGAACAATATTATTCGAAGGCAAGTACTCTTGCAATTGGAAAGTCAATGTGGGGATTTAAAGTAGAAGATGTAGAGAAATTATTACTAAAGGATAAATGGGTGAAAGAAGCACATGTTAAACGTAATTGGCTTCAAGGCGTGACAATTGAAATTAAAGAATGGAAAAAGGTTGCGTACTTAGCGGGTGACGGAACTTATTATCCATTGCTTGAAAATGGCAAGCGCTTTGAACAAGCTGGGGATGACATCCCGATTGATGCACCTGTATTTATCGGCATAACTGGCGAAAAAACAATTAAGAAGCTTGTAAAGCAATTAGCACAACTAAATCCAGAAGTATTAGCATTAATTTCTCAAGTCAATACAAACAGTAATGAAACAAATCCTAATGCAATCAGGCTCTTCATGAACGATGGCTACGAAGTTCGTGCTGTTATTCAAACTTTAGCAGAAAAGCTAAATCATTACCCCTCACTTGTAGCACAAATTCCAAATTTGGAAAAGGGAGTTATCGATTTAGAGGTCGGCTCGTATTATCGCCCTTTCAATAATGAGTACAATCAAGCAAACCTTGATATGGATAAAGATGCGGCCAACCAGGAAGTGAAAAAAGATGGACAACAAGAAAAAGAATAGCAAAGAAAATTTCTTTTCAAGAAAACAATTTCAGTTGCTTATTGTTTGTATAACTATGGGGTTTATCATTGGCTATTCCTACAACCAGGCAAAAGAAAATCGAGATGCAGGTTCTTCGACTAATACAAAGCTTTTCGAGCAAGAGGATTCATATCGTGAGGAGTTAATTGTACAGCAAGAGCGCAATAAAGAATTGACAGATGAGGCGAATGCTTTACAAGAAAAAATTCGCAAGTATGAAAAGTCATTTGTCGCTAGCAAAAAGGATTATACAAAGCTTGTTGCAGAAGCGGAGGATTTACGCTTGTTATTAGGCGATTTAAATTCAGAAGGAAAAGGGATACGTATAACTCTGCAAGATGGTGATTACGATCCGAAATCTGCTAATCCTAATGATTATATCGTGCATGAAAGCCATATTTTTAAATTGCTCAATGAGCTTAAAATTTCCGGTGCTCAAGCAATTGCTATTAATGGTCAACGTGTTTTGGCGAATTCTTATATCCGCTGTAATGGACCAGTCATTACTATTGATGGCAAACAGTATCCAGCTCCATTCGTCATCGAGGCTGTAGGAAATTCAGCAACTTTAATAGCTTCCTTAAACTTAAACGGTGGCGTTGTGGATCAATTATTAAATGACAATATTGTTGTATCTTTGGAAGCAGATCAAAAGCTTACAATGCCCAAAGCAAAAGTAGAGAGTTAAACAATTTATAGTCAATATTTACAGATTAAATTTAGTTATAGCCTCCGGCGGATGTCACGAAATCGGAAAGGCGTTAAGAAAGGATGTTAGCCTAAAATCATCGCATCCATGCGATAACGGCTAACTGACCTGCATCGGTAAAAGCGCCACGTCCTGTGGCATTACCGAAATGACCAACATCGTGTTGGCCCTCGTGCAGGCCTAAGCACAAACCGATTCCGGACGCAATTATGTCGAGGCATAATTGATCAAGTATTTTGCATAATTCAAGATCTAAGGCGTAAATCTGAGAGGGGTTACGATACGTCTAGGAGGGGCTATTTTGAAAAAAAATATGTATACCCGAATAACGATCGTGCTATTTATTATCGGTTTGATGATAGCGGTACAATACAATACCATAAAGAAACCAGCTGAGCGAGATACACGAGATATTTGGGCCATAAGAGAGGAATTAGCAGAAGAAAAGCAAAGGCATTCCACATTATTAGCAGAAATTCGTTCACTTAATGAAGTAGTGGGTCGCTATGAGCAATCTGAGAAAGCAAATTTACAGTCAGCATTATATGAAACGCTGCATCATTTAAAGCTACAGGCAGGGCTAACGGAAGTCACGGGGCCAGGAGTTATACTTCGTGTTGAACCAGCACCCGAATTAGTAGAAATGGGGTATGAAATCAAAGAAATTTCACCTGATTTACTAACCCAATTACTAAATGGACTGTTTAAAAACAATGCAGCGAGTGTCTCGATAGATGGAAATCGCGTTGTCCAGAAGACAGCCATTCGAGACATAAATGGAAAGACTACAGTGAACAGTGTACCACTGTCCTCACCACTCTTTGAAATTTATGTTGGGACAAGCTCTTTTAAGGAAGCTCAAAAAATGTACAATTCGTTACAAGCTTCAACATTTATCGATTCTTTTTATTTGGACAACTTTAATTTAATAATTGAGGAACCAACTGAGCATTTAACAATCCCAGCATTTGATCAGCCATTGACAAATGATTATTTAACAGAGGTGAAAAAAGGAGAATAATATATGTGGCTACCATTTTTAGGTTTGATATTTGGACTTGCCCTTGGCTTGTTAACAAATATACAAATACCCTCTATATATGAAAATTATCTGTCAATAGCTGTTTTAGCAGCTTTAGATACATTATTTGGCGGTATTCGTGCTCAATTACAGCAAGTGTATGACGATAAAGTATTTGTCTCAGGATTCTTTTTTAATATAATTCTGGCAGCGGGATTAGCCTTTTTAGGTGTGTATTTAGGAATAGATTTATATTTAGCTGCTATATTCGCTTTCGGAGTGCGTTTATTCCAGAATATAGCAATAATTAGGCGTATTTTACTAACTCGGTTTGATGAGAAACGTCATAAAAGGAACAAAAATTCCATAGAATGAGAGAAAAATTGAGCAAAATACTCGATTTGCTTAGACATTATGCCGAATTTACAATAGAATGAAGATAAGAGCATTTTTTCAAGGAGGTGCAGTGAATTGAATCAGCAAGATTTATATATTTCTCTTGATATTGGATCATCCTCTATCAAGGTATTAATAGGTGAAATGAGCGACGGTCAATTACATGTAATTGGAGTCGGAAATGTAAAATCGAATGGAGTTCGAAAAGGTGCAATTGTTGATATTGATGCAACAGTTCAATCGATTCGAAAAGCGATAGATCAAGCTGAACGAATGACAGGATATCAAATAAATGAAGTCGTTTTAGGGGTTCCGGCTAACCAGACGATGTTACAGCTAGTTAAAGGTGTTGTCGCTGTAAATAGTGAAAATAGAGAAATTACAGATGATGATTTAGATAGAGTGGTAGAATCTGCACAAGTCATGTCAATACCTCCTGAACGTGAATTAGTAAATATTATTCCTAGACAATTTATTGTGGATAATTTAGATGAGATTAAAGATCCACGAGGTATGATTGGTATTCGTTTAGAAATGGATGCCACAATGATTACAACTTCCAAAACACTTTTACACAATGTTCTACGCTGTGTAGAACGTGCAGGTCTAAGTATTCGAGAAATATATTTGCAACCATTAGCAGCAGGTTTTTTTGCATTAACGGAGGATGAAAAAAACCAAGGTACCGCTTTCGTTGATTTAGGAGGCGGTTCAACTACTATCACAGTATTCGAAGAGGGACTGTTAACACATACTGGTGTCATTCCTGTTGGTGGCGATCATATCACGAAAGATATATCGATTGTCTTAAAAACACCAACAGAACAGGCAGAACAAATTAAACATCAATTTGGACATGCCTATTATGATGACGCATCAGATGATGAACTCTTCGAAGTACCAGTTGTAGGGACAGATTCAACAGATCAGTACAGCCAGCGCTTTATATCAGAAATTATTGGCGCTCGTTTGGAAGAATTATTTGAGTTAGTCATCGACGAGTTAGCCCGTCTAGGTGTCAGGGATTTACCAGGCGGTGTTGTTTTGACAGGTGGCGTTGCAAAGCTTGAAGGTATTGCTCAACTGGCACGCCAGATTCTGCAAACGCGTGTTAGAATATATACACCTGACTATATTGGCGTTAGAGAGCCTTCATTTACGACGGCAGTTGGACTTATTCGTTACGCCTATTTAGAAGATGATTTTTATGGAAAAAGTATTAATACGCATCCTATTGAATATGCAGTTGTAGGATCTCCTGCAGCCACACCTAAAAAGCAAGAATATGCTGCACCTTCAGAATCAAAAGGAAGCGTAATCGGAAGAGCAAAAAAATTATTTGATAAGTTTTTTGATTAACTTCTTTCAGCAGAAGTCTCCCACCTCTATAGGTGGTGAGAGATGAATGCGGATTTAAGCTACTTTTCAGCAGATGTCCAAACACCTGCTGAAAGAAGTTAATGCCTCCGGCGGATGTCACGGAATCGGAAAGGAGTTCTTTGTGCCAGCACAAAGCCGATTCCGGACGCAATTATACCGAGGCATAATTAATCTTGAATGCGTAATGAATGATACAGAGTCGAGTTACCGTGGGAGGAAAAAGAAATGTTAGAATTTGATACAAGTGTTGATCAACTTGCAGTAATAAAAGTCATTGGTGTTGGTGGCGGCGGTAACAACGCTGTCAATCGAATGATAGAACATGGTGTACAAGGTGTTGACTTTATCGCAGTAAACACAGATGCACAGGCGTTAAATTTATCGAAAGCAGAAATAAAGCTACAAATTGGTACAAAACTTACACGTGGATTAGGTGCAGGTGCAAATCCTGAAGTAGGGAAAAAAGCTGCAGAAGAGAGCCGCGAACAATTAGAAGAAGTTCTACGTGGTGCAGATATGGTATTCGTTACAGCTGGAATGGGCGGAGGAACTGGTACTGGTGCCGCGCCAGTTATCGCGCAAATTGCTCGCGATTTAGGAGCTCTTACAGTCGGTGTTGTAACGCGTCCATTTACGTTTGAGGGTCGCAAACGACAAACACAAGCTATCGGTGGTATTGGTGGCATGAAGGAGTCTGTTGATACTTTAATCGTCATTCCAAACGACAAGCTATTACAAATTGTCGATAAATCTACGCCAATGCTAGAGGCATTCCGTGAAGCAGATAATGTTTTACGACAAGGTGTACAAGGTATTTCAGATTTAATTGCAACGCCAGGTCTTATAAACTTAGACTTTGCAGATGTAAAAACAATTATGTCTAACAAAGGTTCAGCGTTAATGGGTATTGGTATTGCTACAGGCGAAAACCGTGCTGCAGAAGCTGCTAAGAAAGCTATTTCAAGTCCTTTACTTGAATCATCAATTGATGGTGCTAAAGGTGTCCTTATGAATATTACAGGAGGCTCGAATCTTAGCTTGTTTGAAGTACAAGAGGCTGCAGATATCGTAGCTTCAGCATCAGATGAAGAAGTAAATATGATTTTCGGTTCTGTTATTAACGAAAATCTAAAGGATGAAATAATTGTGACAGTAATTGCGACTGGTTTCTCAGAGGAAGCTCTACAGCAACAGCGTAATACTACACGACCGACGTTAAATACAAATAGACAAGCTGTACAGCAACAGCAAGCTCCGATTCGTGAGCAACGTCAAGATGTGCACGTACAGCAAGAGCAACCACGTCAAAATCAACAAAATTATGCGCAGGATGACATGCTTGAGGTACCAGCATTTTTACGTAACCGTAAAAATCGCGGATAAATCAGCATCCGAACTTCTATAAAGCTCGTATTTTACATTATGTGAAATACGAGCTTTTTCTATTGGTGATATGTCAGACTGTCCTATTAAATAAAGTATGGCTTTTCTGCAAAACGAGGGGTTGATTTCCGTTCCGACTGAGCGCTTTCCTGGGGGCGTCCGATGAGCCGCTTCGCTTCGCTGCAGGGTCTCATCTGTGACGCTGATCCCCAAGGAGTCGCTCAGTCTCCACTCCAATCAACCAATTCACATGACATACCTTTTAACAAAATGACATCCAACTTTTTAGTTTTATCGAAACATTTTCAGGAATTATCACCCAACTTTTTAAATTTATCGATAAACTTTCACGTTTTATCTCCCAACTTTTAATTTTTATCAACACTCACCTTCAAAAGAGCAAAAAAGGATTCACATCCCCATTTAAAGCGCTACAACATTCATAAAAATTTCCTTGACTATTTTCAGAGTCTAAAAAATTAATTATGTTCAAATGTGTAAGGAAAGGATGTATTTTGTCAAAACATTTTAATGAATTGATGCGATTGTTTGACAATATTTGTGGGTGTAACATGCTAACTTTGTAAGTAGGAGGCGGCTGTTATGTATGGAGAATGGCTGGTGCTCATTAATACACTTTTTAATCTAGCGATACTCAAGTTTACGGCAAAAGTAACAGGGGTTTTTGTAAAGAACACGAAATTATTAATGAGTTCTATTTGTAGTAGTTTTGTAGCTGTAATCGGTGGTCAAATGCTGTTGACGACGGTACTGAGCTTTATCTTACTAATCGGGATAGCTTTTCGCTTCAAGACTCGAAGCTTTCAAAAACAAGGACCGATCGTTTTAACAGCAACAATCATTATTGGTGGATTATTAACAGCATTACAACCGTATTTAAAGAATCTATCTGTTGTCCATTTTATCATCATTTGCCTACTATTAGCTGTTGGTAATCTTGTTGCTTTTTATAAGCAATGGGGGTTTGTAAAGCTTGAGCGGTTGAGTGGTCAGTTTGTGTTTGCTACGACGTTAAAAGTCTTTGATGTCAAGATACCACTCTCTGCATTTGTAGATACGGGGAATCAAGCGATTGAGCCACTATCAGGAAAACCTGTTCACTTTGTCTCTTATGCAGCATTACGCCCACATTTACCTGCAGCATTTTGCAAATCTTTGTTAGAATGGCAAGAAACTGATCCGTATAACGTATCCATGTTTTCAGAAGATTATCAGCGTTATATTCGATTTATTCATGTCAATACAGTGCAACAGCAATCGGTTGTACTAGGTTTCCGCTTTGATGAGTGGCATATACAGCGGGAGCACTCACAAGTGAAAACGAATGAATATATCGTGTTAACAAAAAAGGCTAAAAATTTTCCACATAGCACAGCAGCAATTTTACATTTTTCAGCGCTTTCAAATAACTCATAGAGGGGGAGAACTATTGCTTCTTAGGCTACTTGCTAGCTTGAAAAAATTTTGGAGTAAGTTTCGGAGTCGTGAAACGTACTATATAGGGGGAAATGATTCATTGCCAGTGCCACTAAGTCGAGAAGAAGAAGTTACAGTCATTGCATCCTTTATGAATGGTGATTTACGAGCTAGAGATACACTAATTGAACGTAATTTACGTCTTGTTGTTTATATTGCTAGACGTTTTGATAATACGGGAACGCCGATTGAGGATTTAATAAGTATTGGCTCTATCGGTTTAATTAAGGCGATCGAAACGTTCAATACTGATAAAAATATTAAACTTGCCACATACGCATCACGTTGTATTGAAAATGAGATTTTGATGCATTTACGTAAAACAAGTCGCATGAAGGGTGAAGTTTCATTAGATGAACCATTAAACTCCGATGCTGATGGAAACGAGTTGTTATTGTCTGATATTTTAGGAACAGAAGAGCATATTATTTTAGACAATGTAGAGAAGAAAATTGAGCGTCAACATATGTTTCATGCCATTAATTTACTAGGTGCGCGTGAACGATATATTATGGAATGTCGTTTTGGTCTCAATGGGAAAATTGAAATGACTCAAAAAGAAGTTGCTGATCATTTAGGTATTTCCCAATCATATATTTCCCGATTAGAGAAGAAAATTATTCAAGATTTACGTGAAAATCTGAATCAGCCAATATCTTAGAGAGGGAAATTTACCCTACCTAAAATTGGTCGTATCTTTTGTGCATATTCTCGTTTCTCTCGGACAAACTGATGTAACGGTTTAGTCAGAGAATAACATCCGGAGGAATCGAATATGCGAACTAAAGTAGATCTTTGCGGCTTAGATACATCGACTTTGCCAATTTTAAAGCACGAGGAAATGAAGGAATTATTCATTCGTTTACAAGCTGGAGAAACTGAGATTAGAGAAGAGCTTGTTATGTGCAATTTAAGGTTAGTGCTTAGTATTGTCGGTAGATTTGCCTACAGGGGTGAGCAGGCAGATGATTTATTTCAGGTAGGCTGTATTGGCCTCATGAAAGCCATTGATCATTTTGATTTGAAGCATAATGTACGATTTTCAACATACGCTGTACCGATGATCATTGGTGAAATTCGTCGCCATCTGCGTGATCATCATGCATTACGTGTTTCTCGTTCTCTAAGAGATATTGCGTATAAGGCGATGCAGGCAAAAGAGCAATGGATAACCGATAATTTACGAGAACCAACGATTGAAGAAATTGCTGAAATGATTGACATGAAAAAGGAAGATGTTTTATTTGCTTTAGATGCCATTCAAGACCCAGTTTCCTTACAAGAGCCCATTTATTCAGATGGTGGAGACGCTGTTTATATGATGGACCAATTACGTGATGATGATGTATCAGAAGATCAATGGGTTGCCTACGTGTCAGTAAAGGAAAGTTTGCAAAAGTTAGATGATCGTCAACAAATGATTGTTGCAAAGCGTTTTTATTACGGTGAGACACAAACAGAAATTGCAAAAGAGTTGGGGATTTCTCAAGCGCAAATTTCTCGTCTAGAAAAAAATGCAATAGAAACAATGCAGAAAGATTATAAGTAAAAAACAATGCGCATCCGAATGCTGGGTGCGCATTTTATTTATTTCAATGAAATTAAAATGTCATATAAGATTAAGGTTGCTCTTCGGCAAAACGAGGGGTGATTTCCGTTCCGACTGGGCGCTTTGTTGCTGCCGCTACGTTAGCACTACGCTTTCGCACAGAAAACATTCGCTTCGCTGCAGGGTCTCGGGCCAATACGAAATTGGTCACGAAGGCGTTATCACAGGACGTGATGGTTTTAGCCTTCGTTCCTCTATCGCTAATCCCCAAGGAGTCGCCCAGTCTCCACTCCAATCAACCAATTCATATAGCATGTATGTTCTTCCAATCGCTATAATTTAAGTGATAAAACGTCTTTAGCAAAAGGGTTTTGTCTATGCGACAGCAACAAATTTTTCTGTGCGAAGGCGAAGTGTTAACTTAAGGTTTGTTGTAATATCGTCCACTATTGGAATTCTACGCCATTGCTGATTGGAGTGGAAGGCTACTCGACGCTCGCCCACAGGAAAGCGAGTAGCCTGGAACGGAAATCACCCCTTCGTTTTGCCAAAGAGAGATTCCTTAATCATTTCATTTTCATTTAAACAACAATAAACACATAAATATAAAGAGAAAACATAGTTTGTTGAGATAAAACGATGTTGAGAGTAATTGATTTAGGGAGGGATAAAATGCGTTTCTCAATGTTACAACAAAAAGAAGTTATTGAAGCAGGCAATGGACGCTTTTTAGGATTTGTGGTAGATGCAGAGGTATCCAAAGAAACAGGCTATGTAACGGCTTTTATGATTGCAGAGCCCCGTAAATATCTTGGCTTTTTTCGCGGGGAAGAATCTGTTAGGAAAGTGTATATGAAAGATGTACTTGTAGTTGGCAAAGATGTCATTTTAGTGAAAGCATTATCCTAAAGAGCAAAATTTCTATGCGTATTAGAAATTAAGCACCTTTAAAGCGTTGGTAAAGTAAAATGTACTTTCACATAGGTCAGGCTATTCATTGATAATTCAAGCATTGCTTGTTACAATAAAAGAAACTATTGTTGTAAAGTTGGGAAAAAAAGTGATAAAAATCTTAACAAATTTGAAGAAAATTAATGAACTTATACAAGCAGCAAAAAAACGTACAAATCGTGAAGCAGAGAAAGTCCAAATTATTGCAGTGACAAAAGAAGTTTCAGTAGAAAGAACACAAGAAGCAATTGATGCGGGGCTAATTCATTTAGGAGAGAACCGTCCTGAAGGCTTAAATCGTAAAATTGAGGCGATTCAAGCTGATGTACATTGGCATTATATCGGATCTTTACAAACACGGAAGGTCAAACAAGTTATTAACAGTATTGATTATTTACATGCATTAGATCGTTTGAGTTTAGCGCAAGAAATTGAAAAAAGAGCAGACAAACCTGTCAAATGTTTTGTACAAGTTAATGTATCAGGTGAAGAAGCAAAACATGGTTTATCGATTGAAGAAGTTCTGCCTTTTATTGAATCATTAAAGGATTTTACAAAAATTCAAGTTGTTGGTTTAATGACAATGGCACCAAACACAGATGAGGATACAATTATTCGCTCTGTTTTTAAGCAATTAAAACAATGTCAACAGCAAATAGCCGAGCAAGGATTCGCACACGCACCTTGTACCGAGTTATCAATGGGCATGTCTAATGACTTTGAAATTGCGGTAGAAGAAGGGGCTACATTTGTTCGAGTTGGAACGGCTCTTGTTGGAAATGAAAGAAGGGAACAGGATGAGCATGAAAAATAAAATTAAAAATTTCTTTTATCTAGAGGAAGAACTAGAAGAAGAAATTACGCAAGCTCCTATTCAGCAGCAACAACCCGTTCAACAACAGCAACAGATTCAATCAGTGAAGCCTAAAAAAGTCATGAAGGAGCGTAAGGCACCGGTTCAGGAAATTTTTCCGCAGAGTTCAACACCTACAAACAACATTGTAAGTTTACAGGCAGCAATGAATTCTAAAGGCGCAAAAGTTGTATTAGTTGAACCTAGAGTTTATGCCGAAGCTCAGGACATTGCTGAACACTTAAAAAATAAGCGTGCAACGATCGTCAATTTACAACGTATTGAGCGAGAGCAAGGTGTACGGATTATTGATTTTTTAAGTGGCACAGTTTATGCACTTGGCGGTGATATTCAAAGAATCGGTAAAGACATTTTCCTATGCACACCTGATAATGTAGAAGTGTCTGGCGAAATTTCAAATTTTATTTTAGACGATAATTAATAGCGAGGATTGTAGTTTATATGACTTTTTATTTAATCTTGAAGTATGTGTCAATAGCATTTTATGTCTATTCACTAATGTTAGTCGCATATGTTTTAATGTCTTGGGTGCCAGCTATTCAAAACTCATCAATTGGACGTTTATTAGCAAAAGTATGCGAACCTTATCTTGCCATCTTTAGAAAATTCATTCCGCCAATTGGCATGATTGATATTTCACCTATCGTAGCAATATTTCTTCTTAATTATATTCAAAAAGGGCTTTTTATTGTTATTTTAAAAATATACGATATGTTTGCTTAAAAGAAATCCTCACGAACGGTGGGGATTTTTTATTTATGGGGAATAATAAATTTAACAAGAACCGTTGCAATTTAGTGATGATTCCCTAGAATTCATAAGTGTGAGTAGGAAACGGTGTTTTGGCAATCTAAAGCAAATTCAACTGAAATTAAGGATCGATACTAAAATCTGTTCTTGAATAAAAATGAAGGTATCTCGAAGTATGAGCGATGAGGACGCTTTGACCTCACCCGCGAGCGTCTTCCGGAGTATAATGTGTAATCATGTACATATTTTAGTGAAGATTTAAAAGTTGGGATGACAACATTTGTTAAAACATATGTGAAATGCATATATGTTGATTGGAGTGGAGGCTGGGCGACTCCTCGGGGATCAACGAATAGAGGAACGAAGGCTAAAATCATCACATCCTGTGATAACGCCTTCGTGACCAACATCGGTGCTGCTGACGCTGCGTTAGCACTACGCTTTCGCGCAAAAAACATCTGTTGGCCCGAGACCCTGCAGCGAAGCGGCTCATCGAACGCCCCCAGGAAGCTCTGCTCTGCGCGAAAGCGAAGCGTCAGCGGCAAATGTTTTCTGTAGCGAAAGCAAAGCGGCAGCTACAAAGCGCCCAGCCGGAACGGAAATCAACCCCACGTTATGATTATGAGTATTTTTTGAATCCTTAAAATACCAATGAAATTGAACCAGTAAAAGAGAGATAATAGAGGTGAAGTTATATGGAGCATTTAATACAGCATTTTAGGAAAGATGAACAGCCTTTTATTGAACAGGTTGTGGGCTGGCAGCATGAGGTAGAGGATCGTTATGCTCCAAAGCTTACTGATTTTCTAGACCCTCGACAGCGCTTTATTGTTGCATCGATAATTGGACAGTATGACATTTTAAAAATAGCTAGTGCTGGGCTCTTTGAGGATGCAGAAAGACAACGCATGCTTATTTATCCTACTTATTATGAGCCTATGGAGGAAGATTTTCAGCTTACAGTATTTACAATTCAATATCCTGTGAAATTTGTCCAACTACGACATCCAGATGTTCTTGGAGCTTTATTATCTTTAGGATTGGATCGTGGTAAATTCGGTGATATTCGTGTAAATGACCATCTAGTACAATTTGTAGTAGCGAATGAGGTAGCGGAATATGTACGCTTACATTTAACAGGCATCGGCAAAGTAAAGGTACATGTAGAATCGATTAAAGAGACGGAGCAATTGCTTCAAAACGAGGAAGAGTGGCTAGAAGAGTCTCATACTGTTTCTTCTATGCGTTTAGATGTTATTATCTCCACTGTTTTAAAAATTTCTCGCCAGAAGGCACAAGCATTAATTACAGGTAAAAAGGTACGTATCAATTGGACTGAACGGGATACAGTTGCTTTTGAATTACAAGAAGGAGATATTTTATCTGTGCGCGGTAGCGGTCGAATAAAAATTATGATGACTGAAGGCCGTACAAAAAAAGATAAAATTCGTTTACAAATCGGTCGATTGACTCAAAAAAGCTGAAAATCAAGTGAATTTCATTAATTTTTACTGCTAAGTTGTTGGAACAATTGTATAATAGAAAGTACGAATGTACATGTAAAGGAGAGAAGGATCGTATGCCGTTATCACCTATTGATATACATAATAAGGAATTTACTAAATCCTTCAGAGGTTATGCTGAAGATGAAGTAAATGAATTTTTAGATCAAATTATTAAAGACTATGAAATTTTGTTACGTGAAAAAAAGGAAGTAGACAGACAATTAGAAATTTCTTTAGAACAAGCAAGACATTTTAACTCATTAGAGGAAACGTTACAAAAATCAATTGTTGTTGCACAAGAGGCAGCTGACGAAGTGCGAAGAAATTCTCAAAAAGAGGCTAAACTCATTGTAAAGGAAGCAGAAAAAAATGCTGATCGTATTATCAATGAGGCTTTAACAAAAGCTCGAAAAGTAACAATTGAAATTGATGAGCTGAAAAAGCAATCAAAGGTATTCCGTAATCGTTTTAAAATGCTTGTAGAGGCACAGCTGGATTTACTAAATGCAGATGATTGGGACCATTTGCTACAATATGATATTGACCTTACTGAAATTCAAACATCTGTTGAAGAAGCACAGGAAGCCGATCAAGTTTAATCGCTATTATTAGCATTTGAACGCAATAAGTGAAGCTTGACGTGATTGTTTGATTTTCATATACTATGGTAATAGTAATTATTTTGAACACATATGCAAACAGGCAGAGACGAAGACAGTATTTGTTAGGCGTAGTTAAGCGATTTGGGGATAGTGTGAGCCCAAACAAGCAAATAACAATGAACATCACTTCGGAGCTAAATAACTGAATGAAGTAAGTTATTTCGTGAGGCACAACGTTAACGTGCTTTAAGTGGTAGTACAATATTGTGCTACAATTAGGGTGGTACCGCGAGTATAAGCTTCTCGTCCCTTTGTGGGATTGAGAGGCTTTTTGTATGTTCAAATGGCGGAAGGCTTCCATTTTTATTGGTGGAAAAATGCTATGTTTGAACTTATACTTACGTTGTTAAAATGTGGGTTCATCATCAAAAGTTATGGATGACTTTTGTTAAAACGTCTACTATGTAAATAAGTTGATTGGAGTGGAGGCTGGGCGACTCCTTGGGGATTAGCGATATAGCTGAACGAAGGCTAAAACCATCACGTCCTGTGATAACGCCTTCGTGACCAACATCCTGTTGGCCCGAGACCCTGGAGCGAGCATCGCGAGTGAAGCGGCTCATCGGACGCCCCCAGGAAGCTCTGCTCTGCGCGAAAGCGAAGCGTTAGCGGCAAAGCGCCCAGCCGGAACGGAAATCAACCACACGTTATAATGATGAGCCTAATAACTGTCGTATGTGAATGAGCGCCTATTTGCATATGTTCTTTGTTTGTAAAATAAAGGAGGAATTGAAAAAATGGTTGAGTACAAAGATACATTATTAATGCCAAAAACAGATTTCCCAATGCGTGGAAACTTACCGGCAAATGAACCGAAAATGCAAGAAAAATGGGATGAAATGGACATTAATAAATTACAAATGGAGCGTACAGAAGGACGCCCTGAGTATGTGTTACACGATGGACCTCCATATGCAAATGGTGATATCCATATCGGACATGCTTTAAATAAAGTGCTGAAAGATATGATTACGCGTCATCGCTCAATGACTGGCTACCATGTAAACTATATTCCAGGCTGGGATACACATGGTTTACCAATTGAGCAAGCACTTACAAACAAAGGTGTAAAGCGCAAAGAAATGTCTGTTGCTGAATTCCGTAAATTATGTGAAGAGTATGCTTACGAGCAAATCGACAACCAACGTACACAATTCCGCCGTTTAGGTGTTCGTGGTGATTGGGAAAATCCATATATTACATTAAAGCCTGAATTTGAAGCTCGTCAAATTGAAGTTTTCGGAAAGATGGCTGAAAAAGGCTATATTTATAAAGGTTTAAAACCAGTTTACTGGTCTCCATCATCTGAATCTGCACTTGCAGAAGCAGAAATTGAATATAAAGACGTTAAATCGGCTTCTATTTATGTAAGCTTTGCGATTAAAGATTCTAAAGGCGTTGTACCAACTGATGCTAAATTTATCATTTGGACAACAACACCTTGGACAATTCCAGCGAACTTAGGGATTTCTGTAAACCCTGAATTTATCTATGTAGTTGTTGCGGTTGCAGATAAAAAATTCATCGTTGCAAAAGAATTATTAGAAACAGTTGCTAACGAACTTGAGTGGGAATCGTATGAAGTAGTTCAAGAAGTTAAAGGTGAAGCTTTAGATCGAATTGTTGCACAGCATCCATTCTATGATCGTGAATCTCTTGTGATGGTTGGAGAGCACGTAACTGCTGAAGCGGGTACTGGTTGTGTTCATACAGCACCGGGACACGGGGAAGATGACTATCATATTAGTAAGCAATATGGTCTACCAATTCTTAGCCCTGTTGATAATAGCGGTTGCTATACAGATGAAGCACCTGGTTTTGAAGGTGTATTCTACAATGATGCAAACAAATTAATCACAGAAAAATTAAAAGAAGTCGGTGCGTTAGAAAAGCTTAACTTCTTTACACACTCCTATCCACATGACTGGCGTACGAAAAAACCAGTTATTTATCGTGCAACACCACAATGGTTTGCGTCAATAGATGCATTCCGTGATGAGTTACTAGACGCAGTAAAATCAACGACATTTACACCTGCTTGGGGTGAAACTCGTCTTTATAATATGATTCGTGACCGTGGAGACTGGGTAATTTCACGTCAGCGCGCATGGGGTGTTCCAATTCCAATTTTCTATGCTGAAAATGGTGAGCCAATTATTACACCAGAAACAATTGCCCATATCTCAGCATTATTCCGTGAGCATGGATCAAATATTTGGTTCCAAAAAACAGCAAAAGAATTATTACCTGAAGGCTTCACACATGCGGGTAGCCCGAACGGTGAATTTACAAAAGAAAACGATATTATGGACGTTTGGTTTGACTCAGGTTCTTCTCACCAAGGTGTGCTAGTAGAACGTGGTATGAAATATCCAGCTGATTTATATTTAGAGGGTTCTGACCAACACCGTGGATGGTTTAACTCATCATTAATTACTTCTGTAGCTATTAATGGCTATGCACCATATAAGGGACTATTAACACATGGTTTCGTGCTAGATGGTGAAGGTCGTAAGATGAGTAAATCTTTAGGGAATGTAATTATCCCGAAAAAGGTTATGGATCAATACGGAGCAGATATTCTTCGTCTATGGGTTGCTTCTGTAGATTATACAGCCGACGTTCGTATCTCAATGGATATGTTAAAACAAGTATCTGAGGTTTATCGAAAAATCCGTAACACATTCCGTTTCTTACACGGAAATGTAGCTGATTTCGATGCAACGAAAGATCGAGTAGCATATGAAGATCTTCGTGAAATGGATCAGTACGTTTATATGCGTCTACAAGATGTTTTAAAAACTGTAAGTGCTGCATATGATCGCTATGATTTCGCAGCTGTTTATCATGCAGTGAATAACTTTGTTGCAGTAGAATTATCTTCATTCTATTTAGATATTGCAAAAGATGTTGTGTACATCGAAGGCCATGACAACAAAAATCGCCGTGCGATGCAAACAGTTATTTATGACACATTAATGACATTAGTAAAAGTAATGTCACCTATTATCCCTCATACAAGTGACGAGATGTGGTCTTACTTACATGCTCAAGGTGTTGTAGAAGAGGTATCTGTCCAATTAACAGACTTCCCAGAGGTATTTGAACATGAAAACTTCGAAAGTCTACGTGCAAAATGGGTGAATATTATTGATGTTCGTGACGATATTTTAAAAGCATTAGAGGAAGCTCGTAATGCAAAAACAATTGGTAAATCACTTGAAGCGAAAGTAACAGTTTATGCGAAAGAAGATGTGGCAGCATTATTAAATGATGCAAACATTGATTTTGCACAGCTTTCAATCGTTTCTGCCTTTGAAGTAGCATCAATTGAAGCTGCACCTGCAGATGCATTAGCTCTAGAACATGCATCGATTGTTGTAGAAAAGGCGACAGGTGAAAAATGTGAACGTTGCTGGTCTATTTCTGAAACAGTCGGCTCAAATGAAGCACAACCAACAGTGTGTGCGCGTTGTGCAGAAGTTGTAGAAAAGTATTACGTTTAAGTTCTTTTAGCGGGTGTCCAAACATCCGCTGAAATAGCGGAACTCAGTCTACGATCGCCACGTCCTGTGGCAACGACTGAGTGACCAACATCGTGTTGGCCCAAAGCCTCCGGTGGATAAAAACAAACAGTAATGCAAACTAAAAATAAGAATCTGCATTCTATGTAATTAATAACGCAAGTCTCCTTAATGATGGGGGGCTTGCGTTGTTTACTTTGTCATTGAGGTCTAGCAGATTCTTTTTTGTAATGGAGTGACTTGAATGCTTCATTTACGTGTTATGAACTATTTAAATAATATTTCTTGTGTATTGCGGTAGTCTGTTGGAGAAATACCGACATATTTTTTAAACGTAAGGCTGAAATAATTAGGTGTGTTAAAGCCACAGATGAAGGAGATTTTATCAATGGTGTAATCGTATTTTCGTAAATACGGCAGTGATTTGATGATACGTGTAAAGGCTACATAATCCACAAAATTGCGACCAGTCTCTTTTTTAAACAATCTGCTAAAATGAGTAGCACTAAAGTTGATATATTTGGCAACATCACTGATCGTAAGTTGTTCATCATAGTGTTCCTCGATATATTGGATCGCCTTTTGGAGCTGTTCTTGCTTTGTTAAATCTTCATAAAATCGTATATGAATACTATGAACGGGCGGTTTCCTCCGTGCCTTTCGAGCTTGACTATAGGATTCCTTGACTTGCATGGCGTCCTGAAAAACTCCACCAATTCCCATAAAAAGATGGATGCAATAATCCTTTTTTAACACTTCAATAACCTCAAGTAAACAAGCTAGCCCCTCAGACCAATGCTTAAATGATGTGTAT
This sequence comes from Lysinibacillus sp. FJAT-14745, assembly GCF_001275675.1. Lineage (GTDB taxonomy): Bacteria > Bacillota > Bacilli > Bacillales_A > Planococcaceae > Lysinibacillus. The sequence goes on along the minus strand of NZ_LITM01000005.1, from coordinate 327,430 downwards.
TCATTAGGCATGCGCATAAGCAACAGTAAATAACGTTCAAAATGTAAAAAGGATAGAGGTGCTTTATTAGCAAAGTTTTGGTGAAACACATTTGTGATAACACTACTTGCATCATAAGGGATAGGTCGACCTTCATTCACATCTACATAGCCCTGGATTAAAAACACGATATTTGGGATACAATGCCTCGATAAAAAAGAGGATGACTGGATTATTTCCTGCTCACTTTCAACCTCTCCTCGTAGAAGTCGTTTTAAAAAAGCTTCGCGGAAAGGTGAAGTATGGTCTTGCGGAATTTGCTGTGATAGCTCAAGCATTGTAAGAGTACTTGCCTGTTTTTCTTTGTAGGACGTATAAAGCTTTTTAACAACTCGTAGAAATTTTGCTTTCTGTAATGGTTTTATAAGAAGTGCGGGCAAACTTAGTTCAATTGCTATCCCAGTTGAGTAGGTAAGGTGTTCTGCAACAATAGGGATAATTATATTATTGGGATAATTTCTTTTTAACCGATTTATCTTTACCCAGTCAAATAAACGGTTGATTTCATAGACAATGATGGCGGAAATTTCTGTTTTGGGTTCTTCACAGTTAATAAAGGTATTAGGTAGAAATTCTTCTAGCCAGTAGTCCATTTGTTGTTTTTCATTTGGATTTTCAATGTACCAAACAAAATTTAAAATGCTAACATCTCCCTTCTATTGTAAATGAAAAACAATAAAAACATTTTAACTTAAAATAGCAATTTTTTGTACTAATACAGCAATATTTTGTAACTATATTATAGATTAAATAGAATAGAATAATTGTAGTGAATAATAATTTGAAATTTCAGACAATTATTCACTTATATAGAAAGGGGGAGCTGAAATATGGCAGAAGTAGGAAGTCATGAATATGAATACGTGGAAGCTGGAACTGTAGATGTGAAGGACCTTCCACCACTAGATGCAATTACTAACAAAATTATGAAAGATGAGTTTACTACAGGTTTTAGCTTAACGGTATTTTATTTCATTTTAATTTTTAGCATTCCAGTTATGAACTGGTTCGCTCCAGAGCTTGCTTTTAAGAAAATTTTTGGTGGTATGACAGTTACATGGTTTGTGACAACCGTCGTTATGATGGTAATGGCCTTTATCATTGCGTATGTGCATACAGCATTGTACGAAAAACGCCTGAAGAAATACGAAATATTTAATAAGTAGTTTTAGCTAAGGGGGGTATGTGGAATGATAAAAACTCTATTAGAACCGAAGATGTTAATGACTATTGCTTTAATGGGAACAATTGTATACATTACGTATTTAACGAAAAGAAATGCAACGGCATCCGATTTCTTTGTTGGGGGACGAAGTTTTGGATGGTTTACAAATGGTTCTGCAATTGGAGGAGACTATTTAAGTGCAGCTACATTTCTTGGGATAGCTGGTTTAACTTTTCAATTAGGTTACGACGGTGCTTATTATGCATTTTGCTTCTCCATTGGATTAACGTTATTAGCTATTTTTGTGGCTGGTCCATTAAGACGTTTTGGAGCATTTACCGTTGCCGATTTTTTAGCCTATCGTTTTCATAGTAGACGAGCTCGGCTAGTAGCAGTAGCCGTGGTTTTAGCGATTTCTGGTTTTTATGCAGCGCCACAATTATTAGGGGCAGCACAAATTTTAAGTATGTTTTTTGGGACTTCATATGAATTCGGCATCATCTTTACTTGTATTGTAATGATTTTTTATGTAGGAATAGGCGGTATGAAAGGAACAACAATCAACCAAGCTTTAGAGCTGTGGATTCGCCTTGGAGCGTTTATTGTTATGTTGATTACTGCAATCTATGGTGGTTTGCATTACGATAAGATTTTAGCTGCCATTAATTCATTCAGTGGTCCGATTGCAGGAACTTCACCATATGCCTTAGATGGAAGTGATGTTAATTTTGATGGTGCTGCTTGGACAGGAACAGGCTTTTATTTCCCAACATTTTGGCAAACCATCAGTATGACAATAGGTTTAGCATTAGGTACAATTGGTCTGCCGCATATATTACTAAGATTTTATACGAATCCAAGTGCGAAGGCAGCTCGTAAATCAGCATTAATGGCGATTGGGATTGCCAGTACGTTTTTCTTATTAGCTGTATATTTAGGTGTTGTAGGTCGTTCTATTTTTATCTCGGGTACAGCAAGTGAGGAAGTAATGCGTGATCTAGTGCTTGGCGGAAACAATATGGTTATTCCTACAACAGCACTAGCACTAGGAGGTAAATGGCTACTTGGGCTAGTCATAGCAGGTGCATTTGCAGCCATATTCTCAAATTTATCAGGGTTATTTATTACAAGCTCGGGTGCATTAGCCCATGATTTATATGCAAGCATTATGAAAAAAGATATTACCGAAAAACAACGAGTGATTGCAGGAAAAGTAGCAATTGTTATATTAGGTATTTTATATGGAGTATTGGGCTTACTAGTAAAGGATGCATCCATTGGACATTTAGTCGCACTAGCCTTTACTGTTGCGGCGAGTACATTTACACCAATATTTATTTTAGGCATTTGGTGGAGAGGGATGACAGAAAAAGGAGCCATTGCAGGTTTACTCATTGGTCTTGGCGTATCTATGTGGATGATTTTCCTACCAGGAACACTACCAAGTTTCTTACAATTTAAAATCCCTGGCATAGTAACAGTACCAATAGGCTTCTTATCAGTTGTTATTGTGTCATTATTAGATCGAAAAGTACCAGCTGATGTCAATGATTTCATGAAGCGTGTACATTCGAAAGAGTCTGAAACAGCCTAAATTTATTCATCGGTATAACATTTAATAAAAATTGATAAGCTATTGCCATTACTTATGACGTGATGGTAATAGCTTTTTTTGTAGAGATGACAGCGATGGATGGGAGAGTCGAAGTGACGGATGAAAACTAGAGCGACGGATAGAAGAGTCAGAGCGACGGAAAGAAGAGTCAGAGCGACGGAAAGAAGAGTCGATGCGACGGAAAGAAAGGCCAAAGCGACGGAAAGAATGGCCGAAGTGACGGATAGAACCGTCAAAGTCGTGGATAGAGCAGCCAAAATCGCGGATAGTCCCGACAGAGCGACGGAAGGAAGAGCCGAAGCGACGGAAGGAAGAGCAAAGGTGACGGATAGAAGTCAAAGCGAGGGATAGGAAGGCCAGAGCGACAGAAAAAAAGCCGAGCGACGGGAAGAAGAGCCGAAACGACGGAAAGAAAGGCCAAAGCGACGGAAAGAATGGCCGAAGTGACGGAAAGAAAACCAGAGCGACGGAAAGAAAGGCCAAAGCGACAGAAAGAAGAGTCGAAGCGACGGAAAGAAAGCCGAGAGCGACGGAAAGAAGAGCCGAAGTGACGGAAAGAATGGCCGAAGCGACGGAAAGAAAGGCCAAAACGACGGACGAAAATCAGAGCGACGGAAGGAAGAGTCGAAGCGACGGAAAGAAGAGTCGAAGTGACGGAAAGAAAGGTTAAAGCGACGGATGAAAATCATAGCGACGGAAAGAAGAGTCGAAGCGACGGAAAGAAAGGTCAAAGTGACGGAAAGAAAGCTGAGAGCGACGGAATGAAGGGCCAAAGCGACGGATAAAAGAGTCAAAATCCTGGATAGAACAGCCAAAATCGTGGATAGCCCCGTCAAAATCGTGGATAGAACCACCAAAATCGTGAATAGAACCGCCAAAACGACGGATAGCTCAACAAACATCCGCAAGAAAGGGCCGAATCGGAGCAAAAATCACCCCTACATAATGGTGTTGCGCCATATTTTCATGCTATATTAGTTATTCTGATATGGGCTGTTATGGTAGAATAGGTTAGATGTTGAGCGAACGGAGGAGTGTCTGTGTATAAATATTATGGATTAGCCGCATTCGTGGTTATTTTAGATCAATGGACTAAATGGCTAATTGTGAAAAATATGGAGTTTGGTGAACGAATTTCAGTATGGGATCCGTGGTTTGGGATATTGTCTCATCGAAATAGGGGAGCAGCATGGGGAATGTTAGAAGGGCAAATGTGGTTATTTAGCCTTGTCACGATAGGCGTTATTTGTGCCATCCTATACTTTTATCATAAAGAGGCTAAGGGTAAACCTATTTTTCAAGTTGGCTTAATGCTTTTATTAGGTGGAGCTGTAGGTAATTTTATTGACCGTATATTTAGAGGTGAAGTGGTCGATTTTGTACATGTCTTAATTCCAGTGATTAATTATGATTTCCCAATCTTCAATATTGCGGATGCAGCTTTAACATTTGCGGTAGTAATATTAATGATTGGCTTAATCGTTGAAGATAAAAAAGAAAAGAAACAGGTGAAACAATGAAGCAAGTATCATATACAATGGAAGAACAACAACAGGGAGAGCGCATTGATAAGGCAGTTTCAAGTGTGCAATCAGAATGGTCGCGTACACAAATTGGTAATTGGATTACTGAGGGAATTGTCAAAGTAAACGGAGAGACTGTCAAGGCGAAGTATAAGGTAAAAGTAGGGGATATTGTAGAAATTGATGTACCCGAAGCAGAGCCATTAGATGTTATTGCTGAAAACTTAGATCTTGATATTGTTTATGAAGATGCAGATGTCCTTGTTGTGAATAAACCAAAGGGCATGGTTGTCCATCCAGCGCCTGGACATATGACGGGTACTCTTGTAAACGGCTTAATGTATCATTGTCAGGATTTATCAGGTATTAATGGCGTTATGCGTCCGGGGATTGTCCATCGTATTGATAAGGATACATCAGGCTTATTGATGGTTGCTAAAAATGATGCAGCTCATGAATCGTTAGTGAATCAGCTAGTCAATAAAACAGTAACTCGTAAATATACTGCGCTAGTACACGGGCATATTGCACATGATAAAGGAACGATTGATGCACCGATTGGACGCGATCAAAAAGATCGTCAAAAACAAGCAGTTGTTGATAAAGGGAAGCATGCAGTAACTCACTTCCAAGTAATCGAACGCTTTGGCGACTACACGCTTGTAGAATGTCGTTTAGAAACAGGACGCACACATCAAATTCGTGTGCATATGAATTATATTGGCTTCCCACTTGTTGGTGATCCAAAATATGGACCAAAAAAGACATTAGACTTTGGTGGACAAGTATTACACGCGGGTGTATTAGGGTTCGATCATCCTACTTCAGGTGAATATATGCAGTTTGAAGCACCAATTCCTGCTGATTATGAACAATTATTAAATGATTTAAGAAATATGCATTGACGTATAGTAAAAGAAGGTCTATACTAACGAAAGTGAATGAACAACTTAACTAAATATTCACCTTTAATGGCAGTCCAGAGAGGCTGAGAAGGTACATGTGAATGTGTTGTAAAAAATTTGTGCTGCAAATTTTTCAACATACTATTTAAACACGTATATAACCCTCTCAGGCCATTCGCCTTGAGAGGTTTTTTTATGGACATATGACCAACAATAGATAGAAGAGAGGAGGAAATTTATATGGCACAAAATGAGCTGTTAGATGGCCAGTCTATGGCAAGAGCATTAACACGTATTGCGCATGAAATTATTGAACGTAATAAAGGAATTGATGAATGTATTTTAGTAGGCATTAAAACGCGAGGTGCTTTTCTCGCAAAACGCCTTGCAGAAAGAATTGAAAAAATTGAAGGTAAACCAATTCGTACTGGGGAGCTTGATATTACACTTTATCGAGATGATCTATCAACAAAGCATGAAAACGAGCAGGCGCATGTTGAGCAAGTTGATATTGATTACGTTGTAGGTAATCAAAAGATAATTCTAATTGATGATGTCTTATATACTGGACGTACAGTACGAGCAGCACTAGATGCAGTGATGGATTTAGGACGACCTGCACAAATTCAACTGGCAGTCCTTATCGACAGAGGTCACAGAGAGCTTCCAATACGAGCAGATTATGTTGGCAAAAACGTTCCAACATCTGGATCTGAACGTATTGTCGTAAATTTACAAGAAGTAGACGGAGAAGATTGCGTCATCATTTTTAAAGAAGACTAACTATAAATAAAGTGAGGAAACATTATGTCAAATGCAGTATTAGATATACAGGATAAACCGACTCCAGTCCAACTAGTGACATTAAGTTTCCAACACATGTTTGCCATGTTTGGGTCAACGATCTTAGTCCCTCAACTGGTAGGTCTTAGTCCGGCAATCGCCCTTTTAACGAGTGGGATTGCAACACTTGTTTTCTTATTAGTAACACAGTTTAAAGTACCAGCATATCTAGGTTCATCATTTGCTTTCATCTCACCAATTCTAATCGCAGCGAATGGATTAGATGCAAATAAAGCTAGTGTGAATCCGGGGAATGCTATGATTGGGGCACTAGCAGTCGGTCTAGTTTACGGAATTGTGTCTTTAATCATTTGGAAAACAGGCTATAAATGGTTAATGCGTTTGCTACCACCAATTGTTGTGGCACCCGTTATTATCGTAATTGGTTTAGGACTGTCAAGTACAGCAGTAAATATGGCAATGAATATAAATGTAGAACAGGTGAATGAGACAACAGGAGTTGTTGAAACAGTATCTCAATACAGTGGATTACATTTTTCAGCAGCTTTAGTCACGTTATTAGCAGCGATTATATTTACGGTATACTTTAAAAATATTTTAAGTGCTATGCCTATTCTGATGGGTCTAATTGTTGGATATATCTACTCAGTGTTTATTGGAATCGTTGATTTCACGCCAGTAAAAGAAGCATCATTTTTCGCTGCACCGGACTTCTTGATTCCAGGTGTGGACTACGAATTCAATATTACAGCTAAAATTTTACTTGCGATGGTACCAATCGTCATCGTAACGATTTCAGAACATATTGGCCACCAATTAGTTTTAGGGAAAGTAGTAAATCGAAATTATGTGAAAGATCCAGGCCTTCACCGCTCAATTTTAGGGGATGGTTTAGGGACATTACTGAGTGCTTTAATCGGCGGACCACCGAAAACAACATACGGTGAAAATATAGGTGTTTTAGCAATCACACGTGTCTATTCCGTGTATGTTATCATGGGAGCAGCAGTCATTGCGATTGTCGTGTCGTTCTTTGGGAAAGCCATGGCATTAATTTCAACAATCCCAACTGCAGTTCTTGGTGGTATTTCAATCTTATTATTTGGTATTATCGCGTCTAGTGGTTTACGTATGCTAGTTGAAAACAAAGTAGACTTTGGGAATAATCGAAACATGGTTATTGCATCTGTAATCTTAGTAGTAGGAATAGGCGGAGCTGCACTTAGATTCTCTGAGTCATTTGCCCTTGAAGGTATGGCATTAGCAGCAATTATAGGTGTAATTTTAAACTTAGTATTACCAGGTAGAGAGAAAGAAGTTTTAGAAGATTAATTAAATAAGCAGTACCTTTTAATGAATTGTCCAGAGAGGCAAAAAAAGGGAAGTTGTAGACAAGCTAAACGTAGGAATATGTTCTGCTCTAGTTTGTCACGCCTCCTTATGCCTCGTTGATGACATCAGCGGGGCTTTTACTATATTCAGCTTACTGAATACGGAACGTTTATACATAGACGTTCATGAAACACAATCTAATGGAGGCACATGATGAAGAACTTATTATCAATGGAACATTTAACAATTGAAGAAATTAACCACATTCTAGATCGTGCGCAAGCGTTTGAGAATGGTGAAGCATCATCATTATCTCGCCCATACAACGTTGCAAATTTATTTTTCGAACCAAGTACGCGCACGAAAACAAGCTTTGAAATGGCAGAGCGTAAAGTTGGCTGTATCGTGATCCCATTTGATGCTAGCTTTTCAAGCGTCACTAAAGGAGAGACATTGTACGATACGGTAAAGACGTTAGAAATGATTGGTATGGACGCAGTAGTCATTCGCGCAAAGGAAGATGCATATTACAATGAACTACTTGAAGGCATCAATGTGTCAATTATTAACGGAGGTGACGGCACTGGTCAGCATCCGTCTCAATCATTATTAGATCTTTATACAATTAGAAAAGAGTTTGGTTCTTTTGAAGGGTTGAATGTGACAATCGCTGGAGATATAAGCCATAGCCGTGTAGCGAAATCGAATGCCTTAGCGTTACAGCGCTTAGGGGCAAATGTTCATTTCCTTTGTCCAGAAGAGTGGGCAGGCAATTTCGAAGCGCATCATTCTTGGGATGATTTAATCGAAATAAGCGATGTGATTATGTTACTTCGTGTGCAGCATGAACGTCATAAGGTTAATAAAAGCTTCTCAAAAGAGAGCTATCATAATGAGTACGGTTTAACAATTGAACGTGAGAAACAAATGAAGGAAAAGGCAATTATTATGCATCCAGCACCGGTCAATCGTGATGTAGAAATTGCTTCAGAGCTAGTAGAATGCGAGCGTTCTCGAATTTTCGAGCAGGTTCGAAATGGTGTTTATACACGAATGGCTATTGTTGAAACAATTTTAAAGGGGAGAGAATAACATGACAAAGGTTCTTCAAAATGTACAAATGCTTAATGAACAAGGCGAGCTACAAACAGTCAATATCGCTATGGCAGACGGTAAAATTACTGCAATAGGTCAAAACGTAAATATTACAGACGCAGAAATTATTGAAGGAAATGGTTTAGTTGTTGCACCAGGCTTTGTCGATGTACACACGCATTTACGTGAGCCGGGCTTTGAACATAAAGAAACAATTGCTACAGGTTCAGCATCAGCAGCAAAAGGCGGCTTCACAACAATTTGTGCGATGCCAAATACAAAACCAGTGCCAGATTCAGTAGAAAATATGCAGTTGATTAACGGTCTTATTAAAGAAAGTGCAGTTATTCGAGTACTTCCATACGGCTCATTAACAAAGGACATCTCAGGTGAGGTTCGCACAAGTATTGAAGAATTAAAAGCACATGGAGCTGTTGCATTTTCAGATGATGGTGTTGGGATCCAGCTTGCATCAACAATGTATGAGCAAATGAAGGATGCAGCACAACACGATATGGTAGTTGTCGCACACTGTGAAGACAACTCATTAATTTACGACGGTGTGATGCATGAAGGGAAGCGTAATAAAGAGCTTGGCTTACCGGGAATTCCATCCATTTGCGAATCTGTTCAAATTGCACGTGATGTTCTATTAGCAGAAGCTGCTGGCGCACGCTACCACGTTTGTCACGTATCAACGAAGGAATCTGTACGTGCAGTACGAGACGCTAAAGCAGCAGGCATTCGTGTCACTGCAGAAGTTTGTCCGCATCATTTATTACTTGAAGAAATGGATATTCCATCAGATGATGCAAACTGGAAAATGAACCCACCATTACGCGCTATAGATGATAAAGATTCACTTCACGCAGCTATGATGGATGGCACAATCGATTGTATCGCTACAGATCACGCTCCACATACAGTAGAAGAAAAATGCTGTGGCATGGTAGGCGCACCGTTTGGCATTGTAGGCTTTGAAACAGCCTTCCCACTACTTTACACACAGTTTGTAGAAACAGGGAAATGGACGTTAAAACAGTTGATTGATTGGATGTCTGTAAAGGCAGCTCAAATTTTTGATTTACCATATGGCACATTAGAAGTTGGCGCTTCAGCAGATATGATTTTAATTGATTTAAATAAAGAACAAACAATTGATGCAGAAGGTTTTGTATCAAAAGGACGCAATACACCATTCAATGGTTGGGCTGCAAAAGGATGGCCAGTCCTTACAATTTTTGAAGGCAATATCGTATACCAGGAGGCAGAGTAATGAAAAAACGTTTACTTATTTTAGAAGATGGCACAGTATTTACAGGTACAGCGTTCGGTAGTGAGCGAGCTTCACAAGGTGAGGTTGTATTCACAACAGGGATGACAGGTTATCAGGAAACTATTTCAGATCCTTCATTCTACGGACAAATCGTAACGTTAACTTACCCTTTAATCGGTAATTACGGTATTAACCGTGATGATTTTGAATCGATCACACCTGCAATTCGTGGATTTGTAGTTCGTGAATTAGCAAAAACACCTTCAAACTTCCGTTGTGATTTAACGGTAGATGAGTACTTAACTTCAAAGGATATCCCAGGTATTGAAGGGATCGATACACGAAAATTAACACGTATTATTCGTAGCAAAGGGTCTGTAAAAGCTATGTTAACAGCGGCTGATGAAGAAGTGAATGTGGATGAAATCGTGGCAAAATTACAGGCAACACCAGCAATTACAAACCATGTACATGAAGTATCACCGAAAGCAGCTTATCCATCACCAGGTCGTGGCAAACGCGTAGTATTAATAGACTTCGGTATGAAACATGGTATTCTTCGTGAGTTAAACAAACGTGATTGTGATGTACTAGTTGTACCTTACAATACTTCAGCAGCAGAAATTTTAGCTTGGCATCCAGATGGCATCATGCTTTCGAATGGCCCGGGTAACCCTGAAGATGTGCAAGAGGGTATTGAAACAGTACGCAATTTAATCGGAAAAGTGCCGATGTTCGGTATTTGCTTAGGCCACCAAATCTTCTCACTAGCATGCGGTGCGCGAAGCTTCAAATTACCATTCGGTCACCGTGGTGGTAACCATCCAGTAAAAGATTTACGTACTGGCCGTACTGATTTAACATCTCAAAATCATGGTTACGCAGTCGACATCGATTCATTAAAAGATACAGATTTAGAATTAACACATATCGCATTAAATGACGGTACTTGTGAAGGTGTACGCCATAAGAAATATCCAATCTTCACAGTGCAATATCACCCAGAAGCATCACCAGGTCCAGAGGATTCAAATCACCTATTTGATGAATTTATCGAAATGATGGAAGTAGAAGCAGGGAAGGGGAAACAACATGCCTAAACGTACAGATATTGAAACTATTTTAGTAATCGGATCAGGTCCAATCGTAATCGGACAAGCAGCAGAATTTGACTACGCAGGAACACAAGCTTGTCTTTCACTAAAAGAAGAAGGCTATCGCGTTATTTTAATAAACTCAAACCCTGCGACAATTATGACAGATACAGAAATTGCCGACAAAGTATATATTGAGCCAATTACACTTGAGTTTGTATCACGAATTCTACGTAAAGAACGTCCAGATGCCATCCTACCAACACTTGGTGGTCAAACTGGTTTAAATATGGCCATTGAATTAGATAAATCAGGCATTCTAGATGAGCTTGATATTGAAATTCTTGGTACAAAATTAGAAGCGATCCATAAAGCGGAAGACCGCGATCTATTCCGTAACTTAATGTATGAGCTAGGTGCTCCAGTACCTGAATCAGATATTATTCATAACTTAGACGAAGCGAAAAACTTTGTAGCGAAAATTGGCTACCCAGTAATCGTTCGTCCTGCCTTCACACTTGGCGGTACAGGCGGCGGTATTTGCTACAACGATCAAGATCTAGAGGAAATTGTGACATCTGGTCTAAAATATTCACCAGTAACACAATGTTTACTAGAAAAATCAATCGCTGGTTATAAAGAAATTGAATATGAAGTAATGCGCGATGCTGCTGACAACGCGATCGTTGTATGTAACATGGAAAACGTTGACCCAGTTGGGATTCATACAGGTGACTCTATCGTAGTGGCACCTACACAAACACTATCAGACCGTGAAAACCAAATGCTACGTAATATCTCTCTAGATATTATCCGTGCACTGAAAATCGAAGGTGGCTGTAACGTACAATTAGCCCTTGATCCATATAGCTTCAATTATTATGTGATCGAAGTAAACCCTCGTGTATCACGTTCATCAGCGTTAGCGTCAAAAGCAACAGGCTATCCAATTGCAAAGCTAGCAGCAAAAATCGCAGTTGGTTTAACATTAGATGAAATCAAAAACCCTGTAACAGGTTCAACATATGCTTGCTTCGAGCCAGCTCTAGACTACATTGTGGCGAAAATTCCACGCTGGCCATTCGATAAATTCGAATCAGCAAAGCGTAATCTTGGTACACAAATGAAAGCGACTGGTGAAGTAATGGCACTTGGGCGTACATTTGAAGAAGCTATGCTAAAAGCAGTACGCTCTCTTGAAACAGGCCAAGTTCACTTAGAGCTGAAACATGCCGAAGAAAACACTGATTCTTGGATTGAAAAACGTATTCGCAAAGCAGGTGACGAGCGTCTATTCTTCATCGGTGAAGCACTTCGTCGCGGTGTAACAATTGAGCAAATCCATGAATGGTCTGCAATTGACTTATTCTTCTTAAATAAATTTAAAAACATCGTAGATATGGAGCAAACACTTGCTGACAATAAAAACAATAAAGATGTATTACGTACAGCAAAACGTCTAGGCTTTGCAGATAAGAAAGTTGCCGAGCTTTGGGAAACAACACCAGAAGAAGTATATGCATACCGTAAAGAAAATGGCATTATCCCGGTATATAAAATGGTTGATACATGTGCAGCTGAGTTTGAATCTGAAACACCATACTTCTATGGCACATATGAAGATGAAAACGAATCAATTAAATCAGATAAGCCGTCAGTAGTTGTACTTGGTTCTGGTCCAATCCGCATTGGTCAAGGGGTTGAATTCGACTATGCAACAGTACACTCAGTATGGGCAATTCAAGAAGCGGGCTACGAAGCGATTATTATTAACTCGAATCCAGAAACAGTATCCACTGACTTCTCGATTTCAGATAAATTATACTTCGAGCCATTAACAATCGAAGACGTTATGCATATTATCGACCTGGAGCAACCAATTGGAGTAGTTGTACAATTCGGTGGTCAAACAGCTATTAATCTAGCTGATAAATTAGCTGCCAATGGCGTGAAAATTCTAGGTACAACACTTGAAGATATCGACCGTGCAGAAAACCGAGATAAATTCGAGCAAGCATTACGCGACTTGAACATTCCACAGCCACTAGGTCAAACAGCTGTATCGACGGAGGAAGCACTTGCTATTAGTGAACGTCTAGGCTTCCCTGTACTAGTTCGTCCTTCATACGTACTAGGTGGACGTGCGATGGAAATCGTCTACAATCAAGATGAACTAAAACACTATATGGAAAATGCAGTAGAAGCATCTCCTGATCACCCAGTATTAGTAGACCGCTACTTAACTGGTCAAGAAATTGAAGTAGATGCCATTTGTGACGGTGAAAATGTATTAATCCCAGGTATTATGGAGCATATCGAACGTGCAGGGGTTCACTCTGGTGACTCGATCTCTGTATACCCTCCACAAAAATTAACGCAAACGCAAAAAGATACGTTAGTGGATTATACAACTCGCCTTGCAAAAGGTCTTGGCATCGTAGGCTTAATGAACATTCAGTATGTAATTTCACAAGGCGAAGTATACGTGATCGAGGTTAACCCACGTTCATCTCGTACAGTACCATTCTTAAGTAAAATTACAAACATTCCGATGGCGAATATTGCAACGAAAGCGATTCTTGGTAAATCAATCGTAGAACAAGGCTATCCAACAGGCTTAGCAGCTGAGCAAAAAGGTGTCTTCGTAAAAGTGCCAGTATTCTCATTTGCTAAATTACGTCGTGTGGACATTACTTTAGGACCTGAAATGAAATCAACAGGTGAAGTAATGGGGAAAGATGCAACATTAGAAAAAGCACTTTACAAAGGCTTAGTTGCAGCAGGTATGGAAATTCGTACAGAAGGCACAGTATTGTTCACAGTATCCGATAAAGATAAAGAGGAAGCAATTGCACTAGCAAAACGCTTCTCAACAGTAGGCTATCGTATTGTTGCTACTGAAGGTACAGCTAAAGCATTTGAAGAAGCAGGTGTACGCACAGATGTAGTTGGCAAAATCGGTGCAAAAGGTCAAACATTAATCGATTTAATTCAAAACGGTGAGGCACAGCTTGTTGTCAACACATTAACAAAAGGCAAGCAACCGGCACGTGATGGCTTCCGAATCCGTCGTGAGTCAGTTGAAAACGGCGTACCTTGCTTAACTTCATTAGACACAGCAGAAGCGATGGTCCGAGTTATTGAATCAATGACATTTACAGCAGAACAAATGCCAAAAGCGGAGGTAGTACACTAATATGATTCGTCAAGAGAAAATGACGGTCGTCTCTCAAAAGCAAATAGCGACAAACATTTTCGAATTGACACTTCGTGGAGAGCTGGTTCAGGATATGACTCCTGGCCAGTTTGTCCATGTAAAGGTGTCAGATTCAATGGAGCCGCTTTTACGTCGACCAATCAGTATTGCAAACATAGATAAAGACAACAACGAATTTACAATGATTTATCGTGCGGAAGGTCGTGGAACAAAAGTGTTAGCGACAAATCGCGAGGGTGAGCTCGTTAATGTTCTTGGACCAATCGGTAATGGGTTCCCTGTAGAAGCAGTAAAAGAGGGAGGCACAGCCCTACTAGTTGGTGGAGGAATCGGTGTACCACCATTACATGAGCTTTCTAAACAATTAAATGCTCGTGGTGTTAAAACAATCCATGTACTTGGCTTCCAAACAGAGGATGTATGCTTCTATGAGGAACAATTCAGTGCGCTTGGAGAGACACATTATGTAACGGTTGACGGCTCTAAAGGGACAAAGGGCTTTGTCACAAATGTTTTAGAGTCACGAGCACCTGAATTCGATGTCTTTTATTCTTGCGGTCCGCTACCAATGTTAAAAGCACTTGAAGGCTTTTATCCAGAAAAAGAAGGTTATTTATCATTTGAAGAGCGTATGGGCTGCGGTATCGGTGCTTGTTTCGCATGCGTATGTAAAACAACAGATCAAGTAGCAAAGGATTATGTCAAAGTATGCTCTGACGGTCCAGTTTTCCCGAAAGGTACGGTGGCATTATGAGTCGTTTAACTATCCAATTACCAGGCTTAGATTTAAAAAATCCAATAATGCCAGCATCCGGTTGCTTTGGTTTTGGACGTGAATATGCACAGCTTTATGATTTATCAAAGCTTGGCGCTATTATGATTAAAGCTACGACTGTGGAAACACGTCCCGGCAATCCAACTCCACGTGTAGCAGAAACAGCAGCAGGGATGTTGAATGCCATTGGCTTACAAAACCCTGGCATTGAAAAAGTAATGAATGAAGAATTAAAGTTTCTAGAAGATTATGATGTGCCAATCATTGCGAATGTTGCTGGTACGGAAACAGAAGATTACGTGGAAGTAGCACGACGCATTTCTGCTGCACCAAATGTAAAAGCATTAGAGCTTAACATTTCTTGTCCAAACGTTAAATGTGGTGGTATTCAATTTGGTACAGACCCTGCTACAGCACGTGAGCTAGTTGCAACTGTCAAAGCTGTTTCAGAAGTGCCTGTATACGTGAAATTATCTCCTAATGTAACGAATATCGTTGAAATTGCACAAGCTGTTGAAGCAGGTGGTGCAGATGGCATTACAATGATAAATACACTTATCGGTATGCGTTTAGACGAGCGTACAGGTAAGCCAGTGATTGCCAATGGTACAGGTGGCTTATCTGGTCCTGCTGTAAAGCCAGTTGCGATTCGTATGGTTTATGAGGTGTATAAGGCTGTCAATATTCCGATTATTGGGATGGGTGGCGTGACAGAAGCGCAGGATGTTATTGACTTTATGTCGGCTGGCGCATCTGCAGTTGCTGTTGGGACAGCAAACTTTGTTGATCACTTCGTTTGTCCTAATATTATTGATGAATTACCAGCAAAGCTCGATCAATTAGGAGTAGAGCATATTTCAGAAATTATCGGAAGGAGCCATCGTTAATGAATACAAAACCAATACTTGCACTAGATTTTCCTGGTGAAGCAGAAGTATTTAAATTTCTAAAGCATTTTAATGAGCCTCTTTTCGTGAAAATTGGTATGGAATTATATATGCAAGAAGGGCCGGATATTGTACGCAAGGTTAAAGATCTAGGCCATGATATTTTCCTTGATTTAAAGTTACACGATATTCCTAATACAGTTGGCTCTGCAATGAAAGGTCTAGCGAAACTAGGAGTAGATTTAGTCAACGTTCATGCGGCAGGTGGTCGTCCAATGATGGAGGCTGCACTTGAGGGACTTGAAGCGGGTACTCCTGCAGGGCGTGAACGTGCGGCATTAATTGCCGTAACACAATTGACTTCAACAACAGAAGAGCAAATGCAGGCAGAGCAAAAAATTGCTTTATCTTTACAAGAATCTGTCTTACATTACGCAAGCTTAACAAAACAAGCTGGTTTAAATGGAGTTGTCTGCTCCGTACATGAGGCAAAAGCAATTGCTGAAGTATGTGGAGAAGATTTCTTACGCGTGACACCTGGTATCCGATTAGCAGGTGGCGACGCACACGACCAAAAACGCATTGCAACACCAGATGGCGCAAAACGTGACGGTTCTTCGTTAATCGTCGTTGGACGTGCCGTTACAGGTGCACAAGATCCAGTAGCAGCATATAAAATCGTAAGTGAATTATGGGAGGCATAACAATGACATTACAAAATGAAATCGCACACGCTATGTTAAAAGTAGGCGCAGTAGAATTAAATCCAACAGAACTATTCACATGGGCATCAGGCATTAAATCCCCAATCTACTGTGATACACGTCTGACAATTTCTGACCCTGTAATTCGTAAGCAATTAGCAAACGGTTTATCATCTCTTATTAAAGAAAACTTTGCTACAACTGAAATCGTAGCAGGTACAGCAACAGCGGGCATTCCACATGCAGCTTGGGTAAGTGATATTTTAGAATTACCGATGGTGTATGTACGCTCTAAAGCAAAAGAACATGGTCGTGGCAACCAAATCGAAGGAAAATACGCAGCAGGTCAAAAAGTCGTAGTAGTAGAAGACATCGTATCTACAGGCGGCTCATCAATCACAGCTGTAGAAGCCTTACGCGCTGCTGGCTGTGAGGTACTAGGCGTAGTTTGCGTCTACACATACAACCTTCCACGCGCTGAACAAGCATTTGAAGAGGCAGGCATTAAATATGTATCTCTAACAAATTTCGATTATTTAATTGAAGCAGCTAATGAATCAGGCGCTATTCAAGAGGGAGACATTCCGTTCTTAAAAGACTGGCATGGAAAATTAAAAGCAGGAGAGCTTTAATTAAACGAAGGGTTGTATGAATTTTTTCATACAACCCTTTCATTTGTTGAAAAACTATTGCGTCATAAAAAAGACCGTCTACAGACTCAATATTTTTTCGAGTTTGTTTACAGTCTGGAAGGTCAGAAGAATTTTTGCTAATGTTGAAGTGCTTGAGATAGGGTGATTTCTTAAAAAAGTAGAATATCACGCAATAAGAGATACACGATATGTGAAGTGGTTGATTGGAGTGGAGGCTGGGCGACTCCTTGGGGATTAGCGGCTCATCGGACGCCCCCAGGAAGCTTTGCTCTGTGCGAAAGCGTAGTGCTAACGTAGCGGCAGCAAATGTTTTATCTGTGCGAAAGCGAAGCGACAGCAACAACAAAGCGCCCAGCCGGAACGGAAATCAACCCCTCGCTTTGACCAAGAACTATACTTTATTTAATCATTTACAGTAGAGGAGAAATGAGTCGCATAAGAGATTCAAGCATGCGTTTTGGAATACCGCGCTGTTGAAATGACTCCCATGTAATTTCTACGGATTCTTTAAAATCTTGTTCAAAATCATTTTTTATATCTAGAACCGTTGTAGAGTCATATAGGACTGCAATAATTTCATAATTAAGCTCAAAACTACGAATATCCATATTTGCTGTACCAATTGATGCAACTTCATCATCAACAAGTACAATCTTAGCGTGCATAAAAGCATCTTTATAAGAGTAAATAGAGACTCCCGCTTTTAGAAGCGGTGTAAAGTATGATTGGGATGCTTGATCACTAATGATACTATCCCCTTTTCCAGGATATAAAATGCGGACATCTACTCCGGAAAGTGCACTCAAACGTAATAATGTTAATGTTTCTTGATCAGGAATGAAGTATGGAGTGGCAATCCAAATGGACTTTTTTGCAGAGCCCATAATTTTCAATAAAGCATTCCGAATACTTGTATCATCTGAGCTAGGCCCACTTGCAACGATTTGTACGGCACCTTCTGCTTGATCAATTCCTTGACCTGGAAAGTATGTTTTATCCATAAATTGATTCCAAGAATGAGCATTTAAACTGTTAGTGGCATAGAGAAAATCTTCTAGGAAAATGGCCTGCAGTTTATATAATGCTTTTCCTTCTATCTTTAAATGACTATCTCGCCAAATAGGAAATTTCTTCGAACGACCGAGATATTCATCCCCGACATTGAGTCCACCTGTAAAACCAATTGTCCCATCAACAATAACAATCTTTCGGTGGTTACGATAATTTACAGTTTCTAATAGCCAAGGTGAAAGAATAGAATCAAATTCGACAACTTCAATCCCTGCGTCCTTCATTGGTTGTAAGAAACTACTTCGTAAATTATTACTGCCGAGTCCATCGTAAAGAAAGCGTACAAGAACGCCAGATTTGGCCTTCCTGATTAAGGCATCTCGAATTTTTGTACCGATTTCATCTGATCGATAAATATAGTATTGAATATGAATATGATGTGTAGCATTTTCAATTGCTTGTATGATTTCAGTAAATGTTTCATCACCGTTTGTTAAGAGTTTTGTTGTTGTCTCATTCGCAACAGGACCTCCACCAAATTTTTGGATAACTTGAGTCAAATAGGTGGATCGTTCATTTAAAGGGGTAGAGGTTTCTAAATTAAAACTTTTCCCTGCTAAAATCTCTCGGAATAACATCCTTTGTTCTTCAGAACGGCGTAAATGTTTCTTTCTTCTCCAGCGACTTCTTCCGAAAAGTAAATACAGAAGTACACCAATAATAGGGAGAATGGCTAGTACTAAAAACCAAGCCAATGTACTTTGCGGGGAACGATTTTCAATAAAAATAACAAAGGCAATCCCTATAAGTGTGATAGGCCATATTATACCGATTAAAGTATATAAGGAAATGATGGACTTATTGAAGACGATGAGCATAATTGCTGCAATTGTAAATACAAAAAGTAATTGGACTACGCGATTTTTCATATGTAACATTTCACCTATTCTTTTTTAATTTTTTATCAGAGGAAGTTGTACTTATGATAAATTGTTTTCTTTTTTTTTACAATATAGACATTTCCACGCTAACGAATATTATTAGAAGGAGCAAATCAATATCGCTAATTGCAAATGCTTCCGTATAAATTCCTTCTATAGTAAATTAAGATTCTTTAACACCTCTGAGATGAACTATTAATCTAATAAAGTCTTTAATTTAAAACTGGCTCTTCACCAAAACATGTGCTTGACTAAGAGCCATACTGAATCCATTCAGCATTGCACTCTAGTAAAATTGTCT
>NZ_LITM01000005.1:307285-308025 GCF_001275675.1 Lysinibacillus sp. FJAT-14745 | reverse complement strand
GGCTCTTCACCAAAACATGTGCTTGACTAAGAGCCATACTGAATCCATTCAGCATTGCACTCTAGTAAAATTGTCTCTTTATAGTGCTGCGGATTGCGCGTGAAAAAATGACGTCTTTGTAGCGCTTTAATGAGATTATTTTTCCCTTCTACTGCCGCATTAGTAAAGCGTAATTGATGATAATTACAGATTTCTTCTTGCCAATTGCGCATCGTCGACAGACAGGATTCCACGGCTGGATGCTTGATTGTAGCACCTTGCGCCAACCAACATCCGAAGCCTTTTTTCGCCAGTTCATACGTGGAGCTACAGTCGTACCATTCGATAAAGGCTTCTTTCCAAATGTAGACTTGATGCAAGATTTCGGCGTATTGAAGCAGTCGATGTAGGATAGTTTTCTCATCATTCTTCAATTGATCACGTCGTTTGCCAAGGATTCGGAAGTGTTGCTTAAGGTCCTTTTTGGCAAACGGTGATAGCTGCTTTTGAATGGATTTTCGCACGGCTTGAAGTGCTTCAGTTACGTAACGATTGACATGATAACGATCGGCAATGCGAATCGCTGTAGGATATATTTTTTTCGCAAACGTATGATATGACTTTGCCAAATCCATGACAATCGCGACTGGTTTCAGAGCAGAGAGAGTAGATTGTGTATTAAAATAGGCTTGTAACTCCTCGATTCTTCGTCCAGGAATGACATCTAAAAATGTGCCACCACGTAAATCATGAAGGCCAGT
>NZ_LITM01000005.1:306706-307268 GCF_001275675.1 Lysinibacillus sp. FJAT-14745 | reverse complement strand
GCTTTTTCCTGACAAGTTTTTTGGACACGTGCGGCTTCTTCCGTTTTCCATGAGCGGACGATACGCGCAACGGTTGTAGCGGGTGTATTTGTCACACGTGCTGTATGCGTGATTGTAGCGCCGATTGCCTGCTTCGGCAACGTAGCCTCAAATGCCTTTGTGTATCGTTTTTTCGGTGCCACACACTCATATGCCCACACGAAATGCGCAAAACAAGCTGTACATGACATACGAATGGCAGGTAAGTTCAAATAAACTGGGCAACCAAACGCTTCGAGATGCCGCACTTTTCGAACATAGCCGATCCCGCGACGACTCGTATTTTCAGATGCACAAATTGGACAGGCCTGTTTAGAATTAATCGGCATGACATCAATGAAAATTTGGTGATTTATTTTATTGGTTGCGGTAATTAATAGTTCTGGTAAATCCCATAAATCCCTGATAGAATGAGAGTGCATCTGTATACCTCGCTGCGTTGTTTGGTCGTACTCTCAACTCTAGCGGATACAGATGTTTTTTTGTATTCTTTTTTAGCAAGAACAGATTTTGGTGTTGAGCC
>NZ_LITM01000005.1:172420-306617 GCF_001275675.1 Lysinibacillus sp. FJAT-14745 | reverse complement strand
CGTACTCTCAACTCTAGCGGATACAGATGTTTTTTTGTATTCTTTTTTAGCAAGAACAGATTTTGGTGTTGAGCCTTAAAACTTTTAGAATATATTACCTTTGTTTTTGCATATATTATTTAAAAAGGTGATTATTTTTTTGGAATGAATATAATCAAGAGGTACGTAAATGATTAGGTAAAAAGAAATAAAATAATTGCTTTTTCAGTATATCAATATTGTTGTAAATTTTTTAATACTTTAAACGAGAAAACTATTTGTTAATAATAAATATGAATAGATTCAATATATTTAAATGAGAGTTAATAATTATTATCTGTTATATAAATATAATCAAGGTAATTAAATGCTATTTTTTAATAAAGTAAGTATAAGTATTTATTATATTTAAATAATAAAAATAACAGAGCATAGTTAGATGTTTGAAAAAAGGACAAACAATTAAGTAAAGAAAAAATAAAGTTTATAAAATTATTTTGTAAAGATGTACAGGGTTAATTTATCGTATCTTCGTAATATTTAGAAAAATTACTTGATTTAATGTATTAATTCTAGATAAAATAATAGCACAGTTAATTTTCAGATAATTCAATCGTTATTTTTAGTTGTCTGAAAAAGTAAAAAATATATGAAAGATGTTTACAAATATTAATGGAGGTGTAAATAAACTTTTCAATAATATAATTCTGAAATAAATTTAAAAGATCAGCATAATCATTTTTCAGAATATTGAATCTAGGAGGGGGAGATTGTTTGAATACAGCAAATGACCTATTAACAATTAGAAATCTAACTACAAGTTTCCGCATTAAAGAAACTTACCACGCTGCTGTAGAGGATGTCTCACTTTCGCTTAAAAAGAATGAAGTATTAGCAATCGTTGGGGAATCGGGTTGTGGTAAAAGTACATTAGCAACTACCATTGTAGGTCTGTACAATCCAGTAAATACAAAAGTTAAAGGTGAAATCTTTTATAATAACCAAAATTTAACGAGCCTGAATGACGAACAATTTAATAGTTTGCGTGGCAATGATATTGGTTTTATTTTTCAGGATCCCCTTTCAGCCCTTAATCCATTAATGCGGATTGGAGAACAAATTGCAGAGGGGCTAATGTATCATACAAAACTCTCAAAGCAACAGCGTGGGGAGAGAGTATTAGAATTATTGAATCAGGTAGGCATCGCTAAACCAGAGCGTGTAGCAAGACAATTCCCTCATCAATTGTCTGGAGGGATGAGGCAGCGTGTCATGATTGCCATTGCATTGTCTTGTAAACCATCAATTTTAATTGCCGATGAACCAACAACAGCTTTAGATGTAACGATCCAAGCTCAAATACTTGATTTACTAAAAGCACTACAGTCAGAAACAGAAACAGGTATTATCTTAATAACGCATGATTTAGGCGTTGTGGCAGAAATGGCTGATCGAGTTGCAGTAATGTATGCAGGTGAAGTAGTAGAAGAAGCACCTGTTCAAGAATTATTTACGAATGCTAAACATCCTTACACTCGTTCGTTATTGAATTCTATTCCACAAACACATAGTGAAAATGAAAGACTTGAAGTTATTCAAGGTATGGTGCCATCGCTAGTGAATTTACCTCGTGAAGGTTGCCGCTTTTCAGCACGAATACCGTGGATTGATGCATCTGCACATGAAAAAACCCCACAATTACATGAAATTGCACCAGGGCATTTTGTTAGATGTACCTGCTGGAAACGCTTTCGATTTGAAGGTGGAGAAGGAGGCGGGACTGTATGAGCTTTATGCAAATTAGTGATTTAAATGTTCATTACCCAATTCGAGGGGGCTTTTTTAATACAGTAGTCGATAAGGTATATGCTGTTGATGGCGTCACAATGGAATTCGAAAAAGGGAAAACATACGGTTTAGTAGGAGAATCAGGTTCTGGAAAATCGACAACAGGGAAGGCTATAATAGGTCTGGAAAAAATCACCTCAGGTCAAATTTTTTATGAAGGTGAGAATGTTACAAACAAGCGTAGAAATCGTAATTCAGCTTATAACAAAGATATTCAAATGATTTTCCAAGATTCTCATTCGAGTATGAATCCTAGAAAACGTGTATTAGACATTTTAGCGGAGCCTATTCGAAATTTTATGAAGCTTAGTGATCAAGAGGAACGTAAGCGCATTAAAGAGTTACTCGCGATAGTAGGTATGTCTGAAGATGTATTGTTAAAGTATCCACATGAATTTTCAGGTGGTCAAAAGCAACGTCTTGGAATCGCCCGTGCGGTTGCTTGTAATCCGAAAATGATTATTGCTGATGAACCTGTATCTGCACTAGATTTATCTGTACAAGCTCAAGTGCTGAATTTTATGAAAGACATTCAGAGTGAATTTGGACTTAGTTATTTATTTATTTCGCATGACCTAGGTGTCGTGAAGCATATGTGTGATCACATAGCTATCATGTACAAAGGACGTTTTGTGGAAACAGGCACTCGAAATGATATATACACGAGTCCTCAACATATTTATACAAAGCGCCTGTTATCAGCTATTCCAAATATTGAGCCAGAAACACGTTTAGAGCGTAAAGTAATACGTCAAAATGTCGAGGCCAATTATCAACAGGAACAGCATAAATACTATGATGAGCAGGGCAAAGTATACCCATTAAAATCTATTTCGGACACGCATAAAGTGGCGATGTCTGACATTGAACAGGAGGGTATATAAAATGTGGAAAACAATTGTTAGACGTGTGTTACTGATGATTCCTCAGATGTTTGTATTAAGTCTTTTTATCTTCATATTGGCAAAACAAATGCCAGGAGATCCATTTACAGGGCTTATTACACCAGAGACATCCCCGGCAAGGCTTGAGGAACTTCGTATACAAGCAGGTTTCTATGACCCTTGGTATGTTCAGTATTACCACTGGATTACAAACGCTTTTCAAGGTGACTTTGGACGAAGCTATACATATAAAATTGCAGTGTCCACACTTATTGGTGAGCGCGGATTAAATACATTCTGGCTTTCATTACTCAGTGCAATCTTTATCTATTTGATTGCGATTCCATTAGGGGTGTTGGCAGGTCGTTATCAAGAATCATTTTTAGATAAATCAATCACACTGTATAGTTTTATCAGTTATGCCATACCAACTTTCGTATTATCACTCATTTTCGTATTTATATTTGGCTATAAACTCATGTGGTTCCCAACAAGTGGAACCGTTGATGTAGGACTTGAACCAGGGACAATGGCATATTACTGGAATAAAATCTACCATTTACTACTCCCTGCTTTAACGTATGCTATTTTAGGTACAACAGCCACTATTCAATATTTACGCTCGGAAATAATAGATGCAAAAACACAGGATTATGTGAAAACAGCTCGAAGCAAAGGGATTCCAATGCGAAAAGTCTACACTAGACATATTTTCCGTAATTCCTTATTACCAATCGCAGCCTTTTTAGGGTTTACAATAACAGGTTTATTAGCGGGCTCTATTTTCATTGAAACAATTTATGGTTTCCCAGGAATGGGTCAGTTGTTTATCAATTCGATCATGAGTCGAGATTATAGTGTTATTACGGCACTAGTAATGCTTTATGGCTTCTTAACATTATTAGGTAGTCTACTGTCTGATATTATAATGAGCATTGTTGATCCACGTATCCGCATAGACTAACCGACTACAATAATGTTTAAGGAGAGGTGAATTCAAATGGAACAACAAAATAACGAAATGGTCAAATTTGAAAACTCTCCACCGACTGGGATGCAAGTCGTTTTACGAGAGTTTAAAAAAGATAAATTGGCGATAATTTCCTTTTTGGGGATAACTTTTTTAATCATTGGATTTTTAGTCGCCGCCATGTTTTTAAATCAAGAAGAAATTTTAAAAATTAAACTGTTAGAGCGCTACACTGAACCTGGCGTAAATGGTTATAAACTTGGAACAGATGAAGCAGGCCGTGATATGCTAGGGCAGCTAGTAATAGGGGCGAAAAACTCTATTTTAATAGCATTTGCAATTACAATCATTACTAGTATTGCAGGGATAGGTCTTGGTATTGTCATGGGTTATTACGGTGGATTTATTGATAATTTGTTTATGCGAATTACTGAATTCTTTATGACATTACCTAATCTAATGGTGATCATTGTTTTCGTCACTATCATTCCAAAATACGGTATTTTTGAATTAATTTTGATCATCAGTTTATTTCAATGGATGAGCACCGCCCGTTTAGTCCGAAGTAAAGCACTATCGGAGGGGCGGAGGGATTATGTAAGTGCTTCTAAAACAATGGGGACAAGTGATTTCGCTATTATGTTTAAAGGCATTTTACCAAATCTAAGTTCTATTTTAATCGTTGAACTAACGTTGAACTTTGCTGGTAATGTTGGAATCGAAACAGGATTGTCCTTCTTAGGCTTTGGTTTGCCGCCATCGACTCCAAGTTTAGGAACTCTTGTAAACTATGCGAGAAATCCAATCGTTTTATCAGAAAAATGGTGGGTATGGTTGCCCGCATCAATATTAATTTTAATCTTGATGCTTGGTATAAATTACGTCGGTCAAGCACTTCGTCGTGCAGCTGACGCAAAACAAAGAATTGGATAAAAGGGAGGATGTACGATGAAAAAAAATTGGTTATTACTATCCGTTATTTTTGCAGTGATGTTTGTATTGGCAGCCTGCAATAACGATGGTAAAGAAGCAGCTAAAACTGGAGATGGCAACAAAGAGAAATCGACACAAACAGAACCTAATAAAGAAGATACAGCTAAGTTTCCAATGGAAGTAAAAAATGAAGGTGACGCTATTAAAGGTGGTACGTTAAAGGTAGCGCTTGTAACAGACACACCTTTTAAAGGGGTTTTCATCCCGGAATTATCTGATGATGCCTACGATAGTACAATCTTGGATTACGCAAAAAATGAAATTTTTGAATTAGATGGGGATTTCCAAGTAAAAGATACAGGTATTGCAAAATTAGAAGTTGATAAAGACAATAAAAAGGCGAAGATTACCATTCAAGGCGACGTTAAGTGGTCTGATGGTCAACCTTTGACAGCTGATGACTTAATTTATCCATACGAAATTATTGGTCATCCTGATTACGACGGTGTACGCTATGATGACGACTTCGAAAATATTGTTGGTGCAAAAGAATATCATGATGGAAAAGAAAAAACGATTTCTGGTATTAAAAAAATCGATGACAAATCAATTGAAATTACGTTCAAGAAAGTATCACCAGCTATTTATTCAGTTGGGGATGGGTTATGGGGTTATGCAGCACCAAAGCATCAGCTAGAGTCAATCCCTGTTAAAGATGCCCTAATTGCTTCAGATGCAGTTCGTAAAAATCCTGTAACACTTGGCGCATTTAAAATTGATAAAGTTGTAAATGGAGAGTCTGTTCAGCTTGTAGCAAATGAACATTATTTTAAAGGCAAGCCAAAGTTAGATAAAGTGGTAATCGAAGTTGTTCCTTCAACTTCAATCGGTGAAGCTTTGAAAACTGGGAAATATGATCTTGCAGAACATTACCCAACAAATCAATTTGACAGCATCAAGGATTTATCAAATATTTCAATTGTAAGCCGACCAGAGTTGTCATACTCATATATCGGGTTTAAAGTAGGGAAATACGATAAAGCAAATCGCAAAAATATTTTTGATGCGAAGTCAAAAATGAATGATGAGAGTTTACGTCAAGCGGTTGGTTATGCGATGGATATTGAATCTGTTACAGAAAAATTCTATCAAGGTCTACGTGTAAGAGCAAACTCATTAATTCCACCAGTATTTGCATCTTACTATGATGGTACGTTAGAGGGCTATCACTATGATCCTGAAAAAGCTAAAGAATTACTTGAGAAAGCTGGATATAAAGATGTAGATGGTGACGGAATTCGTGAAGATAAAGACGGGAAAAAATTCACGCTTCGTTTAGCAGCAATGTCTGGTTCAGACACAGATGAAGCGATTGCTGAATACTATCGCCAAAACTGGAAAGAAGTTGGGCTAAATGTTGAATTGACTACTGGTCGTTTAATCGAATTCAACAGCTTCTATGATAAAGTAAAAGCTGATGATCCAGAAATTGATATGTTTATGGCTGCATGGAAAACAGGTACGAACCCATCTCCAGCAGGTTTATATGGTGAGGGTGCAGAATTTAACTTTAGTCGTTTCGTTTCTGCTGATTTAACAAAAATGTTAGAAGACATTGATTCTGAAAAATCAATGGATCCGGATCACCGTGCAAAAGCATTCCGTACATGGCAAGAATATATGAGCAAAACAGCAACGACAATGCCAATGTACTTCCGTACAGAGCTTTTCCCAGTCAACAAACGTGTGAAAAATTTCAATGTTGATTATGCAAATGAAACAAAATCAGCACTTCAAACTATTGAATTAACAGCAGATGCTCCAGTAAAATAAGCTAATCACTGAAAAAACAGTCTTTCTTTAACATAGAAAGACTGTTTTTCATCACTGAATAGTTATCAATTTAGTTTAATAATAAAAAAAACACCCGTTGGAAAATCTCCAAGGGGTGAAATTATAAGGGAACGCACAGCATATACACATCTATAAGGTGCCAGTCTCGAACCACAAAGATAGAAGAAGTGGGATTATGGTTTTATAACACATGGCTTTGGACTATGACATGGACCTGGATATGCAGCAGCAGGTGCTGCACTGAAACTAATTAAAAATACAGTGAGACATAAAGTAGAAATGATAAGCTTAATACTCTTTTTCATATTTAATCTCTCCTTTATATTTAATAATTACATTATAGTATATAAACGGTAAAATAGGAATGCGTTTTATTGAAAAATCTGAAAAATGTAATATTTCTGAATAGAAAAGGCGTGAAAAGAACAACGGAAACTGGTTCATAATAGAGTTAGAAGATATATGTCCAAGCTTTTTAGTAGGCTAAAAGCTTAATAAAATACTACTATTTGACGTTTGTTTTTGAGTATTGGAGCAACAAAAAAACTCCCATCACAGCGTATATACTGCAGACGGGAGTTATTGTTTTAGCGATTAGCAACCCAAGTTTTCACAAGATCTGCAGTACCATAAACGTAATGCTGATCGCCAACTTCGTGGTATGTTGCGCTATCGTCAACTTCTGTATGTTTGTACGGAATACGTTGACGGCGTTTTTCTGACATTGGGTCAGGAAGTGGAATTGCTGATAATAATGATTTTGTATACGGATGAACAGGGTGATTGTAAATATCATCTGCTTTACCGATTTCCATGATTTTACCACGGTACATAACAGCGATACGGTCACTGATATACTTAACCATTGATAAGTCATGGGCAATGAAAAGATATGTTAAGCCACGTTCTTTTTGCAGTTCTTTTAATAAGTTAACAACTTGCGCTTGAATCGAAACGTCAAGTGCAGAAATAGGTTCATCGGCGATAATAAACTTTGGATCTAAGCTTAGCGCACGAGCAATTCCAATACGTTGACGTTGACCGCCAGAGAATTCGTGTGCATAACGGTTTGCGTGCTCTTTATTTAAGCCAACAGCATCTAACAGTTGATTAACTTTTTCACGACGCTCTTTTTTATCTTTGTAAAGACCGTGAATCGTAAAGCCTTCACTAATGATTTCTCCAGCTGTCATACGCGGGTTTAATGATGCATATGGATCTTGGAAAATCATTTGCATTTGACGATTAAATTTCTTTAAATCAGTATTAGATTTTTTCCCATGGACGTTCTCACCATCGAAAATAATTTCACCATCTGTAATGTCGTACAGGCGAATTATGGAACGACCAGTTGTTGATTTACCACAGCCTGATTCTCCTACAAGGCCGAGTGTTTCACCTTCGTATACATCGAAGCTAATACCGTCGACAGCTTTAATAGGGTTACTTGGTGAACCGAAATGCTGCTTTAAATTTTTAATTTCAAGAATTTTTTTTGCGCCCGATTTAGTCATTTGATTGTGCCTCCTTTGCTAAATACCCTTCAATACGTTTAGCAACCGCATCTGGAAGCGGAATTTTTGGTGCGTCAGGATGCATCAACCAAGTTTTGGCAAAGTGTGTTTCACTTACTTGGAACATAGGTGGCTCTTGCTCATAGTCAATAGCCATAGCAAATTCATTACGAGCGGCAAACGCATCGCCCTTTGGAGGGTTGGTAAGATCTGGTGGTGAACCAGGAATCGTGCGTAATAGCTCATCAGTATCGTTATCTAAGTCTGGCATTGAACCAAGAAGACCCCATGTATAAGGATGCTTAGGATTATAGAAAATATCATTAACAGTACCATATTCAACGATTTGACCTGCATACATAACTGCAACACGGTCGGCAACGTTTGCAACGACACCTAAATCGTGGGTAATGAAAATGATCGATGTTTTCGAATTTTTTTGGATTTCTTTCATTAGCTCTAAAATTTGCGCTTGAATGGTAACGTCTAATGCTGTTGTTGGTTCATCGGCAATTAGCAGCTTAGGGTCAGCTGCAAGTGCGATAGCAATAACAACACGTTGACGCATACCGCCTGAAAATTCATGCGGGTATTGGTTATAACGTTTTTCAGGGAAGGGGATACCTACCTGCGTTAAAAGTTCGATTGCTCGTTTTTTAGCATCAGCTTTTGTTACTTTTTTATGTTGTAAAATAACTTCAGTTATTTGACGTCCGACCTTCATAGTCGGGTTTAAGCTTGTCATTGGATCTTGGAAAATCATTGCAATTTCATTTCCGCGTACTTTTGACATTTCTTTATCGCTTAAAGGCACTAAATCGCGACCGTTAAATAAAATTTGTCCTGACTCATAAATACCAGGTGGCTGTGGAATTAGTTTCATTAATGCGTTACTCGTTACACTCTTACCAGAACCTGATTCACCAACGATTGCTAGTGTTTCACCTTCTTTTAAGTCAAAGTTTACACCACGAACGGCATGAACAAGACCTGCATACGTTTTAAAGTTTATTTTTAAATCTTTTACTTCTAAAATTGTTTTACTCATTTTCGGCCACCTCCTTATTTACGTAGTTTTGGATCTAATGCATCACGTAAGCCGTCACCAACTGCGTTAAACGCAAAGATTGTTAGTGAAATGAACATTGCAGGGAATATTAAACGCCAAGGAGCATTGGCAATCGCGCCATTTCCTTCAGAAGCCATTGTTCCCCAAGAGGCTTGTGGAGCAGGAACCCCAAGTCCTAGATAACTAAGGAAAGACTCTGTAAAAATAGCAGATGGCACTGTAAATGTCATTGATACTAAAATCGCACCAAGTGCATTTGGCACTAAATGTTTTAAAATTAAATGTCCTGTTCTTGCGCCCAAAGTACGCGCCGCTAAAACATACTCTTGATTTTTAATAGATAATACTTCACCACGTACAATACGGGCCATATTGATCCAACCTGTAATGGATAATGCGATAATCATTGGTATAATACCTTGTTCTAATACTACTAAAAGTACGATTACAACTAAAAGGTAAGGAACAGCTGTTAAAACATCGGCAATACGCATCATAATATTGTCAACACGACCACCTGCTAAACCAGAAATACTGCCCCATAATACGCCAATGAGCAAGTCAATAATGGCAGCAGCAAACCCGATGAATAAAGAAATACGAGCGCCGGCCCAGACACGAACGAAAATATCACGACCTAAATCATCTGTACCAAACCAAAATTCTGATGATGGTGGGGCATTAAAAGCACCTAATTGATCACTATAGTGGTATTGTGAAAACATCGGCACAAATGTAGCCATTAAAACAATAATTATTAAAGTGATTACACCGAAAATCGCCATTTTATTATGGGAAAAACGAAGAAATACTTCCTTCCAAAAGGAGACAGATTTATCTGCTAATTTTTCAGTGGCTTCGTGATTTCCGCCAACAATTTTAAACTTATCTTTTTCGATTTGTTGCTGTGTCATTACTTTTTCGCTCCTTTCAGTCTAATTCGCGGATCGATCACGCTGTATAAAATATCTACGATGAATACCGCAAATAAAAGAATGATTGCGTAGAACACGGTTGTCCCCATTATAACTGTGTAATCACGGTTCGTAATACTTTGCACGAAGTGTTTACCTAATCCAGGAACGGCAAAAATTGACTCTACAATGAAGCTACCTGTAACAACAGCAGCTGTTAATGGACCTAAATAAGTAACGACTGGTAAAAGGGCGTTACGTAAAGTATGGCGGAAGACGATTGTCCATTTTCCTATACCTTTTGCACGAGCCATCTTTACATATTCACTATTATTTTGTTCAAGCATACTTGAACGTATCAGTTTAGCAATAAAGCCCATATGCGTTAATGCAATAGCTAAGGCTGGCAACATACTATAACTAAAACCTTTCCATCCACTAATCGGGAATAACTGAAGTTTATATGCAAGGAAATACTGCATGAGTCCAGCTAATATAAAGGATGGAACGGAAATTCCAAACACCGCAAAGGTCGTTGCCAAATAATCTGGCCACCTATTATGATAAAGCGCAGCAATTACGCCGATTAATACACCAAATCCAATCGATAGCAGCATCGCTTCAATTCCTAAAGTTAAAGATACAGGGAAGCCTTCTGCAATCATATCATTAGTAGAACGCGCTTTATATTTCATAGATTCACCGAAATTAAAAGTGGCCGCATCGATTAAATAATCTTTGTACTGAATATACCAAGGGTTATTTAATCCATACGTTTCGTTTAACTTTGCCTCTATTTGAGGAGGGAAATTACGTTCAGATGCAAATGGGTTACCAGGAGCAAGACGCAATAGGAAAAACGTAGCCGTTACGATGACGAAAAGCGCGAGAAGTATATACATCAGCCTTTTCAAAATATATTTAATCACATAAAACTCCTCCTTCTATTTGTCAATTATCTGACAAATAAGTGCCTTCGTATTTTAAAAAGAGCTGACTCGTGCCACAATGGTCACGAGGCAGCTCTCCGCTTAGAGCCTAAAAGAAATTGTTAACAAATCATTTTATCTTTACATATTTAAGGTGAATATCACCTGTTGGATTTGGATCTAAGTTTGTAATACCGTCTTTAACTACTGACAAGTTAGTGTAGTAGTAAATAGGTGCAACTGGTAATTCTTTCATAATAACTGCTTCTGCTTGTTTTAAATCATCAAGACGTTTAGCTTCATCTACCTCAGCAGCTGCTTTGTCCAAGAATCCTTTGTATTGAGCATTTTCCCATCCTGTTTGGTTGTTACCGTTTTTAGCAGTATTAAACGGTTCAAGGAATGTATATGCATCTAGATAGTCAGCTACCCAGCCCATACGGCCTACTTGATAGTCACCAGTTTTTATTTTTTCTAAATAAACTTGCCATTCAGAATTATCTAATTTAGATGAAATACCAAGTTTTTTGCTCCATTCTTCTTGAATGTATTGAGCGATTGCTGCATGTGCTTCAGAAGTGTTAAATGAAATGTTAACTGTGATATCTTTAGGATCTTTAATACCAAGTTCTTTCATACCAGCTTCAAGAGCAGCTTTTGCTCCTTCAACATCGTTATCTTTGATGTAACCACGGTCTTCTTCAAATTTAGGAACTGCTACCGGAATCATACCTGTAGCTGGTTTTTGCTCACCTTTAGTTACGTTGTCAATTAATTTTTGACGATCGATTGCTAGAGTAAGAGCTTTACGGATATTTGCATTAGACATGATTTTGTCTTTTGTATTGAATTTATACCAATAAATACTTGCTTGGTCTTTGATTCTTAAAGAACCATCTTTTTTGAATTCATCAATTGCATTAAGATCTACTGTTTGGAATGGAGCACCGATATAGTCAAGTGAGCCAGATTTAAAGTTAGTAGCAACAGTTGTTTCTTTATCAATCATAGCAATATTTACAGTATTAACATCAACATTTGATGCATCCCAATAATCTTCATTTTTTGTAAGAACGATAGAATCGCTATGTTTCCAATCGCTTAATTTATAAGGACCATTTGTAACGTAATCTTTACCAGCGTCTGCGTACCATTGTTTATTAGCTTCAGTTACTTTTTGGTTAACTGGTAAATAAGTTTTAAATCCTGTTAATTCTAGGAAATACGGAGTTGGGTTTTCTAAAGTTACGACTAAAGTTTTGTCATCTTCAGCTTTGATACCAACAGCATCAGCAGCACCTTTTCCTTCGTTGTATGCTTGAGCCCCTTTAATTGGGTAGAAAATAGAAGCATACGAAGAAAGGTTTTCTGGATTTAATGCCCATTTCCAAGCATATTCGAAGTCACCTGCTACAACTGTATCACCATTTGACCATTTTGCATCACGTAAATGGAAAGTATAAGTCTTTTTATCATCACTTATATCCCATTTCTCAGCCATACCTGGAGTAGGCTTACCATCAGCGTCTGAAACAGTTAGACCCTCAAAAATGTTTATTAAGATTGCACTAGATGTAGTATCTTCTGCAAGTCCTGGGTGTAAAGATGGTGGTTCTGAAGTTATTGCTAAGTTAAGTTCTTTAGCTTTTGAACCAGAATCCTTTTTGCCGTCTGAAGATGAAGAATTATCAGACTTATCACCGCCGAAGCCACATGCAGCTAATACTAATGAAAAGACTGCAAGGACAGTTAGTAATAAAAACTTTTTGTTTTTATTCATGTGAATCCCCCTTATACAATTTTTAAGCCTTTTGTGAAGCTCTTATTTAATATACCAAAAAAATCATTTGCACAAAATAAAAAAGATTCAAATTTATATAGTATTATCTGACATTTAAGAGGATAATAATTTTTTTCTATTCATCACATTAAAGAATGAAAGCACTTTCATAGTATTTTTTTGATATTTATTCGTTCTAAATATCAAAAATAAAATAAAAATAAAAAAATGACTTATTATACCGAAAATTCATATTCTTTAGATAATATTATTGTTATTTTAAAAATGAGTCTAAAGTCATGTGCGTGATGCTATTAGATATTTGTATAGATTTGTAGAAAATCATTGTAAAACTGAGTAATTTAGATTCGTGGTCAGGTATTTTTTTGTAATTTATAATCTCAAAGAATGAATGTTTTTATCTATTAATGATATATAAGAAACTTATTTTGTATTTATTTAAGATTAACTAGTATAAGAGATGAAAATGAAGAATTAGAGTGAAATGTGCTTCCTTTAAAGAATAAATGCACGGTATTTTAGTAAAATATGTTTTTTTGAAATAATTTGCACACTACTTAAATATACAGCAATGTATAAAAAACAATGTATTGAATCAATTATATGCATGAAGGATTGGGTATATATCAACTGGAAAAAATATACCTGTTTCTAGGTGTTTCTATAATGCTGTTTTTTGGAGGAATCCATTTGTCTCACTTAGGAGGAAAGCTTCTACATAAAGTTACTAAAATATTGTGTAAGTAGAACTTAATGAGTAGAAAATTACTTAACCTCTTTACGTGGTTTATTTTACCATATAACAATTGTTAAATGGTAGTCTTCCTAAAAATAAACAGTAAGTAGCAGCTAACGGTAGTTATAGGTGAACGTTTCGGTGAGTGACGAGTTATCCATAGGACCTCATGGGGGATAAGTTTGATTATTTTTCTTCAAGGTAAGCCTCACTATGTAAAAGACGAGAGGTTTCGACGTCCTCGCAAAATACTGAATGTCGGAGTTTTACGATTAAATCGTAATACAACTTTATGCATTTCAAGAGTTTGTTTACAGTCTGAGAAGTTGAGATATAAGTATATTTTTAAAGTACAATTAAAAAGTTTTACATCAGAAAAGCGCGAGAAATCAACGGTTCTAAAAATTGATTTCTCACGCTTTTAAAGGTTTTGTTCAGTTATGTCCCATCGTCAATCTTTAAGACTGTTTTTTTAACTGTAAAATAACAGCTTCATCTGGATCGATGTATACAGTCTTTTGTTCAAAGTAAATAACAAAACCAGGTTTAGCGCCATTTGGTTTTTTTACTTGACGTATTTCTGTGTAATCTACTGGAACAGAGGAAGATTCTCTTGCTTTTGAAAAATAGGCAGCAAGTGTTGCAGCTTCTCGTAATGTTGTTTCGTCAGGTTCGCTTGTATGGATGACAACATGTGAGCCTGGAATATCCTTCGTATGCAGCCAGATATCTGTGCGTTTAGCTAGTTTAAATGTAAGCATGTCATTTTGTTTGTTATTTTTCCCTACAGAGATCGCTACACCTGTAGAAGAAACATAACGTTCAGGTTCAGGCTTTGCTTGTTTTTTCTTTTTTCGTGCATGACGTATTTTCAAATAACCTTGTTCTGCTAATTCTTCGCGAATTTCTTCTATATCTCCAGGAGCAGCTTGTTGTACCTGCTGAGCAAGCATTTCAAAATAGGCTATTTCTTCCTTCGTTTTTTCTAACTGTTCTTGAACCATAATAAGGGCATTTTTTGCTTTTGTGTATTTTGTGTAATAGCTTTGAGCATTTTCCACAGGTGTTTTACGTTCACTCACTGGAATGGTGATTTCTTCATCTCCAGTTTCACTATAATAGTTAGTGACAGTTACTTCCTTTACACCTTTTTCAAACGCGTAAATATTCGCCATCAGTAATTCTCCATATAATTGGAACTGATCTAGCTTAGATGCGCGGTCGTAGTCTTTATTTAACTTTTTAGTTTTTAATATAAGCTTGTCAATTTCATTTTGCAGCCATCGCTCCAAATCACCTGCCTGCTGTTTAACACGATCACGCTCAGCTCGAGCGAAGAATACGCGGTCAAGTAGCTCATGGACATTTGGATAAAGCGTTACATCTCCTTGTAAATGTGTTAAAGCGATCGGTGAGAAGTAAGTTTTATTATTTGCGATGACATACATCGGCTTTGTTCCACCACTATTAAAGGAAGCTATAAAATTTTTAAAGCAATTTACATGATCATCTGTGCCTGTTAATCGGAATAATAATTCCTCAGCATGTATAGGGGAGAAACCAATAAATTGCGAAACTACTTCCTTAGCCGTTTTTGGTTCAGAGAAAAACAGTGTGAGCTGTTCGTCGGTTACTGCTAGAGGGTGCCATTTATTCTGTGCGGGCGGTGCGATATAAGGCTGCCCCGGTAACACTGTACGGAAACTATTCACAGAAGGTGGCAAATGCTTTAAGCTGTCGACTATTTTTCCCTGCTCTTTATCTATTAATAATAGGTTACTGTGACGGCCCATAATTTCAGCATGTAACTCCCTTACAATAGGGTCGCCAATCTCATTTTTACTTTCAATCTCTACTATTATAATGCGATCAAATTCGTGCTGTTTAATAGAAGCAATAAAACCACCCTCTATATGCTTTCTCAACAGCATACAAAACATAGGAGGTTCTGCTGGGTTGTCAATAGATTGCTCAGTGAGGTGAACACGTGCGTAAGAAGGATGAATCGAAAACAGTAATTTTTGATTGCTTCCGTTCGCACGGATATGTAGAACAACTTCCTGAGCGTTTGGTTGATGTATTTTAGTGATCCGACCTGTTACTAATTGTTGTAGGTCGGCTGTCATTGAATAAGTAAATAAGCCATCAAATGCCATATGAATTCCTCTTTCCAACGATATAAGCATCCTTGGTACTTTCGTATTTATTATATTTTAATGGTGCATTAGCTTCACATTCATCACCATAATGTGTGGTTGAATTTCCGTTCCGGCTGGGCGCTTTCCTGGGGGCGTCCGATGAGCCGCTTCACTCGCGCTGCTCGCTCCAGGGTCTCATCTGTGACGCTGATCCCCGAGGAGTCGCCCAGCCTCCACTCCAATCAACTTATATGCATGACATACGTTTTAGCAAAATGTCATCCCTAAATTCCGATGATGAATCAATTTTGTTAGAAATCACTTGTATGGCACATAACCATAACAGAGTGGTGATTTCCGTTCCGGCTGGGCGCTGATAAAAACTGAAATTGTTCCGATAAAACGTGATAATATTCCGATAAAAGCTAAAATTGTTCCGATAAAATGAGATATTGTTCCGATAAATCTTCAAAGTACGCATTTGAAAATAATGAGCCGCTAATTCCAAGAAGTCGCCCATTCTCCATTCTAATCAACTTCTAGACATAGCGTACATTTTAACAAATGTCATCTCTTTCTTTTGGTGATGAGTTTTTTCTTATGTTTATCATAGCATTTTTTAGGTGAATATTAAAATATAGCTTCATATGTGGTAGAATTAGCTTTTGCTCTATGTAATTTTTTCTGGAGAGACACGTCATAAACGACAGAGCTTATGTTATAATAATCCCAGTATGCAAAGAAAGGTGTGACGAACCTTGGTGCGTAGTATGACTGGTTTTGGCAGAGGTGTCACAACAACAAGAGACTTTCAATTAACTGTAGAAATGCGCTCGGTCAACCATCGATTTTTAGAAATTAATGCAAAATTCCCGAAAGAATGGCTTGAAGCAGAAATTTTTGCAAAGAAATTAATTTCGCAAGCTTTGTCACGTGGCAAAATTGATGTGATGGTTTATGTTAAGGATTTAGATAACGTCGAGCAATCTATTGAAATTAATTGGTCATTAATTGAAGCGTATCGTAAGGCAAAAGAGCAATTAGCAAGTAAAGTACCACTAGAAGAAAAATGGACGATGCAAGAGCTGCTATCGCTTGAACAAGCGCTTGTACAGGAAAAGCCACAGCTTACACCTGAGGATTTACTCGGTGCTGTTGAAAAGGCTATTACGCAAGCACTTGAACAGCTGATTCAAATGCGTGAGCGTGAAGGGCAAGAATTGCATGATGTTGTTGTACAATATAAAGAACAGTTAATGGAACAAGTGAACCACATTCGTTCATACGCCTCTCTTGCTGTTGAAAAGTATCGTACACGATTATTGGAACGAATTACTGAAGTGGCGGATGGAGCGTTGTTAGAAGAACGCCTACTTACCGAAGTAGCGATATTTGCAGAACGTGTCGACATCACCGAAGAATTGGACCGATTAGATAGTCACTTTAACCAATTGGAAGAAACATTACAAGAAACGATTTCGGTTGGCCGTAAATTAGACTTTTTAATGCAGGAAATACACCGTGAGATCAATACGATTGGTTCAAAAAATCAATCAACAGAGGCGGCCGTTGCGGTAGTTCAGGCGAAAACAATTTTAGAAAAGATGCGCGAGCAAGTTCAAAATATCGAATAGCTTGCTTTGTATCTGTTATAAATTAAGGGAGATATAGAGAATAAATGATAAAAGAACGTGGATTATTAATTGTTCTGTCTGGCCCATCTGGTGTAGGTAAAGGGACAGTGCGAAAAGAATTATTTTCTCAGCCGAATACGAATTATGAGTATTCCATCTCGATGACAACACGAAATCCTCGCGAAGGTGAAGTAGATGGTGTAGACTATTTTTTCAAGACGCGTGAAGAATTTGAAACGTTGATTGAACAGGGTGGCTTATTGGAGCATGCTGAATTTGTAGGGAATTATTACGGAACACCGTTAGCCTATGTAAATGAAACACTTGATGCAGGACGTGATGTGTTTTTAGAAATCGAAGTGCAAGGTGCTGCACAAATCCGCAAAAAGGC
This sequence comes from Lysinibacillus sp. FJAT-14745, assembly GCF_001275675.1. Taxonomy (GTDB): domain Bacteria; phylum Bacillota; class Bacilli; order Bacillales_A; family Planococcaceae; genus Lysinibacillus. Next base: position 289,023 of record NZ_LITM01000005.1, on the reverse strand, counting down.
ACCAGATGCATTATTTATTTTCTTAGCCCCACCAAGTTTAACGGAATTAAAGGATCGTTTAGTTGGTCGAGGGACAGAAACAGCAGAGGTTATTGCAAAACGTATAGCAACTGCAAGTGAAGAGCTTGAAATGATGAGCCTTTATGATTACGTAGTTGAAAATGATGAAGTGACAAATGCTTGTGATCGTATAAATGCGATTATTAAAGCCGAGCATTGTCGTAGAGAACGTGTTGAAAAAAGATATTTGTCAATGTTGAGAGGAGAATAAATCTATGTTATACCCATCAGTAGATACATTAAAAAAAGAAATCGATTCAAAATACTCATTAGTAAGTTTAGCATCTAAACGTGCTCGTCAAATGCAAGAGGAACAAGATACTGAACGCTTACACAAGTATGTTTCTCATAAATACGTAGGGAAAGCACTTGAAGAAGTAGCGGCAGGTGTACTTACGAAGGTATCACAGGATGAGTCAACTGTGTACGAAGACGAAATCTAACATTGATCAATAAGCATTTGCCAAATTAATGTTAAAGTCTGCCTGCAGTGGATTTTTGATTATACAGAATGCCGAGAGCTCCCGAGGAATTTTCCTTTGGGAGCTTATCATTTGAAAGGACGATTGTGCATGAATAAAAATATTTTACTTTGTGTTTCAGGTGGTATAGCGGTTTATAAGGCTGTCGCTCTAGTTAGCAAGCTATCTCAAGCTGGGGCAAATGTAAAGGTCATCATGACAGCATCAGCAAGACAATTTGTGAATCCATTGAGCTTTCAAGTTATGTCCAAAAATGATGTTTTTTTCGATACTTTTGATGAAAAGGATTCAAGTGTTATTGCCCATATTGATTTGGCAGATTGGGCAGATTTAGTTTTAGTTGCACCAGCTACTGCAAATGTTATAGGGAAGCTGGCGAATGGAATAGCGGACGATATGGTAACAACGACCTTGCTTGCAACAACTGCCCCTGTATGGCTAGCACCAGCGATGAATGTACATATGTATGACCATCCAGCGGTAAAACGAAATTTGGCTCAGTTACAATCTGATGGCTATCAATTTATTGAGCCTTCAGAAGGATTTTTGGCATGTGGCTATGTTGGTAAAGGACGTCTAGAAGAGCCAGAAAAAATAACAGCGATCGTGCAAGAGTTTTTTTCAGAGAAGGCAAAGCCATTAGCTAGTAAAACAGTAGTGGTCACAGCTGGAGCGTTTTATGTACCATTAGACGAGCACCATGTGATTAGTACGCAGTCGAATAGTAGAATTGGTCAGGCAATAGCAAAAGAGGCACAAACACTTGGAGCAAATGTCATCCTAATAGATGACAAAGAAACAAGCATGTATAAGCTTTTTGAACAGCTTGAGAATTATAAAAAACAATATCCATCCGCATTTTTTATCCATGCAGCAAATACGCCTACAATTGAAGAAGCACCGATATTATCTGTAGAAGGAATGACCGCAATAACTTTTGGACAAAAGGTTAAGGGTGAGCCAATGGTAACAATCATGTCAGACAAGTGGATTGATTTTAGTGACACGGCAGAAGTAAATGGTCAAATGTGGGATGCGACAGATGCTAAGCAATTCGCACAAGCATTTTGGACATATATATTACAGGGTGAGAAGCAATGAGTTTTTTGATTGCAGAGGTTATAGTGGATGTTTCAACTTACCATGTAGATCGTCCATTTGACTATGAAGTTCCTACAGAATGGGCACATGTTATAGAGATGGGCTGCCGTGTGAAAGTTCCGTTTGGGCCAAGAAATGTTCTCGGCTTTGTGGTCGGATTAAAAAATGAAACAGATGTACCGTCTAACAAATTAAAGTCTATTGCACAAATTTTAGATATTGAGCCTGTATTAACCGAAGAAATGCTGTTAATGGCAAAATGGCTGAAAAACGAAACGATTTGTTATGAAATTGATGCCTTACAGGTCATGCTACCATCAGCGCTTCGAGCGAAGTATGAAAAAATCATAACGCTACTAGAGGAGAAAGACGCTTTGCCAGATGAAGCGCAAGCTATTTTTGGAAAGCGACAACAGGCTAATTTCAAAGAATTCGAGCGTGCAGATTTACTTCCTTTATTAAAACAGCTTATCACTAATAAAATTGTAAAAATTGAAAATGTTGTGAAGCAGCAAGGTAATGTGAAAGAAATACGGATGGTCAAAATTTCAGATCATCAGCAAGATATCGACAAGGCCATGGTAGATGCAGCAAGAGCAGCCAAACAGCGCCAGCTGATTGAATGGATGGGCAGACACCTTGGAGAGGTTCTTTTGCCACAGAAAATTTATGAGGAAACAGGTGCATCTTCCGCGGTATTACAGTCAGTTATCGACAAAGGAGCCGCTCACTTTATACAAGAAGAGGTGTATCGAGACCCCTTTACGAAGGAGGTTTCCCGTACTCAATCTTTACAATTGACGGATGAACAGCACATAGCATTAAAGGCTATTACTGGATCGATGGAAGAACAGACAGCAAAAACTTTTTTGCTACATGGCGTCACGGGAAGTGGTAAAACTGAAATATATTTGCAAGCGATACAAAAGGTATTAGATGATGGTAAGGAAGCCATTATGCTAGTGCCTGAAATATCATTGACACCACAAATGACAGAGCGTTTTCGTAGTCGTTTTGGTGAGATGGTTGCTGTCATGCATAGTGGGTTATCTGTCGGTGAAAAGTATGATGAATGGCGTAAAATTCAGCAAGGAAAGGTAAGCGTTGTTGTTGGGGCTCGTTCGGCAATTTTTGCACCTTTTACAAATTTAGGTCTCATTATTCTAGATGAAGAGCATGAATCAACATACAAGCAAGAGGATTCACCGCGTTATCATGCTAGAGATGTAGCGATTTGGCGAAGTGAATTTTACAAATGTCCAGTTATATTAGGTAGTGCAACGCCTGCGCTTGAATCATTTGCGAGAGCGAAGAAGGGCGTATATAGTTTGTTATCATTAAAGCAACGTGCTTTGCATCAACCGTTACCAACTGTTTTTATTGCCGATATGCGAGAAGAACTTCAAAAAGGGAATCGTTCTATGTTTTCGGAGCAACTTATTGATGCTATACGTGTAAGGCTTGAGAAAAAAGAACAGATGGTGCTGTTTTTAAATCGTCGTGGCTATTCTTCTTTTGTGCTTTGTCGTGATTGTGGGACGGTTGTACAATGTCCGAACTGTGATATCTCGTTAACGTATCATCGAACAACAGAGAAATTAAAATGTCATTATTGCGGTTATGAGGAGCGTGTTCCTCAAATATGTCCACAATGCCAGAGTGAGCATATTCGTTATTTTGGTACGGGCACACAAAAAGTCGAAGAAGAAATTTATAAGCTATTTCCTGAGGCAAGGGTTCTCCGAATGGATGTTGATACAACAAAGCACAAAGGTGCACATGAAGAAATTTTGCAGGCATTTGGAGAAGAACAGGCAGATATTTTGCTAGGGACGCAAATGATTGCGAAAGGTCTTGATTTTCCTAATATTACGCTTGTTGGTGTACTTAGTGCTGATACATCTCTGCATCTACCCGATTATCGTGCAGCGGAGCGTACATTCCAATTATTAACGCAGGTTAGTGGTAGGGCTGGACGTCATGAAAAGCATGGTGAGGTAATTATTCAATCGTATACACCAGAGCATTATGCAATTGAATTGGCAAAAATACAAGATTACGAGCCATTTTACGAACGTGAAATGTTTTTACGCCGCCGCTCTAGCTATCCACCTTATTATTTTGTAGCACTTGTTCAAATATCACATGAAGATGTCATGATGGCGGCAGAGTATGCTGGACGTGCGGTGGATTGGCTAAGGGAAAACTTATCAAACCGAGTAGCAATTATTGGGCCAACAACTGCAAGCATTAGTCGTCTCCAAAATAGATATCGCTATCAATGTTTGATAAAATATAAAATTGAACCTAATCTAATCCCTGTATTACAGCGTCTTCTAGCGATGTATAGAGCGGAATGGATTAAACAGGGAATATTAATGACGGTAGATTTAGATCCGTCAACTATATAAAATGCTCCATCACCTAAATTTGAGCATGACTTTTTGTTGAAACGTATGTCATGGGGATAAGTTGATTGGAGTGGAGGTTGGGCGACTCCTCGGGGATTAGCGAATAGAGGAACGAAGGCTAATATCATCACATCTTGTGATAACGCCTTCGTGACTAACATCGTGCTGCTGCCGCTACGTTAGCACTACGCTTTCGCGCAAAAGACATCTGTTGGCCCGAGACCCTGCAGCGAAGCGAAGCGGCTCATCGAACGCCTCCAGGAAGCTTTGCTCTGTGCGAAAGCGAAGCGACAGCAATTGTTTTTTATCTGTGCGAAAGCGTAGCGACAGCAACAACAAAGCGCCCAACCGGAACGGAAATCAACCCCACATTATGATGTAGCGTTACAATTAGACAAGGTATAAGCCTTAATATAGAAATGAGGAACATAACATGGCAATTAAAAAAGTTGTAGAACATCCAGCAAAGATATTATCAACACCGTGCGCAGAAGTAACAGAAATTAATGAAGAAATTATTACATTACTAGATGATTTATATGACACAATGGTTGAATACGATGGCGTTGGTATTGCAGCACCACAAATAAATGTAGGATTACGTGTTGCAATTGTCGAGCTTGGCGAGGAACGAGATATTTTAGAAATGATTAATCCAACTATTATTGAAACGGATGGCGCTGAAGTAGATATTGAAGGATGCTTAAGCTTCCCGGGATTATACGGTGAGGTTGAACGACCTGACTATGTGAAAATTGAAGCATGTGACCGTGAAGGACGTGTATATGAGCTAGAAGCGGGAGGCTTTGATGCACGAGCAATTATTCATGAAATCGATCATTTAGATGGCGTGCTATTTGATTCTAAAATCAAACGCATTATCACTGAAGAAGAACTTGAAGCAATGTACGCTGAAGAGGAGGAATAACATGACTTCAATAATTTTCATGGGAACACCTGATTTCTCTGCGCCAATTTTGCGTATGCTACATCATGAAGGCTATGATATTAAAGCTGTAGTTACACAACCAGACCGTCCAGTTGGGCGTAAGCGTGTGCTAACACCACCACCTGTAAAGGCAGCAGCTATGGAGTTAGGTTTACATGTTATTCAGCCTGAAAAACTCCGCGGTTCTGAGGAATTGCAGCAAATTATTGATTTACAGCCTGACCTAATCGTAACAGCAGCTTTTGGCCAAATTTTGCCGAAAGAATTGTTAGATACACCACCGCTTGGTTGCATTAACGTCCATGCGTCACTTTTACCGAAATATCGTGGCGGAGCACCTATTCACCAAGCCATTATTGATGGTGAAAAAGAGACTGGTGTAACAATCATGTATATGGAGCAAAAGCTTGATGCCGGTGATATCATATCCCAAAAAGCCATCCCGATTGAAGAGGATGATCATACGGGTGGACTATTTGACAAGCTAAGTGTTGTAGGTTCTGATTTATTAAAAGATACGCTTCCTTCTATTATAAATGGAACAAATAGTCGTATAGTGCAGGATGAAGCACAAGTAACCTTTGCCAGCAATATTTCACGTGAGCAAGAACGTATCGATTGGACAAAGGATGCTACAACTTTATACAATCAAGTGCGTGGTCTTCATCCATGGCCAGTTGCCTATACAACATTTGAAGATGATAACTTTAAAATTTGGTGGGCACAGGTTGGTATCACTAAGCATGATGCTATACCTGGTGAGGTTGTTGCGATTTCAAAGGATCATTTTGAAGTTGCAGCAGGAAATGGTACAACACTTGCCCTGTATGATGTACAACCAGCTGGTAAAAAACGCATGATAGCAGAGGAATATTTGCGTGGTACAGGTTCTAAATTACAGATTGGGGACCAATTTAAATGAGTAAAAAAAGCGTAGTAATTTGGGATGGAAATGTGCGTGATGCTGCACTTTCTATTCTGTTAGCAGTGGATAAAAATCAAGCCTATAGTAATTTGCTTTTAAATGAAACGATCAAGCGCCATAAAATTGAAGCGAAGGATCGTGCGCTTTTAACAGAAATTACGTATGGCACTCTACAATATAAAATGACACTTGACTACTATTTAGAGCCATTTATTCGTGGTTCAGTGGATCATTGGGTGCGCTGGCTTTTACGTTTATCTTTATATCAAATGCATTATTTAACACGTATACCACCACATGCAGCGGTGAATGAAGCTGTAGAAATCGCTAAGCGTCGAGGTCACCAAGGGATAGCTTCAATGGTCAACGGTATTTTACGATCTATTTTACGTCAAGGTGTAGCTTCTACTGATGACATTAAAGATCCGATTGAGCGTCTTGCTATTGAAATGAGTCATCCAGAGTGGTTAGTGCAACGCTTTGTCGATAACTATGGTATGGAAGTAGCGGCTGAAATGTTACATGAAAATAATGTACCTCCGGTGCAGACTGTACGTGTAAATACGACGAAAGCAACCGTTGAGCAAGCGATTGCCAGCATAGAAGCGGAAGGGTTATCAGCGAAAAAAAGTGACCTGATGCCGGAATGCTTACATGTAACAAATGGTCAGCCAGCTCGAACGAAGGCTTTCCAAGAAGGGCTTATTACTATTCAGGATGAAAGCTCCATGATTCCAGCAAATGTGTTGCATCCATCTCCTGGCATGCGCGTCTTAGATATGTGTGCAGCTCCAGGTGGAAAGACAACACATATAGCTGAGATTATGAAAAATGAAGGTTCGATTTTAGCGACTGACCTTCACCCTCATAAATTAGATTTAATCGACCATAATACGAATCGTCTAGGGATTGATATAGTAGAGACTGCTCCAGTTGACGGACGTAAGGCACCGGATTATCTACAACTAGAATCATTCGACGCTATTTTAGTCGATGCGCCGTGTAGTGGTTTAGGTGTTATGCGCCGCAAGCCAGATATTAAATATACAAAACGTGAGGAAGATTTAGAAAACCTCCAAAAAATACAATTGGCGCTATTAGATGCTGCAACAAAAGTATTGAAAATAGATGGTAAGCTTGTGTACAGTACATGTACAGTCGATAAAAGGGAAAACGAAGGTACAGTAGAGGCCTTTTTAGCAACGCATCCAGAAATGGAAGCTATACAACTAGAATCTTTACCAACAAAATTAGCGGAAAAGCAAGCAAATGGCATGCTTCAAGTCTTTCCACAAGACTTTGGCAGTGACGGTTTCTTCGTTGCCGCCTTTCGTAAAAAAGGAGAATCCAACTAATGGTGGATCAAGATAAATTTAATGAGCGTATAAGCGACTTAGTTGAAGAAGCAGAAGACAAGCCTGTTCGACACGCAAAAAAAGAAAAACCAAATTTAAAGGAATCGGTATACTCATTACAGCCGAAACAGTTAGAAGAATGGTTAACGGAGAATGGTGAAAAATCGTTCCGTGCAGCACAAATTTTTGATTGGCTTTATAATAAACGAGTAAAAACATTTGAAGAAATGTCTAACCTTTCAAAGGGATTACGTGAAAAGCTTGAAGCAAGTTTTGCATTGACGACATTGTCAACAATTATTCAACAGGAATCAAAAGATGGTACGATCAAGTTTTTATTCCAATTACAAGATGGCTATTCGATTGAAACTGTATTAATGCGCCATGAATATGGGAATTCTATTTGTGTGACAACACAAGTAGGCTGCCGAATTGGCTGTACGTTTTGTGCGTCAACTTTAGGTGGATTAAAACGTCACTTACAAGCAGGGGAAATCGTGGAACAAGTTGTCAAAGTACAACAAACTTTAGATGAAGTGGGCGAGCGTGTGTCACATATCGTCATTATGGGTATTGGAGAACCTTTCGATAATTATGATGCGATGATGAACTTCTTAAAAGTCATCAACCATGAAAAAGGGTTAAATATTGGTGCGCGTCACATCACTGTCTCAACATCAGGGATTGTTCCAAAAATTTATCAATTTGCTGATGAACAGCTACAAATCAACTTTGCAGTATCCTTACACGCACCAAACCAAGAGGCTCGTCAAAAACTAATGCCAATTGCTCGTGCTTATAAGTTGGATGAATTAATGGAAGCCGTTCGTTACTATACCGAGAAAACTGGCCGACGTGTTACTTTTGAGTATGGTTTAATGTCTGGTGAAAATGATTCAGTTGAAATTGCAGAAGAATTATCTGCATTAATAAAAGGGCTTAAATGCCATGTGAACTTAATTCCTGTAAACTACGTACCAGAACGTGATTATGTTCGTACATCCCGTAGTCAAATTTTTGCCTTTGAAAAAACATTAAAGAAGAATGGGATTAACGTAACGATCCGCCGAGAACAAGGTTCTGATATTGCAGCTGCGTGTGGTCAATTACGTGCGCAAGAGAGATCTGAAGAGACGAGGTGACCAGTGTTGGAATACACAGTCGAAAGTGATATTGGGTTAAAACGAGCAATTAATGAAGACCGTGCGGCATTTTTTAAACGTCCAGACGGGCTTGCACTAGCACTTGTAGCAGACGGCATGGGTGGTCATAATGCTGGCGATGTAGCGAGTGATATGGCAATGAAACAGATAGAATCCGTTTTTTTACAGGCAGAGGCACATCATTTTGCATCAACAACAACAAAAAAAGAGTGGTTATTACAAGCAGTCAAGCAATTGAATAAAAGTATATACGACTATTCTTTATCACATGAAGACTGTAAAGGAATGGGCACGACGTTTATTGCAGTGTTAATTGAAGAAAATCATTGCTATATCGCACATGTTGGTGATAGTCGTGTGTATTATTTCTTTGATGATGGTGCACAACAAATAACAAGAGATCACTCCTATGTAAATGTTCTGGTTGAAAATGGTGAAATTAGTGAAGAGGAAGCCTTGACGCATCCGAAGAAAAATTTCATCTTAAAAGCTGTTGGTACAGAAGAAACGATTGAACCTGACTTTTATGAAGTTGATTTAGCATCAGAATCGTATTTACTCATTTGCTCTGACGGTTTAAGCAATAAACTTACAGTGTATGAAATGGCATCAATTATTACGTATCCAGATTCAATAGAAGAAAAAGGACGAAAACTTGTGGAATTAGCAAATGCAAGCGGGGGAGAAGACAATATCTCCCTCGTGCTACTCACAAGGCAAGATGAGGAGGTGTAAGTATGCTTGTAGGTAAACGAATTAGTGACCGCTATAAAATTATAGAGCTTATTGGTGGCGGTGGTATGTCCAATGTTTATTTAGCACATGACATGATTTTGAACCGTGATGTAGCGATTAAAATATTACGCTATGATTTTACCAATGAGGATGAATTGCATCGCCGTTTTCAACGTGAAGCACTTTCTGCTACAAGCCTTACACATCCAAATATCGTTAGTGTTTATGATGTAGGTGATGATGGTGATCTACATTATATTGTGATGGAGTATGTCCAAGGAAAAACATTAAAGCAGTACATACAGGAATTTGCACCAATTTCTCCGGCCAGAAGTGTGCATATTATGAAGCAGTTAACGTCAGCAATTGCCAATGCTCATGAAAATCATATTATCCACCGTGACATTAAACCTCAAAATATTTTAATGGATGCTGAAGGCAATGTGAAAATAACTGATTTTGGCATAGCGATGACGCTTAGTGCAACGTCATTTACACAAACGAACTCCGTGCTTGGAACGGTGCATTATTTATCACCAGAGCAGGCGCGTGGTGGTACGGCAACAAACAAATCTGATATTTATGCTCTGGGCATTGTTTTATATGAGTTATTAACTGGAGAATTGCCATTTTCAGGCGAGTCAGCAGTTTCGATAGCGCTTAAACATTTACAATCTGAGACACCGTCAGTCCGTGCATTCGATGCTACCATTCCACAAAGCGTGGAAAATGTTGTGCTAAAAGCTACGGCGAAAGATGCTGCTCATCGTTATTCAACGGTAGAAGAAATGCAAGCAGATTTAGAAACAATTTTATCGCCAAATCGTATTAATGAACCGAAGTTTGTCATACCGGAAGATAATGATGTGACAAAGGCTATTCCGATTATAAGAGAGCCAGTTATACGTAAAGACGAGGATTTAACGAAGACAAGAGCAATCGAACCAATTACGCAGTCAAAGCCGAAACCCGAGGCTAAGAAGCCAGTTGAAAAGGCAGCACCTGTAAAGAAAAAGATAAAATGGCCAATATATGTTGCTGGACTAGTAATAGCGGCTATCGCCATTTTCCTATTCTTTTATTTTGGCACAGATTTTTTTAGCCCTAAAAAGACACCTGTACCTAGTGTGGCTAATATGACAATTGAGGAAGCTACTAAGAAATTAGTGGCTGAAGGTTTTACTGTTGGTAAAGAACGTCAGGAGCGTTATGATGAGAATGTCGAAAAGGATAAGGTCATTGAAACGGACCCTGCGGAGGGTACAGAGCGTGTAAAAGGTACGGAAATAGACTTAATCGTCAGTCTTGGAAAAGAAACGACAAAAGTGGAAGATTATAGAGGGCAGCAAATTAGCCAAGTCAAATCAATGATAAAGGGTAAATTTTTAGAGCCAGAAATTAACTACGTGCATTCAACAGAGCCAGAAGGCACAATTATTGAGCAAGAGCCGAAACCTCCAGAAGAAGTAATTGCTAAAGATACAACGATGAAATTTACGGTAAGCGCAGGAGTGCAAATGGTTACAGTAGGTAATGTTGTAAATTACACGAAGGCTCAAATGGATGACTATGTAAGAAGAAATGGCTTAAAATGGAGTATTGCTCGTGAAGACTATAATGATACAGTAGCTGCTGGAAGTGTTATTTCGCAATTGACAAAATCCGGGACTGAAGTTGAAGTAGGATCTACAATCGTTGTTGTCATAAGTAAGGGACCTGCCGAAAAACCTAAAAAAACTATGGTGAAAACTGTAGCTGTGAAAATACCATATGAACCAGCTGAGGAAGGTATGGTGCAAACTATTCGTATTGAAATTCAAGATAAAAACCATACAATGTCATCAGTAGCCGATACATTTACTATTACAGCTGATAAAGACTATAAAATACAGCTTGTCATTGAAGAGGGCGAAGTAGGCGCATATAGAATTATTCGTGATTCAGAAATTATTGATGAAAACAGATACAACTCCGACGATGTCAAATAAGGGGGAATTGGATGGCTCAAGGCCAAATTCGTAAAGCATTAAGCGGTTATTATTATGTATATGATGGACAACAACTAATACAATGTCGAGGACGTGGGGTATTTCGTAATCGTGGGGAATCCCCACTCGTTGGCGACAATGTAGAATATACTCTGGAAACAGAGGGATCAGACGGCACTATTCAAAAAATTATGGAACGCCAAAATGAATTAGTACGTCCTCCAATAGCCAATATTGATCAAGGTATTTTGGTGTTTTCTGTCAAAGAACCTAATTTTAATACAATTTTACTGGATCGTTTCTTAGTTGTTTTAGAGTCATTTCATGTTCATCCGATTATTTGTTTAACAAAGATGGATTTGCTAAAAGACCATGAACGTAAGGAATTACAAGGTTATATAGCAGATTATGAAAGTATGGGTTATACCGTACTGCAAACCTATAAGGATGAGGAAGAATTAGTTGATCGTCTACAACCTATTTTAAAGGGAAAAAGTTCCGTGTTAGCAGGGCAATCTGGAGTTGGGAAATCCACACTACTGAATACATTGATTCCAGATTTAAATTTGAAAACCGGAATTATTTCACAAAGCTTAGGGCGTGGAAAACATACGACTCGCCACGTTGAGTTAATCGAGGTATGTGACGGCTTATTAGCAGATACGCCAGGATTTAGTTCATTTGATTTTGATGATATAGAGAAAGAAGAATTAGGCGCATGCTTCCCTGAAATGGTCCGTATTGCAGATGATTGTAAATTTAGAGGCTGTTTACACTTAAAGGAACCAAAATGTGCAGTAAAGGCAGCGGTGGAAACAGGAGAAATTCGTGACTATCGTTATAAACACTACGAACAATTTATGCAAGAAATTATGGATCGAAAGCCGAGGTATTAATGATGATACAAATAGCACCATCAATTTTAGCAGCTAACTTTGCTAAATTAGGAGAAGAAGTAAAGGAAGTTGAAAAGGCAGGGGCACAGCTTATTCATATCGACGTTATGGATGGTCATTTTGTGCCAAATATTTCTTTTGGCTCTATCGTATTAGACGCCATTCGTCCTTTAACTGATTTACCGCTAGACGTTCATTTAATGATCGAAAATCCTGATCAATATATTGAACAATTCGCCAAAGCAGGAGCGGACTATATTACGGTGCATGTAGAAGCTTGTCGCCATTTACACCGTACGATTCAATTAATTCGCTCATATGGAGTCAAACCAGGTGTTGTATTAAATCCACATACACCAATAGAATCTATTCAACACATTTTAGAAGATATTGATATGGTGTTGTTCATGACAGTGAATCCGGGGTTTGGTGGACAAAAATTCATTCATTCTGTTGTGCCAAAAATTGAAGCATTAGCAGCTATTATTAAAGAACGTAATCTAGATATTGCTATAGAGATCGACGGTGGCATTAATGCAGAGACAATTATTCCTTGTGCACAAGCAGGAGCAACAATTTTTGTAGCTGGTTCCGCTATTTATAGTAAAGAAGATCGTTCCGCGGCCTTACAAGAAATTTTAGCCGCTGGTGAGGCAGCGATTCAAGGATGACAGTAGTCGTTGTTTGTGCAGGTGGACCAAAAGAGGAACTCTGTTCATTTAGTCCGTATAAAGAGCAAAGTGATGTGTTATTTATCGGAGCAGACCGAGGAGCACTATACTTAATCGAACAAGGAATTACACCACATGCCATAGTAGGAGATTTTGACTCACTATCGCAAGAGGAATACGAGCTGGTGATGGCACATACAAATGATAGACAACGATTCCAGGAAGAAAAAGATGAAACAGACACGGACTTAGCGTTATTAAAAGCCTTGACCTATACACCGCTAGAAATTGTACTTACAGGTGTTACAGGTGGACGTTTAGATCATTATGAGGCAGCAGTTCGTTCGATTTATCGTTTACAAAAAGAGCATCCGCAGGTAGTATTGAAGATTATTAATCATGCAAATATGATGCAATTTTTAATGCCAGGCAAGCACATCATTGAAGCAGACGAGCAATATCGTTATTTGTCTTTCTTTGCACACGAAGAGCCGATTAAAGATGTGACATTAAGGCAAGTAAAGTATGAAACAACAAATGAAAAAATCTCTCTCGGTACATCCCGCTTTACAAGTAATGAAATAATAGGTGAATCAGGGTCTATATCTTTCTCGCAAGGCATATGTTTAATGATAAGAAGCATAGATTAGCGTAAGGGGGAGAGAGTCCTGAAAGTATATACGTTCCAGCTACCGAAATTTGTAAGTAGTATTACGCGTACGTGTATCAACATGTTTAAAAAAGAAAAGAAAGTAAAAAAATCCGACTAACACTAGTCGGATTTTTCTTATAGTATTGAAAAACAAAACGGTCAAGGAATTCTTTGTGAATATTATGGTGGATGATTTCCGTTCCGACTGGGCGCTTTCCTAGGGGCGCCCAGTCGGAACGGAAATCAACCCCTCGCTTTGTTGAAGAACTATACTTTATTATATCGTAACTGCCAGTCTGCATAGGTGTTTTGTTGTGCTGCTATATGTAATGAAAGCCGCTAGGAATTACTATGAGAAGTAATTTCTAGCGGCATAGTCATTTTATTATATAAATATTCACAAAGGCGGTTGGTAGTTTGCCTAGTTATTGAGACAGAAAAAAATCGATTTGCGCCAAATGCGAAATCGATTTTTTGGAAGCAACGATTAAACGCGCTCGATTTTACCTGATTTTAATGCACGAGCAGAAACCCATACACGTTTTGGTTTACCGTCTACTAAGATACGAACTTTTTGAAGGTTAGCACCCCAAGTACGTTTGTTAGCGTTCATAGCGTGGGAACGGTTGTTACCAGTACGAGCTTTACGTCCAGTGATTACACATTGTTTTGGCATGTTGTATTCCCTCCTTACTGTTGATGCTGAAAGATTATTATTTCAGTTCGGTATTTCACATACCATAATAATTTAACATACGATGACGTTCAGTGCAACAGTTTTCACATAACCTTTCAAGAAAAAAACCTTTACAGACAAAAAATACTTGTTAAATAATGGTTGTAAATTCCTAGGTAATACAATTTCTGGTATATAGTAGTTCGATTTTAACCCACATTAACATCCTGATTAAAGCTTCACTTTATTTCCCTCGGTAGCCAAGCTTCATAGAAACACGTTTACCAGTTTCTACTAAACGCTCTGTAAGGGAATTAATATGTTCTGCTGAAACGTTAAAGCTAACAAAACCTATACTTACTGCACCGACTACTTCATTGAAACCATTTAAAATAGAAACTGCAATGGAGGATGTTCCTGCTGTTCTTTCCCCATGACTAATGGCAAATCCTTGTAGTCTTATTTGCTCAAGCTGTGCCTCTAATTCAGCGATTTCTTCATGAGGAATAAGCTGTTCAATAATTTCCTTTGCTTGAGAAATGGGCATTGTAGCTAATATTGCTTTATTTGCAGCCCCAATATGCATCGGTATACGAATACCTAACTGATCGTAAATACGAATTGGATTAGCTGCACTGTCTATTCTTTCGATAATAATTGTATCTAAACCAGCAGGCTTACTTAAATAGACACTTTCCTCGACTTCTCTTGCTAAACGCTCTAATTCTGGCCTAATTTTACTAATGTAGTCCATCGTATCATACACTTGTAAGCCAAGTTCCATCCATATTGTACCGAGTCGATATTGTTTACTTTGATCGTCTTGTTCAATCATTCCTTCCTTAATCATCGCTTTTAAAATTCTATGTAATGTACTAAGTGGTAAATTGCATTTTGCCGAAAGCTCTGAAATGGACAAGCTGTTTTCGCTTGCAGAAGCCAAAACTTTTGCGATTGTCATAGCTCGTTCTAATAATTGCATGGATGTCCCACCTCTCCTTCATTTATTTTATTTTTAATCCTTGTCTACGTCTAGCTACATAATCGTGGATTTCTATTTCGATACGCTTTCTATCAGAAAAGAATGAATATATAAATTTTTCTAAATATATTGACAGTATACCGTAAAACGCATATATTTTTCATATAAACTTTCCTCTCTGCGGAAACGTTTTCCACTACACGGAAAAAGGGGTGAAGGGAATGCATTATTGTTCATCAATGTATGCACCTTTGAAACACGTAATAGTAAAACATCCAAAAGATGCTTTCCGAAGCCAAGAGCATCTTAGCGATGAATGGAAAACATTTAACTACTTATCAGAACCTAACTATGATGAGGCTCTGAAAGAATATGCTGAATTTATGAGCATTCTAGAAAAGTATGTTGAGAAAATTGATTTTTTACCAGAATCAGAAGAAGTAGGGTTGGATTCGCTATATGCACATGATCCTGTCAAATTTACGCCAAAAGGGGCCATTATCTTGAAATCTGGCAAAAAATTAAGACAGCCAGAAGCCGCAGTTTATAAAGCATTTTTACAGGAAAAGGGCATTCCAGTTATCGGAGAATTGACTGGAGAGGCTGTATCAGATGGTGGCGATATTGTTTGGCTTGATGATCGTACACTTGTTGTCGGTCGAGGTTATCGAACGAATGATGAAGCTATTCGACAATTAAAGGACATGACAAAGGATATTGTCGATGAATTCATTGTTGTGCAGCTACCGCATGATTTAGGTGAAGCAGAATGTTTACACTTAATGTCCTTCATTAGTATGGTGGACAAGGATTTAGCGGTTGTACATTCAAGATTAATGCCAGTTTTTTTTCGGCAGCTTTTAATCGAGCGAGGTATCCACTTAATTGAAGTTCCGAAAGAAGAGTATGATGCGCTAGGCTGTAACGTTTTAGCACTTGCACCTAGAGTATGTATGGTTCCGAATGGCAATCCAATGACAAAGCAACAATTACTTCATGCAGGCGCAACGGTTTATGAATATAAAGGACATGAAATTTCGTTAAAAGGAACAGGTGGACCAACATGTCTAACTTGCCCAGTAGTAAGAGGATAAAAGGAGACGATGTAAATGTTTAAAAATGTGATAGTAAAAAATCCAGGAAATAGCTATGTAAATGGTTTAACGACTAGTGATTTAGGAAAACCGAATTTAGAAGAATTATTTGAGCAGCATGAAAAATATATAGAAGCTTTAAAGAAATGTGGCGTCGAGGTTACACAGCTTCCAGCGAATGAAGCCTTCCCAGATTCAACATTCGTAGAGGATACAGCTGTTTTAACACCTGAATTTTCCATTATTTCAAATCCAGGGGCAGAAGCTCGTAATCGTGAAATTGAGGAAATCGAACCAGCTGTTACAAAGTTCTATGAAAACTTATATTATATCGAAGGCCCAGGAACACTTGATGGCGGAGATGTATTGCAGGCAGAGAAGAAATTTTATGTCGGCATCTCTGATCGTACTAATGAAGAAGGAGCTCGACAATTTAAAGAAATCGTTGAAAAAGAAGGCTATGAGGCAACGATTATTCCGTTAAAAGAATTTTTCCATTTAAAAACGGGCATCGCATATGTTGGTGGGAATCGTATGGTGCTAGCAGGAGAGTTTATTGATCACCCTGCATTCGAATCCTATGAAAAAATTATTATTCCAAAAGAAGATGAGTATTCAGCAAACTGTATTCAAGTAAATGATTATGTCATTATTCCAGCAGGCTATCCAGAAACAAATCGTAAATTAAATGATTTAGGCTACCAAACAATTGAGCTTGAAATGTCTGAATTTAGAAAACATGATGGTGGGCTAAGCTGCTTGTCATTACGTTTTTAATTCAAGATAAAAGTACCCAATCAATTTACATGGGATAAATTGATTGGGTACTTTAGTAGAAATGATATCAGAATTTTCATTGTATTAATAACAACTAGAGAGTGGGGATGGATATTGAGTAAAGGGGAACAACGGCAAGATAATCAATTAAACCGTTCAATGAAGAGTCGTCATTTATTAATGCTATCGCTCGGTGGAGTTATTGGAACAGGACTATTTTTAAATGTTGGCTATACAATTAATCAAGCAGGTCCTGGAGGAGCATTAATTGGTTATATATTTGGTGGCTTAATATTGTACATGGTCATGAATTGTCTTGGAGAATTAGCTGTTTACATGCCTGTAACTGGTTCTTTCCAAACCTATGCAACACGTTTTATTAGTCCTTCAGCAGGATTTTCTTTAGGATGGATGTATTTTGTCGGGTCTGCTGCCACAGCAGGGGTAGAATTTACAGCGGCGGGAATATTGATGCAACATTGGTTCCCAAATGTCCCTATTTGGATATGGTGTGCCGTATTCATGGTCCTGTTATTTACTTTAAATGCATTAACAACTAGAGGCTTTGCAGAAGCAGAATTTTGGTTTGCAAGCATTAAAGTCATTGCGGTGATTGCTTTTATCGTTATAGGAGCGGCAGCAATCTTTGGATTGATTCCATTAGCTGATCGTCCAACACCACATTTTACGAATTTAGCGCCGTCTGGTTTATTCCCAGCAGGTATTTCGATTATATTTGTCACAATGATGAATGTTATCTTTTCTTATCAAGGATCTGAACTTGTCGGTATTGCAGCAGGTGAAACTGAAAATCCTGAAAAAAATATTCCGCGTGCAATACGCACAATTCTTTTTAGAATTATAGTTTTCTATATTGCTTCTATTATTGTTTTATCTGCCATATTCCCTTCATCGGAGCTTGGACTACTGGAAAGTCCTTTTGTCACATTGATGAATTTAGCTGGCGTTCCATATGCTGCTGGCATTATGAACTTTGTTATTTTAACAGCGATATTATCAGTAGGTAACTCATGTTTATATGCTTCAACACGTTTATTATGGTCGATGTCAAAAGAGGGAATGGCTCCTAAATTGTTTGGACGATTAACGAAAAATAAAGTGCCATTAAATGCACTTATTTTCACGATGCTTTTCTCGTTACTTTCTTTATTAACGAGCGTGATGGAAGCAGATGCAGTATTTGTTTTACTCATGTCTATTGCAGGAATTTCTGTAACAATTTCATGGATGGGAATTTGCGCATCTCAATTGATGTTCCGATATCGTTATGTGAAAGCAGGAGGAGATGTAGCTGATTTAAAATTTAAAACACCATTTTATCCATTGATTCCAGTGTTCTGTATTATTTTTTGTACGCTAATTCTTGTCTTTTTAGCATTCGATCCTACACAAAGAGTTGGTTTACTATATGGTATCGGATTCTTTATCGCTTGCATGATTTTCTATAAATTAAAATTGAGTAAAACAAATACAGCTTCTTCTAAGTTTGAAATGAAAAATGAGGAATCACTTGATATACATTGATATGTATTCGGTGTTGAGAAGATCGGGTAAAGGAGAGTTTTTATGAATGTTTATCTTTGGAATACCCCTGAAAAGCTACGTGCATTATTATGTGAAATTGTCAGTTGGGAGAGCAGGACATTAACAAAAGGTGAACATGAATTTGCCTATAAATTAAAAAATAAATTGCAAACGCTTTCTTATTTTCAGAAAAACCCAGAATTTATTGAATTACGTGATGCGGGCCTTGAACGCAATGCTGTGACTGCTTTGTATAAACACCCATCTGCAACAGAATCGGTTGTGTTAATTAGTCATTTTGATACGGTCCATACGGAAGAATATGGTGAGCTGGAACCATTAGCCTTCTATCCTGAAGAGCTGACAAAAAAGTTAATGGAACCTAAATACAAAAAGGATTTACCTGAAGCGGCAAGAATTGATTTGGAATCAGGTAATTATTTATTTGGTCGTGGGACGATGGATATGAAAATGGGGCTTGCTTTGCATATGCAGTTGATTGAAAAGGCAAGTATCGAAGAATGGCCAATCAATCTTATTTTAACGGCTGTGCCAGATGAAGAAGTAAATTCTGCTGGCATGCGTGCAGCAGTTGTTGAGCTTGTTAGACTTCGTGAACAGTATGGGCTCTCTTATAAACTATTTTTAAATAGTGAGCCTTCTTTTTCACAAGGCCCAGCTGATACCAATGAATATATTTATTCAGGAACTATCGGTAAAATTATGCCTGCTGCCTTATTTTACGGAAAAGAGACACATGTGGGTGAGCCATTAAAAGGAATGACAGCGAATTTTATTGCTTCATACATGACGCAGCATATGGAGTGGAATCCAATTTTCCGTGAAACAGATCTTGGTGAAAGTACACCATTACCAGTATCCTTACAATTAAAAGATTTGAAAATGGAGTATTCAACACAAACACCATATCGTGCAGCAGCCCTTTACAATGTGTTTTTATTAAAGCGCACAGCATCGGAAGTAATGGATATTTTTGAACAAGTGGCTTTGGAAGCAATGTCAGCTTGCAATGAACAATATAAACGAATTTGTGAGCGAGAAAAGATACATGGCGTAGGTGAAGTAAAAGTACTTCGTTACGAGGCACTTTTAGAGCATGCGATCAAGAAATTAGGCGCTGAAGAAGTAAATGTAATAAAAAGCCATGTTCTAGAAAATAGTGCATGGGATGATCGTGAGAAATCTATTCGCATCGTGGATCAGCTAATGATTCGTTGCCAGGAATTAACACCAGCGACAGTGCTGTTATATGCACCACCTTACTATCCAGCGATTAATTCATCCGATCATCCCCTTGTCATTCAATCGATTGAATTAATGAAGAAAACAGCAAAAACATTTAATATTGACGTGGAGCAAATTCACTATTTTAATGGTATTTGTGATTTGAGCTATGTCAATTATTCGGATGACTCAAACGAATGGACAGCATTTGAGCGCAATGCACCGGTCTGGGGAGACACGTATAGTATTCCATTTGAAGAAATGTCCGCATTACAGGGCCCTGTTTTAAACGTTGGACCTTTTGGTAAGGATGCCCATCAAAAGACCGAAAGATTACATGTGGATAGCGCATTTAAGGAAATGCCAGTGATGCTTGATACGCTTATTAAAAGCCTGTTTTAATTAAAAAAGTGATTCAAATGAATAGGGAAGCCCGTCTTATCGTTCGTTTCTACGTTAGCACTTCACTTTTGACTACGAAAACCTGCCAAGCAATATGGTAGGTTTTTTGAGCTTTTTTAAAAGGTGGAGATAATTTCGTTCATTTTTAATGATTTTACAAAGACTACTTGTATTTTTCATTATTTAGACGATAAAAATAGGACAAAATTATTGTAAGATTGTTATTAGGAGCGGAAGTTATGGAAAATCAAGACAAGCTAGCTCTCTCTATTCAAATAGAAATGCTTCAATTTAATTTAATGCGAATGCGAACAGTAGCGTGGACAATGATGTATGTAACAGCCATCATTATCATTATTCATTATGGTGAGGTCTTCTTTACAAAAACAGAAAGAGCGATGGTGCCAGCTTATATAGGCATTCACACTATATTGTTTTATATAGATTTAGCGGTGTTATTATTCGTGAAGGAAAAGAGGATTAAGGTTACAACTCTTAATTTACGAAAATACGAATCTATCTTACTAACTTATATCTATACTATATTATTGTTAATTACTGTCATAACCGTAATGGACGTTTATTTCTTTAAACATGCGGCTCTTTATGAGGTGCTGTTTTTATTGATTTGCATTGTTTTTTCTATCCCTTTCCTGAAAATTTTTTGGATTATGTTAATAACAGTGCTACCAATTTTAATAAGTGCTTATTTGAGTGTTGGGATATCAGGTGAAAGTATTAAAATATTTTTACCGATGTTCCTTATTATTCCCATAGGGCTAATTATTCAGCGACATATTTTTAAAGCACAAAGACAATTTACAAAACAACATATTTTATTACAAGAAGAAATGACAAAATCCAAGAATTTGTCGAAATTATTAGCTGAGAAAAATAATGAACTATCAGAGCAAGTACTTCGGGATACGTTGACAAATTTGCCTAATCGACGAGCTTTTAATAATAAATTGACACAAATAGGGCAACAACTTAGTAAACCAAAATCTTTGTTTGTCATGATGATTGATATTGATTTCTTTAAAAATTTAAATGATTATTACGGTCATATACAAGGTGACGAAGCATTGATAAAAGTCTCAGCTCTATTAGATGAAATTACAGAAAAGTATAATGCATTTGCAGCGCGGTGGGGAGGCGAAGAGTTCGTAATTGTTAGTCAACATGCCGCAAAGTTTTCAGAACATGTTTGTGAGGAAATTTTAGAGGAAGTGCGCAACTTAAACATTCGTCATGAACGGTCAAAAGTAGCTAATATTGTCACAGTCAGCATCGGGATGTGTCATGCTAAAATCTCGAATAGCGAACAATTGAAAGCATGCTGTGTATTAGCCGATCAAGCATTATACACAGCAAAACAAAACGGTCGTAACAACTTTTTCAGCAAAAATGGAAATTTCGATAAAGATATATGATTACCTTTATACTGTCGGGAAACGTTGATACAGTGCGCTTTCATGCCTTCCAAGGTTGCTTAATGTATAACGAAAGTGTTACAATATAGTTTAGTCAAAAAGAGCCAAGGGGGCATTTCTATGTCAATTGAATTAAACAATGAATTCGGCCAAATTGATATTTCAACAGATGTACTTGCACAAATAGCTGGTGGCGCTGCTGTAGAATGCTACGGTATTGTTGGCATGGCATCTAAACATCAAATTCGTGATGGTCTAACTGATATTTTACGTAAAGAGAATTTTGCTAAAGGTGTTGTTATTCGAAAACAAGACGACGATTTACATATTGATATGTACATTATTGTTAGTTACGGGACAAAAATTTCAGAAGTTGCTTATCAAGTACAATCGAAAGTGAAATATACAGTGGATAAAACATTAGGTATGAGCGTAAAATCTGTCAATATTTTTGTGCAGGGCGTTCGTGTAGCGAATTAAGAGGAGGAACAAAATCGAATGCAGTCTTTAGACGGAATAAAGTTTGCAGAAATGGTGCAAATGGGTGCTCATCACCTATTCCAAAATGCAAATTATGTTGATTCATTAAATGTATTTCCAGTACCAGATGGTGATACAGGAACGAATATGAACTTATCGATGACATCTGGGGCAAAAGAAACGGAACTTTATGCATCAGAACATATCGGCAAAACAGCTCAAGCTTTATCAAAAGGTTTACTTATGGGAGCACGCGGAAATTCTGGCGTTATTTTATCGCAGTTATTCCGTGGCTTTGGTAAATTTATTGAAAAAGAAGCGACAATTGATGCCAAGGGCTTTGCAGGTGCCTTCCAAGCAGGTGTTGAAACTGCCTATAAAGCAGTGATGAAGCCGGTTGAAGGAACAATTTTAACAGTTGCACGTGAAGCGGCGAAAAAAGGTGTCGAAGTGGCAGAGACTGAAACCGATATCATTGCGGTGATGGAAGCATTTACTGCTGAAGCACAGGCTTCGTTAGAACGTACACCTGATCTTCTACCTGTTCTAAAAGAAGTAGGGGTTGTAGATAGTGGCGGTCAGGGTCTTCAATTTGTATATGAAGGATTTTTAGCATCCTTAAAAGGCGAGCCATTACCGGTGAAAAATGAAGCAACTTTAGATGATTTAATTAATGCAGAGCATCATAGAGCACAAGATTTCATGAATACTGCGGATATTGAATTTGGTTATTGTACAGAAATCATGGTACGTTTTGAAGAAGGAAAAGAGCCGTTTAGCGAAGAACAATTCCGCAATGAATTAAACCCTCTGGGTGATTCTTTACTCGTTATTTCAGATGAAGAAATTGCAAAAGTGCATATTCATTCTGAGCAACCAGGCACTGTTTTAGCAATGGGTCAAAAATATGGTAGTCTCATTAAAATTAAAGTCGATAATATGCGTGAACAGCATTCTGCCATTGTTGGTGAGGATCATAAAGCACCAACTCCCGCCAAAAAAGCAGAAAAGCATCCATATGCAATTGTAACGATTGCAATGGGAGAGGGAGTTGCTGAATTACTTCGTTCAATTGGTGCCTCATATGTGATTGAAGGCGGTCAAACAATGAATCCTTCAACTGAAGATATTGTGAAGGCAGTACAAGAAATTGGTGCAGAAAAAGTATTAATTTTGCCTAATAACAAAAATATCGTCATGGCAGCAGAACAAGCAGTAGAGCTTTTAGATATAGAAGCGGCTGTAGTGCCAACGAAAACAATCCCTCAAGGTATGGCAGCGATTCTATCGTTTAATCCAGAGGCGGCAGTTGAAATGAACCAAGCAACAATGACAGAAGCCTTTGCAAATGTTAAAACAGGCCAAGTAACTTATGCAGTTCGAGATACATCTATTGATGGTGTGGAAATTCATAAAGATGATTTCATGGCTCTTGCTGAAGGGAAAATTATATTATCTACTCCAGCATTAAAAGATGCTGCTGAGAAGGTCATTACTGATTTAGTAGATGAAGATGCAGAAATTGTAACAGTCATCTATGGTGAGGATACGACGAAAGAAAACGCCTCAGAATTAGTGAAATTTATTGAAGAGAATTATCCAGAGGTTGAAGTAGAGTTATTTAATGGTAAACAAGGATTATATCCATATATTATTTCGGTAGAATAATTTAATCTACTTTGCGCTTAAGTAGACAAAGCAGTGCACAAGCCGTGTACTGCTTTTGTTTATGGTACAAGGAGAATGGGGAATAATAAACTATAAAATCAGCTAAGGATAAATGATTTGATGTATGCTTCCAGAGGACAATGAACTCGGAAATACTGGAATATAAACATTTTGAAATCGTTGTGTATACGGAGTAGACAAAAGTTAATCAAAATTTCCGCTGTGTAAATTATAGTCGTGTAAATTTTCTGAAAGTTGATAAAGAAGTGCTTTACTTTTATAGTAACTATCAAGCATGATATAAGTAAAAAATCGATATTATTATATGGATAGAATAGAGGGGTGTTATTATGAAGTTTACATCAGTATTTGATATTATTGGACCAGTGATGATTGGGCCTTCTTCTTCTCATACGGCAGGTGCCGCTCGAATTGGACGCGTTGCCAGAGATTTATTTGGAAGACAACCAAAGTGGGCGAAAATCCACTTATATGGTTCGTTTGCAGAAACGTATAAAGGACATGGAACAGATGTTGCTTTGGTAGGGGGCTTGTTAAATTACGATACATTTGATGAGCGGATTAAAACAGCTTTTGCCGATGCAGAAAAGGCAGGCTTAGATTATGAGTTTATCCCAGAAACAGCAAACATGGAGCATCCGAATACAGCTCGCCTTGTGATTGGCGATGATGAAGGAGAGATGTCTGTCGTTGGTATTTCAATCGGTGGCGGTAAAATTGAAGTGAGTGAGGTTAATGGCTTCAAGCTACGTCTAACAGGTGGCATGCCAGCAATCCTTGTTGTACACGATGATCGTGCTGGTTGTATTGCTAATGTGGCAAATTGCTTAGCGATGCATGCTGTCAACATTGGGCATATGGAGGTTTCTCGTATTGAACGTGGTTTAACGGCTCTTATGGTGATAGAAGTCGATCAAAACATCGAGGATAAAGTATTACAACAAATTTCTTTAATACCACATATTTCGAAGGTTTCTAAAATTAATAACTAAGGAGTTGCCCTAATATGGACGTATTGTTTCATAATGTTCGTGAACTTGTTGAACGAGCGGAGCAAGAAGAAAAATTAATTTCTGACATTATGATTGAGCAGGAAATGTTAATTACAGGACGCACAAGAGCAGAAATTATACAGCAAATGGACACTAATTTAACGGTGATGGAAGAAGCTGTTGAAAGAGGATTGAAGGGCGTGAAATCTGTAACGGGTTTAACAGGTGGTGACGCAGTATTGCTTCAAAACTACATTGCGCAAGGCAAGTCATTGTCTGGAGATTTATTATTAGACGCGGTGAGTAAAGCGGTTGCAACAAATGAGGTTAATGCGGCTATGGGTACAATTTGTGCTACCCCAACTGCAGGCTCAGCTGGGGTTGTACCAGGGACATTGTTTGCAGTGAAGAACAAGCTAAATCCGACACGTGAGCAAATGATTCGTTTTTTATTCACATCGGGTGCTTTCGGCTTCGTTGTTGCCAATAACGCTTCGATTTCAGGTGCTGCTGGTGGCTGTCAAGCGGAGGTTGGCTCAGCTGCTGGTATGGCAGCGGCAGCGATTGTAGAGATGGCAGGTGGTACGCCACAGCAATGTTCAGAAGCATTTGCCATTACACTCAAAAATATGCTAGGGCTTGTTTGTGACCCGGTAGCTGGCTTAGTAGAGGTTCCTTGTGTTAAGCGAAATGCTATGGGAGCGGCAAATTCACTTGTGGCAGCGGATATGGCACTTGCAGGGGTTACAAGTCGCATTCCGTGTGACGAAGTGATTGGTGCGATGTATCGCATTGGACAATCTATGAGTCCGAATTTAAAAGAAACTGCACGTGGAGGCCTTGCTGCAACACCAACAGGTAAAGCTATTAGCAAAGCCATCTTTGATAATGGCAATTTAGAAAGTATCAAGTCACTTCAAAAATAAAAAATATTAAACACGCTTTCCTAATGGGAGCGTGTTTTTTTGAGTTCTACATTGTATAGGTGTTTTTATAGGGAAAATAAAGAACATATTGGTGAATTAGTATGGAAGTTTGGACAAAGTGGATACATTTTCCTGGTGATACACTCATCGCCATAACGTATGGTTGGTTTCCGTTCCAACTGGATCTTTTTAGGTGGGGCGTCCGATGAGCCGCTTTGCTTACACTACTGGGCCTCATCTGTGACGCTCCTATCAACTTATATACTGGAATATGTTTGAATAAATGTTATCTCTTACTTTTGGTGATGAGCCCTATCACAGCTAATAAAAAAGAAAAAGCCGCCTTTTGGAATTTTAGTAAAGGGTAGGGGTAGGGTAACAGGCAACGGCATCGATCAATCCTTCATCAAATCCGTAGAACGCCCAGTAGGCACCGTTCCATCTATATCCAGATACTTCACCCATTTCTATACGAGTAGGATAAAACCAAAATTCTCTCCCGTTTCTAAGCCATACATAAGTATTTTGATATACACAATCAATGATATAGGACACAGAAGGTTTTGTTGGTCTGTAGTTTGGTGGAGGTGATTGTGGTCTCATTGTTCCTTGAGGTGGAAAAAATCCCAAGTTATTTCACTCCTTTTCAACATTATATGCTGAGAAGAAATTAATGCTTTTATTTAACTGAACTTTTAAAACCTAAAGATTGTAAAGCTATGTATTTCTACTGAAGGTGGGCTTTATTTGAAACTCGAAATAAGTTTATGTTCTTTATGTACGCCTACTTAAAAATATAACTATCCAGGCGTGTTGAGTAGGGAAAAATAGGTTTATTATTGAGCGATAAAAGGATTTTTTTGGTGCTATTTTGCAAATATATTCTCATTTTTTCGTAGGGCTACTCGACTCTCGCGGGAAAGCGAGACAGACGAAACCTCACCCGTAACGGAAATCAGAGCCTTCTATTTAAACAGGGTGGATAAAAATGGTTAATAAACACACCTGTTAACTATCAATCAATTATTAATAAATTGAATTGCTATGTTAGTGAAATTGAAAAGTTATATAATGATATTGAATATAAAAAATGCTTAGTATGATTTGTTCAGAAGTGTTAAACGCAAACAACAATATTATGAAAGCTAAGAGTAATCGTAAGAAAGGGGAAAACTCATATGCTGAAAAATAGTATGGTTAAACGAATGACAGGTAAATTACTTGTGGTGAAAAAAATTGGAGGAGCTGTCGTGCAAGGTGACTGATTTAATGAGTCCCGTTACTGATTTAAAGGGTATCGGGAAAGAAACAGCAGGACATTTAGAGACATTGGGCATCGAGACGATCGCGGATTTGTTATGGACGTTTCCGCATCGACATGAGGATTTCCGTTTAAAGGATTTGACACAAACACCACATAATGAACGTGTCACTGTTGAGTGTAAAATTGAACGTGAGCCGACAGTATTGTTTTTAGGCCGCAATAAATCTCGGTTACAAGTCACGGTGCTGGCAGGCCGTCATTTAGTCAAGGTTGTTTTTTTTAATCAAGGCTATTTGAAGCAGAAGCTTGTATCAGGAGCTATTATAACCGTTACAGGTAAATGGGATCGCGGCAGACAAGTTATCAATGGGACGTCTGTTTCGTTTGGTCCGAAAACAGATCAGGTCGACTTTGAACCTGTTTATAGTCTTAAAGGGTTGATTCCACAAAAGCGCTTTCGTAAATATATGAGACAAGCACTAGATGAGTTTGGGGCGGAGATACCGGATGCAATTCCGCATCGTTTACAGGCTGATTATAAGCTTGCTACAATACACGATGGGCTGGAGGGAATTCATTTCCCTGTTGATGCAGGACATACAAAGCAGGCTAGAAGACGCTTTGCCTATGAAGAGTTACTAAACTTTCAACTACGTATTCAAGCGTTGCGTAAAATTCGCAAGGATAGCGAGCGCGGTACAGTTATACAGTTTGATTTGCAAAAGTTACGTACTTTTATTGCATCGCTACCATATGAATTAACAGGTGCACAAAAACGCGTCGTCAATGAAATTTGCAAAGATTTGAAAGAGCCACATCGTATGAACCGCTTACTTCAAGGTGATGTAGGGTCGGGGAAAACTGTTGTTGCGGCAATATGTTTAGATGCGGCTGTAACTGCTGGTTTTCAAGGGGCGTTAATGGCGCCGACAGAAATTTTAGCTGAGCAACATGCTGAAAATTTACAGGAATGGTTTGAGCCATTTGGTGTACGTGTAGCTTTGCTATCAGGATCGACGAAAGCAAAGGAACGTCGTTTGCTTTTAGAAGAACTAGCAAACGGAGACATAGATATTTTAATTGGTACACATGCGCTAATTCAGCCTGATGTCGTTTTTTACAAGCTTGGTTTTGTTATAACAGATGAACAACATCGTTTTGGTGTAGAGCAGCGTAGAATATTGCGTGATAAAGGGGAAAATCCAGATGTGCTCTTTATGACGGCGACACCAATACCGCGTACACTCGCGATTACAGCGTTTGGGGAAATGGATGTTTCGATGATTGATGAAATGCCAGCAGGGCGTAAGCAAATTGAAACACATTGGATGAAAAAAGAGCAATTTGGCTCTGTTATGTCAAAGCTAGAATTAGAGCTAGCTGCTGGTAGACAGGCTTATGCTATTTGTCCACTGATCGAGGAATCAGACAAGCTGGATGTACAAAATGCAGTAGAAATCTATGAGCAACTTGCATCATATTTTAATGGGCGTTACAATGTCGGATTAATGCATGGTCGCCTATCAGCAGATGAAAAAGACGCTGTCATGCGAGCCTTTAGTGAGGGAACTATTCATGTGCTCGTGTCTACAACAGTTGTGGAGGTTGGGGTTAACGTACCGAATGCAACTTTTATGATTATTTATGACGCTGAACGCTTCGGCTTAGCTCAATTGCATCAGCTACGTGGGCGTGTTGGACGTGGTGAACATCAGTCATATTGTGTGTTGCTAGCCGATCCAAAATCCGATGAAGGTAAAGAGCGAATGCAGTCGATGACAGAAACGAATGATGGCTTCCGCCTGGCTGAAAAAGATTTGGAACTACGTGGTCCAGGTGATTTCTTTGGGCGTAAACAAAGTGGTTTGCCTGATTTTAAAGTAGCGGATTTAGTGCACGATTATCGCATACTAGAAACTGCGAGAAAAGATGCAACAGACATGCTTGAGAAGGATGCTTTTTGGCATGATGATGAGTACAAATATTTACGTGAAATGCTTGAAAATTCAGGTGTTTTACAAGGGGATCGCTTCGATTAATTGAATATTTGTTGCTCAATCAAGAATGTGGGCACTTGTTTTGAAAACAAGTCTTGCATTCTTTTTTTATACTCTATATACTGATATTAGTACCAAGTGCTAATAACAACTAAAAAAAGGTGGCGAATGATGTTGAGACGAACGAAAAAAGAGCGACAGCGACTATTATCCGAAACGATAGCTGAAAATCCATTCGTCACAGATGAACAGCTAGCAACACGGTTTCAGGTTAGTGTCCAAACAATTCGTTTAGACCGTATGGAATTAGCGATTCCAGAATTACGAGAACGAATTAAAGATGTTGCTTCGAAAACTTATGAAAATGAAGTGAAATCACTACCGATTGATGAAATAATCGGAGAAATAATTGATATTGAATTGGATAATCGTGCATTATCTATTTTTGACGTAAAAGAAGAACATGTTTTTCAGCGCAATGGCATCGCACGTGGACATCATTTGTTTGCACAGGCAAACTCATTAGCGGTAGCAGTTATTGACGATGAACTAGCATTAACAGTACATTCTAACATTACCTTTGTGAAACCTGTTAGGGCTGGAGATCGTGTTATTACAAAAGCAATCGTTATCGGACGTGATGAAAATAGTCATCGTACAAAAGTAGAGTTAACGTCCACTGTTAACGGTGAAACAGTTTTTGTTGGTGAATTTGATATGTACCGCACGAAAGGTGAAGGTGAACAACAATGAAATTAGCGCTAGATGGAATGGGTGGAGACAACGCACCAAAATCAGTTGTTGAAGGTGCTTTATTAGCATTAGAGCAAATCCCAAATTTAGAAATTCAATTATATGGTCAGCAGCAAAAGCTTGAACCATTTTTAAAAATACATGATCGATTAACTGTAGTACACTGTGATGAGGTTGTGGAAGGAACAGACGATCCGGCACGCGCTGTTCGTCGTAAAAAGGATTCATCAATGGCACGAATGATGGATGCAGTTGAAGAAGGAAAAGCGGATGCTTGTCTTTCAGCAGGTAATACAGGTGCTTTAATGGCAGGAGGCTTATTTAAAGTAGGGCGTATTGAAGGAATTGCTAGACCTGCTCTAGCCACTACACTGCCTACTTTAGATGGTAAGGGCTTTTTAATGCTTGATTTGGGGGCAAATGCAGACGCGCGACCAGAGCATTTATTGCAATATGCGATTATGGGCGATATTTATGCGAAAAAGGTAGGCGGTTTACAAAAGCCACGTATCGGCTTGTTAAATATCGGTACTGAGGATAAAAAAGGAAATGAATTAACGAAGGCAGCTTTTGGATTATTAAAAGAAGCGGATTTAAACTTTGTCGGTAACGTTGAAGCTCGAGATTTACTTGAAGGAGTAGCGGACGTTGTTGTAACAGATGGCTTTACAGGTAATATGGTGCTGAAATCAATAGAAGGTACTGCTGGCGCGTTATTTTCAATGCTAAAAGAGGCGTTTATGTCTTCAACAAAAACAAAAATTTCGGCAGCGCTTATGAAAAATAATTTGCGTGACCTAAAAAATAAAATGGACTACACAGAATACGGTGGTGCAGGCTTGTTTGGTTTACAAGCACCTGTGATTAAGGCACATGGCTCATCCAATGCCAAAGCAATATACAGTGCAATTCGCCAAGCAAATACGATGGTTGAGCATACAGTCATCTCGACGATTACAGATACAGTACGTCACTTAGAAAATGATTAACTTCTTTCGGCTGGTGTCCAAACACCCACTGAAATAGAGGAACTCAGTCTAAGAACGCCACGTCCTGTGGCAATTTATCTGTGCGAAAGCGAAGCGACAGCAATAGGGTTTTATCTGTGCGAAAGCGCAGCGTCAGCAACAACACACGACTGAGTGACCAACATCGTGTTGGCCTAAGCCTCCGGACGTAATTATACCGAGGCATAATTGATTAAAAAGGGGATTAATGAAAATGACGAAAATAGCATTTATTTTTCCAGGCCAAGGTTCTCAAGTAGTTGGGATGGGGCAAGAGTTTATCGAGAATGCTGCAGAAAGTAAAGCATTTTATGAGCGTGCAAATCAAGCACTTAGCTTTGAACTATCTAAACTTATGTTAGAGGGACCAGCTGAGGAGCTAACATTGACTTACCATGCACAACCGGCACTTTTAACTACTGGTGTGATGGTTGCAGAAAAATTACGTGCAGCAGGTATTATGCCAAATTATGCAGCTGGACATTCACTTGGAGAATACGGTGCATTAGTAATCGCTGGTGTGTTATCGTTCGAGGATGCAGTTTCTGTTGTGCATAAGCGTGGGCTTTATATGAATGAAGCTGTACCTGCAGGGCAAGGTGCTATGGCAGCTATTCTAGGGATGGAGCTTGAGGCACTGCATGAAGTAACTGAAAAAGTATCTGCAGCAGGTGATCCAGTTCAGGTAGCCAATGTAAACTGTCCAGGGCAAATCGTTATTTCTGGTACAAAAGAAGGCGTTGAAAAGGCTTCTTTAGCGGCAAAGGAAGCTGGTGCAAAACGAGCAATTCCTTTAGTTGTTAGTGGTCCATTCCATTCAGAGCTAATGCGACCATCATCTGAAAAATTAAAAGCAGCGTTGGCTGACTTATCATTATCAGCTCCGCAAATCCCTGTAATCGGCAATGTAATGGCGACAGTATTAGAGGATGTTCCAGCTATTCAACAGGAGTTAGTAGAACAAGTATATAGCGCCGTGCAATGGGAGGCATCTGTGCGTGAAATGATTGCACAAGGTGTGGATGTCTTTATTGAGTGTGGACCGGGCAAAGTATTAAGTGGATTAGTGAAA
The DNA here is from genome assembly GCF_001275675.1 of Lysinibacillus sp. FJAT-14745. GTDB lineage: Bacteria > Bacillota > Bacilli > Bacillales_A > Planococcaceae > Lysinibacillus. Next base: position 257,301 of record NZ_LITM01000005.1, on the reverse strand, counting down.
AAAATCGATCGATCTGTTACGACATACTGTGTTTATGATGAAGCATCATTGGAGGCTGTACTAGAAGCGGCGAAGGAGTGGACAATTAATGCGTAAATTAGAAGGTAAAGTAGCGGTTGTAACTGGTGCTTCACGAGGAATAGGGCGATCTATTGCTTTAAAGCTTGCTGATGAGGGCGCTAAAGTTGTCGTTAACTACAGCGGATCACAGGCGAAGGCAGAAGAAGTTGTCGCGACGATTCAAGAGAATGGCGGCGAGGCTATAGCCGTACAAGCGAGTGTTTCTAAAACAGAGGAAGTTACCGCATTAATGGATGCAGCGGTGAAAACATTCGGCTCACTTGATATTTTAGTAAATAATGCGGGTATTACACGTGATAACTTGTTAATGCGTATGAAAGAAGATGAATGGGACGATGTGTTAGATACCAACCTAAAAGGTGTTTTCCTTTGTACGAAAGCAGTAACACGTCAAATGATGAAGCAACGTGCAGGCCGTATCATCAATATTTCATCGATTGTTGGTGTAGCTGGTAATGCAGGGCAAGCTAACTACGTAGCTGCAAAAGCAGGTGTTATTGGGCTAACTAAAACAACTGCAAAGGAATTAGCATCACGTAATATTTTAGTAAATGCGGTTGCACCAGGCTTTATAGAAACTGAAATGACTGACCAACTACCAGAAGATCTAAAGCAGGGCATGCTAACGCAAATTCCTCTAGCAAAACTTGGGCAGCCTGAGGATGTCGCAAAGGCAGTAGCTTTTCTAGCTTCAGATGACGCTAACTATATGACAGGTCAAACGTTACATATAGATGGCGGCATGGTTATGTAATTTCAATTAGTCATAGATAATGATTTTTTGTATAATCATTTGAGGGGAGGTGAATGTTTTGTCTACAGTATTAGAACGCGTAACAAAAGTAATCGTGGACCGTTTAGGTGTTGAAGAAAGTGAAGTTACTCTAGAAGCTTCTTTCCGTGATGATTTAGGTGCTGACTCATTAGACGTAGTTGAGCTTGTAATGGAGCTTGAAGACGAATTCGATATGGAAATTTCTGATGAAGATGCTGAAAAAATCTCAACAGTTGGTTCTGCAATTTCATACATCGAAAGTAAATTAAACTAATTCGTTTAACGTCTTTCAGCAATATACTTGCTGAAAGACGTTAAAGCCTCCGGTGGATGTCACGGAATCGGAAAGGAGTTCTTTGTGCAAGCACAAAGCCGATTCCCGACGCAATTATGCCGAGGCATAATTGAACTTTATATAGCAGAGATTAATCACCTCTACTGGTGTTGACATGGATGCGGTCATTAGACAATAAAAGTTTATGATTGAATAAAGTTAAAGCCTTTGGCAGAAATTACTCATGCTTTTCTTCAGTGTGAAGAGCAGATACTATGCTGAGGGTATGTTTAAAAAGGGGACGAAATGGTTCGTTGTGCGAACTGTGAACGTCCCTTTTTTTTATTTTGGAAAATAATTAAATAATTAAATTTCCAAAACATTGTATTTAAGCCGAAATACTTTTGCATAAATGCCTTGAAAAAGGTACACTTAAACGGTAGAAACTATTAGGAAGGCAGATTGTTCAATGGCTATGAAAAGAAAAGGAACTATGCAGAAATCTGGCGTGCTTCCTGAAAAAGTACGCAATCAATTCGAGCTTTTACAGCATGAATTAAATATCACATTTATTAATAAAAATTTATTGTATCAAGCATTCACGCATTCATCTTATGTGAATGAGCATCGCCGTAAACTGTTTACGGATAATGAGCGTCTTGAATTTTTAGGAGACGCAGTACTTGAACTGTCTGTTTCTAAATATCTTTTTGAGAAATATCCTCATATGAGTGAGGGTGAGCTGACGAAGCTACGAGCATCCATAGTATGTGAGCCGTCACTTGTTATCTTTGCAAATGAATTAGGCTTTGGTCGCTTTGTATTACTTGGAAAAGGTGAGGAATTAACAGGTGGACGGGAACGCCCAGCACTACTTGCAGATGTATTTGAGTCATTTGTAGGTGCCCTTTATTTAGATCAAGGCTTACAAACGGTTGTGTGCTTTTTAGAACGAATCGTATTCCCGAAAGTAGAAGTCGGTGCTTTTTCGCATGTGATGGATTTTAAAAGCCAATTGCAAGAAATGGTACAGCAAACAAATAACGGCCTTCTTTATTATGAAATTATTGATGAAAAGGGTCCTGCACATAACCGTACCTTTGTATCGAGCGTACTGTTAAATGGACAGGAGCTTGGTATTGGTCGTGGGAAATCAAAAAAAGAAGCCGAGCAGCAAGCTGCGCAATGTGCAATGCGTTCAATGCGTGAGCAAACTGCAAAAGAGGAGGCTTAATAGATGTTCCTAAAACGACTCGAAGTGATTGGCTTTAAATCTTTTGCGGAGCGCATTGGAATTGATTTTGTACCCGGTGTTACAGCAGTAGTTGGACCAAATGGCAGTGGGAAAAGTAATGTCATTGATGCCGTTCGTTGGGTACTTGGGGAGCAATCGGCAAAGTCGTTACGTGGGGCAAAGATGGAGGATGTTATTTTTGCTGGCAGTGACTCACGTAAGCCACTAAACTTTGCAGAGGTAACATTAATTTTAGATAACACAGATGAACAGCTTGCTTTTTCATACACAGAAGTCAGCGTAACAAGACGCGTATACCGTTCAGGTGATAGTGAATATTTACTAAATAACCAGCAGTGTCGCCTGAAGGATATTACGGACTTGTTTATGGACTCAGGACTTGGGAAAGAGGCCTTCTCCATTATTTCACAAGGCCGTGTCGATGAAATTTTAAATAGCCGACCTGATGACCGTCGCTCTATTTTTGAAGAGGCAGCTGGCGTGTTAAAGTATAAACTAAGAAAGAAAAAGGCAGAGCATAAGCTTGTTGAAACAGATGAAAATTTGTATCGTGTTTTAGATATTTTACATGAGCTAGACAGTCGTCTGGAGCCGTTAGAAATTCAGGCATCAAGTGCAAGAGATTATGTGCAAATGTCAACAGAGTTAAAGGATTTTGATATCGCTATCCTTGTGCACGATTTAAAAAATTGTGCACAATCTTTGCATGCTCTGAAAGCTGAGTATACGGAGCTATATGAAACGGAGCAAAAACAAGCTCATCATATTTCTTCGATAGAACAGCAAACTGCAAGTATTCGGAAGCTTTTAAAAGAGCTAGATGACTTTTTAGATACGACTCAGGCTGAGTTTGTTAATGCAACGATGGAGGTAGAGCGTTGGGATGGTCGTAAAGCGTTAATGGCTGAAAAGCGACAAAATGCTTCTAATCAACTACTTCAATTGAATACGGCATTACAAGAAGCAAAAGGTGAGGTTGAGGCTCTTATAGCTCAAGAGCAAGAGAAAAAAGAATTGTTCACTGAAAAACAGCAAGAAGTATCAGAGCTGAAACAAAGCATTAAACAATTAGAACAATCTTTAAATCGCTCAGTTTCTGAAATTGCTCAAGAAATTGAAGAATCAAAAAACCGATATATCGACTCCTTAAACGAAGAAGCAACAGTTAAAAATGAATTGAAAAATATTGAACAACAGTTAGCGCAGCAAAAAGCGATGGCGACAAGAATGTCAGATCAAACTGATGAAATCGGGCAAGAGCTTGCGCAAATTCTAGCTGAAAAAGAGAAGCTAGTTGTTGCTCATACTACAACTTCTAACGAATTGCAGGGAAAACTTGAGCAATATGAAGCATTGCAAATACAGTTGAAGAACGTCAATACATCGTTTAATGAAAAGCAAGATATGCTTTATAAAGCTTATCAGCATCAGCAGCAACTAAAGGCTAGAAAAGATACGCTAGCTGAGCTTGAAGCGGATTTCTCAGGCTTTTTCCATGGAGTAAAAGAAGTATTATTAGCACGTGATAAAGGTGAATTAGCTGGGATTGAAGGAGCCGTTGCTGAGTTAATTCAAGTGGATGGGAAATATTCTCAGGCTATCGAAACAGCATTAGGGGCAGCCTCTCAGCATATAGTGACAACTGATGAGCGATATGCTCAACAGGCAATTCAGTGGTTAAAACAAAAGAGAGCTGGACGGGCAACATTTTTACCTAAAACAGTTATTAAGTCACGGAAAATTCATCTATCTACGATTCAGCTAGCTACTGAGCACCCGGCATTTGTCAAAATGGCTGATGCACTTGTAACGTTCGATGAAGACAACCGCACAATTGTCGAGAACCTTCTTGGCAATGTCATCGTTGCATCAAGTTTAGAAGGTGCAAGTCAAATTGCCCGATTATGTGGGTTTAGATATCGTGTTGTAACACTTGAAGGTGATATCGTCAATGCAGGCGGTTCATTAACTGGTGGTGCAATGAAACAACAATCTTCACTCTTTACAAGAAAAGCGGAATTAGATGATTTAATAGTAAAGCTAGAATCGTTAGAAGCGTCTATTTATAGTGCTGAACAGGCTGTCTCAACTGAAAAAGAGAAGCTTGCAACATTGCGAGACAAAGTAGATCAATTGAAGCTTGACGGTGAGCAACTACGACAAGATGAAATGCAACAGGCGAGTCGTATACGTGAGCTAGAGGTTGGCGAGAAAAGCTTATCTGCACGAGTATCTTTTGCTTCTAATGAAACACAAGATGTAAAAACACGCGAAGAAGCATTGTTAACTCAAAAGGAAACGGCTACGGAGCGATTAACGGCATTAGCAAAAGAACTGTTAGAGATCAATGAAACAGTGGAACAATTAAGTAAGGTGAAGCTACAAAGTGAATCGGAGAAAGACGTACTTCGTGAGCAGTCAGCAGAAAAACGTTCGCAGTTAGCGGTAATGCAGGAGCAAATGTCACAAGTACAAATTGCTACAGCAGAGTTAGCCCTACAATTAAACAAAGCTCGTCAAAAAGTCGATAATATTTCTCAGGAAATAATCTGGCTCCAATCGGATGAATCGACAAAACTTTTAAGCGATGAAGAAGTGGCTGAGCAGGTTGCTACGTGGAAGGCGAGAAGAGATTCGCTACAAGACACGATTTCACAGAAAAAAGATGGAAAAATAGCACAACAACAAGAGCTTACTACTTTAGAAGAACAGCTGAAGGAATTGCAACGTACACATAAAGGCTACCTTGAAGCGATACGTGCAAATGAATTGAAGCGAAGTCGTGTAGAATTTGAAATCAATAATTTCAATGAACAGCTAGAAGAAAACTATCAGCTAACATTTGAGGAAGCTGAGGAGCTTGCCCTTGCAATTGAAGATGAAGAGCATATGCGACGTCGAGTGAAATTACTGAAGAAATCTATAGAAGAGTTAGGTCCTGTTAATTTGAGTGCCATTGAGGAATACGATCGGGTACTTGAACGCCATTCATTTTTAACAGAGCAACGTGAGGATTTACTTGCTGCTCAGGAAACATTACATGAGGCTATTAAAGAAATGGATGAAGAAATGACGCTGCGATTTAGCGAAACCTTCTATGCCATTCGAGAGCAATTTAAACGTGTATTCCGTGAATTGTTTGGTGGGGGACAGGCAGATTTAGTGTTATTAGATCCTCAAAACCTGCTAGAAACAGGTATAGAAATTGTAGCACAACCACCAGGTAAAAAATTACAAAATCTAAGCTTGCTTTCAGGTGGTGAACGTGCACTAACTGCAATCGCTTTATTATTCTCCATCCTAAATATTCGACCTGTACCATTTTGTATTCTCGATGAGGTAGAGGCGGCTTTAGACGAGGCAAATGTTGTTCGTTATAGCCAATATTTGAAGAAATTTAGCCGTGACACGCAATTTATTGTGATCACACATCGTAAAGGAACGATGGAGGGAGCGGATGTGTTGTATGGTATTACAATGCAGGAATCTGGCGTATCTAAACTTGTATCAGTAAAATTAGAAGATGAACCCGTACTTGCGGAGCAAAGGAGCGAACAAGCATGAGTTTTTTTAAACGTTTAAAAGATAAATTGATGGGCAATGAGGAAGAAAAAGTAGCAGCGATCAATGAAGAAGAAGCTGCTGAACAGAAGCAAGACGAAGCAACAGAGCCTGCTCGAATTGAAGCAACTGTAGATGAAATTGAAAAAGTTGAGGAAGTTTCTGTCACGGAAAGCTCAATTGAAACAGAACTTCCTGTAGCAATAGAAGATCAAGAGCAACAAGAAGTACAAGAGGTCGCAATAGTGGAAGAACCTGTAGAGGAGAAAAAACCTTCTGCATGGTCTATTACACAAAAGTTCAAGGCTGGACTTGAAAAAACGCGTAATTCATTTACTTCTAAAGTAAACGACTTAGTTGCGCGTTATCGAAAAGTGGACGAAGATTTCTTTGAAGAATTAGAAGACTTATTATTACAGGCGGATGTTGGCTTTGAAACAGTAATGGAGCTAATGGATAAATTACGCTTCGAGGTTCAGCGTAAAAATATCAAAGATACAAACGGTATTCAAGCGCTTATTTCTGAAAAACTTGTGGAAATTTATGAGCAAGGAGAAACGGATTTAATCGAGCTTAATATGCAACCTAAAGGTGAACTTACTGTCATTTTATTCGTCGGGGTAAACGGTGTTGGGAAAACGACAACAATCGGTAAACTTGCCCATCGTTTAAAATCACAAGGTAAAACGGTTGTTTTAGCGGCAGGTGATACTTTCCGTGCTGGTGCCATCGATCAATTACAAGTTTGGGGAGACCGCGTAGGCTGTGAAGTGATTAAACAATCGGAAGGCTCAGATCCAGCGGCAGTTATGTATGATGCAATTCGTGCGGCGAAAAACCGTAATGCAGATGTGTTAATTTGTGATACAGCAGGGCGCCTACAAAACAAAGTAAACTTAATGAATGAGCTTGAAAAAGTTCATCGAGTAATCTCTCGAGAGGTACCGAATGCTCCGCATGAAGTACTATTAGCTTTAGATGCAACAACAGGTCAAAATGCACTTGTTCAAGCACAAACATTTAAGGAAGCTACAAATGTAACTGGGATCGTTTTAACAAAGCTTGACGGCACTGCAAAAGGTGGTATTGTTCTTGCTATTCGTAATAAATTACACATTCCTGTAAAGTTTGTTGGTCTTGGTGAAAAAATGGATGATTTACAGCCATTTGATGCAGAGCGCTATGTGTATGGCTTATTTGCTGATGGTTTAGATAAAGAATTACAAAATAATGAGGACTAGGTTCATCATCAAGAGTTGTAGATGACTTTTGTTAAAACGTATACTATGTAAATAAGTTGATTGGAGTGGAGGCTGGGCGACTCCTTGGGGATTAGCGATAGAGGAACGAAGGCTAAAACCATCACATCCTGTGATAACGCCTTCGTGACCAACATCCTGTTGGCCTGAGACCCTGGAGCGAGCAAGTAGAGGAACGAAGGCTAAGCGCATCACGTCCTGTGATAACGCCTTCGTGACCTACATCGTGTAGGCCCAAGCGGCTCATCGGACGCCCCCAGGAAGCTTTGCTCTGTGCGAAAGCGAAGCGTCAGCAACAAAGCGCTCAGTCGGAACGGAAATCAACCACACGTTTTGGTGATGGTCCGAGGATTAATATTTGAGTAAGTAAATTTGTAATTGCGCTCGTCTGTGCAGGTGAATCGCATTGTTTAAAAGGGAAATACTAGCTATAGGTGAAAAACGCCTAAAAAGCAGTTAATTAAAGCTTTTAGACAAGGAGATTACCTTGACACAGACGGGCGCTTTTCGTTATGATACAAATGACTAATAACGGGAGGAGAAACATTCGATGCTACTTGAAAAAACAACACGCATGAACTTTCTCTTCGACTTTTATCAAGCATTATTAACAGATAAGCAAAGAAGTTATATGGAGCTCTATTATTTAGATGATCACTCACTTGGAGAAATCGCTGAATCGTATGGGGTTTCACGCCAAGCTGTTTATGATAATATTCGTCGAACAGAAGCGATGCTTGAAGAATATGAAGAAAAACTATGTTTACTTGAAAAATTTCAACAACGTACACAAATGCTTGCGCAGCTAACAGCAGGGATGACAGAACAAAGTATGACAGTTGAAGAGCAGCTAACGCTTATAGAACAGTTGAAAGAATGGGATTAGGAGGCGAAAGCAATGGCTTTTGAAGGATTAGCGGAACGACTCCAAGGAACGATCCAAAAGATTAAAGGTAAAGGTAAAGTATCGGAACAAGACGTTAAAGAAATGATGCGAGAAGTCCGATTTGCTTTAATCGAGGCGGATGTTAACTTAAAAGTAGTCAAAGAATTCGTTAAAAAGGTCAGTGAACGTGCTGTCGGTGTAGATGTTATGCAAAGCTTAACACCAGGTCAGCAAGTTATTAAAATCGTACAAGAAGAATTGACAGAATTAATGGGTGGCGAGCAAAGCCCAATTAAATTTAATACAAAGCCACCAACTGTTATTATGATGGTCGGCTTACAAGGTGCAGGTAAAACGACAACTACGGGTAAATTGGCAAATGTGTTACGTAAAAAATATAATCGTAAGCCATTACTAGTTGCTGCAGACGTTTATCGTCCAGCGGCTGTTCAGCAGTTACAAACATTAGGAAAGCAGTTATCCCTACCTGTTTTTGCGTTAGGAACCGATGTATCTCCAGTAGAAATTGCACGTCAAGCAATTGAATTGGCAAAAGAAGAACATCATGATGTCGTTATTATCGATACAGCAGGTCGTTTGCATATCGATGAAGATTTAATGCAAGAATTAAAAGATATTCGTGCGTTAAAAGAGCCGGATGAAGTATTCCTAGTTGTAGATGCTATGACGGGTCAGGATGCTGTCAACGTGGCAGAAAGTTTTAATGAAGCAGTCGGTATTACCGGAGTTGTTTTAACAAAGCTTGATGGAGATACACGTGGTGGTGCGGCGCTATCAATTCGTTCCGTTACACAGAAGCCTATTAAGTTTGTTGGTATGGGTGAGAAGATGGATGCACTGGAACCTTTCCATCCAGAGCGTATGGCTTCTCGTATATTAGGAATGGGTGACGTTTTATCACTTATTGAAAAGGCTCAGGCAAATGTTGACGAAGCTAAGGCTAAAGAACTAGAGGAAAAATTTAAAACCCAGACCTTTACGTTTGATGATTTTGTTGAACAATTGCAACAAGTGAAGAAAATGGGTCCTCTTGATGAAATTTTAAAAATGTTACCAGGTGCCGGCAAAATCAAAGGCTTAGACAATGTTAAAGTGGATGATAAGCAAATGGGACGTGTAGAGGCGATTATTTATTCGATGACACCTGCTGAAAAAACGAGTCCAGAAATTATTAACGGTAGCCGTAAAAAGCGCATAGCAAAGGGTTCTGGGACATCAATTCAAGAGGTAAATCGACTATTAAAGCAATTTGAGGAAATGAAAAAAATGATGAAGCAAATGACGGGCATGGCAAGTGGCAAAGGCAAGAAAAAGATGAAACTACCAGGCTTCGATTCATTGTTTAAATAATAATTTATAGGTGTTAAGAAAAAACACTTTACAAACAACCTAAACATTGATAATATACTATCTTGTGTGAAACTTATTCGGAGGTGCTATTAAAATGGCAGTTAAAATTCGCTTAAAACGTATGGGAGCTAAAAAATCTCCTTTCTATCGTATCGTAGTTGCAGACGCTCGTTCACCACGTGACGGTCGTTCAATCGAAACAGTTGGTACTTACAACCCACTTACTCAACCAGCTACTGTAAACATCGATGAAGAGAAAGCTCTTAAATGGTTAACTGACGGTGCAAAACCATCAGATACAGTGCGTAACTTGTTCTCAGAACAAGGTATCATGGAAAAATTCCATAACCAAAAATTCAGTAAATAATCGGGGGCGACGTCTTTGAAGCAGCTGATTGAAGCAATCGTTTTACCGTTAGTCGATTATCCAGAAGAAGTTCGTATAGAGACGGATGAAAATGCAAATCGAATTGTTTATAAACTTTTTGTTCATCCAGAGGATCGAGGGAAAGTCATAGGCAAGCAAGGGCGAGTAGCGAAAGCGATTCGTACAATTGTTTATTCAGCGGCGGGTAGTCACCATCAAAAAAAGACCTACGTCGATATATTGGATTGATAGAAAAGATTTTCACGCTCTTTTACATGCAACAAGCGCTGGAGAGTCCTGATCGGTATGTTTACATGCGCTTAGGAATTCAAAGTGGCTCTGAGGTAAAGCGTAAAATCTGGACTAAAAGGAAGGAGCTTACCGGTTCCTTCCTTTTTTCATTATCATAATTATATTGAGAGGTAATTGAACATAATGACATTGAGGAAGACTGGTCAACGTCTAAGCTATAACACCGTCCACCGAAAGTTAAACTGCTTTTGTAGGTGAAAGGTGAAAGAATACTTTTTGATCTAGTTAGCAAGTAGCTTGACGGGATGAGTTTGTTTAGCATTTTTTATATGAGGTGAGATTTGAATGGAATGGTTTAATGTAGGTCGGATTGTCAATACGCATGGTATTCGTGGTGAGGTACGTATATTATCAACAACAGATTTTGAGGAAGAGCGCTTCGCAGTAGGAAATAAGCTTGCAGCGTTTAAAAAAGACGATAAAAAGCCAACATGGGTAACAATTGAATCGATGCGTCGTCATAAAAACTTTATTTTATTAACTTTTGAAGGAATGTATAACATCAATTTTGTGGAGCCTTTCAAAGAAGGTATGCTCAAAATTACGAAGGATCAAATGTCAGATGATTTATTAGAGGAAAATGAATATTACTTCCATGATATAATTGGCTGTTCAGTTGTTTCTGAAGAAGGCGAAACAATCGGAGCAGTAACAGATATTCTTCAAACAGGTGCAAATGATGTGTGGGTAGTCAAAGGCGCTAAAAAAGAACATTACATCCCGTATATCGAAGACATCGTTAAGGAAATTAATATTGATGAGAAGAAAATTGTGATATACGTAATGGAAGGCCTGCTATGATGAATATTCATGTGTTAAGTTTATTTCCTGATATGTTTACAGGTGTCTTTGGTGCATCAATATTAAAAAAAGCACAAGAAAAAGATGCTGTAAAGCTAGAAGTAACTGATATTCGTGAATATTCGGGTAACAAGCACAATCAAGTAGACGATTATCCGTATGGTGGTGGTGCGGGAATGGTGTTAAAACCAGAGCCGATGTTTAGCGCTGTCGAGGCCATTACTGAAGGGAAAAATCCCCGTATCATTTTGATGTGTCCACAAGGTGAGCGTTTTACTCAGAAAAAGGCAGAAGAGCTAGCGCAGGAACAAGAACTAGTGTTTTTATGTGGTCATTACGAAGGCTATGACGAACGCATCCGTCAGCACCTTGTCACAGACGAGATTTCAATTGGAGATTTCGTATTAACTGGTGGTGAACTAGGGGCTATGACGGTTATAGATAGCGTTGTACGACTTCTTCCGGGGGTTTTAGGACAAGCGGATTCCCACATACAAGATTCGTTCTCAACAGGTCTTCTAGAGCACCCACATTATACACGACCTGCTGAATTTCGCGGAATGAAAGTACCTGATGTTTTACTATCGGGCAATCACGCAAAGATTGAGCAATGGCGTGCGGAAGAATCGCTGAAAAGAACTTTCGAGCGTCGTCCAGATTTATTCGAGAATTATCCATTAACAGACAAGCAAAAAATGTATGTAGAAAAACTTAAAAACAATAATAAAGATGCTTGATTGCTATCTATATTTATGATATCATCTATTCTGTACTTCTATGTGAAGTACTGAATTACGGTGTTCCGCTGTGGCATAGATTGCGTGCAAGAGCATCTGTCTAAGGAGAGAAAAACAATGTCAAACATTATTACAGAGATTACAAAAGCTCAGCTTCGCACTGATCTACCAACTTTCCGTCCTGGTGATACTGTTAAGGTACACGTGAAAGTAGTAGAGGGTACTCGTGAACGTGTCCAAGTATACGAAGGTGTAGTAATTAAACGTCGTGGTGGCGGTATTAGCGAAACTTTCACAGTTCGTAAAATTTCTTACGGTGTAGGTGTTGAACGTACGTTCCCTGTACACACACCAAAAATCGCTAACTTAGAAGTTGTACGTCGTGGTAAAGTACGTCGTGCTAAACTTTACTACCTACGTAACCTACGTGGTAAAGCTGCTCGTATTAAAGAAATTCGATAATTATGAATTAAAAGTGAGGGGCTTGTGTAACAAGCTCCTTTTCTTTTTGCTTGTCATCATAAATGGCTATCAACTAAAATGAGGATAGACAAGGGGGCAAATCTCGATGGAAAAACAAGTGAAGGAAAAGAATGAACTATGGGAATGGACAAAGGCACTTCTAATTGCATTTGCGATTGCAGCGATTATTCGTTATTTTTTATTTACACCCATTGCAGTAGATGGCCAATCCATGATGCCAACCCTTGAAGATGGCGACCGTATGATTGTGAATAAAATTGGTTATAAAATAGGTGAACCAAAACGTTTTGATATTGTTGTATTTCATGCTCCTGAGAAGAAAAACTATATTAAACGTGTTATTGGATTACCAGGAGAGACTTTGGAATATAAAAATGACCAATTATACATTAACGGTAAACCGATAGATGAGCCTTATTTAGATGCTTACAAATCAAAAATTACAGAAGGTACTTTAACCGAGGATTTTACATTAAAAGACATTGATGTAAACCTAAAAGATAATGTAATTCCAGAAGGCTGTTTTTTCGTTATGGGGGATAATCGTCGATACAGTAAGGACAGTCGTATTATTGGAGTCGTCGATCAGAAAGAGATTATTGGTAATACAAGTCTGATTTTCTGGCCGTATAGTGATATTAAAATTGTAAAGTAATTCTTGAAAGGGAGACATCCGCCGGAGGCTTTAACTTCTTTCAGCAGGCGTTTGGACACCTGCTGAAAGAAGTTAAAACTCCCTTTTTCTTTTAGTGTAGGAGGTATAGATATGACTATACAATGGTTTCCAGGGCATATGGCAAAGGCCCGTAGAGAAGTAACAGAAAAATTAAAGCTCGTTGATATTATATTTGAATTAATAGATGCACGTTTACCGCTATCTTCCCGAAATCCAATGATAGACGAAGTGATTAATCAAAAACCGCGTCTTCTTATTTTAAATAAGTCAGATATGGCAGATGAGCAGGAAACACGTAAATGGGTTGAATACTTTGCGCAAAGAGGTCATAAGGCAGTAGCCATCAATTCTCTTGAAGGTAAAGGATTACAGCAGGTGACAAAGGCTGCTCAAGAAATATTAAAAGAAAAATTTGAGCGTATGAAGTCACGTGGGATGAAGCCAAGAGCCATTCGTGCAATGATTGTCGGAATTCCGAACGTAGGGAAATCGACGCTAATTAATCGCCTTGCAAAGAAAAATATAGCAAAAACAGGGAATACTCCAGGGGTAACTAAGGCTCAGCAATGGATAAAGGTTGCGAAGGAGCTTGAATTACTCGATACACCAGGTATTTTATGGCCGAAATTTGAAGATCAAGAAGTAGGCTATAAATTAGCCTTAACAGGTGCCATAAAGGATACTATAACGAATATGGAGGATTTAGCTGTATATGGCCTACGCTTTTTATCCGTTCATTATCCGGCACGAATGGAAGAACGCTATGGCTTCCAGTTTATACATGAAGATTTAGTGGATACCTTCGATCATATCGGTAAACTTCGCCGTGTTTTCGGTCCCGGAGGAGAAATCGATTATGATCAAGTAGCTCAACTGATCGTTCGAGATATTCGTGGCTTGCAATTAGGTAAACTAACCTTTGACTTTGTTGGCGAACAGCTTGAAAAGGAAGCACAGCAGTAATAAGAAAAAAACTGTCATACTCACTTGAGAAGGTTGTGAGCATGGCAGTTTTTCTTTTAGGAATACTTCTTCTTGCCGATAAATGATATAGAGCGAGAAAAAAAGCAATAAATACTTTTTGAATCGATTCGGAGCTTTTCGTTATAAACTTGGGGATTGATTTCCGTTATTGTTGATCCCCAAGGAGTCGCCCAGCCTCCACTACAATCAATTAATATACATGAAATACCATTAAATGTAATCCCTGGATTTTAGTGAAATTTCCAAACCTGTTCTTTATAAAAAAGTATTGTTAGTATAAAAGCATGGGCGAGAAGACTCAAGCTGCGCACGTGCGGAATGAAGAGTGATTGTGCATTCAAGTACATATTACAAAAAAGGGATATATATTGTGAAAAACGCCAAAACGTTAGGGTGAATCCTTAGCCCTCTAAAAAGTAAGATTAGCGAATAACTGTTAAGAACCAAAAGGGAGTAAATATATGAAAACAATTAAAGAAATTACTGCAGCCTTAAAGGAAGCGGAGGAATGGCAGGGTTGGATGACCGCTGTAGCAACCGACGAACGAGCAGGAGTGCAAAAAGCTTGGCAAAATTGGGAAAAGCGTCAGGAGAAAAAACAACAGCTATTAAAGGAACATCAAGCGAAAGTCGATTTTGACCAAAGCTATGGAGAGCAAGGGGCACTCATTGCAGGTATAGATGAAGCAGGGCGTGGACCATTAGCAGGGCCGGTAGTAACAGCTGCTGTTATTTTACCTGCAAACTGTGAGGCTCTAGTCGGATTAAATGATTCAAAGCAATTACCAAAAGATAAACGCAATGACTATGCTGCTTTAATAAAAGAGCATGCATTAAGTTATTTTATCCATTTCCAATCAGCGCAACAAATCGATGAATTAAATATTTACGAAGCGACGAAGCAATCGATGAAAACAAGTGTAGAATCATTATCTATTAAACCTAATTATGTGCTAGTTGATGCTATGACGCTACCAATCTCTATTCCGCAGGATTCAATAATTAAAGGGGATGCGAAAAGCTTAGCTATTGCAGCTGCATCGATATTGGCGAAAACGGCTCGAGATAATTATATGGATCAATTGGACGAAGAATTCCCTATGTATGGTTTTGCTCAGCATGCAGGGTATGGAACAAAGCAACATTTAAAAGCACTTGAAGAGTTCGGTCCAACTACTCATCATCGCAAGTCATTTGAGCCGATAAAGTCAATGCTCTAACTTGTTTCAGCAAATGACATTTGTTAAAACGTATATCATGTGGATAAGTTGACTGGAGCGGAGACTGGGCGACTCCTTGGGGATCAGCGAAAGAGGAACGAAGGCTAAAACCATCACGTCCTGTGATAACGCCTTCGTGATTAACATCGGTGCGCTGCCGATTCGCTTTCGCGCAAAAAACATCTGTTGGCCCAAGCGGCTCATCGGACGCCCCAAGGGAAAAGCCCAGTCGGAGCGGAAATCAACCCCACGTTAAAAAAAGGACGCCAATTACGCCAAGGAGTAATTGATGAAAGGAGTATGTATATGACAGCCACATCTTTTAATCCGATTCAAATGCAACAAACTGCTTTAACCTCAGCTAATCAGCCGCTTACTTTAAAACAAGGACAAGTATTTCAAGGGACAATCAAACAATTATATCCAGATCAAATGGCGGAAATACAAGTTGGCCATCAGAAGTTTATTGCTAAACTCGAAGTCCCACTAAAAGCAGGAGATGCCCATTTCTTTCAAGTGACGGGTACAAGTCCACAAACAGAACTAAAAGTTGTTACGGGTCCCATGGTGCAAACGGCTTCCCAAGGTCAACAAATTAATCAGCTACTTGAATCAATGAATTTGCCAAAAACACCTGAAATGCAGCAGCTTTTAGCTCATTTTATGAAAGAGCAGCTACCGATTTCAAAAGAGCAGCTGATGCAGGCCGAAATGTGGTTAAAGGCATTACCAGAGGGCGTTACTAAAATGGATGCCCTGCTAGCCATTCAAAAAATGGTAGAGTTTAAAATGCCGATGACGAATGATGTTTTTCAAGCTCTTATGAGTGGACAAAAAACGAATGGTATGAATTCCGTAATGGAAAACTTTACGCAGCTTTTAACGAAGGATATAGCTTTACCAGAAAACCTTAAGCAAAATCTAATGCAACAGGTACAGGCAATTGCAAAGCCTTTTGAAGTAGAAACAGGTGGTTTAGTACTTGCCAAGTCCATTCAAATATTAACTAGTAATGAAGCTTCTATGAGTGACAAGATTCAAGCTATGAATATGTTGAAGGATGCGGGAATATTACCTCAGAAGGCAACCTTGCAAAACTGGTCAAGTCTCAGCGATATAAAGTCTGTTCAGCCAAATCAGCTTCAACAGGCTGGACAAGTTATTCAAACGATTTTAACAGCACAACCCGACAATACAAAGCAACTTGTCGACCAGCTTAAATCATGGACAGCGAATCAAAGTTTGTTAACCGATGAACAAAAGCAGTCATTAAATCAACTTATCGATCGATTTACTCAGCTACCAGCAACTAAACAAACTCTAGAGATTTTTGCAAAACAGA
This sequence comes from Lysinibacillus sp. FJAT-14745, assembly GCF_001275675.1. Taxonomy (GTDB): domain Bacteria; phylum Bacillota; class Bacilli; order Bacillales_A; family Planococcaceae; genus Lysinibacillus. The sequence continues at coordinate 240,917 of NZ_LITM01000005.1, read as the reverse complement.
TGCAAGAACAACTAATAAAAGCGTTTGCAGAAAATTCTTCGGAGCGTTTGTTTACACAAGACGCCAATGCTCTTTCGGTGAAGGACCATTTATTATCGCTTTTAAAGCATGAAGTAACTTCTCCAATACAAAACGAAGCATTCATGCGAAATCTCATGAAAAATAGTGTTGAATCCCCGCAATCTATGATTCAACAGATTGTTACACAAGCAGATGCCCATGTACAAAATTCTATGGACAGTAAAGCGATGGAACATGCACTTAAAACGGTATTGAAAAATCTGGGAGTTAGCTATGAAGCGGCACTTAGTAATAAGTCAGCAGATTTACAGCAAATTGCACATCAATTAAAACCTCAGCTACATACATTATTGCAGGAAACACATGTTACTCCGCAGCTGAAGGAAGCTGCGGAAATGTTAATGGCGCGTATGAACGGCATGCAACTAGCATCAGGGGAGAATGGCCATCAGCATCAACTTATTATGCAAGTACCATTGGAATTCTTCGGTAAGAAAATGGATGCAACATTACAGTGGAATGGACGCATGAAGGAAGACGGTAAAATTGATGCCAATTACGCGCGTATATTATTTTATTTACAAATGGAATCTATGAAAGAAACAGTTATTGATATGCAGGTTCAAAATCGTGTAGTTACTGTGACAGTATTTAATGAAAATAATGATATACTTGCGCTTGCAGAACCACTAAAAGCAGCATTAAAAATAGGACTAGCTGAAAAAGAGTATCAACTTTCAGGCGTTTTTATTAAACAATTTGAAAAAGCCCAACCTGAAAAAAAACCTGTAGTAGAACAGCAAGAGGAACATAGTGGGGTGGATTTTCGCATATGAGTGAAGAAAAATTTACTCGAAAAGAGGCAATTGCTCTCACGTATAAGTTAGGACGTTTTGATAGTCCAACAGTCGTAGCAAAAGGAAAAGGGAAAACAGCAGAAAATATATTAGCACGCGCGAATGAGCACGATGTCCCGATTTATGAGGATCCTAACCTTGTTCAATTACTTGGACAATTAGATTTAAATGAGTCAATTCCAGAAGAATTGTACGAAGCTGTCGCTGAGGTTTTTGCATTTATATATCGACTAGATCAACAACATGCGCAAAAATACAGAAAAAACAAAGAATTCTGATATTCACAAAACTCTGTTTTAGTACAAGAAACAGAAGAAATCGTCATATTAAAAGATAAAAAATGAATAAAAGACAAAGTGTGGACTTTATCAGAATCTTTAGTTAGAATAGATTATGTTAGTAAAACAATTTTGCAAATGTTTGATGGGAGGATGTATTATGAATATCCATGAATATCAAGGGAAAGAGATTCTTAGAAAATATGGTGTAGCTGTACCAAACGGAAAAGTTGCTTTTTCCCCTGATGAAGCAGTGAAAGTAGCGAAGGAACTTGGCTCTAACGTAACAGTAGTCAAGGCGCAAATTCATGCAGGAGGACGCGGTAAAGCGGGTGGCGTGAAAATCGCTAAAAACCTTGACGAGGTGCGTACTTATGCAAAAGAATTACTAGGTAAAATTTTGGTAACTCATCAAACAGGTCCTGAGGGAAAAGAAATAAAACGCTTATATATTGAAGAGGGTTCTGATATTCAAAAAGAATACTATTTAAGTTTAGTATTAGACCGCGCAACATCCCGTGTAACAATGATGGGGTCTGAAGAGGGCGGCATGGATATTGAGGAAGTAGCGGAATCACATCCAGAAAAAATCTTCAAAGAAGTTGTGGATCCTGTTATTGGGTTAACAGGTTTCCAAGCACGTCGCATGGCGTTTAATATGAATATTCCGGCTAACCTAGTAGGGAAAGCTGTTAAATTAATGCTAGGCCTGTATCAAGCATTTATCGACAAGGATGCTTCTATTGTAGAAATAAATCCACTTGTTGTAACTGGACAAGGAGAAGTTTTGGCATTAGATGCTAAATTCAATTTCGATGCAAATGCATTGTATCGTCATAAAGATATTGTCGAATTACGTGATTTTGATGAAGAAGATGCAAAGGAAATCGAAGCATCAAAATACGACCTAAGCTATATTTCACTAGATGGTAACATTGGCTGTATGGTTAATGGAGCTGGTCTTGCTATGGCTACAATGGACACAATTAGCTATTATGGCGGAAGCCCTGCTAACTTCCTGGATGTAGGGGGCGGTGCAACGGCTGAAAAAGTAACAGAAGCTTTCAAAATTATCCTTTCTGATTCACATGTAAAAGGCATTTTCGTAAACATTTTTGGCGGAATTATGAAATGTAACATTATTGCTGAGGGTGTTGTTACAGCTGCCAAAGAAATTGGCTTAACTGTGCCGTTAGTTGTACGTTTAGAAGGTACTAATGTAGAACTTGGAAAAGAGATTTTAAATGCATCTGGTTTAAACATCGTTGCAGCTGATTCAATGGCTGACGGTGCACAAAAAATTGTGGGACTAGTAGGCTAAGGAAGGCAGGGAGAACAATGGCTGTATTTATTGATAAAGATACGAAGGTAATTGTACAAGGGATTACGGGCGAAACAGCGCTTTTCCATACGAAGCAAATGCTTGAATATGGTACTAAAATTGTAGCTGGTGTAACACCAGGTAAAGGTGGTCTTGAAGTCGAAGGAGTGCCTGTATTTAACACTGTAGCGGAAGCTGTAGCTGCAACAGGCGCAACAACTTCAGTTATTTATGTACCTGCTCCATTCGCAGCAGATGCTATTTTAGAGGCTGTTGATGCTGAATTAGAATTAACAATCTGTATTACTGAACATATTCCTGTCCTTGATATGGTTAAGGTTAAACGTTATATGGAAGGTAAAAAGACACGTCTAGTAGGTCCAAACTGTCCAGGTGTTATTACGGCAGATGAATGTAAAATTGGTATTATGCCAGGATATATCCATACAAAAGGGCATGTAGGAGTTGTTTCTCGCTCTGGTACGTTAACATACGAAGCCGTACATCAATTAACACAAGCTGGTATTGGTCAAACTACAGCTGTAGGTATCGGTGGAGACCCTGTCAATGGTACAAACTTTATCGATGTTTTGGAAGCGTTCAACAACGATCCAGAAACATATGCAGTTGTGATGATTGGGGAAATTGGGGGTACTGCTGAAGAAGAAGCGGCTGAGTGGGTTAAAGCGAATATGACGAAACCTGTCGTTGGCTTTATCGGTGGACAAACAGCGCCTCCAGGAAAACGTATGGGTCACGCTGGTGCTATTATCTCAGGTGGTAAAGGAACAGCAGCAGAGAAAATTAAGGCCATGAATGCTGCTGGTATTGAAGTAGCAGAAACGCCATCTGTCATTGGTGACACACTTATTAAAGTAATTAAAGAAAAAGGGCTATACGAAAAGTGTAAAACCCATTAAAATGGAAGATGTAGCACGTTGTTGCTACATCTTTTTCTTTATGAAGACACGGCTTTCATAAGCTTCTAACGGAATTGTGTTCAAGAACTTCCTACTTACTTCTTAAGGACCTTTCCTAAAAAAGCTGTGTCATTAAAAATGCGGTCATTTAATTTCTTCTATATAAAAGGAGGTTTTTAAATGATTTTTTCAGTCGATACACAGAGATTACTAGCTTTACATTATATATACCCATTACCACTTCAAAAACTTCAGCAATTATTGTCCCCGGTGGATATACTAAGTTATTTTGAAGAAGCGCCCCCCTACGAGATTGCAAAAGCACTGCAAATATCATCGCACAAAGCATTAGAAATAACTCGTAGCTTTCGACAAAATATGACATTGTCGTTTGAAAAAGCTTATGAACGGGCCGATATTTCCCCTATCCCTTTTCATCATCCTTTTTACCCGGCGCAATTATTTGAAATATCCAGTCCACCTACTGTATTGTATGTGAAAGGTCGGTATTCTCTATTAACGAACGAAAAGCAAGTAGCTATTATAGGCTCTAGAAAGGCTACAGCTTATACGAAAACTGCGATGGACTTAATTGTTCCGCCTCTTGTTGAACACGAATATACTGTTGTAAGCGGGCTTGCAAGAGGGGCGGATACGATAGCTCATGAGACAACTATAAAAGTTGGAGGTTCCACAATTGCAGTGCTTGGACACGGGTTTAATTATCTATACCCTAAGGAAAACCAGTCTCTCGCTGGGCATATGGCGGAGCAACAGTTACTTGTCACAGAGTATCCTCCATATATGAAGCCTGAAAAATGGCATTTTCCTATGCGTAACCGTATAATTAGCGGATTGTCCAAAGCTTTAGTTGTAACCGAAGCAGCATTAAGAAGTGGAACGCTTATTACAACAGAATATGCATTAGAACAAGGAAAAGATGTATTTGTTGTACCGGGTCCAATTGATGCAGAGCAATCAAAAGGCACAAATAAACTACTATTAGAAGGAGCTATTCCAGTGTGCAACGGTCACGAAATCGTTGAAACACTTGCGCTCTTTTCTAACAAAAATTGAAAAAAAGTTGCATTATCTTAAAATCTGTTATACATTTTGCAACAGGTAACTTAAAAAATTAGCAATAGACCTCGCTAAGGGGGAGACATAGATGGCGGATTATTTAGTGATTGTAGAATCACCAGCAAAAGCAAAAACAATTGAACGATATTTAGGGAAAAAATATAAAGTGAAGGCGTCTATCGGGCATGTTCGTGATTTACCACGTAGCCAAATGGGCGTTAGTCCTGAAAATAATTATGAACCTAAATATATTACTATTCGTGGTAAAGGTCCTGTTTTGCAGGACTTAAAGTCTGCGGCTAAAAAAGTGAAGAAAGTCTTTCTAGCGGCCGATCCAGACCGCGAGGGAGAAGCGATTGCTTGGCACCTTGCGACTGCGTTAAATATTGATATTCATTCAGATTGTCGTGTCGTTTTTAATGAAATTACAAAAGATGCGATTGTAGAATCCTTTAAAAATCCACGTCCTATTAATATGGATTTAGTAGATGCACAGCAAACACGTCGTATATTGGACAGACTTGTTGGTTATAACATTAGTCCGATTCTTTGGAAAAAGGTTAAAAAGGGATTATCAGCAGGACGAGTTCAATCTGTAGCACTACGCATGATTATTGATCGTGAAAATGAAATTAAAAACTTCCAACCGGAAGAATATTGGACAATCGAAGGTTCTTTTGAAAAAGGTAAGAAAACGTTCGATGCGCTCTATTATGGTAATGGCAAAGAAAAAATTAAATTAACAAATGAAGAACAAGTAAAATCTATTTTAAAAAATGTTAAAGGTACAAGTTTTGAAGTAGTCAATGTATCTAAAAAAGAACGTAAACGAAATGCAGCACCTGCTTTTACAACATCTTCTTTACAGCAAGAAGCCGCACGTAAGTTAAATTTCCGTGCTAAGAAAACGATGATGCTTGCGCAACAATTATATGAAGGTATTGATATTGGTAAAAAAGAGGGGACAGTCGGTTTAATCACGTATATGCGTACCGATTCAACACGTATTTCAGATACAGCAAAAACAGAGGCAATTGCCTACATTGAATCTAAATACGGCAAAGAATTCATCTCCACAGAGCCGAAGCAGGCAAAAAAAGCATCGAATGCACAAGATGCCCATGAGGCCATTCGTCCAACTAGTACGATGCGAACTCCAGATGAATTAAAAGCAGTGCTTAGTCGCGACCAATTGCGCTTATATCGTTTAATTTGGGAGCGCTTTATCGCGAGTCAGATGGCGCCGGCTGTACTTGATACAGTTGCTGTTGATCTACAAAATGGTGATGTTTTATTCCGTGCAAATGGCTCACAAGTTAAATTTGCGGGCTTTATGAAGCTATATATTGAGGGAACAGATGATCAAACAGAAGAAACAACCAAGCTTCTACCTGAAATGGAAGTTGGCGATCAAGTAAAATCTCTTGAAATTGAGCCAAAGCAACATTTTACACAGCCACCACCACGTTATTCAGAGGCACGTCTTGTAAAAACAATGGAAGAGTTAGGTATAGGGCGCCCGTCCACATATGCACCGACCCTCGATACAATTCAGCGCCGTGGCTATGTCGTATTAGATGCAAAGCGATTTATGCCGACAGAGCTAGGAGAAATCGTGCACCAACTCGTACTAGAGTTTTTCCCTGATATCATAAATATCGAATTCACAGCACAAATGGAGCAAGATTTGGATGATATTGAAGAAGGTGGTCGTCAGTGGAAAGAAGTTGTACATGAGTTTTATAAGGATTTTGAGGTCCATGTAAAATATGCAGATGAGGCTATGGAAAAGGTTGTTATAAAAGATGAACCTGCTGGCGAGGATTGTGAGCTTTGTGGATCTCCAATGGTCTTTAAGCTTGGACGATATGGGAAATTTATGGCTTGTTCAAACTTCCCAGATTGCCGCAATACAAAAGCTATTATGAAACCTATTGGCGTAAAATGTCCTTCTTGTGAAACAGGCGAAATTGTAGAACGAAAGAGTAAAACAAAGCGTTTATTCTATGGTTGCAATCAGTATCCTGAGTGTGAATTTGTTTCTTGGGATAAGCCAATTAGTAGACCATGTCCGAAATGTAGTGCATTATTAGTAGAGAAAAAAATTAAAAAAGGTGTGCAAATTCAGTGTACGAAATGTGACTATGAAGAGACACCTACTCAATGATAGAAAGATGGTAAGTACATGACTGAACAAGTAGTAAATGTAATAGGCGCAGGACTTGCAGGCAGTGAGGCTGCTTGGCAAATTGCTCAACGTGGTGTGAAAGTTAGACTTTATGAAATGCGTCCGGTAAAGCAAACACCAGCTCACCATACTGATAAATTTGCAGAGCTTGTTTGTTCGAACTCACTACGTGCAAATGGATTAACAAATGCCGTAGGTGTGATTAAAGAAGAAATGCGTATGTTAGATTCTGTTATTATGAAGGCAGCAGATGCATGTTCAGTACCAGCAGGTGGTGCATTAGCAGTGGATCGTCATGAGTTTGCGGGCTATGTGACAGACGCAGTGAAAAACCATCCTCTTGTGGAAGTAATTCATGAAGAAGTCACTGAAATTCCAGAAGGTATTACTGTTATTGCCACAGGACCACTAACATCGAAAGATTTAGCTGAAAAAATTCAAGGCTTAACAGGTTTAGATTATCTATATTTCTATGATGCAGCAGCACCAATTATTGAAAAAGATAGCATCGATATGGAAAAGGTTTATTTAAAATCTCGTTATGATAAAGGGGAAGCAGCTTATTTAAACTGTCCTATGACAAAGGAAGAATTTGATCGTTTCCGTCAAGCGTTAATCGAAGCAGAGGTTGTGCCATTAAAAGAATTTGAAAAGGAAATTTACTTTGAAGGTTGTATGCCAATCGAAGTAATGGCTGCTCGCGGAGAGAAAACAATGTTATTTGGACCGATGAAGCCAGTAGGTCTAGAGGATCCAAAAACAGGGAAACGACCCTATGCTGTTGTCCAATTACGACAAGATGATGCAGCAGGAACTCTTTACAATATCGTTGGCTTCCAAACACATTTAAAATGGGGACCACAGAAAGAAGTATTGCAATTAATTCCGGGATTAGAGAATGTTGAAATCGTTCGTTATGGAGTAATGCATAGAAACACGTTCATTAATTCGCCGAAAGTTCTAGAGAAAACTTATCAGCTTCGCGAGCGAAAAAATATTTTCTTTGCTGGTCAAATGACAGGTGTCGAAGGATATGTTGAATCAGCTGGTAGTGGATTAATTGCTGGTATTAATGCGGCTCGATTAGCATTAGGACAAGAACAACTTATCTTCCCATTCGAAACGGCTTTAGGAAGTATGGCGCGTTATATAACAGAAGCACAATCGAAAAACTTCCAGCCAATGAACGTTAACTTCGGAATTTTCCCTGAACTACCACCAGGACGTCGTTCGAAACCAGAGCGTGCAGAGATGCATGCTACACGCGCAATAAACACAATTCGTAATTTTGTGAATTCACAAACAATTTGATTGCAAAAAGCCTCTAAAAGTTGATATACTCTTAGAGGCTTTTTCTTTTTTGTAGGCAAAATGCTAATTTACACGTATTTTATTATTTTGTATGGAGATTTTCTCAAAATATAAACATTTTCACTTGCCATATGATGAAGATAGGTATAGTGTCAATATGTATGTTTATCTACATTAACGATACCCAAAGTGACACACTAAAGAGGATAAAAGAAAATGCGCATCCTTTTATTGGCGAGTGTAAGTAATTTTGGCTCATCAGCCGTAATTTGAGAAGGTTATTAATTATCATTTGGTGGTGAATCTTTTAATGTTAGTTTCGTCCCAAGATGCACTTGAGCAGTTTATGCTTTATATTCAAATTGAAAAAAACTTCTCTGTTCATACAGTGCGAGAATATGAATCGGACCTGCTAGATTTTTTAGCGTTTTTGCAAGCGGAAGGTGTAAATGATTTAGCTAGTGTTGAGTATATACATGCACGTCTTTATGTAACAAAGTTGTACGATGAAAAGAGAGCAAGGTCATCTGTATCAAGGAAAATCTCCTCAATACGCTCTTTCTTTCGCTTTCTGAATAGACAGTACGGATTAGATGATGGGGCATTTCGATCACTTTATCACCCCAAAAAAGAATCGCGCTTACCAAGTTTTTTCTACGAAGAAGAATTGAAGCAGCTATTTGATGCGAATGTTGGCGATGATTTGAAATCATTAAGAAATATGGCTATATTAGAGCTGTTATATGCGACAGGTATTCGTGTAAGTGAGCTTACCTCAATTCAAGTAGAAGATGTTGATTTCCATTATTCGATTATTAGGGTAATGGGAAAAGGGCGGAAAGAACGTATTATTCCATTCGGACAATTTGCGAGTTTAGCTATGCAGGATTACATAGAGCAAGCTCGTCCACGATTGATGAAAAACACAAGTCATCAGCAATTGTTTGTCAACATGCGCGGTGGGGAACTTACTCCTCGAGGTGTACGTCATATTTTAACTGAAATGATTGACAAGGCCTCGCTCCATACGAAAATATATCCACATATGCTTCGCCATACTTTTGCTACACATTTATTGAATAATGGCGCAGATTTACGTACGGTGCAGGAGTTATTAGGCCACGCTCATTTAACTTCTACACAAGTTTACACACATGTAACAAAAGAGCATCTTCGTCAAACATATATGAATGCTCATCCAAGGGCATAATAAGCTAAGGAGGAAGGCAAATGGGACAAATTCATGCGACAACGATATTTGCAGTTCATCATAATGGAGGTTGCGCTATGGCAGGTGATGGTCAAGTAACCCTAGGGAATGCGGTTGTAATGAAGGGTACAGCAAGGAAGGTCAGACGTCTGTTTAATGGGCAGGTGCTTGCCGGATTTGCCGGATCGGTTGCCGATGCTTTTACACTTTTTGAAATGTTTGAAGGAAAGTTAAATGAATACAATGGTAACTTACAACGTGCAGCGGTAGAAGTTGCTAAGCAATGGCGCGGTGATAAAATGCTACGTCAATTAGAGGCCATGCTACTTGTAATGGATAAAAGTACACTCCTTCTAGTTTCAGGAACTGGAGAAGTGATTGAACCGGATGATGGAGTTTTGGCAATTGGTTCGGGGGGTAATTATGCATTATCAGCAGGTCGTGCTCTGAAAAAATATGCGGGTGATACAATGTCTGCACGTGAAATTGCAGAGGCAGCATTAGAAACCGCTGCTGAAATTTGTGTGTTTACGAATCATAATATTATCGTGGAGGCGCTTATCTAATGACAAAGAATAATTTAACGCCAAGACAAATTACTGAGCATTTGGACCGTTATATCGTTGGACAAAATGAAGCGAAACGAGCGGTAGCTATTGCGCTACGTAATCGATATCGTCGCTCACTGTTAAGTGATGAGATGAAGGCTGAAGTAATTCCGAAGAATATTTTGATGATTGGACCAACAGGTGTAGGGAAAACAGAAATTGCTCGAAGAATTGCAAAGCTAACAAATGCACCATTTGTAAAAGTAGAAGCAACGAAGTTTACAGAAGTAGGGTACGTTGGACGCGACGTAGAATCAATGGTACGTGATGTAGTAGAAGCTTCACATCGTCTTGTAAAAGAAGAAATGATGGAGTCTGTGAAGGACCAAGCAGAAGAATTAGCAAACGAAGCAATTGTTAAGTTATTGGTTCCTTCCTTACGAAAAAAACAGTCCATGCAAAATCCATTTGAAATGTTATTTGGTGGGAAAGAACAGCAAGCCAATGACGATTCCTCTGAAGAAACTGAAGTACGCTCTAAACGTGCGCAAATCGCTATCGATTTACGTAATGGTAAATTAGAAAATGAATGGGTTACAGTTGAAGTGACGGAACAAAATCCTTCTATTTTTGATGCGTTACAAGGAACGGGCATGGATATGTCTTCAAACAGTGGCATGCAGGATATGCTATCTAATTTGATGCCTAAAAAGCATAAGAAACGCCGTGTACAAGTGAAAGACGCGCGCCGTATTTTAACAATCGAGGAAGCGAATAAGCTCATAGATGCAGATGAAGTTGCACAAGAAGCCATTTCAAGAGCTGAACAGTCAGGCATTATTTTTATTGATGAAATTGATAAAATCGCTAGTAAGGAAGGTAACTCTTCTGCGAATGTATCACGTGAGGGCGTACAACGCGATATTCTGCCAATTGTTGAAGGTTCTACTGTAACGACGAAGTACGGTGCAGTAAAAACAGACTTTATGCTTTTCGTTGCTGCGGGAGCATTTCATATGTCAAAGCCGTCAGATTTAATTCCTGAATTGCAAGGTCGATTCCCGATTCGAGTAGAGCTTGAAAAATTAACGAAACAAGATTTTGTACGTATTTTGAAAGAGCCAGATCAATCACTTATTTTGCAATACAAGGCATTATTAGAAACAGAAGGCGTGGAAATAAACTTTACAGAAGACGCGATTGAGCGAATTGCAGAAATTGCAACCGAGGTTAATCAGGAGACTGATAATATTGGAGCTCGTCGTTTGCACACAATTTTAGAACGTTTATTAGAAGAATTATCGTTTGAAGCTGCAGAAATTGCACCTGCAAATATACCGATCAATGCTTCATATGTAGATAAAAAGCTTGCGGGTATAGTAAAAAACAAAGATTTGTCACAGTTTATATTGTAAGATAAGGCTGAATAGTTTCATTCAGTTATAAAAAACTTTAGAATATTAAGTAAATACTCTTCGGATTATTTATAGGAGGAACATATAATGAATTTATTAGAAAAAACACGTAAAATTAACTCGATGCTTCAAGCATCTGCTGGTAAGCCAGTAAACTTTAAAGAAATGGCAGATACATTAGGAGATATTATAGACAGTAATGTTTATATTGTAAGCCGTAAAGGGAAGCTTTTAGGCATTTCAATTCACCAACAAATTGAAAATGAACGTATGAAAAAGATGTTCGAAGAGCGTCAATTCCCAGAAGAATATACACATAGCTTGTTTACAATTTCTGAAACATCTTCAAACCTAGATATTAATGACGAACATACTGCTTTCCCAGTTGAAAACAAAGAGTTATTCCAAAATGCATTAACAACGATTGTACCGATTGTTGGTGGTGGTGAGCGTCTAGGTACATTAATTCTTGCTCGTTTATCTTCACAATTCGAGGATGATGATTTAATTTTAGCTGAGTATGGTGCAACAGTAGTTGGTATGGAAATTTTACGTGAGAAATCTGAGGAAATTGAAGAGGAAGCTCGTAGCAAAGCTGTTGTACAAATGGCAATTAACTCTCTTTCATACAGTGAGTTAGAGGCTATTGAACATATCTTTGAAGAGCTTGACGGACATGAAGGCTTACTTGTTGCTTCAAAAATTGCAGACCGAGTTGGCATTACACGTTCAGTAATCGTAAACGCATTACGTAAACTAGAATCTGCAGGTGTAATCGAATCTCGCTCTCTAGGTATGAAAGGTACTTACATTAAAGTGCTAAACGATAAATTCTTAAATGCATTAGCTGAAATTAAAATGAAATAATATAAAACGTCCTTTATGGAACGGTGTAAGGCATCTGGAATATTTATTCCAGATGCCTTTTAATTTTTTTTCGGCAAAATGTTTTATGTAACGAAAGTGAAACGGCAGTTAAAAGTGTTTGGTAGAGAAAGCGAAGCGTTAGCTAGAAATGTCTTTTGTTCCTAAAGCATAGAGACAGGTACAGTTGCTCACTTTCCTGTGACGAGAGCCGAGCTGCTTCCTCGAATTTTTGTCGCTACGTTAGCATTGTTCTTTCACACGTAACCCCCCCTAGAAAAGCGCTTTAGTCGGTACGGATATCTCCTCCCTCGTTTGCGCGAAAGGTTTTAATAAGACACCTAAATTTCATAGGTAACATGTAGGCAGCTGGAATATTTGTGTCTCGGCTGCCTTTTTGAACTTTCCATAATTCGATGAAGGTTCGACAAAATTTTCAGCTAATTGACATTGCCTCTAATTATGTCAAACTATGATATAGTACTAAATAGGGGGGGAGAATCCTCTATGTTTTAATCTTTTTCCGCATCTCCTATAGGTAAGATTTCAACCATCATAGATGCTATCATTATTGCTTTTTCCCTAGATTAGATTTTTAGAACAAGTATTACTTATTGCATATACCAAAAAAATGGATACTCCTATTGTTACTTATAAGACAGTCTAGAATCACTATTCAGAATTTTTTGTTATATATTAAACTCAACTATAAGTAGTAAAAAGGAACTCTAACTTAGACACTGTGTCTACTGTTGTTTTGTAAAAAAAAGGAAAAAAACCGATCCCAAAACCGTAAACACTGTCTGAATAGTGTAAAATGACTAGAAGCGAGTTTGGTCGCTCGAAGCCATGCGGCACAAGGGGTGCGGAAGTATTGTCCTGGTTATTTGTGAATAAAAATAGGGCATATATACTAATAAAAAATGACAAAAGACAATAGACACTACGTATCATCTTAATTACAATTGTATTATTGGATAAAATAAGAAATACATAAATGAGGTGAATGTTTTGGATTTGTTTGGAGGAACTATTAGTAGCCTGGAAAACGGACTTTCCTATGCAACTTTGAATCATAAAACAATCGCTAATAACATTGCGAATGTCGATACGCCGAACTATAAGGCGAAAAGTGTAAGTTTTAAAGATATGTTGGCGAAAGAACAACAAATGTCAATTTCAGCATATCGTACTGATAGTAGACATTATGATTTCGAGATTCGACAATCTACGCCTGGTGTGAATAATATCAATGGCTTACGTTATCGAAATAACGGTAATGGCGTGGATATGGATGCTGAACAGGCGAAGCTTGCGAAAAATCAAATTTATTACAGCGCATTAATTGAACGTATGAACAGTAAGTTAAATACATTAAATACTGTTATTAAGGGAGGTAGGTAATAGATGTCTATTTTTCATGGAATGAATACCACTGCCTCAGCTTTAACAGCACAGCGTTTACGAATGGATGTCATTTCTTCAAATATGGCAGGCATGGATGTAACGCGTGCTAAACAAGTAAATGGGAAGTGGGAACCATATCGCCGGAAGACTGTGACATTTACAGCGCAAGAGGGACAGTTTTCAAAGTTCTTTAATGTCGCACTTGGTAAAAACGCAAAAAGTGGCGTTGGCAACGGCGTAAAAGTTACGCAAATAAAAGAAGATAGAGAAACACCTTTCAAACAAGTGTATGATCCAACTCATCCAGATGCAGATGCAAATGGTTATGTAAATATGCCAAATGTAGATCCATTAAAAGAAATGGTAGATTTAATGTCAGCCACTCGTTCCTACGAGGCAAACGTAACTGTATTGAATGCAAATAAATCAATGCTGACAAAGGCATTAGAGCTTGGAAAATAAATAAGTAGAAAGGAAGATACATAATGACAATTTCGTCCGTTTCACAAATGACACCTATGCAGGTTGTAAATGAAACAAAAAAACTTAACACTACACCTTATGAAGCACAACAGAGCTTTGCGAACTCGTTAAAAGAAGCAATATCAAAAGTTAATGATCAACAAATTACTTCTGACAATCTTACTCAAAAGTTAATTAATGGTGGAGATGTAGAATTGCACGACGTGATGATTGCATCACAAAAGGCGGGCATTACATTAAATGCAACAATTGAAGTTCGCAATAAGGTGATTGAAGCTTACCAAGAAATAATGCGAATGAGTGTCTAACTTTATTTGAACTAGTGATACATTCACTATTGCAGTAAAGAATATATCCCATAATTTATATTTTTCAAATGAATGATTGATGTGGAGGATAGACGGCTCCTTAGGGATTACGTTACAGATATTATCCTGGAGCGAAACAGCGGGGAACGAAGGTTAAAAGATCACGTCTTGTGATTAAGCCTTCGTGACCAACATCCTGATGGCACAAGAGGCTCATCGGAAAAAGCCTAGTCGCAACGGAAATCAACCCGTTATGGTAATGATAATGATTGAATGTTATGGGATATCACTGTTTTCGCGAATTATTAGATGGATAGGTTATTCACTATAACCGGAGGATTCATAATGAATGAACGATTGACGAAAATAAAAAACGACACCAGCCAATTTTGGACAAGTCGTAGTAAAAAACAAAAATTTGTAATGCTTGGTTCAGTAGTAGGGATTATAGCACTTGCTACCGCTATTACACTTTTTGCTACAAAAATTACATATGTACCACTTTATAAAGATTTATCGACAAGAGAAATCGGTCAAGTGAAGGAAGCGTTGGATTCCCAAGGTGTAAAATATGAAATTGCACCAGGAGGGACATCGATTTTAGTACCTGAAGATCAAGTAGATTCGTTGTTAGTGCAGTTGGCATCGGAAGGATATCCACAAACAGGATCGATTGATTACTCTTTTGCCAATAGTTCTGGGTTTGGTATGACAGATAATGAGTTTAATTTATTAAAAAAAGCAGCAACTGAAACAGAAATTGCAAAGCTCATTAAAAATCTAGATGGTGTAAAAGATGCAAAGGTAATGATTAATCTTCCAGAAGAGGGCGTTTTCTTAAAGGATGTTAAAGATGAAGCGACAGCATCTATTGTTTTGAATACTGATCCTGGCTATAAATTTACAGAGCAACAAATTGCCACTATGTACAATTTAGTAGCAAAAAGTGTTCCGAATTTAAAGACGGATAACATTGTGATTTCTAACCAATTTTCTGATTACTTTGATCTGCATGCTGCGACTACTGATGGAGCTTCAACAACGACAGCTGAAGGTCAGTTACAAGCGAAGAAATTGATTGAGCGTGACCTACAACGTCAAGTTCAAAATATGCTAGGTACGCTTATGGGACAAGACAAAGTAATAGTTTCTGTGTCAACAGACATTGACTTCAAAAAAGAAAATCGTGAAGAAAAGCTAGTTACACCTGTTGACAAAGAGAACATGGCAGGAATCGCGATTAGTGCACAACATATTACCGAGCAATATACAGGTACAGGAGCCGCAGCCGCTGGTACACCTGAAGCTGAAACGACGACAGATAACTTCACAACATATAACGAAGGTGCAAATGGTAATGGGAATTACGAACGTGCTGAAGACACAGTTAATAATGAAGTAAACCGTATACGCAGAGATATCCAAGAGGCACCATATAAAATTAACGATATGGGGATCCAAGTAATTGTTGAACCACCGACAGGAACAGACGCGGGAACGTTACCAAATGGGGTTCAAGAGGATATCCAGAAAATTTTAAGTACTATTGTTCGTACGACGATTTCTAAAGATGTAACAGCTGAACTTACTCAACAGCAAATCGATGAAAAAGTAGCAGTTTCAGTGCATCCTTTAAATGGTAAAGCAACAGAGGTAGCTAGCGAAAAATCTGTTATTCCATGGTGGGTTTGGGTAGTCGGCGGCATATTACTAGCTGTAATATTATTGCTTGCATTCTTCATTGTCCGTTCACGTAAACGTGCGCAGGAAGAAGAAGAACTTAGTATCCTAGATGAACAAGAAGAACTAATGATTGAAGATATTAATGAAGAAATTGAAACGGAAGCTACAATGCGTCGTAAGCAGCTTGAAAAAATGGCGAAAGATAAGCCAGACGATTTTGCGAAGTTACTGCGTAGTTGGATTGCGGAAGACTAACTAGGAGGTTCGACTGTGTCCAAGAAAGATAAAGAATTAACCGGAAAACAAAAGGCCGCTCTCTTGTTAATTTCATTAGGGCCTGAGGTTTCAGCTTCTGTCTATAAACATTTAACAGAAGAGGAAATTGAACGTTTAACATTAGAAATTTCAAGCGTTAAAAAAGTAGAAGCAAATGTTAAAGAGGAAATTATTGAAGAATTCCACAATATTGCACTTGCGCAAGATTATATTACACAGGGTGGTATTGGTTACGCGAAGACAGTATTGGAGAAAGCACTTGGTGTAGAACAGGCGCAAACAATTATTAATCGACTAACATCTTCTTTACAAGTGCGTCCCTTTGACTTTGCACGTAGAGCTGATCCAGCACAAATTTTTAACTTTATTCAAAATGAACATCCACAAACAATTGCCCTTATTCTATCTTATTTAGAGGCAGGGCAAGCGGGTGTTATTTTATCTTCATTGCCACAGGAAGTACAGGCTGATATTGCTAAACGTATAGCCGTGATGGAATCAACTTCACCAGAAGTTATTAGTGAAATTGAATCTGTTTTAGAGCGTAAATTATCATCAACTGTTACACAGGATTACACGGAAACGGGTGGCGT
This sequence comes from Lysinibacillus sp. FJAT-14745, assembly GCF_001275675.1. Classification (GTDB taxonomy): domain Bacteria; phylum Bacillota; class Bacilli; order Bacillales_A; family Planococcaceae; genus Lysinibacillus. The sequence goes on along the minus strand of NZ_LITM01000005.1, from coordinate 224,154 downwards.
TGATGCAGTTGTTGAAGTGTTAAATGGTGTAGACCGACAAACGGAAAAAACGATTCTCGATGCACTCGAAATTCAAGATCCAGAGCTTGCAGAAGAAATCAAAAAACGTATGTTTGTATTCGAGGATATTGTTACGCTCGACAACCGCTCAATTCAACGTGTTATTCGTGATTGTGAAAATGAAGACTTACTGCTTTCAATGAAAGTTTCAAGCGAAGAAGTAAAAGATATTATTTTCCGCAATATGTCACAACGTATGGCTGAGACATTTAAGGAAGAAATGGAAATTATGGGACCTGTACGTCTGCGTGATGTAGAGGAAGCACAATCTCGAATTGTTGCAGTTATTCGTCGCTTAGAGGATGCTGGTGAGATTATTATTGCACGTGGTGGAGGAGATGACGTCATTGTCTAGAATCATCCGTTCTGTACATACACAGTCCAATGGCGATCATGTCAAAAAGATTCAAATCCGTGACATGTTTGAGATGCAAGAGCTAGAAAACGGAGAAGTTCCACCTCAAAAACAAATTACTATCGAAGAAGTACTAGAAGAGCGCGAACGTTTACTTACAGAGGCTAGAGCTACTATACAGGCTGAACGTGAGGCTTTTGAACAAGAGAAGAAAATGTTCTTTCAGGAAATTGAACATTTAAAGCAAGGTTGGGAAGAAGAACGACCTAATCGAGTGCAAGAAGCGTATGATGAAGGATTTGGTCAAGGCTATGAGGATGGGACAAACAAAGCGAATGAAGCGATGGCACAATCTCTCCAAACGGCCAATGAAATAATCATTCATGCGAGGGAGAATGCTCGAAAATATATTGAAGATCAGGAATCGATTATTTTAGAGCTAGGCTTAACCGCAGCAGAGCGAATTATTGGTGCATCATTAGAGCGAGACAATGAATTATTTGTTTCAATTGTTCGTAGAGGACTTAAAGAAGCGAGAGAAATGAAAGAAATAAAAATTTACGTTTCTCCTATCTACTATGCACTAATTACTTCCAATCGAGATGAACTAGCTGAAATGTTCCCAACTGACGTACCATTTATGATTTTTGTAAATGAGGATTTAGAAAATGAAACAGATTGCTATATTGAAACAAATCATGGCCGTATTGTTGTAAGTATTGATGAGCAATTAAACGAACTAAGATTGAAACTATATGAAATATTAGAAAGTAAGGAATGATCTAGATGAAAACGGCTCAATTAATCGAACAAATTCCTCAAATACCAACCTTTAAAAAATTTGGTAGAGTAACTAGAGTTGTCGGCTTGATGATTGAGTCGCAAGGTCCAGATAGTTCTATTGGTGACGTTTGTAAAATTCATGTAGAAACTTCCAAAAACGGTCATCAAATCATCTTAGCAGAGGTTGTAGGCTTCAAAGATGAAATTGTTGTCTTAATGCCTTTTACCTCTCTTCGAGAAATATCAATTGGCTGCCTAGTAGAAGGTACAGGGGCACCACTTGAGGTAAAAGTAGGCCCCGAGCTAATCGGTAAAGTACTTGATTCCATGGGAAATCCAATAGATGGAACTGTATTACCGAAAGGATTAATGTCAGTTCCGACAGAGCAGGACCCACCAAATCCGCTAACACGCCCACCTATTAATGAAAGACTTGAAGTAGGTGTTAAAGCAATTGATGGCATGTTAACAGTTGGTAATGGACAACGTGTTGGTATTTTCGCTGGTTCTGGTGTTGGGAAAAGTACATTGCTCGGTATGATTGCGCGAAATACTCAAGCGGATTTAAACGTAATCGCGCTAATTGGAGAGCGTGGTCGTGAGGTTCGTGAATTTATAGAGCGTGATTTAGGACCTGAGGGTTTAAGTCGCTCTATAGTTGTTGCTGCCACTTCTGATCAGCCAGCATTAATGCGAATTAAAGGAGCCTTTACCGCAACAGCAATTGCCGAATATTTTAGAAACCGTGGCTTAAATGTCATGTTGATGATGGACTCTGTGACCCGTGTTGCTATGGCACAGCGTGAAATCGGTCTTGCGACAGGTGAACCACCAGCTCAAAAAGGATACACACCATCCGTATTTGCGATTTTACCTAAACTATTAGAACGCACAGGTACTAATGAGAAAGGCTCTATTACTGCCTTTTATACAGTATTAGTAGATGGTGATGATATGAATGAGCCAATTGCAGATACTGTGCGAGGGATATTAGATGGTCATATAGTCCTTGATCGAAACCTTGCCAATAAAGGTCAATATCCAGCTATTAATGTATTAAAAAGCGTCAGCCGTTTGATGAATCATGTAGCAGAGCCAGAGCACAAAAAGGCTGCAGAACGATTAAGGGAGCTCTATTATACATATGACAAGTCAGAGGATCTAATTAATATCGGTGCCTATAAGAAAGGTACATCAAAAGAAATTGATGAAGCAATTTACTATGAACCTCTCATTACCGCATATTTAAAGCAGGGCTATTTAGATAAAGTGACCCTTGTGGAAAGTATGAATGAGTTAATTTCATTATCGAACGGTGGTGGAAACTAGGATGGTCAGCTATATATATCGTTTTGAAAAAGTGTTAACCATTCGAGAACAAGAAAAAAATGAAACTGAAATTGCCTATAAAGAATCTGTACGTTCTTTTGAAGAAGTAGCAAATAAGCTATATGATTTATTAAAAAAGAAAGAAGATTTATTAGAGTTTCAGCAGGATCGTTTAGCTGTAGGTTCATCAATAGAGGAGGTTCATCACTATGCACGATTTATTGATAGCCTCGAAAAAACAATTGTTGATGTACAGCAGAAAGTTGTTCAAGCTCGTGCAAAAATGAATTGGCACGAAGAAAAATTATTAGAAAAAAACTTGGAAGTACGTAAATTTGAAAAAATGCGAGAAAAAGATTTTAAGGAATTTCAGCAAGAGCAGGATCGTATCGAAGGCATTTTTCTAGATGAGATTTCATCGCTTACGTATAACAAGAGAGAAATCAGGTGATTTCATGGCAAAAAAAGACAATCGACTTAAAACGGAATTAGTAGAACAACCGCCTAAACGTAAATCAGGTGGCATTCGAAAATTTTTTACTTGGTTTGTAATACCTATCATGTTTGTGGCGGCAGTTCTACTTGTTGTTGCAACCCTTATGAATACGAATGTCTTTGATTTAGGGAAAAAGGCAGTTCAAAGCTTACCATTCGTTCCTTCAGAAGAACAACAAGCAAAAGATGCTGTAGTTAATAATGATTCGAAGGTTGTAAATTTACAGGCTGAAGTACAAGAAAAAGATGCAGAAATCGTACAGCTGCAAAAGAAAATGGATACGGCAACAACTGAAAAAGAAAAGTTAAAGACAGAAAATGAACAGCTGAAATTTGAAATTGAAAAATTAAATAGGGAGCAAAGTGACGTAAAGCGTGACTTTACTGATATTTTGAAAACATTTGATAAGATGTCCCCTAAAGCAGCAGCGCCAGTTCTTATTAAAATGAGCGATACTGAAGCACTTCGTGTTTTAACAAACTTAAAACCAGATAAATTAGCAGCGATTCTAGAAAAAATGAATCCACAAGATGCAGCGAAATATACAGAAATGATGGCTAAACAATAAGAAAATCTGAAGGGAGGTGAAACATGATGGATGTAGCAATGATGCAAATGATGTCTAAGGCTATACCAACTAAAACAGCAGCTACAAAACCTACAACATCAGGCGATTCCGATGTTAAAGCAAATGGACCATCGAACAAAGAGAAATTAGCAACGTTTGGGTCTGTTTTTGGACAGGTTATTTCTTCTTCAAATCAAATACAGCAGCCTACACAGTCAACAGATACAAAAGATACCTCTGATGTAGCAGCAGTTTTAAATGCTGAATCTGTAGAAGATGTACTAGACTTACTAGGTATTCCACACGACGATGGCTTGTTAATGCTGCAAATTGGCGACGAAGGCAAAGCTGTTTCTGTAGATGAAATGTTAAATCTTGATAACTTAATGGACGCATTGGGGATTGATACCGAGCAACTTCAAAAGTTAGTACAACAGTTACTAGGAGAAGATAAAGAAGCAAGAGATGTATGGGACCTTTTAGCAATAGTAGACGCGCAGGCACCAATGCTTCAAACACAAGTCGTAGCAGCTTTACAGGGTGAAGGACAAGTGACTCCAAAGGAAGTAGCGCCATTGCTTCAAGTGTTAAAGTTAGCACAATTAGTTGGGCAAAAAACGGACTTAACAACATCACAAGAAAACTTGCTAACTGACATAAAAAGTCTTTTAACAACGATACAAACACAAGTAGAGACGACTCTATCTGAACAGCAAGTAACAACTAAAACAACAGTAACGCTTCCGTTGCAAGGCTTCCAGAAAGTAGTTCAACAAGTTCAGGTGACAAAGCAGACAGACACAAGTCCTAATGAAATGGTGACTTCTAATACAGTCCAAACAAAAGCAGACACGTTCCAAGTGACGCTGCCAGTTGCAAAACCAGCACAGTCTGAAGCATTTTTGAAAGAGATGCAAGCAATCATCAATAGAGCCCAAGTCTCTAATGCACAAGGTATTACACGCTTAACCTTGAAATTGTATCCGGAAAATTTAGGAACAATACGTATTGAGCTTGTACAAAATGATGGTGTCCTCACAGCCCGTCTATTAGCTTCAACAGCTCATGGACGTGAATTACTTGATAGTCAGGCACATCAATTAAAGCAAGCCTTTGTTCAGCAAAATATTCAAGTTGATCGTCTCGATATTGCCCAATCACTGCAAGATACAGATCGCCAACAACGCGACCAAAGCTTCTTCAATAATTTCTTTAAGCAACAACAGGAAGATGAGCAGGAGCAAAAAAGTGACGATGATGAAGAAGGCAAATCATTTAGTGACTATTTAATAAATGAGGAGGTGTAAAGATGGCAGATTCTACGACTAATACAAAACCACTAAATGCAAATGTAACAAATGACTTTTATTTTTCCAACTATAAGAAGCCAACGAAGCAAACGGGTAATAGTGATCTTGGAAAGGATGCTTTCTTAAAATTATTAATTACTCAATTACAACATCAAGATCCGACAAATCCTATGGACGACCGAGAATTCATTTCTCAAATGGCACAATTCTCTTCTTTAGAGCAAATGCAAAATATGACAAAAGCGATGGAATCATTACTTACCTCACAGCAACAGACACAGCTTATGAGTTATACAACATTTGTTGGTAAGGAAGTAAAATGGCATGAGCTAACAGATAAGAAAGATGAAAAAGGCAAACCTGTTATTAATGAAGGAACAGGCACAATTAAATCGGTGAAGTTTGTCGAAGGTAATGCGGTGTTTGTACTAACCGATGGTAAGGAAATAACTCCTGGCAATATTTCAGCTATTTTAGGCAGTTCAAGTGATAAAGGAGTAACAGAATCGCCACTTGTACAAGCAAGCAAACTAATTGGTAAAAATGTTAAGTATAAGGAAGGCGAGCAAGAACTACAAGGACGTATCGTTTCTGTAACAACTAAAGATGGCGTAACTCATTATGTCTTAGACAATGATAAAAAATTAACAGATAAAGATTTTACCGTAATAAGCGAATAAAGGTGGAGAAAAATGATGGATAAGTTTTCAATACAGCGTGTACCATTGCATCCATCTATTCGCCAGACACAACCTACTCCAATAAAGTCACAGCAATCGTTTAAAGCTCATTTACAGGAGGCTACCAATCAACAAGAATTAAAAGTGAGCAAGCACGCGAATGAGCGAATTATCGAGCGTAAGATAGCGATTTCTGAACAAGAATGGCAGGCTGTATCAGACAAGGTATTTGAAGCGCACTCAAAAGGTGTCAAACAGCCATTAGTCTTGATGGATCAAGCAGCTTTAATTGTCAGTGCTAAAAATGCAACTGTCATTACAGCGATGGACCGCACGGAAGCAAAGCAGCAAATATTTACAAATATTGATGGCACAATCGTGCTGTAAGGGCTGGACCTTTGAAAGGAAGCCTATGTGTGCTGATTGATAGATGCACACAATATAAAATGAAGGGAGAACGACATTATGTTACGTTCTATGTATTCAGGTATTTCAGGTCTTAAAAACTTCCAAACAAAACTGGACGTTATTGGTAATAATATTTCTAACGTTAATACAGTTGGTTTTAAAAAAGGGCGTGTTAATTTTAAAGATTTAATGTCTCAAACTCAAGGAAGTGCTTCTGGATCTACTCCAACGCGTGGAGGTGTAAATCCACAACAAATAGGTCTAGGCTCACAATTAGCTACTATTGATACTATTCACGGTGGCGGATCCTTACAGCAAACAGGACGTGGATTAGATTTAGGTATTGAAGGTGAAGGCTTCTTTATGGTTGCCGATGCGAATGGCGCTCCAGACGAAACTAACGGTGGTTTTATTGGTGTTGAAGGTTTCAATAACACGTTATTCACACGTAATGGTATTTTTTACATGGATAACAATGGTTATTTAGTAAATGGTGATGGGAAATATTTAGTTGGTATAACTGCTGGCAAAGATATTGTTATCGAGAAGGATGATACAGGTATCTTAGCAGCAGATGGAAAAAAAGCTTCTGGTGATAAAGGTGCCAACTTATTTGATGCTGATGGGAAATTAACACCTGCTGAGGGTGATGTAGGACCAATTCGTATCCCGTCAACAGGTAAAGAAGTAAACATTGCAGCTGATGGTACGATTACTTATCAAGATTTAAATGGTAATCTACAGTGGGCTGGGCAATTGATAATGGCTAAATTCCCGAATGCTGGTGGTCTTGCTAAAGTAGGGGGCAATTACTATCAACAAACAACTAACTCAGGCGTAGCGTATGCACAAGTAGGTACTGTAGCAGGTATGGGTACTGTTGCTGCTGGGAAGGTAGAAATGTCTAACGTAGACCTATCTGAAGAATTTACTGAAATGATTGTTGCACAACGTGGTTTCCAAGCAAATACACGTATTATCACAACTTCTGATGAAATTCTTCAAGAGCTTGTGAATTTAAAACGATAGATTTTAATTAGTAGATTTTAGTGTGAGATATAAACTTAATATGTAGGTAAAGAAAATACCGGTTAAGATTAAAAAGTGCTCAAAACTAAAAACATAATTTCATATGAGGGAGGGTCGGGCCGGCTCTCGTGCTAGACCCGGCCCTATTTCAATGATTGAACTAACACGTTTAAATGGCAAAGCATTTACATTGAATGCTTTATACATAGAAACGGTCGAATCTTTTCCAGATACGACCATTACATTAACGACTGGAACCAAAATCATTGTTTTACAAAGTGAAGATGAGGTGCGACAAAAGGTAACAGCCTTTTATAAAAATATACAAATACTATCAAACCCGCATCTACGAGGTGAAGAAGATGAAGAATAACAAAATGTTAACGATGATTATCATCGTACTAGTAGCAATCATACTTATCGGGGGTATTTGCTTTGTATTATTTACCCAATTTAATAAGTCGGCAAAGTCTCTTGAACCAACCATTGATGAAATCGTTCAAGCTTCTGTTGAAATTCCAGAAATTACAACAAATTTAGCTGATAACAAAATTGTACGCTTTTCGTTGAAAATTCAAACATCAAGTAAAGATGCTGCTGCTGAATTAACGAAGCGTGATTTCCAAGTGAAAAATATTGTTATTCAAGAGCTTTCCGAAATGCAACAAAAAGATTTAGAAGGTAAGCAAGGTAAACAAGTTTTCCAAAAATCATTAAAAACAAAAATTAATGAATTGATGCAAGAGGGAGAAGTTCAGGAAGTTTATTTTACCTCCTTCATCACCCAATAAAACAGAAACTGCTTGAAATGGAGGTGGGCAAATGGCAGGAGATGTGTTATCTCAATCCGAGATAGATGCGCTGCTTTCCGCAATATCAACTGGGGAAATGTCAGCGGACGACATAAAAAAAGAGGACGAGGGGCGTAAGGTTAAAGTGTATGACTTTAAACGAGCACTACGTTTCTCAAAAGATCAAATCCGAAGTTTGACCCGAATACATGAAAATTTTGCACGATTACTGACAACCTTCTTTTCTGCACAGCTGAGAAGCTATGTGCAGATTACGGTTGCATCGGTGGACCAAATACCATTTGAAGAGTTTGTACGTTCGATTCCGAATATGACACTCATTAATGTGTTTGAAGTGCCGCCATTAGATGGTAATATATTGATGGAAATAAACCCGAACATTGCCTACTCGATGTTAGATCGTTTAATGGGCGGTAGTGGGGCGAGTCATAGTAATGTGGATAACTTAACAGAAATTGAAACTAAAATTATGACAAACCTTTTTGAACGTTCATTCGACAATTTACGCGAGGCGTGGGAAAATGTTGCGGAAATTGATCCGATTTTAGTAGAGCTTGAGGTCAACCCTCAATTTTTACAAATGATTTCACCAAATGAAACGGTTGTCGTTATTTCCTTAAACACGATCATCGGTGAGACAAGCGGTATGATTAATATTTGTATTCCGCATGTTGTATTGGAGCCAATCGTTCCAAATCTTTCTGTTCGCTACTGGATGCAGACAAATACAAAAGAGATGTCTCCAGAGCAAACGAAAATGCTTGAAACACGTGTGAAACAAGCAAAACTACCTGTTTCTGTTGAACTAGGTATTACAGACATTACCATTGAGGATTTCCTCACAATGCAAATTGGGGATGTCATTCAATTAGAACAAAAAATTGAGGATCCACTACTATTAAAAGTTGGAACATTACCGAAATTTACAGTTCAACCAGGAAAGCAAGGCAAAAAATTAGCAATCCAGATTATCGACCCTTTGAAAGGAGGAGACGAAGATGAGTGATGAAATGCTCTCCCAAGAAGAAATTGAAGCGTTATTAAGGGGCGAGACGTTGGAAGATAAAAACAGCGACACTGAAGCTTCAACAAATGAGGATATTAATGATTTAAAGGTAGAGGATTACCTCGATTCGTTTGCCCAAGATGCGTTAGGTGAAGTAGGAAATATATCTTTTGGTAGCTCTGCCACAGCCCTTTCAGCGTTATTAGGCCAAAAAGTAGATATTACTACTCCAAGTATTTCAATGATTAACCGTAATAAATTAGAAGAGGAATTTCCTCATCCTTATGTAGCCGTACAGGTTGAATATACAATCGGGTTAACAGGTATGAATTTACTTGTTATTAAGCAATCCGATGCAGCGATTATTGCTGATTTAATGTTAGGTGGAGATGGCTTAAATCCGAAACCAGACTTAGGTGAAATTCAGCTAAGTGCCGTTCAAGAAGCTATGAATCAGATGATGGGTTCTGCAGCCACTTCAATGTCAACAGTATTTAATAAAAAAGTGGATATTTCTCCACCTACTATTGATTTAATGAATATTTCTAAAAATGAAGGACGAGAAAATATTCCTGAAGATGATTTACTCGTAAAAGTATCCTTCAGATTGAGAATTGGTAATTTAATTGATTCGAATCTAATGCAATTATTACCGCTGAAATTTAGCCAAAACATTGTAAAATCTCTATTAGGAGAAACGGAATCAATCGAGGAACCTGTGGCTGCAACAATAGCACCTGAAGCGCCAGTAGCACAGATGCCTGTACAACCACAAGCGTCTATGCAAGCACCTGTAACACCACCGCCTGCGCAGCCAGTATATCAACAGCAGGCAGCGCCTGTGCAGCAACCAATGTATCAAGAGCAACAACAGATTCCACAAGCAACAAGACCTATTCAATCGGTCAATGTTCAACAAGCGCAGTTTGCTAGTTTTGATCCAAATGTTATCTCGCAATCTGAAGCTAGAAATTTAAATATGCTACTTGATATTCCATTGCAAGTTACTGTAGAGTTAGGACGTACAAAGCGTTCTGTAAAAGAGATATTAGAACTATCTAGTGGTTCGATTATTGAATTAGATAAATTAGCTGGTGAACCAGTTGATATTTTAGTTAATAGTCGTTTAATCGCTAAAGGTGAAGTCGTTGTTATTGATGAAAACTTCGGTGTCCGTATTACAGATGTTTTAAGTCAAGCAGAGCGTTTAAATAATTTAAGATAGTTTCAATTGGAGGAGTTAACCATGTCTAAAAGAATTTTGATTGTAGACGATGCTGCATTTATGCGCATGATGATCAAGGATATTTTATCGAAAAATGGATTTGAAGTTGTTGGAGAGGCAGCTGATGGTGTACAAGCTGTTGAAAAGTACAACGAATTAAAGCCAGATTTAGTAACAATGGATATTACGATGCCAGAAATGGACGGTATTGCTGCTCTTAAAGCAATCAAGGGTTCACATCCAAATGCAACTGTTATTATGTGTTCAGCAATGGGACAACAAGCAATGGTAATCGATGCAATTCAAGCTGGTGCGAAAGACTTTATTGTTAAACCTTTCCAAGCTGATCGTGTAATTGAAGCGATTCAAAAAGCTCTAGGATGATCGAATGAAAATGTTAAAATCATTTCGTCAAACGATGATTTTCGCATTTCTTGTATCCTTCCTGTTTTTGTACCCTACAACTACTACTGTGTATGCAGACTCTAACGCGAATAGCGTAAACGACTGCATCACTAAAGGAGATTGTAAAGAAGATAATACTCCAGCTGCTAAGCAAGCTTCAGATGTACAAGCAGCTGGAGACATATCTGCATGGGAATACATAAAAATGGTTTTGGCGCTTATTTTTGTTGTAGCTTTATTTTATGGGTTAATGAAGTTTTTAAATAAAAGAAATTTAAACTTTCAACGTAATCAATTAGTACAAAATTTAGGCGGTTTATCGTTAGGTGCTCAAAAGTCAGTACAACTATTACAAGTAGGTAAAACACTCTATTTAGTGGGGGTCGGTGAGGATGTCCAACTATTACGTGAAATTACTGATCCTGATGAAGTTGCAGCACTTTTAGCACTTTATAATGAACGACAAGAACTTGCAACAACATCACCGTATATTGCAGAAGTATTTTCTAAGTTTAAGAGAAAAAATAATGAGAGTTCACCAGCGCAGAAAAAACAAGGCTCTTTTGGTGATCTATTTGAAAAAAAGATTTCCGAAATTAAACAGGAGCGCAGTGAAGAACTGGAGAAATGGAAGCAAAAGGAGAATGATGATAAATGAATGATGTAATCAATGTTTTTTCCAACAGCGATCCGACGAATGTCTCTAGCGCTGTGAAGCTTCTCTTGTTGTTAACAGTTCTATCACTGGCACCGAGTATTTTAATTTTGATGACATCGTTTACACGCATTGTTATAGTGCTTTCGTTTGTTCGTACTGCGTTGGCGACACAGCAAATGCCACCAAACCAGGTCATTGTAGGTCTTGCCTTATTTTTAACTTTCTTTATCATGGCCCCGACATTTCAAGAGGTCAATAAAGAGGCATTGCAACCATTATTTTCTGAGAAAATCGGAATTGAAGAAGCGTACGATCGTGCTAGTGTGCCGTTTAAAGAGTTTATGAGTAAGCATACAAGGCAAAAAGATCTTGATTTATTTTTAAAGTATAATAAGGCAGAAAAGCCAGCATCTGTAGAAGCAATTCCACTGACAATGCTAGTACCTGCTTTCGCATTGAGTGAGCTTAAAACAGCGTTTCAAATTGGCTTTATGATTTTTATTCCATTCCTAGTAATCGACATGATTGTCGCCAGTACGCTAATGTCGATGGGGATGATGATGTTACCACCGGTTATGATTTCATTGCCGTTTAAGATTTTATTATTTGTACTCGTTGATGGTTGGTATCTAGTGATGAAATCATTACTACAAAGTTTTTAGGGGATGATACAGTATGACAAGTGAATTGGTTATTTCAATTGCAGAGCGTGCCATTATGATTATCCTTCTAACAAGCGGTCCGCTATTATTGGTTGCTTTAATCACTGGTTTAGCGGTAAGTATTTTTCAGGCAACAACATCGATTCAAGAGCAAACATTAGCATTCGTTCCAAAAATCATCGCTGTATTAGCTGCTATCGTATTTTTCGGTCCTTGGATGTTATCACAAGTGACTAGCTATGCGAGAGACATTTTTGAGAATTTAACGCGTTATATAGGGTGAGTAGATGAATGAATTAATCCCGCATTTTACGGTTTTCTTATTAGTACTTGTGCGCGTATCGGCATTTTTTGTCACTGTGCCTTTTTTCTCGTACAGAACGATTCCGCCACAAGTTAAAATAACTCTCGCATTAGTTTTAGCTTGGATGATGTATTATACAATTGACGTTGAACCATTTGTATTTAATGGTGAGTACATACTTTTAGTGATGAAAGAAGCGCTCATTGGACTGTTACTCGGTCTAGTAGGCTATATCATCATGTCGGCAATTCAAATTGCCGGAAGCTTTATTGATTTTCAAATGGGTTTTGCCATTGCCAATATTATTGACCCGCAAACAGGTGCACAAAGTCCATTGATAGGGCAATTTTTTAATACGCTAGCAATACTCTTTCTACTAGCTATAAATGGACATCACATGATTCTCGATGGAATTTATTATAGTTATCAATTCTTACCGATGAATCAAGGTTTTCCTAATTTCGCAAATAACAATTATATAGAGTTTATCATCACAACATTTACGGCTGTTTTTGCGATTGCTTTTCAAATGGCTGCTCCTGTTGTAGCATCTTTATTTTTAGTCGATTTGGCGCTAGGAATCACAGCGAAAACTGTACCACAATTAAATATTTTTGTAGTTGGTTTTCCTATTAAAATTGGCGTTAGTTTTCTAGTATTATTCACAATGATGGCTGTAATGGTTCAAGTTATACAAAAGCTAATTACAATTATGATTTATGCTATGCGTGACTTAATGGCTATTTTAGGTGGTGGATAAAATGTTGCTACTGCTGGATTTAGATTTACAGTATTTTGCGGGAGAAAAAACGGAAAAGGCGACGCCCAAAAAACGACAAGATGCTCGAAAAAAAGGTCAGGTTGTCAAAAGTCAGGATATTTCCAGTGCGATTGTCATGCTCATGGTATTTATCTTTTTATACTTCTTTGCAGGTTCAATGCGAGACGATCTTTTAGCTTTTTTTAGGCAAACTTTTATTCATAACATACGCGTAGAATCACTAACAATTGATAGTGTGATGCGGCTATTTACAGAAACATTAGCGCAAATGGCTTTTATTATTGTTCCAATTATGGGAATTGCATTTGTCGGAGCATTAGTAGGTAACTTTCTACAGTTCGGCTTTCTATTTACATTAGAGCCGATGAAATTTGATTTAAAAAAAATGGACCCGATCAAAGGGTTGAAAAAAATATTTTCTGTTAAAGCCATTATAGAGCTGCTAAAGTCAGTATTAAAGATTGGCTTCATCGGTGGCGTTACGACAATTATAGTTTGGACAAATTTACCGGAAGTTTTGGCGTTATCCTTTAAAAGCCCATGGATAACTCTTATTACAGTGGGTAAGCTTGTTGGTATCATGGGGATTGCTGCTTCGCTCGTCTTACTTTGTGTATCCCTTTTAGACTGGATGTATCAAAAACACGATTACGAAAAAAATCTTAAAATGTCTAAGCAAGATATTAAAGATGAATATAAAAATAGTGAGGGCGATCCGCTGATAAAATCGAAAATTAAGCAACGCCAACGCGAAATGGCGATGCGTCGAATGATGTCAGAGATTCCAAACGCCGATGTTGTCATAACAAACCCAACTCACTATGCGATTGCCCTCAAATATGATGAGGAAAGTATGGATGCCCCACGCATCGTTGCCAAGGGTACAGACTTTATCGCTCAAAAAATTAAACTGATTGCGAAAGAACATGACGTCATTATGGTTGAAAATAGACCATTAGCACGAGCAATGTACGATCAAGTAGAAATCGGTGATCAAGTACCAGAAGAGTTTTTCAAAGCAATAGCAGAAGTGCTTGCTTATGTTTATCGAATTAAGCGGAAAATTTAAAGCTTTTTGTAGGAGGGACACAAATGAAAGTTCGCGATATAGGGGTTTTAGGTGCGGTTATTTTAATCGTTGCGATGCTCATCATTCCTCTTCCTCCGTGGATGTTAAGTTTCTTAATCGTCATTAATATTACATTAGGATTAATAGTACTGTTAACAGCAATGAGTATGAAGGAAGCGTTAGACTTTTCTATTTTCCCATCAGTTATTTTATTGTTAACTTTGTTCCGACTCGGACTGAGCGTTTCTACAACACGTGCCATTTTAGCAAAAGGTGATGCTGGTGCTGTTGTTGAAACGTTTGGTGATTTTGTAGTCGGCGGGAATGTACTAGTTGGTTTAGTTGTATTCTTAATTCTTGTGTTAATTCAGTTTATCGTTATTACAAAAGGAGCGGAGCGTGTAGCTGAAGTAGCAGCACGTTTCACACTGGATGCGATGCCGGGTAAACAAATGAGTATTGATGCTGATTTAAATGCAGGAATTATTTCTGAACGGGAAGCACGTGAACGACGCGAAAAAGTATCGGGTGAAGCGGACTTCTACGGAGCGATGGATGGTGCCACAAAGTTCGTAAAAGGGGATGCCATTGCCTCAATGGTCATGGTTATTATCAACTTATTATTTGGTATCATCATCGGTGTTGCGCAGATGGGTCTTTCATTTGCAGATGCAGCAAATCATTTTTCTAAGTTAACGGTTGGAGATGGTATTGTCTCACAAATTCCTGCGCTACTTATCTCTACAGCGACAGGGATTGTCGTAACACGTGCATCTTCTAAAGGTAGTCTTGGTGAAGATATTACAGGACAGTTATTTGCTCAAGCAAAACTGCTTTATGTAGCAGGTGGAACAATACTTTTACTTGGATTTTTCACACCTATACCTCTCTGGATAACACTTCCTATTGGTATTTCACTAATTGTTAGTGCTTATATGATGGATCATAAGAAACCAGAGGATGCAGAAGAATTACTTGAAATTGAGGAAGAAGTGGCAACAGACGGCATGAAGAGCCCTGAAAACGTTGTGAATTTATTAAATGTGGACCCAATCGAGTTTGAATTTGGCTATGGTTTAATACCGTTAGTAGATGCTGCTCAAGGCGGCGATTTATTAGATCGAGTCATTATGATACGTCGACAGTTAGCATTAGAATTAGGGATTGTCATTCCGGTTGTCCGTATTCGCGATAATATTCAATTACAACCAAATGAATACCGAATTAAAATAAAGGGTAACGAAATGGCGCGTGGTGAACTTCTGCTTGATCATTATTTAGCAATGAGTCCAGGAGATGATGATTCCATCGAAGGAATTGACACAGTTGAACCATCATTTGGCCTACCTGCAAAATGGATTACTGAGCAAGTGAAAGAGGATGCCGAAATGTTCGGCTACACAGTTGTTGACCCACCAAGCGTTGTGTCGACTCACTTAACGGAAATGATTCGTGCAAATGCTTATGAATTACTCGGTCGTCAAGAGACGAAGCAGCTAATTGATCATTTACGTGAAACGCATCCAATTTTAGTCGAAGAGTTGACGCCTACACCTTTATCGACTGGGGAAATTCAAAAAGTACTGGGTAAACTTCTACGAGAAAATGTTTCAGTCCGAAACTTACCAATTATTTTCGAGACACTAGCAGACTATGCAAAGTTAACGAGCGATACCGATATATTAACTGAGTATGTACGTCAATCATTGGCACGTCAGATTACTTCTCAATACGTAGGGGACAGCACATCATTAAAGGTCATAACAGTTTCGGGTAGAGTAGAGAAAATGATTGCTGATAGTATTCAACAAACTGATCACGGAAACTACTTAGCGATGGATCCACAAGATTCTCAAACTGTCTTGGAGACTATTGCTGCAGAAGTAGAACGTGTTTCCTTTATGGAGCAATCTGCTATTATCTTATGCTCTCCAGCAGTTCGTATGTATTTACGCCAACTAACGGAGCGTTATTTCCCGCAAATTCCAGTTCTGTCATACAATGAACTTGACGCTACAGTTGAAATTCAAAGTGTTGGGGTGGTGAATGTTGAATGAAAATGAAAAAATATTATGCATCCTCCATTCCAGAAGCGATGAAGCTTGTGCGTGCTGAATTAGGTGAGGACGCTGTCATTTTGAATTCAAAAGTAGTCATTACAAAAAAATTTTTTGGAATCATTAAAAAGAAAAGTTTTGAGGTTGTTGCAGGGATTGATTCAATGGAGCCAAGTAATGTGGCTCCAGCACCTGCAGTTTACCCTTTAACAACACCTAAAAAAGAAAATGTAAGGTTACAAGAGATTACGAATGCTGTGCAAGCTAAAGTACATCCAGTACAGCCACAGAATGATGCGCCCTTACATGAGGAAACGAGCATTTCTGAAGATTTGAGGAAGGAAATTGCAGATTTAAAATCTTTAATGCATTCCATGCATAAGAAGACTATCCAAGATCAATATCCCGATGAACTCTTACCCTTCATTGAATACTTAAGACAGCAGGAGCTAAGTGAGGAGCTCATCACAACGATTGGTGATGAGCTTTTTACGCATTTCAAAGAAGCGTCGGAAATCAATTTTTCTCAATGTAAGATGATTACGAAAAATTTATTGCGCAAAGAGCTAGAGGAACTTCCACTCGGGGGCCTATCCTATGAAAAAAAATATATAAATGTTTTAGGTCCAACAGGTGTCGGAAAGACTACGACCATTGCTAAAATGGCAGCTAGAGCAGTTTTAGAAAAAAAGAAAAAAATAGGATTTATTACGACAGATACTTACCGTATTGCCGCAATTGAGCAATTAAAAACGTATGCTGGATTGTTGCAGGCTCCTGTCGAAATTGCCTATAATGCAACAGATTTTGAACAAGCACTCCACCGATTGGCCCATTTAGATTTAGTGTTTATAGATACAGCAGGCCGCAATTATAAAGAGGTAAAGTATGTAGACGATTTACAACGTCTCATAAAATTTGATGATCAAGCGGAGTCCTTTTTAGTACTTGCTATGACAACGAAAGAAAAGGACATGGCAAACATATTAGAGCAATTTAAGCAATTACCAGTTGAAAAATTCATTTTTACAAAGATTGATGAAACAAATTCTATTGGCACAATGATTAATTTAATGATTAAATATAATAAAGGACTTGCTTACTACACGAACGGTCAAGAAGTACCAGAAGATATTGAAGAAGCTGATCTAGAAGCAGTACTAAATTTATTTTTCCAAGGTGAAGAAAAATGAGAGACCAAGCTGAAACATTACGCTTGAAAATGTTGGGACAGCAGGGCGGATTAGGTAGGGCAATTGCGGTTGTAAGCGGCAAAGGTGGGGTTGGTAAAAGTAACTTCACGATGAATTTTGCAACTACATTGGCCAATAAAGGGAAAAAAGTTGTCATCGTTGATATGGATATTGGTATGGGCAATATCAATATTTTAATTGGAAAAAATGTTTCTTATAGTTTAAAAGATTACTTGGAAGGAAATAAGTTACTAGATGAGGTAATATATGAAGGTCCTTACGATTTAAAGTATATTTCAGGTGGGTCTGGTATGTCGGGCGTCTTAGAATGGTCAGAGGAACTGTTTGAACGACTTATTCATGCATTTGAGCAGCTTCAAAAAAACTTTGATTACATCTTATTTGATATGGGAGCAGGGGCTACTAGCTGGTCATTAGATTTACTAGTCTCAATAGATGAAATTATTGTTTTATCAACGGCAGAGCCAACTTCTATAACAGATGCATATTCAATGATGAAATATATTCATATGCGAGATCCGGACAAGCAGTTTTATGTACTCTGTAACCGTGCTTTTAGTAAAGAAGAAGGACTGGAAACCAATGAACGCCTAAAGCGTACGATGAAACGTTTTTTGGACAAAGAGGTTACGATATTAGGCTCATTACCTGAAGATTCTGTTGTGCGTAAGGCTGTGCGTGAGCAAGTACCTTTTTCACTTGCTTATCCAGACGCACTTATTACAAAGACACTTCAACTTATAGTGGCGCGTTTTATGGAACACCGTGCGGAGGAAGTTCATGCACATGATCAGTCAGCGGGTAAATTCTTAACTAAATTAAGAAGTATTTTTTCGAAAGGACGTGATTAATTGGACTTTTTACATAAAAGCAAGCTATTAGTTGTTGATGATTCTGCTTTTATGAGAAAGCTAATTAGTGACTTTTTTGTTGGCAACTCGAAGGTTGAAGTAGTTGGAACAGCACGAAATGGGAAAGATGCGATAAAAAAGATTCAATCATTGCAGCCAACAGTTGTGACAATGGATATTGAGATGCCTGAAATGAATGGGCTTGAAGCTTTAAAAGAAATTATGGCTATATGTCCAGTACCTGTTGTTATGCTCTCTAGTACTACTCAACGAGGAGCAGAAAATGCCTTATCAGCAATTGAATTTGGTGCAGTAGATTTTGTCGCGAAGCCGAGCGGAACAATTTCTCTTGATTTACATAAAATCCAAACCGAACTTGTCCACAAGGTTGAACAAGCAGCATTGGTACCTATTTCAAAATTAAAGAAACCTTCTGGTAGTAAAAGACCACAAGAACAGGCATTAAATGCGAGTACCATTAGAAGAGAACCACGTAGTGAAAGCAGGGTGACTCCTGCTGTCAATGTTTCTCCGTCAAAGGTAGAAATAGCGAAGCCACACATTGAATGGAGTAAAGTAGGTAGGAAAATTGTGCTAATCGGAACATCCACTGGCGGACCTAGAGCATTACAAGAAGTAATTACAAAAATCCCGAAATCAATTCAAGCACCAATTTTAATTGTTCAGCATATGCCAGCAGGATTTACAAAATCTCTTGCTACTCGTCTGGATCAATTGAGTGAGATTACGGTAAAGGAAGCTGAGCAAGGAGATATTCTCCAAAACGGATTGGCCTATATTGCACCAGGTGGGTATCATTTAAAACTTAGAAAAGTAGGTACCTCCTTTGGCATAGTCCTTGATAATAATGAACCACCTAGATCTGGACATCGCCCTTCTGTAGATGTGATGTTTGAAGATGTGAGCCAATTTACAGATTTTGATAAAGTGGCAGTTATTATGACAGGTATGGGCCATGACGGCTCTAACGGACTAAAAGCACTAAAAAGTACTGGAAATGTGATTGCAATCGCAGAGTCAGCTGAAACTTGCATAGTGTATGGTATGCCGAAAGCAGCAGTGGAAACGCAACTTGTCGATGAAGTAGCAGATGTAGACGATATTGCACAAACAATAATGAAATATTTGCCTTAAAGGGGTGTCCTCTTATGGAAGTCAATCAATATTTAGAGATGTTTATTGAAGAAAGTAAAGACCATTTACAAGCGTGTAGTGAACATTTATTAGAACTAGAAAAAAATCCAGATGATTTAGCGATCGTTGGAGAAATTTTCCGCTCTGCGCATACATTAAAAGGAATGTCTGCGACAATGGGCTTTGAAGATTTAGCGGACTTAACTCATAAAATGGAAAATGTGTTGGATGCGATCCGAAACGAGAAAATCCATGTGTCTCCTGAAATTTTAGATGTTGTTTTTGAGTCTGTAGACCATCTAGAAGAAATGGTGATGGACATTGCGAATGGCGGAGATGGAAAGCGTGATGTATCCTCAACTGTAGCGCAGTTAAAGCGTATTGAATTAGGTGAGTACGCGATTCCTGAAGTAGTAGCAACTACTGAGACACCAGTTACTACTGTAGCAAGTGTTTTAGAGTATGACAGCTTTGAACAAACAGTTATTACACAATCTACTGAACAAGGTTTCAATGCATTTGAAATTTCAGTGAAATTACGTGAGGACTGTCTGTTAAAAGCAGCACGTGTATTCATGGTGTTTGAGATTTTAGAAAAAGATGGGGATGTTATTAAATCAAGTCCATCTGTAGAAAAGCTTGAAGACGAGCAGTTCGATCAACAATTTTCCGTAGCTTTCGTGACAAAAGAATCTGCTGAAAATATGCAGAAAAAGATTATGAAAGTTTCAGAAGTTGAAGAAGTGATTGTCGCAACTATTGAGACATCAGTTACTGCTGTAGCAAGTGTTTTAGAGTATGACGGCTTTGAACAAACAGTTATTGCACAATCTGCTGAGCAAGGTTTCAATGCATTTGAAATTTCAGTGAAATTACGTGAGGACTGTCTGTTAAAAGCAGCACGAGTATTTATGGTATTTGAGATTTTAGAAAAAGATGGGGATGTTATTAAATCAAGTCCATCTGTAGATAAGCTTGAAGATGAGCAGTTCGATCAACAATTTTACGTAGCTTTCGTGACAAAAGAATCTGCCGAAGATATGCAGAAAAAGATTATGAAAGTTTCAGAAGTCGAAGAAGTGATTGTCGCAACTATCGAACAAAAGCAATATGGTGAAAAAGAACAAGCAATTCAAGAAGTAGCAGCAACAGCAACAGTAGAAGCGGAGGCTAAACCTGCTACTGCACCTGAAAAAAATAGTGCAGCACCTGCACCTGAAAAAGCAGCAGTTCCTGCTAAGGCTGATAAAAGCCATGCGCCTGTTGGTAATAAAACAATTCGTGTTAATATCGAGCGACTTGATATATTAATGAACTTATTTGAAGAGCTTGTTATAGATCGAGGACGACTACAGTCTATTGCAACTGAGGTTAACCATGGAGAGTTAAATGAAACAGTAGAACGCATGAGCCGCGTCATGGGTGACTTACAAACTATTATTTTAACGATGCGTATGGTTCCGGTTGAAACAGTATTCAATCGCTTCCCAAAAATGATTCGTCAGTTATCTCGTGATCTAAACAAGAAAATTAACCTCGAAATTATTGGTGCTGAAACAGAACTAGATCGTACAGTAATCGATGAAATCGGGGATCCTCTTGTTCATTTAATTCGTAATTCTGTTGACCACGGTATTGAAAATCCTACAGCTCGTCTTGCAAAAGGTAAACCGGAAGAAGGAACAGTTGTCCTGCGTGCTTATCATAGTGGTAACTATGTCTTCATTGAAATTGAAGATGATGGAGCAGGTATTAACCGTGAAAAAGTACTTGCGAAAGCTATTTCTAAAGGAATTGTTACACAAGAACAATCATATGCAATGTCAGATAAGCAAATCAATGAGCTTATTTTGGCTTCTGGTTTCTCAACGGCAGATGTTATTTCTGACGTATCAGGCCGAGGCGTTGGATTAGACGTTGTTAAAACAACAATAGAATCATTGGGTGGAAATATTTCAATTGAATCTACACAAGATGTAGGCTCAGTATTCTCGATTCAATTACCACTGACACTATCGATTATTTCTGTCATGCTAGTAGAAATCGAAAAAGAAATTTATGCAATTCCACTTTCATCAATTATTGAAACTTCAATTATCCGTTCATCAGAAATTATGAATGCGCATAATCAAAAAGTAATCGACTTCCGTGGCAAAGTAGTACCACTAGTATTTTTAGAAGAAATCTTTGAGGTACCTCGCAAAGAACTACAGGAAGACGAATTCCATTCAGTGGTCATCGTTCGAAAAGGTGAAAAGCTTGCTGGTTTAGTTGTGGATTCATTCATTGGCCAACAAGAAATTGTTCTGAAATCATTAGGAAATTACTTAACGAATATCTTTGCAATTTCAGGTGCAACAATTTTAGGTAACGGGAAAGTAGCCTTAATTGTAGATTGTAACGCACTTATTAAATAAGGTGAATGAATAAGAGAGGTGTAAACAATGACAAACGCAGTGGAACAACAAAGTATTAAAGTAATTGTTTTTCAATTAGCAGATAAAGAATATGCGATTCCAGTGTCACATGTACAAGGGATTGAAAAACTAATGCATATTACACGTGTACCGAAAACGGAAAAATATGTAAAAGGTGTTATTAACCTACGCGGTGTCGTAACGCCAATTGTGGATTTACGTGAACGATTTGAATTACCTGTCTCTGAGCATGAAGAAACAACACGTATTATCATTATTTCATTAGAAGATATGGAAGTAGGTTTCGTCGTAGACTCTGCAAATGATGTGTTAGACATTCCAGCTGGCTCAATTGAACCACAGCCCGAAGTGGTAGGTTCACTGGAAGAAGAGTTTATTTCAGGAGTGGCTAAAATAGATAAACGATTATTAATTTTATTACATTTAGAGAAAGTACTAAATCCACTAAAGTAGGGATCGATAATGACATATAATCAAAAGATTACATCACTACATTTAGATGTATTAAAGGAAATTGGTAATATAGGTGCTGCGCATGCTGCGACAGCACTTTCCAATTTACTTGGTAAAAAAATTGATATGAAAGTACCAAAGGTTGAAATGGTGTCATTTAATGACATGATGGAGCTTGCTGGAGGATCTGAAAATGTCGTAGTTGGAATCTATCTACGCATTGAAGGTGATGCTGAAGGTAGTATGTTCTTTATCCTGCCGATTGAACAAGCAAATCGATTTATTCGTCGTCTCATATTTGATGAATCATTCGACTTTAAAAAACGACCTGTTTCAGAGTTAGGTTTATCGGCTATGCAGGAAATGGGTAATATTTTATCCGGTTCTTATTTATCGGCGTTATCTGACTTTACAAATTTAAAAATTTATCCTACTGTACCAGGACTAAGTGTTGACATGTTTGGTGCTATTATTAGTATTGGCTTGATTGAATTATCACACGTTAGCGATAATGTTATCGTCATAAACACATCCATTTTTGAAGACGGTGTAGAGGATCAGGAAACAGTAAGAGGGCATTTCTTCTTATTACCAGATCCAGACTCATTTGATGCTATTTTTAAAGCATTAGGAGTTTCGTAGATGATACTAAACAGTAGTAATGGGCAAGTTATCAAAGTTGGAATTGCACAAATGGATGTAGTAAAGTTACCAAATACGATAAGAACATCAGGTCTTGGATCTTGTGTAGGTGTTATTTTATATGATGAATCAAAAAAAATTGCTGGTTTAATACATGTGATGTTGCCGGATTCGAGTTTAGGTAGACAAGAGTCAATAAATGTGGCTAAATTTGCTGACACAGGCATTGCGGGAATGATTGACTTATTAAAGTTAGAAGGCGTTCAAAAGTTCAAGCTAAAGGCAAAAATTGCGGGTGGTGCGCAGATGTTTCAATTCACTTCAGATAAAGACTCCATGCGCATAGGCCCACGTAATGTAGAAGCTGTAAAGCAAGAGCTAAAGCGTCATGGAATTCGTTTAGTTGCTGAAGACACAGGTGGTAATAGCGGTAGAACAATTGAATTTAATCCTGCGACGTCGACATTACATATTCGAACGGTTAACCAAGGAGTGAGCGAAATATAATGTTTGGTTCTATTTTTTATAACCTATGGGGAGCGTTAATTGGCTTTTCTCTATATTTTTTTATTACATTTCTAAAACCCTATACACCACTACGTATTATCATAGGATCATTTGTGGCGGGAATATTTGTGTTTTTCGTCATGTATATTGTAAGATTTTTAATTGCTTACGTTTTATTCACACCAGAGGGCGATGAAGAAGTCGTTGAAGGTGGGCATGAAGAAAACGAATCAGACAATCACGAGGAAGAAAATCAAGAAACACCGACGGCCAACTCTGCCGTTGAGTTTCAAGATGAAAGCTCAGAAGAAATTGCTCAGGTTGTACGAACGATGATGAATCGTGAGGATGATCCGCAAGTAAATAATGCTTAAAAATGGGAGTCGCGAGTAGCGGCTCTTTTTTATAGTTATCTTAATTCTTTTGTATTAGTAAGATCTGACTGTATTTAAACTAAAAAATGAACGACACACAAATGTAAAGAATCTGTGATAGAGTACGAGAAACAAATGAAATTATAGTCGATTCTTGTTATAATATAGGAAAGAATTACATTTGTTTATGTTAGAGGCACATAGCTAGTAAAGCTTTGTTGCCCTCGACGAATGTACTATTTAAAAAACATCAAAGTAATATAAGACAGTGGCAAACAGACGCGTAAATGCGTTTTTCTTAGAGAGGTGGATTACATGACACAACCAATTCTGAACGATGAACAAAAGCTGTGGAACCGCTGGATAAATGAACGTGATCCAGATGCTGGTGATTTACTTATAAAAAAATATATTTCTCTAGTATCTTATCATGTACAACGCATTGGAGCGAGCTTACCAAAGAATGTATCACGAGACGATTTGACGAGCTTAGGTATGGTAGGTCTTTTTGACGCGTTGAATAAATTTGATATTAATAGAGACTTGAAATTTGATACATATGCTTCTTTTAGAGTAAGAGGAGCAATTATTGATGGTTTACGTAAGGAAGATTGGTTGCCACGCTCCGCGCGTGAGAAGGCGAAAAAGTTAGATGCACAGATTGAACAGTTAGAACAAAAATATATGCGTCATGTAACTCCTGAGGAACTTGCGGAACATATGGCTTTACCTGTTGAGGACGTTTACCAAACTGTACAAGAGCATTTCTTTTCAAATGTGCTTTCCATTAATGAGCAGCAAGATCAAGATGAGACTGAAGGAAAGTCATTTGTTATTCGTGATGATACGACTAAAACACCTGAGCAAGCTGTCGTCAAGTCAGAATTGCTTGGGGATTTAGCGGAAAATATCCAAAAGCTCAATGATAAGGAGCAGCTGGTGCTTAGTTTATTTTATTCTGAGGAATTAACATTAACAGAAATTGGAGAAATGCTTGAATTATCAACATCACGCATTTCACAAATCCACTCTAAGGCTTTATTAAAGCTACGGAAATTATTATCCAATGAAATGATTAATGCATAATAATCCTTATATACATATCATTGAAGGAGGGAGTCACATGAGTTTAAAGGGTGTCGAACTACAAATAGCTATTCCAAAAACGTTTGAAGCAGGAAAAATGGCTGATCAGGCACAACAACAAACTTTGGCTCAGCAAGTACATGCAAATGAAGCGTTAAAAAAAGAAATAGAACGCAAGCAAAAAGTTGTGAATACTTCAGAGGGTATGGATGGGATTAGTGAAGATGAAGAAGCAGGTGGCGAGTATATAAAAGGTACTCGGAAAAAGAAAAATAAGGATGATGAGAAGCGAGAAAAGCAGGCGCAGCATCCGTTTAAAGGAAATTTCGTGGATTTTAGTGGATAGGAGTTTACTATGACAATCATACTAATTGTGGTTCTATTTATTTTACAGCTAATTTCATTTTATTTCCTTATCATATTAAATACGAAGCTAGCAAAATTTAAGGACTTAGAAAAGAAGCAGGAGCGCTTAATGCGTGAAATGGATGATACCATCAGCGTCTATTTAGCTGATATGAAAGATGAAAATGATCGCCTAATTCAAGAGCTGCAAAGAGTTTCTAAGTCTGAAACTCAAACGAATGCTGTGAAACAGGAAGAACAGATTGTGAGACAAAAGGAGCAGGAGCAACCACCTTCTCTGACAAAGGAAGAAAGCACAGTAGACGGTTCTATTAGTCTAGATAATGAACAGCGTATTTATGTGCCCAAAAATATCGTAGCCAATGCTTATTCACGTCAGCAGCAAACTGGGGCTAAAACTGAAGCGAAGGTGGTACATTCGGACCATCAAGCAACTGATGCAACCAAAAAGCAAGAAGCTAAGCCATTAACAGTGGAACAACAAGCTGTTGAATTAGCGAAACAAGGTAAAACACCTGAAGAAATTGCAAAGCAGCTTCAAAAAGGGAAAACAGAAATCGAGCTTTTATTGAAATTTCATCAATAAAACAGTTGCGAATGGGATAAAGCTATGGTATAGTTGCAAATGGTGTTATTAATACACACGCGTTTTGATGTAGTAAGTGGTGCTCTAAGCTTAGGGTAGCTTGTTGCAAGTGATAAATGCGGAGGATAAAAACCAAACATACTAGGAGGAAATTCACATGTCAGTAATTTCTATGAAACAATTACTTGAAGCTGGTGTACATTTCGGTCACCAAACTCGTCGTTGGAACCCAAAAATGAAGAAATATATCTTCGTTGAGCGTAACGGGATCTACATCATCGATTTACAAAAAACTGTTAAAAAATTAGAGGAAGCTTATGACTTCATGCGTCAAGTTGGTCAAGACGGTGGTAAAGTTCTTTTCGTTGGTACGAAAAAACAAGCACAAGAAGCGATCAAAGATGAAGCTGAACGTTCAGGCAACTACTACATCAACCAACGTTGGTTAGGTGGTACTCTTACAAACTTCGGTACTATTCAAAAACGTGTTGCACGTATGAAAGCAATCGAAAAAATGGAAGAAGATGGAACTTTTGAAGTTCTACCTAAAAAAGAAGTAATCCAACTTAAAAAAGAACACGAACGTCTAATCAAATTCTTAGGCGGTATCCGTGATATGCACGCTCTTCCAGACGTAATGTTCGTGGTTGACCCACGTAAAGAACGCATTGCTGTTGCAGAAGCTATTAAATTAAACATCCCTCTAGTAGGTATTGTTGATACAAACTGTGATCCAGATGAAATCGACTACGTAATTCCTGCTAATGACGATGCTATTCGCGCTGTTAAACTTTTAACTGCTAAAATGGCTGACGCTTTAATCGAGTCAAAACAAGGTGAAGAGGAAGCTCCAGCTGTAGAAGCTGCTGCTGAGTAATTCACGTTTACAAAAAGGTGATAAGTGGCTCAGGACCCTTATCACCTTTTTTAGAACCTATCACTAAAATTTGTACAACCAATTTGAGGAGGAAACACTAAATGGCAAACATTACTGCACAATTAGTAAAAGAATTACGTGAAAAAACTGGCGCTGGAATGATGGATTGTAAAAAAGCGTTAGTACAAACTGATGGCGATATAGATGCTGCAATCGATTTCCTACGTGAAAAAGGTCTTTCTTCAGCTGCTAAAAAAGCTGACCGTATCGCTGCAGAAGGTACAACTTACATTTTAGAAAATGGAAACGATGCAATCATCCTAGAAGTAAATGCTGAAACTGACTTCGTATCTAAAAACGATAAATTCCAAGTATTAGTTGCTTCATTAGCTGAACAATTACTTGCTGCTAAACCTGCAACAGTTGAAGCTGCATTAGAGATTGCAAATGCTGAAGGTGTAAAAGTTGTTGACCAAATTTCAACAGCAATTGCAACAATCGGTGAAAAAATTACTCTTCGTCGTTTCGAAGTGAAAACAAAAACTGATGCAGATGCATTCGGTTCTTACTTACACATGGGCGGCCGCATCGGTGTATTAGTTACTTTAGAAGGTTCTACAGATGCTTCTGCTGCAAAAGATGTTGCTATGCATATCGCAGCTATTAACCCTACTTATGTTTCTCGCGATGAAGTTTCTGCTGAAGAAGTTGAACGTGAGCGTAAAGTATTAACTGAACAAGCTCTTAACGAAGGTAAACCAGAAAACATCGTAGCAAAAATGGTTGAAGGTCGTCTTGGTAAATACTTCGAAGATGTTTGCTTACTTGACCAAACATTCGTTAAAAACTCAGATCAAAAAGTACGTGACTTCGTTGCTTCAACTGGCGGTTCAGTAAACGGCTTCGTACGTTACGCTGTAGGTGAAGGTATCGAAAAACGTGAAGATAACTTTGCTGAAGAAGTAATGAGCCAAGTTAAAGGTAACTAATTTAGCCTGCGTTTGATCCTAACCAAATAATATCTAGATTTTCTAGACAAAAAATGGGGAACACAACATAACGTGTTCCCTATTTTTCCGAAATGAGCGAAAAAAGATATAATTGGTTCATCACCTAAAGTTGCGGATAACATTTGATAAACCACACGTTATGGTGATGTGCCACATAATTTTCTATTTTGCCTTATTCACAACTAGCAATTATTGTTATTTATACTATAATGGAAAAGGGAATAAGGATGTTTTAAATAAAGTCTGACGGAGGTTTACAATGAGTGTGCCACAATATAAACGAGTAGTTATAAAATTAAGTGGTGAAGCGTTAGCTGGAGAAGCGGGCTTCGGTTTATCACCAAAAATAATCAAGGCTGTTGCAGAAGAAGTAAAAGAAGTAGTAGATCTTGATGTAGAAGTTGCTGTTGTTGTAGGTGGCGGTAATATATGGCGTGGAAAAATCGGTAGCGAAATGGGGATGGATCGTGCAGCAGCCGACTATATGGGTATGCTAGCAACGGTTATGAACTCATTAGCGTTACAAGATGCACTGGAGAAATTAGGGATTGAAACACGTGTGCAATCTTCTATTGTAATGACACAAGTAGCAGAGCCATATATTCGCCGTAAAGCAGTTCGTCATCTAGAGAAAAAACGCGTAGTAATTTTTGCTGCAGGTACGGGTAACCCATTCTTCTCTACTGATACTACAGCTGCGTTACGAGCAGCTGAAATCGACGCAGATGCGATTTTAATGGCAAAAAATAATGTAGATGGTGTTTATTCTGCAGATCCGAAAATAGATGCAACTGCCATTAAATATGATACACTCACATACTTAGACGTTATTCAACAGGGCTTACAAGTAATGGATTCAACAGCTTCTACTTTATGTATGGATAACGATATTCCGTTAATTGTCTTCTCAATTACGGAACCAGGTAATATTAAACGTGCCGTACAAGGCGAGAAAATTGGAACAGTTGTTAGGAGGAATGCATAATGACTAAACAAGTTTTAGAACAAGCTAAAGATAAAATGAACAAAACAATTGCCGCTTTTTCACGTGAACTATCTTCAATCCGTGCAGGTCGTGCAAATGCTGCTCTATTAGATCGCATTACGGTTGATTATTATGGTGCACCAACACCGATTAATCAGCTTGGTGGTGTTTCGGTACCAGAAGCACGTCTATTAGTAATTACACCTTACGATAAAACAATTTTAGGTGAAATCGAAAAAGCGATTATGAAATCAGATATTGGTATTACACCAACAAATGATGGATCTGTTATTCGTTTAATGATTCCTGCTTTAACAGAAGAGCGTCGTAAAGATCTTGTGAAGCAAGTGAAAAAAGAAGCAGAGGATGCGAAAATCGCTGTACGTAATGTTCGTCGCGATGCTAATGATGATCTAAAAAAACTTGAAAAAGCTGGCGAAATCACAGAAGATGATCTACGTGGCTACGGTGAAGATATTCAAAAATTAACGGATGAATTCATCGTTAAAGTAGACCAAGTAACGAAAGATAAAGAAAAAGAAATTCTAGAAGTGTAAGCAACTATTCGCTTTGCATATCTATGATGGAACTTTTTGATGAGATGAAGGCGTCCTATAAATATCAGGACGTCTTTTCTCTTTACTGTTAAAAGATCTAGTGAAGTTTTATACATTAAACTTTAATGGTTTTAGGGAAATACCTTTCATCTATTTTTTCTTTCTTTTAAGATTAAGGGGAACTGTACTTTTCGTGAAGAGAAATACATTATTGAGGATTGAACGAAATAAGGGAAACAATACCCCTTTTTAACCTTAAGTTGAGCGAGCGTGATAAAAGCCTTAAAAGCCCTTCTTTATAAAGAGTTCTTCGCCAAAAGCTGGAATGACATTTTAGTGAAGACGTATGTCGAGTTAAGTTGATTTTCGTTTCGACTGTGCTCAGTAGTAACGAAAATGAACTCAACGTTATGGTGATAATTTTAAAATGTGTGTAGTTCTAAAATAAGATAGTTCATACATAGTCAATTTAGAGGGAAAAAAAAGACAAAAAGCGCTTTTGTTTGTTATGATAGGTTAGTATACGTCCGATTAGTTGTTGTGGGGGAGTTAGCATGTTTAAAAAGCTATTAGGTAAACAAATAAATATAGATTCACTATCATTGGAGGAACGTGTTGCCCTTGCTAAAAACGAGCCGATTCCTGCCCATGTAGCGATTATTATGGACGGAAATGGACGTTGGGCAAAGAAACGTGCCATGCCACGTGTTGCTGGGCACCATGAAGGTATGAAGACAGTACGAAAGGTAACTAGATTTGCGTCAGATCTAGGTATTAAAGTTTTAACGGTGTACGCGTTCTCTACAGAAAATTGGAAGCGACCAAAACCAGAGGTCGATTTCCTAATGCGTTTACCTGTAGAATTTTTAGGTTCCTTTTTACCTGAAATGATGGAACGCAATGTACGAGTTGAAATGATAGGCGACCCATCTTTGTTACCTGCACATACGCAAAAAGCGTTGTTTGAGGCGATGGAGGAGACGAAGCATAATACAGGATTAATACTAAATTTTGCTCTGAATTATGGAAGTCGTTCGGAAATGGTTAATGCCATGAAAACAATGCTTCAGAAGGTGCAGGACGGTCAATTAACGATGCAAGACATAACAGAAGAATGCATGACATCTCATTTAATGACGGCTCATCTGCCAGAGCCAGATTTATTAATTCGTACAAGCGGTGAAGTGCGATTAAGCAACTTTATGTTATGGCAGCTCGCCTATACAGAATTTTGGTTTACAGATACATTGTGGCCAGATTTTAGTGCGGAAAACTTACTGGAAGCGGTGGAAAACTACCAGAAACGTAATCGCCGTTACGGTGGGTTGAAGGGAGAAGAAACAACTTGAAACAACGAATTATCACGGCAATAATTGCAGCAGCACTATTTATTCCATTTGTTATCTATGGAAAAGTGCCATTTACAATACTTGTGCTTGCAATGGCTGTTGTTGGCTTTTATGAAATACTAAAAATGAAAGGTATTTCACTTTTTTCGGTACCTGGTTTTTTAGGGTTACTAACATTAATACTACTTGTAATACCAACGAACTGGTCAAATAAGGTAGTAGATGCAATTGGCTATTCCTCCAATTTAATGGTTGTGTATGGTCTAATGATGCTATTGCTCATATACGTAGTCCTTGTGAAAAATAAAATTACATTCGATGAAGTTGCATTTATTTTATTAGGTGCATTTTATGTCGGGTTAGGCTTCCATTATTTAATTGAAACTCGAAGCTATGGTCTAGAGTTTGTCGTATATTGTTTACTTGTAGTTTGGACAACTGACTCAGGTGCATATTTTGTTGGAAGAAAACTAGGCAAAAATAAGCTATGGCCTGAAATTTCACCGAAGAAAACCGTGGAAGGTTTTGTAGGGGGAATTGTCATTGCAGTAATCTTTGCTGTTGGGATGCAGGCAATTTATCCATTTGCGAATGGTTATGTCTCACTTATTTTCATCACAATCTTTGCGTCAATTATTGGTCAAATGGGCGATTTAGTGGAATCGGCTATCAAGCGTCATTTTGACGTAAAGGATTCAGGAAAAATTTTACCAGGGCATGGCGGTATTTTAGATCGCTTTGATAGTCTATTATTCGTCGTACCTTTACTACATTTTTTACATCTTTTTGGTAACTAGGAACAATAGCGTTCAGTCGGAACCGAAATCAACTCTACGTTATGGTGATGCGCCATAACAATAGCATTTTCCTCTAAACAGAGTGATAATAATCGTGCTATATCATTTGCTGAGATAGAAAAAGGGGACAATTTGTCGTGAAAAAAATTAGTTTACTTGGTGCAACTGGTTCAATCGGTTGGCAAACCTATGATATTTTAAAAGAACAACGTGATGCCTTTCATTTAGTGGCATTTTCTTCAGGAAAAAATATCGAAAAAACTCGTGAAATGATTGAAACTTTAAAGCCAGAGCTTGTATCTGTTCAATTAGAAGAAGATGCAATTATGCTTGCTAAAGAATATCCACAAGTACACTTTACGTTTGGTGCAAAAGGACTTGTAGAGGTCGCTACACATCCTGATTCGACCGTGCTTGTAAACGCGGTTCTGGGAAGTGTTGGACTAGAATCGACATTAGCTGCAATTCGCATGGGCAAAACAATTGCCATTGCTAATAAAGAAACACTTGTAACCGCTGGACATTTAGTGATGGCAGAGGCCAAGAAATACAATGCAGCAATTTTGCCGGTTGATAGTGAGCATTCGGCGATTTTCCAATCGATGAATGGCGAGAATCCGAAAAATATTGAACGTTTAATTATTACAGCTTCTGGTGGTAGCTTCCGTGACAAAACACGCGAGGAATTGAAGCATGTAACGGTTGCAGATGCACTAAATCACCCGAACTGGTCAATGGGTGCGAAAATTACGATAGATTCAGCTACAATGATGAATAAAGGACTGGAAGTCATTGAAGCACATGTCTTATTTGATATGCCTTATGATAAAATTGATGTACTTTTGCATAGAGAAAGTATTATTCACTCCCTAGTTGAGTATCATGATACTAGTGTTATTGCACAGCTAGGTACGCCGGACATGCGTGTACCTATCCAATATGCATTAAGCTACCCAGATCGTATGCCGCTGCATAACGGACAACGACTTAATTTAGCACAAATTGGTCAGCTACATTTTAAAGAAATGGATTTTGAACGTTATCCAGCATTGCGACTAGCATATGAGGCTGGGCGCACAGGCGGTACAATTTTAACAGCGATGAATGCAGCGAATGAAGCGGCAGTTGCGGCATTTTTACAAGGGACAATAACATTCCTTGAAATTGACGAAACGATTGAGCGTGTAATGCAAGCACATAACAACATTTTAGTGCCAGATTTGCAAACAATTTTGCATGTAGACAGTGAAACAAGAAAAACAGTGTTAGACATGGTAAAATAAAGAGAGAAGATATCGTTAACTATTCGCTTTTAAAGGTGGGGTATTATGCAAACAGCTATTGCTTTTATTTTAATATTTGGCCTACTTGTATTCTTCCACGAATTTGGTCACTTCTTGTTCGCGAAACGGGCAGGAATTATGGTTCGAGAATTTGCAATTGGTATGGGACCAAAAATCTATGGGAAAACACATGGTGAAACAATCTATACGATACGTTTATTGCCGATTGGTGGTTACGTACGTATGGCTGGTGAGGACATGGATGGCGCCGAATTACAGCCAGGCTATCGAGTAGGGCTTATTGTAGATGAAGATAATGTGGTAAAGAAAATTATCTTTAATCAAAATAATAAGCAATTACCAGATCTGTTATTTTTAGAAGTTGAGCGTGCCGATTTAGAAAAGGATTTGTTTGTAGAAGGCTATGATGAAGAAGAAAATTTAGTTCGTTATAATGTTGCAAGAGATTGTATTCTCGTAGAAAACGGTAAAGAAACGTTAATTGCACCATATGATCGTCAATTTAACGCTAAAACAGTCGGTCAACGAGCAATGACAATCTTTGCAGGTCCGTTATTTAACTTTATATTAGCTTTTATTATTTATATGCTGATTGGATTAATTCATGGTGTGCCTACGTATGAACCAATCATCACAGAAGTAGTAGAAAATGATCCAGCCGCACAAGCAGGAATGCTTGCAGGCGATAGAGTAACTGCCATCGATGGACAAGTAGTTAATAAATGGCAAGATTTAGCTGCTTTTA
This sequence comes from Lysinibacillus sp. FJAT-14745, assembly GCF_001275675.1. GTDB lineage: Bacteria > Bacillota > Bacilli > Bacillales_A > Planococcaceae > Lysinibacillus. Next base: position 190,861 of record NZ_LITM01000005.1, on the reverse strand, counting down.
TACAAGATCATCCAAGTGAAAATATTACTGTAACAGTTGATCGAAATGGTCAAAAAGTTAACCTAAATATGAAGGTAAAAGAAAAAATAGAACAAAATGGCAAAAAATATGGTCAAATAGGGGTTAAGTATGAAAGCCCGCGTGAATTTAATCCATTAAAGGCTGTTGTTTATGGCGCTCAAGAAACTTATAATATGACTGCTCGAATATTTGAATTGCTTGGTATGTTAATTACCGGTAAATTCACGATAGATGCTCTATCAGGTCCAGTAGGAATTTATAAAGCGACAGAGCAAGTAGCTCAATATGGATTCATCAATTTAATGAATTGGGCTGCGATGTTAAGTATTAACCTTGGTATTATGAACTTACTACCGCTTCCAGCTCTTGACGGTGGTCGTCTATTATTCTTTGGCTTCGAAGCTGTAAGAGGTAAACCAATCGATCGTCAAAAAGAGGGTCTTGTGCATTTTGTCGGTATCGTACTATTGATGATCTTAATGGTCGTAGTTACTTGGAACGATATACAAAGATTTTTCTTTTAACTTATTTCAGCAGATGCCAAACATCCGCTGAAATAAGTTAATGCCTCCGGCGGATGCCACGGAATCGGAAAGGAGTTCTTAAAGGATGTTAGCCTAAAATCATCGCATCCATGCGATAACGGCTAACTGACCTGCATCACGCAGGCCTAAGCACAAAGCCGATTCCGGACGCAATTATGCCGAGGCATAATTGATCTAAATAAATGAAGTTAAGTTTTTCAAGTGAAACATTATTTAGAGGAAGCCCTGGCAATTACGCCAAGGTGAAAATTGATTGGAAAAACATAGCTTTGAGCGCAATTTTTTTGAAACATTGCGTTCAAAGCTAAATTTGTTTATGCTAATTAGAGTATAAAAACTTATTTATTAAAAAAGGTGGAACACTGAATGAAGCAAAGTAAAACATTTATCCCAACGCTACGTGAAGTACCTGCTGATGCAGAGGTAAAATCACATAAGCAATTACTACGTGCAGGGTTTATTCGTCAAAATACAAGTGGGGTATACTCGTATTTACCGCTTGCAAAACGTGTGTTAACAAAAATAGAAAACATTATTCGTGAAGAAATGGAAGCAATCAATTCAATTGAGCTTTTAATGCCTTCATTACAATCTGCGGAACTTTGGCAGGAATCAGGCCGCTGGGAAAAATACGGTCCAGAATTAATGCGTTTAAAGGACCGTCATGATCGTGATTTCGCATTAGGGCCAACACATGAAGAAGTGGTTACAACTTTAGTACGCGATGAAATTAAATCATATAAAAAATTACCGCTAACACTTTATCAAATTCAAACTAAATTCCGTGATGAAAAGCGTCCTCGCTTTGGTTTACTACGAGGCAGAGAGTTTATTATGAAAGATGCATACTCTTTCCATGCATCACGTGAAAGTTTAGATGAAACATATGATGATATGTATCGTGCCTATTCAAATATTTTCTCTCGTCTTGGTTTAAACTATCGTGCAGTTATTGCAGATGCAGGCTCAATTGGTGGGAAAGGTACACATGAATTTATGGTACTTTCTGAAATTGGGGAAGATACAATTGCATACTCTGACACATCTGATTATGCGGCGAACATTGAAATGGCAGAAGTTCTTGTAGACTATCAACCATCAGATGAAGCATTAAAAGATGTTGAAAAAGTGGCAACACCAGATCAAAAAACAATCGAAGAAGTATCAGCTTTCTTAAATATTGAGCCTTCAAATGTTATTAAATCATTAGTGTTTGATGTTGACGGTGAATTAGTGGTTGTACTTGCTCGTGGAGATCACGAAATTAATGATATTAAACTAAAAAATGCGCTTGATGCTGGTTCTGTTGAACTTGCTAGTGAAGCGGCAATCCGTGAATCATTAGGCTGTGGAATTGGTTCAATCGGTCCTGTTAAATTACCAGTAGACATAAAAGTAGTAGCTGACAATGCTATTAAATCGATTCGTAACGGTGTTGCTGGTGCGAATGCGGATGGATTCCACTTAGTAAACGTTAACCCTGAGCGTGATTTTGCAGTGAATGAATACGTAGATATTCGTTTTATTCAAGAGGGTGATCCATCTCCAGATGGACAAGGTACTATCAAATTTGCAGAAGGTATCGAGGTTGGTCATATTTTCAAATTAGGAACAACGTACTCTGCAAAAATGAATGGTACATTCTTAGACGAACAAGGTAAATCACAGCCATTTATTATGGGATGCTATGGTATTGGTGTATCACGTATTTTAGCTGCTGTTGCAGAGAATTTCCAAGATGAAAATGGTTTTGTTTGGCCAACACAATTAGCACCGTATGATATCCATGTTGTACCTGTTAATACAAAGGATGAAACACAGGTTGCCTTAGCTGATGAGCTTTATGGTTTATTGAAATCATACCGTTATGATGTGCTATTAGATGATCGTGCTGAGCGCGCTGGGGTTAAATTTGCAGATGCTGATTTAATTGGCTTACCTGTCCGTGTAACAGTAGGTAAAAAAGCAACTGAAGGTGTAGTTGAAGTGAAATTCCGTCAAACAGGTGAAACGTTCGAATGGAAAAAAGAAGAGGTCATTGATCGCTTAAATGAATTTTTCCGCAAAAATTAACTCCTTTCAGCGGAGTTCTCCCACCTCTATGGTGGTGAGATGAATGCGGGTTTTAAGTTGCTTTTCAGTGGGTGTCCAAACACCCGCTGAAATAGAGGAACTCAGTCTAAGAACACCACGTCCTGTGGCAACGACTGAGTGACCAACATCGTGTTGGCCTAAAGCCTCCGGACGCAATTATGCCGAGGCATAATTGATTTTCCTTTAAAACGGCTTGTCCCAAAAAGGATGTAAATGGCATTAAATAGATAAAAGATTCGCGCCACTTCTCGGGGACAGCGAGCCAAGCATGAATTCATAGATGTTTAGGATTTGTGAGGCTTGACGGTCGCCCGTGGAAAGGGAGCGAATTTTTTTCCGTCTAGGCTAAAGCGCTACATCCTCGAGGTCGCTTCGATCCCTCGGGCAAAAGTAGGTAGATCGCTTACTTTTGCTTCGGGCTCTCCAGCGCTTGTCGGATGTAAACGAACGCTTTAGCGCATTTGTTCCTTCAAATTGTAAATATTGGTGAGGAAATAAAACAGGGGGCTTTAAGACTGCCTCTTTCTGAAAGTAGGTGTCAATAGATTGGAACAGCAACAAGAAGCAAGAACGAAGTTTCAAATGCTCTTGCAACAACTAGAGTTAACAGATGATGTGTATATGTCCTTTTTTGAGGAAGGTGAATTATCTCGACTAACTGTACACAAAAAGAACAGGCTGTGGAATTTTACCATTAAATTACGAGATGTACTTCCTTTTCCACTATACCAACTATTTCGTACTCGGTTGACTGAAAAATTTTCAGCTATCGCTCAAATCCACACAACTTTTGATACGGTAGAGCAAAATGTTACGGAAGAACTTGTCCAACAATATTGGTTAACAGTAGTAGAACAAATAGATGAGATGGCGCCACCTTTAAAACATTGTCTAGCATCGCAAATACCTACGTGGAATGGGCAAAAAATCACTTTATCCTGCATGCAAGAAATGGAATTTATGATGCTGAAAACAAAGTATGCAGAAAAGCTTTCCGAAAGCTATAGTCAACTTGGCTTTCCACACATTGTGATAGATTTTGTGCTTCAAGATCAAACGGAAGAAATGATTGCGGCACAGGAAGCTTTCATGGAACAGAGACGTTTAGAGGAAGCAGCTTTAGCTCAGCAAGCGATACAAGATTACCAAAAACGTGAGCAGGAGAAGAAAGAAAATCCAGCTCTTGCCAATCTTGGTGATCGACCATTCCAGCTTGGTATGTTAATTAAAGATGATGAAACAATGGAAATTAAACGCATTGTTGAAGAAGAACGTCGTGTGATTATTGAAGGCTTTGTATTTGATGCAGAAGTTAAAGAGCTGAAAAGCGGTCGTTCTTTATTGCAAATTAAAATTACCGACTATACAGATTCCATCGTTGTAAAAATGTTCTCACGTGATAATGATGATGCAGAACTTATGCAACATTTGAAAAAGGGTATGTGGGTAAAAGTACGAGGCTCCGTACAAACTGACACATTCATTCGTGATTTAATCGTTATGGCAAACGATATCAATGAAATCAAAAAAGAAACACGACAGGATAAGGCGCCAGAGGGAGAAAAACGGGCTGAATTGCATTTGCATACACCTATGAGCACAATGGACGCTGTGACACCAGTTGGTAGACTTGTTGAGCAAGCTGCGAAGTGGGGTCATCCAGCAGTGGCTATTACTGACCATGCTGTTGTGCAATCCTTCCCAGAGGCCTATGCAGCAGGGAAAAAGCATGGCATAAAAGTTATTTATGGCTTGGAGGCTAATTTAGTAGATGATGGTGTACCGATTGCTTATGCAGCTGAGCACCGCTTATTAGCTGACACTACCTATGTCGTGTTTGACGTAGAGACGACAGGACTATCAACTGCTTACGATACTATAATTGAGCTTGCTGCGGTGAAAATTAAAGATGGCAATGTGATAGACAAATACGAAAGCTTTGCCAATCCACATCACCCGCTTTCAGCAACAACCATTGAACTGACCGGCATTACAGATGATATGGTACGAAACGCGCCAGAAGTGGAGCAAGTCATTAAGGAGTTCCATGCATTTATCGGAGATGGCATAGTAGTAGCCCATAATGCTTCGTTTGATATGGGCTTTTTATACACAGGCTATAAAAAATTCGGGCTAGAGGGAACGATTCATCCAGTTATTGATACGTTGGAGCTTGCGAGAATGCTTTATCCAACGATGAAAAACCATCGTTTAAATACACTTTGTAAAAAATTCAATATTGATTTAACGCAGCATCACCGAGCTATTTATGATACAGAAGCAACCGGCTTCTTACTTTTACAACTGTTAAAAGATGCAGATGAATTAGGTATTAAATATCACGACGACTTTAATAAGCATGTTGGTGGCGGGGATGCCTATAAAAAGGGACGACCAATGCACTGTACGATATTAGCTGTAGATAATGCTGGATTAAAAAATTTATTTAAATTAGTTACCCACTCGCATACAAAAACGTTTTATCGTGTACCTCGTGTCACACGAGCGGTCCTAGAGCAATATAGAGAAGGGTTATTAATCGGATCAGGTTGTAATAATGGTGAATTATTTGAGACGATGATGAATAAATCCCCAGAGGAAGCAGAGCAAGTTGCGAAATTTTATGATTATATTGAAGTTCAACCAAAGGCCGTGTATGCACCTTTAATTGAGCGCAATGTCGTACGTGATGAATGGACGCTTGAAGATATTATTCGCAAGTTAGTAAAGCTAGGGAAGAAAATCGATAAACCAGTTGTTGCTACCGGTAATGTCCATTACTTAGATCCGACAGATGGGATGTTCAGACAAATACTAATTGGCTCTCAAGGTGGTGCCAACATCTTAAATAGATCAAAGCTACCTGAAGTTCATTTTAGAACGACGAATGAAATGCTTGAAGAATTTGATTTTTTAGGACCGGATCTTGCGAAGGAAGTAGTGGTCACCAACTCTCAAAAAGTTGCAAATATGATTGGTGATGTAAAGCCGATTAAAGATGATTTATATACACCGAAAATTGAAGGCTCAGATGATGAGGTTACAAATTTGACTTATGAAATGGCTCATCTTATATACGGAGAAGAGCTACCAGAAATCGTAAAGGCCCGAATCGAAAAGGAATTAAAGTCAATTTTAGGCCATGGTTTCGGCGTAATTTATTTAATTTCTGCGAAGCTTGTGAAAAAATCATTAGCTGATGGCTATTTAGTAGGTTCCCGTGGATCTGTTGGATCTTCATTAGTAGCGACCTTTATGGAGATTACTGAAGTAAATCCACTTCCACCTCATTATGTCTGTCCAAGTTGTAAGCATTCCGAGTTTTTTAATGATGGTTCAGTAAGCTCAGGCTTTGACTTACCAAATAAAGATTGTACGGAATGCGGAACGCCGTATAAAAAGGATGGACAGGATATCCCATTCGAAACGTTCCTTGGCTTTAAAGGAGATAAGGTACCTGATATTGATTTGAGTGCGACACGTTGTTAACTGAAAAGGTTAACCACCTTAGTTGGTAGAATTGCTATTTCGAAGTGTGGAATGACAGAGTAACGCCTTGAAACACACTCGCTGAAGCTACGACAAGCGTGAACGGTATTGCAAACACCAAAAACGTTTGAAGCTCGTTAAAGTGGGCTGAAGTTCACCCAAACAGTTCGGCTGTGGAAAGAGAGATAGAAATCTCTTGTGAATGATAGGTCTGGCGTCTATAAAATTCCTATGGTTAGAAGCGGTAGAATAATCGAGACGAACCCTCGACTGACTTTTCGTGAATGTCACGTAGTAGAAATACTGCGGGGTCCAGTTAGGACTTCTAGGTGTGGATGAGTAAGTGTTAGGTTATGAAAATCCATATTGTGTTACAGGCACAATCCAGCCTAGCGGAATTTAGAGGGAACCTAAGGGAATTATGTACAGATAGAAATAGTGGAACGTGTGAAGCTCCTAACGTAAGAGAAGATTGCACTTCAATGACGACGGTGTATGGAAAGGCAAAATGGCTATAACATACTTTAAAGGAGTGGCAGTAGTGCCGTAGTACTGACGAAGAAATGCTGTTGATGACTGAATAACCAATAAGTCGGAGGAAAAAACATTTCAGAGGGAAGGGCACAAGTCGTTAACGTTGAAACAAAACCTACAAAAGTCAGATTCGTGTATGACTAAAGAGAACGAAAACTTCGTAAAGGAAGTGATTAGTTGGCTGACTTAATGATTCAAAAGTTAAGAAATAACGAATACTTTGGTTTACAAGAGACATTTGATAACCTTTTTATAGAAAGCGAAAAGGGTCGTTACTTTACAGATATTTATGAGCTGATTATTTCTGAAGAAAATATTTTACTCGCTTTTCGTAACCTAAAAAGTAATACAGGTAGTAAAACTAAAGGTACAAACGGACACACAATTAAACATTTAAACAAAATGAATGCCGACAAGCTAATAATGATAATAAGAAAAAGACTTGAAAACTACACACCGCATTCGGTCAGAAGGTTGTTTATTCCGAAGCCAAACGGAAAAATGAGACCACTTGGAATTCCTACAATTGAAGATAGATTGATTCAGCAAATGTTCCTACAAGTGCTGGAGCCGATTGTAGAAGCAAGGTTTCATCCTCAAAGCTACGGATTTAGACCGAAAAGAAGCACACATGATGCATTAGCAAGATGTTACCATTTGGTTAATCATAGTCATCAACACTTTGTGGTCGATATAGATATAAAAGGATTTTTCGATAACGTTAATCATAAAAAGCTTTTGAGGCAATTATGGACAATTGGTATAAGGGACCAAAAAGTTTTAACAATTATTAAAAAGATGCTAAAAGCCGAAATTACAGGTGAAGGTATTCCGATAAAGGGAACTCCACAAGGCGGTATCTTATCCCCGCTTCTTGCTAATATAGTGTTGAACGAATTAGATTGGTGGGTATCGAACCAGTGGGAAACAAAGCCGACGAAAGTACCTTATAAACTGAAACGAAATAAAACGGATGCTCTAAAGAAAACAAGGCTAAAGCCTATGTACCTTGTCAGATATGCAGATGATTTTAAAATCTTTACAAACTCTTTTGAAAACGCTCGAAAGATTAAAATAGCTGTTGAAAAATGGCTAAAAGAGCGGCTAAGGCTTGAGGTAAGTAAAGAAAAGAGTAAAATCACAAATCTGCGTAAAAATGGTACAGATTTTTTAGGGATACGATTTAGGGCTGTTCAAAAAGGCAACGCTAAAACAGGGTATATCGTAAATTCTAAAATGGATCCTAAAGCAAAAGAAAAAGTGCAAGGGGTTATAAGGTATCAGTTAGTTAAACTTAGAAAAAGTCCTACTCCAGAAAAAGTGATGAACTTTAATGCAAATATTCTTGGACTGCATAACTATTACAAAATTGCGACCAGGATATCACAAGATTTCAATGAAATAAGACATAAAGTGCATCCGAATATCAAATCATTGTTGTTTAGAAACATATTCGTGAAAACGAAGGAAACAAACAATGTCATTGATAAATTTTATGGGGATTACAATTATCAAAGATTTAAAAGTAATGGATTGCTGGTATATCCTATTGAAGCAATTCGACATGATATACGAGGACAGAGAAAGCCTGAATTTACGATTTATAATGAGAAAGACAGGTCCTTAATTCATAAAGATTTAAAACATGTGTCTGTTCGTGAAATTGAGATGTTTCGTAAAGGTATATATAAAGCTAAAAGTGTTTTGTATGAAAATAATCGCCTGAGTAAGTATGTGGCTCAAAAAGGGAGTTGCGGTATAACAGGAGAAAGACTTACTCCCCATCAAGCCGTTTGTCATCATATTAAGCCGACAGCTCACGGTGGAACAGACGACTATGATAACCTGATTATTATCAACAGGAGTTATCACATGTTTGTTCATACAAAAGACCCGCTCGCTAATAAAGATTATGTAAAGATGTTAGCTCGATTCGAAAAGAAAGCAATAAACAAAATAAACGAACTAAGAACGGAAGTAGGAAATCCAAAGCTTAGTTTATAAATTTCAACAAAGTTAACGATGGAACGCCGTATGACGCCGAAAGGGTCACGTACGGTGTGGGACGGGGGAAAAGCTGGAGATAATATCAAATGCTTACCTATCGTCATACTTTTCCGGAGAATATCAACCACAAGCTCATAACTATACAAAGGTATTATTCGGTGAAGATTATGTATATCGAGCTGGAACAATCGGTACTGTCGCAGAGAAAACAGCGTATGGCTACGTAAAGGGCTATGCAAATGATAACAATCTACATTTCCGCGGTGCCGAGGTAGATCGATTAGTGCAGGGCTGCACGGGCGTAAAACGTACAACAGGGCAGCACCCTGGGGGGATTATCGTAGTACCGGATTATATGGATATTTATGACTTCTCACCAGTGCAATTCCCTGCGGATGCACAGGATGCAGAATGGCGGACAACGCACTTTGACTTCCATTCCATTCACGATAATATTTTAAAGCTTGATATTCTTGGACACGATGATCCGACTGTGATTCGGATGTTGCAGGATTTATCAGGGATAGATCCAAAAACCATTCCAACAGATGATCCAGTCGTTATGAAAATCTTTAGTTCTCCAGAAACTTTAGGTGTAACAGAAAAACAAATTGGCTGTAAGACAGGAACACTCGGTATTCCTGAGTTCGGTACCCGTTTTGTACGCCAGATGCTGGAAGATACAAAGCCATCAACATTCTCAGAGCTTGTGCAAATTTCAGGACTTTCACACGGAACAGACGTATGGCTTGGTAACGCGCAAGAGTTAATTCAAAACGGTACATGTGTACTGAAAGAAGTAATTGGCTGTCGTGACGATATTATGGTGTATTTAATTTATCAAGGTCTAGAACCGTCACTGGCGTTTAAAATTATGGAGTCCGTGCGTAAGGGGAAAGGTTTATCTGAAGAGTTTGAAGCAGAGATGCTAGCGAATAAAGTACCAGGCTGGTATATCGAATCATGTAAAAAGATAAAATATATGTTCCCGAAAGCCCACGCTGCTGCTTATGTGTTAATGGCAGTTCGTATCGCTTGGTTTAAGGTGCATTTCCCGATTCTTTATTATGCAGCGTATTTCACAGTACGTGCAGATGATTTTGATTTAATTGCGATGGTACAGGGCTCGCAAATGATTCGTGCAAAAATTGATGAAATCAATATAAAGGGCCTAGATGCTTCAACAAAAGAAAAAAACCTATTAACGGTCATGGAACTAGCACTTGAAATGTGTGAGCGCGGTATGAGTTTCCAAAAGGTGGATTTATATCGTTCGCAAGCTAGTGAATTTATAATTGATGGGAACTCTTTAATTCCACCATTTGATGCGATTCCTGGCCTTGGTACGAACGTTGCCAAACAAATTGTGGCAGCACGTGAGGACGGAGAATTTTTATCGAAGGAAGATTTACAGCAACGAGGTCGAGTATCCAAGACATTAATAGAATACATGGATCAATTGGGTTGTTTAGAAGGAATGCCTGATGCTAATCAGTTATCACTTTTCTAAAATAAGAAGGTTAGTCTGAAGATATCTTCAGCAATAACGAATAACTTATTTGCCTTGTGCTCAATTTAAGTCTTATAAAGTTGCGGGTTTACATTTTATTAAAATGATACAAATTATGTAAGTTGATTGGAGTGGAGACTGGGCGACTCCTTGGGGATCAGCAATAGAGGAACGAAGGCTAAAACCATCACGTCCTGTGATAACGCCTTCGTGACCAACATCCTGTTGGCCCAAGCGGCTCATCGGACGCCCCCAGGAAGCTTTGCTCTGTGCGAAAGCGTAGTGCTAACGTAGCGGCAGCAACAAAGCGCCCAGTCGGAACGGAAATCACCTCCACGTTATGGTGATGAGCTTTAATTAAGTATAAATTTCAATTTCCAGACACAATTATGCCGAGGCATAATTGATTAGATGTCTGGAAAAAGGAAATTTGCATTGTGCTGTAAACTATGCTATTCTTATGGTAATAATTTGTTGATATTTTTCCAGCAAAAGAGTGGGGCCTTCCCGCTCTTTTCTGTTGTTATACCGTAGCAAAACAAATTTTTGACTAACAGCAGGTAAGACCGTTAAATTTCACCAAAGCTACTGGTGGAATTTCTGTTTTATTACGCCAGATTTTGATAGATACAGGAGGAAACAATGAGCAAAGTACCATCTTTAATTGAAGAGCTCGCCAAACCGATTGTTGAAGAGTTGAATCTTGAGCTTGTGGATGTCGAGTTCGTAAAAGAAGGACGTAACTGGTTTTTACGTGTTTATGTGGATACACCTGAGGGTGGAATTGACATTGAACAATGTGCTCAAGTTAGTGAACGACTAAGTTTGCTGTTGGATGAAAATGATCCAATTACACAAAACTATTATTTAGAAGTTTCTTCACCTGGAGCAGAACGTCCATTAAAAAAAGATACTGATTTTGAACAAGCGGTTGGTAAATTTATTTTTGTTAAAACCTATGAGCCCATCAAGGACATGAAGGAATTCCAAGGCTACTTAACGTCATACGATGAACATACATTAGTGATGGAAGTACGCATTAAAACGCGTAAAATTACAGTAACAATTGAACAAGAAAAAATCGCATTGGCACGACTTGCCATCGATTTCTAAGCATAATGCATATTTAGGAGTGAAAATAAAAAATGAGTAGTGATTTGTTAGATGCGCTAAATGCGCTAGAAGAACAAAAAGGAATTTCAAGAGATGTGTTAATTGAGGCAATAGAAGCGGCATTAGTTACAGCTTACAAACGCAACTTCAATCAAGCACAAAATGTTCGTGTAGACTTAAATTTAGATAAGGGCTCAATTCGTGTCTTTTCACGCAAAGATGTTGTTGAAGAAGTAGAGGATGACCGTTTACAAATCTCTGAAGAAGATGCCAAGGCGATCAACCCTGCATACCAATTAGAAGATATCGTGGAGCAAGAAGTGACACCTCGAAACTTTGGTCGTATTGCTGCACAGACAGCGAAACAAGTTGTTACACAACGTGTACGTGAGGCAGAACGCGGCCTAATTTACGAGCAATACGTGGACCGTGAAGATGATATCGTGACGGGTGTAGTTGAGCGTCTAGATGCTCGTAATATTTACGTAGGTCTTGGAAAAGTAGAGGCTGCATTACCACAAAACGAACAAATTCAAGGTGAAACATATCATCCACATGATCGCATCAAGGTTTATATTACAAAGGTTGAACGTACAACACGCGGACCACAAGTTATTGTTTCACGCACACATCCTGGTTTATTACGCCGCTTATTTGAAATGGAAGTACCTGAAATCTATGAAGGTATCGTAGAAATTAAATCAATAGCTCGTGAAGCAGGGGATCGTTCTAAAATCTCTGTTTATGCACATAACGAAGAGGTAGATCCAGTAGGTTCATGTGTAGGAGCAAAAGGCGCTCGTGTGCAAACAATTGTCAATGAATTACACGGCGAAAAAATCGATATCGTTGAATGGTCAGAAGATCCAGTTGTATTTGTAGCAAATGCTCTTAGCCCATCTAAAGTTTTAGATGTTCAAGTCAATGAAGAAGAAAAATCTACTACTGTTGTTGTTCCGGACTATCAATTATCACTAGCAATTGGTAAACGTGGTCAAAATGCTCGTTTAGCTGCTAAGTTAACTGGCTGGAAAATTGATATTAAGAGTGAAACAGATGCTCGTGAGTTAGGTATTTATCCATCTGCTACAAGCACTTTCATACCTGCTGAGGATGAAGAAAGTAATTTTGATGATGTGGCAGTTGACTTATATCAAGACGACGAAGAATAAGTAAGAAAGCCCGTGTAACTAGTTGACTGCCATTGTTCAGTCGGCGTAGTCCAACGCTCACTGAATAATGGCAGAGCCTACAGCGGAAAATATTATGGTGTTGAATTCAATCCAAGTTGATAACCAATGTAGGGCATGGCTAGTCCACCTCTTACGACAAGCTTCAGAGAGGAAAGGTGATTCTTATGGCTATTAATAAAAAAGTACCTCTTCGAAAATGTGTAGCTACTGGAGAAATGCTACCAAAGAAAGAAATGATTCGTGTCGTTCGTTCGAAAGAGGGCGAGGTAAGTGTTGATATTTCCGGAAAAAAACCCGGACGTGGTGCCTATGTCTCTAAAACGGAGAAGGCGATTGAAATCGCCCGTAAGAAAAATGTTTTAGGGCACCAACTTGATGTAAAAATCCCTGAAGAAATATACGATGAACTTATTTTGTTGATTCGTAGGGAGTCTATTATATGATCAATCAAGCAGTGCATAATTTGCTTGGAATAGCAGCAAGAGCCCGTAAAGTGATTTCAGGAGAAGAGCTAGTAGTAAAGGAAGTCCGCAATGGTAATGCTAAGCTAGTATTGCTGGCAAACGATGCTTCTAAAAACTCTAGCAAAAAAATTCAAGATAAATGCACGTACTACAACGTTGAGTATCATGTAATTGGTGATCGTTATGATCTAGGACATGCTACAGGTAAGGAGGCCCGCGTGGCTTTAGCTATTACCGATAAAGGTTTTGCAAGCAAATTGTCTAGTCTACTCAACGAAAAATAATCGGGGGTGAGCAGATGACCAAAATCAGAGTTCATGAATATGCGAAACAAATGAATAAATCGAGTAAAGAGGTTATTGAAGCACTAAATAAATTGAATGTTAGCGTAACAAACCATATGTCAATGTTAGAAAAAGATATAGTGGCAAAGTTAAACCAAACATTTAAAAGTATAAAAGAAGTGAAGCAACCTACTCAAAACGTATCGCAAAAATCACAGCAATCGGTGAAACAGCAAGAAGGGCAAAAGAAACAATCTGCTACTTCTAAGCCTAAAACAAATAATCAGCAACAAACGCATCAAAACTCAAATTCGTCTAACGAAAAATCTAAGAATACAAAAGGTAGTCAAAATCGAAATATGACAAATAATAATAATAATAATAATAATAATAATAATAATAATCGTAGAGGTGGCGGAGGTTACAACCAACGTCCAAAACCAGGAATTCATGGCGGAAAACGTCGCCATCCAAAAACACATCAACCAAGTCTACCAGTGAAACAAAAGGAATTACCAGAAAAAATTACTTTTGTTGAATCACTTTCAGTAGCGGAACTAGCTAAAAAATTACACCGTGAGCCATCAGAAATTATTAAAAAATTATTTATGCTTGGTGTAATGGCGACAATTAACCAAGAATTAGATAAGGATGCAATTGAATTAATTTGCGCAGACTATGGTGTAGAAGTTGAAGAAGAAATTCGTGTAGATATTACGGATTTAGAAACACACTTCGAACAAACAGAAGAAGTTAACGAGGCAGACTTATCAGAACGTCCTCCGGTAGTAACAATTATGGGTCACGTTGACCATGGTAAAACTACATTGTTAGACTCTATTCGCAATACTAAAGTTACAGCTGGAGAAGCTGGTGGTATTACTCAGCATATCGGTGCTTATCAAGTAACTGAAGGCGACAAAAAAATTACGTTCCTAGATACACCAGGACACGCTGCATTTACAACTATGCGTGCACGTGGTGCGAAAGTAACGGATTTAACGATTTTAGTAGTAGCTGCGGATGATGGTGTTATGCCACAAACAGTAGAAGCGATTAACCACGCAAAAGCAGCAGAAGTACCAATTATCGTTGCAGTCAATAAAATGGATAAACCTTCAGCTAATCCAGACCGTGTGATGCAAGAGTTAACAGAGCATGGCTTAGTTCCTGAAGCTTGGGGCGGCGAAACTATTTTCGTACCAATCTCTGCATTAAAAGGTGAAGGTATTGACACATTACTTGAAATGATTTTACTTATTGCTGAAGTTGGAGAATTAACAGCGAACTCTGATCGCTTAGCACTTGGTACAGTAATTGAAGCACAGCTAGACAAAGGTCGAGGCTCTGTTGCAACACTTTTAGTACAAGATGGAACATTAAAAGTTGGAGACCCAATTGTGGTCGGCCATACTTATGGGCGAGTACGTGCTATGGTGAATGATAAAGGCCGTCGTGTGAAAGAAGCTGGACCATCAACGCCAGTAGAAATCACAGGCTTAAATGATGTACCACAAGCTGGTGACCGTTTCGTTGTCTTTGAAGACGAAAAAACAGCACGCCAAGTTGGAGAAACTCGTGCAATGTCAGCAATTCAAGCACAACGCTCAGAAAAACAACGCGTAACGCTTGATAACTTATTCGAACAAATGAGTCAAGGCGAAATGAAAGAGCTAAACTTAATTGTTAAAGCTGACGTTCAAGGTACTGTAGAAGCTATGGCTGCATCATTAATGAAAATTGATGTTGAAGGCGTAAACGTGAAAATTATTCACACTGGTGCTGGTGCGATTACAGAATCAGATATTTCTCTTGCTGCGGCTTCAAATGCAATTGTTATTGGCTTCAACGTTCGTCCGGATGTCAATGCAAAACGTGCAGCAGAAGAAGAGGGCGTAGATATTCGTCTACACCGTATTATCTATAAAGTAATTGAGGAAATTGAACAAGCAATGAAAGGTATGCTTGATCCAGAATTCGTAGAAAAAATTATTGGTCAAGCAGAAGTTCGACAAACAATTAAAGTATCAAAAGTTGGTACAATTGCTGGTTCATACGTAACAGAAGGTAAAGTAACTCGTGATTCTGGCGTACGTGTAATCCGCGACAATGTAGTAATTTTTGAAGGTGAATTAGATACACTTAAACGTTTCAAAGATGAAGTTAAAGAAGTTGCAAGAGGTTACGAATGTGGTATTACAATTACAAACTTCAACGATATTAAAGAAGGCGACATTATCGAAGCCTATATTATGGAAGAAGTTAAACGTGCTTAATGATTGTTTATGCAGAGGTTGAATTCATGATTCAAACTGCCCATTCGTTGAAGGAAAAACGTGCTGTCTTACAGCGTATGCTTACCCGCACTAAGCAAAAATTTAATGTATCCATTGCGGAAATTGACCATCAAAATGTATGGCAACGCACGAAATTAGCGCTTGTTGCTGTTTCTTCTTCAAAAGAAGCAGCCGAGCGTGAAATTAATCACGCGCTTCACTACTTACAGTCAAATCCGGCTTGGGAACAGTTAAATGTGTGGCGAGACTATTTATAAGTAACATTAGAAGTTGTGTTGTATGATATAGCCATACCTTGCATGTAAATATATGTGCAAGTGAGGACATAACTTTCTGTACATCGAAATTGAGGTGACAAACTATGTCTCTACGCTCAAACCGTGTCGCTGAGCAAATGAAAAAAGAGCTCGGTGATATTATTGGACGTAAAATAAAAGATCCGCGTGTTGGTTTCGTTACTGTTACTGGTGTTGAGGTGACAGGTGATTTACAACAAGCGACAATTTATATTACAACTCTTGGCAATGAACGTGAAAAAGAGGAAACACTAAAAGCTTTATTAAAGGCTTCTGGTTTCATTCGCTCAGAAATCGGTTCACGAATCCGTTTACGTCGTACACCAGAACTAATCTTTGAATTCGATTCATCGATTGAATATGGGAACCGTATTGATTCATTGCTACGTGGTTTACACAAAGAATAAGCTTAACTAAAAAAGTCTGCCATATGCATGTTCATGCAGGCAGACTTTTTACATTCATCGGAAATGCAATAGAACATATTGGGGTCCCTTGACTGACAAGGCAACTCGTTTTTTGACACAAAAACTGCGAGGACTAAGCTAGCCAGTTTTTCTGGGAGTAGTGTTGGACACTTATCTCAATCTTAAAAGTGATAAAACTGTAGCGGAAAATTAAAATATGCTAAAAATGAATTGATTGTAGGAGGAAATTTATGAACGGTATTTTACCGCTTTGGAAGGAACGTGGCATGACAAGTCATGATTGCGTCTTTAAATTACGAAAAATTTTACGTACTAAAAAAGTTGGTCATACAGGCACACTTGATCCAGGTGTTGAGGGAGTTCTTCCTATTTGTATTGGTCAGGCAACACGTATCGCAGAATACTTAACGGATGCAGGAAAAACCTATGAAGCCGTTATTTCCATTGGCCGTACAACGACAACTGAGGATGCAGAAGGAGAAACGGTTGAGCAAGATAGTACGACTAAAAAGTTCACACGTACTCAATTGCAAGAGGTTTTAGCATCGCTAACAGGTGTTATTCAACAAACACCACCGATGTTTTCAGCAGTCAAAGTAAATGGTAAACGTCTCTATGAATATGCTCGAAAAGGTGAAATTGTTGAAAGACCTACACGTCAAGTTACTATTTATGCATTAGAGCTACTAGATGACGTAGAACTATATGAAGGACAAGAAATTACATTCCCTGTACGTATAGCGTGCAGTAAAGGGACGTATATTCGAACACTAGCTGTGCAAATCGGAGCGGCACTTGGCTATCCAGCACATATGAAAGAGCTCGTACGTACAGCCTCAGGTACATTTACTCAAGAAAATTGCTTTACGTTGGCACAAGTTGCTGAACTGATGGAAGCTGAACAAATAGATACATGCATTTTACCAGTTGAGTATGCATTAACAGATTACCCATATATTGAGATCCCTTCCGCAAACGAAAAAGAAATTTTCAATGGACAAGTGCTTCCCGCAGATGCATTATTAAAGATACATGATAAAATTGTTTTTGGAATCAGTGGGAAAGCAATTGCGGTTTATCATGCCCATCCTACAAAGGAAGGGTTTATGAAGCCACATAAGATGTTTCCGACGATAGAGTAGGAGGATTTTTAGTATGGAGGTTATTCATTTAAAATACCCACACCAACTACAGCAACGAGAAAGCATGCAGCCATATTCTTTGGCACTTGGTTTTTTTGATGGTGTACATAGAGGGCATCAGGAAGTTATTAAGGCAGCGAAAGAAGAAGGAGACAAACGTCAAATTCCTACGGCCGTTATGACATTCGATCCACATCCTTCTTTAGTGCTTGGCGGACGTAACGAAAAAGTATTTTATATAACGTTATTACAGCAAAAATTGCAGCTTTTTGAAGAACAAGGTGTTGATACAGCATTTGTTGTACATTTCACATCTGATTTTGCGAAGCTTTCACCTGCTGCATTTATTGATACATTTATACGTGGGTTGAACATTCAACATGTTACAGCAGGCTTTGATTATTCTTTTGGTGCATTTGGTAAAGGCACAATGGAAGATATGCGTGCACTTAGTAATGGAGATTACGGTGTAACGGTTGTTGAAAAGAAAACCGACGATATCGAAAAAATTAGCTCTACACGAATCCGTAAACTTTTGCAAGAAGGAGATATGGAAGCAGCAAGATTGCTCCTTGGACGACCATTTGAAATTACGGGTATCGTTGTACATGGTGATAAGCGAGGACGCACAATAGGTTTCCCAACTGCAAATATCCAAGCGTTGGAGGGGACTTATATTCCAGCAAGCGGTGTATATGCGGTTCGATTACTTGTCCAAAATAACTGGTATGATGGTGTATGTAATGTAGGCTATAAACCAACATTTAAAGATCCAAATGACAAGCAATTATCCATCGAAGTCCATATATTAAACTTCGAAAAAAATATCTACGGTGAAGAAGTACATGTCGCTTGGTATAAACGGATAAGAAGTGAACGGAAATTCGATGGTATTGAAGCATTGAAAGCACAAATTGAACTGGATAAACAGGAAGCGATTGAATATTTTGGGCTCATCACCATAACTTGGGGTTGACCATAAAAAATTCAATAAATTCCCATTAAAGTATAGAAAAAAAGTGAA
>NZ_LITM01000005.1:130956-171126 GCF_001275675.1 Lysinibacillus sp. FJAT-14745 | reverse complement strand
CATCTTTTCCTCCGTTTACGTTTGGAAACAGGTCATTGATTTTGTCATCCCCGGATTTTGGTGATGAGCCATATTTTGGGGTCATTACCGAAAGTTAGGGATAGCATTTGGAAACGTATGCTCTGTATATAAGTTGATTGGAGTGGAGACTGGACGACTCTAGGAAAGCGCCCAGTCGGAACGGAAATCAACCCACGTTATTGAGATGAGCTTAAATCTGCTTTAGCCTATTAATAGGTGCTAATGTTAACACTTGCTTGACCTTTTGATTTATGGTAACATTCATAAGTGCATAATATGCTTAACCTTAGCTCGGTATATCGATGACTCCAACGTTTACTGTGCTAATGGGGATTAACAATTATTTAGGAGGTCCATACAAATGGCTATTTCAAAAGAACGTAAAAACGAAATTATTGCTGAGTACCGTACTCACGAAAGTGACACTGGTTCTCCAGAAGTACAAGTTGCAGTATTAACAGAGGAAATTAACGCTCTAAATGCTCACTTACGTACACACAAAAAAGATTTCCACTCTGAGCGTGGTCTTCTTAAAATGGTAGGTCGTCGTCGTCACTTATTAAAATATCTTCGTGAAACTGACGTACAACGTTACCGTGAACTAATCACTCGTTTAGGCTTACGTCGCTAATTGTCAATCGAAAAGCGGGATTAATCCCGCTTTTTCTTTATGTTTATAAACATTAAGAAGACGGTATGCTTTACTATAAAAGCATATTTGACATGAATATCAAGCAAAAAAACTTTGTTTCAATCAAATATAGAAATAAATCCTAAATAAATTGGCAATAACTGAATTTAAATGTATGATTATTTGATGAAATATTTAGCATAGAACAAGCATTTTTGGTACACTTACTATTAGTACATACAGACGAAGTAAGTGTTTTTATAATAGAGAGGGGTTCATTGAATGAACGAAAAGAAAGTCTATTCCTATGAATGGGCTGGCCGTCCACTAGTAATCGAAGTTGGACAGTTAGCAAAACAAGCAAATGGGGCCGTATTAGTACGCTATGGTGATACATCAGTACTTTCAACAGCAACAATGTCAAAATCACCGAAACCACTTGATTTCTTCCCATTAACAGTAAACTATGAAGAACGTTTATACGCAGCAGGTAAAATTCCAGGTGGCTTTATTAAACGTGAAGGCCGTCCATCTGAAAAAGCAATACTAGCAAGCCGTTTAATCGACCGTCCAATTCGTCCGATGTTCCCAGACGGTTTCCGTAATGAAGTACAAGTGATTTCAATGGTCATGTCTAACGATTCGGATTGCACGTCTGAAATGGCTGCAATGGTTGGTTCATCATTAGCGTTAGCTATTTCAGATATTCCATTTGATGGACCGATTGCAGGTGTACAAGTTGGATATATTGACGGTAAATTCATCGTGAACCCAACAGTGGAACAATCTAATCAATCAACAATCCATTTATCTGTAGCAGGTAACAAGGATGCTATTAACATGGTTGAAGCGGGTGCACTAGAAGTACCAGAAGAAGTAATGCTTGAAGCCATTATGTTCGGTCATGAAGAAATCAAAAAAATTATTGCTTTCCAAGAGCAAATCGTTGCAGAAGTAGGGAAAGAAAAATTACCTGTAACATTATTTGAAATTGATGAAGCGATTCAAGCGGATATAAAAGCAGCTTGTGAGACTGACATGCATGATGCTATTCAAACTGCTGAAAAACATGCACGTGATGAGGCTATTAAAGCGGTAAAAGATCGTGTTATTGCTTCTTATGAAGAGCAAGAAGCAGATGAAGTAACAATGAAGCAAGTTTATACAATTCTAGATAAAATGGTTAAAGACGAAGTTCGTCGTCAGATTACAGAAGATAAAGTTCGTCCAGATGGTCGTAAGTTAGACGAAATCCGTCCACTTTCTTCTGAAACAGGCTTATTGCAACGTACTCACGGTTCAGCATTATTTACGCGTGGACAAACACAAGCCCTTTCTATTTGTACGTTAGGTGCACTTGGTGATGTACAAATCATCGACGGTTTAGGTGTGGAAGAATCAAAACGCTTTATGCATCACTATAACTTCCCGCAATTCTCTGTAGGGGAAACTGGCCCAATTCGTGGACCAGGTCGTCGTGAAATCGGTCATGGTGCATTAGGAGAGCGAGCTCTTGATGCGGTTATTCCAGATGAATCTGTATTCCCATATACAATCCGTTGTGTATCGGAAGTACTAGAGTCAAACGGTTCTACATCTCAAGCTTCTATCTGTGCTTCAACGTTAGCGATGATGGATGCTGGTGTTCCATTAAAAGCACCTGTAGCAGGTATTGCAATGGGTCTTATTAAAAAAGACGAACATTACTCTATTTTAACTGATATTCAAGGTATGGAAGACCACCTTGGAGATATGGACTTTAAAGTTGCAGGTACAGCTAAAGGTGTAACAGCACTTCAAATGGACATTAAAATTGATGGTTTATCACGCAATATTTTAGAGGAAGCATTAACACAAGCTAAAATTGGTCGTATGCACATTTTAGAATCAATGCTTGCTACTCTTGCAGAACCACGTGAAAAATTATCTACATTTGCACCGAAAATTGTGATCGTGAAGATTAATCCTGATAAAATTCGCGATGTTATCGGACCTGGTGGTAAACAAATTAACAAAATTATTGAAGAAACTGGCGTAAAAATTGATACTGAGCAAGATGGTACAATTTACATCTCTTCTGCAGATGAAGAAATGAACGCTCGTGCAAAACAAATTATCGAAGACATCGTACGTGAAGCAAAAGTGGGTGAGTATTACTTATCAACAGTTAAACGTATTGAAAAATTCGGTGCGTTCTGTGAAATATTCCCAGGTAAAGATGGCTTACTTCACATCTCTGAAATTCAAGAGGAACGTACAAAACAAGTTGAAGATGTCTTAAAACTTGGCGATCAATTACTTGTAAAAGTTATTGAAATTGACAAGCAAGGTCGTGTGAATTTATCTCGTAAAGTAGTGATCCAAGAAGAAAAAGAACGCGCTGAGCAAGATAAATAATAAATTGTAGAAAAGGCTGCGTATAATGCGCAGCCTTTTTTAAATCAGTTAAGGAATATGGTTCTATAATATTTGTGGAAAGCTTCACATTGTGACTCACCCTTAGTTATAGAACCAGATATAATTGGGGGAGATTTTTTGGTACAAGTACATACATGTCAGAATGGTGTGCGTATTGTGTCTGAGCAAATCGATCATGTAAGGTCTGTTGCGCTAGGCATTTTTGTGAATGCAGGATCTCGTTATGAGCTACCTGAGGAAAATGGCATTACGCATTTTATCGAACATATGCTTTTTAAAGGGACAAAAACTCGAACAGCTCGCCAAATTGCAGAAGAATTTGACCGTATTGGTGGAGAGTTAAATGCTTTTACATCCAAGGAAAACACTTGTTATTATGCAAAGGTTTTAGACCATCATGCTGAGCTTGCCGTTACAATATTAGCAGATATGTTCTTTCATTCTACGTTTGCAGAGGAAGAATTAGAGAAGGAAAGACAAGTTGTACTAGAGGAAATATTAATGAGTGAAGACGCACCTGATGACGATGTTCATGAAAAACTATGGGGAGTCATGTATCCAAATGATGCACTTGGGCGTCCAATTCTAGGAACTGCAGCTACTTTAAAAACATTTACAGCAGATATGATACGAAACTATATGGCTAAACATTATGGTCCAGAATCAGTTGTTATTTCAATTGCGGGAAATATTTCTACAAAGCTTATGCAAACAATTGAAGACTTATTTGGCCAATATCAGCCATCTCCACTTGTGGTTGAACCGGTACTAACGAATCCTCATTTTTATCCAGGAGAGATTTCAAAAACTCGTGATACGGAGCAAGCACATTTAGCCATTTCTTATCCAGCAATCGGTGTAAAGGATCCAGATATGTATAGCTTTATTGCACTTAATAATATTATTGGGGGTAATATGAGCTCTCGTTTGTTCCAAGAAGTACGAGAAGACCGTGGTTTAGCATATTCAATCTTTTCTTACCAATCCTGTTATGCTGATGTTGGAGCATTTACGATTTATGGTAGTACAAGCCGTCAACAATTATCACAGCTTCAACATACAATTGATGCGACATTACTTGATATCGTAGCAGGTGGCGTGACAGAGGAAGAACTTATGAATGCGAAGGAACAGCTAAAGGGTAGTTTTGTACTCGGTCTTGAGGGGACGGGCGCTCGTATGAATCGCAACGGTACAAGTGAGTTAGTGCATCGTAAATATCGTTCAGTAGACGAAGTATTAGCGTCAATTGATGCCGTATCAATGGAATCGATTGATCGCTTAATAGCAAAAATCTTGAAAGCAGAGCCAGCCATTTCAATTATTGGCCCAGAAGCTTAAAAAAAGGTTGCCCTTTATATAGGCAACCTTTTCTCTATTCAGTTGCTTTAAATAACCTCTCTTGCTAAATATAAGGTAAGGCTTTGACGGAAAATAAAATTACTAATGATTATACTCATGATTGTAGGGATCAAAATAATTATCCTGAAATTTTCCGCTACTTGTGATGAATGGTAATGGATAGGGGCTTTGTAAAAGTAAATCCTGCATGGTCTCCGTCCTTCCTAGAATTCTTTGCGTTGATATATTGCGGTTGAAATGAGAGAGGACAGCCATAAGATTAAAAGTCCGGCAAAAGGGGCTAAAAACATATACTGTTTTAGGTTGGATAATGTTAATGTGATATCTGGAAAATACTCTTTAAAAAGACCAATAAAGGGACCAGGTATGAAGCAAAGAGCGATAAGAAACATTCTTCCCTTTATAGAACCAAATTTAATATAGATCGGTAATAATAGTGCTAGCATACAAAAGGCTAATGTCACAAGAAGATTAAATGTTAGAAAAAACTCTGCTGATGACCAGTTATTCGTAAAACGATGAATGATAAATACAATCGGTAGTGCGAGGATAAGCCCAAAAAGCATAAGAAGGATACTAAGTATATATTTACTAAGTATTATGTCCCCTTTTGAAATGGGCAAAGTATTTGCATATTTATCCCAGTTGCTTTGTTCATCATAGGTAAGAGCAGTTATAGCTTGAAAGGTCACGATAAATATAATAATTGTAAAGAGTATTAAACCTTGTTGCATAAAAATTGATATAAATAGGAAGAAAATCAACATGAAGGCCTGTGCTTTTATTTGACTCTGAATCGACATTAAATCTTTTAAGATAAGGGCTGTCATGTTCAAACACTACCTTTCACATAAAATAGCATGATATCTTCTATAGAAGGCTTTTCAAGGGAAAATACCTCATTTACTTCATTTTTTAGAACTAAGGCTTCTATTCCAAAGGCTCCATTACGTTTTCTTATAATGGCATGTTCGGGTATTACACTTACTTCCTCATTATTTCCTTTAAATATGCCGTACTCATAGACAAGTATATCCTTACTTTCGCTAAATAATATTTCCCCATTATGAATGAATGTAATGTAGTCAGCAATCTTTTCTAAATCGCTTGTTATATGAGAAGAAAATAGTATGCTATGTGTTTCATCCTGCATAAACGTTAAAAATAAATCGAGAATTTCATCACGTATAATCGGATCTAGCCCACTCGTTGGTTCATCTAAAATTAAAAGTTTTGGATGATGCGATAATGCTAATGCTATGGAAAGCTTCATCCTCATTCCTCGGGATAATTCTTTAACCTTCTTCCTCTCCGGAACTTTAAATTGTGCTAATCGTTCAAAATAATAGCCTGAGTCCCACGTTTTAAATACTTTTTTCATGATTTTGTCGAGTTGCGTCGCATTAAGTGTTTCAGGCACATGTAAATCGTCAAAAACCACACCGATGTCGTTTTTTATCGATAATTCATATTCGACAATATCCTTACCAAATAGCAAAATTTCGCCATATTCTTTTTTGAGTAAGTTAAGTAGGCATTTAATTTATTTTATCGGGTATCCAAACACCCGATAAAATAAATTAAAACCTCCGGCGGATGTCACGGAATCGGAAGGGAGTTCTTTGTGCAAGCACAAAGCCGATTCCGGACGCAATTATGCCGAGGCATAATTGATTTGTAGTAGACTTCCCAGCGCCGTTTTCTCCTACAAAACCCATGACAGTGCCTTGAGGTACTGAAAAACTTACATCATTAAGAGAAAACCCTTCAAAGCTTTTCTGTAAATCATGAACTTCAATAGCATTCATTTAGTTGTCCTCCTCCAAAATTAATGAAAGTAACTCCTGTACGTCTTCTTTTGTCAGCCCAGCGGTTTTGGCCGTTATCACTGCTTTTTGCATATGCTTTTCAACTTGACGCAATAATTCCTCGCGTAGAAAATCTTGATTTCGTTCTGTAACAAAGCTTCCTTTCCCAGCTACCGTTTCGATAAATCCATCTCGTTCTAAATCAGCATAAGCTCGCTTCGTTGTCATAACGCTAATTTTTAAATCCTTTGCAAGTGCCCGAATAGATGGTAGTGCATCTCCTGCCTGTAATTTATTGGCTAGTATTGCTTCCTTAAGCTGTACGGTTATTTGCTCATAAATGGGTTTATCGCTGGCGTTGCTTAAATGGATACGCATAAATTCCTCACCTCGCACAACTGTATATATACACTATACACAGCTGTATTGATAAATGCAATATTTTCATACTTTGGGTAAGGGTCACGAATTGCAAAAACTCGGCATATATTGGGGTAACGGTTCAAGGAGGGAGATGAGGCATGCTACTATCAGAGATGGTGGATAAAGAGTTAATTCAAATTGAGGGTGGCGTACATTTTGGTATATTGGCACATACAGAATGTCTAATAGATGTGCAAACAGGAAAGATTCATGGTTTTGAGATTGTTAAAGATAAATTGCCATTCCAAAAAAAGAAAGTAAAAGTTAGTGAAATGATACCTTGGCAAGAAATTATACTAATTGGAGAAGATCGTATTTTATTTAACAAAACAACGACGGTACAGTCAGAATTTTTACAGTGAGGTGAGCTTTTGGAAAATGAAAAATGGCTTGTTATCGGTGAGGATCTAAGATTAAAGGAATTGGCTACAATGCTACGAAGCCCATCGAGAACGGTATTTTATAAAAGAACATCAGTTTGGAATGAAGAGTTAAATAAGTTGGTATTAGAATTCCAACCAAATAGAATTATTCTTCCCATTCTTCCACTTAAAATTGAAGTGGAACAGCTTTATGGGATATCCCAAGTTAAGTTTTATACAGGGCGTTTGACTATGCATTGGAAGCAATTGCTTGAGAAAAATGAAACAAATTGCTATTTACAACAAGAATCTTTTATTTGGCAAAACGCAAGATTAACAGCGGAAGGATTTATCGCCACGTTTTATGGACTCGAGCAAAAATGTATTTACGGACAAAACTTTACTATCGCAGGTTTTGGACGCACAGCTAAAATGCTCGCTTCTTTACTCGTCAAGATGGGCGCTAATGTCCATATAGTAGCGCGTTCAGTTGTACAAGTGAGTGAAGCTAAGGCATATGGTTATAAAGCTACGAATTTAGATGATCGCAAATGGTCAATTAATGATGGGATTTTTATCAATACGATACCAGCTAAATGGATTACAGAATCATTCCAAGATCATGTCCCAGCTGTCCTATATGATTTGGCTTCAGAGCCTGGATGTTTGGATATAGACACTGAGCAATTACAAACGTACGTACTATTGCCATCATTACCTGGGAAATACTTTGCACATGATGCAGCTACAATATTGTGCAAGGCAATAGAGGAGGAAGAAAATTGCTAACGGGTAAACGAATTGGTTTAGGTATTACAGCCTCTCACTGTACGTATGAGGATGTAGTACCTAAAATTCAAAATTTTATAGATGCAGGAGCAACGGTTATTCCAATAATTACGCATTCCGTGTTACATGCGGCTACACGTTTTGGTACAGGAGAGGAGTGGATTGCAAAAATAGAGGAATTGACTGGAGAAAAGGTAGTTTCCTCTATTAAAGAGGCAGAACCATTCGGACCATCCAATCCATTGGATGCGATGGTTATAGCACCTATGACAGGGAATAGTATTAGTAAATTTGCTAATGCAGCAACAGATAGTCCGGTATTGATGGCTGCGAAGGCAACATTGCGTAACGGTTCGCCTATTGTCCTAGGCATATCAACAAATGATGCGCTTGGCTTAAATGGAATGAATATTATGAGGCTGCTAAATGCTAAAAATATTTACTTTATTCCATTCGGGCAGGACTCACCACATTCCAAGCCAAATTCCTTGATTGCTGATTTTGATCAAATGGTCTCGACTGTTCATGAAGCGATTACTGAGAAAAAGCAATTACAACCACTGTTAATACAATATTTCAAATAATTCACGAATTACACACAATTTTCAGTATTTTTGTGATACAATAGCACACATTATGGAACATGTATCAAGGAGAGATGACAGATGACAAAGCAGTTAACAGTTGCGGTTGTTGGAGCAACAGGGGCAGTAGGCACAAAAATGATGGAGCAGCTAATTAAACGGAATTTTCCAATCGGAGATATTAAGTTCTTAGCTTCTGCACGTTCAGCAGGAAAACCAATCGAATTTAATGGTAAGACTTATACAATTGAAGAAGCGACACCTGAAGCTTTTGAAGGCGTCAATGTCGCTTTATTCTCAGCTGGTGGTTCTGTATCAGCGGTGTTGGCGCCAGAAGCGGCAAAACGTGGTGCAGTAGTGATCGATAATACGAGCCATTTCCGCATGGATCCAGAGGTACCACTAGTTGTGCCTGAAGTAAATCGTGGTGATCTTGCTAAGCATAAAGGGATTATTGCGAATCCAAACTGCTCTACGATTCAAATGATGGCTGCGCTTGAACCTATTCGTAATACATTTGGCTTAACAAAAATTATTGTATCGACATACCAAGCAGTTTCAGGTGCAGGTATTTCTGCTATTCAGGAATTAAAGGCACAAAGTGCAAATTGGGATGCAGGTAAGGATGTAGAAGCAAATATTTTACCTTCTGGTAGCGACAAACGTCATTATCCAATCGCTCGTAATGTCATTCCACAAATTGATAAATTTACAGACAATGGCTTTACATATGAAGAAATGAAAATGATTAATGAAACGAAGAAAATCATGCATGCACCAGAGCTAAACGTAGCTGCAACTTGTGTTCGCGTGCCAGTTGTTTCAGGACACTCTGAATCTGTTTATATTGAAGTAGAAAAAGATGCAACGGTACAGGAGATTTTTGAAGTATTACGCAGTGCACCAGGAGTGGTATTACAAGATGATATCGCAACACAAACTTACCCAATGCCTATCTATGCAGAAGGGGAAGATGCTACTTTTGTAGGACGTATCCGTCAAGATTTAGACAACAAAAAAGGATTCCACCTATGGATCGTTTCTGACAATCTTTTAAAAGGCGCTGCATTAAACTCTATTCAAATTGCAGAAGCAATGCTGGAGGATAACTTACTATAAGAGGGGTGTAAGGATGAATTTAGGGCGAATTGGAACGGCGATGATTACGCCGTTCAAAGAAGATGGCACGATTAATTATCCAGAACTAGAACGTATTATTAATCATTTGATTGATAATGGTACAGATTGTATTGTCGCATGTGGCACAACCTCTGAAAATCCAACTATGTCCACAGAAGAAAAAATTGAAGTTGTACGCTTTACAGTAGAAAAAGTAGCAGGACGTGTACCAGTTATTGCAGGTACAGGGGATAACGAAACTGCTTACTCTATTGCAATGACGCACAAGGCTGAAGAAAATGGTGCAGATGGTATCATGCTTGTAGCACCATATTATAATAAGCCAAATCAACGCGGTATTTTTGCGCATTTTGAAACAATTGCAAAAGAGACTAGACTACCTGTCATGCTTTATAACGTGCCAGGACGTACAGGCATCAATGTTGCCTATGAAACTTCCGTTGCTTTAAGTAAAATTTCTAATATTTCATGGATTAAAGAAGCGAGTGGCAATTTAGATCAAATGGGCGATATTATTGAAAATGTTGATTCTGATGATAACTTTTTAGTGTATAGTGGGGATGATGGTTTAACACTGCCACTACTAGCAATTGGCGGAGCAGGAATTATTTCAGTTGCTGCTCACGTTGTTGGAAACGATATGCAATTAATGATTAAAGCGTTTGAAGAAGGAAAACACGAGCTAGCAGCCAAAATTCACCGAGCATTATTACCACTTGTACGTGCGCTGTTCGCACAGCCAAACCCATCGCCTGTAAAATACGCAATGACCAAATTAGGCTTTGATACACTTAATGTCCGTCTGCCAATGATGGAAATGACAGATGAAGAAAAAGCAAACTTTGACCGAATTTGGGATACGTATCAAGAAAAAGCGAGAAACTTTAGAAAAATAAGTACCTTTAGTTAATTTACTTAAACCCTCAGACTGTAAACAAACTCGAGATTTTTTAGTTTGTTTACGGTCTTTTTTCTTTTGCTAGTAATATAGAAGAATAAGACTGTTGCTCCAGGGGGAGGCCCCTCAGGTAAGGCAGAAATCCGCTCAGGGGCTAGAACAAACTTACAGAGAATGGCTTACAAACGGCGATATTCCCCATCCCAACAAGCTATGTGGCTTAATAAAAGACAAAAAGACCTTTCACAATGCCAAATACTCGATCTGCTTTCCATCTATCGGTAATAAAATTAGCAATAAATTTATGTTTCCACCATGAAAGATGTATTTTTAATTTGTGCAAAAGCTTTGCAAACCGTATAATGAATCTTAAGTGGTTGCTGTTCGGGATATTTTTTAGGAGGAAATAAATTGACAAAAAAGAAAAATGAATTAATTCGCATCATTCCACTTGGTGGCGTGGGCGAAATTGGGAAAGCAATGTACGTAGTAGAAATTGACGAAGAGCTATTTGTAGTGGATAGCGGCTTAATGTTCCCTGAAGACGAAATGCTGGGCATTGATATCGTAATTCCTGATATTACGTATTTAGAGGAAAATAAAGATCGTGTGAAAGGGATTTTCTTAACACATGGTCATGAAGATGCAATTGGCTCGATTGCCTATGTACTACAAAAAATAAAAGCGCCGGTGTACGGATCAAAATTAACAATTGCACTTGCAAAGGAGCATTTAAAAGAATTGCCTGCACCACAACAGGTGAAATTTTTTGAGGTTACAAACCGTAGTCGTATGAATTTTAACTCAACGTATGTGACATTCTTCCATACAACACATAGTATTCCCGATTCGTTAGGGGTAGTGTTCCATACATCTGAAGGAGCAATTGTTCATACAGGTGAGTTTAAATTCGATCAATCAGCGACAGGTAAATTTAAACCTGATTTAGCAAAAATGGCTCAGCTAGGGGAAGAAGGCGTATTTATTCTGTTATCTGAGTCGTGTGAAGCTGAGCGACCAGGTTATACGACATCTGAAATTGTGATTGAAGAGCAATTATCAAAAACATTCCATTCAGCACCAGGTCGTATTTTAGTTGCTGTTTATGCATCGAATTTCATTCGTATTCAACAAGTATTTACACAAGCTCAAAAGTCGTTCCGTAAAGTAGTTATTGTAGGAAAACCTTTAGAAAAAGCTGTGGATTTAGGTGTACAGCTAGGCCATTTAACGGTAGAGGAAGAAACAATCATCCCTATCTCAGAAATGCAAAAGTATCAAGATGATGAGATTATTATTATTGCTACAGGTAATAAAGGGGAACCACTTGATGCATTAGAAAAAATCGTCCGCAAACATCACCGTGACATTAAAATTAAGAAAGATGATACAGTATTAATTACATTTACACCGTCTCCAGGGATGGAAGTGCAGATGGCTAATACAATGAACTCTATCGCAAAAGCAGGTGCTGCAATTCTAACATCTAGCAAAAATGTACATGTGTCGGGTCACGGTAGCCAAGAGGATTTAAAATTAATGCTAAACTTAATGCAACCAAAGTACTTTATCCCTGTGCAAGGTGAGTATCGCATGCTTATTGCTCACTCTAAGCTTGCTCAACAGCTAGGTATGCAAAAATCACAAATTTTTATCGCCGATAAAGGGGATATTGTAGAATATAAAAATGGTAAAATGCGAATGAGTGGCCGTGTACAAGCTGGTAATGTATTAATAGATGGTATTGGTGTTGGCGATGTAGGTAATATAGTACTTCGCGATCGTAAGTTATTATCGCAGGATGGTATTTTCATTGTTGTCGTAACACTAAACCGTGCTCAGAAGAAAATTGCATCTGGTCCAGAAATTTTATCACGTGGTTTCGTATATGTACGAGAATCAGAAGAATTAATGGTGGAAGCTTCTGATATTGCGAGAAATGTTATTGAAAAATACGTTGGTAAAGATACATTTGAATGGACAAATATTAAACAAGAAATTCGAGATACACTGAATACGTATTTATTCCAAAAAACGAAGCGCCGCCCAATGATTATCCCAATCATTATGGAATATTAAAAATGAAAGCTCATCGTTAAATGAAAAAGGATTTTCTAGCCGAATGTAAACGGTGGAAAATCCTTTTTTTCGCTCAATCCCAAAAGAGGAATGACATTTGTTAAAACATATGCCATGAGTTGATTGGAGTGAAGGGGAGCCCCAAGAAAGCACCCAGCCGGAACGGAGATCAACCACACGTTATGAGGATGAGTCTTTTTTTTGAAATAATCAAGTTCTACATGTTATTATTCGCTACATATAAAGAATGGAATACAAAAGAAGGTGAAATAGATGGCGACTAGTAAAAAAAGAAAAGTCACTAAAGCGAAAGCGACTACAGAAAAAAAAGAAATGCATCCGCTTATGTATGAAATTTTAGGGCTTGTCTTAATTGCATTAGCGGTTATTATGATTTTTGAATATGGTATGATTGGGCGCATTTTACAAACGATAGCAATGTTTTTTTTAGGGAATTTACATTTTGCTGTGCCATTTATGCTTATATTTGTTGCGTTGTTACTGATGATTGGGCAGAAAAAAGTAAGCATTTATGATCGTCTAATATTAGGTATGCTCCTCATTGTTATGAGTTTAACAATTTTTAGCCACGGCATTTTGTTTGAACAATTATCAAAATCTGGTGGTTTATTATCAGACTCTGTTTTGCGAGAATCTTGGCGAATTTTAATTAGTACAGAGGGTATTGTCCATCGAAGTAATGCACTTGGTGGAGGTATGATTGGTGCACTGTTATTTAGTGCTCTACATGTATTATTTGAAGCAACAGGTGCGAAGGTCGTCGCATGGGTTATTTTCTTTATCGGATTAATTTTAGTAACAGGAAAGGCACTTGTTCCATATTTAGCGGGAAAAATGCCCGACCTTTTTGGTAAATGGAAAAAGAAAAATCGTGAAAAGAAAAAAAATATGCCAAAGATACCTAAAAATCGCCGTTCAAAAGTAGAAAGCAAGGATGAAATTGCAGCTGTTGATCAGGCGCCTGAGGTACAAGAGGAAGAAGAAGTGTCTCATGAACCAATTATCTCTGCCTTCACTCAAAATGTTTCTCATGAACGAGAAGCATTTACAGGAGCCGAAAATGAAGATATTGAACATGGAGAGATTGTTGATGATGTTCATATTGGAGGCGCAGATGCTGTGGAAAATACAGATTATCAACTTCCGTCTTATAATCTATTACAATTACCGCCACAGCATGACCAAAGTGGAGAATATTCTGTCATTCAGGCAAATGCGAAAAAGCTTGAGCAAACTTTGCAAAGCTTTGGCGTAAAGGCAAAAGTAACGCAGGTTCATTTAGGCCCAGCTGTAACGAAATACGAAATATTACCAGATATAGGCGTGAAAGTAAGTAAAATTGTAAACTTACAGGATGATCTTGCCTTAGCACTTGCTGCGAAGGATATTCGTATGGAAGCACCTATTCCTGGAAAGTCAGCAATTGGCATTGAAGTACCAAATAGCGAGGTAGCAATTGTTACACTACGGGAAGTATTAGAGTCTAAAGATGGTGCAAAGCCAGAAGCATTATTACAAGTCGCATTAGGTCGTGATATTACTGGACAAGCAGTACTCGCTGAACTCAATAAAATGCCACATTTACTTGTTGCAGGTTCAACAGGTAGTGGGAAAAGTGTGTGTATAAATGGCATTGTCGTATCAATCCTAATGCGTACAAAACCACATGAGGTAAAGCTGATGATGATTGACCCGAAAATGGTGGAGTTAAATGTTTATAACGGAATTCCTCATCTACTGGCACCAGTTGTTACAGACGCGCGTAAAGCTTCTCAGGCTCTAAAGAAAGTTGTGTCAGAAATGGAACGCCGCTATGATCTATTTTCTCATACAGGTACTCGTAATATCGAAGGTTACAATGGCCAAGTACAAAAAGTTAATGAACAAACGGGTGAAAAACAACCGAAATTACCTTATATTGTGGTAATTGTAGACGAGTTAGCGGACTTAATGATGGTTGCCTCAAGTGATGTAGAAGATTCTATTACACGTTTAGCACAAATGGCACGTGCAGCAGGAATTCATTTAATCATTGCAACCCAACGACCAAGTGTAGATGTATTGACAGGTGTTATTAAAGCAAATATTCCTTCGCGCATTGCCTTTGCGGTGTCATCAGCAATCGATTCTAGAACGATATTAGACATGGGTGGAGCAGAACGTTTGCTTGGTCGAGGAGATATGTTATTTTTACCAGCTGGTGCTTCTAAACCAAAACGTGTGCAAGGTGCTTTTTTATCAGATCAAGAAGTTGAGTCAGTTGTTAACTTTGTTATAGAACAACAAAAGGCACAGTATCAGGAGGAAATGATTCCGACTGAAGAAGAGGCAATTTTAGAGGAAACGGATGAATTATTTGATGAGGCTGTACAGTTAGTTGTAAGTATGCAAACGGCCTCCGTTTCGATGTTACAACGCCGTTTCCGTATCGGCTATTCGAGAGCTGCTCGTATTGTCGATCAAATGGAACAACGCGGTATTGTCGGGCCTTCAGAGGGTAGTAAACCCCGACAAGTGCTCATCCATCAATACGATAATTAGTGCCAAAATAACGACAAAAACTCAAATAATATTGTATACATTGAGCAGGCTCAAATTCTTTCAAAATTCGAAAGCAATTACGCTAAGGTGTAATTGCTTTCAGTCTATAAAAATGTTATATTAATGAACGATTAGTAGGAATGTTGTACATCAGATGTCTGATCTCTGATTTTGGTGGTGATATATGTGACTATAAAAGCAGATCATCGTCATCTCTATCTTCAAGTAATTGATCGTTTAAAGTCTGACATTGAAATAGGCGTTTTTAAAGAAAATGAAAAACTGCCTTCAGAGTTTGAATTATCGAAATCACTAGGAGTCAGTCGAGCGACACTTAGAGAAGCGCTACGACTGTTGGAAGAAGAAAATGTTATCGTGCGTCGACATGGGGTGGGGACATTTGTCAACCCTAAGCCGTTGTTTACATCAGGCATCGAGCATTTATCGAGCATTTCTTCTATGATCGAGGCAGCAGGTATGGAACCCGGTTCCCGTTTTTTAAAGGCGACAGAAAGCATACCTTCTGAGGAAGATTTAAAACGCTTCCAATGTGATGACGAAGATAAAATACTCACAATTGAACGTGTCAGAACAGCGGATGGTGAGCCGGTAGTTTACTGCATAGACAGATTACCAGCAAGCTTCCTGCCAACTGACTTTGTAGAAAAAAAGGAAGTTTCACTTTTCTCTGCACTTGAACAATCTGGTAAAATTCATGTTGCCTATGCTGTTACATATATTGATCCAATCGGGTATCATGAGCAAGCTTCACCGATTCTAAATTGCGGGCGTGAAACAGCTCTTTTAGTATTAAAGCAGTTGCATTACGATGATCATGATCAAGTAGTGCTGTATTCGAAAAATTATTTCCGAGCTGATAAATTCAGCTTCCATGTAGTTCGTAAACGGGTGTAGAACATTTCTAATTTTTTCCTGCTAATTACAATACCTTTGGGGGGTTAATACAATGAAAAAACGTAAATTTGGCTTAGTATTATCATCAGTTTTAGCTGCAAGTGCAATCTTAGGTGCATGTGGTGCGAAAGACGAAAAACCTGCAAAAGAAAAAGAAAATGAAAATGCATCATCTGGCGAAAGCAACAAAGAAAAAGCATTCTCAGTAGCAATGGTTACTGATGTAGGTGGTGTTGATGATAAATCATTCAACCAATCTGCTTGGGAAGGTGTTCAAGCTTACGGTAAAGAGCATAACCTAGAAAAAGGTAAAGGCTTCGACTATTTACAATCAAAATCAGACGCAGACTATGATTCAAATTTAAATGCATTAGTACGTCGTGACTTTAACTTAATCTATGGTATTGGTTTCATGATGGCTGACGCAGTTGAAGCTGTTGCTACAGACAACCCAGAAAAACATTTTGCATTAGTCGATGCTGAAGTAAAAGCAGACAACGTAGTTAGTGTTCTTTTCAAAGAGCAAGAAGGCGCTTTCTTAGCTGGTGTAGCTGCTGCGAAAATGTCTAAATCAGGTAAAATCGGTTTTGTAGGTGGCGTAGATATTCCAGTTATCAACCGCTTCGAGGCTGGATTCGTTGAAGGTGCAAAAGCTGTAAATCCAAAAATCGAAATCAAATCAAAATATACTGGTGCATTCGATAAAGCTGACCTTGGTAAAATTACTGCAAACAGCATGTACTCTTCAGGTGTAGATGTAATCTTCCACGCTGCTGGTGCAACTGGTAACGGTGTATTCTCTGAGGCAAAAGAACGTAAGAAAAAAGACCCTAATGCAAATGTATGGGTAATTGGTGTTGACGCTGACCAATACGAAGAAGGTAAAATAGACGATAAAACAAATGTAACTTTAACTTCTATGTTAAAAGGTGTTAACACAGCAGTAATTGATATTTCAAACAAAGCGAAAAAAGGTGAATTCCCAGGCGGTAAAACACTTACTTATGGTTTAGCTGAAGACGGAGTGAAGCTTGCAGATTCTCGCGGTGCAATTCCAGCAGACGTACAAACTGTCATTGACGAATATAAAGAAAAAATTGCTAAGGGTGAAATTAAGGTTCCAGAAAAAGTGAAAAAATAATTCACCTTTTGATCATCATAAGGGACTTGAAGAAGGCCCTTATGATGATTTTTCAATCTATCGTTATATTTTGACTATTTGCAATACTCTATCAGAGCATATTTATTTACCTATAGAGGTAGTAATTTTTCTATGAGTTTATCGTAAGAATAGTAATGATGGTAACAAGTTGATAGAAGAAAGGTTTCTAACGATGACCTTTCCTGTATTAATTTATTTTCATTCAGAAGAATATCTACCTCTATTAGTTGGACAAGATACGCATGAATTTTTGTTAATAGGGTACATAATGCCGCTGAACGAAGATGGGACCTTTGGCTAAGTCATTGCTGTGCTATGTGAAAAACGTTGAACTAACAGTGACTATAGCTAGTATTATTAACAGGACGTATTGTTAATCTGTGCGAAAGCGGAGTGTTAACGAAGCGTCAGCAACACATGTTTTCTGTGGCGAAAGCAAAGTGACAGCCACAAGGCGAAATTGAAAAAAGTGCCTATTAAGGGAGTGACGAAATTGGAACACGTGATTGAGATGCTAGGAATCCGAAAAGAATTCGGTAATTTCGTGGCGAATAATAACATCACCCTCCAACTGAAAAAAGGCGAAATCCATGCATTACTAGGTGAAAATGGTGCAGGTAAATCGACTTTAATGAACGTCCTTTTTGGTTTGTATCAACCAGAGGGTGGCGAAATTCGAGTTCGTGGGAAGGCTGTTAAAATTACAAACCCAAATGTGGCCAATGATTTAGGGATTGGTATGGTCCATCAACACTTTATGCTGGTGGAAAATTTTACAGTAACAGAGAATATTATTTTAGGTTCTGAGCCTACAAAAATGGGTGTTATTAATATTAAAAATGCGGCAAAGAAAGTTCAAGCACTTTCTGAAAAATATGGTTTAGATGTTGATCCATATGCCAAAATCGAAGATATTACTGTGGGGATGCAACAGCGTGTTGAAATTTTAAAAACACTATACCGTGGTGCAGAAATTTTAATCTTTGACGAACCTACTGCATCTTTAACACCACAGGAGATTACAGAGCTTATTCAAATAATGCGCCGCTTAATTGCAGAGGGCAAATCCATTATTTTAATTACCCATAAGCTAAAAGAAATTATGGAAGTATCTGACCGTGTGACGATTATCCGAAAAGGGGAAGGGATTGGAACAGTAATAACTGCTGAAACAAATCCTAACCAACTAGCTGAAATGATGGTTGGTCGCCAAGTCGAATTTAAAACAGAAAAAACAGAAGCAAAACCAACTGATGAAGTACTTACAATTGAAAAATTGGTTGTTACAGACTATCGTAATATCGATAAAGTAAAAGGTTTGAACTTAAAAGTACGCAAAGGTGAGATTGTTGGTATTGCGGGTATCGATGGTAACGGACAATCCGAGTTAATCGAAGCCATTACTGGCCTTCGTAAAGTAAAAAGTGGACATGTTAAATTAAATGGCACTGATATTACAAATATGAAACCTCGAAAAATTACTGAGGAAGGCGTTGGGCATATCCCACAAGATCGCCATAAGCATGGTTTAGTATTAGATTTCCCAATAGGTCATAATATCGCACTACAAACATATTATCAGTCTCCAATCGCTAAAGGCTTTGTCATGGACTACAAGAAAGTATCTGAAAAAGCACGCCAAATCATTAAGGAATATGATGTACGTACTGGTAATGGCGAAATGACTCCAGCACGTGCCCTTTCAGGTGGTAACCAGCAAAAAGCAATTATCGGCCGTGAAATTGATCGTAATCCAGATTTATTGATCGCTGCTTTACCAACACGTGGTCTTGACGTAGGTGCTATTGAATTTATTCACTCTCGTCTTATCGAGCAACGTGATAAAGGAAAAGCAGTACTGTTAATTTCATTTGAATTAGATGAAGTCATGAATGTTTCGGACCGTATCGCAGTTATTTATGATGGTCAAATTGTTGATGAGTTAAATCCAAAAGAAACGACAGAACAAGAACTTGGTCTATTAATGGCAGGACAAAGTAGTAAAAATAACATGAATGATGCGAAGGAGGGGAACGACTAATGTCAAATCGTGTCATTAATATACTCGTTCCTATCATCTCTATTATTATCGGTTTAATTGTTGGTGCTATTGTAATGGTAGTCAGCGGCTATGACCCAGTACAAGGATATAGCGCCCTTTGGACAGGTATTTTTGGAGATTCATATTCAATTGGGAACACAATCCGTCAAATAACACCGTACATATTGGCGGGTCTTGCGGTAGCATTTGCCTTCCGCACAGGTTTATTCAACATTGGTGTTGAAGGTCAGTTAATCTTAGGTTGGCTAGCAGCAGCTTGGGTAGGATATGCGTTTGAATTACCTAAAATCATTCACTTACCATTAGCATTGCTTGCAGCAGCTGCTGCAGGTGCATTATGGGCCTTTATTGCAGGTTTCTTAAAAGCGAAATTTAAAGTTCACGAAGTTATAGCGACAATTATGTTAAACTATACTGCGCTTTATATTGCGAATGCAGTGATTAAAAAATTGTCTGACGGTAGCTTTAAAACAGAACGAATTCATGATTCAGCATCGTTACGTTCTCCGTTTTTAAGAGAGCTTACAGACAATTCAAGTCTTCACTATGGGATCATTGTTGCACTATTAATGGTAGTAGTTATGTGGTTCATTTTAGAAAAAACAACACGCGGATATGAGCTAAAAGCGGTAGGCTTTAATAAGCATGCTGCAGACTATGCTGGTATGAACGTTAACAAAAACATTATTTTAGCTATGACGATCTCAGGTATGTTTGCTGGTCTTGGTGGTGCTATGGAGGCACTAGGTACTTTCGGAAACGCCTCTATTAAAGCAGGCTTTACTGGTATAGGTTTCGATGGTATCGCCGTGGCCTTACTTGGTGCCAATACACCACTAGGGGTAGTATTTGGGGCTTCATTATTCGGCTCACTAAAATACGGAGCGCTAAATATGCCGAATGCTGCGGGTATTCCAGAGGAAATTGTATCTATTATTATCGCGTTAATTATTTTCTTTGTAGCATCAGGCTATATCATACGAGTAGCATTACAAAAATTGAGCAAGAAAAAGGAGGGGCAATAACATGAGCTTTTTAGAAATGTTATATTTCATCATCCCTTCTGCAATTCTTTATGCAACACCTTTAATCTTTACAGCAATCGGCGGCGTATTCTCTGAACGTTCTGGTGTAGTAAACATCGGACTTGAAGGTTTAATGATTGTTGGTGCATTTGTTGGTATTTATGTCAACTTAGAATATGCTTCAACATTTGGTACAGCAACAGTTTGGGTGGCAATGCTGGCAGCTGTCATTGTTGGGGGAATCTTCTCACTTCTCCATGCAGTTGCGTCTATTTCCTTCCGTGCCGATCAAACGGTATCGGGGGTTGCTATTAACTTATTAGGTTTAGCAGTATCCGTATTCTTAGTGAAAATGATTTATGATAAAGGTCAAACAGATATGATTACCCGATCAATAGACCGTTTTGGTATCCCTTATTTACAGGATATCCCGTTCTTTGGTCCATTATTATTCCGTGATGTCTATAGTACGTCAATTTTAGCTTTTGCAGTAGCTATTGGGGCATGGTTTATCATTTATAAAACACCATTTGGGTTACGTTTACGTGCTGTCGGTGAACATCCAATGGCTGCAGATACGATGGGCGTAAATGTTAATAGAATGCGCTATATTGCTGTTGTTATCTCTGGTGCATTAGGTGGTCTTGGTGGTGCAGTATACGCACAATCAATTACACTTAATTTCTCACATGCAACAATTGCGGGTCAAGGCTTTATGGCGATTGCCGCAATGATTTTCGGGAAATGGCATCCAATCGGTGCATTAGGTGCAGCATTATTCTTTGGTGTAGCGCAAACGTTAAGTATTGCAGGAAGCGGAATTCCTTACATTCAAGATATTCCTGCCGTGTACTTACAAATTTTACCGTACGTCTTAACTATTTTTGCATTAGCAGGATTTATTGGTAAAGCAAGTGCACCAAAAGCTAGTGGCCAACCTTATATTAAGGGTAAACGCTAAAAAACAGACAATTATTTACACTAAAGACTGGGCGAAAATGCTCAGTCTTTTTCCTTGTACATATTTTAAGTGTTTGGGAAAATAATGGTTAGAGGTTAATCTTTACTTGCTAATATGAACAGGTTAATTAATCAGCAAAAGTAATTTTTCAGTTTTCATATACATACTTTGGATTCTTTTTGCAATTATAGACAATAGACATGTATAGTATGTGTAGTACTTTGTTATATTAAGAAAGATAAGGAGGGTTCTATATATGTTTAAAACAATACCTTTTGCAAAAGGTGTCAATTTGCATATCCGACAAACGACCCAATTTAAAACCGTGAATTTTTCAATTAAATGGAGAAGAGCATTAACGGCTACAAATGCGTCTGAACGCACTGTGTTAACAAATGTATTGCAACACAGTAATGAAAAATATAAGACAACAGCTGCATTCCGAGGTTTCTTGGATGACTTGTATGGCACAGTGTTGTATTTTGACACATCTAAACGTGGTAATGAACATACAGTACTGATGAATGTAGAAGCCGTTAATGATCATTTTTTGGCAAATACAAGTGTTTTAAACGAGGTACTCGGTTTATTGCACACAGCAATATTTGGACCGAATTTAGAAAACGGTGTATTTAAGGAATCTATTGTAGAGCGTGAAAAGAAAACGGTCATTCAGCGTATTGAGTCTATTTTTGACGATAAATCTCGTTTTGCGCAGCAACGTCTTCAACAAATTTTACGCCCAAATGAACCAGCCTCTATTTCTGCTAACGGAACTGTCGAGGACATTCAAAAAATAACCCCTGCATCATTATTTGAAGCATACCAATCCATGCTTGCTAATGATAAAATTGACATTTATGTCGCGGGTGATATCAATGAAGACGACATCGTAGCGAAACTAAAAAAAGCGCTACCATTTACTGATCGTACGCCTGAAGAAATCCCAGCTGTGCTTCCGCAACAGCATCCACAAAACGATTATGTACGTGAACAACAAGAAATGAAGCAAGGAAAGCTGCATATTGGCTTTAGTACACCAGTACGATTTGGTGACCCGGATTTCACTAAAATGCAAATCTTTAACGGCGTGTTCGGTGGTTATCCTCATGCCAAATTATTTATGAATGTTCGTGAAAAGGAAAGTTTAGCTTACTATGCGTCTAGCTCATATGCGTCACATTATGGCTTAGTCTTTGTTGTGTCTGGGATTGAACCAAAGAATGAAGAAAAAGCGTTCTCACTAATTAAGGAACAACTTACTGTTATGCAAGCAGGCGATATTACAGATTTGGAAATAGAGCAAACAAAGGCAATGTTGACGAATCAGCTAAAAGAAGCATTGGATTCTGCTCGAGGACAAATAGAAATTTTTGACCAATATAAAGATTTACCCGAGGAGTTCTCTGTTGAAGCTTGGGCAAATAAATGGAAAGCCGTAACCAAGGAAGATATTGTTGAAATGGCGAAGCAAGTACAGCTAGAAGCGGTCTATTTCTTATGTGGAAAGGAGCAAGCCGCACAATGAAAACAATTGGATTCAAGCAATTAGATGAAACATTGTATTATGAAAAATTAGAGAATGGCTTAGATGTCTATATTTTACCGAAAAAAGGTTTTTCAAAAACGTTTGTGACGTTTACAACTAAGTACGGTTCTGTTGATCGTACATTTGTGCCGATTGGTGAGACGGATAGCATTACAGTACCAGATGGCATTGCTCACTTTTTAGAGCATAAAATGTTTGAAAAAGAAGATGGAGATGTCTTCCAAAAGTTTAGTGAATTCGGTGCTTCAGCCAATGCCTTTACATCATTTACACGTACAGCGTATTTATTTTCTTCGACGAACAATATTTATAACAGTACAGAAACATTATTAAATTTTGTTCAAGAGCCTTACTTTACAGAAGCAACTGTCAATAAAGAGAAGGGCATTATTGGTCAGGAAATTACGATGTACGACGATCAGCCAGATTGGCGCCTCTATTTTGGTACAATCGAAAATATGTATCAAAATCACCCAGTAAA
Source organism: Lysinibacillus sp. FJAT-14745 (assembly GCF_001275675.1). Lineage (GTDB taxonomy): Bacteria > Bacillota > Bacilli > Bacillales_A > Planococcaceae > Lysinibacillus. Next base: position 147,894 of record NZ_LITM01000005.1, on the reverse strand, counting down.
AATTGATATCGCTGGTACAATAGAGACGATTGATGGCATTACAGCGGACCATTTATACACGTGCTACAATACATTTTATCATCCGTCCAATATGTTATTGTTTGTCATAGGCGCAGTAGATCCTAATGAAATGATGACGTTTATTCGTGACAATCAAGACAAAAAAGAATTCCCTGAACCAACACCAATTCAACGCTTCTTTGATAAAGAGCCGACTGAGGTTGCTATTAAAGAACGTGAGTTGCATATGGATGTACAAAAGCCTAAGGTCTATATCGGCTTAAAAGCAAAAGAAACAAATCTTTCTGGTCGTGACATGTTAAAACATGAGCTGTCTGTTCAAATTGCACTTGAACTTATTTTTGGACGTACATCTAAATTTTATGAGGATGTCTATGAAGATGGCTTAATTGATGAAACGTATGCATTTGATTTCACGTTAGAAAATGGCTTTGGTTTTGCAATGATTGGCTCAGATTCTACAGAACCGGCTGCATTAGAGAAAGCTATTAAGGAAGAATTAGCAAAGTATGATGGAGATGCACAATTTGAAAGTGCAGATTTAGAACGAGTGAAGCGTAAAAAAATAGGTTTCTTCCTACGTGCACTGAATTCTATTGAATTTATCGCCAACCAATTTACACGTTATTCATTTAATGATATGAATTTGTTCGATGTTGTGCCTGTACTAGAGGAACTAACGATTGAAGATTTGAAAAAAGCATTTACTTCAATTCAAGGTGAATCTCAACAAACTGTCTTTAAAATTTTACCTACAGAGAAGGGCGTATAGTGAAAAAGTTTGCCCTCGTGTTAGGTGCATCTGGTGAGATTGGCCGTGCTATTTGTCAGAGTCTGGCAGAGGACGGTTGGTCCATCTACATACACTTTTCAAACAATGAAACAGCAGCACAGACTTTATACCACTCGCTTTCAGAAAACTTCCCTGCACAGGAATTTATGCTTGTACAGGGGGATTTTTCGAAAGTATCCGGGGCACAACTGCTAGCATCGCAAATTTTTAATGTGCAAGCGATTGTCTTTGCAAATGGGCAAGCGCATTATTCTCTGCTTGAAGATACTACGGTGGAGGATATGGATGCATTATGGCGTGTCCATGTGCAAAATCCAATGCGTCTAACGGCATTGCTGTCATCAAAGCTTCGTGCTCACGATGTCAGCTATGTACTTTTTATCGGATCGATTTGGGGAGAGGCTGGATCGGCTGGCGAAGCACTTTACGCCACCGTGAAGGGCGCTCAACATGCTTTTGTGAAGTCATATGCAAAAGAAGCGGCACTGTCACGCATTCGTGTTAATGCCATTGCACCTGGCTTTATTAATACCTCGATGAACAGTCATTTATGTGAAGAAGAGCTTGAATATATTTTAGAGGACATTCCGTTAGGTTTAGTTGGACAAACAACGGATGTTGCTGAAATGGTGCGTTTCTACCTTTCTGGAAAAGCAGATTATGTAACGGGACAAATAATTCGATTAAACGGTGGCTGGTACATATAATGTTCTTTTTTGCACATACTACATGTGTAAAGGAGGAGGAACATATGACCATTTTAGAAAACTGGCAAAAATGGACATCGTTTTTAGGTCAAAATGTTATGCAAGCAGAATCAAGCGGCATGCCAAAAAAAATGATTCAATCGGCTGCTGTACAAATTGGGGAATATTTGGCGGCAAATGTCGATCCTAAAAATGAACAAGAGCGAGTGCTGTCGGATTTATGGAGCGTTGCCTCTGAAGATGAAAAACATGCATTGGCGAATTGTGTCATTAAACTTGTACAAGATAAGCATGTGCAGTAAAAAAAGAGGGGAACTATCTCCTCTTTTTTTCTGTTTAAAAAGGAATTTTTGCATTGAAAAGGGAACGTATGTAAGCCTATTTTGTATGTTCAAAAAAAAAATAGTAAGTTTTTAAAAATAACGCCATAATTCCACGTATTCTAACTTTCCATTACATAAAAAATCAGCTATGATGGAACTTATAAAGGATTTTTTACGTTAACTAATAGGAAGGGAACGAGTGTGTTTGAGCGATTGGTACTTTGAATATGAAATTCAGGTGAATCGCCCTGGATTATTAGGAGATATTGCTTCACTTTTAGGGATGCTTCGGGTCAATATTATTTCGATAAATGGTGTCGATGAGGATCGACGTGGTATGTTAGTGCATACAGACAATGATGAGACAATTGAGCGTTTTCGTACAATTGTTTCGACAATGGAACATATTAACGTGACCAAATTTCGACAACCTAAACTCCGTGATCGTTTAGCTATTAGGCACGGTCATTATATTCCTCGAGATGCAGATGAAAAAAATACCTTCCGCTTCGTACGAGATGAACTTGGTATTTTAGTTGACTTTATGGCTGAACTCTTTAAAAAAGAAGGTCATAAGCTCATTGGGATACGTGGAATGCCTCGTGTTGGAAAAACAGAATCGATCGTGGCGGCTAGTGTATGTGCCAATAAAAAATGGATTTTTTTATCATCTACAATGATTAAGCAGACTGTTCGCAATAAGCTCGCTGGTGATGAATTCAGTGACAATAATATTTTTATATTAGATGGCATTGTGACACGTCGTTCATCGGATGAGCGGCATTTGCAGCTAGTGCGAGAAATGATGAGTATGCCTTCCATTAAAGTCGTCGAGCATCCAGACATGTTTGTTCAGCATTCAGAATATAAGATAGAGGATTTTGATTATATTATTGAATTACGTCATCACCCAGATGAAGAAATTACGTATGAAGTAATGGAAAAAAATCATATGATGTCCGAATCCAATTCATTTGGAGGATTTAATTTTTAATTTGATGTTAAAGTAGGTGTTATTAGTGGCAGAATTAGGGACTCGACTGAAAGAGGCGAGACTGGCTAAAGGCTACAGTTTAGACGATTTACAAGAAATAACGAAAATTCAAAAGCGTTATTTAATAGGTATTGAAGAGGGCAATTATTCGATTATGCCTGGTTCGTTTTATGTACGAGCTTTTATTAAACAATATGCTGATGCTGTCGATTTGAACGCAGAGGAACTTTTAGAAACGTATAAAAGCGAGCTACCAGGTACTCCAAACAATCAAGTAAGTCAATCGATGACGACTAGTCCAAGTAGAAGAAAAGTATCAAAGGGCCCTTCTACTAAAATGATGGAGGCAATGCCCAAAATAATCGTTGGTTTATTTATCATTGTCATTATTGTGGTAATTTGGGTGCTTATGCAGTCTAGAAATAGTGCAGGACCAAATGTTACAGAAGATTCAGCTTCATCAGAAATAGAATATGATACAAAAGTAAAACCAATAGATACAGAAAAAGATAAAGAAAAAGAGCATAAAAAAGCTCAAACAAATGACAAACAAAACTCAACAGATTCAAAAGATTCAGCCCAGGAAACACCTGACGAAAAGAAAACTGAAGAGGTTAAGCAATCGATTTCAGCGGGGACTGTTGAAGCGGATGGTGCTACAACTTCATATACGTTAACAGGTGCTAATACATTAAAAATACGTATTGAAGTATCTGGTCCTACATTTATCGGTATTCGTAACCAACAGCAACAAGAATTACTAACAGATACTCGTGTATATAATGCTGGAGAAGTAGTAGAATTTGACGCAACATCTCAAAATTACGCACGTATCCGCTTAGGTAATTCAACGCAAGCTAAAGTATACATTAATGACGAGCCTTTAACGTATGCACAGCAAACTGTAACGCAAAACATCGTCATCAATTTCAATAAAGAATAGTAGTCATCTGATGATGACTACTTTCTTTCATCATGAAAGGTGTTAGAAAAATGAACATTCCAAATAAAATTACCATCTCTCGAATCTTACTTATTCCGTTCTTTGTCATTGTTATGATGTTTGATTTTGGCTGGGGAACAATGTCACTATTCGGTGCGGAGATGCCTGTTCATCATTTTGTAGGTGCACTCATTTTTATTATTGCTTCAACGACTGATTGGGTGGATGGTTTTTATGCACGTAAATATAATCTTGTGACAACATTTGGGAAATTTTTAGACCCACTTGCTGACAAATTGCTAGTTTCAGCAGCTTTTATTTTAATGGTAGAGCTTGAAATGGCGCCTGCATGGATCATAATAATTATTATTAGCCGTGAGTTTGCAGTAACTGGCCTTCGTTTAATATTGGCAGGTGAAGGAGAAGTTGTTGCGGCGAACCAGCTTGGTAAAATTAAAACGTGGGCTCAAATTATGGCCATCGGAGCAGCACTTTTACACAATACAATCTTTACACTTATTGGTATTCCATTTGATACAATTATGCTATATATCGCATTGTTCTTTACACTATGGTCTGGATGGGATTATTTCTATCTAAATCGACGTGTCTTACTTGAGTCTAAATAAGAGAGGTCTTGAGGATCATGAATGCTGAAATTCTTGCAGTTGGCTCAGAGTTATTGCTTGGTCAGATTTCGAACACAAATGCAAGATTTATTTCTAGTCAGTTGTCCGAGTTAGGGATAAATGTGTATTATCACACTGTTGTTGGAGATAATGCACAACGTTTAGAAGAGGCTATTTCCATTGCAGAGACTCGTGCTGATTTAATCATTTTCTCTGGTGGGCTTGGTCCTACAAAGGATGATTTAACAAAGGAAACGATTGCTCGCCATCTTGACGTATCTCTCGAATTTGATGATATCGCACTGGCAAATATTGAGCAATTTTTTGCAAAACGAGGACGTCCAATGACGGATAATAATCGTAAGCAGGCTTTAGTACTAGCAAGTAGTGAGGTGCTTGTAAACCATCACGGTATGGCACCTGGCATGATATTAACAAAGGATGGGCGTACGTATATGTTGCTTCCAGGTCCACCTAAAGAGCTTGAGCCAATGTTCCAGTTTGAAGCAAAGCCAAAGCTTGGTGCGATGTTAAATGCTGGAGGGGTTATACAATCGCATGTTATGCGTTTTTATGGCATTGGAGAGGCGGAGCTTGAAGTACGTGTCCAAGATATTTTAGATTCGCAAACAAACCCAACTGTTGCTCCACTTGCTTCTGACGGTGAGGTTACATTGCGTGTAACTGCTAAAGCAGAAACGGAGCAAGAAGCGCAGCAGCTTATTACAGCAAAGGTAGCAGAGATTCAAGCACTTGTTGGGGACTATCAATACGGTATAGATGATGATTCTCTCGCCTCTAAAACAGTAGAAATGTTACTAGATAATAAGTTAACAATTTCTGCAGCAGAAAGTTTAACAGCGGGATTATTTCAGTCAGAGCTTGCTGAAATACCAGGTGTAGGGGATGCCCTTGTTGGTGGCGTTGTTACGTATACAGAAGAGGCTAAGATTAAGCAACTTGGTATTTCAAAAGATTTATTAAATACACATGGAATTGTAAGCAGTGAATGTGCAGCGGCTATGGCTAGTGCTGTACGTAAAAAGTTTGATACGGATATTGGTATTGGATTAACAGGCGCGGCAGGTCCTACAGCCCATGATCATCAACCAGTAGGAACGGTTTGGATTGGTATTGCAATTGGCGATGAAAAACCGATAACGTATTTACTTCATTTATCGGGTATGCGTAATACAAATCGACTTCGCGCGGCGAAATTTACTTGTCATTATTTAATGCAGCTTTTGGAAGAAAGAGGCTTTAAAAAACGTTATTAAATATAGTTCAAAATAGAAATTTGGGTAATGGAAAGTTACCCAAATTTTTATTTTGAAGAAAAACGAATAAATGTTCGCTTTTTTCTTGCGTCTTCTCTTAAAAACAAGTATAGTAGAGATAGAGAAAAACAGTGAACAGTTTTCAAAGGAGGAAAATGAATGAGTGATCGTAAAGCAGCCTTAGAACAGGCGTTAAAACAAATTGAAAAGAATTTTGGCAAAGGTTCTATCATGAAACTTGGCGAAAAGACAGATTTAGAAATCGCTACATCTTCAAGTGGTTCGTTAGCACTTGATGCTGCATTAGGTGTTGGTGGTTATCCGCGTGGACGTATTATTGAAGTATACGGCCCTGAATCATCAGGTAAAACAACTGTTGCTCTTCATGCCATTGCAGAGGTGCAGGCAAATGGTGGACAAGCAGCGTTTATCGATGCTGAGCATGCGTTAGATCCAATCTATGCACAAAAATTGGGTGTCGATATTGATGAGCTTTTATTATCTCAACCAGATACAGGAGAACAGGCGCTTGAAATCGCAGAAGCATTGGTACGTAGTGGTGCTATCGATATCATCGTTATTGACTCAGTAGCAGCATTAGTTCCAAAAGCGGAAATCGAAGGAGATATGGGTGATTCGCACGTTGGTTTACAAGCGCGTTTAATGTCTCAGGCCTTACGTAAGCTTTCAGGTGCTATTAATAAATCAAAAACGATTGCTATTTTCATTAACCAAATTCGTGAAAAAATTGGTGTTATGTTCGGAAACCCAGAAACAACACCTGGTGGACGTGCACTTAAATTCTATAGCTCCGTTCGCTTAGAAGTACGTCGTGCAGAAGCTATTAAACAAGGCAATGACATTATGGGTAACCGTACAAAAATTAAAATTGTGAAAAACAAAGTAGCACCACCATTCCGTACAGCTGAAGTTGATATTATGTACGGAGAAGGAATTTCAAAAGAGGGCGAAACAGTCGATTTAGGTGTTGAACTAGACATCGTTCAAAAAAGTGGCTCTTGGTATGCTTACGGTGATGAGCGCCTAGGTCAAGGTCGTGAAAATGCTAAACAGTATTTAAAAGAAAATCCAGCAGTACTTGACGACATCGCAAATAAAATCCGTGCTTCTTACGGTATTGCATCTTCATCTTACACAATTGCTGCGCATGATGAAGAGGAAGATATGGATGAGGAATTAAAACTTCTTCTGGAAGATGAATAATATAAATGCATTGTTCCCACTCTTTATAGTGAGAGCAATGCATTTTTTTATTTACACATACTAGGTAATGTGGTTTTATAATATTTATTAGGAGATCCATATAGTTAGTAGCGAAGGCAAATGTCCAGATAATTTCACCAAAAGTAACTAGTTCGTAAAAATCCTTCCTAAGTACTGCTTCAACGTAAAAAGTTAAAATAAGCGTTAGTGTAAAAGTGTTAGGTAATTAATTCTCTTAATGGATATGACTGACTTTTTTTCTTAGAAGGGCGAACATGTGCCCGACTATCCTTGACAGAGCTTGAGGCTAGCTATACAATTAAATATGTATAATTTCTGAATTATGACTTTAAATAGGCAGTACATTCTGTCTTCATTTAGAGAGGCCTTTAAAGACCTATTAAATGAAGATTGGGCCCTGGCAGATGTCATGGATTTTAAAGAACTGAAAATAAGAATGTAGGCCTAAAATCTTCGTATCCAGCGAAAATGGCTAACTAATCTGCAACGGTAAAAACGCCACGTCATGTGACTTTACCGCATGACCGACATCGTATCGGCCCTCGTGCAGACTTGAACACAATTTTAAAATCCGGGACGCAATACTTATGCCAAGGCGAAATTGATGTATGCGCCTACTGAAACTGTAATACCCAAATAGCAAGAGGAGGTGTTCATATGGATGGAATTACTATCATCTCCGCTTTGCTTGGACTCATCGTTGGTGCCGCTGTTAGCTATATCTACATGAAAAAAGTGAATGACTCAAAAATCACTGGTGCTAAACATGTCGCTGAAACAATCGTTGAAGAAGGAAAACGAGAAGCGGAGGCATTAAAGAAAGAAGCACTACTTGAAGCCAAAGATGAAACTCACAAATTTCGTACTGAAGCAGAAAATGACATTCGTGAACGTCGTGCAGAACTTCAGAAACAAGAGAACCGTTTATTGCAAAGAGAAGAGAATCTTGATCGCAAAGATGATGCTCTAAATAAGAGAGAAGCAGGCTTAGAGCGTAAAGAACAAGCTCTTAGCGAAAAACAACAGCATATTGAACAGATGGAAAGCAAAGTGGACGAGCTTGTTGCCACGCAAAAGACAGAGCTAGAACGAATTTCTGCATTAACTAGAGATGAAGCAAAAGCTATTATCTTAGGAGAAGTAGAAAAAGAGCTAACAACTGATATTGCTGTGATGACGAAGGAAGCTGAAACACGTGCGAAGGAAGAATCAGATAAAAAAGCACGTGAAATTTTATCACTGGCACTGCAACGTTTTGCAGCAGATCATGTTGCTGAAACAACAGTATCTGTCGTGAACTTGCCAAATGATGAAATGAAAGGTCGTATTATTGGTCGTGAAGGTCGTAACATCCGAACTTTGGAAACGCTAACAGGTATAGATTTAATTATTGATGATACTCCAGAGGCGGTTATTTTATCAGGCTTTGATCCAATTCGTCGTGAAACGGCTCGACTTGCACTTGAAAAGCTTGTACAGGATGGCCGCATTCACCCTGCTCGAATTGAGGAAATGGTGGAAAAATCTCGTCGTGAGGTGGATGAACAAATCCGCGAAACCGGTGAGCAAACAACATTTGAAATTGGCATTCATAACTTACATCCAGATTTAATGAAGATATTAGGCCGCATGAAATATCGTACAAGTTATGGACAAAACGTCCTAAAACATTCAGTTGAGGTCGCATATTTAGCAGGCTTACTCGCTGCTGAACTTGGTGAAGATGTAGCATTAGCTCGCCGTGCAGGCTTATTACATGATATTGGTAAGGCTATCGATCATGAAGTTGAAGGTAGCCACGTCGAAATCGGTGTGGAATTAGCAACAAAATACAAAGAACATCCGGTCGTTATCAACAGTATTGCTTCTCACCATGGCGATACAGAAGCAACATCTGTTATTGCCGTATTAGTAGCTGCAGCTGATGCGTTATCAGCAGCTCGTCCAGGTGCACGAAGTGAGACGCTTGAAAACTATATCCGTAGACTTGAAAAGTTAGAGGAAATTTCCGAAAGCTATGATGGTGTAGAAAAATCCTTTGCGATTCAAGCTGGTCGTGAAATCCGTATTATTGTACAACCTGAAAAAATTGATGATCTAGCTTCTCATCGCCTAGCGCGTGATATACGTAAGCGTATTGAAGAAGAACTTGATTATCCAGGTCATATTAAAGTAACGGTTATTCGTGAAACACGTGCCGTGGAATACGCAAAATAATGTTAAATGTTAGAGGCTTCTCTAGATGAAAATCTAGAGAAGCCTTTTTTATTAGGTGAAATTGTCATGATTGAAAGTTTTCTATCATAAAGAAAAGAAAGGGAGTTAATGATAAATTCAGGGGAAAGATGTGATAGTAATGATTGATATGCATACACATATTTTACATGGAGTAGATGATGGGCCGAGAACTGAAGAAGAATCATTACAAATGTTAAAGCAGGCTGTAAAAGAGGGAATTACGGAAATAATATCAACTTCTCATGCCCTTAAACCGCAGTTTCATGTAGACTATGCAACCGTAGTAAAGCAACTAGACAACTTACGTGAATTAATCGAACATCACGATATACCGTTAACATTACATACTGGACAAGAAGTTCGATTACACAATCATATTGACAACCTACTTCATGATAATCAGCTACATGTGTTGGCAAACTCAAAGTATGTGCTGATTGAATTACCGTCAAATATAATTCCTAGCTATACAAACGACATGATGACAAAATTATTAATCGCAGGTTATACACCTATTATTGCCCATCCAGAACGGAATCGTGCTATTGCTGAGAATCCGAGTCGGCTAGAGGTCCTTATTCGTAATGGTGCATTTGCTCAAATTACAGCTGGAAGTCTGAGTGGACATTTCGGAAAAAAAACTCAAAAATTTTCATTAGAGCTTGTTCGAGCAAATTATATACATACATATGGCTCTGATGTTCATAATTTGACAACAAGACCCTTTCATTTTGAGAAAGGACTTCGATATTTAGAAAAGAAAAAAGAATTAGATACAGTTGATATTTTATTGGAAAATAATAAAAGAATCATTAATAATCAACCATTAATTTTGCATGAACCTGTTGAATTAAAAAGACGAGGTATTTTTTGAAAAAAGAGAATTGATAGTAAAGAACTAGAAAATTAGTTTATCCAATCTAGTGTTCTATTTTTTGATCAATGCATGTATAACTTAGAAAATTAAGCAATATACTGACTACTAAATACGTTTATTTTGAGATCAGCTTATTAAGTACAATGATGGATATTAATACTTTGCTATAAAAAATACCAGGTACCCTTAATATAGTATAACAATACGGTCCTAATTGTAGCTGTGTTAGCCGTTCGTTTTATACGACTAGCGCAGCTTTTTGATTTCGAGTGTATTTTATTTCCTTGTATAAAATATGACAATATTTAAATAATTACATAATGTTTTTATAAATTGTTAGAAATCAATTTATTCACGTTCAATGAATAACAAGAAAATAATATTCATATATGTATTAAATGGTGATTATCTAAAAATGATTAAATGACGGTTTAGACATTTAGGATTGAAGGGGTAGTGTATGGAGAAAACAATAAATTTATTTGATTTCATCAAGATATTGAAAAAACGTTTCATTCTTATATTGAGTCTTACTGCTCTTTTGCTAGGGATTGCGGCTGCTATGAATTACTTTGTGCTCACGCCAGTTTATCAGTCAGAAACACAAATTTTGGTTAATCAAAAGCTAGATGCTCGGCAGCAAACGCAATTTGAGGCGCAGAAATTAGAGATGGATTTACAATTAATCAATACGTATAGCATCATTATTAAAAGCCCTGTTATTTTAACGAAAGTGATTGAAAGGCTTGATTTGAATAGCACACCAGAGCAGTTAATGAAGCAAATTTCGGTGACGAATGCAAATAACTCTCAAGTCGTTTCTGTTAAAGTAGAGGATTCTGATTCTAAACGGGCGGTAGAAATTGCGAATACTTTGGCGGAAGTGTTTAAACGGGAGATTCCGGTATTAATGAGTGTAGATAATATTACGATCTTATCTTTAGCAAAAATTAGTGAACACCCTGTTCCTATCAAACCAAATAAACTACTGAATTTGGTTATTGGGGGAGTATTCGGTTTTTTAATAGGCATGGCAATTGCCTTTCTATTAGAAGTTTTCAATAAGAAAATTAAATCTGAACATGAAGTGGAAGAAATTTTGGAATTCCCGATAATTGGTTATATCAGTCCAATAAAATAATTTAGGAGCTAGGAGCGATTAATATTGGTACTTTTGAGAAAAAGAAAAAAGAAAAAATTAACGACAATGCCACGAAAATTAGTAACGGTGCTAGATGAAAATTCCATTAGCTCTGAACAATTCAGAGCTATACGTACAAATATTAAATTCGCCTTGCCAGATAAAGATTTAAAAACGATTTTAGTGACCTCCTCAACGGCAGGGGAAGGGAAATCGACGAGTGCAGCCAATCTTGCTGTTGTTTTTGCACAAGAAGGGAAAAGGGTGCTCATTGTTGATGCAGATATGCGAAAGCCAACGATTCACCATACGTTTGAAATGTATAATACGTCAGGTTTATCTACTGTATTAACAAGACAAGAAAAGTTACATGAAGTCGTACAGCAATCATTTATTGTAGGACTTGATGTCATCGTTAGTGGTCCTACGCCACCGAACCCTACAGATTTATTAGATTCGACAACAATGGATATTTTGATGAAAGAAATCTATCGAGATTATGACATTATTATTTTCGATGCTCCTCCTTTACTGCACATTGCAGATGCTCAAATTTTAGCTCATAAGTGTGACGGTACATTATTAGTAGTAGATACAGATGTTGCCTTAAAAGATGATATGTTGAAGGCGAAAACATTACTTACTACAGCTCGGGCAAAGGTATTAGGTGTCATTATGAATAATATGGCCCTAACTCGTGATCACTATTATTATCAATATTCCAGTAATAAGAAATAAGTATTATTTTGTGACAATGTGTAGATTGTTTTTATTCCTATACGAATCGTATTACGTAAGGAGAAATATATGAATTATTTCGTTAATAAAGAACATATTTCATACTTTTTATTAGTAATTATCGTGTTTCTTAGTTTGATATCCTTTGAAAAAACAATTTATAGCAATATTTATAGCCTAATATTAATTTGTATTTTGTCGGTTGCATTGGTACTACTTGTGACTCATTTTGTCATGGAAAGAGAACGATTTGAACAGTTACTATTCCAAGTAATAAACCATAACAATGTCGTCATTTTACTCATCTATTTCCTATTTTTCTCTAGCTTCCTGTCATCTTTAAGTAACGGTTTAATCTCTCTTGGTGGTCTTTTAAGACTGTTTAGTACAAGTTTGTCACTGGTTGTGTTTTTTTTAATCATACCGAAGCTAACACATACAGTAATTGGAAAAGTAGATCGTTTCATTATTTATCTCATTTCCTTGTTTTCAATTGTCGGTATTATGACAAAAGTAAATGGTTCTTTTTTTATTTACGATACGTATTATGGGCGTGTGAATTCGATTTATTTTGATCCTAATTATTTCGGGGCGATAGCAGGTGTAGCAGTCATATTATCTGCTATGAAAAAAGGATTTCTATTTAAAGTTTTGTGTGTACTCAATTTTACAGCACTTTTTTTATCCAATTCTAGAACAGCATTTTTAGCACTTTGTCTCACAATGCTCCTTACTTTCTTTTATAGAAGAAGAGTGAAAATTGGAACGATAGTATTTACTGTTTTTTTCATCATGATATTAGGTATTAGTGTGTATTTTTTAAATGAAGCGGATTTCTTTAGAATAGAACAAGGCTTGAATTCTCGCGGGGATTTGTGGGAAATCGCCATTTCCTTAATAAAAAAACAGCCACTTTGGGGATATGGGCAAGAAAGTATTCCATATCTACTAGCAGAATATGGTGTCGAAAATAGCAGTACACATAATGCGTATTTTGACTACATGCTATCATACGGTATTCCTTGTATGGTGTTATATATTTTCATAATGTTTATCGCATTTTATAGGGGAATAAAGAATAAAGTAAATCGCTCGATGATTCAAGTTCCTTTTTTCTTACTTATTTGTTCGGGTGCTATCAATATTAGTATTGGAGGGCTAGGTGCCACTTCTTTATTATTCACATTATATTTAGGGATGTGCAATGGTATGCCCATTCAAGATAAAGGGTCGAAAGGATGAAATAATGGAAACCGTTCCCGTAATTATTCCGGTCTATAATAAAGGAGAATTTGTCATATAGTCGGTTCAAAGTGTACTGAAGCAAACATAACCACATTTTGATGGCCCAACAGACAGTAGTGAGCCGGTTATGTTACAGCTACAGCGCCAGTATTCACGTATATGCTATCTTAAACAATCAAATCAAAGTGTTTCAAAAAGTAGAAATGTTGGCATCGAACAAGAGGAGTTGTACCCATTGAAAATTAGTTTTGTGCATAGTGAAAAATCCTATTTACCTGAGATTAATGCATATGAGGCTTATTTTAATGAGCAAGAAGGAATAGATGCCCAAATTATCACGAATAACGAACTAAAAGAAATGAAAAGTAACGACTTTGATGTGTTATGGAAATTTCCCGGTATGGATATGCGGAGGAATTTTAAAGATGTCAAAGTGATTCACGAATATAATTCATTATCTACTGGCTACTTTCCTTCTTTCAAAAATTATTTAAAAAGACATTACAATATTATCCCAGATGGCAAAGTATTTTTGAATGAAAAAGTGGAAAGTGATTTGCAAACGAAAGATAAGATGCCTGCAATTATTAGGGATATGGGTATTGCCAAGGAATTTTTTATACAAAACATAAAGAAAGAATTTGATTTTGTCTATGTGGGATCTATGGGGAAGGGGAGGGAATTAGAATATGCTCTACAACCTTTTACTACAACGCTAAAACATAAAAGTATGCTATTAATAGGCCGGCCGAATGATGATTTATATGCCCAGTATAAAAATCATTCCAATATCATTTTCACTGGAGTGATGCCCTATACTGAAATTCCTAGCATTGCGTCAAAAGCCATTTATGGTTTTAACTATATGCCAGACATATATCCATTCAATGTACAAGCTTCTACAAAGTTATTGGAATACTGCGCGCTCGGCTTAAAAGTTGTGACAAGCGATTATCATTGGTTACGTGAATTTGAAAAACACAGAGAAGGGCGTTTTTTTAAATTGAATGCGGACCTAGCTAATTTTACACAGAATGAACTAGACAATTTTCCATTTATGACGCCAAATTTGCAGGATCTAGAGTGGCATCAACTATTTGATAATATCAATCTTTTAGGATTTTTGAATCAAGTTGTGCGCCATGAATCCTCTCGATAGGAGACTGGGGAAAGTGAATGAAATCAAAACTGCTGCAATTTTTTCCTATGTAACTATCTTTTGTACTTTTGTTGTTTCCATAGCGTTTACACCAATTATGATTCGCATGCTAGGGCAAGAAGAGTATGGTTTATATGCAATAATGATGGTGATTATTGGCTATTTCTCGATTTTAGATTTAGGATTTGGCAATGCGATTGTTCGTTATATATCGAGAAATCGTGCTCTAGGTGATAAAAACAGTGAAGCGGAATTAAATGGATTTTTTCTGAAGTTATATATCTTAATTGGTTTGATTGCAATTGCAATTGGATCAATTTTATATTCACAAGTCGACAATATTTTTGGTAGTAGCTTATCAGATCATCAAATCGAGAAAGTAAAAATGATGATTATTTTTATGACCATTAGTTTAGCTGTGCAATTTCCATTATGCGTTTTTTATTCAATTTTACAAGCGTATGAACGGTTTATTTTTATAAAAATAGTATCTTTAATACAGGTGATCATTCAGCCAATTACGATGCTAATTTTCCTTTTACAAGGTGCCGATTCTGTTACAATGATTGGTATTGTTGCAGTTTATAATGCTTTATTTATCCTAGTAGATGCAATAATTTGTATAAAAATTCTTAAAGTACAATTTACATTTACAAATAGTAATAAGAGCTTGCTGAAAGAGATTTGTCTTTATGCATTTTTTATTTCTGTCACTGTAATTGTAGATAAAATCTATTGGCAAACTGATCAACTACTTTTAGGTATTTTTAAAGGTACTGTAGATGGTGCTACTTATGCGATTGCCATTCAGATTGTCATGATTTTTATGTCGTTGGCACTAGCTATTGGCAATCTCTATTTGCCTAGAATATCTATACTCGTTACGCAAGAAGATGGTCTAATGCATATTAATCATCTATTTAGAAAAGTAGGGTCGATTCAGTTTTTAATAATTGGTTATGTTTTTGGGGGATTTATACTTTTTGGAAAAGACTTTATTACGTTATGGGTCGGAGAAGAGTTCCTAGAAGTTTATTATATTGTATTAATTATTATGATCCCTTTCACAGTTGATCTTATTCAGAATTTAGGATTGAGTGTATTAAAAGCAAAAAACTTAGTTAAATTTAGAACAATTCTATTATTCTGTATTGCCTTGTTAAATCTTGTGTTATCGATTCCAGCTATTAAATATTTTGGATTACTGGGAACAGCATGTATAACAGCATTATCTATGTTAGTTGGTAATGTTGTAATTATGAATGTGTATTATCACAAAAAATTAAAATTAGATATCAAAGGATTTTGGCGGAGTATATCAAAATTAATGGTCGCTTTCTTTTTCTCAACAATCACCATGAAATTACTATTATTTATTTTTAATCCGAGTATTACATGGGTTTCTCTCATGGGCTATATCTTTTTATATGGCATTCTAATATTTCTAACTCTCATGGTGTTAGTGATAAATGCGCAACAAAGAAAAACGCTCATACATGTAGTAAAAAGTAAATTTACGAACTTAATAACAAGAAAAGTGGGACAGGAATAAATATAATTTAGTCTCTTAAACGAAGCTTCAATGACTTGTTTAAAATATTCGAGGTAGTTAATGGAAATATTTATTTGTGCTGCATGGTCAATTGCGAATCACCAGTTATAGATGGTAAACTAAAAGGTGCTAATTATAGAAAGAGTGGTTTTGAAAATGAAAGTGCTATTTATTGGTGATATCGTTGGTTCAATTGGTCGCGATGCAGTGGAGAAATATTTGCCACGTTTAAAGAAAAAATTTAACGTGGATGTAGTCATTGCGAACGGAGAAAATGCAGCGGCAGGTCGTGGCATTACACGTAATATTTATAATGATTTGTTACAAATGGGTGTGGATGTTATTACGATGGGTAATCACACTTGGGATAATAAAGATATTTTTGATTTTATTGACGATGCGGATTATTTAATCCGTCCAGCAAACTTTTCGAGTGAGGCGCCAGGTAAAGGAATGGTGCAAATTTCGAAAAATGGTGTCACATTATCGGTCATTAATTTACATGGTCGTGTCTTTTTACCGCCTCATGAGGACCCTTTTGCGATGGCAGAGGAATTAGTCGAAGAAGCTCGTAAAACGTCACCGCTTGTATTCGTTGATTTCCACGCAGAAGCAACAAGCGAGAAAATTGCACTTGGCTGGCATTTAGATGGGAAGGCATCAGCAGTCGTTGGGACACATACTCATGTGCAAACAGCGGATGCACGCATTTATCCGAATGGAACAGCGTATATTACAGATGTTGGTATGACAGGCCCTTATGATGAAATTTTAGGGATGACGAAGGAAAGTGTCATTTATAAATTCCAAACAAACATGCCATCTCGTTTTGAAGTGCCTAAAAAAGGACGCGATGTGTTAAGTGGTTTCTTTGTAGAGATTGATGATAAAACAGGAAAAGCTTTACATTGCGAGCGAATTTATATAAACGAAGATTATCCGTTCCAAGCATAAGAAGAGAAACTATTGTGTATTAAAAAAGGCTCAACACCAAAATCTGTTCTTGCTAAAAAAGAATACAAAAAAACATCTGTATCCGCTAGAGTTGAGAGTACG
>NZ_LITM01000005.1:120856-129622 GCF_001275675.1 Lysinibacillus sp. FJAT-14745 | reverse complement strand
ACAATTTTACTAGAGTGCAATGCTGAATGGATTCAGTATGGCTCTTAGTCAAGCACATGTTTTGGTGAAGAGCCTTAAAAAATACACAATAGTTTTTTTATGTTGAAAAAAACCGTTATGTTAATGAAATAAAACATCTTATTAAATAAAATAAGGATCTTCGGCAAAACGAAGGGTTGATCACCGTTCCGACAGCAATTTGTTTATCTGCGTGAAAGCGGAGTGTTAACGAAGCGGCTAGACGCTCGCCCACAGGAAGCTCTGCTCTGTGCGAAAGCGAAGCGGCAGCAACAAAGCGAGTAGCCTGGAACGGAAATCACCCCCAAGTTTTGAGGAGCCCCACTTTATTTAATATGACACCTAAATCTCATTGCCATAGTAACTTTCTAACAGAAATTTTCAGTCTTTTTTGATTGTTTTAATATATAAGGAATGAAAATAGTCTATTTTCTTCTTGGCGAGCATAAAATGACCTATCGACAATAACTTGAGGTCCAAACAAGGGGGACATGAGTTGTTGAGCGTAGACACTATTCGCGAAACGGGGAGGAATAATTGTGGATTCATTAAAAGTATCATCACGCTCTAATCCAAATTCAGTTGCAGGTGCATTAGTCGCGGTAATCAGAGAAAAAGGGCAAGCAGAAATGCAGGCAGTTGGGGCAGGTGCACTTAACCAAGCCGTGAAAGCAGTGGCCATTGCACGCGGATTTGTAGCGCCAAGTGGCACAGATTTAATTTGCGCACCGGCGTTTGCCGATATTTTAATTGCTGGTGAGGAACGTACAGCTTTAAAGCTTCTTGTGGAAAAACGTGTTCGATAAAAAGTAATGAAGTAAAATGCCTTGCACATAATAAGCTGCAAGGCATTTTTTTCGTTCCGAAATGAACGACATCGTGTCGGCCCTCGTGTTGCTGCCGCTACGCTTTCGCACAAAAAACATCTGCTGCTGCCGCAACTTTAGCACTGTGCTTAAAAAAAATTTGCTGCTGTCGCTGCGCTTTCGCACAGAAAAAATTTGCAGGCCTAAGCACAAAGCTGATTCCGGACGTAAATATCCGTGGCATAATTGATTAGGTTGCGTAGTTCATGCTTTACATATTCACATGTTAAATGACTTTTAACCGAAAAGTTAGAGCTGATATAGAAGTTGATTGGAGTGTAGACTGCCGACTCCTTGGAAATTTTCATCTTTATTTAGCAAATGTTTTTGTTGCTTAGCTGTTTGAAAATTACAACTTTTTTTACGTGATTTTCAGTCAAAGGTCTGATTTTCGTTTAAATCGGGGAATAACAATAGTGCAGACCGTTTCTTCGTGTTAAACTTATGAAGGAAAAACAATAGTATACACATTGGATCTAAGGAGTTGTTGACATGTTACATCAGCTTTCATGGAAAGTCGGTGGGCAACAGGGTGAAGGGATTGAAAGTACAGGCGAAATTTTCTCAATGGCAATGAATCGTTTAGGTTACTTCCTATACGGTTATCGTCATTTCTCTTCTCGAATTAAAGGTGGCCATACGAATAATAAAATTACAGTTCGTCCAACAGAAGTGCGTTCAATTGCGGATGATTTAGATATTTTAGTAGCGTTCGACCAAGAAACAATCGACGTCAATTATAAAGAACTAACAGAAAAAGGCGTTATTTTAGCGGATGCAAAATTTACTCCAGTGAAGCCAGAAGATTCAAAAGCGCCATTATTTGCGGTACCTTTTACAGAGGTAGCTGCAGAGCTTGGTACTTCGTTGATGAAAAATATGGTGGCAATCGGAGCCACTGCTGCATTGCTGAATTTAGAGGACGAAGTGTTCCAAAATGTTGTAGATGATATTTTTGGAAGAAAAGGTGAAGAAGTTGTTCAGAAAAATATGGAGGCCATTGCACGCGGTCATGAATTAATGAATGAGCTTTTAGGCGATCGTGTAGGTGAATGGGCTTTAGCACCAGCAGACGGTAAACGCCGTATGTTCATGATCGGGAACGATGCAGTAGCACTTGGAGCACTTGCGGCTGGGACACGCTTTATGGCTGCCTACCCAATTACACCAGCTTCTGAAATTATGGAATACCTTATTAAAAAATTACCGAAATTCGGTGGTACGGTTATTCAAACAGAAGACGAAATTGCTGCAGCGACAATGGCAATTGGAGCAAACTTTGGTGGTGTTCGTTCCTTTACAGCATCTGCAGGCCCTGGTCTTTCATTAATGATGGAAGCACTTGGTCTTTCAGGTATGACAGAGCAGCCACTAGTTGTTGTCGATACACAACGTGGTGGTCCATCAACAGGGTTACCAACAAAACAAGAGCAATCAGATTTAATGGCGATGTTGTATGGTACGCATGGTGAAATTCCAAAAGTAGTGATTGCACCTTCTACAATGGAGGAAGCATTCTTTGACACAATCCAAGCGTTTAACATTGCAGAGGAATTACAATTACCAGTTATTTTAATGACGGACTTGCAATTATCTCTAGGTAAACAATCTGTGGAACCGTTCGATTATAATAAAATTGAAATTCGTCGCGGTAAAATTGTTACAGGTGACATTCAAGAAGCGGCAGATAAAGCATACTTCAAACGTTATGAAGATACGGAAGACGGTATTTCACCGCGTGTACTACCTGGTACATTAAACGGAATTCACCATGTAACAGGGGTTGAGCATGATGAAACGGGTAAACCATCTGAAGCAACTGGTAACCGACAAGTACAAATGGATAAACGTTTCCGTAAGCTAGAAGCATTGAAATTTGATAATCCAGTATATTCAAAAGCGCCACATGAAGAAGCTGATATTTTATTAGTGGGCTTTAACTCAACACGTGGAGCTATTGAAGAAGTACAAGAACGATTAAATGCTCAAGGTATGAAGGTGAACCATGCACATATTCGTTTAATTCACCCATTCCCATCTGCTGAGGTGGCACCACTTGTAGCAAAAGCGAAAAAAGTAATCGTTGTAGAAAATAACTACACAGGTCAACTTGCAAATATTATGAAGATGAATGTAGGTGGTCACGATAAAATCGAGACTATTACAAAATATAATGGTACACCATTCTTGCCAGGTGAATTAGAAAATCGTGTGAAGGAGTTGACTCGCTAATGGCAACATTTAAGGATTTTCGTAATACAGTGAAACCAAACTGGTGCCCAGGCTGTGGTGACTTCTCTGTACAGGCAGCGATTCAACGTGCCGCGGCTAACGTTGGAATTGAACCAAACGAACTAGCTGTTATCTCTGGGATAGGCTGTTCTGGTCGTATTTCAGGTTACATTAATTCTTACGGTTTCCATGGTATTCATGGTCGTGCATTACCGATTGCACAAGGCTTAAAAATGGCAAATCGTGATTTAAACGTTATTGCTTCTGGCGGTGACGGTGATGGCTTTGCGATTGGTATGGGGCATACAATTCATGCCATCCGTCGTAATATTGACATCACATACGTTGTTATGGATAACCAAATTTATGGTTTAACAAAAGGGCAAACATCTCCACGTTCTGCTGCAGGATTTATTACAAAATCTACGCCAGGTGGTGCGATTGAGCCTTCATTAAAACCGTTAGAAGTAGCTTTAACAAGCGGAGCTACATTTGTTGCACAAGGTTTCTCAACTGATATTAAAGAGTTAACAGCTTTAATTGAAGCAGGCATTAATCATAAAGGCTTCTCATTCATCAACGTATTCTCACCTTGTGTTACGTATAACAAAGTGAATACGTACGATTGGTTTAAAGAGAACTTAACGAAGCTTGCTGATATTGAGGGCTATGATCATTCTGACCGTGGTATGGCAATGCGTACAGTGATGGAGCATGAAGGTTTAGTAACAGGTATTATTTATCAAGATACTGAAACAGCTTCATATCAAGAAAAAGTACCAGGCTATTCAGAGCTACCATTAACAGATATTGATATTAAAATGAGCGAAAATGATTTTAATGAATTAGTGAAAGAATTTATGTAAATCAAATTTTATATTGCACGACAAAAAGCATTTGGAATTCCTCCAAATGCTTTTCGTGTTTTTGAAAGACTGTGCAATGTGGTTCTTCGGCAAAACGAGGGGTTGATTTCCGTTCCGGCTGGGCGCTTTCCTGGGGGCGTCCGATGAGCCGCTTCGCTTCGCTGCAGGGTCTCATCTGTGACGCTGATCCCCGAGGAGTCGCCCAGCCTCCACTCCAATCAACTATTCTCAAAGCATATATCATAAAACGAAACTTCAGTAAGAGGGACGTTTGTGCAAAAGTGAAGCACTACAACATTTACAAACCTTGACCAAAATGATTTTCATAGTGAAGCTCACAAAAATCTTCGATATCCTTATAAAATCCTTATAATCATTTTTTACACTATAATCATCGAAAGGAAGATGATTATTAGATGGAAGATATTATTTTACAAACAGAAAATCTTAGTAAAAGCTTTAAGAGGCAAAAAATTGTAGAAGATTTGTCGTTGACGATACCACGCAATACTGTTTATGGTTTACTCGGTCCAAACGGTGCAGGGAAATCAACAACGTTAAAAATGATTACGGGGATGCTGCGCCCGAATGCAGGAAAGATACTTTTTAATGGACGTGAATGGAATCGTAGTGATCTACAAGATATTGGTGTATTAATTGAAACACCACCGCTTTATGAAAATTTAACGGCAAGAGAAAATCTCAAGGTTCGAACGATTGCCCTCGGATTGCCACAGTCACGTATTGATGAAGTATTAAGAATTGTGGACTTGACTAATACAGGAAAAAAACGAGCAGGACAGTTTTCGTTAGGGATGAAACAACGCCTAGGAATAGCGATTGCGCTATTAAACTATCCCAAGCTTTTAATTCTTGATGAGCCAACAAATGGTCTTGATCCAATTGGCATTCAAGAGCTTCGAAAACTGATTCGATCTTTTCCTGAGCAAGGGATTACAGTCATTTTATCTAGCCATATACTTTCGGAGGTAGAGCAGGTCGTTGATGAAATTGGCATTATAGCGGGAGGAAAATTAGGCTATCAGGGAGTTGCCCCGCAAGGCCAGGAATTAGAATCATTATTTATGGAAGTCGTGTCTGCTAATAGAAAGGTAGGCATGTAACATGATTTCAATTATGAAGGCTGAAAGATTAAAATGGAAAAAGACTTTTATTCCTAAATTAGTTTGGCTGGCACCCATTGTGGCAATATTACTAACTGCAGTATTAATGGGAGGAAGGTTTTTTCAAAGCGGCGCTTATAATTGGTGGTATACAATGCTCTTACCAGGTGCTCTGACGATATGTTGTGCATTAGTGGTGGAAAAAGATGCTAAATTGAAATATCATAGTATTCTCGCAATGCCGTTCGATCTGCAGAAAATTTGGTTTGGTAAAATACTTGCATGTAGTGCCTGGTTATTATTAACGACGCTCATTTTCTTTGTAGGTATTACTGTTGGTGGAATACTTTTTGGCAATAGCTATTCTTTTATAAATAGTTTAACAGGTAGCTTGTTAATTTTTATAACGTTTTTATGGCAAGTTCCACTTTGTTTATTCCTTGCAGCAAAATTAGGAACTTATATAGCTATTTTAATAAATTTAGTCGGCAACATTGCTGGTATGATTGCATTTGCGAATGGGGATTTTTGGTTTAGCGTTCCTTATGCCATTACAGCAAGACTTATATGTCCAACATTAGAGATTTTACCAAATGGTTTGCCGGTGCCTGAGGGCAGTCCATTATTAAACACGTGGGTTATAGCTCCAGGTATATTAGTTACCTTAGCATGGTTTGCTTTAATAAGCTTCCTTACTGCACGATGGTTTCAAAAAAGGGAGGCCAAATAAAGTATGGTAATGTTAAGATTACTTAGAGCAGAGTTTCTTAAAACAAAAAGAACGCCATTTTTGCTCACACATCTAATTGTACCTATTATTATTTCAGGGATGTTTTTAGCATACTATACTTATTCACCATGGGGTTTTAATGATAGGGTAACGGCTTATCTTCAAGCAGTAGCATGCGGGTTTCCAATTATTATTGGATTAGTGTGTGCAATGGCAGCGGAGCAAGAAGCAAATGCAGGACATTTTCAGGGGATGCTAACAGCTACTAAAACAAAAATAGTGGCCTATTTAAGCAAGTTGCTACTGTTATTGTTATTTAGTTTTGGAGCAATATTACTGTCCTTCGGTATTTTTAGTGTTGGTTTTATTGAACTTTTGCATGAAGATACTTTTGGTTATCAATTTTATTTCATAGCTGGATGTATTCTATTTGTAAGCTTTGCATTTTTATATATTTTACATTTTTTTGTTAGTCTTCATTTTGGTAAAGGTGCCTCAATCGGATTAGGTATTGTAGGATCACTAATAGTAGCCTTACTACTCACTGGACTAGGTGATGGTATTTGGTCATTTATACCTTATGGTTGGGGTGGTCACTTTGTTTCATTATGGGCAATGAAGGCGTCAGGGGTTGACTTATCGACAGTGG
Source organism: Lysinibacillus sp. FJAT-14745 (assembly GCF_001275675.1). Lineage (GTDB taxonomy): Bacteria > Bacillota > Bacilli > Bacillales_A > Planococcaceae > Lysinibacillus. Next base: position 123,137 of record NZ_LITM01000005.1, on the reverse strand, counting down.
AAATAGGACTACAGGAAGGTATTATTACTTCAGTATGCGGGACATTGCTCGCATTAGTTCTTTCTTGTTTATGGTTTTGGAAATGGGAAGGAAGAAAAACAGAAGGTTAGGGAAAATGATGAGGGTAGAAATATGGCGAAAATATTAGCAGTAGATGATGAAAAAGGTATTTTAGTATTGATGAAAAATGCATTACTAAAAGACGAGCATTTAGTAACGGCAGTCTCTGATGCAACAGAAGTAAGTAAAATGGATCTTGGTGCCTTCGATATAATTTTATTGGATGTGATGATGCCCGAAATTGATGGATTTACTTTATGTGGCCAAATACGTCATGCTGTAGATTGTCCTATCCTTTTTTTAACGGCTAAATCATTGGAGGAGGATCTAATGTATGGACTAGGGCTTGGCGCAGATGATTATATTATCAAGCCGTTTGGCATTGGAGAGCTACGTGCGAGAGTGAATGCACATTTGAGGCGCGAAAAAAGAGAGAGACGTAGTATTCTTTTTGTAGATAATGTTCACTTCAATCTCTCGGGCAAAGAGCTGTTTGTAAATGAAGAGAAGGTAATGCTGACAAAAAGCGAATATGAAATATGCGAATTTCTAGCTCGAAATCGAGGACAAGTGTTTTCTAAAGAAAAGATTTATGAAACGATTTTTGGTTTCGATGGGAAGAGTGACAGTACGGCTATTACGGAGCATATTAAAAATATTCGCTCAAAGCTACATGCCTTTAATGTTGACGCCATTGACACTGTATGGGGGATCGGATATAAATGGAGACAATAAAGCCTAATAAAGGAACACGTTTACATACTTTTTTTCTTCGATATCTCTTTTTCCTATGTATAGGCACAATTTTATTAGTAGTACTACTGTTTAGTATATTTTTATTCACTTTTTCTGCCAATATCGTTTTGCCCGCAAATTATGCAGAAACTCAGATTTCATTAGCAAAGGAACGCATTGCGTCTAGTAGTTCTATTACAGCTGATATTATTCCAGACCTTGTTGACTACGCTGTTTTTTCTAAAGATGGACAATATCTTGCAGGGAATCTTTCAGAAAAGGAAGCTTTTAAGGCATGGAATGTAATGAAAAAAGGAGAAACTTCAAATGGTTCCCAATTTTACTCGTTGATAGAGCGAGAAAATGAGATTTGTATATTACGATATTATTTAGTACCTCAGTATCGTTCAGAAATTTTAAGAAAATATTTGCCTAATCCACAACTATTAGAATTTCTAGTGTTTATTATAGGGATAGTATCTTATGCAACTGTGCTTGCTATCCACTTTGGTAGAAGTCTTAAGAAAAAAATGTTTGGCTTGCAAGAAGCGATTGAAAAAATACAAAATCAAAATTTGGATTTTAAGATTAACCATTCAGGAATTCGTGAAATAGATGAAATATCGATTTCTCTTGAACAGATGAAAGAGGCCTTAAACAACTCGTTAAAACAGCAATGGGAAATAGAGCAGACCCGTAGAGAACAAATTTCTGCTCTCGCCCACGATCTGAAAACACCGCTTACAATTATTCGAGGGAATGCAGAGCTTTTACAGGATACTGTTCAAGATGATAGTCAAAGAGAATATAATGACTATATTTTGAAAAATACAATGGAAATAGAAAAATTTACGAAAGAGCTAATTGATTTATCGAAAATGGAGAAAAATATCGTTCGTGAAAAAGCGAATGTTAAAACAGATGCATTTATGACAGAATTAGAAGATCAAATGAGAGCTCTTTCATTGGAAAAAAAGCTTCAAGTAGATGTCCAAAAGGAAATGCTACCTGCACTTATATTGATCGATGAAGAGCAGTTCTATCGAGCGATTTTAAATATCATTGCCAATGCTGTAGAACACACACCTGAAAACGGCAAGGTGATATTAACTGTTCAAAGCGCTGCTGACTTTATTCAGTTTACCGTTACCGATAGCGGCTATGGATTTTCTCCGAGAGATTTAAATGAGGCTACCAAACAATTTTATCGCGGAGATCCAAGCAGAAATGCAGGAAATCACCATGGGATGGGACTTTATATTGCTCAATCCATTGTTCAGAGACATGGTGGCACATTGCAAATTGGCAATGATTTAACAGGTGGAGGAAAAGTAACTATAACAATCCCAATCATTTTAGACTTTGCGTAATTGTTTCTGCTGTTACTTTGCTTTGGCACAGATATAAATTATCAGGCGTGTTGATTAGGAAAAAATAAGTTTATTATTGAGCGATAAAAGGATTTTTTCGTTACCACTTTGCCAAT
>NZ_LITM01000005.1:89230-120664 GCF_001275675.1 Lysinibacillus sp. FJAT-14745 | reverse complement strand
GCAGGAAAGCGAGTAGCCCGTAGCGGAAATCAGCCTCTTTGGATGTATAAAAATGGTTAATCAACACACCTGATAAATTATTTAAAATACGGTGAAATATTTACTGATCGAAGGATTTGTTGTTGATAATTTACTTATACCTTTTGGTACGGAAAAAGCTTCTTCTATGAAGTTCAATAATATAACATTGGATTAAAATGTATACCATGAATATGAGTTGATTGGAGTGGAGGCTGGGCGACTCCTTGGGGATCAGCGTCACAGATGAGACCCTGGAGCGAGCAACGCGAGTGAAGCGGCTCATCGGACGCCCCCAGGAAGCTTTGCTCTGTGCGAAAGCGTAGTGCTAACGTAGCGGCAGCAACAAAGCGCCCAGCCGGAACGGAAATCAACCCCACGCTATGATGGCGAGCCTTAAATTAATAAATACCTTGAGAAAAGAATGATTATGGCAAATTTGCTACTATCATTCTTTTTGTTTTGGTAAATGGAAAAAATGGGGAGTGTGTTCGGGCAATAGTATTGTAAAAAATGCTACAATAAAAGAAAAAAAGAAGAGGCGATGCACGTGGATAACGTCATTGATTTTATTGCAAAGAAAAGAGAACGCGAAGAAAGACAACGAGCGCAGGAATTAGAAAAGTATGTTGCGACACAATGTAATTTTCAGCAACCAGAAAATATTGATGCACTAGTTGATGGAAAAATGATTGAGGTCAAGGACCATACGTTATTTTTAGGTTTTCTCTCGATATTAAAAGATGAAAAAATTGAACCACTTGATATTTTTCAGGATGTTTTTACATTAGAACCTGCCTACTTTGAGATGTCCTACAATATGAGATGGTGGTCAGTTGTACAGCTTGCCTTTACATTTTTAACAATTTTAAAGGAAAACGAGCCGCATACATATGCAGATTTTCTTGGTTTATAAACTGAATCTAGAGTGTGTGCACGTCTTGGAAAGTTACATAAACGTGCGCATACAGAACTAGATTCCTCCTTACTCCTCTAAAACTTTTACAATCCCCCTTCAATTAATAATTGTTCATAGATTTTCATAATTCCTTAATAATTTTTACTGAATATTTTAACGTCCTCCATACTTGCTTAATGTTTGTTTTCTAACATAAGTGTTGTAAGGCAAATGAAAACAAACATAAACAAATGGAGGTTCCAACTCATGGCAATTCAAAAGTTGTGGAAGAAAGGTCTAATCGGAGCATTAGCAATTTCAATGTTGGCAGCTTGTTCTGACGGTTCATCTAGTTCGAATGAAGTGAAAAGTGATTTGACACTTGAAGAGATCACGAAAAAAGCAAAAGAAGAAGGAACTGTAAATTCTGTCGGTATGCCAGATACATGGGCTAACTGGGTAGAGACTTGGAGAGATCTTGGTACTGAATATAGCCTCAAGCATAAGGATACAGACATGTCGAGCGCTGAGGAGCTAGCAAAGTTTGAGGCAGAAAAGGATGATGCCACTGCGGATATAGGTGACGTCGGAATTGCTTTTGGGCCGATTGCCAAGGACAAAGGTTTAACATTACCGTACAAAACATCTTATTGGGATGAAATACCTGACTGGGCAAAGGATGATGAAGGACATTGGATCGTGGGTTATACTGGAACCATTTCATTTTTAACTGATAAAAACAACGTCAAAAATGCCCCGAAATCTTGGGAGGACATTAAAAACGGAGATTACACTGTCAGCATTGGTGATGCTTTAACAGCGAATCAAGCACAGTTTGCTATTTTAGCAGCTGCAATGGCATTTGGTGGCGATGAATCGAATATTCAACCAGGAATAGACTTTTTTGCAGATTTAGCAAAACAAGGGCGTTTAAAAGGAGATCCAACTGTAGCGAATTTAGAAAAAGGCGAAATTGACGTAGCCATCCTATGGGATTTTAATTCACTTGGCTATCGACACCAAATTGATGAGAAACGTTTTGATGTCGTCATTCCATCAGAAGGCTCTGTAACATCAGGCTATGCAACGATCATTAATAAATACGCAAAAAACCCTCATGCAGCAATGCTTGCTCGTGAATACATTTTATCAGATGCAGGGCAAGAAAATTTAGCGAAGGGTTATGCTCGTCCAATTCGTGACAAGGTTCAATTGTCTCAAGATGTTCAGAAGCTATTACTGCCTGAGGAAATGTACAAAAACGCACAGCCAGTAAAAGACCAAAAGAAATGGGAAGAAACAACAAAGCAAATTCCACAACTATATCAGGAGCAGGTATTAATTCATGGAAAATAATAAAGTTGTCTTAATTGTCGTCGATGCACTTCGCTTTGATACAGCCTGTACCCATCTGGGATTTATGCACCATTTAGTTGAACGTAAGATTGCAGCACGCTACAAGGTTTGCTCAGAGGTCCCGTCACTATCAAGGCCTTTATATGAAACGATTTTAACGGGGACACCACCCATTGTACATGGAGTAACGAGCAATATGACAGTGCGTTTATCCACGCAAAATAGTCTATTTCATTTAGCGAAAGAAAACGGTCTGTCTACAGCAGCAGCTGCCTATTATTGGGTCAGTGAGCTATACAATCGTGCACCATTTGTGCATATGGAGGACAGGTTACAATTAGATACTCAATTGCCGATTGAGAATGGCATGTTCTACTTTGAGGATCACTATCCAGACAGTCATTTATTTGCTGAGGCTGCTTGGCTAATGGATAATAAGCAACCCGATTTCTTATATATTCATCCGATGAATGTAGATGATGATGGTCATAAATTTACAGCTGACTCGGCACAATATCGAAATCGTGTTTTAGCAGTGGATGCTTTATTATCTTTATTTATCCCAAAATGTCTTGCGCAGGGCTATGAAGTGATCGTGACAGCTGATCATGGGATGACGAGTGATGGTAATCATGGAGGCACGACAGCTGAGGATCGTCATGTACCGATGTTTGTTATTTCGAATCACGTTAAAGCAGGCATTAAGGATGAGATTGTCTCACAGTTACAAATTGCTCCGCTGTGCTGTCATTTATTAAATATCGAACCTTCTGAAGAAATGGTTCCGCTGTTATTAGAAGGGATGCATTCTTTGAAAAAGGTTTAATTATCAACATTATTCAGGCGTGTTAGGGAAGCTTCCAGCAGGGAAATTGAGTAGCCCTTATTAGAAATAAGTTCTCTTATTGGCTCATCATTAAAAAAGTTGGGATGCCATTTTTAAAACGTTGTATTAGTTGATTGGAGTGGAGGCTGGGCGACCCCAGGAAAGCGCCCAGCCGGAACGGAAATCAACCCCACGTTATGGTGATGAGCCTTCTAATTAATAAAAATGGTTAATCAAAATGGCCGCTATTAAATAAAGAAAGAAGTGATTGTTTTGATTTCGAAGCGGCAGACAGTTGCCTGGCTTTCTCCTTTTCTAGTACTTGTCTTGTTATTTTTCTTAGTACCGTTACTGTATATGCTAATCACAAGCTTTCAAAATAGTGATGGTTTTACACTTGCACAATATCAATCTGTACTAACGAATGATTACATTTTACAAGGCTTTACAAATAGTATTACACTGTCCGTTATTTCGGCAGTCATTGCCTTAATCGTTACCTTATTTGCGGTTTATGCGATTATGAGATTTTCTGAACCAGTACGTGAAAAGATTTTAATACTGACAAATTTAACATCAAATTTTTCAGGTATTCCGTTAGCATTTGCATTTATCGTATTACTTGGCAATAGTGGGCTTTTTACATTGCTATTTGATAAATGGGGTATTGGCACATTATCGTCCTTTTCTCTCTATAGCTGGGGTGGTTTGTTACTGATTTATATTTATTTTCAGCTACCATTAGCATTAATGCTGTTATACCCAATTTATGATGGAATTCAGCAACAATGGAAGGAAGCTGCGGCACTACTTGGAGCTTCTACGTGGCAGTTTTGGATGAAGATTGGGGTCCCTGTTATGCTTCCTGGGATCGTTGGAACATTTAGCGTATTGTTTGCCAATGCAATGGGAGCGTATGCTTCAGCCTATGCGTTAACTGGCAGTAATTACAATTTAGTAGCCATTCGTATTGGTTCTCTTATTAAGGGAGATATTTTTGCCCAACCAGAGCTGGCAAGTGCTATTGCCGTAATACTAGCAGTAACGATGGTGACGGCAATGCTGTTAAGCGAATGGAGCATTTCGAAAACAAGGAGGAAATTATAGTGAAAAAAAGAGGCTTTGCTGATTTATTTTTCCTCCTATTAGTGGTGTATTTAGTGTTGCCAGTTGTTGCAACAATGCTTTACGCCTTTGCGACGAATTGGAATAAGACCATTATGCCAGAAGGATTGACATTTAAATGGCTTGCTACATTATTTCAGGATGCAGAATTTATACAGGCGTTTGGACGTTCTGTTTTATTGTCGAGTGGTGCTGTAGTGATTGCATTGCTCGTTATCGTACCGGCTATTTTTGTGATCGTGTTGTATTTTCCAAAATACGAAAAATGGATTCAGATGGCTGTTGTGATGGTGTATTCATTTCCAGGAATTATTTTAGCAGTCGGACTCATTCGTGTTTACAGTAAATTTGGTGTGCCGATGATTTTAGTAGTTTTAGGAGCCTATGTTGTCGGTATCCTACCATACATTTACCAAGGGACACGCAATAGTTTGCGAAATGTAGATGCACGGCAGCTTTTAGATGCAGCACAATTACTGGGAGTATCGAAATTGCAGGCATTTACCAAAATATTGTTACCTACTGTTTACCCAGGTTTATTTGCTGGTGCATTATTATCGTTTTCCGTTCTTTTTGGAGAGTTTGTACTGATTAATCTTGTGGTGGGTTCTCGCTTTGAAACAGTGCAAATTTATTTAATGAAGAAACTTAATACAAGTGGACATATTGCTAGTGCAGTTGTCTTGATTTATATCGTTCTTATGGGCTTATTAACGTTTGCTATTGCAACATTAACGAAACGATCGAAAGGTGCTACAAATCTATGAGTTATATTGTGATTGAAGGACTTCATAAAAAATATGGATTAACGACGGTTTTATCAAATATAGATATGAAGATTGAAAAAGGTGAATTTATAACTCTTTTAGGTCCAAGTGGCTGTGGTAAGAGTACCATTTTACGTATTTTAGCAGGCTTAACAGATGCATCTGCAGGAAAAATTATCATTGAAGGTAAGGATATGATGGGTGTTCAATCAAAGGATCGTCAGGTTGGTATGGTGTTTCAATCATATGCACTATTCCCAAATATGACGGTGAAAGAAAATGTAGCCTTTGGTTTACGCATGCAAAAAGTAAATATTGCTGAAGTGGACCAACGTGTTCAAGAAATGCTTGAGATCGTGCATTTAAGTGAAAAAGCCAACGCATATCCGAAAGAATTATCTGGCGGTCAGCAGCAACGTGTTGCCCTTGCTCGTGCTTTAATTGTACGTCCAAAGGTATTGCTGTTAGATGAGCCGCTTAGTGCACTCGATGCCCAAATTCGTAAGAAACTTCAAGCTGACTTAAGATCTATCCAACAAAAGCTAGGCATCACGATGATTTTAGTGACGCATGACCAAGAGGAAGCGATGGCTGTTTCAGATAGAATATTTGTTATGAATAATGGAATGATAGCACAAAGTGGAACACCTACTGCGATTTATACAAGCCCTGAAAGTGAATTTATCGCTAATTTTATCGGACATTACAATGTCTTTACGCGTCAAGCTCTAGAGAAAATGATTGGCGAGACATTGCCAAAAGAATACTCCAAATTCGCGATTCGACCAGAAGCCATTCATCTTGATCAGAGACAAGGGGATGTTTGTATGACTGGAGAGGCGAAGCAGTCATTAATGAGCGGCAATGTTATTCGAACAACTTTAGAGGGAGAATGTCTCTTTACGATGGAGCAGCTACACCAACGAGGGCGTTCGTTTGAGCTGGGTAAGAAATATATGTGTTATGTAGCGAAAGAAGATGTGATTGCATTATCATGACCTATGCAAAAATTGAACGTTTCGAATTTATTTTAAAACAGTTAGAGGTTGATGGGAAAATTGTTGTTGCCAATATTGCAGAAGAATTACAAGTGGCACCAGAAACGATTCGTAGAGATTTTGATGAGCTAGAACAACAGCATTTATTAACGAGAGTACATGGAGGAGCTGTAAAGTATACGAACGTTAGAAATGAACCAGCATTTTTGCGGAAGCTTCAAATGCAAAAAGAGGCTAAACGCAATATAGCTCGTTTAGCTGCTAGACGTATATGTGACGGGGATACAATTGCGGTTGATACAGGTACAACGACGGTGCATATTGCAGATTTTTTATTGGCAGTCAATGATATAACTGTCGTAACCAATTCGATCGCTGCAGCTGTACAATTTAATTTGGCTATTGAAGAGCGGCGGATGACTGGGAAGGTCATATTACTTGGAGGAACGACAAATCCAAGGCAATCCTCAATAACAGGAGCAATGACGTTGGAGTTATTAGGGAATATGAATTTTGATAAAGCATTTATATCGTGTGGTGGTATAAGTGAAGGCATCGTATACGATTATGATTTGGATGAATCGTTAATTTCTAAAAAAATGCGTGACCGTAGCAAGGTGAACTTTTTATTAGCGGATGCATCTAAAATAAATGGTACGTCCTTTTATCAAATATGTCACATAGAAGAGTGTTCGGAAATTCTTTGTGATATAGCTTGCCCATTGGAGTGGCAAGTGTATGAGGAAAAGTGGACGGTATGCAATGGAGGGAAAGGCTGATGATTGATTATCATGTACATTTAGAGGAGGGCCCATATTCATTTCGTTGGCTAGAGCGTACTTCTCAGGCAATTAGATTTTTTAATGAAGATGAAGGAATAGCTAAAGGTTCTAAAGCGTTTATAGAGTTGCAAATGCAGCAGCTATCAAAGCGATTACAGAATGGCTGTTTTAGTGAGGAATGGTTAGATTTATATTTACAACAAGCAAAGCAGCTCGGTTTGCGCGAGGTTGGAATTGTGGACCATCTATATCGTTTCAAGGAGACGCGAGCATACTTTGAGCGTTATATGCAGTTAGATGACAATGAAGTTGGTAGAGCTCAGCGCTACTGGCTTGATCGTGTGATGACGGAAAACATGGATGATTTTGTGTCAGCTATTAATCAAGCAAAAGAGAAATGGAGTCATCATGGTATCTCCTTAAAGCTTGGCATCGAGGCAGATTATTTTGTCGGTGGTGAGGAAGAATTAGCAGCATTGCTAGAAGGATATCCATGGGATTATGTCATCGGATCTGTCCATTTTGTGGATGGCTGGGGCTTTGATAACCCTCAAACACAATACATATTTGAGGACATGGATGACGCAACTTTACAGGGAAACTTTGCTCGATTTTTTGCTACAGTAGAAAAAATGATCCTCTCGAATATGTTTGATTTTGTGGCACATTTGGACAACTTTAAAGTATTTGACTATCAAGTGGAGGATACGGTTTTTCTTGATACTTGGTATGAAAGAATCGCAAAGGCACTTGTGACAACACAAACTGCCACTGAAATAAATGCTGGCTTATATTATCGCTATCCAGTAAAGGAAATGTGCCCCGGACCCCGTTTTTTGCAAATTTTAATTGACCATGATGTAGCCTTTACAGTTTCCTCAGATGCGCATTTCCCAGACGATTTAGGTAAGTATACATTTGCCAATGCAAATTTGCTTAAGAGCTTTGGTGTTCAATCGATTGTCGTCTTTGAACAGCGTATGAGAAAAGTAATTGAGATATAGCACACACTGTTGTTTATAAATATATAGGCACTGAAACAAAAATGAGGTTTCTTAGGAAATTCATTTTTGTTTCAGTGCCTTTCATTAATTTAATCGTATTAGTTACATAAGTACAAGACAGATTGCATACATATGATTAAATTCATTTTTAAAATGAGAGGCGAGTAAATTGTCAATAACAGTAGATCAAACTTTTTTGCCAGTTATCATACAATCGGGCCACAATGCATATGGGGTAGCCCGCTCCTTTTACGAAGCGTATCGAATAAAAAGCCTTGTCTTAGAACCAGCTTTGAAAACCAAAAACATTCGATCGCTCTTACTAGGTGGGGCACGAGGAATAGCAACTCAAAATAGTCAAATCATCGACTTTCAATCTGTGGACCGTTTAGATGAACCAGCTTATTTTGTACAAGCTTTAATCCACATCGCAAAGCAGTTCAAAAATAAGAAATTGATTTTACTTGCAAGTAATTGTTACTATGCGGAGCTTATCATTATCAATAAACAGACGCTACAACAATATTTTATTTTGCCATATATAGATGAGGATTTAATGAGGCGGATTCGAACAAAGGAAGAGTTTTATAAGTGTTGTGATTTATATAATATTAAATATCCAAAAACAGTGGTAGTGACAAAGGAGCATCATGCAATAAGTGATGTACCATTCGATTATCCGATGATTATTAAACCATCCAATGCAGTCGAATATACGAGTTGTTCCTTCCCTGAGAAGAAAAAAGTATTTCTTGTAAAAAATAAAGAAGAGCAGCAACAGATTATTAAAAATATTTATAGCTCTACGTATAAAGATTCTTTAATTTTTCAAGAATTTATTCCAGGTGATGATTCCTATATTCGTGTATTAGATGTTTACGTAGGGAAGGATAAGAAAGTTAAATTGATGTGTTTAGGTAACAAGCTTCTCGAAGATCCTTCACCACAAAATATTGGCAATTCTTTGGCGATTATGACGGATTTCGATGAACAGCTAATGGACAAAATACGTTATTTTTTAGAAGACATCGGCTATAATGGATTTGCCAATTTTGACATGAAACTAGATGTTCGTGACGGGCAATATAAAATATTTGAAATGAACTTACGATCTGGCGCTTCTAGCTATTTCGTGACAGCGAGTGGTCATAATTTAATGCAGTATGTCGCTAATGATTATGTATTCAATGAAAATCAAAAGCTAACGTATGTACAGACAAAGCATTTGTGGTCACTTATTCCAAAAAGGATGCTATTTAAAGGTTTAAAAAATGAAAAACTGAAAATAGAAGCTAAGCGATTAATAAAAAAGGGCGAATATTCGAATTCCTTATATTTTAGAGAAGATATGAACATAAAACGATGGACAAAGCTAAAACTATATAATTATTATTTGAATCTAAAATATAAAAAGTACTACAAATAAGGTCGAGCCAAGTGCAGGGACACCCTTTGATACAGAATCTTATCAAAGGTGTCCTATTCTTTTTGGGGAAGTATCGATATTTGGAAAAGTAAGGTAGCTAAGAGTAATTAAGTCTAAACCGCGACATTTAGTACGCAAACCTTGTAGGATGTTGCAATTATTAAGTATAATAGTAAAATGGGAATTCAAATGTATGGAATTCGTTTGAAAGGAGTTACCTGATTGCGATGAATGAAGAACAACGCTTAGCAAATCAACAAGTCAATCAACCAAAAAAAGAAGATAAGCCTGAAAAGGATTATAGTAAATATTTTGAAACGGTCTTTACGGCACCTTCATTAAAAGATGCTAAAAAACGTGGGAAAGAAGAAGTTAAGTACCATAAGGACTTTAACATTGCAGAAGAGTTTGCAGGTATGGGCACGGGACGTACTTTTTATATTCGTACGTATGGCTGCCAAATGAATGAGCACGATACGGAAGTTATGGCTGGGATTTTTATGCAGCTAGGTTATACGCCTACAGATGTAATTGATGAAGCTGATGTAGTGCTACTGAATACGTGTGCTATCCGTGAAAATGCAGAAAACAAAGTATTTGGAGAACTGGGCTTCCTACTAAAATATAAACGTAAAAATCCAGAAATGCTGATCGGGGTTTGTGGCTGTATGTCACAGGAAGAATCCGTTGTCAATAAAATTTTAAGAAGTTATCCACATATCGATATGGTGTTTGGTACACATAATATTCACCGTTTACCGAACATTTTAAAAGAAGCATATATGTCTAAGGAAATGGTCATTGAGGTTTGGTCTAAAGAAGGCGATGTTATTGAGAATCTGCCGAAAAAACGTCTTGGCTCCATCAAAGCTTGGGTAAATATTATGTACGGCTGTGATAAATTCTGTACGTATTGTATTGTACCTTATACGCGTGGTAAGGAGCGTAGTCGTCGTCCAGAGGAAATTATTGCTGAAGTTCGTGAACTAGCGGCTGCGGGTTATAAAGAAATTATGTTGCTGGGGCAAAATGTCAACGCTTACGGTAAGGATTTTGAGGATATTGAATATCGACTTGGTGATTTAATGGATGAATTACGAAAAATTGATATTCCACGCATTCGTTTTACAACGAGTCATCCACGTGACTTCGATGATCATTTAATCGAAGTTCTTGCACAACGTGGTAATTTAGTTGAACATATTCATTTACCAGTACAATCTGGTTCAAATGATGTGCTTAAAATTATGGCGCGTAAGTATACACGTGAGCATTTCCTTGGATTAGTAGCGAAAATTAAAGCGGCTATTCCGGAAGTAACACTAACGACTGATATTATCGTAGGCTACCCTAATGAGACAGAGGAGCAATTTGAGGAGACATTATCCTTGTACCGTGAAGTAGGCTTTGAAATGGCCTTTACTTATATTTATTCTCCTCGTGAAGGTACACCTGCCGCCAAAATGGTGGATAATGTACCTGAAGAAGTGAAAAAAGAACGTCTTCACCGTTTAAATGAGGTTGTAGGGGAATACTCTCGCAAAGCATTAGAGGGCTTGAAGGGTGAAATAGTAGAAGTCTTAGTCGAAGGTACAAGTAAAAAACGCGAGGATGTGTTAGCTGGCTATACGCGTAAAAATCGTCTTGTAAACTTTAAAGCGCCAGCAGATCTAATTGGTCAATTAGTGAAAGTAAAAATAGTTGAGGCTACTTCTTATTCTCTAAGTGGTGAGTTCGTAGAAGTAGTAAAAAATGAAAAGGTGGAAGCGTAAATGTCACAAGTACTATATACAAAAGATGATTTAATCAAGAAGTCACACGAAATTGCGCATATGATTGCCAATACGCCAGAAGTTGAATTTTTCAAAAAGGCTGAAGCACAAATTAATGAAAATCAATTAGTACGTGAACGTATTGCGAGTCTAAAAAGCCTACAAAAACAAGCTGTTAACTTCCAACACTTAGGAAAAGAAAAAGCGCTTAAATTAATTGAAGATAAAATCGAAAAAATCGAAGAAGAAATCAATGCAATCCCAGTAGTTCAACAATTTAAAGAATCTCAAGGTGATGTAAACGATTTATTGCAATTAGTGTCGAACACAATTGCTAACAATGTGACAAATGAGATTATTCGTTCAACTGGTGGGGATTTACTTTATGGAGAAACTGGCTCACAAGTAGCAAATTCAAGACCAGGTAGCTGCTCATAAAAATAATAGAAGTAATAGCTCGAATGACAGCATTCGGGCTATTTTTATGTGTTTAACTTCTTTCAGCGGGTGTGTCCAAACATCCCAATACTCGTGGAAATTAGCGCAATTCAGACAACATAGTATGAAAAAGTCAGTAATTTGATTCTATAAAAATATATGTTCACCCAATAGGCGCTACCTGCATATGATGGAGTGAAAAGAGTCAAAGGAGGAATTGCGCTGAAACGTTTACGACAAATCGTGACGAGAGCAGTAGTTGCCAAAGGGAAGAAGAGAACGGAAGAACGTGTAACATTAAGTCCATCGAATAAACCGACAAGTATTCTCGGTTGCTGGGTCATCAATCATACTTGCTCCGCGAAAAAAGTCGGTAAATTTGTAGAAGTATCAGGGAAATTTGATGTCAATGTATGGTATGCCTATAGTAGTCATTCGAAAACAGCAGTGTTTTCTGAAACGGTGCACTATAAAGACAAAGTGAAGCTTTCTTTTAGAGAAGGCGAAGTGAGTGCTGGTGATGATGTTCGTGTACGTGTCATTCAAGAGCCAAACTGCATAGAGGCAATCATTTCTCCATGTGGTACGAAGTTTGAAATCGTAGTAGAACGTGAACTCGTTGTAGAGGTAATGGGAGAAACGACGATTTGCATTAGTGTACATCCACTAGATTTCGAAGAGGAATGGAACTTTGATGAGAGCTCATCCTCGTCTTCATCTAGCTCCAGTTCCAGCTCATCTTCTAGCTCAAGTGAAGAAGGTAGGTATGTTTTAGAGTCCTCATCGTTTCCTGATGAAAGACCAAGATAATACTAAAGATTTTATACATGCGAAGCGCTAGCATCTTAAAAAAGGTGATTTAAGCGTTTCGCATGTATCTTTTGTTATAATAAAAATATCTATATGGTTAGAGCGAGGTAAATTTTAAAATGACAACATATACACCAATGATGCAACAGTATTTGCAGGTAAAGGAAGATTACAAGGATGCCTTTTTATTTTTTAGATTAGGCGATTTTTACGAGATGTTTTTTGAGGACGCTATTAATGCTTCTCAACTTTTAGAAATTACATTAACGAGCCGAGATGCGGGTGCAAAAGAGCGTATTCCAATGTGTGGTGTTCCGCATCATTCGGCAAGAAATTATATTGAAACTCTTGTGCACAAGGGCTATAAGGTTGCAATTTGTGAGCAAACAGAAGATCCAAAGCAAGCAAAGGGTGTAGTGAAGCGAGAAGTCGTACAGCTTATTACACCGGGTACGATCATGGAAGGTAAGTCGCTTGATGGTAAAACCAATCATTTTATTGGTGCTGCGGAGCAATTCGACGATACGACATATGGCTACGCTTATTTAGACTTATCTACAGGTGAAGCAGTAGCCTCCTCAATTGAGGGTGATGGTAAAGCACTTTTATTGCAAATGCAGGCATATGGTATTCGTGAATTAATTGTCACGGAAAGTTTGCAACTTCTATTAGCAGAGCATGCAGTAAATGCAGGTATTGTTCTTTCTATTGGAACAGATGAAATGACAATGGATCAAGCTGCACATTATTTAGAAGCGGTGCCAAATGATTTACAGATTGCTTGCCTTCGTTTGCTAGCTTATATTGATAAAACGCAAATGCGTTCATTATCACATATTCAAGCATTTACTTACAATGAAATGAAAAATTATTTACGTATTGACTCTAGTTCAAAACGTAATTTAGAGCTTATTCAATCTATTCGCGGAGGCGATCAAAAGGGCACACTCTTATGGTTGCTAGATGATACTGTGACTGCAATGGGAGGGCGAAAGTTAAAGCAATGGTTACACCAACCTCTTGCTTCACGTTCTGCGATTGAAGCGAGACTTGCAAACGTCACTGATTTATTGGAGGAGTATTTTGTAAGAACGGAACTTCAAGCCTCTTTAAAACAAGTATATGATTTAGAGCGTTTGGCTGGACGTGTAGCTTTTGGTAATGTTGGTGGACGTGATTTAGCACAGCTACGTGATTCATTACGTCAAGTACCTGCCATTCAGCAGCAATTACTTGGTGCCAATAAAGAAACGTTGCAAAAGCTAGGCGCTGCACTTGATACGTGTGCGGATGTAGAGGCACTATTAGCTCGTGCTATTACAGACAATCCTCCAATTACGATTAAAGAGGGTGACGTCATTCGAGATGGCTATGATGAGCGCTTGGATGAACTACGTTATGCTTCTCGTAATGGGAAGGATTGGATTGCGCAGCTAGAGCAAGAGGAACGGATAAAAACAGGCATTAAAAACTTAAAAATCGGCTACAATCGAATTTTTGGCTACTATATTGAAATTACGAAATCTAATATCCATTTAGCTGATTTAACACGTTATGAACGTAAACAAACTTTGGCCAATGCTGAGCGTTACATTACTCAAGAGCTTAAGGAAAAAGAAGCATTAATTTTAAATGCCGAGGAAGAAAGTTTAACATTAGAGTATAACTTATTTGTGACAATACGTGATGAATTAAAGGCGTTTATTCCACGTGTCCAAGCGTTAGCGGCAAGCATTAGTGAGCTAGATGTACTATTAAGCTTTGCAAGTGTTTCAGAGAAATATCGTTTTACGAAGCCTGAGTTTCATGGCGGACGTTCACTAGAAATTATTGAAGGGCGTCATCCGGTTGTTGAGAAAATGCTCAATAAGCAAATGTATGTACCAAACGATTGTGTACTTGAGGAAAATAATAATATGATGCTTATTACAGGTCCGAATATGTCCGGTAAAAGTACGTATATGCGTCAGGTTGCACTAATTGTTGTGATGGCACAAATGGGCTGCTATGTGCCTGCTGAAAAAGCTAGATTACCAATTACAGATCAGATCTTTACACGCATCGGTGCAGCGGATGATTTAGCTGCGGGACAATCAACATTTATGGTGGAGATGTTAGAATCTCAGCACGCGATTACGCATGCTACAAGAAATAGTTTAATGCTGTTTGACGAAATTGGTCGAGGGACTTCTACTTATGATGGCATGAGTCTTGCGCAATCCATGATGGAATACATCCATGACAAAATTGGGGCAAATACACTGTTTTCAACTCACTATCATGAATTAACGGCACTCGAAAAGGAGCTTTCCCGACTGCAAAATGTACACGTATCTGCTACTGAAAAAAATGGCACGGTTGTCTTTTTGCATAAGGTGAAAAAGGGAGCTGCCGATAAATCTTACGGAATTCATGTAGCACAGCTTGCACAATTGCCAGAGGAAATTTTAACAAGAGCACAAGTGCTACTTGAAAACTTCGAGGCTGGAAAAGAAGTGACTGTGTCACAGGAGATTGCTGAAAAGCCAATGCAGGTCACTGAAAAGCCAATGCAAATGTCACTATTTATGGAAGAAGAACCAATTTCTCCAGCAGAGTCTGAGGTGCTTAAAAACCTAGAAAAAGTAAATATTCTGGGCACTTCACCAATGCAAGCGATGAATATTTTATACGAACTACAGCAGCAACTAATAAACGCAAAAAAGTAAAGGAGTGATGCGCTATGGGAAAAATACAAATTATGGACGAGTGGCTGTCCAATAAAATCGCGGCAGGCGAAGTAGTTGAAAGACCAGCCTCTGTAGTTAAAGAGCTTGTTGAAAACGCCATTGATGCAGGAAGTACGTCCATTGATGTTTTTTTACTAGAAGCGGGCCTCACTTCAATTCAAGTAATTGATAATGGTAGTGGTATGGATGAAGAGGATGCATTAATATCATACTCTCGCCATGCGACAAGTAAAATTCATCAGGAGCATGATTTATTTCGAATTCGTACACTTGGCTTCCGTGGTGAGGCATTAGCTTCTATTGCATCGGTATCAAAAATGACACTCATTACATCTAATGGTGAATCAGGAACGTATTTAGAGCTTGAGGGTGGGCATGTTGCTACACATAAACCTGGCCCTTTGCGCAAGGGAACAGATATTACAGTGGCACAGCTATTTTTCAATACACCTGCTCGCTTAAAATATATGAAAACAATACAGACCGAGCTCGGACATACCATTGATTTGATGAACCGTCTTGCACTCGGAAATCCACAAATTGCGTTTAGATTACTGCATAACGGCCAGCAATTGTTACAAACAAATGGACGAGGTGACGTACAACAAGTATTAGCTGCCATTTACGGTGTGCATAATGCTAAGAAAATGGTGGCATTCAATGGAGAGTCACATGATTATAAAATTTCTGGCTTCGTATCATTACCCGAGGTGACTCGTGCTTCGAAAAACTATATGTCGTTGTTTGTAAATGGTCGCTGGGTGAAACATTATTTAGTACAAAAAGCGATTGTAGACGCCTATCATACGTATTTGCCCATTGAACGTTTTCCAATTGTCGCGCTCTATATAGAGGGAGATCCTTATTTAACAGATGTCAATGTCCATCCTGCCAAACATCAAGTACGTTTAAGTAAAGAGCATGAGCTTCTTAAGCTTATTGAGGAAACGATACGTGAGAAAATCCGCCATGTTATTCGAGTACCACTAATGGAAAAGAAGGAGAAAGTGGTAAAGCCTGCGACGGAGCAGTTAAATATATGGAAACCAGCACCAAAGCTTGATGTGGAGAAAATGAATGCCATTGTAGAAAAGCTTTATGATGTGCAAACTGTTCAGGAGTCGAATACATTAGAGCCTATAGTGCCAGAACCTAAATCCGTTCCTACCGATATTGAAGATAGCTGGCAACCGACACCAGTGATAGAAGTAAATCATCCTGAAGAAGTAAATTATCCTGAAGAAGTGAAGCTAGAGGAGCCAGTGGAAAATCTAGAGGATGAGCCAGCTAAAGAACCATTCCCTGCGCTTGAAGTGGTAGGGCAAATTCACGGCACGTATATTGTTGCACAAATGGAGGATGGCTTTTATTTAATTGATCAGCACGCCGCTCAAGAGCGTATCAAATATGAATTTTTCCGTGAAAAGGTCGGTCAGGTGAACCCAAATGAGCGTCAGGCTTTATTGCTTCCATTGACCTTCCATTATGCTGCTGACGAGGCTCTTATATTAAGAGAAAATAGACAGGAATTAGAAGCTGTTGGCGTATTTTTAGAGGAATTTGGACAGGCTTCATTTGTCGTGAGAGAGCATCCTAGCTGGTTCCCTAAGGGAAAAGAACAGGAAATTATTGAGGACTTAATTGAACAGGTGCTGACAACCAAAAAAGCAGACGTCAAAAAATTACGTGAGGCGGCAGCGATTATGATGAGCTGTAAAAAGTCAATAAAGGCCAATCATTATTTAACGAAAGAGCAAATGGATACGTTACTGCAAGATTTACGCAATGCAGACAATCCGTTTACATGCCCACACGGACGTCCAGTACTTATTCATTTTACAACTTATGAAGTGGAAAAAATGTTTAAACGGGTAATGTAGTTGTAAGCCTAACAATTTATTATAAGAACAATCAAGAGCAACATGAACAGTCCATGCTGCATAAAAGGCAATTAGAACATAATACAAATGAAGTTAAAGTTTCTATGCATAAAGTTATTGCTAGTTATACAGGCTGGCATACACGTATTTTCAAATTAGAGCTAATGGGGGAGAAGAGTATGTTTTCATTTGAGCATCGTCCTAAAATTATGCAGTTTTTAGAGCAATATAGTTTTGACGTTTTAGTCATTGGTGGTGGCATCACTGGTGCTGGCATTGCACTTGATGCAGCATCTAGAGGGTTATCAGTCGCTTTGATTGAGAAGCAGGATTTTTCTGCTGGCACATCAAGCCGTTCAACAAAGCTTATTCATGGTGGACTTCGTTATTTAAAGCAACTTGATGTAGGTGTAGTTGCTGAGGTTGGGCGTGAACGTGAAATTGTTTATGACAATGCTGTTCACGTGACAACGCCTGAAAAAATGTTACTACCTTTATATAAAAAGGGCTCACTTGGACCATTTACAACATCAATGGCACTGAAGGTATATGATCGATTAGCAGGTGTTAAAAAGCATGAGCGTAGAACAATGTTAAACGCTCAGGAAACGGCAGCGCTCGAGCCTTTACTCAATCGAGATGAGCTTATTGGTGGTGGCTATTACGTTGAATATCGTACAGATGATGCCCGTCTGACAATTGAAGTGCTGAAAAAAGCTGTGGAATACGGCGCGCTTTGTTTAAATTATGCGGAGATGACAGAATTTTTATATGAGAAGAAAAAGCTTGTTGGGGTACAAGTGAAGGATCATGTTACAGGGAAAATGATCGAAGTACATGCTGCGCAAATCGTCAATGCTACTGGACCTTGGGTAGATGAGGTACGCCAAAAGGATAAAGTAGTAGATAAAAAACAATTGCGTCTCACAAAAGGGGTCCATATTGTCCTTGATCAAAAGGATTTTCCATTACGGCAAGCAGTGTACTTTGATATAGTGGATGGGCGTATGGCCTTTGCAATTCCACGTGATGGTAAAGCCTATGTAGGGACAACAGATACAGTTTACGAGGGAGACCCTGTACATCCTGT
This sequence comes from Lysinibacillus sp. FJAT-14745, assembly GCF_001275675.1. GTDB lineage: Bacteria > Bacillota > Bacilli > Bacillales_A > Planococcaceae > Lysinibacillus. Next base: position 102,745 of record NZ_LITM01000005.1, on the reverse strand, counting down.
CGCTACCAAAGAGGATGTTGATTATTTAATTGCTGCTGCAAGAACTGTCTTTCCAACTGCAAATATTTCAAGAGATACGATTGAATCGTCGTGGGCAGGTGTGCGTCCACTTATTTTTGAAAAAGGGAAAGATCCATCCGAAATTTCACGCAAAGATGAACTATGGACGGCTCCAAGTGGACTAATGACGATTGCGGGTGGCAAACTAACGGGCTACCGTCAAATGGCAGAAACAATCGTTGATAAAATTGTGAAAACCCATAAATATAAGCACGCAAGTCCATGTGTAACACGTGAGTTATCACTTTCTGGTGCAAAAGGCATTAATGCCATCAATTTCACTGATTATAGTACGTATAAAGCTAAAGAGGGCGTGCAGTATGGTCTAAATTATGATGAAGCAAAACAGCTTGTACAAAAATATGGCACGAATGTTGATGCTTTATATAACCAGGTAAAATATTTACATGAACATGGCAGTACGATGCCCCTTGCTCTACATGCAATGCTACTTTATGGAATAGAAGCGGAAATGGTGTACACACCAAGTGATTTCTTTATTCGTCGAACAGGCTTATTATACTTCGATATTGATGCGGTAAAACGTTATAAAAAGCAAGTCATTCAAGTTATGCAACAACATTTTAACTATACAGAGTCACAAAGAAGTACTTATGTAGCTCAACTAGAGCAAGCTATTTTAGATGCAACAAATTTTGCGGAGGAAGGAGTGTAGGCAATGCGCTATATTGAAATGTCAGATGGCCATTTTCTGTTTACTCGAACATTAAAGCCAACGAAGCCATGTATTGGTCATATTCATATTCTACATGGTATGGCGGAGCATAGTGGACGTTATGTTAAATTTGCCAATAGCCTAAACGAAGCGGGCTATGCAGTGACAATGCATGATCACCGAGGGCATGGAGAAACAGTAGCCTATAATGGTACATTAGGATTTTTTGCTGAACAAAATGGATTTGATCGTGTCGTAGAGGATGCACATGAAGTAGTAACATTATTGCATGAACAATTTGCAGATGTACCTTTGATTTTATTTGGTCATAGTATGGGATCGTTCATTACTCGAAGATATATACAATTGTACAGCGATCAAGTGGATCATGTGATTCTTTGTGGAACAGGGAATGTTACAGCATTGCATACGATGGGGAATTTAGTAGCAAAAGTATTAGCCAAACAGCTTGGTAAAGAGACGGAGAGTAAATTGTTAAATAAGCTGAGCTTTGGTAGCTTTAATAAACAGTTCCCAAATTCGAAGACTGCGTATGATTGGTTATGTTCAGCAGAGGGCGAGGTGCAAAAATATATCGATGATCCGTATTGCGGCTTTATTCCAACACATCAATTTTTTGTCGATTTAACAACAGGTTTTATGTCGTTAAATCGTAAAAAAGAGATAGCAAAAACAAAAAAAGACTTACCTATATTATTGATAAGTGGTAGTAAGGATCCAGTAGGAGAGCAAGGCAAAGGTGTATACACTGTTGCACAACAATTTACAGAAGCGGGTATACAGGATGTAACGGTCTACTTATTTGAGGATAAGCGCCATGAAATCCTAAACGAAGACAATCAAGAGGCAGTCTATCAAGTTTTATTACGGTGGTTAGAAAAATATGATACAAGATAAAATACAGCAGGCAGAGGTCGTAGCAATCGTAGGGCCGACTGCTTCTGGGAAAACGGCACTAAGCATTGAGTTAGCAAAAAAATATAACGGCGAAATCATCAACGGCGACTCCATGCAAATCTATCAAGGCTTAGATATTGGTACAGCGAAAATTACTGAGGAAGAGATGGAGGGTATACCCCATCATTTACTAAGCTTCAAAGAGCCAACAGAGTCCTTTTCAGTAGCAGACTATCAAAAATTAGTGCGAGCTAAAATTGCAGAAATTCAAGCGCGTGGTAAGCTACCGATTATCGTAGGGGGCTCAGGTTTATATGTGCAGGCTGTACTCTATGATTTTCAATTTACAGAGGAGCAGGTAGATGAGGCGGCACGGAAAGCCTATTATGCAGAACTGGAGAAATTGGGTCCAGAGGCAATGCACGCTAAACTTAAAAAACTTGATCCACAAACAGCTGAGACAATTCATTCCAATAATACTCGTCGTGTTATTCGAGCGTTAGAGATGATTGAACTTAGTGGCGTTTCAAAGGCATCCGAAGCGCACAATCGTGGAGAAGTTCCACTTTACAATCATGTGATTATAGGGCTTGGGCAAAATATGTCACGTGAAGTGCTTTATGATCGTATTAACCTTCGTGTCGATATAATGATGGAACAAGGGCTTTTAGAAGAAGTAAAAGGCTTATGGCAGCAAAATATACGAGGTGTACAGTCAATCCAAGCAATCGGCTACAAGGAATTATATGATTACCTAGATGGAAAATGTTCTTTAGAAGAAGCCATTGACAGCTTAAAGCAAAATTCTCGCCGCTATGCGAAAAGACAACTAACATACTTCCGAAACAAGATGGATGTATATTTTGTTCATAATGACGAAAAACTTTAACTAATTCTTAAAAATCACTAATTGCTAAATTGGTAGAACATGCTACTATAGGAATGAAGAGGTAGAAAGAGAGTATAGGGAGGCATTTTGATGAAATCAATTAACTTGCAAGATACATTCTTAAACCATCTACGTAAAAACAATGTTTTTGTAACTGTGTTTTTATTAAACGGATTTCAGTTAAAAGGAACTGTGAAATCCTATGATAATTTTACAGTATTATTACTAGATGCTGAAAGTAAGCAACATCTCATTTACAAACACGCTATTTCTACATTTGTTCCAGCAAAGCAAGTAGATTTTTTAGAGACAGACGAATAGAAACGTTAGAGTAAAACAGTTAGTGTTCATGACACTAGCTGTTTTTTTGCCTTCAGGCTATAATGTAAGAGGAAATCGACATATTGGAGGACTACACATATGAAAACTATGGATACAACAGAAATATTAGAACTATTAGATGCGAACGAAGACCTATACATTATTGATGTTCGTGAAGATGATGAGGTAGCACAAGGCATGATCCCTGGTGCTCAGCACATTGCTCTTGGGACAATCCCTGAGCGCTTAGGTGAATTGGATGCTTCTAAGCCATACATTATCGTTTGCAAGGCAGGCGGTCGTTCAGCAAATGCTTGTGCATACCTAGAAGCTCAAGGCTTTGACGTAACAAACCTTGAAGGCGGCATGCTTGCTTATGATGGAGAGTTAGAATTTAAATAATTATCGATTAAAACCCTCGTTTAGGCGAGGGTTTTTCTTGTACAATCGAGTTGATATTAGGTTGAAGCCTTGTTAAATAGCTATTACAACAGCCACTACACGAGAATTAATATTGTGCCAAGCACCATTCTTTAGTTTCTTGATCGGCAAAGGATGCTTCTACACTATTTAAATAAATTTGTCGATAATCTTCTTCGCTTAGATTAAATTCATTGTTAACTAAATGGATTTCTTTAGCCATTGTAGTATCTGATACTGTTCTGTTATCCGTATTAAATGTCACTTTTATTCCATCTTTATGAAACTTATAAATCGGATGTTCAGAATAATGATGAACAGCTTTCGTTTGGACATTACTTGTTGGACACATTTCAAGCACAACCTGTCTTTCTTTCACAATCTTATAAGCCTCGGCACAATCTTTAATAAATACTCCGTGACCTATTCTTTCAGCACCCAACAGTTCAACAGCCTCTAAAACGTTTTTACCAATTCCCGTTTCACCGGCATGAATAGTGACTCTGTAGCCATATTCTTTGGCTAATGCGATAGGATCTACGAATTTTTCACAGAAGCCCTCTTCTTCGGATGCACATAGGTCAATTGCCACTACACCTTTTCCAAGGAACTTTTTCCCCTTTTCAACCACCTCAAATGCGCTTTCTACAGACATCGTCCTCATGCAAGACAGGATAATATTTCCCTTTATTTCGTAACAGCTTTCAGCGTCCCTCATCCCTTCTATAACAGCTTGAATGACCTCTTCAACACTAAGACCTTGTAATGTGTGAAGTAACGGGGCAAATCTGACTTCTAAATATTTCACATTTTCCCTTGTAGCATCCTCAAATAGCTCAAAAATAATTCTTCTTAAGTTCTCCTTAGACTGCATGACCAAATTAGGAAGAGAAAATCTTTTTAAATATTCATCAAGAGATTCACATTCTAACGGAGCAATCAGCTCCTTTTGCAGTTCATTCGTATCAAAAGAGGGTAACTGAATGCCTTCCTTCTGTGCAATATCGATAATAGTTTCAGCCCTAAGGCTTCCATCTAAATGACAGTGTAGTTCAATTTTTGGTAATGTTAAAAAGTTCATTTTTGACCTCCGGAAATAAAATTTTAGATTAAAATACAAAAAAATTCCTGACTACAAAGAAAATACAAGATTTGTACTTTCTTCGTAATCAGGAATTTCGGTTCCTGGTAGAGACCCCCAAACCATATTATTGGGGTTATACGAGATATTATTGAATTCATTCACGATTTTTAATATGATAATAAAAAAATTTCGGATTGTCAACATGGTTCTTAACACCGATAAATGATTTTGTTTATTCTAAAAGAATATTCTACATTTACACTTTACTTTGCTCATATCATCTAATCAACCGTTTCCAAAAATTGAGACGCTGCTTTGGAAATTTGTTGGTCTTTTAATTTTACTATTACAGGCTCTAAATGAAAATCAAATTGTTTCAATTCAAAAAGCGTTGTATGTTCTAAAAATTGCGATGTGTAATCCATCCTTGGAATAATGGATAATCCTAGTCCTCTACTAACAAGTGCTACTACCATCCTTATATCTTTACACTCGATAATGATATTTGGCTTGACTTGACGTTCATCAAACGCTTTGAAGAGGTCTTCATGGAAGGAGAGTCCTTCCATTGCCCCAAGCATAATGAATGGGAACTGAGCAATCTGTTCAATCGTCACATGCTGTGATGAAAACGATGTTGCCCAACTTGTTGGAATAATTACAGCGGTTGGTTGTTTTTTTAATATTTTCATCTCATATTGATCACTATTGCCCAATCGTAAAAGTAAGGCAACATCAATTTCTCTTTGTTCTAGCCTTTTTAATAATTCTTCTGAATTTCCTGTTACTATATTCATTTTAACATTTGGATTTTGTGTTCTAAACATACTAATATAGTCAATGAGCATATTCGAACATGTCGACGATACACCGATACTTACTGTTCCTGCTATACCCTGTTCAATTTCTTGAATTCGCTGCTTTACATCTTGAATTTGCATTAGCATTTGATTGGCATATTGGTAAAGTATTTCACCTGTTTCTGTAAGCTCCCATTTTTGACGATATCGATGAATTAAAGTTGTGCCAAGATCATTTTCAAGCTTTTTTAACAACTGACTAAGCGGCGGCTGCGCGATATGGAGCACTTCTGCTGCTTTAGAAATACTTCCTTGTTTCACAATTTCTTTAAAGTAATGTAATTGTCGAAAATCCATTGCATCTCTCCGTTATATGTTTTTTGATATGATTAGTTTATCATATATATATTTTTCGTATCTTGAATTTGACGTTATTATTAATTCTATAGCTATAGTGCTTATATTAATATTAACTAGGAAGTGAGAAATATTATGAATCATTTGAACAGAACCTTGAAGCGTATCATCTTGTACGTGATCGGGTTATTTTTTATGTCGATTGGCATTAGCATGTCGATTCAAGCAGGATTTGGGGTATCGCCTGTGTCTTCATTAGCATATGCAAGTACGCTAACGATTGGTTTATCGGTTGGTGTGACAATGGCACTTGCAAATATTTTATACATTATTATTCAAGTAATATTAAATAAACGAATGGCGTTAAATGAATTTGCAGTTCAATTCATTATTTCATTTCTATTTGGTTCTTTTATGGATGCAACGCTCTTCATTGTACAACTTTTTCCAACACCTGAAACCATCTTTGCTCGAAGTGTATATTTAATTGTTAGTTTATTTGTTATAGCAGTCGGTTTAATGGGCTATACAACAGCGAAACTACCATTAATGCCGTACGATGCGTTAACTTATGCAATAAGTGAAAAGTTTAATTTGAAATTCGGTCAAGCAAAAATTTTAAGCGATTTAATAAATATTTGTGTGGCTGGTGCAATCTGTGTAATTTTCATTCAATCATTAGGATCAATCGGAATTGGTACACTAATTGCTGCCTATTTTATCGGAAAAATTTTGGGATGGATGTTACCAAAATATCAACCAACTCTTCAACACTGGGTATTTAAAACAGAGAAGACTGCCTAAGGAATCATAGTAAAGTACAAGGAAAGGGGAATGTCTAATTTGTAAATGTACATTTAGTAAAGAAGGGCAAAACACTAATCATACGCACCCGTTTGTTGAATAACTGTCGCCCAACCTTCACTCCAATCAACTAATATACAAGGTATATATTAAAAAAATGTCATCCACAACTTTGATGATGAACCAAAATTATATTAATAAGCCAAATTTAAACAAAAATTAAACGAAATTTAAACTTACTTGCTTAAAATTGGTCTTAATACATAGAAAAGGACTGATTGAGAGTGACAAAAGGTAAGAAACGTAAGACTTTATTTTCATTAAGTATAGCTCTAACAAGCTTTGTAGCGTTTAACGGAGTTTCAAATGTTTCAGCAGCAGTTCCGGCAATAGAAGAGCGCGAATTAGAGAATAATTCGGAAGCAACGCAAGCCCGCACATCCAATGAAACACTTCAAGAGTGGAAAAAGTGGACAAACGATCATGCTTACAGCTTAACATCTATTCAACCTGAAGCAATTGGTCAACAAAACATTCCATCTACTAAATTTGAAGATTTAGAGATGCTAAAGTCTTTATTGCATGATAAGCGCATCGTTTTTTTAGGGGAAAGTTCTCATGGTGTGGCTGAATTTAATCTAGCAAAAACACGTATTATTCAATTTTTACACCAAGAAATGGGCTATAACGTTCTTGCCTTTGAAAGTGGTTTGGGGAATGCCATGAATGCCCAAGGTAATATTGATAAACAAACAGCACAACAAACGATGAAGGATGCTATTTTCCGTGTATGGTGGACAAAAGAAACACTACCGTTATTTGAATATAGTAAAAAAACACAGAATACAGATAAACCATTAAAATTAGCAGGCTTTGATATTCAACAGCAAGGTGAGTTTACGAACGGTGACTGGCTACAAAATAGTCAGCTTGCTAAACAGTTCGGTGAAGCAGAGAAGCAACTTGCAGAATGGAGCTACAGTAATGATTTAAAGGGCTATCAAAAAGTAAAACCAAACATTATTGCAATATATAAACAAGTAAAATCACAAGTACCGCTTAAAGAAAAAGAGTTAAAAGCGGCTTATCCAAGCGAGCCTCATATTGTAAAGCTTATGGAACGTACTTTTGCTGACCGTATTCGTTTAGCGGAGGAATATGTAGAATTATCAATTAAAACAACTATTGAACTTGAACAAGATAAATATGATTCTTATTTAAAGACAATGGAATGGCGTGATCAAGCGATGATGGAAAACCTACTTTGGTTAGCGGAAGATATCTATCCAACTGAAAAGTTTATAGTCTGGGCGCATAATGACCATATTCGTAAAGCACAATCCGAAGTAAAGGGTTCCCCTGATTCTGTAAAATTAATGGGTGAACGTCTACCAGATATCTACAAAAAATATAGCTATGTACTTGGTCTTTATATGGCTAGTGGTGAGACTGCAAACAATCTGCGCGAACCAATGTCTGTCTTACCACCAATAAAAGGATCAATCGAGGATATTCTTTCATCGACAAATGAACCTTACACATTTATCGACTTACGCAGCCGTCAAAATGAACGAGGGAACTCATGGATGTTTGAGCCACGCTTATCATATAGCTGGGGAATCATGGAGGAAAGTCTAGTTCCACGCGATCAATATGATGGCATTCTACTAATTGATAAAGTAAGTAAGCCAAATTATATAAAGTGAAACTTTAATCAGTGGGGACTTTCATCATCTCCACTGATTATTAGTTGAACGAATTGGGCTTTTAATAAAAATGTAGAAATAGCAAACTATCGAAGCAGCTCATTCCATCAGGGTATCTAAAACCTATCTAGCCGCATTATAGACGGACTGCAGCTAATATCCCACCACATCAACAGCACCATTTGCCACTTAGTCATTACCCTCATCAAGTGGTAGAGTCAGGATTTTGCGTTTATAAAACGATAAGGATAAGAAGTCTTGTAATCTCAATGTTTTTTAGTTCGTTCCAATAGAGCAACCCTATTGAGATAAAAGTGAATTATTGAGAATAAAGACTTCTTAATGTCTCAAATATCTTAACGTTGTAAATCCGCATTTTCAGGACACTACCCCATATTAAATTATACTCAAACATTTTATTAAAAAATTATATAAATACTTCAGGTGTGTTGATTAACCATTTTTATACATCCAAAGAGGCTGATTTCCGCTACGGGCTACTCGCTTTCCTGCGGGCGAGCGTCGAGCCGCTTCCTCCGCTTCGCTCCGTGCAGGGTCTCGTCTGTCTCGCTTTCCCGCGGGAGTCGAGTAGCCCTACGCTACAATCAGTTAAAATGTAAATATATTGGAAAAGTGGTAACGAAAAAATCCTTTTATCGCTCAATAATAAACTTATTTTTTCCTAATCAACACGCCTGTAAATACTTATTACTTCTATTCTTTTAGTTTAATTATATCAGTTTCCCCAACTAACCTGCCTATTTAGTGAAAGTATGATTCTTCACAAATTCTCGATATTCGTAATAAGTAGTGGATTACTTTATTTATTAATCTCCTCAAAGGGTTCAAAAATCGAATTGATTCAATGTTCTAAACGCTCAAATAAACAGTTACTATTTGGCAAGTACAGGTACAGTATTCACTTGTTCAGGAATTATAAAAAAAACAGTACTTAAAAAAACGAGCAAGCTGCGTCCAAAATAGGAAAGGCTAAAGCAGCACCAGAGCTCTCACCTAATCGCATATTCATTAGTGTGACATTTGCAAAATAGTTTTTTTAAAAGTGAAGCACAGTGGCTGTTACTTATTTAATACTAATAGATCTAGTTTAATAGCTGTAACGACAGCCCCTAAACGAGTATCTACATCTAATTTACGAATAATAGATGAGATATGATACTCCACGGTTCTCTTACTTATCCCTAATTCTACACTAATCTCACTATTTGTTTTATCTTCTGCAATTCGTTTTAAGATTTCAAGTTCTTTAGGCGTTAGATTAATCATACGAAAACACTCCCATCATTCATTTTCATGTGATATCGTATCAGTAAATTCCATTTTATTCTACATTTTGGATATAATTTAACATTTTAAAGCGTATAGAAAGTGACAAATTTCCAAAAATCTAATTAGTAATAACCAAAATTGCGTCATATACGGATATATTTCTTTTTGATTTTTGTTAAATTTGAACTATAAACCAAATTGGTGAATACATATTAATACCTAATAGTCAATTGTTTTGTCATTAATATTTAAGGAGGTAGAAAAATGTTAAAGAGATTTAATCACGGGTTCAATACTGCAGAATCTCGTTCTAAATGGTGTGTTTTTTGTGATACAAAAGACTACTGTAATAAGTGCGATTCGATGGATTGGGGGTGTTCTGGAGGATGGGAAACTTGATTTCCAAATCCGATTTTTTGGTAGAACCGCATATCTCAAACCGATTAAATTGCACTAATTGCTGGGCAAAAAATTTATGTGGTGGTGGATGTCATCATGAGAATTTAGATTTGACAGGTAAAGTAACAACACCCCCTATACATTATTGTATTTTAACTCAAAAGCAATTAGAGGCTACACTATATTTATATTTACGTTTAACAGAAGAACAAAGAGAAATATTGTTGGAAAAGAAAAATATGAAAGAGCTCGTTAAAAATGGAAATCAAAATTAAGAATTTAGCTAAAAGTTATAAAAAAATAAAAGTATTAGATAATATTTCTTTAGAAATTCATAACGGAGTTTTTGGTTTATTGGGTGAAAATGGTGCAGGGAAAACAACTTTAATGGAAATAATATCCACTTTACAGCCATTTAATCATGGTGAAGTTGAAGTGGCGGGGATAAATTTGAAAAAAAACCCTGAAGAAGTTCGTAAAATATTAGGTTATCTTCCGCAAAAATTCGATTTTTTTCCGAAAGTTACTTTAGAGGAGGCTTTCGATTATTTATGTAAGCTAAAAGGGATTAACGATAGAGAGACTCGGTTAAATGAAGCCAATGTAAGGCTTCAAGAAGTGGGGTTATTAAATGAACGTAAAAAATATATTCAGGAGCTTTCAGGTGGAATGAAGCAACGTTTTGGTATTGCTCAAGCTTTAATCGGTAATCCAAAAATAATACTCATTGATGAACCGACTGTAGGTTTAGACCCTCATGAACGCATTTCATTTCGAAATTTAATTACCCGAATTAGTCGAGATAAAATCATTTTACTTTCTACACATATTGTTCAAGATATAGCTTCCACATGTAAAAATTTGATGGTGCTACAAAAGGGGCGGGTGAATTACATAGGTAGCACAATTAACCTTATTGATCAAGTTCGAGGGAAAGTTTGGCTTTATAATATTATGGAAGATGAAATACCTCAGGCTGAATTATTTGTATCGTTACAGGATAAAGGAAACAGCATTGAAATTCGTTACATTGCAGATAGTCCAATTCCAGGAAGTATAGAGACGGATCCTACCTTAGAGGATGCTTATATTTATATTAATAGAAAAGAGATATCAGCATGAAAGAATTACCAAATTTAATGAACTTTGAGCTTAAAAGACTAATAAAAAGCCGTGCGATTTTCATATGTCTAATACTTATTATGTTTGCTCTTCCTGTTGTGATGAACAGCTTAGACTCGAATGGGACCGCTCATGAAAAATGGTACGGAACGCTTCAGTTACAAATGATTTTCCTACTTATTCTAATACCAAGCCTTGTTTCATATGTGTGGAAGGGCTATCTACAGCCATTTGAGAAGGCTGTTATCCTGCTGAAGTTAAAAAAGAGGACTATGTATATATTAGCTAAAATAATAGCTGTTTTTATTTTTGTTTCTCTTTACATTTTTCTCTTTTATCTAGGTTATTTTATGTACTATGCAAGGGAAATACCAATTAGCTTACTTATTATTACGTTATTTCATGTTTTCAGTTCTATCCTCTACTGTGTCGCTTTTAGTTTTTTTATTTCCTTTTATTTAAAACGAACAATATATTTACATATTTTATCAATATTGTATTTGGTGATAAGTATATATTTAAATTCACCTTATTTCTCTATATGGTTTAATCCTGATTTTATGCTAAAACAAATGAGCGAACTGATTTTTAATTTAAAGAGGATAGTTTTTTTATGTATTGGAATGCTATTCATATTTGGGAATGTGTTTCTTTTTAATAGAAGGGTGAATGGATGATGAAGGATATCCTTTTATTTTGGTCAAAAGTTGTCATTCGAAGTGATTATTTGTTAACTTATTATGCCGTAGTCGTTATATTGTGTATCTCTCAATTTTTCTTTACAGCGAGTGATGCTCAAGCATTGATACCGATGTATGGCATTTTTTCTAGTGTACTAACTACCCAAATAATTACACTACATCAACGATATCAAGTAGAAAAAATATTTATGATTTCGCCACTGTCAAATAGAACACTAATATTATGGCAATGGTTATTTAGCTTTATACTGACAATTCCTGCATTAATGTTATTAGTTGGGTTTGAGAAATACATTTATGCAGAGACTCCTATTTGTAAAATTTTGCTTATAGCTTCTATTTTCCAATTCTTCGCTATATCAATAGCGTTTTTGTTTTCGACTATTTTTTCTAATCAGTCAGTGTCAATTATTATGATTGTTATCATCTATTTTTTATTAATGCTAATGCATGGTTATAAATTAGAAATGATTCAATATATAGCCCCTACACTTAATTTTATGTATCCAGATTATATTAATTCTTTAAATCTAATGGGTGTTTTAACGATATGTTTAGGATCTATAGCTGCTGCAATTTTATTTAGTAAAAGGGCAAGCATCCCAAAAGAAAAGTGGGTCGCCGGTTGCTTTATAAGTATTATGTTATTAATTTTATTTAGTTTGCATTTGTATGAGGGATATAAAGAGAAAGAGCTTTTAATTAAGCCTTATCAAAGCTACACGTTTGAAGAATTTACTGTAGAGTACAAAGGTGTTAGCCAAGAAAAAGCAAACAATTATGCATCCGTATACAAAGATATTACACGAGAAATGAAGGGATTTGGTGTAGGGAACAAAATATATGATACGTTAAAAATTACTAGAGTTTATAGTATCCCAAGTAAAGATAGGATAGAAAATATAATTAGTACTTCGGGAGATATAGTTGAGATACGTCCTTATTCAAATAAATTTTTTGAATTTAATTATGGCTATAACATTACAGAGGATATTATTAATACATTAATGAGTGAGACATGGAAGACTAAAGAACAAACAAATTGCTACGAGATTTTGAAAAAAATCATTGAACAAAAGGTTATACTAACTAACAAAAGTTCACTCTTTAGTAACGTTAAAAAAGAGTCAATGGAAAGTCTAGAATTTAATACTACTGAGTTATATGTTAAAAATTTCTTAAATGTTTTGAATGAGAATCCGAAAAATGCATATCAGTATATTGTAAAGTTAAAAGCAATTTAATAGTAGCTTTGCATAGGGGGACCGAACATTTATTCATGAGAATATTAGTAGAAGTATTTAGATATACAAGTATATATAAAACAAAATTATTTCTAGTAAATATTTTAATGGGCCTTTCAATGATATTAGGTATAGTTCATCCTCTATTATTCGGTAAATTTATTGATTTTATAACAGTAAAGGATCTCAATAGTGCATCAAACATGATTATTTTTATGGCTTTACTTTTTCTTGTTAATCTTTTTTTTAAAATAATCCAAAAATATTACTTGGCGAAATTTGCATGCTATATACAAATGGATATCAAATTAAAAATGATTAAACGAATAATGAAAATGGACATGGATGAGTATCAATTGAAAGCTAAAGGCGAATTAATGAATAAAATAGAAAATGATACGAAAGCATTTTCTGAGGTAGTTTCTGAGTTTTTAAGCATAGTAATAGATTTTATTAGCATAATAATAGTAATTGTTATATTGATAAATATTAATATAATTTTAGCATCTATTTTATTCCTATCATGTCCTTTAGCGATCATCATTTTTAAATATTTTGGAAAAAGGATAAGGATGATGGATACTCACATAAAGAAAGATTTAGATCATTATTTAACCTATTTAGGAGAACTTTTATCGTCTTTTAAATTCACTACCGTCGCATGAATTTTAACTGAAATTTCAGATTTATTATTCCGCCTTTTTAGAGTAAAAACGAAGACATG
>NZ_LITM01000005.1:46665-87967 GCF_001275675.1 Lysinibacillus sp. FJAT-14745 | reverse complement strand
TTTTTTCGTGCCTGGAATATATTACAGAAAATTCAGTTTAAATATTAGCGTGGAATTATTTTAATGCGACGCTAGTGTTTTAAATTATATAAATTATTTAATATTGAGATTGAAGGAATAAATAAATATCAACAGAAGAATACCATATTATATAAAAATTCTCTTAAAAAAATGCGCTTAAGTATAAAGTCTGGATCAATTATAGAATTAATAAATTATACTAGTTATTTGGTAATTCTTATTTTAGGTATATATTTTATTTATACAGGAAGTCTAACTATTGGGATTTTAATAGCATTCACGACTTATGCGAATAATTTCAGTCAATCATTTCTAAGGTTTTCGCAATTAAATACATTTTTCCAAGAAGCGATCGTGTCAGTAAATAGAGTGAAAAATTTATTAGAAGATCCTAAAGAAAACATAGGAAATTCGGAAGTATCTATCAATCTTGATCCAATGTATTTTTCGAAACAGGGTGAAATTATATTTAGAGATGTCAGCTTTTCGCATTCCGAAACATCTTCTTCGGTCCTAGAAAACGTAAATTTTCGAATACCTTTGAGGAAAATAGTACTTATAAAAGGGACAAGTGGATCAGGAAAAACAACATTGTTAAACATACTATCCGGTTTATACGTTGGCTATCAGGGAGACATATTTATTTCTGATACAAATATTAGACACATTCCTAATGATATTTATAAAAAAAAGGTCTGTCTGGTATCACAAGAACATTTTATCATGACGGGAACCATTAAAGAAAATTTGTTATTAGGAAAACCAAATGCAACTGATGATGAATTAATTAGAATTTGTGAAATGGTTAATATTTATTCATTTATAGAAACTTTAGAAGATAGTATTGAAACTGTAATAGGGTATAATGGACTTGAATTATCGACTGGACAACAACAAAGACTTTCTATAGCAAGATCTCTTCTAAGAGATGCTGATATTTACTTGTTCGACGAGATCACTGCTGCACTTGATAAGGAAAATCAGGTGAATATTGAAGTATTACTAAAATATTTAAATAAGGAAAAGCAAAAGACTATTATATTGGTTACACATAATCCAGTTTTAATAAAAGAAGCTGATAAAATTTTTGAAGTTGATAAAAATCAAGTGAAAGAAAGCAAATCTTTTTTCGTTTCTACTTCTTGATTTATTGAAATCACATTTTTACCATGTACAAAGACTGAGATTTAAGCTATTGACACTAAAAAAATAATAAAGTAGATTTAAAGTAATTGCATAAAAGCATTAGGTGCCCATTGCGGGAGAATAGGGAATAAAGTGAAAAGCTTTAGCGGTCCCACCACTGTAAAAGGGAGTTTCATAGAGAATGCCACTAGTATTGTGCTGGGAAGGTTCTATGAAATGTTGAAATTGAGCCAGGAGACCTGCCTATCTGCTTCGGTTATATAGACGATGGAAAAGTCTGTAGTTTATTTGTTATGGAATAAACTACAGGCTTTTTATTTTTTTCTCTAAAGCATTCTTCGAGTAACAAGGGCAAAAAAGAAAGGGGAAATTTTCATGCAATTATTACAACAGACGATTCAAAACATTCAAAGTGCTGACAACAAAATGATGGAGGAGGCTAGAGAACGCATAGATGCACTTTGCAAGCCTCCTAGAAGCTTGGGGAAACTGGAGACCCTTGCTGTGCAACTATCAGGAATTACAGGAGAACTATTTCCTTCGATTGATCATAAAGCGATAATTGTCTGTGCAGCAGATCATGGTGTTTGTGATGAAGGGGTGACATCGAATCCACAAAATGTGACGGTCTTTCAAACATTAAATTTTCCTAGAGGCGGAACTGGTGTCTGTGCTGTAGCGAAAATAACAAATGCAAAAATTGTCACTGTAGACGTTGGCGTAAAAGAAGATATTCCGCATGATGCTGGTGTTATCCTAAAAAAAATTAAATATGGAACGGACAATATGGCAAAAGGTCCTGCTATGTCAAGGGAAGAAGCTATCCAATCAATTGAAGTAGGAATTGAGGTAGCTACAGAAGAAATCAAAAAAGGAATCAATGTACTCGGGACAGGTGAAATGGGCATCGGTAATACAACACCGAGTGCCGCTATATTATCGGTTCTTCGCGAATGTCATCCGAATGAAGTGACAGGCTTCGGTGCAGGTGTTGGACCAGGAGGTCTTGCACATAAAGTGGAGGTCATTCACAATGCTATTGCATTAAACAAACCAAATCGTCATGATGCTATAGATATTCTTGCAAAAGTCGGAGGATTAGAAATAGGTGCGATGGCTGGGGTAATACTTGCTGGCGCCGCACATCGTAAACCTGTTGTAATTGATGGCTTTATTTCTACGATTGCTGCTCTTATAGCGTACGAACTTGAGCCAAACGTCAAAGACTATATCATTCCTTCTCATGCCTCTGAAGAGCCAGGTGCAAAAATTGCTGCTGAAATGCTCGGAATTGAACCGATGCTACAAATGAATATGCGATTAGGAGAGGGATCTGGTGCAGCTTTAGCCTTTCCTATTTTGGACGCAGCTTGCTCTATGATGAAAAACATGACTACTTTAGAAGAAGCTATGGTGCTATTGAAAATGTGATTTATTACCATTTTATTAGGTGCGCACTGCAAAAAAGCAAGGATGTTAGTGAAATTTGGAGATTCCGATAAGCGGATTGAACATTTTAAGAAAAAATATTTAAAACAAGAGGCTGGAACAAATGTGTTTCAGCCAACAAAAATACTGAACTATCCAATGAAACTCTCATGAAGTGTTTCGGAATAGTTCGGTTTTTCTATTTATCGTGTTTTGTTAATTTAGAGATTATTCGGCTTTATGAAGGAACCATTTAGTTATGTTCCAGCCCCTTGTTATTATGCAACTGTATAGCTATGCTCGATTCAACTTCCGTAACGGTAAACGCCATTTCTTCATATAGGAAAGTATTCTTAGTACTGTGATCACACCAAATAATACATATAAAAAGAGATCCCCTGAAAATAGTTGAAGTCCGACGATAAGCCCGGCTAGAGCTGCCCAAACACCATAGACTTCATCACGGAGGACTAATGGTTGTCGTCTAGCTAATAAATCGCGAACAATTCCACCGCCTGACCCTGTTAAGACAGCGGCTACAATAACTGCACTAATAGGCATATCGAGCTTCACAGCATAAAGGGCACCTTGAATCGCAAATGCCGATAATCCAATAGCATCAGTGAAATTGCCCCAGCGATGCCAATGCTGAATGAGTCGATGTGGAAATATGAAAAAAATTGTAATGGCTGCAATGGCAATTTGGAACATCATATCCTGTCCCCACAGTGTTGTTACAGGTAAACCTATGAGTAGATTTCGTATAGCTCCACCACCGAAAGCAGTTACGATACCGAGTATATAGACACCGAATAAATCATATTCTTCCTCCATTGCAATTATTGCCCCGGAAATAGCGAAGGCAATTGTTCCAATGATACTAAAAAACTCCCAAGCCAACCCTGTCACCCCTTATGTGAATAAATCATTTCATGTTGTTGTAGATTGCATACTAGAAAACATTAAAGTCTCCTTTTTGTATCTAAAAGTTTTTGCATAGTAAAGCATCGACTTGCGATTTGGAATTATCAGTTATCAAATATCTTATTATAGCAGAATTAAATAGATATAGTTCGAATTAAGTTTAGCGCCTAATGCAATTTTTGCAGGCAAGCTCACAAATTGTTAAGATAAGATTTGAACAAATGTGAAATGGAGAAGAATATAATGACTTTTACAACCAATTTAACAGAAGAAACACTAGCGTTAGCTGCTAAAATAGAAGAAAAGGTACGCCCTTTTCATGCAAAGGTAGAAGACATGGCGTTCTTCAATCAACAAAAAGTGCTTGCTGCGTTCCGAAAGCATCAAGTAAGTGACTATCATCTGCACCCGTCTAATGGTTATGGCTATGATGATGAGGGGCGTGACAATCTAGAACGTGTTTATGCAGAGGTCTTTGGAGCGGAGGCTGCCATTGTACGTCCGCAAATTATTTCTGGTACACATGCAATCACACTTAGCTTATTCGGCGTGCTTCGTCCTGGTGATGAATTACTTTATATTTCAGGTCAGCCGTACGATACATTGCAATCAATAGTTGATGGTGGCGATAAGGATACTGGCTCGTTAAAAGATTATAAAATCGGTTATAGCCATGTGGATTTAATCGATAATCAAGCGATCGATTGGGAAGGTGTTGCAGCTGCCATTACACCAAACACAAAAATGATTGCTATACAACGTTCGAAGGGCTATGCAACACGCCCATCCTTTACCATTTCACAAATTACAGAAATGTGTGCGAAAATCCGTGAATTAGCACCAGATGCAGTTATTTTCGTTGATAATTGCTACGGTGAATTTGTTGAGGCACAGGAACCGACAGAGATTGGAGCTGATTTAATGGCAGGCTCGCTTATTAAAAATCCTGGTGGGGGCTTGGCGAAAATTGGTGGTTATATTGCGGGGCGTGCAGATTTAGTAGAAAAATGTGCTTATCGTATGACATCACCAGGTATTGGTGCGGAAGCAGGAGCAACATTAAATACGCTTGGTGACTTCTATCAAGGATTTTTCCTAGCACCTCATGTTGTATCTCAAGCATTAAAAGGTGCCATTTTCACAGCTGCTATGCTAGGGGAAATTGGCATGAATACATCACCAAGGTATGATGTTAATCGTACGGATTTAATTCAATCGGTTTCTTTCCAAACCGCGGAACAAATGATTGCTTTTTGCCGTGAAATTCAAGCGAACTCACCAATTAATGCGCATTATGCACCTGAGCCAGCGTATATGCCTGGCTATGAGGATGATGTCATCATGGCAGCTGGAACATTTATTCAAGGTTCCAGTATTGAGCTGACAGCAGACGGTCCTATTCGTCCGCCATTTACAGCATTTATTCAAGGTGGGTTAACATATGAGCACGTAAAATTTGCAATTTGTAGTGCTGTTCAAAAAATCCAAAAATAGATAGCGAAAAAACTATTCAAATTTCCGTTTTGAATAGTTTTTTATTTTTGGATAAAAAGTTGAAGATATCATTTGCTAACACGTAGAAATGTAACATCGGACGCCCCCGGAAAAGCGCCAAGTCGGAATGGAAATCAACCCCACGTTAAGATAAAAAGCTTAGTTTTTTACAATTTTTCGTCATTTCAAAAATATTATTTAAATCCATGTTAGGAAAGCTTACATGGATAGTTGACAGTGTAAATTTTTCGTTATATTATTAGCAGGTATTGGAGGGGACTTAAATGAGTCGTGAAATTAGACGAACTATGCCGTTATTATCTATGAATATCGTAATGCAATTGACCGAGCTTTCGGCACGTCAGATTCGTTATTATGAAGAACACCATTTAATTGAGCCGCACCGAACAGAAGGCAACCGTCGAATGTTTTCGTTAAATGACGTCGACACACTGCTTGAAATTAAAGATTACTTGGAACAGGGTATGAATATGGCGAAGATTAAAAAACTATTCGCTAAAAAGAAAGACGCTGTTGCAACAGAAGAACCAAATTTAAGTGACTCAGAATTACGTCGCATCATGCGTGAAGAAATGCGTCAAGCACAGCGCATGCAAAAATCATCCATCCGACAAGGGGATTTATCTCGATTCTATTAATAAAAGGCAACATCATTAATTATTTTATTAATAGGGTAGGGTAATAATAAAAGCTAGACAATTTATAGGAGTGTGGAAAACTGTGGGTAAATACACAAAAGAGGACATTAAACGTCTAATCGAGGAAAAAAACGTAAGCTTTATACGTCTACAATTTACGGATATTCTTGGCACAATCAAAAATGTTGAGATTCCTGTAAGTCAATTAGACAAAGCTCTAGAAAACAAAATGATGTTTGATGGCTCATCTATTGAGGGCTTCGTACGTATCGAAGAATCAGATATGTATTTACATCCTGACTTAGATACTTTCGTAGTGTTCCCTTGGACTTCTGAAAAAGGGAAAGTAGCACGTTTCATCTGTGATGTATACACTGCTAAAGGCGAGCCATTTGCTGGTGACCCACGAAACAACTTAAAACGTATCCTTAAGAAAATGGAAGACATGGGCTTCACAAGCTTCAATTTAGGGCCTGAGCCAGAATTCTTCTTATTTAAATTAGATGCAAAAGGTGAACCAACACTAGAAGTAAATGACCACGGTGGTTACTTCGACTTAGCGCCAACTGATCTTGGCGAAAACTGCCGTCGTGATATCGTATTAGAGCTAGAAGAAATGGGCTTCGAAATTGAAGCATCTCACCATGAAGTAGCTCCAGGACAACACGAAATTGACTTTAAATATGCAGATGCAATTACAGCTTGTGACAATATCCAAACGTTTAAATTAGTTGTTAAAACAATTGCTCGTAAACACGGTTTACATGCTACATTTATGCCAAAACCATTATTCGGTGAAGCTGGCTCTGGTATGCACTTCAACGTTTCATTATTTAAAGGTAAAGAGAATTCATTCTACGATGAGTCTACTGAACTAGGTCTTTCAGAAACAGCAATGCAATTCATGGCAGGTGTCCTTGCTCACGTTCAAGGCTTCACAGCTGTGACAAACCCAACAGTTAACTCTTATAAACGTCTTGTACCTGGTTATGAAGCACCATGTTATGTAGCATGGTCCGCTCAAAACCGTTCACCACTTATTCGTATCCCATCAGCACGTGGTCTTTCAACTCGTGTAGAAGTACGTTCAGTGGACCCATCTGCTAATCCATATTTAGCAATGGCTGTTATTTTAGAAGCTGGTCTTGAAGGTATTCGCAGCAACTTAACACCACCAGCTGCTATTAACCGTAACATCTACGTGATGTCTGACGAAGAGCGTAAAGCGAATGGTATCGCAAACTTACCAGCAGCACTTGACGATGCTTTAGCATTACTTGCTCAAGACGAAGTAGCGCAAGCAGCTTTAGGTGAGCATATCTATGCAAACTTTAAAGAAGCAAAAGAAATCGAGTTCGACATGTACCGTACAACAGTACACCAATGGGAACGCGATCAATATTTAAAAATGTACTAATTAAAAGCGTTGGAGCTGTGAGGCTCCAACGCTTTTTTATGCGCACCTAATACCGAATGGGCCTAATGCATTAAAAGTATTTGGAGCTGCTGGATTAGAATATCTTAAAAAATATGGTGCAAAATCTGATATTTTTTGGAAAGTAGCTGTGAAATCTAGACAACATGCTATAAACAATCCCTATTCTTTATTCTCAAATAAGCTTCAATTAGAAGAGGTCGTGAATGCACCTGTTGTTAACCAGGTTTGACACGATTTATGGCGTGTCCACCGACATGTGGAGCAGCAGCGGTAATCGTATGTAGCGACCGATTTGCTAAAAAACATAATGTCAATAAAACTATGAAAATTCTTATTCATCAATGATGGAGACAATACGTATGGAGGAAAATATGTGGAAATCTATCAGGTGGTTTAATGTCAAAAGGACATCCTATAGGAGCAACCGGCTTGGCACAATGTACAGAATTAGTATGGCATTTACGTGGAGAAGCAGGAAATTGTCATGTTGAACAAGCTAGAATTGCCCTTCAGCATAACCTTGGACTTGGCGGCGCATGTGTAGTAACAATGTTTAGCAGGGGGTAATAAATTCATAACTTTGTATTAATTCAAGAATGGATGAATGACGAGATTCTAATCTACACTAAATAGTAAGAAAGCGATAGGGAAGACAAACCCCATCGCTTTCTTCTATTAATAGCCCATATGATGATGGCCCATATGATGGCCCATATGATGATCCATATGATGGCACATATGATGTCCCATGTGATGACCCATATGATGATGGCCCATGTGATGGTGATGATGTCCCATATGATGATGTGGCATATGACAAGGCTCAGGTGGCATCTCGCAAAGTGTATGAGTCTCGCAACATTCATCCACTACACATTCAGTGCAAGGGAAATGATATTGATGATCAATTATATGTTTGTTAACTGTTGTAATATGTGCTGGTTGTACATGAGGTACGACCGTATGGATGTAATTAGTGCGAACAAATTCCTCTGACGGTAAAAAATGAGGTGGATCAAATTGAGTTGGGCACGCTTGTGGCGGACAACAATGTGGACCTTTTGCATGGTGATGATGATGCATACGTCTATGCATGGTAAAACCTCCTGTTTTGATAAGTTGTGGTTCATAATTAACATATGAGATGAAAGACAGTGTGGTCTATTTGTATGCCTATTAAGGGCTGGTTAAATCTCTTAGGCAATCAAAACAGGTATGATTAATGGAGGGTTTCACCAATCTTTAACTTCTTTCAGACAAAGTAAATTTGAGCTTTGCTGAATGGTAATGATACAAAGAAGAAGTGCGGATAATTAGAAGAGAATTATAACAATAACAAATTTTTGGGGATTGAATAAAAATTCATTTTGTTGTAGAATTAATCGTTGTGTTGTTGGGTTTACGATATTTTTATAGATTTGACTTAATGAATAGAAATTTTGCATTGCGGATGTTAATTATAAAAAAGTAGTGTTTGGGCATTCCTTTATTACTTTTAGAGGGATGCTTTTTTATATTATCCGTATTCCATTTTTCTCGCATTAACGGACAGTAATTTATCTGTATCGAAAGCGAAGTATCAGGTACAGGACCCCCGCCTCGAAATTCAGAGAAAGTAAAGAGTTAAGGTGGGAGATTAACTGCTCGTAAATGCTTGATTGGTAAAGACTAATGTTTAGTGAGGAATAAAGAAATTCCCACTGATTAAAGTTACAAATATACATTTCTTGGCGGTTTAAAAGGACATAACTAACAAGCTTGATGTATAAAACTTCGAAAAACCTAGAGAAATGAGGCTTTAAATTATGAAAAAATATCCTACTTCTACATACTTTTTCTTCATAATTCCGTCTCTTATTGGTGTTCTGTTATTCATGACACCAGTCTTAACGGAAGATGGATGGAAAGTTCCGATTGCTATTTCAGCAAATTTACTAGCTAGTTTTGTTGCTCCGGTTATTAGTTATTTTACTATAATCATGTTTGCGATTTCGGCAATTGGTTCACTCA
This sequence comes from Lysinibacillus sp. FJAT-14745, assembly GCF_001275675.1. Classification (GTDB taxonomy): domain Bacteria; phylum Bacillota; class Bacilli; order Bacillales_A; family Planococcaceae; genus Lysinibacillus. The sequence goes on along the minus strand of NZ_LITM01000005.1, from coordinate 78,847 downwards.
TTGCCAAATTTATTCCGCGAAATAATAGAAAAGAGCCTAGTATTTTAGATACATTATTTTATGTAAATTGGTTTTGGACAATTATAAGAGTCATCGGTTTAGTATTTGCCTCTATGGTAGTCTTTGATTTTGGACCATCGGCAGTTAATAATGAAAATACTGGTGGATTATTAATGAACCCAGACGGTGGTTTAGTAACATTTTTATTTACAATTTTCTTATTTGCAGGCCTACTATTACCATTTTTAACAAACTTCGGCTTGCTTGAATTTTTCGGAACGATGATGGTAAAAATCATGCGTCCTCTTTTTAAAAGCCCTGGTCGTTCATCGGTTGATGCACTTACATCGTGGGTTGGTGATGGAACAATTGGTGTTCTTATGACGAGTAAGCAATATGAAATGGGAAACTACACGAAAAAAGAGTCTGCCATTATTGCAACGAGCTTTTCCGTAGTATCCATCACATTCTGTATCGTAGTATTAGATACAGTGCATTTGTCACGCTATTTTATTCCATATTATTTAACGGTTGTCCTTTGTGGTCTTGTGTTAGCGGTAATTATGCCACGAATTTTTCCACTTGCTAACAAAGAAGATACTTATATCGATGGTACACCTGTAGATTTATCACGTGAGGAATTACCAGAAGGTTATAATTCTGTGTCACATGGCTTAGAAAATGCTTTAGCCGTTGCGCATGCAAATCGTGACCCACGTCAATTTTTGAAAGATGGAATTAGAAATGTTTTGGATTTATGGGTTGGTGTAGCACCGGTTGTTATGGCATTTGGTACGGTTGCTTTAATGCTTGCTGAATTCACTAATGTTTTTGCACTTTTAGGAAAGCCGTTTGAACCTATTTTAACAGTACTTGGTTTACCAGAAGCAGCTGAGGCAGCGCGAACGATGGTTGTTGGCTTTGCTGACATGTTTCTACCATCAATTTTAGGAGCAGGAATTGAAGCTGACACTACGCGATTTGTAATTGCTGTCGTTTCTGTGACACAGCTTATTTATATGTCTGAAGTCGGTGGTCTTATTTTAGGTACAAAAATTCCACTGAAATTTTTAGATCTAGTCGTTATTTTCTTAATGCGTACGATTATTTCATTACCAATCGCAGCATTAGTTGCCCATATACTCTTTTAGCCTAAAAAGGCAATTGTTCGAATTTACTAACGCGGACAATTGCTTTTTTCTTTATTTAAATCTGCATGTTAGAGGAGAATATCCATCGAAATTGACTTTCTTTATGATGAAAAGATGATACATAAATTCATTGAGTTGGGAAAAACTACACTTAAAGTGATACTGAGGTGATAAAATGGACAGAATTTTTTCTCTCTGCTTAAGTTCCTGTTATTTGTTATTTTCTCAACCAAGTGATGCCTATATAAATGATTCGCTCAGTCCTTATGAAGAAATTTATCCTGAAATAGGCTATAAAACGGTTGAAGCAGCTGCCTCCGATTTTGAAAGGCACTTTCATCAAGGACTAAAGCTACCACTTCGAGTACCGCCTATTAGTTTTACACATCATTTTGGTCGGTTTAATAATCTTGATGGTGACATGAACGATTTTTTTGAAATTACATTTATTAATAATCAACTTCCTGAGCATCATTATAAAATAACGGTTCGACCTATTCAGTTTAAGTATCCATCTAAAAAGGAAAGTATAGTAAAGACATTCGAATTGAAAAACGGAACGACTTCAGTTTATATGGAAATATCAGGTTTCAATGTACTTGCTTTTGAAAGAGAAGATTGGCAATATATGCTATGGATTGACAAGAGAGTTTCAAATAAGGTGACACCTGAAGTTTTAGTCGACATTGCCAATTCCATTGACTATACAACGCAAGAGGATGAACATGGATAATAAAAAAATGCCAAGACCTTTAATGTGGACTTGGCATCATTTTCTTTTTGAAAGTATTCCGAATAGCCATTATGCTGGGTTGACCGAAGCATTTCGAATCGCCATTGTTATGATTGAATAGAGTAATACACTGAAAACTAATACACTACTTAAAAGAGTAAAGGTAGATATATTTGATAGTAGGTCAAACAAAGAAGAATACCACTTGAAGATGATTGTAACAATTGGAATTAAGCCGAGTAACCCTATAAAACTGTAACCACCAAGAGTTCCTAAGCGATAAAAGACAACATTCAATAGAAGGCCAGCTGTTAGGAAGAAGAGCAGCAAAACAGTATCCAATGCCATCGTTTGTAAAAATGATGGGGAATTATTAAAAAATAAAATAGGATGAATAATGAATATGCTAGAAACGAGAGTAATTATTTTTTGTGTACAACCAATTATGAAGGCACCTACTAAGCTCCAACAGATGAAAAAGAGCCCCACATTGAACATAAATTGCAAGCGACATAAACCAAGCCTTAAAAAATAAGACAAGGTTTTATTTAGTAACTTTGCTGCCATGACACTGGAAAAGATATAAACAGGTATAGAAATCATGATGGAAAAGGAATAAATATGCAGTTCAAAAAAAGTATCTATGAAAAGCGAAAATAGGACGATTGAAAATAAAATGCACCAAAAAGTTATAATTTGTTTTTTATAGCTTTGAAATAATACATACAAACTACCCTTTACTGTATTCATTTAATAGCCCTCGCTTTCTGCTGTTTACTTAAATACACCAACATATCCTGTAATGAAACACGTTCAAGCATAATATTCTGTCCTTCAATGGATTGACCACCAGCGAAGACAATTGCAGTTAGCTCCTGCATAAATGTATGTTTATAAATAACTTCTAGACCACGTATTACTTGCTCAACATCAGAAGCACTACCTTTTACTGCAACAATATGCTCATACCATTCTTCCGCTGTTTTTTGAAGCAGTATTTGTCCTTCGTGTAAAATAAGTATTTCTTCAAATAGCTTACTTGCCTCATCAATTAAATGTGTAGACAAAATAAAAAGCCTTGGATTTTCAGTTTGTTGTTCAATCAATAAATCATAAAATGTATTTCGAGCAGCTACATCAAGTCCGATATAAGGCTCATCAAAAATCGTAATCCCTGCATTACTTGCAAAACCTGTAATAATACCTAACGCAGACACCATTCCTTTTGATAAACTGCGAACCTTATCTTTTGGATTTAGAGCAAAAACTTCTAGTAGCTCCATTGCAAGATTCTCATCCCATTTTGGATAAAAGAAGCTATTCGCTCTTAATGTTTGTGCAATGGTCATTTCCTCTTGAAAGTTTCCACTCTCAGCAACAAAACAAATGTCACGTAGAGTTAAAGGTACATTAAATACATTTTCTCCATTGACAGTGATGTTCCCGTTAGTAGTTGCAATGAGTCCAGATAATAAATTTAAGAATGTTGTTTTACCAGCGCCATTATGGCCCAAAAACCCAATGATTTTAGGTCCTTCAATTGTAAAAGAGATATTTTTTAAAGCTTCCTTATGTCTATATGATTTACTAACATTTTTCACTTCAATTTTCATACGTTAACCCCTTTGTAACATATTTTGTAATTCTACATCTGAAATACCTAATCTTATTGCTTCTTTCTTCAATGGCTCTATATGTTGATTAAAAAAATTTTCTCTACGCTCCGCAATTAATATTTCGCGAGCGTTAGCACTAACAAACATGCCGACGCCTCGTTTTTTATAAATTACGCCTTTGTCCACTAATTCGTTCACGCCCTTTCCAGCTGTTGCGGGGTTAATTTGATATTCTTTTGCAAACTCATTTGTAGATGGAATGCGATCTTCTGGTTGTAAGTGTCCATCTAAAATCCCATCCTCTATTCGTTCGCGTATTTGCTGGAAAATGGGCTTTTCGCTATTTAAAGAGTGAATTACAATCCACCTCCTTGTGTTAACTGGTTAATTACTTATGTAACTAACCATATAACGATAGGATATTTTTGTCAATGCAAAATTATGAAAAATTTAGTTGACGGAATGCATTCATTAAGTTAATATAACTAGCGAATAAGAAAGAGGTTCATAGCGCATACCCTCTATAAAAAACTATGGATGACGTCATCTACGCCATATCCCAAAAATGCGGATATGGCGATTTTTTTTTATTAGGATTCACGCATAATGAACTTCTCACAACTTGAGGAGGCATTTTTATGGCAGGAAGAAATGAGGAACAAGGCTTGCAGGATTTAACACTCCTTGGCAACCAAAATACAAAGTATTTATTTGAATACTCACCAGAGATACTTGAAGCAGTCGATAATTTGCATACGAAAAACGATTTTTTTGTGAAATTTAATTGCCCGGAATTCACGAGTCTATGTCCAATGACAGGGCAGCCTGACTTTGCGACAATGTATATTTCTTTTATTCCGGATAAAAAGCTAGTAGAGAGTAAATCATTAAAGCTCTATTTATTTAGCTTCCGTAATCACGGGGACTTCCATGAGGATTGTGTTAACATCATCATGAATGATTTAATTAAACTGATCGAGCCACGCTATATTGAAGTATGGGGCAAGTTTACGCCACGTGGAGGCTTGTCCATTGATCCTTGGTGTAACTATGGACGCCCAGGCACGAAATATGAAAAAATGGCGGAGCATCGTTTGATGAACCACGATATGTATCCTGAAAAGGTAGATAATCGCTGATGCTTTACTATTTAAATGGATTATTTGTTGGCTTTTTAATTTTAGCAAATGTTTTAGCTGTTAAAGTGTTTAGTATAGGTGAATGGATGATGCTTCCAGCTGCTGCGATTTTAATTATTTTCACGTATCCTCTTATTGATGTAATTTGTGAGGTATATGGCAAGGAAGCGGGTGGTCGCACGGTAAGAACAGGGCTTATAGCACAAGTATTTGCGGCATGCTTTATTGCTATCGCCATTGCACTACCACCTGCACAAGCCTTTGTTCATCAGCAGGAGTTTGAGACAATTCTCGGCGGCAGTATGCGTGTCATTATTGCAAGTCTTGTAGCCTATGCGGTCAGTGTTAATTTGGATGTAGTGATATTTAATAAATTTAAGGAAAAGCATGGAGACAGCAAGCTTTGGCTTCGAAACAATGCTTCTACGATGTTAAGCCAACTTATTGATACGGCATTATTTATTACGATAGCCTTTTATGGAATAATGCCAATTAAAGTTTTATTGACATTATTTATAACACAGTATTTGTTTAAATTTTTTGCGTCTATTGTAGCAACACCACTTGTTTATGGACTAGTTTTCGTGGCGCGAAGATTTGATAAACGTAAAGGCTTTGGACTATCTCATTACTGAAATGATTCAAAGTGTTAAAAATCAATGAAATGAAGCATGGCTCCCCGGCAAAACGAGCACTTCGAGAGGCTGGGACATAACTAATTTGTCCTTTATGAAAGACGGATAATTTTTAAATTAACAAAGAATATAAATAGAAACCCGAACTATTACGAAACACAGAATGAGCGTTTCGTGATATAGTTCGGTTTTTTCATTGGCTAAAATCCTTTTGTCCCAGCCTTTTTTTATCACCCTCAAAACATTCCACTCATACACCATCTCAATCACCTACATTTACTCGTGTTTGAAGGCATCCATCAACAAGATGTGCCCTAACTATTTATATGAGTAAAGTAATCTTAGTAAAAACACATTGATATATAGATTTAAAAATTTTAATAACTCGATGGGAGAGATGTCACATAATTCTTCCACGGAAGTTGATGGAACTCTCACAATGAAAAATATTACTTAACTTTTTTCAGCGGGTGTACAAACACCTGCTGCTGTCGCTCCGCTTTCGCGCAAAACACATTTGCAGGCTTAAGCACAAAGCCGATTCCGGACGCAATTATGCCGAGGCATAATTGATAAGAAGCCCTCATATTCCACGTTTATAGTTCCATTTTTGCATATGTACCACGTTACGGCTGAGCATATACTGTGGATGAGAGGGGGGAGGTGAGTATTTATGAGAATTAACTGGATGATCCGTTTTCAGCATAAACCATTTTTATTTGCGCTATTTTCGTTGATTTTGTTACTCGCACAGCAAGTAGCAACTATTTTTGGCTATGACATAACGAGTGCAATGAGTGAGCAGGCAACGCACATCTTAAATACTATATTATCAATTTTCGTTTTAATAGGGGTTGTCGTAGATCCAACTACACGGGGAACCAGTGATAGTGAACGTGCTTTAATGTATCGAAGACCTAGATAAACAATGGTGTAAAAATAAATCAAAAGTGTAATTTTACAATAAGGATAAATGTGTTATAATGTTAAAAAATTGATAATGCAGGGAGGATGATTGAATGTCGCTTGAAATGGAGCGGAGGGTTGCTAAGCTCGAGCAGGAAATGATGGATTTACGGCAGGAATTAGAGGGCTTAAAGCGTCAGAAATCTGTTGAAAAAACAAGTACATTGAGCCCTAGAAAACCCATTATAGAACAATCTACGCCAAAACCAGCGCAAAATCTAAAGCCAAAAACAACAGCTCCAGAGAAAAAGATGCAACCACAGCGAACGTTGGAAGAGCGTATTATGTGGGCACTGCCAAAATTATTTATGGTAATTTTAGTGATGGGGGTGCTTTGGGGTCTTAAGCTCGTGAGTGATTATGGCTATTTATCGAATGAGGTTAAAATCATCCTCGCCTACACATTATCGCTTGCCTTAGCTGCAATAGCTTATGCGTTGGAGCATAAAAAAATAGGATCCTCAGCCATCACAATTTCTTTGTACGGAGGGGCATTTATTGTTGGAATATTAACAACAGCCGCTAGTGCGATATTGTATGAGATCATCGGTTTAACGATGGCACTTGTTATTGCCGTTGTTTATATCGGCTACGGTATTGCTATTAGCTATTTAAAGAAAAACGAAGTACTAACAATATTTGTGGCGTTTACCTCATTATTACTCCCTTATTTACTAGAATATATGGATTTTAGTCCTATAATTATTTTAATCTATGTGGTTGTCCTATTTACGATGCTGCAATTTGTCATTCATCAACACAAGCAGAAATTGGCTCTCTATATAGCAACCTTTTTCTCAGAGCTAGCTGTCAGCATTATAGCGTTTATGAACAATGACAATCGAGTTGTTTTTGCAATAGGTTTCCTAGTTGTTTTAACTATTTTTTACACGAGTTGGTGCTGTTTATATAATGCAGAGTCTAAACTGAAATATATTCATGTCGGACTCCAATTTAGTCTAGGAGCCTTTAGTTTATTGCTCTTGAACTTTATCATTAGTCCAATTGAATATAGCGAAGCACTATTACTCATATTAGTTTGCTTGTTTGCAGCTTTAGCGGGTTATGGCTATAAGCAAAAATGGCAGGAGGCATTTGATAGTGCCGTAACACTCGCATTTATTACACTATTTAATACGCTATTAGTTATGAATTTTCCAGAGAAAGTGGATCATTTGCTAATCCCGTTCATCACCTTTGCAGGCGTTATGATGAGTTTACGTTTACGAATTAGTTTGATGAAGGTTGTTAGCTCATTTTTATTTATGATTACACTCGCGTTAAGCTTTATAATTCATGGGCCAACACCACTTTTCAGCATAGATCATGCTAGCTTGATCATGCCAGGAATATATCTCCTGATTATTTATCTATACGCAAGACGTCCAAAAGAGACACTGACTGTATTTGAAAAGTTAATGAAGGATCTATATGTAATTGATTTTTTAGCAGTAATAACGACTGGTTATTTCTTAGCCTATACCGGAAAGCTGGATGTAACATACTTTACAGGTGTTGGTAATATTCCACATCTAATGTGCATCATCCTCGCTTTACTTTTCGCGGGATCACTTTTAGTACCAACAAAATATAAAGGGCGTGCATTAACGCCGGTCCTTAGTGTATTTTTCATTCTCTTCACACTAATGCTTGAAGTTATTCCGTACAATATGCAAGGTGTCGAGTGGTTAAATATAGTAACGAGAATCGTATATATCGCTGTTATCGTAGCAATTGTAATTGATTTACTGATGAATGGGCGCATTTATCAAATCTATCAAGAGAAAATAGAGAAACGCTTGGACCCGATTGTAAGTGCAGGCGTTGTGCTTTCAATGATATCTGTTTGGGGGCTCATATCCCAGCTTACCTACAACAGTTTGCTTGATTGGAAGCTAAGCATTGCCTTCTCAACGATTACATTATTCCTAACAGCGAGTATTGCACTATGGCTTAGCACCTTGCGCAACTTACGAACATTACGTATAACAGGTTTTATCATCTTAGTTATTGCGTTTATTAAGCTTATATTCTTTGATTTGTCAGCGCTAGACTTATTAATACGAGCTGCCCTGTTTATCACGATTGGTGGGATTGGGTTGCTGTTGTCAGGTAGGTTATTGCGGAAATAAAAAAAGGGTTATTTAGAGTATCATTACAAATACGGTACTCTAAATAACTCTTTATTGTTTGGTTCTGTTAAGTTATATGTTGATTTTTTTGATAATACAAAGGAAGGCCTCCAATGAAAGACTTTCCTTATCCTTAATTAGCAAATTATAATAGAAATCAATATCAAACTTCAGTGCAGAAACTGAGGTGAAATGAATTTAAATTGGAATTTGATTGGCGCGCATACTTCAAATGTATGGGCGTCTATTAGTATAGGAGGACATGGAAATGGAAATTGCTTATACAATTACAGTTTTAATAGTGGGGCTCGTTCTAGGCTCGTTTTTTAATGTAGTTGGCTTACGTGTGCCTTTGAAAGAGTCCATTGTGCGTCCGCCCTCGCATTGCACTTCTTGTAAGAGACAGTTGACAGCACTTGATTTGGTGCCTGTTTTGTCTTATGTATTTTTAGGTGGAAAATGCCGTAGCTGTGGGCAAAAAATTTCTTGGATTTATCCACTGATGGAGCTTATTACTGGCGTATTATTTGCTTTTGCATATTGGAAATTAGGCTTTAGTGTAGAGTTTTTCGTTGCGCTATTATTAATTTCATTATTAGTGATTATTGTTGTATCGGATTTTGTGTATATGCTTATTCCAGATAAGATACTACTCTTCTTTTTGCCATTACTTGTTTTAGGACGAGTGATATCTCCTTTGTCTCCGTGGTGGGACAGTATAGTTGGTGCTGTCGTAGGCTTTGGCATATTATATTGTATAGCTGTTCTATCAAAAGGTGGAATGGGTGGAGGCGATATTAAATTGTTCTTTTTACTTGGTCTCGTACTCGGCACAATACATGCAATTCTGACGCTATTTTTAGCAGCCGTGATTGGTATGATTGTTGGGTTAGTTGTGTTAAAGGTACGCGGGCAGGGAAGGAAAGCACCTATACCATTCGGACCGTCTATTGCTCTAGCAGCTATTATTATCTATTTCTATGGGGATGCGTTGATGGATTGGTATCTCGGATTTTGGTAATTAATCAGTGGATTTCTTCAATGATTAATAGTCTTCACCAATCACGCTTTTACAGGCAGTTAATGCAAGATCAAGATCATGGAGGCGATAAGATGAAACCAATTATAGGTATAACGGCTTTTGCGGAGGATGATTTGTCCTCGAGATTAAATGCTGCTTACAGCAAAAGTATAATTGAAGCTGGTGGTGTTCCACTTATAATTCCGCTTGGAGTGGAAAAGGATGTTGCGCAAATTTTATCGCTGACGGACGGATTGTTACTATCGGGTGGTTATGATGTACATCCATTCCTCTTTGGTGCAGAACCTACACCAAAATTAGGGAAGATTCATCCAGAAAGAGATACAGCGGAGCTTGCTTTAATTAACGGAGCCTATACTCGGAAAATGCCGATTCTCGGAATCTGTCGAGGGCTTCAAATACTGAATGTTGCGTTTGGAGGCACAGTCTATCAGGATATTGAAAGCGAGTACCATAGTCGAAAATTAATAAAGCACATGCAACAAGCGGCACGAGGCGTTACTACACATCATGTTAATCTAACACCTGATACACTATTAAAAACGATTATTGAGGAAGAAAAAATTGCTGTGAATTCATTTCATCATCAGGCAATAAACATAGTAGCAGAAAAATTGGAAGTGGTAGCAAAATCAAGTGATGGTATCGTTGAAGCGGTAGTGCATGATGATTTACCATTTTGTCTAGCAGTACAATGGCATCCTGAAGAGCTAGCCATCGCAGGAGATGAAGTATCAAAGAAATTATTTAATGCATTTGTAGAGGCAAGTTTGAAATTTAAATTCCCTTGAAAGAAGTCTCCCACTTCTAAACGTGAAGGTGTGACAGCATCAGTGAAAGTGGGTGATGAATTTCGGTTAGGTGTTGCCTAAAGTTGTGGGAATCAACCCCACGGTATGGGGATGAGCTGTTTTAATTTAACTAAAGACATTGCTAGGTGTAAGAATCCATTTGAAAGTGGGTTCTTTTTTAGTGTATAAAATGGAACTCAAAAGATAAGAAAAAAGAGGTATATGCTCCTTTGTGAACATAAAATCCTCTTTTTATATTTTAATATTGAGATACTTTTAATGTACACGACGATAAAGACCTACAACTTGCCCCAAAATAGAAACTTGGTCTACGATAATTGGCTCCATTGTTGAGTTTTCAGGTTGTAAACGGAAATGATTTTTTTCCTTGAAGAAACGCTTTACAGTAGCTTCATCTTCTTCAGTCATTGCTACGACAATATCACCATTATCAGCTGTTGCTTTTTGTTTAACAATAACTAAATCTCCGTCTAAAATACCAGCTTCAATCATTGATTCACCCATAATTTCTAGCATAAATAATTGATCTTCACTAGTACCATAAGTATCTGGTAGTGGGAAATATTCATCGATATTTTCAATAGCAGTTATCGGAGAACCTGCAGTAACCTTCCCAACAAGTGGGACATGTATAACATGTTGCTTTTGAATAGAATCCTCTGGCTCTAGAATTTCAATGGCACGTGGTTTAGTTGGATCGCGTCGAATCAAACCTTTTTGCTCTAAACGAGATAAATGTCCGTGAACGGTTGAGCTTGAAGCAAGTCCAACTGCTTCACCAATCTCACGTACAGATGGTGGATACCCCTTTGCGCGCACTTCTTCTTTAATGAACTCTAATATGGCTTCTTGTCTTTTCGAAACTTTTTTCATGATTGCTCACCTCTTTTTTTCTAATGATTCTACTTATTAATAGTATAACAGAATGCGAACACTTAAGCAAACATAGGTTCGAAAAGTGTTTGACAAAAACGTTTGTTCGCACTATTATAAGAACATACATTCCGAACAAACATTCTAGAAAAGGGGTTATAAACATGAACTGGTTAAAGAAAAATCCACATATTACAACTTTATTAGGGGCTTGTCTACTTTTTGCAGCATACCTTTTTATAACAGACCCAGGCGATGTTGCGTACACAAAAATTGAAATCGCACATGGTGATAGCTTATGGTCGTTAGCCGAACAATACCGTGGTAAAATGAAAACGGATGAATGGATTAAGCTTGTGAAAACAGAAAATGAATTATCTAACGTACAAATTATTGCAGGTAAATCTCTAGTGGTTCCAGTAGTGGGTGACCAACCCCATCCTATAAATTCAATTGAAATTGCGAGAAATGAAAAATGATAAATAATCAACAATCGGCTGTTGTCTATTGCCGTGTGAGTACAGAAAAAGAGACACAAAGTTCCTCATTAGAGCGTCAACAGGAGGAGTTGATGCGCTATGCTAAAGAACAGGGCTATGAAGTCAAACATGTTTTTAAGGACAAGCATAGTGGCTATGATGTGGAACGTGAAGGATTATTAGAAATGCTCGATTTCATTAAAGAAAAACAAATAGAAGCATTATTCGTGCAGGATGAAACACGCTTAGGACGTGGAAATGCTCGAATGGCAGTGTTGCATTTATTGCAGAAAACTGAAACTGATGTTTTTTCTATGCGAGACGAGGGACCTTTACAATTAAATGAAATGGATACGATGCTCCTGGAAATTTTAGCAATTGTAGAGGAATACCAGCGCAGAATCCATAATGCTAAAATACGCCGTGGCATGCGTCGTGCCGTTGAAAATGGCTATCGTCCTGAAAATAATTTATCCAACCGTGGAAATCCAAACGGTCAAGAACGTAAAGATGTACCTGTAGAAGAAATTGTAAAGCTACGTAATCGAGGCTTCACCTTTGAGGAAATCGCCATGACTCTTAGAGGTCTAGGTTTTGATGTAAGCAAAGCTACTGTCCATAGGAGATATCGGGAACATCAAGAGGGAAGCGGACAAAATAAAGTGACGTTTTAATCAGTGGGAGTTTTGTCGGCCCGCTGATTTTTTATTTTAATGGATCTTGAAGGATAGCCAAAGTGACGGATAGAACCTGATCGATGACTAGAATGAATAATTAATATCCATTTACCATGTTGCTTGGATATAGAACTGTACCCAGCCGAAAATAAAAAAATAAGAGAAGTAGCGAATTCTACCTCTCTTTCTGATAAATTCTCTATAATGTTGAAAAAATTTGTATCATCTATTACTGTAACTAAGTTTTCATATTAATTAGCGCTAATTCGTTATTCTCGGTACCAACTTTCATCAAAAGAAAGATTTAGGGCTTTACCGGATCATCACCGAAACGTGTGGTTGATTTCCGTTCCGACTGGGCGCTTTCCTGGGGGCGTTCGATAAGCCGCTTCGCTTCGCTGCAGGGTCTTATCTGAAACGCTGATCCCCGAGGAGTCGCCCAGTCTCCACTACAATCAACTATTTGCATAGTAAACGTTTTAACAAAAGTCATCCACAACTTTTGGTGATGAACCGCTTTACCCACAGTAATGCCAAATTCTACAAAACCTCTACCTCTTGCGGTTATGATGTTGCCGTCTTGTACAACTAGGTCTTCAGAGAAATAATTAAGATCAAAGAAGCCTAACTTATTCATACCTTCTGGTGATAATCCTACAGTATATTTTTTGTTCTTTAATACTCCAGCTTTTGCTAAAAGAGATGGACTACTAGAGATACTTGCAATGATCGCACCTTTGGCATTCACATTATTAATAAAATCAATTAATTTCTGCTCATGTATTAGTAAAGCGATATCCATACACCCAGGTAATATCAGGCTATCGATTTCGTCAAGATTAACTTCACGTATTTGTTCATCGGCTATACAAGATAAACCAGATTCTCATTTGATTTTTTCACTGTGTAATCCAACGGTTACAATAGGTTTATTTCCTTGCATTAATATAGATAATGCTACACTCAGTTCGTATTCACTAAATTGGGGATACAATAATACAGCGGTCTTTTTCATATAAATCTCTCCTCTGAAAGTATCCTATGCCCATTCTTCTTCTAAGACAGAATAGTAATATTCATCCCACCACTCATCTCCATGGGGTATACATTTTTTGAAATAACCCTCGCGTCTCATACCGATTTTCTCCATCACTCGATAGGATGGGATATTTTCTGGTTGGCATGTTGCAATAATTCTATGAAGTTTCATTTCTTTAAATCCGTAGTTCAGTACAGCCCTCGCTGCTTCAGAGGCATATCCATTATTGAAATAGTTCGGATTTAACACCCAACCAATCTCATACGTATGGTCACCAAAATATTGGTGGAAAACAATATGACCAATAACAATATTTTCACTTAGTAAAATAATAGGGAAGTATTTTGCTTTTTCATCGCTATTTTCTGAAACAAACTTTTTTGCTTGTTCCTCATTAAAAACGTCCTCTGGAAGATACTTCATCACATTTGGATTTGAAGTATATTCATAGATAGCTTGCCAATCTTGAGCCTCGAAATTTCTTATTAATAGTCTGTTCGTTTGGATAAACAATTCATTTTCCTCCTTTGCAATGAAGTTTCACATTAGCTTTCTTTTCTATTTATTTATCAGCTCATTAATCTTTCTATTCAATTTTTTTACTTCGGATTTGTTATATAAATAAAATAGCAGCCAAATAAGAGTGAATAGCAAAACACTTAAGAATAGCATTAACATAGTTACTCCTATAGATGATGTGGGAAGCCAATTTAAAAATAGTGCAACAACAATAAAAGTACCTAAAGAAATTGCAAAATGGATAGCTGCTTGTAGTAAAAATGTTAAACGTTCTACTTGATAAATATATGATGGTAATACGCAAGCAAGCCCCACAATAATTGAACCTAAAGATTGTTGTATAAAGTTAGTCATAATAGCTTCTAAAAAAATATCTCCAAAAATCCAAGAACCCAAAAGATTAATAAAAACAAAAACTGTACAGCCCATACATACGCCAAACGCTACATTTTTTAAAAAATGCACCTATCTTAAACCCCCAAACGCTTTTTAAATTGCTTTCGATAATTACGAGAAATTACTTCTTTAATTCCTAAAACTAGCTCAATCTCCATTGTTCCATTAAATGAAGCTTCAATATTTTTAACTTTTTTTAGATGTATAATTGCAGATTTAGAAATCCGTATAAAGTCATTCCCTAATTGTCGCTCTAATTCATATAAAGGTTTATTCAATACGAGACGATTATTATCTTCGTCATATAAAGCTAATTCTCTTCCTTCCGTTCGAATAACAATAATTGAATTTGGATCAACGATATATGTTTTATTATTTGCTATCCCTGTTAAAATTCGTTCTTCTTGCTCTTGTTGTAATAAAGAAATAGCGGCTTGTATCGTAGGAGTAAGTTTTGCTGTACAAATTGTGACATGTGGCTCTTCATACTCTGCATCTATTTTTACCTCTATTTTCAGTTCTATCACCTCTCAAAAAAATTATAGCATATACAACATTTTAGAAAATGCAGGACATTGGTTGAAAAAGGCTTCTTACACACTCATAACAACATGTTACTCCAAACGTCTTGTTGGGGTACATTTCTTTCGATATATTGAGTTCAGATAAATTAAAGCTTTTGATGTACTGCAAATGAAATAGAGATCTAAATAATATGGATATGAATTTTTCGAGTAATTAAGTATTCGACAGTTCATGATTAGGAGGCTACGGCTATTATGAATGAATTAACTACTTCAAGTGAAAGAAGTAAAACTGGTTGGATATTGGTGAATATTTCAACTATGCTCACAGCTAGTATAATTTTTTGGAGTTATAATAATCCTGAAGGTTTTATTGAAAATGGAATTGGCTTTAGGACAGAAGTATTTTCGAATATATTTATTTGGATTTTTACACTTATTATCATAGTGGGATACATTGCATATACAATCATTGCAATCCCTTTCGTAAAAGTACATTTATTTACTCTATCTTGGCTTAAAGTAATTGGAATATGGGCTGCCATTGTGGCAGGGATAGTAGAAGAAGTTGTTTTTAGACATTTACTTATGGAATACTTATTAACTATTGGAGCTTCAGCCGTCACGCAAATACTAACTTCAGGGATACTCTTTGGAATTGCTCACGGTGTATGGGTACTTTTTGGAGGGAATTGGAAGTTTGCGTTACCTGCTATAATAAGTACCACAATTTTAGGAAGTCTTCTCGCAGTGCTTTATATTATGGCTGGAAGAAGTACCTTTGCACCAATCATAGCTCATATTTTGATTAACATGTTTATTGAACCATGGCTAATGTTATCTGCTGTTTCTGGAAAATGGGATAGTAAATAAAGAACAAATTATGTATATATATTAGAAATGTGTAGCCATGACAGCGTATCAGGCTAACCGCGGCTAGCTAAATGTCCTTAACCTGCACCTTTTTTTAGAAGGTGTTTTTTATTTCCAAAGGCTATTGCACGTTTACATAACAAGTCGACTAAATCATAATCAGTGGAGGAAAAAGCGTGTAGAGAGGTCCTGTGCCTTTCTATAATTGGTTAAACGAGCGTGATAGCCTTCCACAATCAATTAGTAGTAGACCATGTAATTAGAGAATTGGGTAGAATGGTAGATGGGTGAAATAATGTTATGGAAAAACACTCTACTTTGGTTGGATTTTTAACATTCGTTGGTAGAATAGTAGATTGCTAGTATATAATACTAAGATATTATGTTTTTTAAAATAAAACTATGTTGGGGGAGAATAATGAAAAAATTATTTATTGTGTTACTAGCAGCATTTGTATTTGCGGTAGTAAATCCAACGAAATCAGAAGCAAAAGTGATGTATGATGGAGCAGAAGTTGTAAAAGAGCAAACAGGAAAAATGACCTTTAAAAAAGACATCAAGGTATACAAGAGAAATCCAGATGGTACTTTTGATTCGCTAGTGGTAAAGCGAAATAATTTCTTTAGAACGTATGATATTGAAAAATATGATAAAAAAATATTCTATCAAATGGGGCAATACCGCGTACAAGCAACGGATTTAGTAGTTTTCAAAGAGGTACCAATAGAAATTCGTTCATCTTTTTATAAATCCCCAATCTATATTGTTAGTACTCGTGATGGTATTAATGCTAGCGAAAATTACGGACACTTCTTCAGCAATGCAGGAACATGGTTTATTGATTTCAAAAATACAAAGAATGGACAACTACTGAAGCATTGCAACGGTGAATATGAAAAAGACGAATTTTGTGATGAGTACCCTGGTACAGATCTTAAAATCGTTGAGAGAATATGGACGGATAGTGGCGTACGTTATGAGCTAACAAAAGATGCGGAAGGGAAAGACGTTCCATTAAAAGAATCTAAAACTGAAAGAATGATGAAAAAGGGAAGTACTGTTTTTTCAAGGTTTTATCATGAAATTAATGGTTATATATATGTAGCTGATGACTTAGAAGGAAGACTCGATGATGCTGTTTGGCTCCCAAAGAATTCACTAATGCCAGTTGGAGATAAGTGATAGATTATGAATTATATATAGCCCTCTTAATTATTTGTTAAGGGGCTATTTTTTTAGGGTTTGTTGACATGCGGATAGGATGTTAGTCGATGTCTTCGCTTACCGAATGAAATATTAAAGTGGCTGGGACATAAGTATACTTTCAAAGCAAAATTAATAAATTTCACATCAGAAAAGCGCGAGAAATCAACGTTTCTAAAATTGATTTCTCGCGCTTTTTAAGGTTTTAACCAGTTATGTCCCAGCCTCTTAGTTGTTATTGTGATAGTAATATCCTATCGTTTAAATGCTGAAATCAATTGAGGGAGTAAGCATTGTGCTGTAAATATTGAATCTTAATCATTTATTCTTTTTAATCTTTTAAAACATGCTCTTAATAATTAATATATATAATCAAGCAGCTGCAGAAATGTGGTTGCTTTTTATTATGGCCAAAAGAAAAACACTTTCAGCTGCACGATGAGCTGGAAGTGTTTCTTGCTATCGTTTAAATTTTATCACCGTTCTTTAGGAAGAAGAAACCTTCAAATTCAACTTCTAATACATCGGCAATCTTTTTTAAATCTTGTTCGCTAAAATTATCCTTCTTCAATTTCGTATTAATATTTTGTCGAGATTGTCCGAGTAGCTCAGCTAGATCCTGGACTGACATGCTTTTTCTGTTTAATAAAACTTTAATCTTTTCCCCCATTGTCAAAGACACTCTAACACCTCCTACACCTTAATTATAACATGATTTACGAAGGTGTTGACAACCAATATATTGACAAAAGCAATATTTATTTTTACAAAAAACTTGATTTTGACAATCGTATGGTTTACATTGGAAATATAAATTTTTACAAATAACCATCAAAGGTTAGTCGGTGAATGGACTAGAAATAGCCGACATGTTGATGTGGGAGGGAATATCAATGTGTGGACGTGACCAATCGAAAACTATCCAGAAGCGCAATGAATACATCCACAACAAATTGAAGCAACTGGATCAGGTTAAAGACGCTCGCAAGCATACAAGACGGTTAGCGCGCATCATGAAGTATCACAAGTTATTAACCGATGTGGAAGTAGAGCATATGAGGAAGAAATTGAAACAAGCTTTTAAGTAAATACGAACAATATTTATTCTTTGGATCCATTAAAGTTCGTGATTAGAAAGTGAGGTGAGAACAATGGCAGCGTTTGAATATTTAGTACAATATGAAACATTCAATTCAGTACAAGAAATGGATATCAGCACGTTGAACAGCATATCCAGCAACATTACTATGACCTAACTGAATCAGAGAGTGCCATTGTTTATAAACTCGCTTCACATGCTCTTAATTACCCTGGGGTATGTCATTTGAAGGCTGCCACAATTGCTGACAGCTTAGAGATCAGTACAAAGACGGTGTACAGAGCGATTTCAAAACTGGAATCACTAGGGATTATTAAGAAACAGGTCACTACGAAGGAAAAAGGCGGTCGTGGTGCAAACATCTATATTATTTTGCCGTATCAATTAGAAGTGTGTGGAAGCACTGACAAACCATTTGAGCAAGAGGCGGTTCAAAGTGAGGTTGTTCCATTACAAGCAGCATGTAACACGGCTAATGCTGAAAAAGAAGCATGTAAAGAATTTATGAATGATTATCAGCAAATGCTTTACGATTTCATGCATTCGCTGCCACTTTCGGACATTTTCAAAGATGAGCTGCATAAAGTGGTATTGGCATCTAATGTAAGTAACATTCAGGAATCATATTGGCTAAGAACATCATTTTTAAAATGGCCAACGATATTAGAGATGGTGTGCTGACAGTTACAAAGACATTACGTGCAGTATTCGTAGGAGCCCACAACAAAGCAGTACAGCGCATAGGTAAGCATCCGACAACAAACACATCATATATGAAGAAAAAGCCTGTAAATGTACGTCCAGTACCTTTCTACAATTGGCTAACAGAACGTAATGGACCAACAGAAGTATTTTAATAAGAAAGGAAGTGAATGCAAATGAAAGTAACGGTTAAAGAATGGCGTGTAATGTCTGATCGCAACAAACAATTACTTTTAAATGCGGTAGCAACTAAATAAAACATAGATGAAAAGGGGAATGAGAACATGCAGCAACAAACACAACACTTATTAGAAACAGTGGTACTCGAAAATAGTAATGATGCTACAGGATTATCTGTACAAATGACCGAATTACGAGTTGTACAAAGCGCAGTAGCAAAATTGATGAATAGAATTGACGAAATGACAGAAAACGGTTGGCATGAGGATCGTGGAATGGCTTATATGTCTATTCAAGAAATTCAAGATACAGTGCGTTTAATTGATATGGCTTTTTATCCATTGTTTAAAAGATTGGAAGAAGATGTGAATACCATTAACATTCATGCCGATGAATTATATGAAACGGTAATTAAAAGTGCATCTGAAGTACAAAGTATTTGAGAGTTGTGCAAATTTCATAGGTCTGCTCAAAATTGAGCGTACTTCTGCAAAATTGGATTGGTCCCTCAAAAGTGAGGAGACCTCTCTAATTTAAGAGAGATCTGTTTCACTTTCAAAATTTTACTTTTGTAATAAAAAGTACGGAAACTTGTTGGTACTGATAAAGTAAGAGTTATAATCCATTAAAGTGCTAATTACCACTAAAGTGACGCCATTTGTAAATATCTTCGAAACGATTAAATATTTCCTGGTAAATTACATCCTCACAAAAATGCAAATATTCATCATCCTCACCAAGATAATATACATATAGACTGGATAGTATTTGCATATCTTCTTTTCGTGTTTTTAAAAAATCATTTTTAATAAATCCAACTCTGTTGTTTTTTGATCTATTGATTACTTCTATTCCATCGCTATTTATACTTATTACTCTAACTTTTGTGGTTTGCCCCCGATACAATCCACAACTATCTGCAATCTCAGCTGGCATCTTTAAAAGTTTAATATTTCTCATTGATTTTCACTCCTTTATTTTTAACTATTTTCAATATAGCTAGTTGAATGAAAAAAAACAAAAACATTTGGTAATGTAATTACTTTATTGGTTAGTAAAATAAAAAAGATTGGAGCAAATTGCTTCAATCTTACTCACCCATCCCTGTACACACGCTCGCAGTTCTTGGGCTTTGCAAAGTCGATACGGCTCTTTTTTTATGAATGCCCACCTTTTTGACTTTTCACTCTCAATCCTTTACAGTCGAAATACTCACGAATTTTACAATGTAGGAGGATTATAATGAACATTGAAATAAAAGATACTTTAATCTCTGCAGAATCTTTACAAGCAAAAGTAAAAGAACTAGCACTACAAATTGAACGCGACTTTGAAGGCGAAGAAATCGTGATAATTGCGGTATTAAAAGGTTCTTTCGTATTTGCTGCTGATTTAATTCGTCACATAAAAAATGAAGTAACAATCGACTTTATCTCTGCGTCTAGTTACGGCAACCAAACGGAAACAACAGGAAAAGTTAAATTATTAAAAGATATCGACGTCAACATTACAGGCAAAAACGTAATTGTCGTAGAAGACATTATCGATTCAGGCTTAACACTTCACTTCTTAAAAGACCATTTCTTTATGCATAAGCCAAAAGCACTAAAACTCTGTACATTACTTGATAAACCAGAGCGCCGTAAAGTTGACTTAAAAGCAGAATACGTCGGCTTCCAAATTCCAGATGAATTTATAGTTGGCTATGGAATTGACTGTGCTGAAAAATATCGTAACTTACCATATATTGCATCAGTTGTAACAGAAAAATAAAAACAAATATAACTTCCATCGATTTCTGATGAGAGTTTATTTGTAAACGTAAATTAACTCCAAAAAAACAAGCATTTGCAGAATTTTAAATTGAACTAGGAAATGTAGAGCAAGCTGCGATAAAGGCTGGATACAGCAAAGTCTACGCAAGAGGTAATGCTCATAAATTTGTTGCAAATGTGAGCTTAAAAACTTATATAGAAAATCGCATGGAAGAATTAAAATTAAAAAGGTTGAAGCAATTAGCCTCAACCTAATATAACTCACACATTCCTGTACACACGCCCGCCGTATTTTATTAGCCCCAAATCCATGCTTTTTCATTCATTGTTTTGCATTACCTTAATGAATAAAGCGATGCGAGAAAGGTTGGTATAACTGCATTCCAAGGGAAAACATGCTATACTTTGCATACCATATTCATTAAGATATGTACTGAAAGGTGTGTAACTATGATATCAAAAGAAAAAATTAACCGAATCAATGAACTTTCTGCTAAGGCTAAAAGTGGTACATTAACAGAGGCAGAAGCTAAGGAACGTACAGCGCTTCGTAAGGAGTATCTAGATACATTTAGAGCAACGATGCGTGATACAATTGAAAACGTAAAAGTGGTAGATGCTGAAGGAAATGATGTAACACCGGAAAAAGTTAAACAAGCGAAAAAAAATAAATTTCTAAATTAATGTGTCACATTTAAATCAATTACTCCTCGGCGTAATTGCGTCAGGATTTTGAATTGTGCTAGCACAATTAATTCCATTCAAAATCCGTAACATCCGCCGGAGGCATTATCTTTATTCAGTTAGTCTTATACGGTTTCACTGCTGTGAAAATATTAAATTTAAAATAAATATTTCTACTGAATAAAGATAAAGTATGTAATAAAACGTAAATAGTATAACAAAAATATTGTTTTCTGAAGCAATGTTGACTAAACTGTATAAGAACAATATATAGGACGAGAAAGGATGTCACAAAAAAATGACTCAACATGCGGATCAACTAGCGATTAATGCTATCCGAACTTTGTCAATCGATGCAATTGAAAAAGCAAACTCAGGTCACCCAGGTTTACCGATGGGGGCTGCGCCAATGGCTTATACGCTTTGGACAAAACAACTTCGCCATAATCCGGCGAATCCAAAATGGTTTAACCGCGATCGTTTTGTACTTTCTGCAGGTCATGGCTCAATGCTTCTATACAGCCTACTTCATCTTGGTGGCTACGGCTTACCAATGGAAGAAATTCAAAATTTCCGTCAATGGGATTCATTAACTCCAGGACATCCTGAATATGGTCATACAGTTGGGGTAGAGGCAACAACGGGTCCTCTAGGTCAAGGTATTGCTATGACAGTTGGTATGGCAATGGCTGAACGTCATTTAGCAGCTACTTACAATAAAGCAGGACATGACATCGTTGATCATTATACATTCGCACTTTGTGGCGATGGCGATTTAATGGAAGGTGTAGCAGCTGAAGCTATTTCATTAGCAGGTCACTTGAAGCTTGAAAAGTTAATCGTTTTATACGATTCAAACGATATTTCTTTAGATGGTGATTTAGAAAAATCATTCTCAGAAAATGTCCAAAAGCGTTTTGAATCTTATGGCTGGAACTATTTAAAAGTTGCTGATGGTACTGATGTTGAAGCAATTAACGCAGCTATCGAAGAAGCTAAAAAATCAACTGGCAAGCCAACACTTATCGAAGTGAAAACTGTAATCGGTTTTGGTTCACCAAACAAATCAGGTAAAGCTGCTTCTCACGGTGCACCACTTGGTCAAGATGAGGTCGTTTTAACAAAAGCTACTTATGAATGGACACACGAGCCATTCCAAATTCCTGCAGAAGCATATGATACATTTGCTGCAGCTGCTAAAACTCAAGGGGCACAACCTGAAGAAGCTTGGAATGCTAAGTTTGAAGCATATAAGCAAGAGTTCCCAGAATTAGCTGCACAATTTGAAAACGCAATGAATGGTCAATTACCAGAGGATTTCGCTTCAGAATTACCAGTTTATGAAACAGGTAAATCAGTAGCTACTCGTTCTTCATCTGGAGATGCAATCAATGCAATTGCGAAGAAAACACCATCATTCTTCGGTGGTTCAGCTGACCTTGCTGGCTCAAATAAAACAACAATGAAAGACGCTGGAGATTTCTCTGCAGACGATTATGCTGGCCGTAATATTTGGTTCGGTGTACGTGAGTTTGCAATGGGTGCTGCTATGAACGGTATGGCACTTCACGGTGGTCTTAACGTATTCGGCGGTACATTCTTCGTATTCTCTGATTATGTTCGTCCAGCTGTACGTCTTTCTGCATTAATGGGTCTTCCTGTTACTTATGTATTTACACATGACTCAATTGCTGTAGGTGAAGATGGTCCGACACATGAACCAATCGAACACCTTGCATCTTTACGTGCAATGCCAAACTTATCTGTAGTTCGCCCAGCTGATGCAAATGAATCAGCAGTTGCATGGGAGCTAGCAGTAGCATCTGAAAAAACACCAACTGTTTTAGTATTATCTCGTCAAAACTTACCTGTGCTTGACGCATCTATTGATACAGTACGTGAAGGTGTGACTAAAGGTGCATATACAGTGTCTCCTGCTACAAAAGAAGTGGCAGATGCCATTTTAATTGCAACAGGCTCTGAGGTTTCACTTGCAGTTGAAGCACAAAAAGCATTAAAAGCTGATGGCGTGGATGTGGCAGTTGTTTCAATGCCATCTATGGATCGTTTCGAAAAACAAGACGCAGCTTACAAAGAATCAGTTCTTCCAAAAGCTGTAACAAAACGTCTTGCAATCGAAATGGGCGCATCATTCGGCTGGCATAAATACACTGGTTTTGAAGGGGACGTTCTTGCTATTGACAAGTTCGGCGCTTCTGCACCAGGTGAATTAGTAATGGAAAAATACGGATTCACAGTAGAAAATGTTGTAGCGAAGGTTAAAGCTCTATAATTTATTAAATACCGCAATACTCAGTAGGTTAAATCTCCTCTGAGTACTGCGGTATTTTTTCATGTTTAGAAGACTTCACTAAAGAAATCCAAATAGCTGCACAATGAATTAGCAACATAATGACAAAACAGTAAAAGCCCTTGGAACTTCCTTCAATATTTAACTCATCAGCTATAATGCCACTAAACCAAAGAAGCTGCCCTGTGACGATTGCTGAGAGGCTTGCAAAAAGTATACAAAACCAAATAGATACTTTTTTTATAATCACAATGATAAGTAGTAAAACAGCAAAAAGTAAGGTAGCTTCAAAAATCGGATCAAGAAGTGAAAATGTATTTTCATTTACGAAATGCTTATAAGTAAATTGAGTATCCACACAACCCCTCCTTAAAAATAATAACGTTTATGGTAATAAAAGGTTTCTTCGGTGAAGAAACTTATCTGGTATTAATTTCCGATTGAGATACAATGATAAGAGTAGGAGGGCTATTTAAATGAACTCACAAGCTATACTCACACAAGTAAAGAAGACTTTCTCACAATTAGATTGTACAGGTGGCGGAGTTATTATTAATAAGCATGGTAAAACCGTACTAGAAGAATATTTTGGTGTGCAAGGACAACAACAAGACGCTAAGAGGGTAGGACCACATACTCTTTTTCATCTTGCTTCTGTTCGCAAAACATACGTAGGCTTTGCTGTAGCATATGCGATTTATCATAACTATATTGCCTCAATAGATGATCCACTAAGTGAGTATTTAGAAAATGAAAAAGTTTTTGCCGATGTATCAATTAGACATCTACTAACACATACTCACGGTTTACGTCGTCAAAATGAAAATGAAAAAGTAATGAAGGAATTCAAAGCAGGCTATAACTGGGCATACCGAGATATCAATGTAGAACTACTTGCTAATGTCATTATTAAAGTTACTGGAAAAACTATTGCAGAAATTGTAGATGAGCAAGTATTTCAAACATTGTCTTTTACTGAAACAAATTGGTTCAGTGAAAAAAATGAACAGCATATAGAAGTAATACATAATGATAGTCCATTTTGGTATGAAAGCGAAGTATGTGATGGCAGCAAAATGAATATGTATAGCTCATTAAGAGAGCTAGCAAAGTGGGGGCAAGTGCATCTTGATAAAGGGAGATTATATGGAAAACAAATGATCCCTGAAGAAATCATACAGTTATTAACGACAATTCAATCCCCGAATACTAAACCAAAGAATTTGCCCACTAATGGCTTTTTCTGGTTTGTTCAGCCTCAACAGAGAAATGGGGTTACAGAGTTAAGTCCATTATTACCTAAAGGAAGTTTTCAAATACTTGGTTATACAAGTGTCGCATTATTGGTAATTCCGGAAGAAAATATTGTGGCAGTTCGTGGATTTAATAGCTTTGGTTCACCTGAAGGGTTTGATTACATCAAGGATATTCATGATTTAGGTTCTATAGCATTTCAATCAATTCAATAGAGGAATAACGATAAAAGGAGAGCTAGTAATGAAAAAATATAGCGTAGTTTTATTTGATTTAGACGGTACAATATCCGATCCTAAAATTGGGATAACGAAATCTGTTCAATATGCGTTACAAAAAATTGGGATAGTTGAGGAAGATCTAGATCAGCTTGAAACGTTTATTGGGCCTCCGTTGCAAGTATCATTTCGAGAAATATATGGATTGGATGATGTTCAAATACAGCAAGCGATTGCCTATTACCGTGAACGCTTTATCCAAAGTGGCATGTATGAGAATAAATTGTATCAAAATATATCCTCATTATTAGAATGTTTACAGAAGGAGGGATATCAGTTAGCAATAGCTACATCTAAGCCAACTGTATTTGCTGAACAAATTTTACAATATTTCAACCTTGAACATTTTTTTGACCTTGTCGCAGGTAGCAATTTAGATGGGACACGTTCAGCAAAAGGAGAAGTTATCGCATTTGCACGCGAACATTTTAATGAAGTGAATATCGATCAATTTATGATGATTGGAGATCGTAAATACGATATTGTTGGGGCACATGAAAATCAAATTGATTCTATCGGTGTTACTTATGGCTATGGTTCACTTGAGGAATTAACGGAAGCACAAGCTACATACATAGTGAACAGTGTAAACGAGCTGCAAGAACTTTTTAATAGATTAGGTTAAAAAAATACGAAACTACATTGGGAAATGCAGTTTCGTATTTTTTTTGGAAAACAGAAAGAATCGCTGATAAAAACGCAAAAATCGCTGATAACCCAGGTAGAATCGCTGATAAGAGCGCAAAAATCGCTGATAAACCCAGCAGAATCACTGATAAATCAAAACTTACTTCGCTAGCCCGTTTTGAAAAGCATAGACTACAGCTTGTGTGCGGTCTTGAACATCAAGCTTCGCTAAAATATTGCTAACATGTGTTTTCACAGTCTTTAAGGCGATGTATAGGTCATCGGCGATTTCCTGATTCGCTTTGCCCTTAGCCATAAGCAGTAATACTTCCATTTCACGCTCTGTAAGTTGCTCATACAGTGGGGTATTATTGCCGTGACGCATGCGATGCATCATTTTTGATGTTACTTCTGGCTCTAAAACAGTTTCGCCACCCATTGTTTTACGAATGGCCTCAGCTATTTGCTTTGCATTGGACGTTTTTAAAATATAGCTGACTGCACCAGCCTCTAATGCAGGATAAACTTTGTCATCATCTAAAAAACTTGTCACCATCATAATTTTTGCTTCTGGCCAGACAGCTAAAATTTCTGCTGTCGCCTCAGCTCCTGTCATGATTGGCATCACATTATCCATTAAAATAATGTCAGGACGCAGGGCAAGAGCACGTTCCACTGCCTCTTTACCATTTTCAGCTTCACCGACAACAGTGATATCTGGTTGTGCTGACAAATAGGCAGATACACCGATACGCACCATCTCATGGTCATCCACTATTAACACTTGAATCATTCACTTCAACCTCCATCTGTAGTGGAATTTTAACCTCTACAATTGTACCTTCTCCAGGCACTGACACAATTTTGTACATACAACCTATTTCTACAGCGCGTTCAGCAATATTTTGCAGTCCGTAAGAAGTAGATTTATCGGCTTCGACATCAAAGCCGAGGCCATTGTCTTGAATACGTAAAATGGCTAAATCATCGCGGGCTACGAGCAGTAATTCAACTTCGCTCGCTTTGGCATGACGTAGCGTATTCGATAACGCTTCCTGTGCAATACGGAATAAATGATCCTCCTCCGCTTTGGATAACGCCATTTCCTCAAGCTCATATTCAATATGAAAAAATACTTTTTGCTGCAGCTCAATAATTAGTTCTTCAAGACCTTGTGCAAGCGTTTTATTGTGCAGAGCTACTGGACGTAAATGTAATAATAATGCGCGCATTTCAAGCTGTGCCTGTTGCACAACTTTTTCGACCTGCTTTAAGCTTGTAGCATTTTCATCAGTTTCGGTTAATGCTGAAAGCAACATCGAAGCTGCGAATAATTGCTGTGATACAGAATCATGGAGCTCACGAGCGAGGCGTTGACGTTCAGCAATAATGCGCTCTTGAATAATTTTATCATTTGCTTCTGCACGTTCATTGGATAAGCGTTGTAAGCTTTTGCGTTGAGTGTCAATTAACTCACTTGTTTGAACTAAAGCTTTTTTCAAAGGTTTTGGTAAAGGCTGTTTTTTAGGTAATACAAAATCAGGTTCAACTAACTGTTTCACGATGCGGGTTGCCTGTGCCTCTCTTGCACGGGCAGTCATACTAATCCAACTTGCAATCAGTAAACTAAGCGCAAAAAGAATGACAGCGATAAAACCACCGAGTGGGATATTATTATAATTCTGCTGCCATAATGGCTCCCATGTTTTCTCTTTTGGCTCGCCCCAAACAACGACAAGAAGACAGAATGCAGCACTCATCAAAATAAAAAATAGAGTAAATATTCTTGAGATAAAGGCAATCATTTACGTAGCACCTCCAAGTCCCCAAGCCATGTTGCGACATGTATCACAAGTGTACGCTTTGCATCCTCAGGGTTTCCATCTGAGAAACTTACACTTTCATTGAGTATGCGTTGCGGTCCAACATGTAGGCATTTTAATTCACCAAACAATGTCGTATAGTGTAAGCGGAATGGAATTTCATATGGGATATAAATTTGTACCTTACCAATGCCTTGTCGAATCGTAATAAGACTTGTGCCAGCAGGTAAAATTGTTTGTGTTGTATCAATCGTAATGTCACCTGCAAGTCGCTGAATTTGAACATCTTGCCATTTATAGGCTTCTAATGGTGCAGGCATTGTACCGAATAATTCGTTTTTCGTAGCAGGAAGCTTTTCGAAAAGCTCCAAGCCAACAACTTTCTCTGAGTTTTCTCTTTGCAAGTATTGATAGAGCATATATAAGAGAATGATGACAATAAATAAGCGCAAACTCCACATCGTAAATAGTGCAATCGAGATAAAGAAAATTCCTGTCCATTTAAAGAAACGATTTTTTTTCGTGAAACTTAAATAAAGAAGTCCTACTCCAATCAATAGACAAAAGGCGCCACCGTTATTAAAAATTGTGAGCTCCACAAAAACGAGTAAAAAGAAGCATAGTACCCAAAATGTGAGCTTATTAGTTGTGAAATTTTGCAAGAGGGTCACCCTTCTTTCTACAAATTGATGAGAGAAGACAAACTTCTCTTAAAATAAATATTATTAAAAGTGTTTTTAATGATCTTCAAGCATTTTCTTGATTGTGTCATTTATCAATGGTGAATCCAGTGTATTTGGATAGTGGGCAGAGTGCTCTAAAGTGATAAACTCCTTACCATTTGGTGCATCTAATAGCTCATAATATTGCTTTGCTAATTCATAATTCGCTTGTTTATCATATTTACCTTGTATAAAATAAACGGGTATATCTATACTTTTTACAGAATCAAAAAAATTAGTAAGAATGATTTCTTTTTTTAGTTCTTGGCTTTCTATTAGGCTAAACTGTGGCCCTGAAATAAATGCTTTATACAGATCCTGTAAAGAGTAATCAGGGGAAGTGAAAGCCCCTTTTATCAATTCAAAGAGATTGACTTTCTTGATCGTATCATCAAAATAATTCATGCCTTTATATTGATTGATAAGATCGCTAAATTGATCCTCATCTTTTGCTAAATAAGGACCTTTTCCTATATCGTCTAAAATTCGGAGTGTTTTTTTATCTTCATTATCTATAGCTTCTCTCTGTAACCAACTGTACCCAAGTTCTTGACCTTTACTAGTATTAGTTAATTGAGAAATTCCTAAGTAGGCATAGAACTTCTCAGGATAATTAGATACTAATTGAGTTCCAATGACTGTACCGAAGGACTGACCAATGACAAATATTTTTTCCTGTTGATAATGTTCTCTAATATAATCCACTATTATATTAGCATCTTCTGTAAATTGAGAAAGGGTCAGTGTAGTATTCTTTATTTTTTGGTTAAAACTTTTTCCGGAACCTCTTAGATCATAATAAACTGCTACGCAATTCTCGGTTATTTCAGGATACAATGTTCGAGCACTCACGCCATAGGGGAATGGTGACCCTGGCCCACCATGTAGGAATAAACAAAATGGTTTCTCCTTATCTTTTCCTTCCACTAATATATATTGTTTATCGCCATTTACATTGATTCCCTTTAATTCGCTAATACCACCATTTTCAATAATTTCAGCACTTTTTTCTTTAATTTGTTGTTGTACAAAGAAGCGATAACCTAATAACATGAATATAAGTAATATAAGTATAAAAAAAGCAAAAAGACATATTTTAATCATAGGACTAAACCACTTTCTGTTTACACTTTTTTCATTAAGATAATTTTCTCTATCTCTTTTTGGTCACCTTCAAAAGTTTTTTCTTCAAAGAAATGGGATGCTTCAATAATTGAGGCATCCCTTATTTCTTTTATTATTATAACATGTTATTTGTTTTCAATTAGCAGTGGTTCGTTATCTTCTGTGACATTTTTTTCTAGCTGTGCAAGACGAGACTCGAAAGATGTAACTTCATGATCTTTGTCGATTTGATACGCCAGTTTATCGATATATGATTCTAAATCTTCAAAGTTGGTTTTATTGTTTTTAGCAATCATACCGTCCATTTGATGGTGAGCGCGTGTGACGTTTTCTTTGCCCATAAGCTGTAATTGACGCACTTTCATATCTTTAATTTTGTGTTTCATCGTTTCAAATTTGCGTTCAAGTTCGAAATATTCACGTGTACTAGCTTCGATACTAGCTTGCAATGTATTGTTACGTGCTGTATATGCAGCAACTTCATCCGAAGCAAAATCGATTAAATCTTGCTCACCGCTAGTAGTAGCTAATTTTAATTGAGCCTCACGTTTAGCTAGTAACTCTGCATTTTGCTTAAATTCTTGCTCTAGTTTTTCTTTTAGCTGACCTTGACGCTCTAATAATTTTCCAGTTTGCTCTGTTTGTTTTTCTGCTTCACGAATGTATTGGTTTAACATCGCAATTGGGTTTTTTTGTTCCTTCTTATCAAATAACTGATGTAAATCTGCCTCTATTGTATATTTAAAACGTTGAAATAAGTTCATGTTAATTCGCTCCTTTTATTTTGTTAAGTTAGACCATTCTTTTTCAAAGTTTGTAAATGGATCTTCTTCTTTAGCTTCAATCGTTGGGATTTTTACATCTTCGCCATTCCATTTTTTATAGATAACATAGATGACAGCGATTGCTGCTAAACCAACCATTGCTGGGATATTAGATATTGCTGATAGTACACCAATCAGACCTACTGTAAACCATAAGATTTTGCCGAATGTCGATTTGCTTGAAGTGTAGAAGTGCATACCGAGTGCTACAAACAATCCAGAAAATAGTAGGCCTGCAAGCGGTCCTGTTAAAGCAAGTGCAACACATCCTGCGATAAAGCCTCCTATTAGTAGAAAAAATTTTCTCATATGTTTTAGCTCCTTTCGTTGATACCTTTATATTACCTATTAGAAAGCTTTGCTAAAACGGACTGGAAATTGATTTTACTCTAGGTCTTGAGGCTGAGAGTATTCTAAGCACTATAGAAAAAGCAAAAATGCAATTAGCCATAATGTATTTAATAGAACGGAAAGTAGAAAGTTTTCGACAAAAATAGAAGATGAATGCCTCCCTCGTTTGACAAATTAAAAAGTTTGGATGAGCTATACTTATGAAAAAGAAATGAGCGAAGGAGGATTTCTAGTGAGAACCTATTCCATATATAAAATAAAAGAAGAGCATTTAACGTTTATTTTCGGCAGAGAGCGTAAGTTATTAGAAATGATGCAAGGCTGTGAAGACGCTAACGAGAAATCCTTAAAAGAACTTGCATATATATGTGAAACCGTTCGCTTCGATGAGATAGCTACGATGCTAGAGGCGCAACTAGATTCCAAATATGCACATTTAGAGAGAGCTCGTAATGCTTTGTTTTTAGAACATCCTATAAAAGGAAAAATGGCTATTTATTTAGTGGAACGCAAAATTTGTGTCTATTGTGAGGGATCACGTATGCTGGATTTGGATCTATTCCAGATGCTAGCGAAGATGAGCGAGCGCTTTATTGCATTTAATAAACAAGATAATGAGTGTGGGTGGCTAAAGCCAATGAAGTATACAATGCATTAGGAAATTTCACTACAATATATAGTAACACGCTAATATTTGGTGTATAATGGAGCGTGGAGAGTTTTTTTCTCGGTATATATTGTAGTGGAGGAGGTTGGTTGTATGCCTACATGGGGCTGGATTATTATTGTAGTTATCGCATTAGCAGCGGGCGCAGCACTTGGTTTCTTTTTAGCTCGTCAAGCTATGATGAAATATTTAAAAGAAAACCCACCAATTAACGAACAAATGATTCGTATGATGATGGCGCAAATGGGACGTACACCGTCTGAAAAGCAAGTACGCCAAATGATGACACAAATGAATAAATTCCAAAAATAATTGGAATTTTTAAAAAGCAACTAGTCCAAGCAGGGCTAGTTGCTTTTTTTATATCAGCAGTTGTCTAAACGTAATTTGTGAGAATAATTAAAATAATTAGTAAAAAACATATAATTCTATCGGAAAACTCGTTATAATGGAAATATTCTATATAAAGGAGTTGTTTGTATTGCAGAAAGAAAAAACAAATGTGGAAAGCTTTGATTTAGACCATACGAAAGTAAAAGCGCCATATGTACGTTTAGCAGGTGTTAAAACAGGAAAAAATGGCGATGAAGTGTACAAATATGATATTCGTTTTAAACAGCCTAATAAAGAGCATATGGAAATGCCTGCATTACATTCCCTAGAGCATTTATCGGCAGACATTATTCGCAATTACTCTGATCATATTGTTGATTTTAGTCCAATGGGTAACTAAACTGTTACGACAAATTTAGACTAAACTATACAAACCTGTATAGAAGCATAGATTTATAACAGAATACCCTTCGTATCAAGCGATTGGTGCGAACTCCACGTTAATTGCTTTTAACTCCTAAAGCCTTGTGACCAACGCGAAGCTGGAAACGGCAGACGTAACGGTGCGAAAGCAGAAAAAACAACAAGGATGGCATAAGCTGAAAAAAATCACTCAG
>NZ_LITM01000005.1:0-46487 GCF_001275675.1 Lysinibacillus sp. FJAT-14745 | reverse complement strand
GACTATCTCCTTGAGGGAGAGTAAAACCGCAAGCGAATGGCGGAAGAAAAATGTGGCTCTTATTAGAAGATAAGATGGAGATATAGTCTGCGCTTATGTGAAAGCATAAGAGGTCTACTCGTGAGAGAAAGACTGCATGAAGGGTTGCGCCTTCGTGTGAACAAGAAAATATATACAACTATAAAAATGTTAACAACCTCTCTAAATAGGGTAATGTGATTTTATCCTAGTGAAAGAGAGGTGGTACGCATGGAATGAATGTCCATTGGGGAATTTGCTAAACGTGTTGGTGTAAATGTTGTAACGCTAAGAAGAATGGACGCAAAGGGCGAGTTAATGCATACCCATGTATCTTCTAGTTGTACGAGAGATTACTCAAAAACAAAACACTGAAATCCGTAACGACTTAACAACATCCGAACAAATCATTTACATCAGTGTTCTAATGAGATTGTGAAAACCAAGCCATCTCGTATTGTCATGGAACATTTACATGTAAAAGGGTTGATGAAAAATAAACATCTGGCGAAGGCTGTAGCTGGGCAAAAATTCTATGAATTCAAACGGCAAATTCACTACAAATGTGAAAAGTATGGAATTGAATTTGTGGAAGCTGACAGATGGTTTCCGTCATCAAAAACTTGTTCTAGTTGTGGACAAATCAAATCCGATTTGAGACTGAAAGACAGACTATTTATCTGCTCTTGTGGATTAAAGCTGGATAGAGATTTGAACGCAAGCATTAACTTAGCAAATTATTCAATCTAAGGGGCTTAACTAGAAACTAAACCTTAGATGTGTACGCAACGATACTGCGGAATTTAAGCCTTTGGAGAGTCATACAAAATGGCAGTAGCTTTTTGCGAAACCAGACTCGGAGAATAAGGAAGACACAAATACGAAAATCGGAAGATATAAGTTGTGTCACAGTAGAGATGTCTACATTTTTTAAGAAATGTATATGTTTTTCGTATCGGGTGCCAAACTGGCTTCTATGTATCGCTAATAAATCACAATGATTATGAAGACTTATTAAATATTTTAGAAAAAACATTTACCGATGTAACAAAGGCCACTGCAGTCCCAGCCTGCAATGAAGTGCAGTGCGGCTGGGCAGCTAGCCATAGTCTAGAAGGTGCACAAGCGTTAGCCAAAGAATTTTTAGCCAAACGTGATGAATGGCATATCGTTTTTGCAGAATAAAATAATTTAAAAACCTTGCGTGCTGAACTGCCCCCAAATGTTAGACACCATCTAACAATTAGGAGACAGTTCGTATAGCAAGGTTTTTCATAGTGTCTATGAGAGTTACTGCCACTTTGCTTTTCCACAGATCATTTTGAGGAAGAGCCATACTTTATTTAAATGACACTTATTGACACATTAGTGTTTTCATTTGTCCTAAAAATGAAATGGAATAACATTGGACGAAGAAGATTCACGATTAATTTTTTGGTAGATGAAATTTTCTAAAAAGTCATGGATTAAATCCTCATATTCAGCCATATTTTCATTAAAGGACTGTGCATGAGCACCGTTATCGAATAGCTTCAGCTTCTTAGGACCAGTTTTTTTATTGTATAAATCCAGTGACATGGAAGCTGGGATAAATGTGTCAGGAATACTATGGATAAAGAGCACTGGCTTATTAATATTTGTCACAGCTTCAGAAGGTGTCACACTTTTAAAGGAATAACCGTCTCTCAAGCGGACAAAGAAATCCGCAAAACGAATTGGAATAATCGATCCGTATTTAAATTCTGTCTTCGCAATTTGTTTCAGCAGCATTGAGAAATCAGAGAACGCACAATCAGAAATATAGAAATCCGCACCATCCTCTACAGTTCCTGCATATAGTAACATTGTTGCGGCTCCCATCGATTCACCATGAATACCAAGAATGGCGTCTTCACCAATCATTGCCTTGATAGTTTTGACTACTGCGTCAAGGTCATTTTTTTCATAATAGCCGTAGCTAGTCGTTTTCCCACCTGTCTCGCCATGTCTACGATGGTCAAAAATAACGGAATTGTAGCCAAGTCTTTCAAAAAGTTGAGCATATTTGACGGAGTTGATTTTATTTTCTGTTACGCCATGGCAAATAATGATGGTATTATTTGTTTCCAATGGCTGAAACATAATGCCGCGGATCGTATAGTCATTAGGAGAGTCAATATTTAATTCACATTTTAAATTTTTATTGTACCAAGCTTCGTCAAAACGTTTAGCCGTGGTTTCACGTTCACGAACAAATTCAGGATCCTTTTGCTTAATGTACATTAATTTATTGGAGAGCGCGAAGCCGAACAGACCAGTTGCTGCTGCGGCAATCGTCGTCGTTATACCAGAAAATAAAAGCATTTTCTTTTTCATTATTAGCACCTCCACGTCCTGTTTCTTTTGTTGTCTAGGCATACAAACGACATCATTCGTATGTATGCGCTTTTCTTATTTGTAATGTTCCCAACTGAGATTGTTTAAAACACGTCAACATTTTACAATATCTTTGGCAAAACTGCGATTATTTCTATTATCGAAAATCGTCAAAATATTTGTTAAAATAGATATATCTGCTAGTAGCATATGCATGCAGTGTTCATTTTTGAACGGTGAAAAGGGGAGAATGTTTATGACGAAAGAGGTAGTAATAGTAAGTGCTGTACGAACAGCTATTGGTTCATTCCAAGGAACTTTAAAGGATGTACCAGCGACAAAATTAGGTAGTATTGTTATTAAAGATGCATTAGCACGTGCTGGTGTAGCAGGCGAACAAGTCGACGAGGTCATTATGGGGAATGTCTTATCGGCTGGACTTGGTCAAAATCCTGCTCGTCAAGCAGCAATTGCAGCAGGCTTACCACATGAAGTATCTGCATTAACGATTAATAAAGTTTGTGGCTCAGGTCTAAAAGCAGTTCACTTAGCGACACAAGCCATTTTAGCTGGTGATGCGGATATTGTCGTTGCAGGTGGCTTTGAAAATATGAGCCAAGCACCGTATGTCTTAAAAAATGCACGAGAAGGCTTCCGCATGGGGGATCAAAAAGTAGTCGATACGATGATTCATGACGGACTATGGTGTGCCTTCAATGACTATCATATGGGCGTTACAGCTGAAAATTTATGTGATGTCTATGAGATTTCTCGAGAGGAGCAAGATGCCTTTGCAGCACGTTCACAACAGCGTGCAGAAGCGGCAATGGCAGCAGGGAAGTTTAGCGATGAAATCGTAGCGGTGGAAATTCCTCAACGTAAGGGCGATCCTATTGTTTTTGATAAAGATGAATTCCCGCGTCAAGGCGTTACAGCGGAATCTCTATCAAAACTACGTCCTGCCTTTAAAAAGGATGGCTCCGTAACAGCAGCAAACGCATCAGGCATTAACGATGGTGCAGCGGCTGTCGTTGTCATGTCGAAAGAAAAAGCGGACGAGTTAGGCATTCGACCAATGGCATTAATTACAGCGAACGCAAGCGCGGGTGTTGACCCAGCTATTATGGGAACTGGCCCAGTAACGGCCGTAAAGAAAGCATTGGCAAAGGCTGATGTGACGTTAGATAATATAGATTTAATTGAAGCAAATGAAGCTTTTGCAGCTCAATCTATCGCTGTAGATCGCGAACTAGGCTTTAATCATGATAAACTAAATGTGAACGGGGGCGCAATTGCCCTTGGCCACCCAATTGGTGCAAGTGGAGCACGTATTTTAGTAACGCTTTTACATGAGATGGAAAAGCGTGATGCAAAAACAGGTCTCGCAACACTATGTATCGGTGGTGGGCAAGGTGTGGCAACAGTTGTCAAGCGCCCTTGAAGTGAATAAGAAGGTGAATTGCAATGGGAAAGAAACGAAAACAGCAACAACGCGTGGATAGTAGCGTAACAGCTAGTCTACCAAAGCAGGAGGCAGTTACATTAGCCGATCAGTTAGGCGGTGACGTGCTTGCCAAATTAAAAGCGGCCAAGCAAGATTTAACAGCGAAAGAGCAGGCCGCAGAAGAAGAGCGCCAAGCAAAGCAAGCCTTTGAGCGCAAACAACGCGAAAAAAACAAATCGTTTGAAGAACTATTAAACGAATACGGCGATAAAGGCTCAAAATTTTAAAGAGAAACAGTGAATCCAAATGCGGGTTCACTGTTTTTTATGTTTTATCGGAAAGATTCCGAGATTTATCGGAACAATTTTATGTTTTATCGGAAAGATTCTAAGATTTATCGGAATGATTTTTGTTTTTATCGGAACAATTAGAAAAAGAAATAATTGTTGCCAAATACTATTTTTAAAAACAGTTTTTCTATTATTTAATTTAAGAATCGTGAAAATTACCAAATAGATCTGTATTACTCACGAGGATAAAAGAGTTGATTTAATATATTCTTCTGTATTGTGAAATAATAAACGTTTTGATTAATAATTTAGTTTGAAACAAACAAAATATAATTATCGATGAAAAAAATTAACTAAAAAATGATTTAATTTAACATTTTAAGTTGACAGAAAATGTTCTGAATAATATGATTATTATGAAATTAACGCTTAATCGAGAGTTTTATATCATTTTTAATAGAAAAGGGGGATTATCATGAAAAGATTTGGAGTCTCGTTGATGATGCTTGTGGTAGTACTTGTTTTGACAGCTTGTAGTAACAATAGCGGGAATAACGCTAGAAGTGACACAAACGAAAATATTGAAGGTGTTCCTGAAGGTGTACAAAACGGTAAAAAAATCGCTGTATTACGTAATCTAGCATCAGACGATCATACGAAACAATTTTTAGATGGTGCACGTAAGGAAGGCGAAGCTTTGGGGTTCAAAGTGGATACGCAGATAGTTGAAAATAATGATGCTAAGTTCCAAGAATTAGTTTCGCAAATTATACAGCAAGATTATGACGGTATTATTATTTCACACGGTAAGGAAGATTATTCATATGACATGATTAAGCCTGCTGTTGATAAAGGGATTAAAGTGACATTATTTGATACTGTCGCTAAAAAGAATGGTCAGAGTTTAGATGGTGTTACTGCTACATTCCAAGATGATTATGAGTTAGCACGTTTATCACTTCAAAAAATTGCGGATTTAAGTAAGGAGCCTGTAAAGGTTATTAAACTATGGTTTGGAGGTTTATCTCCTTTAGATAGACGTCAGGAAATATATAAAGAGTTCGAGGATAAAGGTGAAATTGTTACTTTAGAAACAATTGGACCAACTAATTTCCAAGATATTCAAGGTGACATTGCTGCAAAAGTGAATGCAGTTTTAGCAAAGTATCCAGAAGGTACAGTAGATGCCATTTGGGGCTCATGGGATGAGTTAGCAAAAGGGGCTTATAAATCATTAATAGATAACAATCGTTCAGACATTAAATTGGTTTCAATCGATGTATCAAATCAAGATATTAACTTAATGAAAGAAAATAATAGTCAATGGATTTCGACAGCCGCTGTAGACCCAGCACTAATAGGTCGTATGAATATGCGTTTAATGGCGAAAAAATTAGCGGGTGAAGAAACTCCTGCAGAGTATGATTTAGCTGCAAAGTTAATTAAACAAAGTGATTTAAAAGATAACACAACGATGCTCAATCTAAATGAAATTATTGATGGCTGGGGTGTATCTAATGATTTTGATGAGGAATGGATGAAAACATTACGTGAACACTATTCAAAATAATAGAAAGATGACGTCTTGTTTTCAACTTCTTTCAGCAAATGTCTATTAGCGAAAGCAAAGCGTCAGCTACAGAAGTCTCCCACCTCTATAGGTGGGGAGATGAGGCTGAAAGAAGTTAAAGCCTCCGGCGGATGTCACGGAATCGGAAAGGAGTTCAATAAAGGATGTTAGCCTAAAACCATCGCATCCATGCGATAATGGCTAACTGACCTGCATCACGCAGGCCTAAGCACAAAGCCGATTCAGGACGCAATTATGCCGAGGTATAATTGAATAAGACGTTTTCTTTTACATTAATGTGAAAGGGGTGTTAGTTTTGAAAGCCAAGACGGTGATTGAGATGAAAAAAATTTCAATTGAATTTCCCGGTGTGAAAGCCTTAAGTGATGTCGATTTCCAATTAGAATCAGGCACGATTCACGCTGTCATTGGTGCTAATGGGGCTGGTAAATCGACTCTAATGAAAATTCTTTCAGGAGCCTATCCGCATTATACGGGTGATATTTTTATCAACGGTGAACTAGTTTCTATTACTGATGCGAAAAAATCAAAGGAATTAGGTATAGATATTGTTTATCAAGAAGTAGATACAGCGTTAATACCCTATTTAAGTGTTGCGGAGAACATTATGCTAGATCAACTGATATTCGATAAAAAGTCAATTATCAATTGGCGAAAAATCCGTCAATGTGCAAAGGATGTGTTAGATCGGATTGGTATTGAGTTAAATATTGAAAAAAAGGTGCAGGATATCTCTTTAGCGGACAAACAAATGGTGTTAATAGCACGAGCATTAATTCATGAGAGAAAATTTCTTATATTAGATGAACCTACCGCCCCTTTAAGCCAAGCAGAAACGGAGAAATTGTTTTCTATAGTCCGAGATTTAGTTAAAAATCATCATCTTGGAATTGTCTTTATCTCTCACCGGCTACCAGAGCTATTTGAGATCTGCGAAAAAATCACCATTATGAAAGACGGTAGAATCGTAAAAGAAAGCTTAATTGAAAAGATTACTCAAAATCAAGTTATCGAGCAAATGCTTGGTAAAACTTTCGATTTAGTTCATCACAAAAAATTAAAAGAAAAAGGACAAATAGCTTTACAGGTCAACCATCTTGTCGACGATTCAGGATTAGTTAATGACGTATCTTTTCATGTCAATAAACATGAGATTATTGGTCTTGCTGGTTTGGTAGGAGCTGGGAAAACAGAATTATGCAAAGCGATATTTGGCATGTCTAATATTAAAGCTGGTTCCATTGAATTGTATGGAAAACCTATTAAAAACCTAACTCCCTACCATGCTGTTAAAAACCATTTCGGTTTAATTCCTGAAGAACGCCGGAAAGAAGGGATATTTGTTGAAGAGCCGATATTCAAAAATTTATCGATAGCCAATTTACAGCCATTCACACGTTTAGGTAGTTTTATTAAACAAGAGAAAGAACGAGAGGCTGCTCGATTGATGATTCAAAAAATAGGTGCTAAAACACCGAACGAACATCAAAAGGTGGCGAATCTTTCTGGTGGTAATCAACAGAAAATCGCAATTGGTAAATGGTTAATGACCGATGCAGAAATTCTTCTGTTTGACGAACCTACAAAAGGTGTCGATGTCGGAGCTAAAAGCGATATTTTTAATTTAATTGATGAGCAGGCAAAAGAAGGAAAGAGCGTTATCTATGCGACGAGTGAGTTAAGTGAAATTTTGTTAATTACTGATCGAATCTACGTGATGTACGACGGGAAAATTGTGAAAGAGTTAGTCACTAGCGAAACGACAGAAGATGAAGTTATGTTCTATGCTACTGGAGGCGAAGCGTATGCAAGAGCGTAAAAATAATCAAACGCTATTATTTATAAAGGATTGGGCCATTGTATTAGCTGTTATTTTATTGATTATTGTTTTCACTGTTTCTATCCCTAATTTTATGCAGACAAATAATGTCTTAAATATTTTAAGAAGTATTTCAATCGTTACGATTATAGCAGTTGGATTAACAGTTTCTTTATCTGTTAATGGTTTTGATTTATCGATTGGTTCGACAGCTACATTGGCGAACTCAGTTGTTGTATCTATGTTTGTATGGTTTAACATGCCAACAGGTGTATCCATTTTGGTTGCTATTTTAGCCGTACTTTGTGTAGCACTATTTAATGCGTTTTTAATCGTTAAAGTGAAAATACCCGATTTGTTTGCTACATTAGCAACTATGTTTATTGTTGAAGGTGTTGCGATGACCTATACAGGGGGTGGTTCAATCTCTGTTGGGATGCCTCGTTTAGATGGGACACCAACAGAAGGGAGAATTTCGGATTTCTTCTTATTGTTAAGTAAGACACCTTGGATCATTTTAATCATGTTGGTCATCGTTATGTTAGTACATGTATTTTTAACATATACCAAACATGGACGTTTTTTATACGCTGTTGGCGGCAATGAAGAAGCAGCAAAATTATCAGG
Organism: Lysinibacillus sp. FJAT-14745; assembly: GCF_001275675.1. Taxonomy (GTDB): domain Bacteria; phylum Bacillota; class Bacilli; order Bacillales_A; family Planococcaceae; genus Lysinibacillus. Next base: position 38,343 of record NZ_LITM01000005.1, on the reverse strand, counting down.
AATTTCTGTCAACCGTTATAAAATGTTAGCTTATATTTTTTCAGCAGTTTTAGCCGGGATTGGTGGGTTATTACTCGCGTCTCAAATCGGGTCTGCACAAATTAATGCAGGTGCAGGTTATTTAATGCCAGCTGTTGCCGCAGCTTTTATAGGGCAATCATTTGCTGGTCACGGTAAACCAAATGCCATTGGAACATTATTCGGAGCCGCATTAGTCGGTATTTTAGAAAATGGATTAGTCATGTTATCAGTTCCTTACTATTCCTTAAATATTATTAAAGGACTTGTTTTAGCATTTGCGCTAGCTTCAACGTATTACAGTAGAAAAAAATAGGAGGTTATTGTTATGTATTCCAAATATTTTTTAATGAACGAAGAAGATGTTAAAAGCTATGTACAAGCAAAAATTAAAGGTTTTAGTGGAACACTACATAGTGACGAAATTGGTGATGGAAATTTAAATTATGTATTTCGTGTGAAAAATGAGCAAGGTGACTCTGTCATCGTCAAACAAGCTGGTCCACAAGCTCGTATCTCTGATGATTTCGTGCTATCGACAGATCGGAATCGAATAGAAACAGAAGCTTTAATGATTGAGGGTGAGCTAACACCTTCCCTTGTACCGGAAATTTTATTGTTTGATGAAGTTATGAGTTGTTGCGTAATGGAAGATTTAAAAGATTTTGAGATTATGAGAAAGCAATTGAACGTATTTAAAACGTATGATCATTTCGCCGAGTTAATCTCTACTTTTATGGCGGAAAATCTTATTCGAACAACGGATTTTTTACTAGATCCAAAAAAGAAAAAAGAATTCCAAAAGCGATTCATCAACCCTGAGCTGTGTGAAATTACAGAACATCTAGTTTATACGGAGCCTTATATTGATTTCAAAAAGCAAAATATTTTAACGGTTGGAAATGAAGAGTGGATACATTCGTATGTATACGAGGATACAGACTTACATTTAGAAGTTGCTAAACGGAAAATGCAATTTTTAACAGAGGCGCAAGCGCTTTTACATGGTGATTTGCATACAGGCTCTATTTTTATTAATGAGAAAACATTGAAGGTTATTGATCCAGAATTCGCCTTTTATGGACCTGTAGGTTATGATGTGGGGAATTTAATCGCTAACCTAACATTTGCCTGGACAAGAGGATTAGCTTACGAAGAAGACGAATTTGTTTCGTGGATTGAAGAAACATTACTATCTACTATTCAATTATTCCATAAGAAGGCACGAAATATCTTAGCCACATCAACGGAGCAGTTTGCTGTTTACTCAGCCTTTCTTGACGATTATATGGAACGAATTTGTCGAGATGCATTTGCAATTGCAGGGATTGAAATGAACCGTCGAATAATTGGCTTAGCCAAAGTAGCAGATATTACGACCATTGAACCAATTGACGCTCGTATAACAGCCGAAAGACGTTGTTTAAAGATTGCTAAAGAGTGTGTTTTAAATAAGGAGATCAGCCATATTCAAGGCTATATTAAGCTATTACACAAATATAAGAATGGGGTGTTGATTTAATGGAATTGAATACAATAGAATGGAAAAAAGATACACTCATTCTACTAGATCAAACAAAATTGCCAAATGACATTGTGTATGTAGAAGTCCAAACTGTAGAGAAAGTATGGAATGCTATTCATACAATGATTGTACGAGGGGCTCCGGCCATAGGTGTAACAGCAGCTTACGGGGTATATGTGGCGATTCAGCACTATGAAGGTTCTGTTAGAGCGGCAAAGGAAGAGGTACAAAAGCAAGTACAGTATTTAGCAACGTCTCGTCCTACAGCTGTCAATTTATTCTGGGCTTTAGAAAGAATGGAACAGAAAGCCATACAAATAGAGACGAATGATTTAGAAACATTCCAGGACATTTTATTACAAGAAGCGATAGCTATTCATACTGAAGATATCGATATTAATCGTTCCATAGGTGAACATTTATTGACGCTATTGGAAGATGGTCAAGGGGTACTAACTCATTGTAATGCTGGGGCTCTAGCTACAACAAAATACGGCACAGCAACTTCTCCTTTTTATTTGGCAAAGGAGCGGGGGATGAGTTTTAAAGTATTTGCTGACGAGACAAGACCTCGTTTCCAAGGTGCCATGCTGACATCTTTTGAACTCTTTAATGTTGGTATTGATGTTACGTTGATTACGGATAATATGGCAGCGACGGTGATGGCACAAGGCAAAGTGCAGGGAGTTATCGTTGGTTGTGATCGTGTAGCAGCAAATGGCGATGTTGCTAACAAAATTGGGACACTCGGTGTGGCTATTTTAGCTAAATACTATAATATTCCCTTTTATGTAGCGACACCTACACCAACGATTGACTTACATTGCCCAACTGGTGCAAATATCCCGATTGAAGAGCGGAGTGTAGATGAAGTGTTAAAACCAACAGGACAATATGTCGCGCCAGCTGATGTGAAGGTGTACAATCCTTCTTTTGATGTGACACCTGCTGCACTCATAACAGCGATTGTCACAGAAAAAGGGATTATCGAACACCCGACAGAAGAAAAGGTGCGTGCAATTTTTAACTAATCAAAGATAGGATGACACGCATGACAAATTCTCTTAAACGAAGACAAGATGAAATTAATAAACTAGTGAACCAAAAAAATTACGTAGAAATTTCAGATTTAAGTGAACGATTTCAAGTGTCTGAGATGACGATTCGACGCGATTTAGAAAAGATGGAAAGTGAAGGGTTATTAATTCGTGTGTTGGGTGGCGCAAAGCCTATCCAAAAATCCTTTGGTGAAGATAATTTAAATTTACGCGCATCTGAAAATTTAGAAGCTAAGCAATTAATGGCCCAAGAAGCGGTTACATTAATTCAAGATGGTGACGTAGTTGGTATCGATGCAAGTACTTCGGCAGCAGAAGTCGGAAAATTGATTAAAGGAATCAAGAATATAACAGTTGTTACGAATAATATAAGCGTTGCCCTCGATTTAATATCGAGTGAAGTGACGACGATTTTACTCGGCGGTTATGTACGTCCAAACTCTATTTCAACGATGGGAACGTCTTTGAAGAAATATATGGAATCTATCAATATCGATAAACTGTTCATCTCTGCAAGGGGCTTGACATTACAAGAAGGATTAACCGACTCAACAATTGATGAGGGCGAAGCTAAACAAGCGATGATTCACAAATCTAATGAGGTAATAGCACTTATTGATCAGAGCAAGGTTGGCGTCAAAAAACTATTCCAAGTCATGCCAGCTGATGCTATTTCTACAATTATTGTTGATGAAATTAAACCATTTAACGACGAACAGCAAGAAGTCGTTAATGAGTTTTTGAAAAGTAATTTAGATGTACGCATTGTTCGAAAAAAATAAGCGACACCATATTGTGATAGAGCAATGGTGAAAGGTGGAATTAGATGAGACTTCAAACAGAGCGAGAAAAAGTTGTTCGGCATTGTCAATTAATGATTCGAAATGGATTAACAAAAGGAACTGGTGGAAATATTAGTATCTATGTTCCTTCTGAAAATTGCGTCGCCATAAGTCCGAGTGGTATCCCCTACGATGAGCTAACCGCTGCTGATATCGTATTGATTGATTTAGAGGGACAAATAATTGAGGGGCATCATAAACCTTCTAGTGAATGGGCGATGCATACAATGGTGTATAAAAGGCGCACTGAACTTAAAGCGGTTGTGCATACACATTCTATTTTTGCCAAAACACTTTCTTGTTTGCGTGAGCCCTTACCTGCAGTCTCATATTTGGTTGCAGTAGCAGGTAAAGCAGTTCAATGTGCTGAGTACGCAAGCTTTGGCACACCAGCTCTTGGAGAAAATGCACTTAAAGCAATGGAAGGTTCGAAAGCAGTTTTACTAGCTAATCATGGTTTGTTAGCAGCTGGTGCAAATGTGGAAGAAGCCTTTAATATCGCTGAAGAAATAGAACTATGTGCAGAAGTATATATTCGTGCTAGATCTATTGGTACACCAGTTATTTTAGATGATCAAGAAATGACATATATGTTAGAACGATTCAAAAGTTACGGGAAACCAGTAGAAAATAAATAATCATTTAAACCCCTCCTCGAATTATCAACTTTTCGAGGAGGGATATTTTATTTATCGGAAAGATTTCGAGATTTATCGGAAAGATTCTAAGATTTATCGGAATGATTTATGTTTTTATCGGAACAATTAGTCATAAAGATATAGTGATTTACATTATATACCTGTAATGATAAAATTAATCATCTTAAAAAACAGGAGACGTTGCCAATACATATATCTCTTAATAATAGTTTAGTTACAATCTATGATAGGAGAGAAAAAATGATTGAATTAAGCACTAAAAGATTAAGATTAATCCCATTAAATGCAAAGAATTTAGACTTACTAATTAATGAAGAAAAGACATTGGAAATAGAGTTGTCAGTGAGTAGTAAAGCAGTTTTTCTTGATGAAGAATTAAGACAAGCTTTGAAGTTTAGACTATCGAAAGTATTAGAAGAAGAGGAAAATTATATTTGGTACACAAATTGGTTAATCGTATCGATAGAAAAAAACTGTATCGTTGGTGGCATTATGCTAAAAGGTCTACCGAATGAGCAGGGCGAAGTCGTAATCGGGTATTACACATTTCCTCAATATCAGGGAAAGGGATACATGACGGAAACTGTTAGGGTGATGAAAGATTGGTTACTACGTCAATCTACTGTTAATTATGTGGTTGCTGATACAGATAAAAATAATATTGCCTCGCATAAAGTCTTACAAAAAGCGGGGGCAACATTATATTCAGAATCTGAAGAACTATATTTTTGGAGATTCGTCTGACATCAAATTAAAGACAAGTGAATGTATTATAAAACAGAAATATCAAGAGGTTGTCTTTAATGTCACACATTATATTAAATAATTAGTACATCACAGAAGTGGGCTTCCTGAAGCTCACTTCTGCGACCTTGAAAGAGAGTGTATATTTGTGCAGAGCTAGGAAAAGAAAGAGGCTAATCCCTAAATCATTTTTCAATGACGTAAGGAATATAGCCTGAAATCCTTTACTTATGCTGTGTGAGGTAAACTTTGCCGTTTATTGTTACTTTAGAAGCTGAGATTAAAATTTCTTTATTTGCTTCATAATATGGTTTTAAAATTTTGTCGATAGCAGCCCATTTTTCACTAGATTTTTCAGAGTCACCTTTTTTATCAAGAGCTATTGCTTCTTCATAAAGCTTTTTTAATTGTTTTTTATCTGTTGCTTTGATTTCGAAATCAAAGTTAGATAAGTAATCTTCAAAGCTAAGTGGCTTCGTGTATGGATTAATCATTTCATTGAAGTCATTCCATAGCTTTTCAGATAATTGATCATTTTTCTCCTTATCTGCTTTTTGGGCATCTTTATAAATTGTTTTTAGTTTTGGCATTGCTTCAGCTGGAATATTTAATTCCATATCTGAAATGTATTGTTCGAATGTTACTGGTGGATATAGTGCATCTAAGTAAGGTTGAAGAATCTTCTGGAATTCATCAAATTTTTCTTGTGCTTTTTCTTCTTTACCAGATTTCTGTAGTTTGATCCACTGTTGATAAATATCTTTTAGCTGTTTTTTATCGTTTTCTTTAATAACAATATTTTTATCACTAAAACCATAATCTTCTAGGACCTTTTCGAAGGATTCTGGTACCCAGCTAGCTAAAAAATACGGCTTTATGATTTTATCCATTCCAATAATAATTTTATCTAATTCATCATATTTCTCTCCTTTCTCTAACTTTTTCATTTGATTAAACATTTTTTCTAATTTTGCTAAATCTTCTTTTGTTATTTCTTTAGGTAAGCTTTTCTTATATACATCAAACGTATAGAAGTCTGAATAATCTTCTACTAAGCTACCTTCTACAGAGATTTCCTGACCTTCAACTAACTTCATTTTTGCTATTTGCTCATCTGAAAATTTCTGAATTCCGATATAATAGTTTTTACCGTCTTTTCCTTTGATTGTGATGCTATCTTCGAGAACGCTTTTAATAGTTCCTTTAATTTGTTGCTCAGCTTTAACAGTTATTTCATTTGTTGGTTTTGCTGTTGTTGCCTCAGCTTGATGTGGCGTGAAGACAGCCATTCCTATTGATAGTGCCGATACAATCATCCAAGATTTCTTAGTTGTTTTTTTCATAGTGATTTCTCCTTTTATTTAACTTAACAAAATACCATTATATGCTAAAATGCAGTGTTCGTAGTAATGGTTCTTTCGTACCTTGTATCCCTTTCATCAGGATAGTACTAAGTATAAAGAATAATTATTAATAAAAACTTAGGGGATTTCTTAAGATTTTATGAAAATTAAGGAAGGTAATTTATGACAGTAATAATGAAGAGGAATTGATATGAAAGACCACATATAGAAAATACAAAAACACCTACCGAAGTAAGTGTTTTTGATAATTTTTATCTGTCCTAAACTCAATCCAAGTAAATTTGAATTCCTTTTAATTTCTATACATATATTGTGTGACATTAAATAAGAATACCCTATTTAAAGGGGTACCGTCAGGAAAATGCGGATTTACAACGTTAAGGAGCTTTAAATATTACAAGTCCACCGTTGTTCAATAAGATTAAAAAGAGATTTAGTTATTAGTTCTATTTACAATAACTTCGGTAGTGCTTTGTAATTTTTGTACTTCTATAAAATTTTAGGTTATGGACAAAAACCATGCTTTGACATCAAAGCATGGTAATTATTTAACAAATATCAGGCGTGTTGATTAGGAAAAAATAAGTTTATTATTGAGCGATAAAATGATTTTTTCGTTACCACTTTGCCAATATATTTCCATTTTAACTGATTGTAGCGTAGGGCTACTCGACTCCCGCGGGAAAGCGATAGAGGAACGAAGGCTAAAACCATCACATCCTGTGATAACGCCTTCGTGACCAACATCGTGTTGGCCCGAGACCCTGCACGGAGCGAAGCGGAGGAAGCGGCTCGACGCTCGCCCGCAGGAAAGCGAGTAGCCCGTAGCGGAAATCAGCCTCTTTGGATGTATAAAAATGGTTAATCAACACACCTGAACTAATATAAAACTGCTAAGTTGATTTTAAGCTCATCTATTTATTGAATTCATTAACTGGAAGAAGTATTCAGGTTTGTGAGTCTTATTTAGGTTATACCATGAATGTAATGTATCTGGTGCAAATACATCTAATTTTTTCAGTACTTCCATCGCAAATTCCAGAGGTACTACTCCTGATGCAGTAACTAAATTTGCATCAGATACTACAGGTCCTATCTCATAAAATTTTTCTCCTTTATAATTAGGACACACCATTTTAATATACTCTAAGTTATTACTTGTATGCTTTCTAGAATCTAGGTATCCCATATTCGCGAGACCCTCAGTTGCACCACAAATTGCAGCAACAATAGTGCCAAGCTTTAAAGCTTCGCCAATTCTTTCCATGATAGGTTGATGAATATCTTCCCTCCAAGTAGTCCCTCCAGGTAAAATTAAAAGGTCTTTACTCTCAAGAGTACATTCATCAAAGGAAATATCTGGTTTTATGCTCAGTCCTCCCATTGTAGTAATAATTTCTTCATTAGCTCCCACTGTGACTACTTTTAAAGGTGCTAAATCTTTTTTGAAATATCTTCCTGAGTTTAGTTCAGCAATTAAATACCCATATTCCCAGTCTGACATTGTATTAAATACATAAAGATAAACTTTTTTTGTTTGCATTAAATAACACTCCAATCCCAATTGATATAGCCAAGTATAATACAACTTCCCTGACAGCTAACGTCAGGGAAGTTATATTATACTTGATGAAATTTTATTAATTCCGACAGAACTTCAATAAGTCTTTTCTTAAGACTTATTGGCTCAATAACTTTAATAGATTTATTGTACGGTAAAAGTAAATAAGGTACATATGTATGTATCATATCTTTTTCAAGAAGAAAAACAGCTTGATTTGAAGTCCGTTCTTGTAAATAATGTCCTAAAAACCAATGTTGGCAAATATCATCCAACGTACTTGTATTTCCATTAATAACTAAAGAAATAATCCCTTCTTTATCTTCTATAGTTGGAAGGAGGTTTTTCATAAAAAAGTCACGTGCTGAAAAATTTTCTGGCTGGTTAAACTTATTTTTGGTTAGCATTAGACTTTCAATTCGATCTACTCTAAAACTACGGATATCATTCCTGAGATGACAAAATCCAATCAAATACCACTTATTATTCCAATAAATAATTCTGTACGGATCAACCAATCTATACTTTGATTGCTCTTCGCCACTTTTATGGTATAGAATTTTTATAGAGTATCCATCAGCTACAGCCTGCTCTAAGTCCTTTAAGAAAGGTTCCATAGTGTGAGAACTTAATCGACTTATTACTTCAAGACTGGTTAAATGTTGGTTTACCTTTGTTTCCTGCTCTTGATTTGAATATTTGCTTAGCTTTGAAATAGCCCTATTTAGTGCTTCACCTCCATAATATCCGGCTTCTTCTGCAAAAACAGCAGCGTGAAATAGTGAGGTTTGCTCCTCAAAATCAAAAAAAAGAGGAGCTTCAATAAAATTGTTCAATAAAGTGTATCCACCGTTATGTCCTGGTTCTGAAATTATTGGTACACCACTTGTTGAAAGTGTATCAATATAACGATAAACAGTCCTTATATTCATCTCTAACTTTTCTGAAATTTGTTTTGCAGTAATTTTTTCACCTGAACGAAGCATCCATAAAATTGCTAACATATTGTCAATTTTAGGCATATAATTCCACCTCTATATGAAATTTATTTTCTATTATATATTTCCGATTTTTGGTATAACTCATCGACTGTTCCTTTCCGATAGCTTTCTATATAATGAGGCCCTAGACACATTTGTCATTTCACAAATTTGATTTACAGTCATATCTCCTTCTTTATAAAGCTTTACTGCATAATTCATTCCTGCATGATTTTTATGGTACTTCTTTAACCGACCTTTAAACTTTCCTTCTTTCTTAGCCAGTTCAATCCCTTCACGCTGCCGCATACGGATAAGATCACGTTCTAATTGGTTTACACCCGCCATAACCGTCATTAAGAATTGGCTGTAGTGATTATCTTTTGATAAATCTAGCCATGTATCTTTTAAGGATTTTAAATTTGCCTTTTTACTTCGTATGTTATCGATTAATTCAAATAAATCTTGTGTACTACGAGTAATCCGAGTTAAGTCCGTAACATAAATGATGTCACCTTCTTGTATTTCCTCTAACATTTTTTGAAGTTGCTCACGATCTTTTGTTGCTCCGGAAACTTTTTCTTCAAAGTTGAATATCAAAAACGGACAGGTAGTTTTAATGAAGAGTTATTGCACCATATGTCACCTTTAGGCTGGGGAACATATTAATTTACTAGGAGAATACCATTTTAATTCGGAGAAAGTGATCTCATTAGATTCTTTAAGACCACTAAAACATTCTTAACGTTGTTAAAAATGGGGGGATCGTCTTGAAAATAGGCTTAGCGTTGTAAATCCGCATTTTCCTGACGGTACCCCTTAAAGTAGTTTCAGCTTATAACTTGACTTAATAAAATTTAAAGAGCCCTTTGTCTTTTTAAAATTTTCTTCACCAACACTACAATCCCAACAAAAACAATTGCGCCCGCTGTATCCACAATAACATCCTGTCCGCTCATCATGCGTCCTGGTGTAAAGCTTTGACGAAACTCATCAAGCATTGCAATAAGAGCTGTCCCGCCAATAGCGACACCTGCTGCGAGCCGACGCTTTCCCCATACAAAATATATTGCAAGTGCAATGCAGCCGAATCCAACAAAATGCGTTAATTTCCGAATTAAAAATTCTACAAACTTAAAGTAACCACGTTCTTCCACAGAAACAACTGTGTCCCAATAAGGAATTTTTAAAACAGATAATTGCTTTTCAAACGGCTTATTTGCTAATACTTGCTCCAATTCTGGAATAATAGACTGTTGTTGATAGGTCATACTAGAGGAAATCGCAAGTACTACTAAAAATGCTATTAAAATAAGCCATTTTTTCATCGGTGCTCCATATATTGTTCGGCTTTTGTTAGCTCTTTTACTGCTTTAAAATCTGTTATCGAATCCATTTTTTCATAGGCAGCGAGTGTTTGCGCCAGCTGTTCCTGTGAGCTTGCACCAATCACTGTTGAGGCGATAGTAGATTCCGCCAGATTAAAGGCGAGTGCTAGTGCATGTAAATCGTCATAATATGAAGCTAAACCTGTTAATGTTGCTGTTAATTCGTCCACTGTGTAAGTGTTAAAGCCATTGACACGCTGTAACCGCTCTTGCCAGCTATTTGTTAGTATACCTTTTGCAACAGTCCCACGTGTTACAACGGAAGCCCCCTCACTTGCGATAAAATCGAGCCATTCTTCTGGACGACGATCCAAAGCACTATATTGCATCATGACACTTTTTGCAGAGCTTGCTGGTAAAAAACGCTTTAGTACATTTGGTCTGATAGAAGAAATGCCATATTCTCGAATCAAACCATCCTTTTTCAAATCTTCAAATGTGTCGATAATGCCATCCCAATTATCCTGGGTAGTCCCACCGTGTAACTGATAAACATCAATATAGTCAGTACCTAGTCGTTTCAAGCTAGCGTGTACAGCTTCCTTTAGATAAGAAGGGGATGCATCCCAATGCCAACCTTCTACACCTTCTGTCCATCGATTACCAACTTTCGTCGCGACTATTACATTTTGACGACGTTTTCCTAAAATAGCGCCGATCATTTCTTCATTTGCCCCAAAATCATATAAATCGGCTGTATCGATGTAATTAATGCCAGCATCTAATGCCATATCGACGATCTCTGCAGCCTTTTTCTTATCCGTCGAAAGAGACATGCCCCCTAAACTAATTTCTGAAATTAACAATTCACTTGAGCCAAGCTGTCTTTTTTTCATGCCAATGCCCTCCTTCGATTTCTCTACTTGTAATGGTACAATGAACATATCTGAAGAACAAGCGAGGTTATAGTCAATGAAAAAGTTTGAAGAAAAAACGACAAAGACTACACCCATTTATGACGGGAAAATTGTGAAACTACAAGTTGATGATGTCACTTTACCGAATGGTAATGTTGCAAAAAGAGAAATTATAAAGCATCCTGGTGCAGTTGCAGTTATTGCTGTTACCGATGAAGGCAAGTTAGTATTAGTGGAGCAATATCGCAAAGCTTTAGAACGTTCAATTATTGAAATTCCAGCTGGTAAGCTTGAACCTGGTGAGGAACCTATTGTGACGGCGCGCCGTGAATTAGAGGAAGAAACAGGTTACGGTGCACAAAGCTTAACTTATTTACAAGCGTTTGCAACATCTCCAGGCTTCGCAGACGAGATTATCCATCTATTTGTGGCAAAAGATTTATATAAAGTTGAAAATAAAGCAGATCTAGATGAAGATGAATTTGTCGAATTATTAGAAGTTTCGTTGGAAGAAGCGGGGCAAATGGTTGCAGATGAGCGTATATTTGACGCCAAGACAGCGTTTGCAGTACTTTGGCTTGCTGCACAATAAGAAAATAATCTTTAGCATAATAGAAGCGGACGAGCATAAGCTGTACAAACCTTGATAGAAAAGGAGCATGTTTATGTCTCGTACGGTGTCTATATTTTATCACGCTTCCATTATTGCTGTGAGTTTCGTTTGTGGCGTTATCTTATTTCATATTATTGGTGGGCCGAATGCAGAGCCTTTTATTTCATTTATAGAGCCTCGTTTAACAAATGGGGACAGGCATTCTCTATTTCGTTTAGTGTTACCTGTTGCTGTTTCAATAGCTCTTGTACTATTGCTGGCAACACATAGTGTCTTGAAGGTTTTAGTACGTGTAACAGTAGCGATGCGAGCTACCTTTTTTGGTTTTAGCTCGGTTTTTTTATTACAAAAGCTTGAAGCTTTCTGGGTTTATACGATTTGGTGGTTTCCATTTCAGCTCATCTATTGTATATTGTTGCTAAACCTATGCAATTTACTTGTACCAGCTTGGTCGAAGAGAAAAATCGGGAAAATGATAGATGGTCGGACAATTTTGTTGAATTTTATCGCATTTTTCATCATAATAGTGGCTGAGTTTATTGTTATTTCTTATGTAATAAATTGATCAATACACTTTGGAAGTGGCTTATCACCAAAAGCTGTGAATGACATTTGTTAAATCAACCGCATATTATGGTGATGAGCTACGAAAATTTAGCATCAGGAAAAAAACACAGAAGCATATTGAAATCTATTCACTATCTTGTAATAGGATTTACTCCTTTGGTATAATGGAAAGAGTTTAGGGGGGCGTCACATGGAAAGCCGAATTGATCGTATAAAAAAACAGTTGCATAGTGCTAGTTATAAGCTGACGCCGCAGCGAGAAGCAACAGTTGCTGTACTGCTTGAGCACGAGGAAGACCACCTAAGTGCAGAAGACGTTTACCTTTTAGTAAAAGAAAAGGCACCAGAAATTGGTCTTGCTACTGTCTATAGAACGTTAGAATTACTTACTGAGCTCAAAATTGTCGACAAAATCAACTTTGGCGATGGCGTTTCGCGCTATGATCTACGCCAAGAGGGAGCTGCGCATTTCCACCATCATCTTGTTTGTATCGAATGTGGTGCGGTTGATGAAATTCAAGAAGATTTACTTGAAGATGTGGAAGCCGTTGTTGAAAAACGTTGGAACTTTATCATAAAGGATCACCGACTAACTTTCCACGGCATTTGCTGGCGCTGTCATGATAAAAACGACGAATCGAATGAAGAAAAATAACGAGAAGCTGTCTGTTTTAATCTTAAGTTATAGATTGAATCGGGCAGTTTTTTGTTTTATTCAAATAAGATTTAGTAATACTAGGCATGTTGATTGAGAAAAAAGGTTTTTAATAGCCCTTAAAGAATTTTTTATTTTGCTTATGTATGCTCATTTTTAGTTAATTGTAGCGGAGGAAGCGGCTCGACACTCGCCCGTAGTGGAAATTAGCGTCTTTTATTTAACTTATTTCAGCAGAAGTCTCCCACCTCTATAGGTGGTGAGATGAATGCGAATGTAAGCTATTTTTCAGTGGGTGTCCAAACGCCCGCTGAAATAGAAGAACTCAGTCTAAGATCGCCACGTCCTGTGGCGACGACTGAGTGACCAACATCATGTTGGCCTAAAGCCTCCGGCGGATGTCATGGAATCGGAAAGGAGTTCTTAGGGGATGTTAGCCTAAAACCATCGCATCCATGCGATAACGGCTAACTGACCTGCATCACGCAGGCCTAAGCACAAAGCCGATTCCAGACGCAATTATGCCAAGGCACAATTGATTAGATATGGCTAAGAATAGTTATTCAACACTCCTGTTTTAGCACAATTCGAATAGCCGTGCTAAAATAGAGAATAATTGACAGTAAGGGGGCGCTGTGATGAATGAATTTCAATATGCAATAGAGGATTATATCCATTTTATCCAAGTAGAACGACAATTATCTGATAATACATTAGCATCTTATCGCCGAGACTTAGAAAATTACGTGAATTTTTTGCGGGAAGTGGAGGGAATGTCTGATTTTCGTAAAGTGGCAAGGACAACCATTTTGCGTCATTTAGAGCAGTTACGTATGCAAGGAAAGACAAGTCGTACTGTTGCCCGCCATATCTCCTCCATTCGTAGTTTCCATCAATTTTTACTCCGAGAAAAGCGAGCTGAAACAGATCCGACAGTCCATTTAGAAATGCCGATCATTGAGCAGAAGCTACCAAAAGTCCTCTCTATTGAAGAAATTGAAGCTTTATTAGCGGCACCAAACCGCAGCAAACCTCAGGGCATTCGGGATGTAGCAATGCTAGAGCTATTATATGGGTCAGGGATGCGCATTAGTGAGCTGATTGCATTGGATTTAGCTGATATTCACCTAACGATGGGCTTTGTACGCGTTTTTGGTAAGGGAGGCAAGGAGCGTATCATTCCTCTTGGGAAAAGCGCCCTTTCAGCATTAAGTACTTATTTAGATGGTGCACGGAGTCAATTACAAGGGAAATATCCAAAAACAGAAGCTTTTTTTATCAATCAACGAGGAAAACGTTTAACAAGGCAAGGTTGTTGGAAATTAATGAAGGAGCACGCTTTAAAAGCAGGCATTAAGCATGAATTAACGCCACATACATTACGTCATTCCTTTGCAACCCATTTAGTGGAGAATGGTGCGGATTTACGAGCAGTACAGGAGATGCTTGGACATGCCGATATTTCTACAACACAAATTTATACACATATTAGTAAATCTCGACTATCAGAAGTTTATAAGCAATTTCATCCACGCGCTTAAGAGAGAAAATTATTTGTCAGTCGGATGTCTGACCTTTATTTTTCGCTGTTTTTTGGTAAAATAGAGACAAGAGATTAGGAGGCAAAATTATGAATAAACCATTTAATAAAATCCATGTAGTAGTATTGGACTCAGTTGGAATTGGTGAAGCTCCAGACGCAGCGAATTTTGGAGATGTAGGTTCACATACTCTCGGACATATCGCTGAAAAAATGAATGGGCTTACAATGCCACATATGGAGTCTTTCGGCTTAGCGAATATTGAACCATTACAAGGTATGCAAGCTACTGACAAACCAAAAGCATACTACGGAAAAATGCAAGAAGCATCTGTTGGTAAAGATACTATGACAGGGCACTGGGAAATCATGGGGTTAAATATTGATAAACCGTTTAAAGTATATCCAGAAGGATTCCCTGCTGAGCTAATTGCAGAGCTGGAAAAACGTACAGGCCGCAAAGTCCTTTGCAATGAACCTGCAAGTGGAACACAAGTAATTGAGGACTTCGGCAAGGAGCATATGGAGACAGGAGCGATTATTGTCTATACATCTGCTGACCCTGTTTTGCAAATTGCTGCACATGAAGAAATTATTCCATTAGAGGAATTATATAAAATTTGTGAAATTGCTCGTGAGCTAACATTACAACCAGAATATTTAGTTGGCCGTGTTATTGCTCGTCCATTTGTCGGTACACCAGGAAACTTCTCACGTACATCTAATCGTCATGACTATGCGTTAAAGCCATTTGGTCGCACAACGATGAATGTCTTACAGGATGCAGGTTTAGATGTTATCGCAATCGGGAAAATTTCTGATATTTTCAACGGTGAAGGCGTTACGGAAGCAGTACGTACGAAAAATAATAAGGATGGTATGGATAAGTTTGCAGAGGTAGTACGTCGTGATTTCCATGGTATAAGTTTCTTAAACTTAGTGGACTTTGATGCGAATTTTGGACACCGTCGTGACCCTCTAGGTTATGGTAACGCACTACAAGAATTTGATGCACGTTTACCTGAAATTACTGAGGCAATGACTGAAGACGATCTACTAATTATTACGGCGGACCACGGTAATGATCCAACATTCCCTGGGACAGACCATACACGCGAATATGTACCGTTAATTATCTATTCACCACGCTTTAATGGTGGTAGCGAGCTAGCACTTCGTGAAACTTTTGCAGATATTGCAGCGACAGTTGCTGAAAACTTCAAAGTAGAAGCACCGGAGTTTGGTAAAAGCTTTTTAAACGATCTGAAGTAAGGGGGATTTTCGATATGAATATGGCACAGCTATTTGAAAAGAAGAAGCAAGGCAAGGAGCTAACACAGGCCGAAATTCAGTATTTTGTAGAGGGATACACTACTGGTGCAATTCCTGATTATCAAGCAAGCTCCCTACTAATGGCAATCCGTTTATTAGGTATGACATATGATGAAACATTTTATTTAACAAAAGCGATGATAGAATCTGGAGATGTTATTAATTTATCTTCTATTGAAGGTTTTAAAATTGATAAACACTCAACAGGCGGTGTAGGCGATAAAGTTACACTAATTGTCACTCCGATAATTGCTGCACTAGATATTCCGGTGGCGAAATTTAGTGGTAAGGGTCTAGGTATTACAGGTGGTACAATTGATAAATTAGAATCGATCCGTGGCTTTAAAACAGAGCTTTCATCACAAGAATTTATCGACAATGTCAATAAATATAAAATTGCAGTTGCTGGTCAAACAGGCAATCTTGTACCAGCTGACAAAAAATTATATGCGTTGCGAGATGTGACGGGTACTGTCGATTCTATACCACTTATTGCCGCGTCTATCATGAGTAAGAAAATAGCAAGTGGTGCAGACGGCATTGTACTTGATGTCAAATGTGGCTCAGGTGCATTTATGAAAACAGAAAAAGAAGCGCAAGTTTTAGCTGATACGATGACTGCAATCGGTGAAAAGCTAGGACGTAAAGTAGTCGCGCATATTAGTGATATGGATAACCCGCTAGGTAAAATGATTGGCAATAAGCTTGAAGTAGTAGAGGCATTTGCTCTATTAAATGGACGTATGGGCGAAACGCATGAGGATCTTCTAGAGGAATGTATTATGATCTCTTCGCTTATGTACCAAGTTGCAGCAGGAGTAAATGAGTCTGAAGCAACAGCAGCTGTTAAACGAGTATTAGAGGATGGTTCAGCTGCAGCAAAATTTGAGGAATTTATCGTCGCACAGGGTGGCGATTTAACAGATATCTTGCAAAAAGACACAGCAAATAAAGTTGTTGTTAAAGCACCAATTGAAGGCACTGTAGAGACGATTAATGCATTATTAATCGGGGAAGCTAGCGTTGGTCTTGGTGCAGGTCGATTAACAAAGGAATCTGAGCTTGATTATGATGCTGGTATTCAATTGATTGCCAAAAAAGGTGACCATGTTCGTGCTGATGAGACGATTGCTTATTTATATTCAAATCGTCAAATCGATGAGGAAACAATCGAAAAAGTACAAAAGGCTTATACAATTGCATAAAAAATTGGAGCGAGAATTCTCTTTAACAAAGGGGGTTCTCGCTTTTTTCTGTTTTAAAAAGCGGAAGTCGAAGCGGCGGAAAGAAGGGTTCAAGCGGCGGAGAGAAGGGTTCGAGCGATGGAGAGAAGAGCAGAGGGACGGAAAGAAAAGCCGGAGCGACGGAAAGAAGAGCAAGAGCGACGGAAAGAAGAGCAGGAGGGACGGAAAGAAGAGCTGGAGCGACGGAAAGAAGAGCAAGAGCGACGGAAAGAAGAGTCAAAGCGACGGAAGGAAGCCAGAGCGACGGAAAGAAGGGCCGAAGCGACGGAAAGAAGAGCCAGAGCGACGGAAAGAAGGGCCGAAGCGACGGAAAGAAGAGTCAAAGCGACGGAAAGAAGGGCCGAAGCGACGGAAAGAAGGACCGAAGCGACAGAAAGAAGAGCCGGAGCGACGGAAAGAAGGGCCGAAGCGACGGAAAGAAGAGTCAAAACGACGGAAGGAAGCCAGAGCGACGGAAAGAAGGGCCAGAGCGACGGAAAGAAGGGCCGAAGCGACGGAAAGAAGAGTCAAAGCGACGGAAAGAAGAGCCAGAGCGACGGATAGAGCAGCCAAAATCGTGGATAGAACCGCAAGTTGATTGGAGTGAAGATTGTGCGGCGAATTCTTGGGGATTATAGCGACACAGATGAGACCTGGAGCGAGCTAGCAGAGGAACAAATGCTAAGAGCATCACATCCTGTTACAACGCCCTCGTGACAACATCTTGTCACTGCCGCTACGCTTCCACGCCAAAAACAAATGTCGCTGCCCCTTCGCTTTTGCAAATAAAAGCCTTGTCGCCGCTACCGTTACGCTTTCGCACATAAAAAATCTGTTGTGGCCCAAGCGGCTTATATGACGCCACAAAGAATGTGCCCAGTCGGAACAGAAATCAACCTCATGTTATGGTGATGAGCCAATAATAATAATTTATGTAAAAAGAGACTCCCGCGTTTAAAAAATGTTGATTTATCCCATACTGAATTTAACCTAAAAAGCTATAAGTATGTCGATTTTCCACTATTTAGGAAGACTTTGCACTAGTTCTGTCAGCCGCAAGGAATCACCACATTGCATGTGGAATTGCACGAGGAGGAGGCGATATTCATGCATTTTCAATTAGAGATGGTAACAAGAGAGACAGTAGTTATACGTTTGTTTGGGGAGCTCGATCATCATGCAGTAGAGCAAATTCGAGCTAAAATTTCTACAGCAATTTTTCAAGGCACTGTAACGACCATTATTTGGAACTTAGCGGGGCTTTCCTTTATGGATAGTTCAGGTGTAGGTTTAGTGCTTGGTCGGATGCGTGAGTTAGAGGCAGTCGCTGGACGAACAATTTTATTGAATCCATCGCCGACGATGCGAAAAGTATTTCAATTTTCAGGTTTGGGGCCGTGGATGATGGATGCAACTGAAGAAGAAGCGATAGATCGAGTTAGGGGGATTGTAAATGGATAACGAAATGACATTAACTTTTTTAGCACTTAGTGAAAATGAAGCCTTAGCGCGTGTAGCTGTGACAGGTTTTATCGCACAATTAGATCCAACAATTGATGAGCTATCCGAATTTAAAACGGTTGTCTCAGAGGCTGTTTCTAATGCCATTATTCACGGTTATGAAGAGGATGGTAAAGGCGTTGTTACAGTTCATGCAAAACGTGAGGATGATATTGTAACTGTGTCTGTTTTGGATAAAGGTATTGGTATTGAGGATGTAAGCCAGGCAATGGAGCCGTTATTTACGACGAAAAGTGCGATGGAACGTTCAGGTATGGGCTTTACCATTATGGATAGTTTTTCAGATCAATTGACAGTAATGTCCAAGTGGCAAGAAGGTACAACTGTCACGTTTACGAAGAAATTTTACTCGGTTCGCACACCGGTAATGTGAGGCTGCGATATTGAAGCCGCTAGAACAGTCGTCCGATAAGCTATTGTCACAGGGAGAAATGCGGGATTTAATTGCACGTGCACAGCAGGGCGATCATGAGGCTCGTAAACGAATGATTGAAGGGAATACGAGGCTTGTGTGGTCTATCGTCCAACGCTTTACAAGCAGGGGTGTGGAGCTCGAGGATTTATTTCAAATTGGCTGCATAGGGCTCATGAAGTCTGTGGATAAATTTGATCTAACGTATGATGTTAAATTTTCGACATATGCGGTGCCGATGATCATTGGAGAAATTCAGCGATTTCTAAGGGATGATGGTATGGTGAAGGTTAGCCGATCTATTCGTGAGCTTAATTTTAAAATTCGTCATGCAACTGATGAATTCATTAAAAAAAATGAGCATCCACCAACCATTCATGAATTAGCACAGGTTCTTGGTGTCACATCTGAGGAAATTGTAACTGCTTCTGATGCATTAAGAGATCCTGCTTCATTGCATGAACAATTGTATGAAAGCGAAGGGGATTCTATTACATTAATGGATCAGATGAAGGACGAAAAATCTGAGCAGCCATTTGACTATATACCACTAAAAGAGGTGCTTACAAGGCTTGAGCCTAGAGAGCAATCCATTATTTATTTACGATATTTCTCAGATTGTACCCAAACTGAAATTGCTAACAGGTTAGGCATATCACAAGTTCAGGTATCACGATTAGAGAAAAAAATTCTTGCTCAATTAAAAAATTGGATGGCCACAAGTGCCACAGTTGAAGAGGAAGAGGTAAAAAAAGACATCTAAGAAAATGGTGACAGCATGACAGATAAACTATTTAACAACTTAGAAGAAGCCGAAAATTTTCTTAAAGAGCAATTTGGTGACGGCGAATCGTTTGACATTAGTATTACGCATGTATTTGTCAAAGATTTGCCGGTTCTTTGCATATATATAAGCGGACTTGTGGATGGAATAGTGTTAACACAATTACTCTCTAATATGTTGCCTGATGAGGACATTGATATTGAGGATGAAAAGGAGTATTTTGAAGCCTATTTCAATTTCCAAGGTCGCTCAGAGCAAACCAAACGTGAAGCCATTTTATTAGCCGTATTAAGTGGACAGGTAGCCTTTATAACGAAAAGTGGTTACGGCTATGTTGCAGAGATACGAAGCTATCCAGGACGTTCACCAGAGGAGCCTGACAATGAAAAGGTAATTCGAGGATCTCGGGACGGTTTTGTTGAAGGTATTTCACAAAATGCTGCTTTGATTCGTCGACGAATTCGCAATAGTAATTTACGTTTCGAGCTACATAAAATATCCGAAATCGGACAAACCGATGTTGCGCTAGTGTTTATAAAGGGTATTGCGAGTGATGAAACGCTCGATAAATTGCGACAGCGTATTAAACAAATTCATCATGATGGTTTGACTATGACTGATAAATCACTAGAGGAATGGCTGTTTAAACAGAAGTTTCATCCAGTTCCTTTTGTACGTTATACGGAACGACCAGATATTACCGCAGCGCATTTACTTGAGGGACATGTAGCCATTGTTGTCGATACGTCTCCTTCTGTCATTATCGTGCCAGCAACGGCCTTTCATTTACTGCAGCATGCTGAGGAGTATAGGCAGGCACCATCAATCGGAACCTTTGTCCGTTTTATGCGCTATTTTGGAGTAATTACGGGTTTATTATTATTACCTATGTGGTATTTATTTGCAACGCATGGGATACATTTACCAGATGAGTTATCCTTTTTAGGGGCAAAGAAAAAATCACATATCCCGCTTTTACTACAAGTACTTATTGGAGATATTGGGATAGAATTTTTGAGGATGGCCGCCATTCATACCCCATCACCATTATCCACTGCGATGGGGTTGGTTGCGGGTATAACTATTGGTCAGATTGCTATTGATGTTGGGGTATTCTCGCCAGAAGTAGTGTTATATACAGCCGTTTCAGCTCTTCTGACCTTTATAATTCCGTCTTATGAACTGGGTATCTCCATTAAACTCTTTAGAATATTGTTGTTAATAATGACTGGAATTTGGGGAGTTAATGGGTTATTTATTGGGTTTTTTATATTATTTACGTATTTATGTTCATTACGTCCGATGCAAGCGCCTTATTTATGGCCACTTATTCCATTCTTTCCAAATGCGATGCTTCGCGTACTTGTCCGTTTCCCAATGACAGCAAATGCATTAAGACCTTATATAGTCGATTCCGAACATCGAAAAAGATCATAGGAGCCATTGCACTCGTTTTTTTCATGTGATAAAGTTCACATATAGTATTTTGTGATTTTTGCGAAAATTGTCTTTATTCATCAAAAGGTACACCACGACACGGTGTTGGCATATATATGATATAAGCCCTCGTGTTTGTTCGAGCCATTGTTGAATGATAACTCTGAAAGGATAGTAGTACTGCTACTTCCATTTCAGGTGCAATTTTTATCACAAGATGGAACGATGTGAAAAGGGAGAGATGCACATGCATTTATATGGAACACAAGCGATTTCTGAAGATGGTCATTTAACGATTGGACAGGTAGATACATTAGAGCTTGCAAAAGAGTATGGTACACCTTTGTTTGTGTATGATACGGCGCTTATTCGTAAGCGTGCACGCGGCTTTATTGATACGTTTAAAAAACTAGGGGTAAAAGCAGAAGTAGCTTATGCTTCTAAAGCATTTGCATGTGTAGCTGTGTACCAATTAGCGGCAGAAGAAAATCTATCGTTAGACGTTGTCTCTGGTGGAGAATTATTTACAGCTTTAAAAGCTGGATTCCCTGCTGAGCGTATTCATTTCCATGGTAATAATAAAAGCATTGCTGAATTAGAATTAGCCTTTGACTCAAAAATTGGTTGTATTGTCGTGGATAACTTCTATGAAATTCAACTATTACAAGAAATCTCAGAGCGCCGTCAACAAAAAATGCGTATTTTACTACGTGTCACACCAGGTGTCGAGGCACATACGCATGATTTCATTACGACAGGTCAAGCGGATTCTAAATTTGGCTTCGACTTAAATAATGGTCAAGCAGATGAAGCTTTCCACAAAACTTTTAACCATGAATACCTAGAACTTCTAGGATTACACTGCCATATTGGCTCTCAAATTTTTGACACAGCGGGCTTTGGTTTAGCGGGAGAAAAACTAATTGATAAAATTTCTGATTGGAACAAGACTCACGATTTTACGTGTACTGTGTTAAACTTAGGAGGGGGCTTCGGAATTCGTTATACTGAGGAAGATGCACCGCTTGAGCCACAAGTATATGTAGAGGATATGATCACAGTTGTCAAGAACAAAGCGACTCTACTTGGTCTAACTATGCCGGAAATTTGGATTGAACCAGGGCGGTCACTTGTAGGCGATGCAGGAACATCACTTTATACTATTGGTTCACAAAAAACAGTGCCTAATGTTCGTAAATATATTGCTGTTGATGGTGGCATGAGTGATAATATCCGTCCGGCATTATATGATGCGAAGTACGAGGCGGTCATTGCAAATAAAGCAAATGAATCAAAAAGTGAAACATATACAGTGGCTGGTAAACTTTGTGAATCGGGCGATAAATTAATTATTGATGCTAAGCTTCAGGAAGCAGCTTCTGGTGATGTATTAGCAATCTTCTGTACTGGTGCGTATGGATATTCTATGGCGAGTAACTATAATCGTGTACCACGACCAGCAGTTGTATTCGTTGAAAATGGCAAGCATCAATTAGCAATTCGACGCGAAAGTTATGAAGATATTGTACAAAACGATCTCCCGCTAACGTTAAAAAAGGGTGAGTAAATATGAGAAAAAACAAATGGGTATTACTAGCGTCCATTTCAACTTTTGTTTTGTTGTGGGGCATTTTCTATTGGGTATTGGCGTCTAAAGGTATTCTCGGACCTGGTTCGTAAGACAGAAATTGACTTGCGGTAAAAGTACAAATCGTGTAGGATAGTCAAAGATTATGTACAGCTAGAAAAAGAGGGAATAGACAAATATGTTAATTCGATATAAGAAAGCTTTCGAGAAAATAGCAATGGGGCTACTCTCGTTTATGCCTAACGAAAAAGACATAAAAAAGCTCACAGAGACAATCCACTCCTATGAAAATAATGATAATTGGGTTTTATATTTATGGAAAAAGAATGATGAATATGTTGGCATTGTTGGACTTGTAACAGACAGTAATAGTATAGCTACGATTCAACATGTATCCGTTGTCCCTTCCTATAGAGGTGAGGGTGTTGCGAAGGAAATGCTGCAGGAATTAGCTGACCTTGGCCAGTACGAAAGTGTGCGTGCAACAGAGGAAACACGTAATATTGTTAAAAAATGTATAAATTGTATCGATGAAGAAGCAGACGATCATTGACGTCTGCTTTTTCTTTGTTTGCTTTCTTGACGTTCTGCAAGAATATGTGAGCGATCTCGAAGCATATGTTTATGAAGAAGATAGTTAGAGCTACTTGATGGTAAAAGCTGTATGCGAGCAAAAACTAATTCCTCCAATTTGGGTGAAAGAGAAAGTTGAAATGCTTGAAAGGACTTGCCCATTTGGATAGCAGAAAGTGCATCTGTTAGTTGTGTTAGTAGTATTTCGTAGTCGATTTCGTCAAAAAAGATGTGCCCTATATTATATTGAAAATTATTGAGTGCTTTTTCTAGGATTCGCGCAGCGCCAATATAATTGTCACGTCGATAATGATATAAACCTGTTGCGAGCTGTACGTATCCAACGAGAGGGTGCTTTTTATCACCTGGAGCAATATCCTTCCAGTATTCCTCAAGGACTTCATGGCATTCAAAAAAATCTTGATTACCATTGAAAAAAGCACAGTAGTCGATAAATAAAGTATGATGCTGTGGATGCATTTTGGACTCCTTTCTACTATACTAAAAGAACATATAATCTCAGGGTGGTAAAACAATGTCTTATGAAGTAAAATTAGAAGCCTTTTCAGGGCCTCTTGATTTATTATTGCATTTAATTCACAGATTGGAAATTGATATTTATGATATCCCAATGGCTGAAATTACTCAACAATATATCGACCATATACATGCTATGCAGGTACTGGAGTTAAATGAGGCTAGTGAATATTTAGTGATGGCTGCAACATTATTGGCCATTAAAAGTCGTATGCTCCTACCAATTCATGAAGGTGAGCTTGAAGATGCCGAATTAGAAGTCGACGGTCCAGACCCTCGTGAAGAACTAGTGCAACGTTTAATAGAGTATAAGAAATATAAAGAAGCAGCAAGTAGTCTACAAGAGCTTGAAACAGATCGGGCACAGGTATTTTCACGGCCACCAGCAGATTTATCTGAGTTAGCATCAGATGAGCAAATGGCGTTATTTGATTTGAACGTCAACATCTATGACATGCTTGGGGCCTTTCAAAAACTGATGCGTCGAAAAAAATTAAAAAAACCACTAAAGACAACTGTAGCGAGACAGGAACGCTCAGTGAAAGATCAAATGCGTTCAGTTGTCGATTCATTACGATCTACAGGTGGACGTGCATCATTTTCCGAGCTTTTTCCTTATGAAGATAAGCCAACGCTTATTCTGACGTTTTTATCCATTCTGGAACTGATGAAACGTCAGATCGTCATCGTAGAGCAAGATGGTAACTTTGAAGAATTAACAGTTACATTACAGAAGGAGGAATGGGATGATGACGAAAACAATGATGCTACAGAGTAGAATAGAATCCTTATTATTTGTCGTTGGAGACGACGGCTTAACTATTAAACAATTGTCACAACTTTTAGGTGAACCGGAAGAGTTAATCGTACAGACAATGGAAGTGTTGAAAACAACATATGAAGAAGATTTAGCTAGAGGCCTTACTATAAAAGAAATAGCGGGAGTTTATCAGCTTATAACAAAATCTGAACTAGCAGATACCATTCAAAGATTAGTAGAAAATCCGACTGTTCAATCATTATCGCAAGCCTCACTTGAGGTATTGGCTATTGTGGCATACAAACAGCCAATTACACGTGTAGCAATTGAAGATTTACGCGGTGTGAAATGTGAAAGACCTATACAAACGCTTGCTTCGAGAGGGTTAATTAAGGAAGTTGGTCGCTCAGAAGGGACAGGACGTGCAATCTTATATGGTACAACAAAAGAATTTTTAAACTACTTTGGTTTAAATAGTATAGAAGAAATGCCGCCTTTACCTGAAGATGAGCTAGTTGAAACAGAGCAAGAAACAGATTTATTTATGACGAAATTCCAAGAAACCTTTAGTGGAGTAAAGTAAATAAGCAATGCGTAATTGATAGGTATAATACTTTGCTTGAAACATAAATATAATCTATATTTTCCTATTACTTTTAATAAGGAGTGGCTCGTTGCTTCGGTTAGTACGTTTACTATTGTTCATGATCGTTGTGGTAATGTTAATGCTTCCTCAAACCAGTGTAGCACGGGGTGGTAGCGGATATGCTGTCTTAGATGGTGATACAGGCCGTGTTTTATTCGAATCAAATAGTGATGCACGATTACCAATTGCTAGCTTAACAAAAATTTGGACAGCACTCGTTGCTATTGAAAATAGCAATCTTCAAGATGAAGTGGTTATTTCACCGAGGGCTGCAACGGCTGAGGGCTCGTCAATTTACTTGCAGGCAGGGGAAAAAGTTACGGTAGAAACACTGTTATATGGATTGATGTTACGATCAGGAAATGATGCAGCAACAGCTTTAGCAGAGCATGCCGGTGGATCAGTTGAAGGGTTTGTCAAGTTAATGAATGAGCGGGCTGTTGTTGCGGGTCTCACAAATACAGTATTTATGAACCCGTCTGGCTTGCACCATGATGAGCATTTATCGTCAGCAAGAGATACTGCTGAAATGTTGAGAATTGCTCTTCAAAATAAAACTTTCAAGAAGATTGCCTCCACAGTTCTATTTCGTGCCAATACTGAAAACGGGATGTTATGGGAAAATAAGCACCGGTTATTACGAGAAGGGGCAGGGGTTGCTATCGAAATAGGTGATGAGACACAACTACCTGTTAATGCATTAAAATCAGCAAAAGGTTCAGCGTTCGCCGGAAAAACAGGCTTTACAAAGGTGGCTGGCCGGACCCTTGCAACCGCCTTCCAAAAGAACGGGCAAACATGTATCGTCGTCACTTTGAATGAATCCGATGACTGGAATGTACATCGGGGTTTAGCGAACAAGGTTTGGGAAGATTACAGCCTTGAGACAGTGGTGGAAAAAGGTAAATATAAAGTCAATAAAAACCTTTCCATTCGTTTAGAGGAACCAATTCGTTTGCAGTTAAATAAAGAAGAAAAAGAAAGTGTAAGGCAAGTTTTGCATGTTTCACGAAAACGTAAGGAAGGTGTACTGTCCCTCTTTATCGGTGAAGAGCGTATCTATGCAGTACCAGTAAAAGTTGAATCAGCGGATCCTTAAAAGCGATTCGCTGATTTTTTTTATTTATGAACCACATTTTGGATAACGTTTGTGGTCAAATAGGGGTAATAATAATTTTATTGTTATCAAGCTTTATCGCTCCCGTTATCTTTTTATATCCTATTCAAGAATTGTTCTATCGACCTAAGGAATACTACTTTTTTGATCCTTTTTTAACCGCCTATATTATATTGATGGTCGTATTAATCATGTTAGCAGTCACGTTATTAGTCAATTTTTTAGTGACTCCTAAAACAAGAAAAAGGAAGAATATTCAACGAGGAATAGTGGGGATATCGTTTGTAATTGCTGGTGCATTGATATTTTTATGTATTAATAACTATCAATATATTGATACAAAAGAAATTCTTATGAATCCTTTTTTTAGTTTGCAAGAAGATCATACAAGCTGGGAAGATATTGTGAAGGTTGAACAGACTATTGTGGAAGAAAATGGTGTGAGTTTACCAAAAAAATTGATTTTTACATTAAAAGATGGTTCAACAATTGAACAACCTTTAACAGAAAAGTTTCAAGCGCGAAGCAATTTATTAATAAAGAATTAAGTAATTATGGACTTAAAATCGAAAATAAATATAGTGAAAATGATTAGTAATGAAAGGCTGCCGAAAATGGTGGCTTTTTTTGTTTACGCTCGCTATTTGATTAAAAATAATAAGAGGATTTGATTAAAATTGGATCATCACCAAAAGATGGGGATGACATTTGTTACGTAGATAAAGCTTGAAAGGTGGATGTCGATAAAATTCAGAAGTTGGTCGATAAAATTCAAAAGTTGGTAGATAAAACTCAAAAGTTGGTAGATAAAATTCAGAAGTTGGTGGATAAAACTCAAAAGTTAGGTGATAAAACGTAAAAGTGTTCCGATAAAATTCAAAAGTTGGAAGCCATTTTGTTAAAACGTATTCCACGTATATAAATTGATCTTCGTTCCGGTTGGTTGACTCCTTGGGGATTAACGTCACAGATGAGACACTGCCGCAAAGCGGGGAGAGGAACGAAGGCTAAAAGAGTCACGTCTTGTGATAACACCTTCGTGAGCCGCTTCGCTTTCGCGCAAAAAACAACCTGCTGCTGCCGCTTCGCTTTCACGCAAAAAACATCCTACTGCTGCCGCTTCGCTTTCACGCAAAAAACATCCTGTCGCTGCCGCTTCGCTTTCGCACAGAAAACATTTGTTGCCCCGACGCACACTGGAAAGCGTCCAGTCGGAACGGAAATCAATTCCACATTATGGTGAGGATCCTTAGTATTTAAGTGCAAATTATCCAAAAACTAGTTGATAAAAACTATTTCAAATCATTTAATTATTTATCCATAATTAGTTTTTCTTTAATAATGTATAAAAGTATGACATAATTTTCACAGATTAGCGGGAAAAATAACCTTATTCATAATGTGCGAATGAGGTTTAATGCTTGGTGTCAAACCAAGGTGAATGAAAATTAGAGGTGAAAGAATGGAAAGATTACAAAAGGTCATTGCATATGCTGGTGTGGCGTCTAGACGTAAGGCAGAACAATTGATTTTAGAAGGTAAAGTTAAAGTGAACGGAGTCGTAGTACGTGAGTTAGGTACAAAGGTTTCCAACTCAGATACGATAGAAGTAGAAGGCGTGAAGCTTGAGAAAGAGGATAAGGTTTATTATTTACTATATAAACCACGTGCAACGATTTCAGCTGTAACAGACGACAAAGGACGCAAAACTGTCACAGATTTGTTTAAGCATATCCCGCAACGAATTTTCCCAGTTGGCCGTCTCGACTATGATACATCTGGCTTATTGCTATTGACGAATGATGGTGAATTTTCATATATGCTGACGCATCCGAAGTTTAAAATCGACAAAACATATATTGCTCGTGTTAAAGGTGTTCCAACGATTGAAGGTTTAAAAAAGCTTCAACGAGGAATTAAGTTAGAAGATGGTAAAACAGCTCCTGCAATGGTTAGTATGACTTCATTTGATGAAAAAGCAGGTAAGGCAATCTGTGAAATTACGATCCACGAAGGGCGAAATCGTCAAGTGCGTCGTATGTTTGAGGCGATCGGTACTCCAGTTGTTAAACTAAAACGTGAACGCTTTGCCTTTTTAGATTTATTCGGGCTAGCTCCTGGGGAGTATCGTGAACTAACGAAGCATGAAGTGAAGCAATTGCGAGTGTTAGCGGAGACAGGAAAAATCGGATAAATGAGCAATTACTAAGAGAAAGTGAAATACTTCTATGTGCAATAGTAATGTATTCACTTTCTTATTAGTGAAATCGTTCATAAATCATTCATAATTATTAGCTAAGTGTTTGTGTTTCATTTTGCTATAATAGGTGTGAATAGCTTACCTAAATTAATTGCATCCTGATGAAATCGTTTCCACGATTTGTAAGGTAGTGTTTGACGCACAAGTGATTGACAAATATAAAATTTGACAAACATGTAAATGTCGTAAATTAGACAGAAAAAGTATACATATGAATGTTTATATGAAAAGCTTAGCGTCAATAGGAGTTACTCTAAGCCGTAATTGATAGGGGGTTTATTAACTTGGAGAAAAAGAAAAAACGTCTCGTAATTCGTACCATTATTTTAGCAGTCTTAGTATTAGCGATTGGTTACACGGTATACGGAACAGCGACAAAGGATAAAGTAGAGTTAATAGCAGTGGGCTCTCAAGCACCAGACTTCACGTTAGTAGATTTAAACGGTGAAAAACATAAGCTGTCTGATTATAAAGGGCAGGGAGTATTTTTGAACTTCTGGGGAACTTTTTGTCCGCCGTGTGAGAAGGAAATGCCTGCAATAAACCGTCAGTATCAAGTGTATAAAGATCAGGGTGTACAAACATTGTCGGTCAATATTGCGCAAACAGATTTTGAAGTACAGAATTTTGTCGATAGACACGAATTAAAGTTCCCAGTAGTTATTGACAAAACGAAAGACGTTATGACTACCTACAATGTAGGTAATTTACCTGCAACTCTCCTTATTGATCCAGATGGTAAAGTAGTCAAAATTACTACTGGTGAAATGACGGAGGAAAAAATTGCTTCGTACATGGAATTAGTGAAGCCGAAATAAGGAGAAAATGACTATGGAAAACATCATTTGTGCTTGTGGTCATAGTAACCCATATGGCACGAAGCTTTGTGAGAAATGTGGTCGTCCTTTAACTGAGGAAGGTAAACAGACAAAAGTTGTTGATATGCGCTACGATGGAACGGCGATTCGTTCAAAAACGTATAATAAAACAGTCATCGACAAAATTTGGAATTTCTTCTCGAATGTAAAAGTCGGGATTACCCTTATTATTATCACGTTGGTCGCAGCGTCAATCGGAACAATACTACCGCAAGAGATGTATGTAAATGCCCCTGAACCAAGTAAAGCTCAGTATTATGAGAAAGTGTATGGTTTGTTTGGCAAACTCTATAATAATTTAGGACTTTCTAATTTGTATAGTACTTGGTGGTTCCAAATTTTAGTGGGCATGCTTGCGACATCCATTATTGTTGCGAGTTTAGACCGTGGTTTACCATTGCATAAGTCTCTAAAAAATCAACGCGTTAAACGTCATGAAAGTTTCATGAAGCGTCAACGTATCGTTGCGGAAGGACAAGTGCCAAACCCTGATGAAACGCTAGATAAAGTTGAGCAAAAAATGACTGAATTAAAATATCATGTTCGTCGTGATGGTAGTGCATTGCTAGCAGAGCGCGGTCGTTTTGCTCGATATGGCCCATACATAAATCATGTCGGTCTCATTATCTTTTTAGCAGGTGTTATGTTGCGCTTGGTACCTGGTTTTTATGTGGATGAGACGATCTGGATACGTGAAGGTGAGACACGAGCTATACCAGGTATGGACGGCTATTTTATTAAAAATAATAAATTTATTTTGGAAACCCATGGCAATAAGCCGCAGGACGAGAAAATGAACCAAGGTGTCAATGCTATGGCGAAGAACTACCAAACAGACGTCACATTATACAAACAACCTGACGGAGCTCTTCCAGGAGATATAGACAATCTTGAAAAATTGAGAGATTACTCTATTCGTGTCAATCATCCGTTAAAAGAAAACGGTTTTGCGCTGTATCAAATGAATTATCGCCTTAACGAATTGAGACAGATGAATTTTAATTTAGTGAATAAAGCAAATGAAGAAGATTCACTTGGTCAAATTCAAATTGATTTAACGAATCCTAAAAAAGAATATGATTTAGGAAATGGTTCCTCAGTACAGATTCTTGTTTATACACCAGATTTTGCTGGTTTTGAAAATGGTGAACCACAGACAAAAACATCAATACCAAATAATCCAGCCTTTATATTTAAAATGAAAACACCAGAAACTCCAAAAGGTGAAGTGAGCTTTGTAGAAATCAGGAAGCCACCATTTGAACCACTTGGTGAAAACAAATATAGAATGAAATTCGCAGGAGCAGAGATGCGTAATACATCAAACTTTACAATTCGTAAGGATAGTACGATACCAATTTTATTTGTAGGCGGTATTATTTTCATGATTGGTGTAGTAATTGGCTCGTATTGGAACCACCGACGTTTATGGTTACAGGTGGAGCCGGATGGTCGAGTATTGATGGCTGCCCATGTGAATAAAAATATGTACAGTATGAAAAAGGATTTAGATACAGTTACTACATTTGCTGACCTACCACCATATGAAGATCAGTTAGATAAGTCAGAAGATGTCAAGAAATCCACAAAGGAAAAGGAAGGTGACAACACCTTATGAGTTTGATTGACATAAGTGGAAACCTATTATTTGTAGCATTCATAGCCTACCTAGTTGCAACTTTATTATTTGGTGGTTCGATAAAGCAATCGAATGCAACAGGCAAAAATACTGAAAAATGGGGCAAGGTGGCAATTGTTGTCACGATTATAGGTCTACTTTCGCAGCTTGGTTATTTTATCACTCGTTGGATTTATGCAGGCCATGCACCTGTTAGTAATATGTTTGAATTTACAACTGCGTTCGGAATGTTCATTGTTGGGGCATTCATATTGATTTATTTTATTTATCGCGTGCCAGCTCTAGGCTTGGTAGCATTGCCTGTGGCGCTATTAATAATTGCTTATGCGGCGATGTTCCCGAAAGAGGTTACTCCTTTAATGCCGTCTTTACAAAGTTACTGGCTAACAATTCATGTTATTACAGCTGCTTTAGGGCAATCACTTTTAGCAATTAGTGCGGTAGCAGGACTAGTTTATTTATTAAAAGTAGTTGATTTAAAGAAACCTTCTAAACAACGTTTCTGGTTAGAAGCAGTAATGTTCTTCCTTGTGGTAGTCGTTGGTTTCGTAATTGCTACATCTGTTTTTAGTTTGATGGGTTACGATTCAACATATACTTATGTTGATAAAGAGGGTAATGGACGTCAAATTGAATACCAAATGCCGCCACTATTTGGTATGAATGAATATAAGGCAGTAGAAGAACATGGCATGTCTCCGTTAGTAGAAATGCCAGCACTCATTAATGCAAAGAAATTAACATCAGTTGTGTGGTCGTTTTTAGTAGGATCTGTTCTATATTTAGTAATTCGATTAATTGCACAACGTCGAATTAGTGCGATTTTCCAACCTTTTGTCAAACGAGTAAATTTACAATTAGTTGATGAAATTGGTTATCGTTCAGTGTTAATTGGCTTCCCAGTATTTACGTTAGGTGCTTTAATCTTTGCAATGATTTGGGCACAACTTTCGTGGAGTCGTTTCTGGGGATGGGATCCGAAGGAAGTGTGGGCACTTGTTACATGGTTATTTTATGCAGCATTCCTACACTTACGTTTATCAAAAGGCTGGGAAGGTGAAAAATCTGCATGGTTAGCATTAATTGGTTTCGCAATAATATTATTTAACTTAATTGCTGTTAACTTGATTCTTGCAGGTTTACACTCATACGCATCAGCTTAAATTGATTTGATAAAAACTGATTCATTTGAGACATATGAGATTTTTTACGTCGCTAGTATTGGAAAGAAGAGCCTTCTTGCTGTGGCAAGAAGGCTTTCTTTTCAATATATGCTATACCATGTACAATAGTAGGTAGAGAAAGATTAGAAGAGAGGGATCGTGAAAGTGTCAGAAAATATTTCAGTATTAGTTGTAGATGACGAGGATCGTATTCGACGCTTATTAAAAATGTATTTAGAGCGAGAAGGTTACCTTGTTGACGAAGCAGAAAATGGTGAACAAGCGATCGAAAAATCTTTAGAAAAAGAGTATCACTGTATTTTATTAGATATTATGATGCCTGAAAAAGACGGGCTTGAAGTTTGTGCGGAAATCCGTGAACGAGCAGCAACACCCATTATTTTATTAACTGCAAAAGGCGAGGAAGCGAATCGTGTACAAGGCTTTGAGCTAGGAGCAGATGATTATATTGTAAAACCATTTAGTCCTCGTGAGGTTGTGTTACGTGTGAAGGCTATATTACGTCGTTCACAAGCATTCTCACCTTCGACAAATGCTTCTTCTTCAAAAGATTTAGTTGTGTTCCAACATTTAATGATCGATCATGATGCCCACCGTGTAACAGCAGAGGGGATTGAAGTAAATTTAACGCCTAAAGAGTATGAATTGCTTTATTTCCTAGCTAAATCACCAGACAAAGTATTTGACCGTGAACAATTACTAAAAGAAGTTTGGCATTATGATTTCTTTGGCGACTTACGTACAGTTGACACGCATGTAAAACGTTTACGCGAAAAGCTCAACCGAGTATCTGAAAACGCTGCAAAAATGATTGTTACTGTATGGGGCGTTGGTTACAAATTTGAGGTTGTCAATGAATAGAATATGGAACAGTGTTGTCGGGAAGCTATGGGTAACCATATTGCTTCTCGTTTCATTTGTATTGTTTGTTTTCACGGTTTTAATGCTTGAGTTTCTTCAGAATTACCATATGCAACAAGCAGAAAGCTCCTTGCGTCAAACTGCAGCAACGGTTGCTAGTATAGTAGATGATAAAGAAACAGCTGAGTCGACTTCGGAATTATTAAAAGATATTTTACCTGAAAGTACAAATGCACTTATTGCTATTAACCATGACAGAGTTTCTTTTGCTATGCAGGAAGGTGTCAATAAAAAAGAAATCCAGGATATGATTTTAGCTAATAAATCGTTCCAAGAAGTTTTTCAATCAGATAAACCGATTATTAAGGAAATGATGATGCCGTCATCCACAGACGAAGAAAAAATGGAGTCGTATGTTGTGCTAGGTTTCCCACTAAATGTGGAAAATACAGTGCACGGGGCTGTCTTTATTTATCAAAGTCCAGATGCGCTACATAAAACATCGAAAGAAACAACGAAAGTTGTCTTTTTATCTGCGTTCATTGCCTTTGTACTGACGACATTTTTTGCGTTTTTCCTTTCATCACGTATTACATCTCCATTACGTAAAATGCGAGAGTTGGCGTTTGAAATTTCTAAAGGGAATTTTGAAGCGAAGATGCCGACTGCACAAAATGATGAAATTGGCCAGCTTGCAGTTGCCTTTAATCAAATGGGACGTCAATTGAAACACAATCTAGAAGTGATCAATCAAGAAAATGAACAGCTTTCAAATATTTTGACATCGATGACAGACGCAGTTATTACGTTTAATCGTGACCGTACAATATTATTAAGTAATCCGCCAGCTGACCGTTTAATGCAAAAATGGTTTGTCAATAAAGGTTCACAAAGTGCGAAGCCAATTCCGCCAGAGCTTTATCATATGCTTGACCATGTACTGATGTTTGAGGATAAGCTCGAAGAAGAAATTGAGATGGATGGCAATTACTATACGTTTACGATTAGCCCTCTTTATAGTGAGGATTCGATACGTGGAGCAGTTGCGGTAATTCGTGATATGACAGAGCAGCATCGCTTAGAGAAACTGCGTTCAGACTTTATTGCTAATGTGTCTCATGAGCTACGAACTCCAATCTCGATGCTTCAAGGTTATTCAGAGGCCCTAATGGATGATGACTTTATTCGGGATCAAGAAGAACGAAACGAGATTACAAAAATTATTTATGATGAATCGAAGCGTATGGGGCGCCTCGTAACAGATTTATTAGATCTTGCGCGTATGGAATCGGGGCATATGACACTTTACAAGGATGAACTCCCAATTAATTCAACATTTGAACGTATTACGCAAAAATTTGCACAGGTTGCAAAAGAGAAACATGTTCGTCTAATATTTGACAGTGAATTTAATGACGAAGCTACGATTAGTATAGACGAGGATCGGATTGAACAAGTACTAACGAATTTAGTTGATAATGCTCTCCGTCATACGGATGAAGGCTCAGTAACGGTGAAGGTTGAGCAGGAGCCAACTTTTGCCAAGATAGCTGTTCAGGATACAGGACATGGTATTCCTCAAGAGGACTTACCATATGTCTTTGAACGTTTCTATAAAGCAGATAAGGCACGTACGCGTTCTAAGGGCGGAACTGGCCTAGGTTTAGCTATTGCTAGAAATATTGTCAAGGCACATTCAGGCAATATTATGGTAGATAGTGTGCTGAAAGAGGGCACTACCTTCACGTTTTATTTACCATTCGATTAATATTATTAAAGAGTGGTATTAATTGGATGTAACTTCTGTGGGCAATTAGACGACAAATATAAATAGAACGGGGGTGGAGTGCTTTGAATGACTCCGTGTTCCATCGATTATACGATGCATATCATCAAGACGTGTTCCAGTTTCTTATTTATTTAGTAAAAAACCGTACACTTGCTGAGGATTTAGCGCATGAGGTTTATGTTCGCGTATTGCGCTCATATGATCAGTTCGCAGGAAATAGCAGTGAAAAAACATGGCTTTTTGCTATTGCTAAAAATGTCGCTATTGATCATTTTAGAAAGCAGGCTGTACGCCAAAAACATTCACTTGATTTTTTTGACTGGGAAACGGAACAGCTACATTCAACCACACCATCACCGGAAGACGTTTTGCTGGCCAGTGATGAATTTATGCAGGTGCAAGCAGCACTTGAACACTGTACAGGTGACCAAAAAATGGTCATTATTATGCGTTACTTTCAAGATTTATCGATTGCAGAAACAGCGCAAATACTAGATTGGACAGAAGCGAAGGTAAAAACCACTCAGCATCGTGCCATTAAATTTTTAAGGCAACAGCTACAACAGGTTAGAGAACAGGAGGCGAAACGGCAATGACACATAATCAATTTGATGATGATCAACTTGAACATGTATTGAATAATGCCCCTAAGCTTTCTGACCGCCGTTCGAAAGAAGAAATATTAAATCGATTATTGGCAGATGCTCGCTTGCAGGATAATGTCCATCTTCAAGAAGCTATACACGAACCGATAGATGATGAAATAACATTGCAAGAGCAACAACAAAGTATGCATACGCAACAAGAAAGTACCGAGACAGCAACAACAAAGAAGAAAGTTCGTAAATGGCCAATCTTTATGAGTGTTGCAGCAGTTTTCGTTTTAACAGTACTTACAGGCTCCATGTTCATGAATCATAATGATGCAAAAAAAGACCAGGCAAATGCTCCTGAACCTTCTCAATATTCAACATTGCAGGATAATGGTGC
The DNA here is from genome assembly GCF_001275675.1 of Lysinibacillus sp. FJAT-14745. GTDB lineage: Bacteria > Bacillota > Bacilli > Bacillales_A > Planococcaceae > Lysinibacillus. The sequence goes on along the minus strand of NZ_LITM01000005.1, from coordinate 2,441 downwards.
AGCAAAAAGCTCTGTCAAACATGATAAAATTATGGAATCCAACATAGTAGCAGACTATTCACAGATCATGTCTCTACGATCATCTGTTTATAAGGAAGATTTAACAGATGCAGTAATGTTCCGTATTGGTTTGGCAAATCGTGATAAGGAAAGTGTTCCGATGACGTATATCATTCCGAATGAACGAGTTACTACTGATTTTGGGAAGAAAAAGCCTACAACATTACAAATGTATGAAAAGTATGCGCCACAAATTGATGAGGAAGCAGATGGTTTTACTAATTATCATCCATATAAAGGAGAATTGAAGGAGAAGGGCGATCAACTGGTTCATGTATTGCCGAAGAATAATGACTATGATGTCGCTTCTAAAGATGCTGGAGAATATGTAGGTACTTTACAGGACACATTCTCAGACTCAGAGTATAAAAGTATTGCAATTGAAAATTCTGACGGTACAGCAAACAAGCTTTCCAAAGAAGAAGAGACAAAAAAGCCTATGGCATTAACACCCTCAAATCATTTTAATTATTATTTATATAAAGATGAAAATGGAGTTGAATATTTATCACCTGATTCTCGTAAAACCTTTTCCACTGTAACAGAAGCTCTTACCGATATGAGAGCTAAAAATGATGATGCATACGTTCCAGTCATCCCGGAAAATATAACATTCACTGTGAAAGAGGTAGCAGAAGGCGTTATTGTTACATTTGATGAACCGCTTGATTTAACGACAATGGACGCGGTTCGTGCAACTCAATTAATGGAAGCTATGATGCTCACTGCTGCAAGCTTTGATAAACAAGTACGTCTAGACAATGTTGTACAGGAGAGCTGGGAAGGATTTGATTTAAAAAATTTCTTGCCAAAGCCTGTAGGAGCAAATAAACGATATATGCCATAAGTAAGAAAACAACAAATAGACGAACAGAACGTAAATAAATTTTTTGGAGCATTCTCGCTGTTGTATGTGCGTGAATGCTCTTGGCGTTTTATAACACCAAGAGCAAAGAAGTTAAGGGAAAGATTAATTACCTGATTGGTGAACACTAATTAGCAATTGGGATGTGGAAAACCCCATACTGATTACAGTTTCACTTTATAAGGAGATTAACCGAGTATCTGTAAAACATACAAGTTTAATCGGAATTTTTTAAGCAAAGCTATTTACTTTTCTTTAATAATTCATTATAGTAAGGCTATGAAATAAAAAAATATTGATTCATCTTCGGGGCAGGGTGAAAATCCCGACCGGCGGTAATAGAGTTGTAAATCGCTAATGTTTCCTTTAAGTCATATTAGCTCGAATGATTTACTAAAGGCTCTTCAGCCCGCGACCTGTGCAAATAATTTTTTGCATGGCTGACTTGGTGCGATTCCAAGGCCGACAGTTAAAGTCTGGATGGGAGAAGATGGAGGTACGATCGTCATTCATTGTTATGAAATTAGCTATGTACGAGCGTTTTTTCGATGTGGCTTCACACAGCGTATGCTCAAAAATAGTTAATTAATGGCGTTTTTTAATCATGCCTATTCTCCCTTATGCTCTTTTGCATAAGGGTTTTTTTCATGATAATAATTGATTAGGTCGTAACCTTTCTTCTTGCGAGATTGAATCAGCAAAGAGGAGAGCGTTTTCTATGAAGAAAAATGTTAAACTTCAATCGTTTATAACGATTGGCATGCTGAGCAGTATTTCGTTTTTATTAATGCTTTTTAATTTCCCTATTCCGCCATTTCCAGCGTTTTTGGAAGTGGACTTCAGTGATATGCCAGCATTGCTTGCAGCGATCACAATGGGACCTGTAGCCGGTATTTTAGTAGAATTCTTTAAAAATATGTTGGACTGGATTTTCTCAGGCACACCAACGGGAGTACCGGTAGGACATTTCGCGAACTTTGCAACAGGTATTTTATTTATTCTACCAGTTAGCTTTGTTTTCAATCGCGTCAAAACAGTTAAAGGTCTTATCGGAGGTTTAGCTGCTGGAACAATCATAATGGCAGTGGGAATGAGCATTCTTAACTATGCAGTATTTTTACCTATGTACACTTACTTTTTAGGTATGGAACCAGTTGTAGGTGATTCACTATATAAAATGATCGTAGCTGGTATCTTGCCATTTAACATTGTGAAAGGTATTTTAATTACTATCATCATGGCATTACTATTCACAACAATGCGTAAATGGATTAATCATCAGCGTTCCATGTATATGAGTTAATTTCGTGAAAAAAGTATGATTTAGGATAGTGTTCAAGTAATGACACCTTATGGACTGTTAAAGTCTAGGAGGTGTTTTTTTGTTGCTTAAATTTGCAATTGCAGATTTTATTTCAGAAAAAGAGTTACAAAATTTAGGCTCATCACCATAACTTGGGGTTGACCATCAATAAATTTCCATTAAAGTATAGAAAAAAAGTGAAAACTCACGTAT
>NZ_LITM01000004.1:36953-172853 GCF_001275675.1 Lysinibacillus sp. FJAT-14745 | reverse complement strand
TTAGCTCAAATTGTTTTGCTGGCATCATGTTTGATGTCCAAAATTTTGTTTCGTTCACTAACTCAAGGTTAGCTACTGAAAACTTTATTGATTACGTTTTGCTTGTTCAGTTTTCAAGGTTCATATTGATGTCGTTGTTTTTCAGCAACTTCTTTATATTAACATTTAATTCAATTCATGTCAACAACTTTTTGAAATTGTTTTTTCGTTCGTTGAGTTTTTTCATTACGTCTTAGCGACAATTAATATAATACAATATTAATCAATTGAAAGTCAACAACTTTTTATAAAAAAAATATCGAGGTATTTTTCATACCTCGATTACTAGCATACTACAGTCCTTGCTCCATTTCTAGGGCTTCTTTATTTACCTTATAATGACGGTGGAATATCATTTCACTTTTCGCAACGATAGGTACAATTTGAATATAGCCTTTGTCCACTAAATATTCTACAAACACTTCTAAATCAACTGAGTAATTCATGAGCTCATTATGATCGTGCAATTCCTGAATTGTCCAACTCTCTTTTGTTTGCATTACTTCTAAAATATGTTGAGCGCCGTCCCGAGTACGTGAATGTATTAAAAACTCACTTGCTAAAAACAATAGTTCTAACCTTTTTTCGATCGGTTCATTACTTGTAACAAGCTCCTCGTATAATTTATAAATCGCTGGTTCTATTTTTTTCACCTGTGCCCAGACAGTTACTTCAGGATAAAGTCCACTATCAATGATGGATAAACGGCCCAAATGATGTAACGAATCTACTACATGATTATAAGCATCAAGATAACTACCCTTATCAAAGTATTCTTTTCCTTCTAAGTAACGTCGAATTAACTTTGAAAATTGAATGCCAGTTTTGATTTTACGACCACTAAACGGAAACTCCTGCAATTCAATTTTTAATTTATGAAGGAATTCATTACGATCAAATAATACTCTACCAAAGAAAATCCAATCGACCACTTTTTTATTTGAGCCAATAAGTAGCCATTTTCGTATTATTTTCTCAGTAACAGTATGTAAAGCTACTTTATGTCCTTCATATAAGTAATGTTTCGTAAAGACTGGCTTTTCTGCTTCCTTTACAATAATAAGTAAGACTGTATCAAATGTATCTGTAACATTACTTTTTTCTTCGCGTTTTCCCACTAAAATAACGCCTAATGTATTCGACTGACTTGCACGTTCCTGGTATATCGGACGCAAAACTTGTTCCATGTTCAGTCCCCCTCTATTTGCTAGTGACCTTTTATCCTCATATGGTGGGTGTCACGGATTTTCACCGGACTCAATAACGCCAAGCGAAATTGATTTCGTTAAAATTTCGACATACTCTAAAAGTATTCCTTCTTTCCACGTTATCAAAGCTAAAATACTTTGTTCTTATATGTTATAGTAGATTTTAGATTGGGAGGCAAGATGATAAATGAAACCTTACAAAAGTAAAATTAATAAAATCCGTTCATTCGCATTAGCACTTATTTTTATCGGCTTTGTAGTGATGTATGGGGGAATCTTCTTTAAAAACAGTCCTATTCTAGTATTAATTTTCATGACCCTTGGTGTACTTTGTATTATTGGTAGTACAGTCGTATATGCATGGATTGGATTGCTCTCAACAAAAGCCGTTCAAGTCGAATGCCCTAATTGCCATAAGCACACAAAAGTATTAGGTCGTGTAGATATGTGTATGTACTGCAATGAACCGTTAACACTGGATCCAACTCTAGAAGGAAAAGAGTTTGACCAATCTTATAATAAGACAAAAAATTCCTAGCCCCCATAAAGAGCTAGGAATTTTTTATTGTACTTTTGCAGGTACATCTTTACACGATGGACAAGTGCCGTAAATTTCTAAACGGTGCGCATGCACATCATAGCCTGTTACTTGTGATGCAAAATGTTCAATTTCGTCGAGACCAGGATAATGGAAGTCGACTATTTTTCCACAGCATTCACAAATCATATGATAATGATCATTTGTAACGAAATCAAAGCGACTTGAAGCATCACCAAAAGTTAGTTCTTTTACTAGACCAACTTCACGAAATACGCGAAGGTTATTATAGACGGTCGCTACACTCATATTTGGGAATTTCCCTTCAAGTGCTTTATAAATTTCATCGGCAGTTGGATGTGCCATTGTTTGAATTAAATATTCTAAAATAGCATGACGCTGAGGAGTAATACGAACACCAGTTGTTTTTAACGTGTCAAGTGCATCCTGTAAATGCGTTTCAGACATCACCATGCACCTCTTCCATAAAGATTATTAATTTATAATTGTTATAATTAGTGTATCGAATTACTCTTACTTCTGTCAACAATCATACACATTTCAGTTTAGCTTCTTCAATAGCCTCTTGATAAATCCATTATATTTTCTACATCTGTTTCACCACGTAACCACTTCTCTAGACTTGGTTTAAAGATTTCTAAGCTGCGTTCAACATAGCGAGATGAGTGACTTGAAATATGTGGAGACACAATGACATTCGGTAAAGTCCATAAAGGATGATTCTCAGCTAAAGGCTCTTGTTCAAAAACATCTAAAACAGTATAACCAATTTCACCTGCTTGAATGGCCTGTATCAAAACGTTTTCCTCTACTAAGTTTCCACGACCAAAATTCATGAAAATGGCATCATTTTTCATCGCTTTAAAATGTTGTTCTTTCAATAAATGTGTCGTCTCTTCTGTTTTAGGTAATACAGAAATGACAATATCAGCCTTAGGTAAAGCTTCGATTAATTGATCAAAGCTCACCATTTCATTCATATATGCCGCTTCGTTCCCTGAACGGTTACAGCCAATTGTCATAACACCGAATGCTTGCAATAAGCGACCTACTTCCGAGCCAATAGCTCCTGGCCCTAAAATAAGTGCTGTACTATCCCGCAGTTCGGTTTGTTTCGCTTTTTTTGACCATTCACTTTTCTTCTGCTGTTCATACATCCAAGGTAGCGCACGTTTAATCGCTAAAATATGGGCAAGCATTGATTCTGCCATTGGTGTTTTATGAATGCCACGTACATTCGAAACTAATATCCCTCGTTCAACAATAGCCTGAGCTGGCATTTTTTCGATCCCCGCTGAAGCTACAAAAATCCATTTAACCTTTGTTGCATACTGCATATTTTCATCATTTAAATCTTCACCATACGTGACAAGCACATCCGCTTTTTGTAGCTCATCGTTTGATAAGCCATTTTCAAAAATAAAATCAACCTTTGGAAATTCTGCTACTAGTGGCTCACGGAGATCTGGTCTTGGTTCAAACGTAAAATAAATTCTCATTGCGTCGCCTCCCGTTCTGCTAAATATGTATATACTTCTTCAATATGATTTTTTACACGTACTTTACGCCAAGCCTTTAAGAGATTTCCTTCTGTATCAATTAAAAATGTCGAACGTTCTATCCCCATATATTCACGTCCATACATCTTCTTCAGTACCCAGACTCCGTACGCCTCCGCTATCGCATGATCCTCATCCACTATTAGCGAGAATGGTAACCCATGCTTATCTATAAATTTGGTATGCTTTTTTGCATCGTCAGGACTAATGCCCAGTACAACTGCATTTAATTTACTAAAATCCTCATGCTTATCACGGAAGTCACAAGCCTCCGTCGTACAGCCTGGTGTCATATCTTTAGGATAAAAATATAAAATAACATTTTGTCCTTTGAAATCCGCTAATTTTACTATTTCTTCTTTTTCATTTATAAGGGAAAAATCAGGTGCTTTTTTACCTTCTATTAAAGCCATATCAATCTCCTCCTCTGTACGCTCTATTTTACTCTAAATAGCAAAACAAATCATATCCCTTAATTTCTTTGGATTTCTTGCACTGATAGGTCTACAATAGATGGAGTATAAAGATTTAGGAGGCAATATATATGAATCACACAAAATCTGAAGCAGTACACGCAGAAGCGCTACAGCATATCGTTGGTGGTGTAAATAGCCCTTCTCGTTCTTATAAAGCAGTTGGCGGAGGTTCACCTGTTGCAATGGCTCGTGGGAAAGGTGCATATTTTTGGGATGTTGATGGCAACCGTTATATCGACTATCTAGCAGCTTACGGTCCAATCGTTACTGGTCACGGTCACCCACATATCGCAAAGGCTATTACACACGCAGCTGAAAATGGAACTTTGTTTGGGACTCCAACTGAATACGAGGTTACTTTTGCTAAAATGCTAAAAGAAGCAATCCCATCTATGGATAAAGTACGCTTTAATAACTCTGGTACAGAAGCTGTCATGACAACAATTCGTGTTGCACGTGCTTATACTGGCCGTACAAAAGTTATGAAATTCGCTGGTTGCTACCATGGTCACTTTGACTTAGTACTAGTAGCCGCTGGTTCTGGTCCTGCAACATTAGGTACTCCAGACTCAGCTGGTGTTACAACTTCAACAGCAGAGGAAGTAATTACTGTACCATTTAACAACCCTGAAGCATTTACAGCAGCTATGGATAAATGGGGCGATCAAATCGCAGCTATTTTAATAGAGCCTATCGTTGGAAACTTCGGTATTGTAGAGCCTAACCCTGGCTTCCTAGAATTAGTTCATGCCACAGCAAAGGAAAAAGGTGCATTAACTATTTACGATGAAGTTATTACGGCTTTCCGCTTCCACTATGGTAGTGCTCAAACCTTATTAGGCTTAACACCTGACCTAACTGCACTTGGTAAAGTAATCGGTGGTGGTTTACCGATTGGTGCATACGGCGGTCGTAAAGAAATTATGGATACAGTGGCTCCGCTTGGACCTGCCTATCAAGCAGGCACAATGGCAGGAAACCCTGCATCTATGCAAGCTGGTATTGCCTGCCTAGAAGTATTACAAACTCCAGGAATTTATGACGAAATGGACCGTCTTGGAGCCATTTTAGAAGAAGGTATCTTGGCTGCAGCCAAAAAACATGATGTAACAATTACTGTTAATCGCCTTAAAGGTGCTCTTACAATTTACTTTACAGATGTGAAAGTAGAAAACTATGAGCAAGCTGAAAACTCAGACGGTGAGATCTTTGGACGCTTCTTTAAATTAATGCTTGCACAAGGCATTAATTTAGCGCCATCAAAATATGAAGCTTGGTTCTTAACAACAGAGCATACAGAAGCAGATATTCTTGAAACAATTAAAGCGGTAGATATTGCGTTTTCACAATTGTAATTTGTGAATACAAAGGCTAAACGCTTAGTGAGCAGTGAATTTAGAACAGTGTCTAAAATTAACGATAGCGATTAAAATTTAAAGACGACTCCTTTGTGGGTCGTCTTTTTCTTTAAATGACATACAAATCTATGTATTTTATGAGCACTTCCTTTTATAATGTAAAGAAGCATTAATTATGCAGTCTGAGTTCCTCTTTCAGCAGATGTCTTTTGTACCGAAAGCGTAGCGACAGGTACAGATATTTGGACACCTGCCGAAAAGTAACTAAACCGTATTTAGCTCATCCCTAATGAGGTGGGAAACTTCTACTGAATGAAGTTAAAATTTTAGACAGAAAGGACATCCATTTTCTATGAAATTAGGTGCCCGTGTATTTAAAACTGGTGTCGCCATCGTGTTTGCACTATTTATTGCTGAGCTGCTAGAGCTACCTTCCCCTGTTTTTGCAGGAATTGCAGCAATCTTTGCGATTCAGCCATCTATTTATCGCTCCTATCAAACAATTGTTGAGCAAGTACAAGCCAATATTATAGGAGCTACCATCGCGGTCATTTTTGGCTTGCTTTTTAGTCACCATGTAGTAGCAATTGGCATTGCAGTCATTGTTGCTATCGGTATCATGTTGAAATTTAAACTTGAAAAATCATTGTCTCTAGCACTTGTTACAGTTGTAGCTATTATGGAGTTTCAAGGAGATGACTTTCTTACATTTGGTCTTATTCGCTTTATTACCATATTAGTTGGGGTGTTAGCAGCATTTGTTGTCAATCTGTTCTTCCTACCACCAAAATATGAAGTAAAGCTTTTCCGTAAAATTTACTTTTTACAGGATGATATTATCCGATGGACGCGACTTGCTGTTCGCCAGGCATCTGAGCATACTTCTACAAAAGAAGCATTAAGCAAATTTAAGGCTCGTATGCAACGTGTTGATACACTGTATGATTTTTATAAGGAAGAGCGTAATTACTTTAAAAATAAAAAGTTTGTAAAAGCACGTAAATTAGTTGTTTATCGTCAAATGATCACAACGTCAAAGAAAAGTTTAGAGCTGTTACATCGTCTTCATAATCATGAAAACGAATTAGCACAGCTACCGACGCAATTTCATTTAATGATTCAAGAGCGACTTGATTTCCTGCTAACTTACCATGAGCAGCTATTATTAAAGTATACAGGGAAATTAAAGCCCGAACATTCCGAGTGGAGTAAAAACATCGATTATGTGCAGCGAAACGAATTAATGGAAATATTCATTAAACAGATCAGTTATGCGCATGAGGAAGGCGATACAGAATTCTCAAGCTATCACTTGCTTTATATTTTATCTCGTATTTTAGATTACGAAGAAAACCTAGAGCATTTAGATACGCTCATCGTGTCGTATCAAACTCATCATGGTCAAGAAATTAATGTGGAGTTTGAAGAGGAGTTTATTTAACGAACAAATGCGCTAAAGCGCTGGAGCCCGAAGCAAAAGTAAACGCTCCACCACTTTTGCCCGAGGGATCGAAGCGACCTCGAGGATGTAGCGCTTTAGCCTAGACGACTATGCTCTAGGTTATCCAAAGCAAAAAATCTATAGTTTCCTTAACTAAAAAAAACGATAGATTGGATTATACCATTCTGTCGTTTTTTAAATTTGATACATATATACTCTTTTAGTGAATAAGCCCCCTAAAGTAACAGTTTTACCTTAGAGGGAATACTATCCTTTTTCTAATGAACGGTTCAGTTACGCAATGCCATCAGTTTTTTCTCTGCTTGCTTATGCTGTACAATTTGTTCATCGCGCAACTTCCTATAATTAGCGATACCTAAAACAATGGTATCCCATATTTCTTCGAGAGTTTGTGTTGTTTCAGTCTGTTGTGCCATAGCAGTACTTAGTTCCACAGTTTCATTGCTAACTCCTCCGAATTGCTTCATACGCTTTTCAAAGGCTGCTACTGAATCATTTTGTAGTTTTTGACGTTTTTCATTAACCGCATTCATAATCCCCATTTTAAAAACAGGAATCGTTGTTACAAACGCATTATTAATTTGCTCCATTAGCTCACTATTACCATAACGAAGCATCTCAATTTGCGGGGCTGCTAAAATAGCAACCATACGTGATTTCTCAAGCTCTTCTATTTTTTGCTCGAGCAATTCAGCAATGGTTTGCAAACTATTTAGTTCCATTCTTGCTATTTGGTTGCCTGCTTCACTCTGCTTTTCATACATAGGTATTAATGTTGTCGAGACTTCATGTAATTTTAATTCTGCAGCTACTATATACTTTTCAAGGTCAAGATAATACATCAAATCTTCGTTATATAGTCGTGCAAGCATACGATTATCCTTTGCCAATGCTTCTTCCATTAGCACAAATTGATAATGTATCTTCTCTATATCTCTACCTAGAATATTGTACTTGGCAAACAAATCTTCCTCTTTTTTTTCTTCACGCTTAAACAATTTTCTAAAAAAACCTTTCTGCTCAATCACTTCCTTTTTATCAAATTTTGACATCAAGACTTCAAGCTGCTTTAATAAATCACTTGATTCATTTGCTTTAGATTGCGTTATCATGTTTAAAATTTGATCAGAGAAATGTGATAGTTTCGTTGCAGGCCCTTTACCCAATGCCATTAAATCTAGTTGATTTTTTATATTTATCTGATCTGCAATTTGCTTTACTTCCGCATTTTGACGTAATTGTTGTTTTGCTGCTTCTGCTGTTTCCAGTGTCAGTTGCTCAAGAGTAACAGGGTTATTTGACATCGTGCGCCTCCTTCCTAACCATCAGAAAAAGCGATTAAATAGTTTTTTTATCATTTTATCTGGTTTGTTTTTTTGTTGTTTTGGTTCTTCATATTGTAAATCAAACAACATGTGCTCCAAACGATGTACATCAAATGTATCCTCTTGCAAATATTTTTCTAAATCTAGTTTGCCTGTCGGATTGTATAATACAATATCAATACCGAAGCGATTTAAAAATGCAAGAAGCACAATATCCTCTCGAGATAAAGTTGGCTGCTGTGGCGCTTGATATAATACCAATTTCGGCACTTCTTGCGAATAATCAAAGCTTTGCAATAAACGCAGTATTTCTTGAGGGATCATGGTCATTTGCTTAAATAAAAATAATTGTAAGTCATACAAAGGTTCGTTCGGCTGTTGTTTCAGCATTGGCTGTTCACATGAAGTTTTTATCGTATGGGCGATTGCATGTTGTAGTTCTAATGTTAGATCGCCATATTGCCACCAATCACTTTGCACAATACGCTCTACTGATAGTTCACCATTCACTAAGCAATGCTTATAGTGAAATTGATAGTTGGCTCTACTAGTTGTCGTAAATGGAAACTCCTGTACAAATATAGTTTGTTGGCTAGCAAGCAGTTGATGCATATAATGCCAATATTCTTCACGTCTACTCGAAACACCACTTATTTTCGCAAAAATTACTGGGATTATCACTTCATCTTTTATTACTTCAAATTTCGGGCGAACCATGGCCTTCTCGTTTGCATAAATAAAAATATCATCGTATGTCATACGTAGCGTTAAAGAGCGAGGCAGGCAATCTTTAAACTGCCAAGGTCTAAACACACCCGATTGCTGATCATGCATTAATTGTTCGAAATGCTGACTTGAACGATAACCAACTGTCGCCTGACGGTCACGCATCTTATCAGGGAAAGGCTGTAACGTTGTTTGACTTACATAGGAATGCGTAATAGAAAACGTATCTGTAGGATCAATCTCTGCAAATTCATCAACTTTAGCTGGATGAAAAATCAATACATCGCAGCCAAGCTCCATTAATAATAATAAAAAATATCTCTGACTAATTGTTGTTTGGCCATACCAAACGACTTTTGGAAAGTCATCTGTCGGCTTCATCGATTTCGTCCATTCAATCCAATGGTTTTTTAACCACTTCACCATATCAATTAGAAATCGACGAAAATCATTTGCAAGTAAGCCTAGTGATTGTTGCTCTTGAAAACGTTCAACAACTCGAATCGTCGCTAGCTGTAAATGACGATTCATGTCGGCATCATCATGCTTCGGTATTAACTGATAACCAGACATCATAGCCACTAAACGACTAATAGATAAACCTTTAGGTATTTGCTGATGCTGCGTTAAAATATTTTGTAGTGCCTGAAAATCCTTTTGTTCTATATGTTTGTTTAATTCTTCACTTAAAATATGGATATTTGGCTTTTGTGACAATCTAAATAATGAATTAAAATAATCATCTTCTTCTATCGGTGCACCTAACACACGAACAGCAATGCGACTAAAACTCACCTGCTGCGCTGTTTCTTCATAAAATGCGCGACTCTTTGGTGAATCTTGGAACGCCTGTAGCCAATCATCCGGATCACGTTCTAGCACTGATTTAATTGTGATTGTTTGCATACAAACGTCACCTCCTCCAAAATCATCTTCCTTTGCACATGCTCAAAAATAACATATTCACGTCTATCCATTGTGTTGCATCACTTTTATTTACTTGCCGATTATTTAAATGAAACTTACTTATACAACTGTTTGCTTTGTAGCCAGTCTTAAAACTGCTTCAAGTAATTCTTTTGTAAATGCTTCACCACTGTGCACCGAATAGGTTGTATTCATTAACGTTCGTGGTTGTTTATCCTTTAAATCCCCATGATGAGGTGTATAAGCTATGTCAGCCATCGCAAGCATTCCGTAATCCATAATAGAATCGCCAGCCGCCACATGCAAATCATATGTACAAAGTTCTTTCATATACTCAATCGCCGCTTCCTTCGTTAGCACTTTAGGCATAAAATATAATTTTTTACCTTGTAGAAGAACATGCCAACCGTGTCCGTCAAATTCCTGGATAATTGCTTGTAATTCATCTGGGCGTAAAACATCTACATCAACATGATGAACATAAAATAGGTCATCTACGTAAAATGAACGCTGTAGCCATGTGTCCGATTTTATTGTATGAAAATGTTTTAGCATATCCCCCTGAGGAATGGAAGAGTCTTCAATACGCATACGTAATGTTTTTGTCCAAGGTTCATATGGACGACCCTTTTCTAATATTGTACCTCCATTACTCGTAATTGCAAAAGTAGGGCTCAAATCATTTATAAAATGGATTTGTTCATATTGATACAAAGCTCGTGTTGTTACTGGTACAAACTGCACCTGTTTATGTACCTGTTGCAATAATGGCGCAGTTACTTCTGTCATCATACTAATGATTTCATTCGCTCTTTGTTCAACTACAACCGTATCTGTTGCTGGCGGGAAATTATCCATCATGCGCCTTGAATAAATGAGTGTTCTATCTAAATCAGATGTAAATAATAGCATATTTATCTCCTCTATATTTCTTTAATAAGGCCGCAACATGCATACGACATATTTGGATATTCTTCTATTGGTACATTTCTTTCCTGTGCTAATAATAAGATGTGTTCAAGTTCATTCATGTTTTTGGGATTAATTAAAATCTTCCATGGAATTCGTCTTAGTAATACGCGTGTTGTTTCACCAACACCAGGTTTAATAAAATGAATATTATTAATACCAAATGCCTGTTGAATCGCTTGCACTGATTTCATGCCCTGCCAAGTAATCGGGGAGGTTGTTCGCTCCAGAAGTTGTTGTTCAACCTCCTTCTGCACGTTTTCAAAACATGTAGCTACACGATCTATGTATAAGTTTGACACATCTACATCCTCGAGTTCTTTATAGTATTTAGCCCCATGGAAGTCATTTTCATCCATAAATTGCAAATTCAAAACCGTACGACTCACCAACCCGGATACAGTGGAATTCAAACATGCTGAAGGGATTAAAAAATCTGTACGCGTTCCATAAATCGAAGCGCAATGTCCTGGATCAGCCAACACAGCCAAATTTGCACTCAGTTGCTCTTTATGATTTGCATTGAACTTTTCACATGACTGTAGCAATTCCTTTGTGATGGCACCTTTACCTGTCCAGCCATCGATAAATTGAATAAATGCTTGAGAGTGTTTAGCAAAAATGTAACGAATAGCTGTCTCATCAAAACCTCGACCACGAAGAATGGATATGGAGTAATGAGGGACACAGACACTATAGCGCATTTTAATATAACGTTTAATTAAAATGCCTATTGGAGTACCTGCCCTTGCTAAACTCACAAGTACTAAATTTTCTAAACCATGATGTTCTACAATTTGTTCAGCCACAATACCAACAGCTAATGCAATCCGTTCTTCATAGACACTTAAAGTTTCATGAAAAAGTGCCATATACGCCTCGGTTGGATGATATTCGACTGGCAACATTTCTGAATAATGCGTACCAGATTGGATAAGACGTTCACGTTTTTCATTATCCAATTCAAGTAAGACATTACTAATATCACGAAATAAAAAAACAACATCTTCAGGTGCATAGCTACCCATTTTATCTGGCTGCATAATTGAGATCATTATTCTTCCTCCACTTCATGCATACAAACTACATAAATTTTTGCGTTACTTACAGACTGCAATGCTTTCACAAATCGTGCTAAAATTTCTTTATTTGCAATACGTTCCACAATTACAAATAGTTCCGAGTAAGGGTGACTTTGTACATTATATAAATAGTTTTCAACACCATTATTTTCAGGACATTCAAAAGCGATTTTTTCTGTTATTGTATAGTCTTCATGATTTGTACAATAAATCGGACTTCGTGTTGTTGATTGAAAATAAACATCTTTACCTAAGTAAGCGGCAATTTGCATTGGGACATACATAAACTCACCTGTTCCAATTACTAGTGCTGGTCCATGTGTTCGTAGTTTTTTTAATTGCTTGGCGATTGCCTGTAATGCATCCTTTTGCTTGCTATGCTGCTCAGACGTCAACATAAATCTTCCGGTCGCTAGCATATAGGGTTCACGGTTTTCTAGACCGTTCTCCGCAATAGAACGATAATATCTACGCTCACCCGTTTCTTTTATCGGTAATAGCGATATATCTTGTGCAACACATTCCATTGCTCTTTTTTGGCTACTTGTTAAAAGCGGTGTACCACCACAGCTAAAGTGACCACCCATAATCGCTATAAAATCAACCGATACATGCCACTTCTCCTCTAATTGCTTAAAAACGGCTTGCTGTTGTTCAGAACGCCAGTCTAAAATGGATAGCACCGTATAATGCTTGACTAAAGGAAATTTCCTACGTAACGTATTAATAATATTAACGACCGTATTTCCAGTTGTGATCTCATCATCAATTAATATAATGCGCTTTGCATGTAACAATTTTTCAGGTTCTTCCGTATAAATATTATGGCTAGTCGCATGTGAATGTTCTTCTTCAAATGTAACAAATGGTTCGAAGTCAGGTAGTACTTCTCGTGTCGTATGGATATACATAGCATTCGATTGAAACGTATTAAACACAGCGTGACCAAGTGCTGTTGCTGTTTCTGCAAATCCAATAAACAATGTTTCCTCAGGCAGTGTCATACATGCATCCATAGATAGTTGTAAATCATCCTGCTCATTGAAAGTTTTAAGTGCCTGTACAATAGATGTAATGCTATTTACTTCTTGATCAACAAGTCTCTGATAATACATCATTGCTAGGAGATTTCCTGTAAGCAATGGTACTTGTGGACGAACAGCTAAATGTTTTCCAAGAACCGTACTCACAAATAAAAATTGTCTTTTCTTATTAATACGTGCTGCCATTTTAAATAAATCTGTGACTGCAAAATCATATGGATTATGTGTGATATCAATCTCTATTTCATAACTTTGAAGAATATTTAACTTATTTTTTAATTGTTGCATTGACAGACACTACTCCCTATCTCTGAATTTAATAAAAGTGAGGCAAAATCTATGGACTCGTTATAGACTCCATATACATGTGCCTGACGCAAAATTCGCTGTGCCCATCTCATATGTGGTTTTATTTCGTTCATTTTATTGGCATAATGACTTTTCAAAACACCTTTTTGACCATCATTATTTTCTACAATACTTAGCGCATCTAAATATTCCTCATAGGAAATAGCATATAATGCATGTACAACACGAATATGGCTAGGGTGAATAACTGTTTTACCTAATATTCCATTCTGTCTGTCCATCAATACTTCCTTCATTAATCCATCTAAACAATCATCTAACAATGCTTTGCGTGTAGCAAGTGCCCCCTTTTCACTAAACGGTGTTACTCTTAATTCTGGTTTCAATACACGTTGATTACTAAAATACTCCCACACAGGCCCAGAAATGATAAAGTCATCTTCTTCACGACCTAGTACATTGACAATATCAGCAAAACAATCTCGGATCACACTTATATCATAAATTGTCGAATCCATACGGCGCCGAATGCCATATATTCCGCAAAAATCAGTTGCACCTATACGCACGTTTAATACTCGCTGTCGGTATTGCTGCAGGACTTCTTTAATAGCAAATAATGCATCCATACGAGATTCCTTATATAAAACGTCATGACTTTCTAAAATCGGCATACCATATAAAGTTAATTGATGCTGTTGAATCGTTTGCTCCAATAATTCAAAATAAATAGCCCCTTGCGCTGCTGTAAATTTAGGAAACACATAACCCGTTAATACTTCTTGTCGCTCTCCTAGCTCGGCGGTTAAATATCGGAATTGTTCGATATTTCGCACGCGAATAAATATTAGCGGTAATTCCTGAGGTAGTAGTTGTTTATTGCTATAGAGCATATATAATTCACTAATATCACCTATCAATTTCGCTTCACAGCTCTCTAATTCTGTATCTCCTACTGCATCCTCTAAATCTATGACCAGTGATGCCAGCTCTTTATATTTTCGTGATTGTATTATACTCACAATATTAGGCATGGATGCTGGCATATACAAAGTCGCACCCAAGGCATATGACAAAATATCTGGCTTTTCCCATTTTGTAAAAGGCTGTGGCTTTTTATAAAAAATCGTCTCTGCTTCCGTTGCAAAATGTTGCAAATTAATCCCCTCCTCAGTAAGAAGTATACCTTGTAAAAAAGCACTGCATCGGCCTGCTTCTACAGACCAATACAGTGCCATGGTTACACAGTTGCTTTCTTATTCATCTTGTGCACAGCAAATGTTAATAAGAATGCCGTTTACTTTATTGTAGGCCAAATGTGTTAATTAATGCTGCTAATCCACCTTTATAGCCTGAGCCTACTGCGGCAAATTTCCACTCGCCATTATGACGGTACAGCTCACAAAATACGACAGCTGTTTCAATACTGAAATCCTCACCTAAATCATAGCGCAGTACTTCTGACCCTGAGTCTTCATTCGTTAAACGAACATATGCATTCAACACTTGTCCGAAATTTTGGTGACGTCCTTCTGCATCGTAAATTGTAACAGTCACAACAATCTTTTCAATTTGAGGAGATACTTGCTTTAAGTTCACAAGAATTTTTTCATCGTCCCCATCGCCTTCACCTGTACGATTATCACCAATATGCTCGACAGATTGGTCTGAACTCTTTAAATTATTGTAGAAAATAAAATCTTGCTCATTACGGCATTTCCCAGACGCATCTAGTAAAAATACAGATGCATCTAAGTCAAAGTCTTGCCCACCATCGAATTGTTTCACATCCCAGCCTAATCCAATACCTATGTTATTTAAGCCTGGATTTTGCTTTGTTAAATCAATACGTTGCCCTTTACTTAATTGAATACCCATTAGAATTCCCCTTCATTGTTTAATGATAAATTTTAGTTTACATCTAAGCCATAATCGTTACAAAGAACAGCCAATCCACCTTGGTAACCAGCACCAACTGCATTAAACTTCCATTCACCGTTATGGCGATACAGTTCACCTACAACAATAGCTGTTTCAATACTGAAATCTTCCCCTAAATCATAACGTATTAGTTCCTCAGTTGAAGCTGCATTCATAATACGAATGTATGCATTAGAAACCATACCGAAGTTTTGGCTACGCGCCTCTGCCTCATGGATTGTTACAGTGAATGCTATTTTTTGTATATGTGCAGGTACTTGAGTTAAAGCTACTTTTACCACTTCATCATCGCCATCGCCAATACCTGTTAGATTATCACCAGAGTGTTCAACTGAACCGTTGCCGCCTGTTGAATTATTATAGAAGATAAAATCATTTTGATCTGCTACTTTCCCTGTATCAGCAAGTAAAAATACAGATGAATCTAAATCAAAATCATTTCCACCATCATATTTATTTGTATCCCAGCCTAAACCAACAACAACATTTGTTAACCCTGGATTTGATTTTGTTAAATCTACCTTTTGACCTTTTTGCAATGAAATTCCCATTATTCTATTCCTCCTATATTTTAAATTATTGATATCTTCGAACTACATCGCCAAGCTTCATATCGTTAGTACCTGTGCCAACAGCAGCGAACTTCCACTCATTATTATGACGATAAATCTCACCACAAATGAGCGTCGTTAAGTTCGAATAATTATCAGTTAAATTATAACGAATTAATTCATTTCCAGTCCTGTCATCATACACACGAATATATGCATTTTGAATCATTCCAAAGTGTTGGTTACGTCCTGCAGCATCATAGATATTCACGACAAACGCAAGCTTGTTATATTGCGTTGGTACAGAAGATAACTCGATTGTGATAACTTCATCATCCCCATCTCCATCACCCGTTAAATTGTCGCCTGAATGTCCGACAGAACCACATGTACTTGTTAATTTCCCAAAGTAAACAACGTCATCTCCTGCTAGAACCTTATCATCTTGTAGCATTAATACAGATGAATCACAATCGATACTTCTTTCACTACTTTCATTTTTACTTGAAAATAAACCGCCTAAGAAGCCACCACTTTTTCCTTGGCTTACAGGGTCCCACCCTAAACCAACTTTAATTTTATTTAAACCTGCATTACCTTTTGTTAAATCAACACGTTGCCCTTTTTGCAAATTAATTCCCAACTTCAACAACCTCCTGCAAATTGTATGTACTCCACCAAATTATTGTATGTAAATGAAAAAATTTACACACATTAAAGCAAAGTTGCCTAACTATCGGTGATCAGCCAATATATCTCAATTTTAAAATAATACTACAAAAAACTCAATAAACGAATCCATAAAAAGGTTTTGTCTCTTTTCTTATTTTCTCTTCTAATGCTTTTATTAAATTTCTACTTTTAGAAGACGTTCCTGCTGAAAAAGTGTTTCCATTTCCTTACATCTTTTTTTTGACAGACCAATAAAAATCAAAAAAGCTTCTAACGCGTAGAAGTTTTTTTGATTTTACTATCAACTTTTCATTTTTGGATCAAGCGCATCACGTAGACCGTCCCCCATTAAATTAAAACCGAGAACCGTTAACATAATGGCCAAGCCTGGGAAAATCATCGTCCACGGCGCCTTTAATAAAAATATGCGGGCATCCGCTAGCATTTTCCCCCATTCTGGTGCTGGTGCTTGAGCTCCTAATCCAAGGAAGCCTAATGCCGCCGCTTCAATTATCGCTGTCGCTATCGCTAGCGTTCCTTGTACGATAATTGGCGTCATCGAGTTTGGCAAAATATGCGAGAATAAAATTCGGGAATCACGCATTCCAATCGCCTTTGCTGCTACGATATACTCCTCTTCCTTTACACTCAATACTTTCGAACGAATTAAGCGCCCGAAATTCGGCACGTTAATAATGGCAATGGCAATCAATGCATTTTGTAAAGATGGTCCAAGTACTGCCACTACCGCAATCGCTAGTAAAATACTAGGGAATGCTAACAGAATATCGAAAATACGCGAGATTATCGTATCAATCCATCTCCCATAATAACCCGCAATAATGCCCAGGAAACTACCTACAATTACAGAAAGAATAACCGAAAAAAAGCCTACCTTCAAAGAAATACTAGCTCCATGTATAACTCTTGAGAAAATATCCCGACCAAAGTCATCTGTGCCAAACCAATGCTCACTTGACGGTGCTAATAAACGCTTCGAAAGATTTTGTTCATTAATTCCTTCAGGAGCAATCATCGGGCCAAATATAGCTAGTAAAATAAAAAATAGTACAATGCCTGCACCTACTAGGGAGATTTTGCTCTTTTTAAAGCTACGCCAGCCTTCTCTCCAAGGACCTGCCGCTCGTTCACGACCTGGTGCTGCTTCTGTTTTTATATTTATCGCTCCAGTCATTATCGCTTCTCCCCTCTATTTGTATTTAATCCGTGGATCTATCACCGTATACAGTAAATCCACAATTAAGTTAATCATGATAAAAATAAATGCAATTACTAAAATACCTGATTGAATAACAGGATAGTCTCGGAAGCCAATGGCATCATAAATATAACGACCAATTCCAGGCCAGCTGAAAATCGTCTCTGTTAATATGGCACCACCTAATAGTAACCCTGTTTGCAAACCGATTACTGTTAACACCGGGATAACTGCATTTTTCAATGCATGCTTATAAACAACAATAAACATTTTTTGCCCCTTTGCTCTAGCGGTGCGTACATAGTCAGAGCGCATTACTTCAAGCATAGACGACCTAGTCATTCTTGCAATAATTGCCATCGGAATTGTCGCGAGAGCCATACCCGGTAATATTAATCGCTTTAATACTTCCGAAAATTGATCAAAGCGGCCATGTATGAGCGTATCCAGTAAATAAAAATGAGTAATGGCGGTTATTGGATCTCGCACATCTTCTCGACCAGATGTCGGGAACCAGCCGAGCTGATTACTGAAAGCCCATTGTTCCATTAAACCGAGCCAGAAAACTGGTACAGACACCCCGATTAATGCAACTATCATTGCCACATAGTCGAACCAAGAATTTTGGAACCATGCAGAAATAATGCCTGCATTTACGCCGATTATCACTGCGATAATCATGGCAAATAGCGCTAGCTCGGCTGTCGCCGCTAAATACGGGAAAATTTCCTCTGATACAGGTAATTTAGTACGCAATGATACGCCTAAATCCCCCTGAAAAATGCCACCTAAATAACTAAAATATTGCGTATACCATGGATTATTTAATCCTAAACTTGCGTTTAACGCTTCGACCGCTTCTTTCGTTGCCTGCTGTCCTAAAATTACTTGTGCTGGATTACCAGGAATTGCACGAATTAACATGAAAACGATAAAAGTCATTCCAAGCAAAACTGGGATTAATTGAAATAAACGCCTTCCCATATAGTGAAGCATCTTCTTCACCCCTCTGTTATTTTCATAATATACTTTTGCATCAAAAGCATTGAAGTCTCTACGCATACTGTTGAAAGGGTCAGCCTTCACCAAACGGTTTTAACTTCTTTCAGCAACTCTCTTTTGTAGCGAATGCAAAGCGTCAGCTACAAATGTTTTTTGTAACGTAAGTGAAGCGTCCGTTACAAATATCTTTTGTACCGTAGCGACAGGTACAGAAGTCTCCCACCTCTATAGATGGTGAGATGAATGCGGATTTAAGCTACTTCATGTTGGCCTAAAGCCTCCGGCGGATGTCACGGAATCGCAAAGGAATTCTTTGTGCCAGCACGAAGCCGATTCCAGCCGCAATTATGCCGAGGCATAATTGATCGTTTTGATGATTGGTCTTCCATACAGAAAAAATCATTCCAACTGTAAAAAGAATCTGCGAGATTTCCACGGCTTACCCGCAGAAAGCAAGCAGATTCTTTAAAATTCTCTCTTATGTCTGGATTGGCCTTTTAACCTACTTCATATCTACATTAGCTAAATGGTCAGAACCTGTTGGATGTGCAATATAGTTTATAACCTTAGCGTTAGCAGCTAAAATTGGAGTAGAGTGAGCAAGTGGAACCCATGGCGCATCTTTAGAGATGATCTCTTGTGCTTGCTTGTAAAGTTCATTACGCTTGTCCTCATTAATTTCAGTTTGTGCAGCTACTAAAAGTTTGTGTAATTCTTTATTGTCATAGAAAGTATAGTTGTTGGAACCAATGTTATCCCCGTCTAATAGGGTATAAAGGAAGTTATCCGCATCTCCGTTATCACCTGTCCAACCAAGTAAGAACGCATCTGCTTCACCTTTTTGTGCTTTTTCTAAATACGTAGCCCATTCAAAAGATACAATTTCAGATTTGATTCCAACATCATCTAGATTCTTTTGGATCGCTTCTGCAATTTTTTTGCCATCTGGCATATACGGACGTGGTACAGGCATAGCCCACAGTTGAATTTTTTTACCATCATAGCCAGCCTCAGCTAGTAATGCTTTAGCTTTTTCTGGATCATATTCATAGCCTTTAATGGCATCATTGTAGCCAGCAATTACTGGAGGCATAGGATTTTTCGCTGGCTCTGCTAAGCCTTCATAAAATGCATCTACTAATGCTTGTTTATCGATTGCATAATTTACTGCTTGACGAACTTTTACATTATCAAATGGTGGACGTGTTACCGTTAATCCAAGATAACCAACATTCATAGATGGACGTTCGATTAATTGTAATTTAGAGTTTGATTCGATTGAAGCTTTATCAGATGGACTTAAGCCATCCGCAACATCAACCTCACCGTTAGTTAATGAATTTAAGCGTGTAGAGTTTTCTGGAATTGATTTATAAATTACTTTATCTAATTTCGGTAAACCATCGATATAGTAATCTGGATTTTTCTCAATAGTAATTGCATCATTACGTACCCAGCTCACAAATTTGAATGGACCCGTACCTACTGGATTTGTAGATAATCCTTCTTCATCTGCTTCAAAAGCTTTTGGAGAAGCAATTGCAAACGGAGACATTGCTAAATTTTTCAGGAATGGTGCCTGCGGCTGGCTAAGCTTGAAGACAACAGTATGATCATCTTTAGCAGTTACCGATTCAATCACTTGCTTGTCGCCTACTACAAATTGGGAGCTGAAATATGGGAATTTATCAGCACCAGCTTTCCAGCGTTCGAAATTTTTAACAACTGCTTCTGCATTGAAATCAGTGCCATCATGGAACTTTACACCTTCTTGAAGCTGGAATGTGTATGTTAAACCATCTTTTGACGGCTCCCATGATTTCGCTAAACCTGGTTGAATCGTTACATCTCGTTCGCCGAAATTAACCAGCGTTTCATATATATTTGCTGTAACCGTGAATGATTCACCATCAGTTACAACTGCGGGATCTAGTTTTACTGAATCGCCACCCCGGCCATATACTAATGTTTTTGGTCCACCACTGCTAGCTTTATCGCCACCACTTGAAGTATCTTTACTACCCGTATCCTTAGTATCTGAGCCGCCACAAGCTGCTAAGATTGTCGAGAGAACAAGGATAAGCATTACACCCAAAGTCCAAAGCTTCTTTTTCTTCATTGATTTTCCCCCTAAGTTTTTTTATATCATTGAATGTTGGATTGCATCATATAGATGGCAAGCAACATAATGACCCGGTTTTACTTCTTGCATTTTCGGAACTACTTGAGAACATTCTTCTTTTTTAAAAGGACATCTCGTATGGAAAGTGCACCCGCTTGGCGGATTCGAAGCACTTGGAATATCACCAGAAATAATGAGCTGTTCACGTTCAAACGTAGGATCCGGAACAGGTACCGAGGATAGCAGTGCCTGAGTATATGGATGAAGTGGCTCAGCATATAAATCCTCGCTTGCTGTCAACTCCACTAATTTCCCTAAATACATCACACCTACACGATTACTAATATGGCGTACAACCCCTAAATCATGGGAGATAAAAATATAAGTTAGCTTTAAGTCCTTTTGTAAGTTTTGCAATAAATTCAATACTTGCGCCTGTATTGACACATCAAGTGCAGAGACAGGCTCGTCCGCAATAATCAAACGCGGATTCGTCATCAGAGCACGGGCAATGCCGATTCGCTGTCTTTGACCACCACTAAATTGATGTGGATACCGTTTCACATGATATTCATTTAACCCAACAATTTCGAGAAGCTCTAGAACCTTCTGTTTCCGTTCCTTTGCATTGCCCATTCCATGAACAATAAGAGGCTCCTCCAATATTTTCCCAATATTATGCCTAGGATTAAGAGAAGCATATGGATCTTGGAAAATCATTTGAATGTCTCTACGAGCTTTGCGCATTTCATTGTTCGATAACTCTGAAATCATTTTACCTGCAAATTCAATCTCACCCTCTGTTGGCTCAAGCAATCGCATTAAAAGTCGGCCAGTCGTTGATTTACCACACCCGGACTCACCTACAATGCCTAATGTTTCTCCTTCAAAAACTTCAAAGGAAACATCATCCACTGCCTTTACGTCTCCAACCTGTGTATTCAAGACGCCCTTCCGAATGGGGAAATATTTTTTTAAACCATCAACTTTCAACAACACTTTCGACATGCTGCTTCACCTCCTGTTTCTCTAGTAAAAAACATCTCGATTTATGCTGCTCTGCTGCTTCATATAAAGGTGGTGTTTCTTGTACACAGCGATCCATCGCAAATTCGCAACGCGCTGCAAAACGACAGCCTTCCTGAATACTTCCGGGCTTGGGTACACTTCCTGATATAGAGTAAAGGTTGTCCTTTTTATAACGCATATCTGGTACAGATTTAATAAGTCCTTGTGTATAGGGGTGCTTTGGATTAACGAATATCTCCTGAATAGGAGCCTCTTCTACAATCTGACCTGCATACATCACAATAACTCGCTCGCATGTCTCTGCTACAACGCCTAAATCATGTGTAATTAATAACACAGCTGTATGTAGACGTTTATTTAAATCTTTCATAAGCTGCAAGATTTGAGCTTGAATCGTAACATCTAATGCAGTAGTCGGCTCATCAGCAATCAATACCTTCGGATCACAGACAAGCGCCATGGCAATCATGACCCGTTGTCGCATCCCCCCAGATAGTTGATGTGGATAATCTTTTAATAATTCCTCAGCACGCGGTAAACCTACTAGTTTCATAATTTCAATTGCCCTTGCAAATACTTCTTTTTTCGACCATTTTGGATTATGAATTAAAATCGCTTCTTTTAGCTGATCCCCAATTGTAAACAAAGGATTTAAAGATGTCATAGGCTCCTGAAAAATCATCGCCACATCTTTTCCACGAATTTTTTGCATTTGTTTATCCGATAATGTGACGAGGTTTTTGCCATCTAATAGTATTTCTCCCCCTGTTATTTTTCCAGGCGGTGACGGTATTAAACCCATAATGGACAGTGATGTGACACTTTTTCCACTTCCTGATTCCCCTACAATCCCTAATATTTCTCCCTCATGAACAGAAAAATCGATATCATCTACGGCAGGAATTTGTCCATCATCTGTAAAAAAGGTTGTCTTTAAACCTTTTATTTCTAGCAGCTTTTTTCTCATGATCAATCGCCCCATCCCACCCATATTTTCACTAAATCACTTAACTATCACTCTATTCCCTATTTTCAGATAATTCTAACCAAAAAACATCGCTCTTTCAATCATTATTATTCTGCAATTAACATAGATTTTCTACATCGTTCGAGTTTCATATTAATAACATCTTATTAATTGATAATATTTTATAAATAAGACAAAAAAATAGCCTTCCATTTATGTTTAAACGGAAAGCTATTTTTAGGTTATTGGCTCATTAATAAAATATAGAGATGACATTTTGTTAAAACATATGTCATGAGAATAAGTTGATTGGAGTGGAGGCCAGGCGACTCCTTGGGGATCAGCGATAAAGGAACGAAGGCTAAAAGCATCACATCCTGTGATAACGCCTTCGTGACCAACATCCTGTTGCCCCAAGCGGCTCATCGGACGCCCCCAGGAAGCTTTGCTCTGTGCGAAAGCGTAGTGCTAACGTAGCGGCAGCAACAAAGCGCCTGGCCGGAACGGAAATCAACCCCACATTATGGTGAGCTAGATGTTTTCTATTATAACGTTGTATATCAATCTAAATGTTGCACCTGGAATAAATTAAAGTAAGTCCCCTCTTTTTGCATTAATTGCTCGTGCGTACCACTTTCAATTAATTGTCCATGATCTATAACCAAAATTTTATCTGCATGTGTAATCGTAGAAAGTCGGTGAGCAATTATAATGGTCGTACGTTCATGTGCAAGTACTTCCAATGATTCTTGAATAAGTGCCTCGCTTTCTAAATCCAATGCAGAGGTTGCTTCATCCAGTATTAAAATAGGTGGATTTTTTAAAAATACACGGGCGATCGCTACTCGCTGCTTTTGCCCACCTGATAACTTCACACCGCGCTCCCCAACCTTTGTGTCATAACCATTTGGCAAGCTCATAATAAAATCATGAGCATTTGCCGCTTGTGCCGCAGCAATAACCTCTTCATCAGAAGCATCTGGCTTGCCCATTAAAATATTCTCTTTTACTGAATCACTAAACAAAATATTATCCTGTAGGACGATTCCAATTTGTGAGCGTAAAGAATGTAATGTTACATCACGAACATCATATTCATCAATACACACTGTGCCACTCGTTGTGTCATAAAAGCGAGGAATCAAACTAATGATCGTTGATTTTCCGCCACCACTCATTCCTACAAATGCAACGGTCTCTCCAGGGTTAATCGTGAAATTAATGTTGTTTAAAATTTGTGAGCCATCTGCTTCATATTGAAAGTTCACATTGTCAAAGCGCACTTCACCCTTTACGCGAGGTAGCTCTACCGCATTAGCCTTGTTTTTTATTTCATAAGGTTCGTCTATTAATTCAAACATTCGATCCATTGATGCAAATGATTGTGTTAACATCGTTGATGAACTTACAAGACGACGGAGTGGACCATAAAGTCGTTCGATATAGGCAATAAAGGCCACCATCGTTCCAACTGAAAGTGGACCATTAATAACCTGATAACCTGCATAGGCAATTACTAGGAGAGGTGCTACATCCGTGATTGTATTCACCACTGCAAAGGATTTAGCATTCCATTTCGTATGATCCAGTGCTTTCTCTAAAAATTCACCATTGGCTTCATCAAATAATTTTTGTTCATGCTTTTCTAGCGTGAAGCTTTTAATAATACTCATCCCAGCTACACGTTCGTGTAAATAACTTTGCACACCTGCAAGTGCTTGTGACCGTTTACGTGTTAAAGATCGAAGTTTACCAAAGAAGTACTTCACACTAAATCCATAAAACGGGAACGCAACTAATGCTACTAGCGTAAGCTTAACATCCATGGCAAGCATAATACCGATAGCAATAACAATTGTCGCAAGGTCAAGCCAAACATTCATCAAACCTGTCATAATAAAGTTTTTTGTTTGTTCCACATCATTAATCACTCTTGAAATAACATCGCCAGCTCTTGTATTAGCATAGTATCTTAAACTTAGTCGCTGTAAATGTGCATATATTTGTTTTCGAATATCGAAAAGCACCTTGTTACTAACATGCTGAGCAAAATATTGACGGTAATACTCAATCGGTGGTCGGATAATAAAGAATACAATGATCGTACCACCTAACCAATAAAACAGTTCTTTTGTCTTCTCTGCATCCGTTAGATTTTCTGCAGCAATAATATCATCTAACACAATCTTTATGAGTAATGGGATAAACAATGGAATCGCAAATTTCACTATACCAATCAAAACCGTTAAAATAATTTCCCATGTATATGGTTTTACAAATCTCATATAACGCTTTATACTACCCAACTTATTATCACTTCCTTATTTTAAAAGCCTCGCACTTATGAAAATAAAAGGCATTTTATTTCGTCCATCGCGAAACACCTCAAACCACTTCGCACATAAAAAGAAACAGACATCCACAAACTGAATGCCCAAACGTATTATAGCAATATTTCGTTTGAAGTACAGTTAATTCAACTTTGTCACCAACTATTTTAAGACATAAAAAAAAAACACCCATTAGTAAAACTAATAGGTGCAACTAACAATCATCTGCTTGCATATCGAGCTGAAACTTATAACGACTTGTCCAAGCATCGATGAAATCAGGTGCAAATGGTCCTCTTTTTTGTTGAATCCAGCTAATTAATTTATCGACATTGCGCTTTAAAATTTTATCTATGACATCTGGATAAGACATTTCCTTACGATGTAGTTCATATTCATCCTCATCTAAGAGTGAATAAGACATATCAGGGAAAACTTTAATGTCTAAATCATAGTCAATATATTTAATGGCATTATTATCGAAAACAAATGGTGAGCTTAGATTACAATAATAATACACACCGTCCTCACGTAGCATACAAATGATGTTAAACCAGTGCTCCGCATGGAAATAACAAATAGAAGGCTCTCTCGTTAGCCACGTTCGACCATCGGATTCTGTCACAAGTGTCCGTTCATTCGCACCGATAATAATATTTTTCGTTCCTTTTAAAATCGTTGTTTCTTGCCAAACACGGTGGATACGGCCATTGTGCTTATAACTATGTATTTGTATCGTTTCTCCTTCTATCGGTATTGCCATCTTTGAAGCCCACCTTTTCGTCTATGCTATCTCTAGTATATTATAGCAATGTGTACGCGAAAGGTGTAGTTAGAAAACCACAAATTTCCCTGCGCTCTTTTAAATTTGTACAAAATTTCGTTAATTCAAAGCGAGTTTTATCATAACAACAACTCAATTGGAATTATTTGTTTATTTTTACAGATCTGATCGGGGTTATTTCTTGTGAATTTGAGCGCTTTTCTCGGCTATTCGAGCAACTCCCCTAGCTTCCTGAGCAATTAGATTTTACTAAATAAAATTTAAAAGGAGCTGTCTTTTTTAAATCTTTTCGATTTTAGACAGCTCCTTAGAGGTAAATGCAATTATGCAATTACAAAGTGTTATTCACCAAGATCTTGGTTAGTTTTATTGAAGTTACCTGATGCTTGAGCTTTTTTCTGCTCTGCTTTAGCATTTTGCTTTTGCACTGCATTAGCGTCTGTAACGTCTGTTTCATAACCAAATTCTTGACTTTGACGTTGCATGTTTTTATTCGGTTGTAAATTTTGGTTGTTTTGCTTTTTCATTATTCATTCACCTCCACGTTCATTATTGTGTACCGAGGTGAATGATTTTATGCTCATAAATTTTTATAAATATTATTTTCTTGATTAATCCTTAATTTCTTGCCAAATTTTCAGCATTGGAACGGGCATTGGTAATAATTCTATTTGTTCGCGAGTCAGCCATTCGCCCTTTACTGCTGAATTGCATTTCATATAATAGCTATTTATATGCCATGTTAAATGTGAAAAAACATGTTTAAATGTTAACAAATCCTGTTGCGATTGAACATTTATAGCATAATCATTCATAAAAGTATCTGTTGAATCTTTGCCGTGCTCAAACATTGGAAACTGCCATAGATTAGCTAGTAAACCTTTTGTTGGGCGCTGCTCCAATAAAATTCGACCTTTATCATCTTGACATACAAGCACATCGTATGTGATATGCTTCATCTTTACTTTTTTAGATTTGATAGGTAATTTTTCAGGCTCGCCTTCATTAAACGCGATACAGTATTCGCGAACTGGACATAATAAGCACTTTGGTGAAGTTGGCGTACAAATAAGTGCACCTAGCTCCATTAAGCCTTGATTGAAGGACGATGCATTTTCAGGATCGATCAGTTCTTCAACTGCCTCTTCAAAAATCTTTTTAGTTTTTGGAACGGCTATATCATCGTGAATAGTAAGTACACGACTTAAAACACGCATAACATTGCCATCAACTGCATGTTCGGGCTTATTATAGGCAATACTTAAAATAGCTCCAGCAGTATACGGACCTACGCCTTTTAATGTTGAAATCTCATGGCGATTATCGGGTACTACCCCACCGTAGTTTTCTAATACCTCACGAACACCTGCTTGTAAGTTACGCGCACGGGAATAATAGCCAAGGCCTTCCCAATGCTTCAATAAGTATTCTTGTGGAGCTTCCGCGAGTAATTCTAATGTTGGAAAACTTTCCATGAAACGATTGTAATAAGGAATAACTGTGTCGACACGTGTTTGCTGTAGCATCACTTCCGATACCCAGATTTTATAAGGGTCCGTCGTATGCCTCCAAGGTAAATCACGTTTCTCAACATTAAACCATTCGACTAAAGATTGTCGAAATTCTGTTACATATGGATAATTCACAGTGACCTCCAGCGTCTTTACGATTTTATTTATGGTAAAAAGAGTATACAATTAAGAAAAGATCATCTGTCTGAAACGACAAAAAACGTCACAATTTTCAAACTTCAAATTTGTCTTAATTAAGTAAATATCAGGTAATACGGATTATTGAAATATACATGTATGCAATTGTACTCTATTTTTTGCATACAAGGAGTGGATATTTTTGGATTCAGGTACACATTTCGTTATGGGTATAGCCCTCGGTGGTCTTGCATTAGTTGATCCCGTTGTAGCAAATCATTCTATGACCTTTACCGCAGTAATGGCAGGTACGATTATTGGCTCGCAGGCACCTGATGTCGATACTGTTTTAAAACTGCGCAACAACGCAATTTATATTCGACATCATCGTGGAATTACACATTCACTACCAGCAGTAGCTATTTGGCCCATCTTAATTACCGCGGTTTTAGCACTTATTATTCAGGACGTAAATGTGTTTCATTTATGGCTTTGGACATTTTTAGCTGTAGCGCTTCATGTCTTTGTTGATATCTTCAATGCTTATGGTACACAAGCACTTCGACCATTCTCTAGAAGATGGGTTGCACTTGGTGTCATTAATACATTTGATCCTATTATTTTTACACTACATTGCCTTGGCATTTTACTTTGGGCATTTGGCGCAAATCCAGTTTGGACATTTAGTATCATGTATCTCATTATTATCGTTTACTACATTTTACGATTTGCAGTCCAAAAGGCTGTAAAGAATGCTGTGCATAATACTATTCAGGATGAAGAGTATGTTATTGTAGCTCCTACAATGCGATTCTTCCACTGGCGAATTGCAGCAAAATCCAGAACGCATTATTATGTTGGCCGTGCTTATGGGCGAACTGTTAATATTTACGATAAATTCGAAATAGAACCTTTACCGAAAACGCCTCTTATCGAAATAGCATTGAAAGATCGCAATCTCGCTGCCTTCGTGTCATTCTCACCATTGTATCGTTGGGAAATTTCAGAACTCGATAACGGCTTAACAGAAGTAAGATTAATTGATCTGCGTTATCGTAGTGATAATCGCTATCCGTTCGTTGCTGTCGCTCATTTAAACGATGACAACGAGATTGTCACTTCATACACAGGCTGGATATTTACAGAAGATAAACTCCAGAAAAAATTACAGATTGGCGCAAGTAATTAAACAACAAACCCTGACCAACATTGGCCAGGGTTTTGTTATTGCACCATATCATCACTAGCATCAAGTAAATGTGCGTATTTGGGATTGCGTCCTGCAAATGTATGCAATTTATCGCCATAACTAGTAATTAATTGACGCACTAAATTTTCAGTGTAATCAGCACCTCGATAGGAGTAGCCAGCTTTTGCAGAAGTTGATTCAAAATCACTCCATAAAAGCTCAATCCATACTCGTGCACGCCCTACTGACATTTGCGGGTTTTTCGCAAGTAACTCAGCAGTTAGTTTCTCAATTTTTTCATCCATTTATTTGCCCACCTTAACAGGAGATAGCATTGAAACCGGTAAAGCCTCTTGGTATTTCTCGCCCCCTAAGCGATGTCCCCAGGCAAAGCGTCCTTTTAAATAATCCACTTGGAAAAATTCATTTTCAGAGCCATCAATACGATACATTTCTCCAGGAATTATTGTATCTAAATCAACCAAATAAGCAGCTGCCATTAAAGCCTTGCGCTCGTAAACTGCGAATTCATTGATAATTCCTAGCTGCTCCGCCTTACGTGCTTTTTCCTTTATCATAGCTATTTCTTCACGTAATTCGTGCTCTGACATTGCAGCATAATTTTTTTCGTTCATTCCTCATTCTCCTTCTCTTCTATAAAACGATCTATAACTTCTATAGGAAAACCCTTTTGATAGAGCGCCTGCTTTACTTTCATTTTCAATTCATAGCCAGTATACTTTGATGAATACTTTTTCCAAACTTTTTCGCCTTGTACCTCAAGTAGCTGTTGCCATTCATCTTCATCTTGCTCAATCTCTACTTGACTTAGCACATCATCTACAACACTAAAAGAATAACCTTTTCGCATTAAAAAATCTTGAATTTTAGCTTTTACTTGTGTTGGTGTTTTCTTTTTTTCTGATCGAATGACCTTCTCAGCCAATTGTGTCGCAAGCTTTACTTGTTCCGCATGACTATACGTAGCAAGTACCTCATCCTGTAAGCTTTTATCAATTCCTTTTTTCATAAGGTCTTGTCTAATTGCCTTGGGTCCCTTTTTCATCGTAGCTTTTTTTGTGTTGAGTAATGCCTTGGAGTAAGTTTCATCATTTAAAAAGCCATATGATTTCAGCTTTTGTATAGCCTCTAAAATAACTGCCTCCCCAAATTCCAACGCAAGAAGCTTTTTCTTAACTTCATGTTCACTACGCATTTGATAAGATAAAAAATTTAACCCTTTATTAAACGCTTTTCGAATCTCATCCTCATAGGCAATTTCCTGAATATCAAATTCCTCAAGCACTTTTCCCTTCGTTAACCCAAATTGAATGAGAATTGCCTCATCTACAGGAAAAGCGTATTCTTCGTTCAAATATATATTATAACGTTCTGGATTGTTTTTTTGACGTGCAATTTTCGTAATAATACGCATTAGTAACACCTCACTATTAACCATTATAACATTTTTCAAGGGTATTGCTTTTTTCCCATAGGCATTTCATGTTTGTGGGTGTTCGCTTCTCTTTCGCGAGTATTTTCACGTTTTGCGCGGGTGTTTGCTTCGCGGGTATTTGTCCGGTTCGCGCGGGTATTTGCTTCTCTTCCGCGGGTATTTTCACATTTCGCGCGGGTATTTGCTTCTCTTCCGCGGGTATTTTCACATTTCGCGCGGGTATTCGCTTCTCCTCCGCGTATATTTTCCGGTTCGCGCGGGTATTCGCTTCTCCTCCGCGTATATTACTGCTGGGAGATTAACAGTTGCAAATGAATATGTTGTAAAATTTTCAATTACACCTATGTACTACCTACTGTTTAAGAAAAACATCATTTTACATCTAAATTTCTTCATTTAAAAGAAGCACTTCAAAATTTATTGTATTAAATCGACTAGGATAATTTTTAAAAAAATACACATTCTAATGAAAAAGAAAGGATGCGTTTTTAATGTGGAAACAGCATATTGTAGGAGCGGTCATCGCTACTTTTATTATTGCCGCGGCAATTAGCTATAATCCATTTTCAGCTTCCGGCTCTGATGAATACCATTGGGGATTAAAGCGAGCGAAAAACGGTGAACCAGCTGAGGCTGGGGCACAGCTTGATCAGCTACTTGAGAAGTATGGCGCTATTTATAAAGGTAAGCCTGATAAAAAAGTTGCTTATTTAACCTTTGATAACGGATATGAAAATGGGTTTACGGAAAGCATTTTGGATACATTGAAGAAGGAAAAAGCACCAGCTACCTTCTTTTTAACTGGTCATTATTTAGAAAGTGCCTCCGATATAGTGAAACGCATGGTTAAAGATGGCCATACAATCGGCAACCATTCATATGGACACCCAAATATGGCGAGATTAACGCCAGATGCTATGCGTACAGAATGGAAAAAATTTGACGATAAGCTGAGGGGGTTGACTGGTATAAAACGTACAACATACTTCCGCCCACCTGAAGGTATATTTAATGCGAAATTATTAGAGGTTGGAAATACTGAAGGCTACCGTCATATTTTCTGGTCTGTTGCCTTTAAGGATTGGGAAAGGGATGTACGGCGTGGCGCAGATTATGCGTATAATGCTCTAATAGAACAGCTACACCCTGGTGCCGTAATATTAATGCATACTGTAGCGCAGGATAACGCTGAAGCGCTCCCTAGGTTTATTGCCGAGGCGAAAAAACAAGGCTATACATTTTTATCCCTTGACGATTTAGTTTTAGAACATGAAGATTTCCCTGTCGCTTTGCAATCGTCTACTCCTTAGTTATAATGGGGAGATGATATTAAAAGAACAGGGACGTGGAACGCTTGACGCAGCAAACAACAATGGAAGTAGGACAAAAATTTCCTCTAATAATAAAAAGACTTGGTATTAATGGTGAAGGAGTAGGCTTTTATAAGCGTAATGTTGTATTCGTAAAGGGCGCTATTCCTGGTGAAGAAATTACAGCACAAGTGACTAAAACACAGCGAAACTTTGCCGAAGCAGAAATAGTAACAATTAGCAAAGCTTCAAAATATCGTCAGGAAGCACCATGCCCAGTTTACAACGAATGCGGCGGCTGTCAGCTTCAACATATGACATATGAAAAACAGCTAATCGAAAAGCGTGATATCGTAATTCAAGCATTAGAACGTTATGCTAAGCCTTTAGCTAATACAGTTGAAGTTCGCAAAACTCTAGGGATGGATAATCCATGGAATTATCGTAATAAAAGTCAATATCAAGTACGTAAAGAGGGTAAGCGTGTCTATGCAGGGCTATTTGCAGAAGGTAGTAACAAGTTACTGAACATCAATGATTGCCTTGTTCAACATCCGATTACATCCAAAATTACAGTGGCAACACGTAAAATTTTACAAAAACTGAATATTACTATTTATGATGGTCGTACACTTGATGGCTTAGTACGTACGATTGTTGTACGTACAGGAATTCGTACTGGTGAAACACAAGTCGTGCTCGTAACAACTCGTAAGGAAATTCCACATCAAGCGGAACTCATTGCACGTATTAAAAAAATCGACCCAAGTATCGTATCGATCGCACAAAATATTAACCGTGAGAAAACATCATTAATCTTTGGCGATGAAACGATTGTCCTCGATGGCAAAGAAACGATTCATGAGGAGCTTGGCGAATTAGCCTTTGATTTATCCGCTCGTGCCTTTTTCCAACTGAATCCAACACAAACCGTTCATCTTTATGATGAAATTAAAAAAGCAGCAGCATTAACAGGCAAAGAAACAGTTGTTGATGCTTACTGCGGTGTTGGGACAATCGGTTTATGGCTAGCTGACCAAGCAAAAGAAGTTCGCGGAATGGATGTTATTCCAGAAAGCATTCAGGATGCACGTAAAAACGCCCGAAACCATGGCTTTAAGCATACAAAATACGCAGTCGGCACAGCAGAAAGTGTCCTAGCAAAATGGCGCAAGGAAGGATTTACACCAGATGTCATTACAGTTGATCCACCACGCACAGGTCTAGCACCAGAGTTCATTCGTACGGTATTGAAACTAAAACCGAAGCGCTTTGTCTATACGTCTTGTAATCCTTCAACATTAGCGAAGGATTTAAATGAATTATCGAAGTTTTATGATGTGGAGTACATTCAGCCCGTGGATATGTTTGCACAAACAGCTCAGGTGGAATGTGTCTCGCAACTCATTTTAAAAGAAGGCAACTAACCGTACCTAGTTGCCCTTGAATAGGTTCCTATAATATGGATATTGTTATAATAAGTAATATAATCTTCGACGATTTGTTTTACACATGCATTCGTTGTGCTGTGTATGCCGTCGAAGTAGAACGTTTCTAACTTTAGCGAGGAGTGAAACGTTTCGATTGGGGAATTATCAGCGGCGTGCCTTTACGGGACATGCTCATGGTAATTCCTTTTTCTTTTACTGTTTTTTGATAGTCATACGACGTATAGACAGAGCCTTAATCACTATGCAAGGTAGATGATGGAGCTGACGAAGGATATCTAAGACAAAGTTCGTATCTTGAACAGAACTAATTGCATACGCAATAATTTCACCGTTAAACGATTGTCCAAAAGGCAAGTAAGTAATATCTGTTACGAGCTTCTGTAAGGGTTGGTCAGTGTGAAAATCTAGACTAATTCCAAATAGATAGACAGCATGGACTCATAATAAAATGTCATCAGTAATATATAATTCTTATTCCATTAGATGATGCAGGTTACTTGCAAAAAGAAGTTATTCTTTAGTCATTACTGTAGCTAGAATGGTAAAAGAGACACCAGAATTTGGTGTCTCTATCGGAATAATTCTCTTATGTTGGGGATGAAAAAGAGAAGTACTTCCAACGTTTCATTGTTGTTCTTCCTTTGAGTCAATTTCTTTAATTCCAATTTTTATAAATTATAAGCCAAAGTTGCTGGATCTGTAAGACCAAAAGTCAGATACCAAGGTGCTCCTAACTGTTGACCTGCAGGCACGAAAACGTCAAAAGTCTTAGTCTGAACATTATAACGCCGTACTGAACCTGTATCAGGTCCAGTTCCCGAAATAGGCACAAATAGTTTTCCATCTGGTCCAAACAGGATTGCCATAGCAAAAGCACGCGGTCCACCGACTGTATCAAGGTCAATCTTATCTAGAAATAATCCAGTTTGGCCATCAAAAATAAGAATTTTATCCGTGTCGTTCTCGTCTGCGCGAAAACTCGTCACATAAAGGTTACCGTCTGGACCGAAAACTAATCCTTCAGGACGGTGTAGGTTGTTGACGGCATCACTCTCAACAAACACCTTTATGAACTCCCTTTTCACCGGGTCAAACTGTAAAACCCAGCCATTTAGTGGGTCAAAAGGATTGAAGACCGAGACATAAAGCAAACCGTCTGGACCGAAGACTACACTGCGTGGAAAGAACGTTCCATTGAAACCAGAATGGTTAAAATTACCCAAAAACTCACCAGTAGTACCATTATAAGCGCTCAGTTCTCCGGGCTGAGGCGTGTCGCCAGGGCTTTGTATGTCTGCCACATACAATACATTGTTGTCGGATAGGACTATGCCGCGTGGAGCAAATGGTGCACCTATTTGAACAGAACTAACGAGTTCGCGTAGAAACTTCCCTGTCTGTCCATTGAACTTTAATACATCGCCGTTTTGGGGCTGATTAACGTTCTGGTTGGAGACAAGAAGATTGCCTATATGGTTGAAGATAATTCCCCTAGGACCGTGCAACCCACCGCTTTCTGATGCTACAAAAGTACCGAGGAATCGCCCGGATGTTGCATCAAAACGCTTTACGGTGTCGTCGCTCGTGTCTCCAATATAAAGAAAATCTCTATGAATACCCAAAAAATACCCCCTTTCTATAAAATATTCCATAAGTAAAAAATGATTCTACTTACTCTAATAATGTATGATAACGATAGTGTATTGATATAGGTAACCTTCTTGATAAAACAGCACAATTTATATTCTTCTTAACGAACTGCTTCTATTGAAGATTAATCCTAGATTATTCACTAACTAACACAAAATCCCACTGAAAAGCTGACTTATCGGCTTTTCAATGGGATTCTCTTTTCACTCAATAGATGAAAAATGAAGCCATTTCTGTTAAGGTTATTGCGACTAAACTCTAACCAAATGAAACAAAAATGCTACATCTTCGCATCTCTCACCTTTTTATAGCGCTTATTATATATAAGTAATGCTAATTAATAGAATTATCACTTTATGAAACCAAAACGTTGAGACAAAGTTATACCAGTACATATAGCCCCTTCTAAACATTCTTTTAATTTACATCTTGTTTCCCATTTATTTCATATGTAATCCAATGCGTTTTAACAGAAGCAAAACAGGCGTCTCCTAAAATTAAGAGACGCCTTCATTGTTTTGTATATTATTTTTATATGTACTGCACAGCTCCAGCTGCCTGGTGGATGACGGACGGTCCAGAAAAATCAACACCTTAACCAGTAAACCAGGATTTAAAAGATTTTTATGCTTTAAGTTTTTAGCTTTAATACGAAAGAACTTTGAAACGTAAACTTTAGACTTTTAACTTTAATCTTTGAACTTTTATCTCCGATTATTTAAACTATCCATTGTAGTAAGACATGTTTCAAGTTTTAACTCGCACACATGTCTTGAAGCGCGAGCGACTTTTCGTTTTCCGTTTTCGCTAGGCCATGCATATTTAGTTAGGCTTGCACTTCAATAAATGTCGTTGCATTCGATTCCGATAATACTGCATCGACCTCTGATTCGAATTCTTCAATTCGATTACTTAACGCCTCAATTTTCTTTTTAACATTCATCGGATCAATTAACTCGTACTCGTTTCTTTTCATAAATGTATCCGTATGTAATTTTACTTCTTCTGGAGATTGTTTATCTTTATTTCCTAATATATTAACTAAATACGTTTCTAGCTTTGCTGGCAACGCATCATTTTCTTTTGCAACCGTATTTATCGCTGAACGATATTGCTGTTGCATGACTTCTAACAGTTCCTTTTCATATTGAATGGACTGTTTGCGCTCAATCGCTTCTGCTACAGTCATCTCTTCTTTTCCCACCATTACGTTTGTTTTAGCATTAGACTGTACAACTAGCGCCTTAATTCGGTTGCGATAGTCAATTAAGCTAACTACTTTATCGTATGAGGCTTGCATTTGCTTTTCATATTCTTGAATCTCTACACCATTAATTTTGCTATTGCTTTTACGATTAGCTAACACTGAACTAACTTCATTCGTTGCTGCTTCGATACGGTGATTTAGCATCTTTAATTCTGTTAATGCACGGTGAATCGATATTTTTTTATATTCTGCCATGTGTTAATCTCCTCATTATAAATAGTCATCTTAGTGTGTTCTTCTATTATATAGAGATAGAAATCCAAAATTCAAATATTACCTATCTGCAAATATTATTTGATTTTATGTTTGCTTGTCTGTATAATACAATTCTAGGTGCCAAACCTATGTGACTTGGACGGAACATCCTTGTCACGCAAAGAACGCCATAACAGCACGGATTTGCTGGGCGTTTTTTGTTTTATGAGCGGGAGATGAGCCCCGCTCTTTTATTTTGCTCAAAAGTCTCCGAGCTGAGCGATTCTTCTGTTTCCCCGAGCGTTTGACTTTCTTCCTCCGCTTCAAGGATAATTTCCAAAAGACAATGCCCCTTACATCGACACTAGTCGCTTATTTTTATTTCGTCCAAATACTAGTAAAACAATGGCTATAGCTAGCAAAAGCATCGCCACTAATAAAAGGAAGCTGTAATTTACATATTCTAAATAAACGCCTCCTAAAAATGGCCCTGTTAAGCTACCAATACTAAGGGCAATGCCGCACAGCAGATTTCCTGTTGGCAGTAGTTCCTTGGGTGTTAAGTCAGCCATATAAGTAATACCTAATGAAAACATCGAACCGACTAATGTACCTGTAAAGAAAAATGCTACGGCTACTGCCATTTGTGAATGCTCTACATAGCTTGCAATGCCAAAAATAATAGCCCCTCCGAACGAGCCTATCATTAAGACATTGCGTCGCCCTACTTTATCCCCTATAGCTCCAAGGGGTACTTGTGTTAAAATCCCGCCAAATGTAAAGACTGATAAAATAATAGGAATCATATCCATGTCAAAGCCTTTACGTAAAGCATAAACTGGGAACAAAGCATTTAAAGAAGATTCTAAAAACCCATAAACAAATGGCCCTAAAAATGCAATCCATCCAAATACAATGGCTATTTTATAGCGATGCCAGCCTCTTGCATGTAAGTCTCCCGTTAAACGCTCTGGTTTTTCATTTTGTAAGAGAAATACAAAAGACCACGCGAATAAACACATAATTGAGGATACAATAAACGGTAATGCCTCTGAAACTTGTATAAGTTTCACCATCAGAGGACCGACCGCAAAACCTGTACTAAAAGACAAGCCATAAATGGCCATACCTTTTCCTAAGCTTTTATGATCCGATGTGCTTGTAATCCACGTCTGTGTTGCAAAGTGTAATGCATGATCCCCAATCCCAATGAGTAAGCGAAGGGTAAACCAAAAGGTCGCACTCTTCCATAAAGGAAATGCTAACAGCGAAGCGAAGACAAGTGCACCGCCAATTAAAATAATTGGTTTGAAGCCCCATTTTCGTAATGGCTGCTCGATAAACGGTGAGATTAATAAAGTTCCTATGTATAGACCTGTTGCGTTCAATCCATTCAACGCAGAGGATACTCCATCACGTTCGAAAATAATTGAAATTAGTGGTAAAAGCATCCCTTGCGAAAAGCCTGAAATAGATACAATTAACACTAGAATGGCAAATCTTTTTTTGCTGTAATCTGAGAAGTATGTCATCTTTTCCTCCAACATCAAGTCATCCTTACAAATATCAGCATAACAAAAAGCCTTAGCGCTCACCACATGTGATTTTACGCTAAGGCCTAACTAACACTTATCTCCATTTAATTGTATAAACACGAATTTCGGCTTTTACATTGGCCGAGTACTTGTTTAAACTCCCTCCTTTTCGAGTTAGAGTCTTTTTAGATTTTTTAAATCAGCTCCTTTACTTTTTCTTAATATTAATTTAACACACAGCTTCATTATTGTAAATATTCTGTCTATTGATTTTCGCAAAATAATCGCTTAGTCCTAGGTGTTTACCTAAACATTGAAATTTAGTCCCGAATCAGCTAAGATGGAGGGGACGAAATGAGGTGTATGCATGTCAAATCCAATCACTGATAAAAAACAGCAAATGAATTACTTAAAAGAGCGTCTTGAAATGTTTTTAGAAGTTTTAGATGCCATTGATCCTGAAACAACTGAATTAGAGGATATTGATCGTTTAATTCAAATGATGGATGATTTAGAGGACAAAATGGAGCAATTTAATGCTCGTGAACAATAATTGATAAAAGCAAGTGGACATAAAGCTCTCCACTTGCTTTTTTCTTCTGTTATTTAATAGCAATCCCAATTATATAGGACTTTACTAAAATCTCTACGTTGCAGTTCATCCTCTGTGATGAAAAAGTTGCCGACTCCGACATCTCCCCACAAAATATGATCACCTATACTGTCAATCTGAAGCAATAAGACTGTTGAATCTGTATAATCACCAAAGGCTCTTGGATCATCCTGAGTAAAAAATGGATATCCCCCGATTTTATGGCCTGTACTATTTAATGTTTCATAAAATGAGTCTACTAAATTATCATTGTCTTCTATATTAGCAAGGATCTTCGCATATGGTTTTTCACTTCTAAAGTCATTAGCTGATAATGGTTCATAGCCTGTTCTAAAGGACAATGCCATTTCTTTTTCCACTGGAAAGTATAATTCTTCTTCTTTCGCTTCAACAAATGAGAAGTCTTGTACTAACTGTGATTCGTCGCTGACAATATGTTCGTGAAAAATAACATGGAAACCTTCCTGATTTTGACCATTATCAAAGTCCATTCCTAGTACATCGTCATAACCATCAATATAAAACTGCAAGATTCCCTCTTTAGGGAAATTTGATAAATGCTTCGGTACATCTGCAAAATTAATTTGAGCTAGTAATTTTAATGGTTGCCCTTCAGAACTTTTCGGGTACTCCATTGACAGCGGGAAATACGGATCGCCTGCAAACTTACTTTCAAATAAAGACGTTTTTCGTTCTTCCGTTTCAATATATACAGTAGGCTGTATCGTTTCCTCTATTACTGTCCTATATTGTTCAAATGCTTCAGGTAAATTAAGTAACTTCATATATTACCTCCTAAAGTAGATTTAATACCATTGTAGAACAAACGTTCCTTTTCAACAATCTTTATTTCGATGAAACTCCAACTTGTGAATAAGACAGGAAACCTACGTTTACAAATAGATATGTTCAAGTTCTAAAAGTGATTAGCTTTGCTACAGAAGTGATCGGCTTTGGCCTAAAAGTGCTCGGCTTTGTTCCAAAAGTGCTCGGCTTCTGCCTAAAAGTGCTCGGCTTCGCTCTAAAAGTTCGGCTTTGCTTCAAAAGTGATCGGCTTCGCTTCAAAAGTGCTCGGCTTCGCTTCAAAAGTGCTCGGCTTCGACCTAAAAGTGCTCCGCTTCACTCAAAAACCGCTCGGCTTCGGCCTAAAAGTGATCGGCTTCGACCTAAAACCTCGGTTTCGCTTCAAAAGTGCTCGGCTTCGGCCTAAAAGTGCTCCGCCTCGCTCCTAAAGTAATCGGCTCCAACCTAACGTTAGATAATATTTGAATAACATAATTTTACACTTAAATTACCTCTTTTTGAGAATAGGCCCTTAATTCCGACTACAATGAGTTGAACTCTTTTTTTCATTAGTTGAAAAGAGTATAATGTAACGTGGAAATAATCAAATTTTCTATGGGGGGCAATACTAAATGAATATCCAAACTTTGGAGAAAAGTCTTTACGATTTAATTACTCAAACATCTACGAATCTACCTAAAGACGTACGTCGTGCAATTAAGAAAGCTAAAGAAGCTGAAAATGCTGGTACTCGTGCTGCAATGAGCTTAGACACAATCTCAACTAATATTATTATGGCAGAAGATAATGTATCACCTATCTGTCAAGATACTGGTCTACCAACATTCAAAATTTATACTCCTGTTGGTGTAAACCAATTAGAAATTAAAGAAGCTATTAAAAAAGCTATTAACGATACATCTGCTGATGCAAAATTACGTCCAAATGCGGTTGATTCATTAACGGGCGCAAACAGCGGTAATAACCTTGGTGAAGGTCTACCTGTTATGAAATTCGAGCAATGGGAAAAAGACTACATCACAATTAAGTTAATCCTTAAAGGTGGCGGCTGTGAAAACAAAAACATTCAATACAGCCTACCATGTGAGCTTGAAGGTCTTGGCCGCGCTGGTCGTGATTTAGATGGTATCCGTAAATGTATCCTTCACTCAGTATACCAAGCGCAAGGACAAGGCTGTTCAGCTGGTTTCATCGGTGTAGGTATCGGTGGTGACCGCTCTTCTGGTTATGACTTAGCGAAAGAACAATTATTCCGTCATGTGGAAGATACAAATCCAAATACTGATCTTGCTAAATTAGAAGAGTATGTAGTAAAAACTGCTAACACATTTGGTATCGGTACAATGGGCTTCGGTGGTGAAGCAACATTACTTGGTTGTAAAATTGGTGTTATGCACCGTATCCCTGCATCATTCTACGTATCAGTAGCATATAACTGTTGGGCATACCGTCGTATGGCTGTGGACATTGATCCTCAAACTGGCGAAATTATTAACTGGCATTACCAAGAAGGCGAAAAAATTACATTTAAAGAAGATGAAGTTGCAGCAACAACAGAAGATACTACTACAGATGTAGTGGAACTTACTGCACCAATTAGTGAAGAGCAAATTCGCGCTCTAAAAGTTGGGGACGTTGTATCGATTACTGGTCGTATGTATACTGGCCGTGACGCAATTCACCATCACTTAATGAGCCATGATGCTCCAGTTGATCTTAATGGACAAGTTATTTATCACTGTGGCCCTGTAATGGCAAAAGATGAGGAAGGCAACTGGACAGTAAAAGCAGCTGGTCCAACTACTTCTATTCGTGAGGAGCCATACCAAGGTGACATTATGAAAAAATTCGGTATCCGCGCTGTAATCGGCAAAGGCGGTATGGGACCAAAAACACTTGCTGCATTAGAAGAACATGGTGGCGTTTACTTAAACGCAATCGGTGGTGCTGCACAATACTACGCAGATTGCATTAAAGGTGTAGATGGTGTTGATCTAATGGAATTTGGTGTTCCAGAAGCGATGTGGCACTTAAACGTTGAGAAGTTCACAGCTGTTGTAACAATGGACTCTCACGGTAACTCTCTACACGCAGACGTAGACAAATCATCATTAGAAAAACTTGCGCTACACGCAGAAAGAGTTTTCTAATAAAGAAAAATAACTTTTATAAAGAGTTACTTTGAATAGCAGTAATGTTTATTTTAGCTGTGGCGTAAGCGAAGCGGCAGCCACACCGCAGAACGAGTATTCTAATATTTTAAGACTAGTAGTAGTCTTTTAGCTGTGGCGTAAGCATAGCGGCAGCCACAATAACGAGTTTATAATTAAATAATTTATGGCTCATCACCAAAAGTTGGGTATGACATTTGTTAAAACGTATGTCAGTTGATTGTAGTGAAGACTGGACGCCTCCAGGAAAGCGCCCAGCCGGAACGGAAATCAACTCTCTTTACGGTGATGAGCCTGCACAAATTTGAAAAGCACAGAATATTCCTATGAATAACTGTGCTTTTTCTTATGTTCAAAATTAATTCAAAAATCCTCATAATCGCCGCAATCTCAATCCTGGACTGCTTTTATTCCCTTTCTTTAACAATCCCTTCAAATTTCTTACTTTCTTTTTCCAAAAACCTTTGTTATAATAATTCTAAATTAGAAAGGAGCTAATTGAAATCTATTTTCAATTCGATATTGTTTATATATACTGATTTATAAAGGTTTTGATATTGATTTTCATTATCAGGAGGGATAAGAGTGGAACAATCTAAACGAGAAAATTTTAATTTAATTGAGAAAATGAAGGAGCACGCTGAATTAATCGCAGCCCTTATAGCAGGTTTGTTTATTTTACTTGCATGGCGTTTAGATACTAGCGGGCAAACAACAGCTTCTATTATTTTATATATTGTTGCATTTTGTGTTGGTGGATTCGCTAAAGCAAAAGAGGGCATCGAAGAAACCATTGAAAATAAAGAGCTTAATGTTGAACTATTAATGGTATTAGCTGCAATTGGTTCAGCTGCAATCGGTTATTGGACGGAGGGCGCAATTCTTATTTTCATTTTTGCTGTAAGTGGCGCTCTTGAAACATACGCAATGAATAAAAGTCATCGTGAAATTTCTGCACTCATGAACTTACAACCCGAAGAGGCTTGGCTTGTTCGTGGTAACTTCGAACCAATGAAAGTTTCGGTCTCTACATTACAAATTGGAGATCACCTGCTCGTAAAACCTGGTGAGCGTGTACCAGCAGACGGCGTGATCTTTAAAGGACAGTCTTCTATCGATGAATCTGCTATTAGTGGTGAGCCCCTTCCAGTGGCAAAACGTGAAGGCGACGAGGTATTTGCAGGTACAGTGAACTTAAATGGTGCCATTACGATGGAAATGACAAAACCAAATTCTGAGACACTATTCCAAAAAATTATCCAGCTTGTACAAAGTGCTCAGAGTGAGAAATCTCCATCTCAACAGTTTATAGAAAAATTCGAAGGTACTTATGTGAAGATTGCGCTACTTACCGTTGCCCTTATGATGTTTCTACCTCACTTTGTACTCGGTTGGGACTGGACAACAACTTTCTATCGAGCAATGGTACTCCTAGTAGTTGCTTCTCCATGTGCACTTGTTGCATCCATTATGCCAGCAACTCTTGCAGCCATTTCAAATGGT
Organism: Lysinibacillus sp. FJAT-14745; assembly: GCF_001275675.1. Lineage (GTDB taxonomy): Bacteria > Bacillota > Bacilli > Bacillales_A > Planococcaceae > Lysinibacillus. The sequence goes on along the minus strand of NZ_LITM01000004.1, from coordinate 130,401 downwards.
GCAAAACACGGTGTGCTATTCAAAGGAGGCCTACATTTAGAGCATCTAGGTGCATTACGTGCACTAGCGGTAGATAAAACAGGTACTTTAACACAAGGAAAACCAACCGTTACTGATTTTATTGTTCGAGAAGGATTAGACCGTGAAAATACAATGGCAATCCTTGCAGGTATTGAAGCACAATCAAACCATCCACTTGCTCAAGCAATTACTTTATTCGCAAGAAAAGAAGGTATCACACAGTTTGCTCAAGCCACTATAGAAGATATCCCAGGTTGGGGTATCAAAGGTTACGTTAATGAAGTCGAATATCTTGTTGGTAAACCAGACTTTGTTGGTCTAGATGAGGCAAATGAATTTGCAAATGGTGCAGCAGAAAACCTTGCCTCAGAAGGGAAAAGTGTTATTTTTATTCGTGACAAAGATGGCATTGCCGCATTGGCAGCTTTAAAGGATACCGTTCGCAGTGAAGCAAAAAAAGCAGTATCATTACTAAAAGAGCTAGGTATTGATGTGATCATGCTAACGGGCGACAACGAGAAAACAGCAAAGGCAATTGCTAAGGAAGCAGGCGTGACAGAATACGTTGCAGAATGTCTCCCTGAAACAAAAGTGACTGAGATGAAACGACTTCTTTCTGAACATAAGTTTGTAGGGATGGTCGGTGACGGCATTAATGATGCACCCGCTTTAGCAACTGCAACTACCGGAATTGCTATGGGAGAAGGAACAGATGTTGCTTTAGAAACAGCAGATGTCGTTTTAATGAAAAATGACTTATCAAAAATTGCCTATGCAGTACGTTTATCACGTAAAATGCAACGCATCATCAAACAAAACATCTCCTTCTCTATCGGCGTTATCGTTTTATTAATTGCCTCTAACTTCTTACAAGTCGTCGATTTACCTCTAGGAGTTATTGGACATGAAGGAAGCACTATTTTAGTTATTTTAAATGGCTTACGTATGCTTAATAAAAACGTCTAAAAACAAACAGCCTCGTATCATAAAACGTGATAGCGAGGCTGTTCTTTTCAATAATCCTAACGGTTTGTTAGCGTTTCCTGCTTCATAAGTTCTTTTTGCAATACTTTTTTCTGCATCGTCGCATTTAAAATGCCACCAAAAATTAAAATAATCCCCGTGAAATATAGCCAAAGCATTAAAATAATAACGCCACCAATACTGCCATATGTAGCGGAATAATTCGCGAAATTATTAATATAAAAAGAGAAAGCATATGTTACTGCCACCCAGGCAAGAGTTGAAAACAATGCCCCTGGCCAAACTCCCATTAACTTCAAACGAGGATTTGTATTCGGAACAATTCCATATATCCCCATTAAAACTATAAAAATAAGTAGAGGTGGTATCGACCAGCGCATTCTATACCAGATTATTTCAAATTGTTCCTCAATGCCAACAATTGAAAATAAGAAATGCCCCACTTGTTGCCCAAAAACCGGTAAAAGTAGAACGACAGCAATAACAACGACAAATGCTAAGGTGAAAACAAGGGATAACCCTCGATCTAATAGACTCCCCTTAGTTTCAGTATCATAGGCCTTATTCAAGGCTCTAATCAATGCATTAATTCCTTTGGAGGCAGACCAAATTGTTCCAAGCACCCCGATAGATAATAAACTACTATTACGAATTGTTAAAATTTCATCTAATGTATTTTTTATAAGCCTATATACCTCGTCCGGCATTATATTCACTAGAAATGAATACACTTGCGTCGTCTCTAAATTCAAATAAGGTAGTAATGTGACTAGAAATATTAGAAGCGGGAAAAAAGATAGTAAAAAGAAATAAGCCAATTGCGCTGCAAGAGCTGATATTTCCACTCGCTTTAAGCGTAGCATTAAATCTTGCATAAAGCCCCTTGATGTCATCACATCTACAGTGTCTTCGTCTGGTGAGACAAATGATTTCACCAGACCGACAGCTGTATGTATCGATGCTTTTTTCTCCTCCATACAAATTTCCTCCTGTACGACAACTATTCTTTATCTGGTAAAGAAAAGGCCGATTTTGTATCATTAATCATGCCTTCAATTGTGGAAGGTAATTCTTTAAATTCATCCACTTTTTCAACAATTGTGTTGACATTTTCTGATACGCTTTCACACAGCACTTTAGCGGACAATACTTTTTCCTCAACTAGTACTTGTAATTCATCTCGATTGGCTGCATAATACGATATTGCTTCTTTCATCTTTTTCGTTGTAGCTATTGTTTTCTCACGCGTTGCACGATCAAACATGCTTAATGCAGCACCAACTGTGGCACCAACTACGATAGATGCTAATAATTTACTTCGTCCCATATTAAATACCCCCTGCTTGGTAAATGTATATTCCTTTAAGATAATTAAGATTCATCTCCAAAAGTTAGGGATGATTTTGTTAAAACGTATGCCATAAATAAGTTGATTGGAGTGGAGACTGGGCGACTCCTTGGGGATCAGCGTCACAGATGAGACCCTGGAGCGCAGCGAAGCGGCTCATCGGACGCCCCCAGGAAAGCGCCCAGTCGGAACGGAAATCAACCACACGTTATGGTGATGAACCATAATTAAACTACTTACTGCCCTTATTCTACCCAATAACAGTTTATTTTTAAAGCAATGTCGAAATACAGTGTTGACATTTTTTTTATTCAATGAAATGATATTTTCGAGGATTACGAAAGGTAGGTTTAAATAATGGATTTATCAGTACCGTCAAAAGAGAACGTTATTTATATGGTTGATCAAATGAAAGACAAGCTTCGTATGGTTAATGTTGATGCAATGAAATCGGAAAATTTCGATGAAGCTAATTACGAAGACCTAGTCTATTTATACGAAATGGTCATGAAGCGCAACACATTTAGTCCTAGTGAAATGCAAGCCATCGTTGCTGAATTAGGAGCTTTACGCAAATAAATAGGATTTTGTAAAAAAAGCTATTAGCAATGAGGCACCAAAGCCGTTTGCTAATAGCTTTTTTCTATTTTTTTGTATTCTTTACGGCAGAACCATCCTCAGTTACAAGTGGTTGTATTAACACTTCTACACGACGGTTTTTAGATCGCCCTTCTGCAGTATCATTTGGTGCAATGGCACGATTTTCACCGAAACCTTGCGTACTAAAGTTTCGACCATCTAACTTCGAGTTACTCTTCAACAGAATTTCTGCGAAGTTCACTGCCCGCAACGCTGAGAGCTGTAAGTTAGAAGAGAAGTTTGGACCAGCTGGAACATTATCCGTATGACCAGTAATAACAATACTACGTGGTGGATTAGATACCAATACATCTGCAAGCTCTTTTGCTATTGTCATGTACTCTGGTTTAATGTCTGCTTTCCCCGAATCGAACAGGATACTATCACGAATTGTAACAAGTAATCCCTCATCAGTCATCGCTGTTGCGAATTGACCTTCCATCTCATGAACAGCGATGAAATTATCAACACTATCTTTAATTTGAGCTAACTCCTGCTGATCCTTTAAATAAGCAGAGTTTTGTTGTGCTTGTTGTGGCACTTGGTCACTTTCTGCATTCGGACTTTTTATCGGTGCAGGCTGATCTAAAAAGCTTGTACCACCATCAAATACTTGATTAAACACTGCTGACATTCTCTCTAGCTTTTCTTGGTCTACTGAACTGGATGCAAATAATATAATAAATACAGCTAATAGCAGCGTTAAAATATCTGCATACGGAACTAACCAAGACTCATCAATATGATCATCATGCTTTTTTTTCTTAGCTTTCTTTGCCAAGGCCGCCCGCCCCACTTTCATGAGAAATTTGACGACGTTCTTCCATTGTTAAGTAAGAAGATAATTTTTGTTCGATAACGCGTGGAGCCTCCCCTTCTAAGACAGAAAGGATGCCTTCGATCATCATTCTTTTTTGCTTAACTTCGATAGCAGATTTACGTTTTAATTTATTCGCAAATGGATGCCATAAAACATAACCTGTAAAAATACCTAATAATGTAGCCATAAAAGCAGCTGAAATAGCATGTCCTAGCTTTTCTATGTCATTCATATCTGCTAATGCGGCGATTAACCCTACTACCGCACCAAGTACCCCTAAAGTCGGGGCATATGTACCAGCTTGTGTAAAGATCGCAGAACCACTAGCATGACGTTCTTCCATTGCTTCGACTTCTTCTGTTAGGACGTCACGAATATAGTCCGCATTCTGACCGTCAATTGCTAATGTAAGTCCATTTTTCAAAAATGGGTCTTCAATCTCTGAAGCTTTACTCTCAAGCGCTAATAGACCTTCACGGCGAGCTAAATCAGCCCATTGTGAAAACATCTTAATAATCTCAATATCATCTGCTAATTTTGTTTCTTTAAAAAGAATTTTAAATAGCTTTGGTACACGCTTTAACTCCTTCATTGGGAAGGCAATTGTTACTGCGGAAATTGTACCGAAGATGATAATTAGAATGGCGGCTGGGTTATAAAATGCACTTAAACTTACACCCTTTAGCACCATTCCTGTTAACAGCGCTACTAGCGCAAGTATTAACCCTACAATCGACGATATATCCATTCTAGAACCTCCAAATCTCCTATTTACCTTTATTTCGTCCTTTTTTTCCATTTTTTAATAAACACATAATATAGTATAAATGTATTTCACATTTTTTTCGACGAAATAAATACTTTTTATTCACTTTTCGACCATATTTGATTATATTGAATTAAGAATAATACACTAAATTGTCTTTATTCGAAAAAAGTTAAGAATTTGTTATCATCCTCGACACAAAATTACTAAAATATGCCGAACTAGCCGTAAAAATAGGTTTAAATATTCAAAAATACTAAGATATCCATATAATCTGTTCGAACTATAATTCAAAACTAATTCAGATAATTACTAAGAAATAACATAAAAATGATACAAAACAGTTTATTATCGATTCATCAGACAATACACTTTTTTCATACTCACTATAAAAACGCTCCGAAAGACTCATTTGATTTCTTCCCATATTTAATCAATTATGCCTCAGTATAATAGTGTCCAGATTGGCTTTATGCTTGCACAAAAAACTACTTTCACCATCTAAAGGCACGGAATTACCTATTTCACAGTCTTGTTTATGATTATTGGTGAAAATGCCCCTAATCAATTCGCTATAGAGAATGCTGCCTATTCTTTTTGTAGTGAGAGTCGGAAGGAAGTATCCTTTAAAGAGCTGTTGAAGAATAAACTAAACCAAAACTTAACACATGACTTTATGATTAGTTCAGAGTAACTGAGTATAGAAAACATTACTAATGATAGGTAAAAAGAACTTATTCTTCGTAATGAAAACTGGACATTTTAAGTATTTTATACCTACTAACATTAGTCTGGTTTATGCATGTTATGGATGTCATAAATTCTCCTTAGATTTTCCTAGTAACCTATTGTATAATTACTTTAGATAGTATTGTAGATTATTTAGGAGAGAGGAGATTTCATTATGTTCATTACGACTGTACTTGGCTTTTCAGCCGTTTTACTAATTTCTCTAGCATTCTTCATCCACTACCTACAAGTTGGTTTAGATTCTAAATCTTCAGTAACTGTAGATCCAATGCCAAAAGAAAAATATTAATTGCATTAAAAAACAGCTACTAAAACGTAGCTGTTTTTTATTTATTCCCAACTAATTCGGTTCGCTAAATAAATTACTAAACTCCTTTTTTTTTCAATAAAATTGCGTGAATATTGTCATTATTATTTGCATATTCAAAGTTTTGCTCTAAAATATTTCTGTAGGGAAGGGAGCAATCTTTCATGACAATGTTACAAGATATTCTTAAGTTTAATGAAGATTTCGTTCAAGAAAAAAAATATGAGCCTTTTATTACAACAAAGTATCCTGATAAACGCATCGTTGTGTTATCTTGTATGGATACTCGTCTTGTAGAGCTATTACCTAAAGCTATGGATATGCGTAATGGCGACGTAAAAATCGTTAAAAGTGCTGGGGCATTAGTTAGTCACCCTTTTGGTGCAATTATGCGTAGTTTACTTGTAGCTGTTTATGAACTACAAGCAGATGAGGTGTATGTTGTTGGACATTACGACTGCGGTATGAGTGCAGTTGACCCAGAAGCAATGCTAAATAAAATGGTTGCTAGAGGGATTAACCCTGAAACGATCAAAACGGTAGAATATTCAGGTCTCGATTTAAAAGAGTTTTTACGTGGCTTTGGCGACGTAGCAACAAGTGTAAAGAAAAGCGTCGATACAATTCGCAATCACCCGTTAATGGTTAAAGATGTGCCTGTTCATGGATTAGTAATTGATCCAAATACAGGTCGCCTTGATTTAATCATAGACGGTAGCAAACAATAGTAAGAAAGAAGCGTCTATCCTTCAAACAACGAAAGATAGACGCTTCTTTTTATTGGCCCTCTAAACGTGCATACATATAATGATCCACCCATTGACCATTAATATACAGCAGCTTTCTTAAAAGACCTTCACGCTGAAATCCAGCCTTTTCTAAAACTCGGATAGAAGGATTATTTTGTGTTGAAACATAAGCCTCTACTCGATGTAAGCCTACTTGCTCGAACGCAAATTGCACGACCATATTAACTGCTTCTGTCACGATCCCTTTTCCAATATAAATTTCATCCATCGCATAACCAACAAATGCACTGGAATACGGTAAACGTTTTACTGCATAAAGAGCAATATGCCCTATTAGATTATTTGTACCTGGCTCAAAAATACCGAAAGTAAATTCTCTCTTTGAATCCATTAAGTATAAGCTTTCTTGAATTTTTTTATATTGAGCATTAATTGTATAATATTCCGGTCGTTGTAACGGTTCGTATGTAGACCAAAAGTATTTATTGCGACTTACGAGATCAGTTAAACTTTGTGCATCTTTTTCATAAAATGTGCGAATGTAGCATTTCCCGCCCTGAATTGATACCACATTTTCACCCTTTTTCCTCAATAATCTCCAAATTTTAAGCACCATTTTCCACACTAACCTTCCGATAATTATCAACACGTTTTAATGCCTGAGTTCATTTTATCAATGGATGAAACACCCACTGATTGAAGTTTTACTTTATCCCGCTTTAACGGTCAGTAAATGGCTTTCCCAACTTTAAATTGAGATTTGTCGTCATAGTAGACGATTAACTGACCGTAAAAGCCCGATTGGTTCAACTAACAATCAGTGGATGAAACACCCACTGATTGAAGTTTTACTTTATTGTATGTAAAAAAAGATGCTGCTACAACTAAAACATTTCGTTGTTACAGCATCCTTAACATTATTTCATTTTTTGTTTTTTTTGTTTTTTAGGCTTCTCTTCTAGCAATTCAAGGCTAGATGATTCAGCATCTTCTAAATGTGCTTCGCCTAATATATTCGTTAAATGAAGGCCACGTTTTTTTGCCTCACGTTCAATATGTGCTAATGTTTCTTGCAACACCTGTACACGTGCATATTGTTTATCGTCCCCTGGTACTAGAACCCATGGCGCACTTTTCTTATCCGTCTTCTCAAACATTTCATTCGCCGCTTCTATATACTGAGGTGTTTTGTCACGATTTCGCCAGTCTTCATCTGTTAGCTTCCAAGACTTATATGGATCCAACTCGCGTTCTTTGAAACGATTAAGCTGCTCCTCATCAGATACTTGGAGCCAAAACTTAATAACAATATAATCTCCTGCTGTTAAAATCTTTTCAAAATTATTAATTTCTTCGTATGCACGAGACCACTCTTCCGTTGTTGCAAATCCTTCAATACGCTCAACTAATACACGACCATACCATGAGCGATCAAAAATAGCAATTTGACCATGCTGTGGCAACTTTCTCCAAAAGCGTTGTAAATAATTGTAGCGCAGTTCATGCGGCTGAGGTGCTGAAATTGGGTGTACGACATAGCCACGAGGATCAGCACGTTCAATTAGACGTTTAATAGCGCCACCCTTACCAGCAGCATCCATACCTTCAAATACTAAAATTAGCCCAATTTTATTGTTTAATAAAAACTGTTGAGCATTTAACATTTCATATTGGAGTACTTTTAATTTCTTTTTATACATTTTCTTATCCAGTTTAACTGATAAATCTAGATCATTTAAATTTTGAGTCATTAAAAACTTCACTCCTTACATTTGAATATTCTTATTGTACTAAAGAAATATATGACTGCCTATTCAAATGGTAAATTGTAGATATTTTTAACGAAACAACACGATACATTGTTGGAAATTTCCGTTATAATGGAAATATTGTTACAGTCCTATACTTATTTGTCTTTTCCCTATACAATTTAACACGAAGGGAGAGGAAAACATGCCTCGATTTTTTTTGATGACAATCACTTATATTGTCTCACTCATCCTAACCTTTTCATCCTATTTCATGAAAATAAACGGTCAATCTTCTTTAGAGATTTCAAATCGTTTTCCTGTAATATTTGCACCTTTTAATGTTAGTTATGTGATTTGGATTGGGGTTTACATGTTACTTGGTTATTGGTTAGTCATGAATCTAAAAAAGACAACTATGAAACAGACTGTTCTCTTTAGTAGCATTTGTATCATGCAGGCGTTAGCGATTGTTGTTTGGCATCACGAACTATATATCCTGTCAATTGTCAGTACGTTCATTTTAGTACTGTACTTATATAAATTGTACGAAACGTACCCTCTCAGCAATAATTCACTCACAGGTCGTATACCCTTCTCAATTTACTTCGCATGGGTTACATTTAGCCTGATGACAAATGTAAGCTTAACGCTAACATCTTATCAATGGAATGGTTTTGGCCTTAGTAATCCACTATGGGCAGTTATTTCACTGACACTTGGGGTAGCAATAGCGCTACATATCCGATTCCATTATTTTGATATTATCTATCCAAGTGTATTTATCTGGTCCTATATTGGGGTCGCATTACATAATGGTTTTGATGAGCTACTTGTAACGACGGCAGCCTTGTTTTTATGTGGAGTGCTACTTGTCGGTATATTATTTATTAAAAAAAATCCTGCCTACCAAAAATAAATTGGTTAGCAGGATTTTTAGCTTTTTTATTGTTCATCAAGTGAAGTTAAAATAATTGGTTTGTCTTTTGTAACGATAATTGAATGTTCAATTTGAGCAACTAATGATTTGTCTGGCGTAACGAATGTCCAACCATCACCAGATTCCACAATATGCTCCGCTTTCGCTGAGATAAATGGCTCGACTGCAAGCACCATGCCCTCTTTCATAATTGTAGAATCCCATGCATCATAATAGTTTAAAATATGATTTGGCTCATCATGTAATGAACGACCTAAACCATGACCTGTTAAGTTCATAATTACTGTTAAATCATTGGCATATGCTTCACGCTCAACAGCTTTTCCGATTTGGTTTAATTTTGATCCGGCTTTTACTTTTGTCATCGCACGGTCAAAAGCACTTTTAGCTACGCGACATAGCTTTTCTTTATCCTCATAGCCTTCACCAACGACAAATGAAATGCCCGTATCCGCAAAATAGCCATTTAATGAACCAGATACATCTATATTGACGATATCTCCGTCATTAATCACACGTTTACCTGGAATACCATGTGCAACTTCCTCATTAACACTAATACATGTGTATCCTGGGAAATCATACTCCCCTTTAGGTCCAGAAACTGCTCCTGCCTCAGCAAACATACGACCTGCAATTTCATCCAGTTCAAGTGTTGTTACACCTGGTTTTGTAGCAGCCTTCATTGCCTCACGAATTTCAGCACAAATACGGCCGATTTTTTTAAATGCTTCAATCTCTTCTTGCGTTTTTACAATCATTTTTAACGTCCCTTTCATCTAATATCTATTCATTAATATAACATAACTTTTTATACAAAAAACGCTAAACGCTTTAAATATTATATGCCATCATAAATTGTAAAGTGCTGAAAACAGGCTCATCTCCATAACGTGGGGTTGATTTCCGTTCCGGCTGGGCGCTTTGTTGCTGCCGCTTCGCTTTCGCACAGAGCAGAGCTTCCTGGGTGCGTCTGATGAGCCGCTTAGGCCTACACGATGTAGGTCACGAAGGCGTTATCACAGGACGTGATGGTTTTAGCCTTCGTTCCTCTACCTGCTCGCTCCAGGGTCTCATCTGTGACGCTGGGAGTCGCCCAGCCTCCACTCCAATCAACTTATATACATAACAAAAGGTTTAAATTACGCCATCCCTAACTAGCTAAAAAAGCAACAATTCTTCATTCAATTTAATAAAATAAAAACCCTCCACTCATGTGAAGGGCATACTAATTAGGATTTTCGTTGCATTAATTGAGGTGCTGCCGTAAATAACAAAACACCTACAATCGCTGTTAAAATCGTTGCTGGTAGCATATATGTTCCATTATAGATAATTGAATAAATCCACGCATTTTGATCGCCAGCATACTCTGCAAAAAATACAGCGCCCGCAATGGTATGTGCTGCATAACGTAAAAAGCCTGCTAATACCGTTCCTAAAATAATATAAAGCGCCATTTTCTTTTTGTTTAAATCTTTAGAAGCCTCGAGCACTGGTCGACGAACAACGGCCGCTAAACCCACTATCGTGAAGGCAACACCATAATCAAGTAATCCTTGAAGCCAATGCACAATATAGGCACCAAACATTGTTTGCATTACACCAATGAGTAAACCCGTTGTAAGACCCGGAATAATACCCCAGCGGAATGCTATTAAAATAATTGGCACCATCACTAGACTAACAGAACCTCCTTGTGCCCATACTTTAAAGGAAACCTGATCTAGCACAAGGCCTATCGCTGCGAATATCGCAATCTCCACAAGCATTAAAAGTCTTTTATTGTCCATAAAATTATTCTCTCCTTTGTTCCGATGTAGGATACAAGAGCAGGAATAGAAAACAGTTGGCAAATATGTCCCTATCTGGCATCAATAAAGATAAAAAACGATGCCAGGACAGAGCCTCACATCGTAAAAGTGTCGGTTTCTATCCACATCCCTACGCAAGTGTTAACTTACAGGTTCAAAGAGTCGAGGCATTACGTGCCCAGTCTCAGCTGACATCATCAGCTCCCCTTGTGGTCGTTACATCTTAATTTATTTGAACAACCTCATTGTACGCAAACACGGTTACGATTACAACCTCTTCCATATTATTTTTTGAATCTTTACTGTTTTTCATGCGTAAATATTAAAAAAGGAGGTACAACTATGGAGAACCAAAAAATTTTATCTGCCTTTAGTTATCTCAGTATTTTATTCGCACCCTTTATTGTGCCATTAGTCGTTTACTTTGTTGCAAAAGATAGCGACGTAAAGAGTCACTCTATTCGAGCACTAATATCACATGTAATCCCAGTCGCATTCGGAATTATATTATTTGCAGTCTTTGTCTTCTCAACATTATCATTCAGCACCAATGTTGACCTAAATTCAGATAGCAATTCTTTTCTTATCATTTGGTTTGCTTCATTCGCAATTTACATTCTCGTTTCATTAGGAGTCGTTATTTGGAATATTATTCAAGCTATTCGAGTTATCCGATAAGTTCCATTCCAACCTCACCTTGAACAGATAGTACTTAAGGAGCTGTTATTTTGTGAAAGTATCTAAAGTTGTTAAAACCGCTATAAAATTAGCACCTATCGTAATCCCGATTGTAAAAAAAGTAATAGCTGCAAAAAAAGGTACAAATCCTAACGTAACTAAAAAATAACAAAAAGGCGTATTTCCATGCAACGGAGATACGCCTCTTTGTTATTTCACTTCAAAATATGTTTGACTATGACCGTTCATTGCTTTTTCGACATGCAACACAGCGGGCATTGTAGCCTTTAACTCTGCAACGTGTGAAATGACTCCGATCATGCGTCCGGAATCTTGTAAATCAATAAGCGTATCAATCGCCTTATTTAACGCTTCTTCATCGAGAGAACCAAAGCCCTCATCAATAAACATCGTTTCAATGCGGATATTACCTTGAAAGCTTTGAATAACATCTGCCATACCAAGGGCAAGACTTAAAGACGCATTAAACTTTTCTCCCCCTGATAATGTTTTCACATCTCGTAATTGATCCGTATAGGCATCATACACATCTAGTCCAAGCCCACTTTGCTTGGCATGCTTTTCTAATCGATCTGAACGTCGGAGCTCAAATTGACCGTTGGATAAATGATAAAGCCGAACATTCGCTGCCTCTGTAATTTTATCTAAATAATTGATTTGAATATAACGCTCAAAAGACAGCTTTTTCGCATTCTGTCCATTTAACATTGCATAAAGTTCCTTCACTCGTCCCGCCTCTTTTTCAAGTAAGCGAATCTCCTGTTCGGTCTCCTCAACTTTTTCGATAAAGTCTCCGCAAGCTTTTGCAAATCCTTCGATCTGTTGCAATACTTTAAAGGCTTCCTCATATGTTACACGAAGCATTTCTAACTTTTCTTCCATTGCCGTTAGATCTTGCTTCTCTTGCCCTTTTAGATGCTTTGCTCCTTCAGCAATTTGTACTTGTAATGTGTGGATTTGCAATGCATACTCATTGCAAGCCTTCCGTAAAGCTTCTATTTGCAACACGCTACGCTTCCCAGTAGCAAATTCTTCATAGCTTTCAAAGCCTGCTTCCTTCATACTTACTGAAAATTGCTCGCGCTTTTCATCCATTTTCAACTTTAATTCTTCAAAAGCCTGTTTCGCTATTTCTACGGTCATTCTAGCATTACTTGCTGCTTCCTTAGCAGATTGCAGACTTTGCTGGCTGCTATTCCACGCAGTTTGTAATGCAACCTTTTGTGAACCTATATCAGCAATCGCCTGCTTCAATGCTTGTAGTGTCGTAAGATTTTCTGGAATATGCTTTTGCTGCTCTTCCACAATCGCTTGTTGCTTAGTCAATTCCTTCGTCTTCTCAACTAAATATTGTTCTAGTTTTATGTGCTTTTCTTGTAGCTGCTCCAGTCGTGCACGATGATCCTTTTGTTTCATGCGTATATCAGATAATTGATTGCTCACTACTTTTAAGGTTGTAATTTGTTGTTCTATATTTTGTAAGGAAGCTACAATTTGTGCTTGATTCGATTGATCAATCTCATTCGTCTCTAACTGTTCTAGCGCCTCTTGTAGAAGATGCTTTGTAGAATTCAATAAAGCTTCTTTCTCTAAAAACTTGCGCTCATCAGTAGTAGCTTTTCCACGTAAAGCTTCTACTTGTGCTAATTCGATCATTTCTAATTGCTCAGAATGCGTTTCGAGATGTGTTGTACTACCGCACACTGGGCAAGGCTCTCCGTCCTTAAGTTGCTGTGCTAAAATACTTGCCTGACTCGCAATCCATTGCTGCTCCAACTTTTGAAGAGCCTGTTTACTTTTTTGATAATGGACATTAGCAGTAGCTACATCTTGCTCCGCAGTTGCAACTGCTCTCGTGTATTTTTCAACTTGCGCTAGTAATGACACTTGCTCTTTTAGCTTTGGTAGCTGTTCTAAATAACTTTCATATGGCTCAAGTTGTTTTTCATATTGATCAATTGTTTTTGCTAGTTGTTGAACTTGCATTTGTCCTGTTTCTACAATTTTACTATTATCGTCTACTGCTAGCTTTGCTGTTGCAACATATTGTTCAGCTATTTGCATTTGCTGCAGATTGTTCTCATACGCCTCGAATGTCGGTAATAATGTTTGCAACTGTAATTCCTGTTGTAGAACATGTTGACGTTCAGGTTCTTTCGCCTCTTCAACGTTAAACTTTTCCTGTGCTATCTTTAACTGAGCTTCTGCGTTTTGCTGCTCTGTCATTGCTTGCTGAAAAGATTGTTCTTTACGATTTTGCTCAGCACGTAAATCAATACATTGTTGCTCAAGTATGACAAGACGCTCCGCCTTCTCTGCTAATGCAATTTCACGTTCTTTTGCGCTATATACATCTTGTTCTTCAAGCAATGCTTGTAGGCGATTCTGACGATTAGTTTGCTCATCAAATTGCTCATTTAATGTTTTTGCCACACTATAATATTCTTGCTCTTTATGATGATGTGCATAAGCCTCTTTATAGCGCTGTTGTTCCAATTGTATACATTCCGTATAATAGGTCTGCTCCTCTTCAAGAGCCTTCTTCAGTTGATGCATATTTTCAGTATTATTAGTAATGCAAGTAAATAAAGATGACGAACGCTGTGGTAAAGCCCCTGCGATTTGACCAAGTAGATGCTCCTTTAATTGTTGAGCACGCAGTAAATCACTTTCCGCTTCTTTTCGTTTCCCATCAAGTCTTTTTGTCATCGTACCAAAGCGATCTGTTTTAAAAATTTTGCGCAAAATAACTTCTTTATTCGTAGAATCTGAGGTTAACAATTTGCGAAATTCACCTTGTGGTAGCATAACAATTTGACTAAACTGATCCTTTGTGAGGCCGATTATATCCTGTAGCTTTTTATCTACCTCAAGCGTTTGCTGCTTTTCTACAATACTATAATCAAGCGTGTCTCCTTTGATTTCAGCTAGTTCAATTTTCTTGCCAGTAACACTTTTGTTTTTTTCTTTAATATGACCTGGCTGACGTAAAATTTGATAGACTCTATCATGCATTTCAAAAACGAGCTCCACAGCCGTATAGACATCATCATCTGCAAACCCGCTTCGTAGCATAGCAGTATCCTGTCGATCTTCACCGCTACCCGCTCCGTAAAGTGCATAGCAAATAGCATCAAAAATCGTCGTTTTCCCTGCACCTGTTTTTCCGGAAATCGCAAATAGACGATGTTCACCTAACTGTTGAAAATCAATAATCTCAGTATTTTTATATGGACCGAATGCAGTAATCGTTAACTTTAAAGGCTTCATTTTACTGTCTCCCGCTCCTCATCTAATAATTCTTGCAGCATCTCTGTAAATAGACGCTCTGTATCTTGATCTGGCTGTATGCCAATTATATCTGTAAAAAATGATCGGAATAAATCGATGTCTTCTATTTTCTCTGTCTCTATCGCCTGAATTTCATGTGGTACTTCTTGACGTATTACTTTTCGCTCAACATGCATCGCATGAGGAAATACTGTACGAATACGTTCCATCGGCGAAGTTACTGACGTAGTATCTGTTAAGCGTACAAATACATAATCATCACTTGGTGGTAATTGCAATAAATCATCCATTAAGCCCTCTACCACACGTAAATCTCGTCTCGCTATAAGCTTTCGTTTTGTGACAGTGATTTCTCCCTGTGCATCTAGCTCCACTATTAAAAAGCCCTTCTCATGTAAGTGCTCCGATAATGAATACTTCAATGGAGAGCCAGCATATCGAATCGTTTCATTCAACACAAAATGCGCTTTATGCAAATGTCCAAGTGCTGTGTAATTAAAAGCCTTAAACAACGCTGCATTTATGCAATCCGAGCCTCCTATCGATAAAGGTCGCTCAGAATCACTCGTATTCGCTTCCTCTTCTCCATACTTCGTCACAAAGGCATGTCCAACAAAAACATTACGCTTCGTCGTATCTAAACTTTGCCCAATATGTTCGATAATTTTTTCCATCGCCTCTTGATGAGATCGAATAGAATCATCCTCTAAAATAGTCCGAACTGAAGCCGGCTCTGCATAAGGTACGAGGTGAAAATGTACTTCACCATACTCATCATGGAAAACTATCGGTGCATGATCTTTCGTAAATTGGCCTTTAATATGTAAGCCACTATCACTCATTAAACTACTGCCAAAGTTCAATCGACCTGCACTATCATGATTCCCAGCAACCGCTAACACAGGTATTTTTTTATCAAGCACAATTTTCGCCAAAATATCATTTAGTAAATTCACTGCCTCAATAGGGGGCATCGAACGGTCATATAAATCACCTGCTATAACGATAACATCCGGTTTTTCCTCATCAATGGCTAGCATAAATTGCTGTAAAATATAATGTTGATCCTCGGTCATATAGACGCCTTGTACAAGCTTCCCTAAATGCCAATCTGCTGTATGAAATATTTTCATTCTTTGCGCCTCCTGTCTATTTCATTTTATCATGCTGATGGATTGATTGTTTTTCCTTTTATTAGTTTAATAAAGGTTCCTCATCATAACGTGGGGAGCTAAAGTGTCGGCGTATCCCGCACTTCAGGGATTCCATCCGTCACTTCGTCAATTCTATCCGTCGCTCCGGGGGTTCTTTCCGTCACTCCGACAATTCTTTCCGTCGCTTCAGTTCTATCCGTCGCTCTGACGATATCATCCGTCGCTTCGTCGATTCTATCCGTCGCTCCGGGGGTTCTTTCCGTCGCCCCGACAATTCTTTCCGTCGCTTCAGTTCTATCCGTCGCTCTGACGATATCATCCGTCGCTTCGTCGATTCTATCCGTCGCTCCGGGGGTTCTTTCCGTCGCCCCGACAATTCTATCCATCACTTATATTTTGATAGATATTCAACATAAAAAAGAGCATCACTGTCGATGCCCTGTTACAAATAATTATTATTAAAACAATTCTTTAGCTTTTACCTTCTCCATAAAAGCGACGTATCCTGTAAAACCTGGAATGATACGCGCAGTAGGTTTTGGCTTTACTTTTTCTTCTTGTTTCTGCTCAGCCTTCGCTAGTTGTTTTAAAATCTGCTCAAATGAAGCAGGGTTAGGTTTTGGCAATTCATTTGAAGAAATGGCTAGTGCTTTACTGCCGCTATATTCATGTAAAAATGCATTTGCCATATGGCGATAGCCTTCAAAATTTGGATGTACATCAGAGATATTGGGTACAAGATTTGTTGCGTTTAACCCAAAAGCATCATAGACGTTTACATAAGCTGCTCCAGCATGCTCTGCCTGTTTCTGTAAAATCGTATTTAGCTTTACAAGCTGTGTATTTGTGCCTTCTTTTTGCGTAGCATGAGCATTTGGATAAGCAAAATAATAGCCCATTACATAGACCTTTGCTTTAGGTGCCCGCATTTTCAATTCTTCTAAAATCTCCGCCATATTTTTTCTGGCAACGTTTAATGCATAATCTGTTTGTAGCTGCGCAAAGGCTAATGTACCGGCAGTTGGATTGACCTGCACTAGACGTAGTAAATCGTTGGCACCTGCCGAAACAGTAATAAGTGTTGCATTAGCTAATAAATCACTTGCTTCCTCTGACTTTACTCGTTTCAAGACATCAGCTGTTGTATAGCCTGGGAAAGCGAGCTCCTTCGTATAGAAACTCAATTGTCCAGTCATCCCTAATTTCATGGCGATTAAATCACTGTAGCCTGTATCAATCTGTTGATAAGGCGTTTGACCAGCCGCCAAGGAATCTCCAATTGATAGGTAGTTTTCAGTCTGAGCAAAAGCAGATGAAACACCTAATGCCATCATTAATATAGCTGTACCAATTATGCTTAGAAATCGTTTCATCTGCCTTACTCCTTTCTTCACATCAAGAGCCGCCTAAAATGTCCAGCTACCTTTGCGGAAAATTGGTTCTACAGTTCCATCTGGTAAAATACCGTCAATGTCCATCTCACCGCTGCCAATCATAAAGTCCTCATGAGTAACTGAAATATTTGCACCTAACGCTTCAAGCTGTCCGTTCTCTAAATCTCTTCCACCCTCTAGGCAAGTTGGATAAGCTTCACCAATCGCTAAATGATTCGATGCATTTTCATCAAACAATGTATTAAAATATAAAATCTCAGATGCTGAAATTGGTGATTCATGCGGTACAAGTGCTACCTCACCTAAATAGCAAGAGCCTTCATCTACATTAATAAGCTCCTGTAATAAATCATGACCTACTCGTGCTTCAGCCTTAACAATTTTTCCTTCTTCAATTGTCAGTTTAAAGCCATCGATAATATTCCCTTGATAAACTAATGGTTTTGTATTGCTTACAAAGCCATTTACACCTTGTTTCATCGGTAACGTATAAACCTCTTCTGTCGGCATATTAGCAATAAAGATAGTATCATCTGGCGTTTTACTACCTCCAGTAAGCCATTTATGCTGTGGCGCTAACGCAATTGTTAAATCAGTGCCTGGCGCTGTATAGTGAAGCTTCGCATATTTTTTATTGTTCAGTAGGGCCGCACGAGATTCTAAATTTACTACGTGTTCACGCCAGTTTTCAACAGCATCGCCTTCACCGATACGCACAGTTTTAAAAATGGCCTCCCATAATGCTGGTACTTGTTCCTCAGCTGCTAAGTTCGGGAATACCTTCGATGCCCACTTTGGTGAAGGGACGGCAACGATCGACCAAGCTATTAAATCCTTCATTACGGCGTTGCGATAGTTTTTCAGAGCAGCTCCTGATACCTTTTGATGGGTAGCTAGACGATCTGCTGAAATCCCTGTTAATTTATCAGGGTCTGCAGCATCAATCCATAGTAGTGCTCCTTTACGTTCGATCACTTCGTCACGCATTTTAACTATCCATTCTGGGAAACGATTAAATTCTTCATTTGAGGCATGCTCAAAGTAAGCACGATCCATTTCATCATCTGAAAAGTTAACATGAACACGTCCTGCCCCAGCCTTATAAGCTTCTTTCACAACTAAACGGGCAAAATCTAGCGCATTCACTGATGTGTTAACTAATAAGTATTGCCCTGGTTGAATATTGACACCTACTTTTACCGCAAGTTCTGCATATGCTTGTAATTTTTCTTCAAAAGTCATATTATTTACCTCGCTTTTGTCCAATTGTTTTTGAATTACCCTCCACTAGCTTGCCTTCATGCCATACTTTCTGTACAGGTTTTGCTGAAATTTCTCTTGTCCATTTTTTATACGTTTTTTCATCACGATAAGATAATAACGTTAATACTTCACCATCTGCTCCAGCACGACCTGTACGACCAGAACGATGCAAATACTGCTCAATTGTTCTTGGAACATCGACATGAATAACATGTGTTAAACCTTCAATATCTAAACCACGTGCTGCAATATCTGTTGCAATTAAAATACGCGCATCACCTTTACGGAATGCATCTAACGCCTTTTTACGTTCTTCCTTCTTCATGTCAGAATGTAATGTCACAATCGGTGCCGTACGATATTGTAATTTCGTTTCCTTCATCAGCAATTGATCGATATTGTTGACGAAAGCCAATCCACGTAATCCTTCCGTATGTGATAGTCGGCGTAGGAAATCAGTTTTATCACGCTCCTCCACTTTCACGAAAGAATGTACAACTTTACCAACCTTTAACATATCCTCAGGTTTGATTTTGAAACGTAATGGCTCGAACATCATGCGACTAGCTACTAATTCAATTTCCTCCGTAATTGTTGCTGAAACAACAACTACTTGTCGCCCAAATGCTGCACCTTCGATAAAGGATTTTACGACAACACGATATTCACGACTTAGTAACTGATCACACTCATCTAAAATAACTGTTTCAATTTCTTTTAGCTTTAATTTCCCAGCACGTGCTAATTCATTTAATCGGCCAGGTGTTCCTACAACTATCGTCGGTTTTTTCTTTAACTTTTCGATTTGACGTGCAGAGTTTGCGCCACCAATTAGTTGTTGAACCGTAATATCAGAACCTGCTGTCCATTCACGGATAACCTCTACAATTTGCATTGCTAGCTCCTGTGATGGGGCTACGATAAGTCCTTGTGTTTGTTTTTTTGAACCGTTTACTTTATTTAGTAAAGGAAGTACATACGCTAAAGTCTTCCCCGACCCTGTCGGCGATTCAGCTACAATATCTTTGCCCTCAAGCATTGCTGGAATCATTTCTTCTTGAATTTTCATCGGCTCTTCAAATTTCCATTTTGCTTGTACATCTTCATTTAATAAATTTATTACTGACATGTAATTTCCCACCTTCTATCTGCTTGACACTAGTTTAACACACTAATCATTTTCCTACTTCATAAGTACGTAAACCATTATATTATCGTTATAATGAGGTTTTCTTAGTTTCACCTATCTATTTTTGAGTATGCGAATAAAAAAAATCTGAGCGACTTATGCACGGGATTTGTCAGCCTTCAAGCCCTCATAGACACTTGAGCTTCTTTGAAGGTTTACAACTTACCTGTGAAAAGCGAACAGATTTTTGGGCCAACATGATGTTGGTCACTCAGTCGTTGACACAGGACGTGGCGTTCTTAGACTGAGTTCCTCTATTTCAGCAGGTGTTTTTTGTAGCTGACGCTATAAAAAACACCTGCTGAAATAAGTTCATACAATTGTTAATCTACAATTTTATAGCCACATGCCAATATAGCACGTTCTGCTAAAACGATTAATGAGTCGATATATTTGTTACTTAATTTTAAATCTCGATTGACGATTGATAATTCAGTACATCCTAATACGATACGATCGCAATTAAGTGCAAGCATTGCTTCTTCTATCGGCTGCCAGTCCTCCTGAGAGACATCTTTTCCAGCCTTTACATAATCATAAATAATAGACATGACTTTTTCTTTCATCACATCGTCTGGTAAAACTGGTGTTATACCAAATTCCTCTAACGCATCTTGATACATACGTGAGGTTAATGTACCCGTTGTCGCTAAAATACCTACACGCTCTGCCCCTAAATCAGAGGCGCGCTTTGCCGTTTCTCTTATCATATGTAATACAGGAACTGGAGAACCTTCAACAATCTCATCATAAAAGGTATGTGCCGTATTACATGGAATAGCAATCACATCTGCCCCAACAGAAGCAAGCTTTTTTGCATCTGCGACTATTACTGGTACAGGATTTTCCTTTGTACTGTCTAAAATAAAGGCAGTACGATCAGGGATATTTGTATCATTATCAATGATTGTATGTAGATGCTCCTGATCCTTTGTTGCCTTCGTACGTCTTACAATCATTTCACCGATAAACATCGTTGCAAGTGGACCAACGCCACCAATTATACCTAAAGTTTGTTTTTCCATTAGTTTGACAGACCTTTGTTGTTAAAATATTTCTTATATTGGCGATAAAAGCTTAAATTATCTAGCGTTATATTCAACCAACGCTTCGCATTCATATCCTTATAATTAAAGATGGAATCCGTTGCCATACCTTGGCGAATAAGGCTTTTCGCTTCAATCACAAGCTGTTCATTTTGTACATATTTAAAGAGGACACCATTTGGCACAATTGTCCAAAGATGCTTGTTCTGAACATATGTTAGCTGTTGCTTGCTTCCGCGGATAAAATCATCCGCAACATATTGCATTAAATTATGGCCACTTGCTGTCACATAATAATTTGAAAGTTCATTATGTAATTCAATACTTAATAACTTATATTGACCATCACGTTCATCATACTTCATATCAAACGTAGCAAAGCCTTGGAATCGTATTTCTTCTAGAAACAATTTCACGCGGTCCATTAATTCTTTATCATATGCTGTCATGATGGCTACATAGCGACCAATCCCCTCTGGAGAATGCTCTTCTAAAATCGGGTTACCTACTGAAAGCAGTTTCACCTTACGATCTTGCCCAACATAAGCATTTACGACGCACATATGAGCATCTTCGCCAGGAATATATTGCTGTACCATTATGTCATCTCGGTATGCCGATTCCTTATAAATAGCATGGAAAATAGCATCCTTTTCGTCGTTATCTTTTGCAATATACACTTTTTTCTTGCCTGGAAAAATACATGTAGCATACTTTGTCATATTCAAAGGTTTAATGACAACTGGGTATTCAAAAGGGATGTCAAACCCCTCATAGTCATTGACAGTGCAAACATGCATTGCCGGATAATGAAAGTCGAACTTCGCACAAAGTTCATACATGCTCTCACGTGTCAATAGCTCGTTAGCAAGTTCAGCATCCACATAAGGAATTACAAAATACTCTGCTAGTTCCTCTTTATGTTGCACAATTTTTTTTACGTAAAATTCATCGCAGGCTAATAACAGCAATTTTTTACCTGCAAATTCCTCTGCAATTGCCTTTAACGCAATGACAAAGCGTTCTTCAATATGGAGTCTTGGAACTTCACGAAATGTTAATAAATCACTTTGCTGTATTTTCTCCATATTCGTATGATTTAATGCAAGTGGTTTAACGCCATAGGACTCGTAAAATGCTCTTGCCATGCCGTAAGCATTCATTTCATCTCCTAATAAAACCGGTAAAAAAGTGTGCTCAATGGCCATTCTACTCAACTCACTTTAGCTTTTTTTAGGCTCTCACATAACGCTGGGTTTCATCCCCAGTGATGAGCCTTTTTTATAAGTGTAACATACTTTCCTTGTACTCCTTATAACTCTTCTTTGAATCATTTATGAACGGCTACAGCTTGTTTATCTAAATCTTTATAGCTTTTAAAAAACTGATCGACATTGTAAGTGACAAAGCCTTTTAATGGATCCATGACAACTACTTTATCACCTAAATGCCCGGTTAAAACAACAGCATGTAAGTTCATAAACGCTTTATGCGGCACTGTTTCACCTTCATAGATCCAACCCTTATCTGGATTTATTTTCGGCTCTGATAAATCCAATGTCACCCATGTCACAACAGGGACTCCCTCCCGAACAAGCTGTAAAATTTCATCCTGCGAGGCTCCACTCTTATTTGTCACTCGTAAGTCTGCCTGTTTATCAGCTATTACTGCCTCTGCTGCTTTGACAATCGGAGCTGCAAAGACATACATACCATGTGCTTTATCACGAGGATCTCCCGCAAAAGCCTGTGCTGGATTTGGACCAAATCGTTGTCCGTCTACTATACTTATTGTTTGCTTTGGTAAATAGTTATCAGCCATTTCCAGCTTCGTAACATCTAGCCCATAATAATTTAATACAGCTGTTAACGATGTTATTTCACAGCCATGTGGTAGTTCAGGATTTTGCATAACAACTGGCACATCCAGCTCTTGCTCGTCCCTTGAAAAATGTGTTTCCAATCGATAATACGGCTTTGTCGCATCATATGTAAAATTTTCGATTGTCGTATAACCATCGTTTTTCGTACTATTTTCAAGCGTAGTTGCCGCCATAGCATATTTCCGTCCCTCGATAAGCTTCGAAAATGTTGCTTCGCCCTCTTCCGAGCCAACTGCATCCTCCACTACCTTACCCGTCTCTATATCTGTAGCAGTTATATAAAGGTTAGGTATGGGTGCACCACTATTAAATTCTACCGTTAAAACCGTTAATCCTTTGTTTTGCGTTTCCTGCTGAGAAACTGGATTACAACTCGAAAGTAGCATGATGATCATAATACCTATTAGTAAAAGGTGTTTATACCTCGTCCACAAGACAAATTCCGCTCCTATCTTGTTTGAAGACAATAACTTCAATTCTATTATATTATTTCAATTTGTCGCAGACTCTATTATACGCTAATTTCATAGACGTTCCTATTTTAACTTCTTTCAGCATTGTCCAAACATCCAGTGAAATAGAGGAACTCAGTCTAAGAACGCCACGTCCTGTAGTAATTTATCAATGCGAAACGCTTTCGCGCAATAAAAATCTGCTGACTTAAAGCCTCAGACGCAAATGCGCAGAGGCCTAATTGATCTTCATATACCCTCTATATGCGACACAATAACATCTCTAAATTTAGAGTGCATCTTATCAAGGTATTACTAGGTTTGCTACTTTCGAGTTTTACTTTTATACACTTTATTTATGGCGTGCTTACTCTCGGTCGTAATGTATGCTTCAAAACTTTACCCGAGGCATTACGTGGCAATTCAGTTAAAAACTCAATTTCATGTGGCACTTTATACTTTGCAAGCTGAGTCCGACAATAAGCCAATATCGCCTCTTCATCGGAAGACTTTCCTTCCTTCAATACGACAAATGCTTTCGGAACTTCACCATATACTTCATGTGGTAAACCTACAACGGCTGCTTCTAAAATTTCTGGCAGTTGATATAAAACCTCTTCTACCTCGATAGGATAAATATTTTCGCCACCTCGAATGATCATATCTTTTTTACGATCAACAATATAGAGATAACCTTCTTCATCAAAACGTCCTAAATCTCCTGAATAAAGCCAGCCACCTTTAATTGTTCTAGCTGTTTCTTCAGGACTACGTAAATAACCTTTCATGACTTGTGGTCCTTTGACACAAATTTCTCCTACCTCACCTGCTGGCACAGTTTCACCAAAGCTATCAACAACACGGACGTCTGTTTGTGCTAATGGTTTTCCTACTGATCCAATCTTTGTCAATGCATCGGCATCTAAAAGGGAAGTGGCCGCAGGAGAATTTTCAGTTTGTCCATACAGGTTTTGTACTTTCACATTAGGGAATGCCTCTTTCACTTGCTTAACAAGCTCATAAGGCATCGGTGCCGCTCCGTAACATAATAAACGTAAATTTTTAAATGTATGTTCCTTAAAGTTAGGTGTATTTAAAATAATTGTATACATTGACGGAACACCAAAGAAAATTGTTGAAGCTGTAGCGGCAAACTGTTCTAATGTGTTTGTCGAAGAAAAAGCCTCTTCTATAACCATCGTACCGCCTTTATAAAACATTGGCATCGCAAATACATGAAGACCTGCACAATGAAATAAAGGCGTACAAATAAACATTTTATCCTCATTGGTCATATCCATTGATGACGACCATATATCCGCAGTTGATACAATATTTTGATGAGTTAGCATTACTCCTTTCGGTTTACCCGTCGTACCAGAAGTATACATAACAACAGCAGTATCATGAGGCTCCAATTTGACAGTTTTACTTTGACCTGGATAGTTTTTAATAACTTCTTTCATTTCTTTGAGCCCTACAATATGTTGAAACGGATACGCCATAGTTGCGAGTACATCCTCTAACCTTTCATCATAAATAAGTCCTTTAGCTTCTGAATGATTAAAAATAAATTCGACCTCTGGAGCTGCTAGTTTTGTATTAATGGGCATGACAACATAGCCCGCTAACTGAACACCGATATAAGCAATTAAAAATAAATCTGAATTGAGCGTATATAATGCAATTACATCATCTTTTTTAAAACCTTGCTCTTGTAAGTACGCTGCGAATTTTTCTGCACTTTTATAAAATTCACTATAAGTTAGCTTTGTCCCATCGTATACCGTTGCAATCCCTTTTGGTTGCTGCACAGCATAGTTTTGTAGAATATCTGTCATTAACATCGTCATCATAAGCCCCCCAAATCTTTAATATTCATTACCCTCACGCTATAAGAAAATTCAGAAAATTACAATTATATTTTATCAATCTATGAAAAGGTTGGCAATTTTTCTATACATAAAAAAGTATGAGGCCCAGAGCGCAAGTTGGAACGGAAATCAGCTTACGCTATGGTGATGAACCAAAATACGACCAATATTTTACTAAATATACTTATACATTTGGATCATCACCAAAACGTGTGGTTGATTTCCGTTCCGACTGGGCGCTTTCCTGGGGGCGTCCGATGAGCCGCTTCGCTTCGCTGCAGGGTCTCATCTGTGACGCTGATCCCCAAGGAGTCGCCCAGTCTCCACTCCAATCAACTTATTCACATAGTATACGTTTTACCAAAAGTCATCCACGACTTTTAGTGATGAACCATACATTTTACTTTTCTATCAATTTCTGTTAGGTGTATGATATTGTATATTGATTTTTAAGAAAGGCCTGATTAAAATGCTGTACGCGCTTTTAGGAGATTTACATTCTAATATAGAGGATACGAAGGCAGTTCTAGCCCATATTCAGCGAACTGCGAAAGATGCAAAAGTATTGGGATTAGGTGATTTATATGAATGTACTGTAAGCAAGAAAAAGGCACAAACATTATCGGGTATACCGCTACAAAAAGCTGCGATAGTAGAAAATGATTTTGAAAATTTACTAACATTCCCCTCAATTCGCGGTAATCAGGAAGAGCGTATTACACTTGTCACTGGCATCGAACGTTTTACAGAGCTACCTGAAACAATGGAGATTGATGGTGCAACACTTATACATGGACATCAATTTCAATGGAGTGTGACGTGGCAACCTACATTTC
Organism: Lysinibacillus sp. FJAT-14745; assembly: GCF_001275675.1. Lineage (GTDB taxonomy): Bacteria > Bacillota > Bacilli > Bacillales_A > Planococcaceae > Lysinibacillus. The sequence goes on along the minus strand of NZ_LITM01000004.1, from coordinate 104,434 downwards.
CGCCATTCAAAAAACCACTTCTTTTCTTCGGACATAGTCATGAATCAGGTCTTTATCATCTCAATAAAAAATTACCTATTCGTATTCGCTTTGGCCAACCAATTGCACTACAAGAAAAGCAGTACGGTATCAATGTTGGATCAGTTGTTGATCACCGTGAGTGGTGTCTTTACGATAGTAATAAACGAACAGTAACATTTATGTGCGCTCCTTCTGTTGAGAATGTTTGATTTTTTTCATCAAGAACACACCTCAATATGGAGTTTCGCTAATATACAAAAAACGCTAAAGTCAACTTTGACTCTAGCGTTTTTTAAACTAGCAATTCTCACAATCCTTTAAAGCATCTAGTAATTTTTCCATTTCACAAATACGATCGCACATAGTTTGAATCATATTTCGAAGGATTGGTATTAATTCTTGGCAAATACAGAACCTTAAAACGTTTTGTGCTAGTCGAACGCCTCCCTGATGGTGAACAATCATTGTTCGCAGAAAGTTTATATTAATATTATTGGAAACAGGCGGTAAATTCATTGCTTGGAACATAGCTCCGGTAATTTCTTTATACGCACACATGTATTCGTACAATTCACATTCCGAATTTTGTACGATACAGCATCTATTTTGTATCGCTTCGAGGCATTCAACAGTCTCCGTAGTTGTTGCTATTATTTCTAATGCAAGATTTTGTACAAGTATATTAGTGGTGTATTGCAAAACATTTTCCGACAATTTAATAGCAGCTACTTGATGCGGTAATATTTGCTTAATAAAATTTTCTGAAATACTACATGTAATTGTCACATAGGTCATGCCCTGCATCATTTTATCGAGGATTCTTTGATTATCCTCTAAATAAGCCTTTGTTACATTACTGAGTACAACTGTTTTAGTCATTAGACACACTCCTTTCAGAGTAATATATGCCCGATAGATTGTCGTGCTGTAGACAATTGTACCAACTGATATCTATTGTTTCTTGCCAGCTATTGAAGTATTTTTAAGGATAAAATAAAAGGATTAATCTTTTCTATATGTATCCAAGCACTTTTGACAAATACATTGCTCTTTAGGTACTGCTTCAAGAATTTCTTTAGGAAAACTTTTTGTCATACACCAGCAATCCTTTTGCCCATTTACTACTCCACAATGATTTTCTTGCCCACATAACGGACAACGTTTTTCCTTCATTTGTACACCTCCCTTACATGTACTTTACATTGTAAAATTGATTTTTTCATTCCAATCGCGCTTTTACGGGATCAAAAAAAGAGGAGTACTTAATTTCATACTCCTCTCCAAATAGTTTATTGCTTTTTCCCATGAATCTCTTGCTTTACTTCTTCGACATCTGTATCACTATATATTTCTGTACCGCCTCCGCCTCTTTGGGCTAGCAGCTTTTTCACTTCATTGTAAGATAAACCACCTTCTGCATTGTTTCTTTTTACTTCATTAATATTCGTTCCTGCAGAAGTAAACTGAGCTTCGTTATGGTTAGTCATGAAAATCCCTACCTTCTATAATTCATCAGGCTGCAATTCAATCAATTCATCGCCTTCACGTTCTACTTTCTTATTGAGCTCCCTAACCGGGATAGCATCAACCGTTTGCATATCTTCGTGTAAATCGAAAAGACTTATAGTATCTGAATCAACCATGTCTGGTTTGTTCTTGCTCGCTAAGTTCATAAATACTTTTTTCTTATGTGGTATGTTTTCTATATCCATCATTACTCACTCCTTTACTTGTAGTATGTGCAACGGTGGACAAATCATGTGCCTTTCGTTTTCGCGCTTTTATCGATACGATGATATTCAGATATTTGAATAACCCGAACATGTCTTGTATGCAACTCATGATAAATCCCTCTACTATCTGTAAAGGATATATATTGATCTCGTTCGCTTCGAACTAATGCCTCTGCTTTTTCCTGTGATTCGATATGGATAAATCTCCTTACATAATGCATTTCATCAAAAAAATAAGTAATTTTAAATTCTTTCATAAATAACTCCTCGATTACTGGATATGGCTTGTTACTGCTTATCATATCCAACTAACTGCAGTTGCTATCCTTGTGAAAATTCAAGGTATTTTCTATATCTATGGCATAACATGTATTAAAGCTATTATTTTAGGCACATTGCCATAACGTGTGGTTGATTTCCGTTCCGATTGGGCGCATTCTTGGGGTCCGTCCAGTCTCACTCCAAACAACTTAAATTCATGGCATACGTTTTAACAAAATGTCATCCATAACTTGGTGATGAGCCTTATTTTATTGGAGGTGATAAATTTGATCCATACAGTTAAAGCAGGCGAAACCTTGGCTCAAATAGCTAGAAATTATCGTACACCGTTGTCGTCCATAATGGCTGCTAATCCTGGGTTAGATCCGAATGCACTTTATTTAGGACAGCAAATTATTATACCTGGATTTCCTAATCCAAATACTATCCCTTATAGAATAGATATTTCTACTGAAAATCGATGGTTACGGTTATATAAGGATAATATTCTTCAAAAGCAATACCCCATTGCAGTTGGTAGAATGCTACATGGTACACCTACTGGCGATTTTATAATCATTAATAAGGATCCAAATCCTGGTGGTCCGTTTGGGACAATGTGGATGAGTTTATCTAAAGAGCATTATGGAATTCATGGAACTAATAATTCTAGCTCTATCGGTCATGCAGTTTCACGTGGTTGTATTCGTATGCATAATAAGGATGTCGAAGAGCTTGCAAGCATTGTCCCAATTGGTACTGAGGTTTTTATTCATCCTTAAAATTCATTTTTAGACTTTCATTTTATACTTCCACTTATTTAAGTTAGGCGCTTACAATCATTAAAATTCAGGCTAAAAACATTCCTTAGATTTTATCGGAATGTTTTTTAGCTTTATCGGAACATTATGTGGATTTATCGGAATGTTTTCCAATTTTATCGGTACATTATGCTGATTTATCGGAATAAAAAAAGGCAACCTGAAAATCTCAGATTGCCTTCATTTTTATGCCTTCATTTCAAAAGTGAACGCTATGGCCACTTACCATAATTGGACGGAAAACACATGCCAGAATATGCTATATGAAGTGGTTGATTGGAGCGACTCCTTGGGGATCAGCGATATAGGAACGAAGGCTAAAATTATCACGTCCTGTACGGAAATCAACCTCTCACTTTGCTAAAGAGACTACTTTAATGCAAATTAATCTTCACCTCTAGATTGTGCAAGCTTCGATAAATAGTATTGTTCCTCTCTTAGCATATGATCCGCCATTAGAGCTGTAAATGTTCCTAATACTTCTGCACTTAACTCCATCTCCTCTAACTCACGCAAAAAAGTTTTGAATAATCCCATTTCTATATCCACATCATGATTAAAGCGAGTTAATGCGGGGAATGAGTCTATTTTTGAACGTAAAAATCCTGTAAGCTCCACTGCTTTTAAATAAAATTCTTCAAAATGTTGGGCAAAGGTAGTACTTTTCTGCCTCAATCTTCTTTCTACACCATCCAAATCGTCATGAATGAAACCTGCATGTCCTGATGCATCTAGAAGCCAGAGTAAGTGATGATGTAGTTCATGAAAGATCGGTGGAACTTCCCCCTTCTTCAAATAGCTAAGAACATTTTGATATTCCTCTAATTCATTCACCATATGATTAAAAAAAGTAGGTGGTAGATGGATATTAATATTTCCCGTTAATTGCTTTCTAAGAATATAAAATTTAAATTGCTTTAGTTGTTCTACAGCATCGTCGACTGTAAGTGAAAAGGAAACCGCATTATTGGCATCTATTGAATGAACATAGGCAAGCAGCTGAGAAAATTGAAGAATAAATGAACTCGCTCTTTTAATATCCTCTATTTCCGATGGATACAAGGAATCATGAATAAATTGAGAATGATCTTTTAATATCCTTAGCCAAAACTTATGTTCAAACATCGCATGTTGTAAGTAATTCGACAACCAGTCACATCCCCTTTATTCTATACGTTCCTCTATTCTATTCTTCTTGAAAATCTAATATTAATGCTTAACCTCAAATTGTCTTTTCGTATAGGATGAAACGCTTAAAGCTATACTACATAATGTTGAAGCATCGAAACAAAATTTCATTAAAGGTATATCCAAATTAAAAATTAGGAGGGAATATGCTTGTCCGCAAAAGACAATACATTATCGATTTTCGCCTTAGGTGGCATTAATGAGATTGGCAAAAATATGTATGTAGTACAGTATGGGAATGATATTTTAATTATCGACTGTGGTGCTAAGTTTCCTGACGAAAGCTTACTTGGTATCGATTTAATAATTCCTGATATTACGTACCTACTGGAAAATAAAGAGAAAATCAAAGCATTAATTGTGACACATGGACATGAGGATCATATCGGCGGTATCCCTTATCTGTTAAAAAAAATAAATGTCCCTATTTATGCAACACGTTTTACTCTTGGTTTAATCGAGCTAAAGCTGAAAGAGCATAAGCTTTTAAGAGAAACAGAACTAATAGAAATTCGTTCCGATTCATCTTTAAATTTCGGACAACTTGATGTTAGTTTCTTTAGAACAAACCATAGTATACCTGATTGCTTAGGTATCGTTATGAATACACCTGAAGGAAATGTGGTACACACTGGCGACTTTAAATTTGATTTAACGCCTGTCAATAATCAGTTTGCTGATATTCATAAGATGGCTGACATAGGATCAGATGGCGTACTAGTACTGATCTCTGAAAGTACGAATGCCGAAAGACCTGGATTAACTCCTTCAGAGAAGCTTGTCGGTGGTCATATTGAAGATGCATTTTTACATGCCGAGCGTAAAATTGTTATCTCTACTTTCGCTTCTAATGTTAATCGCATACAGCAAATTGTAGATGCAACGATTACTACAAATAGAAAGCTTGCATTACTTGGCCGTAGTATGGTGAATGTTGTAGATGTTGCACTTGAGCGAGGCTATTTAGACGTTCCAGAGGATTTGTTAATTGATGCACGTGAGGTGAAATATCTCCCTCCTGAAGAAGTTGTTGTACTATGTACAGGTAGTCAGGGTGAGCCATTAGCTGCACTCTCTCGTCTAGCAAATGGCAATCATCGCGAAGTGAAAATTTTACCTGATGACACAGTTATTTTAGCTTCATCCCCTATCCCAGGAAATGAAAAGGGCGTTTCACGGATTGTTGATAATTTGTTCCAACTAGGTGCGAATGTTATTTATGGCTCGTCTAGTCATACAGGTATGCACGTTTCAGGTCATGGCTACCAGGAAGATTTAAAACTAATGCTAACACTAATGAAGCCTAAATTTTTCATTCCAATTCATGGTGAATTCCGTATGTTACATCAGCATCGTTTGCTAGCTGAGTCCGTCGGTGTCAAAAGAGGGCATACATTTATTATGAAAAATGGGGATGTTGTTGATATTGAAAATGCAATGGCTAGGCAAACACGTAAAATCCCTTCAGGTGATACGTATGTCGACGGTATCGGTATCGGTGAAGTCGAAGGAATTGTCTTACGAGATCGCAAACAGCTGTCAGAAGACGGTATGCTTGTTATCGTTATAACACTTAATAAAATAGATGGTACCTTTATTTCTGAACCAGATACAATTTCGCGAGGCTTTGTTTATGCTAAAGACTTTGAAGAGCTTTTAACGAAAGTAAATATTCTCGTCAAAGAAACCGTAAATGAGCTTCAGGAAGAAAGTAAGCAGCCAATCCATGTCGTAAAAAGAGAAATCAAAAGAGCTGTCGGTCAATATCTATTTACACAAACAAAAAGAAAACCGATGATTTTACCTATCATTATCGAAATTTAACTTCTTTCAGCAGATGTCCCAACATCCGCTGAAAGAAGTTAAAGCCTCCGGCGGATGTCGGTGTAAGAGGTTTTTGCCTTTACACCGACTAAATTTATTTTATACGATTATTTCTCATTATGGATTGCCCAATTTATTTAAGCTCATTTTCGAAAATTTTATGTAGCATACTATTGTAAATATGCTGAGCCTGATTAAACCCATGCTGTAAACTTTTTGAGTGATTTTCTAGTTGCACCGAAAAATTGTCAAAATGCTGTGGTAGCCCTTCTACTGCTGTCATCAAAGACTCTTTATTTTTTAGTAAAAGCTGAATCTTATTTAAAATTTGCACCTTTCTGTGTTGGATATCTATCATCGGAATATCAATGGATATCTGGTACAAATGATGCCATTCTTTATTAATTTGATACCATCTGAGAAAGTGTAATAAATAATCACTTAAAATAATTGTTTCATTTGGAATAATAGCGACGATATCATTTGCAATACAGATTTCAGTTTCACATTGATAAATATATTTATTTGTGTCCTTCAAATTAGCTTTAGTAAGAATGATGGTTTTAGCTGGTACTGGTGCACACTTAAAATGTTTTTTAAATGTAATATTAACTTTTGGTAATTGTTCAATATCATCATCTAGCATTAACTTTTTTAAATTTCCTGCTGTAATTAGGGGTACTCCGATGTTCGTAAAATACTTTTTTCTAGGTACTATTTTTCCATCTTTTATTATAGCAACTTCATCTAATCGATAACGCTTTACCATGCCTGAATCCTCCAATCCTTAACTTAATTAGTTATACCCTAAAACAAGCTACTGGAATCATCAACACTATTTTGTATAAGTCTTTTTTCTCAATAAAAACTTACTAACAATCATTGTACCATTTTACTGTAACATTATCTCTATTATACCACTATAATGGTATAGGCATTTTTAATGTTTTTCACTAGCTTTTTACATAGAGGTGAATCATATGTCAGACTTTTTAAAGCTAGTAGGCGAACAACTCCGTATTATTAGGGTTTCCAAGGGGCTTAGTCAGGAAGAAGTAGCAGAAAAAACGGGGAAACTAGGTTTTAGTAAAGGACGAATCTCAAACATTGAACACGGGCAATCTAATATCACATTAAGCACTTTAGAAACGCTGATGAAAGCATTAGATATTGCCCCTGAGGAGCTTTTTAATTTTCAAAGATTATCTGGTGTTACTGATATTGAAGAAAAGAACCTTGTGCTTGACATACATCGATCAGTATTAAGGGAGCGCAATTTAGACGAGGTAAAATACGTAGTACGCATTACGAAGGATTTTTTAGATACTATTGATTCACAATCAAAGAAAAACAGCTCCAATAGTCAATGACGTTGGAGCTGTTTTGACGGCAAGCTACAAATTACTTTTTGAAAACTCTTGATACACTGCTTTAAGACGACTAATATCCATCTCGTATTTATTTTCATATTTTCTAGCAATATTTTGGCCCGAAGTAAATAATATTAAAATTAAATGCCCGATTGGTGAAGACTAAAAATCCGTGGAGATAAAAAACCCCACGGATAAAAGTTTCACTTTATTCCATTCCAAACTTTTGACGATAGCCGCATTTTCTACATAGCTCTTCGACTGCTTCTCTACGTGAAAATCCGTCGACAATATTATTTGCACGTTCACCTTGAACAATGTCTGTGAAGGATTTCTCGTTCACATTTCCCAAATTAATAACGCCCTCACCATCAAGACAACACGGCACTACTGTACCATCCACTAAAATAGCGGCTTGGCTTCGTAGTGCATGGCAAAAGCCTTTTCCTTCATCTTCAGGCTCCAGTAAACTTGGCCACTTAAATTCATGATCTTGATTTAAATAAATATTATTAGCGATCTTTACACCTTTACCAGGTTGCACTTTTTCTTCGATGCGATAATCAAGATTATATTCTTTTTCTAGAATTTCGAGCGTTTCACGATTTCTTCGTGCCGCAATATCCGTTACATGATCCCTCTGTAAATTCCATAAACGATATGAAATAATTGTATTATAGTCTTTCGAAGCACGCACAAAATTCAAAATATCTCCTAAATATTTCTCACGATTTTCTGATCCCTCATGACCGTCGAAACTATGCAAAGAAAAATTGATTTGGCGTAAGGCTGGTTTCCCTAGTATCTTTTCATGATTCTTTTTAATCAGTGTACCGTTCGTTGTAATATTGACTTTAAAACCTTTCTCATGCGCTGCGTCAAGCAACTGATCAATGCGTGGGTGTAATAGCGGCTCCCCTTTTACATGCAAATAAATATATTTCGTATGAGGACGTATTTCATCCAATATTTTATTAAATTGTTCCACTTTAATAAGTCCCTTTGCACGAGCAGTTGGAGGACAAAAGCTACAAGCTAAATTACAGACACTCGTTATTTCTATATAAACCTTTTTAAATGTTCTCAACGTTGATTCACCGTTCCAGTTCTTCATATATTCAAATCCTATTCATTTTAACAAATTTCACGATAAGGAACAGTTTTTCAGTCTCCTTCCCCTCATTTTTATACATTTTAGGGCTACATGAACAAGTAAGCTAAAGAAAGATTAATAACTAAATAGTAATGCTAAAATGAAGGAGGTGAAAATTATGCCTGATAATGAACATTCAAAGGATCCATCTAAAAATCATATTACCATCAATCTTACTATTAATATTGGCAATAGAAATCCATTTTGAACAAAGGGCTGAATGAAAGCGCCCAGCAGGAACGGAAATCAACCCACATTATGGCGCTGAGCCTTTATTTGTTACTGCAAAAAACTTCTATCTGTGAGTATAGCCCATGCTAACAGATAGAAGTTTTTTGTTTTAGTTATCCACCAAGCAATCATGTCTCACACATTGCGCTTATAATTTTTTGTACCATCATATGAATAAAGCATCGGCTTTCCATCCACATATGTTTCTAAATGAACAGGACGACCCCATAGCTGATAAATATAGGGCAAAACGTTTTCTAAATAGCGCGGATCGAGCTCCATTCCCTCATAGCCATGTACTAAATAGAGCTCTCCGTTGCGAAGATAATCCCCATTTTTAACGACGATATATGGGAATCCTCCGTTTACACGCATCGATACGAGCTGATCTCGTACCATTTCATGATCCTTATCTGTAATACGGTATTCATTGCCCTTTTTCTGGAACAAATAAAGATCCTCTCGCTTTGCTAAATCCTTCGTCAAATAGTTGCGGATAAAGGATATATCCGATTCTATCTCTCTAACCTCAAACATTTTTTCCCGTCCAGAGTTCGGTTGTACACCTAGCTTTCTCATCTCTTCCGTTGGATGATTATAGCGCTCTTCAATGTCCTCAAATATTTTCACACCAAGGTAATAAGGATTAATGGATGTCTTTGAAGGCTGCACAACACCTGCATTTAACTTTGCAAATTCAATCGTTTCCGCTGTTGTTAGCTTAAGCTCCCGCATTATACGTTGATGCCAAAAGGAAGCCCAACCCTCATTCATAATTTTTGTCTCTAATTGTGGCCAAAAATATAGCATTTCCTCACGCATCATCGTTAATATATCTCGCTGCCAGTCCTCGAGCTCTCGACTATGCTCCTCTAAAAATAGCAATAAATCTTTTTCTGGCTTTGGCGGGAAGTGCTTTATTTTTCGCCTTACTGATCTATACTCTTTTTCCTTATCATCTAAACGCCATAGATCATCATATGGTGATTTTGCTTGAGTAATTTCCTCATCAAGTTCATCTTCTGTATTCCATGACAATTTTGGTCGTAAAAGGGATGGATCGATATGCTCCTGAATCGCTAAAACTGCATCTAAAAACTGTTCGACCTCATCCTTTCCATATTCTCTTTCATAACCAGCTATCCGTTCAGCTGTTGCAGTCATACTCTCCACCATATCTCTTCTAGTATTGGAGAAGCGTACATTATTTTTAAAGAAATCGCAGTGAGCCAATACATGCGCAATAATTAATTTATTTTGTGTTAACGTATTTGTATCAAGCAAAAATGCATAGCATGGGTTTGAGTTAATCACTAGCTCATAGATTTGACTTAGCCCTAAATCATATTGAAGCTTCATTTTATGGAACTGTTTACCGAAGCTCCAATGCGAAAATCGAGTAGGCATACCATATGCGCCAAATGTATAAATAATATCTGCCGGACAAATTTCATAGCGCATTGGAAAGAAATCTAAGCCAAAGCTTGAGGCAATTTCTGTAATTTCATCAATCGCTCGTTCAAGCTCTCTCTTCTCCACTTTTTCGTCCCCTCCTTTGAACATGATTTAAGATTCACTTTTTTTGAAAAAGCTCTTTAGGGCATCGTACACATCGCCTTTTTTTCTCAAAATATGATATCTAAATTTAGGGTCATCTAATTTTTTGTATGTGTACATAAGTGTTGAAAAGCGGTTATGCTGATTGACTTCACCGTAGCCAAACATGCTTGATACATCCATTAACTCTCCCACTAGCTTTAAGCACTTTTCATTATCCATTGATATATTTTCACCATCTGAAAAATGTACTGGATAAATATTATAACGAGCAGGGTTATACTTTTCCCGAATTAGTTCCAATGCCTTTATATAGGCAGATGAACAAATCGTTCCACCACTTTCTCCCTTCGTAAAAAATTCCTCTTCTGTTACTACTTTTGCCTCGGTATGATGTGCAATAAACTCAATTTCCACTGTTCCATATTTAGAGCGCAAAAATTTTGTCATCCAAAAGAAAAAGCTCCTAGCGCAATATTTTTCGAATGAGCCCATCGAGCCACTTGTATCCATCATGGCAAGGACCACTGCCTTCGATTCAGGTTTTTCCACTTCATCCCACGTTTTAAAACGCAGGTCCTCATTGTGAATCGGTGTAATTTCTGGTTTCCCTTGCATAGCATTACGCTTTATCGCATTGAGGATTGTGCGCTTTTTATCGACATTTCCCATTAAACCTTTTTTCCGAATATCATTAAACTCAATTTTTTCGGTTTTAATATCCGCTTTTTCTTTCTGCTGTAGGTTTGGTAGCTCAAGCTCGTTAAATAACACATTTTGAACCTCTTCAATGCTTACTTCAGCTTCATAATAATCCTGGCCTGGCTTGTCACCAGCTTCTTTTCCTTTACCATTAGCCTGATCGCCTCTGCTGGCATCACGCGCAACCACATCACCTACATTACTGTCCCCTTGCCCTTGCCCAACATGCTTGGAGTTATCATAGTTATATCGAATTTTATATTCATCAAGTGAACGTATAGGAATTTTAATAACCTCACGACCATTGGACATGACAATGCTTTCTTCACTAACTAAATCGGGTAAATTATTCTTAATAGCATCTTTTACTTTTTCCATATGCCGTTGCTGGTCCTGGTGCCCTTTACGATGGAGGGACCAATTTTCCTGAGAAATGGCAAAACGTTTATTTTCGTTTTCAGTCATTTTTATCCTCACCCATCTATCAAATTCGCTTTTTCTATACTATGCTAGTCATTCGCTTTCTTGAACTTTTTTAAAGAAATCAATTACACTTCGTGGTTACTTCACTTACGGTAAAAAATAAGTGAATGAAGATAAAAGGAGTGCCCTAAAATGGGACACTCCTATTCACTCCTATCAATAGTCTTATAATTTCCACTGAATAGGTCAAAGCCACTAACGATTTAACAGACTACCTACATACTGCAATAATTCATTTGCAGATGTTGTATTATAGCCATGCTCATCAACAAGTCTTGCCACAACCTCATTAATCTTCTTCAACTGTGATTCATCCGGCATTTTTGAGGATGTTGTAATTTTCACGACATCCTTAAGATCCGCAAATAGTTTCTTCTGGATGGCTTCTCGTAATCTTTCATGAGAATTATAGTCAAAACGCTTACCTTTTCGAGCATAAGCAGAAATACGAATTAATATCTCCTCACGGAATGCTTTTTTCGCATTTTCCGAAATGCCAATTTGCTCCTCAATAGAGCGCATTAATTTTTCATCTGGATTCATTTCCTCACCAGTCAAAGGATCGAAAATTTTATTTTTATTACAAAACGCTTCAACATTATCAAGATAATTATTCATTAATGTTTTTGCAGACTCTTCATACGAGTAAACGAAAGCTTTTTGCACTTCATTCTTGGCAATTTCATCATATTCTCTTCGAGCAACTGCAATATAGTTCATATATTTTTCTCGATCTTCCTGAGAAATAGAAGCATGCTGGTCAAGCCCATCCTTTAGTGCACGCAGAACATCTAATGCATTAATAGATGGTATCTCTTTTCGGATAATAGCAGAAGAAATACGATTAATAATATACCGTGGATCAATACCGTTCATGCCTTCGTTCGGAAACTCTTTTTTCAGCTCCTCTAAGTCAACGGAATTAAATCCCTCCACATTTTCTCCGTCGTACAGTCGCATTTTTTTTATAAGATCCACACCTTGTTTTTTCGGTACTTCCAGTCTTGTTAGAACCGAAAAGATTGCTGCGGCCTTCAATGCATGTGGCGCAATATGAACATGTGCCATATCGCTTTCTTTAATCATTTTTTCGTAAATCAATTCTTCCTGACTAACTTTTAAGTTATACGGAATCGGCATGACAATAATACGTGAATGTAACGCCTCATTCTTTTTATTTGAAATAAATGAACGATATTCTGTTTCGTTTGTATGTGCAACAATTAACTCATCTGCACTAATTAATGCAAATCGCCCTGCTTTAAAATTACCTTCCTGCGTTAAAGATAATAAATTCCACAAGAATTTTTCATCTAGCTTTAACATTTCTTGGAATTCCATCATACCCCTGTTTGCCTTATTTAGCTCACCGTCAAAACGATAAGCACGAGGGTCAGATTCTGAACCAAATTCTCCAATTGTTGAGAAATCAATACTACCTGTTAAATCTGCAATATCCTGTGATTTTGGATCTGATGGCGTAAATGTTCCTATGCCCACACGTTTGTCTTCAGAAAAAGTAATACGTTCAATCATCACATTTTCAATACGTCCATCATACTCCTTTTCAAGACGCATCGTATTTAAAGGCGATAAGCTTCCTTCAATTCGTATACCATACTCTTCATAAAAATCATTACGCAAATGATGTGGAATTAAATGTAGAGGATCCTCATGCATTGGACATCCCTTAATGGCGAAAACTGCGCCTTCATCTGTTCGCGAAAATTGCTCAAGTCCGCGTTTCAACAAGGTCACTATTGTGGATTTACCACCACTTACTGGTCCCATTAATAACAAAATACGTTTTCTAACATCCAATCTTCGTGCTGCCGGATGGAAATATTCCTCCACCAGTCTTTCAATTGCTGTTTCAAGCCCAAAAATTTCTTGCCCAAAAAATTCATACATTTTTTGCCCATCGCGTTCCTCTACACCACTACTTTTGATCATATTGTAGACGCGTGAATGGGCTGTTTGAGCAACTTCAGGTCTTTCCTTGATGATGTTTAAGTAATCTGCAAATGTACCTTCCCACTTCAGTTGATTTTCTTCTTCGCGATAGCTTTTCACTTTATCTAAAATGTTGATAGCCTTCCCTCCATTCAGGGCTTGATTTATAACATAGTATGAAGGAAATGACATTATGATACCCAATACTTTTTCAATGTCGAAGTTTCTTCTTATTGACAATAATTTTTTCCTACAGAATAAAGGAATTTAAAGCAAATCAAAAAGAATGCGTTTAAACTTACTCGTTTCACCTGACGTTTTAATGGCTCATTACCAAAGTTAGGTTGACATTTGTTAAAAGATATTCCATGAGAATAAGTTGATTGGAGTGGAGACTGGGCGACTCCTCGGGGATCAGCGAATAGAGGAACTAAGGCTAAAATCATCACATCCTGTGATAACGCCTTCATGACCAACATCGTGTTGGCCCGAGACCCTGCAGCGAAGCGGATGTTTTCTGTGCGAAAGCGTAGTGCTAACGTAGCGGCAGCAACGAAGCGGCTCATCGGACGCCCCCAGGAAGCTCTGCTCTGTGCGAAAGCGTAGCGACAGCAACAACAAATGTTTTATCTGTAGCGAAAGCGAAGCGGCAGCTACAAAGCGTCCAGCCGGAACGGAAATCAACCCTACGTTATGCGCCGTTTTTCACAAAAATTGCTCATTTCTACCGCTTTATTTTCCCACAAAAAGTGCTGAATGAAGAAAAAAATTTCGGTTATTCTAACGTTAGAAAGGAGGTCCATTATTGAATCGCCATTTTATATTCCTTTTATCATGGATGTTTTTATGGAGCTTTACTCTCCCCGCTGTTGCTTTAGCAAAAGAAGAACCTACCCAAGAAGAAATTGTTCAGCAACGTATGGCCTATTATGTACAATTTGACGAATTACTCATTCCGTGGCATTTCTTAGCAGCCATTGACCAATATGAGCGCAATTTGCAATCAGTTCGTAAAGATATTCCGAAACGGGATGGTACCATTGCCATTCAATTTTCTGATGAATATTGGTCAGGTGCTTTAAATCCTGTAAGAGATGATACTCGCCCAGACACAATTAGTTACTTTGGAGGAATGGGGCTAGATGGCAATAGTGATGGAGTTGCTAGTCCTAAGGATGATGTCGATATCATATTCTCCATGGCTACTTTTTTAAGTAAATTTGGAACAACTGATGAGGACTTTAAATTAGCTTTATGGGAATATTACGGAAGTGAACAGGCCGTAAATCAAATCTTCACCATTTCCAAAATGTATAGTCATTTCAAAACAACTGAACTCGATGCCCACACATTCCCAATACCCACCAATTACGATTACAGCTATCGGAGTACATGGGGTGCCAATAGGGGCTGGGGTGGACGCCGTATTCATGAAGGAACAGATATTTTCGCTAGCTATGGTACTCCAGTGATTTCTACCTCCTATGGTGTAGTGGAAATAAAGGGGTGGAACCAATTTGGTGGTTGGCGCATAGGAATTCGAGATAATCATAATTCGTATCATTATTATGCCCATCTTGGTAGTTATAATAAAAAGATTAAAGTAGGAGACCTTGTCGAACCTGGAACTGTTCTCGGTTATGTTGGTAGCTCTGGCTACGGTAAAGAAGGGACGTCCGGAAAATTCCCTCCCCATCTTCACTACGGTATATATAAGTTCAATGGACGTACAGAATGGGCATTTGATCCATATCCATCATTACTACAATGGGAACGAATTGCAAAAAAAGCGAAACAATAATACATTTGAGCGCTTGGTGCATTTTTGCAGCAAGTGCTTTTTTCATTAAGTAGGAAAAAATACATAAAGCAAATAAAAAAATTTCATAATTGTACTAAAGACACATATTTTTAACTACCTCCCTCGTTAACATCAAAATGTTATTGTACTAAAAAACCATTTTTCATTTTCCCATAAAAAAAGTTTATTTATATACAGATTTAGTTATAAAATAATATTTGTACTATAACAATTTAAAGACCATTGAAAATTAGCAAAGGGTGGGAAAAGATGAAAGGTATTTTTCAGTTTAAAACACTTAAAGCTCGAATATTAAGTGCATTTCTTCTTTTATTAGTATTAGTTGTTTGTTTTACAGCCTATACTTACGTTTCTAATAATAAGATGGAAAAACAAGCAGAAGGTTTAGTGAAAGAAGATTTAATCGTCTTAACTGCAAGTAAAAATTTAGCAATGTCTATGAGCGTTCGTCTCTCTGCAGCATTAAGTTATGTTGTATCTGGTGAAGAAAAATACATAGAAACTTTTAATGAATATCGTAAAATTGCTGAGGAAAACAATAGTATTGTGGAGAAATACGTAAATACGCCTGAGCGTGAGGCGCTAGTAGAAATGGCACGTACATGGAGCAATCGCGTAAATACCGAAGTATTCGATGTTTATAAAAAAGGTGATAAAGATTTAGCATTAAAAAATTTAACAGCTATGAATAATCTTGTATCTGAAGTTCGTATTGGTTATGAAGACTTAGCCAATAAACGCTCCGATGCCATCACTAAGATAGGTGATGACGTAGTATCCACAAGTTTAAGAAATAAAACAGTTGGACTGATTGTTAGCATTGTGTTGACGATCGCAGGTATCGTAATCGCCATTGTCACTGCTGGCAATATTTCTAAGCCTATTACGATTGTCTCAAAGCGCATGAGCGAATTAGCGGATGGTAATTTACAACATGAACTACTTCCAATAACTCATCGTGATGAGATTGGTCAATTAATGCTTTCTGCCAATGATCTGAATGAAAAACTAAAGCAAACGATAGGATCAATCCATGCTGTTTCTGAAACAGTAGCAGCTAGTAGCGAAGAGCTGGCCCAATCTTCTAATGAAGTACAATCTGGTACAGAACAAATTACTGTGACTATGCAGGAGTTAGCCTCTGGCACAGAAACGCAAGCTTCTACAGCAGGTGATTTAGCCGAAACAATGGCTTCTTTCCAGCGTAGTATTCATGATACAACACAGGAAGGCATTGAATTAAAAGAGCATTCAAGTCATGTACAAAAACTAACAACAACTGGTAAAGACTTAATGATACAATCAACACAACAAATGGCAGCTATCAATGAAATTGTTTTAAATTCAGTGAAAAAAGTTGAAGGCTTAAATGTGCAGTCTGCTGAAATTTCCAAGCTTGTTTCTGTCATTGATGATATTTCAAATCAAACAAATTTACTTGCCTTAAACGCTGCCATCGAAGCAGCTCGTGCAGGAGAACACGGTAAAGGTTTTGCAGTTGTAGCCGATGAAGTTCGTAAGCTTGCTGAACAAGTGCAATTCTCTGTCACTGATATTTCAACTATCGTCAACCGCATTCAAGGTGAAACTGGCAATGTAACAACTGCCCTACAATCCGGCTATGAGGAAGTAAAAAGAGGAACAACACAACTTAATCAAACAAATGAAACATTTGAACAAATTTCGGAAGCAGTTGAGGACATGATTCTTAACATAAATACCATTTCAAGCAATCTAAATACAGTTGCTCAAAATTCCGAGTCTATCAATGCCTCCGTTGATGAAATGGCTTCTATTTCTCAAGAGTCTGCGGCTGGCGTAGAACAAACAACTGCAACTGTAGAGGAAACTGCCGCTACTATGGAGGAAATTTCAAGGAGTGCAAATCTGCTTGCTAGTATGGCTGAAGAGCTAAATATCCAATTACAGCAATTTAAAATTTAGGTACGTATCACTTTGACACGATACCGAATCATCACGCTAGATTATCCTAGAAGTAAAAAAAGCAATCTCGACATTACGTTCGAGATTGCTTTTTTCTACAATTTTATTGCCAATGTCTAATTGGTACCCTTTCAAGCTCATAACGTTTGATAATAACACTGATCTTCTGAAACCATTCCTCACATAACTCAAGCGCTTCTTGATACTCATCCTCTTCTCTTGATATAGGCTCACTGTTATCCATAAAAGCATATTCTAGAATAGGATCAGATAAGTTATCAGCTACAATTTTCAACGTCAATTGAGATACAGTGTTATACTCAGGGTCTTCTTCATCTAATTCCTCTTCTATATCCAGTTCTTCACTCAGTAATGAACCACTTATGAAGTTATTGCTAGTCCTTGCAATATACATTTCGTCCTCTACTATAGCAACTTCATATATTTTATTGAATGGAATTTCTTTTTTTATCAAATCTTCTTCTAAATTTTCTCTACTTACGAGGAAAAGTGTATTTGTAGGTTCATTTAATAATAAAGCACTTAAACAATCATTTGAGATGATGCAATGTGTATGAGGGATAGCCAAAAGCTCCACCTCACTTGCCTCTTTCATTTCATTTAATGTATTGATATAGATATATCGTTCTTTAACATAACGAATAATTCCTACTATTACTAATCCTAAACCAATTAATAAATAGACCTTACTAAATATAGCCGTTTCGACTGACTTTGCTAGTAATAAATAGATCATCCCTAGAAATATAAGAAAAAAGGTTTTCATCTATATCCCACCCTCAAAAAGATAATCGATAGGATTATTTCATCCATATTAATAGAAATTTTATTCTAACGATTATCTTTTCATTCTTAATTTCTATGGGAATTAATTATCTGCGTTTCTAACATTTACATCAAACTTTGAAACGGATTTTTCAAGTTCTTCTGCCATTTTATTCAGTTTTAAAATAGAATGGAGGATATCTTAATTGTTGCTTTCCTGTTCCACCGCACGCTCTACAACACTTTCTGTTGCCTTTGCAGCCTTATTAGCAAGCATCGTTGTTTCCATAACTCCTGCTGTAATTTCCTGAGAAAATGCGGACAGTTCTTCTGAGATTACAGAAACTTTTTTGTATGAGATACTACGCCTAGGCCAACGATGTTGGACACTCAGTCGTGTGTTGTTGTTGTCGCTGTCGCACAGAAAAACTGCCTCAGGACATGGCGTTCTTAGACTGAGTTCCTCTATTTCTGAAAAAAGTTAAAAACAGCTACAAAGCAATATTGTAGCTGTTACTATAATTTTGAATAATCAATTACCCCTAAATGATTATTCATATGAAAGATAGTTATTTAGTTAGTGTCATGTATAAGACTGACGGTATGAATGATAAAGCAAACATACAGGAATACCACATAGATGTACGGCGTAATGAAAAACGAACTTGTTTCTTTTCTGCATAAAAAATGTCTAACATCACTGAAGCAACAACAAGTGGGATAGTAACACATGCGATAGCAACTAATAAAATGTTTAAACTAAACATAAAAGCACCCCTCTGTTCGTGAACATTTATTTTTCCTCTTTGTGACAACTTTATGTCAATTTCAGTGTACACAATTCGGTCACAAATTGTCAACTACATTCAACTAAGAAAAGAATGCTTTTAATAGAATATTTTTATCTTAAAGGAGAGATTTACGTAAAAAAATTCACAAAAAAGCAGCTGCTAAATTGCAGCTGCTTTTTTAACCATTAATTCATTAGCTCTTCACCAAAATTTACACTTGACAATTCAAAGAGAACGTTTCGAAAGGTTATGCCTCAGACCTCACGCAACTTTTTAATCAAGAGTTGATCCATTTTATTCTCTATATTTATCTGTCAGCCCTCTTAAAAAATTTCTCACAAAGCGATCGCCACATTCTTTATAGTTACGATGACTTGGATTTCTTAAAATGGCACCTAATTCGCCTTTCGAAACGCTAACGCCTCCATCATATAGAATATCGAGCATCTCCTCACTCGTTAAGGCTAACGCGATCTTCACTTTCTTTAACAGCATATTATTAGGGCTTTCTTTACCTGAAACAGGTAGTGGCTCTTGTGACTGACCAGGCTTAGGCTTTTGTGGTCCTCGTTTAAATGTAATAAATCCATTTAAAAAAGCTTCTATCATTTTATTATTACATTTGATGTATTCTTCTGGTGCTTCTTCCTCATCATTAACTTTAATAAGCATGTTCAATACTTCTTCCTTCGTAAAGTCCATGCCACCTAGGTTAAAAATTTTAACCATATCTTTATTTTTGATATCTAATGCATATCTTAAACGAATTAAAATATCATTGTTCGTCATTTAAAAAACCTCCATTTTAACTGTCAAAGCGCTTCTAACAATCATATCCTCTAAATTGAAGCATTACTCTATTATAGCAGAGACATTCACAATTTTAGTTAGCTTTCCAAAAGTTACTTTACTATAGTATTTA
This sequence comes from Lysinibacillus sp. FJAT-14745, assembly GCF_001275675.1. Taxonomy (GTDB): domain Bacteria; phylum Bacillota; class Bacilli; order Bacillales_A; family Planococcaceae; genus Lysinibacillus. The sequence goes on along the minus strand of NZ_LITM01000004.1, from coordinate 84,872 downwards.
GAATGTGCATTTTATTTTTTAACATGTATGATTAGCTAACTCTCGACCATTCTAATCACAAGGAGGTGAGATAAATGGCTAATCGTAGTTCAAATAAACTTCTAGTTCCTGGTGTACATGAAGCTGTTAATCAATTGAAATATGAAATCGCACAAGAATTTAATGTACAATTAGGGCCAGAAGCCTCTTCTCGTGCAAACGGTTCAGTCGGAGGAGAAATAACAAAACGCCTCGTAGAAATGGCTGAAAAACGTTCAAAAGGTTTATTATAATCATAAATTTAAAAAGAACGAATCCCTTTTTTAAATTGGAATTCGTTCTTTCATGTTTGAATTAATTTATTTCAACCGTTTGTAAAGACTTGCTTGCCCCTTTTAGAGTCAGCATCACGATAAAGGAAATGCAATATAAGGCTGCTAAATAGATCATTACGACCGTCATATCATAACTTTGAAGAATATAACCGACAAAGATCGGTGAAAATCCTCCAATTGCTCTACCGAAGTTAAAAATCGTATTTGTAGCTGTACTTCGAATTTGCACAGGATAGAAACTACTAATTAAAGCTCCATACCCTGCAAACATGCCGTTTGAGAAGAAGCCGACAATCGCACCACCTAACAATATTGCAACACTTCCTGTGGCGTAGGAGTATAAAAACACTGCACATGCTGAAGCAAGTAAAAAGAAACCAAAAGCACGCTTTGCGCCAAATCGGTCCATAAATCGTCCAAATGTTAGCATCCCGATAATCATGCCAACTGCTGTGCTAATTGTCCATAGTGCCGAGCTTGAAACGGATAGACCTTGAGATTTTTGCAGCATAGATGGCAACCAAATCATTAAGCCATTGTAACCAGCAATTTGAACAGTTGCCATAACGATTAATGACATTGTCGTCATCGAAGTTCGAGGCGTTTCAAATAGTTGCGCCAACTTACCTTTTTCATGTTGCTTGTTTATTTTTTTATTTTTCTGAGCAGCCAGCCACTCTGGTGATTCCTCAAGATTTTTTCGCACAATGAATGCGAAAATGACAGGTAACACTCCAACAAAGAATAAAGCTCTCCATCCTAAAGTCGGAAGAATAACGGCACTTAGTAACGCTGCTAAAATAACTCCGTATTGAGCACCTACACTAACATATGAAGAGGCTCTTCCTTGCTTATTCTTCGGCCAAGCCTCGGCAACAAGAGCCATACCAATGCCGTATTCGCCACCTGCACCAAGACCTGCAATAAATCTATAAATATAAATTTGTTCAATATTTGTTGCTAATCCAGTTAAAGCTGTACCAAGCGCAAACAACAAGACGGTGTAAGTAAATACTTTTACCCGCCCATACTTATCAGCTAAAACCCCGAAAATAATACCGCCCAACAGCATACCAATATTCGTTACGGAAGAAATGAGCCCACCCGTTGCGAGATCAATGTTAAATTCCGAAATAATCATTGTCATCGCAAAGGAGATAAACATAATGTCCATTCCTTCCAACGTTAAACCAGCTACTGATGCTACCACTGTTTTCTTACGATAATCCATTCTTACAATCCTCCAGTTTCTTGTTGATTGATCAATTATGCCTCGGCATAATTGCGTCCGGAATCGGCTTTGTGCTTAGGCCTGCGTGATGCAGGTCAGTTAGCCGTTATCGCATGGATGCGATGGTTTTAGGCTAACATCCTTTTAGAACTCCTTTCCGATCTCCGTGACATCCGCCGGAGGCTTGGGCCAACGTGATGTTGGTCACTCAGTCGTTGCCACAGGACGTGGCGTTCTAAGACTGAGTTCCTCTATTTCAGCGGATGTTTGGACACCCGTTGAAAAGTAACTTAAACCCGCATTCATCTCACCACCTATAAAGGTAGGAGACTCTGCTGAAAGAAGTTAAAATCTCTTTTAGCCTATTCGAGGGAATGGATTATACAATTCTTGTCCATTCTCTTTTGAAGCCTCACGGGACTCCCTTTAAAAGATGTATATAAATCAATTTCGCCTTGGCGTAATTGCGTCCGGATTTTGAATTGTGCAGGCACAATTCAAAATCCGTGACATCCGCCGGAGGCTTTATATTCATTCAGCAGGTATTGGGACACCCACTAAAAAGGAACCACATCTGCATTCATCTCACCACCTTCAAAGGTGGGAACCTTCTGCTGAATGAATATAAAAAAGCCCTTTTTGTCACAGAGGACAAAAAGGGCATGCGAAAACAAAGATATTGTTAGCTAAAAAAATATCATGTAGCCCTTTTCAGCCTCTCTGGACCGTATTAAAGGAAATTTATTTCGTTCATTTATATCGTTCTACATTCTATAAGATTATGATTGAAAAAGCAATGCTTTATAGTAGAACAAATTACCTCAGCACTTAGAAAGTTGAGAATATCGATATTTCCCGATATGTCAATTGAAACAATGTCTAGTACTTGATGCTTTACAAATAGATAGCCCTATGATGGGAAACTATTTATGTTCATTAGTAGTTTTTTGTTAGTTATAACAAAGTCTCATCAGCTACAAAAAGCTAATCTCATGGTACTAACTACAAATAAATTAGCCTTATCTCTATACGAATCTGTCGGCTTTTATACTGATAAGGAAGAGATAAGGTACTTTACAAAACTGAATTAGGTAACAAAAAAGAGGGGTTCATTTGCCCCTCTTTTCTATTTACCGTCCTTCGTCAATCAACATCGTTTGATTCAAAGTTATCAAGCAATGCACGCACTTCATCTGTTGATTTCGTGTTCATCAATTGATTTCTTAATTCACCAGCTCCACGGAATCCTTTGACATAAATTTTGAAAAAGCGATGAAGCCCTGTTATGGAACGTGGTAGTACTTCCGCATATTGATCTTGAAGATCAAGCTGCAATCTTAAAAGATCAAGGTACTCTTTACTGCTATGCTCTTTTGGCTCTTTTTCAAAAGCAAAAGGATTTTTAAAAATACCGCGCCCGATCATAACGCCATCAATGCCATATTGTTCAGCAAGCTGTAGCCCAGTTTGACGGTCAGGAATATCACCATTGATCGTTAGTAGCGTATTTGGTGCGATACGGTCACGTAATTTTTTGATTTCCGGAATTAGCTCCCAATGCGCATCTACTTGGCTCATTTCCTTTCTTGTACGTAAATGAATAGAAAGGTTCGCAATATCCTGTTTTAAAATATGCGTTAGCCACTCCTCCCACTCATTTACCTCTTTAAAGCCAAGTCGTGTTTTCACGCTGACAGGCAGTCCGCCCGCTTTTGCTGCTTGAATAAGTTCTGCCGCAACATCTGGACGCAAAATAAGACCACTACCTTTCCCTCTCGATGCCACATTCGGTACAGGGCAGCCCATATTAATATCGATCCCTTTAAATCCTAGCTCTGCCATGCCAATACTCATTTGACGGAAATATTCGGGATTATCTCCCCAAATATGTGCCACCATTGGCTGTTCATCTTCTGTGAAAATCAAACGGCCACGCACACTTTTCATGCCCTCTGGATGACAATAGCTATCCGAGTTTGTAAACTCTGTAAAAAATACATCCGGTCGACCTGCTTCACTTACTACGCGACGAAAAACAACATCTGTCACATCTTCCATTGGTGCAAGTACAAAAAATGGTCGTGGTAAATCACGCCAAAAATTATCTATCATTTTCAAACTCAAATCCTCTCACTATGGATACAACTTTAAACTCTCGATCAAACAATATAACGCCGAATGTTCCACTTCATTTACACTTATATCATGCTTAATAACTTATTATCAAACAAAAGTATATTTGGAATTTATAATTTGTGAAAAACTATTGCGAAAATCGGCAATGTTTAATTGTAAGCGTCAAATAGCGCCCAGCTGTTTATCAGGGGGCGCTATTATTAAAATGAACCCATAGACTTGACAGATAGTTGAACATTCGTCGTGCGTACCGAAAAGGTATGCTTATTTTTTACTTCGGGATTACCCTATACTTAAATGTCGAGGTGACAAAATCTCCATGTTTAAGAATTATTTTAATTGGCAATGAATAAACTTAATTATCAAAAATCCAAAATCGCTAATTAATGATTTTGACTTTTCATTAACACGAATTTACAATGGAGGTGAAAGGGTGTGATAATTATGAGTACAGCTATATATGAAGAAACTAAAAAAGATATCGCCGAAGCCTACAGTAGCCACAACAAATCTAAAATTGCAAAGGAAACAAGTTTTATATTTAATCAATTATTCGTCACAATGCTGAGTAGCTTTAAAGATCGTTTAATAGGCATATCTATTGAATCATTAGATTTCAAAGAAGATTATATCACCTCTGTAAAAAACCATGAGAATCTTTCTGAATGGTTAGATCGATTTTATGACCTAACGCTTCCTCTTTCAGATCTTGAATTTGGGAAATTAAAAATTGATTTTGAATATTGGTATTACCAATTAGGAGGTAAAGAAATTCATTTTTTATATCGTGAAGATTACTTACTTAAACCAAATGAGGTGGCAAAAGAATTAGGTATTTCGACTGTAACGTTGAATAAATACATTAAACAAGGATTAGAATGTGTTGATACAAAAAACCATAATAAAATCCCAAAACATTCTATAGATATATGGAAAGATTCTTTTTATTCAATAAAGATGCAAATGTTATATCAAGAAAAGAAAATGCGTAAACAAACACCTCATGATCGAATACAAGAGATTAATCAAGAATTACTGGAGTTTCAATTAAAGTACAAGAAAAAGAAATGCGATGAAGCCTTTATTGATTGTAATATCAATGAGTTAGATGACCCAAGTGATTATTTTGAGTGGCGAGATTTAGAAGAAGAGAAAGAAACCCTAATTTCAAAGTTAATAGGATCGACAGAACCTGGTGACAAATAATACAAAGGCTGAACTCCTTCTTCCTGCAGATATTCTGGAAATTTCGAAGAAGTATAGCCACTTACTAACGAATTATCCTAATTTACGGGAACGGGATTCTATTTTCGCCAGTATTAAACGAACATCTAACAAACTATCTGTCTTATTTCCACTAAAAGAACATCCAATTCATGGAATAACGGGTTTGCATGCTACTGAAAAGTATGATGAAAATGGTTATGTGAAGGAATATCATTATTCTTGGAAAAGGATTATTCCAAAACAAGGCGTTATCTATAATCATATCTCTGCCTGGGAAAATGAACCTCATGACGATTCAAATACACCTGAGAAATATAAAGTGAATTCTGAACCCCATCATCATCATCATGTTCCTGGAGATCGACACCAACGAAAAGATAACTTTGACATTCATACTTTAGATACTGCTTTTGCCTTTGTTGCAAATTATATTGAGAGTGGAGAAGAATATAAACCTTAGACATTTCCATTAAGGGAATGTCTTTTTTTAATCTATTATAATTCGGCGAATAGTAGAATCAAGTTGAACACTTTAGAAAAATAAAAACATCGTACGCGAAATCGTGTATTATTGAGGCTCCAACACCAATCAATAAGAAGGGATTTCGAATACGATGCTAGAACAGGATATCATAAAAACACAGAATAAGAAACCACGCCTTACATAGTTTCAACATGGAGAACTTCAAGGCTACTTGAACGCTGGAGTTACAAATAGGAGCGAGCTTGCGCGAAAACTCAAGGTTTCGCGTGGGACAATCTACAATGAAGCCTTTAAGCCATCTGATGCAATATTTGTCCATCTGTATCCTTCCCTACAGGCACCAAAGATACCAGTAACATCCCCTTTGCCAGTTTCTTTATTTCCCATTTGATCCAGCGTTGTAACACTTCATAAATTTTATTTTCTGATGAGTGTCCTTAGGATTAACCCATTCATATCCACCTGTACTGCCACCACCAATCTTTTTTTCTCCATCCCGAAGGTACTTTAAAATTAATTGCAGGTTAGATAGTTTTCCCACAAAAAAGCCATTTACATTTCTAAATAATCAGAGTATTATAGCATTTATCTTACATTCAACTTACATGTAAGTTGAATGTAAATTAGGGGAGGGATGTTCTTTGAAAGGAAAAACACTTCAAGAAACAGCGTATCATGAAATTAAAAACAAAATTATTAGAGGGGATTTTTTAGAAAGCGGTTTCACTTCCCAAAATCAGTTAGCAGCTGAGCTAGGAATAAGTAGAACACCGATAATGACTGCTTTACAAAGGTTACAAAATGAAGGGTTTGTAAAAATTATTTCAAACCATGGCATTCAAATTATAGGACTGAATGTTCATGAACTAGAAGAAATGTATGAAATGCGATTGGCGTTAGAAACTTTTATCATACCAAAAATAGTTACATTGGTGACTGCGGAACAAATTGAGATACTTGAAGAAATCATTCAAGAACAGAAAAAGTGTGTTGAACACAATGATATAATTCAATTTTTGAAATTGGACTCTGCCTTTCATCTTCAACTTACTGAAGTTTATGGAAACTCCTTATTTATTCAAACACTTACTAATATTCGAGAAAGATTATTTAGTAACCCATATTATTTTCGCAGAAAAGAATATCAAATTTCTAGATATATAAAGGAACATGAACAAATACTTGAGGCAATTAAATCTAAAGACATTAGCCAAGCGATTAAAGAGTTAGAAACACATATTGTAAATGGCTAAATTTTGAATAGTCGGAGTTTTCATTAAAATGAGTTAACCTAGGAGAGAATTATGAAGAATAAAACTTTAATGGACAGTATTATTATTGGATTTGCCACATTTGCAATATTTTTTGGAGCAGGAAATCTTATTTTCCCACCCTTTATTGGTTTTACATCGGGAACAGAATGGGTTCCGGCGTTACTTGGTATGACACTTACAGGTGTAATTTTACCGGTATTAGGAATTGTAGCTGTATCAAACAGCGGAGGAACATTCGCTGACTTAACTAAACCGATAGCACCTTGGTTTTATAAAGTGTTTTGTACACTCATCATGATAGTCATTGGAACTTTCATCAATGTTCCGCGAACTGCTGGAACTAGTTATGAAGTTGCTATTCAACCATTTTTCCCTAATTTTTCTACAGTCTTGTTCAGCATCATTTTCTTTGCTATTGTGTTTTTAGTTTCTGCTAACAAAGCAAAGGTTATTGATACAATAGGAAAATTCTTCACACCTTTTAAATTTGGATTGCTGCTAGTTATCGTTTTAGTTGCCATTTTTTCTCCTATTGGGAGTCCAATTTCAACAAATTTATCGCAACCATTTTTGAATGCCTTTGTTCAATCCTATCAAACAGCCGATGTATTGACTGGGTTGCTCGTTTCAAATATTATCATCGCAGCGATCCGTGCCAAAGGATACGCTGGAAAAGAATTGAAGAAAATTACAATTTATGTTTCTGCCATTGCAGGTCTTGGGCTTTTCGTAATTTACGGAGGATTGCTCTATCTTGGAGCATCTGGTAGCCAAGTAATTTCAAACAATAATATTGAAAGAACTAGTTTGTTAGTAGAGTTGATGAAAAAATTGATGGGGCAAGGCGGCCTGACACTACTTGCACTATGTGTTTTACTAGCTTGCGTAGTTACAGCAATTGGATTAACAAGTGCAACTAGTGACTTCTTGACAGACCTAACAAAGAATAAAATTCCTTATACTATTTGGGTGGCTATTAATACAATAATAAGTGCAATTTTTGCAAATGTTAAAGTGGATGCACTTATTTCAGCTGCTGCGCCTATCTTCCTTGCTCTGTACCCAATTTCGATTATACTCGTTATTTTAGGATTGTGTAGAAAGTATATACCAAATAGAGGGTCTTATATTGGAACAGCATGTTTTACATTCATCTTTAGTTTAAATGATGCATTTAATGCAATGGGTATTAAATCAGATGCCTTTAACTCATTTGTGGCAAAGATACCATTCGGTTCTCAAGGTTTCACATGGTTGATACCGGCGATCATAGGTTTTATTGCGGGAACTATCATTTACAAAATATTCATTAAAAAGCCTAGCAATACTATTGCAGCATAACTTACACATTAAATTGAAAGAAGGAAGTTTTATGAAAAAACCTATTATCGGAATTTCTTGTAGCTTTAGTCCAAATGGACAGATTGGAGTTGTGTCTCATCTTGGTGCACCAAGCCAGGAATGGCAACTTCTTGCAGATGACTACATTCAAGCAATTGAGAAAGCTGGAGGGATTCCAGTGATTTTGCCAGTCGTTGAAAATCCAGAAACAATCCTTCCGATTCTTGGGAAGCTAGATGGAATTATTTTTACTGGCGGAAATGATGTGAGCCCACTTTGTTATAACGAAATACCTTCAAGTGCTGTTGGAGAGGTTTCTGTGAAAAGAGACCATGCAGATTTAGTACTAATCAAATCTGCATTGGAAAACTATCAAATTCCTATATTAGGAATTTGCAGAGGTTGTCAAATGCTGAACGTAGCTCTTGGTGGCACATTACATCAAGATCTTGTTAAAAATGGTGTCACAGAGAATGAGCACTTCTTATTGTCATACCCTATCGACAATGTATCTCAAATAGCAAATATTGAGACAAACAGTAGACTTTCAAAAATTTTCGGAAGTAAAAGTATAGGAATCAATAGTTTCCATCATCAAGCAGTTAAAGATTTAGGGGAAAATTTAGTAGTAGCTGCAAAAGCTGAAGATGGTGTCATTGAGGCTATTGAAATTCCAGGTGAGAGATTTATAGTTGGTGTTCAATGGCACCCTGAGATGATGCAGAGAAACAAAGTAAATCACTCTGTCTTTTTTGAGAATTTTATTAAGGAGTGCTCTTTAAATTAATTATTAATGTACACTTGCTACACAGTGAAAATTGGTTTAAATACTTATGGCTGTAAGCTTCAAGATTCGAACGGTGAGGTTGCCGCTTTTCCATCGAAAGTAATGATTTGTTAGATATAGATGTGCATGAATGGATTAAGGAGAAAAAATCAAACTCTTTCTATTAGTTCAACTTTAAATGGCTCAACATATGAGAGCATGCTTAAAATCAAAAAAGACAACGTTTAATCTTAGCGTTGCCTTTTTTGATAAAACTATTTTTTTAATATAAGTTTCGCAACTGCCTCGCAATGTGTGGAGTGTATGTGGCAACACATGGGTACTGGTGGGTTTAAGTAATTGGCTAGGTGCTACCATAGTAGAACCTAGCCTATTTTTTGTATGTTCAAACACTTTTTTTTTAATCTCAAGTAGACCGTTAGCAAAAAAAGAAATTGCTCTAATAAAACAAACGCAAACTATTTATTCAATAATAAAATCACTAAATTTTAAATATATCAAGATTTAATCGTATAGTACCTAACACCATACCAAGGCCGAGTATTTTACTTACGTATATGATATTCCTATAAAAAAAATAAATCAGCTATCTAACATCGATAAAAATTACCAATACTAGATAACTGACTTATGTTAGAAATTTACTCTAAGCTTTTTCGGTATTTTATAAATCCGTAAAAGTTGGTGGTTTCTTTTTGAAGCCTTTCGTCGTAATGAAAGCATAGATAAAACCGATTGCAAGCCAGATAAAACCTATCTTCAATGTCATCGGTGATAAATTAATAAATAAGTAGAAACAAATACCAAATCCTAGCCCTGGAATTAAAAAATATCGAATTATTTTCTTTTCTTTTTTACGGAAGAAGTAATATACGATCACTGACAAGTTGACAAACATAAATCCCGTCAGGCCTCCAAAGTTCATTAATTCTGCTACGAAATTTGCTGATAAAAACAGCGCTCCTAAAACACTAATCACACACATTAATAAAATATTGTATACCGGCGTTTGATATTTTGGATGTAAATGTGTGAAAAACTTTTTCGAAAGTACCTCATCACGCCCCATACTAAACATTAATCGAGATGCACTTGCTTGTCCTGTTAAACCAGCTGTCACTGTCGATACAATAATCGCAACCGTATAAAGAGTTGCAAGAGCTGCACCACCTGCTTTTTCCGCTACATCAAATAAAGCCGTATCAGCTGAGCTAAAGTTTGTAACATCAGGCCATACGAGCTGAGCTACATACGCTTGCCCAATAAAAATAAGTCCTCCAATTAAACAAGCTAAAATAGCTGCCTTCCAAATATCATCTTTTGGATTGACTGCCTCTTCAGAAAGAGTTGTAATCGAATCGAACCCTAAAAACGAGAAGCAGGCCATTGCTGCACCAGAAATAATTGCAGACATAACGAATTTTTCATCGTTGAAGAACGGCACAACAGTAAAGAGCGACGTACCACTTTCCCCACCGACAATTGACTTCACACAAAAAACCACAAAAATAACGACTACAATTCCCATAAATATAACGAGGATTTGATTTGTTTTTGCTGCGATGCCAATGCCTAGAATATTTATAGTAGTTATAATCCCTGCAATTAATAACACCCATACCCAATACGGAACAGATGGTATTAATGCATTCGCATATGAAGCACCTACCATAAATACAATGAGTGGTACTAAGACATAATCCATAAACATTGCCCACCCTGCAAAAAAACCTAAATGCGGATTGATTGCACGCTGCGTATATGTATAAGTTGAACCTCCATTTGGAAAAACAGCAGCCATTCGACCGTAACTATATGCAGAAAACATCATTGCAACCATCGCAATCAAGTAGGCTAATGGCAACATCCCTCCTGTAGACTCTGCTGCAAAGCCATAAATATAAGCTGGCGCAATCGGTGTCATAAAGGCAATACCATAAATGACTAAATCTTTTAATGTTAAAACACGCTTTAATTGTGGTGTATGATCATTGGGTGTTTGACTCATAGTCCATTTCCTCTCACACATTCACTGGTTTGCGTTTTGATAGTTCTTCCGTTACTAGATCAATTACTTCATCTGTACTCATCACTTGGCAATAAATTTGATTCATAATCATAATTTCAGCATCATGAAGCTGTTGCGTTGCAGCTGCACATGCATCTTCAACTAAAATAACTTCAAAGCCTGCGTCAGCTAAGCTTCGCACTGTTGAAGCAACACATTGATCTGTTACAACACCTGTACAAACTACTGTTTCAATGCCCATATTACGCAGTAAAAATTCATAATTCGTACCACTTAATACGCTATCTGTCGTTTTATTTACAACAATTTCGTCATCAAGAGGCTTTAATTCATCCACCATCTCCGCTCCTGGGTCACCGATTGGCAATAAAATATTGTTCCATCCTGGGCGACGTTGTACAGGAGAACGATCTCGTCCATCTTTATGATGGCAAGCAATGCGACCAAATGTTACTTCTAATTTATTAGTACGGAAAAAATCTAAAAGCTTTTTATTGTTCGGAATCGTTAAATTGTCGATACGATCAAAAAAGTATTCCCACTGATCAAACATGCCCTTTTCTCTTGCAACCTGCGCGTCTAATCCGTCTCGACTAATAAACTGATGTTGCATGTCTACTACTAGTAATGCTGTTTTATCTGGGTTCACGTTTATTTTTTGACCGTCAGTCGGCAAAAATTCATAATATAATGTTGATGTATTTTCCATAATAATTCCTCCAAAATACCTCTAATTCCAAAATGTATAGACAAATAAAAAACAGACTCTTTGTGCAAAAGAATCTGTCTAACACAAAAATGACCTACTCATTTAAAGCTAAAAACTTAAAATAAATCGACCATTTAAAATTCCCACTGTTGTCTAAACAGAGATAGCACAACTTCATAAACACGTATGTTTACGAAGACAGTCCTGCAACTATTCGCTACAGACCCAGTATATGATGGCGAGAACTCACCACATACTTCGGCGACACTTCCTTCTACCTAACTTCTTCATCTTCTCGGACTCCATTAGGTACTGTTAACTGTCGCGCCTCTACCTCACTATCGGAAAAGTGAGGCTTATTTAATTGTTTGAAATAATTATAATATTGCATTTTTTATATGTCAACTTTAAAATCTACTATATTTTATAAGATTTATCGCGCACAACCACAAAAAAATGACAATTAAAACACTTTTACACAATAACCATTTACAATAAACATAACAATATACTAATAATTGTATACATATTTAATTATTGATCTCACTACATGCTGAATCTACTAAAAAGCAAAAGAAGTTGAATTGCATCGATTTATTTACTGATGCTATTATCTCAAGAGAAGAATTAGTCGAGTATCGCGAACTAACAGTTTATAAAATCAAAGAACTACAAACTAAGAAAACTCAACTCATTGATAAAAGATGAAAATTATGCAGTTACTATCGGCAAAAAGTTAAAAGACATTCTTTCATTAGATGAACTGACACCGCAAATTCTTCATTCACTAGTTGAGCGGATTACGTGTACACACGAGGGTAAAATCCACATACACTACACCTTTGTTTATCCCTTAGAAATAGCATAAAGCCTCCTACAAAGAGGCTGGGACAAAAGGATTTTAGCCAATAAAAAACCCGAACTATATTACAAAACGCTCATTCTGTGTTTCGTATTAGTTCGGGTTTTTTGTTTATATTGCTTTGTAAATTTAAAAATTATCCGGCTTTCATAAAGGACAAATTAGTTATGTTCCAGCCTCTTCCTTTAAAATGAGTTGCGAGACACACTCTACATGCGTTGAATGCGGGAACATATCTACAGGTTGAATCTCCTGCGTTTGATAGCCCCCATCCTCCAAAATTCGAAGGTCACGTGCTAATGTAGCTGGATTACAGGACACATAAACAACTCGCTTAGGACGTTGCTCTAAAATTGTCTTTAGTAGCGCTTCATCGCAGCCTTTGCGTGGTGGGTCCACTACTAAAACATCTGCTTCTTTGCCTTCCTTATACCAACGTGGAATAACTTCCTCTGCTGGCCCGGCCTCGAAATACGTATTCGTAAAGCCATTTAGTGCTGCATTGCGTTTTGCATCTTCAATAGCTTGCGGTACAATTTCAACACCCATAACAGCCTTTGCTTGTTGTGCAAGGAATAATGAAATTGTGCCTATACCACAGTAAGCATCAATTACTCGTTCATCACCCTGTAAGTCAGCGTAGTCTAATGCTTGCTTGTATAGGACTTCCGTTTGCTCAGGGTTTACTTGATAAAATGAACGGGCTGAAATTTCAAAGCGAACATCGCCAATTGTATCAATAATAACGTCCTGGCCCCACAGATTTACGGTTTCGTCACCGAAAATAACGTTCGTTTTGTCGCTATTAATGTTTTGCATTACGGATGTGACATTCGGGACAAGCTTCTGGATTGTCGTAACAGCGGCTTCTTTTTGCGGGAATTTTTTCTTTTTAGTTACGAGAACAACCATCACTTCACCAGTTGCTCGTGCCTTACGAATAACTACGTGGCGTAGCATTCCCTCATGTGATAGCTCGTTGTATGGTTGAATACCGATTGCTGCTAGTTCCTTTTTCAAGCCTGCAAGAATAGCGTCCGCTTCCCCTGTCTGAATTAAGCAACGCTCCATATCCACAATGCTATGAGACTTCGTTTTGTAGAAGCCAGCAATCGCTTGTCCTGCTTCGTTTGAGGAGAAAGGTATTTGTGCTTTATTACGGTAATGCCAAGGCTCTTCAATGCCTTTCACAGGTAAAACAGGCGCATCAATTTTACCAATGCGCTGCATGACATTACGCACCATGTTTTCTTTCCATTTTAACTGCCCTTCATAAGACAGGTGCTGTAATTGGCAGCCGCCACATTGCTTGAAATATTCACAAGGCGCATCTACTCGGTCTGGTGATGGTTTTAGAATTTCTATAACCTTCGCAAAGCCGTAATTTTTTAACGTTTTTACAACATGTACCTCCGCCGTTTCATTAGGAAGTGCACCTTGGATAAATAATGGATAGCCATCGACCTTTGCGACGCCATTACCATCATGAGTTAAATCTTCTATATAAACTGTTAGTCGGTCATTCTTTTTCACGGGTGCTGACATTCGTACATCCTCCATTTCAATCTCTTTATTGTAGCATGTTGTGGCGGATGAAAAAAGAACCAGGCTTAATCTTAACTGCTTGGGTGTATAGAGAAAGTGATCGAGTTTGCTCTCAAACTGCTCGGGTAGGTAGAGTATGTAATCCGTTCTCACTCCAAACTGCTCGGGTTGGCCAAGAATGTGATCCGTTCTCACTCCAAACTACTCGGGTTGGCCAAGAATGTAATCCGTTCTCACTCCAAACTACTCGGGTTGGCCAAGAATGTGATCCGCTCTCACTTCAAACTGCACGGGTAAAAAAAAGTAATCAACTCTTCTTACCGGTGCACTAGAACGGATACATCCTACCCTTTACACGAGTAGAAAAAAGAGCCGCTATTCGCGACTCTTACCCTCTTTCCTCACTGTGTGGTAATCTCTAGGTGCCCACCAGAAAGCAGCAACTACTCCTAGGATGACGACTATAAATGGCGCATAAAAAATTAGAAAACTTGCCATAGTTTTATCCCTCCTATGCGTGATTGTCTTCTTTTCCTGTCACATAATTTTTGTTGAAGAGGAATAATTTCAACAACAAGAATAGTGATGGAATAAGCAGACACAGTCCTAAAATAAACGCAATGACGAGCGCAATCGCCATCTGTGTACTTGTAAAGCTATCGTAAATTGTTAAATACGGATACAGTAAATATGGATATTGAGCGATCCCATATGCGAAGAATGCTACTGCAAATTGAGCAATCAATAATCCAACCGCAAGACCGTAATTTTTTCGCATCCAAATCAACACTACAGTAATAATAAATAACACGGCTGAAATGGCAAACATCCACCATAAATTAATTAGATGATTGTAACTATCAGGATTGATAAATTTCATTTCGTACATAATGCCGACCGCACTGACCATTAATGGTATCGCCCAAGCAAGTGCATATCTTCTCATTAAATTTGTGGCTTCTTTATCCTTTGCTTTATAAGCATACCAAGTTAAAAACACGGCTGAAATATAAAGTACGGCTGCAATGCTCAACACGACAATACTCCAAGCAAACGGGCTCGTATACAACGTCCAATAATTCAAGACAGGCTGCCCGTTAACAATATCAACATAACCACCAGCAGCAATCGCGAATACAACAGAGAGTGAGGCTGGAATAAGTAAGCCAGCTACACCATACGTCAGCGTGTAACCAATATGTCCACGTGTGCCATATGATTCAAATGCATAGTAAGAGCCCCGAATGGCCAGGAGCACTAGCGAAATACTAACTGGGACAAGTAAAATCGTTCCATAATAGAACGCTGTTTGTGGGAAAAATCCAACAATCCCCACAAAGAAGAATACTAAAAAGACATTGGTTACTTCCCAAACAGGTGATAAATAACGCTTAATAATATTCGTTAAAATATGATTTTTTCCGATGAGCAGGCTGTAAGCATTAAAAAAGCCTGCACCAAAATCGATTGAAGCTACAATGACATAACCAAATAGGAAAATCCATAAAACTGAAATACCTAAAATCTCTAATGTCATAAGATGTCACCGCCTTTTTCAGCATGGCGATCTTCTATTTCTCGCTCAATTGGATTCTTTTTGAACATTCGAACTAAAACTACCATACTTCCTATTGCTAATACAGTATACACACCTGTAAACAATAGCATCATTAAATCCACATGGTCACTCGTTGTAGCCCCTTCTGGTGTTCGCATTAATCCATATAAGATCCAAGGCTGTCGACCAACTTCAGCAAGCCACCATCCTGCTTCAATCGCAATAATGGAAAGTGGTCCACCTGCAACAACAATCCATCTAAACCAACGTCTATGAATAAACTGCCAATCACGTGCTTTCCCGGTTACATAAAGCAGTGAAACGAATGCCATGAACATGCCAATCATCACCATGAGATCAAAGAGGTAATGAATATACAGTGGTGGTCGATCTTCTTTAGCAAATTGATCTAAGCCAATTACCTCTGCATTTGGATTATTATGTGCTAAAACGCTCAAAGCATAAGGTACTTTAATAGCATATTTTACTTCTTCACCATTTAATACACCGAATAGTATAAGGGAAGCTTTATCCCCCGTTTCAAAATGCCACTCAGCTGCAGCTAGTTTTTCTGGCTGATATTCTGCTAAATATTTTCCTGAAAAGTCTCCAATAATCGCTGATGCAATGGAGAAAATCAGGCCTATCTTCATAAGTAGTAATAAAGATTTTTTATGGTATACATGCTTAGAACCTCTAAGCAGACGGTATCCTGCAATGGATGCTAACACAAATGCGGACGTCATATAAGCTGTAACGAGAACATGCGCAACTTTTGTCGGCATTGCTGGATTAAACATTGCTAAAAAAGGTTGAATATTCACAAGCTGTCCGTCCACAATGTCAAATCCTTGTGGCGCATTCATAAACGCATTGACAATTGTTATAAACACAGCTGACATCGATGCGCCGACAGCTACAGGAATTAACAGTAGCATATGCTTTTTCTGACTATCGAAGCGATCCCAAGTATATAGGTAGATGCCTAAAAAGATGGCTTCAAAGAAAAATGCAAATGTTTCCATAAAAAGTGGTAATGCAATTGTTTGGCCAGCAAGCTGCATAAAATTCGGCCATAGTAAAGATAACTGTAAGCCAATTGCTGTCCCTGTAACAACTCCGACTGCAACTGTAATAACAAAACCTCGTGCCCAACGTCTTGCCATTAAAATATAATGCTCATCATTCTTTTTATACCCAGTCCATTGTGCAATCATAATCATTAACGGGACACCAACACCAATCGTTGCATAAATAATATGGAACGATAAAGTTAGCTCCGTTAATGCTCTACTCCAAAAGACTGCTGATTCATTCACCATTTCATTGCCCCCCTAACCTCCAAATATTCTTCCAAGTATGGAAAGTAGCATGATAATTCCAACACCAAAGCTTAGCCAAATGAGCTTTCTTTCCTGTGACTTATACAAAGGCAACACTTCCTTTCCTTATCCATACCCCATTTTCCACTATTACAACGAAAAAAACCTTTATAACGGACCGAAATTTCGGCCTATTATAAAGGTTTCAAATTTTGTTCAAGTAATATACGCACATTTGCCAAACAATTTTCTTATTTCATTCACAATACCAATTATTATATCTATATATAGTTATTTTACCAATTTTAACCATCTGTAAATATACTTTCATCTAAGTTAAACAGGGCTCCCTCTTAAATTGAGTAGAGCTCTGTTTTAATGTTCATTACATACGATCTTCTTCACGAATATCTGCTAGTGGAACAAAAATTTCAATATGGCGCTTTAAGTTTTCAAATGTAGCAGGTGCATCTCCACCATATTCACCATCTAAGTTTAAATGTATTTCCTCTTCAGTAGATACTTTTACGACACTTGCCTTTTTATAAATTACGCGATCATCATTCAAATGCTCGCCTCTTAATGCCATTGCAGCAAGCTGAATAAATTCAGGCAAGCTTACTTTTTTCAATACTAATAAAGTAAAGTAGCCATCATTAATACTTGCGTCAGGTGCAAGCTTTTCAAAACCACCGACTGAATTTGTTAAGCCGCATAAAAACATCATGGCATCCCCATCAAACACTTCACCATCATATTCGATACGCATATGTGAAGCTTTGATCGATGGGATCATTTCTACTGCTTTTACGTAATAAGCTAGCTGTCCTAGCATTGTTTTCATTTTACTTGGCACTTCATAAGTTAACTCTGTAATACGTCCGCCAGCGGCAATATTGATGAAATAGCGTTCCCCATTTAATAAACCAACATCTACTGGCAACGTTTCACCTTTAATAATGATGTCAACAGCAACTTCAATATTTCGGGGAATATGCACGGCACGGGCAAAGTCATTCGTTGTGCCCATCGGAATTAACCCTACTTTCGGGCGATTCTCAAATGAACTCACACCTGAAACAACTTCATTTAATGTGCCATCTCCACCAACTGCAATGATTATATCAAAGCCACGTTCAACTGCATTTTTTGCTGCAATGGTTGCATCGCCTTCACAGGTTGTTGCGTGACAAGATGTCTCATAGCCTGCTACCTCTAATTTTGCCAGTACTTCTGGTAGATGCTTTTTAAACACTTCACGCCCAGATGTAGGATTATAAATGATTCTTGCTCGTTTCATAACATACCTTCTTTGCTTCATAAGATTCTATTTCTTTCAACGAATTATTCGTTTAGATGTTGCTTTAAGCTTCCAATAATTTAATAAAAGCTAGGCTCGTCCTCATTCTCTGACATGCAGCCTTATGATTTACGATTATTGTAATGCAGCTGTTACTTGCTTTTTAAAATCCTCATAAACAAATGTCCAATATGATTTATTCGTAATATTCTCTTCACGAATTTCTGCATATAGTGCTTTTTGTGCATCTTCAAATGCAGGATCTTCTTTATCGGGTAAAGTAGCTCGTTTACTCACTACTAGTTCCTGTAATTCTGGTGCACGTGGACCCCATTTTCCAACAACCTGACCAGCATCATCTAATAAAATATAAACCGGAATTGCACGTCCACCGTTTGTTAAATAGCGATCAATTAAATCTGTATCAGCATCACGTAGTACTGCGCGCATTTCTAATCCTGCTACCTCTGCAACACGGCGAATAACTGGATTGTTTAACATTGCGTCCCCGCACCAATCCTCAGTAATTGTTAAAATTTTTGGTTGCTTGTCCTTCAATAGTTCGATAAAACCATCGTTTAGTGGCACTTCGAAGCCATCATAAATACGGAAGCTTTCTTCTTTTAACGTCGTCATATTATTCATATATTGTTGAATCGAAATCGCATCATTGAAATATTGTTGTTCAGTTTTCATTGATTGACCTCCTAAATTTTTATTATGTTCTATTCTATATTTTGCTATGAATACTCTTTGAAGACAACTATAAAGTGTTAATTTGGTATTTTTTAGTATTAATACGATAAAATTAGATCATTACCATAACGTGTGGTTGATTTCCGTTCCGGCTGGGCGCTTTCCTGGGGGCGTCCGATGAGCCGCTTGGGCCTACACGATGTAGGTCACGAAGGCGTTATCACAGGACGTGATGCCCTTAGCCTTCGTTCCTCTACTTGCTCGCTCCAGGGTCTCGGGCCAACACGATGTTGGTCACGAAGGCGTTATCACAGGATGTGATGGTTTTAGCCTTCGTTCTTCTATCGCTAATCCCCAAGGAGTCGCCCAGCCTCCACTCCAATCAACTTATTTACATAGTAGAAGTTTTAACAAAAGTCATCCACAACTTTTGCTGATGAACCATAAAATTAAGTTCAATGAGCTATTTTTTAATATAACTCCGCTTCGGAAAGGTCAATATGTAACCTTTCTAAACTACTACCTGTTGATACTTTATGGTAATGAGGGCATTTATCTTGTATAGATACCCCAAAGAGTTTTTTCTATGTATTCATTATTAAAATAAAAAGCCAAGAAAACGAATTTGCTCTCTTGGCCTTCTATTGCAATTGCAATTAACGTTTTGCAATTTCTTGTTGTAATAATTTATTGACCATTGGTGGGTTCGCTTGACCTTTAGTTGCTTTCATAATTTGACCAACTAAGAAGCCAATAGCACGATCCTTACCGTTTTTGAAGTCTTCGATTGATTGTGCATTGTTGTCTAGAACTTCTGTAACGATCGCAAGTAATGCACCTTCATCAGAAATTTGAACTAAACCTTTTGCTTTAACGATTTCTGCAGCAGAACCGCCTTTTTCTACTAATTCAGCAAATACTTTTTTACCGATTTTAGAAGAAATTGTACCGTCAGTGATTAATTTCACCATCTCAGAAAGGTTTTCTGGTGTTAATGCAGTATCTTTAAGGTCTTTTTGCTCTGCATTTAAGTATGCAGAAACATCACCCATAAGCCAGTTTGCAGAAAGCTTAGCATCAGCATCATTAGCTACCATAGCCTCGAAGAAGTCTGAGATTTCTTTTGAAATAACAAGAACTCCTGCATCATATGGTGTTAAGCCTAATTCTTCAACATAGCGTTTTTTACGAGCATCTGGAAGCTCTGGAATTTCTGATTTTACTCGCTCTAACCATTCATCAGAGATCGATAGACGTACTAAGTCTGGCTCTGGGAAGTAGCGATAATCGTCTGTTCCTTCTTTCACACGCATAAGAATTGTTTTACCTGTTTTTTCATCGAAACGACGAGTTTCTTGCTCAATTACTCCACCTGAAAGAAGTACATCAGCTTGGCGTAATTCCTCGTGCTCTAAACCACGACGAACATAGTTGAATGAGTTCAGGTTTTTAAGCTCTGTTTTCGTACCGAATTCTTCTTGACCGTATGGGCGGATTGAGATGTTAGCATCACAACGTAAAGATCCCTCTTCCATTTTACAGTCTGAAACATCTGCATATTGGATGATTGATTTTACTTTTTCAAGATACGCATACGCTTCGTTTGGTGTGCGAATATCTGGCTCAGAAACGATTTCTACAAGTGGTGTACCTTGACGGTTAAAGTCAACTAAAGAGTGGTCGCCACTGTGAGACAGTTTACCAGCATCTTCTTCCATATGAAGACGTGTAATACCAATACGTTTTGTATAACCATCTACTTCGATATCAACCCAGCCGTTTTTACCGATTGGCTTGTCGAATTGAGAAATTTGATAAGCTTTCGGATTATCTGGATAGAAGTAGTTTTTACGGTCAAATTTTGTTTCTTGTTCGATTTCCATGTTAAGTGCAAGCGCTGCACGCATTGCGAAATCTACAACGTTTTTATTAAGTACAGGTAGGACACCAGGATAGCCTAGGTCGATAACTGTAGTATTTGTATTTGGTTCAGCACCGAAGTGAGCTGGTGCTGGTGAGAAGATTTTTGAGTTTGTTTTTAACTCAACGTGTACTTCTAAACCAATGACTGTTTCAAAGTTCATGTTATTTTCCCTCCCAAATTTGAGGAACTTGTTTATGGAACTCCGTTGCTTGTTCGAAAGCATGAGCTACACGGTAAATTGTTGCTTCATCGAAGTATTTACCGATAATTTGTAAGCCTAGTGGTAGACCATTTTCAATACCACATGGAATTGAGATGGCTGGCACACCAGCTAAGTTCATAGGAATCGTTAAAATATCATTTGCATACATCGTCATTGGATCATCGACGTTTTCACCAATTTTAAATGCTGGTGTTGGAGAAGTTGGTCCAATAATTACGTCAAAGTCTTCAAATACTTTGTCATAGTCTGCTTTGATAAGTGTACGTGCTTGTTGCGCTTTTTTGTAGTAAGCATCATACGTACCTGCGCTTAGTGAGTAAGTACCAAGCATGATACGACGTTTTACTTCATCGCCAAAGCCTTGTGCACGTGTTTCTTTGTAAAGGTCCATTAAGTTATTAACGTTTTCTGCACGGAAACCATAACGGATACCGTCAAAACGAGAAAGGTTAGAAGACGCTTCTGAAGAAGAAAGAATATAGTATGCTGCAAGTGCATATTTAGAATGAGGAAGCGATACTTCTTCTACTGTAGCACCTAAGCCTTTTAATACTTCTAATGCATCAAGCACTGATTGACGTGCTGCTTCGCCAACACCTTCACCAAGGAATTCTTTTGGTACAGCGATACGTAAGCCCTTTACGTCACCTGTAAGGGCTGCTGCGTAGTTTGGTACTTCTACGTCTGCAGAAGTTGAATCGTTTGCATCTAATCCTGCAATTGCTTCAAGTAAAAGAGCGTTGTCTTCTACATTACGAGTAATTGGCCCGATTTGATCTAAAGAAGATGCAAAAGCAACTAGACCAAAGCGAGATACACGACCATATGTAGGCTTCATTCCTACAACACCGCAATAAGCAGCTGGTTGACGGATTGAACCACCTGTATCAGAACCAAGTGAGAATGGTACTTCACCTGCTGCTACTGCTGCTGCAGACGCACCTGAAGATCCACCTGGTACGTGGTTTAAGTTCCATGGATTTTTTGTCGTTTTATAGTATGAGTTTTCGTTTGAAGAACCCATTGCAAACTCGTCCATGTTTAATTTACCGATAGTGACCATACCAGCTTCACGTAGCTTTTTAACTACTGTTGCATCGTAAATTGGCATAAAGCCTTCTAAAATTTTAGAAGCACAAGTTGTTTCTAAACCTTCTGTCACGATGTTGTCTTTAACACCGATAGGAAGACCGAAAAGTGGTCCACGCTCTTCAAATGGCACTTTGTCCATTTCAGCTGCTTGTGCAGTTGCTTTTTCTTCGTTTGAAGCAAGGAAAGCTTGTACATCGCCGTCAAGCTTCGCCACACGTTCATATGCTTCTTTTGTTAAATCAGCAATTGTTAGCTTACCCGCTTTAATGTCAGCTTGTAGCTCCTTTGCTGAACGTTCAAATAACGTCATGAGGAATCCTCCTATGTTTTAGTATTACATGATAGCTGGTACTTTTACTTGACCATCTTCTTGTTCTTTTACGTTTAACATCATTACTTCACGGTCTAAACCTTTTGTTGCCACATCTTCACGCATTACGTTTACTAGTGGTAAAACGTGAGTTGTTGGCTCAACATTCGTTGTGTCTAACTCGTTTAGTTGCTCTGCGAAGTCTGTAATTTTCCCAAGCTGTTCAGCAAATTTCTCTGCTTCCTCTTCCGTAATTGCAAGACGTGCTAAATTTGCAACGTGCTTAACTTCTTCTTTTGTCAATTTTGCCATTTTTCACACCTCCGAATACTCATTCAATTCATTGTTTTTACCGATAACAATAGGGTTGAATAAACTTAACCATGCAAATAATCATAACATTTTTCATATTAAAAATCACAACTTTCACCAAAAATATAGAAACTTTCACTACTATGACGAAGTGTTGTCTTTAGGGACTGTCTTAAGAGTCCTTCTTATAGACTTCGCTTTGCGGGAGTAGGGCGTGGATTGTGTCGCTGTGCTCTCTTTTATTTGTCAAGTTGGTGAGGCTATCCGTCGTTTCTAAGACTCTTTCCGTCGCTTTCACTCTTCTATCCGTCACTTCGGCGAGGCTTTCCGTCGCCTTTTTTCCTTTCCGTCACTCTAAAGAGTCTATCCATTACTCTGATGAATTCTTCCAGCGAAAATTATCAAATCTCATTTTTCTTCTACAAAAAAATATAGTCAGCACGAGGCTGACTATAAATTAATAAACATGGACGTATGGTTCCTTATCGTTGACATTCTTTACGATTAATGCCTCTGGACCGTTAATTGAGGTAATATTTACTTCAACATTGATGTTATCAAATTGATTGATAAGAACACCTGTTAAATATTGAGTAAAGCCTATAATTTCAAGCTTGCCGAAGAATTGGATTGGCACTTCAATCGTTAGCTTTTGAATTTTTTTATTTTGATAGAAGCCTGTTCCTATTACACTAGTATAGTTAGAAAAGTATTTATCTACATCTTGTTTAAAATTCTTAAAGTTATTGCTAACATCTCGGTATACATCCTGTGATTCACTCGTTGGGAACAATACATATTCTTCATCATTAGCTTTCCAATCAGCTACGTCGTTTTGTCCTGCTTTTGCTACGCCATAACTAAAATATGTTCCTGGAACAATGTCATTGCGAGCTTTTTGTTTAAACAAGCCTACTACAATCGGTATATCTTTCAATTCATCACGAGTTCTTAGACGAGACACAATTTCAGCGGCCATCTTCTTTCCTTGCTCAACAAGTTTTGCCTCTGGAATTGGTTGCTCATAGTAATCCCCATACTTTTCTTTTTGATAGTAATAAATAGAGTTTAAGGCAAGCCCTATCGAAATACCGCCTAATTTTACTTTGTTATCACTAGTTTTTGTTAAATAGTTTTGCTCAACAATATGTGATAAATAGATTGGAGCCTTTGTTGCACGTTCTTCTGCAGACATTGAGTCCGTCGTTGGAGGATTTAAACCCTCCTTCGCTTGTGAACTACGTGCAAGCCAATCTGTCACTGTGCTTTCCGCTAAATATTGCCCCTCTTGGAAGAAGTAGTTTTCTGTGTCAAACTCATTTTGAGAAAGACGCATTAAACCTGTTTCTACTTCCTTCATATCATATTTCGTAAAGATATTTGAAACTACTAATCCTCTGCTAGCACTTTGTTTATAAGGTGTTAGCGTTCTATAGTATGATTCATCAATCTGTATGCTTGGAATAATCGTTGTTTCCGCTTTTTCCTGTTGCGTATCCTGTGTAAGCTCTGTTGCCTTTTTATCAGAAGGCACACAGCCGACTAGCATTGCAGCAGCGACAATTGCTGGAATGAGTCGAAATGACTTCATTATATTTGTACTCCTTTACTGAAAATCAAATTCTGCTCGATGAATTGTTCAGACCCTACCTGTAGACAGAAGGAGACATTTATAAAATGCCTCCACCAAGTGGCTAGGACAAATCATCATACTTTAGCTTTGCTTTTATCCATTATTGGACGAGGTTTAGTTGTTCGATCAGGCCGTCTTCATTCCAAACTTCAATACCTAACTGCTCGGCTTTTGTTAGTTTAGAACCAGCATCTGCTCCCGCAATGACAAGGTCAGTTTTTTTGCTGACACTACCTGTAACAATACCACCTAACTCTTCTATTTTCGCCTTTGCTTCGTTACGTGTCAATTGCTCAAGTTTACCAGTTAATACGATTGTTTTACCTGCAAAAGGATTATCCCCTACAGCTACCTCTATTTTTTTACCTTTATACGTCATATTGACACCTACTTCAGCAAGGCGCCCAATGACTGCACGTGCATCCTCATTTGAAAAATACTCGACAAGCGATGAAGCCATTTTATCGCCGATTTCATGAATCGCCACTAGTTGCTCCTCTGTGGCTGCCATTACCGCTTCCATCGTTCCAAACTCCTCTGAAACGATTTTTGCTGCCTTTTCACCAACATGTCGTATACCTAACCCAATTAGTAGACGCTCCATCGAATTTTCCTTGGAAGCCTGAATAGCATTGACTAAATTCGCGGCTGATTTTTCGCCCATACGCTCAAGCTCGACAAGCTGTTCTACCGTTAAGTGATACAAATCAGAGACATCATGAATTAAATCTGCACGTAATAATTGCTCAACGACCTTATCACCAAGACCGTCAATATTCATAGCATTACGAGAGACAAAATATTTAATGCTCTCCGCAACTTGTGCAAAGCATGCAGGATTTACACAGCGTAATGCCACTTCTCCTTCAATACGAATAAGTTCGCTCTCACAAACTGGACAATTTTCAGGCATTACATAGGGCACCGAGTCCTCAGGGCGTTGCTCCAGTATTACACCTACAACTTGAGGAATAATGTCTCCGGCTTTTCGGATAATGACTGTATCTCCAAGTCGGATATCTTTATCTCGAATTAAATCCTCATTGTGTAATGATGCACGTTGTACTGTCGTACCTGCCACTTGAACAGGCGATAAAATAGCAGTTGGTGTAACAACACCTGTACGCCCAACCGTTAAATCAATATCAAATAATGTTGTCACTACTTCCTCAGCGGGGAATTTATAAGCAATTGCCCAACGTGGACTCTTAGCCGTATAACCCAGTTCATCCTGCTGTGCATAGCGATCCACCTTAATAACAATGCCATCAATCTCATAGGCTAAATTCGGACGATTTTCAGTCCATTTTTCGATAAAGGCAAGTACATCTTCAATGGTTGAGCAGCGTTGACGCTCTTTATTTGATGGAAAGCCTAGTCCTTCTAAATAATCGAGCATCTCTGCGTGGCCGTCAATACCATAGGCCTCACCATCTCCCCCAATTGCATAAATAAAGGTTGATAGCTGACGACTCGCTGCTATTTTAGGATCTAACTGGCGTAAAGAGCCGGCAGCCGCATTTCGTGGATTAGCGAATAATTCCTCTCCATTTTCAGCACGTAGGGTATTCAATTTTTCAAATGATTTTTTAGGCATATACGCCTCGCCACGTACTTCAATTGTAAGTGGTTCCTTCAATCGAAGAGGTATTGCTCGAATCGTTTTTAAATTTGCTGTAATATCTTCCCCTACAACACCGTCTCCTCGCGTTGCGCCTTGTACAAAAACGCCATTTTCGTATTTTAATGAAATGGCAAGACCATCAATTTTCAGCTCACAAACATAGGAAAAGTTATCACCGATTGCTTGACGCACTTTACGGTCAAATTCACGTAAGTCTTCTTCATTAAAAGCGTTTGACAGACTTAGCATAGGGTAATCGTGAGTCACCTTTTTAAAGCCTTCTACCACTGCTCCGCCAACACGCTGTGTCGGTGAATCTGGATAAATAAGTGACGGATTCGCTTCCTCTAATGCGATAAGTTCATGTAATAATTGGTCATAAACACTATCTGCTACGACAGGTTTATCCAACACGTAATAGGCATGACCGTATTCATGCAATAATTTATTTAATTCCACAATGCGCTGTTCGATTTCGTTCATTTAAGTTCCCCCGCTCACCCTTTTTCAATAGGTGCAAATTGTGCTAGTAATCGCTTTATACCAATAGGTTGTGGAAAGGCAATATCAAGCTCTGTACTATCACCCTCACCTTTTACACTAACAACCATACCTGTTCCCCATTTTTTATGGATCGCTTTGTCTCCAGCCTTCCAGCCAAATTGGTCTCCACCAGTTGTTTGTAAACGAGCTGTTGCAGGCTGTGTTTTCTGAACTTCTCCAAGTGTACGTTTTTGATAGCCGCCTGCAGAACGATTACTAGAGGCAAACGGAACCTCGGGCTTCGAACCACCTTTGGATATTGATTCTGTAATATCCTCCGAAATTTCACCTAAGAAACGTGAGACATTGTTATAACTAAAACGACCAAAAATCGTACGACTTTGTGCACTCGTTAAATATAAACGTTCCTCTGCACGTGTCACGCCAACATACATTAATCTTCTTTCTTCTTCCATTTCATCCATATCATCAAGTGAACGAGAATGCGGGAAGATATTTTCCTCCATTCCAATGATAAAGACGACAGGGAATTCTAAGCCCTTTGCGGCATGCATCGTCATTAAAATAATGTTGCCCTTCGATGTATCATCTTTATCAAGAGCATCAATATCTGCAATTAGCGCTAAATCTGTTAAAAAGGCAATTAAGCTCTTATCATCACTGCGTTCTTCAAAAGCCTTTGTTACTGATAAAAACTCTTCAATATTTTCTAATCGGCTTTCCGCTTCAATCGTCTTTTCGTTTTGAAGCATTGCACGATAACCAGATTTGTCAATAACCTGCTCTACAATTTCTGTCACCGATAAATACTCTTGCATCTCTGTAAAGCCTTTAATCATTGCATAAAATTGCTCAGCTGAATTAGCAGCCTTCCCTGAAAGACCCATGAACACAAGATCATTCATTGCATCAAAAATAGAGCGTTCTTGTTCAATCGCATAGCGCGCCATTTTTTCAAAGGAAGTTGCACCTATACTACGCTTCGGCTCATTAATAATACGTGCGAGTGATAAATCATCATCATTATTGGCAATAAGGCGCAAGTAGGCAAGTAAATCCTTAATCTCTTTACGATCATAGAACTTAGTACCACCAACTATTTGATAAGCCATATTGGACTTAACAAGCACTTCCTCCATCACACGGGACTGAGCATTTGTACGATATAGTATCGCAAAGTCATCAAACGAACGATTTTCTTTTTGAATAAGCTGTTGGATTGTTTGTACAACGAATTGCGCTTCCTCTTGCTCGTTATACGCTTTGTACAATACGATTCTTTCACCTTCTGCATTTTCTGTACGCAGTTCTTTTGGATAACGTGTTGTATTATTTTGAATGACGTCATTTGCCGCTTGTAGGATGCGTCTTGTTGAACGATAATTTTGCTCAAGCATAATGGCCTTAGCATCTGGATAATCCTTTTCGAATGAAAGAATATTGCCAATGTCCGCACCACGCCATCGATAAATCGATTGGTCTGAATCACCTACAACACAAATATTTTTGAATTTCTTAGCAAGGAGCTGAACGAGTATATATTGAGATTTATTCGTATCTTGATATTCATCCACATGAATATATTGAAATTTATTTTGATAGTATTCAAGCACTTCTGGTACACGCTTAAATAATGTAATAGTTGTCATTATTAAATCATCAAAATCGAGTGATTGATTGCGGCGTAGTCTTTTTTCATAACCTTTATAAACACGGGCAATCGTTTTTTCGTAAGGATTGTTTTCATTGATTTGACCTGCATAATCGTCCGCAGTTTTACATTCGTTTTTTGCTGAACTAATCGCATTTAAAATCGCACGAGGTTCAAAACGTTTAGTGTCAATATTTTCATCCTTCATAACATTTTTAATAACTGATAGCTGATCAGTAGAATCTAAAATTGAAAAGTTGCGTGATATCCCAAGCTGTTCAATATTGCGTCGTAAAATACGCACACACATCGAGTGGAATGTCGATACCCACATACTATCGCCAGTTCCGTTACCGAGAATGCCATCTATACGCTCACGCATTTCACGTGCAGCTTTATTTGTAAACGTAATTGCTAAAATCTTTGATGGATAGACTTCTTTTTCGATTACTAAGTATGCAATACGATGTGTTAATACTCGAGTCTTCCCTGATCCAGCACCCGCCATAATTAGAAGTGGTCCTTCAGTTGTTTTGACTGCTTTTTCCTGCTCAGGGTTCATACCTGCTAATAAGTTTTTCGTTAACTGTTCCATTTCGCACCGCCTTACAAACATTTGTTCTTAGATTATATATTATTTTTTACAGCCTTAACAGTCGCAAGTGCAGCTTTTAAATCTTCGTAAATAATATTACCAACTACTACTGTATCTGCATATTTTGCCATTTCCGCTGCTTGCTTAGCAGATGTAATGCCGCCACCATAAAACAGTCGCGTATTTTTCAGTTCATTTTTCACTGCACTTACAACCTCAATATCACCATAAGTACCGCTATACTCTATATAAAATACAGGTAGTCTAAAGAAATTTTCAGCCATACGTGCGTAGGCAACGACATCATCTATGGATAAATCAGTTTTCGCATTCGTTACTTCCGCTACTTTACAATTCGGGTTTAATATACAATAACCTTCAGCGACTAATTCTTCCCACACCATAATATCTCCATATTCCTTAATTGCTTCATGGTGTAGATTTTTAATCCACTTTGGGTCATCACTATTCAACACGGTTGGAATGAAATAATAGTCATAACCTGGTGTTACTGAATCAATCGCAGAAATTTCGAGCGCTATTGGTACTTCAAAGCGTCTTACACGAACGAGTAAATCTAATACACCATCTAAAGTTACTCCGTCTGTTCCGCCAACTATAATAACATCTGTACCTGATTCACAAATTTTTTCTAGTGCCTCATCTGAAATATCTTTAGCTGGGTCTAACTTGAACACGTGTCTCCATTCTAAATAATCCATCTATTTTACCACCTATCATTTTCTATCTATTCGTTTACAAGTATAGCTTATGACTGTCTACAAAAAAATGAAAAAGACTGGGTAAAAACTCTACCCAGCCTCTTTACCTACTATTCTTTTGGTGCTTGAAATGGCTTTTCATCTGGATACAAACGACCTAACATTTCATCATATGTATCGTTCCCATAATCAAAGCAACGACGTACACGCGAAATAGTTGCTGTACTTGCACCTGTTTCCTTTTTAATGGATTCGTAGGTTTTCTTTAAACGTAGTAAATGCGCAACCTCAAAGCGTTGTGCCAGCGATTGAATTTCACTAATCGTACATAAATCATCAAAAAACTTATAACATTCTTCGATGTCTTTCAGCTCTAACACCGCTTTAAATAATTGATCTGTTTGATGCCCTCGAATTTTTTCGATTTGCATGCAATCTTCCTCCCTTTAAGGCTGCGTTTTCACCATTGCTTTTAACCCTGGTGAAGTTGGCACGAAATGAACCCAAGACTTCCCTGGTACTAGCTTCACAAGCTCCCCAGACTCTTCTACAGCCGTTGGTATTCCATCAATATTCGCCCATTTGACTTCTCTCATATAGCCATTTTGAAATACATACGCATTTCCACCAGAGGTTAAATCAATATCTTGGCGCCCCTCATTATCAATCGTTCGATGTTTCATTTCAAAAAATAGAACATTTGCAAATGATAACGTGTCGCCTGTTAACATATCCTTTGTGTCAACGCCAGCCGATTGTCGTCCATAACGATTACTTTGCTTATCATACAAATATGAATTATGGAAATACTCACTGTTTCCGTAGTAAATGTCAACTCGACTTATTTCATTGCCTATTTTACCACGTTCATCGGGTTCATAAAAAGCCTCATGTACTTTTTCATGGTAACTCATTGAAGCACCTACTTTTTTCGCTCCATTTAATATATTTTCAGACGTAATATACGAGTTGTGTGGAGCAACACGGTCTTTTGATCGTTTAAAAAGTGTACCATCATATTCCATGCCATTTATATTGTCAACTACATTATTAGTAAGCATCGATTTTGCCTCTGGGCTATAGCCATGTGCTACATAAAATGCATCAAAGCCTTTCGCAAGATCAACAAAATAAGATCGAGCACTACGAACTGGCCCCACATTTTCTGGCAGTTCACTTTGATAAACTGCTAATAAACGCGTAACATTGCCTTCTGCCAGCATTTCATAAATGATATCTGCCGCTTCTAATCCTGATTGCGGACGTGCTTTCGGATGATTATTAACGGTAACAATAATTGGTCGTTGCGTAATTTCTTCCTTCACAGCTTCACCTGTTAAAGGAGCAACATATGCCCCTTTTTGAACAGGCTCTTCAATAGCAGTTCCATCATCAACCTTGTTCGTATCATCTTCCTTCACTTCCGACGTATCTTTTGAACATCCTCCAATCAATAAGGTGCTAAAAGCCATTGCGATAAATAGTTTCTTCGAATTGAACACAAGCATTACTCTCCTTTTATCAATTACATCTACCATACGGAAATCAACTAGCGCATCACTGCTGGTAATAATAACTTATTCTTCATAACATCAAAAATCCCTTTTGGTGTTATACGGATATATGGTAAATGTGTCGATTGTAAGAATAGTAAAGAATAAATTACGTCCCCTAAGTGGTACCCACGTTCCGCTAATGCTTGTTTTAAGAACTTCTCTTTTTCAGTTAGCTCCTTAACATCACCATCATATAAAAAACCGCCAATTGTTAAAGGAACAGTAGCAATTACTTCACCTTTTTCAACAAGTACAATACCACCACGCATTGCCTTCATTTCTTCAAAGGCTTTGATCATATCATCTTTATTTTTTCCGATTAGCAAAATATCGCCTGTATTCGAATAAGATGAGGCAAAGCCTTGAACACTAGTAGCAAAACCTTTAATCATCGTGTTAACATGCCAATTACCAGCTCTATTAATGAGCATTAAATAGCATTCATCATGATCTGCAAGTTGTCCTTCTCTTGTAATTAATGAGTTATATGGTTTCGTAATAACATCATTTACTAACTCAATTCCAAAAGGCATCGAGAATTGAAAATCATGAGACGTTAATGAAAAATCTAAATCAAATGCAGGTAACGCTGAATAGTCAATTGCAGCAAGTTTTTGCACTTGCTCTTCATCACGTTTTAACCAAACGCCCTTCGATAGTACGCTCTCAGGAACTGGGTGCCATTCATCTTGTAAAATATTTAGTGAAGCAAATCGACCCGTTGCGATAAAGCCATGTAAATTGGACATATTATAATAACGTGCCACATTATAGGAAGCCATTTGATAAGCATCTATTGGTGCTACACCTGCATCTAAGGCTACTTGGATACATTTATCCATCACGCCATCCTCATGAAAAGAAGGCGGTGAGCCATCTGTTGTCATCATTAAATGATCAAAAATAGGTAGCTCTTTTTCGACTATTCCCTTTAATAGATGTGGTAAGTCTGGACGTATTGAAGAATGACGCAGCGTTACTGCATATCCTTGCATAATACGTCGCTCTACTTCTTCCACTGTCATAGCTTCATGATCACCATCTGCACCAAGTAGCTTCATACGTGCTAAAGTTCGCTCTGATGCACCAGGGAAGTGCCCTTCTATTTTTTTACCTTTGCCCTTAGCCATTTGCATGCGATAGAGCATTTGGTCATCTCCATGTAACAACTTTGGCCAGCCGGTTAATTCTCCTCCAAGTAAAACATCCTCTCGTTCTAGCCATTCTAAAATGGACGTATTAGAAAAAATCTCTTCCTCTTGTTCCATTTCAGTTTGCGAATCAAAACGAGTCCACCAATAAAATGAAAACGGTAGCTCTTTCAAATTATCTAATATTGAAAACGCTTTCTTATTTTCTAAAGATAAAACGAAGCTTAAATTATCTGAAATAAAAGTTGTAGTTCCTAGCTGTCCACAAAAATCAGCAAAAGACTGCGGATGGTATAGCTGGAACGGATGAACATGTGGCTCAATATATCCTGGTACAATTGTTTTATTCGTACAATCGACCACCTCTGTCCCTTCTAATAACGGAGGCATTCTATCACCAGCATAGACAATCCGATCTCCTAAAATCCAAATGTTCCCTACTATCCATTGTTTGAGCATGCTATGTAAATAACGAGCATTTTTCAATACAATATCCGGTGCTTTTTTTCCATCTATAACAGCTAATTGCTGACGTAATTCTGTAATTTTCCATACTGGATCCATTCTATTCGCCCCTTCCTAAATTACGTAAAATTTCATTGTGTAAATCCTACGCGAAATCACATACTACTACTGCATAAACGCTTTTTTTCATAAAATTAGTGCTTTATGCAAACATCTTGTTTCAATCGTAACACAGCACTTTCATAAAGCAAAGTGCACCCCGCTTTATTTTTCCCACAATGACTAAAGGAGGAAATATGATGATGCAAGAAACGAATTTAAGCGAAAAAAATGCCTTTTGTCGCTTTGCCATGGGTACAAGTATGACGGCATTTGGTATCGCTAAGGTCTCAAGAAATCCTAACTGTACGGCAGGTCGATTGATGATTGCTTTTGGTGCCATGAAAATGGCTGAGGGTATCTTTAAGTATTGCCCAACTAAAGCTTTACTAGGCTCTAGCATGCAAGGTGCTATGAACAACGATAATAGCAACGCATCTATGCAAAGTATGTTCAGTGGTCAAAATTCTATGTCATCTGAACAAATCGATAAACTCATGAAGGATTTCTCCTCTGCTATATCTGGAAATATGTCAGGATCAAACGCAACTGCGTCAAAGCAATCTGACTCCAGCACTTCAAATCAAAATTCCTCAGAAAGTAAAAATTCTACAAATAAAACACAAAATCCTTCTTAGTCAAAGGAGCCGTCTCAACTGTATTGTTGAGACGGCTCTCACCCTTTTTAATCATACGTTTGAAAACAATAAGAAGTTTCATTGCATGATAAAAATATTTAAATCAGGTACATAAAAGTTTATCACCATAGCGTAGGGTTGATTTCCGTTCCGGCTGGGCGCTTTGCCGCTGACGCTTCGCTTTCGCGCAGAGCAGAGCTTCCTGGGGGCGTCCGATGAGCCGCTTCACTCGCTTTGCTCGCTCCAGGGTCTCGGGCCGACAGGATGTTGGTCACGAAGGCGTTATCACAGGACGTGATGCTTTTAGCCTTCGTTCCCCTATCGCTGATCCCCGAGGAGTCGCCCAGCCTCCACTACAATCAACTATTTGCATGGTATACGTTTTAACAAAATGGCATCTCTAGATTACGATGATGGACCAAAATTTATTAGTAATATCACTTGTATAGCATTTTACCACAACGAGGATTCGCTGCGCTCCAATCAACTTATATACATAGCATATGTTTTAATAAATGTTGTCCTCAACTTTTAAAATTAAGCCTTCCCTTCGCTTTCGCACAGAAAACATATAGTCCCTACTATTTAAACGTACGCCAGCCGATATCTTTGCGGTAGAAGAAATTGTTCCATTTTTCTGTTGCAATGCCTGCGTATACTTTTTCTTGTGCTTCTTTTAAAGTGGAGGCTTTTGCTCCAACTAATAAAACTCGACCACCATTACCAACAAATTTTTCATCTACAAGCTTTGTACCTGCATGGAATACTGCATGTGAAGCTGATAGAGCCTCTAAGTTAGGTAATGTATTGCCTTTTTCAACGTCCCCTGGATAACCTTCTGCAGCAATAACTACACCAAGCATTGCTTCTTCAGACCATTGCAAATCAAATGGCTTTTCATCCATTAATGCCATCATAAATTCGCCAAAGTCAGATGCCATACGTGGTAAAACTACTTGTGTTTCTGGATCTCCAAAGCGTGCATTAAACTCAATCACTTTGGGACCATTTTTCGTTAAAATCAATCCTGCATATAATATCCCTGTAAACGATACACCATCTGCCTCCATACCTTTTACGGTCGGTTCAACAATAGTCTTATAGGCATCATCCACTACTTCTTGTGAGATTTGAGGTACTGGTGAATAGGCTCCCATACCACCTGTATTTGGTCCTTTATCGCCATCATAAGCACGTTTATGGTCTTGAGCAATGACCATTGGATAAATCTGACCTTTATGGACAAATGACATAAAGGAGAATTCTTCTCCGTCTAGGAATTCTTCAATGACAACACGAGAAGATGATTCACCAAAACGTTGGTTCCCAATCATATCCTCTACAGCTTCAATTGCTTCATCTTCAGTCATGGCTACAACTACGCCTTTACCAGCAGCTAAACCATCTGCTTTGATAACGATTGGTGCACCTTGCTCTTTAATATATGCTATAGCCTTATTTGCTTCAGTGAATGTTTCATGGGCTGCTGTTGGAATATTAAATTTATTCATAATATCTTTCGCGTATGATTTACTGCTTTCAATTTGTGCCGCTACCTTTGTTGGACCAAATACTCGTAAACCACGAGCAGTAAAGAAATCGACTATGCCTTCAGCAAGTGGTTGCTCAGGTCCTACAAAGGTTAAATCTACTGCATTTTCTTTTGCAAATTGTGCAAGACCTGCAAAATCCATAGTATTAATAGCAACGATTTCCGCATCGCCCCTCATGCCATCATTACCAGGTGCTACAAATACTTTATTAACAGATGGTGAAATACTAAATTGTTTGGCGATAGCATGTTCTCGACCGCCGCTTCCAATGACTAATACTTTCATTTTAGGGAATCCTCCTCTTTGTGCGTAAGACCGAGATGTTGCCCATCTCGGTCTAGTTTTTGGATATTTTAGTGCTTGAAATGACGTACGCCAGTGAATACCATCGCAATGCCGTATTCATTCGCTTTATCGATTGAATCCTGATCTTTGATAGAGCCACCTGGTTGAATAATGGCTGTAATACCAGCCGCTGCAGCTGCTTCTACAGTATCGCTCATTGGGAAGAATGCATCTGATGCTAGTGCTGCACCTTTTGCTTTTTCGCCCGCTTGCTCAAATGCGATTTTAGCTGCTCCAACACGGTTCATTTGACCAGCACCAACGCCAAGTGTCATTTGAGAATCTGTCACAACGATAGCATTAGATTTAACGTGCTTCACAACCGCCCAGCCAAGTTGTAATGCTTCCCATTCTTGAGCTGTCGGTTCACGGTCTGTGACAACTTTAATATCTGCATTTGAAAAACCGTAGCGATCGGGTTCTTGTACAAGAAGACCACCTTCAACTGATACAACATTGAACTTGTCTTGTTTTGCTTGCTCAAAAGGAATAGTTAATAAGCGAATATTTTTCTTCTTCGTTAAAATTTCAAGCGCTTCTTGGGAGAAAGCTGGTGCAATGATAATTTCTAAAAAGATATGGCTTAATTTTTCAGCAGTCGCTGCATCTACTTCCATATTTAAAGCAATAATGCCACCAAAAATAGACGTTGGGTCCGCTTCATATGCTTTATCAAATGCTTCTTCTAATGTTACGCCAGTTCCAACACCACAAGGATTCATGTGCTTTACAGCTACTGCTGCAGGCATTTCAAATTCTTTGACAATTTGCAATGCGGCATTCCCGTCTTGAATATTGTTGTATGATAATTCTTTACCATGTAATTGCGTAGCAAAAGCTAATGAGAATTCAGAGCCAAGACGTTTTTGATAGAAAGCGGCTTTTTGATGAGGATTTTCTCCATAGCGTAAGTTCTGTTTTAATTCATATGTCATCGTTAAGCTCTCTGGGAACTCTTCTTCTGTTAAATAGTTTGATATATATGAATCATAAGCGGCTGTGTGACGGAAAACTTTCGCAGCTAACTTACGACGTGTTTCAATTGTCGTAACACCATTAGCTTTAAGTTCCTCTAATACGTTCGCATAGTCATTGCTATCCACAATTACTGTTACATATTGATGGTTTTTTGCTGCAGACCGTAACATTGTTGGACCACCGATATCAATATTTTCAATCGCATCATCCCATGTTACATTAGGCTTTGAAATTGTTTCAACGAATGGGTAAAGATTGACACAAACAATCTCAATTGGCTCAATTCCATGCTCATTCATTTGTGCTTGATGAGAAGCATCGTCAAACTTTCCTAATAGTCCACCGTGAATCATTGGATTTAACGTTTTTACACGACCATCTAAAATTTCAGGGAATTTAGTTACTTCATCTACTGCTGTTACGGCAACATTATTGTCTTGTAACATTTTTTTCGTACCACCAGTTGATAAAATTTCATAACCTAATGCTACTAGTTCCTTTGCAAATTCTAAAATACCATCTTTATTGGAAACACTGATTAATGCACGTTTTGTCACAACGAAATCCTCCTAATTTTTAGGATCATCACCAAAATGTGTGGTTGATTTCCGTTCCAGCTGGGCGCTTTGCCGCTGACGCTTCGCTTTCGCGCAGAGCAGAGCTTCCTGGGGGCGTCCGATGAGCCGCTTCACTCGCGTTGCTCGCTCCAGGGTCTCATCTGTGACGCTAATCCCCAAGGAGTCGCCCAGCCTCCACTCCAATCAACTTATTTTCATAGTAGACGTTTTAACAAAAGTCATCCACAACTTTTGGTGATGAACCAATTTTCATCGTGTTTGCCACGAATATGTCTTGCTATTATTGATAGAGTAGAGTTAGGCTGTATTGTTCCAGAAGACCTAACTCCTCACCACTGAATTACTTTAATAATTGCTGTAAAGCTTTTGTATATAGTCCATGCTCTTCCTGATGAATGGCCGTTTCTGTTGCCTCACGGTCACCTTCAACAACTTGAACTGCCGCTTGTGCAATAATAGGCCCCGTGTCCATACCTTCATCTACAAAATGGACGGTTACGCCTGTTATTTTGACGCCGTGTTCCATCGCTTGACCAATGGCATCTTTACCAGGGAAAGCCGGTAATAATGACGGATGAATATTCACAATGCGCTGTGGATATGCAGTTAGTAATACTTCACTAATTAAGCGCATATAACCTGCAAGCACAATCCATTCTACATGACATTTATGTAGCGCCTCGATAATAGCAGTCTCGTAATCTGCTTTTGAAGCAAACTCTTTCGGACTTAAAGCGAGCACTGGAATATTAAAGTTTTCAGCACGTGTAACTACAAATGCGCCAGGCTTATCTGTAACAACAAGTTCGACCTTTGCATTAAGTTCGCCACGGTCAATGGCCTCTTGAATGGCCTGAAAATTACTACCGCTGCCTGAAGCAAAAACGGCAATTTTAGTTGGTGCCGTCATTACACTAAACTCCCATCATGTGAGCCATTGAATACAACACCTTCGCCTTTCACTACGCGACCGATTTTGTATGCATTTTCACCATTTGCTTCTACTGTAGCAAGGACTTTATCTACTTCATCTGCTGGAACAGCTAACACGAAGCCAATACCCATGTTAAAGACGTTATATAAATCCTTGTCCTCTAACTGTCCTTTTTCTTTTAAAAACTCAAAAATACGTAAGACAGGCCAAGATCCTAAGTCAATCTCTGTTGCTAAACCTTCCGGCATCATGCGTGGTAGGTTTTCATAAAAACCACCGCCAGTTACATGTGCACAGCCATGAACGTCTGCTGCTTTTAAAGCTGCAAGCACAGGTTTCGCATATAGTTTTGTTGGCACTAACAAGGCTTCACCGATAGGACCAAGATCTTCGTAGCCTTCAACAATCGAATCAACAGCGTAATGATTATCAGCAAAGACAATTTTTCGTACTAATGAGTAACCGTTTGAATGCACACCACTTGAAGCAATACCAACAAGCACGTCACCTTCTACTATTTTCTCACCTGTTACGATGGCTGATTTTTCACAAGCTCCTACTGCAAAACCAGCTAAATCATACTCATCTTCATCATAGAGACCTGGCATCTCTGCAGTTTCTCCACCGATTAATGCCGCACCAGATTGCACACAGCCATCTGCAACGCCCTTTACAATTTGCTCAATTTTCGCTGGCTCTGCCTTGCCAAGAGCTACATAATCTAAAAAGTACAATGGTTCAGCACCTTGCGCTACGATATCATTGACACACATCGCTACACAGTCCACACCAATCGTGTCATGCTTGTCCACCATAAATGCTAGCTTTAGCTTTGTCCCAACACCATCTGTACCTGAAATAAGAACAGGTTCCTTAAGATTTAGTTCTGACAAGTCAAACATACCACCAAAGCCACCAAACGTGCCCATCACACCTAGACGGTTTGTACGTTCAACGTGAGACTTCATTCGTTTTACGGCTTCGTAGCCTGCTTCAATATTTACACCTGCTTGTTCATATGCTTTTGACACGCAGAGTTCCTCCTTATCATCCAAATCGCCTTGGCATAGTTAGATGTTTTTCTTAACGTAATAGTTCTTTTTCATGTGGTAAGATTGTATCTGGGAAAATTTCTGTTGGATATTTACCTGTAAAGCACGCTAGGCATAATCCACGGTTTTCATCTTCATATGGTCTTGCAATCGTCTCCACCATGCCTTCAACTGAAAGGAATGTTAATGAATCGGCTCCTATAGCGTCACGGATTTCCTCTACATTGTGGCTTGATGCAATCAGTTCCTCATGCGTTGAAGTATCGATGCCATAATAGCAAGGATCCGTCATTGGTGGTGAGGAAATCACAACATGTACTTCTGCCGCCCCTGCATCTTTTAACATTTTGACAATACGTCTTGAAGTTGTACCGCGAACGATTGAATCGTCCACCATCACTACACGTTTACCTTTTACGACTTGAACAACTGGGGAAAGCTTCATTTTCACACCGCGTTCACGTAATTCCTGTGTCGGTTGGATAAATGTACGACCTACATAACGATTTTTAATAAGACCTAGCTCATACGGAATACCACTTTCCTCAGCAAAGCCGATTGCTGCTGAAATACTTGAATCAGGTACACCTGTTACAACATCAGCTTCAATATGTGCACATTCACGTGCAAGCTGTTTACCCATACGTTTACGTGCCATATGGACGTTAATACCATCAATATCAGAATCAGGACGTGCTAAATAAACATACTCCATCGCGCACATTGCACGTTTATTCATATCTGCAAAACGATCAGATTTGACACCCTCGTCATTAATAATTAATAACTCACCTGGTTCAACAGATCGAACAAATTCTGCACCTATTAAATCGAATGCACAAGTTTCAGAGGCCACAACCCAGCCATCTCCTAGCTTTCCAAGAGATAATGGACGTAAACCATGTGGATCACGTGCTACAAGCATTTCATCTTTAGTCATAATTAAGAATGAATACGCACCCTTTAATAATGATAGGGCATTTTTCACCTTTGCACGGAATGGTGAATGCGAGCTTTTCTTAATAAGATGCGCTAGCACTTCTGTATCGGAGCTAGAATGAAAAATACTTCCTTGACGCTCTAAATACTGTTTCAAGTGCGTTGCATTGACTAAGTTACCGTTATGAGCAATTGAAAGGCTACCAGTTGAGGAGTGGAATAATAACGGCTGTACATTTTCAATACCGCCTCCACCGGCAGTCGTATAACGAACATGGGCAACTGCTGCTTTTCCGTTAACTGCCTTTAATTTCTCTTCGTTGAAAACATCGTTAACTAGTCCTTCGCCTTTCACCGCGCGAAGATGCTGACCGTCAGAAACGACGATCCCTGCACCTTCTTGGCCACGGTGTTGAAGAGCATGAAGCCCGTAATAACTAAGGTGTGCTGGATTTGAGTTGCCCCAAATACCAAACACCCCACATTCTTCGTTTAAGCCTCTGAGTTCAGCAAGCATGGGATTGCTCCTTTCCAATTAGAACGGAATTCCTCCACTGTACCTTCTACAAGCACACCGTTATCACCGTTGATTTTAACAAGCGCATCGTTTGTTACGACACCGATTTTCTGTGCATCTTTTACAATTTCTACAAACGCAGCTGCATTTTCTTCTTTCACTGTTACAACGAAGCGAGATTGTGTTTCACTGAATAATGCTGTTGTTGCAGAGCCTGTTAATGCCACATCAAGACCTAAGCCATTTGCGCCAAATGTTGTTTCAGCGAGCGCTACTGCAAGACCACCTTCTGCTACATCATGTGCAGATTGTACGATTCCTGCTTTAATCGCTTTAAGCAATGCTTGTTGACGTGCAGCTTCAACTTCTAAGTCAATAGCTGGTGCTTTCCCTGAAATAACCCCATTATTTAATAATTTTTGAAGCTCAGAGCCGCCAAATTCAGTTTTTGTATCGCCGATCACAAATACTACATCGCCAGCAGCTTTTACTTCTTGAGTTGTCACATGTGCTAAATCTTCAATTAGTCCAACCATACCGATTGTTGGTGTTGGGTAAACCGCTTCACCAGAACGCTCGTTATAAAGAGACACGTTACCGCCGATTACAGGTGCATTTAGTGCTGTACAAGCGACTGAGATACCATCAGCTGATTTTTCAATTTGCCAGAAGATTTCTGGTTTCTCTGGATTGCCGAAGTTTAAGCAGTCAGTAATCGCTAATGGTGTACCACCAGATGCTACGATATTACGAGCCGCCTCTGCTACAGCTATGGCACCGCCTACCTCTGGATCTAGGAAAATATAACGAGAGTTACAGTCTGTAGTCATCGCTAATCCTTTGTTCGTACCACGCACGCGGATAACGGCTGCATCCGAACCTGGAGCAACGACTGTTGATGTACGAACTTGATAATCATATTGATCGTAAACCCACTCTTTTGAAGCAACTGTTGGTGCTTTTAAAAGTGCATTTAATGTTTCTTTATAATCTGTTACTACTGGTTCTGAATTTTCCATCGCCTGGAACTCAGCATAGTAAGTAGGCTCTGCGGATGGCTTATGATAAACCGGTGCATCTTCTGCAAGTGCATCAGCAGGTACTTCAGCTACAACTTCACCATTATGTAATAGGCGTAGCATTTTATCATCCGTCACGTGACCAATTGCCACAGCATCTAAATCATATTTATCGAAAATCGCTTTAATTTCATCTTCGCGACCTTTTTTCACAACAAGTAGCATACGCTCCTGAGATTCAGATAGCATCATTTCATATGCTGTCATACCCGTCTCACGTTGAGGTACTAAGTCTAAGTTCATTTCTACACCAGAACCAGCTTTAGAAGCCATTTCTGCTGATGAAGAAGTAAGACCAGCAGCACCCATATCTTGAATACCTACTAACGCGTCCGATTTTACAACTTCTAAACATGCTTCAAGTAAAAGTTTCTCCATAAATGGATCTCCCACTTGTACTGCTGGACGTTGGTTCTCAGACTCTTCTGTTAACTCTTCAGATGCAAATGTTGCACCATGGATACCGTCACGACCTGTTTTAGCACCCACATACATAACTGTATTCCCTACACCAGCTGCGATTCCACGTTGAATATCTTTGTGGTCGATTAAACCTACGCACATTGCATTCACTAGTGGGTTGCCTTCATAGCAAGGATCGAACTGAATCTCGCCACCGACTGTAGGAATCCCGATACAGTTACCGTAACCTGCGATACCAGCAACTACTTCTTCAAATAAATATTTGCCACGTGCTGATTTTAATTCGCCAAAGCGTAGTGAGTTTAGCATCGCAATTGGACGTGCACCCATTGAGAAAACGTCACGGATAATACCACCAACACCTGTAGCAGCACCTTGATAAGGCTCAATTGCTGATGGGTGGTTATGTGATTCCATTTTAAATACAACTGCTTGTTCGTCACCAATATCTACGATACCAGCACCTTCACCTGGACCTTGTAAAACTTGTGGACCCTTTGTAGGGAATTTACGTAACACTGGTTTTGAATTTTTGTATGAGCAGTGCTCAGACCACATTACGGAGAAAAGACCTGTCTCTGTCCAGTTTGGTAGACGTCCTAAAATACCTTCTACCATTGCAAATTCTTCGTCTGACATCCCCATACCAGCGTATAATTTTTGATCTTTAATTTGCTGTGCTGTTGGCTCAAACTTAGTTGTTGACATGATTTTCCCTCCACTGCTTTACAATTGATTTAAATACTGCTAGACCATCTGCTCCGCCCACCAGTGCATCAACAGCTCGCTCTGGGTGAGGCATCATACCTAGTACATTGCCGCGCTCGTTTGTAATCCCTGCGATATCTTCTAAAGAACCGTTTGGATTTTCACCTGAGTATGTGAACACGATTTGATTGTTGTCTTTTAACTTTTGTAAAGTTTCCTCGTCACAGTAGTAGTTACCTTCACCATGTGCGATTGGAATATTGATTATTTGACCTTGCTCATATTGATTTGTGAATAATGTATTATTGTTTTCAACTTTAAGCTGGATTGTACGGCACATAAATTTCAAATTTTTGTTACGAAGTAATGCACCTGGTAATAAACCTGCTTCAGTTAGAATTTGGAATCCATTACATACGCCTAATACTGGCTTACCAGCATCCGCTGCTTTCTTGACTTCTGCCATAATATTAGATTGGTTTGCCATCGCACCACAGCGAAGATAATCCCCGTATGAGAAGCCTCCTGGTACTAAAATGCCATCAAAGCCACTTAAATCTGTTGCTGTATGCCATACATATTCTACTTCTTCACCTAGCTCGTCTTTAATCGCATGATACATATCGATATCACAGTTTGACCCAGGGAACACGAGTACTGCGAATTTCATGATTAGTTAGCCTCCTCGACTTCGTAACGGTAGTCTTCGATTACAACGTTAGTTAAAACCTTTTCACACATTTCTTTTACTAGAGTATCAATATCACGTTCTGTATCTTTAATTGTTAGTTCAAGATATTTACCGATACGTAAATCTTCTACTTCAGCGTAACCCATCTTCACTAAAGAACCTTGTACAGCTGAACCTTGTGGATCAAGAATGCTCTCACGTAATGTTACGTAAATTTTAACTTTTTTCATTGTTATTTGCCTCCGAGTCTAGAAAGTATAATAGTATAAACTTCAGTTAAATTACCAAGGTCTCTACGAAAGACATCTTTGTCTAACTTTTGCTTTGTAGTTGCATCCCAAAGTCTGCATGTATCTGGTGATATTTCATCTGCCAGTAGTACATTTCCGTCATTGTCACGTCCGAATTCTAATTTAAAGTCAATTAGTGTAACGTTGACATCTGCAAATATTGGCTGCAGAACTTTGTTAACAGCTAGTGCACCATCATAAATGGCAGTCACTTCTTCAGGTTTTGCAAGATCAAGTACATCAATATGTTCCGTTGAAATGAGTGGATCTCCAAGCTCGTCGTCTTTATAGTAAAACTCAACGATTGGACGTTTTAATGGTGTACCTTCCTCAAGGCCAAGGCGTTTCGCTAAGCTACCTGCCGCTATATTACGAACAACAACCTCAATCGGAATAATATCTACCTGTTTTACAAGCTGTTGCGTATCAGACAATTGTTTCACGAAATGTGACGCAATTCCGTAAGCTCGTAATTTTTCGAAAATTAATGAAGTAATGCGATTATTTAATACGCCTTTTCCTTCAATTTCTTCTTTTTTCTCACCATTAAACGCTGTTGCACTATCCTTGTACTCAACGAGTAGAACATTTGGCTCCTCTGTTGTATACAAT
Organism: Lysinibacillus sp. FJAT-14745; assembly: GCF_001275675.1. Classification (GTDB taxonomy): domain Bacteria; phylum Bacillota; class Bacilli; order Bacillales_A; family Planococcaceae; genus Lysinibacillus. The sequence continues at coordinate 40,859 of NZ_LITM01000004.1, read as the reverse complement.
TTTTTTGCTTTACCTTCATACAAAAGTTGACCTTTAATCATTTCGTTAATCCCCCTGATATTATGAAATACACGCGTATTGTACAGAATTGAATCGTACGTATACGATTCAATTCTGTAACATCCGCTAGTGACTCTACTTAGTTAAGTCCAAGACGCTCAAAAATCATATCTACATGCTGTAAATGGTAGTTGTAGTCAAAGCAATCATCTAGCTCTTCCTTCGTTAAATACGATGTAATTTTTTCACTTGCATCGACTAACGTACGGAACTGAACTTGCTCGTCCCACGCTTGCATCGCTAAAGGTTGTACTGTATCATACGCTTCCTCACGCACTAACCCTTTATCGATAAGTGCTAATAAGATACGTTGAGAGTAAATTAAACCAAAAGTGCGACCCATATTACGTTTCATGTTTTCAGGGAATACTGTTAAGTTTTTCACAATATTACCGAAGCGATTTAACATATAGTTAAGTGTAATCGTTGCATCCGGTAAAATGACGCGCTCTGCAGATGAATGTGAAATATCACGCTCATGCCATAAAGCTACGTTTTCAAAAGCTGTCACCATATAACCACGCATTAAACGTGACATACCAACCATGTTTTCAGACCCGATTGGATTACGTTTATGAGGCATCGCTGACGAGCCTTTTTGCCCTTTTGCAAAGGCTTCTTCAACTTCTCGCGTTTCAGATTTTTGCAAGCCGCGAATCTCTGTTGCAAATCTCTCTATTGATGTTGCGATTAATGCCAACGCACCTAAATATTGAGCATGACGATCACGTTGTAATGTTTGAGTTGAAATAGGTGATGCTGTTAGTCCTAATTTATCGCATACATATTGCTCAACTTGAGGATCGATATTGGCATATGTTCCAACTGCTCCAGACATTTTTCCTGTTTCAATTACTTTTGCCGCTGCTTCAAAGCGTTCTAGGTTACGCTTCATTTCTTCATACCATAAACCTAGTTTTAAACCGAAAGTTGTTGGCTCAGCATGAACACCATGTGTACGTCCCATCATAACCGTATGCTTATGCTCTTTCGCTTTTGCAGCAATAATATCAATGAAATTCACGATGTCTTTGCGTAAAATATCATTCGCTTGTTTAATCAAATAAGAAAGAGCTGTATCAACTACGTCCGTAGAAGTTAAACCATAGTGCACCCATTTTCGCTCTTCACCAAGTGTTTCAGAAACGGCACGAGTAAATGCTACAACATCATGACGCGTTTCTTTCTCAATCTCTAAAATACGATTAACATCAAATGAAGCATTTTCACGAATTTTAACTACATCCTCTTTCGGAATGTCGCCAAGTTCTGCCCAAGCCTCACATGCTAAAATTTCAACTTCTAGCCAAGCTTGATATTTATTTTGTTCTGTCCAAATTGCGCCCATTTCGGGTCTTGTGTAACGTTCGATCATTGCGTTTCTCCTTCTATTCTGACCAAATGCCAGAACTCTCGATTTGTTGTAATGTTTCTTCTAAGTTTTTTGTCATAATCGTTACGTGGCCCATCTTACGGTTCACCTTAGCTTCAGCTTTCCCATAAAGATGTATAGACCATTCAGGATATTTAGCAATTGAGTTACTAAGTGGCATGACATGCTGCCCTAAAACATTTACCATAATAGATGGTGCCCAAAGTTGTGGTTTACGTAATGGCCAACCACAAACAGCGCGTATATGCTGATGGAACTGTGAAACATTACATGCTTCTAATGAATAGTGACCTGAATTATGAGGTCTTGGTGCTAATTCATTAATAACAATTCCACCATCTTCTAATACAAACATTTCTACAGCTAATGTCCCTACTAAATTTAAATAATCAGCAATTTTCAAAGCTTCTCGCTCTGCAGCCTGTGCTGTTTCTTCTTTTATACGAGCTGGCACAATCGTTTCATGTAAAATATGATGAACATGAATATTTTCTCCAACTGGCTGACAATATGATTCACCATTACCGTTTCTTTGTACAATGACAGACACCTCTTTAACGAAAGGCACAAATCCCTCAACAATACATTGTGAATGAGTGAAAAGCTCCTTTGCCAATGGTAGGTCTTCGGCAGATTTTAAAAGTTGCTGCCCCTTGCCATCGTAACCACCTCTTGCTGTTTTGACTATACAAGGATAACCAATCCTATCGATATTGGCTAGTAATTCTTCATATGTATTTGCAACCAAATAAGGGGCTACCGGACAACCTGCGTTCACAATCGCTTCTTTCTCAGTCACACGGTTTTGTGTGATGCGTACAAGCTCTGCTCCTTGTGGAACGTAAGCCATTTGTGTTAAACGTTTTAAGCCATCATAATCGATATTTTCAAACTCATACGTTATAACGTCACTTACCTCGGCAAGTTCTTCTAAAGCTGACTCATCATCATATGGTGCTACAATACGTATATCCGCAACCTGTCCACATGGTGAATCCATTGATGGTTCAAGAACGGCAATTTTAAAGCCTGCTTCTTTAGCAGCAAGTGCCATCATACGGCCAAGCTGCCCTCCCCCGATAATGCCTAACGTCTGCCCTGGATAAATTATCTTTGTCACACTAAGTCACCTGTGCTTTCCAGTACTTGTTGCTTCGTAGCTTCACGTCTAGCATCTAGTTTATTAGCAAGCTCTGCATCTGTTGTCGACAAAATTTGCGCTGCTAGCAAGCCTGCATTCGTAGCTCCCGCTTTGCCAATCGCTACTGTTGCTACAGGTACACCGCCAGGCATTTGAACGATTGATAATAGAGAATCAAGACCGTTAAGAGCACGGGATTGCACAGGTACACCGATTACTGGTAACGTTGTTTTAGCCGCTACCATTCCAGGTAAATGCGCAGCTCCACCTGCACCGGCAATAATTACTTGAATACCTCGCTCACGTGCTGATTCTGCATACTCAAACATTAAATCAGGCGTACGATGTGCAGACACAACCTTTTTCTCGTACGGTACTTGTATTTCATCTAAAATATCACATGCATGTTTCATTGTTTCCCAGTCACTTGAACTCCCCATAATGACACCGATTTTCGGATTCATGATTGTCGCTCCTTTTTAACGTTAGAAAAATGATCAAATATTGTGCAAGCCTTTATTCCTCATATAGCTTTACTTTTATAACAAAGAAAGTCCCCAAATAAACTACTCCCTACCATACACGTGAAAGCAGTTTACTTGAGGACTTATTATGAAAAGAATATGCAAATGTACATTTCTGTACATACACCTTCTCGTAACATGCCAAAAGTGCTTTCCCGCATAGTCCAGCATTTACGGTGCCGGGTAGAGACACTAGAGCCAATCCTCTAGCATATATGTGGGATTTATTTGTTTTTCCTTCTCACATTTTAACAAGTCATCGCATTATAGTCAATGCAAAAATGCGAACATTTTATTTTTACTATTTATAAATGTTCGGATTTTGGTCAAATTCACTCGGAATCTTGCCATAACATCGCTTTGAATTGTATTTTTTGACGTAAATGCGTTGGTTCTCCATTGACTACGTGAAAAATCGGTTCTTCTTTTCTTCCCACTGCCATATAACCATCTCGACGCATTCTTGCCAAACAATCTTCAATTGACTCGTTTTCTTCTACCTCATACCAAATTTGTTTTTTCCCCAAATCTTTCTTCCTTTCGATCTTGTTTCCAATTATTTTCCCTTGTATGAATTCCATTATACCTTTAGTTTGTTCCTTTAGTATGTATGATTCATTAATAATATGTTCTTCACCATAACGTGATGTTAATTTTCGTTCCTACTGGGCACTTTCCTAGGGGCGTCCAATGAGCCGATTGGGGCAGCAGATGTTTTTTGCGCGAAAGCGTAGTGCAACGTAGCGACAGCGGCATATGTTTTTTGCGCGAAAGTGTAGTGCAACGTA
>NZ_LITM01000004.1:32500-36647 GCF_001275675.1 Lysinibacillus sp. FJAT-14745 | reverse complement strand
TGCAACGTAGCGACAGCGGCATATGTTTTTTTGTGCGATAGCGTAGTGCAACGTAGCGACAGCGGCATATGTTTTTTTGTGCGATAGCGTAGTGTGCAACGTAGCGACAGCGGCATATGTTTTTTGTNGCAACGTAGCGACAGGGGCATATGTTTTTTTGTGCGATAGCGTAGTGCAACGTAGCGACAGCGGCATATGTTTTTTGTGCGAAAGTGTAGTGCAACGTAGCGGTAGCGGCATATGTTTTTTGCGCGAAAGCGTAGTGCAACGTAGCGGTAGCGGCATATGTTTTTTGTGCGAAAGCGTAGTGCAACGTAGCGACAGCGGCATATGTTTTTTACTCGACAGCGTAGCCGCAACGACACGATGTTAGTCACGAAGTCGTTATCACAGGATGTGATGGTTTTAGCCTTCGTTCCTCTATCGCTGATCCCCAATGAGTCGCCTAGCCTTCACTCCAATTAACTTTATACATGGCATACGTTTTTAGCAAATGTCATTCTCTACTTTTGTTGATGAGAATAACAAGTAATTGTACATTTAATGTTACTAATTGAAAACAAATTAAAAGAACTGCAGAGAAATAAACACTGCAGCTTTTTATTAAGGATTTTGAAATCCGAAGATTCCCATTAAATATGCACCTAAGAAAAAGATCATTACAAAAACATTGAGCACAATCAGAACCATACGGATATCGCCTTTAATGCCAAAAATTGCGCTGATTATCCCAAGTCCTCCTAATACAAATGGCGTAAATATACTTAGATCGTAAAGGAAGTTAAAAAAACTACCATACCATTTCGTTGAATCATAGCCAAACATAAAAAATGTAATTATTAAAGATAAAATAGATATAGCAGAAAAAATGTTACGCCTCATTTTTACTTCCCCCATTATCAATCAATGATATGTGTGATAGACCTAATCCATTTTTAACTTGAAATTTAAGGCTCGTTCCACTTTATTCTTTAAGCATAGTTTATGGCTCTGTTTCAAATATTGAGATGAGGTGCCTATCCGTCAATTTGATAGCTCTATCCGTCTGTTCGTTGCTTCTATCTTTCGTTTTGCCCCTCCTACCGTGTGAAGTGTGTCGGGCTATTCACATCCATCTTAAATAGAACCTAATTAATTATGTAAATTTTAACATTTAAATAACTATATCATTTTTTTATTATGTTATAAAACAAAAAAAGCCGAGGAATATATCCTCGACTTTTTCGGGTGCCTAGCGACGTCCTACTCTCACAGGGGGAAGCCCCCAACTACCATTGGCGCTAAAGAGCTTAACTTCCGTGTTCGGTATGGGAACGGGTGTGACCTCTTTGCCATCATCACTAGACTATTAACGGCTTTCAATATACATCGTATCGTGAAACCCTAAAATGAAAGGGTTTGTTCTTTCAAAACTGGATAAACGGTGCATTGAATGTTTCAAACGTTTTGGTTAAGTCCTCGATCGATTAGTATTCGTCNTTTTGGTTAAGTCCTCGATCGATTAGTATTCGTCAGCTCCATGTGTCACCACACTTCCACCTCGAACCTATCTACCTCATCGTCTTTGAGGGATCTTACTTACTTGCGTAATGGGAAATCTCATCTTGAGGGGGGCTTCATGCTTAGATGCTTTCAGCACTTATCCCGTCCACACATAGCTACCCAGCGATGCCTTTGGCAAGACAACTGGTACACCAGCGGTGTGTCCATCCCGGTCCTCTCGTACTAAGGACAGCTCCTCTCAAATTTCCTACGCCCACGACGGATAGGGACCGAACTGTCTCACGACGTTCTGAACCCAGCTCGCGTACCGCTTTAATGGGCGAACAGCCCAACCCTTGGGACCGACTACAGCCCCAGGATGCGATGAGCCGACATCGAGGTGCCAAACCTCCCCGTCGATGTGGACTCTTGGGGGAGATAAGCCTGTTATCCCCGGGGTAGCTTTTATCCGTTGAGCGATGGCCCTTCCATGCGGAACCACCGGATCACTAAGCCCGTCTTTCGACCCTGCTCGACTTGTAGGTCTCGCAGTCAAGCTCCCTTGTGCCTTTACACTCTACGAATGATTTCCAACCATTCTGAGGGAACCTTTGGGCGCCTCCGTTACCTTTTAGGAGGCGACCGCCCCAGTCAAACTGTCCGCCTGACACTGTCTCCTGCCCCGCTAAGGGGCATGGGTTAGAATTTCAATACAACCAGGGTAGTATCCCACCGACGCCTCCTTCGAAGCTGGCGCTCCGAGATCTCTGGCTCCTACCTATCCTGTACAAGTTGTACCAAAATTCAATATCAGGCTACAGTAAAGCTCCACGGGGTCTTTCCGTCCTGTCGCGGGTAACCTGCATCTTCACAGGTACTATAATTTCACCGAGTCTCTCGTTGAGACAGTGCCCAGATCGTTACGCCTTTCGTGCGGGTCGGAACTTACCCGACAAGGAATTTCGCTACCTTAGGACCGTTATAGTTACGGCCGCCGTTTACTGGGGCTTCAATTCGCAGCTTCGCTTGCGCTAACCACTCCTCTTAACCTTCCAGCACCGGGCAGGCGTCAGCCCCTATACGTCACCTTACGGTTTTGCAGAGACCTGTGTTTTTGCTAAACAGTCGCCTGGGCCTATTCACTGCGGCTCTCATGCGCTTGCACGCTCAAGAGCACCCCTTCTCCCGAAGTTACGGGGTCATTTTGCCGAGTTCCTTAACGAGAGTTCTCTCGCACACCTTAGGATTCTCTCCTCGACTACCTGTGTCGGTTTGCGGTACGGGCACCTCTCACCTCGATAGAGGCTTTTCTTGGCAGTGTGAAATCAGGAACTTCGTCCATACGGACTCGCCATCACAGCTCAACGTTACAGTGTGCGGATTTGCCTACACACACGCCTTACTGCTTGGACGCGCATAACCAACAGCGCGCTTACCCTATCCTACTGCGTCCCCCCATTTCTCAAACGGTGAGGAGGTGGTACAGGAATATCAACCTGTTGTCCATCGCCTACGCCTATCGGCCTCGGCTTAGGTCCCGACTAACCCTGAGCGGACGAGCCTTCCTCAGGAAACCTTAGTCATACGGTGGACGGGATTCTCACCCGTCTTTCGCTACTCATACCGGCATTCTCACTTCTAAGCGCTCCACCAGTCCTTCCGATCTGACTTCAACGCACTTAGAACGCTCTCCTACCACTGACATCATAGATGTCAATCCACAGCTTCGGTGAATCGTTTAGCCCCGATACATTTTCGGCGCAGCGTCACTCGACCAGTGAGCTATTACGCACTCTTTAAATGATGGCTGCTTCTAAGCCAACATCCTGGTTGTCTGTGCAACGCCACATCCTTTTCCACTTAACGATTACTTTGGGACCTTAGCTGGTGGTCTGGGCTGTTTCCCTTTTGACTACGGATCTTATCACTCGCAGTCTGACTCCCGTGTATAAATATCTGGCATTCGGAGTTTGTCTGAATTCGGTAAACCGGGATGGCCCCCTAGTCCAAACAGTGCTCTACCTCCAGTATTCTCATCACGAGGCTAGCCCTAAAGCTATTTCGGAGAGAACCAGCTATCTCCAAGTTCGATTGGAATTTCTCCGCTACCCACACCTCATCCCCGCACTTTTCAACGTGCGTGGGTTCGGGCCTCCAGTAAGTGTTACCTCACCTTCACCCTGGACATGGGTAGATCACCTGGTTTCGGGTCTACGACCACGTACTAATTCGCCCTATTCAGACTCGCTTTCGCTGCGGCTCCGCCTTCTAAAGCTTAACCTCGCACGTAATCGTAACTCGCCGGTTCATTCTACAAAAGGCACGCTATCACCCATTAACGGGCTCTAACTACTTGTAGGCACACGGTTTCAGGATCTCTTTCACTCCCCTTCCGGGGTGCTTTTCACCTTTCCCTCACGGTACTGGTTCACTATCGGTCACTAGGTAGTATTTAGCCTTGGGAGATGGTCCTCCCGGATTCCGACGGAATTTCACGTGTTCCGCCGTACTCAGGATCCACTCAGGAGAGAACGAACTTTCGACTACAGGGCTTTTACCTGCTCTGGCGGACCTTTCCAAGTCGCTTCATCTAACTCGCTCTTTTGTAACTCCGTATAGAGTGTCCTACAACCCCAAGAGGCAAGCCTCTTGGTTTGGGCTCTTC
>NZ_LITM01000004.1:0-30000 GCF_001275675.1 Lysinibacillus sp. FJAT-14745 | reverse complement strand
ATCATGTCACACACTCGATGTCAACAACTAAATTATTCAACTTAAAATTTATTTGTTTTCCAAACAGTTATCTTAGCGACTCTTATTACTATACTACAATATTTTTGTTTTGCAAGCATTTTATAAAAAAATTATTAAAGCAGTTATTCCTAGTACACCCGGAATGCCTAATATTGCAATTGTGAACACTGAAAATAAATTAATCGGTACATTATAGCCAGCATACCCTATGCCTAAGTGAATAATGAATAATAGTAGAAAGGCAAAAGCGAATCTAAACCAAAACACAGACATTCCTTCTAAAATTTTACCCATCTTGGCATGTCTTATTATTATATAAAGAAAAAGAAGCACTACAGGCACACAAAAGCTCATAATTACTAACCACGACACATGGTTTCCCCCTTAGCAATATCATTATGAAAGTTTATGTTTACTGTTGTGCTTCTATGAGTATCAATTATGCCTCGGCATAATTGCGTCCGGAATCGACTTTGTGCTTAGGCTTACACAAGGGCCTACACTATGTCGGTCATTTCGGTAATGCCACAGGACGTGGCGTTTTTACCGATGCAGGTCAGTTAGCCGATCGCATGGATGCGATGATTCTAGGCTAACATCCTCTAAAAACCCCTTTTCAATTTCCGTGACATCCGCCGAAAGAAGTTAAAAACTATTATTTAATTAATACTCTCCGAATTCTAGCTTCCTTGAATAAATAAAAATGTATACTCTCCGCTGCTTTCTTTTGAGCAATTACTTCTAAATCATAGTCATCTAGTAGTCCTTCAATTATCTTTGCCTGCTGTAAATCCTCTTTTGTTTCTTTTATAAGACTCACAAGCTTGTCGTCGAATTCTTTTTTTAATTTCCCTTTACTGCGGAAGAACATATTAATCCCTCACTCACAATTCTCGGCGACCTTCCATTGCCTTCGATAACGTTACTTCATCTGCATATTCTAAATCTCCACCCACCGGTAGTCCATGAGCGATCCGTGTTGTTCGAATGCCAGATGGCTTCACTAAACGAGAAATATACATAGCTGTTGCCTCGCCTTCAATAGTTGAATTCGTAGCTAAAATAAGCTCCTGAACAGCCTCATCTTGCAAACGAACTAGTAGAGAAGCGACATTAATATCCTCTGGACCAATACCATCCATAGGTGAAATAGCTCCCTGTAATACATGATACATACCATTGAAATCACGCATTTTTTCCATCGCAATTACATCTTTTGTATCTTGAACAACACAAATAATAGAATGATCTCGTTGTTTGTCCGTACAAATATGACATGGATCTACATCAGTTATGTTGCCACATACGGAGCAGTAGCTTAAATTTCGTTTGGCATCAATTAATGCTTTTGAAAAGGATAAAACGTCATCCTCTTTCATTGTTAACACAAAAAACGCCAGACGAGCCGCGGTCTTCGGCCCGATACCTGGCAATTTCATAAAACTATCAATCAGTTTCGATATTGGTTCTGGGTAGTACATTTATTTACCCCCTAGAATGGAAGGTTCATGCCTTGAGTGAATTTACCCATTGTTGCATTTGTCTTTTCATCTACTTTTTTCAATGCTTCATTTGTAGCAACAACGATTAAATCTTGTAGCATTTCGATATCGTCTGGATCTACTACTGATGGATCAAGATTTACTTCTACGATTTCACGTTGGCCAGTTACAGTTACTTTCACCATATTACCACCAGCAGAACCTTCAAATTGCTCTGCATTCAAAGCCTCTTGAGCCTCCATCATTTCCTTTTGCATTTTTTGCATTTTTTTCATCATACCTTGCATATTTCCCATTCCACGCATAAACATATTCCTCCTAAATGATTAGTCTTCAACAATTTCAATGAAATCTTTACCAAACAGTTTTTCTGCTTCCGTCACTAGCGGATCTTGTGAAGCAAGTGGTTGAGCATCGTCGATAAACGGCCCTTCTGCCATTTCTGCTGGTGGTGGTTCTAATAATTCTACTTCATGATCGGTCTCATTCTGAGATTTTTTCTCCTGCTGTAAGCCATGATCACGAATAAACTCTTCACGTAATTTTAACCAAGCATCTTCTGGCGTACAAAGCATTTCGTACATAGTACCAGTTTGCCCTGCAATTAATTGTGTGAATTGAGCTTTTAGGGATTGATTATCAGCAACCATTTGACAATGAATATCATACTTGAATTTTAACACAAAAGCACTCGAAGATGCCGCAACAGGTTCAGCTTCTGTTAAAAGAGCTGATTGAGATTTTTGCATTTGGCTTAATGCCTGTGCCCAAACCGATTTGATACGTTGCACATCTTGCTTTGTAGCATCCTTTAGTATCTCTTGAATACGACCTGTTGGTGCTTTATAACCATTTGGACTTTTAGCTCGTGGACGTTGCTCTTTTGGTGCTTGCGTCGTTTGCATCGGAGCACCAGCTTGTAATTGGGCTGATAGTTGTTGCACCATCTGCTCAAGTGCCACGATTTTTTGAGCGAGTTCAGGGCTCATAGCTACCTCACCTGAAGTCGTAGTTTGACCAATTGGACCACCCGAAAACTGCACCATTTTAAGTAATGCTGTTTCTAAGTAAATCTTTGTATGGTGGGAGAACCGCATTTCTTGCTGTGTTTTCGCTAAAATATCAATGTAGCCATAGAGCAAATCCGGCGCAAAATCATGCGCTAATGTAAATACTCGCTCCTCCGGTGACACTAGTTCTAATAATTCGGTCAAATCCTCACTTGTTTGCAGTAATAATAAGTCCCGGAAAAATGTAATCAGGTCCTCTGAAAGACGAAGAGGATCTTTCCCATCTGCAATAAGCTGTTCTAATAACGCCAGCATTTGTGCGACATCTTTTACTTTTAGAGCTTCTGCTAATTCATAGAAAACTTCCTGACTGATAGAACCTGTAACAAGTAATGTGTCCTCAAGCTTCAACTTTTCTCCGCTGAAGGATACAACCTGATCTAATAAGCTTAAAGCATCACGCATACCACCAGCTGCTGATTGTGCGATGACCTTCAAACCTTGTTCCTCAAACGGTAACTCAATATCCTCTAATACAACTTTCATGCGCTCAATAATATCATTGGTAGAAAGACGCTTGAAATCAAAGCGCTGACACCGCGAAATAATCGTTGCGGGCAATTTATGGGGCTCTGTCGTTGCTAAAATAAATACAGCATGAGAAGGTGGTTCTTCTAATGTCTTTAGAAGGGCATTGAAAGCACTTGTAGAAAGCATATGCACTTCATCAATGATATACACTTTATATCTGCTACTTGCAGGGGCAAATCGAACTTTCTCAATGACGTCACGTATTTCTTCAACGCGTGAATTAGACGCCGCGTCAAATTCAATAACATCTGGGTGAGAGCCCTCTGTAATGCTTACACAAGTAGCACATTCATTACAAGGCTCGTTTGATGGTGCATGCTCACAGTTTAAAGCCTTTGCAAAAATTTTAGCTGTACTTGTTTTCCCAGTACCACGTGGGCCGGAAAATAAATAAGCATGTGTTGTTTTATTCGCTAGGAGAGCATTTTGTAGCGTTCTTTTGACATGTGCTTGACCGGACATTTCTCGGAATGATTGCGGTCGATACACACGATAAAATGCTTGATACGTCAATGATTTCCTCTCCTCTTCTTCATAATATAGAATAGTTCTATTATAGCATTTGCTTCATTATTTATAAAATAGTGTCATCATTTTTCTAAAAATTCGGGACGATTCTCTTTTGCTTCTTGTAGGGCTGATGCTTCTAGCTCCTATCAGCTGCCTCGCACAATTTGTAACTTCCTTAAACATTCTGGCGATCGCTCTTCCGTCCCAAAAAATATTATAAAATCATATAAAAAAAACGCATCCGCCTTTTGTAGACGGATGCGTTTGAATTGGCAATTTAATGCCGTGCACCTTTCTTCGACAGCCGCACATAAGCGTTACTCTTGTCGTTAGCTCAGATTAGGCAACCCCGCGGCACATGAATAAGACCACTTAATGCTGCTTCCTTCCGGACCTGACATGGTTCATGGGTATCCATTGCGCAGGACCCAATCGTCAACACTACGTGCAAAAGGCAGACCAAACAATACGGACAGCCTCGAAAAAGGAATTCAGTCTCGCTAGAGCGGATTGCGAGTTACAGGACACCGCTACCTTCCCACCTAGCACGGCAATAACTAGTATACTTACTGTTTTCGTAAATTGCAACTTAATACGCATAATATTTGTTTGGAATATTCTATCAGCACTGTAAAAAAGAAATTATTTAAAAAACTGTTGACGCGAATTTTAAAATATGATAAATTTATTTTTGTCGATGAGACAACGCAACAGAACAACATGGAGGTATACCCAAGTCTGGCTGAAGGGATCGGTCTTGAAAACCGACAGGCGGGTAACACCGCGCGGGGGTTCGAATCCCTCTACCTCCTCCAGTTTTAAAATTCCGACTACGAATGTAGCCGTTTTTTTTTTGCCTAAAAATTGTATGAATCACTTACTAAATGCCACTTCCACTTAGGTTGTGGTATTTTTTTATTGTAAAGTATGATTTTATAACCGCGAACAATTCAAAACATTATTTCATCTAGGCAAATGCGCTTTCGTTCGAGGTTGCATTCCCCCCAACGCAACATCAAAAGTAGTGGTACAATTATCTTTATTTCAAACACGAAAACGAGCTCTTTAGCATACTTTTTTTGCTATACTGCCCGTTAATATTGATTAGGGAGGATTTTTTATGCACTCGAAATTTTACATATCTCGCGCTTCCCTCACTTGGATTTTCACAATTGCTCTGTTAACTGCTATCGGTAGTGAGATTAAAATAATGCCTTTTGCTGATACACCTTTTCGTTTCGGATTAGGAACTATTATTTTCTTTTTATGCACTTTACTTAGACCTACACCAATCATTTTGGCTGGATTTTCTACAAGCATCGTGACAACCATTTTTCGAATTATCATTAATTACTCTTTACATGATGTTCCATTAGTCGATAGTTTACTAATACATTTACCTGCTGCTGCATTCTATATATTGTTTGCGATATGCCTACAAATTCTAAGCATTCATCAATATAGAGAAAAACCACTATTGCTTGGATTACTAGTTGCGTTTAGTGAAGTATTCAGTAATTTAGTGGAACAACTATTTCGTTTTTTTATAAATGCTTATACTTTTTTATTCCTTCATGATTTACTTATACTATTAGCAGTTGCTGTATTACGTAGTTTCTTTGTTGTTGGCATTTATAGTTCCATTTTAATTGCTGAGCAAAAAAAACGTGTTCAGGAAATGCTTACGATCGGCTCAGATTTATATGTTGAGACACTTTATTTAAAAAAATCTATGAACCACATAGAAGTAATCACAGCCAGTGGATTTGAATTATATCGACAATTAAAATCACTAGGCTATCGTGCAGAAAGTATACAGGCACTTCATATTGCCCAGGAAATTCATGAAGTGAAGAAGGATTCACAACGCATTTATGCAGGTATTTCTAAAATTGTTGGTGAAAAGAGCTTTGGCTCCCTTAGATTGTCAGAATTATTACATTATATTGAAGACGGAAACAGAAAGTACGCTAATTTTCTCGGGAAAGAAATTGAGTTTAACATAAATATTGAAATCGATTTTCAAACGAAAGAACATATTGCATTGCTTGCACTTTTGAATAATTTAACAGCTAATGCTATTGAATCAATTGAGGATCAAGGTATCATTTCTATTGCCATTCAGCAGCAACAGGATGATACTGTAATAACAGTATGTGATAATGGGAAAGGCATTCCGCAAAGTAATCTCTCTATTATTTTTGAACCTGGATACACCACAAAATACAATGTAGATGGTGTCGCAGCAACAGGTATTGGGCTTTCACATGTTGTTGAATTAGTAAATAAATTAAATGGCTCAATATCCGTTGAATCAAACAATCAAAACACGATGTTTAAAATTGCAGTTCCTACGCAAACTATTCAAACGGGAGAGACTTAAATGAGGTATTTTATTGTAGATGATGATCGTGCAAGTCGGGTCATGTTAAAGCAAATTATTGAAGATAGTGGCTTAGGTACAGTTATTGGTGAAGCACGCAATGGTGAGGACGCAATTCCACAAATTTTAATGACACAGCCGGAATTTGTGTTGATCGATTTACTTATGCCTAAGCTCGATGGGATAGCAACAGTCGAGCACCTTATTCAAAATCGTTTTGAGGGACAATTTGTTATGATTTCTCAGGTAGTGAATAAGGAAATGGTAGGTGAGGCATATGAGCAAGGTATAGATTTCTTTATTCATAAACCTATAAATCGTATTGAGGTTGAGAATGTTTTACGTAAAACAACTGAACAATTTCGCCTAAAAAACTCATTGCTTATTATTCGCCAATCACTTACAAATATTGATCTAAGTGAACAAATAAATCATAAAGCAACGTCACGCGATCATATTCAATCTATCTTAAATGATATGGGTATCGTTGGTGAGATCGGAAGCGAAGATATTATAGCTATCATTGAGACATTACTTGCTCATCAGCACAAAATTGCACCACTTCCACCATTAAAGGAGCTTTATGAGGAAATTGCAGCTGTCACAAAGGCTACACCAGATGAAATTTTGAAGGAAAGTAAAGCCATTGAACAGCGCGTGCGCCGTACTATATTAGCAGCGATGATAAATCTCGCCAATCTAGGTGTTGTGGATTATACGAACTCCGAATTCGAATATTATGCACCTCGATACTTTGACTTTAAAGAAATTCGTCAGCTTATGACTCAGATAGAAGGTCACGGAAATCGTAAAGCAAAGGTTAATATTAAGAAGTTTATTCAGGTATTATATTCAGACATTTTAACTAAATTAAATTAATTTTCTCGGATTTTGTCGGATTTCATAAGTCCTCCGTATTATTAAAGTAAGGCAAGTCCTAAAAATTTTAATATTAGGAGGTACTAAGGTTTTGAAGAAGAAATTTAGAATCAGTTTAGCCACTCAAATTTTAGTCGGTTTGATTTTAGGGATTATTATTGGTGGTATCTTTTACGGAAACCCCAAAATTGAAACATATTTACAACCTCTAGGTGATATTTTCCTTCATCTAATTAAAATGATTGTTGTACCGATTATTATTTCGACTCTAATCGTTGGTGTTGCTGGCACTGGAGATATGAAACAGCTTGGACGATTAGGCGGGAAATCACTTATTTACTTTGAAATTATTACAACAGTCGCAATTGTAATTGGTTTACTTTCCGCAAACCTATTCCACCCAGGCACGGGTGTAAACATGAACGAGCTCTCTCAAGGAGATATTTCGAAATACGTTGCAACTACAGAAGAAGTAAAGCATGAAGGGCCATTTGATATTATTGTAGGTATTGTACCGACAAATATCATTCAGGCAATGTCTGAAGGTAATATGCTTGCGATCATCTTCTTCTCAGTTATTTTTGGTTTAGGGGTTGCTGCTATTGGCGAACGAGGTAAACCAGTATTAGACTTCTTCCAAGGGGTAGCAGATACTATGTTCTGGGTAACTAACCTCGTAATGAAATTTGCTCCAATTGGGGTATTTGGTTTAATCGGTGTAACCGTTTCCAAATATGGATTCGCTTCACTAATACCACTTGGCAAACTTGCTATACTTGTTTATGCAACAATGCTATTCTTTATCTTTGTCGTTCTTGGTCTTGTGGCCAAATTTGCAGGTATCAGTATCTTCTTCTTAATTAAAGTACTAAAAGATGAGCTGATTTTAGCGTTCTCAACAGCAAGTTCTGAAGCTGTGTTACCGCGAATTATGATGAAAATGGAGAAGCTAGGTGCTCCAAAGGATATCGTATCCTTTGTTATTCCAACCGGTTACTCCTTTAACTTAGATGGTTCTACACTGTACCAAGCTATTGCTGCATTATTTATTGCTCAAATGTACGGTATTCACCTAAGCATAAGTGAACAAATTACGTTAATGCTTGTATTAATGGTTACATCTAAAGGGATTGCAGGTGTTCCTGGAGTATCCTTCGTTGTGCTTCTAGCAACTTTAGGTACTGTTGGCATTCCAGTTGAAGGTTTAGCATTCATTGCAGGTATCGATCGTATTCTTGATATGGGACGTACAGTCGTTAACGTAATTGGTAACTCACTTGCGTCATTAGTAATGGCGAAATGGGAAGGCCGTTTCGATACAGAAAAAATGAAAAATTACTTTAAAGATAATGAAAATTTAGCATAAAAGTTAAAAAAACCCTCACGATGTATGGATGGCATCGTGAGGGTTTTTTTACTTTTAATGAATTATGCCTCGGCATAATTGCGTCCGGAATCAGCTTTGTACTTGGGCCTGCAGATGTTTTTTTCTCGAAAGCGTAGCGTCAGCGGCATGATGTTGGTCACTCAGTCGTGTGTTGTTGCTGTCGTTTCGCTTTTGGAGTCATTTACTGCAAGGAGTTAAAACTTTATCTAAATATGCAATAATAGATTCTTTTCCATTTGCATGTGCCTCTTGTGCACGTATATCATCTTTTTCAAGCTTTGCCTCAGCAGCTGCCACAATTCGCTCCGCATCTTCCTGTGGTACGACTACGACACCGTCCACATCCCCAATAATATAATCACCAGGACAAACAGAAACGCCCCCAATAGCAATAGGAACATTTACTTTACCGCCACCGTTTTTATTGCCAGCTGCTACCGTTGTGCCAAGTGAAAATACAGGAAAATCTAGCTCACGAATAGCTGCAATATCACGAATAACACCATCGACGACAAAGCCCTGTACACCAATACCTTTCGCTAATGAAAGAACAAAATCCCCGGCAACTGCACGATTGGTATTCCCTTTAGCGTCAATTACTAAAATATCTCCTTCTTTAGCAGCTCGAATGGCTTCCAATACTGCGCCATTTTCGCCATCTGGTAAACGCACTGTTACCGCACGGCCAGCAATTTTATAATGATCTGCTAACGGTTTAATAGTACTGCGTAAATTTGTATGTCCTCCTGTCGCATCTGAAACTGCAGTCGTTGGCAAATACTTAATACTTACTTCCACCTTTGTCACCTATAACACCCCTATTATGATATTTGGAAAGCTTACACAATTATTGTAATAAAACTCATCTAATATTCCAATATATATATCAGAAAATTATGCAAATAAGATTTTTGAGAAGAAGCTATTACATGCCTTAACCTTTTCTCTAATTCTTGCAATTATCTCATTCTTCTTTATGAAGCGTGTAAAAAAGAGAAATAAAGTTAAAAATTGCGTCATATTAGAGGGGAGATAAACTTATCTCACTTTAATATGGCGCAATTTTATATTATATGGATTACATTAAATTATTTCTGTAAAATGCCTTGATTGTTCATCTAATGCCTCTGCTGCAGTAGCAATTTCAGCAAAATCATTCGTTGTTACATTAATTTGACCATTTGTTTTTTCAACTTTTTCAGCTATACGTGTGATGCTTTCAGTGACTTGTCCAATCTCTCGCTCTATGCCCTCAACATTATCTTTTACTTCTGAAATAGATTGCTCCACCCTTACAGAAAGTTTTCTAACCTCTTTTGCTACAACATCAAAGCCTCGGCCATACTCACCAGCTCTTGCTGCTTCAATAGCTGCATTTAGTGCAAGTAAATTTGTCTGAGAAGCAATTTCTTGAATGGTCTTCACAATCCCTTTAATGGATTCTGCTTGCTTCTGTAGCTGTGCAAGATTTCTCACATTATCGGCAGACTCTTGTGAAACCTCTTTCACTGTTTCCAGTAAATCCTCGCTATTTTGAATACCAGCCTCCGAACGGCTATGAAGCTCTTTAGACATAACCTTTAATGTATCAGCTACACTAACAATTTCATTTTGGCGTTCAGTAATATTTGTTGCAATTTTCGATACGCCGATTACCTTTCTTGAATTATTAGCAAAGACAGGCATATAAGTAGCCTCAAGCCAAATTCTATTTCCCCTTGCATCCATTCTTTCGATTTTATCTTGATAGCTATTGCCAGCAGCTAAGTTCCTCCAAAATTTTCCGTATTCTATGCTATTCGCAAATTCCGTTAAACAAAAATCTTTATGATCTTTTCCTAGCATTTCCTCAACTTTATAGCCTAATGTTTTAGCAAAAAGTTCATTTACATAGGCAACTTTATGCTCCATATCAAAACGAATAATAGCTATATTTCGTTCAATTGCCAGCACTACTTGATCATCAGTAACTTCTGTATCTATTGTCTGCATAATCTACACCTCTTTCATTGTATTAGCGAACTAAAAATTTTAAGGGTAATGAACCCAATAAAAATACTTATAAAGATTATTTATTGCAGAAAAAACATGGGCATATTACCCATGTTTTTTTAAAAATTTTAATACTTCTTCCGATGTAGTAGCTATACGAATAAGTGATTCTTGTTCCGTGCGTATAAAACCTTCTTCGAGCATTTTCTTAAAATGTTGTAGAAGTCCATCATAAAAGCTATTTACATTATATAAAATTACAGGTTTTTCATGTAGTCCAATTTGTGCCCACGTAAACACTTCAAAATATTCATCCATTGTACCGCCTCCACCTGGTAGTGCTATAAAGGCATCTGCTAGCTCTACCATTTTGGCTTTACGTACATGCATAGACTCAACAAAATGAATTTCTGTTAGCGAGGCATGCGCTAATTCCCGCTTCTGTAAATGAGTTGGCATCACGCCGATTACCTCTCCGCCAGCTGCTAATACAGCATCTGCGACTTTTCCCATTAGTCCTATTTTCGAACCACCATAAACGACACCATGACCATTTTGAGCTAAGACAGTTCCTAATTCGGCTGCCTTCTCTGCATAAATTGGGTTTATGCCTAAGCCAGAGCCGCAATACACCGCTATTCTTATAGTAATCCCTCCTATTTCAAAAGACGTGACACAATAGGCTACATATTGTCTCACGTCTTTTGATCATTTATTTTCTTCAATTGTTTGGGCCAGCTGCTTCGCTTTCGGCCAGAACGCAATGGTTTCCTTACTATACATTAAAATTTAAGCATAGTTCATTTCCTATTTACGTAAATGACTTGTTTGTTTTAGCATATGACTGATGCGGCTCACAATTGATTCAATTGCTTCAGGATTTTTTAATAAATCATAATCATTAATATCTAAACGTAGAACTGGGCATGAATTAAAGTTATTAATCCAACTCTCATAACGTTCATGCATTTCAACCCAATAATCATTCGGTGTTTGCTGCTCCATCGCACGACCACGCTCTTGAATACGTCCAATAACAGAATCAATTGGTCCTTCTAAATAAACAAGTAAATCAGGGTGTGGGAAATATGGTGTCATCACCATCGCATCAAATAAATTTGTATAAGTCTCGTAATCTGTTGGGCTCATTGTACCTTTGTCATAGTGCATCTTAGCAAAAATTCCTGTATCTTCATAGATTGAGCGATCTTGAATAAACCCACCGCCATACTCGAAGATACGCTTCTGCTCCTTAAAACGCTCCGCTAAAAAATACACCTGTAGATGGAAGCTCCATTTTTCAAAGTCCTCATAAAATTTATCTAAATATGGATTAGTATCCACCTTTTCAAATGATGTACGGAAATTTAGCGCCTCTGCCAACGCCTTTGTCATTGTTGATTTCCCTACCCCAACCGTACCCGCGATTGTAATGACCGTTTGTGGAGGAATATCGTATTTATCTCTCAAATTCATTATTGCAAACTCCTTTGTTGTAACGTGTCCTTTATTGTTTGTAAAACATATTTCAAATCATTTGGATTTTTTACGAAATCAAGCTGATCACCATTAAATCGAATAACGGGAATTTCGGGATGCATGTTCTCAAAATGCTCGATAAAGGAATGATAATCTGCCACTAGTTGCTCCATGTAATCTCGTGAAATCATTTTTTCAAATTCACGACCACGCATCGCAATACGTTTCATCAACGTATCAACACTGGCATGTAAATAAACAACTACATTAGGTACAGGCATATCTTTCGTTAATATTTTATAGATTTCTTCGTATTTATCATACTCAGTTGGTAGCAATGTACGCTTGGCAAATATTAAATTTTTAAAAATGTGGTAGTCCGCCACAACAGGTTTAACATGTGTTAAACGGAACTTTTTTATATCCGATAATTGTTTATAGCGATTACATAGGAAGAACATTTCCGTTTGGAAGCTCCATTCCTCTATGTTTTCATAAAACTTATTTAGAAATGGGTTTTCGTCTACTATTTCTTTTAATAGATGGTAATTAAATGTCGCTGCAATCTCTTTAGATAAAGAGGTTTTACCAACACCAATCGGACCTTCTACCGTAACAAATGGAACCGTCACCAGAAGCTCCTCCTTTATGCTCTATGGATTCTATCGTCAATTACCCCGTCCTCGAGGTTCTGTTATTTAGAAAATAAATCAGTGCTTTTCATTGTATCATAGTGAGAAAGTGAATAACAGAACCAAACTATTTATCTATTAAAATAGGAGACCAAAACCAATTCCGTGACATCCGCTGAAATAAATAAAAAAATAGACCCACTCAAAGCGGATCTATCGTTACCCTTATAATTTAACTCGCTGTAAACGCAGTGCATTTAAAACGACAGATACTGAACTAAATGCCATCGCTGCACCTGCTACCCAAGGAGCTAGTAAACCGATTGCTGCAATTGGAATGCCTAATGTATTGTAAGCAAATGCCCAGAATAAGTTTTGTTTAATGTTACGCATTGTTTTGCGACTCATGATGATAGCATCCGCAATACTGTTTAAATCGCCACGAATCAGTGTGATATCCGCTGCTTCCATAGCCACGTCTGTACCGGTACCAATCGCCATCCCAATATTAGCTGTCGCAAGTGCCGGCGCATCATTAATGCCATCACCAACCATAGCTACTTTTTTACCTGTAGCTTGTAGTTTTTTCACTTCATTAGCTTTGCCTTCTGGAAGTACTTCAGCAATGACATGATTCACACCAACTTCTGCTCCTATTGCTTGTGCTGTACGTTCATTATCACCAGTCATCATAATAACGGTAATGCCCATTTCTTGTAGACGACGAACCGCTTCTTTTGAAGTATCTTTCACTGTATCAGCAACTGCTACTAGACCAGCATACTGACCGTTAATCGCAGCTAACATTGCAGTTTTACCGTTTTCCTCTAATTGCTCCATTGTTGGTAGGATATCATCAATTTGAATACCGTATTGTTGCATCAATTTACGAGTACCGATGACAACTCCTTGACCAGAGACAGTCGCTTGCACACCGTAACCTGGTATCGCTTCAAAGAATTGAACATCTCCTGGCTCAATACCGCGATCAGCAATTCCTTGAACAATTGCTTCTGCTAACGGATGCTCTGATTGCTTCTCAGCCGCACCAATTAACGATAAAAAACGTGCCTCGTCTTGATTTGCCGCTAGTACAACATCCGTTAAGACAGGTTTACCATGTGTCACTGTACCAGTTTTATCAACAACTACTGTATCGATGCTTTGCGTTTGCTCTAAATGCTCTCCACCTTTAAATAAAATACCGAATTCCGCCGCACGACCAGAGCCCGCCATAATAGATGTTGGTGTTGCTAATCCGAGCGCACATGGACAAGCGATAACGAGAACTGCAATTAATACTTCAAGTGCTGGCGTAAATTCACCAGGTCGCACCCAAATAATCCAAATTAAAAACGTGACAATCGCAATACCAACAACGATTGGTACAAAGACGCCTGAAATTTGGTCTGCTAAGCGTTGGATTGGCGCTTTTGAGCCTTGTGCATCTTCTACAACTTTAATAATTTGAGCTAGAGCTGTATCGCGACCAACTTTAGTCGCTGTCATTTTAATAAAGCCATTTTTATTAATAGTTGAACCGAATAATAGGTCACCTTGCTTTTTATCAACAGGTAGACTCTCTCCTGTTAACATCGATTCATCAACAGCTGTTGTTCCTTCTAACACTTCACCATCAACAGGAATTTTTTCACCAGGTTTCACTAACATAATGTCGCCAATGACTACTTCTTCTAATGGCACTTCTTTCTCTACACCGTCACGAACAACGATGGCCGTTTTTGCCTGAAGGCCCATTAATTTTTTGATTGCTTCAGATGAGCGACCTTTTGCTTTTGCCTCAAATAATTTCCCTAATAAAATTAAAGTAATCAATACGGCACTTGTTTCAAAATATAGGTGAGGGGCATGGTGTGACCCCGCGGTAATAATTGCTTGATATAAACTATAAAAATACGCCGCAGATGTTCCCATTACTACAAGTACATCCATATTGGCACTACCATTACGTAAAGCTTTGTAGGCTCCCACATAAAATTGCTTCCCAATGATAAATTGAACAGGAGTAGCCAACACCAGTTGTACCCATGGGTTCATTAAAAATTCAGGGACATATAAAAATGATGTAAATGAGAAATGTCCTACCATCGTCCAAAGTAATGGTAGTGAAAGAATGGCCGATAAAATAAATTTTTTCTGCTGTTGTTTGATAGCGTGCTCACGATGATCCACAGTCTCTTGCTCATCTGCTTTTTGATGAGCCTCATACCCTAATTTCTCAACCTTTGCAATAATATCTGCAATCGTCACCTCTGATGGGTTAAACTCAATAGTTGCTTTTTCGAGTGCTAAGTTTACATTCGCAGAAGATACACCTGCTAGTTTATTTAAACCCTTCTCTATACGTGTAGCACAGGCTGCACATGTCATTCCTGTAATGCCGAATTCAGTTTTTTGTTTTACGACACCATAACCAAGTGCTTCAATTTTCTTTTCAAAGTCTTCTTCATTTAATTTTGTCGGATCATATTTAATAGATGATTTTTCAAGAGCTAAATTAACTGTCGCTTGTTCTACACCATCCATTTTATTTAAACCTTTTTCTATTCGAGTCGCACAGGCTGCACATGTCATTCCTGTAATTTGCAAATTCGCTTCTTTTATTTTCGAACTCATAATCATTTCTCCTCTCCACATACCAACAGGGGGTATGTTAAATTGAAAATAAGAGAGTGCTACAAGAGCACCCCGCTTATATTATTTAACGTCATAGCCTTGATCGTCGATTGTTTCTTTAATTTGCTCTAGAGATACTTGTGTTTCGTCAAATGCTACATCTACTAAACTATCAGCTAAGTTTACTTTTACTTGTTCAACGCCAGTTAAAGCGCCAACACTTTTTTCCACTGAGTTTACACAATGTCCACATGACATTCCTTGTACGTTTAAAGTTACGTTTTGCATAAAATATCTCTCCTTTAATTTTCAATACTGTATAGGGGTATATATTTAATAAAGAACCTTTTACTTTTTCATTAACTTTTGAATAGTCACAACTAATTCATCTAACACTGCCTCATCACCTTCTGATAGGCGATCTACTACACATCCCTTTAAATGACCTTCTAATAATATTTTTGCTACACTATTTAAAGCAGACTGTGTGGCAGACAGTTGCGTAATAATATCATCACAGTAAACGTCTTTGTCAATCATCCCTTTAATACCTCGGATTTGACCTTCAATTCGATTCAAACGAGTCGTTAAATCCTTTTTAACGCGTTCAGGATGATGGCTTTTTCGACACGAAGCTTCCTCTGTATGACAAGCATCTTCTTTCACTCTATCCTCCATTAAATACACCTCCTACTTCACAATCATCATACTATACCCACGAAGGGTATGTAAAGCTTAAAATTTTTAATAAACTTTATTAATGGTGATGATGGTGATGATTCGACTGCTCATTTTTTATTGTACATAAAATTGAATTATCATGCTTATGCTCTACTGTTTCCAATTGAATCGTGACATGCTTTATGCCCTTATGCTCAAGATTATGTTCAATTTCTCGTAATATATTCTCACTATCCGCAATTTTTAGGTGATCATCAACAACTGCATGACAAGAAAGCGCATTTGTTCCACTTGTTATTGTCCAAATGTGTAAATCGTGAATGCTATGAACACCATTAGTTTGCACAATAGTTTGCATAATTTCCTCAACGTCTACGTTTGAAGGTGTTCCTTCCATGAGAACATGAACAGCTGCTTTCGTTACATAGTAGCCGCTTCTCAATACTAATATTGCAACAATAACACTCGCAAGTGGATCAGCCCAACCCCAACCAAAGAACATCATTAATAGTGCGGCAACGATGGCCCCTACTGATCCAAGCATATCGCTTAATACGTGTAAAAAAGCCCCACGCATATTTAAATTATCTTTTGTATCACTGCCACGCATCATAATCCAAGCTACCAAAATATTTATCAAAAGGCCGATTGTACTAATAATTAGCATCCCTGTAGTTGCCACTTCAGGAGGATTTGCAAAACGTTCTATTGCTTCATAGAAAATGAATAAAGCAATTAAAATTAATGTCACACCATTTAATACCGCCGCTAAAATTTCAAATCGTTTATAGCCGTATGTTTTACTATAGCTTGCTGCCTTTTCGCCAAACATAAAAGCAAGTAAGGCGATCGCTAAGGAAATTGAGTCACTTAACATATGTCCTGCATCAGATAAAAGAGCCAAACTATTTGTTACATAGCCGCCAATCACTTCAACAACCATATAACTCGTAATAATAATAAATGATACTATTAACACCTTTTTGTTTGCGCCATGTGTATGGTCATGGCCGTGATCATGATTATGTCCCATGTTTTATCCCTCCATTAGCTCTTAATTATGCGTAGCATGCTCAATAGCTTGCATCAACAAATTCATAATGTGATCATCATCTTTTGAGTAATATAAGGTTGTGCCTTCCCTTCTATATTTCACTAACCGTAAATTTTTCAAAAAACGTAACTGATGTGAGACTGTTGATTGACCTAAATCTAAAATTTCAGCGATGTCGTTGACTGAATGTTCATCCGTACACAATAAATTTAATATGCGAATTCTTGTCGGATCACTTAATGCTTTAAATGTTTGAGACACTACGAATAGCGTTTCTTCATCTAAATGTTGCCCTTTGTTAGTCTGAACCTCTGTATTTTGTAATTTTTCATCCATTTAGTTTACCCCTAACCTTTTTATATTTATATATGAGCATATGTTCATATATAAATATAGATGGTCGTATTGGAAATGTCAACGTTTTAACTTCTTACCGAATCCGGACGCATTGTTTATCTGTAGCAAAAGCGAAGCGTCAGCAACAAATGTTTTCTGTGCGAAAGCGAAGCGTCAGCAACAATTATGCCGAGACATATTTGATAGTAGCAATTGTCAATTAAGCAAGATACACTAAATGATAAGGAGAGATCATAGTGGATATTTTTGAAACAGACCGATTGTTTATGAACAGTGCACTGGAAGAAGCTAAGTCAGCAGCCTTACTTGGAGAAGTGCCAATAGGAGCAGTGCTTGTATACGATGGAGAGATTATTGCACGGGCTCATAATTTACGAGAAACAACACAAAATGCAACGACACACGCTGAACTAATGGTTATTCAAGAGGCTTGCAAAAAAATAGGTAGCTGGCGCCTTGAAAAAACAACACTCTATGTGACACTTGAACCTTGTCCTATGTGTGCAGGTGCAATTTTACAATCTCGAGTGCCACGTGTTGTATATGGTGCAAGAGATATAAAAGCAGGCTGTGTAGATTCACTCTATCGTTTATTAAACGATGCACGCTTTAATCATGAGTGCGAAGTTACGGAAGGGATTTTAGCCGAAGAGTGCGGACAAATCTTAACCGATTTTTTCCGAGCTTTACGTGAACGAAAAAAAGCCGAGAAAAAAGCGCGACAAGCATTAGTTGTTGAAAATGAAAAATTTTAAAAATTTCACATACAAAGAAGGTGTCTCGGATTGAGGCACCTTCTTTTCTATGGTTAGGGAATAGCATATTGTCGTAATAGCGACAACATATTCATGACAATAATGTTTTTAAATACGCCAATTTAAAAAATGGAAAAAGCAATATAGCAAGTACATTACTGGCTAACCTAAAGAAAAATTTCAATACATATAAACCATTGACATGCATAAACTGAAAAGGGAAAATATAACTAGTAATAATTTAATTTAAAAGGTAATTAATGGGGAGGTTATATTTTAATGCCTATTTTTGATAGAGTGAAGTTCGATGGTTTACGCTCACGTGATTGGCTAATCTACAAACATCCGAATGAAAAGCTAGTGTTAGGTACTACACTTATCGTCAACGAAGGTCAAGTGGCTATTTTTGTAAAGGGCGGGCAAATATGTGATGTATTTAATTCAGGCACGCATGTTTTATCAACCAATAACTTACCATTACTTCATCATGTTGTGAATTTTGCTTATGGAGGGGATACACCTTTTTCAGCAGAAATCTACTTTATAAATCTAACGGTAAAATTAGATTTATATTGGGGAACCTCTGATCCTATTCAACTAATTGACCCAAAATACTTTGTAAAATTACGTATACGAGCATTTGGACAATTAGCTCTTCGCCTTGATGACTATTTATTATTCTTTACAGAAGTTATAGGCTCTATGAATAAAGATGATATTGTTAGTTTCGAAAAAGTACAAGATTACTTTAAAGGTTCTCTTATTACATCCATAAAAACTGAACTTGCAAATAAAATTATTAATGAGAAAATCTCTGCACTAGAAATAACAACAGAGCTTCATAATATTTCAAATAGTTTAAAAGAAAAAATATCTGAAGAATTCAATGCGTATGGTTTTATAATGGCCCATTTCCATATTCAATCAATTAATTTCCCAGAGGAAGATTTCGATAAAATAAATGAAATTTTACAAGATAAAGCTAAATTCGAAATTATGGGTGACAATCGTTATGTAACACAGCGTAGCTTTGATATATATGAGTCTGCGGCAGCAAATGAGAATGGAGTAGCCGGATTATTTGCTACAAGTGGGGTTGGCTTAGGGGTAGGACAAGGTATGGTAAATATGATGAACCAACAAGTACAACAGCCTACCAATAATGTCACACATAAAATATGTCCTTCTTGCCACGGCAATATTTCGTCTACTAGTAAGTTTTGCAATTTATGCGGTGAAAATTTAACGCGTAAGGTTATTACATGTCATTCTTGTCAGGGTGAAAACGAAGAATCATCAAAATTCTGTAACTCTTGTGGAAATAGTTTACTTAAACCGGTTTGTTCATGTGGGCAAGAACTAGATATTACTTCAAAATTCTGTAATAACTGCGGCGCTCAAGTTAAATGAATTCAATAACGGGTTATCATCTTAAAGAAAAAATAATGTCTAAAAAGAGATGCATAAAAACAATAATAATTGATTAGGAGATTTTAATATGAACAATGTTGCCTGTCCCCAATGTGGTGCACCTGCTGATGTTGCATTAGCTCAATGTAAATATTGTGGTGAAAAATTCAATTTCAGTAATAAACAGCAAGTTGTGCAACAACCAGAACCAGTTTATCAACAACAGCCTCAACCTGTCTATCAAACACATCCACAGCAAGCATTTATGTATGATGGGATCGACCCTTCTTGGCCTATAAAAAATAAAACTGTCGCAGGATTACTCGCTATCTTTTTTGGTGGGTTTGGCATCCATAAATTTTACTTAGGTAAAATTGGACAAGGTATATTGTACCTCATCTTCTTCTGGACATATATTCCAGCATTTATAGGCTTTATAGAGGGCGTTATTTACTTGCTTTCTAATGAACATAATTTCTCTGTGAAACATCGAGTTCGTCCTCGCTAGCATAGTTAAAGAAAAACTACTGTTGAGATTAAATGTTCAACAGTAGTTTCTTTTATTTTTCGACTCAATTTATTTTGGAGCAATTACTTTTTTACCGCCCATATATGGAACTAATACTTCAGGAATCACTACGCTTCCGTCGGCTTGCTGGTAATTTTCTAAGATTGCTGCTACTGTACGGCCGATTGCAAGACCTGAGCCGTTTAATGTGTGTACATACTCTGGTTTTGCATTTGGCTCACGACGGAAGCGAATATTTGCTCGACGTGCTTGGAAATCTTCAAAGTTAGAGCATGAAGAGATTTCACGGTACATATTTTGAGCTGGAATCCATACCTCTAAATCGTACTTTTTCGCTGCAGTAAAGCCTAAATCAGCTGTACACATTTTTAGTTTGCGGTATGGTAACCCTAATAATTGCAGTACTTTTTCTGCATGACCTGTTAATAGTTCTAGCTGTTCATAAGATTCTTCTGGTTTTACAAAGCGTACTAATTCTACTTTGTTGAATTGGTGTTGGCGAATTAAACCACGTGTATCGCGACCTGCAGAACCCGCTTCTGAACGGAAGCATGCACTGTATGCTGCAAAGCCCTGTGGTAATGCTTCAACTGGTAAAATTTCATCACGATAGAAGTTTGTTACTGGTACTTCTGCTGTTGGAATCATGAAATAATCTGTGTCAACTAATTTAAAGACATCTTCTTCAAATTTAGGTAGTTGTCCTGTACCTGTTAGGCTATCACGATTAACAATTACAGGTGGTAGCATTTCTTCATAGCCATGCTCTTCTGCATGTAAGTCCATCATAAACGTCATTAATGCACGTTCTAAACGAGCGCCAAGACCACGATAGAATAAGAAACGACTACCAGTCACTTTTGCACCACGTTCAAAGTCAACAATTTGTAAGTCCGTAGCGATATCCCAGTGCGCTTTAATGTCAAAATCAAATGTTGGAATGTCGCCCCAAGTATATTCCTCTACATTATCGTCCTCTGTTGTGCCAACTGGTACAGATGCATGTGGAATGTTCGGTAAACGCATCATCATATCTTTAAAGCGTTCTTCTACATCATTTAATTGAACATCTAGCTCTTTAATTTCATCGCCAACTTGACGCATACGTGCAATAACGTCATCCGCATTTTCTTTATTACGTTTCATGATAGAAATTTGCTCAGATACTTTATTACGTTCAGCTTTAAGCTCTTCTGTTTTTGCAATTAATTCACGACGCTTTGCATCTAAATCTTCAAAGTCATCTAAGTTTCCTAAATCCTCATTACGTGTTAATAGCATTTCTTTAATTTCCGCGAAATTGTCGCGCACGCGTTTAATATCTAACATCGTCATACCTCCAGTAGATTCTTAATGATGGGAAAATATTTAGTAGAAAACACAAAAAAGCCCTCATCCCCCAAAAAGGGACGAGAGCTACCCGCGTTGCCACCCTAATTGACTAGACACTTTGTACTTTGTCTAATCCACTTATTTCATAACGGCATTTCAGCCGGCGACAGCCTACTTCATTAACTTCGACTGCGCAACTCCAGGACGGATTCACAAGTGCTTTTATCAGCTTCCACCACCCGCTGACTCTCTAAAAAAAACGTGCTTGCTACTACTTCCCATCATCGTGTTCAGTTATTTAAATTTATCCATACTGTACTATATGAATTAAGATTTTGCAAGTCATACCATAGAAGATACAAAATATTCAAGAATACGTGAATCTGACGTTAATTCAGGATGGAAAGAACAGCCTAATAAATGATCGTCCTTTGCTAGCACGATTTTTCCATCATGCTCTGCTAATACTTCAACGCCTTCACCTACAGAAACAATATGTGGCGCACGTATAAAGACAGCTGGAATAGCAGCTCCTATTTCAGGAATGTCGAGCTTAACCTCAAAGCTATCTACCTGACGTCCATAAGAATTCCGTGCAACTACCACATCCATTACAGCTAAATGTGACTCGTAATCCACTAATTCCTTTGCCAATAAAATCAATCCTGCACATGTTCCAAACATCGGTAAACCCTGTTTTGCAAGTGTACGGATTGGCTCTAATAGCTCATATCGATTCAGCAATTTCCGCATCGTTGTGCTTTCTCCACCAGGTAAGACAAGTCCATCAAGCTTCTCTAAATCAACTCTTTGTTTTACTAAGACCGCTTCGCATCCGAGAGACTCTAACATTTGTACATGCTCTCGTACCGCTCCCTGTAATGCTAAAACACCGATTCGCTTCATCTTACCAGCCTCGCTCCTGCATACGCTCATTTTGACTAAGCTGTGCAATATCAATACCTTTCATCGGAACACCAAGTTCTTTTGAAATTTCAGCAATTAGCTTGTAGTCCTTATAATGCGTAGTGGCCTCTACAATTGCACGAGCAAATTTCTCTGGGTTTTCTGATTTAAAAATACCAGAACCAACAAATACACCGTCAGCTCCAAGTTCCATCATTAATGCCGCATCAGCTGGCGTAGCAACTCCACCTGCTGCAAAATTCACGACTGGTAAACGGCCGTGACGCTTAATTTCTCTTAATAATTCAAAAGGAGCACCAAGCAATTTAGCCTCTGTCATTAATTCATCCTCTGTCATACCAACAACCTTACGTACTTGTGCATTCACTTTACGAATATGGCGAACTGCCTCAACAATATTACCCGTCCCTGGTTCCCCTTTAGTGCGTAGCATGGAAGCCCCTTCACCAATGCGTCGAGCTGCTTCTCCTAAATCACGACACCCACAAACAAAAGGCACTGTGTAATTACTTTTTAATAAATGAAACTCTTCATCTGCTGGAGTTAATACTTCACTTTCATCAATATAATCAACACCCATTGCCTCTAACACTCTTGCTTCCACAATATGCCCAATACGTGCTTTAGCCATGACAGGAATGGATACAGCCCCCATAACCTCCTCGACAATACGAGGATCAGCCATACGTGCAACTCCACCCGCCTTGCGAATATCTGATGGTACTCGTTCTAATGCCATAACAGCTACAGCTCCTGCCGCTTCCGCAATTTTCGCCTGTTCTGCATTAATAACATCCATAATGACGCCACCCTTTTGCATTTCCGCCATCCCGCGCTTAACTAATTCTGTACCTGTTTGTTTCATGATTTCTAACCTCCACCTTTATGATGAAATTTAGTATAATCGAAATTGACCATATAAAAATATCCAGTTTATAAAATAACCATAAGGTCAGGAGGATTAATGAACATGGACATGCTATTATTTCAACTAGAAAAAAATGGTGAAAAACCGCTCTACGATCAGCTTTATAGCGGCATTAAAGAAGCTATTATTACAAAGAAAATAGCAGTAGGAGAAAAATTACCATCAAAAAGAAAATTAGCCGATTTTTTGAATATTTCTCAAACAACTATTGAAATTGCATATGCACAGCTACTTGCTGAAGGCTATATTATGTCTAAATCCCGTGTCGGTTATTTTGTAGAGGAAATTGACGAGCTTCCGTATATTCAGCAGGACACAATAACTTCCTTAAACGAACAACCTAAGAAAAAATCGTACAAGATAGATTTTAATCCTGGTTCCATCGATATTGATGCCTTCCCTTTTCAAACATGGCGGAAATATGCGAAAGAGCTCTTTGATGATGCCTCAAAGGAATTATTATTAACAGGTGAGCCTCAGGGAGAACGATCTTTACGAACGGAGATTGCTAATTATTTATTTCAATCACGCGGGGTTGTTTGTAATCCCGAGCAAATTGTCATCGGTTCAGGAACAGAACAGCTTCTACCAATGATTTTGCGACTCTTTAGTGACAATACTTGTTTTGCCCTTGAGAATCCTGGATATCCAGCTGTGCATCGTATGTTTTCCCAGCATAAACGAAAAGTCTATCCAATTGCGGTCGATGATGAAGGAATTGTCATACATGAGCTCGAAAAAACTAGCGCTGACGTTGTTTATATCACGCCATCTCACCAATTCCCTACAGGAGCAGTATTATCGGCTACAAGACGTGCACAGGCTTTAAATTGGGCATCACAAAGCTCCTCTCGATACATTATTGAAGATGATTATGATTCTGAATTTCGTTATACTGGAAAACCAATTCCTGCACTTCATGCATTAGATCGAAATGATAAAGTAATTTATATGAGTACATTTACAAAATCATTAATGCCGTCATTGCGCGTCGCTTATTTTGTACTTCCACCAAAATTACTTGCTACGTATAATGATGTATTTAATTACTATTCATCAACAGTACCTCGTTTCGATCAACATATTGTAGCTAATTTTATGCGTGATGGCCATTTTGCAAAGCATTTAAATCGAATGAGAAAGATTTATCGAAAAAAGCATGAAAAACTTACTTCTATTTTAGAAAACTATTCTAATCAAATTAATATCACCGGTGAGCAAGCAGGAATGCATATTTTACTCGATGTACAACATACTTTGTCTGAAAAGCAATTACAGCAACTTGCCTCCAATTCGGAAATTAGAATCTATCCACTATCTGATTATCGCCTGGATCACTCCTCATCCTTACAAGCTCAATTTTTACTAGGTTTTGGAGGTATACCAGTACATGAAATTGAACCTTCTATTGAAAAGCTAATGAACTGTTGGGACATACAAAAAAAACAGCTAACAACCTCACATTAAAAAAGGTTGTTAGCTATTTTCTCTATATTATGATTCCACTAGTTGAATATTATAAAACTCAAACCATGTATGAATTTGACCCAGATAAGCTAAAAGCTGCGGACCTGCCATTAACTGTCCGTACCAAGGAACTTTGAAAGAACTGCCACCAGATTCAATGAGCCCTATTAGCTTCTGTCGCTCAAATAATTCATGAAGAATTGAATTTTTATCCTCCATTATTTCCTTTAGCCATTTTTGAACACCTGCTGTATAAACTGGATGATAGGTTTTAGGGTACGGATTCTTTTTCCGATATAAAACTTCCTCTGGCAATAAATGTTGCATTGCCTTACGAAGTAAACCCTTTTCTATACCGCCTAAATTTTTCATTTCCCAAGGAATATTCCACGCATATTCCACCAGTCGATGATCTGCAAATGGCACACGAACTTCAAGACTCGCCCCCATGCTCATACGGTCTTTTCGTTCCAGCAATGTTTGCATAAACCAGACCATATTCAAATAAAACATTTCTCGTTGCCTTACTTCCTCAATACTCTCCCCATCAAGATAGGGTACTTCAGCAATTGTTTGTGAATATGCCTGTTGTGCATATGATTCAACTTTTAATTTCTTACGCCATCGCTCTTGTAACATTGTTGATCTTTCAGACAGTGAACGAATCCACGGAAAACCTGTAGTCGTTTCTGTAAACCATGGATAACCACCGAAAATTTCATCTGCACATTCACCTGATAGTGCAACGGTAAAATCTTTTTTAATTTCTCGACAAAACCATAATAACGATGAATCTACATCTGCCATTCCTGGTGAATCTCTGACGATGACAGATTCTACTAAGGAATCGATTAATTGTTGCTGAGAAATTTCCTCAGCATGGTGTGTCGTACTAAAGGTATCTGTCATTTTTTTAATCCAATACGTATCTGTAGATGTTTGAAAAGCATGTGGATTAAAAAAACGTTCATTATCCTCGTAGTCTATAGAGTACGTATGGAGTTTGCCTTTATTTTGTTGCTGAAACATGTTTGCAGCAATTCCGGTAATAATGCTGGAATCTAATCCTCCTGAAAGAAATGTACAGATTGGTACGTCTGAAACAAGCTGTCTTTCAATAGCATCTGTTAGTAAAAAACGGACATGATCGATCGTGTCCTCTAATGACTCTTCATGACGTTTACTCTGTAACTGCCAATACTGCCAAACTCGTATCCCCTCTCTAGAGAAACGCATTGCGTATCCTGGACGTAGCTCACTAATATTTTGAAAAAGTGACTTTCCGGGCGTTCTAGACGGTCCTACAGCCATAATATTTGCTAGCCCTTCTGTATTAACAGTTGATTTAATTAATGGATGAGCTAATAATGCTTTTACTTCGGATGCAAAAAGTAAACCGTCTTGTTGTTCTGTGTAAAACAAAGGCTTTACACCCAGTCGGTCTCGGCATAAAAACAGAGATTGTGATTGTTCATCCCATATACCAAAAGCGAAAATTCCGTTTAAAAAATCAACACACTGCTCTTGCCATTCAATATAAGCAGTTAATAATACTTCCGTATCTGAATGTGTTGCAAAAACATGCCCTCTCTTTTGCAGCTCTTTCCTTAATTCTTCTGTATTATAAAGCTCGCCATTATATGTAATGACATAGTTTGCACCATCATGAACTTTTTTCATCGGTTGCTTCCCACCGATTAAATCTATGACGGCTAGCCGACGATGGCCAAATGCAATATGCTCACTACACCAAATATTTTCATCATCTGGCCCGCGTTTATTTAACGTTTGCGTCATTAACTTTAGAATTTCATTACTTGTTCTTAAATCCTTTTGAAAGCTAGCCCATCCTGTAATGCCACACATTTAGCCACATCCTTTCGCCTAATAGCGTATGCAGTAAAGCGTAAAAATGTGAAAAAGAACACGTAGATGTTTTAAAAACATTTACGTGTTCTTTTTATTAATTATTAAAATAAGCCACCAACAAAGTCAGTAATGCCGCTCCATAAGTTTCCGAAGAAGCTACCAACGCCTTGGAAGAATAATGAGATACCGCTAGCACGCTCCACAGCCTCTGTTGTAACAACATCGGCTTTAAGGGCCTTACCGTCAATAAAACCGTAATCTGTGCCCTCTGAGCGCTCAATAACTACCTTCCCAACAACTGTATCCTTCTTAACCTCTGCTTCAAGACTCTTTTTATCTAATACTAGTTTAGGTTTATATAAATCTTTCTCAGATGACTTGACCATAAATGAAACTGGATCTTTAACAGCAATTGCTACTTTGTTTTCTTTACCTTTTGTAACTTTTACTGTCTCTTGATCTTTAAACTTATAGTTCGCAGGAATGATTTCTTGTTTTGAGAATTGTGAGAAACCATAGTTTAGCAATTTAGCTGTTTCATCGAAGCGCGCTTTTCTTGAGCCCTGTCCTTTTGTATCTACAGCCTTCATAACAACAGAAATTAAACGTGTACCATTGCGCTCTGCTGTACCTGTAAAGCAATGTCCAGCAAAGTCTGTTGTACCTGTTTTTAATCCGTCAACGCCTTCATATTGGAACACTAATCCTGGCAACATAAAGTTCCAGTTCTCCATATTTATTTCATCATCTGTACCTTCACGGAACTTCTTTTTTGCAATTTTAGACGTTTTTAATACGTCTGGATGATCTTTTAGTAAATGATATGCTAATTTAGCTACAGATTTAGCAGGCATTACGTTTTCATCACTTGGTCCAGTACCAGCTGGCTGCATACCAAACAAATCTGCATTGTTAAGACCAGTAGAATTCACGAATTTATAGTCTTTAAGACCAAGCTTTTCTGCTTTTTTATTCATTAGCTTTACAAACTCTGTTTCAGTTCCTGCAACTGTTTCTGCAATAGCCACTGTTGCAGCGTTTGCAGAGTAAATAGCCATCGCTTCATATAATTCGCGAATTGTGTAAGTTCCATCTCTACGCAATGGTACATTACTTAACGCACGGTTTTGGGACAATTTATACGTATAATCAGTTACGTGATATTCCTGATCCCATTTAACTGTACCAGCATCAATTGCATCCAATAACAGGTATTCAGTCATCATTTTTGTCATACTCGCAATACCTAGTGCAGTATCGGCATTTTGTTCATATAAAATTTTTCCTGAATCTGCGTCAACTAAAATCGCAGCATCCACATGTAGTCCTAAATCTGAGTCTGCATGTGCCTTCGCAGGAATACCTGCTAAAACACTAAATAACAAAACAGGAATTAGGAGTAAGCGAATGACAGTGTTCATTGTCTTTTTCACCTTTAAAGCCCTCCAAAAAAATAATCTTGTCCTCGACATTTTATCATATATAGTAATGTCAGTGCGCAATCTCTATCATAAAAAAATGCTCTCGTGTCATCTTTGTAGACGATTCGAGAGCATAAAAGTTGCTAGTAATATATTACATCGAATAGTTTGGTGATTCTTTTGTGATTTGTACATCATGTGGATGTGATTCACGTAGACCTGCACCTGTCATACGAACAAATTGAGCATTTTCACGTAAGAACTCAAGGTTAGCTGAACCGCAATAACCCATACCTGCACGAATACCACCGATTAGTTGATAAATAGTATCCGCTAGAGGTCCTTTGTAAGGAAGACGACCTTCAATACCCTCTGGTACTAATTTTTTCGCGTCCTCTTGGAAGTAACGATCTTTTGAACCTTTTTCCATAGCTCCAATTGAACCCATACCACGGTAAACCTTGAAGCGACGACCTTGGAAGATTTCAGTTTCACCAGGAGATTCAGAAGTACCTGCAAGAAGTGAACCAAGCATTACAACGTTACCACCTGCTGCAAGAGCTTTTACGATATCTCCAGAGTATTTAATGCCTCCATCAGCAATAATTGCTTTACCAAGCTCACGAGCTACTGTTGCACAATCGTATACAGCTGTAATTTGTGGAACACCTACACCAGCTACGACACGAGTAGTACAAATAGATCCTGGTCCAATACCAACTTTCACTACATCTGCACCAGCCTCAAATAATGCGCGTGCACCATCAGCAGTTGCTACGTTACCAGCGATAATTTCAAGCTCTGGATAAGATTCACGGATAGAGCGAATTGTTTGTAATACACCCTCAGAATGGCCGTGAGCTGTATCGATTACTACGATGTCTACTTGTGCTTCAACAAGCTTTTCAATACGTATCATCGTATCTTTTGAAACACCAACTGCTGCCCCTACTAATAAACGACCATGTATGTCTTTTGCAGCGTTAGGGAACTCAATTACCTTCTCAATATCCTTAATTGTAATTAATCCAGTTAATTTACCTTCTTCATCTACAATTGGTAACTTTTCGATTTTATATTGTTGAAGAATCTTTTCAGCATCCTCTAGAGTCGTTCCAACAGGAGCTGTAATTAAATCTTCTTTTGTCATAACATCTTCAATTTTTAAAGAATAGTCAGAAATGAAACGTAAGTCGCGGTTTGTAATGATCCCTACTAGTTTTTGGTTTTCCATACTATCAACAATTGGTACACCAGAAATTCGGTATTTACCCATTAAATGCTCAGCATCGAAAACTTGGTGAGTCGGAGTTAAGAAGAATGGGTTTGTAATAACACCATTTTCAGAACGTTTTACTTTTTCTACTTGCTCTGCTTGCTCATCGATCGACATGTTCTTATGGATAATACCGATACCGCCTTGACGTGCCATAGCAATTGCCATTTTAGATTCTGTAACTGTATCCATGCCTGCGCTGATCATTGGAATATTTAATTTAATTTTCGGTGTTAGTTGAACTGATAAATCAACATCTTTCGGTAATACTTCTG
The DNA here is from genome assembly GCF_001275675.1 of Lysinibacillus sp. FJAT-14745. Classification (GTDB taxonomy): domain Bacteria; phylum Bacillota; class Bacilli; order Bacillales_A; family Planococcaceae; genus Lysinibacillus. The sequence goes on along the minus strand of NZ_LITM01000004.1, from coordinate 696 downwards.
AATGCGCTGGTACTAATAATACATCATCAAAAGTTAAACCTTCTTTGGCAAATTTAGTTTCCCACATTTTCGTAACGTCCTCCTATAGTTAAAAGAATATTAATTGTAAGATTAACAACGTGCTAAGCTACTGTCAAGAAACTTATAAAAGAAAGACAATTCAGATTTTTTAAAGTGCCAACTCTGATAGTTTTTTCTTCCTTTTTTTATATTGAATTCAAAATAACCTTCTTAATTTTTTTCTACATATGGTATAAATATTAGTTAAGCTCTTCTTATTTTAAGCAAGTTTTGTGAAATTATTGATAAATTATTAAGGTTTTTCATAAAAAAAAACAGCCAGCACACAGCTGACTGTCTTTGCCTAGCGACGTCCTACTCTCACAGGGGGAAGCCCCCAACTACCATCGGCGCTAAAGAGCTTAACTTCCGTGTTCGGTATGGGAACGGGTGTGACCTCTTTGCCATCATCACTAGACTATTAACGGCTTTCAATATACATCGTATTTCTTTGTCAGCTTCTGTCGTTCAGTCAGTCACGTACTTGAGTACGCTCCTTCCCTCTCTCCATCGCTTCCTCGAACTACTCGTATCTTGAAACCCTTTTTTGAAAGAATTATTCTTTCAAAACTGGATAAACGGTGCATTGAATGTTTCAAACGTTTTGGTTAAGTCCTCGATCGATTAGTATTCGTC
>NZ_LITM01000003.1:172303-200309 GCF_001275675.1 Lysinibacillus sp. FJAT-14745 | reverse complement strand
CAAACTCTCCATAAAAAGAAATTTGATTAGCTCAAATTGTTTTGCTGGCATCATGTTTGATGTCCAAAATTTTGTTTTGTTCACTAACTCAAGGTTAGCTACTAAAAACTTTATTGATTACGTTTTGCTTGTTCAGTTTTCAAGGTTCATTACTTTATTTTAAGTGTCACCTCTTGGCGACTCACTAATAATATCAAGAATCTAAAACTATGTCAACACTTTCTCAAAAAAAATCAATAGTTTTTAAAAATCTATTATTCTCCTTCTTCATCACTATATATATAAGAGGATTTAGCTAACCTTAATTTAATAACTCAAACTTCGCACCAATATAAATCGGCTTAATCATTGAGCTTGTTTGGTTCTTTACAATTTCAATAGGATTCTTGACAAAACATTTTATAAATACAAAAAGCACCTCATTCTTTGGTATAGTGAATTTGACTAGAATACACTACCAAACGAAAGAGGTGCTTTCATTATGATAGAGCATAATGGACCAAACAATCAACTGTCTAAAGAATTAAAATCTATTTTTAATGAATTAGAAATTTTTAAACATTTACGGAAAGCCGGCATTTACCTAAACCCCATTTGCCATGGTTGTATGAATCGATCTCAAAATTCCTTTCTTGTCTGGGACAGGTGTGGCAATCTTATACAATTCTTAATTATATCAAGGCTTATTTGTTGATTTCAGTCTGCGAAGTTTGAGTTAATAATTTCAAAGAGATAATTTTCTATATTTGACTTGGTTTTTAAAATATCAATATTCTCGTCCGTAGCTCGTTACATTTAGCCGTAGAAATCTTTGATGATGCTTTAGTTTCGACATCTAAATAAAACAATCATGAGCTTTCTTCTCCCAACTCCGGCATGAAAATAAGTTCCTCCTGTACATAATGGTAGTAACACAAACAGGGTGTAAGACGTGGCTTTTTTTGGTGGCTTAGACCCTTGGAATAAAACTGTTTAAGTGAATTTGGTGTTCAACCCTTTGTTAGCTCCACTTGATAGTAGGATGACTACATACAGAAAAATGCTTATTTTCAAATTTACTCACTGTTTGTGATCTTATTATTTGGAGTGATTGTTATAGAAGTATTTATTAAGAATTGTGCAGCCTTAGATGTGCACTCTGAGACAATTGTTGCTTGCGTTTTAAAGGGGAGACATGAAGGCGAAGTGTATCAAGAAACAGAAACATTCCATGTGTGAGGCAGCTTGGGCAGTTTCAAGAAGTCGAAATCGTTGGTTAGCGAACAAATATTGGTCACTCGCAGCACGAGGAGGCAAGAAAAAAGCACTCGTTGTGATTTCGCATCGAATGCTTCGAATCATATACTCCGTGTTACTGAACAAGGAGCCATATAAAGAACCACAATTGATTTAGTTTAACCAAAAACCAAAAGTTAAAACCAAGATCCTTCCAACAGGTACCTTTTCTTTCTTATTGGCTTTTTCCGTTATTTATAGAATGACTAATTCCACGTAAAAATATTCAAATGACAAAGACACTATTTATTTTCACAGAAAAATAAAAAAGGCAAACGCCAATTATCATTTATGCCTCGGTATAATTGCGTCCGGAATCGGCTTTATGCTTGGACTTGCAGATGTTTTTTGTACGAAAGCGCAGTGCTAACGTAGCGGCAGCAACATGAGGGCTGACATAATGTCGGTCATTTCGGTAATACCACAGGGCATGGCGTTTTTACTGATGACGGTTACATCTTTTATTAACTCCTTTTCGATTCCGTGACATCCGCCGGCAGCATTAACTTCTTTCAGCGGATGTTTGGACACCCGCTGAAAGAAGTTAATGGGTTGCCTTTCAATTATTATAAATTTGTTATAATACGTGAAATATAGAAGGTACGATTTTTACCTAAATCAAATATCTCCCCTGAATGGCTTAGTTTAATAAGTGGTCGAGTTGGTGCAAATTTATTTACAAACATTACTTCACCTTGTTCCAGATTAGATAGTTCAACTATTGTTCCTAGAGGAAGGTCGGCAACAATATCTATCAGTGCACGAACTACTTTAATATCAAACTTCCCAAATTCAGATTCATTAATCATCTCTATGACTTTAAAGGAAGATTGCTTACCTCTATACACTCGCTCACAAGTCATTGCATGGAATACATCTGCAACCGCGATAATTTGAGCAAAAGTAGAAATATTAGCGATTTTTTCCCCTTTCGGATAGCCACTACCGTTTAAACGCTCATGGTGCTGGAAAATAGCCTCTTTCATTGTATCCTTTAAGATTGTTAAATCTTTGACCATATTATAGCTATAAATCGGATGCTTATAAATTTCATCAAATTCCTGCTCTGTTAAGGTTGTTTTTTTATCGCGGATACGTGGATGAACTTTTGCCATTCCACAATCAGCTAATAACCCTCCAATTGCAACTTGAATTGTAATTCCTTTATCATAGCCTAATTTTTGTGCAATCACTGAAGAAATCAATGCTGTTGCTACACAATGATGGTACAAATAGTCTTTTGGATTTGAATACTCATTTAATTCAAAAATGATTGTACGATCTTCTAAAACCATTTCTACTAATGGCAAAATGATTTTACGTGCTTTCGCAATATCTACCTTTGCACCAGCTTCCCAATTTTTAAATTCTTTTTTGAATTGTTCAACAGAATTGTCATAAACCTTTTTGAAAGTTGGAACAGAATTTATTGGAACAACTAAATCTGTTTCTTGTACCTCCGTTCGAGCCTCTATACCATCTTTATAAACAGGGACTCTTGAAATATTAAAAGCAAAAAAAACTTGTAAATGCTCATGGGAAATTATTGTGTTTTTAAAAATTATTGGATATTGTGTATTAGCAAAAATATCTTCTGAAATTACTTTACCAACGCGTAACTCTGAAATTGGGACATGTATAGTTTCCACGCAATTAACTCCTCTTCACTATTTCACTTGCTTAAACATAAGGTTAATTTCATTTTATCATGGAATTCAAAATAATTACTTATTTTTCATGATTTATGCTAAAAAAACCGATGAACGGCAACATTAGCTGTCGTCATCGGTCTTTTTATTATTCTTCTACTTGATCATTTTCTTCATTAGAGTCTTCGTTAGAGTCTTCTTCTTTTTCAACCTTTGCTACAGTTGCAACAAGCTCTTCATCGCCTAAACGAATTAAACGAACTCCCTGTGTACTACGGCCAATTAATGAAATATCATTCACATCCATACGAATTAGCATGCCATTAATTGTAATAAGCATTAAATCTTCTGAACCATCAACAGTTTTTACAGCTACCATTGGACCGTTTTTATCAGTGATTTGAATTGTTTTTAATCCTACACCACCACGGCTCTGTAAACGATATTCCTCTTCAGAAGTACGTTTACCGTAACCTTTTGCTGTAACAACTAAAATTTCCTGTCCTGGTTCAATGATTTCCATACCAACTACTTCGTCACCATCACGTAGTTTAATACCTCGCACACCACCTGCAGTACGGCCCATTGAACGAATATCATCCTCTTGGAAACGAACAAGCATGCCATCACGGGTACCGATAATCACTTGTTTATCGCCATCTGTTAAACGAACAGCAATGAGATCATCCTCTTCTCGTAAACTTATAGCTATTAAGCCGTTTGTTCGGATGTTCGCAAATTGAGATACTGGTGTACGCTTTGTAATACCCGTTTTAGTCGTGAAGATAAAGTACGCATCTTCATCAAATGAACCAACACGGATCATTGCTGTTACTTTCTCACCTTTATCAATATTGAGTAAGTTAACAATCGGTAAGCCTTTAGCTGTACGACCAAATTCCGGAATCTCATAACCTTTTGCTCTAAATACTTTTCCTTTTGAAGTGAAAAATAAAATTGTATCGTGTGTAGATGTATTCATAAGATGCTCTACAAAATCATCTTCATTTGTGCCCATACCTTGTACACCACGACCACCACGTTTTTGACTACGATATGTATTCGCAGCTAAACGTTTGATATAACCATTGTGCGTTAAAGTTACGACCGAATTTTCGACTGGGATTAAATCCTCGTCCTCGATCATTTCTATACCGCCAGAAGTAATTTCAGTACGACGTATATCGTTAAAGCGTTCTTTTAGTTCTAATATTTCAGTACGAATAATATCAACAATTTTAGCCTCATCCGCTAAAATCGCTTTTAATTCAGCAATTAAAATTTGAAGCTCTTGATATTCTGCTTCAATTTTTTCACGCTCTAATCCACTTAAACGAACTAAACGCATATCTAAAATTGCTTGTGCTTGACGTTCAGATAAATTGAAGCGTTCCATTAATTGAGGTTTCGCTTCATCACCACTACGTGAACCACGAATAATAGCAATAATTTCATCGATATGATCAAGGGCAATACGTAAGCCCTCTAAAATATGTGCACGATCTTCTGCTTTTCTTAAGTCAAATTCCGTACGACGGCGAATAATAACCTTTTGATGCTCTAAATAATGATGCAACATTTCTTTTAAGCCCATTACTTTAGGTTGACCATTTACTAATGACAGCATATTAATACCGAAGCTAGACTGCATGGCTGTTTGTTTATATAAATTATTTAAAACTACATTAGCATTTGCATCTTTACGAACTTCAATGACTACTCGCATACCACGTCGGTCAGATTCATCACGTAGGTTTGTAATACCATCAATTTTTTTATCGCGCACAAGCTCTGCTATTTTTTCAATAAGCTTAGCTTTATTTACTTGGTATGGTAATTCATGAACAAGAATTGTTTCTTTACCATTTGATTTTTGTTCAATCTCTACCTTTGCGCGAATAATGATAGAGCCACGACCTGTTTCGTAAGCACGGCGAATACCGCTACGACCTAAAATTAATCCACCAGTTGGGAAATCAGGTCCTGGGATGATTTCCATCAATTCTTCCGTTGTAATAGCAGGATTTTCAGAAAGTGCTATCACTGCATCTATCGTTTCACCAAGTTGATGTGGTGGAATATTTGTCGCCATACCTACCGCAATTCCTGCCGCTCCATTTACTAATAAGTTTGGATAGCGACTAGGAAGGACAACAGGTTCCTTTTCTGAACCATCATAGTTATCTGTATAGTCAATTGTGTCTTTATTAATATCGCGAAGCATTTCCATTGCAATACGAGACATACGGGATTCTGTATAACGCATCGCTGCCGCTCCGTCACCATCGACAGATCCAAAGTTACCATGACCATCGACTAGCATGTAACGATAGCTGAAATCTTGCGCCATACGTACCATTGCATCATAAATGGATGAGTCACCATGTGGGTGATATTTACCCATTACGTCCCCAACAATACGTGCTGATTTTTTGTATGCTTTATCAGCTGTATTCCCTAGCTCTTGCATGCCATATAAAATCCGGCGATGTACAGGCTTTAATCCATCTCGTACGTCTGGTAATGCACGAGAAACGATTACACTCATCGCATAATCGAGGAAGGATGTTTCAATTTCTTTTGTTATATTAACTCCTTTAACACCGGAGCGTTCTTGTTCTGACAAAGTGTAGACCTCCTCTCAAGAAAAATTAAATATCTAAATTAGCGTATACAGCATTTTCTTCGATAAATTGACGACGAGGTTCAACTTCATCGCCCATTAAACGCTCAAATGCTTGGTTTGCTTTAATTGCATCATCTAATTCTACTTGTAACAATGTGCGGTGCTCAGGATCCATTGTAGTTTCCCAAAGCTGCTCTGCATTCATTTCTCCAAGACCTTTGTATCGTTGCACATTTGGTTTTGGCATTTTTGGTAGTCGTTCTAAAATTTCTTTTAATGTTTCTTCATCATAGCAATATTCAACATGCTTACCTTGCTTTACTTGATAAAGAGGTGGCTGTGCAATATAAATATAACCTGCCTCTATGAGAGGTCGAAGGAAACGGAAGAAGAATGTTAACAGTAATGTGCGAATGTGGGCACCATCGACATCGGCATCTGTCATAATAACGATTTTATGATAACGAGCCTTTTCTAAAGTAAACTCTTCACCAATACCTGTGCCAAATGCTGTAATCATTGCACGGATTTCTGCATTCGATAAAATTTTATCTAAGCGTGCTTTTTCAACGTTAAGGATTTTACCACGTAACGGTAAGATTGCTTGGAAGTGTCGGTCACGTCCAGATTTTGCTGAACCACCGGCAGAATCACCCTCAACAATATAAATTTCACATTCAGATGGATTTGTTGATGAACAGTCAGCTAATTTACCTGGCAAACTTGATACTTCAAGTGCATTTTTGCGACGTGTAAATTCACGTGCTTTTTTAGCGGCGACACGTGCACGAGCAGCCATTAAACCTTTTTCTACAACCTTACGAGCGACAGTTGGATTTTCTAACATAAATCGTTCAAAACCATCTGAGAATAAGGAGTTAGTAATTTGGCTAACTTCAGAGTTACCAAGCTTTGTTTTTGTTTGTCCTTCAAATTGTGGATCAGGATGCTTAACGGAAACAATAGCTGTTAACCCTTCACGAACATCCTCACCAGTAAGGTTTGCATCTGATTCTTTTAATAGTCCGTTTTTTCGTGCGTAATCATTAATAACACGTGTCAGAGCTGTTTTAAAACCAGACTCATGTGTACCGCCTTCATACGTATTAATGTTATTAGCAAATGAAAAAATATTTGAAGAGAATCCAGCATTATATTGCATAGCAATTTCAACTGAAATACCATCCTTTTCCCCAAGAACATCAATTGGTTCATGAATAGGCTCTTTAGATTGATTCAAATGCTCTACATAAGAACGGATACCACCTTCGTAATGATACGTAGTAGAACGTTCCTCACCTTCGCGTTCATCAGCAATTGTAATTCTGATTCCACGATTCAAATAAGCTAATTCACGAATACGATGTGCTAAAATATCATATTCGTAAACAGTCGTTTCTTTAAATATTTCAGGGTCTGCTTTAAAACGTGTAGTTGTTCCATTACGGTCTGAATCACCGATAATCATTAGCTCTTGAACAGTTTTCCCACGTACAAATTTTATTTCATGAATATGCCCCTCACGATGAACTTGAACAATCGTCTCGATTGATAGAGCATTTACAACAGACGCCCCTACACCATGAAGACCACCAGATACTTTGTATCCTCCACCGCCAAACTTACCGCCAGCATGGAGCACTGTCATAATAACTTCAACAGCAGGCTTACCCATTTTTTCTTGTATACTTACCGGAATACCACGACCATTGTCTTCTACACGAATCCAATTGTCTTTTTCTATCGTTACTTTTATATCTGTACAAAATCCGGCAAGTGCTTCATCAATACTATTATCAACAATTTCCCATACTAAATGGTGAAGACCTTTAGAGCTAGTTGAACCGATATACATCCCTGGTCTTTTACGTACCGCTTCTAAACCTTCTAATACCTGTATCTGATCGGCTTCATAAGCTTGATTTTGTAAACCTTCGTTCTCTATAGCCACGGCTTTCATCTACTCCTTCATAACATCATTGTGTGTAAATGAATGAACAGTCAACCGAGCTGACTATTACCATTCTTTTGTAATCTAAAAAACTCCCCGGGCTAACTTTCTTCAATCGCTCCTTGTTTCACGTGAAACAGCTGTGCATGCTCCATCGTTTCATGATGAATTCCTTCAACACTTGTAGTCGTAACAAAGGTTTGAACTTCACCTTGAATGGTATTTAATAAATGCGATTGGCGATAATCGTCGAGTTCCGACAATACATCATCTAAAAGTAGTATGGGTGTTTCATTTGTTTCTTGTTTAATTAACTCAATTTCAGCAAGTTTTAATGAAAGAGCGGTTGTACGTTGCTGACCTTGTGAACCATATGTCTGAACATCGTAGCCATTTACTAAAAACTGCAAATCGTCTCGGTGCGGACCAACTAGTGTTACACCTCGGTCAAATTCACGATCCTTAGCTTCTATTAGCTTTTTATGCAAGAAGCCTTCAATTTCACTAGCCGTAAGTTCTTTTTCAATACCAGCTACTGTGCGGTATTTAATAACTAACGTTTCTTTCCCTTGAGAAATACCAGCGTGAATTGGCTCTGCCCACTCCTGCAATAAATCCATAAATTGAAATCTTTTTCGAATAATTTGGGTAGCTGCGTGAATATATTGTTCATTATAAACATCGTACATCACGTCATCTGGCATTTTTTTACCTTGATTCATTTTTAAAAAGTGATTACGTTGCTTTAAAATTTTTTGAAAGGTTAATAAATCATGTAAATAGACAGGCGAAATTTGCCCAATCTCCATATCAATAAAACGTCGGCGTATTTGCGGACTTCCCTTTACAACGTTTAAATCTTCGGGTGCAAACATCACGACATTCATTTGGCCAATATAATGACTGAGGCGACTTTGTTCTATGTGATTTATCTTACCTTTTTTGCCTTTTTTCGTAATCGTAAGCTCAATCGGTAAAATACCATGCCGTTTTTGAACGGCCCCTTCTATTTTACCATAGTCTGAATCCCAACGTATTAATTCTTTATCGTTCGTCGTTCGATGGGATTTAGCCATCGCTAATACGTAAATAGATTCCATAACATTTGTTTTTCCTTGAGCATTTTCACCAATAAAAACATTAATTTTCGGAGAGAAGTTTAAAGTTAAGGCATCATAGTTACGGTAATTTGTAAGTTTTAACTGCTCTATATGCATAATTTACTGTCCAGTGGTTCCAACGATACGAAATCGACCACATCCAGGAATATTTACAATGTCACCGTCACGTAATTTACGACCGCGGCGATCATCTACTTCTCCATTTACATATACATCATTTTCGTGTAAAAACCACTTCGCCATGCCACCAGAGCTAATAGCATCGGTCATTTTTAAAAGTTGCCCTAATGTGACAAACTCTACATCAATTTCAATGTCCTTCATAGTTGAGTTCCCCTCCAAATACAGACTGTCTATCTCTCTATCATACCTAAAAATTCGCCATAAGTAAAAAAAGATAGCCGCAACTAGCGACTATCAGAACGTTTTTCAAAGTATTTAGAGTTTGAAATTATGGAGCTTATTCTCTCCAACAAAAATTGTATCAAGTATGCCTCGGCATACTTGCGTCCGGATTCGGCTTTGTGCTTAGGCCTGCAGATGTTTTTTGTGCGAAAGCGCAGTGCTAACGTAGCGGCAGCAACACGAGGGCCGACACGAAGTTAGTCACTCAGTCATTGCCACAGGACGTGGCGCTCTTAGACTGAGTTCCTCTATTTCAGCGGATGGTTGGACACCCGCTGAAAAGTAACTTAAACCCGCATTCATCTTACCACTTATAGAGGTGAATGATTTGTAACTGCCGTTGCACTTTCGTTACAAAAAACATTTGCTGAAAGAAGTTAAATCTTAATAAGTACGTATAGGTAAAATCAACTGTAAAATAGCATCGTCATGAACTGAACGTAAAATAAACGGTCTCATTGCTCCTGTAAATTGAATGACTACATCTTGACCATCTATTGCTTTCAAAGCTTCCATCATGTATTTTGCACTGAAAGAGATTTTTAAGTTCTCCCCTTCTAATGACTCAACAGGAATTTCTTCTTGAACTTTACCGATTTCTGGAGAATTAGAAGAAACTTCGACAGCTTGATTATCCAAAATCTCAAAACGTACAACATTATTACGATCGCCACGAGCAACAAGAGATGCACGATCGATCGCTTGCAGTAACGATTTACCATTAATTGTTAGATTTGTTTGATACTCTTCTGGAATTAAACGCGATGTATCTGGGTAGTTACCTTCAAGTAAGCGAGAGAAGAATAATACTTCTCCAGTTTTAAACAATACTTGCTGGCTTGTCATAACTATTTGCACAAGATTTGTAGAATCCTCTAAAACTTTATTTAACTCATTTAAGCTTTTACCAGGAATTACAACGCTATGTTCGACCTTAGGCAAATTTTCCAGTTGAACTTTACGTCTTGCTAAACGGTGGCTATCTGTTGCAACACAGATTAATGTTTCATTTTTTATCTGCCAGTTTACACCTGTCAACACCGGTCTACTTTCTGAAGTGGCAACAGCGAATACTGTTTCACGGATAATTGACTTTAATAGATCTGCAGGAATAGTAAATTTTTGATCCTCTGTTAATTCGGGTAATAAAGGATATTCAGCAGCATCTGAGCCAATTAAGTGGAATTCAGATTTACCTGAACGGATATGAGTCTGTAAACCAGTTGTTACTTGAATTTCAACTTCATTGGTTGGTAACTTACGTACAATTTCATTAAACATACGAGCTTGTACAACAATTGATCCTGTTTCTGTAATATGAATTATTTGTTGACCATCTTCTTCAACTGGAATAAATGTTTGAATCGTTATATCAGCGTCACTACCTGTTAATCGAATACCCTCATCTGTTACATCAATTTTAATCCCCGTTAAAATCGGAATAGTTGTTTTAGAACTTACAGCTTTCATGACATCATTTAAACCCTCTAATAAACGGTCACGTAAAATATCAAATTTCATTCGTTTTCCCTCACATATTTATATTATTTATTTATATAAAATAAAAAAGATATAGTAATAGGTCCTGTGGATTTGTGGATAAGTGCTTTCGAGTGAATAAAATCAGTCTATCCACATGTAGATAGACTGTGTATAAGTTTGTGTTTAAATGTTTGTGTTGTCCACAGCATTATTTTCCTAGCATGCTCCGAATTTGTTTAATATCTTGCTGTAGCTGAACGTCATTTTTCAACAAAGAAGATATTTTTTCGTGCGCATGGATAACAGTAGTATGGTCACGTCCACCAAATTCTTCGCCAATTTTCGGCAGCGAAAAATCTGTTAATTCGCGAGATAAAAACATGGCGACTTGACGCGGGAAGGCAATTAACTTTGTACGTTTTTTCGCGACAAAATCCTCTAAACGAATGTTAAAATGCTCTCCTACTGCATTTTGAATGTCTAATATCGTGACAGTTCGTGGCTTTGAATTAGGAATAATATCCTTTAATGCTTCAGCAGCCAAAGTTGCATTAATATCCTTGTTAACAAGTGATGAGTAGGCAACGACGCGAATAAGCGCACCTTCAAGCTCCCGAATATTGGAGTCAATCTGGTTCGCAATATAGAGCATGACTTCATTTGGCACTTCTAGACCATCAGCCTTTGCTTTTTTTCGAAGAATGGCGATACGAGTTTCCAAATCAGGAGGCGCAATATCTGTAATTAGTCCCCATTCAAATCGAGAACGCAAACGATCTTCCAATGTCGGTATTTCCTTAGGAGGACGGTCACTGGAAATAACAATTTGTTTCGATTCTTCATGCAATGTATTAAAAGTGTGGAAAAATTCTTCCTGAGTTGATTCTTTTCCAGCTAGAAATTGAATATCATCAATTAGCAGTACATCTACATTGCGATATTTATTGCGGAAATCAAGAGCCTTATTATCTCGAATTGAGTTAATAAATTCATTTGTAAATTTTTCAGATGATAAATATACCACCTTTGCATTTGGGTTATGTTCCAGCACATAATGACCAATCGCATGCATTAAGTGTGTTTTGCCAAGTCCTACTCCCCCATAGATAAAAAATGGGTTATAAGCCTTCGCAGGCGCTTCTGCGACAGCTAGCGAGGCAGCATGTGCAAAGCGGTTACCAGAGCCAATAACAAACGTATCAAAAGTATATTTCGGGTTTAACATACCTGGTGAAATATCATGGTGTTCGTTATTTTTTGCTTGGATAATCGGCGCTGGTAAATCGAAATCGTCCGAATCCTGGTTTTTTTGAACAACAAACTTAATAAGCAAGTCTTCGCCTGTAAGCTCCGTTAATATACCTGTAATCAAATGAATATAATGATTTTCAAGCCAGTCTCGAGCAAACGAATTTGGCGCAGCAATTGTCACAGTAGAACCACTACCATTGTAGGAAAGTAGTTTAGTAGACTTTAGCCACGTTTCGAAGCTTGGTTTAGAAATTTTTTGTTCAACTTGAGCCAGGACATTATTCCATAGTTCTTCTAAATGTTCCAAGCTGCTAATCTCCTTTACAGTTCAATACAATTACAATAATAAAAGCGCATTTATAGAAACGGTAAATACGTTCATTTTATAACTAGTCCACAAACTCACAAGTTGTGGATAAAAGTTAACCAAAGGCTGTGATAAAAATTATCCACAGCATATCAACAGTTGTGGATAAAATAAAAGTTAATTTCAGTTTTCAACAAAGTGAAGCACAGATATCGTATCAGAAAAACAAAGCTATTTCAATAGTTTGTGAAACTTATCCACATACCTTTTATTTATGCACGTCCAAGTTGTCCACAAGGTCTGCTTATGTGAAAAAGCTGTAGATAAATGTTGTGGATAAAAAATAATGCAAAAAATACTATACACAACTCTGTGTAAAAAAAACAAGTACTCTGTGGATAATTTATATTTGTTCAGTAGAAGATGATCGTAGTAAAAGATAGACATAGTTTCACTTAAATATAGAAATTTATAAAATTCATTGACAAAATCACTAGTTACTTTATATAATATTCAGGTCTGTATGTTGAAAAATTCAACTCAATCAGGAGGTGTCTATATAAATGAAACGTACTTACCAACCAAAAAAACGTAAGCACAGCAAAGTTCACGGTTTCCGCGCACGTATGAGCACGAAAAACGGTCGCAAAGTTCTTGCTGCTCGCCGTCGTAAAGGAAGAAAAGTATTATCAGCATAAAATAAGTCCACTGAGACACATCAGTGGTCTTTTTTTTCTTTATTTTTGGTAAACCTAGAAATGAGGATCAAAGGATAATTATCGAGTAGCAGGTGAAAGAAATGAAAAAACGCCAACGAGTGAAAAAAAACGATGATTTTCAAAAGGTGTTTAAAAAGGGTAAATCTTTCGCTAATCGTCAGTTTGTCGTATATTTTTTAGAAAAAGAGGGACAAACAGAATTTCGTGTAGGATTATCGGTTAGTAAAAAGCTTGGGAATGCAGTAACACGCAACCAGATCAAACGTTATATTCGACAAAGTATTCATGAATTAAAGGATGAGTTAAAGTCGAATATGGACTATGTTATTATCGCCAGACAACCGGCGGCCACTATGGATTTTCATGAAGTAAAACAGGGTTTGCAACACGTACTACGAATCGCAAAAGTATTAAAGAAGACGTAATATGAATGGCAACCAAAGTGGTGAATAGAAGCGTTTCTGCGCGAAAGTGAAATCGCTGGAAATACTCACTGGGGTATTTATGAAGGGATTTCACTGCAATATATGAATTATTAGTAACATTACTTAGTAAATATGTGCACATTGTTAGAATATTTAGTAGAGTGAAACGTTATATGCATGATAAAATAACTGATAACTTTATTCAGTAGCAGGAAACTGTAAATGTCTAAAGAAGAGAACGCATATAGTTTTAGAAAAAGTGAATAGTATTTGTAGGGGGAAGAAGGTTGAAGAAACAACTTTGGGTAATTCTGTCGCTAGCATCTGTAGCATTACTACTATCTGGATGTACAGAATTCAAAGAACCAATCTCCAAAGAAAGCACAGGCTTCTGGAATGAATTCATTGTTTGGCCTTTAGTGTCAGTGATTAAATACTTTGCTGATTTGCTTGGTTCATATGCATGGGGGATCATTGTTGTAACGGTTATTATTCGTTTAGCCGTTCTTCCATTGATGATTAAACAAACAAAGAGCTCTAAAAAAATGCAAGAAATTCAGCCGAAATTGAAGGAATTGCAAAAGAAGTATGCTTCTAAGGATGCACAGACACAGCAACAGTATCAGCAAGAGATGATGAAGCTTATGGGTGAGTCTGGTGTCAATCCACTTGCTGGATGTTTACCTGTATTCATTCAAATGCCAATTTTAATTGGTTTCTACCATGCGATTAGTCGTATGAATGCTACACCTGCTTTTGATTTAGGGAATTTCTTTATTTTCCCGTTAGCTGATCCTGCACCGGCATTAGCAATTATTGCTGGTTTAATGCAATTTATAGTTTTACGTACGGGCCCAGCGATGGATAACCCTCAAATGAAAATAATGATGTACATTATGCCATTTATGATTATTTCTTTCGGTATGGCATTGCCAGCAGCACTATCATTATACTGGGTAATCGGTAACATTATTTCGATTATGCAAAACCTGTTTATTTACAAACCTTGGGAAAAAGATAAAACACAACCTGCTCAAAATGGAGGGGCTAAAAAGTGAAACAACTTACGCAAATAGGCGCAACAACACAAGAAGCGATCTCATTGGCGTTACAGAAACTTGGCAAAACCCGTGAACAAGTAGATGTTGAAGTTTTACAAGAAGGTAAAAAAGGATTTTTAGGTTTTGGGGCACGATCTGCAGAAGTTCGTGTAACAGTAAAGGAAGTTCAGGTTCGACCAACAATTGAAGAAGAAAAAGCTGAACAGCAAAATACGACTCAATTTGTCGAACCAACAGTAATAGATGATGTTGAAGCAATAAGTTCACAAGTTTCTGAACAACCAAGTGATTTCGAAGCTGTTCAACAAGTCGTAGAGGAACAAAAAGAGGATGAAGAAACCTCGGTAAACCCAATTGAAGAAGCAAAGACTTATGTAGTAAAAATTGCTGAACAATTGGATATTCATGATCTTGAAATTGAAACGACACGTGAAGGGAAATATGTATTATTTCAACTGAAGAGCGAGAAAGCTGCACTGCTAATAGGGAAACGTGGTCAAACATTAAATTCCTTGCAGCAATTAACACAACTTGTGTTAAATAAAAGTGCCAAGCAGTTCTTAATGGTGAAATTAGACGTAGAAAACTATCGTGAACGTCGTCAAGTAGCTTTGGAGTTACTGGCAGATCGTATGGCGGATAAAGCACTTCGCTTAAATCAGCGTGTGACATTTGAGCCAATGCAGTCGTACGAAAGAAAAATTATTCATAATCAATTGGCAAATCGCCTTGATATTGAAACATATTCAGAAGGAACGGAGCCTAATCGTTATTTAGTCATTGAACCTGTAAAGAACGACTAAACTTCGTAAAAAACATACAGGCAAAAATCTAAAGTCATTTTATCGTCATGATAAAATGGCTTTTTTATGTTGTTAAAAAACTATTATGTCAGTGAAATTAAGCTATGCGAAAGCAAAGCGATAGTAATAACAAATGTACAATCACTTCACTGCAATAAGTCTATTTTGTTCGATTATGGTGAATAGCCATAGTGTTCACTCATGAATTGAAAAAAATTTATAAAAGTTCTACGCTATCGTTGATTGGAGTGGAAGGCTACTCGACTCCCGTGGGAAAGCGAGACAGGCGAGACCCTGCACGGAGCGAAAGCGGAGGGAGCGGCTCGCCGCTCGCCCACAGGAAAGCGAGTAGCCTGGAACGGAAATCACCCTCGTTTAAAGCGCCGCAACATTTACAAAGATTCCATCGACCATTTTAATTTTTTATCTGTTAAAGCAACTAACTATAAGATTTTTAATTGTGGACAACAGAGGGTATAGTTTTCGTTTAGGTTAAAGATTTAATGTTCTAGCGTTTGCAACTTTTGTCGAAATACGTGCTATAATGTAGAGCTTTCTTATTATCCACAATTGGAAATTATCATTACTTTAGATTTTGGAGAAAATATGTTAGTCTAAGATGTTAGTAAGTATTGGTCGGTTTTTATTTATCCACATGTGGATAACGTTAAGGAGGTCATTAAATGGAGTTCGATACAATTGCTGCGATATCCACACCGATGGGTGAAGGAGCTATTGCTATTGTTCGCTTAAGTGGGGACGAAGCAGTCGCAATTGCAGATAAAATATTCAGATCGCCTGGTGGGAAAAGTTTAACAACGAAGGCTTCACATACAATTCATTATGGACATTTGGTCGATCCAAAAACAAATGAGCTTGTAGAGGAAGTAATGCTGTCATTAATGCGCGGACCTAAAACATTCACCCGTGAGGATGTAATCGAAATTAACTGTCACGGGGGACTAATTTCGGTGAATCGTGTATTAAAGCTCGTATTAACAAATGGAGCAAGACTTGCCGAGCCAGGTGAATTTACAAAACGCGCATTCTTAAATGGACGTATCGATTTATCACAGGCTGAAGCAGTCATGGATTTAATAAGAGCGAAAACTGATAGAGCGATGAATGTAGCGTTGGGACAAATGGATGGCAAATTATCGCGTTTAATAGGTGACTTACGCCAAGCATTACTAGAGACATTAGCGCAAGTAGAGGTTAATATAGATTATCCAGAGTATGATGATGTAGAAGAGATGACGGTACCAGTATTAGTAGAAAAATGCACATGGGTACGACATGAAATTATTAAACTTTTGCAAACATCTTCTCAGGGAAAAATATTACGAGAGGGTCTATCAACTGTTATTTTAGGCCGCCCAAACGTGGGGAAATCTTCTCTGTTAAATAGTCTGGTACAGGAGAATAAGGCTATTGTGACAGATATAGCAGGTACAACTCGTGATATTATAGAAGAGTACGTGAATGTACGTGGTGTTCCGCTTCGTTTAGTCGATACAGCTGGCATTCGAGAGACAGAGGATATCGTTGAACGAATTGGTGTAGAACGTTCACGTGAGGCTTTGCGTGGCGCGGATTTAATTTTATTTGTTTTAAACTTCGCGGAGGAATTGACTGCTGAGGATGAGCGTCTATTCGAAACAATTAAAGCGATGGATTACATCGTTATTGTCAATAAAACAGATCTACCGCAAAAAATTGATGTAGCTCGCGTCAAAGAGCTAGCAGGCAATCATCGCGTTGTGACAACTTCTCTTTTACAGGAAGAGGGCATAGCAGAGCTAGAGGAAGCGATTGCCGCGTTGTTCTTTGAAGGGCAAATTGAAGCGGGCGATTTAACATATGTTTCAAATGCAAGACATATTGCATTACTTCATCAAGCACAAGCAACGGTCGAGGATGCATTAGCTGGAGCACAAGCTGGTGTACCTGTTGATATGGTGCAAATAGATGTCACAAGAACATGGGAAATACTTGGTGAAATTATCGGTGACACTGTACAGGAAAGCCTAATCAATCAGTTATTTTCACAGTTCTGCTTAGGGAAATAATTTTACTATAGAAAGGAAGATACGAGCTATGCCAACAAAATATGAGGCAGGCACGTTTGATGTTATCGTAATTGGCGCAGGTCACGCAGGTTCTGAAGCTGCACACGCTGCTGCCAAAATGGGTGCTAACACACTGATGTTAACAATCAATGTAGATATGATTGCATTTATGCCATGTAATCCATCCATAGGTGGTCCTGCCAAAGGAATCGTAGTACGAGAAATTGACGCCTTAGGTGGAGTCATGGGGAAAGTTATTGATAAAACGCATATTCAAATGCGTATGTTAAATACAGGGAAAGGTCCTGCTGTGCGTGCATTACGTGCTCAAGCGGACAAAGTTTTATACCAACAAGAAATGAAACGCACGTTGGAGGAAACTGAAAACTTAACAATTCACCAAGGAATGGTGGAAGAGCTAATTATTGAAGACGGGGAAGTAAAAGGTGTTATTACACAAATTGGTGCTATTTACCGCGCTAAAACAGTTGTTGTTACAACGGGTACATTCCTTCGTGGTGAAATCATTATTGGAGACGTAAAGTATTCAAGTGGTCCTAATAACCAACAACCGTCTATTCGTTTAGCAGATAACTTAAAAGAGCTTGGTTTTGACCTTGTGCGTTTTAAAACAGGTACACCACCACGAGTGAATAGCCGTACCATTGATTATGATAAAACAGAAATTCAACCAGGAGACGATGTTCCACGTGCATTCAGCTTTGAGACAACTGAATTCATCATGGATCAGCTACCTTGCTGGCTGACTTATACAAGCCTAGAAACACATGAAATTATCGAGGCAAATCTACATCTTTCACCGATGTACTCAGGGATGATTAAAGGTACTGGACCACGTTATTGCCCTTCTATTGAAGACAAAGTTGTGCGATTTAACGATAAACCGCGCCACCAAATTTTCTTAGAGCCAGAAGGTCGCAATACACGTGAAGTGTATGTACAAGGTTTATCAACTAGCTTACCAGAGCATATACAAACACGTTTACTAAAATCAATTCCAGGTTTAGAAAAGGCCGAAATGATGCGTGCTGGCTATGCTATTGAGTATGATGCAATCGTGCCAACACAATTGTGGCCAACGTTAGAAACAAAACGTATCAAAGGATTGTATACTGCTGGTCAAATCAACGGAACATCAGGTTACGAGGAAGCGGCTGCTCAAGGCTTAATGGCTGGGATGAACGCTGCTGCTAACGTGCTTGGTAAAGAAGAATTAATCTTAAATCGTTCAGATGCTTATATTGGCGTATTAATAGATGATCTAGTAACAAAAGGAACTAATGAACCGTATCGCTTACTAACATCTCGTGCAGAATATCGTTTACTACTTCGTCATGATAACGCTGATTTACGTTTGCTAGAGCAAGGGTTTAATATGGGAATGATTACTGAGGAAAGACATGCAAAATTCAATGAGAAAAAAGCGCTGATTGAAAACGAAATTGCACGTCTCCGTGAAATTATTATTAAACCAAATGAAGTAACACAAGCTACTATTCGCTCTGTAGGTGGTAGTGAGCTAAAAGATGGTATCCGTGGAGCGGATTTATTAAAACGTACAGAAATGCATTATGAATTAGTTTCTTCGTTAATTCCAGCAGACATAGAGTTTTCTGATGAAGTGAAGGAACAAATTGAAATTCAGCTTAAATATGAAGGTTATATTGAAAAAGCATTGCAACAAGTTGAAAAGCTTCATAAAATGGAAAATAAAAAAATCCCTGAAAATATTGATTATGACGCTATTTCAGGTCTAGCAACAGAAGCTCGACAAAAGTTAAAACAAGTTACACCACTTTCCATTGCCCAAGCATCGCGAATCTCTGGTGTAAACCCAGCAGATATTTCAATATTACTTGTTTATATTGAGCAAGGTAAAATCGCACGCGTTAGCGGTGAATAATTAACGACAGTAAAGTGAATAAGAGGCGGGCATACCTTTGTGCCCGCTTCCTATTTTTAAGGCTATACTATTTTTACATAGTTGATTTGGCAAACATGCTTACAAATCAATAATAGGGATAGTCAAGCCAGTTAGAAAAAGGAGACTTTACATGAACGAACAACAATTTATCGAGGCTCTAAAGAAGAAGGGCATTGAACTTTCTGAAAAGCAGTTGGCTCAATTCAAAAAATACTTTGAGTTACTTGTTGAGTGGAATGAAAAGATGAACTTAACTGCTATTACTGATTTAGAAGGTGTTTATTTAAAGCACTTTTATGATTCGATTAGCGCCTCTTTCTATTTTGATTTTTCAAAAGTGACGACAGTTTGTGATGTTGGAGCAGGTGCTGGTTTCCCAAGTATTCCAATTAAAATCTGCTTCCCACATTTACATGTAACAATTGTCGATTCTTTAAATAAAAGAATTACATTTTTAAATCATTTAAGTGATGAGTTACAATTAGAGAATATGCATTTTGTACATGCCCGTGCAGAGGAATTTGCTCAAAATGTGAAATATCGTGAACAGTTTGATGTTGTAACAGCTCGTGCGGTAGCCCGATTATCGGTCTTATCGGAGTTATGTGTACCACTAGCAAAGCAAGGTGGCTATTTTGTTGCTTTAAAAGCAGCAGCTGGTGCGGAAGAATTAAAAGGTGCAAAAAAAGCATTGAATACATTAGGGGTTGTACTAAAAGAAGAATTTTCTTTCCAACTACCTGTTGAAGAAAGTGACCGTATTTTATATATCTTTGATAAAATAAAAGGAACACCAAAAAAATATCCGCGTAAACCAGGTGTACCAAATAAAACACCGATTCAATAATTAGTGTTTCATGTGAAACTTCTCAAAGTAGAAAATATTTTTTCTATTTTGAGCATACATACTAGTTATGGATGGTTCACGCAAATGACATCTATGAACTATATACATTTTAAGAAATATAATAAATAATAATAGAATAAAACAGAGCAAGATAGTTACTTAAAGGTGGTGCCACTTGGATGAAAAGTCCTTTTTCACGTTTTTTTGGAGGCGGGAATAAAACTGAGCCTATTGTGAAAAATGAAGTAGAACAAGCAGAGACGGTTCATGCAGCAGAAGAGGTTATAAAGCTGCCTATTGATCAAATTGTGCCTAACCGTTTTCAGCCACGTACTATTTTTGATGATGAAAAAATTGAAGAATTATCAAGAACCATTCATACGCATGGTGTGATTCAGCCAATTGTTGTACGTAAAACGGCAGAAAATCAATATGAAATCATTGCTGGTGAGCGTCGTTATCGAGCAATGAAAAAGCTACAATGGACAGAAGTTCCGGCAATTATAAGAAATTTAACTGATAAGGAAACAGCCTCTATCGCGTTAATTGAGAACCTACAGCGTGAGGAATTAACAGCAATTGAAGAAGCTGTTGCCTATCAAAAATTATTAGAGCTTCATGAGCTGACACAAGAAGCTTTAGCCCAACGACTAGGAAAAGGACAATCCACGGTAGCCAATAAATTACGTTTATTAAAGTTGCCTGAAGAAGTGCAGCAAGCTATTTTGAAGCGTGAAATCTCTGAACGACATGCACGAGCATTAATTGTAATTAAAGATCAGCCATTGCAGCTAGAAGTTTTACAACAAACGATTGAAAATGATTGGAACGTTCGTCAGTTAGAAGAGCAGATTTATTCTTTATTACATCCAGAGGCAGAGGTTCAAGAAGAAGCGGAACCGAAGAAAGTAAAGCCGAAACGTAAAGCCATTAGTAAAGACGTACGCATTGCTTTAAATACGATTAAACAATCGTTATCTATGGTAACAAAGAGCGGTATAACAGTTAAGACTGAAGAAGAAGATACAGAGGAATATTATCAAATTACAGTGAAAATCCCTAAAAAGAAAAGGTCTTAAGTCGTGATTGAAATTATATTAAAAAAATAAAGAATTGACTTTTATGACATCATCTAAGTTGAGGATGATATTTGTATAACGTATACCATGTATATAAGTTGATTGGAGTGAAGGCTGGACGCCCCCAGGAAAGCGCCCGGCCGTAACGGAAATCAACCCTACGTTATGATGATGAGCCGCTTTTATAACTCTTTACTAAGGAGGCATCTCAGAAATATTTCTGAGATGTCTCCTTTTTTGCATATATTCTTAATATTTTATACAACTCTTTTCTGTTTTTTTGATAGAATGAAAGTAAGATAGAGGAATTGGATAGTGATTTTACAAATGATTTGTCAAAGGTGAACTTTGATAGATGAAAGCAGGTGCTTTTAAATGGGTAGAATTATAGCAATCGCCAATCAAAAGGGTGGCGTAGGAAAAACAACGACATCGGTCAATTTGAGCGCTTGTCTAGCATACTTAGGGAAGAAAGTGCTCTTAATCGATACTGATCCACAAGGAAATACAACAAGTGGACTTGGTGTTAATAAAGGAGAACTTCAAGGCTGCATTTATGATGTATTAATTGATGATGAAAACGTTGAAAATGTCATTCAACAAACAAATGTAGAAAACTTAGCAATCGTTCCAGCAACCATTTCACTTGCAGGAGCGGAAATTGAATTAGTTTCGACAATTTCTAGAGAAGTACGTTTAAAGCATGCACTTCAAGATGTAAAAGAAGACTATGATTATATTATTATTGATTGCCCGCCTTCGTTAGGGTTACTAACAATTAATGCTTTAACTGCTTCGGATGCGCTAATTATTCCTGTCCAATGTGAATATTACGCATTAGAGGGGTTAAGTCAGTTGTTATCAACTGTCCGTTTAGTGCAAAAACATTTAAATCAGCAACTATACATTGATGGTGTATTGTTGACGATGCTTGATGCACGCACAAACCTAGGCTTACAAGTGATTGATGAAGTAAAAAAATATTTCCAAGATAAAGTATACAAAACAATTATTCCTCGTAATGTGCGATTAAGTGAGGCTCCAAGTCATGGGCAGCCAATTATCATTTATGACGCAAAATCAAGAGGTGCAGAAGTGTATTTAGAGATGGCGAGGGAAGTGATTAAAAATGGCTAAAGGTTTAGGGAGAGGCATAGGTGCATTATTTCCAGGAGAGTCTATAGAACAAAGTGGGCAAGTGGAAGAAATACAATTAGAGCTTATCGTCGCAAATCCATTTCAGCCTCGTAAAATTTTCGATGAAGAAGCTTTACAAGAATTAGCTGACTCTATACAGGAACATGGTATTTTACAGCCAATTGCTGTACGTAAAAAAGGACGTAAATATGAAATCGTTGCTGGAGAACGCCGCTATAGAGCGACTCAATTAGCAGGCTTAGAGGTTATTCCGGCTATTATAAAAGAGTTTTCAGATGCGCAAATGATGGAACTAGCCATTTTAGAAAATCTACAGCGTGAAGATTTGACAGTTATTGAAGAGGCAGAGGCATATCAAAGCTTAATGGAAGGCTTACATTTAACACAGGAGGAGCTATCCAAAAGATTAGGGAAAAGTAGACCGCATATTGCCAATCATGTTCGTTTACTTGCATTGCCAGAGGATGTTCGTGAGTTTATGAACGATGGAACACTATCGATGGGACAAGGACGAGCGTTACTTGGATTGAAAAATAAAAGAAGAATATCAGAAGTGGCAAATAAGGTCATTAAACAAGGTTTAAATGTACGCCAAGTTGAAATGTTAGTACACAATTTGAATGAAGAAGTTTCACGTGAAACAACTCAACCAAAGAAAAAGGATATATTTGTAGCAGCTAAGGAATCACAGTTACGTGATTACTTTGGAACAAATGTACAAATTAGGAAAGCTAATAATAAAGGGAAAATTGAAATTGAATTTTACTCTGAAGATGATTTAGAACGCATTTTAGAAATATTAAATTTACAGGAAGAAGAATAAGAGAAATATCGATATTGTAATCAGAGCGCCGAACTACAAGGCGCTCTCTATTTTTCTAGAGAGAAGGAAGGTTGGGACGTGGTATTACTAGGGGCATTAATTAACGCTTTGCTTATTATGGCAGGTGCATTGGTGGGACGCATTTTTAAAAATATACCTGAATCGATGAAGTCCACTGTATTATCGATTATTGGTTTAGCAGTGGCGCTTTTAGGGATTAAAATGGGTTTTGAAAGTGATAATTTTATTATTATAATGATAAGTTTAGTAGTAGGTACAGTAATTGGTGAGTGGTTAGATTTAGATAAGCAAATGAATAGACTTGGACAATGGGTAGAATCTTTATTTAGTAAAAATCGTACTGATAATAATCAAATTGGCATAGCAGAAGGTTTTGTAACGGCCTCTTTAATATTTGTAGTTGGCTCTATGGGTGTCATTGGTGCACTCGATAGTGGTCTGCGTAATGATCATAATATACTTATTACGAAAGGATTAATCGATGGATTTATATCGATAATATTAACATCTACATTAGGTATTGGAGTGCTATTATCTGCAGTACCTGTATTCGTCTATCAAGGATTAATTGCACTTTTTGCAGGTGTTATCAGCTCTTTTATACCAGATGCTGCACTACAAATGTTTATTCAAGAAATGACTGCTGTAGGCGGTGTTATGATTTTTGCCATTGGTTTAAATATAGCAGGCTTAACTAAGATCAAGGCTGCCAACTTGTTGCCAAGTCTCATCGTTGTCGGTATTGTGGTTGCTATCTTCTATACTTTTCAGTGAATAACGATGTGCAGCAAGCAATAACGCTCTTGAAAGCTTTTCAGCCATTGCATAGGAAATATGAAGTCTTGTATTTTGTAAAACAAGCATTTCCATAAAGCCTCCAACATTGACTATTCCTTTAATGGAAATATCGCCGATGGGAGGTAATTCTTTTTTTACAGCTTTTCCCGGAAAAATAGGTCCATTCTGTACAGAAATATGTCCAACGCTTTGTTCACTTCCAAGACATGCATCAATCGCAATAATGAAAGGTTTTATAGTATGATTGTGTAGCTGTTGCATAGTAGTGTCTAAATTAAGAGCATGCAAAGGATTGTCTAAAGAGCCTACAATTTCATATGGAAAACTAACAGACTTTTTTAGGAAACTACCTGTTAATGGCCCGAGTGTATCACCTGTACAACGGTCACTTCCGATACAACAGAAAATAAGGCGTTCATGATGAAAGGGTAGATGTTCTAAAAATAATGTACTTAACTGCCAAACGATATTTTTACTTTCATGATGAAGAGAATAAGGGAGTAACAATTTTGGTATAGTATTCATAAAAAAACTCACTTTCCTTTTTATTTGTAAGAAGTGCTCGATTTTTATGCAGTATACGCAAATTTTTAGCAAGTTATTCAAGAGGTGGTATTAATGGATTACTTTAACGAAAAGGTATTAAAGTACTATTGGGGCGAGCTAACGTCAGAGAAGTTGTGGCAAAATGTAATAAATGCTTCAATTAAGATTACGATTATTTTGATAGCATCGTGGCTAGCTGTACGATTTGGTAAGAAATTTATTAAAAAAGTGTTTTTAATGCGAATGAGTTCACCTTTAAACCACTCAGAACGCCGACAAAAAACAATTTCAAAATTATTACAAAGTGTCATCTCCTATGTTGTTTATTTTTCAGCAATCGTTGCTATTCTTTCTATCTTACACATTAAGATAGCAGGGTTATTGGCAGGAGCAGGGATTGTCGGTTTAGCCATTGGTTTCGGGGCACAGAGTTTAGTGAAGGATGTCATTACTGGATTCTTTATTATTTTTGAAGATCAATTTGGTGTTGGTGATTATATAAAAATAAATGCAGCTGAAGGAACTGTTGTAGAAATTGGCTTACGTACAACAAAGATTAATGGTTCTACAGGAGAGCAGTTTATTATTCCGAATGGTTCAATTGGTGATGTTGTCAATTACTCTGTCAACAACTCTAAAATTTATATAGATTTACAAATGACGACCGATGCCAATTTTGAAAGAGCGGAAGATATTATTAAAAAGTATTTAGATACTTTACCTGAAATTCATAAGGAACTTGTAGCGGTACCTGTCTTTTTAGGTGTACAAAATGTTAAGGGTACAGAGGTAACGATTCGTATAGCCGCAGAAACATTACCACAGCAACAATATGGAGTGGCACGTACTATTCGTCGTGATGTTACAAAACTCTTTGAAGAAAATAATATTCCAATGGCTCATCCAAAAATGATGTTCTATGGTGTTAGTGGAAATGAAGAGGGGAGAAAAGAGTAATATGGAAGCGAAGAAATTTAGTTTAAACGATATTGTTGAAATGAAAAAGCAACACCCATGCGGCACAAATAAGTGGAAAATTATTCGGATGGGGGCAGATGTGCGTATTAAATGTGAAGGCTGTCAGCATAGTGTCATGATTCCGCGCCGCGAATTTGAGAAAAAAATGAAAAAGGTTTTAATTTCCGCTAGTGAAGACTAATTTCATGTGTATTAGACTTTTTATGAGTGAATCAATATAATAGATAAGGTTATACAGTGATTCATCCGTGAGGACTTTTTCGAAACCTCACAGTATCCGTTAGTACGGGAAATAAGAGCAAATTTGAACAGATCATAGAAAGGTTGTGTCCATTCATGGCATTAACAGCTGGAATCGTTGGTTTACCTAACGTAGGAAAATCAACATTATTTAACGCAATTACAAAAGCGGGCGCATTGGCTGCAAACTATCCATTCGCAACAATCGATCCGAACGTCGGTATTGTTGAAGTACCAGACGCACGTTTAGATAAATTAACAGAATTAGTAATACCTAAAAAAACAGTACCAACAGCATTTGAGTTTACGGATATTGCTGGGATCGTAAAGGGCGCTTCAAAGGGTGAAGGTTTAGGGAACAAATTCCTTGCTCATATTCGTGAAGTAGATGCAATTTGCCAAGTAGTACGTTGCTTTGTAGATGAAAATATTACACATGTATCAGGTGCAGTTGATCCGATTGATGATATTGAGGTTATTAATTTAGAGCTTGCACTTGCCGATTTAGAATCTGTTGATAAGCGATTACAACGTGTTAGCAAAATGGCAAAGCAAAAAGACAAAGAAGCAATGATTGAAGAACCAATTCTTCTAAAGATTAAAGAAGAATTAGAAAACGGTCGACCAGCACGCGCTGCAGAGCTTTCAGAGGACGAGCTAAAGGTTATTAAAGGACTTCATCTTTTAACAATTAAACCAATGCTTTATGTGGCAAACGTTTCAGAAGATGAAGTTGCTGACGCAGATAATAATGAATATGTGCAAAAGGTACGTGAGTATGCAGCTGCTGAAGGTGCTCAAGTTATCACAATTTGTGCAAAAATCGAGGAAGAAATTTCTGAGCTTGATGATGAAGAAAAAGCAATGTTCTTAGAAGAACTAGGCATTAAAGAATCTGGCTTAGACCAATTAATCCGTACTTCATATGATTTACTAGGACTAGCAACTTACTTCACTGCTGGGGTACAAGAGGTACGTGCATGGACGTTCCGTAAAGGCATGAAAGCACCACAATGTGCAGGAGTCATTCATACAGACTTTGAACGTGGATTTATTCGTGCAGAAACAGTTGCTTTCGATGATTTAGTAGAAGCTGGTTCTCAACCTGCTGCTAAAGAAGCTGGTAAAGTACGTCTTGAAGGTAAAGAGTATGTTGTACAAGACGGCGATATTATGTTATTCCGTTTCAATGTGTAAAAAACGAACAGGGCAATCTTTCAATAGATTGCCTTTTTTTTGTATATATATTTATCTGAATTTTCAATCTGGAGGGTAGGTTAGTATGAATATATTACAAATAAAAGAACGTGGTTTAGAAATTGAAGAGTTAGGTAGATTACCAGACGATGTATTAGAGCTTATTTATGAGCATCAATTGTTTAAGCTATTCACAGCAAAGGAATTAGGTGGTAAAGATTTAGATCTACTAGAGGGCATAAAAGTATTCCAGCAGATGGCTGTACTTGATGGCAACTTTGGCTGGCTTGTCACAATAGGTACAGGGGGTAACGCGTTTATTCCAACATTAAACAAAGAGGTTTGCGAAAAAATATTTTCACCAAGAAATGCAGTCATCGCAGGCAGTGGCTATCCTACAGGTACAGCAGTAAAAATAGATGCGGGTTATAGAGTCACAGGTCAATGGAAGTATTGTAGTGGAGCAGATTATGCTACAACTTTTACGATGAATTGCTTCGTCGAGAATGAGGGGATTAGAACAGATGAAATCATTAGTTGCTCAGTAAATCGTGATCAAGTAGAGATTCTTAATGATTGGCGAGCAATGGGCTTAAAAGCGACTGCTAGTCATACAATTCGTGTGCAAAATGCTTGGGTGCCACAAGAGGAAACGTTCCAATTATGCACAATTAAAAACAAGTATAGAAGTGCGGTACATAGTTTTCCGTTTGGCGCATTTGCAGAAGCATCTTTTTTAAGTGTTTGCCTTGGGATAACAGTAAACTTCTTAGAAGAGACAGCTATTTTAGTGAAGCAAAGAAACCATGACCCAAGCCGTACTGAACGTATGGGCGCCATACAATTTTTATTGATGCAGCAACAGAAGAACTTTAGACAGCTTGAAGAGCAATTTTATTCAATGTTGAATGAACACTGGCAAAAACATAAAGAAGGTCATGAGTTGGCTGATGAGGAACTACAACAATTTTCACGGATGAGTAAAGACATTGCAGCGGCTTGTGTAGATATTGCCAATAACTTAATACGTAGCCTTGGTATGGATGCAATTATAGAGACATCTTCGATTAATCGTATTTGGAGAAATTTATATACAGCTGCACGGCATGGTTTTTTAACGCCATAAAAGAATCTGCTTGACTCCAAGCAGATTCTTTTTGGTGTGCCCGGCATGCACATGAACTATAGGGTGAAAGTCCCGAACCCCGAAGACAGAAGTAGAGGTTAGCC
>NZ_LITM01000003.1:168296-170424 GCF_001275675.1 Lysinibacillus sp. FJAT-14745 | reverse complement strand
ATTGAACCGCCGTATACGGATCCGTACGTACGGTGGTTGGAGAGGTCGGGAGTTAGTCACTCCCTCCTACTCGATTAACGTGACTTACATCAACGTTATTTCTTCTCCTCAGGCATATATACATAAAGCTTAGGTAAATGAGGATCATCCTGTATTAACGCATTTTTTGGATATTTGAGTAATTCTTTATACATGGAAAAATCACCTACTGCCCCAGCTATTAAAAAAGCCCCCACTAATACTAAAACAGTACTGTTAAAATAGAAACCAGCAATTGTCGGGAGAACACCAGTTGTCCAAAATGGAAGTAATAAAGCCTTTTTCATTGCATGATTTGGTAACGGTCGTTCGGTTGTTGCGTATGCTATCCCAAGCTCCAAATTCAGGCCATATTTTAACGATTTAAAGGGCACGCCTCCGAAGACCATAAAACCAATTAAATGAAAGGCTTCATGTAAGACAATGAAAACAATATACAAGATCGTAAAAAGTATAGACCCGCCAATCAAACTCCAAAATGAAAAATCAAAATCTTTAAAGCAAATATATTGGATAGCTACAAATAATATAACGAGACCGCTTGTAATAACAATATTGTCCATCATTAGTTTTTTTATATCCAACTCTATTACGATTGGTTCTTTATCTGGTAGCATGAAAGCTCTCCTTTCATGAATCAATTATATTTATTATATAGAATGATTTCTTTGTTTGCGACTTGAAAGAATAGTACCTATATGTTACAATTCATTGATGTGAGTAATAATTATTACTTGCTCCTTGCTCCCTGTGTACAGGAGAGCCTAAGTCCATAAGGAGGTGTAAACAGATGAGAAAATACGAATTAATGTACATTGTACGTCCGAACATTGAAGACGAAGCGAAGAAAGCTTTAGTTGAACGTTTCAACGAAATCTTAACTTCTAACGGTGCAGAAGTCATCGAATCTAAAGAGTGGGGCAAACGCCGCTTAGCTTATGAAATTCAAGACTTCCGCGAAGGTTTCTACCAAATCGTGAAAGTAAACGCTACTTCAGAAGCAATTAACGAATACACACGTCTAGCTAACATTAGCGAAGATATCATTCGTCACATTGCGGTTCGCCAAGAAGCATAATCATTTAACAAAATGCTGAAAAAAGGAGGTTGCATTTCTGATGATAAACCGTGTCGTATTAGTTGGAAGACTAACAAAAGATCCTGAGCTACGCTATACGCCTAATGGTATTGCGTCTACAAGATTTACAGTTGCTGTAAATCGAACATTCTCAAACCAACAAGGTGACCGCGAAGCTGATTTCATTAGCTGTGTTGCTTGGCGCAAACAGGCCGAAAACCTAGCGAACTTCATGCGAAAAGGAAGTTTAATTGGAGTGGAAGGTCGCATTCAAACAGGCAGTTATGAAGGACAAGATGGTAAGCGTGTATACACAACAGATGTAGTGGCCGATAGCGTACAGTTTTTAGAACCTCGTAATGGTGGCGGTGCTCCTGCATCTCCTCAATACGGTGGTGGACAGACTTACGGTAATAACCAACCGTCATATGGCGGTGGTCAACCACAACAACAGTTTGGTGGTGCTATGCCAGGACAGGGTTCATTTGGCGGCGATGCTTATCAGCAAAATCAACCACCTATGAATCAGCCGAATTATACACGTGTAGATGAGGATCCATTTGCTAATAGCAAAGGACCGATAGAAGTATCTGAGGATGATTTACCATTCTAATACTTCTAAAATAAAAAATGATAAGGAGGAGACACACTATGGCACCACGTCGCGGAGGCCGCAAACGCCGTAAAGTTTGCTACTTCACTGCTAATAACATTACGCATATCGACTATAAAGATGTAGATTTACTAAAAAAATTCATCTCTGAGCGCGGTAAAATCTTACCACGTCGCGTAACTGGCACTAGCGCTAAGTACCAACGTAAATTAACTTCAGCTATCAAAGTTTCTCGTATTATGGGATTACTTCCATTCGTAGCAGAAGATAAATAAGATATAAATAAAGGCACAACAAGGTTTAATCGCTTTGATTGTGCTTTTTTTCTGTGAAAATAATTAATCCCTTGACCTTAGAATATTTTTAAAAATAAATGGTGATTCTGTATGTAGTTTAAA
>NZ_LITM01000003.1:146308-166810 GCF_001275675.1 Lysinibacillus sp. FJAT-14745 | reverse complement strand
AAGCCACCAAAAAAAGCCACGTCTTACAACCTGTTTGTGTTACTAACATTCTGGGCAAGTACACCACATTTTCATGCTTGGGTTGGGAGTGAAAAACTCATGAAAGTTTTATTTGTGAAAATGGAGTTGCTAATCTTGTAACCGCCAGTATAGAAATTTTAGAAGGTTAACATGTGAATAATCACATAGGGTAGGGAAATCGAGAATGAATATCCCGATTCTGGTAATATCGTTTATTTTATAGCACATCACCAAAAGATGAGAATGGTTATGCATGTCATTTTGATTGGAGTGGAGACCAGGCGACTCCAGGAAAGCGCCCGCTCGGAACGGAAATCAACTCCCACGCTATGGCGATGAGCTTAGTTGATCTCAGTAATTGCTCTATATATTACCATTTGCTATTATCATAAGAATTTATTACACTCTTAATAGACATGAATAAAGAAAAGATGAAATTTTAGAGATTGAGAAACAATCGACTAAGTAACATTTTTTAAAACAAAACGGCTTATAATCATTTTGATTAAAAGCCTTTTTTCATGTATTAGTAACTGTAGTAAGCTGCTGATTTTTTCTAGTTGAAAAATTTTAATATATATAAAGAAAAACTTAATGAATGAATTTGTTATGCTTTTTCGGTAAAAAATCTCCTATATAGCTAAGCATTTTACGCTTTAGTCATTGGTTCTACAAAATTAATGACAAAGCTTCCAGTTGTTCTTAGCGTTTTTTGTTCAATAACCTGAAAAGATGGTACAATAAAGGTCAGTAAGTTTGACTGAAAAAAGGAAGGTTTTCAATGCCGAATAATCAAACAAAGGCGCTTGTACAAGGCTCAATGATGGCCGCAATCTTTACGATTCTAATGCTAATTTCTGCATATGTACCATTCATTTTTATAGTAAGTCTATTATTTGCTCCACTACCGATTGCTTGGTATAGCGCAAATTACAAGCGTTCTTCATCAATTTTTGTAGCAATAGTAGGATGTATCTTAACCACTTTAACGAGTGGCATAACTATGTTACCATTTGCCTTTATTTTGGCATTACTTGGTGTCGTTATAGGAAGTGCAATTAATCTAAAGAAGAGTAAACTTTACCTATTTATGTCATCTGGGGTTGCTGTTCTTCTGTCAATGGCAATTGTCTATGTAGCCTATGTTCAATTTGCTGGTATCAATATTATTAACATGAGCACAGAGCTGTTACGCGAAAGCTATGAGCAATCAAATGAACTTGCAAAAACTATGACGGGTCAAGAAGCGTTTCAGCCAGAGCTAATTGAGGCTATGTTAAAAACAATTGAGCTGACAATACCTGCAGCAGTAACAATCTCTGCATTTATGACAGCATTTATTATCATAACGTTAAATTTACCTGTATTAAAACGTCTTGGTTTAGACGTTCCAAAATTTGCACCGTTCCAAAATATGCGTCTACCACGATCTATTTTATGGTATTACATGATTATTTTATGTATTAATTTATTTATGCGTCCAGAATCTGGATCTACATTAGATATTATTGTTTTAAATGTTTCTTATATTTTATGGATGTTATTAATCCTGCAGGGGATTTCCCTTATACATTACTTTATTTCAAAAAAGGGAATGCCAAATGGTGTTAAATTGATAGCTACTTTGTTAGCTTTACCGCTATCAACCTTTGTGATATTGCTAGGCATCGTAGATTTAGGTTTCGACGTACGTTCACTTGTGAATGGGAAAACTAAAGAATAAGGGGCTGAAGTAATGGGGACTTTTAGAAAACGGCCAATCCGCTATCCGCTTTTTGTTCTTTCCATTTTTGGCATTGTGACGTTCGCGCTTCTATGTATTTGGAATATCGGGATAGGTTTCGGTTATGGAGTAGGTTTTGCTCTATTAATGGCCTATACGTGGAAGGTAGAAAAGATTACCTTTGATGAAACAGAAAGGCATATTGAATCCATCTCTTTCCGCATGAAAAAAGTTGGGGAAGAGGCATTGCTTGAAATGCCAATCGGGATATTACTTGTCAATGATCAATATGAAATAGAATGGTCGAATCCATATATGCAAGGCGTTTTAAATGTAGAGAATTTAGTAGGTGAAGGAATCGTTAATATATCTGACGACATTTACGTGCTAATGAAGAGCGAAGAGACAAACGAAGATACGATTACGCTCCGTGATCGTAAATATCGAGTTTATTATAAAAAAGAAGAGAATTTACTATATTTCTTTGATATCACTGAGCAGATAGCTATTGAAAAACAATACTATGCAGATCGTACAGTTATTGCGATTTTATTTGTTGATAACTATGACGAAATTACGCAAGCAATGGATGACCAACCACGTAGTTTAACGAATACGATGGTGACATCAATTGTTAATGATTGGGCAGCTGAGCAAGGAATATTTGTAAAACGAATATCATCCGATCGCTTTTTAGCTGTATTAAACGAATCCATTTTAATGGAGCTTGAAAAGAAAAAATTTGCCATTTTAGATACCATTCGAGAAAAAACAGCGCAAAAAAATATGTCATTAACATTAAGTATTGGTGTTGGCGCAGGATCATCTTCATTAGTAGAGCTTGGTGAACTAGCACAATCAAGTTTAGATCTTGTTTTAGGTCGTGGTGGTGATCAGGTTGCCATCAAGCAACCATCAGGGAAGCTGAAGTTCTATGGCGGGAAAACGAATCCAGTTGAGAAACGTACACGCGTTAGAGCACGTGTTATTTCCCATGCACTACGTGATTTAATTCAGGATAGTGACCAAGTGTTTGTTATGGGGCATAAAAATCCTGATATGGACTCCATTGGTGCCTCTGTTGGTGTACGTAAAATGGCACAAATGAATGATGTAAAGGGCTACGTAATCATAAATTTCGAAGAGTTAAACGGAAGTGTAACACGTTTAATGAATGAAATTGAGAGTAAATCGGATTTCTATGAGCATTTCCTAACGCCAGAGGAAGCTGCGACAAAAATGACAGAAAAATCATTGCTTGTTATTGTCGATACACATAAACCGAATTTAGTCATCGATTCACAACTATTGAAGTTGGCTGAAAAAGTTGTGGTCATTGATCACCATCGCCGAAGTGAGGATTTTATAGAAAATCCAACGCTTGTTTATATGGAGCCATATGCATCGTCTACAGCAGAGCTTGTAACAGAGTTACTCGAGTATCAACCAAAACGTGCGAAGATTAATATGTTAGAGGCTACGGCATTGCTGGCGGGAATTATTGTCGATACGAAGAGTTTTACATTGCGTACAGGAGCCCGTACGTTTGAAGCGGCTTCTTATTTACGGACAAATGGAGCCGATACAGTGCTAGTACAGCGATTATTAAAAGAAGATGTCGATACGTATATCGAGCGTTCTAAAATAGTGCAAACTGTTAACTTCGTGAAGCCAGGCATTGCTATTGCTGTAGGTGAGGAAGCGAAAGTGTATGATTCTGTACTAATTGCGCAAACAGCAGACATTTTACTAACAATGAAAGATGTTGGTGCTTCCTTTGTCATTGCGCACCGTTCAGATGGCAAAATCGGCATAAGTGCAAGATCACTTGGCGAGGTAAACGTACAGCTTGTTATGGAAAAGCTAGGCGGCGGTGGACATTTAACGAATGCAGCTTGCCAAGTCGAAGCAAATTCCATTGCTGGAGTAAAAAAATATTTAGAAGAGGCCATAAATGAGGTACTCGAAGGGAGTTCGGAATCATGAAAGTAGTATTTTTAAAAGATGTTAAAGGAAAAGGGAAAAAAGGAGAAGTTAAAAATGTAGCAGACGGCTATGCACAAAACTTCTTAATTAAAAATGGCTATGCTGCTGAAGCAAATGCACAAGCATTAAGTCAATTAGAAGGTCAAAAGAATTTAGAAGCTAAAAATGCTGCTGCAGAATTAGCTGAAGCGAAAGCATTAAAAGAAAAATTAGAAGCTTTAACAGTAGAATTAAAAGCAAAATCAGGTGAAGGTGGTCGCCTATTTGGCTCAGTATCTACAAAGCAAATTGCTGATGCACTTCAAAAAACGCATGGCATAAAAATTGATAAACGTAAAATGACTTTAAGTGATGGAATTCGTGCGCTAGGCTTTACAAATGTACCTGTAAAACTACATCATGAAGTATCCGCAGCATTAAAAGTTCATGTAACGGAAGAATAAGGGGCGACGATCCATGAACGAACCGATGATGGACCGCGTTCCACCGCATAACCGGGAAGCGGAGCAATCGGTTATCGGTGCAATTTTCCTCGATCCTCAATCGTTAATCACTGCATCTGAAATTTTACTAGCAGATGATTTTTATCATAATGCACATAAGACAATTTTCGAAACGATGCTACGTTTAAGTGATCAAGGAAAAGCGATAGATGTTGTAACAGTTACTGAAGAATTATCAGCTAAAAAAGAAATTGAGGATGTTGGCGGGCTATCGTATTTACTAGAGCTCGCCAATGCTGTCCCTACGGCTGCTAACGTCGCACATTATGCGAAAATTGTCGAAGAAAAGGCTCTATTACGTCGTTTAATTCGCGTAGCTACTAAAATAGTAGAAGATGGCTATACTCGTGAGGATGAGGTAGAGGCATTACTAGGTGAAGCAGAGAAGAAAATGATGGAGGTAGCCAATCGTAAAAATGCGGGTGACTTTAAGCATGTTAAAGACGTATTGGTGGAAACCTTTGATAACATCGAAAAGCTTCAATCACAAAAAGGTGATGTCACAGGTATCCCGACAGGCTTCCGTGATTTGGACAATATAACAGCTGGCTTCCAGCGCAACGATTTAATTATTGTAGCTGCGCGTCCTTCTGTAGGGAAAACAGCCTTTGCGTTGAATGTCGCACAAAGTGTTGCCGTTCAAGCGCGTGAAAATGTTGCGATTTTCTCCCTAGAGATGGGTGCTGAGCAGCTAGTTATGCGTATGCTTTGTGCGGAGGGAAATATAGATGCACAAGTTTTACGTACAGGTGCTTTAACAACGGAAGATTGGGGTAAACTAACTATGGCAATGGGAAGTTTATCGAATTCCGGAATTTTTATTGATGATACACCAGGTGTACGTATCAATGAAATTCGAGCAAAATGTCGACGTTTAGCACAGGAGCATGGCCTCGGTATGATTTTGATTGATTATTTACAGCTTATTCAAGGTAGTGGTAAGCCTGGGGAGAACCGTCAGCAAGAGGTATCTGAGATTTCACGTTCTTTAAAAGGTTTAGCACGTGAATTAAAGGTTCCAGTCATTGCATTATCACAGCTATCTCGTGGCGTTGAGCAACGACAAGATAAGCGACCTATGATGAGTGACTTACGTGAATCGGGAAGTATTGAGCAAGATGCCGATATTGTTGCCTTCTTATATCGTGATGATTATTACGATAAAGAGTCTGAGAGTAAAAATATGATTGAAATTATTATTGCTAAACAGCGTAACGGTCCAACGGGTACAGTTACACTTGCTTTTAAAAAAGAATTCAATAAATTCATTAATGTGGATTGGTCGCAAATGCCGCCACCACCTCCACGTGATTAAATATTAATCTTCATCCATAAGAAGAACTTTCTTCTTTGAGAGGAACTCAACGTTGGAGATTACCCTGAGACGGAATTAATCTGAATGTTAGATAATATTCATATCATTCTGTTATTAAACACGAACGTTGAATCATATTTTTTGATTTTATGTTCGTGTTTTTAAGTATTTTTGTTGACTAGTCGTTTCTATCATTGTTACAATAATTAACGGCTTAAAAATTGAGATACAAATCGTATCTAACGGAGGTGCTGACTATGACGTCAGTTGTAGTTGTAGGAACACAGTGGGGAGACGAAGGAAAAGGTAAAATTACGGATTTCCTTTCACAAAAAGCCGATGCAATCGCTCGTTTTGCAGGCGGTGATAATGCAGGACATACTATTAAATTTGATGGTGAAACTTATAAGTTACATTTAATTCCATCAGGTATTTTCTATAAAGAAAAAACTTCAGTAATCGGAAATGGTTTGGTTGTTAATCCAAAGTCATTAGTTACTGAGCTTAGAGGCTTACAAGAGCGTGGCGTTGATACAGATAATTTACGAATTTCTAATCGTGCGCATGTTATTTTGCCATATCATATAAAGCAAGATATCGCTGATGAGGAAAGCCGTGGCGATAATAAAATTGGTACAACTTGTAAAGGGATTGGACCATGTTATCAGGATAAAGTAGCACGTATCGGTATCCGTATGGCTGATTTACTAGACAAGGATGTATTTGAAGAAAAACTACGTCAAAATTTAGCAATTAAGAATAAATTATTCGAGAAATTTTACGAAGTTGAAGGCGTAACATTCGAAGAAATTTTCGAGGAATATTACGGCTATGGACAAGAGATCGCAAAATATGTAACAGACACGTCGAAAATCTTAAATGATGTACTAGATGAAGGCGGCAAAGTGTTATTTGAAGGAGCACAAGGTATTTTACTTGATGTCGATCAAGGTACGTATCCATTTGTAACATCATCAAATCCTGTTGCAGGCGGTGTAGCGATTGGTGCTGGTATTGGACCTTCACGAGTTTCAAATGTTATTGGTGTATCTAAAGCCTATACGTCTCGTGTTGGCGATGGACCGTTCCCAACTGAATTATTTGATGAAATAGGTCAACAAATTCGTGAAGTTGGTCGCGAATACGGTACAACAACTGGCCGCCCACGTCGTGTAGGTTGGTTTGATACTGTAGTTGTGCGCCACTCACGCCGAGTAAGTGGTATTACGCATCTTGCGCTTAACTCAATTGATGTTTTATCTGGCTTAGAAACAGTTAAAATTTGTACTGCGTATAAATATAAAGATGAAACGATTACTGAGTACCCAGCAAATCTTCATATTATTGAACAATGTGAACCAATTTATGAAGAACTTCCAGGCTGGTCAGAAGATGTTACAGGCTGCAAAACATTAGAAGAGCTACCTGAGAATGCACGACGCTATGTAGAACGCGTGAGTGAATTAACAGGTATTGAAATTGCTACTTTCTCTGTTGGACCTGCACGTGAACAAACGAACGTTTTAGTGGACGTTTGGGAAGCATAATAAATGATAAAGGGGCATGCCATACGTGGTACGCCTCTTTTGTCATTAGTGAATATCTCTCTTCTTGAAGCGACCACCTTTAACCTCAGCAATATTACCAATTGCTAGAAATGCTTGATCATCTATATCAGCGACGATTGATTTAAGTTTGGATTCCTCTAATCGGGTAATGACGGTAAAAATAACTTTTTTATCGTTCCCCGTATAAGCTCCCTCACCATGAAGGAAGGTTACTCCTCGACCAAGTCGGTCCATAATGGTCTGCCCAATTTCATCAATGTCGTCACTAATGATATAAACAGATTTTGATTCCTCCATCCCTTGAATAACGATGTCAATCATTTTATAGGCAATATAGTATGCCAGGATAGAGTACATTGCTTGTTCCCATGTAAACACAAATCCTGCTATCGTAAAGATGAGTAAATTGAAGAACATAATAATTTCACCAACGGAGAACGGTGTTTTTCTATTAAATAAAATAGCTAAAATTTCTGTCCCATCTAATGAACCACCATAACGAATGACGATGCCGACACCAATACCTAAAATTATGCCTCCAAAAACTGTGGCCAAAAGCGTATCTTGAGTAAACGGGTTTAGATTATGTAAGAAAAGTGTTGTTAATGAGAGTACTGTAATTCCGAGTCCTGTGGAAAGTGCAAAAGTCTTACCGATTTGTTTATAGCCTAAAAAGATAAAAGGTAAGTTTAAAATGAAGATGAAAATACCAAGAGGTAAATTTAATAGATGAGAAGTGATAATGGAAACACCTACGATTCCACCATCCATAATGTGGTTTGGTACTAAAAATAGCTCCAGCCCCAATGCCATAATGACTGCACCCAATGCCACCATAATGGTCCTAATTATAAGTTTACGAACGGTATTCTTACGTAGGGGCTTTCTTACTTTAGGGATTATTCCAGAGGTTTGTAAATCATTCAAATTAATCACTCCAATCAACTAGTATATCACCTCTATTTTATCTGAATATTTAAAAAGTAAAAAGCGGTAAGTCTAAAATTATATTAATAGCTACAAAAATAGGGATTATGTAACAATTAGTAGAGAATTAATACATTTACATTACAAAAAGATGAAAACAGTCAAACCATATTTTCTTTATGGTACAGTGTAGTGGTGCAAAAAATCTTAGTGGGTAATTGATCCTACAATAGGTTAAAGTTGGAAGGGGCTTTATTAATGAGTTCGTCTTGGTCAAGGAAAGAAAAAAACAATAGATTCACTTACAATTTTTCTTCAATTAAAAAGGTATCCATTATTACAGTTGTAATGACAAGTTTAACGTTTAATGTAGGTTTTGCAAAAGAAAATCATAAAGAAGATTTAAATAAAATTAATCACGGTTACGTGGGAAATAAATATATAGATGCGGTCTCTAATGAGCAAACGATCGAAGAAATCATTGCATCAAAGGGAAAAGGAGCAAGTCAACAATACAAAGAATTATCTATCGATGCTAGTTCTTCTGTTAAAATAATCCCAGAGATAGTATTTAGTAATCAAACTAAAGATGCGAATGTTTTGGAGAAATTAGAGCAATCTTTAGCGGTTAAATCTCCAGCTTTTACATTATTTGTAGATAATAAGCCTGTAGTTTCTTTAAAAGATAAAAAAGCCTATGAAGATACTATTCGAATGCTAAAGTTACAATATGTTTCACAGCAAGAGCTAAATAGTATATATGTTAACCAGCAATCTACGAATATTCCACCATTACAGACTGGTGAAACGCGCCTTTTAGATATTTCTTTTAAACAGGAAATTTCAGGTACAACGCAAAAAGTAGCACCAAATGCTATTGTAGCACCTGAGGAAGCTGTGACATATTTAATGACAGGTTCTCTTGAGCGAGAAACATATAAAATTCAATCAGGTGATGTTTTAGGCTCGGTTGCCCAAAAACATGGATTAACAACAGCCGAGCTATTAGTGTTAAATCCTAGTATCACTGTTGGTACAGTTTTACAGATCGGACAAGCATTAAACGTAACAGTTGCTAAACCATTAGTAACACTTGAGATAAAACAGGAGAAGAAAGTTACTGATAAAATTCCGTTTAAGAAAATCGTTGAAGAAGATCCGACGATGTATAAAGGTGAGAAAGTGATTAAACGACAAGGCGTTAATGGAAGAAAAGAAACATCATATTTATTAACGTCTGAAAATGGAACTCGTATATCCAAAGTTGCGTTAGAAGAAGAAATCCTACAACAACCAGTTGACGAAATTGAAGTAGTTGGTACGAAGGTGATTTCTTCTCGTGGTACGGGTGAATTTACTTGGCCAACAGTGGGTGGCTATATTTCAAGTGGGATGGGCCAACGTTGGGGAGAACTCCATCGTGGTATTGATATTGCCCGTCCTAGTAATTACAATATTTTAGCTTCAGATAATGGTGTTGTTGTCGCAGCTGGTGTCTCTGGTAGCTACGGTAATCGTATTGAAATTAATCATAATAATGGTTATACAACGCTTTACGGACACCTATCTTCAATTAAAGTGGAAGTAGGACAAGTAGTAGAAAAAGGTTCAGTTATAGGTATTATGGGCTCTACTGGAAATTCAACAGGTACACATCTACACTTTGAAGTTAAGAAAAATGGTTCGTTAGAAAATCCATTATCATATGTAGGGCGTTAATCAGTTCGAATAGAAGACAGTCCGAAATAGGGCTGTCTTTTTGTATACTTTGTATATAAATCTATGTTATTTCCCGGAAAATATTTGTCGAAATATAGTTTAACTTCTTTCAGCGGGTGTCCAAACATCCGCTGAAATAGAGGAACTCAGTCTAAGAACGCCACGTCCTGTGGAGTGACCAACATCGTGTCGGCCATCGTACAGGCCTATGCACAAAGCCGATTCCGGACGTAATTATGCCGGGGCACAATTGATTATAATAATATCGTAAAATGTCTTAGGATTTAGAATAATGCATAGAAGCTAAAAGCATGGTAGAGTTAGAGTAGTGACTTTAACTTCTTTCAGCAAAAGTCTCCCATCCTTTTAGGTGGTGAGTTAATGCGAGTTGAAGTTATTTTTCAGTGGATGTCCGCTGAAATAAGTTAAAGCCTCCGGCGGATGTCATGGATTCGGAAAGGAGTTCTTTGTGCAAGCACAAAGCCGAATCCAGACGCAATTATGCCGAGGCATAAATTGATAAATACAATCGTTTAAAAATAGATAAATAGCGAAAGGGAGAAAAATATATGGACAAAACCATTTTAGTTGTTGACGATGAAAAACCAATCGCAGATATTTTACAGTTTAATTTAATAAAAGAAGGCTACAAAGTTATTTGTGCTTATGATGGAGATGAAGCACTAGAGAAGGTTGAGGAAGAACAACCAGATTTAATGCTTTTAGATATAATGTTACCTAAGCGTGATGGGATGGAAGTTTGTAGAGAAATACGAAAAAAATATGATTTTCCTATTATTATGTTAACAGCAAAAGGCTCTGAGATTGATAAAGTATTAGGACTAGAAATGGGCGCAGATGATTATGTGACAAAGCCATTTAGTACACGTGAACTTATTGCACGTGTAAAGGCAAATATGCGTCGCTTACAGGTAGTAGCCCCTACTGCCGAAGAGGTTGAAGAAGAATCCAATGAAATTGTAGTAGGCTCTCTTGTTATTCAGCCAGATGCTTATTTAGTATTGAAGCGTGATGAGGCAATTGAACTAACGCATAGGGAGTTTGAATTATTACATTACTTAGGTAAGCATATCGGTCAAGTAATGACGCGTGAACATTTATTGCAAACTGTGTGGGGCTATGATTATTTCGGCGATGTTCGAACAGTAGATGTAACAATTCGTCGTTTACGGGAAAAAATAGAGGACAATCCTAGTCATCCAGCTTGGATTGTAACACGCCGTGGTGTAGGTTATTATTTACGAAATCCTGAACAGGAGTAAAAAAGAATGCAGAAAGTAAGCTTCTTTAAATCAATTCATGTCAAACTAGTATTAATTTATATTTTACTGATCCTACTTGCTTTGCAAATAATAGGAATCTATTTTGCGCGTGAATTAGAGCAAAATTTAAAAAGCAACTTCCGAGAATCCATTTTTCAACGTGTCGATTTGATGCAATATAGCATTCGTGAAGAAATGTTAAAAGAACGCGATGAAAGTATGCCAACTCTTGAAGAAAGCTTGAAAACGATTGTAATGGAATTTTCCACAGGGTTGAAGGAAGTTTCTAATGGAGATATTTTAGAAATTCGTGTCATCGATAATAGACAGCGTATTCGCGCCACATCTGAGGTAGACAATCAAAGTTTGATTGGACAACGCTCGAATAATGATCTCGTACGCCGTGCAATCTCTGCGGAAACATTATTTGAAAACATTAAACTTGATAATAAAACAAGAAATCGAGTATGGGTGTTAGCTTCGCCAATTCGAAATGGTGTAGGTCCTGATGATGAAATCATAGGGGTACTCTACATTGAAGCTAATATTGAATCTGTTTTTGAACAAGTGAATGACATTAACCGTATTTTCCTTGGTGGTACGGCAGTGTCTTTGGTGATTACTATCTTTTTAGGAATTTTAGTGGCACGAACAATTACACAGCCTATTGCAGATATGCGTAAACAGGCACAGGCGATGGCGAAGGGTAATTATTCTCGAAAAGTTCGGGTTTATGGTACAGATGAGATAGGGCAGCTTGCTATAACCTTTAATCATTTAACGAATCGCTTGCAAGAGGCGCAATCTACTACAGAGGCAGAGCGGCGAAAGCTCGATTCGGTCCTTAGTAATATGACTGATGGTGTTATTGCGACAGATCGAAAAGGGCGCATCATTCTTATTAATGATCCCGCACTAGAGCTGCTGCATATTTCGAGAGATATTACATTAGGTCGTCCGATTGCATCTGTTTTAGGTATTGACCAAGAGTATAGTTTTGAGGATTTAATTCACATGAATGATGCGGTGAATTTAGATTTCAGTACAGCAGACGCACCGTATATTTTACGTGCGAATTTCTCTGTTATTCAAAAAGAAACGGGCTTTATTAATGGTCTAATTACCGTCCTGCACGATATTACGGAACAGGAAAAAATAGAGATGGATCGCAGGGAATTTGTATCAAATGTGTCACATGAATTACGGACACCATTAACGACGATGCGTAGCTATTTAGAGGCGTTAGCAGATGGTGCATGGAAAGATGAAAATATTGCTCCAACATTTTTGAATGTTACACAAACAGAGACAGAGCGTATGATTCGCTTAGTAAATGATTTATTACAGTTATCACGAATGGATAGTTCAGATTATGAGTTGAATAAAGACATTGTTCTATTCAATTCATTCTTTAACCGTATTATCGATCGTTTTGAAATGTCTAAGTCCGACAAAGTGATGTTTGAACGTTTATTCTCAGAGGCATCTTACTATGTAGAAATTGATACAGATAAGGTGACACAAGTTATCGATAATATCATTTCCAATGCTATTAAGTATTCACCAGATGGAGGTAATATTCGCTTTGGCTTTACAGCGCAAGGAGATATGCTGAAGGTTATGATTTCTGATGATGGTATGGGGATTCCTAAGGAAAATGTAGGACGTATTTTTGAGCGTTTCTATCGAGTAGATCGTGCTCGGGCTCGTTCTATGGGAGGCACTGGTCTAGGGTTAGCTATTGCCAGGGAAATGATTGAAGCTCATGGCGGTAAAATATGGGCTGAGAGTGAGGAAGGATATGGAACAACGGTTTTCTTCACATTACCACTTAATTTAGATGATTTTGACGAGGCAGGTGAGTGGGAATGAAATATATAGAACCAGTTAAATCAGTTGTTTTATTCCTACTCGTTATGTTAAGTGTAGTGTTAACCTTTATGATTTGGACATACACGCCGGATTACAAATTTATTGAACAGACTGAAGGAAAAGAAATCCTAATTGGACCACAAAAAAAAATAGAGGATGTAATTCGTCCGTATAAAGCTATTTACCGTTTCGACAAGGAATTTACCGGAACCATATCTAATAGCGTAATGGAAGATATTATGGAAGGATTTAAGGGATGGAATGTCCTAGATTTAATGCCCGTTAACAATAACTCTGTAAACGAGATGATTCGTACTAATAATTGTATGACTGTCTTTTTTGCGGGTGAGATTCCTTACTCTGCCTTTAACTCAATTTTTCAGTTCGCCGATAAGGAGCTACCTGAAACAACCTTTAATCGTATGATTATAGATTGGAGTAATTATAATAACAAAGATTTACAGGTGTTTTTCGTTAGTGGCAATAATGAAGTATTGATGCGTTCACATGTAAGTCTAGAAAATGCTAATCAATTTGTAAGAAATATTATTGAGCCAGCGAAAACATACGGCACTTTTAAAGAAGTGGAGCGAGATGGCTCTACCTCACTATATATTGCAAACGATAAAATTGAATCAGCAAAATATACGTATTTTGTCGAAGAGAAACCTGAATTATTTAAAAATGTGTTATTTACAAATCCAAACAATGTCCTTCGCACTGATGAAAGTACAACTACTAAATATCAAGATGGAATGTCACGGATGGTGATTGATTCGAAATTGAAATCATTGGCCTATGTATATCCAGCTGCAGAAAGTAGTGTAAGAATAGAGCCTTCCAAGCTCTTGACGGATAGTTTTGAATTTATCAATGAACACGGAGGCTTTACAGATGATTATCGCTATGTATCAACAAGTACAAGCAATAACCAATTAGATTATCAGCTATATTTACATGGATTACCGATTTATAGTGATCAGGCTATAAATCGAATTAC
Source organism: Lysinibacillus sp. FJAT-14745 (assembly GCF_001275675.1). GTDB lineage: Bacteria > Bacillota > Bacilli > Bacillales_A > Planococcaceae > Lysinibacillus. The sequence goes on along the minus strand of NZ_LITM01000003.1, from coordinate 152,893 downwards.
AACCGTTTGGGGAGATAATCGTATTTTCCGCTACAAACGTCCATACTTTTCTTTTGAGAAGGATATTCCATCTGAAAAAGAGATGAAAGAACTTCCGTCAGGACCGGAAATCGTTGAAAAGATTCAAAAGCTTAAAAACATTGATTTATCAGATATAGATGACATTGTTGTGGGTTTCTATTTAACTCATGATCAAAGCACAATAGTGACATTAGAGCCATGCTGGTTTGTTATTCGTAACGGTGTATCGACGAAACTGACACCTGAAATATTAGGAGGTGTCAAAAATGGATTGGAATAGAACAAAATCTATTTTTATATTCGTTTTTTTAATCTTAAATATCTTTTTGTACTGGATGTATTTAGATCTCTATAATGAAGCGCAGAGCGTAGAAATACTAGGTGAAAAAACAATAGAAGCCCGTTTAAAAGATGATAATATTACGTATGGACCACTGCCGAATAGTAATGATTCTGCTACTTACATTACAGGGAAAGTGCATAATTTTAAAAAAGATGATTTTCCCGATGACAATCAGCAAGTAAGATTTACTGATGAGACACATGCACATATACGTGTTAATTTTATTAACCCTGTGAAATTAAGGAATATAAACGATGATGTAAGTTTTACTGATTTTGTCCATGCAAACATTAAAGATGGAGACGCTTATGCATTATGGAAGGTAGATCGTGAGGAACGGGTCGCAATCTTCTTTCAAAAGAAAAATAATCGAATGTTCTATTACAATGATAGTGCTGTATTAAAAGTACACTGGAATATAGATAACGAAGTGATAATGTATGAGCAGACAATGATTGACAATATTGAAGAAATGGAGCAACAGGAAACTGTCATTCCACCACTTCAAATTTTCCAAACACTTTATAATAAAGGGCTATTAAAATCAGAATCAAGTATTAAGCAAGTGAAGTTAGGTTACTCGACATTTAGTAATTTAACGCAAACGCAAGTATTGATACCAACATGGGAAGTGCAAGTGGAGTTATCGGACGGAGAAATAGAAGAGCACTTCGTTGATGCTATTGATGGGAAAATTATTGAAATCCAAGGAGACAAGCAAAAAGGCCAAGAGGAAGACTGGGGAGTTGAATAATGCGATTTAGTGTTTTAGCAAGTGGCAGTACAGGAAATTCGATTTATGTAGAGAATGAAGATCACGCATTTATTGTCGATGCTGGTCTCAGTGGCAAAAAGATGGAGCAACTATTTACAAAAATCGACCGCAACATGAAACAGCTAAGTGGCATTTTCGTTACACATGAGCATAGTGATCATATTAAAGGAATAGGTGTATTGGCACGAAAATATAGTGTGCCTATTTACGCCAACGCCAAAACGTGGCAGGCGATGGACGGGCTAGTCGGTGAAATACCTTTAGAGCAACGTTTTGAATTTGAAATGGACACTGTAAAGCATTTTGGTTCATTAGCTGTTGAATCCTTTGCCGTATCACATGATGCAGCCGATCCAATGTTTTATAGCTTCCATGAAAATGGACGCAAGCTTGTTGTTATTACAGATACAGGCTATGTTAGTGACCGTATGAAGGGTATCATTCGAGGTGCTGATTCCTTTGTATTTGAAAGTAACCACGATGTGAATATGTTGCAAATGGGGCGTTACCCATGGTCTATAAAACGCCGTATTTTAAGTGATGTAGGGCACGTTTCCAATGAGGATGCAGCTATAGCAATGAGTGACGTCGTATTTGAAAAACCAACAAATATTTATTTATCACATTTAAGTATGGATAATAACATGAAAGAGCTTGCGCGCATGAGTGTCACGCAAACTTTGCAATCCTGCGGCATCATTGTTGGAGAGTATTTAAATTTATTTGATACAGATGCAGAAGAGCCGACGAAATTAGTAACAGTTTAATGATTAGCATCAGTTAAGAATATCGACTTTATACAAAAAAATGAATCTTTAATGAGGCTGTTCAATGACATTTTATAAAAAATGCTTTGAACAGCCATTTTTATGTCCATTTTATTTATTTTTCATCTGATTTTAATGTTTGAATCGTAATATTAGGGTAACAACTAACCAATACTAATAAAGGAAAGGATGAGGAAAATGAGCTATTTTCAAGATGATGATAAAAATAATGATTTATTAAAAAATGATGAAATACAGAAGTCACCTCTTCAGGAGCGACTCGAACAAGAGGAGCGAGAAATGCAAGAGAAGCGTTATAAAAAGAAAGGCGGTGGCGGAGGTAAGGGTGGTTATTTTTTCACGGGTCTTATCGGTGTCATCATCGGCGCTTTACTCGTTTGGCTCATGATGCCTGGACTTGTCAATCAAATGCCAGGTACAACGACAAGTAGTAAAAACGAAACAACCATTAATCAAGTTGCAACTGAAGTGACAACTGATGTTACGAAAGCAGTAGATAAGGCTTCAGGAGCTGTTGTAGGGATCACGAATATTCAAGAAGTGTCAAGTGGCGGATTCTGGAGTCCACAATCCACATCAGACAAGCCTGCTGGAAGCGGCTCAGGTGTTATTTACAAAGTTCAAGGTGATAAAGCCCTTATCGTGACAAATAACCATGTTATTGAAGGTGCAAAACAGTTAGAAGTAACAATGCCAGATGGAACGAAAGAAGTGGCAAAATTAGTTGGTCACGATGTTTGGACAGACTTAGCGGTTATTTCAATCAGCTCTAAAGATGTTAAGACAGTAGCGAAATTTGGTAACTCAGACGTATTAAAACAAGGTGAAACAGTCATCGCAATTGGTAACCCACTTGGCTTAGAATTCTATGGCTCTGTTACTACAGGTGTTGTTTCTGGTAAGGATCGTTCTGTACCAGTAGACATAAACAATGATGGCACAATAGATTGGCAACAAGAAGTATTACAAACAGATGCAGCTATCAACCCTGGTAATAGTGGTGGTGCACTTGTTAACCTTGCTGGTGAATTAGTCGGCATTAACTCCATGAAAATTGCGGAATCCTCTGTTGAAGGTTTAGGCTTCTCAATTCCAATTAACTCAGCAATTCCAATTATCGAGGAATTAGAGGCAAATGGTGAAATGAAACGTCCAACAATGGGTATTCAATTAGTAGACTTAACGGATGTTCCGTCATTCTACCAACAGCAAACGTTACAATTGCCAAAAGACTTAACAACAGGTGTTGTTATTACAGATGTTGTGGCGAACTCTCCAGCTTCAAAAGCAGGCGCTAAACAATACGATGTTATTGTTGAAATGGATGGCAAAAAAATCGAAACAGCCATCGATTTACGCAAACATTTATATAACGACAAAAAAATTGGTGATAAATTAACGATGAAAGTATACCGCCAAGGTAAATTAGTGGACCTATCACTAACATTAACAAATAGCGATTCGTTGTAAATTAGAAATCAGTGGGGATTATAAGATCTCCACTGATTTTTTTCATGTTGTTGAGTCAATGATATTAAGGTGTCATATATAAGTCTGTTTTGCTCAAACTTGAAGAGAAGTGAGAACGAGTAACCCCTGAGTTGAAATTCACCTCGCTACAACGTTCACTGAATTATTAAGAATGATTGAGAAAATATTGTGGATAACTAGAAAATTGTGAATAATAACATATACACGGCTAGTGGCGGTAGAAAGCCTACTCTTCCATACTCACCTGACCTTTGTTACAATAGATTGTGGATAACATAGACCTAATTGTGAATAAGTTTGTGGAAATTTCGGAAAATAAGAAGAGGTGTAAAAATGGAAAAATACAGCTGTGAAAACCATATAGAACACGCTTTAGACATGTTTGTGGCTGAGCAAAAAGAGTTCCCAATTATGGATAAAATCGAAGAGGATAAAAAGTTATCCACAAAATGTAGCTACTGTGAACAACCTGCAGAATATCTTGTATCAAGTAAATAACTTTACACAAGATATAGGAATTGCTTGTGGATATGTTGATAACTTTTGTGGATAATTTGTTTGTAAATGAATTGTAAAGGTGGATAACGTGTGAATATAACGATTGTATCAGTCGGAAAACTAAAAGAAAAGTACTTAAAAATGGGAATAGATGAATACGTAAAACGTCTCGGCGGCTACGCAAAAATGGATCTAATCGAAGTACCAGATGAAAAAGCACCCGAGCAGCTAAGCGAAGCCGAAATGGAAATCGTAAAGAAAAAAGAGGGTGAACGTATTCTATCTAAAATCGGCTCAGATACATACGTTATTGCCCTAGCCATTAATGGCAAAATGAAAACCTCTGAACAAATGGCGACAGATCTTGAATCCCTCATGACCTACGGCAAAAGCAAAATCGCGTTCGTCATAGGCGGCTCCCTTGGTTTACACGATGATGTTTTGAAACGAGCTGATGAGCAACAATCTTTTGGAAAGATGACATTACCGCATCAGCTAATGAAGCTTGTTTTGGTAGAGCAGGTTTATAGAAGTTTTAGGATTATGAAGGGTGAACCGTATCATAAGTAAGTGAGGTTTTGAAATTCGTCAAATAAAATGGACTAGCTAGATTACATTGGGTTGTCTGGTTATTTATATGAAAAATATATTTATAATGGTATCATATGTATAAAATTGAAATTTGAAGGGATATTGATTATGGAGTATTTAAGTAATTTTCAATCAAGAGAAGATTTAGTAAATTCGTATAAAGACAATGCATTATTACTATATGCCTTAGAATTAAGATTGCAAATTCAAGACATTCAAGCAGTTGCAACAGATGCTTTAACAGATGGGAACGATGATAAAAAGTGTGATTTAGTATATATATCTGAAGAAGATGGAATTGCAATTATTGCACAAGGATATATGGCTCAAAAATCTCGATTTTCTGCGCCAGCTAATAAAGCGAGTGATTTAAATACTGCTATAACTTGGCTTTTAAATGAAAATATAGATAAATTACCTTTAGATATAAAAGCAGCCGCAATACAATTGAGAGAAGCTTTATCAAAAGGGAAAATACATACATTGCAAGTATGGTTTGTGCATAATTGTCCAGAATCAGAAAATGTACGTAATGAAATGAATGCAGTAAAGTTATCTTTAATTCAGGCAATAAAAGAATATGTTAAAGAAGAAAGTTCTATAAACATACTATCTTTTGAAGTAGGTAATGAAACTTTAAATAATTGGTATAAAGCATCATCTGTTCCGATTTTAGTGACAGACGAGTTTGATATTCCGATAAAAAATGGTGGATATGCTATTGAGGGTGAAAATTGGAAAAGTTATATGACTTCAATTCCTTTAATTTTCTTATATGATAATTACCAAAAATATAAAGATGATTTATTTTCATCAAATATCAGAGGGTATTTAGGGAGCCTTAATAAGAAAAATAATATTAATAATGGAATCAAAAAAACAGTAGAAAATACACCAGATAATTTTTTGATTTATAATAATGGCTTAACTATCGTTGTAAACGAATTTGTAGGAATTGACGATCAATTAATAAGAATTAAAGGTTTATCTATTGTTAATGGTGCCCAAACAACTGGGGCGGTTGGGTCTGTAATAACTAGACCTAGTAAAGATGCCCTAGTAACTGTGAGATTTATAAAATGTGACGATCAAAATATTTTAAGAAATATTATTGAATTTAATAATAAACAGAATGTTGTAGAATCTTCGGATTTTAGAAGTACAGATGAAATTCAAAGCAATCTTAGAAAACAATTTGGTCTTATTCCTAATGTTATTTATTTAGGTGGTCGGAGAGGTGGTAGTGAAGATAAGATTAAGAGATATAGTAATTTAATTTCACATGATATAGTTGCTCAATGTTTAACTGCATATCATCAAGATCCAGGTACGGCATATAATAGAAAAAAAGAGATTTGGGAAAATAACTCGCTTTATTCAAATATTTTTAGTGAAAAAACATCAGCTAGACATATCCTTTATGTTTATTCTTTATATCAGGCTATTGAAAGTAAAAAAAATTCTTTAAAAGCTCTGCATAAAGAAGGTGCATTAGATGTTACAAGTAAAGCTATGTATGAATTTTTAATTGTAAGGGGATCTGTATGGGTACTTATTGCAGCTGTGGCTAATTGTATAGATAGTTTGCTGGGTGTAACTGTAAGAGATTCATTTGACTTGAAGTTTAAAGAAGATATCAGTTTAGAAGAATCGGTTGTGTTGTGGGAACAGCAACTGAATATTATGCTACCTTTTGTAACTTCATTAATACCAGCTGTACAAAATGGTGTGAAGACTAAGGAAATTATCAATCAATCAATTAAAGATTTTACTGAAAAGACAGCTTCTATAATAAGTGTTATGAAGATAAACCCTGGGACATCAAATACATTAACTGAATTTGCTGGAAAAATAGATTACTAAACAGCCTAAATCTACATCACGGAAAATTATAAATAAATATGAAACTAAAAGCTTAGAATTCATTTTGAATTCTAAGCTTTTATATTTTCTAAAAGAAGCTTGGAATTCATTAAATATGTACAAAATACTTTTTATTAGAAGGCTCAACACCAAAATCTGTTCTTGCTAAAAAAGAATACAAAAAAACATCTGTATCCGCTAGAGTTGAGAGTACG
>NZ_LITM01000003.1:144095-145165 GCF_001275675.1 Lysinibacillus sp. FJAT-14745 | reverse complement strand
AGACAATTTTACTAGAGTGCAATGCTGAATGGATTCAGTATGGCTCTTAGTCAAGCACATGTTTTGGTGAAGAGCCTATTAGAAAGGGGAAAAATTAAATGAAAATAATAAAATGCACACTCAGGACTGAAGTCACATACGATGAAGAAATGAAAAATAAGTACGTTGTTAAAAAGGAATGGGACAAGAACAAAAGAAAGGCACTCATTCTGATGAAAAGTGCCGGCTTAACAGATGAAATTGTACAGGATCAAACGACAATGTATGTCATGAATAATCTTGCAAAGCTAGGATACAATAGGTGCAGGAATTTATGAGATTAGTGTATATAAAAATGATGAATCTAGGGTTCTTTATATAGGTGAATCAGTTTTTGTTTTAGTACGATGTGCATCACATTTATATGAGTTAAATAAGGATCCAAAATATTTTGGATTTACTGAAGAGACAATCAGAGACTCAGATGTAAAATTAAAATTTAGACTACTTGAAAAAGTGAATCAAAGGGATTTACGAAAGAAAAGAGAAAAAGAGCTAATCAAAGAGAAAGCACCGTTGACTCAAAGTGGAATTAGTGGTTATCAAAAAAGTGTAGAAGATAAAATTTCAGCACTCACAAGTTTCTTGAATTCTAATTTTACTAATATATAAATTACAATATAAAAAACCGCACTTAGCTACATTACGGTGAACCGTACCATAAGTAAGTGAGGTTATTATTAGCTATTAAAAAGAGTAGCCCAGGCGAGAGGTGCTGCACCCACTAAATGAACAATCGAATGCAACAATCTCTAGCGAAGTGACTTTTGAACAAGTAGAGGCTGTACTACAAAACTTTCAAAAGGCTTTTCAGCAGTCACTTACAAGGGAACAAAGAGAGTAACCAACGTTCACCACTGTTTAAGTAGGTTTATATTTTCGTATTGAATTCCATTTGAAATATATTTGGTTCCTTTTCTGATGAAAATTTTTAAAAAGGGTAATTGTAAAATAACACTACCGTCGCATGAATTTTAACTGAAATTTCAGATTTATTATTCCGCCTTTTTAGAGTAAAAACGAAGACATGT
>NZ_LITM01000003.1:0-142725 GCF_001275675.1 Lysinibacillus sp. FJAT-14745 | reverse complement strand
TTTTCGTGCCTGGAATATATTACAGAAAATTCAGTTTAAATATTAGCGTGGAATTATTTTAATGCGACGCTAGTGGTAAAATAAATTTAATAAACTGATAACGCAAAGCGAAAACTCCGAACGTATTTGTCCCTACAACAATTACGATAAGTGAGTTTTCGCTTTTATACTTTAGTAAACTGTAAAATTGTTGAATTTCTATAATGACGACCCTAAATTACGATAATGTCCCATATTAAATAATTTATCATGACGAATTCTATTTTGATGAATTTTTTCTATTATTTCACAATTTCTTTCATCTTATTTCACATTTATTCTGTATTATTGGAAATTGAAAGGGGATTGTAAACATTGAAAAAACTATTTGCATTAGGAATTATATTGTTAAGTATCATCTCTGTAGGTTTTATCGACAATAAGCACAAAATGAGTGCTGAGGCAGCTAAGTCTAGTTTAGAACAAGATGTACCTGATAATACAAATTGCGCATTTTGTAACATGGTTGTTTACCAAAAAAAAGATAAAATGGGTGTTTTTGCGGCACAGGCAATTAAAAAGAAAGGGAAGGTGGTTTATTACGACGACATCGGTTGTCTTTTATACGATGAAGAAAAAAGTAAAACAAAAAATAAAAAGTATGTTCGTGATTACAAAACATTGAAGTGGGTTCAAGCTGAAAAGGCGACTTATGTTAAAACATCACTAGCTTCACCAATGGATGATGGCTATATATATTTTGAAAAAGAAACTGATGCGAAGAAATATATAGCCAAACATTCAGGTACAAAGATTGTCCCGTTTAAAACTGTTCGAAAAGAGAGTATTGAGAAATATCAATAAGTATATTTTAAAAACACAATAAATTTTGGAAGGAAAATATAGAATGAGAAAATATTTAAAATTTGGATTGCTTGTATGTGTAATTTTAGTAGCATTTTTAAGTGGTAATCAAAATTCGACTGTATTTGCAGGAACTACAAATGTCCAAGCTATTAAAAATGGAGAAGTAGTTTATTATAAGAATGTATTTTCATTGTTATATGATGAATTAAATGAAGGAGTTACACTAACAAAAAAAGTTCAGGATTATAGTACAAAAAAGTGGGTTGCGTTAGATTCGATAACGATTGTTAAAACTAATACTTCAAAAAATATTTATTTCTCAAAAGAAGCAGACGCAGATCAATATATTAACGCTTATAAAACAAAAAACAATGTAACATTAAAAAAGGTTGAACTAAATACAATTAAAACTAGTGCCAAGGAAAAATATGATAAAGAAGCACCAAGTATTGTATTAAATGTGAGCACAACAAAGCCAACGAATACAGATGTTACAGTGAATGTAGATGTTACAGATAACAAGGAAGTGACCTTGATAAAATGGGCAATTGGTACAAAGCCAGCAAAAAAATTTTCAAATGTAGGCACAACATTGACAGATAACTCATTTACAGTAAGTGAAAATGGAACATATACAGTTTATGCTTTAGACAATGATGGTAATAAAAGAACAAAATCAATCACAATATCAAATATCGATAAAACAACACCAGTAATAACACTTTCAATACCTGAAAGTGATGTAACAGCAGTAAGTAAAAAAATACAAGTTTCAACTACTGATGATACTGGGATTCAAGATCAAAAATGGGCATATGGAAATAAAGGTGTAGAATACTTCGTTGATAAGGGTTCAAGAATAGCACCATTACAAAATGCGAATCAAAAGGATAAAATTATCGCACTAAAAAATGGCGTTTATACAGTGTATGCTGAAGATAAAATGGGGAATAAAGCAGTAAAAACAATTACAATCGATGGAATTTCTGAATTTACAGAAGTAACACAAACGGGTGTACATTGTGAAGTATGTCGTATGGATCTTCATAACACTGACCCAAATAAAGTGTATTCTGCCAAAGCAATTGACCAAGAAGGTACTACACATTATTTTTGTAGAATTGGATGTATGTATCATCAAGAACATGCAAATGGTATAGCATTTACTAATAAATATGTTCGTGATTATAGTGCAACAGCACCACGCTCAAATAACTGGATTGCAGTTGAAAATGCAGTAACTGTAAAATTTAATAAGAGTGAAACAGCCAAAGGAATCATGGGTTGGAATCTTTTCCACTTTACAGATTTATCAAGTGCAGCAAACTACCTAGGTGTGGGCAAAGAAAATGTAGTAGCTGAAAAATTAGAAAATATCATTGAATATACGAAAACGAATAATAAGGGAATGAATTATCAATACGAGGTTGATAAAGTAGCGCAGTAATTTTAAATAACAAAAATTTAAATACCATTTGCGACGGATAGAAAAGCGAAAACTCATGTATCGTATTTGTTGTTGAGACAAATCACGTTAGGAGTTTTCGCTTTGTGTCATTAGTTGAAACAATCTGTTTTATCATTTATTCCTTATTAATTTACAAAATTGGAGGTATTACATTCGTGGTTAAGAATCTGATTTCCATTATTATTATCATGGGTTTAATAACGATAGTTGTAATAAATGTTCTTGGTAATGAAAAAGAAACTGTGAAAACAGCTGAAACAGCTAAAAAAACCGAATCAGCATCTACTAATGAAAAAGAGGATACTACATATCAAGTAGAGTATGTAGCACCCGATTTTGAGTTGAAAACTGTAAAAGGTGAAACAGTACGTTTATCGGATTATGTAGGAAAAAAGGTAATTTTAAATTTTTGGGCAACATGGTGTCCACCTTGTAGAGAAGAAGTGCCGCATATGCAAAAGATTTATGAAGAGTATAAAAATCAAGGTATTGAAATTTTAGCGGTTAACGTAACAAATAAGGATAAAGGGGAAGAAGCGGTTGCTCAATTTGTGAAAGAACATGGACTAACTTTTGAAGTATTGTTAGATGAAGAAGGGTTTGTAGGTAGTAAATATCAAGTATTTACGCTGCCAACGACCTATATGATTGATACCAAAGGCAACATGATTGACATCATCGAAGGTCCAATGAATGAGGCATTGATGAAAGAATTAATTAACAAGGCTGAATAATAAAAATTATAAAGGACAAAATAACTTTTTGAATATAAACATAACTAAAATCCAAAATTAAGATATATACATAAGTAGAGTATTGATATTATGAAAAAATGTAATAAGTGCAATATGCAGGATTCTTAAGTTCAACTTATATTGTCGTGAAGCACGTGTAGATAAAGTGATTGTTAACTTTCTCCATACGTGTTTTTTATTTCCCTAATATAATACACCAAATATTGTATTATATTAGGTCATTTAGTATTTTACTAAATATCTAAAAAAGTTTCTGGAGGGTTTATTCTGAACATAGAGGTAAGCTATGTTTATCAATGTTTTTATGTTTCCTTGTACTAAGCGTGATGCCATTGAAAGATGTACACGCGTTTGAATGGGATGACGGGAAAATTGTTTTGGAAAAAGGAGAGGTAAAGCTAACGCTGCAACCTGGTAAAAGTGTATACATACCTATCATCTATCATTTCATAGTAGATGGTGATCACACATCCATTTGGAAAAACTTGAAGACAAAAGAAACAGTCGATCAAGGAAGTTCTGAATATGCAAACTGGGACGGCGAAGTGTCAAGTACGCTAGCGGTAACGATTAAAAACACATCATCGAAATCTATACTTATTCAAGGGAATTTAGGGAAATATCAATTAACAACAAAAAAAGTTCGTTTTCAGATGTAACGACAGATCACTATGCGTATGAAGCTATTGAGTGGGCAAAAGATAAAAAAATTATCGGAGGCTACGAAAATGGGAGATTTGGTCCGAATGATAACGTAACAGAAGCACAATTTACGAAAATGATTGTAAGTTATTTTGGATTAGAAAACACAACGAAACAATTGCCCAAATATACGGCGAACACATCATGGTCAGATGATTTTTACAATCGTTTAGCTACTTATTCGGTGCCGATGAATGGTTATTTTGATGATTCAATCCGAAATACAGCTGTAAAACGTGGTGTTGTAGCGCAAGCATTAGCGTATTTATCGGAAGGCATGTCTATGTATAGTTTAAATAATTCCGTTAATTTTTTACTTGAGTCAGGTATTTCAACAGGACAAGGCACTGTTGATATGAAAGATGTATTAAGCATGTTCGGTTATAAAAATAACTTAACACGTGCGCAGATCGTTACGTTTTTATATCGTATGGAAAACAAAAAATATAATCGATTAAGCACTGATGTTAAGAACGTTTATAGTCAATCAGCTTCTCTTTCAATCACAGAAGTAGCAAACACAGGAAAAGATCGAATTGATGCTAGGTTACGACTTGGCAATAATAGTGTGGAAAAAGCGGGCAATCCCCAAGGTGTGACAGTAGAGCAAGCAGAAAAAATTCTTCGCGAAGCACTTTCATTATCACCTACTTCAGAAGGACCAGATTACATTTTCCAAGTGTACGAGTATAATGGTACTCATAATGCTACACTAGATTGGTATGGAGTGAATATGCAAACTGGAAAATGGTATGATTGGTTAATGGCACAATGATTAAATTAATTTGTACTAATTTTTTCTAACGATGAAAAGGCAGCTCATGTTATCGCTAGTAGCAATGAAAATGTTTGAGAAATATTGTTGTTTGGTTAAAAGAGGGACTAACGAATAATAGTAATTTAGTTTGCAATCAAAACCGCACTTAGATTAATAGGGTGAACCGTATCATAAGTAAGTGAGGTATCTAATTTACTTACGATTAATTGTTAATAAAGTTGAAAAAAGCTGTGAGATGACAGTCTAGCTAAGAGATTAGTTGGGCTGTTTTTATTTTCTTTTGCTATGTATAATGCTATGACACATAGAGATTATGAAAATACATCTTCAATTATTATTAAATTTTATCCGGCTGAAATTGTTATAGAAAACCCTGGCTCTTTCCTGACAGCGAAAATTCAAGTAAAGAAAATTTAGATTATTTTCTAATATGGCTCAATACCTTTGCTGCTAACTTTGATGAACATACGAGGGATAAAGGGAGAACTAAAATAAACTTTGCTCCAAATATTTTATAATTGTATAATTTATGTATAACTTATGTATAACTGGTTGATTTGAAACAGTGTATTACTATGAATATTAAGCCCCCCACCACAATAAAAAGGATTACAATATTTGCGTGAAGCGGGGATCTAATCGTAACTATGTGTATTATTATAGATAAAAGCTAAAATAGGAGGTGGAATGAAAATGGGTTTTCCCTTGATTGGAAGAAAAAAATTATTAAATACCAGGAGGACAACTAAGCGCTCTAAAAAAGAAAAATCTAGAAGTTTAGTATTTACGAGCTCGTTATTTCTCTCCGCCCTCATAATTATCGTTATCGGATTAATGATTTCCCTGTCCATACGCGATCAACGTGGGGCGTACTTTCACCAATTTGATGAATATGGAAAAGTATTCAAATCCATAACTCAACAAAATGAACCTCTTGTTGCCGAAGCAACGAAGACAATTCTTGAGCATCAACCATTGGAGGGAAAACCATTCGAGGAACTCCCCAATATTTTGAATTCTATGAAGTCCAATCATATGGTAGCGGATGTCTATTTATTAACACCGGACATTATCAAGAAGGATGGCAAAGAATACTTATATAACTCAGAATATGGTCGGGATCCAGTTGAATATGCTGAAGAGTTAGGTACGTTATATGAAATAGATTCGGAATTTCTTAAAAGTTACGAAGATGCAATGAGAAACGGAAGCACATTAACTGATGTTTACACTGATAAAGGTGGAACTTTCATCTCGTATTTAGCGCCGATTAATGACGGAAGCGGGAAACCAGTTGCGTTGTTAGGTGTCGATTTCGATTACGGGATTGTTAAAAAGGAACTTCAACGGATTCTATGGACGAATATCACGGTTGGTATTTTTTTTGTACTTATGTTAATCGGGTTGGTTGTATTCATTCTTCGTAAAATGTTGCGCCCGCTTGCACGTTTAGCTGAAGTGTCTGAACATGCTTCGAAAGGCGATTTAACCGTTGAAATTCCTGTACTGAACCATAATGAGATTGGTAAGGCTGCAAATTCATTTAATCAGATGATTAGCGGACTTCGGGTATTGACCCATAACATACAAAATTCTTCGAATGAAGTTGCTGTATCTTCTTCTCAATTACAAGAAAGCGCTGCCCAGACCGAAGCAGCTACACAAGAAATCACAGGTGCCATTCAAAACATTGCTGTTGGGCTAGATGAACAACTTCGCCATACTAATGAGTGTCAACAATCAATGAAGGAAATGGGAATGGGTATTCATAAAATCGTAGATGCATCCTCCGTCGTCTCAGAATTGGCTTCGGTTACAGCAGATAGCGCAAATGCAGGAATGAAGGATATAGAAACAACAGTTGCTCAAATGAGCACAATTGAACAAAACTTGAAAACATCGGTCGAAGCAATCCATGGACTGAAGAAATTAAGCGATCAAGTTAGTGAAATGGTTACATTGATAGGTAGCATTGCTAATCAGACCAATTTGCTTGCACTTAACGCATCGATTGAGGCATCGCGAGCAGGTGAGCATGGTAAGGGTTTTGCTGTTGTGGCTCAAGAAATTCGTATACTCGCTGAACGGTCCAAAATCTCTTCGGAGAAAATAACTGACCTACTCCACGGCATCAGCGATCACACGAGTAAAACAGTGGTTTCTTTGGATAAATCAATGACAGAAGCCCAGGCAGGTACACACATTGCGAATAAGGCAGGGCAAACATTTAGTTCGATCGTGGAGTCGATTCAGAAAGTGTCCGATCAGATTGACGAAGTATCTGCTGCTTCGGAACAACTGTCATCAGGAAGTGAGTTAGTTGCAGCTTCACTAACAGTGCTGGAGGGTATCGCAGATTCATCTTCAGCCGACTCCGCTCACATCGCCGCTTCATCAGAAGAACAACTTGCAGCCATGCAAGAGGTAGCCAATTTTGCAGCTATGCTTTATGGGCTGGCGGATGAATTGAAACAGAGTGTTGACCGTTTCCGTGTAAAGTAGGTTACTTGTTAAAACCTCACTTAGACATGTTACGGAGAACCGTATCATGAGTAGAATTGTAGATGTAAATAGAAACGGAAATAGCATTTGAGCAATGGCTACAAGAAATAGTTTAAATGGTTATATCCAACTAACAGGTAGCAAGAGTGAAACGAAGGGGTTCAATTTATGTCCTAGTTAGAACTAAAAAAAGAGCTCATTCTATAAAATCATCAGAGAATAGGAGCAAACATTGTAGGTATCTAAAAAGGGTGTATTTTTTCATTTAGTGGGGGTACTTTTCACCAATTTCCTTGATTAGCATTAAAAAAAATTGTTGATATGGCAACGTTTTAAATATTGTACATGTCCGTAAACTAGAAAAAAGTAGGTACAAGAAAAAATCTTGTACCTACTTTTTTTATGTTGTCGCAATTTCCGCAACTTCTGCACCCACATGTACGGGTGGTTTACGATCTTTCCATGGAACAGATTCTTCTAATTGTTTCCCAAGCTGTAGAAGGGTTAGCTCATCTGCGAAGCGTCCTGTAAATTGCAGCCCGATTGGTAAGCCAGACGCACTCATCGCAAGCGGCAATGATAACGATGGTTGACCTGTTGCGTTAAACAAATTGGTAAACGGCGCGTATGTGAAAATTTGCTCTGTCCATTCAATCGCCGAGATATTTGGATTATCCGCATTTAGCTCGCCAATTTTCGCTGGTAATGTGCCAATTGTTGGGCTTAAAAGCACATCATAATCTGCAAAGAATGTCGCTACTTGACGTGATACAAGTGCATTCGTATTAATGGCTTCTAAAAGTGCGCTAGCTTTTAAGTCTTTGCCATATTCATAGCATTGCCAAATGGCTGCTTCGATATTATCGCGTGAGGGTGTTTTACCTGTTAATTCTGCTGCCCCCATAATCATTTTACAAATATTCGCTGTCCAAATATCTACTGTTGCGCGTGAAAATAGTGCTTGGTCGTAAACAGGTCGAGCTTCGACTACTACATGCCCTAACTCTTCTAATAATTTTACGGCCTTATGTACGGCCTCGATACATTCCGGATCAACGAATGCACCAGAATTTGTTTCTGTTGTCCAGGCGATTTTTAGTGGACGTACCTTTTGCTGAATGGCTTTACTGTAAGGCATATCTGGGCTTTGAATAATTGAGTAGCATCCTAAGTCTGGCCCAGCTACTTGGTCCAGTAATGTAGCGGTATCACGAATGGTTTTTGTCAGCGCAAATTCAATGGCTAGCCCATTTAATGCCTCACTATTATAAGGACCCATTGGCACGCGACCACGTGAAGGCTTTAAGCCAACGACACCACTGCATGATGCAGGAATACGAATGGATCCGCCTCCATCATTACCATGCGCGATTGGGACGATACCACTTGCGACAGAAGCGGCTGCACCGCCACTTGAACCACCAGGGCTATGATCTAGATTCCATGGGTTACGTGTTGGCCCATAAATGACAGCTTCCGTTGCGGCATTATAGCCGAACTCTGGTGTTGTGGTTGTACCGCTTAACACAAAACCAGCGTTTTTAAATCGTTTCATTAATTCACTATCGACAGACATTACAGCATTTTCTGCAACACGACTGCCCATACTATGTGGCACACCTTCCGCATGGAGTACAACTTCTTTAATTACAAATGGGACACCTGCAAATGGTTGATTATCATTTAAAGTTGAAATCGCTTTGTCAGCCTGATCCTCTAACACGCTTACAACGGCATTAATCGAAGGATTAACCTTTTCAATACCTTGTAGCGCCAATTTTGTAAGCTCTTGTGGTGTCACTTGTTTTGTTTTTACTAACTCCGCTAATCCAAGACCATCATATGATGCATATTCTTGTAAATTCATCTGATCACCTCATTATAGTTTTGACTTACAAATTCATTTTAAGTTGAGATGAAAGAAATTAATACTACCCAAAAGGATAATGCGTTATGAACGAGAATATATGAGTTTAAAATAGAAAATAGGAGGAAGTAATATTGTATGAGCATAAAGAGGTGGAGTATTTATTAGACGCAACGTTTAAGATTTCGAATATGAATATACAACAAACAGGCGAAGACTTTAAATTGAATATGTTGCAAGTATTGAGTGAATGTTTTCAATATGAGCATACGTTATTTTGGGAAGTGGCAGATGGCGAGTTAAATGAACAGCCTGCCTGTTTCAATGTAGAGACATATACGGTACAAAATTATCTACATGAATATAAATATTATGATCCTCTACACCCAGTGAATATGCAAAACCAACCCGATATTCAATTAATGCAACGAAATGAAGTAATATCAATGAAGAAAAAACGGTATTATGTTGAGCACTTTTTACAATTAAATGATTTTATAGATGAAATGGTTATGTATCTGTACAATCAGCAAAAGCCAACAGCGGCTATTGGCTTTTTACGAAAGAAAGGGGAAGCACCATTTACAGAGCAGGATAGCCGAAAGTTATTGTATGTAAAACGGTCGATTGAAAATGTATATTTATTACATCAATATGTTCAGCCAGACGAGACATTGCAAACTACACAACGTGAAAAAGAGCTGTTAATGTATTTATGTAAGGGATTCAAAAATGCAGAAATTGCCAGTTGTTTATATGTCAGTGAAAATACAGTAAAGAAGCATCTACAAAATTTGTATCGAAAATTTCAAGTAACTTCCCGAACGCAGCTTGCATTAAAATATGCAGAAAGCTTTCGAGCATAAAAATAAGATGTTGCCAATCGATAAAAACTGAGTGCTATTTTAACCAACAATCCCACCTTCTTGACCTTTCAGACCCCTCGCATCCAATGTTAGAAAAACTTAAAATGATTATTTATAGCCCTATCCTGATATACTATCGAATTACTTGAAAGATTGTTCAGCCTGTTTCAATTTATTGAGCTCCTTTAATATCGTTTAACCGACCGTTTGCTTAAAAGAAGTGAAAATGTAAATAGGGTTTAAACTATAATAAATTTAACTTTTCAAGTAAGATTTAATTAACAATAAAAGGTGGTGAGATTGTGTTTGAAAGAATAGATGAAAAGAAGGCGGCATTGGATGCTAAGCGACCGTTACCGAAATATACGGTGCAAAGTTTGCGCGAAAAGTTGTTTTTAGAATGGACGTATAACTCGAATGCAATCGAGGGTAATACGCTAACGATAAACGAAACTAAGGTAGTGCTTGAGGGAATTACTGTCGGAGGCAAAACGATGCGAGAGCATTTAGAAGTAATTAACCATCGAGATGCAATATCGTATGTTGAGGAAATTGTGCGAAAAGAAGAGCCATTTTCAGAGTGGCAAATAAAAAATTTACATCGATTAGTGTTAAAGGGAATTGATGATGAGTATGCGGGCGTGTACCGAAATCAGCAAGTATTTATTTCGGGAGCAGGCCATACACCACCAGAGGCGATCAAGATTCAAGAACAGATGGATCAATTAATGAAATGGTATGATGGGGATGCGCAAAGTTTACATCCAATAGAACGTGGTGCGATGTTGCATGCGATTTTTGTCGGCATCCATCCATTCATTGATGGTAACGGTCGAACTTCGAGATTATTGTTAAACCTTGAGTTAATGAAATCAGGATATCCGCCAATTATTATTAAAGTAGAAAATCGACTAGCATATTATAATGCGTTAGATAAAGCACATACAACTGAAGATTACCGTGATTTTATTGAGCTAGTAGCTACGGAAGTAGAATCTTCATTAAACCTTTATCTAAGCACAGTGTAAAAATAGAAAACCTTCGTTATTCTCAGCGAAAATCTGATAGAAGTTAGTAGAAAAGAGCCTTTCTAAAAGTATGTAAATGAAATAATAAGCTGTATAGAAAGTTTGATTTTTAAAAACTTCTATACAGCTTATTTTTTTTAATCCTTATATAATGTTTTAAAACATGCATCTCAGTTCATCGATCAACACTCTTAAAAAAATCGATCATGTATGCCACAAATTTGCACGGGGCATATACATAATCAAGATGCATAGTAAGAGCTTATATCGTTAACTTTTTATTGCCAGGCCACTAAAAGAAACTGGTCCAACAATGTTTGCTTGTGTGTTAGGTGTAATATTCTCAGCAAAAACCTGATAGAAGCTAGTGCCAGCTGGTAAATTGGAATCAATAGCTTGGAATGTAAAGATGTAATTTTGTTCTGAACCAGCAGATTCTACGCCATCTTGAGTATTATAGATTTCTTTCCCGTTACGGAAGACTCTAAATATAATTTGGGAAATATTTGTAACTCCTGCCACACCGATGCTTGCAAGTAGCTCAACGTGATTATTTCTTGAAGCGGTGCCTGGAATGTTTATTTGAATCGAAGCTAAAAGAACTCTAAATGGAGCCTGTGGAATTGGAAAAGCAGTGTTTGGGTTAAACGTACTTAGAGGTTCAGTTGCTTGGTAATCAAGAACTTGCGCCATTTTATCACCTCCTTTTGCTAGGATACTATAAGATATGTTCTATATTAGAGCTTTGATTGTGTAGTAAACTAAGCCGTGTTATTTTATTAAACTTGTTTAGTCAACTGTTCTAGTTCTTCTGGAATTGTGAGCTTTCAAATTAAAATCATTTAGATTTATTATCATAGTTTGAGGGAATAAAATAGGTGAAAAGGTATGTGAACATAGTTGTTTTGCATACCTTTTTAGATGAGTTGGATTAAAAATGGTGTTTAAATTGGAGGCAGATCTTCTTTTTGCATTGAAATGAGCCAAATAAAATCATCCTCAATAATAATTTGAATGTCTTGGCCGAGGCTAATCAATTTCTCGGCTTTTAATTGTTTCGTACTTATACCGCGACGTTTGTCCCCAAGAATAACGAAATCGGTTTCTTGTGTCAAAGTCCCTTGCATAATCCCTCCATAAGCTCGTACTTTTTTCGCAGCTTCTGAACGTGTCATAGTGGAAAGGGCCCCAGTAAAGACGATTTGTTTATTATAAAACGGATGCATCAAGCATTCGGATGGGGCAGAAAGTAAGATGACTTCTGTGTTGTCCTTATTGTTGTTCATGTTGGTTCTCCTTGATGAAATGAAAGATTTCTACCTTCATGGAGAATAGTATCATATAGATCTCTTCTTCATGATTACTTGTATCAACAGATATAAAACTAAGAGTATGTGAAAAATAAATTGATTTCGCGTACTTTTTCCAAAAGAAGGATATTGTAAATGTTACTCGAACTATAGAATAGAGTGACAAAAAAATAAAAGTTCTTGTTCAAAAAACTAGCTCATTAGCACGAGAAAAATAAGGCGAAAAGGATGGTTCATGGTGATTCAATTCCAAAAAGAAAATATTACAGTTTTTCAAAGCGTATTATATATGACTACCTCGGCAATCATTGAAACTAATGAAGCAGTAATTATGACAGATCCTAATTGGTTACCTACTGAAATTGAAGAAATTAAGAGCTATATCAACGAGATTATAGGTGATAAACAATTATATATTATTTACACACATAGCGATTTTGATCATATTATTGGGTCTGGGGCATTCCCAGAAGCTAAGGTAATTGCATCTAAACAATTTGATGAAAATCCTAACAAAGAAGACAGCATTCAAAAAATTAAACAGTTTGACCAAGGATATTATTTGAATAGAAACTATTCAGTTGTTTATCCAACTGTAGATATTATTGTTTCAGAGGATGGGCATAAATTAGAATTAGATTCCCAAACCATAACATTTTATCAAGCACCTGGTCATACGAATGATGGTTTATTTACAGTTATTGAGCCTTATGGTCTGTTTCTTTCTGGCGATTATTTGTCAGATATTGAGTTCCCGTTCATTTTTAGCAACTATAAAGACTATGTAAATACGGTCAATAAAGCTGAAAATATTTTGCTAAATCATCATATAACGACCCATATACCTGGACACGGTTTAACAACACAAAATCAACAGGAAATTCGAAAAAGGATAAACGATTCTAAGTATTACTTAGAGCAGCTTCTTCATGATAATGGAGAGTTAGAAAGATATTTAAGTCTAGAGTATCCATTTTTTGAAGGAATGAAAAGCATCCATACTGACAATAAGAAGATGGCTAAAGAAAATGTGGAGTAGATAAGCTTTAGAGGAAATATACTTGAAGGACCGAATCGAGTGCGATTAACTCTAGAAAGTGAAGTATTAAAAGGCTCATTAAAGGAGACCGACCATTTTAGACGGTCTCTTTTTTTCTTAAACTTGTACCTCACTCATGAATGCATGAGTATTATCTTCTGTATCTTTAAAAAATACCATCCATGTTTCGGTTTGTCCCATTTTTGCTACTACATGTGGTTCGTCGATAAACGTAACATTTTTATTTACTAAATCCTCATATGTCTTGCTCATATTTTCAACTTGAAAATAAATAATTGAACTAGAATAAATGAATTCGTCTTTTTCTGGCAGGCTTAACAAAAGACGCAATCCATTACAATCAAAAAATGCCATGCTATCAGTATTAAATAAAAGTGAAAGCCCCAGTTTTTCTTTATAAAAGTGTATTGCTCGATCTAATTCTTTAACTGGGATTCCGATTTGTCCGACTTTTTGAATCATATTCATTTCCAATGAGATTATCCCCTTTCAAATATGAAACTTGTCCTGATTGCGCTGAAGTAATAATAATTAAGGCTTCAATCAGTAGGCATTGTGGCTATCGACTTAATAATACACTATAAGAAAAGCATTCAGTGCTTATTTTTTTCGTTTTGAGAAGGTAAAACTGAGCCACAAGTAAATTTTTATTTTTAACAAATACTTGGATTCAAATGAATATCTTTGGTAATGAATAGGTAATTTTTCTTAATTCTTTTGATTATGTATATATAGTCAATTTTAGATTACTTAGATATTAGTTAATTCATCCGTACATATTTTCTGCACATTGTCCAATACTATATCTAGATTACAGGTGTGTTGATTAACCATTTTTATACATCCAAAGAGGCTGATTTCCGCTACGGGCTACTCGCTTTCCTGCGGGCGAGCGTCGAGCCGCTTCCTCCGCTTCGCTCCGTGCAGGGTCTCGTCTGTCTCGCTTTCCCGCGGGAGTCGAGTAGCCCTACGCTACAATCAGTTAAAATGGAAATATATTGGCAAAGTGGTAACGAAAAAATCCTTTTATCGCTCAATAATAAACTTATTTTTTCCTAATCAACACGCCTGTCTAGATTATTTATTAAATTGGCACGAAGGGAAGAGGCAAAATTGGCTAAGCACTCAGATATGAGCTGGAAACAGGATCATCCAAGCACTTTGTTTGGGAACTCTGTCCAAAAGGCAGAGCGTTTGTTGAAGCATGCAAAGTCACATCCGGAGGAGATAGCGATTGAGCATGCTTTCAATCAAATCGAACATGCAGAAAATGCATTCATGAATGCAAAGCAATTTGGTGAGCATTTGGATACAGTCCAACAAAATAAAGAATACTTAGAGAAGATCAAGCAGCAATTACACGAAATGCAAGGCAAACAGTAGATAGAAGAAATAAAAATAATGCTTTAAGCGGTTTAAGCCCTATAATCTAAAGGACTTAAGCCGCTTAATTTTATTCTTTTTGTTTGCAGTAAATACACTGTTCGTCGATTTTTTATGTGGAATATTGCGAAGATGAGCTTAATACCTGGGTGATTGAGTACCTTTCCTGGGAAATATTTTATAATTTTACATTCGGTTTAAATTTTGTATTAAAAACAGATGCCATAAATATAGTCGATCATGTAAAGCTTCCAGTCGGAACGAAGATCAACCGCACATGAGGGTAAAGCCACATTTTTAATTAACACCAAACAATTATATTATACGGTGTAGTTTGTGCAGGAATACTTCTTGTAGTAGGTCCATAGATAACAATTAGGTTTCGATTTGCTGGGCTTTTTGAAAAAGGCTGCCCATTTTTAAGCAAGATAAGTGTATAAGCAGAAAGATTTAGTTGTAATTGGCCATCACTACTCACTAATTGGTTATTAAAAAAGTCGACTTTGACATTTTGATAGTTATTTTCCTTTACGACTACGAGTGCTCGATATTGAGGCGGATATATCAAAGGTACAGGTGCGTCCCCATCATAATATCCAGTAATCTGATCACCGATTGTTACAATTTCTTGATTTACAAAATAAGTAGAAGGTGAGACAACAAAATTGACGATGCCCCTAGTACTATCTTCTACCGTCATAAGTTTATAGCAACCTTCCTTTTCTCCATTTTGCCCGATCGGAAAATCATCAATCTGAGTAACGACTCCTCGAAATGATTTAAAATTTACCATAGCCATTCCTTTCTTTATTAAATCTAAATCGATCATTGGTGAGACAAAAGCTTTGATTATTGTTTACCCAAAGGAACTGATTTGAATTCAAAAAAGCAATCTTATAATAAGTACTTTAATACAGCATCATTTTAATTTATGTAACATCTCCAATTTGGGTGACAGAGAGTGATATTAATATTAAAAGGTTAGGTTTCTATATTACATGAATCAATATATACTTAATTTGCAAACTATAAACGTTATTTTTTCAGAGGAGGGGAGCCTATTGAAGTGGATTTCTAAAAATAAGAAACCTCTTTTACTATGCATCATTATTATTATTTTCATTGCTGGGATACTCGATATCAAATATGAAGGATTGTTCTTTCAACTATTGCCAGAGTCTATTCAAAACCGTTTAGCTGATATTTTCAAATAAGTAAAAATGTATTTTCTAGGGCACAGAGAATGGCTATAAGACTCTTTTATTCATAGTTGAATTGGCTTTATGAATTAATTAGCAACAGCAGTATATTTCTTATACTAACGATAGGTAGTAGTTCTAGAGGATTGATTGTGGCTCTTTCGATTAAAATCTGTTGACATGGAGTTAACTCCATCTTTTAAAGTGAATGTATTAAAAGAATGGGGTGATGTAAATGGATATTATTACTTATGTATTGATAGGGTTATACGCAGTATTAACAGGGGTTGCAGGCTTGCATCAATGGAAAGAGAATGGATATCAAATACGAACATTCTTATTTGTGGTCTTATCTATCAGTATTTTTGTAACGATATTTTTACCAAACAAAGCGCTCGTGCTGATGTTGCTAATCCTTGAATTTGTACTATTACATGTACTAGCAGTTGCGGAAGGGTTATTAACAAATAAACAGCTTAGATATAGTCACCATATCGTTCGCTTCATTTTCCATTGTATCCTGCTATTAATGGTTTATAAATTTATAGAATAGTAGGTGATGGTCATAAAAATCGGTGAATTTGCTACATGTACTGATCTTAGTAAAGATACAATCCGTTATTACGAAAAAATGGGCTTATTACATCCGGAAATAAAAAACAAACATCGTGAGTATAATGAGGATCATATTGAAATCATTAGTACAATTCTTAAACTAAAGCAATGTGGTTTTTCACTTCAAGAAATTAAAATGCTTTTTGAATGGTCACAAAATACTGATGAAAATGATGAATTGACAGAAGCGGAAATTCAAAACGTTCAACAACTGAAAATATTATTTCAAAATAAGTATAAGCAGATGATTCAAAGAGAAAATGAGATTAAACAAATAAAGCAAGTTTTACTACGTGCCGATCATAAAATGGAGCAGCTACTAGAAAAAAATAGAGGCTAGATGGGTGTTCTAAAGAGAATGTGGAAAATGCGCTAACTAACAATAGAGAAAAGTGGAACATCAATAAAAAAGATAATATTTTATAATTTAACGCAGCTAATAAGGCTGTGTTTTTTCATTTATAGAGTTAAAGGTTTTTTTTAAAAATACCTGGAATATATTAAAGAAAGGTGATGATAATTTTATGGAAGAATGGAAAATGGCGCTTGATGAGTTTTTAAAAGATTGGAAGAACCGAAATGATGTTGTAGGGGCACTTGTATGTGGGAGTTACATAACAGGAAATCCTTCTAGACGCTCTGATATAGATGTACATATTATTTTATCTGATGATGTTGATTGGAGAGAGAGAGGGAACAGAAATATAAATGGTTTTCTTATAGAATATTTTGCTAATCCACCACAACAAATTCGTAAATACTTTCAAGGGGATTATCAAACCCAAAGAACAATGTCCATGGTTCAAATTATTACAGGAAAGATTTTATTTGATGACACGGGAATACTTAATGAATTAAAAATCGAAGCTGAACATTGGCTAAACAATGAATATGAAGAATTAAATAAAACAGTATTAGAAATAAAAAAATATTCATTATGGGATTCATTAGACAATTTAAAGGATTGTTTTGAACAAAATAGAGTGGATTTCTCTTTTGTATATTTTAACTCATTAGCTAAATTATTTTCTGAGTACTGTCAGTTCTTAAGGTTAGAAAGCATTCCGTACGATCAAGTACACTCTTATCTTGTAGATCCAGTATATTTAAAAAAATATCTAAAAAGTGTTTTTCCTGATTCGATATTTAAAGAAATGTTTTTAAAAGCATTACTAGAAGTGGACAAACAAAGGATGATGGAGGCATATGAAGAGTTAGTAAACCATGTATTAAATCAGATGGGTGGTTTTAAGATAGATGGTTGGAAAATAAAAAGTTCTGTCGAAAAATAGGATGAGATTTGATTTTTTGGTCAGAATAAAAAAAGAAATAATTTTAAAATAACAGTAGAAAGTATTGGGAAAATTCGGTATATTTTTATATGTAGTGGGGCTGGTGCAAAAACAAGACTGGTTCCATATTTGTATGTTATTATATAGATATAATAATTAAAAAATCATCATTATTATATGAAAATGCTAGCCAATTTTAGGACAATTATTCCATAAGACTTAAATAAAGGTTGGGTATATTAGTGAGGGTAAATGAGGTTTTTCTCTTGATTTATTAAGGAAAAGGCTTGAAAAATGCACATAATTCTCATATAGATAGTTGATATTTTAATCTTTATGTAATTATGATACACTGCAATAAGGTAATAATTGATACAGAAAAGGTGTACTCCTAGGTTACTCCGTGGCTTACTGTGACATCTAAGCAGGAGAGCTTTACATCCTTTCTGCAAATCTTAATATATAAGGAAGGTAAAAATGAGTAACAGACAAATTAAATCAGATGTTATCTTAATTGGTGCCGGAATCATGAGTGCTACTTTGGGGACAATGCTCAAAGAATTAGCGCCAGATTGGAAAATTACAGTGTTTGAGCAGCTCGATAAAGCTGGTGAAGAAAGTTCTCACGAATTAAATAATGCGGGAACTGGGCATGCGGCACTTTGTGAGCTTAACTACACTTCAGAGAAAAAAGATGGATCAATCGATATTAGCAAAGCGATTAACGTTAATGAACAATTCCATGTTTCAAAACAGTTCTGGTCTTACCTTGTGAACAACCAACTGATCAATAATCCACAAGACTTTATTATGCCTTTACCTCATATGAGCTTAGTACAAGGTGCAGACAATGTAGAGTTTCTAAAAAAACGTCATGAAACAATGACAAAAAATCCTTTATTCCAAGGCATGGAATTTTCTGATAACCCAGAAAAACTAAAGGAATGGATTCCTCTTATTATGCAGGATCGTCCAGCAGATGAAGCTATCGCTGCGACAAAAATTGACACTGGTACAGACGTTAACTTTGGTGCATTAACACGTATGTTATTCGACCACTTAAAAAATAAAGACGTTGACATCAACTACAACCATAGTGTTCAAAGCATGAAACGTACAAGCGATGGTTCATGGGAAGTACGAGTGCACGATAAGGATGGCTGTAAAATGGAATACCATACAGCAAAATTTGTCTTCCTTGGAGCTGGTGGAGGAAGCCTAGAATTACTTCAAAAATCAGGCATTCCTGAAGGGAAACATATTGGTGGATTCCCAATCAGTGGTTTATTCTTAGTATGTAAAAACCAAGAAGTTGCTGAACAACATCATGCGAAAGTATACGGAAAAGCTAAAGTTGGTGCTCCACCAATGTCTGTTCCGCATCTTGATACACGCTATATTGATAACAAAAAATCATTACTATTTGGACCGTTCGCAGGTTTCTCACCTAAGTTCTTAAAAACAGGTTCAAATATGGACTTATTTGCTTCTGTAAAACCGCATAATATTACAACGTTATTAGCGGCAGGGGTTAAAGAAATGGGATTAACAAAATATTTAATCCAACAACTTATGCTATCTAAAGAACAACGTATGGAAGAACTACGTGAATTCATCCCGAATGCTAAGAGCGATGATTGGGATATTATCGTAGCTGGTCAACGTGTACAAGTTATTAAAGATACTGAAGCTGGCGGTAAAGGAACACTTCAATTTGGTACTGAAGTTGTAAATGCTTCTGATGGCTCAATCGCTGCATTACTTGGAGCTTCTCCTGGTGCTTCTACTGCTGTACACGTTATGCTTGAGGTAATCAATAAATGTTTCCCTCAACATGTTCAAGAGTGGGAATCTAAAATTAAAGAAATGATTCCATCTTATGGCAAGTCATTAGCAGAAAACCCAGAGCTTCTTAAGAAAATTAATGAATCAACTGACGAAGCGCTTCGTTTAAAATAAAATCTATGTAGAAACAAAGGATGTAAGCATTTGTTTCTACAAAATATAATATAGAACCTTCATTCTAATTTTGGAATGAAGGTTCTATTTTTTTTTCACAAATCATTGAGGAAGAATGTGTTGCAAAAAAATAAGCTGTAATGAGAACTTTCACTCATATTAACTAATATATTAAAATAAGCATTAATTAATGATAGATGCGATGAAAAAAGTTGAAGGGAGAGTAAGATGAGAAAAATATTGATGAAGTATATGACGAAGTATTCGACTCTTAATGAAGAACAACAACAAGCGATTGTTGAAGAGATAGAAATTGAGGAATTTAAAAAAGGAACAGTCCTACTAAGGCAAGGAGACCTGCCAACTAAATGTTATTTTGTATTAAAGGGATGTATTAGGCAGTATGCTGTAGATGAAACCGGAAAGGAAGTCACGTCCAATTTCTATACAGAAGAACAAGCCATTTCGAATATGAATCATCATAAACAGGATAAGTCATCCTCGTACACTTTCTCCTGTTTAGAGGACTGCATATTGGTAGTAGGTGATCTTGTTACTGAAAAAGATATGTATCACAAATATACACAATTGGAAGCAATGACTCGCATGATGATAGAGCATAGCTTTGGTGAGATGCAAGATGAATTAGCTTCTTATATTGCATCTACACCAGAGGAACGCTATAAATTATTATTACAGAAACGACCTTATTTAGTTGACCGTGTACCCCAGCATCAATTAGCGAGTTACCTTGGTATTACGCCAGAATCCTTAAGTAGAATTAAGAAACGAATTAATAAATAAATGTTAGGAGGATGTTATATAGCTTTAGAGACTTTTCCTCCTCTAATTAGCAACCATATACCAAAGCCTAACTCTCCTAAAATCATAGGTACATTAAAAATAAGTTTAAGAATTGAAATAACTTCATCATATTGTGAAAAAAACACGATAAATACATTAATAATGATATAGCCTATTGCGGCAAGCAATAATAAAATGCTAATGACTTTAGGGATTTCGGATGATTTGCAAGCAATATAGCCTATAACCATAAGATGTCCTCCAAAAATAATTAAATCAATAGCCCAAATCGTTTCAAATGCTTCAAGAAATAACATGACATGTGACTGAAGTTGATCAATATTAAATGAAAAATTACCTATGCCATTAGAAAGAAGTAATACAAAGACTAAATTTAGAATGGCCACACCTAATATAGTCGTATAGGTGAGACGGAGCCATGCTGCGAGCAATGCAAGGTTTCTATTAATGGGCTCTAAAAAGGTGTAAAACGCCCAAGTAACCACAATGTCAGCAATTAGGATGATCATCCAGCCAAAAATTTCAGCTTTGAAAAGCATAGTTGATGACGTTAAGTTATTAAAAATGGCACTAGCATCTCCTTGCAGCACAAGGTTTTCATGGACAAAACCATAGGAAAAAAATGCGGCAAGTGCCATGATGATGAGAGCTGTTCCCCCAATTAAAGCCGATTTTCGTCGATTGGAATGTCCGTGTATTGTTGTACTCATACCAAACCCTCCTTTTAAATGTTGTTTTTATTTTAACTGGATGATTATGATGGAGCATTGACTTAAATCAAGGGATAAAAAATATTAAATAATGTTACGAATCTTGCAATCTCCACGACATTTTCCCATTTTCCTGTAAGGCTTATGGACCGTTGTGTTCTATAAAGTTGTTTTCTATACTTTTCATAAACTCTTGGAAGGAGCAGAATGGATGATAAAGCTAAAAGATATTGGGAAATTTAATGAACTGCCGGAAATTGCAATGTATATATACAACGGAAATATTCCTGCTTTACTGGTTGCTATTGAAGAGGGGTGGGATATTGAAGAGGACATTATATTGAGTAAACATATCTCGTTAAGTCCGTTAGATTTGGCGCTTATTTCGCAAAGATTGAATGTTGTAAAGTTATTAGTAGAGCTTGGTGTCAACTTGAACGTTAACAACAATCCAGCTTTTTTGCAGGCTGTTCGTTATTGCAAGGAGGATGTAGTTCGCTATATTGTGGCGCATGGAGCGAAGCTGGACATGCTCAATCAAGTAGGGTCTGGTGCCTATTCACAGGCCTACTAGGGTAATAAAAAAAATATTCCACTCATTCATGAACTAGGTTTGAATATAAAGCAACATGGTGGGCCCGTATTGCGTCAAGCTGTGTCGAATCATGATATGAAGATCCTTACATATTTACTCGATCAAGGGGTGGATATTAATTATAATCAGCCGAATATGGTTTACCCTTTTGGAGCGACGCCATTAACAGAGGCAACACGAATGGGAAATCTAGCAATAGTGAAATACTTGGTTGAGCGTGGCGCCAACGTTTCTCTAGCAGAAAAGGATGGCGACCGTCCATATACAATTGCAGTTGGCAATAAAAATATAGCTCTGGCCGACTATTTGAAATCACAGGAGCCATCTGAGCTGCATGATTTAGAAAACAAAAAATATGAGCTAAAAAAATATAAATTGAGCGATGAGCTGATTAGCTTTCTAACAGGAGATAAGCTGCATCTTGAGCTGGATACAAATGATTTTGAAATCAGATATATCGACTTTTTCACACTAACAGATACTATTGAAATGAAGATTGGTCGTCAAAAGCTACTACGTTTGTCAGCGCATGTCGACAATTATTCAGATTTACAAATAGTATGGAATCCAAAGAAAGAAGGGCAAATTGGCTGCTATGATGTGGAGCATCAGGAGTATGCTGATTTGTGTAGCTTTAAAGAATTTCTTGTAAAGCCTGAAACATATCTCATCAATTTTCTTGAAGGGGAGCTGTAAAGGAGAATAACCATATTTCTTGTCACGCGACCTAAACCATTTCAACATGAGTTTCTTGAAGTGAATGAAGCATCTATTTTTTCATCAGGCTATCCGGGAAAGTCCCAGCCGGAACGGAGATCAACCCCTTATTTTACCGAAGAGCCATACTTTATTTACTAGTTTTTCAACAACATGAAGCTCCTCTTTTACTTTTAAGAGGAGCTTTTAGGTTTATTGTAATAATTAAAGTCTGTTTTTATTAATGTAATATCGATCCGCCATCAATAATTAATTCAATGCCAGTTCCAAATTTTGCTTCATCTGATGCTAAGTAGAGAACACTATAGGCAATATCAGATGGTTTTCCTAGAACATTTAAAGGAATTCCTGCTAATGTTGCTTCTCTTACTTCTTTGTTACTGGTAAACATTTCAATCATCGGTGTTTCAATTGTACCAGGGTGTACTGAATTCACACGAATATTATATTTGCCGTAATCAAGCGCAACATTTTTAGTTAATAGTCTAAGCCCACCTTTGAGCTATTGTAAGCAGCATTTCCCACACCGTTTATGCCAGAGAGTGAGGATATATTGACGATACTTCCACCACCGGCTTTTTTCATTTCGGGAAGGACAGCTTTTATACCTAAAAGTGGGCCTTTTGCGTTTATGTCGAGAATGTTATCCCAAGTAGATTCATCTAAATCTTCAAGTGGTTGCGTAATTAGACCAGTAATCCCTGCAAAAAAGGTGTGCTTCTAATTTTAAAATTTAACCTTGGAAAAACAAAATTGGATAGAGCGTTTGATATATATTGAGCAAAAGAACAGGAGTAAGGATACAAGGAGGGCTAGGGGAATACTGAAGATAACTGGAAGCTCAACGCCAGGCCAAATGCTCATCTGTATTTGCTCAAGACCTAATGTTCGTAAAATACCTGCTAGTATTGACAGTAATGCACTAAGGATTAGCCCTGCATAGAGGACAGATAATACGAAAAGGGCTAATGAGTAAAAAAAGCCTTGAATGATTTTTATGAATGTCATTCCTTTTCCCTCCGTATAATTTGCTGTACCTTGGCGTTTTTAGCAATCGAATAGCTTTTTGTATAATAAAGGGTTTGTATATGACAATTATCGCCTACTGCTACAATATCTCCATCAACGATTTCTGCATCTGTATAGGAAAGATGTATTTGTTCACCTTTAATACATTTACAATTCAGCTTTTTCTTTAGAAAAGATATAGATAACGTATCTTTTTCTACATGTATCACATCTGCAATAAGCTTTCCAATCTCATTTCCACCAGACATTTTTAATTGAAAATGTTTAGCCTCTATTTCACTCGCTTTAACACAACCGACTGCATGAAACTGTTCTGCTTGTAAGTTTTGTTCAATGGTCAACTTCCCAGAACTATTCAATTTAGTTACTCGCCCATTACGCATATTTAAGTTCCCGGCATTTTTAACCTCATAAATTTCACAAAAATCTTTTATAGAGCATGATCCTGTACTATTTAAAATCTGCGCTTCAACACGGGAATGAAAAGAACTATGACCATGAGTAGAGATATTTTTTACGCGTATTTCTTGATGTAAAGTAACAAATCCACGGATATTTAATTGCTCACAGTCTGCTGCTATGTCTTTAATAGTGCCATTAGTAAGGGTTACTGTACGTACTTTTTGAATCACGGATAATCACCTCATGTTAATTTAATTAATATATATTTTAATTATTAAAACATATATCAATTAAAGTATATGTCGCTTTGCTTTGTCAAGAACAAAAAGTTTGCCATAAGCTTTTTATGTATTTTCTGGGCAATAAAAAAAGGACTTCAATTTTGAAATCCTAAATAATTTTTTTCATTAACTGATTAACCTCATGCAATATTGTTGCCAGGTCTATCAGTTTTTCCTGTGGAAACTTTAAAAATAAATCTTGAACTTTCAATTCACCGCTATTAGTTAAAACCATTTTTACAACACGACGATCTTCTTTCTCTCTAACCCGCTCTACTAATTCTAATTTTTCAAGTTTATCGCACATCGATGTAACGGCTCCTGGTGTTACACTAAAGAACTCAGCAATTTCTGTTGCTTTCATACCACCATTAATCTTTAGCTGAAGTAGGAGAATCAGTTGGTTTTGAGATAATGATTCTCCCTCAGATAAGAGATTTACAAACATTTTTGATTTATACTGTATTTCAAGCATCTCTTTCATAATCGTTTCTACATTGTGCAAATGCTCATTTTTTGACATAATATCACAGCCTGTTAAAATATTTAATAATTAAATTATATAGCAAATAAATAATATGGGCTACTATCGATATCCATTGGAACGGATATCGATAGTAGCCCATGTTTTGATGAAGAGCCAATTATTTCACAAACGTATCGCACATCCATTCATAAAATTTTTCCTTCTCTTCAAATTGTGGATAATGAGCTGATTGTTCATATGCAATAAAGTCTTTTTTATCGGCTTCAATCATATCAAAGTATTTTTTTGCTGCATTAGATGAAGTTTGATAATCATATTTACCCATAACAAAATAGCATGGTAGTTCAAGTTTTTTTACTTTAGTAGGTAATGGGTTTATCATTACTTCCTCTAATAGAGTTTTTTGCGAATTGGAGATCCCATAGTTGTAACGAATGACATCTAATAAGTTATACTCACGACTGAATAACATACTTATGATATTCCCATCAGGGCTATCAATAAGTCTTGAAGCTCCACCATATTTCGCAATATAGTCCCGTGGAGTAAACATCTCACCATTCTCAATTTGTTCAGTTAACCCCTGTAAATATAAAACATCATCCGTATTGCCAGCATTTTCAGCTTGCTGAATAACGTAGTTCAAACCGTCAATCTCGCTTCCAACTGTATCACTCATCTGTCCAATTCCAACATATGCTGTAAATTTTTCAGGAGCTTTAGAGGCAGCTTGCGTTGCAATATACGTACCATAAGAATGGCCAATTAATATTACCTTTTCTTTGCCTAGACGATCTGATATATAATCCGTCAAGGCCAATAAGTCATCTACGAGTAAGTCTGATGAAAGATTAGAGTAATCTTCAAAAAAA
Organism: Lysinibacillus sp. FJAT-14745; assembly: GCF_001275675.1. Classification (GTDB taxonomy): domain Bacteria; phylum Bacillota; class Bacilli; order Bacillales_A; family Planococcaceae; genus Lysinibacillus. Next base: position 117,177 of record NZ_LITM01000003.1, on the reverse strand, counting down.
TGATATGATTTTCCGCTTGCTCTTTGGTCGTAATTCACAACCGTAAAATTGTTTTCCAATAAGTTTTGATACTTACTGGCATACGGTATTTCCGAACATGCAGGTCCTCCATGGACAAAAATAATAACGGGATTATCTTTATCTTTGCCACGTATCATAACTTCATGATTACTTCCATTTAACTTTACTTGCTCTAATGCACTTACACTGTTATTACCTTTTATATGGGAAGTCCATGTAGGGAATAATAGTGCTGTTACGATTAATATAATTGTAATTATTCCAGTATATTTTATAAATTTCATGATTTTTTTCATCTAATTACCTCTGTGAAAGTGAATTATAATCGAAATTTTTAGACTTTTTCAGGGAGAGTTGTTGAATTGTACATTTTTCTTTTATAAACATAAAAGTACATGCTAAGGGGCCACCATAGGGCTACAAAGATTGGATAAAACGCCCATATTACGCCTGGTGAAGAGACAATATTTACTGTAATAAAAAAGATACTGATAAGAATTGTAGCGGTAACAGAGAATGCTACAAACGTTTTTCTTTGTGCGTGGTATATAGCTAAGGGCCACCAAATTACTAAAAATGATGGATAGATCGCCCAAGGGTATGGATGGGATAAAATTATATTTAATAAAGAGTAATAAATAATGGTACTTGCACAGCCTATCAGTGCAATTTTTAATGTTTTTGCTTTTTCCTCTAAATACATAAGAATTGGCCACCAAATGATTGGATAAACCGCATAAATGAACCATATATAATCTGGCGAGTATAAATAATTTTCAATGATAAGAAAAGCAATAATCATGGCGCTGCAAACAAGAGAATATTGTTTATACATTCTTTTAGACATAAAGAATAACGTTATTGGCCATAGCAAAACAAGTAAGCACGGATAGATAAACCAAAGCTCCTGAGGTGACGTCGTATAATTGACGATTCCTAAAAAAATCATTGTCATCAAACTACCTACAATCGAAAAGCTAATAAAGTTTTTCATGTTTTATTCACTCCATTTCTTACGTGACCAAACGAAGTACATAGATAATGGCCACCATAATATTGCGAAGATCGGATAGATTGCCCAAATTGTATGTGGTGTATAGTAAAGATTAATAAAAATAAAAAATGCAATAATTAAGCCACTACCCCATATAGAGAATTCTAAATTTAATTTAGACATGCTTTTCTTTTCGGGCTCCTTCACGCCTAATTCCTTTTTTAAATCCTCAATATCTCCAAACTCCACGATGGCTTTGTTGATGGCATCCTCTTGTTCTTTTCCTTGATCCATTAAATAAAATACTTTTTCTTCAAGATTTTGAATGATTTCTTGTTTCACCATCTCTGTTTCTTTATTACGAGGAATGTCTTTAAAAAGCTCATCAATATGATTTTTAATTTTTTTCATTCTAAGCCCTCCATAAATAAGTCGATAATTTCTTTTACTTCCGACCACTCTTTTACTAGCTCATTTAAATACGCTTTACCTAACGGGGTAATACGGTAATACTTTCTTTTGCCTCCGTGTGAAACATCACCATAATAGGCTTCAATAATTTCCTTTTTCTCAAGACGTTGAAAAACTGCGTATAAAGTTGCTTCTTTAATTTGAAAACGATTATTTGTGCGGATACTTATTTCCTGAGAAATTTCATAGCCATAACGATCTTTCTCTAAAATTAACCTTAAAATAATGGAATCTAAGTGTCCGCGGATGATGTCACTTCGAACCATAAGTCACCTACTTCTTTTTATTGCTCTATCTGTCAGAGTAATGTTAGCAAATATTACTCTACCTGTCAAAGTAATTTTTCCAAATACGTCCAGAAAATTACCGAGAGTAATAATTAGGGTTAAAAAATCCCCATTCACTTTAAAAGCGAAAGGGGAGTGGGCACATTATCTTAATTCGATTTTATAAACAAGATCGTTTTTTTACGAAACAATAAAATCAAACAAAAAATCTTCATGGGGACTATTCTATTACATATACAATGCTGCAAGGAATATACCTAATGTTTCTTCATAGATGTCCTCGAATTGGCTAAGTGGGAGTGGATTTGTACCGCTACCTAACTCAACGGTAAAGCCAGGTCTACGCCAATCCTGGATAAACCAATCTTTATAACCAGCATAACTGCCTGCTGAATTGATAGGCTCGTAGCCACTAACCCGGCTAAACTCATTAACAAAGATTTCTGACTCTGGTGGTTCGAGATTTTCGAAACCCCAATAAATCACTCTACCTTGTGTATGAAACGCAAGAACTCTGGCGAAATCGCGTTTCTTTGTTAAGTCAGCCATAGCAATGGCCTCTGGCTCGGACAAAGGTCGTTGTCCTCCAAAATCTCTTGGTCCAGGCGTTTTAGGATTTCGGGCATTTTCGAACTCCCACTTTGCAGGAAACTGATCATTCAAATCGACACCATTTATATTAGCCTTCCAACCTGAGAAATCGGTGCTACCGTCATTCCAAGTAATAAGCTGATTTCTTAATACTTCGTCATTAGGTGGCCCTTGTATGACTAAATCGACACCATCGGGATTGACCATAGGAACTATAGAAAGGATTGTTTGCTGGTAAAGTGGGAGTGCAGATAAACCGCGAATTGTACTTTGATTGGTGAGAGAGAGTAAGTAGTCGTTTATAAAAGTTAATATAATCGGAGTTGTAATCCATTCATTCGCATGAAAGGAGCCGTTATAATGGACGCGCTTAGTTCCGTTTCCGATGAGAAGCTCTGGAATTTCATGCTGTAAAACAGAATGTCCAATTGTGGAGCTCTGTAGAAATGGATAAGCATCGAGTAGTTTTTTGATATCATTCATCATGATAGTATAAGTATAATTTTGTTTACCATTGACGAGCCTCCATGTGATTCGTTGGGGAATGCGAATGGTCTGTCCAATTCGTAATTGATTTGGATTAAGACCAGGGTTGACAAGCAAGATGGCTACTAATGGTAGATTTCTGCTTTGTGCTATTTGCCAAAAGGTATCTCCAAGTCTTATTTGATAATTGACTGTAACAAACCCCGGAATTCGGATGCGTTGTCCAACCCTTAAAAATGAAGGTTTAATATTTCGGTTTGAATCTATAATTAGTTGAAGAGGTATCTTAAACACTTCACTAAAATGCCAAAGAGAATCTCCTGGTCTTACGTAAATGTCCACACTTGTTCTCTCCTTATTATCAATTATGCCTCTGCAAAATTGGCCAATATAATATGTATATGAAAAGAATATGAGACTTATTAACTTTTAATGGATCATCACAGGAAGTTAGGTATGACATTTGTTAAAACGTATTCAATGAATAAAAGTTGATTGTAGTGGAGGCTGGGCGACTCCTTGGGGATTAGCAATAGAGGAACGAAGGCTAAAAGCATCACGTCCTGTGATAACGCCTTCGTGACCAACATCCTGTTGCCCCGAGACCCTGCAGCGAAGCGAATGTTTTCTGTGCGAAAGCGTAGTGCTAACGTAGCGGCAGCAACAAAAGCGGCTCATCGGACGCCCCCAGGAAGCTCTGCTCTGCGCGAAAGCGAAGCGTCAGCGGCAAATGTTTTATCTGTGCGAAAGCGAAGCGTCAGCAACAAAGCGCCCAGTCGGAACGGAAATCAACCCCACGTTATGGTGATGAACTCTTTCAATGTAAATTTTGTTAAGTATTTGTCGGAAAGAGATTACTCTCTTAATCTAAGCGGAAGAAACTTAGTTACTTTTTGATGTACAATGATACTAGTTATAGAGTTTATGACAGATAAAGGTAGGAAAACAAATGTTAAATAAATTAAAGATAGGTATACGAACTAAAATTACGTTAGGCTATATTGTTATCATACTTTGTTTACTTGCATCAGTGATCATCTTAAATAATCAAATTACTTCTTTACAAAAAGAAAGAAATTATATTATCAAGAGTGACTCAAATGTACATGCTCTAACCAATCGCATTGAAAAAAACATTTTAGATATGGAGTCAAGCCTTAGGGGCTTTATTATTACAGGTGAATCAAGCTATTTAGAGCCTTATAACAAAGCTAGTGAAAGTTGGAAATCTGATTTTGATGAACTTTATCAGCTTTTAGAAAATAAACCAACACAACAACAGGAGCTAAATGAGATAAAGGCGACAATAGAGCATTGGATTACAACGTCAGAAGTGCCTTCTATTAAATTTAAAAAAGAAAACAATACAGAAGCGTTATATGAACTCTATAAAGTAGATATGGGTCGCAAAGATATGGCAACAGTACGAGATCAGTTTGAATCACTCCGTTCAGCGGTAATTGCAACTATGCAGGCTAAAGTAAATGATTTGGACAAGAGGACTAGTATTGTAACACTTACACTGCTTGGCATACTTGTATTTATTTCAGTTGTTGCGATTACTATTGCAAGTGGTATTTCTCGTTCAATCGTAAAAACGTTAACAGAGGTTACACGAACAATCCAAGAAATCGCTGCTTCCAAGAGCAGTAAAAAAGGAAGAATCCATGTTAGAACAAATGATGAAATCAATGCCCTTGCAACTGCTACAAATGAGTTGTTAGATGCGCTTGAGAGAAGAGAATGGCTACAGTCGAATATCGCAGAAATTGTCACAAAATATCAAGGCATTTCTGCCATTACTAAATTAGCTGAAACCTTCCTTTCAGAAATAGCGCCAAAAACGCAATCTTCCCTTGGTGCATTTTATGTTCGTGAAACTACTGATAATCATATACAGTTTGTAAAAAAAGCTGCTTTTGCAGATGCAAGGGATGACGTTGGAATTGGGAGCTTTAAACTGGGGCAAGGCTTAATTGGACAATGTGCTTTAGAAAAAAAGATTTTAATTGATAATGATATTCCAGAAGATTTCCGTTTAATAGGCACTGGTTTAGGGAAAGTATCACCAAAAGGTATTTTTATCGTCCCTATTGTATTTGAAAATGACGTAATAGCTGTTGTTGAATTAGCTACAACGACCGGCTTTAATGAGCTGCAGCAGGAACTAGTGAAACAAGTTATCGAAACCTTTGGATTAACGATCAATAGTGTCCTAGGGCGTATGGAAATTGTCCGTTTGTTGAATGAATCAAGAGCTTTGACAGAGGAATTACAAGTACAATCTGAAGAGCTTCAGGCACAATCGGAAGAATTGCAGATGCAAACAGAGGAACTGACAATGATTAATGAACAATTGGAAGAAAGAACAAAAGAGGCAGAGTTAAAGTCGAGAGAAATAGAACAAGCTAAAAAAGAATTAGAGAAAAGTGCGGAGCAGCTGTTACTAAATTCAAAGTATAAATCTGAGTTTTTAGCCAATATGTCACATGAATTGCGAACGCCACTGAATAGCATATTAATTTTATCTGAAATGTTAGCTGAAAATAGCCAAAGCAATTTATCAGAAGAGGAAGCTGAATTTGCAAAGGTTATCCACTCTTCAGGTGAAGATCTGCTAGTATTAATTAACGATATTTTAGATTTATCAAAAGTAGAGGCAGGCAAGCTGGATATTAGCTTTGATGAAATGAATATGAGCGAGGTTCCTGTACAAATCGAGCGAATCTTTGCGCCTGTAGCAACGAAACAAAATCTACAATTCAATATTTCGAAAGACAGAAATGTAGTAGATGTTTTCTATACGGACGAAAAAAGATTCCAACAAATATTAAAAAATTTATTATCAAATGCCTTTAAATTTACAGAGCAAGGTTCAGTTAATCTTGACATTAAACAGTTTGGCCAAGAACAGTTAACAAATAATATGCAGGATGTTAGTGCCGACTGGTTAGAAATCACTGTTTCAGATACGGGTATAGGTATTCCAAAGGACAAGCATCAGCTAATTTTTGAATCATTCCAACAGGCCGATGGGGCAACAGTGCGTAAATACGGTGGAACAGGTCTTGGTTTGTCCATTTGTAAAGAGCTTGCAAGATTACTTGGTGGCTGGGTTTCTTTACAAAGTGACGAGGGGCAAGGGAGTACATTTACACTGACAATCCCAAGCTTGCCCAATGGAATCGAGGAGCAAAAATACCTTGAGCTTGCTATTCATGAGGTAGGGGCTACTAATGAAGTACATGAGTTAGAAGAGGAAGAGCAGCTATCAGAAGTTCAGGAATTTTCTCAACATGAGGTAGAAGTCTTTCAAGGGAAAAATATTTTAATTGTAGATGATGATTATCGTAATATCTATGCATTAAAAAATGCGCTCGAAAAACGAGGCATGAATATCTTAGTTGCAAAAGATGGAATAGAGTGTTTAGATATTTTGCAATCTAATGATGAGATTGACCTTATTCTGATGGATATTATGATGCCAAACTTGGATGGCTATGAAACGATGTCGATTATACGCAAACAACTGAAGATTACAGATTTACCGATCATTGCTTTAACAGCGAAGGCCATGAAAAATGATCGAGATAAATCATTAGAGGCTGGTGCTTCAGATTATATTAGTAAGCCATTAAATTTAGATCAATTAATATCCGTTTTAAGAGTATGGCTAGTTTCCAAAGGGAGTTTATAAAATGGACCGATTTCCTTTGCAGCAAAAAAAGCATACAGATTTAGAAATTGATTTGTTACTTGAGGCTATTTATCGTTTATCGGGATTTGATTTTCGACAATATAATCGTTCTTCTATATTACGAAGGATTTATAGTAGGATGAGGATGAGTAATATTCCAACGATTTCTCGTGTACTTGAAAAAGTAATACACGAAAATGAGTTTTTAGAGCTACTATTGAATGATTTTTCTATAAATGTTACTGAAATGTTCCGTGACCCTAGCTTTTTTAAGGCTTTTCGCCAAGAGGTTGTACCGTATTTAAGAGATTACCCTGAAATTCGGATATGGCACGCAGGATGTGCCACAGGTGAGGAAGTATACTCCATGGCTATTTTGCTAGAGGAGGAAGGGTTAATGGATAAAGCAGTTATTTACGCTACAGATATGAACGAACAAGTATTGGAAAAGGCAAAAAAGGGAGTATTTCCGATTAGCAAAATGCAGGCATATACGAAAAACTATATGTTTGCAGGTGGCCATCATACTTTTTCCGAATACTATAAAACAGATGATCAATATGCTTATTTCCATCTGTCACTGTTGAAAAACATTATATTTGCACAGCATAATTTAGTAACAGATCAATCGTTTAATGAATTTCATGTCATTATGTGCCGAAATGTTTTAATTTATTTTTCACCTGAGTTACAAAACAAGGTTCATCGTTTGTTTTCCGGAAGCCTAAGTGATAATGGATTTTTATGCTTAGGTGATAAGGAGACACTACGATTTGAAGATATTATTTCAACATATAAAGAAATCGTAGACAATGAAAAAATATTTCAGAAGATAAAGTAAGATAAAAAATGGGCTGATGCCTAAGTTTCTCCACAGTAGAGACTTAGGCATCAGCCCTATCTTAAGTAGTTTACGCCTGTGCCTGAATCATTAATACACACATATCATCTGGTTGGTTTTCTTGTTGCTCCTTAGGTAGTAAAATGTCGATTAGACGTTGAGAATAATCCCATTTCGTAGATAGTAGCGTTTGCAAATGCTTCTCTGACTCTATTTCATTTGGTCCCATTGCCTCTAATACGCCATCCGTATATAAAACAATTTGCACATCCTCATTGTAGTGAATGAATTGCTTTTGTACGTCGATCTCATCGAAAAAGCCGACTGCACAGCTTCCTCTATTTAATGGTACGAGCGTTTTTTCATCAACTAGAGCATAGCCAGAAGGGTGACCAGCGTTCACATATTCAATTGTTTTTTGTGCTGTATCTATCACTAAATAAATAGCTGTGAAATAAAACAGATTGTCGTCTTTTCCGTTTTGCAAAAGTGTCATATAACGGTTTAACTCTTTAATAACTAATTCAGGATCTACTAATTGTTTAACGGCTTCTCTTAGGACAGAGGAGATAAACATACAAACAAGTGAAGCAGGGATACCATGTCCCATCATATCAAGCAAAATGATGGCGTATCGGTGATCGTCTATTTTATGCCAATAATACATATCCCCTGCTAAATTAGAGGAAGGAAGATAAGATACCTCTATTTGAATATTAGTGTCGTTTAAAGGAGCATTCAAAAGGCTTCTTTGTACGTGTGTTGCTAGATCTAATTCGTATTGTATTTTCTTTTCTTGTTGAGTATGCCAATCTAATTCAGCTTTCAATCGTAATGCAACTCGAATTCTAGCAAGAAGCTCGGTTTTATTGATCGGCTTTGTAATATAATCTACTCCCCCGACATCAAGTGCTTCTGCGAGTTTATTTTTATCTTCTAGAGCTGTGACAAAGATAATTTGAATATCTTTCAATCGTTCATTTTGCTTAACACGTTTACAAGCCTCAATACCGTCAATTTCAGGCATCATTATATCTAATAAAATTAAATCCACTGAATTTCCTGTTGAATTTGGTGCATCTAATTGTAAATAATCAAAGAGCTCATAGGCAGATGTTAGAGAAACACAGTTATCATAACCTGCATTTTTTAATACTTTTTCAATGACAAATAGATTGACCTGATTGTCATCTACAAGAAGAATAGTCATAAATTATTTCCCCTTATTCTGTTTGAATTAGTGCAGATTATTATGAATGTATTAACTCTATTATTATACAAAACATTAGAGAATAACGGTATTTTAAGGAGTATTTTAGTAGGTCAATAAATATATGAATGAGTAAAGAGCCAACAAGAAAGAGTCAGCTCTCAAAACTTATATTTCTTGTCAAATTTTAGCCTTTTTAAAGCCACTATAAATATCAAATGCATTTGCGATGATGGCAATAGCGATGCTTACGAATAATATTCGGTCTATAGCAAACAAGATCTTAGCAGAAGTCGTTTCCGTAATTGCCGCGATATAAGGTACCGCGGGACTGTGTATGAGATCGGGGTGAATAGCCATGAGGATAAAAACAATGACTCCTGTACATTGAAGGAGTGCATTAGCTACGGCGATTAACATTGTCCATTGACCAGCCTTCAATTTCCAACATGTTAAAGCAACACTTAAAACGATACAAAATAAAACGATTGGAGCGAAGGACAGTAAGACATCCTGATTGAATATAGGCATAACAAATTTAAAGCCACCTTTATTGTGAGATGTATAGATGCCTAAAAGGTGATTAGCATTGAAATAGACAAAGGCAAAAATAGCAATGCCTAAGAAACTGAAAATATTATCATTCAGTGAAATAGTTTTTTCTTTAGGAATTATTTTAACTTTTGCTAAATCATCAGGTGTCCATTCTGGATGGTCTTTTATAAGGGGGATTCGAATGTTTTTTCCTCCAGATCGTTCAATGACAATGAAAGCAACTGTAATCCAGAACACTACGTAGATAATTACTGAAATAATATGAGAAATCGTTATGGAAACTGTTTTAATAATCGTAGTTAGGAGTGCACCTTCTCCGTTATAAAGCACAATACTTTCTATCATCTGTACAATAACTGTAATAATAATCGCCCAAGGAACAACTAATTTTATTGTTCTAGTATAAGTGTCAAACACTTTTGGACCGATTAAAAATTGTGGTGTGTCTTGGTAGCTTGCTGCGACTTCTACAGGATTTCCGAGCTTTTTAAGAACTTCCTTTATATCTGATTCTGAATAATCTTCAGGTAACATATCTTCAATGGTAGATTTTAGTTCTAGGCTGGTTTTATCACGCTTATCTTTGCTTATCCTTTTAGTTACTTCATGAATATATACATCAATCAGATTCACTCTTTCCGTCTCCCTTCAATCATTCATGCAGTTCTCTGCTCAACACATCATATTTCTGGGCTTTACATTTAGTTGTACCCCACTTCTAATCAACGAGCCAACGAGAATAGTGTACTCAGTTCATTGTTACTGTCGATTTGCTCAAGACGTTTAATAACGGTACAGCTATTAAACGGTGTATGCAAAACAATATGCACGTATGTTCCACCTCGTAATTCCTTTGTTTATACAGCTAATAAGGAGCTCACCTTAATCACCTTAGGGTTTAATACTGTCAACATACAGTACATTTGTATGTGGTAATATATGTTATTATCGAGGGCTGAAATTAATGTGAAAAAAATTATGAAAAGAGCGTGCCCTACACTAAATTTAGTGTAGGGTGGGGATGTCTATGAAAGTGGACTTTATAAATTTTCTTGATATTGTGGTGGGTGCTTATCGAGGAAGGATAGGTAGTTTACGGCCAATAAAAGAGCAGCTAAAGGCATTCTTTATGCACAATCAAAACAATGGTGCATCCATTCGTTATTATGGGCTATGGGAAGATAACAAACTAGTTGGTGGTATGCAACTCCAGGATTTTGAAATGAACCTTAATTTCCTTCATAAACAAGAAAAGATAGCCTGAGAATAAATAGCTTATTGTAATAAAGTAATTCCACCGTATAAAGCTATTGTTCTTTTTTCATAAAAAGTGATGAGCGTACAGGTCGTTCCAGCGGCGTAATGTTAATAATAAAATAGCTTATAATTAATATTAAAATAATAAGTGAATAAATTAGGGTGTTAGTGGGATGGTCATGTTCTACGATAATTAATCGAACCATGGCCGTAATCCCTATATATATAAAGTACCTTAGTGGAAAATGATAATTCTCTTTAAAATATTTAATAATCATAGTGATAAATTCAAAATACAAAAAGAAAATAAGAATATTAGCAAGGAAAAGTTTATAGTCTCCGCCATCATTGTTGAATATTAAAATTTTAAGAAATTGGAGGAGTTCTTTGCAAAGTAGGAAGGATAAAATGAGTGCTAAAAGTACAAGGCAAATATTTAGAAACAATTGTAAAGATTGCGGTACAGCCTTTATTAATTGTAAATAAGTCGAGTTCTTTTGGTTCATCGAATTCCTCCAATCTTATAAATCGCCCTAAGTGAATATGAAAACTGAGAACATATAATCATATGGTTGATCGTCACTCTTTTATGATTTGAATATAACATTTTATCGTAAATGTAGTAGTGTTTATTTGTAAAGTTTTGGTATATATTCATGAAAGAAAGTTTTCAAAAAAAATTAGCTGTATGCTAAAATAGATGTGCATGAAATATAAAATTTAAAAGGGGTTTTTAAAATGGCTAAAGCAGCAAAAGCAGATGCAAAAATTACACCAGAGCGTTTAGAAGAAGCATTAAACGTACGTGATCGTCTAATTATCGAGTTACTTGTACAAGTACTTGATGAAAAGCTTGTAATTGAACGTCCAGTACTACGTGAGCGTGTAGCAAACCTTGTAGACCTTTCTGATCATGATGCAGAATTAAAAGAAACGCTCCACGCTGTTATTAACAAGCTATAATTTTAAGGGAAATGCTACGCTTTAATTGGTAGCATTTTTTCTTTTGTTAAAAATATGCATTTTAAAATAAAAGAACGGTAAGCCAAGAGCCAAAACCGCTTGGCTAACCAGAAGACCTGATCAGGAAAGAGCCAAAACCACTCGGGTAACCGGAAGACCTGATCAGGTAATGGCCAAAACCGCTCGTGTAACCCGAAGAACTGATCAACCAAGAACCACCAAGAACCACAATTGCTCTGCCCAATATAAAACTCCTTCAGAGAGAATAGAATAACGAAATCCAAAGAAAATCCCCAACAAGAATTTGCTTCATTCTTGTTGGGGGTTCCCCTAGTTGTTAATATACTTTATCTCCATTAAAAATAGAGTTTTTTACAATTACATAATCTACATTTCGGATGGCATCTAGTTTATTGCCACCTGCATAGGAAATAGATGATTGAAGGTCTTGCTGCATTTCAACTAAAGTATCTTTGATGCTGCCTTTATGTTCAACATACATCTTTTTACCTTCAACATTTTTACGTTCGCCTTTTTGGAATTCAGAAGCAGATCCGAAGTATTCCTTCACAGTTTTACCGTCGACTTCGATTGTATTGCCAGGTGACTCTTCATGGCCTGCAAATAATGATCCAATCATCACCATTGAAGCACCAAAGCGAACAGATTTTGCAATATCTCCATGTGTACGAATACCACCATCAGCGATAATTGGCTTCGTCGCAGCTTTCGCACACCAGCGTAGTGCAGCTAGCTGCCAACCACCTGTACCAAAGCCAGTTTTGATTTTAGTAATACATACTTTACCTGGTCCAATACCAACTTTTGTTGCATCTGCACCAGCGTTTTCAAGTTCACGTACTGCTTCAGGTGTACCCACATTACCAGCAATAACAAAGCTATTCGGTAGATGTTTTTTGATATGTTGAATCATACGAATGACAGCATTTGAATGGCCATGTGCAATATCGATTGTAATAAAATCAGGCGCTAAATTCGCAGCTTCTAATTCTTCAATAAATGTGTATTCTTCATCTTTTACACCAACACTAATTGATGCGATTAATCCACGACCTTGCATATCTTTGATGAAATCGATACGTGTCTCTGGGTTAAAACGGTGCATGATATAAAAGTAACCGTTTTCAGCAAGCTTCACAGCAAGACTTTCGTCGATAATTGTTTGCATGTTTGCTGGTACAACAGGAAGTTTGAATGTATGACCGCCTAAAGTTACAGAAGTATCACATTCTGAGCGACTTTCTACAATACATTTTGCGGGAATTAGTTGAATATCCTCATAGTCAAATACGTTATCCATTATAAACACTCCTAAAATACGAATATTTTTTAAGTTTTAATTTAAATCGTTCGTCATTTGGTAATTTACATCATTTTCGAGTAAATGTCAAAGCTTTTATCTAAATAAAAAAATATCAGGAAAGAACAGGAATTAAGGGAAACATCAGGCGTGTTGATTAGGAAAAAATAAGTTTATTATTGAGCGATAAAAGGATTTTTTCGTTACCACTTTGCCAATATATTTCCATTTTGACTGATTGTAGCGTAGGGCTACTCGACTCCCGCGGGAAAGCGAGTAGCCCGTAGCGGAAATCAGCCTCTTTGGATGTATAAAAATGGTTAATCAACACACCTGGGGAAACATAAAGATATACCATTTTTCCGAAACAGTAATGAAATGTAGGATTTAGCGATTGTTAAAAAGATAACAGTGAACATCCCGTAAACTTTATGGGGAAGTAAGCTATTATTATGATTCTTCAAAAGAGGAAAAGTAGTTTTTGATCGTTTTATCTAAAATTTGTATTATTATTTGTTATCCATGTAAAATAGAATTGTTTCGAAAAATGACAAAGGGAGTGTTGGAAATGGCAGTAGAGGCCTACTTAATTTTTAATGGGAATTGTCGAGAGGCTGTATCTTTTTATGAGAAAGTTTTTAATACGAATAAACCTGAAATTATGACATTTGGAGATTCACCACAGAATCCAAATTATCAATTACCAGAGGAAGCAAAAGATCTTGTGATGCATACGCGACTTTCGATTTTTGGCAGCACGGTAATGTTTTCTGATACATTTCCTAGTAACCCATTCACGGTTGGAAACAATATAACGTTAGCTGTAGTCTCAGACGATGAGGATCAGATGCGAAAAGCTTTTGACGGTCTTAAAGATGGTGGTAAGGTTAAAATGGAGCTACAAGAAACGTTTTGGAGTAAATGTTATGGCTCCCTTACTGATAAATTTGGTATTCTATGGCAATTCAGTCATGAGGAAAATAAATAAATAAAGATCAATTATGCCTCGGCATAATTGCGTGACATTGTTAATATTGAAAAGCACGATGTTTGGAAAATCTCCATTAACATCGTGCTTTTCTTTTTAGTATTTAAAACGATTTACATAGCTTTGTAATTCATCAGCCATATCTAGAAGTGTTCTTGCGGCTGTAGCCATTCCCTGCATCGAGTTTAATGTTTGTTCAGTTGAAGCGGCAACTTCCTCTGACGCGGCTGCATTTAATTTTGCATGATCAGTGAGCTCGATAGCAGTTGCAGAAACTTCTTCGACTACCGCTGACATTTCCTGAGCGGATGCAGATATATCCTCCATTTTCGGAGCAATATCGTGTAGACTCTTAATAATGTTTGCAAATTTTTTACTTGTATCTTCTGTTAGCTGTAAACCATCCTGGACATCCGCTGAAGCTTTAATCATTGTTTGAACAGATTTAGCCGTTTCTTGCTGAATGCCAGTAATGAGTGCAGAAATTTGCTCTGCTGATTGATGGGATTGCTCTGCTAACTTACGCACTTCATCAGCGACTACTGCAAAGCCTTTCCCATGCTCTCCAGCTCGCGCTGCCTCAATAGCAGCATTAAGGGCAAGCAGATTTGTTTGGTCTGAAATAGCACTAATAATTTCTAAAATAGAACCAATTTCTTTTGTTCGATCATAAAGTGATTTAATCATCGTATCTGATTGTGTCACAGATTCATGAATAGAAATCATTTGATTAACAGTTTGTTCGACTGCTTGGCCGCCTTCTTCGGCCAATTTTATAGCATGGCTAGATAAATCTGAAACCTGCATAGAGCTATCAGCGACCTCGACGACTCCTTTTGCGATTTCCTCAATAGAAACAGCATTTTGATCAATACCGGTTGTTTGTTTTTCTGTACTGATAGCAACCTGTTGCATAGCTTCCTTAACTTGCTCTGAAGCAGCTATATTTTGTTCGGCATTCGCAGATAATCCATGCGCCGAAGTCTGTACGTGTTGGGAGCTTTGATCCACGTTATGAATAAGTTCTTTTAAGTTAGTCTTCATAGTGATAAAAGCTTCCCCAAGTTGTCCAATCTCGTCTTTAGTATGAATGTCAATAAACGCTGTCAAATCGCCCTCACTAATTTTTATAGCGCTTTGTTTAAGTCGATTGATCGGATTAACGATCGATTTTATCATGAATAGCATAAAAATAATGCCGACAATAATAGAAATAGCGATGATTATTAAGTTGATATTAAAGGTCGAAGCTGCGGCTTTTGCAGCCTCGGCTGTAAACATAGTACCAACAACTTTCCAACCCGTTAGTTTATTTGTAACAAATTGTAGCTGACGATCTTTTTCTATAATGGCACCACTATCTTGTTCATAGATTTTAGTAATATAGCTTTCCGTTGCTTCAGCACCACTTTCTTTATCTGGGTGGGCAATATAATTCTTATTGCTATCTAAAAGTGAAGCAAAGCCGGTTTCTCCAATATGTATATCATTCGTGATGGTACTAAGTTTAGATATATTTAAATCTAACCCTATTACTCCTGAGCCATCTGGTAAAGCCTGAGTAATCGTCAGAACGATATCACCTGTAGTCTGTGTAATGTATGGAGCTGTAATAGATACTTGGTCTTTGCTATCTAAAGCTTGCTTATACCACGGTCTCGTCCGCGGATCAAACCCACTAGGGTATTTTTGAGCAGGCTCATCCAGTAGTCTGCCATCAGAAGTTCCGATATAAATCAGTTCCACCTCTGGATGCATGTTCATGTATTCGTGGAAAAGAGATTTAAGTTCTGGAATTTTACCTTCTTGTAAATAAGATTGATTGAGTTTTTTAGTAAAGTATTGAACGTCCTTCACTTTTGGCTCGATCGTGTTGGTAATATTCGTATTAAGCATGCGCACGCTTTCGGTTGCGCTTGCTTGTTGTTCTTCTGAAATTTGCTTTCCAGCACTTCGGTAAGACACAATTCCAATTAACAGTGTTGGGATGATAAGCATTGCTAAAAATGAAAAAATGAGCTTTTTCCTTAAACTTAGTTGTTTCACTTGAATGATCCTCACTATAATATTATTTGTATTTTAAACTTTGTTATCACCGAAAATTGAGTATGTGATAATGGCTTAGGACCAATCTTCTGTTGCTGACGCTACGTTAACACTACGCTTTCGCACAGAGAACATCTACTGCTCTAAGAGCCTCATCGGATAATATACGCCCATGTTATGGTGATTGGTCTATACTTTACCGTTCTAGGGAAATAATAGACAACTAGGCTCATTTTATCAAAAATAAAATAAAAGTTAAGTATTTTGTAATAATTGTGTCCGGAATCGGCTGAAAGAAGTTAAAACAATAACCGTTAGATAGGACATATAAAGCTACTTTTTGATATATACTAATGCTCAAAAGAGGAGGGAATTGTTTCATGATTCGACAAATTGGACAAGTGATGTTATATGTAAATGATCTGGATACTGCCGTGAAGTTTTGGACAGAAAAAATTGGATTTGTAGTAGTTGCTGACCAGGAAGAGGGCGGAGTACGTTGGATTGAAATTGCTCCAACTAAAGAAGCTCACACTACCTTTGTTCTTCACCATAAAGAAATCATTGCAAAAATGCAGCCTGAATTAAATTTAGGAACACCTTCTATTATGTTTTATGCCGAGCATATAGAAAATTTATATCAAGATTTTCAAGCAAAGGGCGTTAAAGTAGGAGATTTAGTAATGATGCCAATGGGTAGGGTTTTTAATTTTGCTGATCATGAAAATAATTATTTTGCATTAGTAGAGAAATAAACCTTCCTATCAGTAGAAAAAGCAAATTCGAATCTGTCCGATTTCGATTGTTCTGTACGGAAATCGGGCAGATTTTTTTCTATATATCAAATTACTTTAAATCTTCTCCAAAAATCCCTACAGTTTGACGGTCAACTTTAAATTCATGGCCATCCCATTTCAAAATATTTTCTACATAACCTAATCCATCGGCATGAAATCTTCCTGCTATAGCCTGATAAGCTAAAATCTCATATATTCCATCACGTTCATAGTCTACTGGATACAATCCGCTGATTGGATCTACCCACCCTTCAATAGGTTGCTTTAGTGTACCATCTTGATGATAAATTTCCGCTAAATAATCCGGACCCTTGTATTGTAAATCGATGATATATTGCTTTTTTGGATTCATGCTTCGAATGGCCACTTTATATTGATTTTGATAATTAACGCTGTACTTTAGTTTATTATTAAACGATTCTGCATCAAAAATTGAGCGAATTTTGCCGTTTATTGAGGCAAATATTTCACCGTTGATAATACCTCCACTACCTCCTGTGTCAGAAATGGCTAAAATATCTTCTAGATGATTGCCGGTAAAGTCACCTAAAAATATAGTTGGGTTATAGCCGACGCTTTGTTTTAACATTATTTTTTCGAATTGGTGCGATTGTCCGTAAAAAATAGCAAGCGTTAGGTTTTTCCACAAAGGGCTATCTGGAGTTTTAGTCCCCATCAAAAGAACAGTTTCAAGTAAGCCATCTCCATTAATATCTCCAAATTTCGTTTGAATAACCTGAGGGGTCATAGGTGAAATAGCGATATTATTCAAAGATGGATTCATATTATTAGTCATACAGGCACCTCTTTCTTTAGTTTTAGCATATGTTATAAACGTGGCTTGGTGAAAAAAAGAAGATGTGCAAGTAATGAATATAAAACTTATAAAAAAACTTGTAATTAACCATTGACATTTTTAAATGCGAAAAGTATCATAAATGTCAACGAATCAGAAAATTCAGTACCAATCATCATCTCTCTACTAAAAAGTAAGTAGAGATTTTTTTACAACATTAATTCTTAGTAAGTGTATACGTTTTATACATTTTGGGGAGAAGGAGATATTCTTGAAGAATTTATTTATTAAAACAAAGCAGCAGCAGTATTGGCTAGATCAGCTAGCATCTATTTCTGAGTCAATCAAGGCTGAGGCTAAAGAAGTAGATGAACAATCTCGTTTTCCATTCGAAGCACATAAACTACTTTTGCAAATTGGTTATCCAAAACTAACTTTACCGAAAGAATATGGCGGTGAAGGATTATCAGTCTATGATATGGTACTCGTTCAAGAAACGTTAGCAAGCTATGACGAGAATGCTTCACTCTCACTAGGATGGACATTAAGCGTTGTAGGCGAACTATATGAGGAAAAGCTATGGGCAGACGATATGCTAAGTTCCTTTGCCCAGGAAATAAAGAACGGTGCCATTATAAACAGGGCTGCAAGTGAAGCGGCAACTGGGAGTCCAACACGTGGAGGGCGACCAGGAACGAATGCTGTTTCAAAAGAGCAAGGTTGGCTCTTAAATGGACGTAAAATCTTTACGACAGCCTCTCCGGTGCTAGATTATTTCTTAACATCAGCGTGGATTGAGGAAAAAAATCAAATTGGTTTTTTCCTTATTCATAAAGATGCTCAAGGGCTTTCAATTGAAGAAAACTGGGAAATGTCAGCAATGCGAGGCACAAGTAGCCACGACCTAGTTTTAAAGGATGTAATTGTCCCTTCAAATCATTTAGTAGAGTTACCGAATCACCCAAGTGGTGGCAAGATAAATGGTTGGATTCTACATATTCCAGCAACATACTTAGGTATTGCTCAAGCGGCTCGTGATTATGCACTGCATTTTGCAAATCATCATCAACCTAATAGCTTGAATGCTCCGATTAGTACATTACCGAATGTGCAGCAGCTTCTAGGCGATATTGAATTGAAGCTATATCAAGCACGCTTTGTACTGTATGGAGTTGCCGAGGCTTATGATGACCCAGCTAGACGTGAGCTTTTAGCAAATGAAATGGCGGTTGCTAAGCATACCGTAACAAACTTGGCGATCGAAATCGTCGATAAGGCAATGCGTGTAGTAGGTGCGAAAAGTCTACAATTAACAAATCCATTGCAGCGCTACTATCGAAATGTTCGCGCAGGGCTTCATAATCCACCGATGGATGATATGACAATTATTAAATTGGCAAATGCCGCAATTGAACAGCAAAAATCGCATGAATAAGGGGAAATGATATATGTTTAAACAAAAGAAAAAGATTTTTCAACTA
Source organism: Lysinibacillus sp. FJAT-14745 (assembly GCF_001275675.1). Taxonomy (GTDB): domain Bacteria; phylum Bacillota; class Bacilli; order Bacillales_A; family Planococcaceae; genus Lysinibacillus. The sequence continues at coordinate 98,375 of NZ_LITM01000003.1, read as the reverse complement.
GCAGCAATCGGGTTGGCTTCACTTGCTATTTTAGCAGGTTGTAATTCAGGTGAAGCTTCAGATAAAGCTTCAGATAAAGCTTCAGATAAAGGCTCAGAGGCTGGCGTGAAAGTACGTACAGTGAAGGTTGCATATGATCAGGCGTCTAAGCCTATTAGTTATATTGATGATAACGGAAATCCAACAGGCTACGATGTGGAAGTTATGAAGCTAGTGGATGAGATGTTACCTGACTATAAGTTTGAATTTGTAGGCACGACTAGTGATGATTTACTAATTGGTGTTGAGCAAGGGAAATATCAAGTAGGAATAAAAAATGCCTTCTTTACGCAAGAACGTACAAAAAAGTTTATTTTCCCTAAAGAATTTTTGGGCTTAAGTAGTGCTGGTTTAGTATTACGTAAGGAAGATGAAGGTGTAAAAACATTAGCTGACTTTGCGAAAAAAGGTTATTCATTAGCACCAATCGCTGCGAATAATGCTCAGTACACAATTATTGATGAATATAATAAGGCCAACCCAGACAATAAAGTGAAATTACAGGCTGGAGATGCATTTACTGTCGATGTCGTGCAATGGGTAAATGAAAAACGTGTCGACGGTGGTGTGATGATTGAAGGTCCATTTAAACAACAAGTTTTAGCAGAAGATGGCCCATATCATAATTTAAAGGATGACGTAGTGTACAACGAATTTGCCGTTATTAAAACATGGCCGTTATTCAATAAAAAGGAACAAGAATTTGCAGATGCTTACGATAAAGCTATAGCAAAAATTAAAGAGCAAAAGAAAACAAATGAATTAAGCACTAAGTTTTACGGTCGTGATTTATTTGAAGTGTTAGATTCTGTGAAGCGCTAATACTAATTTCTCTTTTAAAGAAAAGTGTTACAGTTGGTACCGGATAAAAGGCTGTTGAGTCAGTAAACTCAGCAGTCTTTATTCATACAAAAGAGCATTAAAATCCAAACATTTAATAAAAGTTGGTGAGGAAATGGAGAAGTATTTTGATGCATCATACATTTGGAACTCAATTCCTGTATTATTGCCGTTTTTAAAAGTTACCTTCTTAGTCGCAGGGTCTTCCATTGTGCTAGGTACAATATTCGGCTTACTATTAGCGGCAGCCAAGTTAAGTTCAATAAAATTGCTGCGAAAATTAGCGAACTTATATACAACAATTATGCGTTGTACACCATCTATCGTCTTATTATTCCTCGTATATTATGGTGTGCCAGCGTTAGCGGAAAACTTCGGCATCAATCTCCACTCAATCGAAACAGCCATTTTCGTAGTCGTAACGTTCACTTTACAGTTTGCTGCGATTATGTCAGAAGTTATTCGTTCTGCCTATTTAGCGATTAATAAAGGGCAATTTGAAGCGGCTGTTAGTGTGGGATTAACGCCATTTCAGGCCTATCGACGTATTATTTTCCCACAGGCACTCGTGATCGCATTACCGAACTTTGGGAATGGAATGATTGCGTTATTACAAGAAGGGGCGCTCGCTTATACAATCGGCTTAATTGATATTGTCGGAAAGGCAAATTTAATTATCGCAAGTAATATTAATGCACATGCATTAGAAATATATATTGCTTTAGCGATTGTTTATTGGGTGCTGTCGATTATTATCGAAAAATTCTTCGCTATGCTAGAAAAGTTCTTTGGTAAGGGGAAAAAGACATTAGAAACAACGTAAGGAGGCGTAACCATGAATTATCAATTTTTAGTTGAAACATTTTTTGTTGCATTATCAGGTGTACCTATCGCACTCCTTGTGACAATTGTTGCTATGTTTGTTGCTCTACCACTTGGTTTTCTACTAGCGCTAACACGGGTCAATAAAATCCCAGTGATCCACCATATAGCGAAAATTTATGTCTCCTTTGTTCGAGGTACACCTATAATCATTCAAATCTTTATTATTTATAGTAGTGTCCCATTACTACTTAAAATGATTTTTGAAAAATATAATATTGCCTACGATATTTATAAAATCAATCCGATTTGGTATGCATTTATCGTCTTCGCATTTAGTACAACGGCCATATTAATTGAGGTATTTCGTTCTGCTTTAAGTACGATTGAAAAAGGTCAGCTTGAGGCTGCTCATGCAGTAGGCTTATCAACATTTCAAGCTTATCGCCGTATTATTATTCCGCAGGCTTTAGTAGTAGCGATGCCAAATATTTGTACGGCTACAGTCAATCTTATTAAAGCGACGTCTTTAGGCTATGCAATGTCCTTACCTGAAATTACCTTAAAGGCTAAAGTAGCTGCCAATGTTGGCTACAATTACGTAGAAGCATATATTGATATTTTCATAGTGTACTTAATTTTATGTAGTACGGTTGAATACATTTTTAAACGATATGAAAAGCATTTAAGTAAATTCAAAGTGGCAAAATCCTAAGGGGTGAATGAGTATGTTAGAAATTAAAAATATCTATAAATCATTTGGTGACAATGAAATTTTAAAGGGTGTCGATTTAGCTATTGATAAAGGTGATGTTGTTGTTATTTTAGGCCCTAGCGGCTCAGGAAAAACAACATTATTACGTTGCATTAACTTTTTAGAGAAAGCTGACCAAGGACATGCGACATTTGGTGATATCCAAGTAGATTTTCAAAATGTGAAGAAGAAGGATGTCCATTCGATTCGTCAACGTGTAGCCTTTGTATTCCAAAACTACAATCTTTTCACGAATAAAACAGCGCTAGAAAATGTGACAGAAGGGCTTATTATAGGACGTAAAATTCCAAAGGCAGAAGCGATTGAAATTGGCAAAAAGGCGCTCGATAAAGTAGGCTTATCAGAAAAATATGATGCCTATCCAAATCAATTGTCTGGAGGTCAGCAACAGCGAGTCGGTATTGCACGAGCGGTAGCGTTAAATCCTGATATTATTTTATTTGATGAACCGACTTCTGCACTGGATCCAGAACTAGTAGGAGAAGTCCTTCAGGTTATGAAGAACATTGCAGCAGAAGGAACAACCATGCTTGTTGTCACACATGAAATGGGCTTTGCAAAAGACGTAGCAAACCGTGTAATTTTTATGGATGGCGGTGTCGTTGTAGAAGAAGGAAGTCCTCATGATATATTTGTGAATCCGAAAGAGGAGCGCACGAAGAAATTCTTAAAACGTGTTATTCCGGAGGATTATACGTACTACATTTAACTTCTTGCAGAAGTTAAAGCCTCCGGCGGATGTCACGGATTCAGCAAGGAGTTCTTTGTGCAAACACAAAGCCGAATCCGGACGCAATTATGCCGAGGCATAATTGATAGAACAAAAGAAGAGAATCTGCAAGCCTCAATGGAGGGATGCAGATTCTCTTTTTTGAAATTAAAGCTCTAAAAAATGTGTTAACTTGTTAATGGAATAGATGTGCAATTCGTGCATAGCTCGCGTACAAGCTGTGTAGAAATAATAACGTTCTGTTTCTCTAGAATAATTAGCTGCTGAGGCATTGTATAGCAAGACAGCGTCGAATTCAATTCCTTTTGCCATATAAGCTGGTAACAGTAAAATACCTTTTTTAAATTGTTTTGTATGATGGGTAATGAGTTGAATATCTACTTGGTCTTTCATTTTATCAAAAACCTTTGTACACTCTTGCTCTGTTTTACAGATGACTGCAATTGTTTCAAAATTTTGGGACAAGTTGTTAATCTTTTCGACAAGCTGTTCCATTAAATGTATTTCATTCGACACAATCGTGATAGTTGGTTCGGGACCAGTTCTATTAAAGGCTTCTACTTTGGCGTCCTCATGTAAAATCTTTGAAGTAAGGTGAATAATTTGTTTTGTTGAGCGATAACTTTTCGTTAGTATCATTTTTTCTGCTTGTTCACCATACAATTGTGGTGTCAGCAGTGAGGGGTTATTAAAGGTATGAGGATGGATAGTTTGATGTCCATCACCCAATATAGTCATACGTGCACGTGGGAATAATTGTTGTAAAACAAATAGCTGAAAAGGAGAATAGTCTTGTGCTTCATCGATTAAAACATGACGAATCATCGTATTTGTTCGTTGACCTTCTATTTTGTCCTGTAAGTATAAAAATGGAGCAGCATCTTCATATGAAATAATACGCTTTGCTAAATTAGGGAGTGTATGTTGACAGATTTCTTCCCAATGGTCGGGTAAAAAGTTCTGTAAGTGCTGATGAATAGAGTTGTTCATGTCAAACAATTGACGATAAATGCCTAACATATGAACGAACTTTAATTGTTTCACAGATTGACGAAGTGGCTTAAACTGCTTTTTGACAATTTGGATAGCTATTTTCTTACGCTCTTGCTCAAAATCATCAAAGGTGTTTTCTGAAAAACGACCTTCATGTAAAAGCTCGCTATAGGTTTTTGTATACTCTTCAATGTCTAAAAGTTCACTAGCTTCTTCTACCCATTCTTTCGCCCGTTCTGCTTTTTCAATTTTCGATAATCGTTGTAATAACCAATCTTTTACCAACTGCAGTCGATTTGGGATAGGAATTGTGGAATTGAACGAATAAAAGTATTCAGCAATTTCTTGAGCTGTAATAATTCTTTCTCCGCGAAAAACAATATTTTTAAACAGCAAACCTTCATGTGCAAGGAACTGAATGTATTTGTCCATCAATTCTCGATATTGGAGGCTAGCTTTAAAAGAAATAATCGTAAGCTTCATTTGGTAGAGTGAGTCATCTTTCTCTGTTAAAAGTGACTCCAATTGTTCATAAGGGTATTCCAATTGGAACTGTCGACCTAAACGTTTTGTTGCATATTCGGAGAAGGTTAATTGCTGCATATTATCTTCACCTAAATCCGGTAAAACGGTATGAACATATTGATTAAAAAGCTGATTAGGTGTAATCAATAAAATTTGATCTGCAGTAATTTGGTCTCGATAATGATACAACAAATAAGCAACACGTTGGAGAGCAACAGCTGTTTTTCCACTACCTGCGACACCTTCTACGATGAGATAAGGAGTGTTGACATGTCGAATAATTTGATTTTGCTCAGCTTGAATCGTTGCTACGATGCTAGGGATATGTTCGTTTGCATTTTGAGCGAGAATATCAAGTAATAAGTCATCACCGATCGTTAAACCTGTATTAAACATCGATTGCAAATGACCATTCTTTATAATAAATTGCCGCTTTAAAAGCATCTCACCTTGAATTTCGTCAGTCACCGTTTCATAAGTAGCTGGGCCAGGGGTGTAATCATAATACATACTTGCTATAGGGGCTCGCCAATCATAAATTAGTATGTTTTCATTCTCTTCATCCAGTAAGGTTGCTACACCGATATAAATCTTAAAAGGTTCGTTATGACCATCCTGTAAAAAATCAATGCGAGCGAAATAGGGTGATTGCAGTAAACGGTCATAAATTTTTACATCCTTGACGACACGTTGCTGAGCATGCTGGGAATCAGATAAGAGCTCTGCTTGTTGTTTGATAGCATAAAAGGTTTCGTCTATATCCTCAGGCGTATCTAAATTCACTCTAACGTCGTCCCAAAAGGTTTTCTTTAACGTTAAAACATTGTCTTTAACAGCCTTTTCTTTTTGTAGTAACTCCTCTTTTTTGTGGCCAACTGTGTTAAAACAAAGAACAAGATACTGTTTTTCTTCTGTCCATTCATATTGTTTTTCCAACGTTACTCACATTCCTTTCAATATGGATTTAGAATCGGGAAATTTATCATACAGCTAGTTCAGAAAGAAGTATAGTCTAGTAATTTTGTCAAATTTATGATATAATATATTTATAAGGAAAAATCAAATTTTTAATAAAAAAACTGTTCCGGAAAAGTTGGAGCAGTCTTTTTTTATAGTCTGATTTCCCCTTTTGAAGAATGTTGCTTTTTATGGATAGTCTCCGAAATTTTGGTGTGACATCGTGTATATAAGCTGATCTTTGTTCTGGCTGGGTGTTTTTGGGGCGTCGGATGAGTCGCTTGGGTTGATAAGTGTTTTCTGTGCGAAAGTGAAGAGCTAACGCAGCGTCGGCAGCAAATGTTTTCTCTATGTGAAAGCGAAGCGACAGCAATGTGATGTTGGTTAACGAAGGTGTTATCACAGGGTGTGGTGTTCTTAATCTCCGGTCCCGTACTCGCTTCGGGGGCTCAACTGTGACCCGAGGAGTCGCCCAGTTCTGCACCGACCAACTTATATTCATGGTGTACGCTTCAACAAATGTCGTGTGCGACTTATATCATTTTAACCCTCAAAAATTAATCCCTATACTTTTAGCGTTAAGTTGATGATTAATTTTTGATAAAAAACAGCTCCGAAAGTAAATGAAATAGAGGTTAATTGCTAACTAAAGAATATGTTTCTATAAACGATATAGATACTTGAAAGGGGGTGAGAAAATGAAGGTGATATTTACGGTTGGGTTACCTGGGAGTGGCAAGAGCACGTTTGTTAAGGGGCTAGCAAAAAGCGAAAATGCGCTTATTCTTTCAAGTGATGCCATACGTCAAGAGTTATTCGGTGACGCTACAAGGCAGAATTCACGAATAGTATTCCGTGTTTTGTATGAGCGTTTGAACGAATGTGTAGCTAAAGGACAATCTGTTATTGTTGATGCGACAAATATCGAACGAGAACGCAGGATGTTTACGGTAGGTAAATTGTCGGATGGTGTGAAAGTTTTATGCTATTATTTTGATACACCTTATGCGTTATGTGTAACAAGGAATCAGCAAAGAAAGAGGAAGGTTCCGTTAGTGATAATGGAAAAGATGAGAAAGAATTTAGAGTTTCCGATATTGGGAGAAGGATTTGAAGAGGTGCATATTGTACATGAAACGAGTCCATATGAAATCTCAAAAGAGCAATTTATTTCACTAATCCAGAGCCAACCCACATATGAGGAGCTTTTTCAAAAGTTAAGATCAGTCCAACCATTTAAAGAAATTTATCGATTTAATCAAGAAAATCCTTATCATCAATTTTTACTTTGCCAGCATACGTATTTTGTTTATGACTATATGAACGAATACTATATGGAGAGTGACAAGTTAGCGCTACAAATAGCTGCTTTATTCCATGATGTAGGCAAACCGTTTTGTAAAAAATATAAAGAATTACAACAGAGATATGGATATTATGGCCATGAAAATGTATCTGCTCAAATGGTATGCCATTTTTTATTAGAGCTTGGCTTTGAAGAAGACTTTGTTTTAAAGGTTGTTAATCTAGTACAATTTCATATGTTAATTCAATATGGGGGTGATAGGGGATCAAGTAAGATTTATCATTTATTAGATGGTGACTTATTAACAAAGCTTTATTTCTTTCGTGAAGCAGATCAATTTGCGAAGTAGATGTAGACAAAGGAAGTGAGTTTATGACCAATTTGATGAAATATCCAAGAAGCTTTCATTTGCCGTGGAGTAGAGGGTATACACATGATGACAAGGTTGCTAAAAATGTTGATCATTTTATTGGAAAAGAGGTTGTTGTAACCGAAAAATTAGACGGGGAAGGAACAACACTTTATCAAAACTATATGCATGCTAGAAGCTTAAATTCAGGAGATCATCCGTCGAGGCATTGGGTGAAAACGTTTCATGCTACATTTGCATTCCAGATTCCAGAAGGCTGGAGATTATGTGGTGAAAATGTTTATGCCAAGCACTCCATTTACTACAATGAGTTAACTAGTTATTTTTATTTATTTAGTATTTGGAATGAAAAAAATATTTGCTTGAGCTGGGATGAAACAGTCCATTATGCAGCTGAATGGGGGATTAAAACGGTACCTGTATTATATCGAGGCATTTTCGATGAAGAAAAAATAAAGAAGACGTTTACAGGGAAATCACTTCTTGGGGGTGAGCAGGAAGGGTATGTTATTAGAAACGCGACTGCCTTCCATTATGATGATTTTCGATATAATCTAGGGAAATTTGTGAGACAGAATCATGTTCGAACAAGCGAGCATTGGTTAAATGAAGAAGTGATTCCTAATCAATTGAAATAAGCTTTATTTGAAAAGATTGAATCTACTATAAAAAAAGGACTGAGAACAATGTAATTCTATACATGAAATTAATAATAAATAATAAATAATGAATATGAGGAAGTATGCAATGGCAGCGTGTCCCTCTCTTTACAGAATAGGGTCTTACAGGTTCGATTCCTGTCATCCTCACTAAATGACATAATTGAAAAAAGGGGTTTACCTGTTTGCAATTTTGTGGACATAGCGTCGACATTGAAGCAGGTTCACTTTTAATAAAAGAACGCCCATAATGTAAAATGGGCGTTCTTTTTTATAGCTTTTTACTTTGTATAGTTATCGAAATAACCTTGAATATAAATCATCGGTGTTCCTTTGTCACCTGAACCTGAAGTTAAGTCTGAAAGAGAGCCAATTAGGTCTGTTAAACGACGAGGCGTTGTACCTTGAGCAGCCATTTTCCCAGTTAAATCTTCATCTTTGTTTTGGATATACTCAGAAATTGCTGCTTTTAATTCTTCGCCACGAAGATCCGCAAAATCGTTATCTGCTAAATATTTTAGTTTTACTTCGTTTGGCGTGCCATCTAATCCAGCAGTGAAAGCTGGAGAAACAACCGGGTCAGCTAACTCCCAAATCTTACCTACAGGATCTTTGAATGCACCATCACCATAAACCATTACTTCAACTGTTTTACCAGTAGCCTCTTTGATTTTTGCTTGGATGCCATCAACAATCGGTTGGCAAGTATGTGGGAATAATTTTACGCTATCTTCAGTAGCTTTATTTGAACCAAGTAGACCATACTCCGCATTAAAGCCTGAACCATTATTAGATTCAGATAAAATATTATCAAGACTGTATACTTTTTCAGCGCCATTTGCCATTAAAATACGTTTTGTACGTAAGCGTGTATGAATATCACAAGTTAAAACACTCTTCGTAAAATCTAAAATTGTTTTTGGGTTATTTGAAAAAATAACTTCACAAGAAGCGCCTTCAGCTTCGATTAGTTCTTTATAATATTCAATATAATCTACACCTGTAAATGTATGTTTTTTATAGCCGAAATGCTCACGGAAATCAATCTCTGTTAAAGTATCAGTCCAAGGATTAATCCCTTTTACATCTAGCTCATCGATATCAACTAGGTGATTCCCAACCTCATCAGATGGGTAGCTAAGCATAAGTACAACTTTTTTTACGCCTTTAGCAATACCACGTAAGCAGTTAGCGAAACGATTACGGCTTAGAATTGGGAAAATAACACCAACAGTATCGTCACCAAATTTAGCAGCTACGTCAGTTGCGATGTCATCAATGGATGCATAGTTACCTTGTGCACGCGCTACGACAGATTCTGTTACTGTGACAATGTCACGATCTTCAATGGAATAGCCTTCAGTCTTTGCTGCATTTAATACCGTATCAACAACGATTTGCTCAATATTATCGCCTTCGTTAATAATTGGACCACGAAGACCTCTTACTACTGTACCAACTACACGTTCCAAAATAATCTCTCCTTATTAAATAGATAAATGTATGATTAATAGTTATGCCTCGGCATAATTGCGTCTGGAATCGGCTGTAGGAGCTTCGCAAAGCCCCCTTACCGATTCCTTTTCGCCCACTGAAAAAAGTTAAATATTGTGAAATTAAACCAATATGATTTTACTATACGCCCCTTTAATGATATAAGTAAAATTAATAGTTCGTATAATAGCTATAAGAGGTGCTTATATGATAGGAAAATTAGATTTATATCGCGTTTTTAGTATTGTTGCTAAAAATAATAGCTTTTCAAGTGCGGCTAAATATTTATATATGACTCAACCAGCTGTTAGCCAAGCTATGATGCAATTAGAAAAGGAGCTAGGTACACGTCTCTTTAATCGCACACCTAAAGGAGTGACGTTAACAACTGAGGGTAAACTTTTATATGAGTATACAAATTCAGCGTTAGGTCTTTTAGATGCTGGTGAGGAGAAGTTGCTAGAATTCAAAAATTTAACAACAGGTCAGTTGAAAATTGGGGTAGGGGACACTATTTCGCGTTTCTTTTTAATGCCTTATCTAGAGACGTTTCATACAATGTACCCAAATATAAAATTACAAATGTTAAATGGAACGACTTCGGAAATTTGTAACTTTATTAAATCTGGTGAGGTTGATATAGGACTTTGTAATTTTCCGATAGAAGATCAGACATTACAGTTAACTGCTTGCACAGAGGTTCAGGATATTTTTGTATGCGGCGAGAAGTACAAAACGTTAGCATCAAAAAGTTTAAGCTTTGAGGATCTGTTAAAGTTTCCACTTATTTTTTTAGAGAAAAAATCAAATTCAAGAAAGTATGTAGAAGATTATTTATTTACAAGAGGGATCTTCATTGAACCTGAGTTTGAGCTTGGTTCACATGATCTAGTGCTGGAATTTGCACGCAGTAATTTAGGGATTGCTTGTGTAACGAAAGAATTTTCTAATGATTATTTGCAGCGAGGGTTTTTATATGAGCTAACATTAACAGAAAGTATACCAACACGAAGCATTGGCATGTGTTATTTGAAAAGCGTACCTTTATCTCGAGCAGCGTTGAAATTTGTAGAAATTATTGAGCAAAAGCAGGAACGTAAACGTCTAAATCCAAGAATTATAAAGTGAGCTTAGCGGCTTAACCCGCTAAGCTTTTTTTAATAGTGCCTCTATAAGAATGTCAACATTGCGTTTGTTTTTCATTGTAGGTGAGTACAAATAAGAAAATGTTCGTATAAAATGCTGTTCCTTGAGAGGTAAGATTTTTATATCGTCATTTTTTAATTCACGCTCAATGACACTAGCAGACAGTAATGAAAGTCCAAGCCCTTGAATAACGCTTTCTTTCACACCTTGATTGCTGCTAATAGTAAGAAGTGAACCTACTTGGAGCCCATTTGCTCTAAATAAATGATCTAAATAATAACGTGTGCCAGAGCCTTCTTCACGTGCAACCCAATTCTGCTGCTGTAAGTCCGTAACCGTAATAGTTGCCTCCATGGCAAGAGGGTGATTACTCGTACTGACAATAAATAACTCATCTTGCATAAACGGTTTAATAATAAGTTCATGGTCATGTGCCTGTCCTTCAATAAGACCGATATCGACTTGTAACAATTTTGTATATTGAATGATTTCCTTCGTATTGCCGATAATAACTTGAAGCTCTAGTTGAGGGAATTGCTGCTGCAAGCTCGCTATGATAGGAGGCAATATATATTCGCCAATTGTAAAGCTAGCGCCAATTACAAGTGTACCTTGAATTTCATGATGATAGGTTAAAATATCTTCCTTTGCCGCCTCCGCGATTGCCATCATTTGCTTAGCTCGTTTATATAAAATTTCTCCAGTTGGTGTGATTTGAACAGATTTTGGTGAACGGATAAATAAGGTCGTTTGAAATTCTTGCTCTAAGTTTTTAATGTGTAAACTGACACTTGGCTGTGAAATATGAAGTATTTCGGAGGCCTTCGTAAAATTATTGACCTCCACCAATGTGATGAATGTTTTTAAAGCATCAAATTGCATAGTATCACTCCTATCATTAGAAATATTAATAATTACAATTATATATATGTATTTTACTGATGGTTAACTTTTTAATAAAGTAATAATCATCAAGGATGAAAGAAGTGAACAACATGGATAATGGCCAGCATAGGTTAAAAAGTTTCCTAACCTCAGCGTTTATGAAGGGGATAGTGTTGACACTCATTATTGCCTTAGTAGCAAAGTATATTTCGACATTTCCGTTTTTCTCAATATTAGGACAGCTTGTCATTGCCATTATATTAGGTATGGCTTGGAGAGCGGCCTTTAAGGTGCAGGATTCTTGGCAAACAGGCATAACATTTTCAAGTAAAAAATTATTACGCCTCGGCATTATTTTTCTAGGTATGCGTTTAAATTTAGCGGATATTTACAATGCTGGCGCGAGTGTCTTTCTTATTGCGTTGATTAATCTGGTATTTGCTTTAGTGGTTGTATATGGCTTAACGAAGGTATTTCATGTTGATAAGAAGCTAGGTATATTAACAGCTTGTGGCACAGCCATATGTGGAGCTGCTGCTGTTGTTGCCATTGCTCCTCAAATTAAAGCAAATGAAAAAGAAACGGCAGTGGGCGCAGCGATAGTCGCATTACTAGGGACTGTATTCACATTAGTCTACACAGTGTTATACTCTGTATTTAATTTAACTCCTACTGAATATGGTATTTTTGCGGGAGGCACCCTGCATGAAATTGCTCATGTTATTGCAGCGGCCTCAGCTGGTGGAAATGAAGCCATTGATATGGCAGTTATTGTGAAGCTAACACGTGTTGCATTGCTTGTACCAGTAGCGATAGTCATCGGTATTTTATATCGAAGAAATGATAAGGAGCAGGAAAAAGAAGGGTTTTCACTGTCGATCATTCCATGGTTTATTCTTGGGTTTTTAGCGATGAGTGCTATTAATTCGTTAGGGATTGTACCAGCTAATGTAGCGCAAGCATTTGTAAATATCGCTTATATTTTAATTGGGATGGCGATGGCTGGACTAGGTTTAAATGTAGACATAAAAACCTTTAAACAATTAGGCGTAAAAGCGTTTATTGCAGGACTTATCGGTTCGGTTTGCTTATCAATACTAGGCTATGTTTTAGTTATTTTCATGTAATAAAGAATTGAAAAAAATCCTGCATTTTCGAAAATGCAGGATTTTTTAGATAGAATCAGAAGATGTTTTAGTTTTTATCCTACTACCTCATAAATAGTGGAGTTATGGTATACAAATCGAAAATTAGCGTGATGCCTCAATTGAAGAAGCTAATTCAGCTATAACTATTTTGCTACCAATCATTGGACTGTTTTCAGGTTTTCCTCCCTCAGAGCCTTGTCCAGGACGGTGATGAGCTGCAGCGAATGCATCGCTGTTACGCCAAGCTTGGAAATGCTCCTTAGACTCCCAGTACATATTGACGCTCATTTCGTCATAAGTCGGATCATCAGTTGAAACTAATACCTCCACTTTATGGAAGCCTTCAAACTGTTGTAGAGGTCCTGGCTTTGTAAAGTTCGGTGCCATTTTTGCAGCAAAGCCGGGTTTTACTTGAATACGATTTGTAACAATAATCATACTTTTTCCCCCTAATCATTTTTTAGTTAACTATACGAATGAATCGTCAATGATTATCATTCGCAATCAATAATAATTCGCCTAGGAAGACCTTGTCAATAGAAGAGCAATGTAAATTGCAAATAGCTCGATATTTTAAATGTATGAACCAAGACCTAAATAAAGAAATATACGCCACTATATGAATGAACAGACTCAGTAGGTTCTGACATTTAATTGACATAATCCGATGATATAGAGGCGCGGCCGCTATTAAACGCCTTACTTTTCAATGAAGAGTATCGTGCTAAATATGAAGGCTATTTAGAAGTGATAGCAACTAATTACTTAACAGAAGATAACGTACAAAACATTACCAAAAAATTAGCATTGCTATTAACAACGTATGTGGAAGTGGATCCTACGAAAATTCTCTACAACAGAACAGTTTATAGAAGCGGGAATCTATTTTTAAGCAGCTGCCTGGGGAACTTGTCTTTGTTTTTAAATTTAACCGAAGAGGTCGTTAAAAAATAACCATATCCAAAACTTTTAAGTATGGTTTTTGCTGTTTATCGTGCTAAAATGAATCATTCTTTTTTTAGGAGTAATAGTATGAATGAACATCAATTTGATAAATATTTGCATATTAACACAGTGGGCGAACAATACGGCTTCCCTAAACTAGCTCATTACCATCGCTATGAACCAACACCGTATGTTGGCTTAGAACAATTATTTTCGGAATATGAAATGCCTGATAATCCAGTGTTTATCGATATGGGATGTGGAAAAGGGAGAGTCCCTATTTATGTACATGATAAATTTCATATTCCGACAATTGGGGTAGAAATGGATGCAGGTTTTTATGCAGAGGCTGAGAATAATAGAAGGGGCTATCTTCAAAAAAAGAGTGCTCAAGCTCCGATTTCCTTTATTCATACAATAGCGGAGGACTATGCTATTCAACCAGGCGACACGGTTTTCTTTTTTTTCAATCCGTTTTCAATCCATATTTTCCGTACAGTTATTCATAATATATGGAAGTCTTATGAACAGCATATGCGTGAAATTCATATTATTTTATACTACCCACCGTATGATTATTTACAGTTTCTACATCATGGGACGCCTTTTGAATTAATACATGAGGTTCATCTTGAAAATGAAACAAATATTAACGAACGCCTCTGTGTATTTGCATTGAAAAAAGCTTAGAGCTGTAGAAATAATCCAGCTCTAAGTTTTTTTAATAAGATTTAAAGACTAAGATAAATTAGAAAAAATAATCTTATTATGATCGAATGTTACTTTATTTCCCTGGGAATAAATAGTTAATGATAATTCCAAATTAATACTTCCCGAGAACGTTTTAGTGCCTTATATCCTAGAACTAGCAATTTTCGAAAAAAGGACTTTTTGTAACGAGATTTTATCGTAAAAAAATAATCGGAAATGATAATTTTATATTAATATTCATTTTAAATTAATAGATAATTCTTAAATTACTAATTATACTGAAAAATCACTCTAGACTAAATATAAAGAATGTTTTACAATGTAAAAGGTTTAATTGAATAATATATTGATTTAGTTATAGATAGTTATAAATTATTATTTTGGATATTTTTGTTATTGAGGAAATGTCATGGATTGTTTATAATTATCAGAAATATCTAATATTTGAAAAAACTTAGGGGGAATATAATTATGAGAGAGAACAAAAAGCTTAAAAAGTTTGGCTCACTTCTAGTTGCATCTTCACTACTTGCAGGCGTTCTTGCTGGCTGTGGTAACGGAGGTAGTTCAAGTTCAGGAGGAGGATCATCATCAGGCGGTGGCGGTTCTTCTGACGGTGATACGATTAAAATCGGTGCAAACTTAGAGCTATCAGGTAACGTAGCTTCCTATGGTTCTTCGATTGGTGTAGGTGCAGACCTTGCAGTGAAAGAAATTAACGATAAGGGCGGAATCGGCGGTAAAAAAATTGAGCTTATTAAAGTAGATAACAAGTCTGAAAACTCAGAGGCTACTGCAGCAGCTCTTAAACTAGCAACACAAGATAAAGTAGTAGCAATGCTAGCACCAGCAACTTCTGGTAATACAGTTGCTACTGTTCAAATTGCAAACAGCAATAAAATTCCAATCGTTACGGGCTCTGGTACAGCTCCAAACATTACAGTTAATGATGATGGTAGCGTTAATGAGTATGCATTCCGTACTTGTTTCATCGACCCATTCCAAGGGATTGTAGCAGCAAACTTCGCTTCTAATGAATTGAAAGCTAAAAATGTAGCTATTTTTGCGGACAACGCATCTGATTATGCAAAAGGTTTAGCAAAATCATTTAAAGAAACAATTACAAAAAATGGCGGGAAAGTTGTAAAGGAAGAAGCGTATGTAGCGAAGGATACTGATTTCCGTACACAATTAACAAATATTAAAGGTGAGAAGCCAGACTTTATTTTTATCCCAGGATACTATGAAGAGGTCGGTTTAATTGTTAAACAAGCGCGTGAAATGGGTATCGATGTACCACTGATGGGGGCTGATGGCTGGGATTCACCAACATTAGTAGAGCTAGCCGGTGCGAAAGCGTTAAATAACACATACATCACCAACCACTACTCTGCAGAAGACCCAGATCAAAAAATTCAAGACTTCGTAAAAGCGTTTAAAGCAGCGAACAATGATAAAGCACCAGATGCATTCAATGCACTTGGCTATGACTCAATTTACTACATTGCTGATGCTATTAAGCGCGCAGGCTCTACAGATGGGGAAGCTATTAAAAAGGCTTTAGCTGACACAAAAGATCTTTCTTTAGTAACAGGTACTTTCTCGGTTGACAAAAATCATAACCCAATTAAAACAGCAACAGTTCTTGAATTTAAAGACGGTAAACAAGTGTTCAACTCTAAAGTTAATCCTTAATGTTTTCTAGGCAAGGGGAGGCGGGTAAACACGCCTTCCCTTTTAGTTTTATAGACTAAGTAAAAAATTTTTTAAGAGGACACAATTTACTCTATTTTCAATAATAACATATAGAAGTAAGTCTATTTTTGCATTTTTCAAAAAATAAAAAGGAGTGAACGCTCATGGAATGGATACAGCAGCTTGTGAATGGTATTTCACTAGGTAGTATCTACGCATTAATAGCGCTAGGGTATACGATGGTATACGGAATTATTAAGCTAATTAACTTTGCCCACGGCGATGTCTTCATGATTGGGGCATTTATTGGCTTTTATGCAATTGCTAAATGGGAGCTTGGCTTCTTTCCAGCACTGTTATTAGCGATGGTGGTCTGTGCAATCTTTGGTGTTTTAATTGAACGTATTGCTTATAAGCGTTTGCGAAATGCCACGCGTATTGCGGCTTTAATTACTGCAATCGGTGTATCACTATTAATCGAATATACGACTATTTTCTTCAGAGGTGCGCAACCTGCGGCATATCCTGATGTCATTACTAATAAATCATTTGATGTTTTCGGTGTTCAAATCAGTAGTACATCAATATTAATTTTATCTGTCGCAATTGTACTGATGGTTCTTTTACAATTCATCGTACATAAAACAAAAATCGGGAAAGCGATGCGTGCGGTTTCTCATGATGCCGATGCAGCACGTTTAATGGGCATTAATGTAGATAATACAATTTCAGCGACATTCGCAATTGGTTCTGCTCTAGCTGGTGCAGCAGGTGTTATCTTTGGTGTTTACTATACAAAAATCGATCCATTAATGGGTGTTATTCCAGGGGTTAAAGCATTCATTGCGGCAGTACTTGGCGGTATTGGTATTATTCCTGGTGCCATGGTTGGCGGTATGTTGCTTGGTGTTGTGGAATCATTAGTAAGTGCACTTGGTTTCTCTCTATGGCGTGATGCAGCGGCATTCGTTATTTTAATTTTAATTTTAATCTTTAGACCATCGGGTATCTTTGGTAAAAATGCCCGTGAGAAAGTGTAGGTGAGCGGTGATTATGAAAAAGTCTAAAGTTTTCTGGGGCTATGCCGTATTAGCGCTAGTCATCTATGCAGTTGTTCAGGTGCTTATTTCAACGAACATTCTCGATATTTACTATCAAAATATGTTGATTACAATGTGTATTAACATCATGCTTGCGGTCAGCTTGCACATCGTTATTGGGATTACTGGTCAGTTCTCGATTGGGCATGCCGGCTTCTTAGCGGTAGGGGCATATGTTTCTGCCATTATTACAACTAAATTAATGCTTCCGTTTCCATTAGCAATTTTCTTAGGGGCACTTGCAGCAGCAGTAGCAGGTTTAATCGTAGGAATTCCAACATTACGCTTAAAGGGTGACTACTTAGCGATTGCAACGCTAGGCTTTGCGGAGATTATACGTATTATCTTTTTAAATACGGACTATGTTGGTGGCGCGGCTGGGATGCAGGTTCTATATTTATCAAACTGGACTTATGCATTCATCGGTGTTGTTCTAACAATTCTAGTCATCTCAAACTTTACGAATTCTCGTCATGGACGTGCATGTATCTCGATTCGTGAGGACGAAATTGCGGCAGATGCAATGGGTATTAACACAACCTACTATAAAGTTGTAGCTTTCGCGATTGGTTCCTTCTTTGCTGGTCTTGCAGGGGCCATTTTTGCACATAACTTTTACATTATTCAACCGACAACTTTCGGTTTCTTAAAATCATTTGATATTTTAATCTATGTAGTTCTTGGGGGCTTAGGAAGTCTTTCAGGATCTGTCATAGCTGCAGTTTTCTTAACAGTAGTCTCAGCATATCTAGCAAACTTCCCAGAAACACGTATGATTATTTACAGTTTAGTATTAATAGTCGTAATGCTATACCGTCCAACAGGTTTGATGGGAACTAAAGAAGTTACGGATTTATTTAAGTTTGGTAAAAAAGGAGGTACAAAATAATGACTGGAGACCTTCTTATCAATGTTGAAAACATGGGCATTCAATTCGGTGGTTTAAAGGCGGTACAGGGCGTTAATATGTACCTAAATCAAGGAGAACTAGTGGGTCTTATAGGGCCTAATGGTGCTGGTAAAACAACAAGTTTTAACATGCTTACCGGAGTGTATAAGCCAACTGAAGGCACGATTACATTTGACGGTACAAAGTTGAACGGGCTTGCACCCTATCAAGTAACACAAAAAGGTATTAGCCGTACATTCCAAAATATTCGTTTATTTAAAGAGCTATCTGTTTTAGATAATGTTAAGGTAGCGAACCATTCGCTTGCAAAGCATTCCATGTGGTCTTCTATTTTCCGCTTGCCGAATCATTTTAAAGGTGAGGCAGAAATGGAGCATCAATCTATTGCGTTTCTAAAGATCTTTGGCTTAGATGTTTATAAGGATGAGCTTGCGAAAAATTTACCTTATGGGATGCAACGCCGTTTAGAAATTGCTCGCGCCCTAGCTGCGAATCCTAAGTTGCTTTTATTAGATGAGCCAGCAGCAGGGATGAACCCGCAGGAGACGCATGATTTAATGGAATTAATAGCGTTTATTCGTAAAGAATTTGGCTTAACAATTCTTCTAATTGAGCATGATATGAGCTTAGTTATGGGGATTTGTGAACGTATATACGTGCTCGATCACGGTCAATTAATCGCTGATGGGACACCAGAAGAAATTCGCAACAATCCAAAGGTAATTGAAGCTTACCTTGGCGAGGAGGTTATCAGCTAATGTTAAAAGTACAAAATATAGATGTATTTTACGGTAACATTCAAGCATTAAAGGGCCTCTCTTTAGAAGTAAATGAGGGTGAAATCGTAACGTTAATTGGTGCAAACGGTGCTGGTAAAAGTACATTATTAAAAACATTGTCAGGCTTATTAAAACCAAAGGGTGGCATCATTGAATATGAAGGCTTCTCTATCGCAGGGAAGGCTGCACAGACAATTGTAAAATCAGGCATTTCACATGTTCCAGAGGGGCGCCGTGTTTTTGCCAATATGTCCGTTGAAGAAAACTTAGAGCTAGGGGCATATCTTCGTAACGATAAAGCTGGCATCAAAAAAGATCTGGATCATGTGTATGAATTATTCCCACGTCTTTTGGAGCGTCGTAAACAGCAATCAGGTACATTATCTGGTGGTGAGCAACAGATGCTAGCGATGGGGCGAGCATTAATGGCAAAACCAAAATTGTTATTAATGGATGAACCTTCAATGGGGCTTGCGCCACTCATGGTAAAAAATATTTTTAATATTATTGAGCAAGTCAACAAAGAGGGTACAACCGTATTACTTGTTGAGCAAAATGCGAATATGGCCTTATCAGTAGCAAATCGTGCGTACGTACTTGAAACGGGACGTATAGTATTATCAGGGACAGCAAAAGAGCTTCAAGAGAGTGAACAAGTAAAGGCAGCTTATTTAGGTGGTTTATAGAGGGAGAAGACGTCTCAATTTCTGAGGCGTCTTTTTTATGAGCGAAGGGAGTAAAAAAGACGGATAGACCAGTTAAAGTGAAGGATAAAAAAGGCTAAGGCGACGGAAAGAAGTCAAAGCGACGGAAGGAAAGACTAGAGCGACGGGAAGAACAGTCAAGGTGACGGAAAGAAGGGGCAAAACGACGGAAGGAATGATCAAAGCGACGGAAAGAAGTCAAAGCGATGGATGGAAAGACTAGAGCGACGGAAAGAACAGTCAAGGTGACGGAAAGAAAGGGCAAAACGACGGAAGGAATGATCAAAGCGACGGAAAGAAGTCAAAGCGACGGAAAGAAAGACTAGAGCGGCGGAAAGAACAGCCAAGGTGACGGAAAGAAAGGGCAAAACGACGGAAGGAATGATCAAAGTGACGGAAAGAAGTCAAAGCGACAAGAAAGAAAGGCCAAAACGAAGTAGAATGTTCAGATCGACGAAATAGCAGTAGCATTCGTCGTTTATTATTTGGTAATGTGGACGAAAGGAGTGATGTTTTATGAAGTATTCAGCACAGTATTTTATTGAGAAATTAAATTTAGCAGAGCATCCAGAGGGAGGGTATTATATATCCTCATTTAGAGCATCTGAAGATATGGCTGTAAGGGATGTACAAAGACCAATTTATACGAGTATTTATTTCTTACTTCGTTCACAAGATATATCTCATTTGCATCGCTTGAAATCGGACGAGCTTTGGTATTATCATGCTGGCAGTCCGCTAACAGTCCATATGATTTTCCCGGATGGTATATATGAGGCGAAGAAGCTTGGGTTAAATGTTGAGGCAGGAGAAGTACCACAACTAGCAGTACCGAAAAATACTATATTTGGCTCATCCGTAGAGGATGCAGATACATATAGTTTAGTAGGCTGTATGGTTGCACCAGGCTTTGATTTTGAAGACTTCGAATTATTTACACAAGATGAGCTTTTAGCTGACTATCCACAGCACGAGGAAGTTATTCGAAAAATGGCTTACACGAAAATTTAACTTATTTTAGCAGGCATAATTGATTAGAAGAAAAGTAGCCGTCTCAAAATTAGTTGAGACGGCGCTTCCTATTTACCACGAAATAGTTTCTGGATATTTAGCTTTAATTTCGATTTCATGTAACGATTTTTTTGTAGTAATCGCCGCTTCCATGAGTTGTGATTTTAGTATTACATACTCATCGTCTTCTAACATTAATCGGAGAGCAAACGCTGCTAAATGTCTAAATCCCAAAAATCGCCGCTAATACGTGCTCCTGTTAACGGCTCAGTACTTCGAATTGACAGCATAGTTCAATCCCCTTAAAGTGCTTTATTTTGGTGTGTATTTAAGTAGTCTGAATAGTTCTGTTCGTTCTTTATCTGTTAAATCGCGCCACTGTCCAACTTTTAAATTGCCAAGCTTAATATTCATAATACGAATGCGTTGTAGACGCTTAACGGAGTAGCCAAGTGCTGAACACATACGACGTATTTGACGATTTAAACCTTGCTCTAAAACGATTTTAAAGACTTTATCAGATATTTTTTCGACATAACAAGGTAGGGTTGTAGTATCTAAAATATCTACACCGGCCCCCATTTTTTTGATGAATTGCTCCGTAATAGGTTTATCAACTTGCACGATATATTCTTTTTCGTGATGGTTTTCCGCACGTAAAATTTTATTGACGATGTCACCATCATTTGTCAGTAATAATAGCCCTTCTGACTCTTTATCTAGCCGTCCAATATGGAAAATGCGAAGAGGGTGATTGACAAAATCAACGACATTTCCTTTTATATGACGTTCAGTTGTACTTGTAATTCCTACTGGTTTGTTTAAGGCAATATATACGAGCTGTTCTTCTTTCTTTACCTCTTTTCCATCAACACAAACCAGATCACCAGCTTCTACTTGACTACCGACTGTAGCAAGTTCACCATTAATTGTTACTTTACCTTCTTCTACCCATTTATCCGCACCGCGACGAGATACGATACCTGTTTCACTCAAATATTTATTAATGCGCATACTGTTCTCCTATACATTTATATTATTTTTAAGTATACATTATAGTTGGTCACACCGTGAATCTTAGAAGCTTTTCTAGCAAAAATAGCTCTTCGCCACAGCTTACACAATCCACTCCAGGAAAATGTTTTTCGTGAGTCTCTTCTTCACTCATACTTCGTTCCATGTGCTTTCATAGCAACCTACTTGTAAAGATTTTAGTGTTAATTTAAAAATATTTAAAAAAGTTGAAATTATTTTTCGTTTCTGACAATATATTGAGTAAGAGGGTGTCTATGAAAATATCGTTATTTCGATAAAAAATAACGATATTTGTAGATTATTTTCTCATTATTTTGTGTAAAGGGGAGAAGTAAAATGGTTTATGCATTTCCAAACGCTGAAGGGTCGGTAGTTCAATTCAAAGAGAAATATAATAATTACATTGGTGGGGAATGGACACCTCCAGTGAAAGGACAATACTTTGACAATGTTACACCTGTTACTGGACAAGTTTTTACACAAGTAGCTCGTTCTACTGCTGAGGATATTGAATTTGCACTTGATGCAGCATATGCCGCAAAAGATGCATGGGGAAAAACATCCGCAACAGAGCGTGCAAACATTTTACTTAAAATTGCGGATCGCATAGAACAAAACTTAGAAAAGTTAGCCGTTGCCGAAACATGGGATAACGGAAAAGCGGTACGTGAGACATTAAATGCAGATATCCCTCTTGCCATTGATCATTTCCGTTATTTTGCGGGAGCTTTACGTGCACAAGAAGGCGCAGTAAGTCAAATCGATAATGATACTGTCGCTTATCATTTCCATGAGCCAATTGGGGTAGTAGGTCAAATTATCCCTTGGAACTTCCCGTTATTAATGGCTGTTTGGAAGTTAGCACCTGCACTTGCAGCTGGAAACTGTGTAGTGTTAAAACCTGCAGAGCAAACACCAACTTCGATTATGGTGCTCGTTGAATTAATAGAAGATTTATTGCCAGCAGGTGTACTAAATGTTGTCAATGGCTTTGGCTTAGAGGCAGGGAAGCCACTAGCATCGAATCCACGCATCGGTAAAATTGCCTTTACTGGTGAGACAACGACAGGTCGCTTAATTATGCAATATGCTTCACAAAACCTTATTCCAGTTACATTAGAATTGGGCGGCAAATCGCCAAACATCTTCTTTGAGGATATTATGGACGAAGATGATGCCTTTTTAGATAAAGCAGTTGAGGGCTTTGTATTATTCGCATTAAACCAAGGTGAAGTATGTACATGTCCTTCTCGTGCATTAATTCAAGAATCTATTTACGATAAATTTATGGAGCGTGTTTTACAGCGTGTTGAAGCGATTAAAGTTGGGAATCCACTTGATCCGAATACGATGATGGGTGCGCAAGCTTCAAGTGAGCAAATGGAAAAAATCCTTTCTTACTTAGATATTGGTAAGCAAGAAGGTGCCGAATGTCTAATTGGAGGAGAGAAAAATAATGTAGGATCAGGCTTTGAAAATGGCTACTACATTAAGCCAACTGTCTTCAAAGGGCACAATAAAATGCGTATTTTCCAAGAAGAAATTTTCGGGCCAGTTGTTGCTGTAACAACATTTAAAACAAAAGAAGAAGCGTTGGAAATTGCGAATGACACATTATACGGTCTAGGTGCAGGTGTATGGACACGTGATATGAATACAGCTTATCGCTTCGGTCGAGGTATTCAAGCAGGGCGCGTTTGGACAAACTGCTACCATGCTTATCCTGCACATGCGGCGTTCGGTGGTTATAAAATGTCGGGTGTTGGTCGTGAAAACCATAAGATGATGTTAGCGCATTATCAGCAAACGAAAAACCTATTAGTTAGCTACAGCGAAAACAAACTTGGTTTCTTCTGATCAATAGGGAGGTGCATGAGCGTGGTCGAACGTGTTATAGCAACAGAAGAAGCGCTAGCACTAATCGAATTATTGAAAGAAAAGCATGGACCTGTTATATTTCATCAATCAGGTGGATGCTGCGACGGCTCTTCGCCAATGTGTTATCCAGAGGGCGACTTACTATTAGGTGATCAAGATGTTTGCCTAGGAGAGATTGGTGGTGCTCCCTTCTATATGCATAAAAATCAATATGACTATTGGAAGCATACACAAATAATCTTGGACGTTGTCGATGGTAGAGGTGGTATGTTTTCACTTGAAGGCGTCGAAGGTAAACGATTCTTAACAAGGTCAAGAGCCTTTTCAACAGAGGAGTTAAAGGAATTAGGGTTAATTTAACTTCTTTCAAATGTTTTTTGTAACGTAAGTGAAACGACAGTTACAGATGTTAAAGCCTCCGGATGCAATTATGCCGAGGCATAATTGATTGCTTTTAGAGACAGCGGCAAAAAGTATTGCTGCTGTTTTTCTATGTTCATTTTTCTGGAAAAGTGTATGTATTACGTAATACCAAAATAATCGTAATCAATCTTGTTAGGTTTCGAATAAGGACTCTCTACTGGTCATTTCAATCAAACATCGGCTCATTAAACGCCCCTCCCAGGAAAGCGACCAGACGGAACGGAAATCAACCCCTCGTTATGGGAGCCAAAATGGATGAATCCTTTTTTGTTTGATTACGTAAATATGGAAAAGGAGCGTGTTAAACATGGATTTTGTTATGATTGAAAATCAGTTTACAAATATGGTGGAGGATGTCTCAAAGGCTGTCGGATGGACGGTAGATCGTAAAATTGTGTTAGCCATTGCTAGCAAATATGTGGCATCTGGGAAACTGTTTGATTCCGTTAAATATAAAGAAGTATTACAAGAAGTGAAAAAGCAAACGTCATGGACATCTCCGTTAAGAACAGCGGTAGGCTATAGTATTGCTGCGAATTTGATGGAGCAAGAGGATGCAGAACTAGCGGTGAAAAATTTACTGAACAACGTTAACATAATGAAGGAAGCAAAATTTAGAAGTGGGAATTTTAGTTTTATTGGTGCACAGTTTTTAACGGAAGAGGAACGTGAGAAACGTGCACATGCACAGGCAGCGCGTGCATTATTTGATGCAATCCGTAAACATCATAAGTTTTTAACGTCATACGATGATATTCCTTATGCAGTATTGTTAAGTAGCCCATCTGATGATGTTGAGCTACGTGCGGAAACAATGAATCGTTATTATAAAGAATTACGTACATATAATTTTAATGCGGGTAATGAGCTTCAATGGCTATCGCAAGTGCTGACTTTCTTATCACCTCAATATGATAATAAACTAGTGCCAAATGTTGCGACAATCCGTGACACACTAAAGAATCAGGATGTAAAGGTCAAGACGATGCACTATCCATTACTTGGCTTTTTAGCAATCCTCGAAGTGAATCAAGTACAGCTGCAACAGATTGTTGATTTATATCATGAATTAAAGGGTATGAAACTTTTAAAATGGCATCGTGAATTTGTGTTATTTATGGCCATACAAATTGCAATTTATGATATGGCGCAAGTGCAACAATCCTTATCAATGACGATCATGTCATCTATTGAATTATTGATTCAAGCACAGCAAGCAACGATGTTCGCGGCAGTTAGTGCAGCAGCTGTAGCATCAAGTTCTTCGTGATACAATAAAGAAGAACTTGATTTTTGGAGGTGCATTTGCAGGATGAAGGAAACAAAACTTTGGATTAATGGCCAGTGGCAGAACACAAAGGCAACATATGAGTTGAAATCACCCTATAGTGGTGAGGTTATTGCAAAAGTAGCTAAGGCGTCAATTTCTGACGTTGAGCAAGCAATAGAAGGTGCACAGGAGGCATTCCAAACGTTTAAAAAGACAACAGCCTACGATCGCGCCGAAATATTATATAAAGTGGTCGACATTATGCGCCAGCGTAAAGCGGAATTAGCTGAAATTTTGGCCTTAGAGGCGAGTAAGCCAATATCAGCAGGTTTAACTGAAATAGAACGCACAATAGCAACCTACCAATTTGCTGCGGAGGGAGCTAAGCAAGCAAAGGGTGAAATGGTACCGATGGACGCTGCACCTGGGGCAGGGGATCGTATTGGCTGGACAAAACGAGAACCTCTAGGTGTAATTTCTGCCATTGCACCATTTAATTTTCCATTTAATTTAGTGGCACATAAATTAGGTCCTGCTTTTGCAGTTGGAAATACAGTTGTCTTAAAGCCGGCGACGCAAACACCATTAAGTTCGATCGTGATGGCGGAAATTTTCCAACAAGCGGGGCTACCTAATGGTGCGCTTCAAATTATTACAGGTAGTGGTGGGGAGCTAAGTGATACACTTGTGACTCACCCTCTTGTGAAAAAGGTGACATTCACTGGAAGTGGTAAGGTTGGACTAGGCATTAAAGAAAAAGTAGGCTTGCGTAAAGTCACTTTAGAACTTGGTTCCAATGCAGCAGTAATTGTCGAGCCATCGACACCAATTGATAAAATTATTTCGCGTTGTGTCGGTGGTGCCTTTAATTTTGCTGGACAAGTTTGTATCTCCTTACAACGTATTTATGTACACGCATCTATTATTGATGAATTTACAAAGGCGTTTGTAGCTGAAACAGAGAAATTAGTGGTAGGTGATCCACTAGATACAAATACGGATGTTAGTGCAATGATTAATCCAAAAGAAGTTGAACGTATTCGTCAATGGATTGAGGAAGCAAAGTCACAAGGTGCGGTAGTTGCAACAGGAGGAACATTCACAGAACGTACTTTAACGCCAACTGTTATGACAAATGTGACGTCGGATATGAAAATTGTTTGTCAGGAAACATTCGCGCCAATCGTCTCAATTGTTTCATATGAAACATTAGACGACGCTATTCGACTAGTGAATGAGTCGGAACTTGGCTTAAATGCTGGAATATATACGAATGTGTTACAAGATGCATTATGTGCAGCGGATGAAATACAGGCAGGTGCTGTTATTATTAATGATATTCCGACATTCAGGGTTGATAATATGCCATACGGTGGCGTAAAAATGAGTGGCTACGGACGCGAAGGTATTAAGTGGGCAATCGAGGAAATGACAGATATGAAATTTATTACAATGAAAAAATTGTTCTAATTTGCATCAGCTCTTTTTCTGCGATACGATGACGAAAGAACATTCATGAAGGGAAGCTGCAAGAACTATGACAAACAACGCAATACCAATGGGCCAGTCACGTACTGTTCAAACACGTCTCGTATTACCGCCAGATACAAATAATCACAACTCCATTTTCGGTGGAAGAGTGTTAGCTTATATTGATGAAATTGCTGCTATTACAGCAATGAAGCATGCAAAAGGGCATGTAGTTACAGCCTCTATTGATTCGGTTGATTTTTTATCGGCAGCACATGTAGGGGATATTTTAGAAATTGAAAGTATTGTTTCGTCAACGGGACGTTCTTCAATGGAAGTTTATGTTCGGGTTATTTCACGAAACATTGAAACTCGTGAGGAAAAATTAACGACAGAATCCTTTGTAACGATGGTTGCAGTAGATGATGATGGAAAACCTAAGCCAGTTCCTGCAATTTATCCTGAAACAGATGCTGAAAAACGTCTGTTTGAAACCGGCCCTGCAAGAAGAGAACATCGTAAACAAAAACGGGAATTACCGCATTAAAAATGAAAAGGGAAATTGACGTATACTGTCAGTTTCCCTTTTTCGTGCTTACATTTTTAACTCATTTACCACATTAATTAGTGAATCGGAAGAAGAGGAAACTAGTGTAGCCCCTTGTGACAGTTCAGTAATCAAGTTAGAGATTGCTGAAATATCTCTTGATGTATTTACATACTGCTGTTGAATGCCAGAAACAGCATCGGCGATATCATTAAATGATTTAGATAAACTGTTTTGTGTATCTACGCTATGTTGAATCTTTTGATCAACGTTAATAACTGAATTCGACATTGTTGTAATATTACTTTCTGTTTCTTTAATGAGATGAGAAACATTTTGTACAGCATTTTTTGTTTCTTCTGCAAGCTTACGGACTTCCTCTGCTACAACAGCAAAA
Organism: Lysinibacillus sp. FJAT-14745; assembly: GCF_001275675.1. Taxonomy (GTDB): domain Bacteria; phylum Bacillota; class Bacilli; order Bacillales_A; family Planococcaceae; genus Lysinibacillus. The sequence continues at coordinate 70,811 of NZ_LITM01000003.1, read as the reverse complement.
CCTTTACCGTGCTCACCTGCACGAGCAGCCTCGATAGAAGCATTCAATGCTAATAAGTTCGTTTGATCGGCAATGCCTGTAACCAGCCCTACAATTTCTGATATTTTTTGAGAAGATGTACGTAGCTGGTTCATCGTCACTTCGAGACTGTTTACACTTTGTAAAATAACCTGTATTAAATCATTTTGATCTTGTAGCTGCTGCTGTCCACGTCTGGATTTTTCCTGTGTATCAGCAACGAAGGTTAAGCCTTGCTTAGTAGCTACTGCGATATCGTCTGTTTGAGAAGAAATGACTAATAAAGAAGCTGCTGTTTCTTCGCTAATTCCATTGAGTTCCTCTGCCGTTTTTTGAATGGTAGTAACAAGTGCATTTTTTGTGTCATCAGCTGCTGTACGAATGCGTTCTTCTTCTTTTTCATACGCTTCGATTACAAGTTGCTGCTCGAAGTTAATGATTTTACAGAAGGCATTGATAGCACGTATTGCATCATGCTTCGATAGATCTAACTCATTTGTAAAGCGTGTAAATGTCGTCGTTAATGACTGGAATGAGGCGATATACCACTTCGATTGTAGACCAATTCGAACATGGGTTTCGGCAATTGCCTTCCGTTCATCAATATAAGAGTTATTAATACGACTTTCGAAAATATCACTCAAATGCTTATGTAAAGTAACTTTTAAACGATCGATATGTGACGTTCTGTTTATAATATCTAACAAATTTTGGCTCAAACTAATGGCTGCATAAAATTGCTCCACCATTTCAGGAACTAAATCCTTAGCTAAGGGCTGTAGTTGTTTAATGATGGCTAAATCCTCAATTGTTAAATCTAAAAGCTGCAACTGTTTTTGAAGTTTTGGATGGTTTGATACATCCAATTGGACATTATTCTTATAATTTTCAGGTGCTAATGTAATTGAGTAACTAGAATCGTTCTTTTTTGTAAACCAACTCATTGTTGTTTGCTCCATTCTTAATAAATGCATAGAAAGTATATAAAAAATCGAATTGCTTAGTTTGTTAATTTTTCGAAATATATGGTATTTAGTCTATTCTACTATCTTTTGTAGTAAATTTGGTTAAAATTTTAGTTTATTTCTTTATTTTTTTATAGGTATTATAGATGATTGTCGATTAAAAGTCATGAAATAGACTATTAAAAAGGTAATAGGTAAATTGAATTTGAAATAGGAAACCTGTAAAATACGAACTGTTTAGGGTGAACGTAACAATAGTTTTGAGGAGGTATTACATGGAGAAGAAGCGTTTCAAATTTGTCATTCCGGTTATGGTAATTGTAGCAATTGGATCGGTGTACATGTTACGAAACTACTATGCTGAAGTACCAGACTTAGATCAACTATTAATTACTATCTGTGCAACATTAGTATCTGGGGTACTTGCATACTTTTTATTTCCACAGCAAGGCGAAGATAAAATTGATGATCGCGGTCCTTATTAACAGTAAAAAGGCACCTTAGAAAAATTTCTTCTAAGGTGCCTTCCGTTTGTCGACAAAAGAATAATTGGCTAATTGTTTGGCTTCAATCTGTGACGTTGGTCCCGAAGGAATTGCTATAGCAACATCACTTTTAAGATTTAAATAAACCGAACCATCCTTTAAGTTTAAAGACTCCCAACATAAATAAAACAATAAGAATCATAATTGCGAGTACAATAAAGTAGCTATATTTTCCGTGTAGCTCTGGCATATAGTCAAAATTCATTCCATAAACACCAGCAATAAATGTTAGAGGAATAAAGATTGTTGAAACAATTGTTAAGGTCATCATAATGCCATTCATGCGACTAGAGCTCATCGCCATATAGCTATCACGCATATCAGCTGTGAGCTCACGGTTGGATTCGATCATTTCGGTGAGTTTAAGCAGATGATCGTAAATATCTCCGAAATAAGCTCGTTCTGATTTCTTAAGTGAAAATCGGTAAGAGTTAAGGATACGATATAATAGATCACGCATTGGTAAAATGGTGCGTCGCAGATCAAGCAAATCACTACGGAATTCAAACACAACTTTCATAGCATTGGGGTTACTTTGATAGGTAAGCTCATCTTCTAGTGCATTTAAATGATCCTCAATCTTATAGACAAGTGGGAAATAGCTATCAACGATTTTATCGATTACCTGGTATGTTAAATATACTGTACCGCGTTCCCAATTCTTTGGCTGTTTTTCTAACATCAATTGTACTCGATCTATTTCCGGAGCTACGTTTTTATGAAATGTGACAATGAATTTATTAGAAACAAAAATGTTTACTTCCTCAGCTATTAATTCTTCGTTAACTCTTTGGATAACAAAGAAATGGAAATCATCATAAAAATCGAGCTTTGGCCGCTGTAAACGCATTAAACAATCTTCTATAGCGAGTGGATGAAAATGAAAAAATGTATCTAACAGTAGTTCTTCCTCATCAGTCGGGCAATTAAAATCGACCCAGTACCATTCAAATTCGTTTTTGTGTATATCTTCAAGCGGAAATTCCTTTATAAGCTTTTGGCCTTTTGTAATTCCAATTGTGCGTATCACAGCATTCACCTCAATTTTCGTTCATTCTATCCTAACAGGTGTAGATATCTTCATCAGATATTTTCTTTAAAACATATCCAACCGCCAAACAAAGTAGTAGCAAAGAATCTAGATGGTTTTGTAAAGCCTGCCTGTTGTAATAGTGATAAAATGTCCTCTTCAAGCATAAATGAAAGAGAACGTATGGATTTCTCCATTTCCGCTACGTCTGATGGTGATAGCTTTGTATGTTGCAGCCAATAAGCACGCCATAAATCAAATTGTAGCTCAGTTTCTAAGGAACCGGGTTGCCCGTATTTTGAGACGAGGACAAATGGGGCACCAGGCTTTAAATTATTCGCTATTTCTTTTAATGTTGCAAGCTTCTCTTGATCATCTTGTATAAAATGAAGCACTAATACACAGCTTGCTGCATCAAACTTTACTGCGGGTAGCTGAGTATCCAGTATAGTTCCTTGATATAAAGAAATATTATTAGGTATGGATTTTAAACGTTCACCAGCTATTTGTAGCATCGCTTCTGACGGATCAATGCCAACAAATGACCAATGAGGTCTTTCCTCAGCGAGCTGTAAAATTTCATTGCCGCTTCCGGAGCCAACTACTAAAAATTCAGCTTTTTCATGTAACGCAGATTGGTAAAAGGTTTGTGTTAAACGTAGCATTGCATCATAGCTAGGTAGTGTGCGACGAATACCTTTTTCGTATTCGTTTGCAAGTTTGTTATTAAACTCCATCGAGTATCACATGCCTTTCAAAAAAAATTTATAAATCCAGCTTACATTTGAAACTATTTAAAGCAAATTTCCGTAAAGAGTAGTACATAAAATAAAAAAAATTAAATGGAAGGATTGATATAAATGGAAACTAAATGGTCTAAGGTAATCATACACGCAAGTGCGTTTTTTGCGCCATGGTTAGTACCAATTATATTTTTCTTAATTGGCTCGGATGAAGAGATAAAGAGTATTGCTGTGCAAGCCTTATTGTTCCAAGTTGTGATGGTGGTATTACTTACGATTTCGGGTATTTTAAGCTTCCTAATCATTGGCATACCGTTCGTAATTGTTTTTGGTATTATGTATTTTATTGCGCCAATTATCGGTATTGTGAAGGCTCTATCTGATGAGTCTTGGCGTTATCCAATTGTTGGTCGCTGGGTATAATTTTTATAGACGCAAGTATATGCTAGTTGCATATGCTTGCGTTTTTTCTATTGCTGAAAAGGGTATCTTATAGCTAAGGACAGCCGCTTGATTTTTTCTGTGTGCGAATTAATTGCAATTATTTTCAAGCGTTTTGTATAATATACTCAAAGAAAGTCAAAGATAGTCAAAGTCAGTGGAGTAAGCGAGGTGTATTCCTAAAATGCGTAATATATCAGACATCATAGAAGGCTACTTAAAGCAAGTACTTGAATTAGGTGGAGAAGGGCATATTGAAATAAAACGTAGTGAAATTGCAGATAAATTTCAATGCGTGCCCTCACAAATAAATTATGTAATTAATACAAGATTTACTGCCGAACGAGGGTACCTTGTTGAAAGCAAACGTGGTGGTGGTGGATACATTCGAATTTTACGTGTCCGCGCGAATTCACAAATTGATCTAATCGATGATGTCCTCAGGCAAATAGACGGTGGGGCATCGCAAACAATGGCAGAAGATTTAGTTTATCGACTAATTGATGAGCAGGTAATTTCAAAGCGAGAAGCGAAAATAATGTTAGCAGCAGTTGATCGCTCAACTATAGATTTGCAACTCCCGTTACGGGATAACATTCGAGCAAAAATTTTGAGAGCGATGCTAACAACGATTAAATATGAACAGCAAAAATAAAAGAGGTGATGGAAATGATATGCGAACATTGTAAGCAGCGTAATGCGACAGTTACCGTAACACAAGTTCAAAGTGGCCAAAAGGTGGAGCACCATTATTGTGACGTCTGCGCCTCGCAGTTCCATCCATTTCATGCTGAATTTAAGCAAGAGCCAATATCTATTCAACAGCTATTATCCAATTGGTTTGGCTCACCTACATGGCAGCAACAAAAAGTGGGTGAAAAACAGCAAGCACAACCACAACCGCAAACATGTCCACAATGTGGATTTACGTATAAACAGTTTTTAAAAGAAGGTAAATTTGGATGCCCTAGCTGCTATGACACCTTTAGCGAGCACTTACCGAAGCTCTTTAACCGTATACAGGCTGGTCCTCAACATATAGGGAAAATGCCTGGTGCTCGAAATAATATTCATGTCATCAAAAAGCAAATTGAAGATATTCGTAAACGTATGAGGATTGCTGTAGATGAAGAACAATTTGAAGAGGCAGCTAAGCTTCGTGATGAAGTGAGGGAACTTGAGAAGCAGCTACAATTTGAAGGTGGTGATGTGTCGTGATGATTGAACCGTTTTTAGAACGTGCTACACCAATTTGGATGAGTGTGGAGGACGATTATTCAGATATTGTCATTAGTACACGCATCCGCCTTGCTCGAAATCTAGATGGTTATCGCTTTCCATTAGCCTTTACAGAGGATGAAGCATTACAGGTGGAACAGGCAGTTACACATGCAATAAAGGACAGTACAGAACTTCGAGAAAATTATTCATATTTTGCTATTAAAGATTTAACGTCTTTACAGCGTCAAATACTTGTAGAAAAACATTTAATTAGTCCTCAGCTTGCAAAGAAAGAGCGAGATGGTTCCATGCTCTTATCAGATGACGAATCAACTAGCATTATGGTGAACGAAGAAGACCATTTACGCATTCAATGTATGACAGCGAGTTTTCAACTTCAAAAGGCTTACGAGCAGGCCAATAAAATCGATCGTGCCTTAGAGAAAGCTTTGCCTTATGCATTTCGAGATACATTTGGTTATTTAACAAGTTGCCCGACAAATATTGGTACTGGTTTGCGAGCATCCGTCATGATGCACCTGCCAGCCCTTACACTTACGGGTCAGATGAACCAAATCATGAATGCAATGACGAGATTAGGAATGACGGTAAGAGGAATATATGGAGAGGGTAGCGAAAATATAGGGAATGTTTACCAAGTATCAAATCAGATTACACTAGGGAAAACAGAGGAAGATATTTTAGCGGACATCGAAAGTGTCGCTGAAAAAATAATTCAAAAAGAACGGCATGCAAGAGGCAAGTTAATGGAAAAAGCAGAACTTGCCTTAGAAGACCGTGTATACCGTGCTTTAGGTACTTTAACACATGCTCGAATTTTAACGAGTGAGGAAGCGGCTACCTGTCTATCCAATGTTCGTTTAGGGGTAGATTTACAGTTAATTGAAGGTATTAAAGCGACCAAATTAAATGAATGTGTAGTCAGTATGCAGCCTGGATTTTTACAGAATTATGCAGGGGATGTTTTGCCGCCTGCTGAGCGAGATCGCGTACGAGCTGAAATGCTTCGTGAGGCACTATCTCGAGAAAATATGAGTAAGCCTATTATTCGGGGAAAAGGAGAGGATTCATTTGATGTTTAATCGTTTTACACAACGCGCGCAAAAAGTATTACAGCTTGCACAAGAAGAGGCAATTCGTTGGAAACACGAATCAATTGGAACAGAGCATATTCTATTAGGGCTTATCCGTGAAGGTGGCGGTATTGCTGCGAAAGCATTAGAAGCCATTGATATTAGTCCTCAAATGATTGAAGCAGGTATTGAAGAGCTTGTAGGAAAAGGTAAAGAGGATGTTGGTCCAATAGTCCATTACACGCCTCGAGCTAAAAAAGTAATAGAACTATCAGTCGATGAATCACGTAAATTAGGTCATTCCTATATCGGCACAGAGCATTTACTATTAGCGCTTATTCGTGAAGGTGAAGGTATAGCGGCCCGTGTATTAAATAATGCAGGTGTCGGATTGAATAAGGCTCGTCAGCAAGTGCTATTGTTATTAGGCAATAACGATAATGCTCAATCTGGTCAACAAGCTGCACAGGCTGCCAATACACCAACATTAGATAGCCTTGCGCGTGATTTAACGCAAATTGCTCGTGAAGGCACTTTAGATCCGGTCATTGGTCGAAGCAAGGAAATTACACGTGTTATCGAGGTTCTATCTCGCCGTACAAAAAATAACCCAGTATTAATAGGGGAGCCAGGTGTTGGTAAAACAGCTATTGCTGAAGGTTTAGCACAGCAAATTATTAATAATGAAGTGCCAGAAATTCTTCGTGATAAACGTGTTATGACACTTGATATGGGGACAGTTGTTGCTGGAACAAAATATCGTGGTGAGTTTGAGGATCGCTTGAAAAAAGTGATGGATGAAATTCGCCAAGCAGGAAATGTTATTTTATTTATCGATGAATTGCATACATTGATCGGTGCAGGTGGTGCAGAAGGTGCCATTGATGCCTCAAATATTTTAAAACCATCTTTAGCACGTGGCGAACTTCAATGTATTGGTGCAACGACATTAGATGAGTATCGCAAATATATTGAGAAGGATGCGGCATTAGAGCGCCGTTTCCAACCAATTCAAGTTGATGAGCCAACAGTAGAAGAAGCGATTCTAATTATTCAAGGCTTACGTGATCGTTATGAAGCACATCACCGTGTGAAAATTACAGATGAAGCAATTGAAGCGGCAGCAAAAATGAGTGACCGATATATTTCTGATCGTTTTTTACCAGATAAGGCGATTGACTTAATCGATGAGGCGGGTTCTAAAGTACGCTTACGCTCATTCGCAGTACCACCAAACTTAAAGGCGCTTGAAGATAAGCTTGAAAATGTGCGCTCTGAAAAGAATGCAGCTGTTTCAGGTCAGGAATTTGAAAAGGCAGCGTCATTAAGAGATACAGAGCAAAAGCTAAAAGATGAAATTGAAGCTACGAGAAAAAATTGGAAGGAAGAACAGGGTAAAGCCGAGTCAAAAGTTACAGTGGATGATGTAGCAGCGGTAGTATCTATGTGGACTGGAATTCCAGTATCAAAAATTGCTTCAGAAGAATCTTCTAAGTTATTACAGCTTGAAGAAGAGTTGCATAAACGAGTTGTAGGTCAAGGAGAAGCAGTAGAAGCAATTTCTCGCGCAATTCGTCGTGCAAGAGCGGGCTTAAAAGATCCGAAACGACCAATTGGTTCATTTATTTTCTTAGGCCCTACTGGGGTTGGTAAAACAGAGCTTGCTAGAGCATTAGCTGAGGTTATGTTTGGCGATGAGGACGCAATGATTCGCGTTGATATGTCTGAGTACATGGAAAAACATTCAACTTCACGTTTAGTTGGTTCACCTCCAGGCTATGTAGGCTTTGATGATGGCGGTCAACTAACAGAAAAAGTTCGTCGTAAACCGTATTCAGTAGTATTACTAGATGAAATTGAGAAGGCTCATCCAGATGTTTTCAATATCTTACTTCAAGTCCTTGAAGATGGCCGTTTAACAGATTCTAAAGGTCGAGTGGTAGATTTCCGCAACACGGTTGTTATTATGACATCAAACGTTGGTGCAGATGCTTTAAAATATCGTAAAAACCTTGGTTTCAACGTAGGTAGTACTGATACGAAGTATAAAGATATGAAGGGTACAATGCTGGAGGAATTGAAAAAAGCATTCCGCCCAGAATTCTTAAACCGTATCGACGAAATGATCGTCTTCCACTCACTAGAAAAAGAACATTTAAAAGAAATCGTAGCGATGATGGCGAATGCTTTAACAAAACGTCTGAAAGAGCAAGACATTTCGTTAGAGTTAACGGATTCTGCTCTAGAGAAAATTGCAGAGGAAGGCTACGATCCTCAATACGGTGCCCGTCCACTACGTCGTGCATTGCAAAAACAAGTAGAAGATCGTTTATCGGAAGAACTGCTAAAAGGCAATGTAGAGAAGGGTAACCAAGTTATCATTGATTACGTGAATGATGAGTTTGTTGTGAAGAAAAAAGAGGGAGTTTCTACTTCTAAGTAATTCTCCCACATACAATTCAAAAAGACAGCGAGGCTTTAAGTGCCAAGCTGTCTTTTTTTATGTACAATAATAAATATAAGAACAAATATTCGAGGTGGATGCAATTTGGCAAAGAAAAAAACAAAATTTGTATGCTCAAGCTGTGGCTATGAATCCGCAAAATGGATGGGAAGATGTCCGGGATGTGGAGAATGGAATAAGATGGTTGAAGAGGTGGAGGTCGTTGCAAAGGGGCCACGTGGGGCATTCCAACATTCTGCTACTGTTACCCAAAAGGCTCTCCCTATTATGCAGATTGAAGCTGCTGAGGAATCACGAGTGGCAACAGAAATGGGTGAGCTTAACCGAGTGTTAGGTGGCGGCATCGTGCCGGGTTCTCTTGTGTTAATTGGAGGAGATCCTGGGATTGGGAAGTCGACGTTATTATTACAAGTATCTGCGTTGCTATCGAATAAGGGACATCGTGTGCTCTATATTTCTGGTGAGGAATCTATCCGTCAAATAAAGCTACGTGCAGAACGTTTAGGAGTGGTATCACAGGAGCTATATATATACTCTGAGACGAACTTAGAGTTTTTAAATCAGACTATTGACGATGTGCAGCCAAAGTTCGTTATTGTCGATTCTATTCAAACTGTTTTTCATCCGGAGGTAACGAGTGCACCTGGTAGTGTATCACAAGTGCGTGAATGTACCGCAGAACTTATGCGAATTGCAAAAACAAAGGGAATTGCAATTTTTTTAGTGGGACATGTAACAAAAGAGGGACAAATTGCAGGGCCACGTATTTTGGAGCATATGGTTGATACGGTATTGTATTTTGAAGGAGAACGACATCATAATCACCGTATTTTACGCAGCCAAAAAAACCGCTTTGGCTCTACGAATGAAATTGCTATCTTTGAAATGCTTCAAGGGGGCTTAAAGGAAGTGTTAAACCCGTCTGAGTTGTTTTTACAGGAGCGTTCACAGGGGGCGGCAGGGTCAACGATTGTAGCCTCGATGGAAGGTACACGGCCAATTCTAGTTGAAATTCAGTCGCTTGTAACACCAACAAGCTTTAATTACCCGAAACGAATGGCAACGGGTGTCGATCAAAACCGTGTGCAACTACTTATGGCAGTCCTTGAAAAGCGAATGGGCCTCATGCTACAGGCTCAGGATGCATATATTAAAGTTGCTGGTGGCGTGAAGCTTGATGAGCCTGCAATTGATTTAGCGGTGTTGACAAGCATCGTTTCAAGTTTTAAAGATCAAGCTGTCAGAGCAACAGATTGCTTTATTGGGGAAGTAGGTTTGACAGGCGAGGTGCGTCGTGTATCTCGTATTGAACAACGTGTGATTGAGGCAGCAAAGCTCGGATTTAAACGGGCCTTCATACCGGCTTCGAATATCGGTGGATGGGATTTCCCACAAGGTATTGAGATAGTTGGTGTGGAAACGATCAAAGATGCATTGAATGCTTGCTTTAGAGAGCTATAAATAAGCTTGTGCATGTTGGACAATGTTCTAACATGCACTTTTAATTGCAAGAGTAGGTTGGAATTCATAGATAGGCGGTAGGAAACTCAAAGAGGGAAAGTGGCGTCTAAAATAATGTCTGTAGAAAGGCTTGTTTAATGCCCAGTGAACACTAAAGGGCATTTCTAATTTTAGTGTGAAGGATTTCAATTCATTAGAATCGAAATGATCAATTAAAATAAGAGGGATTGATGGGTTCATAAAAGATTTTCTACAGTAAACTATGTATAATTATATATTAAAAATAGGAGGTGACAGTTTATGAAAAAATTTGTTCAAATTGCTTTTTTACTGATTGGAGGAGCATTAGGCCTTGTTTTCTTACCGCCATTATACGAATTGCTTCATTTATCATCTAATCCTTGGCTGGATAATCCTTACGTATCAGTAGCTTTAGGAGCGCTTTTACTGTTTACATTATCGTTTGCCTTTTCAGATTATTTTGTAAGGCTCATTAGCTGGATGGAAGAAGTGTTATTTAAAGTACCTGTTGGGGATTTATTATTTGGAACACTTGGGCTTATTATCGGATTAATCGTTGCTTATTTCTTAGGCTTTGCAATTGATAGTATTGATTTACCGAAATTTACAAAGGTTTTACCAGTTATACTGTCATTTGTACTTGGTTATTTAGGGTTCCGTGTAGGCTTTAAAAAGCGAGATGAATTAATCCAGCTATTTACGTTACGTGGTAACAATATGAAGAAAAAATTAACAGAAGGTGTAGAGCCGCAAGAAGCACGAGGAAACTATAAACTGTTAGATACTAGTGTTATTATTGATGGTCGTATTGCAGATATTTCTGAAACCGGCTTTATAGAAGGTACACTAGTTGTACCCCAATTTGTCCTTACTGAGCTTCAGCATATTGCTGATTCTTCGGATACATTAAAGCGTACAAGAGGTCGTCGTGGTTTAGATATTTTAAAGAAATTACAAGATGAGCGTACGACGAATGTTGAGATTACTGAAGAGGACTTTGAGGATGTGCAAGAGGTTGACTTAAAGCTAGTACGTCTTGCAAAGAAAAGGGGTAACGATACACAAATTGTTACAAACGACTTTAACCTTAACAAAGTTTGTGAGCTCCACCACGTTAAAGTGCTAAACATCAATGATTTAGCAAATGCAGTAAAGCCTGTCGTTATTCCAGGCGAGGATATGCAAGTGATGGTCATTAAAGATGGTAAAGAGCATAATCAAGGGGTTGCTTATTTAGATGATGGCACAATGATCGTTGTTGAAGGTGGACGTAGCTATATAGGACAGGCAATTACGGTAACTGTAACGAGTGTTCTTCAAACATCAGCAGGTCGTATGATTTTTGCTAAACCAAAGGATGACTAGGAAGTGGGAAATGTGCAATATGAAGTAGTGTTGCCTGCTGCGGGAAGCGGAAAGCGAATGGGTGCAGGGCAAAATAAGTTGTTTTTAAATCTTTTAGAAAAACCGATCCTCATACACACACTGGAGGTATTTGAACAGGACAGCCAGTGTACAGGTATTTGGCTTGCTGTGAAGCCAGAAGAGCGTGTATTTATTCAAGAAATGCTAGAGGGGTATGGAATTACTAAAGTTAAAGGTTTACCTGATGGTGGTGCAGAACGGCAGCATTCCGTCCATTCGTGCATGAAAGAAATGAAGCAGGTCGAAATTGTGCTTGTGCATGATGCTGCGCGTCCATTTATCACGCATGACATTATTGCGAGTCTTGTACAAAGTGCGCATAAATTTGGCGCTGCGATTGCGGGAGTTCGTGCGAAGGATACGATGAAAAAAGTACATGATGGTGTTATTGAAGAGACGATTGATCGAGAAAGTTTATGGATGATTCAAACTCCACAAGCATTTCAATTTGATTTGATTGTAGAGGCAGAGGATGTCGCTGAGAAGGTAGGTTTCCTTGGTACCGATGAAGCAATGCTTGTTGAACGTCTCGGCCATGAGGTCCATATTGTGGAAAGCAGCTACGAGAATGTAAAGATGACGACACAAGAGGATTTAGTCTTCGGTGAAGCGATATTGCGTAAACGTGCTTCGTATGAGAGTAATTGAAGTGACACCCATAGGTAAATAAAAGAGCAGCTATACAAAATCCCGTAAAGAAGTAGCACTATAACTTCTTACGGGATTTTATTTTAACTTCTTTCAGCAATGTTCTTAAATGACTCAATTCCTCAAAGTGTAAAGCTGTTAAGCAACTCTTTACTATTTCATAATACTCTTTAATTCCTCCATAAAAGCACGGCGTTTTGGATACGCTTGTAGTAAGTCTAAAATCAATTGCTCTGCTTCGACGGCATAGCCAGCCTTACGCATAATATTGATAGAACGGCAGACAGCTTTATAATTTTTTCGATTAGCGGAAGATTGAGCATCGATAGTGATGGCGTCAATGAAGAGTGCACAAACTTCTTCATAATACTGCTCTTTAATGAATTGATAATAGTGCTCTATTCGTGTTGGGTATTCTTTGCAATAGTCTAGAATACGTTTAGTTTGTTGTTCCTCTACAATAAGCCTTGCATATAAGTGCGAATTGGTAAGGCTATTTAATAATTCTTCTAGAACCTCCGGCCATTGTTCGGAAGAGTGAAGAGCTTTGAATTCCTCGTAAAAATCATATTCACCCGTTTGCAATAGTTTTAAAGCCAATTCGCGCATTTCTTCTGTATGCCCTAAATGCTGATGAGCTATAAAAGCATAGCGTTGCCACATGCTCACAATGCCAGGAAGTTGTTGATCTTGCTGGAACCCATCCGCTGTCAATTGTAATGTTTTTTCATATTCGCCATGGTTAATAGCAGATTGAATAAGTTGTTCACGCATATGGTAGTCCTCGATATGCTTCTCCAAAAATGCCTCTACTTCTTTACTACTGTATTTATTCTGTAATAAGTGAAGCTCAACCTGTTTTAACTCTTTATTAATATATTGTGCATGCCAATCATCTGATGTACTTTCCATTGAATGAATAAGGGTTTTAAACTGCTCTTCAATCGCATCATACAAACAAAGAGGAACACAGGCGTGGAGCAAATGAATTCGCCAGTCTATCCAACCATTTAACTCGTGTTGCATTGCTTTTTGAATAACAAGTTCATATACTGTTTCATACTGCTTTTTTGACCAAAGGCTTGCTCCTTCTTCAATCGCCTGACTAATTAATTCAAGACTTTCATTAATGGCATCACCGAAATGACCATCGGAATCATCACCATATTGTAGTGCCTCTAATGTATATTGGAAGCACAGAAAACTAAGCTTAATAGCTGTAATATAATTCTCTTTGTCGATAAGCTCCTCTGCTTGTTGAAGTGTTGTGATGATCCCTTTTACCGCTTTCGATGCCCGATGACGTGGGATAAAACCGCTGCGTCCCTCTTGCCCACTTTTTAGATGCTGGACAATTATTTTTTTAGCGGCCTTTACTATATCTGCTGGCTCCATTAGCCGCATTTCTAATTCTTGCAAAAAAATAGGGGAGTTTTTTCCAACTGTTAGAATTAGGCTTATCAAATTTTCTTTAGTTTGTGTTGTTAGTAATTGCTGTAATGTTGATTTTTTGGCTTTAGATGATCTAGATACCGGTACAGATGGATTGTTAAGCTGTTCCTTAATCGCGTATAGCACAGCGGCCATATGCTTGCAATCATCATCGTAAGGGCAGTCACAATTCGCATATGTAATATCGCCATTTGATGTGATGACGACATCTACAGTATACGGTTCAGTTCCTTCAACCTTAGCCTGCCAATGGCTATTGTCAATTTGCATGATATCAATGACATGATCTTTTACATAATAATCGTGCCCACGTTGGACAATTACTTTTTTAAACTGCTTTTCAAAAGTATTGATGTTCATTCCTACACCGCCTTAGTTTATTAGACTAATATTAGCATAACAAAAAAATGCGAGGAGAAAGAGAACCAAAAATTATATATAGCTTTGTCGAGACACTCATTTCCTAGGAAATATGTTAAAATGTGAGGGTATAATATAGAGTAAATATAAAAGTGAAGGAAGGTGAATGAGGCTGCCTTATAAGCTGAATAGAAGCTTTTTAAGTCTGCATATTTTTGAGGTAAATGAGCTTCAGTTGGTGGACTTTATTATTTTATTTATCTTATTAGACAGTCTCAAAATCATATGTTTCGAGTGGGACAAGGATTTGATGTGCATGCATTTGAAGAAGGGCGTCCATTAATTATTGGTGGTATAACAATCCCTCATGAAAAAGGGTTAGTAGGGCATTCAGATGCAGATGTTTTATTACACACTGTAACAGATGCAGCGTTAGGGGCTATTGGCGAGGGAGATATCGGTCGTCATTTCCCAGATACAGATCCCGCGTTCAAGGATGCTGATTCAGCGAAGTTATTAGAGCATATTTGGAAGATTGTTGAGGATAAGGGCTATGTTTTAGGTAATGTGGATTGTACGATTATGGCACAACGTCCGAAAATGGCGCCATATATTGAACAAATGCAAAATCGAATTGCTGAATTGCTTCATGCAGAGCCTTCTCAAGTGAATGTTAAAGCAACAACAACGGAGCGTTTAGGTTTTACAGGTCGCGAGGAAGGGATTGCTGCGATGGCGACAATCCTATTGATGAAGAAATAAAAGCAGGCTCTCAGCGCTTTTATTTCCTGTAACAGAGTGGTAAAATGAACAAAGTCAATTTTTTGATCGAAAATTTAGGAGGCTTTTAATTATGGCGAAAGAAGTTCGTGTTCGTTACGCGCCATCCCCTACTGGTTTCTTACATATCGGTGGAGCGCGTACAGCGTTATTTAACTATTTATATGCAAAACATCATAACGGTAAATTCATCGTGCGTATTGAGGATACAGATATTGAGCGTAATGTAGAGGGCGGAGAAGCATCTCAGCTAGATAACTTAAAATGGTTAGGTATTGAGTATGATGAGTCGATCGATATTGGTGGACCATATGCACCTTATCGCCAAATGGAGCGTCTTGATATTTATAAAGAACACGCTGAAAAGCTATTAGAGCAAGGCTTAGCTTACAAATGCTTCTGTTCTTCTGAGAAATTAGAAGCGTCTCGTGAAGAACAAAAAGCACGAGGTGTTGCAGCTCCAACTTATGATGGTACTTGTCGCCATTTATCAGCAGAGGAAGTTGCGGCTAAAGAAGCTGCTGGTGAACAATATACAATTCGTATGCGTGTACCAGAAAATGTAACATATGAATTTGAAGATTTAGTACGTGGACAAGTAACATTTGAGTCAAAAGATATTGGTGACTGGGTTCTTGTTAAAGCAAACGGTATCCCAACGTATAACTATGCGGTAGTGCTAGATGATCACTTTATGGAAATTTCGCATGTATTCCGTGGTGAAGAGCATTTATCGAATACACCGAAACAAATGATGATTTTTGATGCATTTGGCTGGGAATATCCACGCTTTGGTCATATGACATTAATCATTAATGAAAACCGTAAAAAATTATCAAAACGTGATGAATCAATTATTCAATTCGTCACACAATATAAAGATTTAGGCTACCTACCTGAAGCGATGTTCAACTTCTTCGCTTTACTTGGCTGGTCGCCTGAAGGGGAAGAAGAGATTTTCTCAAAAGAAGAATTTATTAAACTCTTTGATGAAAAACGTCTTTCAAAATCACCATCTATGTTCGATAAGCAAAAGCTTACTTGGATGAATAACCAATACATTAAAAAATTATCTTCAGAAGAAGTAGTGGCATTATCTTTACCACACTTACAAAAAGCTGGTTTATTACCAGAAGAGTTAACGGAAGAAGAACGTGCATGGGCTACAGATTTAATCGCACTTTATCATGATCAAATGAGCTTTGGTGCTGAAATTGTAGAACTATCTCGCCTATTCTTTAACGATCATATTGAATATGATGAAGAAGCAAAAGCAGTTTTAGCTGGTGAGCAAGTACCTGAGGTAATGGCTGCATTTAAAGTACAGCTTGAAGGTTTAGAGGAATTTACGCCTGATACTGTCAAAGCGGCTATTAAAGCTGTTCAAAAAGAAACAGGTCACAAAGGTAAAAATCTATTTATGCCAATTCGTGTTGTAACGACGGGTGAAACGCACGGTCCAGAACTTCCGAACGCGATTTGCTTAATTGGTAAACAGAAAACAATTGATCGTGTAGAAAAATTTGCGCAATAAGTAGAAATTGATTGACAATTTGTTAGTTCGTTGTAAAATGGATTTACATTGAGAAAGCGTTGATAAGGAGAAGTAAGTGGCGCATGCTCTATAGAGAGGACCATCACCGGCTGAAAGTGGTCTGAGCCTAGGCAAAACTGAAATGCACCTTTGAGCATAAAGCTGAACAAATAGTAGGCTTTATCGATTCGTTCCCGTTACAGAACGTCCAGAGTGGAAGGCATTCGCCTTCAATCAGAGTGGAACCGCGCAAATTTAGCGTCTCTGTCATTCCTTTTTGGGATGATAGGGGCGCTTTTTTATTTTCTGGACATGTGACTTGAAGCGATGGATGCGCTAAGTTCTGCTCGACTAACTCTGTGGTGAAATCAACGTCAGCTAGAGTTTAAAGGCCAGGGATGCAGTTGATTTGTGTGGGGTTTTCAAAGGGTCAAGGCAGATCAAAATGAAAAGGGGGAGCTTTTTGTGTTTAAAAGAATGAAGGAAGATGTAGAAACAATTTTTGAGAATGATCCAGCAGCACGCAGTGTACTCGAAGTGATACTAACATACTCAGGTCTGCACGCTACTTGGGCACATCGAGTTGCCCATTGGTTCTTTAAAAAGCGTTTTTATTTTATAGCCCGTACCATTTCACAAATTAGTCGCTTCTTTACTGGAATTGAAATTCATCCTGGAGCGAAAATCGGTCGACGTTTCTTTATTGACCACGGGATGGGCGTTGTCATTGGTGAAACATGTGAGATTGGTGATAATGTAACGTTGTATCAAGGTGTAACTTTAGGTGGGACAGGAAAAGAAAAGGGAAAACGCCATCCGACTTTAGAGGATAATGTACTAGTTGCAACAGGTGCAAAAGTTTTAGGTTCTATTACAATTGGTGAAAATAGTAAAATTGGTGCAGGCTCAGTTGTTTTAAAAGAAGTGCCACCAAATGCTACAGTTGTCGGTATTCCTGGTAAAATAGTGATTAAGGATGGAGTCCGTTTAGAGAAAAAACTAGACCATCAAAATATTCCTGACCCTGTAGAAGAACGTTGTCAAGCTTTCGAGAAGCAGATTGCAGCATTGCATCAGGAAATCGAACGCTTACAAAAGGAGAGAGAAGCACAATGAGTATTCAAATTTTCAACTCATTAACACGACAAAAGGAAACTTTCGTACCGCTGGAAGAAGGCAAAGTAAAAATGTACGTTTGTGGCCCGACAGTTTATAACTATATTCATATCGGGAATTCACGACCTGTAATTGTTTACGATACAGTGCGTCGTTATTTTCAATACAAAGGCTATGATGTGAAATTTGTTTCAAATTTCACAGATGTGGACGACAAAATTATTAAGGCTGCAAACGAACTTGGAGAAGAAGTCCATGAATTAACGGAGCGCTTTATTGCCGCATATTTTGAAGATGTTACAGCGTTAGGCTGCAAGAAAGCAGATGTGCATCCACGCGTCACAGAGCATATGGATGATATCATTCAATTTATTCAAGTTTTAATCGATAAAGGCTATGCTTATGAGTCAGCTGGTGATGTTTATTATCGAACTCGTAAATTTAATGGTTATGGTAAATTATCTCATCAATCGGTGGATGATTTAAAAATTGGTGCTCGTATAGAAGCAGGCGAGAAAAAAGATGATGCGTTAGATTTCGCTCTATGGAAAGCTGTGAAGCCAGGCGAAATTTACTGGGAAAGTCCTTGGGGCAAAGGACGTCCAGGTTGGCATATTGAATGCTCAGTAATGGCGCGTGAGCATCTAGGAGATACTATTGATATTCATGCTGGTGGGCAAGATTTAACATTCCCGCATCATGAAAATGAAATTGCACAATCTGAGGCTCATAATGATAAAACATTTGCGCGTTATTGGATGCACAATGGGTATATTAATATTGATAATGAAAAAATGTCCAAATCCCTCGGTAATTTTATACTCGTTAATGATATTCGTAAACAAATTGACCCACAAGTTCTACGCTTCTTTATGCTTTCTGTGCATTATCGTCATCCGATTAACTTTGCAAAGGATTTAGTAGATGCAGCCGCAAATGGGTTAGAACGAATTCGTACTGCCTACAACAATGTGAAACATCGTTTAACAGCAACGGCGAGCTTAGGCGATCACTCAGAAGAATGGCTTGAAAAAATTGCTGAACAAAAAGCTCAATTTGAAGAAGCAATGGATGATGACTTTAATACAGCTAATGCTATTTCTGTATTATTTGAATTAGCACGTATCGCCAATATTTATTTAAATGAAACGAATACTGATGAAAAAGTATTATTGAGTTTTACTGAAACTTTTGAGGTGTTAGGTGACGTCTTAGGTATTGAATTCGCAAAAGAAGAAGAGTTATTAGACGAAGAAATTGAAGCACTTTTGCAGGAGCGTGTAGAAGCTCGTAAAAATCGTGATTTTGCTCGTTCAGATGAAATTCGTGACCATTTGCAAGCGCAAGGTATCATTTTAGAAGATACGCGACAAGGAACTAGATGGAAACGAGGGTAAGTAACTTGGATAAACTCCGCAACGAAGATGTTAAGCAATTGAATGCATTAGCGTTAGCCTATATGGGAGACGCAGTATTAGAACAAAAGATACGAGAGCATTTGCTACGTGCCGGCCGTGTCAAACCTAATACACTTCATAGAGAAGCGACACGTTACGTATCAGCGAAGGCGCAATCTATGATTGTACATCGAATGATGGATGAAGGCTTTTTAACAGAGGAGGAGTTGGCTGTGTTCCGTCGTGGACGCAATGCCAAATCCGGTTCTGTGCCAAAAAATACAGATGTTCAAACATACCGTAATAGCTCAGGCTTTGAGGCTGTGCTTGGTAGTTTATATTTATTAAATGAATTAGAACGCGTGTATGCAATCATTGCATACGCTATTCAAATAATCGAGGAATCGAAAGGAGTGTCGAATTAATGGCAGAGCAAAATGGTGAAATTATTGCCGGTAAAAACCCAGTGTTAGAAGCACTTCGTTCAGGCCGCGATATGAATAAAGTATGGATTGCAGAAGGTGTGAAAAAATCAGGGGTTAATGAACTTCTAGATTTAGCACGAGAACGTGGAGTCATCGTTCAATTTGTCCCGAAAAAAAAGGTGGATCAATTATCGGATGCCAATCACCAAGGAATAGTTGCCTCTGTTGCAGCATATAGATATGCAGAGCTAGAGGATTTATTTGCTGCGGCGGCAAAAAAACAAGAAGATCCATTCTTCTTGATTTTGGATGAGCTAGAGGACCCGCATAATCTAGGCTCTATTATGCGAACTGCTGATGCGATAGGTGCGCACGGCATTATTATTCCGAAGCGCCGTTCTGTGAGTTTAACAGCTGTAGTGGCAAAGGCATCAACTGGAGCGATTGAGCATGTACCTGTTGTGCGTGTAAATAACCTAGCGCAGACGGTGGATGAGCTAAAAGAACGAGGGGTATGGATTGCAGGTACAGATGCCAAAGGTTCTGCAGACTATCGTAAAATGGATGCAACATTGCCGCTTGCGATTATTATTGGTAGTGAAGGCAAAGGGATGGGCCGCTTATTAAAAGAGAAATGTGACTTTTTATATCATTTACCGATGGTTGGGCATGTCACATCATTAAATGCATCGGTAGCTGCTGCACTCTTAATGTACGAAGTGTATCGTAAACGTCAAGAAGCGAATGATTGACAATGAACGACATTTTGCTTGTTGATGGCTATAATATGATAGGAGCTTGGAAAGAGCTACGGCCATTACGAGATACGAATTTTGAAGATGCCCGTAGAAGATTGATTGAGCTTATGGCTGAGTATAAGGCCGCTATCGGATGGCGCGTAATTATAGTTTTTGACGCACATCTTGTACCGGGTGTGGAGCAAACTTATTTAGAAAATGATGTCGAAGTCATATATACACGGAAAAACGAAACAGCAGATGAACGTATTGAAAAAATGACACACGAACTAAAAGCTAGAAATGTACAGATTCACGTAGCAACCTCTGATATGGCAGAGCAAAATGTTATTTTTGGTAATGGTGCTCTGCGAAAATCGGCAAGAGAGCTAGAAATTGATATGGGTATTATCCAGCATAAAATTTCTCATGATGTGAAAAGAAAACAGGATAGCAAGCCGCCTTCTCGCATAGAGTTAAAGCCCGATGTTGCTTTGGCCTTCGAAAAATGGCGGCGTGGTTTGAAATGATTGATTGACGCATATTTTCCAATTCAGTTATACTGTTCCTAATTATCTGTTGTGGCTGAGGTGATACCATGTTTAAAAATAGTATTGTACAAGTGACACAAGATTTTGAACGATTCAATGATGAAGAACTTATTGAAATGGTGCATCAAGGTAATACAGATGCGTTGGATTATTTAATTACGAAATACCGTTTGTTAGTGAGAGCGAAGGCTAGATCTTATTTTTTAATTGGTGCAGATAAGGAAGACATTGTCCAGGAGGGCATGATTGGTTTATATAAAGCCATTCGCGATTTTAAGGGAGATAAGCTTGCTTCTTTTCGAGCTTTTGCTGAACTATGTATTACAAGACAGATTATTACGGCTATTAAAACAGCTACAAGACAAAAGCATATACCACTAAATTCTTACGTGTCTTTGGACAAGCCTATTTTTGATGAGGAGTCAGATCGTACATTAATGGATGTGTTAACCGGTGCTATTATGGATGATCCGGAAGAATTAATGATTCATAGAGAAGAATTTGACTACTTAGAAGAAAAGATGGGTGAGATTTTAAGTGAATTGGAGCTACAAGTGTTAGCTCTATACTTAGATGGACAGTCTTATCATGAAATTTCCGCGAAATTAGATCGTCATGTGAAGTCTATTGACAATGCTTTACAACGAGTAAAGCGTAAATTAGAGCGACATTTAGTTCTTGAAGAAATGTCTTAGCGGTTGTATGCCTTTATTGACATTGACAAATATAGGTGTTAGTCTGGAAAAAGACAAAGTGCCGAAAAGGTGATTATATGGCAAAAAAAGTCGTTCTAAATTGCGAAAAATGCGGATCGAGAAATTATACGTTTCCAGCTAAGGGAGATTCAACCGTACGCCTCGAATTAAAGAAATTTTGCTCGCATTGCAATGAACATACAGTGCATAAACAAACGCTATAAAATGATTTGTAAATAGACAGAAATGATTGATTCGGAGGTTAGGCTAGAATGGGCAAGATTAAAGGCTTTTTCAGCAATGTAATGTCGGAAATGCGCAAAACAAGCTGGCCAAAAAGTAAAGAACTGACGAAATATACGGTTGTTGTAATTTCAACTGTTGTAATTATGGCTTTATTTTTTGTGTTAGTAGACTTAGGCATTTCATCATTATTCCGCTGGTATTTAGATCTATAATTTAGTAAATAGCATGTTAATACTTCTGAAATAGCCCGTCATTACAATAAACGGGTTTTTTCGTTTGTTTTATGAAGTAAACAGCAGTAAAATATTCTCAATATGTGTAAGTATGCTACTAGGAATAGTATGAGGGTAGCGATAGATGACTATGCTAGATTTGGTATATATCATCGGGCTTTCGCTAGCTATTAGCGGAAGCTATGTTTTTCTAATAAGCAGTTTGTGAAAAGAGTAAAGAATGCGCTTAGCATATCGTGATTCATTTTCACTTTTATCATCATTCAGTAGAAGATTCCTGCTTCTAAAAGTGGTAGGTTGAATGCAAATGCAGTTCCTTATTGGTAGGTGTCCAAACACCGACTGAATGAAGATAAAGCCGCTGGCAGATGTCACGGATTTTGGAAGGAACCAATTGTGCAAGCACAATACAAAATCCAGACACAATTACGCCAAGGCGTAATTGATTTAGTAAGGGAGGGACGGACGAGAAGTCCTAGTAGTTATGGAGAAAAATTGGTATGTTGTTCATACGTATTCAGGATATGAGAACCGTGTAAAAGCAAACCTAGAGAAACGTGTAGAAACAATGGGTATGCAAGATAAGATTTTCCGTGTTATCGTACCTGAACATGAAGAAACAGAAATGAAGGATGGGAAAAAGCGTACTATGATGCGTAAAGTTTTCCCAGGTTATGTTTTAGTAGAGCTAATTATGACAGATGATTCGTGGTATGTTGTACGTAATACGCCAGGTGTAACTGGCTTTATCGGTTCATCTGGTGGTGGTGCAAAGCCAACACCTTTGTTACCTGAAGAAGCGGATCGTCTACTTCAGCAAATGGGAATGACTGATAAAATTGTCGAGATTGATATTTCTGTTGGAGAAGCAGTAGAAGTATTAGAAGGGCCTTTTGCTCACTTCCAAGGACGTGTTGAAGAAATTGATACTGAAAAAGGAAAAGTGAAAGTTTCTGTCGATATGTTTGGTCGCGAAACTATTATGGAACTAGATTTTGAGCAAATACAAAAAATGTAGTTCTGTAACTAAGGTGACATATGTCTAAGACGTATGTCGCAGATTTTAATAATTACTACTTGCTTAAAAAAATTAAAAGTGGTATCATTTCTAGGTCAGATTGTCATACTTTGGTTTGACATCTGTATTGATAATTTTAATGTTATCGGCACTTAGCTGACAGACAGATATTGAGTGGGAGGGGCAACCCAATTACCACATCACGGACTTAAGGAGGTGTGTCTCGTGGCTAAAAAAGTTATTAAAGTTGTTAAACTTCAAATCCCTGCTGGTAAAGCAAACCCAGCACCACCGGTTGGTCCTGCATTAGGTCAAGCGGGTGTGAACATCATGGGATTCTGTAAAGAATTCAATGCGCGTACTGCAGACCAAGCTGGTCTTATTATTCCAGTTGAAATTTCAGTATTCGAGGATCGTTCATTCACTTTCATTACAAAAACTCCACCTGCAGCAGTACTACTTAAAGTAGCAGCTGGTATCCAATCTGGATCTGGTGAACCAAATCGTAAAAAAGTGGCAACGGTTAAACGTGATAAAGTTCGCGAAATCGCTGAAACTAAAATGCCAGACCTTAACGCTGCTTCAGTAGAAGCTGCTATGTTAATGGTTGAAGGTACTGCACGAAGCATGGGTATTGTTATCGAAGACTAATCCCATTACTTGATGATGTATTTGTTTTTTGGAAGGTTGCGGAGTTTCTTTGTGAACGCGCAACCTTTATTCGTGGGAGGTAAAATCCGCTATAACCACAATCAAGGAGGAATTATATAATGGCTAAAAAAGGTAAAAAACTGCAAGATGCAGCAAAATTAATCGACCGTAACACACTATACGGCGCTCAAGAAGCAATCGAACTTGCTCAAAAAACTAGCACAGTGAACTTCGACGCTACTGTAGAAGTTGCTTTCCGTCTAGGAATCGATACTCGTAAAAACGACCAACAAATCCGTGGTGCAGTAGTGTTACCAAACGGTACTGGTAAAACTCAACGCGTATTAGTATTCGCTAAAGGTGAAAAACTTAAAGAAGCAGAAGCAGCTGGTGCTGACTATGTAGGCGATGCAGAATACATCCAAAAAATCCAACAAGGTTGGTTCGATTTCGATGTAATCGTTGCAACTCCTGACATGATGGGTGAAGTTGGTAAACTTGGTCGTGTATTAGGACCTAAAGGTTTAATGCCAAACCCTAAAACTGGTACAGTTACTTTCGATGTAACAAAAGCTATCGCGGAAATTAAAGCTGGTAAAGTAGAATACCGTGCTGATAAAGCTGGTATCATCCACGCACCTATCGGTAAAGTTTCTTTCTCTACAGAAAATTTAGTAGAAAACTTCTTAACTGTATTTGATGTAGTGCAAAAAGCAAAACCTGCTGCTGCTAAAGGTACTTACATGAAGTCTGTAAACGTTACAACTACAATGGGTCCAGCTCTTAAAGTTGACGCTTCAAGTGTAGTAGTAAAATAATTAAAGTTTTTATATAAATCTGTTGACGGCGCTGTCTATCTATGATAAGATGGTTGCTGTTGTGAATCATCCATTTGTACCGTAGACAGTAGGAGTGACTTGTCACTTAATGATCCTACCGAGGACAGCGGAATTCGGATTCTTATTTTAAAGATGATGACTTTCAGCCTCTGTGTCTATTTGACCCAGAGGCTTTTCTTTTGTCGGTATAAATGACCCATTCTAATAGGAGGTGTCATCATGAGCAAAGTTATCGAAAACAAACAAGCACAAGTTCAAGAGATTACTGAGAAATTCCAAAATGCTGCTTCTGTAGTAGTTGTGGATTACCGTGGTCTTAACGTTGCGCAAGTAACTGAACTTCGTAAACAACTTCGTGAAGCTGGCGTTGAGTTCAAAGTTTATAAAAACACTTTAACGCGTCGTGCTACTGAAGCTGTTGGTCTTGAAGGAATCAATGACGTATTAGTTGGTCCTAACGCAATTGCGTTCTCAAATGAAGATGTTGTAGCTCCTGCTAAAATCATCAACGAGTTCGCTAAGAAAAATGAAGCTTTAGAAATTAAAGCAGGTATTATTGAAGGTACAATCTCTTCTGTTGAAGATGTTAAAGCACTTGCAGAACTTCCATCACGCGATGGTCTTCTTTCTATGCTTTTATCTGTACTTCAAGCTCCAGTGCGCAACTTCGCACTTGCAACAAAAGCTGTTGCAGAACAAAAAGAAGAACAAGGCGCGTAATTTCGTACGCACTATAACTTCTGCGGCATGATCCGCAACAATAAAACATTATCCATTTAGGAGGAAATTATAATGAACAAAGAGCAAATCTTAGAAGCTATCAAAGCTATGACAGTTCTTGAATTAAACGATTTAGTAAAAGCTATCGAAGAAGAATTCGGTGTAACAGCTGCTGCTCCTGTAGCAGTAGTAGGTGCTGCTGCTGGCGCTGCTGAAGAAAAAACTGAGTTTGACGTAGTATTAGCATCAGCTGGTGCTGAAAAAATTAAAGTAATCAAAGTGGTTCGTGAAATCACTGGTTTAGGTCTTAAAGAAGCTAAAGAAGTAGTAGATAACGCTCCTAAAGCTCTTAAAGAAGGCGTTTCTAAAGATGAAGCTGATCAAATCAAAGCTAAACTTGAAGAAGTTGGCGCATCTGTAGAAGTTAAGTAATCTCGCGTTACTTTTAAACAAAAGGAAAGCTCGTCATTGTGGCGAGCTTTTTTCTTCATTCTGAGGAGGCGTGAAAATGTCAGATCACTATTATACGAGTAAGCCTCAAACTGAGAGTAAACCTCGTCACTGGACATTTAAGTTGTTAGGGCATATGTTTTCCTTTGAAACGGATGCAGGTGTATTTAGTAAAAGCGAAGTAGATTTTGGATCCCGTGTTTTAATAGATGCTTTTCAAATGCCTGATATTGATGGTGCGATTTTTGATGTGGGGTGTGGGTACGGGCCGATCGGATTATCGATTGCCAAAACAAACCCAGACCGTACCGTTTTTATGATGGATATCAATGAACGTGCTGTTGCGCTCTCGCAAAAAAATGCGCAAATAAACGGTGTTCAAAATGTACGGATATTTGTGAGTGACGGACTATCGATGGTTGACAATGATGTAAACGCCGCAGCTATTTTAACCAATCCTCCAATTCGCGCAGGAAAGGAAACAATTTTCCGCTTTTACGATGGAGCTTATGATCAGTTAGTGTCATCTGGTGAGCTGTGGGTAGTAATACAGAAGAAGCAGGGTGCACCATCAACGGTAAGTTACTTAGAAGAAAAATTTTCCAAAGTCGATGTTGTGGAGAAGAAAAAAGGGTACTGGATAGTACGTGCGAAAAAATAAGTGAAATATGCATAAATTATTGACTTGACAAATCGGCTATGATAATATGATACAATGCAAAAATATTATTTTGAGGTCGTATGCCCTTTTGTATATGATTGTTATAATGTGGGTATACTTGCCAAGATAAGTTTAGTTAACCGAAAATGAGATCTTTTTGAAGACTCGTTTTCTTTTTGTCTTTCGAAATCATACACTATTTGTATGATTTTGCAAAGACCTAATATCGCTTTATTGAGGGGTGAATGAGTTGACAGGTCAACTAGTTCAGTATGGACAACACCGCCAGCGTAGAAGCTTTGCGCGTATTAACGAGGTGCTTGAGCTTCCAAATCTGATTGAGATTCAAACGGCGTCTTACGAGTGGTTCCTTGAAGAAGGTTTACGTGAAATGTTCCGTGACATTTCGCCGATCGAGGACTTTACAGGTAATCTTTCATTAGAATTCATCGATTATTCGTTAGGAGATCCTAAGTATGATGTCGATGAGTGTAAAGAGCGAGATGTTACTTACGCAGCTCCATTACGTGTGAAAGTACGTCTTTACAACAAAGAAACAGACGAAGTGAAGGAACAGGATGTCTTCATGGGTGACTTCCCATTAATGACAGAGACAGGTACGTTCATTATCAATGGTGCTGAACGCGTTATCGTTTCACAATTAGTTCGTTCACCAAGTGTGTATTTTCATGATAAAACTGATAAAAACGGTAAGAAAGGTTTCGGAGCGACAGTTATTCCGAACCGTGGTGCATGGTTAGAATATGAAACTGACGCGAAAGATGTAGTGTATGTGCGTATTGACCGTACTCGTAAGCTACCAGTAACTGTGTTACTTCGTGCGTTAGGTTTCGGTTCAGACCAAGAAATTATCGATATTATCGGTGACAATGAATATTTACGTAATACGTTAGAAAAGGATAACTCTGAAAGTACTGAAAAAGCACTTTTAGAAATCTATGAACGTTTACGTCCAGGTGAGCCACCAACAGTTGAAAGTGCGAAGAGTTTATTATACTCTCGTTTCTTTGATGCAAAACGCTATGATTTAGCGAATGTTGGTCGCTATAAAATGAATAAAAAGCTTCATATCAAAAATCGTTTATTTAACCAAACGATTGCTGAAACGCTTGTAGACCCAGAGACAGGCGAAATTTTAGTAGAGAAGGGTACAGTTCTTGACCGTCGTACTTTAGATAAAATCTTACCGTATCTAGAAGATACATCAAAAGGTATCGGTTACCGCACTTTATCACAAGTAGGTGGAGTGCTTGAAGATGACGTAACAATCCAGTCTATTAAAATTTATGCACCGAAAGATGAAGCGCAAAAAGAAATCAATATTATTAGTAATGCGTACATCGATGAAGAAGTGAAGAATGTTACGCCTGCTGACGTATTATCTTCAGTAAGTTATTTCTTTAACTTACTTTACCAAGTAGGGGCAACAGATGATATTGACCATTTAGGTAACCGTCGTCTACGCTCTGTTGGTGAGCTTTTACAAAATCAATTCCGTATCGGTTTATCTCGTATGGAACGTGTAGTACGTGAGCGTATGTCTATTAACGATACAGCTGCGATCGTACCACAGCAATTAATTAATATTCGTCCGGTAATTGCGTCAATTAAAGAGTTCTTTGGTAGCTCTCAATTATCACAATTCATGGACCAAACAAACCCATTGGCAGAGTTAACGCATAAGCGTCGTCTATCTGCATTAGGACCTGGTGGTTTAACACGTGAGCGTGCTGGTTTCGAAGTACGTGACGTTCACTATTCTCACTATGGTCGTATGTGTCCAATCGAGACACCAGAGGGTCCAAACATTGGTTTAATCAACTCATTATCTTCATTTGCCAAAGTAAATAAATTCGGATTCATTGAAACACCTTATCGTCGTATTGACCATGAAACAGGTCAAGTAACGGATCAAATTGATTACTTAACAGCTGATGAAGAAGATAACTACTATGTAGCACAAGCGAACTCACTATTAAATCCTGATGGTACATTTGCTAAAGACGAAGTAGTAGGTCGTTTCCGTGGGGATAATACAGTATTTAACAAATCGCAAATGGACTACATGGACGTATCTCCTAAACAAGTAGTGTCAGCTGCGACTGCATGTATCCCGTTCTTAGAAAACGATGACTCGAACCGTGCACTTATGGGTGCCAACATGCAACGTCAAGCAGTTCCTCTTCTTAACCCAGAAGCACCATTCGTTGGTACTGGTATGGAACACGTTGATGCGCGTGACTCAGGTGCGGCTGTAGTAGCAAAATATGATGGTATTGTTGAGCATGTTGAAGCTCGCTCTATCCATGTTCGCCGCATTGAAGTCGTAGACGGTAAAGAGGTTAAAGGCGATTTAACAAAATATAAATTACAAAAATTCATTCGTTCTAACCAAGGTACTTCATACAACCAACGTCCACTTGTAAAAGTTGGCGAACGTGTGAAACCTCGTGACATTTTAGCAGATGGTCCATCTATGGAAAATGGTGAACTTGCTCTTGGTCGTAACGTACTTGTTGCGTTCATGACTTGGAACGGCTTTAACTATGAGGATGCTGTTATCATGAGCGAGCGCCTAGTAAAAGACGATGTTTATACATCTGTTCATATTGAAGAATATGAATCAGAATCTCGTGATACAAAATTAGGACCTGAAGAAATCACTCGTGATATTCCAAACGTTGGGGAAGATGCGCTTCGTAACTTAGACGAACGTGGTATCATCCGCATCGGTGCAGAAGTTCGTGATGGTGACATTCTTGTAGGTAAAGTAACACCTAAAGGAGTTACAGAATTAACTGCTGAAGAACGCCTATTACATGCTATCTTCGGTGAAAAAGCTCGTGAAGTTCGTGATACTTCATTACGTGTACCACATGGTGCTGGCGGTATTATTCTTGATGTTAAAGTATTTAACCGTGAAGATGGCGATGAGTTGCCACCAGGTGTTAACCAATTAGTTCGTGCTTACATTGTTCAAAAACGTAAAATCCGCGTAGGGGACAAAATGGCCGGACGTCATGGTAACAAAGGGGTTATCTCTCGTATCTTACCGGAAGAGGATATGCCATTCATGCCAGACGGAACTCCTGTCGATATCATGTTAAACCCACTTGGCGTACCTTCTCGTATGAACATCGGACAAGTTTTAGAGCTACACTTAGGTATGGCTTCTCGTTACTTAGGCGTTCATATGGCAACTCCAGTATTTGATGGTGCCAACGAGGAAGATGTTTGGGAAACAATGGAAGAAGCAGGTATGAACCGTGATGGTAAAACAATCCTGTATGATGGACGTTCAGGTGAACCATTTGATAACCGCGTATCAGTAGGTATTATGTACATGATCAAACTTGCTCACATGGTTGATGATAAACTTCACGCACGTTCAACTGGTCCTTACTCACTTGTTACTCAACAGCCACTTGGTGGTAAAGCACAGTTCGGTGGACAACGTTTTGGTGAGATGGAGGTATGGGCACTTGAAGCATACGGTGCTGCTTACACACTTCAAGAAATCTTAACAGTTAAATCCGACGACGTTGTTGGTCGTGTGAAAACATACGAAGCAATCGTTAAAGGTGAAAGTGTACCAGAGCCAGGCGTTCCTGAATCATTCAAAGTATTGATTAAAGAACTTCAATCTCTTGGTATGGATGTGAAGATGTTAACGGTCAATGATGAAGAGGTAGAGCTTCGCGACTTAGACGAGGAAGATGATCTTCAACCAGCTGATGCTCTTAACATTGCACCACA
Source organism: Lysinibacillus sp. FJAT-14745 (assembly GCF_001275675.1). GTDB lineage: Bacteria > Bacillota > Bacilli > Bacillales_A > Planococcaceae > Lysinibacillus. The sequence continues at coordinate 41,093 of NZ_LITM01000003.1, read as the reverse complement.
GCAAGATAAAGAAGAAGAGCCAGTAGAGTCTTTTGAATAATGGAAAACGTTAGTTCACATTTTTGTGAGCACGGTCAAAGTTATTTTTCAAATTAGTCGGGCAGGATTTAACGCCCTGTCCGACTTTTTTCTTTCAATAAATCATTCTATTTTTAATCTTTTGCCAAAGAGAAATAATACTTGCAAACGATTATCGAGCTGCGTAAAAGAGTCTTTATAAAGACCTATACTAGAGGGAGGTAGGCTCCTTGATAGACGTTAATGAATTTGAATATATGAAAATCGGTTTAGCTTCTCCTGACAAGATTCGTTCTTGGTCATACGGTGAAGTCAAAAAACCTGAAACAATCAACTATCGTACTTTAAAACCAGAAAAAGATGGTTTATTCTGTGAGCGTATTTTCGGTCCAACTAAGGACTGGGAGTGTCATTGTGGTAAATACAAACGTGTACGTTATAAAGGCGTAGTTTGTGATCGTTGTGGTGTTGAAGTAACGCGCGCTAAAGTTCGTCGTGAACGTATGGGCCACATCGAATTAGCAGCACCAGTATCTCATATCTGGTATTTCAAAGGTATTCCTAGCCGTATGGGTCTTATTTTAGATATGTCCCCACGTGCACTAGAAGAAGTAATTTACTTTGCATCTTACGTTGTAATCGAGCCAGGTGCTACAAACTTAGACAGTAAGCAACTTCTTTCTGAAAAAGAGTACCGTGCATATCGCGAAAAATTCGGCAACACATTCGAAGCATCTATGGGCGCGGAAGCAATTAAGAAATTACTAGGCAAAATTGATCTTGAAGATGAAACGCATTCTTTAAAAGAAGAGTTGAAATCAGCACAAGGTCAACGTCGTACACGTGCCATTAAACGTCTTGAAGTTGTTGAATCATTCCGTAACTCAGGTAACTCTCCTGAATGGATGATTTTAGATGTACTACCGGTTATTCCACCAGAGCTTCGTCCGATGGTGCAATTAGACGGTGGACGTTTTGCAACTTCTGACTTAAACGATTTATATCGTCGTGTAATCAACCGTAATAACCGTTTAAAACGTTTACTAGACCTTGGTGCTCCAAGTATCATCGTACAAAACGAAAAACGTATGTTACAAGAAGCTGTTGATGCATTAATCGATAACGGTCGTCGTGGTCGTCCTGTAACAGGTCCTGGTAACCGTCCGTTAAAATCACTTTCACATATGCTGAAAGGTAAACAAGGTCGTTTCCGTCAAAACTTACTTGGTAAACGTGTTGACTATTCTGGTCGTTCGGTTATCGTAGTAGGTCCAAACTTAAAAATGTACCAATGCGGTCTGCCAAAAGAAATGGCAATTGAGTTATTCAAGCCTTTCGTAATGAAAGAGTTAGTAGAACGCGGCCTTGCTCATAATATTAAATCTGCTAAACGTAAAATCGAGCGTTTAAACAACGACGTATGGGACGTTTTAGAAGACGTAATTCGTGAGCATCCAGTATTACTAAACCGTGCACCTACGCTTCACCGTCTTGGTATTCAAGCATTTGAACCAACACTAGTTGAGGGTCGTGCTATTCGTCTTCACCCATTAGTATGTACAGCTTATAACGCTGACTTCGATGGTGACCAAATGGCGGTTCACGTACCATTATCAGCGGAAGCACAAGCAGAAGCTCGTCTTCTAATGCTTGCTGCACAAAATATCCTGAACCCGAAAGACGGTAAACCAGTTGTAACACCATCTCAAGATATGGTATTGGGTAACTACTACTTAACACTTGAGCGTGAAGCAGCTCGCGGCGAAGGAACAATTTTCTATGGACCAAACGAAGTATTAATTGCATATGATACAGGTAATGTTCACTTGCATACTCGTATTGCGATTAAAGCAAGTTCGTTAAATAACCCAACATTTACTGAGGAACAAAATAATATGTTCCTATTAACGACTGTTGGTAAAGTAATCTTTAACGAAATCTTGCCGAAATCATTCCCATACATTAATGAGCCAACTGATTTCAACTTAGAACAAGAAACACCAGACAAATACTTTGTTAAGTTAACAATTGATGAAGAAACGTTAAAAGAGCTTGAGGCAGATGCTGCTTATAATGGACTTGATGAAAAAGGTAAGGTTGAAGCACAACGCACAGCTGTACTGCGCAAACACTTTGCATCAGTACCAGTTGTAAACCCATTCCGTAAAAAATTCTTAGGTAATATCATTGCTGAAGTGTTTAAACGTTTCCACATCACTGAAACATCTAAAATGCTTGACCGCATGAAGAACCTAGGATTCAAATATTCAACACGTGCTGGTATTACTGTAGGTGTATCTGACATCGTCGTATTACCAGACAAAGGCGAAATTTTAGCGGTAGCTCAAGAAAAAGTAGATAAAGTTCAAGCGCAATTCCGTCGTGGTTTCATCACGGAAGATGAGCGTTATGATCGCGTTATCTCAAGCTGGAGTGCTGCGAAAGATGAAATTCAATCGAAGCTGATGAAGTCGCTTGAGAAAACAAACCCAATCTTTATGATGTCTGACTCAGGTGCCCGTGGTAACGCATCTAACTTTACACAGTTAGCTGGTATGCGTGGTCTGATGGCCAACCCGGCTGGTCGTATCATCGAACTTCCAATTAAATCTTCATTCCGTGAAGGTTTAACGGTATTAGAGTACTTCATCTCAACTCACGGTGCTCGTAAAGGTCTTGCCGATACAGCCCTAAAAACTGCCGATTCAGGTTACTTAACACGTCGTCTTGTTGACGTTGCACAAGATGTTATCGTTCGTGAGGATGACTGTGGAACTGACCGTGGTTTAACAATTGGTGCGTTGATGGAAGGCACAGAGTTAATTGAAGCGTTAGATGAACGTATTATCGGTCGTCATACGAAGAAAACAATTATGCATCCAGAAACAGGTGAAGTTATCTTGGCAAAAGATGGCTTAATCGATCAAGATATCGCTCGTGCGGTTATCGAGGCTGGTATCGAGGAAGTAACAATCCGTTCAGCATTCACTTGTAATACAAAACATGGTGTATGTAAAAAATGTTACGGCATGAACTTAGCAACAGGTGAAGAGGTTGAAGTTGGAGAAGCAGTTGGTATTATTGCGGCTCAATCAATCGGTGAACCAGGTACACAATTAACAATGCGTACATTCCATACAGGTGGGGTTGCCGGGGATGATATTACACAAGGTCTTCCACGTATCCAAGAGATTTTTGAAGCACGTAATCCTAAAGGTCAATCAGTTATTTCTGATATCGCAGGTACTGTTTCAGACATCACTGAAATCCGTGAAGGTCTAAAAGAGATTACAATTGAAGGTGAAGTAGAAACGCGTAAATACGCAGCACCTTACAATGCTCGTCTAAAAGTACAAGAAGGCGACTTTGTAGAACGTGGTCAAGTATTAACAGAAGGTTCTATCGATCCAAAACAATTATTAAAAGTTAAAGACGTTTCAACAGTTCAAGAATACCTGTTAAAAGAAGTACAAAAAGTATACCGTATGCAAGGGGTAGAAATTGGAGACAAACATATCGAGGTAATGGTTCGCCAAATGCTTCGTAAAGTACGTGTAATCGAAGCTGGTGATACAGAATTATTACCAGGCTCATTACTAGATATTCACCAATTCTCAGAAGCAAATGCAGATGCTGTGCTAAATGGCAAAAACCCTGCAACTTGTCGTCCTGTAATCCTAGGTATTACAAAAGCGTCTCTTGAAACAGAATCATTCTTATCCGCTGCATCATTCCAAGAAACAACTCGTGTGTTAACGGATGCTGCTATTAAAGGAAAACGTGATGAACTTCTTGGTCTGAAGGAAAACGTAATTATCGGTAAACTTGTTCCTGCAGGTACTGGTATGCAACGTTACCGTCAAATCCGTATTGAAAAAGATGAGCTTGACACAGAAGACCTAGTTTCTGCTGAATAATCATTAAAATAAGTGCCGAAGAGATGTGTTTTTATCATCTCTTCGGGCTTTTTAAAGATATTAGTTGACAGTCGAAATTGGTAATGATAATATATTGAAGGTTGATAGTTAACTATCTGTACTTCGGAGGATATGAAAATGTCTTATGATAGAGTAAGGGATAGTCAAACAATCATAGGTACAAAGCAAGCAGTAAAAGCAATGCGAGCCGGTTCAGTGAAAGAACTTTTTGTGGCACTCGATACAGACAATTGGGTAACCGATTCGGCCATATCTTTCGCGAGAGAAATCGGTATACCAGTTATTCTTGTTGAGTCGAAAAAGGAACTGGGCAAGGCCTGTGGAATCCACGTTGGAGCTGCAGTAGTTGCGATTACTGTAGAGTAGTTTTTGTGTATTAAACACAAAGACTTTGTTTTTACCCAAAAAATGAACCACCTGGATGTGTGGTATTAACATTGAATAAATGAAGGGAGGAAATACCGATGCCTACAATTAACCAATTAGTACGTAAGCCTCGTCAATCAAAAATCACGAAATCAAAATCACCAGCGTTAAACAAAGGATATAACTCATTTAAAAAATCTTTAACTGATGTTAAATCTCCACAAAAACGCGGAGTTTGTACTCGTGTAGGTACAATGACACCTCGTAAACCAAACTCAGCGTTACGTAAATACGCTCGTGTACGTTTAACTAACCAAATCGAGGTTACAGCTTATATCCCAGGTGAAGGCCACAACTTACAAGAGCACAGTGTTGTTCTTATCCGTGGCGGACGCGTAAAAGACTTAGCGGGTGTTCGTTACCATATCGTACGTGGAGCTCTTGATACAGCTGGTGTAAACGGTCGTTTACAATCACGTTCTAAATACGGAACAAAACGCCCTAAAGAAAAAAAATAATTTAACATTATTGAGCGTTGCTTAATAATGGGCCTAAGTAGTTGTCGCAAATTTTTAATCGCGCTAGCAGATTGGAAATTTGCGCGACAAATATGGCAAAACAATTCTTATAAAATAAATCGATAACTATTCGAAAGGAGGAAAACACATGCCTCGTAAAGGTCCTGTTTCCAAACGTGACGTGTTACCAGATCCAATTTATAGTTCAAAACTAGTAACTCGTTTAATTAATAAAATGATGGTTGATGGTAAAAGAGGTACTTCTCAAAAGATTTTATACGGTGCGTTCGAACTTGTTAAAGAACGTTCTGGTGAAAATCCAATTGAAGTATTCGAAGCTGCTCTAAATAACGTAATGCCAGTTCTTGAAGTACGCGCTCGCCGTGTTGGTGGTTCTAACTACCAAGTGCCAGTTGAAGTACGTCCAGAACGTCGTACAACTTTAGGTCTTCGTTACCTAGTTAACTATGCTCGTCTTCGTGGTGAAAAAACTATGGAAGAGCGTTTAGCTAACGAAATCCTTGATGCTTCTAACAACACTGGTGCATCAGTTAAAAAGCGTGAAGATATGCACAAAATGGCAGAAGCGAACAAAGCATTCGCTCACTACCGTTGGTAATCTAAACATCGCATAAGCCCAATATGGAAGGAGAAATACCTTATGAAACGCGAATTCTCTCTAGAGAATACTCGTAATATTGGGATCATGGCTCACATTGATGCTGGTAAAACAACAACTACTGAGCGTATCCTTTATTACACAGGTAAGATTCACAAAATCGGTGAAACTCACGAAGGCGCTTCTCAAATGGACTGGATGGAACAAGAGCAAGAACGTGGTATCACAATCACTTCTGCTGCGACAACAGCTCAATGGAACGGCAACCGTGTAAACATCATCGATACTCCTGGACACGTAGACTTCACTGTAGAAGTTGAACGTTCACTACGCGTACTTGATGGTGCTGTAACAGTTCTTGATGCTCAATCTGGTGTTGAACCTCAAACTGAAACAGTATGGCGTCAAGCTACAACTTACGGTGTTCCACGTATCGTGTTCATTAACAAAATGGATAAAACAGGTGCAGACTTCCTATATTCTGTAGGTACTCTACATGAACGTTTACAAGCAAACGCTCACCCTATCCAATTACCTATCGGAGCTGAAGATCAGTTCTCAGCAATCATTGACTTAGTTGAAATGAAAGCTACTTTCTACGGCGACGAAAAAGGTACAGCAGTGACTCAAGGCGAAATCCCTGAAGAACACCGCGCACAAGCTGAAGAATACCGTGAAAAATTAATCGATGCTGTTGCAAGTGTTGATGAAGAAATCATGGAGAAATATTTAGAAGGCGAAGAAATTTCTGTTGCTGAACTTAAAGCGGCTATCCGTCGTGCTACAATCGCAGTAGAATTTTACCCAGTAATCTGTGGTACAGCATTCAAACACAAAGGCGTACGCCCAATGTTAGATGCAGTTATCGATTACTTACCATCTCCAGTAGATGTACCAGCAATCAAAGGTACTAATGTTGATGGTGACGAAGAATTAGAACGTCATTCTTCAGATGAAGAGCCATTCTCAGCTCTTGCATTCAAAGTTATGACTGACCCATTCGTAGGTAAATTAACTTTCTTCCGTGTGTACTCTGGAACATTAGATTCAGGTTCATACGTACAAAACTCTTCTAAAGGTAAACGTGAGCGTGTAGGTCGTATCCTACAAATGCACGCAAACTCTCGTGAAGAGATTTCAAAAGTATTTGCTGGGGACATCGCAGCAGCAGTAGGTCTTAAAGATACTACTACTGGTGATACTTTATGTGACGAGAAAAACCTAGTTATTCTTGAATCAATGGAGTTCCCTGAGCCAGTAATTTCTCTTTCTGTAGAACCAAAGTCAAAAGCTGACCAAGATAAAATGGGTCAAGCTTTACAAAAACTTCAAGAAGAGGATCCAACTTTCCGTGCTCACACTGACACAGAAACTGGTCAAACAATCATCTCAGGTATGGGTGAGCTTCACCTTGATATCTTAGTTGACCGTATGCGCCGTGAATTTAAAGTAGAAGCTAACGTAGGTGCTCCAATGGTATCTTACCGTGAAACATTCCGTAGCTCTGCAAAAGTTCAAGGTAAATTCACTCGCCAATCTGGTGGTCGTGGACAATATGGTGACGTAACGATTGAGTTCTCTCCAAACGAAGAAGGTAAAGGCTTTGAATTCGAAAACGCTATCGTTGGTGGTGTAGTACCTCGTGAATACATTCCTGCTGTAGAAGCTGGTCTTCGTGACTCTCTTGACCGCGGTGTAGTAGCTGGTTACCCACTAATCGACATTAAAGCGAAATTAGTATTCGGTTCTTACCATGACGTTGACTCGAATGAGATGGCGTTCAAAATTGCTGCATCTATGGCTCTTAAAGAAGCTGCTAAACAATGTGATGCAGTTATCTTAGAACCAATGATGAAAGTAGAAGTTGTAATTCCAGAAGAATACCTTGGTGATATCATGGGTAACATTACTTCTCGTCGCGGACGCGTTGAGGGTATGGAAGCTCGCGGTAACTCTCAAGTTGTTCGTGCAATGGTTCCTTTATCGGAAATGTTTGGTTATGCAACAACTCTTCGTTCAGCAACACAAGGTCGTGGTGTATTCTCAATGACATTCGATCATTATGAAGAAGTACCAAAATCAATTGCTGCTGAAATCGTTAAAAAAAATAAAGGTGAATAATTGAATTTTCATCTTGCATAAAGTATAACTAATTTGTAAGCTATGATTGTGGGATGGTGGATGGGCCCGTTCGCCATCAGCAATCATTCTATAAATTTTTAAAAAATATAAACATATAATTTTGAGGAGGCAATCTCTAATGGCTAAAGAAAAATTCGACCGTTCAAAAACGCATGCTAACATTGGTACAATCGGACACGTTGACCATGGTAAAACAACTTTAACTGCTGCAATCGCAACAGTTCTTTCTAAAAAAATGGGTGGAGAAGCTAAATCATACGCTGATATCGATAACGCTCCAGAAGAAAAAGAGCGTGGTATCACAATCAATACTTCTCACGTAGAATACGAAACTGATACTCGTCACTATGCACACGTTGACTGCCCAGGACACGCTGACTATGTTAAAAACATGATCACTGGTGCTGCTCAAATGGACGGCGGTATCTTAGTAGTATCTGCTGCTGACGGCCCAATGCCACAAACTCGTGAACACATCCTTTTATCTCGTCAAGTAGGTGTTCCATACTTAGTAGTATTCATGAACAAATGTGATATGGTAGACGACGAAGAATTATTAGAATTAGTAGAAATGGAAATCCGTGACCTACTTTCTGAATATGACTTCCCAGGTGACGATCTTCCTGTAATCAAAGGTTCTGCTCTTAAAGCTCTTGAAGGTGAAGCAGAATGGGAAGAAAAAATCATCGAATTAATGGACGCTGTAGATTCTTACATCCCAACTCCAGAACGTCAAACTGACAAACCATTCATGATGCCAATCGAGGACGTATTCTCTATCACTGGTCGTGGTACAGTTGCAACTGGTCGTGTTGAACGTGGCCAAGTTAAAGTTGGTGACGTTGTTGAAATCATCGGTATCACTGAAGAAGCTAAATCTACAACTGTAACTGGTGTAGAAATGTTCCGTAAATTATTAGACTACGCTGAAGCTGGTGACAACATCGGTGCATTACTTCGTGGTGTAGCTCGTGAAGAAATCCAACGTGGTCAAGTATTAGCTAAACCAGGCTCAATCACTCCACACACTAACTTCAAAGCTGAAGTTTATGTTTTATCAAAAGAAGAGGGTGGCCGTCATACTCCATTCTTCTCTAACTACCGTCCTCAGTTCTACTTCCGTACAACTGACGTAACAGGTATCTGTAACTTACCAGAAGGCGTTGAAATGGTAATGCCTGGCGATAACATCGAAATGACAGTAGAACTTATCGCTCCAATCGCTCTTGAAGAAGGTACTAAATTCTCTATCCGTGAGGGTGGCCGTACTGTAGGCGCTGGCGTAGTTGCTTCTATCCAAAAATAATTTTAGCGCAAGCTAATTTTTCTAACCAATCTGTAGGGACGCTTACAGATTGGTTTTTTTTTATGTTAAAATAAGAAAAGAGTTATGGATAATCCAACCTTAATTAGATTATTTTATGTATACATAATAGGTGAAATACCAAGAAAGCAGAATTATCCCAACACGATAATAGTGAGAAAAGAAAGGAGAATTTGCAAATGGAGATGAAAATATTGCTGATTGAAGATGATCCTTCAATTTTCGAAATGATTCAGACACGTTTTGCACAATGGTCGCTTCAAGTTGTAGGTCCTAAAGATTTTCAAAAGGTGATGGATGATTTTATTGAACAAAAGCCACAGCTTGTATTGATTGACATCCAGCTGCCATCCTTTGATGGCTTTCATTGGTGTCGTGAAATACGTCATATCTCAAAGGTGCCAATTCTCTTTCTATCTTCCCGAGACCACCCAATGGATATGGTAATGGCAATGCAAATGGGTGCGGATGACTTTGTACAAAAGCCTTTTCATATGGAAGTTTTACTGGCAAAGGTACAAGCTATTTTACGCCGTTCATATGATTATATAGAAGAATCAATGGATGTCACAAGGTTTAATGGTGCAGTTATTGACTATGCACGCAGTGAGATTATGTATGAGGGTAACCTTGCTTCTTTAACTAAAAATGAACTCTTTATTTTACGTATTTTAGTGGAGAAGGCCGATCAAATAGTTTCTAGAGATGATTTAATGAGAAGGCTATGGGATGATGAGCGCTTTGTTAATGATAATACATTGTCGGTAAATGTTAATCGATTACGTACGAAGCTTGAGGATATAGGTTTACAAGAAGTAATTTCAACTAAAAAGGGACTTGGTTATATGGCTGTAACACAAGGGGCGTGAGTGACAATGCTAATTTTATATGTAAGAGAACGCCTCGCATGGATAGGTTTTTTCGTTTTTATCACCGTTATGATCAATGTTTTATTTTCTTTAGACGCTGGATTAGAGGGAATATCTATTTGGTATATGAATATTAGCGTGCTTATTAGTTTTACGATCTTTCTTATTTGGCGATATGTAGTAGAAGTAGGGCAACTAAGAGATTTCCTGGGAAATGTAGAAAGCCAACTAGATGATGTACATAGTGAAAAATTGGCTTTATCACCTTTTCAAACGGCATACCTGACGAAAATTGACGATGTTTTTTATGATAAGAATACAGAGTTAAATCAAGCTAAGGTACAGCTACAAGAATATTCAGATGGGCTCCTAGCTTGGGTTCATGAAGTAAAGGCACCTTTGACTGCAATTAATTTAATGCTGGATCACATAGAAGATTTGACACTACGTCGTAAATTAGAGACTGAGTGGCTAAGACTACATTTATTGGTTGATCAGCAGCTACACCAAACACGTTTAGCTTCTATTGAAAAAGATAATTATCTGACAGAGATCGAGCTAAAGACTGTGGTCTATAAGGAGATAAGAGCTATGCAGGCATGGTGTATTGAAAAAAGTATCGGTTTCGATGTTGAAGAGTTAACAGGGGCAGTAATGACGGATGGAAAATGGCTAGCCTTTATAATCCGACAGATTCTGTCCAATGCCATTAAATATAGTCCTGCAAATTCAGAGGTATTGATTTTTACGGAAATAGATGCAACTGGAGCGACACTATTACATATAAAAGATACAGGTATTGGTATTCGTAAGGAGGATCTACCTCGAATTTTTCATAAATCGTATACTGGGACAGCCGGAAGAGAGTCTGCACAATCAACAGGTATGGGTTTATACTTAGCACATAATGTGGCGCAGAAAATCGGCGTTCGTATTACTGTCCAATCCAGTGTTGGAGAAGGCTCGATATTTACATTACGTTTTCCATTACAAAATGAATTTGTGAAACTAAAAGGTAGATGACGAAATTGTCACCTACCTTTTTATATTGTCATGTAAAACACACGAATCAGTGAAGAAGACAGGGTACACTTGAACTAAAGGAAGGGGCGATTACAAGTGGCAGTTTTAATTGGTCGTAAAGTAAAAAAAGTATATGGCAAAAAATCAACAGCTCAAGAGGTTTTAAAGGGCATTGATTTAGAAGTAAATCAAGGTGAATTTGTTGGCATTATGGGACCTTCAGGCTCTGGGAAGACAACACTTTTAAATGTTTTGTGTTCAATTGACTTTGCAACAGAAGGTGTTATTGAAATAAATGGTCAAAACTTACGTGGTATGAAGGAGAAGGCATTAGCTAATTTCCGCCGCGAACAATTAGGATTCATATTCCAAGATTATAATTTATTAGATACATTAACGGTAAAAGAAAATATTCTACTACCATTAGCTATTGGTAGGCTACCAAAGGCTGTTGCAGAGAGTCGTGTAAAAGAGCTTACACACTTATTAGGGATTCCCGAGATTTTAAATAAATACCCAAACGAAATATCAGGTGGTCAAAAGCAACGTACTTCAGCAGCTCGTGCACTAATTACAAATCCATCGCTTGTTTTCGCTGATGAACCTACAGGTGCACTTGATTCAAAATCAGCCACTGCACTTTTAAAAAATCTACAAAGTATTAATGAATCAAAAAAAGCAACGATTATGATGGTTACGCATGATGCAGTAGCAGCGAGCTTTTGTACGCGTGTTTTATTTTTGAAGGACGGACTCATTTATAGTGAGCTATATAAAGGAGATAAAACAAGACAGGCTTTTTTCCAAGAGATCATGCATACGCAAAGTGTGCTAGGCGGTGACGGCTATGAGTCTTAGTAAGCTCGTGTTACGTAGCATGAAGAAAAATATGAAGCATTATTATTTATATTTCTTCGCACTTATTTTTAGTGTTACTTTATATTTTTCTTTTGTGACATTGCAAAATAATGCTGAAGTGCTCGATACAGTAGAGCAGAGCGGTACGGCCACAGCGGGTTTTAAAGCGGCAACATATATGCTGTACTTTATTATCTTGTTTTTTGTACTTTATGCAAACCATCTATTTATGAAGCGTCGCAGTAAGGAAATAGGCTTGTATCAGCTAATAGGGATGACAAAGGGTCTTATCGTACGCTTATTAGCGGTAGAAAGTATCCTCTTATTTGTAGGAGCAATCGTTTTAGGTATGCTTGCAGGGTTCTTTAGTTCGCGCGTATTTGCAATGATTTTACTGCGGGTACTCGAAAAAGAGGCACTTGTGACGATGACATTTAGTACAGAGGCATTGCAGCAGTCTATCGTAGTATTTGCCATTCTACTAGTCATTGTACTTGTGCAAATGGCTTGGATGATTTACCGCGTATCATTACTATCATTATTCAGTGCTGCAAAGCAAGCTGATGAGCGCGTAAAGCGTTTCAACCCATTACAAATGGTTATTGGTTTTTTAGGACTTGTATTTATTGCATATGGCTACTATGCATCAACGAAGCTTTTCGATATTAACTCTCAGGATAATTTAATGCTTAATATGATTGTTATTTTAGCAACTACCATTGGCGGAACGTTCCTTGTTTTCCGTTTCTCTGTAGCATTTATTATGAATTCAATTCGTCTTAAGAAAAATGGACATTTAACTGTCCGTGATGTATTAGCATTAACACCGATTATGCATCGTATGAAGAGTAATGCGAAATCCTTAACACTTATTACGGTTTTAACGGGTTTTTCACTTGGGGTTACAACTTTAGCATATATTTCGTATTATTCATCAGAATCGTCGGCATATAGTCAAGTACCCGGAGATTATGTATTACTTGAAGATAAGGGCCAGGAATTTTTAAAGAAGCTAGAAGAAAATAATATTGCTTTTGATAAAAGAGATTTCCGATTACAGAGTGTTTCAGCTTCGTTTACACAATTATTATCTGAAAGTCAGCAAAATAAGGATAATCCCCTTTTTGGTTTAGAAGGAATCATTTATACAATTCCACTTTCTGATTATCAACAAATAGTTCCTGAAGCTTCCGTTTCGGATAATGATGTTATATTAACAAACTACGGTGGTTATATGGCAGAGATGTTCCCACTTGAAAAGGATCGTGATGTAGTTGTCACTCCTGGAGGTCCAGAGGTAACTAAAGAAGAAACGCTTCATGTCAAAGATGTTCAACATGAAAGTATTATAAGTGGTGCCGTGACTTCAGGGCCTGGGGGACCAATTTTCGTAGTTCCAGATGCATTGTTTGAAAAACTAGCTGCTCATGATGTACCTGATATGTGGCATAAACAAACTACTATTAATATAAAGAATAAAAGTGATTTAGCTCTAGCAGAGAAATTATATATGCAAACAAATGGAGAGAAATATATAGAGTCCTATGAGGAAGAACGTAAGGAGAATATCGAAACATTAGGAATAACGATATTTACCGCAGCATTTTTAGGCTTAGCATTTTTAATGACAACAGGCAGTATTTTATACTTTAAGCAAATGTCTGAGGCTGAAGAGGAGCGAGGTTCTTATACGATCTTAAGAAAGATTGGCTTCGCTGAAAAAGATATTATGAAAGGTATCTATATGAAACAAGCGTTTAATTTTGGTGTTCCATTAATAATAGGGCTGCTCCATAGTTACTTTGCTGTAAAGTCAGGTTGGTTTTTATTCGGCTCAGAGTTAACTGCACCATTATGGATTGCTATGAGCTGCTATATAGCGTTATACGCTATCTTCGCTATACTTTCCGTTGGCTATTATAAAAAAGTCATTCGTGAATCATTATAATAGGAAGAAATCTAAAACAGTATGATTATTTAAGATCATACTGTTTTTTTGTCGTTTAAATTGGGAAGATTATTATAGGGGTATAAAAATATCTTGACTTTCAATTATTAGACGGTTAAAGTTTAACGTGTTAGTAATCTAGTGTACGAAAGTGAAGTGTTGAAATGAACGCAGTAATTGTGGCAGTAGCTGTCATGTTAATATTAAGCTTGCTCCGTATCAATGTTGTTCTTTCTCTAGTATTGGGGGCCTTTGCAGGAGGTCTAACAAGCGGCATGGGTATTGAAGCAACTGTAAAATCATTTACAGAAGGATTAGGAGCAGGCGCAACGATTGCTTTAAGTTATGGCTTGCTTGGTGGTTTTGCTATCGCTATTTCAAAAACAGGAATTCCAGAATTAATGATTGCAGGGATTCTGAAAATATTAAATAAAAACGGTACAAGTAATCGAAAAGGTTTAGTAAAGGTTTTAATCTTTTTACTAATCTTTATGATGTCTATTTTCTCACAAAACTTAATTCCAATTCATATAGCCTTTATCCCATTATTGATACCTCCAATCTTAAAGGTATTAAATATGCTAGAGGTTGACCGACGAATTATTGCAACATTAATTGCTGTTGGTTTAGTAGGTACATATAGTTTTGTTCCTGCTGGCTTCGGAGCTATATTCCAAGATATCGTTTCTACTCAAGTAACTAAGGCAGGTATGGAGGCATCTTCACGGGATGTGCCAGTAGCGATGGCTATACCCGTTCTGGGGATGTTAATTGGATTATGTGTAGCCTTTTTCGTTTACCGAAAGCCTCGACAATATCAAAACAATGATGTGGAGACAGAGTCTTTAAATGTTCATGTTAGTAAGTTTGTTATTGTTTCTACGACTGTGGCTTTAATTGTCTCTCTATGTGCACAAATTTATACTGATTCGATGATTGTAGGTGCTTTTGCAGGTATTATGATTATGTATTTTACTGGTGCACTTAATTGGAAAGAGGCAGATGAGATTCTTTCTGAGGGAATGAAGATGATGGCCTTTATTGGCTTTGTTATGATCGCTGCAAATGGCTTTGCTTCTGTTATTAACGCCACAGGTCATATAGATAGCTTAATTAATGGTTCGATAAACATTCTTCAAGGGAATACGAGTCTAGCTATATTTATTATGTTGGTCATTGGTTTAATTGTGACGATGGGGATCGGTTCATCCTTTGCGACAGTACCTATCATCGCGACCTTATTTGTTCCGCTTGCACAAGAGTTAGGAATGAGTCCGTTGGCGATTATTTGTCTAATAGGTACAGCAGGTGCTTTAGGTGATGCAGGCTCTCCTGCTTCTGATTCTACTCTTGGACCAACTGCGGGTTTAAATGTAGATGGACAGCATAATCACATTTGGGATACATGTGTGCCAACGTTTATTTTTATTAACATCCCACTTATTATATTTGGTTGGGTTGCATGTGTGTTCTTCTTATAAAGTAATAGTAAGAGCGGTTTCTAAATAGTAGAGACTGCTTTTTTTACATGTTGGCACCGCTTAATTGTTAGAAATGTCCGAAAACGTTGATATAACAACCTTATGTGTTGCAAAGTGCATTGAAATTTTATATACTAATAAACGGCTTAGATAAGCGAGAAATATTAGTAGTATAAGAATATCTGCAACATTTAAAAGAATTTAGCGAAAAGACTTGCTTATTCTTTTTTTATTGTGTATAATGTTGAATGTTGGTCTTTGACTGCGATGAAACGAGAGGTTGCCGACACACCCGGCCGCTTTGCCATGGCGGTGTGTGGGAGAATTTTCGTGGAGAATGTCTAGAAAATAGGCGAGAAGGAGGGAAAATAATGGCAAAACAAAAGATTCGTATTCGTTTAAAAGCGTATGATCACCGTATTTTAGATCAGTCTGCTGAAAAAATTGTGGAAACTGCAAAACGTTCAGGTGCAAGTGTATCAGGTCCGATTCCACTTCCAACTGAGAAGTCTGTGTACACAATTCTTCGTGCTGTTCACAAGTACAAAGATTCTCGTGAACAATTCGAAATGCGTACGCATAAACGTCTGATCGATATCGTTAACCCAACACCACAAACTGTTGATGCGTTAATGAAACTTGATTTACCATCTGGCGTTGATATCGAAATCAAACTTTAATGGTAAAAAATATAACTTTTTTAAAACTTACAGGAGGTGTGACAAATGGCTAAAGGAATCTTAGGTAGAAAAATTGGTATGACACAAGTTTTCGCTGAAAACGGCGATTTAATTCCGGTAACAGTTATCGAAGCTACTCCAAACGTAGTACTTCAAAAGAAAACTGCTGAAACAGACGGCTACGAAGCGATCCAAGTTGGTTTCGAAGACAAGCGTGTTAAGCTTTCTAACAAACCAGAACAAGGTCACGTAGCAAAAGCGAACACTGCTCCTAAGCGCTTCATTCGTGAATTCCGCAACGTAAACGTGGGAGAATACGAAGTTGGTCAAGAAGTCAAAGTAGAAATTTTCGCAGAAGGCGATGTAATTGATGTAACAGGTGTTACTAAAGGTAAAGGTTTCCAAGGTGTAATTAAACGCCATGGTCAATCTCGTGGTCCTATGGCCCACGGTTCTCGTTACCACCGTCGTCCTGGTTCAATGGGTCCAGTTGCTCCGAACCGCGTATTTAAACAAAAGAAATTACCTGGTCAAATGGGTGGCACTGTAGTTACAATCCAAAACTTAGAAATCGTGAAAGTTGATGCGGAACGTAACTTACTACTTGTTAAAGGTAATGTTCCTGGTTCTAAAAAAGCTCTAGTTACAGTTAAAACTGCAATTAAAGCTAAGTAATCACCTAAGGAAAGGAGGAAACAGGAATGACAAAAGTATCTGTACTTAGTCAAACAGGTGCTTCAGTTGGTGAAATCGAATTAAACGATGCGATTTTTGGAATCGAGCCAAATGAAGCAGTATTATTCGACGCTGTAGTAGCACAACGCGCTTCTCTTCGTCAAGGTAATCACAAGGTTAAAAACCGTTCTGAAGTTGCTGGTGGTGGTCGTAAGCCATGGCGTCAAAAAGGAACTGGTCGTGCTCGTCAAGGTTCTATCCGTTCTCCACAATGGCGCGGTGGTGGTATCGTATTCGGTCCAACTCCACGTAGCTACTCTTACAAATTACCTAAAAAAGTTCGTCGCTTAGCTCTTAAATCTGCTTTATCAGCTAAAGTAGTAGAACAGAACTTCTTAGTTCTTGATGCTCTTTCACTAGCAGCACCAAAAACAAAAGAATTCACAAAAATCCTTAAAGATCTTTCTTTAGAGAAAAAATCTTTATTCGTAACTGCTGACCTAGATGAAAACGTAGCATTATCTGCTCGTAACATCCCTGGTGTAACAGTTTTAACTGCAAATGGAATCAACGTTCTTGATCTATTAGGTCATGATAAAGTTGTATTCACAAAATCTGCGGTAGAAAAAGTTGAGGAGGTGCTTGGATAATGGAAGCACGTGATATTTTAAAACGTCCAGTCATTACTGAGCGTTCTTCAGAACTTATGGCAGAGAAAAAGTATACTTTCGAAGTAGACACTCGCGCTAACAAAACTCAAGTAAAAGACGCTGTAGAAGAAATCTTTGGTGTAACAGTTGAGAAAGTAAACGTTCTTAACTACAAAGGTAAATTCAAACGCGTTGGCCGTTACGGTGGTTACACTAACAAACGTCGTAAAGCGATTGTTAAATTAACTGCTGATAGCAAAGAAATCGAATTATTCGAAATGTAATCCTTTATGGATTTATGATTTGAACACTCAAGAAGGAGGGAAACACAATGGCGATTAAAAAGTATAAACCTACCTCTAATGGTCGTCGTAATATGACGTCTTTAGACTTTGCGGAAATTACAACAAACAAGCCTGAGAAATCATTGCTTGAACCAACTAAACGCAAAGCTGGTCGTAACAACCAAGGTAAAATCACTGTTCGTCATCATGGTGGTGGTCATAAGAAGCAATACCGTGTTATCGATTTCAAACGTGTAAAAGATGGCATTCCGGCTAAAGTTGCTACTATCGAATATGATCCAAACCGTTCTGCGAATATCGCATTAATCAACTACGCTGATGGAGCAAAAGCTTACATCTTAGCACCAAAAGGTCTAGAGGTTGGTCAAACAATCGTATCTGGTCCAGATGCTGATATTAAAGTAGGTAACGCATTACCATTAGCAAACATTCCAATGGGTACTACAATCCATAACATCGAGTTAAAACCTGGTAAAGGTGGACAATTAGTACGTTCTGCTGGTACTTCTGCTCAAGTACTTGGTCGTGAAGACAAATACGTAATCGTTCGTCTACAATCTGGTGAAGTACGTTTAGTGTTAGCTACTTGCCGCGCTACAATCGGTCAAGTTGGTAACGAACAACACGAACTAGTACACATCGGTAAAGCAGGTCGTAGCCGTTGGTTAGGTAAACGCCCAGAAGTTCGTGGTTCTGTAATGAACCCTAACGATCACCCACACGGCGGTGGTGAAGGACGTTCTCCAATCGGACGTAAATCACCAATGACTCCTTGGGGTAAACCAGCACTTGGTTACAAAACTCGCAAGAAGAAAAACAAATCGGATAAATTCATCATCCGTAGTCGTAAAAAATAAAGTGGTTAAACTACGGTTCTATGTGAGAGCCGTGGTGGAATCACGGAGGGAGGTTCCTACATGGGTCGCAGCTTGAAAAAAGGACCTTTTGTTGATGACCACTTAATGAAAAAAGTGGAAGCACAAGAGGCTTCTGAGAAAAAACAAGTTATTAAAACTTGGTCTCGCCGTTCTACAATCTTCCCGAACTTCATCGGTTTAACGATTGCTGTTTATGATGGACGTAAACACGTTCCTGTATACGTAACAGAAGATATGGTTGGCCATAAACTTGGTGAGTTCGCACCGACACGTGCTTACAAAGGTCACGGTGCAGACGACAAGAAAACAAGACGCTAATTTTGAGAGGAGGTAAATCCTAATGACACAAGCTAAAGCTATCGCTCGTACTGTTCGCATTGCTCCTCGTAAAGTACGTCTAGTTGTAGACTTAATTCGAGGCAAGCAAGTTGGTGAGGCAGTTGCAATTTTACGTCATACTCCAAAAGCGGCGTCTCCAGTCGTTGAAAAAGTATTAAAATCTGCAGTTGCTAACGCTGAACACAACTACGATCTTGACATCAACTCTTTAGTAGTTTCTGAAGTTTTCGTTGATGAAGGTCCAACATTAAAACGTTTCCGTCCACGTGCACAAGGACGTGCAAGCGCAATTAACAAACGCACAAGCCACATTACTCTTGTGGTATCTGAGAAGAAGGAGGGCTAATCCGTGGGTCAAAAAGTACATCCAATAGGACTGCGCGTTGGTATTATTCGTGACTGGGAGTCAAAATGGTACGCTGAAAAAGACTATGCAACTCTACTTCACGAAGACATCAAAGTGCGTAAATATATTGAAACGGCTCTTAAAGACGCTTCTGTTTCTAAAGTAGAAATCGAGCGCGCTGCAAACCGTGTAAACATTACAATTCACACTGCGAAACCAGGTATGGTAATCGGTAAAGGTGGTTCTGAAGTTGAAAATCTTCGTAAATACCTTAGCGATTTAACTGGTAAACGTGTACACATCAACATTATCGAAATTAAACGTGCTGATCTTGACGCTCGTCTAGTAGCTGAAAATATCGCTCGTCAATTAGAAAACCGTGTATCATTCCGTCGTGCGCAAAAGCAAGCGATCCAACGCACAATTCGTGCTGGTGCAAAAGGAATTAAAACACAAGTATCTGGTCGTTTAGGTGGCGCTGATATCGCGCGTGCTGAACACTATAGTGAAGGAACTGTTCCACTTCATACTCTACGTGCTGACATCGACTATGCACACGCAGAAGCTGACACTACTTACGGTAAATTAGGCGTTAAAGTATGGATCTACCGTGGAGAAGTTCTTCCTACGAAGAAATCTGTGGAAGGAGGCAAATAATATGTTATTGCCTAAACGCGTAAAATACCGTCGTGAACACCGCGGAAACATGCGTGGCGAAGCGAAAGGCGGTAAAGAAGTATCTTTCGGCGAATGGGGCTTACAAGCTCAAACAGCTAGCTGGATTACTAACCGTCAAATCGAATCTGCACGTATCGCGATGACTCGTTACATGAAACGTGGCGGTAAAGTTTGGATTAAAATCTTCCCACATAAACCTTACACTAAAAAACCTCTAGAAGTCCGCATGGGTTCTGGTAAAGGTTCTCCTGAAGGTTGGGTAGCAGTAGTAAAACCAGGAAAAGTAATGTTCGAAATCGCTGGTGTATCTGAAGAGATCGCACGTGAAGCACTTCGTTTAGCATCACATAAGCTTCCTGTTAAATGTAAGATCGTAAAACGTCAAGAAACTGGTGGTGAATCTAATGAAAGCTAATGAAATCCGTGACCTTGCCACTTCTGAATTAGAGTTAAAAGTGAAATCACTGAAAGAAGAGCTTTTCAACCTTCGCTTCCAATTGGCGACTGGTCAATTAGAAAACACAGCTCGTATTCGTGAAGTGCGTAAAGCAATCGCGCGTATGAAAACTGTTATTCGTGAAAGAGAAATCAGTGCAAATAACTGATAAAGGAGGTTTTCAAGTATGACTGAGCGTAATCAACGCAAAGTTTACACGGGCCGCGTTGTTTCAGATAAAATGGACAAAACAATTTCTGTTTTAGTTGAAACTCACAAAAAGCACAAGCTTTATGGTAAACGTGTAAAATACTCTAAAAAGTTTAAGGCTCATGATGAGTTAAACACAGCGAAAATCGGTGATATCGTACGTATCATGGAAACTCGCCCGCTATCAGCTACTAAACGTTTCCGTCTAGTTGAAGTTGTAGAAAAAGCGGTTATTATTTAATAACTATTTCGGAACAACCAATTTCCGAAGGGAGGTAACCTAAGTGATCCAACAAGAAAGTCGTATGAAAGTTGCTGACAACTCAGGTGCACGTGAAGTTCTTACAATTAAAGTCCTTGGTGGCTCTGGCCGTAAAACTGCTAACATCGGTGATATCGTTGTTTGTACAGTTAAGAAAGCAACACCAGGTGGCGTTGTTAAGAAGGGTGACGTTGTTAAAGCTGTTATCGTTCGTACTAAATCAGGCGTACGTCGTAAAGATGGTACGTACATCAAATTTGATGAAAATGCTTGTGTAATTATTCGTGATGATAAATCACCACGCGGAACTCGTATTTTCGGACCTGTTGCACGTGAATTACGTGACAGCAACTTCATGAAAATCGTTTCTCTAGCTCCAGAAGTTCTTTAATTTCATGACAGTGCCAATCAAGGAGGTGCGACAGCATGCATGTAAAAAAAGGTGACAAGGTTAAGGTTATCACTGGTAAGGATAAAGGCAAAGAAGGCGTTATTCTTGCTGCTTACCCTAAACAAGATCGCGTTCTTGTTGAAGGTGTGAACATCGTGAAAAAACACGTTAAACCTAACCAATTGAATCCACAAGGTGGTATTGTAAGCCAAGAGGCTGCAATTCACGTTTCGAACGTAATGCTAATCGATCCTAAATCTGGCGAGCCGACTCGTGTAGGTTATAAAATCGAAAACGGTAAAAAAGTTCGTGTTGCAAAAAAATCAGGTGCAGTAATCGACTAATTTCTATAAAAGAAGGGAGGTACACAAATGAGCCGCCTAAAAGAAAAATATTTAAATGAAGTTTCTCCTGCTCTTATGAGCAAGTTTGGATATAAATCAGTTATGCAATTGCCGAAAGTTGACAAAATCGTTATCAACATGGGTGTTGGTGATGCAGTTCAAAACTCAAAAGCATTAGATGCAGCTGTAGAAGAATTAACAATTATCACTGGTCAAAAACCAGTTGTAACTAAAGCGAAAAAATCGATCGCAGGTTTCCGTCTACGTGAAGGTATGCCTATCGGTGCTAAAGTTACATTACGCGGTGAGCGTATGTATGAATTCTTGGATAAATTAATCTCAATTTCACTACCACGTGTACGTGACTTCCGTGGTGTTTCTAAAAAAGCATTCGATGGTCGCGGTAACTACACTTTAGGTGTTAAAGAGCAATTAATTTTCCCAGAAATCGATTACGATAAAGTTTCAAAAGTACGCGGTATGGACATCGTGATCGTAACGACAGCGAATTCTGATGAAGAAGCTCGCGAGTTATTGACACAATTCGGTATGCCGTTCCAAAAGTAATTAAACAAGGAGGGCGAAAACGTGGCTAAAAAATCTATGATCGTTAAACAACAACGTAAGCAAAAGTTTAAAGTGCAAGAATATACACGTTGTGAACGCTGTGGCCGTCCACACTCTGTATATCGTAAATTTAAACTTTGCCGTATTTGTTTCCGAGAACTTGCATATAAGGGACAAATTCCTGGCGTGAAAAAAGCCAGCTGGTAATCCCCTAATTTGGGAAGGAGGTAAATGTAATGACAATGACTGATCCGATTGCAGATATGCTTACTCGCATTCGTAATGCGAACATGGTTCGTCACGAGAAGTTAGAAGTACCAGCTTCCAACGTGAAAAAAGAAATCGCTGAAATTTTAAAGCGTGAAGGTTTCGTACGTGACGTAGAATACGTGGAAGACAACAAGCAAGGTATTATCCGTATCTTCTTAAAATACGGTAAAGATAACGAGCGCGTTATCACTGGCTTAAAACGTATTTCTAAACCTGGTCTACGAGTATATGCTAAAACAAATGAAGTGCCTAAAGTACTGAACGGTCTTGGTATCGCTTTAGTGTCAACTTCACAAGGTTTATTAACAGATAAAGAAGCTCGCGCTAAACAAGTTGGCGGCGAAGTTCTAGCATACGTTTGGTAATTAGCAATAAATGAATGGAGGTGCAACTAAATGTCTCGTGTAGGTAAAAAAATTATCGAGGTACCAGCTAACGTAACTGTTACTGTTGCAGCTGACAACTCAGTTACCGTTAAAGGTCCTAAAGGCGAACTTGTTCGTTCTTTCCACCAAGATATGAAAATTGAGCAAGAAGGTAACGTAATTACTGTATCTCGTCCTTCTGACTCAAAAGAACACCGCACAAACCACGGTACAACTCGTGCGCTATTAGCGAACATGGTTACTGGTGTTTCTGCAGGTTTCGAAAAATCATTAGAACTTATCGGTGTCGGTTACCGTGCGCAATTACAAGGTAAAAAACTTGTTCTTAACGTAGGTTATTCACATCCAGTTGAGTTCACACCTGAAGATGGTCTAGAAGTTGAAGTTCCTTCAAACACTAAAATCATCGTTAAAGGTATTAGCAAAGAACGTGTTGGTGCTCTTGCATCTAACATCCGTGACGTGCGTCCACCAGAGCCTTACAAAGGTAAAGGTATCCGTTATGAAGGCGAATATGTTCGTCGTAAAGAAGGTAAAACAGGTAAATAATGCTGCTTAAGCATTAGAAAGGAGTGACCCTTGTGATTACGAAACAAGATAAAAATCAGGTTCGTAAAAAACGTCATGCACGCGTACGTTCTAAAATTTCGGGTACTGCTGAGCGTCCACGCTTAAACGTATTCCGTTCAAACAAGAACGTCTACGCTCAACTAATCGATGACGTAGCAGGCGTAACAATTGTTAGCGCATCTTCTCAAGAAAAAGGTTTTGAAGGTGTTGGTAGCAATGTTGATGCTGCAACTAAAGTCGGTGAAACAATCGCAAAACGCGCTACGGAAAAAAATATTACTGCTATAGTATTTGACCGTGGTGGTTACTTATATCATGGACGCGTAAAAGCTTTGGCTGAAGCTGCACGTGAGAACGGTTTAGAATTTTAATAAAAAGGAGGGACACATTTCATGAGTCGAATTGACGCAAACAAACTTGGAGAACTTGAAGAACGCGTAGTTACTATTAACCGTGTTGCTAAAGTTGTTAAAGGTGGACGTCGCTTCCGCTTCACAGCATTAGTTGTAGTTGGCGATAAAAACGGTCATGTAGGTTTCGGTACTGGTAAAGCTCAAGAGGTGCCAGATGCTATCCGTAAAGCTGTTGAAGATGCGAAGAAAAACTTAATCGAAGTGCCACGCGTAGGTGGAACAACTCCACACTTAGTGCAAGGTCGCTTTGGTGCAGGAGAAATCCTAATTAAACCTGCTGCTCCTGGTACAGGGGTTATCGCTGGTGGTCCAGTACGTGCCGTACTAGAACTTGCTGGTATTACTGATATTCTTTCAAAATCACTTGGAACTAACACACCAATCAATATGGTGCGTGCAACAATTCAAGGTTTAACTGAATTAAAACGCGTAGAGGACGTAGCTAAATTACGTGGTAAATCAGTGGAAGAAATATTAGGATAAGGGGGGAAAGATAATGGCTAACAAATTAGAAATCACCCTTACAAAATCTGTGATTGGTTCTAAACCTGCGCAACGTAAAACAATCGAAGCTCTAGGTTTACGCAAATTACACCAAACTGTTGAGAAAGCTGACAATGCAGCAACTCGCGGTATGATTGATGTAGTAGCTCACTTAGTTACTGTAAAAGAAAACTAATTTTTAATTAACGAACAAGGAGGTGCCATCCAATATGAAACTTCATGAGTTAAAACCAGCAGAAGGTTCCCGTAAAGTACGTAACCGCGTAGGTCGCGGTATCGGTTCTGGTAACGGTAAAACTGCAGGTAGAGGTCATAAAGGTCAAAACTCTCGTTCTGGCGGCGGTGTACGCCCAGGATTCGAAGGTGGTCAAAACCCTTTATTCCGTCGTTTACCGAAACGCGGCTTTACTAACATTAACCGTAAAGAGTACGCGATCGTTAATCTTGATACATTAAACCGTTTTGAAGATGGTGCAGAGGTAACAACTGCATTATTACTTGAAACAGGTTTAGTGAGCAATGAAAAAGCTGGAATTAAAGTTCTTGGAAACGGAACTCTTAACAAAAAGCTTACAGTAAAAGCTCATAAATTCTCAGCTTCGGCTAAAGAAGCAATTGAAAATGCCGGCGGAACTACTGAGGTGATTTAATGTTTCAGACGATCTCTAACTTTATGCGTGTTCGAGATATACGAAATAAAATCATTTTTACTCTTTTAATGTTAATCGTTTTCCGTATTGGTACGTTCGTACCAGTACCAAACGTTGACGCTAATGTATTAAAGGCAACTGATGAGTTCAATCTCGTTGGTTTCCTGAATACTTTTGGCGGTGGTGCTTTGAAAAATTTCTCTATCTTTGCGATGGGAATTATGCCTTACATCACTGCTTCAATCATTGTTCAGTTATTGCAAATGGACGTAGTACCGAAATTTGCTGAGTGGGCAAAGCAAGGTGAAGTCGGAAGACGAAAACTTGCTCAATTTACTCGTTACTTTACAATTATTCTTGCCTTTATCCAATCATTTGCAATGTCATTTGGTTTTAATAGAATGTATGGCGGATCATTGATTAAAGAAGAGGGAATTTTAACATATGTTACAATTTCCATTGTATTAACAGCGGGTACAGCATTCCTAGTATGGCTTGCTGAACAAATTACTGCACATGGCGTTGGCAATGGTATTTCAATTGTAATTTTCGCAGGTATTACTGCGGCATTACCGAATGCCATTAACCAAATCTATGCACAGCAAATCGAGGGTGCTGGTGATAAACTATTTATCAATCTAGTAATTCTCGGATTGCTTGTTTTAGTTATGCTTGCAGTTGTTGTTGGAGTTATCTACGTGCAACAAGCACTACGTAAAATTCCAATTCAATATGCAAAACGAGTTACTGGACGCAACCAACAAGCAGGTGCTCAACAAACGCATTTACCGTTAAAAGTAAATGCTGCAGGGGTTATTCCGGTAATCTTTGCATCTGCGTTTCTGACAACACCACGTGTATTAGCTCCATTCTTTGGTGATGGTCCTGTATCAACATTCATTGAACACACGTTTAATTACACTAATCCTGTTGGGATGATTATTTACATTGTATTGATCATCGCGTTCACATATTTCTATGCATTCGTACAAGTGAATCCAGAAAATGTGGCAGATAACTTGAAAAAGCAAGGTGCTTACATTCCGGGTATTCGTCCGGGTGAAAGTACTCAAACGTATTTAACAAGCGTGTTATATCGTCTGACATTTGTCGGTGCGATTTTCTTAACTGTTATTGCAGTAATGCCGATGATTATCATGAACTTTATGAATCTACCTGCTACAGTGCAGATCGGTGGTACTAGTATTATTATCGTAGTCGGCGTAGCGCTCGAAACGATGAAACAGCTAGAATCTCAACTTGTTAAACGTCACTACAAAGGCTTTATGAAGTAATGTTGGTTTTTAGGGAACGTTCTATCGTTTCCTGAAATCAGCAAACCTTTTGTGGGGGGAATATTTCCGTATGAATATCGTTTTAATGGGTCTGCCAGGTGCTGGTAAAGGTACTCAGGCAGATAAAATTGTTGAGAAGTACGCGATTCCTCATATTTCTACAGGCGATATGTTCCGTGCTGCTATTAAAGATGGTACAGAACTAGGCTTGCAGGCTAAATCGTTTATGGATCAAGGTGCTCTAGTACCGGATGAAGTAACGATTGGTATTGTTCGTGAACGACTTGCTAAACCTGATTGTGAAAAGGGCTTCTTATTAGATGGGTTCCCACGTACTGTTCCTCAAGCTGAAGCTTTAGACAGCATCCTTGCTGATCTTGGTAAAGCTATTGAACATACAATTAACATCCAAGTTGAAAAAGATGAGCTAGTTGCTCGTCTATCAGGTCGTCGTATTTGTAAAACTTGTGGTACATCTTATCATCTTATTTTCAATCCTCCAGCTGAGGAAGGAAAATGTGATAAAGATGGTGGCGAGCTTTATACACGTGCGGACGATAATCCTGAAACGGTTGCAAACCGTCTGGAAGTAAATATGAACCAAGCACAACCTTTACTGAACTACTATGAAGTAAAAGGTGTGTTAACAAATATAGATGGACAGCAAGATATTAACAAAGTGTTTGCTGATCTTGATGCTCTATTACAGGGCAGCCGCAGCTGATACCCGGCTCCGGGCGCAGAATACTGCTTCCGCGGGAGGCATGCGGGAGCAACAACGAAACATAATTTTTTGAGAGTTGCAAAAGCATATTGTGCCCGGTATATATTTCTTTTAAAAAGTGCAACATTACTTTTGAAAGAGTATAATGGGTTTCGTGGAAGCATCTGTGTAACGGGTATGAATATCTCATCCAAGACATTCCGGTATTCGTGTAAACATCGGAGTTTCAGTGCCCTTAATGGTTCTGTATATTCCGTGGATTGTGTGAAGCGAAACCAGACGAGCGTCTTTCAAACATCTCTCATACAATCCAAACATATGTTGAAACGAGGTTGCTTCTATAGTTGCAGCAGATATCCGTTTGATGTAACGATGAGAACTTTAATTTGCATATAGAGAGGAGACAGAGTAGATGGCGAAAGATGATGTAATTGAAGTCGAAGGAACAGTTGTTGAGACTTTGCCAAACGCGATGTTTAAGGTAGAATTAGAAAATGGACATGTGATTTTAGCACACGTATCTGGAAAGATTCGTATGCACTTTATCCGCATTCTACCTGGAGATAAGGTTACTATCGAGTTATCTCCTTATGATTTAACTCGCGGTCGTATCACATACCGTTTTAAATAATCTTTTGCGCTCCGGACTACTAAGGAGGTTAGGTTAGATGAAAGTGAGACCATCTGTGAAACCGATCTGCGAAAAATGTAAAGTAATTCGCCGACGCGGTAAAGTAATGGTAATCTGTGAAAATCCTAAACACAAACAAAAACAAGGATAATTCTAAAGGAGGTGCACAACGTACATGGCACGTATTGCTGGTGTTGACATTCCTCGCGACAAACGCGTGGTAATTTCATTAACTTACATTTACGGTATTGGTAAAACTACAGCTCAGAAAGTATTAGCTGACGCAGGTATTTCAGAAGATACACGCGTACGCGACTTAACTGAAGATGAGTTAAACAAAATCCGTGAACAATTAGACACATACAAACTTGAAGGTGACTTACGTCGCGAAACTTCATTAAATATTAAACGTCTGATGGAAATCGGTTCATTCCGTGGTATCCGTCACCGTCGTGGTTTACCTGTTCGTGGTCAAAATACGAAGAACAATGCGCGTACGCGTAAAGGTCCTCGTAAAACAGTTGCGAACAAGAAAAAATAATCAGTAAAGGAGGTTCCTTCTTAACATGGCTCGTAAACAACAAACTCGTAAACGTCGTGTGAAAAAGAATATCGAATCTGGTATTGCACACATTCGTTCTACATTCAACAATACAATCGTAACGATTACAGATATGCAAGGTAACGCTGTATCTTGGTCAAGTGCTGGTGCTCTTGGTTTCCGTGGTTCACGTAAATCTACACCATTCGCTGCTCAAATGGCTGCAGAAACTGCTGCTAAAGCATCCCTTGAACATGGTCTGAAAACGTTGGAAGTAACTGTTAAAGGTCCTGGTGCAGGTCGTGAAGCTGCAATTCGTGCACTTCAAGCTGCTGGTTTAGATGTAACTGCTATTAAAGACGTTACTCCAGTTCCTCATAATGGTTGCCGCCCACCAAAACGTCGTCGCGTGTAATGGGTGCGTCTCATATTGTATGAGAACATCATTTTTTGTACAGACTGTCTTGTGCAGATAATAAACGATACGTCAATGACGATCGAATCTATGATGGAAAGAACCTATACATTCGATGTTTTGAAGGAGGGTAAATAAAATGATCGAAATTGAAAAACCAAAGATTGAAACGGTGGAGATCAGCGAAGATTCCAAATATGGAAAGTTTGTTGTAGAACCGCTTGAACGCGGATATGGAAACACTTTGGGTAATTCTTTACGTCGTATCCTTCTGTCTTCATTACCAGGAGCTGCTGTCACTTCAATTCAAATTGACGGTGTTCTTCACGAATTCTCAACTGTAGAAGGCGTTGTAGAGGATGTAGCTTCAATTATTTTGAACGTGAAAAAACTAGCTCTTAAAATCTACTCTGACGAAGAAAAAGTTATTGAGATTGATGTAAAAGGCGATGGAACAGTTACAGCTGCTGACATTACACATGACAGTGATGTAGAAATTTTAAACCCGGATCTATATATTGCAACAATCGCTAAAAACGGTCATTTACGTATGCGTATGTACGCACAACGCGGCCGTGGTTACACTCCTGCTGATCAAAACAAACGTGAGGATCTTCCTATCGGCGTGATCCCGATCGACTCTATTTACACTCCAGTATCACGCGTCAATTTCCAAGTGGAAAATACTCGTGTAGGTCAGTCTTCTGACTACGATAAACTTTCTCTTGATGTGTGGACAGATGGTAGCATCGGTCCGAAAGAGGCGATTTCGCTCGGAGCAAAAATTTTAACCGAGCATCTAAACATCTTCGTTGGCATGACAGATGAGGCACAAACTGCTGAAATCATGGTCGAAAAAGAAGAAGATCAAAAAGAAAAAGTTTTAGAGATGACTATCGAAGAACTTGATCTTTCTGTTCGTTCTTATAACTGCTTAAAACGCGCTGGTATTAACACAGTACTAGAACTTGCGAATAAGTCAGAAGACGATATGATGAAAGTTCGTAACCTTGGACGTAAGTCACTAGAAGAAGTAAAAGCGAAGTTAGAAGAGCTTGGTTTAGGATTACGCAAAGAAGACTAAGCGATTTAAACAAAACTTATAGGATCAGATATTTTTTATAAAGGAGGGAAACATCCATGGGTTACAGAAAACTTGGTCGTACAAGTTCTCAACGTAAAGCGATGTTACGTGACTTAGCTACTGATTTAATCATCAACGAGCGTATCGAAACTACTGAGGCTCGCGCTAAAGAAGTACGTAAAGCTGTTGAAAAAATGATTACTTTAGGTAAGCGCGGAGATTTACACGCACGCCGTCAAGCTGCTGCATTCATCCGTCGTGAACTAGTAACAACTACTGATGCAGAAGGTAACGAAACAACATCATTTGCACTTCAAAAGTTATTTGATGATGTTGCACCACGTTATGCAGAACGTCAAGGTGGTTACACTCGTATTCTTAAAGTAGGTCCTCGTCGTGGTGACGGTGCACCTGTTGTTGTGATTGAATTAGTTTAACTTCTTGAAAGAAGTTAAAGCCTCCGGCGGATGTCACGGAATCACAAAGGATTTCTTTGTGCAGGCACAAAGCCGATTCCGGACGCTATTATGCCGAGGCATAATTGATTCATAAGAGAAGACAAGTGGTGAAGAGGGTGGAATCACCACCCTCTTTCTTTATAAAACGATTTATACGACAAATAATTAAGCTGAGCGTTATGATGAGCGGACACTGTTGTGTGGCGTCTCGTTTAGCTCTCCGCACCTCATTCAGAGGGAACAAGGGCTTGAGCACCCGTGTTTCTTGAAAATGTAACGACTAGCGCATTTCTATCGAATGAGGTGCGCGCTTTTTTATTTTTTAGGGAAGTATGGTAGCGCCAATTTAATGGTGCTTTTTTTTATAGACTGGTTTTTAGAATGGCAGTCACCGGAATGTTTGGGGCCCTTCACTCCATTATTTGATGTATCCTATAAATTATAGTTAGTGCTATTTGTTTTTAAAAAATAAATAAAAAGTGATTTTAGCACTTTTCTTTTATCGACATAATGATTGTAGTAGAATTCATACATAAAAAAGTGTAAGTTAGTTAGTAGAGCTGAGCATGTAGAGAGGAGTTCTAGAAATGCCAGAAATTTTATCATTAAATAATGTGACATTTTCATATACACCTGAAGAAAAAGAAAGTCGTAATGCTGTTGAAAATGTAAGCTTTGCTGTTCAGGAAGGGGAGTGGATTGCCATTGTAGGCCATAACGGCTCTGGTAAATCCACCATTGCAAAGCTTATGAATGGATTGCTTTACCCACAACAAGGTGATGTACGTATATTACGTGAACCATTAAATGAAGAAAACCTATGGGCAAGCCGCTCACAGATGGGCATGGTTTTTCAAAATCCAGACAATCAATTTGTTGGAGCGACAGTGCAGGATGATGTTGCTTTTGCTCTTGAAAATAACGGAGTACCCTATGAAGAGATGGTAGAACGTGTACATGCAGCACTCAAACAAGTACAAATGGACGATTTTTTAGATCATGAGCCTCATCACTTATCAGGTGGGCAAAAGCAGCGTGTTGCTATCGCAGGTGCACTTGCATTGAAACCAAAGCTCCTTATTCTAGATGAAGCAACGTCTATGCTAGATCCACAGGGACGTGCAGAGGTATTACAAACTGTACAAGCCTTACGTGCTGAAACAGGGTTAACGGTAATATCCATTACACATGATTTAGAGGAAGCAATGCTTGCAGATCGTGTTCTCTTTATGAATGATGGAAAAAAATTTGCTGAGGGTACACCTGCTGAAATTTTTGCACTTGGGGACAAGCTAGTTGAGTTTGGACTAGACTTACCATTTGCCATGAAGTTATCAAAGCTATTGCAAAAGGAAGGTGTTCCGCTAATGGGACAACATATGACAGAAGAAGAGCTGGTGAATGATTTATGGACATCAAACTTCGACAAGTAAGCTACGCCTATTCCCAGGGTACGCCTTTTGAAAAACGTGCATTATTCGATGTAGATTTTGAAATCCCTTCACATACGTATCAGGCGATAATTGGGCATACTGGCTCTGGTAAGTCGACTATTCTTCAGCATTTTAATGCACTTCTAAAACCAACTTCAGGGGAAGTACATATAGGAGATCGCATTGTTGTAGCTGGAAAAAAGGCGAAGGATTTAAAGGCTGTACGTCAAAAGGTTGGTATTGTGTTTCAATTCCCGGAGCATCAGTTGTTTGAAGAAACTGTATTAAAGGATATTATGTTTGGTCCTATGAACTTTGGTGTATCGGAGCAAGAGGCCGAAGCGCGAGCAAGAGAACTTGTAGGCTTAGTAGGTTTACCAGAGAACGTACTTGAAAAATCACCTTTTGATTTATCAGGTGGACAAATGCGCAGAGTGGCCATTGCTGGTGTATTAGCGATGGAACCTGAAGTTATTGTATTAGATGAACCAACTGCAGGGCTTGATCCACGCGGTCAGAAAGAGATTATGGATATGTTTTATAAGCTACATCAGGAACGTGGTTTAACGACGATTCTCGTTACGCATAGTATGGAGGACGCAGCTCGTTATGCAGACAATATCGTTATCATGCATGAAGGGAAAAATGTATTACGTGGTATACCACAAGAAATTTTCAAAGATGTGGAGACATTAAAGAATCTTCGCTTAGAACCACCTCGTATCGTACGCTTTCAACAAAAAATCGAAAAAATGATAAATACACCCTTCTCAAAGATATGCTTAACCGAAGAAGAGCTAGCAACTGAAATTGCTCGAGTGTTAAGAGAGGAGCGTGCAGAATCATGATGGAGAAAATGATATTTGGGCGCTTCCTACCAGGGAATTCTCCCGTCCATAAGCTCGATCCACGATCAAAGCTTATCTTTGTGTTTGCTTTCATTATTATTGTTTTTTTAGCAAACAACACAGTGACATATGCCCTGCTATTGGCATTTACCTTACTCGTTGTGCTAGTGTCACGTATTCGCCTATATTTTTTAATTAATGGTCTAAAGCCAGTACTCTTTTTAATGGCCTTTACTTTCCTCCTTCATATTTTTATGACGAGGGAAGGAGCTGTAGTTTTTGAATGGAAGTTTATCACGATTTATGAAGAAGGTATCCGACAAGGGATATTTATTTCGATACGTTTTCTAGTTCTAGTGTTTATGACATCTATTTTAACGCTTACAACGTCACCAATTTCTATTACGGATGGCATTGAAGTACTGCTAAATCCATTAAAAGCAGTGAAAGTGCCTGTGCATGAGTTAGCCCTAATGATGTCTATATCATTGCGCTTTATTCCAACGTTAATGGATGAAACAGATAAAATTATGAAAGCACAAATGGCACGTGGTTCGGACTTATCTTCTGGACCGATAAAAGATCGTATCAAAGCGGTTGTACCATTACTAGTGCCTCTCTTTGTAAGTGCTTTTAAACGAGCCGAGGATTTAGCAACAGCTATGGAAGTAAGAGGTTACCGCGGAGGCGAAGGGCGCACAAGATATCGCAAGCTAAAGTGGGATATGAGTGATACATTTGCACTCGTGTTATTAGTAGCAATGGCCGTTATACTATTCTTCTATAGAAGTTAAAAGGAGTAAGCTTTATGCGACGATTAAAAGCAATTATTAGTTATGATGGAACGCAATTTTCTGGCTATCAAGTACAGCCTGGGGAGAGGACAGTACAGGCGGAGCTTGAACGTGTTCTAGCCATTATGCATAAAGGGGAAAAGGTAAAGGTAACAGCGAGTGGACGTACAGATGCAAGAGTGCATGCAACAGGCCAAACATTGCATTTTGATTCACCACTCGCGATTCCAGTAGATAAATACATGAAGGCATTAAATGTTCAACTACCAAGAGATATTCGAGTAATGTCGATGGAAGAAGTAGCTGCTGATTTTCATGCTCGCTACAGTGTAACAGGAAAGCGATACCGATATATATGGTCATGTGAGCCTGTACAAAGTCCATTCCGCAGACAGTATACTGTAGAGACAAATGGTGTGAAACCAAATGTTGAGGCAATGCAGGAGGCAGCAAAGGCTATTATCGGTACCCATGATTTTTCATGCTTTTGTGCAGCCAATACAAGTGTCAAAGATAAGGTGCGCACAGTAACTTCATTACAATTTGAATGGTCTGGCGAGGAGCTTCATATGGTGATTGAAGGAAATGGCTTCTTATATAATATGGTACGTATTATCGCAGGCACACTGTGGGAAGTTGGTATAGGACGTCGTGACATTGACAACGTGGAGTTGGTCGTTAAATCTATGAACCGTGATCAAGCAGGCAAAACTGCTCCACCACAAGGTCTATATCTTGAGAAAGTATTCTATTAAATGGCTTATCCCAAGTTGGGCTGCCATTTTGTATAACGTATATCATGAGGATAAGTTGATTGGA
The DNA here is from genome assembly GCF_001275675.1 of Lysinibacillus sp. FJAT-14745. Lineage (GTDB taxonomy): Bacteria > Bacillota > Bacilli > Bacillales_A > Planococcaceae > Lysinibacillus. The sequence continues at coordinate 7,393 of NZ_LITM01000003.1, read as the reverse complement.
GTGGAGACTGGGCGACTCCTTGGGGATCAGCGGTAGAGGAACGAAGGCTAAAATCATCACATCCTGTGATAACGCCTTCGTGACCAACATCGTGTTGGCCCGAGACCCTGCAGCGAAGCGAAGCGGCTCATCAGACGCCCCCAGGAAGCTTTGCTCTGTGCGAAAGCGTAGTGCTAACGTAGCGGCAGCAAATGTTTTATCTGTGCGAAAGCGAAGCGACAGCAACAACAAAGCGCCCAGTCGGAACGGAAATCAACAACTCGTTTTGGTGATGAGCCATTATAATGTTATAAAATTTTTGACACGAAATAACATTATATTTGAAAAATGAAGGCTAATAAAAGCCCTAATTTAACCAATAAATGAATCTGAACAACTTCTCCAGGTGTTTATTGAAATTGCTTGACTTTAAAAGTCATTCATTATATGATAACAGATGGTATTTTCATTACCACCACAAATAAGCCCCGAAAACTTATAGTGTAGTTTAATGAAAAATAACGGTAATCGAATCGATTAGGAGGATATATACATGCGTACAACATTCATGGCTAAAGGTCACGAAGTAGACCGTAAATGGCTAGTAGTTGATGCAGAAGGCCAAACTCTTGGACGTTTAGCTTCTGAAGTAGCTGCTATCTTACGTGGTAAACATAAACCAACATTCACACCAAACGTTGACACAGGTGATCACGTAATCATCATCAACGCTGACAAAATCCATTTAACTGGTAACAAATTAGAGGGTAAACTTTACCGTCACCATACTCAATTTGCGGGTGGTTTAAAAACTCGTACTGCTGGTGAAATGTTAGACAAGTACCCAACAAGAATGATCGAATTAGCAATTAAAGGGATGCTTCCTAAAAACTCTTTAGGTCGCAAAATGTTCACTAAACTTAACGTTTACACTGGAACAGAGCATCCACATGCTGCACAAAAACCAGAAGCATACGAGCTTCGCGGATAATATAAATTAAGAGGAGGATATTACTTTGGCACAAGTTCAATACATCGGCACTGGTCGCCGTAAAAGCTCTGTAGCTCGCGTACGTCTAGTACCAGGTACAGGTAAAATTGTTATCAACAAACGTGAAATCGAAGAATACGTACCATTCGCTGCATTACGTGAAGTAATTAAGCAACCATTAGTAGCTACTGAAACTACAGGAAGCTATGATATCCACGTAAACGTTAACGGTGGTGGATACACTGGTCAAGCTGGTGCAGTACGTCACGGTATCGCTCGTGCTCTACTTCAAGTAGACCCAGATTTCCGTGCTGCATTAAAATCTGCTGGATTACTTACTCGTGATTCACGCATGAAAGAACGTAAAAAACCAGGTCTACGCGGCGCTCGTCGTGCACCTCAGTTCTCAAAACGTTAATATCGTTGTTATATCAACGTTTTCAAGCCCTTTCTCGAATTTTCGAGAGAGGGTTTTTTTTTTGTGGAAAAGGCTATGCTTGGATCTTTAGACTTACTAGCTCAAGTACTTCAAGATATCTTGAAGCACTGTTGTTGTCTTGAATATTAATAGCAATTGTGATGTGTATTTTATATAGAAATGGCTGATACTACTTTCAGGTTGTTTATTCTGAAAATGGAGGTCAATATATGAAAAAGCTATTAATATTATCACTTGCAGCAGTGGCACTTCTTGGTGCATGTCATAATAAAACGAACGTAAAAAATATGGAGGAAGTAAAAACAGGAAATAACGCTGATCAAAGACAGGTAGAAATAACTGAAGGTCAAGCGAATGCCAAGATTCTTAGTAGTACAGATTGGCAAGCTACAAAAGTTTACGATAAAAATAATAAAGACTTAACAGCAGAGAATTCAAAATTAATGGGACTTGCGAAATATGACGGTGATTCAGGACGCTATGAATTTTTCGATTCTAAAACAGCTGCAAGCATCGACGATAAAGGGACTTTCTTTATTACGAATGATGGAAAGCATAGAATATTGATTTCAGAAACGAAAAATTATCAAGCAATTGTGGAGATTACTAACCTAAAAAATAATATGTTTACTTATAAACAAATGGGGAAAGATGCAAACGGGAAAGATGTAGAAGTATTCGTTGAGCATATCCCTTATAAAGAAAAAAATCTAACATTTACGGCACCAGATAAAACGTTAAAAGAATCTACAGGCCCTATTGTTCAGGACGTGGATGGAGATAAAATTTTAGCTGGTACACTTTGGCAAGGAACGGTTGTATTAGATATAAACAAAAATGATGTAACACAATATAATACAAATTTTATTAGCATTGCAAAATATGATGATCGTACGAATAAATATGAATTTTTCGATCCTAAAACAGGCAAAAGCCGCGGTGACTATGGATACTTTAATGTGATCGATGGAAATAAATTAAGAGTTCATGTTTCAATTGGCGATAATAAATATGGGGCTGTGCTTGAAATTACTGAGCTAAATAAAAAGAAATTCACGTATAAAAGAACGGGTAAAGATAAAGACGGTAAAGATATAACAGTATTTGTTGAACATGAACCTTATACAGGTAAGTTTAAACCAGAATTCACACTAAAATAAAAACTTAACGGCTTTAGTCCTTGTATTATTAATGGATTAAAGCCGTTTTAGCCTGACTAAAAAAGTATCTTCTACAACAAAAAACTCTCAATCAATTTTAATACATGAGAGTTTTTTTACTTTCAGGCATAGTTCAATCACTAACTTCGTACACTGAATGTAAAAGGGTGGTGGATATGGGTGAAGCGCTGGCTTGCACTAGGAGTAATTATGCTAATGAGTATAGTGGTCGTGGCATATGAAACGAATGCTTCGAACCGTAACTTCTTCTTACCGGACCCACTTGGTGGCATAAAAATTGTCATTGATGCGGGACACGGTGGTCTGGATGGAGGTGCTTCAAAGGGCGAAGTAATTGAAAAGGATATTACACTTGCAATTGCTCAGCATGTGGAGAAGCAATTAAAGAAAAAAGGCGCAACGGTTGTCATGACTCGAACAAAAGATGGAGATGTTATTGATGAGCACGCGTCGTCAGAAAAGTTTGGAACATTGAGAGAGCGAAAAAAGCAGGACATCTTTTTAAGAAAAGACATAGTAGAAAAAGAAAAACCGGATATTTTTATAACAATTCATGCAAATGCCATTCCTGAAACAAAATGGCGTGGAGCACAGGTGTTTTATCATCAAGAAGGACATGCTGAAAGTGAATTATTAGCAAAGAGTATTCAAGATTCTATTCGCACTAATTTGAAAAATACGGACCGAGAAGCAATGTCTATAAAACAAATATATTTACTGAAAAAAGCTGAGGTACCTGCTGCACTAGTAGAAACAGGGTTTATAAGTAATGATGAGGAACGCGCACTATTAACTGATAAGAAATACCAAGAAAAAATGGGAGATGCCATTGTTGAAGGTATAGAAGAGTATTTATTAGCTAAAATCGAATAGAGCAACTACACAACGTAAATCAAGTCATTATGATATACTAACATTGAGATAATATAAGGGGAGTGTTCGTCGTGATAACTGAACAACAAGTACGAGAAATACTAGGACAACTACAAGATCCATTTTTACATAAATCATTCGCAGAAACAGACGGTATTACAAACGTAACAGTAAAAGAAGAGAAGAATCATGTCAGTGTAAAAATTGCGATTGCTAAAACAAATACACCTGAACAATTACAGCTACAAATGAAAATTGTTGAAGTTTTGAAAGAAGCGGGTGCAAATACGGTTGGAATTCGTTTCGAAGAGCTGTCAGCAGAAAAACTACAGAGCTTCCGTGGCGTAGCAACTGAGGCTGAGGCACAAGATATTTTATCTCCACTTAGCACAGTACAAGTTATTTCAATTGCCTCTGGTAAAGGCGGTGTAGGGAAATCTACAGTATCAGTTAACTTAGCTGTTGCATTAGCGCGTCTAGGTAAGAAGGTTGGTTTAATCGATGCTGATATTTATGGGTTCAGTGTGCCTGATATGATGGGTGTTACAGATATGCCCAAAGTAGTAGACAATCGAATTTTCCCTGTTGATCGTTTAGGTGTGAAAATGATTTCAATGGGCTTCTTCGTTGAAAATAATGCACCAATTGTATGGCGTGGACCAATGTTAGGTAAAGTGTTAGATCAGTTCTTCCGTGATGTAGAATGGGGTGAACTAGACTATCTACTATTGGATTTACCACCAGGTACAGGTGACGTTGCATTAGATATTCACCAGATGCTTCCTTCATCAAAAGAAATTGTCGTAACAACACCGCACCCAACGGCAGCGTTCGTTGCAGCTCGTGCAGGTGCGATGGCTTTACAAACAGACCATGAAATTTTAGGTGTTATTGAAAACATGGCATGGTATGAATCGAAATCAGGTGACCGTGAATTCGTATTCGGTCAAGGTGGAGGTCCAAAGTTAGCAGAAGAACTACGTACAGAGCTACTTGGTCAAATTCCTCTTGGTCAGCCTGACTGGTCAGAAGAAGATTTTGCACCTTCTGTTTATGCTGAAAAACACACAACAGGACAAATTTATTTAGACATCGCGACAAACATCATCAATAAATTAAATAAGTAATAAAAACGGATTTCCTCGAACCATGGAGGAAATCCGTTTTTGCATATTTCAAGTTGTTACTCAGAGCCTTTTTTCTCATTACCTTTACCACCGCCACCAGCTTCTTTTTTACCGCCGCCAGCTTTACCTGTCTCGCCGCCACTCTTCTTAATAAGCTCCTGCCATTTTGATTGCATAAGCGGACTTTCAATCGTTTCCTTGACGATTTCCTCCGTTTGTTTTCTCATATTGGAGGATTTTAGAATAGTCTCCAACTGCTTTTGCATATCGGGCTGGCCAAAGAAAGCTTCCATATCTTTTTGGAAAGAGGGGTCCTTTATTAATTCTTTCATAATATCCTGTTGTTGCTTCTGCATACTTTTAGCTACAGTTTCCTTAAACTTTGGATCTTCGAATGTTTTCTTCCAAAAATCTTCGGCTTCTTTGGAAAGTAAGGTAGCTTCGGTAGCTTTCTTCACTTCATCATGCTCCAAAACCAATAATTCACGGAAATTTGGTTCCTCTAAAAGCTTTCGCAACGCCTTTTTGCCATCCTCGGTTTGTAGAGAGTCGATCATTATTTTTTTTATTTCATCATAGGACATAGTAGAGGCTTTATCTTGTGAACAGGCGGAAAGAAAAAGCATTAGAATTAGTAATAAGAAAAATTTTCGCATCAATCATCAGTCCTTTCTATAAATAGACTCTTTCAATTATTGTTCACATTTATGATGACTTTATGTATTGGTTACGATGAGAAATAGCTTTTTTAACAATGCATTGTTAAAATAAGTACAGATACATATTGAGAAATTGGGGGACTTTTAGTTGTGACGATACGAAATTGGGCAAAGTTTTTCTTCTTTGCAATGCTCGTTGGTGGCGCAGTCAACGGAATTTGCAGTTTATTTATTCGATGGGACTTCTTCCAACCATATATAACAAACGGTCACTGGGGTGAATTTTTGGCTGGGCTTTTATGGATGGTTTTTTTAGGATTCACAATGAGTGTTATTGCACAAGCAGGTTTTTTTGCTTATTTAACGCTTCATCAAGTGGGAGTTAATATTTTTAGAACACTTACATTATGGAATTGGGTACAGCTATTATTAATTGCTATTACTATTTTTGATATTATATTCTTCCGCTTTATACCAGGTATAAAAGATGGACAAAGCTGGTTGTTCTATGTAGGTTTGTTAATTGTATTGCTATTAGGTGCTATAGTAACAGCCATTCAAAAAGTAAAATTAACAGGAAAGAAACATGTTTTCATTTCAGCTTTATTTTTTATGATTGTCGTTACAACACTGGAATGGACAATTGCATTAATGGGTCGCGATGAAAATATTAACGAGTATGTTGCACTTTTACTTTTCCCACTACTCGCTGTAAATGCTTTTCAATTATTAGTATTACCAAAATATAATGCAAAATCCGAAGAAGATCGTCAAAAATTAGAAGCACGCCGCAAAGCACGTCGTGAACAAGCTAAAAACGCATAACAAATAAAAAGAAGTTGCCTCTATTAGTTGGAGGCAACTTCTTTTTATCCCGCATTAACGGGCAGTATTTACCGAAAGTGAAGCGTCAGGTACAAGACTCCTACCGCAAAATTTAGCGTAAGTAAAGAAGATAGGTGGGAGATCAACTGCCCGTAAAAGCCCGATTGGTGAAGACTAATAATCAGTAGGGATGAAGAAAACAACCCCTACTGATTAAAGTTTCACTTTATGGTGATTTTTTAGTTTGAACTTTATAGCCGAATATATTTTCTTCAATCGACATAAATTTATTTTGTTGTAGAAATGTATTCAGCTCTTTAAGCGAGATTTTATTATTTTGGTGTAAAGACATAAAAACAAAATCTCCTTTTTGTAATTTAGGTGTTTTTTCACCTTTCCAGATTATAGAGGGAGAAAGTATATTCATCTGCTGTTGAAATAAGTTATTTTGTAAATCCTGCGAATATTGGTGATTTCGTGTTGCAAACCAAAGTGGTGTTTCTTGAAAATGCTTTTCGTAAGTATTAATATCTTTTTGAACGACGGCAAGATCAATTGGCTTATCCACTAAATCCTCAGGCCCTAATAATCCTGTAGGTAGTTTTCGTTCTTGAATGACTTTTATGTGCTCGGGTGAACGTTCAATCCATGCAGCATCTAATAAAAGAAGCGGATAAGGTTCTTTTACAGTTTTAAGCCAATCCAACAGGGTTTCATCAGAGAAAGAAATTTCGACAATAAGTGATGTACCATAATGTCCTTTTGTTACAACTGCTGGAGCATCAGCGATGTTAAATACAGAAATCATAGTAGAATTTATCGGCTTTATAAAGACAAACAGTATTACGATAAAAATCAGTGAAATCAACGTTTTACGAACCATCATAACAACCTCGTTTCTATATTTTTAACTTCTTTCAGCAAGTTTTTTCGTAGCGAAAGCAAAGCGTCAGCTACAGAAGTTTCCCACTTCTATAGGTGGTGAGATGAATGCGGTTTTAAGCTACTTTTCAACGGGTATCCAAACACCGTAGAGGAACTCAGTCTAAGAACGCCACGTCCTGTGGCAACGACTGAGTGACCAACATCGTGTTGGCCTAAAGCCTCCGGATGCAATTATGCCGAGGCATAATTGATATGAAAAAATAAAGCTCTTAAAAAAACTTATGATTTAGTGTTGACTTTCATGATTAATCGATGTTATTATGTATAAGTCGCCAAGAGGTGACGCAGTAAACGAAAAAATGAACCTTGAAAACTGAACAAGCAAAACGTAATCAATAAAGTTTTTAGTAACTAACCTTTAGTTGGTGAACGAA
>NZ_LITM01000029.1 GCF_001275675.1 Lysinibacillus sp. FJAT-14745 | reverse complement strand
ATCTATGATAAGTTCATCCAATACTTGCCTCTTTACCGTCAGGTAAAGGAGTGGGAACGATATGGCCTGCTTACAAATGATAAGAATTTATCAAACTGGGTAATCCGTGTAGCTGAAGATTGGCTTCTACCGGTTTATGAACAGATGAAGCAGATATTAACAGCAAAATCTTTTCTACATGTGGATGAAACCTATGCGCAAATAATCAATCGTTCAGACGGAAAATCCGGTCAATCGAACGCCTATAATTGGGTGTCCCGAAGTGTGCCAAGTCAAGGACCGATCATCGTTCTTTTCCACAGCGCTTTATCGAGAAGCCGTTCTGTATTAGAAGACTTTATAGCTGGCTTTAAAGGAACCGTGATTTGTGATGGTTATTCGGCATACGGTAATCTACCTGATGTCACGTTCGCCAATTGTTGGGCGCATGTGCGACGTTATTGGCTAAAAGCCGATAGCAAAAACGGGCAAATTGGCGTGGACTACTGTGATCAACTGTTTCACCTAGAACGTCAATTCAAGCATCTTTCACCAGGTAAACGCCGAA
>NZ_LITM01000002.1:839391-860954 GCF_001275675.1 Lysinibacillus sp. FJAT-14745 | reverse complement strand
TTGGCATGCGCTTCCTTTGAAATGGCGAACATACGTTGAAGAACTTTTGTCATCAGCTCGGGAGATTTATCAAAAAAAGTATTACTTGATTTTGGCTAATCAACACGTGTGATTTAATAATAATGCCTTCTATCGCAGAGTATAAGATGAATAACGAACTGCACAAAATGAACATACCCCACAATAAATTTCGGGTTCTTTTATATTCGCGTAACCCTATTATAAGTAACGTTATACTCAGAAGTATTAACATCAATGGTAGTAAGTTGTAGTTTTCTGTAACCTTACAGTAAATACCAATTAACATAACAAGGACTGCAAAAATTAATTGAAATAACATTAAAATATCAAACTTTTTTTCTTTCATTTATTTATACCTCCCAATGATAATCTGTCACCTTCAAAAGAAAACCTTTTAAATTAAGTTGTTTCGTTAGTTGAATAACTGAATATTAATTTATTTATTAAAGTGTAACATGTTTCCAAATGTTGGTGCGAGATGAATGTGTGAGTTCATAAAGCAAGTTATGATGAGATTGCGGTAGCACATCATTAAGCTGATGTGCATTGTTAAGTCCCCGCAGAACAGCCCTCAGACATGGTAAATGTGCAATAAATGAGATTGACTGTTACGTCCAACCGAGACGATAACGACTAAGTAGCTTAAAGGTCTATTCAACAAAAAGCGGAACTCTATGCAGAAAAACCACTATAAAATACTCGAATTGGATAGCTATTCAAATCGTAGTGGAACATAAGGGTAAATGTGACATCATCTAAAGCGTGTGAGTGAATACAGATTTTTAATAGAGGAACTAGGGTGTCAACGGGAGCGAGTTCGACAACAAGTACGATACCGTTTGGTTACACTCTATCGGTAAAGGGTTTTGAAGCTTGTTATTATTCGGTGGTATGGAAGCTATAACAGGAGAACTATTGTTTAGTTTAATTGGATTGAATAGGATTTCTGTAATAGCTAGAGGTAATTTTTGCGATAGGGGCAACGATAGCGTTTGATAGTGGCTTTTTGTTCTAAGTCAAACAGCACTCAACGCAATCGAGATGAACAAAATCCATCCGTCTGTTCAATTCTCGATGCGTCTGAGAGTGTTGTACAGAACTTGAATGACCGCAGATAAAGCCATTCTGACCATTCGTTTTGATGGTTTGTGAAGTTAAGTTATGACATTGAACGCAAAGTACATTCCAACTAGGGTAGCTAACATAATAAAAGGTTTGAAAACCCACTGTGGGGCTTTAATAATTTTCAAAACCACCCCTATAGCAACACCTGCTACAAGCATGATTATTAGAATAAGAGCTAATTGAATTGCCATGTTATTTATAACTGAATTATCTATAAAAAAATCCATTCTCTATTTCCTCCTTCTTTACTTGTAATTGTAAATGAAGTAGTAAGTGATAGCATTAATGTATTTTTGATATTAAAAGGATTGGTGCAACTCAATCGTTTGACCGTTACTCATAGCGATACGATAAGGTCTAAAGCATTTTAAGTTTGAGTTAGATTACAACAACAATAGCAAGCTTACAGAGCCATTTAACGAGCCTGTAAGAGTTGATAGATTTTGGCTTGGGCTTGTTTCAATGGACTTTAGGAAGTTTACCTATTTCACAAAAATCCAACAATCACTATTTACAACTCTTTCACCGAATCAATATATTGTTAGGGCTATCATTTATCATTCTACCCTGTTAAATGAAATAAAGATAGAATATTACTCCTATCTCAAATATTGGGTTTATGATAACATATATATGAATCTTTTAACTTTAGAAAATATGAAAGGAAGTGTAATAATCAAATATGAAAAAGATATTGAAACCATTGATTAGTGTTATTGTCATTGGTGCCCTCTCTCTATCTATAAATATAGATAAAAATGTATTAGCTAATGATATTGCAAATACATGTGAGTATAATTCGGCATCGAAGGTCAACCCTGATTATTCCACAATGAACTGTTTGTTAACCGAAACAGCACTGAGTTATGATGTTCCTCCTGAAATTGTGAAGGCAATAGCGGAAGGTGAAAGTGGGAATTGGCGTCATTTCGATGTGAATGGTGAAGCGATTGTGACAGCTGATAAGGGAATTGGCATTATGCAAATTACTAATCAAGCCGGCTACAATCAAGATAGACTAAAAAGCGATATTGTCTATAATATTCAAGCTGGTGTAGAGACTCTAGATAAAATGTTTAAGCGGAAGGATTTACCTAGCATCAACGGTGGGGAAAGAGATGTATTGGAAAATTGGTACTTCGCTATCATGGCTTATAACGGTACTAAGCCAGTAAATAGTCCAATTGTCCAAGCAACTGGTGAAAGAAATGCAAATGCCTATCAAGAAAGAATTCTCCGAATTATTGAGAAATCGGAATTAATAGACTTAACAGAGCTGCCTTTTTCACGCGAACATTTTCAATATGACTCTAACAGCAGGGGAAATATTAAATTTTCAGCGATGAACTATGATTTTGATTTACCATTAACAAAATCAAAGTATTTTTTTAAAACAAATCAAAAAGTTAGTGCAATAACTAATGTAACATTTAGGACAAGACCTACTACGGATAGTCCTTCTTTGGGTACTTTACGTAAAGGCGAAATTGTTACCATTACGGGTCCTTTTGAATATGAAGAAGTATCAACGAAGAAAAACCATTTTGTTTGGTATCCTGTGAAAAGAAATGATGGGACAGAGGGGTATGTAGCATCAAGTTATTTAAACTACTCAGCTTCAACACCAACGCCAACACCTCCAGTAACACCGCCCACAACGGGCAACGTTGATGTATCAAAGTTTGCTGATTACAATGCAAACCAATACTGGGCTGAGGATTTTAAGTGGGCAGTCAACATCGGTATCATCAGTGGATACCCAAACGTGAAAAACCCATCAACAGGTAAGTACGAAAACTTACTTAAACCGTACAATAACTTAACGGAAAACCAAATGTTATCTATCCTATTTCGTTACTTCAAACCATCAGAACTAGCTTCAACGATAGCTAATACTTCATGGTATGGAGACGTAAACTACCAACTGGCTACAAAATACTCTCTACCAGTCCTAGGTGCAAACACAGCATCCAAACAAGCCATTGCAGGGAAGGATATCACACGGGGTAACTTCGCTCGTATCTTAGCTTCAATGCATTATGGTAAGACTGTATCTCAGTCAGAAGCTATTAAATTCCTTCGTGATAATGGTTTAACAACTACTAAAACAAATGAAGAGTTTAAACCAAATGATTCTCTAGCAAGAGCGCACACAGTGGCATTCTTCCACCGTTACGAACAAATATTCAATAACTAAATTGCTACTTACAAGTGAAAAGGTGACTATAAAAGTCATCTTTTCTTTTTTTATGTTTAATAAATCCTTTCTTGACACTCCTCGAACCTTTCATAACTAAATTCATTGACACAGATTGCTTGATGGGAGCTACAAAGTCTTGTGTTAAGCTACTGGAGTGATTGAAAAAAGCATAACAAAAGGACTTGCGTTGTATGGTTGTATCCATCCCACAAGTCCGTAGGTTGATGTGTGAGGGACTATTGTTTTGTTTGTTGAAAAGGTGATAGTAGCGCACTTGAATTTTATTTGCGTTTCTTTTTAGTATAAACCACAAACCAAACAAAATATAAGATTGTAACTAGTGATAAGCCTAATGAAACATATCTATTTTGCTCATAGGGCAAAATAATAGCAAGAACAATAGTTAATATAGTTGCAGGTAATACAGTGTAAAACCACACTCTCACTGCTTTATTTTTAAATGAAAGTTCAAATCGCTCCATACAATCACCTCATCCATTATTTATTAAAACATCTTTGTTTAAGTTATTGAAAATTCTATCTATATGGAAATCATAACATAGCAAAGTTTGAGTTGGTAGATAAATGGCAAATGTGTAACAAATGTGATTGACAGAACATAACAAAAGGACTTGCAGATTTGAGTTGTATTCATAGGCAAGCCCCTAGATAAATGTGTAATGAGGATTGTAATAGTTATTGAAATTTTTGATAATAGCCCACGTTTAATATGAACTGTGTCTTTCTATAATCAACTAATGCCACCATATTTATTACAATAAAATTCTATATTTATGATATGAGAAGAAGAAATACCATTTAGCTGATTACATTGTTAAAAGAATTAACAAGCAGAAATATAGAATTGAACGAGGTTCGAAATAAATCATATAAAGCTGCAATTCACTTGAGAATTAGGTGTTTTAAAATGGAGGTGAAAAACTTGAAATTTGTATATTTTAACGATACTGGAAGAGAAGTAAGCATACATCCAGCAACCGAGATACATGGCGCAAAATGTGATATGTCAACTATTCAACCATTAGAAGAACGGACTTTTATTCTACCTGAAAACACATATCCTTGGGTGAAAATGTGGGATTATGGAGAAGAACGTGGGCTTAGTATTTTAGTCTCTCCTCAAAGGGAAGAGTAAAATCTTCATTTCATTGAGGCTCATTATGCTAGTAAATAAAATCATCGTTTAATTTTGAGTGTGACACAGGAGCGACAGAGCCACTCGTGAGTCGCAGGTGCTTCGTAGCTCGCTCCTAGAAATTGAGTTGGTAAATTGGTCAGTTAAGGTCAGAAACGTGTCAGACGGACGGTTGGAGCGCTACATGGTAAGGAATAACGATACCCTATTTGAGTTTCTTCTATAAACACAAATTACTTAATACACTTGCAATTCACCAACAACCTTTACAATAAATACTAACAGTTTAAAAGGGTAGTGTTCATTGCTTATAAACTATTGATATTCATACTTTTTCGGTTAAATCCCTCATTCACTTACTTTTTAGGTATGGAACCAGTTGTAGGTGATTCACTATATAAAATGATCGTAGCTGGTATCTTGCCATTTAACATTGTGAAAGGTATTTTAATTACTATCATCATGGCATTACTATTCACAACAATGCGTAAATGGATTAATCATCAGCGTTCCATGTATTTAACAAAATAATTGGAATGAAACCTCGAGCTGCTACATGCTCGAGGTTTTTTTGGATAATATTGCGCAAAAGTAACATATAGAATTAATCTAGTCGGGTTTAGTATTTTAATGTAGAATAAGGAAGAGCTTAGAATGTTAGAGGAGTTTGAAGAGATGAGTGAAAAAAAGAGTCAGTGGTCTAGTAAACTAGGCTTTATTTTAGCATCGGCAGGAGCTGCGATCGGACTAGGGGCAATTTGGAAGCTTCCATATGTTACTGGACAAAGTGGTGGGGGAGCGTTTTTCCTTATTTTTGTTCTATTTACATTGTTGATTGGTTTACCGATGTTATTATCAGAATATATTTTAGGTCGTGGTACACAGTCTGAGGCTGTGACTGCCTATAAAAAAATTGCACCTACGAAAATAGGCTGGGCTTGGGTTGGTCGTATGGGTGTACTCGGTTGTTTTTTATTGTTAAGTTTTTATAGTGTTGTGGGAGGTTGGATTTTTATCTATAGTGGCCTTGGTGTGACTGGGGCTGTTATTGATCCTGCCAATGATCCTAGTGAACTATTTGGAAAGATTGTAGGAACACCTTGGATTACATTACTAGGTTTAGGATTGTTTACGCTTGTAAATGTGCTAGTCATTTCACTTGGTGTGCAAAATGGTATAGAAAAGGCTAATAAGTGGATGATGCCTTTATTATTTATTATGTTTATTGTGCTTGTTGTGCGGGCTTTAACATTAGATGGAGCAATGGAGGGGGTTAAATTCTTCTTGTGGCCGGACTTTTCCAATATAACTGGAAAGGCTATATTAGAAGCGTTGGGGCAGTCCTTCTTTGGCTTAGCGGTAGGATTTTCTTGTCTTGTGACGTACAGCTCCTATTTAAAGAAGGATGTGAGCTTACCGAATTCTGCAGGCTCCGTTGTTCTTCTCACTGTGCTTGTATCGTTCTTAGCGGGATTGGCAATTTTCCCTGTTGTATTTGCTTTTAATTTAGAACCAGCATCTGGACCAGGCTTACTATTTATGGTTTTGCCAACAGCATTTAGCCATATGCCCTTTGGTGAAATATTTTTAGCGATGTTTTTAATATTATTTTTATTTGCAACGTTAACTTCTTCCTTTAGTTTATATGAAATTATCGTAGCGGCATTTATGGAGAAAGGGCGTATGTCTCGTCCTGCATTGACAATGCTACTAGGTGTAGTAGTCTTTGTTGCGGCGATACCTGCAGCACTTTCATCGAGTACATTAGCGGACGTATCAATCTTTGGAAAAACAATTTTTGATGCAACTGACTTTTTAGTATCTAATTTAATGCTTCCGTTAGGTAACTTGTTGATTGCTATTTTTATTGGGTATGTAGTTGATAAAGAATTTGTGAAGAAGGAATTATTAATAGGAAGTCAAATGGGGCAGGGGTTCTATTCAACATATCGTCTATTGATGTTAATAGTAGTACCTCTTGTAATTATCGTTGTGTTCGTAAATATGCTTTTACAATATTAAAAAGAGAAGGTTGCGTTCCGTTTAAAGGAATGCAACCTATTTTTTTATAATGATGGGGGCAACAATAGGTTAATATTCGCTAAGCGATAGCTCACCTAGCCAGCCTTCTTTAATGGTTTGTCTCGCTTGCTCTTCGCTTTTCGTAATAGGGAATACTTTATCGACTTGCGAAATAGCAAATAAGTTGCGAATGAAATCATCGACGACAATAATGGCGATTTTCTTTTCTTTTACAGATACTTTCTTTGCGAAATTGACGATCATGCCAAAGCCGGTACTATCAATGTTTGTAACCTTTTGCATATCGATAATGTAGCCATGTTTTGTTTCCAAGCTTAACGATTGAAGCTCTTTTTTTATCTCTTCAATCATCCCGTATTCTAAATCGCCAGTAAATGCAATCAAAATATAATCAGCCTTTGTGTCAATATTTATCGCAATTTTTTTCTGATTCATACTATAGCGCCTCCATTTTCTTTTTCATGTAAGGGAATTCTTTTTGGAAATTAAAACTTGAATTTATTGACTTCATTTTGTAATTTATCAGCAATTGATGCTAATTCATCTGAACTTTGGGTAATTTCTGCAACGGTTGCATATTGTTCTTCTGATGTTGCGGCAATTTCCTCTGTTGCTGCTGCGGAATCTTCAATAATACGAGAAATATCTTGAATGGCTTGTTGAACACCTAATGAGTTATTGTTTACATGCGTAAATGCAGCCTTCATTTGCTCGACGCCTTTTTCTGTTTCTTCAACCTTTTCAACAATTTCCTTTAAAGCAGTTCCTCCTTTATTGATAATTGTTACTTGCTCCTCTACAGCTAGCAAATTACTTTCCATTGTGCGAACTGTCACAGAGGTTTCAGCCTGAATATCATTAATGAGATTTGTAATTTGTCCTGATGCTAAGCTTGATTGTTCAGCTAGTTGACGTACCTCTGATGCAACAACGGCAAAGCCTTTTCCTTGCTCACCTGCCCGTGCTGCTTCGATGGCTGCGTTGAGGGCGAGTAGATTTGTTTGCTCTGCAATACCAGTAATAACGGTAATAATACCACCAATTTCTTCAGAACGTTTACCGAGTTTTTGGATAGAATCTGTCGCATAAGACACTGTTTGCGTGACGTCGCTTAAATGTTTAATAGCCTCATTAATAGCCTCTTCACCTTTACGTGCAATTTGGGTCGAGTCTATAGCGCTATTTAACGTACCCTCGGCCTTTTGTAAACTGCTCGATACTTCTTCGAGCGTTTTTTGCATCATGGACACTATTTGTTCAGCCTGATCAGATTGAGTCGTAGTGCCAACTGCAATTTCGTTCATCGAAAGTGCAATTTGGCTAGAAGCCTCGCTTGTTTGGTGTGATGATTCTGCTAATGAGTGTGATGAGTTAGCTATTTGGTTAGCACTACCAGCTACGATTGTCATCGTCTCTGTTAAGCGATTTTTCATATCACTAAAGGCATTTGCTAAAACTGCAATCTCATCTTTACCTTTTGGGTTTAATAACTTTACATTTAAATTTAAATCTGCTAACTCTTTAGCGTTTGTACTTAAAATATTAATAGGTCTGATGATTTGTCGCTGTAAAAACCAATTAATCCCAACAATCATTAATATGGCAATTCCTAAGGAAATCGCTACATTTTCCAGTGCAGATTTTGTAGCAATGCTGATATATGGAGCGGTAGGTACAGCTGTTGCCCATACGCCAATAACATCTCCTTGGCTATTTAAAATGGGGTCATAGGCGCCTTGATGCATACTCCCCAAGACATTTGCTGATCCGATAAAACGTTTTTTTTCTCCTAATACTACTTTCGCAACTTCATCAGAAACCTTTGTATTTAATGCGCGTTCACCATTCTCGACTATATTTGTACTAATACGAGTATCGTTTTGGAAGATTGAGACGACATTTCCGTTTGTTAGCTCTCCCACTTTATCAGCTACGTCAAAATTGTCTACCATTTTGACGTCACCTTTATACAATTGATTGTTTTTAATGGACCATTCTCCAGGGAATTTAGCATCCAAATAGTCATAGCCCAATTGAATATCTGATAAAAGCTTTGTATTTGCGCTTTCTAAAAGATTGTTTTTGGCAACATAAAAATTTATTCCTGCTAAAAGTGTAGTGAGTAGCAAAATACACCCGAAAATTAACAGGCTCATTTTTCTTCGGATTGACAGCTTCATGAAAACTCCTCCAATTTTACGTATACTTTATACATGAATCTTTTTTGAAATACCAACTAAAAATTTCGTTTCAGAAATATTTTTAAACCAAATATGGTCGACCATATTTTTAACAAAAAATAAACCTCGCCCACGATCTGAATAATCCAGTTCATTTAAATCAAATTGTAGAGCTTTATTCCAGTCCTTTTCAGCGATTCCTTTCGCTTCATCAGTAACTGTTATTTTTATTTCTTCGTTAGAATGAGATACATGTACTTGAATAGCTTTTTCGGAGTATGGATCATTCTTCTTCACAGCTTCCACAGCATTTATAACTAATTCATGTACGACAAATCGTAATTCTCTTTTAAAAGGTAAATTATATACATTTGTATAGTTTTCTATAAGTTGATCTACATAAGCTATAGCTTGTGTATCAGGATTTACATTGAGTATGAATTCCATCATCGATCACCGACCCTGTAATGTAATTGTTATTGAAACTACTGTTATATCATCGTTGTGAAAATTATCGGATAAATCGTATTTTTGGGAAAATTTTCGCAAGGCATAGCCATTACTATGTGAAGCGTAGGAATGGAAAAAGTCCATATCAACAACGTGTTGATCATTAATTGTCAATAATCCATCCGTATAAAGTATTATGCGATGCCATCCGGATAACGGTATCGTTTTTTTATTGATAGGAATGGTTGGGAATAGCCCTAATATAGGTGTATTTGCTGGTAGGAACACTGTCTCTCCGTATTTTCCAAATAAGAAACCAGATGGATGAGCCGCATTAACATAGTGTGCAGTTCCGTTTTTCGTATCAATGAGTATGTAGATAGCCGTCATTAAAAAACGGTCCATATCTTCATCAGAAAATAGCTCGTAAATTTGGCGATTAAGTTCTCGAATGACGAAAACTGGATCGATTAATTTCGTAATCATTCCTTTTAACAAAGATCTAATGGACATTGTGACGAGGGATGCGGCAATGCCATGTCCCATTGCGTCGTAAAGAAGAATGGCAGTTAAATGTTCATTAATCTTAAACCAGCAGTACATGTCACCTCCTAATGTGTTGGATGTCACATAAAGCCCATCAATCTGAATATGCTCAAGATTCAATGGAGGAGATAGTGCATTTTTTTGAAATTTCTTCGCGACAACTAAATCTTTTTGAATAATACTTTCTTGCTGCTTTCGTAGCTTAGTTTCCTTTTGATATTTAAGGGCCACCTGAATCCGAGTTTTAAACTGAGTAAAATCAAATGGTTTTAAAATAAAGTCGAAAATCCCGGCTTCAAAAACCCTATCAATTGTAATGCTTTTTTCATAAGTAGTAGAAAGGAGGATAGGGGTATCAATCCAGTTTTTTAGTTCGTCAATTTGTTGACAAATGTTCTCGCAATTTTTAAGCGTCATTTTTGCATCGAGAATAATTAATTCCAGCTCTTCTTTCAAAGAATCTGCTAAATAATTCATTGCTGCGTCAGTTGTTGTAAAGCAATGAATATTTTTGGTGTCGATACGATGAAAATATTTTTGCAGACGTAATACATCATTATTTACGCTGCCAATAATTAATACTGACATGTTTTCTACATTCACCGCCTTATGTATCTTTAACAGAAGATAAAGCCTCAGACGCAATTAAGCCAAGGTAAAATTGATATGATAATTTCCGACTATTATATATACGCCATATTTGCTTATCTAATGAATAACACAGAAATTCTAATTCGCTATAAATTTACCAATAAATGTGACATTATACAAGACTAATGTGATATAAGTTATAGGTTTATCCATTTAATTTAATTAGAAGAGGTAGATTTCCGCTACAGGCTACTCACTTTGTTGCTGACGCTTCGCTTTCGCACAGAGCAAAGCTTCCTGCGGGCGAGCGTTGAGCCGCTTCTTCGCTGTGCTCCGTGGAGGGTTTCGTCTATCTCGCTTTTCCCGCGGGAGTCGAGTAGCTCTTCACTACAATCAGTTAAAAATGGGCGGACATGAGCAAAAAAATCTAGAAAGAATCTATTATCAGTAAAAAATAAATGTATATTTCCCTAACTAATAGGCGATAAGTCAAATTTTCCAACTAAAACACTTTACGATGAGTCTAAAGACCTTGAATAATAAGCGAAAAGAGAGGGGGATTCTATCCATCTGAAAAAAAGATTAATATATTCGATAAAATGCATGTAATAAAACCTTACATAGATATTGTGTTTTACATTCTTTTAATGTATTTTAAAAACAGTTAAAAAAATCAGTGTTAATTAAAATTACATCGGAGTGGTGAAAAATGAAACGTTATACAAAAGAAGATATTAAACACCGTGTTAAGGAAGAAAATGTGAAATTTATTCGCCTACAATTTACTGATATATTAGGAACAATAAAAAACGTTGAAGTACCAGTTAGCCAATTAGAAAAAGCATTGGACAATAAAATTATGTTCGATGGTTCATCAATTGAAGGTTTTGTACGCATTGAGGAATCAGATATGTACTTGAGCCCTGACCATGATACTTTCGTCATTTTCCCTTGGACTGCTGAAAAAGGCAAAGTGGCTCGTTTGATCTGTGATATTGTTCGACCAGATGGTACACCATTTGAAGGCGACCCACGCTCTAATCTGAAGAGGGTTTTAAAGGAGATGGGGGAATTAGGTTTTAGCTCATTTAATTTAGGACCAGAGCCAGAATTTTTCTTATTTAAGCTAGATGAAAAAGGGCATCCAACACTCGAGTTAAATGATAGCGGAGGGTATTTCGACTTAGCCCCAACTGACTTAGGGGAGAACTGTCGACGTGATATCGTATTAGAGTTAGAAGAAATGGGCTTTGAAATCGAGGCATCACATCATGAAGTTGCACCTGGTCAACATGAAATCGACTTTAAGTATGCAAATGCGATCGAAGCATGTGATAATATTCAAACGTTTAAGCTTGTTGTAAAAACGATAGCTGCACAGCATGGACTACACGCAACCTTTATGCCAAAGCCACTATTTGGTGTTAACGGTTCTGGCATGCATTTTAACTTATCATTATTTGAAGGGGATAACAATGCGTTTTATGATGAAAGCGCAGAATTACAATTAAGCCAAACAGCGCGTAGCTTTATGGCAGGAATACTAAAACATGTACATGGTTTTACAGCTGTCACGAACCCACTTGTTAATTCCTATAAACGATTAGTGCCTGGCTATGAGGCTCCTTGCTATGTGGCATGGTCTGCACAAAACCGTTCACCACTTATTCGAATTCCAGCTTCACGTGGACTATCAACACGTATCGAGCTGCGTTCTGTCGATCCAGCAGCAAACCCTTATTTAGCGATGGCTGTTATTTTAGCATCAGGGCTCGATGGCATTCGCAAAGATCTCACACCACCGGATGCTGTAGATCGCAATATTTATAAAATGTCACGAGCTGAACGTGAATTGAATAGTATTGACAGCCTCCCAGCGTCATTGGAATACGCACTCCTTGAACTAGAAATGGATCATATCGTACGTGAAGCGCTTGGAGAACATATCTTTGAAAAATTCACGGCTGCTAAAGAAATAGAATGGAATAATTACCGCACACGTGTCCATAACTGGGAGCGGGAAGAATATTTGAAAATGTATTAGAAGGGGAGTGTTGGGGCTTTGGTGCTCCGACACTTTTTTGATCTAAAATATGATGAATTGAGTGTCGAAGAAGAAGGCTATCCCAATTTTTCATTAATTGGAATAGCCATTTTTAGTTAGGGAGTTCACTTTGGATAATTAATTTGCTTTTTTCATTTAGTTCATAGTTATAGATATAATAACCATTTTCTGCTGAAAATCTAAAAATATCAGGCATTTCTAACCAACCATCTTCGACTAATAAATGATCCTTTATCTTAAATTTTTTATAGTACCCATTATCATTGAAAAATAAAAATATTTGATTATAAAAATCAGAGTTAAGATCACTTACACTATCAATATCCGAAACAACCTCTTGCGAATGATTGGTCGCAGCGTCATAAAAAATTAGCTTACCATCACCAGTTGAAGGTTCAGATGGGGCGTCAAATGTTAGATAAACCCATTGTTGATCATTTAGAAGCCTTGCCCAACCAATAAATTCATATGAACTCTTAAATTCTTTTATTTCTTTACTTTTCACATCATACAAATAGAGGTATCCAAAATGATCTTTTTCATCAGTAAATAATATTTTTCCATCCTTTGCAGACAAAGACATATTTCTGAATGTAAAGCTATTTAAATTAAATATACTTGTTGTTTCGTCTGTTTTGAGATTTTTAAGCAAAACTTCCGCTTTTTCATCTTTTCTATTCATTTTAATCCACGCTGCGTAGTCTCCGATTAGTATAGGAAAATCATTAGTAACGTTTTCTTCATTTTCTTTTGTCAATGGCTGAATTTCTTGCGTCTTTAAATTCATAAAATATGGATTCAGATACCCTCCATGTTCATCGGTATCTACCCACAATAACCAATTATCATTTAATTCTACCCCTTGAACTGATGGTAATTTGAATTTACTGGTGAAAATAGTTGTGCATTTTTGAGTCTTGCGATTATATTGAACAATTTTATTATTAAGAGAAGGACTCTCTTGATCTACACTCATATAAATATAGTCAGCATTACCCCTATAAGAGTGAATATTAGTAAAAGGTACGTCTACTGTTTTATTAAAATCTTTATCGATTATTTGATAATAATTTGAACTTTGGGGTTTAATCAAAGATCTATTTGACTGTACACCATTATATATGGCTTTAAAAACGATGAATAGGAATATAGCGGCACATGATAGTATTATTGTTCTCTCTATTATTTTCAAGTGAATCTCTCCATTTGAACTAAGATATTTTTATAGACTGTGTTGATGTTGTTTTTGAATGATTTTTAGGGAATGGGTTTCCTGATCATATTTCAACTTAAAGTAGGTCATAAATGCCGCTATATGGATAAATATTTTGTATAATCTTCGAACTGAGATAAATAATTTTTTAAATTATTATCCACTTCTTTCAAATCACCATATATATTTTGGTTTGCTAAATAAAAAGCATCCGATAAGTAATTCATTTCAACTTCTATCCACTTATTACTTTCCTCTAACTGTAAATGGTCAATTAATCGAAATAACATTGAAAAAACGTCTGATACGTTGTTAGTTGAAAGAAAATATTCGTTCAGCAGTCCGAGTAATATCTTAGAAGGATGGTCGTTAGTATTTAAATCTCCATTGAACAATTTTAGTTTCGAACAGACATCAATGGATTTTTCCTGAGAAGACAATGATATTTCAATTACTTCATACGGTGGATTATCAAGGCGTTCAATAACATTATCCGCCCATTTAATCACATCCTGAACAGTATAAAGACCTATTAAAATCCCTAATCTATATACTTCCGCAGTTACTTTTATATCCATACTAAAACTCCTTCTTTAGCAGAACCAGCTAAACATTAAATTTAGACAGACGAAGAATTTAAAAGGTATCTGTCATTTCGAACACAATAGTAGTAAGCAAAACTCTTTAATATTGTGTTTTGTACTTTCATTACTACGACCATCGACTAATAATAACCAAGTAAGATAATTATCGAGATACTTAGTTGCAACACCTTTAAAACGTACTCGAGGGTTTCATCACCTAAGAATTTGCTCAGCTTTGCTCCAATCATCTCATGTTTAAAAAGGAATTTGAAGCATATATTACCGAATATTCCGTATAATATTCTCGTGGTCTATCTACTCCTATTGCGTTCCTAGCTACTACCGAAAATATTTTGTGACAAATACTTCCTATTAATCTATGATTGGAAGAAAAGGAGGAAAATGTATGACGCAAGCAACTCAAGTAGTGACAATCCAAAATAATGATATTGTACAATTTGAACATGATATTAATAACGCTCTATTAGATTTAAGCGAGTATTTAATAGTGGATATTAAATACAATACGTTATATATAGGGGAACATACAGTTATACATTCAGCTTTAATTATTTATAAATAATTGATTCAAAAGGGGGGAATATCTTGTCAAAAATATATTGGGTATCAATTGCTAAAAGAACGGATGAAACTGAAGTGGAGCAGAATGTCATTGAAAAAATATTTGCGAAGAAATCTGAACTAAAGGATTATTTAGAACAAGAAGGCTATTGTAAGGCAGCAAAAAATCAATATATTAAAATCGATGATAAATTGATATACGAAGCGGCCGTTGAAAAAGTAAAAATGAAATAATTAATATTTAAGAGTTTTACCCGCGGGTGGAAGGGAAATACCCGCGGAAGAAAGATAAATATCCTCGATCGGGGTAATGCCAAGCACTAAACCTAAGTTTCTCATCATTTATTGTCATATGCATCTTCCTACTACTATTTATCCTAAGTCAAAGACGATTCTCTTAGTGGAATAATGATAATAGAAATTGTCTATCTTCAGGGAAGGATAATATTAAATCTAGTAAATCATCTTTTGATTTCCATGCAATTTCATAAATCAATTCATCGGGATCATGTATCGTCATTTGTCCACCGGTAATGATTGTTTCGAAATAACGAACTTCTACTACATCATTATTTTTATGTAACACTTCTCTGACGATGTCTACTACAAATCCTGTTTCTTCATACACTTCGCGGATACAACATGTCTCAAAATTTTCTGTAGCTTCTATTCCGCCTGATGGTACTGCCCATGTTTTTACTTCCTCTTTAGTACCTTGCAAAACCATTAATAATTGATTGTCTTCGTTTAAACAAATTCCTGCAGCCCCTTGCCATTTAACCAATATCAAAACCTCCAATCTAATTTTTTATACTATTTTAACCTATATTATCCAAAAGTAGGTATGGCGTTTGTTAATTCTATGTATATAGGTTGATTGGAGTGTAGACTTTGCGCTTTGCTCTGCACGAAAGCGAAGCGCCAAGTCGGAACGGAAATCAACCCCACGCAATGGTGATGGGTCAATAAAAATAAAGCTTTCTTTTTAACCAGTCCAAAGTTAGCATAAAAAGACAGGAATAACTAATTCTGATGTTTTAAGCTATAAACAAGGAGTGAGAGCAATTGAGTTGGATTGAGTCGATTCAAAAAGCAATAAATTACATCGAAGAGCATTTATTAGATGACATCACAATGGAGCAAATTGCACGAGAGGTAAATTCTTCGGTCTTTCATTTTCAACGGACTTTCTCGATTTTAACGGATATGTCTATTGCCGATTATATAAGACGTAGAAGGTTGACATTAGCTGCACAGGAGTTAATAAATACAGAGCAAAAAGTAATCGATCTCGCCTACAAATATGGCTATGACTCTCCTGAAGCTTTCACAAAGGCATTTCGTAAGCAGCATAATCTAACGCCTAGTGAAGCAAGAAAGAAGCAAGGACAACTACAATCATACAATCGCCTGGTCATCCAGGTAAGCCTGAAGGGAGCAGAACCAATGAAGTATAAAATCGTAGAAAAAGAAAAGTTTCAAGTGGTAGGGGTAAAAAGAACATATAATTGTCAAAATGGTGAGAACTTGCAAGACATTCCTCATTTTTGGAATGAGATGAATTCGAAAAACTTCGATCATCAACTTATCCAATTAAATAACGGAAGCATCAAAGGGACGCTAGGTGTTTGTGTACCAAATACAGACCAAGGGCAAAATGGTTTCATTGATTACTGGATTGCTACGGATCATGTAGGGGAAGTGGGAGAAAATCTATTAGCGTTGGAGATACCTGCATCGAAGTGGGTTGTCTTTGAGGTGCATGGTCCTATGCCAGATGCGATGCAAAATACCTGGAAACAAATTTATTCAGAGTGGTTCCCATCCAATCCATATAAACCAGCAGGAACAGCTGAACTTGAAGTTTACCCTGATGAAGATGCATATAGCCCTGATTCATACTCTGAAATTTGGATTCCTATTCAATAAAGAAAAAATGGATTTGGTAAACGATTAGTTTGCCAAATCCATTTTTGTAGTGAGGATGTTTTATATAGTGTAGTCCAACCATAGTAAACATCATATTTTGTATCTAAAATTCTCCTTAAGAGAAATTTTCGTATTTCTTGACATCCATATTTTGTATAATGTATTGAAGGAGGGTGCATATGGACATAGATAGCATTATTTTCGATTTGGATGGAACACTTTGGGATTCAAGAAAAACAGTAGCGCAATCATGGACGCAGGTAGTTCAGGCGTCTCCTTTCGGTAAAGGAAAGATAACCGAAGAAGATTTATCTAAAACGATGGGGTTACAAATTAAAGAAATAGCTGCTGTATTATTTGATTATCTTGATGAAGAAAAGCAGCTGGAGCTTATTTTAGCATGCTGCCAGCAAGAGCAAGATGATTTATTACGCAATGGCGGTATTTTATATCCACAGTTAGAAGAAACTTTACTAGCTCTTTCAAAAAAATTCCGCTTGTTCATTGTGAGCAATTGTCAGGAGGGCTACATTGAAGCGTTTTATGCATTTCATAAACTAGACAAATATTTTCTCGACTTTGAAAATCCAGGGCGTACAGGCTTGTCAAAAGGAGAAAATATTCAATTAATTATGGAAAGAAACCACATAAAAAACGCTGTATATGTGGGAGATACACAAGGAGATATGCTTTCTGCAAAGTTTGCGGGGATTCCTTTTGTTTTTGCTTCCTATGGTTTTGGTAAGCCAGAGGAGTATGACTATATCATCGAAAAGCCAATAGATTTATTGAATATATTTTAAACTAGAGAGGGAGTATAGAGTCTGTCGTTTATGACGGTCTTTATACTATTATTTTGTTAAAAAGATCAAGGAATGAGAAGCGCGTTGCTAATGAGTAGGTGGGAGGAATTAACGATATAATGTATGAAGATATATCAAAAGAATAGGAGGAATGAAAATGATCAAGGTGACGGCCGAGAATTATTCGATTATCAAAGAAACAATAGAAAGGGCACCAACATTTGTCTATAGCATACTAGATCAAGTAATAGAAGGCGCTGTCTACGCTGACAATGAAAGTTTCCATGCATTACTATTTCAAACCAAATCGGGAATATACTATGTTTATGGCGATTCGTCCAGCGAACAAATCGTAAATAAACTTGGATCTTTACTACAAGATTCTATTGATCAAAGTAAACGTTTTACATTATTTTCTTACTCAGATGATTGGAACACAAAAATTGAACAAAGATTAAATGGTCTTGTGAAAAAACTAGAAAGATACACTTTTACCTTTGCTATAAATGCTTATAACGATAGAGAAAGACGAGTGTCACTTGACTACGAATTCATTAAAATCAAGCAATTTCAAATTGAACATTGTTTAGAATTCGACAATAAATATTATGAGGAATACTGGGATTCTACTAATAATTTCCTTGGAAATGGCTTTGGTTTTTGTCTGCAACAAGGAGATAAGATTATTAGCGAAGCGGTCTCTATTTTTAAATCGCATCAATTTGCAGAGATTGATATAGTTACTGATTCGAACTATAGAGGAAAAGGATTAGCAAGCTTCATTGCAGAGAAATTTATTGATTATTGTATTTTAAATGATATACAGCCTTGTTGGGATTGCGATATTCATAACCAAGCATCTTATCATTTAGGCACTAAGCTAGGCTTTAGTAATCCGCAAAAATATGCAATTTATATAAAATCTTAATACATAAAAAATGCTTACGGTGAAAAAATATTTTATTAAAAACCAAGGCTGAAGCTATTTTAAATAGTGAATTTTTATTTACTGTCAGACACATTATATGTAATGAAATTAAAAGGATAGAAGAGCCTAAATAAATTCGCTCTATCTATCCTCTTTTATACCAGAAATGACCCTATTTACTACAACAACTAATTTGTTCGTTAGTCAATCTAATGTTGCGGTCATTCAAAAGGAGTTCTCAAAGATTGTTGCTTCTAGTTTGGTTATCTTCTTCAACTAAAGCCTCAGTTTGCTTAAGTGTGAAAATGAAAAAGCTCCTTACATATTTTCAAACTGAAAAAAATCGACTACAATGGTTTCTGGATGGTAGAAATTCTAAATTATATCCATTTATCTTTATTTATACAAATTTACTTTAGAGGAGCACGAAGATGAAAAAGAAGTTTTTATCCTTACTCATGTCCATAATTATGGTCTTATCAGTTAGCGTATCGGTGTATGCCGATGAAACGTCGCCACCAGCGACAAGAGGAGAGATCGTTAAAACCTTGTTGATGGCAGCAGACGCTTATCAACCAGGAATTAATAAAGAAACAATTATGCAAGGCTCTAAAAACGAAGATTTAAGAGAGAATGAGCCAGCTAAGAAGGTTGAAGCTTTAGTCATGTTGAGCAGGGCATTCGGCAAATTGCCAGAGCCTGTCGGAAATGATCTGCGCAGTGGGACATTTGGCGTCGAGTTCACCGATGTACCCGCTTGGGCTAAGAAAGATATCGATAAACTGGCGAAAGCAGGCGTACTGACGGGCAAACCTGACGGCACATTAGGCGCAAATGACCCTATTACGATCGATGAGTTCCAAAACATTATCGCCAGAGTTTGGTCGCTTAAAGGCTCCCATTTAAATGACGATTTTTATGAAGCAATCAATAAGGAATGGTTAAATAAATCGACAATTCCGACAGGAGAAATCATGGGTGGTGGATTTCCTGAGCTGCAAAAGCAAAATACCGATAAAATAGAAAAAATAATAAATGAGCTCGTTGGCAAACAATTCGAAGAAGGAACAAAAGAACAGAAAATTGCCGACTTCTATTCGACGGCGTTGGATACAAAAAATAGAAATAAACAAGGGATTGAGC
The DNA here is from genome assembly GCF_001275675.1 of Lysinibacillus sp. FJAT-14745. Lineage (GTDB taxonomy): Bacteria > Bacillota > Bacilli > Bacillales_A > Planococcaceae > Lysinibacillus. Next base: position 841,395 of record NZ_LITM01000002.1, on the reverse strand, counting down.
CCATTCAAAAATATGTAAAGGCAATTGACGGGGCTAAAACGCTTGATGAACTCGTTCAAGCAGATCTTACCCTGGAGAAAGAATTGGGTCTAAGCTCATTATTCAGCTTTGCAATCATGAACGATGCAAAGAACAGCAGTGAAAATGCTTTGTATTACTCTGGATTAACTACTGGTCTGGATAAGAACAGCTTTGTAACGGAAGACGCGAAAGCGAAAAAAGCCTATATTCAATACATGACAAGACTTCTTGTGGCATCAGGCGAGGAAAAGTCTGCTGCGAATGCACTTGCCGAAAAAGTGTATGATATGGAGAAAAGCTTAGCTTCCGTATCACTTGAACCTCATGAAGCGGGCGACGTCAATAAATACTATAATCCGTATACAATCGAAAAATTTGATGACATGTTCAAAACAGTAGATATGAAACAAGTCTTGAAATCGATGAAAGTCGACAGTGCTGATAAAGTGATCGTAACCGATGTGAAGCTGGCGCAAAAAGGCGCAGAACTCTTGACTGAAACTAATCTTAACGTGCTTAAAGCTTACTCCAAATTGCAACTGCTTAAGGAAACAGGCAGTTTGTTGTCAACTGAATTCAGAGATGCTGCTATTGAGTTTTCCGCAACGTTATACGGCGTTACAGGAGAAAAAACAGATCAGGAAATCGCAGTAGCCATGACAACTGGCACAATGGGTGGATATTTGGAGCAAATGTTTGCCGAGAAACATTTTTCACCAGAAGCTAAAAAAGATGTTGAGCAAATGGTAGAGAAGTTAATTACTACGTATGAGGAAAGAATCAAATCTCTTGATTGGATGTCAGAAACAACAAAAGCTAAAGCAATTAAAAAGCTGCATACGATGATTGTTAAGATCGGTTACCCAGATAAGTGGGATACGACATTAGATCAAGTAGCTATCAAGACATATGACGAAGGCGGTTCGCTGTTCTCTAATACCTACACAGTAAACAAAGCATACATTGATAACGCGAAAGCCAAGCTAGGAAAACTGGTTGATAGAACGAAATGGGCAACAAGCGTATATACCGTAAATGCTTTCTACAATACTTTTAATAACGAAATTACGTTCCCAGCCGGTATTCTCCAAGCGCCTTTCTATGATATTAACGCTAAACCTGAAGCAAACTATGGTGCCATTGGCATGGTCATTGGCCATGAAATCAGCCATGCATTTGATAACAACGGATCTGCATACGACGAAAATGGAAATGCAAATAACTGGTGGACAGAAGAGGACTTTAAGAAATTCAAAGAGAAAAACCAGGAACTGATTGAGTTCTATAATGAAATTGAGATTATTCCGGGTGTGTTAAGCGATGGTCAGCTTACACTAAGTGAGAATGTCGCTGATTTAGGTGGAATGGCGGCTTCGCTGCAAGTTGTATCTAAAATGAGTAATCCGGATTATAAAGCATATTTCGAAAGCAATGCAGAAATATGGAAATCCACAACTACAAAAGAATTTGCAGCGTTACTGAGCAAAAATGATGTACATTCAGCCGCTAAAATTCGGGTAAACCGCACGATTGTGAACTTCCAGCAATTCTATGATACCTATGGAATTAAGCCTGGAGATGGCATGTATGTAGCACCTGAGGATCGAGTTTCTATCTGGTAATAAAATTAGAGCAGATAGAGCTAATTCCGATAGCTCTTACATCCGTGTATAAAGGTAAAGAGGATGTTTAGGAAGTCCTTTTTAGAGTAAGGCTGTTTTTTCAAAAATTGTTGCTTTTAAAACAAAAAGGCAGATTTAATCTACACAACGTATAGATTAAATTCTGTCTTTTTGTTTCGATATTTCGTGAATCGAAAATGTAATTAAAGCACCCAATATTTTAAGTGTATTCATCCACAAACTAAGTTTTTTGCATAATCACATTTATCTACTATTATATTTATTCACGCGTGTTGATTATCTAGTTTCTTCCAATAAAAATTAAATAAAAAGAGAGATTCTCATGTAAAATGTTAGTTAC
>NZ_LITM01000002.1:714401-839299 GCF_001275675.1 Lysinibacillus sp. FJAT-14745 | reverse complement strand
TCACGCGTGTTGATTATCTAGTTTCTTCCAATAAAAATTAAATAAAAAGAGAGATTCTCATGTAAAATGTTAGTTACGACACAAACAATTACGAAATGAGGAATCTCTCTTGAACAAGAATAACACGATTTTTACGCTCATTCAAAACTTTCTTTCAGAGGCAGAATGGCAATCAATCTTAAGCGAATTCGGTTATGTAGAAACAGCACGAAAATGTACGGTTCCCACGCTCATTTCGTATTTAATTGGTGCTGCAACGAACGAGTGGAAAAGTTTACGCCACGCAGCGGATGTGGGTCCAAGTAACGGTCTTGTTTCGGTGAATCATTCATCGCTTTCTAAACATTTAAAGGCACTCGATTACGGCATCATCAAACGTATTTTTGAAGTGATTGTCAGGAAACTCAATCGTGCAGCTCGTCGTCAGTTGAAGATGCCGAAAACGTTATTAGCCGTTGATTCAACTACAATTACAGTAGGCAAAACACGTTTACCTTGGGCTGTCTATCACGGCGAACGTTCAGGTATCAAATTACATGTTAGTTTTACTAATGAAACTTCGATGCCCTTAAAAGTTGTAGAAACAACCGGTTTAAAACATGATGGTCCCATTGGAGAATTCCTTGAAGATAAAAGGTTTATCCTCGTTTGTGACCGTGCCTACTTTTCTATTGATAAAGTCGATCGTTACCTGAAAGAACATCAACATTTCGTGTTGCGTTTAAAAGACAATGTGCAATTAAATCGCAAAAAATCGCTCCAAGGTAGTCGTACCAACGATTCCAATGTGACAGCTGATTTTACTTGCACGCTTGGAACATCACAAAAACAAACGAAAAAGCGCCATCGTGTCGTTCAATTCATGGATCATGAGGGCAAAGAAATACGTGTCGTGACAAGTTTAATGGATATCACCGCTGAAGAAATTGCCAACATGTATAAGTCGCGTTGGGCGATTGAAAGCTTTTTTCGTTGGATTAAGCAAAACTTGAACGTACCTGTACTATTCGGTACAACGAAAAATGCCGTATTCAATCAGCTATTCGCAGCCCTTATTGCCTATGTTTGTTTGAAATTTCTTCATACACAAGGAATTACGAAGAATAATACCAAACCCTTATCATTCGTAGGTTTTACACGGATGTTTCTTTGCGCTGCCCTGCCTCTAGAATGGCGAATCAGGATGAAAGAAATCCTGATGTTTCATTGGGACATAAATCATTCAGNTTGCGCTGCCCTGCCTCTAGAATGGCGAATCAGGATGAAAGAAATCCTGATGTTTCATTGGGACATAAATCATTCAGTGACTGTATAATTTTGATTAATCAACACGTGTGATATTTATTAATTATAGTAACTAAAATCGCTAGAAGAAATACGATAAGACTATTAAGTAGCAAATAGTAGGCAAGATTCAACCCGTAGAATACCGCAAAGGCATCACGAATAATAAATAGTGCTAATACACTTCCTAGTCCACCAAAAATACCTGCTAGTAGTAATATTATGAATGCAGCAAAATATAGATTTTTCTTTTTTTGGAAGAATACAAGCCCAATAACATTTGCCATAACGATAAAAAAGCCCATAAGTATTAAGAAAAAACTTTCCATTTAACTCCCTCTTTTCAAAAAAACGATTTTTCTTAATGGAATAACTATCCCTTAATTACTTTTCCTTCTCGACTCATTATATACAATAAATGTAATTGGAGACGATTATTAAGCAAATTTCCCTAATAATACTATCACTAGTTTAAGATTATATTTCCAATCTTTAATTACTGTACAAAATATGAAAATATTAATAAATAAGGTGTAATAGTTGAAGAAGATAGCCAAATTGGAAGCAACAATCTTTGGGAGCTCCTTTTGAATGACCGCAACATTAGATTGATTAACGAACAAATTAGTTGTTGTAGTAAACAAGGTCATTTCTGGTAAAAAGAGGATAGATAGAGCGAATTTATTTAAGCTCTTCTATCCTTTTTGTGTGACATTAAATAAGAATTCACTATTTAAAATAGTTTCAGCCTATAACTTGACTTTTAATAAAAAAATAACATCGTGAGCTTTCTTTATTGTTTAAAAGAACCTATTCCGCATTTCGAAGATATTGTAAAACAATTTAGCATCTCTTGCCATTTTATTATTAGCGTTCATTTTTGGTCGTAAGCAGTTTTGGAACATTTCATCGCAATATCTTGATCTGCCATATCGATCATAACATTCGTCGTGTAATTTGCAGCATGAATCTACGGCGTTGATAGGTCTACCTGGTCCTGAACATCCTGGTCCACAGTATTTATAACCAGGGTAGCAAAAACCAAATTGGCGGTGTCTGTTCATCATCTATTCCCCTTTTTTTAAAGAAATAATTGTTATTATAAAATATGAAATTTTTGCTTGTAGAAGGGGATTAAAAACTAATGTAAGTGAAAAAAGGCTTTAACTGATGGGATAAATTTATAAATGTAAGATTACTGTAAGCTTTTAAAAAAACTACTGTAAGGATGGGAGGCTATGATAGCCATAGCGCAGTAAAGTATGAAAGATAAGGAGTTTTTAAGAATGAATCCATCTGTTACTCAAAAAGAAAGAATCGTTTCCTTAGATATTATTCGTGGTCTAGCGTTATTTGGCATTTTGTTTATAAATGTAGCAGCCTACCAGGTAATAGTAGAGGGAGGACCGATGCCTGACTTTAGTGGAATTAATGGTATTATTGATACGCTTATTGATATTTTTATTGAGAAGAAATTCTTTTCGATTTTTTCATTCCTCTTTGGTGTAGGTTTTTATATTTTTACTTCACGTGCAGAAGCGCGTGGCGATAAGCCAAGATGGCGTTTTGCGAGACGTTTACTAGCTTTATTATTAATTGGCATTGTCCATATATTTGTTTTCTGGGGTTCAATCCTTGCTATTTATGCAGTGTTAGGTTTTTTCCTGATACCTTTTTATAATGCAAAGATTTCAACGATTAGTAAATGGTTATTTGCGATTATTACTGTTCATATCCTGTGTATTCTTGGACAAATATTAATGCCAAATCAAGAAGCCTTTTCAACTGTTTTTGGTTTATTAGGAAATGATGCAATTACTATTTTTATCATGTTTTTAACTGGTTTTTTAGTAGCAAAAGCTAATTGGATTAGTAGTATTAGTGAATACTCAAAACAAATAAAGTGGATACAATTTGTGACGTTCCCACTTTTTGTTGGCATTTCAATATGGATTTGGTTTGCAGCTCAAGGTGGATACGAAAATCTAAATTCCGTTATTAGTTTAGGGGTAATTCCGACAACGTATTTTTACTTAGCTTGTCTATTTGTTTTGTTAGAAAATAAGAAAATTGCGAAGCTGCTTAAGCCAATTGGACGAGTTGGTCAGATGGCATTTACAAATTATTTGGCTCAAAGCTTTATTGGTCTAGCTATTATGTCATTAATGGGGCTTGAAGTTGTTTCACCTTCTGATGTAGTGATTATTGCAATCTTAATTTTTATCATTCAAATTATCTTTAGTGTCATCTGGTTCAAATTCTTTAAAATGGGGCCATTTGAAAAACTATGGCGCTTTATGACATATGGAAGAAAAGCAGTACCGACTAAATAAATATCTTTGCATCTATAATACATCCAAGTTTTTATTTTACATTAACATCAAAAACAAAGGTCTCTTTTCCTTTATCCCATGTTACCTTTAGTTCATAAATATAATATCCTTCTTTAGATGGCATTGTTATTTTATAATCATTCATTTCAACATTATCAATTGTACCATCTTCATTCTGTTTAGATATTGTTATAAATGAAGGGTTTTTTTCAATTTCAAAATTTAATATATCTTTTTTTTCGACATCTAATGTTTCAAAATCATCGGCTAATGCATTTAGATCACGAGAACTCATTTCTGTTATTTTTACATCGTCTTCATCCCATTCGAAATTACTTGGAACCATAGTATATTGTTCTCCGTTCACAATAACTTTGCCTTCAGGCTGACTAAAAGTACCGTTTGGGAAACCATTACATCCACTCAAAAGAGTAAAAATCAAAATGGATAAAATTATTTTTTTCATTTCAACACCCCTATAAATAAAATAATAGACTCAATTATAGTAAATGTTCTTTCAGTTATAACAAGGAAAATCTTTTGAAAATACAGAAATTATTTGATATATGTTATTATTTACATTATATAACAATATTAGGGGGAGGGTGAAAAAAGTTTATTGTCAGGTCTTATTTTAGCAGGTAGTTTTTTATTATTTAATAATGATGCGTCAGCAGAAGAACTAAGCAATTCCACAAGTCAAACATCCGAGTCTACAGATAATATCGTTTATTACGATACTGACAAACAAGATATATTAATCACGGATTAGTACAACTGTTGGTGGTTCAGCAAGCGTTAACTACGAAAAAGGAAGTATAACAGATGGCCTTTCATTTGACGTTAGTATAAGTACTAATCAACAAAAGTGGCCGTTATGGGATGATAATGTATTATACTGGTAAGTAGTTATTAAAGTAAGTTAAATTAATAAGTTAATTCAATCGTAATTGGTGATAGAAAGACAATAACCGATGCTTGAGCATTAAGTTATTGTCTTTCTTTTTAAGTAGGAGGGATATTTTGAACAAAAGTCGGTTCATAGTTGTTCTTTTGCTAGTTTTTTTAGTAGCCGGGATAGGTACTTATACGTATTATCGCTTTAACCCAATAATTAATATTAATACTAAAATAATTGAGCTTGATGAAAAAACTCAGGAAAATTACAATAATATAGATAAATCTCAGAAAAATAACTATAAAAAACTAGAATTTACATTAAATATATAACATTCTGATAATATAGATGATTTAGAAATAAACATACCCTATTCATTTCGTGAGTTATTAGGGGAAGACGTTTATTGGAACGGTTCTAGTTATCAAAATAAAGATTCAGAAAAAAATAAGATAGAATATAAAGACGAAATCATTATAAATTATAAGCAGCTTGAAAATAAGGATATCAAAGATTTATTGAGTAAAGGAACGATCACAATAACATGGAAATTAGACGGAAGGAAGAAAAGTAAAACATTTAATATTGGAGAAACCATTACATTTTCCAAGGCATAGAGTGTAGGTGATTGTATTAAAACCTTGCGGAATTGAACTGCCCCGTAAAAGTTAGACGTTTATTTGACTAATTTAAAGAGCATACTATTTACTGTATAAAGTAAAGACGAAAGATTAATTTTAATCCATTATTTCACGAAATTCAATAGCCATTGTTTTGAAAAAGGTAGATCAAAACAATTGCTTTATTTAATTTTAAAAGCTTTTTAAGGAAAAATAGTGGGAATTATTAGCCTAATGCAATTCAGATATTCTTATTTCCTAGAGGAATTTTAAGATAACCATCACTGAAAAGACAAAAGAGGCTTTCTTAAATAAAAGTAAGCCTGTATGGCACTAAGAGTTTTTATTACTATTTAATCTGGATGTATTATAGATCCTTTTGTTCAAAAATAGCATTAAATTTATTAGTAATAACATTTAAATTTTGTTCTTTTGATTTAGTTTCCGAATTATTAGTTTGTTCTAATATTAAATCTTCTGTTTTAGGAAAATGAGTAATAAAATTCGATAAATCAGTATTTTTACTAATATCAGATTTGAAATCTAATAGTTTACCAATTCCTAATTTTGATCTTAACTGTGTAAAGTTACTTGAAACCACCATTTTAGTATATAAATCTTCGAAATGCTTCGCATATATTCGAGTATTATTTAATTCTTTTTTTAAATTTTCGTTTTCAGCCTCATATTTCTTTAATAATCGATTTTCCTCTTTATATTGTTGTAACTCTTCATAAAGCGAAACTCTCTGTGGTAATAATTCTAATATACCAGGGGGTTTTTAGTGCTATGATAATATGTATGAATTTGTAAAAAAATGAAACCTAAGAAGGAGACATCCGTAGAATAGGTATCGAAATAAAGGAGAAATAAGATATGGCAAAACAAATGAAAAAATACATAGCAGTAACAACGGTGTCACTGATGACTATGCAATTAGCCGCGTGTGGGAATACAGAAACTCAGACTGTCAAAGAGTCTACTGCTACTACAGATAATACAACGGAAAAAAATAATACTTCAACAGCAGGGAATGGTGTACAAAGTGTCTATGACAGCGACATGGCAAATTCATGTAAAAAATGGAAAGAAAGTGATGATGGTTCGTTCGAATGTTTAGATGAGAATTCGCCTCATTATGCACATCATTTCTTTAATGGACTTATGTATTCAACTGCAGGAGCAATGCTAGGAAGTGCCATTTATAAAAGCCGCAATTTAAGAAATGGTACAGATAGAGATGTTAAAGGTGGCGGTTCAGCAGTACCACGTACGAATTATAGCAATACGAACAAAAGTAAAAATACGAATTCAAATGGAATTACGACGAATGGCTCTCAAAATCCGTCTAGTACAACATCTAATAGCTCAAATAACTCAACAACAAATAGCTCGAATAACTCAACAACAAATAGCTCGAATAACTCAACAACAAATAGCTCAAATAACTCAAATTCAAATACAAGCGGTTCCAATTCTTATTCGAGTGGCAAGCGTTCATACTCAAATAGTTCAGGTTCATCGACGAATAGTTCTAATTCTTATTCAAATCACTCATCATCCAGTTCGGGGAAATCAGGCTTTGGCTCAGGTGGTGCCTCTCGAGGGGGCTCTTCATCTTCTTAAAAGGAGAAATCAATATGGACAATCATTTTCAACAACGCCAAGCGTTTTATTCTCAATTTCCTCATTTCTTTCCAGACTTTGAGGACCTTGAGTATGCCTTATACGATGTACTAGATTTACCTAAAGAGAAAATCGATGAAATCAGCTATGCTTCTACTATACTTTGGAAAATATTTTTGAAGGTTGGGAAACAATTTAAGCATTTATCGGATGAACAACTTTTAGCACTGGGCATTCGTTCTGAAATGCTGCCATATATCCAATTAGATTATTTACAGCAACAATCGGTACTGGCTCGCTTCGATTTTATTTGTACAGAGGACGGACAAATAAAATGTCTAGAATTAAATGGTGAAACGCCATTTCTTGTTCAAGAAACCTTTGAGATAAATGAAGCGCTTTGTCAGCATTTAGGATTTGATAGTCCGAACGATGTTTCAGCATTACATAAAACCTTGTCGGGTGCACTTTTTTCGGCTATGCATTATTTAAATGATTTGAAAAAACCTAAAATTGTTATTACGGGGAAAACAGATGCGGAAGATTATGAGGAATATTGTCAGGTACAGTTTTTAAAGAAATGTATACCTTTTGATGTGGAATATGTTCCTATACAAGAGCTAATCATTTTTTCTAGTAACACCGCTAATATAACTCGAGGCCTTTATACGCCTGCAATGGAGAAAATTGATATTTTATATCGTCCTGCACACCCAGTAGAGTTTTTAATAGATGATGTGTCTTCCGATTGTGATCGTATAGGTCTACAATTACTGGAACTTGTAAAAGATGGGCAGCTTGCTATTATTAACGCACCCGCTGCATATGTACTGCAATCGAAAATTTTATTATGGCTGATTTGGGAACGAAAAGATGATCCGCTTCTTTTTAATGCAGAAGAACGAGCTGCCATACACAAATATATGTTGCCAACGTCTCTTTCGGCAGAGCCATTTGTTCAGGAAAACTTGGCGTTTGTAAAGAAACCTGTCTATTCGCGGGAAGGGAATACTGTAGAAATTTATGCAGCGGATGGTACGAAAACAAATGCCTCTGCGTATACCCATTATGATGATAATTTGTTTATTTATCAGCAGTATGTGGAAATGCCCTCTATAACGATAAAGCTAAAGGATGGATTACAGACAAAGAAATGGTTAATCGGCTCATTTATCGCTGATAATCGTGCATGTGGCTTATCTTGTAGAGTGGGCAATCAAATAACAGAATGGGATTCTCACTGGTTAGCCGTTGGATATAGGGAAGAAAATTAAATAAAAAACGGCGAAACGTTTAATAAAGTTTCGCCGTTTTTCCTGCCTTGTTACTCGTTCCAACCTTTACAGACGTCAACCCATTCTTGATATGGCGTGTAGGTTTCTAGTTCAGAAATAGTAAGCTCAATGGCGGAGTTGCTACTACCACATGCAGGGAATACTGTTGTAAAGCGTTTAAGTGATGCATCTAAATAAATAGCAACACCCTCCTTCACGCCAAAAGGACAAACACCTCCTACCTCGTGTCCAATCTTTTCAAGTACTTCATCTTTTCCAAGCATCTTTGCCTTTGTACTAAAGGCAGCTTTAAATTTTGCATTGTCGACTTTGGCATCGCCTGCAGCAACAATTAATATCGCACCATCGTTTACGAGAAACGATAGGGATTTCGCAATGCGTTCAGGTTCGCATCCGAGTGCCTGTGCTGCTAGTTCAACGGTTGCTGAGCTTTCGTTTAACTCCTGTATTTTGTGTTCCACATTCCAGTGTGCTAAATGTTCACGTACTTTTTCAATTGCCATATGTAATACCTCCTTACAATAATACGTTTTATTTTAACATAATTTTCAGAATATAAAGTTGTATTATCTTCCGGAAATAACCTATTATAAAAATAGTTGGTATAAAATTACACTTTTGGAGGTGGAGCCGATGATTATGAAAGTGCTACAGTCTCTTTTTATATTAATAGGATTACTATTTTTCTCAGGAGTAGTTGCGCTGCACTTAATTATTAGCGGTGGGCTGCATTTTAGAGGACTACTCTTAACCGTTCCGATATGTTTATTTGTCCTATTTGTTTGTTTAATTTTTGATTGGTTGACAACAACAAAACGGAAAATAGGGTTAGCTGGAGTAATGGGCATTGCGTTGTTGATTGCCTCGATTACGCCTATTCAACATTATTACAAAATGAGTATTCCAACTGTTGATGCAGAAATTGATGTGTCAGTCTATCAACCATTTACAGAGCAAAATAAAGTAGTAAAGTCAGATACAAAGGCTTCATTGCAATTAGTTGAGTCACTACCACGCTTAGATGGGGCGACGGCGATGTATCCACTGTATGCTGCGTTTGTAGAAGCTACATATCCAAAGGGTTACTATCCATATGATAGAAGTAGAGTGATGGTAAGTCGTACACCCGAAGCTTATCAAAATTTGATTTCAGGAGATGTTGACCTGATTTTTGTAGCAGCGCCATCTGAATCACAAAAGAGGCAAGCTGAGATGGCAGGTCTTACATTTGATATGACCCCTATTGGACGAGAGGCATTTGTCTTTTTCGTCAATCATAAGAACAGCGTAGAAAATTTATCACTGGAGCAGTTTAAACAAATATACGCTGGAAAAATTACGAATTGGCATGAAGTCGGTGGTGAAAATGCTGCGATTCGTGCTTTTCAACGCCCAGCAGATAGCGGAAGCCAAACAGCACTTGAAAGAATGATGGGAGATACACCAATCATGGAAGCACCTGCTGAAAATGTTGCAACAGGTATGGGTGGTATTATTCATGAGGTATCACAATATCGTAATTATAAAAATGCCATTGGCTACACGTTTAGATTTTACTCAACAGAAATGGTGAATAACAAAGAAATTAAATTATTGTCCATCGATGGGATTGCACCTACAAAGGAAAATATTCGTAAAGGCACATACCCGCTCGTATCTGAATTTTATGCTGTTACAGCAGGAACAGATAATCCTAATGTAAAGAAGTTTATCGACTGGATTGTATCAGATGAGGGGCAAGCACTAGTTGAGAAAGTTGGATATGTACGAGTAGAAAATGACTGAAGAGTTTGCTATACTAGTAGCATAATCAAATAGGATAGTTTTCTAGGGTTCCGTAGCAATGCTAGTCTGGTCCGAGAGAAAACCACAAACTGATTTTGTGACACGGAAGGATAAAAGCCTGGGAGATACTGTTTACAGCAGTGTTCCTTAGGCTTTTTTTATTTGGCTATTGTGAGTAGGACGTTAAAGAAAAAGCTCAATTCAGGGTTTAGGCCACCGAACTGCTCAGGTAGATCAGGAAACTGACTGGGTAAGCAGAAGAGTGATCGAGTAGGTCACCAAACTGCTCAGGTAAGCCGAAGAAGTGATCGGTTAGGCCACCGAACTGCTCGGGTAAGCCGGAGAAGTGATCGGTTAGGTCACCAAACTGCTCAGGTAAGCCGGAGAAGTGATCGGGTAGGTCACCAAACTGCTCGGGTAAGCCGAAAAAGTGATCGGTTAGGCCACCAAACTGCTCGGGTAAGCCGAGAAGTGATCGGTTAGGTCACCAAACTGCTCAGGTAAGCCGAAGAAGTGATCGGTTAGGTCACCAAACTGCTCAGTTAAGCCGGAGAAGTGATCGGTTAGGTCACCGAACTGCTCGGGTAAGCCGAAGAAGTGATCGGTTAGGTCAGAAAAACCGCGTCAGAGAACTGCTCAATATAGTCATTCATCCGTATCTAACAATAAAATGGAGGAATTTGCAATGAACAAACAATGGTTAAGTGTCTTAATCGCTGCTTCTTTTGAAGTCGGTTGGGTTATTGGCTTAAAGCATGCAGGAAGTATTTTTGAATGGATTGGTACCGCAATTGCAATTTTTGTTAGCTTTTATTTACTAATTAAGGCTGGAGAAAGCTTACCAGTCGGCACTGTTTATGCTGTATTCGTAGGCTTGGGGACAGCAGGTACTGTATGTGCTGATAGCTTACTATTTGGAGAGCCATGGAAATTAGCCAAAATTTTATGTATTGTCGTTTTACTTGCAGGGGTCGTCGGTTTAAAGCTTGTGACAGGGGATTCTAAAGAAAAAGAGGTGAATGAATAATGGCATGGGTTGCATTAGTAGTCGCAGGGCTATGTGAGATGATGGGTGTTTATATGATTAGTAAATATAATGATGCTAAAAGTATTAAAAATTTAATGTTATTGATTTTTGTTTTTACCTTGAGCTTTGCTGGTCTTGCATATGCTATGGAAACATTACCGATGGGGACAGCCTATGCAATTTGGACAGGGATTGGAGCTGCTGGTGGCGCTTTGCTCGGTATGTTGTTTTTCAATGAATCCAAAGATTGGAGACGTCTTGTTTGCATTGTTCTTGTTTTAGGGGCAGCGATATTTTTGAAATTATTATCTTAACTAATAGTTTAAATAGTCATCTGGCATCGGTCTAATCGTTGCGGGGTGACTTTTTTTATAATGTTCTTCAAATAAGATTTTGAGGAGCGTAAAAAAAGACAGACAATCGCTCAGCAGTTGTCCGTCTTTTAAAAAAATTATTTTTTTACATCCTTCGTCCATTCAGCAACTTTGTCTGAATTTGCTGCAACCCAATCTTTAGCAGCTTGTTTTGGGTCTTTGCCATCCATAATTTCTAGCATAACGCTCTCTAAGTCTTCTGATGTCCAGTGGAAGTTATCTAGTACAGAATAGACATCTGGTTGATCTTCTTTTAAACCTTTACGAGCGAATGTGTTAATCGTTTCTTCGCCACCATAAACGCCTTTTGGATCTTCTAAGTATTTAAGATCGTATTTAGCGAACATCCAGTGAGGGGACCAGCCTGTCACGATAATGTCTTCTTTATTTTTAATGGCTTTAGCAAGAGAAGTGGTCATAGCACCAGATGAAGAAGTTAATAGATTCCAATCTGCTAAGTTATCATATTCATCTAATGCTTTTTCAGTAGCAGCTGTAATCCCAGCACCAGGCTCAATACCCGTAATTGTGTGATCTGCTTGCTTTTTTAAATCCTCAATCGAATTAACGTCCATATAGCTTGGTACTACTAGACCTATTTTGGCACCAGCAAGGTTTTCGCCTAGGTCATCAAGGTCGTTCTTATATTTTTCGTACTGCGGGGCATGAGTATTCGGTAACCATGCAGCAACCATACCATCTGCTTCACCTTTTGAAACAGCCTCCCACATAATTGCATTATCAAGTGGTGTTAATGTTACATTGTAGCCTAAATCCTCTAGCACCTGACCCACTACATTAGTTGAAGCAATTTCTGTATCCCATTCAACGTAGGCTAGATTGACGTCCTTTGAGTTACCACTACTCTTACTTGAATCATCACCACTACACGCGGCTAGTAAAAAGCCAAGCCCTAAAGCCATTCCTAATTTAGTTAATGTTTTCAGTTTCATCGAATCTTCCTTTCATATATTAACTTCTTTCAGCATACATCTCCCACCTCGATAGGTTGTGAGATGAATAAGGGTTTAAGTTAATTTTCAGCAGGTGTCTAAACATCCGCTGAAAAAGTTAAAGCCTCCGGCGGATGTCACGGATTCAAAAAGGAGTTCTTTGTGCAAGCACAAAGCCGAATCCGGACGCAATTATGCCGAGGCATAATTGATTAGTTTTGTATCAAACTACAAAATGTAAATCTCAGCAGTGAAAGTGAAGAACTAAGATTTGCGTTAATAATCAATTGCCTTTTTTCTATACGGCTTTCTTCTTATTAAAACTTTGCGTTAAGCGATCTATTATAATGGCGAAAATTACTAGACCTAAACCTGCAACAAAGCCATTCCCAACCTGTGTACGTTGTAGTGCAGTTAATACTTCACGTCCTAGACCAGGTGCACCAATCATTGAGGCAGTTACAACCATTGACAGTGATAGCATAACAGTTTGGTTAATCCCTGCCATTATAGTTGATTTGGCAAGAGGGATTTCTACTTTAAATAGTTTTTGTCTTGAGGTACTACCATATGAATCCGCAGCTTCTACTAATTCTTTTGGTACTTGGCGAATTCCTAGGTTCGTCATACGTACAGTTGGTGGTAAGGCAAAAATAACGGATGCAAATACGCCAGGTACGATCCCAATACCAAAGAAAGCAACGGCAGGGATTAAGTAGACGAAGCCAGGCATTGTTTGCATGAAATCGAGTATTGGCTTAATCACATTTTCTGCTACAGTTGACTTGGACATTAGAATGCCAAGAGGAATACCTAAAATGATGGAGATGATACTTGAAAATAGCACGAGCGTAGTTGTTTCCATAAGATGTGTCCATAAGCCTTGATTATAGATAAATAACAAACCAAATAATGAAAACGTTGCGAGCCCGAATTTTTTGCCGGTAATGAAAAAGGCAAAAATAACAACAAGTAAAATAAGAATAATAGGAGGAATGCTCACTAATAAATCAGTGACCTGATTCATGAGTAGTTTTCCGTTTTTTTGAATCAAGTTAAAAAACACTGAAAAATTACTCGTCAACCAGTCCATAACTGATTCTACCCATGGTCCCAATGGAATAGCTGGGATATTGTCTGAAAATTTATTCATGTGAAACAGCCTCCTCATCGCTAGTTGAAAGTGCTTCGATGACAACGCCCCGGATAAGAACACCAAGCAAGCGCTCATCTTTTACAACTGCAATAGGAGTAGGACAATTATGAATCAAACCTAATATATCCTGTAAAAGCATATCTGGTGGAACGGTCAACATATCTGATTGAACAATTGAATGTACCGTTTGTTCTTGTCTCTTAGCTGCAGCCCGTGCGTCGTCAGCGGTAATATAGCCTTTTAAATGTCGATTTTTGTCAACAGCCATTAGTAAACTAACCGTTTCTTCGCGCATTCTTTTAAGTGCTACGGTCGGTCCATCTATATCCACATTGACAGATACAGGTCGAACCATAGCATTTTCAGCAGTTAATACTTTAGAGCGATCGACGTCTTCTACGAAGGTTTTAACATAATCATTTGCGGGATTTGTTAAAATTTCTTCTCCAGTACCAATTTGAATGATTGAGCCATCTTTCATAATGGCGATACGATCCCCAATACGTAATGCTTCATTCAAATCGTGGGTGATAAATAAAATTGTTTTTCTCATTGTGCTCTGTAAATCAAGTAATTCATCTTGCATTTCTTTACGAATTAATGGATCGAGTGCAGAAAAAGCCTCATCCATTAGTAATATTTCAGGGTCATTTGCAAGTGCACGTGCTAATCCAACACGCTGTTGCATACCACCTGATAATTGACTGGGATATTGCTCCTTATAAGCAAGTAAGCCTGCATTTTCGAGAGCTTGCTCTGCTTTTGCTTGTCGTTCTTCCTTTGTGATGCCTCTGATTTCAAGGCCATATTCAGTGTTTTGAAGAAGTGTACGATGGGGGAATAAACCGAAGTTTTGAAAGACCATACTCATTTTATTTCTTCTGACATTACGTAAACTCTCTTTGCCCATTTTGGAAATATTTTCTCCGTCGATATAAATATTTCCGCTTGTAGGCTCGATCAGCCGGTTTAAAAGACGAATAAGTGTCGACTTTCCACTTCCTGATAATCCCATGATAACGAAAATTTCACCTTCATTTACAGTAAAACTTGCATCGTATACACCAACTGTTGCACCTGTTTCTTTTAAGATATCAGTCTTGCTTTTTTGTTGCTTGACGAGTTCTAATGCTTGGGGAATATGTTTCCCGAAAACTTTAGAAACATGTTCCACTTTTATTTTTTCCAATAGAACCACTCCTTTCGTAGATCAATTTCGCCTTGGCGTAATGGGTGTTGCTTCACTTACGCACAGATGAATTGCCACTAGACGTGGCGTTCTTAGGCTGAGTTCCTCTATTTCAGTAGGTGTTTGGACACTTACTGAATGAAGAAAAATACTATTTGAGGATAATGATACCCAAATATAAACAAGTAACAACTTAACCCTAACAAAGAGTTGTTACTTCTGTCAAATCGACAAAATAGAAAAAATCCGCTTAAACGCTGTTATATCAGCGCTTAAGCGGATTTTAATTTGGATATAAAAAGCTCTGAACTCGAGCAAAACTTTCATCATTTCCGATAAAGTAAATGATATCCCCTTCTTCCAAAGACACATATGGACCAGGTGAAAGTAATAATTCATTTTGACGACGAATTCCGACAATCGTACTAGATGTATTTTGCCAAAAATTCAATTCCTGTACTGTTTGGTGGATACAAGGGCTTTCAGCTGTCATTTCTAATTGATAAGGAATAAACGGATTGACGGATCTGAAATGTTCAGTTCGACTAATCAGTTGTTTGGTCTTTTCCTGTAGATTTATTAATTCTTGGTGTTGCTTTTGGATGCTAGACATAAGCTCATGTTGTAGTTCATGGACCGATTGAACATCATGGAATTGTCGGACAAAATGCGCAGCCTTTTCATATGAGATGATTATAACCCCACTGCCTTTGGAAGCCTCCACAATTTCCAAGTCTTGCAAAACGGCAATTGCTCTTCTTGCAGTTTCCGCAGAGACATTGTATTGGCTTGCTAGAGATGATCTTGCGTAAATTTTATCGCCAATTCGATATTTTCTTTCCACGATTTTTGAGGCTAGATCGACAGCTATTTGCTGGTATTTTGGTTGTTTCACCTGCACATTTTTTTCTAATTGCATTTTAAACTTCCTTTCGTCATTACAGTTACCACAGCTTATTATAGACTAGCCTGCACAGAAAAAATAGCATCTCCATAAGCTATTAGTATATGATAAAAACGTAATATAGCAGTTATTGTTTCTAATTAATTTTTTTATAGAGTAGTAGCTGTAGTTTGACAGTTTTTAGTTATTATTATAAACTAAGTTACGTTATGTAAGTGATGTGAAAATACAAGTGCTCAGTTAGTAGGTTTAGCTAGCTGTTAACAATAGAAGGTTGGAGAAAATATGACAATTACTACTAAAGTTTTGGATATAGTGAAAGACAAAATGACGGTCGTGAAGCAATCAGAAACTGAAAGTATTTGCCTAGTTGGTCCAGTAAAATTACCGGTAAAACAGGGTGAATTTTCAGCGACATTTCAATGGTATAACTGGTTAAAAGTAGATGCTAATCAAGAGAAAGAAGAAATTATTGATAGATTAGCATCTGCAAACTTAGCTTTTTTACAACAGTCATCAGTGCTTGTTTATGGAGATTTTGCACATGCAGAGGAAGCATTAATTCGTATGCATAGCATTTGTCATACTGGCGATATTTTTGGGAGCCAGCGCTGTGACTGTGGGTATCAATTACATGAATCGATGAAAATGATTGTGGAGCATGGCTGTGGTGCCATTTTCTATTTAGCAAATCATGAAGGTCGTGGCATCGGGTTATTCTCGAAATCTCTTGCTTATTTATTACAAGAAGAGGGGTTAGATACGGTTGAAGCAAACCATGCTCTTGGCTTCCCGGACGATACTCGTTCTTATGAAGATGCCATTACTGTGTTAGCTGCACTGCGTTCAAAGCCAGTTACACTGATTACTAATAATCCGAAGAAACTTGCTGCATTACAGGCACATGGTTTAGCAGCAGAAGGACATGTCCCATTATGGGGAGGATTAACGGAGACAAATCGTTTTTATTTAGACACGAAAGTAGAGAAATCTGGACATTTGCGCGAAGAGAAGTGAGTGGAGGAACGAAGATGACAACAGATGAAAAATATATGCAGTTGGCACTTGATTTAGCCGCTAGTGCAAAAGGAAATACGAATCCCAATCCACTTGTAGGGGCTGTAATCGTCAAAGACGGTGTCATTGTTGGAACAGGTTTACACAGAAAAGCAGGGGAACCACATGCGGAGGTGCATGCATTCCGTATGGCTGGAGAACATGCTAAAGGTGCAACACTTTATGTAACTCTTGAGCCATGTTCACATTATGGAAAAACACCTCCTTGTGCGAATTTAGTGAAAGAAGCAGCAGTTAGTCGTGTTGTTGTAGCGATGGAAGATCCAAATCCTGCTGTTGCTGGACGTGGTATTCAACTGTTACGAGATGCGGGCATTGACGTAGCGGTAGGTATTTTAGAAGCTCAAGCTCGCCGTTTAAATGAACGTTTTATTCACAATATGCTAACAAAACGTCCATTTATTATTTCAAAATACGCGATGACATTAGATGGGAAAATAGCTGCCCATACAGGACATTCCAAGTGGGTAACTGGTGAGGCAGCGCGTGAGGATGTTCACCGTATTCGTCATGAGGTGGATGGTATTTTAGTTGGTGTTGGTACTGTTTTAGCTGACAATCCATCTTTAACGACAAGATTAAAAGAAGATTATGGAAAAAATCCGGTGCGCATTATTATGGATAGCTCCCTTCGTACACCAACTCATGCTAATGTTTTGAATGTAGAAGAAGCGAAAACAATTATTGTATGTAGTGAGAATGCCAGTCAAGAAAAAATAACAGCATTTGAGGAAAAAGGCGTGACTATATTGCCGGTTCGACATGATTCGCAAGGGCTAGTTGTTGATGATATGCTTGAAAAACTATATCAAAATGGCATTACGGATATTTTAGTAGAGGGTGGCAGTACGATCAACTCGTCATTTTTACAGCAAGGTGCTATTAACAAATATGTGATTTACATAGCGCCGAAGATTCTCGGTGGTCGTTTGTCATTAACACCTTTTGCTGGTCAAAATCCATCTACTATGGATGAAGCATGGGATGTAGAATTTGCTTCGTTTGAGCAGGTTGGGCAAGATTTACGTATTATTGCTTATCCAAAGATAGGTGAAGAAAAGTGAAATATCAAGCAGATGTTTGTATTGTAGGGGCTGGGCCAGGTGGAGCACTTCTTTCGCACTTATTAGCGAAAAAAGGTCTTTCCGTGATTCTACTGGAACAAAAAGCAGCACTTGGGCAGGCATTTCGCGGCGAGCATTTAAATGACGAGGGTGAGGCTGTTTTAAAAAGTCACCAGCTTTTTGAAGCAGTCGAGGAGCTCGGTATATTACGAATGGGAAAGCTTGAATATTACGTAGACGGCAGAGCAATAAAAACTATTCTCCCTGATGAAGCTGTAGGACATTTAGGAATTCATATACCGCAAGCAAATCTATTAAAGGGAATATTACAAGAAACACAGCATTTTCCGCACTTTTCTTGTTTCCTCAATACGAAGGTGACGAAGCTCATAGTTGATTCTTTGGGTAGATATACGGGTGTCATGGCATCAAGGGATGGGGAAACCATTGAAATTAGTAGTCAGTTCATTATCGGTGCTGATGGTCGTTACTCTACTATTCGTAAGCAAGCGCACATTGAGATTCAAAAGCATAAACATGGCTTTGATTTATTGTGGGCAAAAATTCCTACTCCTCAAGGCTGGGAGCCATCGATTAAAATGGCGTTAATAGGTGATAAACAGCTATCCTTATTTACGCAGGTAGGTGGGTTCATTCAAATCGGCTGGAATATTGAACAAGGAAGTTTTCCTCAGCTCAGAAAAAAAGCATTTACGCCATTTATCCAACAGCTTTCAGATCAATTTCCAGAACTATCTGATGCGGTTAAGGAACATATTAGATCTTGGCAAGATTTTGTCTTGCTTGATGTATTCAGTAGTCATTGTAACTGCTGGGGGACAAAGGGGCTTGTGCTGTTAGGGGATGCTGTTCACACGATGACACCAACCGGGGCATTTGGTCTCAATAGTGCACTTAAGGATGCAGATTGTCTTGCGTCATTATTAAATAAAGATACGCTTGCTCATTTTAACGTACAAGATTTTCAACAAATGCGCGAGCAAGCTATTGAAGAAGTATTAGCGAGGCAAATTGAAAAAGAGCAAACATTCGCCACTAACTTCATCAACAAGGCTTCTTGAAGGGAAGAAAAACAACATGAAATTTGGCTTTGATATAGATGACACACTCATAGATTTACGAGCACACGCCTTTGCGCTCTATAATAAAAAACTTGGCAAAAATGTTGCGCTAGAAGTTTTTCAAGCATTGCAAAGAGTTGAAATTCACGAACCTTTTGGTCTAACAGATGCTGAAGGAGCGGCGATGTGGAATAGTTCATTAGAGGACATTTATTTTACGGATTGTCCTTCTTTTGAGGGAGCGCTAGAGACGCTTCAAGCTTTGGCACAGCAGGGACATGACATTTATTATATTACTTCACGTCCTAAACAATATTGTGAGCAAACGCGTGAATGGATGAAAGTACAAGGATTTCCAATTACAGAAGGTCACTTTTTTTGCGGCATGCAGGATACCGAGAAAGTGGCGATCATCAAAGAACTAGCTTTAGATGTTTATGTAGATGATAAACCAGCTGTATTAGAAACACTGCAAGATGTGAAGACAAAAGTAATTTTAAAAAATCAATCCTATAATAAGCATGTTGAACTGCCACGTTTAAATCAATGGCATGATTTCTTAAGATTAGTAAATAATTAAAGCAATACACCCGAATAGCAAGCACTTAAAAAGTGATTCTATTCGGGTGTATTCTTTTTATCAATACAATTGCTTTTCGATTTCTAATGCAACGCTTTGAATAGTTTCAATTAATAAATGTTCATCATAGTCACTGTAGCGTACTTCTGGTATAACGAGTGACACTGATGCAATTATTTGGTTGGAAGCATTTAAAATCGGTGCAGATACAGAACATGCTCCACGCACTCGTTCGCTATTACTTTTCGCGAACCGTTGTAAACGGATATGCTTTAATTCCTCTAATAGCTGCTCTTTTGAAAGTATCGTCCTATCAGTGATAGCTTCAAGACTAATATTCTCCACATATTCTTCAACATTTGGCATAAATGCGAGCAATATTTTAGATGATGCACCTGCATAAAGGGGGGAGGTGTCACCTACAAACATTTTCGTTGAAAGCGGGTATGTTGAATCATAATTTAAAATACATCGTCTTTCCAATCCATCAATAATATTCATGGAAACACTTTCGCCGATTTCTTCGTTTAACTTTTTTAAAATAGGTTCTGCTACAATTATAAGACTTGATTCTTCTTTTACTAAATTGCCTAAATACAGAAGTGAATGACCTAATTGATAGCGCTTAGTACGTTCATCTTTGTGGAGAAAGCCTTCGTACACAAAGGTAGAAACAAAGCGCTGTAAACTGGAAATGCTAATCCCTGTTTTTTTACTTAGCTCAGTTAGGGAAAGGCTAGGCTCATCTTTTGAGAAAGCTTTTAATACTTTAATAGCTTTGTGCAGTGATGACATTGTATAGTTTTTTTCGAAAATCTCCTGATTCATCTCATCACCTACGTAATAAAATAATTTTCTTCGACATCCGCTGGAGCATTTATCTTCATGAATTCTATTATAGCGTAATTTTATTTTTGTAGAGAGGACTTTTGGAATTCGTTTGTATGTTCTCCAAGTATCGGTGGCGCTAGTTTATATTGAATATCTAAATCAGAGAACTTTAACGGGCTTTTGATGAATTTGATTGAACCATATTGTTCGTGCTCTATTTCACCAATCATATCTCGTGCCTTAAATTGCGGTTGTTCTAGTGCCTCAGCAATTGTGTTCACACGTCCACCTGGAATTTTATATTGCTGTAATAAGGTAATCCATTCATCCCGTGTTTTTGTCATTGTCATGTCAGTAATCATCTGAACTAGCTCCGCTTCATGTTGCTTGCGCATCGTATTTGTTATAAAGCGAGGATCATTGGCCCATTCTTCACGTTTTAACATTGTGCAAAACTTTTTAAATTGTCCATCTGTACCAACGCAAATCATTAAGGGGCCATCCGCACAGTGAAACACTTGATACGGCGCAACATTATTATGACGATTACCGAGACGTTCTGAGATAAAACCTGTATTTAAATAAGCGCTTGCTACATTCGCTAAGCTACTCATCTGAACATCTAATAAAGCTAAGTCGATAAATTGCCCTGTATTTGTTTGATCACGCATTCGTAAAGCGGCTAAAATACTAATGGCAACATAATTAGAAGTTAAAATATCTGCAATAGGAACACCAACTTTTGTCGCTTCTCCTTCAGGTGATCCAGTGACATGCATTAAACCACTCATTGCTTGAATAACTGGATCGAATCCTGGTTCATACGCAAGAGGACCAGTTTGACCGAATCCTGTAACTGCACAATAGATGATTCTAGGATTCACTTTTCTTAACTCCTCATAGCTGAGTCCCATCCGCTCCATGTCCCCCGTTTTAAAATTTTCGAGGACGACATCGGCATCTTTGACTAGTTCTTTAAATTTTTCACTGCCATCTATTGTCTTTAAATCTAATGTGATCGATTTTTTATTGCGATTGGCACATAAATAATACGTACTTTGATCATTTACAAATGGCCCCCAATCACGCATACTATCAGAGCCATTTGGATGTTCTACACGGATTACTTCTGCTCCTAAATCGGCCAACATCATGGAGCCAGCAGGGGCAGCATAAACACGAGATAAATCTAACACTCGAATATTTTCAAGAGGTTGCATTGTTCTTCCTCCTAAACACGTCATTTATAAACAGGCTTACGTTTTTCTACAACTGCGTTTACACCCTCTTTAAAATCATCTAGCTCTGTTACAATAGCCATTTGTGATGAAATGTAATCAAGGGCACTACGTAAATCCATTCGTTGACTTTGATAAACAGCACGCTTTATGAATTGCAATGTCGTAGTTGGACGACTTGCTAATTCCTTTGCATAATTCAATGTGTAGTCTTCCAGCTCATGGTCTTCTACAACAAATGTCACAACACCTTTGTCTTTTGCTTCATCAGCTGTTAACACGCGAGCTGTCCAGAACATGTCCAATGCTTGATCGATGCCGATTAATTTCGGTAAATAATAAGCGCCACCGTCGCCTGGAACGATCGCAACGTTAATGTAGCTTTCTGAAATCTTTGTAGATTTTGCAGCAATCCGTATATCGCACATTAAGGCCATATCAAGTCCTGCGCCCATTGCAAACCCGTGTACCTGTGCAATAACGGGCTTATCAATTTCTTCAAGAAGAAGGGGAATACGCTGAATCTTTTTCCACAGAGAATTTTTTCGTGCTAACCCTGTAGAAGAGATATCGTCCTCGCTTTGGAAAAACCCTTCACCAGCTTGCATCGCTTTAATATCCCCACCAGCACAAAATGATTTTCCATTACCTTTTACGATGACAACACGAATATCCTCTGAATCACGAACATTTTCAAGGGCTTCAATCCATTTAGCGATCATCTCTTCACTAAAAGCATTGTACGCTTCAGGTCTATTTAATGTAATTGTGGCTACATGGTCTTGCACTTCAAAAAGTAAATCAGTCATCGATAACACTCCTTATCATGTCATTAGTAGTTTGTCACAAATTAATTACTTAGCCTTCCACTTTAAGTAGGGGAGAGCTTGCGCTAAACGAAGTTAAATATCCCCATAGACTATCTCCGCTATTTTCCAATAGTTGTGTTGCGACAAAATGAGTCCAATAAGAGGTGCTGACTCCTTCATCGCGCCATGACCAAAGTCTACGTGTAAATTGATGCAAACTATGTTCATGGGTTGTACCAATTGCAGCGTGTACTTGATGCGCAATTGTTGTCACTGCTTGAATAATTTCTTCGAAACGAATGCGGGCGTAAGCAACCTCACTATTTTGACTGTTCGTCTGAAGGGCTTCCGTAACATTATTAAATGCTGCAAGAGCGATCGCTGTTTCACCTGCTAAATGTACAATATGCTGTTGAACGAGCTGGAAGCGGTGAATCGGTCGACCGAATTGTTCACGTTCTTTCGTATATTGAACAGTTAAGTCATTGATTTTATCGACGGCACCAGTCATCAGTGCTAATTGAAAAGCAGTATTGAGTGTTGTTATAGCGTGTATCTTGTCATAAGATAACACAGCAGATATTTGTGAAACCTTAGCATGATTGACTATCACAGTATCACGCGGCTCGCTTGCTAAATTTGTACTTAGCTTAATTTCAGCTTGGCTTAAATCTATTTCTACAAGATGTGTGCCCTCCGTACTATGGGCGAGTGTCACTAGATGTTTTGTATGACGTGCCCAAGGGACTTGCATGGCCTCTCCCGTTAATTTGCCATTCTCTAACGTGAAGGCTTGGTTAGGGCAGAGCATATACGTCGCTAAATCCTCAATTACTTGTAAACTAGTAAACTCCAATAAATAATTTGCAAATGTTGTTTCGGCAAATGGAATTGGTGCCGCATATTTTCCAGTTAAACGAACAATATTCAATAAATCCTCTATGTCGCCACCTGCACCGCCATTTTCTTCTGTAATGGCTACAGCTGTCATACCGTTTTCTTTAAACAGATCCCATAGTTCTGGTGCCCAATGACCTTGTTCCACTGTATCGACTAACTCTTTATCGACTTTTTCTTTTAACATGCGTTCTACAACATCGACGATCATATCTTTCATTTCACTCATTGAGCTACAACCCCTTTCGCTACAACACCATACAGTACTTCTGAAGTTCCTCCTCGAATCGTAAAACCTGGTGCATGTAAAATGGATTCAGCCATAAAGCGATCAATTTTACGATGCGCGTCAAGTGTAGGATAAGTCTGTACGATCAAGCGTGTGATTTCAGGAATACTTTGCTCAAATTTCGTACCGAGTGCCTTCACAAGTGCTGCAGGAATAGATACGTCTTCACTATTACCAGATTCTAAAAGCTGGGCTACCCCAATTGACAAATTGCGTAGACCCCAAAGACGAGCTACTATTTTAGATGCTTGCTGTAACCCTTCTAAATTGTTTTGGCGCTTTAACTCTTGAATAAGCTCATCGATTAATGGAAATGTGCTCAATATTCGCTCAGGACCACTGCGCTCAAAGGCAAGCTCTGCTAATCCTTGAGCCCAGCCATTACCGATTTCTCCAACAACCATATTGTCAGGTACAAAAACATTGTCAAAGAACACTTCGTTGTAATGATGCTCGCCAGTTAGAAATTTAATAGGAACTACAGTTACACCTTCCGCATGTAAATCAACAATCAACTGACTGAGCCCTGCATGTTTACTTTTTCCATCAAAAGGACTTGTTCGTACTAAAGTCACCATATAGTGGCAAAGGTGTGCGTTACTCGTCCATATTTTCTGACCGTTGACAATCCATCCGCCATCTACTTTTTCAGCGCGTGTGCTAACCGAAGCGAGGTCAGAGCCACTATTAGGTTCACTTAATCCTATGCCGAAGTAGCATTCGCCTTTCACAATTTTCGGTAAGAAGTATTCACGCTGTTCTTCTGTTCCATACCGTAAAAGAAGTGGTCCTGTTTGGCGATCAGCAAACCAATGTGCAGCAACTGGTGCACCAACAGCTAAAAATTCCTCTGTTAAAATGTATCGATCAATGGTACTCCTCTCTTGACCGCCATATTTTTTAGGCCAAGTTAAGCCAATCCAACCCTTTTGACCAATTAATTTAGAGAATTCAGGATCATCTCCACTTAGCCAAGAATCACATTTTGGCGTGAAGGTTCCTTTTGCTAATTCATCCTGTAGAAACGTTCGAACATCTAAGCGAAATTGCTCTTGCTCTTGTGTAAATTGCACAGTTGGTAAATGAAACATTTGATCACTCCTTAAATTTTACCGTAATGTGGTAACTATTATTGTATATGTGTATTTTATGATCTGTTATAACTGTAGTCAATTACTTTTTTGGAATTATTAGAAAATTTTAACGAATAGAGTGATGAACTAAGTATTAAAAATAAAAATTAGGTGAAAAAATGGAAAATTACAGAATAAACATGTTACTATGTAGAAAATTCTGTAATGGAGGTATGGGGTATGCAAATAGCTATCAAAACTTCCCAAAAAATAATGCAAGTGTTATCACCACAATTAGTACAGCATTTAGAAATACTGCAATATTCAACAAATGAGCTAGAACAGTATATTTATGATAAGGCTAACGAAAACCCACTGTTAGTTGTCACGGATGCGATGGTAAAAATGCAATATGAGGAAATCATGCAATTAGCAAGCTATTCCGATAAGAGTTATTCTACGCAATATTATGGGCCGGAAAATGATTCATTTAACCCTATTGAAATGAAGCTTGCAGTAAAAGAAAGCTATGAGCAGTTTTTATTGGAACAAGTACCTATGCATAAAAATCTATCTTCTATAGATTTAAAGATCTTAACGTTTTTAATCCAATCTTTAGATGAGCGTCTATTTTTAGATGTTGATGTAGAAGTTGTTGCCGATAAATGTAAAACAACTGTTTTGCATGTAGAGGCACTATTGGACTTACTGCAAACTTTCGAGCCGGTAGGAGTAGGGGCACGTAATTATAAGGAGTTTTTACTCATTCAGGTAGACAGTGACGTACTTGCACCAAAATTAGCCTCTCGATTTATCGAAACGGATTTAGAACTAGTGGCTGCACAGGCTATTAAACAGTTAAGTAAAAAGTATAAAACGTCTCCACATGACGTGAAGAAAACTGTCAACTATATAAAAAATTTAAAACCAGTGATGACAGGAGATAAATTTGATGAGATTCCATATATCATGCCAGAAGTCGAAGTAGAAAGATTAGGAGAGGAATGGCTGATTAAATTAAATCGTGGATATTTACCGATCGTTACTATCGATAAACATTATGTTGAAATGCTAAAAAATGATCCGAATTGTAAAACATATTTTAAAGATACAATGAAAGATGCTCTTTTATTATTACAAGGAATTGAACAACGTGATAAAACACTGTACGCATTAGCTAGATTACTAGTGGAAGTGCAAGAGGATTTTTTCCATAAAGGCAAAGAGGCATTGAAGCCTATGCGGTTAAAAGATGTAGCGGACATTTTAAATCTACATGCATCAACGATTAGTCGTGCTGTGCGTGGAAAATATATAAAGACCTCTCATGGTGTGTATGCTTTTCAATCGTTATTTACAAAAGGAGTAATGAATATTTCTGGAAAAATGGATTCTATTATGTATATTAAAAAGCGCCTCAAACAGTTGATCGAGGGAGAGGATAGAGAGAAGCCTTTAACTGATCAGCAGCTTACAAATACTTTAAGTGCGGAAGGTATTCAAATATCCAGACGAACAGTAGCGAAGTACAGGGAAGAGATGAATATTATGAGTTCATTTAATCGAGTATTTGGATAGATGATGTAAATAAACTATTAATGATGTATTTTTGCATCAAAATTTGAAAATCGCATATGAAAAAGATTCATAGATTTTTGTAAAGGCTCCTCACCTAACGTGAAGTTGATTTCCGTTCCGGCTGGGCGCTTTGCCGCTGACGCTTTGCTTTCGCGCAGATAAAACATTTGTTGCTGTTGCTTCGCTTTCGCACAGATAAAACATTTGTTGCTGTTGCTTCGCTTTCGCACAGATAAAACATTTGTTGCTGACGCTTCGCTTTCGTGCAGAGCAAAGCTTCCTGGGGGCGTCCTATGAGCCGCTTGGGCCTACACGATGTTGGTCTCGAAGGCGCTATCACAGGACGTGATGGTTTTAGCCTTTGTTCCTTTATTGCTAATCCCCAAGGAGTCGCCCAGCCTTCACTCCAATCAACTTATACATGGGATAGGTTTTAACTTCTTTTCAGAGGGTGCCCAAACATCCTTATCCCTGAATTCAATAATAGATGTATAGATAAAAAAATGAATTTTTAATAATTGAATAGGTTTGGCATCAGAATTGCTCCTTAAACGATAGACATTGAAATAGAAGAAAGGGGCTAGTAAATGTCTACATAAAACACTAAAGGGGTGGTTTAATGGGGGCTTTGCAAAAATCATTGAAAACACGGCATATTACAATGATCTCCATTGGGGGGGTTATTGGTACAGGGCTCTTCGTAGGGACAGGAAAAAATATTTTAAGTACCGGTCCTGCAGCGGTGATTTCATATGCAATTGCATGCTTACTTATAGTTCTGATCATGCAAATGGTTGGGGAAATGGCATCAGGAGAAATAGTATTAGGAAAGAAATCAGGAGGTTCGGCAGAGCTAGGTTCATTTGCTTCCTATGCAGGGAAATATATTGGTCCATGGGCAGGGTTTACAGTAGGCTGGCTTTATTGGGCAAGCTGGGTATTTATTGTCGGGTTAGAAGCGGCACTCATAGGGGGAATGCTGCATAATTGGTTTCCGATGATACCGACATGGCTCGGAAGCGTAGGTATAACATTATTGATGACAATTGTTAATATTTATTCAGTAAAATCATTTGGTGAATTTGAATATTGGCTATCCTTCGTTAAAGTTACGGCAATTATTGTATTTTTAGTTGTTGGTATAGCTATGATTTTAGGGATTTGGCCAAATTATGAACCGAAGGGGATAGGGATATTAACGGAATTCGGTGGATTCGCACCTAATGGAATTGTCCCAATTTTCACGGCAATTGTTTTTGTTATATTCTCGATTTGTGGTGCTGAGGTTGCAGCCATCGCGGCAGCAGAGTCTGAAAATCCAGCGAGAAATATTGTCCGTGCCATTCGTAACGTTGTCTTTCGATTAGGTTTATTTTTTGTAGGTTCAGTAGCTATTATGGTTTTAATTATCCCTTGGAATGATTCAAAAATGTTGGCAGCGCCTTATGCAAATATTTTAACGATGGCAGGGCTTCCGATTGCTGCTCAACTTATTCAAATCGTCATTTTTATTTCACTCATCTCTGTTTTAAATTCTGCTCTTTATACAAGCTCACGTATGTTACTAGAAATGTCGCGTCAAGGCGATGCACCAAAAATATTCTCACAAATTAAAAATCGTCGAGGTGTACCTGTACCAGCTGTTATTGGTAGTACAGTAGTAGCGTATATTTGTGCGATGTTATACTTCATTTCACCTGAAGTCATTTTCTACTTTTTAGGTAATTGCGTTGGAGGATTAATGATTGCCGTTTATATTTTCATTGCTATTTCACAAATTCGTTTCCGGCGTTATTATGACAAGGTTTCAAATGAGCCATTATCGATTAGAATGTGGCTATTTCCATATTTATCGTATGTGACAATTGGTATTTTAACAGTTGTTTATTTATGCCAAGCCCTCATCGAATCTTTACGTTCACAATTCTATTTGAGTACATTTGTATTAATTGGCTCAGTTGTGTTATTCATGATTATGCGAAAGCTGTCGACAAAACCAGCGGAGCAAATAGAGGAAAAGCTAGCCTCAGAGTAGAATACTATTAAATACAAAAAATTCGCAATATTTCCGCGAGATATCAAGCCATGAAAGGACTTAAAGGATGCTTTAACACCTTTTAGGCTAATCGATGCCCGTAGAAAGTGAGCGAATTTTTTTGTATTAATGGATGAAGTTTTTTTAAGTTCGAAAGGAAGTGGTCTATATGTCGATAACTGAACTTCATAAAGAGGAACATTTTTTTATTGTGAAAAATGATGAGGTAATGATTAAAAGTGATATCCAAATAGAGCTTCTTGGAAAAATAATAAAAAAATATAGTGAAGGAATAGAAACCTTTGAGGTTGAAGGGTATTTCGTTCATGTATTAGAGACTTCGCAAGGTAGCTTATTTCATGTCAAACCATTCATGCAGTATAGCTATACAGACTTTATGAACCCATTGTCAATTAAAGTATTAAACTCCATATCCGATGGCGTTACAGTATGTGATAGCGATGGCAAAATTTTATTCCAAAACGATATTGATATAGAAATTGTAGGCATTGATTTAATGGGGAGATATGCACAAGACGTAATCGCGGAAGGATTAATGAGTGACTCCATTTCGATGAAAGTAATTGAATCAAAAGAAAAAGTAACTATTTTGCAGACGTTCATTAATGGAAAATGCTTCTTAGTTTCTGGTAAGCCAATACTTAATGAAGAGGGTGAATTACAATACGTAGTAGCAATTACACGTGATATGACACAATTGAAACTGTTAGAGAAAGAAGTAAAAAAATTAGAAGTTCAAAATGAGAACTTTAAAAATAAGCTACATGCCTTACATAATAAAGAAACAACAAAAAGTAGTTTAATAGCTGTATCTTCAGCAATGATGCAGGTTGTAAAGCGGGTTATGAGAGTAGCAGAGGTAGACTCAACTGTATTAATTGGTGGCGAATCGGGCGTTGGTAAAGAAGAGATTACAAAGCTTATTCATGCAAATAGTCGGCGTAACGATAAGCAAATATTAACGATTAACTGTAGTGCAATCCCTGAGAATTTATTAGAATCTGAACTTTTTGGCTACGAGGCAGGGGCATTTACGGGTGCAGTCAGAGGTGGTAAGGCAGGGTTATTTGAGATTGCGTCTGGTGGCACAGTGTTTTTAGATGAAATTGGAGAGATGCCCTTGCTACTACAGGCGAAATTATTACGTGTGCTCCAAGAATCAGAGGTTCAGCGTTTAGGTAGTGGGAAGCCTATTCCAATTGATGTACGCATAATCGCTGCGACAAATCGTAATTTAGCTGAAATGGTGAGGCAAGGTCATTTTCGTGAGGATTTATATTATCGTTTAAATATTATCCCGATTGAAATTCCTCCTTTAAGATACCGTCGTCAAGATATCATCCCACTTATCTACCATTTTTTGGCCTCTATTGAAGAAAAGTATGGCATTCATCGAACAATTGAGTCATCTGCAATGAAAATATTAGAATCTTATGATTGGCCAGGAAATGTACGTCAACTTAAAAATATGGTGGAGCGTATTTGTTTGCTAGCAACGCAGCCAGAAATAACAGCATATATCGTGCAACAAGAGTTAGATAGTAACCCAATTATTATACGTGATCTAGAAGATCCAGTAGAAATACAAAGCATCCAGGAACAAGTTGTATCCCCGAAGTTTAGTGGTACTTTAAAGGAGCAAGTAGCTGCGTTTGAAAAGCAAATTATTAAGGAAGCTCTATCTAAATATCCAAGTATCAGGCAAGCTGCTAAAACACTTGGCTGTGATCAGTCAACATTAGTACGTAAAATACAAAAATTCCAATTAACGAAACAAATTTCATATGAGGATTAGTGATGTATTTTTGCATCGAAATTTCATTCATGCACAATAAGTTGTAATATCGCAACATTCACTAATAAGTACAAAGTAAATGATGAAATACATCATAAATACTGTTAATTGATTTTGAAAAAAGGGATAGAAAAGGGACATTTTCAAACAAGAAAGCGTCTCTTTTTCAATTGGTAGCGGTTGATTTCCGTTCCGGCTGGGCGCTTTCCTGGGGGCGTCCGATGAGCCGCTTCACTCGCGTTGCTCGCTCCAGGGTCTCATCTGTGACGCTAATCCCCAAGGAGTCGCCCAGCCTCCACTCCAATCAACTACATGGCATACGTTTTAATCTAAATATCATCTTAACTTTTTGTGATGAATCAAAACATTACGAAGCAATTGATTGCAGCTTCACAAAAACCCCACGCTATGGCAAAAAGGCAATGTTTTTTCGTTAAAAGAATTTTTTTCAACAGTTGGCATGAGAATTGCTACTAAAAAAATGTATGAAATTATAAACGAAAAGAGGTTGGCATTTATGACAATTCAACTAAAAGAAGAGCTAAAAACGTTAGATCAAAAACATTTTCTACACCCAACAACGTCGATTGAACAACAGCAAACACAAGGTCCAGCAGCCATTTTTACAGATGGTAATGGCATTTATTTAAAAGATATAGAAGGAAAGATCTACATTGACGGGATGTCTTCTTTATGGAATGTAAATATTGGGCATGGTCGTAAAGAAATCGCTGAAGTGGCGAAGGAGCAAATATCTACATTAGCATTTAGTTCCTGCTTTGCATCGTTTAGCAATGAGCCAGCTATTCGTTTAGCGACGAAAATTGCTTCTTTAACTCCGGGAGACTTAAACACTGTATTTTTCACTTCAGGCGGCTCAGAGTCGAATGATACAGCGATTAAATTAGCACGTCATTACTGGTTACTAAAAGGGCAGCCAGAGCGTCAAAAAATTATTTCACGTACCCATTCATACCATGGTGTCGCTATGGGGGCTACAAATGCGACAGGCTTACAAGCGTTTCGTGACTTTACTAATTCACACGCTCCCGATTTCCACTATGTATACAGCGAATCCGTTCGTAATTTACGTGAAACTATTGAAGCGTTAGGCCCTGAGACTGTGGCAGCATTTATTTCTGAACCTGTACAAGGTGCAGGTGGGGTTAATATTCCACAAAAGGATTACTTTAAAGAAGTGCGAGAAATTTGTGATGAATACGGTATTTTATTCATTGCAGATGAAGTGATTACCGGGTTTGGTCGTACAGGTAAATTTTTCGGTATGGAGCATTACGGGGTAGTGCCAGATATGATGTCTTTCGCTAAAGGCGTATCAAGTGGCTATGTTCAACTTGGTGGTGTGGCGATTTCTGAAACAATTCATCAAGATTTATGTGAGTTTTCTAAAGGGACATTAATGCACGGATATACTTACAGCGGTCATGCACTCGCTTGTCAAGTTGGGTTGAAAAATATAGAAATCATCGAGCGTGAAAATCTTGTTGAAAATGCTGCAAAGATGGGCGATGCCATGCTAGAAGGATTCCGAGCACTGCAAGAAAAATATAGCTTTATCGGGCGTGTGCGTACTCTTGGATTACTTGGAGCTATTGAATTAGTAAAGAGCCGTGAGACGGGTGAATTGTTTGAGTCTCCTCTTAGTCCAATTTTTGTACAAGAAACGATGAAGCGAGGATTGATTCTACGAACGGTTACGTATGATCAAGATACAGTTGTTTTTTCTCCACCTCTCATTCTATCAAAAGTAGAGCTAGATGAAATGTTACGTATTTTAGACGAGACATTTGAGCATATACGTAAAACAATTGTTGAAAAAAATTGATGTCAGTGTAAACGAACATTATTTGAAGGAGGAGTTTTATGACAACGATCGTTAGAGAAATACGAGAACAATTTAATCCTGCAAAGCCATCTCAATGTATTGGTCAAGTTGAGCTTTTGACAATAGATGAAACGAAAGACGTTATCGTTGCAGCTCAAGAAGCATTTGAAGGTTGGAAAAATACGTCTTCTGTTGCACGTGGAGAAATTTTACGCGTGACAGCAGACTTGCTAGAGAAAAATATGGATAAAGTAGCTGAAATAGCTTCGAGTGAAATGGGTAAAACGAAAAATGAAATGCTTGGTGAAGTTAAACGTGGCGCTTCCATTTTACGTTATTTTGCACAAGAAGGAATGCGGGCAACAGGTGAGGTTTTACCTTCTGCCAATGAAGCGAAATTATTATACACAATGCGGGTACCACTTGGTGTCGTTGCCGCAATAACTCCTTGGAATTTCCCTGTCGCTATTCCTCTGTGGAAAATTGCACCAGCATTAGTATACGGCAATACGGTTGTTTGGAAGCCTTCTATTGAAAGCGCTTTAACCGGTAAAATAATTGGAGAACTATTCCAACAAGCAGGCTTACCGAAAAACGTGTTAAACGTCGTTCAAGGCCGCGGTTCAAAGGTAGGGC
The DNA here is from genome assembly GCF_001275675.1 of Lysinibacillus sp. FJAT-14745. Taxonomy (GTDB): domain Bacteria; phylum Bacillota; class Bacilli; order Bacillales_A; family Planococcaceae; genus Lysinibacillus. The sequence goes on along the minus strand of NZ_LITM01000002.1, from coordinate 807,004 downwards.
AGGTATTATTGGAGGCACCTGAAGTAAAAGCAATTACATTTACAGGTTCAAATAATGTAGGGCAAAGTATTTTAGATACTGCTGGATCAACTAATAAGAAAATTCAGCTCGAACTTGGAGGCAAAAATGCAGCGATCATTTTAGCTGATGCCAATATTAATCAAGCTGCAAAATTAACGATTGAAGGTGCGATGAAGCAAACAGGACAGCGTTGTACAGCAACTAGTCGAGTTTACATCGAGGAAGCGGTTTATGAAAAGGTACTAGAGCAGTTAATTGAGGAAGCCCAAAAAATTGAAGTTGGTGTCACGATGGGGCCTGTGTCATCTAAAGGACAATATGATTCCATATTATCCGCCATCGAGAAAGCAAAAGTTGAGGGAGCAGAGCTTGTATTTGGCGGTGGTCCTTCAAAAGGTATGTTAGAAGGATACTATATTGATCCAACAATCTTTACGAATGTAACACACGAGATGTCGATTGCTCATGAAGAGATTTTTGGACCAGTTTTAGCGGTTATAAAAGTAAAAGATTATGAAGAAGCGATTCGATTATCGAATGATTCTAATTTTGGATTGAGTGCTTCTATTTATACAAATAACATTCCGAAAGCATTTGATTTTATTAACCGTAGTGAAGTTGGCCTTGTACAGGTTAACGATGAAACGGGTGGAGCTGAGCCTCAAGCGCCTTTTGGAGGAATGAAAAACTCAAGTACCGGTGCCCGTGAGCAGGGGCAGGCAGCGAAAGAGTTCTTTACAACGTTTAAAACAATTACGATTGGCACTAAAAGTGAGTAAAAAGTTTATTTAGAAAGAAATTTAGGATAGAAAACAAAAAAATATACTTCACATATGTCTCGGTGTAATGTCCCAGATTTTTCTTGAATTGTACGCATTAACTTAAAAAAAATCTGGGGCATCCGCTTGAGGCATTAACTATATACAGAAAATTTTGGGGTTATAAATTTTTATAAACGAAAGAAGGTAGAGCTATGGCACAAAGTCGTTTAGCAATTGATGTTGGGGGAACGTTTACGGATGTATTTGTTTTTAATGAAGAGACGGGGGAAGTGTTCGTTACAAAAACGTCGTCTACACCTTCAAATCCGGAGCAAGGAATTTTAAATGGAGTAGAAAAAGCAGCATTAAATGGTAAGGATATTAAAATTTTTTCTCATGGTACAACAGTTGGAACGAATGCGTTAATTGAGCGCAAGCTGCCAAAAACAGCTCTTATTACGACAAAGGGTTTTAGAGATGTCATTGAAATCCGCCGAGGGACGAAAGAAGATATTTGGGATACCTACAAAGATACTGCGAGGCCCTATATTCAACGACGTGATCGATTTGAAGTGACAGAACGCATAGATTATGAAGGAAATATTCTTCAAGCCATTGATGAAGAGGAAGTTCGTTTATTAGCAAAAAAATTAAAACGTCGAGGAACAGAGTCCATTGCCGTGTGTTTTGTCAATGCCTATGTGAACGGGGAAAATGAGGCGAAAGTCAAAGAAATTTTAAAAGAGGAATTACCAGATGTCTATGTTTGTATTTCAAGTGAGGTGCTTCCGGAAATTTTCGAGCATGAGCGTATGAGTACAACCATTATCAATGCCGTTCTTGGACCAATTATGAGTAATTATATTAGTAAGTTAAGCACTGAAATGCAGAAAAAGGGCTATGACGATGAAATATTAGTTTTACACTCTGGTGGCGGTGTCATGACTTCAAGTACAGTGCCCCGCTATGCTGCTAGATTGGCAAGTTCGGGGATAGTTGCTGGCGCAATTGCAAGTAAGCATATCGCAAAGTTGTGCGGATTTGACAATGCAATCGGCTTAGATATGGGTGGTACAAGTACTGATATTTCACTGATGTATAAGGGAGATATACGAATTACAAAGGACTGGTCGATAGAATACGGCTATCCAATTGGATTCCCAAGTATTGAAATATTAACAATAGGAGCCGGTGGAGGTAGCCTCGCCTGGAAAGATGAAGGCGGTTCTTTACGAAATGGACCGCAAAGTGCGGGGGCAGTGCCAGGTCCAGCTTGCTATGGCCGAGGAGGCACAGAGCCAACTAACTCAGATGCAAATTTAGTGTTAGGACGTCTAGGCGTGGATTTGTTAGATGGATCAATGCAGTTAAACAAAGAGGCAGCAAGAGATGCTGTGGAAAAGATTGCAAATACATTCGATCAAACGGTTGAGGAAGCGGCAAGTGCCATTATAGAAGTTGCCAATGCCAATATGAGTGATGCAGTTCGATTAATATCGGTACGGAGAGGCTATGATCCCCGTGATTTCGCGCTTGTAGCTTTTGGTGGTGCAGGTCCATTACACGGTGCCTATTTGGCGAAAGATTTGAACATCCCAAAAGTCATTATTCCTACTCATCCAGGCGTAGCAGCGGCAATGGGATGCCTACTTGTAGATGTCCGTCACGATATTTCTAAAACGTATGTGAAAAAACTAGATGAAGTAAGTGCAGAGGAACTGACAAATCAATTCAGTGAATTACGAGAAGAGGCAAGAGAGTTATTAGAAGAGGAAGGAATTGCAGAAAATACGTCAACATTAACAAATTATATTGACCTTCGTTATAAGGGACAATGGCGATCTCTAGCTGTTCCCGTATCCGATCAAATAACTTCCTTAGACGCTATTTTGGAAGCATTCCATCAAGAGCATGAACGAGAATTTGCATTTTCTGATAAGGATCAGATCGTAGAAATATTTGGCCTACGTGTAACGGCTATAGGCACAGTACCAAAGCCTAATTTCCCGCAATATGTTTCTGAAGGCTCACTAGAAGATGCTTTTAAAGAAACACGTCCAGTTTATTTTGAGGGTAAATATATAGAAACAAACGTATATAATCGCGATAAAATACCTGTTAACACACAATTTGCTGGTCCAGCTATTATCGACCAGCTTGATACGACGACTGTTATTCCACCAGGATTTACTGCAGAAGTAGATGCCTATAAAAATATTATTATAACGGTGAACTAATACACGATAAGGAGGAATTGGCTATGAGTACAACGAAATTGGAGACGAATCAAAAGGTCCAAAATCTAGACCCTGTAACATTTGAAGTATTAAAAAACGGCTTTGTCAATTTAGTCGATCAAATGGCTGAACAAATGCTGCGTACATGTTACTCATTTGTTATTTATAATCGAGACTTCAGCTGTGCATTATGCGATGCACAGGGGAATACCGTTATGCAAGGAACACAAGATATTTCGGTACATGTAGGAACACTGCATTTAACTGCAAAAGCTGTCTTAGAGGATTTCGCTGATGACATCCATCCAGGTGATGTATTTTTAGTAAATGATCCTTATCGTGGAGGAACACATTTCAGTGATGTACGTGTAATTTTACCGGTATTCCATGATGACAAACTAATTGCACTTATGCAAACAAATGGTCACTGGGCAGATGTTGGTGGCTCTAACCCAGGTTCCTTTGATATTACAGCTAAAGAACATTACGGGGAAGGTCTACGTATCCCACCTGTCCGCATTTATAGTAAAGGCCAATATTTAACAGATGTTGTGAAGATTATCGTTATGAATATGCGTATCCCGGAAGAACGTATAGGAGATTTACGTTCTCAAGTGGAAGCCGCAAAAGTTGGTGAGAAGCAGCTTCAGGAAATGATAGAGAAGTACGGTATTAAAACGGTGCTAGTAGCTTTTGAAGAAGTCCAAAATTATGTTGAACGATTAATGCGAGCGAAAATTAAAGCTTTACCAAAAGGACAATGGGAAACGGTGGACTATATCGATATGGACCCACAATTAGGAGATGGCCTCATCCCAATTCGGGTGAAAATGACCATTACGGAGGATGAAATAGCTTATGATTTAAGCGATTCACATCCTTATATTAGCTGCTTTTTAAATGCAGGGTTTGGCTCAGCACTTTCTGGTACTTATGCAGGAACCAAAACATTTTTCCCAGAGATTCCGCTGAACTCAGGATTTTATCGTGTTGTGAAAATATTTCTTCCTGAAAACTCTGTCGTCAACGCACCTAGCCCAGTAGCTGTTTCTGGCTATTGTTCAGGAGCGTTTGAAAAAATTATGAATGCCTGCTTCGAATTATGGTCGAACATTATGCCGGAACGCGCTATCGCATGTTCATTTAATTTAGAGTATTTATTAATAGGTGGCTATGATGAGCGGAGAGATAGTAGTGAATATTTTATGTGGTATGACTGGATGGCTGGTGGTCATGGTGGACGTATTGACCGGGATGGTGCGAATACTACCTCGCCAGTGTTCGGGGTAGGTTTAAGTGTTCAACCATGCGAGGGGCAAGAGCGTTTGTCTCCAGTTGTTACAACGAAGCATGAAATCATTATAGATTCTGCTGGTCCAGGTAAATACCGTGGCGGTTGTGGTGTAGAAAAGGGAGGCGTTTTAACGGATGTCAACCAAACAGTGATGTCCTATTGCTGTGATCGTTCTCGCTCCATTACATGGGGGATTATGGGCGGCTTACCTTCTATCGCACAAGGGGCTATTTTAAACCCAAACAAAGAGGATGAACAATTTTTAGGCACGATCTTCTCCAATGTTGAATTGAAGAAAGGGGATTCCTTTACACGTCCTTCAGCAGGAGGTGGTGGTTTAGGTGACCCATTAGCGCGAGATGTAAACGCCGTTTTAGAGGACGTTATCGATGAATATGTTTCGATTGAGCGTGCAAAGCTTGATTACGGTGTAGTTATCCGTGAAATTGACCGCGATATGGACGCTTACGAAATTGATATGGCTGCAACATTAAAAGAACGAGATTATATTCGCAAAAATCGCCATAGATGGCTGGAAACAGATCCAATAGAAGTTGAGCAGATGTATAACAACGGTAAAATTAATCAAATGGATGTTGTTCGTAAATATGGTGTCATTATGGATTATGAAACAAATACAGCATTGCCAATCTCAACAGAGCAATACCGGGAAGCGATGAAGAAACGTTCTTTGGCCTATTGGGGATAATCAAAACGTTCTAGTACAATTTGATTGAGTATAATAAATAAGAGGCTGGGCCAAAAATCTTTAATGAGCTGCAGTTTTGAGATTTGTCGAGAACTTTTGATTGTTTATCGACCAACTTTATCGATTTATCACCTAACTTTTTTAATTTATCTACCAACTATTTTAATTTATCTACCAACATTTTTAAGTTATCGACCAACTTTTGAAAAATATCGACATCTACCTTCATGCAACACTCTCTGACCGCACTGATAATTTACGTCGCTTATGACATAAGCATATTTTTTTACGCAAAATTTAACATCGAAAAAACGCGAGAAATCAACGTTTCTAAATTGATTTCTCGCGCTTTTTAAGGTTTTGACCAGTTTTGTCCCAGCCACTCTGCGAAATAAGGATATATAAATTTTTAATATCAAGTAATGTGTTTAGGCTTAAATCTGATTGGATTCTTAAAATAACCTCATTTGTTCTGACAAAGTTTCATCAATTGATTTGTTTTCCAATAATTTATACCCCATCGATTGATAACCTTTTAATCTTTTTTCAAACATAACTTTGAACATTTGCTCCTGACAATCTACATAATCATAGACCTTCACTATCGATTTTGAATCGTGCTGACGATGTAGCCTCCCAACATATTGTTGCAATGTACCTTTCCATGAAAAAGGCATAACTAAAAATAAGGAATCTAATCGAGCGTAATCAAAACCTTCCCCTATATATTTTCCTGTTGCAATAATCAGCATTTCTTCATTATCAGCAAGCATATCTAAGATTTTAAGATTTTCTTTCTCTTCTTTTTTACTTAATTTCCCTGTTAAAATGATAACGTTCTTTACAAACCCTTTAAATTTAGATTCTAAATAAAAGGCATGCTCAACTCTTTCGGTTAAAATAATAGGTACTGAACCGTTGTCTAATTCTTTTAAAACATCATCAAAAATCATTTGGTTTCGGCTCTCATCTTTTGTAAGTTCTGTATATATTGTTTGGATGTCCTTTTCACCGGACTTAAACTTCGTGTAACGAGGGATCAATATTTGTTTAAATGGCCTGACTTTCGCTTGATTTTTAGCATTTACTTTATAACGAATAGGTCCTAACTGCATTGTCATAATTGGATGTAATCCATCTTTTCGTATAGGCGTAGCGGTTAATCCAACAATATACTTGGCATTTACTTTTTTTAACACTTGCTCAAAACTGACCGCTGCAATGTGATGGCATTCATCGACGATAATCTGACCATATTGTGTAATCAGATCTTTCACTTTTCCTTTATAATTTAGACTTTGTATAGTAGCAATATCAATGAAACCTGTTTGTTTATTTTTGCCACCGCCAATTTGACCAATTTGTTTTTCTTCAAGATTATGAAATGTAGATAAACTTTTTTTCCATTGATCGATTAGTTGATTTCGATGAACAATAATTAAGGTATTTGTCTGTCTTTTTGCAATTAACGCCGCAGCGATTACAGTTTTTCCGAATCCAGTCGTAGCAGATAAAATACCAATTGGATTTTCTAATAATTTTGTCACTGCTTGTTCTTGTTCTGTTCTTAAATTGCCTTCAAATTTTAATGGTATTTTGGTTCCTGAATTTGTACTATCAACAAAATCATAATCCATAGAGAAATCATTTAATAGGCTTAGCATATCATCTTTGCATCCACGTGGCAGTATTAAATACTCCTCTGTATGATCAAAGCAAGTAATGTTTCGTGGTATATTATGAGTCGATAATCGCTTTGCTTGGGTTTTATAAAAATGAGGATTTTTGAAAGTTACGAGTTGCATAAGTTTATGAATGAAAGAAGAAGAAAGACCTTCTTTTTGGATATATAAACCGTTCTTTTCAATCACTGTGACGTTAGTTGAGAGCTGAATTTTATCCTCATTCGTTAAAGGTTGTCTATTTTCTTTTACAGACATAGAAGAATCATTGTTTTTATGATATGTTTTAATAATTTTGTTAATATCCTCTCTTTTCATTTTTCGTATTTGATGTAAATAGTGCCATTGATCTGGGTAAGGAATAAAATACTCATCGACAAAAACACTATTCCCGTCCTTCCTTGGACCATTCTGTAAAGGCAGTGCAATTAAATTCCCAAAACCTCCCTTTGGTAGTGTATCTTGATTTGGAAATAAACGATCATACGAATCCATGCCCACTTCATAACATTTTGAAAGTGTGTATGATAATAATACATTTCCGAGGTTACGAGCTAAGGAAGCAGGGACAGCTTGATTGAAGAAAATCCACACGTGGCATCCGTTTCCTGAACGTGAGCGCTCAATACTTGCTGGGACACCTAATTCCTTACATGTTTCCATAAATGATTGAACGTCTCTTGACCAGTTTTTCTTATCAAAATCAACGGCTAAAAACCAGCTCGTTTCATCTTGTAAAAGAGGGTAGAGCCCAATAGTGTGTTTGCCAGAAAGATGGTCATAAATAACTTGATCTGTTAAAGGGAGTAATTTTCGATTCTGGCAATTTGCGCATTTTATTGCTGGTTTCTGACATAAAGTTGGATGCCATTCATTTTCACACGCAGGCATATAGCCAGACTTCCCATTTTTAGCTTCCCATCTTACTGCATATAAGTCTGTCCTCCCTTTGAAAAGATTCCGATATATTTGCATTCTTTCCTGTATCTTTTGCTCTTTGGTAATAGCAACTTCTTTTGTTTTTTGAAAATAAGGGATCGTATTAGGCGTTATATTATGATATTTCAGAAGTTCTTTTAATGTTTGATTTTCCAACCTTAGTCGTTCGCACTCTTTTAATGCTAGCTGAAGTTGTTCCTCGAGTTTTTCCAATTTAACCACCACAACTTCCATTTTTAATTTTTAGTAACTTTTCATGTACTACGCTTAAAAAAATATCAGTAGTATTGCATTAAAAACCTCAGTATTAAAAATACTAGAAATGTTCGATGATTTATTTTTGATATATAGTAGATAAAGTCAGTTAAATCCACTGAAAAGGACCCACGCATGGACAAGGTTAGGAACTTCATTGGGACAAAGGTTTTTTACCTATTTCTTTGTTTTGCTAAATTATTGCCCGCTACTAATCCAGTTGATCTCTTACTAATTACAATAACGTTATATATAATTATAATCCCTACTTTTTTGCTATTGTATAACAAAACAAAAGAAAATAAGACAGAAGTTTCAGGGAATAATTTAATTAAGAAAATGCACAACTCTTCTTATAAAAATAGGAGAGTTGTGCATGAGTTAAAGCTATTTCACACTAGGTAATAATTTATTCAACAATATAGCTACTATAGCAGCTGTTGCTATTGGAGAGCCGAATAAGTATTGAACGGTTGTTGGTAATGAGTATAAGAAATCTTTAGGAAGTAATGTTAGGGCTAATGTTAAAATCACCGGTACAGCGATTACATACATTTCCTTTTCACCAATGTTTTCATTTTTCATTACTTGTAAACCACTAATCGCAATAATGCCACAAACGATAACGAATACTCCGCCGATAACTGCTGAAGGAATAGCAGAAATTAGAGCTGCTAATTTACCGGAGAAGCCGAATAAAATAAACCAAAAACCTGCAGCAATAAAAACACGGCGACTTGCGATACCTGTGATCGATATCACACCTGCATTTGTTGAATAGCCAGTAACAGGAGTTGACCCTAGTAAAGAAGCAACGAAACAGCCAATTCCTTCACCGATAACGCCTCGATTAATTTGTTTATCAGTTAACGGTCTATCGATGACGTTACTAACTGCAAACCACGTACCTGTAGTTTCTGCCATTAAGACGATATAAATAATAACCATTGTAATGATGGCTGAAAAATTGAACGTAAAGCCGAAATCTGCAAATGGAATTTGAGGCATACTAAACCATTTTGCTTGAGATACTGCTGATAAATCTAAGACACCCATAATATTCGCGGCAATACTACCTGCGATTAAAGCAATGATTACTGAAGTGATACGAAATACGCGACCTTTTTTATGAAAGACTGCACCTAGCATAACGCAAACGATAAGAACCGTAGCTGAAATTAGAGCTAAATAGATGTTTTGGTTAATAGATGCACCTGCTGCGTTAAAAATGTTATTACTTAAACCTACAGGCATTAATGAAAGACCGACTACAAATATAATTGTCCCTCCGACAAGTGGAGGAATGAAAGTCTTGACGATTTTATTGAATATACCTGTATAACCTAAAATAATAACTAAGAGGGCGCCGATTAAGCTTGCTCCTAGCACAGTGCTCCAGCCAAGATCTCCACCACCACTTGTAGCATAAATACCTACAATGGCGCCAAGAGGAACATATGAAGGACCTTGGGCTATCGGTAGCTTCATACAAAAATGAGTTTGGATAATCGTTGCAATCCCTGCTGCAATAAATGTCGATTGAATCAATGCGCTTGATTGACCTGATTGTAAACCGATTAACATGGCAATTAAAAAAGGCACTACATAGACGTCCATTGCCATAACGTGCTGTAATCCAAGTAGGGCTGATTGACCGAATGACACCTTTTCATCTGGTAAAACTGTTAATTGCTGAGTTTTCATTTTATCGTTAGCTAATTTGTTATGTTGCGTTTCCACTAAGAAGTACACCTCAAAATTGTAATTTTTTTATGCAAGAGACTATTTATGCTCTAACGTGAACCTTATTTCCTTGTACCCAAACTTCACGGATATTTTCAGGGCGCACAAGATACATAATTTTTTGGAAGATGTCCTGTAAATCTTCCTTGTTATCAAATATAGGAAGTTTTGCAGAAGGGATGTTAGTATCGATGATTTGTACATCCCATATGTAGTTTTCTTGTAATCGACCAATGGGTAGGCTTAAGCTTTCTCCGCCACCTGCTGTTGCTAAATAAAATGCTTCATTAATCGTAATACGTGAATTTGGGACACCACGTTTTTCAGCAGAAAGAGATGTATCGACACCGTCTTCTAGCATTCTAGACGACATGACTGCTTGTCTAGCATTATCGAATAGGCTAGGTGAGAAGCCGCCAGAAATATCTGACCCTAGTCCGATATCAACGCCTTTTGCATGGAAGCGGGCAATTGGAATGACACTATTTGCAAAATAAGCATTAGAAATTGGGCAATGACCAATCGCTGTGCCTGTTTCAGCAAATAATTGTGCATCATCATCATTTAAGAAATTACAATGTGCCATCACAGATTTATCGCCTAAGAGACCAAAGTCATGTAAGGCAAAGGCATCATTTTTCTTAAAATGTTCCTTTACGTAACCATGCTCCCAATCACTTTCACTACAATGTGACTGGATATGTGTATCGTATTTAGCTGCTAATTCTCCCAAACCTTTTAGAGCATCATCTGTACAGCTTGGAATAAAGCGTGGTGTTACAACTGGATAAACACCTTGTTTCGTTGATTTGGCTAATTCCTTCACAGCTAAAATAAATTCTTCTGTATCTTTTAGTGCAGTCTGAGTATTTGCATCTCGATAATAGTCTGGATTTTGTTCAGGATCATCCATCACCACTTTCCCAACTAGACCACGTTGCCCTTTTTCGGCACAAATTGTCGCTAATAGCAGGCTCGCTTCTTTATGGACAGTTGCAAAATAGAGTGATGTAGTCGTTCCATTGGCAAGAAGAGTACTTACTAAATCTTCATAGACCTCTTGTGCAAACTCTAAATCGGAGAATTTCGATTCGATAGGGAAAGTGTATGTGTTCAGCCAGTCATAAAGTGGAATATCTAATGCAGTTCCAGCTTGTGCCCATTGCGGTGCATGTATATGCAAATCGACAAAGCCAGGTAAGAAATATTGACCGTCAGTTAATTGATGAAAACTTTCTTGATGCTGATATGTAGTTAGCAGATTTTGATAATCTGGATGCTCAGGAGCTACTGTTTTCGCAATCATCCCGTCTGCATTAATGAAGAATAAATAATCCTTTAAAATTTGTACTTCAGTAGGAGACTTACTTGAAAAAGCTGTCCCTTTGAAAATTAACGTATATTCAGTCATAAAAACCACCTTAATGTTCGTGTATTGATGAATTTATGGATTATTATAGGTCATTGAAACCGTTTAGTCTATAAGAAAACGAATATTAATGGAATTGACGCGAACTTTTTAAACGGGATTCACTATTTATTTACAGCTTTTACAGTCATTAAGATGAATCATTGCTAAAAGTTAGGATGACATTTGTAAACGTATGCCATGTAGTTGATTGGGGTGGAAATTAGGCGACTCCTTGGGGATTAGCGGTAGGGGAACGAAGGCTAAAACCATCACATCCTGTGATAACGCCTTCGTGACCAACATCGGTGCTGCTGACGCTTCGTTAGCACTACGCTTTCGCGCAAAAGACATCTGTTGGCCCGAGACCCTGCAGCGTAGAAGTGGCTCATCGGACGCCCTCAGGAAAGCGTCCGACCGGAGTGAATATCAATCCCATGTTGATGAGATTGTGAGATATAGTACAATTTTTTGAAAATGAAAAAACTACACATCAATTCTTTATTGCTCAAATTTTGTGTAGTTCAAACTTTTGAAAAAAGACTGTTATGAAATTGAATCATTAATGATGTTAATAAATGTATTAAAGGTTGAAGAGGTATTTTGTTCATTTTTTCGTGTGCAAAGATAGATAGGACGTTGAACATCGATGTCTTTTGTAAAAACTCGCGCTATTTGCTGCCGTTGAATAAAGCTAGAAGCTGCTATAGATGGAGCTAGCATCGTACCATACCCAGCTGCAATGGCGTGAATGGATTCGTTGATACCGTCCAGTTGTAGCCCTACTCTTGGCGGTGGAATTTTATGAACCTTACATAAAGCGTTTAAATATTCTTTCGTAGAGCTACCATCTTCCCGTGAAACAAATGGTTGCTGCATTAATTCCGCTAATGTCACTTCCTGGTCTGCCAGTGGATGTCCATATGGGACGATAAACCAATAATCGAGATTCATGAGAAATTGATAACTAATATCTGGATGATGACCGTCCTCTTTTACGATAAAAGCCATATCAGCCTTATAGTGAAGTAATTCTTCAATAACTTGCTGTGAATTAGCCGATTTTATGTGGATATTAGTTGTCGGATAGGCATGCTTATACTTTGCGAGCCATTTTGGTAATAAAAAATGCGATGGAACATGGGTAGAAGCAATTTGTAATTCTTCATTACCTGTGTTTTTTAATTGCTCTAGTTTGTTTTCAATATCCAATTCTAAATCAAATAATCGCTGAGCCTGTTTAAATAAAAATTCTCCATTTTGTGTTAATGTAATTCCTCGACCTTTTGATTCTAAAAGAGTTAAGTCTAGTTCCCTTTCTAAATTTCTAATTTGAATGGTAACGGCAGGTTGACTAATCATTAGAGTTTGTGCTGCTTTAGAAACACTTTTGAGCTCAGCTACTTTTGTAAATAATCTAAGAGCATGTAAATTCATTATGTATCCCACCTCTTATAAAAATTTTTTATCCTTTTATATAAATTATATATTAGATTTATTAATTTTCACTCTGTATCCTTTTAATTACAAAAAGTTTTTAGGGGGGTGGGGACATGATGAATCGACAGCACATCGGAATTTTATTTGGTGGGGTGCTTTTACTTGTAGTAGCTATGGGGATTAGCCGCTTTGCATTCACACCAATTTTGCCATTTATGCGTCATGATGTCGGGTTTTCGTTTGAAGTTGCTGGATTTTTAGCATCAAGTAATTATATTGGTTATTTCATTGGCGCTTTGTGGGCAGGATTTATCAATCGCCAAAAGAAGAACTTTTTATTGTTAAGTGTTGTTTTGAATGTCCTTTCTGTTGTTCTTATGGGAATCATTGAAATATATAGTGTGTGGCTTGTGCTTCGTTTGATTGCTGGCATTACAGGGGGACTTATTTTTGTATTAACATGTAGTATTATTATGGATTATTTAGCAAAGCATTCACTTACACGATGGTCAGGCTATTTATTTGGTGGTATCGGATTAGGGATTGCTATTTCAGGTTTATTAGTTCCTGCTATTGAAGCACGTTTTGCTTGGCAAGGTACATGGATAGGCTTAGGGATTTTATCTGCTGTTTTTTTAGTGATAACATTTATTCTTTGGAGAGGTTTGCATGTACAAGATACTGTGAAAACCGCGAAATCCTCTGATGCCAAAATGACAAAGGGCTTTATGCCATGGCTAATTGTCGCATATGGTTTTGAAGGGTTAGGCTATATTATTACTGGTACTTTTTTAGTGGATATCATTCATAATATTCCTTCGCTACAAGCTTACTCTTCGTATAGCTGGGTCATTGTTGGAGTAGCGGCTATCCCGTCAGCACCTGTTTGGACTGTATTATTAGAAAAATTCTCTGCTATCAAAATTTTGTTTGTCGCGTATGTATTGCAAGTAATAGGCATCTTATTACCAGTATTTTCACAAACAGTTTGGAGCGTATTATTATCGTCATTTTTATTCGGCTTGACATTTGTAGGCATTGTGACGTTAACGACGTCCTATGCACGTCAGCTATTTCCAACACAAAGCGGCCCGGTCGTATCATTGTTAACAACTTTTTATGCATTTGGACAAATTATCGGTCCAATTATCGCGGGTCAGCTTGTGGCGATTTATAGTAGCTATAAGGCAGCGCTTGTATTTGCAGGAGTCATCGTATTTTTTGCATTGATTGTCATGTTATGCGGAAGATGGATCACTGTTAAACGACAGGACACTCTAGACAATGCATTACCTATCAAAACGCAATCCAGTTCTTAAATTAGAAAAGCCAGAAGTCCGCTTAGGGATTTCTGGCTTGTATTTTTACAAAAAGATGGCGAGCTTCTATTTACATGATATAAATAATATAAGTCTCTATCTTTTTTCGTTAATGAAAAAATATGAGTGTGCACAAAAAACGTAACGTAAGTAACAAGGCGATTAAACTTTGGAATCAATATACGAATTTAATTCTTCCAATTTGGAAAATAAGGAGTGGGAACATGTGCGCATATATCATGTCAGTGAGGAAAGTGATATTACAGTATTTCACCCACGATTACCTGATCGACTAGATTTAGATCCAGAAAAAGGTCTAGTATGGGCAATCAACGATACATGCTTGCCTAATTTTTTGACACCTAGGAATTGCCCACGAGTGTGCTACTATATTGGTGAGAATACAACCGAACGGGATAAACGAACCTATATAACATCAGCATTATATGGACATGTTGTCGTAATTGAAAGCAAGTGGTTTGAGACGATGAAAAATACGAAACTTTACTTATATGAGTTCGACATCCACGAATTTACACTACAGGATCAAAATGCGGGTTATTATACAAGTGAAACAACACAATATCCTATTGCTAAATTCGAAGTAGAAAATTTATTTGAGGAAATGTCTAAACGTAATGTTGAATTACGGGTAGTCGATAGCCTGTGGAACATCTATGATGAAATTCAAAATACAACCTTGAATTGGTCGATGTGCAGAATGCGATTTGCGCAACCAAGAAAATAATTAGCTAAGCCTCGTAGACGCTACTGTCGCGTTTACGAGGTCTTGTTCTATTTAGACAGTAACTAATGGGGTACTCGTTATATCAATCAATGTACTATCTTTATATGTAAATATGTATTCATAGTTGACTGTTTCATCCAGCATTTTCGGTAAGTAATATTTTAAATCAGCTATTCCTACATTTTTAGGATGGAAGATCCATGATAGATCTTTCCAATCTAAAATACCCTCTGCAACTTTTATCGGTGTCACATAATGATAGGATTCTGGCAATTCAGCAATAAAAGCATACATACAGCCAAAGTCAGTCATTCCATCAGTCCATGTTATTTTTCCTTTGTATGTAATATCCTTCAGTACAATGCCCGTTTCTTCCTTAATTTCTCGTAATGCCCCCACCAGTGGAGTTTCATCTTTCTCAATCTTGCCACCTACACCATTCCAAGCCCCCATCCACTCTGGAAAATCCCTATTTAGCAATAATATTTGGTCACCCTTTTTAAGAAAACAAATTGTAAATTCAACCAAGTCTTGTTCCTCCTTTTTAAATGATGAAATGAATTCATAAAAAAATATAGATAATAAAATAGTAGCACAACCTGGTGAAATGGTTGTCCTACTAATAATAAAAAAGGTTTGAAAATATCAATATTAGAGAATAGAGTAGCAAGGAATTACATTATGTCATTGTAAAAGCGGTTGACAGACTCTTTTAATAAGCTAAAGTTATACTTATACGATATAGCTTAAAAATGAGGTGCACATATGATTTTAATTAGTTCTTGCTTAGCAGGATTAAAGGTACGTTATAACGGAACAGATAGTTTAGATGAAAGAATTCAAAAGCTTGTGTTAGAAAATAAGGCCGTAACTGTATGCCCTGAACTAATGGGAGGTTTTTCAACACCTCGTGAGCCCGCTGAAATTGTTGGGGGAGATGGTGAAGACGTTCTTGCTGGAAAAGCGAGAGTGGTTGAAAAATCTGGCCGTGATGTCACGGATCTTTATATTAAGGGTGCATATGCAACATTACAGAAAGCACTCGAACTAGGTGCGACTAAGGTTATTTTAAAAGAGTATAGTCCATCTTGTGGCAGTGCAGTGATCTACAATGGGGATTTCAATGGTACAAAATTAGTGGGCGTAGGCGTAACAACTGCATTGCTTAGAAGAAATAATATTGGTGTCTTTTCTGAAGAAGATTTTTTCACAGATATTAAATAATTTAATCATTGTAAGAGAGGAATTGGTGCCATGAAATCGAATGAAAAAAATTTCATCAAGCGATTGAAGCGACAGAATGAAATCGTTTGTTTTATACCCTCACCTGTTCTTCGCTAAAAATTTTCGCTCTGGTTTATGCTAATTTTCTTAAAGAACTCCCAGACGAATCGAGCTAGGGAAATCACCCGTCAACTCGATTTAAAATACGTCTGAGAGCTCATTTAATTTAAAAAAACTCGTACTAAAGAGATTTACCGCCAGTTAACTTATTGAAATTCTGGGAAATTTGGTTCCTCAGGATAGTATAGATCCTTGCGTAAGCAGACATCCCGATGGGTGAGAGTTTCGCCTTTAAATCGAATCCAAATTTCATCATCTGCCATTACACCATGTGTTTTCCGCACGATGCCCCAGCGATTATAGGCTTGCATATCTAGTGAAGCCAGTAATTCCTTTGCATTGACCCGAGTAGGGGGGAAAGTTCTCCATTTTAGCCAACGTTCCAGTTCTTCTAAGGTGATATGCCCCTCCATCGTCGGTGAAAATTGCTTGTTAAAATCTTCAATATAGTTAATGACATATGGTGTGCCACCATTAGTCGGTTTTAACTCAACGTTTGCAATAATGTCATCCATCCACATTACGTCAAAAGTCATGTAATCAATCAATAGCTTCACTTCCTTCTATGAATAAATGTTTCAAAACTGGATCACGCAACTGTGAAAGTAATACGTCTTTAGCACGTCCAAAATCGTACGGTGATTGTTCGATTGTCGCTACTAATTTCTCCTTATCAATAAAAGGTGGTCCTTCGTAAAGAGCAAGTTGTTTTGTGAAAGATGAATTTAGTGGTTTTGCCTTTACTTTTCTCTTTAACTTCTTTCAGCTGGTGTCCAAACACCCGCTGAAAGAAGTTAAAGCCTCCGGCGGATGTCACGGAATCGAAAAGGAGTTCACATAGGATGTTAGCCTAAAACCATCGCATCCATGCGATAACGGCTAACTGACCTGCATCATGCAGGCCTAATCACAAAGCCGATTCCGGACGCAATTATGCCGAGGTATAATTGATAATTGTTAAAGGTTTGCCAGGTGGATAGTCTTTTTCATCAGATAGTAGGCTGAGCCCGTTATCGAAAATAGGCGCCAGCTCCCACGTTTTTTCTTTTGGATCGTATAAAAATAAAATGTTATTTGTATGCCGATCTTCGTTTAGAATAAGGGCATCAAAAGCGAATAGCTGTGCAATTTGATGATGTACAACGAGTCCTGTATACTGCTCAATCTGTGCCATTAACTGCTCGAATTTTTCTTTAGTAGAAAGTGTTTTGTTATTTGTAATAGGGTCAGTAGAGCTGAAATTTGCTTCAAACAAGCGCTCAAGTGTCACTTCCTGTTTTGTACCACGAAAGTCGAGTGAATAGCAGCCTTCAAATTGTTCACCGTCAGCCAACTGAATGATACATGGCTGATAGACGACATATTTAGAGCGATCAAGAGTTGAGCATTCAAGCATGAGGGAAGCTAATACTTCTGCTTGCCCCTCATACCCTCGTGCATTTTGTTTGACCCACTTGTTGCCGATACGCCATTTCGATTGATTTCCTTTACTAGAGGTACTAATAATATGTTCAGCATTGATAGGAATATGAACTGTTTCCATGTCATCACATCCAGTCTAGTTTGAATTTCTTCTATTATATATTGCTATCATCATTTAACGCACGAAAAATTCCCAAAAACCAGTATTGTTTGTCGCTCTTTAAACTTCGGCTTTTTTAAAATAAAAGTGATGATCTATAAGAAAAGGTTGGAGGTTGGATTGAATAAATTAAAAATGACAATCCGTATACGAAAATGATTGCCCCCACTACCTAAGTAAATCGGGGGCATTTTTTAGTCAACGAGCAAAATTCGAGGTGAGGTTTTGGCGATTATTTTCGTGACTATTCAACAACCAATGGACGCTAAAAAGAAACTCTGTTTTTGGGCTTTTTTATTTTCACTAATTAAAGTTTTACTCTATACAACGGGGGAAGTTTAATATAATGACAAAAATAAGCTTTGGATATATGATGGTGTCCAAAGCTCTTTTATAAAATTATAATGTTTTAACTTGTTCAATCTTTAATCCGAAAATTTGAGGAGGTTCAATCTTGTTTATTTGTAAATATGTAGAGATTTGTCCGCGATGATGGATTTCATGTTCAGGAATTGACATAAGTATTCTCCAAGCACTAACTTCATGACCAAGAAGGGTTAAAACCTTTTTTGATAAAATATCGTTGCCCATCTTTAAAAGCCCCTCTGTTAATTTAATTTGACATGACTCTAAATAATTTGAAATATCCTCAAGAGAAGTCCCTTTACCAGAATCATGTCCTGCATACGTCCACGAACCCTGTTCAAATATACCAAGAAACATCAAACGAGATGATGCGATATGTCGCAATAAATCACCTATAGAAAATTTATCTTCAGAAGGCTTCCAATTTAAAAGTTCATCAGGTATTACCTTCACATATTGCATCGTTCGTTTATGAACACCATCTAAATATTTTACATATTCCTCTATTTCATGAATCATGTATTTACACTCCAATTTTTCTGACTTTTATTACTTATATTCTTAATTTTTCGAAATTATCCTTTGATTTTAGGTGTTTTAAGAGCAAAGATATTTTAATAAAATCAGCCTCCATATAGAAATCTTATTTCCTTTTTCGATTCGATAGGAGGAAGAACAACATGATGACGAAGGTTGAGTAGAGGAAAATCCAAGCAAACTGCCAATAAAAAATGGTCGGTATTGTTTTTATAGAATCTTCCGAACCCATCATTTCCAATGAAAGACGGACAGGTGGAAGCAGCCAAATTAGTCCTTTTATCTGAAGAATCGCCTCTGTTAAGGTAGCGATAACGATAGAAAAAAGTAAGATGCTAAGTACACCCCACCAAGTATTTTGCTTGTTTTTGACGAGCTCTCTTGTAAATATTGCTGAAAGTGCAATGGCTAGTACAGCTAAACTAAAATGAGAGAGGAATCCAAGTAATTGATGTATAAATCTTGGTTCTTCTCCAAAGGCACCAATTAGAGTAGGGTAAATTACTGATACACAGCTCAGACCGAAACCAATTAGTCCACAAATTATAAAAATTCCTAAATTGTACTGTGTTCGACTTTTTGCATGAAGTGTTGTAATTACTTTTTGCTCTTCATCTTCTGCGTGAAATAGTGTAACTGTAAACCATCCCATTAGAAGAAAGAGGATGATGGCTGTAAACGAATAGCTATCTAAAATTGGATTTGGGACAAAAGTATAGTTTACAACAAGACATAAAATGAAAATTGAAAAGGGTGGAACATATTTATAGGTTCTTAAATAATTGATAAATTGATAGCGTAATAAACTAGTCATGTCGGTTTCTATTCTTCCTCATTAAAAATGGGTATAGAATTGTTCCTCCTTTTCATTTATCGGGATTAATTGTTTAATAGAGGCTTTTTTATGTAGTAGCTCTAATAATATTCGGTCTGTTTCCTCCGCCTTAATAATGGTGATTACCTCATAACAACTGTTGTTTAAAAGACTTTGTTGTTGAATTTCAAGAATAGGTAATAGATGGTCCAATAATTCCTCGCTTGAAATCTCAAAAATTAATTTATTTTTCGGTACATCATTTTTATTGAATGAATCAGCTTGAATGATCTTATTATTTTGAATAACAAGAACGGTATCAACAAGATGTTGAAGTAATTTTGTTTCATGACATGTTAAAACGATACTTAATCCTTTGTCCTTTAAAATAGAGAGAGTTTCTTCTAAGTCGCTTTGGGCCTTAGGATCGAGTCCTGATAATGGTTCATCTAAGATTAGTAGATCTGTGTCTTCAAGCATTGCCTGCATAATCATAACCTTTTGCTTCATACCCTTAGAAAAATTAACAATCCGAATGTTCCGAGCTTCCTCTAAATGAAATAATTCAAGTAAATCATTTATTTTTTGCTGTAGTTGTTTTTTTGCCATGCCTCGAATACTACCCATATGATAAAGATATTCTTCAGGCGTAAACAAAATATGTGAAGGGGTCACTTCTGGCACATAACCAATTTTTAAAGATTGTCGATGTTTCACAATAGAGCCACTGTCAGCATCGACTAATTCCGCAATGATTTTTAGAAGGGTACTCTTACCTGATCCATTCTTTCCTACTAGAGCTATAATTTGATTGGCACAAATAGAAAATGTAGCATTCTCTAAAATTTTCTTCCCTCTATACTGTTTAGAAACGTTCTGAATTTCCATAATCGTCTTCATCTTTACACACCTTTATTTTTAGGCTTTTTAACTTACGATGTAAAACATTTAACCATTTAACTGTAAATTTAGTATAGATGAATATTAGCTCCTTTGCTAATAGAAAATTGGTGGAATTTTCTAATTGAAAAAGTTCTGCCCAATTTTTGAGCAGAACCCTGTGATTATAATGATCGATATTTTTTTAAACTTACAATATTTAATGTAATAAATACTAGAGCGAAGCAAGCAAGAATCGCTAAGTCGGCTAGAATTTCACTAAAGGAATATCCCTTATACATAACCCCATTCAACGCGTCAGCCGCATAGTATAGTGGCATAATACGACCAATATTTTGCAGCCACTCAACCATATTATCGAGTGGGAAAATACCTGAAAAGAAAATTTGCGGTACAATGACAAGCGGGATAAATTGCATCATTTGAAACTCTGAAGAAGCAAAACTTGATAAGAGAGCTCCTAATGATAATGAAACAAGCGCAACGACAATATTGATTAGTAGAACGAGCCAGATGGAGCCAACGTGTACGATATCCAGAACATAAATCCCAAATAGAACAATAATAGTCGTTTGAAGAAAAGCAAACAATCCATAACCTACCATATAGCCAGCAACAATTTCAGAACGTTTAATCGGTGTCGCTAGTAAACGTTCCAATGTCCCTGAAGTTCGTTCTTTTAACAACGCTATGCCTGTAATTAAAAAGACGAAAAAGAACACAAAGAAACCTATAAGCATCGGGCTAAAAATATCAAAAATAGCGGTATTTTCATCGCCATATACATATTCAGTCGTCAACTTCATCTTTGAAGATTGTTCCGGCTGCAAAACTTGAGAAAGCTTCATTTTTAAAGCCTTGGCGGTAGACGGATCATCATTTAATAATGTGAGTTTCAATTGAGATTGATTGAAAGCTAACCAGCCATCATATTTTTCTTCTTTTAAACTGGCACTAGTAAAATCGTTGTTTTCGATGACATGGAAATCCGCTGCTTCAAGTTTTTCAATTAGCTGTACAGGACCATTTGATACGACTAGTGTTACTTCAGGCTCAGCACTATTAAAAACAAAATACATTAACGAAAGCACAAGAAGAGGTGCAAAAAATAATAAAGCGAGTGTACGTTTATCACGGATCATTTGCTGCATAATTCTAGTAACAATTGCGCCGATTCTCATAGTGCTTCACCTCCAGCTTTTAAAAACACTTCATCAAAATCTTTTGCTTGATAATGAGCTTTCAAATCATGTGGTGTTCCATGTGCGATGATCCGGCCATTGCGTAGCATAGTCAACTGGTCGCAGCGCTCTGCTTCATCCATTGCATGTGTCGTTACTAAAATGGTTTTATGCTCATCGTTTTTTAAACGAATTAACTCCTGCCAAATTTCTTTTTTCAATACGGGATCAATACCAACAGTTGGCTCATCTAAAATCAATAACTTTGGATTTTGGATAAGAGCAATTGCAAGAGATAATCTCCGTTTCATCCCTCCAGAATAATTCATCACCTTACTATTTAAATCATCCGTTAAATGAACAAGGTTTGCAGCATAATTGACACGCTCTGCACGCTCTTTTTTTGATAAACGATAAAGCTTTGCAAAAAAATGAAGGTTCTCTTCGCCGGTTAAATCCAAATACAGCGCATCAGATTGTGCCATATAGCCGATATCCGTCAGTAATTGCTTATGAGGAACTGTATGATTTAACACTTGAATATTGCCATTATCGGGCTTGATCATCCCCATAATCATTTTAATTAACGTCGTTTTCCCACAGCCTGAAGGGCCAAGTAAGCCAATAAGCTGTCCCTTAGGAATTTCTAAGGATAGCGGGGCAATTACTTGTTTTTTGTGAAACTTTTTTTCAATAGAGTTTAATGAAATCGCATTGTTTCCCATTTATTCATCTCTCCTTTTACTGAACACAGTGTTGATAACTGAAATTTTAAGACAATGATTAATCAATTACAATAAACAGAATTACAAAAAGTGTTCATTGATTACGTTTTCGAGTTAAGTGTAACCATCCTGCCTAACTTAAACAGAAATGGAATAAGCGCTAACAAACTTAACCCTACTAGAATCGTTGAAAATAGTAGCTCTGTCCATCCAATTAATTGTGCCTCAAACATCCTTCGAATAATGAAGCAGTTGATTGGTATATTAAGTAGCAATCCTGTTACAAGTCCGGGGGCATATTTTTTCATTATTATTGTTGCTAAAAGATGTGGAAAAATAGCATTGATAATCATCGCGCCTAAAAATCCAACGAAAAGCCATTTCGCAAAATTAGATTGTGGAAAAAAGATAAAGAAAAATGCCGATAAATAAGCTAAAGCTGTAATCACTAAAACTGCGAAATGAAATTCATTTGGCGTCACAGCTTTTTGAAACTTTGAACCCTGCTATGACCATTGAGGTAGCCAAATAACTTCTTCAATATTGTGCAAGGTAATTGCTAAACAAAAGAAAACGGCTAAAGGTTCCATTAATTTTTCTTTCCTTTACTGAACACGGTGTTGATACTAGTAAAATTTTACGTTAGCATGTAGGCAAATACAATGAACAAGTTGGTATAAAGTGTCAATAGAACGGAGGTTATACATGTCTATCCATAAAATAATGAATTTTGAAACAAAACAGGCTATAAAAAATGCATTAATTATACAAATAGAAGAGGTAGGCTTTGAACGAGTAACAGTTAAAAATCTAGCTTCTACTGCAAACATCAATCGAGGAACTTTTTATTTACATTATAAGGATAAGTTTGAAGTGATGGAGGACTTGCAGCAGGAGTTAATAAATGAACTAGAAAGCTATGTTAAAAATGTGCAACCACTAGAAGCCTTTCAAACGTTAAAAACAGGACAGTTTTATCCACCATTTGTCGAAGTGATTAAATGTTTTAAAGAGCATGCCACCGCCTTTCGAGTTATATTAGGGGAGCAGGGCAGTCCCGGATTTAGCAAGAGATTGAAGGAAGTCTTTAGTAATCAAATTTTAGATAGACTTTCCGTTATTGGAGAGGAATTGCAAGATCCAGAATTCCGACAATATTTACAGGCTTTTTTAGCTTCTGCAATTTTGGGGATTATTCAGGAATGGCTAGACAGAGGAAATGAGGATTTAAGTGTGGAAGAATTGGCAAAAATTCATTTTCGTTTATTGCGATTCCTTGGTAATTTAACGTCTATGCAGTAATGAATGTTAACTCAGGTTTCTCAGGTATTCATATATTTCTAGAGATCTAAAAAACTGCTTGCTCAGAGAAAGCAAGCAGTTTTTTACGTTATAAATACAAATCCCTTTTAACAAAAACACGAATAGCCAGCATATAGCATAACATTCCAATTAAAAATAATGCTCCTAGCATCCAAATAGACGAGCTATCTTGAGTCATTAATTTTTCAGGTGAAAACAATGAGTAAATTGTGAAGTACTTAAGCTTTCCTAAAGCACCACCCATATTACTAAGCGCTTGAATTAAATAAAATAGAATAGGAATTCCTGTACTATACGCATAAGAGGTTCTTAAATCCTTGCTACTGCAGGATACAAAAAAGCAGTAGCCACTAATGGCAAAGTGTAAGAAAAAAAGACCGATATTTAAAGTCAAAAAAGCACTTATATCCAATTCATTTGGAAATAGAATCTCAGAAAATATGACTGCAACTAAAGTTGTAATTGAGAGCAATATAAAAATGCTAGCAACTAAAAAAAATGCTTGCGTAAAGACAATTTTAAAACGTGTATTCGGTGTCGCAATAAGGTATGCCATGGAACCATTATCGATATAGCCCATAATTAGTTTATTTGCCGACATAATGATGAAAACTAACGGTAGAATAAGCAATAAAAATCCATACAAATAGGTTGATAGAAATTCAATTAACGTATTGCCTATATTCGTCATACCAAATGCTGACATCAATTCAGGCATTGTTTCGGTAAGCTTATTAAGAGTATTACTCATTTCAGGGTTATACATATAAACAATACTAATGATATAGAGCATTAATACAGCGAGTATGATACTAAAAAGTTTAACAGTAGCTAGTACCTCGTGTTTTAGCAAAGTAAAGTTCATGATTCTTGACCTCCTCTTTCGTAGTAATGCATGAATATATCTTCAAGTGATTGTGAAATGATATCGAGGTCATTAATTTTATAGTCTGCTAATATGTGAAGTAATGTTTGGACATTACCCTGAACTTTTATAATGGCTTGTGTTGGCCCAGTCTGTTCAATTTTAAGTGGTTCTCCTAAGAAGCGAGAGAGCTCTTGTTCGCTTTGAAATTCAATTAAAAACTTTTTAGATTTTCGCTTTTTTAAGTCAGCAATTGTTTCCGTTGCAACAATTTTACCAGCATTAAGTATCGCTACACGGTCACAAGTTTTTTCAATTTCTTCAATCATATGAGAGGACATGAATATGGTCGTCCCTTTTTCTTTTTCAGCTAAAATAAAATCGATAAACTTTGTTTGGATAAGGGGGTCCAATCCACTTGTCGGTTCATCTAGAATGACTATCTCAGGGTTATGCATAAATGCGCAAATTAGACCAGTTTTTTGCTTCATACCCTTTGACATTTTCTTAATAAGCCCAGTGGCATTTAATTCAAAGTATTCCATAAGTTCATTAGCTCTTGTTAAATCATGTAACCCTCGCATTTGGGCAATAAATTTGATAAATTGTTGTCCAGTCATTTTATCAATAAACGCAATTTCACCAGGTAAATAGCCTACGAATTTTTGGATTTCAGCCGTAGATTGGCGACAATCCAACCCTTTTATGAAACACTGTCCTTCTGTGGGCTGTAAGAAGCCCATTAAATGCCGTATTGTTGTAGATTTCCCAGCACCATTTGGACCTAAAAAACCGAACACTTCACCTTTTTCGATTTGTAAGTCTACTTTCTGTACACTATAAAAATCCCCAAACTTTTTAGTTAAATTATTGACCTCGATTATTGCCATACAATTCACCTCTTTGTGTTTTTGTATACTAATTGCTTTAAAAATTGAAAATAATCGTTTGCTTCCTCCATGCATTGTTCTAAGAGTTGGTTAAAGGCTTCGCTGTTATCTACATTACTCTTCAATCGTTCTTCATATCGATCACTTATTCCATCCGTAACCCACCGAATGGTATCTATTGCTTTTTTACTATCTATATTTTTATGAAACAAATCGTAATCAATTCCTGCAAACACACTGTCATAGGAACTATTTTGTAAAGTTAAATTATATTGATCGAGCTCACTTCTTACTTCTAAACTTGTTTCAATATACGTCTTTTTAAGGAAATCAAAAAAAGTATGGTACTGCTTAATTAATTCCAATTTTATTGTCATGATTTGTTCATAGCGTTTAAATATGTCAGGTTCTTCTAAATCTAAGCGACTATTGATTGCATCAATGAAAATCGTTGTAACGTATTCATATAAGTAAAGATATAAATTTTTTTTACTACCAAAATAGTGATATAAAATTCCTTTTGAAATTTTGGCATCCTTAATGATCTTATTTGTAGAAGCGGTATCGTAATTATTGATGGAAAATTCTTTAAGTGCAGAGTTGATAATTTTATGTTGTTTTTCAACCTCTAAATTAAGAAATGTTTGATACAAGTTTTTTCTCCCTTCAGTGTATTTTTACCATGATTATATATAATTTGACCAGGTTGGTCAATTGATAAAATGGGTATTTTTACAAATGAATTAAAAATTATCATGTGGATTTTAAGGTATTGTGCTTTGTCACAATTTATGTGTAACAGATAGGTGAGGAGGGGAAGGAACAAATCGTGTTATTTTTCAAAAATAAGGAGAAATGCAGGAGGAAGCATCAAATCCTGTAGCTGAAGTTAACCGTTTAAAAATAAGGTTAAAAGCGGGAAATGTGAGACTCCGCAGGGATGATAGAAAAGTACGAAGGCTAAAATCGTCACTTCTTTTGACGACTCCTTCGTGATCACATCATTTTACTCTGAGGAGGCTCAATATCTTCTCAGCGAATAACTTTTGACTAGTACTCAAGATGAAATGCTTTTAAGTGTTTAAAGAATGGAGAATTGAAAAAAATTAGATGGTTTCTAAAGGAAAGATATTTATTCTCCATAATAATCATTCAGTGCTATTTCTAAACGTTCTTCTAGGTGCTTCGAAATATAGCTCAATACAAATTGCTCCTTTTCCATCTCAATTTGAGAGGAACGAAAAATTTTCGTAAATAACCCTGCCTTATTTTCCGTAGAAAATTGCTGTAATGCTTCTGTCCGTAATGTCGACACTATTTCATTTTCAATATGACGTTCACGGATTTTTTGGACAATGTCCTTAACACTATCCTCTTGCAGCTCTGAAATTTGCCTTTGTAGATTGTCGTTTTCTTGTTTAAGTTTAGCTGTTTCCTTTTGAACTTTTTCAACTTGAAGGGTAGATTCGGAGGATAGCAATTGAAACTTTTGTGCAAGAAAATCTTGATTAAAGGTTACTTGCAATGCTCCATGATCTTCATTTGGAAAGATATTGAAGAGTCCTGTTTGTATCATTTGCTGTAGCACGTTTCCAAGAACATCGACTTTGTTAGTTAAATCATCAGTATCTAAAGTTGTTGCAGTTATTTGATGTTTGATGAGCTGACCGTTGTCATCAATACCTAATATAAGTTTTAAACCTTTGACGCGGTGTTTATCCTTTAACAGTAATATCATACGAAGTCTTAAAATGGCAGAAAGGTTCAAACGAATATTGGTGTTTGGGCTAATCGTAGCATTATCAAAAATATACTGTTCAAATGGTTTAATGTAATAACGAAGCTTCGCATCAGTTATTTCAAACCAGCTAGCGACATCTGAAGTAGAATAATAATTTGATTCTTCAATTTGCGCTAAATAGTCGTCATTATAAAGTATTTCTTCTAGAGGCGGCGTATTTTGTATAACGACAAACAATGGGTCATGTTGCACAATTCTGAGTACCATTTCTTTTGCATCATTTAGTTTAAGCATCCTTTCACACCCCACTTTATTTTTCAAATGTTCTCTATATAGGTTTCTATTCTACTAGAAGCGATTGTATGCCTAATTTCTGAAGGAAATATCAATGACCTTTTAAAACTCTTAAGAAAAATTTAAGAAATTCCCTCGTAATTCTTTAAGGAATGGTCGTTATATTTAAAATAATCAAATATTACATGCGATCGGAGAAAAAATTATGCAATTTATAACGTTCCTTACTGAATTTATAAAACATCCAAAAACGATAGGTGCGATTTCGCCTAGTTCAAAAAAATTAGCAAAAAAAATGGTCGAAGCAATTTACTTTGAAGATGCCCAATGTATTGTTGAACTAGGTCCAGGTACAGGCTCATTTACGAAAGAAATAATGAAAAGAAAAAAGCAGTCAACAAAGTTAATTCTTATCGAAAATAATGAAATTTTTTGTGAAAAGCTTCGTGACCAATTTAAACATGAGCCGAGTGTATTCGTTATACATGGATCTGCTGAGGATTTATGCATGTATTTGTCAGCATTAAATATCGAAAAAATTGACTATATCGTATCTGGGTTACCTTTTACATCTTTGGATCCTGCCGTTTCCTCACGTATTTTACGGAATGTTAAGGATTGCTTAGAGGAAGGGAAATTTATTACATTCCAATATTCACTTGTTAAAAAATCCTTTATTCAAAACTATTTTGAAGATATTTCACATGAAAAAGTATGGATTAATATTCCACCTGCCTATGTGCTAAGCTGCAAACTTGGAAATGTGAGGACTAGTTAATGGGATTACAGGATCTTGTATCATATATCGAGCAATATGGTTATTTTGCTTTATTTTTCAGCTTATGGTTAGGAATCGTGGGTATGCCCCTTCCTGATGAGATGATCGTTATGAGCGGCGGCTTTATGTCTTCGTTAGAAAAAATGAGTGTGTTAAAAGCTTTTGTAATAACTTATCTCGGTGCAGTTTCAGGACTTTCCTTAGGATTTATCCTTGGTAAAGTATTTGGCCATAAAATACTTGATAAATTGGTGAAAAAGAACAAGGCTAAATATTTATTAAAGTCAAAAGAACTAATAGATAGATATGGTCATTTTGCTTTAGTAATAAGCTATTTCATACCAATTGTGAGACATATACTTCCATACTTAGTAGGGATGAATAACATGTCGTTTAAAAAATACGCTTTGTATTACTACACAGCAGGTTTTGTTTGGACATTGATTTACTTTACACTTGGTTTGTTTTTTGGGAAACACATTGAAAACATTTCCATACTAGCAACAAAGTACGGTATATATCTTGGTGCTTTCGTCGGTATTGTAGGATGTTTTTATTATTTTTATAAACGAAAATTAAAGTCGGTAATGTAGAGTGTTTTTATTATTTTTATATACGAAAAATAAAAAAATAGTTAAAATTAGGAATGATAATTATTGTAAATATGGGATTTTATTTAATTTAAAATTGGTGGGATTATATGACGAAAGAAACAATACTGATCGTTGATGATGAAAAAGAGATTAGAAATCTTATTGCCATTTATTTAAAAAATGAAGGCTACGATATTCTAGAAGCAAGTGATGGAGAGGAGGGCTTAAATCTTTTAAAGAAACATAAAGTACATTTAATTGTCTTAGATATTATGATGCCGAATGTGGATGGCATTGAGATGTGTATGAAGGTGAGGGAAATTGCCGAGATGCCAATTATTATGCTGTCTGCAAAAACACAGGATATGGATAAAATTACTGGATTAACTTTGGGGGCAGATGACTATGTAACAAAGCCCTTTAACCCTTTAGAGCTAATTGCGCGCATAAAATCTCAGCTTCGTAGATATATCAAAATGAATCAACTGGAAAGGATGAACGAAAATGAGATAGAGATTGGTGATCTGCGAATTAATACTGACACACATGAAGTAATCGTCAACAATGTAAAAGTGAAGCTTACGCCAAGGGAGTTTTCAATTCTTGAATTACTTGCAAGAAATAAAGGCATTGTGATGAGTGCTGAGCAAATTTATGAAAAGGTTTGGAAGGAAGAGGCTATACAGTCTGAAAATACGGTTATGGTACATATTCGTAAAATTCGAGAAAGAATTGAGACAAATCCAAGAAATCCTCAATATATTAAAACCGTATGGGGAGTAGGTTATAAAATTGAGAAAGATCATTAAGCCATTACTTTTCTTATTAAACAAACTAAAAATGTTCATTGTAACTGCTATAACAAAAGTTCGGCGAAGCATTAGAATTCAACTATTGACGACTTTTATTCTTTGTGCATTTTTAGGTTTACTTGGAGCAAAAGCCGCACTTTCGTTTGCTTTGAATATCAACCCAACAGTTAAGATTGATTATAGTCATGGGATGCAGGAAATAAATTATCAAGCGCAGCGTGCCGCGGATCTAGCCAGCAATGAAAATAGTTTAGAAGCAATACAGCAAATGATTGAATCAGAAAATTTAAAATTTGAAATGAAACAAAGTGCATTAAAAGTAATCGTTACCGATGAGAATGGAAAGGTTTTATACAAAACAAAGCAAGTGGAAGAGGAACAAATCAATTTGCATTATAAGATTCGGAATGTAATGGATTTCGCGATTAACCATCCACTCTATAATTATGAGATACCAGCAATCGAGCAAATTAGGCAAGAATTCATTTCATTTTATCCTTTAATTATAGAAGATAAAAACTTATATTTGTTTGTCAGTGGTATTCCTGAGGGGATGGTTATCGCAAGTTCGAATGATGGCCTTATCCCATTATTTAGTGCAATTATTATATTTACCTTTTCATTCTTCTATATAACGAAACGAAAAATGAATCAAATTGAGGTGTTGGCGGAGGGGGTTATGGAAATCGCTAAAGGAAATTTAGCCTATCGCATTAAGAAAAAAGGGCAGGATGAGATTGCTGTATTAACAGACAATGTAAATCATATGGCCGAAGCAATTATGACAAGTATTGAAATGGAACGAAAAATTGAAAAACAAAAAAGTGAATTAATCACCAATGTATCACACGACTTACGGACACCGCTTACCTCGATTATGGGCTATTTACGATTATTAAGAGATGAGAGGTATGAAACAAAGGAGCAGTATGATGAGTATCTAAAGATTGCTTTTTCAAAATCCGAACAATTAAAAAAACTGATTGATGATTTATTTGAATATACGAAACTAACGAATGAAAGCATTGTCCTTGAGCAACAAAAGGTATGTATCAATGAGCTTCTCGATCAATTAATTGAGGAGTTAATCCCGCAGGCAGAGGAAAATCATCGTTCATTTATAAAAAGTTTCTCAGAGGAACGCATCTTTGCCACGGTCGATTCTGAAAAAATTGTCAGGGTTTTTGATAATTTACTAATAAATGCCGTTAAATATAGTACCGGTAATGGTAAGATTTTTGTTTCCCTTGAA
The DNA here is from genome assembly GCF_001275675.1 of Lysinibacillus sp. FJAT-14745. GTDB lineage: Bacteria > Bacillota > Bacilli > Bacillales_A > Planococcaceae > Lysinibacillus. Next base: position 776,451 of record NZ_LITM01000002.1, on the reverse strand, counting down.
AGAAAGGAAGGCAATATTCATATCAGTGTTGCAAATGAAAGTGATGAATTTACATCCGAAGAACTCATGAACTTATTTGAGCGATTTTATAAAAAGGACCAATCTAGAACAAGCGTTGCAGAAGGTTCAGGGCTTGGACTTGCAATTGCTAAGAATATTATTGAACTGCACGGAGGCAAAATAAACGCAAAATATGCAGATAGTATGTTGCAGTTTATTATTGTGTTACCGGTTACAACTGCTGAATCGTGATTGTGTGATTGGTTAACGTATTGTTAGTTAGTTTCTCTTGAATAGTAGCTAAAATATTTGTGTCTTTTATTAGTATTTGAATTTCTGTCTGTTTATATTGTCGTTGAAATTCATAAATATATTCGATTATTATTTTTAAGTTTACACTGTTTTTAATTTCAACCTCGACAAAAAACGGTAATGTCATTTGAGGATGTTTTGTACAGCCACCGCGACGAATCCAAATCGCTTCATTGACGTAATAACGAATAGGTAGTTGGCGATTACTTGCGATAAATATATCCATATAATACTCCTTTGTAAAACGTTTTAAATTAAGCCTAAAGGAAATTAGATAAATCGTCAAAAGATAGACTAGATGAAAATATGAGGAAAGCTTGTCACCTCATTATAGTAAAAAACTTAAAAAGAATCGGCAATCAAAATCAAGTCGGCTATTATTGCAGAAAATTAATTTGCCTAAAAAAGAGGGCTGTTTTAGTGTAAACAGCTCTTTCTTTTTAGAGAGACGGTGAATAGTAAACTTAAATAGGGCAAGTCCATCCTACAGGTATTCGACTTCCTTGTTGTAATTCAATGATTGTTCAAAATTTATGAAATGTTAGCTATCGGGGCAAGTTTGCTGAAGCATTACTTTTCTAAATAAGCCCATACTACATGGGAATTACAATCTTTGATCTCTGGTAAAAAGAGGGGACATGTGGATGAAGAAAATAATGCTACTTACATTATTGTTACTCGTGGCAGTTAACTTTAGTCCAATAGTTGTTCACGCTAACGAGAACCAGAAAGAAGACTTAATGAAAATCGTTAGCAGATTCATGCCTGCGAACTCATCGCTTATAAGTCCTGAAAATCCTTTCTCTACACTGCCAATTCAACTCTATGACTTTGACCACGATGGACAGAAAGAAATAATCTTTACTTATGAATTTAAAGTAAAAGATCAACCTTCCCAGTTTGGATCGATAGTGCTAAAAAAAGACAATACTGATTGGAGAAAAATTTGGGAAACAAAAATTCAAGGAGTCGATTTGGATTTTTCCGGTTTAGCAGATATTACTGGCGATGGTATAAAAGAATATTTATTCGGTGTGACAATTGGTGCAGCAATAGGAAGTGAACTTCAAGTTTTTCAATGGGTTGATAACTCATTCAAAAAAATTGCTGATGTTCCTTATCATAAAATTGACTTTGTGAATGAAAAGCAAAAAGTCGGAATAGCTGTTTGGCAAATGTATATTGGTGATAGTTATTTAATAGATGTACTTAAATGGAATGGTGAAAAGTTGGTTTATGATGAAGAATTATATTCCAAATACTATCCGAAGATTGAAAAGTTTTATAACGAAAAAATTTCAGAAATGGATGCCTGGTATTTTTGGTATTGCCTTGCAGATGCCCAAATCAAAGCAAATAAACTTGAAGAAGCATCTAAATCGATTCAAAAGGGAATTTCGTTAGTGAAAAAATCAACAATGCGAGAAGTAATCCAAGACTTTAATGATTTAGCTAAAAGGCTGGAGAACAAGAGAAAATAAAAGAAAGCTTAATAACGGACAGTTTCCTAAATGTCACCAAATTCCTCAGAAAATGGACAGTTATGTATATGAAACTATAGAGCGAGTAAGATGTTCACTAAATATGAGTTGACACGCTCTAATGGCAAAAAACGCTAGACATGTTGATGATTATGTCTAGTGTTTTTTATTGATATTTGTAAATCAAGACATTTTAAGGAATTAGAGATGTATAATAAGTTGAAAATAATAGAATAGGGTGGAGTCTATCTATGAAATATTTTATCTTCCGAAAAAGGATTTAAATGGGATTCCGGACTTCAACTCTATTTGGCTTTGCACTGTTTATAGTTATTTATACGGTAGCCAACGGTGTCAATCATATCGTCATGGAGCGTAGAAATGGTATTTGGAATCGTTTAACGGATTCAAGTGTTAGTAAATGGGAAGTATATACCGCCAATCTAGCTTATGCGTTTTTAGTAGGCTATCTTCAAATCGTATTAGTATTTTGCATTTTTTATTTTGGCGTTGGTGTAGAGTTTTACGGAGGGTTTGTAGCTAGTTTAATTGCAGTCATACCATATCTATTGTGTATCATTGCACTATCCATATTTATCGCCTCAATTACGAATACACCTAGTAAATTTAATACAGTGATGGCGTGCATTGCAGTACCATTTGCGATGCTAGGTGGTACTTACTGGCCATTAGAAATCGTTTCTTCTAAAGTAATATTAGCTTTATTTTATATTTCGCCAATCATATATGGTTTAGAGATTTTAAAAGGTGTGACCCTTTAAGGCTACTATCATTTATGACAGTCGTATTTATGGGCATTGGCATTAGTGTCATGGAGAAGAAAAGCTAAAGTTTTGATAACTCCTCTTTCTAAAAGTTAGCGATCTTAGTTTAGTTCAATTGACTTCAGCCATGTTGGCCCCCTGTTAAAGTACGCTAAACCAATCGTAATGTATCTTCAACTGTGAATTTAGTCATAAAAAATACTGCACCTACAACTGTTAGATATCTAACAATTGGGGTGCAGCTTATGAACGACTTACTTTCTTACCTTTTATTTAGTGGATATCACGTTTTTTGAAGTTACCACCGCGTACTTCTGAAACATCAGAAATGACGACAAAAGCACTTTCATCGATATCTTTAATAATCGAAACAATCTTATTTTCTTCCATACGGTTAATAACACAGTTTAAAATTTCAGTGGGTTCATTAGAGAAACCGCCTCGCCCTTTAGTATATGTAACACCTCGTCCTAAACGAGCTTGAATCGCATCTCCAATCTCCTCTGACTTCGCACTAACAACACGAACGTCTTTTGATTTTTCTAAACCATCTTGGATAATATCGATAACGTTTTTCGCAATATAATACGTTACAGCTGAGTATAATGCGCTTTCTAAGCCAAAAATAAAGCTTGCCCCTAAGAAAATAAAGGCATTAATAAATAATATAATATCCCCGACTGAAAACGGAATCTTACGTGATAGTAGCACGGCTAAGACCTCAGAGCCATCCAAAGCGCCACCGTTACGTAAGACAAGCCCAATCCCAACACCTAGTAACATACCACCAGATAAAACAACTAGTAGTGGGTCATTAGGACCTAAAATTGTTTTAACATCGTGCATAAGCGCTGTGGAAATAGATAGAGCTGCTATCCCAGCACAACTCATCAATGCAAAAGTTTTACCTACTTGTTTGTAGCCAATATAAATAAACGGAATGTTTAAAACAAAGAGCAGTACGCCTAATGGAATACCAAAGAGGTGTGCTCCCATAATACTAAGGCCTGTTACACCACCATCAATGACATCGTTCGGAATTAATACCGCTTCAAGTGCATATGCTGCGATGACAGCGCCTATTACAATCATGATAAATTTTCGTGTGTTTTCAACTGATTTTCTTTTTTTCATTAATCTTCTCCATTTCTTTAAAAATGATAATTAAGGTTTTAAGGTTTTGGAATAATATTTATAGCTATTGTTTTTGTCTCAGTCTCGGTTTCTTTGCTTGAGTCGGCCATATTATAGTATTTAATTATTAAATCGTTCAATTCATTTTCAAAGCTCATAAATTGATCAGTCGTTAATGTCAAATCAAGAAATGAAAAAGTTGCTAAATCTGAAAGTCTTTCTTCTTCATCAAATGAATTTAAATAATTTTGATATTGAGATAGTAAGCCTAATTGATAGTAAGAAACATAATTTAACTTTTGTTTGATTGTTAGTTGTGACCAATCCTCCTTACTAAGTTTTGCTGCTCCTTCATTTACTGCATAAAATTTTTCTGTAACAGAACGTACTTTTCGCTCTTTCACAATTTTTATGATGTTTTCATCCACTAAAATTTGGATGTGACGATACAAAGTAGCTTGAGGTACATCCTTTATGATAGAAATCATCTCCAAAGTGCTTAAGCCTTCTTCTTTATCGTGCATTAGAGCTTGTAAAATTTTCATTCTCACAGGGTGCATTAAAACCTCTGCTTTATTCCGCATAAAACGATCCTCCTATATGATGGAATCAAGGAAAGCAATCAAATGTTATCAATATGAGAACATTATCAATTAATATACTATATATATTTTTTACAGATGTACAGTAAAAAGGTAATGAAATTTTTAGCATCTTCTGTTATCGTTATCGATAATGATAACGAAAGGGTGTTTTAGGAATGAAATTACACTATAGTTTCGATGATTTAAGCCAACTGGATTGGGCAAGTATACTTCCAATCATTTTGCCATTGTTATTCGTAGGATTTGTACTAATCATGGTTGCTTTATTTGATCTATATCGGCACCGAGATACGAGAGAAAACGTACTGATGTGGACAATTATCATTGTGTTCTTTAACTCAATTGGTTCTGTTCTATACTTCATTATTGGTAGGAAGGATGTAAATAAACGTGCGCTTAGAGATTAAAAATATTATGAAAAAGTTTAAACAAAAAACAGCCGTGAATGATTTTTCAATGGTCATTGATTCCAATGAGTGTGTTGGATTAATTGGACCGAATGGAGCGGGGAAATCCACGTTAATTCAAATCATTGCCGACATTCTGAATGCAGACAAAGGGGAAATTCTTCTTGATGGTCAAAAGATTTCATCTATGAAAAATCAAATTGGTTACTTACCTCAGTATCCTAATTTTTTCTCATGGATGACAGCATTTGAAACATTGTCCTTTATGGGAACACTTTCAGGCATAGCAAAAAATGAATTGCAGAAAGAAATTCCATTACTTTTAGAAAAGGTAGGATTAGGGAAAGAAGCACATATTCATGTCGGGACATTTTCAGGTGGTATGAAGCAACGCCTTGGTATTGCACAAGCATTGTTGCATAAGCCAGCTTTGATGATTATGGATGAACCGGTTTCAGCGCTAGATCCAATAGGGAGAAGAGAAGTGTTAAATCTATTACAAGAGATAAAAAAAGAAACGACAGTTTTAATATCAACGCATATATTGAGCGATGCGGAGGAAATTTGTGAGCGCTTTGTAATGATTAAAAATGGTCACAAAATAGAGGATGCTACAAAATCAGAGTTACTTGAGCGCCATCAAGAATCAGCTATCTTTTTAATGATTCGCAAGGTAGATTTTCAATGGTTAACAATGCTTGAACAATTATCTTATGTGCAGAAAATCGAAAGCTGTGGAAATGGCTTCAAAATTCACGTTGAAAATTTAGAAATAGATGCTAATCGATTAATACAGCACGGACTGGATTCAAAAGTGATGTTTACTAAATTTGAAGTGGGTATTCAAGAAAATCTAGAAGAAATATTTTTAGAATTGGTGGTGTAAGTGAATGAATGCTTTTATCGAATTAAGCAAAAAAGAAGTACATCAAATGGCAAGGGAGTTTAAAATATTGTGGCTCCCAATCGTCTTTATTTTACTAGGGCTAACACAACCGATTATGATGTATTATTTACCTGTTATTTTACAATCAGCTGGTGGTGTTCAAGGTATAATAATTGATCCTACGATGGCAAAGCCTGTGGGACAGGAGGTACTTGCATCAACATTAAATTCACAGTTTGATCAGCTAGGCATTATTATTTTGGTCGTTGCCACTATGAGTATTATCCAAGGAGAGAAAGCAAATGGCATGATGGCATTTATCCTAACAAGACCAGTATCGATATCATCTTATTTAAATAGTAAAATCATCATCCATTATATATTGGCTGTTATATGTATAGCTCTTGGCTATGCAGTGTCCTATGGCTATTCAGCGTATTTATTTACTACTGTTCCTATGCCACAAGCTTTATGGGCATTAGCATTTTATTGTGTTTGGCTGTTATTCATCATTACGTTTGTTGCGATGATGAGTACATTTTTTAATAGTCCTGCTTTTATAGCACTAATAAGTATCGTTGTCCTATTAATATGTCGTTTTATCGCTGGGCTACATCCATTAATAGACGTTGTGAATCCTGCTAGTAATAGTATGTATGCAACAAATATTCTAATGTCAGGTGATGTGGGATCTTGGTATGGCATCAATATTGTAGTAACACTGCTGTTAGTTTTATTGATGCTTATTACTATGCAAAGTTTCATTGCGAAAAAGAAATTTTAACTGATATGGGATGAGGTGAAGAAATTGTTATCGATCCAAAATTTACAGAAATCATATGGACAGCATGAGGTTTTGAAGGGTGTAGAGTTAAAAATAGAAAAGGGAGAAATACTGGGGTTTGTTGGTGGGAATGGTGCAGGTAAAACAACGACATTAAATTGTATTGCTGGATTAATAGAACAAAATTGCGGAAAAATAATGATTAATAATGTTGCGAAATCACAGTCACTCGAATATAAAAAGCAATTTTATTATATACCTGATACGATTCATGTATTTCCAAATATAGCTGCATATGATTGGATACATTACGTTTTGAAACTATATGAAAAAACGGATAATGAAAAACTACAAAACTTCATTAACATCTTTGGCATGGAAAAAAGTATTTATAAACCAATGGGAACGTATTCTTATGGAATGCTTCATAAGATGGCGTTGATCACTGCTTTTACAATTAGTCCGCCTATCCTTATTATGGATGAGCCATTAAATGGCCTAGATCCACTGGCTGTCGTTGCTTTTAAAAATTGTATGAAAGAGTACGTTGAAAAGGGTGGAACCGTTCTTTTTTCCACTCATTTGTTAGATGTCGCCGAGAAAATTTGTCAATCCATTTCGTTTTTAAAAGATGGAAAGATTGTCTTACATGAGCGTGTAGAGAATTTGCTAGTCGATGGGAGCCTAGAGACTATTTTTATGGAGAAACAAGCTCATGAAGGATAATATGCAATTAATCAAATTCTTTTTAACATCCTTTTATGCAAAGCCAAAGCAGCCAGTAATTCAAGTACTCCTAATTATTGCATTTATTTATGTCGCCATTCAGTATTTTGTACTTACTCTCATTATTTACTTTATAGAGACACCAGAGGAGTATTTATTTTACAATATTCTTCTTTCAAATGGTGTGACGTATATATTGATTTCTTATTTTGCTATTTCGGTAGTGTTTAGTCAAAGTGATTTTGCTATATTTGCTCATTTGCCCATTTCAGCGAAGCGGGTTGTAATGTCAAAAATAATAAGTGGAGTAGCTTTACCGATCATCGTAGTAAGTATTCTTTCAATCCCGACATTTTTCATATTACTGATAGAGTTTAAGCTAGCTGTTGCTGTAAAATCAATTGGATTTTTATTAGTGATGAACGTCTTTATTGTACTGCTCCTTTTATTTATATTATCCATTTTGAATCATTTTCGCAGTGTATTTATTAATACATCCGTATATTTGTTTGTTAGGATGATTTTTATAGTAGGTATTGGAATAAGTCCAATGTTGTACTTTTTAATAAAAAATTATCATGCAATCAGCATTGTTTTAGCGAAATTAGATGCTTCAACAATATCAGCCTTAAGTGCTTCAATTTCAGATTTTCTCGATATAGGTTATCGTTTTGCAATGCAACAGTCATTAGTGGAGACGCTTTTGTCATTAAATACTGTAATAAGTTTCATCCTTTTATTCGCACTATGTTATTTATTGTTTAAAGCAACTATAAAAATGATTGCGTCTAAGTATTATGAACATGGCTTGCTTGTAAGTAGAATAGAAAAAACGACTAAAGTTTGGGGAAGAGATATTCAAAGTAGTTTGCTCAATTATTTGCAACGTGAATATTGGATTATTCAATCTGAACCATACTTTAAAATGCAAGCTATTTTAGGGATTATTTTACCGCCAATTTGTACAATCATTTTTTTAACTCTCATACAGACAAATATTGTAAAGGCTGAATGGATTGTTAACAATGAATCTTTTCTTTTTGCCTATATGGTTTTGTTCATGAGTTGTATGAACAATATTAGTGGAACTCCCTATTCACGAGAGGGGAAATACTATGCATCTAGCATGACGATGCCATTTGATCCACAAAAGGTTTACATGGCAAAGGTTATGACTTCATCATGCATCGGCACAATATCGGTTGTAATAAGCTATATCATTTACATGCTATTTGGTAGAGGCGACATTATTACGGGACTGCATTTATTGATTACATTACTATTAGTCATTACGTATAATTTATTGTCTCCACTTTATGATAGAGGGCATCCTTTACTTGAATGGTCTAATCCATCGGAGGCAATAAAATCAAATCCTACAGTATTAATAAGCATGCTATATGGATTACCATTATTGATTGTCATCGGCCTTCTTCATTTTAGCTTGCTATCTTTCAATGTTTCTCTGTCGATTTCGGCAGCAATTATTTTGATGATTGCAATACTATGTGCAATCACAATAATTTACAAAATATTTAATAGAAAGAATTTGGAATGCTCATCACCATAACTTTACGCGATGAATCATATGAAAGGATATGTAAACAATTGAATGTGAAAATAGATCCTATGAGTAATATTCCTTTCTATCAGCAGCTAACCCAGCAACTACTTTTTGAAATAGCTAGAGGGAATTTGCAAAATGGTGACTCATTGCCCTCCATTCGTGATTTAGCAGCTAAAACAAATCTCAATCTTCATACAGTCCATAAAAGCTACAAGGAGCTTCAAAAAAAGGGAATAATCGATATAAAACCTAGCTCGTAAGCAATTGTTATGAAGTCTGCCGAAGCAAAGGATGTTAACCTTCAACAAATATCTATAATGGTCGAACAAATAATGTGTGAAGCTTATGTTTTAGGTATTAGTGAACATCAACTACAGCAGATATTTCATGAGAATTTGCGAAAATATTATATTGAGCGTTAGGAGAGAAAGAGATGACTTCTGCAATGTACAGAAGCCATCTCTTTCTAATTACGGTGTATATTAATAAATTCACCCATTGTCATCCCAAAATAGACCTCGTCATAAAAGGTACCATTTGTATACATCATATTTCTTAACCGGCCTTCCTCAACAAATCGCAGTTTATTATGTAGAGCTATAGAAGATGCATTAAAGGAGTAAACACAGATTGTTGCTTTCTGATAGCGAAGTTCAAAGAAATAATGCTTTAAAATCGTTAAAATCATATCTTTTGCATACCCTTTTCCTCTATGCGAGGGAAATACCGTTATAGCATAATCAAACGTCCCATTCTTTGCATCACAACCAGAAACCTCAATTGTCCCCACGATATTGTTTGAAGCATCCTCCGCAATCCAGTAAAAATCATCACTGTCAGTAGATGCCCCTTGTGATATTTCATTTATCCATTCTTCAATTTGTTGATTTGTCCGAGGAAATGCGATTGAATCAAGGTTTTTAAGTATGTCATCATCTAAATTTTCAAATATATGAATGTCCTCAGACTTGGGCGCCCTCAATCGTATTTTTTCTCCACGCCAATAGGAAACTTTCATTGAACTCATCTCCCTTTCTAATTTGTTCAGTTAAATTATACCATTTGTATTGAGTGGAAGAGAAAAAAGTAAGAAACCACTAAAAGAGTTCCTTACTTTTACAATGTTAAATTAAAAACACAGCCACAATAGTTGTAATCACAAGGCCAATCGCCACTGGCAATAAATTACGCCTTGCAAGTTCAAATGGGCTAACATTACATATTGCAGCAGCGGGGATTAATGCCCAAGGAATTAATGTTCCGCCCCCTACAAATATCGCTGTTATTTGTCCTAAAGCTGTTAAAGTTGCAGTACCTCCACCAATCGCATTGCCGAACAAACTACCGACGGAACCTGCTAAGGAAATTCCTGAGAAGCCAGAGCCGTCTAAGCCTGTAATGGCGCCAACGACTGCTAAAGTGACGACCGCAATTCCCTTAGTTAATGGAACTACTGCAGCTAGACCCACACCGAGATCGTTGACGATACCATGTGAAGTGGCTGGTAAGTAGTCACCAATAATTTGTGTAAATCCGGAATCTCCTAGATAGAAAAAGGCTGCGATTGGAATAACCGGCCCAAATACTTTAAATCCGAATTGGAATCCTTGAATGAAATAGCTTGTCGTCTTTTCAAGCCCTTGTTTTTTGTGGGCTACAACACAAAGCAATAGTAGTATAAAGACCGAAGTGCCTCCTATTAATGCTGTTGCATCTCCGCCTTGTAATTTTAAGATGGACATGGCGATGACATCGAGTACAAAGGCAATTGGAATAAGTACTGCGAAAAAGCGTTTTTGCCCAAGTGTTAGCAGGTCTTCAGCGGCTATTTGTTCTACATCTTTATTTGTGTCGTTTGTTGCATATAAATTCGCTAATCCACGCTTCATATCCCGTCGTAATAAGATATAAGCGACTACCGTAGTAACAACACCCATTGTAATAACAAGGGGAATACTAGCAGTCATTACCTCACTAACTGGAATACCAGCTGCATCAGCAGTTAGCTTAGGAGCTCCTTGTATAACAAAATCACTCGATAGAGCGATTCCGTGACCAAATAAATTCATCGCCATCGCCACACCGAGTGCTGGTAAGCCTGCACGTAGAGCAACAGGTAACAAAACTGCCCCTAATAGAGCAACAGCAGGTGAAGGCCAGAAAAACCAAGAAATACACATCATTAACAGACCAATCGTCCAATAAGCTAAAGCGGGTGTTTTAATAATTTTCGTAAAAGGCGCAATCATAACCTCATTAATACCAGAAGTCATCATGACCCGACTCATGGCTACGATAATAGAAATAATGAGAATGGTCGACAAAAGCTCAGTGATGGCATAAATAAAACTGTTAAAAACACCACTAATAGACGAAGTTATATCGCCTGTAGCAACGATTGCTAACATAAATATGCCTAGTACACAAATGAGGGTGGTGTCGCGACGTTTAACCATAAAGCCAATGATAAGGACAATAAAAACAACGTAAATCCAATGGAGAGCCGTGAATTCAATCCCCATACGTTTCCCCCTCAATATTCGATCTGATTCTATAGAATATGAAGGGGAAAAAAGTTGGTGATGGTTCTGAAAAAATTCGCCCAAAGCAGAGTGGCAATATGAATTGATAAATTGAAAAAGTATTAATAATTTATAATAAAGAAGAGTTAATATGAAAATAGTTAAATCTAATGAAAATTGGAATTGGTGAGATTTCCCAAATGCAATATGAAGAATTTCTTTTGTTTAAAATGATAGGAAGCCTTAATTCTGTATTTGGCAATATATAGTGGATGAGGAGGATTACAAATTAAAAGGCTTAGGAGACATTCCTAAGCTTTTTTGGAGGTTTTTAATGAAAGAAAAGTTATAATATAGCATTGGTTTTATGAATATAAAAAGATTCCTTTGTTGGCGTTAGGTACACCAAGTGCTGGTAAGTCTGCATGTAGAGCAACAATAATAAAGGAAAGATAATATGAAGATAGTTATACTAGGAGAAAGACTTGCTGGTACGGTGAATAAATATTTATTACCTGCTGCAATAAACGACTTGAGCCCTTTAGAATTTAGAGCTCAAGCTATTTAACGCATTTTTATTATTTCCACTGTCTACTTGACGGGGGTAGTTCATTTTGAGTGACTTATTCTATGCTAGTAACAGCTATTGTTGGAAAACCTAAATCATCTTTACCTTTAAAAAGAACGTAAACCGTTGCCTCACCATTTAAATTAATATCTTTTAGAACAACGTTGATGATATAAAACATTCCGTAACCAACACTGCAGTTGATGCCTCTCAGCCGTTTGCTTTAACAATATCATCGGTAATTCCAAAGAAATCCTAATTATCTAGGTGAACATGGGAAAAATTCGCTTCAAAATCCACGGGACGGTCCCATACCTGGGAAAAACGGGCTACCTGGAAAAAATGGTCTCATACCTGGAAAAAACGGTCTACCTGGAAAAAACGGTCTCATACCTGGAAAAAATGGGCTACCTGGAAAAAATGTTCTATCTGGAAAAAATGGTCTCATACCTGGAAAAAACGGGCTACCCGGAAAAAACGGTCTCATACCTGGAAAAAATCGGCGCCCCTCATTAAAACGCATTGGATTTACCATTTTTTTAACTCCCTTCAATTGATTATAGTATAGGCTATGTTCAATCAATGAATTGGCTTAGACTAAGGCATAGGTTTGGAATCTTTGCAAAGGACGATTTTGGATTGTTCAGCAAATTGCCACCCACCTATACTGATACTCTTCAATTGACATCTGGAACCAAATATTTTATTAGCTTAAAGGATTGTTATGTAAAATAACATGTATTCAATTTCGATATGTATAAAATAAATATTCATTGTAGTGTAGTTCTTAAGTTGAATAGTTCGTTAACTAGACCACTTAATCAAAATTTGAAGTGACTCGTAAAAGTTAGACATGGTGTTAATTCATTTGGCTCTGTGATGGAGAAATTCTTTTGGATTATGAAATCCGAATTTCTCTACTTATAGGAATTTAAAAGTGTGGAGCATTTTGAAGAATTTATTCAATACGATTGAATAGAATGCCCCATAGTGGTTATACATTTCAATAAATTAAATAATATTAACAAAAAGGGTCCGGTATGACTTTAGCTCCGTCCTACAGTGTAACGGAAAGTATAACAAAAATGGGATACTAGATTGGGTGTATGTTGAACAGGCAGATATTCAGCAAAGTTTATTTATATGTACACTTTATGACGTAAAAAGGATCGATTTCACATCATTTATAGTAAACTTTCGGAGGAAAAGAAAGAAAAACTAACATTTGATAGTAGTGATCTTTTTCGTACTGCAATCCAACGAGCAAATCTTAAATTAATGGTTTCTGAAAAATTAGCATTTTCGCTTTCACCTTACTGCTTTCAAGTATTGCGAGTAAAGAAGTAGTTTCACAGAACTGTGATCAATAATTCTTGGTATTTGCAATAAATATTTTGAAAATTCTTAGAATTGTTCGCTCGCAAAGGTATATGTCTATCCTCATTCAGCAAATGTTTTTGTAACGGAGTAGCGTTTTGTACACCAAAAGAACTTTTTAGATTAAATATTGTCATTGCTATGATTTTAATAAAAGAATGGTATAAAAATAATAATTTCCATATGTTGATATGTAATTGTTGAGTTATAAACTGAATAGTTTTATTATTCAATTTATAAGGGTGCGTTTTTTATAGGAGGGATATCGATGGCATTACAAGTGGGAGAAAAAATTACATTTGAGCGTAAGATAACAAAAGAGGATGTTGAATTATTTACGAGGGTATCAAGAGATGAAGGGGTTCATCATATCACACCAGACGAACAAGGTCGATTTGTCGTGCATGGGCTTTTAACAGCAACGCTCCCAACGAAAGTCGGAGGTGATTATAACGTACTAGCACGTAAAATGGATTACGAATTTTTGCGTCCAGTTTTTAGTGATGATACGATTCGTTGTGATGTAATAATTGAACAGTATGAACCGGATGAAAAAAATCGTACGGCAATTACTGCAACATTTACATGTACAAATCAACTTGAAAAAGAAGTGTTAAAGGGAAGTTTTTCAGGTATCATTCTATAACATTTAGAGGAGTTTACCATATGAAAATTGCAGAAATCCGATTTTTTGAGCTTCGATTTCTGAGTGCCAATAGTATTGTAAGTCAAGATAATCAAACATTTTTAATTGATACCGGATTTGGTAGCGATATAGTTCGAACTGAGAAACTTTTAACCGAAGCAGGGAAGGGTAATGAGATACCCTCATCTTGAAGGCTATTCAAAACAGAAATGAACTGCGAACGTTAAGTCATTTAAGAGTCTCACCTGTCATGCCGTAAGCTATAGGGCTTGCGGCTCGTGGGAGTCTCAATTTACAATGTTATGTCCTTGACTTTATTCTATTTTCAGAATTATTTATTTCCCTTCTGCCTAATAATAATATATAGTAATTTTAGTTAGACACAGTTAATTCCAGTAAGAGTTACTGCTTTAATAACGAGGAGGATATCATGGGAAGATTAGTTCATTTTGAAATTCATGTAAGTGACATGGAGCGTGCAAAAAAATTTTATGGAGAGGTATTTGAATGGTCATTTCAAGATTGGAGTGATTATGCAGGAATGCCTTACTTTGGAGCGGTGACTGGCAATGAGGACGAACAAGGAATCAATGGCGCTTTAATGCAACGTCAAGGTGCTTCTCCGGAACCAAACCAAGCTTTAAATGGATTTGCTTGTACAATGGGTGTGGAAAATTACGATGTAACAGAAGCTAAAATTCTTGAAAATGGCGGCAAGGTTGCAATGCCAAAGTATGCTTTACCAGGAATGGCGTGGCAAGGATACTATATTGATACCGAAGGCAATATATTCGGAATTCATCAACCTGACGAAAATGCAAAATAGGCATAATGGATTAGATTGGCTGCATCTTTTCTAGCCAAATATTATTAACACTGATTAGAACAGAACGCTTGGTACTAAAAACCAAGCGTTTTTTGTCACTGCACTATTTTTTATCAATGAATGTCCCCTTTAGACACTATTAAAGATGATTGACAGAAGAAAAGACGCGGAAATAAATAGAAGTTATCCTATATACGCTGATGCTCAGCAATTGTTTTTAAAAAACATTCCATCGAATTTGTCATATATGCATCTTTTCGGCGGATAAAGACGGTTGAAATCGTACCGTATTTTTTAGGAATTGGATGACAATAAACCTTGCCGGTTGTAGATAGATGTTCAGCAGCCGATTGTGGTACAAGTGTAACGCCAAGGCCAATGGCAACACTGTTTAAAATTGTCTCTAATATATTAAATTCCATAATTCTTTTTGGCAGTAAACCCTCATCTTTGAGCCAGAGTTCTAGCTTGGATCGATATCCGCAACCTTGATTAGAAACAAGAATTGGTGTAGACATAAATTCCTCTATACGAAAGGATTTGTTTTGTGATAGGAGAACGAGGTTTTCTGTATACACATCATATTGTTCTAAAACTGGATGTTTAATTGGTCCAGTTATAAAAGCTCCATCTAATTGGTGATCCGCTACTTCTTTAATAAGTTCCTCAGTTAAACCAGCTTGCAGTGTTAAGTCGACATTGGGATACCCCTTATAGTAAGAAGCTAGAATGGTTGGTAATATACTCACTGTTTCGACTGTACCGATTTTTAATGTACCAGTCGGTGTATCACTATCTAAAAATACTTGTTTCATTTCCTCGACATCCTGCAAAATTTTATGAACATAAGCAAGCATTTTTCGCCCTTCCGGATTTAATGTCATCCCTTTTTTATGACGATAAAAGAGCGGAGTATTGAGCTCTTTTTCTAATAGCTTAATACGTGCAGTTACATTGGATTGTACATAATTTAATTCTTTTGCAGCATGGCTGACGCTTTGGTGATTTGCGACGCTTTTGAAAATCTGTAAATCTCGCAGTTCCATTGAGCATACCCCCTTAAAAACTATCATTATAAATGATAGTTAATATCACTTTCAATCATTTTACGTGATGTATTTTCTTTTTTATAATTCTCATTGTGCATTTCATAGTAGGTATATAGAAACGAGGAAAAACAGTGAGAAGAAGTCAAATAATAGTAGGTGTGATCGCATGTTTAATTGCAAGTATGTCATGGGGGGCCATGTTTCCAGTAGCAGATCATGCACTTGAATATATAAATCCATTCTATTTTTCAACTATTCGATATGGGGTGGTATCGATTGTATTAGTCATTTTATTATGGATGAAAGAAGGGAAGAAAGCGTTTCGTTTAGAAGGGAAAGGTAAGCCGCTCGTCTTTTTTGGGACAATGGCGTTTACAGTTTACAACGTGTTAGTTTTTTTAGGTCAGATGTTAATGGGGAAATCCGGCGTTATGGTAGCGTCGATTATGGAAGCACTCATGCCGATGATTTCGATTGCTATTCTATGGGGATATAAACATGTAAAACCGAAAAATTATATGATTAGTAGCATGATCATTGCTTTTATTGGAGCTATTTTTGTTATTACAAAAGGCGATATGAGTTTCTTTCTTACACTGAAACAAAATCTAGTTGCGCTCGCATTCATTTTCATTGGAGTTATAGGATGGGTCATCTATACAATGGGCGGTCAAACATTTAATGATTGGTCTGCTCTCCGCTATTCAACATTAACATGTGTATTTGGCACTGCTGTAACAGGTATTATCACAATGATTATCACGATGCAAGGGTATGTATCAGTTCCAAGTATGGAAACGATTTTTGCTATTAAATATGATTTATTGTTTATGATGACACTGCCAGGTATTGTAGCATTACTTAGTTGGAATTATGGTGTGAAAATCCTATCATCCATTAATGGGATTTTATTTATTAATTTTGTTCCAATTACTACATTGGTCATTATGATGATACAAGGATATAAAATAACAATCTTTGATATAGCAGGGACTCTACTTGTAATTTCAGCTCTTATTTGGAATAACATATGTCAGCGCAGAGAAGAAAACACGAATCCGCAGATTATACAAGAGGAAGAAGAATTACGGCAGGCTGTCTAATGTTAGAAGATATATTTTTTTCTTTGAGGCATAATTCTCCTAGTCCACTAATTTTCAGTAAATGATTAAACTTATAAAAGAATAATAAAATTTACATAAAGAGCGTGTTTTAATCCGTTTTCGATTAAAGACACGCTCTTTATTTTGTTGCAAATGACTTTTAGGACATTCCCTTTCTTTAGAAAAGTTAAGAAACCATTTCTAAAGAACTACTTATTGAAAAAGTGTAGTAATTTAGGTTGATTTGCTTAATTGTATTATTTTGCGATTTTTTGTTAAAAAATGCCGAAACTTGACGAAATATATTGTGAATAGTATGGAAAATAGATTTCTTTGTTATTAGGAAGGGGCTAAAAAACCTATTTAGTTAAAAAGATTTATATTAGTTTTAAGTATGTTATCAGTAAAACGAAGAGACGAGTAAAGATAATGAAAACATAGAATTAAAACGAGATAAGCAGGTAAGCCTCCGTGTTGTTATGAAGTAAACAAACATGTATGCTCGCATCTTTGATAGTGTATGATTCATTGTCTTTCATTAAAATGTGCACCAATTAATTGAATTCAAGAAGGAGAGTATTAACCATGCTGCGCAATCTATCCATATTTAAAAAATTAGTCCTATTAATGTTGTTAGCCATTTTAACAGTTGGGATTATCCAAGTGAATGGATATAACACAATGAAATCTTTGGAGAATAATACAGAGAATATTTTTAAAAACCGTTTAGAACCAAGTATTGTTTTGACTGATTTTAGACTTAATAATCGAACTATTATTACAGATATGTATCGTTCTTTCCTTTATACAGATGCAGCAACACTTACAGAGATTAAAGATGAAGTGATGAAAGCTTTTACCGAAAATGAAAAGAATCTTCAATTACTTAAAGCAACCAATTTAAAACCGGATGAGGATAAAGTAATAAATGAACTGGTTCAGAAATTTCCAGGTTTTAAAGAAAGCATGGAACAAGTTTTTCAACTAAGTCTTGTCAATAAGGATGAGGAGGCATTAAATCTCTTTAATACAAGTGCCAAGAGTGTGTTTGATGAAATTGCGTCAAAAGGTGTAGAGTTGACTGAATTGAATAAAAAATATGCAAGTACTTTGAATACGGAAAGTAAAACCGAGGCGAGTAAAGATATCACAATCACTCTAATCATTTCAATTGTATTAGGAATTTTGTTTGTTGCAATCGGTTTTATAGGTGTACGAAAATATATAATTTCCCCAATTGAAAAATTAAAATTTGCTGTTCAACGAGCAGAAGCTGGAGAATTAAATTTTAGTATAGACTACGATTCAAAGGATGAACTAGGGGTCCTAACGTCTTCATTTAATCATATGATTACACAATTACGAGATTTAATTGGTCAGGTGAAACAATCATCCGAACAGATGGCGGCATTTTCGGTTGAGCTTTCGGCAAGTGCAGAACAAACAAGTGAGGCTAGTGAACATATTGCGTCTGTTACGTTAGAGGTGGCAAGTGGCACGGACGATCAAGTTAGAACGATTATAGACACATCAGATGTTGTTGATCATATGGTACAAGATGTCCAAACAATAGCAAAAAATTCTACTAACGTTTCAGAGGCTACTATACAAGCTGAACAAATTACAGTGGATGGAAATAACATTATTACAAACGCTGTTCAGCAAATGAACGCAATTCAAACTTCTATTAGTAGTCTAAGTAATGTAATTAGTGGTTTAGGTGAGCGTTCGACAGAGATTGGTCAAATCGTTGAAGTCATTACTGGCATTGCAGCGCAAACCAATTTACTGGCATTAAATGCAGCAATTGAAGCGGCAAGAGCAGGAGAACACGGAAAGGGCTTTGCGGTTGTTTCAGAAGAAGTGCGAAAATTGGCCGAAGAATCATCTGGGTCGGCACAGAGAATCTCGGAGTTAATTACAGGAATTCAAACGGAAACGAATAGAGCGTTAGACTCTATGCACTTCACAACAAATGAAGTGGAAACAGGTATTAACAATGTGAACATCGCAGGTGAAGCCTTTAAAAAAATTCAACATGCTATCAATGAAGTAGCTAATCAAATTGAAGGAGTCTCTTCTTCAGTAGAACAGATGGTTACAGGAGTTAATCAAATGACCAAATCCATGGAACAAATCAATGGAATTGCCCAAACCTCTGCAGAAGGAACACAAAATATTTCAGCAGCTACAGAAGAACAGTTAGCCTCTATGCAAGAAATTACTGCATCTACTACGGCACTTTCTAAAATGGCAGAAGACTTACAAGAAAAAACAAATATGTTTAAAGTATAACGTAAAGAATTGTCATATTAAGTGCAAAGTATAGTCTGAAAAACCTGTTATCTAAGGATAGCAGGTTTTTTTGTTTACATCTTATGAGGTATACACTGTCTTAAAACGATAAGTAACACAAACAAGCTTGAATTACAAAAAGGGAATGCATGTTGTTTCGAAAATTCCGAAATTTTTTCTATAGCACATTGAACACAATTTTAATTTTTGCTATAGTGTTTGCAAAACTAGAGAAAGGGGGGCGCATTTCATGATGGGAATTTTAGATTTAGAACGATTGACAAGTTTATCAAATGAACAGTGTGAAATTATTTTAGGTGTGGCCCAAAATCTACAAATAATAGCTGACCTTTCTCAAGCAGACATCTTCATTGATTGTCTTTTGGAAGAAGATAACGCATCTTTCGTTGTAGCTGAAGCAAAGCCTACCACGATAGCATCTTTGTATAAAAAAAGTATGTTAGGGAAGATAGCATATGAAGACATGGAACCAGGTGTTTTATTTAGTTTAAAAACCGGAAAACCAATTTTTGGATCAAGAGGTATTACGGAAGAGCGTGGAATCATGCAACAAGATATTGTTCCTATAAATGACCAGTATGGGGAGACTATTGCGGTATTAATTAAGGAAAGAGATATTTCACAGGAAGTTCAGAACGAAAGAAATATAGAGCGGCTTATGAAAGCGACTAATAGTGAGGACGAGCAACGTGTATTTCAAGCTATTGTTGTTCAAGAAATTCATCATCGCGTTAAAAATAATCTACAGGTTATTTCTAGTTTGCTACGGTTACAAATGCAACGCACTCACTCGGAAGAAGTAGCTGAGGTATTTCACGATAGTATATCTCGTATTTCTAGTATGGCTTTAGTACATGATTATTTGGCCCAGCGTGGAATTGAGGAAGCGGATATTAAACTTTTAATACAGCAAATTACTACTTTGCTAGTGTCTTCGTCCATTATTCCAGGTCAACATATTACTGTGTCTGTTGAAGGGAATTCTGTATTCTGTCCTTCAGATCAAGCAACAGCTATTGCACTGATTGTTAATGAGTTAGTTCAAAATAGCATTAAGCATGCTTTTCCTTTTCCTTCACAAAATTGTGGGAAAATCGATATAAATTTGAGGAGACGAAAACAAATGATTACGATTACAGTAACGGATGATGGATGTGGAGCTGGTGATTCTTTTTCTTTAGGAGATCTATCATCTTTAGGATTACATCTTGTAGAGATGTTAGTTGAAGAGAGGTTGCAAGGAGTTCTTTCATTCCCACTGTCTGATAAAGGGACAAAAGTTTCAATAACCTTTCCGATAGTATCTACCGAAGTTAATGAATACTAAATGACACTAAGCCTCCTAAACAAACCTTTAGTTATACAGTTACAAGTTTGTTTAATCTTGAGGAATTGTATATTTAAAAATAAATAACATTTTTAATTAATGTTGTTATTGTTTTCGAACTATTTACAAAATATTTGCTAGTAGTGTAGAATGAACTAAAATAATATCTGAGGCAAAGGCGCCTTTCACGCCCGAAGAAAATTTCTTCAGGGATAAGTGAAAGCGCTTTTTTTCGTTAGATTGCAATCTTTAGCATATAAAAAGGGGTGTTAAATGATGAAATTGTCTTGTGTAGTAAAAGGAACTCATTATACGTTTTCGTCGGTAAGGGAGGTACTTGCAAAAGCGAGTGAAGCGAAGTCTGGGGATGTGATGGCGCGTGTAGCAGCGGAATCATCGCTTGAGCGCATGGCAGCAAAAGTAGTACTTAGCGAGATGAAGTTGGAAGAAATTTATGAGAATCCAGTTATTCCATATGAGATCGATGAAGTAACACGCTTGATTTATGATGATATTAGCGACACGATTTACAAAGATATTAAAAGTTGGACGGTCGGTGAACTGAGAAATTATATTCTGTCATCTGATACAGGTACAGATCAATTATTGAAATTATCAAGGGGATTAACAAGTGAAATGATTTCAGCTGTTGCCAAGCTGATGTCAAGCATTGACCTTGTTCTTGCTTCACAGAAAATGAAATATCAAGCACATTGTAATACGACAATTGGAGAGCCCGGTCGCTTAGCATTTCGTTGTCAGCCCAACCATCCAAATGATGTTCCAGAAGGCATTTTGTATTCAATAAAGGAAGGGTTGTCCTACGGAGCGGGGGATGCGGTAATTGGTATCAATCCGAATGTGGATACGATTGAATCTGTCAAAAAGCTTTTGACACTTTCACATGAATTTATTGAGAAATGGCAAATTCCAACTCAAAATTGTGTTTTGGCCCATATAACAACACAAATGGAAGCTTTAAAGCAGGGGGCACCTATCGCACTTATGTTTCAAAGTTTAGCGGGTACACAAAAAGGGAATGAAGCATTCGGTATATCTAAAAAAATTCTTGATGAGGGCTATGAGATGATGGCTCGATATGGTACATCTGCAGGTCCAAACTTTATGTATTTTGAAACAGGACAAGGTTCGGAGGTATCTTTAAATGCTGACTTTGGAGTAGATATGCAAACTCTTGAATCAAGAAGCTACGGTTTTGCACGTCACTGGAAGCCTTTCATGGTGAATACCGTTTCTGGCTTTATTGGACCAGAAACACTTTATGATGGGCGCCAATTAATTAGAGCGGATCTTGAAGACGGATTTATGGGGAAATTACATGGCTTACCAATGGGCATTGCTCCAACTTACACAAATCATATGGATGCCGATCAAAATGATCAGGAAGTTGCCGGTATCATAACGGCAGTTGCCGGAGCGAATTTTTACATGGGCGTACCGGGTGGAGATGATGTCATGCTGAATTATCAAGATACAAGTTATCATGATGATGCTAGTTTGCGTGAAATTCTAGGCTTACGACCACTTCGAGAATTTGAAAAATGGATGGAGAATATGGGCCTAATGGAAAATGGAAAGTTGACAAAACGAGCAGGAGACTTATCAATTTTTGATTGAGGAGGGAGGAGCAAAATGGATTTTCAAGAAATTGTTCAAAGAGTAGTGGAAGAAGTAAAGAAAAACATGAATTCGCTAAAAACTGAAACCGATCAAAATAAAGAAGAAATTATATATTTTCCAGAAGAACGTATAGAAGGGGTAGAGAAGCCGCATAACGCTGCATCTATTGAGTGGGCACAAAGTATTACACCTGCCCGTATTGGTATTGGTCGAACTGGAACACGTATGCTGACGACAAGCTATTTACAATTTTTAATTGATCATGCAGCTGCGCAGGATGCTGTATTAAAAGATGTAAGTGATGATTTTCTTCAACATATGGATTTACACAAGCTGGAAACAAAAGCTAGTGATATGAAAACTTACTTAATGGATTTAGATGCTGGTCGAAAGTTATCAGATGAATCTATTAAGTATCTTGAAAAAAGCGGGGATAAAGGCAAAAATGTTCAAATTATTGTATGTGATGGATTGAGTTCCTCTGCGGTAGAAGCCAATGTAGTTGATTTACTGCCCGCTTTAATTCAAGGATTAAAATTAAAAAATATAAGCGTCGCAAAGCCGTTTTTTATTAAGCGAGGGCGAGTATGGGTGCAAGACGAAGTAGCTGCTCTTGTTAATTGTGACCTTGTTATTTCATTGATTGGTGAAAGGCCCGGTCTAAATACAGATGAAAGCTTGAGTGCATACATGATTTATCGCCCGACTGAAAAAACAGTTGAAGCTGATCGGACGGTCATTTCAAATATCCATAAAGATGGACTGACTTCAGTTGAAGCTGGTGCCTATCTTTCTGATTTAATCGAACAAATGCTTCTGGCAAAATGTTCAGGGGTTACTTTTGCTCAACAAAGAAGTTAAAACTTCCGGACGAAATTATGCTGAGACATAATGGATATATGTAGTATTCTCTCCGTCCAGAAAGGTCGTGATGTTTTATGAAAAAACGGATTCTGATTGCTGAGGACGAACCAATTATTAGACTGGACTTAAAAATGATGCTTCGACATAACGGCTATGAGGTAGTCGGGGAAGCAGGAGATGGGGATCGAGCGATTGAGCTCGCTTTTAAGTTAAAACCGGATTTGGTGTTAATGGATATAGAAATGCCAAAACTAAATGGTTTAAAGGCAAGCAAGGTTATTGGTCGTCAGCTAGATATACCTGTGTTGTTGATTACTGCATACAGTCAAAAAGAATTTGTAGAAAAGTCTAAGCAAGATAATATTATGGGATATCTAGTTAAACCGGTTTCTGAAGACAGCTTAATTCCAGCAGTGATGATTGCATTTCAACAAGCTAAGAGGACACAGAAGCTAAAACAATCTTTACAACTAACACAAGAAAAAATTCAAAAGCGCGAAAGATAATTGAGCGAGCAAAAGGACAACTTGATGGGAAGTAATCATTACATTAATTCAAAGTATTATTGTTGATACATCTGTTGTTAATAAACGGAAAATTCGCTTTTTTTAATAGCGGATGGCAGATGATTGGATTTCAGCGAAAACAACACCAAAATAAAGAAGGCAATGAAGGTGATCCCTCGTTGCCTTCTTCTTAATAGTAGGTTAAAAGCTTATAAGAATATCAATTGGATATAGATAAGGTTTTTCAGGCTCTTCTATTTTTACCCAATTATCCACTTTAATAACGGGTAAGCTTTCTCCATTGTATGTTGTAATATCGATTGTTCCAATTACTTCAATCCATGCATCATTATCTAGAGTATGATTTTCTGGAAATTCTGCTAGAAAGCCTACTATACTTGCGTCAGCAATACAGTGGGTAATGAGAAATCTTGAAATAACCAATTGATTCTGAGGAAAGCTATCTCATTTAAAACAAAACCTTTCAATTGTATCTTTTTTCCTAGATGTTTTGATAAATCTTTATTAATATCCTCATAATAAATAGTGTAATCCTTATCTGTCATTTTAATAGTTTGATTTTGTGAGAGCTGTTGTTTTAAAAGATCGTATTCTTTTTTAGGCATCTCCCGCCTTTCCTCCATCAACATTGGATCTTGAGCATGTTCGTCATATATATTTTCGTTAACGGTTTTATTTGAAGTGATATAGTCTTCTATTTTAGATGTTTTGGATTGTTTAGTGAGAATTAAAGAAGCGCCTTTTTTGTCAGCTATAGAAGCGTCCAGTACCTTTGCAGGCATAAAAAACCAGTAAGTAATGGAGTAATGATAACTAGATAAGAAAATACCTTTTTTTTATTAATAGGTGAATCTCCGTGATCGTGGTGAGTACAAATGTGTTCAGTACTGTGACAATGTTGTTTTTTAGTTGAAAAAGAAAAAATTCTCGTCAATTGAACAAAAAATAAAAGTAAGAATAAAATAGCAACTGTTTTACTTAAATTTTCGTATTTTGGATTAATGAATTTTGTGATTTCTCCAGTCCAATGTAGGTTGAAAATCATGGCAAAAAAAGCTAATAAAATGATAGCTCTTACTGCTTGTTGGAATTGAAATTTCATGTTTTCCCCCTTATATATAACTTGAAAGTATAAATAAACTAAAATAGACAACAGTGGCTATTAAAATTAATAAACACAGTACAAACTTAAAGCGAAATACTCCTATCAACATAATTGTATTTTTCAGATCAATCATAGGTCCTAAAATTAAAAATGCTAGAATAGAAGGCGTTGAGAATATAGAGCTAAAAGAAGCTCCTATAAATGCATCCGCTTCAGAGCAAAGTGATAAAATAAATGCTAAGCCCATCATTACTATTATTGAAGAGGATACATCATTTCCTATGTCGACTAATGTTTTTGTCGACACATACGTTTGTACAATTGCCGAAGTTTTTATTACGTCTTTACGTGATGAATCTGTTTGAATCCCTCGTTTGAATTGTGTCCCCTTAAAAAACAAGCTAATTATTAAAGATATTATAATAGCAATGAAGAAACCTAATATCATTCGTAGGCCCGCGATTTTCATATCATTGCCAAATGCCATATAGGTAGAGAGAATAACGATCGGATTAATAAGAGGGCCGGTTAACATAAATCCTATTGCTGCATGTATAGGCACTCCTTTTGAAATCAGCCTTCGAACAATAGGCACTATTCCACATTCGCAAGCAGGAAATAATGCCCCAACAATGCAACTCATTAAAACTGCTATAAATTTATTTTTAGGAATCCACTTTTGAATATGATCTTCAGTTATAAAAATTTGAATAAATCCTGCAATAAGGACTCCAATTAGCACAAAGGGGAGAGCCTCAATTAAAATACTAATAAATATAGTATTAAGATTCATAATGGACGAAGCGAGAGTCTCAAATGTTGAGTAGGCTATTAAGAATGGTTGAATAAAGAATAAAAATAAAATTAAAATGAACCAAAAATTAAATAGATATTTAGGAATATAAAGACGTTCCACATTTACCTCCCTGAAATCATTATCTTTGTAAACTGTAATGATTCCGTTTTGATATAAACTATGTAAAAGGACAACTAGGTATTACACAATACATTAGATTTTTGAAAAGCATTTCAAGTGTAAAAACTATTAAATGATAATTTTTAAGCATGAAAATAATTGTTTTTTTGAAATACATTACATGTTTATATAGAAGGATAGGAATTGTAATTGGTTAAATGTAGGAAAAGAAAGGGAGCGAAATGAAATACATCGAAATGAAAGGTGATTTATTTTCAGTATCTAACGAGTACGCATTAGTACATTGGATTTTAGTGATGAAGTTATGAGAGTTGAAAGAACTTAAAAGAGAAGGTGAAATGTTGTTTAGTAAATATTTTCACCTTCTCTTTAATTTGGCTACCGTATGACTTGTTATATTGCTCATTTCTATACTGTTTTGGCGTGGAAATAGCTTTGATCTGTGAAGTTTAGCAATGAACCTATATCATCCCTACGTTAACTCTAATAATCTTCCTTAGTAGTCCAAATAATCTGTACTAACTGCTCTCAAGTCAAAGTAAAATTCGACTCCGTTTTCAGTGTTATTTACGCCGAAGCTACTATTATGACGTTCCAATATTTGTTTTACAATAGCTAAACCTAAGCCAGAACCACCAAATTCTTTGCTTCTTGATTTTTCTACTCTATAAAATGGATCCCAAATTTGTTCGATTTCATCATAGGGAATGAAAATATTTTCATTTTCAATTTTAAACTTATATTTATTTAAACCCTCTAGATAGACAATTTTGATGTTGATACGGTTATGTTTTGGCGTATATTTTACAGCGTTGACAAATAGGTTGGTAATGACTTGCTCGATTCTTTTTATATCCCCATTTACATAAGCTTCCTCATCAATTTCAAATAGAACCTGCAATCCTTTTTCGTCAGCCATTGCTTTGAATTTATCGTACACCTTTAAAAATGTATGCCATAAGTCAAAAGTGCTTTCAGTAAGCTGATAAATAGGGGACTCTAGTCTCGAAATTTCAAGCATTTCTTGCACCATTTCCGTCATTCGGTCGACTTCATCCAAAATGACATCACAATATTTTAAGTCGTTTTGCTCATATACACCGTTTTTTATGCCTTTAATATAACCATTTATTACGGTTAAAGGGGTCTTTAATTCATGAGATACGTTGGCAACAAACTCTTTTTCTTTTTCCTTCAACTTCAACTGTGATTCATAATCTTGTGCAAGTTTTTCATTGGCATGGACTAATTCCGTAATTTTCTGTTCTAGGTTAGTAGAAATTTTGTTTAATGCTTCACCCATTTGCCCAAGCTCGTCCTTGGACTTAACAATATATTTTTCGCTGAAATTTTGATTTGCAATCTGATTCGCGATCGTGCTCATTTTAACCAAAGGCTTGGATAATGTCTTAGAAAAAACAATAGCTATTATAATAACGATAATCATCGTAAAAATAAATAGAATAATATAGTACTGATTTAAATTGCCGATAACTTCATCTACAGATTGAAGAGAAGAAACAGCCAATATTACCAAATCTGTTCCTTCCACATTTTCAATTAACATCAAATTATTAATGTCTGTCTGTGTGTCTCGTACTGTATATATTTGATTAGGTAACGTATGACCTTCATTTTTATTTGTCATGACAATCATTTCTTGAATAAGGACATTTTTTTGCGCTGTGAAGGATTTACTTTCAGTTGGTTTAGAAATCACTTTTCCTTCAATTGTAATAGGCTTAGGCTGCTCATTCATCATTTCATTGTCACTTATAGTGATTCCTTCAAAAAATATCGTGGATGCATCGGTTGGCTCTAAGATTTGAGTACCAATTTTGATTTTTTTCGGGAGAACTAAGGATTCCTTATCATCTAATAGCAGACCCTCGATTGAGATGTTGTTCTCTTTATTTATTTCTTTATAGTCAATAGACATAAAGTCATCTACGATTTTATACTCCTTGTTGTCCTTCGTTCTGACCACGAATTGCGAGTAATTATTGTTTAAAGACGCTCCGTAATGAGCCTGAAGTTGATTATTGATAACCGAAATAATAGCATTGTTACTCTCTGACATTTCAGTAATATACTGATTAATTGTGTCAGTCGACTCATGGTTTTTAATCTTTGATTCAACTGTATGGGCAAACTCTTCCATATTTTGTTTCTTTTTATGGATATAGTAAGGTTCGAAATAAATCGATTGAAAGACGATTTGGACTATAAAAATAGCAGTAAATAATAAGATATGAATTAAAAAAAGCTTGTAGGCAATCCCTCTTTTTCGCATTATTCCACCTCGAACTTATACCCTAAACCAAATACGGTTTTAATAAGGTAGGCTTTATGCTGTAAGTTTTTTCTAAGTTTTTTGACTTGCGCATCAACTACTCTTGCGCTTCCGAAATAATCATATCCCCATACTTCATTTAATATTTGATCTCTGGACAAGACAATATGCTTGTTTTCCATCAAATACAGTAAAAGATCAAATTGTTTTGGCTCTAATTCAATGGACGTGCTATCTATCCATACTTCACGTGTAAGTTTGTTAATCGTGACTCCTTTTAGCTGCAAGGTTTCTTTGTCTCTATCTTCTTTTTTAACAGTATAGATTCTATCGAGAAGAACTTTAGACTTAGCTACTAGAATCTCAGGATTAAACGGCTTAGTCATATAATCGTCCACTTTAAATTCATAGCCCATCAACTGATCTTCTAC
Source organism: Lysinibacillus sp. FJAT-14745 (assembly GCF_001275675.1). GTDB lineage: Bacteria > Bacillota > Bacilli > Bacillales_A > Planococcaceae > Lysinibacillus. Next base: position 748,232 of record NZ_LITM01000002.1, on the reverse strand, counting down.
TTCTGATCGTGCTGTCAGCATGATGATAGGAATATCTGATTTTTTTCTAATTCTTCTGCACACGGAGAATCCGTCGATTTCTGGTAGCATGATGTCGAGAATGATTAAATCGACTGTTTCTTCTTCAAACATTTGCAGACCAACCTTACCATTCGTCGCAATTAGGATTTTGTATTCGTTCATTGTAAAATAGTCAGCTATTATATTAGCAATTTTCAGTTCATCTTCTATAATTAAAATCGTTCGCTTCATTAAAATCTCCTTATTTAATAAAGCAGGCATCTTCTTAGTAAAATTATTTACCGTTCGAAGAAAAATGCCTGCTCAATATATGGGTTCGTTATTTCATCAATATTTGATATTCTCCGTCTTTTTCCTCATACTTGGCATCAAAGATTAATAAATCATCTCTTTGAATCGTAAGTAGTTTGTCCTTAGAGAATTCGATCTCCTTTTTAGGAACAAATACAATCGTGTAACCCATTATCGTATTAGGATTCATCTTCGTCGGATCTTCCAAACCTTCCATAGAAGCTTCTATGAAAAGAGATTTCATTTTGTTAAGTTTGATTCGAGTATCTGGAAGGATAATTTCTCTTGTCGTTGTCTGTATTTCTGCTGGAATCCCTTTATATTGATATTCCACCATCATAACCTCAAACATAGCTGAGGAGTTTTGGATCGTCACAGGGATTCTGACTGCTGCATACTGGTTATCCTTCTGTTTGGATGCTATATCATCTACATAAGATTTTAGCTTACTATTATAAGAATTGTAATAATCATCGTTAGCTTTTTTAATATTTTGATGACCTTCAGCTTTTTTACTGCCAAATTCAGATTTCAACAATCCTAAAGGAGAAGCTGTTAATATGGTTTTGTCATTAAGGTTCAAGTCAACTGCAGAAGCAATTGCTAAAGCTCCGATATCATAAAATTCTCGGTTCTTCATCAAGAGTACTTCTTCTTGCTCTTGATTAGAATTATCTATAATATTTTGTTCAGTCAACTCATTTAATTCTTTTACAGATGCGTCTGGATGTTTGAGCATCTGATATGCTTTTGACTCTAGATAAGTAGCCATTCCTTCAATATTATCGTAGCCGTCTTGGTCCTTATTCTTTTTGTTACTATTTAAATATAATTCATAAAAATATACCGCTTTTTGAATCTGATCGATTTTCTCATCTTTCTTCTTGGATTCAATAGCTTTTTTTAGGTATTGGTACATTTCATTTCGGTAATATCTACTGTCGATATCTTCGGGATATGTTTCAGCTCTTGTACCAAGACCTTCCACAGTGCCTCCAGACTGTAGTAGAATATGAATCCCTTCATGGACAATAAACTTAAATACATTTTCATACGCTGCCTTCTCATCTGTGCCAGAAATAAAGTCTGACGCAAATTCAAGGTTAAAGACATAGGTAGGGTGACCGTTGAATGTCGTAAGTTGGAATGGCGTCACCAACAATTGAGTATCCTTTATGGAATCCGTACTATACTCAATCACTTCGTCTTTAGGTCCAATATCGGTTTTCTGGTTGTTAATTAAATAGGCCATTTTATTTGAAGGATTTAACAATAATATTTGTTTATCCTCATTATTGAACGATGGCCATAGCTTGCTTGCATCGTCTATTAAAATCTTTTTTATATCTTTCACTAATTCAGGTGTTATTTCTCTAATTTTTTTACTATTTTCAATCGGGTTGCTGTCCATCGAATCTTCATTCGTCTTCTGGGAGTCTTCAACCTTTTTGTTTTCAGGCTTTTCTGTCGTTTCTTGGCTATTGTTGTTGCATGCCGTTAATATGGTTATGATCAAAATCATGAACATTAAACGTACTGTTTTTAACATAATTATCATCCTTCTTTTAATAATTAATCCTGTTTAAGTAGTTGAATTGGATTTAACTTTGCTGCTTGGTTAGCAGGAATCATACATGCCAATACATTAATTATGATGCCAAATCCTATAGTTAGCAGGACTGTAAATACATCTATATGTAACAGCTCGAAATGAATTTTAGCTTCCAGTACACGGTTCAAAATAACCTGAACCACAATGCCCAGCACTGTACCATTGATAGAAGCCATGCCTCCCAATAAAATTGCTTCCGAAAAGAAGATCCAGCGAACTTCTCTATTTCTGCCGCCAATTGCTTTGAACAAACCAATTTCTTTTCTTCGCTCTAAAACACTGATATAAAGAATAATTCCTACCATAATAGAGGAGATTAAGAGAATTAGCATAGAAACGCCAGTAATAGCAAGCTCTATATTTTTAAATGTTTTAGTTAACTCTTTCAATACGTTTTCAGGTGTTGTAATGGTATAGCTTTGTTTAAACTGGTTGACAACTGATGTGATTGAACTTTTATAATCCACATACACTTCATACTTGTTAGTCGTTATTTCTGAGTCTTTTCCGATAAATCTTGAACGTTTAACAACCTCTGTGTGGAAATCGTATGGAATATATGAATATTCTTTTCCGATAAAAGATTGTTCCGTAATGGCAGAAATCTTCAGCTTTTGCGTGTCCCATCGAGAGGGATAGCTCGTAATTTCGTCCATGGACAAAAATTTAATAGTAATCTCTTTGCCGATTAAATCTTCCAGCTTGCCGTCTTCCTTTAGCAATTTTTTGGCTGTGCTTTCTGACAAGGCAATTCCGTGCTCCTCATCTTTTGGAAGTTGGCCATATAATACCTTCGGCAAGGCGTAATCGTTTCTATTTTTTTCTTTATGCAAAGGTTTGACATCAAAGCCGATGATATCTTTTTTCTCAATCCTTGCCGAAAGCTCGAATTCAGGCTGCACTAATTTGATATGCTCATTTTTCTTGAGTTCATAATAATCGGAGCTAACCATATAATCTTGTTCCTTTTTAAAATCTAGCTTTTTACTGTCTATTACTTTATCAGATGAATACTGTATATAGTTGTCTATTCCACTCCCGAACGCCAGAGCCAGTAAAAATCCACATATCCCGATAGAGATACCTATGGATACAAGGAAATAGCGCCACCTTTTTTCCTTAATCCTGTGATAAGAAAGTCTAAATGCTGATTTTAGTTGAAAAGAACGTTTCCGGGATGGTTCTTCCGTTATCTCCATTTGAACAGAATCCCGTTTACTTTGTTTCCTGTCCTCGATGATCTCTCCGTCTTTCACTCGAACGATTCTTGAAGCTTGCTCAGCAACCGCCTCATCGTGGGTGACTACAACTACCAAGCGGCCTTGCTCAGAAATTCTTTTCAATAAATCAATTATTTCTTGAGAAGTATGGGAATCTAAGGCACCCGTAGGTTCATCAGCCAATATGATGTTGGGCGACTTAACTAACGCTCTTGCAATCGCAACTCTTTGCTGCTGTCCTCCCGACAATTCATTAGCCTTTTGGTGAATCGCTTTTTCCAGACCAACTTCTCGTAGGGCGTGTACACATTTTTGGTGAGCTTCCTTTTTCTCATACGAGCTCATAGCCAAAGCTAATTCTACATTTTCCAACACAGTCAGGTGAGGGATTAGGTGGAAATGTTGAAACACAAATCCGACATTATCTTTACGGTAATCAGAATACTGATGATCGTTAAACGTCGACATAGGTGTTTCATTTATGTACACCTCTCCAGAATCGGGTTTATCCAGACCACCAAGTGTGTTGAGAAGTGTAGACTTTCCAGAGCCAGAAGCTCCTACAATCGCAACGAACTCACCGTGATCTAACATTAAATTTACATTTTTTAATGCAGGGATTGGGGTTGATTTATCTGGATAATAGGTTTTACTAACATTTCTAATTTCTATCATTGAACCACTCCATCTCTTCTAATTGTTGTCTATGATAATGGTTGGTTATGATGGCCTTATGAATACCTTATGACTTTTTTGTGACTATTGGAGAAGGATACCAATTCAAAAGTCAGACCTGAACTTATTGTTGACTACAAAAGAAAGAGGCTGGGACATAAGTATATTTTCTAAGAAAAATTAAAAAATTTCACAACAGAAAAGCTCGAGAAATCAACGTTTCTAAAACTGATTTCTCGCACTTTTTAAGATTTTAGCCAGTTATGTCCTAGACTCTTTTTATAGCATCTAAATATTGAAATAACCCGATCACATTTGAGGCTTACCCGAACAGTTCTTCGGCGAACCCGATCACATTTGAGGCTTACCCGAGCAGTTCTGCGGCGAACCCGATCACATTTGAGGCTTACCTGAGCAGTTCTTTGGTGGACCCGATCACTTTTGGGGCGGACCTGATCACATTTGAGACCTACCCGAGCAATTCTTCGGCGAACCCGATCACATTTGAGGCTTACCCGAGCAGTTCTTTGGCGTACCCGATCACATTTGAGGCTTACCCGAGCAGTTCTTTGGTGGACCCGATCACTTTTGGGGCGAACCCGATCACATTTGAGGCTTACCCGAGCAGTTCTTTGGCGTACCCGATCACATTTGAGGCTTACCCGAGCAGTTCTTTGGTGGACCCGATCACATTTGGGGCGGACCTGATCACATTTGAGGCCTACCCGAGCAATTCTTCGGCGAACCCGATCACATTTGAGGCTTACCCGAGCAGTTCTTTGGCGTACCCGATCACATTTGAGGCTTACCCGAGCAGTTCTTTGGTGGACCCGATCACATTTGGGGCGGACCTGATCACATTTGAGGCTTACCCGAGCAGTTCTTCGGCGAACCCGATCACATTTGAGGCTTACCCGAGCAGTTCAGCGGCGAACCCGATCACATTTGAGGCCTACCTGAGCAGTTCTTCGGCGGACCTGATCACATTTGAGGCTTACCCGAGCAGTTCTTCGGCGAACCCGATCACATTTGAGACTTACCTGAGCAATTCTTCGGCGAACCCGATCACATTTGAGGCTTACCTGAGCAGTTCTTCGGCAGACCCGATCACATTTGAGGCTTACCCGAGCAGTTCTTCGGCGGACCTGATCACATTTGAGGCTTACCTGAGCAATTCTTCGGCGAACCCGATCACATTTGAGGCTTACCTGAGCAATTCTTCGGCGTACCCGATCACATTTGAGGCTAAATGGTTGTATTCTTAGCATCTGATCGCGCTAGCTATATGACAGGATCAATAGTTTTAGTTGACGGTGGTTTAACTTTATAATAAGAAAAATCCCGAATATTGAGCGTTATTCGGGATTTTTCTTATTAATTAAAAGCTGTATTGATCATTATAATGTGAATTTTTTTAGCTCTACAGACAATGTATTTGTCATTTCTTGAAGTTCTGAAACCTTTTCACTAATTTTTTGGAATGATCCTAACTGTTCTTGAGTAGAAGCGGATATTTCTTCTGTTCCTGCTGCAGTTTCTTCTGTAATAGCTGAAATGTTTTCAATGGCACTGTTCATTTGCTGGCTTATTTCGCTTGTTTGCTCCATATCCTTTGTAAGGTGCTGTAACTGATCATGAATGTTTAAAACATGTGTAGCAATCGCCTCAAATGACTGTTCTGTATCGATCATTGATTGTGATTGCTCATTAGAAAGCTGATGTCCACGCTCAGCGGTAGAAAGAATGAGCGTAATGCCATCTTGTATATGTGTAGCCATAGAAGTGATTAAACTAGTTGCTTTTTCAGTTTCATTTGAAAGTTTTTTGACTTCCTCTGCCACTATTGCAAATCCTTTTCCGGCCTCTCCAGCGCGTGCTGCTTCGATTGCAGCATTCAATGCTAGCAGATTGGTTTGATCGGCAATAGTGTGAACTGCTTTAGCTGCGTCCTGAATTTCTGTTGTGAATTGAGAGAATTGAGTAACAGAATCTTTAATATCCAGCGATGTGGATGTAATATCCTTCGCGATGGAGGATTGCTTCTCTAGTGAACTACGACCATTTTGAACAGCAGTAAGTGCCTGTTTACCGTTTGCTGCTGATTTATCGCTTGTCTGCTGAACAATAGTAAATTGATCTGTCATCGTACTCATAAGGATAGCCGTTGACTGGATATCTTCTGAGATAGTTAAACTTCCTTTTGCCAGTTCGTCTGTTGATGCGGCAATTTGTTTATTGCCTACATTAACGGTTTCAATATAGCTTGTCACATCTTTTGTAAATAGGCCAACATTTTTACCTACATCATCAATGGATTGTACGGTGCTTTTTAAGCTAACAATCATTTTGGAGAAGTTCTCAGTTAGTTGATCAATTTCATTTCGACTGCCTTTCTTATAGGGGAGGGAAGAGGTGTCAATTGTCAATTTCCCTGCAGCCACCAATTGTGCACAATCCACGATTCGATTAATCGGATTTGTAATTCTTTTCGTTGAGACATATGAAAAAACGATTGTAGCAATAATTAGAAGGATACTTCCTATGATGGCCGTTGTGGTAATAAAAGAAATTTTTTGCTTTGCCAAATCATTCGTTTCTTTATACCATTCATTTGTCTCTTTTTTCAGTAAGTACATATCGTTCAATATACCGGATATTCTAATTGCTTGTTTTTTTATCTCAGGACGATTGTGAGCATGAAATCCTGCTTCTGCAGCTTTTGCTAATTCGTCGTATTTACCTTCGATTTTTTTGATGATTATCTTATGCTCAGATATTTTTGCAATTGTTGAGAGTTTTTCTAAATTTATTTTCGTTTCTTTTAAAGTTGAAAGAGCTTCATTTTTATTGGCCTCACTGTCTAAAAAAGTGTAATTGTTTAATGATTGGCTTGCTACAACTAAACTTTGTTCAAGTTCTTTCACTGCCAGTAATAATTCTGTATCATCTTGTGCAGTTGTTTGTATATCAAATGTTTGAACGATAATAAAACCAAGCATAGCCATTGCAAGGGCAATGGGTATAAGGATGTTCACAAATAATTTTTTTCGTAGTGTCACTGGCTGTTCCCCTTTTCTGCAGTAACTTTTATTTTACCCGAGACAATGTCTTCTTTTGCTTTTTCAATAGCAGCCTGTTGTTCAGGTGTAAGTTTTATAACACGTATATCCGCTAGGCCCACTCCATTATCAGCTAAACCAAATGACAACGATTTTTCGGAAATTTTCCCTTTCTCATCTAATGTTTTAGCAATTTGAAAAACAGCTTGGTCGACATTTTTTAACATCGATGTTACGACAGTTTTTTCTGCAATGTAAAATTGATCAATATCAACTCCGGCCGCATATACGCCCATTTCTTCCGCTTTCTTTATAGCACCGAAGCCTGTGAATCCAGCTGCATGATAAATAAAATCTACTTTGTTCTTTATGTAACGTTCTGCGATTGCGGCACCCGCATCGGTATCATCAAATGAGCCAGCATATTCACTAACAATTTCGATATTTGGATTAAAATAATGAGCACCCTCAATAAAGCCGTTTTCAAAATGGTGGATAACCGGAGCATTTGCACCACCAATAAATCCTATTTTTCCAGTTTTACTCGTCATTGCTGCAACCATTCCGAGTAAAAAGCTACCTTCCTGTTCTTTAAAAGTAATGGAAGTGATATTTGCAACATCTGATTGCCCGTCAATAAAAACGAATTGTTGATCAGGATATTTCTTCGCAGTCTTTTCTAATGCCTCCTGTACAGAGAAGCCAAGACCAATAATAACGTTATACTTTTCTGAAACAAGTTCCTCAAGCTTCTGTTCGTAATTGCCATCAGGCGCCTCTTTATAATCAAATAAAATACCTAGCTCATCTCGTGCTTTCTCAAGCCCTTTAAAAGCTGAGTCATTAAACGATTCATCACCAAGCCCTGCATCTGAGAGTAAGATACCTATTTTATAGTCATTTTTCGCTTTTTCTGGTGAAGCTGTTGAACAGCCTGCTATTAATAAAGCTATTAAACACAAGCCAATCAATAATTTTTTCAATTTATGTACCTCCTATTGTATGTACTATTTGTATCGGCAAAAAGTTATTCTAAGTCAGAAGTCAGACGACAATATTTATTACACCATTAAATGTTATCAAATTATTTACAATTTACTACAGGAAAATGGGTTCAAATCATTCCCGTTATTTTTTAATCACTGAGTATTTAGTTTGTTATGCAGTTGATTTTCTCTATGTTTATAGTGAGAAAGGTAGGGATATCGCGATATAAGTACTATTGGCATATTAAAAAAGCCTCGTAAACACCTAAAGTGTTTACGAGACCTACTATCCGATAATATTTAAACTGCACCAAATAATTTCAACACATTTATAATAATGATCCCTACAATGCCGAAGTCTGAATCGCCAAATGTAGTTCCTTCATAGCCGATATCACCCATAAAGATAAGTAGAATCGCGGGGATAAAGCTAATAATTAATCCGTTGGCAAATGCTCCTACCATAGCACCGCGTCTACCGCCAGTTGCATTACCGAATACTCCTGCGGCCGCACCTGTGAAGAAATGTGGCACAAGCCCAGGTACAATCACTTTTAACCCTATGAGGGGAAGTATAAACATGGACACTAAGCCTGCTACAAAGCTAAACAGGAAGCCGATAATAACTGCATTTGGTGCGAACGGAAAAATAGTAGGACAGTCTAATGCAGGCTTTGTGTTTGGCACAAGTTTATCTGCAATACCTTTAAAGGCAGGAATAATCTCGGCAATTAGCATTCGCACTCCAGCCAAAATGATATAGACACCAGCGGCAAAGGTAATAGCTTGAATAATGGCAAAGACGATAAAATTCGAACCGCCAGATAACTGTGTCTCAATATAGGATGGACCTGCGAAAAGGGCAACGATAATAAAAAACAGACTCATAGTTAAGGACACAGCTACAGATGTATCTCTTAAGAAACCAAGAGATTGTGGAACTTTTATATCTTCCGTTGATTTGGCTTTGTTTCCAAAGAGCTTTCCAATTTTAGCAGATACATAATAACCAACACTTCCAAAATGACCAATAGCAAAATCATCACTGCCGGTTATTTGACGAACAGTTGGTTGTAAAATGGCAGGGAATACGACCATACAAAGACCAAGTATAATAGAGCCAACAATTATAAGAGGTGTGCCACTCATACCGCCAACCGAAAGCGATGCCGCAATTAAACACGCCATAAACAATGTATGATGACCAGTTAAAAATATATATTTTAAGGGCGTAAATCGCGCAAATAATATATTCAAAATCATACCGAAAACCATGATCATGGCAGTAGATGTTCCGAAACTAGTTTGAGCGGCTGCTACAATCGCTTCATTATTTGGGATAACTCCTTGAACATTAAATGCATGATCAAACATTTTACTAAAGTGATTTAAAGAACCAATTAAAACGGTTGCACCTGCGCCAAGTATAACAAAGCCCATAACCGTTTTTAATGTACCAGAAAGAACTGTTGAAGCTGACTTTTTTTGGATTAATAAACCGACAAAAGCGAATAGGCCGACTAATATAGCTGGTGTTCCTAAAATGTCATTCATAATAACATCTAACATATTAACACCTCATCCTATCCAAATTTTAATTAGTCATAGCAGTGGTTTAAGCTTTGATTTAATTTCAGAAATACTCATCATATTGACAATACTAACGATATGACCTCTCTCTTCGCCTAATTGATTGACAATATCTTCTGCGCCAATATAAATATCCGCTTTCTCTGCCTTGGCAGACGCTAAATCTGTATGCGTTACTTCTGCAACTTTTCCAAGTTCAGTTAACGCTTTTTTTACATTCAATTCCATAATAAAGCTACTGCCTAAGCCATTCCCGCACACTACTAAAATTTTCATTATGATTACTCCTTTGCCACAATTTGTTGAATTTCTTTGATAATATCGTCTTTATGCTGGCAGGCGATAATGCTGTCGATTTGATTGGGTTCTTGCAAAATCTTTGTTAAGTCAACTAATGCCTGCAGATGCGACGCACTATCGGTCGCAGCTAAGACAATAATTAAGAAAACAGGCTTTTCTGGTCCAAACAAAACAGGTTTTTGTAAGCTTAATAGGCTCATGGCTAGCTCATTGACTCCTTCTGTGTGCCGTGCATGTGGAATTGCTACTTTCGGTGTAATGACTACGTAAGGTCCGTGTTTTTCGATGGAATGAATCATTGACTCAATATAGCGTTCTTCGATTTTATTGTGCTTTAAAAGTGGACTTGCTGCTAAATGAATAGCTTCTTGCCAAGTATTTACAAAATTTGCGAGTTGTATAGTATCTTCTGTCAGTAACTCAGTTAGCAAGTACAACCCTCCTTTCATAGGGATAAACAGTTCCCATTCCATGTTATTAATGTTGACTATGGAATTATGTCATAAGAGGCTATATTTTTAATTGTTTGGCTAAATCATAAATTGCAGTTTTTATAAACGCATCCATCTTGCTATCTAAACGAGATTTAGGATAAATAAGTTGAATCTTTCTATTAAGTGTCACATCGTGTAAGTCTTTTTTGATCAAAAGTCCTGATTTTAACTCATCCTCTATCAGGGCAACTGACAAAAATGCAATTGTTTTTCCGAAAGTAAGCATTTTCTTAATAGTGCTGACAGAATCTAGCTCGATCGTATAAATGGATGGGTGAAATGGGTCCATCCATTTTTCTATAAAATGATTCGTTGAACTTGAGGATGTATGCAATAATACTTTGTTTTTTAGGACATCTGCTTTTGTGATGTCCTTTTTTGCTGCAAGCTCATGGGTAGGACTCAATGCTAATACAAGGGAATCTTCGCCGATTGTTTCGTATATAAGAGACGAATTTTCTTGTTTTGTTTCCATAATTAGCCCGAAATCTAATTCTTGAAGAGCTACCTTTTGTTCAATTTCAGGTGCTGTTTTTACGTCTAGCGATATTCGAATGTCTGGGTAAGCTGTTGAAACGAGATGGATAATATCCGGCATGAAAATATGTGCAGGTAGCCCGCTTGCGCCAAGACGAATGGACCCAATATTACCCGCTAAAAGATTTTCGACAAAGCGGTTCATGTCTTTTTGTAGTTGTACAATTTGGCGAGCGTAATGATAGAGTCCTTCTCCCGCTTCTGTTAAACGGTATCCACCTGCATTTGTCCGAAATAAACGGATGCCATATTCCTCTTCAATGGAGCGAATATGAAAGGATACTGTCGGTGCTGTAAGACCAAGTTCTTTGGCAACAGGAGCTAATTTTTTTAATTCTACGAGTAGGCAAAATGCCTGTAACTTCATGTTATTCATTTTATCCTCCTAAAGTAAATTAGAAAAAATCTTGTATTTGCTTTAGTTTATTAGATTTTTTTTAACGAGTTATTAATAGTAGATTAATATTTTCTAAATATCTGGAATTTATAGTTGTAATTAACGAGGAGGATATGATGAAAATCTCATTAACGAATATCGAAAAAAAATATGGACAGTCTCAAGCGTTATGGCCCATCAATGTGGAGCTGGATAGCAAGTTCATTACCATTTTAGGACAATCAGGCTGTGGTAAAACAACGTTATTGAAAGTATTGGCAGGTCTTGAACAACCAACAAATGGAGAAATCCGTTTTGATGACACAATTATTTATTCATCCAAACTCCATAAAAATGTAAAACCAAATATGCGAAATATGGCAATGGTTTTTCAAGATTTTGCATTATGGCCTCATATGACTATTTTCCAAAACATTGCTTTTGGCCTGAAGGGTATTATTCCAAAGTCGGACATTCCGGCTCGAGTGGAGCATGTTATGCGATTGGTGAAAATGGAGGGTTTTGAAAAACGAAAGCCAGGGGAGTTATCGGGAGGACAGCAGCAACGAGTAGCACTAGCGAGGGCACTAGCGACAAATCCACAGCTTATTTTGTTTGATGAACCATTATCAGCGCTCGACGCAGTACTAAGAGAAAAAATGCAAGATGAAATCATGCATATTATTCACGAGTTAGATTGTCAGGCAATTTTTGTCACACATGATCAAACAGAGGCAATGGCAATGTCAGATCAAATTATCGTGATGGAGGCTGGAAGAATTGCACAAGTAGGAACACCAGAAGAAATTTATCACGCCCCAGCAACACCGTATGTAGCAGATTTTATCGGCAAAGTGAACTGGCTTGATAAAGGTAATTATATTGTGCGACCTGAAGGAGTTTCCAGACTACGACGCCCAGGTACAATTGCAAAACAAGCGATGATTGTAAAAAGTACCTTTGTTGGTGATCGTTATTTAGTACAAGCACAGGTAGAAGGTAAGCACTGGAGCTTTTACGAAGCAGAACCGATAGAACATGGCAAACAGCTTGAAGTTTTTATTGATGAAAAACAAATATATCAATTGGAGGGTTACCATTGAAAAAACGAGGGTTAAAACTATTTGCTACAGCTGGGATTCTTTTAACATTAGCATTAGCAGGCTGTGGAAATAAAGAGGTAGAGAAGAATGATCAAGCAAGTTCAAATCCAAAAGAAGAAAAAACTTTAACGGTATACTCTGCTGGTCCTGATGGTTTAGCAGCGAATATTCAACAAGCATTTGAAGAGAAAACAGGCATAAAAATAGAGATGTTCCAAGGAACAACAGGCAAAATATTATCGCGTTTAGAAGCGGAAAAAAATAACCCTGTAGCTGACGTTGTCGTACTAGCCTCTGTCGCTTCAATGGAGGGCTTAAAGGGAACAGATCAACTTCAAATCTATAAAGACGCTGATAATGCCAAGAAAATCAATAGCGATTGGTCAGATGCAGAAGGTTATTACTATGGTTACAGTGCCTCAGCATTAGGAATTGCTTATAATACTAAAAATACGCAACAGGTTCCGACAGAATGGACAGATTTAGCAAAAGCTGAATGGCAAAATAAAATTAATATACCAGACCCTAGCTTGTCAGGCTCTGCTGTAGACTTCCTATTCGGATATACAGAAGCTGAAAAAACAGCTTGGACTACGATGGAGAAGTGGAAGGAAAATGGTTTACAGGTGAATGGTGCCAATAAGGAAGCGTTAGATGCTGTTATTACTGGTGACAAAAATGCCACAATTTCAGGGGTAGATTACATGGCCTATAAAGCAAAAGCTGATGGTGAGCCAGTAGAAATTATTTATCCAAAAAGCGGGACAGTTGTCAGTCCGCGAGCTGTTGGTATTTTGAAGGATGCAAAAAACGTAGAAAGTGCAAAAGCGTACGTTGATTTTTTACTGTCAGATGAAGGGCAAAAGCTTGTAGCAAATGCCTACTTACTGCCAGGCAACAAAGATATACCTGTTAAGGATCGTGCAGCATTAGATGAAATTCCTCAGCTAAACGTGAATTGGAAAGGTGCAGAAGCGAAGCAGCTTGAAGTATTAACTAAATTCAATGATATTTTTCGTTAAGTAGTTAGGGGAGGTTTTTTAGCCTCCTTGAAGTTTTTCTAGGAAAGGATTGAATCATCAATGATTATGGAGGGCAGACGAACTTTTGGATTTTTACTGACACTTGTCGTCACGTTTGCTATCGCACCGTTAATTGCCATTGCATTTTATACGTTTATAAAAGATGGGCAATTAGATGTTTCGCAGATTAATAGAATGTTTGCCAATGAAAGAATGTGGCAAACGCTTGGAAACTCTGTATTATTAGGGGTTTTAGTTGTTTTAGGGACTACGATTGTAGCATTCCCAATGGCGTTAATAAGAACGAAAACAAGCTTATATAAATACGATTGGCTAGATATTATTTTAACCATTCCATTTATGACACCTCCGTATATTGGCTCCATGGGATGGATATTGTTCATGCAAAATAATGGCTTTCTCCAACAGCTATTTCCAAGTGCTGCTTGGATGACTGAATCGTTCTTCACCTTATTTGGAATGGTCATGATTATGAGCCTGCATCTTTTTCCTTTTTTATATTTAATGCTGAAAAATACGCTATTAAGAATCAATGGCTCCTTTCTAGATGCTGCATTAATTTTTGGACGAAGCTCTTGGAGAAATTGGATGAAGATAGTTTTGCCTTTAGTAGTTTCTAGCTATGTTCTTGGGAGCTTACTAATTTTCATCAAAACGCTTGCTGAATTTGGAACACCTGCTACGTTTGGTAGTCGAATTGGCTTTCAAGTATTTACAACGGAGATTCACTCTTACCTTTCAAGATGGCCAGTTGATATTAGTATGGCAACATCACTGTCATTATTTTTACTATCAGTTTGTCTCGTTATCTGGTATTTTCAAAATCTTATTGGACGAAAATATACATATAGCGTGCTATCTGGAAAAACACCAGCTATTCGCCAAATCGAAGATAAGTGGTATGTCAAGTTCGGTTCATGGTTCTTTGTGGGAATCATCATTTTGCTATCAATCGGTATTCCTTACTTCTCAATTATTGTGACATCTTTGCAGAAAGTAAGGGGCGATGGTTTGCAGGCAGGGAATTTTAGCTTTGCTTCCTACCAGGAAGTGTTTACAAGTGGAAGTGCTGGATTGTCAGCATTTTTAAATAGTGTTGTTTTCTCCGTAATCACAGCTGTCGTTACAGCAATTATTGGCTTGTTCATTGCCTTATACATTAAAAAGGGAGAAACGAAAAAGCAGCAAGTATTAGATTTCTTTAGTTTAATGCCTAATATTATTCCTGGAATTGTCTTTGTAGTTGGGTTAATCATGTTTTGGAATGCACCGTGGCTACCAGCGACCATCTATAACACAAAGACAATGGTTGTAGTCACGTATTGTGTACTTTTTTTACCATATTCCGTGCAATATATAAAGTCCTCTTTATCACAATTAGATTCTTCGATATTCCAATCAGCCGCTATTTTTGGGCGAAGTAGCTGGGCGGTTTATCGACATATCATCATTCCGTTATTAATACAGGGAATTCTTGCTGGAATGATGATAACGTTTATTATCTCCATGCGTGAGCTTGTCGCTGGATTACTCATTTTGCCTCCTTCAGTAGAGACTGGCGCAACATTTATTTACAGTCAATTTGAACAAGGAAATGTTGGTGTAGGAATGGCTGTAGCGGTGATTACAGTCATCATGACCGTTATTTTCATGTTTCTATTAGATTGGCTGCAAAAACGGGGAGGACATGCAGATGCTTAATGTAGAGATTTTAGGTGGGGTCGGTGAGTATGGGCGTAACTGCTTTTTCATTGAAAATAATGGACATGCTATTTTACTAGATTGCGGAGTGATGAACAATCGACAGAAGACTCCTCCTAATTTAACACAAGCTCATGTGGCAAAGCTTGATGCAGTGTTTATTTCCCATTCACATACAGATCATGTAGGTGCTATTCCTTTACTTGAGCAATGGGGATATAGAGGGCCGATCATTATGAGTAAAATGACTGCGCAGCAATTAAAACAGTCTTTTCAACATACAAGAACTTTTCAACCAGAATCAATCGGAGAGTGGATAGTTGTTAGTAAATGCCTTGCCTTTCAATGGGGCTATAGTGGGCATCTAATAGGAAGCGTTTGGTATAAGATTCGTTTTTTCGAGGAGGTGATATTTTATTCTGGCGATTATGTTGTGGATTCCTATTTGTTAAAAGCAGCACTGCCGATAGAGGACGGGACTGTTTATGATCTAGCCATTATAGATAGCGGCCATGTTGAGAAGCGCATCAATAATTTAGAAGTATTGCAGCAAATGACGGAATATATCAATGCAAATCCAGGCTGCCCGATCATTTTCCCATCTTCTTTCTCAGGAAAAACAGCAGATATTGCTACTTATCTTTTTCAGCATACGACAAGAGCGATACGTGTAGATTATGATTTGTTGTCGTTATTTGATAATTGTTATGAGGCACTTGAAAATTTATTGTCTACCAAAACAATTTTGCAAGAGTTTAAACTAGAATGTATGACAAAGATAAGAGAAAGTGAAAACTTCATTTATTTTGTACCTGAGCGAAATGAAGCGAAATTAGTGGAGCTACTTCACAAAAAGCCAACAGCTATGGTTATCTTTACGGGATATTGGAATAAAGGCAAATATAGAATTCAATTTTCCGAAAATCAACATAAGGAATTTTTTTATAAAACGCATCCAGATTATGATGATATCATTGCACTTTCTAAGAAAATACATGCACTTAAGACAATCTATTTTCACAGTTCATTTACGAATAGAGAAACGACTATTTTGCAATTACTACAAAATGAGGAGGAAATAACATGAAGAAATGGGTACTAAATTTTTGTTTAATCGGTATTGTACTTGTTAGCATAATTGGATTGGATTCTACACGAGCTAAAGCAGCAATCGAGCCAGGGAATGAAATTAAATTCAATATTAAATCTGAACTTTTCACTGAATCGGATATTTTTAATGTTTTCCAAGCTACAAAAAAAGATGAAGTAAAGATTTATTTCTTTGATACTCCGAATAGAGCTTTTCTAAATGAGGATTATATCCACCGTTTACGTGTATATAAAGGAAGCAATAATATGGATATCACGTATAAAAAGAGATTTTTACAGACACCTCTGGATGAAGCAATTGCAATAACAGAAAGTCATGGTTTTACTGGAGCAGAGTCCAACTATAAATTTGAAATGGATATTAAGGGTAGTAATCGGACATTCACGATTAGTCGTAAGGAGTCATTAAAGACTACATCTAAAGTTTCCTATGATGCAGTGGATCCAAATGCGGCAAAAAAATTAATTTTAGAAAACGTTCCGAAGAAAATTTTAAATTGGGATTCTGAAGCATGGTACCAAAACACATTATCCCAAGCTGTCGTATATGGTCCTGCAAAGGCAACAACATATAAAGGAAGCTTTGCCGGCTATGCGGCAGATATTGAAGTTTGGCAATATCAAGGGGAGATTATGGTAGAGCTATCAACGAAAGAGGATGATGCATTAAAGGCAGCTATTATAGAAAAAGAATGGCATGATCGATTAGAATTAGCTGGTTATTTAAGTGAAGATCAACGTGGCAAAACGGCATTTGTAATGGATAAGTAATAAAAAATATTCTTTAAAATTCGCGACACTTCTAGGAATAGCGAACAAGCCATGGTGCTTTAGCATCTACATGGCTTGTTACGTGTTTGGAGAAGTAGAGTGAATTTTTCTTTTTGGTGTGACGTAGAATAGAAGGTAAATAAAACAAAGAAAAATTTGTTCTAACTTTTGCATTTTGGCTTACACTTACTATAGGACGAACTTAGTGTTGAACAAGGGAGGAAATGACATAGCGAAA
The DNA here is from genome assembly GCF_001275675.1 of Lysinibacillus sp. FJAT-14745. Classification (GTDB taxonomy): domain Bacteria; phylum Bacillota; class Bacilli; order Bacillales_A; family Planococcaceae; genus Lysinibacillus. The sequence goes on along the minus strand of NZ_LITM01000002.1, from coordinate 731,105 downwards.
AAAATGGGAATTGTCGCGCTACTTTTATTCGGTGTTTATGTGCTGTGTATGTATTGGTATATATTCCACAGCGGTGGTGGTACAATACCACGAGCGATGCAGGGGACAGCTGCAGATCCTGTGATGTTTATGTCTGAAAAAGAACTATACTTAAGCGGTGAATATTCTAAAATACGGAACTTCCTATTCTTTGTTGCTACACCTTTGGAATGGTTAATCTATTTCATGATATTAATTATGGGCGTATCACGTTATTTCGAAAAGGTCGCAACATCACAATCAAAATGGAAGCTATTACAAAATGCAAGTTACTTATTCTTATTATCACTTTTACTATATGTTGTACTATTTCCACTCGATTATTATCGTTACAATTTAAGCAAAACCTATGGAATTAGTACACAAGGGTTTTCTTCATGGATGCGAGATGGCATTATTGATTTTTGGGTCAACTTTGGCATGAGTTTAATCATCGTGTCAGTCCTTTATTGGCTCATCAAAAAAAGTGCCAAAAGATGGTGGTTATATGCATGGTTTCTAACGATTCCATTTACAATATTTGTGATGTTTATTCAACCTGTAGTTATTGATCCTTTATATAATGATTTTTATCCGCTAAAAAATAAAGAGCTAGAGACGAAAATCTTGTCTCTTGCTACACAGGCAAATATACCTGCAGAGCACGTATATGAAGTCAATATGGCAGTAAAAACAAATGCTCTAAATGCCTATGTAACGGGTATTGGCAGTAATTCGAGAATTGTGCTATGGGATACAACGTTAAATCGTTTAACAGATAATGAAATATTATTTATCATGGCACATGAAATGGGACACTACGTTGAGAAGCATATTTATTTTGGCATTGCTGGGTATCTTCTGTTGACATTGCTAGGATTATGGCTAACAGCGAAATGTTTGAGGTGGTTCATTGGACGTTACGGACAGGTATTGAAAATTAAAAAAATCGGTGATATAGGCTCGTATCCATTGTTTTTACTCATAACGTCCGTTTTATTATTTGCTTCAAGCCCTCTGTCGAATTATATTTCAAGGTATCAGGAAAATAGAGCTGATCAATATGCGATTTCGCTAACTGGTGATCGAGAGTCCGCAGTTACTGCATTCCAAAAGCTAACGATATCAGGTTTAAGTGAGGTAAATCCACAGTTACTCGTAAAGTGGTTCCGTTATACACATCCGCCAATGCTTGAACGTATTTATAAGGTAGCGGAGAAAGCTGAAGAGAATAAAGAGGAGCCGTTAAAAGAAGTGCCGTTAAAAGAGGAGCAGAAAAAAGAACATCAGAAGAAATAACTACCGCTAAAAGCAGTAGTGCCATACTCCAGGTTTTTTGAACGAATAAGTTGGGTATTCTAAGGGAAAGAAGTACAAAACTCGTTCGTTAATGATAGGGGAAATTTTATGCGAAATATTGTCGTTATTACACTTTCATCGATATTAGTCGCCTTTGCTTACAATTTTTTGTTAATTCCACATGAAATTTTAAGTGGGGGATTAAGCGGGATTGCCATCATGCTTGGTATTATTACACCCTTGAATACGGGAGTTTTAAATTTACTATTGAATTTGCCGTTGCTTATTATAGGGGTTATGAAATTAGGGAAGCGTTTCATTAGCTATACCATTCTTTCAGTAGTTGTCTTGTCGGTAAGCTTGTATATTATTCCGATTTATAAAGCTACACAAGAGCCAATTCTTGCCTCGTTATTTGGTGGTGTTATTGTGGGCGTAGGGATGGGTATGATTTTTCGTGCGGCAGGTTCCTCTGGAGGTTTTGATATTATAGCGATGCTACTAAGCCGTAAACGAGATTTTCCACTTGGTACATTAATCTCTGCGATGAATGGTATCGTGGTAGCTATCTCTGGCTTCGTTTTTAGCTGGGATGCAGCATTACTGACGCTCGTATCGATTTATGCTACGGGGAAGGTTGTCGACACTATTCATACGAGTCATATTAAATTGACACTGATGATTATTACGAGCAAGGGCGAGGAAGTAAAACAGCAGCTACTGAAAAAGCTTTATAGAGGTGTAACTATTATGGATGCGGAGGGTGCTTATTCAGGAGAAGGGCGAAAAGTATTAATTACCGTCATTACACGCTACCAGCTTGCTGAAGTTAAAGGTATGATCAAGGAAACAGATAACAGAGCCTTTGTCAATATATTGCAAACTACCGAGGTCATCGGCATGTTTGATAGAGGCGTAAAGTAAAGGATGTCCTGTAATAACGCGTTTCGTGTGGTTAACGCTGCACTTTCGTACAAAATAACCATATTACAAAGCGGCTCATCTGACAATTTAAAATAAATAATTATTTCCAAAACACACGTTGTTGATTATAATGAATATAATCGAACGTGTGTTTTTATATTTTTAGACGAAATGGGGTTAAATAATGAACAAAGAAACAATTCATGCATATTGCCTAAAGCTTAATGGGACAACCTATGATTATAAAGAAGAATGGCAAGCGGATCGCTTTCATATTGGTGGTAAAATGTATGGGATGATGGGCGGAGATGGTGCTGGAAGACCAGTACTTACTTTGAAATGCGAACCTAATCGAGCTGAAGAGTTGAGAGAAGCCTATGAAGGTATTATTCCAGGTTACTATATGAATAAAACACATTGGAATTCAATCTATATGGATGCAAATGACGTGCCAATTGATTTAGTTGAAAATTTAATCAAACATTCGTATGAGCTAGTTTTCGGAAAGCTAACGAAAAAAGCTCAACAGGAAATTAATTTAATGGAAGAAATGAAGTAAGAGAACAAGTAGGTTGACCCCGCGCAAAGAGGTGGGGGCAGACCGACGAAGAAATACTCAGGTGCAAGGGGAAGTGCTCAGGTAAGCCAAAGAACTGATCAGGTACAAGAGAAAAGTGCTCGAGTCAGCTAGAGAATGGATCAGGTGCAAGGGGAAGTGCTCAGGTAAGCCAAAGAACTGATCAGGTACAAGAGAAAAGTGCTCGGGTAAGCCAAAGAACTGATCAGGTGCAAGTGGGAAGTGCTCAGGTAAGCCAAAGAACTGATCAGGTACAATAGGAAAGTGCTCGGGTAAGCCAAAGAACTGATCGGGTGCTAGAGAAAGGTGCTCGGGTAAGCCAAAGAACTGATCGGCTTCAAGAGAAAACTGCTCCGGTCAGCCACAGAACTGCTCCGGTTCAGTAGATATTAGATCTACCGGCGAAATGGAATACCCCGGAAGCGGTGAATCCCCACGCAAAACAACACAATATATGAAATTAAAAAAGAATCTGCAAGTTTCTCCAGCTAAATCGCGGAGAAAACAGATTCTTTTTTCAGTGTTACTTAATTATATCCACGTTCACCAAATGGCTGAAGCTTGTCGAGCCATTTTTGTTCTAGTTTTTCTAGCTCTTTTTTTGGATCGAAATAGCCCTCTTCTTTTTTCTTCAAATATTCCACAACTTCAATAACGAAGGCATCCTTGCCGAATGTGTTGTAATCAGCTTGTAGTTTTTTGTTAGTATGTGTATTTGTTTTTAATGAAAATTGAAAGCCGTTTAAGCGTTTTAAATTATTTAAGCTACCAACAAACACTTTACCATTTTGTTGATTGGTCATTGTGAAAACACCAGCTTCGATTTTTATTTCTTTATACATTTCCTTTAATTCTTTTTTATGGTCCATTGGAAACCCTACTTTCTTATTTTTTTATCCAGTAAGCACTGCCATCCTCTTGTCGATCCATGAAGCCGTATTCGATTAAGTAGCGACGTATTTGCACATAGTCCTCATATATCGGTTGGATTATTTCGTTTAATTCTTTTTCTGAATACTGTTTTGTTTCATCGAAAAGCTTTGTGATTGCACGAAGTATTACAATTTTATGTTTTTCACGTTTTGGGAAGCGGACAAGCTCTTTGCCAATACCGTTTGGAAAGTACTTTTCAAGTAGCTGCTGTTCTTCAGAAATCGTAATATTATAGCGATCGTCGACCATCGTAGCCGTTTTGTGAATAGGTACAAAGCTGTCTTCCTTTTGATTCTGTTCTTTTAATAGCTCCATCATTGCAAGAAAGGTTTTCGCTTGACGTTCTTTTTCTTTAAGGGTAAAGCGATGGTGACGTATCGTTGTTGCACTACCAATCTCTAATTCTTCTTTAATGTCTTGATCGGTTTTCCCCTCATAAAATAAGCGTAAAATATGACTTTGATGATCAGTTAGTCCTGTCATTTTTTTATGAAGGCCATTTAAATAATGAAATACAGATCGATGTGCGGCAGTAATATGATGTTGCATATATTTTTCTGCCTCGTAGAGAACGTCTTCATGTGGATAAATAATACCCTTTTCAATCTTTTCCCCACAAAGCAAACAAGTGAAATGTGTTGTTTCATCATTGTAGCCTTTTTTTATGTCATGAATCGAAGCTTGCCAAAATAATTCATTTACATCCATTGAAAATCCTCCTAAAAAACAAACGATTACTTATTTTGTTTGCTTATATATTATTAAAATAACAAATTGTTTAAATAAAATCAATAAAAAACACATCGCTTTATAAACGATGTGCGAAAGTGTTTATTTATTTTTCTTTTTGAAAATAATGATAGATAAGATAGCTAGCACAATAATTGTGACGATAATAATGATCATGCTTGTTGAGGTACTTAGTATATTTCCGTGAAGGTCATAGACAATACCATATACTTTTTTGTATTCTTCTAACTGCGAAGCGGGCGCACCTTCGAAAACCTTGGAAATTGAGCTCTCCATAAAGGCATTGCGTAATAGTAATGTTGTATGGCTAATTGGGAAATACATAATAACATTTTGAGCAAAGCTTGGAAGTGCCCCAACAGGTACATAGACACCACATAAGAAACCGAGTGCTGTGCCGACGATTGTACTGAGCGTTGAAAATGAATGTTGGCTGTTAGCAAGTAACACAAGGAAGAGATTAAAAACACTGGCAAGTAACACAGATAAAAATAGTAAGCCTACTACTTTCATGAAATTTCCAAAGCTTAGTAGTTCACCGCCAGTTGATACGATAAATATTTCACAGCCAATAAGGGCGATAAAGGAAAAGATACAGCCAATGAAAAAGGCATTTAATACATAGCTAAATTGAATAGTTGCTCGCGAGATAGGGGCTGTGAGAAAATCAGCTTGCGCTTTTGATTCAAGGTCCCTAACAGCAATACCATACGCAGCGAGTGTAGTAGAAACAGCGATCATAGAGAGTAAACCTGCTACGATCCACTCATTGACCATTGTTACCACCGCTGGAGTAGCCTTTGTCACTGCTTCAATGGCATTTACTTGCGATTTTTGAAGAAATACTGCGTAAAGGACTATAACAATAATGACAGAAAGAAGCGAGTAAAAGACTTGTGTTTTATCACGTCTGAAAACTTTGTTATTTCGTTTTACTAAGCTAAATAACGCTTCCATTAAGCTACACCTCCCTCGGACATAATATGAAGAAAGACATCATCCATCGTACCTTTGATTACTTCAAATGAAGCAATAAGCGACTCCGCTTTTTTTAATAGCGTTAAAGCATGAAGTGTCGATTCAACTCGGATGGAGAAAATACCTAGATTTTCTGTATAGGAGATGGCATTTTCCTCGAGCCACTGTATTCCTTCAGAATTATTATGAAAAACAATTGCCATTGAATCATAGGCGTATTTTGTTTTAAGTGCATCTGGTGTGCCTTCAGCAACAATGGCTCCTTCTTTTAAGACGATGACTTGATGAGCGACTGCCGCTTCCTCCATATAATGCGTTGTTAAAAAAACAGTCATGTTCGTTTCTAGCTGAAGCTGCTTAATCGCTTGCCAAACGAATTGCCGCGTTTGTGGATCAAGTCCAGTTGTTGGTTCATCTAAAAACAATATTTTCGGTCGATGGATAAGGGCTCGAGCGATGTCAGCACGCCTTTTTTGACCACCTGATAAAGTCCCGTATTTGCGTTTTTCTATATCAGCTAAATGTAAATATGTTGAAACGAATTGATAATTTTCGTTCAATTGTTGTTTCGATAAGCCATAAGTTTTACCACGGTGAATTATATTTTCCCGCACCGTTAATCGTTCATCTAGTAGACTTTGCTGGAATACGACACCAATGGATTTTCGAATTTCCGCATTGTCATTACTTGCATCAAGTGTATAGCCATTAACTTTTACAGTACCGCTTGATTTTTTTAATAATGTACAAAGTATTTCAATGGTCGTTGATTTTCCTGCACCATTCGCACCTAAAAAGGCGAAGAGGGAGCCTTGTTCGACCGTAAATGAAATACCCTTTACGGCTTGTTGATCGCCATATTGCTTACATAGATTTTCAACTTGTATAGCAAAGGTCATATTGTTTTATTCCTTTCTTTTTTGAATTTCTTGATTGATTTTTGCAATATCATTTTTTTGGATTACATAAATAATGCACCAAGCGAAAAAGAAAATAATAGCTTCGCTTATAAAAATAGACGAAATGCTTGAATGTTCAAACCAGCGCCCGAAATAGCCTGCAATCAACACACACAGCGTAACGGCAATTACATGTAAAATAAACTGAACAATAAAAGGTAAACGCTCAATGTCATAGATCATGGATAGTAGACCTATTACAGCTCCAAGTATGGCGGCAATGATAATTTGTTCAAGTAATTCCGGCCCTGTCATCATAGCGTTATTAGATATGACACTTAATGTTACTAAGACGTAGGAAGAGCTAAGTGATATGAGTATTCCAATAATCATCATGCGAATAAATTTCATATTATGAGTCCCTCCCAATTCCTAAGTGGTGTTTTAGTTCTTTTAAATATTTACGGCTAACATGGACGGACACGTCGTTTTCTAAAATCAGTTCTGTTGTACCGATTTTACCCATTTGAATAGAGGCAATTTTGTTAATGTTGACGAGTGTCGATTTGCTGACTCGGGCAAAGTCTTTCGCTAATTGTGCTTCGAGCTCATATAATTTACGCTTCGTTTCGAATTCCTGTTCCTCTGTCTGCAAAAAAACTTTTGCACCCTCTGCGTAAATGGAGTAAATATCTGAAATTTTTAGCATATGAATTTCTTGCTGAAAGTAGCCATCTAACATTGTTGTTTGTGAAGTTTGTAGCTGCTTCATCAGTCGTTCAATTTGCTCGTTATATTCCTTTGCATGTATATGAACCTCAGTTTCTTCTAATGCACTATTGATTGTTAAATGAATTTTCATTTCATAGGAGGCCTCCTTTCCATATTTCCGCAACGGTGAATCACTGAATCAGGTAATAATAATGTAGCATAGAAAATTTTGGCTTGGAGAAAATCTTGGATAAGAGGTTAAATTTTATAAATAAGAGGTTAAATTTTAACGATATATAACATTGCAAAAAAGTGATGAAGTAGAAAAATAGGCATGTTCACGGCATAATAGAATGATACAGTCACGAGGGGTTGCTTCTATGTTTATTTTTGACAAGCACATGTTTATTACATTATGTATTGGTTTAACAGGTGCGATTTTATTTAATGTATTACATATTCCTATGCCGTGGTTACTTGGAGCTATAGCGGCGGTGCTAATTGTTCAGTTATCGACGAAAGTACAATTGAAATGGCATAAATATTTCCGTAATTTTGGTTTAATCGTTGCGGGCTATTCCATTGGTTTTGCCTTTACTCCAGAAGCGGTGCAGGATATTAAACAATTTATAGGAAGCATGATTGTTTTAAACATATTATTTATTGTATTGTTTTTTGGCGTTAGTTATTTAGTTGCAAAACGTACGGATTTAGATTTTGCGACGGCGTTGACATGCTGTGTACCTGGTGGCATGTCACAAGTTGTTGCCTTTGCCGAAGAGCAAGGGGATATGGATATGGTCGTGATTACGTTCTTCCAAATATTACGGGTTCTTTTAATCGTCGGCTTTGTGCCATTAATGGTGTCAGGAGCTGGGGGAACTAGCGTAGTTGTCAACGGGGCGTATACATGGAGCCTTATAGCTTTACTTGTTATGTGTGGAGTAGCAGGGTGGCTGGCGCAAAAGGCGAAAATTCCAACAGGCCATATGCTTGGCCCAGTGTTTTTATTGATGGGTATCAATATAGCAGGGATCGACGTACCGAAATTGCCATTGTCACTACTTCATATTGCGCAGCTAATGCTTGGCATTTACATCGGACTTTTATTGAAAAAAGAAGATCTACATTTATCGAAGAAGCATGTGTTTTACGCATTTGTATCGGCAGGTATCTTTATTGGCGCAGCTTATGGCTTAACATTTATTATGAAGAGTTTATACAGCCTTGATTTTAAAACAGGCTTTTTAAGTATCGTACCAGGCGGGCTTGATCAAATGGGGATTATCGCTGCTTCCGTACATGCAAATGTCACGATCGTCACCGCATTTCAGCTTTTCAGGGTGCTGGTTGTATCCGTTTTCCTCGTACCGTTTGTTAAAATGTTTGTGAGAAAAGTGAAAACATAAAGAGGCTGATGATTTTCTCAGCCTCTTTAAATTAGGAAATAAAAAGATATGAACAAGCTTTAATATTTAAACTGATGGATTAAATCTTGTAGTGACTCTGCATTATAAGTAAGCTGTGAGGCTGCTGTTTTGATATCCTCCATGGATTCAAGATTTGCTTCTGCAATTTGTGTAACTACTTTTGATTGCTCTCGTGCGTCTACTGCAATTTCAGCCATAATTTGTGTGGAAGCATTAGCTTGTTCGATTCGTGCATAGAGCTCTTCGGCAATACTTGAAACCTCTTGAATTTTATTTGTTACTTGTAAAACCTTGGATGTAATGTCTTCAAAAGCGATACTTGTTGTATGAACAATTTCTGCACTTGAAGCGGCTTCCTGTTCACTTTGTTTCATATGCTCACTTGCTTCCTTTGTTAGCTGCTGCATCGTATGAATGGTATCGGTAATTTCTGCCGCTGATGTTTTCGATTGCTCCGCTAGTTTACGAACTTCTTCAGCTACAACCGCAAAGCCTTTACCATGTTCTCCAGCACGTGCTGCCTCTATGGATGCATTGAGCGCAAGTAAATTAGTTTGGTCAGCTATTGCGTGAATAACCTCAACAATTTCACCAATTTTGTTGGCATATGAATCAAGAGACGTGATAGAATTTGCACTGTCCTGCACGGCCGTTGTCATAGCACGCATTTGTACTTGCATCTTCTGCGCCGTTTCCTCACCGTGCTTAGCAGTAACAAAGGCATCAGATGCATAAGATGAAACCTCGCTATTTGTTTCAGTTACTAGTTGAATACCTCCTGCTATATCCTGCATAGCTTCCACATTTTCATGAGCACTATGTTTTTGTGTGCTTGCTCCACTCGCTAGTTCTTGCATATTGGCCGTTAAATTTTCAGTTGTTGATGTTGTAGAGCTCGCTGTTGCAGATAATTCAGCTGATGAGGCAGATACTTGATTTGCTGTTTTATCGACTTGCTGCATCATTTTACGTAATGTGGCGAGCATAGCATTGAAGGAATTTGCGAGTTCACCGATTTCATCCTTAGACTTGACAACAAGCTCCTGTGTTAAATCACCCTTCCCAGCTGAAATTGTTTCGAGCTGAGTGTTTAAATGCTTTAAAGGCTTAACAATCCCTCGTACGAATAAAATACCTGCAAAAACAGCGATAATGGCTGCGATAATTGTAAGGAAACACATTTTAAGTAGCATTTTTTGAGCCACTGCATCAATTTCAGAAGAAGGCACTCCTGCAAATATCATACCAATTGTTTCCCCACCCGCATTTTTAATGGGCTCATATTTTGTTAAATAGGGTTCGCCGACAACTTCAGCAGTACCTGTATAACTTTTTCCTTGCGTTAACACGGTTTCTGCTACTTTAGGATCAGCGGTTGTCCCAATCGCACGCTTTCCATCCACTACAATATTTGTATTAATGCGTGTATCTTGAGCAAAAATAGTGATTGCTGCTTGAGATAATTCACCTAATTTATCAATGATAGCTGTTTCGTTAGCTATTTTAGCATCTCCCTTGTAAAGATCCCCGTTTTTTAAATGCCATTTGCCTGGCAATGTTTGATCCAAATTATGTACGCTTAAATCAAAAATTTGAGTGAGACGAGTATTATATTCTGCTTGCAATGTTGTTTTCATTTCGTTTGTATTGACTAGACCGATTGCAATAATTACGAATGCAATGATTGCGACAATTAATAAGCTCATTTTGTTTTGCATACTTAATTTTTTCATAAATGTTCCTCCGTATTTTTACCCTCATAATATAAAGTAAGACTAATATACCATGAAATTTTTTCGTATATCCGCGAAAAAATGACTAATTAACGAAATAATATAGAAAAATATTTCTATTTTTATATTAGTATATAGCTAGTAAGAGTATTGAATATTCATAAAAATTCGGAAGTGAAAAATTTTCCTTTTCCAAATTCACTGAATTATGGTAATATAAATATAATTATATTGAACGGAGGTGAAAAGGGATGAATAAAAACGCTACGAAAACATGTGTAAAAGTGGATACAGCTATGTATTTTGCACGTGTGATTACTTTCGATTTTGCGAACAACGGGATAGGTCTGTCCATTTTTAAGCAAAATCAAATATCAAACGTAGCGAATTAACCATTCTTTTTCACAAACAAATGAGGAAAAGACTGCTTGTTAATCGAGCAGTCTTTTTTGTGTCTATAGATGTTTTTCGCACGTTTCATTGGAGGAAAAAAACGATGCAAATTAAGGCTGAACAAATAGAAAAAAATATTGGTGGAAATGTTTTATTTGAAGGGCTTCAATTAGAAGTAAATACAAGTGAGCATGTTGCTATTGTTGGCGTGAATGGCAGTGGGAAAACGACTTTATTACAGTTACTAGCTGGGTTGGATACGCCAGATAAGGGACGAATCATAAAAAGTAAGGAAGCGACGATTGGTTATTTACATCAAATTCCACAGTATCCTTTGTTCTCAGTGAAGGAAGTGCTGGAAGAAGCATTTGCGGAAATTTATGCATTAAAGGCAAAAATGACAAAGCTGGAGCAGGAAATGCAGTTAACTGTTACAGATAAGGTACTTCAGCAATATGGCCATGTGCAGGAACAGTTTATGCTGCTGGGTGGCTATGAAATTGATGCGCAATTAGCGATGATTGCAAACGGTCTAGGTATAACACCATTGCTTGAACAACCTTTTAGTAGCCTAAGTGGTGGGGAGAAAACGAAGGTGATGCTTGGGCAAATCCTGTTAAGTAATCCGTCTATTTTGCTATTAGATGAACCGACAAACCATTTAGATATGCAGGCAATTGAATGGCTAGAAAATTATGTACGAAACTTTGCAGGAATTGTTATTGCAGTCTCACATGATCGCCACTTTATGAATCAAATGGCTCAAAAAATAATTGAAATTGAAGATGGAGAGGCATTTACGTATATTGGCAATTACGATGCATTTATTGAACAAAAGGAAGCTAAGCTTGAACAGCAATTTGCTCAATACGAAGAACAGCAAAAGAAAATTAAAAAAATGCAGGAAACTATAAAGCGCTTAAAGCAATGGGCCAATGAAGCGAATCCGCCAAACGCTGGCTTGCATCGTCGTGCTAAAAGTATGGAAAAAGCACTAGCCCGTATAGAGCGTGTGAAGAAGCCTTCAACGAAAAAGAAAATGAATTTGGCGTTAACGATGGCTGAGCGTAGTGGGAAAGAAGTTGTACAAATGAAGGGCATTAGCCATGCATTTGAGAAACCATTATTTAAAGAAAGTAATTTAGCGGTTTACTTCGGAGAACGACTGGCGATTGTTGGTGGCAATGGCAGTGGAAAATCAACGTTATTAAAAATGATGTTAGGTGAGGTTGAACCTAATGACGGTGTTTGTCATGTCGGCGGAAGTGTTAAAATTGGCTACCTTTCACAGCAATTTGAGCATAAAAATCCTGCCATTCGCTTAATAGATGCCTTTCGTGAGAGCGTCTCTGTGTCTGAGGCTGAGGCACGTCATATTCTTGCTCAGTTTTTATTTTATGGCTATGACGTTTTTAAAAAAGTAAAGGATTTAAGTGGCGGAGAAAAAATGCGCTTACGTCTAGCGCAGTTAATGCATGAGGATATTAATTTATTAATGCTAGATGAACCAACCAACCATTTAGATATTGAAGCGAGAGAGGTATTGGAGGATACACTGGAGTCCTTTGAAGGAACCATTATTGGCGTCTCACATGACCGTTATTTTTTACAAAAGATTTTTACTAAAGTTGCATGGATTGAGCACGAAACGATTCAAGTATTTGAAGGCGATTATGAATGGGCAAGGCAAAAACGCTTAGAAATAGTAAAAGAACCAGTACTAAAAGAAGTACCTGAAAAATCCTATGCTGTTAAAAAAGAGATACCAATTGAAGAACAAATTGAAAAGCTCGAAATGAGATTAAAGGAGCCAACACTTGCTATGGAGCAACGTCAAAAGCTTGAACGGCAGCTAGAGGATTTATATGAAAAGTGGATTGAGGGAGGAACAAAAGATGCATAAAATTGAGCATATCATGCAGTTAGATAAGGATTATATTAAAAGTTTTAGTGAGATGGAAACATGTAACGAAGGTATATTATTTTACAATAAGGAAATACCAACATATTACGACGCCAATCATGCACACATTTGGAAGAAGATTGCCGAGCCAAATATGTTTTTAAAGAAAATCAAGAGTTTCTATCAGTCAAAATCTCTCGTACCAAGATTGTATTTATACAATCTTGAGGAAAATCAGTCATGTATAGAAGCATTGGAGAATCATGGCTTTCAATATGAAAGCTTTACTGATGATGTACAGTGTTGGAATGGTGAATACTCGCAATTAGCTCATAATCCAGCCATACAAATTGAACGTGTAACAGATGCAAATATGGAGGAAGCATTAGCTGTAGAAATGAGCATTTCTACATTTGGGGAGCCTGCATTAATCAAAAAAGCTTTTGAGGAAACATATCATTCTCCGCATTTTACGTATTATTTATTAAGATTGGATGGCACAGCTTGCTGTACTGCCAATATTTTCGTCTCAGGAAATCAAGGGAGAGTCGAGAGTGTAGCAACACTTGAAAGCCATCGAGGTCGAGGTTTGATTGGGTATATTCTGCAGCATATTCAGCAAGAGTCGGTAAAGCAGGGGTTAGATTATCTGTGGATTTTGCCTATCAATGAACAGGTTGCCAAGGTCTATGACAAAGCCAATTTCAAATCAGTAGGTAAAATTGAATCCATTCATGCCTTTACCGAGGGAAAAAGCATTCATCAAATACGACAAGATTCTTAATTAGGGTGAACGATAAAAAATTTCGCCATACTCCTGTAGGACAGCAATCCAAGGTGGATCCTCCTACAGGAAAATAGCGAATTTTTTTTTGCTAGAACGTTACCTGCCAATTTTTATTACATGTTGCATGAATAAATGGGTGTTTTAAAATATAATCTGCAATTAGCTCCGTTATATCAATTTGTATTTCCTTCACGACAGGACGGTTTCTTAAAAAATCAAAATTTCCTGCCCCAGTTGCACGATAGCTACTCATCACAACGTCGAATTCTTCATCCATCTTTATAGGCTCACCATTGATAGTAAGCTTAGTTACACGCTCACCAATAGGCTTTGAAATATCAAAAATATATTCGATACCTTCCCACATGTCATAATTATAAGGCTGTGCTTTAGGATAAAGAAAAGACTCGGCTACTTTCAGTTCTCCCGCCTCTACAGTAAAATAAGTCGCTGACTGTTCAAGGGCGAGTAAGATGTCGAGCCCTGATAAACGAAGAACTTTTAATGTATTTTCGTAAATATAATTTGTAACAATATCACGAATCGTTACCTCTTGTTTTAAGCCACCACGCTCAAATAGAGCAGGGCGAATTTGTTGCTATTATTTTTGTTATTAATCGTCATCCGCACTATTCCAGCAATCGTTTACGGACTTATGTTCATCAGGGTAACAGGTCCTGGCCCATTTGCAGGTGTGCTAACAATGTCATTGACGTCTATCGGAATGCTAGCAAAGCTATATGTATATGTAATTGAGGACTTAGATAAAGGTGTACTTGAGTCAATGGAGGCTATCCGCTGCACATTAATGGAGAAGATCCGATTTGGAATATGGCCTCAGCTCACGGCATTATTTTTATCTATTGTGATCTACCGTTTTGATATGAATTTGCGTGATGCAACAGTACTCGGCCTAGTTGGAGCTGGCGGAATAGGAGCACCACTTATTTTTGCTATGAATGCCTATAAGTGGTCAGAGGTAAGAGCTATTTTATTGGGACTAATGTTGCTTATTTTAGTCGTGGAGTATGTTTCAAACCGTATACGAACAAAGCTTGTCAGAGGATAAAGTGGTAAAATTTTTATCTTGATAAAAAATGAGGCAATCCTGAATAGTATCGACTATTCAGGATTTTTGAATTACTGTTCAAAAGAAAGATTTTCAATCTTTAAAAGTTTTTTACTTGAAAAAATGGCGAATTCGATTTACTCTCTTTAGAGATACTTGTTTAATGGACTTGGAGGATATGGAATGCACGGAATTTATATACGCTATAATGTCTCAGAAGAAACCCCAGCAGCACAATGGCCCAAAAAAATGGATGCATTTGCGTATGTTCAACGAGGAAAGCCACAACAAGACAATGATAACTTGCTATCGATGGAAGAGCTAAAAAGCCATGCAATTCGCTATATTAAAAGCTTAAAAGACAATGCAGGTGATCATTTAGTAGAACAACGCAATGGTGAAATTGAGCACTTTGATCGACGCTATATGGAATCCTTAAAGGTAAAGGAAAGCATCGATTCACAGCTTATTAATTTAGAAGAAATTCGTTTACTTTTACAGTTAATGAATGTATTGAATTTATCACATGGTTTTGGAGAAAATGCTGGAAAGCTGCTACGTCAAATTACCCCATATGCAAAAGAGGTAGAGCACCCAACATTCCAAACAACTCGTGTTGAGCGACATTTTTATTCAGAACTAATTGAACAAATCGAAGCAGTATATGCACGAATTATGCGCCAACACAACCCATCAACGACTGAAATGCAGCATTCAGAAAAGCTATGGACAGCTGTTTGTGAGCAAGCTATTGAAAAGGTAGAATCGCGAATTGAACGCTTGTCTTCTATCAAATTAAAGCATGAGAAAAATTTGCTAGAGTTTAGTCAATTAAAACAGCAAAATATTGAGGCAAAGGAACGCCTAGATATTGCTGTCAATGATCTTGATGCTATTTTAAATGTACTAGAATCTTAAAGGCTATGTTAATGCCTATATAATGCGCTTTGAATGGGGGTTAGCTATGAGCTAGCCCCACTTTTAGCCCCATTTCCAATAGCACGGTCAAATATGTCGATAATTTTATCTTCCATCTCTTTCAATACATGCCCGTATGTTGTATGGATTATTTCAGGCGTATTCCCTAATCGTTCGGCAATGGCTTTCACAGGAATTTCATTATTCATCAAAATTGTAGCGTGTGTGTGCCGTAAACCATGTATAGTGGTAGCTGGCAACCCAACTGTTGCTACAATACGGTTAAAAGTGGCATTTAATCCTGTAGAAGCAAATGGTTCGATAGTATTAGGTGATATAAAAATAAAGGAATCATCTTTCGTAATATCGTCATGTAATTTCCGACCATGTGACAACAACAGCGCTTTAACAGCTGTTCGATAACTCTTCAACTGCTGCAAAACAACTTCATCTATTTTAATGGTACGCTCACTATTCTTTGTTTTCGTAGAGTCTACACCATTACTACCTCTATGACGCTCAATGGTAATCGTTTGTTTTGTAAAGTCGATATTCCGCCATTGAAGCCCCAATGCCTCACCTTTACGCATACCAGTATAAGCAATCGTTAAAAATAAACTGTAATAGGCAATATCTTCGTGTTGCTTGATATGATTTAGTAATAAACCTAACTGCTCAGGTGTAAGATAATTTTTATCTGCTTCTTTTCCTCTTAGAGAAGGCAAGACAGTTCCATGCAATTTATTCCGTGTTAGGATTTCATCTTCTACCGCTGCATTGATAGCAATTTTAAATAAATCGTGAAGTAATCTGACCGTACTAGGTTTATATTTCTTTTCTAATTCATTAATGTAATGTTTTTGATATATCGCTTTTGTTAGCTGTTGTAGTTTTAAATGACCGATTAATGGCTTCATTTGTAAACGAATAGCCATTTCACGTTGTTTCTGTGAAGCAATTTTCCACTTTTTTTGATTGGTTTCATACCACATATCTAGCCATTGTCCGACAGTTAGGTTATCATTTTCTATATGTTTAGTTTCACCTCGCAGCGTTGAAGCCTTCAATTCCAGTAGGGCTTTCAATGCTGCTTTTTCTGTTTTAAAACCACTTTTCTTCTTCTCTTTCCGCTTCCCAGACGAATCATAATACTTATGCCGAAACATCCACAATTTCTCTTTGTTTGCATTGAAATAGTGATAAATTTCAGGTTCTTTTGTTGATTTATATAATTTCACCTTGTCCATTCCTTTCATGCTTGGCGGCGTGTGTACAGGAATAGGTGAGATTAAAAGTTATAAAAACTATCACTAGTGTCGCATTAAAATAATTCCACACTAACGTTTAAACTGAATTTTCTGTAATATATTCCAGGCACGAAA
>NZ_LITM01000002.1:692983-713031 GCF_001275675.1 Lysinibacillus sp. FJAT-14745 | reverse complement strand
CATGTCTTCGTTTTTACTCTAAAAAGGCGGGAGAATAAATCTGAAATTTCAGTTAAAATTCATGCGACGGTAGTGAAAAACTATCTATTAAAATTTTTTAAATACATCTGATTGAAGATTTACTTTTAGGCTTTGCAGGATTCCTTTTTCAAGATTCTTTTGGAAAATGTCGTCGTTATCAAGAGTATCTTCGTTAATTTTTTTTATTAAATAGGATTGTAGTTCGTGATTTAATTTATTTTCAAGATTTTTGTAGATGTCTTGATGAAAAGATGCACTTATTTTGTTGTAGATTTCGTTAATAAATATATATTTTTCATTTTCATTATCAAATTCAATTGTCAAAGGAATATTAGCAGCAAATATATCTGGATTGTCCAAAAGAAGTTCTACACTATTAATAGTTTTGCCAAGTAGGTCAAAACTTTGAGTGTGTTGATTCCTTTTTACATCCATTATTACATCTATATCAGCAGTTGTAATACTTAAATGGTTTTCTGTAATAAAACTATCTGTCGGACGTTCTTGTAAAGAATACATACAGGAATTGATTTCAACAAAAAAATCAATGTCTAAGGGCTCATACTCATAAAATTCACATGGTGTAACACCAAGGTACTTGCACAAAGTATTAATTGTCTCCATTCGCATCATTTCACTATCATTTTGAGCTATTGAAGTAATGGTGTTCCTCGATATTCCTGTATCTTTTGCTACACGTGTTATTTTTAGTCCTCTTTCTGCCATTAATGCAGCTAAACGATTTCTAATCATTTTAATACCACCTTCCATAATGAAAATATATCAATAATTAAGCATAATGACAAGTTAACTTAACTAATCGCGAATTAAACTTGTGTATTTAAAATTACTATGGTAGAATTCGTTAAAAGTAAAAATGACAAGGAAAGTTATCGTTTTGTTTAATATATTGCTTTGCTGATGATGAAATGTATAGTTTAGTTGTCATGATATCTATTAAAGGAGGGGTATAGGTGAAAAATAATTTACGTTTGTTAATGGCTCAGAAACACATAAATATTACGCAACTTTCTGAAGCAATAGGTATATCCAGAAATGCAATTGCTAGTATCTATCATGAAAAAACTACTCGCATGGATATTAAAACAATTACTTTGCTTTGTAATTACTTTGAATGTACGCCTAATGATTTGATTGTCATTATGAGAGGAGCGAATTGAGATGTTACCAGCGAACATTGAAGTAAATCTTGATAAACAAGCCATTCGACAATACATAGAGAAGCGGCTTGATGAAGAAGTAAGAGAGGTTTTCTTCTTAATCGACTTAAAGAAGATGTCGGAATTGCTTTGTATGTCAGAAAGACATATTACTGAAGAGTTGCTCCATGACCCACGTGTTAGAGCTTGTGAAGTTCGAAAGAATCGCAAGAGGTGGTGGTTTTATAAACCAGTACTAGAAGCTATTGAAGCTGTTGTTTCAGAGTGGTGAAAATACACAGCTTGGCGGCGTGTGTTATAGGAATAAGTCATAAAAAAGTGGTGAGAAAGATGAATGAAGAATATTTAATGGGTCGTATAACTGTGCATTTTGGAGTGGATATTGTTTCCTTAGTGCACAAAGTACATGGCCGTTTTTCGTACATGGACTTAGTAGAAGGTGATCATATCGAAGTAAAAGAGGATGACCAATACAAGGCTATTACTATTAAAGATATATTAGATAAAATTGTTGGGCACGATTCAAGTCCGGTATGGAATCGTGGTTCATCAATTTATGAAGGTGCTCAAGTTAGGGTGAAGCTAGACCCACAAGGAAACAAACTAGCAGTTTTAACGGAAAAAAGTCTAAAAATAAATAAAGTAATGTTTGCCCTTAAACAAGGGTTCATAACTCATGAGCAAGCTACACAAGCATTTTTGCAGCTTGAATT
Organism: Lysinibacillus sp. FJAT-14745; assembly: GCF_001275675.1. Taxonomy (GTDB): domain Bacteria; phylum Bacillota; class Bacilli; order Bacillales_A; family Planococcaceae; genus Lysinibacillus. The sequence goes on along the minus strand of NZ_LITM01000002.1, from coordinate 711,116 downwards.
AGAAAATGATGAATAAAAGAGCACCTGTACAGTTTAAGCAACATAGGCATTGACAAGGTGGTGGTGACGATGTCTGATAATTTCTTTTTTCCAGTTTTCACGGGTCTACTCGAGCCAGAACATGTCGAAAAAATTGGTTCTGCTTTATGGGAGTTTTTGTGGTTAATATCTAAAGTTACAAAAGAAATTGTTGAGAATGATGAAACTATCGGCATTGTTCTTGGCGGTAGGCCTGTTAAAAATATTGAAATGTCCGAATCGTTAGGTTACAGTCTGGCGAAAGTTGAACGGAATATTTCAACATTAAAAAAACACGGGTATATAACCACAAAGCGAACACCCTATGGAAATATTTATAAAGTGAAAAACTCAAAGAAATTCTATAAAAATAGAACCCTCAAAAATGACGGTTCTGATAGGAGAGAACCCTCAGATTTGGAGAGAGAACCCTCAAATTTGGTGGAGAGAACCCTCATAAATGAGGGATGTAATAAAGATATAAAAGATATAAAAGATATAAATACTACTCGTCAAAAAAAATATGACGAGGATAACACCTATTTCAAAATGGCAATTTACTTTCATGAGAAAGTTTCTGTGGTTGCAAATGAAGCTGGAATATCTCATTTAATCAAAAAGTCCAATATGCAAACTTGGGCTGATGATATGCGAAAGCTTATTGAAATAGATCAAGTTGATAAGCACCAAGCTAAACAAGTCATGGATTGGGTAACAGAAGATTCATTTTGGAAAACAAATGTACTATCGGCCAAAAAGCTTCGTGAGAGATTTATGGAACTGGCTATAAAAATGAACACTGATAAAAAGCCAACTCAGCCAAACCAGAAACTGCATTATGATCCAAGAGATAAAGAAATAGCATTCCAACGATGGATACAAGACGGAAATGATCCAGATAATTTTGATTGGAGTGATTGAAATATAGGTTATCAAAAGTAAGAAGCGAGGATGATATCAATGGAACTATTAAAACACTTAACAAGAGCAGAGAAAGTAAAAATTCGTAAAGCTGTTGTAAAAGAATTGGCACGATATCGAATTTCCAAATTAGCAGCAGAGAATTCAGATAATGATAATGTTGCCTTTCACCAAATGATTGAACGAGCTATTGAGAGATTACCAACACCAGAACGCTTTCTAATTGAAGCGAGGTATTTGTCAGCTAATAGTGAATACTTGACAGATTATCACGTCTACAATTTAAAGTTTGATCCACCAATAAGTTCAGTGACTTACACAAAGATTAGAGATACAGCTATGATAAAGATTTCATTGTTTTTAAATCTTGATACAGGTGTGAAAATTGAATATTTAATTCAAACAAACTATCCGGTTAGGTTTAGTTGAAAGGTGGGTGTGCTGCATGAATCAAACTATTATTTCAGAAGCTTTCGGTGAACAATTGGCACTTATTACAGCTAACACACCTTATGCAATTGAAAGTGATTCAGATACTTTTGTTTCAGAACTAGAACATAAAGTAAGGAAGTATATGTATTCATTGTGGATGGATGCCCAGGCCAATAAACTAGCAAACTATTTGGAGAAAAGACAAGCAGCACACTTTGCTCAGCTGTATGAATTTAGTTATGGCGTGTCTATGTATGATAACGAACAAACTCTTTCTAGTAGGTCGGATACACTTGCATTGATGATAATTGACGAGAAGGTAGCGTATAAGAAACGTTTAGAACGCATACGGCTTCAATACAAGCGATTCAAGGAGATATGTGAACTAATTAGCGTGAAAGATAAAGAACTGTTTATACGTTATTTTGAGCAGTCTCAGAAGGTAGACTATGAGACTTTAAGGAATGCTGTCATAAACAATATACGAGTAATTAGTGAACGTTATTGGAGTGATGAACAAACGAATGAGCAACACACGCGTGATTCTTTCAATACTAAAAGATAATGAGGTGAACTTATGAAAGAACTACGATGCACAAAGTGCGGAAAGTTATTATTAAAAGCATCGCGTGAATATGAAGCTGGTGCTGCACTTATCCATTGTGATTTAGAAGTACAATGCACACGCTGTAAAGCAATCAATCGATACAAAGCTAAATAACATTAGAAGCTCACGAAGCTCATTACATTCCAGCAATGGTGTGTGGTGGGTTTTTTATTTTTTGTCACACTTGGGTGATAGCCCCCCTATCAAATGATAATTTTGGCCATTTTACGGTAGACCGTATGAGCATGGAAACGTGCGCCTCAAAATGAATTTTTGAAAAATTTTTAGTGAGACAAAAGGTAGTAAACCATGTATAGCCTTGGGTTCATCCTACTTAGAGGGGCTGTGCCATTTTGTCACACCTTGTCACAGTACTCCATTGTGACAAAGTACTACAACAGTACGTATTTAAAGGAGGTGAAGTTGAATGTGGCTAATTATTTTCGATTCAATTTATTAACACTTAATCGAAGGGCAAAACTTTCTATCGTTCAGTACAAAAGAGAACGATTCAAGTTGAAAAATAATCAAATAAGAAGTAGGTGTTTATATGAAAGTAAATGAAAGACGAGCAATGAAAAATGTACAAATTACAACTCGCTCTAAAAAAGAAGGAAATGGGAATGTTGCGGTAGGTTATGCAGCTGTATTTAATTCCCCTACAGATATAGGAGACATGTTTAAAGAGGTAATTGCGCCAGGAGCGTTTAAACGGGCATTAACTACAGGAAATGACGTGTGCTGCTTGATGAATCATAACTGGGAGAAAATTTTAGGCCGCACGAAATCAGGAACATTGAAGTTAGAAGAAGATCAGCATGGATTGAAATTTGAAGTGGATCTCCCTAACACAACAGATGGAACAGATTTAATTGCATTAATGGAGCGCGGTGACATTTCACAATGTTCTTTTGGGTTTAGAATTGTGGACGAGTCTTGGGATCACTCAGTAGTTCCTTCATTACGAACAATCCATGAAGTAGAACTATTTGAAGTATCGATTGTAACAATACCAGCCTATGAAGATACGGAAGTTAGTTTGACACGAAGTGCAGAAAATATGGAATACACAGGAGGAAATTATCTAATGAGAAAAATGGTACAACAAAATAATGAAACACGCAAAAAATTTGGTAACTATTTAGCAGGGAAAATTCTTTCAGATGAACTTCGATCACTAGGAATTGATTTTAATAACGGAAAAGTTTTAGTTCCTACAGTTATTGCAAATGAAATTATCGGCTACACAGAACAGGAAAACTTACTACGTAAATTTGGTACAGTTGTACCTTTAGACGAGCAATTACAGTATCCAGTTTTAATAGAAAGCTCGGATGTGCAAGTACATGTAAATGCAATTGAACGTACAGAAACAATTCCCGTCAATTCGATTGGCTTGAATGCAGAGATATTAAATCCAGTTGAATTTGACTCGTTATCTCGAATTAAAAAGCGTTTATTAAAAATGAATGTGAATGTTGCAGATTTAATTTTAAACGTCATGAAGAAAGAATATGTGAAGAAGGAAATTGATTTTATGTTTAACGGTACCGGTGCAGCATATAACGAAGGATCTTTGTATAATCGAGCTGTTGTTTTTACAAGTGAAGGCACTGATAAAAATAAAGCTTTACGAGACTTATCAAAAAAACCTTCAACAGCAGTACGAAACAATGCGCGCTGGTTTGTTAATGATGCAGGGTTAGAATTGGCTGAAACTATTACATTACCGAACGGAGAAGCCGCACTGAAGACATTAGAAAATTCAGAAGCAGGGGCAAAGTATACATTCTTTGGTTATCCATTACATTGTGTGGATGCAGTGAAAGGAACTAATGAAGCCAGTGCAGTTTTCTACTTTGGAGATATGTCGTCATTTGTAATCCAAGACAATTCAGTAGGATTAGAGATTGAGATTTCAAAAGAAATGTATGCTCATCTAAATGAAGTAGGATACAAACTTTATAACTTATTGGACGGAAAATTAATCTATTCGGATCTTGAACCAACAGTATATCGATACGAAATTTAATTCTATTTTAAACACTTACTTCGGTAGGTGTTTTTTATTTATCAGGTAAATGTACGTGTGTTTCGCAAACAACCAATTTTGACTTCTAAATTGGTAGTCTCTTTTTATAATGACAATCCATTCCATTTATCCTATGATATAGGTAGATGGGAGGTGTTTTTAATGTTAATAAACTTGATAATAAAATTTAGTGAGAATTATACATTTGATAGTTTCGATGAAAGCAAGAATTTTTCGCTATATAAATCATTTGAATCTGATTTTATACCAAGAGTTAATGATTATGTTTATGATTCAGGATTTGGAAAAGAGTTTCTGGTCATGAAAGTTGAGTGGAATTATGAAAATAATCAATGTAATGTTTATTTAGATAGATCTAATATCGGGAATTTTGAAGAAGTAAAAATTCAAGTAATGGATGCAGGATGGAAAGGAAAGCAATATTAAATTATTTAAGTCACATTTAACAAGGTGTGGCTTTTTCTATTTAATATAGGGTAGCTAATAAATGAGAAAACGATTGCAAATATAGTAAAAACCACAGGAGGTGTATGTATGGGTAATATTTTGGAGATAATAAATGAGAATGCACAAATACTAGGTCTGTTTGCTCCCTTGGTGGCAATTATTATTTCTGTATTTGCTTTAAATCAAACAAAACGTTCTATTGAAGAAGCGAATAGACCATATGTGGTTGTTTATAGAGATTATATACAAGTTCTATCTTCTATACATGAATATCTTGTTATAAAAAATTTTGGTAAGAGTGGGGCAATTATTGATTCAGTCCTTTTTGAACCTAGTTATTATGATTCAGTGAGAAATAAGGAAATATTTAATAATATCAGTGATACTTTCATAGCACCTGGACAATCGATATCTAAAGTTGTATCTACAAACGCTTTTGCTGTAGAACGCAACGGGATGATAAAGGTAACTATAAAATATCATGCAGGTAAAAAAAAGTATCAAGAAGTGATAAGTTTGAATGAAGAAATTATTCATGATCTAACATTTACAAAAACAAAGCCATCGAGTAGTCATTCTTTACAAGAAGTAATTACTAAAGCTACTGAAGAATTATTAAGAAGAAACCTTTAAAATATTTAACTCAGTCACATCTAACAAGGTGTGGCTTTTTATTACATGGTGTTTGTAATTAAAGAAAAATGCTTTTATGTATTTTGTTAATTAAACCGTATGACAATGCCTTTTCTTTTAGCATTGTCCCCTTCTTAACTAAAAGAAGATTTTTTCGAATACAAAGAAAACCAAAAGTAATTCAGAACAAGTGAGCTTTAATTCAACTTTCATATTCTCACCACCTTTTTATTCAGTTAAAAACTATTCTGTGCGGTGAGGATATATTATATTCCAACTGTGAAAAATAATTGTGGAGAGATGACCAATGTTTGAACAAATGGAACAAAGAAATTCAACGATTTCAGGAATTGTATAGTATGAAATGTTAATCTATAAATGTCTCATTCACAGACAGGCCCAGGTACTCAATTAATTTTGAGCCTGGGCTTTTTGTGTTTAATATTCTCTTACTTCAAATGAAGCAATTTTATCATGTACGATATATTCTGTAACTTTTTTATAAGGTGAAATTGTTTTTGAAAATTTGAATGTTGATGTACCTTGAGCACTATCAAACCATTTCAAATAGTCATTTAATACTTTATTAGTAACATCATATTCTTTAGTAATACCATTCACCAAAGTGATACTTAGAATAGCACTTGATTGTTCATTGTTTAATTTTTTTACAATAACTGTACTTGTTGCTGTAATATCTGTGTTTTCTATCTTTGCTGTAATGATTGCTTCACCTTCACGAATGGCAGTTACATTACCATCTTTGTCAACAGTGGCAATGGCTTCATCATTAGAGGACCATATCACATTAGAATTTTCAGGTATAACAGTTGCTATTAGCTTATCTTGGCTACCTTCCAAAAGTTCTAAAAAATTCTTGTCTATTGTTATGGATTGGGAAGTTGTATTTTTTTTCTTGACAGTAACAACACAGTTAGCCTTTAAATTGGTACTTTCAGCCTGTGCTGTAATAGTAACTATACCTTCTTTAATGGCAGTTACATTTCCATTCTGATCTACAATAGCAATTGATTCGTCGCTAGATGTCCATATTACTTTTGCAGTATCAGGAGTTACAGTTGCTTTTAATTTATCTTGGCTACCTTCTAGAAGTTCTAGAGAGTTTTTGTCTAAAGCAATTGAATTATTCAAAGCTTCCTCATCTACAAGACTACCATCTATATCAATATCAATAGCATCTAATCTAAGCGTAAATGTGTCTACATTAGAAGGAGTATTTGTTATTATCACTTCAACTTTATGGATACCAAATGGTAAACCTTCTTTTTTAAAGGCTACAGTTTGAGCTTGAGTAGAGCCGTAACTCTGAAGATAACCCTGATCAATCCCGTCTATTTTAACTACAGCATCTTTTGTGTACGTTGGAGCTCTGTATGTAATAATATTAATTTTACTACCTAAAAACCAAAACTCCATTTTAGCAGTTACCTTTTTCTTAGCACCCATGCTTCCTTTTTTGTAATCATCAGAATTTCCTGTATATCTTACCCACGTATCTTTTTCATAAATTAATTTTTCATGGTTATCGTCATATCTCTTCCAACCTTTTTCAGGTTTTTTTAAACTATTCCCAACTACTGCACTATTTTCAGGAGTGTTATTAAAATTAATAACACCTTCCTCATAATCAATTTCTACTGCAGAAGCACTCTTAACATTAATACTAATTATTACGAATAGCATTAATGACAGGAAAATAAAACCTTTTTTCAATAACTTTATCACTTTTGTATCCTCCTTAAAATTATATAAGGTAATTACTTAAAAAAACCTACAGAAACAACTTTAAACAATAAGGGACTTATTTACCATGATAAAAACCTTGTATTTTTGATAATAAAAAAGCCCACTCATTTTTTAATTCCCCTTTTATATCCCTAATAATTGTTTTTTCTTCGCGTCAAATTCTTTTTCGGTGATTAATCCATCATCTAATAAATCCTTCAATTCACGGATTTCATCGGCAATATCATACATATCCTTTTCCTTTTTAATAGCTTGCGCAGAAGCAGTTTTGGACATTACCTTTAGATTCTCGATACCTGATTTAATTTCAAGTGCAATATGCGCTGGCACATCGTCAGGCAAGGTATTAGCTATCTACCTGCAGTATTATTATATGTCCCACTGTAATGTCCTACCGTTGAAATGCTGAAATCCATTGGGGGAGTAAGCGTGATACCGTAAATTTTGAATCTTAATCATTTTTTCTTTTAATCTTTTAAAACATGCTCTTTATAATTAATATATATAATTAAGCAACTGCAGAAATGTGGTTGCTTTTTATTATGTCAAAATCCTATTACACAGTTAATGATTTCCAGTTTATGATTAGTGTGGACAGGAGGTGTTGGTATGGAATGGTTATGGACATGGAAAGGTAAATTTTTCGGTTATAAAGATGGCTCGGACTTATGGACATACAAAGGTAAACATGTCGGCAGATTTTATGGAACAGAAGTATATGATAGAAATGGTCATTACTTAGGTGAGATTATGAGTAATAACAGATTGATTACCCATAAGAGTAAGAAAAGAATAAAACGTTCAGGATTTAGTCCTTATGCAAAAAGGGCAGGTTATGCTAGATATGCTAACTACGCAGGTTATGCAATGTATGCTGGACATGAAGATTTTCCAACACAAGACACTTTTGATAACTAACAAGTATTTGAGTCACATCTAACTAGGTGTGGCTTTTTATTCGAAGTATGATAAAAGTGAAAATAATAATTAGAGAATAAATGAAACTAAACATTGAAAGAGGTGTTCTTTTTGAAACTATATAAGAATAAGGATTATACAGTTTTAAGTGAAGAAGAGATGAATTTATATGAGGAAGTTAAAAAAACAGAAAATAAAGGTAGGCTTCGTAGATCCAATAAATTTAGAGAGTATCCTAAAGCAGCACGACATTATAAACATCTTTTTCCTAATAACTATTTAGATATAGTGGAATTAGGCGATATCGGAAAAATAAACGATATTTGCAATGAGTACCAGGTATTATTAAGTTCAAATCCTGGAGAGAGGGAAATGTTAAACTTCATCAACAACAACGAATATTATCTGTTAATCGCCTCTCTTTTCAAATTTTATAACTTTGGCCATCATGGAGCATTTCTTTTCAAAGAATTTAATATTGGCGGACATGTAGTAGATTATTTACTGGTTGGTAAAGGATCAGGAGGATATGAGTTTGTTTTTATAGAGTTAGAAGATCCTTCAAACCCTTCCTTTATGGCTAACTGTCATTATGCAGAATCATACAGAAAAGGGTTAAATCAAGTTAGAGATTGGAAAAGTGCTTTGAATAGAAATTTTAGTTATTTGTCAAATGAGTTTAGAAGAGCTACCAAGCCTGGTGTAGCATTACCAGAGGAGTTTTTAGAAAATGATGAGGGTAGAAGGCATTATGTTGTAATAGCTGGTAGAAGAAAACACTATGAGGTAAATCCACGGAAAACATATGAAGTGAGAAGAAATGAATCACTTGCTAGAATATTTCATTATGATAATTTAATTGATTATACAAAAGAATTGATAGGTAAAAAAACGTTTTGATAATTTTTTTAATAACATTTCTTAAATTCCTGTGCATAATAAATTTAAAACAAAATAAAAACACTTTCAGCTGCAAAAGCCGAGAGTGTTTTTTCGTTTACTCTTTAGAATCAGGGGTGAATTCCAATAGATCAGATAGCTTACAATCAAAAACCTCGCATAGTGTGATAAGCGTTTTTAAATTTGTTGATTTCATTTCTTCATCAGTTCCCTTGTATAACCGATTAATAGCATTTCTACTAAGCCCCGACTTCTCCATTAATTCTGAAATTCCATCAATACGATGTTCAGCCATTAAAATTCTTAAATTTGATTTTATAACCATTTAAAAACCCCTTTCTAAGGTTAATTATAACACTTTTGATGATAAATAGTTTTAATAAAAATAAAAAAGTGACCTTGTAAGGTTAAAATTTAACTTTACATTAACTTTTTAAAGTGATATATTAACCTTGTAGAGTTAATCGTGATAAAAAAGCAATGTGGATTTAACCATCAAAGGTTAGTCGGTGAATGGACAAGAAATAGCCGATATGCTGCAGAAAGGGGGTGTGACATTGTGTATTAAAGCTCAATCGAAAACCATTCAACAACGCCAGAAGTACATTAATTCGAAGATGAAACAACACGATGCAATTAAGGATGTCCGGAAGTATCAGAATCGGTTGAAGTGGATTATGAGATATCATCGTCTACTTACAGAATTAGAAGTAAAACAGATGCGTGAAAATTTACGTAAGGTATTTAAGTAGAGGTATACCGGTGATAGAAAGTGAGGTGAGAACAATGGTAGCGTTTGAATATTTATCACAATATGAAACATTCAATTCAGTACAAGAAATGGATCAGTACGTTGAACAGCATATCCAGCAACATTACTATGACCTAACTGAATCAGAGCGTGCCATTGTTTATAAACTCGCTTCACATGCTCTTAATTATCCAGGAGCATGTCATTTGAAAGCTGCAACAATTGCTGCAGCATTGGAGATCAGCACAAAGACAGTTTACCGTGCTATTTCAAAATTGGAATCACTAGGGATAATCAAGAAACAGAAAACTACTAAGGTAAAGGGAGGCAGTGGAGCAAACATTTATATTATTTTGCCGTGTCAATCAGAACCATGTGGTAGCTCTGACAAGCCTTCTGAACAAGAGGTGATACAAAGTGATGCCATTTCATTACAAGCCGTTTATAGCAGTGCACATACTGAAATAGAGGGAAGCAAAGAGTACATGAATGAGTACCAGCAAATGCTTTACGATTTTATGCATTCACTTCCACTTTCGGACATTTTCAAAGACGAGCTGCATAAAGTGGTACTAGGATCCAATGTAAGTAACATTCAGGAATTCATATTGGCCAAGAACATCATTTTTAAAATGGCTAACGATATTAAAGAAGGGGTTCTGACAGTTACAAAGACATTACGTGCAGTATTCGTAGGGGCTCACAACAAAGCAGTACAGCGCATAGGTAAGCATCCAACAACAAACACATCATATATGAAGAAAAAGCCTGTAAATGTACGTCCAGTACCTTTCTACAATTGGCTATCAGAACGTAATGGACCAACAGAAGTATTTTAATAAGAAAGGAAGTGAATGCAAATGAAAGTAACGGTTAAAGAATGGCGTGTAATGTCTGATCGTAACAAACAATTACTTTTGAATGCAGTCGCAACTAAATAAAACATAGACGATAAAGGGGAATGAAAACATGCAGCAACAAACACAACACTTATTAGAAAAAGTAGTACTCGAAAATAGTAACGATGCTTCGGGATTATCTGTACAAATGATTGATTTACGAGTTGTACAACAGGCGGTAGCTAATTTAATGAATAGAATTGATGAAATCACTGAAAATCGACGGCATGAGGATCGTGGCATGGCATACATGTCTATTCAAGAAATTCAAGATACGGTGCGTTTAATTGATATGGCTTTCTATCCATTGTTTAAAAGAATGGAAGATGAAGTAAAAACCATTAACATTCACGCACAAGAATTGTATGATACGGTAATAAAAAGTGAATCAGAAGTTTTGAGTGTTTGAGGGGTTTCCAAAAAATGAGGAATAGTAAAATTTGAAGTGTCTCCAAATTTGAGCAGATGTATTTGGGCGGCTGAATGTTGAGCCACAAGATTTCACACCGGAAATTTAGCGGTGAAAGATGTCTACAATGTTATGGTGATGTTTTACAAAGCACTTGCTACGGCAGGTGTTATTTTTATTTAAATCTTCAGGAGATTAGTGGGAACGATGCAACATAAGCTAGCATTATTTTAATTCCAGGGAAAAGAAGGATGTTTTAACATTTCGTTGAATTTTAGTAGATGGAATGGAGGAATAAAAATGAAATTGTTTCATGGTACATCTTTAAGTAAAGCAAAAAAAATTCATAATGAGATGAGGTTACGTGGAAGTGGAGTTCCTAAAAATTATGAAAATATAAGTAAGTTTGAGTATAAAGGGAAAGAAATTGATTCAAACACTACAGATGGCTATGTATATCTAGGGAATTTTATATGGGGTTTAGAGTTCGGGAATATAGCTGCTTGTTCAGAAAAGAATGAGGATTTTGTAGTATTTGAAATTGATGTTCCAGATGAGTTATTAGAGGCTGATTTAGACCAAATTAAACATGTTAGGGATTATTGGCAGGAAGAAATCGATGCTGCTGATGAAAATAATATAACTGCTGCTGAAAGTTTTGAATTTTGCCAATGTGTAAGGGTTAAAGGGGATATGTTATTAAATGATTATAAAACTAAGTATGCTGTTGTAAAAAGCACTTATCACAGTGGAAATAAGACTGCCAAACTGCTATTTTTAAAATGGAGCGATGATCCAGGGGATATTAAAGTTATTCAAGATTTCAAAGAGTTGTTAGAGTGGAAAAGTGTAAGTTTAAGTACATTTTAAAGTCGATGTGCTTTTTAAAATACCTAACGCTTGAGAATTTGCCTTCCACAGTCAAACTGTGGAGGGCTTTTAAGTTATTAAAAATGCATTGGGCAAGTAAGCTATTCTTATAATTGATCAACAAAAAAGACCGAAGCAATTAGCCTCGATCTTTCTTACTCACGCATTCCTGTACACACGCTCGCCGTATTTTATTAGCCCCAATTTGGCCTCATTTCGCCCCAAAATCATACTTTTATATGCTTTATATTGCATAGTTTAAAATTACATGAAATTCACAGATGTATTGATATATCAATGTTTATAGGTATTTTTAGATGTTGCATGCATTCAATCCACATTAAATGTACTAGAATCTTAAGAAAAGCATGTCTGCCGATTGGGGCTTCCTCTCAATCGGTGACATGCTTTTTGTTTTCCTAGAATAACGTGTGGTTGATTTCCGTTCCGACTGAGCGCTTTCTAGGAGGTGTCGGATGAGCCACTTCGCTTCGTTCCTCTATTGCTGATTCCCAAGGAGTCGCCCAGTCTCTACTCCAGTCAACTAATATTATTGTATCAAATTGCATCCCAACTTTTGGTGATGGGCCGTATTTATTGCTTTGCTTTTTCCGCAGGCTGTTCTCTCTTTGATTGACGATAATCACGCAGTAAATCAAGTGCAAGGTACCATTATTTCTTTTGTTTTAACATGGTTAATAATACTTTAAGAAGATAACTATTCTAAAATCTATCATTCGAAAATTAAGAAAATATAAAAAATTACGAAACCTTTTAGAGTCAACATCCGTATAGTAGGTAATACAATGAAAAGGGGTGAACAACTTGACGCTATTTGGCTATTCACTCGAGCAAATCTTTTTAGTGGGATTAATATTTGGGGGCCTTGCAACTCTTTTATTTACGTTTTTTAGTGATGCTGTCGAGGGCATTGGAGAGGGGCTACCGATTTTTAATCCAAGTGTCATTCTATCTTTCATTACGTTGATGTCAGCAACTGGGTTTATTTTAGAAAAACTAGCCTTCTTCCCTAGCGTTTGGAACATTGTTGCTGCTTGTATTATCGGAGCTATTTTAAGTGCACTATTTTATTTATTTGTTCTTGTTCCGCTACGATCGGCCGATGTTTCGTTAGCTTATACGGAAGAATCACTTGGTGGCCAGCTAGGAAAGGTTATTGTTCCAATCCCGACAGACGGTTTTGGAGAGGTAGTTATCGAAACGACTAGCGGTATGATATCGAAGCGAGCAACAGGATTTGACAATGAGGCTATCGATTATGATACGACGGTACTTGTTGTAGAAGTGAAGGAAGGAACACTGTTTGTGAGATCTTATGATAAGAAATTTTTATAAAGGAGCGATATTTATATGTCAACGGAAATTTTAATTGTTATAGGGATTGTAGCATTTGTTTTAATCGCACTAGTTGGACTGTATGTGACTAAGTATCGTACAGCGGGTCCTGATGAAGCACTGATTGTGACAGGTAGCTATCTTGGCTCAAAAAATGTACATAAAGATGAGTCAGGAAATCGTATAAAAATTATACGTGGTGGCGGTACATTTGTATTCCCGATTTTCCAGCAGGCACATCCATTAAGCTTATTGTCAAGTAAGCTTGATGTGACAACACCTGAAGTGTATACAGAACAAGGCGTACCTGTTATGGCCGATGGAACAGCTATCATTAAAATTGGTGGTTCCATTTCTGAAATTGCAACGGCAGCGGAGCAATTTTTAGGGAAGCAAAAGGAAGAGCGTGAAAATGAGGCGCGTGAAGTGTTAGAAGGTCATTTACGTTCGATCTTAGGTTCAATGACGGTTGAGGAAATTTATAAAAACCGTGATAAATTCTCTCAGGAAGTCCAACGTGTTGCATCTCAGGACTTGGCGAAGATGGGGCTAACAATCGTATCCTTTACGATTAAAGATGTACGCGATAAAAATGGCTACTTAGAATCGCTTGGTAAGCCACGTATTGCACAGGTTAAACGTGATGCGGATATTGCTACTGCAGATGCTGAAAAGGAAACACGTATTAAGCGTGCTGAAGCATCGAAAGAAGCACAAAAGGCAGAGCTTGAACGTGCAACAGAAATTGCAGAAGCGGAAAAAGAAAATCAATTAAAAGTAGCTGAATATCGCCGTGAGCAGGATATTGCAAAAGCTCGTGCAGACCAAGCGTATGAGCTAGAAACTGCACGTGCAAAGCAGGAAGTAACAGAACAGGAAATGCAAATTCGCATTATCGAACGTCAAAAGCAAATTGAGTTAGAAGAAAAAGAGATTTTACGTCGTGAGAAGCAATACGATTCAGAAGTTAAGAAAAAGGCTGATGCTGATCGTTACGCTGTCGAGCAAAATGCAGTGGCTGCCAAAATGCGTGAACTAGCGCAGGCAGATGCGGAGAAATACCGTATCGAATCATTGGCACAAGCAGAAGCAGAGAAAATTCGTTTGGACGGTCTTGCGAAAGCGGATGCTGAGCGTGCAAAAGGGGAAACAGATGCGGATATTATTCGTCTTCGAGGTCTTGCAGAGGCCGAGGCAAAACGTAAAATTGCGGAAGCCTTCGAATACTATGGTCAAGCAGCTGTCCTTGATATGATTGTACGTATGATGCCAGAATATGCGAAAGAGCTTGCGAGTCCACTTGGCAATATCGATAAGATTACAGTTGTCGATACTGGCGGTGGGGAAGGCGGAGGCGGTGCTAACAAAGTAACGGCCTATGCAACAAATTTAATGTCGACATTACAGGAATCGTTGAAGGAGACTTCGGGGATTGACGTGAAGGAACTAATTGAAAGCTATGCAGGTAAGCATACATTGCGTCCTGAGCTAGAGCAAATAGCAGTAGGCTTAGGAAAGCAAGCATCAGCTATAGCTAATGAAACGCAAGACGAGATAAAAGAAGCAGTTGAACAAAAATAAAAATAGTAGCCGCCTGATATCGGGCGGCTACTATTTTTATTTTTCCTTAATTTGTTTCCACTCACTAGCGAGCATACCGTAAGCAACATGGTCTACATAATGATCATATAGCCACTCTGCTGCACGAATCGTTCCTTCTTTTGTAAAGCCTAGGCGCTCGGGGATGGCACGGCTCTTTTCGTTGCCCTCAGCAGCACGAATTTCGACCTTGTTGAGCTGTAAATCCTCAAACGCATATTGTAATAATGCCTGTACGGTCTTTGTCATAATACCATGCCCTTGAACTCCCTCACTGAGCCAGTAGCCAATAGCAGCAATTTTATTGCTATGATTGATAGTATTAAAACCAGCAATGCCTACTATTTCATTGCGAAAAATGATGGCAAGAGAGAGGCTGCTTTTAGCTTCGTATCCTTTTATACAGCCTTCAATATACGCCGTTGTATCGGCTACTTCTTTCGTAAAATCCAACCACGGCAACCATTCACGTAAATATGCTCGTGATGCATCTGTTAAAGCAAAGAGAGCATTAGCATCTTCTAATACGACAGGACGTAAAGATAATTCCGGATTAATTGTAATTTGCAATATTCTTCACCTCTTTATTATTTTAAGGCATCATGCATAAAGCCCTTCATTTCACGACTTAGAACTGATAACTCCTCAATAATTTCACTAAAATCTTGAACGAGTTGAGCCTGTTCGTTTGTTGCGTCATTGATTTGCCCCATATTTTGCTTAAGGTTATCAAGGTTTCTATTTATATTTCGTAAGGATGCTTCAATATTTTCAGTGGCGCTTGATGTTTCAAAAGAGAGCTTTCTAACTTCCTGCGCTACGATGTTAAAGCCAGCGCCATGCTGACCCGCACGAGCCGCCTCAATAGATGCATTTAAGCCGAGTAAATTTGTTTGGCGAGAAATGTTTTTTATTAAATCTGTTACTTCATTTGTTTTCTCCGAATCTTCAAGGGCGTGCTGTGCTTGTTTGTTAATTTCCTCACTTGTTGCTGCTAATTCCTCTGAATGTGAGGCAATAGTATGTACTTTGTCTTGTAGGCTGTTTACAATGCTATCCATTGTACCCATAAAGTCCTCGAGTTTAAGCTCATTGTCGATTGGCAGTCCAAATGCTAGAGCACCTACGACTTTACCATTTTCACGGATTGGAAATGAAAAAGCATTGATGGCAACTCCGTATACATCCTTTGGTATAACGACATCTGCGTTTTTTCCATTAAAGGCAATGAAAACATTTTGGTCATTAGCATTTACTTTTTGTCCATCTTGATAGCCTGAATCTACACGTTTGCCAGCTAAATATTTTACAACTGTTTCACTTTCCTTCTCAACGACAGCCACGATTGCTTCTTCCTTTAATGCGAGATGGATATAGGGTGCTGAAATCGATAAAGCTTCAATAATTTTCATAAAAAATCCCTCCAAGTCTGTACAATGAAAATAGTTTAGTCATCGGAGCTCAAATTGCCAATGTTTGCTAGATGATTACTTTCACTGTAACACAATATTTGTTAACTCAAAATAGAAATTTATTTGAAGATATGTAATTGCAATCACGGGAAGATTATCAAATAGAATAATGCACTCAACACTAAAAATAGTGGGCTCATCACCAAATGTTGTGGATGACATTTGTTAAAACGTATGCCATATAGGTTGATTGGAGTGGAGACAGGGCGACTCCTTGGGGATCGGCAATAGAGGAACGAAGGTTAAAAGCATCACGTCCTGTGATAACGCCTTCGTGACCAACATCCTATCGCAGCCGCTACGTTTGCACTACGCTTCGCACAAAAACCATCTGTCGCAGCCGCTACGTTGCACTACGCTTTCGCACAGAAAACATTTGTTGCCCCGACGCCCCCAGGAAGCTTTGCTCTGTGCGAAAGCGAAGCGACAGCAACAATGTTTTAACTGCGCGTCAGCGGCAAAGCGCCCAGTCGGAACGGAAATCAACAACACGTTATGGCAATGATTTAAATTCTTTCAGCGGTTGTCCAAACATCCGCTGAAATAGAGGGACTCAGTCTAATAACGCCACGTCCTGTGGCAACTGAGTGACCAACCTCGTGTTGGCCTAAAGCCTCCAGCGGATGTCACGGTGGCAAATTTGTCTATTTTTTGACAAACTATCGTGTGTTTTGAAGATCGTTGTATTAGAATAATAGTAGATTTGGAAGAACGTCAGGAGAGAGAGAAATGGATTACATTCAAAAGGGGACAAAGTCGTTTCGTAAAGCAAACTGGGCTTTATTTTTAGCAGGTTTTATCACTTTCGCTAACTTATATGTATCACAGCCATTATTACCAACGTTTGCGAAAGAGTTTCATGTATCACCGGCAGTTGCGAGTTTAACGCTTTCTGTGACAACCTTTTCGTTATCCATCAGTATGATTATTGTTGGCTCATTGTCAGAGGCATGGGGCAGGAAATCTTTGATGACGATTTCTATTTTTTCGGCATCTATTATTACGCTTGCACTTGCCTTTTCTCCTAATTTTGAAACGATATTAGTATTACGTGTTATACAGGGAGTCGTTTTTGCAGGATTGCCAGCAATTGCGATGGCTTATATAGGAGAGGAAATGGATCCATCTAGTTTAGGTATTGCAATGGGCTTATACATAAGTGGTAATTCGGTAGGTGGACTTAGTGGACGAGTGATTATAGGGACATTAACAGATCTTTACAATTGGCAAGTGGGGATGATTGTACTGGGTGTTATCAGTCTTATGATTAGTGTGTTATTTATCTGGATGCTACCTAACTCCAAGCATTTTACAGCACGACCATTGCAGATAAAATCATTGACGACATCTCTTGTTCAACATTTAAAGGACCCATCTATGCTTTGTCTTTTTGGTATTAGCTTTGTATTAATGGGAAGCTTTGTGACTCTTTATAACTACATTGGCTTTAAATTGATGGCGCCACCTTATAATTTAAGTGCTACGATTGTTGGTTGGATTTTTGTTATTTACTTAGTAGGTACATTTAGCTCTGCTTGGTTCGGTAGTCTTGCCGATCAATATGGCCGTCAAAAGATGCTGTTATTGTCCATTGCGATCATGCTTATAGGGGCGATATTTACATTAAATGGGCTACTTAGTTTGAAAATTTTAGGGATTACAATCTTTACATTTGGCTTTTTTGCAGCGCACTCGATTGCCAGTGGCTGGGTAAGTAAACGAGCCACTCATGATAAAGCACAAGCATCTTCTCTCTATTTATTTTTCTATTATTTTGGTTCGAGTGTTGGAGGAACGGTAGGAGGGATATTCTGGCTGCATTACGGCTGGGGAGGCGTTATTGCAATGATTGCTGTATTTTTAGTCGTTGCATGCTTGCTGTCTTCATTATTAAAGATGATTATTGCTAAACAACAACGCATTGCAGCAGGGCACTAGGAATAGTATTTTTTGTTTAGCTTATTTATTTTTCTTGTTCGCATCCATAAATATAGTCATCTGCATTAATTAACTCAAACTTCGCAGACTGAAATCGACAAATAAGCCTTGATATAATTAGGAAGGCTGGCGATCCATTGCTG
>NZ_LITM01000002.1:627058-691504 GCF_001275675.1 Lysinibacillus sp. FJAT-14745 | reverse complement strand
CAAGAATCCTATTGAAATTGTAAAGAACCAAACAAGCTCAATGATTAAACCGATTTATATTGGTGCGAAGTTTGAGTAATTAATATAAAAATGATTTGTCGTAAACTATTTGATAATATAATGAGTAGACTAGTGATCAAGAGGAGTTGAAAGAATATGTTCGCGCGTAATAAAGGATTTTTTACTGTCTTTGCTTTTTTGGCGGTAGCATTTGTTTTGACGGGTTGTGGAGCTGCTAAAGAAAGTGGGCAATCGGAAGGAAATACGGATTATTCATCAAAAGTGAAGGAAAAGCCAATTGTGACGATTACGATGAACAATGATGAAAAAATCGTTATCGAATTAGAGCCTTCTACAGCGCCGAATACGGTAGCTAATTTTATTTCCTTAGTTAAAAAAGGTTTTTATGATGGTCTTATTTTCCATCGAGTTGTCCCTGATTTTATGATTCAAGGTGGAGATCCTTCAGGGAATGGTACGGGTGGCCCAGGCTATTCGATAGAAGGTGAGTTTTCAAAAAATGGTTTTAAAAATGATTTGAAGCATGAACGTGGTGTCATTTCAATGGCTCGTTCGCAGGATCTGAATTCTGGAGGATCTCAATTTTTCATTATGGTAAAGGATACACCGCAGCTGGATGGTGATTATGCTGCCTTTGGAAAAGTGATCGAGGGGATGGAAACAGTAGATGCTATAGCTGCTGCTGAACGAGATGGTGAAAAACCATTAAAAGATCAGCAGATGAAAAAAGTAGAAGTGGATACAAAGGGCTTTGAATATCCAGCCCCAAAGGTACTAAAATAACAGTTGTGAAAAGCTGAAGTACAATACGAAACAAAGAAGCATGAGAGATCAATGACGATCTTCCATGCTTCTTTGAATTTATCCCATAATATTGTAGCCTGCGTCGATGTAAATCGTTTCGCCTGTCACACCGCGTGATAAGTGAGAAAGCATCACGATTGTCATATCTGCCACTTCGTCTTGTTGAACATTACGTTTTAATGGAGCTGTTTCTTCAATTTTGTGTAAAATTGTATTGAAAGAAGGAACGCCTTTTGCAGCAAGTGTACGAATCGCTCCAGCTGAGATAGCATTAACGCGAATATTATCTTTACCAACATCTGCAGCAAGATAGCGCATAGATGCTTCTAATGCAGCTTTCGCTACACCCATTACGTTGTAACCATCAAGGACACGCTCTGCTCCTAAGTAACTCATTGTTACGATAGAACCGCCTTCAGTCATATAAGGATGTGCGGCCTTTGCTGCTGAAATAAGAGAATAGGCGCTTGTATCTTGTGCAAATGCATAGCCATCACGAGTTGTATCTAAGAAGCGATTGTGTAAATCTTCTGCATTGGCAAATGCCACTGAATGCACGATACCGTGGATAACGCCTACTTTTGTACCGATTTCATCGAAAGCTGCTTTTGTACTTTCGTCGCTGTTGACATCACATTGTACGATCAGTGAATCAGATTGACCGATATTTTCTAATTGTTTTTGTAATTTTTTTAATGAACGTTCTTGACGATATGTGAAAATAACATTTGCACCTACATCAAATAAACGTTTTGCGATACCCCAAGCAATACTTCGATCGTTTGCCACGCCCATTACGACAATATTCTTATCTTTTAATTGTAGTAAATTATCCATCATCTATAAGAACCCCTTTACGAAATAATATCTGTTATTAGTACCAACTACTAAAATCTTATCATACATAAAAAATGGTTGCAATAACAAGATGAAAAGAGTGACAAACTTTACGTTGGAAAGTACAAAAAAAATTCATCTCTGCTATGTTAGAGACGAATCCAGTAGATGTATGTATATCCCATGGGAGATTAACTTTAGTGTTTGTCACGAGGAATCAAATAAAGGCACCCAGTTAAGGATGCCTTTATAGATACTAATGAAGTATAAAAACTATTCGAATTTTAATGAATCGCCATCAAAAGTTTCATCTGCTACTTTGATTGAGTCAGTTGGGCATCCTTCGAAAGCATCTTGCATGTCTTCTAGTAGATCTTCTGGAACTTCAGCAGTTCCCATGTTATCATCTAAAATAACGAAGGCAATCCCTTCATCATCATAGTCATAAATATCTGGTGCTGCGGCTCCGCAAGCGCCACAAGCGATGCATGTATCTTTATCAACAATTGTGAATTTAGCCATTTTTCATTCTCTCCTTTTACATGTTCCTACAAAGCTTCATACTCATTTTAAAGATGTTTATCTTACTTTTCAACATAAATACTATTAAATTGGAGGAATTTGCGTCTATGTTTCATCAAATTTTATTGCAAATCTTTCAAAAACTAAATAACGAACGAACAATTTCTGCTGCTTATCACGTATTAAGAGGAAAGCGCTCAGGTCAGACAATTCAAGACATCGGCCTATTTCAATTACATAATTATTTTGGGCTCTTACCTAAGTTACCTAGGAAGACATTTGATGAAGCCGTAACTTCATTTTTACAAAATAGTTGGTTAACTATGCAAGAATCTGGTCACTATTCCATGAAAAAGCTAGGTTTACAACGAGCGGAGCAGACGCCTGGTTTTTTATTTGACGGATGGCACTATAGGGGAAATGAGCATGTATTTTTTGCGAGGTTCTCGTTAATTGTACAAAGTTTATCTTTTCAAAGTGGTGGGGTTCGTTCATTTTCTCCTATTAGTAGGGATACGAATATTCAGTCTTGGGTTCGTACATTTTTAGTCGAGCATAACTATCAAGATGGGCTTTTACAGCAGCAATTATTGGAGGAATGCGAACAGGTGCTTTCTGTGTTACCTTTATCAGAGGCCAACAAACAGCTTGTCCTCTATCGGTTGAGTGGTCATAGTTTACCAGGATGGACGTGGCAACAGCTTGCCAGTGAACGTCAGGAAACAGTTTTAGATAGTCAACTAGCGTTTATAGAATTGCTACATACGTTATTAAATGCAGTTCATCAGACAAATGATTATCCATTACTTGGAAAAACGACAGAGGGAATAAGAGTAAAAGCATTACTAACCGATTCAACGCAGCAAACAGCACATTTATATGAGCAAGGCTTTTCAATTGAACAGATTGTGCAAATAAGGAAACTAAAACAAAGTACAATTGAGGATCATTTGGTGGAATTAGCCATGAATGAACCGAACTTTTCGATTGGTCCATTCGTCTCTTATGAAGAAGCGGAAAAAGTTTGGCAGGCATCGAAACACTATCAAACCAAAAAATTGAAAACATTGCATGAAGTAGTTGAAGGTATGAGTTATTTCCAGTTAAGGCTTGTCCTCGCGAAAGGAGAAGTATAAATGGAACTTGAACAAACGTTAGCAAAGTATTTTGGCTATACAACATTTCGTCCAGGCCAAAAAGAGGTCATTGAAGCAATCCTAGAAGAAAAAGATGTTATTGCTTTATTACCAACAGGAATGGGGAAATCACTTTGTTATCAGCTACCAGGATATATCTTGCAGAAGCCAGTTTTAATTGTTTCTCCTTTACTTTCTCTAATGCAGGATCAGGTAGAGGAGCTAAAACGCTTTGGTGAAAAGAGAGTGGTTGCCTTAAATTCATTTTTAACCGTAAGTGAAAAACGATATGTATTACATTTTTTAGAGCAGTATCGTTTTATCTTTACGTCACCAGAGATGCTTTTACAGCAACAAGTTCAAGACAAGCTTTCACAAATGCAGCTAGGACTAATCGTAGTGGACGAGGCACACTGTATTTCTCAGTGGGGCTTTGATTTTCGACCAGATTATTTACGAATTGGACAATGGTTTTTACAAGTAAATCGTCCACCGGTTTTAGCATTATCAGCGACTGCGACGAATAAAGTAGTCAATGATATACGAGATACATTGTCGCTAGATACACCATTTGAGTTTTTGTACAATGTGGATCGGCCTAATATTCATCTTGGGCGTGTTGTATTTGAGGATAGGGTAGATAAAACACACTGGATTATGCAACATGTTAAAGAGACGTCAGGACCGGGTATATTATATATGTCTTCGCGGAAGCGTGCTGAACAATATAGCGAAGCGCTTATACAGGCTGGTATACGAGCGGCAGCATATCATGCAGGCTACGGTGCTGAAGACCGTCAGTTTATTCAACAACAATTTATTGACGGGGAACTCGACTGGATTGTGGCTACCAATGCTTTTGGGATGGGTATCAATAAGCCGGATATTCGTCAGGTTATCCATGAAACGATGCCAGCTAATGTAGAAAATTACATGCAGGAAATTGGCCGTGCAGGGCGTGACGGTCAACCAGCTCTCGCAATATTACTTTATAGTGATGGTGATGAGGAACTTGCGAAATTTGTTGTAACAGGCGATTTGCCAACAGCTGGTCATGTCGATCGTTATCAGGAACTCCTAAATCAACAAGGACACCCTTCACAAATGTTGAAAAATGGAGAGCTAAGTGAGACCGCTTTTCGTGTGCTTGATTACTGGCTGCAACAAGAAACGATGGAACAAGTTAAAGTGCGTTTAAATCATTTAGCACTGGAAAAATATCGTGCTGTCGATAAAATGCATAAAATTACTCGGACAAAAGACTGTATTCGCACACAGCTAGTCGGGTATTTTGGGCAAAAATTGTTGAAAAAACCGGAAAACTGTTGTGAAAATTGTGGAATCCATTATGATGAAATCAATAAGGTACGCTTAAAAGAAAAGAAGAAAATAGAAATGATCCCATGGGAAAGTCGGTTAAAGCAACTCTTAATGGGTTGTTAAAGGTTCATTCACCGGAAGTTTGAGATGACATTTTGTTACGTTTGTCTTTGATTAGTTGATTAGAGTGAAATTTTGGGGGAATTCTTGAGGAATAGTATCACAGACGGCACCCGTTTCTGAGGCTGTCATTCAGAAACAACACGTCTAATGTACCAGAATAGCACCGAGTCGCAACGGAAATCAACCTTAAGTTAGGTGAGGAGCCTTTTTAGACTAAAACTGACGGTCATTTACTTTTTTCGCAAAATTCGTCATAATAGAATGATAGAAAGCGTAGTAAGGTTGGAGGAACGGCGAATGAGTAAAGAAGATTATCGCGATAAAATCGAAGAACATCGTCAATCTTTTGAAGAAGAACAAAAAGAACAGCAAGCTTTATCTAGAGTTTCAAGAATGAATAAAAATGGGAGTAATAACGATAAAAAGCCAAAAAATACAAAACGAAAACCGCCATTAATGACGATTCTTTTTGTAATTTTTATCTTAATTCCATTATCGATATTAGTCTATTTTTTAAAATTCTATGAACCTGGAACAACAATTGAAGAGGCTGAACAAAAATCTAAGGATCAAATTGTAGAAATTGCTAAGTCAGGGGATAAAGATGAGGTACCTGTGTCAACTGACAAAAACAAAGCAAAAGAAGACGATAAAGCAGACAAAGGTAAAGCGGAAAAAGATAAAGCAAAGGAACCGTCTAAGAAAGACGCTGAGAAAGTAACAGCTGAGCAGAAGGCAACTGAGGAAGCGAAAAAGGCCGAAGCAGCCAAGAAGGCAGAAGAAGCTAGAAAAGCCGAGGAAGCTAAAAAAGCTGAGCAAGCTAGAATAGCACAAGCAGAAGAGGCTAGAAAAGCGGAACAATCACGAAAGGCTGAGGAATCGCGTAAAGCTGAGGAATCACGCAAAACAGAAGAAGCAAAACAATCCGCAAAAGCAGGTACCCATACTGTAAAAGCAAATGAAAATCTATATCGTATTGCATTGAATCACTACGGTGATGGCAGTGAAGCAACACTAGCGAAAATTCGTGCAGCAAACGGTATGTCTTCAAATAATGTAATGATTGGGCAAGTGATTAAGTTACCATAAGAAAAGCGGGTGTCATTCTTTGGCAATGATGTTTTTCTAGTATAAAATAATGGACAAACGTTAACACCAATATGGTTGAGGCGTACGTCTGATTTAGGAAAAAGGCGATTCTTCATTACAACGAATCGTCTTTTTGCTGTCGTAAGGAGATGTGAGGGCATGATTTATTTTGGGCTATTTGTTTTAGTAGTCATTGCGTTCCTGCTTTATATGTTGAAGGTGGCACATGAAAACAATGTTTTACATCATCAATTGCTATTAAAGGGTGAACAGGAAAAAATCCGACTATTTTTTATTTCGGATACACATTTACGCAAAATTAACCGCCAGATGATTGAGCAGTTAGATGGTCAATTTGATGCTGTTATTATTGGTGGGGATTTTGCGGATGGACGCACACCTATTCAACGTATTCATGACAATCTAAAATTATTAACTCCGTTAGGACCAACTTATTTTGTATGGGGTAATAATGACAGAGAAGTAGGTGAAGAGCGATTACGAAGTATTTTGCAGGAACATGGTGTTCAAATCATCGCCAATGATGCTGTATTACTACCTAAAAATAACCGCTTTTGGCTAAATGCAATTGAAGACACATCTACAATGAAATATAGCTTTGATGAAGCATTTGCAAAGGTAGAAGAGAAAGACCTAGTTGTTTTCATCTCACATAACCCTGGTGTTTTTGCAAGAGTCCGTGCAAAATTTAGAGCAGATTTAATGATTGGTGGGCATTTACACGGTGGTCAAATTAGAATTGGCCCGTACGGTGTGCATCCTAATGGCTCATATAGGGAGCGTGAAGGTGTGATGACGTTAGTAAGTAACGGCTATGGTACGACATTATTACCTTTCCGACTTGGTGCGAGACCACAGTGTCATATTATTGACATTAAAATTTCGGGTAAATAAACGACCAAAACTCGAGAGAAGGCGTATAATGGAAGGATAAGGATTTATTCGGTAAAAGCCCGATTATTGAAAGTAAAGTATGAGCAAATTGCTGATACAAAGTTGATAGGAGTGTCAAGAAATGCAGCAAGTAGATGCAATTATTGTTGGAGGAGGCCCATGTGGTTTAGCAGCAGCAATAGCCTTGCAAAATAGTGGATTAAAGCCAATTGTCATTGAAAAAGGAAATATCGTAAATGCAATATACAATTACCCTACGCATCAAACTTTTTTTAGTACGAGTGAACGTCTAGCTATCGGTGATGTGCCCTTTATTATTGAAGGTCGTAAACCAAAGCGAAATCAAGCACTAGTTTATTATCGAGAAGTTGTGCGTTTGAAGGATATTCAAGTAAACCGCTTCGAGAAGGTAAAAAGCGTTGTAAAAAATGGAACGGTGTTTACAGTAACGACAAATAAAGAGGTTTATATAACACCTTATGTGGTGATCGCCACAGGCTACTATGACCATCCGAATTATTTAAACATCCCAGGTGAGAAATTATCGAAAGTCTTCCATTACTTTAAAGAGGGACATGAATTTTTTGATACAGATGTTCTTATCATAGGTGGGAAAAATTCGGCAGTAGATGCGGCGCTTGAGTTGAATAAGGCTGGAGCTCGCGTCACTGTGGCCTATCGTGGTAGTGAGTATTCACCTAGCATCAAGCCGTGGGTTTTACCAGAATTTGAAGGCGTAGTACGAAATGAAGAAGTCCAAATGCATTTCAATACAAATATACTGGAAATCCGTGAGCATGAGGTCGTAGTAGAAATTGATGGTAGCAAGAAAACTATAAAAAATGATTTTGTTTTTGCGATGACAGGCTATCACCCAGATCATTCATTTATTCGAGCAATGGGTGTCTCTATTGATTATGAAACGGGCCGTCCTTTCTTTAATCCAGAAACTATGGAAACAAATGTAGAAGGATTATTTATTGCAGGAGTTATTGCAGCTGGAAATAATGCCAATGAAATTTTTATTGAAAATGGTCGCTTCCATGGCGAGTGTATTGCCAAGACAATTGTAGAAAGAGCAAAATAACAATAGGAGCTGTATAGGCATGTAAGCTTATACAGCTTTTATTAAAGTGACGGATGGAAGAGCTAGAGCGACGGAAAGAAGAGTCGAAGTGACGGATGGAAGAGCTAGAGCGACGGAAAGAAGAGTCAAAGCGACGGATAGAGGTCGAAGTGACGGATGGAAGAGCCAGAGCGACGGATAGAGGTCAAAGCGACGGAAAGAAGAGCCGAAGCGCCCAGTCGGAACGGAAATCAACCCCGCGTTATGGTGATAAGACATAATTTCTCTAATCGAAGCTGATAAAAAAGGTGTGAAAGAATGCTTGGATTATATTGGTTTCTAAGTTATATTGTAGGGAACTTTATGGCGGCATATGTCGTTGGAAAAGCGTATGGTGTTAATTTACAGGAAGAAAGAAGTAAAAACTTAGGGGCTCGAAATGCTGGCAGTGTAATTGGGAAAGGTGCTTTTCTATGGACTTTTTTAGGGGATTCTTTAAAAGGTGCGCTCGTTGTCGGTGCAGGACGTTTATTGCATTTCGAAGAATGGGAAATAGTGCTAGGTGCTTGTTTAGGAATGCTTGGTCATATGTTTCCGTTTTGGCTTAAATTTAAAGGGGGAAAAGGAGTAGCAACTTTTATAGGTGTAGGTCTGGCATTATCTCCGAGCTTATTTTTAATGATGGTTGTAGGAACAGCTATTACGCATATTGTAACGAGAAGTTTAACACTTAGTATGTTAGGTGGCATTGTTTTATATGTTGGAGCGATTGTTTATACAGATAAATTACTGTTATACATACCGATACTAGTAGCAATAAGCTTTATGCTTATTAAGCATGTGTCAAATATTAAAGAGGCTTTAGAGAGAAGGAAGTGATTATATGTATTGGTGTAAAATTGCGCATACAGAAGCGGAGTTTGAGGAAATTGCACGATTAAATTATGAAACCTTTGTCGAAGAAATTCCACAGCATAAGCCTAACTCCGAAAGAAAAAAAGTGGACCGTTTTCATCATGAAAATACGTATATTGTTGTTTATAAAGGAATAGAACTTATAGGCATGCTAGCATTTAGAGAGAAAAGGCCGTTTTCAATTGATGAAAAGATAGGAAAGGTTGAGCAGTATTTATCAAAAGAGATTAGTACTAAGCTATGTGAAATTCGCTTGCTTGCCGTCAAGAAGGCGTATCGAACAGGAAGAGTACTTTTGAAATTGACACAGGCTTTAACTGCTTTTGCCTACGAAAAAGGTTATTCGGCAGCTGTTATTTCAGGTACTACTCGTGAGGAGAAACTTTATAAGCAAATGGGATTTACCCAATTTGCACCTGCTACAGGGACAGAGGATGCTTTATTTTTACCAATGGTACTATCGAGACAGCAGTTTGAAAAGTCTTTGCAGCAAAGACTTGCGAAGGAGTGCCATACATTTTATCCAGGTCCAGTAAAACAAAACGAACCATTTATGTATTCTGAGCTTTCTCATCGTTCATTAGGCTTTCAATCATTATTTGAGCAAATGAGAAATAAATTGCTGCAACTATCAGAAGCAGCGCATGTAGCTACAATTGTAGGAACTGGGACATTGGCAAATGAAGTTATGCTAGGGCAATTGAAGGCTCAACAATTAGGGCGTGGACTAATATTAACAAATGGTGAGTTTGGAGAACGTCTTCGAAAGCAAGCAGAGAGATGGTCATTAGATTTTGATGTAGTTGAACAAGATTGGGGAAGTTCCTTTGATACAAATAAGTTGGACTCTTATTTGCAAAAAAGAGCTTATCAATGGCTTCTTGCAGTACATGGAGAAACGTCGACTGGTACATGTAATGATTTAAAGGAAATTTTACAGCTTACTAATCGTTATAATATAAAGCTTTGCATTGATTGCATTAGCTCTTTCGGAGCAATGCCATTTTCTTTAAAAGATTGTTATTTAGCGACTGCGGTGAGTGGAAAAGCAATTGGTGCGCTCAGTGGTTTGGCTTTTGTTTTTTCGCAAAACGTTGTGAAATCTTCTTCAACATTACCTGCTTATCTCGATTTAGCTAATTACCAACAAGGTGCGATTCCGTTTACATTGCCAGCAGTACTTGTTGCAAATGTTTCTACAGCATTACAAGCTTATCCGGAAAGGTATGGACAGCTACGGCAACGCTTTAAAACATTGCTGCAGCTACCATTTATGCACTATCAAGTTTCAACTAGACAGTATCCGATGCTAATCACGTTACAACTTCCTAAGGCTTTGGCAAATCTACAGAGAGATTTGAATTTAAATGGTTTGTATGTTCATGCGGATAGCCAATACTTACGTCAAAGAAGTTTCATACAACTGTCTGTTATTCAGCCGGATTTTGAGATAGCAATCAATCATTTACATAATATCTTGAATTATTATAAGCAAATTGTAGATACATAAACTTAAGAGAATATTGAATACATTAGTCTTACATGAAGAAGTCCTTTAAATCAAGTGGAGTTCCAACTTTGTTTAGTCCAATTAATAATTTTAATCGCGCCTTTTGACCATTAATACCAGTTGCAAATATAGCTCCTAAGTCTTCGAGCATTTTGCCACCACCAACATAGCCGTAAACACCTTCTGCGATACCATTAAAACAACGGGATACGAGTATAACAGGAATACCGCGCTCTAAAAGACTTTCAATACCTTTAACAACTGTTGGAGGGACGTTGCCTTGTCCAAGGCCTTCTAACACAACGCCGTCATATTTACATGCGAGTACTACATCAAGTAAGTCAACTTCCATGCCAGCATACACTTTCAGCATGGCTACTCGTTTTGTTAATCCATCAATATCTACATATTGACGGCTGATAGGGGCATGGTGAAACAATATTCTTGATTTTGTAATAAGTCCGATCGGGCCATATTGAGGAGACTGAAAGGTATTGACAGAACTAGTGCTTGTTTTTGTAGTGTTAACAGCTAGATGGACCTCGTCATTCATAACAACAAGTACACCTTTTTCACGGGCTTCTTCATCTACTGCTACGCGAACGGCTTCTACTAAATTATAAATTCCGTCTGCACCAAGTTCGTTTGAAGAGCGCATTGCACCTGTTAAAACAATAGGAATTGATAAATCAGTCGTTAACTCTAAAAAATAAGCTGTTTCTTCTAATGTATCAGTACCGTGGGTGATGACAACACCGTCGATTTTCTCCTCAGCAACTTTTTCGATAATAAGATTACGCAATTTAAGCATTTCTTTTGGTGTAATATGTGGTGATGGGAGGTTAAAAGCCTCCATTTCAATAATTGTGGCAAGTGCATCAAGTTTGCTGCTTTCCTTCATTAGAGGATTTTCCTTGTTTGGCATAACCGCACCTTCATCGCTCATCGCCATAGAAATAGTTCCACCTGTATGAATTAATAAAATTGTTTTTTTCATAAAAAATAAATATCTCCTTTTAAAAAGTTTTAAGTCAAATCATGGTATAATAATAGCAGTTTATCTTCATGTAACAGATATTTTTTTGTCGAAAACGGAAGATTAATGTCACAGTAGTTTTTCCGCATGAGACATACAAATGTATTTTTTAATGTATCGACAGAAAAAGATAAACTAGGCTAAGGAATTTTACATCCTACGAAACCGCCAAAGTTGACCAACATTATGCGGCTAACGCTGTCGCGCAAAAAACACTGTTGGCCAAAAGCATTAGAAGGATGTCACGAATTTTAAAATCTTAACATAATTATGTCAAGGCGAAATTGATTTTTGAAAGGAGCCGGCATCATGATCATTTTATTATCAGCTGCCATTGCTCCCGGTCTAGCGCTTTTCAGTTACTTTTATTTGCGCAATCAGATGGCAACTGAGCCAAGAAGAACTTTACTTCAAACGTTTTTGTATGGCGCATTTTTAACGTTCCCAATCTTGTTTTTACAATATGTACTAACAGAGGAAGGGGTCTTTCGATATTTTTATCTACAAGATGTAGTTTTCTCTAGTGTAGTCGAAGAGTTTTTTAAATGGTTTGTGCTTTTAATCGCAATCTATAATCATGTAGAATTTGATGATCCTTATGATGGCATACTGTATGGTGCAAGTATATCTCTTGGTTTTGCCACGATAGAAAATGTGCTTTATTTATTTTCTTTCGGTTTGGATACTGCATTTATGCGTGCATTATTACCTGTATCAAGTCATGCTTTGTTCGGTGTTGTAATGGGCTATTATTATGGACGTGCCAAGTTTTCAAAGCTTGCAAAGACGAAAGAAATGATTGCTATGGCGCTTTGTGCACCGGTAGTATTACACATTCTATATAATACAATTTTATCATTTAAAGGCTATTGGGTATATTTAATGATACCTTTTATGCTATTTTTGTGGTGGTTTGGGCTACGAAAAGTCAAGCTTGCTCATTATCACCTAGTACAACATTTGCATATGCATAAAAAAATATAAAGCGTAGAAATCTAAAAAAGATTTCTGCGCTTTTCTATTTTTTAACTTCTTTCAGCAAATCTTCTTCTATAGGTGGTGAGATGAATACGGATTTAAGTTACTTTTCAGCCGGTGTCCAAACACCTGTAGCTGAAATAGAGGAACTCAATCGTGCAGGCCTAAGCACAAAGACGATTCCAGACGCAATTTTACCGAGGCAAAATTTATATGTATAAAATGAGTCGTTTGTTTCAAGCTATGAAAAAAAGGAGTGATGATCATGCGTTTAATAAGCATAATTTTTGCTTTAATGTTGGGGATTAGTATATTTGCTATTCCGCAAAATGACGCCATTGCATTTACCGGGCAACAGATTTCTCGTGGTGCTTATGGAGATGATGTAATTGAGCTACAGGCAAGGCTACAATACTTAGGGTTTTATAAAAGTAAAATTGATGGCAAATTTGGCTATAACACATATTGGGCTTTACGAATTTTCCAAGAGAAATATGGTTTACCAGTAGATGGAATAGCCGGTGCTAAAACTAAAAAAGCTTTATCAGGATATTCAGATTATGATGAAGGATGGGTAAAAGCGCAATTAAATGCAGGAAATCAATTTACCTATTATGGTGGTACGCCACTTGAACAGCAAGTGAAAACAAACACTGGCGGCGGCGGTGGTGGTGGAGGTAAAAGTAGTGGTAGTAGTAATAATAATGGGACTAAAACTCAAGTACCTCCAAAGTATACTGACAGAGATGTACAGTTAATGGCGAATGCGGTTTATGGTGAATCTAGGGGAGAGCCGTATGAAGGTCAAGTGGCTGTAGCGGCTGTTATTTTAAATCGTTTGGAAAGTCCTGAATTCCCAAATACTATTTCAGGTATTATTTTCCAACCACTAGCGTTTACTGCGGTGGCAGATGGACAAATTTGGCTTGAACCAAATGAACGTGCAAAAGAAGCGGTTCTTGACGCTATGAATGGATGGGATCCTTCAGAAAATGCACTCTATTATTTTAATCCGAAAACAGCAACTAGTAAGTGGATATGGTCACGACCTCAAATTAAACGAATTGGAGAACACATTTTCTGTTCATAAGAAAGGAGGAAAAAAATGAGAACGATGCTCGTTATACTCACTGCCGCGGTTATTGGTTTAGGGGCTTATAGCATAAATATGCACGGAAAAAATGTAAGTCTACAACGTACTGTGCTAGCTCAGTACACGGATAATTTAACGGATGCATCTGAGAAATTATCGCATCTACAACGAGCTGTTTCACAATCTCTATTGTTTCGAGATGACGATGCCATTCACAATGAGTTAGAATCTGTTTGGCGACTAAGCTCTGACGTTCAATCTTCTATGTCGAATATTCCTATCGGGCAGGGAATGTCGAACGACTGGCTAAGCTACTTAGGGCGCCTAGGAGATGAGGCAAAGAAAACATCTAAAACTGGTGATTATCAAGCTTGGCGAGAAAAAATGCCACAAGTCTCTACAAATTTACAATCACTTTCAGATGAATGGTCAGCTGCAACAGTAGATTTTTATAAAAACAACGGTAAGATGGATGTCTGGTTAAGACAAGTAGATACTAAGAACCCAACTACAACATTTGATAATGTACAAAAGACATTAAAGGGTTACAGTGAAAAAGACTTCCCACTTACATTAAGTGAATCAGATTGGCAGAAAAAAATAGATCTTAAAGCATTACAAGATTCAACCATTACTGAAAAAGAAGCATTGGAAAAAGTAAAACATTTATTCCCAATCATAAAAGATGCAACATTTACTGTTACAAAAAGTAGCGATACTGCACCATATCCGTTTTATCATATCCAATTCCATCAAGGTATTCGATTAGGATACGTAGATCTAACGGAAAAGGGTGGACATTTAATATCTTATTTAGTGGAACGTCCAGTAGATGAAGCAAGGCTATCACAAGATGAAATTATGAAAAAAGCTGAAGAATATTTAAAACTACTTGGCATGAATGATGTTGCATTTGTGGAATCTCGTGAAAACCATCAAGCATGGCATGTGACATTTGCACGTGTGCACCCTGGCGATAATGCATTGATTTATGCAGATGGGGTGCAATTAAAACTTGCTAAGGATACAGGCGAGTTACTTGGTGCAAATGCGATGGAATATATTCAGGCAGAGACGATTAAACCACAAACTCCAAAACCGATTGATTGGAAAACTTTCTTCGATGACGATGTGAAAGTACAAGAAGTAAGAAATATTTATACAGATAACGGTCAATTCGAACAACGTCTTTGTTATGAGGTAATTGCGGTCCGTGATAAAAACACGCAAGAAACATTTAGAATTGTTATTGACGCTGAAAATCACAATGTTTTAAAAGTGGAATATTTAACGTAATATAAGAAAAAAATACCAGTTAATATAGCCAAAATGGGCATCTCATGCGATAATATAGGTATATTTGTGTTCGGGGAGATGCTCATGGAAATAAAAATTGGTACACAATTAGAACTTGAACCAACTTATACAGAGCGTGTTGAAATATTCCGCTGTAAAGTTGTAGAACAAAAAGAAAATATTATTTACATCGATTATCCAATAAATGTTGCTACAAAGAAAACAGCTTTTTTAATAGATGGTTCTGAATTTAGAGCAACTTTTCGCACAGAGGATAAACAATCATTTGCTTTCAATACTGAAGTGATTGGACGTAAATCTGGCAATATACCTATGATTATGTTGCATTGTCCAAAGGCAGATGACTTTATCAAAATTCAACGTCGTGAATATGTACGTGTGGAAACGCCTGTGGATGTAGCGATACAGTTTAAAGATTACAAATATCAGCTAGTAACAGCAGATATTAGCGCAGGTGGTTTAGCAGTTATCTTGAAAGGGGCAATTGCTTTCCAAGATGATGATGAGGTTCAGTTAACAATCGTTTTACCATTTACCAATGGGGATGTAAAATACGTGACCACGGATGCGATGGTTGTTCGTATATTCGAAAAAGATGACAAAAAAATGGCAACTATACAATTAACAGATACTGATGAAGTAGACCAACAGCATATTGTTCGTTTCTGCTTTGAACGTCAGTTAGTGAATCGTCGTAAAGAAATAAATCCTTTTGATGCTTGATTTTTTACGCTTATTAACTTCTATCAGCAGGTACAAATACCCGCTGATAGAAGTTAAAGCCTCCGGCGGATATCACGGAATCGGAAAGGAATTAATAAAGGATGTTAGCCTAAAATCATCGCATCCAAGCGATAACGGCTAACTGACCTGCATCACGCAGGCCTAAGCACAAAGCCGATTCCGGACGCAATTATGCCGAGGCATAATTGATTGGTCTTCCCAACCTTTATTGATGAGTAGAAATACCATGGATTTTTGTAGGTAGTTTACACACCTTCAAATTGATTAGTAATTTGATTTAAGAAAGCCCTCTCCTTGAAGAGGGCTTTTTTATGATACAATATGGTGTGATAGAAAGTAGGGAGAATTATGAAGAAAAACATTCAAATTGCGATTGATGGACCGGCTGGTGCTGGAAAAAGCACAATCGCGAAAATTGTTGCAGAGGCACTTGGATTTACTTATATCGACACAGGTGCTATGTATCGTGCTGTGACGTATAAAGCAATGCAACAAAACATACATTTAGATGATGAAACAAAATTAGCAGAAATGCTAGCATCAAGCATAATTGAATTAAAGCCTTCTTCTGAAGGACAGCTTGTTTTTTTAGACGGGAAGAACGTGTCGGCGGAAATTCGATCAAATGAGGTAACTTCATCGGTTTCACAAGTAGCGGCTCATGCTAAAATACGTGAACTATTAGTAGAGCAGCAACAAAAGCTTGCGGATAACGGTGGTGTTGTTATGGATGGGCGAGATATTGCTACGCATGTATTAAAGAATGCAGAACTAAAAATCTTTATGTCTGCAACTGTAGAAGAGAGAGCAAGACGTCGTTTTATTGACAATCAAAAACGAGGAATTGAATCTTCCATTGAAAAGCTTCAAGAAGAAATTGCCCTGCGCGATAAAATGGATAGCGAACGTGAAGCATCGCCACTAATTCAAGCAGAAGATGCCATATTTTTAGACACGACAGCATTGTCAATTGATGAAGCAGCACTAGCCATTTTAAAATTAGCGCAAGAAAAAATGATATAAATCCAAAAATTTCAGACATTTTTTGAATTTAAAGGATTTATTTTTGTCTTTGTCTTCAATATCGAATAAAATAGTAAGGGAAGATGCGAAGGAGGGTTACATATGTCTGAAGAAATGAACTATGCAGAACAAACGTTTAACGAAGGTGATATCGTCAAAGGTATTGCAGAGCAGGTTGATGAAAAAGCGGTAACTGTTTCAATTCCAGGTGCACCGTTTGACGGTATTGTGCCAATAAGTGAATTATCCAGCTTACACATTGAAAAAGCGTCTGACGTAATCTCTGTTGGAGATGAGTTGGAGTTGATGATTACAAAAGTTGAAGAAGGAAACTATGTATTATCAAAACGTAAAGTAGATGCTTTAAAAGCATGGGATACTCTTGAGCAACAATTCAACGCTGAGGAAATTTTCGAAGCGGAAGTAAAAGACATTGTTAAAGGTGGTCTTGTCGTAGATTTAGGAGTACGTGGCTTCGTTCCAGCCTCCCTAGTAGAAGACTACTTTGTTGATGATTTTGAAGACTATAAAGGCAAATCTCTTAGCTTTAAAATTGTAGAGCTTGATAAAGAAAAAAATCGCTTAATTTTATCACATCGTGCTGTAGTGGAATCTGAAAAAGCTTCTCAAAAGAAAAATGTCATTAATCAAATTAAAACTGGCGATGTTTTAGACGGTAAAGTACAGCGTATCGCATCATTTGGTGCATTCATTGACCTTGGTGGTATTGATGGCCTTGTGCATATCTCACAAGTGTCTCATGAGCATGTGAGCGATGTGAGCGAGGTTTTATCAGAAGGACAAGAGGTAAAGGTGAAAGTCCTTTCTGTAGACCCAGAAAATGAGCGTATTTCGCTATCCATTAAGGAAACGATTCCTGGTCCTTGGTCGAACATCGATGAGCGTGCCGCGAAAGGTACAGTGCTAGATGGCAAAGTAAAACGACTTACTTCATTCGGAGCATTTGTGGAAGTTTTCCCAGGTGTAGAAGGTTTAGTGCATATTTCACAAATCGCGCATAAGCATATTAACACACCACACGAAGCTCTAAAAGAAGGACAAGAGGTACAGGTGAAAGTGCTTGACGTAAATGCTGAAGAAGGCCGATTGGCATTAAGCATTAAGGATTTACTTGAAAATCCCGAGGCAGAGGAAGTAATCGACTATGAATTACCAGAAGAAAACACAGGCTTCTCTTTCGGTGATGTCATTGGCGATAAACTGAAAAATTTTAAATAAACTAGACAAGCGAGGATACAGTTTGTGTCCTCGCTTTTTTATGGAGGAAAAGGATAGAAGAATCAAAGAGTTGAATAGAGTCAAAGCGAGGATAGCCACATCGCACCACTAGATTGAAGAGGTAACGATGAAAAAATTCCCAGAGAAATGAATAGAACCGTACATAGCGCGCTCTTTTATGGATATGATATGATATAATGGCATTTTTCGTGTATAATAGCGAAAGACAAGAAGTTGGAAGGATGAAGTACAGATGACGAAACCAGTAGTAGCCATCGTAGGTCGTCCGAACGTAGGTAAGTCGACGATTTTTAATCGTATCGTTGGAGAACGTGTATCGATTGTGGAAGATATTCCAGGAGTTACACGCGACCGTATTTATAGTTCGGCAGAGTGGTTAACACATGATTTTAATATTATTGATACAGGTGGTATTGAGATTGGGGACGAGCCGTTTTTAGAGCAAATTCGTCAACAAGCAGAAATAGCCATTGATGAAGCGGACGTTATAATCTTTATGACAAATGGTCGTGAAGGTGTAACAGCTGCTGATGAGCAAGTTGCTAAAATTTTATACAAAACAAAAAAACCGGTCGTATTAGCAGTGAATAAAATTGATAACCCGGATATGCGTGAGATGATTTATGATTTCTATGCGCTTGGTTTTGGTGAGCCTTGGCCAATTTCTGGTTCTCACGGCTTAGGCTTAGGGGATTTATTGGACGAATGTGCAGTACATTTCCCTAAGGAAGATGAAGAACAATATGGAGACGAGGTCATTAAATTCTCGTTAATCGGTCGTCCAAATGTTGGAAAATCTTCATTGGTAAATGCATTTTTAGGCCAAGACCGCGTTATTGTTAGTAATATCGCAGGTACTACTCGAGATGCTATTGACACGCCTTATGAGTATGATGATCAGGAATATGTCATTATAGATACTGCAGGTATGCGTAAAAAAGGGAAAGTATACGAAACGACAGAGAAATATTCTGTCTTACGTGCGTTACGTGCAATTGAACGCTCTGATGTTGTTTTAGTCGTTCTAAATGCTGAAGAAGGCATTCAAGAACAAGATAAAAAAATTGCAGGCTATGCGCATGAAGCTGGAAAAGCTATTGTTATCGTTGTTAATAAATGGGATGCTATTGAAAAAGACGAAAAAACAATGAACGTCTTTACACAGCAAATTCGCGAGCATTTCTTATTCTTAGACTATGCGCCAATTATTTTTGTATCAGCCAATACAAAGCAGCGTGTACATCAAATTTTGCCGATTGTACAACGTGTAAGTGAAAACCATGCAATGCGTATTCAATCATCTATCCTTAATGAAGTGATTGAGGATGCGGTGGCACGTAACCCAGCACCAGCTGATAAAGGCCGCCGTCTTCGCATCTACTATGCTACCCAAGTTGCGATACAGCCACCTACTTTTGTGGTGTTTGTTAATGAGCCAGAGCTAATGCATTTCTCTTATGAACGATTTTTAGAAAATCGTATTCGAGAAACATTTGATTTTGAAGGAACGCCAATTCGTTTAATTTCCCGTGCTCGTGCTTAGGAAAAATATACACATACAATACGCCAACCCGACAATACTTGTTGGGTGGCGTCTTTTTACAAGAGAGGAAAGAACAATTTTTCTAAAGTCTACTATAAGATTGCTTTGAAAGCCTTACTGTTGTAAGCCTTTCTCTAGCATTTTTTGAAACTAATATGAGTGAATTGTCTTTTCTAAACAAGGGAGGTTTTTGAATGGAAAAAGTTTGTGTGTTAGGGGCAGGCTCATGGGGTTCAGCGCTTGCGATGGTGCTTGCAGAAAATGGGCATGATACACTTCTATGGACTCATCGAACAGATCAAGCTGAAGAAATTAATAACCTGCATACAAATAGGAAGTATTTACCTGAAACGGTGTTACCGACAAATTTGTATGCGACAAGCGATATTGCTAAGGCCGTTGCTCATTCTGAGATAATTGTCGTAGCCGTGCCTACTAAGGCTATTCGAGAAGTATGTGAAAAAATGATCGCAACACTCGATAAAAAAGTACTGTTTGTTCATGTATCGAAGGGTATTGAACCAGATACGTTGAAACGAATTTCAGAAATTTTAGTAGAAAGTTTACCACCTGAATTTGTCGAAGAAGTTGTTGTGCTTTCAGGACCAAGTCATGCAGAGGAAGTTGTCTTACATCACCCGACAACTGTTACAGCAGCTTGT
This sequence comes from Lysinibacillus sp. FJAT-14745, assembly GCF_001275675.1. Lineage (GTDB taxonomy): Bacteria > Bacillota > Bacilli > Bacillales_A > Planococcaceae > Lysinibacillus. The sequence goes on along the minus strand of NZ_LITM01000002.1, from coordinate 671,590 downwards.
GCAAACATTGAAGCTGCAGAAAAAGTGCAGGATTTATTTATGAACCAATTTTTCCGTGTCTACACAAACAAAGATGTGATAGGCGTAGAAATAGGTGGCGCATTAAAAAACGTTATCGCATTAGCTGCAGGTATTTCTGACGGCTTAAATTATGGTGATAATGCCAAAGCTGCACTTATTACGCGAGGGTTGGCTGAAATTTCACGTTTGGGTGTTAAAATGGGAGGAAATCCATTTACATTCTCAGGACTTACAGGTATGGGGGACTTAATTGTCACATGTACAAGTGTGCACTCTCGTAATTGGCGCGCAGGTAATTTACTAGGGCAAGGAATGAAACTGCCAGAGGTGCTTGAACAAATGGGCATGGTTGTTGAAGGGGTACGCACAACAAAAGCTGCCTATCAACTAGCAGAGAAACATGATGTTGCTATGCCAATAACTACGGCACTTTATAGTGTTCTATTTAGTGATATAGAACCGAAAGTGGCGGTTGATGCATTAATGATGCGTATGAAAAAGCGAGAAATCGATGACATGATATACTAAATTAATAAAAATGGATAAATAAGGTTAATCAATATACCTAATCTATTTGATTAGTTTTGTCATAAAATGGACATAAATAAGGTGGTCTCAGGGAATAGCTGAGACGCCTTATTGTGCGCTATTAATTGAATATTTATTTTATAAAGGTTGTCCATTTGATGATAGTTATTGGACAACTATTTCTTTTTAGCGAAAGCACATAGTATAATATACTTTGATTGTTTTGTGACGTTGAAGAAAGGTGGTTGTCTTGAATGGGTCCGTTAGAACATTTGCCTGCGCTTGATGTAATGTGGGTATCATTTTATTGTATCGGCTTTATGATTATATCTGTCGGTTTAATTTATTTAGCTCGTAATAAGGTTTCGAACGTTTTTTTACGTACAATCGTAAATTTAATTGCATACATACTATTTGGACTTGGCACATTTTTAATGGTACTAATTGTAGCTACATGGCCAGCATAAAAAATGATGAGGTGGAAGTAACATGAAAAAACTAAGTGCTTTTCTTTTGGTAATAGTAACCGCCGTACTTCTAGTAGGTTGTGCATATCCAGAAGACGAAAAAAGGGCAAAATTAGTGCCTGATACTGACCAATTAGCTGCGGTTCAGCGTGCGGTTGATGAATACCGTGAAGCAACTGGTGGACTAGTTCCAATTAAAAATAGCGAGCTAGATACAGATTTATATATAAAATATTTAATTGATTTTGAAAAACTAATGCCTAAATATCTTGCACAAATACCAGGGAACGCTTATGAAAAGGGTGGAATTTTCCAGTATATTATTTGGGATCCTGAGAATGAAGCGAAAGTAAAATTGGTAGATTTAAATGCTGCAGAGCGAATTCGAGAAATTAATATTCGTAAACTTTCTACCCAATATTTACCGATAAAAGGTGCAACTTCAGATAATGTATATCAAATTAACTTTGAAGATTTGGGCTATAAAACAGATGTAACTGTGAAAAGCCCCTATTCTGGTACCGAATTACCAATATTTATGACAGGCGATGGCGAAATGCATGTCGACTATTCCATCGACTTAGGTCAACTACTAAAAGAAGACAAGCCTGATGTTAAGCCAGGAGATGATATTCGTCAGCTACTTGTTGATAAATATCCAGTAGTACCAGCTTATTCTATACCATATACAGTAGATGAAAAAGGTGAGCCAATTTATTTTATGGACGCCTATAATAGTGATGCAAAAAAAGCTAGAGAAAAAGCTAGAGAAAAAGCAATTCAAGAGTCTGAATCCAAAACTAAAAAAGATTAGACAATAAGCCCCTTACATTTGTGAGGGGCTTTTCATATTTATCTAACCGCTCGCATATAGTGAAAAAGCGTAGATAAAGGAGGCAGAAACCTTGAGTGAAGCAGTATTTAGAGAAATTGCAGAGCGCACAAATGGCGATGTTTATATTGGTGTTGTCGGTCCAGTACGTGTAGGTAAATCTACATTTGTAAAAAAGGTTATGGAAGCGGTCGTGTTACCAAATATTGTGGATGATACAGAAAGAATGCGTGCACAAGACGAGTTGCCACAAAGCTCGCCGGGGCCAGTCATTATGACTGCTGAGCCGAAGTTTGTGCCTGCCCAAGCAACACGTATTGCGGTCGGTGATGATGAAATGACGTTCCAAATTCGTTTAGCAGATTGCGTTGGTTATATCATTGAAGGTACTAAGGGCTATGAGGATGAAAACGGGCCAAAATATGTGCATACACCTTGGCATACAGAGCCTATCCCTTTCCAAGAAGCAGCGAAAATAGGCACAGATAAAGTTATTCGTGACCATGCTAATATAGGAATTGTTGTAACAACAGATGGCACGGTAAATGGCATAAGTCGCCGTGCGGCAGAGAAGGCTGAAGAGGAAATTGTAGAGCAATTAATGGAAATTGGAAAACCTTTTGTTGTTGTATTAAATTGCCAAATGCCAGCGCGAGAGGAAACGGTACAGCTTCGAAATGAGCTATTTGAGCGCTATAATGTTCCAGTAATTGCTACTTCAATCGATCAAATGCGTGCATCTGATATTCAGTATATTTTGCAAGAGGCATTATTTGAATTTCCAGTTCGAACAATTGAGGTGGAAAAACCAGATTGGTTAGATGTTTTAGATGCAACACACCCATTGAATGTTGCATTAATTGATTCGATGGAAGAAGTGTTGTCATCTGTTATGAAAATTAGGGATGTACAGCAGGCGTCAGATGCCTTTAAAGCCATTGATTTTATTGACCAAAGTGAAGTGGTACATGTGGATGCTGGTGTTGGGACCGCGGTCATTCGAGTGTCATTACAAAGTGAGCTATATAAGTCGGTTTGCAATGAATGGCTAGATGAGCCAATTGAGACGAAGCGAGATTGGCTACTCTTTATTAAAGAGGCAGCAGAAGCAAAAGAGGCGCAAAAACGCTTTAAAAATGCTATTAGTCAAGCAGATTCGACTGGTTATGGTGTAACATTGCCGATGATGCAGGAGTTTGAGCCAACAGCACCAGAGCTCATTAAACAAAATAATTTTTATGGTGTGCGTATGAAGGCAAAAGCGCCATCATATCATATCATTCGTGTAGATATGGAATCAGAATTTGCGCCACTAATTGGCTCTGAATTCCATAGTCAACAATTGCTTAAGGATTTAAATCATGCTTATTTACATGATCGTGACGCTTTATGGAACACACAGCTTTTTGGAACTCCGCTACATGAAGTGTTAAAAGAAGGAATACGCTATAAAATGGATGCCGTTCCATCTACGGCCAAAAAACGGATGCGACAAACAATTGAACGTATGGTGAACGAAGGTGATAGAGGATTAGTTACATTTATTTTGTAGTAAAAAAATGAAAAATAAAGCGCAAAAAATTATCACAGGGCTATTCGTTCTTATGCGAAAAGTCCTGTTATTTTTGTTTTTTGGGTGAAAAACGTATTTTTTGGTTATAATCATGAATGAATACAGTTGCGTAGCGGTTTTCTATGTGTTAATCTTTTTACAGAATTGGTTCATGACCCTTTGAGAGGAGGTGAATGGTGTGAATAAAACAGAATTAGTAAACTCTGTTGCTGAAGCTGCAGGTCTTTCTAAAAAAGACGCTTCTAAAGCAGTTGAAGCTGTATTTGATACAATTCAAGATGCTCTTGCAAAGGGTGACAAAGTACAATTAATTGGTTTTGGTAACTTTGAAGTACGTGAACGTGCGGCTCGTAAAGGTCGTAACCCACAAACTGGTAAAGAAATCGAAATCGCTGCTAGCAAGGTACCTGCTTTCAAACCAGGTAAAGCGCTTAAAGATGCTGTAAAATAATACACGTCTAGTAGTTACATAGGGCAGTCTTCATGTAAACGAACATGGAGGCTGCTCTTTTTAACTTCTTTTTTGAGAATTTCGCACGTTGCTAAAGAAGGTAAGGGTACATAGAAAGATACAATAAACGTAAGTGCAAGCATTATAGATAAAATATGCACAATTTAGGTACAACACTAAAAGTTGGAATGCCTTTGTTAAAAGATATATCATAAAATTAGTTGATTGGAGTGGAGGCTTGGTGACTCCTAGGGGAATAGCAATAGAGGAACGAAGGCTAAAACCATCACGTCCTGTGATAACGCCTTCGTGACCACCATCCTGTCGTTGCTGACGCTTCGCTTTCGCACAGAAAACATTCGTTGCTGACACTTCGCTTTCGCACAGAAAACATTCGTTGCTGACACTTCGCTTTCGCACAGAAAACATTTGTTGCCCCGACGCCCCAGGAAATCGTCTAGCCGGAACTGAAATCAATCTGACGTAATTGTGATGAGCCATAATAAATAATATATGCCTTAATTAGAAAGCGTTAAGTGACTATTTTGCTCATATAACGTTGAATTTCTTTTGAATCAAGTAAGTCGTTTTGCGCTTACCTTTTGGATATGCTACGATGCATAAAGAAATGTGTAATGTATAGATACGCAGGAGGGTTTTTACGGATGTCGAATGTTGATTTATTGAAAATAGAAGAAGCAGTAAAAATGATTTTAGAGGCGGTAGGCGAAGATGTAAATCGTGAAGGTTTACTCGATACACCGAAACGTGTAGCAAAAATGTATGCGGAAATGTTTAGTGGCTTACATGAAGACGCGAAAGATTATTTTAAAACAGTGTTTCATGAAGATCATGAGGAATTAGTACTTGTAAAGGACATTCCGTTTTATTCGATGTGTGAGCATCATTTAGTTCCTTTTTATGGGAAAGCTCATGTCGCATACATACCAAATGATGGCGTTGTTGCTGGACTAAGTAAATTAGGACGTGCAGTAGAAACCATTGCTCGTCGTCCGCAATTACAAGAACGTATTACTTCTTCAGTGGCAGAGACGATTATGGAAATGCTCTCTCCGAAAGGTGTTTATGTAGTGATAGAGGCGGAGCATATGTGCATGACTATGCGAGGACTTAAAAAGCCAGGATCTAAAACTGTGACATCGGTTGCACGTGGCATTTACGAAGAAGATGAAGTAAAACGTAGAGAAGTTTTATCATTTATTCAAATGTCTTAAATTGCATGTCTAATTATGTTATGATGGACTAAGAATTTGTCGGATTTAAGGGAGTGTACAGACAATGGCGCAAGATTATATTGTTATTCAAGCAGAGGAAGATGGCGTGCATGTAATCGGTTTAACACGAGGTACAGATACAAAGTTCCATCATTCTGAAAAATTAGATGCAGGCGAAGTTATGATTGCTCAATTTACCGAACATACATCAGCCATGAAAATTCGTGGGAAAGCACAGATTCATACAGCTCACGGTGTTATAAATAGCGAAGCTAAAAAGTAATAGAGAAAAATACCATTCAGAAGTGCATTATGAATGGTTTCGTGTCTATGCAAATTAGTGATGGCACATATAAATCGACTAGATGTGTAAAACTTAGTAATGTTTACGCTCAGGCAGTTGGATTTCTTACGTTTTTTAACGAGGAAGCTCTTCTGCCTATCATGTTGAATAAAGCAAAAATTTTTTATTCCGAATCGTCGCATATGCTATAATGACTCAGTAAGCAAGCGTTAGGTCATGAAGTGACTAACGTATTTGAAAGTGAAATGGAGTAAGGTCTATGAATGCAACATACATTCAAAATTCAATTGCACAATTAAAAACAGAGATTTTCATGGATGTTCGTCATAGAACTTTGCAAAAATACACAGGATTGCCTGTGCTCGATGAAAATCAATTATTTTACTTGTTAGTTCCTTTTTTTAATGGGGAAGAGTGGCAACAAGAAGAAAGAGAAGCTGCAATTACTGTTGGAATTGTGTACGCAGCCTTAGCGGCGCACGATCATATTAAAGAATTAAATGCCACATCAAAAGAACAGCAGCTAACCGTTTTAGCTGGGGACTTTTATAGTGGCCGTTATTATGAGATTTTAGCGATGTCGGGAAATGTCGCATTGATCCGAAATTTGTCGCAAGGTATTGTGGCACGTTGTGAACACCAAATTAAAGTATATGAGGCGGAAAAACGCTCAATCGAACAATGGTTTGCCTCAATAACAAACATTGAATCAGGACTAATCTCAAAATTTTTTGAGCTCTATTCTTTTGCTAATTACATTCCAATGGTGGAGAAGAGCTTATTGATCTTACGTTTAGAAAGAGAATTGGCGACATATCAAAGTGGGCAAGTATCTTTAATGAGTAAGGTTCTCGAAGAAAGTGCAAGATCTGCTGGAGCGACCTATGGCAACGTCATACAGGACAAAATTGTGCAATTAAAAACAGAGCTGTTACAGGTGATAGAAGATGCATCGTTTTTACAAAGTGATGTGAAACAGGCTTTACAAGCACGTGTAGAGGCATCCATTGCTTCTACTAATGGATAAGAGAGGTTTTTCAAAATGGCTAAAACGAAAGAAGAACACGTGCACGAAGTATTTGAAAGTATTTCGGAAAACTATGACAAAATGAATGGTGTTATTAGTTTCCAGATGCATGTTGGCTGGCGCAATGATACGATGAAGCACATGGCAGTAAAACCTGGAGCGAAGGCGCTAGATGTTTGCTGCGGTACGGCAGATTGGACAATTGCATTAGCCGAGGCAGTTGGTGAAGGCGGAGAAGTAAAAGGGTTAGACTTTAGTAAAAACATGCTGAAGGCTGGCGAAGAAAAGGTAAAGCCATACCCACAAATTGAACTAATACATGGAAATGCTATGGAGTTACCTTTCCCAGACAATACTTTTGATTATGTAACAATTGGTTTTGGGCTTCGTAATGTACCAGATTATTTACAAGTTTTAAAGGAAATGAATCGTGTTGTAAAACCAGGGGGAATGGTTGTTTGTTTAGAAACATCTCAATCTGAAATTCCAGGCTATCGACAACTATTCCGTTTTTATTTTAAATATATAATGCCGATATTTGGTAAAATATTTGCGAAAAGCTATAAAGAATATTCTTGGCTACAGGAATCAGCAAATGATTTCCCAGGTATGAAGAAGTTAGCGGCATTGTTTGAGCAGGCAGGTTTAGAAAAAGTAACGTATAAAGCATACAGTGGCGGTGCTGCGGCAATGCATATGGGCTTTAAAAAAGTACGTTAATGGGGGAAGGTTTTCACACGTGGAAAAGATGAAGTTAAAACTACTCTATTCCGATTTGAAATCAGATATCGATATCATTGAAAAAGAATTAGAAAAAGCAGTGAACTCTTCTTCATGTTTGATCAATGATGCTTCTCTCCATTTATTGCAAGCTGGTGGCAAACGGATACGACCAATTTTTGTGTTGCTTGGCGCGAAATTTGGTGAATATGATATCGAAAAAATGAAGGATGTAGCCGTACCAGTAGAGCTTATTCATATGGCATCACTTGTGCATGATGATGTAATTGATGATTCCAATATGCGAAGAGGACGCCCGACTGTCAAATCACAATGGAATAATAGAGTTGCAATGTACACGGGCGATTTTATTTTTGCGCGTGCACTTGAATATATTACAAAGCTTGAAGACCCATTAGTTCATCAAATTTTAGCGCGTACAATGGTGGAAATTTGTAACGGTGAAGTCATTCAAATCGAAGATAAATTTAGATTAGATCAAGGATTAAAGGATTATTTTAGACGAATCAAACGAAAAACGGCATTACTGATTTCTTCTAGTTGTGAACTTGGTGCAGTAGCAGCAGGTGTCGATCCCAAAACAGTAAGACATTTGAAACGCTTCGGCTATTTTGTGGGCATGAGTTTCCAAATTATCGATGATGTTTTAGATATTATGGCAACTGATAAAGAATTAGGGAAGCCAGCAGGTAGTGATTTATTGCAGGGCAATATTACGTTACCGATTCTATTGTTAAAAGATGATCCCGTGATGCAACCTTATTTGATAAAAGTATTTGCTGGTACTTTGACAGAAGCAGAACGTCAAAATATGCTGCAGTATGTGCGTAAATCTGACGCGATTGAGCAAGCTAATAAAATGAGTGATAAATATTTGAAAAAGGCATTACAGGAAATAGATGCATTACCAAAACATCCCGTCAAGAAAAAACTACGTGATGTCGCTTTATTTATGGGTAAGCGTAAATTCTAGCTTTTTGTTGTACAAATGCTCATTTTTTGTTAATATTTATCGGTAGGTGTAAAACCTGTTATACGAATTTAAGGAGTGTTTTAAACATGGCAATCGAACAAACTTTTTTAATGGTTAAGCCTGATGGCGTAGAACGTCAAGTAGTAGGAGATATCGTAGATCGTTTTGAACGTCGCGGTTTTGTATTGAAAGGTGCTAAATTGATGGTAATTCCTACAGAATTAGCAGAAAAGCACTATGCAGAGCATGCAGAGCGTCCATTCTTTGGTGAATTAGTTGATTTCATCACTTCTGGTCCTGTATTCGCTATGGTATGGGAAGGCGAAAACGTAATTAAGCTTGCTCGTACAATGATGGGAGCAACTAAACCTGAAGAATCTAACCCAGGTACAATCCGTGGTGACTATGCAACAACTGTTTCTCACAACATCATTCACGGTTCTGATTCACTTGCTTCTGCTGAGCGTGAAATCGGCTTATTCTTCGGTGAAGATTTAGTTTAATTTCTTAATCTACGAAGAGTAACGAAAAAAACTACGGATAGAACTAAATAAAAAAATCATCTATTTTTCGATGTAACTTTTACCTTCTAACAAAAAAATGTTAGGAGGTTTTTTGTTTGTCTAAATCATTTAATAAGGCTAATTCAAACATTGATTTAAGTTTATTCACTATCAAAACTGAAGAATCAAAAGAAGAAATGGCGAAAAATAGCAATAATTCAATAGTTAAAATTGACACGTTTGATGAAATGGATAGTAGAAATATAAAAATTGAACATGCTATAAAAATTTTAAATCAACAATGGCGACTAAGTGGATTAAGACCAAGGACAATTGATAGTTATAACTATAATTTTAAGCGTTTTGTTGAAGTTACCGATGTTGAATATCTACATGAAATTAATAATGAAAAAATTTATCAATATTTATCAAGTTTCGAAAATGTGAAGGACACTTCTCTACAGGGTCGTTTAAAGCAAATTAAAGCCGTTTTAAGCAAGTGTCACGATAACGGATGGTATAACTCGAAGTTTTGGAAAAACATCAAAATAAAAGTAAATACAAGCGTTAAGGAAGCTACTACAGAAAAAGAGTTAGCACTATTGTTATCACTTTTGGATAAATCAACATATTCGGGATTACGTGACAGTATAGCAATTTTGCTTTTATACAAAACAGGAATTCGAATTAAAACATTAGGTGCGTTGAGAGAACAGAATATTGATTTTGATAATAGGCTACTGAAATTACAGGGAGAGATAATGAAGGCGCATAGACCATTGATTCTTCCTTTAGATGATGAAATGTGTACTTTATTAAGAGAATTGATTTCAATAAACGATGGAGTCAGGAAGGAACATAGAGAAAAGAATGATTATATTTTTCTTTCAAACATTGGCGTACCAATTTCAAATACAGTTTCACCTTCAAATTTAATTGCAAAAAATTTATGGGTATACAGTAAAAAGTGGAATTTAAAGAATGTTAATCCTCATTCGATTCGAAGATTATACGCTCAAAATTTGGTGAAGCGAGGTGCAGATATAAATTTAGTATCTCATGCATTAGCTCACGCTGATATATCAACAACCTCTATTTATTTGGGATTAAATGTAAATTTGGTAGCGCGAAATTTACGTGAGTTCTTATAGAGAAGTAAGCAAAAAAATAGAGGGTTAGCACTCGCAATGCTTCCCTCAATACTCAAGTTAGCAGTACGCAAATACAACTAAATATGAGCGTTTAACATGCCTTCATTCTATCTAAAAAAAAGATAGGTGTCAAAGGTTTAGTTTCTTATTGTCTTTTTTAGGTAGCATGAGGTCATGTTGGCTCGTTGGTGGAAACCTAGTAACACCAATTGCAACTAAACTTGACAGGTTATGACGTTCCCATCGCACACAAACGTCTAGGACACCACTACAAGCTTCCTTGTTTGCTTGGGTGTCTGAATGGTGTTAGCGACCATAAACGGCTAGGAGTGGAAGGTCTGAGTGGCTACGGCTACGCAGGATACATCACACATTGTAATTGTTGCCGAGTTTCTCATAACAGTAGAATAGGCATTTACGATATTTGCAGAAGATGAATATAAGGATTGCAACAACTATCGGGGGCAGAAGTAGATTAGTAGATGTATTGTTCGAGAGAGCGCATTTAAACAAGGGCATACGATACGGATACAACGATATACGGATTCATGAAATTATGCTAAATGTCTTGTCTTGTTCCTTTAAGTCATAATTGATTTATTGAGAACTAGGCAAGGCATTTTTGCATTGAGCCGTTTCAACTCAACCGCCTTCATGATAAGGAGAGCATAACCAGTTGTCAACTCCAAATATGCTTGGTGCAAATAAAAATGCTCATGCTATTAGTAGAGCCTATGCAAAGAAACTACATGACAAGGGAGCTAGTGTAGCATTAATCACAGTAAGGCTCTTGGTTATTCAGATTAAGCAGTGAACAACTTAGTATCTTGACTTAGAGTTGAAGAAGTAGAAAAGGATTTGAGGGGTTTTTTATGAAAACAAAAACAATAACTCAAAACCGCTAAATTACTGTTATTATTTGGTTAATTTTTTCGGTGTAGCTAGCATTATTGAAAAAAAGTTCAAAATAACAGCTAAAATTTATATTCTAGAAAATACAGAAATCTTGTTCAAAAAGCTACAAATAATGTTTTTTATTTTTAACTAGAAAAATGCATAAGTACGATGTATTAAGAAGAAAATTATACCATTTCGTGGGTGTTGAATCAAGCTAAAATCCAGTGTATTGTATAACCGTTCCTTGATTGGGAAACATGAGTAATTTAATGTTCTCATCTTGTATCATACACACTGGAAAGGAGAATGAATTATGAAATTAGAACAATATCAAGCACAAGCAGAAGAAGTAATTCGGGATTTACGAGAACAGTATGTATTTGTTGAGCGTACAGAACTTGTTGAAGCCTTAATGAAATTAGAAAGAAGTGACTTATTGCGAAAAGGCAAAGTTGAGTCTGAAATTTTGGAGAACCCTGATGAATCAAAACAATATTTAATGAGTAATTTTTCAGCTGTTGTTGAAATGTCTGATGAAGAGGTTATGCAAAGTATAATGGAGAAGATATTGATGTATCTTGTTACTTCTGATACGGGTGTTGAAGCTTATTATGATTTGTTTAACTAAAATTAAGTTGGAGTGAGCTAAGCTTGCTTCACCTTTCTCAAACTGACAGAAAGGACGATGAAGATGTACAAACACTTTAACTACTGAAACAAATGTAGAAGTATTGGAGTTATATATTAGCCCTATAATAAGGGGAATTTATTGACACGCTTAGAGTTAACCAACAGTGAAGACGAATATAAGGCTAAATGTGAAGCTCATGAAATCATATACTAAACACCAGAAGTTCGAGAGGAACGTGATAAACGAATGGTTGCGAGTATTATAGAAAGCAAGATTAACCGCAGAAGGAAATTGAAGTTTTGACCTCAATGTTTAGCTACCATATCGAGCATGAATCACAACCAGAGGGCTTCATAAAAATTAAAATAGAAAGAAGGAATATACCATAGAAAACACAATTAGAAAAACCGAAAAAGAAGCAATCGAGTTCACAATTTCAAAAGGATTCGAGGGTGAAGAATTTGAGACACAAGCGTGGAAAATGGGTGGATGTCTCAAAAAAGATGGTACATATAAAAAGTTAGTGAAAAAACTTGAGTGTCACTTTGAGAGAGTTGATGTAGAGGGGAAAGGAAAGAATAAGGTTTATGTCCTTATTGACCCTAAGTCACAACCCACAGCAATGGATGACAAGCGCAAAGGTAGGGAGATGCCTAGAAAAACAGAGGATAAAATTTTAACGAATTACGTTCATAGGATGTTGATTGTGCTTGAACTAATAGGAAAAGAAGGAGGTTTACAATCAACAACTTACAATACACTTGTAGTAAAAATCCCATTTGTGAGGAATCAGATAAAAACACTTCATGATGGTGTAGCAAAGGTTTTTGATGGTCATTTATCAGATGAAAAATTAAAGAGCGTATGGTCATATACTAACTGGTATCTAACTGATAGAGCAAAAAAGGATATTAGGTTGGCAATTAAGCATCTAGTGGCAGATAAAAAAATCAAAGTAAAAACAAAATGGATGGCAAGTGAGTATAAATCCTCAAAAAAAGTGATGATACAGCAAAAAAAAGTTGATGAGATAAATGAAGCGATTAGGCAGTTAGCAATTGACCATAATATAAATTATACATCGTATCAAAGGAGTTTCGCTTTTCCCTCAGTGTCTCAGAGCATGAGGGACTTTCAATCAATCGTAAAATCATATTTGCGAGTTAACTTTGGGTACAATTACATCTATGAGGCATTGGAAATAAAAGTATTGGATTCCACACTTGAAGAAAATGTTGATTATCAAGACGCAAAATGGGTTTTTTTACATAAAATATACAATCTCGTAGCAGACAAAGTTAAGAGTGATAAGTACCTCAAAGCACAAAATAAAGGTGAGAAATTCCACTATTTATGTATTCTTCTTTTTCTTAGAGATAATTTATTCGAAGTTGATAACCATGCACTCAAAGAGGAAATTGAGTGTATCCCATATCGTTTATTAGAGATTATAAGTTCCTTTGAAGAGCCAAAACCAAAGGGATTTGGTAGAAAAAATAGTAGTAGCAATAACAGCGTAATTTAGAACTAGAAGGTTTGATTGAGGTTAACAGAAATGTATCGAAGAAAGATGGTTCTTTTGCCAAGAACAATACCTATAAAATCATAAACTGTGGAAAGTAAGCACCCCTGTTTTTATAGTACCCAAATATCGAACCATACGTTTAGGTATCATAATTCTTAGTATATTAATATATATATTAATTATAATTAAATATTAAATATATTAGATAATATATAGTATATATTAATATACTAAGTAAGAACGTGCAAAATTGTATGGTTCGGTGTTTGGGGTTTATTACAAATAGGGTGCTTATAAAATTACAAGTGTGTGTGTTTATGAGTAGTAAAATGACATGGCGGAAATTATACCACCACCTAAAAACAAAGAAGTCAGGAATGGATTTAACTCATGTCTACGAGCTTGCTAGATGCCTTAGAATTGATTCTGAGAGCTGTGTCAGAGAACAGGTGTGAGCGTTTGGTAATCATTTTAAAGCTTGTCGTGACGATATAGAACAGGCTTATATTGAGAACAGTCACTTGATATATGACTTCTTATTACCTAAAGAATCCTAAGAATGCGTAACAGGCGGTAGAGTCATCACTCTATCGCTTTTTTCTATGGTAGAAATATATTTACCAAGTTATAGCTTTTAAGTGTTTTTTTAGTATAATTGAATATAGACTAGTTTTAATGGACTAGATTAAAAAATTTAAACAGGTGTAATATACTATTTATTAATCGGAAATCAGTAATTTAAGGAGATGAAATTGTTTTGTTATTATTTAGTGTTTTCTTTTTAATCGTTGGGATACCATGTTTATTAATGGGTTTGAGTGAATTAGATTGGAAGATGATAATTTCAGGTATTATTTGTTCAGGATTTGCTCTTTTGTTAATAAAAGTGAAATTTGATGAGAGTGAGGAGGATGAAAAAAATAGATTAAAAAGAATAACTATAAAAGAAGAAAGAAGTAAGTTCCTTACAGAAAGAAGTTTAATAGATTCGCAATGGGTGAGTGATTTAAACTCCACAATTTGTGCTATTGATGAGCAAAAAGAAGAAGTATGTTTTTTCTACTTAGATGACAACTTAAAATATACTACTTCAAAAAAATATACATATGAAGATATTCTTGAAGTAGAAGTGTTAGTAGATGGAGAAACTATCACTAAAACTTCAAGGGGAAGTCAGTTAGGTGGAGCATTATTAGGAGGAGCGCTTGCAGGCGGTGTTGGAGCAGTAATAGGTGGTCTTTCGGGTAGTACTACTTCGCAAGAAAAGATTGGTAGTATACAGTTGAAGATAACTGTGAATGATATTAATAATCCTGTTATATTGCTTAAAATATTTAATACGAGTACTCCTTGGGATAAAAATGATGAAGAACTAAAACAATATAGTGATACTGCAATGGAATGGCAAGGTCTTTTTGCTGTCATTATTAATAATGGGGATAAAAAGGTGGAAGCAAAAGCAGAAACAGAAAATAACATATCTGATGAAATTAGAAAGCTACATGAACTATTGAAAGAGGGTATTTTGACCAAAGAAGAGTTTAATAATCAAAAACAAAAACTTTTAATGAGGTAGAGCGAACAGCTCTATCTTTTTTTATTTGTCTTGTCAGAAGTCCACGGTCACACTACAAGACGATTTGACAATGCCATGACATTGGTTGACTGCTTCAATGAAGCGTCATGTGAGCTATATTGATGGGCTTAGAGGTGCATTGAAAGAGAATGACCGTTACCGCAGGCGATACGAGCATGTCTAAACAGATTCAACTTTGAGTTAGCTTACTATAACTTTCATATCAAGCTCTTAGAGTCGTTTAACGTGCCTGTTAGCACTAGTATTGGCAGGGGAAACATTTACACAGGTTGTCTGATTGGTGCTACAGCGCTACGTTCGGAGCTGTAGGAGTGATAGAGGAAGCATAACAAAAGGACTTGCCTATATGAGATACACTCACATTAGCAAGTCCTGTTTAAATGATAGAAACCTAATTATTGCAGACTAAATTCTTCTTTCATGCCTAATTTACCGTTGGAAAAAATCAATTGAGCAGAACCTCCACTAACTCCTTCATACCAATAGGTCTCTGTTGTAGCATTAGGTGTAACCATATCTCCTCCAAATTCCCCTATACCTAAAATTGATTCTACCTCTTCGAGGGTCATTCCCTTAACAACTTGATTATACTGATTAATTGTTATCTTTTCGGGTGTTGCTAAACCTGATTGGCTTTTAGTAAATAAGATATTATTAGAGAAAATTAAAGTGACTGAGGCATTTCCCTCTGCTTCATATTTATATTCACTTATTTCTTCATCAGAACTTGTAGGAACTAAAGTCCCTTCCAAATTGGTTAGTTCTTTTACTTCTTCATATGTCATGCCTGTTTGAATCTGTTTGAATAATTCCATAGTTATAAATGGTTGTTTAGATTCAAATAAAGCATTACTCTCAAATCCCATTGCTTCTTTCATATAAAGAGTGTTTGCCGTGTCATAATCAATATCAAAATGAGTCGCTGTTTCTTTTAATACTAATTCATCATGAATTTTAGGTTCATAATTCTCGCCATAGTTAGTAATTTCATCAAATTTACTTTGAGCAAAATCATATACTTCTTTGCTATTTGGCAAACTATTAGTTATTGCTTCTTTTTCGGTTTCAATGTCTTGCTTTTTATTACTTTCATTCGAAGCACTACAAGCTACTAAAAAAATCGAACATAGTAAAATAATAATTTGTTTCATTTCTTCACTTCCAAGTGTATTTTTTCTTAAAAAGATGATATGGAAATTGTAACATATATGTAAATATGGATGTTAGAGTTATTATCTAAATTCTCTATTAAAATTTAACAATACGATAAGGTATAAACCTCTACAACTTTGAGTTAGCTTATATCAAAAATCGAAGCAACCGAAGCATTTAACAAGCTTGTAAGTGTTGTCAGTGGTGCAGAGGAATCGTTCATACAGGTTATCTAGTTATTGATACAAAGCCATGTGAGAAGATACAGGAGCTACACTAGTTGATTGTGAAGGCATAACAAAAGGACTTACGTGTAATTTTACTCACAAATCCTTAGATAGATGTGTATGGAGTATTGTTTCGCTTGTTCGGGGATAATATCCCACATTATTCATTACTTTTAAACAGTAAACCTTTCCCAACATATTTTTTATATCCCCAAATACTAATCAGCATCATTATAATTCCTATCACTAAATTAGTAATGGAAACTCTTGATAAACTTCCGTTAATCATATCCAAAATAAACATACCTACAAGAAATCCACTGATTGCTGTGATAAAAGACCAAAAAAATCGTCTCATTAAATTATCCTCCTTTTTCAGCTCTTCAATCTCAGTTGACAGAATATTCTCTCTGTATGGTGATTATAACATTGTGAAGTGCTAATTGGTAGGAGAATGGAAAATGTGCGACAAATGAGATTGACTGTTACAAGCTAGCGAGACGATAACGACTAAGTAGTTTAAAGGTTTATTCAGTAATAAGGTCAGTAGTTTATGACAAAATTTCTATAAAATACTCGAATTGAATGATAATCCAAATTGTAGCGGTACATAAGGGTAAATGTGACATCATCTAAAGCGTGGGAGTGGATACAGAAAATTTATAGAGAAACTATGGAGTCAACGAGAGGGAGTATCGAGAGGAGTACGATGACCATTAAGGAAGCTACCAATTTGAGACAAAAAAGAATCTAAACGACGAAAATAAGCAACTAAAGGCAACAGCTATGGAGCATAGAGAGCCTTTAGCGATATGTATTTGGAGCATTGTGAGGAGTTGTTTGTCATAAGGACTTTTGTATATGAGTTATTCATACACATAAGCCCTTATGTTATGTAATTACTTTATTAAGTTACCGAAGAACGGTAAAGCTAATTCTTTAACAGCAGTACCTACAGAACAGATAGTATTAACACGTTCTAATACTTGGAAGAAACGAGAGAAATTTTCTTCGTTAGAAATTGGCTCTAACTGCTGGTGGTTTAAATATAAAGAGCCAAGAGATTGTTCTAGTGCAGGTTTTAGTGCATCTACTCCTGAGTATTTGCATTTAAAAAGGGATTCACGAATATTGTGCAAGTTTTGAACTAAAATTAATTTTGCATCATTAGGTAAATTTGATTCATCGATTGCTGTTATTAGGTCATCAACTTCTACGATTAACTTGTCAACTTCTTCTGAATTGATTGTTGCCTCATTTATTTCGTAATTATAGCCTATCGATTCCGCTATGAATGAGAATACTGTTATACTTTCTTCATTTAATGTGTTATGGAAATGTTCCATAGTACCATCGAGGTCAACTTGGAATATTGCATCTCCAATAATATTTAGATATTTTTTATTTCTTTCAGTATTTAATTTGCTACTCTGTTCGATTAGGTTTTTTGTGTCAGCAAAAAGTTTAAACATGGAATTAATAGATTCCATAAGTGCTATTCTATCGTTTGCAGGGGAATTTTTGTCTTCTGCAAGGTCGAAAGTTCTCATCCAAGTACTTATGTAGGCATTACCTGGGTAAGAATAATTGTAGGTTTCTTCTACTAAATGATATAGGCTTAAGGCAGGGTTAAACATCGTCTAAAATTCTCCTTTATAATCCAATTTCGATAAATTATACCTCATCTAGGTTTGTTGGTCTATTAATTATCCCCTGTTTATTCTGTGCAACATGAAAGCTTTTAAATTGATATTAATTAACTTATTAGCCTAACCTAATGAATCACAGATTAACTTGTATTGGTTTCTCCATTGGGATAACAAAAGAAAAAGTGGCGATGTATAGAGGAAGTTGAGCTAATAGCCTAGAGCAATGGAATTGCATCGAGATATTCTAAGAAAACTAGCATCTTCATGAGAGGTACGGACAACGAGTGTTTACAAAGGCATACCTTTAGCAACTACCTACAAATGACCTAAAAAGTGTTGATTAAGGTATTGTTTTGTATTTATAAACGTTTATAATTGAGGTATAACCTTTACGAACAGAAGTGAGGAACTAACATGACAAACACAAAAACTTTTGGATATGTACGAGTATCAACAAAAGACCAAAACACCGACAGACAATTAGTAGAGATGCAGAAATTAAATATCAACGAGCGTGACATTTTTATCGACAAAGCAAGCGGTAAAGATTTTGACAGACCACAGTACCAAGCACTTAAAGTACAATTGCGAGCAGGCGACTTACTTTATATCACATCATTAGACCGTTTAGGTCGCAATAGTGACGCAATCAAAAAAGAATGGAATGAACTTACTCAAGTTATTGGTGCAGATATAATTGTAATTGATATGCCATTACTTGATACACGCAAGTATAAGGACACAATGGGTAACTTTGTTGCTAACTTAGTCCTAGAAGTGCTTACATTCATGGCTCAAAGCGAGCGTGAAAAGACACTAGCACGACAAGCAGAAGGAATAGCAGTTGCTAAAGCCAAAGGAAAGCACTTAGGTAGACCGCAATTAAACCTTAACACTTTGACCAAGCAACAAAGAGTAGACCTTGAAGCCAACTATCAAGCATGGAAAGTGAAAAAAATCACAGGTGTAAAATACATGGAGAAATTGGGGCTGAAAAAGAACTCATTCTACAAGATAATCAGTGAATACGAAAATTCAATTGAAGCATAAAACCTTGATACATAAGGCTTTATGACCGCTTCTTAAAACATAGAAGTACAGGTAAAATCATCGTTTTATTTTGAGTGTGACACAGAGTGATAGATGGCTTGCTAGAGGGGGATAGCAGGCTCGTAGCTTGTCCCAAGAGGTCGAGTTGACACATTGGTCAGCAAAGGTCAGAAGTATATTAGGTGAACGGTTGGAGTGCTACAGCGTGTGGGAGTAGAGGGGGGTATTTTCCGATATTTCGATGATGGTGAATGAAGAATCCAAACTACCCACTACACCCACACCAAAAGGAAAATGAAAGGATACGAGTGTAGTTTCAAGAATCTAAAACACATTGTAATCACTAAATTCAAAAACAAAACCCTAGAGGTAGAATAGATAAAACATTAATGCTTGTATCATTTTTATATGTAAGTATTGTACTAATGGCATGTTTCGCTACATACACATTGCGTAAAACTCAAATTACAGCTTCGCATGAAGCATGAGCAGATTTAGAAACAACAACAAAGTATTAACTTTACATTGATAATCCAACTATGTGGAGTACCCTTGATTAAGATAGAAAAATGTTATTTATGGAAGATAATTGATATACAAATAAAGGATAATTGTGTTACTTTTTAATTGTCCCTATTTATAACTTTTGAATTAAGGAAGGTTTAATATATGGATAAAATACCTATTTTTACAATTGGTTATGGGAATAGAAATATTGATGAATTTCTAAAGCTTCTAACTGATAATAATATTGAGTTTTTAATTGATGTAAGAACAAATCCTAAGGGTAGCTACAATGAAGATTATGTGAAAAATAACTTAATAGAACACACAAAAAAAATTGGAGTCAGATATGTATTCATGGGAGATACACTTGGTGGTAGACCTATTGAAGAAGAATGTTATACGGAAGGTAAAGTAGACTACAAAAAAGTTGCAGAGCAAGGTTTTTATAAGAAAGGCATATCTCGGCTGAGAACTGCATACCAAAAGAATCTTTTTGTGGCTTTAATGTGTAGTGAACAAAAGCCTGAAAGTTGCCATCGAAGTAAATTAATAGGTCAGACACTTTCTGAAGAAGGGATAGATGTAGTTCACATTGATGAGAAAGGTATTATTATTTCTCAGTTAACGATAATTGATAGAATTACAGGAGGTCAGCTATCTCTTTTTGAAGATATGTTTACATCTAGGAAAAAGTATAGGGAGGACTGAAATGGAGTTTCTGACTATAGGGGTGTATGGGTACTCTGAAGAGGAGTTTTTTAAAACGTTGAAGGATGCTGAAGTAGACTTGTTTATTGATATTAGGCAAAGAAGAGGTGTACGTGGAAAACAATATAGTTTTGTTAATAGTACATACCTTCAGCAAAAATTAAAAGAAGTGGGTATTAGCTATAGACATGAAAAAGCTCTTGCACCAACAACAGAGATTCGTAATGCTCAAAAAGTAGCAGATAAACAGAACAATGTATTGAAAATTAATCGAAGTGAGTTAGGTAATGTATTCAAAGAAATGTATCAGAGGGAAATACTTGCTGATTTTGACTTTGATAACTTTCTTAAGGAGATACTCGATATGAAGTACAAGAATATTGTATTGTTCTGTGTCGAATCTACTCCATTGGCTTGTCATCGGGGATTAGTAGCAGAGAAGCTTAAACAACTAGAATACACAACTAGACATATTACTAAATAAAGTGAGGTAATTATCTATGGAATGTATCGTTACAGGTAAGACTAAGATGAAAAAAGGTAAAGTTTGTATGAGTTTGTATAACGAAAGTAGTGGAAGTTATATTAGACCACTTAAACCTGACAGAGAATATTTTACTGAAGAAGAAGTTGCTCAAATAGATTTGTTCAGCATTGTAGAAATAGAAGAAAGTCCTAATCAAGAAGATAATACTGTTCCACATGTTGAAGATACTATAATTAGCAGTTTAACTTGTTTGACTAATGACCCTGACAAATTTTTAGATGAAGATGAGATAGAAGATTTTCTTGCGGGTATAGCAGTTGAATCGGCAGATGACATTTTTGGATATGACGAAGATGATAATCCCTATTTAATCTTAGACAATAGAAATTGGGGGCTAAGACCTAATACAGGTGAAAGGTCTCTAGGTACGGTAGAAGTAACTTGGGTGAAAATTTACAAAGATTACTATGATAAGGTCAGAGTAGATTTTGAAGATGTTAGTGGGAAAACATATACACATGCACCATTGGTGATTCAAGCTACAGATGATGAAATAGATAGTATGTTAGGTGAATTTAACGCAGAAGACTATGATTCAATGTATTTAAGACTTAGCTTAGCTAGACCATATCATGCAGATGCTTGGGAAGATTGGTTATGTGCTTTACAAGTTTCTAATGTAAATGTGTTTAGTGAAGTTTACGAATATTAATTTTTTTATGTAAAAGTAAAATCATTCTTTTACCTAAATGCATCTAGTTAATACTAGGTGTTTTTTGTTTGAATTTTCAAGGTAGATAGTAATAACTTCTACATGATATTTCGTTATTTTATATAGGTCTTTTTACTAAGGTTAATATAGTTAAAATTTGAATAGCCTTGGTAATGGGAGTGATATATATGTGCGAACATGGAATTATTAATATTCAAACGGATGAAAGTTTAAATTGGGAACGTGTTAATGGATTAAATAATAATGCAATGTTAAAGGAAAAGCCAGACCTATTTAAGTATTGGGACTTTAAAAGGAATGATGAATTAAACATTGACATTTATAAAGTTACAAAAGGAATTTCTAAAAAGGTATGGTGGTATTGTGATAAATGTAATGATAGTTATCCAATGTCTATAAATAAGAAAATGATTGACAGAGGCTGTTCTATTTGTTCTGGATATTATCAAACAAAAAAGAATTCATTTGGAGGAAAATATCCTGATATAGCCAAAGAATGGCACCCAACTAAAAATGGAAAATTTCCTTATGAATATAGTAGGGCTAGCGGTTATAACGCTTGGTGGAAATGTTCTAATAATCCAATGCACCAATGGCAAAATACTATAAATAATAGAATAAACGGAGCTAACTGTCCATTTTGTAACACTAACAACCCGAAGACTCTAAGAGGTTTTAATGACTTATATACTACGCATCCAGATATAGCTCAACTACTTTTAGATTCTGATATTGGATATCAATATTCTTATGGAAGTGCAAAAAAAGTCAAATGGAAGTGTAAAGATTGCGGGCACATAAACCCTAATCTTATAAATGAAATGTGTGAGTATTTAAAATGCAAAAAATGTAGTGACAGACTCAGTTTAGGTGAAAAGATTGTTTACAATTTAATATGTATTTTAAATATTGAATTTTATCATGAAAAAATTTTAAAATGGTCTAATAAGAAAAGATATGATTTTTATATACCATCATTAAACGCAATAATTGAAGTACACGGTATTCAACATTATGAACAAACTGGCAGAAAAGGCGCAAGAACATTAAAAGAAGAACAAGAAAATGATAAATATAAAAATGAATTAGCAATGAGAAACGGAATTGAACATTATATTGTGATAGATGCGAGAAAATCTAATTTTATTTGGATTCAAAATAGTATTTTAAAAAGTGAATTATCCATTTTGTTAAATATTTCAGAAAAACAATTTAACAATTTAGATATTAAAGCAAATGATATTACCACAAAAGCTTGGAAATTGTGGAATGATGGAATGAGAGTTATGGAAATATCTGGATTTTTAAAGGTGTCAAGAAATGCAATTAGACATTATTTATTGCTAGGAAATGCTTTAGGTAAATGTAATTATGAAGTAGAAAAAAGATATGAGCGTGGAAAAATTTCTATTTTAAAGTTGGATTTAAAATGCAATGTTTTAGAAAAATATGATAGTTTAATTGAGGCGAAAGGATATAATCCGAAAAAATCATTACAAGTAACTACGTATCCATTCGATATGATTAGAAGTAAAAATAATGATGGGTTTATATGGGTTTACGAAAAGGAACTTTTAAAAAGTAGAGATTTATTAGAAGAAAAAATTAGAGAATTTAATTTAAACAACAATGTATGTCAATTAGATAAAGATTTGAATTTAATAAAAATATATAACAGTGTAACTGATGCTTCTAAAAAAACTGGTTTTGATTACAGTAATATAATAGCCGTTTGTAAAAACGAGAGAATATCTTGTTATGGCTACAAATGGATGTTTTTATATAATTACGAAAATATGATAAAAGGGAAATGTTATAAAAAATATGAAAATTCGAATGATAAAAGAATGAAAACAATAGTTCAATTAAGTTTATCAGGAGAATTTATTAGAGAATTTGAAAATGCTTCTAAAGCAAATATAGAATGTGAAGTAAATAGTGCAAGTGTAACAAAATGCTGTAGAGGTGAACGTAAAACAGCAGGTGGTTTCAAATGGATGTACAAATATGATTATGAAAAGATGATACATGAAAATTAATTATAATGAGCAATTATTAGATTTGTCATTAACGTAACCTTTTGAATTTGTAATATGTTATAAGGCTTTTGAGAGGTCACATAAACGTCTGTCTAAGTTCCACGAAGCTAACTGAAAATTGGTCAAGTAAGTTCCAATGAGTGTACACACCAAGCTCAAGTGTTAAGTACAATAGAATAAGAATAGCAAAGAAGTGAGATAAACTAAGTGTTTATCTCGTTTTTTTATTATGTAACTATACTTTGAATTAAAGGTATAATTATCTTAAGTAACTTGAGAAATCTCTTAGAGCCATCTAAAAATTAGAAGGGGGTAAGGTTATGGCGGAAGAACAAAATAAACAGTTGCAAAATGAACTACATAAAGCATTATTAGAAGCAGCAAGAAGTGCTAAAAGTATTGGATACAATCCTACTAAATTCAATCAAATGATAGCAACTGAAGGTGGATACATTGTTACAAAAAAACTGATTCATAAAACTTCTACAGGGTTTGAGAAATTATGGAAACTTAACCGATTAGATTTATCAACTGAAGCTGTGATACTACAAAAGAAATTTAAACCTTTGTTTACTAAAGAAGAGTTGGAGACTGCTAAGACTAGATTAAGCGAATTTGGTTATGAGGTAGAAGATATAAGTTTCGTTTTGCCACCTTTGCAACCAAGTGGTCGAGAAAGAGAATTTATTGACTATGAAGACTATTTAAAAGCAAAAGTTATTTTTGAACATCTTGTTAATGGTTTAACACATAGAGAGTTGGATGAGTCAGTTCTTAGTCTAGAAAAAGGCAAGAGTAAAGGACTTCAATCTATGAATATTCTTCATTATTTGGGAATGAAAGCAGATTATAAAGGGGTTTTTGAAGGTAAAGAATTAAACGAAGTACTAGATATATTAACAGAGCAAGGAAAAGAATTTGAAGAATCAGTGCGATTACTAACACTTTTAGATGATAAAGATTTAATACATAATATCAATTCAGACCTTGAAGCTGAACAAGTAGAAGAAGGACATGGAATAGAAGGAAATGTGAAATATTATTATGGTAAACGTTATGAAAGAGATTCTAAGAATAGAAGATTAGCGATAAAAAAGCATGGTTTAAATTGCTATGTATGTGGCTTTAATTTTGAGGAAGTGTATGGGGAACGTGGAACAGATTTTATAGAGATTCATCATGTTAAGCCATTAAGTACATTAGAAGAAGCCATTAAGATTAATCCTGAAACTGATTTGGTTCCTTTATGTGCGAACTGTCATAGAATGGTACATCGAAGAAAAGATGATGTATTAAGTGTTGAGCAATTAAAAAGTTTAATAAAAGGTAAGTGATATATTGATTACTTTTGATAAATAAAGAGGATATGAATTTGTTACATTTAGAGAACTGAAATGGCTTAGAATCATTTTAAGAAATATTGAAATGATATGAAAAAGGTGATGTAATGATGAGTGAATTTAAAGAAATATTAACTATAATACCCATACTAACTATTTTTAGTTTTTTGGTTGCGTTTATGAAATTGATTGTGAATTTTATCAATGCCAATGAAATTGATAAACTACTAAGAACACCATGGAAAAAATTTGTGGATTCGATTGCTATATCTTTAGTGTTCTCGTTTTTCATTATTTGCATTATGATGTCAGAAATTTTTAGCGAGGAATTAAAATTTGAAATAATAACTTATCCCAAAGATTTTTTATTTCTAATAATAACTCTGGTTATATTAATTACAATAATAATATTAGTTATTGGGAATTTTTTATCTCAATTGACAAATATACTTTGGAGCAAAAAATATTATTATATAATAAATGATAAAAATGAAGAGTGGGTTATAGAAAAAGCTTTGGATAATAATAGAATTTATATAAAAAGAGATGATAAAATAAAGATTTTAAGTGATTTAGATAATGTTGAGTTTCGAAAAGTAATTGTTCCCAATGAAAAAGTAGAAAAAATATTTAATTATCTGGATAAATTTAAAAAGTTCAAAATGATATCATTGGCTCTGTTTTTTATTTTAATTAGTGTAATTAGCGGTTTATTTGTTTTTGAATGTAATAATAAATTTTTAGTTGCCCCTATATTGATAATAGTTACTGTTGTTTTATTAATTTTAGTTCAAGGTTACAATGATTACTTAGCGAGTAGACAAAATAACCAAACTGAACAAGAATGATAATTCTTACTTTTTATAAAGGGTGTCTTAGAAATAAACACTTCGATTTAATAAATAAATTCTAATAAAATTTTGTGTGTTGAATTTTACTAAGCTACTATTTGAATCTATTCGACATTTCAGAAGCTTTAATCTATGCTGTGATTCTAAAATAGCACGAACCCATCCATTTTTTTACTATAGCCTTCGACAAGTAGAAGAATTTTCCATCTTCTGCTTATTTAAAGCTTGCTAACATGGCTATAAGTAATGTATAGTTACTATCTAATAGAAGGTAAAAACTCGGTTATATTTTAGTTTTTTTTCGTTTATTTCGGAGGACCTATGATATTAGTGATTTCAGAGACAATAGTTAAAGTCTATTTTCTTGGTAGCTACCCAGGTACAATCCGTGGTGACTACGCAACAACTGTTTCTCACAACATCATTCACGGTTCTGATTCACTTGCTTCTGCTGAGCGTGAAATCGGATTATTCTTCGGTGAAGATTTAGTTTAATTATTAGTGAATAGATTAAGCAATCTCAATTCAATGTGAGATTGCTTTTTTTATGCTCTGAAAGGGGCTTTATTAAAGCGCCAGATAAAATCCTACTAAAGAATAGGTCTATTAAAACTGTGCATAGAATTTTCTAGATACATATAGAATTGTTAAATACTTCTTTGTCATGTGAAATAAAAGATATAATATTCTGATAATTATAGTTTTTGAATAGCTTATTATCAAGAATATATTTCATAACATCTAAATACATTGGATGATAAGAAATGAGAGAATTGACAGTGCAAAGGGGATTATAAAATGAGAGAAGTGGTGATTGTATCAGCTGTTCGTACAGCAGTTGGTAGAAGTAAAGGGGCATTAAGCAATGTTCGAGCAGATGATTTAGCGGCAGATGTACTGCAAGAAGTGGTGCAACGGGCAGGCATCAACAAGGATCAGGTGGAAGATGTTATTTTTGGCTGTGTGACGCAAACTGCGGAACAAGGAGCCAATATAGCTCGTACTGCATTATTAATGGCAGGCTTTCCGGAAAGTGTCCCAGGTGTGACAATCGATCGTCAATGTGGCTCAAGTCAGCAGGCTGTACATTTCGCAGCACAGGCTATTTTAGCAGGCGATATGGACATTGTTATTGCTGGTGGGGTTGAAAGCATGACGAGGGTGTCAATGGGGTCTAACATGAAGGGTGCCCACGCGGGTGCACGATTACAAGACAACTATACAATTATACATCAAGGGTTATCAGCCGAGAAAATAGCGGAAAAATGGAACTTATCAAAAGAACAGCTAAATAGCTATGCTTACAATAGTCATAGACGAGCATTGGCTGCAATTGAGGCAGGCCATTTTATAAAGGAAATACTACCTGTCCAAGTTACGAAAGAAGACGGCGCGGTTACAACGTTTTCTGTTGATGAAGGACCTCGGGCAGAAACGACAGTTGATAAATTAAATGGATTAAAAACCGTTTTCCAGGAAGATGGTGTGATAACAGCTGGCAATGCAAGTCAAATGAGTGATGGTGCTTCAGCAGTAGTTATTATGTCTTTAGAAAAGGCAGAAGAGCTTGGCATCCAACCGCTTGCTAAAATTGTTACAAGAGTTGTTGTTGGCTCAGATCCGACGTTAATGCTAACTGGTCCAATTGAAGCAACTAGACAAGCGCTAGAACGTTCAGGTCTTACGATAGAGGAAATTGATACGTATGAAGTGAATGAGGCTTTTGCGCCAGTACCACTTGTTTGGTTGCATGAAATTGGAGCAGATCCAAATAAATTAAATCCAGATGGAGGAGCAATTGCTTTAGGGCATCCATTAGGAGCGACAGGTACAAAACTGTTAACAACGATGTTATACAGAATGGAACGAGAAAATTTACGTTATGGCTTACTTGCCATTTGTGAAGGTATGGGAATGGCGAATGCCACTATTATAGAAAAATTGTAAAAGGGGTTGTGTTTCATGAATGAAGTAATAGCAGTTGTAACTGGGGGAGCTTCTGGTTTAGGAGAGGCGACTGTTCGTAAAATTGTTGCAGAGGGTGGCAAAGCAGTAATTTTTGATCTTAATGACGAGCGAGGACATGCACTAGTAGAGGAGTTAGGGGAGAATGTTCAATATGCACGTGTTAATGTCACAAATGAAGCTGATGTAGCAGCAGGGCTTGAGCAAGCAGTAGCAAGATTTGGGTCCATTAACGTCACAGTGAATTGTGCGGGAATTGCTGATGCAAGTAAAGTACTTTCAAAGCGTGGTGTACATGCACTTGATTTGTTTGAAAAGGTGATTTCTGTAAATTTAATTGGTACTTTCAATGTTATTCGCCTAGCAGCTGAGAAGATGCAGCATAATGAGCCAAACGAGGATGGTCAGCGTGGCGTTATTATTAATACTGCATCTGTGGCAGCATTTGATGGGCAAATAGGACAAGCTGCATATAGCGCATCAAAGGGTGGTGTGGCAGCGATGACGTTACCGATTGCCAGGGAGCTTGCTGAAATTGGTGTGCGTGTTATGACAATTGCTCCAGGATTAGTAGAAACACCAATGTTTGCATCGTTACCAGAGCCAGCAAGAACAGCGCTTGCTCAAATGACTCCATTCCCTAAACGACTTGGGAAGCCATCAGAATACGCGCAATTAGTCGAAAGTATTATCAAAAATGGTTTATTAAATGGTGAAGTAATCCGCTTGGACGGCGCGATTCGTATGCAGCCAAAATAGGGGGAACACGAAGGTACTCGACTCCTGCAAAATAAGTTCTACAGAATGAGCGAGGGCTAAAATCTCTTTCTGTTATAACGCCTTCGTGAAGCTCTGAAGTGGAAAAGTGCTTGTTTGCAGATAACGAGCCGATGTTTCGTATGTAATTATTGGTAGCAGCAGTTAGTCTTGGACGATTCAAAAATTTTATAAACAAAGGGGAGCGTTATTATGCATATGATGGATACACCTTTATTATTAACAAGTTTTTTGGATCGAGCAGAACGATTTTTTCATGCGAAAAAAATATATTCGCGGACAAGCCCTACAACAATTCACGAGTTTACTTATAAAGAATATGTAAAACGAACTCGTAAACTAGCAGATGCCCTTACAAAGCTAGGGATGGAGCGAGGTATGAAGGTAGGTACCTTCGCTTGGAATCACCACCGCCATTTAGAAGCATATTTTGCAGTCCCATGTGCAGGAGCTGTCTTGCATATGATTAATATTCGATTAGCACCTGAGCATATTGCTTATGTTATTAATCATGCAGAAGATGAAATATTACTGATTGATGATAACTTAGTTCCACTTATTGCACCAATTGTCTCACAGCTTAAAACGGTTAAGCATTTTATCGTAATGGGAGATGCTGTCGAGCTAGAAAACATCCCATTACCGAATGCTCTTTCTTATGAAGCGTTACTCGGAGAGGCGATTGATGATTTTAGATTTCCGGATGATTTAGATGAAAATACACCTGCTGGCATGTGCTACACAAGTGCAACTACAGGAATGCCAAAAGGTGTAGTGTATACGCATCGTAGTATTGTCCTCCATACTATGGCAGCAGGACTCTCCGATAGTATTGCAATAGGCGAGGCGGATGTATTACTACCTGTCGTACCGATGTTCCATGCGAATGCGTGGGGATTTCCGTTTGCTGGTGTATTATTTGGTGCTACACAGGTACTTCCTGGGCCAATGTTTACACCGCAGCTATTACTTGATTTAATGGAAACATATAAGGTAACGTTGACTGCTGGAGTACCTACAATTTGGCTTGGGGTACTACAGGAGCAACGTAAAAATCCTCGTGATTTATCTTCGTTACGATTGATTATATGTGGTGGTTCAGCATCGCCGCTCGGTCTAACTCGTGGCTTTGAGGAGGAGCTTAAAATTCCTTACATGACAGGCTACGGTATGACCGAGACATCGCCACTTGTTAGCATATCGACATATTTAACACATATGCAAGATTATGCGATGGATGAAAAAATGGACGTGCGTATTACGCAAGGAATAACAGTGCCGCTCATTGAGACGCGCGTAGTCAATGAGAATGGTGAAGTACCTTGGGATAGCAAGACAATGGGCGAATTGACAATTAGGGGCCCATGGATTGCTGCAGAGTATTATAACGATGAACGAACAAATGAAGCCTTTAAAGATGGCTGGCTCTACACTGGTGATATAGCTGTAGTGACAGTAGATGGTTATATAAAAATTACAGATCGTACAAAAGATTTAATTAAAAGCGGTGGAGAATGGATTTCCTCAGTAGAGCTTGAAAATGCTTTGATGTCACATCCTAAAGTGTTTGAAGCTGCTGTTATAGCCATTCCCCACGAAAAATGGATTGAACGACCTCTAGCATGTGTTGTACCAAAGCCTGAATTTAAAGATTCCATTACGAAATCAGAGCTACTAGAAGATTTACAATCGCAATTCCATAAAACATGGATTCCTGATGACGTTGTATTTTTAAATGAAATACCGAAAACCTCTGTAGGAAAATTCATGAAGGTAAAATTGCGAGAAGAGTTAAAGAATTATCAGGTAGAGGTTTAGGAGACTAAAAAATTTTGAAGGTGGTTACAAACTACCTTCATTTTTTACGTAAAAATGTAGGTTCTTCCCTTTAATTTGAGGCTGATTTCCGTTCCGGATGGGCGCTTTGTTGCTGACGCTTCGCTTTCGCATAGATAAAACATTTGTTGCTGACGCTTCGCTTTCGCGCAGAGCAAAGCTTCCTGGGGGTGTCCGATGAGCTGCTTGGGCCAAAAAGATGTTATGTCACAAAAGTGTTATCACAGGAACTGATTTAAATGGCTTCGTTTTAACAAATGGCAATGAGAATATTTAAGCTAAATTAATGAAAGAATGAAAAGAAATATGAAACTATTTTTTCCATATTGCCGTATAATCATTATTAATGAGAGGAAGTGGATGTATTGTCAATTGCGACGATTGCGATTATTGGAGGAGTAATTATTAGTTTAGCGGGTATTTTTACAGATGCACATACGAAAAAACAAAAAATTAAATTAAAGGCTATTGAGAAGGAAGTAGAATTAGAAAAGCTCAGATTGGAAACGTATACGGTGGAGACAGAAAAAATGCGTCTAGAATTAGAGCAGTCCAAAGTGTTATTATTAGAGGAAAAACAAAACTCAACTAAGTAACTTGGATTTCATGTGAAAGACTATTTCAGGAATGGCACTTTTCCGCTATAATGGAAATACGTCGCTAGAGGGGAAGAAGACCGCATGTCTGATTATGAACAGTTTATAGAAGGTATAAAGCGCAAGACAGGAATAGATTTAGCGTTATATAAAGAAGCGCAAATGAAAAGACGATTAACATCTCTGTATGAGAAAAAGGGACATCGTAATTTTGTGGACTTTCTAAAGGCACTTGAACAAGATCGTGATTTAATGAATGAGTTTTTAGATCGCATGACGATCAATGTTTCCGAATTTTATCGCAATGGGAAGCGTTGGGAAGTGTTACAGAAAAAAATATTTCCGAAATTACTGCAATCTAATAAGCGTTTAAAAATTTGGAGTGCTGCTTGTTCAACGGGTGAAGAACCTTATTCTTTAGTCATGGTATTATCGCAATTAGTGCCATTATCTCAAATTCAAATCATTGCTACTGATCTAGATGAGAATGTCATTCAAAAGGCGAAATTAGGTGTGTATCCAGAGCGCTCATTAGCTGAAGTGCCGAGTGATATTAAAGCCAAGTATTTTGAGCAAGAAGGTTCCTTTTATAGGGTCAAGGACGAGATTAAACGGTGTGTGACTTTTAAGAAGCATAATTTACTAAATGATCAATACGATTCTAATTATGATTTAATTGTTTGCCGCAATGTGATGATTTATTTTACTGAAGAAGCGAAGGATCAGATTTATACGAATTTTAGTAAAGCATTGCGCAAGGATGGGATTTTATTTGTTGGATCAACAGAGCAAATCTTTAATCCATCACGTTATGAGTTTGAAGTCGAAGATACATTCTTCTATAGACGAAAATAGTTAATAATATGGGAAAAGCATTCGTACAGTAGACAATATGAATGTCATGTACATATTTTTAAAGCTTTAGACATAGATGAATCTTACGCTTTTCGCTTGTTTTAAGCAAAAAGCGTATTTTTTATTAGTTATCTTGCAACAACAGGCAGTAAGACTCCATCCTCAAAATTTAGCGAAAGCTTGAGTGGGGGATTAACGGATTGGTGAACACTAATTATAAGTGGAGATGAAGAACCTTCTTTTTCTAAATAAATCATTCAGAATATTCCGATTTAACGAAGCGTACTAAAGTAACTTCAAAAATGACAGAAGTTGCTGGAACAATTCGAAATTTACAAATAATTAAAACGAGTCTTTAAAGACATTTGCAAAAGGACTGTTTTTTTAGAGAATATATGTTATAGTGAAAAATACATACTTTAGCGAGTTGAAGGGAGAAAGTGTTTATGCGTTACTTAACAGCGGGAGAGTCACATGGACCCCAATTAACAACAATTATTGAGGGCTTACCGTCACTCTTACCAATTACAGCAGAAAAAATTAACCATGATTTAAAACGTCGTCAAGG
This sequence comes from Lysinibacillus sp. FJAT-14745, assembly GCF_001275675.1. Classification (GTDB taxonomy): domain Bacteria; phylum Bacillota; class Bacilli; order Bacillales_A; family Planococcaceae; genus Lysinibacillus. The sequence continues at coordinate 639,794 of NZ_LITM01000002.1, read as the reverse complement.
AGGACATGGACGCGGTCGCCGTATGCAAATCGAAACAGATACAGTGGAAATAGTTGCTGGTGTTCGTCATGGACAAACACTTGGTTCTCCCGTAGCACTCGTAGTCACAAATGATGACTGGAAGCATTGGACAAAAATTATGGGAGCAGAACCGTTAGCAGAAGAAGTGAATCCTGAAGATATTAAGCGTCAAATTTCCCGCCCTCGTCCAGGACATGCAGATTTAGTTGGAGGCATGAAATATGGACACCGTGATTTACGTAATGTGTTAGAGCGTTCCTCAGCGCGTGAGACAACTGTACGTGTTGCAGTAGGCTCTGTTGCAAAGGCGCTATTAAATGAATTAGGCATTTCCATTGTGGCACATGTAACAGAAATCATTGGTATTAAGGCAGACACTTCCTTAGTAGAAGGAAAATCTGCAGATGAAATTCGTGCCATAGTTGAGGCGGATCCATGCTATTGCGTTGACCCAGAAGCTTCTGCAAAAATGGTAGAGGCCATTGATGAAGCGAAAAAAGCGGGTGACTCAATTGGTGGTGTTGTTGAAGTCATCGTTGAAGGAATGCCAGCTGGTGTTGGTTCATATGTTCATTATGACCGTAAGCTAGATTCGAAATTAGCAGCTGCAATGCTATCTATCAATGCATTTAAAGGTGTTGAATTTGGAATTGGCTTTGAAATGGCACGCCGTAAAGGCTCTGAAGTACATGATGAAATCATTTGGTCAGAGGAAGAAGGCTATACACGTGCAACAAATCGACTGGGTGGTTTAGAAGGTGGAATGTCTACTGGAATGCCAATTGTCGTACGTGGTGTAATGAAACCAATTCCTACATTATATAAACCTTTGCAGAGTGTTGATATTGAAACGAAAGAGCCATTTAAAGCTAGTGTAGAGCGCTCGGATAGCTGTGCAGTACCAGCAGCATCAGTTGTTGCTGAGCACGTTATTGCCTGGGAAATAGCGAATGCAATATTGGAACAATTCCATAGTGATCAATTACCTCAACTAAAAGCTCAAATCGACGAACACCGTCGTTATACAAAGGGGTTCTAATATGCGAGTACCAGTAGCAACGAAATCGCATCAATATGAGGTTGTCCTTGGTCATAAATTTTTAGCAGAGGCAGTAAAAGCATTTGAGGATAAGCTTCAAAAAGCGGATAAGCTCATTGTTTTTACGGATGTTAATGTATGGGCAGCGCAAGGAGATTATTTCAAGGCTAATTTCCCTTATTCTTTTGAGGTCTTTGTCTTACCAGGTGGTGAGGCATGTAAAACCTTCGAACAATACAATGCAGCACAAACATTTTTACTTGAACAAAAATGCTCACGTAAATCATGTATTTTTGCATTTGGTGGGGGTGCTGTAGGTGATTTAACAGGCTTCGTGGCAGCCACTTATATGCGTGGAGTGCCGTTTATTCAAATCCCAACGACGATTTTAGCACATGACTCAGCAGTAGGCGGTAAAACAGCTATTAACCATCCACTAGGTAAGAATATGATTGGTGCGTTTTATCAACCTGAGGGAGTTATTTACGATACTGTATTTATCGAAAGTTTACCTGAGCGCGAGGTACGTTCAGGAACAGCAGAAGTGATCAAGCATGCGATGATTTCAAATGCAACGTGGTTAGAGGAATTAATGGCTGCAGAGACAGTTATTCATTTCAACACAGAAGAATTAGCGAAGCAGCTTAGAAAAGGTATTGAAGTGAAGGCGCAAATCGTAGCAGAGGACGAAACCGAGCAATCCGTGCGGAAATTTTTAAACTTAGGCCATACTTATGGGCATGCCATTGAAGCGGCAGCTGGTTATGGAAAAGTAGCGCATGGAGAGGCTGTCATGATTGGTCTCGTATATTGTTTATTATTAAGTGAACGATACGGTGAATTAGACCGTAACTTCACTACAGCATTTTTGCAATTCGCAGTGAAGAATGGCTATCCATTTGAAGCTGTGAAAGAGTATACCTTTGAACAGTTAACCGAGTATTTAATGAAAGATAAAAAAGCGGAGTATGGTATTTTACAATTTGTACTGTTGAAGAAAATTGGTAAACCTTTCGTACAACCAATTGATTTAGCAGAGTGCAGAGAAGTAGATGCCGAATTCCGACAGCTATTAGCGGAGGTGCTTGAATGATTCGTGGACTTAGAGGAGCAATTACAATTGAATCTGACAAGCCAGAGCTTGTATGGGATGAGACAGCAAGATTAGTGCGTGAAGTAGTAGCAGCCAATAATGTGGAAGTAGATGATATTGCTTCTATACTAATATCCACAACACCTGATATTACGTCAGCATTTCCGGCACGTGCTGTACGGTTAATGGACGGATGGCAATATGTACCTGTTATGTGTACCCATGAAATGGACGTGCCGAACGCATTGCCACTTTGTATTCGTGTATTAATACATGCGAATGTAGAAGTGGCACAAAAGGATGTAAAACACTTGTATCTCAATGATGCAGTGAAATTAAGACCGGATTTAGCCCAAGCTAAATAAATAGAGGAGATGTTTGAGATGAAATGGAAACAACAATTGGCCGGTATGCAAGCATATAAGCCTGGTAAACCAATTGAAGAAGTACAACGTGAATATGGCTTACAAGAAGTCGTAAAATTAGCATCTAATGAAAACCCATTTGGGTGCTCACCTAAGGTAACTGCTTATTTACAAAATAATTCAGTAAATCATGCTATCTATCCAGACGGCTATGCGCAAAATTTACGTACAGCTGCTGCAAATCATCTAGGTGTCAAAGAAACACAGCTTCTTTTTGGTAATGGCTCTGATGATATCATTGCAATTATTACTCGTGCATTGTTGTATCCAGGTGTAAACACAGTGATGGCAGACCCATCCTTCTCCCAATATGGGCACAATGCTGAAATAGAAGGTGCAGAAGTACGTAAAATCCCTTGTATCGAAGGTGCACATGATTTAGATGCAATGATAGCAGCAATTGATGATAATACGTCGATCGTTTGGGTTTGTAGTCCAAATAATCCAACAGGTGTTGTGATACCCGATGTTGAATTACGTGTATTTTTAACTAAAGTACCATCTGATGTCCTAATAGTATTAGATGAAGCATATATCGAATACGTAACGCATCCTGGTCACAAAGATACTCTACCGTTAATTGACGAGTTTCCAAATGTATTATTAATGCGTACATTCTCAAAAGCATATGGTCTTGCTTCTTTCCGAGTTGGTTATGCAATTGGGCAACCAGAAGTAATTGCTAAGCTTGATCCAGTAAGAGCGCCATTTAATAATACAATTTTAAGTCAAGCAGTTGCGACAATCGCTTTAAGTGATCGAGAATATATAAAAGCTTGCCGTGAAGCAAATGAAATAGGTAAAAAACAATATGTTGAATTTTGTGAAAAACATAATTTGAAATACTTCCCTTCTGATACGAACTTTATTTTCTTTAACACGAATACTGATAGTGATGTTGTTTTCAATGAGCTAATGAAACGAGGCTTTATAATCCGTAGTGGAAATGCGTTAGGATTACCTGGGTTTATCCGCGTGACAATCGGAACAGAGGCTCAAAACGAAGCGTTGTTAGGTCACCTTGAAAACGTCCTAAAAGAGCAAGGAGTTTTTGCATGACACGCAACGTGCTCGTTATTGGGCTTGGCCTAATTGGAGGCTCGATTGCCTTGGCATTGCAAAAGGCACCAGAAACAAAAATTATTGGCTATGATATGGATTCGAAAACACGTGAACATGCGAAAACATTAACTATTGTTCATGATATTGTGTCAGATCCTAAAGAAGTTGCAGCTGACGTGGATGTTATCATTTTTGGCACTCCCGTCAACGCAACACTCGAATGGATGGAACAATTAAAAACATGGCCGTTAAAAAATAAAGTAATCGTAACAGATACAGGTAGTACAAAAAAGATGATTATGCAAAAGGCTGGGGAGCTACGTGAGTTAGGCATTACCTTTATTGGTGGCCATCCAATGGCAGGCTCACATAAAAGCGGTGTGTTAGCCGCAAAGGCTCACCTTTTTGAAAATGCGTATTATATGCTAACACCGCTCGCCGGTGAAGAAATTGTTAAAATGGCTCAGCTTGAAAGTTTATTAAAATTTACACATGCAAAAGTTGTTAGTGTATCTGCTCGTGAGCATGATCATATGACAGCTGTAGTTAGTCACTTTCCACATGTCGTTGCTGCTTCTCTTGTGCATCAGTTGGGCGGAGAAAATGGGGAATATCCGATGACACGTTCACTTGCTGCAGGTGGCTTCCGTGATATAACGCGTATTGCCTCGTCCAATCCGATTTTATGGCGAGATATTACATTGCAAAATCGAGATGAGCTTATTGCACAGCTAGTAGGCTGGGAAAAGGAAATGAGTCGTGTGAAGGAGCTGCTTTTAAATGGTAGCTCGGATGACATAGAAACATACTTTGCAGTTGCCAAAGATGTAAGAGATGAATTACCGATTAGTGCAGGAGCAATGTTCACATCATTTGACTTATATGTTGACGTTCCTGACTATCCTGGGGTTATTTCTGAGGTGACAGGCTTACTTGCAGACGAAGCGATTAGTATTACGAATTTACGTATCGTAGAGTCACGTGAGGACGTTTTCGGGATTCTTGTTATTAGCTTACAAAGCGAAAGTGACCGTGAACGTGCAGCAGCGTGTATACAAAAGCGTGCTAATTATGAAACATATATTTCATAGGAACGAATGCCTGTTTAAAAGAAAGCGTCGGAATTGCGGCGCTTTCTATCTTCATATAGGAGGGAAGAAAACGATGAGTGAAAAAGTATTACAATATGATAAACCTTCCTTACAAGGGATTTTAACGATTCCTGGTGATAAATCTATTTCACACCGTTCCGTTATGTTTGGAGCTATTGCAACGGGTAAAACGACAGTTGATGGCTTTTTATTAGGTGAGGATTGTTTGAGCACAATTGATTGTTTCCGCAAGCTTGGTGTAAAAATTGACGTGGAAGGAACAAATGTATCCATCGACAGCCCAGGTATAGAGGGTTGGCAAGAGCCTACAGAGGTACTATACACAGGAAACTCTGGTACGACGACACGCTTAATGCTAGGGATTCTAGCTGGATCTACTGTACATTCAGTGATGACTGGGGATGCGTCAATTGGAAAACGACCGATGCGCCGTGTTATTGATCCATTACGTCAAATGGGTGCACACATTACCGGAAGGGCAGATGGGCAATATACGCCATTAGCCATTCAAGGTAAGACAGTACAAGCTATTGATTACCACATGCCTGTTGCGAGCGCACAAGTGAAGTCAGCTATTTTACTGGCGGGTTTACGAGCTGAAGGTACTACAATTGTGCGGGAAACTGAAGTATCTCGAGACCATACTGAGAGAATGCTTCGTCAATTTGGTGCACAGGTTGACGAAGTGGATGGTGTTATTTCATTACAAGGAGGGCAAACTCTAACAGGGACGCATGTTTCTGTTCCTGGTGATATTTCATCAGCAGCCTTTTTCCTAGTAGCAGGAGCTATCTGTGAAGATAGTAAAATAACGCTAGAAAATGTCGGAATTAATCCAACACGAGATGGTATCATCGAAGTGCTTCATAATATGGGGGCATCTATGACTCTTATGCCCAATGAAGATAACCAATCAGAGCCGACAGCAACAATTACAATTGAAACGTCAACATTAAATGGAACTACAATTGAGGGAGATATTATTCCTCGTCTTATCGATGAAATCCCGATCCTTGCTTTATTAGCAACGCAGGCAAACGGTAAAACTATTATTAAGGATGCCGAGGAGTTAAAAGTGAAGGAAACAGACCGGATAACGGCTGTAGTGGATGAATTGAAAAAACTAGGTGCTACTATTGAAGCGACTGAGGATGGAATGATTATTGAAGGACCAACTCCATTACGTGGTGCTAGCCTTAAAACCTATGGTGACCATCGTATAGGAATGATGGGCGCTGTTGCAGCACTTATTACAGATGGGGCTGTTACTTTAGATGACGCAGAATGTATTGCGGTTTCTTACCCATCGTTTTTCGAGCATATAGAAGAAGTAAGGTAACGTCTATGCTTGACTCTCCAAGTCTTTTGGGGAGTTTTTTCTTGTTTCGAGAGAAAATGTTTTGTAGCATAAAGGTATTAATGAAAGAATAGGTGAATGACTGTGAACAATGCGATGACTGAAATGATGCAAGCACTTGAACAAGGGGACTTAGCATTAATTGAACAGCTACTTGAAACATTTTTAACGAAAGAGCTACCTGAGGACATTTATGCGCTAGCTGAAGTTTTTATGCAGTATGGATATATGAAGGAAGCTGACCGTGTACTGGAGCATTTACAATTTTTATTCCCAGAAGAGGCACAGTTGAAAATTGATCGTGCAAACGTCTTAATGGAACTAGGTAATGAAGATGAAGCGTTAGATTTTTTATTAGAAGTAGAGGAGACAACTCCAGAATATCCTCAAGCATTATTAGTATTAGCGGATTATTATCAAATGCAAGGATTATTTGAAGTAGCAGAAATGCGCATCAATGAGGCACTATCTATATTACCTGATGAGCCATTACTACAATTTGCTAAAGCGGAGCTGTTATTTGAAACGGGTCGTTTTTTAGAGGCTGCGAGATTATATGAAGATTTGTATGAACAACAAGTTGAATTTGCTGGGATAAGTCTTGTTGAAAGACTTGCTGAGGTGTATCGTGCAGGAGCTGCCTATGAAACGGCTTTAGATTACTATTTAAAAGCACTTGATGATGAAGTAAAGCCAGATGTTTTATTTGGTGCTGCGTATTCAGCCTTTCAATCACAAAAATATGAAATGGCCATTAAACAATTAGAGGAATTAAAAGAATTAGACCCTGATTATTTTTCTGCCTATTTATTACTTGCTGAAAGCTATGCTATGACGGAGGACAATAAAAAAGCATACGCTGCCATTATGGAAGGATTAAAACGTGACGAATATGATAAGTCCTTATTCTTATTCGCTGGTAAAATGGCTTTAAAAACGGGCTTGCCAGCTGAAGGCGAACAGCATCTACGTGAAGCCATTGCTTTAGATCCTGAATACATGGAGGCAGTATTAGCATTAATCTCTGTGTTGTCACAACAAGAGCGTCATGAGGATGTCATAGAATTATTTGAAACGTTGCAAAAAAATGATTTTGAATGGAGCACTTTATACCCGTTTGCTGCGGTTGCATATGAAAATTTAGAATTGTACGACCGTGCATACGAATTTTACCGTTTGGCATATAATGATTTTAAGGAAGACGCAGCATTTTTAGAAAAATATGTTTACTTCTTATTAGAGGAAGGAAAGCGTTCAGAAGCTAAAGAAGTACTCGGTCAATTAATAACTATTCAGCCGGGTGAACTTGAGTGGCAAGAGAAGTTAGAAACCTTAGAATTTGAGTAAAGGAGGGAGTGGGTATGACTGCTTCTGTATCAGTTGTCGATAAAAAAGCATTTGTTAGATGGTTTTTAAAAAATTATCAATTGAAACGTCGTGAGTGTGTATGGATATTGAATTACTTATTAAGCAATGATGAGTTATTAACACGAATTCGATTTGTTGAAGAAGCCCACTATTGCCCTAGAGCAATGGTGATGTCAACAGTTGACTCAACAGGTGTGCCATTTCGCTTTTACAAAGGAAATGTAATGACAGCAGATGCCGAGAAATCTTTCCATGATTTACGCTTACATGAACATGAAGATATGTATATACAATTGAATTTTCCAAATATACCACCAAGTGCACAATACTTAGCAGTTCTTGAAGAAAACCCTTATATGCCGGAAGCACTGATTGTCAGTGAAAAAGATCGTTTACTGGCAGAAGAGCTGCTGTCCAACAGCTTACTCGTATTCCAAGAAGAAAAATTACTCGCGCAAATTGATGAAGCCCTCGATTTGGGAGATGAAGAGCGTTTTTATGAATTGTCTAATTTGTTACAAGCTTTAAAGGAAACGGCTAATTTACATTAGTTTTAGGTGAAAATTGAATGTCCTTTATCTACCTCAATATGGTAACATAACAAGTGAATGATTGTTTTCACTTTTTATTGGCTATCCTATTGAAGAGTGGAGAAGGGCATTTTTTTATCTTCATTCAGTGGTACCAAACACCTACTGAAATAGAGGAACTCGCTACGTCCTGTGGCTTACCGAAATGACCGACATCGTGTCGACCTTCGTGCATGCCCTGGTACAAGCGGCAAATACGCCAAGACGAAATTGATTTATGCAACATGAGGAGGTTTAGGAGATGTATTTTAATGCAAGCGATGTGACATCGTTTATGGCACAGAAGGAATTTATCGATACAGCAATTGTTCCACTCGTAACCGTCGATTTGACTTCTGAAAGAATAAAACAGAGTGGTGCAGAGGCGGATTTTTTGTTATCGCTCACATCTTTTATCGAACAACAGTTTAAAGGCCGTCTATTACTGATGCCACCATTTTCGTATAGTGCAACATTAAAAAACGAAGAGATGCCAAAGCAATTAGAGGCACAATTACATAATGCTGGTTTTAAGCATGTGTTCTTCATTACTTGTGACCATTTTTGGACAAATATTGGAGATGAAGTAAATGTTATTTGGCTACCAGCGATTCCGTTAGAAAGTATGGATAAAGGTGTGAAAAACTCCATTCTCGAAGATCAATTGCGACAAGTGATTCCGATGTTTTCGACCAAATGGACACAGATTTAACAATTTGTTTCAATAATTGTTCACATTCTCCAGCTTTCCACAGAATGCTATATTGACCAAGCTATGGAGTTGATATATCATAGATATGTCCTAGTATTACTATTTGTAAAAGAATGTCCGTTGGACTGACCTTTAAGTTAGAGGGGGGAAAAGAATGAGTAATAATCGAGTTTCACGTCGTCAATTCCTAAGCTATACACTAACTGGTGTAGGTGGCTTTATGGCGGCAGGTATGCTGATGCCAATGCTTCGTTTTGCAATAGACCCAGTACTACAAAGTCATGCTGGTGGCAACTTTGTAAAAACAGAGCATAAAATCGCTGATATTACTGACACACCTGTTAAAGTTGACTTAACATTTGAACAAGTTGATGCATGGTACAAATCAGATGTAACAAACGTAGCTTGGGTTTACAAACAAGGCGATCAAATCGTTGCATTATCTCCTGTTTGTAAGCATTTAGGATGTATGGTGAACTGGGGACAAGATTCAACACACCCAGATCAATTCTTCTGTGCTTGTCATGGTGGGCGCTACGAGAAAAATGGTAATAACATACCAGGAACACCACCATCAGGTCCATTGGATGAATATGAAGTTAAAGAAGATGATGGTTACTTATCGCTTGGGCCAATTCATCCAAATACTCTAGTTAAGTAAGGGGGTACAAAACAGTGCTAAATAAAATTTATGATTGGGTCGATGAACGCTTAGATATTACACCGATTTGGCGTGATATTGCCGACCACGAAGTGCCAGAGCACGTGAACCCTGCACATCATTTTTCAGCATTCGTTTACTGTTTCGGTGGATTAACTTTCTTCATCACGGTAATTCAAATTCTATCAGGTATGTTCTTAACAATGTACTATGTACCAGACGTAGTGAATGCTTGGAAATCAGTTTATTATTTACAAAACGAAGTAGCATTTGGTGAAATCGTACGCGGTATGCACCACTGGGGAGCTTCATTAGTAATCGTTATGATGTTCTTACATACACTTCGTGTATTCTTTACAGGTTCTTATAAGAAACCTCGTGAATTAAACTGGATGGTTGGTGTAGGTATTTTTGGTGTAATGATGGGTCTTGGTTTTACAGGATACTTATTACCTTGGGATATGAAAGCATTATTCGCTACAAAAGTAGGTATCCAAATTGCTGCATCCGTACCGTTTATCGGTGAATGGATTAAAATCTTATTAGCGGGTGACTCAACTATTCTTGGTGCTCAAACGTTAACACGATTCTTTGCGATTCATGTATTCTTCTTACCTGCAGTATTGTTTGCATTACTTGCAGCACACTTTATCATGATTCGTCGTCAAGGAATTTCAGGGCCGTTGTAATAGTTCTTGACGGTTCGATGATTTTTTAAAGGAGGGGACATAATGCATCGCGGAAAAGGAATGAAATTTGTTGGTGATTCTCGTATCAAAGCAAATCACAGAATGCCGAACGTTCCAAAGGATTATTCCGAATATCCAGGTAAGACGGAAGCTTTCTGGCCGAACTTCTTACTAAAAGAATGGATGGTTGGTGCTGTATTTTTAATTGCTTATTTAATATTAACAGTTGCACATCCATCACCACTTGAAGGACCAGCTGATCCGACAAGAGCGTATATTCCATTACCGGACTGGTACTTCTTATTCTTATATCAATTATTAAAATACACATATGCTTCTGGTCCATATAATGTTATTGGAACAGTTGTAGTTCCAGGTCTTGCATTTGGAGCGCTATTATTAATGCCATTTTTAGATAAAAGTCCAGAACGTCGTCCATCTAAACGTCCGTTACCAACAGCGTTTATGTTATTGACACTAGCAGCTATGTTTTACTTAACATGGGAAGCTGTTGCTAACCATGACTGGGAAGCTCAAAAAGCAATGGGCGCAATTGAAAAAGAAGTTAAAGTTACTATTGATGAATCACTACCAGGTTATAAAATTTGGACTGGTGAAGCAGGTGACTCAGCTAAATCTTGTATCGGCTGTCATGCGGCTGACTTAAAAGGTGGCCCAGCTGCTCCTAAATTACTTGGTAATACCTTAACAGCTGACCAAGTTGAAGATATTATGCATAATGGTCGTGGCAAAATGCCACCTGGTATATTCAAGGGTACAGATGAAGAAGCAAAGCAATTAGCAGAATTTATTGCGAGCTTAAAAGAAGAAAAATAAGTATAGTTTAAAAGAGTCGGGAAACTGGCTCTTTTTTTCTTCTAGTATAATAATGTGACTGTTACAACTTCAAAAAAGTTCCCGCATAGTAAATTTTAGTTCTAAAATATTTATTAGGCTATACATAATACAATTTAAGATAGAGGCAAGGCAGAATTGACTATTAAAGACCAACAGTGTTTGTGTGAACAAATCAAGGAGGTTAGTAGTCAGTCGGCGATTATAGAAAGAATGTGGCAAATTAAAGACTATTTTATACATAATAACAATTAAAAAAGGCATCTTAGTAAAGACAGAAGATAAAGGAGTTTTAATTATGCAAATTACACGTGCTAACATCTGGTTTCTTCTTACGCATAAGTCATTTTTAATACTATTACTTATTATCAATCTATTAGGTACTATTTACGGTTATTATTGGTATGGATGGCAGCTTGCCATCACGAAGCCAATTTTTTATATTTTTGTGCCAGATAGCCCGACAGCCAGCTTATTCTTTTGCTTTGTATTGTTAGCGTGGATTATGGGAAAAAAATGGCCGCTAATGGAAGTGCTAGCACTAATAACACTAGTGAAATATGGAATCTGGGCTGATGTGATGAATATTTGGACGCTGATTGAAACTGGATCTATTGGTTGGCAAGGCTGGATGCTTGTGGGCTCGCATTTTGCGATGGCTGTCCAAGCAGTTCTATATCTCGGTAAATATGTGTTTTCATATTGGCATATTGCCGTGGCAGCGGTATGGACATTGCATAATGATGTGATTGATTATGTATTTGGCCAAATGCCGATGTATCGTGATTTAGCAGATTATACGAGTTATATTGGCTATTTTACTTTTTGGCTATCAGTTACATGCATTTTTCTAGCCATCTTCTCAATTAGGTGGCGCAAATATTTGCCGAATTAGGTAAATGATTATAGAATTATAGTATCGAGGTAGAAAGGGGTTAGAAAATTGTCAACAAGTATGTATATTGTTTATTTTGCAATAATTATGCTACTGCCGCTTTACGCACAGATGAAAGTAAAGAGCACGTATAATAAGTTTGCAAACGAACGTACAATGAAGGGACAAACGGGTGCAGAAGTAGCGCGTGCGATTTTAGATGCGAACGGCTTATATGATGTACGAGTTGTTCCAACGCAAGGTGTGTTGTCTGATCACTATAATCCGGCGACAAAAACAGTTGCTTTATCGGAAAGTAACTTCTACGAAGCGAGTATCGCTGGTGCAGCAGTTGCTGCCCACGAGGTTGGCCATGCCATCCAGCATAAAGAAGCATATTCAATGCTGACATTACGTAGTAAGCTAGTGCCAGTTGCAAATATTTCATCAAATATGTCTTGGATATTTGTCATGATTGGTATTTTTGCAAGTAGTTCGAATATGTTACTTTTAGGTATCGTATTATTGGCAGCAGGTGTAGCCTTCCAATTAGTAACGTTACCAGTAGAGTTTGATGCATCAAAGCGTGCTTTAGTGCAGATGAATTCTCTAGGAATTATTACGAATGAAGAAGAGCGCCCAGCACGAAAAGTGTTAAGTGCTGCAGCATTAACATATGTTGCCGCAGCAGCAGTAGCAGTATTAGAATTATTACGTTTAGTATTAATCTTTACAAATATGCGCAATGACGACTAATGAAAAACTTGTTGTAGTGGTATGTCACTATAGCAAGTTTTTTCATCCGTTAAACTATTGTTTTACAACAGGCGTGTTGATTAGGAAAAAATAAGTTTATTATTGAGCGATAAAAGGATTTTTTCGTTACCACTTTGCCAATA
>NZ_LITM01000002.1:607281-626766 GCF_001275675.1 Lysinibacillus sp. FJAT-14745 | reverse complement strand
GTCAGCAACAAAGCGAGTAGCCCGTAGCGGAAATCAGCCTCTTTGGATGTATAAAAATGGTTAATCAACACACCTGGTTTTACAATTTATTATGTAGAAAAAACCTACCTCCAACGAGCAAGTAAAAAGTTTCGAGGAGAGTAGGCAGATTGTTATTTTTAATGGAGCGGTTGTTTTTGGTCATCGAGCGTGAAGCCTTCTCCTGCAACATCTCGTACTTCTATTATAGATACGAAAGCGTGCGGATCAACCTCATGAATTATAGATTTTAAGCGTACAACCTCATTGCTGCCAATGACACAATAAATAACTTCTTTTTGTTGCTTTGTAAAATGGCCATGACCTTCAAGTATAGTAATACCGCGTTCCATTCGTAAGGCAATCATCTCAGCAATGGTGCTAGACTTTTCAGATATAATAAGTGCTCCACGAGCTGCATATGCTCCTTCTTGAACAAAATCAATGACGCGCGCGCCAACAAATACCGCAACGAGGGTATACATCATAGAGCGTGCATCTAAAAACGTTAGCCATGATAGTATAATAACAATAGCGTCAAAGATGAACATCGTTTTACCCATACTCCAGCCAAAATATTTATGACCGAGGCGAGCCAAAATATCTACACCGCCTGTTGTACCACCGAAGCGAAAGACGATACCAAGTCCTAGTCCAACAAATACCCCTGCAAAAAGAGCAACAAGTAGCATATCGTCCTCTAAATGAATAGTAAATTGGTATTTTTGGAAAACTTTAAGGAAAACTGAAACAGATAAAGTTCCAACAAGCGTATAAATAAATGATTTTTTCCCAAGTAAACGATAACCAATAATAAACATAGGAATGTTTAATAGTAAATTCATTAATGCGGGGTCCCAGCCTATTGTAAAATAAAGTATGAGTGTAATCCCACTTAGTCCACCTTCACCAAGTTGATTTTGCATGTTGAAGTGGACGAACCCGAAGCTGAAAATTGCAGCTCCGAGCATTATTGCGATAATATTACTGATTTTAATCTGTTTTAGCATATGACCTCCTGAAGTCCCAAACAATTGAAGTAGTATTATCTATTATCTGACATTTTATTGTTTTTGACAACAATGGTGTAAATTTTATACGATGTTAAGTAGGAGTGTGATTTAGATGACTGAACAAGTGACAATGCAAGCTTTACAGAAGCGTGTGGATGATTATATAGGGCAATTTAAGGAAGGCTATTTCCCGCCATTCGAGTTACTGGCACGACTAACTGAGGAGCTTGGTGAATTGTCTCGCGAGGTGCAGGACGTTTATGGGCAAAAGAAGAAAAAGAGTACAGAGGAAGCAAACAGCATTGAAGAAGAATTAGGTGACTTTTTCTTTGTTTTAGTGTGCTTTGCAAATGCACAGGGCATTAAATTAGATGAAGCACTTTTACGCGTAATACATAAATTTGAAACAAGGGATAAAGATCGCTGGACTAGAAAGGATGGAGAATAATGTCAATTCGTGTAGCAATAGCAGGACCTAGAGGAAAAATGGGGGCTGAAGCTGTACATACGGTTATGAAACATGACAGAATGGAATTAGTAGCTGTACTAGATTATAAGGAAGTAGGAAAAACACTAGCTGATTTAGAAATGTTTCCAGCAAGTTATACGGCACCGATTTTTACAGATATGCATGAACTTGTAGAGGCAACAGCACCTGACGTATTAGTCGATTTAACAAGTCCGCATGCAGTTTACAATCATACTAAAGAAGCTTTGAATTTAAATGTACGACCTGTAATTGGTACAACAGGCTTTACTGATTCACAACTAGAGGAATTATCAGCAATTGCTAAAGAAAAAGATCTAGGCTGCATTATTGCACCAAACTTTGCAATTGGGGCAATCCTTATGATGAAATTTGCTAAGGAAGCAGCAAAATATTTACCTGATGTTGAAATTATTGAAATGCACCACGATCAAAAGCTGGATGCGCCATCTGGAACAGCCGTTAAAACAGCACAATTGATTCAAGAGGTGCGAGCACAAAAAATGCAAGGACATCCAGAGGAAAAAGAAACAATTGAGGGTGCAAGAGGGGCAGAATTTGATGGCATGCGTATTCACTCTGTTCGTTTACCTGGTTTAGTGGCACACCAGCAAGTGTTATTTGGCGGAGATGGGCAGCTATTAACAATTCGTCATGATTCGTTAAATCGTAATTCTTTTATGTCAGGTGTAGCTTTTTGCGTAGAAGAGGTCATGAAAATGGATCAACTTGTATATGGTTTAGAAAACATCATCTAAAGATTGGGATGGAAGCTTTATGAAAATCGCATTAATTGCACATGATCGCAAAAAAGATAATTTAGTACAGTTTGCTATTGCTTACCGAGATATTTTAAATGAGCATACGTTGTTTGCTACAGGTACAACAGGACAGCGTGTTATGGAAGCTACAAGCTTAGAGGTAACACGTTTTCGTTCAGGACCACTCGGTGGTGATCAACAAATTGGCGCAATGATTGCCAATAATGATATGGACATGGTCATTTTTTTCCGTGATCCTTTAACAGCACAACCACATGAGCCAGATGTTTCTGCACTTATTCGTCTTTGTGATGTTTACCAAGTGCCACTGGCCACAAATATGGGAACAGCAGAAATATTACTAAAAGGCCTACAAGAAGGCTTTGTGGATTGGAGACTGATTCAAGAAAGAAGAAATTAAAAAAGACGTGATTTTGAAAGGATGATAATCGAATGAAAAAGCTAAAAATCGGCATTACCTGTTATCCAACAGTTGGAGGCTCTGGTGTTATTGCAACAGAATTAGGAAAAATGCTTGCAGAGAGAGGACACGAGATTCATTTCATCACCTCAAGCGTACCATTTCGATTGAATAAAATTTATCCAACCGTCTTTTTCCATGAAGTAGAAGTTAACAATTATTCAGTATTTCAATATTCGCCATATGATATAGCATTAGCGAGTAAAATGGCGGATGTGATTAAGGATGAAGAACTAGATGTGCTTCATGTGCATTATGCAATACCACATGCTGTCTGTGCTGTTTTAGCACGTGAAATGAGTGGTCGTGACATTGGGATTGTCACAACGTTACACGGTACAGATATTTCTGTGCTTGGGCAGGATTCTACTCTTTCACAGGCAATTAAGTATGGCATTGACAAATCTGATATCGTTACGACAGTGTCAGAGGCATTAAAGCAACAAACCTATGAGCTTATTGATACAGTAAAGCCGATTAACACGATTTACAACTTTGTTGATGAACGTGAATACTTCCCGCGCAATCCAGGAATCCTGAAGGAACAATTTGGA
Source organism: Lysinibacillus sp. FJAT-14745 (assembly GCF_001275675.1). Taxonomy (GTDB): domain Bacteria; phylum Bacillota; class Bacilli; order Bacillales_A; family Planococcaceae; genus Lysinibacillus. The sequence goes on along the minus strand of NZ_LITM01000002.1, from coordinate 623,452 downwards.
ATTGGAGAAGATGAAAAAGTTATTATTCACGTATCTAACTTCCGTAAAATTAAAAATCTTCCGCATATTATCGACGCTTTTATGAAGATTCGTGCCAATATGAAGGCAAAGTTGTTGCTAGTAGGAGATGGCCCAGAAAAGCATCGTGTAATGGATCAAGTGAAGGAAAGTCCTTACATGCAGGATGTTCTATTTTTAGGCAAACAAGAAAATTTGGCTGAATTGTATGCGATAAGTGACCTTAAATTATTACTATCGCAGCAGGAATCATTCGGGCTAGTCTTACTTGAAGCAATGGCTTGTGGTGTACCTTGTATTGGATCAGCTGTAGGCGGTATTCCAGAAGTCATTGAGCATGGTGTAGATGGCTATATAGTGGAATTAGGTGATACGGACGCAGTGGCAGAGTATGCCGTGAACTTATTGAATGATGAAGAGAAATTACAACGTTTCCGCGAAGCAGCTATCCGTGCTGTTGATGAAAAATTCCATTCATCTAAAATTGTAGAACAATATGAAAAATTGTATGAAAAGGTTGCTGAAAGAAATCATGCAAAACAATAAAGAATGGCAAGCAGCCTATTCAGTTATTGAACAACTAGAAAACGCAGGCTTTGAAGCAGTGATCGTCGGTGGTGCGGTTCGAGATGCTATACTCGGTCGCCCTGCTCACGATGTAGATGTTGCAACAAATGCCATGCCAGACGAAGTAAAGTCCATCTTTAATCACACAGTTGATATAGGGATTCAGCATGGGACGGTACTTGTTATCGTGCCAGCTGGATCGGTGGAGGTAACGACATATCGCACAGATGGTGAATATACGGATCACCGTAGACCAGAGGAAGTGCAATTTGTACGATCGCTAAAAGAAGATTTACAGCGCCGAGACTTTACGATGAATGCCATAGCGATGCGTCGTGATGGGTCTTTTGTTGATTTTTATGGAGGACGCCAAGATATTGAAGTTGGTGTAATACGAGCTGTTGGTGACGCGCAGAAACGCTTTTCGGAAGATGCATTACGAATGCTGAGAGCCGTGCGTTTTTCAGCTCAGCTTGGTTTTCTAATTGAATCAGAAACCTTGAAAGCAATGCAGGACAAAGCTGAAAATATTTCTTGGATTGCGAAGGAGCGCATAAAGGCAGAGCTCGATAAGCTATGGGTAGGGAAAGATGTATTTAACGGTATAAGAAAGCTTGAGGAAAGTAGCTTAGTGAATTATTTGAATGGTACTTTTCAAGCTGATGACTGGCATGAATTTAACACGCAGGACAAGCTATTAGGCTGGGCATATTTTGCGGTGTTACAGGGTGATCATTGGCGAGAAGTGCTAGGTGACTATCGTTTATCGAATAAGGAGATGGCATTTGTAAAAGCTGTGTTAGAAGCTTTGAAAGCTTTAAAAAATGGCTGGACGCAAATGGATTACTTTTTGTATACACAACAGGAACTAGAGACAGCTTGTTATTTTTCGAAGTTGAGACAGCTTGACGTTCAAATGCCACAGCAAAGTATTCATGAAATAAAGACGAAGCTTCCCATTAGACACAAGCGAGAGCTCATTGTAAACGGTACAGATTTAATAAAATGGTCTGGAAAAAAAGGTGGACCATGGGTAAAAGAAGTGTTGCAGACGATGCTTGAAGCAGTTGTCAATGGCGAGCTTCAAAATGACCGACAACAGATAAAGAATTGGATAGAACATGATTATTTCAAAAAAGAATGATTAACATCGATTTTTAAACGAGGAGCCGGTCTCAAAAAATGAATGAGACGGCTCCTTTTAATTTAACATCTATTTATTTTTACCTAAAAGATATTTGATGATAGATTGTGGTCAATTGCCATAATTTACAGTATGATAAATACAATTGAATCAATATTATGTAAGTACATAAAAATATAGCAGAGTATAATAAAGGATTGATTAGCATGAGTATTTCTATGAAGGATGAAATTTTAAAAAGAATATTAGCTGCTAATGGTGAAGCGGTTTCAGGTCAGGAGCTAGCAGATTCCCTTGGAGTATCACGTACAGCTGTATGGAAACATATGCAGTCGCTACAGGAGGAAGGCTATACATTTGAAACGGTAAAGAAAAAGGGCTATGTACTGACTGGTGTGCCAAATAGCTTAAGTCCAACACAAATTGAACTATTTTTAAATACGGAACATTTTGGACGTGAAATTCATTATTTTGATGTGGTAGATTCAACACAAACAATCGCTCATAAGTTTGCACAGGAAGGCGCTCCGCATGGCACGATTATAATCGGGGAAGAGCAAACTGCTGGCCGTGGTCGTATGGCGCGTCCATGGGAATCTGCAAATGGTACAGGTATTTGGATGACCGTTATTGTGAGACCTGATGTTACTCCTCAGCAAGCTTCATCGTATACACTAGTAGTAGCAGTTGCGGTTACGATGGCTATTAAAACATTATATAAACATATTGAACCAGCCATTAAATGGCCAAATGATTTACTCATTAACGGTAAAAAATGTACAGGTATATTAACAGAAATGCAGGCTGAAGCCGACCGTGTACAAGCACTGCTAGTAGGCATAGGTATTAATGCAAACCAAGCCGAATCAGATTTCTCCCCAGAAATTGCTGATATTGCGACATCTTTACGTTTAGAAGCGGGTGAGGAAATTAATCGTGCAGCCCTTGTCGCATCTATTTTACAATATTTAGAACAATTCACGGAGTTATACGTGAAAGAGGGCTTCGCTAGCATTAAAACGCTATGGGAACAAATGTCATGTACTATTGGACAACGTATTGAAGTAACGACTTTAAGTGGGTGCTTTGAAGGTATTGCCAGTGGGATTACGGATGAAGGTGTACTACAGCTAACAGAGGATAATGGCACAGTGCGAACAATTTATGCTGGAGATATAAAAATTTTATAGAACATAACTACAAGCATACTCTGTAAATAGTTTTACTTATCTGTTTTAATTAAAAAGAACGTATATTTTCAATCTGAGAATATACGTTCTTTCATATTTTTCGAGTTTAAATAGCGCTCTATTGTATTTTTTCTATAACCTTATCAATATCATTCCATACATAAATAAGCTCTTCTAATACTTTTCCGCCAATCTTAATTTCGATTTTATTGACATAATGTGCACCGAAATATTCATAGAAATAACGTGTTTTATTTTCTGCTAATACTTCGACAAATACTTTTTCATATCCTTGTTGTTTAAAATAGGTGAATATTTCTTTGAGTAGATGTTTACCGATTCCGGTTCCTTGATATTCTTCTAAAAGATAGATAGACGTTAAATCAGTTGCATTGGGTGCTGAATTAGTTTTTCGCGTGCCACCAGTAGCAAAGCCAATTATTTCACCTTGTTCATTTTCCGCCACCAATACATAATTCGTAGCATCTGAAATATTCCTCTTCCATAACTCTGTTCGCTGCTCGTAAGATAAGTTATTCAAAAAATCATCTGGAAGAATGCCTTTATAAGTCGTTCGCCAACTGTCAACATGTACTTTTCCGATACCTTGAGCATCTTTAATGTTTGCTTGTCTAATTTTCATATTGATCACCTCATAAATCGAATTTTATCTCCAAGATGACGGCGTAACTGACCTGATTCACCTCGGTTATTGCCTTCACTTACAAGAATCGATTGCTCTGATGAAAATTTCTAACCATTATCATTTATCTGCTCTTGGAGCGAAAGAGAAGCGGCCCATCGTACGCCCCAGGAAGCTTTGCTCTGTGCGAAAGCGAAGCGTCAGCTACAAATGTTTTCTGTGCGAAAGCGAAGCGTCAGCTACAAATGTTTTCTGTGCGAAAGCGAAGCGTCAGCAACAAATGTTTTATCTGTGCGAAAGCGTAGCGTCAGCAACAAAGCGCCCAGCCGGAACGTAAATCAACCCCTCGTTTTGCCATGAGCCTTTTATTTAAACTTTAACTGTAAGTCACCATATGAAAGTGTTACCTTTAGCTGGTTATCACCCTTATATAATTGTGATACTTTGTCGTTCTGATCTTTCTTATCAACTGTAAGATCCCCGAAGTCAGTTTCTAATTCAAAGCCAAGTTCACTTTTTTTATTTTGTAAATGAAGTGTAGCATCTCCAAAGTTAGACGTAATAGTGGATTGACCATTTAATGTTCCATCAATGTTAATATCACCATGTTCACTTTCGGCAACGAAGCCATTACTAGAAAATTGTTGTAATTTCATATCACCAAATGATTGTGTAATCTCTGTTTTATCACCAGTAGTGTCTTTCAATAGTATGTCTCCAAATTCTTCAATTAAATTTAACTCTTGATATTTCAAACCACGAATCGTTGTATCTCCAAAATTACTATTAAGGACAACGGTTTTCAATTTTACATCTGAAGGAACATAGATTTTGATGGAAGGAGTACTGAAGCTAAAAAATCCGAATTCGAAACCATTCTTCTTCTTACTCTTTGTTTCAACAGTTAATGTATTGTCTTTAATACTGTACGTCACATCATCATCTTTAATAACATTTGTTTCTAGTGCATAATGATCACTAGTAACAATTTCAACATCTCCATAGTGATTGATAATATTGAGGTTAGTGAAATCATCTAGTTTATAGGAATTGTTTACTAGTTTATTGCTCTCAGGCAGTTGGATACCTTCATCATTTATCACAAAACTCCATTTCCCACCAGAGAAATAACCAACTAGAGCTAACAGTACGCCTAAAGCAATCATAGTAATGGCAATATGGGTATGTCGGGACGTCATTAGTATCCCTCCTTCCGCTTCTTCGTTATTTTATGGAATAGTTTACCTAATGCTTTAACACAAACAACAACGATTGTTTTGATCAAACGTGTAACGATTGGGAAAAGTAGGATACCCAAACCTGTTACGATAAAGCCAACACCCATAAAGAGTAATGCTGTTTGCCAGTCCTGAGTTAAAATGAAGAAGCCTGAAATAAGTGCAGCGATTCCACCGAATAAGATACCAAGTATAGTTGCGATAATTGCGATGATAACGCTGAAAATAACTGCTCCAAATGAAAAAATAAGTGCTATAGCAACTACAAGTAACGGTAAAGAAAGTGGGGCAGATATTATTGCTAGAATGATAAGCCAAATCGCAGACATATTCTTCTTAGTCGAAGTTGAATTTGAATTTGAAGTTGCTTCTAAATCCTTTAATGCATAGTCCGCCATTATTTGTGATGCAACATGAGAAGGGGAGCCTAGTTGTTGTATGACCCGCTGTTCGTTTTCCTCTCCTGCTTCATCGAAATATTCCTCATAATAGGCAAGTGCAGCATCAATCTCATGAGCTGAAAGACGTTGTAATTTCCCCCGTAGCTTTTTCAAAAAGCTTGCTCTATTCATCATATTTCCCTCCTATAAGTACACAATCAACCATTTCTTTATACTTTTGCCATTCTTTTAATAGCTCCAGTAATCGTATTCGACCTTGATCAGTAATTTGGTAATAGCGTCTATTTCTGCCTTGGTAGGGCTGATCGTATGTTGTTAAGCAATTTGCTTTTTGTAAACGACGTAATACTGGGTACAGCGTAGATTCTGATATATCCATCACGGATTGTATTTGCTGTGTTAATGAGTAACCATAAGCATCCTCTTTATCGACGATGGCGAGTACACAAGCGTCAAGTAAAGCTGAGCCAAGTTGAAATGTCATCTTTTCTCACCTCACAATGTAATACCTATACAAGGTTTTATATTATATGTCGTATAGTATGGTGGAAGTATATTACATATCACATTGAATTGTCAAATTTTATTAAAAAATTTAAGTGGGAAATAAAAATGATAGTAGTGTCATTTATAATTGACAATAAAATGTATATTAATTATGATAAAAATGACAATGATGTCATTTTAAATGTTTGGAGGAAAAGTAGTGCCAAAAGTAAGCCATGAATATGTACAGGAAAAGAAAAACAGCATTTTAGAAGCAGCCATAGCAGTATGTAAAGTTAAGCCACTTTATGACATTACGATGAGGGATATTATTAAAGCGTCAGGAGTAAGTCAGGGTGGGATTTATCGTTATTATTCAGACTTGGATGAAATACTTATTGAGGTTATTAATCAAGTAAATGCTAACGCAGACTATAAACATATTATCGATGGAATTACGGATACGAGTAATTCTCCCACAAAGACAATCATTAAATTATTTAATTTTCTTGGGGAGTACATGAAGGAAAACGTATCAACAGTTGGTAAAATCCAATTTGAGCTTACGATTTTATGTGCTAACAATCCAGATAGAGAAAAGAAAATTTTATCGAGCATTTATGAGAATGAAAGTGGACAATATTTTATGCAACAAATTTTTCGTTCAATCCATGAGGGTATTTCTTCAGGATGCTTTAAGCCTAAGATTTCGATAGAGGATCTATCTACTTTTATAATGACGTCCATTGATGGCATTGTGAGAGACGTTGTCTTGCAAAAATGTTACGGGGTGTTTTCAAATAATCAAGTGCAGTTTGATGAGATTCGTTTGATGAATACACTTTGCAAATCCGTCTTATTACTATTGGGTACGAAAGAAGGGGAGGATTAAAGTTGAGAATAGAGGTAAGAAAGTTTCTATTTTATACCTTCGCAACGTCTTGGATAATATGGGGCAGTTTAGCCTTATTAACACAGCTGAATTTGCTGAAGTTTGGCAACGCCATATCAATGCTAATATTTATTCTCGGCGGAATTACTCCTGCAATTTGTGAGATTTGGTTGAAAAAGAAATACTCGACTAAAGAAGAGTTCAAATCATTTATCCATAATGTAAAAAATCCTAAGCATTCTGTATCTTGGTATATATTTGTAATCGGATTGGCATTTGCGCCTTTTTTTTTACCAACGCTATGGGGCGGAGCAACTATGGAGAATCCAATGTATCTGGCGTTACTTGAATTGCCAATCATGATTATTGGTGGAGGACTAGAAGAAATTGGCTGGCGTGGTTTTTTACAGCCTACATTACAAAAAAGATGGTCTCCTTTCACAAGTACAATTATTGTGGGCGTTATTTGGGCAGTCTGGCATTTGCCATTATGGTTTGTCATTGGATCAAACCAAATGAACATGAACTTCCTATGGTTTTCTCTAATAACTGTAGCATTATCATTTTTATTGACGATCATTTACCTATCCACTAAAAGTATTTTTCTCTGTATTGTTTTTCACGCTTTAACCAATTCATTTTGGGATGTTTTCGTACCAGTGACAAATGTATCGTCTGGTTTATTCACATTATTATTTGCTCTGTTTCTATTTACAGTGTTTGAAGTTTATCGAAAATCAAACTTTCAGAAACGAATGGTTTGAATTTGATAATAGTTATTGATTGTAATTATTAGAAAATAATATTTGAAGATTACTAGGGGAATCTGTTATAGTATGTGCGAAGGGCAGTATCCTTTTGGGAACGGCACCTTCAAAAACGTAAGAACTATTTATAATAAATATCTGCCTTGATCTTTTAATGACAGGGACGGAAGAAAACAAGCGTTCAAAAATATAACTTGATTCAATGGATGGGCAATTCTCTCAAAGAGTTTGTTTCCGTATCCCTTTATTAAGTTATGGCCTCTAATCTAAAAGCAAGAGGTGATTTTTGATGACGAACGAAACACTACCCTTCTGTCCATTTTAGGAACAGAGGGGTTTTTCTGTTTTCTTCCCTTAAAAAAGGAGGACTACATGATGAAAACAACTTCAGATTTTTTAAAGATGAAGGCAGCAGGTGAGAAAATCGTTATGCTCACGGCATATGATTATCCTGCTGCAAAATTTGCCGAGGAAGCAGGCGTCGATATGATTCTAGTGGGAGATTCACTAGGTATGGTAGTACTAGGCTATGATTCTACAATGCCAGTAACAGTAGCCGATATGGTTCACCATGCAAAAGCAGTGCGCCGTGGGGCAAAGGAGACGTTTGTTGTTGTGGATATGCCATTTGGTTCGTACCACGGTGATGTACACGAGACGTTGAAAACCGCAGTTTCCATGATGCAGGAAACAGGAGCAGATGCACTTAAGTTAGAGGGTGCAGGGGATGTTCTACCGGTAATTCGTAAATTAACGTCAGCTGGTATTCCGGTGGTAGCTCATTTAGGTTTACTCCCTCAATCAGCAGGAGTACTTGGTGGCTACAAGGTTCAGGGGAAAACAGCTGAACAGGCAACGAAACTCATTGAAGATGCAAAAGAATGTCAAGAGGCTGGAGCATGTGCTGTCGTCTTAGAATGTATTCCGCATCAGCTAACAGAGATGGTATCCGCTAATCTTATTATTCCAACGATCGGTATTGGAGCTGGTGCAGAGGCTGATGGACAAGTGTTGGTTTATCATGACATGTTAAGCTACGGTTCACATCATGTACCAAAATTTGTAGAACAGTTTGCTAATATGGGCCAAGAAGCAAGCAGTGGAATTGCTAGTTACGTAGAAGCGGTAAAAGCAGGTACATTCCCTGCGCCAAAGCATTCCTTCACAATGAAAGAGGAAGCATTGGATCAGCTATATGGGGGCGTAAAGTAATGAAAGTCGTAACTACTATCCAAGCACTATCCGTAGAAATCCAAGCAGCTAAGCAAGCCAAAAAAACAATTGGGCTCGTTCCGACAATGGGTTTTTTACATGAGGGCCATTTAACGCTAGCAAAAACAGCTCATGCCGAAAATGACATAGTCGTTATGAGTATCTTTGTCAACCCAACACAATTTGGGCCAAACGAAGATTTTGAAAGCTATCCGCGTGATTTGCCACGGGATACTGCTTTAGCAGAGTCTGTCGGTGTAGATATTATTTTCGCACCAAGTGTTGAAGAAATGTATCCTCACGATGGCGGTATTCGTATTCATGCGGGTGAACAGGCAACCATTCTTTGCGGGGCGAGCCGTCCAGGACATTTTGATGGCGTTTTACAAGTTGTATCAAAACTATTTCACCTAGCACAACCGACAAGAGCATATTTCGGACAAAAGGATGCACAGCAGGTTGCTATTATCGCTACGATGGTAAGAGATTTTAATTTCCCTTTAGAAATGCGAGTAGTACCAATTGTGCGTGAAGAGGACGGCTTAGCTAAATCTTCTCGTAATGTCTATTTAAGTCAAGTTGACCGACAAGAGGCACCAGCAATTAATGAAGCACTACAACTTGCTCGTGAAAGCTTTTTAGCGAATGGTGATGCAGTGAATGCACTTGCTAAAGCAAAGAATCACATTGCAGCACGTACACATGGAGAAATAGATTATTTTGAGCTATTAGCGTATCCAGACTTAACACCAGTAACAGCTGAAACGGAACAAGTACTTTTAGCTGCAGCCGTCTATATTGGTAAAACTCGATTAATTGATAATTGTATCTTTAATGTGAAAGAAGGATTGTAATATGTTACGAATGATGATGAACAGTAAAATCCACCGTGCTACAGTGACACAAGCAGATTTAAATTACGTTGGATCGATAACGATAGATGAGGATATTTTAGACGCAGTAGGAATGCTACCAAACGAAAAGGTGCATATCGTCAATAACAACAATGGAGCACGCTTTGAAACATATATTATTGCAGGGCAACGTGGATCAGGTGTTATTTGTGTGAACGGTGCAGCAGCACGTCTAGTACAACGTGGAGATATTGTGATTATAATTTCTTATGTGTACGTAGATAACGAAGAGGCAAAAAATCATAAGCCAACAGTAGCTATTATGGGCGAGGGCAATACAATTAAAGAAATGATTGCCCATGAGCCAGAAGCAACGGTGATGTAATGTGATAAAAGTGGGTACTATTTTGTAACTTTAAAGACAATTTTTTTATAAGGTGATTGAATTCATCATAATTTGAAAGTGTACATTACTAAATTAAATTTTAATGATGTACACTTTTTATTATGTCAAAAAAATGTTGAAGAAAAGGCATACCAGAGATTTGTAATGAAAATCTATCAATGAAGAAAGGACACTACTGATTCTAGGTGTCATTGATTTGATTTGCCATATGAGCATTAAAGTGAATTTAAAAAGTTATCCAAACAAAAATATTTCGTTAAAGATACCTTTCTACCTTCTTTGTGCCAACGATTATAAACTTCAAAAACATGATGCACATTGTTATTTGAACGTTCCTCCACTAAGTATTTGATGGTTTGGAAGCTACGCCAGTAGTCATACATAATACTAGTTAAACTTTCCGATTCATAACTAGCAGTACCAAAATCATCTAATGAATGTTTTCCATATTTATCTTTAAACAAATGAATCAATTCTAACTCAATCTTTGCAATTTCAATGAATTGATTTTCATTGAGAGTTAATTTTTTTGATAAATATTCGCACATTCCTTCTTCAAACCAAATGCTATCCATTCGAGCATCATCAAATTCATCGAGAAATAAATCCGAATGATGCGTTAGCTCATGGGCTAAAATGCAAAAAATATGGTCATTATTAATCGATTTATAGTATTTTTCTATCTCAAAATGTTGTTGACCTTCTAATTGTCTTAAAAATAACTGTCTCCAATCCTCAAGGTTCGGATTCATATAGATACTATCTTTATTTGTATATGCAGGAATAGGTACATTTGAAAAAATATTTGTCGCAATTTCTTCTGAAGTCCATACAATCGCCTTAGGAATATCATGGAGTTCATATTCTTTTTCTAATATTTGACGATAAATCTCTAATTTTTCAATAAAATATTGAGTTGGTTGTATATTATTTTGATATTGTTCTATATTTTCATATGCAAAAATTTGTTTCATTTATGAAGTATACCCCCCTTTAATTGTACCTTTTAAATTTTAGGTTTTTGGCTCATAACCAAAAGTTGTGGATGACATTTGTAAAGACGTCGCCTGGTATATAAGTTGATTGGAGTGGAGGCTGGGCGACTCCTTGGGGATCAGCGTCACAGATGAGACCCTGGAGCGAGCACCGCGAGTGAAGCGGCTCATCGGACGCCCCCAGGAAAGCGCCCAGTCGGAACGGAAATCAACCACACGTTATGGTGATGGCCACGTCTTTAATGAATATTATATATTAATTTGAAAATTCTTACTGTGAATCCTGATAATCGTTCAGAAGTCTTTTTTTATGACCAATCAGCAAAGGTGAAGGGATGCCGTTGAGCCAAATATGTGATAAAATTCATCTATCTAATGTGAACTGTGAGTTGAGATGTATGATGGAAAGTCAAAAGTATGCAATTGTTGATTTAGAGACGACTGGTCATTCACCGGCAAATGGGGACCGAATGATTCAAATCGCAATTGTTATTATGAAAGATTGGAAAATTGAGCGTACCTTTACGAAGTTTATTTATCCAGGTAAAGCTATACCAACTTTCATTCAGGATTTAACGCATATTACGGATGAGGATGTAAAGGATGCCTTGCCGTTTGAGGCACATGCTGACTACATATATGAATTGCTTGCTGATTGTGTATTTGTCGCACATAATGCGGATTTTGACTTATCCTTTTTACAAGCAGAGTTCAAGCGTGCAGGTTTACCGAAATGGCAAGGTAAAAAGATGGACACGGTTGAGCTTGCCAAAATACTATTTCCAATGTCGCTGAGCTTTAAGCTAGGTGATTTAGCTTCGGATTTAAATATAGAGCTAACTAATGCACACCGAGCTGATGACGATGCCCGTGCAACGGCTGAGCTCTTTATACATTGCTGGAGAGAGCTACTCAGTCTCCCACAGCTAACTCTTGAACAAATGCATAAACGCTCATTCAGATTAAAATCAAATTTATCCCAGCTTTTCTTTGAGGCTCTTCAAATTAAACGACAGCATGTAACTGCTAATGAGAATGTCTCCTACTATCGCAATTTGGCCATTTCTGATGGACGAAAAAAGCGTACAAATAACTCGGAGATTGTATCGTACCCGCAAACAGCAGCTGACAAAACAGCATTAATGACAAAGGCGATGCCAAATTTTGAGCAACGACCTGCACAATTCGAAATGATGGACACTATTTGGCAGGCACTAAATGACAAAAGGGAGTGCGTGATAGAGGCCTCAACAGGTATTGGTAAAACAGCGGGCTATCTACTCCCAGCGATTTTGTATGCTCGAGCTGTCGATAAAAAAATTGCGATTAGCACATATACGTCACACTTGCAGGAGCAGCTTGTTGAGGAAGAGCTCCCAAAGATTGAAAAAATCCTTGGCACTAAAGTAAATATTGCTGTTCTTAAGGGCATGCAACATTATATTGACGTTGAACGCTTTGAGCAATGTATGGCTTATGCTGATGAAACTTATGATGATACATTTACGATTTTACAGATTCTCGTCTGGCTGACCAAAACAGAAACAGGTGTGCTAAGTGAGCTCAATGTTTCTGGTGGTGGACAACTATTTTTAGAGAAAATTCGCAAAATGCCCGATGAAAAACCTTCAAAGGGCTTTGATTTCTATGAGCAAGCGTTAAAAAATAGTGAATTTGCCGATTGCATTGTAACCAATCATTCTATGGTACTCAGTGATTTAGTTCGTCAAACACCAATCTTTACACAAATTGACGGATGGATCATTGACGAAGCTCATCAATTTATACAATCTGCTATGCAGCAAGACGAAATTGTCTTCTCCTATACACAGTGGAAGTACATTTTCGGTCAAATAGGAACGATGGAGGAAACTGCTTTGTTCCAGCAATTTAGTCAGGCAGCCAAGAAAAAACAACGTGTTTCTATGCAAAGCTTGCAACGACTAGATACACAATTTATACGCCTGCAACGGACATTCGATGACACTATTCAGCGGACTGTTCAAAAAATGCAGCATCAAATAAAAGGAAAACAGGCTAGTAGTAAATGCACTTTGTTTTTAGAGGATGTATCGCTAGCAAAAGAACCGCTTTTACAAGTGAGTAAGCTCACACAGCAGTGGCTTGACCTTGCGACGGAAGTAGGGCAGGCCTTTGAAAATAATATTGAGCAACTAGATAAAAATGAGCTCTATATATTATCGGAATGGCATTATTGGATCCGTGAATTAAAAGTAAAAATCGCTGAATGGGAGGAAATTTTCCTATCGCCACAGGATGATAATTCAGTGTGGTTAGAATTTGATTTACGGAGCGTTCCAGGGAGCTTGCACGTCTTTAAAAAGCCTGTTAATATCACGCCTATCATTGAAAAAGTACTTGCACCACTTCGGAAGCAGGCAAGTATTGTGTGGACTTCAGGTACTTTAACTGTGCCAGGTAATGAACGTTTTGTGACGCGTCAACTCGGTATTTCTGATAGTGTGCAAGTAAGAAAGCTCCAAGCGCCACCATCCTATTATGCAGGAGCGAAGGCATTTATTGTCACAGATATGCCCGATATTCAACATGTGTCACAGGATGAATATATTGAAGCGGTTGCCCACGCTATTACACGTACAGTGCGGATGACGGAAGGACGTTGTTTTGTCCTATTTACCGCGCAGGACATGCTTCGAAAAACAGTGGAGCTTATTCAAGAGAGTGAACTCCTTGATGATTATATGCTCTTTGCACAAGGTGTAACGGGTGGTAGCCGTATGCGAATCCTGAAATCATTCCAAAAATTTAGTCATGCCGTTCTTTTTGGTACAAACAGCTTTTGGGAAGGTGTAGACGTTCCAGGTGACGCACTTGCATCGGTTATCGTTGTACGTCTGCCGTTCTCCTCACCAGAAGAACCTATATTTAAGGCGCGAGCAAAGCATATTACTGCACAAGGTCGCAATTCCTTCAATGAACTATCACTGCCAGAAGCCATCATGCGTTTTAAACAAGGCTTTGGTCGTTTAATCCGTTCATCACAGGATAGAGGAGCCTTTATCGTTTTAGATCGCCGCATTTCAACAAAGTCGTACGGTAAGGAATTTATCAAGGCGTTACCTCCGATTGATGTTAAGAAATTGCAGCTACCTGAGTTGTTAAAGGAACTTAATAATTGGCAGAAGTAGATGGAACCCCATTTAGCAGTTTTGCTAAATGGGGTTTTTAGATAGGTGGAGGTAGCAGAGAGAAAAGTAAGGTAACCTGACCGAATAAAGAGATTCGTTCAGTGTTTATCAAAATCCAATTCCTAAAAGAGGACGTCAAGACAAGGAAACTGTCATGACGCTTCATTTACTTTTTATAACGAAGAGGAGACATTGCCATCATCTATTAAAAATTCAACACAGTTTCTGCCTCGTTCTTTTGCTTGATATAACGCTTTATCACATCTTGATAATAATGTATTTCGCGTATCACCATTTACATAGCTAGTTACACCGAAGCTACTAGTTTTTCGCTGTACAACAGGGAATTGATGATTTTCTAATTGTTGACGAAGCTTTTCAGAAAGCTTTATAGCACCATCTAGTTTAGTTTGAGGACAAATAACTAAAAATTCCTCGCCACCCCATCTACCAACTGTATCTTGCTCTCGAATTGTATTTTGCAATATCTCTGCTACTTTCATTAAAACTAAGTCGCCTACTTGATGGCCAAACTCATCATTTACTTCTTTAAAAAAATCAATATCTAGTAGAATAATAGTGAACGGAGCCTCATGCTGTTGGGCATGTTCAATAGCCTCTTCTAACACATCGTCTAACCTTACACGATTTGGAATTTGAGTAAGGCGATCTGTATTTGCTAATTTTTCAAGCTCAAGTTTTGTTCTTTCTAGCTCTTGTGTTCGTTCTTTTACTTTATGTTCGAGCGTTTCATTGAGCGTTTGTTGCATTTCCTGATGCTCTTTTTTTATGATATTGATTTTATCGCCTAATGCTAATGATAAAAATATTGATTCAAAAATAGCACCAATTGCAGGGATATCCTCAAATATAACTGGATTGAATGGAATAATACTTAAAAAAGCCAATGCTTGTACAATGATGGAACCAAGCAGAACGGTCCAACCTACCATATAAAATCTAGCCATTTTCTGACCTTTTAATAACACAAATATTCCCGATAACCAAAGGGAAATAAAGACAACTACAGAAAGAATAATTGTTAAATCATTTGCAATTGCAACATCAGGGACAATGGATGAAACAATTAAAGAAAGTATAGTGATCCATAATAGAAAATTCCCGATTTTGTGGAAGCGTGGTAAGTATTTTTTTAGTTCAAGAAACTCTCTACTAAATAAAATCATACATATAAGTAAAATATTTCCGCTTATCGCTGCAGATTTTAGAAAAAACCATTTAGGCAAAAGTTGGCCTACTAGTTCAATATCTAAAGAATTCAAAGTAGCTTGATAGAGAATAAAACTAAACATATACAAAACATAGTAAAAGTAAGCCTTATCTTTTAACGAAAAAAATAAAAATAAATTGTATATTAAAAGTGCGGACAAGAACCCATAAAAAATCCCTGTTAAATATTTGTAGTCAATAATCTCATTGATAAAGCTATCCGTTGTGAAAAGATAAGAAATTGAATTTAGTGGTAATTCACCATCTAATTTTATATAAATTTCTTTGACGGAGGGGTCTTGGATTTGAAATAAATTAGAGCGATAATGAATGTTTTGATCGTCAATATTTGAAATTCCTCTTTCTTGAACACTATAAGAGCCATTTTCTTTCACTAAATACATTTCAATGCTATCTAGCTTGTCTGTTACCTCCAACCAGTAAGACTCCTGTTTATCCTTTAATATTTCATCGGTATCTAATCGTAGCCAAATCGTATCCTTCGTATGCCAAAAGAATAAATATTTCTCTTTACTATCGACAAAGGAATTATCATATGTACCGCTTAATAAATCTTCTATCGTAATTTTTTTTGAAGGGTCACGAAAAATATCATAATGCTTTCCCAATATAATAGGTTCCGATAGTTCTGCAGCATGACATGGCAAGCTGAATTGTGTAAAAGTAAATATGAGTACGATAAGAAAATAAAATATCAGGTTAGTTTTTATAATTTTATTCTTCATCATGTATTTTTTCTCCTATCCTAATCCCTAACCTTCAGTTACTAGTAAGGATGCTAATTAAAGGTAAAATAAGGCACTCTAAAAATAGAGTGTTATATAAATATATCACACTTTATTCTATGTTTAGGATTTTTACGGCTCATCACCAAAATCCGGGGATGACAAAATCAATGACCTGTTTCCAAACGTAAACGGAGGAAAAGATGGGCATC
>NZ_LITM01000002.1:582431-606020 GCF_001275675.1 Lysinibacillus sp. FJAT-14745 | reverse complement strand
GTTTTCACTTTTTTTCTATACTTTAATGGAAATTTATTGAATTTTTTATGGTCAACCCCAAGTTATGGTGATGAGCCATTTTTACGAATAAAAAGAAGATAATGGTTAAGAATCTTTTGATTATTTTCAAAGACCATAAGAGCAAGAATGAGGACGAAATGAATGTGTTTTTCCTGATAATATGATGGTTAATAAGTAATAAGGATCATAATGTCAAAAATTCAGGAATTTAATGAGCTACATTTAGCTAAAGAATTTTTATTTATAGGAAATGCGTGGGATTTATTATCTGCGTTAACTTTAGAAATAGTTGGTTTCAAAGCGATTGGTACAACAAGCTGGGGAATTGCCAATTCACTAGAGTATGCAGATGGTGAGTTAATTGATTTTGATCGACACTTAGCCATTATTAAAACAATTGCAGTCAATGTAAAAATACCTGTTTCCGCAGATATTGAGGCGGGATATGGACAAGATCAGAAAATAATTTTAGAAAATGTTTTAAGGACGGCAGATGTTTCTCAAAAAACAAAAGGGATTACGAAAAATCAAATGTTTAACATAACTTAGCCTAGTTTGCCTTTTGTATAAATAAGCGGTTATTGCTAAAAATAAGACCGTCAAAATGGACGATTTAATTACAATAAGTATTTGTAGTTATCTCACTTGTTATGACAGTTTTTTTGCAATATCGACGCTTTTCATACATGTGAAGCATGAACTTCAAATGTATAACTGGCTTCGTATTTACAAATGAAGGAGGTGGAAACGTGAGCGTAATTTATAGAATCGCTTTAGTGTTAGTTATCATTGGCGCAATTAACTGGGGACTCATAGGATTCTTTAGATTTGATTTAGTTGCCTATTTGTTTGGTGGACAAACAGCAGTATTGTCACGATGGATTTATGCATTCATTGGATTAGCAGGACTAATATCCTTGCCAATTCTTGTTATGCGATTTGATGAGGATGAAGATCTTGTTCCTGATTCTGATCTTAATCTTGATCATGATCATCGTACTCGCATAGACAGAAATCCAAGCTATGGTATGGAGTTTGGCGATGAAGCAGATTTTACTGCACTAAAAACAACTAATGTGCTAAAAGAAGAAAAAAAGGATTCACATAGTAAAAATAAAACTAAAAACAAAAACAAAAACAAAAAATAACCTCGAGTTTATTCCTCAAAAAACTGGTGACCATTTGGTTCGTCAGTTTTTTCGTTTATGGCTAGGAGAAAAATCTAGGGAAAAATCCGCAAAGATATAAGGGATTGGTACCCAGATAACGAAGCGGATTTTTACTAGAAGTTCTTATATTCGTCTGTCCCATTAGCCGTTATTACCTAGAATGGCTAGGGAGCGGATTCATGGTCTTGTTCAAGCTATGTTTTGGATTTGATTTGGCTTTAGTGAAGAAACGTACTTGATCTGAACTGAAATCTTATGGTGATAAAATTTATTGATGTGTCAATACATCTTCAATCAAAAATGCGATATAGAGATTTGTTTTAGTAAATGGGTTACTTAAGTCCATATCTAATAGTGTTTCTATTTTTTTTATTTTATAAAGTACTGTGTTGCGATGAATAAATAGACGTTCACTAATCCTACGGGTACTACCATTTTCCTCGAGAAAAATGCGTAAAAATTGTACATAATCTGAGTTATTTAATTCATCATAGCGATAAAGCTGACCCAAGATGTCTTGACTATATGATTTGATTAATGTTTGATTTTGCACGGCCATGATAATTTTATAGGCACCAATTTCTTTATATTTATATAGGAAACGATTGTTATGAAGTTTTGCTAATTGGATTACTGTTAATGACTCATCATAGCTTTTGCGAACATTTTCAAGCTCTTTATGATAATTTCCTTTACCAATGATAATATCCAAGTAACCATTTTTTTGCGTAATTTTGTCGTAAATTTCTTCAACAACTTTTGAGAAGGGAGTATTTGGCGTAATGATTTGTGCTCTGTCGATTAAAAAGATGAGGTGATTTTTATGCTTTAGTTTTAAGAAGCGTTTATATCTATTTTGAAATGCAAATTGGATCATGACCTCGTAACGGTCAATATTAGCTTGTGCACCATTTGTTGTACATGAAATGATGGCTAGCTCCCTACTTTGTGGAAAACCTAGTAGTGCTAATTGATCTTTAATGTAGTCGGCGTTTTGTTTGTAGTGAAAAAGTAAGTTATAAAGAACCTTTTCTTCAATAGAAAGCTCTTGATGGTGATTG
Organism: Lysinibacillus sp. FJAT-14745; assembly: GCF_001275675.1. GTDB lineage: Bacteria > Bacillota > Bacilli > Bacillales_A > Planococcaceae > Lysinibacillus. The sequence continues at coordinate 603,769 of NZ_LITM01000002.1, read as the reverse complement.
GCAATAAATTGAAATGTTGTTTTTAATAAATCTGCTATTCGATAATTCCATGGCATGTGAAAAATAGGGAAATCATGTTCGTTGGCAAAAGAGATGACTGATTCTGGTATATTTGGAATATATGGGCCGGTATTAATGATAAAACCTGCTACTTTTTTAGAGAAAGCTAGTTTTACAAGCTGCTCTAAGGAATCTCCTTCTGAAGATAAATTAATACCTGTAGTCACGACTAATTCATTAGGTCTACAAAACATAATTAAATCGATGCTTTCTACTACGTTAATCCCTGTAACTCTTCGAAAAGTGCCGCTATGTCCAGCTACTAATGTTAGCATTGGGAATTGGACTCCCTCTACAATTTTGCGAATTGTCCCCATTTTCCCCCCCCTTATTATGAACATAACTTACCATATATTATGTGCAGATGCACATATTTTTTTAGTTTGCTAGCTATATCTCATAATTTTTATCTTTTATAGAATGTGTATAACTACTGTGAAAGAGAGGACTTGCATATGTATAAGTGTAATAGTAGACGATTGCAAGAGTTAATTGAACAATTTAGTCAATTTGGAGCTACTGAAAATGGTGGCGTAACTCGTTTGTCTCTTTCGAATGAGGATGTATTAGCAAGAAACTATTTTTGTGAGTGTTGTGATGAATTAGGAATGGACATCAAAATCGATGATATGGGCAATATTTATGCTATCCTCCCTGGGAAAAAGGATACCCCTCCAATTGTTATGGGGTCGCATTTAGATTCCGTTGAAAAGGGTGGGAAATTTGATGGTGTATTAGGTGTTTTAACGGCAATAGAGGCCATTAGAACGTTAAAGGAAAACGAGCTTGAGCTAGATATCCCGATAATGATTGTGAATTTTACGAATGAAGAAGGTGCTCGTTTTGATCCTGCAATGATGAGCTCTGGTGTCATCTCAGCTAAATTTGAAAAAGAAAAAATGCTGCAATCTGTCGACAAAAATGGCACTAGTTTCAAAGAAGCACTGCAAGCAAGTGGTTATGAGGGAGATCAAGAAAATCGTTTAAAGGAAGCACTTGCTTATATCGAATTGCATATCGAGCAAGGACCTGTTCTAGAGGCAAAGCAATTGGAAATAGGCGTTGTTGAAGGTGTATTAGGGATGGTTTGCTATGAAATTATGGTTACAGGGCAGTCCAATCATGCTGGAACGACGCCGATGACAATGCGTCAAGATCCGATGATCGTCACTTCAAAAATCATTACGTATTTACATGAAGAGTTCGGAAAGATTGATGAACAGTTAGTGTTTACCTTTGGCCGAATGAATGTTTCTCCAAATATTCATACCGTTATACCGAACAATGTGACATTTACGATAGATTCACGTCATCAAAAACCAGAGATCATCCAAAAGGTTGAGGACATACTGAATAATCTTCCTACAGAGGATATGGGCTGTAGCATTAAGCCTGTTAAGCTATGGGGGAGAGATACAGTCTATTTTGATCCTCATATTTGTAATGAAGTGGAAAGGGCTTGTCAGAGCTTCGGCTATACTGCTCATCGAATGTTTAGCGGGGCAGGGCATGATGCGCAATATATAGCAAGCATTGTTCCATCAGCGATGATTTTCGTACCAAGTATTAATGGTAAGAGTCATTGCGAGGAAGAGGAAACAACATTTGAGGATTGCGCGAAAGGAGCAGATGTATTACTTGAAACAGTGTTGACGCTGCAAACAAAGTTCAGTATTGGGGAGACATACACGTTACATTAAGGTAGTTTTCCTAACAGTGATATGATTGAGCATTCTCCATTATTTTACGAAGGGTGAGGGGCACAATGAAAAAAATTATTAGAGGTGGACGAGTAGCGACAGCTGCAGATGTTTTTGAGGCAGATATTTTAATTGAAAACGGAAAAATTGTTCAAATTGGCAAAAATCTATCCGACGTTGGTGCAGAAGTTATTGATGCTACTGGTAAATATGTGATGCCCGGGGGAATTGATCCGCATACTCATTTAGATATGCCATTTAATAATACTGTAACAGATGATGATTGGAAATCTGGTACCATTGCAGCTGCTTTCGGTGGGACAACCACTATTTTGGACTTCTGCTTAACGGCAGGAGAGGAAAAACTTTCAGCTGCAGTTGAAAAGTGGCATGACAAGGCGAAAGGGAAATCAGCCATCGACTATGGGTTCCACTTAATGATTGCTGATTTAACCCCTGAAACAGAGGCCGAATTGCCACAAATCTTAGAGCAAGAGGGTATTACTTCTGTAAAAGTATTTATGGCTTATGCGAAAGAATTTCAAGCAACAGATCGCACCCTTTTTAAAGCTTTTAAAATAGCGAAAGACCTCGGTGCTATTGTTATGGTGCACTGTGAAAATGGTTCTGTTATTGATGAGCTTGTAGAAGAGGCGCGACGAGCAGGTCATAAGGAGCCGATTTATCATGCGCTCACTCGTCCAGCTGAGTTAGAAGGTGAAGCGACGAAACGTGCAATTGAGTTAGCTCATATTGCTGGCGCTACCCTTTATGTTGTCCATGTAACATGTAAAGAAGCGATAGATGAGATCATTGCTGCGCGTGAAAAAGGCTATGACGTCTACGGTGAAACATGTCCACCATATTTAACTTTGGATCAATCTGCTTTAGCACAACCTGGGTTTGAGGGTGCAAAATATGTTTGGTCCCCACCACTTCGCCCGAAATACCATCAGGATCATTTATGGAATGCTCTAAAAGCAAAACAACTACAAACAATTGGCTCTGATCAGTGCTCATTTAGTTTTAAGGGTAAAAAGCAGTTAGGATTAAATGATTTTTCTAAAATTCCAAACGGTGGGCCATTTATTGAAGATCGCTTCAGTATTTTATATTCAGAAGGTGTTGCAAAAGGAAAAATTTCTATCAATGAGTTTGTCGATATGATTTCCACAAGTGCAGCAAAAATATTTGGTTTATTCCCACAAAAAGGAACGATTGCAATCGGTTCTGATGCCGATATCGTTATTTTTGATCCAGAGGTAAAACGTGAAATTTCGGCTAAAACACATCATATGAACGTAGATTATAACCCATATGAGGGATGGGAAGTAACAGGTGAACCAGTGAGTGTACTAGTACGTGGAGAATATGTCATTAAAAATAAAGAATTTGTTGGTGTACTAGGTAGCGGGCAATATATAAAACGTCCATTAAAAACTACAGCTACAGAAGCACTAAACATTTAGTTGGCATCATGACCGATTGCTTTGAATGGAGAGCAGAGCAATCGGTCTCGTAATATCTTCATTTAGCTACAGTAGACTATCTACCTCAATAGGTGGTGAGATGAATGTTGAATGTAGCTTTTTTCAATGGTTCTAACATCAATTATGCCAAGTTGTAATTGATATGAAGGAAAAAATGAACACATGAGGGGGATGTGGAAATGGCTCCGAATCAAGAAAATACAATGTCCCAACAGTTAACACGTAATTTTAAGGAATTGACTAGCAGGATGACAAAGAATGAAGCAATAGAGGAATCCAATCGTTGTCTTTATTGCTACGATGCACCGTGTATTAAAGCCTGTCCAACGAGTATTCAAATCCCAAATTTCATAAAAAAAATTGCTTCTGGTAATATGAAGGGCTCTGCTACGACTATATTAGAAGCAAATCCAATTGGTGCAAGCTGTGCAAGGGTTTGTCCAACGGAGGAACTATGTGAAGGGGCGTGTGTGTTAAATTCCTCAACAAAGCCAATTAAAATCGGAGAGCTACAGCGCTATGCAACAGATTGGGCAATGGCAACAAATGCTCAGCTATTTAAGCAAGGGCAAAGCAATGGACAGAAAGTAGCGATTATTGGTGCAGGTCCTGCTGGTTTATCGGCTGCTCGTGAACTTAGTCGATTTGGTTATCAGGTCACTATTTATGAGGCTGAATCGAAAGCTGGTGGCTTAGGGAGCTATGGTATTGTGTTGTTCCGTTTACCAAATGAAGTCGTTAATTGGGAAATTGAACAAATCGAAAAGCTTGGTGTGGAAATCAAAACAAACACAACTGTCGGTGTTGATATTTCTGCTGAAGAAATTTTGGAGCAATATGACAGTGTTATTTTAGCAGTTGGTATGGGTGCTGTGCCGAATCTAGGCATTGAAGGAGAAGATTTAGACGGTGTACATGATGCAATAGAGTTTGTCAGAAAGACAAAAATGGGACCGCTTACAAAAGATATTGTTGGGAAGCGAGTGGCTGTCATTGGTGCGGGAAATACCGCGATTGACGGTGCTACATGTGCAGTGCGATTAGGTGCTGACAATGTTCAAATTCTTTATAGAAGAACACAAAAAGAAATGACTGCTTACAAATTTGAATATGAATTTGCCAAGCAAGATAGTGTGGAATTTAAGTGGCTAACAGCACCGAAAAAAATTATTGGCAATGAGTCAGGTGATGTCGTAGGCATTGAATGTGTGAAAATGAAGCTCGGTGAAGCGGGTGCTGATGGTCGACAAAGACCTGAGGAGATTGAAGGGTCCAATTTTATTATTGAAGTGGATGTTGTTATTAAGGCAATTGGGCAAACACGTTTTGTGTCATTGATTGAAGCGTTTGGCTTACAGCATACAAATGGCGTTGTCGATATTGATGAAACGACAATGCAAACTTCGAATGACAAAGTATTTGCATGTGGAGATGTCGTCTTCGGAAATGGCCAGGGCGAGGCGATGGTTGTAACCGCTGTACAGCAAGGAAAAGACGCAGCAAAAAAGATCCATGAACGTTTAACTTCTTTCAGCGGAAGTCTCCCACCTCTATAGGTGGTGAGATGAATGCAAGTTTAAGTTACTTTCAGCAGGTGTCCCAATATCCGCTGAAATAGAGGAACTCAGTCTAAGAACGCCACGTCCTGTGGCAACGACTGAGTGACCAACATCGTGTTGCTGTCGCTGCGTTAGCACTACGCTTTCGCACAAAAAACATCTGTTGGCCTAAAGCCTCCGGTGGATTCCAAACACAATTATGCCGAGGCATAATTGATAAAACCTAGTGAGATTGCATAAGGGAGGAACTAATATGGCAGACTTACGCATTGACTTAGCGGGCATCAAATCGCCGAATCCATTTTGGCTTGCATCAGCACCACCAACGAATTCAGGCTATCAAGTACAACGCGCATTTGAAGCGGGGTGGGGTGGTGCTGTATGGAAAACATTGGGGGATCCGATTTTAAATGTTTCTTCACGCTTTGCAGCTGTTAGCTTTAACGGACAAAGAGTAGCTGGCTTCAATAATATTGAACTGATTACGGATCGTCCGTTAGAGGTAAATTTACAAGAAATTTATGAAACGAAAAAAAGGTTTCCACATCACGCAATCATCGCTTCATTAATGGTGGAGCCAAAGCAAGAAAAATGGCATGAGATTGTTAAAAGAGTAGAAGATGTGGGGGTTGATGGTCTTGAGCTTAACTTTGGTTGTCCACATGGGATGGCAGAACGAGGAATGGGGTCTGCCTCTGGTCAAGTACCTGAATTGGTGGAAAAGCAAACGTACTGGGTAAAAGAGGCAGCGAAAACACCAGTAATTGTGAAGTTAACACCAAACATTACCGACATTACGGTAACGGCAGAAGCGGCCACAAGAGGTGGAGCAGATGCCGTTAGTATGATTAATACAATTAACAGCTTAGCCGGTGTCGACTTAGATACATGGAATACAGTGCCTCATGTAGCAGGAAAGGGTGCACATGGTGGCTATTGTGGTCCTGCCGTTAAACCAATTGCACTCAATATGGTTGCAGAGTGTGCTCGTAATCCATTAATTAATGTACCGATTTCAGGCATTGGTGGTATTTCCAACTGGCAAGATGCTGCCGAGTTTATCTTAATGGGAGCTACTGGCGTGCAAGTTTGTACAGCAGCGATGCATCATGGCTTTAGTATTGTTGAGGATATGATCGATGGACTCAATAACTATTTAGACGATAAAGGCATTGCCTCTGTCATGGATTTAGTAGGTCGCTCAGTTTCCAGATATTCTAATTGGGGTGACTTGGATTTAAATTATAAAATCGTGGCTGAAATTAATAACGATGTTTGCATTAACTGTAACAAATGTCATATTGCATGCGAAGATACATCGCATCAATGTATTGATTTATATACAGAAGATGGTCGCCCAATGCTGAAAGTTCGAGAAGAGGACTGTGTAGGCTGTAATTTATGCTCAATCGTTTGTCCTGTAGATGGTGCTATTACAATGGTTGAACGCAAATCTTCAGTTCCACCAATGACTTGGAATGAACGTCAAACTCTAATTAGCAGTCTATCTAAGTAAAATGTCTAAAATCAATTTCGCCTTGGCGTAATTGCGTTTGGAGACTTAATCTTCATCCGTCTCACTACCTTCTAAGGTGGGAGTATTTTGTCGAATGAAGATGAACTGAAATTCCACCTTCCTTCAGCATTTTCGTTGAAGGAAGGAATAACCTCATGTAAGTTGTCACGGAAATTTGATAAAAGAAGGAGAGATTATATGGAACGTGATGGGAATTATTTGAAATCCCCAGATTTACTTCCAGTGACACATCAACAAAGAAATATTGGAACATTTGGTTTTGCAGTAATTTGGATAGGGATGGCAATTGTATTAGCGGCTTTTGCAATCGGTGGCACAGCAATAATAAGCTTACCGCTGCCTATGGTAATTTTAGCAACGTTGATTGGCTCTTGTCTAATTGGTGTATTTATGACGTTAATTGGTGATATAGGCATTGAACATGGCTTATCATTCCCAGTATATATGCGTGCTCCGTTCGGTACATTTGGCACACATATCCCATCACTTGTCCGAGGTGTAACGGCTGCATGTTGGTTCGGTCTGAACACTTATTTTGGAGCATTAGCGATAAACGGCATTTTAAATTTACTTTTTAGTTTTGATAATTGGTTTATCTGTTTCATTGTCTTTGCAGCACTACAGTTATTTAATACATCACTAGGTATTAAATCGATTGAACGCTTTGCAGATTTAGCAGCACCAGTTATTATTTTAATTTCTTGCTGGATGTATTATACCCTGGCAGATCATGCAGTAGCTCAAGGGAAAAATATTTGGACGTGGGTGGAAGCACCAACAACAGGATTCTCAGCCTTCACTGCATTTATGGTAGTGATTATGGCGAATATGGGATTTTGGTCCACGCTAGCAGCTGATATGCCTTCACTTTCACGCTTCTTTAAAGCACCAAAAAATGAACGCAACTGGTTCAAACGCAATAAAACACAGCTAGTCGGTTCATTAATCGTCATGCCAATTACAAATACGTTCATAGTGACAATTGGTGCTGTGTGCTATATGGCTGTTGCCTCAGCTGATCCTATCAATGCATTACAGCAAAGTGCAAGTGGCTTTATTTTAGGAATTTTACTGTTAATGATTGTATTAGCACAATGGTCAACTAACACCTCTGCAAATGTTATTCCAGCGGCAACGATTTTCTCAAATATCGGTGGTCCAAAAGTGCCGTTTTGGGTTGGAGTTGTTATTGCAGGAATAATTGGTATTCTAGCACAGCCTTGGAGTTTATTTGATGTGCTAGTCAATGCACTTTTAATTATCGGAGGAATTTTAACAGCCATCGTTGGTATTTTATATGCTGATTATTATTTAATCCGTAAACGCCGCGTGCATGTAAAAGGACTTTATGAATTAGAGGGTCAATTTAAATATTGGAATGGCTTTAACATAGCCGGTTTAATCGCTTGGGTTATCGGTGGAGCAGTGGCCAATATATTCTCTACTTATTCTTCATTAGTAGGGTTCTTTGTAGGGGCACTTGTATATTATGTATTAGCGAAGTATTGGTGGTTCAAAAAATACCCTCAAGCTGAGCTAGAAGATCCAAGTGATGCAAAATATTTAGGGATTACAGCTGGTCACAATTTGGATGAACTATTTGGACAGCAACAAACGCCTGCTCCAATCGTTGTTCCAGATGAGGATGATGTCGTTGAACAACCAGATCCGCTGTTAAAAGGTGCTGAATAAAGTGAAACACCTAACAGAATATCAAGAGGTTGATTAACGGAAAGGTGAGGTGATTGCATGTCAGAACATCAACAAAGCACAGAGGAAATAAAAAAAGTAGATCATTATTTAGATAGCGGCTTTAAAATTAAATATGTTTATGAAAATTTAAGTGGTATGTTTGTAGAATTTGCGCGTCAAGAAGAGGTTATTTTGATGCAAATTCTAACAGCAGATGCCCGCAAATATTTCTCTGCAAAGCTTCAAGAACAGACGTTATTGCAGTAACAAAGTAAACTCTATTCCAACATGATGGAATAGAGTTTTTTTACGTAATAAAATAGGCTTTTACTCTAAGTTGATACGATTTCGGCTAAAGCAAGATAAAAATTGTTACTACAACAGCTACTCCAATTGTAATAACAGCTAAAGTGATGGATAGAGCAAGCGAAGTGGTGGATTGAACCGCTGAAATGATGGATAGAATCTCCGGAGTGGTGGATAGGACCTCCGAAATGATGGATAGGACCCCCGAAATGACGGATAGAACCGCCGAAATGATGGATAGAATCTCCGGAGTGGTGGATAGGACCTCCGAAATGATGGATAGGACCCCCGAAATGACGGATAGAACCGCCGAAATGATGGATAGAACATTCAAAATGATGGATAGGACCCCCGAAATGATGGATGAATTTTAAAGTGATGGATAGGACCCCTGAAATGATGGATAGAACATTCGAAATGATGGATAGAACCGCCAAAATGACGGATAGAACGTCCGAAATGATGGATGGAAGCACCAAAATGACATATAGAATACCAAAATGCTTAGAATCCTTGTTCTATTATTGCTATAATCGTGTTTTTCCTAAAAATACAATTGTGTTTTTCAAAAGAATTTATTATTATTATTATAAGATAATTCATCGTAGAAAGAACTTCAGAAAGAGGCGTAACTTAGTGGCAAATAAAGAATTAAAAAGAGGATTAGAGGCACGTCATATCCAAATGATTGCTCTTGGGGGTACTATTGGCGTGGGCTTGTTTATGGGGTCTGCTAGTGCCATTCAGTGGACAGGGCCTTCCGTGCTCCTTGCATATGCTATAGCTGGTATATTTATTTTTTTCATTATGCGAGCAATGGGAGAGATGCTTTATATGGAGCCAAGTACAGGTTCCTTTGCAACGTTTGGCTATAAATATATACACCCATTAGCTGGTTATTTAACGGCGTGGAGTAACTGGTTTCAATGGATTATTGTTGGAATGTCAGAGGTTATTGCAGTAGGAACATATATGCAGTATTGGTATCCAGATTTACCTGCATGGATTCCAGGTTTAATTGCAATGGTGATTTTAGGTGTTGCCAACTTTATTTCTGTTAAATCTTTTGGAGAATTTGAGTTTTGGTTTGCCATGATTAAAATTGTGACGATTGTATTAATGATTGTTGCAGGCTTTGGTCTTATCTTCTTTGGTATTGGTAACGAAGGCGTGGCAATCGGATTATCGAATCTTTGGAATCATGGAGGCTTCTTTACAGGTGGCTGGACAGGCTTCTTCTTTGCATTATCATTAGTAGTTGCAGCCTATCAAGGGGTTGAGCTTATTGGGATTACAGCAGGAGAAGCGAAAAATCCTCAAAAAACGATTACAAATGCGATTCAAAGTATTATTTGGCGTATTTTAATATTTTATATCGGTGCAATATTTGTCATTGTAACAGTTTATCCGTGGGATGAATTAGGTACGATTGGTAGTCCATTTGTTGCAACTTTTTCAAAGGTTGGAATTACCGCTGCGGCAGGAATTATTAATTTTGTTGTTATTACAGCAGCAATGTCAGGCTGTAATAGTGGAATTTATAGTGCGGGACGTATGCTATATACGCTTGCCATGAATGGGCAAGCACCTAAATTTTTTGCGAAGCTTTCTAGTAATGGTGTTCCTATTTTCGGCACAGTAGGCGTGCTAGTTGGTTTGGTCATCGGTGTTATTCTAAGCTATATAGCGCCAAAGAATTTATTTGTATATGTATATAGTGCAAGTGTATTACCGGGGATGATTCCTTGGTTTGTTATTTTAATAAGTCAAATACGTTTTAGAAAAATAAAAGGTGAACAACTGTCAAAGCACCCGTTCAAAATGCCTTTTGCACCATTTACAAACTATATAACGATTGCTTTTTTAGTCATGGTGCTAATCGGTATGTGGTTTAATGATGATACTAGAGTTTCTCTCATCGTGGGAATTATTTTCTTAGCTCTTGTGATCATTAGCTATTATGTTTTTAGAATTGGAAAAGAACGTCCGGTTAATAAATAATGAAATGTTAAAAGGGTGTATTTCTCTAGGAGATACATCCTTTTTGCTTTTGTAACAAAGATTTGGCTCATTTTGCCGCAGCTATAAAAAGGGACTAAAGAGTAAATAATGCGTATCCATAAACAAAGGTTGATTTTCACTCCGAGTTGGCGCTTTCGGCGGGCTTGGCTTTAATTTCTTTCAATGGGTGTCCAAACACCTGTATCTGTCGCTACGCTTTCGGTACAAAAGACATGTGCTGAAATATAGGAACTCAGTCTAAGAACGCCATGTCCTGTGGCAACGACTGAGTGACCAACTTCGTGTTGGCCTAAAGCCCCCGGAGGATGTCACGGAATCGGAAAGGAGGTAATAAAGGATGTTTGTCTAAAATCATCGCATCCATGCGATAACGGCTAACTGACCTGCATCATGTTGTTGCCGCTGCCGCTTCGCTTTCGCGCAGATAAAACCCTGTTGCTGCCGCTTCGCTTTCGCACAGACAAAACCCTGTCGCTTCGCTTTCGCACAGACAAAAACACGTTGCTGCCGCTATGTTAGTATATTGTTCCTAAATAAAACAAATTTAATAAATTTACCCATATATATTGACTGTATGGTAACTATACACCTTATTATAACAAATATCACTTGGAAGCTTTGCCATAGTAAAGGTGTTTGTCAAATAAGATTCTAGGAGGAATCTTTAAATGTGGGCGTGCTCTTGCATTTCGAGGAATCCAGAATTATATGTTGGTTTAGCTGTTGGTCCAAATACTGATATGGAATCGTATGTCTTACGTTCAATCCTTGAGTACTTTGGGGCAAGAGATACAGTACATTTGATAGATTGGTTTGTGAAGCGATTAATGGAAATTAGGCAACAAGAGAAATATTCACTCTTTATTGTACTGACATAAGCATGGCATTGTGTACAGATTGTGCTTATGTAATCTTAAGCACATTAATTCTGGAAATATGGTAATTAGGAGTTGTTTTTTTGGAGTTAGGATTTTGGATGGTTATAATTTTTCTATTGTTTTATGAGCCGATTATTGGCTATTTTGGATTTCAAAAATTTAAAAAGAATGTAGAAATATATGAGAATGCAAGAATCAAATATTATATAAATACTATGATTGGTATTTGGATTCCAACTGTATTCATTTTAGTGTTAGTTGCGTTTACTGACCTAACACTACAGCAAATTGGGTTGAAAATCCCAAGAATAAATACAGAGATTCTCGGAACTTGGTTTACCTATTTAGGGCTAGGAATAGGTATTTTATATTTATCATTAGTGTTGTACTATATTTTGGGTTATTTTTTTAGCGATAAAATAAAAAGTCAGCTAACAAAAAAGAAATCTGATGAATGGGAAAAATCAGAAGTCTCGCCAATTTTCCCAATAACTAAAAAAGAGAAGAAATTATGGGGTTATGTTTCTATAACAGCAGGAATTACAGAAGAAATTATTTATAGAGGATTCTCGATTTTTGCTTTTACATACTTATTTCCAGATTTATCAGTGTGGATAGTTATTCTTCTCGCCTCAATACTTTTTGGACTTGCACACTCCTATCAGGGATTTGTAATGGGAGTACTAAGAACTACAATTTTTGGGGTTCTGTTTTCAATACTTTATATCGGATTAGATTCGATTATCCCCCTAATATTATTCCACTTCTTATTAGATTACATCGTTAAATTAGGAGATGAAAAATCATAATTTAATTAATAGTAATGAGCAAATAAAGGTTATTTTTCACAATTATTGCGGATAAAACTTTTAATATACGAGGTGTGATAACATGGAGCAATATGTTCCTCTTGAGGATGGTAATATTTATGTGTTTAATGAAGGAAGTGGCCCCCCTGTAGTATTTATTCATGGGACGGCTTCTTACCATTTTTGTTGGCGAAATATATATCCAAGGTTTTCTGAAAGTTATAATGTTTACATTCCTGATTTACTTGGTGCTGGAGAAAGTGATAAGCCAATAAATGGGGAATATAGCAAGGAAGCTCATGCCAATCGTCTTATAGAAACCCTTATGAAACTTAAGGTTCCTCCTGTTCATTTAGTTGGTCATTCAATGGGAGGAGAAATATGTGTACATATAGCATTAAAAGCTCCAGAGCTTGTTAAAAGTCTAACTCTTGTGGCTCCTGATGGGTTTCGGAAAGGAATCAATTCATTCCTTCAAAATCTTGCTAAACGAGGTTGGCTAAATGGTATGTTTAAACAAATGTTAAAACGCCCGCCAAAAGCAAAAATGATGTCACGTATGTTAGGACTTCCATTAGAAAAACTTACCCCTGAATTGATGGAGGGGTGGACAAAACCTTATTCTGACCCTAACATACCTTATGTGATTACCAAAACACTTGCTGATAATGATACAGGAGTCATTTCCGAGAGAGTCGGGGAGTTAAACATGCCAGTTTTATTAATCTACGGGACAGTTGACAAGCTTGTTCCTCATAATGTGTTTAGATCTTATCAGGAAGCTTTACCAGAAGCTAAAGTAGAAAAATTTGAGAACTATGGTCATGTGCTAATGGAAGAATGTCCAGATAAACTAACAAACTCTATTTTGAAATTTATAGATTTCAATAACAATAATTAGATAAATGTATATTTAAGCAGTATTAACATTCTGTTTATTGAACTTATTGTACTAATGGGTGCAAGCGTTTAAGATCAAGCTACCGAAGTCAAAGGTAGCTTTTCTTATTGAGCTAACGGAGCAGGTTACTTTAGAAGGAAAAAGTAATAAAGTATTGAAATTATATACAATTAAGTTTTTTTAGTTGTGTAAGGAGGGAAAATAATGCTTAAACAAATCATTCAAAATTGGAATCAGTATTGTAGAGATGAAAATTTTGTTGGCATAGGTTCTACAAGAAAAGTATATAGAGTTTTGGATTACGTAATAAAAGTGCATTTACATCCAATCGGTTATAAACAATCAAAAAATGAATTAGAAATTTACACTTCAATGGCTGATAAAGGTCTCGCCCCGATACTCGCTCAGACATACTATGTTGATGAATTCATATCTGTACAAAAATATTACAAACCTTTAGAACTAAAGAATAATCAATCGTATGAGGTAAAGGTTGAGGAATACCGATACTTGTTCCCTAATTTGTTTGATGAGGTTTTAGAAATATTAGATAAAAACTTCGACTGCTTTGATTTAAAAGACAGTAGTAATTACGGTTTAAACAATGATGGTAAACTTGTTTTTACTGATTATGGTATGACAAAGAGTTTATATGAAAAAGAGTGGGTTCCATTAGCCGAAGAGGGCATACTTCCGCAAATATATTTTGACTTTTGCAGCGTTTGTGGATTAGAAAAGGAACTCCGTATGTACGGAGACAATGACAAAGACAAACGTTGTTATGATTGTGGTAAGGAATAAGGAGAATCAGTATGTCGGAAAGTTTTTGAAATATTATACTAACGATGTGCTTCAGGGCAATAAGGATAGATGAGCATGTTTTGGAAAAAGATTGATCAAAACATGCTTTTTATATTTGTTCTCATATAAAGGATAAAAATTTAATAAGACTTTACAAAGTTACAATCGCATTATAATTTGTCTGAAACAGGGAGGAGAATAATTAACACGTATCCTTTCTATCACTATTTATTAAATTCTAATTCTTCAAGTATATGTACAATTGGAACCATGGATCTACGTCAAGATTGTAGACACACTCAAGTTAATTTTTTGTGGGTTGCGCAACGTCCATTTTGGAGTGTTCCACATCCCGAGTAGCCCGTCAAAGTGAAGAGAGCCTTTGACCGCCTACTCGGGATGTGGAGCGGAAAATGCATGGATGTTGCGCCCGAAATATGTGGTGGGTGGTGGGGTAGATTTCTTTGTCCCTTTTTTACGCTGCTCGGCACATTTTCTCATACGCATCAGGTGTGAAATAACCAATGTTACCAGAATGGCCTCGCATTAATGGCCATGAATTTAAGAAAATTCACAGCCATTAGCTAAGAGCTATATGGAGACAACGTAAAAAATAGAGAAATCCGAATTTGAATTCATTCAAATTCGGATTTCTCACTAATTAAAGCTAGTTATGTCCCAGCCTCTAATTATTTAATATAATGTGTGACATTAAAGACAACCTCTTGATATTACTGTTTTATAATACATTCACTTGTCTTTAATTTTACAGAGTATTGGATTGTCCCTTTTAACTACTGTTCTTTTCGCATAATAAAGCTTAAATGTCTGCCAGCCTGTTTATCTTGACGGTAGGAAAAACCTTCTGGGCTGAGATATGTGCATGTTGAATCAATCGAAATCTGCTTAGTGGGAATACCTGCAAGCTCACATTGTTTTTTGACAGTTTGCTGATTATCGATATGATATTTATTTGTTTCTGCATTGTAATACATAAAGTCCTCAGCATAGCCTAGGTTGTGGAATTTTTCGTAAACATCTGCATCCACCTCAAATTTCTGCTGACTAAGTGCCATACCGATTTGAACGTGAAAATCTTGTGGATTGCATTGTTCATGCTCCATCAAATGTTGGAAAAGCTTTAATGTCACTTCCTTGACAGTCCCTTGCCAGCCTGAATGAACTACGCCAATAAGGCCATTGATTTCATTATAAAAAATGACAGGGACGCAATCTGCTGTAAAACTACATAAAAGTAAATTTGGTTCTACTGTATAAAGTGCATCGGTATTACTAATGGCAGTGTTCATTTGCTCTGCGCCGCGTCCTTTATCAGCAATCGTGACTTTATGGAAATTAGCACTATGTGTTTGTTGAGTGCAAATAAAATGATTTAAGTCACAATGTAAAGTAGCTGCTAATTTTTTTCGATTTTCTAGTACATCCGCTTCTTTCACACATGTATGCAGTGCCATATTGTTGTGTTCTAGCTCGATGTCATCCTTTAAGGTAGTGCCTGCGATAAATTGTTCGTTATCAAAATAAATTTTATTTTTCATATCATCACCTCGTCTTACTATATATGATTGGTTAATGAATGTATAGGCGCTTACTGTTAAGATTTTTAAGGTCTTGAGTATTTACATATCCTTTCTACTTTCTTTTGACATAAAGAATAGATTTCATCATATAGTATGGAAAAATGATAATTAGAGGGAAGGAGTTTGTAAATATTAATCAAGAAAAATTCATACTGATCAGCCAATTCGGCATGTGGCTCTTTTGGATTATTACATATATATTAATCATCAAACAAGGAATAAAGGATAAGAGATATGGGATGCCTATGGCTGCAATTTGTGCCAATATTTCATGGGAATTTATTTTTTCATTTATGTATC
This sequence comes from Lysinibacillus sp. FJAT-14745, assembly GCF_001275675.1. Classification (GTDB taxonomy): domain Bacteria; phylum Bacillota; class Bacilli; order Bacillales_A; family Planococcaceae; genus Lysinibacillus. Next base: position 588,113 of record NZ_LITM01000002.1, on the reverse strand, counting down.
CGCTAAATGACTTGCATAGGATCCTTACTTTCCTGTGGTTTCTTTTGGATATCTTCATTCTGATACAATTTTTACTTTATGGTTATAAGGAGTATAAAAAAATTATTCCGAGAAAGTTATTCTATTCATCTTTTTTCATAACACTCGTCATAAGCTTTTTCACGATATTAGCGATGATGCATGAATTCAAAGATACGGCAGGCATATACGCAGCATTTTTTCTAAATCTGATGATGTCAGGGCTTTTTATCGCTTTATTCATACAAAGAGGGAACTTAAGTGGACAATCAATGGGCATAGCTGTTTGTAAAATGGTCGGTACTGCGCTTGCAGCAGTTTGCTTCTATTTGTATTTTAAAACACCATTGATTACTATTATTTCGATTGCAATCTTTATTTATGATTGGATTTATATAGTATTAATCTATAGGTTTAACGTGAGATATGCCAAATAATAATTCCCTTCATCAATAAAGCCTCTTGCGGATGTCACGGATTTTATAAACAAATAAAATTGATGAAATGAAACACACTATCAGCAATACACGAATAAGATGTCTCTGTAGTATGACGATAGGGTAGGTGTTTTATATTGAAAAAGAAGTGGATGACCACACTATGTATAATCTGTACAATTGGGCTAGTTGGCTGTCAGGGGAAATCAGCGGATGAGAAAAAGCAAGAACAACACATTCAAGAGTCAGAGCAAAAAGCTGAGGATATAAAAAAGCCTGTTACCTTTGAACAACAAACAGAGCCTGTCGTTGTTGAAATTGTAGACCCTTCTACGAAAGCCATCATACAAACAATATCACCGAAAGAAATGGACTATGAACGAGATAGACAATCGTATACAAAACAAATTGAGCAATTAGTAAAAGAGTTAGCGAGAGGGAATGAAAAAACAGCTGGCTATGATAAGCGTATGATACTCGATAAGCTGGACAATCAAGGAAAAGTAATTAAAGGAAGTCCTTTAATTGTTTTAAAAGAAAGTGAATTAGTAGAGAAAATATTAGAAGTATCAGCGACCGGTGGTAAAGTGGAGATGCCTCTTTATATTACAGAAAGCGGGTATTATTTTGAAGATATTCCTTCTTTAGAAAACGTAGTTGTTGCATCCTATAAAACTTACTTCAATACCCATGATGTAGGAAGAAATAAAAATATTGAGCTTTCTGCGAAGGCAATCAATAATGTTATCGTTGGAAGTGGAGATTATTTCTCCTTTAATACAGTCGTTGGACCTAGGGACGAAGTAAATGGTTTTCAGCCTGCACCAGAAATCATCAACAAAAAGGTTGTGATGGGCATCGGAGGAGGTGTCTGTCAAACGTCTTCAACCTTGTTTAACGCAATTGATCAAATACCAGTAAAATTTGTAGAACGTCATCACCATTCTTTAGATGTGGGGTATGTTCCAAAAGGGAGAGACGCTACAGTTTCCTATGGTGGCCTAGATTTTAGATTTCAAAATACAACTGACGTACCATTTTTAATTAAAGCTAACTATAGTAAAAATGCTCTTACAGTTGAGATAAGAACTGCAGAAAAATATGTAGAAATCTTGAAAAAGCCATAGTATTTTTTCCAAAGACACCAGGGTGTCTTTTTTTTAATGTCATGATATAGTTAAATTAAGGAACTTAAGTAAAATCGTGTTATATGGAAAGGGGAAAAATAATGCATCCAAAACTACAATCGGCAATAGATTCTATTGATTTTTACCAGGTGACATATCCAGAAGATGCTTGTATTATAGTTGCTGATACTGAGAAGGTCATTGCCTACAAGCCAGGTAAACAAGTGGACTTAAAGGTTAATGTTGGTGATTCTGTAGTTAAGTATCGTGGAACAACAACTGAAAAGTCTCTAAGCCTAGGAAAGTTTATTAGGGAAGAGCGAGGTTCTGAGGGATTTGGAATGGCGTATATTGCATCTGCCCAGCCTATTTTTGATGGTGGGAAAGTGATCGGTGTGTTAAGTGCCATTATTTCGAATGAAAAAATGGATGGTATGCGTTTATTAGCAACTGAGCTTTCTAGTTCTGTTGAAGAAATGACCGCAACGAATGAAGAATTAGCAGTTGCTAGTAAAGATGTATCAAATCGCTTGGAGGAGCTATCCAAGTTTTCAGAATCAATGACTGGCGATATTCAAAAAATAAATACGATTGTTAATATAGTAAAAGATTTAGCTATGAAATCTAAAATTCTTGGATTAAATGCTTCCATCGAAGCTGCTCGCTCAGGGGAGCATGGAAGGGGCTTTGCTGTAGTTGCATCTGAAATACAGAAAATGTCGCAAAGTAGTACGGAAAGTACCGACAGCATTACAAATCAATTAGAAAGCATTAAACAATCTATTGATCAAGTCAATGAATCAGCAAATCAAATCGCAGTGTTTACGCAGCAATTTTCTGTAAGTATGCATGAATTAACTGATGCTTATAAAGGAATTAACAGCGCAGCAGAAAAGCTAATGCATATTAGTGAAGTTAAAGCCTCCGGACGCAATTATGCCTAGGCATAATTGAAAAGGATAATAGCAAATTAATCGCTATTATCCTTTTCGTCTATATGATATTCAAAATCTCTTGTGGTGTAGCAACTTTGTATTCGGGTTCCTCTTGCTGTATAACTTCAATAGCGTCATATCCCCAACTAACCCAAATAATAGGGACTCCCACTTTTTTACAGGCTATAATATCTCTTTGCTCATCACCAATGTATAAAACTTCTGATGATGTAATGCCTGAGTCCTTTAAAAATTTTTTTATCACTTTATCCTTACCAAAAATACGGTTTGAACAAAGAACATTTGACACACAATGAATGCCGTTCATCTTTAGAAATTCTAAAATGTTGTCCTGTGAATTGGAGGAAATAATAAGGATTTTATAGCCTCTTTTATCAATATCCATAAGGACTTCTTTAATACCATCATAAAGATGAACATCATTTAATGACTGACGATACAAGCGATAAAACTGTGGTAAAATCATAGGCAATTTATACATAGGAAAGTCGAATAATTTACTACGTTCCGTTATAGATAATTTTTTCAATGCTTCGATTTCCTTTAACTCAATGCCTTTAAATTTATATTTTAGTGCAAGTGTATTCCAAGCTGATGCAAACACTGCCGTAGAATCTGCCAATGTTCCATCAAAATCAAAGATAATATATTTCATGACAATTTTTCTCCTTTATAATCTAGTTGTAAAGACGTTTTTTTCTTGAAAATGTTACTGCCTATCCATAAAAACATGACATGATTATACAGGATATGAAACAGCGTATAGTAAATAACCCTTGATGAATAATTTTTTTACTAAAGGGCAAATATTTTTTCAGGTTCTTTGGTTAATATAGTACCGAAAAATGCGATGAATTCAATAACGAAATCATCTTTAAAATTTTAAAAATTTTTATTTTGTTAAATGGGCAAAAAAATACCTGTTACCCGTTGGTATTAAGTTGGGTGACAGGTACGACTATTAAGAAGCATTTTCTGTTTTTTCTCGTTTTTTTGTTAAATAATATGCATTTATTGAGGAAGTAATAGGTATGATAAGTGCGATTCCAATACCTGCGCAAAATATCATAATAATTTCAGTGGCAAATACTTTAGAATTAATAATTTCGCCAATTGAATAAGATAAATCTTTAAACCATATGAGCAAGCTTAAATATCCACCAAAGAAAGCGAAAAATAATGTATTTGTATCTGTACCTAAAATGTCCTTTCCTATGCTTACACCTGATGTAAATAATTTTTTTCTGCTAATTAATGGGTTATGATGAAGAATCTCATGCATGGAAGTAGCAATGGAAATGGCAACATCCAAAATTGCACCAATCGTACTCATAATAATAACGGAAGCTCCGATTTGCACAAAATTGACCCCAATATTAAGTGAAAATATGCTAATCTCTTCTACGGATTCTTCCCCAAATCCTCGAATCATTGATTTGTCTGTTACAAAAACAATAAAAAGTAATAAAACGACAATCGTAATCATCGTAGAAATGAAAGCAGTCATCGTTTTACTGCTCATTTCATTAATAAAAAATAAGCTAATCCAACTTATGACGGTACAGGCAATAAACGTTAATAAAACCGGACTATTCTTTGGATTGGTCATTAAAAAAATAGTGATAAAGAGTACCCCAAAGTTTAAAAATAAAGATAGAAAGGATCGTACTCCTTTTTTTCCACCAATAACGATCATCAATATGAATAAAATGGCCGTTAACCATACTAATACATTCATTATTTTGCCCTCTTTCGATTAATGAAAAAAATAGAAGTGTAAAGACTAATGGGAATCGTTAAGACAACACCAATTCCACCTGCTAGGGCACGAGCTAATTCTAACGATAGGTTCATGGAAAGTGTTTGCCCTAATGGATAAGAATTTTTCAAATATAAAATTAACATAGGAATTGAGCCAGAAATATAAACGAAGAACAAAATACTTGTAATCGTTCCCATAACGTCTTTTCCGATATCCATCCCTGAAGTTCTCAGTGCTTTGTCAGAAATATTTTGGTTTTGCTCAAATAAAGCGAACATTGAAGAAGCCATTGTGATGGAGACATCCATTACAGCACCGAGTGCACCAATAAATAACCCAGCCATAAAAATCACTCGATAAGGTCGCGTTAAAAATTGCATTTCTTCATATCGAATTCCATTTTCGTTTGTGATCCACAGAACTAAAGCGCTAATCAATAACGAAATAAATGTTCCGATAAGTGTTGCAACAATTCCTGCATATGTTTTTTCATTCAAGCCGTTAATGAGCATTAAAGAAATGACCGTAAATAAAAGAACACATACCCCACTTATAAATATCAAATTTATATTTGAATTCACATATAAATCCAAGGCGAAGGATAATACAAGAGAATTTACAATTAAACTGATAATTGAAAATAATCCTTGTCTTTTACCAACAATCAGCAAAGCAAAAATAAAAATCCACGCTACTATTAAGAGAAACTGATCACGTTTTACGTCTAAAATTGTCCCAGTTAAATCTCCGTTTTTGTCCGTATTCGCTTTAATGGAAACAAATAATTTATTCCCAACATGATACTCTTGATCGAAGGCTCCAGATGTTGAATAATCATTTGTAAAATGAATAAGCTTACCTTTTTTTTCACCATTTTTTAATACAGCTGTAATAAGCTGAGTATATAAATGATCCTCATTTTCATACATATCCGTTACAGGGTTTGATTCTTTTATTTCCGTTTTTATAACTTCTGCAATTGGACGATCATAAAATGCTTCATTATGATAAACGAAAAAAACAGAAGCGATAAAGCAAATTGCCATAAAGGTATAAAAGATAGCTTTGTTAAAAGATTTTTTTTTCAAAATGTTTTGCAATAAAAAAACCTCCAGTTTGAGAAGGGAATCTAATCATAGTCGTTGCGTTCATTGTTAGAGTTAACACGAACAATGACTCACAATATCATTATGATTTTTTAATGTCAAGAAGATAAAAAGTGCCATTATAAAGTAACGTGCTAATTGAATAGAGGTTCCTTAATTTTTCAATCGAGGCTAAACTGGCTTTTAAGTTAGTTATTGCATCAGGTGTGTTGATTAACCATTTTTATACATCCAAAGAGGCTGATTTCCGCTACGGGCTACTCGCTTTCCTGCGGG
>NZ_LITM01000002.1:438351-582335 GCF_001275675.1 Lysinibacillus sp. FJAT-14745 | reverse complement strand
TATTAGCAAAGTGGTAACGAAAAAATCCTTTTATCGCTCAATAATAAACTTATTTTTTCCTAATCAACACGCCTGTTATTGCATAATTAAATTATTGTTATTCATTGAAAGTTGATCTTTCACTTATGTATGACTGTCTTTAGCTAATTGTGGCGGAAATCAGCGTCTTCTCATTAATTTTAGTTGATAAAAATGGTTAATCATCACAACAGTGTTGTTCTTTTTCTAGAATCAAAAACATATATCTAAAAATGTCGAATAATGTAAAGTTGCAGTGAACATGGAGGAGGTATCTATGTGATCCCTAAATATCCTTATATTGGATATGAAACGATGTGTAAACAAGTCCCCATCACATTCCCGCCACAACATCAAGAGGTACAGCCAGGATTAGAGTATTTAATGCAGCCAATTCCTATTTCAGATAATCTGGCATATAAGGGAAGTGGGAAATTACTAGGGAAAGTTGCCATTATTACCGGAGGAGATAGTGGAATTGGTCGTGCAATCGCTATTGGGTTTGCGAAAGAGGGTGCTAATTCTGTCATAACTTTTATGCCCCATGAACGAGCAGATGCTGAAGCGACAAAACAAATGGTAGAGGCGTATGGGCAGTCCATTTTACTAATTGAAGGAGATTTACGACATCCTGATTTTTCTAAGGAAGTGGTAAGAAAAACGATAGAATGTTATGGAAGGCTTGATAGTCTTGTTTTAAACCAAGGTGTTCAATTTCCTCAGCAAAGTATTTTAGATATTTCTAATGAACAGTTATATGATACGTATAAAACAAATATATTTCCTCTTTTCTACATGACTAAGGCAGGATTACCTTACATGAAGCAGGGGGGAACTATTATTTCAACAGCATCTGTGACAGCTTATGCCGGGGCTCCATTATTAGTTGATTATTCCTCTACAAAAGGAGCTATTGTTTCATTTACCAGGTCTTTATCATTGCAATTAGTGAGTAAGGGAATTCGTGTGAATGCAGTCGCCCCAGGGCCGATTTGGACGCCATTAACTGTCTCTAGTTATCCAGCAGAATATGTCAAAACATTTGGCTCGGATACGCCAATGAAACGAGCGGGGCAGCCATTTGAGCTTGCACCCACCTATATTTATTTAGCCTCCGATGACTCATCCTTTGTCACTGGTCAAGTACTGCATGTGAATGGGGGGATCATGACTGAAACTTGAATTGATTTTGAGAATTATCTGGATAATTTAATCAAGTAATGTTATCGTAAGAAATAGCTAAATAAAAATATCCTTCGGGGTCGGGTGAAAATCCCAATCGGCGGTGATGAAGCAATTCAAAGTCCGTGAGCGCAAGCTGATTTGGTGCAAATCCAAAACCGACAGTTATAGTCTGGATGGGAGAAGGGTAAAAGTGTGAGCTTTTTAAATTCGCTTGAGTTTATAAGGTTTATTTGAGTATGCTTTTATGTTAACTACTTCCCGTCGTTTCATTGGGAAGTAGTTTTTGTTTTATTTAGCTAAAAAATTGAATAGCAGTAGTTCTTCGGGGTCGGGTGAAATTCCCAATCGGCGGTGATGAAGCAATTCAAAGTCCGTGAGCGCAAGCTGATTTGGTGCAAATCCAAAACCGACAGTTATAGTCTGGATGGGAGAAGAACGATGAGATGGCAGCCTATGGAAAAATTTTGTATCCATGAGGTTTATTTGTTGACGTCTTATGTATATGAACTCCCAAACCCCTTTAATCTAAGGGGTTTTTTGTTTGAACGGAAATTATGAATGGAAGCAGGTGAAAAAATGTTTACAGGAATTGTTGAGGATATTGGTACATTAAAAACCATGCAAAGAGATCGACTAAGTATGAAAATTACCGTTATTTCAAAGAAAATGGTAGAGGATGTAAAACTCGGAGACAGTATTGCGGTCAATGGTGTTTGTTTAACAGTGATACATTTTAATGAACAAGAGCTAACGATGGATGTAATGCCTGAAACAGTGAGTGCAACAAATTTACAGCAGCTCGCAGTTGGAGATCCGGTAAATTTAGAGCGCGCTATGTCAGCTAATGGACGTTTCGGAGGTCATTTTGTATCTGGACATGTAGATGGAGTAGGGAAAATAGTGCGCAAGCGGCCATTAGCAAATGCAGTCTATATTGATATAGAACTATCTACGGAATTAACGAGCTACTGTATACCAAAGGGCTCCATCACAGTTGACGGAACGAGTCTAACACTCTTTCATGTAGAGAAAAACGGTGTCACAGTATCATTGATACCCCACACTTACAATGAAACTATTTTAGGTATGAAGAAAATTGGTGATCTCGTCAATGTAGAAACCGATTTAGTTGGAAAATACATTTTGCATCAACTTAAGTGTGGACAGAAACCGCCGACTATTACAAGAGACTTCTTAGCACAAAACGGGTTTTAACCAATTTTTTACGAACAGGAGGTGGCGATATTGCTACATTCAATTGAAGAAGCAATAGAGGATTTAAAACAAGGTAGGATGATTATTGTAGTAGATGACGAGGATCGAGAAAACGAAGGGGACTTACTAGCACTTGCGGAATTTATGACACCTGGAACGATTAACTTTATGGCGACCTATGGAAGAGGTCTTATTTGTACACCGATTTCACAGCAGCTTGCACAAAAATTAGCTTTAAAGCCTATGGTTAATATTAATACAGATAATCATCAAACGGCATTTACCGTTAGTATAGATCATGTAGAGACAACAACTGGAATTAGCGCCTTTGAACGGGCAATGACTATACAAAAAATGATAGAACCACAAGCAAAAGCTGAGGATTTTCGTAGACCTGGCCATATATTTCCATTAATAGCAAAGGAAAATGGTGTGTTAGAGCGTAGAGGACATACAGAAGCTACAATTGATTTGGCCAAGCTGTGTAATAGTATTCCTGCGGGCATTATTTGTGAAATTATGGGGGACAATGGCAAAATGCTACGCTTTAATGACCTTGTTAAATATGCAGCGCAACATCATTTAAAAATGATTTCAATTGAAGCATTGGCAACATATCGTCGTCAACAAATAATGGAAGAAAACACACAGACAATATAAAGGATCATCAACAAAAGTTTGGAATGACATTTATTAAAACGTACTGGAGACTGGATGCCCCTAGGAAAGCGCCCAGTCAAAACGGAAATCAACCCCACGTTATGATGAAGAGGAGAGATTAAAAATGGGTAAAACATTTGAAGCACAATTAATTGGTACGGATTTAAAAATAGCAGTAGTAGTCGGTCGTTTTAACGAATTTATTACAGGGAAATTATTAGACGGTGCATTAGATGGCTTAAAGCGTCATGGTGTGGATGAGAATTCTATTGATGTAGCATGGGTTCCTGGTGCATTTGAAGTACCATTCATCGCAAAACAGTTAGCTGAAACAAAGAAATATGATGCCATTATTGGATTAGGTACAGTAATCCGTGGCTCAACAACACATTATGATTATGTATGTAATGAATCAGCAAAAGGAATTGCAAATGTGTCATTAACTACTAATGTACCTGTTATTTTTGGCATTGTTACTACTGAAAATATTGAACAAGCGATTGAACGTGCAGGAACTAAATCAGGAAATAAAGGTTATGACGCGGCAATGTCTGCTATTGAAATGGCAAATTTAAAGAAGATGATTGGATAAATCGTTCTTAATAATAGTATGGAAATTTCATAGGTGATTTATTGATTTATTCTGAGAAAGCACTTTAAACATCGAGTATGCTTGAATATTTTTTTAAAGCATGGGGAAAATAGCCATAAGTGTATCTATGTTGTTACTCATAAATGTACTAATTAGGAGCTGACTCAGCAGGAGATGAGGGATATTTCTTCAATGGAACAAGAATTAAATTTGAAATCTTTGAAGTCACTATTTCAACGTTCTGCTGATGTGGTATTCCAGGAGTATTTCTTTCAGCAACATAAAGTACATCTGATAAAATGTGAAGAGATGATTAATGAGCGGTTACTACAGACTGTTATTGTGCAACGAGTTCAATCATTATTTACTGCAACATCGGAGGAAATGTTAGAAGAACATATACAAAACAATTTACGCGTTCCCCATCTTCGGAAAATATCAAGTAAAGATGATGCCATCACAAGAGTTTATAAAGGACATGTTTTACTCTATTTTGAAGATATGAATTTGCTGTATTCAAGTTATATCGCTAAAAAACCGAATCGGGAGCCTAAAGAAACAACTCTTGAATTAGTTGTCAAAGGTCCGAAAGATGATTTTATTGAGGATGTTTTTATTAATATTGCTTTATTACGAAAACGATTACCTACTAATTCATTAAGTGTTGAGACATATGAACTTGGTAAACGATCCAAAACAACCGTAGCTGTACTTTATTTTGAAGATGTCGTAAATCAAAAGATGCTTGAGAAAATAAAATTACAGCTACAACGAATTGATACGGATATTGTATTTAGTGGAGATTTATTGATGGAAAGAATTGAGCAGAGTGCTAAAATTATACCTAAACATGATTATACTGGACGCCCTGATTTTGCTGTACAAGCTTTAAGTAGAGGGCGCATTATCATCATCGTTGACGGTGTATCATATGCCATCATTACACCTGCTAATTCACTGTTACTTTTTAAAACTGGTGAGGATAATGAGTATCCGATTTTTGTAAGTTCTATGGAGCGTTTACTACGAATTATAGCTATCTTTATCAGTATACTTTTACCAGGTTTTTGGCTCGCACTAACAACCCATCATCAAGAGCAATTGCCATTCATCCTATTGGCAACAGTTGTTGAATCAAGAATAGGGTTGCCATTTCCAACTATTCTTGAAATATTAATGATGCTTTTAATGTTTGAACTATTTCGAGAAGCAAATATACATCTACCCAATGTTATTAGTGGTTCAATAAGTGTTGTCGGGGGATTAATTATTGGAGATGCAGCCATTAAATCGGGTGTGACAAGCCCTTCCATGATTGTAGTTATAGCTACCTCAAGTATTGCAGCCTTTACTCTCGTCAATCAATCTATTGTAGCAGCAATGAGTATTCTCAGGATAATCATTATTTTAGCATCTGCCTTTTTAGGGTTATTTGGCTTTTTCGTTTCGGTGTTTTTCATACTTCTTTATACTGCAAATTTACGAGTATTAGGTGTTCCTTACTTAACTATGGGAGCAGATTTAGATTGGCAGGACTTTAAAAGATCTTTAGTTCGCTTATCTCCTACAGGTTATGGTAAGCGACCGAAATTTTTAAATGCACAGGATGACACAAAGACATCGGGTAGGAAAAAATAAATATTTAGCATATAGAGATCAGGCTTTTATAGGCCTGGTCTTTTTTTGCTTTTTTCACTTGACCTTATATTTACTTGAAGCTTTACGATGAATATAGAAAACCAATTACATTAGGTAAGGAGAGAAAAGTAATGAGATCTTATGAAGAATTAATCGTAGAAGTAATAAATGTAAGAGGAAGTTACTATCAAATTGGGCTTCAGCAAAGTAAAGAACTACTGTCAACTTCTCATCCAATACAGAATGAATCTCTGAATTTTATAAATGTCCAAATGGCAAAACAACTACTACAATTTCATTCCCCTAGTCTTTTGCAAGAAATGGAAGGATTGGCCGTTGGATTAGCTCAAACGCTGGATGCTGTCATTGATATATTTAGTGGCTATAATATTACCTTCCCAGAAATGGGCTGTACATCTTTTGTACAAAATGGTAATTACATAAGAAACTATGATTTTAGCCCAACATTGTATGATGCCAGACTTGTATTTTCTAATCCGATGAATGGATATGCAAGTGTAGGATTTAGCCAACAAATTATCGGTAGACTTGATGGGATGAATGAGTATGGTTTAGTTGTTGGTCTGCATTTTGTCAACAATGAGTACTATGGTGAGGGCTTTATCGCTTCAACGATTGTCCGAATATTATTAGAGCAATGTAAAAATATTGAAGAAGCGCTTAAATTAATTAGGGAGCTCCCACATGGTTATTGTTACAATTACTCAATGACAGATCAAAGCGGTCAATCTATAGTAGTAGAAGCTTCCCCACAAAAGCAGGAATTAAGATATGGAAATCCATTAATTTGTACGAATCATTTTCAAGCAATGAGTATGAAAGAGAAAAATAAGAAAAATATTTAAGGGTCCATTAAGCGAAAACATTTTATAAATAATTTAATCGAAAAGAATTTGACTACAATGGATGCTTACCGACATTTTAATAATGGAAATTCTCCGTTATTTTTTAAATACTATCAAGAATACTTTGGTACATTACATACCGTAGTTTATTCGCCAAAGCTTCTAGAAGTTATCGTTGGAATAGGAGAGGACGCAGAGCCAATAACAATTTCTTTTAAAGATTACTTGGACGAAGCTCTAACGCTTCCTAAAAGGTTAAAAGGTTGGATTGAGCTAAACAACAAAGATGGAATGGAATAAGCAATATATAATAAGGAGGGGGCATGATAAAATGCTGTTCTCCTTTTTAGTTTACTTTCTAGAGAAGGATTATTAAACTAATGGTTGCGACTAGAACGGTGTTTCACCCGAAAAGTAAGTGGCGATAAATGTAGGTTGGTAATAGTCAAAACTCGCTTGGGATGATAAGATAAGAACGAATGTTTTTATTTAGAGAGGCGAAGAATCCTGAATCGTATGCATTTACCCAAGACGATTCCGGACGCAATTATGCCGAGGCATAATTGATCACCATAAAAAAAGAAGTTTACTATAGTATAATAGGAATATTGGATAAATATTGGATTGAAATCGTTTCCCTAGTGGAGAGTATGACATGATGTTAACTTCGGCTAACGATTTTTTGTATGTGATGCGAAAGCCAAGCCCAACTAAATTAAGGCATTATTCATGTCTATAGATAAGGAAGTACCAGTTAGTATGAAAACACGAAAAATAAAACTAATTTTATTACTATCAATTATCTTATTAGTATTGTTTACAAGTTTAAACATCTTAACATCCTATATAAAAATAAAAAAGACAGTAGAAGAGTCAATAGCGAACCAAAGTCTGGAAGCGGCTATTTCTATTGCATCTTCAATTGATGTAGAGGCCTACAAACAATTTTTAGATAACCCCGAGAAAAACGATTATTATTGGCAATTAAGAAACTACTTAAATGATGCAAGAGTGAAACTAGGTGCCTTATTTGTTTATACATTAGAGGTTGATAATCCAAAGGTATCCAAAGCAATGATTATGGGTTTACCAAGTGAAGTTGAAGGCTTTGATATCGGAAAGAAATGTACAGTACCCGAGATGCAAGTGCAAAAAGCTTATAAAGGAGAAACATATGTAACAGAAGTAATACCTGATCCTGTACACGGTGCTTACTTATCTGTTGGTGCACCGGTCAAAGATAAAGCAGGGGAGATTATTGCATACATAGGCATTGATATTAGTGCAGACACATTAAATGGTATCAAGGGAAAAGTGATCAAAGATAATCTTTACATTTTTATTTTTAATGGTGTACTCATTCTAATCGTCTTTGGCTCTGTTTTCTTCTTACAGAGATGGTATCAAAAAGAAGTAGCGAAGGAAGTTGGAGCGACAGAAGATACATATCAATCAGAAATTAAAACTTTAATCACTTCCGTGTCCTCTTTAAGACATGATTTCACAAATCATATACAAGTATTACATGGATTTCTACAATTAGACAAACCTGATCAGGCCAAACAATATTTATATTTACTATCCAAAGAGGTTCAGGCTATTAAGTCTCTCAAATTAAATATTGATAATCCAGGCTTGTCGATATTATTACAAACGAAAAAACTAACTGCACAAAATCACAATATTGATATGGATTTTTCAATATCACAGGATGCATTTAATAAAATTAAAACAACGGATTTAATCAAAATCTTGTCGAATTTAATAGATAATGCGATTGATGCAGCAAATGAATTACCAGAAGAGCAACGTAAAATAACAATTTGCTGTAAAGCTGATGACAAGCAATATGAATTTAAGGTTACAAATACCGGACCAAATATTGTGGAAACAGGGCAAATATTCAAGCAAGGATTTTCCACAAAGAAACCAGAAAGTGGTAAAATAAGAGGGCAGGGCCTGTTTATTGTAAATGAAATTGTCAATAAGTACGAAGGTCAAATTTCTATCGATTCATCCAAACATTTAGAGACAACGGCAATAGTAACCATTCCAATAAAGTAAATTTCGAAACTTCCTACAGAAAATTGTAGGAAGTTTTATTATCTGTATTGATTGAAGTTAGCGACCGGCGAAGTAAAGGGATTTACGGGCGAAAGTGGGAGTTTTAGCGGCGAAGTAAAGGAATTACCTCGGTTAATTTAGCTATGCTACCGATGAAGTAACTGCTTCATTATGCGAAAAGCACTTTTACATTTTTTGAGCAATCCATTTCATATATTATTAATAATCAAAACGGTGTCATTGGGAGGGGATGGAATATTTGGATAAATCAATCGTTGAATTATTGAAAAAGGGTGGATTCGTTATGTATGCAAGGCATGGCCAAGCAACTGTCGGGGTAGATCAGCTAAATTTAAATTTTCAAGATTGTTCTACTCAAAGAAATTTGTCTGAAGTTGGGCGAAGGGAAGCCATTTACTTTGGACAACTGCTACGCTATCTAGAAATTCCAATCAGTTCACCGATTGTCGTAAGTCCTTTTTGTCGTACAATTGAAACGGCACAGCTCGCATTCCCTTATGCCTATATCCAAATTGATCCACTAGGGTATGAAATTTATAAATTGGGTGGAAACATTCCTAGCGTTGAAAAAACAAATATAGTATCAAATCTACAATCAGTGCTAGAAAGAACGCCACCACAGGGAATGAATCAAGTGATCATTGCTCATAGCTTTCCTGAAGGTGTTGGATTAGGGGGAATTTCAAACATGGGACTGGTTATTGTTAAGCCTAAGGGTCCTGGAAACGGTTATGAAATAAAAAAAAAATTAACTATAGAAGATTTAGGTAGTAGCTAAAATTTAACTTCTTTCGGTAGAAGCCTCCCACCTCAATAGGTGGTGAGATGAATGCGGGTCTAAATTGTTTTTCAGCGGATGTCTAAAGCTGAAAGAAGTTAAGCCTCCGGCGGATGTCACGGAATCGGAAAGGAGTTCTTAAAGGATGTTAGCCTAAAAATCATCGCATCCATGTGATAACGGTTAACTGACCTGCATCATATTGCTGCCGCTACGTTAGCACTGCGCTTTCGCACAAAAAACATCTGTTGCTGCCGCTACGTTAGCACTGCGCTTTCGCACAAAAAATATCTGTTGCTGCCGCTACGTTAGCACTGCGCTTTCGCACAAAAAATATCTGCAGGTCTAAGCACAAAGCCGATTCCGGATGTAATTATGCCGAGGAATAATTGATAAAGAGATGGGAGAAAAGTATGGACATAAAAACGGTCTCACAGTGCACTTTAGAGGAAACTTAAAAAGCTTGGAATAAGGGCTTTGAGGGGTATTTTGTACGAATAGAAATGAATGAAGAGATGTTTTTAAACCGACTAGTTGGAGAAGGACTATCGCCAGAGCTTTCAATCGTCGCATTTGATCATAATAATCCTGTGGGCATTGTATTAAATGGCTTCAGACAAATAGATGGTAAGAAAACCTCTTGGAATGGTGGAACAGGTATCTCTCCAGACTATCGCGGTAAAGGTGTTTCTCGTGTTTTAATGGAAGAAACCATCGCTATCTATGAAAGAGAGAATGTGGAAGTTGCAACGCTTGAAGCTATAAAAGAGAATAAAGTAGCAATCGCGTTATATGAAAAGTATGGCTATACAATTACAAATCAATTGCTATTTTTAAGTGGCGAATATGAAGCAAAAGTAGAAAAGCAAGCCACAATTCATGTGGAAACTATTAGACCAGAGCAGCTATCACATTTATCTTTTTATCAGGAAGATGTTCCTTGGCAATGTAGTTGGCAAAGTAATAAACAGGGAGAAGCTAAAGTTTTTTATAACGAGAATAATGACGCGATTGGCTATATGTTATATAGAACAGTATGGGATAAGGATGGAGCCATCGACCATATAGTGCTTTATCAATTAGAGCTATTGGAGAATGGCAATGTAGAACATATTCCACACTTTATCGCAAGCATTACAAATCATAAAGTAAATTTAGCAACAGTTAACTTTTTAGCAAGCAATCCAGCGGCGAGCTATCTGATGGAGAATGGGCTAGAAGTAAAGACAGAGCAAGTGCAAATGAAGAAGAAAATGGATTGATATAAGGTAGTAGAGAAAATTACGGAAGGCTTGAAATGTTATCGTTATAGAAGGAAGATAGGGGAAATTATTAAAACTACAAATTCCTCTGAAAAATTTAAAGATTTTTATGCTACTAAACTGGAAAGTGGAACAGAGATTTTCTCTACAAATGATAAAAATATTTATACAATCATTGCAGACATAAATGGGCAACAAATACTTTATACGGTTTTACTTGAGGGCTAGTTATCTTTATTTGGATTTGTACAAGGTTGTAAACACTTTAGAAATCCAGTATACTAATCCGATAAAGAATGTTAATAAAGGATGAATTTAAATGACGTTTGAAGAGATATTACCACGCTTAAAAGCGGGAGAAAAAGTAATTCGTAAAGGTTGGGGCGGTGCCGAATTGTATGTGAAGCTTGTTGGACAAAGCGAACATGATGGCGAGGCTTTGAATCCTTATTTTTTAATTAATGTACGTGGTGAGGGCTATACAATGTTCACACCAACAGTCTGTGATTTATTAGCGGAAGATTGGATAATTGTCAATTAATCGAAAGTGCCATCTCAAATGAGGTGGTTTCTTTGTTTTTTGAGGAGAGATATATATGAAGTTTGAAGAATATAAGGGCAAGACGGTATTTGTAACGGGGGCAGCTTCAGGTATTGGTCAAGCCCAAGCTATTGCATTTTTAAAAAATGGAGCGAGTGTATTCGGGTTTGATTTAGATGAGCAAGGGTTAGTAAATTTACATCAGCAATATCCTGAACAATTTGCCTATAGAGTAGGTAGCGTATGTAATAAGAACGATGTAGAGCAAGCATTTGAAGCTGCGATTTCAATATTTAAGCAAGTAGATATTTTATTAAATACCGCTGGCGTTTTAGATGGTTTTGCAAAAACGCTTGATACGGATGAGGCACTTTGGGATAAAATTATGAATACCAATGTAAAGGGTACATTTTTTGTGACAAATACGATATTACCTCATTTGGTGAATAGAAAATCAGGCGTAATCGTTAATATGGCATCTATTGCAGGGCTTGTTGCAGGCGGTGGTGGCGCGGCGTATACAGCGTCTAAACATGCGATTGTAGGCTATACAAAGCAGTTAGACTTAGATTATTGTCGTGAAGGAATTCGTGCCAATGCCATTGCACCTGGAGCCATTCAAACACCGATGAACAAAGCAGATTTTGAAGGTGATGGTGCAATCGCAAAATGGGTCGCCGATGAAACGCCTGCTGGACGTTGGGCCCAACCAAGTGAAGTGGCGAGTTTAACACTTTATTTGGCTAGTCAATCTGCTGATTATATTCACGGTGCCATTATACCAATTGATGGCGGCTGGCTTACAAAATAGTAATGTTCAATCGTAAATTCTTCTGCTATAATACGCAAGTAAGTAAAAATTAGCTTACACTGCGGCACTTCAGATAGGGCGAAAAGCTCTCTTCCTTTGGCCGTAGTTATGACTAAAATAGCGGATTTGCTATTTTACAAAGGAGAATAAAATTGCATACATCTATTGTAAAAGATTCAAGCCGTACTTCTGTAACCGAACTTACAAAGACGGCACTTGTTGCAGCTCTATATGTGGCTATAACTGTTTTATTGTCAGTCATTAGTTTTGGGGCAATACAGCTGCGTTTGTCGGAAATGTTCAACTATCTGGCATTGTACAACAAGCGTTATGTATTAGCTGTGACATTAGGAGTAGTACTCGCAAATTTCATGTCACCAACGTGGGTATTAGATGTCCCTATTGGTGGAATTGCGACATTTCTTGTTTTAATTCTTTGCCGAAGAGTAACGAAAAATATATCAAATGAAATTGTGAAAATGGTTATAACTGCATTGATTTTTGCCATATCAATGTTCACCGTTGCAGGACAATTAACAATCCTCTATGATCTTCCATTTTGGGCAACTTGGTTTACAGTTGGGATTGGGGAATTATTGTCAATGACTGTTGGTGGTATGACTATTTATTTATTAAATAAAAAAATTGATTTGACGAAATAAATTGAAGTAAAAAAAGCAAGTCGCCATAAAAGGAGACTTGCTTTTTTGATTCTATAAGAATCCTGACTTGCTAAGGGAGAGGCTGTCACCTGAACATTTGGGGAAGCCTCACTCAATAAATCCTTTTCTTCCTTATTCTACGGTTACAGATAATTCCTTCACAAGGAGAGATGAAGAGCCATACCCAGCTGGCAGGAAGTAAAGCTCTGAGCTAATTTCTTCGATAGTATTTAAAAACTCAAAGAAGTTTCCAGCGATTGTCATTTGCTTCACAGGTGATGCAATTTTGCCATCTTGAATATGGAATCCTTTTGCCGCGACTGAAAAATCACCAGAAATCGTATTCGTACCAGAGTGAAGGCCAGATAATTCGGTAATAAGTACTCCTTCAGAAACTGAGGCCATTAACTCCTCTTGTGATCGCTTACCTGGTGAAATATATAAATTTTGAGGTGCGATTGATAAAGTACCTTTGTACGAGTCTTTATGTGCATGTCCACTCGTTTCGCAGCCTTCCTTCTTAGCTGTTTTTCTATTATGCAATAGTGTTTGCAGTGTCCCATTTAAAATGATCGCCTGCTCTTGTGTTGCAACACCTTCACCGTCAAAGCTTGCCCCAGACAAAGCTTCAGGATGGAATGGGGCGTTCAGTAATGTAAAGGCATCTGACGCCACTTTTTGTCCGACTTTCCCTTTTAAGAGAGATTGGTCCTTTTGTGCATTTTCAGCTGACAATATAGGCATAAAAGTACTTAGTAAAGAAGCAGTCGCATCAGAACGTAAGATGATTGGATATTTTCCAGATGGAATCGACTTTTCACCTAGATTCGCAAGTGCTTCCTCAGCTGCTGCTTTGGCAATTTCATTAGCATTGAGAGAATGAAAATCACGTGTCATTTTTAAATACCCACCCGTTTTCAGTTCTTCACCTTCTTTGACAACTGTGGACAGGAAGATGACTAAGCCGTTCTCCTTATGTGATAAGGAAAGGTCTTTACTATTCGCTAATGAACGTTCAGTACTATATTCTTGAAGAAAACAGTAATCAAGCGTTACAATGCGCGAGTCGTATGCACGAATTTTTTGTTCAATTGAACGAAGTAGCTCAATTTTTTCAGGAATTCCGATCGTTTCTAATTCTTCATTGTAAAATTCATATGGCGTGTATTCATTACTACCTTCAAAAATATCTATGCCCTCATCTTCATCTAGAACGTCTGCATTTGCTTTTGCACTGTTGATTAAAAAGGATATCGAATCATCGTCTAGTTTTTCTGTATAGGCGTAACCCATTTTTTCGTTATGCAGCCCGCGTAGACTTAGGCCCCCATCTTCAGACGTTTCATAGCTATCAATCTGTCCTTCATAAAGCATACATTGAAAAGATTTTTTTCGTTCATAATAAACTTCAGCCTCTTTAAAACCGGCTTCTATCGCCTTATTTAGTAGTTTTTCTTGATATTCAGCAATGTTCATAACTTATTCCCCCTTTGTTCCTCCAACTGTCATTTCACTAACGCGAATCATCGGCTGACCAACATTGACAGGAATACTACCGCTAATTGATCCGCACATGCCAGCACCGTGCGCAAGATTATTTCCAACACGATCAACTAGCTGTAATGTTTTTGCCCCGTTGCCTATAAGTGTTGCACCACGTACAGGACGATCAATTTTTCCATCCTTTACGATATAAGCCTCCATAACCGCGAAGTTATAATCTCCAGTCGATGGATTTACTTGCCCGCCACCCATATATTTTGCATAAATACCATATTCGGTAGATGCAATAATTTCTTCAGGTGTAGAAGTGCCTGGAGCGATATATGTGTTCGTCATCCGGGATGTTGGATTGAAACGATAGGATTGGCGACGTGAAGAGCCGGTTGGTTCAGCATTCATACGGCGCGCATTAAATTTATCAATCAAGTAGCCTTTTAATATACCATTTTCAATTAAGATATTTTTTCTCGTTTTTTCCCCTTCATCATCAATGTTAAGGGAACCCCATTCGTTTGGAAGTGTGCCATCATCAATATATGTAACAATATCAGGGGCAACTTTTTCACCAATACGATTAGCAAAAACGGAATTGTTTTTCGCGACGGCTGTTGCTTCAAGCCCATGACCACAAGCCTCGTGAAATATAACGCCACCAAATTCATTATCAATGATGACTGGGAATTTACCGCTAGGACATTCATCAGCATGAAGCATAGTGACTGCAATACGTGCGGCTTCACCAGCATAGTGCTTAAAATCTAGATTTTCGATAAATTCAAAGCCTGCATGTGCACCAGGACCATAGAAACCAGTTTGCATTTCTTTACCCTCGGAGGCAGTTGCCTGGATGGCAAGTCGACTATGAATACGCTTGTCTTCTACAAATTTTCCATCTGAGTTGGCGATTAAAACATGCTGCTCTTCATCAAGATAGCGAACTTTAACTTGACTGATGCGTTCATCATAATTTCTAGCAATGTCATTAGTCTGCCGCATGACTGATACCTTTCTAGCATGTTCCACACTGTTTGGTAGAATGATAATGTTATGAATAGGTGTAATAATTTCTTTTTTCAGTGGCTGAATCGTTCCGGTAGTACCACCTTTAATGGCAAGTGCTGCTCGTTTTGCTGCAGCTAGTAAGCCTTCCTCTGAAAAATCGTTCGTGTATGTGTAAATGCTCTGAAGACCGGAAAAAATACGTATACCAATGCCGAAGTCACGCCCTGAAATACTTTGTTCAATTTTTCCACTTTGTAATGTTAACTCATTGACAAACTTATCCTCGATGAAAACTTCGGAAAAATCTCCACCTGTAGAAAGTGCTGCTTCAAGTACATTTTCAATCACTGATTGTTTAATCATATATTTCCCTCCTTTTCTTAAGTATACCAAATAATTCAAAAATTCCGTATTTGTGAAGTGTATCACATGATTATATATATTCTATTTGTGACGTTTTATGATATGGAGTGTTGTTAGGAGGGAAATATAAATATCTACATGAAAATCAAAAATTAATTATATTTAACATCTTCTTACACCAAACTAATGGAAAGGTATAGGAAGGTGATGGAATGAAACAACAGCAATATAGTGCAGGGGATATTGTTTATATTTTTTATCAACACCCATCTATTGAGGATGTAGTAAACATACAGGAAGCTGCAGTAGTGAACAATCCGGATAATCCACAGGAGCTGGCGCTATTCCTTTTTGAGACGTACTACCCGCTAACAAATGATATGTTAATATTTACGAGCGAAATGGATGCTGAACAAGCTTATCACCAGTATTTTCATTGATGGAGGTAGAACATAAGAAGTCTTATAGGAACTGATTTTCCTGGAATATAACTGCGGTTTTCATGCGACAGCGGCCATTACACCAAGGTGAAATTGAGTTGTATAATCCCAATCGTGGTGGTAACGCTAACAGAGATAGTTATGAAGAAGGGGAGAATATATTATGGACTCATTTCAACCGAATTGTTGGTCGGAGCATGAAGAACTTAAGGTTGTTATGCTTTGTGCACCTTCAAAATTAGATGTACCAGATTTAACAATAGCTGAAAATGTAGGATGGGATGCTACTGTCAATCATGTGAAAGCAATGGAGAATTTCATGGAATTTAAGACAACGCTAGAAAATGCGGGTGTTAAGGTTATTGATTATTCGAAAGAGCTACCAAATGATATGAAAACATTAAGTGAACAGCTTATTAATAGGTACTTTGTACGCGATCTTGCCTGTGTTATAGGAAATAGTATTTTTCTTGGAGAGGCAGGTAGTTCGCTAAGGCGTCCAGAGTATCCACATGCACACTCATTATTAGAAAAATGGTTTCCAGAAAAATATTTAAAAGTTAAACAACCTTCTACTGCTTTAGAATGTGGAGACGTGCTGATTTTAAATAAGGATGCCGTACTTATTAATATTGGGATGAGAACAACATTAGAGGCTGTGGAAAGTATCAAGGATCGTATCTTCCAAGAAGGATTTTCAGAAATTGCAGTCATTGATTTGCCAAGACGCTCCGATACACTTCATTTAGATATGAATTGTAATGTAACGAACGCGAATCTGCTAATAGCTAAAAACTTTATGCGTTATTTTCCTGTACACGTGTTCACAGCTCAAACAGATCGTTTTGAAATGACCGAGCAATTTTTAAATCACCATGGCTTTGGCGTTTACTGGCTTGAAAAATATAATACAATCCCTGATATCGATTTTATTAATCTTAATCCCGAAACACTGTTAATTAGTAAGCAAGCAACGAAGCAGCAATGGACAAAGCATCCACTATTGCAAAAAAAGAATTTGATAGAAATTGATGTCACAGAGCTTGAAAAAGGCGGTGGTGGTATTCGTTGTATGACATTACCATTGGTAAGAAAGTAAGCAAAAGGGCAGGAGGGTTGATCAAAATGACATCTAAAACAAGTGCAGGGAGGTTGTCTTGGTGGCAACTTTCGCTTCTCGGTATAGGTTGTACACTAGGAACAGGATTTTTTCTTGGAACAAGTATGGCCATTCATAAGAGTGGTCCTGCTGTGGTGATTCCTTTTTTGTTAGCGGCAATTGCTACGTATATTGTCTACGATGCTCTTGTTAAGATGTCAGTTGATCATCCAGATAAGGGATCATTCCGTACGTATGCAAAGCAAGCTTTTGGCAATTGGGCAGGATTTAGTAATGGCTGGATTTACTTGATTTCTGAGATGCTTATTATGGGTAGCCAATTGACGGCGCTTGGTATTTTCACAAAGTTGTGGTTTCCGACGCTTCCATTATGGGTTGCTGCATCTATTTATGCTGTACTTGGATTAGCTGTTATTCTTACGGGTATGAAGGGCTTTGAAAAGTTTCAAAATATTTTTGGTGCGTTAAAGGCAGCAGCGGTTGTGATGTTTATTATAGTAGCGGTTGTCTTAATAATAAAAGGATTTAATTCGGAATCAACGACACTCGATGCATTGCATGCAAATTATGAAGAATTTTTCTCACAAGGTGTGAAAGGACTATGGCTTGGGCTGCTATATGCCTTTTATGCATTTGGTGGAATTGAGGTTATGGGATTAATGGTCATTGATTTAAAAAATCCTCAAGAAGCACCGAAAGCTGGAAAAGTAATGATTATTGCTATAACTATCATTTTTCTAATGGCTATTATGCTTGCCTTGGCGCTTGTTTCTTGGAAGGACTTTAATATTGAAGAAAGCCCATTTATTACTGCGCTTAATGGCTATCACATACCTTTTTTTGCAGACATTTTTAACGGCGTGTTAATTATTGCAGGTTTTTCAACAATGGTAGCCTCTTTATACGCGGTCATAACGATTCTCATTACATTAGCTGAGGATCATGATGCTCCATCTTCCTTGGCGAAAAAAGGGAAGATGAAGACTCCATTTCCTGCATTTCTCTTTTTAGCTAGTGGTTTAATCATCACTATTGTTATAGGCTTCCTTATGCCAGAAAAGATTTTTGAATATTTGGTTACAGCTGCAGGGCTAATGCTAATTTATAACTGGCTCTTTATATTAGTGACATATATAAAGCTAATGAAGCTGTCGAAGTGGGAGTATGTGAAGAATGGTATCGGGATGTTACTCATTGTGGTGACAGTGTCTGGGACGTTAGGGGAAAAAACAAGCAGACTCGGTTTTTTCGTGAGCCTGCTTTTTATCATCATCATAGGAATTGCGACTTGGATTGTCATGAAAAGGCAAAAACACGGTAAGCATGTTTAACTTCTTCCAGTGGGTGTCCAAACATCTGTACCTGTCGCTACGCTTTCGGTACAAAATCCATCTGTTGGCCCAAAGCCTCCGGATGCAATTATACTGAGGCATAATTGATTATTGTTCTTTGTTCTGTGGAAAGTGCAGAGAATTTTGCATACGTAAAAAAGGACATTTCGTTGCACTACTATTATCATCGCTTAAAAAATACTGCTTCCATTCATAACTACCTTCTTGCCCATACCATTTTAAATCAGTATGAGCTGGGATAGCGTCGTATTCGTTAATGCGTTGACGAATAAGCTTCTTTAATTTTCGACCAAAGACAGTAGAATCGTTCATTTCATCAAATATCCAGCGTGGCTGAAAGGCCATTAATAAAGTAGAGAAATTACGACTCTTGCGCAATTGGTGTGCGGGCGTTGCACAAGACACAAAATAAGGCTCACCGTTAAAACAAAATTCCCATTCATGATGCGCTGGGTCGGATGGAATTTCCTTTGGCCAATCGATATCATCGAATTTCGTCAAATTGTTTAAAACAGACCAAAATAAATTTCTATAATCCTCAACATCGAAATTTTTTTGCATATCAATGGGGGTTTTGAAGAAAATGGTATGTGTTGTATATTGACCAAACGTTTGAGAGCACTTATCGTATTCTTTTAAGCATCGTGCTAACGTTTTTATCGAGTGCTCCTCTCGTGGATCTCCGATAAAACTATAGCGAAGCTCGTTCGATAAAAAGCCTTTTCTAGCTGGAATACAGGGAAACGTATTTGCTTCATCTGCAACCATGGCAGCGAAGTCGGTATATGCTGACTGTTGCCATAATGGAAGTGTTTCAAAATGTTCTTCTATCCACTTCTTGTCTAACACTGCTACTTCCACTTATGTCTCCTCCTTCTATACATCTTTATATTATTAAAAAAAGTGCAGATGAGTGACGATGTGTTGGTATAACGTTTTCTAAATAGATAACGTGTGGTTGATTTCCGTTCCGACTGGGCGCTTTGTTGCTGACGCTACGCTTTCGCACAGAGCAAAGCTTCCTGGGGATTGTGGCAAATAAGTACCCATCAATTGTGGCTGAAACGGATTATGAGGCTGTAGATATTTATCGGTGCTATGTTTTTTTCATAACTAGCCTAGGAGAGAAATACCCGGGTGTGGAAAGCTATCTATGTCAATATACTAATCAGTGAAAAAACCTGCATTGCTTTTCATTAGGAAAAGCATGCAGGCTCTCTTTTATGATTTTGTATTAAAGACCTTTTCGTCAAGAATGTTTAATGCATTATGAATGTCCTCTAAATCTTTTTTAGATGAATATTGGATAAGTTGTTGAAAGCGCTCTTCTATACAGGCGAATGCGTCCTCCATAATTTTTTCTCCAGTTTTTGTAAGGCAAACATAGTGCTTTCTTCGATCTTCGGTATCGCTAATTTTTTCAATAAACTTTCTTTCCTGTAATTTTCGTAATTCACGGCTTGTATTAGGTAAGGACATATGCTGACAATCACTAATTTCAGTAGGTGTAACTGGCTGGCTTACTTTTATATATTCTAAAATTTTATATTGTACAGGTGTAATATTATCGATTTTAACGTTTTGAGTTAGTTCATGCGTTACTTGGTGTACTGCTGTTGTGAATGCTACGAACTGATTAAATAAATCTTTTTTGTCCAAATGTGTTCACCTCTTACAGACAAGATAACAAAAAACTTATCTTAAAACAATTATCATTTGACAACTAAAGTTAGGCGATTTATTATTTTATTATCAAATGATAAGTAATGGAGGATGCCAAGATGAACACATTAGTTATTTATACATATCCCAATCATAAAAGTTTGAATTATGCTTTTTTGCAGGAGGTTATTAAGGGCTGTCAAGACAATCCTTCCGTTAATGAGATCCAAGTATTAGATTTATACGATGAACAATTTAACCCGATTTTAGAATTTCATGAACATAAACGTCGTCGTGATATGTTTCGTGATCCAAAGCTTGAGAAATATCGTGAACAAATTAAGTGGGCTGATAAAATCGTTTTTGTCTATCCGATATGGTGGGGAAGACCACCCGCAATGCTTCTAGGATATATTGATCAATTGTTTGCGGCCAATTTTGCGTATAAAGATAAAAAGGGGCTATTTCCAGAGGGGCTTCTAAAAGGAAAATCAGTGGTATGTATTTCGACAATGAAGGGGCCAACAAAATACCCTCTATTATGGCTGAATAATGCTCATAAAATATTAATGAAAAAAGCGTTATTTAATTTTGTTGGCATTAAACAAGTGAAGTTTTTTGAATTTGGCAATATGGAAAGTAAAAAGGGGAGTCAACACAGAAAACTTGTAAAAGTTTATCAATATTTTAGAAAAATAGCTTACTAGGTTCCTTGTTTAATAGACCTGTGCAGACGAAGAAAGAATCTATTATTCGTTTGCACGAGTCTGATCTACCTCCAGCGGCAGTGTAACAAGAAATGTTGTAAATTCAGCAGGCTTGCTTTCAACAGTAATGGTTCCGTTATGCATATCGATGATTTTCTTTACAATAGAAAGTCCTAAGCCACTTCCGCCATTCTCAGCTGTCCTCGCTTGGTCCGCCTTATAAAATCGTTCGAATATATGATTTTGTTGTTCTGGTGTTAAACCGATACCATTATCATGAATGGCAATAGTGATTGCATCCATTTGTTTTGTCATTGATATTGTAATGGTGCCAGCAGCTGGCGTGAATTTAATGCTGTTGCTTAGTAAATTCATCCATACTTGATTCATTAAATCTTCATCCGCCATTACCGAAATGTTTTCTAATTGCATATCCATGTCGATATTTTTAGCTAGCCAATTTGGTTCCAGCGCTAGTACGACATTACGCAATTGCTTATCAAGCCGATAATGCCTTGGCTCGAAGGGGTGATGTTGTGATTCTAACGACGTTAGCTTTAGTAAATTGTCACTAATTTTTGATAGTCGATTACTTTCCATCTCAATGATTGCTAGATAATGCTGTCGCTTATCCTCAGTGAGGTCAATGTTTTTCAATGCTTTAGCAAAGCCATTAATAGATGTAAGAGGTGACTGGATTTCATGAGAAACATTCGATATAAATTCTTGTCTCATTCTTTCTAATTCGCCTAATTCGATCGCCATATGGTTGATACCATGTATTAATTGACCGAATTGATCTTCATTTGTTTTAAGGTCTAATTTGACAGTAAAGTCACCTTTAGCAAGTCGGCTTAATGCATCTACAACCATATCCCAATAGTTTCGTTGTTTATTTAGCCCAATTAAAAAGAGGATAATAATAGAGCAAGTAAAGAGGACAAATACGCCAACTACGGTCCATAACTGAAGCCAAAAACCTTGTGGATATTTACCTAACCAATCATAAATCCACGAAGTGATGTGGAATGAAATAAAAGCAAATATGATGTTAACGATAAGAAGGACCGTTAAAGATAATAAAAGCTTTAAAAAGTATTTTAGTCTTCTCATGAAACAAGTTCCAAACGATAACCTAGACCGCGAATTGTACGAATAGAAAATCCACTTGTTTCTTGAGGGAAACGTTGACGAAGTCTTTTAATGTGAACATCGACTGTTCGTTCATCACCTTCATAGTCGTACCCCCAAATTTCTTCGATCAACTGTTCACGTGAAAAAGTTTTTCCAGCATAGCTTGCTAACGTAAATAACAGATCAAATTCCTTTAAACGAAGTGTTAAAGATTCACCGTTATACAAGACTTCATGTGTATTACGATTTAACTTAATATTGCCTGCTTCCACAAGTTGAGATAGGGAAATATGATATCTTTTAAGTATGGATTTCACACGAACGATCAGCTCTGCTGGTTCAAATGGTTTAACAAGATAATCATCAGTTCCAAGATGAAAACCTTTTACCTTTTGCGAGGTTTCTCCCTTGGCGGTTAACATTAAGATTGGTAGATGTTCATTAAATGAACGTATTTCTTCGCATAATTCCCAACCATCCATTTTTGGCATCATGATATCCATAATAATCATATCCACCTTATCAGTATTCAATTTGGACAGTGCATCCACACCGTCCATAGCTTCAATTACCTCTAAACCTTCATTTTGTAAAAATACCTTAACTAATTCTCGAATATGCGCATCATCATCTACGACTAATAGTTTTGTCATGCTAACAAATCCCTTCGTTATTCCTCTTTAATACGTAATTGTTGCTTAGCAAACTCTCGATACATGTTATGAGTCTCAAATAGAGTATCATGTGTGCCACTGCCCGTAATATGTCCTTTCTCCACAAAAAGTATTTGATCTGCATCTACTACGGTTGAAAGGCGGTGTGCAATGACAAGCGTTGTTCTATCTTGCATTAAATTATCTAGTGCTTTTTGAACATAGATTTCTGATTTACTATCTAGACTAGATGTTGCTTCATCTAGCATTAATATTTGAGGGTCACGCAAAAGTGCTCTGGCGATAGAGATACGTTGTCGTTGACCGCCAGAAAGCTTAATGCCTCGTTCTCCTACCTCTGTATCAAAGCGCTCTGGTAATTCATTGATAAATTGATCGGCATAGGCCATTTTGGCAACTCTCTCAAGCTCTTCATCTTGCACTTCTCTATCAATGCCATAGCAAATATTTTCACGAATCGTACCCGATAGCAGTGCACTTTCCTGAGCAACGTAGCCGATTTGGCTTCTCCAAGAATGTAAGGAGTAAGTGTCGATAGGGGTTTCTCCGAGTGTAATACTTCCGTTAGTAGGCTGATAATATCTTTCTAACAGAGAAAATGTTGTTGTTTTTCCTCCGCCACTAGGTCCGACGATGGCCGTAACTTTACCTGGTTCAATGGTAAAATTAATATTCGATAAAATTAGATCTTCTCCATATGCAAAGTCAACATTTTTTACATAAATCGGTTGATCCACTTTTTCTAATGTGTTTCCTTCGAAAATATTTTCCTCTTCATGCTCAAGTAATGCACTAATTCGCTCTGTAGCACCCATTGCTTTTTGAAGCTGTGTAAAGAACA
The DNA here is from genome assembly GCF_001275675.1 of Lysinibacillus sp. FJAT-14745. Lineage (GTDB taxonomy): Bacteria > Bacillota > Bacilli > Bacillales_A > Planococcaceae > Lysinibacillus. The sequence goes on along the minus strand of NZ_LITM01000002.1, from coordinate 559,224 downwards.
TTGTTAATTGGGTCATTGGCATGATGATTTGGATTAAATATAAAATAAATGCTACCATGTCACCAGCTGTAAGTTCTCCTGAAGAAACGCGTACACCGCCATAACCAATAATGGCTACAAGGACTGACATTAAGACAAACGAAATGAGAGGCGAAATAAGAGCGTGGATTTTGGACTCTTTTAAGCCGAACTGAAAGAGGTTAGTAATTCCTTTTTTACCGCGCTCATATTCTATATTCTCAGCATTTGAAGCTTTTACTAACCGTGTCTCAGGTAATACTTGATTGAGCACTGCTGTAAATTTTGCTGTCTCATCTTGCATTCCTTTTGAAATGACAAACATACGTCTTCCTAACAGCATTAAAATAATCATAGCGAGCGGAACAGCGATCAGCATGACTAAGGTCATTTTCCAATCTAAGATTAATAGAATAATGACTGATCCAATAATAGAAATAACGCCTGATAAACAGTTCGCAAGGTGTTCCGTAATGAGTTCCTTGACAACAGCTGTGTCATTCGTAACACGACTTAATGTTTCACCTGTATCGTTCTCATCATAATAAGGAATTGGTAAATGAAGTAGCTTTCTCCAAAGCTGATCCCTTAACTTCGCGACGACATGATGTCCGACACGATTTAAATAATAAATGGAAAGTCCACCCGCAATAGCCTGCGCGATAAAAGCAATACCTAACAAAAGTATTTGCCAATAATCAAGGGATGCTAATGAAAAGCCATCGACTAATTTTTTTGTAAATAACGGTACGATAAAGCCAACGCCTGTAGTTGCTAAACTCATTATTAAAGCAATAATTAAAAGCGATACTGGCGGCTCAGCTTGTTTCACTAGGCGAATAAAACGTCGCCAATCCGCTAGTTTTGTCGTATCTTTTGATGCCTCCTGCAAAGTAAATCCTCCTTCAATTTCATCAACAATAAATTATGAATCTTTTATGTTACTAACTATAGCATGTCTATATGAACTGAATATGAAATGAGGAGGTAATGAGAATAGGTGGCAGGAACATAAAAAATTCCACATCAGAAAAACGCGAGAAATCAATGTTTTAAAATTGATTTCTCGCGCTTTTTAAAGTTTCGACTAGCTAAGTCCAAGCCTCTTTTTAATAATTATACTCGTCGATAGAACCAAGTACAAAACCTAATATTCCAAATAAGAACATTATTACTACATATACAACGATTGCAATCAGCCCCCATATTAAAGCGGATTTAGCTGCTTTAGGCTTTTCATCTTTCCATACAAAGTACATAATAATCCCTAAGAGTGGTACACAACAAAAAGAAAGGATGTTAATAGCTATATTTGGTTTATCCTCTGGGTTTGTATTATTTACACGAACACCACATTTTGGACAAATTTCTGCTTGTGCCGCAATTTCTTCATTACAGTGTGGACAAAACATATTAAATTATACCTCCTAAAAGAAAATTAAAAGAATTCCCATTTTCCTACTGTTTTTCCTTCATAGTTTTTTTTCCCGATTAAATAAGCATCAATTAAAATGGGTAAACCAACAAAAATGAATCCTAAAGGAAAAGGAATGATAAAAATAATTATTGTAGATATAAATATGCAAAGAAATCCCTTCCCCATTTGATTATTAATGATTTGGCCTACACCAGGTATTAGAAATGTAAGTAATGCAGGAACTAGTGGATGAGTACCCTTTGGAAATTTTTTAAAAATAATACCGCATGAAGTACACATTTCTTGTAAAGCATTTAATTCATTCCCACAATTATGGCAGTAATTATGTACTTTGAATTTTCTAACACCACAATTTGGGCAAATTTCTGCCTGTTCTGATAGATTGGATGCACAATATGTACAAAACATTTTCAGTCTCCTTAGTTAAAAATTAATGAACCTATATATTCCCCTTTTTTATAGAGATACATAGTTAGATTCCAAAATAAGAGAGCGGCGTGTAAAACCATAAAAACAATACCTATTCCACCGAGTATTCCCGTTACTAATCGCCGATAGTTAGTACTAAGCCATTTATTAAATAATTGTCCCGTTCCGTCTATAATCATAGGAATAGTTAAAATAAGAGCATAAAAAAAAGGTGGAACTTTATATAATGCCAATATAATGCCAATTACATATCCAATACAAATTCCTGTGCAACGTGCGCAAATCGGAAATTGAACACCTCTATAAAAAAAAGATCTGCTTGGTAATCTGTGGCAAAGGAACAAAAATTGAAAATATCGATTCACGAAATCACCTATTTAATCAAGTTTTTCAATAAAAGGAAACAACGAATATAATATACTATAAAAAGGAATATTGGAATGATAAAAATTAATTTTAACATAATTTAGTATAAAATGATTAAATGGATAGGGATTTATTCCTGTGAAAGATTTTTTAGCTTTTTTAAGAGGAATGTTTAAAATAAGTTCCTTTTTTTGGAGGTATATCATATAATATTGTAAACCGACAGTCGGTCGATTTAATGTAACATCTCATTCTATTCACGGAATAATATAATAGTCACCATGTTGACATTTTGAAAGTCGTTATGTATTATTTAGTAAACATGGTGACTAAATAGAGGGGTGCTACATATGGATTTTAATTTGTTATTGAAGGAATTGCATTTTATGCAGCAAAGTTATGCGACATTGTTTTCAGTTGTCAATAAAGTTCAAATAAGAGGAGATGAATATTTAGAAGTATTAACTTCGAGACAGCATATGGCTCTAATTGCCATTGCCCATTTACCAATGGAAAATACAACACTCGTAAATATCGCCAAAAAGCTTGGGACAACTAAGCAAACTGCGAATAAGTTAATCACGAGTCTGGTGAAAAAAGGATATGTTCAAACGATACCAAGTAAATTAGATAAAAGATCGATCAATGTAGAGATTACTTCACAGGGAAAAACAGCTTTAATTGCTTGTTCGGAGAAGTCTACTTACTTTTTAGCAGATATCTTTAAAGACTTTACAACAGAGGAAATTGAAACATTGTGGAAGCTATTGCAAAAACTCTATCGTTTTGACGGTGAGGAACTAGATGGGTATGAAGAAACGGTAGATATGGAGATAGAGGAGCCAGAACAGATTTCGGACTTCCAAGAGAGAGTTTTAACGGAGTTATTACAACGACGATATGGAGATGAAGAACGTCATGATTAAAGGAGATACATCATTTTTTTATCATCAAAAAGCAAAAGAGACTGAACAGAAGTTAAAAGAAAAAGTTTATCTTATGAATCTTAAAATAAAGAAATCTACGTATGACGTTAAGGAAAAATTTCATCGGAAATCAAAGAATAGTCACACTGGAAATTATGTATCCATTATCGTAGGGTTCTCATTGCTAATAATGTCATGGGGCGCGCAAATCGAGTGGCTCATTTGGTTAAGTACTGTGAGTATTTTTAGTAATGTCTTTCTTCTTACAATACAAAAATATTCTACATTTTCAAAAGGGTCATAAATGTTAAAGGAAGGGGTTTAAGAATGGAATCACAAATTAAAAGAAAAGGCTTTTCAAAAGATTTTAACCTGATGGTGATTGGGCAAATTATTTCTATTTTAGGATCTGCGCTTTTAAGGTTTGCCTTATCACTTTATGTACTAGATATTACAGGCCGTGCAGATCTTTTTGCAGTACTATTTGCGATATCGAGTATCCCAATTTTACTAGCACCGCTAGGAGGAGCAATTGCTGACAGGTTTAATCGACGCAATTTAATGGTGATTTTCGATTTTACGAGTAGCATAATTGTTTTTATTTTCTTTGTAGTACTAGCAATTGGTAATAGTTCTATTTTGCTGATTGGTGTTGTGATGGTGCTGCTTTCTCTCGTTAGTGCCATGTATGCACCTACAGTGATGGCCAGTATTCCAGTACTTGTAGAAGAGGAAAAGCTTGAGCAAGCCAATGGAATTGTCAATGGTATTCAAGCGTTATCCAATGTAGCGGCTCCTGTATTAGGGGGGATACTATATGGCATGATTGGGTTAAAAGTGCTTGTCATAGTAAGTGGTGTCTTCTTTTTCTTCTCTGCTATATTAGAGATGTTTATTCAAATACCATTTAAGCAACGAGAGCAGAAAGGACATATTGTTCCAACGCTTGTCAATGATTTAAAAGAGGGCTTTAGCTATGTAGTGAAGCAATCTTTTATATTCAAATGTATGGTTTTAGCGGCATTATTAAACTTATTATTAACACCGCTGTTTGTCGTGGGTGTACCGATTATTCTCCGTGTCACTTTGCACAGTAGTGATACATTATATGGAGTAGGGATGGGGTTAATCGATTTTGCTACAATTTTAGGAGCTTTATCTATCGGGTACTTTGCGAAAAAAATGGGTATCAATAATTTGTATATTTGGATTTTCATCACTGCTTTATTGATTGTCCCAATGGCTCTAGCGGTTACGCCTCTGCTGCTTAATATTGGCTATTATCCATCTTATACTTTATTTGTTGTTAGCGCACTTTTAATCGCTATGATTATGACGATCATCTCTATTTACGTTATTACAGTTGTACAAAAAGAAACACCTAATGAAAACTTAGGGAAGGTCATGGCGATTATCATCGCTGTTTCACAATGTATGGCACCAATTGGGCAAATATTGTATGGCTTATTATTTGAAGCATTTAGTGTTAAAGTCTACGTTCCTATTTTAATGATTGGTATTGCGATGGTAGTGATGGCAATAGTAACAAAGAGGATATTACGATTTGAAAAGAGCGAGGCAGCAGAATGATTGTTGATCCTCTGAGATGTTAAACTCGTCTATGAAGAGGCTTTACAGGCAAGTTACTGACGAAACTAACTTAGATTATTTGCAAATAATATAGTTCAAACTAACTAGCTTAGTTATAAAAGATGAAAAAGCCAAATTTCCCTAAATGTCGAGGGGAAGTATGGCTTTTTTATATGGGAAGTGAGGATAATCAGCACTTTATCCATTTGTTTTTCAAAATTTGCAAAAAGGTAATATCATAAATATTTACATGATGATTGCCTTTTTGGTTTTTTATATGAATGTTGTTTTCAGTGGCTGACAATAAGGTTCCTGTTATCATTAGTTGATCTGTTTTAACTTGAATAGTTTCTCCTATATAATATTGTAATTGCTGATAAAGAGGGATGCCAAAAAATAAATTAATTAATGTAGGACGTTTTGACACAAATTCTCCGAAATTTAAAACGAGAGCTTTATTTTTAAGCATTTCTAAATCGTATGGCTCTTCTTCTTGAGAGTTGTTAATGTGGGATAGTGAAATGAGTCGCGTATATAAAATAAAGATAGGTCCACAATTCGTGTTCAACTGGATAAAATCTCGTCCTGCAATACTTAATAAACCTGCTTTTTCTTCAATTGTCTCAATTACTCGATTTTTTATTGTATCTTCATCTTTTGTTCTTTCTATAAATTTGCAATTAATTTTTATTTTCACATTTACACCTTGAAGTTTAAGGAAATGTAATTGAAGCTGGCGAGTATTGTTTACGTCGCTTTCTGAACCTAGTGATTGTAGCAGTTGATTTGCTTCATCTATACAAAATTTCAACTCATTTAATTGTGCCTTTGGTAGTGAGCTAGTTGGAGAAGAAAAAACAGGAGTTGGAATTTTTGGGTTGGATTTATTACAGGAACATGTTAGTTTTTTGCATTTTTTACAGCGCTTCATGTGGAATCACCTTCATTTTCAGTTGATGCTAAATGATCTTTAAGTGGGGCTAACAATGAATTTCTACTTTTTAGGACTCTAAAAATACCCCATAAACCTAATTCAATATCCCATCTAATATTTCCTGAACGATACAAATAGTCTCCTGGTTGCTGAGATAGTCCACCTGCTCCATAAAATAAAAGGAAATCGTCATTACTTCCAACAGTTGCTTCGCCTTTAAAGGAAACTATTGAAGAAAACATATCTTTTTTACTTCTAAAGAAGTGATGTTCATGAATGGTAAATGTATGAGCTCTCGGTTTATCAGCTGGAAATGCAAAACGAAATGTTACGGGGTCTCCAGGATAAGCCAAAAATAGCGGTGTGCTTGGATTTCTTACTTGAGTAGCACTGAAAACTTTGAAAACATCATTTAGATTTTCTACAAAATGACTAAATCTCTCTGCTCGGTAATTGAAGCCTCTTGAGCCTTGGTCTTCAAAATCTTCTATTTTTTCCTCTGCTTTGATGAGGAGTGGTTCGGGATCAATAATGACATTTCCTTTTTTATCAACAAGTCTTACCCCATCATGCATAACGATAGAGAATTCTCTAAACTCAGGGAGCAAGGGATTTGAAATAATAGCCTGATGTCCTAGATTACCCTCTCTTCTGGTCTTTGGATGGAGATAATTCGATCCTTTAGACTCAGCAATTAGTATGCCAAATGCCCCGTGGTGTCGATGATTTCGTATGTCGGCCATATCCCATAAATTAGCTGACCCAAAATCAGTATCGATATACCAGATATACTTTATGCTCTCACCTGGAGCAATTGTCTGATCGAGGTTGAATCCTACAGTTGCTCCATCAGAATGTTGAACGTCATAAATAGCTAGTTGAGCGTGTAATGAAATTCGTTGTGACGGGGGAGATGGTGCGCTAACAGGTACCTCGGGATAACCATGTAGGGCTCCGTGATGGAATGTATCGTTCAATTCATTCGTAAGTGTGATTTCTACATATTCTCCAACATTTGCACGTAATATTAAAGGCTCTGGATTCACTTTCTGTAAATGAATATTTTTTACATTTTCCTTGAGTGCGAAAATTATTCCAAAAGGGTCGTGATCTCCTTCATTGTTATAGTCAATTCGAGCATTTATAGCAGCGACTTCATATTTTCGAACAATCGAGTTTGGTGGAATTGCGTCTTTCGGTATTGTTGCTTTTTCAGGGGGTTTCCCCGTAGGACAAGGTAAAGGACCGACTCGTGACGGCGGTGTATCTCGGTCTGGTAAAGGAATTAAATGTGGTACTCTTTTTTCATACGATCTAAAAATACCCCAGTTTCCTAACCAAATATTATCGATGGAGCCGTAATGATAGAGAGTATCGAAATCTCCTTCACCTTCCATGTTAAATTCAAGTGTAAAGGATTCAGCAATAGCTATATGTTGCTGCTGATCTAATTTTGAAGATAAGTTGGGACGTTCTTTATGCCAACGCTGACGGTGAAGATTAAAGCTATGTGATTCTTCATGTGCGCCTTGAAGGAGACGGATTCGAACAGGATCTCCATTGTAGGTTTGAAGCAATGGTGTTACAGGATCGCCATGTACCCATGAGCTGAAAACATAAGCAGGATCACGAACGGGTTTTTTTAAACGAAATTGAATCGGTTCATTTTTATAATTGATAGCCATAACGCCTGGATCTTCTGGTGAACCAGGGAAGGGTGGAGGATTGAGTGGACATCCGTCTTTATCAAATAACATCGTAAAATCTTGAACAAATAAATTTAATTCACGGAAATCGGGAATTAACGGATTGACGATTGTTGCTTGTGTACCGGATTGTATTTCTTTACCAGTAACGGAGCTTAAAAATTTTGAGCCTCTTGCTTGAACATTAATGCCAGCAAAAACACCATGGTGCTGATGTTCGTTGGCAAATAAATGGTCGTGCCAAAAAGTTGCTTTTAATTCTACATCTGCAAACCACTGATATTGAATTGTCTCACCTGAAAGAATGCCTGAATCGTAATTCCATCCAACATTTGCACCATCTGAGCACAAAACGTCAAATTTAACGAAGTGAACATGCATGCCAGCCTCATATGTGCGGTTGACTAGTTGGAATGCATTTCCGCCAAGTGTCTCGGGTAACTTATTTGTAAATTTAAAACGGATTACTTCGCCAGCATTTGCCCGTATAACCAATGGCTCGGGTTCTTTTCTACCGGCTAATATATCTTCTTCATCTTTAGCTAAAACATATAAGCGACCTTCAGGATCATGCCATCCTTGCTTATTATAAATAATAGGCATTTGTATAAGAACGACATCAAAGGTCCTTACTGGGTTTACATCTGGAATAGCTGGGTTGACAAAAACAGCCCCAGGAACAGCATTCGGTGCAAAAGAATTTTTTTCAATTTGAGTAGCTGGTCTACCACCTATAATGCCGAGTGGTGGGCGCGGTGCTTTAAGTCCGACAATTCCTGGCACAAAGTTTGGAAATCCTGGTTTCTCAGGTGTCGGTTTTGGTGGTAATGGTCGATCCGGCAGCGGCTTAAGTGCTTTGATCGGCACGCCGTTCGGATAACATTGACTACCGTCTTGTAACGTATCAAAATTACGTTGAATTCCCCACATACCTTCTCCAAAATGGGGGTACAGATGACAATGTATAATAGCATCGCCCATTGCACCTTGTAATGAACCTGCCCCGTATACTGGTGTGACTAAATAGTTCGATTGGGGTGAAATGGCTTGCACATCAAGAAGGTCGGAGTTTTGATTTATTGGTTCAGAAAACCATTGATGGACATGGTAGTGAAATGAATGTGTTTCTTTTATACCCGCATGAATGAGCCTGATTTTTAAGGGATCCCCTATATAGGCTCGTAAAATAGGTGTTGCTGGATCACCGAATACCCAAGAATCGTGATGAACCTCTTCGCCCTCACATTCTGGACAAACAACACCTTCTTGAATTAATCGTAGTCTGTTCCGCATAGGCTCCGAACGGTAGTTAATGGAATGAGTTGCTTCTGGTTGAAGTGTATGAGGACTGATGGGCTTTTGCCCTGTTAAATCGTGTACCTCCTCCTCGTCGTGGAAAAACCAACCATATTCTCGATAAGAGGGGAGTAATGGATTGTGAATATCGGCAAAAAGACCACTATTAATTGGTTTGCCTGAAATAGGATCAGTCCAAGTAGATCCACGTGGTTCTACAAAAAGTGCACCAAACAAACCATGTACATTACTTCCTAATTCACTTGATAATGTATTTCCTAAATCAGAGAAAAAATGGGTTCCTTCAATATGAACTTGCCATTTGTATACAATACTTTTTCCTGGTGGAACTGTCGTATTTGGATTTCGCCCAACAAAAGCTCCATCAGAAGTAAAAACATTATATTCTACATCTTGAATATGCATCGATGCATTGAAGGGAAGCTGATTTTCAAATACAACCTCAATATCGTCACCTACATTTGCGCGAATAACTAATGGCTCAACTAAATCTACTGGCGTAAATGGATTCTTAGCGACTTTTTGTTTGATTAGACTTTCATTTTCCTTTAATACATACATCATACCCTCTGGATCGTGGTCACCGAATTGATTGACAACAATACGTATAGGAATGGCAACGATGTGAAATTGTCTAATCATTCATGCCATTCCTTATATCAGGTATAGGTCTGTTTTCTTTTTCAATATAAAACACTTCTATATCGTCAATGTGAACTCGAAATTTTTCTCCATCAAGCTCTGTTATATTCGTAATCTCTGCCTCTATAACTAAATAGTCACTAACCACTTCTGCAATAGGTCCGATAATTAGAAAGGGATATTGGGAGAGTAATACTAATGCTCTAACACCTATATTATTCTCAAAAGCTTGTGTTACAACAGTTTGTCGTATGGTATTAATATCTGGCACGCTAATACCAAGTTGTGTAGCCAGTTTATTTATATCCATAGTAACCTCCTATTCTTATGAATTTTCTAAGTGAAAACCTATACAAGTACAAGTTTCCGTTTACAATCAAATGGTGTAAATACTGCAATATGCTCCATAGGGAAACTTAGTGGTGTAGGAAATTTAAAAAACGGAGCGTTGTGCATTTTAATAGTTACTGGATCTAGTGTGATAAAGCCATTTGTGACTTCTACAACTTTTCCACAAAAAATAGGTCTAAATGTTTGACCGAGAATATTTAATTGATTTCTCTCGGTTACCAGTAATATGTTTTTCCCTTTCATCTCCAAAAAGATCTCATTTGCAGGAACTATTGGATCTCCCACTTTTCTTCACCTCCTTATATTTGTGAATGCATCGATTTAGTATATTGAGCTAAAATAAAATTATTACAATGATTTCCGTTGTCGGAATGATTTTTTAGAGGTTTTGTTATGTCCAAGCCAGTTTGAAAATAACCGTTGGAAAAAAGAAGTGACTCTCCCTTGCTTTATATACGTAATATGAGCAGTTGAAATTTCAGGCACATCATGATGCTTTAAATAAACCTTTCCAGGCGTAATATTAAGTATCTTTCCTTTTATTGAGGTTGTAGCATATATAGTCAGCTTCGTCCCTTTCCATGTTTTCAAATTTGTCTCTAATAATTCTTCAAAGAATTGTTGTCTTAATACTTGTTTATTTGAAACTGTATGACTGAAGTTTGTTAATAGTTTTTTTCGCAGCTCTTCATCAATCACGACATTTTGGTGTGTGTTATGAATTGCGGGAATGCCAAACGGGGATTTAGCTGAGTGAATTGTAATGTACGGTATCCAAATCCGAGTAAAGAGTGTTTTTAACATAACGAAATTTCGTCCTATTGTATGAACTTTACCCACAGTATGGATGTTCTGATCGCCATTTTTGGAATAGACCTCTACAAGCTGATTTTTTTTAAATTTAAAAAATTTCATAAGCATCATTTGCTTTTTAAAATGGGGGAGATGCTCCCCAAGGTTTTGTATATTTACACCATGAATAAATTCTTGTAATAATTTCAATTCATATAAAGGTAAAGGGCTCGCGGGAGAAGTGTAACGTTCCTCTTTTTTCAGTTCCGGATGTTCATAATCATATGTGTTTGTAATGCCAACAACCTCTTTTGTTTTCTTCAAAAAAAATCTCCTCCTATATAACAAAAAATTTTGCAATTTCCAAAGTTAAGCTACCTACTTCAAAACTTTCGTATAGTGCAAGGAACATTAGTAAGAGTCTAAGTAATCAATTTATCTGTACAACAGGTATTTCTTTTCATCGGAATTTCATAACAAGAAGATGACATATATTGAAAATAAAGGAGCTGACTATTTGAGTGTAATATTATGGTTAATATTAATGAGTTATTTTATTGTTTGTTTTGTCACGTATACTTTTTTATACAGGATAAAATTTTTAATTAGCTATCATCTTGGTATGAATATCGCCATGTTAAGTAGTGGAGTGATGGGATTGGCTGTTGGTGTAGTTCTTGGCAATGCATTTCCTAGCCAATATACGTTGGTTACGATTTTTGTTACGGTGATTGCCATTGCAATCGGTGCAATATTTGGCGCATTAGTAGACTACCAAACTTTGCTTTCAGGTGTTTCAGGAGGATTAATGGCGGGAATAATGGGGCCGATGATTGGTGTAATGGCTGATTTCGGTTTTATAATTTTTTGTACCATTCTTACGTATGTAATATTTGGAATGCTCTGTTTATCCGTACGTTCTTAGCGTTCGGATAATGGATTGTGCATTAAATGAAGATAGAAATAAAAATGACGGTCCAGTGTAGTTATAGTTTGGAGCGAATGACTTTTTCTGTCGCAATTATCGCAATAACAGCAAGTAGTTTACACAGTAAATAAAATAGCCAATTGTTTAATGATTCTAATGTATTTGATAAATAAACAATCGCCTCAAAGAAACCAGTAAATAATAATACGATAATACACCAAAATGAGTATTTGGAAAATGAAGATGAAAATGAATGGATAAATAATTGATGCTTACGCCAAAAGCTGAGTATAAACAGTAGCCGTCCTGCCCAAATAGAAAATGCGAAGAGAAGGGCGCTATGACTAATGATCAAAAGACTAGGTGTTTCAAATGCAAATGAATACCCATTTAAGACTAAAATTAAAAACATCCAGATTAGATCGAACCATTTTTTGCGAAATAGACAGACAAAGCCAATGAGTGATATAACAAGTGATGCATACCACATCAAATCGAACGTAGAATTAATCAACAAATTACCAGAGTTGTTGAAAATCGTAGTAATGTTTAATTGCATTATAATCATTAAAAAAAGCCCAATTAGATGATGTATTTGAATAATGATCCCATAAGATATATATTTTTTCTTCAATTCAGTTGAGTACCCTTGAACAATCCTCCACCAAAAAACCCAACCAACGATTAAAGATACGCCTGTATAATAAATAAACCTCATTAAATAAATAAACCATTCTTTTTCTTTTAGGTCATAAAGCTGTAGAGTTTCTTGCTGGTATGAGATTGGTATGCATAAATTATTATCTCCAATTTGCTTAAATAATAAAGTACTGTCTATTTGAAACCGATAAGAACCTTTTACAGAATGTCCGTCATTAAATAAGACAACGTAATAGTGAACATAGTACATTCCATCCGGCAAAGTAGGCAATTCTAGCCGGATTTTTTGTTGATCGTCACTTATTTGAGCCTTATTACTAGTCATCGTTTGTCCCTTATTATCGACTACCTCAAGGGAGGCTTGTGCTCGTTTGATTTTCTCCTTAAAAGTGATGTTAATCTCTGTAGGAGCTGTTTCCAGTTGGCTATTAGGAGCGGGGTATTCCATGACAACAGATGAGTGCCCCTTAATATATTGAACACATATTACAAGTAATAATAATACAAAGAAAAATAAAACAAATCGTGGTCTAATTTTCATTAGGTTAATCCCTCCTAAGCAATCCACTAACATATTTTATTCATGACAGTCGATTATGGACTATTACTTAGAAAGGATAATTGGAAACAGCGTATATAATAAAAACTGCCTAATAGTTTAGACAGTTTGGAAAGGAATCAACAAAAAGTGCCATTATCTTTATCTGTGGATAAATAAATTCTGCTAATTTTGTCTTTGAGGATTGTAACAATCGCACCGTCTTGTTCTTTTATTTCTATAAAATCAATGCCGATATTGCAAATTACTCCGCACTCTATCGTACAAAAAACAGTTTCAATTTCAGCTTTCTGTCCTTTATATCTTAATAATTCATAATTTAGATTATCCGTCAATCCAGCAAGATTTAAAACGAAAAACTTGTCACAGCAAATGCAAGGGTATTTAGAACACTTTTTACATTTATGGCCATGTAGTGTTTGACGTTTCATTTGCATTTTCTTTTTAATTGTATCACTTCGCCTAGCGCACAAATCAATACCCCCTTTTTAGATGCTTAGGATAGTATATGCTAGTTCAATATACACTTTTAGGGGAATGTAAAGGTTCTAAAAAGTTGAATCGTTAGTGAGAAAAATTCTATTTAATCATATATATAAAGTGCATTGTTTCAACAAATGCCAAGCTGTTTAATATGTAAGGAGCGGCTTTTTTATGGGTAATAAAGGAATGTAACAGGCGTGTTGATTAGGAAAAATAAGTTTATTATTGAGCGATAAAAGGATTTTTTCGTTACCACTTTGCCAATATATTTCCATTTTAACTGATTGTAGCGTAGGGCTACTCGACTCCCGCGGGAAAGCGATAGAGGAACGAAGGCTAAAACCATCACATCCTGTGATAACGCCTTCGTGACCAACATCGTGTTGGCCCGAGACCCTGCACGGAGCGAAGCGGAGGGAGCGGCTCGACGCTCGCCCGCAGGAAAGCGAGTAGCCCGTAGCGGAAATCAGCCTCTTTGGATGTATAAAAATGGGTAATCAACACACCTGGGAATGTAACCTAAATTTAGAAATATATCTTGACCTTCAAGTTAGTTGAAGGTTTACATTGAAATTAAGAGAGGTGTGATGATTTGAAAAAATATATGACAATTCAAGAATTCTCTGAAAGAACAGGTATTGCCAAAAGCACATTACGCTTTTATGAAACTAAAAATTTACTGTTACCGGAGGAAAGAAGTTCAAATGGCTATCGGGTGTATTCAGATAGTCAAATTGCAACAGTAAAGTTAATATCCACTTTGCGATTAGCAGATGTATCTATTCATGAAATTCAAAATTATTTACACGAGCAGGATGAAACGACTCGCCAGGAAATGATGAAAACATGGATTCAAAATATGAAACAAAAACGGGATCTGTTGGATATTAGCCTACGTTACTTGGAAAGCAATTCTATTCGAGATGATATTTATTTGATTGATAAAAATGATGAAAAAATTATTTGGTATACAGCTCAATCCACAACGGGTAAATTTGGAGCCCATTTTGAATACAGAGCAAACGAATTAAAACAATTAAATATTAGCATTAAAAGTTATTATTTAAATTATTTATCAGGCCAAGATGTAATCAAAGCTCAAATCGGCTTTGGTGTTCCAGCAGATACTAAAATAAATAATATAACTGATAGTGATTTCATTGAACATATGCCTTCTTGTATATGTTTGGCATTACCATTTAAAGAACAAATGTCAACGATCAAGGACGGATACATAAAAATACTTCAATACGCGCTTCAACATAAATGGGTGCCGTCACGCTCCATCCTTGAGTGGTATCGAGGTGATGATTTTACTCAACTAGATTTATTGTTACCTGTAATGCAGATTGAGCAGGGATAAAAGGATTGGGGATAGTTTGAGGGAGGGGAAATATGAAACGATTCATCCGTTTTTGTATGAAAAATGCTTTAACAATGATATTAGTAATACCTCTTATTATTGTAGGAGGAATTTATTCATTACAAACATTACATAGTGAGAAGTACCCGAATATTGATATTCCATATTTAACAGTAGTTATTCCTTATCAAGGAGCTTCACCCGAACAAGCGATGAATGATATAGGGAAGCAAATGGAAAGGGAATTTATGAAGCTAGAAGGGAGAAAAAATGTTTATACAAACGGTGTAACCAATGCAGTATATTCAACTATTGACTGCTATTGCAACAATGGGCGCATTAATCCCAATGGCTATTTCAAATGAAACTGGGATGATATCAAAGTCTCTTTCTGTTGTAGTTATAGGTGGACTATCTACCTCTACTTTTTTAACATTATTTATTGTCCCTATTCTTTATTGTCTATTTAAAAAGAATTAAAAAATCATAAAGAGGTTGGGACAAAACTTTAAAAAGTGCAAGAAATCAATTTTAGAAATATTGATTTCTTGCACTTTTCTGATGTGGATTTTTAAAATTTCTCTTTAAATTTATACTAATGTCCCAGCCTTGTGACATTAGTACCATCTTCTCCGGCGCCTAGCAGGTATCCTTTGTCGAGGTTGAAACTCAGTAGACGGGAAGATTGGTTGAGGAATACTTTCACTATCAGTCACTTTATGAATTTGATGTTCCGGGAGTTCTACAATTGAAGAAGTGACATTTTGAGTATTATTCAAGAGCGGTGCAGATAGCTGATTATATTCCACTTTATCTTCTAAAAAAGCTGTTTCAGTTGAGCTAGTAATGTTTTGAGTGCTAGTTAAGAGAGGAATAGTTTGCGGATTATATTCTATTTCGTCTTCTAAATACGCTGTTTGCAAAGAAGCTTGAGAGTATTCTACTATTTCTTCAGTTGGAGTGATGTGTGGAATATAGTTCAAGAGAGGTATAGTATTCTCGTTATTGCCCGTAACAATAGTCGGGTCGTCGTGATGCAGTTCTTGCGAATGCTTTACGTCATGCTGGATTTCAACATGTGGCTCTTGCACAGGGTGAACGTCCTTCATGACGAGTATTGGTCGCATCATGTCATGATCTTCATGTTCTAGGAAATGACAATGCCACATATAATGGCCGACATGATCTTTCCAATGCATAATAATTTTCGTAACTTTCCCCGCTTCTGCTTTTACAGTATCCTTCCAACCTTGCTCATAGTTATGCGGTTTTTCAGGGGGACCTGTAAATTCCAGCCTACCTTCATTTTGATATAGCTCCCTATCGAAAGGGCGGCGTTCTAGTATTTTAAATTGAATTAAATGTAGATGAATAGGGTGATCAAACTGCGTGGCATTAATGAAATTCCAGATCTCTATACTATCAAGTGCAGGCTTTTCAGTAGTAGGGTCATGATACATACGATTATTTAATAATAACATGGGCCGACCAAAATCATCTGTCGTAGCAGTTAATGGTAAGTGTCTCTCTATATGTGCATCGTGTGAATGTAAATCCATTGATACTGCAAGCCTTTCTGGTATTTCACTAGTGTCCTCACACTTTAGAGGAAGACACACTTTAAACTGCATGATTTCTCTTGTATGTTCATCTATGAAATCTTCATCTGAATTGACTAACGTTATTTCCTGACCTTCATATTTTGAAAAATCGACAATGATATCTGTTCGTTCTGCCGGCAATAACTCAACAGATTGAATTTCTTGAGGAGCTGTTAAAAAGCCCCCATCTGTTCCGATTTGTATCATAGGCTCACCATTTGAAAGGCTAATGACATAACCTCTTCTATTGGAGCCATTAAGAAAACGAAATCTATATTTACGAGGTTCGACATTTAAATAAGGCCAGACTTTGCCGTTTACAACGATGGTATTACCAACAAAGCCGGGTGTAATAGATGGGTGTACGGGAACTGGGAATGGTGGCTCATCAGGATAGAAAAGAGAGCCGTCTTCATTAAACGATTTATCTTGAATTAAGATAGGGTACTCATAGTCACCACGAGGTAGGTTAGAACGCTCCTCAAGCGAATCCCGAAGTAAATAAAAACCCGCTAATCCCGCATAGACATTTAAACGAGTTAGCGCCATTGCATGATCATGATACCACAGTGTTGTGCCGGGTTGATGATTAGTATATTCATGTATTTCTTTACTGAATTTTGGACCTGTTTGCGCATAATCTCTTGTATACCATGCCTCGGGATGGCCGTCACTCTCCCAATCTACATTTGCGCCATGTAAATGTGTAACAGTTCTTACTTCCTTTGAATCGTTTGCCGCATGAAGTGAAAAATCAACTGGTAAGAAGTGCTTTAAGGGCAATTGGTTACTATATCTAACATAAATGCTTTTGTCTTTTGTAGCCTCAATTGTCGGTCCGGGATAAAGCCCGTTATAGCCCCATATGATTGATTTTGGGAAATCTTTATGGAAAGAATGCTCTGCTTGCATCATTTTAAGTTCATAATAATTTTTTCTCTGTTGGCCTTTATAATATTTAGGTTTAGCGGTAACCGGTTTTGGCAGCTCATCCACAAATTTTGGTATTGTCGCTGGATCTGTAGGATTAACTTCTTTAGTCAAAACATCACGTCCCTTTTCAATTCTTAAAATTGCTCATTACATCATCATATGGGTAAAAATAATAGGCAACAAGGACAATAATGGAGATAATTGTGCTAATAAAAAAATATCTACATTTAATAAATTGCAGGAGATCACTACTCAAAGCAACATTGGGTTAGCGATTATTAACTGCCAAAGGAAGCTTTATCGCCAAAAGGTGTGAGCATGGGTGTTTGTATCAATTTTAAAAAATATCCATACAAAAATTTCTGAGCAAGCAGATGGATACTTGCAGCGCGCTAAAAAATGACGGTCGTGCGAACTACTATGCTATTTGTGTTTTATCATAGGTATTTTAGCAGTAAATTTTACTTCCTATTTGCAATTGTGGATAGGAATTTTGCTATTGAAATGGTCATCATTTTTTAGGGCCGAACTAAAAAGAAATAAATTACTACCCGAATCATTTGAAAACGTTAATCTATCAACGTACAATATATGAAATTAAGAAACACGACAGCACAAAATTGTTGTATAATGTTGTGGTATGAGGAAAGAAAGCAGGTTGACAAAAATGGAAAGCAAAATGAATGTATGCGCAGTTATAGACATGCAAAAGCATCAGGCGTTCGTGTTAAAGCATACGCTAGATGTGAAACATAAGGTGAATATATGAAAAACTGGTTGATTTTCATTTCTGTCTTTATGGTTTCATTGTCACTTGTCATTAGTATTTTAGTACTCTGGAAAGCCGAAGCTCCATTCAGTTCAATTGAAGAGAAGGCTGAACAGTTGGCTCTTGATGCCAAAGCCCTCGCAGTTGTCTCGGAGTCTTACACATATAATGGCAAACATTCGTATGTCACTGTGTTCGGGGTAGATGAATATGGTGATAAAAAAGCTGTCTTTGTTCCGACGAATCTAGAAGCTGATTCAATTAAGGAAGTACTTTTAAAAGATGGTATTACGGAAAAGCAGGCATTATCGGTTTTAAAAAAAGAAGGCAATGTACAAAAAGTCCTCAATATAAAATTAGGCTATGAGGAGCCAGGTGCTGTTTGGGAAATTACATACCTAAACGATCACGATAAGCTCAACTATGTCTATATTATGTTTAAGGACGGCGACTGGTGGAAGCGCATTACGAATTTATAAGAGGAGTAGATCCCGTATGAAAAATTTATTAGCAAACCGTGTAAAAACTTTAACACCTTCTTCAACTTTAGCAATTACTGCGAAAGCAAAGGAATTAAAAGAGCAAGGTATTGATGTTATTGGTCTAGGTGCTGGTGAGCCAGACTTCAACACGCCACAAAATATTTTAAATGCTGCCATTGACTCGATGGAAAAAGGTTTAACAAAATATACACCTGCTGGCGGTCTTCCAGTACTTAAGAAAGCGATTATCGATAAACTTCAACGCGACAACAATCTTTCATACAAGCCGAATGAAGTAATTGTAGGTGTTGGAGCGAAACATATTCTTTATACTTTATTCCAAGTTATTTTAAACGAGGGCGATGAAGTTATTATTCCGATTCCTTATTGGGTATCTTATCCTGAGCAAGTAAAATTAGCGGGTGGTGTACCTGTTTATGTGGAAGGCACACGTGAGCAAGGCTATAAAATTACTGCGGATCAATTAAGAGCTGCTGTGACAGATAAAACAAAAGCAGTTATTATTAACTCTCCTAGCAACCCATCAGGTATGATTTATTCTCGTGAAGAGATTGCTGAAATTGCTGCTGTTGCAGAAGAAAAAGATATTTTAATCGTGTCAGATGAAATTTATGAGAAGCTTGTATACAATGGTATTGAGCATTTTTCAATTGCACAGCTATCTGATGCAGTGAAAGCACGTACAATCGTTGTAAATGGTGTTGCAAAATCTCACTCTATGACAGGCTGGCGTATCGGGTATGCTGCAGGGGATGCGGACATTATTAAATCAATGACCGATCTTGCATCACACTCTACATCAAACGCAACAACAACTGCACAATATGCAACAGTGGAAGCGTACAATGGGCCACAAGACGCTGTCGAAGAAATGCGTCAAGCATTCGAATCTCGTCTTGAAAAAATTTATCCACAGTTAAGTGCAATTCCTGGCTTCAACGTTTTAAAACCTCAGGGTGCATTCTACTTATTACCAGATGTAGCAGAAGCTATGGCTCATACTGGCTATGATTCAGTAGATGCATTCGCTTCGGATATTTTAACAGAAGCAAACGTAGCAGTGATTCCAGGTTCTGGCTTTGGTGCACCAACTACAATGCGATTATCTTATGCTACATCTTTAGAATTATTAGAAGAGGCAGTCCGTCGAATTGATACATTTGTAAAATCAAAATGGCAAGACTAATCCTTTTAACCAACTTTGGAGGATTTCTATGAAAAAAATTATGATTCAAGATATGCCAAAGCATATCGGTGAAACCGTCAAGCTAGGTGCTTGGCTAGCGAACAAACGATCAAGTGGTAAAATTGCCTTCTTACAATTACGTGATGGTTCTGGCTTTGTACAGGGCGTTGTTGTTAAAGAAGAAGTAGGCGAAGAAATTTTTGCCATTGCAAAAGGTATGACCCAAGAAACTTCAATGTACATTACGGGAGAGGTTAAAGCAGATGAGCGTTCAAGCTTTGGCTGTGAAATTGCTGTAACTGGTATTGAAGTACTACATGCAGCAACTGATTTCCCTATTACGCCAAAAGAACATGGTCCAGAGTTTTTAATGGATAACCGTCACTTATGGCTACGTTCTCGTAAACAACATGCGATCATGAAAATTCGTAACGAAATTATTCGTGCAACTTACGAGTTTTTCAACGACAATGGCTTTACAAAAATGGACCCACCAATTTTAACTGGATCAGCTCCAGAAGGTACTTCTGAGCTATTCCACACAAAATATTTCGATGAAGATGCATATCTTTCTCAATCTGGTCAACTTTATATGGAAGCGGCTGCAATGGCATTAGGTAAAGTGTTCTCATTCGGTCCTACATTCCGTGCAGAAAAATCTAAAACACGTCGTCACTTAATCGAGTTTTGGATGATTGAACCAGAAATGGCATTTGTGGAATTTGAAGAAAACCTAGAAGTGCAAGAACAGTATGTAGCTCATATTGTGCAATCAGTTCTGGCAAACTGCAAATTAGAATTAGAGCGACTTGGTCGTGATACTTCAACACTTGAAAATATTAAAGCACCATTCCCTCGTATTTCTTATGACGATGCCATTAAATTATTACATGAACAAGGATTTGACGATATTGAATGGGGCGATGATTTCGGTGCACCACATGAAACTGCAATTGCTAATTCATTTGACAAACCTGTATTCATCACTTGCTACCCAGTAGGCATTAAGCCATTCTACATGCAGCCACATCCTGACCGTGATGATGTAGTATTATGTGCAGATTTAATTGCACCAGAAGGTTATGGTGAAATAATTGGTGGTTCTGAGCGTATCCATGACTATGATTTATTAAAATCTCGTCTTGAAGAACATCATTTATCTTTAGATGCTTATGCATGGTATTTAGAGCTACGTAAACAAGGCTCTGTACCACATTCAGGCTTCGGTCTTGGATTGGAGCGTACAGTGGCATGGATTTCTGGCACGGAGCACATTCGTGAAACGATTCCATTCCCACGTTTACTAAACCGCTTATATCCATAAGCAACAATTCTCGCTGAAAGTTGAGGCGGGAGACTTGTACCTAACGCTTCGCTTTCGGTACAGATAAATTACTGCCCTTTAAAGCAGTTAAAATTAAAAGTCGCGTAGTTATATGTCTACGCGGCTTTTCTACTTACGATGGAAAAAGGAGTCAAGTATAATATGAGCACAAATAATAATCGACTCCGTACATGGACTGAGCAGAGAATGATTCAAATCCCTCAGCTTTTTTTTCAGTTTTATAAGGAGTTAAATATTGAGGATGATGAGGCACTTATTGTTATGCATTTACTTGCGTTCCATATGGAGGGTAATGATTTTCCAACGCCTAATGATTTGATGAATCGTCTCACAATGCCTGGCAATGACGTTACTTCACGTCTACAGCGATTAATGCAAAAAGGTTTCCTTGAAATAACAAGCGACGTTGATGCAAGTGGCAAATTATGTGAAAAATATTCGGTATATCCACTTTGGGAGCGTATTATGCAGATGATTGAAATGAAGGAACATCAAAAATCAGCAGCATCACTTCGACAAGAAGAGGGTGAAATATTCCGGTTATTTGAAGAGGAAATGGGGCGTCTTTTATCTCCTTTAGAGCTAGAAAAAATCGGGTCTTGGCTAGATGAGGATAAGCACAGTCCAGCGCTTATTAAGGAGGCGCTTAAGGAGGCTGTGTTTGCTGGCAAGCTAAGTATTCGTTATATTGATCGAATATTATTAGAGTGGAAAAAGAAAAATATTACGACACCACAGGCTGCACAGAAGCAAAGCGAGCAGTTCCGTGAAAAACAAACATTTAACAGACCACCAGTCCGTACAATGCAGCAAGAAACGCAGTCGACAAATAAAGTACCATTTTATAATTGGTTAGAAGAAAGAGAATAGGGGGCATCCGATATGTTAACAAAAACACAATGGGAGCATTGTCTAGCGGAAATGGATCGTATGTTTCCTGATGCACATTGTGAGCTAGTGCATGACAATCCGTTTGAGCTGACTATTGCTACGTTATTATCGGCACAGTGTACGGATGTACTTGTAAACAAAGTAACGAAAACATTGTTTCAAAAATATAAAAAGCCAGAAGATTATTTAGCTATATCCCTAGAGGAGCTGCAACAGGACATTCGCTCCATTGGCTTGTATCGAAATAAGGCAAAGAATATTCAAGCATTATGCCAAAGGCTATTAGAGGAATACGAGGGCGAAATACCAGCAAGCCGAGAAGCACTAGTCACATTGCCCGGTGTTGGTCGTAAGACGGCTAATGTCGTGTTGTCTGTAGCTTTTGATATTCCTGCACTTGCAGTGGATACACATGTAGAGCGTGTGTCTAAACGATTAGGGCTGTGTCGCTGGAAGGATTCAGTGCTTGAAGTCGAAGAAACAATTATGAAAAAAACACCGATGGACAAGTGGTCGAAAACGCATCATCAGCTAATTTTCTTCGGTCGTTATCATTGTAAAGCTCAAAATCCTGGCTGTCACACATGCCCTTTACTTAATGATTGTAGAGAAGGGCAAAAGCGTTTAAAAAAAGGGCAGGTGAAGGAAGCGTGAATGTAGAGGCAATCGAAAAGGAAAAAATGGATGCTTGGTTTGCAGAGTGGACAGAACTAGAGGCCAAAATTCATGCAGCTCATGATGCAAGGAATGGTGAAGCAAAAGGATTGATGGAAACGGCCATATTATTGTTTGAGCGCTTAGTGCAAGAAGCAGGCGAAGAAGTATTCCCCATTAACGGTGTCGAACGGTTAACCTTTATAAAAGCAAAGCCTGGTCAATATGCCTGTTATCGTCAGCTCGATGAATTATTTAAGGAAACAAAAAAACGAGCAGCACGGTTACGTTTGCAGGCTGCAAAAAATAATACAGACGGAAAGATAAAAGCAGGGGAGCGTTAAGCTACTCTGCTTTTAAGCGAAGCAACAGCAACAAACGTAGGCAGTGGAAGCCTTTCAACCATCAAATACCCGCACATATAGTTTTTTAACAACAAAAAAGCAGAGTAGCGTTGAGCTACTCTGCTTTATTTTATTCAGTACTACCAGTACCATCATCTGGTACGGTTGGTTCAGTTGGCGTTGTTGGTGGCTTGCTACCATTATTGTTGCCATTGTTACCTGGGGGGGTACCGTTATTTCCTGTATTGCCGCTGTTACCATTCCCACCAGCGTTACCATTGCCATTGTTACCATTGTTACCACCGTTACCGTTATTGCCATTGTTGCCACTGTTACCGTTATTGCCACTGTTACCATTTCCGTTACCGTTACCGTTGTGGTTACCATTGTTACCATTTCCGTTACCGTTGTGGTTACCGTTGTCTCCGTTGTTGCCATTTTGATCAGGTGCCGATGGTTCCTCAACATCCGGTTTATCTGGAGTATCTGGCTCTTTATTTTCATCAGTCGTACCTGTTACTTGGAAGGAAGTTGTCCCTGGTTTACTACGTGTACCATCTACAACTGCTACAACAGAAATCGTGTATTTGCCATCTTCCAGTTGTTTGTTGCTAATTGTTAAGCCTTTGTTATCCGTTTTACCAAGAGAAATAGTTTCTCCACCTTCTTTTGTAGCGGATACCTCGAAGGTAGTTGGTAGCGGTTCATTTGTATCCGGATTAAGCATGGCATCATGCTCCCAAGAAATATTGATAGATTGACCTTCTGTATCAAGGCTTGCACTTACATTGTATGGTGAAGAAAGTTCTGGCATTGCGTATTCATTTGAAACTTCCTTAGGCTCTGTACCACGTACAAATAGTTCTGTACGACGTTTCTCACTTGGAGTAAAATCACTTGCTAATTTAAGCGGCTTTGTACCTGCTTCAATTGTAGCTTCCACAACTGAGTTTGGTTTTTTGAAACGTGGTGTTTCAACATTCGCCGAAATATCTTTCATAATCTGTTTAAATAAATGTTGTGGTAAACGACGTTCATCCCAAGTTGTAATTGGATCAAAGTGTTTTTCATAACCACTCCAAATAGCGATCGAATAGTTTGATGTGTAACCAGCGAACCATGAATCCGGCACACTTGTATCCGGTAAATTATGCTTGTTAAAATCAGCGCTAGAATAGTTTGTTGTACCTGTTTTACCTGCGATATCTAACCCAGATACATTGGCTGCAGTACCTGATGCATCAGGCTTATTGCCGACAACGTCACGTAACATATCTGTCACCATATAAGCTGTATAATCACTCATTGCTACAGTTGGCTCTGGTGTGTAGTCTTTTGTTGTTTTACCATCACGGTAAACGATTTTTGTAATCGAATAAGGATCAGTGTAAACACCATTATTCCCAAATGCTGCATAGGAAGCTGCCATTTGAGTAGGAGACAACGTTATATCCCCACCACCAATCGCATCAGATTCATAAACATTTTTAGCATTAATACCTAAACGACCAACAAATTCTTGTGCTTTATCAATACCAACCTCTTTTAATGCTTTAACAGCTGGAACGTTACGTGAAGCATATAAAGCTTTACGTGCTGTTATTGCTCCCATATATTTATTATCCCAGTTGGTGATGGTTTGTTTCGAACTAGTGTAGTTCATAGGTTCATCCACAAGTGTTTGACCTGTTGACCATTTTAAATTTTCGATTGCTGGTCCATAATCTAGTAATGGCTTCATTGTTGAGCCTGGTTGATGGTGTAAGTCATATGCATAGTTGTAACCACGTGCAGCCCCGTAATGGCGCCCGCCACCGATTGCTTGAATTTGACCAGTTTTCGTATCAATGACAGCCACACCTGATTGAATCTTTTTTGTTGGGAAATTGCTGTCATCATTCATAATGTTTTCAACAGTTTGTTGTGCTTTCGGATCAAGTGTAGTATAGACTTTAATTCCTTCCGCCATTGCACTACCATCACCGTTTTTCTCTAGCTCATTAATAACGACATCAAGGAAGGCATCATATTTAGAGCCAGAAAATTTTTGACGTGTTGCGTCGTCAGCTAAACCAGCTTGAATGTTTACTTTCTTCGCTTCCTCCATCTGAGCTTTTGTAATTTTACCATGTTGATACATTAATCCTAGAACCGTATTACGACGTTTTTCTGCAAGTTCAGGATTTTTCAATGGATTGTAAGCATTTGGACGTTGTACTAAACCTGCAAGTAATGCTTCTTCATCTAAAGTTAAATCTTTTAGCTCTTTACCATAGAAATATTGGGCTGCTGTTCCGAAGCCATAAACACGACCTGACATCAGCATTTTGTTAAAGTACATTTCAAAAATTTCTTCTTTTGAATATTTACGTTCTAATTGGAAGGAAAGCCAAGCTTCCTGTGCCTTACGTTTTAATTTTTTCTCATTTTGTAAAAATGAGTTTTTGACAACTTGCTGTGTTAATGTAGAGGCCCCTTGTGCCCCGAAGCCATCACGGAAGTTAGCAAGTATGGCACCACCGAGGCGATAAAAATCCATACCACCGTGTTCGAAAAAGCGTACATCTTCCGTTGCAAGGATAGCGTTAATCATATCCTGTGGTATATCTTCATATTTTACATATTTACGGTTTTCTGCACCAATTGTTGCAAATATATCACCGTTTTTATCATAGAACTCTGAGGAAACGGGGTCCTTCAGTAAGTTTTCATCTAGTTTTGGTGCGGTACTTGCATAATAGGCGAATAACCCAGCACCTCCAATAAAACATGCAGCTATAATAGCTACAAGTGTTAACGTAATGCGCTTGAACCATTTTTTCTTCGATGGTTTCGGAGCGCTTTTTTTATTTTTTTGAGCGAGAGCCTTTTGATGCTCACCGCGTGTCGCACGACGTTCAGTCATTCTACTATCTCCTCACTTTCAGAACCATGGCTTTTTGCTTCTATTAGCTGTTGGATAATCGGTAAATAATCGATCCGTGGATAATAGCTTGTAGGAATTTCAAAAGCTTCCTTTTCTATAGTTGAAAAGGGAATCGATTTACGTTCACCGTTTTCCATCGCTAGCCAGGCCTTTTGTAAAACATCGTATGGCACAATAAAATATCGTTCAAAGGCTGAGAAACGAACGATAATAAAAGCCACACCATTTTGTTCCGTCACTTGCTGCATATGTGTCATTTGATGTACGTGAATATTCTTTAGGGGAAAACTGGATTTTGAAGCAGTTTCCTTTGCATCAAAATCAATATAGTGCCCGTTCCAAACACCATTGTAATCTGTTGTCGAGGGTGTTCGGAAATAAGCCTCACGAATAACTGCAGCACTTCGTGATGGGTACTCTACTTTGACGATTTGCACGGGAACAGGTTTCTTATGAATGATAGCAAGTCGCCTTTTTACATAATAATCGTTCGCTTCATTAATTTCATCTTCTAGTGTTTTTCCTCGATTACTAAAAGAATAATCTTTGTCCTTTCCCTTTTTTGCTGTCTTTTGAACAGTTGGATTAGGGGAATACAATTTCCCGTTCGGATAACGAATTGTCACTAAGTTCACCCTCTATAATACTGCTATTATACAATAGTTTACCATGATTAAGAAGCAGTTCTCCAGTTCCATTAATAGTATGATTGATGCTAGATTTTTGATGGTTGAAATTACCAATAAAAAATGGTCTTTAAGCAATTTTCGCCTCTTAAAGTCGAAAAATCTCATGTAATATACCTAGTTCTTTCACGCGAATCGTCAAAATAACTGATGAAATTCCCAAGCAAATTTAGAGAAAAAACTGTACTCCACGTTAGCTTTTACTTGATAGACGATTTTGTAGTGGACGAAATTTAATAGATTAGTTCAATTAAAATTTATCGAAATACTTCTTCTTTCAGCTAACTTACGCTTATTTTGTCACGCATGAAGGTAATTTTATACATGCGAGGAATACATAAATTAAAGCAAAGGAGGCGTTATTTTGAACAAGTTAAAACAATTAGTTGCGCAGTTGGATCTAGTCAATCAATTACTGTTAACGAGAGTGTCTTTGGAAAACAATGCTCAAAGCATGAATTTTTTTATGCAGCTCAAATCTGTTAGCCAGAAAGTAAGCTTAGCAGAAAAGAACTGGCAAGTAAAGAATGCTTGTTCGCCTATTAGTAGTGAAAAATGATAGACTTTGGTACACTTATCTCATATGCAATTTAAATAACCCAATATGAGTATTTTTCATACATTATCTACCATAATGAGTGATGTATCTTGAATAGAACTCATCATCAAAAGCTAGGGATGTCATTTTCTCAAAAGATATGCCGATTATTTAAGCATATTGGATGAGCCATAAATAAAGCTTTTATACATCATTGGGAGTGAAATTACTCATATAACATAAATAATTTAGTAGACTATTTTTTTAGGTAGAACGAATGTTAGTAGGTTCGAAAAATTAGCTTAAAATGATACTATGCGTTAACGTAAATGCAGATGAATTTTCATTTTAAGGATGGATTCAACCTAAATACGATAAAATTTTAAGGTTCATCACCAAAAGTTGTGTTGAAACGTGTGACATGTAATAGGTTAAGGCTTTCGCACAGACCCCTGTTGTTGCCGCCGCTACGCTTTCGCACAGACGTTGTTGTTGCTAAGCGACTTATCGGACGCCCTTAGGAAAGTGCACAGGTGGAACGGAGTCAATCTTACGTTATGGTGATGAACCTTCATTGATGAAATGAGGTGCAAAATTGTTATTAATACAGCAAACTTCCAAATTAATAGATGAATGTGATAAATGTGTTTCACGCTTCTGGCAAATGCGTGAGGAGAATCGTACGCCAGACTTTTTTGTTGAGGTTAAGCCATACGCTGATGTCATTCACCAGCTTTTAAAGGAATGGCAGCAAGAGGCGAATGAGTGGATTCAAAAAAATCGACCAAAATATATGCATACACAACAAATTGCTTCAGCGGTAGAATCGATGGAGCAATTTGTTGTGCAATCCTTTTATAAAGAAACGAGTAAAAAGCGTTTTTTAGATGCGATTCATTCAACCTCGTATACGTTAAAAATTTTTGAACGGCTAGTGAAGGAGATAGAAACAGATGTTATCGAAAAAAAGGACCATCAGTGAACTATTAAACGAGTGGAGATATGATGAGGAATTGAAGGAACGCATTTTACACTGGCAAACGCTTGAAGGGCGTGAAGCTAATTATGCACCTTTCCCAGAAAATTTACATCCTTCACTTATAAAGGCTCTTCGAACAAGAGGGATAGAACAACTGTATACCCATCAACGTCAGGCGTTTGATTACGCAATGGAGGGTGTTTCCTTTACTGCCGTCACTCCAACAGCGTCTGGAAAATCATATTGCTACCATTTACCAGTACTCCAAAAAATACTAGAAGATAAAAATTCACGCGCTATTTATTTATTTCCAACGAAAGCTTTAGCGCAGGACCAAAAAAATGATTTAAATGAATTAATCGAACAAAGCGGTGAAGAAATTTTAAGCTATACATATGATGGGGACACTTCGCCTGGCATTCGTCAAAAGGTACGTAAGGCAGGGCATATTGTGATGACAAATCCGGATATGCTTCATTCGGGGATTTTGCCACATCATACGAAATGGGTTTCACTATTTGAAAATTTGAAGTATATCGTCATTGATGAGTTGCATACATATAAAGGTGTGTTCGGTTCACATGTTGCGCATGTTATTCGAAGATTAAAACGTATTTGTGAGTTTTATGGTAGTAAGCCGATTTTTATTTGTACATCAGCAACCATTAAAAATCCAAAAGAGTTAGCGGAATCTCTAACGAATGAAAGCCATGCCTTAATCAGCGATTCCGGAGCGCCAGTTGGGAAAAAGACATTTCTTTTTTATAATCCACCTATTGTCCATAAAACATTTGGCGTGCGCCGAAGTGCTGTTTTAGAGGTGAGTGACCTTGCGAAAAGATTATATACAGCAGGTATTCAAACCATTATTTTTGCTAAAAGTCGTGTACGCGTAGAAATGATTGTGACGTATTTAAAGGAACTTACACGCAATAAGCTTTTAGATGAATCGGTGCGAGGTTATCGTGGTGGTTATTTACCCTCTGAGCGACGTGTTATTGAGCGAGGGCTTCGTGACGGTACTATTCAAACGGTAGTTAGTACAAATGCGCTTGAATTGGGCGTCGATATAGGTCAATTACAAGCATGTATCATGACAGGTTACCCGGGAAATATCGCAAGTGCTTGGCAACAAGCAGGTCGCGCTGGGCGTCGTCAGGACGAGGCGCTAATTATTTATGTAGCGCAATCAGCAGCACTTGACCAGTACGTAGTGAACCATCCTCTCTTTTTACTTGGCAGTGCACCTGAGGAAGCCCGTATTTATCCTGAAAATATGCTAATTTTAATGGATCATTTGAAATGTGCAGCGTTTGAGCTACCATTTTCCTCGCATGATACGTATGGTGAATATGAAATTCAAGAGTTACTTGAATATTTAGCGGAGGAAGGCGTTGTGTTTAAAACGACTGAGAAGTGGCATTGGATGAGTGATCGTTTTCCGGCACATGATATTAGTCTTCGTTCGGCTTCACAAGAAAATGTTGTGATTATTGATTTGACTATCCCTGCACAAACAAAGGTTATTGGTGAAATGGATCGTCATAGTGCGATGACATTGCTACATGAAGAGGCAATTTATTTGCATCAGGGCATTCAATTTCAAGTCGAAAAGCTAGATTGGGAAGAAAAGAAAGCGTATGTACGAGAAGTAGATGTTGATTACTATACTGACGCTAATCTAGCAGTTGAGATGAAGGTGCTAGAGGAAGATCGGAGCCGAGATTATCAGGGTGGGGTTATTTGCTTCGGTGATGTTGGCTTAGTCGCACAGGCAACGATATTTAAAAAAATACGCTTCGGTACACACGATAATATCGGTTCTGGACCTATTCATTTACCACCAGATGAAATGCACACAAGCTCTTCGTGGCTATCATTCACTGCGCTGGAAAAATGGTCGGAGGCGGAGCTAACAGACGCTATGACAGGAGCTGCATATGCGATGAATGCGTTTATACCATTGTTTATTCAATGTGATAGTAGCGATGTAGCAGTTGTCCCACAGGTAAAGGCAACTCATAATGAGCAACCGACATTTTTTGTTTATGATAAGTATCCAGGTGGAATTGGATTAAGTGAAAAGGTATATGATTTATGGGAAGATTTGTTGACTAAGACGCGAGAGCATGTAACGAGCTGTGCTTGTGAGTCTGGCTGTCCATCTTGTATTGGAGCTCAAGATAGCTTACAGCAAGCGAAGAAAAAAGTAATAGAACTTCTTCAAATTATAAATTAGAGTACTAAAAGGGCTTAAAGAGGAAAAAGTCTAAAAAACTATTCCTACAAGCCCTTTTTTCATTATTATATAAATCATTTTACGGTTAACATCTTACACAATCACGTTCAATATTTTAACCAAAATAGGCATATCTTCTCTTTATGCAGAAGCTAAAGGATGCGCTATGATTAATATAGGTTATACTTGTGGTAAAAAATAAGGACAATCCTCAATTTTGAAAGTGTTATAAACATGTTATAACAAGCGTTTTATCCACTGTTCATTCGGGGATTCACAATTTTGGGATGAGCACTCTGATGGTAATGGCAGCATGTAGGCTAAATGTGATGGTGATTCAGTCTTTCCATCAAGATAGTTTACAGGAACCAAAAAGGTACTATAAGTTTTAGCAATCTTACATGCAGAAAATGGTGAAGGTAATGTCTTACGAAAATAAAATTTTACAAATGAAAAAAATGCTCGGTAAAAAAACGACAGCAACTATAAAAAAAGAAGATAAACCTGCTTATCAAAAACCTGTTGCTCCAAGCTATACAGAACGGTGGGAAAAGGCGGGACTGACAGTTGTAGAAAATGAATTCGGTATTGTATTTAAACGGCAAGTGCGTTATCCATTTAGTTATCAGCACGGTCATTATAAGTTGCAATCATTTTTTGATGCATTAGTAAAATGGCAAGAGGCAAAGTTCGAACATCCATATGCATTAGAAATAAATGAAAAGGTAATGTTTTTTGATACGGAAACTACTGGCTTAAAGGGTGTAGGCACACAAATTTTTCTTCTAGGCTTTTTAGAAGTATCAGAGGAAAATGAAAGTTTTATTTTAACTCAATATATTTTAGCTGATCCTGCACATGAGGCAGCGTTACTTTTTGAATCAAAGCTTTGGCAAAAAAACGCGACGGTTATTACCTACAATGGAAAAAGCTTTGACTGGCCGCAACTTGAAACACGTTGGACACTCAACCAAAAAGAATTACCTAAACTGCGTACACAACGACAAATCGATTTATTGCATAGTTCAAAGCGTTTATGGAAAAATGATATGGAAAGAATGAAATTAAAAGCTGTGGAAGAAGAGAAGCTTGGCTTTTCTCGCATTGGAGATATTCCTGGCTATCTTGCACCTATTATTTATTTAGATGCAATCAAAAGCGGTGTTCCAGATGCACTTATGAAAGTCCTTCTTCATAATGAATGGGATTTACTTTCACTAATTACACTTTATGTCCATTCTACAAATTTGCTATTTGAAGAGATAAGCGAAGAATCGGCAAAAACGTTTACAAATATCGGGAAATGGTATGCTGATTTAAAAGAGGGTTCACAAAGCGAAAAAGTTTTGGAAAAGGTAACAACCCAATTTGATGCACTTGAAGCGGGAAATGCACAATATTATTTAGCCATACAGCATAAAAGAAATAAAAAGTTTAGTGAAGCGATCGATGCATTTGTGGCTGCTCTACATTTCGTTGATCCACGAAAAAAGTTGCATGTATTAGAACAGCTAGCAATGATCTATGAGCATCAAATGAAAAATTATGACCAGGCCTTTTATTATACGCAAGAGGGTATAAAATTAATAAAAAAGAATGAGCAATGGAGAGTAGAACAAAAGGAGAAATGGGAAATTTCTTGGGAAAAGAGGTTACTCCGGTTAGGAAATAAGAAATAATTTCCCGGGTAAGCGCAAGAAACGACAAGTTTAGCCTTACATTTGATGTTTTCAGACGATATAATGTGATGAAGTATGCTATAATGTAACGCATGTAGTGTGAGGAAGGGCGATGTGAATGGATATTAAATTAACGTCAAAAATGATCCTAGAAAAGGAATTTAAGAAAAATTTTAAAGGCTACAATGTAGAAGAAGTCGATTCATTTCTTGATGAAATAATACAAGACTATGAAACGTTCGAAAAAGTGGTGGCCCAACTTCGAGAAGAAAATAAACAGTTAAAAGAAGAAATTGATAGTACTCCTAAGAGACAACCTGTCGCATCGGCAGCTGGTACGACAAACTTTGATATTTTAAAACGTCTTTCGAATTTAGAGAAACACGTATTTGGTAGTAAGTTGTACGAATAATTTTTGTCAATTATATTGTATTTATCATAAAACTCTAGTATAATCTTTTTTATCATCATGAAATTCTGGTAATCGCTGCGGCGCTAGACGTCGTAGAGGAAAGTCCATGCTCGCACGGTTCTGAGATGACCGTAGTGTTCGTGCTTACTGAAAAAATAAGGTAAGGCAGCTGTAAAGGCTGACGGCGGAAGGAAAACCTAAGTCTTAATGATATGGTTGAAACTTCCTGAAAGTGCCACAGTGACGTAGCTTGCTTGGAAACATGCAAGGTGGAACGAGGTAAACCCCACGAGTGAGAAACCCAAATTATGGTAGGGGCACTCTCTAAAAGGAATTGAACGGATAGAGGGACAGAGTTCGCTCTGTAGATAGATGATTACTACCCGGCCGTACGAGGCGATAGCTGTTTGAGTACTCGGGAACAAAACATGGCTTATGGAATTTTTTGATGCTTATTTATGAAATGACAAGCGCTCTCCAATTTGGTGGAGAGCTTTTCTTTTGAATACAGTAAGAAATAGTTACTTGTTAATCATGTCTAGGCATGAGCGATATTCGTTTGAGAATAAGGCTGTACACCGTTGGTCATGCCTCTGTCGCTACGATTTTAAACAAAAAAATACATAAACATCTAAATCAATTATGCTTCGGCATAATTGCGTCCGGAATCAGCTTTAACTTCTTTCACAATATGTAACTGACGTTTCACTTACGTTACAAAAACATATATAGCTGACGCTTTACTTCTGCTACAGAAAAAAATGCTGAAAGAAGTTAAACTGTTATCGCAACGATATACATATTGTCTACATATGAGTAGACTGGTGCAAAAGCGTTTTTCTAAAAAATGAGGGTAGTAAAGAGAGATAGGATGGAGCGGAAACATGAACTCAGTGAACGATAGTCTGGAGAAGCTAAATTCGATTTCCAAATATCCTACTGCCTTAATAACAAAAATCTTCGAAAATGTATCTGAAGGCATCATGATCACGGATAAAGATAAAAGAATAGAATTGGTCAATCCTGCATTTGAATTTGTAACTGGCTATAAACGCGATGAAGTAATTGGAAAAACACCAGCTGTTCTACAGTCTGGTGTACATGAATTGCAATTTTATTTAGATATGTGGGAAAAGATACGACAAGAAGGCATTTGGCAGGGGGAAATATGGAATCGTCGAAAAACCGGAGACGTATATCCAGAATGGTTAACAATTGTCGGTGTAGCCAACGATGAGGGAGAGATTACAAATTACTGTGGTATTTTCACAGATTTGTCTGAAAGAAAAATAGTAGAAAATGAACTAGAAAAGAGTTTATTAACGGACTCTTTAACGGAAGTATCAAATCGATTTGCTTATATTGAAAGAATGGATAATCTATTAGAATCAACTTCTACTATTTCTCATTCAGTACAGCATGCAGTTTATTTTTTAGATTTAGATCGATTTAAACAAATTAATGATACGTTAGGTCATGCAGTCGGAGATACCATTCTAGTAGAAGTGGCAAAGCGTTTAAAAACCTTGTTAAAAAATAAAGATATCATTGCAAGATATGGCGGAGATGAGTTTATTATTACGTTAACAAACGTTAAGAATGACAATGAAGCCGCAAATTTTGCTGAACAAATTATTGGGATTATTGAACAGCCTTTAGATATTAATGGTCAAGATATTTTTATTTCTACGAGTATTGGTATCAGCATGTATCCATCAGAAGGTGAGACAACCGAGCAATTGATTCATTGTGCTGACAAGGCAATGACTTATTCAAAAAAGAATGGCCTAAACGACTATGCATTTTATTTTGAGGAATTGAAGACTGATTCTCAGCGTGTTTTATTATTAGATTCGGAATTACGAAGAGCTATTGAAAATCGGGAATTTGAGCTTCATTTCCAGCCTAAAATATCTGTGGAAGATGAAGAGATTCAAGGGGTAGAGGCACTTGTACGTTGGAATAGTGAAAGATTGGGATTTGTCTCGCCAGCAGAATTTATTCCTTATGCCGAGGAAACAGGATTAATCATTCCTTTAAGCGAAGTAATTATAGAAAAAGCTTGTAAGGCAGTTATAGAGATGCGTCGATGTGGCTACAAGACTCCGGTTGCCATCAATATTTCAAGCATTCACTTTAAGCAACAAAATTTTTTAGACTCTGTTCAAGCGATATTAGAGCGTTATAACACGTCTGCTAACAATTTTGAAATCGAAGTTACAGAACGTACTGTGATGAACAGTGCCAATGAAACGGTTAGCAAGCTTGTGCGACTTAAGAAAATGGGCTTTAAAATTTCTATTGACGATTTTGGGACAGGCTATTCGTCTCTTAGTTATTTAGTTCGCTTCCCCCTGGATTATTTAAAAATCGATCGAAGCTTCATTCAACATATTGGCTCACTCGATGAAAAACAGGCAGTAGTAGATGCGATTATTCAAATGTCGCATCGCTTAAAAATGAAAGTTGTTGCTGAAGGTGTAGAACAAGCACAACAAGTGGATATACTACGTAAAATGAACTGTGATATAATTCAAGGCTATTATTACAGCAAACCGTTGCCACTTCAGGAACTTATTGAGTTTATGGAGTATTGGGAAATAGAGCATCAAGGAAGGAATTAATGTATGGCAAACTATAAATTAGTAGCAACTGCTGCAATGGGACTAGAGTCGATTGTGGCACAAGAGGTAAAGGCACTAGGCTATGAAACAACAGTCGAAAACGGCAAAGTGTATTTTGAAGGTGACGAAACGGCCATTGCACGAACAAACTTATGGCTCCGTGTAGCAGACCGAGTAAAAATTGTGGTAGGACAGTTTCCTGCTAAATCTTTTGAACAGTTGTTTGAAAGTGTAAAAGCTTTACCGTGGGAAAAATACTTACCAGTGGATGCGGCTTTCCCAGTATCAGGGAAGTCTGTTAAATCCAAATTATTTAGTGTGCCAGATTGTCAGGCAATTACTAAAAAAGCAATTGTAGAACGCATGAAACAGCATTATAAACGTTTAGGGTTTTTAGATGAATCCGGTGCAACCTATAAAATTGAAGTTTCAATTTTAAAAGATGTGGCTACACTTACTATTGATACATCGGGTGCGGGCTTGCATAAGCGTGGTTATCGTCAAGCACAGGGTGAAGCACCTTTAAAAGAAACCTTAGCAGCGGCACTCGTACAAGTTTCGAAGTGGAATCCGAATCGTCCGTTCGTTGATCCATTCTGTGGTTCTGGCACAATTGCGTTAGAAGCTGCAATGTTTGGACAAAATATTGCACCGGGCTATAATCGTGAATTTATTTCAGAGGATTGGCCATGGATGAAGGCAAAAATTTGGGATGCAGCGCGAGATGAAGCGGATAGCTTAGCGAACTATGATCAGCCATTAGAAATTTTCGGATCTGATATAGATCATCGCATGGTGAGTATTGCACAAGAAAATGCACTAGAAGCTGGCTTTGGTGATATGATTACGTTCAAGCAAATGCAAGCACGTGATTTTACAACACTGCTAACAGATGGTGTTATGATTGGTAATCCGCCATACGGAGAGCGTATTGGTGACATCGAAGTCGTAGAGCAGGTAATTCGTGATTTAGGAAAAGTCATGAAAAACTATCCGACTTGGTCTGTGTACATGTTGTCCTCAATGAAAAACTTTGAGGAATTGTACGGTCGTCAATCGACGAAGAAGCGTAAATTATTCAATGGCTTTATTGAAACGAATTATTACCAGTTCTGGGGACAAAAGTCTAAAAGAGATTAACGAACGATAACGGAAGATAAGATTTTTTCTTATCTTCCGTTTCGTCGCGTATAATAGGACCAGATAGTTAGAGGGGGAACGTCAATTGCGTAAATCTTTACCATTTGTATTAACAAAGGACCGCTCATTTTTTGAGTCATTAGGTGACTGGATGGGGGACGTCCTTTACGATGAATTACCTGAAAAGGGCTTTGAATGCCGTGATGAGCAAATTTTTATGGCCTATCAAATTGAGCAAGCCCTAAAAGAAAAAAACGTGCTTTTTGCGGAGGCAGGTGTAGGGACTGGGAAAACAATTGCCTATTTACTACCAGCTGTATCCTATGCACGCTATACTGGCAAACCAGCCCTTATCGCTTGTGCAGATGAAACTTTAATCGACCAGCTAGTAAAAGAGGGCGGCGATATTTATAAGCTACAGAAAACGTTAGGTCTTGAAATTGATGTTCGCCTAGCAAAGTCACGAGACCAATATTTATGCTTAAAGCGTTTTGAGGAAGCTGAAAAAGTGGAAACCGATGAATGGATCGATGATATTGCCTTTTCTATACCTGATGGAGTATATGCACAGGGCTCGATGATTGCTATACAACCTTATGGTGAACGCAGCGAATATCCAACTGTCAGTGATGAAGATTGGCAAAAAGTAAACTACAACTCGATTATGCAGTGTTCAGTATGTGATCTACGTAATCGCTGTGGTCAAACATTAAATCGTGCACATTATCGTAAATCGACGGATTTAATCATTTGTTCGCAAGATTTTTTGATGGAGCATTTAGCAACAAAGGAGTCTCGTGAACGTGAAGGGCAACTAGCTTTATTGCCTGAAGTATCAATGATGGTGCTAGACGAAGGTCATTTATTAGAATATGCTGCGCAAAAAGCAATGACGTATAAAGTACAGGCGACAACAATTGTCACATTGTTAGAGCGTTTAATGGTGGATGGTGTGCGAGAGCGTACATTATATGCGATGGAAAAATTACAAGATGACCACGAGCTATTTTTTGACCAGCTACGAGATGATCTAGTAGTTTCTGAAGAAGAGCGTAAACGTATTAATAAATCGCCAAATCTGTTGAAATACGGTAAACAACTTATTGAGGATGTCGAAACATTACTCGAGGAATTTGTCTTTGAATCTGAAATGTATATGATTCCAGAGTATGAATTAAATATGGCAGAGGAGTATTTAGAACAATACGAGGCATCTTTACGTATTTTCATAGCACAGGGAGATGCAGTCGATTGGTTAGAGGAAACGGATGGGGAGGAAACGCTCGTAATTATGCCGCGTCTCATCACAGAAGTTTTAGCAGAAAAATTATTCTCTAAAAAACTTCCAATAGTATTCTCTTCAGCAACTTTATCAGTCAATAAAGATTTTTCGTATATTGCCTATAGTTTAGGAATTCGTAATTATCAATCGTTTTCTGTTCCTTCTCCATTCGATTATGAAGAAGTGATGCGAATTTATTTACATGAGCTATCTCAAAAGGAGAAAACGGCGCGTGTTCAACAGCTATTACGTGATGGAGAAAAAACATTAATATTATTTAAATCAAAACAAGCAATGTTAGATTTCAAAGCGGAACTACCTCTTATGGAACGAATGTATGTAGCGTTTGAGGGGGACCGTGAACTATCAGGAATTGTTCGTGATTTCCAAGAAGGCACAATGAAAACATTATGCTCTTATCATTTATGGGAAGGTCTAGATTTGCCGGAGGAGGCATTAACACGAGTTATTATTTATGATTTACCTTTCCCTCCACATGATCCATTATTTGATGCGAAACGTACATTTGCAGAAAATCCATATGAAGAAGTGGAATTACCGTTTATGCAGCTTCGTTTACAGCAAGGGATGGGGCGTTTAATTCGTACTTCAAATGACCATGGAGATATCCATATTTTGTTGAATGAAGAAGAAGCAAAGCAACGTGAAACATTTGAAAATATATTGGCTGTTACACCAGAAATAAAGTAGAAAAAACGAGATTGCACCTGTTGCAATCTCGTTTTTTTATATATTTAAATAACATTTTTATCATAAAATAATGATGAGTCCGAAAAAAACTGTTGAATATTTCTCTTTTAAGCTATATAGTTCTTTGTATTGCAACAAAAATTATTAAAATAATTTATTTTTTATATTGAAAATAATATTACAAAAGGTTTATAATGATGACAAGAAATTATAAGAATAATCAAAATTAATTTGTTTCAGCGGAAGTCCAAACTGCCGCTGAAACAAATTAAAGCCTCCGGCGGATGTCACGGAATCGTGCAGGGCTAAGCACAAAGCCGATTCCAGACGCAATTATGCCGAGGCATAATTGATTTGTTGGTTATTCCTTGATAGGGGGGGTTGAGCCTGTCGAACATTCAATCATTGTGTCGAAAATATACGAGCTTATCTGCAACAGATATAGAAAAGTTAAAAGAAATAGAAACAACATTATCGTATTATGCTGAATTGACAGATTGTTATATGTTCATAGATTGTATGATGGAAAACTTACCACATGCAATTGTT
Source organism: Lysinibacillus sp. FJAT-14745 (assembly GCF_001275675.1). Taxonomy (GTDB): domain Bacteria; phylum Bacillota; class Bacilli; order Bacillales_A; family Planococcaceae; genus Lysinibacillus. The sequence continues at coordinate 520,731 of NZ_LITM01000002.1, read as the reverse complement.
GTGGCAGAGGCTTTCCCAAAAATAGAAAGCGGCTTATACGAAAAATCTGTAATTGGCAAATTTGTATTTGAAAGCTTTGAACCAGCAGTATTTTCTGCTTTTAAAAATAAAGAAAAATCGTCAATTACTAGAGCAATCACACAGGAAGGTATAACGGTTGAACAAAACGTTGTCCCTCTCTTTAATAACCAACAACAGATTATTGCAGTGTTAATTCAAGAAAAAAAGGTGGATATGCAAACAACACCTAAAGATGATTTTCGGAATATGCCATTTGCGTTAATTGAGCATATTGTAGAGCCCAATTCTCAACCGATTCCAGTCGTTTCTGATTTGTTAGTAGAATCAATTATTCTCACAAATCATGAAAATAAAGTCATCTATAGCAATCCTGCAGGCTACCGATTTATATCGGAGCTATCAGGGCTAGAACGTTTTGACAACGTTGCATTGAATAAGATTTTACCCTTTTTACAGGAAGTCTATGATAACGGCGATGATGTCTTTTTCTTAGAAATTACGATTGATCGTAAATCCTTTATTGTGAAGAAAATTCCTATTCGTGATCAAAACGATAAAGTGACACTCCTCATTATTCATGATCTGACAGAGCTTAAGCTGAAAGAAAATGAACTAATGATGAAAACATTTGCTATACGAGAAATTCACCATCGAGTGAAAAATAATTTACAGACAGTTACAAGTCTATTGCGCTTGCAAATGAGAAATGACTTGTCAGCTTCTAGTGCAAGTGCTTTTCAAGAGGCATTAAATCGAATATATAGTATTTCATCTGTTTATGAACTTATTTTAGAAAATGAGGATAACGCTGAAGAGAAAGTAGACGTTATCGCGTTGTCTAAAAAGATTGGACATAAAATGGTTGGGACATCCAACACACCATCTATTCAATTAATCTTTCATCACGATAATGTACAGCTATTTTGTCATGCTAAAAAAGCTGTTTCGCTCGCGTTAATCATTTGTGAGCTACTGCAAAATGCACTGAAATATGCTTTTATTGGTCGTGAGGAGGGAACAATCGATATACAATTTCAACAGGATGCTTCCACTATTTCACTTCATATTTCTGACAACGGCGTTGGAATGCAAGAGGTGAAGGCATCATTTGGAATGGAGATTATTACAAGGCTTGTTGAATATGATTTAGCTGGCACATTTACAATTATCCCTAGTGAACAAGGTACACATACTCAAATTCAGTTTCCTGTAAGTGAGGAGGTATTTATCCTAAATGACTAGGAAAGTTATGATTGTCGAAGATGAGTCACTCATTGCGATGGATTTGAAGTTAATGCTAGAAGATAATGGCTACGAAGTGGTAGCACAAGCGAATAATGGAGAATCAGCAATTGAATTGGCTTTTACACATAAGCCAGAGTTAATCTTAATGGACATTAAAATGCCGAAGCTAGATGGTTTAAAGGCAAGCAAAATTATCGAACAACAGGTCGGTATACCCGTGCTATTTATATCAGCTTATAGTGAAAAAGAATTGTTACTGTACATGAAGCAGGACAATATTTTAGGCTATGTTATGAAACCGTTTTCTGAGAAAAATGTCCTTCCAGCGTTGGAAGTGGCTTTTCATCAAATTGATAAGTTCAACCGTCTTAACGGGGATTTGCTGCATAAACAAACAGAATTAGAAAAGCGAAAAATAATTGAACGAGCAAAAGGTTTGCTGATGCAGTCAGAGAATCTTAGTGAGGACGAAGCTTATAAAAAAATTCGCAGTGAAAGTATGCAGACTCAACAGGAAATGGTGCTTATTGCAAGGCGCATTATTAATACTTTACAAGTAAATAGTTGAAGCAAAGACGCTTTAAAGAGATTTCCTCTTTAATGCGTCTTTTTTCATATAGATAAAATAGATAGATAAAAATAAAGGGGTGGTGAGAAGGATGGCAATGATAGGAACGGTTATCGTTTATATTATTATGACCTGTGCAGTTTTAGGAGCAATCGGAGCAATTCGAGATGCTGAATATGGAATCGGTAAAGAGTTTATGAATGGTATTCATACGGTTGGACATATTTTTGTACCTGCTGCTGGGATCATGGCTGCTATACCTTACTTAACGTGGTTTATAAGTCATTTTATTAGTCCGATTTTTGAATTGATTGGTGCTGATCCAGCAATTGCAGCAACGACAATTTTAGCATCGGATATGGGAGGATATCAATTAGCAAATGCGTTAAAAGAGTCCTATGAAGGATGGGTCATGGCTCTAGTTGTCGGATTTATGTCAGGCGCAACAATCGTGTTCTCGATTCCAATGGGTCTTGCCATGTTAGATAAGCGAGATCATAAATATATGGCTTTAGGTATTATGGCGGGTGTTTTAACAATTCCGATTGGAGCATTAATTTCTTCCATCATGATTGTGACGTTTAATACAGATGTTCGTGAAGTGATTAGTACAACAGCTGCACCAACATATGTTTTTGCCATTTCAGTTTTACAAATATTAATTAATTTATTGCCGTTATTTATTTTCGTAGTGTTAATTGCGTTAGGTCTTAAGCTAATCCCAAATGGCATGATCAAAGGCTTCATGATTTTTGGACGCGTGATGGATGCTGCTATCAAGCTTGTGCTAGTGTTCTCGATTGTAGAAATTTTCACAGGTATTTTTACAAAGATCTTCGGTGCATGGGGCTTTGATCCGATCATGGCAGATAAAGTCGATCAATTCCGGGCATTAGAAACAGCAGGGTATATCGGTATTATGCTATCGGGTGCATTCCCAATGGTGTACTTAATAAGAAAATATGCATCGAAACCTCTAGAAGCGTTAGGGAATAAATTAGGCTTATCGTCAGTAGGAAGCGCAGGTCTTTTAGCGACAATTGCTAATATTTTAGCGATGTTTACACTTATTCGACATATGCCACCAAAAGATAAAGTTATCAACATTGCCTTTGGTGTTTGTTCAGCATTCCTTCTAGGAGATCATTTATCGTTTACGGCTAATTTCCAGCCGACAATTATTTTACCTGTTATTACAGGTAAGTTTTTAGCGGGTGTGATCGCTATTATTTTAGCCTATAAGCTATCTGTTCCAACAGCTTTAAGGTTAGAACAAGAGGATCGCAAGGCAGGAATTATTAAAGAAGGTGAATATTTAACAGATAAAAATCTTGAAAGAGGTGATGATGTGTGAGTGAAGAAAAGAAACGGTTTATTCAGGAGTTTGTGCCAGGAAAGCAATTAACATTGAGTCATCTAATAGCAAATCCAGATCCTGAAATGTTTCAAAAGCTGGGCATTCAAGAAGCAGGTGCACTAGGCATCATGACATGTACACCGAGTGAAACAGTTATTATCGCAGGGGATTTAGCAACAAAGGCAGCCAATGTAAGACTAGGATTTTTAGATCGCTTTACTGGCAGTCTCGTTATTGTTGGTAGTGTCTCAGAGGTTGAAATGGCGATGTTAGAGATTAATCGTTTTCTATCAGAGATGCTAGGCTATACGCCATCAAAAATAACTAAGTCATAGGATGTGCCGTATATGAAGAATCGAGTAATGATCATAGGTGGTGTGCAAGCAGGTAAATCGACACTGATGAATGCGTTATTGGGGAAAGATGGACAAGCCAATAAAACACAGGCGCTCGTTTATGATGACTGGATTGTTGATACACCCGGAGAATATATAGAAAATCCGATGTATTACAAAAACATTATGGCGACATCGTTTGAAGTGACACATGTGATTTATTTGCAGGATGCCACCTCATCAAAGAGTGTTTTTCCACCGCAATTTAGCTTAGGGATTCCTAAAATACAAATTGGTGTCATTACAAAAATTGATGCACCCCATGCAGATGTAGAAAGAGCAACAGCGTTATTACAAAATGTCATGTCGCAAGGTCCTATTGTGAAAACCTCTTCGTGGCAAAAGCTTGGTATTGAGTTTATTGCGCCACTTATTCATCTCAATTCTGACGAAGAAATTCGTCAATTTGTGAAGGATCGTGATAGTCCTTATCTCATTTATTGCCCGTAGTGGCGAGAGGGGAGAGTAAGTTGAAGACAGAAAAAATTTATAGTGCAGGCATTGATATTGGTACAAGTACAACAAAGATGGTTGTCAGTAGTTTTCTGTTGAAAAACGTTGCAGGTATAACGCATGTGCCACGAATAGAAATTATTGAAAAAACGATTTTGCATCAAAGTCCTATTATTAGAACACCGTTTATCAATAAAGAAATTATCGACATGGAAAAAATAGAGCAATTTATTTTTCAGCAATATCAATTGGCCAATATTTCACCAGCAGATATTTCAACAGGTGCCATTATCATTACAGGCGAATCTGCAACAAAGGAAAATGCCAGCGAGGTCGTTCATGCGATTGCAGATACAGCCGGGCACTTTTTAGTTGCTACTGCTGGACCCGATTTGGAAGGCATCATTGCAGCAAAGGGTGCAGGTACCTTACAGCAATCTAAAAATACTGCCAAAGTTATCGCTAACATCGATATCGGTGGTGGTACAGCAAATATTGCGGTCATGCAATTCGGAGAAGTAATTGGTACGTGTACATTACATGTCGGTGGAAGACTTATAGAATTTCATAATGGAATGGTCCAGTCGATTTCACCCCCCATTATGAAACTTATGGAAAAATGGTCAAGCCCATTAAAGGTTGGTGATTCAGCAGAGGATGTCCGTGTCACACAACTAATCCAAGAAATGGTGGATATAGTAACGAAGACACTAAGTGGACAATTAACAGATGAACAGCATCCATTATTGCTAGGACGTTTGCCAAATTGGGATAAACCTGTTGAAGCAGTCGTTTTTTCCGGTGGAGTAGCCGCCTGTATTTATGAAAATGAATGTACAAACCGTCAGTATGATGATATTGGTGAAAAATTGGCAAAAAATCTTTTGCAGCATGAACAACTACAATCCTTTTTATGGTTAAAACCAGAGGAAACAGCGCGGGCAACTGTGACTGGTGCGGGTACGCAAACAACTGAGATTAGCGGTGCAACGATTCAGGTAGATGCGGATGTATTGCCTTTAAAAAATGTGCCTGTTTTCAATTGCCATATGGATACGAACAGTAAAGAATTCGACAATACGGTGAAAACAGCAGTAGAACGGGCTGATGATTTATTTTCTAGCCAGGAGAATCGCTCTCCGTTTGCACTCTATTTTAGTCAGTCACCATATTTAAGTTTCCAAGATGTCCATGCATTATGTCAGGCTATTTTGAAGCACTTAGCGACGAGAAGCTCCAAGGAAATACCAATTATCATAGTCATTCAATCAGATTATGCAAAGGTTATTGGGCAAACGATACGAGCGATCAATCAAACCGTTCCCATCATTTGCATCGATCAAATTAAAGTAGAAACAGGTGATTATATTGACATTGGGGAAGTACTACCATCTGGTGTAGTCCCAGTCGTTGTAAAAACACTTGCTTTCCACTCAAAGTAAGGAGGATGAATGTGAATCTATCGGTGATATTTGGTGGAGAAAAATATAATTTTAAATCATTAAAAGATGTAATGGCTAAGGCCAATGAAGAAAAATCAGGAGATCAGCTGGCTGGAATTGCGGCTGAATCTGTACAGCAACGAATTGCGGCAAAGGCCGTTCTCAGTGAGCTGTTAGTGAAAGATATAAGAGAACATCCATTAGTTCCTTCTGAAAATGATGAAGTGTCACGCATTATTGAAGGTGATATCAATGAGCAAATTTATGGAGAAATTAAAAACTGGAGTATCGAGCAATTAAGAGAATACATTTTATCAAATGAAACAGGCGATCGGGAATTAAAACGATTAAGCAAGGGCATGAATTCAGAAATTATTGCGGCCGTTACAAAGCTGATGTCCAACTTAGATCTTGTCCATGCTGCCAATAAAGTAGAAATACTGTCGACTTGCAATATTACGATTGGACAAAAGGGCACACTGTCCTCGAGATTGCAGCCAAATCATCCAACAGACAATATTGACGGTATTATTGCCTCCTTAAAAGAAGGATTGTCCTATGGTATTGGTGATGCAGTTATTGGTATTAATCCAGTAGATGATTCCGTTGAAAGTGTGAAAAAAGTATTGCATGCGACAAAGGAGTTTATCAATGATTGGTCGATTCCTACACAAAACTGTGTATTAGCACATATTACAACACAAATGAAAGCCATTAAACAAGGTGCACCAGCCGATATGATTTTCCAAAGTATTGCTGGAACGGAAATTGCCAATCGTTCGTTCGGTATTTCTGCTGACCTCATAAGAGAAGCAGAGGAGCTTGTGAAAAAGCATGGAACAGGAACTGGCCCGAACTTATTCTACTTTGAAACAGGACAAGGTTCGGAGCTATCTGCTGAGGCACATATGGGCATTGACCAAGTAACGCTTGAATCGCGTAATTATGGATTTGCTAGACATTTTAATCCGTATATTGTGAATACCGTTGTTGGCTTTATTGGACCTGAGTATTTATACAATAACAAACAGGTAATACGTGCTGGCCTTGAAGATCATTTTATGGGTAAAATGCACGGTCTCCCAATGGGCGTGGATATTTGTTACACAAACCATATTAAGGCAGACCAAAATGATATTGAAGATTTAAGTGTTTTACTAACAGCAGCTGGTGTCAACTTTATTATCGCTGCAGCTATGGGCGACGATGTTATGCTGAACTATCAGTCAATGAGCTTCCATGATGTCGCAACATTACTTCAAACGTTTGGTAAAAAACCAGCTCCTGAATATCTAGCGTGGTTAGAAAAAATGGGCATTTATGAAAATGGTCGTCTATCTGCAAGAGCTGGCGATTTATCTATATTTGAAAGGTAGGTGAGTCTATTGAATGAACAACTAGTTTCAATGATTACACAGCTCGTTATGGAAAAGATGGGCAATAATGCGTCAGACAAATCTTCTCCTGACACGGCTGTGCCAATAGAAGACCAAAAGGAAACACTTATTAAGTTTCACGATACGGTAGTAAATGCTAATTACGCTGCTGATGAAGTAGCAAGTCCGAGCACAACAGAACAATCAAATGAACCATTAATTAAGCTTTATCATACTGAATCAAGTAATCATGAACAATCATATTACAGTGCAAGTAATGATGAATCAACTTACACTTCAGTACCTATCACAGCCTTTAAATTTGAAGATGATGAATTGTCTGAAAGTGTTCAAGCTGCTAAAAAGCATACACCAGCGAGAATAGGTGTTGGAAGAGCTGGGACAAGGCCTAGAACAAAAACTTGGCTAAAGTTCCGACTCGATCATGCCGCGGCAGTAGATGCAGTATATGGAGAAGTGACAGAAGGGCTACTACAAAAGCTTGATGTCTTTCAAGTAACAACAAGAGTGACAGATAAGGAAGAATACATTACTAGACCGGATTTAGGTCGTCGTTTATCAGAAGAATCAAAGACACTAATTCAATCTAAATGTCAAATGAATCCAAAAGTACAAATCATTATTTCTAACGGATTAAGTGCAAGTGCGATTGAAGAAAATGTGCAAGATGTTTATTTAGCGTTACAGCAAAGTCTTCGTAATTTAAATATTGAAATAGGAACTACTTTCTATATTGATAAAGGGCGAGTTGCTCTTATGGATGAAATTGGTGAGCTTTTACAAGCAGAAGTGATCGTTTATTTAATCGGTGAGCGTCCGGGGCTTGTATCGGCTGAGTCAATGAGTGCCTATATATGCTATCAACCGAGAATGGGCACAGTAGAAGCTGATCGAATGGTCATTTCGAACATTCATAAAGGTGGTATCCCACCATTAGAGGCAGGTGCTTATTTAGGAACAGTCGTTCAAAAAATATTGCATTACAAGGCAAGTGGAGTAGGTCTTGTGGCAAAAGAAGGTTAGGGGGCCAAACAATGAATCCTCAAAAAATTATGGCAGAAATTTTGGCAATGCAAATCATTCCAAGAGTGAATAGTGAATTAGCGGAGCAATTAGATTTAAAGCCATATCACAATAGCATTGGACTCGTAACTCTCACAATAGATGATGTTGGCTATGTAGCGTTGGACGAAGCTACGAAAAAAGCAGATGTTGACGTTGTTTATGCAAAAAGCTTTTATGCTGGAGCGGCACACGCATCTGGACCATTATCTGGAGAGGTCATTGGCATCATTGCGGGTAGCTCGCCTGATGAAATACGCAGTGGTTTCGATGCGATTCAGCAGAAAATCCAGTTTGATACGTATTTTGAAGCCATTCTTCAAAATGAAAACCACGCTCTTTTTGCACATACTGTAGCAAGCTGTGGTACGTATCTGGCTGAGCTAGCAAACGTTAAGGTTGGAACAGCCCTTGCTTATTTAATAGCACCACCCCTTGAGGCTGTCGTTGGTTTAGATGCTGCATTAAAGGCGGCAGATGTAGAGCTAAAGGTTTTCTTTGGCCCACCATCTGAAACCAATTTCGGTGGCGGTTTAGTAAGTGGTAGCCAATCTTCCTGCCAAGCTGCTGCCACTGCTTTTAGAGAAGCTATTGAGAATTTAGCAAGAAATCCAGTTGTTTAGAAAGGAGGGGCTTTATGGCCACACTAGATAAAGATTTATTAGCAATTCAAGAAATGAGAGACGCCGTAAGACATGCCAATATTGCACAGGCTGCTTACATGCAGTTTTCACAGCAGCAAGTAGATAATATCGTCAAGGCTGTTGCGGATGCCGCTTTTAAAGAGGCAGAACGTTTGGCAAATATGGCCGTTCAGGAAACAGGGATGGGCATACCTAATCATAAAAAAATGAAAAATGAGGTAGCCTCTAGAGATGTCTATGAAGATATTAAAGATTTAAAGACTGTTGGTGTCGTTGGTTTCGATCGAATGAAGAAAGTGACAGAGATTGCTAGTCCGTTTGGAGTAATCGCGGGCATTGTACCAACAACAAATCCAACATCAACAGCAATCTTTAAAACACTTATCTCATTGAAAACTAGAAATGGTCTCGTACTAAGCCCACACCCATATGCGGTTAATTGTACAAAGGAAGCTTTAGAGATTTGTAGAGTAGCTGCAGAAAAAGCAGGAGCACCAGAAGGATTGCTACACTGTTTAACAATGTCTTCTATGGAGGCTACGCAGCAATTAATGAAGCATCCAGATATTCACTTAATTTTAGCGACTGGTGGCGGTGCGCTAGTAAAAGCTGCCTATAGTTCAGGCAAGCCAGCTTATGGTGTAGGACCAGGAAATGTTCCAGCTTACATTGAAAAATCGGCGAACATCTCCAAATCAGTTCGCCAGCTTGTACAAAGTAAGTCTTTTGATAACGGCACGATTTGTGCGACAGAGCAATCAATTATTGTAGATAAAGTCATTGCAGAGCAAGTTTTAACAGAGTTAAAGAAAAACAATGCGTATATTTTGAGTGATGAAGAGAAGGTAAAGATGGAGAAGCTAATTTCTCCTGTCCCAGGGAAAGTAAATCCTCAAATTGTAGGGAAATCAGCGGCATGCTTAGCAGATTCTGTAGGTATTACCGTGCCAGAAGATACGAAAGTACTCGTTGGTATGGAAACAATGATTGGCAAAAATATTCCATTCTCACTTGAAAAATTGTCACCGATATTTGCACTATACACAGTCGAGGACAGCACTGAGGCAAAACAAGTGATGATTGATTTACTAAACATTGGTGGACGCGGACATTCATGCTCGCTTCATACAGAGAATACAGCTTTAGCTGAGCAGTTTTCAATCGATTTACCAGTGTCCAGAATTGTTGTCAATACATTATCATCTATTGGCGCTGTTGGCGGAACTACTGGATTGGCACCATCCTTTACATTAGGATGTGGTACGTTTGGTGGCAATATTACGTCCGATAACATTACAGCGAGACATTTATTGAATATTAAACGTATGGCTTATGGCATTAAAGATGTAGAAGTGCCAAAACCAGAATTCTTAGTACAACCAGTAGTAGAGACTATTAAGGCACAAGATCCAACTTTGGATACAGCAGTAGTTCAACAAATTGTTGATCAAGTATTAAAACAAATCACATTACAAAATAAATAATTTGGAGGAATGACAAATGAGTACAGCATTAGGAATGGTAGAAACAAAAGGATTAGTAGGAGCAATTGAAGCAGCAGATGCAATGGTGAAAGCAGCTAGCGTTAATTTAGTAGGAAAAGTACATGTTGGTGGCGGTATTGTCACTGTATTAGTTCGTGGTGATGTAGGCGCAGTAAAAGCAGCTACTGATGCAGGAGCAGCAGCGGCACAACGTGTTGGAGAACTTCTATCAGTTCATGTAATCCCACGCCCACACCATGAATTAGAATTAATTTTACCAAAAGCAGAGGCTTAATTTTAATTATAGTCCAAACGAAGGCGACGGAAAGAAGAGCTGGAGTGACGGATAGAATCCAAAGCGACGGATAGAACATCATAAAGGGAAGGGCAGGATGTTACACATTGCGCCTCATCCTGCTTTATTCCCTATAAAAATATAGCTAAAAAGATATAGAGGGTGGCTAACTTGAATACAGCGACAAAAACATTTCCTGTGGCCATTTCAGCTCGTCATATACATGTTAGTGAAGAGGATTTACAGGCACTTTTTGGTCCAAATGCGATGCTAACGAAGGATTTTGATCTTTCACAGCCAGGACAGTTTGCAGCTAAAGAGCGTGTCTCTATTGAGGGACCAAAAGGTGTTCTTCACAATGTACGTGTATTAGGCCCTGTAAGAGCGGCAACACAGGTGGAAATTAGTCGAACAGATGCAATGAAATTAGGATTAACCCCTCCTTTGAGACAATCGGGTGATATCGAAAGTTCAGCTGGCATCAAATTAATCAATCAAGAACAAGAAATAATCATTAAGCAGGGTGTCATTATTGCACAGGCACATATTCATATGACGGAAGAAGATGCGTTAGCATTGGACGTACAAAATAATGAAATAGTATCTGTTGAAGTTGATAGTGAACGACCAGTGACGTTTCGTGGGGTTGTAGTTCGTGTGTCAAACGATTTTAGTTTAGAGATGCATATCGACACAGATGAAGCGAATGCGGGCTTTATTGAACAGCAAGCTCAAGGAAGAATAATCAGATCATTGACATAAGGAGGAGGTTAGATGCAGGAAAATTTAATCCAAAAAATTGTTGAAGAAGTATTACAGCAAGTTTTAAAAAATCAGCCTTCCTCTCAGCATGACGGAAAAATCCCTGTCGGTGTATCAGCGCGACATGTACATCTTGCTCAAACGGAAGTGGAGCAGCTTTTTGGTGAGAATTATCAATTAACACCGAAGTTTGAGCTTTCACAGCCAGGACAGTTTGCTGCTGAGGAAACAGTTGTTATTGCTGGTCCAAAGGGTTCCATTGAGCGGGTACGCATTTTAGGTCCAGCCCGTTCATTATCTCAAGTAGAAATTAGCTGGACAGACGCGATGAAATTAGGGGTTAAGCCCCCTTTAAGAGTATCTGGAGATATAAAAGGCTCTAGCCCCGTTACACTTATTGGTCCAAAGGGCAGCGTCGTGCTAAATGAGGGACTCATTATTGCACAAGCACATATTCATATGTCGCCGACTGACAGTGCTCGGTTCCAAGTAGTGGACGGACAATCGGTACAAATTAAAATAGAAGGTATAAGACCGATTATTTTATCAAATGTAATGATTCGGGTTTCAGAGCGTTATCGCTTGGAGATGCATATCGATACAGATGAGGCAAATGCAGGTTTAATCCAACAAGGCGCATTTGCAGAGATTGTCAATGCTCAAGCTAATGAACTAATGAATGTCAAAGAACTTCCGCCAGTCGTAAGTCAGGCTGAAAAACCAGTAAGCTATCAATTTGATAAGAAGTTACTTTCGCAAGTTGAAGTACTTGAAATAGAAGCGCAGGAAATTGTTGTTCCTAAAAAGACAATTGTGACAGCATTGGCTTATGACAAAATACGAGAGTTGAATAAGACGTTAACAATTCGCTCTTAGTAATTATAGTCCAAGTGGGATAAAGAGGTGAAGTTCATGCAGATAGGAAGAGTGATAGGTAGTGTATGGGCAACACGTAAAGAAGAAGGGTTGAATGGCTTAAAATTATTAATTATTCAACCAATCGATTCCAATCAACAGCCGATTCGTACAGAAATTGTAGCAGCTGACCGTATCGGGGCAGGAATCGGAGATGATGTGCTCGTTACAAGTGGTGGATCATCCCGATATATTATGAAAGAAAATCCGTTGCCTATCGATGCGGTCGTTATAGGTATTATTGATTCTACTGAAGTTATGCGAGGTGAGAATAATGAGTAGCGCAATTGGAATGATTGAGACAAAGGGATTAGTTGGTTCATATGAGGCGGCCGATGCAATGATAAAGTCTTCAGATGTAACCATTGTGAAACAGGAATTTGTTGATGGTGGCATCGTAACTGTAGTTGTCAAAGGTGATGTTGGTTCTGTCCAAGCAGCAGTTGAAGCTGGAAAAGCCGCTGCAATGCGCGTGGGAGAACTATTAGGTGCTCACGTAATTCCGAGACCAGATGAAGATGTTTTTCAAATGATTAAAGGACCAGAAACTCCAAAGAAAAAGCCAGCATCAGCTTCAACATCAACATCAACATCAACGCGAGTTAAAAAAACGACAGAAACAGCAGCTACTGAAAATCGAGGTGAGGCATAATGACATTTCGAAAAAGTAAAATTGCTGTAATCGGAGCTGGTCATACAGGTGCAACTTTAAGCTTATTTTTGGCACAAAAAGAGCTAGGCGATGTTGTGCTTCTAGATATTCCAGAAGCAGAAAATCCAACAAAGGGAAAGGCGTTGGATTTATTACAAACAGGACCAATCGAAAAGTTTAATGTTTCTATTAAAGGAACGAGCAATTATGAGGATATAGCTGGAGCAAATATTGTCATTATTACAGCTGGTATTCCCCGTAAACCAGGTATGAGTCGAGATGACTTAGTGACGACGAATGCAAAAATTATTCAACAAGTTTCTAGACAAATAAAACATTATGCTCCGAACAGCATAGTCCTTATATTAAGCAATCCAGTTGATGCCATGACCTATGTTTGTTATAAGGAAACAGGATTTCCGAAAAATCGTGTCATTGGTCAATCAGGTGTGTTAGATACAGCGCGTTTTAATACATTTGTAGCACAAGAACTGCAAATTGCACCAGAAGATGTGTCAGGATTCGTCTTAGGTGGACATGGCGACGAAATGGTCCCTTTAATTCGATATTCCTATGCTGGAGGGATCCCATTAGAAAAACTGATTCCTCAAGACAGACTACAGCAAATCGTAGAACGTACACGTAAAGGTGGCGGAGAAATTGTTGGTTTGTTAGGCAATGGAAGTGCTTATTATGCGCCAGCTGCTGCCTGTGCACAGATGGTCGAAATTATCATGAAAGATCAACGTAAAATAATTCCTTCTATCGCCCTATTAGAAGGTGAGTACGGGTACCACGAATTATTTTTAGGCGTACCGACAATATTAGGTGGCAATGGCATTGAATCAGTTATTGAATTGCACCTGACAAATGAAGAAAAAACGGCGCTCCATCAATCGGCAGAAGCCGTCAAACAAGTATTAACTATTTGTCAAAACATAGGGTAATCAGACTCTAGATAACAATAAAATATGTAGGATCCCCAACTAGATATTTGTTGTAATAAAATTTAGCTCTTTAAAATGTTTGATTGGAAACCGAACATATAACTTCTTTCAGCAGTAGTCTCCCACCTCTATAGGTGGTGAGATAAATGCAGTTTTAGTCACTTTTCAGCGAGTGTCCAAACATCCGCTGAAATAGAGGAACTCAGTCTAAGAACGCCACGTCCTGTGGCAACGACTGAGTGACCAACTTTGTGTTGGCCCAAAGCCTCCGGCGGATGTCACGGAAATCGGAAAGGAGTGCTTTGTGCAAGCACAAAGCCGATTCCGGACGCAATTATGCCGAGGCATAATTGATCTTGAAAGCTAGTAAAACTCCCCCGTATTTATATAAAAGTAGAAGCTCTCCTTGATCGTGAAAATGATGAGGAGAGCTTCTTTGGTATATACAATTCAAATTGAGAGCAATTAAAAATAGAGGTGAATGTTAGGCAAAACGGCTGGGCCACCGGAACACACGTAATGTAGTACCCATTAATATTCCTTCCTTTTATGTAAATATGGAATTAATGATAGTAATCCTAGGATAGCTAAACAAACTCCAATCCATAAGGGTGATACAAAGCCATATCCTTTACTAATTCCTAGAGCACCAAGCGATGAACCAATAGCAACACCGAGTGTAATAAAAGAGGTGTGAACAGTATTTATCATTGCCCCACTATTCGCTGTTTTCATTACTCTCGCAATCATAGCTGGATTCATCGCAACTCCCGTTAAACCGATAAAAATAGTACAGGTAACAGCAATATATTTATTTTCCGCTCCTAACGCAAATACAGACAATGCTACAATTAATAAAATCAATCCGCTCATTAGTATTTTCATTGTATAATTATCAGCGTACTTTCCAATTACTATATTCCCAACTACTGTCGCACTACCGTAGAGAGCAAGTAAATACGGAATACTTGCACTAGAAAATCCCGTAACATTTGTAAAGATAGGTGTGAAATAACTAAATGCTGCAAATGTACCACCGATGATAAACATGCTTGTTACATATGCTGCCCAAAGATGAATATTCTTAAAATGCAAAAGTTCGTCTTTCCAGTCTAATGGAGCTTTAATGGACGATGATGGTATCAACCATTGAATCATGACTGCTGATACTAGAACAAGAACGGAAACCGCCCCAAAACTAATACGCCAGCCAAAATATTGTGAGATAACAGTTGTTATAGGTAAACCTAAGACAGTTGAAAGCATTAAACCTGCAAGTACAATAGATGCAGCTTTTCCCCTTGAATTAGGGGGAACCAATGTTGCTGAAAATGATATGGCAACACCAAATGCTGAAGAAGAAGCAATGCCGGTAATAATGCGTGAAACCATCATAATATCATAGTTCCAAGCGATAGCTCCGAGCGACTGGCCGATTAAAAATACAAACATTAAAAATAATAATGCTTGCTTACTACGTATTCGTAGAAGAGTTGCAGTTAAAATAGGTCCACCTACCACCATTGCACCTGCATAAGCTGTAATTAAATACCCGATTGAAGATACAGAAACCTGAAATGCTAGAGCAAGTTCGTTCATCATACCTGCAACCATAAATTCAGATGTAGTCATACAAAAAATCGCTAAAGCTAATAAATAAATAATAGATGGCATAAAAACACTCCTAAATTTAATATTGTAACGATTGGTACAAAAATAGTGCTAAAAAAGAGCGCACTAAGCGCCAAAAATAGATTCTAATGTTCCTTTCATAATCTGCTCAGACAACAGCCGATTTTGCATCGAAACATTAAGAACACGGAACCCGTAATAACTACTTAAAAATAGACTAGCTAATTCCTCAGCTGTTTGCTTTTTTGAAATTTCGCCAGTTTGCAATCCTTCCTCCATTACTTTTTCAATAGCTTGTTTAAGAAGCTCGATATGCCGTGAGAAAATTTCTTGAACCATTACGTCATTTTTAGCTCTTTCTACACCGGCATTAATTAATAAACAACCATTTTGATCAATATTCTCAAAATCTTCTTTCAATGCCCACTCGAAAAGATTACTTAACCGATCTTTCAATGCAATTGGAGCATTTAATAATTCCTGCTGTGCCTTAATTCCAAATTCATGATAGCGTTCTAATACTTGTTTGTACAGTTCATGTTTACTACCAAAAGTATTATATAAGCTACCTTTTCCTAGCCCAGTATCATTGCATAAATCTTGTGTAGAACAGCCCTCATAACCTCTTTTCCAAAAGGTTTTCATGGCGACATCTACAATTGAGGAATACTCAAACTCTCGGGGTCTGCCTCGTTTAGTCAAATTTATCCTCCTCTCATTGACTAATAGCATATCTTTTTTGTACTAAACGGTCAATAAAATTTTTCAGTCAAAGAAAGTTAAAGATAAAGGTAGTAAAGCATAAGTCTTGATTGACTTTGCCCTAAGGGAAAGGTGTATAAATGAATTGTAGCAAGTAACAAATCTATAAGTGAGGTGGTTTTGTGCTAACAATTGGAGAATTCTCAAAGATATGTGGTGTCTCGACAAAAACACTTCGATATTATGATGAAATTGGATTAATTAACCCAGATGAGATTAATGCTGAAAGCGGTTATCGGTATTATTCCATCGAACAACTAAAAAGGATGCTCTATATTAATCGTTTAAAATCCTATCATTTTTCTCTTGAAGAAATTAAAACTATGCTGGATTTAGAAGAGCATCAATCTGAAGAAATGCTTTGTTCGGCGCTTAACCATAAGAGAAATGAGATGCAAGAAAAACTAAAGGCTTTTGAATATCTCGTAAAACAACTAAGTCATGATATTGCAAACTTAGAAAAAGGGACGCCAATCATGTCGTACCTTGACGATATCGAGGTACAGCTGGTTGAAACAAAGCCAATGAATATCCTTTATAAGCGACTGATGATGAATAGTGATGATTATGCATCAGGATATGGCAATTATTTTAGCAAGTTATATGAAAAGATTGCGAAGGAGAAGCTCACTTTACTTGGTCAGCCGATGACGATTTACCACAGCCCTGAATTTAATCCTACTGGTAATGATACTGAGTTCGCTATTCCAATAGCTGAGTTTGTCAAAGGAACGAGAGATTTGCCTGGTAGCCTCTGTGCTAAATCCGTTTTAAAGGGAGCTTATCCAGAATTAACTTCTGTCTATGCCAATTTGATAAAGTGGATTGAAAACGAGGGTTATGAATTAATATTGCCGCCATATGAAATATATGTAACAGACCCAAATCAAGCAAACTCCCCTGAGGATTATATTACTGAGGTATATTTTCCTGTAAAGAAAAAATGATAAAACTAACAATAGGAGGTTCTTATGCAAAGAACAATAGATTGGCAAACGGTAGAATCGGATAACGTAAATATGGACAGTAAAAAGCTTTCGGAGCTAGAGCAGACGATCATAAGTGAGTATAGCAATATAAATGGCATCGTTATTGTTAGAAATGGTTTTCTAGCATATGAAAAATATTTTAATGGCAAAGGTCCTGATGATAGTCATCATGTAGCATCTGTAACCAAAAGTGTACTCTCAGCACTTATTGGTATTGCTATCGATAAAGGATATATTAAAAGCGTTGAACAGAAGGTGTTGGATTTTTTCCCAGAATATATTCTAGATGCTAAAAAACGTGACATTACTTTACGTCATCTTCTTACGATGACGGTACCATATCCTTTTGAGGACTGGCATGAACCTTTAGATATACTGTGTCAGCAACAGGACTGGGTAAAGTATACGTTAGATATAATGGGTGAAAAAGGGGAAGTTGGCGCTTTTAAATACTCCACAGCTGGAGCACATTTATTATCAGCTATTATTACTCGAAGTACAGGGAAAAGTGCTCGAGCGTTCGCCAATGAACATTTATTTACACCGCTTGGCATGAAAGAAATTCCTGACTATCGAATGGATGCATATGGGTTTGATGATTTATTCGGGAAAAACGTGAAAGGATGGGTTCAGGATCCAAGGGGCAATTCGACGGGGGGATGGGGGCTAACTTTAACTACTCGTGATATGGCACGATTTGGCTACCTCTATTTAAACAAAGGCGTCTGGGGTAATAACGAGGTTCTTCCAGAGAGCTGGATCTGTGAATCAACAGAGTTGAACAATAACAATTACGGTTATTTATGGTGGCTACGACAAGAAGATGGACTTTCTACATATTCAGCAATTGGGGATGGAGGCAATATTATTTGTTGTATTCCAAAAATGAATATGGTTGTAGCAATTACTTCAGATTTCATGATGAACCCACGAGATCGATGGCCATTAATGAAAGAGTATATAATCCCAGCGGTACTATAATTTTTATGTGGTAAAAGAAACATTCTAAGAGGTATCCAAATAACAACTACTTATACCCGATCTTTAAAAGTAAATTTATCCTATCCGAACAGAAATGGAAGGCGGCTATAGTCAATTACATTCCTTAACTGGATAGGACCAATCTTATTGAAATGAACATTTTAGTCCTTTTTTCAGGTGCTTCTTTGAAACTACATCTCCAGATGGATAGTAGTTCAAAAAATCAATCTAAAAATGGACTATTTTTATTTTCTTTTAAATTATACTTTCATTAAGAATTTATAAAATAAAGTGAGGGAAAGAAATGGGTAGCTACTTAGGTGTCCTTATTGTCATTATTCTTCTTATGGTAAGGGAGAAACAAATTAGACCAACTCGAATGTGGATTACACCAATGTTGTTAATTTGGTTAGCGTGTACTTCTATTTTAAATTCAGATAAAATAACGCCAATAAGCTTTATTTTGTATTTCATTTGTTTAATAATTGGCATAGGTATAGGAATATGGAGAGGAAAACTAGAAAAAATTCGTGTTAATCATGAAAGAGGAATCGTAACTTCACAAAGTTCTGTCGCCGGAGTTATTGTATTTCTAGGTATTCTTCTTTTACGTCTACTTGCAGCAAAATGGGGAAAAGAGCATGCGATAATAGCATTAACGAATGCTCTTATGTTTATACCGCTTGGTAGTGTATGTGCTCGTCGGTATATAATTTATAGGAGATACAAACAACTTATAGGATGAAAAATATGAATTTAAAAAGTTTCTTTAACAATCACTTGCGAAGGGTTTTTATTAACTTCTTACTATTATTTTTTTTATTAACAAATATAAATACGGTTCCGGTATCAAACGTAATACTTGCCATAGTGATTTTCACACTGTATTCGGTTCTTCTATGGTTACCGAATACAGTGAGTAGTAAAACACGCATTTTTATGGGACTCTCGGTACTGATTTTAATAGCTTATTTCTGGGTAGGATTTGGACAGGAGCAGGCAGCAATTACCTTCATGTTTTTTCTTATAGGATATGGTACATTGCGACTACCCGATAAATTATCCCTTATTTTTGCTGCTATAGTGGTTGCTACAAACCTGATAATTTTACTCAAGTTCGAACATTGCACGATTGATGAACTATTTATATTTTTTATTATATATGCAGGAATGTTTGCAATTTTTTGGAGTGCTCGCATTAGACGCGAAGCAAATGAATTACGTGCTCATCACTTTCAAGAATTACAAGAAATTCATACCCAGTTAGAATCCGCACATAAAGAACTTCAACAAGCACATAAGGAGCTAGAAGATTCTACAGTCCAATCTTTACGCTATGCAGTGCTTGAAGAAAGAACCAGAATTGCTAGAGATATTCATGATAGTATTGGACATGGGCTTACCTCCATCATTGTTCAATTACAAGCGTTCCCTTATATAATGAAGGAAGATTCCTCAGAAGTTGATAATACGTTACAAACGATTTTAGAAATAACGCGTGGGTGTTTAACGGAAGTACGGTCAGTTGTACATCAAATGGCGATAGACGATGAAGGGATAGGTTTGATTGCTTTGCAAAGTCTCATCAAACAAGTTCAAGAGCATAGTGGGTTAAATATTAAATTCAAGATGACTGATGAAATTACAGAATGGAAACTGGAGACTTTTGAGCTGCTGTATCGAATTTTGCAAGAGGCATTGACGAATGTTATCCGCCATGCTGAGGCATCGAACGTTAAAGTAACAATTTATAATAATGAAGCAAATGTCATAATGAGCATAGAGGATAATGGGAATTTTACAGAACAAACAAAACTCATATATGGATTTGGATTGTCAGGGATAAAGGAACGATGTGAAAAAGCAGGTGGATCTTGTCTAATCCAATCACGTGCTCCTCATGGATTAGCTTTAATAGTAAAAGTACCAATTAATTATGCCCCGGCATAAGGCAAATGTTAAATAGCGGTATTTGAAAGGTGAAGCAATATGAAGAATAATCTAATTCGTGTAGCGATTGTGGATGATCAAATGTTAATACGGCATGGATTGAGCTACATAATAAAAGCTCAAGAAGATATGGAGGTTGTAGGTGAAGCAGCAAATGGGCATGAAGCTGTAAATCTAGTAAAGAGTACTGTTCCTCATGTTGTATTAATGGACGTTCAAATGCCAGAAAAGAGTGGTATTGAAGCAACTCGTGAGATTTTAACAGCATTTTCGGATATAAAAGTGGTTATACTTACAACGTTTGATTTAGAAGAATATGTTTATGATGGTATTCGTTCAGGTGCAGTAGGATATTTACTGAAAGACGCAACCCCAGATGAACTTATTGATGCAATAAGAGCCGCATACCGTGGAGAAGCAATTTTTCGTACTTCTATAGCTGCAAAGGTTATGGCCAAAGCGATTAAATCGGCGAATGAGGATGTTGAAACGAATAAAGCAAAAATAGAGATGTTTGAGATGTTCACCGAACGTGAGCTTGAAGTTCTCCAACAAATGGCGTTCGGATTAAAAAATGAAGAAATTTCCAAAGTGCTTCACATTAGTGAGAGTACAGTTAAGACGCATGTTCACCGTATTTTACAGAAAATTGGTGCAGAGGATCGAACGCAAGCTGTTGTATATGCTATTCGCAATAGAATAGTTTTGTAGATAAACTAAGGTTAAAGGTGTAACAAATTAAAAAATTGTGAACAACTACTATTACTATAAAAAATACTATAAAGTCCACAATATACAAAATTTTCGAAAATATGATAAACTAGTAGCGTGAAAAGGAGGATGAAGTATGACTGTACAACAATTTACAGACTATGTGAAAAAAATGCAACACTACGGAGAAGCATTAAGTGTGATTTATTGGGATATGCGTACGGGGGCACCTAAGAAAGGGTTAGCTCAACGTTCAGAGGTAGTTGGAACATTATCTGCTTCCCTATTTGACATGCAGACTAGTGAAGAGTTAGGGCAATTACTAACGGATCTAGAGGGACAAAAGTCAGATCTCGATTATGTCACGCTTCGTTTAGTAGAGGAAGTACGTAAAGAGTATGATCAAAATAAAAAAATTCCGGCTAATGAATATAAGGAATTCGTCATTCTACAATCTAAAGCGGAAACAGCATGGGAAGAAGCAAAGGCAACGAATAATTTTGCTTTGTTCTTACCTTTTTTAGAGGAAATTATAAGCTGGCAGAAGAAATTCATTCAATATTGGGGTATTAAAAACGGTTCTCCGTACAATACATTACTA
The DNA here is from genome assembly GCF_001275675.1 of Lysinibacillus sp. FJAT-14745. Taxonomy (GTDB): domain Bacteria; phylum Bacillota; class Bacilli; order Bacillales_A; family Planococcaceae; genus Lysinibacillus. The sequence continues at coordinate 499,466 of NZ_LITM01000002.1, read as the reverse complement.
GATTTATATGAACCGGATATGACGACTGATGTATTAGATCAAGTTTTTGGTGAATTACGTGAAACAATCGTTTCTCTTGTGCAAAAAATCGCAGCTTCACCAAATAAACCAGATACAAGCATATTATTTAAGCATTTCCCTCGTGAGTCACAGCGAGCATTATCATTAGAAATGTTAGCACAACTTGGCTATGATTTTGATGCAGGTCGCTTAGACGAAAGTGTACATCCATTTATGATTGGCTTAAATCATGGAGATAATCGTATTACAACGAAATATGATGAAAATGATTTCCGCTCAGCAATTTTCGGAACAATCCATGAGTGTGGACATGCCATGTATGAACAAAATATCGATGCGAAGCTTGATGGTTTACCGTTAGCAACAGGTACTTCCATGGGTATACACGAATCCCAATCTTTATTTTATGAAAATTTTGTTGGTAGAAACGAAAAGTTCTGGGAGCATAACTACGAGCGACTTCAAAAGTATTCACCTGAGCAATTTGGAGATGTAGCATTAGCTGATTTCCTGCGAGCTATTAATATGGTGGAGCCATCGTTTATTCGCATTGAAGCAGATGAGTTAACATACCCATTACATATTATGATTCGCTATGAAATTGAACGTGACCTTTTCAATGGCGATCTTCAAGCAAAGGATCTTCCACAAGTATGGAATGATAAATACGAGGAATATTTAGGCATTCGTCCTGAAACAGATGCAAAAGGGGTACTACAAGATATGCACTGGTCAGGGGGCATGTTTGGCTATTTCCCATCCTATGCTCTAGGAATGATTTACGCTGCACAATGGAAGCATGCAATGGATAAAGATATTCCAAACTTTGATGAGTTGTTAGAAAAAGGTGAGCTTCTTCCAATTCGAGAGTGGTTAACGGACAAAGTTCATCAATACGGTGCGCTGAAAAAGCCATTTGAATTGCTACAGAAAGCGACAGGGGAAGGCCTAAACGCCAAATATTTAGCAAACTATTTACAAGAAAAGTATACGAAGCTGTATCAGCTCTAAAGGAAAAAGCGATTTCTCAGCTAGAGAAATCGCTTTTTTATGATGATGCAAAAATTGTTACCAAAGCTTAAAGCCTTTAGAGCCAGGAGGAGAATTAGAAATAATATCGATAATTGGAATAGTATAAGCAAATAAAATTAATGCTACTAAAATAACAAGCCATACTTTGAAGTTCTCTAAGATAGCTGGAGTAGTACCACCGTTTTCATGTACTTCACCCACTGGGAATTCCTCTTCGCCTTTTGGAGCAAACCATGCTAATTTCACCACAATATAAAGTATCAGTAAGATAGCGATGAACAGGATTGTGCCACCAACAGCTTGAGCGATTTGATAAGGAATCCAATCATAAGCTTGTTGAGCACCGCCATACTCAGAATAATCGGATCGACGAGGTGCGCCGATCAGACCAGCGATATGCATAGCGGAAGACATAATCGTCATACCAGTAGCCCATAAAATAGCGGCAAAATTACCAAGATTGTTTAAAGATTTTGTCAGTGTACGACCTGTTAAATATGGTATTAACCAAAATGCCGCACCGAAATAAGTTAATACGGCTGTTGTTGCAATCGTTAAATGGAAATGCCCTGTAACCCAAATAGTATTGTGGATTAATTGGTTCATTTGGTAAGAAGCATTGATGATACCGCCTGCGCCACCAGGAATAAATGCTACCATACCGATAAATGGCACGAAGAAACGAGCATCTTTCCATGGTAATTTTTTAAACCAGCCGTAAAGCCCTTTGCCACCTAATTCACGACCACGTAATTCAAACATTGCAAACATCGAGAAGGCAGTCATTAAGGATGGTACGATTACGGCAAATGTTAAAACAACTTGTATGAATTTCCATGTGCCATCAATACCTGGCTCTGTTAATTGGTGATGGATCCCAACTGGTACAGAAAAAATTAAGAACAGCATAAATGACAGTCTTGCTAAAGAATCAGAGAAAATTTTTCCACCAATAACCTTCGGAATAATAACATACCAAATCATGTATGCTGGTAATAACCAGAAGTACACTAGAGCATGACCGAAATACCAGAATAATGTACGGGATAGTGCTACATCGACACGTTCGATAAAGCCTAAGGACCATGGAAGTAGCTGGAATAGAACAGAAGCAGCTACACCTAGAGTTGCTACGAACCACATTAAATTGTTGACAACAACCATAAATGACAGTAATGGGCTTCGTTGTCCGCTACCTTTGTTTTCTTTACGCCACTGTGCATATCGTAAAACTTGACCTGCGCCGCCAACCCAAGAACCAACAACGACTAAAGTAAGGCCGAAATAGAATATCCAGTGAGCTTTCAATGGGGCATAGAACGTATATAAAACAGATGCTTCATTAAGTAGAACCATTGTTGCAGCTGCTGCTGTACCGATAGTCATTAACCAGAAGCCAATCCAGCCTAGACGACGTTGACCATCTGAAAAAGTCCCTGACGTACGGCTAACGCTGGCAATTTGGAAACCAAAAATAAAGAAAGTTGTTAAAATAAGACCGAGTAAAACACCATGTACGGTTAAAACTTGATAGTAACCAATGCCTGCTGGTAATGTAAATTGTCCAGAACGAACGAAAACTTGTAATAAACCTGCAAGACCCCCTAATAACAATGCGATGAATGCCACGTAAATATGGGCCATTGCTAGCTTCGCATCACGACGATCCACTTTTGTCAAATTATTATTGAGACTCATTTGGCTTCACCACCTTTAGCTTAGAGTGCATCATCGTATGTCCTGTACCACAGTATTCATTACATACGATTAAAAACTCTCCTTCTTTATTTACTGTAGTTACATATTCAGAAACGTAACCTGGTTCAAGCATCATATTAATATTTGTACCTGCAACTTCAAAACCGTGCATTACATCTGCACTAGTTGCGATAAATTTCACCTTAGCTCCAAGTGGAACTTCAATTTCTGGAGGATTGTAATTAAATGCTGATGCTAAAACAACCACTTCATAATCCCAATCCTTACCTTCTACTTTATGAACACCAGGATTATCGAAGGGGGCAAACTCTGTTACTTTCTCATAATCTAGTGTTTTTTTACCATTGTTCGGATGTGAGCCTTGATGGAATGCACCGATGCCTAGAATGATAAGGAATGCTACTAAAGTAGCAACCCCAAACACAAGCCAATATTTTTCATACTTATGTAAGTGCATATGTCTCTGTCCTTTCTTAGTAGAATCAATTATGCCTCGGCATAATTGCATCTGGAATCGGCTTTGTACGTGCACAAAGAACTCCTTTCCGATTCCGTGACATCCGCCGGAGGCTTAACTTCTTTCAGCGGGCGTTTGGATACTCGCTGAAAAGTAGCTTAAATCCGCATTCAGCTACCACCTATAGAGGTGGACATTTGCTGAAAGAAGTTAAAAACGATTGATGAACAAATCGAAGCAGTACGCCCAAAGCAAGATAATGATGATTCCTACTCCAAATACTGCATAGAGTGAACCTTTTAAATTTTCATCTGACTTTTTTTTATTTGCCATTTTTGCTCCTCCTACGCTTTAATTGTGTCTTTCTTATTGCCATGATATATAAATAAATTTCTTTTTGATGTGAAAAAAATCACACATCTTGGCGAATTATGTGAAAAAAATGTGAAAAATTGAGGAGGGGATAAAAAATAGCCATCTCAAAAGTCATTGAGATGGCCACTTTTAGGTTAAAATTGGAGTAATTTTTATTAAAATCTCTTATTTTTCAAGAAATTTTACTATTGAAATTTAGACTTGAGCCTTATGGGGCATCCTCCGTTAAGGAAAGAGAATGATAAAGTGTAATCATAAATGTTTGATGTTTCGGCATAGGATATATCATTTGGAACAGTCTGATATTCTAGAACACTATTCTTCCTCAATCGTTAAAAGGACTGTCAGTGGACCAACGCTTGGAATTGTAACAGGGAGTACAAATGCCTTATCAAAGCCATATAACTTTGTAGTGCCAACCATCACTGTTGGCGGTGTGATATCAATTTCTAAGCTTTCTTGTCCTACGGTAGTACATAAATTTCCTGCAATCATATTTCCAAATTCCCCTGTAAAGGATTCCAACATTTCTCCTTCAAGAGGCATACCAAACATCGTACTACCGATGCCACTGAATATTTCAGGAGTGGAATCAATGATTACACGGCCCTTTAAATCTCCTATTAAACCAATTAACACACCCATTTGTTGTTGTTGAAATGGTTCAGAAATAATACTAGGCGTTTTCACCTCTATATCCATAGGTAAGATCGATTTTAAAGCGTGAATTGTCCCGTTTAAAATAGTTTGAAAGTACTTCGAATTACTCATCATTACCGCATCCTTTTTCCGACTTTTCTACATCTTACCATGTTAAATGGGTAATATGAAAGTATGTCTTGACGAATTAATGGGAATTTTATATTATATTAATGAGAATGATTTTCAAAATCAATAAAAGAACGTTTAAGTCTTTTCTAATACAAATATTTATATAAAAAGGAGCGGTCAGTGATGACATTCGTATTTATTGGAGCGGCAGTGGTTATCTATATTGGAGTGGGAACACACGTCATGAAACAGACGACTGCACATTTAAAATAAGAGGATATTAATTTTTATACTGGTAGAGCATGGTCCGAGTAACTTTGAGATCATGCTTTTTTTTTGAATAATAATTATCTTTAATACTTTCGTTGCAATAAAGAGAAAAAATGTTTGTTTTTTTCTGGAATATATTGTGAATGCGAATTGTTTTTTTGTAGAATGAAAGAAATCAGTATATCAATACAATGTGGTAAGTGATGGATTCGCTCCTTCATCAGGCAGTCATTTAAGTTACAGTATGACCAGAAAATAGATGGACAATCAAGCGAAGTCCTATAGAAATTAGGTGAAGACAATGACAAAGATATTATTAACAGGGTTTGTTCCATTTCTTGAGTATAAAATGAATCCAACAATGCAAATTGTAGAAAATTTACATGGAGAAATGATGGATGACTATGAAATTGTAGGACGCATTTTGTCCGTAGATTTTCAACAATCTGCTCAGCAACTGAAACAATATATTGCTGAGATACAGCCACAAATCATTATTTCATTAGGATTAGCTGGAGGACGTTTTAAAATAACGCCAGAGCGAATTGCGATTAATATTAAAGATGGTGAAGAAGATAATAATGGTTATACACCAGTAGATGAGAGCATTTATGATGGTGGTGTAGACGCCTATATTACGAATTTACCTATTAGAAATATGGTCAATCGATTATGCGAAGAAGGGTATCCAGCGGAAATTTCAAATACGGCCGGTACCTATTTATGCAACAATATTATGTATGAAGGGCTAGTTTACGCGAAGCAACATAAAGGGGTCCGTGCTGGATTTATTCATATTCCTGCGTCATTTGATTTGGCGATTCAGCATGGAAAAATACCGGGATGGAATATTCAAGATTTAATAGCTTCTATTAGGCTCTGTATCGAGGAGACAATTCGTGCAACGAATGATTGATTTTCCTCATACGATGTGGATTAGCCAACATACAAATCGTTTGGCATTTAATGAAGAAAAAATTTTTACATAGTACATTTTCTGAAAAAAAGTCTACAACAAAGCCTTGTTGAAAGTGTTGATAACTATCAGATTTTTATAGCATAGGAGGCTGCGTGACTCCTTGGGGATTTGCATCACAGATGAGATCTTGGATCAAGCAAGTAGGGGAACGAAGGCTAAAACCATCACGTCTAGTGATAACACCTTCGTGACTAACATCGTGTTAGCCTAACGCCCTAGAAAAGCGCCCAGCCGGAACAAAAATCAATCCTACATATTGATGATGCCTGAGTAATGCTTTATTTTTTAGATCAAACAGGACGATATGGATGAATATGGCGTCTGAAACCCTTATATATATGCTTTTTTAAGTAAATTAGTGTTATACTTTGCTTGTCGAATAAGGTAGAATACTAATTATGACTATCTTCATTCAGAAAAACTACCACCTCTGTAGTGGTAAGATGAATGCGGATATAGTTCCTTTCCAAACAAGACTGAAATAGAGGAACTCAGTCTAAGAACGCCACGTCCTGTGGCAATGACTGAGTGACCAACATCGTGTTGTGTTGCTGTCGCTTCGCTTTCGCACAGACAAAAACAAATACGCCAAGGCGAAATTGATTAATATAAATAAAGGGGTTACAGGTTTTATGAAAGATTTTGAACAACAGTTGGAGGCGCTATTAAAGCAAGCCTCATTACAATACATAATTTATCAGCATAATGGTGATACAGAGCGAATGGATAAGACATCACTTTTTGCACGTAAAATACAGCAAAAAGAATATGTTGTTGGCTTTGCTGGCCATTTCTCTGCTGGTAAATCGAGTATGATTAACGCGTTATCAGGTGAAGATTTACTTGCGGCAAGTCCTATTCCGACGAGTGCCAATATCGTCAAAGTCCATAAATCAGACGAAGATTTTGCGATTGTCTATATGCACAATGAAAAGCCAGTAAAATTTGAAGCAGGCTATGATTTTAAAACAGTGAAAGAGCTTAGTAAAAATGGTGAGCTAGTATCACAAATTGAAATCGGTCATAGCACATCGTCATTACCACTAGGCGTTACTGTTATGGATACGCCAGGTGTCGACTCGACAGATGATGCACACCGTATGTCAACAGAGTCAGCCCTTCATATTGCTGATATCGTATTTTATACAATGGACTACAATCACGTGCAATCAGAATTGAATTTTCAATTTACAAAGCAATTAATGAAGTACAATCCAAACGTTTATTTAATCGTTAACATGATTGATAAGCATAATGAAAGTGAATTAAGCTTTGAGGAATTTAAAGCAACAGTTCACAATTCCTTTGCAGCTTGGGGCGTAGTACCTAAGGGCATATTTTTCACTTCATTAAGAGAGCCTGAGCACCCTAATAACGATTTTGAGGTCGTAAAGAAAATCGTTATGGATAGTATGAATGATTGGCAGGATCAACTTGTACAGACTGCATCAAATACGCTGCGTTTATTACAAAGTGAGCATGACAATTATTTAACGGAAGAAAGACAAGATCGTTTAGACATCGATGAAGATGTATTAAGTGCCGATGACTGGGCAAACCATAAAGATATTTTAGAGCAGTATAATAAGTTAAATCGTCAAGTTGAATTGTTCTCAGTTGAGGCATGGAATGAAACGTTTGAAGATCAACGTAAAGAACTTCTTGCGAATGCAGCCATTATGCCAGCAGATTTACGTGATAAATTACGTCTGTATTTAGAAAGTCAGCAGGATGGTTTCAAGGTAGGTGGCCTGTTTACAGCTAAGAAAAAAACAGAGGAAGAGCGTAACCGCCGCAAAGAGGATGTCTATAGCGCCTATCAAAATGTTGTGCATGCACAGATTACAGGACATTTAAAAGGGTTAATGAAAAAGGTGATAAAGGATGTAGGTGCATTAAATGAAGAACGTGCTACAGTTATTGATGCCTACGCCTTTGAATTACCATTCTCACTTATTGAGCAGCAAGTCCAAGTTGGCGCACTTTTAACGGGAGATGCTGTGTTGAATTTTGCCAACCGTGTGGCAGAGGCGACTAAACGTTACTATATCCAAGAAACAGATAATTGGAAGGATGCACAAGCAACAACTTTAGAAGCGGTGGCTACTGAAACAGCTGCTCCATCTAAATTAAAAATGGCAGGGATGCAAGAGAAAGTTGATGCCATTCGTGCGGTGCTTGAAATCGAGGGCTATCAGCAATATAGTGCAAGTATTATGCACCAGGCAAGCAATGAAATACGTCAGCTAGCAAATCAACAGCTTGCAAATTGGGATCATGGCTTTAAGCAAGATTTAGCAGATATTCGATTGTTTGATGAATCGATGTTAAAGCCAAAAGAGGTAGCGTTACAACAGGAAGAGTCACAGCAAGCAATTAGTGCAACAAGCCTTCCTATTGAAGGTGTAGTTAATCGTGCACTTCATACGGCAAACTCGGTAAAAGATGTACAAGGCTTTGCGGAAGTAGCAACTTACTTAGAAAATAAAGTAGAACGACTACAGAAAAAGGATTTCACAATCGCGCTTTTCGGTGCATTTAGTGCAGGAAAATCCTCATTCTCTAATGCGTTAATGGGTGCCAAAGTTTTACCTGTATCACCAAACCCTACAACAGCGGCTATTAATAAAATTCGTCCTGTGACACCAGAGCATCCGCATGAAACAGCAGATGTACTGTTAAAAACAGCTGACCAAATGCTAGAGGATATTCAAGCTTCATACGCAGCAGTTGGTTTATCAGTGTCTTCTTTAGAGGAAGCATTTAGTCGTGCAGATGAAGGACTTGCGGTTCAGCTATCGGACGAACGTTTAAATGTGCATAAATCATTTATTCGTGCCTATAAAGAAGGATTCCCAACATTTAAGTCTGAGCTTGGAAAAGTATTACGAGTTAACCGTGAAGAATTCGAAAAATTTGTTGCACAGGAAAATAAATCATGCTTTGTCGATAATATTGATTTCTATTATGATAGTCCGTTAACACGCATGGGTGTGACACTTGTTGACACACCAGGAGCAGATTCTATTAATGCGCGTCATACAGGTGTTGCGTTTGAATATATTCGTAATGCTGATGCAATCTTGTTTATTACTTATTATAATCATGCTTTTGCTAAAGCTGACCGTGAGTTTTTAATCCAGCTAGGGCGTGTGAAGGATGCTTTCGAACTTGATAAGATGTTCTTTATCGTCAATGCGATTGATTTAGCGACAACAGAAGAAGAGCAGGAAGATGTAAAAGGCTATGTACGTTCAGAATTACAACGCTTTGGCATTCGCTTCCCTCGACTTTACGGTGTGTCAAGCTTATTGGCATTAAAGGAGAAAGTAGAGGGTGCTAATTTAACATCAGGTATGCCACCGTTCGAAGATGCCTTCCACACATTCTTAAATGATGAATTAAGTGCATTGGCTGTTCAGGCACTTGCAGAGGAAGTCGATAAAACGGAGCAACGTTTAAGTGACTTAATTGCGCAAACAGAAGAGAACTTAAAACGTAAGGATGATCGTTTAGAGGAATTAACAACTCTTGAACAGCATATAAAATCGAAGTACAATTCGCTAAATACAAGTATGGTAGAAAGTGAAACGAAGCAAGAGCTTGATGAATTATTGTATTATGTTCTTCAGCGTGTGTATTATCGTTATCCTGAGTTCTTTAAGGAAGGCTACAATCCGTCAACATTTGCTGCAATGCCGGTTCAACAAGCATTAGAGCATGCTTTAAAAGAAGTAATGCAAAGTTTACGCTTTGACTTTACACAAGAAATGCGTGTAACAAACTTCCGTTTATCACAGTTTATTAGTAAGAAGATGCAACTTCGCTTTAAAGATGAAGTACGTGAACTTAAAGAATTAAACCGTAGCTTCTCGTTCTTAGCGTTTGAATCTTCTGAGCCAGATTTACTTAATTTTGAAGGACCATTTACAGATATCGCGAAATATTCAGGTGTTAAATCTCATTTCCGTAATCAGAAAGCATTCTTTGAGAAGAATGAAAAAGTGAAGCTAAGTGAGGCGCTAGAAGTATTAACAAAACCAGATGCGCAAAATTATTTAGATTCACAGAAAGTTTCTCTCATGACATGGGCTATTACCTATATTGCGGAGGAAGCGGAAAAATTACGTCTGCATATTTTCCATCAGGCACTTGAACAAATTGCAACAGAAAGACTTGCACTTCAGGAAGAAAGTCGTTTAGCTTCTTGGAAAGCTATTTACGCTCAATTACAATACGCATGAGGTGATTCATTTGGGAAAAGTATTCAAATCAGTTGAGGAAATTCAGTTAGATGGAGTCCGTTTCATAGATGCTCGCTTTGATTTACAAAACAAAGAGGCAGGGAATAAAGTATTTGAAGAGGGACATGCACCAGGAGCGACTTATATCGATCTTGAGCAGGATCTATCAGATATGGGATCCAGCAATGGTCGCCATCCAATGCCAAACAAGGAAAAGCTTTCGGCAGTATTTCAAGGATTAGGATTAAACTATGAGGATCAAATTGTCGTTTACGATCAAGGAGCTGCACCTTTTGCACCACGTGCTTGGTGGATGCTGACATATGCGGGCTTTCCAAATGTAGTGATTGTGAATGGTGGTGCACCTGCTCTCGAGGAAAAAATATCTTTCACAAAAGACATTATAAAATATCCACCGACTAAGATTGAATTTGTTTGGCGTGATGAACTATATGCTCCACGTGAAGCAGTTAAAGCCATTGTAGATGGAGTAGTCGATGCGACGTTGCTAGATGCACGTGCCGCAGCTCGCTACCGTGGTGACGTGGAGCCTCTTGATATAGTAGCTGGGCATATTCCAACAGCGAAAAACTTTGACTGGGAGCAATTAAAGTCAGATGGTCGCCTACAAGCCAATGATGCGTTACGCAGCAAGGTTGCTCAAGACGAGCGTGTTGTTGTGTATTGCGGCAGCGGTGTTACAGCATCACCATTGTATGCAGTGTTAGCAGATGAAGGTTATGAAAATATTCAACTGTATGTAGGTAGCTTTAGTGACTGGATTACAGAATATGATGTAGAAAAAGGGACAAATGAATAAATGATTCAAGAAGAAACGCTCACTTTGGTGGGCGTTTTTTTCTTGGAGTGAGAGGAAGAGAACTTCAATTTTTTAAAATTATTTACAAATTTTAAAGCCGAATTTGTTATTCTAATAGGTAAAGGGGGGTGAGATAGTGCAGGAAATAATCGTCCAACGAGCAAAAGAGGGAGATGCAGAGGCGTTCGCACAGTTATTTTCACAGTTTGAGATTGATCTATATAAAATGGCCTATGTATACGTAGGAAATGAGGCTGATGCACTTGATGTTGTGCAGGAAGTCGCTTACAGCAGCTTTACATACATTCATTACAAAGAGTAACTTATATAAAAACATGGCTAATGAGGATTGCTATTAATTGTGCGACAGATTTGCTAAAAAAGCGAGGGCAGAACATACCATTTGAGGGCTGAGTTAGAAATTATAGAAGAGCCATTTGAAGAGATTCCAGAAAAATGGGTATTGGAAGATGTAATGACAAAGCTCACAAAAGAGGAAAAAGACGTAATTTTACTTCGTTTTTATCATGATTATACATTATCTCAAGTGGCTCAAGTTTTGCAGCTAAAACTAGGAACTACGAAAACCATTTTGTATCGTGCTTTGAAAAAATTAAAGCAAGCGCTTGAACAGGAGGTGCAAGGATGAACGACTTTAAAAAGCAATTGGACCAAATTGATATCCCGAAATCGTTGCATAAACGTAGCTTACAAGGAATTGAACAAGCACAACAAAAGTCTAAACGTTGGATGCCTAAAATATTGACGGTTGCTGTGACAATCGCAGCGGGAGGCTTTATAGCTTTAAGTGTAGGAGAGCATAATACACGACAACAGCAGTCGAGCGGTTTATTAGTTGAAAGTCTATCTTCACCTATATTGTATTGGAGCATTGCCATTTTCCTGATGATCATGACTATTTTTATTGCGAAAATGGCAATTCGAAAAGGGATTGATAACAAGTTGAGTATAGCAATGGGCTTCATTATGACGCTTTTACTCGGTAATAGTGCATTTTATTTGCAAAATCAATTGCCTAGACCCATCACGGTCCCACTAGTGCAAGACTTTTATAGTAATAATGAGACCTATGGCTTTACAATCCATTACATTACAAATAAAAATGACCAACGTTTTGTGAAACATTTACAAGTAGACAATCTAACGTTACTAGCCAGGTACTATGGTGAAGTGGAGAATAAAGGAATTTTAAATTTTCCAGAAGGTGTCACGAATGAAGGATCTCATCAGTTCATGCGCGAAGCTTATTTTGTTGGAAATAAAGAGGAGATACAGACACTGATTAAAAGTAAAGAAGTATTTCTGGTGCTTGATGATGGTGAAAAATTACCGACGACATTGCAAATAAATTTTGACCATTCAGATAAAGAGCTAAAGGGCTTTGTAGGGACATCTGGTAGTTTTGCTGGTGACGAAACAGTAACTTTTGTTATGACACAGGATGTGGTGTTCGATACAGTAAATATACCTGAAAAATTAAATCGAAGTATTAGTTTTACAGAAATGAAAGTCAATGAAATTGTATATACGGAAAAGGATTTTCCTATTGCTGTGAAAAAGGGACAGCGAGTATTAATCTCATTCAAGTTCAATGATTCTGGAATGGATGTACATGCGAAGGTTGGTATTAGTGGTCCAGATGGGATGTTACCGATATGGATGCATAGAGAAGCATCATTCAATATTCCAAAAATAAGAGAGGAGATTGAGAAATATGATTGATTTGGCAGAAAAGCATCGGCAATTGAAATTATTAAAGTGGCTAACGATTGCTCTATTCTTAAAACTAGTATTTTTATTTGTATATCCATATGTCTTTTATGTGCAGCAATTATTGATTTATCTAGCATTTATGAAGAGTTTATCTTATTTCAAAGGTAAATCATTGGCCAAACATTTTATTTTCATAGGGCTCATACTTCTAATTGCAAATATTGTATCCTTTCCAATGACATGGTACTTAGTGTTATCAGTAAGTGTTGATTTACTCATTATCTTGGAATTCGGCAAAATTTTAGTAGAAATTGAGAAACAATATAATATGCTAGATTCTACTGCAAAAATTATCAAACAATATATGAGGATTGTACTTTGTGTTACCGCAAGCTGGACATTTCTAATGAATATAAAATATTTTGAGATGGTCTCTCTATTAATAATAGGAGTTGTTTTAATAGTTATCGTCAATCTACGTTTACTTTTCCTTTTGTATAGTTTGAGAAAGAGTATTAAATCAACGATGCGAGTTGTGATGTATTCATAAAATGACTGGTTATTCATTTTATGCTACACTCTTTTTACAAAGGGGGCAAAAGGATGTTTAAACGAGAGAAAAGTATAGAAATTCGACAAAATCGTGATGTACAATGTGCTCACGGTAAAGTGGCGATTCAGGGGATTGGAATGAGTGTTTATAGCTTTTTTGTGGATGGATTACTAATTGATACAGGCTCATACTCACTTTCACAGGAGTTCCAATCCTTTTTTAACGAAATACAGATTGAACAATTGGCGCTCACTCATTCTCATGAGGATCATTCAGGAAATGCAGCATGGATTCAGCAACATAAAAATGTACCTATCTATATACATCGTGATTCGGTAAATGTTTGTGCAAAGGATGGAGAGTATCCTTTTTATCGCCAGGCATTATGGGGTGAACGACCAGCATTTATTGCTCAACCGTTAGGCAATACATTCCAAACGAATTCAGCTACATGGGACGTTATCGAAACACCAGGGCATACGACAGATCATCTATCATTTTACAATCGAGAAACAGGTGCTATGTTTACAGGTGATTTGTATATACAGACGAAAACTAAGGTTGTCCTTGATGAAGAAAATATCGTACATACCTTGGCGTCTTTGAAGAAAATATTAAACTATGATTTTGAAGTAGTTTATTGCTGTCATGCGGGCTTTCTAGCGGATGGTCGAGCAAAAATACAAGAAAAAATTGCTTATTTAGAAGAAATGGAGAGCAATATAAGGCTATTATTTGATAAAGGTTATTCGGTAGAAGAAATGACAAAATCAATCTTTTCTCGTGATTACCCTATTACCAAAGTATCGGGAGAACAGTGGTCTTCCAAACATATTATCACCGCTTTTATCAATCAATTTACGCAAGAGTCCTTAAAATAAGGGCTCTTTTTTTGCTTTGAAATCGAGGGATGCAAAAAGTAAAAAAGAATACTTGAGGATACATAATAATAAAAAACTTTGTGAAAAAATATGGAGAAAATGTGACGGAATCAGATGGAATAATGGATACGCTTACATTCGTTTGTGAAAAATTTCTCATTTACACAAGAAAAATACTATGTGAAAAGTTGAGCAGCCTTAATGGCGGTATTCGTACATTTTTTATAAACCAAACTGATGCATATATTATATCAAAATAATTGATTGTGAAGTTAATAACAAAACGAAGAAGTGATTTAAATGATAATAAATGGCGTTATTTCGTAGAGAAAATAAAATTGACAGAAAATTCATTGACTTTACTTTCACAAAGTATTATGATTCTGGAATATATAATAATTCAAAAGAAAAGGATGGGATTGAATGGATATTATGAAAAAGGCTTTAGAAATGCACGAGTATTATAGTGGGAAATTAGAGGTGATTTCTAAGGTGCCTGTGAAAGATTCATATGATTTAAGTCTTGCGTATTCGCCAGGGGTAGCTGCGCCTTGTGTAGAGATTGAAAGAAATCCATCACTTGTTTACGACTATACAATGAAAGGTAATATGGTAGCGGTTGTTTCGGATGGTACGGCTGTATTAGGGTTGGGGGATATTGGTCCGAAGGCAGCATTACCAGTAATGGAGGGGAAGGCTATTTTATTAAAGCGTTTTGCCAATGTTGATGCTTTTCCTATTTGTTTAGATACGAAGAATACGGATGAAATCGTCAGCATTGTGAAGGCGCTTGCTCCCACTTTTGGTGCTGTAAATTTAGAAGATATTTCAGCGCCGAGATGCTTTGAAATTGAAGATCGTCTGCGCCAAGAATGTGATATTCCTGTATTTCATGATGATCAGCATGGAACAGCAATTGTAGTAGGTGCAGGGATGATTAATGCCAATCGTATTGTGAAAAAAGATGTGGCAACGATGAAGGTCGTCATTAATGGTGCAGGAGCAGCAGGTATTGCTATTTTGCGTATTCTTGTGCAAATGGGCTATAAAAATATTTATATGTGCGATACAAAAGGTCTCATTTATGAAGGTCGCGCTGAAGGTATGAATCCAATTAAAGAAACGGTTGCCCATTTAACAAATCCAGAAAAATTACATGGAACATTGGACGATGCCATTAAAGGTGCTGATGTCTTTATCGGCGTATCTGTAGCCAATTTATTAACAGAAGCACATATTGCTTCAATGAATGAAGATCCAGTCGTGTTTGCACTAGCAAATCCAAATCCTGAAATTACGTATGAAAATGCCAAAGCATGGGGTGTACGTATTATGGGGACAGGACGCTCCGATTATCCAAACCAAATTAACAATGTACTTGCTTTTCCTGGTATTTTCCGCGGGGCATTGGATGTGCGAGCAACAGATATTAATGAGGCGATGAAAATAGCTGCAGTGGAAGCAATAGCCGCTCTTGTAAGTGATGAGGAATTAACAGAGGAATATATTGTACCTAAATCGTTAGATGAGCGGGTTGTTGAAATTGTTTCGCAAGCTGTAAGTGGTGCAGCTGTTGAGTCAGGTGTGTCGGAGTTGTTCCAACAAAATACAGTCCTTTCAGTTTAAAATGGAAAATCGACCATTCAGTGAATATAAAAAATCTCCCACTCATAGAGAGAGGGAGATTTTTTTACATCATAAAAATGCCAAAACGGAAAAGAGAACAATAATCAGAATAATGATTAAGATGAAGAAAATAATGCTTGGGATTAAGATTGTAAAGAAGGCCATCCAATTGGCTATTTGATGTGCCTCTGCAACAACCCCTATAGTAATGACGATTGACCAAATACCAATCACAAGTGTTACTAAAATGGCTAGCCAAAAAATCCAAGGGTAAGGTCCAGCGAAGTCAGGGTCCATTAAAGACTCAGGTGATGTAAATAACCAAATTAAATAAAAAGGAATAAGTACTATAAATGGAATAGCAGTTAAACTTAACCCTTTAAATAAGTGTGAGTACGTACCTGTCCCTTTAAACAGTTTACCGAACAGCCAAGCGATTAGTGCAACAAAAGCCGTACCGATTATTCCTGAAATCGGTGATACAATAACACAAATTAGTGCGATAAGCCAAGGAGACCATTGTATCAAAGATATCTTATCAATAAGGTCTGAAAGTGTAACACCAATATAACCAATTGACATAAGAAGAATCGCAAAGCCTATTGATTTTTCTTCTATCATATAACGGGTTGTTTGCTTTGGATGCAACCAAATAGACAAAAATGGATTAACCTTTAGCCTTTCTCGTGATGTTTCATTAAAGTTATCCATTAAATTACCTCCAAAATAATAGTATAAATGCATTATGCGTATAATTAGTATACGAGTGATCCAATAAAAAGTTTCGAAAAAAGAAATAACCATCTTATCAACAAAAAGAGCCGCAAGAAAGCGACTCTTTTTGATTACTCGTATCTAGTCAGGCATGGCATATTAATAGAATGTTTTTTTATTCAGCTAACATAATTTTTTCAAGCTCTAATGGTTCTATGTATTGTTCGCCTTTGTAAGCGCGCATATTACCACCTGAAATTTCATCTATTAATAAAATTTCATTTGTTTTAGCATCGCGGCCAAACTCTAGTTTAATATCATAAAGTGTTAACCCTTTGTTGTCAAGCTCTACAGCAATAAATTTAGCAATTTCAATTGTACGTTGCTTTAAAATTGCGTATTCTTCATGTGTTAACAGGTTTAACATGGCTAAAGCATCTTCAGAAATAGGAGGGTCTAGTCGATCATCATCTTTGATGGTAACTTCTACGAAAGAATCTAAGTCTTGTCCTTCTTTCACGTAAGCACCATAGCGACGTAGGAAAGAGCCTACTGCCTTGAAGCGGCAAATGACCTCTAAACCTTTACCGAAAACAGTTGCAGGCTTTACTGTCATTGTTGCATCGTTGAAGTTTGCATCAACATAGTGAGTAGGAACACCTTGTTCGTTTAGTTTTGAGTAGAAATAAGAAGTTAAGCGAAGTCCAGCTAAACCAGCGCCGTCGATTGTTAATCCAACAGTATTAGCACCTGGGTCGAATACGCCGTTTTCACCAGTTACATCATCTTTAAATTTTAATAAGTAATGACCATCTTCTAATTGAAACACATTTTTCGTTTTACCTGTATACAATAATTCCACAAAAAACCCTCCAATATTTCATAGTATTCTAATATTATAACACGAATATTTTAAATATTTAATAGTAAAAATGTTCGTTTTAAGAGTTGTTTTTTATGGTATTTAACTTTATTTCTAACGAAAAATAAGATGATAACGAATATTCGTTATCATCTTACGGTAGATTAAGAGGATTCTAAATTAGTATTAATATACGCCCTCAGCTAGCATACCATCAGCAACTTTAATGAAGCCTGCGATGTTCGCGCCTACTACAAGGTTCCCAGGGTAACCATATTTTTCAGCAGCTGCTTTACTGTCCGCGTAAATGTTTTTCATAATTTCATGTAATTTAGCATCTACTTTTTCAAATGACCAGAATACGCGACTTGAATCTTGCGCCATTTCAAGAGCAGATACAGCAACACCTCCGGCATTAGCCGCTTTAGCAGGACCGAATAATACGCCCGCATTTAAGAATTCGTTAATTGCTTCAAGATCTGATGGCATGTTTGCACCTTCACCAATAGCTTTTACACCGTTAGAGATTAATGTACGAGCTGAAACGCCATTAATTTCATTTTGAGTAGCACATGGAAGCGCGATGTCACAAGGAATCGTCCAGATACCAGTGCAGCCTTCTGTAAATGTAGCATTTGGACGATAGTTTAAGTAAGTGGAAATACGATCGCCTTTTACTTCTTTAATTTCTTTAATTGCATCAAGGTCTAAACCTTCTGGATCGTAAACATAGCCTGAAGAGTCAGAGCAAGCAACAACTTTTGCGCCATAAGCTTGTGCTTTTTCAATAGCATATGTTGAAACGTTACCAGAACCAGAAACTACAACTGTTTTACCTTCGAAGGAATCGTTGACATCTTTTAGCATTTCATTTACAAAATATACAGTACCATAACCAGTTGCCTCTTTACGGGCTAAAGAACCACCATAACCAGGAGTTTTACCAGTTAATACACCAGATTCGTTTGCTTTTGTTAAACGCTTGTATTGGCCCCATAAATAGCCAACTTCACGAGCTCCAACACCGATATCCCCTGCTGGAACATCGACATCTGGACCAATATGGCGGTATAATTCAGTCATGAATGCTTGACAGAAACGCATGATTTCTGAATCTGATTTACCTTTAGGATCGAAGTTTGAACCACCTTTACCACCACCGATTGGTTGGCCTGTTAAAGCATTTTTAAAGATTTGTTCAAAGCCTAAGAATTTGATAATTGATTCATTTACGGAAGGGTGGAAGCGAAGACCGCCTTTGTATGGCCCCATTACGTTGCTGTATTGAACACGGTAACCACGGTTTACTTGAACTTGATTGTTATCATCTTGCCAAGCTACACGGAAGGAAATGATACGATCTGGCTCAACGATACGAGATAAGATATTGGCTTTAATATATTCAGGGTGTTGTGCAAATACAGGCACTAATGAAATAAAAATTTCTTCAGCTGCTTGTAAGAACTCCGCTTGATAACTATTTTGTTGTTTTAGTTGTTCGAATACGCCATCAACGTATTCCTTTGCTAATTGTTCGTTGCTTACAGTTGTAGTTGTCATAGTAAAAAACCTCCAGTTATTTGATATTTGTATCGTATATCTATTTTTCGCACTATTCAATAAAATACTTTTTCCAACAGTCTTAAGTTTGTGAAAAATTGAACAAATGAAAGGGGGAATTTGTTATATCGAAATAATAAAGATGTGAATGATCTATCTAATTATGAGAAAGGAATGATGCTTTATTGTGAAGGTTTTAATTGACGCTGATGCCTGTCCAGTCGTGGATTTAGCGCTATCTATATCATCTGAGTTTGAGATTGAAACAATCTTGTTTTGCGATACATCCCACCGTATCGAACGTGATAATGTAATAACAATTATGGTTCCTAAGGGTCCAGATTCGGTTGATTTTACGCTTGTGAATGCGCTTTCAAAGCATGATATTGTCATTACACAGGATTACGGTTTAGCAGCTATGGTTTTGGCAAGAGGAGGTTATCCAATCGATCAAAATGGGCGAGAGATGTCCAATGAAAATATCGAACGTTTGCTCGAAATGCGCCATGTTGGACAAAAAATTAGACGTGCTGGTGGACGTACGAGAGGACCTAAAAAACGAACACAAGAAAACAATATTTCGTTCGAATTGAAATTTCGACAAATTTGTGAACGAGCAATTTTAGCTAAAAAAATGGAGGAATCTAAAGATGAAAAATGAACTTAAACACGAACTATTGAATCAATTCCCGAGACTAAAAGAGCTAGCAAATCATGATACTGTGCTTTGGGAAAATACAAATCGAAAAGATCAGGCACAGACAAATCTTTTTTCAATGAAGGAAGTGGAGGATGCGGAAGAAACACTTCAACGCTTTTCTTCTTATTTAATTGTAGCATTTCCAGAGCTTTTGGAAAGCAAAGGACTTATTGAATCATCTATACAAGATATATCTTTAATAAAGAAAGCTCTTGAAAAGGAATTTGATGTTTTAATACCAGGTCAATTTATCTTAAAATGCGATCATGCCTTGCCGATTTCCGGCTCTATTAAAGCCCGTGGTGGTATTTTTGAAGTATTAAGGCATGCAGAGCGGCTTGCAATCGCTAGTGGCAAACTAACAATAGAGGATAATTATGCAGTATTAGCAACAGAGGACTTTCAATCGTTCTTTCAGCAATACACTATTGCCGTAGGTTCTACAGGTAATTTAGGATTAAGTATCGGCATTATGGGCAAAAAACTCGGCTTTAATGTCGTTGTACATATGTCGAGTGATGCAAAAGAGTGGAAAAAAGCATTGTTGCGTGAAAAAGGTGCGACAGTTATTGAATATGAGGCTGATTATAGCGTTGCCGTAGAAAAAGGTCGTCAAGAGGCTGAACAAGATCCTATGTGTCATTTTATTGATGATGAGAATTCAAAGGACTTATTTGCTGGCTATGCAGTGGCGGCGAAGCGTTTAAAAGCACAGTTTGAAAAGACGAATATTACTGTGGATGAAGCCCATCCATTGTTCGTTTATTTGCCGTGTGGTGTAGGTGGAGGACCGGGGGGAGTTGCCTACGGCATACGTGAAATTTTTGGAGAGCATGCCCATATCTTCTTCGCGGAGCCCGTAGCATCCCCTTGTATGACAATTGGCTTAATGACTGGTTTACATGATGAGATCAGTGTAGAAGATATCGGTCTTAATAATAAAACTGAAGCAGATGGCCTTGCTGTTGGTCGTGCATCAAAATTTGTTGGTAAAGTGATGGAAACATATATTAGCGGCTGTTATACAGTGAAAGATGAAGAATTATTTACGTCTCTCGGTTTAGCGATGGATTCGGAAGGTCTATTTTTAGAGCCATCTGCGCATGCAGGGATGTTCGGACCGATTCAGTTAATGAAAAATGGACAAAGTTATTTAGAAAAGCATGATTTAGTTGATAAGATGGAGCAAGCTACCCATCTTGTATGGGCGACAGGTGGAAGTATGGTGCCGGTGGAAATGCGTGAGGAATACATGGCAAAGGTAATGAAGTAGCAAGAATTAAAGATTAAGGTAGTTAATTAAAGAGAAAACGCAAGAATGCTATCGGAATCAACATTCTTGCGTTTATTACTTTTAACTTATTTCAGCAGAAGTCTCCCACCTCTATAGGTGGTGAGATGAATGCGAATGTAAGCTATTTTTCAGCGGGTGTCCAAACGCCCGCTGAAATAGAAGAACTCAGTCTAAGATCGCCACGTCCTGTGGCGACGACTGAGTGACCAACATCATGTTGGCCTAAAGCCTCCGGCGGATGTCATGGAATCGGAAAGGAGTTCTTAGGGGATGTTAGCCTAAAACCATCGCATCCATGCGATAACTGCTAACTGACCTGCATCGGTAAAAACGCCACGTCCTGTGGCATTACCGAAATGACCGACGTCGTGTCGGCCCTCACACAGGCCTAAGCACAAAGCCGATTCCAGACGCAATTATGCCAAGGCACAATTGATTAATTTAATCGCAAATTTATTCAAAACATCACATCGTGTTTTATTTCATTAGAAGATGTGTAGTATTTGGCGCTTACAAATGTTGTGAAAAAGGCTTATGAAAGTAAAACGGCAATTGCCAATTAAGAAACTTTTTATTGATTTGTTGGTGATGTGTTCATCTATCATCAGACAGATACGCTCCTTTGGTGGATGGTTGTGTGAGAACTTTCATTTTAACCAAAGAGTGGATTCTGTCTTTTTATTTTGTTTAAAGGGAATTATTGGAAGTTTTTTTGCTCATTTAGAGTTATTTATATAAATAGTCTAACGCTTGATAATCATGCTGATAGCGTCCACCGTCCGCTACTTCAGCATGATATAGAGCTTTTAAAGCATAATTTTTTTGCAAATCCATTTCGGACATTAACTCTTTTAGGCGATCATGTAATTCACGGTTTTCTTTCATAAGTTGTTGCATTTGTGGTTTAAAATATTTCATACCGTTTAACTTCTCAATTTATAACGTGCTTATTACTATAACACTTTTAGCTTTTGAAAATGCACTCATATTCATAATTCTGGCTGTAAAAGATCATTCAGTCGATCATACCGTGAAGTATTGGCATAAATTGCAATTTTAATTAGGTGTATAGTTCTCTTACGCAGTCTGACTTTTTCAAATCAGCCGGTAGGGAGAGGACTTCATTTGAAGTTTAGGGTTTTTCGATATTAAGAATAAAGAGCGCGTGTCATAGCATCTAAATAATTCTGACTAGCTCGTTGACTTACTTCCGCATCTGGCACAAAGACTTCAAAGCAATGGCAGCTACCAGGGTAGAGTTGGAATTCAACATCTACTCCTGCTTGGGCAAGACGTGTCACGTAATCAATGGTTTCATCTCGGAATAAATCGAGTTGACCTATACATGTATAAGTTGGAGGTAATCCTGCTAAGTTATCTGCTCTTGAAGGGACCGCATACGGAGATAGCTCATGGGTGTCCTTTTCCTCATCTAAGTACATACCCCAAGCGGTCAAATTATTAGTTCTACTCCATATTGCATGATCCTCGGTTATCTCGTAGCTGGAAGGTGTTTCATTTCGGTTATCAAGCATTGGATACAGTTGCATCTGGAAAATAATTGAGGGTCCTCCTTTATCGCGGGCCATTAAAGCTAGAGCTGCTGTTAGCCCTCCGCCACCACTTGCGCCTGCAATCGCCACCCGTTTAACATCGATGCCAAGGGATGTTGCCTCGGTTGTCATCCATACTAATCCTGCATAACAATCTTCTATAGCCGCCGGGTAGGGATACTCAGGAGCAAGTCGATAATCAACCGAAACGACAACGCAATTAGCAGTCCGAACAAAGCGTTCACATAAAATATCACCCATATCAGGGTGTCCCATAACGAAACCACCCCCATGAATCCAAAGCATCGCTGGAAGTTGATTAATATTTCGTTCAACAGGTTCATAAATTTTAACCAACATCTCGTCGCCATCACCTCTGAGAATCATACGATTTGATGTGTGGACAAGTTCTGACTTCTCTGAAGGTGGGTTGGACAAGAGACTTCGGCTCCACTCTAAATCTTTCTCCAACCGAAATCCCGGAAATTGGGAGTAAGCCTGTCTTAATTCTGGAAAGACCCGGTTACTGATCGGCATATAAATTCCTCCTGTTAAATAATGATATCTTAAAGAAATGGATGTCCTTCTAGTGCCATTCCCGCTTCCCATTTGGCAACTTCCTCACGTACACGAGGAGCAACTTTTGTTCCGAGCAATTCTATAGCTTGCATAACTTGATCATGTGGCATTGTGCTTAATGGTACGTACAGCATAAAACGTGTAATCCCTACATGTTTACGAAGGTGGATGATTTTTTCAGCAACTGTATCTGGATCACCTACATATAACGCCCCTTCAAAACTTCGTGCAGCATCATAGCTAGAGCGATCATAATATCGCCAACCCCGTTCTTTGCCCAATTTATTCATGCCCGCCTTTGTTGATGGGAAAAACGTATCCGCTGCCCATTCAGTATTCGGGCCAACAAAACCTATTGAATGAGATCCCACCTGAAGTTTTGATAAATCATGCCCTGCTTGAGCAGCTGCCTTTTTATAGAGCTGTACGATAGGTGCAAACTGCATTGGACTGCCACCAATGATTGCTAGCATAAGTGGTAATCCTAAAAGTCCGGCACGGATGGCAGATTGTTGATTTCCTCCACTACCAACCCATATTGGTAAGGAGTTTTGAACAGGTCTTGGATACACACCTAAATTATTGATTGCTGGTCGATATCTACCTTCCCATACTACTTTTTCTGACTCTTGGATTTTGAGGAGTAAGTCCAAATGTTCCTCAAATAGTTCATCATAATCATTTAAATTGTAGCCAAACAAGGGGAAGGATTCGATAAAGGAACCACGACCTGCCATAATCTCAGCACGCCCATTTGATAGTCCGTCTAATGTGGAAAAATCCTGAAAGACACGTACAGGATCAGCTGAAGATAGAACTGTTACCGCACTTGTAAGCCGAATCTTTTTTGTTTGTGGAGCTGCAGCAGATAGCACCATTGCTGGAGAGGATGCAGCATAATCTTCTCGATGGTGCTCGCCAACACCAAACACATCCAGCCCGACTTGATCTGCAAGGATGATTTCTTCAACCACTTCACGCAAACGTTGTGCATGACTAATCACTTCACCACTATGAACATCTGGTTTTGTTTCTACAAAAGAGGTAATTCCTATTTCCATTTGTTATCTCTCCTAGTCAAATTTAATATTTTGTAAACGATTTAGTTGTAACCCAAAAAATAAGGGCAATTGCACTGATTAAAGATCCGAGGAAACAAACCCCTTCCCAACCAAAGTGTGCATACATCTGTGTAGAAGCAATTGAGCCGCCAGCACCGCCGATGGAATAAAACATCATATATCCAGCGGTAAGTCGGCTCCGTGCCTCTGTACGTAATGGAAGAATCATCGTCTGATTAGTGACATGTACTGCCTGTACAGCCAAATCAAGCAACACAATACCTACAATTAATGCCAATAAAGACTGTTCTAGATAGTTGATAAACAACCATGAAATGAGTAATAGAACTAAAGCAATACCTGTCGTTCTTTGTCCGTAACCTCGATCGGCCAGTTTCCCGGCCTGTGCTGCAGCTAGTGCACCAGCCACTCCAACGAGACCAAATGCGCCAATTACACTATGTGAAAGAGCTAATGGTGGTGCACTAAGTGGCAGAACAAGTGGGGTCCACAAAATACTGAAATCAGCAAAAATTAGCATGGCTAGAACTGAGCGGATGCGTAATGTTCTTTCTTGCATAAACAGAGTGAACACAGATTTAATTAGCTGATGATAGGGGAGTGATTTTACTTCACGCTCCACCTTTGGTAACACCTTCAGAAATATACAAACCATTACAAGCATAAGGGTGGCAGAAACTAGATAGACGGAACGCCATCCTGTAAGGTCTGTTAATAGACCAGCGAAGGTTCGAGCGAGCAGAATGCCAATGACAATCCCGCTTGTGACAATGCCAACGACACGTCCACGTTCTGTAGGGGAAGCCATAGTTGCTGCAAATGCCACAAGTGTCTGCGTCACAACAGCAAGTAGACCTACTAAGGCCATGCCTGTAAAAAGCACCACGCTAAAAGAAGCAGTACTAACTATAACCAAAGCCGTTGTAGATAGTAGCATCTGTCCGATAATCAAGCGTCGTTGGTTTAGTAAATCTCCAAGAGGCACTAGAAGTAATAAGCCCAACCCATAAAAGATCTGCGTGATGGTAATTACAACACCTATTGTTGAGTGATCAATATTAAATTCATTAGACAATTGATCAAGCAACGGCTGCGCGAAATAAATATTGGCGACAGACATTCCACAGGCTGTTGCGAATAATAAAGTTACAGCTCTAGACATAGAAGGCTGTAGATTCATCACAGATGCACCAGTTTCTTGCTTCGGATCATTGTCCACACCGTATCCTCCTTTCGTTATTGGTTTTTAATTATAACATACCGATCGGTATAATATAATTATTGGTAAATATATCTTAGGGTTATTTATAATGTCAAGGGTTTGATTGAAATTATTTTAATCTCCATTTACCTAATACAACGAAAATTGACAATAAAAGCAGCTGATTATACAATGTTTACATACTGTTTGGTATTTAAATTTTTATAGTGATAAACTCACTAACTCTTAAACAATGGAGGTGTATTTTATATGGCAAGAACCCGTGAATTTGATGAGGAAAAAGTTTTAGAGGCTGCCATGCAGTTATTTTGGGAGAAGGGCTATGAAGCTACTTCTTTAAGTGATCTCACTTCTAGAATGGGGATTCAACGTCCGAGTATTTATTCAACCTTTGGTGATAAAAAGGAACTATTCGAAGCAGCACTTCGTAGATATACGACATCTCGTGCAACTGATATACGAGCTAGACTTCAAAGTCATACCTCTGTAAAACAGGCATTTGCTATTTTTTTTGAAGAAGTGATTGCTGCTGAATATACGAAAGATCTTAGTAAAGGCTGTTTTTGCATCAATACAATGGTTGAACTAGCTCCTCATGATGAGAGATTTGAAATTTTAACGAGAGAACATCAACTTTATTTAGCCGTCATTTTTCAGGAGACAATTGAACGAGGAATTCAATCGGGTGAGTTAGAGGAAGAAACGGATGCAAAGTCTTTAGCACAGGCTCTAATTGTGGCGTTAATTGGATTAACGGTCATGATGAAATCTCAACCACAAAAATCATTTATTGACAATGCAATCGCAACAACTCTCACATTACTTAAATAAATTTTGTAAATTATTAATATCTTTCAAAAAAAGTGAAATCGACGCCGCGATTTCACTTTTTCTCGAGAATATTTATGTCCAAGCCTCAATAAAAAAGGCCCTAACGAAAAGTTTGTTTCGGACCCATTGAAACTATAGGGATTAAATTTATGAAATTAACTCAAATAAATAAACAAACCTCCAAATCCATACATAGATTTGGAGGTTTAAAGCTTTTTCCCACATTAGCAAGCAGTAAAATGGAGAATAACTACCCATATTATCCCGATTAGTTAAGACAAATCATCGGTGGAAATCTCTGATTAAAGTCTCACTTTATCGCGGCATTGTTTTCGCTGAGCTGTTAAAAATACTTCCTGTGCTGCTCGTACACCTGCACCTGGTTCAAAGTCATATTCAAAGTCTTGAAGTGCTGCTTCCATTAAAGAAACGGCCTGTAAAATATCACTCGGGAAGCAATAGCCCATATGACCGAATCTAAAAATTTTACCTTGCAAATGACCGAGTCCTCCAGCGAAATCTAAATGATATTGCTGTTTTAAATGAGACAAGAAGTCACCGAGTGAAATCCCTTTTGGTGCCATAATCGCAGTAATGGTCGGCGAAGCATGTTCGTCAGAAGTGAGAAGGTCAATATTAAGGGCATTCATGGCATGACGAACCATGTTTTTCATTAGCTCATGGCGGGCAATTGTCTTTGCGAAGCCGCCTTCTTCTTCTATAAGTTTACAAACTTCGTGGAGTGCATATATTAGTGTGACAGTAGGTGTGTTTGGAGTCATCCCTTTTTCTGCCCAGCTACGATAGCTTAATAAATTTAAATAATAGGATGGTGCTTTATTATCTTCAATAACTTTCCAAGCTCTATCACTAACGCTGACAAGAGAAAGTCCTGGAGGTAACATCATCGCTTTTTGAGATCCAGTAACAAGAATATCGATTCCCCAAGTATCCATTTCAGCAGGAGCTCCACCTAAGCAACTTACACCATCGACAATACATAATGCATCCGTTTCCTCACGAACAACTTGTGCTAATTCAGCAATTGGGTTTAAGATACCCGTCGAAGTTTCATTATATGTGACAAAAACAGCTTTAATATCTTTTAACGGCTGCAAGAATTCTCGTAACTCATTAGCTGTGCATGCTTGTCCCCATTCTTTTTCAAGCTTATGTACATGAAAGCCGTATTTCTCACAAATCGAAACAAAATAGTCTCCGAATGCTCCAACAGTAATTACAACAACATTTTCGCCAGCAGAAACAGTGTTAACCGCTGCAGCCTCTAAAGCGGCCGTACCACCTGATGGAAGGAGTAAAATATCCTGCTTTGTCCCGAAAACAGGTTTTACTAATTCAATGGTCTCACGGTAAAGCTCCACAAATTCATTGCTGCGATGACTAATAATATCGCGATTCATCGCAAGCTGAACCTTTTTCGGAATAGGCGTAGGTCCTGGATGTCTTAAAATATTTTCATACACAATCATCAAACCCCTTTGTAATTAAAAATTAGAAATTCTAAATTTTCTAACTATAATATAGCATATTTTTTCTGTTATCTAACTTCTTTTTCGATAAGAAGAAGGTATTTAATAAGTAAAATGTCGTAAAAGAGTAGAAAATACAACGAATAGTTCTCAATCAATTTTTTAATATGGTAAGATTTTCATTTAAGGGGGTGCTGAGTTATGGAATCGAAAGTAAATTATCCATTTATTTATTTTTTAATGGAATTAAATACGGTTTTTGTCTTTCGAATTAAAACACATAATTATCTGAACGCATCGGATTTGATGGATTATAGTGAATGGAAGGCATTTGAATTACAGCATCATGCTCAATTTGAAACATTCAACCATGAAGAAAGTGAAGCAATTGAGGGGTGGGGGTTCTGGCTTGAGCAAGATAAATTAAGCGACATAGTAGAAATCATCAATGACTGTATTCAACAACATCGTTCTGTAGACCAACGTTTAACAACGCAGGCATTTCATATTGTGAGCTCTGAATCTGCTGCTGGTTCAGTGAGAGTAGTCCTTGCACCACCTAAACATGTGATTGGATTCCCTGATTGCTTCTCAATTGGACCATTGTGGAAGCTAGAGGAGAAAAGGGGTCAAGCGTTTCGAAATGATTGGTTATTTGAAAATATTAACGATGGACAGGAAGATGTTTATCAAAATAAGTTTACAAATACATTGCGTGAAATAGAAGATATTTCAAATCATGTTCCTATCTATATTTGGTATGGTAATAATGCCGATGAACAATGTGGGCTCCGTTTTTTCCTCTATTTATTGCGAGATAAATCAAATGAGATTTTTCTTATTAATACAACAGAACATAATAAGACTCATTGTCCGACAAGTCATCTTAGTTCACAGCAATTGGCCCAGCTTTTTATGAACATAGCAGAAAATAAGCCGTTAACTACCCAGGCTCGTCTTATTTTCCACAATGAATGGGAAACATTATCACAAACTAACGATGTTCTGCGCTTATGGATTAATAATGAAATACAAGGGGTTCCAGAAAATTATTTTGATCCACTTATTATAGAGACGATAGAAAGGCTACATAATGAACAATCAACAAAAGATTTTATAAAGACGGGAACAGTGATTGCGGAACTCTTACCTTTAATAGAAGAGCTTCCTAGTGTCTTCTTTTTAGAATGTAGAATAAGATTTTTAGTCTATAGTGGGATGCTTGCATTAAAAGGTATTCCTAAGTCCATGAGACATTATAGTGTAAAGTTACGTGAATAAGTTGAAAACCTCTTAATCCTTTTTAAGGGTCAAGAGGTTTTCTATTTCGCATATGTAATTATGCAACGAAAGGTTTATTCATTTTCATTAAGCCGTAGATAAAATAGAATAGTCCGAATGTAATGAGCGATAAAATAATATAAAGTACAGCTCTCCCAGGCTCACCAGACCAACGATAAAATAGGCGATATGTGAAATACATAACATAAATCCAAATACCAAAGGAAGCGAATATACCTATAAATGGAATGATGAATGAAACAAGTAATAATCCACCATAAATTAAAACATTCTTTAACGCTTCGGCACGAACGGTTGCGTCATCATTACCCTTTGCTGTTAATAAGAAAAGGCTATAAACGTTAATAATAGGAATCCAAGCAACATAGGCAAGATCATCAAAGCCATTTGTTTTAGATGCCTGATAATAAATAAGTGAACTAATAATATAGCCTGCAATACCCATCACAAGAACAAGTAAAAAAAGGATGATAAACAAACTACCAAAAAATTCATCAAAATCATTAGAATTATAAGAATTGTACATTGGAAAACCTCCTTTCAAAAAAATACTTCATAATAATAACAATACTAAGGTGTTAAATCTATACTGGTAAATATTAGGTATTTGGCGATAATCATACATATATACTATTTTTGAGAAAGATACATCTTACTTCAGTGATGAATTTTTGATAAAAGATTGATTGAATTGTAAAAAATGAATTTGGAATTATTAGGAGTCTAGTGGTGAAGAATCATTTTATAAAAATTTTTCTATTCTAGATTTTACTAATACTGTACGGGAGTGATGAATTAGCTTTAAATTATTTGAAGCATTTTATTTTGTACATCCTATGATATCTGACATTACGAAATACGTGTGCGATGGTTTTATTTGATCTTTATTTTGCTAAATCTGACTGGGACGTTTTATAAGGAACAGCATAAATGTGTTTTTCAATCTAGAAGTAATATTAGCATGCACATAATATAGCCTATTTTGATTAATCTTTTTTTCAAATAGGCATTTTATAGTTACTTAATAATAACTCTTTTAACCTTTTGTCTAAAAAAAGTAAAATTAATTACCTTTTGTAAAAATATAAGACAATCTATTTTTAGTAAAATAAATGAATAGACTAACACAATCTTATTTTTCTGAATATTCAATTTATATTATAAGGAGGATTTAGATGCAAGCGAACATTGTTTTTTTTAATGGTGAAGTAATTACTGTAGATGGACAAGATTCTATCCGAGAGGCTCTAGCGATTTCTGATAACAAAATAGTAGCAGTTGGTTCAAATGAGGAGATTAAAGATTTTATTGGTGATTCTACACAAGTAATTGACTTGGAAGGAAAGTCAATTCTACCTGGAATTATTGATGCTCACTTACATCTGGTTATGTATGGTACTTTTCAACTCAGTATTAGCTGTAAAGAGCCTGGGTTGGACTCTATAGATGCAATTTTGACTGCTTTAAAAGACAAAGCTGCTACTACACCAAAGGGTCAGTGGATTCGTGCTTGGGGTTTCAATGAACGAACTGTTAAGGAAAAGCGATATCCTACTCTTGAAGAATTGGACAACATTACGATAGACAACCCGATTGTCATTACTCGTACTTGCGGTCACATCGGAATTGTAAATTCATTTGCTTTACGTCTATCAAATATTGACGAAACAACACCTGATCCTCAAGGGGGTTTAATTGAAAGAAATGCTAAAGGTCAACTAACTGGACGATTGATTGAAAATGCTTATATGCAGTTTAATGAGTTAGCAACTTATTCAAATGAAGAAGTTTATCAAGCCATTCAAATCGCGCAGCAACATTTCTTAAAAGTTGGCATTACAAGCGTTCATGAAGCTGGAACGTTTACAAAAGAAAATTACCGAATGTTACAATTAGCCTCCCAAAAAGGAGACTTGAAAATTCGTGTCTATGCGATGATTGCTAGTATAAGTGACTGTAAGCAGTTCACATTAAATATGATGGAATCTGGGGTATTAACTGGAACTGGAAATGAATTCTTTAAAGTGGGTCCTGCTAAATTGTTTACAGATGGTAGTAGTACTGGCCCGACTATTGCTACCCGTGAAGGTTATACAAGTAATCCCGACGATCATGGAATCTTATATTACACTGAGGATGAAATTTATGAAGTACTTGGTAAAGCACATGAATTAGGCTATCAAATTACTGTACATGCACAGGGTGATCAAGCAATTGAAAAGTATTTGAATGTTGTAGAACGAGCTTTAAAAGAAAATCCTCGTGAAAATCATCGACATCGCATTGAACACGCTGGAATTTCAAGCCCCGATTTACAGCAACGCATGAAAGAGTTAAAGGTGATTCCAATACCTAATCCACCATTTCCGTATGAGTTTGGTGAAAGTTATTTAACGAATTACGGTGAACGTACGGACTTTATGTACCCTGCACGAGACTTTATTGATCAAGGAATTATTGCTGCTGCTGGGTCAGACTCACCAGTTACAACTTACAATCCGTTTATGGGCATTCATGACGCGGTCAATCGACTCACTGCCAATGGAACTTCATTTGGTGAAAAACAAAAAATAGATGTTCTTGAAGCTATTCGTCTATATACCTATAACGGTGCATATGCAAGTTTTGATGAGGATATAAAGGGGAGTTTAGAACCCGGTAAATTAGCAGATATGATTGTACTTGATCGAAGTATTTTGAAAGCCCTTCCACAAGAAATAAAAGATATTCAAGTCGAATTAACAATACTAGATGGCGATATTCTTTTCGAACGCTCTAAAACGAAAATATAGTAATGAGGCTGGGGGGCTCTTATGACAATAAAAATTTCAAGCTGTCCATTTGAATTGCTCGTATCCGTAGAAAAGACATTTATACATTATGAGTCCGTGTTTTGAACGTCAAATTTCCACGCTTATTCTCGTTAAACTGAGGGTTTCACTACTCTTTTGTACGATAAAAAAGAAATTCAAAGGAGGCTTATATGAAAAACATTAAACTGTTATTGGTGATACCGTTTATTGGAATGTGCTTATGTTTGCGCTTTGCGAATAAAATAGAGCCTTATATTGTTGGTTTACCTTTTCTCCTGTTCTGGATTATCTTATGGATGATTTTATCGTCATTAGTGTTAGCGATTGTGTATAAATTGGATCCTGAAAACCAAGGAGGCGATGAATAATGAATATAGCTTTACTGATTATCTTTGCATTTGCATTGATTGCTCTTTTCCTTGGTATCCGAGCAACACATGGTAAAAAAATGAATGTCGATGAATTTGCTGTTGGTAATAAAGGTTTTGGTACATTATTCATTTTCCTACTAATTGCAGGAGAAGTTTATACTACTTTTACATTCCTTGGTGGTAGTGGTTGGGCTTATTCGAATGGAGCAGCTGCTTTTTACGTACCTGCATATATTTGTTTAGCATATGTTTTATCTTATTGGATTGCACCAAAGATTTGGAACTATGCTAAAGATCATCATATTATTTCTCAACCAGAATATTTTGCTTCGCGCTATAAAAGTCCGATATTAGGATTAGTTGTATCATTTTTGGGTGCTATCGCATTGATTCCATATATAGTTATACAATTAAAAGGGTTAGGTATTATTGTTTCGGAGGCTTCCTATGGAGGGATTAGTCCAATTATGGCAAGTACTATTGGTGCTATAATTATTACAATTTATGTTACCATTTCAGGTATCCATGGCTCTGCTTGGACAGCTGTATTAAAGGATATCATGATATTAGGAGTCATTGTTTTTTTAGGAATTTATATTCCATACCATTATTTTGGAGGCATACAACCTCTATTTGAAGCTGTAGAAAAAATAAAACCGGAAAGCTTAACTCTCGCTAGTTCTGGATTAAGTATTTCTTGGTTTGTCTCCACCATTATATTAAATGCGTTCGGATTCTATTTATTACCAAACTCCTTTTCAGTATTATTATCATCTAAGAGTGCAAAAGCATTGAAGAAAAATGCCATTACCTTACCTTTATATACTCTATTACTCTTATTCGCATTTTTCATTGGTTTTGCAGCCATTGTAGAGATTCCAGGATTACAAGGGGCCGAAGGAGATTTATCATTACTCCGATTAACGATTCAAACATTTGATCCTTGGATAGTAGGCGTTGTCGGTGCTGCTGGGTTATTAACTGCTTTAGTACCTGCATCTGTTATGTTAATGTCTGCTTCAATTGGATTAATGACTGGATTTTACAAGCTTGTGAAACCAAAGGCAACAGATCGCCAACAGTTATTTGCTTCAAAAATGTTTGTGTTTGCAATAATATTAGTTGCATTTATCTTCACGATTACTGGAGGGGATGCACTAGCAATCTTAAACATTATGTCATACAGCTTAATAACACAACTTGTGCCAGCACTCCTATTTAGTTTTTATAAAAATCGCATTCTTAACAAAATCGGTGCAATGGCAGGAATTTTAACCGGTGTAGGAATTGTATTTTATGGTGCCATAACATCACATAAACTAATTGACTTTTTCCCGAACATTCCACACGTAATTAATGACATCAGCACAGGAATGATTGCTGTAATTATTAACTTTGCAGTAGCTATTGTAGTAAGCCTTGCAACCCATCATTTAGTTGCGGGAGAGAAGGATGATATTGATACACTTGTAGCATAAAAATGCTTGAAATGCTTATGCTACCTTCTTTTTAGTGTTAGTGATTGTGATTTTTGTAGAGTGAAAAAATATTGGTATCGATGCATTAACTCGGGGTTTAAAGTAAGATTTTTTCCTAAGTCCATGAGACACTATAGTGTAAAATTATATGAATAACTAGAAAACCTCTTTAACCTTTAAAAGGTGTAAAGAGGTTTTTGTACTTGCATTTGTATTATGCAACGAAAGGTTTATTCATTTTCATTAAGCCGTTGAAGATTTCATAAAAAATGAGTGTTTGAACAAGACAGCTTGGTATAATAATTTAGTGTTGCTAATTATCTTTTTTATATTGATAGTGATAAGCTTTTACCTCATGGAAAAATTATCAGTAAAGGGTCTATTATAAACTGACAAAAACGAATTTCTTTGCGGTTAATTTCAATAAAGGGGACGATAACATGCCAGTATATAATAAATTAGTACGTGATTTAATTCCTCAAGTAATTGAAGAAGAGGGTAAAACATGTAGTATAAGAGTATTAGATCAAGGAGAACACTTAGAGGAAATAAAAGTAAAAATGCAAGAAGAAGCTATAGAATTTCTAGAGGCAGCCTCTCCAAAAGCGGCCATTGAGGAACTTGCAGATATTTTAGAATTAATACATACAGCAATACAAATGTACGACGTGTCTTACGAACAATTAGAACAAATACGCACTCAGAAGAAGAGCCAACGCGGAGGATTTTCGAAAGGTATATATTTAATTGAGGTGAAGGAGTAGGGGGAGGCAGTATGTCGCATGATTTAAAGGTTGGTGAAATACGTGAACAATATGTAACTGAGGATCAGATTTGGCAACATCTGAACAATTTTTACTATCGTTCATCAGTCGCAACTTCTTATAAATATGTGTTTTTTAAAGCATTGCTTGAAAATTTATACAATGTAGACGAGAAGCTAGTACTTAGTTATGATCAAATATTTTATTCTTTCACAAATATATATTGGAATCTAGTAATCCATCACAAGTTAGCGCAATCTCCGAATAAAAATAAACCCGCTCGTGCCCAAACCATCTTACAGAAATATGCTAATGACAATGCTATCCCTTCAGAATGGCAATTCGATCAGGTTTTAGATTCGTTGCAATTAAAAATCGTCAATGAGGTGAAGCGAGATTGTAAGCAGAACGTAATCGGCGCATTTTACGGAGATACAGCAGGGGTGTTCTATGAATTTGACATCAAACATGCACATTTTCGTTTCAACAATCCTGTCTTTCAATTCATGAAAAAATACCAGCGGGTTTTAACAAATCTAACAAATTATCATTTGGGCAAATATCTCGAAAAAGTGAATGAAGCCACAAGTACAATGGCTTTGCTTTCAAAAGTAGAAGTGATTTCAAAGCGCAGTTCTTTAGAGACATTTTACAAAGTGCTTACACAATTTGAACAAAATCGATGCTTCTATTGTAATTGTGATTTATCAACTAATCGCCGAAAAACACATGTGGATCACTTCATTCCGTGGAGCTTTGTTCAAAATGATAATTTATGGAATTTAGTGTTGGCGTGTAATGATTGTAACTTGCAAAAAAGTGACAAAATCACAACTAGATTTTATTTAGAGTCCATGCTCGAAAGAAACCATAATTTAGTGTCAATTGTTAGAGAACCAACTTATTTTTATACATATGAAAATAATAAACTTGTGGATTTATATGATTACTCAATAATGAACGGATATACGACGTTATGGGAGCCAAGGAAGGTATACAAGTTAAAAAATTAATTTGATTTTATTACGGAAGAACATAGAATAACGCTGACGGATTTAACGTTTCTTAGGAAGTGTAATTATTTCAAATGCTGTCACGTTTGATAATCCTATTATTTCAAGATATAGTTCTAATTACAGATAAAATAAGGAGGAATGAATATGGCAGAAATTAAATACGAAATTGTTGAAACAATTGCGGTATTATCGGAAGGCAATAAAGGCTGGAAAAAAGAATTGAATTTAATTAGCTGGAATGGTCGTGAACCGAAATACGATATAAGAGATTGGTCGGAGGATCATACAAAGATGGGGAAGGGTGTTACGTTGTCACTGTCTGAATTACAGCTTTTGAAAGAGTCATTAGCTAAATTGTCAGACTTAGGTTAATGTACCGAGCTACTCTCTAGATTTGTTTTAGACTAATTACGTAAGTCGGGATTCATGCTCATTGAAGCAATAGATGTAGAGTATAGCTTTTCATCTGACCGACGATATAAGTAGTAAAAACATAAGTAGCAATTTTTTATCTTGTGAGGATTTTCCGTAAAATATATTTCGTAAAATTGTTAGACTAACAATAGCAATAATTCATAAAGCAGGTGGCGGCTGAACTCCCTTTTGAAAGGGGGTGAGGCGGTTGACAGTATTTGAAGCATTCAGTTTAACTTCTTTCAGCGGGTGTCCATACACTCGCTGAAAGAAGTTAAAGCCTCCGGCGATGTCACAAAATCGGAAAGGAGTTCTTTGTGCGAGCACAAAGCCGATTCCGGACGCAATTATGCCGAGGCATAATTGATCAGTACAATGTAGTCTTTTGCTAATTGCAGTACTGACACTGATGCTTAGCATTATTGTCTCTCAAAATAAAAAGAAATAGCCACCCTGCCGGCTAAGTAAGGTGACTGTTTCTACAACTTTAACTTGGTCAGCCGCTATGGTGCGGCATGATTGTTACTTTGACTGGATGTTGACGCATCCAGTCTTTTTTATTCTATATTTAGTGTATCGTATTTATTCTAAAAAGAACATTTTATCTACATTCAGTAGGCGTTTGATGCTAAAGCGTAATTGATACAGTCTTTATCTTTCGATTAAATGAATTTTGCAATGTCATTTAGCGCTAAACGAGAAGAGCCGTAAGCTGGTGATGCTGCTTTTCCGATGGCGATTAGGACGATCGGTACTAGATTATCTGTTAATTCAAAGCGCTGCGCAAAAGCCTCTTTATTGAAGCCACCCATTGTAACCGTATCATAGCCCATATCCTTTGCTAAAAGCATGATTTGCATAGAAATTAAGCCCGCATCAAATGTAGCTATATTTTTAAGTACTTCTTTAGGAAGGTTTGAATAAATCTTTAATGAATTTTCAATCATCATATTTTTTGTTGCTTCATCCATATAGCCAAGCTCGAAGTTTTTTGTATAAACTTCCTCTACATGATTGTACATTTCAGTATCGCCTAATACCGCGATGATAGCAGACGCAGTTTCTACTTGCTCCTGGTTGTTAGCAATTAAACGTAGATCTTTTTTTACTGCTTCATCTTGGATCACTAAAAAGCGCCAAGGTTGTAAATTGCTTGATGATGGAGCGGTTGTTGCCTCAACAAGTAATTGCTCTAATTCAGCTTGAGGAATTTTAAAATTTGCCTCATACTTACGAACAGATTTACGATCGTGCATTACTTTATTTATATAACTTTTAGTTGTAGTCATGGTTAAAAAAATCTCCTTTATATTTATGATATTTTACTATACGTTATACTTTTTGAAATTCCAAGTAAATTGCTCGAATTAGAGAGTTTTGATAAATCTTTTTTCAGCGGGTGTCCAAACATCCACCGCTGCCACTACGCTTTCGCGCAAAAAACATCTACTGGCCTAAGTACAAAGCCGATTCCGGACGCAATTATGCAGAGGCATAATTGTTACTTAAATTTAAATGCTTCGAAGTCAACGCTTAAATCTTTATTGTGGGATTTCAATTGCTTAGCAAAATGTTTTAACATTTTTTCAGGGCCGCACATAAAAATACTTGTTTGCGGTGGCACTGAAAAATTTTCTAATGAAAGCCTGTCCATTTGAGTAGTATCAATAAAATTCACTCTGAACTGTTGATTAGCTTTTGCATATTCTTGTAAAAATTCTTTGTAAATAGCATTTTCTTGACCTTGATAAGTGTAAAATAATTCAATATCACGATTGATGGGCTGTGATTGCAAATAAGATAAAAAAGGAGTAATGCCAATACCACCGGCTATCCAAACTTGTTGTTGTGTGCCATTTTCAAAGTTTAAATGACCATAAGGACCATCCAGAGCGACGGGTGTATTCAGTTGAACTGAATCATATACTTTTTTTGTGAAATCACCAAGAGCCTTAATAGAGACAAATACTTTTTTTCCGTCGCCACCTGAAATAGAAAAAGGATGAGGCGCCTTTTCTATGCCATCTTGCAAAATCTTGATAAAAATAAATTGTCCATGACGATATGGTATTTTTTTATCAAGTGTTAACTCCAGTTCAATAACATTGGAGCCCAATTTTTTGATCCCTGTAATATTGCCTTTATATTTAAAGAACATATCTTGATACATCGTCAACATATATAATGCTGACATAAATCCAATAGTCGCAGTTATTGCGGTAAAAATTCCTAAAGGTGTAGGCTGCAATAAATCGTATCTGCTAGAAAAATAGGCATGATAAATTCCAAATGCATAAGGGATAAGCAATAACCGATGAAAGATCCGCCAGTGCTCATATTTTAGAAATTTAGCCAAAAGCGCAATCAAAATTAGTGCTATGAAACCATATTGGCCAAGTGATCCTAGTTCTTTCGCAAATTCGCTGAGTGAAGTTTTTTGTACTTTATCCCAGTGGGGGACCAGATCTTGTAATTGCCCATGAATAACCACTAATACTAGTGAAAGTATTGCTAAATATTTATGATAAAAATAAACATTTTCTAGACCATGGAACCAACGCTCAAAAATTTTCATTCTTGTTGCTAACAAAAAGACAAGAAAGAAGCCTGTAATGGCCATGCCTCCAATGATGTGACTGAGCCTGTTAACTGCCTGGATAGGCTCTATAGGTGTAGCAAAATACCACAGTAAAGCACTACTGCTCATTATTAGTATGATAAACAAAATTCCTTTGATAGATTTCATAAATAACCTCCAATATTCATCTTTATCTCTAATCATCTTACATATACAATGAGAACCTGAAATGTTTCTGATATTTTTAATTTTATATGAGAGATCTTTTGAGTAGGTATAAAAAAGGGATTGTGTGTTCGGAATATATGTTCCCTTTTGCGCTTGGGTGTGTTAAATTAAGAAGGGTGAAAATATAGAGACATAAGGAGCGAATAAATGCAAGGGAATACACATATTGTTGGAGGCATCACGGCTAGCCTTGCTTTTGCACAAATATCTAATGATAATCCGCTTGTTTTAGTAGGAGCAGGCGTTATTGGCGCATTACTTCCGGATATTTGTCATGGTGGTAGTAAAATCGGGAGGAAGTTTCCCATCATATCAAAAACTGTGAATTCGCTGTTTGGACATCGTTCCTTTACACATAGTTTGCTTTTTTTATTTTTGGTTGGGATGCTCCTACATACATTTATACCTTACGAATCCATTTCGCTAGGTATTTTATTAGGAATGGCAAGTCATATTTTCCTTGATATGGCGACAAAGAAAGGTGTTAAACTGTTTTTCCCAATAACTATTTCAGTGCGTCTACCTCTTACTACAAAAACGGGTAGTAAAGCTGAAAAGGTAGTGTTTATGTTGTTAACAATGCTTTCAGTCTTTTTTAGCTATGAAATGATTGTGAAGCTTCTTGATACCGTATAACTAAAGGAACCCAATATTAGAGTGAGATGCTCCTTCTTAGTTAGACAGATAAAAGATCTGTTTGCTAAGGGGGAGTATTTTTTCTTCTTTCAAAAGTGAAGCATTTATCAATTTCTATAAAAATAGTAGCTATTCATCATGAAAGGATTTTTTGAAAAGATTTTCCCATCGAAAGTAATATCATAAAAAAATAACCTTCGTAAGATATGTAGCTTTACCTCGTTAGAGTCCTACTTACTACTGCATTTTGCTGTCTTTCTAAGGAGAGTTTTTTCATTACTGAAAAATATAATTTGGTTGTTGACCTTTGTGTAACACAAACCTTTATAGTCAATATCAGTAGAAATAAGAATATTCAGAAGATTAAAATTACAAAGGTGGATGGGGGAGCTATTATGAAACGACAAACATTAATGCGAACACTGACTTTGTCTCAAGTTGTATTTTTAGGGATTGCATGGAATAACCCGATGGTATTCTTCAATACATACGGAATCGCAACTGTCACTTCCCAAGGTGTCATTATGGGGGCGTATATTATCGCTTTTCTTGCAATCCTGTTCACTGCGTTTAGTTATGGAAAGATGGCAAAAGCCTTTCCAATCGCTGGATCGGCTTATACATTCACACAAAAATCAATTAATCCACAACTTGGGTTTCTTATCGGCTGGACAATCATGTTGGATTATATGTTGACACCAATGGTCACTTGTTTAATGTCTACGGTTTTTTTAAATGCCATGTTCCCTGGAGTCCCTCACGCACTGTGGATTATCCTATTAACTGCAACGATTGTAATACCTAGCATCTTAGGTGTTAAGTTCACCGCATCCACTGGTAAGATTTTTGTTATTGCACAAGTCATATTTGTTTTCATCTTCTGGATTTTGACGATCAAAAGTTTATTGGCGGGTGTAGGAGCAAGTACACTTTTCTCCATTCAGCCTTTGTTCAATGCAGAAATCAAATTGCCAGTGATTTTGGCAGGAGCATCAATTCTTTGTTTCAGTTTTCTTGGCTTTGATTCTCTTACTACATTGTCTGAAGAAACAATCAATCCTGAAAAAACAATTCCTAGAGCGATTATCATCATGTTGTTGACAATTGGTGTCCTCTATATCGGATCAGCCTATTTGGCACAATTGGTTCACCCGAGCTTTGCATTTGAAAACACAGATTCTGCAGCTATGGAAGTTGTCTATTTGGTCGGTGGGAATTTGTTCAAATCCTTATTTGTTACCGCGGTAATTTTAGGGAATTTCTCTTCCGGTATTGCTTCGACAACAAGTGCATCCCGTGTGTTGTATGCAATGGGGCGAGATTCTGTACTGCCGAAAAAAATATTTGGGCATATCCATTCCCGCTTTAAAACACCGTCAACTGGAATTATTGTAATTGGCATCATTTCATTGCTCGGTATCGTACTGACACTCGATCAAGTCATTAAGTTCATTAACTTTGGAGCACTTATTGCTTTCGCGTCTGTTAATTTGTCTGTTATCGCCCATTATTTTATTCGGAACCGTAAGCGCTCTTCTTTCACCGAATACATGCGTTATCTGGTCATGCCTTTAATTGGAGCAGGATTTACGCTTTGGTTATGGTCTCACTTAGAGTTAGATGCATTGATTCTTGGAGGCATCTGGATGGCGATTGGCATGGGGTATTTAATTTATATGACGAAGTTTTTCAGACAGGGATTGCCTGAATTCAGTTTCGATAAGGAGATTATTCCTGAAAATGTTCTTATAGAAGACATAAAAATGTAAAGGCTTACATGGAATGATTCTCGTGTTATTTGCAGATAGGATATGCAATTGAAAGGGGTGAGGTTATTACGAAAAGGCTGAATTTCGAAAATGAAAACAGCTTTATTCAAAGTTATGAAACTCCTACCACTTATTGTAATCTCTTGTTTTGTAGGAGAGGTTAAATGTGCATGTAAATAAAATATGGCTAATTAATTGGAGGTTAGTATAATGCTAAACTTGAAATTGTTTATTAATGGTAAATGGTCAGATTCTGTGAACGAGGAAAAACGCAATATTATCAACCCAGCAAACAACGAAGTGATTGCTGAGGCATCGAGAGCAACTGTTGAAGAAACGCGGGATGCCATTGATGCAGCACGTCATGCATTTGATGCAGGTATTTGGTCAGACATACCGGCTTCTGAAAGAGCATCCTATTTATTCAAAATTGCAGATAAACTTGAGGAGAATGCATCTGAACTAAGTACACTTGAAATGTTGAATACAGGAAAGCCTCTTAGGGAAGCAGAGTTCGATATTGGGGATGCTGTGAGTTGCTTCCGATATTATGGCGGCCTCATCACGAAACCAAACGGCCAAACGTATACCGTTGCCGATCCGGTACAGGGGCTTATTGTCCGTGAACCTGTAGGTGTATGT
This sequence comes from Lysinibacillus sp. FJAT-14745, assembly GCF_001275675.1. Classification (GTDB taxonomy): domain Bacteria; phylum Bacillota; class Bacilli; order Bacillales_A; family Planococcaceae; genus Lysinibacillus. Next base: position 458,086 of record NZ_LITM01000002.1, on the reverse strand, counting down.
GGTCTAATTGCTCCTTGGAATTTCCCATTATTGACAGGAGCGTGGAAAATTGCGCCTGCGCTTGCAGCGGGAAATACGATTGTGTTCAAGCCATCAGAGTTAACACCAATTACTACTATTAAGCTTTTCGAAATTCTTGAAGAAGTAGGGATTCCAGCGGGCGTTGCGAATTTGGTAACCGGAGGAGGTTCGACTGTCGGTAATGAATTGGCTGAAAGCGATAAAGTCGATATGGTTTCATTTACTGGCAGTACAACAGTAGGTAGATCAATCATGAAAGCAGCGTCAGGAAATATTAAGAAAGTTGCACTCGAATTAGGCGGTAAGTCGCCGAATATCGTCTTCGCTGACGCGGATTTTGAAACAGCCGTTGACTATGCGCTTTTTGGAATATTTATGAACGCGGGTCAAGTATGTAATTCAGGATCACGCTTGCTCCTTGAAGAAAGTATCCATGGCAAGTTCGTTGAAAGCCTGATTAGTAAAGCGAAAAAAATACGTGTCGGCCGTGGTGATGATCCTGAGACTCAAATGGGTGCTCTTGTTGGTGAAGATCATATGAACACAGTGCTAAATTATATTCAAATCGGCATCGATGAAGGAGCGAATTTGGTTTGTGGCGGAAAACGGATTACAAGCGGTGGGCTTGATCGTGGTTATTTTGTAGAGCCGACAATATTTGTAGATACAACGCCTGACATGAAAATTGTCCAAGAGGAGATATTCGGCCCTGTGCTAGTTGTCCAAAAGTTCAAAGATGAAGAGGAAGCTATCAAGCTCGCAAATGATACGCCATACGGTCTTGCAGCAGGGGTTTTCTCTCAAGATGGTGCTAAAGCTTTACGGGTTATTAAAAAAATTAGAGCAGGTATTACTTACATTAACGCATACAATCTTGCTTACAATGAAGCCCCATGGGGAGGGTATAAGCAGAGCGGACTCGGTCGTGGATTAGGCACTTTCGGTTTGGATGAATTTTCGGAAGTGAAACAAATAAATATCAATTTAGAAGTCAGTCCGACTAATTGGTTTGAAAGTTAAACGAACAAGACAAAGGTAACTCCTAAAAGAAGTTTGTTAATAGAAGGTCATTTGAAAATTGAAAGGGGAAATGTTTGATGTTATGGGATTTTAATTTTAACTTACCGACTTCTATTGAGTTTGGTAACGGGACAGTAAACAATGTAGGGAAAAGAGCGAAAGAGCTAGGGGGTAAAAAGGCGCTAATTATTACTGATAAAGGGCTAGCACAAACGGGGATTTTAAAAAGGGTAACAGATTCATTGGAACAGGAAGGAATTCCTTTTCTTGTGTATGATGAAATTACACCGAATCCGAAAGACGTGGATTGCGTTAAAGCCTATGAACAATTCAAAGATGAAAATATCGATTTGTTGTTAGGTCTTGGTGGTGGTAGTTCAATGGATACGGCGAAAGCGATCGGGGTACTTTTTACGCATGAAGGGGAGCTTAAAGATCGCTATGGTTTCAATCTTTTGGAGCGCGATATTACACCTCTTATTTGTATCCCAACTACTTCGGGTACAGGTAGTGAGGTGACGACAGGGTCTGTTATCACAGATACGATTACTAAACAGAAAGAAGCTATACTTGATATAAAATTAGCGCCAAAATTGGCGATTGTGGACCCAGAATTGACGCTGTCTTTGCCTAAATCAATTACCGCTGCTACTGGAATGGATGCATTGACGCACGCAATCGAAGCTTATACAAGCAATATTGCTGAACCGATTTCTGATGCACTCAGTCTTTATGCGATTGAAATCATTGCTAAGTATCTTCCACTCGCTGTAGAGGACGGTAACAATTTAGAAGCAAGACAAAACATGCTTGTAGGAAGCTTGATTGCAGGTATGGCGTTTACGCACGCTGATCTAGGTGCGGTGCATGCAATGGCAGAACCGCTTGGAGGGCTGTATGACACACCACATGGAGTAGCAAACTCCATCTTCCTACCTCATGTATTTGAATATAATATTCCGTCCAACCCGGAAAAACATGCGACAGTTGCGTTGAAACTTGGAGCAACCACGGAAGGGAAGACTCAGGAGGAAATTGCCCAAGAAGGTGTTGTATTGTTGCATGAACTTGCAAGTAAAATTGGCATTCCACAATTCCGTGATTTAGATAATGTTAACCCTGATGATTTTGAATTTCTTGCTGAAGGGGCATTTAATCATTTGTGTACAATTACAAATTCTCGTAAATTATCGAAAGATGATTACTTGAAATTGTTCCAAAAAACGTATGAGATGGAAATAAAACATATGTCAATAGCTTCAGAATAAGCTGGAGGATTACAGACGTGAGAGTTAATGATAGCGGGGGGAATAATCATGGTTAATTACGATGAGAAACAATTTTTGAATCTGCCATTTACTGGGATATGTACGTTTGGGAAATATCCGGTTTGCACAGATTTGGACCAGCTAGATGCTGATGTAGCGGTCATAGGGGTACCGAATGATATGGGTACCCAATGGAAATCGGGTGCAAGAATGGGACCGCGAGGAATCAGGGAAGGTTCGACGCTATATAGTTTCGGATTAGAAGGTGCTTATGACATTGAAAATGATATCATGTATCTCGGTCCAGATTGGAAAGTAGTAGATTGCGGCGATGTCGATATGGTACATGGAGATCTCATGCAATGTCACGAAAATACAGAAGAAGCGATCCGTAAAATTGTTTCGCAAGGAGCTATGCCAGTAGTTTTAGGAGGGGACCACTCTATCACGGCTGCAGTAGGAAAAGGACTGAAAGAATTAGGTCCATTTCATGTCATTCAAATTGATGCCCATCTGGATTGGGCAGATCATCGCTCAGGAATGCGATATGGCCATGGGAACTGCATCCGCCGTTTATCGGAGTTGGATCATGTACAGAAAATATTCCAATTAGGTATTCGTGGAATTAGCAGTAGTAAAAAAGAGGATGTTGATGCTGCAAGAGACTACGGTAGCGTGATTCTATCTCCACGCCAAATGAGAAAAATGGGTATTGAAGAAGTGTTGGCACAAATACCAGCTGGAGAAAGATATTATGTGACAATTGATATCGATGGATTGGATCCATCAATCGCTCCTGGGACGGGTACACCTTCCCCAGGAGGCCTTTTGTACGATGAAGTAAACGAATTATTGGAAGGGATTGCAAAAAGGGGAGAAGTGATTGGATTCGATTTAGTCGAAGTGGCGCCTCCCTATGATCCTACCGGTATGACCGGGCAAGTAGCGGCTCGCATCATGCTAGATTTGCTCAGCTATGTCTTAAAAGAGAAAGAGAATAGAAGCTTAGCATAAAAAAAGTACACCATACAGGATAGTTGTTGAACTGAAATAAAGCGGTCAGAATTGCACTTGACAAATAGTCAGAAAAGACTGCATAGTTTGAATTAGGAGTTCGCTGAAGATCAAACTGAAGATTCAATCAACTTGTAAAGGTATGTTAATTGATTTTTGGAGAAATTAAAGTAAGCGAGAAAATAATTCAGGATGTAACGTATCACTATTTTATAAAGTTTATTAAGTGTGTGGTAAACTAATCAATCTTGAAATTTTTTTGAATTTGGTAAGTTTTTCTATACTCCTACTATAAAAATTTTAGCAGTCTATAAATTTTTTAGGAGGTAAGCTGATTGAAAGAAAAACTGACTATCGGTGAAATGGCAAAGCTGCGAGGATTGACTTCGGAGACATTACGCCACTATGACCGGATCGACTTGTTCAAGCCACAATATATTGATCCTCATTCAGGATATCGATACTACTCCATTTTTCAGTATGAAATTCTTGGTACTATTAAAGAACTAAGGCAACTTAGGATGACTACAGATGAGATCAAGGAATATCTTAATGAACGCAATTTCAGTAAATCGTTAGATATTATGAAAACCAAACACGTAGAACTTGTTTCAAATCTAAAAGAACTGTATGAGATGGAAGAAAACATCAGGGGAAAGATTGCCTATTTAGAACAGGTGGAAAGAGAAAGTGAACTTCAGAAAGTCATATTCCGTGAAATGAAAAGTAGGCGATTACTTACCTTGCATGAGAAAATCAATAATAACTTCGAACTTTGTTATGGTGTCTTGAATCTAGAGAATATGCTTACGGAGAAGACACCGATTCTTGCTACCAACAGACTTGGCATTATTATCGAAGAAACGAATCTTAAATTGGGACGTTTTGAGGAACCTTCCACTATTTTTATTGTGGCGAAAAATAAGGAAGAGATTCCAAATACATATCAATTGACGATTCCAGGAGGATTATTTGCGTGTATCCGTTACAATGGAGAACTATTATCGAGTCGTAGAGAAAGTTTAAGAAAAATACTTCATTATCTTAACAAAAACAGCTATCAGATTACTGGGGATGCATTGCAAATTATGCATCTTGATATTACGATTACCGATAAACCGAATGAGATCACCTTTGAAATCCAAGTTCCTGTCCGAAAACTGTGATCCATGACAAACTCTTGTATAAATTTTCTTGATAAATTGGATTTGCAATAATGAACAAATTAAAAAAAGAGTAAACGGCTTAAGCCTATTGAAATACAGGCTCAAGCCGTTTAAATATTTTATAATGGTCACTGTCTACTTGATAAGTGGTTCATTTAAGTTAAGGCAATGATTCTAGTCTCCTTGTACCTCTTCGACCGTTTGTTCTACTTCTGCTCGTGACATTTTTTCACGACCTTCTTGCATGGCCTTCAATGTTTTATGGGCTAATGCAAGTGGTAATCGACAGAATAATAATACCGTTCGTTTATTAATATCTTTCATATAAAGATCAGCTTTCGCAAGATTTTCCTCTGCGTATGCAAATAAATCTTCACGTGTCCAGCCATCTGGAACGAAACTTACTCCGCGCTCATCCATATCCTCATGCTGATTACGTAAAATATTGACTGCTTGGAGACCTCGACCATAGCCAATTGCTAAATCGCGATCTGTTTGAATGTCTGCACCCCACGCCCAAAGCTCGGACAACATTGTCCCAACTAGCCCTGCAACGTAGTATGTATAATCATCTAAATCCTCTCGCGTATGCACCTGCCAGTTTGCCTTTGCCCATTTGGCCATCCCAAATGCCATTTCACTCGTGGAAGCTTGGACAATTTTACGTGAGCCTTCAGGACAAAACGTAAGCCAATCTGCTAAGCGAAGAGATACTTCAGGTAGCTGATCTACATATGGCGCTAATAATGCTTCATAAGCTTCAGCATTAAATGGTTCCTTTAATAACTCGCTTGTTGCATTAAGTAAATCGAATTTTACATCATTGGAAAGGTTTTCATGATCCTCAATTTCATCTATAGAACGCATTGCTAAATATGCGGCTGCCACTGACAATTTTAAATCATTTTTTAAAAAAGTAATCGGTATATAAAAAGTGCGACTAGTTTCCTTTAAAACGTGCATCGCTTCTTTATAAAGTTTTTTTTGATCGTTCACTTGTATTCCTCCGTTCAAATGGTAACACATCTATAAGTATATCGTATCGTAAAAGTGATGAAAGATAAAACAGATTGTTCAATTTATAATCAACTATTTTCAAATGGTATAGATTAAGACAAAGAGAGATTGCAAAGAAGTGAATATGCATCGAGTGTCATTGCATGTTCACTTCTTTTGTTTTTATAGTAGAATAATGTTAAAGTAATAAAACTGCGACGAAAATCATGTGATTAATAGAAATTAAATTGATATTTTTCGAGTTTTTTTCATGAAAGTTTGCTAAGTTATTGCACATTTATTTCAACAGCGTTAAAGTTTAGGAAGGACAAAGATACAACTTCACTTTTCGAGTAATTGTTGCTGCCGCTGCGCTTTCGCACAGAAAACATTTGTTGCTGCCGCTGCGCTTTCGCACAGAAAACATTTGTTGCTGCCGCTGCGATTTCGCGCAGAAGACATTTGTAGCTGTTTATTTGCTTTCGGTACTGAAATACAATTCATCGGATTTTGGCACAATAACTTCTTGCAAAATCCGTACATTTGTGGAGGCATGAACGTTATTCAACTGGCTTCAAACGCCTTTTGAATACAAGCAAAATCTAGTATATATCTCACCATCTGAAATAGAGATTGTACGTAAAGTCAAAGGAGAATGGTATGCCAAAGGCTATAGGTATTGATGCAGGCGGAACATTGACAAAAGTTGCTTATTTAGATGAGTATAATGAGCTCGTTTTAACAACTTTCCCGTCAAATGATTTGCTAGCTGTGCAGAATTGGATTATTAATCATCCAGATATTGAAGATATTGGTGTTACGGGAGGGCGTACAGAACAATTACTGGATGTCATCAAAACAATGAAATCGATTCATTATATAGTAGAGTTTGAAGCCACATTGAAGGGCGTTCGATTTTTGTTGCATAAAGAGGGGTACTTCTTCGAGCGAAGTATGATTACTAATATTGGTACTGGTACTTCAATTCATTATATGGAAGATAATACGCATGTTCGTGTTGGTGGAACAGGCGTTGGTGGTGGAACATTGATTGGATTGTCAGCGCTTACAACTGGCATCACTGATTATAATGAAATAAGAGAACTGTCCTCTAAAGGTAATCGAGAAGGTATCGATTTACTTGTAAAGGATATTTATCAAGGAATGGACACACCTATTGATGGGCATTTAACTGCTAGTAATTTTGGGAAAGTTGGTATTACAGAGTCTGTCAAACATCCAACTGAAGATATTATTGCAACTGTACAAGGGCTTGTCGGTGAGGTTATTACGACGCTTAGTATTCAATATGCCGAAGAAAAAAATGCTCAACATATCGTTTATATCGGTTCAACTTTAAGTAATAATGAGCATCTTACACGTGTTATTGCCAATTACACACGTACGAAAAAACATACACCAGTCTTTATAAATGACCACGGTTTTTCAGGTGCAGTCGGTGCATTATTAAATATAACTGAATATACAATTGTCTAACTACAATGTACATTACTAATTAATATTAGTGATGTACATTTTTTTTATACTGTAAAAGTATTAGCAATGTCTGTAGTAATCCCCAAAGCATAAAACCTTTTTTCCTGAGCACATTACATGTAGGAGGTGAAGATCAGTGGGCAATAGAAATAACAATAGCAACAACAAAAATAACAATAAAACAATGAATGTTAGAACGCATAATCCCTTTGATACCTACAAAAAAATAGACCTCGATAAATCAAATAGTAATAACAATAACCCGAATGACAATCTCAATGAAGAATTCGCTGCAGAATTTGATGCGAAAGCCAAAAATAAAGATAATAAAACGAACCATAAGAAAAATCAGCAGTCCAACAAAAACAAATAACTGAAATATTGGAGGCTTAAATAATGGCAAAAAAGAGGAAAACAAGCTTCAAAAAGAAAAAGAAAGAAGATACACATAAAAGGAATGATCGTGAGGAATACTCAGCAGAATTTAATCAAGTAATTCATAACAATCCTCAACAACCAAAACAATCCAGTAAAAAATAACGAAAACTGCTCCTTAAGAAGGTTGAAAATACTTAAGGAGCATTTATTTTTTGCAGTTTTGGCGATTTTATGCAAAAGAATAGGAGAGGTTGATTCACTTGCGAAAATTTTGTGTAATACTAGGGATTTTTCTTGTATGGTTTGCTGTACACATCCCAACAAGTGCTTATGCTCAACAAGGAATACCAACCCATGCTCAATGGGGAAAAGTAGCGATAAAAGAGACACAGGCAAAATACCCTCAAGCTAAAATCCTCGATTATTTGCATGAGGGAAGCGAAGTTATTGAAGACTCCACTATTGAAAAATTTAAGCTTTGGCTAAAACAAAATGACAAGGAATTCGGTGTAAAGGTTCAAATCAAATATGTAACAAATACAAATAAAATGGTAAAGATTGAATTCCAAGAAAGCACTTCTTAAAATAAGAGGATGCCTAATTTCAGGCATCCTCATTCCGTTAGCTTTCTAGCTTGTTAATAAATTCTCGCATTAATCCAGGTAAATTTAGCCATGCGTGACCACTAATTAAATTGCCGTCTATGTGAAGGTTAGCATCGATATACGTCGCTCCAGCTACTTGAACTTCGGGCTTGCAGGCAATATAAGCGGTTAGCTCACGACAACCTTAGGAACGGTTGCAAAAATTTAAGTTGTGGGACATACAGCAGGAATTGTTTATTTGTTTCAAAAAAATGGCTCACCAGTACTGGAACACGCTCGTTTAAACGAATGTATTCTGGCGCTCGTGTGATATTTTGGAAAAGCTAAAGAAGTGGAGAATCGCTGATAAAAGTGAGGGAATCGCTGATAAGGGCAGAAAAATCGCTGATAAGAGTAAAAAAATCGCTGATAATCAAAACTTCAAACGGCATGCTTTACAACGAAAAAAATGAAGCGTATAGTATTTATTTAGCTAGGTAAATAAATTCAGGAGGACAATAACATGAATCCTATATTTCATGCTTTATTCCAAAAAAGTCGTTATTTAACGAATTGTTTAAATGAAGTGCTGAAACAACACAACTTGTATAGCTCACAATGGGCTATTTTATATTGCTTACATAATCACGGGCCGATGACATTAACACAAATCTGGAAGTATTTAAACGTTGAGGCACCGAGTATAACTAGAGCAATTACTCGACTCGAGACCTTAGGTTGGGTACTAAGAATTGATGGTGAAGATAAACGTGAAAAAATCGTTGCCTTATCACCATATGCCAAGGAACATTTGCCGGCTATTACTAAAACCATTTTAGCTTTTGAGGAAGAAATGGTAGGGTCATTGACTGTTGAGGAACAGCAGCAATTTATAATTTTACTGGAAAAAATGAAAGGTTGATTAACATGCAGCAAGAGGGGAATACAAAAATATGGACAAAGCGGTTTATTAGTCTCTTTTTAACAAATATTTCGGTATTTTTTGTTTTCTATGGGTTGGTAACGACTTTGCCACTTTATGCGATTGGTGAGTTACACCAGACAGAAAAGGAAGCGGGATTGTTACTGTCAGGATTTTTATTATCGGCCATTATTGTTCGTCCCTTTTCAGGTAAACTATTAGATGTTTTCGGGAAGAAAAAGCTTTTAGTTATTTCAATTATCGGCTATTTTTTATGTACAGTTTTATATTTATTCATTCATCCTTTTGGACTTTTACTAGGACTCCGTTTTATTCAAGGGATCTTCTTTAGTATTATTACAACAGCAGCTGGCTCTTTAGCAGCGGATATTATACCAGCCAATCGTAAAGGCGCAGGTTTAGGCTATTTCACAATGTCTACTAACTTAGCAGTAGTGATTGGGCCATTCATTGGTTTATTGCTTATACAATATAGTAGCTTTAATGTACTATTTATTGTGATGAGTATTTGTATATTAGCAGGAGGCATCTTAGCTGTAACGGTGAATACTGATGATTTACCTAAGCCTGAACATCAAGGCAAATTGACGTTTACATTTGATGATTTATTCGAACGTCGAGCGCTTCCGGTAGCGGCTATTGCTAGTTTAGTAGCTTTTTCATATGCGAGTGTTCTATCGTTTTTATCAGTCTACGCACAGCAAAAAGATTTAATGGCTGTAGCGAGTCTATTTTATGCAGTTTTTGCAGCAGCAATGCTTATTACACGTCCGTATACAGGAAAGCTTTATGATACAAAAGGACCGCAGTTTGTTATTATATCTGGTATTATACTCTTTGCTATCGGTCTTGTTATGCTTGCATTTGTCTCAGGTCCGGCATTATTTTTATTTGCAGCCATCTTTGTTGGATTTGGCTACGGAGCAGTGACTACAAGTTTACAAGCATTAGCTGTTCAGTCTGCGTCACATTCACGCAGTGGTTACGCAACCGCAACGTACTTTACGATGTTTGACATTGGCATTGCGCTAGGCTCTTATATTTTAGGAATAGTGGCAGTGCAAGCGGGCTATTCTTCTGTTTATCTAACAGGAGCAGGCTTACTAGTGGTTGTCTTTATCATTTATTTAGTGCGTTTAACTTCTTCCAGCAGGCAAATATCCGCTGAAAGAAGTTAAAGCCTCAGGCGGATTAAAATAAAATCGAAAAAAGTAGCACATGAATAACAAAAACAGTTGGGACATCCCAACTGTTTTTGTTATTCACTATATACGACCATATCCAGTAAAGTGTTTTTTCCAATAAGTGCTATTGATGTTAGCTACTGAAACACCACCGTCACTTGCGCTAATCATTTGATTATTTCCAAGATAAATGCCTACATGTGAGATACCCTCAATATATGTATTAGAGAAAAATACTAAATCGCCTACTTGAGGTGAACTTATTTTTTTAGCTGTATTGTAAAAACCTGCTGCTGACTTACGAGCTGTTGAAATACCAGCATTATTAAAAACGTAAGTAACATAGCCTGAGCAATCAAAACCTGTACTCGGTTTGCTTCCACCAAATGTGTATTTTACGCCTAAGTGTTGTTTAGCAACTTGCACTAGGTTAGCTGTTGGTTTATGTGTAACTGAAACTGTAACTGTTGGTTTAGGTGTAGCTGCAGCTGTTTGTTTAGGTGTAGGTGTTGATATTGTTGCTGATTTTAATGAGGTATTGAGGTTTAACTTTTGTCCAACGCGAATTGTTGAAGAAGATAAGTTATTCCATTTCATCAATGTTTGGTAAGTAACACCGTACTGATTGGCAATCTTCCATAAAGAATCACCTGATTTTACTGTATGAGTTGCCGCTGATGCTGTGTCAATTGTTGAAAAAAGTACAGATGAACTTAAAGCCAATGTAGCTAATTTCAATCCCCATCTATACTTTTTATTCTTTTTCATAATATGTATCCTCCTAAAAACTTCAAAAGTTTAATATATATATGATATTAACATTGTAATATTACAATAGCATGTCAATAAAATAACATTAAGGATACAATTATCCTGTTAATAATTGTAAAGCAAATTACTTAATGGCTCATCATGAAAAATCAGGGGTGACTTTTGTAAGTTGATTGGATGGGGACTTGGCGTTTCCTATGCGGTTTATTATGAGCATATGTTTTGTTTATATATGAAAATGAAGATGATAAAAATGAAATATTGGGGGATATTAAGTATCTGAATGAAGTGAAGGCAGATGAAGGGAGGAGACCGAGGGACAGTCTCCATAGTTTAATTTTTTTCTTTTTGAATTGCTTTACGTGCAAGTGCATCTGCAGCTTTATTTTGCGTATCTGGAACCCATTTGATGAAAAATAAATCGAAGTTACTCGCAAGTGTAAGTGCCTGCTCAAGATAAGGTTTAAATTCCTCATTTTTCACATATTCTTTTTCCATAGAGGCAACAACAATTTTTGAATCAGAGCGCACTGAGATTAGGTTTGAACTTAACTTTAGTGCTTCTTCAAGGCCACGTACTAAGGCAGTAAACTCAGCAATATGATTATTGGCCTGCCCTATATACTCACTGATTTGTATATGATGGCCTTCGCCTTTAATAAATATGCCAATACCACTGGGACCAGGATTTCCTGCACTAGCAGCATCTATATATACTTCTAACATAAAATCCCTACTTTTTGATTTAGATTTTACTTTAATTGTACATCAATAGTGCTTTTTCACAATATCTAAGTAGATGTTAAATGGATAAACAAAATAGTTGCTTGTTCAAAATGTTCACTTCATAATAGTAAGAAGCGAAATTTGGACGTGAAAGGAGCGAGAGTTCAATTTGGATAAAGTGACGGTTATGAAAGATATTGATGAACTGCATGATACGTATTGTGCGGATTGCTTAGTGATAAAGCAATTACGAAAAGAGCGTGGGAAACCTGGAGCTCATCGTTTCTGTATTGAAGCCTGCTCAGTAGGAGAGCGACTACAATTTCTCGGAGAAGAGCTCCTGAAGGTATATAGTAAATAATGTTTTTAACATATAACAGAAATGTCTTTTCAATGGTGGCAAAGCAATCATAGGTACTAAACGGACTATGTTTAAATAAAGTAAAGCTTAATGATAAAAGTTTCGTTTTTGATTAATAAATAATCATATTTACTAAATTCGATGCATAAATAACAATATGTTCGGAAAAAATAGTATTGGTTGGTTACCATAGAAAAAGCTACTTTGTTGTTGGCTCACTGCCGATAACAACTGTAGCTTTTTTCTATGTAGACTAAAATGCGCCGCACACTCCAAGATTGCTTAGAGCGTGTGGCGCAATTTTAAGCATTATTTAGCTGAAGCATAGTTACTTAAGTCTTGGTAGTATTTTGTGAGAGAGGAAGCTGAAATATCGAACGTCGCTGCAATTTCTTTTACTGTCATAGATAGCGACTCGAATAGCTCTTTTTCTTGACCATATCGAATCGCGCCAGCAGCAATGGCAGCCTCTTTGCGCGCAGATGGTTGTCCTTCAATTAAATAGTCCTCTAAAAGCTCTAACATAGGAGCTGTTTCTCGCTCATTTTGCTCAAGGAAATCTTTAACTTGTGTGATTACATTGCTCTCAAAGTTCGTGAATTCCTCGCCTTTATAACCGTTCGACACAAGTAACTCCCAGAAGGATAAATGCTCTTCTTTTAAGAATGCACCAACCTTCTTCTCAGAAGTCTCAAAATTTTGCTTAAATTGCGCAAATACCTTTGCATGATCTTCCGGGAAGAAGATAAGCGTTGAAACAGCTAAATAATACTCTGATTTTTTTGTACCATCTGGTAAGATGAATGCAAAAACATGCATACCTTCAGGGATTGGTTTGTCATTTTCACGACGAATATAAATTTCTTCATTTGTTAACACATGTGTAGCTTTGAAATATTTTTCTTCTACAACTGACACGGAACCAATAAATAGCTGAGGTTGTGACCAGTCTTCTAACACTTTTACTGTAGAAGGTCTTACCGTTTTTTTCTTTGTTTTCTTTAAGTAACCTTTCCAAATAGATGGCTCTTGATGGAAGAAGAAGTCGTCTAACGCGATCGCCTCAATTAGCTCTCTTTGTAGTACGCTCTCTAATTTAGGCTGCCATGTACCTACATGTTCGATATAGGCATGAACATCTTTGCGTTCTGGATATTCTAAGTAAAATGTTTGTAATACACGCTCTAATTCTTCGATTGCTACAGCTTCTACTGTAACCTGCTGTTTACCTTCACAACATTTTTTATATTTTTTGCCGCTACCGCATGGGCATGGGTCATTACGTTTTACCATAATTAGAAACACTTCCTTTGAAAATTGTTAGTCGAATATTGCTAAATAAATTGCATACATTTAATAATAACGGTACATTTGTACGAAGGAAAATGATAGTCTATTTAGAAATATCAAAAAATGTGGATGGACGCCCTGATTCTAGTATATGTACGAAATTACCAGCTTAGAACTAAAAAAAGAAAACCATCTACGCTTTAGAAATAGCATAGATGGTTCTCGCTTTGTTTAGCCTTTTACAGCTCCCATTTCTATCGTTAATCGTTCAAGCTCATCAATAAGGTGACCAATGTAAGCTATCGTATCTCGAAGTGGCTGGTCTGTTGTAACATCGACACCCGCCATTTGAGCTAGCTCTACAGGTGATTTCGTACCTCCAGCTTGAAGTACTGCTAACCATTCATCTACAGCCGTCTTACCTTCTTTTAAGATCCGCTTGGATACTTGTGTAGAAATTGTTAAGCCAGCGCTATATGTGTATGGATATAAGCCCATATAATAGTGTGGTTGACGCATCCAAGTAAGCTCGGCTCCCTCAGTAATATCGACAGTGTCACCCCAGAAATCTTCTAATACTGAGCGTTTTAATTGATTTAAAACGGTAGCATTTACTGCCTCTCCAGCGTCGATTAATTCATATACTTTTCGTTGATAAGCTGCCTCTAGTAAGTGTGTGACGAAGTTATGATAATACGTTTTGGACACAATATTTGAAATTACCCAACGTTTGAAGCGAAGATCATCGTTATGGGTTAATAAATAATTGGCTAGTAGCATTTCATTCATTGTTGATGGTGCCTCGATAAAGTATAACGAAGGACGACTGTTAAAATAGGATTGATGGGCATGTGCATTCACAAAATGACCTGCATGCCCAAGCTCATGAATTAAAGTGAATACCTCATTCATACGTTCATTCCAAGACATTAAAATATACGGATGACTACCATATGGACTTGAACAGAATGCCCCAGTCGATTTTCCTTTGTTTGGTGCATAATCAATCCAGCGCTCGTTAAACGCCTTTTCGATCATCTCTTTGTAATCCTCACCCATAACGTCTAAAGCTTTTTCAACATATTCTTTTGCTTCAGCCATTGTTAATTTCGGATCATAGTCTGGATCAAGGGCAATCTTTAAATCAGCAAATGTCATTTTTTCAATGTCATTTGCTTGTTGAATAAGCTTTGCGTAACGGCGCATATGAGGTGCAAGCTCTTTCGTAATCAGATCTATTTGACGATTATAAAGCGTACGATCAACATCCTGATCAAAAAGTAAGTAATCAATGATAGAGTCAAAGCCACGTAAATCCGCCATTGTTTTTTCCTGTTGAATATGTGTATTATAAATTTTCGCAGTTGTGTGCTGATAATCGCGTAATTTATTTGAAAATGCTTGGAATGCAGCATGGCGTACTTTTGTATCAGCGTCAAACTCCCAATCATTTTCGTATAATACAAAACTAAGTGGATGTTTTTCGCCATTGGCCTCAAACTCTCCAAAATGCATATCTACAAGCTTTGTCGTATTATACGTTTCATATGGTGCATCAAAAGTAGAGCTAAATGAAGCTAGTGCTTTTTCTACCTCTGGATGTAGCTGATGAGGCTTTTGTTTTAATAATTCCTCTAAATAGACTTTATAATTAGGGCTCAATGTAGCTGCTTCCTCTAAAACAGACACATCTAGTGCTAGTAATTCACTGCGTACGAATGAAAATGTACTACTTATTTTTCCGACTGCCGTACCATATTTTGCAGCACGCATTTGGGCTTCGTTATCTGTATGATCAGCTTGATTATTTAAGCTTGCATAAGTACCAATAGGAACTATGCTTTCATATAGTGCTTCATAAGCAGTTAAAACATCAATTACCTTTTGGGCATCCGTAATTGTACCTTGATACGTGCGTTCAAAATTTATTGCATCTTCCACAAGCTTCGCTAAAGCAGGTTCAAAATCCGCGTCATTTTCAAGTAAATCTGTTAAATCCCATGTTTGTTCTACGGGTACATCTTTTCGTAATGGTAATACCTCCATTAATTAACACCCCTTTTTAAGTAAGTGATTCCATTATAACGAAACTATTTCGGAAAGTGAAATAATTATAGAGAATAGTTTTAATGTTCATAAAAATATAATAATAGTATAGAAACTTATGTTCGTGTTAGCTATAATGGATTTAAAGAAAAGGGGGGATGTAATTATAATGCAGCTAGTTTTGGAGAAACCAGATGTCTATAAGCTTAGTCAAGTGAATCAAGATAATCTATGGAAAAAGTTAATTGCGGATTTGTTTGAAGATTTTTTGTTGTTCTTTTTGCCAGAGTTACACGCAGAAGTAAATTTTTCAAAGCAAGCAGAGTTTTTGCAACAGGAGCTTTTCAAAGAAATTATTGAGCATCGTCAAGGGCGCAAAGTAGCTGACCAAATTGCGAAGGTTCATCTTAAAAGTGGAGAAGAGCAATGGATTCTTATTCATACGGAAGTACAAGCTGTAGATGAAGTACATTTTGCGAAGCGTATGTTTGAGTACTTCTATCGAATCAGAGATCGATATGGTAAGAAGGTTGTATCTATTGCTATTTTTACGAATAAGAGTACAAAAAGCACGAATCGGTATTATGAAAAGTATTATGGTACAGAAATTATGTACACTTTTAATAAGTTTGTTGTGTCAGATTTTGATGAAGAAGAATTGAAAAAATCACCGAAGCTGTTTAGTAAAGCGTTACTTGCATCAATTTATTTAAATCAAACAAAAAACGAAATGAACCTTCGTAGTGCTTACAAAAGAGCTTTGTTAAGAGAAGTGTGGTCATTAAATAATGTTGAACGAACAGAAGTAAGAGCGTTGCTTTACTTTATTGATTTTTTATTGAAACTACCAAGAACTATGACTGAGCAACTTGTAAGAGATGTAAAAGAGGAAATTAGAGAGGAGGAAGAAATGTTGCATCTATATAAAGAGGATTTACCGCCGACACTTGCTGCAGTTTTGGAATTAGAAAGACAGGAAGGATTTGAGCAAGGAATTGAGCAAGGAATTGAACAAGGCATTAAACAAATAATCACTGGTTTGATTGAAACGGGTGCTGACGATCAATGGATTGCTGAAATTGCAAAGCTTCCAGTGTCAAAGATAATGGAAATTCGAAAGGAACTTAAATAATTAAAAACTATTTAGATTTAGACATTAATGTTGAACGAATAGAAGTAAGAGCGTTGCTTTATTTTTTGATTATCTATTGAACCTACCAAAGAACGATGTCTAAGCGACTTGTAAGAGATGTCAAAGCGGAAATTAGAGAGGGGGAAGAAATGTTGCATCTATATAAAGAGGATTTACCGCCGACACTTGCTGCAGTTTTAGAATTAGAAAGGCAGGAAGGATTTGAGCAAGGAATTGAACAAGGAATTGAACAAGGAATTGAACAAGGCATTAAACAAATAATCACTGGTTTGATTGAAACGGGTGCTGACGATCAATGGATTGCTGAAATTGCAAAGCTTCCAGTGGCAAAGATAATGGAAATTCGAAAGGAACTTAAATAATTAAAAACTATTTAGATTTAGACATTAATGTTGAACGAATAGAAGTAAGANTTAGAGAGGAGGAAGAAATGTTGCATCTATATAAAGAGGATTTACCGCCGACACTTGCTGCAGTTTTGGAATTAGAAAGGCAGGAAGGATTTGAGCAAGGAATTGAACAAGGCATTAAACAAATAATCACTGGTTTGATTGAAACGGGTGCTGACGATCAATGGATTGCTGAAATTGCAAAGCTTCCAGTGGCAAAGATAATGGAAATTCGAAAGGAACTTAAATAGTCTAATAGTTTAGAAAGAGAAAATGACCATCTCTTTATTAGGTTTGTTGTAAGTTTTCTAGTGTCCTAATGATGAAATCTTTTTGTGTGAAATTGTTGTGGAACTGCATTTGTCGCCCGTTGTAAGGCAAATCTTCTCGCGGGAAAACGAGTACCATGTAGTGGAAGATGTTTTGATTTTGTATGACAAATGACCTTTAAGAATTATTTGTGTCGATGGAAAAAATGTGTGTATAGCCAACACACTTTGCTACGCATACTAATGGCTAGAACTACTGGCACATTGGAGGAGAAATAATGACACAAAACTTAAACAAACAATTGAATAAGCTTGTCGCTACATGGTCTGTACTTTATACGAAATTGCACAATTATCATTGGTATGTTACGGGAAATGCCTTCTTTACACTACATGCAAAATTTGAAGAATTATATAATGAAACAACGTTAAATCTAGATGAAATAGCAGAGCGCATTCTTTCGAAAGATGGAAAACCAGTTGCTACATTAAAAGAACATCTTGAACTGTCCTGTATAGAGGAAGCGACAGGAAATGAGACGACAGAGGAAATGGTGGCTACAACTATTGCCGATTTCCAAACACTTATGAAAGCTTTAAATTCAACAATGGGGCTTGCGGCAGAAGAGGGAGACGATCGAACAGAGGATTTACTAAATGCTATGTACCAGTCCCTTGAAAAGCATACATGGATGTTGAAGGCATTCCTTGGGCACTAAAAATGATAGGTAACGGGGATTTTATAAAATTCCGTTGCCTATTTTTTGAAGTTTCATAAAAGTAACATATATTGCAGAGGTATAACATATATTACAATTCGGAGAAGAATGGGCTAAATATGTTTATTTTTGAATAGGAAGGGTAGATACCTAGTAAGCCATATAAGTTAGGAGGAATTGAACATGATGCATGAACAAAACCCACAAATTGAAGTGGCCCATACAAGGGAAGAAATGCTTCATATTTTAGAAAGCATGCGATTAGAAGCATATCAGATAGAGGACATTCATGTTATTGCAAAGGATCCAAACAAATTTGAAGGAGTAAAATGGGATGCTAATGTTAAAACACATGAGGTTGGGAATTGGGTGGATCAATTTAAGTCTTGGTTTACCGGTGAATCGGCTGTGAAGGAAGGATTAAAGCGATTTGATCTTACAGAGGGACAAACAGCTTACTATGCTCATCTCGTAGAGCAAGGTGTCATCGTAGTATTTGCTGAGCCTTCCATTGAACCTATGACGACATAATATATAAAGATAATTGCTATTCGACCTGATTCACAGAATTGAGCTTCAGGAAGCCCACTTCTTCAGAGGTGGGAGGAATGAAGTGCTTTTTTCTTTATAGAACATATGTTTATATTGTATATTGTGAATAATCAAAAAATAAAGGAGTGACGGGTAATGACGAAAGGGAAGAAAGATTGTTTTATTATAGAACTCAAGTTACTTATAGATACATGGCAAAAAGATATTCTATTAAAACGTTTTGAAATTGCCCGTACACTCTATAATACGACTTTGTCTTATGCAGTAAAACAATATACTTTAATGCAAGAATCAAAACACTATCGAAAACGATTACGTTACTACCAAAAAGCGAAAAAATCGAATGATTCAAAAGAGTTGAAGCAGACCGCAAAAGAATTAAATAACATTCGCCAATCTTTTGGATTAAGTGAATATCAACTGCATGCGTATATTAAAAAGCATCAACATAACTATAAAAAACATATAGATAGCAATACTTCTCAGAAGATCGCCTCTACTGTCTGGAAAGCGGTTCAAGATGTTCTATTTAAAGGGAGTAAAGCACACTTTAAACGTTACGGAATGCTTCATTCTGTAGAAGGGAAATCTAATAAAGCAGGCATTCGATTTAAAGAGAATATTGTCTATTGGAATGGATTAACCCTTCCTGTTCGTATTCGCAAACAAGATTTGTTTGTAGAAGAATCCCTTGCTTTTCATACGATTAAATATTGTCGTCTAGTCAAAAAAGTGATTCGTGGCATACATACTTTTTACGTACAACTCGTGATGGATGGGATTCCTCCTGCAAAGAGAATTCCATCTACAGGAGCTTTTCGACATTCCTATCAAAAACAAAAACGAGTAGGTATTGACATTGGTCCTTCTACCATTGCGGTTGTTTCAGAAGAAACCGTTTTCATGCAACAACTCGCTCCAGAAGTACCTTTATTGGAGAAACAAAAAAGACGTTTATTACGCAAGTTGGATAGAAGTCGTAGAAGTACCAATCCTAACAATTTCAAAAAGGATGGACCTATAAAACATGGCGTCAAACTCCATTGGGCATATAGTAAAAACTATCAAAAAATAAAAAAACAAGTAAAAGAATTATATAGAAAGAAAGCTTGCTACATTAAAGAAAAACATGGTGCGTTAGCAAATAAAATTTTGTCTCTTGGCGATGAGGTGTACATCGAAACCATGCATTTCAAAGGGTTGGCAAAACGTACAAAAGAAACCAAAACAACTATACAGGGCAAAATCCAATCCAAAAAACGCTTTGGAAAAAGCATTGGGAATCATGCCCCTGCCATGCTAGTGGAAATTATCCATCAAAAATTAGGTTACACAAAGCAAACGATACAGAAAGTAAATACGATCACCTTTAGAGCCAGTCAGTATAA
>NZ_LITM01000002.1:430119-437973 GCF_001275675.1 Lysinibacillus sp. FJAT-14745 | reverse complement strand
AGTAAAGAAAACATTCCCTCTTAGCATGGGGATCAAACAAATCAAGTGAGGGGTATTCCTCCGTAGGTAGAGCTACCGGCCTTCGTTAAAACTTATTGCCAACACAACATCGGTTGTGTAAATAAGAAAGTCTTATGGAACAGAAGATAAATCAAAGATGTTGTACACAGGACATGGCAACACCATCTGTGGAGAGCTTTGTAACGCTTCTCTTAAGTACATAAGAACCCCACTGCTTTAGTTGTGGGAGTAGTCAGATGTGACAGGGAGAGTTTCTTCTTGAACACACGGAGCGTTGCTAAATATAAAATAAACAGAGTGAGTGCACATGCATCACTCTGTTTGTTTGTATAGAGTAGATTTAAACTAATTAATGTATAGCTTTTTCATGGTCATGTTTTTTAATAAAGCGTAATACATGAAGTTGCTCTAATTGCGCAACAAAGTTACCAATTAGAATAAAGCTTCCACCTATTAATACTTTTATCGTTATTCCTTCTCCTATAAACATCATGGCAAACATCGCTGCAAAAATTGGTTCTAAGGAAAATATTAGTCCTGTATGTGTAGCAGAAGTGAACTGTTGTGCAACAGTTTGACCTACGAAGCAAAATGCACTACAAATGACACCGAGTCCTAGAATAGCAATCCAAGAAGTCGTTGAATTTGGAAGGGTTGGTGTTTCGAAAATTAATGTTAATACGAGTGCATAAAGTCCAGCAAAACCAAGCTGGTAAATGCCATAGGAAATTGATTCAACGCTCCGTGTAAATGTACTGTTTAACAGTAAGTAAATCGAATAACATAGTGCAGCAATGGCTACTAGAATATCTCCTTTTTGAAAGGTAAGTGAGCCATGAGCAGTTAACACTGTAATCCCGATCATTGTGCAAACAATCGCAAAGCTAACTGCTCTTGAAGGTAGTTTTTTTTCAATAAAACTGCTGAAAATAGGTACTAAGACAACTGTTAGACTTAAAATAAATCCAGCATTTGATACCGATGTTGTTTCTAGTCCAAATAAGCTTAGAACGAACACAATGAATAGTAGAAACCCTTGAATAGCTGCATATTTTAAAGTTTTAGCATTGACCTTAATCATGCGTTTATAAAAGATGATACCTGCTGCGAAAAATGCGATGATACAACGCAATGCCACCACATTATAAACCGCCAATGTTTCAAGCCCCATGACCATAAAGGTATAAGATAATCCCCAAAACATTGTCACTATAACCATTAATAAATTTGCTTTTCCTTGGACACTCATTATGTTCACCTACATTCTGTGTACTAAAACAGTTTTCATACTAAAATTTACTATATATCTTGTATTGTGATTAGTAAAACGAATGTTTATAATGATTAGTATTAAAAAAATTCATGTATATAGAGGACGAGCCAATGAGTTTAGTCAAATATGAGATTTTGAATAAAGTGGCTGAGGTAGCTAGCTTTACAAAAGCAGCAGATGCATTAGGATTAACCCAATCTGCTGTAAGTCATGCTGTTTCAAGCTTAGAAAAGGAGTTCGGCTTTGCACTCATTCACAGAAGTCGTGCAGGTGTCACGTTAACGAGTGAAGGAGATACAATGCTAAGGGCAATGAGACATGTCCTCGATGCAGAGGAACTGTTAGAGCAAGAAGCAGCACATATACTTGGTGTTACTCGAGGAAAAGTGCGAATTGGTGTAATTTCAAGTATTTCTTCCAACTGGATGCCAGAAATTATTCGTATTATGGACAATCAATTTCCTGGTATTCAAGTTGAATTGCGTGAGGGAGATTATTATGAAATTGAACAATGGCTATTAAGTGGAGAGGTTGATGCAGGATTTTTAAATGGTCAAAAATCTAAGCAATTTCGTTATACTGAACTACAGCAGGATCCATTGCTGTGTATTGTCTCAGATAAAAGTCCGCTATATGATAAAGCAGAAATTGATATTGTTGAACTAGAAGATTTGCCATTTATCATGACTTCGTATAAAGGGACAAATGATGTGAAAGTACTGTTAGAGCAATATCACGTGAAGCCAAATATTCGTTTTGAATTATCGGAAGAGGTAGGGATTATTTCGATGATTTCTCACCAGCTTGGAATTAGTATTTTACCGAAATTAGTGATAAATAACTTGCCACCTACGATAAAAGCCATACCTTTAAAACAAGGTGGCTATCGCACAATTGGATTAGCTATGAAACACCAAGCATCACCAGTAACGAAGAAATTTGCGGAGATATTAAGCTCCTGGTTAAAAGAACAAAATATGAACTGATTTTTTGAGGAGAGCAACATGCTCTATAAAAACAACATTGAAGCATCACATAACATTACGTTAAAATAGTATTTGTATATTTTTCTTCATTCAGCAAAATGTTTTTGTAACGAAAGCAAAGCGACAGTTACAGAAGATTCCCACCTCTAAAGGTGGTGAGATGAATGCAATTTTGATTATTTTTTCAGTGGGTGTCCAAACACCTACTGAAATAGAGGAAGTCAGTCTAAGAACGTCACGTCCTGTAGCAACGAATGAGTGACTAACATCATGTTAGTCAGCGGCAAATGTTTTCTGTAGCGAAAGCAAAGCGACAGCTACAATTACGCCAAGGTGAAATTGATTAGAAAAAGGTGAATGTATGGGGACATTACGAGGTAAGACCGTACTCATTACAAGTGGGGGAACACTTGAAAAATGGGATCGTGTGCGTGGGCATACGAATTTATCGAAAGGGTCGATGGGCTGTTATTTAGCTGAAGCGGCACTAGAAGCTGGGGCAAACGTATTGTATATGCATGGTTATTTCGCACAGCTTCCGACGAATAAAGATAAAATGCGTACCATTCGATTTGAAGGCATAGAAGATTTAGGCGAGAAAGTTAGACATGCTGTTCAGGAAGAACAGGTGGATATCGTTATTATGGCAGCTGCAGGTTCTGATTGGCTCATTGACAAAGTATATGACCAATCGGGGAACTTAATGGAGGAAACAGGTAAAATGCCATCTGACGAGCCACCTATCATTCACTTTAAAAAGGCACCTAAAGTTTTAGGTCAAATAAAAGGATGGCAGCCGAAAGTTACTTTAGTGGGCTTTAAACTTGAGGCAACAGATGATGAGGAATTTTTACTGTCCCGTGCACGTCTACGAATGGAATCGGCCAACGCTCAGTTTATGGTAGCTAATAGCTCACAGTCTTTATATGGTGGGGATGAACCACATTGGATTGTACCGGCTCAAGGCGAACCGATAAAGATTATAGGCAAGCAAAAGACAGCGAAAGCATTAATGGATGTTTTATAAAATGATTAAAACAAAAACGGTGTAGAGGCAAATATTTCTGCACAGTTTTTGTTTTTTTGTACGATGAAGACAATGGTGATAATAACAAAAATATTAACTAAACATACTTCCTTTTTCTTGATTACTTAGTATTCAGCTAGGTTTTATAATATTAATATTGACAATAGTTTTTCAGAATTATAGTGTTTGGAGGCCACAGAAATTATTTCATTGTGGACATTTTTTTGTTTAGGTACTGCTGAGCAGGCTATTCTTTATACTGAATTTGAAGGGGCTTTCCATTGGAATACTCATAGAATTTCAGCAACTAAACTTAGTATTTCGATAAAGGGCTGGAAAATACGACAAAAAACAGGATGATTACGATGAATCACCCTGTTTTTGCGTAAATTTCCCTTGCAATAGCCTATTCATAAAAGCTTTTTGGGATTTCACCAATATGTCTGCGATGATACAGTAAGGGTTCCTTCTGTGAATCATCAATTTCTAGGACCTGCCCAATAAATATCGTATGATCTCCAGCATCAATTTGCTGAGATATTTTGCATTGCAGAATGGCTGCAGTATCATGCAACACTGGTAGACCTAAAGCAGAAGTTGACCAGTTAGCCTGGGCGAAACGATCTGGAATTTTACTTGAAAATAGCGTACATAAGTGCTCTTGATTGCTCGCTAAAATATTAACAGCAAACTTTTGAGTTGCTGTAAAATATGGATGCAGCTGTGATTTTTTATCGAGCGACCATAAAATAAGGAGTGGATCTATGGAAACGGACGTAAAGGAATTGACAGTTAAGCCAATAGGTTCATTTACGTCATTACATGCAGTGACAACCGTAACGCCTGTTGGATAATTACCTAATGCTAGTTTAAAAGCAGCAACTTTGTCTGTCATTCTGATCACCTCTTCATTGATTTACGGAAATGAAAAATCTTTTTTGATAAACCATCAGCATATAAAAATCATTTCGTTGCCGAGCGTTGTAAAATAGATATTATAAAATATAGTAAACTTCTTAGTAATTATAATATTCTAAATCTTATTTTAAACCAACAAAACTAACAGGTAAAGTATATAATAGAGAAAAAAGGGGGTTTAGTCATGACTTTATATTTTGACCATCTAGTTCATCAAGTTCAATCTCCAGAGAATACAAAGGTTTTCTTAAATAAACGTAATATCCATACAGTTAACGGTGGTCAACATACAATGTGGGGGACATACAATACGTTAAGCTATTTTGGATTAAACTATATTGAGCAAATAGCAATTTATGATCGTAATTTGTTTGAAAATGCAGTGAAATTGCCTTATTCCCTACATTATACGTTTAAGCGTGCTAACGAGCACTATGGTTTTTCAAGAATTGCATTACGTACAAAAAAAATTGAGGAAGAGGCACAACGTTTACGTGCACTTGGCTTTGATGTATACGGACCTGATGCTTGTAGTCGTACAAGACCAGATGGCTCTGTAGTAGAATGGAAGCTATTGCATTTTGGGAAGCCAGAGCAGGCAATTGATTTTCCATTTTTGATTGAGTGGACTGATACAGATGAGGAACGTATTGCGCAATTAAAAACGAATGGAGCTATTGATACGAATCAATCAATATCGATGGAATCTGTACAATTTTATGTGAAAGATGTGCAAGCTACTGTGAATTTGTGGAGGGAAGTATTACAACTACCAGAGCCTGAACAACAAGAACAGTTTATTTCCTTACAGTTACCAAATATACGCCTCGATTTTTATGACGAAGTCGCGGCAGCTACAATGACACTAGGTCATGTAAATGAAGGGCCGTTTGGGGTCACACTTACGGATACTGACAGAACGAAGGAAACGCTAGTTTTTCCTGGAGCTTTTTATTGGATCAATCGGTGAAGTTATCGTATTTAGAAGATAAAGCAACGCTAATACAATTAAGAGCATTTGAAAAAAAGGAGCCGTTCATCCAACGAACAGCTCCCTTATGATTAAGATTTCACAACATTTGACGCCTGTGGTCCTCGATTACCTTCCACTACATCAAATGATACCTTTTGACCTTCTTCAAGTGTACGGAAGCCTTCCTCTTGGATTCCCGTAAAATGTACAAATACATCTTCTCCATCATCACATTCAATAAAGCCATAACCTTTTTCATTATTGAACCACTTTACGATTCCCTGTTGCATAAGCATTCGCCTCCCATGCGCTTGAAATGTAGAATTATATCAATTAAGTCGTGACGTAATTGAGAAAATGTGAAAAAATGCATTTTCATTAAGAACATACATGAATTGAGCAAAGTTGTCAATTGATTGTCGAAATGCTTGTATAACTAACTAAGATTTATTTCACAATAAAGTCTATAATGGATTTATTAATATTGAAAGTAGGATGCCAAATGACAACGGAAAATCAACCTTTAACAGATCTAGAAATCGCTAGTCAAGCGGTTATGAAGCCTATTACAGAAATAGCGAAAGCTGCAGGTATTCCAGAGGATGCTATTGAGCAGTATGGTCGCTACAAAGCAAAAATCGATCCATTAAAAATAACAGCACATGGTGAGGACGCAAAAGTTGTATTAGTTACAGCCATTAGTCCAACTCCAGCAGGTGAAGGGAAATCAACTGTAACGGTTGGCCTTGCTGATGCACTTCATCAATTGAATAAAAATGTTGTTGTGGCTTTACGTGAGCCATCACTCGGCCCTGTGATGGGTGTGAAAGGTGGAGCAACAGGTGGTGGATATGCACAGGTTGTTCCGATGGAGGATATTAACTTGCATTTTACTGGTGACCTTCACGCAATTACGACTGCAAATAATGCATTATCAGCCTTTATTGATAATCATATCCACCAAGGGAATGCTTTAAACATTGACCCACGCCGTATTATTTGGAAGCGTGTAATGGATTTAAATGATCGCGCCCTTCGTAAAGTTGTTGTGGGTCTCGGTGGTCCTGTTCAAGGGATGCCACGTGAGGACGGCTTTGACATTACTGTTGCATCAGAAATTATGGCAGTGTTCTGTTTAGCTACAAGTATTGAAGATTTGCGTGAACGTTTAGCAAATATCGTGATCGGTTATACATTTGAGCGTGAGCCAGTATTTGTGCGTGATCTTCAAGTGGAAGGGGCCTTAACATTATTATTAAAAGATGCCTTCAAACCAAACTTAGTGCAAACACTTGAGGGGACACCTGCCATTATTCATGGTGGGCCATTTGCCAACATCGCACACGGCTGTAACTCGATTATGGCGACACAAACTGCACGTAAATTAGCTGATATTGTTGTAACTGAAGCGGGCTTTGGTTCGGATTTAGGCGCTGAAAAATTCATGAACATTAAAGCGCGTAAAGCTGGCTTTAAGCCAAGTGCTGTAGTGATTGTGGCAACGATTCGTGCATTGAAAATGCATGGCGGTGTAGCGAAAACAGAATTAGTAGGCGAAAATGTAGAGGCACTTTTACAAGGAATTGAAAACCTAGAGAAGCATGTCGAGACGATTCGTACATTTGGTGTGGAGCCGATTATTGCTCTTAATCGCTTTATTACAGATACAGAGGCTGAACTTGCTGCCGTATTAAATTGGTGTCAAGAAAAGCATGTACGCATTGCTCGTACGAACGTCTGGGAGGAAGGCGGAAAAGGTGGTCTAGGCTTAGCTGAACAAGTGCTAGCTGTTCTTAATGAAGAAAACAATTTCTCACCTTTATATGATGTAACTGAATCTATTGAGGAAAAAGTACGTACAATTGTGCAAAAAGTTTATGGTGGGAAAGATGTGCAATTTACCGATCAAGCGAAAAAGCAAATCGCCCAAATTGAAAAATTCGGCTGGGATGTACTACCGATTTGTATGGCTAAAACACAATACTCATTATCGGATCAGCCGAAACTGTTAGGACGTCCAGAAGGCTTTACAATCACTATTCGCGAAGTCATTCCAAAGCTGGGTGCAGGCTTCCTAGTTTGCTTAACTGGGGATATTATGACAATGCCAGGTTTACCAAAAGCACCTGCTGCTTTGCGTATGGATGTTGATAGTGAAGGACATGCGGTAGGATTGTTCTAGAGTGAAAGAAATACAAAAGAATATATAAATGTAAAAGCTGCTCCTTTAAGTTATAAAGGGCAGCTTTTTTAACTTCTTTTTGCAAATGTCCAAACATCCGCTGAAAGAAGTTAAGTCTCATGCGGATCTCACTGAATGATGCCGAGGCGCCGTGGCATAATAGTTTCTGTAAAAAGGGGGAGAAAATTAATAGCCTCCATATTCAATAAGGAGAAAACTAGCTAACCATAAAAAAATTGCAATTCGAATGATTATATACATTGTATATTCAAAAAAAGAAAGTTTTCTTTCACGCTTTAATTTTTTTAAAAGTCTCACAGAAAAAATTGAACATAGGAGAAGGAAAGCTATAGATAGTTGATATCACACGTGTTGATTAACCAAAATTATACAGTCGCTGAATGATTTATGTCCCAATGAAACATCAGGATTTCTTTCATCCTGATTCGCCATTCTAGAGGCAGGGCAGCGCAA
>NZ_LITM01000002.1:427902-428945 GCF_001275675.1 Lysinibacillus sp. FJAT-14745 | reverse complement strand
GTAACTAACATTTTACATGAGAATCTCTCTTTTTATTTAATTTTTATTGGAAGAAACTAGATAATCAACACGCGTGAGTTGATATATGTTTTCTAAAAGGTTTACATTTTCTAACAGGCTTTTCAACATGATCATCCTCTCATCCTAGAATATATGAGTTGTCTCGTTTTAGTATGCTGATCCTAAAGTTGAATAGTAGGTTGAAAACATTAAATAGGCTATTTAGTTAATTTAAATTGTGATAGTTAGGACTCTGGTTAATACAGAGTCTTTTTTATGCTCTTTTATGGTATATAATCCACTGATATTGGAAGATAAGGGTGGATTTTTACTATGCATGCCATTGTTGAAAGAATATTTATTTTAGAAATATATTGAATTTTCTCTCTTGCTTGAATATAATTTGCTTAATTTCAAAAGGTGCGATGTTCCTATAATAGAAACAATGAGGGTGGAGACTTGAAAATAGCAACAGATAAACAGATATTGGTGGTACTTTTACCGATTTAGTGTATACAGATGAAAAAGGGAATCTTCATTTTGACAAAGGGCATACGACTCCAGGTCATTGCTTCCTAAATGGACAAACAAGCGAAGCAAAATTGGAAAATGTCATGCGTCAGTTGAATGGGATTCACATCGTATCGGGCCCAGTGACAGATTATAAATTAATCAAGGAAAACGGCTTTGATGTAGGTAAATTAACTGTTGAGGATTTTCATTTAACTTTCTGGAACGAGTATATGACTTTATCGAAAGAGGGCAACATACTATCCAAATTTCCGGATCTTATCATGACTTTCGATGTGGACAAAATGATTCCTGTCCCTAGCGCAAACATTAAAGAAGGTATGCTAGTTGCCGTTATTCAAGTCGATCCGCGTAATTTAAATTTGAGCACGACAATGAAAAATGAGGCATTATTGCAGGAAGTTGAGGATATTATTGGAACTATTCTATAAATTGGGCTCATCACCATAACTTGGGGTTGACCATAAAAAATTCAATAAATTTCCATTGAAGTATAGAAAAAAAGTGAAAAC
>NZ_LITM01000002.1:369295-426470 GCF_001275675.1 Lysinibacillus sp. FJAT-14745 | reverse complement strand
ATCTTTTCCTCCGTTTACGTTTGGAAACAGGTCATTGATTTTGTCATCCCCGGATTTTGGTGATGAGCCATAAATTGTAAGCAGTTTAAATAAAAGCTCCTTTATTTAAAATTAAGATGGGTAGCTTTTCCTGTTTCAAAAGCGGCTTTTTGTTCCAATTCCCTTTATAAATTAATACTTCGACAGTAGCATTGTGTATGACATGTTTGAAGTTTGGACCTATTAATGAAGCATGTTAAAATAATATGAAATAAAGAATTATGACCGAATTTTTAACTTCTTTCAGCGGGTGTCCAAACATCCGCTGAAATGGAGGAACTCAGTCTAAGAACGGCAAGTCCTGTGGCAAAGACTGAGTGACCAACATCATGTTGTTGCTGTCGCTTCGCTTTCGCACAAAAAACATCTGTTGCTGTCGCTTCGCTTTCGCGCAAAAAACATTTGCAGGCCTAGGCACAAAGTCGATTCCGGACGCAGTTATGCCGAGGCATAATTGAATGAATAAAAGGAGGTGATAGTTGTGAGTGAAAAGGAATTACGGAGGATTTCGCTAACTAAATTGATGGATTTGAAAGTAGACTATGCATTTAAGCAAATGTTTGGTAGTGAAAAAAATAAACATATAACCATTGTTTTTCTTAATGCGATTTTAAATCGAACTGGTCGAGATACCATCCAAGAAGTGGCTTTTATGAAACAAGAAGTTGGTGGCGAATACAAGGATGATAAGCAGTCAAGATTAGATATTGTTGTGAAAACGCAGGATCAGCAAATGATTAATATTGAAATTCAATTGTCTAATCAGCACGATATGTTTAAGCGTACATTATTTTACTGGGCTCAACTGTATACATCACAATTGCAAAAGGGTATGGGTTATCATAAATTGCTACCGACGATTACCATTAATATATGTAATTTCACGGTATTTCCTCAAAGTGCATATTATCACAGTACCTTCCATTTACATGAGGATAAAACATTAAAGCGATTAGTTATACAGGAGGATGCTTTGGAAGTGCACTTTATTGAAATGAATAAATTCCTTGAACAATGGCATAGGGGAGTTCTTAAGCCACTGGATGATATTTTAGCACGCTGGTTATTGTTACTAGGAATGGTCGATGCACGAAAGAAAAAAGTCTATGAAAAAATTTATCGTGAAATGGAGGAACTAGCGATGAAGGACGAACATTTATTAAAGGCATTTAATGTATGGGAAGATCTAAGTTTATCACAGGAAGATGTTATTGCCTATCAGTCTCGCTTAAAATATATCCTTGATGAAGAGGCAAAGTTAGAGGACGTAAAGCATATGGCAGAGCAAAAAGGAATAGAAAAAGGAATAGAAAAAGGAATAGAAAAAGGAATAGAAAAAGGTGTAGAAAAAGAAAAAGAAGAAACTGCTAACAAACTTTTAGCGAATGGTATGGATATTGATTTTATTCGTAAAATAACAGGCTTATCTACGGAGCGTATTGAAGAAATCAAAGAAAGGCTAAATCAAAGTCATGAAGATAAATAACGAAAAAGTTGAAAAGGCTATCGCTACTTGGGAAGAGCTAAGCTTATCGCAGGAAGAAGTAATTGCCTATCTATCACGCTTAAAGTATATCCTCGATGAAGCTGCCAAGCTAGAGGATGTGAAGTATATGGTAGAGCAAAAAGGGGTAGAAAAAGGAAGAGAAATAGTGAAGGAAGATGTTGCTAACAAACTTTTAGCGAATGGTATGGATATTGATTTTATTCGTAAAATAACAGGCTTATCTACGGAGCGTATTGAAGAAATCAAAGAAAAGCTAAATCAAAGTCATGAAGATAAATAACGAAAAAGTTGAAAAGGCTATCGCTACTTGGGAAGAGCTAAGCTTATCGTAGGAAGAAGTAATTGCCTATCTATCACGCTTAAAGTATATCCTTGATGAAGCTGCCAAGTTAGAGGATGTAAAGCATATGGCAGAGCAACTGGGAATAGAAATAGGAAGGGAAAAAGTGAAAAGGGAAGGCAAAATAGAAGTAAAAGAAGAAACTGCTAACAAACTTTTAGCGAATGGTATGGATATTGATTTTATTTGTAAAATAACAGACTTATCTGTTGAGCGTATTGAAGAAATCAAAGAAAGGCTAATTCAAAATCATGATGATAAATTACGATAAGGTTAACAAGGCTTGTCTTGTCTCTAAAATCTCCCGTGTTCAGAATAATTTTTTTCCTTAGGTATGTCTTAGAAGGCATATGGAGAATAGCAAGAAGCAGGAAAAAGGGAGATAGGAAATATATGTCTTTAAAATGGAAATTGAAGAATCAATAAAAGCTGCCATCATCTACAATAAATAAGATGGGCAGCTTTTACTTTTTCTTCAGCGGGTTGGTATTACATAACATAACTATCGTTCCTACTTCCTTCATAACTTAATACTTCATTTACGGCTTAAATAAAATTCGGAAAAAATGTTGCCTAAAAAAGAATTCTCTAGTTTTGTTTGCACGACGCTGATGATTCAGCTTTTCGCATATGTTGGCAGGAAATGGTGTACTATTTGCCACTAATGGGAGGAGTTACGTTCACACATATTCAAGATAATGAATAGAAGAAGGTAACATCAATTAATGATAAAAATATCACACGTTTGCGACATTTGATCAAAGCCTTCTTGGTCGTGAAAACAGGCTAAATGTTTGTTCACTTATTTCGTCATGTACATTCACTATGCGGGTTAAAACAAAGAATTTCTAAGGGAAAGTGTTCACTTTTATTTGTTTTTTTAGATGATTACTTTACTCTATAAGCACGTCATCTTTCAACACAATATTCAATTGTAATCCCGCTGAAGTTGTTAAATTTGTCAAAACATAGTTCTTGTACACCACTGAAATAGTGAGCTTACAGAACAAAGCTAGTTGTTCTGTATATTCATCATACAATATTCAGAAAAATTAGTCAATTAAAAACAACTTTCCTTGTTGAGTCAAGAGGTTACAAAATTATTAACTAATCGAAGTAATGCAGTATAATAAATATGAAGGGACTGAACAAAGTATATGAACAATTTAATGGACGAAGTACGAGAAATTTATGAACAATTTGATGCTAGTCATGATTTTCAACATATTGAACGTGTTTATCAAAATGCGTTAGCGATATTACAAACAGAGTCGGAAGCTGATGCAGAAGTCGTGAAAATTGCTGTGCTATTGCATGATGTGAGTGATAAAAAGTATACCGATAGCAAGGAGCAAGAAAATAAGTTAATTGCCAAGCTATCTTTAAGCGAGGAGAAAAAGCAACATATTCGAGATTGCATCGCACAAGTATCGTTTAATGGTGGT
Organism: Lysinibacillus sp. FJAT-14745; assembly: GCF_001275675.1. Taxonomy (GTDB): domain Bacteria; phylum Bacillota; class Bacilli; order Bacillales_A; family Planococcaceae; genus Lysinibacillus. Next base: position 423,139 of record NZ_LITM01000002.1, on the reverse strand, counting down.
AATGAGCTAGAAGCAACTTCTCTCGAGGCAAAAATAGTGCGAGATGCAGATCGCTTAGATGCGATAGGGGCAATCGGTATTGCCCGCACATTTGCTTATGGTGGGGCTAAGGGTCGAAAGCTTTACGATAAGGAAGAGAATGCACGTACGGATATGACAGAGGAGGAGTATCGTCGTAAAAATACATCCTCAGTTACCCATTTTTATGAGAAATTATTATTGCTGAAGGAATTAATGATTACAGACAAGGGCAAGCAAATGGCTGAAGAACGTCATCAATTTATGGTACAGTTTTTAGAGCAATTACAAAATGAAATAGGTAAGTAATTACGCGCCACACGTTACTAAAAAATAATCTGTTGTCTATTTCAAAAGACAACGGATTATTTTTTTAGATTCATTTACTTCGGAAGGAGAGTGAATAAAAAATCATGTAAGTTTTTTTACTTTAATTTTTTGGCTACCGCGCGAGCACGATTTTAGACTGGAATTGTACCATCACCGTGAAACCATACCTCTACTTTATTACCGGGTGATTTCACTTTTTATTGTCTGAAATGCGGGGATTGATTCTCACATTGAAGTTAAAGCCTCCGAACGCAATTATACCGAGGCATAATTGATACAAAATGGGTATCTTTTCAGTGGATCTGGCACATGCTAGCTTCAATGAATTTGATATTGTCAAAATTTTTTAACAAGAAATTTAATATAAAATGGCGATATTTCTAATTTTTATTCGATTTTTTTAAAAAAAATGAGCCAAAACTCTTTTCATCCATTACATGAAGCATATATAATTACTTATGTTTTTTCGACAATGGGGATCTTGAATTAGGTCTATATTTCACTCAAATATTAGATTGTGGGAGAAATATCCTTTTAAAATACATTGGGGTAACCATCAAAGGAGTTTTAACATCATGAAAGAAGAAACAAAAAGCACAGTCAAGTGGATTCCTTTCTTCATTACCCTTGCTGTTGGCGTAGCTATCTGGTTTTGTCCAGTGCCTTCAGGAGTAGATGAAAAAGCATGGCATCTGTTCGCTATTTTTGTTGCGACAATTATAGGGTTTATATCGAAACCGTTGCCAATGGGAGCTATATCCTTTATTGCTATGGCTATGATTGCCATAACGAATACATTAACTATTGAAGAAACATTAAGTGGTTTTGGCAATTCAACGATTTGGCTAATTGTTATTGCCTTCTTTATTTCTCGTGGATTTATTAAAACGGGACTAGGGGAACGAATTGCCTATGTATTTGTTCGTCTTTTTGGGAAAAAAACGTTGAGTCTGTCTTACTCTTTATTAGCGAGTGACCTAATATTAGCGCCAGCTATTCCTAGTAATACAGCTCGTGCGGGTGGTGTTATATTCCCAATCATCCAGTCATTATCTCATACTTTCGGATCTAAACCAGAAGATGGGACAGAGCGTAAGATGGGTGCCTTTCTTTTAAAGGTAGGCTTTCAAGGGAATTTAATAACGTCTGCTATGTTTATGACAGCCATGGCAGCGAATCCTTTAATTGTTAAGCTAGCAAGTGATTCAGCTGGAGTAACTATTACTTGGTTTGGTTGGGCAGTAGCCATGATTGTCCCTGGGTTAACAGCTTTAATCGTTGTTCCTTATGTTATTTATAAAATTTATCCACCTCAAATTAAGGAAACACCAGAGGCAGCAGCTATCGCTAAACAGAAGCTGGAGGAATTTGGTCCTCTGAAAAGTTCTGAAAAACGAATGATTGTAGTATTTGTAGCTGTGTTGTCGTTATGGATTGGCGGAGACTACTTAGGCATTAGTGCTACTACAGCAGCTCTTATAGGTCTTTCATTGCTGTTATTGTTAGATGTATTAACGTGGGCAGATATCAAAAAGGAAGAAGGAGCATGGGATACACTAATCTGGTTTGCAACGCTATTTATGATGGCATCTTTTATGAACAAACTAGGGTTGATTCCGTGGTTTAGTAATGAAGTTGGTGGACTTGTATCTGGGTATAGCTGGATATGGGCTGTATTAATCTTAGCATTAGTCTATTTCTATTCTCATTATTTCTTTGCGAGTTCCACTGCTCATATTAGTGCGATGTATGCAGCATTTTTATCTGTTATGTTGCAGGCAGGAGCACCTGCCATGTTGGCAGCAATATTATTAGCGGCATTTAGTAATTTATTTGGCGCCACTACTCATTATGGTTCTGGTCCAGCACCAGTCTTCTTTGGTGCAGGTTATATTGATCAAAAAAAATGGTGGACAGTTGGGTTTGTCGTTTCCATTGTTACCATCCTGATTTTTGTTGTAGTAGGAGGACTATGGTGGAAGCTTCTTGGTTATTGGTGAAATAAATAACTTCTGTATCCGGATAGAAATTTTTTCTATCTGGATATTTTTTTTGAGATTTTTAACTCTTCTTCATTTTGCAGTTAATGGAGGAAAGCCAAGCTGAGTTTGTTGTCCTTTGTTTACCTGTCATTTGGTGTTATGATAAAAATGGATATCAATAATAAACTACATATTAAAAGTAGTAGGACACAAAACAACACCTAATGAAAGAGATGGACAAGTGTAATGAGTCATTTAATAGTACAAAATTTAACGAAAACAGTGGGCGATAAAACGCTCTTTCAAAATATTGAATTTACGATTTATGAAGGGGAGCGAGCTGGACTAATTGGTATTAATGGTACTGGTAAATCCACATTGCTTTCTATTTTAGCTGGTGAAATCGAAGCGGATGCAATAAATGTAGACCGTCCAAATAAATATCGTGTTGCTTATTTACCACAGGAGCCAACTTTTAAAAGTGGTGAAACGGTGTTACAGGCAGTGTTTGCAGGGGATTCACCTATTTTAAAACTTAATCGTGAATATGAGGAAACGGTTGCTGCACTTGCATTAAATCCGACTTCAGAAAGTTTACAAAAAACGTTATTTAGCTTGCAACATCGTATGGATGAGGAGCAGGCATGGGATGTCAATGCACTCGCTAAGACAGCACTTACGAAGTTTGGCATTGAAATGTTTGATAAAGAAGTATTAACACTGTCAGGTGGTCAGCAAAAGCGCGTTGCTTTAGCTAAAGTATTAATTGAGCCGGCAGATCTTTATTTATTGGACGAGCCTACCAACCATTTAGATGTGCAGTCAACGGAGTGGCTGCAGGAAATGGTGTTGCGATTAAAGGGAGCAGTAATATTTATTACCCATGATCGTTATTTCTTAGATGAGCTGTCTACTCATATTTACGAGCTAGCTGATCAAACATTATACCGACATACTGGGAATTATGGGGATTATTTAGAAGCACGTGCTATTCGTGAGGAAATGAAAGCAGCCTCTGCACAAAAAGACCGTAACCGCTATCGCTCAGAATTGAAATGGATTCGTCGTGGAGCGAAAGCGCGTTCTACGAAGCAAAAGGCACGTATTCAGCGCTTCGAGCAGTTAGAAGATAACTTGGAGCGTAAATCTGAGGATGTTTCTCTTGAAATTGGCCTAGCAACAACTCGTCTTGGTCGGAAGGTTTTAGAGGCTGAAAATATTTCAAAGGCTTTTGGCCATCAAAAAATCCTTGAAAACTTTTCATTTTTACTACAGCAGGGCGATCGTATCGGTATTATCGGAGCTAATGGTGTAGGAAAATCAACATTATTGAACATGCTAGCAGGAGAACTGACACCTGATGCTGGTGAAATTCTTGTTGGTTCGACAGTGAAGTTAGCGCATTTCAAACAAACTTTACCAAAAATGAATGAAAATGAGCGTATGGTTGAGTATATCCGCGAAGCTTCAAATGATATTACAGATGCAGAGGGTGTACGTTATTCTGCTGCTCAAATGCTGGAGCGTTTCTTATTCCCACTTCATGCACACGGTACACCTATCGGTAAATTATCGGGTGGTGAGCGTAAACGTCTGCATTTATTACGATTATTAATGGAGCAACCAAACGTACTGTTACTAGATGAGCCTACAAATGATTTGGATATTGAAACATTAGGTGTGCTTGAGGATTTCATTGAGCATTTCCCTGGAGTCGTTATAACGATATCCCATGATCGCTTTTTCTTAGATCGAATTGCGAAAAAGTTGTGGATATTAGATGGTCTTGGGCATGTTGATGAGACGCTTGATATTTACAGTGAATATTTACAAAAGCGTGAACAGGAAGCCGCTGTAAAGGTAGAGGCGCCAAAAGTCGAAAAAACTAAGACCGAAAAGCCTAAATCGGACAAGAAAAAATTATCCTTTAAAGAGCAGAAAGAATGGGAAACGATCGCTGATGACATAGAAAAGACGGAAACAGCGATTATGGAGACAGAAGAAGGTATTGCCAACGCTGGTGCTGATTTTACAAAGCTACAAGATTTAACGGCGAAGCTAGATGAGCTAAATGCACAATATGAACACCTTATTGAAAGATGGTCATATTTAGATGAAATCGTAAATGGATAAGGAGCGATAGACATGAAGATTATTACAATTGAACCGACACCAAGCCCTAATTCTATGAAGATTGTCGTTGATACAGAGTTACCTTTTGGCAAAAGCTATAATTTTACAAAGGATAATAAAGATGAAGCAACTGGTGAAGCAGCAGCAATTTTAGCAATCGAAGGTGTTAAAGGTGTTTATCATGTAGCAGATTTCTTCGCTGTTGAGCGTAACGCAAAGTATGCATGGGAAGGTATTTTAGCAAGCATTCGTCAAGTGTTAGGAGAAGATGTACATGAAGTAAACACAACACAAATAGCCAATGAGTTTTATGGTGAAGTGTACGTTCATGTGCAGTTTTATAAGCAAGTACCACTTCAAGTAAAGGTATTTGATAATCAACGTGAGCACCGTGCAAGCTGTGGTGAGCGCTTTGTGGAAGCTTTCAATAAAATTCTTGAGACAGCAGTTGATGAAAATTATATTTTCCAACGTAAGTGGATTGACTATGGCGTACGTTATGGAGAACTTGAGGAAATTGCGGAAGTAGTAAAAGAGGAAATCAATGTCACATATTCTGACGAACGTCTAGCAGAGATAGTCGCAATGATTAATGATTCTGAGAAAACTATTGAGAAGCCAGCTAAGCTAAAAATTACTGTTGAACAGTTTAAGCAACCAGAATGGGAAAAACGTTTCCAACTGCTTGACCAAATGGCAGATCCGGAGCTAGATGATTTACCACTTTTAGATTTGGCGTTACAAGATGAGCAAATGTCTATCCGTCGACTGGCAACCGTTTATTTAGGAATGCTTGAAGATGTGGCAGTCGTGCCCTATTTAGAAAAGGCATTGCAGGACAAAAGTGCAGCGGTCCGTCGAACTGCAGGAGATTGTATGAGTGATCTTGGCTTCGTGGAATTTGAAGATGCGATGCAGCAAGCATTACAGGATAAAAACAAACTTGTTCGTTGGCGTGCAGCTATGTACTTATATGAGGTAGGCACTGAGAACTCATTAGCAGCATTAAAGGCTGCTGCAGAAGATAAAGAGTTTGAAGTGAAGCTACAAGTAAAAATGGCGATTGCCCGCATCGAACAGGGTGAGGAAGCAAAAGGTTCTGTTTGGAAGCAAATGACAGAATCTCGCCAGCAATAAATTGAAACTTTAATCAGTGACCCGTTAATGGGGATAAAAGAAATAAACCAGCTCTCTGCTATGAATGTAGTTCAACAGAGACGCTGGTTTTCTTTATTGTTGCTTTTGGTGAAAAGTAAAATTCTCTACTAATGTTCCAATGAAACTATCAAGCTCTGATAAATGATAAAACTACTTGTTGTTTCGAATTTGTATACATTAATGAATAAAGATACACTTTTTCCCTTGTGCAAGTGTATCTTGTCACCTTGTCCTGCTGCAAAATGATGATAGGGAAATCTGCTTGCACGGCTGAATTTCTTTAGGAAGTTTCAATTAGTCTTAAATCTTATAATGTCAGAGCACAATATTTTGAAAACTTGTTGCTATATAAACATCCCCGTCATTACACCTTTAATTTGATCCTTTCATAACTAAAAGCTATTTACTTTTTCATCGCCGAAAGATGAGATGACATTTTGATAAAACCTATGTCATGCAAATAAGTTGATTTCCGTTCCGATTGGACGCCCCCAGGAAAGCGTCCAATCGGAACGGAAATCAACCACACGTTATGGTGATAAGACATTAATTTTATTATAGAGCCTCTCTTAAGTCTCTTTTTATCGAAAAATAACATAATATATATAATTTTTGTGTTTTCTAGCTTTTCACTACTAAACATAAAGTTAATAGCATTCTATGTATTATTAACAAAGTGTCTAATACTTGTCAAATAGGACAATGTTAAAATGATTTAAATTCTTTTAGCAGGTATCCAAACACCTGCTAAAATAGAGGAACTCAGTCTAAGAACGCCACGTCCTGTGGCAACGACTGAGTGACCAACATCATGTTGCTGTCGCTGCGTTAGCACTACGCTTTCGCACAAAAAACATCTGTTGGGCCAAAGCCTCCGGCGGATGTCATGGAATCGGAAAGGAGTTCAATAAAGGATGTTAGCCTAAAATCATCGCATCCATGCGATAACGGCTAACTGACCTGCATCTGTGCTGCTGACGCTACGCTTTCGCGCAAAAAACATCTGCAGGCCTAAGCACAAAGCCGATTCTGGACGCAATTATGCCGAGGTATCATTGATCTCTAGGATATTCTATAAAATAGGGGGCGTTTTGAATGACAGTAACAAGTTTAAAGACAACGGAATCTTATATGCGTGACCGGGAAGCAGTTATCGAACTTACACAAAAGCTAGTGCGTATAGAAAGCGTTTATCGAGAAGATGATCCAAATGGCAATGAACAAGAAGTGGCAAATTTTGTCGCTCAATATTTACGCGATCTCGGGATTGAAACGTATGTGGAGGAGGTTGTGCCAGGTAGGCCAAATGTGATTGGTATTATTGATTCGGGTAAACCAGGGAAAACGCTACTCTTTGAAGGACATACAGATGTCGTTACGGAAGGAAATCGTGAAGCATGGACGTACGATCCATTCGGTGCAGAAATTATTGATGGTCGAATGTATGGCCGAGGCACAAATGATACAAAAGGAAATCTTGCGTGTATGATTACAGCTTGCCAGTCGTTGTTACTGGATCAGGAGGAATTTACAGGCAAGATTATTTTATGTATTCCTTGTGATGAAGAAGGATTGATGCTTGGCATTAAACATTTTATAAAAAATGGTTGGGCAGATGATGTAGATGGGGCTATTATATGTGAACCGCAGGAAAATAATGTAAGTATTGCACAGCGTGGAGCGATACGTTTGAAGGTAGATATTTTTGGGAAGATGGCGCACGGTGCAATTTCTTGGAGCGGCATTAACCCGAACTGGCGCATGGCACGTTTGATTGTGGAGCTTGAAAAATTAGAAAAAGAAGAGCAAGCACGTTTAGGACGCGACCCGATGCTTAATTGGCCATCTATTACACCAACGATTTTACGAGCACCTGTAAAAGGAGACGCGCAAATTAATGTCATTCCTGATCATTGTATGACGACGCTTGATATTCGTACAGTTCCTGCGCAGGATCATGATGAGCTTCTTGGTAAAATTGAGGCGATTATCAAACGTCTGCAAGCGGATGATCCGGATTTTAAGGTAGAGCTAACAGTGCTTGACAATCGCCCTGCCACAGCTACAGCGAAGGAGGATCCTGTAGTACAAGCTATTTATGAGGCAGTAGCTGAAGTAACGGAAAAAGAGCCGAAATATAACGGTGTCCCAGGGGCTACTGATGGAACGTTCCTTCATGTCCATGGAGTACCGATAGTTACCGTTGGAGCAGGGGATCGTGATATTCCCCATCAAATTGATGAATATGTCGATATCGAAGAATTAGCAGAAACAACAGCCATTTATCGTTTGGCAGCATTAAAGTTTTTAGCAGGTAATGCACAATGACTCACACAAAAATTGCAGTCATTCCAGGTGATGGCATTGGCAAGGAAGTTATGGAAGAAGCCCTAAAAGTACTAAATTCGCTTCAGGAACATGATTCAGCTTTACAAATAGAAACAACAATTTTTCCTTGGAGCTCAGATTATTACCTCAAACATGGTCAGATGATGCCAGACAATGCTTTAAACATATTAAAAGAATTTGATGCGATATTGTTCGGGGCTATTGGAGATGCTCGTGTTCCAGATGACGTGACAGTATGGGAATTAATTATGCCGATACGAAAAAGCTTCCAGCAATATGTTAATTTTCGGCCGATTAAATCGTTACCAAGCATATCTTCACCGCTTGCCAACGGAAGGGATATTAATTTTGTTATCTTCCGGGAAAATGCCGAGGGGGAATATTCCGATAGTGGTGGTCGAATTTATCAAAATCAACCACAGGAAATGACCATTCAAAACACGATTATGACACGTATCGGAATTGAAAAAATTGTCCAAGCCGCTTGTGATTATGCCTATAAAAATGGCAAAACGAAAATTACGAGTGCGACAAAATCGAATGCTATTATTCATTCAATGAAGTTCTGGGATGAGCATACTAGAAGAATTCTCGCGCAAAGCTCAACAGCTTTAGAGCTAGAATCTATCTATATCGACGCTTTAGTAGCCTATTTCGTGGAACGACCGCAAGATTTTCAGGTTGTTGTTGCCTCCAATTTATTCGGAGACATTTTATCAGATTTAGGGTCAGCCATTGTTGGTGGTCTTGGGTTATCACCGTCAGCTAATTTAAATCCAGAAAAGGCATTCCCGTCTATGTTTGAGCCTGTGCATGGGTCAGCACCAGATATTGCAGGAAAGGGCATAGCAAACCCGATCGCACAAATTTGGTCACTTGCTTTGTTACTTGGACATATTGGGAGAGCGGATTTAGAAGAGCTAATTGTTCAGGCGATTGAGACGGTACTTCGAGAAGGTATCGTGAAAACCGCAGATATTGGTGGACAGGCGACAACAGCACAAATGGGTGATGCGATTTGTCAGGAAATTATCAAAATGAATTTAGCGGCAAGGGGTGTCTAGTATGGCAGTAGAACAACAGGTCATTATCGTTACAGGTGCTGGCGGCGGTATGGGAAAAGCCATTATTCAGGAGCAGCTTGCAAAGGGCAATATTGCAGTAGGGCTCGATTTATCTGTAGCTTCCCTTGGCGATTTAGCGCAGGATGCCTTGCAATGCTTTGAAGTCAATGTCTTGCAAGAGGAACGTGTGAACGAAGTATTCAAGCAGGTTTTTGACAAGTATGGACGGATTGATGGACTTGTCAATGCGCTTGGTATAGCGCAGGCAGCAACACCAATTGAGCAAGTAACGATGGACGAGTGGAATCGGTTAATGGATGTCAATGTTAAAAGCTTATTTATTACAACAAAGGCAGTCGTTCCTTATATGAAGGAGCGGCAAAAGGGCTCCATTGTAACAATCGCATCCATTTCTGCTGTACGACCACGCCCGGGTTTGCAGGCTTATATTGCTTCTAAAGGGGCGGCAGAGAGCTTTACCCGTGCTTTGGCTATTGAGCTGGCACCGTTCCAAATACGTGTTAATACGATTCATCCAGGGCCAGCCGATACACAGATGCTCGGTCAATTTACGGCACAAGGAGCAGATATCGAGCAAACAAAGCAAAGTGTCTTTGTTCAATCGGTCCCCCTAGGACGTTTAGTAGATCCATCAGACATTGCAGGAGCAGTAAGTTATTTACTCTCTGATGCAGCGAGTATGGTTACAGGAACGACATTACATGTAGACGGTGGTCGTGGACTATAGGAGGGACAAGGGTGAAAAAAATTCCGATGTTTATAAATGGTAAGTGGATTTACGGTGGTATGGAGGGGACCTTATTAGATGTTATGAACCCCTCTACTGGTGAAGTCATTGCTCAGATTATGAATGCAAGCAAAGCTCATATCGACGAGGCTGTACGTGCTGCACGTGTAGCGTTTGAAAGTGAAGAGTGGCGGAAAATAAAGGCTTATGAACGAGGACAGCTACTTGTTGAATTTGCGCACTATATACGCAAGCATGCAGAGGAATGGAGTATATTAGAATGTCGTGATGTTGGAAAGCCGTTAACACAAGCAAGAGCCGATATTGAAGCAGCAGCTCGCTATTTTGAGTTTTATGGTGGAGCTGCTGATAAAGTAATGGGGGACACGATTCCCATTGAAGACGGTATTTTAAATGCGGTAGTGTTGGAGCCTGTTGGAATTACCGTACATATCGTCCCTTGGAATTATCCTATTCAAATTACAGCGAGAAGTGTAGCAGCTGCCATTGCTACTGGCAATGCAGTAATTGTCAAAAGTGCTGAGGATACGCCATTAACTACACACGCCATAGCGGAATGGTTTGCGGGTAAATTGCCAAGAGGTATTTTTCAACATATTACAGGTTTAGGTCGTGAAGTTGGGCCATATTTAACGTCTCATCCTGATATCAATCATATTACGTTCACAGGTTCTGTTCCAACTGGCATTGCGGTGATGAAGTCAGCTGCTGAAAATGTTATACCTGTAACGTTAGAGCTTGGTGGGAAATCACCAAATATTGTTTTTGCGGACGCCAACATGGAGCAAGCACTAGATGGAGTTGTACGTGCCATTATTCAGAATGCCGGACAAACATGCTCAGCAGGGGCCAGATTACTAATTGAAGAGAGTGCCAAAGAAAAATTCATTGCACAATTAGTGCAAAAATTCCAAGCTTTAAAAGTTGGTCCGGGTGAGGCAGACGTTGATATGGGGCCACTTCTAAATGAACGACAATATACGAAGATTTCAACACTGCTGCAAAAGGCGAAGGAAGATGGCTATGTGGTCACTGGTGGCGAAACACTGACGATTGAAGGCTTTGAAAAGGGCTATTATGTTGAACCGACAATACTTGCAGGGGTAGAAGCTAACGATGCACTTGCACAGGAGGAAATTTTCGGACCGGTGTTGACTGTATTGACGTTTAGGACGGTTGAGGAAGCAATTGCTTTAGCGAACAGTACAGATTACGGTTTAGTTGCAGGGGTTTGGTCAAAGGATTTAGATACAGCACATTATGTCGCTAGCCGTGTAAAAGCTGGACAAGTGTTTGTTAATAACTATGGAGCAGCTGGCGGAATTCAAATGCCGTTTGGTGGCTATAAAAAGAGTGGCATTGGTCGAGAAAAAGGTTTTGTCGCGTTGAGAAATTATACGCAAATGAAAAATATCGCAATACGCTATGCACTGCCTAATCAAATGTGATAGACGGAGGGATGCATTTGGATGAGTCAAAAGAAAATCCGGTGCTACTAGAGGTAAGTCATTTAAAAATAAATTTCCATTTAAAAAATGGTCAGCAGGCGAAAGTTGTTGATGATGTGAGCTTTGCCATTCGTAAGGGAGAAACGGTTGCGCTTGTAGGTGAGTCTGGAAGCGGTAAAAGTATTACATCGTTATCAATTATGCGATTATTGCCGATACCACCAGGAGAAATCACAGCTGGTACGATTAAATTGAATGGTAAAAATCTCTTAGACTATAAAAATAAAGACATGAGCACTATAAGAGGCAATGAAATTAGTATGATCTTTCAAGAGCCGATGACATCATTAGATCCAGTTTTTACTATCGCTAATCAAATGATAGAAGGAATTCGTAGACATCAGAGGATTTCCAAAAAAGAGGCATGGGAGAAATCACTACAGCTTTTAAAAGAAGTCGGTATTGCCAATGCAGAAAAGGTTATTGCTGAATATCCGCACCAATTATCCGGTGGTATGCGCCAGCGTGTCATGATTGCGATTGCTATGTCCAATAACCCGCAGTTGCTGATTGCTGATGAGCCAACAACGGCACTTGATGTAACAGTACAGGCACAAATTTTAAAGCTTATGATGAAGATGAAGGAAGAACATCATTCGGCTATATTATTTATTACGCACGATATGAGTGTTGTAGCAGAAACGGCAGATCGCGTTATGGTCATGTATGCAGGACAAATCGTAGAAGAAGCACCCGTACGAGAGCTTTTTATGAATCCAAAGCATCCGTATACATCTGCTCTTTTAAAAACAATGCCTAATCTAGACGCAGATGTTAAAAGATTGCCGTCAATCCCAGGCGCTGTTCCACCAGCTTATGCATTACCAGAGGGCTGTCGTTTTGCTCCACGTTGTCCATTTGCGATGGAACAATGCCATGAGGTGCAGCCTGAGGTAATGCATATTCAAGACGAGCATAAAGTGCGCTGTCATTTATTTACGGAGAAGGGGGCGCTTGATCTTGACGAAGAAAGAAGTTTTGCTTGAAATTAATCATTTAAAAGCTTACTTTCCTGTGAAACGCAAGTCGATGAAGGAAGAGAAAAAAGTCATTAAGGCAGTCGATGATATTTCTCTTGAAATTTTTCGTGGCGAGACGCTTGGTATCGTTGGAGAATCCGGCTCCGGAAAATCGACGTTTGGGCGAACTATTTTAAAACTCGTTGAACCGACCGAGGGAGAAATTTTCTATAAAGGACAGCCCATTCAGCAGTTAAAGGGCAGTAAGCTGCAAACTTATCGTAATCAAATGCAAATGATTTTTCAGGATCCTTTTGCATCACTCAATCCTCGTATGCGAATAGGTGCGATTATCGAAGAACCGATGAAATTACAATTAACATTAACGAAAGAGCAGCGCCAAGAACGTGTAAAGGAACTTTTACAAAAGGTTGGTCTATCAGAAGATGCTATGCAAAAGTTCCCGCATGAATTTTCCGGCGGTCAAAGACAACGAATCGGTATTGCGCGGGCTCTTGCTATTCATCCAGAGTTCATTATTGCGGACGAGCCTGTATCTGCACTAGATGTTTCGGTGCAGTCACAGGTCTTGAACTTAATGATGGATTTACAGGATGAATTTCATTTGACCTATTTATTTATTTCACATGATTTAAGTGTTGTGAAACATATTAGCGATCGAGTGGCTGTGTTGTATTTAGGGAGGGTAGTGGAAATTGGCGCGAAGAAAGAATTATATGCGAATCCTCTGCATCCATATACGCAGGCACTGCTATCAGCCATTCCAGTTATCAATTTTGATCAACCGAAACAAGAAATGTCGTTACAAGGAGAATTGCCAAGCCCTATGAATCCTCCTGTAGGCTGTGTGTTTCATACACGTTGTCCATATGTGATGGAAAGATGCCATCAGGAACGGCCTGTGCTTCAGGAAGAAAATAAACATCAACGGGTAGCATGCTTTTTATATGAAAAATAAACTGAAAATTTAGTTTTTTTATAAAGTGGGGTGTGTATCATGTTTGGAAATATTACAGATGTGCCTGGAGTTAAGGTTGGGCATGCAGTAAATAGTGAAGGAATTACTGGATGTACAGCGATTTTAGTGGAAAATGGTGCAGTTTGCGGTGTCGATGTAAGAGGCTCAGCACCAGGAACTCGAGAGACTGATGCACTTGATCCTATTAACGAAATTGATCATGTACATGGGATTTGTTTGTCCGGAGGAAGTGCATTCGGATTGGATGCCGCGACAGGAGTCATGCAATTTTTAGAGGAGCAGGGCATTGGTGTGGATGCAGGTGTTGCTACCATTCCAATTGTTCCTAGTGCTGTTCTGTTCGATTTATTTATCGGTGATCCAAAGACAAGGCCTACTGCTCCAATGGGCTATGAAGCAGCTAAGCGTGCGGTTGTTGGTCCATTTGCAAATGGTAATACAGGTGCCGGTTATGGTGCGACTGTAGGGAAATTGGCAGGTCCTCAATTTTGTATGAAAGGGGGTCTAGGTAGCGCCTCTATAGCTGGCAAAGAGGGTGTTGTAGTTGGGGCCATTGTTGCTGTCAACGCTGTTGGGGATGTAAAAGATCCTAATACAAGAGAAACGCTAGCAGGTGCAAGAAATCCGAAAACAGGGGAATGGATTGATTGCTGTACGTATTTAGAGGAGTATGTGCAATCGGAAGCATTGTCGGGTACGAATACGACAATCGGTGTCATTGCAGTGAATGCCAGACTGACAAAAGCAGAGGCGAAAAAAATAGCCCAGCTTTCACAAAATGCTCTCGCTCGGGCAATTTATCCTGTACACACAATGCTGGATGGAGATACGATTTTCGTGCTAGGTACAGGAGATAAAACATTTCCAGTTGACTATTTGGGCCATTTAGCTACAAGGGCTATGGAGGAAGCGATCATTTCTGGCATTAAAGCTGCTAATAAATTAGGTGAAGTAGAAAGCTTTAAAAGCATTCAAATAATGCACACATAGGGGATAGGGGGAAATGACATGAGGCTAAAGAACAATTGGTTGATGCTGTTGTTGATATTGATAGTAGGTTTACTAATAAGTGCCTGTTCAAGTGATGACGGAAAAGATGCAACTTCAAAAGAAAAGACTGTTGCAGATTTACCTCAAGAAATCGTAGTACGTGTTAATGATGATCCAGATTTTTTAGATCCACATAAAGCAACAGCATCTATATCGTACCAAATGATCCTCAATATTTTTGAAGGACTGATGGCACCAGAAACGGATGGTACTTTAAAAGAAGGGCTAGCCGAAAGCTATAAAATATCTGACGATGGTTTAACTTATACATTTAAAATTCGTACGGGTGTGAAATTTCATAATGGTGAGGATTTAACGGTTGAGGATATTCAGTATTCTTTTGATCGTTTAATGGGGAAAAACGGTGGCGAAAAGATGTCAAACAGCTTTGATAATGTGGCGTCAACAGAAGCACCAGATGCCAATACATTTATCATCAAGCTAAAGGAACCGAACTCCAACTTCTTATATTCATTAACTGCTCGACAATCAGCCATCTTACCAAAAAGCAATGATGGAAAGCATAATGAAAACCCAATAGGTACTGGACCATTTGCTTATGTAAAATACTCTCCTGGTACAAATTTAGAAATGAAGAAAAATGAACACTACTGGAAGAAAGGGTTACCATACTTGAATAAAGTGACGTTTACCTTCCAATCGGATGATCAAGCGGCGATTATGAGTTTAATGGCCAATGAAGTCGATTTAACGAGTGTACCTTGGCAGCGCGTAAGTGAAGTGGAAAATAACTATAACTTGTCTCATCAAAATAATAACTCATCCTTAATCGTGACATTTAATGAAACGAAAGCACCTTTTGATAATGTAAAGGTCCGTCAAGCAATTAACTACGCTATTAGTAAGTCCGATATTATTGACTCAGTGTATGCAGGCTATGCTGTACCACTTGGTTCAAATATGAGTCCAGCGATGGGGGACTATCAAAAGAAAGGCTTAGAAAATATGTATAAGCGCGATGTGGAAAAAGCCAAAGCATTATTAGCAGAAGCGGGCTATCCTAAGGGCTTTAAAACAAAAATTACAGTGTCTTCGCATAATGATATGTATTCAAATATCGCGCAAATCGTAGCGGCTAATTTAAAGGAAATCGGTATTGATGTGGAAATTGAGGTCGTAGAATGGGGAATTTGGCTAGACCGAGTTTACTTTGGTCGCGACTATCAAATGACAACGATTGATTTAACAGGTCGTGCATCTGCCTATGAAATTTTAAATGATTATATTTCCACAAATGATGGCGAAAACTTCTTCAAATTTAAAAATGCTGAATACGACAAAATTATGGCAGACGTTTTAAAGGAAAAAGAGCAGACAAAACAAATTGACTATTACCATCGTGCACAGGAAATTTTAGCTGAGCAGGCAGCAGCAGTTTACGTCGCAGATTATCAGATTGTTTGGGGCTCAAATAAGCAAGTTACAGGATTAAAGAGCTACCCATTCTGGTTCCATGATATGTCTGAGGTTAAATTTTCTAACTAGAAAGGGATGAGTGCTAGATGATGTATATATTACGTCGATTCATCCTGTTAATAACTACCATCCTTCTAGTGTCGATGATAACATTCGGTGTTTTTCAAATTTTACCTGGTGATCCGGTTCGGACAATGTTAGGCACTGAAGCGGATCCCACACAAATTGAAAATTTGCGATCAGAGCTTGGCCTGAATCGCCCCCTTTATGAGCAATATACAGATTGGATGAAGGGATTATTGACAGGGGAATTAGGAAATTCCATTCGTTTTTCAATGCCAGTAAAAGAATTACTGTTTGACAGACTACCTGTAACGATGTCATTGGCTGGGCTCACCCTCTTAATTGTGTTACTCATTTCCTTACCGTTGGGGATGTTTGCGGCGAGAAGACAAAATAAGCTCAGTGATGTGTCGTTATCGACAGTGACGCAAGTTGGCATGGCCATTCCTTCTTTCTGGCTTGGCATGATACTCATTTTATATATTGGCATGCAGTTCAGCTTCTTTAAAATAAGTGGGTATATTCCATGGACGCAAAGTGTAGCAGGAGCGTTAAGTACGCTCGTTCTCCCAGCGTTAACAATTGCGATTCCACAAATTGCGGTCAATTTCCGCTATGTTCGTACGGCTATTTTAGAGCAAGTTCAGCTCGATTATGTACGTACAGTTCGTAGTAAAGGGATGTCTGAGCACAATGTGATGTATAAGCATGTCTTAAAAAACTCGATGATTCCAATATTAACGGTATTTGGATTGATCATGGCTGAAGTTGTTGCTGGAACGATTATTGTGGAGCAAGTATTTTCACTCCCGGGTGTTGGTCAACTACTCATCACGGCTATTAGTAATCGTGATTTTCCATTAGTACAGGGAATCGTTATGTATATTACTGTTGCAGTGGTCATGATCAATTTTATGGTCGATATTTTATATTCTGTGTTAGATCCTAGAATCCGATTACGATGAAAGGTGGATACGATGAAAAATATACAAAGGTACATGAAAAATATCAATTTAATCATTGGTCTACTAGTCATTGTCGGTTTTCTAATCGTAATGATGATTAGCTTTTTTTATACACCACATGATGTGAACTCGATGAACATACCTCAAAAATTACGTAGCCCAAGTAGTAATTATCTTTTTGGTACGGATGAATTTGGCCGTGATATTTTTAGTCGTATTATGAAAGGAACACAAACAGCCTTTGCAGTCGGTCTACTGACGGTATTTATCGGCACAATTTTTGGTATTTTAATTGGGGGTATTGCGGGGTATGTAGGAGGCTGGATCGATGAAATTTTTATGCGCATGATGGATGCATTAATGGCCTTTCCAGGAATTATATTAGCTTTAATGCTCGTTGCGGTATTTGGACCAGGGATTGTTAATACTGCAATTGCATTGGGCATTATTGCCATACCAGCCATTGCTAGAATTGTGCGTAGTGGATTCGTCCAACATCGTGACACTGAATATGTCTTAGCTGCAAAGTTAATCGGCGTAAAACCTTACAGTATTATGTTTCGCCACATTTTACCCAATATTTCATCGCAGATTATCGTCGCTGCAACTGTAACCTTTGCAACTGCGATGCTTGCGGAGGCGGCACTGAGTTATTTAGGGCTTGGAGTGCAGCCACCAAACCCTAGTTGGGGACGAATGTTAAAAGATTCACAAGCTTATTTAGTTGGAGCCCCTTGGTACACTTATGCGCCAGGTGGAGCCATTACAGTACTTGTATTAGGTTTGTATATGCTTAGCAATGCGTTACGCGATTTTATGGATCCACGTTCAAAAGCGTAACATATCAGGTGCTGTTTTTTTCAATAATTCATAGGCCTTCACCGCTATTTCTATATTGAGACGGTGAGGGGCCTGTAAAAAATCAGCTCCTAAAATATTTTCTAGTCGTTCAATTCGTTTATAGAGTGTTTGACGGACAATAAATAATTGTTCAGCTGTATCATTTTTGGCGCCATTGCAAGCTAAATAAACACAGAGCGTTTGATAAAGGTCATACCCATTCTTTTGATCAATCAACAGTATTTCTTGTAAATAATCTTTAACGTATTGCAAAAGGACAGCATGCTCCTGATGTAATAACAATCTGTAAACACCTAAATCCTTGTAGTAAATAGAAGAAGCAAGTTCATTGTGTTGCATGTGAATGGTTGTTTTGGCCTCTTTATAGCCTTGCTGTACGCTGTTAATGGATTGATAAACATTGCTAATGCCAAAGGTAAAGGTTATTTGCTCGAAAAGCTGTGGTGTTTTTCGAGCAATAATCTGCTGTATAGCTAGATTAAAAGAGTCGCGATTTCCCACAATATCATCTGCAGCAATGTAAAATGCAAGGATAATAATTTCATGCTGGCGAACCGAAACGGTAGGGAAAAAGCCAAGTCTTTTTAGGATGGAGCGCACAAACATGACATTTTGTAGCTGTATTTCTTGCCAGTCTTCCTCTGAAAAGGTATTGGCATAATCAAGCATATTAAACACGACTACGCGATAAAATAAGTTGCGACTTTCCATCGGTAAATAACTTTGATAATGCTGAAGATCAATGGGTTCTCCTTGTATTAAGGCGAGGATAAATTCATCCTCACGACTTTGCTGCCGTTCCTGTAGCATTCGATTACGCATTAATATTTGGGCAATAGACATCGTAGCACGTTCAATGTTTAACAATGTATAATCACTTGGCTTCGGCAGTGCAGAACGCATACATAAATAGCCCCATACTTGTCCAAGTCCGTTGACTGGAATGATGACGAAATGATCTTTATCAATGGACAGTAGTTGAATGGGTTCATGTAATTCTAGTTGCTGACAGTGTTCCTCCATAAGTTGTAAATACTTTTTGGCTTCTATTGGATAATAAAAGCTTTTCGTATCTTCAGAGACAAATAAAAATAATGCATCTGTATCTTGATGAAGCACCTGTAAAATTTTTAAAATCCCATTTGGCATTAACGACAATTCCATAAAAGTTCTTGATAGCGTATCAAGCTGTGTTAATGCTTGCTGATGTTGATTAATAATGTACGTATGTAGATCCTGCGTAATATCGATAAATCTTACAACCTCTTCAAAAATGATGATAGGAAAATCATGAGCATTAGCCATAGCAACCAGTTCTACAGGGACATAATTAAAATAATCACCAATCTCAATACAAAGAGCTGCCGCACCGTTACGAATAAGGTTTTGCAAGTAAGCAATTTGTGTTTCACGCTCTAACTGTAAACCTACACCAGTTGTTAAAATGAGCTCTCCGCCATTTATTAACGTATCAAAATTTTTTATCTCTAATATATGTGTCCATAGTACTTGTCGATTTAGGCCTTGTTGTCCTGCGATTAGCTTGGCAGATTCAAAATGCTTTCGCTCTAATACATCACGTACAAGTAGAGGATGTTTCGACATTAATAAGCACCTACCCTTCGAATGTACAATAATTATGTTTTATTAATCAGAAAATTTCAACATTAATTAGAATAATAGAGTAAATTCGGTGAATAAGGGTTCCTAGGGATTAAGACGGACGGATGTATGTATGGAGTGAAGCGATAAAAAGGTATTTTTCGCAAAGAAAGGCGACTCCAAATGCTCAGAAGCGCAAGGAATCGCCTTTAATAATTTCGTTTATGACCTTTTTTTACGTATTCCCAATCAGTTTCGATGTTTTGACGAATACGAATTAAAAAGTCTTGAACACTGTCCATTTCTTCAGGAGAAAAACCATCTAATGCTCTAGCATTCGAATAGTCTCCTTCTCGCTTTAACAATGGATATATCTTTAAACTTTTTTCTGTTGGGAAAAGCTGTTTATTTTTCTTGTTACCAACTTCACTACGCTTTTCTACAAAGCCTTTTATCTCCAACTTTTGAATCGCTCGGGAGGCAGTTGTGCGATCTACCTTCAATAGTTCAGCAACCTTTTCTTGGATAATACCAGGGTTTTCACAGATGCGAGTGACATACAAATACTGTCCCTTTGTTAAATCAAGTTCTTTAAACTCAATATTACTAATGGAATCAAGTGCTCTCGCAATCGCGCCAATATCTCGCAAAATTTCCTTCATTAATTGCCTCCGAAAAAATATTGTATTTGCAATAAAAAATGCTCTATACTATATATTATCATCCATGCAAGGAAATTTCACTTCATATGTACAGCGGGGGAAGCGGATTTAGCGGCGCAATTGCCGGTATTAGCGGCGGAAAAAGCAGTTTTAGCGGCGCAATTAGCGGATTTACCGGCGCAATTGACGTGTTTACCGGCGGAAAGAGAGGTTTTACCGGCGAAGTAGACGGCTCAACCGGCGGAAAATAAAGTTCTACCAACGGAGAATACGTTCCGAACAGCAAAAAACGAGGAGGAATATAAAGATGAACACGAAAAAAATTACAGATGAACAGGATTTACAAACAGCATTTGCCATTCGTCAAAAAGTTTTTATAGAGGAGCAAAAGGTACCCAAGGAAGAAGAATTTGATGAATTCGACACACTAGATGCTGCATGTGATCATATTCTTGTGTACTATAACGAACAACCTGTTGGCACTGGCAGACTGCGAGTTGTTGATGGCTACGGCAAACTAGAGCGTATATGCATATTAATAGAATTCCGCAAATTTGGTTTAGGTAAAGTGATTATCCAAGGTTTAGAGGAAATAGCACTTGAAAAAGGTTTAACAAAATCTAAATTAAACGCACAATCTTATGCAGAGGGCTTTTATGAAAAATTAGGCTATAAGCGTGAAGGCGAAGAATTTATGGATTGTGGCATCCCACATGTTTTAATGAAAAAACATTTTAATAGAGTGTAGTGGTATTTATTTTATTTTTTAGATGACCATACAACATAAATAGCAAACTAGGTTTAATTTAGTTTGCTATTTTGTTTTAGTGTAATAGCTCTTTTAATTTTTCCCATAATGGCTTAATTTTTTCTTTACTCGGCACATGTTCAAATATCCAATCTGATTCATTGTTGAAGGCGTTCACTAATTTCTTTACTGCCATCTCATGAGTTACAAGGCTCATACAATTCATGATATCGACTATTTCATGTAATGGGTCAGTGGGTAATGAATTAGACAATGTTTTAAGTCCAAGTAAAGCCCGCTCAGGACAATACTTATGCAGTAGTACTTTTGCGAAGTGTTCTAAACTATTCCGCAGTAAATGAACACTCCAAATCTCATTTCCACGTTGAGCACTCCAATAATATTGATATAAATACCAGACAGTATCATCTACAGCATCCTGAAATTCGAGTGGAGTTAGTGACAAAGTTGTACTTTTCTGTTTAGCTGTTAAGATTCCATGGGGATCAAATAAAATTTTCATAGTATCTTTATCACTTATTTCAAAGGGTGTTACTGTAAATAAGTCGATATGAATCATATCTTCATATATGACTAATAACTGGGGAGCAATTATATAGATGTCATCAACGAATAAAGTTTTCTTATAGGCTTCAATATGTTGGTTGCGGTTGGGCAAAAAGGCTTCGACATTTTCTTCATTCACAACGCAATAAATATCGATATCCGAAAATTCATCATACTCTTCTCTAGCCATCGATCCTCTTAAAAATACAGCTTCAATATAGTGATCATCTTTTAAACTTTCAAGTAAAACCTCAACAATATGATCTAATTTCAAGTGTATTAGCTCCTTCTATTAAAATAGGCTACTCAAATAATATTTTGAGCAGCCTTATTTAGCTAGACTTCCTTAACAACAGTGCCTGAGAAGCTATCGTGGGGAAGAAGTTGTCCGTTTTGTTGTTCGAATGCTTTTGGATTTTTCAAGTAATCGAATGTGCTAATTGAGTCACGGTAAGCCATGCGTTTAATAATTTGAGTGGAAGTCAGCCTAGTCCCATTTTCATTTTCAAGAACTAGTCCCATTTTTTTGTAGCCAACTGTTTGCCCTTTTTTACGTAATTGTGCTAATTCAAGTGACCACATAACGACTGTCGGTGTAACGATGGCATGAATCGCCTCGTTTTTTACCTTTTTTCGCAGGATATACTCCACGCCAGCTGTGACAGCCGACGAAATAGCAATATCGATTAGAAATGCTTTTGTTCGTTTTTTTGAAATAGAGTTCACCAGATCTCCTCCTCGTAATAAGTTGTAAAATAGTTATAAGAGCATATTATCTTTAAATAGCAATTCATGCTTAGTAAGGTAAGATGCAATGGCACCATGTTTTTCTGTCGAAGCTCCTGCATAGTGATTTGCGAATGTTAGGAGGGGAATAGCCTGCTCCTTACAAAAGTCGACTAGATTGATCGCTGTAATGTGCTTGCTAAGAAGAATAGCTAAAAATGCTCCAATAAAGGCATCGCCCGCTCCGGTTGTATCAATCGCATGGACCTTGTCAGCTGGCACTTTGATATGAAGCTTTTGAGTATAAAGACTTGCTCCTTCTGCTCCACGAGTAATTATGAGTACTTGTACCTTCCCTTGAAATAATGAATGGACTGCTGTTTCCTCATCCTCAATCGCTGTTAAAAATAAAAGCTCCTCCTCGGACAATTTAACGATATGGGCCATTGGTAAAAATTCTAAAATAGTTTGACGACATGCCTTCTCATCATTCCATAGTGGCAAGCGAACATTGGGATCAAAGGAAACAAGACTACCTGCCTGATGAGCCTGTTCAATCAATGCCATATGTGCATGTTTCATAGGGCTTTCCACTAAATTAACTGAACAAAAATGAATAATATCTATATCTGTTAATAGATTAGGTGGGAGTTGTTCTTTGTTGTAAAGTATATCTGCTGCGTGGCGGCGATAAAATAAGAAATCACGGCCTCCATCACTTGTCAGGGAAACGAAGGCTAGACTTGTTTCACCCTTAACAGTTTGAACAATATAGTTCGTATCGACATCGGCTTTTTTTAACGTTTCTACGAGAAAATCTCCAAAAGCATCCTGACCTACCTGTGTAATGAGGGCTGCTTGTTGCCCAAGTTTTGCACAAACAGCTGCAACATTCGCAGGGGCCCCACCAGCATTTTTAGTAAATCGCTCAACTGTAGCAAGAGAAGCATTTTGTTCAGTAGGTGTAAAATCAATTAATAATTCACCAATTGCATAAAGTTTACTCACGGGAAAAATCTCCTTTATATTAATTTCACCTTAGGTAATTGTTGCTGTCGCTTCGCTTTCGCACAGAAAAAAGGCCATAGGGCGTGGGCTTTCTGTCGCTTTGTCTTTTCTATCCGTCGCTCTGCTCGAGATTTCCGTCACTAAGCGCTTTGCATCCGTCGTTCTGCCAGTCGGTTCCGTCGCCTTCATTTGTATCCGTCACCTTGGCTCTTCTTTCCGTCGCTCTGACGGGTTATCCACGACTTTGGCGGTTCTATCCGTCACTTTGCGCTTTGTATCCGTCCTCTACATTTCTAGCTGTCTCGTCGCCTGAGACATTCGCTTTTTCTTTGGTACATAAATTGTGTAGAAAATGCCCCCAAAAATTAATACAATACCAACTGTTTGCATGAAGCTCGGCATAAAATCAAGCAACAGCATATCAAGCAATATAGCCACTACTGGGTCAACAAATACTAATACTGAAACTAGAATAGTAGAGAGGCTCCGAATACTATCAAAAAATAAATAATAAACAAATCCTGTATGAATAAAGCCTGTTCCTAAAATATAAAGCCAGTTTGTTGTCGTTAAGTCATCAAATAATGAAAAATTAACAAATGGCAATAGTATGATAATTCCGACTGCAGTTTGGATATATGTTAAGGCATAGGAGCTAAGCTTTGTGATTGTTTTACTTGTGAGCATCGTAAACGCGTAAAACAATGCAGACAGTAATGCCCAAATAAAGCCGGATTTCATAAATTCAGAGAGTGACATAAAATTATTTAAACCAATAATGAGCATACTGCCGATAAAGCAAGTTAATGTTGCTAATAATGCTTGAATAGTCATCTTTTCTTTTAAAAACAATGCCCCAAATATTAATACGAATATTGGTGCTAAATTATAAATAGAAATAGCAATGGAAATTGACATTTCTTCAAAGGCTTTAAATAAAAATACCCAGTTTAAGACAATAAAGACACCACATAGAAGTGTACGTAATATTTCTTTTTTGTCCCATTTCTCCGTTATATGACCACCTGTGATCAGCCACATTCCTCCTAGAAAGAGGGTAGCGCAAATACATCTAACAAATACTAACTCGGTTGCAGGTACGCCAGTATGAACGGTAAAAAATCCAATAGAACCAAAAAGGGCCATTGAAACAGTTAGTTTGATAATCGCTGAAATATTCATCCAAAACCTTCTTTCTATAGATTTATTATAATTTTTGTCGCTTGTGAAAATAGGGGGAACTTAACGTTATTTCGCCTCGTTCTCAAAGTTTTTAGCTCAGGTAGAGTAAGGAACTGCTCGGCTAAGAGAAGAAATCCGCTCAGGTATAGTAAGAAATTGCTCGGCTACGAGAAGAATTCGCTCAGGTATAGTTTCAAACTGCTCATCTTGGAGAAGAATTCGCCCCCGCTCCTCTACAAATCTTAAGAAAAGAAAGCCGACAGTTGACATACGCTGTCGGCTTTTCATTTATATTCTACAATTATTCTCGGATTTGGCCGTTACCGTGAATGTAATACTTTGTAGATGTTAACGCTGGTAAACCCATTGGTCCGCGAGCGTGTAATTTTTGCGTACTAATGCCGATTTCTGCACCGTAACCAAATTCAAAACCGTCAGTGAAGCGGGTGGAGGCATTGTGATAAGCAGCTGCAGCATCCACACTATTTAAGAAAGTATCTGCTACTAACTGATCCTCTGTCATGATGGCTTCAGAGTGGTTCGTGCCGTATTGATTAATGTGTTCGATTGCTTCATAAACGTTTTCCACAATTTTAACGCTAATCTTTAAATCTAAATATTCAGTTGCATAGTCTTCTGCTGTTGCAAGTTGAGCGAAATCGAGAGCTTGACAAACGGTAGCATCTCCGATAATTGTCACACCGGCTTGATGCATAGTACTTAGTAGCTGTTTACCGTGCTTACTAAACCAATCAGGATGAATAAGTAAGCTTTCTGCTGCATTACAAACCGAAGGACGTTGTGTTTTTGCATTGATACAAACTTTTTCTGTTTTTATGTAATCGGCCGTTTGGTCCACATAAATATGACAGTTACCAGCACCTGTTTCTAGTACTGGTACAGTGGCTTCATTCACTACTAAGTCAATAAGTGCCTTTCCGCCACGAGGAATCAATACATCTAAGTATTTTTTTAAATGGAATAATTCTTTCGCAGTTTCACGATTGGTATCCTCGATTAATTGTACAGCGTCCACAGGGATAGACGTTTTGCTAAGTGCACGATGAATACTCGCCACAAGAGCTATATTAGAAAATTTGGCAGAAGAGCTACCACGTAAAATGACTGCATTGCCTGTTTTCAATGATAATGTGGCCGCATCCACTGTTACATTAGGTCGCGCCTCGTAAATCATTCCGATAACGCCAAGTGGCACTAGACGCTTTTCAATTAGTAATCCGTTATCTTTTTCTATTCGCTCTAAAAGACTACCTACAGGATCATTTAATTCTACAAGTAACTGAATGGCACTTGACATAGCTTCCACGCGTTCTTTGTTTAGCATGATGCGATCAAGTGTAGAAGCGGGCATTCCTTGTTTCTCGCCATGAGCTAAATCCTTTGCATTTTCAGCAATGATAGTATCTTGGTCGATGATTAATTGTTCAGCAATTTTTGTGAGAGCCTCATTTTTTTCGCTAGTTGTTTTAATATTTAAAATATAGCTTGCGGCCTTTGCTAGTTTCCCTTTTTGTTGAACTTCGCTTGTCATATAAATTCCCCCTTAATTTGTTTGAATTTTTAGCCATTTGTCTCGGTGAATGACCTCAATTGGATAGTTCGCTAACTCATCTGTACGTTTTCCCATCGCATGTGCTAACTCTAGGGAAGAATATAAGACTTCACCACGGCCAAGCAGTCCCTTGTCACTATAAACCTCGACAACGTCGCCATTTGCGAAGTCGCCTTCGACACGATATACACCAGCAGGCAACAAGCTTTTCCCATTTGCCAATAATGCATGTTCTGCACCGCTATCTATAAAAATTTTACCAGATACTTCCGTGAGTGCAATCCACTGTTTATTATTTGTTAAAATAGCAAGCGCATCATGCTCAACATACGTACCATCACCACGTCCCTCTAGGATGTCGACAAGCTTATTAGCACCGTGACCAGTTCCGATAAACACCTTAACACCTGCATTTAAAGCTGCTCGAGCTGCCAATAATTTGGATTCCATACCACCTGTACCGACCTTCGAACCGGCACCATCTGCGAAGCCAAGCATCTCATCAGATACCTCTGTTAAACGATCAATACGTTTGGCATCTGGGTTTTTATTTGGATTGGCGTTATACAAGCCATTAATGTCAGTTAAGATAATGAGCTGATCGGCATGAACAAGACCACTTACTAGTGCCGATAACATGTCGTTATCTCCAAAGGTTAATTCGCTGACAGATACCGTATCGTTTTCGTTAATGATAGGTAGAATGGAGCGCTCTAATAATTCCTCAAATGTGGCACAGGCATTTTTATAGCGCTCTTTTTTTGAAAAATCAGTGCGTGTCAGTAAAATTTGAGCAGGCACAATATCATAAATGCTAAACAAAGCATTGTAGGTTTGAATAAGTAAACTTTGCCCAACTGCCGCCGCAGCTTGTTTACCTTTTACTGTAACGGGACGAGAAGGGTACCCGAGCTGTTTAAAGCCTGCTGCAACTGCACCTGACGAAACAAGCAATACTTCATGACCGTATTTTTTTAATTCAGCTATCGCTTGAACATGATCCATTAAACGTATTTTATCAATTTCACCTTTTGCATTTGTTAAGGAGCTACTCCCAATTTTCACGACGATTCTTTTTCTTTCCATAGCAATACCTCCAATTCGCCATTACACTTTTATTTAAAAATAAAAAACCTTTTCATCCTAATAAATTAGGACGAAAAGGTTTGCCTTCCGTGGTACCACCTACATTGAACGTCAATGACATTCCACTTTGCTCATAACGCTTGAGACTGCGCCTAGTTTAGCTAGGACGTTTTTACGAAGTAGGTTCTTTAGTCTTTCTTGTACAATGCCTTACAGCCGATGGGCATCGCTCTCTGATCAAGCAGTTTCTAAGTATTAGTCTTCGTTCGCTTTTATTTTTATAATTGAATATCTTGTTTGAATGATGTCTCATTCCTCAAAAAGTAATTGAATAAAGAATGCACTACTTTAGCAAGTCTGTCAAGCTGATTAGGAATGTTCATAAAAAGATTCGAATAAATAAGAAGGTAATACTGAACAATCGAGGGTAAGCGTGAGAGAGAAATACAACTTTGTTTATTTGTACCACCAGATTGCGACTAATAGTGGGAGCATTGCCATAACAATCACGAAAAAGCTCCATACTATTTGTTTTCCTGAAGACATATTTTTCGGTTTTATACTCATTTTTTCATATAGTTCGTTGATGGCACGTTGTTCTTTTGCGTAAAGCATTGTTTGAAATTCATCGTAATCTTGAATATAACTTGAGGGAGGACGAGGGCTAAAGCGTAAACTCCGAATATCGTCAGTAATCTCTTTTTCACCCATCCAATAAGTAATAACTGGTGCTAACCCTGAATTTTGCGTAGCCTGTACCTCGATAGCATGTGTTTTCATTTTATAATAGACATTTCCTTGCTCGTCTTCATATTGCTTTACAATATCACTTACTGCCACCGACAAACACCTCTTTCTTCAAAACAATACGACTTTTATCTTATGGTAATATTTATTATAATGTATTAAGAAAGAAAAGTATTGCGTAAACGAGCATAATTGATTGAATATTTTTCTTGTATAAATTTAGAAGAACGGCGTCGTTGTGTAGTATAATGGAAATAAAACCATATTATAACGATTCTTTTCTAAAAATAATTGTTCATTACCAAAATCTAGGCGTGACATTTTGTTAAAACGTATGTCATTTATATAAGTTGATAAACCTAAACCTATTTAAGAGTAATAGAAAGAAGGGGTAGTATTGGTATTTTCAACGTTATTGGCGTTTTTAGGAGCAGCAGTTATTTTAACACTAATGCCCGGACCAGATAATTTATTTGTTCTTGCACAAAGCATTACACAGGATAAAAAGGCTGGTATAGCGACATCACTTGGTCTGTGTACAGGTTTGCTCGTTCATATAGGTGCGGCTGTTCTCGGGATCTCGGCTATTATTTATCAATCAACAGTTATTTTTTCTATAGTTAAGTTTGCAGGAGCAGCGTATTTATTGTATTTAGCATGGCAATCGTTTCGTGCGAAAGGCGATCCATTCACATTGGAACAGCAAAATGTACAAGCCTATGTGAAGTTATATCGAAAAGGTATTTTCATGAATATTTTAAATCCAAAAGTTTCTTTATTTTTCTTAGCACTATTGCCACAGTTTGTAAATCCTTCTATTGGCCATGTAGGTTTACAGATGTTAATTTTGGGTATTGTATTTTTAGTACAAGCGCTTATACTATTCTCATTATTTAGTATTTTTGCAGGTGAAGTAAGAAAAGTAATTATTGGGAAACCTGCAATTGCTAAACGATTAAATATGATTCAAGGTGTTCTTTTTACTTTTATTGGAATACAAATAGCGCTGAGTAAACAGTAAAATGGGGGATTTTCATGGCAATTTTACATATAACGTTTAGCTTATCTACTCAAGGTTCGATAAAACATGCGATACGACAACATCATTTACAACGAGATGAGACTGTGCTTTGTGTCAATGAGATTTTTTCGATTGGTCCATTAAGCAGCCCAGAAGAACGGAAAAGCTGGTTAGAATCCTATATCTTTAGGGACAATGAAGAACGAGAATTGTACGAGGATCTTCAGAATGCTTGGAAGAAAAAAATTGCAGGTTTACTGAGCGATATTGATGTCTGGGTTTGGTACAGCCAAAGTACTCATGAAGAGATAGGGTTACGTTTTGTCATGAGCGAGTTGATCAATACATGTAGTATGGTATATGGGATTGATGCCACAGAGGGCTTGAAACGTGTACAACCAAACATGATGATTCGTCAAACAGGTGAACTTGCGTCAGACTTGTTAATGAAGCTCCGTTCCGAGGCAAAGCGGTTTTCTATTGATGAGTGTCAGCAACTTGCAAAGGAATGGGAAGAGTTGAAACAAAACCCTAGTACACTGCGAGTTTGGCAAGATGGAATTGTACATGTAGCGGAAGATGCATTGGATCCTATCATTTTGGAATGTGCGGCAAGAGCACATGACGAACTAAATGAAGAATGGCTTATACCGACGCGTATCATCGGTGAAACAATTGGTGCAATTGATGATTATTTAAGTGAAGAATTTGTGGAAAAACGCTTGATGACCCTTGCAAAGCATGGGCTTTTTGAGATTGATGGAGATACAAAAGATATGTATTCTTATCAAGTAAAATATGTAGGAAAGTAATAATAAATTTCTTTTCAGTAACCACCTTTCTTTTGGAGAAGGTGGTTTTTGATGTTGAAGAAAATTGTCTTGTAGTAAACCTCAAAATGAGAAAGTACTCATTAAAAATTTATTGAACTCTTAAAACATTCTCCTAAACGTTTCATAACGACCTGTCAGAATAGGGACTGTAAGAAAACTTTACAATAATTTTTAGGAGGAACTCAAAATGATAAAGAAATTAATGATCCCAGTTTTAGCAGCAACATTTATTGGAGGCGCGTTTGCAGGTAATTATGTCATTACTTCTGCTTTTGCTAGCACCGATAATGTGAAGACTAATCAGGTAGAAAAGGTAGAAACTGAAAAGGATGACGATAATATTGCTGAACTGCAAGCAAAAGCAAAATTATCATTGGAAAAAGCTCAAGAGATTGCTCTTCAAAATGTTACAGGAACAGTGCAAAAATCTGAATTAGAAGATGAAGACGGTGTTGTGGTTTACGGTTTTGAAATTAAAACTTCATCTGGCGATGTGAAAGATGTAAAAATCGATGCTGTTTCAGGTAAAGTAGTGAAAGTGGAAGCGGAAAATGAAGATGATCGAGCAGAAGAAAACGATTAATCGTATCAATTAAAGGAATGGGTAAAGACCCTTCCTTTTTTCTTTTGTCACTTTTTGTAGGTAGTTGCAATAATATCTCATTAAAATGGAGATTATAGGATGAAAAATAGATGAACTTCTTCTCTTTATTATGCAACCGGTTAATCTTCTCGCAAGAGGTATTGGAAAATGATCCTAGCCATAAATCAAAAAGTATTAAACACAGAACTGCAAGAGAATTGTTAGTTTTTCTATAATCCGGTAACATGTAAATAGTCTAAATCTTAGGAGGGCTCGCATTTGAAGAAAGTATTGATCATAGAGGACGAGGAAAGAATTACAGAATTTTTAGAATTAGAACTTACACACGAAGGCTTCGATGTGACGGTTATCCATGATGGACGTGAAGGGCTGGAAACTGCACTGAATCAAGATTTCGACCTTATTCTCTTAGATTTAATGCTACCTCATTTAAACGGTACAGAAATTTGTAGAAGAATTCGACTTGTGAAAGAAACGCCAATAATTATGCTTACTGCGAGAGATAGCATTATGGATCGTGTAATGGGCTTGGATGTAGGAGCTGACGATTATATGTCTAAGCCTTTTTCAATTGAAGAACTGTTAGCGAGAATGCGCGTGATTTTTCGTCGAAATGAACGATATGAAAAGAATGTTATCAAGCACTTGAAATTTAAAGAAATACAAGTGGATACGATGTCTCGAACGGTTATGAAAGAGTCTGAAGAAATACCTTTGACAAAAAGAGAATATGAACTCCTCTTAATTTTTTTACAAAATGTAAATCACGTACTTTCTCGGGAATTGATATTGGAGAAAATTTGGGGATATGAGACGGAAGTGGAAACGAATGTTGTAGATGTCTATGTTAGATATTTGCGCAATAAACTTCAAAATGATGAAGAACATTATATTCATTCGGTTCGTGGCGTCGGGTATGTAATGAAATGATGAAATCGTTAAAGCTAAAAACAAAAGTTATTTTATGGACAACGGTAATGATGATTGGCTTATTCGTTTCTTATAATATATTGCAATATTTTGTGATGAACAGTTGGATGATTCATTATGAAGAACAGTCGATTGAAAATAAGATGATAGCTATACAAAATCTTTATGGTGACCAAAAGCTATCTAGCCAGTTTATTAAAGAAAATAAATCGTTCATTCATTCCATTAATGAAAAATCAGAGACAATTCGAATATTGGATGAAAATGGTGAAAGCATTATTGCTGTAAGTGAAGAAGAATTATTGCAAGTACCTTCTCACTCAGTTCAAAACGGACATTTTGAATTAATCAAAACAGGTGACGACCGACTGTTAGTGTACCGAGAGTCATTAAATGGTACAAATTTTGCGGTTGAAATTATTCGTAATATGGAGATCTTCGATAATTTATTAGCACAATTTGGGCTAGTTATGTTTTTGTCAGGGATTGGTGCAGTTTTCTTAAGTTTAGTAGGTGCGCTATTCATTTCTAAACAAATCGTTAGACCGATACAAGATATTTCCCAAACGCTTACTATAATTAAAAAGTTTGGTTTAAAAGAAAGGGTGCAAGTACAGCCTGCGCAAGATGAAATTGCAGAATTAGCAAATCATTTTAATGAACTGATGGATCAACTAGAAACTTCATTTAATCAACAAAAACAGTTCGTGGAAGATGCTTCACATGAATTAAGAACGCCGATTTCAGTGTTGAATGGAAACTTAATGATGTTAAATCGTTGGGGAAAAAATGATCCTGAAGTATTAGAAAAATCATTGAATTCATCTTTAAAAGAAGTGAATCGAATGGAAAAATTGGTAAAGGATTTATTAGAATTATCTAGACTAGATTCAGAAAAAATCAAGAATGTCTCAATTTTATTGGAGAATCCTCAATATATTATTGAAAAAGTTATCAACGATTTTCAAATTACTCATCCAGATTTCTCTTTTTCGCTCCAAACAACTAAAGGTGAAGCATTGGCCATAACAGAAGGGCATCTTGAACAAGTACTTACAATTTTAATCGATAACGCTATTAAGTATTCAAATGATGAAAAAAAAGTAAACATCTATTATCATCAGCATGAATTGACTGTGCAAGATTTTGGAATCGGTATTCCTGAAGAAGATATACCATTTGTTACAAACCGTTTTTATCGAGTGGAAAAATCACGGAATCGAAAAAAAGGGGGGTATGGAATTGGGTTATCCATTGCACAAAAATTGATGGACAACTATCATGGAAAACTATCAATTAAAAGTCAATTAGGTGAGGGTACATCTGTTACACTGACTTTTCCCAAATCCATTTGAACAATTCAAGAAAAGCGAGTAACAATGTTAAATTGTTACTCGCTTTTCTGCTTTAGCTAGCACATTTTTTATGAATGATAGAAGCTTTCTATTATTTTTTCTCGTAAAAATCGAATACAAATTGCTGAAATTGTCGTGCTGATGGTGGAAGGTATCGATTTTCGATCCAAGCCATACCTATGATCCGTTCACAAATCATATCCTCCACACGAATTTTCGCCAATTTATTTGGATTCAAGTCTTCGTCAACAGGCAGTAACGACACGCCGAGGCCAGCACCTACAAAACCAGCTACTGTTGATACCTCATCGCCTTCAAAAGTAATCTTCGGTTTGATACCTGCAGCATTTAATAATCTATCAGCTGTACGGCGCAAAGCGTAACCCTTTTTCATAAGAACAAAATTCTCATGTTCAAGTTCCTTCATTTTAATGCTTTTCCGGTTGGCGAAGGGATGGTCGATCGGCACCATAATATAAAGCTCATCACGCCACAGCTCCTTCCAGCAAACAGGTGGCTCCGTGTCAATCGCTGCAAGTAAGCAAAGGTCTAACTCTCCCGCGAGTAATTGCTTAAGTTGGGAATGTGAGTAATTTTGTGTAAAGTGAAAGCGTATATGCGGATGGTTTTGACGGAAAGCGCGGATCAAATCAGGTACGATGCTAGTCCCTAATGTATGTAAAAAGCCGAGTGATACATCTCCTAGCTCTGGGTTATTAAGCTCCTGTAATTCTAAAACTGCTTTTTCGTATTCCTTACGCATGCGTTGGACACGATACAAAAAAAGCTCGCCATATCGGTTGAGCATAATCGAACGTCCTTGTCGGTCGAACAGGGGTACTCCTAATTCCTCTTCAAGCTTTGAAATCGAACGACTTAATGCTGGTTGAGAAATCGCTAATGCTTCAGCAGCACGAGTCATATGCTCAAGCTTTGCTACTGCTACAAAATATTCTAATTGCTGCCATTCCATTTTTTCACCTCAATTCCCGTTATTTTTGAGTTAACTGCATTATAACGGTAAAAGAGTAGGAAGTATAGGCACATCAAGTGAAACATTAATTAGTAAAGTTTTCCCACTGATTAGTAGTCTTCACCAATCGGGATTATTTCCCACCAACTTCTTTACTTTCGCTTCATTTTCGGTACAGAGAAATTACTGCCCGTAAATGCGGGATAAAAAATTTTATAAAAACGGCGCACGTAAAATGAAGAATGCAAAATGAAAGTAGCAGAAAGTGTGATATAACAACCATTAACCTCACATCGTTAATGCATAAAAGACATTAATATGATAAAAACTATAAATTGTACATTATGAATAAAGGGTGTTAAGATAGACACATAAATTACACAATTTCAAGTTTCCGTGAAGGGGATATTATAAAATGAATTTATCAAAGCCACAACCTCTAACAATTGAGGGAGGCAAAAAAGCCGTACTATTACTGCATGGATTCACTGGTAGCACAAAAGATGTAAAAAAGCTAGGTGAATTTTTATCAAAACGAGGTTATACAGTTCATGCACCGATTTATAGTGGGCATGGCGTAGAGCCAGAAGCATTACTTGAAACAAGACCAGAAGACTGGTGGAACGATGTTGTGGAAGGTTATAACTTCCTAAAAAGTAAAGGCTATCAAGAAATCGCGGTAGTAGGAATTTCCCTAGGCGGCGTATTTTCGTTAAAAGTAGCAGAGATGTTTCCTGTGAAAGCATGTGTTGCCATGTGTGCACCAATCACACGTGATAACTCAAAAGGCCTATTTACACGTTTATATCATTACGCTCGTTTATATAAACATTTTGAAAATAAATCAAAAGATCAAATTATTTCAGAATTACATGAATTACGTATTACCCCTAAGGATTCATTGGATGGTGTGACACGTTTAACTACAGAAACACGCGATGAATTATCTACAATCAAAGCACCTACATTAGTATTACAAGGTTCATTAGATGATGAACTTTATCAAGAAAGTGCACCATTCATTC
Organism: Lysinibacillus sp. FJAT-14745; assembly: GCF_001275675.1. Taxonomy (GTDB): domain Bacteria; phylum Bacillota; class Bacilli; order Bacillales_A; family Planococcaceae; genus Lysinibacillus. Next base: position 388,851 of record NZ_LITM01000002.1, on the reverse strand, counting down.
TAAACACTGTGGAAACAGATGATAAAGAGATCATTTGGTATGAAAATTCTGGCCATATTATTACATTAGACAAAGAGCGTGAAAAAGTGTACGAGGACGTATACAAGTTTTTAGATCATGTAGAGTGGTCAGTAGCAAACTAAGGGGCTGTCAGCAGACAGCTCTTTTAGTTTTGTCTACTTAAAGCTAGGAACTGAACAATTAACTATTATAAAAGAAAAAACTATTGTTTTTAAAATAAATGCCTGATAACATAGTAGAATTGTAGTGAGAAATCTCTTCGATTTAGCAATAGTTAAATACATCTAAGGAGTACATCAAAATGCAACAAAAAATACCTTTTTCAACATATGCAGTCATTGGTACGATGCTTTTCGGACTGTATTTTGGAGCAGGGAATCTTATTTTTCCAATTCAGCTTGGCCAATTAGCGGGGACCAACTTTTGGTTTGGCCTAATTGGATTTTTAGTAACAGCTATCGGTTTACCGTTTTTAGGTATTTTAGCTATCGGTTTATCAGGTAGTAACGGTTTGCGTGACTTAGCGAGCCGTGTTCACCCATTATTCGGTGTCATCTTTTCATTAGCCCTCTATTTAACGATCGGTCCTTTTTTTGCGATTCCACGTACAGCGACAGTTCCGTTTGTTGTTGGCTTTGAACCTTATATACAAGCTGAGCATACAACACTTTTCCTTGCTTTATTTAGCTTCGTATTTTTTGCCATCGTTTTTTATTTCTCATTAAATCCAGCGAAAATTATGGATTATATCGGAAAATATTTAACACCAGCATTTTTGATTGTGTTATTTATTTTAATTATTATTAGTATTGTAAAACCGATGGGGCATTTCCAGCAGCCAATCGGAGATTATATTGATTCAGCATTTATGACAGGCTTTAAAGAAGGCTATAACACAATGGATGCATTAGCCTCATTAGCTTTTGGTATTGTCGTTATTAACGCGATAAAAAGTGCGGGAATAACAGATAGAAAGGAAATTGCTAAAGCAACGTGGAAATCTGGTATTTTTGCCATGGCATTAATGACGTTAATATACGGTTTAATAACGTTTATGGGGGCATCGAGTATTGATGCTGTTGGTACATTTGATAACGGCGGCTTAATATTTGCCGCAGTGGCAGATCACTATTTTGGCTCATACGGGGCTATTTTATTGGCAGTTATTATTGTCCTTGCTTGTTTAAAGACAAGTATTGGCTTAATCACATCTTGTAGTGAGTTTTTCCATGAAGTATTCCCGAAAATAAGCTATAAATGGTTTGTTTTATTATTGTGCGTTGTGTCATTTACAATTGCCAACTTCGGATTAACGAATATTATTAAGTTTGCCATTCCAGTGCTGATGTTCTTATATCCGATAGCAATTGTCTTAATTGTCCTTGCGTTAAGCTCATCACTATTTAAAAATAAGCAAACGGTATACGCGATTACTATGATTTTTACAATTTTTATTAGTATTATTGATGGTTATAAAGCGTTAGTGGCTAGCATTCCTACGGCGAAATTAAGTATTTTTGATGCGATTGAGAAAGCTTATTCGAACTTTTTACCTTTATACGACATTGGCTTAGGATGGATATTACCAGCGTTAATTGGGGCATTCATAGGTTACTTATTGCCAGCAAGAAGAGCGTAAAAGTTTTGATGAGGCTGGAACACAACTGGTTAAAACTTTAAAAAGCGCGAGAAATCAATGTTAGAAACGTTGATTTCTCGCGCTTTTCTGATGTGAAATTTTTTAATTTTGCTTTGGAAATATACTTATGTCCCAGCTTCATTTTTGTTTTGAGATTTATTCATATACTGATATAAAAACATGTAACAGAAAGACTGGACATGAAATCCCACGTTACAGTAGTAGTGATCAGAGCCATATTCTTAGGAAGTTTTGCCATTGACCGTATTTAACTTCGAACAGTACTCATAAAAAAACTCACAGTGCGCGATACGCTGTGAGCTTTTTTAATCAGTGTCTAAGGAATCTGCTAAAACATTATACTGGAATACTCGAAATGCAAAGGAATTTTACGATTGAATCTGTTTTATTTATCCAATTATGAGGGGTGGTTGATTCTAGAAAAATACAATCATAAGGATTCAAATCATGCTCCTCTTTGTCAATGACGATGGTCAGTGTCCCTTCTAGAACGTAAAGAAATTCTTGCCCAGAATGTGAATAAGAATCCTCTCGATTTGCACCTGGATTCAGTAATACTAAAATCGGATTAAAGAGTGGATTTTCAATATTTACCGCTAAATCTCTATAAAAAAATTGGTTATGCATAGTGTTTGTCTTACTAATAATATTTCTCATAACCGTCGATGCTGTCTGCTCATCGGATTCTGAAAAAAAGTAGCTTGGATTGACACCGAGTGCTTCAGAAATTTTTTTCAATGATTCGAGCGTTATGGATGATTTTAAACGTTCGACCTGAGATAAAAAGCTAATTGAAAGATTCGTTTGATCGGCGATTTGTTTTAATGTTAACTTTCTCTCTTTTCGTAAACTCTTCATTTTTACTCCAATTGAGTCATTCAATTTTCTCCACTCCTGTTACTGATATTATTCCTACTTACTATTCTAATAAAGTTTGTGTTGCGAAATAAAAGATGTAATCTCACTATGAAAAATGAAGCTTATTAAATCTTTTTGTATAGATGTATGTTAATGGTTAATTTGTCTTTAAATCTTCCAAAACAGTTAATACTTTGCGACTCATGGTAGTTATCTTGTCACTATGCCATATAACGCAGTTTAGTGCTTCTGTCCAAATCCAAAATATAAGGAGCCACGTCGATAAGGATAACATAAAAGCTCTAATTACAGAACAATTACAAAAAATCGATGTGTAGAAATCTAGTAAATTAGATTGTAATCCAAAATAAATAGTGGCAATTGATGTTGAAGTGACACTTTAATAAATCGAAAGATAACTTTAGTAATATTCAGAAAATTACATTTACAATGGTAATTTAGTGTGCTAGTATCATGGTTAATTGAAGTTGTACTTCAATATTAACTTTTTTAAATCAAGTAATCTATTACAAGCAAAGGAGAATGAAGATGAATTTTCATGGTATTTTGGTTCCGTTAGTGACCCCGTTTAAAAACGATCAAAGCTTAGATGTAGATACTTTAAAGGAATTGACTAACACTTTTATTGACAAAGGTGTTACTGGTTTAGTTGTATGTGGGACGACAGGAGAATACTACGCCTTGAATGAGGCAGAACGTGAAACCGTTTTGAAAACAGTGGTAGAAGTTGCTAAAGGTCGCGTAACTTTAATTACAGGTATCAATGATTTATCAACTGAAGGTGCGGTAAACCGTGCCAACCAAGCCAAAGATTTAGGCTATGAAGGTTTAATGTTATCACCCCCACCTTATAGCTTGCCTGACCAAGCTGGTTTGATTGCCCATTACGAAACTGTGGCAGCGGCAACCGATTTACCCATTATCATGTACAACTTTCCAGCTCGCATCGGCATTGAAATTGAATATGATACGGTGGTGTATTTGGCGAAAAATCCGAATATTGTTGCTATTAAAGAAAGTAGTGGCGACTTTAGCCGCGCATTACGTTTGTTACAAACCCCATTTGAGAAATTTGAAGTGATTTGCGGTTGTGATGATCAACCTATAGACTTTTTCTTCTGGGGTGCGAAAAGCTGGATTGCTGGTGCAGGTAATGTGTTCCCAGAAGAGCAAGTAGCCATGTTTAATGCTGCGCAGACTGGCGACTGGGATAAGGCTCGTCAAATTATGAGGGATATCTACCCAGCTATTCACTCTATGGAGTCCGGAAACTATAACCAAAAAGCTAAATTAGGCTGCCTGAAAGGTGAAATCAACGTTGGTTCAGTACGCCTACCTTTATCTGATTTATCAGAAGAGGAAAAAGCAGAATTTTTGGCTTTTTTTAATAAATCATTGTGAGGAGAGCCAGGTGATTGTATCAAAAGAATAAGTCTTTGCCCTAGCTAATGAAGGAAAGCTATGAGCAGGCAACTTGATTCTTGGTTTTGTGCAGCCTACAAAATAGAAAACCGCATCCCATCGAAACAGATTAATTGGCTATATTGTCGATGGTAATGCACGGAATGTAGATGCTGCTGTTAAGGGAGGGCACTGAAAAACTTATAAATCGCTAAAAACATAGTAATTAATTATGATTTTTTCAATTCTATTAAGCGTTAAAAGTTAATTTTTACCGAAATTTTCGATATAAATCGACTTTTTCAGTGCCCTCCTGTCTTAAGGTAGCTAGAGATACATTTGAAGCAGGGGTAACATTCGCAGTGATTTGGGTAGTGGCTGGTATATCGAGTCAACTATTTTTGATAATGTAACCGCTAACATGACCTTGTTTCAAAATGAAATATTTGGTCCGATTTTAGCGGTTAGTACGTTCGAAACGGAAGAAGAAGCTATTGCACTTGCCAATAACACCTCCTATGGTTTGGCTGCTTCTTTTTATAGCCAAAGCGTACAGCGGACGATGCGCGTGGCATGTGCCATTAAGGCAGGAACCGTTTCTGTGAATGGCTTTAGCGAGGGCAATATCACCACCCTGTTTGGAGGTTTTAAACGATCTGGTTTTGGTGGCAAAGACAATGGCTTAGAAGCATTTGAACAATATGTGCAGACGAAAGTAATTAGGTACGTTCATTCATAATAATTTGAATCAGATTTCTTGGGGGAGTGTATATGGGGAAAACAGATAATAAACAGCTAAAAAAAGTTGTTGCTGCATCTATGATTGGATCTGTAGCTGAATGGTATGAATTTTTCTTATATGGAACCGCTTCTGCTCTCGTTTTCGGAGAATTATTTTTCCAAAAAACAGGAAACGCTATTGACGGAATTCTCGCTGCATTTGCTCTCTATGCAGTAGGATTTCTAGCTAGACCTATCGGCGGACTTGTTTTTGGCCATTATGGTGATAAAATTGGGCGTAAAAATTTATTACAGATTAGTTTGATTATCGTTGGAATTACGACTTTCTTAATGGGATGTATTCCGACATTCAATAGTATTGGTTATTGGGCTCCTATCTTACTCGTTACTTTACGTTTAATTCAAGGATTTGCTTTTGGTGGAGAATGGGGAGGAGCAGTTATTTTAGTATCTGAGCACAGCCCTGACGATCGACGTGGTTATTGGGCAAGCTGGCCACAGGCGGGTGTACCATTGGGGAATTTAATAGCTACAATTGTCCTTTTACTTTTATCTAAAAACTTAAGTACTGAGCAATTTATGGACTGGGGTTGGCGTGTAGCATTTTGGTTCTCTGCAGTTGTCGTACTAATTGGTCTTTGGATTCGTAAAAGTGTAGATGATGCCCCTATTTTCAAAGAAGCACAAGAAAAACAAGCGCAATTAGAAAAACAACAATTAGGTGTTATAGAAGTGATTAAATATCATAAAAAGGCAATTGTTGCTGGTATTGGAGCTCGCTTTGCAGAAAACATTTTATACTATATGGTTGTCACTTTTTCCATTAGTTATTTAAAACTTGTCGTCAATAAAGATACGTCACAAATTTTATTATTAATGTTTGGTGCCCATGCTATTCACTTTTTCTTCATACCATTAATGGGACACTTAAGCGATGTCTGGGGTAGGAAGTCAATCTATATTACAGGAGCCGTTTTAACCGCATTTTGGGGATTTATTGGGTTTCCAATGATGGATACAGGGAATGATTGGCTCATTATGTCTGCCATTACTGTTGGTTTATTCATACAATCGATGACGTATTCACCATACTCAGCCTTAATGACAGAGTTATTTCCAACTCATATCAGATATACAGCGTTGTCTTTATGTTATCAAATAGCACCAATTTTAGCAGGCTCATTAGCTCCATTAATTTCATTAAGTCTTCTAAATAAATTTAATAGCTCCATCCCAATTTCAATTTATTTGGTCATAGCAAGTATCATTTCTATTTCATGTATTATGCTAGTGAAAGAAACAAAAGGAAAATCACTCAGCTTTAAGAAAGCGCAATGAATATTTCCATTAGTCCTAGAGACTCTTTAAAGTAGGATTAAGATTAGCAAATACAATAGCTTAATGACGGTAAATTTAAAAAAAGCTTTTATATGAATGGTCTCTTGGAATAGCGTGTCTCTAAGAGGTCATTTTTGATTTTTAATGCAAGTGTCTTGAATCAAAAGCTGAGAATATTAACAGAGAATATATATTGCTATTCAACAAATAAAAGAGGTCCAGGAATGCCATTAATATGGATGAACTTTAAAACATTACAATTTTGAAACAATCGTACATAGTTATTAAAAAATACTATAATACGAACAAGATGAATGCTAAATACAAAATGAGTCTGGTGCAATACCGAACTCATTTTGAACATGCTACCTAATGAAATACCCTTGTCTAACTTTTTGAGATCACAATTATATTTCATATGCACTATATAGAAAATTAGTAAGCTGTCCAGCCACCATCAACAGCAATTACTTGTCCATTGACAAAGCTTGCTTCATCTGAGCCAAGGAATATAGCGAGTTGAGCGATTTCTTCAGGTTGTCCAGCCCGTGGGTTAATGGCCATACCTAGTGATTGGCGTGCTGCACCAGTTTGACTCACATTTGTCATGGTAGAAGCAATGTTTGTGATCACTGCACCTGGAGCGATACCATTACAGCGAATGTTTTTATCGGCATACATAAATGCTGTGTTTTTAGTGAGACCAACAACAGCATGCTTAGAAGCAGTGTAGGCAGCCCCAGCACGAGCTCCATAAAGACCGCCAGCAGAAATATTGTTAACAAAGACACCATGTCCTTGAGCAAGGAAAATCTCTGTCGCCATACGCATTGAACGCATAACAGCAGTAGTGTTTACCGCGAATACTTTGTCCCATCGTTCATCAGAAACTTCACCAACTGGCTCCATACCATCCATAATACCAGCATTATTCACTAAAATATCTAATTTACCATAAGCATTTTTTGTTTCATCAAATAAGCGTTGTAAGTCTTCTGTTGAAGCGACATTTGTTTGAACAGCGATCGCTGTGCCACAAGCTGCTTCGATACCTTCAACAACAGCTTGTGCACCTTCTATATTTAAATCAGAAACTACGACCTTTGCCCCTTCTTTTGCATAACCTTCTGCGATTGCTTTACCCATACCTGACGCTGCACCTGTTACAATTGCTACTTTACCTTCTAATCTCATCACAAAAACCTCCTAATATCCTAGCGATTCTTAGATATTGAACATATGTTCATAAAAATAATATAATGGCTTTGTAAGCGATTTCAATACGCAAAAAACTCAGAACTGTTCAGTAATCAACACATATGAAAAAATCTGTTTAGTAAGGGGATAAAAAATATGAGCGCTAACGATTTAAGAGTTGTCAAAACGAAGCAAGCATTACATAATGCTTTACTAACTTTATTAAGTGAGAAACCTTTAGAAAACATTACAATTGCAGAAATTTGTAGGGTGGCTAAGGTGAACAGAGGTACCTTTTACTTACACTATGAGCAAAAGGAAGGGCTATTTGAGGAATACTTTCAGGAAATTATGGAGGATTTGCATAATTCCTATGAGGAACCATATCGTGCAGTCACAACATTGGATAAAAACCAAATAGATCCAAAGACAATTCGTATTTTTCATCATATTGAGCGCTTCAAAATATTCTATCGCATTGTTTTTTCAAAAAATGTGCCGCTGACCTACTATTACATGTTATTTGATGGAATTTTCTCTCTGCTAAAAAGGGATATCACAATTCATCATAAAATACATGATGAAATATCCATTGAGTATTATAGTGCGTATCAAGCAAACGCAATTATCGGCCTAATTATTCAATGGTATCGTCAAGATTTTGAGGATAGCGTAAGTACCTTGAATAAACAGCTTGCTGCTATTTTGCGAATTGGTGAAAAGTAATGAAAGACTCTTCGGCAAAACGAGGGGTTGATTTCCATTCCGACTGAACGCTTTGTCGCTGACGCTTCGCTTTCGCACAGTTAAAACATTGTCGCTGACGCTTCGCTTTCGCACAGTTAAAACATTTGCTGTCGCTACGTTAGCACTACGCTTTCGCACAGAAAACATCCGCTGCGCTGCATGGTCTCGGGGCAACAGGATGTTGGTCATTCTTCACAGTTTTGTGATTAAACTTTAAAAGCGATGTACTAACTCACATTAGTACATCGCTTTTTTGACAATTTTATTGAAGAGTGGAAGTGACTATTTGCTCACTTTCACTCTTTGCTTTTGATTTTTTTAAAGCAACGACCGTCGCAGAAATGCCCAGTGTTACAGCTATGATAATTCCTAACGAGCCACAATTACTTATTATATTATCAGTGCTTCCACCAAAAATAATTGTGTAATAGCCGTCTGCTCCGTAAGTAGCTGGAAGAAGTAACGCTAATTTATTGTAAAAATCAGATAGCATGGCTTGTGGAACAAGAGCACCTGAAGTAACAAGCTGAATCGAAAGAGCGCAAATATTAAAAATCATACCTAAGTTACCAAAAATGATAATAAAGGCTTGTGCCAAGCAGAGGAAAGCCCAAAACATTAATGCTTGAAAAAGATATACTGTTAAAAAGTTTACTTGACTTGAAATATTAAATAGATGCATTAAGCCAATAGTTAATAGCGGAATGGTGAAGGATACACCGATATTAATGAGCTGTCTTGCTAGGAACAATTGCCATTTCGAAATTGTATCTTGCACAAGTTGTGCAGCCTGCTGATGCTGCATAATCATGACCATTGCACCAACGAACGACGAAATAATAACCATCAATGGCACAAAATTCATTGCAAACTCTTCAACATTATTCGTTTTAATAATAGTAGAACCTATCGTATGATCCTTTACACTCATAATTGTTGTAGCAACGGCTTCATTAATTAGTTGTGCTGTATTTTGCGCTATTGGAAGCTGTGAGAACTTTTGAGAAAATGCCTCAATGGTCTTACCTTGTTGTAAAGGATACAAATTGTGGTTAATTTCCTCAGTTACTTGCTTGGCCACGCCATCCATCATATTTTTTGCGATACTTGCATTTGCTTGATTGATAGAGTAAATAATTTCAGCCTCTTTACCGGCTTGTAATTGACTCGTAAAGTCGCTTGGAATATGAATCATCATATGGATATCACGTTGATTTAATTCTTGCTCAGCTTTGTCTAAAGAGGTGTAATTTTTTATTGTAAAAGGTAGTTTTCCTTTTATTTCATTTACTACTTGTTGACCCATCTCAGTATCTTCGCTAATTAGTCCAATCTTTAAATTTCCGGTTCTGTCATTGACACCATCATAGGCAGTCATCCATACGAAAAAGAAAATTACCTGAAATGCAATTGTAATGACAATGCCAATATAAGTTTCTCGAATTTTAAATAAAGCTTGTAAACCTTTCATAAATAGACCTCCTATATAAGTAAGTACTTACTTGCATTGATAGGAAAAATTTTTTCTAGGGAGTCAATCCCCTAGAAAAAATTGAAATACTTGTTTTTAACAATATTTCAGTAGGTATATCAGAAACGATTGTTCCTAAACGAGCCCTTGAAATAAAATGGCCAACATTAATAGCAATAAGAGAAAGAGCAGCTGCTTCAAAATCAATCTCTCTAACTTTTCCTCTTTCATGCATTTCCTGCAAATAATGAATTAACTCATTTTTAATATGAAGTGGGGTATTAGCAATCTCTTCATTAATTTCAGGAAATTGCATCCCTTCTTTAAAGCCAATCATTACAAAATCTTTAATAGACATTAAAAAGTTAAAATGCTTTACAGAGAAATTTAGTAAATCCGTTTCTAAATCCCATGTAACATTTTTATTGATTTCTTCCTGTAAAAGAGGGAGATAGGAAAATTTCTCAATAACGGCTTTCAAAATACCACGCTTGTTACCGAAATGCCGAAAAATTGTTACTTCATTGACCCCTGCTAAATCAGCAATTGCTTTAGTTGTTGCAGCAGTATAGCCCTTCGCACTAATGAGTTGTAAAGCTGCATCTATGATTCGTTCTGCGGTGCTTTTTGTTGACAATAGAAATCTTCCTCCCATGCAAGTAATTACTTACATGCTAGCATAGAGGAATTCCTAATGCAATAAAAATATTAACAGACATTGGAAATCAAATAACGTTTGAGAACAAGAAGACTGCTCGGGTAGCTAGAAAAATCGCTCAGGTAAGCCACAGAACTGCTCGGGTAGCCAGGAAAATCGCTCAGGATGAATCAAAATAACAACATAGTGCCACACTGCGTATATGAAAAGCTTTAGTAACTTTTTATGGAAAAAACAGCATTGACAACTATATCGTCTGCTGATATATTTTAGATGTATCGTTGGACGATATATTGTTTGACGATATAAAAGGGGGGGAATTATATGACTCAAGAACATCCGCCATTAACAGAAGGCGTTTATTATATTTTATTAGCTTTATTTGATGCAAGGCATGGTTACGGTATCATGCAATTAGTAGAGGAAATGAGCAATGGTCGCGTTCGGCTTGGAGCGGGGACGATATATGGAGCAATCAAAACATTACTCGAGCGAGGATGGATTGAGGCGCTAGATGGTGATGGACGAAAGAAGGAATACGTCATTACAGATAGTGGAAAAACAGTAATTAAATACGAAATTTTGAGATTAAGGGAACTTTTTGACAATGGCATCCGTATAACGAAGGAGGATGGAACAAATGGATAAATATCGATTTGTCGTTAACCCATATGATATTGAGAATTGGGTTAACGATATGGCAAGCCAAGGTTGGCATTTAAAAAAGTTCACTTGGATACGTTTTACGTTCGAACGAGGAGAACCAGGTAGCTATATTTATCGGCATGATGAATTGGAGCGATATGGTGCCTCATATGAAGATGAATACTTAGAATTTCTAAAGTCCTCAGGAATTGAACAGGTAGATCGTTCTGGCAATTTTGTATTCTTTAGAAAGCCAGCAAATGATGGACCTTTTGAACTTTACTCTGATAAGAAAAATAAAATTAGTAAGCTTTCTCAAAAAATTTCCCTGCTACTATCACTCATCCTTCTAAATTTGATTATAGGTGTAATTGGTCTAAGTGGGATTTTTTCAGAACAGGCAATAGACTGGATTAAATTATCAATGAATATCACTAATATTCTTGTAGTCGTGTTATTTTCTATTCCATTATTAAAACTTATACGTGTGCGCAATAAATTGAAGAAGGATTTGGATCTGTTTACAGATTAGTATAGGAGAAGGCATGGCTGAATATAGTTGCATAAACTACTATGCTTATAGTATTTAATGCCAATAAGAAAGCTTCAATAGTATGGGATTTCATATTTACTTCAAAAATATTTTCCGGGAAATGAGAAAAATCGATTATTTTAAATGCGTAGTTATAAAACCTAAGGTGCATATTTAACCAGGAGTTCGCATCAGTTTTATAAGATTAAAAGAATGGAGGTGGCACTTTATGAAAAAAAGGGTGTATCGTTTTTTTCTTGATTATGAAAAGGAAGAAGCATGGGTTAATGATATGGCGGAACAAGGTTGGCATCTAAAGCGTACGATGGTGGGATACTTTATTTTTGAAAAAGGGGAACCTGGTCAATATATTTATCGCAATGAACTAGTTAAAGGTAAAAACCAGGACTACTTTGATTTTTTAGAAACGATGCATATTGAGTTTGTTTCAAAATTTGGAGTATGGGCTTATTACCGCAAAAAGAAATCAGAAGGCCCATTTGAATTATTTTCAGATAGTTCTACAAAAATAAAGTATTTAAAATCAATAAGCCGTCTATTTATAGCAGTAACATTTCTTAATCTATTAATTGGATTTATTAATCTTTATATTGGACTTGGTGAATCAACAGAAAGATTCTTAAACACAGGAGTATCGTTCTTTAATTTTGTAGTCGTAATGATTATGTGTTTGCAGATTTTAAAGGTTGAAAAACGTAAAAAAGGACTGCAACGAGAATTACATATATTTGAAGGCTAAGGAGGAAAAAATATGGCATTACAATTAGAGCGTGTCACAAAGAAATACAAAGATTTCACAGCGGTCGATAACTTAAATTTCACTATTAAAAAAGGGGAGATTTTTGGGCTGATTGGTCAAAATGGAGCCGGTAAAACAACGACGTTCCGAATGATTTTAGATTTACAGGAGACAACGGCTGGCACGATTACATGGGATGGTAAACCCGTTAATGCCATCAACCGTGATATACTTGGCTATTTACCAGAGGAGCGAGGTATTTTTCCGACGATGAAAGTAGAGGATCAGCTTTACTTTTTTGGTGAGCTACGTGGCATGAAGAAGTCGCAGTTAAAGAAGGACATTGACTTTTGGATTAGCCGATTTGAACTCGAAGATAGACGGAAAGATAAGGCTGAAACTTTATCAAAAGGAAATCAGCAAAAAGTACAATTGATTGCTAGCTTTATTCATAAACCACAGTTCTTAATTCTAGACGAACCATTTAGTGGACTTGATCCCGTGAATAAAGATTTACTAAAGGATGCCATATTGCTTTTAAAAGAACAGGGTACGACGATTTTGTTCTCCAGTCACCAAATGGATAACGTAGAGGAACTATGCGATCATCTTTGTCTATTAAAACGAGGAGTCTCGTTATTCTCAGGTAGTCTATTAGATTTAAAGAAACAATACGGAAAAACAAGATTAGCAGTACGTACAGAATGGTCGACAACTCAATTATTGGCACTAGAAGGTGTCAAGGATGTTCGAGAAGAGAAAGAACAAACAGTGCTCATTCTGGAGGATGAGAGTTTTGCACAAAGCATTTTCGAACAGCTTTCGAATGGTAAATATATTGAAAAATTTAGTTTAGATTATTTATCGTTAGATGAGATCTTTAAGGATAAGGTAGGTGGCAATATTGTCGAAGTTTAATTTATTAGTGAAACAGCTTTACAAATCAAAATTAAAATCAAGATCCTTTGTTGTAATGACATGCATTTACATACTGGGGATGTCTGTCGCAATTTTTTGGTCGGATATTAAAGAGCTTTTTACAGGCAGCGATCATGCACAACAAATTGCAATTGTTAATGAAACAACAGCTGATTTAAGCGGTCTCTTTGTATCAAATGGCGATATGAAATTTATACAAAATGAATCAAATATACCGGCGCTAGAGAAAAAGGTCAAGGACGAAAAGCTAGATGCAATCATTAAAATAACAGATCAAAATGGTCAGCTAAATGCTGAAATTGCCACTTTCACGCCGTTGAAATTAAATGATCAAGCTTCGTTAAATTCGATACTGCAACTTGCAGGTCAAAATTATACCGTACAACAGTTATCACTAACATCAGACCAAGCTGCTCAAATTATTGGTGCAAAAACGGTTATTTCAAATAAAAACTTAAATAAAGCATCTGCTGACGGTAAAAGCGAAGAAGAAAAACAATCAGGATTATGGGTATCGTATGCAGTTGGTATTTTAATCTATTTCTTTATTTCTACATTCCTATCTATGATTACAACGGAAATTGCATCTGAAAAAGGTTCACGTGCAATGGAAATGCTACTAGTAAGTGTAAAGCCAGCTACCCACTTTAAAGCAAAAATTGCTGGTGTACTATTGCTCGCATTAACACAGATGGGTATTATTGCAGTTGTTTTCCTAAGCTATGCAAAATTTGCGAAGGACGGCTTTATGTGGGATTTGGCAGCAAGCATTGTTAAAGAATTATCGATAAGTTACGTGATCTATGCAATTCTATTTTTGCTATTAACAATTATTCTTTATTTAATTGTTGGGGCGTTATTCGGTTCTTTAGTGTCTAAAGTTGAAGAAGCAGGTCAAGTATTAATGCCAGCCATGATGATTACATTAATAGGTTTCTATGTTATGATCTCAGGGATTGGCAATCCAGATACAATTTTCATTAAGGTATTCTCTTATATTCCATTTACTTCAGGAATGATCATGCCGATGCGTATCGGGGCTACTGATATAGGAGTAATGGTACCACTTATATCGCTAGGTATTTTAATAGCGACAATTATTGTTGCTTATTTATTCAGTATTTCATTCTATAAACGCAGTGTTCTAACTTATAGTTCAGGTGGCGTTATTAAGAAAATTAAAACCGTGCTAAAAGTGACAACATGATGAGAAAAGCAGCTACATTCGATGAAGAAAAAGGAACGTTCAATTTTAAAGAAGTAACATATATTTGAACTACACACCGAATAGTGGACACTTACAGAAAAGTGCCCTATTCGGTTTTTTTTATAATGTAATTGAATGATATAAAGGAAGGTCCGTTAATTGAGTGCAAATAATTTGTGAAAAATCGTGATTAGCGACGAATGTTTTTGGTGGAATTAGGATTCGGAAAGCTTTTTCTGGATTTTCAGACGGTAGTCTTTACTTCCTAATAATTTGGATTCGAATGAATTCATATTTTTTCTGATTAGTAGTCCCTGCCAGAAGTTCAAGTCATCTGTTAAAATTACCATTTCGATTTTATTGCCATTGTGATCTTCTGTATAAATTGCGTCGTTAAGCACAAATGCAGTCGAACCACCTTTTGCTCCTAGATGGACAAAACGTTCATGATTCTGCTCGTTATATTGCATCGGCCATTCTAGTAAATCTCTTATAGTATTAGCAGCTCCTTCTGGAAGTTTGTCATTCGAAATGATCGCTAATAACTTCCCATAGTCATTTGCTGAAGCACCTATTAAACGATCCGACCATACTTTTTGCAGATCCATAGACATATCAAATGATATATCTTCAGCTTTAATCGTTCCAATCTTCATTTGTTCACTTAATTCTTCCGCTTTAGAACGATATGTTGCTATCGGCATCTCTCTAAGCTTTTTAATTAACTGTTTCTCACTCAACGTTTCGTTCTCTATCTGTTCAGGGATTAGCAGCGCGCTAACAATCGGATAGACCTCCTCATGCTGTGTCAGTTTTAGAGATTGTGCTCTCTCATTAATGTTCGTTATGCCTAGTAAATCAATGAGAAAATCTGTATTGGCATTAGAGCTGTAGGTAATCATACCTTTTGCAACATCATGCAATGTTACTTCATTGTTTTTAACTTTACCTTCACTGCGCATTGTTTTCAGCCAATTTTCATGTGCGTTACCGTCTGTATTTTTAATGTAATAACGCTTTAAATCGTCTAACGGCACAGGACTGTCTTTAGTTATTATACCTTCATTAATTTGCATCGCGTATTCGACAGCAATTAGCATCTTTACTGTGCTTGCTAGTGGTCTGACCATATCTGATTGATAAGTGATTAATTCCTCACCATTTTCCGCGATGTAAAGAGAAGTGGTCTGTGGGTAGTCCTTCAAATGGTTCAGAACATAATCAGGATTATCCCTGAAAAAGAAGTAGCTCGCAATTCCAACAACGAGAATAAATGATCCATAAATTATTATTCGTTTCTTCGTATATGTTTTTTTATCGAAGACAATCATTGCAATGAAGCCCGCAATCAATGCAAGTATATAATTAGCATTAAAAAATAGCACAGCAACGATGATTCCTAGTACAATCAATCCAGTTACGATCGTCTTTCTAATTTCTTCCTTTGTCCTGTTCTCTTTTTTAAGTAAAGACAAGAGTGAAAACATCACGATTCCTAGTAGCCCAATCCACGCCCAAATAGTCATTCAGTAACTTCCTTTCTGATAATTTGAATTTTTATCACCTTAAATGAGTAATAGAACAGATTTCTAATTTATATGTATTCAGTCTATTCTGCTCATACACACTTATTAAATAAATATTCTTTGAGTTTTATTAAATTTTGATAAACATAATTTGGTTGATTTCTTAGTTTAAGCATGCCAATATTAGAAAGTAATGTAAAGTATTTCGCAGAATCATTCGAATTTCCTATTAAAACGAGCTATAATTTATTTTAGGAGTGATGCTGCTATATTATCTAAATTAGAGCTTGAAACATTCCTAAAACACAACCAAATAAACGTTTTGCAATTGAATATCAAGTTTTTTATTGATATAGCTAACTCAGCTCAATATAGCTTTCATTTAGAGCATCATGAGAGTTCTTAGTATTAACATGCGTTTTGAATAGGAAAATAAAAAGTTTACTATTGACGAACAAAAGAAATTTTTTGTTGATATTTTGCTAGTGTATGCCTATTTTTATTTGATTGTAGCGAAGGGCTATTCGACTCCCGCGGGACAGCGAGACAGACGAGACCCTGCATGGAGCGGATGTTTTCTGTGCAAAAGCCTAGTGCCCGCAGCAGAAATCAATGTCTTCTAATGAAATTTTAGTGGATAAAAAATGGTTAATCGATACACATAATATATGGTGTGACTCTTATTTTGTAAGGCTTGACTAAAATGAAACTTTTTCAGCTTGAAATCGTATGTAAATAAAAGAGATAAATCGCAGGGGGTAAAATTTTTATGTCTGAATTCGACAACGACCTATTAAAATCAAAAGATCCATTCGCATCAGAAAATCCATTATTACAGCCTAATCCATTATTACAGGTGGAGCAAGAGCCAAAAAAACCAGTACTTGTTTCTGAGCAAGAGCTTTCACAAATTGCTCAAAATCAACTTGCGTTAAAGCAAGATCCTGAGGTCCATGCATTAGCACAGAAAATTGATGTGAAAGACCAAATTGCTATGCTAGAGCTTGGAAAAGAAACTGCGAATGGTATTTCTACTTTTTCAGATAAAATGCTAGCAACGATGAAAACAAGTAAGCTTGAGGAATCAAGTGTATTATTAAATAATTTAAATAGAATTATGGATAAATTTGATCCTCAAGATTTCGCGGAGGATAAAAAAGGTGGCTTCCTTACTAAATTATTCAGTAAAGGAAAGGAACAATTAGAAAAGTTTCTATCCAAATATGACAGCATGAACAAGGAAGTTGATGTCATTTTCCGTGAGGTTCAAAAATACGAAGGTGAAATGAAACGTAATACAATTGATCTTGAAAATTTATATGATCAAAACTTAAACTACTTCCAAACTTTAAGTAAATTTATTGCGGCAATTGAAGTGAAAACAGATGAAGTACGTTCATCATTACCAGCACTTGAACAAAAAGCTCAAACTGGTGATCAAATAGCGGCAATGGAATATGAAACAATGCTACGTGCCGTTGATTTACTAGAACAACGTCGTTATGATTTAGAAATGGCGCAACAAGTTTCATTCCAGTCTGCCCCACAAATTCGATTAATGCAGCAAGGAAATAACCATTTAATTGCTAAAATTAACTCTGCGTTTGTGACGACAATTCCTATATTCAAGCAAGGGCTTATTCATGCAGTAACGTTAAAACGTCAAAAGCTTATTTCTGATTCCATGGTTGAACTCGACCGTCGTACGAATGAAATGCTTGTACGAAATGCAGAAAATATTAGTAAAAATAGTGTTAATATCGCGCGTGCGGCAGGTAGCCCAAGCATTAAAATTGAAACAATTGAAACGACATGGCAAACAATTATGTCTGGTATTCAAGAAACGAAGCAAATACAAGCAGAAACAGCTAAAAATCGCGAGGAAGGCCGTAAACGTATTGAACGTCTGCAGCTTGAATACGAAAAACTGAAAAAAATGTAATCGTGGAGCTTCTTGCATCTCTTTTTGCAAGAAGCTTTTTTTTATTGACAAAAAAGAAATTAATATGATAATTAGACCAATGAGATTATTTTACAAATGTGAAGGAAGCGGAAAAATGTTAAACAAAGTTATACCATTACACGAACTAATTAGTAATGGAGTGAAGAAAAGTCGATGAACAAAATAAATCCAACTCCATTATCGTGTGAAACATTAAAAGATGGGACACTTGCTATTAATATGACAGAACCACTTAATCTGTTATCGCAAAATCGCTATCATGAATTGACACATATAGAAGAGCTTTATAATGCTTTACACAAAGATTTAGATGAAAAGCATCATGTTTTGGAGCAGGAGCGAAAAGAGTTAAAGAAACAAAACGTACAACTTGTGGATGATATGCAAAAAATGAAACAGCAAATTGCGGTCTTGCAAAAAAAGCTCATGGAATACAATTGTGTTGTAGAAGAGCTGAAGGAGATTCGCCGACAAAATACAGAGCTATTAATTGAATTAAGTAAACATACTGCTTTATCTAAGGAATCACTGTCAGATCCGTTAAAATCTATGATTCGCGATATGCGAGAGCAGGGTGTTGGTATAAAAGAAATTCACATTCGCATTAAACGTCAAATTAATCCTGATATTAGCTATAGTATGGTGCGTAAATATATTTCTGAGCTTGAATCTGAACATAAAGAGTAACATTCATTACTATCAATTTATTAAAATTTGGCATTTACACTTTCCAATCAAAGCCCTATAATTAGTCTATTCTTTAAATGGTAAGAATACGCAAAGTCGTATAGATTACGGAGTAGGAGAGTTAGAGGTAATGTCAAATGAGAAAAAAGGGGTTTTGGCGGCATTTTTAGCCTATGCTTTTTGGGGTGCATTTCCGCTTTATTGGAAGTTGCTTGAACATGTGCCGAGTATGGAAATTTTATTATCGCGCGTCATTTGGTCCTTTGTCTTTACAGTACTAGCAGTAATAGTATTTGGAATGCGTAAGGATCTTCTCGCAGACTTAAAATATTTGTGGTCACACCAAAAGCATTTTTGGCAGCTTGCTGGAGCTTCATTTGTTATTTCGATGAACTGGTATTTATATATTTGGGCAGTTACCCATAACCACTTAATTGAAACGAGCTTAGGTTATTATATTAATCCTTTACTGTCAGTTATTTTCGGGGTTATTTTCTTTAAAGAAACCCTTAGTCGTGCGCAATGGGCAGCTACCGGAATTGCCTTTATCGCTGTAATTATTTTAACAATTAATTATGGGTCAATCCCATGGGTAGCGCTTCTTATTGCTTTATCCTTCGCCATTTACGGTGTTCTGAAAAAGAAAATTAAGCTTGATGCGACAAGAGGTTTAGCCATTGAAACGTTATTTATTTTACCGTTTGCATTAGGCTACTATATTTACCTTTTTACAACGAATCAAGCCTCATTTTTACATGTTGATGTGCAAACAGACATCCTCATGATTGTGAGCGGTATAGTGACGGCAGTGCCATTAATTTTATTTGCGAAAGGTGCACAAAATATTCCACTCTATTTATTAGGCTTTATTCAATACGTATCACCGACGATTGTGTTAGTTTTAGGGATCGTGCTTTATAAAGAACCGTTTAGTCAAATAGAGTTATTAGCATTTAGTATTATTTGGGCAGCCTTACTACTGTTTTCAGGTTCGAAAATCATTGAAGTGAGAAGAGCCCATCATAAATCGGTGTGAAAAAGCTGACAATTATTAAACGTAAATTATTAAATAAGAACTTTTTATTATTATTAGTCAGATAAACTAAAAAAATATGGCTCATCACCAAAATCCGGGGATGACAAAATCAATGACCTGTTTCCAAACGTAAACGGAGGAAAAGATG
>NZ_LITM01000002.1:366865-367984 GCF_001275675.1 Lysinibacillus sp. FJAT-14745 | reverse complement strand
TTCACTTTTTTTCTATACTTTAATGGGAATTTATTGAATTTTTTATGGTCAACCCCAAGTTATGGTGATGAGCCAAAAATATGTAAATGAAAATTCTTTCGCTCAATTACCTAGCTACATTTAAAGAATTTATGTATATATCATCTAAGTTGTCTAGATGAAATGCTATTTCTGAAGAAATATAAAAATTTAGATATAAGCATTTGATTAAGATGCTTTTCTCCTCTTATCTGACGGATATTGTTTATTTGAAAATATTGCTTTAGGTATGATATACACTTTCAATGGGTATGCGCTCTTTTTATTGTTTTTTTAAAGTTCAGAGCCTAGTGCTGGTTATGTCAAATTTTTTTATATCCGTGTTACATTTAATTTTGAAAACCTTCAGACAGAGCGAATCATCACGTAACGGACGGTCGCTCTGAAAAGCTAATCAAATTCAGAATATCGCCTTCATTGTGGACATTAAGAGAATGATAGTACACAATTGGTACGCTAAATTGGGCTCATAATCACACTGAACTACACCCTGATTGTTAGACACATCATCTGACAATAAAAGGTGTAGTTTTTTTATAACTAAATATACGAAATAAATGATTATTGAAGACTATAGCAGATACTTATTCTCAAAATGAATATGTAAAGTAGATGGGCGTCATATTTGGTTGAAGTTAAATGCATCACTTCGAGAAGATGGACTGCAGAAAATCATTCTGTATCATTTATATCATTTAAACTATCGTACTAAATTTCATGATTCAATCTGGTTCGTCATTGATGGATACCGTAGCTTGTTTAAATATCTCTAGATTTATCTAAAGGTGAAATAATTGCTTATACAATCAAGTCTCATCTGATTACTCTTGTATCATTGGTAAGGGCATCCTTTATCGTGGAATCCGTTCATCAATAAGAACGAATGAGTGGCTGTATAATCACACTGGGTATTTTCCCTATTTAGTGTGGTTGTTTTGCCGTTTCTAATATACCATTTGGGAAAATAAGTTTTATATAGTAAATAAAATATGCGGAAATATATATAACTCAAACTTCGCAGACTGAAATCGACAAATAAGCCTTGATATAATTAGGAAGGCTGGCAATCCATTGCTGAAG
>NZ_LITM01000002.1:316300-365409 GCF_001275675.1 Lysinibacillus sp. FJAT-14745 | reverse complement strand
AAGAATCCTATTGAAATTGTAAAGAACCAAACAAGCTCAATGATTAAGCCGATTTATATTGGTGCGAAGTTTGAGTATATAATATTAATTTACTTATATTGGATTTACTTATATATCTAAATGTATAATAATGGGTTTATAAAATGAAAGGAATAAGGGGATTAATGGATATATAGGCATGGATTCTCAAGACGCAAGTAGTAGTGTAGATAGTGTTGCAGAGTTTCTTGTTTACGGTCAAAACGAAGAAGAAGTTTACAAAAGATTAGAGAGTTTGTATGACTGGTTTTTGAATAATACTAAGTGGGATAGATAATATATGAAATTGGGGGGATAAATATGAGGGTGGTAATAATCAACAGATCCTCTTCGAAGAGAACTCAATTTATCGAGTCTGTTTTGAAATCTAAACATGAAATTATATGGATTGTTCACAAAAAGTACCAAAGCGAATATGAATCATTATTTAATAATGTTCTAACAATAGAAGATTTTGATAGTGATTTGTTAGAATTTGAAGTTTTAAAAATTAATGAAGAACAAAAAATCGATAAAATAATTGCGACTAACGAATTTGATATATTAAAAGCTGGGAAATTACGGAAAAAAATAGGTTTAGAAGGGCAGAGTTATGTCAGCTCGCAAGCTTTTCGAGATAAATATGTCATGAAGAAGTTATTACAAGACACTGTGAAAGTACCAAGATTCAGTAAAATTGATGACATTTATGAACTTCATGATTTTATAGACAGTTTTGGATACCCATTTGTTTTAAAGCCTAGGGATGGTGCGGGTTCCGTAGGTGTTGAAATTTTATTTTCAGAAAATGATTTAATTGAATTCATTCAAAAAAATGCACTTTATAATCTTATTGCGGAAGAATATATTATTGGTGATATGTATCATGTAGATGGTTTGTATAAAACTGGTGAAAAACTACTAAGTCAATCTTCTAAATATATCAATGGATGCTTGGCATTTCATAATCAGAATTATTTGGGTTCGTATAATTTAATAGAGAAAAATCCATTATCAGTTAAATTAAATAGTGAAGTATCTAAAATTTTGGATAAATTGCCAACACCCTTAGATACAATCCCTTTTCATGCGGAATTTTTTGTTACTCAAACAGGAGAAATTATTTTCTGTGAAATAGCATCTAGAGTGGGTGGGGGCATGATAGCAGAAGAATTTGTACATGCTTTTAATTTAGAATTGGATACTGAATCTATAAATTCACAATTAAATGTTGAGATTATTCGCGATATAGAAAGGAAGTTTTTAACTGGCTTTCTGATTATACATCCAAATAAAGGGAAATTGGTCTCTATTAATAAAAATATCCCATTTGAGTGGGTGATTGATTCCTATATTAAGGATGACATTGTAGGAAAAATTTATAATGAAGCTTCATCAAGTGTAGATGCAATTGCGATGTTATTAGTAAAGGGAGAGAATGAACAAGAGCTTATTAATAGAATAAATGCTCTATATGAATGGTTTACAAACGAGGCAGTTGTATGGGAAATAGAGGTTTAATAAGA
This sequence comes from Lysinibacillus sp. FJAT-14745, assembly GCF_001275675.1. Lineage (GTDB taxonomy): Bacteria > Bacillota > Bacilli > Bacillales_A > Planococcaceae > Lysinibacillus. The sequence continues at coordinate 363,865 of NZ_LITM01000002.1, read as the reverse complement.
TGAGATTAAAAACACTTGATCATAATATAAAAATTCGAATGATCACATTATTTTTAATTTCAATGTCAACCAATACCATTTTCCCTTTTATGGCTATTTATTCGACGCGTGCTTTAGGAGCATTAAATACGAGTTTACTGTTGTCATTAGGAATAATATTAAATTTTCTTTCTAGTATTATTAGTGGCAGTTTATCAGATAAATTTGGTAGAAAAAAAATCATGATTATTGCTGAATCATTAAGATTAATAACATTTGTTATTATGGCTCTTTCGAATTCACCTTGGTTTGAATCTGTTTTGATTACTATCATTTTCTTTGTCTTTAATAACATTTGCAATGGACTATATACACCAGCTGCTGAGGCTATGTTGTTAGATTCTTCTAAAATAGAAGAAAGGCCTTTTATTTATAGCCTCTTATATTGGATTTCAAATGTAAGTGTTGCTATTGGAGGAACAATTGGAGCAATCTTTTTTGAAAAATATACTTTCTATTTACTTATTTTCTTAGTATTTTCTTCAGGTGTTTCCTTAGTGCTTACAATATTCTTTATGAAAGAATGTAAGGATTTTGAAAATATATCCGAAAAAAAATTATCATTTCAGGATTTTATCAATTTAAAAAGCTATAAATTAGCATTAAAAAATAAGATATTTTTATTATTTCTAATTGTTACAATTCTTATTGTCTCGATAGAATCACATTTAACAAATTTTATTGCTATAAGATTAGAAAATGAAATGGGTTCAAATCTGTTAGACAATACTTTATTTAATATGAATGGAATACAAATCATGGGTTTTTTACGTACAGAAAATACAATATGTGTAATAATACTTTCTTTAGTATTTACTTATTTTCTTAAGAATGTTAATAAGAGAAAAGCAATATTAGTCGGATTTATTATGTATACATTTGGATACTTTTATGTTTCTTATTCTATGAACTTCTGGGTATTAATTATAAGTATGTTCATAGCTGTTGTTGGAGAAGTGATAGCTATGCCTCTTCAACAGTCATATTTGGGCGATATTATTCCAGATGATTCTAGAGGAACTTATCTAGCTTTGAATAAAATAGCTTCAAAATTAGGTTTATTAATAGGAACGCTAGGTATTTACTGTTATAGTCTAACTTCTGTAATTTTTATGAGTGTTTCAATTTTAATTAGTGGACTGGTTGCTACTATTATGATGTCTATAATTTTATCCAAATTATACAAAAAGAAATCAGAAAGGATGATTCTGTTATGCGAAAAATAATATTTGAGCAATATGGGGGCCCTGAAGTATTAACCTATGTAGAAGAAGAGATTCCAAAAATAAAAGAAAATGAAATTTTAATTAAGGTTGAAAATTTCAGTGTAAATTATGCCGATGTAAAAAAAAGGACTGGTAAAAAAGCTAAAGGGAAATTTCCAATGGAGTTAGGTTTAGATGTAGCTGGAGTGGTTCAAAAAGTTGGAGGGTATGTAAAGAAACTAAATGTAGGGGACAGGGTAGTAGCTTTTCCTAAAAAAGGATCGTATTCAGAATATGTAGTAGCTGATGAAAATCTAGTATTCAAAATGCCAAAAGAACTATCTTTTGAACAGGGCGCAGCTGCTTTAACAGTTAGTTTTCTAGGTTATATTTTAGTAAATAAGTTAATAGAGATTGATAAATCATCATTTGTTATCGTTCATGCAGCTTCAGGAGGAGTTGGTACTACAATCTTACAATTACTAGATTTAAGTGGAATTGAAAATGTTATTGGGGTAACTTCTACCAAAGAAAAGTTTCCTATTTTAAAGAAGTATGGTGCAAAATATACTTTCACATATGAAGAATTTCAAGAAGAGTCATTGAAAATTACCCAAAATAAAGGGGTAGACATTGTATTTGATTCAGTTGCTGGTGAAGTAACACGTAAAAGTTTAAACTGTTTGAAAGAATATGGTAAAATAGTCCAATTTGGGAACTCTAGTGGAGAAAGAGCAACATTTAATAATACAGATTTCCATTCCAGTTGCCGCTCAATTATTGGTTTTAGCCTAGGTACAACTAGAAAGTTACGACCGGATTATATTCAAAGTATCGCCACAGAGGTTTTAGAACTTTTGGCTTCTGGTAAGGTAAAAGTTCATATAGAGAATGTATTGAATTTTGATTCAATAATTGAAGCACATAAGATTATAGAAAACCGAAACCATGTAGGAAAAGTTTTAATTGAATTTTAATCAAATATCTTCAAACCAGTTATTATAGTTAAACTGGTTTGAGGATATTTCCAATAATAATTTTTAGAGGAAAGTCTTTTTGTTGGACTTTATAGCTCTTATGTAATTTTCCCTATTTAGAATCCCAAAAATAAATAAAGAATTATGGTAACACTTGGATATATCTTCGTGTGGATATTGCATTTTTTCATAATTTTGCCCTAAGTAATAAAAAAAATTACCTAAAGAAGACATGTTTTCTAATTCTATGGATTTTTGTATACCGATATTACAACAATCAATTGATTCATTATAATTACCCATGTCATATAATGTTTTAATTTTATTGTATAAGATCCTAAGAATATAAACCTCATTATTTAATCGAGAAGTATCTTCTAAAGTCTGAATAAAATCTATTTTATTATAATAAAATAGCGCTTTACTGAAATCTTTATTGATAGAATATAATAAGGCAATTGAGTTATATATTCTTATAGATAAAAAATTACTGTTAGGGAAATTTTTGATTAGCTCTAAAATATTCTTTATTTCATTTATTGTTTTATGAATATCCATATTCCCCATGTTATATAAACAAAGTACTTTTACCCACATTAAATATGCTTTAAAAATAGGTTCAAAATCAGTGAGAGTATTATTATTTAACTCTTTTTCAATTAATTTAAGGGCCGTATTATAGTTTTGATTTACCGTTAAATTATCTATTTTTTGAGTGAATTTTCTAATATATACAGGATTTTCGTAAATAAGGAAATCAGTAAAATATTCTAGTTTCAGATCTAGCTTTTTTGATATTTTGGTTAAAATTTCTAGACTAGGGGTTATTTCACCGCGTTCTATCATGCTAATAGTTGGCTGTGTACATATATTATTACTTAATTCTTTTTGAGTCATTTTTTTTTCTTTTCTTTTCTTTTCAATTTCTTTACCTAAGTTATTATACATTTTATCACCTTATTTTTTTATCTTGAAAAACTCTTATTTGAACTTTACGAATAGTAGGTTCAACACTAAGGTCATGGATGACAAAATTAACGTACTGTTTCCAATTGTAAACGAAAGAATAAATGGTAGTCTCTTCTGTTTCCAAAACCATATCTTGTAAAGAGTATTATTTGTGCCTTCTATAATGCCATTTGATAGTGATTAATATAGAAGTGTCTAGTAATTTCATATGCAATCAGCGTTTAGTAATCTTAGGAGCCAAACCACATATGTGAAATTAATATCGCTTAAACCAATTGTTAATCGTCGTTTACCTGTGTTTCGGCAGTATATTAACTCAGACCAAATCTATAGTTGTAGCTGTTTCTTCTATTAATGTATCGGGCTTACAACAAGGCAATGCTGAACTAGCTATTATGAAACATAGCCGATGACGCTTCGACAATCACTGAACCATATTCATGGGCTAACTTACAATAACACGCAAACTTTGGAACACCTCTTCAATCCAAGTTCTATACATAATTAGGTCGAAAAAGACGTAATGTTAGTGTAAGACTAATCCTTTTCCCATGACGAATTAGACATTTCATAGATTAAACCCCTATGTATTACAGGAGAAATAATTCGATCCTTCATCAGATAAAAATGGATTTTTGGGTAAATGCTGTGCAGTGGAATCGTTTTATAAAATTTAGAGTATAAAGAGAAAACTCCACTCCTCTCGTGGTTTGTCTAGTCAATATTTTATATTTACATTATATACTAAAATATATATTAATAGGTTGTTAGATGGATAATAATATAAAATATTGTAAGTGAAACCGTTAGATTTTGGTTCTTTTGTACTTTTGGTAATATTGCGATAATTCCAGAGGGAAATTAAAAACTGCATAGTTCTCTCTAGATTGGAAAATAAGCAACTTTACTTTTTTGCCAGCATATAGTAATATAACGTCAATGAATTAGATAACAATGATGATTATTATAAATTAATGAGAGGTGCTTTTAATGAGTGCGGTAGGTTCTAAATAGGAACAACTAAATGAAATAAATTTAATGACGACAGGGGATTTATGTCAGTATGTCACCCCTTATTTAGTCGTGGATTTATTTCGATACCTATGAAGATACCTACAATACTTTATAAAGCGTGTAATGCTCTGACTAAACTTCATGTTGATGAGGTCTTTTTCACGATGCTTTTTACACATGCCTTGTAATGTAAAAGTTGTGGGTTCTCCCACAGCTTTTTTTGTCTTTTTTTACTTCTTTCAGAGGGTGTCTAAACACCCTATAAAAGAAGTTAAAGCCTCCGCGGATGTCACAGAATCGGAGAGGAGTTCTTTGTGCATGCACAAAGCCGATTCCGGACGCAATTATGCCGAGGCATAATAGATTTGAATAAAAAATCATTGATATCTAATGAGTAGGTATCTTCATGAATGACTTTGGAAAATCATCGTGAGGAGAATTTAAAATGAATCATACTACTTTTGAGAAGTTACAATACAATGAATTGAAGGAAATCGTTAAATCATACTGTGTCAGTGGGTTAGGGAAACAGTTATTAGATAAATTAACGCCGAGCTCAAATTTGACAGTTGTTAAAAATCGTTTGCATGAAACGACTGAGGCACGAGCAATTTTAGATGCGGAAGGTCATATCCCGTTTTTAGGGGTATCGAATATTGACAATACGATAAAAAAACTTGAAAAGGGCATTATTTTAGAACTTAGTGAACTGATTAGCATCTCAGACTTTTTAAGAGGCTGTAGAAAAATAAAAAAATTTATGCTGGAAAAGGAATTTTTTGCGCCAGTACTTGCATCTTATGCTAATTCGATGTCTGAGTTTAAAAGTGTGGAAGAGGAAATTAACTTTGCGATTAAAGCAAATCGTGTTGATTCTGCTGCTAGTAGAGAGTTAAAGCGTATTCGAATTCATATTGAAACAACAGAGGAAAAAATTAAAGACCGCCTAACTAAATTTTTAAATAATAGTGCAAATAAAACATATATCCAGGAATTTTTTGTAAGTAAAAAGGATGATCGCTACACGATTCCCATTAAGGCTTCTTATAAAAATCATGTGCAAGGGACGGTAGTAGAAATTTCATCAAAAGGTGCAACGGTCTTTATGGAGCCAAGTACTGTCGCTAAATTAAATGTGGAATTAGCCACTTTGAAGGCAGAGGAAGCGGTGGAGGAATATCAGATTTTAGCGACTTTATCAGGATTACTGATGGAAAATATTCGTGAAATCAATATTAACATGGAGTTAATTAGCCAGTATGATATGGTGTTTGCCAAAGCTAAGTTTAGCAAGCATGTTGGAGGCGTAGAACCGAGCTTAAATGATTATGGCTATATTAAGCTCGTTAATTGTAAGCATCCACTGTTAACAGGGAAGGCAGTGCCACTTCATTTTGAAATTGGTAAAGACTATCGCAGCTTAATCATTACAGGACCGAATGCTGGTGGTAAAACCGTTGTCCTAAAAACCATTGGCTTATTAACATTGGCTACTATGTCGGGCTTCCATATTGTTGCTGATAAAGGTACTGAAATAGCCGTATTTGATCATATCTTTGTTGACATTGGTGACAATCAAAGTATTGAAAATGCACTTAGTACGTTTTCATCCCATATGAAAAATCTCTCGGATATTATGAGGGTAGCCAATAATAATACGCTTTTGCTATTTGATGAAATAGGAAGTGGTACAGAGCCAAATGAAGGAGCAGCACTGGCGATTTCCATTCTAGAAGAGTTCTATCAAATGGGCTGTATGACAGTGGCAACTACTCACTATGGAGAAATTAAGCGTTTCTCTGAAATGCATAGTGATTTTATGAATGCGGCTATGCGTTTTAATAGTGAAACATTAGAACCTTTGTATAAATTAGTGATCGGAACATCTGGAGACAGTAACGCCCTATGGATTTCTAAGAAAATGAATATACGTGAAACAGTATTACAAAGAGCCAAGAGCTATATTGACAATAAAGAATATCATTTAGAACGAGTAAATGACAATAAAATCAGGAAGCCTAAGATTGAGCAAGAAAGAACCAAAGTAAAGGTTGACTTTAAAAAAGGCGACCGTGTGAAGCTGTTAGATCATGATGACGTTGGAATCGTTTATCAAGAAATGGATAATTTCTATAATGTTGTCGTGTTCTATGAGAGAGAATTCATAAAGGTAAATGTTAAGCGACTGGCATTAGAGCTACCGGCAACAGAATTATACCCAGAAGGATATGATGTAGAGACATTGTTTGTGGATTATAAAGAACGAAAGCTTCAGCATGATCTAGAGCGCGGTTCGAAAAAAGCCCTTCGCAAGATTCAGAAAGAAATGAAGAGAGATAAACCGAGCTAAAAGTTTGAAAGGGATTGCACATTTAAAATTTATGTGCAATCCCTTTTATTTATCGAGCCGAATTAATTTGCGCTTTAATTGAATAATATGTTTCCTCAATTTTTTGTTTGTAAGGTAGATCAATTAAATCCTGTGAATCCATATAAGCCATTTTGGCGATTTCATAGGCAGTTGTTAACTCACCGAAATGTGCATAACAAAGAGCTTTATAGGAAAAGCACTCATTTAAACTTAATATGTCAAATGGATGTAAGATGAAGGGAGGAACGCTTGTAAAATGTTCAAATGCTTCCTTAGCTTCTTCATATTGACCTAGCAAATATAAGGATTTCCCTTTTTCTGAATAGTAAAAATTTTTATCTAGTTTAATCGAACCTTCCTCATGCATAAGTGCGCCATAACGTTCTATTTCCTCTAATGCCATCTGATAATCGTGAGTGTAACTGTTATAATAATGCGCACGTAATCCGAAAATAAAAGCGTCAACATCCACTTGTTCGGCAAAAACCCGATACTGCTCTAGTTTCTTCAGCATATGCTCTACTTGCTCGAAATCATGGTCAATCATGGCGCAAAATGCCCCAATACGATACATATCATCTATATAAGAGTAGAATTGATTTTTATGTGCATTGGTAATGGTTTCATTAATGAGCTGTTTACCTCCTTCAAGTTCACCAACTGCTACCTGAAAAATGCTAATATAATAAGCCATTTTCACATCATCTCGCGAATCTAACTGGTAATTTTCCTGTCCTGCTTCTTCTTTCGCCTGTGAAATACAGGAATAAGCTATTTTGTATTTTCGATTTTCTGCTAATATACCCAACTGTAATATATAGGTTTCAAACCAATGACTTAGTAAATTAATTTCTTTAAACATAAAGCGTGCCTGTTGAAGTGGTGACTCCCATGTCGTTAATCCCGCATAATATTGTGCTGCAGCGTATATATAGAGTAAACGACCTGCTTCATAACTAAGCGGAAACTCTTCTACATAAGGCTTAATCATTTCTATGATTTGCTGCACATTATCTGTATCACCAAGTTTTAATTCCGCAAACAAAATTTCTGCCTGCTCTAAAAGATGACGTAGCGAAGAGGGGGTTACTTGTTCAAGTAATTCACTTGCTTTTACTCCTAAACGTTCCGCTATATAATCAAGACTTTCCATCGAAGGCTTGGCCTTATCATTTTCAATTTGACTTAACATACCTTTTGTTAGACGATCACCGGCAAGTGCCTCTAATGTTAATTTTTGTTCCTTCCTTAATTTGCGAATTCGTGTGCCTAAAGAGTTCATTGCCTCGCCTCCTTTTTTAAACATGCCCTTTGTTTAATTATATTAAACTTTTTCTTGCGTGGAAAGGGAGAGCTGTGTTATATTTTGTTTAATTAAATTAAACTTTTTAACTTTTTTAGCGGGTGTTTGGACACCCGCTAAAAAAGTTAAAGCCTCCGGCGGATGTCATGGAATCAGAAAGGGGATCTTAGAGGATGTTAGCCTAAAACCATCGCATCCATGCGATAACGGCTAACTGACCTGCATCATGCAGGCCTTAGCACAAAGCCGATTCCGGACGCAATTATGCCGAGGCATAATTGATTCTGATTAAAAAATGGAGGGGTTTTGGATGAATGAAGAGCAAAAATATAAAAAGGCGACGTATCATTTATGGACATTTACAGCCAGTAAAATGATTGCCATGTTAGGATCTCATGTGATGGCGTTTGGAATTAGTTTGTATATTTTAGCTATGACAGGTTCGGCGATGAGCTTTGCAACGAATATGATTTGTTCTGTGTTACCACGTGCACTTGTAGCTCCATTAGCAGGTTATGTGGCTGATAATTTTTCGAAAAAGCGTACAATTCTACTTGCACAAGCTGGTACCATTTTGACAGTAGGGGGCTTATTGCTTTACACAGAAACGGTAGGCTTATCGGTGTATGCGGTTTATACGGCTACTGTGTTCAATACAATTTGCTCAGCTTTTTCTGGGGTAACGTTTTCATCTGCGATTGCAACGCTTGTTAACCCAGAGCGTTTACAGCGTGCCATGTCATTTAACCAATTGTCGACGTCTGTAGCTATGATCGGGGGACCAGTAATTGGGGGAATGATGTACGGCTTCTTTGAGATGGACGCATTTCTAATGGTCAATATGGTGGCTTATGCCATTGCCTTTTGCTTAGAAGCAACGATGAATTTTAACCTCTATAGTACAAGAGGGGAAGACGTGAAAAAAGAAAAAATGTGGGAAGGGCTTAAGGGTGGCTTTCATTATATAAAACAACAAAAAGTCATTAAAACGATTATGTGGGTTGCCTTATGGATTAACTTATTCTTCTCAGCAATCGCTGTTGGAGGAACGTATATTATTATTGAATTGCTCAAAGTAAAGTCCACGCATTTTGGCTTTATTGAGGCTTCGGGTGCAGCGGGTATGCTAGCGGCTTCCCTTTATTTTGCGACAAGATCAGAGGTGAAGGCACCACTACGTTTCTCAAAAATTAGCTTACTACTATTGGCTGGTAGTGTTGGGCTAGCGGTGATTCCATTAATAACGAATTTTTCATATGTAGCAATTATTATCTTTTACCTTATCATTTATTTTATTTTCTCTATTTTTGAAATGGGTATTAATATGCCAATCGGGGTGTATATGCAAAAAAATATTACCGAAGAATACCGTGGGCGTGTCTTTGGGCTAATGGAAACGATGGCTATGTCGATGATGCCAATTGGTATGATGGTTTATGGCATGTTATACGATACATTACCAGCGATTGTTATTTTGCCGGTAACAAGTGCAATTATTATTACGCTCTCACTAGTCTTGCTACGGGCATCTATATTAAAAGAAGCTCATCCAGAGTTTTATGAACGAAAGATAGTAACTGAGAGTGTAACAAATTAATGTCTGTCTTTGAAGATAAAGGTGGAAACCGTATTTATGAGGTTTATCAGCGATAAAAGCAGTTTTATCGGCGATTCGTAACCATCCATCAACTAGATTTTATAGCAACATACAAAACCAGGCATTTCTTCAATGTTGAAGTATGCCTGGTTGATTGGTTTTACTGATCCTCAATCACAATATAAGTAGCTTTAATTGGTCCGTGTACACCAACAATAAGAATCATTTCGATATCTGCCGAATTACTTGGTCCTGTGATAAAGTTGATGCAGGAAGCAATTTGCTCGCCATTTCTAACTTTTTCGCTAATGAAGCGGGCTGCTTGTGTCATTCGTGGAACGATGGTACTTTTAGGAATTAAAATAATAGACTTCTCTGGTAAAAAGCTAACCGATCTACCTTTATCCTTTTCACTAAAAAGTACAGCAGTTCCTGATTCTGCTAACGTTATTTCACTAATTGTAATGCCAATATTAGCTTTTTCAGCCTGACGAATATTTTCCTCTGGCTGCTCCGAGTCCCATTCGTATAGCTGAATACTTTCTCGTGGCCATTGCTCGGTCATCAAAGATGATAGGTCGTAGCTTTGAAAACGCTCGTCTTTCCATGTTATAACAGATTGACCACCATAATTTTCAACTACTTTTTGTAAATCTACAGGAAGATTAGCTGTATTTGTAATGACAATTTCCGTTTGAATATTTTTGCATTGTTCAACTAAAACCTTTACTAATTCATCTTTTGTAGCACCTTTTAGGACTCGATCTTGTGGTTGATATTGCCACGTTGGTCGTGTAAGTTCTGTTTTTGGGGTATGCCCAAGCTGTTGCGCAATTTTTGATAAAAATGCATCTCTATTTTCGATGATACCTGTCATTATTCCTCGCCTCCTTTTTCACGGTGTTTAAACCAGTCACGGAAACTATCTTTATTTGGAGCAGGAAAATCTCTTGCTTCCGTCCATGCTTTTAGTGGACCCGGGCCATTTGATATTTTATGGTCTTTAGTAAATGGAGACATTGCTGGTGATGCCATTTTAGTCGCCATTTTATATAAGGTAGGGGAGGAAGCACCTAAACCAAAGGCCTTCATTAATAACTTTTCCGATATAGGAGCTTTTCCTTCGTTTTCAACGATTACTTGGCGATGTCTAAGAATAAGCTGATGTAACGGAATTTTGACAGGACAAGCATCGGTACAAGCTCCACATAATGTGGAAGCATACGGAAGCTCCTTAAAATCATTATAGCCTCCTAATAATGGTGAAAGGACGATACCTACTGGACCTGAATAGATAGAGCCGTACGTATGCCCGCCAATATGACGATAAACAGGACAGACGTTGACACAGGCTGCACAGCGAATACATTGTAAAATAGGCTGGAATTCACTGCCTAGAATGTCCGAGCGTCCATTATCAACGATTACTAAATGGAATTCCTCTGGTCCATCAGTGTCACCTTCATCTTTGATCCCTGTTAATGTTGTAATATAGCTTGTTAGCTTTTGCCCGACAGCGCTTCTTGTTAATAGACTTACTAGCACTTCCATCTCTTCAAAGGAGGGAACGATTCTTTCCATTCCCATTACGGTAATTTGTGTTTTAGGCAAAGCTGTTACTAAATCTGCGTTCCCTTCATTTGTAACGAGTGTAATCGAGCCGCTTTCTGCAATAGCAAAGTTACAGCCTGTAATGCCAATATCTGCTGTTAAATATTCATTCCTTAATTTTTCACGTACATAAAGGGCTAGCTCTTCAGGTTTTTCTGTGTTCTCATAGCCGTGCTTTTCTTTAAAAACGTCTCGAATCTGCTCCTTATTTTTATGCAAAGCTGGAACAACAATATGAGAAGGTGGTTCGTGATCGTCTACTTGTAAAATGTATTCACCAAGATCTGTTTCGATGACTTCACACCCTAGCTGTTCTAAAGCGGCGTTTAAATTAATTTCCTCCGTGACCATGGATTTCGATTTCACAATTTTAGTAGCATTTTTCTTTTTTGCGATACTTTGAATATAGTCTGTAGCTTCTTTTGCAGTTTGCGCAAAGTAAACATGTCCACCTCTTTTAGAGACATTTTCACTCAGCTGATATAAGTAATAATCTAAATTGGCAAGCACATGCTTTCGGATTTCCTCTCCGTGTAATCGCCATTCTTCCCAATGTCCTAGCTCATCAGCTTGTTTTAGCCTACGTGTTTGAAAGCGTTCCTGTGCGCTTGACACAGCTCCACGCATAAAGGTATTTTCTAATTCTTTCGCTAATCGATGTTTAAAGTCTTCACCACTTGTTTTCATTGACATTTCTGTTACCCCCTTTTAACTTCTTTCAGCGGGTGCCACGGAATCGGCAAGGAGTTCACATAGGATGTTAGCCTAAAATCATCGCATCCATGCGATAACGGCTAACTGACCTGCATCACGCAGGCCTAAGCACAAAGCCGATTCTGGACGCAATTATGCCGAGGCATAATTGATCAGCTGTTTAATACTTCTGCAATATGCATGACTCTAATAGGCTTTCCTTGTCGATTAATTCGGCCACCAATATTGATTAAGCAGCCAGCGTCAGCACCGATTAGAATGTCTGCCCCTGTTTCTTCAACATCATGTACTTTTTCATTGACCATTTCTCCTGAGATATCGCCCATTTTTACCGAAAATGTTCCACCAAATCCACAGCATCGTTCTTTCCCTGGAAGTTCTACATACTGTAATCCTTTAACATGATTTAATAGTTTAAACGGTGCTTCCGTAACACCGAGCAGGCGTGTCATATGACAGGAGGTATGATAAGTAGCTTTACCCTCTAAACGAGCACCTACATCCTCGACCTTTAATACATTAACAATAAATTCTGTAAACTCATATGTTTTATCTGCTAATGCTTGCGCTTTCGGCTCCCAAACAGAATCTCCCTTAAACACTTCTGGGTATTCCTTAAACATAAAAGCACAGGAACCAGAAGGGGAGACGACATATTCAGCATGTTCAAAGGCTGTGATCATTTTTTTCATGGCGTTTTTAGAGTCTTTTACATAGCCACTATTATAGGCGGGCTGTCCACAGCAAATCTGATTTTCTGGAAAGTCTAGGTCACAGCCGAGCCTTTCCAGAACTTCGACAACAGCTTTTCCTACATCACCTTGAAACATATCAACTAAACAAGTCGCAAAAAGTGTTACTTTCATGATCATCGCTCCTTTTTGTCTCTATTACTCCTCAAATAACTAATCAACAGGTCATCTGATGACTTTGTGTTTATAATACTACAACTGTTCAGATGAATAAAAGATGTTTATTGTTAATTTTCTGAAAATTTGAAAACTGCCTATAATAAAACCTAGGCATCTGCTGTTATTTCATAGATTCAGTTGTTTCAAAATATTGCATTAAGACCTTTTCCACATTACTTAAATGCGAAGCCATTGCATGCTTTGCTAGCTCTTCGTTTTGCTGTTTAATCGCGAGGAAAATTTGTAGATGTTCATCGTACAGTTTTTCGCTTGTTGTTTTTTTAGAGTATAACCAAATTCGGCGTGTTTCTTTCATCGTTTCGATCATCAAACCTGAAACCTGGTCTAATATAGTTGCAAGTAGGGGGTTTTGAGATGCTGTAGAAATGGCCGCGTGAAATTGAAAATCCACTTTTTCTCCTAGCTCTCCATCTCCTTGTACTCGTTTCATCTCATCCAAAATTTGCATCATTGACTGTATGTCTTCTTCTGTTCGATGAATGGCTGCACTAGCCGCTGCGCCTACTTCGATAACTTTACGTACTTCTAACAAATGTGAGATATCTTGCTTATTTGTTAAAATGGCAGTTGATAAGGGAAAATCGAGCGGATTGGCTTGATTACTTTTAACAAATGTACCTGAGCCTTGTTTGATATCAATAAGCCCCATTGCTTTTAAAGCGGAAAGAGCTTCTCGGATGGCAGATCTGCTTACTTGTAATTGTTCAGCAAGTTGTTCTACTGAATCAAGTCGGTCACCAGGCTTTAGTTCGCCAGCTCTAATTTTTTCATAGAGGATTTCAGATACTTCCTCATATATTTTTTTTTGTTTAATTTTTCTTAGTTCCAAGGAATACACCTCATTTATCTCTAACAATTGCTCTATTGTTTTTTATTATACATGAAGAAAAGTAATTTACTCACTATTTAACAGTAAATACTTTCTGTCAATAAAAAGGGTACTTCAACTCTAAAATAAGCGGCAAGTAACGACTTTGCAACAGGTATTCATTTTGCACGATCGCATTGTTGCTAGTGTCTTTTGGAAATGTTTAGAATTACATAACTTGTATTGCAGAATTATGGTGAATTTTGTTGACAGATATTATAAGAGGAGCGCATAATGCAAAAGTACAAGAACAAATACACATTGATGTAATAAAGTCTGAAAAAAATTTGTATGATAATATGATGGAACTTCACTTTTTTAACATCTTTTTGCCATGAAACGTTCACAAACAGGAATGGCGCAATTTACAGTGATTTTTGGTACGATGGAGACAGTAACTGTAAGGAGCGAGTGAGAAAATATGGGAACTGATATTAACTTATTTTTAGCTTTAGGTGCAGGGTTTTTAAGCTTTATTTCACCATGTACCCTTCCGCTATATCCAGCATTTTTATCATACATAACAGGTATGTCATTAGATGAGCTAAAATCGGAACGAGGTATGATGCAAAAGCGTGCAATTTTGCATACACTCTTCTTTTTACTAGGATTTTCAATTATCTTCATTATGATTGGACTAGGAACGTCATTTGCAGCAGAGTTCTTCCTTAATTATCACACATTATTACGTCAGGTTGGTGCCATCTTAATCGTAGTATTTGGTTTAATGATTGTGGGATTACTACAAATTGACTTTTTAATGAAGGATCGAAAATTCCAATTTAAAAACCGACCATCTGGTTATTTTGGATCATTATTAATCGGAATAGCCTTTGCGGCTGGTTGGACGCCGTGCACAGGTCCAATTTTAGCATCGATTATTACATTAGCTGGTGCAAATCCAAGTGCAGGCTTTAGCTATATGTTAGCTTATTATTTAGGCTTTGCGATTCCATTCTTTGTGTTATCTTTCTTTATAGCACGCATGACTTGGATTCGTACACACAGCCAAAAAATTGTGAAAATCGGTGGTTATATTATGATTGCCGTTGGTGTATTGTTATTCTTTGACGGATTAACGTATTTAACACGCATTTTACAGCCTATTTTTGGTGGATTTACAGGCTTCTAATCTGCTAAACTAAAGGGGCTATACCGTACTTTAACGTGGAGGGAGATGAACATGTGCCTACAGTTTTAGTAGTGGATGATACGCTCTTTATGCGTGTTGCAATCAGTAATATGTTAACTGATTGGGGTTATGAGGTAGTCGGCAAAGCAGCAAATGGTAAAGAAGCTGTGGCGATGTATCGTGAGTTACAACCAGATCTTGTAACGATGGATGTAACTATGCCCGTTATGACAGGTATCGCAGCAGTAAAAGAAATCATCCCCGAATTTCCAAATGCAAAAATAATTATGATTACAGCTTTAGGACAACAGAAGTTAATCGTAGAAGCAATTGAAAGTGGTGCAAAGGATTTTATTACAAAGCCTTTCGAGCCAGAAAGATTAAAAGCTGTAGTTGATCATTTACTTGGACAAAATTGTTAATGACTTTAGAGGAGGAATTTTTATGTTCAGCAATATCCCTTCTCAATATTATGTAATAGGTTCGACCATAATGGCCATTTTTATGGGTACCTTTGTCATGGTTTTACGTATGCGAGCATCTAAAAAACCGACAAATGAGAAGAAAATTATCATCCCACCTATTGCGATGTCTTCAGGTGCAGTAATGTTTTTATTTGAACAATTTCGAGTGCCACCCATGCAAATCCTTGAAGCGGCAGCAGTCGGCATGGTGTTCTCAACAATCTTAATTGCCACTTCTAAATTTGAAGTAAAAGGTCAAGATATTTATTTAAAACGTTCAAAAGCATTCCTTTTTATATTAATCGGACTGTTAGTGTTCCGTATAATTGCAAAATTGATATTAAGCAGCTCCATTGACGTTGGTGAGTTAGCAGGAATGTTTTGGATTTTAGCGTTCGCTATGTTACTCCCTTGGCGAATCGCAATGCTTATTCAATATAAAAAAATCAAAAAGACTATTCCGCTGAAGAATATTTAAATGGAAAACTACACTAGAGATTTTATCTAGTGTAGTTTTTTTTGTGCGTAGTTTGGCTGATGAATAGAGCAGTTCGAGCGACGGATAGAATCGCTGGAGCGACGGAAAGAAGAGTGGAAAGAAGAGTCAAAAGCGAACTAATAATAAAAGAATCCTGTAGGGCCTAAAATTATTTTAGACTATCAGAAGAACTAATTAAGTATTTTGTATGATGAAACTTATCTAAGGTCAGTAAAAACGCTGCACAAATCAGTGTGCAGCGTACCATCAATCAAATAGATGTTCATAGGGGGAAATGTCAATTTGCATTTCCTCTAATTTTTTACGTAAAAATTTATGGTCGCGCTTAGGTGTTGCTTGAATATAGCCACGAATAATTAAATCATGGCTAATGGCAGGTGCTTTTTCTTCTAATGCAAGCTCGCCGATTTTTCCTGCTATTTTTTCCTTTGCTACTTGTCTAAATAGCTCAGGTACAGGGCTTACAAGTTCGTATAAAAGCTCTTTCTCAGGTTGTCCCCATAAATGAATCGTTTTATCTAAATAATACTCTTGCCAATCTAAATCGGATTTACCGTCCTGCTTCGGTAATGCCTTTAAAAATTTGCGGAACATAAAAAATCCGCCTATCGCCATAAATGAAATAAGTACAACTACCCAAAATAGGATAAACCATAAAAACCAACCACTTAACAAATCGTTCACCTCTTTGCCTTCTCTCACTCTATTATAAAAGCTTACATAAAAAAATTCATCCTAAATGTCCCTTTTTTAGTAACTAGTCGGTATATATTGTGTAGGAAGGAGGTGACGCTCATGGCAAAAGTCAATTTTGTAGGTGCTACACTACGCTTAAAGTATGTCGCTGGACACAATGCACAAAACGAGCCTATGTTCACAACAAAAACGTACCGCAATTTAAACAGCTCGCATACGGCAGAGGATTTAGTAGCAGTAGCATATGCCATTGCAAGTTTATCTTCACACGCACTAGACAGCATTGTAAAACAAGAAACAACAGATTTATCCTAAGGAGGGAAAGCTATGACACAAGTTTTAGAGCTGCAATTTGAAACAGCGGCAGGGAAAACGGCAATATTTACTATTGATGCACCGAAGCCAAAAGTAACAGCGGAAGAAATTCAAAAGGTAATGCAAACAATCATCGCTAAAAACGTTTTTGATGGACAAGCTGGCACTCTAGTTTCGATGAGTGGGGCTCGCATCGTTGATCGACAAGTAACAGAATTTGAATTAGAGATCGAATAGTCACGAAATGGTCTTTGCAGAATTTCCTGCAAGGACCATTTTCAGCAATGTCAGTTTTATTAATCTAGCAGTGAAGGAGGGAGCAGCATGGAACAGTGGTTAAACATGATATCGGATATCGGTTTTCCTATCTTAGTGTCGTTTTATTTACTGCACCGAGTAGAAGTTAAATTAGATGCAATTCATGATGCACTTGTTTCCTTAAAGTGAAATCGATTTCACAAAGATGTACGAAAGCTGTCACTTGAGTGTCCTTGTCAATATTTACATCGTACGATAGGATGGGTGTAGTGTAAGTAGGGAGCGTGTTAGAGATGAGAAATAAAATAATTGGGCTTGTTCTACTTTTTGCATTAGCTGCAGTGCTCAGTGCGTGTGGAAATACAAAGTTTAAAGCAGATTATAACTTAGAATTACCAGATTTTGAACATGTCAATCAACGCGGAGAAAAAGTTTCTTTAGAGAGTTTAAAAGGGAAACCATGGATTGGTATGTATATTTTCACAAATTGCACATCAATTTGCCCACCAATGTCCTTTAATATGACGCAAGTTCAAGAAAAGCTGAAGAAAAAAGGTGTGGAAGATTATAATATTGTTGCGTTTTCAGTTGATCCTGACGTTGATAAACCAGAAGTATTAGCTAATTATTTAAAAAAATATAATGTTCCAGATGAATCAAAATGGAATCTACTTACTGGTTATTCTCAAAAATATATCGAGCAGTTTGCTGTGAAATCAACAAAAATAATCGTCAAAGATGATCCTAACAGCGACCAAGTGATCCATGGGAATCAATTTTTCTTAGTCGATAAAAATGGCGTAATCGTAAAAATGTATACAGGGTTTGCTAAAAATATCGATGATGTGCCAATTGACACAATTGCATCTGATATAGAAACATATATTGATGAAAATCTATAATGGAATAGAAGGAAACCGTCTCAATTAATAAAGAGACGGTTTTTTTGCTGAAATTTAATCTTTTATAACTGTAGCCTCATTTATAGTGTAGAAGGAGGGAAAGATTTTGTCTGATACAGAATATTTAGAGCAACTAATGGAACTACATACAGATCATTTATTTCGAATCGCTTACTACTATACGAAAGATCTACGAATAGCTGAGGATATTGTTCAAGATGTATTTAATCAATTATGCCTTGGCGTAATTGCGTCCGGAATCGGCTTTGTGCTTGCACAAAGAACTCCTTTCCGATTCCGTGACATCCGCCGGAGGCTTTAACTTTTTTCAGCGGATATTGGACACCCGCTGAAAAGTGACTAATAACCACATTCATCTAATCACCTATAAAGGTGGGAGACTTTGCTGAAAGAAGTTAAATTCTATCACCACCAAAAGTTATATGAAGAAAGAGGAGAAATGAAGGCTTATTTAGCACGCATGACCATTAATAAATGTAAGGATTACTTAAAAAGCTGGGCTTATCGAAAAATTACATTTCAGCATAATTTTTTTGCCAAACAAAAAACTGTTTTACAAGATACACTTATTCGTCAAGATGAACAAACTCTTTTAGATGAAGCCATTTTACGGTTACCAATAAAGCAACGTGAAGCAATTGTCTATTTTTATTTGGAGGAGATGACGATCAAGGAGATAGCTGAGCTACTGGAAATTCCTGAGGGTACCGTGAAATCTCGTTTAAAGAAAGGGAAGGAATTATTAAAAGTAGACTTACAGCATATTGAATGGGAGGTACTTTTCCATGGATAAGCATACAATGCATGTGTTGAAGGATGTCTCAGCACATAAAGAAGCAATCATTCAAAAGGTTCGACAACAAGTTCAGCAAGAGCCGTATCCATCAAAGCAACTTTGGTCGCATCGTTCACTGGCCGTCATGATGACATGCTCTGTCTTACTATTTATTGCATGGCAAGCTTCGAAACCGATTGACCATGTAACGACAGAAATACTTCATGAAGAAGTAAAACAATCATTCACCGATTTATTTAAAACAGAAGTTGAAGGAAAAGAGATGGCGTACAGTCAGTTTTTTTTAATAGCGGATCGATTAGTTCATCGCGAAAATATCAAATTTTATGCACCGCTTCAGGGCTTCGAAGCTATGCAAGCAGTAGCAACTACTATGGGGAATGCTGTCCATCTAATAGACCCTAAAAATCTTCCATTTAAATCAAATATACAGGAGGTCTATGCGGTAACATCAGAGATGCAAGATGGTAGCCTGCAAAAGCAATTTCAATTTAGTTATAAAGAAAAGTCTCTCACTGGAGTGGATCGTCAATATATTAATTTGACGGTAACAAATGTAAATCATAATCCTTTAGTAAACTATAAAGATGCGGATAGTCAGGACTTTTCAGGGGGAATTACGAATGTAGGTTTGAACTTTATGAATCCTTTGTATTATCGTGCGATGACACCAGATAAAGCTTTCGCGTATGTATACTATAATTATGATGAGGCAGACAAGCGCATTTATCGAATGAGTTCAAGAGCCAATGAGTTTTATACGTATTATAATGGCTATGTATATCAAATAGGCTATCAATTAAATGGTGATCAACAGGAAGCACAAGAAAAAATGGTTGCTCTTGCAAGGGATTTTATCCCGCACTTAAATTCAGCAAATGCAAAGTAGTAAGGTGAAAGATAAATTGCATGTAAAAGCTTGGTTGGTGAAGGCTGGCAATCAGTGTTGATAAAGAACCCCCCAGTGAGTTAGTATTACTTTATTTTTGGCAACAACTAGTTACCTAAATGGCACATCGCATTATGTTTATATTAAAATAGTAGAAAAGGGATGGGGGGTCAACAATGACGGTAGCGCAAACGTATTTAAATGTTGTCCAAAAAAGACTTAGAAGTGTCAAAGAGCTAGGCGATAAAACACTTGACCAACTGGAAGAGGCCCAATTGCACTGGGCGTATAATGAAGATTCAAACAGTATCGCAGTGATTGTGAAACATGTTAGTGGTAATATGATATCAAGATGGACTGACTTTCTAACGACAGATGGTGAGAAAGCAACGAGAAATCGTGATGATGAATTTACGGATAGCCTTCAGACAAAAGAAGAGGTTATGACAGTATGGGAAAAAGGCTGGCAAGTATTTTTAGATGCTTTACAAAGATTAACGGAAGCTGATTTACAAGGGTTTGTAACGATTAGGGGAGAACAGCATTCTGTGATAGATGCTATCGAAAGACAGATGTCCCACTACTCACAACATGTCGGTCAAATCGTTTACATTGCTAAGCAACTAAAGGGCTCTAAGTGGCAAACATTAAGTATTCCAAAGGGACAATCGCAGGCTTTTACAGAGTCTATGTTAAAAAACATCAACAATAAATAAGAAGAGGCCAGGACATAACTCTTTGTCCTTTATGAAAGACGGATAATTTTAAAATTAACAACGAATATAAACAGAAAACTGAACTATTACGAAACACAGAATGAGCGTTTCGTAATATAGTTCGGTTTTTTTCATTGGCTAAAATTCTTTTATTCCAGCCTCTTTTTGGGGATTTGTCTTCTATGCCAAATAAAGCTGATACATCGAAGTTTCTTCGTCGATAGCTTTTGCGATTTCAAAGGCTTCCTGCTGTGTTCTCTCATTAGCAATAATTTCGTACATAAATCTTATGAGAAACATTAAATTTGCATTACCATCTATGTAATCATCCGGTCCTAAATAGGAATGGCAACCACTTTTTAAAAATGCAGTCGCTAGCTGTTTTTCACCTAAAGTACAGCCAGAGGCAATAACCTTCAAATCTTTTAATTTACTATATTTTAAGACTTCTTGAGGACCGAAAAATTCCCCTCTGAGTTCATCTAACTCATAAATATCTGCACCTAGCTCTGGCATGCAAAATCGTCCTTCATCCCCGTGGAAGTTTAAAATTAAATAATCTATTCGATCATCCAAATCTTCTCCAGATAAAACATCAATAAAATCATTTGGTCTTCCTATTAAATGAAGTGTTACTCGTACCCCAAATGACTCGAGTACTGAGCGTAATGCAAGAGATTCGATATCACAATCAGAGCCTACTACTAAACTAACATACAAATCTGGTTTACTCATTTTCTAAATTCTCCTTTGTATCAGTTTTATATTAATAGTATATCCAAAATTGGGAGTTAGAACCAATAAAACGCTGTAGAGAAAATAGAGAAGTCAAGACAATTATGACATATCAATGAATATTGATCATGTTAACGATGCAACGGTAGAAACTAAAAATATGGCTAGCCTAGGACGTTCCTCAGTTCGTTATGTTATTGAACAGATGAATGAAATTGCGGATAACACAACAGAGTTAAGTACACGTGTTAAAGACTTAGATGAAAATACAGTAGCAAATCGTCTCAGCAGTCAATGTTATTAAAAATATTGCGACCCAAACAAATCTATTGGCTATCAACGCCTTTATAGAAGCAGTAGATATTGACAGGCGTGTTGATTAGGAAAAAATAAGTTTATTATTGAGCGATAAAAGGATTTTTTTGTTACCACTTTGCCAATATATTTCCATTTTAACTGATTGTAGCGTAGGGCTACTCGACTCCCGCGGGAAAGCGAGACAGACGAGACCCTGCACGGAGCGAAGCGGAGGAAGCGGCTCGACGCTCGCCCGCAGGAAAGCGAGTAGCCCGTAGCGGAAATCAGCCTCTTTGGATGTATAAAAATGGTTAATCAACACACCTGAGATATTGAAAAAGTCGTTGTGCAAATTACTAAGGATACAAGAATTATCGAGGAAGACATGATCAACAGTAAAGATTCAGTAAAAGTCGGTCATGAAAAGGTAAATGTGGCAAGAGATAATTTCATTCAAATTGACAATGCCATTAATGATGTACAAACACAAACCGAATCAGTTACAGCAGCCATTCGAACGATCCATCAAGATATCGAAAAACTTGTAAAAGAAATCAACTACATTAGCGAAGTATCCATGAAATCGATTAGCAATGTTCAAAGTGTTGCGGCATCCTCTACACATTTATCGAAAATGGCGATTGACTTACAAGAATCAATTCAAGCATTTTAAATACTAACATCAAGAGCCCCTATGTATCATTGCTAAAGCGTGATACATAGGGGTTTATGTTTAAGTACATAATATGAAAAAGTGCAAGAATAGAAGGATTTATGTTAAAAAATCAAAAAAATGAAAAAAGGGGTTTGAATTTAAGTATTTCGTCCGATAAAAACTTATGATGGAAATTTAATCTATAAAAGAAGGGATGGTGTGAACCGAGGAGGAATTCTTTTTTTGAGTGTAAAAAGAAACTACAAATGGATAAAACATATTTTAAGAACTTGATAAGACAAAAGGAGAGCTGTTGCATGAAACGATTATTTGGAAGCTTTAAGAGTAAGCTCTACATATTATTTGCTCTTATCTTACTAATCCCAGTTATTTCTGTAGGAAGCTTATCGTATCTTTCAGCAAAGAATTCGATAAAAGAAGAAATACTTTTTAGTGCGGATGAAAGTGTAAATATTTTAAATACGTTAATTGATAGTACCATTAGTGAAAAAATGAATGACATTAATGTCCTCAGCAAGGAAATAGATTCTTCAATGTATAAAGAGCATGCAACGGCATTAGATACAAAATTTCAGGAATATATAAAGCTACATCCAGATGTACTAACTATTTATATTGGAACAAGTGAAGGAGCAGTATTTGTAGAACCAAAATCTAATAGCGCGGATTACAATCCTTTGGAAAGAGATTGGTATAAAGAAGCTACGGCTTTGAAGGGTGAAACGTTAATAACGAATCCTTATAAAGATGTAGCGACCGGAGATATGATCATAACAGTTGCTCGTCAGGTTAAGGACAAATCTGGCGTAGTAGCAATAGATATAAAATTGGCAGACATTCAAAAAAACGCAAGCTCAATTCAAATCGGAAAAAATGGGTATTCTTCTATTTTTGATGAAACTAGAAAGGTCATTTCACACCCAACCTTAGAACCTGGTAGCGAATCAAAAGAAAGCTTCCTCGACAAAATGTACGCCAGCAACTCTGGAACGTATGAATATGTCTTTGACGGTGATGACAGTATTATGTTCTTTACAACGAATAAATTGACGAATTGGAAAATTGCCGGCACAATTTTTGCGAAGGAAATTGATGAATCAGCATCACCGATTTTATATAATACTTTACTCGTGTTAATTATTGCGATTGTCATAAGTGCAATTGTTTTCTATTTTGTTATGAAGGGAATTATAAAACCGATTAAATCGCTCAAAGATAGTGCAGTAACCATTAGTAAAGGTGATTTAACAGAGAAAGTGATAATTACTTCTCAAGATGAGATTGGACAGTTAGGGCAAGCCTTTAACGATATGCAAGACAGTTTAAGGACTCTTATTCAAAAAATTGAACAAAATGCCGAGGAGGTAGCATCGTCGGCAGAGGAACTAACAGCCAATGCCACTCAAACGAGCGTTGCTACAGAAAAGGTGGCCATTTCGATTCAAGATGTTGCGACGAGTGCAGACACGCAAACGATGAGTGTCAATAAGAATGCAGAATCGTTACAGGAGCTTTCCAAGGCTATTCTTCATATCGCTGAAATCTCTTCTACTGTGACGGATCTTTCGCAGCATGCAACGCTACAGGCAGATGAAGGTGGAAAAGCAGTACAAAATACAAAAGATCAAATGCAATCTATCCATTTATCGGTAACAGATTCTAACACGAAAATTCAAACACTACATGAACGCTCTAAGCAAATTACATCCATTTTAGATGTCATTACAAGCATTGCAGATCAAACGAACTTACTGGCTCTTAATGCAGCGATTGAGGCAGCACGAGCAGGAGAGCACGGAAAAGGCTTTGCGGTTGTTGCTGATGAAGTGAGAAAGCTGGCAGAGCAATCACAGGAATCTGCAAAGCAAATTTTCGAGCTAATCCATGGTATTCAATTAGAAACAGAACAATCCGTAAACATCATGGCAAAAGTTACAGAGGATGTTCAAAATGGACTACATGTATCGGATGAAGCCATTACGAAATTCCAGGTCATTAAGACAAGCATGGATAAAATTACTCCTAGAATGGAAGAGGTATCTTCTGCATCTGAACAAATGTCAGCGAGCGTACAAGAAGTGACAGCTGTTACTGAGGATTTGGCATTCTCAGCACAAGGAAATTCAGCTGCTTCAGAGAATGTTGCAGCGTCTACAGAGGAACAATTAGCTTCAATGGAAGAAATTAATGCTTCTGCACAAGCTCTTGCGCATATGGCAGATGAGCTTAAACTGCTAATTAGTCAATTTAAATATTAACAGAATCAGCTATACGAAAAACTATTGTTTTCAATGAGATTAAGGTGTCCTATTAAATAAAGTATGACTCTTGGACAATACGAATGGCGCTTACTTGAGTCGTTTGTTGGTAGAAAGAGATTGTTTTTCGATAAAGGCTCAAATAGTTTCGATAAATCTTCAAAGTATTCCTATAAAAACGAAGAAAATCAGCTTTAGCGATTCTGTTTTGTGGCTCGACTGCTTGACCATTGTGTTTTTCAACCTAATAAACGAGGCTGGGTCATAACTAGCTGATAGTAAAGAAAAAGAGAAATCGAATAGGCATCGATTTCTCTTTTTCTTGTTTAAATAAGTCATTCTATTTTCTTTACCTTATTTCTCTGTTAATTTATTTCTAGAAATTTACTGTCATCAATGCAAAGTACATTTCGTTTTCAACCTTTTGATTTTCCATGGACAGAAAATTGAGTGAAACGCAAATTAGCATTCAATAATACAAAAAACTGGTTCTACATCGTTTTCCCATTGTCGCTATATGGCATCTGTTTTTTCTAAAAGCTTTTGTTTTACATATTTTTTCGGGCAACAAGTTTTTGTGTACGACAGCTATGAACATATTTAAAGTGAGATTCTAGGATTAATTGAATGATGAAGAAGTGCAATATAAAATAATTTATGTTGGTTAATCAAAAAAATGAAAAAAAAGGGTTTGAATTTATGAGTTTCGTCCGATAAAAGCCTAGGGTGAAATTTCATCGATAGAAGAAGGGTAGGTTGTAAACCGTAGATAGAAGCGGCATTCTTTTTGAGTCTAAATCATCGAGTATAGTGCCAGTAAAAGGAAACACAAAATTATACAAAAACACACATCTTAAGAAATAATGAAGACAGAAGGAGAATAGTTGCATGAAAAAATTATTTGGGAGCTTTAAGGGTAAACTCTACACATTGTTTGCTCTTATCTTGCTAGTTCCAGTTATTACTGTTGGGAGTTTTTCATATCTTTCGGCAAAAGATTCGATAAAAGAAGAAATATTATTTAGTGCAAATGAAAGTGTAAATATTTTAAATAAAGTAATTGATGAAACCATTAGTTCTAAAATAAATGACATTAATGTTTTTAGCGAGGAAATAAATTCTTCTAAGTATAAACAGAATGGAGCCGCAATATTAACAAATTTCCAACAATATATGAAGATGAATCAAGATGCTTTAAGTGTTTATCTTGGAACAAATGAGGGAGCATTATTTCTAGAACCTAAATTGGATGTTAAGGATTACAATGTTTTAGAAAGAGATTGGTATAAAGAGGCTACGGCTTTAAAGGGAGAAATTTTAATAACGAATCCTTATATTGATGCATTTACTGGAGAAATGGTTGTAACAATTGCCCGTCAGTTAAAGGACAAATCTGGGGTAGTAGCAGTTGATTTAAAATTGGCAGACCTTCAAAAAACCGCAAGCTCAATTAAAATCGGAAAAAATGGATATCCTTCTATTTTTGATGAAAATAAAATGGTCATTTCACATCCTACTTTAAAAGCAGGTGGGGAATTAAAAGAGAGCTTCGCAGATAAGATGTATGAAAGTAAATCTGGAACGTATGATTATGTCTTTGACGGTGATGATCGAATTTTGTTCTTTACAACGAATGAATTAACGAATTGGAAAATTACTGGTACTATTTATTCCAAGGAAATTGATAAATCGGCAGCATCCATTTTAAAACATACGTTACTCGTGTTAGTTATTGCGATTGTCATAAGTACGATTGTGTTCTATTTTGTCATGAAGGGAATTATAAAACCAATTAGATCGCTCAAAGATAGTGCAGTAACCATTAGTAAAGGTGATTTAACAGAGAAAGTGATAATTACTTCTCAAGACGAGATTGGACAGCTAGGGCAAGCCTTTAACGATATGCAAGACAGTTTAAGGACTCTTATCCAAAAAATTGAACAAAATGCCGAGGAGGTAGCATCGTCGGCAGAGGAACTAACAGCCAATGCCACTCAAACGAGCGTTGCTACAGAAAAGGTGGCCATTTCGATTCAAGATGTTGCGACGAGTGCTGACACGCAAACGACAAGTGCTAATAAGAATGCAGAGTCGTTACAGGAACTTTCTAAGGTCATTCTTCATATTGCAGAGATTTCTTCTACTGTGACAGATCTTTCGCAGCATGCAACGCTACAGGCAGATGAAGGTGGAAAAGCAGTACAAAATACAAAAGATCAAATGCAATCTATCCATTTATCGGTAACAGATTCAAACACGAAAATTCAAACACTACATGAACGCTCTAAGCAAATTACATCCATTTTAGATGTCATTACAAGCATTGCAGATCAAACGAACTTACTGGCTCTCAATGCAGCGATTGAGGCAGCACGAGCAGGAGAGCATGGAAAAGGCTTTGCAGTTGTTGCTGATGAAGTAAGAAAGCTGGCGGAGCAATCGCAGGAATCTGCAAAGCAAATTTTTGAACTAATCCATGGCATTCAGTTAGAAACAGAACAATCTGTAAATATCATGGCAAAAGTTACAGAGGATGTTCAAAATGGACTACATGTATCGGATGAAGCCATTACGAAATTCCAAGTCATTAAGACAAGCATGGATAAAATTACTCCTAGAATGGAAGAGGTATCTTCTGCATCTGAACAAATGTCAGCAAGTGTACAAGAAGTGACAGCTGTGACAGAGGATTTGGCATTCTCTGCACAAGGAAATTCAGCTGCTTCAGAGGACGTAGCGGCATCTACAGAGGAACAATTAGCTTCAATGGAAGAAATTAATGCTTCAGCACAAGCTCTAGCACATATGGCGGATGAGTTAAAACAGCTAATAAGTCAATTTAAATATTAATAGAAAGACATACAAAAAAACAAGGCTGGGACATAACTAGCTGATAGTAAAGAAAAAGAGAAATCGAAAAGTATATCGATTTCTCTTTTTTCTTGTTTGACCAAGTCATTCTATTTTCTTTACCTTATTTCTCTGTTAATAACGGCAGTGTATTTTCAAATATTTACTGCTATCAATGCAAAGCCCATTTCGTTTTTGATTTTCCACGGACAGAAAATCGACTGAAACGCAAATCAGCCTTCAAGAATCCAAAAACAGGCTCTACATCGATTTATCGTTGTCCGATCGATGGCATGGTTTTTCTTCTGAAAGCTTATATTCCTTTTGTTCTTTCCACTTTTATGTTCTCTATGCGACAGCAATAATCATATCTAAAGTAAAATTCTATGTTTAGTTGAATGATGGAAAAATGCGAAATAGAAGAATTTAAGCTAGCTAAATCAAAAAAATGAAAAAAGGGGTTTGAATTTATGTATTTCGTCCGATAAAAGCCTAGGGTGAAATTTCATCGATAAAAGAAGGGTAGGCTGTGAACAGTAGAGGAAAGCGGCATTCTTTTTGAGTCTAAATCATTGAGTATAGTGCCATTAAAAGAAAACACGAAATTATACAAAAATACACATCTTAAGAACGAATGAAGACAAAAGGAGAACTGTTGCATGAAGAAATTATTTGGAAGCTTTAAGGGCAAGCTTTACACTTTATTTGCTCTTATCTTGCTAGTTCCAGTTATTACTGTTGGGAGTTTTTCGTATCTTTCGGCTAAAAATTCGATAAAAGAAGAAATATTATTTAGTGCAAATGAAAGTGTAACTATGTTAAATACGGTTATTGATAAAACCATTAGTGAAAAAATAAACGATATTAATGTTTTTGGCGAGGAAATAAATTCTTCTGAGTATAAACAGAAGGGAGCCACAATATTAACGAATTTTCAACAATATATGAAGATGCATCCAGAGGTTTTATGTGTTTATCTTGGAACAAATGATGGAGCATTTATTCAAGAACCAAAAACGGATATGGGGGATTATAATCCTTTGGAAAGGGATTGGTTTAAAGAGGCCAAGGCATTAAAAGGCGAAACTTTAATAACGAATCCTTATATTGATGCAGGAACTGGAGATATGGTTGTTACAGTTGCCCGTCAAATTAAGGACCAATCTGGGGTAGTAGCAATAGATATAAAATTGGCAGACCTCCAAAAAACCGCAAGCTCAATTAGAATCGGGAAAAATGGATATTCTTCTATTTTTGATGAAAATAAACTGGTTATTTCACATCCTACTTTAGAAGCAGGTAGCGAATTAACAGAGAGCTTCGCAGATAAGATGTATGAAAGTAAATCTGGCACGTATGAAGACAGTGATGACCGTATTATGTTCTTTACTACAAATGAATTAACGAATTGGAAAATTTCCGGCACAATTTTTTCGAAGGAAATTGATAAATCGGCATCATCCATTTTAAAACATACGTTACTTGTGTTAGTTATTGCGATTGTCATAAGTACGATTGTGTTCTATTTTGTCATGAAGGGAATTATAAAACCAATTAGATCGCTTAAGGATAGTGCGGTGACCATTAGTAAAGGTGATTTAACAGAGAAAGTGATAATTACTTCTCAAGATGAGATTGGACAGCTAGGGCAAGCCTTTAACGATATGCAAGACAGTTTAAGGACTCTTATTCAAAAAATTGAACAAAATGCCGAGGAGGTAGCATCGTCTGCAGAGGAGCTAACAGCCAATGCTAACCAAACGAGCATTGCTACAGAAAAAGTGGCCATTTCGATTCAAGATGTTGCTACGAGTGCAGACACGCAAACGACGAGTGCCAATAAGAATGCAGAATCGTTACATGAACTTTCTAAGGCCATTCTGCATATTGCGGACATCTCTTCTACTGTGACAGATCTTTCGCAGCACGCAACGCTACAAGCAGATGAAGGTGGACAGGCAGTTCAGGATACAAAAGATCAAATGCAATCTATCCATTTATCGGTAACAGATTCAAACACGAAAATTCAAACACTACATGAACGCTCTAAGCAAATTACATCCATTTTAGATGTCATTACAAGCATTGCAGATCAAACGAACTTACTTGCTCTGAATGCAGCCATTGAGGCAGCACGAGCAGGGGAGCACGGAAAAGGCTTTGCAGTTGTTGCTGATGAAGTAAGAAAGCTGGCGGAGCAATCGCAGGAATCTGCAAAGCAAATTTTCGAGCTAATCCATGGTATTCAATTAGAAACAGAACAATCCGTAAATATCATGGCAAAAGTTACAGAGGATGTTCAAAATGGACTACATGTATCGGATGAAGCCATTACGAAATTCCAAGTCATTAAGACAAGCATGGATAAAATTACTCCTAAAATGGAAGAGGTATCTTCTGCATCTGAAGAAATGTCAGCGAGCGTACAAGAGGTGGCAGCTATTACAGAAGATTTAGCGTTCTCAGCACAAGGAAATGCAGCTGCTTCAGAGGACGTAGCGGCATCTACAGAGGAACAATTAGCTTCAATGGAAGAAATTAATGCTTCAGCACAAGCTCTAGCACATATGGCGGATGAGTTAAAACAGCTAATAAGTCAATTTAAATATTAAAAGAATCAAACAGCACAAAAAACGCCATTCCTCTTTTGAGGATGGCGTTTTTGTATATTATCGATCTTCTTCCCAACAATCAGTATTTTTTAATGTTGGAATTGATTTTGCATAAAAGACGGGATTTTTACCGGCTTTTCGTTGCATTGTAAAGTCATCTAATACAAGGAAGGCTATTTTGCCAAGTAACATGATGATGGCAATATTTATTAAAGCCATTAGTCCCATGAACAAGTCTGCTAAGTTCCAAACAAGCTCTACTTGCGCAAGAGAACCAAACATAACCATACCAAGCACTAAAATACGGTAGACAAACATCCAGCCTTTATGAGCATTTATAAACTCAATATTAGATTCACCGTAATAGTAATTTCCGACAATCGAACTAAATGCAAAGAAAATAATAGCAATAGCGATAAAGTAAGGAGCCCAATCACCTACGTGTACAGCTAAAGAATTTTGTGTAAGAATAATTCCATTACTTTCACCTGTATTATATAGACCCGCTAAAATAATGATGAACGCTGTTGCTGAACAAATCATGATCGTATCAAAAAAGACTCCTAAGCTTTGCACAAGTCCTTGCTTAGCAGGGTGTGAAGTATTGGCAGTAGCTGCGGCGTTAGGCACACTACCCATCCCAGCCTCATTAGAAAATAAGCCACGTCGAACACCTTGACTAATTGCAGCACCAATCGCACCACCTGCAGCTTCCTGAAGACCAAACGCTTGAGTGAAAATCAGCTCGAAAACAGCAGGAATTTCAGATAGGTTCGTCACGACAACGTAAAACGCGACAGCTAAATAGAAAATAGCCATTACTGGTACAAGTACTTGTGTAACTTTTACAATTCTATGTACGCCACCAAAAATAATCAAAGCCGTTAACATAACGAGAATAATTCCAATAACTGCAGGTTTTAAATCAAATGCTGCACCTACAGAAGTAGCAATCGTATTAGATTGTACAGCGTTAAAAATAAAGCCAAAACATAATGTTAAAAGAATACTAAAAATGATTCCTAATTTTCGTTGACCTAACGCTTTTTCCATATAATAGGCTGGTCCACCACGAAACGTATTGCCATCCTTGACCTTGTACACCTGTGCAAGTGTACTTTCAATAAAGGCTGTCGCCATTCCTAATATGGCAATAATCCACATCCAAAATACAGCTCCTGGCCCACCTACTCCGATTGCTAATGCCACACCTGTAATATTTCCAGTACCTACACGCGATGCCGCGCTTATCGTAAAGGCTTGGAACGGGGAAACACCTGACTCCCCTTCTCTTTTTTCAACTATTAAACGAAACATTTCAGGAAAAAGTCGAATTTGTACAAACTTTGTGCCAAATGAAAAATATAATCCTGCAATCAATAACAATGCAATAAGCATTTTTGACCATAAAATATCATTAAGGTTACCTACGATATTCGATATCCATTCCATCATCTTTCCTCCTTTCACAATACGTTTTAGTCTACACTTTTTTTTTATAAAAAATCAACTATTAGAAAATAAAAATTATTAAAAAATAGGTTTTGTTTGCTTATTCTTTATTTTCTGAAAGTTTTTTACTATTATAATGGCTATTTTAGGATATTATAAACATTTATTTTGAAATAATTAACAATTTAAAATTTACTATTTTTAAATGTTTGTTAGTATCAATCTAATAAATTCCTCTATCAAATATAAGGGGAGTTATATTTTGAAAATTCTCTTATTTAAGGTAAATTAATAATAGAATTAAAGGAGGAGATTTTATGGATACGATTGGTATGATTGGTGGAATGAGTTGGGAGTCTTCTGGTGAGTATTACCGTCTTATGAATGAGGAGGTAAAACGACAATTAGGAGGCTTGCATTCGGCAAAATGTATTTTATATAGTGTAGATTTTCAAGAGATCGAGCATTATCAGGCCAGGGGAGATTGGGAGAAGGCTGGGCAAGTACTGGGAGAAGCAGCACGATCTCTAGAAGGTGCAGGGGCAAATTTTATTGTCATTTGTACCAATACGATGCATAAGGTTATTGATTTCATTCAGGAGAAGATTTCAATCCCGATTTTACATATCGCAGATGCGACAGCCAATCAAATAGAAAAGGCTGGTTTACAAAAAATTGCCCTTCTTGGGACAAAGTATACGATGGAGCAAGATTTCTATAGAGCTAGAGTAGAGGGATTTGGCATCGAAGTGCTTGTTCCGCTTGCTGAGGAGCGTGCAGAAGTAAATCGGATCATCTATGAAGAATTATGTTTAGGTCAAATTGAACCAACATCAAAGGAATATTATTTACAGGTGATTGAGGGCCTTGTGAAATTAGGAGCACAAGGAATTATTTTAGGCTGCACAGAGATTGGATTACTCATTAAGCAGGAAGATGTTAACGTACCTGTTTTTGATACAACTGTTATACATGCACAGGCTGCTGTAAATAGGGCGATTCGTGAGGGGGAATAATATGCCGAGGAAAGTACGGGAAATGGGGATTATAATTGGAAACTTATCAACTGGTGAGAAAAATTGTATTACCGATGTAATCGGAGTGCGGGTAGGTCATGTAACACTTGATGAAAAGATTAATGAAGAAGGAGCTTATGCATGTACAGGAGTAACAGCGATTTTACCGCATGAGGGCAATTTGTTTCAGCAAAAGGTTACTGCAGCGAGCTATGTCCTAAATGGCTTTGGTAAAACAACAGGGCTTGTGCAGGTGAATGAGCTTGGCGTTATTGAATCACCCATTATGTTAACGAATACATTTGGCATTCCAGCAGTAACTCAAGGAACGCTACTATATATGCTCGATACAAATAGTGAAATTGGTCAATCGACAGGAACTATCAACATCGTTGTTGGGGAATGTAATGATAGCTATTTAAATTCTATTCGAGAATGCCCTATCACACCCGAGCATGCTGTGAAAGCGATTCGCAAGGCATCAAATGACACTGCAGAGGAAGGGGCGGTTGGAGCAGGGAAAGGAATGATGTGCTTTGGCTACAAAGGTGGAATTGGCTCATCTTCCCGAATTGTGACGCATGAATCAACGAATTACACGGTAGGATGTATGGTCCTTAGTAATTTTGGGCATAGCTCAGAGTTTTTAGCACATCGATATCTTGTTTCAAAAGAACAACATGAATCGACATTATCTCCAACAGATGGCTCCATTATCATCGTACTTGCCACAGATGCTCCACTTAGTAGTCGTCAACTGACTCGTGTCATTAAACGGTGTGGTATCGGACTGGGACGTACAGGCAGTCATTTTTCACATGGCAGCGGAGATATAGTTATTGGCTTTACAACAGCCCACCATATCGCTCATCTATCAGATCAGCTTGTCGAAACACGGACACAACTACGTGAGGATCATCCTATCATGAATCAATTATTTGCAGCTGCTGCAGAAGCAACAGAGGAAGCCATTTTAAATTCACTTTCGCAGGCACAGACTACAGTTGGTCGAAATGGACATAAAGTGGAAGCTTATCAATTTTAAATGGAGATGGGAAAATATCATTACACATAAATCATTAGATGAAATTGTAGAGTATGTTAATTTTAGCCCTTTACTACCGAATGATAAACAAATGCAAAATATCTATAATTTTTCATTGCGCCCGGAAACAAAAGATAATCGTAGTTCGATTTACTTCTATGCAAAACTTCAGAATGGAATTATTCGAGTAAAACAATTTTTCTATGATTGGGCTTTCCCTTATTTATGCAGATACAAATTTGGTTAAACAAGGGAATCCTTTCGTAATAAATAATAGAGTCGGCTTTATTGGCATAGATTATAAAAATAATAAGGCTTTAAGCTATTCTGTAGGATTTACAACTGTGGAGATATCTGTTTTTGAAGGTGATGCCACTGATGATGAGTTAATAGAATATCTTGCGAATTTATTGGTAATAAACTTGGATTTGTCAAAAAAGTCATTTGCTACTGTAAGTTACACAGCTAGACATGATCAAGGAAAATGGGGCGAAGATGAAGTAACGAGAGTAAAATGGTTTGACCCAGAAACAATTAATTTGGATAATACTTTCTCAGAGACATTATTAGATTATAAGCTGGATTCGGTTGGGATTGGTAAAGAAACGAATGAAGTTCAATTACTATATCGACAAAATGAAAACCTGACAGATGGGTGCTGGATTTCAATAGCCCCACATACTTTAGAACAAGATTTACCAAAAACTTTAGGGAGAAATA
Source organism: Lysinibacillus sp. FJAT-14745 (assembly GCF_001275675.1). Lineage (GTDB taxonomy): Bacteria > Bacillota > Bacilli > Bacillales_A > Planococcaceae > Lysinibacillus. The sequence goes on along the minus strand of NZ_LITM01000002.1, from coordinate 329,916 downwards.
TTGGAACTCGTCAAAAATGGAGATTTAGATTATTGAAAATTCCATATGAAAATAGAAAAATTGAAGTTTATTATGGAATTCAAGAAACAAAATATCCAGCAAGATGGTTCTGGTTTAGCTTCAATAATAAAATTATTCAATGTCATATTCGTTCTTCCGTAAATGAAACCTCATCTTTAGTGCGTGAAATATTAATAAAAATATTATTTACTTGGCAATTGGACTGTATCCAACTTCGAAATAATTAGAAGAGTTTTACCTCCGTTTTGATTAATATCAAAATGGAGGTTTTTTTGTAACCAATTAAATTTGATTCTATTAACTAAGGCTCATCACCGAAAGTAGTAGATGCATTTGTTAAAACGTATGCATATTAGTTGATTTCCGTTCCGACTAGACGCCCCCAAGAAAGCGCCCAATCGGAACGGAAATCAACCACACATTATGGCGAAGAGCTCTAACTAGGAAATCTTTGAAGATGCTTATTCGTCATGTTTTATCATCTTTCAGTAATCTTCTACCCCCTCCGTGAATAAAATTTCTAAATAGGTGAAGAAACATTGTTTTTCGACAGCTTGCCTCAATCATTTGGCGTATCTTGATTGAAAAGAAGAAAATAGCCATTATTATGTCATATTTCTTTTTTTATCTAGTCAATAAATATAAGGTATGATACATTCAATGAAAACTGAATTATCCGAAAATTTTATCGAAACTTGAAATTGGAGGTGTGTACTATACATGACGCCGTTTTTCAACCCATTGAGGTAAATAAAACTTCAATGAGGGACTCAACGCCAACAATTCGTGAAAATGGCGAGCCATTCATTCAAATCGGGGAAGAACATTCGAGGATTTTTATTAACCCAATTTACTATCAACAAAAAATACCAAACAGTTTACAAGCAATTTATTTACGTCAGAGTGTGTATGAGCGATTAACACAAGCGCTGTTATTATTGTCTAAAAATTATAGCCTTATCATATATGATGGCTATCGTCCGTTCCAAGTACAGCAATTTTTGTTTACGAGTTTTTCAAAGCAAATCGCACAGCGTTTTCCACATTTGACTGAGCAAGAGGTTGTAAGAGAAACGCGAAAGTACGTTGCGTTTCCTAGCATTGGTCATGCTCATTTTGCCCCTCATTTAACAGGTGGAGCGATTGATGTGACGCTAGGAGATTTAGATGGCAATGCTTTAAATTTAGGTACAGCATTTGATGAAATCAGTGAAAAGTCTGCGACACGCTATTTTGAGCAACATCCAGAGGAAGATTGGGAAGCCTGTGTTCATCGACGACTTCTGTATAACTGTATGACAATGGTTGGCTTTACGAATTATTCAGAGGAATGGTGGCATTACGATTTTAATAATGTTTCATGGGCAAGACGTGTAGGTGCGCAAGAAGCTAGTTATGGGGCAGTGGAAGCAATTATCCAAGACAATAAAGTAAAGGAGTTTCGATTTCTATGAAGGTCTATATTAGTGCAGATATTGAAGGGATTACTGGCACAACAGTTTGGAGTGAGACGGAGCTAAACGCGCCAGATTATCAGTTTTTCCAAAAGCAAATGACAAAGGAAGTAGAAGCCGCAATTGAGGGGGCTATTCTTGGTGGGGCGACCGAAATTTTATTAAAGGATGCTCATGATTCAGCACGTAATCTTGATATATCTAATTTGCCAGTAAACTGCAAGGTCATTCGAGGTTGGACGTATGACCCGATGTGTATGGTTGCGGGGCTTGATAAGAGCTTTGATCGCGCCGTTTTTATTGGCTATCACAGTAAAGGTGGAAGTGCAAGAAATCCTTTAGCACATACGCTTTGTGTTTTTGCTGATGTGAAAATTAATGGTGAGTATGCGAGTGAATTTTTGATTAATACGTACGCGGCTGCTTTACATGGTGTACCGGTGTCATTTGTAAGTGGGGACGTGGGGTTAACAGAAGAAATTCTCTCTATTAATGACAACATTATCACCTTTGCTACAAAAGAAGGGATAGGAAATGCGACTATTAGTGTGAGTCCACAGCTGACAATTATGGAAACGAAACGACTTGTTGAGGACTCAATGAAGGTGTCGCGTGAAGATTTACAAGTGACATTGCCTGAGCGCTTCGTGGTAGAAATCATTTATCGGGATCATACTCGTGCATATCGAAATTCATTCTATCCGAACGCTACGTTCAAACCACATAATACAGTGGAATTCGTAACGGAGGATTTTTATGAGGTGCTTCGAATTTTACAGTTCTTAACATAAGTAACGAAAAGGTAGGTGAATGGATGAAAATTAAAAATATTGTCGTAGGAAAGGTGGAGGCACCGCTTATAACACCATTTAAAACAGCATTGAGAACAGTGCATAGCATTCACAATATTGCCGTCTATGTCCATGCTGATAATGGGCAAATAGGCATCGGTGAAGCGGCACCGACTGCAGCCATTACTGGTGAAACACTAGGGTCAATTTCGCACGCTATCGAAGAGTATATAAAGCCAGCTATTATCGGGATGGATATAGAAGAATTGACAGAAATCATGGAGCGAATTGACAGCAGTATTTATCAAAACACTAGTGCAAAAGCTGCGGTAGATATGGCGATTTATGATTTATTTGCGAAACACTATCAAACACCTCTGTATAAATTATTAGGGGGCTATCGGAAAGAATTAATAACAGATATTACGATAAGTGTAAATGATTCTGAAGAAATGGTGAAGGATAGTATAGCCGCCGTACAGCGAGGTTTTCAAATTTTAAAAATCAAAGTCGGGAAAGATCCAGCAGGCGATGTAAAGCGAGTTATTGCTATTCGTGATGCAGTTGGACACGCCATAACATTACGAGTTGACGCGAATCAGGGTTGGACACCGAAGCAGGCTGTACAAATTATTGGTGCACTGGAAGATGCAGGTGCGAATGTTGAATTGGTGGAGCAGCCTGTTCATTGCCATGATTTAGTAGGAATGCAATTCGTGACGGCAAATACATTGACAAATATTTTGGCAGATGAAGGTGTTTTCTCTGCAAAAGATGCCTATACAATTATTGAAAAGCGAGCTGCAGATTTGATTAATATTAAGCTCATGAAAACAGGAGGCATTTATCAAGCGCAGAAAATTTGTCACATTGCGGAGGCGAACGACATACGATGCATGATTGGTTGTATGTTAGAGACAAAAATTAGCGTTAGTGCCGCTGCACATTTTGCCGCATCTCAGAAAAATATCACGATGGTAGATTTAGACGGACCAAGTTTATGTTTGAAAGATCCTATTGCAGGTGGTCCAATATTTGAAAATGATCGAATTAGGATGACGGATGCAGTTGGAATAGGATTTTCATAATAAAGTGCAGCTTCAATCAGTGAGGGGGGCGTCAACCCTACTGACTGTAAATAGAACCAATCGGGCTTTATGGATAGTTGATCTCCCACTGTTATTTTTTACTTCTCTAACATCTTGAAGTGGGATTTGTACTGTCACTTTATGTAGATAAATAAGATTACTAGGGGGATGTTTATTATGAAAAGGTATTGGTTGCTTTTCGTGTGTCTTATTGTAATGCTTTGTGCAGCTTGTAGTGATGATTCTTCAAGTGAAAAGAAATCAGAGTATCGCGTTGTTTATTCAGGGGAAATAAAAACGTTAAATTACTTAAAGACCTCCGAAACCAATGAGTTTGCTGTGGCAGCGAACTTGATTGATGGATTAATTGAGTATGATAAGTATGGTGTTGTACAACCAAGCTTAGCCAAAGAATGGTCATCAAATGACGATGCTACAGTTTGGACGTTCAAGCTACGTGACGATGCAAAATGGGTCACTCATGACGGGAAAGAGTATGCAGATGTGGTTGCTCAAGATTTTGTAGATGGCTTACATTATGTACTTGATGCAAAAAATGAATCATCAACAGCTTGGATTGCTACGGTCGTAAAAAATGGGGAAGCCTTCTATAACGGTGATATGACAGATTTTACGAAGGTTGGCATAAAGGCAGTAGATAAACATACAGTAGAATATACTTTAGAAAAGCCAACACCTTATTTCCTTTCTATGTTGAATTATGTCTGTTTCTTCCCGGTTAATGGTAAGTTTATAGCAGAAAAAGGAGATAGTTTTGGTACAACTCGTGAAAATTTCCTTTATAACGGATCTTATATTTTAGACAAATTTGAACCGCAAAATGAGCGAGTACTTGTGAAAAATGATACGTATTGGGATAAAGATCATGTTCTGATTGATCGTATTCGCTATAAATACAATAAAGAAGCGGCTACAGTTGAACCAGAATTATTTTTACGAGGAGAAGTGGATTCAGCTAGTATACCAACTTCTATAATTGATGAGTGGTTTAAAGATGAGAAGAAAAAATCACAAATTCGTCAAACACAAAATAACTTCTATACGTATTTCTATGCATTAAACTTTAACCCGCAATTTGATGCAGAATACGAGCCTGAAAATTGGAAGAAAGCGGTCAATAATAAAGATTTCCGAAAATCTCTATTCCATGCACTCGACCGTGAATCTGCAATGCTAACTTTAGAACCTTATAATCCAAAAGATTTGCTTAGCAACACAATTACTCCTAAAAACTTTGTCAATGTGGCGGGGGTTGACTATACACAGTTAGCACCATTAGCTGATATTTCAAAGAACGACTCCTTCAATAAGGAGAAGGCATTGGAATACAAGGAAAAAGCGAAAAAAGCGCTAGAAGGAAAAGTAACTTTCCCAGTAAAAGTGTTAATGCCTTATAACTCCGGTGGTCCAGACTGGGCAAATCGTTCACAAGTGGTTGAACAGCAGATTGAAAAATTATTAGGTACTGATTATGTAGATATTATCATAGAGGCCGGCCCATCAACAGGCTTTTTATCAGAGGTTCGTAAACCTGGTAAATTTGCATTACTCGAAGCAAACTGGGGTCCAGACTATGCCGATCCATCAACGTATACGGATCCATTTACTGCAGACGGTACTTATAATAAACCAGAGCTAGCTGAAGGCTATACAGAAGCAAACGGAAAATCAAAATATCAAAACTTAGTGGACGAAGCAAAAGCGACAATCGATACAGCAAAACGTTATGAACTATTTGCCAAAGCGGAAGCCTTCTTAATTGATGAGGCATTTGTTATCCCTTATTCAGTAGGGGGTAGCGGCTATGTTGCTTCTAAATTAAATCCATTTGAAGCTCAATATTCTCCATTCGGTGTGACTTCCGAGAAATTTAAAGGTCAGCGAGTTTTAGAAAAACCGATGAGTAATGAGGAATTTAAAGAAGCTTTAGCGAAATGGGAGCAAGAACGTGCGGATGCGTTAGCTAAAGTGTCAAAATGATTGAAAATTCAATCTTTTTCAACTTATTCCCATGATTGTTAGTTGCAGCAATCGGACTTTAGGGTAGTTAATGCTGAAAAAAATATAATTGCTCCATTCAAGATAAATGTTCAAAAGCAATGAGTATTGATGAAGGAGATACCGAAATAAAAAAGTCGGCATCTCCTTCAGTCTTTCTGAAGAAGGAGGATGAAATGATGCTGTGGTATATAGGTAAACGGTTATTACAATCAGTTTTAACACTATTTATTATTATTACGATTGTTTTTTCATTACTACGTTTAATGCCGGAAGAAGGTTATTTAGGAGCAGCAGCGAATAAAATGTCACCTGCACAACAAGAAGTATATTTAACGAATTTAGGTTTACGTGACCCGATACTTGTACAGTTGGGGAATTTTTACGCTAAGCTGTTTCATGGTGATTTAGGTAAATCCGTTACATATCGGACAGATGTACCAGTCGTTACGATTATTGCAGATAAGATCATGTATTCCTTACTATTTGGTTTAGGTGCGGTTGCACTATCTCTTCTAATTGGAGTTCCGCTCGGCATATTGATGGCCCAGATGAAGGGACGCTGGCTGGACCGCTTAGGGACTGGCTATATTGTCATTATCGTTGCAGTGCCAGCCGCCGTCTATTATTTAGTCATTCAAATGTATATTACAGAAATTTTCCATTTACCAATGCTTTTTGATGAGTATAGGCCAATTACGTGGATTTTACCACTGACTTCAATGGCGTTAGCACCGACTGCCTCCTATGCTATGTGGATGCGGCGTTATATGGTGGATGAATTAAACAAGGATTATATTAAGCTAGCGAGAGCAAAAGGAGTTAAAGAGCGTGCATTAATGTTTAAACATGTACTACGAAACGCTTTTATTCCAATGGCACAGTATTTACCAGCAACTATTCTTTTTACCATTACAGGTTCCATCTACATTGAATCCTTATATTCCATTCCTGGTATGGGGGGCTTACTCGTAGATGCTATACAGCGACAGGATAATACGATTGTACAAGGCTTAGTGCTGGTGTTCTCGTCACTTGGAATTATCGGACTCATTTTAGGTGATATTACAATGGCCCTTGTTGATCCGCGCATTAAATTGGGGAAAGGGGAGAGTGTACGTTAATGGGAATGTATTCAGAAGAAATAAACAATATCTCAAACAAATCACGTGAAACATTGTTCGAGTTTGCAGAAGTAGATGAACGTCAAGCTGAAGAAACTGCCTATTCTAATTATTCTTATTGGCGTTCCACATGGAAATCCTTTTTGAAAAATCGCATCGCTGTCTTTTTATTAGTTGGCGTGTTTATAATCGTAGGTTTCACCATTTTACAGCCGTATTTACCAACGCAAAAATCACCGACTGAAATATATTTAGATGACCAGACAGGCCTCCAAGCACGTAATATTGCACCAAATGCTGAATTTTGGTTTGGGACAAATTCCATTGGGCAGGATTTATGGTCACGTATTTGGGCAGGGACGAGAACCTCGTTATTTATTGGCTGTGTCGTTGCTTTAGTAGAGGCTATCGTTGGTATTACAGTCGGTACACTTTGGGGCTTTTCGCGTAAATTAGAGTTGCCCATCACACAGCTTTACAACGTCGTTGATAACATACCGACGACTATCGTACTTATTTTAATGTCCTATATTTTGCGACCAAGTATTTCTACGATCATTATTGCCATGTGTATTACCGGCTGGGTGGAAATGGCGAGATTTATACGCAATCAAATTGTGATTTTGCGTGATCGAGAGTATAACTTAGCTTCAAAATGTTTAGGAACCCCCGATTATCGAATCATTTTAAAAAATCTTTTACCTTATCTCATTTCGGTCATTATGTTACGAATGAGCCTAGCCATCCCATTTGCAATAGGCTCAGAAGTCTTTTTAACATATATCGGATTAGGACTACCGATTAGTGAGCCGTCTTTAGGAAATTTAATCAATGAAGGACGAGTACTCATGATGTCTCCAGAATTAAGATATCAGCTCATTTTTCCAAGTGTTGTATTAAGTATCATTACGATTGCATTTTATATTATAGGAAATTCATTTGCAGATGCAGCAGATCCGAAAAATCACGTATAAAGGGGGATGATGGAAGTGACACAAACTCAATCACCTATTTTAACCATCCAAAACCTTGTCATTAAATTTACACTTCGTGGCAGAGTGCTAACGGCCATTCGTAATATTTCCCTTGATTTATACAAAGGTGAAAATCTTGCGATCGTTGGCGAATCAGGTTCAGGAAAATCCGTTCTTATGAAATCAATCATGGGCTTGCTCGATAAAAATGGCTACATTGATCAGGGGCAGATCCTCTACAATACTCAGGATTTAGCGCAGTTTAGAACCGAGCGGGAGTGGCTAAGCATTCGGGGAAAAGAAGTGGCAATGGTTACACAGGATCCTATGACATCATTAAATCCACTGAAAACGATTGGTAAGCAAATCGAGGAATGTGTTCATTTACATCAAGACTTAAAGGGGAAAGTCGCATACGAAGAAACATTAAAATTGTTAAAAGATGTTGGCATTCACGATGTGGAAAAGCGCTATAAGCAATATCCTCACGAATTTTCCGGTGGCATGCGTCAACGAATCGTCATCGCAATTGCGCTAGCATGTAAACCAAAAATTTTAATTTGTGATGAGCCAACAACTGCATTAGACGTAACAATCCAAGCACAAATTTTGCAGCTTTTAAAAAATCTTCAACAAAAATATGGACTAACGACCGTTTATATAACGCATGATTTAGGCGTTGTCGCGAAGGTTGCTGACCGTATTGCCGTTATGTATGCAGGTGATGTCATCGAAATAGGAAAGACGCATGAAATTTTCTTTAATGGCAAGCATCCCTATACATGGGCGCTCATTTCTTCATTACCGCAACTAGGCTCAAAAGGGGAGCAGCTTTATTCCATCAAGGGTACTCCACCAAATCTTTTTCAAGAAATTAAGGGAGATGCCTTTGCACCTCGCAATCAATATGCGTTAAAGATCGATTTTGTGGAACGTCCTCCATTTTTTCAGGTCAGTGACACACATTATGCTCGTACATGGCTATTAGATCCACTTGCGCCGAAAGTAGAGCCTCCTGAAGCGCTACAAGCCTTTTTCGCGGAAGGGAGACGATACGCGCATGAGTCATAAAGAAGTAGTAGTTGAGGTGAAAAATTTAAAGGTTGTTTTTGGGAAGGGCAAAAATAAATTTATAGCGATTGATGATGTCAGCTTCGATATTTTTAAAGGTGAAACATTTGGTTTAGTAGGTGAATCAGGCTCTGGGAAAACAACAATCGGCCGAGCTATTATGCGTATCAATGAAGTCACTGAAGGACAAATACTGTATCACGGTAAGAAACTAAATGGCAAAATATCGAAAGAGTGGGATCGAGAAATTACACAGAAAATCCAAATGATTTTTCAAGATCCTATGGCATCTCTAAATGAACGTGCAAAGGTTGACTATATTATTTCAGAGGGACTTATTAATACAAAAAACTTCAAAAATGAGGCTGATCGTCAACAGAAAGTACGCAATGCATTGTTAAATGTAGGATTATTACCGGAGTTTTCTAGTCGCTTCCCGCATGAATTTTCAGGAGGGCAGCGTCAGCGTATCGGCATTGCACGTGCACTAGTAATGGAGCCAGAGTTTATTATTGCGGACGAACCAATTTCGGCATTAGACGTATCCATTCGTGCTCAAGTATTAAATTTACTAGCAAACCTACAGCAGCAAAATGATTTAACCTATTTATTCATTGCTCATGACTTATCTGTAGTCCGCTTTATTACGGACCGAACGGCTGTAATTTATAAAGGTAAAATTGTTGAGCTAGCGGAGACAGAAAAGCTGTTTGCTAATCCCCTGCATCCTTATACAAGGGCATTGTTATCGGCAGTACCGGAGCCAAATCCTTATAAGGAGCGTGATAAAGTCGTAGAAATCTATGATCCATCACAGCATAACTATGACATTCAGCCACCGTCATTTATTGAAATAGAAGAAGGTCATTTTGTCTTGGCTAATGAAGAGGAATTGGAAAGATACCGAACTTCACTAAAAATGGAGGTAAGCAAATGATTCGTCCAAAGGCATTGAAAAAAGGTGACACAATTGGTTTGATAAGTGCTTCGGGTGCAACCCCACCTGAAAAATTTCTTCCTGCCGTTCAAAGTATTGAAAAGCTAGGTTTTAAAGTTGTCGCTGGGGAAACATGTCGAGCAAGGCACGGCTACTTAGCAGGCTCTGATGAACTAAGAGCCTCTGAGGTTAATCAAATGTTTAGCGACTCTAACATTGACGGCATTTTCTGTCTACGTGGAGGTTACGGAGCGACAAAAATTTTATCGCTTCTAGATTTCGCTACGATAAAAGCCAACCCAAAAGTATTTGCTGGTTATAGCGATGTAACGGCATTACATATCGCTTTTAACCAACAATGTGGCTTTGTTACGTATCATACACCAATGCCCTCTACAGAATTTATTCGACCAGAGATGGATCAATATACATGGAATTCTTTTATCGAAAGTGTGACAGCAACAGAACGTACGGGCTACTGTCTTGAAAATCCACCTGGACGTACAATGACAACGCTTGCAGCTGGCAAAGCGACAGGGCAGCTTATTGGTGGGAACTTAACATTAGTTACCGCATCTCTTGGGACACCTTATGAAATTGATACAAAGGGTAAAATCCTATTTTTAGAAGATGTAGACGAGAGTGAGCAACGTGTTGATCGGATGCTTACGCAACTAAAATTGGCAGGCAAACTAGATGAGGTGGCAGGTATCCTATTAGGAGCTTGGACAAATTGCGGCCCTGAAGATCCAAAACATCCAGAACACAGCCTATCACTACAAACCATTTTTCAAGAAATTTTAGGTCCACTCAATATACCTATCATTAAGGACATTACTTGTGGCCACTGTTTACCAACGCTGTCCCTGCCATTAGGTCGAACTATTACAATGGACACGGAGAATCAGTTGATAAAAGTCATAGAGTAGGTGTGAAATATGAAGCAAACGATTACACAGATTCTTCAAATAGCTCCCTATAAAGTGCATATGTTTGTGAAAGATTGTAAGACTGAACATTTTTTCATGAATGAAAAGCTAGAAGACACGTTTTCTAGTGCTAGTTTGATTAAGGTGCCTATACTGCTTGCTGTTCTGAATTATGTAGAAAGCAACAACCTATCATTAGAACAAGAGATTAAGATAACACCAGAAGAATGGGTGGATTTTAGTGTTATTAGTGAGCAGCGCCTAGAGCAAAGTACCATTTACGAGCTTTTAGTATGGATGATTATTACGAGTGATAATACAGCAACAAATGTACTAATCGATTTTCTAGGAATGGATGCGCTCAATCAATATTTTCGTGAAATTGGGCTACTACAAACTACAATTCAACGTAAGATGATGGATATCGAGAGGCTTGCAAAAGGCTTTGATAATACTACGTCAGCACGTGATATGGCACTGCTATTTTCACGAATTTATCGTAGGGACTTGTTATCATTAGCATTTAGTGAACTAACGCTAGAAATTTTATGCCGCCAACGAGTACACGAATCACTGAAGCGTTATTTAGTAGATGATGTGAAACTTGCTCATAAAACAGGTGGTCTTGATACGGTAGATCATGATGTTGGGATTGTGTACAGTAGCTCTGGGGATTATCTCATTGGCGTTTTCATCACTGAAGTTACTAATAATGATCATGCAAGGCAGCTAATTGGTCGTCTTTCCAAAGTTGTTTACGATTACTTGGTGAAGCGGAAGGAGATGATAGAATGAATGCCATTGTGACGTCAATGATTGCCAATTTACATGCAAAGCCAGATGAATCCTCAGAATTAGTGGATGAGGTATTATACGGAATGACGGTTCAAATCATAGAAGACATAGATGAGAGCTGGGTACGTATACAAACCGCATATCGCTATGAAGGTTATTGCCAGAAGGATAACTTACTAGTGGGTGAAGCCAAAACGGATGCCTGGCTACAAGAAGTAAACCATTTTATTAACCAAAGCTTCGCTGATGTTTTGCAGCAGCCTCGCATTCAGAGTACGAAAATGATGACGCTCGTTAAAGGTTCAATCATCTGTTCGATTGCTATTGACGAGCTAGATCCTGAATGGGCAGCAGTGCAATTAGTAACGGAGGAGATCGGTTACGTACGTAGGCAATGGCTACAAGAAAAAATTCCAGAAAATAGCTTATCTGAGCAACAATTACGAGAAAATGTTGTCCAAACAGCGCTTAGCTATTTAGCGACACCCTATCGCTGGGGAGGAAAATCGCCGCTAGGTATTGATTGCTCAGGTCTATGTTCTATGGCATATATGCTAAATGGGGTAAATATTTATCGCGATGCCAAAATCGTTGAAGGTTTTCCTATTAAAGAAATATCTCTAGAGCACATACAAAAGGGAGACTTATTATACTTCCCAGGACATATTGCTTTATATATAGGAGATAACTTTTATGTACATTCTTCGCTTGGCGGGAACGAGGTTAATATAAACAGTCTGGACGAACAGCATCAGCAATATCGAAAAGATTTGGCAACATCTATTACCGCTGTTGCTAGCTTATTTAAATAAAAAGTTTAGAGAAGCTTGACGTGGCTTCTCTTTTTCAATTTTTGAGACGAATCGGAAAATTATTGATTGAGATAACCTATTTACATTATGCTATAATGCAATCAAAATTAGAGGATTGGGGGATATGAATTGAATCTAGAGTTAAAAGAGTTGTTACGTTCCGTTTTAAAAGAAGAATTAATACCAGTGCATAAGCGACTTGACGGAATTGACCAACGTTTTGAGACTATTGATCAAAGATTTGATGGAATTGAACTACGCTTAGATAAAATTGAAAATGATGTGCATGAACTTAAGAGTGATGTACACATACTTAAGGATGATGTGCATGAACTTAAGAGCGGTGTACACATACTTAAGGATGATGTGCATGAACTTAAGAGTGATGTACACATACTTAAGGATGATGTGCATGAACTTAAAAGTGATGTACAAGTACTTAAGAGTGATGTGTATGAACTTAAAATTGGACAAGCAGAGCTTCAGAAAAATATTATCGAAAATTTAGGTGAGTTTACTGAAAAAATTGCTCAGCAGGTAGAAGGTAGAACGTACGTTTTGAATAAACGAGTCTTTGACTTAGAAACTGTGATTTACAGATTAATAAGTTAGTAGAAGATAAAAATCTCCATGTCAATAATTGTACATGGAGATTTTTTACATTAATATTTATAAATATTTAATTGTTGGCCGGCTTCAACTCTATCAGATCGAAGCTGATTCCATTGTTTAATGGACGTAACTTTAACATTATGAGCCTCTGCAATATGTATAAGAGAGTCACCATCAGCTACGGTAATTGTTTTTTTATCTTTGACAGGACTGTCATACTGTTGTAAATCATACTTTGCTATCAGTGTATTAAGCTTTTCATTGTATTGTGAATCTGTTGCATAGGAGCCTGTTAAAAACTTCGTCGCATCTGTATAGGACTTTGTATTGCTTTTAAAAACTCCTGCATAGAAATTTTTGTTCCAGGAAACCCCGTTACGCATTAATTTTACATAATCTCGTATGGAAGCCTCATAGGTAGGATATTTGCGAAATTCAGCCATCACCCTAGTCATATTACCCGAACCATCATCTTCAGATGTTTCCAATGTGACGGAGTTATTTTGGTAACTACCTTTCATCCCAAATAAATTGTTATTTGGAGCAGATCCAAGGCCACTTTGCCCATGCTCACTTTCTAAAACGGCTTGCGCAATAATAATCGATGCATACAAGTCATTGTCAGCACCTTGTTTCCGAGCAATTTCAGCAATAGAGCCAATAAACTCTTCTACACTAGGGCTATTATCGACAACTACAGGCTCTTTTGTTTCATTAGTATTGAAAAACTGCGTCACCATAAAAAACGAAATACAGATAACAATAACAGTAATCATAAGACCTTTTAAAAAATTTACGAAGTATTTCATTGTTCATTGATGTTGGTAGATTACCACATCTTCCTCCTTTCTTTTCAATAACGAAGTTCATATATTTCTAATTATACAGAGTCATAAATAGAAATAAAGTAGTGCAGGTGTGTTGATTAACCATTTTTATACATCCAAAGAGGCTGATTTCCGCTACGGGCTACTCGCTTTGTTGCTGAC
>NZ_LITM01000002.1:308396-315931 GCF_001275675.1 Lysinibacillus sp. FJAT-14745 | reverse complement strand
ATATTGGCAAAGTGGTAACGAAAAAATCCTTTTATCGCTCAATAATAAACTTATTTTTTCCTAATCAACACGCCTGAAAGTAGTGTTTTCTTTAAATTCTTTCAGCGGGCGTACATCATTAATAGAACGAAAAAATCCCTAGTTTAGTTCCTTAATTTCCAGCATATTTTAGAAATGAAAGGTCATTAGAATATAGATGCAATGGTTACTAAAAAACACAAAAATGGTATTATGAAGCTATTCGTTTTGATAGGAAATCTTTATTGAATATTAATTATTCGTACTCAAAAACATTATACGATTGTCTATGAAAATTATGAGATAAATAGAGACGCATCATAAAAAGAAGACCAACGATGTAAAACAAAAAAATAAGTTTGAAATGACTTTAGATAGTGAAATATATATAGTAACATGATGTATCTTTAAAAAGTGTTAGTTCTAGACCTACTATGCTTAACGTATATGAAATGAAGAGAATTAAAATAGTAGTTTATTTCTATATTAAAACATTAAGTTACTATATATGAAGGTGATTTCTGTTCCGTTCTAAAAAGATTAGTTGATTGGAGTGAAGCGACAGCAACAAATGTTTTATCTGCGCGAAAGCGAAGCGTCAGCGGCAAATGTTTTATCTGTGCGAAAGCGAAGCGTCAGCGGCAAATGTTTTATCTGTGCGAAAGCGAAGCGACAGCGGCAAATGTTTTATTTGTGCAAAAGCGAAGCGTCAGCGGCAAAGCGCTCAGTCGGAACGGAAATCAACTTCTCGTTATGTCTACAATTACATTAAATTAATATAGTGAGTTTACGCAAAGAATGTGGATTATTGAAGAGCATTAATAAAAGGGGATTATACAATGATAGCATTTGAAAATGTCACAAAAAAATATGAAAATGACCAAGTCGCAGTGAAAGCTATTAATTTAGAGATCAACAAGGGAGAATTTTTAGTTCTTATTGGACCTAGTGGTTGTGGAAAAACAACATTATTAAAGATGATTAATCGATTAATTCATTTAACAGAAGGAACCATTCGCATTAACGGCAAAAGAATTAGTGATTACAACATTCATGAATTGCGGTGGAATATCGGCTATGTCCTTCAACAAATTGCGCTTTTTCCCCATATGACGATCGAAGAAAATATAGCTGTTGTGCCTGAATTGAAGAAATGGAGTAAACCGCAGATTCAGCAACGAGTTCGGGAGTTATTGAATATGGTTGGACTTGAACCCGATAAATATAGTCAGCGCAAGCCTAAAGAACTTTCTGGTGGTGAGCAACAAAGGGTCGGTGTTGTTCGTGCATTAGCAGCTGATCCCGAAATCATTTTAATGGATGAGCCTTTTAGTGCTTTAGATCCGATTAGCCGCACAAAATTACAAGATGATCTTCTGGAGCTTCAGCAAACGATACAAAAAACAATCGTCTTTGTTTCGCACGATATGCAAGAGGCCTTAAAATTAGGCGATCGAATATGTGTAATGAAGGATGGAGAAATTGTACAGCTTGGCACTCCACATGAAATCATACAAAATCCTGTTAATGATTTTGTTCGTGAATTTGTTGGGATAAAAGAGTTTGGGACTTTCCATATCCAAGCTGTAATTGAACCAATTGCTGATGAGGTTCATCAAAGAAATCGAGAGAACACCATTTCTTCCAAAGATTCTTTACATACCATTCTTCAAAAATTAGCTCATGATGAATGCTTAGGTGTGGAACAGAACGGAAAAATAATTGGCGTAGTCACAAGAGCATCTATGCTTCAGTATTTAGCGCAAGATTCCTTAGAAAGAGGTAATATAAATGGCTAATTTTTGGGGTGTGTTTAGCGAACGAAAAGGCCAACTATTGGCATCTTTATTAGAGCATATTCAAATTTCCTTCATTGCACTATTTTTTGCAGTGGTAATTGCTATTCCTCTAGGAATCTACTTAACGAATAAAAAGAAAATAGCAGAAAGTATTATTGGAATTAGTGCAGTTTTACAAACGATTCCTTCATTAGCGTTATTAGGGCTATTGATTCCGTTGTTTGGCATCGGAAAAGTACCTGCAATTATTGCCTTAGTTGTGTATGCACTTCTTCCGATTTTACGTAATACATTTACTGGGATAAACGAAGTAGATCCATCTTTAAAAGAGGCAGCGATGGCGATGGGGATGAATACGCGAAAGCGGTTAGTGAAAGTAGAATTGCCTCTTGCTATGCCTGTTATCATGGCAGGAATTAGAACAGCTATGGTATTAATCGTCGGAACGGCAACTTTAGCGGCGTTAATCGGGGCTGGAGGATTAGGAGATATCATATTGCTTGGAATTGACCGAAATAATACTGCACTTATTATTTTAGGGGCTGTCCCTGCGGCGATTTTAGCATTAGTGTTCGATTTCTTACTAAAAAAACTAGAATCACTGTCGTTTAAAAAAACAATGACAGCATTGAGCATTATTAGTGTAGTGGCATTAATAATGATTATATTCCCGTTATTAAACTTCAAAGACCAAGAGGAAATTGTCATTGCAGGTAAGCTTGGCTCTGAGCCAGAGATTCTAATAAATATGTATAAATTGCTTATTGAAGATGAAACAGACTTAAAGGTGCAATTAAAACCTGGACTTGGTAAGACTTCCTTTGTATTTAATGCACTTAAATCTGGCAGCATCGATATTTATCCAGAATTTACGGGAACGGCAATTTCAGAGTTTTTAAAAGAGGAAGCGATCAATAATAATCAGGAGGATGTTTATCATCAGGCGAAAGAAGGCATGATGAATAAATTTGGCATGGTGATGCTTCGTCCGATGAAATATAACAATACGTATGCATTGGCAGTATCAAAGGAAATGGCTGAAACCTATCATTTGCAAACAATTTCTGACATCAAGCCTATTCAAGACTCGATAAAAGCTGGCTTCACATTGGAATTTAATGATCGAAAAGATGGTTATTTGGGCATTCAAAAGCGTTATGGTATTACACTTTCTAACATAACAACGATGGAGCCAAAGCTTAGATATCAGGCGATCGAATCAGGGAATATAGATGTATTAGATGCGTACTCAACGGATAGTGAAATACGTCAATATAATATGCAAGTTTTGACAGATGACCAACAACTATTTCCACCTTATCAAGGAGCTCCTTTACTAAGGGAAGAGACGTTAAAGAAATATCCTGAGATTGAAACAGCCTTAAACAAGCTGGCAAATCAAATAACAGATGATGAGATGCGAGAAATGAACTATCAAGTAAATGTAGAAGGCCAAAACATAGAAGACGTGGCTCGCGAATATTTAATAAAGGCAGGCCTGTTGTAAGACGAAAATCATATGATACAAGAAGCTAGAAAAGAGATGTTTTATCTTTTATCTAGCTTTTTAATTTTTATCACGGATTTTGAAAAGAGCAAATGTTGTAGTTGTGTATGAAGTGACGTACAAAACGACATCCGTAATTTTGCTAAGATGAAAAAACGTGATTTCACATGCGACTATATTCTTGGGTATATTATACTTATCTTCTGACAACTTAGAGAAATAAAGTTTTTTTAGTACAATAATAATTATTACTCTTAGGAACTACCTCGAAAAATGTTGAATATGAGAAATAATGTAAATTTGAAAATGAGATAGAATTATTCAATAAACAATATTTGGATGCTCATTGCTCCGTTAGTACAATTTCTTCCAGTTCAAGTTGTTTTGAAGATAAATGTGGATTAAAATGGGTATCAGCTCAAAAAATAGCTTAAATAATTTACTTTTACAGTTGGGCCCAAAAATTTTAAAGACACATTTTGGAGGAAGAAATGAAAAAGAGTTTATTTTTAATGTCTTCGCTAATTTTATCAACTTCAATTATTCTTAGTGGCTGTGGAAAAAGCGCAGACGAAACAAAAAAAGATGATGAACCAAAGAAAACACAGGAGGAAAAAGGACAAGATAAAGATAAAGTCCAAAAGGAAGAACCTAAAAAAGATCAAGAATCCACTAAAGGATCAGCTGACTTTGCTCCTTTAATTTCTTATATGGAAAAGGAAACTCAAGGAAAAACTAAAGTTCTTTTTGAAAACAATGAACCACAAGTACATAAAATGGAGAATGTTTCAATTTCACTTGATGCATATTCAGTAGTAGAATTAAAGGATTTCCACACAGATTTTAATATTCCATTCGGTGATCAAACTAACGGTGGCGTCATTTTAGCTAAATATACAGTGAAAAACGATATGGATAAAGATGTTTATTACATGCCTAGTTTATATGCTACATTTACTGGTGCAACTAAAGATTATTCGAATTATAAGGATTTAATTCCTGAAGAAGATCAATTACCAACAAAACTAAACTACAAAACAGACTATTTGCTAAAAGCCGGTGAAGAGGTAACAGGGTATATCGCTTATCCATTCGGTGAAACAGATTTAGCAAAAATCAATGAACTGGGCACTGTAGCAGTAGAGGTTCCAAAACCGCTTACTGAAAAAGAAAAGTATGACTCTACTATTGGTTCAGATGGAAGATTTAATCTTGCTATAAATACGGATGGTTCGAAAAAAGTAGCAAGTAATTCGTCATTTTATCAAGATAAAGTAACAATGGACAATATGGGTGAAAAGACGATGTTGAAGGAAAAAAGCGACATCAATGAAAGTAAGAAAATAGGGGATGTAAATGCTATTCTAGAAGGGTATCAGTTTACAAAGTTTACACCTAATGAGGTGGAAGCTCCTCGTTTCTCTAATTTCACGAATGGTGTTACTTTATTAACAGTGAAATTTAAGCTAGAAAATAAAGCTAGTAGTGAAATTGGCTTATCTTCTATGTCTTCGAAATTATCAGTTAATGATGGCATGCAATATGCATTAAGCGAAGGTATGCTATTAAATTACAAGTATAATGACGTTATTAAAGCTGGCGAAACTGGCGAGCTATTACAAGTATTCGTATTAGACCAAGAGCAATATGAAAAGATCTGGAAAGATAAAGCCTTTGAAATTGAATTAGGTCCTATCCGAAATAAAGGAGCAGAGGATACTTCAAAAGGTAAGAAAGAAACGTTTACATTACCTAAATAAAATGCAAGAGCCCTCTCATGGTTTGAGAGGGCTTATCTTACTTTTACCATCCTTGTAGACCTAATCCTTTTCGATGGGACGATTCTAGCAGCTTCAGTTTTTCCTCCCATTCATTACATTTCTTCTCCCAATAATGTAAAGGAAGTATAGTAGGATCAATCTTTTGTAACTTAGTCCTTAATTGATGGGGATTGCTAGTATGTCATCACTAAACTTCATGTCCTCTTTATCTCGAAAATTATTATAGTATTTCGTAATTTTATTGACGTATCGTTTATATACCGCTAGTGAAAGACAAAACGTCTCTATTGATGAATTTACATAAATGCGTTCTACGTTTTCTAAATTGCTATAGTCTATTAATAAAATTTCATCACTAACTCGACTGAGTACAAAGTATTCATAATTGATATGCTCTTTAATCAGATAGAAATCCTCAAACATTAAATAATTTTGTAGTTTATTTATAGTATTTGCATAGTACCAATCACCTTCAAGCTTCTTTAAAGGTTCCTTTTCACCAGATTTTTCTAAAGTTGATACTTCTGCTTTCAATTCCATTTCTTTTAGTGAATAATAGCTTCTTAAAAATCCTTTTGCAATTGATAAAAATTTATATTTTCTGCGGAACTTTTCAAAGTCATCTTCAATATTCTCAACTAAAAAGTTAATTGTAGTATGAGAGATTTCTTTTTGATCCATTTGTAAGATTGTTCTGTATGTATTTAAAGAATCCAATTATTTATCATTCCTTTCAAGTCGTAATTTTTTTCTTTGTACTATTATACAAAAGCAAGTGTGTATTGTGGAAAAAAATGAAAACGTTATTTAGGAAAGGTTAAAGAGTTTACTTTCATTTATAGAAGGGATAGAGATTGTAATTAGCAGAAAAGGCCAAGTAAGAAATCCATAATTAATTGACGACGTATGATATAAGCTATAAAATAAAAAAAGACCGTCCAGACGGTTTTTTTATGCTTTTCAAGGGGGCTAATTTATGTCATCAAAAGCAGATTTAAAACGTTCACATATTATCCAAACGGCGATTCAATATTTAAAGGACAATGATTTAAGTACTTTAACTTTAGATAAAATTGCTAGTAGTGCGAACATTAGCAAAGGTGGTTTACTGTATCATTTTAAGACGAAGGATACCCTTCAAACAGCAATCGCTGAAACGATTATGAACGAGGTTATACAATCCTATGAACATTTCGCAAGCCTTGAGCAAGGAACAGGGAGATTAACGAGAGCATTTATTTTAGCTTCTCAAAAAGATCTTGCGAGTGAGGCAGCTTTAAATATTGCGATTCAAATTATGCAAAACGACCATTCATCCATCTCAACAGTTTACGAATGTTTACTAGGAGAGTTGTTTCAAGATGGATTGGAGCTTTCCACTGTTCATTTAATTCGGCTAACGATTGATGGATTGTATTATTCACAGTTATTAAATATAGCACCTATTTCTAATGAAGCAACAAAAGGTGTCTTTGAACAATTAATGCACATGACAAAGAAGGACTAACATACATGAGTGCTTTAGGTTTTTTATTCATTTCAATTATCTCAGAAGTTTTTGCAAGCTCGATGCTGAAACTCACAAATGGTTTTAAACGATTATTGCCTTCAATTGGTGTAGTGGTTGGATATGGAACGGCTTTTTATTTCTTTTCACTAACATTACAATCTTTAGCAATTGGCACTGCTTATGCGATATGGGCAGGGATAGGAACGGCGCTAACAGCGATAATCGGCATAGTCTTTTATAAGGAATTGTTCAATCTAAAAAAAATTATGGGTATTCTATTAATTATTGTCGGTGTGGTTATTCTTAACCTTGCTGGTAGCGGACATTAAGGAGGAAATTGTAAATGAAGGGTTATCTATTTTTAGCGTTATCCATTGTCAGTGAGGTAATTGCAACAATGATGCTTAAGTTTTCAGAAGCATTTACAATTCTAGGTCCATCCATAGCTGTCGCAGTAGGATATGGCATTTCGTTTTATTCATTGTCCCTATGCTTAAAAACATTACCATTAAGCCTTGCGTATGCCATTTGGTCTGGCATAGGTACAGCATTAACAGTCATTGTCGGTATCGTTGTATGGGGAGATATTTTTAATTTTTACTCTGCGATTGGAATTACACTGATTATTGGTGGTGTTATTCTGCTAAATCAGGGAGACCATCATAATGCGACAACATAATATCCAAAAAAGAAAACGTCCCAAAATTTTTATTAAAAGTCAAGTTATTTTCTACTGTTAAAGATTTAACAACATGACAAATAGAATGTTACACATTATAATAGCTTTTTGCAGAATTAGTTGAAGGACTAATTCTGCTTTTATTTTTATATAGATGTAGCTTTTCACTAGCGTCGCATTAAAATAATTCCACACTAACGTTTAAACTGAATTTTCTGTAATATATTCCAGGCACGAAAAA
>NZ_LITM01000002.1:304226-307069 GCF_001275675.1 Lysinibacillus sp. FJAT-14745 | reverse complement strand
TACATGTCTTCGTTTTTACTCTAAAAAGGCGGAAGAATAAATCTGAAATTTCAGTTAAAATTCATGCGACGGTAGTGGTAGCTTTTTAATAAAGTTCGATTAAAAGTAAGTTGCAAACGCTGATTTTATACAGAAAGAAACCAACTGTTTTGAAACGAAGTTTAATCATACAATTATTAGTACCATCCAAAACCAAGTATGCCTTCATTCAACTTTCTTTCTTTCTTTCTTTCTTTCTTTCCATTCTAAAATTCCTACTTCAATTCCTTGTTCTTCCATTTCTTTTTTTTGTATAAAATTGTAAAATATCATTATGCTTATTCTTATCTTTATGAGGTCCCGCCCCATGTCCATCAAGCTAGTACACCTAAAACAGTAAAATCGACATCTCAGGAGTAAAAATGTACAAAATTCTTGTTTTGGGGAGCAATCAAATATGAAATTTATATGCTAAATTCATTTATTAAGCTATTAATTTCCAGTGGGATTAAATAAAATCAGCTTTTGTGAAGTGTAATTTGTCCTATCAATTTTTCACTTACATGCAGGAATTACATACTTACCAAATAAGTCTAGGGATGAAAGCACTTTATGATGTTCTAATCCACCAAAATTCATTACTGCCATAAAATTCGTAACACCTATTTCCCTGTAGGACTGAATTTGTTTAATAACTTCATCAGGACTTCCTATTACTGGATTGAATTTATGTTTAAGGTCTTCATATGAGATATTCGTCCCTCGCGGAGTATTCATAAATAGTTGATAAGGATCTTTTGCATTAGATTCAGCATCTGCATATGTTTCACCAACATGAACATGAAATGCAACAGGGATTTCCAACTCTTCTGGATTACCGTATCCTGACTTTAGATACGTATTCTTGTAAGTATCAATCAGCTTTGCTAATTCATCTCGTGATTTACTAAACCCAAGCCCCATGAAATTGTCTCCCATACTAGCAACATGACTAACACCTTTTTCACTAGAGGTTGCAATCCAGTGAGGCGGAAACGGATCTTGTGTTGGCTGAACATTAAGCTTAAGGTCTTTATATTGAAAAAAGTTCCCTTGATGAGAAAAAAGCTTGCCTGACCATGCCTTACGTAACACTTCTAGAGACTCGTTAAAACGCTCAGTTTTGTCCTCCAATGAAATATTATAACCATCAAATTCCTTCTGTGCATATCCACTACCTAACCCCAAATCTAATCTTCCGTTTGATAAAAGATCAACCATCGCATAATCTTCAGCAACTCGTATAGGGTTGTGTAATGGAAGTACTGAAACACCCACACCAAGACGAATTCTATTCGTCCTTTGAGATACCGCAGCGAGTAGAACTGCTGGAGAGGGATTAATACCAAAATCTGAGAAATGATGTTCTGCAAACCATACCCCGTCAAAATTCATTTCTTCAGCCCGAACGGTTTGCTCCAATACCTCATTATAGAATTGTCTAGGAGTTCGGGATGATTGATCGGGATAATTGTCAAATATTGTTAATGTACTAAATTTCATTTAATATCGCTCCTGATAATTTTATTTAGCTTCTTTACTTCACGGATAGTTTACAAAAAATCTAGATGATACTGTATTTAAAAATAAATCATTCTAGTTTTCCGAATTATTCCACTTACGGCTTACTTCTAAACCATAATCCATATCATAAACTTCTTTTATAGCTTTAACCTTTTCAAGACTCTCTTGGCTAAACACAGGTTTGTTTTCAAAAGCATGAAGAACCATTCTTTCAAGAAGAACGCCTAGTGAAATATCGTGATACTCTGCCATGGCTTTTAAAACTTTTACCATTCTTTTTTCCATCCTAATGCCAGTTTGTACACGTTCAACTTTAATTTTTTGATCTTTTCCATTTATTTGTTCATTATGTTGTTTCATAATTCCACATCCTTATCGATAAAAATGATATTTTATTACCTATATAGCAATGTAACATTATAACACCATCGCGTGTTTTGTCAATTGTGACATTATATTATCGAATTAACATAATGGAGTCTCGCCCCATCACTATCAAAATAATATAAATTTGTATCCATGTAATGAAAAAAAACGCTATTCTTTTTGTAGAAATATACAGAAAGGATGGCGTTTTTGTATGAATCTTTCGATTCAAGATGAGTTTCATTTATTCGCTGAAATTACAGCGATATCTATCTCCACATATTATTCAACAACTTGAACAAGAGACAGGTTTTGTAAAACGTAAAAGTAGCAAAAGATTTAGCTGCTTATGTATCTGGATTAGTCAACATGTAGCAAGCGATTCTCTCACTCGATTATGTAGTCAACTTTATGCAAATACTCCTGCAATTCACTCATTTTATTAATTTAATTTTAAAATATCTTGTTCATACAGATAGGTAAGCCTTTGAAATTATCGCAAGCTTTTCCCCCCTGTTCACACCGTACGTGGGACTTTCACCGCATACGGCGTTCCAACTAATCCAATTCAATTAATCATCAACACTTCTGATATCAAAATACCTTCTACGTCTCAATTCTTCCGTTTCAATAAGTCGGTGCCTCCTTTGGAAGGTGAACCTCTTTTAGTCTCACGAGAACCTTATTAACCGATAAAGATATGCCAAGCATGATTAAGTAATTCTTCATTAGTCTAGTGGCTATCCCTCCACGTTCATTACACGCTTCAACGGTACTGTGCCACCACTTTCACTGATATAAAGTAAAGTTATATAACCGCTAATCTTACGATTATTTTCCTTCGCAACGCTTCAAAGAGAGTAAGCCCTCCACGTTATCAGCTTACAATGTTGAATTATATCTATTATAGAATGAACTTAGGTGCTTCCTGTAAG
>NZ_LITM01000002.1:268790-304011 GCF_001275675.1 Lysinibacillus sp. FJAT-14745 | reverse complement strand
CATTCGCATTCTCACCATATTCATTCAACTCAAGCATCATGATTTACACCACCCCCGCAGGTAGGCTTTCGTCAGCCGAACTGTTACGGTAAATTCTCACGCCTTTTCGCCGAGCTTATAACACTTTCATTCTTACTAAATCAAGTGCTATTCGACTAAGAGAGAACCCTTCCGAGCGTTACCTCTTCATTTGATTCTTCGATATAATCCTTCAGTTCCGAAAGGAATTGCCTAGCCTTTACCAGAGAGATGTAACCATCCTCTATTTAAACTAGGAACATTTCGCACAACTAAACTGCTCCGTTAGCACAATAAGAAAAAAGAGCTGTTTAAGCAGCTCAATGATCTTCAAGTAAAGCACCCGTTAGCCATCCATGTAGCGCAAAACCCGCGCTACACCACAGAAAATGAAAGATGATCACGTTCTTTCATGGGAGTTTAACAAGAACAGAGACGCTTCTTCAACAATTGCGCCTGTTTGTTTAACAGTTAATTTACACTTGACACCTCTTTTTGTTAACTGGTAAACTAATATTGTTAACTAGTTAACAATAAACAAGAAGTTAGGTGATACATTATGAATCATATAGACAAAAAGAAGGAAGCGTTGAATGCTTTGCAACAATTTATCAAAGAAAGAGAAGCCGTTCAAAAAAGTAAAAGCTTCAGTAAAAAAAATGAAGAAAACTCCATTGTTATGGATTGGACTCTCACTCAATTACACATTGTTTCAGCCATCAAGGCGCAGGGATCTGCGAATAATACATCCCTTTCGGAAACGTTAAACGTCTCCAAGCCAGCCATTACAAAGGCAATCAAAAAAATGCTAGAGAAGAACGTTATTGTCGAGACCAGACAGGAGACCAATCAAAAAGAAGTTCACTATCTCCTTACTGATTTCGGGAAGCAACTTGCCTCTATCCACGATCAATTGCATGAGAAGGCAAGGAATCGATATCTGCGCCTATTGGATAGTTTCAATACAGACGAGTTAGAAACCATTATAACTTTTTTAGAAATGATTACTGACAAACTAAAAGGTGACGACGTTCCATTTGGAGAATAAATATGCAAAAGAGTGTAGCTCAAAAAAATCTTTTGTCTTATATGCCCTGAGTATTAGCACGTTTTTTGCTTCTTTAAGCCAGAACATCTATACGCCGATCATTCCCCTTATTCGGGATTCGTTTGAAGTATCCATCAGCTGGGTGAATTTTACGGTCAGTAGCTTTATCTTTATTATTGCGGTGATACAGATTGTTCTGGGAACAGTGGTTGATCATCAAAATAAAAAAAGATTATTGCTCATTAGCCTTCTTTTGATGGGCATATCAGCAGTCATTTGTACTTACACCAACAGTTTTACGTTGTTTACGCTTTTCAGAATGATTCAGGCAATCGGGGCCGGGATAATCCCTTTAGTTGCAATTAGTATGATTGCACAGTTATTTGAAGGTGAAGCAAGAGGAAGTGCCATGGGAACGTATCAAATCCTGCTTACTCTTGCTCCCGCCGTTTCACCTGTGGTTGGAGGTTTTATTGGAGAGTTTTTTGGTTATGAGGGAATTTTCCTTTTTCTTTTGATTATGGCGGTTTCCTTGCTGATGTTCATTGTTTATCTGTTGCCAAGTGAAAAGCAGGATGAAACTGACGAAAAACCGTCCAAAGGATTTATCCATGCATATAAGGCAGTCTTTTCCCATTATATTGGAACAAGTATTATGATCGTCAGCTTTTTAGTGTTTTTCATCTATTTTGCTATTCTCGTCTATCTGCCTGTCTTGCTCCATGATCATTATCATGTATATTTAAAGTTCATTGGATTATTATATTTACCTTTGACAGTCAGCATGATTGTCGGAAGTATGTTATTTAAAAGGTTGCAGAAAAAAATATCCCTAAATACTTTGTTTATCTCACTGTTAATTGCTATGCCATTGCAGGTCATACTATTTGGTGTACTTCACGCTCAATCACTTGTGGGGTTAAGCATTATCTTATTTGGTTATGGAATTATGGTTGGATTTTCCGCCCCACTTTTTTCGACGCTTATTAGCAATGAGTACAGCGAGCACCGAGGAACAGCTTTAGGAGTTTTTAACTTCGTCCGTTATTCAGGTATGGCGCTTGGTGGAATGTCCTCCGCATTATATCATGTACTGCCTAGTTCTGCTTTATTTGTGCTGTTTGGTGTTTTACTGCTCTTGGTTTCCATCCTGCCTTATAAAAGATTTCAAAGCAGGAATGCTTCATAAACAAACAAAGACAACGGATATAGACACTTTTAATATCTGTTGTCTTTCTAGTTTTCACTTCACAATCTGGCCCGATTGTGGAATAAGAAAAGATCCTGCATATCAACACAGGATCTTTAATCAATCTTTATTATAAATGATCAATCTTTTTTATAAAACTACAATATAAGCTCCTTTTAAATTACTGCAACATTAGATTGATTTAATTGTTGTAGTAAATAGGGTCATTTGTGGAAAAAAAGAGGATAGAGCGGATTTTATTTAAGCTCTTCTATCCTTTTAATTTCTATACATATAATGTGTGACATTAAATAAGAATTCACTATTTAAAATAGTTTCAGCTTAAAACTTGACTTTTAATAAAACAAAATGGACGTTTTCTTTTTTTGCTAGAATCCTTATTTCCTTTCCGAAAAAAGTCGTCATATTCCTAAGTGCTACATATTATAGCGAGAAGGTGTTGAATATTTTTGTAATTGTTTCAATGTTTAAAGATAGATCATTAAGACTTAGGAGGGCTGAGGAAATGAATAATGAAAACAAAAGAAACCATTTTCTATGTGAAGCGCTCAACGACATAAAAGCACTCCAGGATATGATAAAGGATTTTCATTCAAAATACTTTGGTCAGCTGCTTGTGAAAATAGTGGGAAGCGATACAATTCCCTTTTTTTTAATAACACACAACGGTACTCGTTTAAAGTTAATGGATACTGTAAAGCAATTTGAAACAGAGTTTTTTCGCATAGAGGCTATTGATAAAGAATGTTGTCGAGGAACGGTTTCGCTTTTGCGTGCTTACGATTATGAAGGGCATGATACGAAATTAATTGCAGATGTTGTGAGGTTGGAAAAAACATCCACTGAAAAGTCCATTGATTTAAGTGGTATATCTGCGATTCAGTTATTAAAACCTGACATGTTAAAAGGGAAATTCATCATTGAGCCCAAATGGTGATAAAAATTTTAAACTACTAAATATCTTCAAAATTAGAGCATCTGTCTATATGCAAAGTGCATTTGTTGAATTTATTAGAGAGAGAAACATATGAAAGGAAGAGATTAATGAATGACAATTATTGGAATGCTACATCATCGACTAGATCCTACAACTGTTCTTAAGTCATATGCATATGCGGCCGTTGCTAATGCAGAAGGGGCTCAATTTTTTTACTTTACACCAAAAAGCGTTAACTTTGATAATCGTTTGATAAGAGGGAAGGTATATGAAAATGGCGAATGGCATGAAAAAATGATGCCCTTTCCAGATGTTATATACAATGCAGGGAGTCCTGAAAAATTATCGGTATCTAAAGAAATTATCGAGAAATTGAAAGAGGAAATCCCTTTTACAACTCATTCTATAGGGAATAAATGGAATGTTATGAAGCGTCTGAAGGAAGCTAAGGAATTTGAAAAATATTTAATCCCAACAGAAGTTGTGCAAGATGTTGAAGTGTTTCATAAGTTTATCTCATACCATAAAAAAATAGTGTTTAAGCCGATAGATGGTCGAAAGGGGAAAGGGATTTATTTTATTTCCAGAGTAGGGAGTACTGATTTTGAAGTAAAGAAGGATAGCGAAAATGAAGTGTATTCTAAGTCACAGTTGGACGAATTAATAAGAAGGCAACTTTCTACGGGAACTTTTATCATGCAACCCTATATTCAATCGAAAATGAAATCTGGTCAAATCTATGATTTTCGTCTCCATGTGCAAAAAAACGGGGAAGGCAAATGGATTGTGACGACCGTTTATCCGCGCATTGCGCCAAATGGTTCGATTATCCCCAATATTAACAATGGTGGCTATACCAATTATTTAGATCCATTTTTGGAGCAGGAATTTAAAGAAGAAGCATTTAACATTCGCCGCATGCTAGAGCATTTTTCCTTGTCTTTAGCACATCATTTAGATGAAATTCAGATGGTGCAATTCGGAGAGGTTATTGATGAGATTGGCATAGATGTAGGATTAGATGAGAATCAAAAAATTTGGATGTACGAAGTAAACTGGCGGCCAGGCTGCCCTCCTGCCTTTTATTTAGAATTAGATGTTGTTATTAATACGATACGATATGCAATATACCTAGCGAAGAATCAAAAACAAATGACAAGACAAATTAGACAACAACAAAATAAGTCAGTAACCAAAGAACAACAGAAGCCAATTATCGCGATTACCGGAAGTGCTGGGAAGACAACATCTAAAGCATTTTTAGCCTCCATTTTATCAGGAAAATGGAATATTTTTGAGTCGAAAGATTATTGGAACACGACAGAGCATACAAAAAAACATGCGGAAGAAATAAATGCTTCACATCAAGCAGTTGTGCTTGAGTACGGTATGGCCTATCCAGGAATCATTACCGATCATTGCAGCATTATCCAACCGAATATCAGCATCATCACGAATATAGGTTTAGCACACATAGGTAATTTTGATGGAGATATTAAAGGTGTGGCAAAGGCAAAATCGGAATTAATACATGGAATGGATCAAAACGGTTTACTGATATTGAATAAGGATGATGACAATTCGAAGCATTTAGAAACACAGCAGTTTAAAGGGAAAATTTTAACAGTAGGTATTCATAGCACAGCTGACTATAGAGCTTATGATATTCAATATAAAGATATCGGCATGACCTTTAAAATAAAATTACAGGGACAGGAAATTGCAATGTATATCCCAATTTTAGGAGAACATCATGTTTATAATGCACTTAATGCGATTGCTGTTGCTGATTATTTAGGATTTAGCCCATCTGATATTGAGGCGGGACTAAATTTTAAAAAACCACCTAGAAGATTAACCATTTATAATTGTCGCGAGGACATAACAGTTATTGACGATACGGTTCACTCTCATCCACAAGGTGTCCGTGCTGCGATTGACGTTCTTACGAATATAGCCAAAAAGCGTAAAGTTGCTATAATTGGTCAAATGCGAGAATTAGGGGACTTAAGAGAAGAGGAATATCGTAAAGTCGGTGAGTACATCTATGAGCAAGACATAGATTTATTCATCACTTATGGTTTTAGGACGGAGGAAATGGGGGCAGCTGCGATGGCCAAAGGAATGGATCCCTCAAAGATATATCATTTTATCAATAAGGAAGAATTGCATGCGCTATTAGAGAAAATAATAAAACCTTACGATACAATTCTAGTAAAGGGTGCTAGTAAAACAAATATGTTTGAAACGGTAAAATTCCTAGATCAAACATTTACAGCATAAATTCAAAAACCCGAATAATTGCCATCTGAAAGCGGCAGTTATTCGGGTTTTTAGTTTTGGTTCTAAAATAAAAACGAATTTTTATAGCAGTGAATTTACAATGTTTTTAATAGAAATTTGATTTCCTTCGCGGCGGTTATAGCGTTATTTTTTGCCTCAGCCAATGTGGCACCTTCAGCAATGACATATGCATAACGATGACCCATGGATAAAGGTGGAGTTAACAATGTTCCTTTTCTAGGCTTCACAAATACTTCTACAACACCTGTTGAATTAGTTGCTCTATTTTTACCAATCACTCTTTCTAAAATACCTTTCTTCTCCACAATTACGTATTTTGTAAAAACAAACTTTTTATATCTCGGTTTTACATTTGGTTGCTCACCTAAAAATAATTTAAGTGTTTCTTCGACTAAACTAATTCCTAATGCAGCTTTTAGCATGTTATTCATGGCTCCTCCTGAAATCCGAGGGTTAATCTCAATAAGCTTCCAACCATTTTTTGTCAAACGAAGCTCTAGATGCAATGTACCAGTTTCAATGTTAAATGCTTTGACGATGGAATTCAGTACTTCCTCAAGGCCTGTTTGAATATCTTTTGGAGGTTCTACGAGTACGCCATAACCAGTAATGATGAAACGTTTACCTTTTGTAATCTCCTGCTTAATAATGCCGATAATTTGAGCTTGCCGCTTATAGACGAGTGCCTCCACTAAATATTGGGGACCTTCAATATATTCCTCAATCATAACTGTTTCATTGGGGTTTTTACTTTGGAGAAATTCGAGATGTTTATCTAGTTGACTTTTATTTGTCGCTAAAAGTACGTCTTTTGATCCTGTGGATTTAGGTGATTTTACAATTAATGGGAATTCCATATTGTTAGAAAGTGATTCGTTTGGTTTTTTAAGAACAAAATTTGGGGAATAAGGTTGATTTTTTAAGAAATCTCTTGTTTTCTCCTTATCCTCCATTATTTCAATGGCTGTTGACGAAGTAAGATTATAGCAAAATTCATCACACAAAATAGACGCAATATGAACAAAGGGGTCTACAAAACTAACAATAGTTTTAATATCTAATCCGATATTAAACAGTTTATCAATTTCTTTACTCATTACTTCTATATTTGATGTGTCGATGAAAATCATTTTATGAACATCTGGATAGGCTTTTCTCTGTTGTATTTGTTTTTCATTGTTTGTGAAAAGTACCGTAAAGTAACCCAATTTCTCTGCTGCTCTTATTGCTTCACGGCTCGATCCAGATTTGTTTGTACCGATAAAAATAATTGTTTTCAACCATATCACTCCTCCGATTAATACTTAGATTGTTATTACGTTCTATTTATATGAAAAAAAATAGCTTTCATCTGGTTATGTATCACAACAACAACCAATCAACTTTTCTTGAAGGGCATATAATAGATATGAAAGGAAAGTGAATGGATATGAAACCTATAATTGTGAAAGATTTAGTAGATATTGTTTCAGGTGAATTGATGCAAGATTCGGTAAATGAAGTGGTACTTCATGGTGCATATCGGCTAAAACAAGTAAAGTATTCAAATACAGCCCTTTTTATAAGTAAAAGAATAGTAGACTGGAAAAAACTTGAACCATTTTTCCCCATAATACTCGTAACAGATTGTGACTATAGACAAAAAGATCTTCCTAGAGATGTAATAGTCATTAAAGTTGCTAACACAGAAGAAGCATACTGGAAGTTTGTGCACTACTACCGTGATCAATTTAAAATCCCTGTTGTAGCCATTACTGGAACCTCTGGAAAAACAACAACAAAAGAGATGATTAAACATATTCTTTCTTCAGAAATAAAAGTGTCAGCAACAAATCTTAGCAGTAATTCTAGAACAGCTTTTTTACAGTATTTACTTAACATAGAAGATGAAACCGAAGCGGCCATTATAGAAACGGCTGTTGGCTCGCCTGGAGATGTGAGCAATGCTGGTAAATACTTCAAACCGACAATTGGGATTATTACAAATATTGGAGAACATCATTTAAATTATTGCAAAACATTAGAAGGGTACATCGAAGCAAAGGGAGAAATGTTACAGATTATTGATCCTATGGGTACATTAATTATAAATACAGAGGATGTTAATACAAGTAAAATTGATATGACGAATTTTTCAGGACGCATTATTAGAATTGGTCAACATGCATCTTGTAATTTTAGAGCAAGTAATATTCGCTTCAGTTTAAACGGCATGAAGTTTACTTTGCATCATAATATGAAAAAATATGACCTATTTGTTCCTGGATTTGGGGAGCATCAAGTGTACAACGCACTTGCAGCAATTGCAGCGGTTTATGAAATGGGTATAACAATTCCAAAGGCAGCTGTTCAATTACTATCATTCAAGCAGTTGAAAAAACATCTACAGCTATTTGAGGGCATCAATGATTCGATCCTTATAGATGATACATGGAGCATTACAACGACGTCCTTAAAGGCTGCATTAGAGGTATTAAATGAACTTGGTAAAAACAAAAAAAAGGTGGCAGTCATCGGGACGATTACGGATTTAGGTTCTTACGGATATATTATCCATGAACGAGCAGGGGAATTGATAGTTGATATAGGTGTGGATGTACTGATCACAGTTGGGAAACATGCTAGTATCATGGCCGACCATGTAGTGGCATTAGGTATGGATGTTCCTGTCTATAAGTTCAATAATAGTATCAACGTTTACCAGTTATTAAAGGATATAGTGGATGCCAATACAATCTTACTAATAAAAGGGGATATGTATACTAAGGCATTACATGAATTAGCTAAACAATTGAAGAGTTCTCCTCTCTCCTCTGAATAGGTTTTATTTCAGAGGAAATTTTTTTACTATACATTTAAGGGAATACTATCTAGTTCTATGACAAATACAGTGCCTTTTAAGGTGTTTCGCTAATATATTGTAGAAATCTATAAAGAAGGGAGGGGAAAATATGGGAGTATTGTGTCCTTGTGGCGTAAAGGTTAATGCTTTTAAGGAAAGTAATAACGTCAAATTTGACGGGGTAAACGGTACGATTAAAGGGAATTTGACGTACCTTGCGGATATTTGTGTTACGACTCTTGCAACTTCTACACTTTCTTTAGAATTTGACGATACTGAGACACCAAATCAATTCAGCTTCCTGTTCACAGCTAATGACATCACTTCTGTTACTTGCAAAAGGGAAGGGCAGAACTGTGTCGTAACCGTACAAGGTACAGGAACGATTGGAGAGAACGAATTTTCTTTTGAAGCTGTATTTAGAGATCAAGTTGCGACAGCTGCGAAAGATAATGTTCAAAGCTTTGTAATCAACAATTTCTTCAATCAAAATGGTGCAGTTCCTGTTACACAAGGTTCTATTGTTGCATTAGGCTGTCAGTCTCTGTAACGATAATGAAAATGAAACTCTCGGTTGAAAATGACCGAGAGTTTCTCTATCGGATAGGAGGAAATGGGGAATGAAGGTAAGTAGGGGGAGGATGAGCCAGTATAAAATACTGTGTGCTGATGAAAGATTGAGAAAACATCTCGTTAAAACGGAGCTATTATCAAAGCAATCTTTATCAAAGATGTTAGATGTGAATGAATCAGTTATCATAAAAGCTCTTTACGGACCAGAGGAAATTTGTATAGTTCATAAAAATAATCTTTACTATATTCAGACAAGTGACAAAATGTTAACAGTACAGGATATAGAAGCGTTAAATACAACATTAAATAATGAAATGACACAAAAACACTATATTATTCAAATGTTCCCAACTACGAATAAAATATTTCGACAATTTGTGACAATGCACAGAAACACACCATTATCCGAATGGTATGTAGCTTCAAAACTGATGGACACACACTCTAACGTCAATTCACTCATTGCTAAAATCTACTTTATGAAAATACAGCAGATAGCCATTCGAGCAGTTACAAAACTAGGGAAATCGTTTCCAGGTTGTCATACGATTGTGCTAGAAATAGCATATGATTTTTGGAGTAATATATGGATTTTTGATTCCATTCTTCATCTTCCGAATAGCAAATGGAGCCAGTATCATGTACTAAAAAGAAAGCGTGCCCTTCGAAAATACTTGCCAAAGACAGATTTACTCACCCAAGAAACATTTCAACATTATTTACAACTCTATAAAACCATCATTCTAAAGCCGTGCACAGGTCAAAATGGAATTGGGGTTCTCCAAATTAGTGAAAAAAGTGACTCAACCTATGAAATTCACGTTGGCATAAGGAAACTAACCGAACCAAGCTTGGATGAAGCTTTTGATTTTATAAAAAAGAACTATCTTTCCCAACGCCAGTATATTGTACAACAAAGAATTGCATTAGCGACAATCAATGACTGTCCATTTGATATACGTGTTGTAACGCAAAAGGTAGGTGGAGCGTGGAAGGTAACTGGTAAGATTGTAAAAGTTGCAGGCGAACAGTTTTTAATAACGAATGCTGCACAAAAACTACTAACGTTAGATCAGGCAATAGATGATGCAAATCTCCCAAGCATTCATCTCAAAAATATTAACTCTCGACTGAACAAAATTAGTTTGCTTGCTTCAGAGCTATTGGAGAAAAACGGTGAGGAGCTTACTATTATTGGCTTTGACATAGGCATGACAAAAATGGGGGCCTTGTGGATTATTGAAGGCAATAAAGTTCCTGACATCAACATGTTTAACAAATTAGAGGATAAAACAATGTATAAAACGATATTGGGTGGTAGAAATGCAAAAAAATAATGTAATTTTCTTCAAGTATCTCATAACAGTGTTTATTCTTCAGAAAGAGGTGTTTTTGTGCAACAGTTAGCTGTAAAGGATATTCTAAATTTACTGCAAGGAAAATTAGTAAATGGTTCAGAGCTTTGGAATGTCAAACATGCGATTTATTATGACCGACATGAACTGACACATGCTAATACGCTTATATTTATCAATAAAAATGATTCAATCAATTGGCAAGCAATTAACAAAAAAGGACCTTCTCTTGTAATTTCCGATAAACCCATGGCAGAGCTAAAGAATGCGCTTGATAATACCACGGTTATAAGAGTAAGGAGTATTGTCCATGCATATTGGACATTCATCGAGTATTACCGTGATCTTTTTCAGATACCAGTCGTTGCATTAACCGGAACGTGTGGGAAAACAACGACGAAAGAGATGATTAAACATATTCTTATCAAGGATTGGCATGTGCAGGCATCGATTAGTAGTAAGAATGAGCCACGTCAATCATTACCCTACTTGACAGGTATCGATGACACAACAAAAGCTGCAGTGTTCGAGCTAGGGCTAGGAAATACGGGGAATATTAAACATCAATGTATGATTTATAGACCTACAATCGGCATCATTACGAATATTGGCGTGCATCATTTAGATGGCTGCAAAAATCTAGAAGGTTATATAAAGGCAAAATCAGAAATAGTAGAAGGATTATCTAATGAAGGTACATTAATCATCAATGCAGATGATGAAAATACGAAAAAAATTCCGTTACAAAGATTTAACGGGAAAATTATTCGTTTTGGTATAAAAGAACAGGCAGATTTCACTGCCTCCAATATTCAATTCACAGAAAATGGTATGAAATTTCAACTGCTTGCCTCAAATAAAAAATATTCTGCATTTATACCAGGATACGGTGAACATCAAGTATACAATGCCCTCGCTGCCATTGCGGCTGTAAAAGAAATGGGTATGACGATTCAATATGCCATCTCACGTTTAAGGACGTTTAATCAGATGGCAAGGCACTTAGAGTTTTCAACAGGAATTGGAGAAAGCACCATTATAGATGATACATGGACTAATAACCCAACTTCTATTGAAGCAGCTTTGAAGGTTTTAGATGAGATAGGGAAAGACAAGAAAGTAATTCTTGTACTTGGTGATATTAAACGATTAGGTAATTTTGAGAAAAAGTACCATCGTGAAATTGGTACAATGGTCGCAAAAAGAAATATTCATATGCTTATTACAATTGGAGAAAAAGCAGAAGAAATAGCCACTCAAGCGATAAAGGAAGGAACAAATGCAAAGGTTCATATTTTTAAAGATGTTACAGGAGTTTTAGACATATTAAAGCCAATTCTAGATAGTAATACACTATTGCTTATAAAGGGTCCTATGTCAAGTAGGTCTATGATTGAGTTTGCTAAGAGCTTAAAAGATTTAGAATAAGGCTAAAAGTCCCTTGTAAGAAATCTAGCACAGTTGCAAATGGTAAAAATCCGCCTCGCTTTCCGCGGGCAAGGCATGAGCTACATCCTTTGCTCCTGTCGCTATACTTTCGTCTCAAAACATAGTTTCGTTTACGTTCCCTGCTGGGTCTCGTGCTCTTGCTTGTTTTTTGTGAAGAAAGCGAAGCGGTAGCACTTGAGTTTGCGCGGATGGAACGAAAATCAACCCTTCGTTTTGCTGAAGAGTCATACTTTATTTCAATGACACTTTATTTTTAAATTGACACAATAGTTTCTCACAAACAAAAAAAGAAGTATCCTCAAATAGAGGATTACTTCTTTTTACTTGTGCACCCGGCATGAGCATGACATCTTAATTGAACCGCCGTATACAGAACCGTACGTACGGTCGTGAGAGAGGTCGGGAGTTAATCACTCCCTCCACTCGATTTGAACCTATCAGACACGACGGGCTGTTACATAGTTTTGCTGTGCCCATGTTGAAGTTAAGCTTTGTTTAACAACATTAGTGGATGTCATACTAATATATTGATTAAATCAATCCCGTGCTGTTTAAAAACATAGAAAGTAAATCCTGCGCTCGTAAACGTAAGTGAACTTTCTTCATACGAATAGCCAAACTTTGCTTTACTACTCAAATTTGAGGCAGTAGCGATGATTTTATCAGCAGTGGTAGAAGGCTGCTAGGGACTGGATTTGGAGCTGGCGTGACAGTTTAATAATTTGATGTAACACGCTTGGCAGTAATATAATGCTTATTATAATAGTCAACCAACAATACTCTTGTAGTAATACCACTTGAAGTTGGAATCATTATACGATAGTCCCCTGCATAAATGGCTACAGATGAAGGTGTTTTAGAGCCTGCGACACTATTGAAGAATAGTAAATCACCTTTCTTTAAATTAGCACGTGAAACCGTCGTTCCCAGATTCATTTGCTCCTTTAAGGTTGTAGAACCAAGATTTACGCCACTTTTACGATACACATACTCTATAAATCCAGGTCCTGTAAAACGTAGATTCTGCTCACTATTCGTAGTACTCATAGTCACTTTATTTTTATAGTTATAAGCGTTTTCAACGATTTTATCGCCTTTCGTTGCAGGATTAGCTGAAAGTAATGTAGGTAATACTCTACGGGCACCTACATAAGCATCTGTATAATAAGGCTTGCTATTTAAATCAGAAATAATAATATTTTGCTTAGAATCAGCCATGTGAATCATTTTATTGTCCCCAATATACATACCAACGTGGTCAGGGTCTGTCCCGGTTTTTTTACTCTTAAAGAATAGTAAATCACCTTTTTGTAATTGATTTCTGTTAACAGATGTTCCTTGCTGCATCATATAATCCTCATTATAAGTCGCAAGATCAACACCATTTTTCTCGAAAATGTACATTAAAAAAGAAGCACAAGAAAATTTATATGGATATGTAGGCTTGTATTCCGTATTGCTGTATGTTGCCTTACTAATTAAGCTTTTTCCAGTTTGAATTAATTGATCCGCTTTCGCATTAACTGCTTGTGTGTTATTCAGGGCATTTGTTGTTGCAGCCTCTACTTCTATAGGGTGAATAGTTGGTTGTACCATCCCCACTGTGCTAAAACCGATCGTCAATGCTAATGTTGTAGTTAAAAATCGTTTATTCATGTTGTTAAGTTCCTCCTGAAGCTATTGTTAGGATTAATCCTGTTTTGGCTCGCCATTGGAATTAATCGTAGCATGAAAAAGTTGGGCTTCTTCGAGGTAATTGTTACCACAGTGAATGGGGAATTGCTGTAAACACCTGATATAAAGGGCTTCATCGCCTTAATTTACAGTTTTATTACAAATGTTTCAGTTGGGTGAAGCGTTTGTTAGAAATGAAAAGTCATATGGGCAGTATAAGCCTTTCAATGCGCTGGAAAGAGGCATTGAAAGACATGACGGAGGGGGAAACGACAATCACCAACCTATACACTTACTATGGCATACTTAGCGATAATCAGACTATCACATTTTGGGGGTCTAGCGAGAAATAACGGTTGGAAAACAAAATGATCAAAGATATCTTAATTGAGGAGTTTTGAGTTTCTTTCTAGGCTAAGGAAGATGTCGATAAACTTCAGAAGTTGGGTGATAAAAGGGGAATGTTAATCGATAAAACTAACAGTTGGGCGCTAAAACGTTAAAGCGTTCCGATAAAATTAAAAAGTTGGATGACATCTTGTTAAAACGTCTGTCATGTGATAAGTTCCCAGTTGGAATGGAAATCAAGCTCTCGCTTTGCTATAGATTCATACTTTATTTCACAAATTATTTTTTAACAGCATGACAGTTGAATAGAAATTAACTTCTATTCAACTGTTTTCTTTTAAATTTCCTGAATCATCTCCACTCTATTACCGAATGGATCTCTAAATTCAAAGCGTTCAAAATGAGGAATAGGAACTGAGTCGAAAATTTCTATATGATGTTCGGCTAGTGCTTTTTTCCACTGTTCGATATTTTCAACTTGATAGGCAATGTGAGCCTTTGTCGTGAATCTATCAAAGCCATCCTCAGTACCTACATGGACCTCTCTAGTGCCGACTTGTAACCAAAATCCACCTCGTCCTTTCAGTGAATCCGGCTTTTCAAGTTCTTTTAGTCCTAATACTTGACAGTAAAAATATTTCCCTTGTTCTTCTGCACCTTTTGGAATTGTTATTTG
The DNA here is from genome assembly GCF_001275675.1 of Lysinibacillus sp. FJAT-14745. Lineage (GTDB taxonomy): Bacteria > Bacillota > Bacilli > Bacillales_A > Planococcaceae > Lysinibacillus. The sequence goes on along the minus strand of NZ_LITM01000002.1, from coordinate 289,577 downwards.
AACGTGATGTAAGCCTATAACCATTTTTTCTCCTCCTTTAATTCTAATCAATACTTACTTCTAGGTTAATAATGCCAAGTCCTTTAATTTGACGAATGCATAGAATTTTTTCTTACGAATGAAACCTTTGTAAAACCAGTAATGAGTATTAGAGAGTAAGCCCATAATAGCCAAGAGGCGAAATATCGAGCTAAATCAGGTGATAAATTCGGAAAAATATTGTCGAAAACTAATAATACGACTGCATCGATGAGCATTCCAGGTAACGCGATACAGATTGCAGCTAGTAATCGCTCTGTGTCCTTTATCTTTTTCAAAATATAAATAGGTATTGTCACTACCCAAATAAGCGGAATAGTCAAAATGTATGCAGCAATCATGAGGAATGGTTCTTCAAGAGTAAAAAAGTAATGCCCCATTAATCGGAATACAGCACTTGCTACAAGCCAAATCCCAAAACCCCAGCATAAAAAGAATCGCATAGTGTCCCTCCTCAAATTATTTTCCTAGACGATGCAGTGTCTGAAGGATTTTTTCTAATTGCTGATAGAATACATCTACATCGAAATCGTCTCGCATCATCACTTGTATGGCTAAGCCATCAATAAGGGCATTGAAAAAAATGCTCCAAGTTTCCATTGACACGCCATCAATTGGTGATGTATCCCATAATTTATCTAAAACGTTATATAAATGTTCATTTTCGGCCGCTAAAATTTGTCCAATATGCTGTCTAATAGTTGGATTCGTAAAGCCAAAAACGATTAAGGTGAAAAATAATTTATGATAAAAGGCATCATTTTCATATCGACTTTTTGCAGAGAGAAGTGCAGATTGAATCATTTGTTGATCAGTCGTCAAAATTTCATTCCAAGAATTTTCACAGATGTCTTGGACAATTTCTAAAATTATTTGCTCTTTCGTTTTGAAATGATAATAAATAGTTCCTTGTGTCACACCAGCTTGCTCAGCAACAGCCTTTAATGTAAATTTCTCAATCCCTTTTTCTACTAAACTTTGCTTGGCAGCCAATAATAAATCTGACTTTTCGATACCAGTAGGTTTGGCCATTCATTTACACATCCTTTGCAATTAGTTAGTTGGATAACTAACTATAAAATAACAGAATATTCCTTTATTTACAACTTTGTTTTAGCGAACAGGTGACATCGATAGAATAGTAGAGGAATGTAGTTTAAGGGGTTTAATTCACGCTCATTGTAACATTGGTTATAAAATAGAAAATGAGGATTGATATTTTAAGTGGATGGTTAATTACAATTGAAATAATATTAATATATAATCTTTTAGCTGGAATAACACTGCTAAAAGAAAAAAGTAAGATTTTTAGCAAGTTTGAAGGAAATAATGAGGTGAGTATACATGGATTGGAAACCTGATAGAAAAGCGAAAAAAGCTATCTATAAACAACTCGCGGAATATATGGAAAAGGGAATTGCAGATGGTACATTTCCACCTGATAAACCATTGCCATCCGAGAGATATTTAGCTAGTGCTCTAAATTTAAACAGAAGTACTGTCGTTCATGCATATGACGAATTAGAATCGATTGGGCTAATTGAAAGAAATAGAGGAAGCGGTACTACCATTAGTAAAGATATATGGGGTATAACAAAAAAACGGATTCCTAGCTGGAATAGGTATATTGAGGCGGGTTCTTTTTTACCTAGTCAACCTGTAACGCAAAAAATAAGAAAAGAAGCTGTTGAACATAAATTAATAAATTTAGCTTCTGGTGAATTGTCAGAAGAACTTTTCCCAAAAAGGTTTTTAAGCGAGATAACTGCAACACGTTCTTTTATTGGAAGCCTAGGATACGATCATCCACAGGGGAATGAAATCCTTAGAACTACCATTGCAAAACACGTAAAAAAAAGTCGGGGAATCGAAACTAATCCTTCTTCAATACTTATAACATCAGGAGCGCAGCAAGCATTACATTTAATTGTACAATGTTTGTTAAAGCCTGGAGATGCAATAGCGATAGAAGATCCTTCCTACAATTATAATCTTCCAATTTTCAGATCGGTAGGTATACAAATACATTATCTACCAGTCGGTAAGGATGGAATGAACCCAGAAGATTTGCAGTCATTATATAAAAAACACCGAATTAAAATGGTTTTTTTAAATCCATGTTTTCAAAATCCAACGGGCTCCTTATTGAATAAAAAGAAAAAAGAAGCGATTTTAGACATATCCTCAAAGCTTGGAATTCCAGTAGTAGAAGATGATCCGTATAGTTTAACAGCATTTTCAGGAGATAAAATCTCTACCCTTAAGTCAATGGATAGGAATGGCAACGTATTATACATAAGTTCTTTGTCCAAAATTGTTGCCTCAGGATTAAGAATAGGGTGGATTATTGGCCCAACATCGGTGATTGAAAGATTATCCGATGCGAAGCAACAAATCGACTTCGGTCATTCTAGCTATACACAATGGATAGCAAATGATTTTTTAGAATCAGAAAATTTTCATATTCATATAAAAAGTTTAATGAAGGAATTAGAAAAAAGGAGAGATAAAATTATAAAAAGCCTTGATACTTATTTAAAAGATCTGGTGGAATATGCTATTCCTCAAGGTGGTATTCATATATGGTGTAAAATACTTAAAAATTATCATGAAACCCAATTGCTTGAAGAATCCATCAAAAGAGGCGTCATTTATGTTCCAGGTTCTACACTGGGGTCCAAAGATGGTTTTGTTCGTTTTACTTTTGCAAAGGAAGATGAAGATTCAATAGATGAAGGAATCAAAAGGTTTGCAGAAGCTCTTAATAGTATATAGGCAATTGAATGGTTAAAAATATTTATTCTTAAGATAAATGGATGGTCAAAAAAGTATCGAAGTGGATGGTTATAAAAAAGATAAATCCCTTATCATGGAGAGGTGGATGATAAAACATCAATATAGCCTAATTACTAATTACTTTTTATGAAACAATGTGCAATGTAGGTAATAATATAGTAATTGCTACTAAAATGATAAAATTTCTGAAAGAGTTGATATGAGATGACAACGAGTTTGATTATGACGATAGTGATTGGATCTATTATTAAATTGTTAATGAGCCCTCCCAGTATAGCTGTGGGATGGGGGGTAAGTAAATTTGAACTTCATAAAAAACTTAATTCAAAAGATGTTACGGTAACATTTAATGGAATGAATTTAGAAGAGGAAGAAAAAAATAGATTTACAGACAATTTTAATAAAGCTTCTTTTTTAAAAAAACATTATATATTTCCAGGTAATGAAAAATTATTTTTACAGCCAGAGACTAATGTTACTCCATTTATCATGAACGTAAAAAGAGGTAAAAAAGATGTTCATTTCTTTGTTTTTAGTTACGACAATCACGTTGATGTAGTCAAGAAGTACAAGGAGAAAGTTGTTTCATATAGTATTAGTTCTGAATATCTACAAAAATTTACTATTTCAACTATAAATGCAAGCCATTGAAAAAAGGTTTTCGAAAAATTAGGGATACGGTCAGGGCTTTGATCCTGATACAGAATCCCTTTTTTATTACCTAAGAAATTACGTGAATAGCGTACTGAATTATCTTCCAATTCAAATGAATGGGTTATTGTTGAAAGGCTACTGATCGTTTCCTTATTGATGCCATTCATATTTATATAACTGATGTAATTCGACTTTATATAATAAAATAATAAAATCATTTCCATTATTGTGTTCACCGTAGTAATAATAGTCGCCAACTTCTGCTTCTACATCATATTGATTAAATATATCAACAATTTCTTTAGCATTTTGACGAATATCAATTGTTCTTTTTTTGAATTGCGCTATTCGGTTATTTGCAACAGATATTTCATTGGAAGTAACTTTTATAAAGCCTGTATTACTAAAATCAATCGGTTTTGAATAATCGAACAAAGCAAACCATTCTCCATCACCGAGAAAATTAGCTTCTGTTGTGAGTAAATTTTTTATCTCATCTGCTTTAGGTAAATAAATGTTCCAATTACTTTCGAGTACCTCATATTCATTTGGGAGTAGACTATTAATTAGTAAAGTACATCCTGAAAACAATAATATAATTGCTACAAATAACGTGATTAACCATTTTTTCACAAAATCACCTCGATTTAGAGACGAATGTCTTTTATTATGGTTGCATAATGTCTATTTTACTGACTGAAAATTTTATCTAATATGGCAAAGTATGAGTTGGTAGATAAATGGTAAGTGTACAACGAATGTGATTAACTATTTCCCAGAACGACGCGACAAGGATAAATTTCCAAGAAGTCTATCCAATAATAAGTGCAATTTTATGCAGAAAAATCCCTGTATAATGATCAAATTGAATGCAAGCCAAATTGTAGCGGTACATAAGGATGAATGTAAAAATGGTATTACAAGTTTTCTAAAATGGCTGAATTGACTTTAAAATTGACTCCATTACAATCGATATTTATAATCGATTAGGATAGTGACAATGTACACAAACCACTACGGTATAATAATAAAAACGGAATAATAAGATAGAGGTACAAATCATAAATTCGATTTGTTTAAAAGGGAAGATCGGTGCAAATCCGACGCTGTCCCGCAACTGTAAATGTGAGCACGTTTCAAAGGACCACTGTTACGCATTGTAATGGGAAGGTGAAAGGTGTGATGAACATAAGCCAGGAGACCTGCCTTTATCTAGTACAACCAAAAAACCTACGAGGATAGGGGGTGTTGAGTGTGACTAGAGAAATTTTCCAGCATGCTCATAGTACGATGATTGCAAAAAAGGTAGCTTCTACGAATAGAAAGCTTTTTTCGCCATGTCAATCACCGTATTATGTCGTGTATTTGTCATAGTAGACATCTTTCTGATGAAGGAAAGATGTTTTTTTAATGCTAAAATTGAAGGAGTGGTACACATGAATCCACAAGTAATCGAGTATTATGAAAGTCTGTTAAAATATGAAGTTATGGAGAAACTATATACAAGTAATTCTCATACATTAAAGGAGCTAGTTGAACAGTATGTAGGGCAGGATGCTGTTCATAAAAATGATATTTTAACAGCTTATACGAATGTAATGAAAGAACTAATTGGATAAAGTAAAACTTTAATCAGTGGGGAGCATTATCCCCACTGATTATTAGTTTCACCAAAGTTAAAAGGCTCTTAATGTTCATCCCTTTATGGGACATTAAGTAGCTTTTTTTAATGAAAACAATCTATTTTGTTTCTATAACCTAATTATATCCATAGGAATACATATATATATGTCATGAAAAAATCTCTAGGACTTCATACTTATTTCACTTTTAAACTATATAATAATTTTGCGCTTATCTTCATTCAGTAAACACCTACTGAATGAAGATGATGCCTCCGGCGGATGTCACGGAATTACGCCAAGGCGAAATTGATTATGATAGATTGGAGAATTAGACATGAAGAACAAGCTTTACCAGAGCTTTTGGCGAACGCACTTTTATGCCGCATTATTTATAACTCCACTTCTTATTTCACTCACACTTAGTGGTATTGGTTATTTATTTTATACTGATGTGGAAAATCAGTTATATGATAAATACTTTTTTGGTGAAAGTGGAAAGACCGAGGTACAATCTATTGATGATGCTGTTAAACTTGCAGAAGAATCATATGCTGGCTATAAAACAAATAAAATTATAGAGTTAGAAGAGCCATACAATACTCGTTTATCGATGAAGAATGCAGATGGCAAAGAGAAATATGTGTTCCTAGATGATCATAACCAAATTATCGGTGGTCAGGATGCTGATTACACATTTTCAAATATTATGAGAAATGTCCATAGTTCCTTATTTATTGGGGGGACGGTTGTCAATTATTTAGTAGAATTAGCGGCGTGCTGGGCTGTTTTTTTACTACTTTCAGGCATTTACATGACGTTTAAAGCAAAAATACTAAAGAAAACAAAGCAGACAAACACACGTCAAAAAAGTAGAAAATTTCATGCTCTTATTGGGACAATTATTACGATTCCAATGCTTGTAATTATTTTCACAGGCTTACCATGGTCTGCGTTTATGGGGAAATATATTTATCAAGCTTCACAAGATCATCCTTCTTTCGGCACGCCATTATTACAGCAACAGCCGCCTACATCTAATGTAAGTGAGATTCCTTGGGCTACTCGTCAAGAAACCCCACCTACATCAGATTCTGGACATGCTGCACATCACGGTATGGGAGACAATATGCTCTGTGCTGCTAACCCTTACCAACTAAGTGTGGAAAAGCTACAACATGAAATTGATGCAATGAATATATCAAAACCGTATGCGATTATTTATCCTGCTAGTGAAGTCGGTGTCTATACAGTTGCAAAATCTAGTAACACAGGTGTCACAGGTCTTGATGTTAGTCCGTATGATGAAACGACAATGTATTTTGATCAGTATAGCGGAAAATATATAGACAAGGTCGGATATGAGGACTATGGCATTCTTGCCAAATGGTTCACATGGGGAATTCCATTGCATGAAGGTCACTTGTTTGGCTGGCCAAATAAATTAATCAATTTACTAGTATGTCTAGCATTTTTAGTAGTTATTGCTTGGGGAGTTAGAACATGGCTATTACGAAAGAAACAAGGTATGCTATCTGCACCACCTAAAATCTCTCAAAAGGTATCCATTCCATTTATCATTTTCATGATAATTTTAGGGATACTGATGCCACTATTTGGGCTTTCATTAATTGCTGTCGTACTCGTTGAAATCATCATTAATTTGGTGACTAAAAATAAATCAGCAAAAGAAGAAGTTAATTAAAAAGAAAAGCCAGGTGTGTTGATTAACCATTTTTATACATCCAAAGAGGCTGATTTCCGCTACGGGCTACTCGCTTTGTTGCTGACGCTTCGCTTTCGCACAGAGCAAAGCTTCCTGCGGGCGAGCGTCGAGCCGCTTCCTCCGCTTCGCTCCGTGCAGGGTCTCGTCTGTCTCGCTTTCCCGCGGGAGTCGAGTAGCCCTACGCTACAATCAGTTAAAATGGAAATATATTGGCAAATCGGTAACGAAAAAATCCTTTTATCGCTCAATAATAAACTTATTTTTTCCTAATCAACACGCCTGAAGAAAAGCGATACTGTATCCTTTATAGATAAGGAATACCGTATCGCTTTTCTTTTTCTAGAGCCAACCTTTATCACTCGCAACTTGAGCAGCTTGTTGTCTAGACTCGACATGTAGTTTTTGAATAGAGGTAGATAAATAGTTTCGAATAGTGCCTTTCGTTAAAAATAACTTTTTACTAATCTCATTTGTTGTGAGTCCTTCTTTTACAAGCTGCAGAACAGCAATTTCACGTTCATTTAGTGGATTCTGTTCCTTCATAAACAACGTAGCAGCTAAATCTCTGCTGACGACCTTTTCACCTTTCATCACTTTTCTTATTGTTTCAATTAAATAGTCGATCGGTTCATCTTTTAATAAATAACCATGTACCTCACAATCCATCGCTTTCTGTAAATAACCAGGCCGTGCGAAAGTAGTGACAATCATGACCTTGCACGGTAAATTTTTCTGTCTAATTTTTTCAGCAAGATCAAGACCAGAAAGATTCGGCATTTCGATGTCCAATACACAAACATCGGGTAGCTCTTGTTGAATATATTCCCACGCTGTTTGACCATCTGAAACTTCTGCGATCACTTCTATATCAGGCTCAAATGACAACAAGGAAGTCAAGGCGCCACGTAACATTTGTTGATCCTCTGCTAGTAATACTCGTATCATGTAGTTGGCTCCTTTTTATAGTGCTGGATAGGCAGTGTTAACGTCACAATCGTTCCGCCTGTCGGTAAATTGTCAATGGAAGCATTTCCTTGAAGAGCATTCATTCGCTCTTTCATCGAAGATAGTCCATTCCCATGCCCTTGGTTATGTAAGCCGACACCATCGTCCACAACATTTATCTTTAAAATTCCATTTAAATAGTTAATATCTATTTGGCATTTTTTTGCTTGGCTATGTTTAATAATATTTGTAGTTGCTTCCCGTAGACATAAGGACAGCATCGTTTCTTCCACACTAGCTAGTAGCAGCTTTGGACAATTATTTTTTATTTTTATGGAAATATCCGCTGTTTGTAAATGCTGTTTACAATGAATAAGCTCACTTTCTAACGAAATAAAATTCATATCGGAAACTAATTCTCTTACTTGCTTTAGTGCTGTTCGTGTTGTTGCTAAAATATCATTTAGCTCATCTTTCACACGCATTGTATCTTTATCGACTAATTTTGATGTTAGTTCGGTTTTTATTTTAATCATAGTCAATGTATGACCAAGCGTATCGTGGAGGTCTCTCGCGATACGTTGTCTTTCTTCTTGCTGAACAAGCTGGGTATTTACCACTGTTAATTCCGATTGTAATTTTTTGGACTTTTCTACGTAGTAAATGAGCATTGGAAACAGTAACTGAATGATCATAATGGGTATTAAAACTGCGGTTTCTAATTTCAGAGATGCTCCTGATTCAAACCAAATAACGATAAAAAACATTAAGGCAATGGCAATCATTCCTATAGCAATATGCCATTTCTTTTTAGCTCGCCCAATTAAATCAGCAAATGTAAATCCAAATAATAACATAGTAGATCCTTCATAAATACCCAGTATAATAATAAGCGTAAAGCCAAGTAAAGAAGCTAACAGTAAACGCCAATCTTTAAACCATAAAGCAATATAGAAGGCTACTAAAAATGACGTAAGGATAATTATTTTAGCCATTAAAGGTAATTGAGAATTCGAACTTAATACCATTGTAAATAAAAAAACAAGCGATACAACATCGATAATTAAATAGTACTTTACCTGGTCTCTTGGATAAATCTTTATAGTTCACACCAACCCTTGTCGATTATTTCTGTGTGACACTTTGAATGGCATGTTTCCGAATCCATTCCATTGGCCCAACATGAAAATGCTTGATACAAAGATGTGCAATGAAAAGTTGTAGAAGGGAGAGGGTTAGCCAAATACCGATCACTTCAATACTATTCAATTTTCCACCTAAACCTAAGCCCCAGCCATAGAAAATAATAGATGCAATAACATTTTGCAGTACATAGCAACTTAAAGACATTTTCCCAATCTCGCCAAATCTCTTCCATAACCAATCAAGCTTCTTATATTCTATCATTTTCCCTAATATACCAATATAACCAATGGATAAGATTGGTGCAAATAAATAACGAACAGGTAAATCAAATGCTCCACCAGGAATAAAGATTAGGAAATTTAAAGGTATCCCAATAAAAATACCGATTTTGAATAGCTTTTGACGCGCCTGACGTCCTTTGTCATTTTGCGAAAATACACCATTTCTCATCAGCTTAACGCCAAGTAAAAATAAAAAGATATTCATTGGGATAATAAAAATAGCTTCCGTTCTATAATAAAGAAAATGTGTTAAACGATATTGTATTTGCTCAAACCAAGTACCATATTCATAAAGACTAACAACAGGGTCGAGTCCAGTAATGGAAGCATTGGCACCTAGCAATGCGCTGACTAAAATTAGAAGAATCATTAGTGCATGGAAACTACCAAAAACGTATAAAGCACGTTTAATCGCTTTATCACCAAATTTAACGATAAAGGCAACGATGACGGCTGTCACAGCATAGCTCATTAAAATATCGTATTCCATGACTAAAGTGAAGTGGATAAAACCTTCCATAAATAAAAATACTATCGTCCAAATGTACATTCCAGGCCAAGCATTTCCTTTTCGTAAGGCTTGCTGATATTTTAATTCTAGACCTACACCAAACATGATTGTTAATAAACCAAGAAGTTTACCGTTTACGAAAAATAACACTGTCATTCGTAAAAAGTCGTTCAATGACCACCAACCTGAATAATTACTCGTTGTGATATACGAAATATCCCCTAGATTAGCAAAAATCCAAATATTCGTACCAAGTGTCCCTAATACAGCAAAGCCTCGTAACAGATCGATTAGGGGTAATCTTTGTTGAACCTTCATCATAAAATCACTCTTTCTTTGTTTTCTTACAATAATGATAAGAAAATGCAAGGAAAAAACATATTCACACCAGTCAAAGGTTCTTTATGACAGGTGTCATTTTTTTGTGTATCAAAACTAGCGATGATTTGGTATTAAAAGCCGTTACCATAAATTAGGGCTTAAATAATTTTAATTTAAATATTGCGAAAACTAATATGATTAGTTAAAATAATATTACGATTAGTTTGTGAAGGGGATTTGATTTAGAATGAAAATGACGAAGATTGGCACAGTGTATCAATTGTCATTTATGCCGAGAATTTTTCCTGTTAATTGTTATTTTGTAGAAGAAGAAAGCGAACTTACACTTATCGATGCAGCACTACCATATAGTGCAAAAAGTATAATAAAAGCTGCTAAAAGTATTGGTAAACCGATTACAAAAATCATCATTACTCACGCACATGGTGATCATATAGGAGCGCTAGACACATTAAAAGAATTATTACCAGATAGTCAGGTATGCATTTCTTCCAGAGATGCTCTGTTATTGGAAGGGAATAGTACCTTGCTACCAAATGAAAAAAACACACCAATTCGGGGAAGTCTTCCAAAAAATATTAAAACTAAACCGGACTTATTACTTGAAGAAGGTGATCGAGTTGGTTCATTAGAAGTGATTGCAACTCCAGGTCATACACCCGGTTCCATCACTCTTTTTGACACGCGCAATAGAAGTTTGATCGCTGGTGATGCCCTTGTAACTAGAGGAAGACTAGTAGTAACGGGAGTGATGAATCCGTTGTTTCCATTTCCTGCTCTTGCAACATGGGATAAAAGCACAGCTCTAATAAGCGCAAAAAAATTAAGGGATTTACATCCAAGCTTACTTGCTGTTGGGCACGGAAAGATGTTGAAGCAACCACAGGAACTTCTGGACATAGCTATCGCAGAAGCAGAAAAAAATTTTAGACAATCAAAATAGGAAGTGAAAAAAATGTCCCGTCGAATGAAAATAGATTTATCGGTTATTTTACAAAAGGCAACGGAGCTAGTTGATGAACAAGGATTGGACCAACTTTCAATTGGACTATTAGCGGAAAAATTGGAAATACGGCCACCTTCCTTGTATAATCATCTTGATGGATTAAATGAATTGAAACAGAAATTAGCTATTCAAGGAGTAAAAAAACTACATGAATATATGCAACAAGCTGCAGTAGGACGTTCAGGTGATGACGCCATTCGTGCAATTAGTAAAGCATATCTTCAACTTGTTAGAGAGCATCCGGGGTTGTATGATGCTAGCACTCGCTTTCCAGACGCTAATGATCAAGAACTAAAGCAAGCCCAAGAATCTGTCGTGCAACTTGTACTTCAAGTGCTAGATGGCTATAAATTGCAAGAAGAAATAGCGATCCATATGGTCAGGGGATTACGAAGCATTCTACATGGATTCACTTCTATTGAACAGATGGGAGGATTTGGAATGCCCCTCGATATCAATAAGAGCTTTTTAATCTTAATCAATACTTTTATTGAGGGCATTCATGCAGTGACGATTAATGAAGAGAAATATATGCAAACGAATGACTAAGGAGGAAATCTTGCTCTTTTTCTAAATGGAATATTTTTAGTGGGGGCTAGAAAATAAGAAGGAGCGGGAAATGACACAGAGGATTAATTTCCCGCTATAAATTGTTGGACAGAATGGATATGGAGTAAGAGATTTGTCGTTGAACGAGTCTGCTGCTCTTTTTCATTTACATAGCAGTTAAGAAGTATGCTTTCAAGTTGAATTCCATCCTTACACTATTTAGTACATGAATAAATCCTATAGTCTAAAAGCCCTTCATACTTTAAGTTCATATCGAAATGTTTATCCATTACCTCATAAAGTTCAGGTGCAATATCCTTCGAATAATGAAGTTCAGGAATGGAGAAGATTGATTTATTTTTTTGTATACGAATATTTTTAAAACCTGCCTGGTTAAAGAAAGCTACCCAATCCTTTTTCATTGAACAAGAATCAAATCCATAAAACTGCATGATTTCCTTTTCAATTTTTTCTTCAAGTGGTTGATGAATAGTAAATTCAATGGCAATAAACCGACCGCCATGCTTTAATAAACGAAAAATTTCTTTTAAGGCATTAGGTTTATTGACAAAAGAAAGAACAGATTCAGAAATAATAAAATCAAATGTACGATCAGGTAATGGTACTTGTTCGATAGAGCATTGCATTATTTTTACGGGTAAGCGATTTTTTTTCATTCTCTTTTTAGCCTTAGCGACCATTTCAGGATTGATATCAATACCTGTTACTTTTGCTTCATATGTCTCCGCCAAATAGGCAGCGGTTTGGCCTGTACCACACCCTACATCCAAAATATAGGGATTTTCGCTAATGTTCTCTGCCTTGAATATTTCCTTTGTTAGATTAATACCGCCAGGATGCGCACCGCCCACACCAAATTTGGACAGAAAATCTAGATATTTTGAATTTTGAATCGGAATCCCTTCTTTATTCGTATTTTTGTATAATATGAAATTAAAAATAGTATGGTTCCAGTAAGAGACAAAGTTGCCATGAAGAACCTGTAAAGAAAGGAGAGGTGAATTAATCCGCATTAATGGGCAGTAGAAGAGGTAGAATAATGATTTTTGGATTTCAACATTTTTACATACATATTTATATTATTTTTTAGCAACTTCTCCGATAGTCTAAGCAATAAAAAAATACAGACGTATACTAGCAAAAAGATATATGATCGGGGGTGAATTGATGCCATTTTATCCGCCTAATTCTAGAATGAGACCATTCCCACCAAGACATAGACAAGGTTTTGGCCCTCCTATTCAAGGTAGAAGGGAGCAACCTTTCTTTTACCCTAATCAACAACCCCAACCTTCTAGATTTGGAAGATTTCCACAGCATTTAAATACAATTATGGGCCATGCGGGAACTATAACAAATGGAGTTGGTATGTTAAGGCAAATGGGGGCATTTTTAAAATTCTTTAGGTAGTTTATTTCGATGGAACGTAAAGTCTGCCTGATAAAAATTAGCAAGAAAGGCTTGCGACATTGTTTGTGTTTGAGCTGAATTAATCCCCTCTTAAGCGTAAATTCTTAAGAGGGGTTATTGCAATTAATGCTTATTTTGTATAAAGTGCTTTTCAATAATAGAGCGATTTTTCTCTTTAAACACTTCATTATGTGATGACACGACCCCGTGACGATAGGCAGTAGGCTCTAAATACGTTTTAATAGAGTTTACGGCATTGGCTGCATCCTGGAAGGTACCTAGAAGAAGATTGATTTTTCCTTCAAACGCTAAAATATCACCTGCTGCAAAAATTCCCGGCTGAGCTGTTTCTCCCGTTGCTTTTCCTTCGAAGTAGTAATCATCTTTTTTAGGAATGGTCAGTGTTTGATCCAATGCTAATGATGCTTCGCGGTTATAACCATGACTAACAATTATTTCATCGATTTGACGCGTATAGCTTTGCTTTGTTTTTGTATTTTCACATGTCACTAATTGGATGGCTGTTTTGTCAGCATTTGCCGTTAGTTTTGTAATACTAGTATTGCATTCAATATTTACTCCTGCGTCTAAAGCTTCTTGAATTGTTGCTTCATGCGCAGATAACTTATCTTTACGATAAACTACAGTTACATTTTTAGCGATAGGACTAAGCTCAACTGCCCAGTCAATCGCCGCATTTCCGCCTCCTGAAATAATAATTTCCTTGTCCACAAAGTGTCGATAAGACTGCACTGTATAGTGTAAATTAGTCATTTCATATTTTTCTGCACCTTCAAGTGAAAGCTTTTGAGGGTTAATAATACCACCACCAACTGCTAAAAGAACGGTTTTAGAGAAATGTTTTTCCCCTTGGGTAGTATGAAGAACAAAAATATCATCTTGGCGTTCGATAAAATCGATTTTTGTACCTGTTAAAATGGAAGGATCAAACGTTTTTGCCTGCGCTATTAACTGTTTTGCAAATTGTTCGCCTAACACAGGGGGATGACCGCCAATATCCCAAATTAGCTTCTCAGGATAAAGCAAAACTTTACCACCTAGCTGTTGTTGACTCTCAATTAACTTCGTTTTCAATCCTCGTAAACCACTATAAAAGGCACTATATAGACCTGCAGGGCCACCGCCAATAATTGTTACATCGTATACATGTTGCATTTATATCACCACATCCTTAAAAAATAAATAATCAATTTTGCTTTGGCATAATTGTTGCTGTCGCTTTGCTTTCGCACAGATAAACAATGCGTCCGGAATCGGCTTTGTGCAAGCACAAAGAACTCCTTTCCGATTCTGTGACATCCTCCAGAGGCTTTAACTTCTTTCAGCAGATTACCCCTATAGAGGTAGGAGACTTCTGTACCTGTTGCTACGCTTTCGGTACACAAGACATTTGCTGAAAGAAGTTACAAAGTATTTGACAAAACTTGATAGGAAAACTAGACTAACTTTAGTGATAATGATTATCATTATCGATTAATCGTTATCATAGCATGGAAAGAAGTAAAAGGAAAGAGAGGTTATGTTGTGCGTTTACAAGTTGAATCGATTCGTATCGGCTACGAGGACAAAACGATTGTGCACGATTTATCACTACAAATTCCAGACGGTAAAATAACAACCATCATTGGTTCCAATGGCTGTGGTAAATCTACACTTTTAAAGGCTATTACAAGGATTTTGAAACATAAGAGTGGACAAGTCATATTAGATGGTCAAAATATTTCCGAGATGAACACAAAAGAATTAGCGAAAGAACTCGCCATCTTGCCACAAAGCCCGGAAAGTGCACATGGTTTAACAGTGGAAGAGCTTGTATCCTACGGTCGATTTCCATATCAAAAGGGCTTCGGTAATTTATCACAAAAGGATAAAGAAATGATTGACTGGGCCTTAAAGGTAACGAAAACGGATGACTTTCGTCAGAACACGGTTGATGCCTTATCAGGTGGACAGCGTCAACGGGTGTGGATTGCGATGGCATTAGCGCAAGATACCGATATTATTTTTTTAGATGAGCCAACAACGTATTTAGATATGGCCCATCAGTTAGAAGTTTTAGAATTACTTTACAAGCTTAACGAAGAAGAGGGACGCACAATTGTTATGGTGCTACATGATTTAAATCAGGCAGCACGTTTTTCAGATTTTATCGTTGCGCTGTCAAAAGGAGACCTTGTGAAGTTTGGTACTGCAGAGGAAGTCATGGTACCTGAAGTATTAGCAAAAGTGTTTAATATTGATGCAGTCATTGGTAAGGATCCACGGACAGATAAACCAATGTGCATTACATATAACTTACTAGAAACAGTGTAAAAGGAGATATATTTATGAAAAAGTGGTTATTACCAATGGTTATGATGGTCGTACTAGTGCTTGCGGCGTGCGGCAATAAAGAAGAGAAGGCGAATGAGGGCTCTAAAGATAAAGCATCTGCAGAAACGATTACGTATCAATCAGAATCTGGTCCTATTGAAGTACCAGCTAACCCAAAACGTGTCGTTGTGTTATCTTCATTTGTTGGGGATTTACTACAGCTTGGCGTTAATGTTGTAGGCGTTGATTCTTGGGCTAAAGATAATCCAAACTTCCAAAATGATATTAAAGATGCAATAGTTGTTGAAAATACGGATATCGAAAAAATTATCGAGCTTGAGCCAGATTTGATAATTGGTTTAAATGGTATTGAAAATGCGGATAAATTAGCGGAAATCGCACCAACTGTATTATTTACGTATGGTAAGGTTGATTATTTACAGCAATTTATTGAAATCGGTAAAGTTGTTAATAAAGAAAAAGAAGCAACTGAATGGGTAAATGACTTTAAAACACGTGCTGCAGAAGCAGGTAAGAAAATTAAAGAAAAAATCGGCGAAGATGCAACGGTTACTGTCGCAGAAATGTTCAATAAACAATTGTATGTTTATGGAGATAACTGGGGTCGTGGAACAGAAATTTTATATCAAGAAATGGGCTTGAAAATGCCTGAGAAAGTGAAGGAAGGTGCTTTAAAACCAGGTTATTTAGCCATTTCTCAAGAGGTATTAGGGGATTATGCGGGTGACTATGTGATTTTTAGTACATTTAAAGGTGAGGATAGCGCCATTAAAAATGCTGCGTGGTTTAAAGATTTAGAGGCTGAGAAAAATGGTCATTTATTTGAAGTGAATGCCAATGAATTTTACTTTAATGATCCAATCACTTTAGACTATCAACTAGATTTCTTTGAAAAGAAATTTTTACAATAATTTCAGTAGAGAGTAGCGAAGGCAAATGATAAAGTTTCGACAATTCCCGTTTTGGCTTCAGGTATTGCTTGCACTGATCTTATTAGCAGTGACAGTTACGATCTCACTTTGTGTCGGCGCGGCAAATACGAGTATTGAAGATGTTTATCAAGCGATTGTTGGACAAGACGGCGGTAAACATTATGCTATTTTACGTGAAATTCGATTTCCTCGTAT
Source organism: Lysinibacillus sp. FJAT-14745 (assembly GCF_001275675.1). Taxonomy (GTDB): domain Bacteria; phylum Bacillota; class Bacilli; order Bacillales_A; family Planococcaceae; genus Lysinibacillus. The sequence continues at coordinate 273,047 of NZ_LITM01000002.1, read as the reverse complement.
TATTGCTGCTATTTTTGTAGGTAGTGCACTCGCAGTTGCTGGGGCTATTATGCAAGGAGTGACAAGAAATCCATTAGCGGATCCTGGGCTTCTTGGCCTCACAGCAGGTGCGAATGCAGCACTTGCATTGACAATGGCATTTATCCCAAATACGTCGTATTATATGCTTATTTTTGCATGTTTCGTAGGTGCAGGTGTAGGGATGAGTGTTGTCTATGGTATTGGTGCTTCAACAAAAAATGGCTTTTCTCCATTAAAGTTAGTCTTAGCTGGGGCAGCTGTATCCGCTTTATTACAAGCAATAGCAGATGGTACGGGAATATTATTTCAAATTTCAAAAGATGTTTCGATGTGGACGAGTGGTGGTTTAATTGGCACTACATGGCAAGCTTTAATGATTGCTCCTGTTATTTTGGTCGGATTAATTGTTGCGTTTGCATTTAGTCGTCAGCTAACCATTTTAAGTTTAAATGAAGAAGTAGCTGTTGGGTTAGGGCAAAATACAGCAGTCATTAAAGGAATTATGATGTTTGTCGTTGTAATTCTTGCAGGCTCCGCAGTTGCGCTAGTAGGTAATTTAGCATTTGTTGGGTTAATGGTGCCGCATATTGTCCGTGCAATTGTTGGGACAGACTATCGATTTGTCTTACCGATGAGTGCTATTATCGGTGGATGGTTGATGGTGACAGCAGATTTTGCAGGTAGAATGATTAATGCTCCATATGAAACACCGGTAGTTGCCATTATTTCAATTATCGGCCTTCCGTTCTTCTTACTTCTTGTTCGGAAGGGAGGTCGTCAAATTGTTTAATATCGGGCGAAAAAAACAACGTAGATGGCTAATGCTTTGGATACTATTAACCATAGTTATTTTTGTAATGGGTATTTCACTGGGCGCAGCTTCGGTTTCGATTGATCGTATAATACCAATTTTAATGGGAGACGGTAGCTTCAAAGAATCATTCGTATTGTTCTCTGTTCGTTTACCAAGATTGTTTGTGCTGGCAGCTGCAGGGATGGCGTTAGCATTAGCTGGTGCGGTTTTGCAAGGGGTGACCCGTAATGACTTAGCGGACCCTGGTATTATTGGCATTAATGCAGGTGCAGGTGTGGGTATTACGCTTTTTTATCTCCTTGTTAATGGGGATCTGCCTCATTTTGCATATGTGTTACCATTGGTAGGATTTTGTAGCGCTTCATTAACGGCACTCTGCATTTACTTTTTCTCTTACAAGCGCAATGAAGGTGTGCATCCGGTCCAACTCATTTTAGTCGGAGTAGGGGTAGCATCTGCCTTATCAGGTGTAATGATGATATTAATTTCCTCTGCTAAGCGTAGTGATGTACAATTTATCGCGCAATGGCTTGCAGGCAATATTTGGGGAACAGATTGGCCATTTTTCTGGGCTTTAATGCCTTGGCTTGTGCTAGGCATTCCATTTATTTTTTATAAAGCAAATGTGTTAAATGTACTGGCGATGACAGAACAAACGGCGGTTGGCTTAGGCTTAAATATCGGCCGAGAGCGATTACAATTATTAGTTGTCTCTGTAGCGTTAGCTGCGGCAGCTGTATCGGTCACGGGAGGCATTGCCTTTATCGGTCTGATGGCTCCCCATATTGCAAAGCAACTTGTCGGACCGCGCTATCAGTTCTTTTTACCGATTACATTGTTTATCGGTGCAAGCTTACTAATGCTAGCGGATACAATTGGCCGCGTAGCTATTTCAAGTGCGACAGTGCCAGCTGGTATAGTCGTCGCATGTATAGGTGCACCTTATTTTTTATATTTACTACGAAAAAACGACTGAATGGCTGTGGCTGTTCAGTTGTTTTTTTGTTGAAATGCTTTACGGAAAGCGAGGCCTCATCGACGGATAGAAGTCTCAGAGCGACGGAAAGAACTCCGACATCGACGGAAAGAAAGCCCGAGGCGACGGATAGAATTAGTGGCGACGGAAGCGAGGCCCCATCGACGGAAAGAAGTCTCAGAGCGACGGAAAGAACTCCGACATCGACGGAAAGAAACGCCGAAGCGACGGATAAAATTAGCGGCGACGGAAAGCGAGGCCCCATCGACGGAAAGAAGTCTCAGAGCGACGGAAAGAACTCCGACATCGACGGAAAGAAATGCCGAAGCGACGGATAGAATTAGTGGCGACGGAAAGCGAGGTCTCATCGACGGAAAGAAGTCTCATCGACGGAAAGAAGCCTCAGAGCGACGGAAAGCGAGGTCTCATCGACGGATAGAAGTCTCAGAGCGACGGAAAGAACTCCGACATCGACGGAAAGAAAGCCCGAGGCGACGGATAAAATTAGCGGCGACGGAAAGCGAGGTCACATCGACGGAAAGAAGCCTCAGAGCGACGGAAAGAACAGCGACATCGACGGAAAGAAATGCCGAAGCGACGGAAAGAATTAGCGGCGACGGAAAGCGAGGTCTCATCGACGGATAGAAGTCTCAGAGCGACGGAAAGAACTCCGACATCGACGGAAAGAAATGCCGAAGCGACGGATAGAATTAGTGGCGACGGAAAGTGAGGTCTCATCGACGGAAAGAAGTCTCAGAGCGACGGAAAGAACTCCGACATCGACGGAAAGAAATGCCGAAGGGACGGATAAAATTAGTGGCGACGGAAAGCGATGCCCCATCGACGGAAAGAAGTCTCAGAGCGACGGAAAGAACTCCGACATCGACGGGAAGAAAGCCCGAGGCGACGGATAAAATTAGCGGCGACGGAAAGCGATGCCCCATCGACGGAAAGAAGTCTCAGAGCGACGGAAAGAACTCCGACATCGACGGAAAGCGAGCCCGAGGCGACGGATAAAATTAGCGGCGACGGAAAGCGAGGTCACATCGACGGATAGAAGTCTCAGAGCGACGGAAAGAACTCCGACATTGACGGAAAGAAATGCCGAAGCGACGGATAGAATTAGTGGCGACGGAAAGCGAGGTCACATCGACGGAAAGAAGTCTCAGAGCGACGGAAAGAACTCCGACATCGACGGAAAGCGAGCAAAAAAATACTAACAAGAGCTGAATCGTGGGAAATTTTCCGTTCTTTCTATCTAAAAAAGTTGATGAAAGATTTAATTTGTACTATAGGCATTTCAAGTTTTTTGGAACCTCTTTTAATAAGGTTCTTTTTTTATACAATAGTTATAGGGGGGGAAGAAAAAATGATTTTATTAGATCGTCAGGAATCGGAGCAGCACAAAATTTTAGAAGCTTTAATACGAAGATTACCTAGTACACATACTGAATACATGAACTATTTTGAGAAGTTGAGGCGTATTCACGCAGGCTTTGCTGGGGAGCAAAGAGTAGATGCCGAATGGATTGAAATTATTTTACCTCATCCGCATTATTTTCTTCATGATTTACAAATAGTTAATCACTTTGGTACTACTCATCAAATAGACACCGTTTTACTATGCCCTCAATTTATCTTAATACTCGAAATTAAAAATGTAACAGGCTTTCTAGATTTCGATGAATCTTTTAATCAATTTACGCGAACTACTACAGAAGGCGATGTTGAGGGAATGACTAATCCACTTCATCAAGGAAGGCGGCATATGGAGTGGATGATGGGTATGTTACAACAGTCACAGCTTAAGATACCCGTTCATTATGCAGTCGTATTCGCAACGAAAAATGCTATTTTATCAAAGAGTTTAAGGGGGCAACCAATTTTTCATGTATCAGGATTACGATATTACGTTAGAGAATTATTTCAACAGCATAAAGAGGCGGCGGTGGATGGAGAAAAGCTATTTCAATTTGCTTCTAAATTATTATCCATGCATAGGCCAATCAAAAGAGAAATAGCACTTCCTGTCCGAGATTTAGTAAAAGGTGTGCTATGCGAAAATTGTTTAAATGGACAGACAATGAACTATCGTTTCCCAAAATGGTATTGTCAGCGTTGCGGAGCAGTTGATCAAGAGGCAATTTTTAGAACGCTTGAAGATTATCGATTGCTAGTAGGCGAAACGTTAACAAATAAAAGCTTTTGTGAGTTTTTTGCAATAGATTCGCCGAATACAGCTTATAAATTACTACAAAAGTTACCGTTGAAAGCTGAGGGAACAAAAAGTAACAGGAAGTATTGGATTGTAAATTAAAGAGCGAAAATTCAAGCGGTCTGAATTTTTGCTAGAAATGTTGTAGAAGGTTAGAAGTCACAGAGCGACGGAAAGAACTCCTGCATCGACGGAAAGAACCCTCAAGGTGACGGATAGAATCAGCGTCGA
>NZ_LITM01000002.1:259783-267910 GCF_001275675.1 Lysinibacillus sp. FJAT-14745 | reverse complement strand
GTGACGGATAGAATCAGCGTCGACGGAAAGGAATACTTCAACGACGGAAAGAAGTCTCAGAGCGACGGAAAGAACTCTGACATCGACGGAAAGAAATGCCGAAGCGACGGATAAAATTAGCGGCGACGGAAAGCGATGCCCCATCGACGGAAAGAAGTCTCAGAGCGACGGAAAGAACTCCGACATCGACGGAAAGAAATGCCGAAGCGACGGATAAAATCAGCGTCGACGGAAAGGGAGGTCTCAACGACGGAAAGAAGTCTCAGAGCGACGGAAAGAACTCCTGCATCGACGGAAAGAACCCTCGCCCCGACGGAAAGAACACCCCGAAACTGGCAGGATTTCTCACTATTTCCCTACTAGACAAATAGAATTTAAAAGTATATAGTTAGCTAGGCTAACTAATTTATCTTCATTCAGTAGAAGCTCCTACCTTTAAAGATGGGTAGATTAATGAGGATGTAATTTAAAAGGAGTGGTATTTTTGACAATCGAACAAGAATTTTTTAATCAATACCGTTTAATGTACAGACCGTTTATTAATCAAGTGAATGTGCAGTTGGAGGAATATCAGTTGTATAGCTCTCAATGGGCTCTCCTTCGATTATTAAAGGATAAAGGGCCACATACATTTGTTGATATTGCGAATTTTATGTTTATTGAAAAGCCGAGTGTGACAAGGCTTGTGCAAAAGCTTGTGGAGCTTGGCTATGTGGAAACGGTAGCGGGTAGGGATAAGCGCGAGAAGCTTGTTCAATTAACGGCTTATGGTGAAGAGATTGTGCAAGAAATTCAGGCACAATTAAAACCATTTTTTGAACAGGCACTCGCAGGCGTATCAATGCAGGATATTGAAATTGCGACACAAGTTTTAGCGAATATTTGTGCAAACATCAATCGGTAGGAGAGAGAAAAGTGGAAGCATCTAGACAAAAACTTTGGACGAAGGACTTTTTAATCGTCTCACTTATTAACTTTACCATTACATTAATTTTTTATTTATTGATGGTAACAATTGCAGGCTATGCGGTTGAGCATTTTGGGGCTTCAACTAGTACGGCAGGGCTAGTATCGAGTATTTTTATTATTGGTACTTTATTTGGTCGACTCGGGACAGGACGGATCATTGGAGATTGGGGTAGCAAAAAAACATTATTTTGTGGATTATTATTGTTTATGCTATCAACGATGTCTTATTTTATCGCGACGAATTTGCCGCTATTAATGATCAATCGTTTAGTACAAGGGATTGCACTTGGGGTGGCTAGTACGGCGACAGGAACAATTATTGCACAAATTTTACCGCCTGATCGACGAGGGGAAGGTATTGGCTATTACAGCTTAAGTGCTATTTTAGCAACAGCTATAGGACCTTTTGTAGGTATTCTTTTAACACAGCTGTTTGAAGATTATCGTATGATTTTTGCTGTTGATTCTGTATTAGCTATTGTTTGCTTTTTAATGTATTTTATCGTAAACGTTCCAGATGCACCGAAGAAGGCCAAAGAAATGGTAGAGAAAACAGGCTTTAAGCTAAGCAATTTTATCGAAATGCGCGCTGTGCCAATTGCTTTCGTGGCGCTCGTAATTGGCTTTGCCTACTCAGGAGTTATGTCATTTATGACGTTTTACGCGAAAGAGCTTGATTTAGTAACAGCGGGAAGTTATTTCTTTATTATTTATGCCATTGTTATTTTAGCGACACGCCCATTTACAGGGAAATTACTAGATACTAGAGGTGCGAACATTATTATCTACCCATGTCTAGTCATTTTTGCGATCGGTATGTATGCCTTTAGTTCGGCGACAAGTAGTGTTGTCTTTTTACTAGCTGCTGCTTGCATAGGGATAGGTTATGGCAATTTCAATTCAGTAGCGCAAGCAATAGCTATTAAAGTTACACCAAATGAGCGTTTAGGACTTGCGACATCGACATATTTTATCTTATATGATTTAGGTTTAGGGGCTGGTCCTTATTTCTTAGGATTTTTCGTCCCTACGTCGGGGTACAGTGCTATTTTCTTCGCGATGGTATTCGTTATTTTAGTGTCAATTGTCCTTTATTATTTCTTATATGGAAAACATGAAAAATTAACTTCTTCCAGTAGAAATCTCCCACCTCTATAGTTGGTGAGATGAATGTAATTTTAAGTCACTTTTCAGCGGGTGTCCAAACATCCACTGAAAGAAGTTAAAGCCTCCGGCGGATGTCACGGAATCGGAATGGAGTTCTTTGTGCAAGCACAAAGCCGATTCCGGACGCAATTATGCCGAGGCATAATTGATAACAAGCAAAAATTTCATAATTTAGAATCGTTATATTGAAGAAAAAACATCATTATCAACTAGATAATGATGTTTTTTTCTTTAAATAAAAAAACTTCTTGCAATTGACTATGATAATCATTATCATTCTCAATATAAACTATTTCGGAAGTAGGTACTTAGCATGAAAAAAACATCATTATTGTCAGTATTAGTTGCAGGGGGCATTCTTATGACTGGCTGTGGCAATACAGATGAAGCTAAAAAAGAAGATAAGCCGGCAACAGAGCAAGCAGAAAAAACTACAAAAGTTGATCTATCCGCTGAACTAGCAGCCTATCAAAAATTTGCGTTAGAGCAAATGGATCAATTCTTAATAGAGACAGAAAAATTTGTAAACGCATTTAAAGCCGGTGACATTGAAAAAGCAAAAGCAGCTTATGCACCAGCACGTATGTATTTCGAGCGTTCAGAGCCTATTGCAGAGAGCTTTGGTGACCTTGACCCACGTATTGATGGTCGTTTAGCTGATATCCAAGAAGAAGGCAAGGGCGAGGAAGAATGGACGGGCTATCATAAGCTTGAACATGCGCTGTGGGTAGAAAATAAAACTGCTGGTTACGAGGCAATAGCAGATAAACTACTAGCAGACGCAAAAGAATTACACGCATTAGTTCAAACTGTAGAAGTAACACCAGATATAATGATTACGGGTGCTGTTGATTTATTAAATGAAGTATCAACTTCTAAAATCACTGGTGAAGAAGAAATCTACTCTCACACAGACCTATATGACTTTAAAGCAAACATCGAAGGCGCAGAAAAAATCTTTGAAATCCTACGTCCGAAATTAGAAGCGAAAGACAAAGACTTAGTAGCAACTTTAGATGAAAAATTCAAAGCGGTGGATGATTTATTGGCACAGCATGCGACTGCTGATGGCGGGTATGTTTCATACAAAGAATTAACGGAAGAAAACACAAAAGCGCTTGCAGCAGCAGTTAATCAACTTGGAGAACCATTAAGTCAAATGGGTATTATTTTGGAGTGATAATAAATGACAGCATCAAATGATGAAAAATGGATGAATAAAAAAATATCTAGACGTGACATGTTAAAGCTAACAGGCATGGGGGTAGCTGGTGTAGCTATCGGTGCTTCTGGCTTAGGTGGTGTTATGAAAGTAATGGGCTATGACGTGTTCGAGCCTGTTGCGGATAGCAAGACAGCACGTAATAAAGTTGATTTCTATGGAAAACATCAATCAGGTATTATTACACCAGTTCAGACAAATATTTATTTTGCTTCTTTAGATGTTTTATTTACATCAAAGAAAGAGCTACAAGAGTTGTTCAAACAATGGACACCTCTTGTTGTACGCTTAATGAACGGTGAATTAATGGTAGATTTAACAACCAATACTAGAGTGCCAACTGGGGATACAGGTGAAGCGGAGGGCTTAGATGCTTCAAATTTATCGATTACGATAGGTGTTGGACCATCTTTGTTTGATAAGCTTGGTATCCAGCATTTGAAGCCTGAGGAATTAAAAGACTTACCTCATTTCCCAAAAGATCAGCTTCAAAAAGAGTTTACTGGCGGAGATCTTTGTATTCAAGCATGTGCGGATGATCCGCAAGTAGCGTTCCACGCAGTGCGTAATTTAGTTCGTGCAGCATCTGGTAAGGTAGAAATTAAATGGTCCCAGGCAGGCTTTAACTCTTTCCCTGCAGGTGGAGGATCACCTAGAAATTTATTTGCATTCAAGGATGGTACGGTAAATCCATCGAATACCGATGACAAAGATTTAAATAAAGTAGTATGGGTCGATAAAGGCTGGCTAAAAGGCGGCTCTTATTTAGTTGCCCGTAAAATTCAGATGCATCTTGAAACTTGGGATCGCACATCGTTAAAAGATCAGGAGGCAACATTTGGTCGTTATCGCGATAGTGGTGCACCTTTTGGGAAAAAGAAAGAGTTCGATGATTTCGATGTAGAGGCGAAGGATAGCAACGGTGAGTATATTATGCCGGATACTTCACATGTGCATTTGGCACGTAAATCAGGTGCACGAATTTTACGTCGTTCTTACTCTTATGCATCAGGTGTTATGACGAATACAGGCGCGCATGATGCGGGACTCTTGTTTATTTCTTTTCAAAAAAACCCAGCCCAATTTACAACGGTTCAAAATAGCTTAGGGCGTATGGATAAAATGAATGAATATATTACCCATCGAGGCAGCGGAGTGTTTGCTTGCTTCCCTGGAGTATCAAAGGGGAGTTATATAGGTGAAGCACTTTTTAACGCGCTGTAGTTTAGTACTTTGCTTGTTATTGGCACTTGCTGTACCAGTGCAGGCAGCGCAATCATATAGTCACTTGTACATTTCTATTAGTGATGCGCTAATGAATACGAAGCAGGACAAAGAAGCTGAGGCAGAACGTGCCCTAGAACAATTTGCAACAGATTGGGCGTCGGTCACATCTGAGCAAAAGGATGCAAAAGAAAAAGTAGATGAAATTCTTGCGCAAGCAGTTAAAGCTACTTCCAAGGATGAACGTTTAAAGGCACTGTCTGACTTGTCAAATGCCTTACGTGCTTTAGAAAAGCTTGAGAATCCTGTAGATGAAGCGGCGCAGCGAGCAGAATTTGGCAAGAAATTCAAACCTATCATGAAAGCATTTGAAGATGCCTTAGCAAGTGCTGATCTAACTACAATCGACACAGCCTATAAGGATTTTAATGCAAAATGGAAAAAAATTGAACGTCCAGTACGTGAGCAAAGTATTGCGATGTACGGCCAAATTGAAACACAAATGGCCTTCATACGGATTTCACTTGCTTCCGAAAAGCCAGATGTAGCCTTAATGCAATCTCAATATGCAGAATTAAAACAAACAATTGAGGATTTTGTAGCAGGAAATGATACGGCAAAGGTTGTAGAAGGAAAATATTCTTTAGCTACATTGATTGCTTATATTGATGAGGCGAATGATTTTATCGATGCAGGTAACTACAAGGCTGCATCTGATAAAATTCGAGAGTTTATTAAAATATGGCCGAGTGTAGAAATTGATATTTCAACACGTAACGGTAGCCTTTATACAAAAATTGAAAGTGATATGCCGATCCTCGTTAGTGACTTATTAAAGTCTAACGTCGATGTCAAAGCAATTAAAAGTAAGCTTGATACTTTCCGCACTGAAATTGAGCTAATTCAAGGAGACTCAGATTATACACTGTGGGATGCAGCATTAATCTTACTGCGAGAGGGCTTAGAGGCACTCCTCATTATTATGGCATTAGTATCGTTCTTAGAGAAGTCTGGACAAAAAACAATGCGCAAATGGATATATGTTGGTGCATTTGTAGGGATCTTACTATCAGCAGTAGCTGCTATTTTAATGTCGACAATTTTCCACTCTGCAACAGTCGATACAAGTCGAGAGCTGATGGAAGGTTATATTGGCTTACTAGCTGCCGCAATGATGATTGGAGTTGGTATTTGGCTCCATAGTAAATCAAGTGTGACAAGCTGGAATCGCTATATCTCTAAACGAATGGGCAATGCAATCTCGAGTGGCTCAGTGTTTGCGATGGCAGCCATTAGCTTCCTATCCGTCTTCCGTGAAGGGGCAGAAACACTTGTCTTCTATGCAGGAATTGCACCTAAAATGGAGACATCTCAATTTGTGCTAGGGATCGTAGTAGCACTTTTAATATTAGCTATTTTTGCATTTGTGTTATTTAAAGCAAGTGGAAAAATTCCAATTCATAAATTTTTCGCAGTGGCAACAGTGTTAATCTATGTATTGGCATTTAAAATTATTGGTGTCAGTCTGCACACTTTACAGCTAAGAGGTACTGTTTCAACAACAATTGTAGATGGCTTGCCAGTTGTCAGCTTCATAGGTTTCTATCCAACAGTAGAAACAATGCTAGGACAAGCGATTTTACTTTTACTTGTTGTAGCTACGATTTTTTATAAAAAGAAACAAAAATAAGTAGAAGGGCGGATGAATATATTTTCATCTGTCCTTTATGTGTTGAAAAGCTATTGCGTCATTAAAGTGTCAACTTCAATAAAGTAAGGCTCTCCGGCAAAATGAGGGGTGATTTCCTGGCGTCGGGGCAACAAATGTTTTCTATGCGAAAACGAAGCGTAAGCGGCAGGGTGTTTAAATATTGTATAGACCTCCTTATTGCTAAAAAAGTAAAATGATAATTTTTGTTTTTGGTTTAGAAAAAATTTGCTTTATGGAATAATAGGTGTAGTGAAAATCACCAACAACTTAAATAAATTAAGTTTAAGGAGGAAGAGTATGTATAATGAACTTCTCAAAATAGGACCGATCACCATATATGGGTATGGATTAATGATTGCACTGGGCATATTCTTTGCATATCAACTTATTGTTTATCGTGCTAAGAACCGTCAGTTTGATTTATCAAATGTTTATTCTTTGACAGTGTGGGGATTGATAGGTGGTTTTACTGGGGCAAAGCTTTTGTATTGGATTACTCAATTCCCAAATATCATCAATAATCCTAGCATTCTTTGGAATATTGGTGAAGGATTTGTTGTTTACGGTGGAATTATTGGCGGGATTTTGGCTGGTTTCATTTATTGTAAACTACATAATATTGAATTTTTGCAATACCTTGATCTTTTTGTCCCCTCAATTGCACTAGCTCAGGGATTTGGAAGAATTGGCTGTCTACTTGCTGGCTGCTGCTATGGAGAAGAAACACATAGTCCGTTTGGAATTACTTTTCATAACTCAGAAATTGCACCGAATGATATTAAATTAATACCTACACAAATTATGGAGAGTGTGTTTAGTTTTACACTATGTATACTTTTGCTTCTATTAGCGAGAAAGACTAAAAAACCTGGACTAGTTTCTTGTCTGTATTTGCTTCTTTATAGTGCAGGAAGATTTGTAATTGAGTTTTACAGAGGTGATGTAATCCGGGGACAAGTAGGGATATTTTCAACTTCGCAATTTATTGCATTACTTATCGTCCTTGTGACTAGCTTAGTATTAGTTTTATCACAATACCATAAGAGTAAATATACAGGTAAAAATGCATAGTAGAATAAGTACTATTTGACTTGGCTAAAATAACTGCGCTTCTGTCCATTATGGACAAGAAGCTTTTTTTGTCGCTTTGATAAAAATGGTTCTATAATGTTTTTTGGAGGGCGTCCGATGAGCCGCTTCAATGTTTTCCACATGACAGAGAAGATTTGTTCAAGGATGATTTAGCTGATGAAACAATTGTTTTTTGAAAAGAAGTAATAAGAACAATAGATAGTATAAAAACGACTAAAATCTTTTTCATTTTCTACAATACACCTTTACGAGTTTATCTAATTAATTATATTGTTACCTTTTCAGAATAAAGTATGTGCTTATTGAAACTAACGGGGAAGGTTTCTTCAAATAAGTAGAAATGGTATATTATTGTGTGGGGAGGATGAATATGATGAAAATTATAAAGAAAAATATACAATATTCGTTAATTTTTTTTCTACTATTTATTACATTTCAATGGTTATTTCGTGATGACATTCAATGGGGACAAATTATTGGAATTTCAATTTTATTTTTCCTTTTTAATATATTTTACGATTGGGCAAATATCCCCTATAAATGGAAGAAGGGATAAACTTATTTGAGTTATTATAGGCTAATTAATTTAAAATTGCTACGGTAGCTAACTTAAAGTTGTGGATCTGTTTAGATCTTATCGTATTGTTACTTTAACAGTTAGTCCTTTTATGGCTCATCACCAAAATCCGGGGATGACAAAATCAATGACCTGTTTCCAAACGTAAACGGAGGAAAAGATGGG
>NZ_LITM01000002.1:233310-258475 GCF_001275675.1 Lysinibacillus sp. FJAT-14745 | reverse complement strand
GTTTTCACTTTTTTTCTATACTTTAATGGAAATTTATTGAATTTTTTATGGTCAACCCCAAGTTATGGTGATGAGCCCCTTTATTACACATTTTCCATTTCTCTACCACCTACTTCTCTTCCGTGCTACAATTATTTTACCTTCTTTCAACGGGTGTCCAAACATCCTCTGAAATAGAGAAACTCAGTCTTAGAACGACACGTCCTGTGATTGATCTGTGTGAAAGCGAAGCGACAGTGAAGTGAAAGCAACAACACATGACTGAGTGATCAACATCAAGTTGGCCTAAAGCAGATTTCAGACGCAATTATGCCGAGGTATAGTTGATTAGAAAGATAATTCGGTTAGTAAGGCAAGATGGGGGGAATGAAGATGGATAGTGACAAATACGGTAATGAAAGTAACGAAACCTACAGTTATAATACTTACAATATTTTTGCATATATTATCGGTATTCTATTTTCGCCAGTATTAGGGGTGATTATGGGAATTGTAGGTGTAACACAGCGTAAGAAAAATGCTTGGAGTATTATTATCATTTCAATTCTTAGTTGGGTTCTGAATTTATTCGTAATTAATAACTTTCTATAAATGCAGCTTTACTTAAATGGGGATTATATAAACATTGGGTGCAATTTTCATAATAAATTTTAGCTCCAACAATTTAGGGGGCTTGGCGTATTACATATCATAGCATATAGGTCCTTTTTTTATAACAGGAACACTTCTACATCTTCATATGTGGCATTGAACATCTATTTGAACAGGCAAAGCTATGGTTATGATTGAATCAATGCTCACAAGTATTACAGCTGCTTTGAATACTTCTGTGGTCTTAATCAAACTTTATTACAAATAGCGGTGTAAGCCGTTTGAAATACCATACATACTAGACAAAATAGAATTTATCTACAGTCTGAAGGGCAGATGAAATACGTTCATCTGCCCTTATTTCTAATTATTCAACCCAATGAGACGGACGTTTCAAGTGGGAGGGTAATTTTGTTTGAAGATTGCCTTGTGCTGAATTAATTTGCATTTGGGTTAAAAACATACTGCTAGAAAGATCTGCGCCGCGTAAATTGGTGTCACGTAAATCCGCACCAATGAAATCAACATTTCTTAAATCTGCATTTTGTAGGTTAGCGGCAATTAAATAAGATCCTCTAAGATCAGTTGCTCTTAAATCCTTGCCCTTTAAATTTTTTCCCATCCAATCGACTCCCCTATAGTCATACTTTCGAGAGTTTTTTCCATTAATCTTTTCGATAAGGCTTTGGCGAATTTGCTCACTTGTTTCTAACAGTAAACCATTCACGGGCAATCGGAAATTAGGAATATCTATTGCTAGTAATGCATCTGCTTCCAGTTCTGTTGCACGCTGTAGCTGTTCTAATTGTATGTGTAGCTTGTTAAATAAGGATGAATCAACCTTATAAGATAATGCCTCAGCTACGTAGGCAATCATTTCATAAAGTTGTTCCATAATCGGAAAGACGCGAAACATTTTCTCAGAAATTTCAGGGGATTGTCGCCAATCTTGTCCGTGGAAGGTTGTTTGTGAAACTTTTTGTCCTGCTCCTAAACAATCAAAAACTGTACATCCTTTAAACCCTTGATCTCTAAGTGTACTATGAATTTGACAGCTAAAATCCGATTGTAGATTAGGGCAAGGTGTCCCAGCTGCTTTATTAATGGCAAAGTCGCTAGAAGCAGCAATATTTAAAGCCGTGCAACATAGACCAAAACAGCTTTGGCAATCTGCCTGTAAGCTTTCACGTATCTTTTTTCCTATTGTATAATCTATTTTTTGTACTTCAGACATTTTTGTATACCTCTCTTAACACATAAACTTCTTATATTTAATTCTATCACTTATTATGCGTAAAAGGATATTTTAGTATGAATGAATTCTACATATTGAGGAGACTTCATTATTCGTTTCTCGTTTACCTTTAGATGATTAGGAAAATAAATTGATAGTTTTTTACAAAATCGGAACGCCTATTGACAATTAATTGTAAAGTGTTATAATTTTTATCGACAGACAGTCGGTCTAATGAAGGAGGAGTAAAAATGAGAAAAGAAGCAATGGAGCGTAGAAACGAAATACTTGATGTAGCTGATGAGCTGTTCGGTCAGAAGGGCTTTGATGGCACAAGTACTAACGATATTCTCGAAAAGGTTGGTATTGCACGGGGAACGCTGTATTATCACTTCAAGTCGAAGGAAGATATTATGGACGCGTTAATTGATCGATATAATACTCAAATTTTAAGTGCAGCCAATGGCATTGCTGCAGATAAGAGCATACCCGTTCACGAGCGTATTGTCCGTGTTGTAATGGCACTAAACATAAGTGGCGGAAACGGCAAGGAAATTATTGACCATATACATAAGCCTCAGAACGCGCTTATGCATCAAAAAATACAAAAAGTCATCATTAACGGCCTTCCACCGATATTGACGGAAATAATCCGTGAGGGGATTGAGCAGGGACTATTCAGTACGCCGTATCCGTATGAATGTATGGAAATGATTGTGGCCTATACGAATACTGTTTTTGATGATGATATGGTTGATATGACCGAGGAAGAACGTGCTGCACGTATACCAGCTTTTATATTTAACGTAGAAAGACTGCTCGGTGTCGAAAGCGGAAGTCTTATGTATATGATGAAGATGTTTGGCAGTGGGGGTGAAGAAAATGGAAACAACGATGGTTGATTCCAAGGGTTTTTTTAAAAAATTTCTTCTGCTTTGGTCAGGACAGCTAATTTCAGCAATAGGAAGCGGGCTTACAGCGTTTGGGCTTGGGATTTATGTTTTCCAGCAGACGGGAAAGGCATCTGCAATGGCACTTGTCACTTTACTTGCGTTCATGCCTTCGCTTCTTTTAAGCCCTGTGGCAGGAGTGCTTGCGGATCGTTATGACCGAAGACTTTTAATGGTGTTAGGCGACAGTCTTTCAGCGATAGGACTTGTGTATATTCTTATTTGTATGCTTAGTGGGGAAGTACTGCTATGGCAGATTTGTGTGGGAGTTACAATAAGTTCGGTGTTTTCATCGTTGCTTGATCCCGCATACAAGGCTACGGTTACGGATTTACTGACTGAGAAACAGTACACGAAGGCAAGCGGGTTAGTCCAGGTGGCGGGTTCTGCAAAATATTTGATTTCACCTATCATTGCGGGATTTTTGCTCACCGTTTCGGATATAAAGCTTTTGCTTGTCATCGACATTTGTACATTTTTTGTAACCGTTACATCAGCTCTTGCAGTACGTAAAGGGCTTGCTTCAAAGACATACGAACAGACGCAATCATTTTTCCATGAGTTCAAAGATGGTTGGCGTGCAGTTTCTGAAAATCGAGGTGTGCTCGTTCTTGTCATCATGACATCGGTGCTGACATTTTATCTTGGAATAATTGAAACACTTTCCATTCCGATGTTGCTTACTTTTACGAACAGCTCTGTAATAGGAACGGTGGAAACGGTTGTCGCTACTGGGATGCTCGTATCCAGTGTGATTATCGGATTTATTCCAATCAAAAAAGGATATGTGAAAATTCTTTCGTTTTCGCTGTTTTTTGAAGGAATATTTATGACGATATTCGGACTTCGGGAAAATATAGCTCTAATCTGTATTTCAGGTTTTTTCTTTTTTGCTATGATGCCATTTGCAAATTCAAGTTTGGATTTTCTTGTTCGTACCAACATTGATAATGCTGTTCAAGGGAGAGCGTGGTCACTTATTGGGGTAATTTCACAGTTTGGATTTGTAGCGGCCTATGCGCTTTCGGGAGTACTTGCGGATTATGTGTTCACTCCATTGCTAGTTGACGGTGGATTGCTTGCTGACAGCGTAGGTAAAATTACCGGTACAGGTCAAGGCAGAGGAACGGGCTTACTTATTATAATTGCTGGAATTTTATTAAGTATTACTTCATTCATTTTGTTTAACTTGAAATCAGTGAAAAAGCTTGAAAACAGAGGTGACGTATGTATTTCAGATTAATCCGTAATGACATTGCTAAAAGCAAACTGATAACGCTGACAACAACGTTATTTGTCGCTGCTGCGGCTATGCTCGTTTCTTTATCGGCGATACTTATGGTTAATCTTTCTGGTGCTATCGATTCACTTATGAATCAGGCGAAAACGCCGCATTTTATGCAAATGCACTCGGGGGATATTGATACTGTAAGGCTTGCGAATTTCGCGGAGCACAACAGCAATGTCGATGAATTTCAAGTACTTGAGTTTCTCAATATGGATAACGAGCAAATTATTTTAGGTGATCGTTCATTTGCGAATAATGTTCAAGACAATGGTTTCAGCATACAGAGTGAAAAATTTGATTATCTTCTTGATCTTGATGGAAATGTTATAAACGTTTCTGACGGCGAGCTTTATGTTCCAATAAATTATATGAAGGACCTCGCCATAAAGGTCGGTGATAAAGCTGTAATAAGCGGCAAGAAATTTACTGTAGCGGGGTTCCTCCGTGATTCACAGATGAATTCTATGCTGTCTTCCTCAAAAAGGTTTCTTGTCAGTCCGAATGATTACGCGGCAATAAAAGATCATGGAAGTACGGAGTATTTGATTGAGTTTAGACTAAAGGATTTATCGGCGCTAGGTGAATTTGAAACTGCTTATGCCTCCGCAGGCCTTGAAGCGAACGGACCAACGATTACATATCCGCTTTTCAAAACACTTAACGCGCTTTCCGATGGGATCATGATAGCCGTTATACTTCTGATAAGTGTTCTTGTCGTTGCAATCGCATTTATGTGCATACGTTTTACACTTCTTGCGAAAATTGAGGACGAATACCGTGAAATTGGTGTTATGAAGGCGATAGGACTACGTCTTTCCGACATTAAAAAAATTTACCTTGCAAAGTACACAGCTATTGCGGCTGGAGGTAGTATTCTTGGTTTTGCACTTTCGTTGATGTTCAAAGATTTGCTTCTTGAAAATATCCGACTTCATATGGGTGAAAGCGAAAACTCTTCATTTGCCGCGGCATTAGGAATAATCGGCATACTGCTTGTATTCCTTGCGATAATAGCCTATGTAAACGGAGTGCTAAGACGCTTTCGGAAAATATCTGCAGCAGAAGCAATACGCTTTGGCACTTCACAGGAAAAAAACGCAGGCACAAAGCGTTTTTGTCTGAACAAAAACAAGCTGCTTAACACGAATATTTTTCTAGGTATCAAAGATGTTCTCGCAAGGAAAAGGCTATATGCCACAATGCTTGCCGTACTTGTTATTTCAGCATTTATCATTATTGTTCCACAAAACCTTTACAACACGATTTCCTCAACAAGCTTCATTAAATATATGGGTATTGGAAACTACGATATTCGTATCGATATTCAGCAGACTGATCATATTTCTAAAAAATCTGCGGAAGTTTTAACATCTATGAACAGCGATAGTGCCATTGCAAAATATACCATCCTTACAACTAAGACATTCAAAACAAAAACGGAAGACGGTTCGGAAGAAAATATAAAAATCGAACTCGGCGACCATTCGATATTCCCAATTGAATATACTGAGGGCAGAGCACCCACATCAGAAAACGAAATTGCACTTTCAGCTTTGAACGCTGATGAAATGAGCAAAAAAGTCGGCGATGTTATTACGGTCGTGATGAAGGGGAAGGACATAAAGCTCACCGTGAGTGGCATTTATTCTGACATTACTAACGGAGGGAAAACGGCAAAGGCTGTTTTTACCGACACTTCGGAAAATATAATGTGGAGCGTTATTTGTGCAAAGCTTTCAAATAAATCTCTTATAAATGAAAAAGTCTCAGAGTATGCGGACAGATTTACTTTCGCAAAGATTTCCAATATTGATGAATTTGTGACTCAAACATTCGGCTCGACCATAAAATCGGTCGGAAAGGCCTCCATTGCCGCAATTGCCATAGCACTCGTAATAACAGTACTAGTAACGCTGTTGTTTATGAAAATGCTTGTCACAAAGGACAGATATTCTATTGCCGTCATGAAAGCATTAGGTTTTACAAACTCGGATATTACGATACAGTTTGCTTCGCGAGCGGTATTCGTATCCATTATCGGAATTGTTCTTGGCACTCTTCTGGCAAATACTCTTGGAGAGGTACTGGCAGGCGCAGTTATCACCTCGTTTGGGGCGTCGTCGTTTAGTTTTTCGGTCAATCCACTTTCTGCGTACGTGCTTTGTCCATTAATGATGGTATGCTCGGTACTGATCACAACAATAATTGGCACATCGGGCGCGGGGAAAATAAAAATATCCGAAAATATAAAGGAGTAGCATATGAAGAAGATTATAATCGGTGAACACATTGTAAAATCTTTCGGCGAGGACGATCAAAAGTGCAATGTTCTCGACGGAGCGTCCGTTGACATAAACGAGGGTGAGTTTGTGGCGATAATGGGACCCTCAGGCTCGGGAAAATCAACGCTAATGTTTGCACTAAGCGGCATGGACAACGTTGATGGCGGAAAGGTTATTTTTGATGGCAATGATTTATCGTCAGTCGGGGAGGTTGAACTTTCAGACATACGTAGAACTAAAATGGGCTTTGTATTTCAGCAGCCAACGATGCTCAAAAATCTAAATATTTTTGATAATATTATTCTTCCATCAATGCGCGATAACAGAAAAAATGTTGCAAAAATTTCGGAGAAGGCAAGGGCACTTATGAAGAGGGTAGGCATTGCGGAGCTTGAAATGCGCGACATTACTCAAGTTTCGGGAGGGCAGCTACAGCGAGCAGGGATATGCCGAGCGCTTTTGAACAACCCGAAAATCATCTTCGGTGATGAGCCTACAGGTGCTCTTAACTCAAAATCAGCACAGGAGATCATGGACATCTTTTCCGAAATTAACGCGGGCGGTACTGCAATCATGCTTGTCACTCACGATGCAAAGGTTGCGGCGAAGACGGATCGTGTTATGTTTATGCGCGATGGAAAAATCGTAAGTGAGCTGAAACTTCCGAAGTTTGACGGAACGAATATTGATGGCAGAGTGGGGCAAGTAACGGAGAAAATGAGGGAAATCGGAATATGAGTTGCTGTATCAATTAACACTCAATCTCACAATGAAGAATGTAGGATTTCTATAGTAGTTACGTACCGAGTTGGCAATAAATCATTGGTTTTAGAGCATCAAAAAATTTATTAGCTTGTGTCATTATGAAATGAAGCAGGGCGATTCTATTTGGTCAATAAGACTAAGGGATCGCCTGTTTTTTTAAGTAAGGCACAAGATGTTCTGAGAGTGACACTAATCATCTTTATTTAAGGAAATCTATCTTCTCACAGCAGTGAAACAAGCTGTTTTAGCAGGGGCTCTTGCTGATACGATTGAATTAATGGAAGTCGAAGAAACGCCCCTTGCTTATACCCAGAAAATGCGACGAGATTAAAAGTCAAAGTAGTTGGGAAATGGGTTAGATGTGACTTTCAAGATTTTATACTAGATTAATGACAACAATTTAAATCGAAAAAAATCAAAGGAAGAGCTCAATTTTTCTTTGCAATTCACTTAGTTTTTTAAGACAACGAATTTAATTTCTTGATATAAAAAAATGCTTTTTTGATAGAAATCATCTTCTTGTATACGTAATAAGAGTAGAGGGCCCTTAGAAGTGGAGGTGGAACATGAAAATTACAGAAAAAAATGTAGTGGAACAACTTATCATGAAAAATGAAAAAGCGTTATTTTTTATAGTCGATCAATACGGTGGCATCATGAAGTCCATCATCAAGAAATATCTGGGGAACTTAGAAAGTATTCAAGAAGAGTGCTTAGATGACGTACTTCTATTGATTTGGAATAACATTATGTATTATGACGACAGTAAAAATTCTCTAAAAAATTGGATTGGTGCTATTACCAAGCACAAGGCAATTGATTATCAACGACAATATAAAAAATTTCTCCTTCAACAAGAGTTTGAAGATCATATGCTCATCGATTTTAATCATGCCGAAACACAAGTAATGGCGAATATCTTAAGCAGCCAAACAGAACAGTTACTTTCATCTTTAAAAAAAGAGGATCAATTACTATTTTTACAGCATTATGGCGAACAAAAAAGTATTGAGGAACTGGCAAAAGCGCAGGGTATTCATACATCGGTCCTTTATAATCGACTATCTCGTGGGCGTAAAAAATTACGTGCGGTAATTAAAAATAAGTTACATGAATAGGAGGAATCTACGTGAAGGAATTATTTGAAAAGTTGAATGATGAAAAAATCAATTTCGAAGAGTTTGAAGAATCAACCTTAACAGATATCGAAAAAAAATCCATTAAGAAAAGAATAAAAAAGAAATTACATAAACGTCGTTCGATGCCGGTAAAGACGCTTTCAGCGGTTGCTTCACTTACCCTTATGGCAATTATTGCGGTGAACTCTAATTTTGCTCTGGCGAATATCCCGATTGTTGGGGAAAAATTAGAGGCTTTCGTTTATTCACAAGCAGATACACTCACGGATTTTAAAACGATTATTGGGGACTCTGTTAAAGATAATGGGGTAAAAGTCACGTTAAATGAGGTTATTTTAGATGAAGGGCAACTGCTTATTAGTAGTACATTCTATACGAAGTTAGAGAATAATGATTTAGCTTATAATTGGTTTTCAGATATTGATATATATATTGACGGCAAAAAGGTTGAACTAGGTGGTGGCGGTGGTCCACAAGAAATAACAGAGTCCTACATTCATTACTTTTGGACTGCGGATATTGGGCATATGGATATGCATAAAGAAAAAACGATGCGCATCGTATTCAATGATTTGAAAAGAAGCGATTCGGAAAAAGTGATGAAAGGGAAATGGTCGTTTAAATTTAAAGCTTCTGGTGAGAACCTCATCGCAAATTCAAAAAAAATCCCGATTAACCATAGCTTTACTTTAGAGAATGGTCAAAATATTGAAGTAGAAGAATTAATTTTAACACCTGTTTCTTCAAAACTAGTATATAAAATGTCCAATATTGTTGATGATGTATATTTTAAAATAGAGAATGAACATGGAGAAGCCATACAAGAGACAATCGGACATCATTTCCGTTTTGAAAACTATAATCGTTTTGAGGCATTAGAAGGTGGGAAAATTAAAATTATTCCTTTTATTTCCAAATTCGACAACTCCCAAGAATACATGCTCACTAATGAAATAATCGAACTTGACTTAGATGAAAAGAAGTTAAAGTAGTTGGGAAAATGGGTTAGATTTGGCTTTTATCACTGTGTTAGAAGCTTTTCTGTTAAACCAATGACAACAGTCTAAATATATATATTTTGGGAGAGCGAGTAGCGTTAACACTCCGCATTTGCGCTGATAAACTTTAACTTCTCCATTCAAGAATGAATAGTAAAAGGATTCATGCACAGTTTTGTGTGTGAATCTTTTTTTTGCTCTTTGCAAGGTGGATGTCGATAAAATTCAGAAGTTGGGTGATAAAACGTGAAAGTTTATCGATAAAAATTAAAAGTTGGGCGATAATTCCTGAAAGTGTTCCGATAAAACTAAAAAAGTTGGATGCCATTTTGTAAAACGTATGTCAGATGAAATGGTTGATTGGAGTGGAGACAGAATGCCCCCAGGAAGCTCTGCTCTGCGCGAAAGCAACAAATGTTTTATCTGTGCGAAAGCCTAGCGACAGTAACAAAGCGCCCAGTCAGTACGGAAATCACCCCCTCGCTTTGCTGAAAAGGCAAGAGGCATACGTTATTCTGCTTAAATTCATGAAGGAAGAGCCATTTAATTAGCGGTTCTTCCTTTTTTTGCATTTAATACTTGCAAAGTTAAAAGTCATAGTGTACTATTTGACTAGTACACTATGACACGAGGTGTTTACTTTGAAAAATTTTGCAGGGTTATTGAAAAAAGAATGGGTGCTTTATAGAGCGTGGCTATTTGTTGGGATTTTTATAGGGATCATGCTGTCAATTGTAGTTCCATATTTAATAAGGCGGTTTAGTGGTGAATTTACGATGGAAAATCAGCTGTCATTTGCCTTCTCAATACTAGTACTTGTATTAGGTGGATTTTTTTCGGTATTACAATTCCTAGCTAGTATTCGTCATGACTTAAAGACCAAAGAGATATGGCTGCATTCAACTAGTTCTATTGCACAGCTTGTAGGTGTGAAAATCGTATTTTCTTTAATAGGATATGCTATCTTCAATATTATCTTTATGAGTATAGCTATTTACAAAGTCAAAGATGAAATTGTAGGCAACTTCGCCCAAGTACTTTTATTGTTGTTATTTTTTGTAGCAATTATTGTAATTCTTCAATTGATGATGTTTGTAATAATGGTATTATTTTTAGCATTTAATCTCCAAATGAAACATTTAATTGGTAGATTTTCTATTGTTATCACTATGGTTACCTTTTTCTTCAGCACGAATTTATGGTTTAAATTTACAGAAAGTAAATTATATGATAATATTTTCCATCA
The DNA here is from genome assembly GCF_001275675.1 of Lysinibacillus sp. FJAT-14745. Classification (GTDB taxonomy): domain Bacteria; phylum Bacillota; class Bacilli; order Bacillales_A; family Planococcaceae; genus Lysinibacillus. The sequence continues at coordinate 247,982 of NZ_LITM01000002.1, read as the reverse complement.
TATAGGGATACCATTAACGGGGCTGGAACAATATTTCCCGAAATTACTAACAATGGAGTCAACTTTAGGCACAATGTATGTCGTAGAAGAAGTAGCAACTATTATTTTTGTAGCCATCCTATTTATCACAGCGACAAAGTGGCTTGAAAAGGTGGTTTTACGATGACAATCGACTTTTCGCGTGATAAGCCTATTTATAGTCAGCTCGTAGATCGGATATGTGGGGACATTTTGAAAGGGAAGCTAGTGCTTGGAGATCGACTTCCTTCGGTTCGAGAATATGCAGTGGAAACAGGTGTCAATGTAAATACTGTGCAACGGGTGTATAAGGAGTTAGAAGCGATGAATATAACGGAAACCAAACGAGGTCAAGGTACATTTATTACAACCAATGAAGAGCGAATTGCGCTTTTACGCGAAGAAATGAAAAACCAATTAGCAGATCATTTTTTAACTTCCATTGAAGCGCTTGGATTTTCAAAGGAAGAGATGCTCGTTGTTTTACAAAATAAATCGTGAGGTGAAATAAATGCTACAGTTATCAAACGTTTCTTTTCGGTATATGAAAAAGCCTATTCTACAAGATGTGTCTTTTTCCTTTCCTGTTGGACAAATCATTGGGCTTGTTGGAGAAAATGGTAGTGGCAAGTCGACATTATTAAAAGTGTTGGCAGGTTTATTACGTCCATCTAGTGGTGAAGTATCGCTAAATGGAACACCTGTTACACGTAGAAGTGCTGATAAAATTGCTTATTTACCAGATATTGATTTGTTTTTTGATTTTTACACAGGTGAGCAGCTTTTTCAGCACTATGCATCTCAATTCGAAGATTTTTCGTATGATAAGGCATGTATTGTTGCAGAGTTTTTACAGGTTGATAAAAATATGAAGTTACGTCATTTATCAAAGGGGAACCGTGGTCGAATGAAAATGGCCGCAACTCTTGGGCGAGAAGTACCCTTTTATTTAATGGATGAGCCATTTTCAGGTCTTGATCCAATTGTTCGTGAACAGCTTATTAAAGGGTTAATTCAATTTACAGATATTGAAAACCAAACAATATTATTATCAACGCATGAGTTATATGAAGTAGAGCCTATTTTAGATCAAATCATTTTATTGCAAAATGGTTCGATCATTGCACATGAGGAAGTAGAGACGATTCGTGATGTCTCGAATAAGGATGCTGTGCAATGGATGAAGGCTTATTATAAGAAAGGGTGAAATGAATGACAACACAACCAATTGTTCAATTGCAAAATATTTCAAAAACCATTCGTGGTAAGCAGTTGATTCAGCAATTGAATATCGATTTATATCCAGGTCAAATTACTGGATTTTTAGGACCGAATGGTGCAGGGAAAACGACGACAATTCGTATGATGACAGGGCTTATGCGTCCAACTGAGGGGAAAGTCATTATTGATGGTCTTTCTTTACAGGACAATTATGAGGAAGCGATTAGTAAGGTCGGCGTAATTGTAGAAAATCCGGAAATGTATAAATATATGACGGGCTATAAAAACTTACTGCACTTTGCGCGTATGCATAAAAACGTTACAAAAGAGCGTATTGAAGAGGTCGTTAAACAAGTTGGCCTTGAGAAACGCATTCATGAAAAGGTATCAACGTATTCCCTAGGGATGCGTCAGCGTCTAGGACTCGCACAGGCACTACTTCATCGACCAAAATTTTTAATTTTAGATGAACCAACAAATGGTCTGGATCCAGCAGGTATCCGCGAGTTTCGTATGTATTTGCGTAAAATTGCGGAGGAGGATGGCGTATCTGTTTTTGTCTCCAGTCATTTATTATCCGAAATTGAGTTAATGTGTGATCGAGTGGCTGTCATACAAAATGGCAAGCTCATCGATATTCGTGATATCAACGTTGAAACTTCTTCGTTTTATTATATTGAAGCTACACCAAATGATCAGGCTGCAGCACTTCTACAAAAGCATGATTACAACTTTGTTACAGAAAATAATGGTTATGTAGTGGAAATAAAGAAAGAAGATATACCGAAAGTAATTTCGCAATTTGTTAATGAAGGAATTCAAATATTTGCCGTTCAACCGCATCAAAAAACGTTAGAGGATCAATTCTTAGAAATGACAGGAGGTGGCCAAATTGCTGAAGCTAATTCAAAATGAATGGATGAAATTATGGCATAAAAAAGGAACTTGGGCAATGATAGCGCTATTAATCCTATTTATTATTGGTCCTGGTGTTATGTTGAAATACTATGAAACAAAAACGACAGAGGATATAACGTGGCAGGAAAGTGAACAGAAGGCGATTAATAATAATAAAGAGATGATGAAAGATGACGGTTTATCGGCAGATGATAAAAAACGCTTCGAGGAGCAAATTGCTATTTCTGAGTATCGATTAGCAAACGATGTCCCGTCTCAAGAAGATGGAAGCGTAGAAAGCTTTATGTCATTTACAGGTAGCATGCTGACTGTAGTGACATTATTTACAGTTATTGTTGCAGCAAGTATTGTATCTAGTGAATTTTCTACTGGTACGATTAAAATGCTATTAACACGTCCAGTTTCGCGTGCAAAAATATTAACCTCAAAATTACTTACAACATTCATATTTGGGCTCTTCTTATTTGTTGTCAATGTAGTTGTAAGTGCACTTGTTGGACTGATACTATTTGGTGGTACAACTGGTGTTGAGCTAGAAATGGTCAATGGTCAGGTTGTTGAAAAAGCAGTATGGAATGACTTAGCATACCACTATTTACTTTCTGGCGGAAACTTTGTCATGTCAATATTATTTGCTTTCTTAGTAGGCTCAGTGTTCCGTTCAAGCTCTTTAGCGATTGGTTTAACGATGTTCTTATCTTTTACAGGTGGAATAATTGTGATGTTCCTAAGCAGATTTGAAATCGTTAAATATATTTGGCTAACACATTCAGATTTGACACAGTATGAAAAAGGCAATTTTATAGTAGATGATATGACAATGCCATTCTCACTCACAATCCTTGCGATTTACGCTGTTCTTTTCCTTGTGATCAGCTATATGTCCTTTATGAAACGAGATGTCACAGCATAAATAAAAGAATTATGAACTGTAGCCCAATTGGTTAAAGAAAAGCTTCCAATTGGGCTGCAGTTTGTTACAATGCTTTGACTATATTCATCCTGGAAATAAGATAATGTTTGGGCATGGAATAGCTTCATTGAATTTATAATATTAAGGAACTTCATTTCAAAAATAGTGTTTATTTTTTGTAAGAGTGGTAATATAATGGATAGCAACTCAATGAAAACGCTTTTTTTCTATTAAGTGGTCTAGACAACTATACCAAAAAAATATTGCAACAAACGGTTAAGGCTGGCAAGGTAATCTACGAAGCCTAAGAAATCGTATGCTAGTTAGTAGGTTTAAAAAATAAATAAGGGGGAATAGAAATTGAAACTGGAACGCTTTGCTTCAAAAGAAGATTTATACGCTCGTGCAGTAGACATCATCGTGAATACTAAAAATGAAGGCGCTACAACGTTCGGTCTAGCTACAGGTGGTACAATGGAATCGTTATATACTAAAATTTGTCAGACTAATATCGATTTTACTGATTGCATTAGCTTTAATCTAGACGAATACGTGGGACTAAGTGCTAAACATGAACAAAGTTACGCCTATTATATGCACAAACATTTATTTCACAACAAACCATTTAAAGAATCTTATTTACCGAATGGTTTAGCTGATCATCCTACAGAGGAAGCGGCACGCTATGAATCATTATTACAGCAGCTTCCATTAGATTTTCAATTACTGGGTATTGGACAAAACGGTCATATCGGTTTCAATGAACCTGGAACATCTTTTGATTCGTTGACACATCTTGTAACGCTTGAAGAATCAACACGCCAAGCAAATGCACGCTTCTTTGATTCGATTGATGAAGTTCCAACCGAAGCATTTACGATGGGGATTCAATCCATAATGCGCGCAAAGTGCATTTTGTTAATCGCAGTTGGAGAAGCGAAACGTGATGTATTAGAACGTGTGCTAGCATCTGAATATACAGAAGATGTACCAGCAAGTGTATTAACAAAACATCCAAATGTTGTCATTTTAACAGATTTACAAAAAGTGGAGAAAAAACAATGAACACAAAACAATTTACAGCAGTAGACCCACAAGGAATTCACGCGCGTCCAGCTAGCCAGCTTGTAGCAGCAGCAACACCATTTGCTTCTTCTATAGAATTGCAGACAGAACAAAGAACGGCAAATTTAAAATCTATTTTAGAAGTTATGGGATTAGCTCTAAAACAAGGTTTAATATTTACACTACAACTAGAGGGGGAGGATGAAGAACAAGCGTTTACTGCATTAACGAATTTAATTTCAGAAACGGGGTTAGTACAATGATACAACTCAAAGGTATTGCCGCATCTGACGGTATTGCCATTGCGAAAGCATATCGTTTAGTTCAACCGGATTTAACGTTTACGAAAATAACTATTCAGGATATTGATGCAGAGCAACAACGTTTAGTGGCAGCACTCGAAAAAACAGAAGAAGAGTTAGCCGCAATTCAACGGCTAACACATGAAAAGTTAGGCGAGGAAGAAGCAGCCATTTTCGGTGCCCATTTACTGGTCGTAAAAGATCCAGAATTAATTGGACCTATCAAACAAAAAATTGCTGATGAAGCGGTGAACGCAGAATATGCATTGAGTGAAATTTCAGCGATGTTTGTATCATTATTTGAAAATATGGATGACGAATATATGAGTGAGCGTGCTGCAGACATTAAAGATGTATCAAACCGCGTTTTAGCACATTTACTCGGTGTACATATTCCAAATCCAAGTAAGATTAGTGAACAGGTGATTATTGTAGCAAATGATTTAACACCTTCTGAGACAGCACAATTGGACCGTAACTTTGTACTTGGTTTTACTACGGATATAGGTGGTCGTACATCTCACTCTGCCATTATGGCACGTTCCCTTGAAATTCCTGCCGTTGTAGGGACAGGTACAGCAACGACGTCCATTCAAGATGGTGATTTATTAATCGTGGATGGTTTAACCGGTGATGTACTTGTGAACCCAGCAGAAAACGTTGTTGCAACCTATAGAAAAAAAGTGGAAAACTTTACTGTTCAACAAGCAGAATGGGCAACATTACTACATGGAAAAACGATTTCCAAAGATGGAGTTCAAGTTGAACTTGCTGCGAACATTGGGTCACCAAACGATTTAGAAGGTGTACTTCGTCACGGTGGTGAAGGAATCGGTTTATATCGTACAGAATTTTTATATATGGGACGAGAAAACTTACCGTCAGAAGACGAACAATTTACAGCGTATAAAATGGTATTAGAAGGAATGGAAGGGAAAGCGGTTGTCATCCGTACACTTGATATTGGTGGAGATAAAAATTTACCCTATTTACCACTGCAAGATGAAATGAACCCGTTCCTCGGCCATCGCGCGATTCGTCTATGTCTAGATCATCAAGACATTTTCCGCACACAATTGCGGGCATTACTACGTGCATCAAATTATGGTAACCTAAAAATTATGTTCCCTATGATTGCTACATTGCAAGAATTCCGTGACGCAAAAGGGATTCTTTTAGAAGAAAAGGAGAACCTACTTGCAAAAGGCGTAGCAGTTAGCGAACAGATTGAAATCGGGATTATGGTTGAAATTCCATCGACGGCAGTAATGGCAGATATTTTTGCGAAAGAAGTGGACTTCTTCTCGATTGGTACCAATGATTTAATCCAATATACGATGGCGGCAGATCGTATGAACGAAAAAGTATCTTATTTATATCAACCTTATAATCCGGCTATTTTACGTTTGGTTAAAATAGTCATTGATGCAGCGCACAAAGAAAAGAAATGGGCCGGTATGTGTGGTGAAATGGCAGGGGACGAATATGCTGTACCACTATTACTTGGTTTAGGTCTAGATGAATTTTCAATGAGTGCAACATCCATTTTAAAAACACGTTCCTTAATTAAAAAATTAGCTGTAGCGGATATGCAAGCATTAGCAACAGAAGCGTTACAATTAGCAACATCCGATGAAGTGTTCGATAAAGTGAAGCAAGCTGTTAACTAATTGTTTAAAAACAATGAGACAACATAATAAGTAGTTGAAGATACAAGAAATTGGGGATCTTCAACTGCTTTTTTAATTGTCCAATTTCTGTAATTGTTTGGTATGAACAGTCGCCAGTTTTTAGAAAAGGTTTCAAGAGGTAAATAGAATTCGATATAATGAATGAAAAACTGGAGAGGCTTATTTATGGAAACAGAATGGTTACGAACTTTTATTGTTGCTGCGAAAACAGAGAATTTTCGTGAGACGGCAGAACAACGTTTTATTACACAATCAACAGTTTCTAAGCATATTCAACACCTAGAAAAAGATCTACAAACAACACTTTTTGATAGACAGGGAAAGCATGTGAAATTAAATCATATTGGTGCTCACTTCCTTCAGCACGCTGAGAAAATGATGACAACGATTGATGAAGGATTACAAACTACAGTATCCCTTTTGAATGGCTATACGTCCCAGTTAACGATTGGTGTCGCACCACAAATTGCCAATTCCACATTGCCAGTAATCATTGATACATTTCAGCAGCAAAAACCTTCCATTCAAATAACGATTGAACTGTTAAAGTCCAATGAAATCGGGGAAGCGGTATATGCTGGCGTAGTAGATATCGGTTTATCAAAATTGACATCAACGCGTGATCTTCACACAGTTCTTCTCGCACAGGAACCACTGCAACTGATTGCTCCGATATCAAAAAAGGCGACAGATGCACGGACTCTATTACAGCAGGAAACTATTTTAACTTCTTTCAGTGGATGTCCAAACATCCACTGAAAGAAGTTAAAGCCTCCGGCGGATGTCACGGAATCGGAAAGGAATTCTTTGTGCAAAAGTACAAAGCCGATTCCGGACGCAATTATGCCGAGGCATAATTGATCGCATGAATATGCACCTTACTGGCAGGACATACAACAGGTGTTACAGCAATTTCCAAGCTATAAAAGTATGAATATTAATCAAACAGAGGTTATTAAAAACTTTGTTAAGCAAGGATTAGGAATTGCCTTTTTACCAAAGAGTGTAATTGAGGCTGAATCTCACCAGCAATTGCTGCATAGCTATTCGTTAAAGGAATGTTCCCATATCGTTTCGAGTACCTATTTTTTAACGAAATATGTATCAGTGGATATTGAGGAGTTTTTAGCAGTTTGTCATCTGATTTACAAAGACGCAAGTAAAAACTAGAGGTACTGAATCTGTGACTTACTATAAAAAAATAGAAGGTGTTTAGATGTATAGTTTAATTTCCAAAATAAGCCAAGTCATTAGTGATCCTATTACAGTATTTTTGAACTCCTATGAACATTCCCCATTCATTATTGCGATTCTTCTTGGATTAATAGGCGCTTTAGCTCCTTGTCAATTAACGGGGAATATGAGTGCTATCACTTTTTATGGAAATCGAACATTGCAAATGAAAAACAATTGGCAAGAAATTGTATTTTTTATACTTGGGAAAGTCGTCGTATTTAGTTTAATAGGTTTCTTCGCCTGGTTATTCGGTCAGTCCTTTGAAACTGAGATGACTAAGTATTTTCCTATTTTTCGTAAAGCGATTGGTCCGATCATGCTCATCACAGGACTCGTGGTAATTGGAATTTTAAAATTGAAATTTCTAAATCGAATTCCTATGTACATTCCGGCTGTGTTAAAAGAGGGTAAAATTGGCTCCTTTCTGATGGGTGCTAGTTTTTCCATAGCCTTTTGCCCTACGATGTTTGTGCTATTTTTCGTGTGGTTAATGCCAACAGTCGTAACCTCTTCGTATGGGATAGTTTTACCAGCCATTTTTGGAATAGCAACCTCTGTCCCATTACTAGTAATGCTAGGGCTTATTCATTTATTTGATGCAAAAAGATTCATTATGCGTACAAGCATGAAAATGGGACGAGTAATACAAATCGTAGCGGGTGTTATTCTGATTTTTATAGGCGTAGCAGATACGATTACATACTGGGGATTGTAATAAAGAGAGGAAGAAGTAAGAAAGAGTGTTACAAGTAAGGGGAGTACATAAAAGCGATATCTACTTTCAATTTTTCGCCTTTCTCCTGTTAAAATAAACAACCGCTAATAAATGGTTGTATAGGAGAAAGGCGAAATTTTTTGATTTCATTCATGGTAACGTGCTTTTATGTATAATAGAGCAGATAATGCAATTTTTCTTTTAAACATAAATAGAAAGAGTGAAAAAAATGATCAGTGCAACATTATTATTTATCCTCGCAGGTATTGGCGAAATTGGAGGCGGCTATTTAATTTGGCTTTGGTTAAGAGAAGGTAAACCATTTTATTGGGGAATTATAGGTGGGATTGCGTTAGCTTTATATGGGGTTGTCGCAACTTTTCAGACCTTCCCAACCTTTGGAAGAGTCTACGCTGCCTATGGAGGTGTCTTTATTGTCCTATCCATTTTATGGGGCTGGGGAATCGACGGGAAAAAACCAGACATCTTGGATTTCGTTGGAGCAGGCATTTGTTTGATTGGTGTTTTGGTGATTTTAATACCCCGTTCATGATAGGGAGATTGTTTTTATGAACCTTCACAATTTGAGTAAAATCATGATTGTGAAGGATTTTTTATTTAAATTAAAAAAATAATTGGGAAAAATAGATTTTTTTGTAACAAATCTTATTAAATATCTATATATAAGTGTCACGAGGGGAGGGAGGAAAGTGGAGAATTTAAGTGAAATTTACAAATCATATGCAGATGAAGTAAAACGGTTTCTTATTTGTTTAACAACTAATGTCGATTTAGCTGAGGAACTAACGCAAGAAACTTTTTATCAAGCTGTAAAGTCAATTGAGCGATACAACGGTGAATGTAAGATGTCTGTTTGGTTATGTCAAATTGCAAAACATACATACTATAACCATTTAAAAAAGGAAAAACGTTATAGCCATAGTAGTGTAGAACAAATGATGGAAATGGGGTTGGATGTTCCATCTAATTCGGAATTACCAGACGTGGAGCTTGCAAAACGTAATACATTTATTTCATTACATAGGGAAATTCATCAATTAAAAGAACCGTATCGTGAAATATTTTTACTTAGAACTTCTGTCAATCTTAGTTTCAAGGAAATTGGAGAGATATTCGATAAAAGTGAGAATAGGGCAAGGGTAACGTATTATCGAGCTAAATTAAAATTGGTAGAAAGGGTCCGAGGTGATGATGATGAACTGTAATATTATTAAGGATTTATTACCCTCATATATTGATGGCATTTGTAGTGAAGATACTACTAAAGTTGTTGAGGAACATTTACATCATTGTGAAGAGTGTCGATTGTATCTAGAAGTGATGGAGCAGCCAACAAATGATATTCTGCCAGAAGAAGTAATGATAGCAAAAGCGCCATTTAAAAGAATAAATAAAAAGCGTCGTATTCAAATCGTAATTTCCATTTTGATTACTTTTATTATTACAATAATAGGCTCTTTCGTTGTTCAAGAAGTCGAAGCTGTAAATCAAATCTTTTTTCCGATGAGTACTGCTACTGTAAATTTAACGGACGATCAGGAAGAATGGAATACATTATATTTTAATGACGAAGATTATTTAATGTTCGATAGTATTTTTTGGGACAAGGAAGTCGTTAATCATGCAAATAGTAATGGTAATGTAATTCTAAGAATTAAAGATGTAGATGGACATGTTGTGGTTGATGAAATTGAAATATCACCAGGAAAAAGCATAAAATTGGATGGACTAAAAAATAATATAAAATATTCTTTTGAAATGAAGGCTAAAAAAGGTCAATTTTTCATTAATGTAGTTTGAAAACTAGAAGTATGTTAAGAGTACTATGTAAAACCATTAAATTCTCAAAATAATATGGAAGAACGTATATTACCAAATGAAAATATACGTTCTTTTTTATTACTGCATAAAACCAAGGTTTATTCCTTGAATCTAATCAAAAAGTAGAATAAAGAAGGATTTTAAGAATTTGAATCGAATATCTTATAGTAATCACAAAATGTTTGGAGGTCGCAATTTTGCTACTTTATTTTTGATATATATCATCCACCTAAAAATTTAAAGAAAATTTAGGAGTTGATATATGATGATATACAAAAATTCTCTTGATGGAATTTCTTCTGAAATGTTGAATGGCTTTTTTGTTGATTGGCCGAATCCACCAAATCCACAAACTCATTTAAAACTGTTAAAAAACAGCAGTAAAGTGATCATTGCTATTGAAGAAAATTCTAATAAAGTAGTTGGGTTTGTAACAGCTATTAGCGATGGGGTTCTATCTGCCTACATTCCGTTCCTTGAAGTTTTGCCGGAGTATAAAAATAAAGGTATTGGCAAGGAATTAGTCAAACAAATGTTAAAGGAACTTGATGATATCTATATGGTTGATTTGTGTTGTGACGATGACTTAGTTCCTTATTATGAGAAGTTTGGAATGATAAAATCAAACGGGATGCTCGTTAGAAATTACGAAATGCAGTCTGGAAATTCAAACAAATAAATATAAAGAAAAACGCTTGGATATTTTCCAAGCGTTTTTATGTCCTAAAATATTCGTCAATACTTTTTGCGATTTCATGTATAAAAGACTGTTATTTTTTTATGGCAACAAAGCGTAATCTGCAATAATCAGCAATCCATTGATGATCCTGATAAAACTTTGGCTTTAATAATTCCTCGCATTTTGCATAAATTTGTTCTTTTTCAATTTCTGATAAATGCTTTAGCATATTATTACTGAACATCATTAGCCAATTACGTAACCCATCCTCGCCTTGAAGCGGTGTTGGGCGCTCGTATAATGTAATCATTTCAACTGTAAATCTAGCTTCCTCCAACTTCGACTGATATTCTTCTAAAGTTGGAAAATACCATGGGAAATATTCCTCAATATAAGAAAGCTTTAATTCCTCCATACTTTTTTGAAGTGCCCAAATAATAGCAGCAATATTACCGTGTCCACCCATTTCAGCGACGAATCGACCACCTTGTTTAAGAGCGCTGTAAATATTTTGAATGACTTCATCCGGCTGTTTCATCCAATGTAAAGCTGCATTTGAAAAGACTACATCGAATTGATTTGTCATATGAAGTGCGGTAGCATCCATTGTGTGAAACGTAATGTCTGGGTATTTTTGCTGTGCAGCGATAATCATGTCATGGGAGGCATCTATCCCTTGAACAGTGGCGCCAAGAGCAGCAATTTCATGGGCTAAATCACCTGTGCCACAGCCGACATCTAAAATTCTTTCATTTTTTTGTGGTGCAAGCAAATCCACTAAGCTTCCTCCAAATTTTGAAACAAAGTCATGCTTTTGATCATATAAATTGGCATTCCACGTTGTTGTCATTGTCCCTCAGCTCCTTTGTTTGAGCATAACAGAGAGTTTTATTGAACAGAAATGCGTAAAATGATCAGTTTTGATTCCGAATTGGAATATAGGGGGGATAAACGCTGTAATAATACAATTCCTCTTCTGATCAATATCCATTGACTCAATCGGCTCATAGAAAGCTCTGCTGGAATGTAATCAACCCCACTTTACGATGATAAGCCAATATTTTTTTATAAATTCGCATACTTTATTGTGTTACCAAAATAATGTTGTTTTTTTGTCAACAATTTTCGGATAAATAGGCACCATTTGTCAACACGAATAATAAAATATAAAAAAATAAGGGGTGTGGTTGAGTGAATTGGTTAATCATTGTGGCTTTTACTTTTTCATCCAGTATTGATAATTTAGGTGTCGGACTTTCTTACGGGATTCGGAAGATAAATGTTAGATTTGATAAAAATATTTTAATCTCGGTCATTTGTTTTCTTATGAGTATGGGAGGCATTTCATTTGGTGTATGGATGTCAAAAATTCTTCCAGGTATACTTCCCGTGGTCATCGGAGCGTTATTATTATTTATCATCGGCATTCGGATTATTCTTTTGGCTAAACCGCGGAAACAAGAAACTTCAAAAGTGGATAGTAACAATGAAATGCAGTCCAATAATAATGTTCAAGATATTTTAAGAAATCCCGAGGAAGCACAATTCAATAAGTCTGGGGAAATTGGATGGGGAGAAGCTGTACTTCTCGGCATTGCCTTATCGGCGAATGCCCTTACGAATGGGGTAGGTGCAGGTTTACTCGGTCTTTCGCCGCTTGTCATCTCGATACTTGCTGCAATTGGGAGTTTTATTACGGTTTGGTTAGGTGTTAGTTTAGGAAGTAAAGTAGCGGATGTTCGGATCGGCACATTTACTGTAGGGCAAGTTGGAACAATTATTAGTGGAGTAATGTTGTTAATAATTGCTTTTGCTGCTTTCTTTTAACTTATTTCAGCAGATGCAATTATGTCGAGCCGCGTCAATGTTTTGGGCGTTGACAAAATGTCAACATAATTATACACTTCTTGAGAATGATAATTTCATATTAGATAACGGCTTTAAGTCACGTTAGTCACTGTAAGAAGGGAGAATCGAAAATGGCTGAACAGAGAAACAGTAATACACTTGGTTTATTGCTGAGAGAGTTATTGAAAGAACGTTCATTATCTATGCGGAAGTTTAGTGAACTCACTGGAATCGATACAGCTACGATCTCACGGATAATAAATGATAAGAGAAAGGCGACAGCACAACATTTAGAAAAATTTGCTGACTGCCTTGAAGTTCCTTTAATCAATCTTTTTGAAGCAGCAGGATACCCGATTGAACAGAAACAAGAGGAGTCAGATTCAGATTCAGATATTCATACGTCTGTTGACGCAATACAAGCTCTTCTTAAATCTTCAAATGTTTACGATGATCAATTTTCGGTATCACATGTTGAACAGAAACTAGAAAGCTATGGATTATATGCACAAACAGAAGAAGGTAAAAATACGATCCTTAAGGATTTTGATGAAAAAATTAAGAGTGTAGGAAGCATAGGCCCATTTATAAGTAAATTAAGAGAGCTATATGAGAAATTCACATTGGGAAAAGGAACACTTTTTGAACTAACCGTAATCGGAAGTACATTATTATATTTTATTATTCCAGTAGATGTAATACCGGATTATTTATTTCCTATTGGTTATTTAGACGATGCAATAGCTGTACAACTTACTACAAAGGCGTTACTAAAAAAAATAACTTAAAGTTAAATGATAGGTGGATTGATTTATGAGAAGAAGCAAAAAGAGCCGTAAATGGCTAAGGAATTTGTTCTTAGCATTCGCATTAGTAATCGTAGCAGGGATTATTTATGGGGTTTATCAATACAATAGCGGATTGGCTATGGCAGACGATAGTCATATAAAAAATAACGAAAAGGCGTTTGACCCATTTGAAGGTGCGGATGTGCAATTTGGTCAGATTAATGTGCTATTAATGGGAAGTGACGCTAGAGATGAGGATGGTAGATCGGATTCGTTAATGATTGCACACTATGATCAAACGACAAATGATGTCAAACTTGTTTCGATTATGAGGGATACGTATGTCGACATCCCAGATCACGGAATGAATAAAATAAATGCTGCTTTTGCTTTAGGGGGTCCTGAACTTGTAAGGAAAACAATTAAGCAAAATTTCGATATTGATGTAAATTATTACGCTCTTGTGGATTTTAAAGGGTTCCCTAAAATAGTAGATCTGTTAGCACCGGATGGGATTAAGGTTGATATTCCTTATGAAATGTCCCATGGAATTGGTATGACATTACATCCTGGGGAACAAGTTTTACATGGTAACGAGTTATTAGGCTACGTACGATTCCGCCATGATCGCTTAAGTGATTTTGGGCGAGTGGAACGCCAGCAAGAGGTTTTGGGTAAGGTGAAAGAACAAATCGGTGTTTCAAGTTTAATGAATTTACCAAAAATACTTGGCGTTGCAGATTCATACTTTGATACGAATGTTGATAATAAAACAATCCTTACAATTGCAAAAGGGTTAATAAACGGTAAATCTAAAGGTATGGACACTTTACGAATTCCTGTTGCAGATTCTTATAAAGACAAACGTGTCAATGTAGGTGACGTCTTGGATATTGATTTAGATAAGAATAAAAAGGCATTAAAAGAGTTTTTATCATCTAAGGACAATGAAACAGATAAGGTTTCATCTTAGGAGTCAAAGTATCAAACTAATTAAGTAGTTAGCAGGCAATACACAAAAAAATTAGAGTATGTTTTGAACAATTATTTCAAAACATACTCTTTTGTTATTTTATGGGTTCCTTTTCGAGAAAAGTGCTACATCATTCTAACTATTGGAGATTTTTTTATGCAAATTACATTATCTTAAGGTTCGTGAAAATTCTCATATTAACTGATGAGCTAAATCACTTTTGTTACATCCAACATTAAGTAAACAAATCCACTAAACTTCCTCCAAATTTTAAACTAAGTCATGTTTTTAATCATATAGAAAGGGGAGACGGCAATTTAACGTTTAGTTTCGATGAGCCGTATCACAAGTAAATGAGGTTTTTGATAGAATTAATTAATGAGATGACAGGTGTGTTGATTAACCATTTTTATACATCCAAAGAGGCTGATTTCCGCTACGGGCTACTCGCTTTCCTGCGGGC
>NZ_LITM01000002.1:178476-233102 GCF_001275675.1 Lysinibacillus sp. FJAT-14745 | reverse complement strand
ATTGGCAAAGTGGTAACGAAAAAATCCTTTTATCGCTCAATAATAAACTTATTTTTTCCTAATCAACACGCCTGATGAGATGATTTTCTTTCAAACTTTATACTTTCTAATGCCTCTTAATTATTAGTGAATACTGTATTTAAAGATCTAAGAATCTCACACTTTGAAAAGATTTATTCAGCCGGAAATAAGAAAAAATGCTTTCAAATCTTAAATACTAAGTCGAATTTGACAATCCCTCCTTACACAATAATACGGGGGATTGTTTTTTTTAGTATTAGAAAGATACTTTTAAAATATCAGATACAAAGAAATCTTTTTGAACACATCTAGTAACTCTTCCAGCAATAAAAAGCTAAGTTTTCACAAGTTTTTCAATAGAATATTAAACGCCCGAAAGCTCCGTACGCAGATAAAAGATCGTACTAAGTTAATTATTACAAGATTAATTACTTCATCGCATAGGCAACACCATTTTCACTACAGCAAGTTGTCGTGTAAGTACTCCGCTTTTTCATCTCATCTTCTGCATTCCACATAAAGGAAGTGCTCAAGTAAAAACCCCGTAAGCTATTTCTTGCTTTTGAAAACCTGTTTTTTCCCTGTCCAAACGTTTTCTTAACTAACAAAAAGTACTATGTCAATTTTAAAAAATGCAATGGTTCTTACCTTGATTACTGGAGGTGCCATTTTGCAAATTCGATGATTAATGATAAAGGCCGCTTACTTTTTTTATTTACAAAAAGGATTATTTAACTTTCATAAACTATGAAAACGATTTTCATCCGAATATGATAGACAGGTAACAAAACAAAGGGAGAAAAAAATAGTATAACATGCGAGAAAATTGGAACCGCTTTCTGCAATTATCGGAGCAATCGGTAAAATAATGGATTCACTCGATGTTATAAAACTATTTTAGGAGGGGTAAAAATGCAAATTCCAATTAAGAAAACGCTTGATAAAATTCCAGGTGGAATGATGGTTGTCCCACTTTTTTTAGGGGTATTAACGAACACATTTTTTCCGCAATTTTTAAAAATTGGAAGTTTTACAACAGCATTATTCAGTAAAGAAGCATCATCAACAATTTTGGCATGTTTTATGTTTTTAATTGGTTCACAAATTAATTTCAAATTAGCACCAAAGGCAATAAAAAAAGGTGCGATATTAATAACAGGAAAATTTATAGTGGGTGCTGGGATAGGTATAACTGTAGCAATGATTTTTGGGCCTGCCGGAATACTAGGGTTATCACCATTAGCCATCCTTGCAGCATTATTAAATGCTAATGGTGGATTATATGCATCTCTTGCTTCATCGTATGGTGATGAAACTGATGTAGGCGCATATGCTGTATTTTCTTTAAAAGATGGTCCATTTTTCACATTAGTTGCATTAGGTGCATCCGGTCTTGCCTCAATTCCTTTTCAAACACTTATAGGAGTATTAATTCCAATAGTAATTGGAATGATTTTAGGGAATATTGACTCTGATATGAGAAAGTTCCTTGGAAGCAGTAAATTATTATTAATCCCATTCTTCTCATTCCCATTAGGGGCAGGGATGGATCTTTCAACTATTATAAAAGCAGGGGGTCCTGGTATATTACTAGGATTAATAGCTGCATTCACTGGAATTGGAGCTTACCTACTTTTAAAACTATTTAAAGAAAATCCTATAATTGGTCTAGCAACAGGATCAACTGCAGGAAATGCTGTAGCTACACCAGCTGTTGTTGCAGCAGCAGATCCAACCTTAGCTTCCATAGCACCAGGAGCTACCGCACAAGTTGCAGCAGCATGTGTAATATCTGCAATACTCTGTCCGATTGTTGTTAATTATGCATTTAAAAGGTCCGAAAAGAAAAAAGCTAAAAAATCAATTGAAAGCGCAGCGTGACAATAAAGTAAAAATCTACGGTTATCCCGGCCATCATGCTGCTGAAGCTTTTAAGCCAATTTGAAAATAAAACAAAGACAAAGCAGTCAGCGGTTTCACTGTCTGCTTTGTTTAGTTATAAAAAAGGGTCATTAAGTTAATTGGTTGCGGTATTGTCGGAATAGCTATTTTAAGAAAGAAGGAAACACCATGAATGTACCTCATAATGTTATTATAACTACAATAAAAGGAAAAGAAGTTCTCTCCAATCCTTTTTTGAATAAAGGAACAGCTTTTACGAAAGAGGAAAGGGAAGACCTTGGACTTGAAGGTCTGTTACCGCCACAAGTACTTACCCTTGATGAACAAGTTAATAGGGTCTATGAACAATTTTCGACGCGGACGACGAATCTGTTCAAAAACGGGTTGCTTAATGATTTATATAACCGCAATGTTGTCTTGTTTTATCGTCTATTGAAAGAACACCTAGCAGAAATGCTCCCTATCATCTACACTCCTACTGTAGGTGATGCAATCCAGTCATACTCTCGTAGCTACAGCCGACCAGGTGGCTTATATCTTTCCATTGAGGATCCTGAGGGCATTGAAAAGGCATTTGATAATCTAGGAAAGCTAAAAAATGGTATTGATTTAATCGTCGTAACCGACTCTGAAAGCATTCTTGGTATTGGGGACCAAGGGATAGGTGGTATTAATATTGCCATTGGTAAACTTGCCGTGTACACGGCTGCAGCTGGTATTGATCCAAGCCGTGTTCTGCCAATCGTGATGGATGTTGGCACGAACAATCAGGCTTTGATTACAGATCCTATGTATATCGGAAACAAATTCGCACGTGTCCGCGGTGATCGTTATGATCAATTCATTGATTTATTCGTTCAGTCTGCAAGAAAGTTCTTTCCAGAGGTTCTCATTCACTGGGAGGACTTTGGCAACGTCAATGCGCGAAAAATCTTGGACAAATACGGTGACAAAATCCTTACCTTCAACGATGACATCCAGGGGACAGGTGCTGTTACTCTTGCTGCTATTATGTCTGCTTTGAAAGTAACAGGAGAATCCCTGAAGGACCAGCGCATTGTTGTTTTTGGACCAGGAGCTGCCGGCATCGGTTGCGCAGACCAAATGGTTGATGCCATGGTTCTAGAAGGGTCGACAAGAGATGAAGCCTGTGATCGTTTCTGGGCTGTAGACTATCGGGGTCTACTAACAGATGAAACACCAGATGTTCTGTACTTCCAGAAGCCTTATACTAGAAAGATGGATGAAGTTAAGGACTGGGATAAGAATGAGGAAGGGATCATTTCATTATCGGAAGTAGTTCAAAGGGTGAAGCCAACCATCCTGATTGGTACTTCCGGACAAGCCGGCGCGTTCACTAAGGAAATTGTCGAAGAAATGGCCAAGCACGTAGAGCGTCCCATCTTCTTGCCTATGTCCAACCCTACGGCACTGACTGAAGCAGTGCCGGAAAACCTGATTAAGTGGACCGATGGCAAGGCTCTAATTGCAACCGGCAGCCCGTTTGCCAATGTAGAATACAAAGGTGTTTCTTATGAAATTGGGCAGTCAAATAACGCATTTATATTCCCGGGCCTAGGCTTGGGAGCGATTGTTGCAAAAGCTGAAGTGATCTCAAAAGGAATGTTTGCAGCTGCTGCTTATGCGGTTACAAGAATGTCAGACACAAGTAAACCTGGAGCATCCCTGCTGCCATCTATTGAAAAGCTTCATGAAGTCTCAAAATACGTAGCCATTGAAGTAGTCCATGCTGCAATACAAGAAGGAATTGCAACAATAGATATTCAAGATGTTGAAAAAGCTATTGAAGATTCTATGTGGAAACCTGAGTATAAAGAAATTAAGAGTGTAGGTATTTGGACAAAGATTAATTCCTAAGCATATTAAATAGTTAAATAAAATGCCTGTACTCCTGGTAATTAATCGGACTTTCGGTATTCCAGGAAATTACAGGCATTTTTTTATAATAAACTAGATTAAACAGGGTCAAAATAGCCGTCTCTCATAAAGTCAGCTAAAATATGTTGATCAAATCTCGGTACGGTTGCGGAGTAAAAACTGAATGTCTGAGGTTTTTAATGTTTTAGATAGAAGTCAATGGGTAAGCTAAAAACAGCTAGTCCTGCATAATAAAACAGATCCTAAATATTGAATAAAAAATAAAGATGGAGCAATAGTTTTACGTTGACTCCATCTTTATTTCTTTACGATTCCTTACTTACCTCAATCATGGCGGGGACAATTTTACTAATAAGATGATCTAATATAGAGACTGCAAAGCTCTTCCAGAGAGCTTCGTGGTCTTTATGAATGTAATGGATAAACCTTATTCATACTATACTTAAACAGATAACCTGGAGGAGATTATGAAAAAGGGCAGATTTAGTTTACAAGTCATCATTATTATTTTTGTATGCTTTGTCGTTGCTTTGTCACTTGGTATAACCGATTTGCTAATTAGTAAGAGAATTACCTCTAGCGTGGAAGAGACACAGAAAGAAAAGGCACTCAATATTGCAAGTATGGTTTCCATTAGCCCGCAAGTGATTGGGTCTCTCGAAGGGGAAATAAATCCGAAAGAAGTACAAGCTTTTGCCAATCAAATAAAAGATTTAACGCATGTTAACTTCGTTGTCGTTATGGATATGAAAGGAATCCGACTTTCCCACCCGGATCCAGGTGAAGTGGGAAGGAAATTTAAGGGAGGAGATGAAGGGCCAGTCCTTCAAGGGAAAAAGTATGTATCCATCTCAAAGGGTATTCTCGGCCCCTCCATGCGGGCATTTACCCCAATAAAGAATTCACAAGGAAAACAAGTCGGCGCAGTTGCAGTAGGGATTTCTTTGGAAAACGTAACGAAGGCTGTACATAAAGGCCGGATGGGCATGGTGATCGGGACATTAATCGGAATACTTATCGGGATAACAGGTGCAGTGGGCTTGGCCAGGGTTATCAAAAAAAACCTTTTGGGACTCGAACCGTTCGCTATTGCCAGGTTGCTTGAAGAGCGGAGTTCTATGCTCCAATCTGTCCGTGAGGGTATAATAGCCATTGACCAAGAAGGAAAAATTACCCTTGTAAACAGGGCAGCCCGAAAGCTTTTTAAAAAAGCCGGTCTAGAAGGGAATCCAATGGGACTCAAAATAGAAGATTATTTGCCTAGCACCCGCTTAACCCATATTTTGAAGTCTGGAGGAACTGAGCTGGACCAGGAACAGGATCTGCATGGGGTTACTATTTTGGTAAACAGGGTACCAGTAATAGTGAATAATCAGCCGGTTGGAGCAATCGCTACATTCCGTGATAAAACAGAAGTTCAGTTATTGGCCGAACAGCTCACAGGTGTACGCAATTATGCGGATGCCCTACGTGCCCATGCCCATGAATTCATGAATAAGCTGCATGTCATTCTTGGACTTGTCCGTACCGAGCAATATAATACACTTGCGAACTATGTGAGTGAAACGGTTAACCACCGGGAAACGGAACTGGGTTTTGTAACAGAGAATGTCCAGGATCCAGTTCTAGCCGGATTTTTGATTGGCAAGCAAAGCTTTGCAAGAGAATCAGGTGCATCACTATCATTTGATTGCTCCAATAAGCTTCCCCAGCCTGTGAACCAAGAAATCACCCAGGACCTGATAACGATTATTGGAAATCTCGTCAATAATGCAATGGAAGCAATAGCGGACAGTCCTATCAAAAAAGTTGACTTAAAGCTCGATTACGCAGAGGATATTTTAACAATCGAGGTTAAAGATACAGGGATAGGAATGACGAAAGCAATGCAAAATAAAATATTAGAAAAAGGCTTCTCCACGAAAGGAGATAACCGTGGGTTCGGGCTATATCTGTTAGCTCAGGCTATTGAAAGACTAGAAGGGGACCTAATCATTTCTTCCAAGCCGGGAAAGGGAACGAATTTTGCGGTATATATACCTTATAAAGCAGAGGATGAAGAGGCATGATCAATGTAATGATTGTCGAAGACGACCCTATGGTGGCGGAAATCAATAAACGATATCTTTCTAAGATTGCTGGGTTCCGTTTGGCTGCAATAGCCAATTCAGTCGATGGGGCTCTCCGTTTGCTCGGAAAGGAGGATATACAGCTTATACTTCTGGATATTTTTATGCCGGGCAAGCAGGGCTTAGAGCTATTGGCGTACCTCCGGAAAAATGAACTTGAAATCGATGTAATCATTATTTCGGCAGCATCGGATCTGGAACGAATCAAGAGGGCATTAAGATACGGCGTTGTCGATTATTTAATAAAGCCTTTTAAATTTGAAAGATTCAACGCTGCTCTTGTCAGCTATCAGCAAAAGACAAGGTTTACTGGTAAACTGGAAGCAGTCAGCCAGCAGGAGCTCGATAATTATCTTTTGCACAGGGATGAAGCTACAATAGTTGAAGAGCTCCCAAAAGGGTTGACTAAAGATACCTTAAAGCAAGTCTGGGAAGCGGTTCAGAAATTGAAAGAAGGGCCGTTTTCCACCGAAGAAGTGGCAAATGTTGTGGGCATTTCAACGGTCTCTGCGAGAAAGTATCTAAACTTCTTAAAGGATTTAGGAATCCTTGATGTCAAGGTTATATATGGGACCATAGGAAGGCCTGTTTACCAGCATGAATATAACCAAATTAAAGAGTACTTAATAAAAAACTTTCTGTAAAAAGAAGGGAAACCCATGAATGTTCTTGAAAATGTAATTCTTACAACATTAAAAGGAAAAGAGGTTCTTTCAAATCCTTTTTTGAATAAAGGAACCGCTTTTACTAAAGAAGAAAGGGAGGAGCTTGGACTCGACGGCTTGTTTGCCACCTCGGGTACTCACCCTTGAGGATCAGGTGAACAGGGCTTATGATGGGGCTATTTTGTCATGAACAACTCTGTCCTGCCCACTGCTCGCATTACCGATAATGAGATTAAAGCGCTTATTACTGCCTTTATGACCACAAGAAATAAACAACTCCCTTATCTCAAGAGTCGTCAGTCTTTAGCTGAAAAATTACTTGGCCTCATATCAAAAACCAGCAAGATGACCTTGTTCTTTTAAATCAAATCTTGCTTTTTGAAGGACCAAATCCTCCTAATCCCGACCTACCCTATGTTAGAAAAACTCATCCCAATCCTTCTTTTGGATAGCTATTTATTGATTACCATCAAAGAAGAGAAGGTAATAAAGTCTTATCCAATTTATCTTTTGCACCTTTATCAATAAAAAATGAAAAGACTGTCATAAAAGTGACTTTTGTGACAGCCCTCATTCTATTCCATGGTTTTCTATTAGAATGGATTAACTCCATAGAACTCTATAATGTAGTATTTATAGATATTGAACAACTTGAACAATTAATAAAAATGCATATTGGAGTACCGCTAAGATCGGACTCTTGTAATTGAAAGAAGGAAATTTACTTCATCATGAATTTAAAGGCATTAATATGGTGGGAGATAGAAAAAAAGTAGCTGACGGATTCATCAGCTACCGATCTTATTATGTTATTTTTCAAGCTTCGTTAATGTTTTACCGCTCCACCCAAAGATAATCGTCAAAATTGGTCCGAGTAGACAGAAGAAGGTGAAGGGTAGGTAAGTTGTTGTAGGGATATCTAGTACACTAGCGATAAAAATACCACAAACACTCCACGGGACAAGAGGATTGACTACAGTACCTGAGTCCTCCATGACACGGGATAAATTTTTAGGGGCAAGTCCTACCTTCTCAAATTGTGCTTTAAATGCTTCACCCGTAAGTAGGATGGATAAATATTGTTCACCAATTAATGTGTTAACACCAATCCCAGTAATGGCAGCTCCAGTAATAACAGAGCCAGCACTTTTAAAGAGGCTCTCTACCTTCGCTAAAATACTTTGAATAATGCCGAGCGTAAATAATAGACCGCCCATTGTTAAAGCTAATAAGACTAAGGCAATTGTAGATAGCATACTGTTCATACCACCGCGGCTCAGTAATGCATCTACGTCTTTATTCCCCGTAGTGGATACATAGCCGTCAAAAAGCATTTTAAAGACATTTGATAGTGCTATCGGTTCTTGTATGTAGGCAAGTCCAACACCGATAACTGAGACGACTGCGAGTGTAATAAGTGCAGGCGCTTTATAAAAAGTCATAATAACAAGAACAACAATTGGCAATAATGTATACCAATGAATAAGTCCAGTTGACAGTAATCCCTCTTTATATTGCTCAACTGTTTCAAAAGAAGTATTTGCTTCTGTTGGCGATAATATTGCATAAAGGACGAATGAAATCACGAAAGCTGGAATCGTTGTCCAGCCCATATTTTTAATATGCTCGAAAAGATCGACGCCAACCGTACCAGATGCAAGATTTGTTGTATCCGATAGCGGAGACATTTTATCTCCAAAGAAAGCTCCGGATACAATGGCACCAGCCGTTATAGCTAAAGAGATGTCCATTGCACCTGCAATGCCCATAAAGGCCACGCCCACTGTCGCAACAGTAGTTAAAGAACTACCAACTGAAACACCAACGATACTACAAATCAAAAATACGATCGCAAAGAAAAAGCTTGGTGTAACTGTTAAAAAACCGTAGTAGATAAGTGTTGGAATTGTGCCACCCATGATCCAGCTCGAAATTAGAATACCGATAAAGAAGAAAATAAAAACTGCTCCAAGTCCAGCACTTGCACCTGCAACCATCCCAGCTTCAAGCTCACGAAAAGGAATTTTTTTAAGTAATCCATAGGCAATTAATAGTGTAATGACAAGAAAAATAGGTATATGGGGTGTCGCTTTTAAATACCCAATACTGAATGCCATCGTGGCAATTATTAATATTATTATAAAGCTTGCCTCGATAAATCGAGGGTTACTCTTTGCTGCAATTCGAAACATGCTAATCCTCCTAATAGTTACTTCTTCGCTTCAATGCGGTGAAGCCCAAAAGTATTATAGCACGCTAATAAATTTTGTCAATTGACTGATAATTATTGTCAATAAAATCAGTAGTATTTTTCTTATCGATTTCTAAACAGTGAGCTTTAATGAATACTGAAATAATCCCATGCATTTTTGACAATTAATGTACAAGTCATGATGATAAAAATAATACGCATCATTTTTGTCCCACGTTTCAGCGCAAATTTTGAACCCATTATCGCACCGAAAATCATGACGAAGCCCATAGGTAGACCGTATAAAAAATTAACTTTTCCTAAAAGTAAAAACATAGCAAGCGCGGCTAAGTTCGACGTGAAATTAAAAGCTTTTGCATTACCGGCAGCCTGCAAGAAATCATTTCCTATCATTAATAAAAGGAAAATAAAAAAAGAACCAGTGCCAGGTCCGAAGAAACCATCGTAAAAGCCAACAGCAGCAAAAGCGCCAACAAAGGCTATTTTCTTCACAGTACTTAATGTCCGCTCTTCAGGCTGTTGTCCCCAATCTTTTTTGAAAATTGTATAAGCGGTAACAAGGACGAGCATAACAAGCATTAGAGGTTTTAAAATAGCTGGTGAAACGAGATGCACGGTGTAGGCGCCAATGAATGAACCAATAAATATAAAAGGCATTATTTTCTTATTCTTTTTAACATCAACCTTGCCAGCTCGTAAAAAAGTTAACATGCTAGTCCCATTGCTAATTGTATTGGCGAGTTTGTTTGTGGCAATTGCAGTACTTGGGGGCAAACCAACGGCCAGAAGCGCTGGTAATGAAATTAATCCTCCGCCACCGACAATAGCATTTAACTTCTTTCAGCAAATGTCTTTTGTAGCGAAAGCAAAGTGTCATTTACAGGTTTTAAGTCACTTTCCAGTGGGTGTCCAAACAGCTGCTGAAATAGAGGAACTCAGTCTAAGAGCGCCACGTCCTGTGGCAACGACTGAGTGACCCACATCGTGTTGGCCTAAAGCCTCCGGCGGATGTCACGGAATCGGAAAGGAGTTCTTAGAGGATGTTAGCCTAAAATCATCGCATCCATGCGATAACGGCTAACTGACCTGCGTCATGCAGGCCTAAGCACAAAGCCGATTCCAGACGCAATTATGCCGAGGCATAATTGATAAACGACGCAATAAAACCAAGTACTAAAAGTATGACAAGTGATAGTAAATCGATGTCCATATGTATGATACTCACAACCTTCTTTAACGCTTATTGTGTAAGTTACAGTTTTCTTATAACAGTACTGCGAATTGTAATAAATGACAATGGAGGAATGTAAATATCGTTTACAATTCCTTAACATTATTAACGATGAAAAAATAGAAGGGAAAAAAGATCTTTCAAGTATTTTTGTAAAAATGAAAGAAAAAACAGTGATTTTTAAGAAAAATCGATAATTTTTATTATCGAGTTTCCAACGTTTTCAACTTGGAAAAGCACCTAAAAATAATTGTGGCGAATTTTATATTACATTTTTGTAAATTCAACTATTTTATGTTTAAAAATCTGTAGAAATATGTGAAAGTTTTGTTATGATGATTGCAGAAATCGACAATATTCATTCAACAGGAGGAACATGATGTTCAACTCAAACAAGCAAGATCCATTTTTCAAAGCATTATTAAACATTTCTAAAAATGTCAAAGAAGGTATTTACTACGCTCATAACGCACGTATTGAAAATATAGATGCACTAAAAGACATTGCAGACACAATGAAGCAATATGAAACAAGTGGAGATAAATTGATTCACGAGCTTATCGTCATGCTAAATAAATCTTTTATGACACCGATCGAGCGTGAGGATATTTTATCACTTGCCAATAAATTAGATGATGTCATTGATGGTATGGAAGGCTGTATTGCTCATTTTGACATGTATAATTTAACAGAAGTTACAGACCCGATGCGCCAATTTTTAACATATATTGCGAAAAGTACTGACGAAATGGTACAAGCAATGGAGCTATTAAATAGTAAAAAGCTTGTTGAAATGCGTAAACATGCTATTCAGATCAAGGACTATGAGCGTGAATGTGATGAAATTTTCCGCTCGTCTATGAAGCAATTATTTATTCAAGAAAAAGATCCAATGCGCATCATCGTCTTCAAGAGTATCTATGAACAATTTGAAGATATTGCAGACTGCTGCCAAACTGTAGCAAACACAATTGAAACAATAATTATGCGTAACGCGTAAGATGGAGTGTAAGAAATGAATACGATATTACTGATAACAATATTAGTCGTTATGTTCGCACTTGTGTTTGATTTTATTAACGGCTTCCATGATACAGCTAACGCAATAGCAACTTCTGTATCAACGAGAGCATTGAAGCCACGTACAGCAGTATATATGGCTGCCCTTATGAACTTCATCGGAGCTATTACATTTACTGGGGTAGCAAAAGCATTAACAAAGGATATTGTTGACCCGTTCAGCTTAAACGCTTTTGATGGAGATATTACAGGTTCTGTCGTTTTTTTAGCGGCATTATTATCAGCGATTACTTGGAATTTAGTAACTTGGTACTTTGGAATTCCGTCTAGTTCATCGCATACATTGATCGGTTCAGTGGCGGGTGCTGCCATCGCGGCTGCTGGCTTTCATGCGTTGAACTATAGCGGCTTTATAAAAATCATTCAAGCACTTATTTTCTCGCCATTACTTGCGTTTGCAGCCGGTTTCTTAATGATGACTTTAATGAAAGTTTTATTTAAAGATACAAATTTATATCGAACGAATAAAGGCTTCCGAACAATGCAAATTGGTACAGCCGCCTTACAATCATTTACACACGGTACAAACGATGCGCAAAAGGCGATGGGGATTATTACGCTCGCTTTAATTGCAGGAGGCTTGCATCATACAGACGATATTCCTCTTTGGGTACGTTTTGCAGCAGCATGTGCGATGGGTATTGGTACTTCTGTAGGTGGTTATAAAATCATCAAAACAGTAGGCGGCAAGATTATGAAAATCCGTCCAGTAAACGGGGTAGCAGCAGACCTTGCTTCTGCATCCATCATCTTCGGTGCGACATTAATTCACTTACCAGTATCTACAACGCATGTTATTTCTTCATCTATCATGGGAGTAGGAACAGCACACCGTGTAAAAGGTGTTAAATGGGGCATGGCACGAAAAATCGTAACAACATGGGTAATCACCATGCCAATTTCCGCAGTCATGGCTGCAGCTATTTATTTTTTATTAAGTTTATTTTTCTAACATAATGGAGGGAATGCACAACTTGCGTGCATTCCTTTTTTGTTTGATTTGATTAATCGGATAGGATTGACGGAAAGGCCGGGCAGAACGACGGAAAGAAAAGATAAAGCGACGGATAGCTCGAGCAGAACGACGGATGGAAAAGAAGGCGACGGAAAGGCTGGGCAGAACGACGGAAAGAAAAGGCGAAGCGACGGAAAGGCCGAGCCAAACGACGGATAAAAAACGAGAAGTGACGGAAAAACAGATCTATGGTAATTATAAAGAAAGTGTAAAGTTCAGAAAAAATGTCTTTTTACATAGTAAGGTTAGTTCAGGAGGAAAACAGATGAAAGAAAAGCTATTACTGATTGAGGATGATACGGCGATTGGACGTATTGTGAAGGATACGCTTGAGCAAGAGGGATACCAAATTACTTGGGCAACAACAGGACTTGAAGGGCTAGCTGATTTTCAAGCCGATACGTTCGATTTAGTGTTAGTCGATTGGATGTTACCTGAGATGGATGGTCTTACGGTTTGTCAAAATATTCGTTGGGAAAGTGATGTTCCTATTTTAATGATGAGTGCGCGTAAGGAAGAGGCAGATAAGGTTGAGGGCTTGCAGGGCGCTGATGATTATATTGCGAAACCGTTTAGCTTAGAGGAGTTAAAGGCACGTGTAGCCTCACACTTACGCCGCTGGAAACGTTATACGAAAAAAGAAATAACGGAAGATGTAACATCCTTTGTACACGGCTTAAAAATTGATTGGCAAAAGGAAACAGTGCGGCTTGAAGATAAAGAACTTGCCTTAACACAAAAGGAATTCGCTCTGTTAAAACTACTTGCGAAAAATCCAAGCCAAACTTTTTCAAAAGAAGAGCTCTATCAGCATATTTGGCAACAGGCGAGCGTAGATGACACACATACAGTCACAGTACATATAAAGGCGCTACGAGAAAAGCTAAAAGATCCAGTCAAATCACCATATTATATACAAACAGTATGGGGCAAGGGTTACCGCTTTATCGGTGAACTATTATGAAGATTAAAACATGGTTACTCATTACTTTTTTCATTGTGATGGTTTTACCGATAACAGGTGCATATAGCCTTTATGTGTGGATTAATGCCTATTATCAAGATAAAAACGTTGCTGAGTATTTCGAAAAATTAACAGAGCTCAATCAGGTAAAATCTGTTCTCGAAAATCCTATGTATTATACAAAAAATGCGGATAAAAAAGATATAGAAGCATTAACGAATGATCATCTTGCAATTACACTTTACTCGAAATCAGGCTTGTTTTTGTATTCTTCAAATCCATTGAAATCGGTGTTGGTGTTTGATTCGAAAGAAAGTATTTTTAAAGGTTTATATGAGCTAAAGCAAAATTACAATGCCTTTACTTATAAAGAACCTGTTTATCAAGATGGAGAATTGCTTGGGATTTATGAGATTCAATTAGTGAGGACGGATTGGGTAAAAGGCGTAGAAAGTCGTTCTTGGCTTGTAATAGTAAGCTCTATATTATTATTTCTTCTTATTTATTTT
The DNA here is from genome assembly GCF_001275675.1 of Lysinibacillus sp. FJAT-14745. GTDB lineage: Bacteria > Bacillota > Bacilli > Bacillales_A > Planococcaceae > Lysinibacillus. The sequence continues at coordinate 219,475 of NZ_LITM01000002.1, read as the reverse complement.
GCAGTTATGATGCTGCTTAATCGTAAATTAAATCGACCGTTACATGAACTGATGCGGCTAATGCGTGCTTTTGCAAAGGGGGAGCATGTGGAATCAAATTTAGTGGCAAGAAAAGATGAAATTGGAGAACTTGCTCAAACCTTTCTTGCCATGCAGGACGAAATTGAAACTGCGCGTACTCATTTAAAAGCTGAACAACAGCAAAAGGAGTTAATGATTGCGAGTATTTCCCATGATTTGAAAACACCTCTTACAGCTATTCAAGCATATGCTGAGTCTTTACAAAGCAAGGCGTTATCAGAAGAACAGCAAGACGAGTACCGACAAATTATTTTAACAAAGTCAGAAACGATGAAGCATATGTTAGAGGATTTACTAATGTACACTTTACTGCAATCGACAAGCTATCATTTAGAACTTGTAGAAGTAGATGGGGCGGAGTTTTTTGAAATGGCACTGTCTGATTATGATCAGCTTTGCAAGGATCAAGGATTTATGCTTGAAGTTACTTGTGACATAGAGGGAATGTATGCAGTACATCCGAAGCAGCTTCAACGGGTGATCGACAATTTAATGAGTAATGCTTGGCGCTATGGAGCAGTAGGTACAACGATACGTTTAGCAGCCGTGAATGCTGGACAGTGTCCTATAGGGTGCTTTGATTTTGTATCAAATGCATTAATAAAGCAGGATGGTATGTATATCATTGTGCAAAATAGCGGGCAAGGTGTAAAAAAAGAGGATATTGAGAAGTTATTCGAGCCCATGTACCAAGCAGATACAGCACGAACAAAGGCTGGGGAACGCGGCACTGGTTTAGGATTAAATATTGCAAAACAAATAATAGAAAAGCATGGTGGGACAGTAGAGCTTGTCTCGAAAGAAAGCAATGGAACAGCTGTACTTTGCTGGCTGCCACCATTTAAAGGAGAGATTTGATAATGAATTGGAAAAAATCATTACGTGCAGCAGGTTTAGTTGCCGCACTAACATTTAGCTTAGTAGGTTGTAATACAGAAGGGTCATATTCACCACAGGAAATTATTGATCACGCATTACAGGAAACGAAAGAACCACTTACTTATTACGCTGAATACACAATGGATATGGGCGAGGTTGGTGGAAAAGCTCAAGTCAAAGAGTGGACTAAAGATGGTAAACGACGTATTGAGTCAACAGCTGAAAATGGTGAGCATAGCATCGCAGTCAACAATGGCTCACAGGTTATTATGTATGATGTTGTTAAAAACACTGTTCATAAAATAGATATTAGCAAAAATGGCTTAGATGAACTCCCATCACAAAGAGATCAGTTAGAAATACTATTTAATGCAGTAAAGGATACACATGATGTGAAAATTGCCGGAGAGGAGAAGATTGCTGGAAGAGATACGTATAAAATTGTAGCGAAAGCTAAAAAAGATGATACTTTAATAGGTGATATCGAAGTATGGGTCGATAAAAAAACATGGGTAACGTTAAAAACAATAACGAAAAGTGCTGGAAATAAAATGACAACAGAGTATACGAAAATGGATGAAAAGGCAAAAATTGATGATGCCCAATTTACAATTGATATTCCAAAGGATACAAAAGTGGAAGAAATAAGTGTACCTGAATCTAAGTCAGTAACACTGGATACAGTGAAAGAACAGCTAGGCAAATTTTTAATGGTGCCAGAAGTAAATGGACTAACTTTGGAGGGTATTTCATTAGATAAAGGGATAGAAGATCGTTCAGAGTATACCTTTAATTATGCAAAGAATGGTCAGCAAGATATTTCAGTAACAGTTTTTAAAGCAAATAGTAATGATACTAAGGTAGAGCCTATTATAGGTGAAAAAGAAATGGACATCCGAGGTCAAAAAGGTACTGTAATGGATGAGAATAAATTCCGTAGTATTAGCTGGCAGGAAAACGGTTATCAATATAGCATTTTTATTGGAAATTCTGAGTTAACAATCGAAGACCTTGTAGCATACGCAAAACAAATGACCATCGTTAAGTGAGGTGAATTGTATGAAGAGAAATGAATTTATTAAATGTCTAGCGTTGTTTCTATTTAGCACAGTTTTTTTATACGGTGTCGGTGAAACATATGGCGTTCCATGGCTGCAATTTCATTTCTTAGGACAATACTATGATGGAGGTTTTTATTTCAGTTTTAGTTCTTTAACCCCTATACTTGGTGGCTTATTAATTGTTGCGTTATATGAAACGCTGATTAAGCGACTTATTTAATATGATGAGAAAATCCACTTTGAAAAAGAGTGGATTTTCTTTTTCTCTTGATTATGTACTAACAATAAAGTTATATACTATTGAAGTCTAAATAAGCATTAGTCCGCAAATGTGGGCGGATGCATTCAAAAGCTCATAGGAAAATCTAAGGGTACTCCGTTTTCTACTTGTTCAACAAACGGGCCATTGAACGGAATAAATCTAACCATTTCCTTAAGAAACGGTTAGATTTATTAGAGAAAGTTTATTCACTCGTATTTCTTTAATACAATAGCCGCATTATGACCTCCGAAACCGAATGAGTTAGACAGACCCGTATTTATATTCACTTGGCGAGCAATAGATGGTACATAATCGAGATCACATAATGGATCAGGATTTTCTAAGTTAATTGTAGGAGGAATTATACCTTCCTTTAAACTCATTGCTAAAGCAATTGCTTCAACTCCGCCTGCTGCCCCTAACATATGACCGAGCATAGATTTATTAGCTGTTACTGGAATCTGATAAGCTTGTTTACCAAACAGCTGCTTAATAGCCATCGTTTCGGAGATGTCTCCAACTTTTGTACTTGTTGCATGGGCACTAATAACATCAATTTCTTCAGGCGATAAATTTGCATTTTTTAAAGCTGATTTCATTGCAAGGTAGGCCCCTTTACCTTCCGGATGCGTAGCTACGATATGGTGTGCGTCTGAACTTGCTCCGTATCCAATGACTTCTGCATAAATCTTTGCCTCTCTACGTAAAGCATGAGATAAAGATTCTAGGATTAGAATTCCAGCTCCTTCTGACATGACAAATCCATCTCGATTTTCATCAAATGGACGACTAGCTTTAGTGGGATCATCGTTTCTTCTTGATAATGCTGTAGCATTACTAAAGCTTGCTATTGATAAGTCTGTTATAGCTGCCTCTGTTCCACCTGTGAACATAACGTCAACTTCTCCAGAACGAATTAGTCTAAAGGCCTCACCAATAGCTGTATTTCCAATTGCACAAGCAGAAACGGGCGATAAAGAAGGTCCCATTGCGTTCCACTTGATACTAATTTGAGCTGCAGCAGCATTAGAAATAATGGCAGGTATTAGGGTTGGGCTAACTCTTCTAGGCCCTTTCTGTCTAAGCGTATCAATATTTTCAATCAAGGTTTCAATTCCACCTATACCTGAACCTACATATACGCCTAACCGTTCTACATCTATATGATCAAGGTCTAACTTAGAATCTACCCAAGCTTGTTCAGCTGCAGCCAAAGCAAATTGAGCAAAACGATCCAAACGTTTAGCTTCACTCTTTCCTAAAACTTCATCCGCATCAAATCCTTGGACGATACCTGCAATTTTTGTCTTATGATTAGTAACATCAAATGTATCAATAGTGGATATACCAGATTCCCCATTAATCAAATTGTTCCAAAATGTTTGGATGTTGTTTCCTAAAGGAGACACTATCCCCATACCAGTAATCACAACTCTTTCCACTTTTTATACCTCCATATAAATGATTTACTTGTATTTTACATCTCTTTTATCCTATTACAAGTAATAGTTTATCCTGGTATAATTACTAATAGAATAAATTGATAAGATGGGGAGTTTTAAAAATGAATGATAATACTAGGCTTGAAGCTTTGTCGACATTCTTAAAAGCTAAACGTGCTCAAATCAAGCCAGAGACTGTTGGTTTACCTGCTGGAAACCGGAGAAGAACCCCTGGATTACGAAGAGAAGAAGTTGCACAATTAGCAGGTGTAAGTACCACTTGGTATACATGGCTAGAGCAAGGAAGAGATATAAAAGTTTCTTCAATCGTACTTGATTGTATTTCTACAGCTCTACAATTAAATAATGATGAAAGAGACTACTTATATGACCTGGCATTAGGGACAAAATCAGAAATTACAAATCAAAAAAATAATCAATCAGAGCTTAGCCCCTCTTTAAAGCGAATACTAACTGAATTAACATATTGTCCAACTATCATTACAGATCGACATTGCCATATAGTGGGCTGGAATCCGGCAGCTGCTCATGTTTTTTTAGATTTTGAACAAATATCGAATGATCAAAGAAATTTGATTCGTTTAGTGTTCACTAGAAAAGAATTCAAAGCATTGGCCGTCAATTGGGAGCATTTTGCGAAAGGTTTTCTTGCTATTTTCCGTACCTATTATGGACACTATTTAGGCGATGAATGGTACAACCAATTTATTAATGAAATGAGTCATTCACATTCAGAATTTCAGGATTTGTGGCAAGAAAGTCAAGTGAGCAAAGCTCCAGAAATGATAATTGAATTCAGACATGCTAAAGCAGGCAAAATGTTGTTTAATTTAACTTCTCTTCAGGTTCAAGGTGAGATGGATTTACGGTGCAGTGTTTATACACCAGTAGAGGAAACGGATACAGAAAATAAATTAAAGCGATTAATGAAAAGGGTGCAAAATTAATAAAGTATTTTCGTTATTCCATTATAAGGAGCGATTGTTGACAAGTAGTAAAAGGGTGATACATATTATTGTTAACTAATATATATCACCCATTTTTTTATGGCTTTTTACATTTAGCTCTTGATAATAAATTAAACAACTTTAATTTCACGAAACATTGATTTATCTTGAAGTATGAATGCTATAATATGTTAAAACTTTTAGGGGGCTATGAATGGAACAGGGGATTGTAGAAACAAAGTATTTTACTTTGCATACTTTATGTGACGGTGTGTTTGCTGCCATTGCTAAACCAGGTCAAGGTGCTTGGAGTAATGCAGGAATAATTGATTTAGGTGACGAGCTTCTAGTTTTTGATTCGCTAAGTACGCCTTCAGCGGGGGAAGCGTTAAGACGCCAAGCGGAAAGTTTAACGGGTAAGAAAGTAAAGTATTTGATTAACAGTCATTATCACGGGGATCACGTTTTTGGAAATCAAGTATTTTCAGATACAACGATTATTTCTACATATGGAACGGAGAAATTGTGCAAAGAAAAGAATAAGATTGAAGATTATGAGAAGGAAAAACAGGACATGAATCAGTACCTGCTTCAGCTAAAAAATCAAATCGATTCAACAGAGGACACCATTATAAAAGTGAGTTTAATCAACCAATATCAAGAAATGTCGAAGGTGTTAGATGACTTATCTCAATTACAAATTGTGTTACCATCCTTGTTATTTGAAGAAAAATTGACTATCACAGGTTCCGATAGAACTGTGGAATTATACTGTTTAGGCGGAGGACATTCACCGAGTGATACATTTATGTACCTACCTAAAGAAAAAATAGCTTTTATGGGTGATTTAGCGACAGAAGATTTACATGTACCGATCTATAATCCTGAAGAATTTTTGACGATATTAAAGCGAGTTATACAATTCGATATAAATATAATTGTACCTGGTCATGGTAATATTGCAGATTTGACTTTATGCGATACGTTAATTGATTATTTATCTTTCATGACTCAACGCGCAAAAGAGGCTCTTCAACGAAAGTTGTCACTGGAAGATTTTATTGCTGAATTTGGTATACCTAAAGAGTATAGGGAATGGAAGGGAGTAAACGGTATTAAAGCTAACCTTACAACGATCTATAAGTACCTTCAAAAAAGCTAAAAAATCCACTTCTAATAACGTGGATTTTTTAGCGTTGATGAAATACGGACAATAAAATCTGATTAATGATGAATAGTATGGCAAATATTGTCGCTAATTGTGTTCGTCTTGTAGCATACAGAGCTATGACGGCTAAAGAGAATATCACAAATTCAAGTATAAAATGCAAAGTCCCATTCAATGGATATGTTGCTTTAGGTGAACCAAACATACTCCAAATAACTACGAACAAAGCGGGTGCCCCAATGCCAAGTAAAAGCTTGAAGAGCATGCCTTTCCCAGCTTGTATACCCCAATATCCAAAAGCCAATATCACACAAATTTCTAATAGAAAACGAAGAACTAAATTCAACACCATAGTATCCCTCCGAAAATTGGTTTTGAAAGGGTAAAAATAACTTAAACAGAACTGCTGTTAAAAGAGCCCATCGCTGATAAAAGTGCAAGAATCGCTGATAAAACGCCAAACATCGCTGATAAAAGTGCAAGAATCGCTGATAAAACCTCAAACATCGCTGATAAAACGTTCAAAACCGCCGATAAGATCACAACTTCTAACTTAAGCTATTTGCTGTAAATGAGTTTTAGTAAAGGCTTCATCATATTTTAAACCGTAGCCTAGTGTACGGTCTAAAAAGATATGGGCAAGCCAAATAATAGAGGCCATTAGTAGCGAAGTCGATACAGTAACAAAGCTGATAATCAAGAGAATGACCGGAACAACTAAACTATGACCAATATTGTAAAAGAACGCGCCAACTTTAGTGTTTACAATGTAGCCTAACATGCTTATATCAGGTAGTAATAACAGCAATACAAAATATAGGAACGAAAATTCAAAATACCAGTAGAAAAATACACTTCCTAAAAATGCTAGTAAATATTCCAATGAAATAATTTTACGTAGTTTCATAATGACCACTTCCTTCTTGTAATTTGTTGTACATATCTTCAATCAGTGAACCGATGATCAATTTATTTTCCGCATATTTTCCTTCAGCTAATAATGTTTGAGTGAGCTGTAAGGATTGTAGTGCCTGCTGATAAAAAAATAACTGCTGCTCAATGTGGGTGATCTTTGTAGAGAATAGTTGTACTGTTTCTTGATTACATGAATCTGAAATGGGCTTTTGCTCGAGTGTAAGAAGCTGTTTGATTTCTTGTAATGTAAAGCCAACCTGTCTTAATACTAAAATAAATTTTATTGTATGTTCACAAGTGACATCATACACGCGATAGCCATTGTCCTGTTTATTTGGATGCAGTAATCCTTCTTTTTCATAGTAACGCACGGTATCAGTAGATAAATTATACTTAGCTGCAAACTGTTTGATATGCATGTGAGCACCTCCTAAATTTATCCTAACATTGGAGTGTGCTCCAAGGTCAATACAATAATTGAAATTTTTTGGAATTAAGTGAAACGGTCATTTATTGGCAGTCGTTTATAGTGTAATAGGGGGAGGTGGACGGCATACTTGAAAAAATTATGGATGAACATGCAGAGCATTTATTACGTCTGGCCTATTTTTACGTAAAAAATAGACACGCAGCAGAAGATATCGTGCAGGAGGTTTTTATAAAATTTTCTCAGCATGATTATGAGGAACGTGGACAGCTACGTGCTTATTTATCTCGGTTAACGATAAATAAAAGCAAGGATTATTTAAAAAGCTGGCATTATAAAAAATTAATTTTACAAGAAAAAATATTTCCGGTGAAGGCTAATATACAGCGCGATACACTGATTGAAGCGGAGGAAAGATCGCAAATCGGGGCGGCTATTTTAAAGCTTCCGCTAACATATAGAGAGCCAATCATTCTTTACTATTATGAAGAAATGAAGATTGCTGATATAGCACAAGTTCTAGGTATTGTAGAAAACACAGTGAAAACAAGGTTAAAAAGGGCGAGAGAAACCTTAAAGTCTCATTTAAAGCAAGAGGAATGGGAGGTGCTTGGACATGAATAAATGGCAAAAGGAAATGGTGAAAGTAGCAGGGGATATGGAAGAGAGTAAAGAGCGTGTCAAAAAAAGAGTCTTACAGCAACAGGCTGTCAAACCTAAAAAGCCCATTCGTTTCGCGCTTTTAACGGCAATTGTGACGTTTTGTTTAGTTGGATTTGTCATGGTACAACTACTGAATAAGGAGACGAAACAATCGGCAAACTTGTTTAACGATATACAGTTTACTCATTTTGAAAAAATCACACGCATCAATTGGAGCAAGCAAGACGAGGAATTTTATACAAAAGAAGCATATGAACGCTACAAGGAGGTAGTTGCCATTTATTATTACGCGAAGTCACTTGGTCTTCAATATTCTGAGGCTGAGCTAAAGGCTGTGGGAAATGAGCATTATGACGAGCTTGTTACGTTACAACAAGTACCTGAATATGCAAAGCTTTTTCAAGAAGAAGGAGTCGATAAATATTTTAAGACGTATTTGGAGCCGTTGTTACCAATGTATACAGCTAGAAAAAAGCTTGAAACCTTTTATTTAGAAAAATACCCCACTTTTCCAAAAGGTATCGTTCAACAAATAGCTGCTCAAGATGCTCTCCGTTATTTTGATAAACATTTTGCAGAGCAGGAAAAAACGTTTCAGGAGCAAAATGGCATCAAGAATTATAATAGTAGCTCACATGGAATTATGTATATGGGAACAGTCATAAAAGTAGAGGTAGAATCCAATGCTTTTCTATTTGTTGAAGGAGTTATTCCAAAGGACCTAGAAAACCTTTCTCAAGAGCAGATCATGAATAAGTACCCAAAAGCTACTTGGTATCCGGTTATGGATGATTTCAACGTTAAGCAAGGAGATTATGTTAGTTTAGAATCAAATAGTAGCCAGTCAATAGACGAAAATGGAATTGTCACAAACTACGGGGTATTAAACAATGTGGAAATTAGTGAACCAACAGTCACTACTAATCTCAACATCCAAAATGAACAAGAAGTTATGCAATTCTTTCGACAAACAGAGTGGCAGCCTGCTGAAGATATGGGGACCCCTCCAGATTATTCATTGATGATAGAAGGAGTTCGTTTCGATGTCTGGGTTAGTTACGGTCAATCACTATATGTGTATAAAGAGGGTTGTGGTATTGTACATCTTAGTCAAAAAAGATCAGAAGAGTTAAAGGCGATATTAGGTATTAAAGAATCTTAATAGCTTCCATTGACGACAGTCAGCAAGTCTCTTTAAAGCAGAGACTTGTTTTTTATTTGCCAGGGGCTTATAGTTTTTGTACTATTATAAATATTTTCCATATTAAAGGAGTCGTTTTTACAGGTATATCTAATATTTTTAGGAGAAAAGAATCACTTATTATTATTATGAGGTAAAATTTACTCATGAATTTAAAAATAAATGAGTCTGAGGAATTGTAATATTTTGCACATAAAGATAGTATTAAAGAAGTAGGGGTTAATATACGAGGAGGGGCGGTATGAACACACAGGAGTTTGAAGAATTATGGATTACGCTAAATGAATTGTATAATGCGAATCGCTTTATAGAATATATAGAAATAAGTAGTGCCGCAATTGAAAGTGCTATTGCGCTTGGTATGTATAAAAAAGCAATTCTATTATTACGCTATAGCTGTGCAAGCTATTTTCAAACAGGTGATTTGCAAGTTTCCATTAGTGTGCTTGAGCAATATCGTGAATTAACCTTTCAATATGGTGATGATATCGATTTAATCCATCATTATATTTTAGCGGCCATTTATTGGGGGACATTGGGCCATTTAAAGAAATCTGGAGAGTTTATGATTAAGGGGCTAAAGATTGCTGAGCGTATTCAACATATAGATAGTATGGGGAAAATTTATAATAATTTGAGCGACTTAGAAAACTCTTTAGGGAACTATCAAAAAGCGAAGGATTTTGCATTAAAGAGCTTATATTATGCTAATTTTTTTGAGACAAAGCATGACAATCCTTATACAGGGATAATTTATTCAAAAATAAACTTAGCTGTCGCACAAATTTGGTTGGAGGAATTTGATGAGGCAGATGAATTATTGCAAGAGCTGTTGGCGATGATTCAGAAACCACCTTATTCCAAGGTACAATTGGAGGTTATAAATGCCTATGCTTTACTTTGTGAAAAACAAGGACGCATTGGCGAGGCCATAGATTTGTACCAAAAGTCGAAGCACTATGCCTTACAAAATAATGATTTATCTATGCTTCAAACTATCTATAATTCTTTGGTGAAACTAATAGAAGAGCAAGGTAATAAAATTGTATTGTGCTCGATACAAAAGGAATATATTAATATTTTACTTGAAATACAAAGGGAAAATTATACTCATATGTTATTTGAGATGGAGTACAATGACCAGAAGAAACAATTAGAAAAAACCTCTTTCATTGATCCATTAACGAATGTATATAATCGACGCTATTTTGATGAGAATGCAGAGAAAATGGTAGAGAAAGCTTCTGCAGAAAATCAGCAATTAGCATTAATGATGATTGATTTAGATTATTTTAAAGAAATCAATGATACAAATGGTCATTTATTTGGTGATGATGCTTTAACGATTACGGCCACTAAATTAAAAGACTATTTTCAACCATTTGAGTCGATAGTTGCTCGTTTTGGCGGAGATGAGTTTATTGTTCTTTGTCAATTACAGGAAGGTGAATCTGTACAAATGATGGCGGAAAATCTCTATCAAACATTAAACTCTCTGTCTTTAACAATCAATGATGAGACCGTTCATTTGGAATTTAGTATTGGCTTAAGTACAAACAATCAAGGCCAGATTATCGCGGTCGCAGAGCTGATTCATAACGCGGACACAGCACTGTATACGTCCAAGCGCAATGGTCGTAACCAAATTACGTTATATAATCAATATAGTGATGTGGGAAATAGTAAATAAACAGGTCAGATGATGGTACTAGTGGATTATTAAATGAAAGCATTCTAATCAGCAACGAAATATTTTTTTCAATCATAAAGGATCTGCTTCATTTCAACGAATAGTCGTTGGAGTTTTGCAGATTCTTTTCTATTAAAAAATTTTATTGAAAAAATGAATCGGAAATGAAGTGGCATCCGTCAGTAGTTTAGAAAGAAGGTGGGACAACAAATGGATATCGAAAAAATTATTGCAGAGCACGGTGACTATTTACTGAAGGTTGCTTATTTATATGTGAAAAATGAAGCAACAGCTGAAGACATTGTGCAGGATGTGTTTATCGCCTTTTATCAAAAGCAGGAGCAATTTCGTCAAGAATCATCATTACGTACATATTTAGTGAAAATGACGGTCAATCGAAGCCATGATTATTTGCGTAGTTGGAAAAGTAAACGACTGACACTCTTTGAAAAAATAACAGGGCGTACGACAGCCGTCACGCCTGAAAAAGAATTTCTTGCTAAGTCCACAAAACGAGAGCTAGTAGAAGCTTTGTTTACATTATCCGTAGCCTATAGAGAAGTACTAATTCTCTACTATTTTGAGGATATGACGACAGTGGAAATTGCACAGCTCATATGTTGTCCAGAAGCAACAATACGTACAAGATTACAACGTGCGAGAAAGCAACTTGCAACAGCAATCGGTGATTATGATTGGGAGGTGTTACGCCATGAATCAATTTAAAGAAGATGTGTTAAATGAACTTCGGGATGTAAAGCTTACAGATGAAAAAAAACAAGCAATTGCTCAAAAAGCGCGTAGTAAAACTAAACAAAGAAGAAGTAGCCCGTGGCAATATCGTGTGGTGCTCGCAACGTTTACGATTTTTGTCATTGGTTTTAGTTATTTATTATCACACGATAAAAGTTCAGGAAGTCATCAAGCAGCTAGTTTACAGCAAGAAGCGGATACATGGCGTATATGGACATTTTTACAATACGATTTCGTAAAAGGTATATTGCTCTTTAGCTTTTTGGTGGGGATTGCTTTTATTGTTAAACGTGTGTTAATCAAGAAAGGATATGGCCTACCAGTGTGTATTGAGTGTGGGGAAACTTGGTCAGAGAAGCAAGCTCGAAAAATGTACCGAAAAAATGGGCAACTCGAATGTCCTTATTGTGGGAAAAAACAATATCGTACAAAGAAATCTGTGCAAATGGGTGGCATTTTAACGTTCCCGATTCCTCTTATGGCTTTAATGCATATGATTTTTGATAATATTACGATCGGGACCATTTTCTTTATAGCTGGTGTTTATATTTATTATCGTCTATTAGCACCATATGTGTTTGATTTACAAGAAGATGATCCTATCAACACTCCGCTTTGGTAATTTTGTGAAGGGGAATTGCTAGTTCACTATAGCAATTTCTTTTTTTATAGCAATATTTCAAAATAGATTGACAACGGTTTTTATTTGCTTTATCTTTGTGTTAACTTATTTACAACATGAGTTAACGTACAAAGGGAGGCAATTTAGTTTGAAAAAGAGTAGTACATATAATTATGTGTTAGCGGCATTTGGTGCAGCGATTATCGCAGTGTTAGCACAAGTGAGCATTCCATTACCATTTTCACCTGTACCGATTACAGGACAAACATTAGCAGTAGGCTTAATCGTAACGATTTTAGGGACAAGACTTGGTACGTTTTCAGTACTGATTTATATTTTACTTGGCGCAGTGGGTCTTCCTGTATTTAGTGGTATGTCGGGAGGATTTGCAATTTTGGTTGGCCCAACTGGTGGCTATATTGTTGGCTTCCTAGTTACGGCAATCATTATGGGCTATTACTTAGATAAATTTGGCATTACAATCTTCCACGCTATTATTGCTAACCTGATTGGGATGGTTGTAACATTAGCATTTGGAACGGTTTGGTTAAAAATTGTAGGAGACTTAAGTTGGACAGCAGCATTTATGGGCGGCGTGGCACCATTTATCATTGTCGGTATTCTAAAAGCTGTTCTAGCAGCATGGGTTGGCGTAATTGTTCGTCGACGTTTAGAAAGTGCACATTTAATAGAAGCGATTGCATAGGAGGAGAATTGTTTTGGCAACGTTATGGACAGGTGGAACAATTTACACGATGGCGCAAGTTGGCGAAACAGTTGAAGCAGTCCTTGTAGAAGATGGAAAAATTGTGGCGACAGGCTCAGTAGATAGCTTGTCGCCACATGCTACATCTATTCAAGATTTACAATGGAATGTGATGTACCCAGGCTTTGTTGATAGTCATTTACATATTATTGGCTATGGGGAAAAATTAAAGCATATTGATGTATCGAACGTCAAAAGTAAGGACGAGCTACTAGCAATTATTCGTGAACGGATGCTAGAAGTTCCCGCTGATGAGTGGGTGATTGCGATAGGGCTTAATGAGACACAATTTAAAGATCCTATTTTCCCAACATTAGCGGAACTTGATGCACTTGGTGAAGCACATTTAATCATTAAGCGCAGCTGCCATCATTTAATTTTGGCTAATTCCAAAGCGCTTGCATTTGCGGGAATAACAAAGGACACACCATCTCCAGAAGGTGGCGTCATTGATAAGGTGGATGGACAGCTAACAGGAGTTTTAAAAGATGCAGCATTGTATATAATTGTGAACCATATGCCTCATATTACGCCTGAGTATATTGAGGATGCTCTCGAAAAGGCGGTAATCTCCTTGCAATCATATGGCTTAGTAGGTGGTCATTCTGAGGATTTAAGCTATTATGGACCACCTCTTCAACCAATACATGCTTTTCGAAAGATCGTCGAGGCAAAGCAATCGTTTAAAGTTCATTTATTACAACACCACACGGTATTTGAAGAAGTTGCCAAGATGGAAGAAACATCTTCTCCGTATGTAGAGTTTGGTGCCATGAAGATTTTTGTCGATGGTGCCTTTGGAGGACGTACTGCAGCTCTTCGTGAACCGTATTGTGATGAACCAGGCAATTGCGGTATGCTTGTACACTCAACAGCACAATTAGAGGAATATGTCCGACTTGCACGTCAGCATGAACAAACAGTGGCAGTGCATGCAATTGGCGACTTAGCCATTGAAACAATTTTAAAAGTATTTGCCGCCTATCCACCTCGTGAAGGTCAATTAGATCGTGTTATTCATTGTAGCTTAGTCGATGAAGATATTTTAGAAAAACTTGCTGCGTTGCCTGTCGCAGTGGATATGCAACCGCAATTTGTGCAGGGAGAGTATGAGGCAGAACTAGCTAGGCTAGGGGAGGAACGAGCAAAAGGCTTGCACCCATTAAAATCGCTGCTAGATCGTGGATTAGTTGTTGCAGGTGGCAGTGATGCCCCGATTGAAGTGCCAAATCCCTTACATGGTATATATGCTGCAGTAACAAGACGGAATTTTGGGGAATCCCATAACGGCTACGGTCCAGCAGAGAAAATTTCACTCTTTGAGGCAGTACGACTCTATACTGTAGGAGCTGCACAAATAATCGCTCAAGACCATGTTCGAGGTAAGATTGAAAAAGGCTATACAGCTGACTTCACTGTTTTAGAAGAGGATCTTTTTACGATAGATATTGAAAACATTCCACAAGTAAAAGTCGCCTATACGGTTGTAGATGGCCGTATCGTTTATGAGAAGAGGCTGGGGCATAACTAATTTGTCCTTTATGAAAGACGGATAATTTTTAAATTAACAAAGAATATAAACAGAAAACCCGAATTATTACGAAACACAGAATGAGCGTTTCGTAATATAGTTCGGGTTTTTCATTGGCTAAAATCCTTTTGTCCCAGCCTCTTTAGCTAGTTAGCCGCTTGGGCCAGATGTGCGAAAGCATAGTGGTAGGACAGGTGTTTTTATGTCCCTTTTTTCATTCTCGCCATTAAGTATTTTGTGAGCAGCGTCGAAACTGTTGTGTTTTCTGTCTCTGGGTAAGGAAAGTTTAATAAAAGCTAGTTGGTTTCAGCTTGTCGACTCACCCTGATTAGGAACCGTTGATTTTTCACGGAGAGTGGCGACTCCCTCGGAAAGCGCCAATTCGGAGTGAAAATCAATCTTTGTTTATAGTCTTCATTGACATAATATTTTTATAAGAACATGAAAAACGCTGTAAAGAACAAACTTTACAGCGTTTTTTCATGTAACAATAATTTTTTAAGAAGCTAGCGTCTTTCTGATAAATCTTTCACTTGATGCTCTAGCATTTTCACTCGAGTTGTTAAATCATCTACTTTTTGCTGGAGAGTTTCCTGGGGAGGCACAGGAGCTGTAGATTTCATTTTTTTTATCATATTAATCATCACGAAAAACAGGGCCAGGAAAATTACAAGAAGTACGGATGTACTAATATCTTCAATGTTAAAAATTGTTTGTCTCATAATTACTACCCCCCTTAATTTGTATCGATTGTATTATTTACTGTGTTACATACAAAAAAGTTTCAAGAAAATCTTTATAGACACTAAAAATACAGAAATCTTATCATTTTTTCACGCATATTATATGGAACATATTGTATTTCAAGAGCGGAAAGTAATTTGAAATAAATGGCTAAATATATCCCATAGGAAGAGCTTATAAAAATCGCAAAGATGCTTAAGATAGGGGATACGATAGGTATGACTGGGGTGAGTAAATGCACAAACAGGGACAAGTAATGCGACAAGCTGTCTACAATATTTATATGTATCGCATTGATTATTTACAGGTTTTCGCACTGATTAAGTTATTTCAGTTTATATTAATTGTGCCTATGACGGCTATCGTATTTAAGCTAATGCTGCGAGTAACGGGCTACACACATATTACGGAGCAAAATATTCAAAGCTTTATGGTGCATCCCTTTGTCATCTCGATGATCATTCTTTTGATCATGCTCATGTTGCTATTTATTTATTATGAAATGGGCTTTCTTTTTTTAATGGCCTATTATCAACAAAGGGGAATTCGCTATCGATATCTACACATATGGCAGCAGCTCAATCGTAAGGTTATTTCTTTTTTTAGTATTCAAGTTATATTTTTCATTATTTATATTGCCCTTTTATTGCCATTAACTTCATTTATATTTCCACTAACATTAACTCAAGCCATGTCTATCCCGCATTTTTTAATAGATGAAATATTGAGCAGTCGTTCGGGTCGTTTACTTTATGCTGTTGTAGTAATTGTTTTAGTAATCGTGGGGATACGTAGCATTTTGGCTTTGCCGATTTTTACAATCCAGCCCAAAATATCAATACTACGTTCATTAATACAGAGCTGGCGTTTTTCAATGCGGGGCTTGTTAGAACTACTTGGATTATTCGCTATGATTGTTACGGTTCATTTACTTGTGATGCTTGGAATTACGATTATAAGCACCTTGCCATTATATATTTTGGAACGTTTGATACCGAGTACAGCACTTGTCACAGCAGGAATTACGCTTGCTTTTTTAGAAATGGTCTTCGTCGTGTTATTTAGTTTATTGCAAGCAATGTTTTCACAAGTAATGGTGGCTGTTACTGTTACCTATAATACATCTGTGTTAGGCAAGTCAAGGTTTACACCGAAATTTAAGAAACGTCGCTATAAGCCATTGTCCTTCATCGTTGTGGTTGTTTTCATCGTATTAAGTGTGATGAATAGTATTTCGTTAGAGAAAAGTGTCTATGCACCGGACACCAAAATTATTGCTCATCGTGGCTACACGACCGGTAATGTGGAAAATACGATCAGTGGCCTTGTCAGTGCAGCAAGTACAGGTGCAGATCTAATTGAGATCGATATTCAGCAAACAGTAGATGGACAATTCGTTGTATTTCATGATCAAACATTAAGAAGACTAACTGGTAAAAATGGTGTTATCGCCAATATGACGCTCGGGGAATTAAAGACATTAACGATTCATGCTAATGGCTTTAATGACAAAATTTCATCTTTAGATGATTTTATTGAAGTAGCAAAAACGCTAAATGTTTCCTTACTAATTGAATTGAAAGTTCATGGTAAAGAAACGGAAGATATATTGCCCAAGTTAGTAGAAAAACTAAAGGCTTATAAGGTGCTCGATACGTTCTATGTGCAATCATCAGATCCACAAATGATGACACAGTTAAAAAAATTGGCGCCGAACTTACGTGTTGGGATTGTCTATGCTTTAAATATCGGGCCTATGGATGAAACAGTTGATTTTATTTCACTTGAGGAAGCATGGGTAACAGATCAACTAATTGCAGAGGTGAAGCAACAAAAGATTGATTTATTTGTCTGGACATTGAATAAAGACCGATCATTACAAGAATTCATTCGGAAAAATGTCAATGGAGTCATTACTGATCTCCCAGATATAGCTTTGGATATACGAAAAAAGCAAAATGAGCGTGAATACTTTTTACAGCGTATACTAAATCTACTGCAATTCATGTTTTAATTTGATGTAATTTAATGTAATTACCCACGCGAAGCAGGGAAATACCCGCGGAAGATGGACGAATACCCGCGCGAAGCAGGGAAATACCCGCGGAAGGTGAGCGAATACCCGCGCGAGGCAGGAAAATACCTGCGGAAGGTGAGCGAATACCCGCGCGAGGCAGGAAAATACCCGCGGAAGATGAACGAATACCCGCGCGAAGCAGGAAAATACCCGCGGAAGATGAGTGAATACCCGCGCGAAGCAGGGGAATACCCGCGGAAGATGAACGAATACCCGCGAACCGAACAAAATACACATCCAAATAGTATGAGTGACAGCCGTGATTCTTTATTGTAAAAAGAATCACGGCTTTTTTAGGGGAATGATAAAAATGTTGGAAATGTTGTAACCTTTTTCTTTTATAACCGACTACTACAGTGAATTCGTGAAATGAAGGAGATGCTTTTTTATGAAAATGACGAAAGTCGTACCATTTGCCATGTCAGCATTATTAATCGGGGGCGCTATAGTAGCTCCAACTGCATCAGCGAACGAAGGGAAAGCGGTTGTGACGAACGCTAAAGATAATAATGAGCAAAATCCACAAGTTCAACCTATTTTTATTAAAATAGCTGGAACAATTGAGAGTGTTGAAAAACGTGAGGATTCAACATATTACACTGTTAAAGAGGACAAAAATACAAATGTTTTTGTCGTAAATAACGATACGCTAGTTTTCGATAATACTGGTAAAGAAGTTAAACTACAAAAAGGTGATAAAGTAACGGCTTACACGTATGCAAATAAACCAATGCTAACGATTTATCCACCACAATATAACCCAGAAGTAATTATTGTTGAAACAAAAGAAATGGGAATTGTTGAAGTTGACTTTTTCAATAAAGAATTAGTGAATACTGATAACACATTAAAACTAAATGTTGGTAAAGAAACGGAATTACTTAGCCTGTCTGGTAAAAAAGTAAAGGCTGAGGATTTAGCAGAACAACATTTACTAGTGTTCTATACAATTGCAACAATGAGCATCCCAGCACAAACACCACCTTCAAAAGTTGTCGTTTTAGATACGATCGCACAAGAGCCAGGTGAAGTAGATCCATCTAAAGCTGCTGTACAAGAAATTATAAATAAAGACTTTTATGAGGTTGAAGGTACTAAAATGGTACCACTACGTTTAATTGCCGAAGAGTTAGGCTATAAAGTAGAATCAACAGGAAAAGGCGCTATTATTTCTAAAGGCGCATTATCATATACAATTACACGTGGTCAAAAAGAATATGGCTATAATAAAGCACTTCGTTATTTTAAAGTAGCACCAGCTTTATTAGAACCAAAAAAAACATATGTACCAGTTGAATTTGTTGAGGAATTAATGAAATAAAATATTGTTTACCCCCTTCATGGCATCGTGCTATGGAGGGTTATCTTTTTTTATCATAATTCTCTTTAAATGGAAAATAGATTTTTGTACAATAAGAGAATCAAAGTCAGATTCTTAAAGGAGAACTATATGAAGCAGGCATTAATTATAGTGGATATGCAGGAAGCATTCTTTTTGGATAGTGAAAACTACTTATTTGATTATGAAAAAGTATTAGAAAATATTAATATGTTAATAACTTGGGCACGGCACAGCGAAGTTCCGATTATTTTTATTCAGCATACGGATTCAAATAAAGACGACGATTTTGCGTTTGGCAAGCCTGGCTGGGATCTATATCATGGGCTTCTACGTCAACCAGAGGATAAAGTGATTCAAAAAACAACGTGGGATGCATTTTTCCAAACGGAATTAGCGCAATACTTACAGGAACAACAAATTGAACAGCTTATTTTCGCGGGTGCTCAAACAGAATTTTGTCTTGATACGACCATTCGTAATGCTTACAGCCATGGATACCATCACAATATTTTAGTTGAAGGTGCACATACCACACTAGATAGTCATGTATTAAATGCACAGCAAATAATAAAGCACCACGAGTCCGTTTGGCACAATCGATTCGTGAACATTCAGCCATGTACTTTTTTCAAAATAAGTAAAAAGGGGTTTCAATAATGCTCATAAACAGCCAAGAATTTAATGTAAACGAACTTCATTATACAATTAGATCTGCCAATATAGAAGATGCTCAAGCATTATCAGATCTGAGGCTACAACTTGATGGAGAAACGGAAAACTTCGATAGAGAACAAGGGGAAGGCTTTATCGATGCGACAGGATTTGAAAAGATCATTAAGGAAGACACAGAAAGTCCAAGGAATTTGTGTTTAGTAGCAGTGGTCGATAATCGAATCGTCGGATTTTCTAGATGTGAGGGGTCTCCATTAAAAAGATTTGCTCATAAAGTAGAATTTGGTGTAGGTGTATTAAAGGCGTTTTGGCGCTATGGAATAGGGAAGAATTTTTTAAAAGCATCAGTGGAGTGGGCTGACGCTAATGACATTAAAAAAATGGCCTTGCATGTTGTAGAGACAAATGACAAAGCAATTTTGCTCTATAAAAAGCTTGGCTTTGAAGTAGAAGGTGTCTTAAAAAATGATAAACTCCTGTCAGATGGCAACTATTATAATACGATTGTCATGGGAAGAATTAAAGGATAATTCTAAAAAAGGTTCTTAGCTATAAAACAACCCATATTTGGTGATGAACAAAACAAATAACATTACATAATATAAAATATGAAATATTATTAAAAAGGATGATGTCTAACATGTCATTGATGATAATATGAGTATTTCTATAACTGGTTCCCTTCCTAGCGGAGAAATACAAGACGGCTTGGAAGATGTTGTTTGGGACATTGATCGTTGGGAAAATGACGGCGGTAGGAGTCTTGGCACGAAGCCGAATTCGTGATTAAGCACGCTGTATTAAGAGATAGATAATACGCCGAGAAATATGCTTATCGTAAATAAATTATTCTATTGCCTTCTACAATCAATTGTGGAGGGTTTTTTAGCTTGCTTATTCAGTTCACCTTCAGTTATAAATTAATAAATTTGTAAGGATTGAGTAAGAAAAAAGAGAAAGTCGATTCGTACAATGAAAGTACGAAATGAAAGGGACTGATCTAAATGATATTAATTAGAGGAACCGATCTGAAGGCTAAAAATCTTACTGAAGAAGATAGGCCATTTCTTAAACAAAGTTACGTGATATCTGTGCTCAGAGTTGGAAAACGAAAGGATTTAAATTAACTAGTATCGCTACACTTCCTAATGAAGTTGGAATATCAACGGAAACTTTTTGCAAGCTATATAAATCAAAAGAAGAGCTGTTTTTAGAGGTACTGTCAATGATTCAAAATCAATTGAAAGAACAATGGTACTCT
Source organism: Lysinibacillus sp. FJAT-14745 (assembly GCF_001275675.1). Lineage (GTDB taxonomy): Bacteria > Bacillota > Bacilli > Bacillales_A > Planococcaceae > Lysinibacillus. The sequence continues at coordinate 198,950 of NZ_LITM01000002.1, read as the reverse complement.
ATGATACAGACTAACTCAGGTAATGACAGCGGTTTGAGCCCTGAACTTTAAGGGACTTAGGCCGTTTAATCGTTTCTGATAGCGATGGTGATTAAAAATTTTCTTGATCTTTGTTTATAGTGACTTTCCAAAAAAATATAATATTTAATTATTTGGGGTTTGAAATTGAAACTATTTTAAATATACGACGTATTAAATAAGAGAAATAGTAGGAGGTGAAATTTTGGAGGAAAAAATACAGGGAAAACAAAAAAATGAGTTTGTTGAATGGATAAAGGCAATTGTATTCGCTTTATTGGTGGCATTTTTAATCAAGCATTTTTTATTTACTCCAGTACTTGTAAAAGGTGAATCTATGATGCCGACATTGGAAGACAAAGACCGTGTTATGCTTAACATAATCGGTCCGAAATTTAAAGCGATTGATCGATTTGACATTGTTGTTGTTAAAATGAATGAAGAAGAAAATTATATTAAACGTATAATTGGTCTGCCAGGAGATAAAATCGAGTATAAGGATGATCAATTATACATAAACGGTGAAAAGTACAGTGAACCTTATTTAGATCAGTACAAGAAGGAATTAACAGATTCTGGGACACTTACTTATGATTTTACGTTAGAACAAGACTTAGGTGAAACTACCGTACCTGAAGGGCATTACTTTGTATTAGGTGATAATCGTCGCATAAGTAAAGATAGTAGATTTCCTGAGGTAGGGTTCATTCCGAAAGAAAAAATAATGGGTACAACAAGTATCATCTGTTGGCCAATCGATCATATTAACTTCAGAGTTAACTGATAGATTGAAGTTTAAAAATTTGATAAAGATAATAAACATGACCACTCCACGATGAGTGGTTTTTTTCATTTTGTCATTTGTTAAATCAACATCTATGGAAACAGACTAGTAAAGGGTATCATTTTATTAATGAAAGATATAATTAACTTAATGCAATGTATACATTGCAAAAAGACAAATATTTTGTATAATTAAAATTATAAAATAAGGGGAGGTAAAATATTTATGTTTTGGAAAAGTAAAAAAGTCGACGAAAGAGTTAAAAATCAGCAAAATAAAATTTATAAAGAGATTTTTTTCTTTGTCATGTTAATATGTTTAATATCGATCCTAATAAAATTCATAACAGAGGGAGTGTCCTCACAAAATGTATTAACAGAGCGGTTGATTTTAATATTCTCAGCTGTTTACTATTGTGGCAGAGCAGCCTATCTCGGCATATTTACTGATGAAGTAGAGATTCACGATAGTGCAAGTAAATTTAAATTAAGTACTAAATTTATTATTTTCGGTGTGGCTATTGGAATGGTTATTGCAATTATTATGGGTGTTAACAGTGCATTCAACTATGCAGAAAGCACTCCACAAGCAATATATTTTTTCTTTATGGTATTTTTTGTATCACTGTTCATGTATTCATCATTTATTGCCGGAATTTTAATCTTATTTTATGGGCTTGCTAAAAAGAAAAGTGATCGAGTTATTCAAAGAATGTTAGAAGATGAAGATAGTGGTGATCAGTATGAAAAACATACGTTTAAAAATGGCTCGAATTGAACATGATTTATCACAAGGTGAATTGGCTGAAAAAGTGGGGGTCACTAGACAAACAATCGGTTTAATTGAATTAGGTAAATATAACCCGACTTTGAATTTATGTATTGCTATATGTAAAACGTTAAATAAAACCTTAGATGAATTGTTCTGGGAAGAGTAAAATTTAGGGGGTTAAAAAGCTGGAAAAGATTAAGTGATATCCGAGAATTGGCAGAACAGAAGTATAATCGTTTTATTATTTTATCAGGCGTGTTGATTAGGAAAAAATAAGTTTATTATTGAGCGATAAAAGGATTTTTTCGTTACCAATTTGCCAATATATTTCCATTTTAACTGATTGTAGCGTAGGGCTACTCGACTCCCGCGGGAAAGCGAGACAGACGAGACCCTGCACGGAGCGAAGCGGAGGAAGCGGCTCGACGCTCGCCCGCAGGAAAGCGAGTAGCCCGTAGCGGAAATCAGCCTCTTTGGATGTATAAAAATGGTTAATCAACACACCTGTTATTTTATTGAAGAGGCTATTGACTAAACAGATAGTCTCTTTTATTTTGCTGGTCTGACTCAATATTTGAAGCATTCGTATGGAGATATCTGACTTTAAACTTTTCCTGTAGTCTATATATTGATAAATTAACCTTCATTTGATAATGTTGGAAATGGAGGGGTGGATGGTATGAAAGCTATTATTTTTGACTTCGATGGAACTTTGGCAAATACTTTACCAATTTGTTATTATACCTTTCAGAATGTTTTCAAAGTGCTGAGATAATGAAAGAATACACTGGATTAGAACTGGAGAAAATAAAGGATTTATTTACTAATGAAACGGGTTATCAAACACCTAAAATAGATGTTCGAGGAGTAGTATTTAATAACAATAAAATACTACTGGTAAAAGAAAAAATTGATGATAGATGGTCTTTGCCGGGTGGTTTCTGTGATATAGATTTGTCGCCTAGTGAAAACATTGTAAAAGAAATTAAAGAAGAGGCGGGATACGATGTAGTTCCTACGAAATTGCTTGCTGTATTGGATATGAATAAGCATCCTCATCCACCTCAACCATATCATTATTATAAATTGTTTATTCAATGTGAGGTTATTGGTGGGCATGCAAGAAATGGTTTGGAGACAAAAGGAGTAAACTTTTATCATGAAGATCATTTACTGAAGCTTTCTTTAGGGAGAAATACAGATCCTCAGATCAAAATGCTTTTTGAATTTTTAAGAAATCCTAATAAAGATACAATATTTGATTAACAGTTATGAAGAATAGAAGCAGTCTAAGGACATTGAGCGCTGTTCCCTTGTAATGATAAAAGTCCAATTTCTTAATTTTGAAATTGGACTTTATATTTAAAGGCGTGACTCCATAAACTTAATCATTTAATCCTTTTCCATCGAGAATTTGCTGCGTGCATTTTTCAATTCTAGACACGCGCGTTTTGGATTGTTTAGGTTGAGAAAAATGTAAAATATATGCTCTTTGTCGTCCTGGCGTCAATTCTTCAAAGGCAGTTTTCAAAGTAGGCATTTCATCGAATTTATTGTGAAGTTCTTCAGGAATTATATATTCCTTATGCTCTTTCATTGGCACTTCTAAACCTGCTTTTTCAACTTCAATGGCCTCATAAATATAGTCTTTTATGATCGATTCCATTCCAACTATTTCTTGAACGCTAGTGAAACGTATTTGACGCGCCGCCTGTACATTTTCAGTCTGTTGAATTAGAATCCCATGTACATCCTTTAACAAGGCACCTTTGTGAAAAAGAAGCGCACAATAATCTTTAAATCCATGTATTAACACGATGTTCTTGTTCTCAAGCGTGTAACAAGGATGCATCCATTTAAATTCTTCAGTCAGTTCACAGTCAAGTACAATATTTCTCAACGCCGAATATTCTTCTTGCCACTTTTTAGCTTTACTTAAAAATTCATCAACTTTCGGATTCATTTTACTATTTGTCATTAAAGAACACCTCACTACAATTTATTAATTTGCTGATGTCAATTTCTCTAATCGTTTTATAATAAAACATTAATTAGTGTTATGTCTAGCTAAAAATAGGGAACTAATACCGCAAATCCACAAAGAATAGCGATGAGTTTTATCTTGCTAGTAGAACGATGAATTGTGGAGGACAGTAATTACAATATAGTAAAGAGAAACTGACAATGGAGAATATATTGAGATTTTAATCATTATATCATTGCTGGTAGAATATTAGATTATTGGTATATAATACTAGTGGATAATGTTTTCAAAATAAGTTAAGTAGGGAGAGAATAATGAAAAAATTATTTATTGTGTTACTAACAGCATTCGTATTTGCAGTAGTAAATCCAACAAAATCAGAGGCTATCGTAAGGTATGATGGAGCAGATGTATATAAAGACCAAACAGGAAAAATGACCTTTACAAAAGACATCAAGGTATACAAGAAAAATGAAGATGGTACATTTGATTCGCTAGTGGTGAAGCGAAATAATTACTTTAAAACGTACGATATTGAAAAATATGATGGCAAAACATTTTATCAAATGGGGCAATATCGGGTACAAGCAACCAATCTGGTAGTTTTTAAAGAAGTTCCAATGAAAATTCGCGCATCCTTCTATCCAAATCCAACTTATATAAACATTAATCGTGATAGCGGAGGATATGGGAAAATGTTCACCGAATGGCGTGATTCATCAATAACTGATATGAATGGTAATCAAACGTTGAAATATTGCAAGAGCGATGGGGAAGGGCTAAAGTGTGAAAAGTCTTATCCTGGTTCAGATATGAAAGTAGCTGATACAAAATTTAGAAAAACAGGTGTACGTTATGAGGTAACAGAAGATACCGATGCGAAATCCTATCCATTAATAGATTCTAAAACTGAAAAAGTCATGCAAAAAGGAAGCATTGTTTATTCAGTGAGTGATTCAATTAATGCTTATCTATGTGTAAAGGAAAACTTGGAAGCAAATGACGATCAATGTATTTGGCTTCCCGTAGGTATTTTAAAGCCAATCTATTAAAGTCAGTTGAAGATAAGTGATAGATTATGAATTATATATTGCTCTCTTATTAATTTGATAAGGGGGCAATTTTTTATGGATGGTTGACATGTGAATAGGATGTTTGTCGATATATTGGAAGGGGATTCTTTTCCTTTTATCGAATTAAAGTAGATGAAAAAAGGAGAGGTTTTATGCAAAGCGACCAGCTTAAACAGAGAATAATAAGAGAATCTGAATTTATTTCATATTTGAAAGAACTAATTAGCGAGAATAGATTTGACGATGGTGAAGCGTTAGAAATATCGTTGCTTGTCATAAAAAATGGACCTGAAAGTTTATCGGATAAACAATGGTATGTCTTTTTAGAGAATGGTATTTTACGTGATAAGTATGTAGATAAATGCGAAAGATGTTCTGAACATATTCCTTGGTCAAATATGAACAGTGCTATATTTATAAATAAAGATTATCTTTGTGCTAACTGTAGTTATTTTGAAAATAAAGTTACCTTCCACAATTATCTGTGAAGGGTTATCTAATGGACCTAGAAATGCACTGTGTCAAACAGTGCTATTTTTTATAATGGACCAACAAAAAAGATTGAAGCAATTAGCCCCAATCTCTATCACGCATTCCTATAAACATGCCCACCAAATCGTTTTTAATTAGCCCCACTAAGCCCCAGAAACATGCAGTAATATACGTTGAGATATTAATGTTTTGAAGGTGCTGTGTGATTAACTTGCATTCCTGCTACTTTACATTTGGATAAATCATCGTCGCAGGGTCCACGTATTCATCGAACTGTTCTTCTGTTAGTAAACCAGATGCAATCGCTGCTTCTTTTAATGTTGTCCCTTCTGTATGGGCTTTCTTCGCAATTTTTGCAGCATTTTCATAACCGATGTAAGGGTTTAGTGCGGTTACAAGCATTAATGAGTTTCGTAAATTATGGTCAAGCACTTCTTTATTTGGCTCGATGCCGACAGCACAATGATCATTAAATGATTTCATGGTGTCTGCTAGTAGCCGAGTTGATTGTAAGAAGTTATAGATAATGACTGGCTTAAAGACATTTAGCTCAAAATTACCTTGAGAAGCGGCAAAGGCAATGGTTGCATCATTGCCAACGACTTGTGTAACAACCATCGTCATTGCTTCACTTTGCGTTGGATTTACTTTACCTGGCATAATGGATGAGCCTGGCTCGTTTTCTGGAATCGTAATTTCACCGATACCGGAACGAGGACCACTTGCTAACCAGCGAACATCATTGGCAATTTTCATCAAGTCAGCTGCAAGAGCCTTTAATGCGCCATGTGCGACAACGGCTTCATCATGACTCGTCAATGCATGGAATTTATTTGCTGCAGAAGTAAATTGTTTTCCTGTTAATTCACTAATTTCCACTGCTACACGCTCACCAAATTCGGGATGTGCGTTAATACCCGTACCAACTGCAGTTCCACCAATTGCTAGTTCCTTCATATATTCAATATTTTGGACAATCATTTGCTCAGATTTAGCAAGCATTGCTGCCCAGCCACTAATTTCTTGACCTAGGGTAAGTGGTGTTGCGTCTTGTAAATGAGTACGACCAATTTTAATAATATCTTTAAAATTCTCTGCCTTGTCATCAAGTGTTGCTTTTAGTAAGCGTAGTCGAGGCAGTAAATAATCTTCAACTTTTAACACTGCTGCAATATGCAAAGCTGTTGGGAAAGTATCGTTTGAGCTTTGAGATTTATTGACATCATCGTTTGGATGGATACGTTCAGCCTCTCCAGCATTTTGTAAAAGTTGGTTTGCACGATGCGCAATTACCTCATTGACGTTCATATTTGACTGTGTACCACTACCAGTCTGCCAAACTACAAGAGGGAATTGATCGTTCCATTGACCCTTTAAAATTTCATCAGCTGCTTGCACAATCGCATTTGCTTTTAGTTCTGAAAGCTTTCCTAATTTATGATTAGCGATCGCAGCACTTTTCTTTAAAATGGCCATTGCTTGAATTAGCTCAATGGGCATTTGTTCTGTTCCAATTTGGAAATTCTCTTTACTGCGCTGTGTTTGAGCACCCCAAATTTTATCTGCAGGTACTTTAATTTCACCCATTGTGTCTTTTTCAATACGATAATCCATGTAAAACAGCTCCTTTATTTATGTAAATCTCTCCAATTAATTAAACATCCGACGGAGAATTTAACTTTTTTCATCGGGTGTCAAAACATCTGCTGAAATAAGCATGTATCAAACGGATATTCTTAGTCTGATGTAAGAATATCCGTTTGATACATGCTTATTTCAAAAAAATAGGGGGATTCTGAACTAAGCATTTCGGAGTGAAGAAATAATCTATTGATAATGATAATCGTTATCAATTAAAAAGTCAAATACTTTTCTTTAAGCCATTTATATAGTTGAGAATGGTTCGCGATGATTTTTTCTCTTAGAGTCCGATACCCGCTTTTTAAAAGGTAAGACGCTACCATTAAATGATAGCGTCGGCAAATAAAAAGGGAAGAGCTATCTCTTTTTCTTCCCAATGTCTTTTAATGGTTGTTTTTTAGGTATTTTTTCAAAAATGATACTTATTTGATAGTTGTGGTCGTCTATTTGAGTAATCTGAACAACTTTGGCTTTACGTCCTTTAATTTTTATGTTCTCTTCGACAGTAGGTAAATTTACAAGCAGCTGACTTAAAACGGACGTCTTGTTTTCATAGAAATGAGTTACAAACATAATTCTTCTCCTTATAAATGTTTTATTAACCTAGAAAAAACCTTCCTTTATTCCTTATATGTAATGTAAAAGAGACATGGTTTTTATGAGGATAATTAGCAAGGGGAAGGTTTTACTCAATGTATGAAAAGAACCTATAATATAGAACATTTGTTATACTTCCGGGGAACTTATTTTGGATAGTTGCTTGACGAAAAAGTTGAAATGAATTATGATGTATCGAAAATAATTTAACAATGATTGGAAGTAGTAATGGATGTAGTTTGCTTTAGAGAGGTGATGGCTGGTGAAAATCATCGCAAACCATTTGTGAACTCGTCCAGGAGTTTTTCATGCTGAATAAAATAAGCATGAACGGCAACTACCGTTATAGTAAAGTGAGCTTTCTAGCTAATCAGAGTGGTACCGCGGATAACTTCGTCTCTATGTTTTTTTGAGACGAGGTTTTTTTATTTTGGGAAATGGAACGAGAGAAATGGGAAACGCTTCGCTAGAAATGGCTTCTTGAAAGCCCAACTACATCGACAAAATGTTAAACCATAAAGATTAGTGTCAAAAAAAGGGGGACAATGGGATGGAAATAACAAAAAAACAGGTAACGACAGTGGGGTTAATGGCACTTGTTATATCAGCGCTACTAACATCGATGAGCCAGGTTTTCTATGCGAAGCAAGTACAAGAAGTGCCAACATTTTTATTTACGGGTATTAGTTTTTTCATGACAGCTATTTATTTCTCTTTTTTTGCACGCAAACAGAAACAAGCTAATCGGTGGAAGGGAAATATAAATGTTGTAGTGAAGTTGAATGTCGCATCCGTGTTAGCCTGTATGGGGTTTTATTTCGCTTTAAAATATGTAGAATCAGCGATTGTAAGTGCGCTTGAGATGGGCATTGGACCACTTTTTGTCTTAGTGTTAGCCGTTTTCGCCAAGGAAACAATTCCGAAAGCACAATGGGTAATTGCCACAGGGACATTTATCGCTTGTACTATATTAATAGTAGCAGTTGTTAGTGGGAAATCAGCTGTTCAAATGGACATAACATGGCTCGTAATCTTAGCATTAATAGCAAGTGTTGGCTGTGGAATTGGGGCTGTACTATGTACGATATATTCTAAGAGATTAAGTGAGGCTGGCTGGACGACTTCAATGATTATAGCAAATCGCTATTATGGCATAATTTTACTATCTTTTTTCGCGACTTTCGACATATTTTTTAAATATTTCTCGGGAAATATTTCATGGATAATCGCAGTAACAGCAGTGGGTGTCATGCTTCCGATGTATTTATTGCAGATAGGCATTCAGTATTGTTCGCCCTTGAGCGTAATGATGAGTTTATGCTTTGTACCAATATTCACGTTTTTCTTTCAGCTGTTTGATACAAGGCTATCGTGGTCGCCCGTTTCCTTGATAGGAATAAGTCTTTTGTTTATTTTTGGCGTGTGTAGCTTGTATTTAGAGAAAAGGTCGGTTTCAGATTAGTTTAAGCGCGGTATAATAGTAGTAAGGGAGGAAACAAAATGTATTTAAAATCATGTAAGATATTACAGAGAGCTATAGAAGATAAAGATCAGTATCCCTTTAATATACCAAGCTTGCAGGATTTACAGGAGCTAGAGTTTCCTACGAATGTGACCTTCTTTGTTGGGGAAAATGGCTCTGGGAAATCAACATTGTTGGAGGCTATAGCTGATCGCTGTGATTTTAATACAGCGGGTGGTGGTCGTCAAAATTTATATGAAGTACATAAGGCGGAGTCTTCACTCGGGGAATATATCCGATTGTCATGGATGCCGAAAGTGACGAATGGTTTTTTCCTACGATCGGAAACATTTTATCAATTTGCAAGTCATATTGATTTGTTAGAAGATCCAAGAAAATATACCGCTTTTGGTGGTAAGTCCCTACATCATCAATCACATGGCGAGTCCTTTTTATCGCTATTTATGCATCGCTTTAAGGGGAAAGCCATTTATTTATTGGATGAGCCTGAAGCAGCGTTGTCACCGACTAGACAGCTTAGTCTCCTTAAAATTATGAAAGATTTAGAGCATGAGGCGCAATTTATTATCGCCACACATTCACCTATTTTGCTTGGCTATCCAAATGCTACAATCTATAGTTTTGATAATGGGGACATTGAGTCTGTTCGTTATGAAGATACTATACATTACATTGTTACGAAGCGCTTTTTAAATGCACCAGAAACCATTTTTTCAGAGTTATTTGATGAGGAGCGAGAATCATGAATCAACGTAAAGGCTTAGTCATGCGAGAAATTCGATTAGATGAAATGGCACAGTTTATAGATTTGCTTAATTATGTTTTCCAAATGTCCATGTCCATTCATAAGGATCGTCGCTTTGTGAATGCCAAAAGTAAGCAATTTAATGAAGGTCATGCAATTGGTTGGTTTGATGGTTCACATCTTGTATCTCAAATTTTAAGTCTACCTTTTGAAGTAAATGTTCATGGAAAGATTTATGAAATGGGAGGCATTACTGCTGTCGGAACGTACCCTGAATATTCTGGGCATGGTTTGATGGAGAGCCTGATTATTGAGAGCCTGGAGCGGATGCGAAACGAAGGACAATGTATATCCTATTTATTTCCATATTCTATCCCGTATTACCGTAAAAGGGGCTGGGAAATTATGAGTGATATTGTGGAATATCAAATCAAGGATACGCAGCTTCCTCGCTATGGTGGCCTAAATGGAAAGATCCGCCGTGTCGATCCGAAACATGAAGACGTTATGACCATTTATGCACATTATTCAACGAAGACCCACGGTGTCATGGTTCGTAATAGTATCGCTTGGAATGAAAAGTTTCAGGAAGATTTTTGGGAGGAAAAATTTATCGATAGTGATGTGAACCTCCAGGCTGCTGTGTATTATGACGAAGATGAAATACCCCAAGGCTATATGTTTTATCGTATTATGGAGGAAAATTATTACATCGATGAAATTGTCTATTTGCAGGAAGAGGCGCGTAAAGGCTTATGGAATTTTGTCTCCGCACATAGCTCGATGATTTACAATGTCTATGGTAAAACAACCGGCAATGAAGCCGTTGCCTTTTTGTTAGAGGATAGTGAAATTATTCAAAAGGTGTCCCCTTATTTTATGGCCCGAATTGTAGACGTAAAAGAATTTCTGTTACGCTACCCATTCACGGGAAATGATTTTCAACTTCGACTCGCTGTTAGTGATCGCATTGTGGCATGGAATAATGGCACATTTGTCATAACGAAGCAGAATGGAAAAGTTACCGTTGAAAAGGTGAGTGAGACACAGTCTGAAAATGCTATTCAGCTCACGGTTCAAACACTCGCCACTATGTTACTAGGCTATAAACGACCGAGCTATTTAGAAAAAATCGAGCGTTTACACGGCAATGCTATTGAAATTGCACTACTAGAGACCGTACTACCAGTAGGCATTCCAACGTTTATTGATTATTTTTAAAAAAATTATGGGGAATTTGTGCAGAGGCAGCCTGTGCAGATTCCTTTTTTATTGGATTCAAAAGAAAATTGATCGGGTTAGCGTGAGAACGGCTCGGGTCCAAGAGAAAACCGCAATCAGGTCACCAAAAGACTCGCTAGGGTTTAAAATATATTAACAATATCGAGAAAATAGAGCATACATTTGAGCGCTATGTTAAATTCGCCTGATGAAACATATGATTATCGAGATAAAGAGTAGCCATAACCATTACAGTTATGGCTTATTATGCTGTGATCCAAGCTTTTTTCAGCAGTTGCACACCGAGGACGATTTCCTCCATTTTTAATTTACTAAAGCCTAATTGGATAATAGGCACGGCGCTTGGCTGTTGTAGAAAATATGGGCTCGTTGGGTAGACCTTGACTCCGTATTGTTGTGCATTTTGAATGAGCTGCTCTTCTGAAAATGAGGTATGCACCTTGACCAATATATAAAGACCAGATTGCTCTCCAAGTATTGTAATTTTTTCTCCGAATTGCTTGTTAAGTGCCTCTACAAGAGTATTTATTTTATGTTTATAGGTGATGCGCATTCTTTTAATATGTCGTGTCCATTCACCTTGCTCCATAAATTTCGCCATTGTTAATTGATGTAAGGACGAGGCGTTATGTTCAAAATGAGCAAAGCGTTCTTTATATGGCTGAACAAGAGCTTTCGGTAGCACCATATAGCTTAAACGAATAGCTGGTAAAAATGATTTGGAAAATGTTCCTATATAAATCACACGTGACTTGTCGATGGAGGCGAGAGCAGGAAATGGCTGCTGCGTATAACGAAATTCTCCATCATAATCATCTTCAAGTATATAGCCATCAACATTTTTGGCCCACTGAATTAAAGCTTGTCGCTGCTGAATGCTCATGGAAACACCGAATGGGAAATGATGAGAAGGTGTGACATAGAGTAGGCGCGAATGTAAATGCGCTAAATGTTCAAGCTGTGCACCTTTTTCCAGCACAGGTAATGTCTCTATTTGAAAGCCATGCAGCTTGAATGCTTCTCGAGCACCGTTGTAGCCAGGGTCTTCTAATATAACACTTGGGAAATCTTGCTTTAATAGGAAGCCTAGATAAATTAACATTTGTTGCGTGCTGCTACCGATAATAATGTCCTCTTCATTTACATGAACCCCACGAGCTTGAAGTAAATAATGCACAAGCTGTTCCTTTAAAAGTGGCTCGCCGAAAGGATCACCATATTCATAGCACTTTTGTAAAGGTAATACTTGATTGGCGATTTGACGCCATACTTTCAGTGGAAAATGCTGTTGATCGACAGCGCCAGCCCGAAAGTCGATGATGATATTTCCATTGTTAGCTGTTTTTTTTTGCGTAAGGCTTGGTCGTTCCTCCTCCTGTAGAAACACTTGCTCAAATTCATTGACGAAATAACCCTTTCGCCCTTCACCACGTATGTATCCTTCCGCAACGAGCTGCTCATAGGCAGTTAAAGTAGTATTCCGACTGACATGTAAAGTTTCGGCTAGCCCTCGAATAGAAGGAAGAGAATCATTCGTTGACAATCTCCCTTGTTCGATTAACCATTTGATTTGCTGATAAATTTGTTTATATTTTGCCTCTTCGTCTGTGAATAAGAAAATAAAATCCTCCATAAAGGCCCTCCTTGACATGTTGAAATGTCTAGAACTGTTTCTTTTTAAATGTCAGTTTGTTTTTTATCATAATACTAGAATTACATATTAAAAGAAATGGAGAGAAACGATAATGGAAATTTGTACAGTAACCTTAGCAACAGTTGGAGACGTGGTGCCATTATTTAATGCCTATCGAGAATTTTATGGTCAACCATCTGACTTAAAGCAAGCTGAGCAGTTTCTTATGGAGCGTATAAATAAGGAGGAGTCGGTAATTTTTCTAGCTTATGTGGATGCGCAGCCAGTTGGTTTTGTCCAGCTCTATCCTATTTTTTCATCAGTTGCGATGAAAAAGGCATTTATTTTAAACGATTTATTTGTAGCAAAGCATGCCAGGAAACAAGGTGTAGCGCAGGGCCTAATTGAACAATGTTATTCATACTGTTTACAGAATGATGCACGTTATATAGGTTTAGAAACAGCGACAGACAACGTTCGTGCTCAAAAACTTTATGAGAAGCTTGGGATGAAAATAGACGATGGAGTATATCATTTTATTAAATATTGGTAAAAGGAGGTTCGAAAAATGACTGTAACAATTAAACAATTAACAACGCAGCAGGAATGGATGGAAGCATATTCTGTTATGGTGCAGCTTCGTACAGAATTAACATTAGAAAAGTACCTTCTATTATTAAAGGAAATGACCCAAGATGGCTATATGTTATTTGCTTTATACGAAAACATGAATATTGTGGCAGTCGCCGGATTAAGTTGGAGAGTCAACTTTTACAGTGAACGCCATATTTTCGTTTATGATTTAGTAACGGATGAGGCCTATCGTTCAAGAGGCTATGGTGAGAAATTATTGCATGATCTTCACCAATGGGGCAAAGAAAATGGAGCGCACTATATTGCTTTGGAGTCTGGTATTCAAAGGACTAGTGCACATCGCTTTTATGAAGATCGATTAGGGTATGAAAAATGGTGCTATTCATTTCGTAAAGTATTGTGATCAAAGGAATATGATTTTTTAAAACCTCACACACTATTGGAAACATGAGGAGGTTTAAAATGAAAGCACCATTCAAAAAAATATTTCTCACGAGCATACTTATAATGAGTTTTACACCAATTGGTTATGCAAATAATGTAATTCAACAACATGCAAATGGTGAGGAAGGACAGCTTATTTACCACGTAAAGTATGATTATGATGCTATTTGTAAGGTTCTTGGGATCACGCAAAAAGTGTATGATCAATACTGGAAAGAGGGGCTTTCGATTGTTGATATGGCAAAAAAGGAAGGGATAGAGCGTCGTGAGATTGAAAGTTATTTTATCGCTTTCCACTATCAAGAAATGCAAAAATGGCGAAAGAAGGGTGCAATGAATGAGCATCATTATTTTAATTTAGTTTATGAATTAAAAGATCAGATTAAAGATTTTATTGAACGAAATCCGAATAAAGAATGAAAGCGACTAGTCTTTTTCTAGTCGCTTTTTTAATGCTTACATACCGATTAACATTCAATTTTTAGTTATAAAAGATAATTATTTAATGATTATCATTAAAAACATCTTGATTTCAACTCTGCTATTTAATATGCTTAACATATAGAGTACCGTCGTATTTTCCACGTTAAGCGGCGGAAAAGCAGGAGTTAGCGGCGCAATTCGAACATTAAGCGGCGGAAAAGAGGATGTTAGCGGCGCAATTTGAACGTTTAGCGGCGGAAAAGCAAATGTTACCGGCGAACTTCAAACACCAACCAGATATTTCTAGAAAACACCTTACCATCGCTCGTCATTCTTCATGGAAAACATTTTGAACAGGGGGAAAAGTTATGGTTTTGGAAAGTGCAATAAGCGCAATTGTTCAGGTCATTTTATTTTCAGTTATACCGTTTATTTGGTGGTTTTTCTCAGCAAGAAAGGAACAATCATTTTTAACTTGGCTCGGTCTCAAAAAGCCTGTCATTGAAAATAAAGGGAATTATTTTCTATGGTTTTTATTCATTATTATTTTATTATTCGTACCCCTTACTACAATCAGCTATTTCTACCTAGATAGTTCAACTTTAGCGACCAATCGTTTTACAGGACTTGGGTTTTCAGCGCTCATTCCAGCACTTTTCCATTCAATTGTACAAACGGGGTTGTCAGAGGAGCTGTTGTTCCGAGGCTTCTTACTAAAAAGATTCAAGCATAAGTTTGGTTTTCAAATGGGAAATATCATGCAAAGTCTACTTTTTGGCATTTTACATGGATGGATGTTTTATTCTTTAGTTCCTTTTGGAGTTGTAGTATTAGTTGTTATCGCAACAGCGTTTGTAGGTTATTTAATGGGGTGGATCAATGAACGGAAATCTAATGGTTCCATCGTAACAAGCTGGGGCATACATGGTATTGGCAATCTGTTTGCCTCTTTCATGGCAATGTTTAATATACTCTAAAGACCTAGCTCATTTGCATTTCATCATGTTCGATTGCATAATAAAGCAGAGAGGTGATAGGAATGCAGTTCCTCATGCAGGCCTAAGCATAAAGACGATTCAGGACGCAATTATGCCGAGGCATAATTGATTGGGAGGGCGTATTATCACCACAATATGCCGTTATTATCAAATAGCATTTACGACTTTTTTCGTTGATTATCATGTCGCCTCACTAGTTATACTATTAATAGGTATTATTGGAACTGAGATCCTTAATAGACGAAAAAGGAAAGGACGAGCATAAATGACAGAATGGCCAAAGGGAGTAGCGAAGCCTGCTATACGTGCATTAAATGAGGCAGGGTATACACAATTAGAGCAATTGGAAAATGTTGATTTATCAACGTTGAAAAATTTACACGGGATGGGACCGAAAGCGCTAGCGACCATTGAAGCAGCATTGAATGAAGGTAGGAAGCACAGTGAATAAACTGACATTATTTTTATTGGCAATGGTAGTCTATTATATTTTTGTTGTTTTCGTGATTAGCAAGTTATTTATTATTCCTCTCATGAAATTTATGGCGCTTATATTCTTCCTTGGGGCAGGCTTTATTTTTTCTCGAAAAATGCGAAGGAAATTACAGTAGGAGGAATTATGAAAATTACAAAACTAGCCATATTTTATTTGGTCATATTTATGTTGGCACTATTACTATCACTAGCTGGGGTTCGCCCATCCATTTCACTCGGCATTTTTATCCTTATCGCCATTGCAATGATTTTTAGACATATACATATTGTATTGTGGACAAATAATATGAAATTGGTAGATAAGTTAGTAAAAGATCGCAAGAAGCATCCTTTTTTTGCCTACCTATATGCAGTTGCTTATGGTACAAAGGAAGACCAGTTACACTCATTAGAAACGGCAATTGTAAAGTATAAACAGCCAGCAATGAAGTATAACTGTAAATTTATTAAGGCGATCATGGAAGAGAATTTAGAGGAAGCAAAGGATGCGGCAAATAAAATAAATAAAGAGCCTTTAACTAGCTATGCAAAATGTTATATCGCTGCATTTGAAGGACGAATAACTGACATGCGAAGTGATCAGCTTACACAGCCGTGGATGCAGCCAGCAATTGAAGCGGTTTATGCGTATAAAATGAAGAATGAAACAGCCCTTCATCAATTTTCCCAAGAAAGCATTGAAGTGGCTCGTGGTGTACAAAAATATGTGTTAATACATACATTTGAAAAAATGAAAACGGATCTGTAAAAATTTTAGGCTACTTGATGCTATATGGTGTCAGGTAGCCTATTTTTAACTTAGTAAATTTACATTTAAATATACAAATCTTGTATACTCATTCGTCTAATAAAGTAAGAGAGGTGAAAAGATGGAGTTTGATGAGCTTTATGAACAATATTTTCAATGCATTTATCAATTTATTTACTATATGGTCTCGGATCCAGGTTTAGCGGAGGATTTAACGCAGGAAACCTTTATCCGTGTTTATAAAGGACAGTTTAGAAATGAGGCTGCAATGGGCACTTATATAAGGAGAATTGCACGTAACCTTGTCTATGACACATATAGAAAAAAAGCACTTATTAAATGGCTACCATTTCAAAGAGAACATGAGAAACGGGAGACACAATATGTACCACATGATTGGATCATACAATCTGAGGAGCGTCGGCTATTATATGAAGCAATCCAATTATTAAAGCCTGAATATCGAGAGGTTCTTATTTACAGAAAAATTGAAGAGTTGAATTTAGCCGAAACTAGTGAAATTTTAGGGTGGTCTACAATGAAAATAGCGAATACACAAAGAAACGCTATGAAGGCTTTAGAGAAGATACTTGGAGGTGATAAATTTGGATTTAAACAAACGACTGAAGGAACTCAATAAATTACCAGAGGATCGGGCTGTAAAGGCTCGTATTTATGAACGCATTCATCATAAGAAAAGAAATGGCTTAACGATATGGAAGGAAAGTTTTCTACTATTTACGATCGCCATGATTGCTCTATTTTTTATTTTGATTCCACAAAATTCTTCACCGCCTCAAACTGCTAGTCAATCCATCCAAGCGATTTATAAGCATTTTGGAGGAAAAGAAGGGGAATTCTTTGCAAGAAGTTCGAGTTTGTATATGTCTGTGAAAAAGGTTGAAGATACATCAGTTTTTAGCTTTTTTGAAGATTTAACACAATATGTCGAAAAAGCAGATGGAAAGTTAGGTAACTATATTACAGATGTAGTAGTTGTAAGAGATCGTCAGGAAGAGCACTATCAGATTTCAGATACAGGCATGCTAAATGTTGATTCTGGCCAGTTTTTTGTAGGGAATTCTGATATGTATGATGAAGTATTTCAAACATTATACTCTGTAGAAACAATGCCTTGGATATTTATCCTGCCACTAATCGTGATAGCTGTAAATTTATTTTCTGCGAACTATTATAAACGTCATAATCTACAAGCACCTCAACCATCTAAGCATGTGTGGTGGCTGTTAGTACTTGTGCTTGCGATGATTTCTAGCATATTTGCTTGGGCAACCTGGGTTGGTCCATTGTATAAGCCATTAATAATGACGTTTGCGCTTTTATATGGTGTGATTTTTTGGAATTTCATAATACGAAAGGTACAGACATATTCCATATATAAAGTAGAAACAATAAAAATAAGTATTATTAGTGCAACACTTGTTTTAATTATTATGCTTTATTAATAGATGTAACAATAAAACCACCTATACCTTTTGCATAAGAGACAATTGCAAAGGTATAGGTGGTTTTAATTACCCATCAACGCAGTATTGGAGTGAAGAATGCTCTATTCCGTCTTGTTCAATAAAATCCCACGTACAATCCCCATTATAAAAATAGTACTTAGTACAAATAGAAATAAATAAGCATGCCACTGCTGTAAAATACGGTTATGGCCTAAAGCGACGGTTAAGTCATTGAATAGTGAATATGTAAAGTACAGTAGGATACTATTTTTGATGAGACAAAAGGTAATAATCCCATTTTGTCGCTGTACATGTGATAGAGTGGGCTTATTTTTACGTAGAATAGGATAAGCTGCTCTAATCTCTAAGTAGTGTAAAAGTAAAAATAGCATGAAGGCAATAAAGGGTAAATAAAAAATAGCGATTTTTGGGCCAAATTGCGCATGTTCACTCTTAAAGCTTTGCAAAACGGGTATAGAAGCGGGGAGCTTATTGTATTGGATAAGCGTTGCCGTAATGCCAGCTAAAAAAATGGTCGCGACAATAAGCGTTAGTGGCTTACAAAAACGCGGTTTAGGTGTTTTTTGTTGATCAAGCATTTGTTCACCTCATATTTCATCTTTTAAAAAATACTATTCTGTTATACTGTATCATAGGAATTGCATCATGTGTGTCATAGAAAGAGGGGTTGTATGGAATACTTGTTGTTTTTACTAATAGGCATCACTGGCAACGTCATTGGAACGTTAGTGGGAGGTGGTGGGTTAATTACATTACCGACCATGACGTTAATGGGGGTACCGGTCCATTCAGCGATCGGCGCAAATAAGGTTTCTAATATGGTCAGTGCCTTTTCAAGCTTCTATATGATTTTTAAAAGAAAAGAATTGTTATGGTCAGAAATGCGTTCAGTATTACTTGTTTCTCTAGTAGGTGGGACCCTTGGTGGGCTGTTTGCATCGTTTATGAGCAGTCAAACATTGACGTTTATCGCTATAATTTTATTAGGCTTTGCACTTGTTATGTCCTTTATAGGTGGGGCTGAATTTGGAGAAAAAGAAAGCTTTACAATGAATCGTAAAAACGGTCCAATACTTCTTGGTGTTGGTTTTTATGATGGGATGTTCGGTCCTGGGAGCAGCACGCTGGCACTTTATACATATGCTCATGAGAAAATCTCTTATATGAAAGCTGTAGGTCTGTCACGTGTAGGTGTTTTTGCGATGTGCTCAGGAGCCGCAATTACGTATATTGTCACAGATAAAATTGATTGGCCATTGACCATCGTTTTAATGATTGGTTCTGTCATTGGTGCGCAAATAGGAATTATCCTTGCAAGAAAGGTTAAGGCAAATCAAGTAAAGTTATTACTACGAGTTGTTACGATCTTGTTGATACTACAGCTTGTATACGACTTTATCAAACAAATATAAGGAGGCGATATCCATGTTTGAAATCACACCTTATCCATCTTTTTCGTGGTCACTGTCACGTCATAAAACGTTAACAAGCTGTGCGCGAAAATATGGCTATGAATATTATTTTTCTCATAATGGCTGGCTAAGCTACAATGTGGAGCCATATCATCAACATGTCTATCGCTTAAAAAAGCTGCAATCCATGCCGATTTTATTTGGGCAAATCGTCCATCATTTAATAGAGCAATCGATCAATGATTATTTGCAAACCGGCAAGGCGCCGACTGTTGCTGAGCTAGTAAATCGTGCACGTGGCCAGCTTAATGCCGCTTTTATCGATTCTACACGCCATATAGATTTATGGAGACATAAGCCGAATAAATTTTATATGATGCAGGAAATTTATTACAAGGGGCAGTTAAATCCTGAACTTGTACAGGACTATAAGGAGCGAATGACGGCTGTCTTTGATAACTTTCTTAACAGTGAAACGTTCCAGCAAATTACCGCTCAAAAAGGCTCCCTTCGAATCGGTGAGCCTGAACAATTTCGTTCCATGAAAATCGAGGGGATACAAGTTTTCGTCGTAATGGATTTTCATTATTATGATGAGATGGCAGACAAATGGATTATTATCGACTGGAAAACAGGTGGAGAGTCCGATGATGATCGCCAGCAATTAGCGCTCTATGCTTACTATATCCAGCAGAAATATCGCGTATCTCTTGACCAGATTGATGTCTATAATGAATATTTATTGACCGGCAAACGAAAAAAATATGCCTTTACAACATTTGATATGGACAATATTTTACATACGTTTCAGCGAAGTGTACTCGAAATGAAAAAATATCAGGCTGATATTTTCTCCAATGAACCAGTGGATTTTGAAGAATTTGAGCAAACCCTTGAAAAATGGCACTGTAAAGGCTGTAATTTTAAAGAATTATGTGTGCAGGATTGAGTAGAAGATGGAGCGAGTAATCAAAAAGTGACCACCTAAATGAAGTCATTAAAATAGTCACTAGCTTTATTTTTATCTTCACTAGTTAATTGTCTTTAAATGTTAACCGTCATTATTATATCAGAGTACCTAGAGATAAGAAATTAAGTTGAGGCAAAACACTCTAATTTTGTTAAATGACTTACATCATTATCATTTGATTGGTAGAATATTGGATTGTTAGTATATTATACTAAATTGTGTTTTCTACAATAAAGCTGAGAGGGGGAGAATAATGAAAAAATTATTTATTGTGTTACTAGCAGGCTTTGCATTTGCAGTAGTACATCCAACAAAATCAGAAGCGAAAGTGATGTATGATGGAGCAGAAGTTGTAAAAGAGCAAACGGGAAAAATGACCTTTAAAAAAGACATCAAGGTGTACAAGAAAAATCCAAATGGTACGTTTGAATCTTTAG
>NZ_LITM01000002.1:119321-178471 GCF_001275675.1 Lysinibacillus sp. FJAT-14745 | reverse complement strand
TTAAAACGTATGATATCGAGAAATATGATGGCAAAATATTTTACCAGATGGGGCAATATCGCGTACAAGCAACGGATATGGTAGTTTTCAAAGAAGTACCAATAGAAATCCGTTCATCTTTTTATAACAATCCAACTTATATTTATATTAATCGTGATGGTATTACTAATAATTACGGTAGTTACTTCAGAGAACAAGGAGGCTACTCGTATATTTCTTTCTGGGATACAAATAATGGACAAAGACTTAATTATTGCTCTGGCGATAGTGATGGTTCTTACGATCCGTGTATTTATTATCTTGGTACAGATCTTAAGATCGCTGAGACAATATCGAGAGAAAGCAATGTACGTTATGAGTTAACAAAAGATGCAGGTGGGAAAAGCACGCCATTAAACGGAGCTAAAACTGAAACAATGTATGCAAAGGGAAACACTTTTTCATCGCATGGTACTGAAATTAATGGTTATCTAGAAGTATTAAGTGAATCGGACCCAAAAAGTTACACTTGGCTTCCGGTAGATTTACTAAAGCCAGTTAAGTGATAGATTAGGAATTATATAAAGCCCTCTTATTAGTATTTGTTAAGGGGGCTTTTTATATAGCATGTGATACGAAGGAATTTTGTTTTCTAAACTTAATTTGTGTAGGGAGAGAAAAATGAAAAAATTATTTATTGTGTTACTTGCAGGCTTTGCATTTGCAGTAGTACATCCAACAAAATCAGAAGCGAAAGTGATGTATGATGGAGCAGAAGTTGTAAAAGGGCAAACGGGAAAAATGACCTTTAAAAAAGACATCAAGGTGTACAAGAAAAATCCAAATGGTACGTTTGAATCTTTAGNNNNTTAAAACGTATGATATCGAGAAATATGATGGCAAAATATTTTACCAGATGGGGCAATATCGCGTACAAGCAACGGATTTGGTAGTTTTCAAAGAAGTGCCAATAAAAATTCGTTCATCTTTCTATAACAATCCAACTTATATCTTTATTAATCGAGATAGTAATACCGCAACTTACGGAATGTGGTTCAATGAAAGTACCAACCCGGGTTTTACTTTTACAAATAATGGACAAATACTTTCTTATTGCGGTCCCAATGATGTTAGTTCTAAAGAGTGTATACAGTATCCTGGTACAGATCTTAAAATCGCTGAGTCGAAAAGAAGCGATATAGGCGTGCGTTTTGAGCTAACAAAAGATGCAGATTTTAAACTCGATCCAATAAATGCATCTGCAACTATAAGTACATTGAAAAAGGGAAGCATTTTAGTTTCAGAAGGTCTTGAAATTAATGGTTATCTATATGTAACTTGGAAAAGAGATAACAACAACGAGTCCGCACATTGGATTCCAGTGAATTTATTAAAACCAGTTGGAGATAAGTGATAGATTAGGAATTATATAAAGCTCTCTTAAAGTATTTGTTAAGAGGGCTGTTTTTTATGGTTAGTTAATCTGCGGACAGGATGTTTATCGATGTCTTGGGCTTAGCTGTATAAACTATAAAAAGGGGCAGTGACAGGCGTGTTGATTAGGAAAAAATAAGTTTATTATTGAGCGATAAAAGGATTTTTTCGTTACCACTTTGCTAATATNGTGTTGATTAGGAAAAAATAAGTTTATTATTGAGCGATAAAAGGATTTTTTCGTTACCACTTTGCTAATATATTTCCTTTTAACTGATAGTAGCGTAGGGCTACTCGACTCCCGCGGGAAAGCGATAGAGGAACGAAGGCTAAAACCATCACATCCTGTGATAACGCCTTCGTGACCAACATCGTGTTGGCCCGAGACCCTGCACGGAGCGAAGCGGAGGAAGCGGCTCGACGCTCGCCCGCAGGAAAGCGAGTAGCCCGTAGC
Organism: Lysinibacillus sp. FJAT-14745; assembly: GCF_001275675.1. Lineage (GTDB taxonomy): Bacteria > Bacillota > Bacilli > Bacillales_A > Planococcaceae > Lysinibacillus. The sequence goes on along the minus strand of NZ_LITM01000002.1, from coordinate 176,604 downwards.
GGAAATCAGCCTCTTTGGATGTAATGGTTAATCAACACACCTGGGGCAGTGACTCAAAAATGACCAATCATTAACTAAATGGTATATTCAGCGAGAATAATGTAATGGTAAAAAAACACAGGTATATCAAGATTTTGATTTAACTTGAAACATAGTGAAAGTTCAATGTAACGGATATTTTCTCCAATGAACCCGTGGACTTTGAGCTGAGCAGAAAATAAAGCAGATAGAATGTCATACCTAACGAGGTGTGGCATTTTATTATGTTTCATATTTTTTGTATTTTCAACCCATTATATAAGTAGATGGGAGGTGTTGATTTATGGAGTATGAATATAAAGTAAAGTTTTACTTTGACGAAGGCCGTGAAGAAGAATATAAAATCAAGAATAATATTGAACAAGAAACATTTACAGAAGAACTTTCTAATGGTTTCAATGAGAAGTCTTGGTATTCATTTACTGAAACAGAACATTATAAAACGATTTTAATTAGTACTAAAGAAGTTTATCAAGTAGTAGTAGAAAAAAATATTTTAGAATTTGATTAATCAAATATATGAAGTCACATCTTCTAACAAGGTGTGGCTTTTTATTTTGCTTTGAAAGGATGAAAAAGCTATGTTATGTCTTTTTGAAGATGGATGCTTTTAACATTTGTGGAAGGATGAAGAACGTTTAATCAAATGGAACAAAAATTCAACGATTAACAGTAGCTCGTAGTGCTTAAGTTAAAAAACATAAAAGACCACTCTGTAAGCAATAGTTCGATATGAACCAGCCTTGATAACTAATTTAAAGTAAATGGAAATATTTATCCAAATACATCTGATTTGAGGTATTATTAAATAAAAGATGTCTTTTTTATCGAGGAACAAAGCTGAAATAGGAGGGGTTTTATTGAATGATAAAAAAATGGGGATAGTGTTCTCGTTAATTTTCGGTTGTTTAGCTATTTTCCTTGTATTAATTCTATTGACAGTTTCGTTTTTTGGTCAAGAGATAATGGAAATCCTTAAAGATGGGTTTTCAGAGAAATACTAGATATATTTAAAGAACTGTTATTATTCAAGCACAAAGTGGGTTTAGGATTATGTTTAATTTTGGAATTAAATCCTTGATTTAACGTTAATTTATAAATAGTATTTAAAGGAGGAAGGGGGATTACATGGCTAAAAAACAAAATCATATTCCATTTTTGAAAAGACCTTGGGTATCTTCTATTGGGGTATTCGTATTGTCACAGATCATCTTTATTACATTTGAAGTAACAGGGTGGATACCTAATTATCGAGATTTGAGTGGAACGTTATTTGGCAGAATTACTGAAGCTTCAATTTTCAGAGAGTGGTTTACTTTTTATGAAACACAACATTTCAATTTACTTACTATCTTTTTTGGCATCGTATTTCTCGTGCCTGGAATAATAGGTGCGATAAAAAACGTTTTTTCACCAAGGTCTACATAATTGAGATTCCCACCCCTAAAGGGACAAGCTGACTAATGTCAGTGGGATTCCTGAGTAACTAAGCGTTCGCAGTCCATTTCTGTTTTGAACAGCTCTCAAGATTGGGGTATCCCATTACCCCTCCCTATGATCCAGACGATAATCCTTTAGGTGTTTGCCAATAAAGTTTAACTAAATGATCACTCCGTGTGAAAATGGGTCACTTATATAATTGACCATTCTATGATCGCCATAATATTAAAAGGTGCTGCTCCATAGTCAAAAAACTACAGCGACAGCACCAAGTCATTTATTAGTGGAAATATTTGTCGACACGTTGAAGTACTTCGTCAGCAGAAAGACCATCAGCGTCTATAATAGGTCCTGCCATGATAGGATCGCTAATTCCCATAATATCTCTGTCTTGCCCAGTGATTACACAGGCATCACATTTTTTTGCATCTTCTTCCGTACGAAGCTGAATAACTTCATAACCTTTTGCCTTTAAAGCGTCTTCAACGTTTGTTAATGTTTGTTCCACACCAATTATTTTAGACATTACTCTTCCACCTCCTATATGTAATGTGTCATATAGGCTTGCTAATTATTCACTTAATTCATTTTTTTGTTATACATAATTTAAATGGCGGGAAAATAGTGAAATTCATTTTCTATTAGAGCGAAGTGATATTGGTTAAGCTGAATAGGAGGATTTTAAATGGGAAATCTAAAGATAAAAATAATAAGTATAATATTTATTATCGTATTTGTATGGATGATTATGCTACTTAATGCTGGACCACCGAAGCCTACTGTATTGTCGGAAGGTAAAGAAGTACCAATTGTACAAGGTACGTATTGTTGGCAAAATATTATAAATAATGAATGTGTTGATAAAGTTCCACCACCTGAAATTATTGCTAATAAAAAAATTGTTCCGTTTTCTGTTCCACCACGAAGTGAGATCAAAATTAGTTTTAAGAAACCACCAATTGATGGGATAGAAGTAGACAAATGGTATAGCAGCGATGAGATTGAGCTAGTAAAGGTAAATGATAATGTTTTCTCTGTACCGAAAGAGAAGGGGACTTATATATATAGTATTTCAGGAAGATGGGACAAAGGAAATTCTTCTTATATTTTTGCTATAGAAGTAAAATGATTAAATTAAGTCTAAAAAAGAGGAATCCCACCAATCATTTCCAATGATTAGTGGGACACTTCAATTCTTCTCCTTATTGAGGAAGATATTCTTGGCCGTTAATTATTATTTTAGAAGCAGTGATTAGAATTTCTTTATTTGCTTTGAAATATGGTTCTAAAATATTATTAAATGCTTCCCATTTCTCTTCAATTTTTGCTTTGTCTTCTTTTTTATCTAGCTTTAAGATTTCTTCATAAATCTGTTTTAATTGCTTGCTATCCGCTTCGCTAACTTTGAATTCATAGTCAGCCATATATTCTTCAAATGTTTGAGGCTTTATGAATGGATCAATGATGTCATAGAAATCCTCCCATAGTTTTTCAGACAAATCAGCATTGTCATCTTTTCCTGCTTTTTGAGCATTATCATAAATATTTTTTAGTTTCGCTAAAGTTTCAGCTGGGATATCTAACTTAAATCTTTCCATGTATTCTTCAAATGTCGGAGTTGGATAAAGTTTATCTAAATATGGTTGAAGGGTTTTGTAAAATTCATTCATTTTTTCGTTAGCCTTTTCCTCTTGACCATCTTTTTCAAGTTTTACCCATTCTTCATAAATAACTTTAAGCTGTTTATTATCATTTTCTTCAATAACTATATTTTTTTCACTAAATCCGAAATCTGCTATATACTCTTCGAATGTTTGAGGTTGCCACTTAGCTAATATATATGGTTTTGTAATTTTATCCATTTCTTTGTAAATTTTATCGATTTCTTCAAATTTCTTTTCGACTTCTTCTTCTTTCATTTCATTTGACAATTCTTTTTGCAGCTTTTTCTTTTCATTAAACAATTTTTCTAATTTTGTTAGCTCTTCTTTCGTTACCTCTTTAGGCAATTCTTTTTTATAAGCTTCAAATGTATAGAAGTCTAAATAATCCTCTGCTACGCTACCTTCAACTGTGATTTCCTGTCCTTCTACTAAGTTCATTTTTTCTAGTTGTTCATCAGAAAATTTATAGAAGCCGATATAGTAGTTTTTACCGTCTCTACCTTTTAGATCAATCCCATCTCCGTAGATGCCTTTAATCGTTCCTGTAATTTGTTGTTCGATTTGAACAGTAACACCATTTGTTGGTTCTACTGAAGTAGCACCTGCTTGAAGTGGCGTCAGAACAGCCATTCCTATTGTTAGTGCTGAAGCAATCATCCAAGTTTTTTTAATCGGTTTTTTCATGATCATTTCCCCTTTTATTTACTCTGGAACTTAACGTTTCCAATATATAGACGTATTTCCAGTTGAAAAAGTTCATTATTTTAAAAAAAATTTTAAAAATTTCCATGTTAAGTACATAAATAGTTATATAACTCCAAAGTTTGAGCAGTCAGATTATATAAAGCATCAACAGTACAAGGTACATATTGCTGGAAAAGTCTTATAAAGAATCAGGCGTGTTGATTAGGAAAAAATAAGTTTATTATTGAGCGATAAAAGGATTTTTTCGTTACCACTTTGCCAATATATTTCCATTTTAACTGATTGTAGCGTAGGGCTACTCGACTCCCGCGGGAAAGCGAGACAGACGAGACCCTGCACGGAGCGAAGCGGAGGAAGCGGCTCGACGCTCGCCCGCAGGAAAGCGAGTAGCCCGTAGCGGAAATCAGCCTCTTTGGATGTATAAAAATGGTTAATCAACACACCTGAAAATTAGATTAAAAAAACAACCTATTGAGGGGATGTAAAAGTACAAGGTAATGTTTTCTCTGTTTCAAAAGAGAAGGGGACTTATATCGGAAGATGGGTAAAAGGAAAATCTTCTTATATTTTTTCTATAGAAGTAAACTGATTGCACTATGGTTTGAACTTTGGAAAAAATCCCTAAATATTATTGTCGAATTAAAAAGAGGAATCCCAACAATCATCTTAAATGATTGTTGAGACACCTCGATTCTTTTACTTATTGTGGAAGATAGTATTGACCGTTAACTGTTAGTTTAGAAGGTGAAATTAGAATATCTTTATTTGCTTTGAAATATGGTTCTAAAATATTGTGAAATGCTTCCCATTTCTCTTCAATTTTTGCTTTGTCTTCTTTTATATCTAGCTTTAAGATTTCTTCATAAAGCTGTTTTAATTGCTTACTATCCGCTTCGCTAACTTTGAATTCATAGTCAGCCATGTATTCTTCAAATGTTTGAGGCTTTATGAATTGATCAATGATGTAATAGAATTCTTCCCACAATTTTACAGACTCATCAGCGTTTTTATCTTTTTCTGCTTTTTGAGCATTATCATAAACATTTTTTAGTTTTGCAAAATCTTCAGCAGGGATATCTAACTCAAATCTTTCGATAAACGCTTCAAATGTTGGAGTTGGATAAAGTTTATCAAAATACGGTTGAAGGATTTTGTGAAACTCATTCATTTTTTCGTTTGCCTTTTCCTCTTGACTATCTTTTTCAAGCTTTATCCATTCTTCATAAATATCTTTAAGCTGTTTTTTATCATTTTCTTCTAAAACTATATTTTTTTCACTAAAGCCGAAATTTTCTATATACTCTTCAAATGGTTCAGGTTGCCAAGTAGCTAAATAATATGGCTTAATAATTTTACCCATGTCTACATAAATTTTATGCATTTCTTCATATTTCTTTTCTGCCTCTTCAATCGCTTTATTTTCATCCGCTTTTGCAGCTTCTTTTTGCAGCTTCTTCGCTTCGTTAAACATTTTTTCTAATTTTGTTAAATCTTCATTTGTTACCTCTTTAGGCAATTCTTTTTTATAAACTTCGAATGTATAGAAGTCTGAATAATCCTCTACTGCGCTGCCTTCAACTGTGATTTCCTGTCCTTCTACTAGGTTCATTTTTGCTATTTGTTCATCAGAAAATTTAAAGAAATTGATATGGTAATTTTTACCATCTCTACCTTTTAGATAAATCCCGTCATCATTGATTCCTTTAATCGCTCCTGTAATTTGTTGTTCGATTTGAATAGTAACACCATTTGCTGGTTCTACTGCAGTAGCTCCTGCTTGAAGTGGTGTCAGAACAGCCATTCCTATTGTTAGCGCTGATGCAATCATCCAAGTTTTTTTAATCGGTTTTTTCATGATCATTTCTCCCTTTTTTTCTCTGGAACTCAAAGTTTCCAATATTTAGACGAATTACCAAATGGAAAGGTTCGTCATTTTAAAAAAAGTTTTAAACATTTCATGTAAAGTGATTAAATAGTTGTAGGGGCAAATTTAGGTAAAGACTTCAGAAGAGTTAACGACAAGAAACTAAATTCGGAATGACGAAAATCAGATATCTGGTGGTGTGAATATGGGAATCGCTGAAGTATTAACAGTTGTCTTTATAGTATTAAAGCTCACGAATGTCATCGCATGGTCTTGGTGGTTAGTGCTTTTGCCAGCCATCATATCCTTTAGCGTTTACGCATTAATTTTGGTGATGAAGTTAGTAATGGTGATGATAGCGGTAGTGACAGTGAAAAAACGTAAAGAGTTGTAGAGGGGGATGCAGTGATATGATTCAAGCGGTGATTTTTGATTTAGATGGAACATTGTTAGATCGTAATAGTTCTGTTCGTACATTTGTAGAACAGCAATACGAACGATTAAAGCCAAATCTATCACATATTTTAAAAGAAAACTATGTTAAACGCTTTATTGAGCTAGATAATCATGGCTATGAATGGAAAGATAAAGTCTATCAGCAATTAATCGAAGAATTTTCTATTGAGTTATCTCCAAAAGCAATGTTAGAGGATTATCTACAGGAATTTAAGCATTCTTGTGTTCCATTTATAAACTTGCAATGGATGTTGCACAATTTGAAGAAACAAGGCTTAAAACTTGGTATGATCACAAATGGTTATGGGCAATTTCAATTAGATAATATACGAGCGTTAGGTATTGAAGATGTTTTTGACGTGATTCTTATCTCTGAATGGGAGGGCATTAAAAAGCCGGATGCAGAAATATTTGATCGGGCGTTATCTAAGCTAAAAGTGTCAGCTAATGAAAGTATTTACGTTGGGGATCATCTTTTTAATGATGTGGAAGCTGCTAAAAAAGTAGGAATGATGGCTATTTGGAAACGAAATGATGCATGGCAAAGCGTTGAAGCGGATTACATCATTGATCATTTAATAGAAATTCAAAATATCTTAAAGGTTTTGCAAAAGACATGAAAAAAACTTAAATTCATATACCTTCTGATTTAGGAGAAAGTAAAGGGAAATGAAATCAGGAGGTTAAAAAATAATTGAGGAAAATGAGTGTATGTCTTTTACTGCTGCTATGTTTTCAAATCAATCATGTGGAAGCAAAAAATCAAGATAGAAATTAGTAAGAAATGTACTTAAACGAACGGGGGATATTTAATTGAAATATTTCACTCAAAATTGGTATCGAGAAATGCAAGTCTATGGTTTTTTAACTTTTCCTGACTCTAAAGAAGATTGGGATGAAAGTTTAAATTGGAAATACGAAGATGGGACAAGCTATATTGAAATTTTACAAGCAGAGTTGGAATGGCGAAAAGATGATTTATTAACATTTCTTCCGGCGTCATTTCATCCATATATTTTAGATGGCTCTCTAAAAACTGAATATCCATCTAAAGAATTGCGAAAAATGGCTGAAGAGTGGAATGAAAATTATCAAAGTCGTAGTCACGATTTAAGTAAAAAGTATATGGAACAATTTGAGGAAATAAAAGAGAAGCTACCATCTCAAGTTCTTGAAATACATACAAAGTCATTACACGATGGAGAAGTATTATCTTTCTCATTAACTGAATCTACATTTACGCTTATTATAGCTGGAACAGGAGTAGGTTGGTATGGCACAAATGTAAAACTAACTTTTAGTGATGTCGAGAAATGTTTGATTCCAGAACAACTAGAAGGTTCTTGGTGGCTATATGATGAAATCTATAAAACTGATACAGGGTTTGAATTACACGTATTATTTGACTGTCCACTTTCAGAATTAATGATACAGGCTAGGGAGTTAAAGATTGAGACACTAGAAAAATAGACTGTGAAGTAATATACATAAGTAACGGAAGCATCTGTTACAAATTGAAATACGTTATGTGAATTGGTTGATTGGAGTGGGGACTGAGTGACTCCTTGGGGATTAGCGATATAGAGGAACGAAGGCTAAAAGCATCACGTCCTGTGATAACGCCTTCGTGACTAACATCCTGTTAGCCCGAGACCCTGGAGCGCAAGCGGATGTTTTCTGTGCGAAAGCGAAGCGTCAGCAACAAATGTTTTAACTGTGCGAAAGCGAAGCGTCAGCAACAAATGTTTTAACTGTGCGAAAGCGAAGCGTCAGCAACAAAGCACTCAGTCGGAACGGAAATCAACCACTCGTTGTGCAGAAAAGTCATATTTTATTTAAATCTCATAGATAAATGAAAAACAGCTGAAATCATATATTTCAGCTGTTTTATAAGTATGTAAGATAGTAAAGAATTTTTAACAATTTCAGTACAATATCCTATAGGTCCATGGTTAAAGAAGTCTGCATTCATTTATTAGCTTGATATGTTTTAACTGCAGGTGGAACATAGGCTGCACATTTATCTAATAGTCCCGCAACGTCTTCATCTACAAGTAGGGCATTTCGATATTGAGCTTGTAAAAATTGTTCGTTTTGCATATGGTCAAATAACCCTATGAGTAAATCGTAATAATGATTGATATTTAAAAGTCCACAAGGCTTTTGAAGAAGGCCGATTTGATTCCAAGTGAATACTTCAAAAAATTCTTCTAACGTGCCAGGTCCTCCAGGTAAAGCGATAAAGCCGTCAGCTAGTTCCATCATTTTACTTTTGCGTTCATGCATAGAATTGACGACAATAAGCTCTGTTAAATGCTTATGAGAAATTTCACGTTCCTCTAACAACGTCGGAATAACTCCAATGACCTTGCCACCTTCACGAAGTACAGTGTCTGCAACTGTTCCCATTACACCTACACTCGCTCCACCGTAAATTAAGGTAATATTACGTTTTGCTAATTCTTTTCCTAGAAGAATAGCTCCTTCTTTATATGCCTCAGAAGCACCGATGCTCGATCCGCAAAATACTGCAATACTATCCATCATTGTTCCTCCATATCTGATAAGTTTCTTTCCGCATTAACGGGCAGTGAACTGTAAGGGGGATGAAAAAACCCCACTGATTCACGTTTCACTTTTATAGTATAATTTAATTTTGAGAGGAAAGAAATGGAGGAAATAGAAATGGAATTAAATGAATTTCAAAAATGGTTGAAGGATTACTATGATACACGTGGTTGGTCTGATTTAAGTATTTTTACGCGCATAGGCTTCCTAGCTGAAGAAACTGGGGAAGTAGCGAGAGCTATACGAGCGTTAGAGATTGGTAGAGATAGACCAGATGAAAAGATTCAATCATATGAAGAAAATAAGCAAGAATTAGTAGAGGAGCTTGGAGACGTTTTAGGGAATATTATTGTTATCGCTAATAAATATGATATTTCACTGGAAGAAATTTTTTCAGCTCATCAGGAAAAGCTGATGGAGCGTTATAAAGCATAGAAATACATATGGAAAGGGGATTCATATGGATTATCAAGTTGAGATTTTATTAGAAAATCACGATGATTTTACTACGTTTTTAAATACAAAGATTAGAGAGTACAACGATGAACATTCACCCTACCATAAAGAAAGTAGACAAAAGGGTTCTGTTCGTCCGTTAAATTTAATCGTTACGGATCATCAACAGCAATGGATTGGCGGCATCACTGCTGCGGTATATTGGGGTTGGGTAGAAATCAATAAGTTTTGGTTTAGTCAAGAATACCGTGGTAAAGGTAATGGGGGACAGCTACTGTCGAAAGCTGAAGAAACAGCCAAGCAAATGGGTGCTACCAAAGCATTATTAACTACATATGACTTTCAAGCGCGTACGTTTTATGAAGCGAGGGGTTATCAGGTTGTAGGTGAAATAAAAGATTATCCTCCTGGCAGTAGCTATTTTACAATGGTAAAAAACCTGGTTTAACTTCTTTCAGCAAATGTTTTATGTACCGATAGCACAGCGACAGGTACAAAAGTCTCCCTCCTCTATAGACGGTGAGAGAATCCGGATTTAAGCTACTTTTCAGAGGGTGTCCAAACAGCCGCTGAAATAGAGGAACTCATTCTAAGAACGCCACGTCCTGTGGCAACGACTGAGTGACCAACATCACGTTGGCCCAAAGCCTCCGGCGAATGTCACGGAATTGGAAAGGAGTGCTTAGGGGATGTTAGCCTAAAACCATCGCATCCATGCGATAACGGCTAACTGACCTGCATCGGTGCTGTTGCTGTCGCTTTGCTTTCGCACAGATGAAAACCTTTTGCTGCCGCTACGCTTTCGCGCAAAAAACATCTGTTGCTGCCGCTACGCTTTCGCACAAAAAACATTTGCCGGCCTAAGCACAAAGCCGAATACAGACGCAATTATGCAGAGGCATAATTGCTTGAAGTTTAGAAAGGCTCTCTGATTAGCTCTTTGCGACGCCCTTTTGTTATATCCTTGGTATCCACGAACCCCCAATATGAACTGGACAACTAATCAATTCAATAACTTTCTTCGAGTTATTGCAACTACTTCAGGCTTGCCATTCTCAATTATTAAGGCTGTTTTTGAAAAGATTGTTATTATTCAACTAATGGTGCAGGTTAATAAAAGAAGGATTTATTATTGTTCATTGTGTATAGGAATTGAGGGAAAATATGGGGGTGTCAAGTAAAAAAGAGCCTCTTGAATACATAGAGATTGCAAGTTTTGTTATAAGCTAATGAAACATGAAAATTATAGAAAATAGGAGTGGGTTTATATTAGTATAAAAGGTAAAAGAATCAGTTGGGTATTAGGAGGATTCGTTGTATTAACTATTGGTTTTATTGCTATAATGACTTGGTTTTATCCATACTCCCCTTTCAGTGTTAAAAAAAGTTATGAGTACCATCCAGGTAAGGTTTTATATGGCGGTAAAAGCTATGAAGCAATCCTGAATGAGTTTAAAGAATCTTATAACAAAGATTTAAAGGCAGATTTAGATAACAAATATCCAAATCTTACGATAAATCGAACACAATATGTCCTGCCTATTTTTGAACAAGATTGGTTAATTAGTAAAGATTCTATCCCATTTGATGTAATGAAATTAGACAGGATGCTTCTAGATGTAAAACAAGTTAGAGAGGTTTTGCTAGAACTTGTTGTTCAAGCGGATTATACAAGTGAAGAAAGAGGATATTTAGTTAATAATATAGAAACTCTATTATCATTAGAAGATAGTATTACTCAATTAAAAAATGAAAATTACTTGTCCAGACGGGAACTGAAAATTCAATTTCATAATCTATGCGAAGAATTTAAACATAACTTTGATTTATTTGTTACCTTTTATGAAAGGTCTCAATATTGAGAAGTGTTTTTCAACTCCCATGAAAGAACTTAATCATCTTTCAATTTCTATGGTGTAGTGCTGGTTTTTGCGCTACATGGATGGCTAACGGGGAGCATTATTTGAATAAGATAAACAAACCAGAAGCAATTATTTGAGAAAATAGCCATTATTAAAGACTTTAAGAGCATTCGTAATCTCTACTTTCGGATAATGGTTCTAAAAATATATGGCTGAAAGATGACTAAAAAAACGCCCTAATGTCAAACTTATAATAAAGGGGAGATTAGTGTGTACTCGATATCAAATTTTAAATTACTTGTTGATAAGCAAACAGAAATTGATACCATTCATCAAAATTGTGATCAATTATTACAGACAACTGTAACGCCTTTAATGGATACGGAAGTCAATAAATTGTTAGATGCCATTAATAAAAAACTAACCGAGCAAGGCTTTACGATTACAGTGACATCTACTGGACTCATCGCAAAATATAGTGAGGCAGTTATTAATGTTGACAAGCATTCGAAAGATTTGGAGGAGTGCTTTTTCATAAATTTAAATAATTTTGCGGAGGATCAAGTTGCCATTGTTTTAGACGTTTCTGATACAATGATGCCGAAAATCTCCAATAATCTCGATGGCTACGCTGAGATTATCGAGCAAATGACCGATACATTAAAGTACGCAAAAAGTCTCGAAAAAGCTTGTACTTCACCTAAGTTTATTTACAAAACGCAAAGCAATATCATTTTTCATTCGGCTGAAGAAGTAGTCAATTATTATTTTCAGTAAATAAGAAGCCACCCTAATAGATATATAGGGTGGCCAGTAAAGGAAGCACTATTGATTTCGATATTCCCGCTACAATAATTTAATCAATAAATTTTCTTCCGAATATGAACAGTATCATCGATAGGATGAAGAAATATAGTGGCATAATGATCAATGAACCATTGTGGAGGAAACTCATACCTGACGTTATGAAGCTTACGAGTAAGTAATAGCCTAAGCTGAAAATCGCGCCAGCTGTCCCGATAACGTCCTGAAAGTTAACAAGCGCGAGACTTAAGCAATTAGGTAGAGCAATCCCTGATCCTAATAACGTAATAAAAATGGTTACTAAAATGCCTATAAGTAAGACGATATTCGGCAATGGTAATGTACTAACGATTAGTAGAAATAAAGCACCGACAGTCATCACAAAACAACCGAGATGAATTACTTTTTCTGGCTGATATTTGTTGACGAGTTTTTTGGAAATCATGGCACCAATAATAGAGGCAAGAGCCACAATTATGCCAAGAAAACCATAAAGTCCTGGTGATAAATTGAAATGGTCAATAAAGATAAAGGGAGCTTCAGCATAATAACTGAATAACACGCCATTTATCCCACCAATCAGCAATCCAAATACAAGAACCCTTGGTGATGAAATAATACGTTTTACAACTGGGAAAATAGCAATTCTTTTTCTCGCTGATTTATCTGTTGTTTCAGGAAGTCTGAAATAAGCGTAGATAAACAACAAAATACTCATAGCAACGAGCACAAAGAAAACAGCTCTAAAACCAAGTGCTTGATCGACCCAGCCACCAATCAGTGGCCCTACTGCAGGAGTAAACGCAATCACTGCAGAAATTTGCGCAAACATCGCATGTCTTTTACTGCCAGATACGCTTTCTCGCAAAATGGTTTGCGTAATAATGGAGCCTGTCGCTGCCCCAAAAGCTTGTATAAATCTACTAACTAATAGAAAAGTGATAGTTTCTGCGTAAAAACACATGAAACTTCCAATACCATAAAAAATTAAACCACCAAGCATGGCCGGTCTTCGTCCAATAAAATCAGAAATCCATCCCCAACAAAAGACACCAATAGCAAACCCTATAAAATAAATACTTAAGGTTAACTGAACAGAGCTATTGGAAGCATTGAATGCGTCTGAAATATCAGGTAGAGATGGTGTATAGATTGTCTCGCTAATCTGTGGAAAAGCTACAAGAACAATCATTAATAATAAAGATGGTGCTACATGTTTTTTCAACTTATTGCCCTCCTACAAGCAAAATCTACTTCTTTAGAAAAGAGTAGACGTAGCTAGGGAAACGGCGGGACCATTATAAGTATTCGTTCATAAGATGTCATTTTCAATCACCTAAATATGCTTAAAGTAGGAGTGCATAGTCTAGCTTCTATTATAAAGATATTTGCTATTTTTAATAGACTTAAATAGAAATTATTTCAACATTTATCGAAATTTAGGTGGGTGATTATGGTATAAGGTTTGAGTGCTATGTGTTTAAAACCGTTGATATGTGTAAAAGTTGATTGGAGTGAAGACTGAGCGACTCCTTGGGGATCAGCGTCAGCAACAAAGCGCTCAGTCGGAACGGAAATCAACCTCACTTTATGATGATAAATCTAAATTTTTAAAAAATTCCACTTGTAGACAATAGAGAATGCATATAAAATAAAAACAAATGTTCTTATATGAGGAGGGAAAGAATGACTTCATTTAATCAATTACAGTTAGTATTGTTCGATGCAAATGATATTCCAGGATTAATTGCACTTTCTAACTCTGTCGGGTGGGATTACGATGAGTTCGAAATTAGAACGGTGATGATGTCAGGTAAAATATTTGGGCACAAAAATGCTGAGGGAAAAATTGTTTCAAGTGCTGCCATAATTACATATGATACAAATTTAGCGTCAATAGGTATGGTCATTGTGCATGAAAATTACAGAGGGCTCGGTTTAGGGAAATTAGCTACTCAAAAATGTATTGAAAGTGTTTCAGAACATACAGCAATACTGCTCGTCGCAACGAAAGACGGTGAACCGTTGTATAAGAAAATGGGCTTTACCACAGTAGATTATGTACATAAATATTTGACTGACAATTATGTTGGTGCCCATAACTTAGCTTCTAATGAGTATACGATTGAAGATTTTACTGAGAGTGATTTTGCTAAAATTGTCAGCCTAGATGCAGCTGCTTTTGGAGATAAAAGAAGTAATTTTCTTCGGACTAGGATAAAGCAATCTAAGCATTGTATTGTTGTGAAAGATCGTCATGCAAATATTATAGGTTTTGGATTGTCTATTTTAGGGCCAATCAATCTACTATTAGGTCCGATTATAGCACCTGATTCTAAAACTGCTAGACTTATAATTAATGTTTTAGCGAAAGACCATAATGGGAAAGTAAGAATTGATGTACCATCTGGTCATACTGAATTTATACAATGGTTAGAGCAAAGTGGCTTTATAGAGGCAAATAGACCTCCAGTTATGATTCTTCATGCCAAGAAAATGCCGATAAGAAATAATACGTTATTTGCCATAGCAGCGCAAATTTTTGGATAAAATCGCTTGAACAAAGTGAGCACACTTTTTATGTTTTTAAAGGATTTTAATGGAAATATGGAGAATACAAGATATCAAAGGGGGAGAATCAATGTTTCCTAATTTAGAGACAGAAAGACTTATTTTAAGAGAGTTGACACTGGACGATTCTGAAAGTGTTTTTAATTGTTTTTCAAATGAAGAAGTCACTCGCTATTATGGACAAGAGCCATTTAAAGAGAAACAACAAGCTGAAAATTTAGTAGAATTATTTTCAAAGAGCTTTGCAGAGAAAAAAGGAATAAGATGGGGAATTGAAAGGAAGGGGATAAAGGGTATAATCGGGACAATTGGTTTTCACGCTTGGTCGCCTATCCATAGACGAGCAGAAATCGGTTATGAAATTCATCCTGATTATTGGAGAAAAGGATATACCCAAGAAGCGGTTACCGAAATTGTGTCGTATGGCTTTGAGCATATGGGGCTGACTCGTATTGGTGCTGTTGTATTTTTAGAAAATGATGCCTCGAATAAGCTACTAACCAAAGTGGGCTTTCAAAAGGAAGGAATTCTTAGAGATTATATGTATCAAAATGGTCAGGCACATGATACATTTGTCTATTCCATATTAAAAAAATAGATAAGTAATGCTTTTTCTCTAGAATAAATTTTATTAACCTACGAAAATATATTTACGGCATCTTTACATACCTTTTATTGGTGAATAAATGGTAACTGAGATATGGTTTTGCACTTGCTTTTTTCGGTTATAGTGCTAGTAAAGGCTAGTATTTTTATTAGTGGTGAAAAAGTAACAGTAAGGGGCTTTGTGAAATGGGAATACAATATAGCACAACTTATTTTGAAAAGTTAGATTTACTTGAAATTCTATATGCGGGGCAGGCAGCGTTAAAAGAAACGCTACCCACGCACAATGTCAGTAAAAGTCATTTAGAACGCTTTGAACAAATAGAAGCAGCAATCGCTAAGCTAAACAAGGAAATTCGAATCCTTGAGCTAAATATTATCCAGTCCGTAGATTAAAAAGATTAAATAAATTAACTCATGCAAAAATAATTGCATGAGTTTTTTCGTTGGGCTTCAAGTCGCAAAGATAGAAGATTTTTGAAGTGATTGGTATTTTTTTGTTTATGAACGCGCTCTAATATATATTCAAAAACGTTGAAAACTAAACGTTGTTTTCTCCTTTTGACGTTTATTGTTAAACACGATGCATTGTCGATTTAGTAATCTTTTTAGGGTTTTTAATAAAATATTTATCATTTAGCAAATATTTAACTTGAATTTATTTTAAGAAGAGGTTAATATGAAGTTAACTTCACATGAAGTAAACTTCATATTCAAGAGGGGAGTATTGTATTGAAACGAAAGTTATTTCAAAGATTATTAACATCATTCCTTGCAATAATATTAGGTGTTATTAGTCTTTTGATGAATCCAACAGAAAAAATGTCGGCAATCTATCTTTTCGTTGTTGGTATTATTATTTTGATTGTATCGATTACAATCTATTTTAGAAAATCGGAAAAAGAGGATGATTTATCGAAAGAGTATGATGAAAGAGATGCTCTTATTGAAGGACAAGCTTCCAATATAACTATGCAATGTATAAGTTCATTAATAATACTTTTGCTGTTTTTGAGTAATTTTATTGTATTATCTGTAAAAGCGGTTCTTTTACTATTAATACTCGCTCTTTTCATTTTAAATACTGTAACTAAGTTTTTCTATGAACGAGTCCTTTAATTTTAAAGGAGGACGGAAATGGAAAATATAGTACGAGATTTAAGAAAACAGCATAATTTAACTCAACAAGAATTGGCTGATCGAGTAAGTGTATCGTCGAGAACGATTATTTCACTTGAGAATCAGAAGTATAATCCTTCTGTACTACTTGCTTATAAAATTGCATCGATTTTTAATAAAACGATTGAGGAAGTTTTTATTTTTGATGAAAATGACAAATAAGGAGATTATTTAAATATGTTAGGTTTAGTAAGTATTTTTATTATTTTTGGGATTGCTTTAACTGCTTGGGGAATTTATCGAATGAAAACAGATGATGGTCTCTTTGGGAAGAGCCAAAAAAGCAAAAATATTTTTAATCTGTTATTAATGGGGGAAGCTTCTGGAATCGGTCAATTTTTAGGTGGAATTGTTTGTATAATAATTGGCATTGCGGCTTTAGTGCTCGGGTAATCCAAAAAGACTACCAACCGTTCAATTTATTACATGTAAGCAAAAAAACAGGACTCATTTTATTAATGAGTACCTGTTTTTTGTGCTTATTAAGGTCTAAATTTTGTTTAAAGCGCCTTTTCTTTTTGATTGAATAGGAAAATTGCTGTTAAACATACCATTGCTACGTTAATGACAAGAGCTACAATATTTAAAAGGTCAATTGTCGGCATAAATACAATAATCAATGATGTTACTGCGACAAATAATGGAATTACCATATTGATATTTGTGATTAATTGTAGCTTATGATAATGTCTTAGGATGAAATAAATACCTATTAACATTGGTGCTGTAAGGAATACGCCTAAATAGCCTATTGCATCTTCAATAAACCAAGGGAAAAAGCTCATTCGTGAAGTGAATATAAAAAGGTTTAAAAAGATAGATCCTACTAATAGGCTGTTTATTACAATGATTTTCTTGTTATTCTCCATTTTAATTACTCCTAAATTGTTTATTTATTTGTTAATTCGTGAAAATGATTCATGAATTCGTCCTCTTAAACGTTATTTCCAACGATAATGGTTCGTATTACCAAACTATTTTTTCTCCTAATGTTTGTTCTTTTGGATATTCCTACTTTCGTGAGCTAGTATTACATTCGTCCAATCAAAGATAGAAATCAATTACAAGTTCTTAATTAAATAACCATCCTTAAGATCACAGGTCACTTATAGTGTAATTTTACACCATAAGTAACTATTTTGTAAATAGGATTATATCGGTAAATAATCAAATTTAATAATGATTGTTTATGTTAGAAGGAGGTGTTAGCACTAGGGTTCTTCATTTTGAGACTGTAAGAAAACATCTTTGCAGCTTTATGTATACGAAAATTTAAAACATTAGCTAAAAGGGAAATATAAAAGGGTTGAGTATTTTCCAAAAGTAAAGGAACAAGTAATTAAACGCAGACATAGTAGTGAATTAGTGGATGAAACACTAAAGGAGATTGGATTTAGCGAGATTAAAGAAGTAAAGCTATGGGAACCAAGATATGTATGAACAGAAAGAACAATTATTAAAAGATTTACGGGAATGAACAGGAGAATATTTTCCACGAGTTAGACGATGATTGATTGAGTGATTCTGTCTGTCAGCTCAGCCATTCTATACGTGGATTCGATAATAATAGCTCTCGTTTACTTTATCAAACGAGAGCTATAATTATTTTTTGTGGCACACGTATACCCTTTTGTATAATGGGTACTTAAACTTCTTCTTTCTGAAATAAGATAGACCTTAAACTTCTACTCCATCAGCTTCCATATCTTCAGCTGAATTATCCTCTTTATAGGAACTACGTTTTACTACAGATAGAAGTAATACTAAAATACTTACAACAGCCATCCAGCATAAAGTAACTGCTGGAGTGCTCCAAAGTTCTCCACTGAAGAAAAGAATCTCCTTTAATCCTTCAAACATAAAGCGGAACGGTAACCATGGATAGATCCAATCAGCCTAAAAACTAGGCAACATTTCTGGGGCGATTTGTAGAAGCGGTAAACCAAAGAACATTAAAAGAACGAAAATTGGTAAACTCGCAAATTGAATCCATGTAGTGATAGCTAGTATTAATAATATAAATGTGGCGCAAGTCAGTGATAAAAATAGAGCAACATGGTTAAAATCTGCAAACTTATAATCCAGCATCCAAGTGGAGTACCAAGTTAATAAATAACCGCCAAATAAACCAATGATTATGGCAATCAAAGCCTGGAATCCTCGGAATTTAAGTTGCTCCAATACAGAATTAAACTTGCGATTTCTTCCAGTAAACCATAAAAGAATAGCACTGAATAAACTACTAATCCAAATAGGTTGAAAGAATGAAAGTGGAGCATTGCTTAATTTACCGGTTTCATGCACATTGACTATTTCACCTTGGATAGGCGTTGAATAAGTGCGTGCTTGATTAGCATTTAACGGAATATTATTTTTATCAGTAACCGCTAATAATTGGGCACTAACATTGTCATTCATTTTTCCAACCATTGTAGATAAAGCCTGTGTAACTATATTTGCAACGTTGGCATTTTTTCCTTGGTTTATATAAATTTTTAGCAATGCAGATGTAGGTGTTGGTGTTTGGAATGAAGCATACTTTTCTGAAAAGTCTTTAGGGATATAAATAGCACCATACAATTCTTGATTCGCTAATTTTTCTTGCATTTCTTGTTCATTTTTTAATACAACCCATTTAAAGGGTGATTCCTTTGTTGCTTGTGAATTTTTCTGAATCATCTCGACAAAAGTTTGCCCCATGTTGCCCTCATCCTCAAGAACAAGACCGATTGGAAGATCTTTAGGTGATGAATGGGCTCCAGGAATTTGTGTTGCTACAAAAATGAAGGATAATAAGAGTACAGCAATAAACGCTATACCGAAAAACTTATTTTCTTTCATAGGTATTCTCCTTTCAGATAATGTACATCGTGTTGATTATTTCTTAGTTTGATTATATACTCTAAAAAAATCACTTCCTATAATCAAAAGCAGCCAAAGTGTTCAATACTAAACATATAAAAAAATGTGTTCATTAAAAGGGAGGAATGATTCCGTGACAAAAACGGATCGACGAATTATTCGCACGAAAAATGAAATTAAACAAGCATTTTTCTCTTTACTTTCTGAAAAGAACTTTGAAGCTATCACAGTTCGAAATATTACAGAGCGTGCCAATATTAATCGCGGAACTTTTTATCTACATTACGTAGATAAATACAATTTATTAGAACAGTACGAAAACGAAATTTTCGAAAAATTCAACGCAATTTTAGATGAAACTACAATTTTAGTTATAGATATCAACCAGTTTAAACAAGAGCGATTGCCTGTAATGACCCAAATTTTACATGTGTTTTATGAAGAAGCTGATTCCTTAAAATTAATATTAGGTCCAAATGGTGATCCATTTTACTATGAAAAAATGAGACAGTTTTTTGTGAGATATTTCAATGCTTATCTTGGTAATCTTACTGATAAAAGCAAATGGAAGTTCCCAATTGAATTAACATTAGCGTATAACTCAAATGCAATTTTGGGAGTAATTACGTACTGGCTACAACACGATATACAACAATCACCAGAGGAAGTAGCTACGATGTTGATAGAAACAATATTAAAAGGAACTCTTGAAGCTAGTGGAATGCGTTCAATTATTGAAAAAGAAAGTGAGTTGGGGAGATAAAGAAGTCCCTTGAATTTTGCTAAGATTTAAATCATTGAAAACTCAACGCTATTTTCAGTATCACTGCCAATTGGCATAAGAGAAACTTATGGAAATTAATAATTAACATTGATTTTACTTATGTATTGAATGGTTGTAAAATAATGTTAACGAGAATCTCCATAAAGATTGGTATAAAAAACAGAAAAGAGAGTGATGAAGATGGGCATTGATTTTCACAATAAGGACAATCAAACTACTTATACAACTCGACAGGCTGACCACTCGTGGATGGAAGCAATGAAAGAACTTGTCCCTATCAAGAATACTTCGAAGGCTGCAGATATTGGCTGTGGCGGAGGAATTTACTCAAAAGCATTAGCAGATATGGGCGTAGCTTCTGTAATAGGTGTGGATTTTTCACAAGCTATGCTCGTTGGGGCAAAAGAAAATTGTAAAGACTATCATAATATTACTTTCAAGCAAGGAAATGCATTGGCTACAGGCTTAGACAATGACAGCTTCCAGTTAGTACTGGAACGAGCTTTAATTCATCATATCCAGGACTTAAAGGCTTGTTTTCAAGAGGCATATAGAATTTTGGAGGATAAAGGGGTTTACATTATCCAAGACCGTACACCTGAAGATTGTTTATTAAAAGGTGATGACTACCATATTAGAGGCTATTTCTTTGAGCGTTTTCCAAAATTAAAGGAACAAGAAATTAAACGCAGACATAGTAGTGAGTTAGTGTTTGAGATACTAAAGGGAATCGGATTTAGCGAGATTAAAGAAGTAAAGCTATGGGAAACAAGAAGTGTGTATGAACAGAAAGAGCAATTGTTAAAAGATTTACGGGAAAGAACAGGTAGAAGTATTTTGCACGAGTTAGACGATGAAGAATTAAATGAATTAGTGAATTATATTGACAAGTCGATTTCAACTGAGGGCTCTATAGTTGAAAAGGACAGATGGACTATTTGGAAAGCTGTGAAATGATAATTCTTTATGAAATGTAGAGAGGAGCTATCCATAAGTTCGGCGTTTCTATCCGTTGATTCATTAAAGTCTAGCTCTCGTTCTTTTTCAAACGAGAGCTTTTTTCTATTTATTCGCCTACTAAAGCAAGAAGGTATTTGTCTCGATCTGCTTCCTCCTGCATTTTATTATCGACAAGCATCGCACCGTTTCTCACATTTGTCCTATCACGATCAACTAAAAATTGAACATTCACTTTTGCGGTTTTATTATTGACAGGGCAGTCTCCTTTAAATTCTACAACGTCCTGTCCTTTTTGGGTTTCAAAATACACCCAATATGGATTTTCACAGGCGTTGGCAAAGCTGGATTCTAAAGTTTTATTACTATTTTCGAATGAATAGTTTTTAACATATGTAATATATTCATTATCTGTAATGTCCTTTTGTGGACCGTAAAAATACCAGAACACCCCTAAAATCCCGATTGGCACGATCCACAGTATGTTCCTTTTGCTTAATTTCCCCATATTTGAAGCCCCCCTTTATAAAAACATTTTATCATCTTTATACTGATTTTTGCTAGCTTACAATAATATTTTCTAGTTTATGATTTAATCTTATAGAAAATGTTTTAGGGAGAGATTGGATTTCCTCAGCTCGTGTGAAGTTTGTTGATGAATTTTGTAAATAAAAGAAACTATGAGGCTTATAATGACGTCATTTATGAAAGTAAGCAGGTAATTAAACTGGAATTATTTGAATTAAGTCTTTACTTTTGGACTACTATAACACTAAGCTCACGTTTACCTACTTTTTAATAGAGGACATTACTTGCTACATTTTTAACTTCTTTCAACGGGTGTCCATACATCCGCTGAAAGAGAGGAACTCAGGCTAAAACCTTCACATCCTGTGAAAACGCCTGAGTGACCAACATCGTGTTGGCCCTCACGCAGGCCTAAGCACAAAGCCGATTCCGGACGCAATTATGTCGAGGCATAATTGATAAATGAATTGGAGGCACTTTACTTTTTTACAGAGAAATCAAAATTACAATCAAGGAGATTCACGAAATGAATTATGAAATTTTTCACTGGATTAATGATATAGCTGGTCGCTATCCTTTTCTTGATAAAGCGATGATTTTCATCACTGATAGCGTTCCTTATGTCGTAATCGTATTTATGTTATTTTTATGGTTTACTGCAAACAAGGAAAAAAGGGCAGAAAAACAATATACTGCAATATACATTGTCTTTACATGTTTACTTGGATTGGGTCTAAACGCACTCATCCACTTTGTCTACAATCATCCACGACCATTCATAACGTATAATGTTCATCAGTTAGTACCGCATGCTAATGACTCTTCGTTTGTAAGTGATCATGCCGTATTAGTATTCTCTGTAGCATGTACATTGCTTTTACGAAAAGATTCGTGGAAGTATCCTGTATTAGTATGGGCCATCCTAGTAGGGATTTCACGAATCTTCGTCGGCGTTCATTATCCAGCGGACATAATTGGCGGAGCCCTTCTGTCATTAGGGGTAAGCTTTGTCATTATTAAGTTCTCCAAGAAATTGGATCCGGTCGTACAAGTCCTATTCACTATTTATAACAAACTAACGAAACATATCCCTTTTTTAGCGAAATTCGGCCATGAAAATCTAAGTCAGGGAAAATAAAAAACTAAGATGAGTCGCATTTTACATGCGGCTCTTTATTTTGTTTACTCTTTATTATGAAATAGCGCCCTAATGGAATAACTAAAATTGATTTTATAATTAAATATTTCTTCTTTACTTATGCCCCGTTACTTTAAGTGCGACTCTTCACAATGTGCTTTTTTACTTCTTTCAGCAAATGTTTTATGTAACGAAAGTGAAACGGCAGTTACAAATGTTTTATGTAACGAAAGTGAAACGGGCAGAGATTGAGAGAGTTGTATTTTTATGCGGCTCTTTTATTTAGTCAGCTTTACATTTGAAAAGGTGGAGTTGATATGATTATTATAATTAGAGTAGGGGAGCAAGCTAATGAGGTAACAAAAGCGACCTTCATTACAAAATGCTAACTATTTTGATGTAGAGTTATCAAGATTCAGTTTAATTTAGTTCGAAAAAACGGTGTCAACTTTTCTCAGACTTCACTTAAAGAATAAATAGTATTTGAAATGTAAATGGAATGTTTAAAAGGTTAAGTGTTAATAGGAAAACTTCCATTTGCTTGGTAACTTAATTACAATATGACTAAGGATCAATACTGAAGTCTGTTCTTGATTGAAAAAGTAGGTTGGTATAACAGTACATATTTCGGTAAAGAATCTTAAGGTTAAAGTATATTTGTGGAATACAAAGAGGTGTTTAATATGAAATCTTATACACAATTTGAACGAAGAAAATACATATTAGATGAGTTAGATCAATACAATCGTGTGATGGTCAATGATTTAGCAAAAGTGTTAAATGTAACGACAGAAACCATCCGAAGAGATTTAGACTTGTTGCATAAAGAAGGCAAGTTAACGAAAATACATGGTGGGGCTTTAAAGAAAAACGATCATACCGTGGAATTATTTTTTAATAAACGTCGCAATGAAAACATTGATGAAAAACGAAGAATAGCAATGGCAGCAAGTAAATTGGTAGAGGATAATGATATTATTGCCATTGAAGTTGGCACAACTACGCTGCAAATATTGGACTATATATATGACAAAAGAAACATAACCATTTTAACAAACTCTATACCTGCAGCTAATAAAATTATTGAGCTAAAGGAACAGTATGAGTCATTTGATTGCAAACTTATAGTAGCTGGTGGAATGTTAAATACAAATTCATTAGCATTGTCTGGTGATATGACGTTAAACTTCCTGGATCATTTTACGGTTAATAAATTGTTTGCTTCTTGTGATGGAATCTCATTAGAAAAGGAATTAACATGTACGTATATTGAAGACGCTCAAATATTTAACCGTTTAAAGAAAAATGCAAGACAAGTTGTCATGATGGCAGATGAATCTAAATTCAACTTAATGAAGTTTTATAAAAGTGGGAGTTTTGATGATATCGATCTATTATTTACGAATGCTAAACTCGAAACAGAATGGCAAAGTGCTTTAGCAGCAAAAGGTGTAGAAATAATAACCGTATAGAAGAAAAAAATCCAATTCCCAAGAACCGAAATTACATCACGATATCGATATTGTAATAAATTACAACGGAAGGGCGAAATATTCGGTGTCACATACCAATTAGAAGGGAACAAGGTTGACAAAGTGGAATCGTTCATCTATTAAAATTCCGAGCAGGTTAGTTTTCAATAAGGCTCACCTAATTGATCAAACTTTTTTTTATTAGACATTTAAGTTAAAACCGTTTTGGAAATTGTGAAGAAGATGTTTGTTTTATTCTTTACCAATAGAGATACGTACGAGGGGAAACAAGTAATATAATTTAACATTAGTTTCGATGAACCGTACTATAAGTAAATGAGGTTTTAATAAAAAAGTGGCTTTGCCACTTTTTAAATTGTATTACTATATAGGAGTGTTTTCATTTAATTCTCCATGAGTGATCAATCGGGATAGCCATCGGGAGTGGTTGGAAGCATTAAAAATCCTAATTTCTCAGTATTAATAGTGGAGACATAAATTGGGGCTTATTACATTCAAACTTACTCTTCTTTTTGCATTTCCCTTATAGCCCGTATTTTTTTTAGGATCCTCCCATTCTCAATTTTCGCGAAACTCCCTGTACCAGGATAGGTGTTTACTTCAAATAAAATGGGCTTTGCATCCGCATTAATCCCAAAATCAATACCATATTCTAAATGGGGAAATTCGCGGGAAACTAATTTTGCCGCAGTGATGGAGATTTCTTCGATGGATTGAATCATTCTACTCTTGTCTTGTTTGCCCATTCCAAGATGTTCTGATAATAACTCGGAAACGGTCATCACCTTGGATCCTCGATGTGCATTGATAATACCATTTTCATATGTTTCCGCTGTGGCAATTGTCCCGTACATTCCGCTAACTAACCATTCTCCTTTTAATTTTTGAATATGGACACGAATTGCAAGTGGATTCCCATGTAAGGTAATGCTGTCAATTCCCTCCTGAACAACATAGGAGTAATCTAGACGTCCGCCAAACCCCATATATGGATAACTTTCAGGCTTAAAATCTTCAATTGCAGCAACAGAAATTTTTAATTCCTCGCCTTTTGGTGTAAAACCGTTAAAACAATACTTCCCATCTTCGTCCTTATAAACTTTGTAAATTCCCTTTCCTCGTCCGCCTCTGTCATGTTTTAAAAATACAGATTCATATAGGTTTAAAAACTCCAAAAGGTTTTCAGCATTGTAAACTTTTGTATTAGGAATAACACCGGAGGTTAGCGAATTATTGGAAAATAAATTGAATTGGTACAATTTTCCCATTCCGATAAACAACAAAATCACCTCATTTTTCATTTAGTAACATTATACGGGGAAGAGACATGTATTGTGACGGCATGTATAATGAATTGTAAAAATGGTGTAAGCGACGTGTATGCACAAAGATAATTATATCAGTACTTCCTGGCAATATTTTGTGTAAAACCTCATATGGATGCGTTGCGGAGAACCGTATCATAAGTAAATGAGGTTAGTTCAAGAACTATTAAAAAGTTGTTATAGCAACATTCATCTTTGGGGGGGGAATGAACCTTATCACAAATAAGCGCGGTTTTTTAAAACAGGCACATTCTCTTCATGCGAATGTGCCTGTCTGATTTGTATTTTTACTAAAGTATTTGTTGCATTTAAGTAGTATCTTTACAGGCCACTGTTTTAAGTAAGAAAATTCATCGCCAACTGCCGAAATATTGCTACCGTCAATGTAAATATTATAGTAGCTTGAATGTAAACCAAAACGACTAACACTTTCCTCAAAAAATGCAATTTCACAATACCCTCAGCAGTTTGATAATTCTCTTGGTTTATGTGCTCGTTTTTTCATAAGGAAGTGTGTAAGTATACTGAGTAAAATAAGTAGATCCAGCCCTGCGATAATCGTTGTAGCATAAAGTTCACTCATGAATAAATAATTGCTCATTATATTTTTATGCTGATTTCTTTTGTTTTTGGTCTAAAAGATGACAAAAGAAAGTTAATAGACTTGCACAGACTGCAACTATTCCACCGACCCATGTTACATTCAATAAATTCCCTTGATGGTATACAATTCCTCCTAATGCAGAACCAAAAGCGATGCCTACGTTGCTTGCCACTGGCATAAGTGAAGCAGCGAGTCCTGTAGCATTTGGCTGATAAATTCCGGCGAGGTCTATTAAATATAGCTGAGTAGATGTAGTTAAGAGGATGGCCATTAACGACATTAGGCCAATGTTTATCAGTCCTAAAATAAAATGATTTGTAGTCCAAAATAAACTTGTCAGAACAACTGCTTGCACGAGAAAAACAATCCGAAGGCGACCGATTGCATTGTGGTTGGCAATTTTACCTGCAAGGATGTTGCTGAAAATCGAGATAAATCCGTAACCAAATAAGATGAAACTAATTGAATTATTTGGTGCTCCCATTCCCTTTAAAATAGGAACAAGGTAAGTAAAGACGGCATAAGTTGCGCCAAATCCGAGAGCAGGAATGAAAAAAGCCATCAAAATTCGTGGCTTGGTCATTAAAGAAAACTGATCCCGTATCGAACTGCGTACTTGGCTGAGATTATTTGGTAAGACAAAAAAGGAGGCCAAAAACGACAATACTCCAAGGAAAGTGGTTAACATGAAAGTGGCATTCCAGCCATACCATTCGGCGATTACAATACCAATTGGCACTCCAATGACATTTGCAAGTGTGAAACCACCAAAAACGAATGAAATAGCAAGTCCGCGTTTATTAATCGGCATGGTTTCACTTGCAACAATCATAGCTAAGGAGATTAATACCCCTGTTACAATCGCTGTCATAATTCGAAGGGCAAGGAGCATGATGTAGCTCGTCGAAATGACGCACAAAGCATTCAGGATGATGAAAGCTCCTATCAAAAACAACATCCATTGACGCTTTGGAAAATGACTTGTTGCTGACATCACTAGTGGTGTGGCGATGGCAAACGTAATGGCAAACGCAGAAACGAGTGTGCCTGCTTTTGCATTTGTCATATGTAGGCTTGAAGAAATATCTGTTAAAATTCCGACAATAACAAATTCGCTTGTCCCAAGAACAAATGTTAATAAAGAAAGTGTTAAGATAAGCAACCAATGTCGCTTGGATAATTTTGTGGGGTGCATAAATACCTCTTTTCTTAGATGAATGTAAATGTGTCACATAGTAGATACACAACCTGAACATCATACCATAAATTTTTTTGTGAGAAAAAACCTTTCTTCATCAAATAGAGGTTAATGGATTACCAGAATCGACAAGGCTGCAGAGTTTGCACGGATCGCAGCCGAGGAAGTGACTCGACGCTCGCCCGCGGGAAAGCGAGTAGCCCGTAACGGAAAACAGCCTCTTCGAATGTATAAAAATGATTAATCAACACATTTGTCAAACTTTAATCAAACTATTTCTCAATGACAACGAGAAATAGTTTTTTTATGATAATATTTTGGTTTATATGTTGTTTTGTTTTGTTTATATGTTTATTTTTACAACTTATTAATGAAAATACAACATCTAATTAATAATTGGGCATTACAATGTGTATCAGGAGGTGACATGAATGCAAATAAAATTTTCAAAGGCTGTGTTCTTTTTATTACCGGTTGGAATACCTCTTACACTCTTTTGGATTATTCCGAATTTGTTTAGTTTAGGTATTAGTTTTACAGACTGGGATTTCATGACAAACGATTTTCATTTTGTTGGTTTAGATAACTATTTCAATTTGTTTACCCAGTCATCGTTTAAGCAGGCATTGCTGAACACTCTATATTTTGGAATTGGGACAGTTATTCCAACGATTGTATTAGGATTAGGTTTTGCTTTGTTCTTTAGAAAAAATTTCAGAGGCTCTGCCATTTACAAATTGATGATTTTTTCGCCATGGGTAACACCAACAGTAGCTGTATCGATTGTATGGTCACTTCTTTATGAACCGAAATTAGGTGTTATCAATACGGTGCTAGGCTTGGTAGGGATACCTGGATTGGATTGGCTTAAGAGTAGTGAAACCGCAATGCTAGCAGTCATTATTGTAACGGTTTGGAAACTAGTTGGATGGACAATGATTTTCTATATTGGAGCGCTCGAGAAGGTACCTGATAGCTTATATGAAGCGGCAAGTATTGATGGAGCTAATGCATGGCAGAAGTTTCGACATGTAACACTTCCGATGGTTTCACCAACAACTTTTTTCTTAATTGTTGTGAATACGATTGTATCGCTGCAAGCATATGATCAAATTAAAATCTTAACACAAGGTGGACCGAGTGGTTCGACAAGAACATTACTCTATTTATTCTTCCAACAAGCGTTTGAACAATTTGATATGGGATACGCGACAGCCATCGCATTTATCATATTAATTATTACAATCCTACTATCGTTTATAAACAAGATAATAGGTGACAAGTGGGTGAATTATTAAGACATGAGTAATCATAAAAAGACACCGATTATTTTAAAGCATCTCTTTTTAGCTTTATCGAGCATGTTGTTTGTCTTTCCTTTTATTTGGATGATCCTTAGTTCGTTTAAAACATCCAGTGAAGTACTACAAGGTGGTTTTTGGCCAAAAGAATTTCATTGGGAAAATTATCAAGAAGTATTAGGAGTCATTCCTTTTCACACGTATATATTTAACAGTTTCTATACTTCGTTGATTATTACAATCTATGTTCTTATTTCGTCAGCGCTCTTTGCCTATAT
This sequence comes from Lysinibacillus sp. FJAT-14745, assembly GCF_001275675.1. Classification (GTDB taxonomy): domain Bacteria; phylum Bacillota; class Bacilli; order Bacillales_A; family Planococcaceae; genus Lysinibacillus. The sequence goes on along the minus strand of NZ_LITM01000002.1, from coordinate 147,922 downwards.
GTCGGCATTTTATAAATTTAAAGGGAAAGAATTAACGTTTGGCGTAGTCATGGCAACATATATGATTCCAGGCGCTGTATCGTATGTTCCTGTGTATGTGATGTTAGCAAAAATGGGAATGTTAAATACTCATTTTGGATACATTATTTCTTTATCGGTTAGTGTATTTGGGATTTTTTATTTAAGACAAGCGTTCCTTAAAGTGGGTCATGAAATCGTAGAAGCAGCCAAGATTGATGGAGCAAGTGATTGGAAGATTCTTTGGAAGATTGTCTTCCCGATGACACGATCTTCATTTGTGACACTAGGTTTAGTGACATTTATTGAAAACTATAATAATTATATTTGGCCAGCGCTAGTATTAAAAGATAACGATAAAAAATTGATCACTAACGGGATTGCTGATTTCTTCATCAATAGCTCATTAGGCAGGGATTGGTCACACATTATGGTTGCAAGTACAATCGCAACAGTCCCACTCTTACTTGTATTTTTAGTATTACAAAAATGGTTCCTCTCAGGTGTTTCTGATTCTGGAATAAAGGGTTAACTAATTTTAAAGGAGGCAGTTCATGATGAAGAAATTAATAGCGCTCTTTATGGTTGTAGCATTATTTGTTGGTGTACTTGCAGGTTGTTCTGGAGGAGAAGGAAATACAGTTAAGGTAACTAAAGAAGGGGATAAAATCGTTGTCCCATTCATTAACGGAGTTGGGGGATCACTTGCTGATCGTTTAGATAAAATTGTGATGGATTTCAATCAAAGTCAGGACAAGTACGTTGTAAAAACGACAAAAGCAGGTAGCTACGATGAGTCTTATCAAAAGCTTCAAAGTGGATTTGCGGCAAACAATCAAGAAGCTATTGCTTTACTAGGTTCAGACGTTATTCAAAACTATATTAACAAAGAGCTAGTTGTACCAATCGATACATTTATAAACAATGATAAAGAATTAAAAATAGACGATTATGGTAATGGGTTTGTTAGTCAAGCAACAGTTGGTGGGAAATTATATGGAATTCCTCTATATGGTACAACACAGATTCTTTATTATAATAAAAAAGGATTAGAGGAAAATGGTTTTACTACAGATGACTTAAAGACATGGGAAGGAGTAGAAAAGGTAGCCAAAAAAGTATCAAAACGTGATGAAAATGGAAACGTTAAATACGCAGGGTGGATGCCAATTTGGGGTACGACAAACTTAATTGATTCGGTTCGAAGTGCAGGAGGAAACGTATTAAGTGAAGACGGAACAAAAGTTTTAATTAATGATGAAACATGGGTAAAAGTATGGGATCAATACCGTAAGTGGCTTCATGAAGATAAAATCATGAACATTCATACAGGTGGTACTGGATGGGAATATTGGGATAACACAATTATTGATTTTGTTGAAGGTAGAACGTTAGGATATACAGGTTCATCTGGTGACCAAGGATTTGTCTATAAATCGCTAGGTGAGGGAATGAATGAAGCCGAAAGACTAGCTACATTTGGAGCAGTTCCACAACCAGGCTGGGGTGACCATAAGCCAGCACCTAAATTAGAAGCTTATTTTTTAACAGTAACTAGAAATACCGATCCAGAAGTAGCACAAGGTGCATATGAGTTTATGAAATTTGCGACAAGTACTGAGAAAACAGCTGAATGGTCAATGGAAACAGGTTATATCCCTGTTCAAAACAATGTTACTGATTATAAGCCTTATGCTGATTTCGTGAAAAAACAACCGCAGGCGTTAGTTCCGTTAGAGCAAGCGAATAAATATGGTGTTTCGCCATTTATCGATCCAACTGGTGGAAAAATCTATGATGCATTAGATATAGCGAAAGATAAAGTAGAAATCGAAGGAATCTCTGCAAAGGAAGCATTAGATGAAGCAGCGAAAATTGCTCAGGAAGAATTAGATAAAGTTAAAAAGAAATAATAAACTATTCGAAGAGAAATGGAGGTACTTCTCTTTTGAATAAAAGAAGTACCTTCTTTATTTCGTGAAATGGTCTAATAGAAAGAGAATAATAGGCTTTTAGGAGGCGAAGAAGATGAAGAAAGGAATCATTTTCGATAAGGATGGAACATTAATACAGCTCGATACTGTTTGGTACAAAATCGTTGATTGTGTACTTAATGATATATTTCAAAAGTTTCCGAATGAAAAGAATAGACGAGATGAATATATGCAGATTATTGGAATGGACAATAATAATTTTGAGAGTACGAGTTTACTAGCTAGTCAAACAAATTCTTTTATTGCTGCTGCATGGTTTTCAATATTGAGAGAAAAAAATATTAAAAAAGGGGAATTTATACACGATGTTTGTGCATCATTCAAAAAGCATTCTACATCAGATGACCTCGTATTCACAGAAGTAGAAGGTGCACAAGAAACATTAAAGTATTTAAAAGATCATGATTATATTATCGGTATTGTGACTGCAGACGATGTTGATGCAGCTGTTCATTCGCTTAAAATGACTAATCTATATGAGTATATAGATTTTTTAAGTGCAGAGGATGGAATCAATAAACCTAAACCTAATAGTGATTGTTATCATATTTTCAAAGATAAATTCCTACTGAATGATGAAGAAGTTTTAATGGTAGGTGACACGTTAACTGATATTCGATTTGCACGAAACAGCCATATTGAAGTAGCGGGGGTTCTTTCTGGTGCATGCAGTAAGGAAGATCTAGAAGGAAAAGCAGACTATATTATCGATAGTGTTAAAGACATTCAGAAAATTTTATAATACATTGTTATTTATTGAGAGAGAGCTAGCTAGCTACAAGCAATGATTAAATTGATTACGCAGAAGGTGAAACGGATGAAATTAGGATTAGAAACGGAAACCTATCATTTACTTTTTCAAAATGGTCGAATGGATATTTTTGATTTTATTAGAACAACAGCGGAACACGGTTTGGATGGGGTAATGATTAATGTCATTGCTTATCCCGGCGATAAATATTTACATCCTAAGTGGGGTGCTCTTGGCGGCGCTGAACCTGATCATTTAGAGAAGGTGCGTAAGGAAATTGAAAAATATGGATTGTACGCAGAGATGGACGCAAGAGGAACAGAACCAGAGCATTTATCAAAGGTTATTGAAGTAGCACATAAAATTGGAGCGGATGTGATTCGGACGTATTGCTGTCCAGGGATATATGAGAAAGAATTACTAGATCAAGCCCCAAGCAATATAAAAAAGGTTGTGCCACTTTTAAAAAAATATCGCATTAAATTAGCTGTTGAAAACCATGAGGAAGAAATAGCTGACGAAATTATACAGATTGTAAATGAAGTAAACAGCTATTGGGTAGGAGCTCATTGTGATTTTGGAAATTCAATGATGGCATGGGAAGACCCAGTGGAAGCAGCAAGAAAGCTTGCTCCGTATACGTATACAACTCACTTTAAAGATCATATTATCATCGAAGCAAAAGATGGTTATAAAGTGTGCGGCGTTCCGGCAGGACAAGGAAATATCGATTTAGACGAAATCTTTAAAATTATGGTGGAGCATTCTCCATTAACAAGAATTAATATCGAAATGTGCTATCCGTATGTAGCTCGATTTAAAAGGGAAAAAGGTACAGGAGGTGTTTTTGAAGTAGGAGAAGGTGCGTTTAAAGTGGAGAATCCTCCATTTGATCGAAATGTGATCGAGCCAGAAAATTATTACTACCCTCCTGAAGAACATTTAGAAGAGCTGATTGAAAAACAAATTCAAGGTGCTGAACAATCGATTAAACATGCATTAGAGTTTAGAGATAAGTATTGTAGATAACGTTAATTTTTAGGCACATCACCAAAAAATTTGGAATCATATTTGTTAAAACAAATGCAATGTCTATAAGTAGATCTTCGTTACGGCTGGGCGACTCCTTTGGGATAAGTAATAAAGGAACGAAGGCTAAAACCATCACTTCCTGTGATAACGCCTTCGTGACCCACATCGTGTAGGCCCAAGCGGCTCATCGGACGCCCCCAGGAAGCTTTGCACTGTGCGAAAGCGTAGCGACAGCAACAACAAAGCGCCCAGCTGGAACGGAAATCAACCCAACATTATGGTAATGAGCTAATTTTAACTTGAAAATTACAATATTAGGAGGCAATGATGGCTCAACTATTATTCGAGCATATTTATAAAAAATATGATAATGATACAACAATCGTAAAAGATTTTAACTTAGAAGTGAATGATGGAGAATTTATCGTTTTTGTAGGGCCTTCAGGGTGTGGAAAATCGACGACATTACGTATGATTGCAGGGCTTGAAGAGATTACAGATGGAGACTTTTATATCGATGGAAAGCGGATGAATGATGTTGCACCTAAAGATCGAGATATCGCAATGGTCTTCCAAAATTACGCTCTTTATCCACATATGACGGTATTCGATAATATGGCATTCGGTTTAAAACTTAGAAAGTATAGCAAAAAGGAGATTGAGGAACGTGTAAAACATGCAGCGGAAATCCTTGGGCTTGAGCAATATTTAGAGCGAAAACCTAAAGCACTTTCCGGTGGACAACGTCAGCGTGTGGCATTAGGACGTGCGATTGTTCGGAATGCAAAAGTTTTTTTAATGGATGAACCGTTGTCAAACTTAGATGCCAAGCTCCGTGTTCAAATGCGTGCCGAAATTTCGAAATTGCACCATCAGTTGCAAACAACAACTATATATGTTACCCATGACCAAATCGAAGCGATGACGATGGCTTCACGTATTGTTGTGTTAAAGGACGGCATCATCCAACAAGTGGGTACACCTAAAGAAGTTTATGATAGGCCTGCAAACGTATTTGTAGGAGGTTTTATTGGCTCTCCGGGAATGAATTTCTTTAAAGGAACATTAACAGAAAGTGCATTTATAGTTGGCGATTGGCAGCTTCAGGTACCAGAAGAGAAGCTAGAGTACTTTAGAAATAACGGCTATATGAATAAAGAAATCATCTTAGGTATACGACCAGAAAACTTCTATAATGGTCAAACCCCTTTAGACGTATCCTATCAAACGAAAGTAACGGTCAATATTGAAGTATCAGAATTAATGGGATCAGAAACTTATCTCTATTCGAAAAATGATGGTCAATCCTTCGTTGCACGTGTTGACTCCTCAACAGATGTGCATAGCCAATCAAAGATAGACCTTATGGTGAATATGGAGAAAGCTCATTATTTTGATGCACAAACTGAAAAAAGAATAATTTTATAGAGCCTCCAATATTGAAGATAGATTTCTATAGAAGGATATAAAAAAAGAGATTTAGGCTTATTTCTAAATCTCTTTTTGTTATGTTGAAAAATAAAATGGTCAAGGAAATCTTTGTGAAGTAAGTTGATTGGAGTGGAGACTGAGCGGCTCATTGGACGCCCCCAAGAAAGCGCTCAGTCGGAACGGAAATCAACCCCTCGTTTTGCCGAAGAGCCATACTTTATTTAATAATTTTATTGGCATAATAGTTTTCAACAACATAAAAAGAGAAAGTTCTCAGTACATCATAACTTTTGTGCAAAATGATGTTATTGAATGAGGCCTCTACGTAATGCTTCGGCAACTCCTTGGACACGATTGAATGCATCAAGTTTGCGAATGGCAGAACGAACATAATCTTGGACAGTAAACTCACTAATACCAATAGATGCTGCCATCTCCAGTAAATTATCCTAACAATCAAATGTTTCATTTTTTTCTATACATATTTGAATTTGACAACTATAAGATTCTGTATTAAAGAAATCGTTATATAACTCCACTTCAATGAAGCTTTTTACCTTTAAATTATTGTCTTTTACATATTTAATTATTTTATTTCTACGCTCCTCTTCGTTTTCTTTACTATAAGCTATCGTTAAATACTTTCCTTTTGGTAATATTTTCGTATTATGTGCAGCTTTTAAAGTGGCATTTCCTTGAAGTTTACTAAAAACATACATTGGTACTACATAAGACTCTGCATTAACGTTGTAGAGGATCCCTCTTTCAAGTGACATTTTTCCGCCTTTATCTTGAATGCTTTTCTCTAAGTCTGAATAGTATAGTAATTCCTGTAAACTTCCTACTTCATTACAAGGTGCTACAACTACAGAACGTTGTTCAAAGAACTGAATAGAGATCTCGTCATTAATTAATATTTCCTTAGAAGTCTCTACCTTCATATTTAAGTTATCAATGGTTTTGATGACTTCCTGCATTTTCTTTATTTTTTCTTCTGCTTCATATTTTTTTAATTGTAAAAATGCTAGTAATTCATTAGTATCACAGTTCTTAAAAATATCTTGAAGTTCGACGATACTTGTGTTCAACTCTCTGCAGCTTTTAATAATATCTATATGAATAAATTGATCTATAGAATAATATCTATAACCGGTTGTTTCATCAATATTTTTTGGAATGAGAATCCCCATTTTGTGATAATATCTTAATGCTTTTATTGTAATATCTTTCATTTTCGAAACTTCACCAATAGAAAATAAATGTTGCACCGAAATCACTTCCTTTATATATTTCCTTACAGAATTGTTGACTCTCCTCTTAGGGGAGACCTTATGATCATAATAAGGTATTCACAAGAAATACTAAATAAATTTACTTATAAAACAGGGAGTTTTTAAACATGGAAAAAGTAATATACAGAAGTCTAGTTAAAGAAGATTATGAATCCGTTAAAGATTTGATTGGTGAAGCATTTGGTTTCAATGAATTAATTAAGGATAAGAAATTTTTAGATACTGTATTAACCATCTATCTACAAGGTTGTATTTTAGAAAGCTCATTTAGCAAAGTAGCAGAAAAAGACAATAAGGTGATTGGTATTATTTTGGGTGATTCAAAAAAAGACAAAAACCGTTTAAAGAAAGCTCATAATATTTTCAGTCTTGCCTCTTCCATGCTTAAAGCACTCATGGCTAATAAGGAAAATAAAAAATTCATGAAAGAGTTTGGAAAGGTTCAAGAGGCATATAAAGAACTTATAAACGGAATAGAAAATGATTTTCAAGGTTGTATAGAATTATTTATTGTTTCGGGGGAATCTAGAGGTCTTGGGGTTGGAAAGGCTCTAATGAATCATTTGTTTAATTATATGGAAAGTATGGATGTGAAATCTTTATATTTATATACAGATACTAGATGTAACTATGGATATTATGATAGTCAAAACTTCGATCGTATAGATGAAAGAGAAATTCAATTTGATTCAACGGGAGAAAAACTTAACGTATTTTTATATGGTTACAGATTTTTAACTAATAGCGATAAGGAGCTGGACAATGTGCTTGGGACCAATGCTAAATAGTTGTCATGTACCATAGAAACTACATTAAGCATAAAACAAGCGTACACCGTATGACAGGTGTGCGCTTGTTTGGGGTTGTTTTAACTACTTGGGGAATAGACACACGTCTTAACAAATGTCATCCACAACTTTTAGTGAAGAGCCCATATAATCTGTTATTAGTTACATGTTCGATTAGTTTGTCTAGTTTCTGTTTTTTTGTAGTAAGAGAAGAATTAAATTGTAGATAGATCCGTTCTTGTGCAAGGTTGAACGCTCCCATACGACTCTTTCAATTGTTGTAATGACCGGGAATGATTATTGAAAACTATTGTCACTAATCATTGAGACCAAAGTGTTGCACTTGGGTGTACAAGTGTCGACCAAAGCTATATTAATCCATTTTTATTAATAGTTAGATTTGGGAAGTGCATCTTCCCATTTACTTTTTTTGTCCCTTAATTAGAAGTTTTGTCGAAATCATTTTGCTATTCATTAAAAGTAGTATAATTCATAAAAATAGTAGGCGTGTTGATTGGGGAAAAATAGGTTTATATTGAGCAAAAAAAGGATTTAATAGAAAAGTTAACGGATCAAGCGATATTTTCCTAATTGGCAAAGTAATAAACAAAATTATCTGAAAGTGCGTAAAAAAAATAAACAGTAAGTGAGGTAGTCTATGGGCTTTTTCAAAAAGAAAAGTAATTCTAAATTACATTCCAATTCTATTTCAACTAGCCAAATGCTGAAGACAGGTTCAACAAATGTATTAAAAACAAATCTTCAAGAAAATATACAAAGAATAAAAGATTCCCTTGGGAAAAGCTCGGATATTATCATTCGAGAAATTCGATTTGGAAAAGAAGAAACTATTAAAGCCGGTATTATCTATACAGATGGATTAACCGATACTACCTCATTACAAAATTTTATTTTAGAAACGCTCATGCTAGATATCGAAGGGACCGAATTACAGAAAAAGCTGTCTCCTGATGAAAATTTGATTAGCGTATTAAAAGATTCTGCTATGACAGTAGGAGAAATTAAAGAACTAACAAATTTTGAAGCACTTTTTACTGGACTCTTATCGGGGGATACGATTATTTTAATCGATGGATATGCCCAAGGTTTAATCATTTCCAATAAGCATTGGGTTGAACGGGGAGTAACGGAAGCAACAGCCCAGGTGGTAGTAAGAGGACCCCGCGAAGGATTCTCCGAAAATTTGCGTGTCAATACCGCCTTAGTCCGTAGAAGACTGAAAGACCCAAATCTCTGGATGGAATCAAAAGTTATTGGAAAACGCACGAAAACGAATGTTGCCATGATGTATATTAAAGGAATTGCGAATGACAAAATAGTGAAAGAAGTCCGTTTACGTTTGGATAAAATAGATATTGATGGAATTCTTGAAAGTGGAAATATCGAGGAATTGATTCAGGATACACCTTATTCACCTTTTCCAACCATATACAATACAGAACGTCCGGATACAGTAGCTGCAGCATTATTGGAAGGACGCATAGCCATTTTGGTAGATGGAACACCATTTGTCCTTATTGTTCCAGCATTATTCATACAATTTTTTCAATCTTCAGAAGACTACTATCAAAGTGCGGGTATTTCAAGTCTTATTCGAATCCTTCGTTTTTTTGCATTTGGGATATCAATGCTTGCACCTGCATTATTTATTGCGGTCACAACTTTTAATCATGTAATGCTACCTACTGGATTCCTTATAAGTCTGGCAGCCCAACGAGAAGGTGCTCCATTTCCGGCATTTGTGGAAGCAATCATAATGGAAGTCACCTTTGAAATCTTGCGTGAAGCAGGTTTAAGAATGCCACGAAGCATCGGTTCAGCCATTTCTATTGTAGGGGCATTTGTAATTGGAACAGCAGCGGTTGAAGCAGGCATAATCTCTGCTGCGATGGTAATCGTGGTTTCAATAACCGCCATTTCTAGTTTCGTTTCGCCAGCTTACAACATAGCTATCTCTGGCAGGATACTACGCTTTGGGTTTATGGCAATAGCTGCTTCTTTTGGTTTATTAGGAATAACGATTGGTTTAATCGCACTACTTCTGCATTTATGTAGTTTGCGTTCTTTTGGTGTGCCTTATATGTCTTCACTAGGTCCATTTAATCTTTCCGATCAAAAGGATACGTTTATTCGCTTGCCTATATGGAAAATGTTTACTCGACCTCTTCTAATCAATCAACAAAATATCGATAGGCAACAAGATTTAGCCTCTGCAAAACCAGAACCACCAAAAAATAAGGAGTCTGAAGGGGGTTAAACGATGAAAAAGTGCATGTTTATTTTCCTGATAATTCTTAGCCCCATTCTTACGGGGTGTTGGGACAAGAGGGAATTAAATGAGCTTGGCATTATGTTGGCAATGGGAATCGATAAAGTAGAAGATGAATACAGAGTAACTGCTCAAGTGGTTGTACCTTCGGAAGTATCCATGAAAACAAGTACTGGGCGTACACCAGTCATCCTGTATCAGGAGAACGGAGAAACGGTATATGAAGCCTTACAAAAAATTACAAAGGAATCGCCCCGGGAAATGTATACTGGACATCTTCGAATGCTTGTGCTTGGTGAGGATTTAGCTGAAGAAGGCATCGCCAAATCCATAGAGTTATTGTCAAGATATTGGGAACTTCGATCTGATTTCTATGTTGCTATTGCTAAGGATAAGACCGCAGAGGAATTGCTGAATGTCAGAACAACGATTGAAAATATACCCGCCAATGAAATGTTTAACACGCTTAAAACGCCAGAAGCTACCTCGACTTCAACAAACGGCTTCACATTAGATGAGTTGATAGCTAGTCTTACAAGTGCTGGAAAGGAATCTGTATTAACAGGGGTTCTAGTAAAAGGAGAACTAGAAAAGGGATCAAATAAACAGAATGTGGAATCGATTACTCCTTCTGTGCAAATTAAATATGATGATTTAGCAGTGTTTAAAAAAGATAAACTGGTGGGCTGGTTAACTGAACGCGAAAGCAGAGGGTATAATGCCATCCTCAACAAAGTGCATAATTCTGTATCTGCTATATCTTGTCCTAAAGGGGGAAAAGCCACTTTAGAGATTATTCAATCGGATGCTAAAATAAAAGGCAAAATAAACAAAGGTAAGCCTGAAGTGGATATCGATATTAAAGTAAAAGGAAATGTTGAGGAAGTAGAGTGTCAAATTAATCTAAATGACCAAGAAACAATTGCTGAGCTAGAGAAGAATACTGAAAAACAGTTAGAAAAGACCATTAACCTGACCATTGAAACGGCACAAAAACAATATAAGTCAGACATATTTGGATTTGGTGAAGCCATTCATCGATCTAATCCGAAAGAATGGAAAAAGATCAAAAAGCAGTGGGATGAGGAATTCTCTGAGATGACAGCGAATGTTAAAGTAGACGTAAAACTTGTGCACACGGGTACAGAAGGTAATTCCTTCTTAAAAAAGATAGAGGTTAAATAATCATGATAAAAACTATGGGAATATTTCTGATTGCAGCAGTTATTCTGTGGATTGAAGTTCCACCTCTCTTAGAAAAAAAATATAAAAAAGAGTTACTTGTATTTTTAATTCTTCTTGCAATTGGGGTAGGTCTAAGTATTACACTTTTTGGATTTGAAAAATCTATTCCAAATCCATTTGATTTACTCACTTTTATTTTTAAACCACTTAATGACTTAATTTCTCTTTTGTTGAAATAAAAGCACAGTGTAGAGGGGAAGGCATGATATGAGATGAAGCAAGACGTTAAAATAAATTCGTACCAATTTCTAGTTTTAGTTATTTTATTTACGATTGGTACGAGCATCTTAACTGTACCATCAGCATTAGCAACCGACGCAAAGCAAGACGCCTGGATTTCCACTATTATTGGTACGGGAATCGGTTTATTAGTCATATGGCTATTCATCACTATAGCAAATTGGTTCCCTCACCTCACCTATGTCCAAATCATTGAAAAGTTATTTGGAAAATGGATAGGTAAAGCCTTTGCTGCTTTTTTTGTATTTATTTCTCTTCTTTTTGCTTCAGAGCTTTTGTATTATTTTGGGATATTTCTAAACATCCATATGCTGCCGAATACTCCAATGGTAGTCCTTAATATTCTTATGGCAGGGATTGTGGTGATGGGCGTCCGTCTTGGATTGGAAACCTTCGCTCGTACTGCAGAAATCCTAATTGTCGTGTTCTTCGTCTTTTTTTTCATTTTAGTAGTGTGTATTTCACCTGAAATAAAGTTTGAAAACATACAGCCTGTATATGAGATGGGGACAAAAAAGATCGTTCAATCATCCATGTTTTATGTTATAGTTTCTTCAGTTGATGCCGTTGTTCTCTTAATGATTTTCCCTTCCTTTATTAACAAAATGAAACAAGGTAAAAAATCTTTTTTAATTGGAAACTTAATAGGCGGCATCGTCATCATCGTTATTACATTTTTATGTGTTACAGTATTAGGTGTTGAGAAAACTGCAGGAGAGATTTATCCAAGCTATGAATTGACCAAAAAGATAAATATCGGGAATTTTATACAGCGTATTGAGGGATTAATGGCATCACTTTGGATTATCACTCTCTATTTTAAGACGACCCTTTATTTTTACAGTTCCGTTTTAGGGATGGCACAAATCCTGAATATGAAAGATTACCGCCCTTTAACATTGCCGTTAGGCATGATTGCCGTTATCCTTTCTCTCGTGATTTATCCGAATATTATTTATCAAAAACATTTTGACGATACAACGGGTAATTCTTTAACATTATCAATCGGACTGTTTTTACCTCTTTTGTTGATAGTCGTATATGCAATACGAAAAGGATTGAAAAAGAAAGAAAAAGAAATAAACGAATAGATAATTATTTTGAAAAATCTATAGATAAACCTCTAATAGATAAACCTTTAATGTGCATAAAAATATAGATAGAAACTCTATCATACATAGAGAATATAGATTTGAAAAATATGCAGTATTCACTTGGAATGAAAACTCTGAAAGGACGAATTCCAGGTTCTTCAAAGCACAATTTAAATTAGGAATTTATTTCCTGTTTTACTTGTGTTTTTTATTTCGCCCCTTATACTCGGCCAGTATAAGGGGCGTATAAGTAGCTTGACAAGGAGCCTCTATGAGCATAATTCTTTACGCCAAAAAGCCAGCTAAATAGGGCTTGCTTCGCCAAACGAGGCTATCATGCCCATCTCTCCATATCAAGTTCTTCTTCGTTGCAATGATTGGTAATCGCCCCTTAACCCCTTATCAAATTTGTCCGAGTAAGTATAGCCTATCCACTATCTCAAACACATCTGCAATGCATATGTTTTATTATCCCGTGGGGCAACGTTGTTTTGGCAATTGTAGGGTGATCTTTTTTAACTCAAAAACCAAAAAAATGGCGCTAACCAATCACCATTCCAATCAGTTATCTAAATTTGGTCTACTATTTATTTGTATACGAGTATACATTGTCTAACTAATGGTAGACAGGAATTTAAAGCGTGCGAGAGACTATCGATCCGATTGCGCAGTGCATGAACTCGTTCCTCATCTCCAAATTTGGGAGGAACGTTCCTGTAAAATCGCATTGATAATTTTTCGTTTGGCGACCTGGAATTTAAGGTTTTACTAGGAATCTGATTCGAGAGAACATCATCGCTTTATTAACAACGTGGATTAGTTAGAACGCCGTATGCGATGAAAGTCGCACATACGGTGTGAACAGGGGGAAAAGCCAGCGATAACTTCAAAGGCTTACCTAGCTGTATTTAGAAGGACATTCAATCAATAAAAAGAATAATAAAATATAAGATCTATGTTCTTAGGAGGAGAAAAATGAAAAAAACATTGATCATTATTAGTATAGTTTTACTTATAATTTTAACAGCCTGTAATTCCTCTTCTTCAAAAGTAGTTGATGACTATGATACAAGCCAATTAAGTGCTGATTTTGGTGACGATGAAGCTTATGAAATAGGAGCTAATGCTGATGGAATGCCCGTTTTTAAAAATCATAAGAGAGCATTACAACAAGCTCAAATTGATTATAAAAAAGGGTTTGCTGCCACTGCCAAAGAATATGATTTAAAGCCTATTAGCCAAAAAAATTATAAAGATTATATGACCTATGCTTGGCAACTTGAAACTAAAGATGAAACCGTTGTTCAACAAGGTGTAATGATAGCGAAATTCTTGGATATTTATGAAAATAGTTTTGAATAATTAATGTTACTAATTGAACTAACTAGGCTTTACTTCAATAAGGGGTAGAGTATTTTCTGATCTTCTGTGGTGTAGAGTTGATTTTTGCAGGCTAACGCTGAAGTTTAGTGGAAGAAGAACTTTGGTTTTTCTTCTTCTGTTCAGGTATGTTTGTTCAGATTGATCCATTTTTATCCAATTTGTTGATTATATGCTTTTTGTTAGTAATGATTATTGGAGGCGGAAATCATAAACCAATTTACATTTTATATGAAAAACTTCTTTAAGATAAAAGAAGATTTTAATTAGGCTCTGTAAATATAAATATTGATACGTAAATTGATATTTGAAACCTACCAGAAATCTTAGTATAATCAATTAGAGAACGAATGTTTGGTGTGTAGTGAGGTTGTGCAAAACATTCAGTAATTAAATAAAAGTATATCGGCAATTTGTCAAACATAGAAAAATAATTAGTGTTTCATTTGTAGTAAGACCTTGATCTTACTTAAAATGACAGAACTTATGATAGTGTACGTGTAATCTATTTAGAACAACAATAAGCTAAAAGGGTTGAGCATTGTGAAAGGAAAAGGCTATTTCATAGACAAAGTCAAAAATCAGATTTATAACGATGAAGCATTAGTTTCAAGTGAAATTTACTCTGATACTCCTATGTTACAAGAAATGGGACAAATGATTTTTAATGACTTAGTAGATAAGATATTTATCTGTAATTATCAAACAGAACAACTAAGCAAATTAGAGCAATTATCGATAAATGATGTTAAGTCTGAATGGAATACAAAGTATAAAAATAATATCAGCCTTGATGATGAAGTGTATTTAGGTGATTTCCCTAATGGATACTGCTTTTTTGTTGAACTTTGGGAAAGTGAAAAAGGAACTCTTATTTTGGTGTTATTCCTATATCATTAAAAGTCCCGAAAAGATAAATAAAATAGGTATTTAGTGTTCGGGAAACCTTCACTGATGACTTCTCGATATTATATCAAAAAATCAACATTAAACTTTAACACTGCCAGGTATATTCAAACAAACCAAATGACAAAGCGTCAAACAATTTTCGCATTTTATGATGTGATATTATTTGACGCTTACTTGTTTAACTTAAATAAAAAGTCGAGCAAGACTTTACCACATACATAAAAAACAAGGGAGGTTGAGCCATAAATGGGACTTAGATTAATTATTGCAGAAAAGCCATCCGTAGCGAAGAACATTGCAGATGCTTTAAAAATTAAAAACAAAAAAGATGGTTTCTTTGAAGGAAATGGTTATGTAATTACATGGGCTTTCGGCCATCTTTTGCAGCTTTTTGATGCCAAAGATTATGATAAAAAGATGGAAAAGTGGCAGATGGAGAACTTTCCATTTATCCCCGAGAATTTTCGTTACAAGGTGAAGACGGATCCTAAAAAAAGAGGGAAAGAAGATTTTGGAGCGAGAAAACAGCTGAGAATCATTAATAGTTTAATGAAGCGACAAGATGTTCAAATGGTCATTTCTGCGTGTGACTTTGATAGAGAGGGACAAATTATTGGAGATAGTATCATTTATCAGCTTAATAGTCAAAAGCCGGTGTACCGTCTTCTTTTAAATGAATGGACGGCTGAGGAGGTTCTTAAAGGGTTAGAAAAAATTATGCCTAATAGTGAGATGAAACCCCTTCAAGATGCAGGTATTAGCCGCCAATGGGCTGACTGGATGATCGGCATTAATTTAACCTCTGTAGCTACATTGAAATACCAAAAAGGCTCGGGAAAAGCTTTGAATATTGGGCGAGTATTGTTGCCTACTTTAAAAATAATTTATGATCGGGATAAAGAAATCGAACATTTTGTTCCGGAGGACTACTTTAAGCTAGCTGCTACGTTTAGCACAGATGATGGACGCGTATATGAAGGTATTTATATTGAAAATAAAATAGAAAAATTTAAAAATAGGGCAGATTTAGAAGCGGTACAGCAAGCGCTAATCAATAGAAAAGCAGTGATCGTGGATAAAAAGGTGGAACTGAAAAAAGAATATCCGCCGTATTTATTTAACCTTTCTAATTTACAAGGGTTTATCACAAGCAAATTTAAAGGTTGGACTTCCGATAAAGTGTTAAAGGTGGCACAATCCCTTTATGAAAAGAAATATATTACGTATCCTCGTACAGCAAGTGTCGTCTTAGAGGAAAGTTTAGTAGAGAAGACTGCAAAAGTATTGGATAAATTGAAAACAGGATTACCGTATGAACATGAAATCCAGTTTTCCAAAAAGAAGCGTGTTTTCGACAACTCTAAAGTAGAAAGCCATAGTGCGATTATACCGACGTATGTAATACCTAAAACTTTATCAAATGATGAAGCCATTGTTTATCATGCAATAAAAAATCGTTTCATTATGCAGTTTATGCCTATTGCAGAATATGAAGAAACTCGCATTACGACGAAGGTTAATAGTAGTGATATAAAAGGGATGTTCGCAACTAAAGGAAAGGTTCAATTAGTAGAAGGGTGGAAAAAGGTTGAAGACATTAAATCGAATGATGTCATTCTTCCTTTAATAAATATAAATGAACTAGTAAATATTGTAGAGCATAAGATTACAGCTCATACAACAACGCCACCTAAACAACATACTGAAAAAACATTACTTAGAGTAATGGAGACGTGTGGTAAAGGGATTGAAAATGAAGATAGTAATGAAATCATGGCGGCTATTTTAAGCGGTTATAGCATTGGTACTCCGGCTACTCGGGCGGAGACGATAAAGAAACTGATTACAGTCGGCTATATTACTATGGAAAATAAAAATTTAGTGTGTACGGAGCTTGGTAAAAACTTAGTAGAAACATTCCCTGTCAAAGATTTATTTGATTTAGAGTTTACGGGTCGATTAGAAAAAACATTATCGGAAATTGAAAAGAGAAAGTTTACGAAGGAACAGTTCCTCCATTTAATTGTTAATTTTACTGTCAATGCCGTTCAGACGATTAAAAATAGTGAAGATGTGACACTCAGCAAAGTAACACGAGCAAAGAAGAAATTTGAAGTAGTGGGGAAATGCCCATTATGTGGTCATAGCGTAATCGAAGGGCAAAAAGGCTTCGGCTGCAGTAACTGGAAAAAGGGCTGTAAATTTGTCATCTGGAAAAACGATAAATTTTTAGCCACGATGAAGAAAAAGCCTACCAAAACAATGGTGAAGAAATTGCTAGCAGAAGGAACGGTATTGGTAAAAGGCTTAACGAGTAAAAAAGGGTCTAAATTCGATGCTCACTTAAAATATGAAAAAAATATAGACAACGAATATTTTAGTTGGAAAATGGAGTTTGCGGAAAAAAAGGCTTAAAATTAAGTATATTGTTGATTCTTTTTTTAAAAAATTTAGAGTAAGTTCGAGGAGTGAAAGATTTGTTAGTGGATCGTGTAGAATGTTGTCCTCACTGTGGTGTTAGCTTACAAGGCGAGGAGATACCAAAAGAACAACAAACATCGTATAATACCACACATTTCACGAGGAAAATTGGGATGACAACGTTAGAAGCTGACAGAATTTTGTATTGGCAATGTCCAGATTGTCATAATAAATGGCCATTGAAATAATTTAATTAATAGTATGATTGTTGGCGGGTCTAAAAGTATTTAATTTTATTGCCATGTTTTTTCACCTAGTTAGACTAACAAAATGTACATTGTTATTTTGACATTTCAAAGCAATCAATCGCGTTTAAGTTGAAAGCAAAACCACTTTTTTATAACTTGTAAGTGGTTTGCTTTTTTGTTGAATTTTTTGCAGACAATATGGCAAACTGAATACGAAGATAAATCTGAGCATGATCCATCTTTCTAAGAGTATAAGCATCTTACGAATAAAATTATGTATTGAGTTAAGTACGCCATGCTCTACCTGGGATACTAAACAAGTTTTTAAATACTATAGTTAAGATGTTAACATATTGGAGGAAGAAAAATTGAGTAATAGGAGATCAGTTGGATTAGAGTTGCGCACATTATCACTTTTAATGAGAAGGCAATTAGATCAAACTACATGTACGATGCTACCGGAAAGAGATAATCTTACTGCCATGCACGGTTGGACGATTAGTTATCTTTATAAAAATCGAGATACAGATGTGTTTCAAAAAGATTTTGAACGAGAATTTTCTATTCGCAAATCAACTGCGTCTAGAATATTAAAATCCATGGAAAGTAATGGTTTGATTACAAGGCAAACTGTTCCGTATGATTCAAGACTCAAAAAAATTGTCTTAACAGAAGATGCGTTGAAAATACATGACCGTATCATGACACGTAGAGCAATGCTTGAACAAAAATTACTAACAGGTATCCCGGAAGAGAAACTTGACGTTTTTTTTGAAGTAATGGATGCTATGAAAGAGAATATTGAATCTTGAAGAAGATGCTATTTTGAATTATTTTTCACTATATAGTTAGCATGCTAACTAAATTGAGGAGGACTGCAAACATGTTGAAAATATTTAAATATTTAAAACCAAAAGAATGGACGCTAATTGTAGCCAGCATTGTGTTCATTGTAGGGCAAGTGTGGCTGGATTTGAAGTTGCCGGATTATATGTCTAAAATTACGACCCTTGTACAAACGGAGGGCAGCGAAACGAGCGAGATATGGACAGCTGGAGGGAAGATGCTTTTATGTGCCCTTGGCAGTATGATATTGGCAGTCATTGTTGGCTATTTTGCGGCAAGGGTAGCAACGTCTCTTTCAAAGGAATTGCGAAAAGGAGTATTTAACAAAACTCTATCTTTCTCTATGGAGGAAATTAATGGTTTTTCAATCGCAAGCCTAATTACTCGTTCTACTAATGATATAACGCAAATACAGCAAACTGTTGCAATGGGTCTTCAAGTTATGATCAAGGCTCCTATCCTTGCAACATGGGCGATTTTGAAGATTACCGGGAAGAGCTGGGAGTGGTCGGTGGCAACAGGTGTGGCTGTCATTGTTTTACTTATTATGATAGGCAACCTGATCATCTTTGTGCTACCGAAATTTAAAGTTGTTCAAAAACTGACAGATAATCTTAACCGAGTAACAAGAGAAAGTTTAACTGGTATTCGTGTTGTTCATGCCTATAACGCACAACAGTATCAGGAAGAAAAATTTGAACAAGTAAATAACAATTTAACGGATACAAATCTTTTTGTGAACCGCCTTATGGCCATTATGCAGCCGGGGATGAGTCTGATTATGTCAGGTTTAACGCTTTCTATCTACTGGATTGGAGCTCATTTGATTTCGAATGCAGGGGGTACGGATCGAATCGGTTTGTTCAGTGACATGGTCGTATTTTCATCTTATGCGATGCAGGTAGTTATGGCATTTATGCTATTATCTATGACGTTCATTTTACTGCCGAGAGCAGCGGTATCTGCAGCACGTATTAATGAAGTACTAAATACACCGCAGACAATTATTGATGGAGAAATACAATCGTCGCCGAAGGGAAATGAAGGTGAAATCGAACTGCGTAATGTTAGTTTTAAATATCCTGATGCAGAAGACTATGTTTTAAAGGATATTAGCTTTACAGCACAGAAAGGCGAAACTGTTGCTTTTATCGGTTCTACGGGTAGTGGTAAGAGTACGCTAATTAATTTAATCCCAAGATTTTACGATGCTACGGAGGGAGAGGTATTAGTCGACGGCATTAATGTGAAAGAATATGCACAAGAAGCTCTTTATAATAAGCTTGGCTACGTCTCTCAAAAAGCCGTATTATTTTCAGGTACGGTAAAATCTAATGTTGCCTACGGTGATAACGGCCAGGCTTCATCCACAGATGAGGACATCAAAAAAGCGGTGGAAATTGCCCAAGGGCAAGAGTTTGTGGAGAAAATGGATGGCGAATATGATGCGACTATTGCCCAAGGTGGTACAAATCTTTCAGGGGGGCAAAAACAACGTCTTTCTATTGCAAGAGCAGTGAATAGAAATCCAGAAATCTTTATTTTTGACGATTCGTTCTCTGCCCTAGATTACAAAACAGATCGTCAACTTCGTTCTACCCTGAAAAAAGAGACGAAAGGTGCAACCTCTTTGATTGTGGCACAGCGAATTGGAACGATTAAAGATGCTGATAAAATCATTGTTCTTGATGAAGGTAAAATCGTCGGTATGGGGAAACATAGTGAATTATTGAAAACTTGCAACACTTATCAGGAAATTGCCTATTCGCAGCTATCGAAGGAGGAGTTGGAAAATGAGTAATACACAAACAAATAAGCCCCAAAGAGGTCCCGGTGGTCCAGGTCATATGATGGCTCCTGGAGAAAAGCCAAAGAACTTTAAAAAGCCTATGGGAAAGTTGATTGTTTATTGTAAACCTTATTTACCAGTGATCATCTTTGCCATTGTATTGGCAGTTGCAGGAACAATTTTCACGATCATTGGACCTAATAAGCTGAGTGAGATCACCGATTTGATAATGAATGGCATGACTAGTGAGATTGATATTACGGCAATAGGAAAAATTGGTCTATTACTTGCTATTTTGTATGGATTGAGCTTTGTATTCAATTATATTCAGGCGTTTATTATGGCTACTATTACGCAGCGAGTTTCCAAAAGGTTACGTTCAGATATTTCGAACAAAATCGATAGATTACCATTGAAATACTTTGACTCTACAACCTACGGAGATGTGTTAAGTCGTGTCACGAATGATGTGGATATGATTGGACAGTCTTTGAACCAAAGTATTGGTTCGTTAGTGACTGCGGGAGTTATGTTCTTTGGATCTTTGATTATGATGTTCTATATTAATGTTACGATGGCTCTTTCTGCCATTGCTGCAACTTTCGTTGGATTTGTATTCATGTCATTTATTATATCCAAATCCCGAAAGTACTTCATACGCCAGCAGCAGGACCTTGGTAGAATAAATGGCCATATTGAAGAAATCTATTCAGGGCATAATGTCATGAAGGTTTATAACGGTGAAAAAGCGGCCACGCAAGAATTTAATGAAATCAATGAAAGTCTTTTTAATAGCGCTTGGCGAGCACAGTTTATGTCAGGGATGATGATGCCGCTCATGATCTTTATTGGAAATTTAGGTTATGTTGTTGTGTGTGTAGTAGGTGCTGCATTAACAGTGAAAGGTTCTATTACATTTGGTGTTATTGTTTCATTTATGGTATATATCCGCTTATTTACGCAGCCATTGTCTCAGTTAGCACAAGCAGCTACAAGTTTGCAATCAACTGCCGCAGCAAGCGAACGTGTATTTGAGTTCTTACAAGAAGAGGAACTTGAAGACGAAAGTGATAAGAAAGTCACTTTAGATGCCAAAGATGTCAAAGGAAATGTAGAATTTAAAAACGTTAAGTTTGGCTATACGAAAGAGAAACTTATTATTAAAGATTTTTCTGCTCATATAGAAGCCGGTCAAAAAGTGGCCATTGTCGGACCTACTGGGGCTGGGAAAACAACACTTGTTAATTTACTCATGCGTTTCTATGAAATAGATAGTGGGGAAATCATGATTGAGGACGTACCGACAAAGTCGATTTCTCGTAAGAATGTTCACGACTTATTTTGTATGGTGCTGCAAGATACTTGGCTTTTCGAAGGTACCATTAAGGAAAATATCGTTTATAACAAAGAGCATGTAACCGATGAAGAAGTGGTTGCTGCTTGTAAGGCAGTAGGTTTGGACCACTTTATTAAAACGTTGCCGAAAGGTTATGAGACAGTTTTAAATGATAATACAAGTTTATCTGTAGGACAGAAACAGCTTATTACGATTGCTAGGGCAATGGTTAAAAAAGCACCATTACTTATTTTAGATGAAGCTACTAGTTCCGTTGACACTCGTACTGAAGCGCTTATTCAAAAAGCAATGGATAAATTGATGGTGGGCAGAACCTCATTTGTTATTGCACATAGACTTTCAACAATTAAAAACGCCGATTTGATTTTAGTTATGAAAGACGGAGATATTATTGAAAGTGGTAATCATGAAGAACTCATTGCAGAAAAAGGATTCTATGCGGATCTATATAATAGTCAGTTTGAAGATGCTTCTTAAAATAAAGAACGAAAAAATCACCTCTTAGTAATTCTTAGAGGTGATTTTTTGTTGACGGGATATAACTTTGATGGGGTTTTCAGGAGTAATAGTGACTATATGATAAAAGGTTAATATATAGGGTTATAACGCAGCCAAATCATCCAAGGCGGAGTGAATGTATAATTCGTGCTCTGAATTCGAATGAAAAAGTAAGTTATATAACTGAAAAAAGACCTTATTGAATAAGGCCTCTCCAGATATTTTTGGTTTTATATTCTTTTAAGTGTGTAACTTCTTCTCCGAACCATGATGGAGGTGTGAATTCTTTCGCTTGTTGCTCGCTTTCGAATTCTATTTCGGCTACAACTAACTCTGGATTTACGAAGATATCGATCATTAAATCGTATCCTTTGTAATCGAAGAATCTTCGGTACTTTTCTACACCAGGCTTTAATGCTAGGTTATCTAAATCAACGAAAACTTCTTTGCTGATATCGAATTTGATTTCATTTCGAATCATACCACTTCCGCTTTTGTAGGACATATCAAATTTCTCGATACCCCCTTCCACCTGTTTTCGAATTCTTACTTCTTCAATTCCGTGCACTGTTAGGTAATTTTGATAAACTGTCTTTGTTTCAAACGGACTCATTCCCTTCGGAAGTTCACCGATTAAAAACTTGCGTTCAATTTCTTGCAAAATGATAACCTCCCAATATAAATATAGTTACTCCAACGGAACCTTTATGTACCTCTAATTGAGAAATTCTATATATGTATTGTAATCCATTATAAGTCAAAGATGTTTTTAATTAATAGGCTATGTTAAATTTAAATATATTTTTTTGTAGACAAACTGAAAAGAATATGCCTATGTTTTCTAGCTAGATAGATATTTTATCTACTAAGAGGAATCTATTTTGATTGATTATTGTCAAAATGCAGGTGTGTTGATTAACTATTTTTATACATCCAAAGAGGCTGATTTCCGCTACGGGCTACTCGCTTTCCTGCGGGCGAGCGTCGAGTCGCTTCCTCCGCTTCGCTCCGTGCAGGGTCTCGTCTGTCTCGCTTTCCCGCGGGAGTCGAGTAGCCCTACGCTACAATCAGTTAAAATGGAAATATATTGGCAAAGCGGTAACGAAAAAATCCTTTTATCGCTCAATAATAAACTTATTTTTTCCTAATCAACACGCCTGGTCAAAATGGATTCTTCTTTTTGTTTTCGTATAAACAAATGGCATTAGCGTTTACAAATATATAAACTTATTGTATATTGTTTATTAAATAATAAACGCGGAGAGGTTTTGTTTATGAATATAAGTGATGTGACAATAGAGGAATTATCGAAGGGATATGTAAATACAGGTGATGGCTATGAATGTATCTTTTGTAAAGAAATATTTGATGTCGAAGAAGTGTTCCAAATAGATAATCGTTTTTTTACGGCTAAAAAAGCTATACAACTCCATATCGAGAATGAACATAACTCAGTGTTTGAAGCGTTACTGCAATTAGATAAGAAGTATACAGGGCTATCAGATATCCAAACCGAATTGCTGATGCTATTTGCAACAGGGGCGCCAGATAAGGACATTATTAATAGCACTTCTGCAAATAGCATTTCAACGATACGACAACATCGATTTAAATTGAAAGAAAAAGAAAAACAAGCTAAAGTTTTTCTGGCAATTATGCAGGCTTTAGAAACAACAAAAGTATACGAACCAATTCATAAGGGGGCAACACAGGTGGATGAGCGTTATGCGATAACAGTAGACGAGAAAGAAAAAGTGTTAGCGACGTATTTTAAAAATGGTTTAGATGGTCCTATTGAAAGTTTTCCAAGTAAGGAAAAACGAAAAATAATTTTATTACAATACATTGTAACGAAGTTTGCGGTAGGGCGTAAATATAGCGAAAAAGAAGTAAATGAGATATTAAAACCAATTTATAGCGATTATGTATCCATAAGAAGATACTTAATTGAATATGGTTTCCTAGATCGAAGTGACGATTGTACGACGTATTGGGTGAAAGAGGTTTAAAATGAACAGAGATAAATCTAATAACCTAAATATTCCTATAAATCACATTAGTTGTTACTAATTTTTATATTAACTATACTTACGTTGTAGTCATATAGAAAGGGTGATTGGATGAGTAAGAACTTTATTATATTTGGAGCAAGTCAAGGATTAGGTGATGCATTTGTAAAGGGGTTACCAACAAAAGGGGATACAGTATGGGTGGTGTCTCGAACACGACCAAGTAGCCTAGATATAAATGATGGTGTAAATCGTAAGTGGTTGACTATTGATTTATCTAGTCAACAACATATTCCTGCTTTAAAAGAAGCTTTACAAGGCGTTGCTATTGATGTATTAATTTACAATGTTGGAGTATGGGAAAAGCGTGGTTTTGAAGATGACTATACGTTTGATCACGATGAAGTTGGGGATATTGCAAATATAATTAATGTTAATTTAACTTCCACAATTACATATATCCAAGCACTATTACCTAATTTAAGACAGGCGGGAAATGGAAAAATATTTTTAATAGGATCGACAGCAGGTTTAGATCATACGAATAATGCACAAGTTTCGTTTGTTACATCTAAATTCGGCTTACGAGGCATTACAAATGCTTTACGCGAGCATATTAGAAAAGATAAGATCACTGTAACGTGTATTAATCCAGGAGAACTGGCTGCTGAAGTACCTTTTGAAGAAGGGGCTGAAAAAGCAATTAAGTTGTATAAAGGTACACGTATTCCTGTACAAGATATTGTAGCCATTGTTCAATGTGTTATTAATTTATCACCAGTTTCATGTGTGAAGGAAATAAATATTCCTGCTATTACAGATATGAATGTATAATTCAGTATAAAAAACGGCTCACATGTTGAACGATTCTGTTCAATATGTGGGCCGTTTAAAATGGTGCTTATTTCATAATTATTTCCTTTGAATTTTACATATCATTATAATTTATAATCCCAACTTTATTGGCTGTAATGACTAGTCTAACTTTCAAAGGTATTAGTTACGCATTTACGATTCCAGCGATTATTAGTTTACTGTTGATTTTACCAATCATATTAAAATTTAATTGGGCGAAGGGTGTGTATAATTATGTAACGGTTGCCGGATGGGAAGTCCCGAGTATTTTATTGCTGGCACCAGTTATGTATCTGATGTATGTAGCACAAACAATTAGTATCGCACCTATACTTGCCATTTTAACGGCAATCATTGCATTCCAAATAACGGCAATTGTGAATTGGTTAGTGGTGCAAGGAGAGGCATAGTAGAGTTTTTATATAAAAAGAGGAGAAAAGCGACTTCGTTTTTCTCCTTTTCTCCTTTTAAGCCACTAATAATGGCAGCTTTTAAATACCGTTTTGACTTTTAAACTTGAAAATCTCATCAACAGCTTTGCGATACCCACCTGATTTTTGGAAGGATTCTCTAATGTTTGCAATAGCTTTATGGAATGAAGGGGAGTTTAACACATGATTGACCGCTTCATTTAGTTGATTTGCTGTCAAACTTTGCATTTGTAATTGAATACCTGCTCCGATGTTAGTAACTTGCTGAGCAATTATCGGCTGATCCGCGCTTAGTGGGATAACGATTAGCGGAACCCCGTTATAGAGAGCTTCATTCGTACTGTTCATGCCACCGTGTGTGATAAATAATTTGGTGTATTTTAGCAATTCGGTTTGTGGAACATAATTTTTTACAATGAAGTTTTCAGGAATCTTTCCTAATTCATCAAGTTGAGTTTGACCTCCAATAGACATGACAACGGTATGCTCCGTATTCCCGAATGCCTTAAAACAAAGCTTATAGAAATCAATGGCTTGATTTAAAACAGTACCGAGTGAAATGTAAATGGGACTTTTTTCTTTGATGGCAGTAAGGTCAAAGTCTTCTTGTATTAATCGTGAAGAGATGGATGGACCTACAAATTTATAGGTTTGGTCAAATGTTTCTCCAAAAGGTTGAAATTCCCTAGTTGTATAAACGATTGTAAGCGGTGCGGGATTACAAAAAACTTCATAAGGTGAATTGATGTCAACATCATATTTTTCTTTAATTTTTGTTGTTAGGAGTTGAAAATCATCATTGATCCTTGTTAAAACTTCAGTTGGAACATTTTGCGAAAGATGTTCTATTGTTTTATCAAATGATTCTTTAGTCTGCGCAAAGGATGTACATGAATTGATTGCCGGAAGCTTAAGGATTTTGGCAAGTAAATGGCCACAACCGAACATAGAATCGTGGATGATGTAATCAAAATGCTCTCCTTTAATCTGTTCAAGAACGCTAGGTATGACGATATCTGCAGTAAGTAAAAGCCCGTTGACTCTCTCAAGTAAATGATTTCTTCCACCTGAAATAAAGGCTTTGATAAATTTTTGACCGTCAAATGTGCGCACGGTTGCTCCAGTCTTCTCAATAGGTTCTCGAAAAGCTTCTATCGTAAAGAACACGACCTCTTCTCCTTGCGCAATTAGCTCCTGCACAACACCGATAGTTGGATTGATATGTCCTTCTGATCCACCGTTAATAAATAAAACACGTGCCAATTCTACCACTCCTTAAGTAAAAATATTTTCAAGATTGTGTAAGAGTAATGGATACTGTCACATATCATTGCTTAACTATGTTAAAGCAGCTTGAGATCTTTTCGCAAGTTTAAGCATTTATCCTTTCTAGGTGAACAGCTATATTGAAAGGTGAAATAGTAAAAGGGGAAAAATAGCCACTTAGAGATACCGTATTGGACTTTTATCACTAATAAAAATAATAAAGCACTTGGATAATAGTGTAGAAAATCAATTTAATTAGAAATGTTTTGTAAAAGTATCTGTGGTTTGGAAGAACATCGCAAAAAAAGTCAAAAATCATTAATTTTTATTCGTTATGATGATAAGTGAAGGGGAGGTGAAATACCGTTGAAAAATGATTGGCTAATTCAAAAAACAATAAATTGGGTTGAATCACATTTACATGAGCAAATTTCCGCAGATGATATTGATGCAGTGAGTGGATTATCAAGATATCATTTTCACAGGGTTTTTCAAACCTCTGTTGGAATGTCTGTCACGGAATATATTCGAATGAGGCGACTTGCAAATGCTGCAAGTATACTTCTTCATACGAATGAAAGAATTATTGATATCGCGTTCTATTATCAATTTGAGTCACAAGAATCTTTTACACGAGCGTTCAAAAAACTATATGGTTTGCCACCAGGGCAATACAGAAAAGTAATGAGAGCTATGAGAAAAAACAAGGAGGAATCAATAATGGAAGAGAAAATTAAAGGCTGGTTCATTAGTGGGAGTCATCCATATAATTATGAGATAGGAATAGATCAGAAAAATGTACATCAAGGAAAGGCATCGGGATATTTAAAATCAAAAACGGTTCAAGCACCAGATGAATTTGCTACAATGATGCAACAATTTAAGGCAAATGAATTTAGAAATAAAAGAGTTAAACTCTCGGGGTTTGTAAAAACTGAAAATGTAAAACAATTCTCGGGACTATGGATGCGAGTAGATAGTGCATCGGAGGACAGCTTGCAATTTGATAATATGAGTGATAGACCAATCATTGGTACAAATAGTTGGAATCGATATTCTATAGTTCTTGATGTACCAGAAAACAGTGCAATAATAGCGTTCGGTATTTTACTAGCAGGAACAGGGGAAGTTTGGCTGGACGGGCTTAGTTTTGAGGTAGTTGATAAAGATACTCCTACAACCCATATTAGTTTTGATAACCATCTTTTAGAAGAACCGACAAATCTATCATTTGAAGAATAAATCTAGACATATATTTACTTTACTCTAATATATTTTGAGCTGTATCGGCAGCTCTTTTTTTATATATAAGAGGAAGATCTTCTAACGAATATGAATGCTGATGGACTTACTCTGAAAATTCGTTGTTATAGTATTATCTGGCATTCCTTATCCAGGAGGAGGTATTATATGGTTATTGACATGCAGAATTTGCAACAATGAGAAGGAGAGTAACATGTACACAATTGGGCAAGTAGCAAATTTTTTAGGCGTATCTAGAGATACCTTGAAATTTTACGAGGAAAAGGAATTAGTAAAGCCAAAGCAAAATATGGAGAATGGCTATCGAAAGTATAATCATTTGGATATTTATGATATAACAACAGTAAATTTCTATAGAGAAATTGATATTGAAATAAAAAAAATCCAGGAATTAAGAAAAAGTAAAAGTATTGATGGAATACAATCATTATTAGAAGAGAAAGAACAAGAGGTTTTACTGGAAATAGAATATAAAAAACTACTATTAAAAAAGCTTCAAATAGTAAAAGAAGATTGTGAAAAAATTAAACAGTTTTCAGGACAATACATAATCAAGGAAATGAGGCCTCTAGAAATAAAGGGGGAGATAGAACATTTTACTGCATATGATGAATATGACACTTTAAAAAAGAATACAGACAGCTTAAAAAAAGCAGTTACGCTCACATCTTTAAGAAGAGTCATTAATTTCAATGAAGACGGTATTATAGAAGATAAGTTTATCATTGTCAGAAAAGTGGAAGACCCTGATGAAGAAATAGAAGGTGAAATTCTATCCCATCCAAAATGTATGTATACAATTATTGAAGATGGCAGATGGTCAACTGCTGGAAAAAGTATTGATCATAACGTGGAAGCGAGTTTAAGAAACGAAGCACTAGAAAAAGGGTATGAACTTTTGGGGCAAGTTTATATAAATCTATTACTGACCACTTATGAAGATGGGCTTGAACGTGTATTTTTAGAGATTTATGCACCTATCAAGTGAAACCCCTCGCTTTGCTGAGGAGGCATACTTTATTCAACATAATTTCATGAAGGAAGAGCCCGTTATTTAGAGGTTCTTCCTTTTTTTTGTATCTTTTGAAAACCCCTTGCTATGCGAGGGGTTCTAAAGAGCTTCTAGCTATGGACAAGAAAAAAACCCCAGCCGT
>NZ_LITM01000002.1:105541-118714 GCF_001275675.1 Lysinibacillus sp. FJAT-14745 | reverse complement strand
GTCTTTAGACATGGGCCAGTACCCCAGCGTTTCACGCGTAGAGCAAACCACCAGTTAGACTGGTGGTTCTGATTGAATTTAATGCTTGCTAAGTTAAAAGTCATAGTGTACTATTTAACTAGTACACTATGACACGAGGTATATGAAGTAGGACCAACTTTAAATCAAATCATTTAATTGCAAGATGGTTCAATCATTGCACAGGAGGAAGTAGAGACGATTCTAGATGTTTCGAATAAGGATGCTGTGCAATAGAGGAAGGCGTATTATAAGAAAGGGTGAAAAAAATGACACAAACAACCAATTATTCAATTTGATTAAACAATTGAATCGATTTATTAAAGGTAGTGAGAGATCCCGACGAACAATGAAAAGGGGATGTTAGAACTAATAGCTTTAGCAATACAAAGAATATCTGATGGTTTGAAAAGGAGATTACAATGAAAAGATTTACTTTATATCTATTAATGGCATTCACTATTGTATTGATGAGTGCTTGTTCGCATGATACAACACCTAATGAAGAAAGCAATGAGGAAAGTAACAAAGAAAGTAAGGAAAAATCCGTTAGCAATGTACCTGTTAAAATTCCAGACGATATATTTGTTTCTAATAAAAAGAATGAAAATATTAGTGAAGATGAAATGAAAGCAAGTATAAAAAAGTATATGGATTATAGTCATGTATTAGATAAAGAGATGGAAAAAATTGTTTATCTTTATGAGAATGCTACTGAATCTGATAAAGAAAAATTACATAAATTAATTGATGAAGGGGAAAAGAATGACGCGAATTTCAATGATTTTATTAGTCATAACAATATCCCTGATGATTATAAAGAACCTTCAAAGACAATCTATGAATTTGTTTCATCAATCAGAGAAACTTTAACACAATTTGAAGATGAAGTTGCTGGAATGGTCGAAAATGGTAGCTTATCAGATATATCAAATTTTGCTTCCGAGCATTTTACGAAAGCGAACGGAAGGCAGCAACTAAAAATCGAAAAGTTTTTGGACATGAAAAATATTAAAACTACATATTTCGATGAATAGAGAGAATATATTTATTTGAGGCGGGGACATAACAAATTTGTCCTTTATGAAAGACGGATAATTTTTAAATTATCAAAGAATATAAACAGAAAACCCGAACTATTACGAAACACAGAATGAGCGTTTCGTAATATAGTTCGGGTTTTTCATTGGCTAAAATCCTTTTGTCCCAGCCTCATTTTTATCTTTTCTCCCGCTGAATGTGTGAATGTAAAGTATTGACCTGTGAGCAACCCCTAGGTTTAAGCTAAAAGTATTCTTAAAAAATTTTTTACGAAAATTTAGTTTGAAGCGGGGAATATGTATGAATAGAGAAAAGAAACTAAAAAAACCGGTAGCGAGTTTTATTGTACTAACCAATATCATTTTTTTGCCACTTTTTTGTCTTGTAGGAGCCATCAACATGTTGGGATTTCCTAAATGGATTTTTGATGTCATGCTCTGTATATCATCGTGGTCGTCAACCTTTGCTTTCGCACTATTATTTAAAAAAATCTACCCTGAACAAAGTTTTATGCAATTTGTAAAAGATAAATTTAACAGTAAACTTAAGCTTTCAGTAATCCTAAGTGCGATATTGATTCAAACCATCATATTTTTGATAATTATTTTTCTCGTATTGAAAAATAGTGAAGCAGACTCTATTTTTACTGTTTCTTCATGGGGAATGCTGATTTATTTCTTCTTTAAAAACCTTTTAGCGGGGCCACTAGGAGAAGAAATAGGGTGGCGAGGTTTCGCTCAAATGGAGCTCCAAAAGAAGCATACACCATTAATGGCTTCAATCATCATAGGATTTTGGTGGGGGATGTGGCATCTGCCAATATGGTTTACTTCAGGGCTTGTGGGCATTAATTTAATCAAATATATTGTATTCTTTATGATTGCACTCATATCCACGAAAATCGTCATGACAGCATTTTATAACTTAAATCAGAATTTAATCATCCCGATCATTATTCACCAATTATTTAATTTCTTTATTGGCTTAATAAATGGTAACTTACTGGAACTAATCATGTGCAGCGCGATTCTTTATTCAGTAGTAGCGGTTTTACTCATCGTGATCAATCCAAAAAACGTATTGTATGGAAAGGAAGATACAAATATTGTTAATGGAAAGCATTACATGGTTTAGAGAGAGTTAAGCGCGGGTAGCGGTAGTTGATCGGCGAACGCTTTTAGAAAAAATATCTGACATAAGTCAGCAACATCTCGATGCAAAATTAAACGGACACAATTATACCGAGGCATAATTGATTTGAAGCAAACTGGCTTTATGAAGAGGTTTTTCGCGGTAAATGGAATCCAAAGATCCGTTCTTTATTTCCTCAAGAAGACCGTAATGAGGATGGCACCTTAAGCCATATAAAGGATCAAACCTTAGATGAACATTTACATCGTCTACAATGTGTACGTGATGAACTGCTTTTCCATTTTCGTTCAATGGACTTGGAGGATTGGCGTATATCCAGAAATTTCCCTCATTACGATGTCACACCTGAGTGGGTTATTTACCATTTCCTCGAACACGAGTCACATCATAGAGGACAGATTTTTCAGATGCTTGCCAATTTAACTTCTTTCAGGGGTAATTGCTGAAGTAAATAAAACAGCAATCGCAGAATGTTTCGAATGCCAATGTAAATCAGGGATATTAAAGGTCTTTCATGTAATCGAATGTGGGGTAGCAGGGGCTAATAATAATTAATTGCATATTATAACTTCAAGATTTTTATTTTCATAAAGGGAGGAAAAGAATTATGTCGATTGTTCATGTCACAACAAAGAAAGAATTAAGAGAACACTTAAATACTAGAAAAATTGTGTTAATTAATTTCTGGGCTGAGTGGTGTGGCCCATGTAAAATGTTCGCAGGAGTTCTTAATCAACTCAGTGAAGAATTTAGTGGTAAGGTAAAAGTTGTAAAGGTGAATGTAGAAAAAAGCCCAGATATTGCAGCGGAATATAAGGTAATGGGAATTCCTAATTCTCGATTGATAATTCATAATAAATTACAAGAACCAATTGTTGGATATGTACCTTTTGAAAAACTGAAGCAGATGATTGGAATTTGATGTATGCAATTATAGTTGAAAGACCGGCGAAATAGCTCTTTCTATAGTTTACTTAAGTCTTTCCGAATTTCGGGAAGGTAACACTTGTAACAATAGAAAAATCGCCAATAATAACTTTTGAGGAATAGAAACCGTTGACGCAACAATATTTGTAGTGAGATGTTAGATTAAGCTATCTTGAATCTGTTTAATTATTTACCAGTTCATGTTATAATAAATAACTTAAGGTAATTAAGACGTTCCTTATTACTGAACGGATGCCAAGAAAGCCTCCGCATAGAGATAAAATATAGAGGTGTAAGAGATTGAATAAAAAATGGACAATTGATAAAATTAAAGAATTTGTTGAGAATAATTCGGAAAGTAAGTTGCTAACGACTGAATATCACGGTTTCTCTCAAAAGTTACTATTAAAATGTGCGTGTGGTAACAACTTTGAAAAAACATTTACAAAATTTAAAAATAAACATCAACGTAAATGTGACATTTGCCAACCACCAAAAGAGTCACGCTAAACGTATAAACGATAAACGACGTATTAGCTATATGCACTACAACAGATAAAAAACGAGCTCAATGTTACAGCTAGAAAGAATATTTTAAAAATGAGTAGGAGAACAAACATGATTGAGATAAAAACATCTCCGTTAAGTAATGGAGAATTCAATAGAGGGGTATTTGCAACGTGTGATATCAAAAAAGGACAGCTTTTACACGAAGCACCTGTCATTTCTTATCCAAACGAACAGCATCAATACATTGAACAAACCCTACTCGGTGATTACGCTTTTGAGTATGGGATAGGTCAATCTGCTATCCTTCTTGGTTACGGAATGTTGTTTAACCATTCTTATGAACCTAATGCAACTTATGAGATTAATTTTAAAAATCGCACATTTGACTTCTTTGCTTTCACAGATATAAAAGCAGGAGATGAAATTCTAATCAATTATAATGGCGACGTTGATGACAAAGATCCACTATGGTTTGATCAGGAATAAAAAGGATTTACAATAAATCAGGGCGTTGATCCAACATGGATTGACGCTTTTTTGTTGACGTTATTTATGAGGTATGTTTGCTTTTACTGTACAACGTGATTCAAGTGGTGTGTGGGCATTATTGTCCAATGAGGCGGTTGAAATTTCTACAAGAAAAAGGAGTTAATGAGAGAGTAACTAGATAGAGGTTTTATGGGCGATTGGTAATCAAATTTCCACCTATTTTCTTCGAGTCCTTAAAGAGAAAGGAGTTGATGCCAATGACTATTTTTGAAGCAATGATGGTTGCTATAAGTTTCAACACACTTATAGTTTCAGTACTTGCATTGTCATTTACTTTTACACAAAAAAAGTAAACCGCCTCCACCTCGCAAGCTGTGAGTAGGTTTACTTTCTTCTCATTGCAAATCGCCTTTGAAGCGATTCGTCTTATATATTTTATATACATCTTCAATATAAATTATAACACGGAGAGAAGTATTTATTCAATTAGAACAAATATTTCTCCAAATTAAATACATACAGAATGAAATGCTCCATAAGAAAATAATTAATTTGGTATGAGTAATGAGCCAAAATGCCAGCTATATTAAGGGCTAGCTTTGCCTACACGAGGCTATCTTGCCATCCTCTCCATGTAAAGTTGTAACGCCAAATCAGGTTACAATACTCTGCACTTTTAATTGCAATATACAATAGTTGTCTGTTTTATCAGGCGTGTTGATTAGGAAAAAATAAGTTTATTATTGAGCGATAAAAGGATTTTTTTGTTACCACTTTGCCAATATATTCCTAGTTTAACTGATTGTAGCGTAGGGCTACTCGACTCCCGCGGGAAAGCGAGACAGACGAGACCCTGCACGGAGCGAAGCGGAGGAAGCGGCTCGACGCTCGCCCGCAGGAAAGCGAGTAGCCCGTAGCGGAAATCAGCCTCTTTGGATGTATAAAAAAGGTTAATCAACACACCTGCTGTTTTATGTATCATTGTATAAAATCCACTGGATGGTTTTTTACACTTTCGTATGTGGTATTTAACAATTTCAATATAAGAAAGTATAGAAAATAAATGAGAACAACTAAATATCCATTAATGAATAATATTGATGTCACTAGTTGCAAGATATATTAAGGATAAGCCAACTTTAAAGTTAATTCGTAAGTTTTTCAACGCTATTACTATGGCAAATGGCTGGATCTACTGTACAACGTGATTCAAGTGGTGTGTGGGCATTATTGTTCGATGAAGTGGTTGAAATTTCTACAAGAAAAAGGAGTTATTCTTAAAAATTTGATATAATGAGAGAGTAACTAGATAGAGGTTTTATGGGCGATTGGTAATCAAATTTCCACCTATTTTCTTCAAGTTCTTGAAGAGAAAGGAGTTGATGCCAATGACTATTTTTGAAGCAATGATGGTTGCTATAAGTTTTTCATCGCTTATAGTTTCAGTAATTGCATTGTCGTTTACTTTTACACAAAAAAAGTAAACCGCCCTTGCCTCCCAAGCATGTGAGTCGGTTTACTTGATCACTTTGCAAATCGCCTTTGAAGCGATTCGTCTTGTTACGAAGACCATTTGGTGCTACAACACTAAATGGTCTTATATATTTTATATACATCTTCAATATGAATTATAACACGGAGAGAAGTATTTATTCAATTAGAACAAATATTTACCCAAAATCAATAAATACAGAATAATAGGCTTCGCAAGAAAAAAATTAATTCGAGAAAAACAGAGAACTAGATAGTTGTATTTTGCAAAGAAAAAATACATAGTTTTGCAATTGCAATTACACAATGTTGCAACTTGACATGGAGGCCTCTGAGGGCATGAGTAATGAGCCAAGAAGCCAGACTAACTGGGCAGGAAGGTTCAAGAAGGAATATTCAATACTATAAACGAATGACACAATATATTTAGCTGTTTTTATTGGAGGGAATGAATTGTTTTGTAAAATGGCTTCAAAAAAGGAATTTTGTATCTAGGTGTTATGGTAGGTATAACAATAGGGCTATTTTCTGCAACACATTCTATAATATGACTAAAGCCATTATATAAAGCCACTGGCAATACTGGTATCTTTTTATTATATTAGTCGTCCCTTTGTTAATACTCGAATTTGAATATAGGATATTACAAAATAACAGAAACAATGGAGGTATGAAATTTGAAGATCCGAAGAATAGATCATGTGGGTGTAATCGTAAATGATCTCTCTGCCGCTAAAGAGTTTTTTCTCGATTTTGGACTTGAGGTAAAAGGGGAATGGGAAATGGAAAGAGAGTTAATGGGATATGCAGTTGGGCTTAATGACGTTAAAGTAGCGTGTGTAGGATTGGGAACGACAGACGGTCAGACATGGCTAGAGCTAATCAAATTTTATACACCTTCAGATGAAAAAGATATTCAGCAACCCTTTGCAAATACACTGGGTATCCGACATATTGCATTTACTGTTGAAGATATTGAAGCTGTTGTTGCTAAATTGAAAAAGAAGGGTACGAAAATCTTTAGTGAGATACAGCAATATGAAGAAAGTTATAAATTATGCTACGTTCGTGGTCCAGAAGGAATTATTTTGGAGTTGGCTGAGGAAATCAAATAAGTAATGTTAATTAAAATGAAAGTATGACTCTGCTACTTTCTTATTTTGTGTGCCGGGCATGTCCGTCAACTAGGTGATGAAAGTTCACTGTGGGCGTTGGGATATGCGAACCACTAGCCAAGTGCAAGGGTGTCCGTGGCGACGCGGAATCTGAAGGAAGCAGGAGGCAAAACCTTGGTCCGAGGTACACGAATCACATTCGAGGTTGTTCTGACTGGACGAGATTGCAAAACAAATCAAAATCCAAAATATCCACGGAAGTCAGTGCAATAAATGTGGCGGATAGATGAGGTGAAAGTGGACGGACTTACCCCGGGAGGTCTGATGAATACCTGGAAACAGAACCTATTTAGCGATAGATAGCTGAATCATCAGAAGTCAGCAGAAGCCATAGTACCAGTAATGGGAAGGGCTGAACGAAAGGAGTGAACATGGAAGGGCACATTATATGACAGTGAAGACACAGCCAATCATAAGACTTTCCGTTGCCTTGAAACGCAGAACGTCAATCGCACAACGAAAAGAGTGGAACTGTTCATATGCATACCTATACCATGCGAACATATGGATACAAATGGACTAATTTATTTAATAACAGACCGAGATAATCTAAACGAAGCTTTTAAGAAGGTACGTAGAAATAAAGGCGCTGCTGGAGTCGATGCGAAAGATATAGAAGCAACACGCCAATACTTAAAAGAAAATAAAGAAAAGATTATTCGTCAAATCCAAACAGGGCAATATACACCGCAACCGGTAAGGCGGGTAGAAATTCCAAAAGGAAATGGTGATACGAGAAAATTGGGAATTCCAACTGTAACAGACCGCGTCATTCAACAAGCAGTTGTTCAAATCCTAACCCCAATCATCGACCCAATTTTCAGTGACTATAGCTATGGTTTTCGTCCAAATAAAAGTGCTCATCAAGCAATTTTACAAGCGCAATCTTATATGGATGAAGGCTACAAATTCGTGGTAGACATGGACCTTTAGAAATTCTTTGACCGCGTTCAACACGATAAACTGATGTCTCTAGTTGCGGGATATATTAAGGATAAGCCAACTTTAAAGTTAATCCGTAAATTTCTCAACGCTGGTACTATGGCAAACGGCGTCGTAGTACATAGCCAAGAAGGCACGCCCCAAGGTGGTCCACTGAGCCCACTACTTAGTAATATCCTTCTCCACGAACTAGATAAAGAGCTCGAAAAAAGAGGTCACAGATTCGTCCGTTACGCGGATGACTGTAATATCTATGTCAAAAGTTTAAAAGCAGGAGAGCGTGTAAAAGTAGGGATGACAACATTTATCGAAAAGAAACTAAAGCTTAAGGTAAATGAGGAGAAATCCGCAGTGGGAAAGCCGAGGGCACGGACATTCTTAGGAGTGAGTTTCTACCGAATCAAACAACAAACAAGGATTTACGTGCCGAAGAAGAGTAAACAGAAATTGGAGGATAAAATTCGCCGACTCACGAATCGTAATCGGAGCATGCGAATGGATGAAAGAATTAAATACCTCAACTACCTGATTCAGGGGTGGGGTAATTACTTTAAAATTGGAGACGTTGGTAAATACGCTAAAAAGATGGATGCCCATATACGCCGAAGACTGCAAGCATGTCGATGGAAAGAATGGAAGAAAACCACAACCAAGTATCGCAACCTTAAGAAACTCGGTATCTGTCCGAACGACGCCTACAGAATGGCAAATACCCGAAAGGGATATTGGCGTTCATCAAATAATCCAATCATAAATAGAGCCCTAAATAATAAATACTGGGAGAAACAAAACTTAAAAAGTCTCTCCCAAATCATTTTAAAACCATAAAACTTTTGAACCGCCGTATACGGATCCGTACGTACGGAGGTGTGAGAGGTCGACTAGTCAATTAATGGCTAGTCTCCTACCATAGAAGGTATTTTGATATCAGAAGTGTTGATGATTAATTGAATCGGATTAGTTGGAACGCCGTATGCGGTGAAAGTCGGACGTACGGTGTGAACAGGGGGAAAAGCCAGCGATAACTTCAAAGGCTTACCTATCTGTATGAAGAAGGTTATAGAACCTTTTAGTGTAATATTTACACGTAGAAGGAGGAGAAAATGAGGTTTGTTATTGTTGGATTGCTTTTGCTATTAATGGTAGGATGTCAATCAAATAATATTGAAGAAGTGATAAATGAGCACGGTGATATTCAAAATTTAGAGAGTTTAGATAGATTTGTTGAGAATATAAAAAATCAAAAAAAAGCTGAAATTAACTATGTACAGTATGGGATAGAGGGACAACGAGGGGTTAGTACTTTAGCATTTGATGGAGAACAAATTAATATTTCTCATAGTGTTGATGGGGATTTTATTGAAGAATATAGCTGTAAAAAAATAATAGTTGAAACTGAAGAAGGAATCAATAAATATATTCTTAACGAATGCAATGGGAATCTTAACGAGAATGTTGAATTTTTATCAGTCCCCATTTCAAACTAAACTATCTATTAGTTAGTTTGTGAAGAATAGTACTGTGCGAAACGTTTCCTTATAAGTGCCAAAGCACGAAATAGGAGGATTGCTGAAAGGCAATTACAACTGATTAACTGAAACTCGGAATGAAAGCCGTCATGTTGAGCTGAAACGAGTTATCTGATACTCCTACATGCACGAAAAGGTAGTGGCCCGAACGTGTATGAAGTTAGGTTAAGCCGGCTGAAGTGTACCTAAGTTCTTAAATAGAATATGGTTCATGATAGGTCGGGATGCTATAAAATATCTAGGGTGAGAATATCCAGATGGACTGACGAACTTGCGAATGTACGGGTCTAGAATCTAATACGCTCGAAAGACGTATGCTGTAAATGCAGTGTCAAACACCGAAAAGTACGATTAGTACATAGGAACCTCGGAATATCTAACTAATGAGGATATAGAATTGACAGGCTTAAAGCAAGCACCTACGGATATATGAAAAGCTAAGTTAATCGGAACGTTGTAAGTAAGAAACATCCACTATTAAACGACTACTATCGGGATGGTGTCTATAAGATAAATAAACTTCGAAGTGACTCTATTCTTGCGAAAGTAGGCGCGTGATATACTAGAAAAACTTAGACGTTTAATTCGCGAAATTCAAAATAAGCCAACACCAAAAACTGTTTTGAATTATAACGCTTATATTATCGGAATTAAAAATTACTATAAGATTGCAACTCATATCAATAAAGACTTTGGAAAAATAGCCTATCATTTAACGAAAACCATGTATAATCGTCTAAAATCAATTGGGAAGTATGGAAAACCCATTAATCCATCGGAAACATACAAGAGACTTCATAAGAATAATTTCAAAACATATAAAATTGCTGGTTTGTATTTATTTCTCATAGGAGATACACAAACAAGCAATGCTATGAACTTCAGTTAAGATATTTGCGACTATACAAAAGAAGGAAGGCTAAAATTTCATCAAACCCTTAGAGTGGACATTGCCATAGAAATAAACAAAATGTTACAAATACCTTACGGCAAAAACAACTTAGAATTTGCAGATAACAAAATCTCAAGGTACTCTATGCAACTAGGCAAATGTGCTGTAACAGGGGAATTCTTGACATCCGATAAGCTGCACTGTCACCATAAGTTACCCCGACATATGGGTGGTACAGATGAATTTAGCAATCTTGTAATCGTGCATGAAGATGTGCATAGATTAATCCATGCAACTAATGAAAAGACGATTGAACGATATAGGAACATTCTTCAATTAGATGGAAAACAATTGAAGAAGTTAAACCAATTCCGTAAAGTTTGTAATTTAATTACTTTAGTCTAAAAGGATAAGATGGAACGCCTAATGCGGTGAAAATCGCACGTTGGGTGTGGAGCAGGGGAAAAGATGGAGATTACATCAAAGTCTTACCTATTGCTATTAAACTAACGGGTGCTTTACTTGGTGCGACACGTTCCTGGCTCAAATGAGATGTGGTTAACACAATCTCGGTAAAGGTCAGACAATCTAGGATTTAAATTGAAGGATATTATCGAGGAGTCGAATGATGAGGTAACGCTCAGAAAGGCTCCCCCTGCATCGAATAGCACGCTATTTAGTAAGGAAAAGCGTGTTATAAGCTCGGTTAATAGGCGTAAGAACTTACCGTAACAGTTCGGCTGACGAAACCCTACCCGATGGGGTGGTGTAAATCATAATGCTTGGGTTGAATAGATATGGTGAGAATGTATGAAAGACACATAAGATTAGTGTACTACTGTCGAACTTCCGAATGTACGGGTCTAGACGCGCATAATACAGAAATGTATTAACTACTATATGTAGGGTTAGCTGTGGATGAGTAAGAATGAACTATATAAAAGTCCATCTTGTGTTACAGGCACAAGCAACGCTAACAGGCTCATAGGAAGCACCTAAGTTTGTTCCATAATAGATAATATTCAACGTGGTAAGCTGATAACGTGGAGAGCTTACTCTTTATGAAGCGTTGAGAAGGAAAATAATCGTGAGATTAGCGAGTGTATAACTTCTCTTTATATCAGTGAAAGTGGTGGTATAGTACCGTTGAAGCGCGTAATGAACGTGGAGGGATTGCCACTAGACTAATGAAGAATTACTTAATCATGCTTGGCGAATCTTTATTGGTTAATAAGGTTCTCGTGAGATTAAAAGAGGTTCACCTTCCAAGGGAGGCACCGACTTATTGAAACGGAAGAACTGAGACATAGAAGGTATTTTGATATCAGAAGTGTTGATGATTAATTGAATTGGATTAGTTGGAACGCCGTATGCGATGAAAGTAGCACGTACGGTGTGAACAGGGGAAAAGCCAGCGATAACTTCAAAGGCTTACCTATCTGTATAAAGAGTGTTGTTTAATTTGTGGTCAATAATTGTGCCATTTTGTGGAATAACTTTCTATAAGTAAATTGGATACTTATGTTAAAGTTATAGAGAAGATGGTGACATTATTTTAGGGGGTAAAACTATGATTGGAATTTTAGCAGGAATGGGTCCAAAATCTACTGGGCCATTTGTAGATAAAGTTGTAGACCAGTGCCAAAAGATATATGGAGCAATAAATGACATTGATTTCCCTCACATGATGATTTATTCATGTCCAACTCCTTTCTACATTGATAAACCTCTCAACCATATGGATATGGAAATGGCAATTATTAAAGGGGCTCGCAGACTTGAAAAAACAGATGTTGATTTTATTGCCATCCCATGTAATACGGCACATATCTACTTTAACCAAATTAGAAACTCAGTTTCGGTTCCCGTATTAAACATGATTGATGAAACAATAAAGGAAATACCAAAAAACTCAAAAAAGGTAGCTCTTTTAGCCACCAATCCAACGGTTCAGTCTGGAATATTTCAAGATGCTTTAGTGAGAGAAGGCTATGATTTTTTACATCAAGATCGTTGGCAAACTTACGTGAATCAAATAATAGTAAAGATTAAACAAGGTCAAATCGATGAGTCCCTTCAATTATGGGATGTATTCTATTCAGAATTAGCTGAAACGATTGATACAGCTATCATTGCATGTACAGATTTAAATGTTGTTACAGATAAAAAATTCAATGATTTTTCCATTGTTGATTCATCAACTTGTCTCGCTCAAGCCGTTGTACATAAATATTTATCATTAATGGACTGAGATTAGTCTTTCCTATTAGACTAAAGTTTTTTCACTAACTTGCGCAAGTGCTTAAAATCAAGCTACCGAAGTCCAAGCAGCTTTTCTTATTGAGCTAACGGAGCAGTTTAGTTGTGCGAAATGTTCCTAGTTTAAATAGAGGATGGTTACATCTCTCTGGTAAAGGCTAGGCAATTCCTTTTGGAACTGAAGGATTATATCGAAGAATCAAATGAAGAGGTAACGCTCGGAAGGGTTCTCTCTTAGTCGAATAGTACTTGATTTAGTAAGAATGAAAGTGTTATAAGCTCGGCGAAAAGGCGTAAGAATTTACCGTAACAGTTCGGCTGACGAAAGCCTACCCGCGGGGGTGGTGTAAATCATGATGCTTGAGTTGAATGAATATGGTGAGCATGCGAATGAACCTAAAAGAAAAGGTTAAGCTGACAAACTTCTGAATGTACGGATCTATAACTGCGATACATAGAAATGTGTATGTCACCAAATTGTGAGGTTAGATGTGGGTGAGTAAGACTAGCTAATATGAAAATCCATGATACGTTACAGGCGTATGAATGCTAACAGGCTTACAGGAAGTACCTAAGTTCATTCTATAATAGATATAATTCAATATTGTAAGCTGATAACGTGGAGGGCTTACTCCCCTAAGAAACGTTGACAAGGAAAGCAATAAAGATATTAGTTACTGTATAACTTGCCTTTATATCAGTGAAAGTGGTGGCACAGTACCGTTGAAGCGTGTAATGAACGTGGAGG
>NZ_LITM01000002.1:98812-105311 GCF_001275675.1 Lysinibacillus sp. FJAT-14745 | reverse complement strand
GGCACCGACTTATTGAAACGGAAGAATTGAGACATAGAAGGTATTTTGATATCAGAAGTGTTGATGATTAATTGAATCGGATTAGTTGGAACGCCGTATGCGGTGAAAGTCCCACGTACGGTGTGAACAGGGGGAAAAGCTTGCGATAATTTCAAAGGCTTACCTATCTGTATCATTAAAGAGCAGTTTATAGCGACAATTTTTCATATAATTTTTTCCGGAAAGTAAAAACTCTATAATTGTAAATTATAGGAAAAGTGTGATAGAATACATAAAGTTTAGAGGGGGGAGAGGTTCCGTTGGAATTTAAAGGATTTAGCGTTTACGATCAAATGGATTTTTTAAAAAATTATATGACTAGAAGAAACAGAAAAGATAGCCCAAATAATGCCATAGAAGGTCCGATTATCTATGAATTAATTGGGAGCATTCAAGATAGTAGCATTTTAGATTTAGGGTGTGGTGATGCATCATTTGGAAAAGAACTCTTACATTTAGGAGCAAAAACCTACACAGGAGTAGAAGGTTCGGAACAAATGGTGAAAGCAGCACGCTCTAACCTACTTGAACAAAACGGGACAATACACTTAGAAACAATGGAGTCTTATGATTTTCCAAAAGAGGCATTTGATCTTGTAACATCTCGATTTGCTATCCATTATGTTTCAGACATTAACCGCCTGTTTCAAAACGTTCATAAAACACTTAAAGAAAACGGAAGATTTGCTTTTAGTATCCAGCATCCACTTACAACTTCGTCATTTCTTAGTAAGCAATCTGGGGATAAACGCGGTAATTGGATCGTCGATGACTATTTCCGTGAGGGGGAAAGAAAAGAGCCTTGGATTGACCAAATAGTGGTGAAGTATCATCGTACAATCGAACATTATTTTATAGCACTTAAACAAGCTGGCTTTTCAGTTCAAGATTTACGTGAAGGTACACCAATACGTGAACATTTTAGTAGTGAAGATGAATTCGTTAGAAGACAACGAATTCCAATTGTACTAGCTTTTTCTTGTGCGAAGTAAATAAATATCCTAATATTGATTGTTGAACTAATGGGTGCTGTACTTGAAGTTCATTGAGTTGCGTAGGCAACTCTTTTTTTCTTATTGAGCTAACGGTGAGTTTAGTTGTATAAGGAAGGATATTATAATTGTTAAAATGAGGCTTAATGGGAGGCGAAATTACACTTGAATAATACCCAAGTAAAGATTTATTTCAGCTTGTTTGGAGATGGACTTTCCAATAGATGATGGAACAGAAAAGTTAGAAGTTACACCTACCGACACCTATAAAAAAGGCGATTTAATTCCAAACTGTTCGACTGTTTTTAGAAAAGAGGCAAGTTGGGATTTAGGAACAGGCTACCA
Source organism: Lysinibacillus sp. FJAT-14745 (assembly GCF_001275675.1). Classification (GTDB taxonomy): domain Bacteria; phylum Bacillota; class Bacilli; order Bacillales_A; family Planococcaceae; genus Lysinibacillus. Next base: position 103,935 of record NZ_LITM01000002.1, on the reverse strand, counting down.
ATTTTCACTTGATGTAAATGACCAACTAAAACAAATTGTAGGTATGCTACAAAATAAGTCATCAATAATTAACGAAATAAAAGAGGCTTATTCCTTGGAGTGTAAATTCTTTATTGTAATTAAAATAGAAAAGGGAAATACCCCTGCTTTATATCTGGATAAAGACATCATAAAATTTGCTTCAAGTATTGAAGCTGAATTTGATGTAGATTTGTACGCTAATCCTTATGATGATTTTGGCGAATAAGAGTATAAACTTTATTACACTAACAGGGGCAAGAGTTAAACAAGGTGTTGCAGTAGCAGTATCTTTTTTCTTGTTGAGCTACCGGCGCAGGTTAGTTGAATAGCAATTAGGTGTGACTGGAAGAATTGTCGATGATATAAAAAAGACACCGAAGTGTCTTATGTATTTTCAAATTAAGCTTTTGGACAACTTGGAATTTGTAGGGTTAATCATAATAGTGAAATTCAAAACCGTCTTCTGGTTCGCCAACTTCATAACCCAATAATTTTGTAGCTCTATTCTTAAATAATGTAATCCATTCATTCCATTCTTCTGATGGTAATTTAGCATAGAATTGTAATCCACTTGGTTCAATACTTACTTCTATCAATTTACCATCTGAACCATACCACTGTGGACAGCCGTTTACAAAGTTGTTCCAGTTAGGCATTTCTCTATATAAACGCTCCAACTTATCCCAAACTTCTTGTGGGGCAGAATAATGAATATTCAAATTAATATTGTATATTTCCATATGTTCTCCCTTTAATATTTAGATTTATAAGTTGTCAATTCTTGATTTTATTCGTTAATTCAACCAAAAGTCGAACTTCTGAATCTTTGATAAGCTCATACACTGAATTTGAATATCCCATAGCTACTAATAACCTTGCAGTAAGATGAGTCATACTATTTTTATCTGTGTATTTAGAAAATAATATCTAACGCTTTTTTAACACTTTCAAAAAATTCATTGACATTTGTATTGCTGTCAATTAACCACAACCCAAAATTTTCAAAAAATCTAAAGTTAAATGTTTCTTTTTATATCCTAATAGTTTTAAAAACTCAGTAATTTTTTTCAATAATTCCTTGAATTCATCATCTATATTCTAGCGATTCTTTCGAATTATTGTTTTACTGTGGGTCAATTGTGATAAAAACACTTTTTAATCCGTTATCCGTATATAAAAACTCCATTTGTAAACACATATCGGCCAATTTTGAATTTGAAGTTAAATTATAATCAACAGCAAATCCACTGTTATCATTGAATTCATAGAATTTGATTTGTGAATATTCGTATTTTGGGTGGAAATTACATGGAGCGCCATATTCATCAAATGAATCAAATCCATTTAAGTTTAATGTTTCTTGGACATAATAGAATAACTCACCAATATCATCCACTTCAGATTCATCCACATAATTTAAAATGTTTTCATATTCTTTACTGTGCATTACTTTTAATATATTAGTAATAACAGTTAAAGCATATTGTTTATCTTCACTTTTCATATTGAACCTCCAAATTCTAATTTATCTTTCTATTCAACTGTATAATATCATGCATTTGTGAGAAAATTCACTTAAACTCCCATGAAAGAACTTAATCATCTTTCATTTTCTGTGATGTAGCGCTGGTTTTTGCGCTACATGGATGGCTAACGGGGCAGATTAGTTGTGCGAAATGTTCCTAGTTTAAATAGAGGATGGTTACATCTCTCTGGTAAAGGCTAGGCAATTCCTTTTGGAACTGAAGGATTATATCGAAGAATCAAATGAAGAGGTAACGCTCGGAAGGGTTCTCTCTTAGTCGAATAGCACTTGATTTAGTAAGAATGAAATTGTTATAAGCTCGGCGAAAAGGCGTGAGAATTTACCGTAACAGTTCGGCTGACGAAAGCCTACCCGCAGGGGTGGTGTAAATCATGATGCTTGAGTTGAATGAATATGGTGAGAATGCAAATGAACCTAAAAGAAAAGGTTAAGCTGACAAACTTCTGAATGTACGGGCCTATAACTGCGATACATAGAAATGTGTATGTCACCAAATTGTGAGGTTAGATGTGGGTGAGTAAGACTAGCTAATATGAAAATTCATGATACGTTACAGGCGTATGAATGCTAACGGGCTTACAGGAAGCACCTAAGTTCATTCTATAATAGATATAATTCAACATTGTAAGCTGATAACGTGGAGGGATAGCCACTAGACTAATGAAGAATTACTTAATCATGCTTGGCAAATCTTTATCGGTTAATAAGGTTCTCGTAAGACTAAAAGAGGTTCACCTTCCAAGGGAGGCACCGACTTATTGAAACGGAAGAATTGAGACATAGAAGGTATTTTGATATCAGAAGTGTTGATGATTAAATGAATCGGATTAGTTGGAACGCCGTATGCGATGAAAGTCGCACGTACGGTGTGAACAGGGGGAAAAGCTTGCGATAATTTCAAAGGCTTACCTATCTGTATGAAGAAGGATTAGAATAGAAGAACAAAATTAAATAACATTAGACCTTTGAGTGAAATGGAAGTTTTTTAATTACTAGAAAATTTACAAGTATTAATAGAGTTTTATGAAAAATTAGGTCTTATACTTTATAAAAGATAATAGAGCAGCTTTATTGAATTAAAGAAGAAGAGAGTTGGATTGGTTATAGGTAGGGAAGGATCAGAAATTCCTTACCACGTTTCATAAAAACATATTAATGTTGATTTAGAGGATTTAAAGAAAGCTAAAATATCGTTAAAATTGCATGGAATCATTGCAAAAATAGCAGGACGCTCAATGTATAAAAAGATTGAGCGTAGTATTTTGATCCTAAAAAGGAATTATTAAACCTGTATTCATTTAAGGCAATAATTGAATTTCTATTACTCTTCTTTTTTAAGATTCAAGAAATTACTAATTACCTTTATATATTCATTTTTTGGATATATCTTATATAAATCGCTGGATAATCGAATCGGGTCGCCAAAAAAGTATCGCTCATATTGGGTTTGTCTTGTTCCAAATGAACTCATTGTTAGATCCCAAGCTAAACGAAATATTTTTACTCGTTCCTCTGCGGTCTTAGTAGCTCCTTGAAGATAAAAATCTAAGTCCTTTCTAATAATAGAATGAAATGCTTTCTCGGTTGGCAATGTAATCATTCCACTAGCTCCGATTAGCTGGATAATTTCAGTGAAACGAGGATAGATTTTAGGAAAGATATTACCAGCAACTTGAAGCGGGAAAATTTCTGGACGCATATATCCCCATTCATCTAATTTTGCGTTATTTTCAGATTTTTCTAATAAGGCTTTCATCGTTTCTAGACCAATGATGATTTCTGACATCTTTTCTTGGATATGTTGATACTCGCTTATATTAATCGTTTCTATAAGAAGCTCAGCAATACCTAAGACGAACTCTGTTTTTACAATTTGTCTAGTCAATACTTGGTGCTTAGTAAAGGAATGGAAAGAGCTTTGGATTGGGAATTCTCCGGCTACTTCTGCATTGCTGTAATAAAATACCCTATTCCAAGGTACTAATACATTGTCAAAGACGACGATAGAATCCATTTCTTCGAACCGCGAGCTTAATGGATGATTAAAAGAAGATTGTCCGCCGATGAATGTTTCCCTACAAATAAACCTTAATCCTTTTGTGTTAGAAGGGATCGAAAAAGCAAAAGCTTCATCTTCATTAAATAGAAATTTACCTACGCTAAATACTAATACTTCATCTGTTAAACCACCTTGCGTAGCAAGAAGACGTGCACCTTTAATAATGATTCCTTCTTCATTTTTATCAATAACTTTTGCGGCGATTGGCTCATCCGTATTTTCAATGTAGATATAAGAACGATTCACTTGTGGGGAAATAAAGGTATGTGTAAACGACAGGTCATTTTCCCTAGCCAATTCATAAAATGCTTGCAGATTGTTTGGAAAACATTTGTCCTTATTATTTAAAAAGGATACTGAAGAAGCAAAGCTCATTAAAACTGTGTTCAAATAATCTGGGCTTCTTCCCATGATCCCCCCTGAATACCTAGCCCAATGTTCAATCATCTTTCTTCTTCTTATTAAGTCCTCTTTCGTTTTTGGTTGCAAATAGGAAAGACCAATAAGCTCTCCTGATACTGGAGAAATAAAAGTCATCTCATCTTTTATTTTTGGATCATGTTGCAAATCATAAAGATCCGCTTTGGACTGAATAAGTCCCTTGAAGGCAGGTTGTTCTGATAACAACCCCTCAATTTTTTCACCGTCGTACCAAATTTCATTATTTAGCTGATTTAATCGGTTAATGTAATCTTTTCCATTAATAGCCCCCATGTTCCACTCCCCAATTTTAATTGATATTTAAATAAAATTATTCGTTTATAGCTGTTTTAACAAGTTAAGTCGTCGAATATTTTATTACTATTACTAAAATTATTCTATGTAACTAGAGCTTGCTAATATTCTTTTTTTAACTAACGCAGCATGTTAGTTATGCGAAATGTTCCTAGTTTAAATAGAGGATGGTTACATCTCTCTGGTAAAGGCTAGGCAATTCGGAACTGAAGGATTATATCGAAGAATCAAATGAAGAGGTAACGCTCGGAAGGGTTCTCTCTTAGTCGAATAGTACTTGATTTAGTAAGAATGAAAGTGTTATGAGCTCGGCGAAAAGGCGTGAGAATTTACCGTAACAGTTCGGCTGACCAAAGCCTACCCGCGGGGGTGGTGTAAATCATGATGCTTGAGTTGAATGAATAGGGTGAGAATGCGAATGAACCTAAAAGAAAAGGTTAAGCTGACAAACTTCTGAATGTACGGGTCTATAACTGCGATACATAGAAATGTGTATGTCACCAAATTGTGAGGTTAGACGTGGGTGAGTAAGACTAGCTAATATGAAAATCCATGATACGTTACAGGCGTATGAATGCTAACAGGCTTACAGGAAGCTCTTTGAAGCGTTGCGAAGGAAAATAATCGTAAGGTTGGCGGTTATATAACTTAACTTTATATCAGTGAAAGTGGTGGCACAGTACCATTGAAGCGTGTAATGAACGTGGAGGGATAGCCACTAGACTAATGAAGAATTACTTAATCATGCTTGGCAAATCTTTA
>NZ_LITM01000002.1:97147-98642 GCF_001275675.1 Lysinibacillus sp. FJAT-14745 | reverse complement strand
TATGCGATGAAAGTCGCACGTACGGTGTGAACAGGGGGAAAAGCTGGCGATAATTTCAAAGGCTTACCTATCTGTATGAAGAAGGGATATTTATAAGAATGTTGAAGTAGTACTATAGAATATCGTTCATCTAAGAAGAATTTATCTATATTATTTAATAACAGGTAATGCCTAATTGATAAAGGGGAGAAATATGAGGAACAAAATGATTATGTTGATTTCTATGCTATTTTTAATGACACTTGTCGGTTGTAACAATATTGATAAGAAAGAAACACGTGAGGTAAGTTCTACTTTTTCATTGCCCATTACTTTGGGTGATGGGACAGAAGGAGAGTATTTGTTGATTGGCGAAGAAGGGAAAGTTGGTTTTTTGGTTGGTATTGGTAAAAAAGGTGAGGTAGTAGAAGAAAAGATTATTGCTAATAAAGTAAATAAGTATATGTGGTATTTTTGGGGAGATAAAGATAGTATCAGTGGTAATTTTAAAGTAGTTGGAACTGACAAAGAAGGGAAAGAACATCCCGTGTTGGTATCTGTCGATGATACAGTATGGCAATATTCCAATACTTTTTCCCATATCCCATCGAATATGATGTTCCCTACAAGTGGATTATGGAAATTAGAAATATATTTTAATGAGAAGTTATTTGGGGAAATAGTTATAAACGTCGAAGATAGTTAAATTATCTTCAACTAACGGAGTGATTTACTTGAAGATCATTGAGTTGCGTAGGCAGCTCTTTTTTTCTTATTGAACTAACGGAGCAGGTTAGTCAAATATTTTTTCTTTTTGAAACTTTTTTCAACATCTTTCTTTTTTTGAAAAAAAGTTTATAATTATCTTAATATTTTATGTTTTATCAATTTTATGACATTTATTACTCAATTTAGGGGCGCTGATCATGGGGATAACGACATTATTATTAAATGCATTCATTATTATCATTTGTATTTTTTTCTATCAAATATTTTGGTTAGATAAAGATGGAAAAGAAGCGCGTAATACTATATTAATTTCCTTTCTTTCATCCATTGCGGTTGTTCTTTGTATGACATTCCCGTTTAAGTTTAATTATGGATACATATATGATTTACGGCTTATCCCAATCCTTTTAGCTGTTCTCTATGGTGGTTTTAGGAGTTTTATTTTTATTACTGTTATATTTGTTTCTTACCGTTTTTACTTAGGCGGAGACGGAGTCTACCCTGCAGTTATTGTATATTTTATGGCCACTTCCATTACTATGGTATCCCAATATTTTCTTGCTGGTTATTATAAAAAAAGAAAAATATTGTTCAGCTTATTGCTTATGTCTCTTTGCACTATTTCCTTTTCTATATTCGCTTTAATGAACCAAATACGGATAAACGATAAAGTCCAACCTGATTTTATTCACTTTTTATTCAATTATATAGGGCTCAACACCAAAATCTGTTCTTGCTAAAAAAGAATACAAAAAAACATCTGTATCCGCTAGAGTTGAGAGTACGA
>NZ_LITM01000002.1:85937-95934 GCF_001275675.1 Lysinibacillus sp. FJAT-14745 | reverse complement strand
ACAATTTTACTAGAGTGCAATGCTGAATGGATTCAGTATGGCTCTTAGTCAAGCACATGTTTTGGTGAAGAGCCTTATATAGTGATCAATATTCTGACTGTTTTATTGTCTCTTTATTTAATTGAAGGAATGATAGAAAGGTTTAAAATGAAAGAAAAAATTCACCGTGCAGAAAAATTTATGGTGACTTGTGAATTAGCAGCGTCTATAGCCCATGAAATAAGAAACCCGTTGACTACGGTATATGGATTTATGCAGATGTTTAGTAAAAAAGAAATCTCTGAAACACAAAAGGATGACTATTTGCAAGTTATGCTAATGGAGTTAGAAAAAGCGCAACTCGTTATTAACGATTATTTGTCCCTTATAAAACCACAAAATGTTGCAAGAGAATTATTAGATATTAGACCAATTGTTGAGCAAGTAATAGAGGTTATTTTACCGATCGCCATCCAATGTAATGTTAAAGTTGAAAGCGATAATGAATGTTCCTATTATATATATGCCAACACCGATAATCTAAAAATGTGTTTAATTAACATTGCAACGAACGGGATTGAAGCCATGACTAATGGAGGGATGCTCCGAATTAATGTGAAAAAGGTAAAGAATCGTATTGTGATTGATATTATTGACACAGGAATTGGAATGTCTTCTGAGGAGATAAATCGAATCGCTATGCCGTTTTATTCTATAAAAGAGAAGGGAACCGGGCTAGGTACGATGATTGCATACAGTATTGTAAAAGGATTAAACGGAGATATAGAAATAAAAAGTGAAAAGGGAAAGGGAACACGGTTTTCTATTATTATTCCTTCTTCCTAATAGAAATCGTAGGGCAAAAAAATTTCGACGATTTAGAGCTTGCTGTTAAAGTACAGTTCGAAAACGAGGAATTTAAAGACGAAAAAGAAATTGAGAAAATATCCGGATACAATAACGCAATAGCATCCATTTTGGAGTGTATAAACCCAATTTATTTATATGATTTAAATGATTAAAACAACCTTAATTGAATAAGATTGTGAAGTATTATACTTAAACTAACGGGGCTTTCCTTCAATAAGGAGTAGAGCCTTTTTCTACTTAACTAACGGAGCAAGCTATCTCAATAAAAAAGGTTCATATTACCATTTTTGTGGTATTATGAATGTGCTTTTAGAAGGGTGGGGCGAGTTCAGTTGAGTAAAATGAAGCAGAGTACAAAGTTAGATTTAGAGAGAATAGTTTTCATTGGGAGAACTTTTGAAGAGTATTTGGATATGTTCTTACTTTCAGAAGAAGAACTACGAGGAAAGAAAATACTTGATTGTCCAGCAGGAGCTTGTTCATTTACAGCCATTGGCAACAAATCAGGTTTCGATGTAACCGCTTGTGACATTGCCTATTATCATTTTAGTGAAGACCTAAAAAATAAAGGTCTTCAAGATATTGAACACGCAATGAAGCATATGGAAGAAGCTAAAAACAACTATAAATGGGACTATTTTAAGGATATAGAAGGTCTTAGAAAATTTCGTTTAACGGCTTTACAAGATTTTGATAATGATATGAAAAAATCGAGTGAAAGATATATACCCGTTACATTGCCTACTTTGCCATTTAAGAATGATGAATTTGAGATTCTTCTCTCAGCACATTTTTTATTTATGTATGCAGATAGGTTAGATTATCAATTTCACTTAGAAACGCTAAACGAGCTGTTGAGGGTTACAAAAGAGGAAGTTCGTATTTTTCCTTTAGTTGATTTAGAGGGAAAAAGATATAAGCATTTAGACAAAATAATAAGTTATCTTGCTGACAATAACTGTACAGTTGAAGAAGTAAAAGTTCCATATGAATTTTAAGAAAATGCTAATTCGATGTTGAAAATAAAAAAGGTTTATTGAACTAACAGATGTTTTAGTTGAAAAAGGCTCATTTAATGGCTTGTCTTAGGAGGGGAGATAAAAAAATGATTGAATTACGAAAAATAACCAGGGATAACATAGAAGAAGTAATAGCACTTGAAGTTGGTGAAAACCAGAAAGACTTTATAGAAACTACTAACCTCAGAAGCTTTGCAGACGCTCATGTGTTGAACGCAGATGGGATACCAGCGGCTCCCTTTGCCATTTATGCCGATGAAGTTGCGGTTGGATTTTTGATGTATATTTATGATACGTTGGATCACGAATCATTTGAAAATGAAGTTTTTTACGGGAAGAAGTGCTATTTTATTTGGCATATTATGATTGAAAAGAGTTATCAGGGGAAAGGATATGGTAAACTTGCCTTTGAAAAAATGTTGATGGATATTGAAACTATGCCATATGGGGAAGCAGAATATGTAGCCCTCTTTTATCGAACAAGTAATGTCATAGCTAAAACAATATACGCTTTATTTGGTTTCGTAGATACAGGCATCATTCAGGATAATTCGATGTTGGCGATTAAAAATCTAGATGGGAAAATAACAGAATCCTTAGTAGAATAGGATCTCTCGGAAAGAAATGTCGAAGAAAAAACCGATTTAATTTTATTAACGCAGTTTTAGCAAAAATATATTATTTATACCGCAATCGGGCGCGATTGTTCCTGAACTATTGAGCGATTCATTTTTTATAAAAATCAAACTTAAATCTGCTAAGGAAGCATCCATTTTGATTAATCTTTTTTCAAAGTGGATTCTTTTTATTTTATTGAAAAATGCTGGCTTGCGAGGGTGTTTTGATCAAACTTTATTTCAAAACAACACCAAGGGGTTTTCTGATGAGAAATTTCGCGATATGTTAACTGTAAGATCATCCTGACAGACGGTTTTTGATTTCTTCTGATAAAGGTATCTCATATAAACTACAACTGTATTGAATGTACAATGTATGAACTACAGAACTAATGAATATTATTATTATCTTTACTTCGGCGAAATTTTCCGTAATGGTGAGACAGTATCTAGCCTTTTAGAATGAGATTGAAAGAGGAGGGTTCATGATATGTCGCGAAACATTATTCCTAGAGCCGCTGTGCGCGGGACAGCTTTTGGAATTATTTTTATGGCATTTTTCGGTACTCTGTGGGCGGGGATTGGAATTAGAGGATTGCAGGGTTGGGGATTTCTCTGGCTGTTGATCTTATCCCTATTGATTGGTGTCATATTGCTTATTGGAGGAATCGTATTGATAATGAATTCAAAAAGGTTATCAAACGAGATGGCGGAAGGGGATTCCCAGCGTTGGAAACGGAAGAATATGTGGTTCGGTATTATTTTCGGTTTAGAAGGCGTGTTGATAGCCATCGCTGCCGGAATTTGTGGATCTACCAATCATTTGGATTTGTTTGTCCCTGTTATGGCTCTTATTGTCGGTGCTCATTTCTTTCCCCTAGCGCACCTTTTCCAGGTGAAGATCTATTATATTACGGGTTCACTTCTTTGTCTGCTTTCGGTAATCGCGCTGTTTACTTTCCCTATAAAAGTTACCTGGGGTAATTATCGAATTATGGTATGGTGGACATCTGTTGGTTTTGGCTCAGCTCTGATATTGTGGGGGACTGGGGTGGCAGTTTGGATTACAGGCCATAGACTGTTAAACAAGGCTAAGAATGGATCCGAAGAAGCTTAGGCATTTTTAATAAAACTAACAAACAGAGACCTAGATAGTTGTCCAGGTCTCTGTTTTATGTAGCAGATTTTTTAGAAATGATATTCAGCAAATTGCCACTTATGTCGTACCCCAAAAACTAAGTTATTCACATAATAGAATTTGACGTAAAAACGATTGCTTTTTAGCAACGCATCGATCTTTTATAACAAAACCTGCATCTTCTATCATGTCATCAATTGTTTCAATCGTAACGACAACTACCTTATCGGCAATCCGACGAGCATGTTTTAAAATATTAAATTGATCTTCGGCTGAAGTATGCGTAAATAAGTTATAGGGTAAATCAATAATAGCGACATCATAATGTTCCATAACTTCGGAGATTGGACCTAATGTAATGTTGCCTGTTAACCCAAAGTAAGTGATGTTTTTTCTGGAACCCTGACAAACATTGTAATTTATATCTCGCCCTTCAATATTAATCCCCATTGAAAGAGCTTCAATGACTACTGTCCCTATACCACAACAAGGGTCGATTGCACGAATATTTTGAGGCTGGGGAACGGCGATATTCGCAACAGTACGAGCTACTCTAGTACTAAGTGCCGTTGAATAACTATGTGGCTTGTGTAAATGATTATGCCAAATGGATTCACTCTTCATATGCTTTCCAAAATACCATATTCCATCTATTAAAATAACACCAAATACAATTTCAGGCTCATTTAGGTCTGGTTCGCCATCCATGCAAAGTCCTATCTCACGTTCTATCGATCGACGCTCTGGTAGATGAATTTTCTTCTCTTCACCTATATCCATATTATTTAAACAAACTACTTTATAAGTTGCTTCCTTTATGGTTAAATCCTTCACCAATGTCTTGATGTTCTCTATGCTGTTTTCTTCATATAGTACTTCAACTCTGTCTTGTATAAAAGGGCTACGGCTTGGATCAATTTTAATAGGGCTTATTATATAGTTTGCTTGGGAATCATGATTAAAAAATGAACGCATCTCCATTCTGCACAAATCGTATTCATCAACATGATGTACATATGTGTATATAAATTTACTGTTATTTTGTTCGTTACTCAATTGATTATCATCCTTTTAAGTTGTTGTTCACTTGATTTCACTAACGCTCCTAAAAAACAAATGAAGTTGTTTATTTGGTAATCGTATCATAGGTGACTCTATCAAGCCACTCGATATCAATATTGATTCACAATTGCCGATTTTTGATTGAGTAGAGGGAATAGTGGAAATAATCTGTGAGAAGAAATAATATAAAAATAGACATCTATTCATTTCAACATGTCGGATTTTATGTCCCACAATAAAAGGAGGGTGTTAAATGGTTGTAAAAGAAGGTATTTTACATAGAAAGGGTGCTAGAAAAGCTAGCGAAATCCCTATTGAAGTTTTAACATTGTTGAATCAAGGGAAAATAGAGAGTGTTAACTTAACAGAGTGGCAAGCTGTTCATCATATTACTTTATTAAAAAAAGTTCTACCATCAATTAGGCTAGAAGATAAGTTAGAATTTATACTAACTGAGGTAGAGAAGCAAAAAGTTGAAACGGGAATGAAGGCCATACGTTTAATTGGAAGTTTATTAGATACCGTCTTAATGGAAGAGAGTGCAACAAAAAAAGAGGAGCTAATCACAATATGCGCTCATCATGTATCTGATAGTGTCCGGTGTTGGGCGGCATTTATGAATAAAAACAACGATTATTCATTAGAGGAGAAGCTGTTGTATATCCAACCCTTCGCAGCAGATCACAATTTTGGTGTTCGGGAAATTGCTTGGATGTCAATAAGAGAGGATCTCGCGGCGAATATTGAAATCAGTGTAGATTTGTTAACGGAGTGGGCGAAAAGTGGAGATGAAAACATTCGTAGATTTAGTTTAGAATCAATCCGTCCTCGCGGAGTATGGACAAAGCATATTGAAGTTTTAAAGGAAGAACCGCAAATTGCACTTCCTATTTTAAATTTACTAAAGTCAGATCCGTCAAAGTATGTTCAAGATTCTGTCGGCAACTGGTTAAATGATGCTAGCAAAACTCAACCAGAGTGGGTAATAAACTTATGTGAGGAATGGCAAAAAGAATCTCCAACTAAGGCAACTGAGAGAATTATTAAAAAGGCTCAAAGAACAATTGTAAAAGGTTAATAGGCTATAAATGAACCATCCTTTTAATTCTAAAAAAAGGATGGTTCATTTAACTTTAATCATTATTTTATTTTCCAAAAGGATGGTCAATATAAGGACCCTTCATGGTAATTCTCATGAGCTGAGTAGCCATAAATTTTGGTGAATAAGGCATATCGTTTTCTAACCACCAAACAATTACCTCCAGAAAGGCAGCAGCAAAATATCTGACAGCAATTTCACGTGGGACTGTAAGTTTTTTGTCATCGGGCTGCATAGAGTTTATGCCATTTGAGATAAAATCGATGATGATTTCCTTCAAGCCTGAGGAGAAATAAGGAATGTCTTTTTCAGTTAAAAACACTTTATATAATTTGCTATTTAAAGAAATTTGCTCGAATAAATGCATAAATGTATCGTGTGGCTCATCTGCTTCTTTTGAAAAATCAAATTCCACCTTGTCCTCGAAAGTAATGTTAAGGCTGCTCACTAAATCATTTAATATTTCCTTTGTGCTTTGATAGAGAAGATCGAGCTTATCGCTATAGTGTAGATAAAAGGTAGCACGATTTAAGGTCGCTCGCTCTGTAATATCTTGTACCGTAATCTTGTCATAGCCTCTTTCCTCAATTAATTCCACAAGTGCGTCTCTTAGTAGTTGGCGCGTCCTCATAACCCGAGGATCCATTTTCTGTTTCTTATTCGACATTTTTAAGCTCCTTGTCTTATTTTTTCTATTTTTACAACACTGGCTATAAGTTCGTTGATAAAGCGTCGAATCTATGAAATGTGTTGTTTGCTCTATTTAAGAGTATTGCTATACTCATATTAACGACACAGTGTCGATAATACAACTAGTTGTTAATATGTTCGTGATTTAGGCATTTTATTAATTGGAATAGATATCTAACAAATATAGAGAGGAAGTTTTAAAATGGGTCGTTTAAATGGAAAAGTAGCCATTATTACAGGAGCAGCAATGGGGATGGGAGCTTCTGAAGCAAAATTATTTGCTCAAGAAGGAGCGAAAATTATCGCTACAGATGTTCAAATCGAGCCATTGAATCAATTAGTAAAGGAAATTAAAGAAAGTGGCGGGGATGCTATAGGGATCCAGCATGATGTGACATCTGAAGATGCTTGGAAGTCCGTCATTGCCGAAGCGGTGAAAACATATGGTAAAGTCGATGTACTCGTGAACAATGCTGGTGTTTCTTCACCAAAAACGATTGCCAACATGGAAATGGAAGAATGGAATAAAATAATGGACATTAACTTAAATGGCTGCATTATTGGTATGAAATATGTAATTCCTGAAATGCAAAAAGCAGGTGGCGGCTCTATTATCAATATTTCTTCCATTGGCGGTATTGTTGGTATGGCAGGCACAAGTCCATACACAGCGGCTAAAGGGGCACTTCGCGTACTATCAAAATCAGCTGCAGTTGAATACGGAAAAGATAAAATTCGTGTAAATTCCGTACATCCAGGTATCATCGTAACACCAATGACAGCACCAACGATGGAAGAAGGAGGCGCTCTTCCTTTCTATAAAACATATACGCAGCTGCCATACTTTGGTGAACCAGAAGATGTAGCCTATGGCGTTGTATTTTTAGCATCTGACGAATCACGCTTTATGACAGGTGCAGAATTAGTTATTGATGGCGGTTGGACAGCTATTTAGAACCATTAAACTTGAGATAAAAAACTAGGTTTCACATAGAATGTGAGCCTAGTTTTTTTGTATTGTATACGGAAGTAGATTCTGGTATGAAACAAAAAAATAAGTAAGCTAAAGAAATGATTAGATAGAGAAATAGTAGGGTAGCGGAACTTGATATTTATGGTAGGATAAAGATAAAAAGGGGTTTTATCCCACGTTATTTACAAGCGCAGAAAACGATGCCTGGATTAAATTAAAATCGTTTTAAATGCGGGAATGGACACGCTGTTTGATCCTGCTGACGGATATCCTAAGTTATATAGATATGTTTGTTAACATTATGGATAATCAAACTCACAGCGCCTGTGCATCATTGGAGGTATTAAAATATTATGCCAGTATGGAATGATTTTATAAATGCCGAAATTCCCAATGCAGGAAGCGGTAAATGGTTTCAAATCATAAATAATTCAAAGCAGTATGGTGTTGCAATAAAAAACGAAGAACTCGTGATTTCTAAGTATCGTGAAAAACACTGTTTACAATATGACTATTTAGATTTAAAAATAGTCGGCACAGATTATGGAGAATGGGGAGGCGAGTTAAAAGTTGTTTATCCAGACTCGACAGAAATAGTATTAAAAAAATGTAATGTAAAATCAATCTTTGAATATGAGGGGGATCTATATTTTCTAGAAGGGTTAGAACATTTGTATCTGAATACAGGCTATTTATATCAGCTGATTTACGATGGTACTCACTTTTCTATTAGAGAGTGTCTTGATTTAAAGGAGTGTCCAATTGCTTTTTATATATTCAATAGCCACTTGTATGTAATATCTAGCGAAAATTTATTTAGTTTATCTATCGAAAGTGGATTATTTAAAAAGATTATGATATTCAATAATTTCCCGTTCAGTGCATTTGTACCGAACTCACTTGTTGTCTATAAAGGGGATTTTATTATAGGGATGAGAGGCGGAGTAGGGCGAATAGATTATGAGAAAATTAAAAATGTGCAGTATATGCAATTGAAAAAAATTTGATTTTCAATTTTTCATTACGATGAGCCTGCGTCGGTAATGAAAAATGTACAAGATTGGAGAGAGGTTTATGAAAGTAGAAGAGGCATTAAAAATAGTTTATGAAAATACTATTGGTGATAACTCAATACTGAGGGAGTTACGGGGTGGGAAGGGATTAAATCAACAAAGTTATAAACTCTTAATTGAAGCAATGAAAAAGTTAATAGAAGAATATAAAGATAAATCTGAAGTGCCTAAGAAACTCGCCTTATGTTTTGTCGATATAAATAATTATTTTTATTTTAACAAGGGCAAGTACACCGAAGAAGAAGAAAAAGAATTAGAAGATGCAGTTCACGAAATATCATATTTAGCAGAAAAATTATTTGCATAGATTTAAATAAGATTTTTAGTTTATATTATATTGATTTTGCTCCTTTTTCAGATGAAAGTGATTCAGTTTTTGATTTCCGACAGTCAGATATTTATTTCTCAGGAAAATTATTACGATGGAGCTTTGGGCCGTATTCAGAAATATAATGTTTAGAGAAAAGAATGGTCCTCAACGCTTAGGAGTGAGTCAGTGTAATCGGTGTGAAAGAGATAAGAATCTTTCTTCTATAATTAATAGCATTTAATTGAGAAGGTAACAAATGCGCAAGCAGATCAATAACAAAGGAGATGTCTAATGGAAAAGAGAGTAGAAGACTATATTTATGAATTAGAACAATTAATCAAACTAGCCGATCAGGAAAAAGATAAATATTTATTCCAAGACCAAGCGTATGAAATAATGGATGAGATTGAAGAGTTAGAGAATGCATTTGATTTTGTAGAGCCTATATTTCTATTAGTTGAAAGAAGTCCGGATATCGATTTTGGCGGTCCAGGACCATTTGGTAGTTTTTTAGAAAGGTTTTATCGGCATGGTTATGAAGACATATTAGTAAAATCATTACAACGTAACCCGAAAGAATATACCATATACTTATTAGAACGCCTTTGTAATGATGAAAGTAATCCAAAAAGAAAAGAATATTGTACCTTATTGGTTACATTGAAAAAGTAGCCTCAAAAATATATGTAAGGAACGAAATGATCATGTTATTCTGTATTTTTTCTGTGAAAAAAACTTTTTCATGCATGGGTTGGGTGCAATCGCTCATGAAAGTTTTGTTTGAATATTCAGGTGAATTAAAAAATAGTTAAGTATTCTTCACGAAATAAATCTGAAATACCAGCCAATCTAAGTCATATGAGTATTTAACGATCCTTTACGTCCTAGTTGTAAACTTCGCTATAAAATCAAAAAAATATTAGTTCAAGATGAGGTATCTACTTTAGCAATTACAAAATGTCAAAAGTGGAGGAGAAATTCGATGAATATGGATAAGGCACATAATGTTGTTTATGATCTTACCATTGGAGATAGCTCAATACTGATGGAGTTACGATTTGGGAAGGGATTAAACAAACAAAGTTATAAAATCAGGCGTGTTGATTAGGAAAAAATAAGTTTATTATTGAGCGATAAAAGGATTTTTTTGTTACCACTTTGCCAATA
>NZ_LITM01000002.1:61736-85711 GCF_001275675.1 Lysinibacillus sp. FJAT-14745 | reverse complement strand
GTCAGCAACAAAGCGAGTAGCCCGTAGCGGAAATCAGCCTCTTTGGATGTATAAAAATGGTTAATCAACACACCTGCTAGAAACCATTATTTTAGAATAGAGAGTTGGCTCTGAAATATGTCTATATCAAATAAACATTTCATTTAGATATCTTACTAGGTTATTAGGGAGGGAGACAAAGAATGAAAGATTTTTTTATTAATCTAAGTGAAAGACTAGTCAAAGCTATAGAATTAGATTTTACTAACATAAAAAAAATGATCGGTAAGGAAAAAATATATGCAGTAAGTTTAGTAACAGATAGTGATACAGTTAGTCTTTTCTTGGCGGTGAATACAAACGAATTTTTAGAGAAAAAAAATGATGAGAAGGACATGCAAGATAACGAATTGCTTGCTCAATTCGCAGAATATTTTCCTGGGAAGATCGATGAGTTGGATAATATCACCTACAACACAAAGTGGATACCAGCTGAATGGGGATATTCTAATAATGATTTAATACATAGTGAAATTGCTTTAATCGTACCTAAATTATTTGAAAAGGGTACTACAATAGATTCACAGGAACTAGCCTTGTTTCAAAGATTATTTTTTGAATGTTTAACATCTACATTACAAACATTGATAACAAAAGGAGTTTTTAGTGTTAATACAATTACGATATTTATTTCAATTTCCGATGATGAACGAACAGAAGAAATAGAAAATGTCTCTGCCAAAATTCTAAATTCAGAAGAAGTTTATAATAAATTCAGTCAACGATAAAATTAAATCAATAAGTGTGAAAAATAAAAAGGATGTTAAATACTTGGGACAATGAATGGTAGTAGAGTTCGTTTTATTTTTTGGTTATTACAAACAAATATTACATGGAGGTTGAATAAATGTTTTATAAGTGCTCATTTCAGCTAACACGAGAAGATATCGAAGAAGTTGAAATGTTATTAAGTTTTCAACTACCTCAAGAATTGAAGGATCATTACCTTCAATATAATGGTGGTTTACCTAAAGACCCTTGCTTTTTTGAAGAACAATCAGGTTTGGAAACTCGGGTACATGTTTTCCTTCCAATGAAATATCGTAACAATATCGGGTACACATTGGAAGAAGGATATTTAGATTTCAAAAACCGAAATATTATTCCTCAAAAGTATCTACCATTTGCAAATGACGCGGGCGGGAATATCTTTTGTATAGACCTTGATTCAAAACAAGTGGTTCTAATTTATTTAGATCTAGGAGAAGTAACAGACGGATGTATTAAGTTTTTAGCAAATAGTTTTATGGAATTTATCAATAATCTCGAAGAATGCATGGATGACGAAGTAGAAGACGATTCATTTGAATTCGGATATTAATAACTAAATGAAACAATGCATACTCGAGTTTTTAGTAATTAAGTATTACTACTACAGCTTAAAAATGGGAGCAGCTATGGAGGAGAAAATGTCTAAGAGAAAATTAAATAGAGACGAGCTTATATTGCTAGTTACTAGGATAATGAAGGCTGAAGGTAAGACGGAAGAGGAGAATGATCGGTTATTAGAAGAGTTTCTTGATAACGTAATTGATCCAGAAGCTGCTAATTACATTTTTTACGATAATTTACCCCCGGAGGAAGTAGTTGATAAAGCTCTGAGTTATAAACCTATTCAACTATAATAGGGTTGGTGAAGTACTACAAAATAGATTCGCAAATGGTTTGATTAATGGACGTGGAACATTCTATCATTGTATTTAGTAAATATTAGGAGGTTATGAAACTGAATGCTTTCTTTAAAGAACTAGAAAAGAAGATGGTTAATGCCATTAAAAATGATTTCAAAGAAATGTTGCATTTTATCGGGGATGAAAGAATCTATGCAGTTTGTTTTGTAACAGATAGTGAGGCGAGAACCACATTTTTTGTAGCTAACACTTATGAATATATTGAGAAAAGAGATCAAGAATATATTGAGAAGGGTTGGGAGAGCGCATACGATGAACTAAAATGGGATCCTTCCGATTGGGGATATGGTAATAGTCATTTTCAATCAGATGCCAGTATGTCCGTTGCAAGCTATTTATCAGAGAAAAGAGACGACATAGAAGAAGAAATCTTTGATGGATTTGAAGAGAAGCTTCATACAACTATGATTTCAGTGCTTGATAATCTTCATAACGAAAAAGTTTTTTGTCAAAATAAAGATGATATTACGGTCTTCATTTCGATGTCTGATGATGAAAGAACTGAAGAAGTTGAGAATTATTCAGCTAGGTCGTTAAATTCAGAAAAAGTCTACAATGAATTCTTAAAAAGATTTGATAATATACTATAGCTTTACTTAGGATTTACATGTAAAGCATTTTCTGCATAGTATTGTGCTGGCTTTTTAGTGATTCAAGTGTTATTTGAAAAATAGATCTTCGAACTTAGAAGAGGGTGTGAAATTATGACTGAAGAAAAAATGAATTTAATCAGTATTAGTGATGTGTTATCACATCCAGAGAAAAATCCAGAGACTTGGTTTTATCTTCCTCCAAATTCGAAGGAATGGAATTTACATACAAAGGGGATATTTTCGCTAGATAGCTTTGATTTTCCACCTGATTCAGATGACTTTTTACCGGAACAAGTGAAAAACAATGGTTGGATAGAAACATTGGATGGAGCAAGTATTGAGGATGTAATTGACAATCTAAATAATCAATTAGAATATCCTACAATAGATCAGTTATTCCAAGCGTTCATTTATTATTTTGAAAACGATGCGTTTTTAGTTTTTTAAGTAGGAGCAAGGATAAAATAACTCTTTTAGATTTTGTTGGAATAAAAAGGAATGTGCGTTGTGAATCACATTCAACTGATTTAAAAGGTCTTTCAGGACAATCTAGAAAGCAATTAGTTATATTCATAGATAATTGTCTCAGGCTTTATGTGGGGTGTAAATAATAATGGAAATAATGAGTAAGGTTCATGTTTGGATAGGAATTAGTAACGTAGATAACGATACCTTTAATGAGTATTTCAAAATCGATTATAGTGATCCAGACATGGATATTGATGATCCAAATTATAGGATTTGTGAATTTTGTAAGGATATTAATGAAAAAGTGTATGACGAGGATTGGTTTGGTGTCTACTGGCAAAATAAATTAACAGACGTGGATGAATTTATTGAAGAACTATCCGTAGAGGATGGGACAATGGTTGAAATAAGAAACATCTGTATTCAAAAAGGATTAGACAAAGTAAACATAATGTTTTATTATTTCGACTCTGAAATTGAAATTAAGAATGTGAATAAGCTTTATAACGGTCTGCATTATATCGGTTTATTTGATACCGACTTTTAGTGCAGTAGCTGATCAAAAGAGTAGTAGAACCCTTTGTAATAGGTGGTTTTTCTGCTCTTTTCTTGTGCTTGTGATGGAATTATTTTCATAAAAAATATTATTTTGTTAATATGAATGGAAGAATATAAGGAGCATGGTGAATTAGATTCTATCAGAAATAATCCGCTTTTGAATAGGAGATACGGTAGGGAAATTTATAAGGTAAAATGATTATTTGGACTTTAATTACCATATTTTTAATGAGGGGGGGAGTTCTTCGAAAAGAACTTTAAATTAAGTGGCAACTCTTTGAAAGAAAATTGGTCATCTATATTTTTTAACTAGTATGTTCAACACTGGTCTGGACAAAAATCATTAATGAACTTAACAGCCCGCTTTCTAAAGAGATATGCTAAGACGATATCCATACAGACTGATTAGTGCTGATTTATTTACTTTACTTTTTTGAGGCACTAGAAATTTTGATTTTAACCGTCACCCCAGAACTGTTCGGGTCCAAGAGAAAAGTGATCGGGTTAGCCGAAAAACTGCTCGGGTCCAAGAGAAAAGACGTATAAACACGTTCATTACATAATTTTTATATTAGTTCTGGAAAACGTATCAGCATCACGGTCTAGAGGAAAAAACGACAAAAAATTAGGGGAATGTATAAGATGATAGAAAAAGACTACGATTTACTGCTTGAAATTTTTGAAAAATATTACGACTCATACGAAGAAATGCTTTTCCGAGTAAAAGAAGTAGAAAATGATACGGTTATTTGGAGTGATTCGTATTTGGAATTTTTTCCACATCAATATGCACTAAGTCAATTAAAAGAGCCCAAAATCTACAAAACTAAGCCCAAATCTAAAGAAGGTTTTATAGTAAATAAGTTAAAAGATGGTGAACTATACTATTCTTATGATAATGAAAACAAGGGATGGGGCAGTGTTTTTGTAATAAAAGAAGATGGAATGAAACTGTATCTAAGGTTTCTTTATAACGATAATGATGAAATAGTTTTAGAACAAGTATATTGTGTAGTTCTTAAAGAGGCTGTGATAGAAAAAGTAATATTTTATTTAAAAGACATTGACTTGGACGGAGACGAGGATTTAAACGAAGAAACATTTTTGGTGGATGAGTATTCATATAATAGCAATGCGACAATTGATACAATTATTAGAAATGGTTTCTATCATAAAAGTAAAAATATTATACCAACTTGGACATTTCGATTTGAGTATGTTAATGAAGATATATTTATATACTCAAAACAATTGAAACTAAATCAAATGAATGTCGAAGAGTTAATGTGGAAGATTAAAAAATCTAAAACCAAGTAGTATATTAGAAACGGATAATGTGGACTAAGCCTATTTTAAATAGCACCTATCATACTAAACAATAGGGCTTAATGAAACATGACTTGTCAAATAGTTATTGGAAATAATAAAAATACAGCGGCTTGAGTCTTGATTTCTAAAGGGCTCAGGCCGTTTAATCTTTTCAGGAATTGATAAGATGAATCTAAAAGTGATTGAGGTAACATTTGGAAAAGTAGGGTGTATTGGGATAAAATAATAGCTAAGCAAGCACGAGAAAAGTTTAATAAGCAAATCTAAAATTAAAGGAGCAAGTATGAAGATAATAGAGGTCATTAAAAAAATAGAACAGGATCGTAATTGCAGACTTGTCAAAAGGATTACAGAATTCAGGAGCGAATTAGCTCTTCCAAAAGATTTGCATTATTTTTTTAGCAATTATGACTCCTTACAGATGTTTGTAGATAAGCCTTATGGCATAAAAATAGTTTCTTCTAATGAGTTTATTCCAACTAGTAAAAGGCTTTACCCAGAGGATGATGTTATTTGGGAGGAACTCGAAGGGGATATTAGTAATGAATGGTATCTTATTGCTGCATCTGAACAAATCAACCAATACATAAGTATTGATATGAGCAAGTCTTATTTTGGTTATTGCTATGATAGTTTCTTGGAAACGCATGCAACACCAGGAGATAGTCAGATTATTGCTAAAAGCTTTACGGAACTGTTAGAGCATTTATACACTAGTAAAGGCGAAAATTGGTTTTGGTTGGCTGAAAATTTCAAGTCATATGGGGATGCTTATGATGGCAGATGAAATATTCATTAATACCAAGTGTTTATGTTAAAATCGGACCATTTTATCTCGTGTATAGCCTTCATATTTACATCTGAAACGGACAAAACGAATGGGGAGGCACATCATGTCGGAATTAATAAATAGAGACCCGATAGTACCAATTAGAAAAATAGGGGAAGCCAATTGGATTGAAAACCTGACATCCTTTCTTGAGGAACATGATGTAGAAGTGATTTCATTAAAAGGTGAAGAAATTTTTCAAAAGACAGAGCAATATCTAGATTGGATAATTCCCTCGCAAACGAAAGAGTATTTCTTAAATTTTGGTGGTATTGAAAGTTCTGATTTTATGTACAACCTTAAGAATATTGATGAGTGGGAAGTATTGACAAATTCTGTTTGGGAATTTGTATCATTACACTTTCAACAGGAAGAAACAGATAAATATATTGTTTTTTCTGAAAGTCCTAGCAATGATCCTATTTGCTTTAAAAGGGACACTGGAGAGGTATATTTGTTTTCTCATGATCCCATTAAAAGGGCTAAAGTATATAAAGATTTTAATGACTATTTATTAAATGAGATAGTTGAAATCCAAAAATTGTACGAAGAAGTTATTTTTGATAGTTCGAAGGAAGAAATTGAGTATAAAGAATTTTTGTTGGATGGCGAAGATATTGATTTTGATTTCCGGTATTTAAAGCTTTGAGTACAAATAACAACAATGATGACTTAGTAAGAGGCGTAAAAAGGACTTTAAAAAGGCTACGACATCAAATTAGCTAACTTGGAGAGTTTTAACAATAGATAGATTTACTCTAATGACAGTTCTATTTTATCAACAATCATGATTGAAGAGAATCTGCATTGGGAGAAGCAATTGTAAGTTTAGTAATCGAAAAGGGGTGGAAGAATGCATTCTAATAAATATTGGAAGTATTTTGATCGAGCGATGAAAGAGTATAAAAAAAGAGTGATATCAGATGAGGAAGTAAAAGAAATACTAGATAATCGAATGCATGAAATGAAAGACTTAATTGAAAAAAACGAACGAAATCGTTTAGCTGATCGTTTAAAAATATTAATAGGTGTTCACCTTGAAATGAATGCAAAAAATAGAATACTAAATGGAGAAGCATCAGCATGGATTTTATTAGAGCAGCAACTTTTTTGGTTGAATCAAATGATCAAAAGTAATCCAAGTAGAGGAAGTGTATCGGACAGGCAAATTGGGGGACTTATCGGGCTTTCTTTATTGTGGGGTTATGAAGATATAGCAGAGCTAACATACAAATATGCAACGAATATGTTCACGAAAGATAGAGATTTTTATTCTGAGAAAAAGACTCATCATGTTTTTATGATATGCCTATATCATTATTGGAAAACTGGGGAAATGCCTGAATTGTTTACTATTTTACCAGAAGATCATGTCTACCAAAAATTAATGCGCAGTTGGAACGATACAAATGATTTTGAAGCGCATCTTTATGAGCTATGCGATTTTCACATTTATAGTTTAAGTGACACGCCACATAAATCATTTGAAATTTTATCGTTTGACTGTATTCCTTATGATTATTATTGTATTCAGTTTATAAGAGAAAAAGAGGGACTAGCCACACCAAATATAGAGCATCCGTTGCTCCAAACACCTCTGGCTGAAATTCCAAAGGAAAAACCTGGGTATAAACTTGATGAGGATGAAATATTGCAATTCGTAATTCAAAATGAAAAAGTACCGGATTCGCAACGCATTATACGTTAAAGGAAAGAATATGAGGTACTTTTAACTGTTAATTGGAAAGGGAGAGAGTGTATGAATGCATTGATGTTACTTGTGCAAAAGCTTTCATGTGATGTGGAGGAACATGTTTTTTCAGAGGTTTCATTAGCTATAGAAAAACCAGAATCCTATTTCGAGAAATTCAAAGAACGACTGGATGAAAGAGGAATAGATAGCCCGATTGATCAATTGGCATGGATCTCTTTGGTTGATGCACTTCTTGATCATGATTTGGCATTTGAACTCGATTGGAAAGAATCAGGGTTATACATTTGTGATGTTGTTGATGAATTGCTAGATAGGAAAAAAATGGCGTACATAAGTTGGGGAGATTTTGAAGATGAAGAATTTGATGAGCTACCAACGTCCCAATGTTTAAATGAAATTTCCGGAAAATTAAAGGAAGTGGGAATATCGTTGGCATATTTGGATATTGATAGTGACAGTTACGTTCTAATCACTGTTCCATCATCTGACATTGATGATATTAAGAAGATGGCACAAGAAGCGGGATATAGCATTCAAGATTCTTTCTGAAGTAGCTATCCTCATTCTCGTTAGAAGTCAGCACATAGTCGAATGTAAAAAGAAAATATTTGGAGGCAACAATGTCTTTTAAGAAATTAAAATCCATTCTTTCACCACCCAATTTTGCAATTTCTTTAGATGACTCTCCGAAATGGAGCGAAGTAGAAAATAAATTAGGCATAGTATTGCCCTCTGACTATAAAGAGTTTATCACTTTATACGGTTCAGGTACAATTGGTAACTTTATAATGATTTACTCTCCTTTTACAGAAAATGAAAATATGAATCTTTTTATTCAACAAAAATTGAATAAAGATGCATATCTAACTTTAAAAGTGAGTTATCCTGAGGACTTTCCATATGATGTATACCCGACAAATGGAGGAATGCTGACTTGGGGTCGAACTGAAAATGGAGATACATTAAATTGGATTGTGGATACTAATCAAGGCGATTGGGCTATTTTGATAGATGATGGATCAGGTGATTACTTTGAATATAAAGGCTCTATGACTGGATTTCTCTATGATGTGTTAAGTGGAAGTATTCGCCTTTTTATTTATTTTACTTTTTGTCATTTACACTTTGATCCCAAAGAACTGCTCAGGCCCCCTCCTACGAATACAGCCCTCCACGAAATAAAAGCACAAACCTACGCAAATCAGAGCAATACACGCGTAAAACAGATGAAAAATCCAAAAAAGAATAGCTTGACATCATTCGTAAATAGCACAAACATCACAACTTTTTCAGCATATCATAATGGAGAAAGCGTTTTCTTCAATTAATATAGAAGAAAGTCACTACAATTCAATCAAGTTTTCTGCAAAATACTTTGTTACAAATGCTAAAAATAAGTATGTACAAAAGTGTTCTTGATTGAGGTACATTTCGTCACTTGGTTTTATTACGACACACAGAGAGACAGTGCATGAAGCCTATATTGGCTAATCAGATTCGGATAGTCATGTCCGAAGAGGTACGATCCGTAGTTGTTGTAATAAAAATCAATATCTTGCTGTTGAAGTGATACACCTTTATACAATCGAAAATTGCTCATCTTGATATCCATATGTAAATTCGTAAAGACATGGTTTGTCTTGTCATGTCAGATATACCATTAAAAATTCTGTAAATTAGATAATTTCAGCTAGTTCAGACGAATATTTGTACGAATATAGAGAATTTACGAAAAAATTTTGCAAAAACCTTAACTATTTCATACGAAATCCGTATAATAAATCAAACAGTGTGAAAATTGTCCATTTTCTATCGATTAATTGCGTGAATTTTTTAAATTGTATTGACGTAGGGAACGATAATTTGTACACTGTGTACATTCAATTGTTTTTTGGAGGAATACATTCAATTTAAAAAGTTAGGATTTGATGGTTATGATCGTATGTAAATTTGGTGGAACATCTGTAGCAAGCGCAGAACAAATTCAAAAAGTAGCAAACATTGTAAAATCTAATCCGGCACGTAAAATCGTAGCCGTTTCTGCACCAGGGAAGCGTTCTGGTGACGATATAAAGGTAACTGATTTATTAATTAATTTAGCAATGGCAGCATTAAAAAATGAAGATATTGAAGGAGAATTGCAAATCGTTGTGCATCGCTTTAAGGCGATTGCGGATGGTTTGGCGTTAGATCATACAATTTGTGACGTGATTGCTGAAGATTTACGTGAACGTGTACAAGGTGATAAATCGAATGAGGAATTATTTATCGATAGTATTAAAGCGGCAGGGGAAGACAATAACGCGAAGCTAATCGCTACTTATTTTAATTCAATAGGTATGCCAGCGCGCTACGTAAGTCCAAAAGATGGTTTGGTCGTCAATGATTTACCTGAACGCACGTATGCTTTACCAGAGGCTTATGCAAATTTAGCTCACCTAAAATGTACCAAGGAAATTATTGTATTTCCGGGTTTCTTCGGTTACACTAAAGCGGGCATACTGCGTACATTTGACCGTGGTGGCTCTGATATTACAGGCTCTATTTTAGCAGCAGCTGTAGAAGCAGAGCTTTATGAAAACTTTACGGATGTGGATTGTGTGTTTTCTGCGAATCCGAAAGTTGTGAATGATCCAGTGGAAATTAAAGAAATTACGTATCGCGAAATGCGCGAATTATCCTATGCAGGTTTTTCTGTTTTCCATGATGAAGCGTTAATGCCTGTTTACAAGATTGGGGTGCCCGTTAACATAAAAAATACAAATAATCCATCAGCCCCAGGTACTCGTATCGTACCAAGACGCTCTGTGACAGGACGTCCAGTTACTGGTATCTCGGCAGACAGTGGCTTTTCAACTTTATATGTGTCTAAATATTTGATGAATCGTGAAGTAGGCTTTGGCCGTAAGCTTCTACAAATTTTAGAAGATGAAAATATTTCATATGAACACACACCGTCTGGTTTAGACGATATTTCAGTCATAATGCGTTCAAATCAAATAACACTAGAAAATGAAGAACGAATTCTTTCTCGTGTGAAAAATGAGTTAAATGCGGATGATGTGCAAATGCGTCATGGCTTTTCTATGATTGTTATTGTAGGCGAAGGCATGCGTAATAACACAGGTCTAGCGGCACGTGCTGCAACTGCGATTTCAAAAACAGGTGCAAATATAGAGATGATTAATCAAGGTTCATCTGAAGTTAGTCTAGTATTCGGTGTGCTACAAGAATTTGAAAATCAAATTTTACAAGCACTTTATGAGGAATTTTTTGCGCATGTGAGAGTGTAAGGGAATAAAGCTTAATCGGTGGGGATTCTTCATCCCCACTGAACGGGCAGTTAATGTCCTACCTAATTTCTTTGCTTTCGCTAAATGTTTGGGTAGAAGTCTTGGTACCTGACGCTTAGCTTTCTGTACAGATAAATGACTGCCCGTTTACGACGCTAATCCTTGAACTGGATTAGTGTTTTCTTTTTGACGGGAATACGGTAAAATCGAGGACGTATATAGATTGGAGGTCTTTCTTTTGAAAAAATTATCGATTGGCATGTTTCTATCAATGATTGGTATATTATTTGTTTGTTTAACGATCATGGATATTTTACCGTCCTCGACAAAAACGATGAAAATTGTTTATATCGGTATTGGCTGGGTGTTTATCATCGCGGGATCCATTATTCGTTTTAAAACCTTAAAACAAAAGCAATAATGGATTATCTCAAAATTGAATTGTGATAAAACACGAATTTGTGATACAATTTCAAAAAAATAAATAATTTGAGTATTATGAAGTTGTCATGCTGTACAAAATTCAAAGGTTCAAATTTGGGATAGATCATTAATTTAAGAATGAACAGCACAAATTCTTCTTTGTAAGAATTTGTTTTTTTATTTTTGTTATCCATTGAATAGGAGGCGAGATAATGCCAGTACTACGTAAGGAAGATATTCATATTTCCGACCATTATGTTGCCATTCAAACAGATTCGCCAATGAAGGTCGTATCCTCAGCAGTACATAATCCGGGCTTTGGCTTTTATACACATTTGATGAATCGTTCAGTGCCCTATACGTATGATGAACGAAAACCACAGGTAGAATTACAACGATTTTTACAGTCTGAGGGCTTTCCGATTGACAATACAGTTGCGATGATGACAGCCGTCTATGCCCGATATGCAACAATTCGTGAGTTTACATATGAAGGAATTCATCTTGTCATAATGATTACGGCTGGTCTTGGCAATGCCGTCGATATTACGCGTGCCTTTCATCGTCAGGAGCAGTATCATGCTGGGACAATTAATACGTGGGTACTAATAAATGGGAGATTGTCGGATGAAGCTTTATTTCAGGCAATGATTTCTACTACGGAGGCTAAGGTCAAAGCACTTATTGATGAGGATATAACAGATCCAACAACGGGTACACAAGCTACAGGTACCTCAACGGATAGTTTGTTAATTGCTTCAACAGAGGAAGGCGACTACCATCAATATGCTGGACCGATTACGATGCTAGGAAAAGTCATTGGCCATGGTGTTTATGAAACGATGCGTGAAGCCATTCAAAAATATAAAAAAGATAAAGAGGAGAATCCTTTATGATGGCACTGGTGATTGCCTGTATCATTGGGCTTGTTTTTGATTTAATCGTGGGTGATCCTCCTAAAATGCCTCATCCAGTACGCTGGATTGGGAAGCTCATTCAATCTCAAACAGAATTATGGAATAAAGGAAGAATGAGAAAATTCCGTGGCATGGTGATGGCACTCGCTGTAGTAGGAACAACAATGTTTGTTGTGACAGCCATTATGCTACTAAGCTATCAAGTTAGCCCACTATTTGGCATACTGGTTGAGGGCTTATTAATTGGGATTGGACTAGCACAACGTAGCTTGAAGGAAGCAGCGATGGCTGTCTATGAACCGCTTGTCAAAGGTGATTTTGCTGAAGCTCGTGTGAAACTTTCTTGGATTGTCGGCCGTGATACGGAGAAACTTGACGAGGATGAGATTGTTCGTGGTGTTGTTGAGACGGTCTCAGAAAATACGAGTGACGGTGTAACTGCTCCATTATTTTACGCCTTTTTATTTGGTGCAATCGGGTTATGGGGCTATAAGGCCGTCAATACGTTAGACTCTATGATTGGCTATAAAAACGAAAAATATAAAGATTTTGGTATGTTTGCTGCTAAGCTAGACGATGTACTGAATTTTATACCGAGTCGATTAACGGGTCTATTGATGGTGCTAGGTACGAAAAATGAAACGAATGTATCTCTTGGTAAGCGCTTAAAACGTTGGGCACAAGATGCGAAAAAGCATCCAAGTCCTAATAGTGGTTATTTAGAAGCAGCAACAGCTGTTCAATTAGGGGTACAGCTTGGTGGAAAAAATACATATAAAGGTGTCGTATCTCATCGAGCAATAATGGGCGAGAAATTAGTTCCATTAACGAAAGAGCATATTGCAACGTCTGTGATTCATATGCGCATTGCGACCTTGCTCTTTACGCTTGTTATGTTAACAATGGAGGTGTTAATTTTTGCAATTACCTAATCATGGAGCAAATCCGCAAACTGTTTATCATCAGCTAGGACTTAATATGCCCGAAGAGGTGTATGATTTTAGCGAAAATGTGAATTCGGCAGGGCCACCTGCATTCGTTGAGGCGCGTTGGCGGACATTTTATCCGCTTATTCAACGTTACCCAGATCCGGACGGTGAGCCGTTTTTATCAAAGGTGGCAGCTTTTCATGATGTTCAGAAAGATTCTGTTTTACTAGGTAACGGTGCATCCGAGCTTTTTAGTGTTCTAGTTAGACGCTACGCCAATAAGCGGGTTATTATCGTACATCCAACTTTTTCAGAATATGAACGAACATTAACGGCAGCGGGCGCTGAAATTGTGCCCGTTATTGTAGAGGATATTGTTCACTACACATTGCCGTTGGAGCATCTGAAGGGTGAAATGGTGCACGCAGATGCTTTATATATTTGTACACCGAACAATCCGACTGGGGCGCTTCCAAAGCAAGAGGAGCTTCTCGAATTAATCTCTCACGGTGCAAAGGTCAATTGTGAGCTTGTCATCGATGAGGCATTTATTGACTGGGTAGATGAAGCTTATTCATTGATCCAGCATGTGATAGAAAACCCACATTTGATCGTCGTTCGTTCGATGACAAAAATGTATGCGATCCCAGGATTACGCCTTGGCTATTTAGTAGCAAGTCCGGTAGTTGTTACTGAGCTAAAGAATATCCTACCGCATTGGAACTTGAATGCCTTTGCCCTCGTTATCGGTACAGGCTGTTTAGATGAACGTGTATATTGTGAGCAGGCCATTGCCTATGCTAATAATCAACGGGAATCACTACAGAACTATTTACAAGAACATGGTTGTCAGGTGACGAATAGTGTAACGAATTATGTATGTTTTGCATTACCGAAAAATCAGCAAGCAGATACATTTTTTACATATTGTTTATCAAGGGGAGTCGTGCTGCGCCATACAAAAAACTTTATGGGCTTAAATGGTGAATGGTTCCGTATTGGCATTAAAGATATTGCAGCCATGACATATTTAAAGAATTGTTTGCAGGCATGGTTTAACTTCTTTCAGCAGAAGTCTCCCACCTCTATAGGTGGGGAAATGAATGCGGTTTTAAGTCTCCTTTCAGCGGGTGTCCAATCATCCGCTGAAAAAGAGGAACTCAGGCTAAAACCTTCACATCCTGTGAAAACGCCTGAGTGACCAACATCGTGTTGGCCCAAAGCCTCCGGCGGATGTCACGGAATCGGAAAGGAGTGCTTTGTGCAAGCACAAAGCCGATTCCGGACGCAATTATGCCGGGGCATAATTGATTGCAAATTAGGGGTGAGAAAGGTGACAACTTTTTATTTAGTAAGACATGGCGAAACGATGTGGAATAAAGAGCAGCGGCTACAGGGATGGTTAGATTCACCGTTGTCCGAGAATGGTATTTTACATGCAGAAAAACTGCGAGATCATTTGAAAAATTTCTCTTTTACAGCGGCATATAGCAGTTCAAGTGGCCGTGCTAAGGAAACGCTGCATATTCTTCTAGGTGATCGCCAGCTTCCAATCTATTATGAGGATAATTTAAGGGAGATTTTTTTAGGAGATTGGCAAGGGAAAACAGTTGGGGACATTGTGACTACGCATCCTGATTATGAATTATATACCGATTATCCTGGACAATTCGTCGCAACCCATACGGAAAGCTTTGGTACGGTAACAGAACGAGCAATGTTTACGTTAAAGAAAATTGCAGAAAAATATCCCGAGAACAATGTTTTAATTGTGTCTCATGCTGTAACGATTAAATGCATCATTAATGCCATTTTAGGGCGAAACATCGATCAGCTGTGGGCAGCGCCATTTATTAATGGTACAAGTGTCACGCTTATTGAGAAAGTCGAGCAACGATGGCTCGTGAAAGATATCGGGAACATTCAACATTTACAATAGGAGGCGTAACCATTGCCACTGATTTTCATTACAGGGGGAGTACGCAGTGGTAAATCCCACTTTGCTGAAAAAGCGGCTGTTACTCACTATCAAACAGAGTTTAACCAAGCACAACGACTTATTTATATTGCTTCTGGAATAGCGTTAGACCACGAGATGGAGAAGCGAATAGAGCGTCATCAGGCAGACAGACGTGCACAAAATATTGAATGGCTGACGATAGAAGAACCTTACGACATCGCCGATACATTGCGTAAACTGAACGATGGAGATGTCGTGTTATGGGATTGTGTTACAACATGGCTGACGAATGCTTTTTACGAGGGTTTTGACACGGGAACACCCTGTGTGGAACAATCCGGCTGTTTAGAGCAGAAGCTTGAAAGTTTAAAAAAGGCGGTAGGGACGTTACTTGAGAAAAGGGTGACGTTTTTTATCGTCTCAAACGAATTATTCGATGAGCCTCCATATACTAACGAGGAAGTAGAATTATACCGACATACGCTTGGGAAATTACATCAATGGTTCGTTGCTATAGCGAATGAGGCGTATGAAATAAATTATGGTGTCGTAAAGAAATGGAAATAATGAATGACGCTTTGAAAATAAAAAGAAGGTGGCAAGACGATGAAAAATTTCTGGCATAGCATACAACTTGCGTTTCAATTTTTTACAGTTTTGCCGGTACATAAAGAAATTCCTTTAACGAAGGCAACTATAACAGGGATGTTTGCCTTTTTGCCATGGATAGGGGCTCTCATGGGCACCGCAGTGGCAGGGGTGATCTATAGTTTAACAGAATGGACGGCGAGCAGTGAGGTTTTGCTTTCCTTTGTGATTATCGGATTATTTGCTTTATTTACGGGTGGTTTACATTTAGATGGTTTTATTGATATGGGGGATGCTTATTTTTCATATCGGGACCGTGAGAAGCGGCTTGAAATTTTAGATGATCCACGTGTTGGTGCATTTGGTGTGCTTTCTGTGCTATTTTTAGTGCTTGGTAAATTTGTCATACTGCATGAGCTATTCGTACAGCATAAGTTAGCGTTGTGGATGCTTGTGTTTATTCCGTTATTAACACGAGTGGGCATGAGCTTTTATTTTATGTCGCTCAAGTGCTCAAAAGAAAAAGGGCTTGCCTACTTTTTTAAAACACATATTAAGCCGGGCATACTTATGTGCTTTATGCTTATCACATTAGTTGTGGCGTATAGCAGTTTGTTGTTTGTCATAGGATTCTCCATTGTTCCATTCGTGTTGATGGCTGTATTAGCAATTGCTTTTTTAGTCTTTCGTCAATTTACAGTGCGCAACTTTGGTGGCGTTTCTGGGGATTTACTCGGTGCATCAATTGAAGGAATGGAGGTTGTACTATGGGTGACGTTGTTATTGTGCACTTAATGAGACATGCACCAACAAAGGAAAATTTGGAGAAGCGTTATATCGGCTGGACAGATTCTTCATTAGCTGATGCATCTTTGTTGGCTATTGTAGATCAAGATGTCACGAAGGTGTATGGTAGTGATTTGCTGCGCTGTAGGGAGACAGCTACCCATTATTTTCCGAATGCAACATACGTGTCTGATAGGAGATTTCGAGAGTCGAACTTCGGGGAATTTGAAGGGCGAACATATGAGGATTTAAAAACGGATAATCGTTATTGTGCATGGCTAGATGATCCCGTACAGTCTCCGCCTCCAAAAGGGGAAGGCTTTGCTGCTTTTTGTGAGCGTGTCATTGAAGGGTTTACTTCGTTACCAAAAGGTGAAGATGTTTATCATCTCGTAGTCCATGGTGGGGTGATTCGAGCACTTCTCGTTGCCTTTGCACCGACTGAGCAATCTTTTTGGTCGTATCAATCACCGCATGATAAAATGTTTTCTTTAACGTTTACAAGAAAGGCTTGGGAGGAGGGAGCGCGATGCATGTCTTTATCGGAGGCGCCTATAGTGGAAAAACCGACTACGTCATGAAATTGCTTGCAGGTCAAAAAGTTGAGCTAGTTGATGGCAATCTACCTGATGGCAGCCCAGCCTGTGATGTACTAGTTATAAAAAACATAGAGAAGTGGCTCGTGACACAAGATCTTGAGGATGATGAACCCCTTGTCAAAACTATTTTGACAAGACTAAAGACGCTTGAAGAAAATTGTGCCGTCTATATAATAGTGACCGATATGGGACGTGGAGTTGTGCCGATGGAAAAACAGGCACGATTATTGCGTGATACTTGTGGGCGTTTGTACCAGGCATTATTTGCTGAAGCCGAACAAGTCGTCCGCATTTGGTACGGTATCGGGGAACAAATTAAATAATATGGATTTGAAAAATTTAGAAGGCTTTTCATTAAAAATGTTTGGGTTGATGATTGTTAAAACCTACGCTATGTATATTAGTTGATTGGAGTGGAGGCTGGGTGACTCCTTGGGGATCAGCGATAGAGGAACGAAGGCTAAAACCATCACGTCCTGTGATAACGCCTTCGTGACCAACATCGTGTTGGCCCGAGACCCTGGAGCGAGCAGTAGGGGAACGAAGGCTAAGTGCATCACATCCTGTGATAACGCCTTCGTGACCAACATCGTGTTGGCCCAAGCGGCTCATCGGACGCCCCCAGGAAAGCACCCAGCCGGAACGGAAATCAACCACACGTTATAATGAATAGCCAAATATTAAAGAAAAGAGGAAATGGAATGGATCGACAAAGATTGATGAAGTTGACGCTCACTGCGATGGTTGCGGCAATTTGTGCAGTAGGTGCAGTTATTAAAATACCAACACCATTTATTACAACTGCTGCGCTGGACTCTGCTCCAGCATTTTTGAGCGTTGTATTTTTATCGCCAGTATTGGCAGGGGTTGCAGGGGCAATTGGGCATTTTATTACGGCCTTAACTTCTGGTTTCCCATTTGGACCACTCCACATTATTATCGCAGTAGAAATGTTTATCGTTGTATGGATCTTCGGGATTATGCATAACAAAGGAATGCATTTCTGGAAATGGCCTGTGGCACTTATTTTAAATGGCGTTGTGGCACCATTGCCGTTTTACTTTATCATTAGTCCAGCATTTTATTGGACATCTCTTACTATTCTTCCATTAGCAACACTGATTAATTTAATCATCGTTGCAGTTGCAATGCCAATTTTATCTAAAGTATTTGTGCGTAAGGCAGGGCGATTACATTGAGAAATGCAATAAAAGTAGGGGAGCTGATTGCTACGACAGATAATGCCGCAGCAATTGGTGAAAAACCACAAGATGTTGTGTCTGCTCCAGACAAACTAACGGCATACTTAACGGCACGTGTTACTTTTTTAGAGCAACTTGCTGCAAATGCTTTACCAAGGCATATTTTACTCGCTAATTTTTCAGGGGATGCTGCATGGTCTCGTTATATTGCAGGCATTCAGCAGGTTTTTGATGAGGTGGGTCTTAGTTGTCCGCAAATAGACGGTAGCACAGAGTCCAATATGCCGACTTTACAATCAGCTTTGTCTATAACGATGCTTGGTGAGCAGCAGAAACGTACACCATATAAGCATGAACAGCTGATTTGGTACACCTATGGACTACCGCTTGTAGGCAATGAAGTCCTTGCCCAGCCTGAGGATGTCGCACAGCTACAGCCTATTTTTCATGCATGGAAAGAGGAAATCGTGCAGCAAGTTTGGCCAGTTGGATCAAAAGGTTTGCAAGCAGAATTTACCCGTCTTTTTGGCCATCAACAGGTCATAAGTTCGTTAGATGTTGAGAAAACTGCTGGCCCGTGTGCAGTCATTTTACTTGGTATATATCCAGAAAAAGAGCAACTGGTCCAAAATATTTTTCCTAGAAATTTTGAAAAACTACGTAAAATTGCATTGTAATAGGGCTTGCTTCGAGAAAAAGTAGCACTTAAAAAAATTCAAGGGGCAAAACGCCTATTGCAACAATAAACACAATATGTTAGATTTGTTTAGGAGTTAAAACACAATATATAGTATTTTGGACGAGCGGTACCAATATGGTTTAAAAGGGAATTCGGAAAAAGAGCATCTTAAGCCGAAGCTGTCCCCGCAACTGTAAGTGCTGACAAATGATGCAGAGGCCACTGTTAAAAATGGGAAGGCCATCATTTGGAGGAAGCATGAGCCAGGAGACCTGCCAATTTGTTCAAGACAGCGACACATTCTTCGGGGATTGAGAAGTGGAGGCGAGAGATTTGTTCACTTCTTTGTGTGCATGTCCTTCATTTCCATTTCCGATTTTACTGCGATCACGTAACCGACAGATGTTGCGTGATCGCTTTTTGTGTTGCTGGCGAAAGAAAGGGAGAGAATGTATACATGACAATTCAAATCGAACAGCAAATTGCTAAGCTCAAGAAAAGTTATACGGAGGATGAACTCGAAAGTTTTGTAAGATTATCGGATCGATGGCTACGAAAAAACGACAATGCGACATTTGAAGCATGGGCGGATGCGATGATTTTACAAACGCTTAGCTTAATTGATGAGGAGGAGCCATACTGGACATTTGTCGCAGCTCAAATTTATTTAGAAAAACTATATGATCAATTTGCGATGCGCCGTGGAGTTTCAGTGAAGGATGTTTATAAAGTTTTCCCAGAACAATTAGCACACTATACAGAAGTTGGTTTGTATCATGAAAGTTTAACAACAAAGTATAGTGAGCAGGAGCTTCAGGAACTCGCTTCTTTTTTAGAATCAAGTCGAGATGAGTTGTTTACGTATATTGGTATAAAAACATTAATGGACCGCTATGTAGTCCGTGATTACACGAAAACACCAGTGGAGCTACCGCAGGAACGATGGATGGTCATTGCGATGACCCTTATGCAGGATGAAACAGAAAATCGTTTAGAAAAAGTACGTGAATCTTATTGGGCAATGAGTAATTTATATATGACTGTGGCAACACCGACATTATCGAATGCTGGTAAAACACATGGACAGCTATCTAGTTGCTTTATCGATACAGTAGATGATAGTTTACAAAGTATTTATGATACGAATACAGATGTCGCAACATTATCGAAGTACGGCGGTGGTATTGGTGTTTATATGGGTAAAATTCGTAGCCGAGGTTCATCTATTAAAGGCTTTAAAGGTGCATCAAGTGGCGTTTTACCATGGATTAAACAGCTTAATAATACGGCAGTTTCAGTCGATCAGCTTGGGCAACGACAAGGAGCTATTGCTGTCTATCTAGATGTTTGGCATAAAGACGTCTTTACGTTTTTAGATTTACGCTTAAACAATGGGGATGAGCGCCTGCGTGCCCATGATATTTTCACCGGGCTGTGCTTACCGGATATATTTATGGAAACTGTTGAGGCACGTGGGGAGTGGCATTTATTTGACCCACACGAAGTGCGAGAAATCATGGGCTACTCATTAGAGGATTACTACGATGAGAAAAAGGGTGACGGCTCTTTCCGAGTAAAATATGCGGAATGTATCGCGAATCCATTATTAAGTCGAGAAGTCGTACCAGCCATTGATATTATGAAGCGTATTATGCGCTCACAGCTAGAAACAGGCGTACCGTTTATGTTCTATCGAGATGAAGTCAATCGCATGAATCCGAATAAGCATGAAGGGATGATTTACTCAAGTAATTTGTGTTAATAGTAGCACCTTCAATCAGAAATGGTTGTCGAAAACTCCGTTAAACGGGGAAAGTCACAATGTGATAACCTACCGTGCTAAATCTTTTGATTTAATTTATTAATCAAAAGTAAAAGCCTAACGACTATCGAAAGCATAGCTCATTGAAAAACATGAGTGAAGAAGCGAGTAGAGTACCCCTCAAGCGAGGCCCTATAAAATGGGATAATTCATAAAGGGAAAAGCGGAGCATCCTACAGGTAGAGCTGAGGATGATGATATAGTCTCCTCTGTATAGTGATATACAGCAGTTCATAAGAGAACGGATTAGGTTTAGCGAACCTAGTTGAAGAAAAAGGACAGAGATATTCCAAAATATGTCAGCAACTGAATTCGAATCAATTACCCTTGAAGATGACGTTATCGTAACACGTCGCAAGCCTGGAGATTTCGTTGTATGCAACTTATCATCGATTAATTTAGGCAGAGCTGTACCGGCTGGTGTCTTAGAACGATTGATCCCAGTTCAAGTACGTATGTTAGATAACGTTATTGCTCTAAATACTATTCCAGTAAAACAAGCAGAGCGTACGAACTTACGCTACCGTGGTATTGGGCTTGGAACATTTGGCTGGCACCACCTATTAGCGTTGAAAGAAATTCAATGGGAGTCTGAGGAAGCTGTAGAATTTGCGGACAAGCTCTATGAGGAAATTGCGTATTTAACGATTCGCGCTTCTAACGAATTGGCAAGTGAAAAAGGAGCCTACCCATTATTTGAAGGCTCAGATTGGCATACTGGTGCATATTTTGACAAACGTGGCTACGACAGTCAAAAATGGAACGCGTTACGTGCTGCGGTTGCTGAAAAGGGTATGCGTAACGGTTATGTTATGGCGGTTGCACCGAACTCATCAACATCTATTTTAGCGGGTAGTACGGCTACGATTGATCCGATCTTCCAAAAGAGTTATTCAGAGGAGAAGAAGGATTACAAAATTCCAGTAACAGTACCAGATTTATCACCTGTAACGACTTGGTATTATAAATCTGCTTATTTCATCGATCAAAATTGGACAATCAAGCAAAATGCTGCACGAGCACGTCATATCGACCAAGGCATTTCACTTAATTTATATGTTCAAAATACGATTAAGGCGAAAGATTTACTAGCATTGCATATGAATGCTTGGGCGAGCGGTGTGAAAACGACTTATTATGTGCGCTCAACTTCTGTAGAATTGCTAGAATGTGAGTCTTGCGCAAGCTAGGAGGAAGTTAACAATGACAACTATTACAAAACGACAAATTATGGATAAGGAAGCGCCAAACCGTTCAACAGGAATTGTCAACGGGCGCTCTTCTAACATTTTAAACTGGGATGATGTGCGTTTTAGCTGGGCTTATCCTAAGTATAAAAAAATGCTAGGTAACTTCTGGACACCGTTTGAAATTAATATGAGCAATGATGTCAAGCAGTTTCCACAGTTATCAGCAGATGAACAAGAATCCTTTTTAAAAATCATTGGCTTACTAGCGCTATTAGACAGTGTACAAACTGATTTTGCGGGGAAAGTAGCGGATTATTTAACAGATTCAAGCTTAAATGCATTAATGATTATTTTAGCGCAACAAGAGGTGATCCATAATCACTCTTATTCTTATGTGCTATCAAGTATTGTCAACAAAGATGAGCAAGATCGTACGTTTGACTTTTGGCGTACAGAGCCAGTGCTAGAGCGACGTAATGACTTCGTTATTAAAGGCTACCAAGCATTTTCTGAGGAACCAACTGTTGAAAATATGCTTGAAGCGATTGTTTATGATGTGATTTTAGAAGGTTTATTCTTCTATTCTGGCTTCGCATTCTTCTATCATTTAGCACGCAATCAAAAAATGGTGGCCTCGTCAACGATGATTAATTATATTAATCGCGATGAACAGATTCATGTGGATTTATTTGTGAAAATTTATCAGGAGCTATTAGAGGAATATCCTGAATACGATACACCAGAACGAGCAGCTCGTGTACAAGAAATCTTCCGTGAAGCCGTTCAGCTAGAAATCGATTGGGCCAATGAAGTAATTGGCGATAAAGTTGCTGGCCTTGATGTGGAAGATGTGCATGATTATGTACATTTCTATGCGAACGTACGCTGTAATCAGCTTGGCGTAGAGCGTCCATTTGAAGGCTATCGCAAAAATCCATTGAAATGGGTTAAAGCTTATGAGGATGTTGATTTAGGAAAAACAGATTTCTTCGAGCAACGATCTCGCCAATATGTAAAGGTTAATGTAGAAGATAACGGTTTTGATGATTTGTAATGCTAAATACACCTCAATGTTTGAAAGAACATTGAGGTGTATTTTTTGTACTCAGGTAAAAGAAAGAACTGGATGTAGTGCATAGAATCCACCAAAGAGGAGGTGTTGTATTGCAGGATACGTAATTATTTTTCGGAACGATTCGTGAAAATATTCGTTTCGGTAAACTTGATGCAACGGATGAAGAGGGAGAAGAAGCGGCGAAAATCGCGAATGCCCATAACTTTATTAAATATTTACCAGCACGGTATGATACACCTGTACAGGCAGGTGGGGCAAACTTAAGTCAAGGTCAACGGCAATTATTAGCTATTGCCCGGGAAATTTTAGAAAATTCGGATATTTTAATTTTGGATGAGGCTACATCCAGTGTGGATACGCAAATAGAGGTTGATATTCAAAAAGGTCTCCAGCATTTATTGCAGGGGCGCACAAGCTTCGTCATTGCACACCGCTTAAAAACAATCGAAAATGCCGACCAAATCCTTGTTATTCAACAAGGTGAAATTGTGGAGCAGGGCAATCACCAGCAGCTTATGCAGAAACAAGGCATTTATAGTAAGCTCCAGCAAAAACTATTGCTTGAGCAAGTGGAATAACATATAGAAGGCTGTCTTTTAAGTATGTAAAAACTTTATAGGCAGCTTTTGTTTTTAGCTATTGTGGAAGGCATTTGGAAATGTTATGATGCATCAAAATTCAACTTTAGAAAGGGAGGTATAAAAATGTACGAATTGAAAACAAAAGAAACTGACGAGAGTGTCATTGAATTTATTGAAAACGTGGATCATCCTAAAAAGCGTGAAGATGCTTACCGACTATTGGATATTTTTGCTGAAGTAACAGGGTTTGAAGCAAAAATGTGGGGGCCAAGTATTATAGGGTTTGGCAAATATCATTACAAATATAAATCTGGGCATGAAGGCGATGCACCTTTAGTTGGATTCTCTCCTCGAAAAGCTAAAACGAGTTTATATTTTGCCCCAGGTGACAGCGAGCGAGACAATTTATTAAAAGCTTTTGGTAAACATACAACAGGAAAAGCTTGTGTTTATATCAATAAACTAGCGGATATTGATGTGGAGATATTAAAGTCGCTCATCCAACGATCGGTATCTTTTTTACAAGAGACCTATCCCGATCAATAACTTTCTAGATCAAGGGCTGTCTAAGTGGAGTAAAACCACTTTTAGACAGCTTTTTTATTAGTCATGACCAAAAGTTATGGAAATAAGTAACTCAAACTTCGCACCAATATAAATCGGTTTAATCATTGAGCTTGTTTGGTTCTTTACAATTTCAATAGGATTCT
>NZ_LITM01000002.1:33769-60290 GCF_001275675.1 Lysinibacillus sp. FJAT-14745 | reverse complement strand
CAACTTCAGCAATGGATCGCCAGCCTTCCTAATTATATCAAGGCTTATTTGTCGATTTCAGTCTGCGAAGTTTGAGTAAGTAAGAAAATTAATTAGAAATTTATTTTTATTGTTTATTCTTTCAGTATCAACTGAGAGGAGAATAATATGAAGAAGACTTTTAAGAAAATTATGATGTATTTGGTAGCGATTTTGATGCTTGGATTAGGTGTCATATTTATCAATCATCAATATCAGCTTAATAAGGAATCCAAACTTTTAGATAGTAAAGGAACACTTGTTGAGGTCGATCATCAAAAAATCAATGTTTACACTGAGGGGGATGGTCAGGACACTTATGTGTTTATGGCAGGCTCAGGGATTTCGGCTCCCATTTACGAAATGAAAGGGCTGTACAGTAAATTTTCACAAGAACAGAAGATAGCTGTTATTGAAAGAGCGGGATATGGCTATAGCGATGTCTCGAAGGACGAACGAGATATTGATACAATGTTAGCACAAACGAGAGAAGCTCTTTTGAAAAGTGGAAATAAGCCTCCTTATATATTAGTACCACATTCCATTTCAGGTGT
This sequence comes from Lysinibacillus sp. FJAT-14745, assembly GCF_001275675.1. Classification (GTDB taxonomy): domain Bacteria; phylum Bacillota; class Bacilli; order Bacillales_A; family Planococcaceae; genus Lysinibacillus. Next base: position 59,718 of record NZ_LITM01000002.1, on the reverse strand, counting down.
TGAGGCTATTTATTGGGCACAAAAATATCCTGAAGAAATTAAGGCGATTATTGCGCTAGATATTAGTTTGCCAAGTCAATATGTGGAGCATAAAATGGGAGTAGTCGATGTATGGACTGTTAAAGGAATGAATTTGCTAACGAAATTGGGCGTACATCGATTAACACCTTCGCAAGTGTATAATCCAGAAGTAATGAAGCAATCGTTTTTAACGGAGGAAGAAAAAGAAATTTATAAAGCATTATCCTATAAACAAACTTTTAATGATGATATGAAAAATGAGTTACTACATGTGTATGAAAATAGTTTGAAATCAGAAGAGCTTCCGAAACCAAAAGACACACCGATATTATTAATAGATGCCATTGCTGAACAAGATAAAGATTCAAAATTTACGAAGTATCATAGCCAGAAATATGCGGAATTTGCCGAGCAAATTAATATTGCGGATGTCAAAGAATTAAGTGGTACTCATAGTATCTATTTGTATAAACCTGATGAAATTTATCATCTTGCTATAGAATTTATGAAGACAAAAGTTGACAACACAGAAAGGCCGAGGTAATGAAAGGATTTACGATTTTAATAGTAGAAGACGACCAAATGATTGGCGATTTAATGCAAAAAATACTACAACGTGAAGGATACGACGTTGTATGGAAAACGGATGGACGAGAAATTATGAACCTTATCCATCAAATCGATTTAGTCATAATGGACATTATGCTTCCAGGGGAGGATGGCTATCAGCTAACTAAGAATATTAAAAGCTTAGGTTTAAATATCCCCATTATTTTTCTTTCAGCTCGCAATGATATTGAGAGCAAGCTTCAAGGGTTAACAGTCGGTGAAGACTATATGACAAAACCATTTGATCCGAGAGAGCTTCTTTTAAGAATGCAGAAAATGCTAGAGCAGCAATATGGGACGTTTACGCAAATCCAGCATCTATTGATTGATCTAGAGCATCGTAAATTATTTAAAAATAATATACATGATGAAATTTCATTAACAGCGATCGAACGTAAAATTTTCTTTTATTTATATGACAACAAGGATAGGGTGTTAACGAAGGATCATTTTTTTGACTATTTATGGCCGCTTGAAGATCGAAATCAAAATATCATCAATGTTCACATCAAAAAGATCAGAACGAAATTGAATGATTCATCAGGTACCATCCTACAAAATATTTACGGAGAAGGGTATCGATTAAATACCTACATAAAGAAATGACATTAAAAACAAAATATCGATTATTATTATTTACGGCCATAGTCAGTGTCCCAATCGTATTGTTAGGGATCAGTGTGTCGATGTCTATTATGTATGAGTTTGCCTTTAAAACTAGAAATAAAGGCACTCCATTTCATGAATCTTTCGCTTATCCAACGATGCTAATGGTGTTCTTTCTATCATTATGTTTGCTAGCATTTTTATTTTCGAAATCGATCAATTCATTACTGACGAAAATTAATATGCTAAACAAAACGATTCGTGACTTAGCGAGTAATGAAAAAATACCGAGTACATTAGATGTTGGCAGTGAGGATGAAATTGGACAATTAATTCAGTCGGTTAATATACTAATTGAGCGAACTACCTATCGGGAATTAGAGCTTAAACAACAGCAGGAGCTACAAAAAGAGCTACTACAAAAGCTAAGGCACGATATTAATACACCATTAACAGCGATCCGTTTACAATTATTTTATCTAGAAGATACCTATAAGGAACAGCCAAAATTGGTGGAATCCTTGAACGAGCAAATACATTATATCGCTAGTTTAACGAATGAATTTAATTTGCAATCCTTAGACACAATGGAGAATTCTTATATCGTTACGGAGGAAGTGCAACTCACGACATTGTTAGAAACGATGATAAAAAAATGGAGCTATTTATATAGAATGCATAACATTGAATTAATTTTTCATTCAGAGGATGCCCATTTAACGTGGACTAGTAATGAACTTTGGCTCCAACGAATGTTTGATAATGTGTTCCAAAACACATTGAAACATTCACAAGCTACAAAGCTCGAGATAACAATTAAGGACAGTAAGGTTTTCATGATTGATAACGGTACTGGCTTTGAACAAAATCGTGAAAGCGTGGGCCTTGGCTTGAAGATCATCGATGACATCGCTAGAATTCTTCAAGTAACTTATGCACTACATTCAAATGAAGAAGGGACATCTTTTTGTTTTTCTATTACAACCTAGAAACAACGGCTTTTTCACTTTGCCGTTGTTTTTTTATTACATCGAAAAAGCTAGGTGTTGCTGCACGTCAACAAATGGACAGCTGTTTTGGCTGTTCAGCTTCTGAATCAGTCAAAGAAGCAGGTGTAGAAGAAATCGCACTATTCATTGATACACATTGCAAAGCACGTTCGTTTAATTGGGCGCTTGAAAGATCGGAAAAATTAATCGGAGCTGCAGAAATAGGTCAGGAATTGCATGATTCAATGCATCCATACTGGCAATTGCAAAATGATAATCTTCAGGAGATATGTTGTTGTAATCGCTAACCAACTCTTCTATGTCTGACCAAGCAGTAGAGGCATCATACTCAGCTATTCCCTCACTTTTCGTTTTTGCAACAAGGTAATATTCATCAGAAACTTCTTCGCACTATCTCAACAAAGTTTAACGCCGATATTAGGCATACACTCTGCCTTAGATGAATATCTTAATGGGAAATTACTTTATAATAAATGGGGTGATACACTTGGGATACTTTGTAACTGTCGAACCAGGCGTCAACGTATTTATCGAGGACATCAATCCAAAGGGAAATAAAACGATACTTTTTATTCATGGATGGCCGCTAAACCATAACCAGTTCGAATATCAGTTCAACTTCCTTCCAACGCTTGGATATCGTTGTATTGGAATGGACTGGAGGGGATATGGCAATTCGGATAAACCTTTTAGCGGGTACAGTTTCGATAGATTAGCAGATGATGTCCGCATGGTCATCGAGACGTTACAGTTAAGAGACATAACCCTGGCAGGACACTCTACAGGAGGCGCGATCTCGATTCGTTATATGGCTCGTTACAAAGGGTATGGGGTATCTAAACTCGTCCTGATCGACGCTGCCTCTCCATTTAGCGTTCCAAAAGAATTTACAAATAAAATCATCGAAGATACAAATCATGACCGACCGCAAATGCTGCAAGACCAAACGGGAAATTTTTTCTTTCAGTATATTTCCGAACCGAAATCCGATTGGTTCGTTTTAATGGGATTAAAAGCGGCGAATTGGGCGACTTCCGCCATTATGGTCACACTTAGAGATGAAAATATTTACAACGATCTCGGTCAGATCGATGTACCCACATTAATTATTCACGGAATTCATGATAAAGTCGTTCCGTTTACCCAAGCTGAGGAAACAAATAAGCTGATCAAAAATTCGAAGCTAGTTCCGTTTCAATACAGCGGCCATTGTGCTTTTTTAGAGGAGCGCGATAGATTCAACCAATTATTATCTTCTTTTGCATAACGACTCGGAAATGCAACACCGTCGCGAATTAATTCGTAAGCGTCAAATGGCCCCCACCTTAAATAGATGAGGGCTAATTTATACTGATTTATGATTTAAATACGCGGCAGGTCAACGGCAACGACAACGGCCACGGCAGTAGCCGATCCAGTTCTTCCGGATTTCGGGTCTGATAACAGGCATAACTACTTCACAAAATGTTTTGCAACAAGGTAATTTTAAACTGCTTTACAGTGTCCTCTATATCGACTGTCTCTTCTTTTTTGGCAATCTTTCCGTAAATCATCATCATAAACGACAATGGCGAACTCGTATACTTCTTAATCGACTTATATCAGGATATCGAGAATAATTCGGGTTTTACCATCGTATCAATAAGGGAAAGCTACCATTGGAAAAAAGGAGATTGCCTTTGTGCCAATCGTATTCAGTTGCCCAATAGCGCGCGATGGTTTGAATATTCTCAAGCGGCACCCCTTGCGACTGAGCCGGGGCGGTTTCCTCGACCATTTCGTTAAAGAGAATTTAGAAAAAGCTAGAACCCTTGGAAATGATTTGTAGTTCATCCTGTGTTATTACACTAACGGAAAACAATAGATCAATAAACAGCGGCAGTCTAGGGCTTTATTTTCTTGTCCTTGGATGTCGCTATTTCAATTTAAATGTCCTCCCCTGGCAACTTTCATGGGAGTTTAATAATTTCTCCCCAAAATTTCTATCTAAAAACAGAATCATATAACTACCAGCACAAAGATAAATTGCAACTTGATTTTTTTTGTTTTCATATACCGCAATGATATAAGTAGAACTTGCCATCATACAATTGTTTAGAAATATTAATAATTTTTTCGAATTTTTCTATAGTGTCATCTCTATCAAAACTCAATAAATCATCATCGGAGTATTCATGGTAATAAATAAGTTTTTGGATTACACTTGGACCATTCTTAAATAAATCTCTCCAAGCAGTAAAAATAGAAATAAGGGAGGAAGCCGAATGTTCATCAAATAGTGTTATCCCAATCTCATTAATCCCTATTTGTTTCGGATTTCCTGGAAAAGCTGGATTCATACATGGAATCCATGTAAGTGAATCAAAAATATATTCAAATACATTGTTATCAACTGTAATGTAATCAACAATTATATCCTTGTAATTGTCTCTATTCCTACCAAAATTCAGAAAAAAATCGTCATCTTGTGTTTCGGTCTTTTTTATCAAATAAAATTCATGCATAAATATCCCCCTCGTATATTCAATCCATTTATATGTAACAAATAACTATATTAACATATATTATCTTTTCGAAAACAGCATAAAATAAAAACCATTGAATCGAAACCGTAAAAGAACCATATAAAACTATAAAGGAGGGAGGAAAGTTTTTATGAACAAAAATTTCCCTACAAGTGTAAGTATGGTTTACATGATGACGAATAATGAAGTCATGAATCAAGTCATTGCCTATAACAGGGACACAAATGGAATGCTTACCTTTGTGGGTGCCTACCCAACAAATGGTAGAGGTACTGGCACAAGGAAAGTCTCTGCAGCCACGCCAAACAATGGGGTCGACCCTCTGACGTCACAAGGAGCTTTGACCTTATCCCGTTATGGTCGTTTCCTTCTCGCAGTGAACGCAGGCAGCCATAGTATTAGCAGTTTTATCATTAGTGACAACGGTGCACCCGTTCTCGTGGACGTGAAGCCATCGGGAGGTGCTCAGCCTAATAGTGTGGCTGTGTTTGGTAATCTTGTCTATGTTGCCAATGTTGGCTATGCCGCAAACAATTATGCATCGAACATCATGGGTTTTCGCATAGATGAACACGGGCGCCTTACACCTATTGCTGGCTCTTCACGTTCTCTCAGCACTTTCAATGCCGAGCCCGCTCAGGTTCTCTTCACATGTGATGGCAGTAAGCTCCTAGTAACCGAGTTTACTACAAACCGTCTTAGTGTTTTCAACATAAAGCAAAACGGTACAGTTACAAAACCAATCGTTAATAATTCTTATGGTGAAGGCCCATTGGGTGCCTATTTTTTATCCTCTGGAATCCTCTTAGTTACTGAAGCAAGTTCAAATGCGCTGTCATCCTATTCAATGAGCAACGATGGGATTCTCCAGGTGATCAGTGGTTCTGTACCAAACGGATATAAAACCGCATGCTGGGTAATCACAACAAGGGATGAACGTTTTGCCTTCATTACTAATACTTTAAGCGGCACTATTTCCACGTACCGAATCGATCCCAATGGTGCCCTGTCAGTAGCAGGGCATATTACCAGTACACCAATAGGAACAGCTCCAGGACTGCCGATGGATGTTGGAGTGAGTAAAGATGGACGGCATTTTTACACCCTGAACGGAAATCAAGGAACAGTCTCCGTATTTGCTATTCAAGAGGGTGGAAGTCTAGTTAGATTGCAGGTAGCCGCTTGGACTCAACTTCCTTATTTCGGCTCGCAAGGATTAGCTGTTCTTTGATTTTATTGGGAAGTGGGTGATAAATTTAGAAAGTTTGGTGATAAATAAAAAAAGTTGGTAGATAAATTATAAAAGTTGGTAGATAAATAAAAAAAGTTGGTTGATAAATAAAAAAAGTCGGTTGGTAAATTAAAACAGGGCGAGAAATCACAAAATTGTCCCAATAAATTGCTAGAAGACTCTATCGAATTAGCTTTGTTCGATAGGGTCTTCCAACAATGATTCAATAACATGTTTTAATTGAAAGATAGAAGATTGTTGACTCTCATTCTTCTTGTAAATAAAGACAGTTTCTATTACTTTGTTTAGCTGCTGCAAATCATAATAGTGAATATTGGAATAGTTATAAAGGTCAATAAGCTTTGTATTTAACACAGCAATTGTATTGTCTATTTGTAGAAAATCAAGGATACTACTTACCGATTTTATTTCCTTCATCGTAAATGGGACTTGATACTTTTTTAACCACTCTACCATTGCACGTGTATACATACAGCCTCTGCTTAATACAAGAAGTGTTACAGGTGAACGTTTCTCAAAATTAATAATATGTGAATTATTCGAAATGACTTCAAATGTTTCTGTTGCAATCATGTCATAGTTTAAATCAGGATAGTGTTTAATCGGATTACTCGTCAGTGCACAATCCATTTCGGCATGATGTGTTTTTTCATTTAAGGAAGTGCTGGATTCCACCGTGAAATCGACGTCTAATGGAATATCATTTGTTTGTAAGGCATTCATAATGGATGCTCCATAAATTTTAATTGTTGTATGGGAAGTGCCGAAGTTAATTTTTGTAGTCGTTTGCGCCGAACCAATTTCTTGTAAAAATTCATCGTACTCCTGTGTAATAAGCTTTAGAAATTTTAAATATTGTGTCCCTACATTCGTAATCTTCAAGCCCTGCGGTGTACGTTTAAATACCTCCTGACCAATTTCAGCCTCCATTTTCTTCACTTTAGAGGTTAAGGCTGATTGAGTATAATTCGTAATTTCAGCGGATTTACTAAGATTTTGCCTCTCCAAAATGTCGATTTTTAATGCTATTTCTTCTATGTTCATGTTGTATGTCACACACCTATAAAATTTTTTGATAGCCACTATCATTTTCCTCCATTTTACGCATTCAGAGTGCAAGCGTAAACTCTAGATATGTAAAGTTAATGAATTAGTGTAACAGCATTGGAGGAATTTTTTATGAATACATATTATAGATGGGTCATCGTTTTAGTAGCTACGTTGTCCCAAACTGCGGCAACTTTTGTGACGTACGGCATGGGACCGATTGCCACATTTTATCAAATTGAATGGAATTTATCTTCGCTCCAAACAGGTTTTATCGTTTCTGCCGTTAATATTGGCCCAATCTTTTCGATGATTCTGTTCGGCTATTTAATGGATAAAAGAGGGGAAAAACAAATTATCGGGTGGGGCTCCATTTTACTAGGATTTTCAGCGCTCCTTCTAATGTTGGTCAATAATTATGCAGTGTTGTTATTTTTATTATTAATCGTGGGCGTCTGGTACGGAAGTGCGCAAACGGGGGGCAGCACCGCCATTGTGAAATGGTTTCCAGATAAACATCGTGGGCTGGCGATTGGCATTCGGCAAACAGGCATTCCAATCGGTGGAGCTTTAGCATCAGCGATTCTCACATATATGTACTATCATTATAGCCTGACATCGGTACATCTTGTGCAAGGCTCTGTGGCTATTGCCGGCGGACTGCTTTTTTTACTGATCTATCAGGAGCCCAAAAATCGTGTAGCAGTAGCTGCACCCTCTGTCACTTTTAAAGAGAAGCTCGAAGCAATAAAAAATAATAAGGATTTGTATCCAATCTACATTGTAGGAATTGTTATGATGACTTTACAAATGATACTCGTTGCTCATTTCATGAGTTATTTACATCATGAAGGAGGTTATTCCTTAACAGAGGCGGGGCATTATTTAAGCCTTTTATTAATCGGTGGAATGATTGGAAGGGTAGCCATTGCTTGGATTAGTGATCAATTTTTTGAGCAGAAGCGGGAATATTTATTAATGATAGTAATGGTTAGTGCAGTTATTCTTACCGTCATATTACCACTTATGCTACATGCGAAAATGTTAATGCTAGTATGTTGTTTCTTATTAGGCTTTGTAGCACTTGGCTGGTATTCGTTGTTTATTGCTTGTGTAACAGAGCAATCGAATCCACTTTATGTTGGTCTAACTGTGAGTGCAGCCTTGACGTTGAATCAGTTTTTTATTGTGATCGCTCCTTCATTATATGGTTTAATGGTAGCAACATTTTCAAGCTATCAAGTTGCGCTGGACATTGTAGCCATAGTTGTCGCTCTCGGTGCAATGAATTTATATAGGGCGACGCAAAATACGAAGATTAGTTCAAAAGTTCTATAGTAACGTAGTAATCATAAACCCAATTCGTTTCACATTCAGTTCATAAACTTGTTGTATTATCCGTTTATAGACAACATCTATAAAAACTTAGAAAAATGATTTCCATCAGTAAGTTCATGAAAAATGAAACGATGGTAATAAGCGAAGGGGGAATACAATGGATAATGTGTATAGAATGAACAGCCCGTTAGCGAATTGTGAGTGGGCCATTGAAGCACACGGTCTTAAGAAACATTTTGGAGAAAATCGCGCTGTTGATGGGGTCGATCTAAACGTACGTGCTGGCACTATCTATGGCGTACTTGGTCCTAACGGAGCAGGAAAGACTACTACTATCAGAATGCTAGCAACCTTACTACGAGCAGATGCTGGGTCGGCACGAATATTCGGTTATGACATAGTGAAAGAGCCACATATTGTACGTCAATTAATTGGAGTCACTGGTCAGTATGCTTCAGTTGACGAGTCACTGAGTGCAACGGAAAATTTGATTATTTTCTCACGTTTGCTAGGATTGGGACGTACGGAGGCCCGAAATAAAGCAGCTCAATTACTGGAAGAGTTCGGTTTATCAGAAGCCGCCAAACGTCCTTTGAAAAATTTCTCTGGTGGAATGCGTCGTCGCCTAGATTTGGCAGCAAGTCTGATCGCACAGCCACCATTGATTTTCTTAGATGAGCCGACTACAGGGCTAGACCCTCGAACACGTAATCAAATGTGGGACACGATTCGTCGATTAGTAGATACAGGATCAACCGTTCTGTTAACGACACAGTATTTGCAAGAGGTTGATGAGCTGGCAGATCGACTTGCCGTTATCGACTATGGCCGAGTTGTTGCAGAGGGGACAGTCGATGAGCTAAAGGCATCTGTAGGTACATCATCTTTACATTTGAACATTGAAAATCCTCAGCAGCTCATAGTTGCTCGTGAAACTGTAGAACAAATACTCAAAGTAAAAACAACTGTTTCACAGGACATCGGGAAGATTACGGCCCCGATGTCAAATGTTGACGCAGTTACAAATTTACTGATCGCACTTCGTCAAAAAGGAATACAACTTGACGAGTTTAGCGTACAAAAACCAACCTTAGATGAGGTGTTTTTAACCATCACTGGTGAGAATGTTCCCCAAGAACTCAAAGACTCTAAGCAACTAGAGGGGGAAAGAGTATGAAAAGTCAATTGCTAAACAAACCAAGCTTCAATCAATCGTTAAGAAATTCGTTAACAATGGCCTATCGAGGAGTATTAAAAATTCGACGTACGCCTGAGCAATTGTTTGATGTAACTCTTCAGCCGATTATTTTCACCCTAATGTTCACCTACATTTTTGGTGGAGCCATTTCGGGCAATGTGCAAAACTATTTGCCAGTCATCATTCCAGGAATTCTTGTGCAGACTGTTATCACTACCTCAATCGTCACAGGAGTCCAATTGCGTGAAGATATGGATAAAGGAGTGTTCGACCGATTTAAATCATTACCTATCGCACGCATTGCTCCACTGGCAGGTGCCCTATTGGCGGATACTATTCGTTATACAATTGCCACTGTACTTACTTTTACTATGGGATATATTATGGGGTATCGACCAGAAGGTGGATTAGGTTACGTTGTACTTGCGGGGCTTTTAGTTATTGTCTCTGCCTGGGCTATAAGCTGGATTTTTGCCTTCTTTGGTGTCATTGCGCGTACAGCTTCAAGTGTACAGGGAATTTCTATGCTCGTTCTGTTTCCACTTACATTTCTTTCAAACGCTTTTGTTCCAGCCGAGACTCTACCAAATGTCCTACAGTGGTTTGTGAAAATTAATCCAATTTCACATCTCGTCACGGCCGTTCGAGAACTTTCAAATTCGGGAGCAATAGGTTGGGATTTGTCAGCTTCACTTATTGGAGCTGCTATTGTTGTGGTAATCTTTGCGCCACTGACAGTTCGTGCTTATATGCGTAGAACATAGGAAAAGTTCTTAATAGTAAATTTATAGTGTGTTTTGCACAAGCAACTGTCAATACACACTTTATATAGAAGGAGCTAAAGTTATAATTGTTATTTATGTAAATAATAGGATAAAATAGAGGAGAGAGGAATGGATTTGGCAAACGGAGGAATGCAATGATGAATAAAGAAAAAAGTTCGATTTGGATAGATGCAACTATTGCTGCAGTTTGGCGGGCTGTCACAGAGGAACAGCTACTGACGCAATGGTACGCCCCAGATGCAACTTGGGAAATTCCTAAATTAGAGGCGGGAGAAGAGATAATTTTCTCGATAGTGCCGAATGAACAAAATCAGCTTGCGGAAAAATTACCGATGGTGTTAACGATTAAAAATGTAACGCCAAATCGAGAGTTTTCGTTTTACTTAGGTATAGAAGAAACACTGATCGCTATATTTTTACAGGAAGAACAAAATGGCACCACGGTCACTTTTAATACGAACGGCTACGAGGCTTCTCTCGCTAACTTAAAAACTTTAGTAGAGGTAAATGAAAACCGTTAACTTGTATGTTTCATGGAAAATGTTTTTTCATGAAACTTTTTTATTGTCCATCAGTCTTACTGTAAACGCTTTTGTGGAGGCGAGCAAAATGTTTAAAGAACAGAAGGACGCTCACTTAATTAGGGCCATGATAATGTACGGGGATTATTTATTACGCGTATGCTATACATATGTTCAAGATTGGACAGTGGTTGATGATTTAGTTGAAAAAATGAAGCAATGTCATAGCTATCTTTCAAGCGTCATTGATTACTGGGGCAAACTAAAGAGCCTTTCCAATCCTGAAAAGGAATTTTTTCACTTTCGTTGAAAGGTGATATATCCATTATATAAATCCTCACTACGTCTTAGGTCTTAGAAGATTTTAAAGCGGAGGGTCGTTTTTGTTTATGAAAATTCCTATATAATGAATTTATTGGAATAATATATAGCGGGAGGAAATTACATTGAAAAAATTTATGGGAATTGGTTTGATTATAGGCGCCTCAGTAATTGCGTTATCGGGCTGTAACTCAGTCGTACCAGGTAAAACCAAAGATGAAACGATCCTAGTCGAAAAGGATAAAGCAGAGAAGCTAGATGTTGAATTACAACTTGGAGTTGGAGAAATAACAGTAGAAAAAGGTGCCAAGGATTGGGTTGAAGGTACTGCTCAATATAATATTGATAAACTGGCACCAAGAGTTAACTATGACTTACGCGGCAAGACAGGAATAGTATCGATTGACCATAAAGGATCTACTAGTGTGCGTTTGGGGAAAATAAAAAATACTTGGGATATTAAACTGAATGAAGATATTCCAATGGATCTTTCAATCGAAACGGGCGCGTCGGATGCAGAGTTAGACTTACAAGGATTGCAGCTGGAAAAATTAAATATTGACACGGGTGTTGGCGATCTCAAAGTGGATTTAGGTGGCAATTGGAAAAAAAGCTTCGAAACGAATATTGAAACAGGTGTTGGGCAAACTACTGTCATTTTACCATCAGAAGTTGGGGTAAAGCTTACGACAGAAAACGGCATCGGATCATTAGATGTAGAAGGCTTTATTTCTAAAGGCAAAGGGGTTTATGTAAACGAAGCGTACGATAAAGCAGATGTGAAAATAGAGGTCCATTCAGAAATGGGAGTTGGCGAAGTTACTTTTAAATTGGATAAATAAAGAAAAGTTTAGTAGGCTACTTTAGATGGAGTAGTCTACTTTTTTTATTCTAGAAAGAAGAGTCAAAGAGCCAGAAAGAACCGCCAGAACGACGGAAAGAAAGGCCGAAGTGACGGAAAGAATCGACTAAGCGACGGATAGAACATCCAAATTGACGGATAGGACCGACGAAGTGGGATTCAACGAACAATTGAAAAGAAAGATCTTTTATTTATAAAAAGAATTTTAACAAAGTGAAACCTTTTAATAGAGTTATTTACTCTAAGTATTGAAAGGAGGAAACAGCATGGAACATGACTTATCGATCGTCAAACAGGCTATTGCAGGGAATAAGGAAGCGTTTGAGCAGTTACTTATACTAGAGGAAGAAAAATTATTTTATACTGCGCTTTCTTATGTTGGCCAAAAAGAGGATGCATTGGATGCTATTCAAGAAGCAGCATGTAAAGCCTATCTAACCGTTCATCAGCTAAAGCATCCGGAATTTTTCTCTACATGGCTGTTTCGTATTTTAATACATGAATGCTACCGTTTGCTAAAAAAAGGGCAGAAAATCATTCCTTATGAAGAAAGTGAATTATTAAATCGTTTACAGAAGCAAGAAAATGTTATGGCGAATCCAATCGATTTATCGGATGCTATACAGCTTTTGAATCATTCGCAGCAAATGGCCATCATTTTATTTTATTATCATGATTTACCGATTAAAGAAATTTCAGAAATAATGGAAAAGCCAGTTAGCACTATAAAAACATATTTGCATCGTGGGAAAAAACAATTAAAACGAGAATTAGAAAGGAGTGCAACGTTCAATGAAAAAGCCATTTAATGACAACGGTACCCTTCCAGAATTCCCAAGAGATGAGGTACGATCAGCGATTGCAAATGGAATAAAACAAGCAGAGGAGCAAACAAATATGACTAAAACACCGGTACAAATTAAAAGAAAAAGTAAACGTAAACGTAAACCATTATTATATGTAGCGAGTACGGCGGCCGCATTTAGTATTATGATAGGTTCTGCCGCATATGTCTCACCAACTTTCGCGAGTACATTATCAAAGCTACCAATTGTCGGGTCGGTATTCAGTAATTCAGGCTTACCTGGGTTAAAACAAGCAAGTGAACTAGGTCTAACGAGCACTATAGGAGAAAAACAAACAATTAACGGTATATCTGTAACGATAGACGAAGTCCTTTATGACGAATCTAATATTTCTGTTGGATTTACAATTGATTCTGAAAAGGAATTAAGTATGGAATACTTTGGGTCAGGGCCTGATTTAACTATAAATGGTAAATATCCTGAGGCGAGTTCTGGTTCCTATGGTAAAAAAGTTTTAAGTCCTACAGTTCTTACAGGTATCGCGACATTTGATGTAAAGGATAACATGCCAGATTCCTTTGAAATGGGCTTAGTGTTAGAAGGTAAAGGAGGAGAAAAATGGGAATTTACGGTTCCTGTTAAAAAGATTGCGAATACTATTTTTGTTCCAGTTATTCATCAGCAACAAGCAGAAGGCATTCAACTGGATGTGTCCAAAATTTCATTCAGCCCATCAGGTATAGCACTTGACTATAAAGCTACTGAAAAGGGCACAATTGATAATTCACAAGTAGGTGCATCGTTTATAGAATTCCGTATTACCGATCAGAATGGTAAGGAGATTACATCACATTCTGGTGGCGGAGAAGGTCATTTCGATAAAGGTGTATGGAACTTTAGTAGCACCAAGTCCTTTGACCCGATTTCAAACGATGTTCAAAAATTAACGATTACCCCATATTTAATGCTTCCTTCAGGCGGAGGCGGTGTACAAATGGATAAGGATGGCACAGAAACAAATATACCATTTGATAAGTCATCACTAAAAGAAGTGAAGTTCCAATCATTCACGGTAGAAGTACCAAAGCAAACTAAATAAACATGCAAGCGTCAAATACAACCTTTGTATTTGGCGCTTATTTTATGTTAGGTTATAGGAAGCAACTGAATGAAGGAGCGAACGGATTGAAGATTTATACATATAAACAACCTGCGGCGATTGAGTCAACAGAGTTAGTCACGATTTTAAATGAAGCGGGAGAAGTATCGTCGACTGTTCAACGCATTTATTCGAATGGATTGAAAAAGGCATTTGACCGCACAATGGATTATCGCTATTTTGTACGTTTTGATGTCAGTGATGTCACTGGTCAGCCTCTTTTCACATGTAAGAAGATGTCGCGTCGTGGTCGAGTGCATTTTAAAGGGAAGGATTTCGTCACAGGCAAAGAGTATATGATTGCCTATGATGGCTGGCAAATTATGATTCCTGATTTAATTATCACGGATGATGTCCAAAAAATAAATTTGAACAAGGAGATGGAGGACTGGTCCGTATTTTCTCTTGATGATCAACCGATTGCACGGTGGCAGGCTGTCTTTTGTGAGACTCATTTTGAGATTACCCTGCAAATTGAAGACAACAGCCCGATACAGCATGAAGCCTTTTTTATTGCGATCGGACAAGCAGTACTGTTTGTAGGAGCGTAAGATGTCGATAAATTTGAAAAAGTTGGGCGATAAGGCTTTGAATTAAAGTTTGGAGCAAATCTAAAGAGCATGTTTTGAAAAAATTAATCAAAACATGCTCTATTTTAATGGGCAGATCAGGTCATTTCGATTTGAAGCGCCAACAACTGTTCTAATCCTTCTTTTAATGGCGGTTGTGCCTTTTGGGCTACATCTTCGAGTTCCTCTATGCTTCCAAAAATCCGGCACAGTACCATTTCGTATTCATAAATCTCTTTGCCTTTTAGAGCCTTGTATAGCGCCTCGGCTAGCTCAGGAGTGTCAATGGTTAAATTTTTGACCAACGTGCCTTCATCAGTCCCTCCCAGCAAAATGGATACAATCACTGGCATAAGCTCTGCCTTTACGCCATGCGTCTCAATAAACGCCTCCATATAGCCATCCTGCGCTGACTGATGCTCTGTATCAACCAGCTCCATATAGCGGCACACCAGCGGAAAATAAGCTTCGCTGTACAAGCCAAGGCCCAATGCTGCATAAGTGCCCGGCATGACCGATTCCTCGCTCGGCTCTACGTCACCGTACCACGCGAACTCTTCCATAGCTGTATTCACATATTCTGCAATCTTCGGGAACAAATTAGGGTAGCCAAGAGCATTGGTGAAAAACTGATGTAGCTCGGACTTCGCCAGTTCCTCCACGGGAAGGAAGTTCTTTTGGCTACTCTCTAACTTTAGTTGATAACTTTTAGGAAACTCTTGTTTCAAAAGATTGATAATATAATCCAACGCTTCTTTGTAAGCAAGTTCTTCTTCGGAGAGAATTCGGATTTCAATCGTTTGTGTAATATCGTTGTTTCTGCCTTCTATCAGTTCTCCTCGATATGTCCGTACAAATTTTCCGCTACCAATTTTCAAATAATCAGCAGCCTTTTTGGAACCCAATTGGACAGCCAGTTCCATATACTTTTGCGGGATATCCGGTTCTGTGAAGCCAATCTGCAATGCTGCATAAAGAAAGAAATCTATTTCTTTGGCATCTACGGAAGGATGATCCTCCTTCAAAGTCCAAATCATTCCATAATCACCGGATCGGTCAAAATACTGTAGTAAAAAGTAATCACTTGCCCATTTTTTTAACCCCGAAGTATATCGGGTAATCAAACCGTTTTTGAGTTCTTGATTATTATTCAGCTTGTCGGTGAGACGACGAATCAACGGATCAATTACTTCTACTTCCTGCTGCATTAAATCAGGGTTGACCAAATGATAGGCGAAAAAGAAAATGTCATTCTCTTCGGGTAACACAGGCAAGTCAGAAAGAATCATTGTTTGAATAAAATGATCCAGCGTCTTTTTGAGTTGGATTAACTTGGGCTCATTAAACAGCTGTTTGTTAAGAGTTAATTTCGAACTCTCCCACTCAAACTCAAACACAACTTCAAACTTGTAATCAAAGAAACGAGGTCCTAGTTCCTCAGAGTGGAACAGGCCATTCACAAGCCCACATAAGGCAGGAAAGAACTCCTCAGCCAGAAGTTCATCTGTCAACTCCATGATGTAAGTATCCGCTTCAAATTTATAGGAGCTGAGATATGAAGGTCTGTAAAAACTGATATGAATTTTTCCTTTAGACCAAGAAAACTTGCCTTTTTTCCACGTAACTCGAAGGTAGTTGTGAACTCCACCTTGCAAACTTCTTTGGTCCTTAAACTCATTGATTCTTTTGCTTTCTTGTTCGTAAAGTGTAGTGATTTCCTTCCATACCTTATTCAGAAAAGCTTCCACAGCCTGATTCAACGGTATCTCCTCCTAATAACTATTCTGTTAGCTTAGTTAGTTTTATAAGCAAAATTGTATTAATCTACATATATTTTACATAATATTACACAAGAAGCGAACATCTTTTTTACAGATTTTCCGAACGAGAAAGCCCATGCAGGGTGTAGCCCGTCTTTAGACATGGGATGAAAGTGAGGTCAGACAAGAGGTAACTATTGCTACCTTAATTGTCTGAAAGGGTGTTATACTCCATCTATAGACTAGTAAAAGTCTATAAAACACGCTCGTTCATTGAAAATTGGATATTGTATAAGGTTCGATAGCCCAATTCATGCTATCGGTAAAACAATATGTGTCGTCACGAAAAAGACGCTAAAACACATCGGACGAAACCAACTATACACTATGGTAACAGTAGTGTAGCCCTATCTGCTATATGCACTGGATAGGGAGGGGTAATGAGATACCCCAAACTTGAGAGCTGTTCAAAACAGAAATGGACTGCGAACGCTTAGTTACTCAGGAATCCCACTGACATTAGTCAGCTTGTCCCTTTAGGGGTGGGAATCTCAATAATCTGCTACGTTCGTTTAGTTTAAGTACAAAAGTTCAGACCTTCATAGTCGGATTTGCATTAAAAAATAGCTTATTTCTTAGAAAGCTATTTTAATAAAACTCTGTTTAGTTGAGCGATGTCCGATAAAACGAAAAAGTTAGGCGATAAATCAGAAAAATAGGGCGATAAACTAAAAAATTTAAGCGATAAATGAAAACAGACCCTCTGCTGCTTAGAGGGTCTGCTGTCGTTTATATGTCAATCATTTCATTCGCCAATTTTTTGCGACTAATCCAGTAACCTTGTAGCGTAAAGACAATGAGAGTGACACTTAAAAATACGATACTCGTCACACCTAATGTTACGAAGTCATAATATATAGGTGCTCCGTCAATAGTGCTCATCAATTTTGTTACTAGAAGTCCGAGAAATGTTCCGACTGTCAGTCCATAAAGCACAAAGGATAACGCTTGCGTCAAAATCAGCTTGATCAACCCACTCGGTGAAAGACCAATAAGTCGTTGAATGGCATAATCGCCACGTTTTGCATAAATCGAGTGAAGCAATGTTTGTAATACCCCGAGGCAAGTAGTTATAATCAAAATTACAAAGACTCCAGCGAAAAGACTCCAGCGTTGGAAGGTCAAATCATTGGATTGCTCAATGATCGTCTCTTTATCAGTAATTTTTATAGCTGGCCAACGCTCTACTAAGAAAGAGAGCTCAGCTAATGCCTGCTCTGTATTATCTGTTTCCACCATAATGTCTTTAATATATGTTTTAGCAATACTAGTTTTAGCAATGTTTGAAAGGAATGATGACCAGTCAACCATTAGATCAGATTCATTAATTGAAGAATCTACAATATCAATAATTTGTAATTCGCCGATAGGGATAACCTGTTGTAATTCATTATCATAAGCGCCTGTTCTGAAGCGATCCCCTACAGCTAATTTATGTTTTTTAGCAAAACTTTCTGTGATAATAAGTCCATTTTTAAAATCACCATCAATAGCCTTTAGTTTACCTAATTGTACATATTTTTGGACATCAATCGCGATAACATTTTTAGATATCCAATCATTACCTATTTGTAAATCGATATTAGCATAATTACTTCGTGCATAGGCATAGGACACACTTGGCAATGTTTCAATTTCTTCTATTAAAGCTGGTGTAATGGTTGGATCTTTTAATTCATTATCAATTTTAATCGATGTTTCATATTTAGAGATAATATTCTCATATGAGCTTTGTTGAATCGTTTTAAATAAAGAGCTACCAAATATTAAAATGACCATTAACCCGATAATACTTTGTATAATCGGCATGTTTCTTCGTACTTGTGGCATGAGCTGCTGATATGCTAAGTATGCTTCTTTGCCAAACACAGTACGAATTGATTTCAATGAAATTTTGAATAGTGCTGTAAAGAGATACGGCATCATATATAGTAAAATCCCACTAACAAATAATGTACCAATTAAAATCATGGGAGCACCTTGTCCACTACTTGTTCCTACTCGATTCGCATTTAAAAACAGGAAAAGGGATACGACTACAAAACCACTAACAATAATTGTTTTCCATTTTGTCCATCGTAAACTTAAATTTTCATTCTCTGTTGCGATTTGTAAAGGTAACAAGCTTGCACTCTTTCTTACTTGCCATTGTGTGACTAACTGAAGCAATGCGAAACTCGCAATGGCAATCCCAAAAACAAAAATAATCGGAAAATCAGTTTTTGCTTCTGGTAATTTCATTAAGCTAATGAGCTGTGGTAGCCAACTTTTGACGACTAATAAACTAACAGATGTCCCCAGTATTACCCCGAAACTAATGATTATAGATAATTGCAATTGAACAATGCGTGTTACCTGCCTTGAGGAAGCACCAAGAGCCCTTAACACCATAAGTTGTTCTTTAATTTTGTAAAATAATAGCTGGAATGTTGCCAACAGTAAGACACTTGAAATAAGTAATATAAAGAATGCCAGCACTATCATGAAAATCATTAAGGCCTGTAAATTCTTCTTAAATTCATCGTAGTCACTCATGGCATCGACACGTAATGTTTCATCAAGCTTCTTTAATTCCGTAGCAACGGAGGTTGCTATATTGTCTTCTGTTTTAATAAGGGCATACATTCCTGCAGTTTGTTCATCACTTAATTCCATCCGCGTTTTTAACACATCATTTTGCACAAGAATAAAATTAGGGCTATCTGTGCCTTTTAGAGGTGGAAGAATTTCTTTTATCGTAAAGTTTCCTGTATCAGCTTCAACGGAATCTCCACTATTAAAAGTAATGTTTAGTGTATCACCAACTTCTTTGTGGAAGAGACGCGCTACATTCTCAGCAATAACAACATCATTCGGGCCAAGATTGACATTAAAATGATAGCGGCTTTTTACAAGGTTATCGTTTTCAACACCAACTGTATAAAAAGTAGTGTTTTGTTCATTTTCAACCTTAGTATGGGCTAGTGACACACTGGACACTTTTGTAACACCTGGCATTGCCTCGAAATTTTCGATTTGCGTATTTGTTAATACCATATTTTGCTCGGGATTATAGCCGACCATTATATCCATTTCGCCAAATAGTGCTTTTATTTCTTCCTTCATTTGACTATTTGCATTCCAAATGTAGACACTTATCGTCATTACGAGACAAATAGAAATGGTGATGATACTAATACTTGTTAGTACATTGGCCCACGCTGCTCGAAATAGCTTCAAAGCAATGGTACGCATCGTAAACATTACACATCACCTCTAGTAATCAGCTTGAACTTCGCTAAAATACAATCTAAATCCTCAGCTGTTTGCGTATTTTGATAGGAATCCACAATGGAACCGTCATGGAAGAATAAAACACGATTTGCATAAGTCGCAACATAAGGATCATGTGTCACGAGTAACATGGTTTGATTCATATTTTTTTGCAAGTCTACTAACAGCTCTAAAATTTCATCTGTCGTATTCACATCCAAAGCACCCGTCGGCTCATCTGCCAGCAATATTGGTGGATTTGCAATAATAGCGCGGGCTATTGCCACTCGTTGCTTTTGACCACCAGAAAGCTCATTTGGTCGATGTTTTGCCCATGCGGCAATATTAAGCTTTTCCATCATTTGCTGTACGCGTACTTTGATCTCTTTACTCGGAACATCATTGAGGATAAGAGGGAGCGCAATATTATCTTCAACTGATAAATCCTTCAATAGATGAAATGATTGGAAAATAAAGCCGATATTCTCTTTACGAAATTTTGATGCATTTGGTTCTTTATAAATATCATGTGCTTCTTTTCCAAATAAGAATAATGCGCCTTCAGTCGGTTCATCGATGGCGCTAATCATATTAAGGAGTGTACTTTTACCAGAACCGCTCGTCCCCATAATGGCGACCATTTCGCCTTGATAAATCGTACAATGAATATTTTTTAATGCATTGACCGAATGATGCTTTTGTTGAAAGACTTTTGACATCCCTTCAACACGTAGCACTTCTGTTAAACGTCCTTCTGGAATCGGAATCCCATCAATGACTCCTTTCAACGGATTGAACCCATTCATCTAAATATGCCCCCTTTAGTTGTTGTCGTAAAGCTTGTAACCCTCTACGGATATGTGTTTTCACAGTACCCTCAGGACATTGTAAAATCGCTGCAATATCTTTTACCGAGTAGTCTTGATAAAAACGTAATAGTAAAACCGTTTTGTATTTTTCCTCTAGCTCGCAGAGAGAATGCCATAAATCAAGTTCTTCTTCGATATATGTAGGTGAAGTACTATTGAGATCCTCTAATGTATGTGGTTCAACAAGCTGTACCGAGTTTTTCTTGGCAAGATAGGTTTTACAGCAATTAATAATAATGCGAGTTAACCAGGTAGAAAAATATTGAGGGTCGTTTAATTTAGGTAAGCCCTCATATGCACGGATAATGGTCTGTTGAAAAACTTCTACGGCGTCATTTTCATTTTGGACATAAACATAAGCCATTCGATATAACTTATGTTGCTCCTGCTCAATAAGCTGATAAAAAGCTTGCTCATCTCCGTTTTGTGCTAACTGTACTAATGATTCTTGCTTTGTAGTAATGAAAAACGCCTCCTTCCGACTATTAGACTTGGCAAACTATCATTTCGATTCAACTTTTTTTATTTTATGGGAATTTAATGGGTCATCGCCATAACGTAGGGGTGATTTCCGTTCCAACTGAGCGCTTTGTTGCTGCCGCTACGCTTTCGCACAGATAAAACATTTGTTGCTGCCGCTACGCTTTCGCACAGATAAAACATTTGTTGCTGCCGCTACGCTTTCGCACANATTTGTTGCTGCCGCTACGCTTTCGCACAGATAAAACATTTGTTGCTGCCGCTACGCTTTCGCACAATAAAACATTTGTTGCTGCTGCTTTGCTTTCGCTATGTCGGAACGAAGATCAATTTATATATATGGCAAAAGTTTTAACAAAGTTATCCTTATCTTTTGTTATTGTTCCAATTTAACGGGCAATGTCCAATTTATGGTTAATGATGATCTGTTGCTATAATACCATTGATAGGTGGAAGTGATGGAGGTTTAAGAGGTAAAACGAAAAATAACTAACTAGAAGCATTAGGTGTGTTGATTAACCATTTTTATACATCCAAAGAGGCTGATTTCCGCTACGGGCTACTCGCTTTCCTGCGAGCGAGCGTCGAGCCGCTTCCTCCGCTTCCTCCGCTTCGCTCCGTGCAGGGTCTCGGGCCAACAGATGTTTTTTGTGCGAAAGCGCAGTGCTAACGTAGTGACAGCAACACGATGTTGGTCACGAAGGCGTTATCACAGGATGTGATGGTTTTAGCCTTCGTTCCTCTATCGCTTTCCCGCGGGAGTCGAGTAGCCCTACGCTACAATTAGTTAAAATGGAAATATATTGGCAAAGTGGTAACGGAAAAATCCTTTTATCGCTCAATAATAAACTTATTTTTGCCTAATCAACACGCCTGGGAATTAATATCAATATAGAAAGAACAGCATATTTTTATGACTGTTCCTTTTTGTGTGTGATAAAGGCACTATTTTGAGTTTTAGGATAGTCCATCTGTTTTATTTTCCGGATTTTATAATGCGCTATAAATTACATAAAAATTAGCTACTTATTTCATTTAATGTGGAAAAAATTCCTGATGCATCCAAGTTCTTCATTAAAATGGTAGATTACTAATGGTATTCAAATTATGACAAAGCAAATTTAGGTTTGTATTGGAAAATAAGGAGAATTTGAAATGGATTTTAAGTCTATTAGTAAAAGAATTGTTTTTTCTTTCAGCGTTGTAATAGCAATAGTCGTTTTATTTATTGGTTACAATTACTACGCAGTAAAACAAAGCAATAGCGCAACGGAACAAATCATTGATGAAGAATTGCAATTACTAATTGCAGATTATGAGCAAGCGCAAACGATTGCGCTAAGAATTGCTGCAGCTAGAGGGTATGTACTTTCTGGCGAAGAAAAGTATAAGAAGATTTTTGAAGATAATGTAGCGCGTGCTGTCGAGACTGAACAAAAACGTTTAGCTATAACGGAGTCAGGCGATTTCAGCAAGCTTGCGGAAATGTCGAAGGAATGGAGTAGATATGTTGAAAAAGAGGTATTAGGTGTTTATGATCGAGGTCAGATTGAACTAGCGACGAAAAATTTAGCTTCTATGAGTGAAAAGGCGACGGAAATACGTGAAGGCTATGAGGAATTAGCCCAGAATCGTAAGCAATCTATCAATTCTTTAGGCGAAGATATTATTAAAGTAGGAAAGAATAAGCAGCTGACAGGTATTATCGTTGGAATTGTCATTGTTATCGTTTCGATTATGATTGCATTATTAAGTGCTCGAATCATTTCAAGACCAATCATCGCAGTGACAAATCGTATGCAACGAATTACAGAAGGTGATTTAAGTGAGCCTGCACTTGTTGTGAAATCCAAAGATGAGGTAGGACAGCTTACAGAAGCGACTAATAAGATGTCCGATATTTTGAATAGTTTATTAAAGCAAATTCAAACAGTATCTAATGACGTTGCTGCGCATAGTGAAGAGCTTATGCAATCATCGACAGAAGTGAAAACGGGCACGGAACAAATTGTCGATACAGTTAATGAAATTGCAAGTGGCACAGAAGTGCAGGCGAGTAATGCTTCAGATGTAGCGACAACAATGACAGAATTCACCTTAAAGATGACAGATGTCAATAATAGTAGTACGGATGTTCAGCAATATTCACAAAATGTCATGGCTTTAACGAAAGAGGGCCAAGGTTTAATGGACGCATCTACTGCGCAAATGACATCCATTCATCATATTGTGAAGGATTCTGTTTATAAGGTTGATGAACTCAGTAAGCAAACACAGGAAATTTCAAAAATCGTAGCTGTAATTCAGGATATTGCTGCACAAACGAATTTACTAGCTCTTAATGCAGCGATCGAAGCGGCCCGCGCAGGGGAGCATGGTAAAGGTTTTGCGGTCGTTGCAGATGAAGTACGTAAACTCGCCGAACAAGTAGCCGTCTCAGTAGACGATATAACGGGAATTGTTCAAAAAATTCAACGCGATTCTATCACGGTGACATCCTCACTGGAAACTGGCTATCAAGAGGTTGAAAAAGGTACGGCTCAAATCGCATCTACAAATGAAACATTCAACCAGATTGCAGAAGCTGTTTACTCCATGTCAACGAACATTAATAGTATGACGACAAAGCTAGAAGAGGTAGTACAAAATACGGTTACGATTAATAAATCAGTGGACGAAATTGCCGCTGTATCAGAACAATCTGCTGCAGGCATCCAAGAAACTTCAGCAACGATCGAACAAGCAGCAAGCTCTATGGATGAAATCAAAAATAGCTCAGCTAATTTAGCGGACATGGCAGAGAATCTAAACGACCTTGTTCGGAAATTT
Source organism: Lysinibacillus sp. FJAT-14745 (assembly GCF_001275675.1). Classification (GTDB taxonomy): domain Bacteria; phylum Bacillota; class Bacilli; order Bacillales_A; family Planococcaceae; genus Lysinibacillus. The sequence goes on along the minus strand of NZ_LITM01000002.1, from coordinate 35,839 downwards.
AAATTATAATTAAGTTTGTTCGCATTCTGAATTTGCATCTAATGCGGGTCCAAAAGAAGGTTAATCAGTAAACGCCATACCAAACAAAAGTAGCTGATGAAACATTATTAAGCGAAAGCACTGTTTGAGTTGTGCGCAATTGCATTATTACTGAAAAGAATAATGAAAATCGGAGAAACCAGCAATTGACGAGGAAATCGTGTGATTGCTGGTTTTATTTGGTTATGAGGTTTAGAGGTAAAGTGAAGTCGAAGATATATATTACTAAATAATTGTAAAATAATAGTTTTAATCTAGGTTTATAATACAGTGTTTTGTTATAATGAGGTAAGGTGCGAATAGTTAGCTAGCATAATTTTATAGAGGGACTCGCACCAGAAAACATAGATAATGATAGTTTTGATTGTATATTTTTATTTCTTAATGACTATTTGTATTATTATTTATGTTAATAAATCAATTAATTTGTTATTAATTCATTACTTTTTGCTGTCTCTTCTCGTATGAGGAGAGTGGATTGAAATACTGTTAATACCTAACAACACATATTTTTCAGGTCTCTTCTGTAAGCCCGTAATCAAATAACGCATACAAATAGCTAGGCACCTCCGGTACGATAGACGTATCAAATGAAGGAGGTGCTTCTTTATGTTAACTACCAAACTAACAATTGTCCCTGTGACACTCGAACCTATTACTGACGAATTCTCTTCTAATCATTCACCTCAATATTCCGATTGCCCAAGCTGCGTCATTAAAACGGCTACCGCGGANACTGACGAATTCTCTTCTAATCATTCACCTCAATATTCCGATTGCCCAAGCTGCGTCATTAAAACGGCTACCGCGGAAATCTCCTTCTTCAACGGCGTAGATGAGCACATCATTCAAACGATTATGAAGGAGTTGAATAATCGATGAAGCATGATTTTACGAGCGTAAAAAATATCTATATCATTTGTGGCAAGACCGATATGCGTAAAGGTATTGATGGTCTCGCTACGCTCATTCAGGATTCTTTTGAATTAAATCCGTATAGCGATTCCATTTTCTTATTTTCTGGATGGAGCAAAGACCGCTATAAATGTTTGTATTTTGATGGGGATGGATTCGCCATGCTTTACAAACGATTGGATAACGGCAAGCTTCAATGGCCAAAAGATGAAAATGAGGTACGTAACTTAACGCAACAGGAGCTTCGCTGGCTATTGGAAGGATTATCGCTTCAGCAGCCAAAGGCAATTGCGAAATCTGCAAAAGGTGTCTTTTAAATTTGCTTTCTAAGATGGTATAATCAANCGCTTCAGCAGCCAAAGGCAATTGCGAAATCTGCAAAAGGTGTCTTTTAAATTTGCTTTCTAAGATGGTATAATCAACCATAACTTATATTGAACGAAATGTGGTGGATGATTTGATGAACACTTCTAACGAAAAAGTGATTCAACTTCTTGAAGGACAACTTGCGTATATGAAAAACCAAAACAAAGATTTATCAAAACAAATTGAAGTGCTAACAGAACAAGTTCGCCAATTAACAAAAGCTTTATACGGTTCAAAATCGGAAAAATCAAAGTATCAAGCACCAGATGGACAATGTTCTTTATTCGATGACGATCCGTCTTTTAACGAATCTGAGCACACAGAAGAACAAAGCACAGCGACGATTACTTATACTGTTAACCGTAAATTACATAAGAAAAAACGGAATGATTCTTTTCAAAATGGGATTGAAATCGAAGAAATTCACCATCATCCCATCAATACACAATGCGACTGTTGCCTCGGCCAAATGACCGAAGCCGGTACAACTATTGCGCGTGAAGAAGCAAAATTCATTCCGGCAAAAATGATGCGCATCCAGCATATTGAACATGCCTACGAGTGCAAGCACTGTAAAATGGATGCCACACAAAAAGCACAGATGAAACGCGGGAAAGCCCCACAAGCTGCCATTCAGCGAAGCATCGCGGGACCTACCGTTCTAGCAAAACTCATCTATGATAAGTTCATCCAATACTTGCCTCTTTACCGTCAGGTAAAGGAGTGGGAACGATATGGCCTGCTTACAAA
>NZ_LITM01000002.1:11147-32827 GCF_001275675.1 Lysinibacillus sp. FJAT-14745 | reverse complement strand
GATTTTAAAGAACTACATGCCTTGGTCGAAAAAAATCCAAGCCACATGTGCAAAATAGCCATCTATCCGAAAAAAAAATTAGGATAGATGGCCATTCGTCGTGCGTACCGAGAAGGTGCGCTTATTTTTTTATATTTCGGGCTTACAGAGTGTGGATTGAAACGCGATGATTGGGATTATTTATTAAACGTCCGCCCGTCACTCTCTGTATGGAGAGTGAGATTGAAGTTACATCATCGATTAACTCCCATCTATCTATTTTTTCCTGTTCTAATGAGCATGGTTGCCTATTGAAATTGACCAAAGAAAAAACCATATTTACTTTTTAGCAATTGTCGCCTCTACAGTACCGGTTCTAAATTATTTGTTCAAAATTGAATAATAGGAAGTTCAATGGGGATATAAATAAAATAAAACCGACAATAGGAGTGTGGAGATGGCGACACTTGTTGTAAAGAGAGGAATTATGCACCGATACCAAAGTATTGGGCAGGCGATTCAAGAGGCAGAGCCGGGGGATTTTATTGAAATCCGGGATGGGATATATGAAGAAAGCTTCGAAATTTACAAAAGGCTGACACTTTATGGAGTGGGGAATGTGACCATTAAAGGTGGCGTGTTTATTCGCTATCAGACACTTGTCAATATGCGAAATCTGCGTTTTACTCAAGGGCAGGGTATTTATGTAAAGGGAGATTTACAGCTAGAAAATTGTGTCATTGAGCAGCAAATGGTGCAGGCACAAGTGACCGTAAGCTTCGGTAGTTTAATGATGAAAAATGTTGATATTTTTGCGAGCCTTGTCAATCATTTTGGCTTACGTATTGAAAATGGTTCGAGCGTTATTCTTGTGGATACGACTATCCAGCATCATGTAAAGGCTCAAATCTCTGTGCAAAAAAGTGATATCGCATTGACAAATTGTATGCTGTTGGAAGGGAGAACGAATGGCATTTTTGCAATACAGGATGTAAAGATGGAGATGACGGATTGTGAAATTCATGGACATCAAAAGGCGCAAATTGTTGCTGCCTCCAGTTCAATTTCAATGACCAATACACTTATTCACCAAGGGCAAGATGTAGGGTTGCAAGTTTTCGATAGCTCGAAACTAACGATGGATGGCTGTGAAATCAAGCAACATCAAGACACGCACCTAGTTGTTCATCAAAGTGAGTTGGTGGTGACGGATTCTATCTTTTCTGATGGAGTAGGGAATGGCCTTTATCTTGGCGAGAAATCTAAGGCGATATTGTATGATTGTAAGATCCAACGACATGGGAAGTCACAGTTGGTAATTGAAAATAGTAAAGCGGAGTTTCGTACATGTAGAATAGCAATGGGAAAGGCAACAGGAGTTACGATTGTCAATGAAGCCGATGTATCAATGACAGAGTGTGATCTCCAAGAACATCCGCAATTTCACTTTATTATTGACTCAAGCGGGCTAAAGCTTAATCAGTGCATGATTCAATTTGGGCAGGCAGGTGGTATTTATGGCAATGATCACGCCAAGATTACGCTTCAGAACACAACAATTCGAGAGCTTAAAAGTCATCACCTTTATATAAATAATGCTCGACTATTTACTGATAATTGTACTTTTGAAGACATTAGCGGAAATGCGATTACTTGTATTGATGCTATTTTTGAAGTTGCGAATAGTGCATTTAAAAACTGTCAAGAAGGCTCATATGCAATAGTTTGGTCTGATAAATCAATGGGTCGTATTGAGCGTTGTACGATTGATAAAGCAGATCGTACATTTTTAGCAATGTCTAATCAATCTTTACTGGAGATGGTTTACACAGATTTAACGGCTGTAAAAATACCGGCTATTGTACAAGGGAAGAGTCAGTTATTTATCGAAGGGTTTACAAACGAGACAATATGGAAGACGGATACATCGTCGAGAATAGTTTATTTGCCAGTCAATACTAGCGACAAGACAAAGCACGTTGTATTAAATCAAGCAGAAACAAATGATGTTCAAAAACTGGATGGTAAATTACAAATACCGCTTGAAAATTTACAAAAATTTAACAAAGCTCGTTTGAAGAATAATATTAATAAAACAGTGTAATAATCGATAATAAAGTAGGATGAGTAGTTTCAATTATTTTGAAATTACTTTTTTTGTGAGAAAAAAGCACTGTAATCACGAGGAAAAGTGTATAATTAAGACGAATACATATTAAAAAAGTAAGTGTTTTATCTGCTGCCATTGTTCAATACGATCTAAAACATATTTTATGTAAAAGATTTCGTATTGTGATTTATAAGCTATGACGAAGAATGCTATAATTCGACAAAAGGGTTTGTTATTTTTATAATAGAATTAATAGATGTCAAGAATTGTTATAGTAACTTCATTAGAAAATTATCAATTGGATAACAATGATTTTTTAAATTAATGTAGATTTGGATTGCTTAATTTCCATGTTATATCCTATAATCAGTAAAAATGGTTCTAAAATGGTTGAATAGTTAGTTGATTAAGAAATACGAAAAATGATATTAAAATAATAAATGGATGGGTGAGAGGTGAAAAAAGTATGTTTGGACTTTCGAAAGAAGAAATTATGTTAAAGCTTGAGAAGGTGGGATTAGAGGAGAAGCAAAAAAATGCAATTGCCGACATCTTGCATCTTAATAATATGCGAATTGAGCAACAACTTGCATTTATTATCCACCTAGTAATTGATGAGCGCGAAAGAAATATTTCAAACAGTACATATTTAAATTAATAAATATTACATATCTTTTAATATTCTAAAATAAAAGGACTTTTAAGGTTTGTGTTCCTGTTATAGATCCTTTATATATCGAAAAAATATAAATCACAAGTGTGAAATAAGGTCATTCCATAGAGGGAAGACCTTATTTTTATAATTCCTTCGTAAAACAAATAATGCGGTTTGCCTCGGTGAAACCTAATTTAAGGTGGACTGCTAAACTTTCGAGATTTTGCATTTCACAATCACTCGCGAATTCTTTACATCCTTTATGTTTAGCCCAATGCTCACAACTCATGATAAGAAGCTTTGCAAAGCCTTTCTGTCGATACTGTTCTTTTACGAAGAGTCCTTCTAAATAGCCGACTGGGCTTGAGTGGGTACCTTCAACATAATCTGTTCGGAGTTGACATTGTGCAAAACCGACTGCTTCCTCATCCTCGTAGGCAAGGAAAATCGTAGCGTTTTCAGCATTAATTAGTTGCGTCATTTCCTCACTAAATTCTTCTAACGTATGATTTGGCCAAAGCTGTAGTGCTAATAATGCTGCTGTTTGGGTATCTTCCATAGTGGCTTGTTTAATCATATCGAGTCTCCTTTTAATGAAATGGTAAAAATTGAAACTTTTAATTTTATTAAACGTAAAAAATATAAGATATCAGGCGTGTTGATTAGGAAAAAATAAGTTTATTATTGAGCGATAAAAGGATTTTTTCGTTACCACTTTGCTAATATATTCCAATTTTAACTGATTGTAGCGTGGGGCTACTCGACTCCCGCGGGAAAGCGAGACAGAAGAGACCCTGCACGGAGCGAAGCGGAGGAAGCGGCTCGACGCTCGCCCGCAGGAAGCTTTGCTCTGTGCGAAAGCCAAGCGTCAGCAACAAAGCGAGTAGCCCGTAGCGGAAATCAGCCTCTTTGGATGTATAAAAATGGTTAATCAACACACCTGATAAGATATAAAAGTACAGGGAGGTTACTATTTTTGAAGCAAGCGTTAATGATACTTGATATTCAAAATGATTACTTTAGTGATCAAGCTCGAATGCCTATCGCCAAGCATCAAATTGAGTCAACTATAAATGGCATTAATGACCTGATAAAAAGAGCTGAAAAGTCAAATGTCCCTATCCTCTATATTAGGAATGAGTTTGAGCGAACGCAATTACTTTCCAATCTTTTACGGAAATTTACTGCGTTAAAAGGCAGTAAAGGTGCTGAATTGGATGAACGACTATTAATAACCAAGGGTGCGTATTTTTCAAAAAAGAAAGCGGATGCATTTAGTAATCCCAGCTTAATAAAGTATTTAAATAAGAATGGTATCAAAGACTTAATTTTAACGGGCGTATTTATCGAAGGCTGTGTCACTTCAACAGTGGAAGGGGCTCTAGCTAGAAATTTTGCTGTCACAGTGGTGGAGGATGCAGTCGCAGGTGCTACAGATCAAAGTAGAGAAGTCGCCTTAACAAAGTTAGCTACACAAGACATCTTCATCCTTAGTTCGGAGCAGATCTTGGAAAGTGAAAATGACAAGGGGGAGTTTTGAAATGACGCTTTTACAACGATTAATTGAGCAAGCAAAAAAACCAAGAGGAATCGTAGGCTCACTGATGTTACGAATTATGAATAAGGCACATAGTGGAATGAATACATGGCTAATTAGACAAGAAGCTATAAATGATGGTGATATTGTGTTAGATATTGGCTGTGGGGGTGGAAAAACACTTCAAACCTTATCGAAAATTAATCCAAGTGGTAAAATCTATGGTATAGATTTTTCTGCGCAATCTGTCAAAGATTCCATAAAAACAAATCAAATGGATGTAGCAAATGGAAAAGTGATCGTGACGCAAGCAAGTGTTTCGAGCATTCCGTACTCAGAAAAGTTTTTTGATACGATTACAGCATTCCAAACGCATTATTTTTGGCCAGACTTGGCAAATGATGTGAAGGAAGTATTTAGAGTGTTGAAGGACGAAGGGAAGTTTATTATAATTTCGGAGCTTTATAAAATTAATTATCATATGAAAGCCTATAAAACAAAATCTGAAATTAAGCAGTTGTTTGAAAGTGTTGGGTTTCAAACTGTTACGATACGGGAAAACACACAAAAAGGATGGCTTTGTATAACAGGGATTAAATGATACATAGAAAATGGAGGATATATAAATGAAAAGATGTGACTGGGTGAAGTTAGATGAACCCTTATATGTTGAGTATCATGACAAGGAATGGGGTATTCCTGTCTATGATGATCAGCATTTATTTGAGATGCTCTGTTTAGAAGGAGCACAAGCTGGACTTAGCTGGTGGACGATCCTACAAAAAAGAGAGGGCTACCGGGCAGCTTTCGACCAATTCGATGCTTCGAAAATCATTCTCTATACGGAAGACAAGCTACAGGAGCTTCGTCAGGATTCTCGCATCGTTCGTAATAAACTTAAAATTGCTAGTGTTGTGACGAATGCTCAAGCCTTTCTTAGGATACAAGAGAAATATGGCTCCTTCTCTGAATATATTTGGGGCTTTGTAGATCATCAGCCGATCATCAATGAATGGTCGTCTATAGCGGATGTGCCTGCCACAACAGCAATTAGTGAACGAATGAGCAAGCAATTAAAAAAAGACGGCTTTAAATTTGTTGGAAGTACCATTTGCTATTCATTTATGCAGGCAACAGGGATGGTGAATGATCATGTCGTAGATTGTATTTGTCGCAGAGAGGGTTCAGTTAATGAAAATTAATGAAATTAAGGCACAGCTAGTTAGACAGGCAACCATCTTTAAAACAGGTGGAGTTAGACCTACACATGACCTGCATGAAAGTTGGATTGGCTATGTAGGATGGTCCTTACCTGAAGAACAGAGGCCACAAGGGTTTCAGCCACTAGCGACATTATTTTTAAAGGAACTTCCTTTTGTGCCCGTATCTTTGCAGCATATTGAACTACTAACGTTATTTATCAATGAAGAAATATTTGATCACCTCATAGAAGATGATCTGAGCCGTTTTTTTGAAATAAGAACATATACATCTATAGAAGAGTTAATCCAGCAAAATTGGCAGCATGACCGTATCCGTGCTTTCCCGCTTATTCCAAAACATATTGATAATGACTATCCGACATGGGATGGAGGAGGGATTCCATCTGATGTGGAGGATGAAATTTTGAGGTTAGAGCACGAGGAGGATTTTGAATACTTCGATGATATCGTAAAGGAAATATACGCTATCCATAAAATAGGTGGCTATCCAGCTTTTTGTCAAAGTGGTCATGATTACGGTGAGGACTTTCCCTTTGTATTACAGATCGCCTCAGACGAGAAGGCGTATTTCAATATTGTCGATAATGGAAATTTCTATTTCTTTTTTAATCCAGAGCTAAATCAGTGGCGTGTGCATTGCGATTTTTATTAGTAGTGAAATCATAAATCTATAAGGAATAAAAGAAGCAAATACAGCATAACTAAGATTGATGTTACAGTTATACGTCCATTGATGACATGAATAGGAGGAATAATGATGAGGAGGCATAGTTCCGAAATTAGGAAAGTAAAGAAGGTGAAGAAAATGGAAAACAAAACAGTTATTAAGAGCGGTATTAGTTTTGGTTCGGTATTGGCCATTACTATTTCTTGGAGTGTAAATCATTCAATATTATGGGCAATCATACATGGTTGTTTAAGTTGGTTGTATGTAATCTATTACGCACTAATAAGATAAAATGTGACTAGCATGTGGAATCCAATCAAAGAAGTGGGATAAGTGTGGAACCTGACGCTGTGCAATTGTTTAGCGATACATTGCAGCGTATACATACAATAGTGAATATGTGCTTCATTCATAACTTTTGAGCATTTAGCATAAATAACAAAGTGCTCTTTTTTCGATGAAAAGCTCATATTAAGAAAGATTGCTGACATCTTTCCATGTATCGTAGAAGAAAGGTTGATAGGATGACACATCAAGTGACCGCCACAAGCAATATTGATTTTAATGCTACAGGCGTTGATGAAATATTACAAAATGTAGCTTTTATATTATCTACTTACGTAATATCTTGCCCTTTATACAGAGATTTTGGTCCACCTTTCCAGCTTGTCAAAAGACGTAATACCGCTCGTCTTATTGAAAGCATTCAACGTTTCGTGCCACAAGCTATAGTTATAGATGTTGATTATCTTGGAGATGCATATGTAGGAAAATTAGAACCCGTTGTGAAAGTCATCGTAAACGAATAAACGACTAAGGTGAATGTTATCCTTTACCTTACATCAATTTGCCAGGCTATTTAAATGTTTGCCTGGCAAATTTTAATAGCTATGTAATAAAACATAAATTTCAAAGTGGGGTTAATTCATTAAGATAAGCGTATTCTATTAAAAAGAAGAAATGGAGAGAATGTATGAGAGGGTTAATAAAAGGCCTTTTTGTTATATGTTCCTTGATAGTAATAACTGCAGCCTTGATGAAGTATAATCAGCCTTCGATTGAAAGACCCATTGTTCAAAAAAATCCTGATACAAATTATGCTGATGAAATTGGTGAAAAATTACAAAACACAAATTTTACGCAAAAAATTATAGTAGCGTTACGAGCAGCAGGCTATTTTCCAGATAGTACGATCGGCTATTTAATTGAATCTCCAAACAATCAAGTAATCACTATACAATTACATAATTTAGATAAACTTGAAAAGAGTACAGAAAGTGAGATCCAAAAGATCGTCAATAGTATTGCAGAAAATAATGATCTTCAGTTGTTTATCGTTAATCTCAAACTTATTGATGTTCATTAAACAACATTTAGGATGGTTAGGGACCTCTAATAGTTACAAAAAAATTATGTGCTATAATCAAGAAAAGAGGTGATTATTCTGAGAATTTTAGTTATAGGTGCCACAGGGCGCGTTGGTAGCCACATTGTTTCACTAGCGTTACGAGATGAACATAGCGTTACAGCTTTAGTACGTAACCCAAATAAGCTGCAAATAAATGATGAAAATTTACATATTGTAGAAGGAAATGTCTTAGAAAAACAAGATATAGAAAAAGTCATGGCAAATGTTGATATTGTGATGAGTGCGTTAAACACAGATGGCGCAAATACATTAACGGAAAGTATGCCGCTAATTCTTGACGCAATGGAAAAAGAGCATGTGAAAAGAATTATAACTATCGGAACAGCTGGTATTCTACAAAGTAGACAGACACCAAGTATTTTACGTTATCAATCGAGCGAATCAAAAAGAAGATCAACCTTTGCGGCAGAGGAGCACCATAAAATCTATCATTTATTAGAGAAATCTAACACTGATTGGACAATCGTCTGCCCTACATACTTACCCGACGGTGAATACACGGGTACTTATCGTATCGAACGAGACTTTTTACCGGAAGGTGGGGCAGAGATATCTGTAGCAGATACCGCGGAGTTTGCTTATCGGCAAATGCAGAGCAAGGAATTTCTGAAATCGCGAGTAGGGATTGCCTACTGATTTCCTACACAACTATATAAGTATAAGAAGCGGATAAAAAGGGTCTGATAAAAGCCAATAGGTGTAGATGTGCGTTAATCGAAGTAGGATTAACGCTTTTTTGTTGATAAGGAAATTAATAAATTTGTGTTTGTGGATACTAGAGCATACGTTCGAGGGAAGTAGTTATTTCAGGTGGCATTTTAATTCATACGAAAAATTCGTTTAAAAATATTTAGCAAGTATTGAAATTGTAAGAGAACGATACACCTTAGTAAAATTGCAATTTAGGCCAATATTTCACGGAATGATCGACTGAATAATTTTTTACAGCCAGAATTATGAATTTGAGTGCATTTTCAAAAGCTAAAAGTGTTATACTAATAAGCACGTTATAAATTGAGGAGTTAGACAGTATGAAATATTTTAAACCACAAATGCAGCAACTTGTGAAAGAAAACCGTGAATTGCATGATCGTCTAAAAGAGTTAATGGCCGAAATGGATTTGCAAAAAAATTATGCTTTAAAAGCTCTATACCACGCTGAAGTAGCGGACGGTGGACGCTATCAGCAAGATTATCAAGCGTTGGACTATTTATATAAATAACGCGAAATGAGCAAAAACACTTTAAACAAAATAAAAGGACAGAATCCATTCTTTTGGTTAAAATGAAAGCTCTCACACAACCAGGAGCGTATCTGTCTGATGAATAGATTAACACATCACCAACAACGACCCCTAAAAAAGTAAGAAAAAACAAGAAGTCTTTTATATTCGAAGGCTTCTTATTTTTATCAAAATACATGATTGAATTTTCTCATTTAATGATTACAGATATATTCTAAACTTATTAGGAATGAGAGAAGGACAACATATAGGCTATGGTAACAAAGAAATCTCACATACTTTATATCAAATTAAATTTAAAAAATACTAGTATTAGAATTATGACAATTAAAATAATCCACCAACTAGCGCCAAAAGCTAAAAGTATATAAATAAATCCTATTAAACATGAAAGTAGAAATATTGATAATAAAACATTAATAAGATTCTTATTTTTCATTTGTTTTATTTCTCCTTCCAGTTAGATATCATATCGTGATAATAGTAGGCTCTACAAGCTGCAACATACTTTTTTCTAGTTATATGAGTACCATACCATTTGCAATCAAAACTTAAAAATCAATTTTTTCTGATAATTGAACAAATTTTGATAAAACAAAAACTGGACCTTCTCTATGTAGGGAAAATTATAAAAATATAGTGCTTGAGGTCAGCATAGAAAAGTGACCTCAAAAAAGATTTGAAAGGTTAGATTTGCTTAAAAAATGTGTACTCTATTGTATTAAAAATAGTTGAATCATCTATTTTTCTTTGCCATTTCGGCTAATTGTTGATAAATAATATCTTGATAGTTTATGTTTCGCCATAATGTAATAACATCCAATTCTGCAAGTTCTTGAAGGCAGCTTTGTATAAATTCGTATGCGATAAAATAAGCTAAGCGATTAATACCAAATCGTTTACCTCCATTAATAGAGAACCATTCAAAATACACTGCTCTTGCATCGAGTGCAGTTAAATCGCTTAAAAACTCTTTAATAATGATTTGTTTATTATTTGTAGCAAATGTAATCCACTCTAAATCTTCTTGAAATGTAAAGTATTCATCTTTCCTCGCACTTACCATTTTTGTAGAAAAATACGTTGCAATGCCTTCCTGTAAAAACCAAGTGAATGGGCTCTCCCTGTCTACCATTGCCCAATCAATGCCCTTTTTTTCGGATAATAAATGGTGTAAAGCGTGCCCAAACTCATGAGCAATAATAATTTGTAAATGGTGATCTTGAGGGGAAAGTTTCTCTAAGCAAAATGCAATTTCTGTATGATTTGTTGGTAAGTAAAAGCATTACTGCCATATAAACCTACAATCAGATGTACATCCTTTGTAAATGTGATCTCGTACATCTGTTCATAGTTCCTTGCGATATCACTAATAAGCTTAGGCATTTTATCTTTTATCTGAATTAACGCTGAAATCTTTTCCTTGTGCTTTTGAATAGCCATCTTCATTTTTTCATCTACATTATGGCAATGAAATCGAAAGTATTCTTCAAAATGACTTGCATGCTTTTCATAATATTTCTTTAAATAATCAATGGTAGGCAGATAATTATCGGTGAAATCTGTAACGGTATCATGAATGAACATATTCGTCTCCCTTCTAGTCAATCATCCCTCAGATAGAACTAAATAGCGTTTAACCACATTGTCATATTTCACGATTAAAATATCATCACGTTCTTTTACAGAATAAATCTTTGCACCAATCGGTAAATGGTTAGCAGTACCATTTTTAAAACCTTCAGCTTTCGTTGCATTAAATTTTATCTCACCAATATATTTATCTTCTTTGAGTTCAAGTTCATCGATCCATTCTATATTGGTGTTTAAAATGTTACCTTCCCATTGAAAAATATCTGCTTGGTTGTTCAATCTTAATACTTCTGCTGCATCAGGTTTTTTAGATTCATGAGTATCTACTGTGACTGTTGCATTACAACCAACTAAAAATAAACTAAACAATACCACAAATAGTAAACAGGATTTTTTCTTCAATAAATTTCACTCCCAAATTAATTCGGTTGATACTTACAGTTTAATGGAAAAAATGGCGGAGGTAAATATTACAAACCTCTAAAATGCTTATTGTGAAATAATGGGAAATAAAAAGAGGAGGATGACTGATAAACTGTGTACAAATGTATACGATGAAAGGGGGATACCAAATGAGAAGCGAAAAATTTAAGGAATTTCGAGAAGAGGGACATCATCGTGGGGGACGTCACAGAGGGAGAGACGGCTCTCATCAACGCGGAGCTAAAACTTTCCGACGTGGAAGAGCCATTGCTTTTTTAGAGATGATGAATTTAAAGCGTGCAACGATTAAGCAACAATTAGAGCAACCAGAGTTTCAATCTATTCAGCCCATATTAGTGGGTGAATTAAAAGCCATTGATATGATCATCAATGAGTTCATACAATTATTTGAAATACATGAAAGTGAAACGATGGCTACATCTGACAGTGAAGAAGATAATAAAAAATCTTTAAATCATGAAGAGGAAGGGAAGAACCTGAATGAAAATAATTAATCATTACATTGATACTGTGTTTCATAGCGAAGACTCAATTTTAGAGGGGGTCATTACATCCATTGAAGAAAACGGAATGCCCGCCATTTCTGTTTCTGCTTCCTCTGGAAAACTTTTAACAATGCTTGTCTCAATGACAGGAGCTAAAAACATTCTTGAAGTAGGGGCTCTCGGTGGATATAGTGGAATTTGTCTAGCAAGAGGGTTCGGCAGTGATGGAAAATTAACCTCTCTTGAATTAGAGGAAAAATACGCGCAGTTAGCTTATGGTTATTTATCAAAGGCGGGTTTTGGTGAACAAGTTACATATATAACAGGGCCTGCATTACAAAGCCTTGAAGTGCTGGCGCAAAGTAATGAACGATTCGATTTTTTCTTTATCGATGCGGATAAGGAGAATTATGAAAACTATTTAAATTACTGTGTACAGTTAGCAAATCCCGATGCGATCATAGTTACTGATAATGTGCTTGCTGCAGGAAGTGTGGCAGATCCAAATGCCAAACCAAAACGATATACGGAATTGATGAAGAAATTCAATGTAGCAGTCGCAAATCACCCTCAACTAGAGTCGATTATTATTCCAATTGGTGATGGTATGACACTTTCAAAAGTGAAGAAATAAGCACCATATTAAATACGAGAGGCACTGACGGACCGCATGTTAGTGCTTTTTTTGATTAGGGTGTTTTCTTAAAGATTGTTTGCTATTCAACTAACGAAGTAAGTTAGTTGAATGGATTTTATAACTTTATTCCATATGATTCGTTTAACTGTATTGAAAGAAATTATTTATAGTATCTTGAGGAATGATTTTGTTAAAAAATAAATGGTTCGAGGAGGTACTTTGTTTAGGTATATAGTGGATGGTGTATATCATTTTTCCGATGGATTGTAAGCAAATTATGCATTATTCTTGCGGTCGGAATTAAAAAAGGAATACTTCTTGTGGAATTTATGATACTAAGTTTTATTCAGTCTAGCGATATTATTGTGCTTACTTTTATTAGTAGCAAGGAGGGGAAGATTGGATAGGATAAAAGAAAACATGAAAATGCCAGCTGTGAAGTTCTTTATTTTCGTTATAGGCCTTGATTTGCTTATATTTTTATTAAAGAGTAATAATTATTATTTTTACATGCTTGTAGGCATTGGATACGGTTATTTATTTCCTGCCAAACTGACACTGATTTCTTTTTATCTGTTTGCGAATTCTCTTAAAGTAAGAACATATATAGTCGTTTTAGTATCAATTTTTAGCATTCTAATTATATTGGGAATTTGGTTAACTTATTTGTTCGCGGAATTTGATGTTAACCGCATTGATTCTCCAACAGGTGAAGATGCACTGATCAATTGATTAATAATTCTTAGCCTACCAGTATAAATAATCGAGTATCCATCCTGCAATCCCAACTGTAATTCCTCCAATAGTCAAACCTAACATTAATTCTAAGAAAAGTTTTTCCGTCTAAAAAAAGCAGTTTATCTTAAAATAACCTTAAAATTAAATAAATAATATTAATTATTACTTGAATTTTATTTAATCATTGTTTA
Source organism: Lysinibacillus sp. FJAT-14745 (assembly GCF_001275675.1). Classification (GTDB taxonomy): domain Bacteria; phylum Bacillota; class Bacilli; order Bacillales_A; family Planococcaceae; genus Lysinibacillus. The sequence continues at coordinate 19,895 of NZ_LITM01000002.1, read as the reverse complement.
ACATTATTGAAAAGGAGGGGTGATATGAATCGTGATGAAGTACCAGCTTGGATTTTGTCTTTAGATAAAGAATCTGTTGAATTTATAAGAAAATTTATAATTAATTCTGGGTCTTTAAAGAATATATCTAAAATTTATGGTGTATCCTATCCGACAGTAAGGATTAAATTAGATACATTAATTAAAAAAATTGAACTGAACAGCAATACTGAAGACGTGGAGTTTGTAAATATGATTAAAAATTTGGTAATTGATGAACGGTTGAGTTTAGAAACGGCAAAAATGATTATTGATAAATATAAAAGCGAAAGGAATGATGAATAATGGATCCAATTTATAAATGGATAATAGCCATTTTAATAGCCATTGTAATAATAGGAATTCAATCTTTTTTATCTAGAAGAACAAAAGTTTACTGGGGAGCAATTGTACCTATTCTATATTTAGTTTTTATTTTCGGATGGTGGTCCTTTAGAATGGATAATGTCAATACATCTTCACTTATTAAGGCTGCAGTTGGTGGTTCGGTGTTTTTATTAGGAACTTGGGCTAAAGGAAGGGAATCTCTAAAAAATAAAAGAAAGAAAGAATTAGAAAAAATGAAGTTACATGATATTAGTTAATGAATACAGAAAATAGAGTGATTAAACTTTTTGCAAGATATGCTCATACTATTGCTTTTAAATAAAATGTATTAGTGGATTATTTTATTAAACTTTAATTCCAAGCTCAAAAGATTCTCTTTTCATATCTAAAAAATGAAACAACGACAGAAAAAATAAAAGGGCCACATTTGTGACCCTGCAGAAGTCTCCCGCCGCTATAGTTGGTAAGATGAATGCGGATTTAAGATGCTTTTCAACGGGTGTTCAAACACCTGTAACTGCCGCTACAAAAGACAATTGTAACTGCCGTTTCTCTTACATTACATAAAACATCTGTAGCTGACGCTTTGCTTTCGCTACAAAAACATTTGCTGAAAGAAGTTAAAGCCTTCAGCGGATGTCACGGCATAATTGGTTCTTATTATCTGATATGCTTCTAAGTATTTTAGTTTGCTCCTGCTGCAAGTTTATTAATTTGATTAGAAACCAAATGATAAATGCGGCAGGAATAATTTAAATTAATATAACTAAAAGTGGTATAAATGCAAAAATAATTTACATAACGTATCCTTTTTTAAACAGCCGGAAAAGTCTTTTCTCTCGTTACTCCAATCCTAGACGTAATATTGGATAAGGGCGACCTGAACTATCTGTTGGTTCTTCACTGACAATCGTGAAACCATTTTTCAAATAAAACATCTTTGCGTTTTCATTGTCTTTATTAACATCAACAGACCTTATATGAAAATCTTTAATGAGTTGTTGTATTATTTGTTTTCCATAACCTTTTCCAATTTCAGCAGGTTCTAAAAATAGCATTTCTAAGTGCTGACTATTTGTACCTGAGAAACCTATCAATTTATTTTCCGCATACCAAAGTCTCACATCAAGATGTGGGAAATACATAGGAATTTCCTGTTTAATGTCTTCCTTATCTTTTAAACTTAAAAAATCATGGGTTTTGGTAACGGATCTATCCCAAAGATTTATAATAGTCTCATAGTCATTAGTTGTTGCTTGTCTGTTTTTCATAATGTTCTCTCCTTTTTCTCTTCATTATCACGCTCCTTTCTATTTTTTCTGTGAAAAAAACTTTTCATCATTGGGTTGGGAGTCCGAAAACTCATGAATGTTTTATTTGAAGATCTTAATGATGTAGCACCAATCAAAATAAATTTTCATTTTCTATGATCCTCTCGATTTAGGAGATTTGTTCTACTATATGTAGCAAAAATTTTAACGTGTGGTACTAAGTGTTACAAAATAATAAAAGGGCCACACATTCATGACCCTTAGTATCAAGTCAGGAGGTATAAGGCTAAATTAGCTTTACATTATTAAATATATGATGTAGATGTAATATAAGTTAGTTTTGTGCCTGTGAAATAGATTCATTAAAAATTAAATTTTCAAATCACAAAATCCTAGACTTAACTAATTTTAGTTCCGTTTGGTACAGGTTGATCAGGAGATAATAAAATCACATCACCTTCTACAGGAACTCCGCCAATCACTAAAACTTCAGATTTAAAGCCAGCCACACGACGGGGTGGGAAATTAACGATTGCTACTACTTGCTTATTAATAATTCCTTCTGGCGTATAGCGTTTAGTAATTTGAGCAGAGGATTGCTTGATTCCCATATCTTCTCCAAAATCAATTTTCATTTTAATGGCAGGAACCCTTGCTTTCGTTAATTCTTCAGCATGGATAACAGTGCCAATTCTAATGTCAAGGTTCATAAAGTCTTCTATAGTTGCCATAAAATACTCCTTAATTTTCAATTTGTATAAACTCTTGTAAATTCTTTTTGATCGCAGTATTTATTTTTGTTATAGTAACTGGATTGATATTTTCGAATATTGCATAAAGCGATTCAAATGATGCATGGAGCTCTTTGTTATCATTTAATTCATCTCGAGTGATTGAAAAATTCTCTAATGTAGTAGGGTGATTATGTTGTTTTAGTTCCTGTTCAATTTTCTCAAGGAGTAAAAGAAAAGGTTCATCATTAAAATACTTAAAACATGCTTTGAGAGCTGCCCATTTTTTAGGCTGAGCCATGAAATAAGCACTCCACCAATATAATTCGATATGAGATTTACTAATGTGGTTATAATAAACATAAAACATAAATAATGCTCTTTGACCTTCCGTAAGTTCCTCATAAAAACGTTCTTTCACACCGATAGTAGTTTCTTCGGACATTCTTACCTTATAAATCTTTATGAGTGATTCAAAACATCTTTGACTTAGGTTGGAGCAATTAAAATCAAGATCATCTTCTTTTACCTTTATTATCAAAATAATCACACTCCTTCCTAATAATATAACATTATGGAATTGGAATGTGCGATTTTAACATACAGTTTGGATTGTTATTGGTTTTATATACAGCTAAAAGAACAAAATTCAAAGCATTTTTTAGTTTAAACCTCAAATAATAATAATTAGAAACAGGTGTGTTGATTAACTAATTTTATCTAATTCTAATGAAAGTAAAGGCTGATTTCCGCTACGGGATACTCGCTTTGTCGCTGACGCTTCGCTTTCGCACAGAGCAAAGCTTCCTGCGGGCGAGCGTCGAGCCGCTTCCTCCGCTTCGCTCCGTGTAGGGTCTCGGGCCAACACGATGTTGGTCATGAAGGCGTTATCACAGGATGTGATGGTTTTAGCCTTCGTTCCTCTATCGCTTTTCCCGCGGGAGTCGAGTAGCCCTTCGCTACAATCTATAAAATTGGCATTATTTATACGGTAAATTTTTATTAGGAAGCTGAGGAATAAGGGTGAAATTGTTCAATAAACCCCTAATCAACACGCCTGAATTAGAAATAATTATTTGCAGGAGGTGAAAACTTGAGGAAATATTATCTGCTGATCGCTTTGTGCTTTTTCGGGGTATTTTTATTTTTTTTCAATGAAAAATCTTATGCAGACAAAGGAAGGAAGTATTACGAAGAAGCAGGACAAATTTTGTGGGATATTAATACGGATGAAAAAGTGATCGCCTTAACCTTTGATGATGGTCCTCATAAAAGTACACACCTGACATTTTTATAAATGTTAATCCTCACCAATCCTCATTTATTAAGGATTGGAGCAATGGTATACCTACACCAGTCATAAAATGAATAAGCTTTTTAAACTAATGGGTGCGTTTCTTCTACAAGTTTTATATAATCAGAAAATACAATATTTTCAAACAGGGGTGAAAAAATGAAACAAATTATTGCATTAGGAGGGGGAGGCTTTTCTATGGAGCCTCATAATCCATTATTAGATACATATATTTTACAGCAGTCTAACAAGGCCAATCCTAAGATTTGCTTTGTACCTACTGCAAGCGGGGACTCGGAAAATTATATTGCAAAATTTTATTCTTTCTTTAAATCACAACAATGCATTCCGTCCCACTTATCACTTTTTTCGCCTCCGACTCGAGATTTAGAAAGTTTTATTATGGAAAAAGATATTATTTATGTTGGCGGAGGAAATACTAAAAACCTTTTAGCTTTATGGAAAGAGTGGTCGTTAGATAGCATTTTTAAGTCAGCTTGGCATGAGGGAATCCTTTTAACAGGCATTAGTGCTGGTTCAATTTGTTGGTTCGAGGAAGGAATAACAGATTCATTTGGAGGAGATTTAGAGCCGATAACATGTTTAGGGTTTCTTCCAGGTAGTAATTGTCCTCATTATGATGGAGAGATCAATCGAAGACCAGCTTATCATAATTTGGTTAAAGCTAATAAACTCTCATCTGGAATTGCCGCTGATGATGGAGTAGCAGTTCATTTTATCGATCAAGAAATCCATAAAATCGTTAGTTCAAAACCTAATGGTAAAGCATATAAGGTCTCCTTGGATAAAGATATCGATGAGCAAGAGTTAGCTGTTGAATATTTAGGAAGTAAAGAGTCAAGCAAGTAACATAAATACCCTATTGTACAAATTGCAATAATGTTAAGTATATGCATCTGATCATGCATAACACGCAATCATGTAAGTGCTAAAACAATCTTATGAGGATTAGTCTGTACATTTATATGATTTGAGTTTTTAAATAAAAAGCAAACTTAGCGCTATAAAAATCGAAACAAAATATGGTAATCCAACGCAAAATAAGGATAGGGGGGATTTGCATTGAGATATTTTTTAATTGGCATATTCTTATCACTTTGCGGCGTTTTAATATCGATGATTTTGTGGGGAATGGAAAAGATTTATTTAATTTCAGGAACGGTAGGCTGTATTTTTATCGTCATTTCAATGGTTTTTTCAGGGTCCATGGTTAGTGGGGATAGGGTTAGGGCAAACTTTGCTACCGAAACAACAGAACATCGGGATGAGCGCAATAAAATTACTGTAAATTCCTTATACATTGCATTACCCAATATTATTGTAGCGATTTTATTTTATTATTTCAGTAAATGATACTGAATGGAAAGAACGCTCAGAACTTTTGAGCGTTTTTTGAATTTCTAAAAAGGTGAACAATCAAAATAAAAGGTCACTCGGACAAAAGTGACCTTTTTTGTTTTAACTGTAGTATTTTAGGCTGGTTAGTTATCCTACTATTACTAGGTAAATGATATTTAGCAACAGAAGTTATGGAAATGATTAATTGTGACAATGATAAATAGCATTAACTTTTTTCATTAAAGATTTGAATACAAACTAAAGTATTAGAAAATTTAATACATGAATGTTGTACCAACAATAATTAAAAGAATGAAAAGAACTACAATTAAGGCGAATGCTGAACCATGGCCTCCACCATGGCCTCCACCATGGCAATGGCCATAGTAACCGCCACCGCCGTAGCCACCACCGCCGTAGCCACCACCGTAGCCACCGCCGTAACCACCGCCATAGCCACCGTAACAACAGTTACCAAAATTCCCACCGTAATATCCCATAAAATATCCCTCCCTTCTACAGTCTATATTATGTTTAGGCGTAGAAAGGAGGGGAGGTATTCATCTTGGTTTTACTCCTTAGGTTTAAAAATTCGATAAAATTTTTTTGTCACATATTATGAGGAATTACTCAATTGAAAAAGGGGTCACCTGGAAAAATGTCGCTTAGATTTTTGATTTTAGGAAGTAAAGTATGTAGACAATTAATAAACATTTGATATTTGGAGAAAAATAATAATGGACTAAAAAGATCCCCTTGAAGTAGCAATGTAATCCATGTCTAAATTCAAGGGGAGAATTTAAAATCCTAATAAGGTTCCTAGCTGATTTTTTTGATGCGACCTCTGTTTTTTAAAATTTTATCTGTTTCAATACCTGCATTGAAAACAGACAATACCATAATAAAGAAAAATAGTATTTGAACAAACCTATCTGCTGTCCAATATCCCAAATAATTCATAAATACAAGGATGACAAATAAAATAGCAGTAATAATGGGAGAACAAATGCGTAATTTACGAGACATTTTATATCCTCCTTTTTCCGTTAATAAAATCACACTCTAAGGTTAACATGAAAATGGATTAAAAAGTAAAAAAAGAGCCTAAGACTCTTTTTAACTTCTTTCAGCAACTGTTTTATGTAACGAAAGTGAAACGTCAGTTACAAGTGTTATGGCAGCGAAAGCGAAGTGTCAGGTTACTTATGAAATAAAATATGTAAGCAACATTTGAATGTAGAATAATAAAATTGAAACTATTACAAATTTCGTATAAAATAAGGAAGGTTCTAGGAGGTGTTTGTACTATGCCGTTTTTTGGATGGGCTATTCTAACTTTTTCAATTGTGTGTTACTTACCTTTCTTTATCTGGCTTTCTGCTAGTTATCTAAGTAACGGTGATCAATCAAAAAGAAAAAATAATTATTGGTTATTGTTGATGTCAGCGGGTTTATTAAATTCATTGAATACTTTCTTATTTAAGATTCAAGATACATATTTTTTAGCAGTAACAGTCATCGTCATTTTATTATTTAACCTTTACATGTTTTTCATCGTTCGGAAAGATAAAAGAAAAGTATCGTTTAGATAAAAGTGATGGAATGGCTTACGAAATGTTTTAAAATGACACAATGTGAGTAAAAATGAATGTCCCCTTGAAGTAGACCATGCAATCCATGTCTAAATTCAAGGGGATATTTTAAAATTTCTATAAAGTTTTTCTTTTGACTCAGCCTCTGATTACGTTTTAAAAATTATAATCTAAAGGAATTAAAAGACTCTTTTTAAAGTGGTTTATTAATCATTTGTTGCCATACCAAAGTTACTACTGTACCTATACATATACAAACGGCATATATAATACCGCTTACGTTACCCCAAAAATCTAGCCCAAAAGGTAATAGAAAAGTAGCGATACCTACTATGTATGAGAAAACACCAAATAGCTTAGCTAGTTTATCTTTATTGCCAATAAAACTATCTTCTTGATAACCCGCAATAAGCCACAGTTTCTTTTTTACATGGATAAGATAACCCATAAAAATAATAATTAAAGCAAGAACAATACAAGTAATATATCCACCAATCATTTTTCGTCACCTCACTTATGTTGGTTCTAATAAATATACGAATATAATTAGAAGAGGTTTTCCAAATTATTACTGAAGATGATTTATTAGATCGCTACAGTCAAATTAAACGATGGAACTACTAAAGTAATGTTAGAAAAGCCACAGAGTTATTGTTCGTGGAACTTTAGAAGAAAATCTCATCATACAAAATCTGAGATAACTCATCAGAAAATGCTTATATTTTTATCAGTATAGGTATAAAAAATGAGTGGGATTTGGATAACGATGAAAGAGAAGTAAATAAGGGTCACTCGAACCAAAGTGACCCTAAACCACAAACTAGGAGGGCAAAGCTAGGTTAGCTTTACACTACTATTAATATGCTTTGATAGTTATGTTTGTATAGTGAAATGCCTGTGAATTAGATTAAAAAATGAAAGTTACAGGTGAATTTTTAAAATTATGTATAAGTCACATCTACTACATGTTCTCCTTATTTATTTGAACGCAATATAAGTAATAAGCGTAGCAGCTATAATAAAGGGCTAGGAGACTAAAAAAGGAAACCTTGTTCAGATAATCAAACATTGCTAATACTAGAAGACCGAAGCCGAATAAATGAAGCATCAAATCAAATGCTCTTGATTTGGCGTTTTGCCTTATTACAATATTTCGTGCATCATTTTCCTCAATAAGCTGTGCCTTAGTAGTTTTCTTTTCATCTACCAATTTAGTGATGCCCATACCTAATAGCATCACGCCACAAAATCCAACTCCTATTGGTACTAAATCCATTCGAATAAAAGGTATGTTTAAAATTGCTGCACCAACAACACCTAAAATGATACCCGAAAATATAAGTAATGAACCAACAATTATCACTGACCATAATAGCTTATTTTTCTTGATTCGTTTTCTTCTTAGAAAAAAATGTCGAAATATCTTAAGACTGAATTGCATCTGAAACTATTAAATATCTCAGTTTTCTAATGTAATTAAAAAGCTTCACATGTATGAAGCTAGAGCCTAAAAGAAGGTTTGTTCCTTAACGCTGCTTGTAATATTAAGTGTGCAAACTTATGGTCATTAATTACATAAGGTATTTCTTCCGGCTTAACCCAAATGCGCGAAATCGTTTCATGCTCTCGAAGAAATGAGAGACACTCTTGAATTTCCATGCTATAAAACATTTGATAGCCGATTAAAGGGTACTTACTATCCGCATTGTATAAAGGGTTCTCTTCGTGACTGACTTCAATTGCACCAATATAATTGATATGCCCCTTCACATAGCCTTCTTCAAATGCCTCTCTATGAAATGCTTCTTCAGGTGTTTCTCCTTTTTCTATATGACCTCCAGGAAAGTTAAATCCTCTTCCGTCTACATGAACTAACAAAACATTCCCTTGATAAAAACAAACTCCATGTACACTTGTTACTTTGCTGTAATCTTCAATACTTTTATTTTGTAGCCAAGTCAGTTTAAGATGGTGTCCGCTCCAGTTCACATAAATTTGGTTTTTCATCTGTATCCGTCCTTTTTGTTAAATCCTTATATTTCCATTTTAGTAAATTAAAGGTTCATCACCATAACTTGGGGTTGACCACAAAAAATTCAATAAATTTCCATTAAAGTATAGAAAAAAAGTGAAAA
>NZ_LITM01000002.1:0-9883 GCF_001275675.1 Lysinibacillus sp. FJAT-14745 | reverse complement strand
TGCCCATCTTTTCCTCCGTTTACGTTTGGAAACAGGTCATTGATTTTGTCATCCCCGGATTTTGGTGATGAGCCAAATTAAAAGATGTATGTATATTATAATTTATGACTTAATAAAAAAAATCCTTCTGAATAAATCTTGTGTCAAATTCAGAAGGTCTATAAATAGATACTATTTCGAGTTGATTTATTTTATGAGTAAAAGTAATTTGTTTCCACTTTTAGTGAACATCTACATCAATTGGTTTATCAAAATAAACATATCTTGTTTCTGTTTGACCGTAAAGAATGAAAGAATCTAACTGAATGTCTTTCTTTATTGTAAAGGTCGTATATTTTTTCTCTTTATCTCTTCGGAATCGGGCTGTATCCCATGCTATTTTATGATCGACTGTAATATCCCAGCTACTAATCGTCGCTGACTTTGCGTCTGAAGAAATTTCAAGACGTTGATCTGGAAGGAGCTTCACTTCATATTCTGTATCTTTATAGGTGAATGTATAAGGTAATTGGTCAACTGTTAGTGGATGTCTGACATTCGTTGGCAACTCAAATTTAGCACCTATCACAGATAAATGTCCTCCATCACGTATGCTTGGATATGTGCTAAGTGTGTCGGTATGAGCATATCGATCATTCTGTATATTTATGTTATCTTCAGGAATTGAGCGTTTTAAAGTTTTTCCATCTGCGTTAATTACTTCATACAGAATTTGTGCATTATAACCTACATAAGCATCTTTTTCAGCTAATGGTAAATCAGCAGTATATTGTGCTACTTGTTGTTCTATAAATGTTGCCATATCATCCGTGAATTTTGTTTCAAATTTGAATGATGAGTTGTATGGTCCATGTTGTGCCCGTATGAAATTTACGTCAATGCCGTCCCTCTTAAAAGAAGAATGAAGCGTGATATCTTTCGTTTTGGCTAACAATTCCTTTCTGTCAATAGGTACTTCAAACGACCATTGTCCATCAATGTCATATATGTGTTTAAAGTCAAAAACTAATTTAAATTCAGGGTAAGGGACATCAAATAATGAGAACCCATAGGTAATTTCATTAGTTGATGGTTCTGCATAACTACCAATTGATTGGGTTTCTCCGTTTGGTAGAACGAGTGATACATCATTTACATTACCTTCGTTCGATTCATTAAAGAAAAGTTCACCACCGTTATAGCCGGATGTAGTTAACGTCACTTCAATGAGAGTATCGGTTACCTTGACGTCCTTTACACGTATCATTACAGAGGGAGAACTGGTTGAGGATTCTTTCTGTAATATCGAAAATACTAGAAATAATAATGCTGCTGTGACGAAAACTGTTGCGAAAGTGGCCCGCCAGTTTCGTTTTTTTGGAAGTTCAGTCTTTTCCTTCGGTAATTGATCCATTACTTGATTTGTAAAAGTAGCATCAACATTTACAGGTGGGAACATGGTGCATAGTGCATGTTCTGTTTCAAGCAGCTCCTCAAATAGTGCAGAGCAATTTGCACATGATTGGATATGCGTATCAATTTGCGTCATTGATTCATCAAGTCGTCCATCGATAAAATCATACATTTCTTCAGTCGATAAGCAATTCACCATTCATATCTCCCTTCAACTTGGATTTTCGTAGACGAATTTTTGTTCTATAAAGACGATTTCGCACCTCAGTTATTGGAATTTGAAGTGTTTCAGCGATTTCTTCATATGTGCTGTTACTAGCATACTTAAGAATAAAAATTTGACGCGTTTTATCGTCCAATGTTATTAGCCATTGTTGTAGCAGCTCTTTCTGTTCTTTTGCAATCACTACTGATTCTGGTGTGCATAATGAGGGCGTTTCCTCAAGTGTTGTCGCAACTTCTTTATGCTTCCGTTTAAAATCGATAAGTTGATTAATCGCAATCCGAAAGAGCCATGCTTTAAAAGAGCCACCCTTAAACTTAGGTAAGTTTTCATAGCATTTAATAAACGTTTCTTGCGCAATATCCTTCGCCAATTCCTCATCTTTCGTCTGATACGTTAAATAGCTGACGAGTGGTTGCTTATATGTATCAACAATGATGCGAAATGCTTGTTGATCACCAGCTATGATTTTTTCTATAAGCTGTGCATTCACAAAATCCACCTCCTTACATTAAAAACGTAAAATTTTTCAAAAAATCTCAGCTGAATGGAAAAAAATTCGGAAAATGACTCTATTTAAAATAGGCTATAAATCTAGTTCCTTGCGCTCTCTGTTTTTAGTCTTTTTTAATAAAAGGGGAATTCAAGCTCCATTGGATAAAAATTGAAACTATAATTTTAATTATAGTAAAAATATATTTTTTAAGTAGCTTTTTATAATCTGTTCTGTTGTGGGGGAAAGATAGATATTGCAGAGCTTCACTGTTAGCGGAACGGAGTCGTTCTATGGATAAATAAGAGAATTTAAATTAATAAAGACAAGAAAAGGGAAGTAAAACACAAACCATTTATTGAAGCGGAAGCTAAGAGTTAATGAAATACAGCTGTTATGAAGTTAATGTTTAGGATGCACTAACAGAACAAAAATACAAAAAGAGTCACATTTAACTAGATGTGGCTTTTTCTGATGCATCTAATAGCTATGAAAAGGTGTGATGGAGGCAAGCTTCATGCAAGTTGATTAAGTTGCAGCATGTTTGTCAATCAACTTTACGCAACGAAAGAGGTGGTACGATGCAATTAACAGATGGTACAAGGACATTTGAGTCAGAAATAATCGATGAAGCTGCAAAAAAATTACAACGAGATGAGCAGGAGCGAGAGATGTTAAATGCTTTTGCTCGCTATGCTTACTTTCGTTACAAGCAGATTCGAGATTGTGTAAACCCTCGTAAATGTAAAAACATGAGAATTGAACAAGTAATTGAACAATTAAAATCACCAGCTAAACTACGAAAAGTTAGCAGTCTATTTAATATTTCAGAAGAAGAAGTGCATTACATTATAGATTTTGTGAAAAAGTATTTGAAGTATGTCAAATAAACAAAAATCTCCCGGTCAAAAAATTTTAACCGGGAGATTAATTTTTACTTAAATTCTCTATCCACACCTTGCATAGGCTCTTGGATTTGTTAAAAGAGGAATAATATTGAAAAAGTCCTTGTTTGCAAGGTTATCATTTTTCATCTTTCCACACTATATAGTATTATAATGTATAAGGAGTGTGAGAGTATGAGATTCATTAAATTCCTTCTGATCATTGTAATTATCCTCGGTGTTATTGGTTATGGGGTTTATCATTATGGTATAAAGTTTGCATCCGATAAGGTCGTTGATAATATTTCAACTGAGTTAGAGCAAAGTGGGCAAATGGATGAAATTAAAAATACGATTGAACGTGACCCTCAACTAAAATCATTTATGGAAGAGGCTAAAACGGCAGACAGCAGCAAATTACCGTTTACAACAAAAGAAGAGGCTACAAAAGTATTAATTCAAAAAGTTGGGATTTCGGAGCTTAATAATATAAGAGTAAAAGTACAAAATGGTTCAATGACGAAAGAACAGGTCATTCAAGAAATGGAAGGTAAATTAACAGACGAAGAAATGACGGCATTAAAAGTAATTGTTTATAAAGAGTTATATAAATAAAACGTTGACGGGCCATATAAAGGAAAAAGCAGGGCATGCAATTGTAGCATGTCCTATTTTTTTGCCTTTTTAAGCGAGAAAATCCCTGTTTTATTCTAAATATTTGTCCCTTATTTTGAGCAAAATCAGTATATAAGTTAATGAATGAGGAATGCCTCAAAGTACTTACAAGACAAAAGGAGGGACATCATGGCAATATTTAGGGTTCGTAAAAAGGAGAATTATGTTGTGTTAGACAAAGGGTTTCTGAATGACACTCGTTTAAGCTGGAAAGCAAAAGGTTTGCTTGCTTATATGTTGTCATTGCCAGATGATTGGTCATTTTGTATTACTGATTTAGCTACACATAGTAAATGCAGTCGTGAATCTACTGCTAACATCATTAAGGAGCTATCGAAAACTGGCTATGTACACAAAGTACAGGGTAGAACAAATAACGGTAAATTTAGGAAAGTAGAACTCTCAGTGTTCGAAACACCACAAGTTGAACCGTATAGTGAAAATCCGATAACGGTTAATCCGGTGATGGAAAACCCATTGACGGAAAACCCATTGACGGAAAACCCGTTACCGGAAAATCCAGCAATACTAATTAATAATAAATCACTAAATAATAATTTACTAAATAACAATAATAATTATTATAAGGATCATTCCGCAGAAGAAAACATTCCAAAACTACAAACGGCATTCCAATTTTACGAGCAAAATGGCTTTGGTTCTCTAGCTGCTCATGTCACATATAAAATTGGTCATTGGATTGATGATCTGTCGGAAGACCTAGTAATTCATGCTATGAAGCAAGCAGTAGAAAGCAACGTGCTTCGTTGGAATTACGTTGAAAAGATTTTAGACGATTGGATTAAGAAGAAGTTTACAACAATTGAGGAAGTAGAAGCGGACAAACTTCGATTTGCGGCTCAAAAACAACAACGTACTAATCGATCCAATCTACAAGGCCGTAAAGAGATTGTCCCAGATTGGTTCCATCAACGCCATGAAAATTATAGTGATCTAGAAGCTGGGCAAGCTATAGATTTTGAAGCTGAACGTCAAAAAATATTGGGGAAATGTAGGGGGATAACTGAGAGCGCAAGGTGAAAGATATTAACCAAGTTCATAGCTTTTTAGAGATGACAATAAAGAGGGACCTTACTCAGATCATTTTGAGCAGGTCCCTCAGATAGATCAATGTAAAACCTGATTTTTCATAATATGGTACTATAAAATAAAAGTTTTCTATATCGCAAAAGGGCTAATAAGATGTTGCTTTTTTGCAGAAAACTTCAAGTATGTACTAGAAACATGAGGTTACAATTAGCTTTAAAAGGTGGTTTATAAAATAACTCAAGCTAATGGAAATGGAGAGCTCGCATTATGTTGAAATTTATTGGCTCAGGAAGTGCATTCAATACGAAATTAGGTAATAATGCAGCGTATTATAAAGTAGGAAATCAGATGTTGCTTATTGATTGTGGTAGCAATATTTTTCACCGCATTAAGGAAAATAATTTACTGGAAGGTATCGAGCACATCCATGTATTGATCACGCATACTCATGCGGACCACGTGGGAAGTCTTGCTGATTTTATTTTTTATAGCTATTATGGCCATGGTGAAATGGGAAAACCTAATGTTTCTTTATATTCCGTTCATGATGTGAAAATTGAAGAATTGTTGACTATTAATGGTATTATCCCAGGCGTTCATTGCTTAACAAAAAAATGCCAATCAGATACACAATACACACTTAATTTCTGTAAAGTACTATTCGAATGGTCTAGTCATGTTAAAGAGTTACCTTCTTATTCAATTGAATTATATATAGATGACAAACTTATTTATTATACAGGTGATACAAATAGCCTGAAAGCATCTTTACGAAATCCAAATGAATCGAACAAGGTCTACGATTATGTTTATGTCGATACGTGTAAAGCTGATTATGAAGGCAATGTGCACTTGTCATTACGAAAACTGAGTGAGTTAGTTCGCCCTGAATTACGTTCAAAATTTTGGTGTATGCATTTAGATGAAGGCTTTGACCGTCAAGAAGCTGAAATGTTAGGGTTCAATGTGGTGACGAACGAATTTTAAGGACGTTCGCCTTCAGAAATGCGGGTAGCCTCGTAGCGGAAATCAACGTCTTCTAAATCAAAAAATGGTTAAATATGATAATTGAATCACCGGATGATAAAATTAAGTTGTTTTCCGAAAGGGGGGAGAGAAAAATGGGATTCTTTCTTGTAATGATAGGATTAATGATTTTAGTGGCGGTGATTAACATCTTAAAAAAGGAATCGCCAAATTCTGATCGTTCAAAAAGTCGTTCCAATCATGCGAGTACCCATATTGATTATAGTTCAACAGCTACATTTGTATCCGTAGAAGATTCAAATACACATAATTGTTCGGACAATGTTTCTAGTTACAGTGATACGTCTAGTTGCAGTGATAGTGGGGCGTCGTCCGATTAAGCTATTGAAAAACCTGCTAGATGTTGTCTCGTACAATGCTTAAAGCGCCTTTCACAGATGGGTGGGAGGCAATCATAATGAATAACACCTAGTCAATTCTATCTCTTAATAAAGGGAGGGTCATTTGTGTTAACTAAAATTAGAAAAATTAAATTTGAAACAGAAAGAAAAAACCCTTTGTATAAAGTTATTATGGAATGTCCTGAAGGGAAGGAACTATATGTGAAATTTGATTACACCTACGCAACCAATAATTTTTGGCCATTGCAAGTAAATTATAATAAAAAAAATTATGGTGCCAAACTTGCATGGTATACGAGAGAAGTCGAAGATATGACTGTTGAAGTGTTCTTAGAAACAAAAAATATAACTTTGAATTAACAAGGAATTAGTATTCGTAAAGGGTATAACGTTTAAATTTATATGTAAGCGAACTTCAAAATTTTCATACATAATTTCTCATACATTTTTATTTATTTTCAAAAAGTAACAACATAAAAAGCTGTAGCGTATGACAACGCTACAGCTCAGAATTGGTCTTGCCCTTGTAATGGTTTTAGCCATTATTAGCATTATAACACATAGTACAAAAAATCAAAGTTCTAATGAGAATTTATTTCAATGAATTGAATATATCGTTAGATAGTTGACACAGTTGTGTTTTATATAGCTATTCTTGTATTGTTTCAGCAAATGTTTTTCGACCAGGATTAACTTTATTAACGGTAATATTTATTTTACTAAGTGAATTTTCTGTTAACGTTACCTTGCCATCCTTTTGTATCTTTTTCCATACCTTTACGTTTTTTCGATATAGCTGTTCTGATAAGCGGAAAACATCAACATCTATTTTTAAGCCCTCGTCATATGTTTTTTTAATATCTTTTTTAACTGCCTTAATAACACCGTTTCTTATTTGATCGGTGCTAACTTTTCCTTTGAAACCATTGATGATTGCATTTAATTTTATATCAACTTCAAATGTTACTTCATTGTTTTTTACAATTGGTTTTATCTCCGTACTTAATTTTTCTAAGTCGACTGATAAGTATTCTTTTTCTTTATTGTCTAATTTAATGGTTACGTCTCCTCGAGTTTTTTTACTAAACATCCATTGGATACCTCTTGCATCCCCATCCATTAGATAGCCTTTAAATCCATTCTTTGAAACTACCCCGAAACCTGTTAATGCAGTTTCCGTTGTGGGCTCTTCGGTCGTCTCCCAATTTTTGTTGATTGAAACAAATGGAATATTCACTTCATGACTCGGCTCATCTAAGGAGATAAGTAAGTTTCGTAAATCAACGGGCTCTACATATGTTTCTATTTCCTGTGTACGTAATGGATTGCTTAGTTTTGAAGCTGTTAACGATTTATTTAACATCGGTGTGACTAAAAGAACATCTTTAATGTGATCCTTTGTACAATAAGTCAATATTTGATATCTAGTTTGCCGATGACGTAAAAAACTGTCAATAACAGGTATCGAATGCTCATTTTTCAAGGCATCCTCTGAGAAAAGAAGAAAAGTCATATGTCCCCAGAATATTTTTTGATCGATGGAGCGATATAATTTAAAAAAGGCTTCTTCCATCGTTTTACCTTTAGCAAATCCAATTTCTGACGGTGGTGCTTGTGAAGGAGGCGCTTCAGATTTAGCAACAGTAGAAAAATTGATAATTTGCATATATATTTCATATTGGCCATCTTTATAATCGATACCAATTCCGTCAATATAGTACATTCTTTGTGGTTCAGTAACATCCCAACATCCCGAAAGTAATAGTACAACTGCTAAACTCACTATTAACGCAATTTTTTTCTTCATTTTTTAATCCCTACTTTTAGAAATTCTGTGTAGTTTTGTGGAGTAAAGGGGTTTTGTATATAGCTTGGACAAAATATGAGAGGATTATAAGTAGTGAAAATCTTAGGATAGCTTCATTAAGCCATTTAAACAAAAGACCAGGACTCATCATTAGAATGAGACCTGGCGTATTCTTGGGAAATAGTTATTAATTTACGTTCGAAATTTAGTGAAAGCAAAGGATGAAGAAAATCCATCCCCGGATCACTTTAAATTCCTTTATTATCGCGAAATTCTATAATGGTTCCTTCAGGTGCTTTTAATTTACAAAGCTGACCATTTTCAACTTTATAAATAATTTCGTCATTTTTACGAATAAAATTAACATTCATATCTTTTAATCGTTCTACTTCTTGACTTAGATTATCAACCCATAAACAGAAGTGGACAATGCCTTGAGCATTTGAATTACATGCATCAAGATCTTCATGATATTTCCCAGTTTGGAGTTCAATATAAAAGGCTCCGAGCTTTAGCCAAGTATTAATATGTCTATCGTGGAAATTTGGTGACTCCTGTACTAGTTCAAAACCTAATACTTCTGTGTAAAAATTTAAAGACTCAGCATATGTATTCGTTTGTATGCAAATGTGATGCACGTATTTTTCAACCATAAATTATTTCTCCTTTTGCTTTATAGTCATATTTTAATATAAATTACCACGTCTGTTGATTAACTAATTTTCTCCATAAAAAACTAATAAAAAAGAGAGATTCCGTGTAAAATGTAAGTTACCANCACGTCTGTTGATTAACTAATTTTCTCCATAAAAAACTAATAAAAAAGAGAGATTCCGTGTAAAATGTAAGTTACCACACAAACCTTTACAAGGAGGAATCTCTCATGGCTAAGAATACCACGATTTTCACACTACTTCAAAACTTTATTTCACAGGAAGAAATCGACGAGATTCTCGCTGAATTTCAGTTTGAAGACAAAGCTCGTAAATGTGATGTCCCAACACTTTTAAACTACTTGGTAGGTGCTGCTACATTTGAATGGAAAAGCTTGCGGCACGCTGCAGATGTTGCCCCAGCGCAAGGTTTGAAATCAGTAGATTATTCCACGCTTTCCAAACGTTTAGGTGAACTAAATTACCTCATCGTGAAACGGATTTTCGAGGTGATTGTCAGTCGATTAAATCGATCGGCGAGGCGCTCTCTAAAGGTGAAAAAAGAACTTCTGGCGATTGATTCGACAACAATTACAGTCGGGAAAAATCGGTTACCTTGGGCTCTTTACCATGGTGAACGTTCAGGGATAAAACTACACGTCAGCTATACAAATCAAACGGGGATGCCCCTTCAAATCGTTGAAACGACTGGGCTTAAGCATGATGGCCCAATTGGTGTCCTACTTGAAGATAAACACTTTATTTTAGTGGCCGACCGTGCCTATTTTTCCATTGATAAAGTCGATCGATATGTGACAACAAAACAGGATTTTGTCATTCGATTAAAAGATAATATTCAGCTAAACCGTAAAAAATCGTTAAAAAGAACGGCCGTTGAAGGGACAAATATCGTCGCTGATTTCACCTGCACGTTAGGCACTGCTCAAAAACAAACCGAAGAACGACACCGTGTTGTCGAGTTTACCGATTACGAAGGTGCCATTGTACGCGTTGTCACGAATCTTCGCTATGTAACGGCAGAAGAAATCGCAGGCATGTACAAGGAACGTTGGGTAATTGAATCGTTCTTTCGCTGGATCAAACAAAATTTAAATGTGCCCGTGTTATTTGGTACAACACCCAATGACGTATTTAGTCAGCTCTTCGCAGCGTTAATAGCCTATGTTTTATTGAAGTTTATACATACAAGAATCCATTCAAAAACAGACGTAGAAGTATTGTCATTCGCAGGTTTTACACGCCTGTTTCTTTGGCATGCGCTTCCTTTGAAATGGCGAACATACGTTGAAGAACTTTT
>NZ_LITM01000028.1 GCF_001275675.1 Lysinibacillus sp. FJAT-14745 | reverse complement strand
ACCATGACACCTTTCGGTTTTCCAGTAGTTCCAGAAGTATAGATGACATAGGCCAGATGATTTGATTTGGAAACATGTTCGAGGTTATTTTCCAATTCTTCTGTACATTCCATCAAATCGATTTTGGTCATGTCCTGTAGTTCTTTAGTGACATCTGTACTACCTGGTCCCGCTAATAACACTGTGGTTTCGCTATCTTCTATCATATATTTGATTCTGTCTATTGGGTGCTCTGGGTGAATTGGTAAGTAAGCCCCACCAGCTTTTAAAATGCCATAGATTCCAATGATCATTTCGAGTGACCTATCTGTGACAATTCCTACAATGCTATCTGGCTTAACGCCCAGCTCCCTTAACATCTGACCGACATCGTTTGCCCTCGCATTGAGCTGTTTGTAGGAAAGAGTTTGTTCGTTAAATTCCACTGCAATATGATCCGGTGTCTTTTTAACTTGTTCTTCAAACAATTCAATAATCGTTTTGTCTTTTGGATACTCTGCTTCTGTAGCATTAAAAGTATATAGAACTTTCTCTTTCTCCTGTTCGCT
>NZ_LITM01000027.1 GCF_001275675.1 Lysinibacillus sp. FJAT-14745 | reverse complement strand
ACAGAACAAGTTCGCCAATTAACAAAAGCTTTATACGGTTCAAAATCGGAAAAATCAAAGTATCAAGCACCAGATGGTCAATGTTCTTTATTCGATGACGATCCGTCTTTTAACGAATCTGAGCACACAGAAGAACAAAGCACAGCGACGATTACTTATACTGTTAACCGTAAATCACATAAGAAAAAACGGAATGATTCTTTTCAAAATGGGATTGAAATCTAAGAAATTCACCATCATCCCATCAATACACAATGCGACTGTTGCCTCGGCCAAATGACCGAAGCCGGTACAACTATTGCGCGTGAAGAAGCAAAATTCATTCCGGCAAAAATGATGCGCATCCAGCATATTGAACATGCCTACGAGTGCAAGCACTGTAAAATGGATGCCACACAAAAAGCACAGATGAAACGTGGGAAAGCCCCACAAGCTGCCATTCAGCGAAGCATTGCGGGACCTACCGTTCTAGCAAAACTTATCTATGATAAGTTCATCCAATACTTGCCTCTTTACCGTCAGGTAAAGGAGTGGGAACGATATGGCCTGCTTACAAA
>NZ_LITM01000026.1 GCF_001275675.1 Lysinibacillus sp. FJAT-14745 | reverse complement strand
CGATGAGGGAATTTCCGTACCTGCTCCTCCAACAACTCCACGACCGTCTGGTCCTTAGCATACTCGCGGGCCGTATTATTGAACTCACCAAGAATTTGGACTCGCTCCTGTTCAGTAATCACTTCGATCTCCGACAATTTCCCATTTGGGTTGGCAGCAAACGACTCCAAGACAGCTTGAATTCTGGACAAGATGCTTTGGATCTCCTCTTTCACGTACAGATGAGGGTTGTAAAGAAGATTGAAAATCAGGTTGTCGCCTTTTAAATAGGCACTCAAGGTAATATCGTAGCTGGTCTGCCCTCGACCCGACTCGATTTCAAACGAAAGTCCGCCTTCTTCGACCTTCAGCTTTTCTTCATCAACAAAGTAATTTTCAAATGCATATAAGACTTTGATCAGTTCATTTTTTTGCTGACTCAAAGATTGAATTTCAGCAAGAGAGCAATATGAATACTGATCGCTCTCAGTCCCCTGATTTTGAAGCTCATTCAACAGCTCCAACATGGTCATGTTCTCTCTGGATCGAACTCTTATCGGGATGGTATTGATAAACAATCCGACAAT
>NZ_LITM01000025.1 GCF_001275675.1 Lysinibacillus sp. FJAT-14745 | reverse complement strand
ACCGGTTCGAGACAAGGGTTGAGGATATCTACTCTCTTACGCCTTTGCAGGATGGGATGCTGTTCCACAACATTGCTGACGAGAAATCGACGGGTTATGTCAACCAGAGCGTATTCTCGATCCGTGGTGATGTTGAAGAAGAGATGATCAAGCAGGCGCTGAAACTGCTCGCTCTGCGACATGACGTGTTGCGAACGGCGATTGTGTACAAAGAGCTCTCCAAACCAAGACAGGTACTGTTACATGACCGAGAAATCGGATATGAAAGAACGGATTTGTCAGGGCTTGACGAGTTGGAGCAGGAGAAAACAATCGCACACATCACAGACTGTCACATCCAACGTAGATTTAACTTGCAACAGGAGCCGTTGCTACGGATCCACTACATCGCACTTGGTGATGACAGCCACAAGTTGATTTGGAACTATCATCATATCATCTTGGACGGCTGGTGTTTGTCCATGCTGTACGGCGATTTCAACCGGTTCTACGGAATGCTCAAGAGCGGCAGAAGTCTGTCTGACCTCGCACGGATGGTAGCGGAAGAAAAGAAACAGACCGCGTCCTATGGGGAGTACATCCAATGGATGGAGAAGCAGGATCGTGATTTGGGGTTGTCTTATTGGGAGGATTTGCTGGCTGATTATGAAGAAACGGTAGAAATAAAACCTGTGATGCAGCCAGAATCGACTGATCAACAAGTTAAGCGAGAAATCGTTCAGCTGTCTACTGTAACCAGTAAGACGCTGATTCAGAC
>NZ_LITM01000024.1 GCF_001275675.1 Lysinibacillus sp. FJAT-14745 | reverse complement strand
CCCATCTTTTCCTCCGTTTACGTTTGGAAACAGGTCATTGATTTTGTCATCCCCGGATTTTGGTGATGAGCCATATTAATTCAGCGAAAACCTCTTTTTGCTTCGCTAATTGAATAACAGTAAACCACTGAATCCGCTTAAAAAGCATCTGATAAATGGTGCTCTTTGCCTTTTCTTATTGCTTCAATTGTGAAATAGTTAGATTTTTGACAAGTTGAAATAAGCATTTGCTCTACCCGATTTTCAAATGCCAAGTTTTTATGTAACTCAAGCCAACGATACCAGTAAAGGTAACTATCCAAATAATACGTACCAACGCCCTGAAATCGTTCCATCCATCCTTTCAAACGGCGATGTAAGTTATTAACGTGTTGTATATGAAATATCCCTTTTTTTACTCGTTGATTTTGATTAAGATTAACTGTTTCGTGTTTAAGATTTTTTGCTGCTGCAAATTTTTTATAATTGGTAGCGGTATCCGTGCATAACAAAGAAGAATGGGCTATATAATCCCCGATAACCCCATCAATTTCTTCTGCTTTTACACGACCTCTACCCGCCATCCTCGCAATAATATTGTTATTTCGATCTTGTGCTACAACTACAGCAATTTTCTGATTTGAAATCCCTCGTTTTTCATCCTTTTCTTCTCGTTTTTTTGAAAGAGTAGCAGTAAAATCCAATTTCCAAAGGATTTATGCTACTCTTTTGATGTAGGTTTAAATTTTCACAAGAGCCACCAAGTTTTTATTACTTATCTAAGAGAATGCTTGACTATCAAATAAAAGTAGTCATTACTTTGTAAGCCCGAAATATAAAAAAATAAGCGCACCTTCTCGGTACGCACGACGAATGGCCATCTATCCTAATTTTTTTTC
>NZ_LITM01000023.1 GCF_001275675.1 Lysinibacillus sp. FJAT-14745 | reverse complement strand
GAAAAAAAATTAGGATAGATGGCCATTCGTCGTGCGTACCGAGAAGGTGCGCTTATTTTTTTATATTTCGGGCTTACTGTTTAAATCCGTAAATTGAAAAGATTACGATTATTTAATTAGTGTATTAAGTGTTAAATTTTATATAAGTACTAACATACAAGGGGAAGAATAGGTGATGGAAATAGAGGTTTCGATAGATATATTTGTTATAGATTATAAGGATGTACCACATTTCATTTTTACGTGTTTTTATGGTGGGAGTGCAGAAATATAAAGTGAACATGAAGATTTATAGTGGAAAATATAGCTATGAAATGCACATGCGGAAAAGTGACGATGTATACTTTCATATTATTTTAAAAACTTTAGGGAAACAGAAGGACATTATCATACCCTAAGGATTGAAACAAGACCAGGGCATTACTCACATTTTAAAGAGATACTAGAGATGATAGGGAAGCGTGCAAGCTGAGTAGAAATTGTGAGCTGTGATGTTGCGTATGATATACAAACGGGGTTAGAAAATATAGTAGTGATACCGACAGATACACGGAGGAATATGACACACTTTGATACAACACGATATTTTGGTAGAAGATTATAATGAAAGAGGCAAAGAGTATATACTACCAGGAGAAGGGATTTAAAAGGAGGAAAAGTTAGTGACAAGAGATGAGATTGCAAAATTATTAGATAGTATTTTAGATAAAGAATTAGGGGATTTAGATATTCCTTCGTTTAGTGATTGGGAAAAGATAGAGAAAAAGTACGGGTGTCAGTTACCAATGGAATTTAAATTTTTTATTGAATTAATGACTGAATATTCCTTTCCAGGGGACATTTTAAATGTTTCCAATGGTAAAACAAATGGAAATGACACTATTGAATTTACCTATGACTATGAAATGAAATTTGGCGGGTGGAAGAAGGAATTAATTCCATTTTATAGTGTAGGTAATGGAGACTACTTTTGTCTTCTCTCAAATAAATGCCCCAATACAGGAGTCTATTATTATTCACATGAAGAGAATAATATCGAAAAGGATGCTGATAACTTTGAAAAATGGTTAAATCAGTTGCCAGCTTTTTTGAGCTAATAGATAAAAAATCTGGATTAGCTAAAATGGCATTTGAAGTGACCCCTAAAAGTTAGACACGGTTATTTCATTAGGCCAGTTAGGTTAAATAAGTTCGGTTTTGCACCGGACTCGTTTTAATTTTGCCTTAATCCGTTTCTTTCAAATTCCTTCATGAAAAGGAATTCAGATTTCATAATTCCAAAGTAATTCGTGTTGAATTAATTCCGAAAAAGGGGTGGTGGGAATAAATGGTGTATTTAAATGAACTTGTTGCCCAACTTCAAAAAGACAAAATTCCTATGCAACCTTGTACAAAGGAAGAAGTAAATGAAGTGAAAAAATTGATAGGAAATAATAAACTTCCTGAAGCTTACATTGAGTTTCTTGAAGTAATGGGTGGAGGAACAAAACATACTTTTTTACGAGGTGAGTCATGTTTTTTTGACGAGTTATTGGAATTAAACGCATGGGGAGCAGAAGTATTAGAAGAAAATAACGTGCAGTTGAGCCTTACTCCTAACGACTTTGTATTTTGGATGAGTCAAGGAAGTATGTTTTGTTTCTTTAAATTAGATGAGGGTGAAGATCCTGCAGTCTATTTTTATTCTGAAGGCAAAAAGAAAGATGGTTTTTATAAGATTACAGATACTTTTACAGAATTTTTACAGAGTAGGTATATTAAAGATAAGTATATTTTTCAAAAAAGGGATTAAAAGATTATTCTAATTAAGGAGGCACCGTAAATGTAAAAATAAAACCTCAATACACTGGAGACTCAGCTAGACCTGATAGTTTTATAGTGGATTACTCAATCAATGGTGGTAGGACACAAAAGGTTACAATACAAAATCAAATTGGAGGTTAGTACAAGTATGAAACAACAGATGAATCAGATGTACCCTATGATAGCAGAGCATGTAATAGATATGATACCAGATGGTAATTGGCACGAAATTTACTTATATGCTGAAATATTAGACGGTTCTAGAGTAGTGTACTTTTATTTTAATACTTCGGAGAATGAAGATTTTATTTACTCTCATGATATTCCAGAAAAATATAAAGTGAGTGAAAAAAATTATGACAATTTGTTAGTAGAATTCACTAGCGTCGCATTAAAATAATTCCACGCTAATATTTAAACTGAATTTTCTGTAATATATTCCAGGCACGAAAA
>NZ_LITM01000022.1 GCF_001275675.1 Lysinibacillus sp. FJAT-14745 | reverse complement strand
GAACACGGAAGTTAAGCTCTTTAGCGCCGATGGTAGTTGGGGGCTTCCCCCTGTGAGAGTAGGACGTCGCTAGGCAATATAGACAGTCAGCTGAGTGCTGGCTGTTTTTTTTTATAAAGAGCAACTACAAAACACTAGGTTATTGTAGTTGCTCTTTTTCTATTGGTTTTAAATATGGGGTATTCACACAATTACACGCATAAAAAGCACAGATTACTAATGTATATACTTGAATTGTCGAGAAACAAGTAATAGAAGGTGAACTGTGCACATGCATTTTAACATGAATATCCCCAGGATTAAAAGATGTAGAGATTGCGAAAATAGAAGAAGTAGGCGATCGAATCGGGTTGTATGTACTATAAATGCTAATTTAAATATGTACATTTCTGCTTGACTAACGATGTACAAAAATGCTCTTTCATTTCATACTAATACCGAGGTGTTAGTATGCATATTCAACTAGAGATTGAGACAGAATTTAAAATTAATAGTCTTTCAGATTTAGCATATTTTAAACAAGTAATGGAGCATTTAAACATGAAGATTAATAAAAGTAAATTAGCAAGGGACATGGGCGTAGATCGACGAACAATCGATAAATATCTAAATGGCTTTATACCAAAAACAAAGCGTAATAAGCCATCTAAAATTGATGAGTTCTATCCGATTATTGCTAGACTCTTATCAGAAGATTCTAAGCAGGTATTTTATTATCGACGTAATCTTTGGCAATATTTAAAAGACAACCACGGTTTAGATTGTGGACAATCTACATTCCGTACCTATATTGCCAATACGCCAGAATTTAAGGCTTACTTTGAGAAAGATGAACGCCTATCTTCTTTACATAGCAGTATCCGTTATGAAACACGTATGGGCAAACAAGCACAGTTGGATTGGAAAGAAAGTATTCTTTATGAAACAAGTGATGGTGAACAGGTGGAGATTAATATAGCCGTGTTAGTACTGAGCCACTCTCGTATGCGATTCTTTTATATGAGTATTTCCAAATCGCAGGCAGTTTTATGTTCTTTCTTCACTGATATGTTTGAAAAAATGGGTGGTGTACCAGAAGAGCTCATTACTGACAATATGAAAACCGTGATGGATGAAGTACGAACAGAACATTTTGTGGGAAAAGTGAATGCGAAGTTTGCGCAATTCGCGAAGGATTTTGGATTTAAGGTGAAGCCCTGTATAGCAGGTCGTCCTCAAACGAAAGGAAAAGTGGAGACAACGATGAAATTACTAGATGAAATCCACGCCTATCAAGGGAAGTTTAATATAGCTGAATTACAAGCCTATATTGAAAAACTATGTAATCGTATTAATCATGAAATTCATCAAGGGACGAATAAAATTCCGATTATAGAATGGCAAAAAGAGAGGAATCACTTACTCCAGCTACCAACTGATCGAGTAAGAGACTCCTATCGAATCAACCATACGCTTGTAAAAGTCAATGCATCCAGCATGATTTCCTACAAGTCCAATCAATACTCCGTACCACCGGGGTATCAAGGCAAAAAAGTAGGGCTACAAGTGTACGATAATCAATTATGGATTTATTATAACATGGAACTAATCGCGCAACACAAAATAAGTGAAGCAAAACTAAATTATCAAGAGGCACATTATCGTGAACTGATGACAAAAGCCATTCCTGAATACCCTGATATTAATGATTTAGCGGAGGTATCAACGCTACTCAGAGGAATGGAATCAAGTAATGAGTGTACATTTACAATAGCGATTGATATTTTACCGAATCGTAAAAGAGAAACAATAAAAAATTACTTAATCAGCAGAGGGCAGATGTTTAAATAGTGGTCACCATTTAAACAAGACAAGTAACTATAAAATAATATCTTTTCGTTTTTTTATAGACATAAGTTCATTTTATAAAAGAAAAATTAAATAAGTAGTGAAATATAACTAAGATTTTATAGGTATAAAATAATATAAATTAAGTTTTGAGGATATTAATACCTATGCTTTGGAAAATAAAAAATGGATTTAATGGGTACTTTATATTAAAATAAAAGCTGTTGTTTTCCTGTAAATATATACAATGATTATTTAATTACATAAATGGATATGAATTTCAAAATGTTTAAATAGGAGTGTAAAAGTTGATAATTTTAGATAAACCTTATGTTTCTGAACTATTAGCAGATACTGTTAGAAAGCTTCAAATTCCTGTTGTTAGTTTAAATGATGTTTTTATTCCTAATAAATCTGATATGAATATTAAAAAGATAGAGGATTTATTAATAGAATTAGAAAATGGAAACAGTCCTATTTTATTTAGCTCTGAAGATGGACTCAATATTTTATCAAGATATACACCCAATAATTATTTAACTACTGTTACAGAAATATTGAAAAACAAAGTTACATTTAGAAAGGTAATGAGTAGACAGTATGAAGATTTCTTTTTTCAGGAAGTCTTCCTAAGAGATTTAGAAGAGATAGATGTAAGGCCACTTCCATTTCCCGTTATTGTAAAGCCTGTAAGTGGATATTCAAGTATAGGTATGCATCGTATAGATAAATTAGAAGAATACGATGAAACGATAAAACAACTTAAAAGGGAAATGGATATTGCAAGTTTAGCGTACCCGCGGGATTATATTTATAATCAGTCATTTATTATTGAGCAATTTATTGAAGGTGATGAATATACCATTGATGCATATTTTTCAGAGGATGGACAACCAATTATTCTCAATTTATTTAAAAGAATGCTTAGACATGAAAAAGATATGAGTGACCGAATATATTATACAAGCAAGCAAGTAATAAAAGAATCTTTGATGAAAATAAATACATTCTTAAATACTATCTCATCATTTTTTGCTTTGAAATTATTGCCAATACATATTGAAATACGTATTGATAAAGAAGGTAAAATTGTTCCAATTGAAGTGAATTCTTTAAGATTCTCGGAGATCTGTACTAATGAGCTTGGTGTTTATGCTTATGGGATAAACGCATGTGAGTACTTTTTTAAACAACAAAAGCCAGATTGGGAAAGTATAGTGAGTAATATGGATAATTCTATTTATAGTTACTATTGCGCAAAAATAAATACGACTATGGATTTCAATAAAGTAGCATCTATTAATCATAAAGCATTTAAAGAAAATTTCAGTGAAATTTTAGAGTATCGAATAATGGACATTATTGATAATTCTACTTTTGCAGTCGTTTTTCATAAAGCACCTAATTTAGAGGAAAACAAGCGATTATTAAATGTAGATCTGAATCAATACATTATGTTTAAAGATTTAGCATTCGTTTAATAAAAAAATTTAGAGTGTTATTTGTAGTGTAACCCATTATTTTTTATAACCATTGGCTATCTGAAATAATAAAGGATTAGGCTCTGTTATATACAGTGCTTAATCCTTTTTTTTATAGATGTAATTTCAAGAGCTATAGTAATTCGACATAAACCTGTATTTTTAGTTCTAATCTTCGTTACTGATTCTTATAATGTAAAGATTACTTGAAAAAGGAGAGGGAATTTTGTGGATTGATGGTGTTTTTTCTGGTGGTGGTTTGAAGGGGTTTGCACTTGTTGGAGCGTATCAAGTACTAGAAGCTGAAAATTTTCGCTTTAAACGGGTAGCTGGGACGAGTGCTGGGGCCATATTAGCTGCTTTTATTGCTGCAGGATATAGCGGAAAAGAAATCCAAACTATGTTGGAAGAGTTGGATGTACCTTCATTACTAGATCCAAGGAAAACAATCTTACCATTCCCGTTTATGAAGTGGGTTAATGTTTATCATCATTTAGGTTTATATAAAGGAAAAGCATTAGAAAAATGGTTTTTTCAGAAATTAGCTGCAAAAGGAGTTTATACATTCAGAGATTTACCTAGAGATTCGTTAAAATTAGTGGCGTCAGATTTAACAAATGGCAGAATGATAGTTTTACCAGATGATTTACAAAAGTATCATATTGATGCGGATAATTTTTCTGTAGCCAGTGCTTTACGTATGAGCTGTGGTATACCATTTTTCTTTGAACCAGTTACATTAAAAACAGGAAAAGGAGATTCGGTTATTGTAGATGGCGGCGTATTGAGTAATTTTCCGTTATGGGTATTTGATGATAGAGAAGGACGTAAAGTGCGACCGATTATAGGGCTTAAATTGAGTAGACGTAGAGAAGAACAACACCCACATGAAATTAAAAATGGATTAAATTTATTTGAAGCTTTATTTTCTACTATGAAAGATGCTCATGATGAAAGGTATATTTCAAGACAGCATGAAAGAGATATTATTTTCATCCCTGTCGATGATTATAGCTCCACACAA
Source organism: Lysinibacillus sp. FJAT-14745 (assembly GCF_001275675.1). Taxonomy (GTDB): domain Bacteria; phylum Bacillota; class Bacilli; order Bacillales_A; family Planococcaceae; genus Lysinibacillus. Next base: position 348 of record NZ_LITM01000022.1, on the reverse strand, counting down.
TTTGATTTAGATGAAGAGACTAAAGAAACGCTTTTAGAGATTGGAAGAAACCGTACTATTCAATTTTTAAAATCGTGGCCAAGGTTTAGGTTATAAAACTTTAAAAAAAAACGAATAAAACTATTGACGTTCTATGGAGTGGATGATATTATATAAAAGTTGCTGCTAAACATGCAGCTAGAACAACATGAAAATAAAATAACTGTTTGACATCCTGTGTAAAACATGTTATTATATAAAAGTTGACTCTTAACAAAGAGATAACATTTATAAATGAACCTTGAAAACTGAACAAGCAAAACGTAATCAATAAAGTTTTTAGTAACTAACCTTTAGTTGGTGAACGAA
>NZ_LITM01000021.1:8051-26378 GCF_001275675.1 Lysinibacillus sp. FJAT-14745 | reverse complement strand
TCGTTCACCAACTCAAGGTTAGCTACTAAAAACTTTATTGATTACGTTTTGCTTGTTCAGTTTTCAAGGTTCATTTTTCACCGTCGTTCGACGACAGGATTTAATTATATCAAAACATCAATACGTTTGTCAATAACTATTTCAAAACATTTTATTCGTTTTCGCTGTCGAAGTGACAGGAATTAAAATATACCACAATAGCTTTTTATCTGTCAACACTTTCAATCAAATAAGTTTTTTCAATATAGTTGATTAAGCGACAGCTAAATAATACTATCGGATTAAACTCTAATGACATTTCAAATTCCCGACTCAATCGTGGGCTGCCAACTCGATATTATTGCTCCTATAAGAGTCATAGAAAATCATTTTACATTTCCTTATTAAGCTAATGAGGGGCTTTAGTAATTAAGTTTGATTAAATTAACGATATAACCTTGATATGGGAACATATCTAAAGAGCATGTTTTGAAAAAATTGATCGAAACATGCTCCTATTAAGTGTGATAGATTAAGTTATTTATATCACTATAAAATGGGGATACAAAAGCAAAATATCAATAAAAAAATCCTTTTACCGGTCTACATTCCCCAAATCAGCACACCTACTATTATTTATTCTTCAATATTGTGCAATAAAAAGCTTGTCGCCATTTGGAACTGCAAATCATTTTGACGATCCCCTTTGTATATTTTCAACGTTTCGTTCAAGCTGTTAAAGAAGGTAGTGTCCAGATAAATATTATCTTCTGCCTTTGTCAATTTCTTATCCTCTCGATAAAGCTTAACAGCCTCCGCCGTCGATTCATCCAAGTAACCGTCTAAACGAGCAATTTTATAGCCTAGCTTTTTTAAAGCATTTTGCGTATAAGCAATTTCCTCACTCATGTCGCCCTCTTTAAACTTCCCTGATAGTGGATGCATTTGAAAAGCGAATAATTCATTTTGTTCAACAACTAAATTAGCTTCAATACCTTGCCCATGAATCCATTCGCGCTTTGGTGTCAGCCATTTATTTGTGGACAGTTTAAGCTCTCCACCATTTTTCAGAGACCAAGACTCCTGTACTGTTCCCTTTCCAAAACTCTTGACACCAACAAGGGAAGCACGTCCCCAGCTTTTTAAAGCGCCACTAAGTACTTCACTAGCAGATGCACTACCCGAATTCTGTAACACAACAATCGGTATCTTGTACATTGTCTGTAAATATTTTTCATCAAAGCTTTTTGATTCCGTTTTTAATGGTTCCATAGCACCTTCAGCATTTTGCATATAGGCAAACACTTTGCCTTTCTCCAATACTGTGCTTAGTAGCGCTGCGACGCTATGTAAATAACCACCTGGATTATCCCGCACATCAATTACTAACCCTTTTATATCTTTCCGAAGCAATTTACTCGTTTCGGCAACCCATTCATTGGCCGTTTTCTCACCGAATAGTGAGATTTCCACATAACCTAGCGGAGTATTTTCTACGTTCACTACTTCGCTCGTTACTGTTTTATTGGAAATTGCCGCTCGTTCCATCGTCATTTTAATATGTTTATCTTCACTTGGACGATAGACGACAATAGTTACTTTCGTCCCCTTCTCTCCTTGAATTAATTGCATTAGTTCACTCATCTTTTTACCATCTACTCGAACGCTATCAACTTGTACAATTTCATCGAGAGAGCGCATTCCTGCTTTATCTGCTGGGGACGAACGAACTGGAGACACAACAATAAATTTTCCGTTATTTTCAGATAGCTCAATTCCAATGCCCACTCTTTCCTCGGCTAACATTTGTCGGTGTTGTTCCGCTTCTTCCTTCGAATAATAGGTGCTATAAGGGTCCTTAATAGCATCTGCCATACCACGAAGTGCCCCCTCTACTAATGCATCTTTTTTCGTACTGTATACAGATTTTTCCTCAATTAAATTCAACGCTTCATTAATCGAATCAACCTCTGCTACGACCGGCTCCTTTTTATCCCCTAAATTAAACCAGTCAAAATAAACTCCACTACCTAGCAATAGACTACTAGCAAGTACGCCGACACCAGCCATTATTTTGCGCAAACCTTCCCTCCTCCGTCTCTTTTACTGTATGAATTTAATTTTTCAAACATACAAGATTAATCTTCAAATTAATTTGTTGAATTCTATGATTTTTATTTTACGAGTATTCTATTGCATATCTCGGATATTTGTCTTCTTAGCGCAGGTATCCTATCATCATTCGCGGGTATTTCCCTTCCTACCGCGGGTATCCTTTCGTCATTCGCGGGTATTTCCCTTCCTACCGCGGGTATCCTTTCACGAATCATGGACGTTTTATAAACTAGGGAATATTTACGTAAAAAATCTGCTTCGTTTCTTTGTGAAAACGAGCAGATTCTTTGATTTTATTTTTTTGTTTAGTCTAATGCATCTACATAGTTTTTTAACATTTCCGCATTCATTGGCCCTTTAACAGCACGTCGAATATATCCATTTGAATCAATAAAATAGGTTGTAGGAATCGTTAATATTTGATAGGCTAAGCCGGCTGAGTTTTTCGGGTCAAGTAAAATAGGGAAAGTTAAATTGAAGCTATCTCTAAATGTCATTACAGAATCTACTTTTGCGTCATCTGTTACATCTCGTTCAGCCTGTGTTAAATTGACAGCTATTATTTCTACATTATCTTTTTTTGCATATTGTTCATAATAATTTTGCATATGTGGCATTTCTGCCTTGCACGGTGGACAGAATGTTGCCCAAAAGTTTAACACGACTTTTTTTCCACGAAGCTCACTCAATGTCACATCTTTACCGTCCAAACTTGTTAAAGTAAAATCCGGTGGCGTATCTCCATTGTTTAAACCAATTTTTCGTTCATCCATTTCTTTCCCTAGAGAAGCTGTTTCAATTTCACGATCCTTATCAATTTGCTGTTTAACATATGTACCAATCATCGCGACTACTAATAACACGACGATAAGCAGCCCAATATTTTTTTTCATTCCTTACCTCCCAATAATTTAGTACTTTCTCTTTGAACAGCATCATTTAGATACGCCAGCAAAATGCTGAATCGCAATACCTAATATCAATAATATGACGCTCACCCCTACAGCCAGTTGCCATAAACCATGTGGCTGAAAGAGAGCAACAATCATAAGACCAATCGTATATAAAAATAATGCACGATTGATAGCTGTTATTTTCCACAATATGAGGACTGTTAGTGTACTTAGCACAAGTAAAGTAATCATTTCGCTATTGGTTTGATTATCATTTAGTAACACCACAAGCCATTGATAGATCGATTGCGTTAAAATGATTGCCCAACCACAAGCAGCGATCCCAGTTGCGTCAAACTGAATTTTTTGTCGCTTCAGCAAAAGCTGTAATGATGCTGCCAATACTCCTAAAAAGACACCAATTGTTCCACCATTAAAATAAAGGAGCGCAAATGGTTGAGCGATAACAGCTTTAAAATCAGTGACAATTATGCTAAATTTCCAAACGACAATAAAGGTAAAGACTGCGTCACCATATACCCCCGCCCAATTCTTCGGAAATTGTACCCGTAAAACTAGCCATACAATGAAAAAGGCCACAAGAAGAGCGACAGCTGTTGCTGGTAATGTTAGTGTCCGAATAGAGAACCATTCTGTATTAATCACCTACTAAATCCTCCACAAGAAAAGATAGCTTCAGCATAGCATATAATCTTTATATGAACTGTCATTTCACACTGTGTTCAAAAAATCTTCCTAAAAAACGGCACTCAGATTCTTCATGAAATTTAATGACATTCTATCTGTCATTTTTATGATTCTATCCATCACTTTGCTGTTTCTATCCAACTCTATTATTTCTACAAGTACAATATGAAGATTTCCAACGTTTCAAAGCTGCTACCAAGTCTCCTCGGTTTATTGACACTACGTAATCATGACTAGCAAGATTTTCAGCAGAAGTGCCGGGGCATTCACTTTCATCTGTAAATGTGTGAATACCCGATAAATATAAAAAAAGCTATACATTAGAAGAACCCTAATGTATAGCTTTCACTATTTATCAATTATGTCTCGGCATAAAGCTGACGCTTCGCATTCGCTACAAAAGACATTTGCTGAAAGAAGTTAAATCGGAATATATTTCAATGGATTGTCACTTCCGACTGCTTGTCCTCTCCATGGACCGATGTGCACTTCAAAGTGCAAGTGCGGTCCTGTTACACGTCCAGTCATACCCATTGCTGCTATTTGCTGACCTTGGGATACCTCTGAACCTACACTAACATTGAAAGAATTTAAGTGTGCATACACTGTCGTATAAATTTGACCGTTGATAGAATGTGTAATGATGACACAATTACCATACGTGCTTAGTGGTGCAGCATAGGACACAACACCATCAGCTGCTGCCCAAACTGGAGTACCTGTACTATTTGCAAGGTCGACTCCATAATGGAACTCAGAACCGCCAAACTCACGCCATCCATAAGTCGATGTTAAACGACCATTTGTTGGTTTAATCCAAGTACCATTTGTTTGTGGAGCATTGACTATTGAAGACCCACCACCATTATTGCTTGAATTAGATGCCTTGGCTGCAGCTGCGGCAGCTGCGGCCGCCTTACGTTTTGCTTCTTGTTGACGAGCAACTTCAGCTAATCGATTTTGCTCATCAATGATTTTTTGTTGTAATTCCGCACTAATGTCAAGAGCCTCAGAATATTCTTTCTCAAGCAATACTTTTTCTGACTTCAGCTTTTCTTGTTCTTTTTCTAATTGATCAATTAATTTGTTCTTCTCAGTTTTCTGTCCGTTCAATGATGCTTTTAAACGATCAAGCTCAGCTTTTTTATCTTCGAGCTTATGGCGTTTTTCTTCTAAGACTTGCTTTTGTTCTTCTAATTTTTGCTTGTCCTCTTTTTGGTCTTGGATAATTTGGCGATCCGCTTCTAGTAATGTATTGACAGCAGAGAATCTATCAATAAAATCTACAAAGCTATTAGAACCAAGTAATACGTCTAAGTAGCTAACGGAACCACCTGCCTGAATAGCACGCGCACGCTCCTCTAACAATAAATCGCGCTCTTTAATTTTATGCAGAAGTTCTGCAATAGAACCTTCTAAAGCTTTTATATCTTCATTTGCAGATTGAATGTCTGCCCATACATTTTTGATATTACTATTAGTTTTGTCGATATCAGCATTTAATGTTTGAATTTGATCTAATAATTTTTGTTGCTTGTTTTCATTTGTAGAAATATCATTTGTTTTACTTTTGATGGATGAATTCAAGCCATCTTTCTTTGATTCAATTTGTTTTTTTTCATCTTTTAAATCCGATAAACTAGTTGCATACGCTGATGGAGTTTGGATAAAAAGAAATAGTGCAGATGCTGTAGCAAGTGTTTTCATTGAGTTTTTCGCCATACTTTTCACCTATTGAACTCCTTTTCGACTATTAATTTTTTAAAAAATTCGTTTTGTTTGAAGCCTAACGATATTTAGATTTTCAAAAACTTACGTACTGACATGAAACTTCCCCAAATACCAATTAGTACACCGATGAGTAATAATAGACCGCTCACTTGGTACACAAGAGGTGAGAAATCAAGTACTTGAACAAGTTCGCCTTTTAATCGAGGAGCTATAATTCTATATACATTGTGGTAAAGGGTTGCGATGACCGCAATCGGAATAATAGAACCTAAAATTCCGAGCCACATTCCTTCTAATAAAAATGGTATACGCACGAATGAATTCGTTGCTCCGACAAGTTTCATAATTTCTATTTCATCACCGCGTGCAATAATAGTAATTCGAATCGTATTAGAAATTAAGAAAATCGCTGTAAATAATAATCCTAAAATAAGCACTATCCCTACGTTGCGACTAATATTTAAGAAGTTAAATAGCTTTTCTACTTTGCCTTCACCATACATAACGTCATATGTATACTCAAATTTATCAATTTTTTTAGCAACAGCAGCTGTTTGCTGAGGATCAGAAGCCTTCACATAAATAACATTACGTAATGGATTACTTTGCTCAAATAGTTTAAAATCGTCCCCAAAATCTTTTACTAATTTCGTTAATTCATTTTCCCTTGTCGAATAGGTCATCTCTGCGATATCTGGCAATTTCTTTATTTTTTCCATGAGTGCTTTTTCAGCAGCTTTATCTGCTGTTTCATCGATTAACACTTTAATTTCAACATCGTTCTCTAAATCAGATGCTACTTTATTTAAATTCATCATAATTAGCGCGAATACGCCTACTAATATTAATGTAACTGTTACTGCGCTCACTGAGGCAATAGTCATCCAGCTATTACGACCAAGAGACTTAAAACTTTCTCGGAAGTGACGTTTTACCGTATTAAACTTCATAGCCGTAGTCACCTCCATGCTCATCACGGACAATCATTCCGCCTTCAATTGCAATTACTCGACGACGAATCGTATTTACGATTTCACGGTTATGGGTTGCCATTACAATAGTTGTACCTCTTGCATTAATTTCTTCGAATAAATTCATAATGTCCCAAGATGTCTCAGGGTCAAGATTCCCAGTAGGTTCATCCGCAATAACGACCTTCGGCACATTCACAATAGAACGTGCAATCGAAACACGTTGCTGTTCGCCACCTGAAAGTTCATTAGGGAACATTCTTGCCTTTTGCTTCAGGCCAACGAGCTCTAAAACCTCCATTACACGACGGCGAATTTCTATTGGGTCTTCCTCGATTACCTCAAGTGCAAACGCTACATTTTCATAAACACTCAAACGAGGTAGCAGTTTGAAGTCCTGGAAAACAACACCGATTTGACGACGTAAAAAAGGTACCTTTTTATTTTTCAATCCTGCTAAATTTATGCCATTAACAGTGATTTCTCCAGAAGTAGCTTTTTCCTCGCGGTACATTAATTTAATGAATGTAGATTTACCTGCACCACTTGGACCTACAACATAGACAAATTCACCTTGCTTTATGTTTACGGAAAGCCCATTTGTCGCAACAACGCCATTTGGATACTTCTTTGTCACATTTTTCATTTCTATCATATTTAAACCACCTAAATCTCTTACCATGTAAGAGGTATTTCATTATCTATTATAGCATTCTATTTCTCCCTTTTTTATTACATTTTCATTTCATTACGTGGTAGTTCTTGTTATTTCGTTATTTGATTGCCATAAAAATAGCATAAACTCGACATATAAGAAAACAGAAATCGAGCTCAATAGAGGGAAGTCGATTTCTGTTTTTCTTATGTTTTTAAGCAATAAAAAAGCATTCAAGCTATGCTGTTTTGCATAGCCTGAATGCTTTTTATTATTATCCGCCGGAGGCTTTAGGCCAACTTGATGTTGGTCACTCAGTCGTGTGTTGTTGCTGACGCTGCGCTTTCGCACAGATAAAACCGTGTTGCTGACGCTGCGCTTTCGCTACACAAAATAATTGCTGAAAGGAGTTAAATTTGCTGCTCGTCAGTTGTTGTATAGCGTACTAAAACTGCACCTGTTTTAGACTCACCTTCGATAAATAGACGATTAGCATTCTCTACTTCTTTATCAAAACGTACTACTTTTGATAAAAATTGATCCTGTAATTCAATTTTTGAAACATCTTGAATACCAACATCTACTTTACCAAAATTCGTAACAATTTTACCGCTTAACGATATTGTACGCGGCACATACAATTCAACAGCTCCTGCGACTGTTTGTGCTTTGATTTTCGATGAATTAGTAGAGCAAGTTGTGACAACAACATGTCCATTAACCGATTTTGCTTCAACTTCATCCAATGCGCCATCTAAATAGACACGGCCATTCAATGTTTCAGCCTCTAAATCTTTACCACGAACATTTATTAATTCAATCGAACCATTAGAAGAATCCACTTCTGCCTTTCCAAAGTTAAACTTAGAGCCTTTAATCGCACCGTTTAATGTCTTTACTTTTAATTGCTCGAAATCCGTATCTTGTAATGTAACACTACCGTTCATTAATCGTACTGATAATTTTTCTAATTTATCCTTTGGAACAAGTACTTTAACATTTACTTGAGCAAGCTTAAGTTGGCTTAAAATTCGTAGTGAATCTCCATCATTTTTAACAACGAATTGCTCTAGGAAATTAGCACGTGTTTCTTCTTCACTATCATTAACAAAAGGTGCCTTTACTTTGCAAATGACTTGGAAGCTATCTCCTTCAGCAGTTTCTAAAGAAAAATTGCCATTCGGTAATTCAACAATTATTTTTTCTACATGTTCAGCTGCAACTTCTTCCGTATGTGTAAACTCGAATTTATCACCAAATGGAGAAGTGACATCAAATTCTTTGACCTTTTTTACTGCCGTATTCATCATATCCATAAAGAGTGAACCGATTTGTGTTAAATCTTTACGGAAATCTCGCATTTCTTCTTGTAAATATTCAGAGAAATCTTCATCTTTTTGTGGTTGTTCATCTTTGTGACTTTCATTTTTAAAGACTGACTCTTTTTCTGTTGAGGAATGTTGGTCCTCATTTGCCACATCATTCATAACATTTTGAGTGGACTTGCTAGGTTGCTCTAATGCTTCTAATAATGTAATCGCCTCTTGCGCTGAAATTGTTCCTTTTTCCACAAGTTCTAAAATTCGTTTACGTTCATTTTGCATAATTAAAATAGCCTCCCTCAGTTCGTTATATTATTTATACGATTCATTTTGTGAAAAGTTTCACCATAAAAATGAAAATATTGGGGATATATCTTTTTTAAGCTCTTAACGATAAGCGTGGGGTTGATTTCCGTTCCGGCTGGGCGCTTTCCAGGTGGCGTCCAGCCTCCACTCCAATCAACCTATCCACATGACATACGTTTTATCGTAATATCATCCAACTTTTGAATTTTATCGATACACCTTCAACTTTTATCATCCAACTTTTCATTTTTATCGACATCTACCTTCGTGCACATAAAAAAGTTCGCAAATCCCCATTAGGTAGTTTGCGAACTTTTTATAATTATTGAGAAGCCTTTGCTAAAACAGCTTCCATACGCATACGATCTCTTGTTAATATTGGCTTTAAATATTTCCCTGTATACGAGCCACTTACTTCTACGACTTCTTCTGGTGTACCTGTCGCCACAATAGTACCACCTTTGTCTCCACCTTCAGGTCCTAAATCGATAATGTAGTCTGCTGTCTTGATGACATCTAAATTATGTTCGATTACTAGCACTGAATCGCCATTTTCTACAAGACGCTGTAGAACAACGAGTAAACGTGCAATATCATGCGCATGTAAGCCCGTTGTCGGCTCGTCTAAAATATAGAATGATTTTCCTGTTGAACGACGGTGTAATTCAGAGGCTAATTTTACACGCTGTGCCTCACCACCAGATAAAGTCGTTGCAGGTTGTCCTAGTTTCATATAGCCTAATCCTACATCCACGATCGTTTGTAGTTTACGCTGGATTTTCGGAATATTTTCGAAGAATACTACTGCGTTTTCAATCGTCATATCTAAAATATCCGCAATGCTCTTATCTTTATATTTCACTTCCAGCGTTTCACGGTTATAACGCTTCCCATGACAGACTTCACATGGCACGTAAACATCTGGCAGGAAATGCATTTCAATTTTTATAATACCGTCACCACGACAAGCCTCACAGCGGCCTCCTTTAACGTTAAAGCTAAAGCGACCTTTTTTATAGCCACGTACCTTTGCCTCATTTGTTGCTGCAAAGACATCTCGAATATCATCAAAAACCCCTGTATACGTAGCAGGATTAGAGCGAGGTGTACGACCGATTGGTGATTGGTCAATATCAATAACCTTTTCGAGCTCATCAATCCCCGTTACTTCTTTATGTTCGCCCGGCTTTACTTTTGAACGATTAAGCTTTTGAGCTAATGATTTATATAAAATTTCATTAATAAGCGTTGATTTACCTGACCCCGAAACCCCTGTTACTGCAACGAATAAGCCAAGTGGTATATCAACTTTCACATTTTGAAGATTATTTTCCTTGGCACCTTTAATCGATAATTTGCGTCCATTCGGTTTGCGTCGCTCAATTGGCAGTGGAATAAACTTTTTGCCACTTAAGTATTGCCCCGTCAATGACTTTTCATTGTCCATTACTTCCTGCGGTGTGCCTGCCGCTACAATTTGACCACCATGCACACCTGCGCCAGGACCAACATCAATAAGATAATCCGCCGCCAGCATCGTATCTTCATCGTGCTCGACAACAATAAGCGTATTGCCAATATCACGCATATTTTGCAGTGTACTAATAAGACGGTCATTATCACGTTGATGCAAGCCGATTGATGGTTCGTCTAAAATATAAAGGACACCCGTTAATCGCGAGCCGATTTGTGTTGCAAGGCGAATTCGTTGAGCTTCTCCCCCTGAAAGTGTCCCTGCTGCTCGACTTAACGTTAAATAATCTAACCCTACATTGACAAGGAAGCCTAGTCGTTCTTCAATTTCGCGTAAGACAAGACGAGCAATTTTCATATCCTTTTCTGATAAATCCAGCTCTTTGAAAAATGTATCAGCTTCCTGAATTGAATACTGTGTAACTTCACCAATATGCTTATCTGCTAGTTTTACAGCTAATGTTTCAGGCTTTAAGCGATAACCTTTACAAGATGGACATGCTTGCTGCGCCATATATTTTTCCATTTGTTCACGCACGTAATCAGACGTTGTCTCCTTAAAACGGCGCTCCACATTACGGACAACTCCTTCGAATTCAATCATTTGATCTCGCACATTGCCAAACTCATTTTCATAATGGAAGTGGATTTTATCTTTACCAGAACCATATAAAATTTTATCCATCTGTTCTTTCGGAAGATCCTTTACTGGGACGTCCATTGGGATATCATAATGATCGCATACAGCCTTTAATAACTGTGGATAATATTGAGAGCTTGTTGGTTCCCACGGTGCTATAGCATGCTCTAATAGACTACGATCCCAATCAGGCACTACTAAATCAAGATCTACCTCTTGTGTCGAGCCTAAGCCATCACAGCTTGGACAAGCTCCAAATGGACTATTAAATGAAAACATGCGAGGCTCTAGCTCACCGATTGAAAATCCACATAACGGACAAGCATGATGCTCACTAAATAATAATTCCTCATGTTCCATCACATCGACAAGTACACGCCCATCTGCCAAACGTAATGCTGTCTCTAAGGAATCACTAAGACGTGATGCGATACCTTCCTTCATAACAACACGATCGACGACTACTTCTATTGAATGCTTTTTGTTTTTATCAAGTTCAATCGCATCATCTAAATCACGTAGCTCGCCGTCGATACGTACTCGAACAAAACCTTGCTTTTTTAAATCTTCCAGTAGCTTTACGTGCGTTCCCTTACGCCCTGAAACCATTGGAGCAAGTAACTGCATTTTCGTTCTTTCTGGATAAGTTAATAAACGATCGACCATTTGCTCAATTGTTTGGGAAGTAATTTCAATACCATGATTCGTACAAATAGGCTTACCGATGCGCGCAAATAGCAAACGTAAATAATCATAGATTTCCGTTACTGTCCCAACTGTAGAACGTGGGTTACGGCTCGTCGTTTTTTGATCGATTGAAATAGCAGGAGATAATCCCTCAATCGCATCAACATCTGGTTTATCCATTTGACCAAGGAATTGACGTGCATAAGCTGAAAGGGATTCCACATAACGACGTTGTCCCTCGGCATAAATCGTATCGAACGCTAATGATGATTTCCCTGAGCCCGATAAACCTGTTAGCACGACTAATTGATCGCGTGGAATTGTGACATTAATATTTTTTAAATTATGTGCTCGTGCGCCTTGCACGACTATTTCAGTATTTTTCACAAGCCGTTCACCCTTCTGATTTCAATTCAAATATTGTATCGCGCAGCTCAGCAGCACGTTCGAAATCGAGTGCTTTCGCTGCTTCCTTCATTTCTACTTCTAGTGTAGCAAGTAACTGCTCTTTTTCCGCCTTCGTCAGCTTCTTACCTTTCGTTGCCTTCGTTACATAAGACTCTTCTTCCTCTGCCACCTGTGTCGCGCGAATAACATCAGGAATTTTCTTCACAATCGTTTTCGGTGTAATGCCATGCTCTTCGTTATACGCCATTTGCATTGTTCGACGACGCTTCGTTTCTTCAATCGCCTTTTTCATCGAATCCGTCATATTATCTGCGTACATAATGACATGACCATTAGCATTACGTGCAGCACGTCCAATCGTTTGAATTAATGAACGCTCTGAACGTAAAAATCCTTCCTTGTCAGCATCTAAAATCGCCACAAGAGAAACCTCAGGAATATCTAACCCTTCTCGTAATAAGTTAATGCCGATTAGAACATCATAAGTACCTTTTCGCAGCTCGCGAATAATTTCAATTCGCTCAAGCGTCTTAATCTCTGAATGCAAGTACTCCACCTTTAAGCCCATTTCCTTCAAATAAGCTGATAAATCCTCTGACATTTTTTTCGTCAATGTTGTAACGAGCACCCGTTCATCACGAGCAATACGCCCTTGAATCTCATCGATTAAATCATCAATTTGCCCTTCAATAGGTCGTACGTCAATTTGTGGATCAAGCAGCCCTGTTGGACGAATAATTTGCTGCACCATTTCTGGAGAATGCTCAAGCTCATACGGGCCAGGTGTTGCCGATACATAAATAGCTTGATGTATATGTTTCTCAAATTCTTCAAAACGTAAAGGGCGGTTATCTAGTGCTGATGGCAAACGGAAGCCATGCTCAACTAACACACCTTTACGTGCTTGGTCACCGTTATACATCCCTCGAACTTGTGGCAAAGTAACGTGGCTTTCATCAACAACAAGTAAAAAATCATCAGGGAAATAGTCAAGTAGCGTATATGGCGTTGCTCCCGCTTCACGCAATGTTAAATGACGCGAGTAGTTTTCGATACCTGAGCAAAAGCCCATTTCACCCATCATTTCTAAATCATAACGAGTGCGTTGCTCTAAACGCTGTGCCTCCAACAATCTATCCTCTGCACGTAAAAGAGCTAGACGCTCCTCCAACTCTTTTTCAATATTTTCAATGGCTTTTCGCATTTTTTCTTCTCGTGTAACGAAGTGGGATGCTGGGAAAATAGCTACATGATCACGCTCTGCTAGTATTTCTCCAGTTAACGCATCTACCTCACGAATTCGGTCGATCTCGTCCCCAAAAAATTCTACGCGGATACATTGTTCGTCACGGGATGCTGGAAAAATTTCTACTACATCACCACGTACCCGAAACGTACCTCGTGTAAAACTCACATCATTACGCTCATACTGTACATCGACCAGTTTTCGAAGCAACTGATTACGTTCAATTTCCATTCCAGTACGAACTGACACGACCATTTCACGATATTCTTCTGGAGAACCTAGACCATAAATACAGGACACGGATGCAATAATAATGACATCATCACGCTCGAATAATGCAGATGTCGCAGAGTGACGCAACTTATCAATTTCATCATTAATGCTTGAATCTTTCTCGATATAAGTATCCGTCTGCGGTACATAGGCCTCTGGCTGAAAGTAATCATAGTAACTAACAAAGTATTCAACTGCATTATTAGGGAAGAACTCTTTAAACTCACTATATAATTGACCCGCTAGTGTTTTATTGTGTGCCATAATAAGTGTCGGTTTTTTTACCTGTTTAATGACATTAGAAATCGTAAACGTTTTTCCTGTTCCTGTTGCACCGAGTAATGTTTGATGACGTTTACCTGCACGTACACCCTCCACTAATTCCGCAATTGCCTGTGGCTGATCTCCATTAGGCGTATATGGCGCTTGTAAATCAAATGTTTGCACACATGTCCCCGTCCTTTCCTACCAATTTGATACATATATTTTAGCATAGCATTATTAAAATTTCGAACATTTAACGAACGAATGTTTGTGAAAAATTTTTCCGTTTGCTATACTTAAGATGACACTGATAGAACGTATGTACTAAAAATTCAATTACAGCCTATCTATAAATAGATTACCCTTTCCAAATGTTAGTTAATCGAGATGGGAAGATGTAAATGCATGACCTTAGAGGGGAAAGACGCTCAGGTGGGGTGAAGAATTTGATCGGGTAGTTAGCCGATAAAACTGATCAGCTAGTACGAAAATAGCAAAAAAATCCCGCCCTCCAATAAGCGGAGAACGGGCTCGTCATATTATTCACTTGCATCTTGGTGTAAAGCTACTAGTTCGGCTGCGTATAGATGAAATGCCTTTTCATCTTTTTCATCGAGCGCTCTATCTATCAGAACCATGAGCTGCTCTTCACGATGCTTACGCTGGATATGATTTAAAAATAAATCTAAATAAATCTCGTTTAATAATTTCTCTGCCTCATCAACTTTCTTTGACTGACCAACGGCTTTTAGAAAATCTGTATACGAATAATATTTATCCAACGATCTCACCTCGATCCTTTTCTAAATTATATGAAAATTGAAATTAAAATGCAATGTTTAAGAACTGAAAATCACTTCGATTTACTATTAATCTCTTGCTGTTTCAAGCAATTGCTTAGAGAAATTGCTTGAAACAGCAATGGTTTTCTCCTTTTGTCTATATTTTCTGAATTTTAATTTATGTTTTACACTTCAATAACAAATAGAAAAAGGAGGCTTACATAGATGTCAGCAAACTACGTCAATGCATATTTAATGTCTTTCAACACCTATTTACTTCAGCCAATTCAGTATGACTCTAAAATTTTCACACGGGTAATTGATAAGCACAATGAATTGATCGTCACACGGAAACCAATGCATATATTACGAAAATCTTGTGTCTCACTAGGAACAACTTATGAAGCAGCAAGACATTCCGCCAAACGCTTTTTCGGTAATCAACATAAGCTTCCAATCGTTGTTGCTTATGATTACGGTTATCCATGTATTTTTCTCCCAACATATTCGCCAAACTCTGTCCACAATATTTGGATTGGACTTCACGCCATTGCGAATATTGTACCGAGTAGAATGGGCTGTATCGTCACACTGAAAAATAATAAACAGATTGAACTGTCTATTCAATATGCTTCGATTAGTAAGCAATTTGTCAATGCATCGATGCTCTATAAGCATTACATGAATGAACGTAAGGAGATTAGCCAAGACACTCCGTTTCATCCACCTTTTTAACTTCTTTCAGCTACAGAAGTCTCCTACCTCTATAGGTGGCGAGATGAATACAGTTTTAAGTCACTTATCAGTGGGTGTTCAAACATCCGCTGATAGAAGTTAAGCCTCCGGCGGATGTCATGAAATCGGAAAGGAGTTCTTCGTGCAAGCACAAAGCCGATTCTAAATCAATTATGCCGAGGCATAATTGATTTAGAATCAAAAAAACCCCCTCAAAAGCACAATTTTACTGTGCCTCTGAGGGGCTTTCATTACCCGATTTTTGAACGTAAGTATGCATTAATGAATGGATCTACATCACCATCCATCACCGCTCCTACATTACCTGTTTCTTCATTTGTACGATGATCCTTCACCATTGAATATGGATGGAATACATATGAACGAATTTGTGAACCCCAGCCGATTTCCTTCTGTTCACCACGGATTTCATCTAGCTGTGCTTGCTGCTTGTCGATCTCTAATTGATAGAGTTTCCCTTTTAGCATCGTCATGGCTTTTTCACGGTTTTTAATTTGTGAACGTTCTGCCTGACATTGTACGACAGTACCAGTTGGAATGTGTGTAATACGAACAGCTGAATCTGTCGTATTAATATGCTGACCACCTGCACCTGTTGCACGATACGTATCAATTTTTAAATCCTCTGTACGAATATCAATTTCAATATTGTCATCGAATTCAGGCATAACATCACAAGAAACGAATGATGTATGACGACGACCCGAAGAGTCAAACGGTGAAATACGTACTAAACGATGGACACCTTTTTCTGCTTGTAAATAGCCGTAAGCATTGTGACCCTTAATGGACAATGTTACAGATTTAATCCCTGCTTCATCGCCAGGAAGATAATCAACTGTTTCGACTTTAAAACCACGTTTTTCTGCCCAGCGTGTGTACATACGAAGCAGCATTGAGCCCCAATCCTGAGATTCCGTACCACCAGCTCCTGGGTGTAGCTCTAAAATCGCATTATTTTGATCGTATGGACCGCTTAATAGTAATTGCAGCTCAAAATCGCCCATTTTTTGCTGGAATTCTACTAATTCATTGCCTAGCTCCTCCTGCAATTCTTCATCAGGCTCTTCTCGCAATAGCTCTAGCGTCATATCTAGGTTCTCATGTGTTTCCAATAAATCTTTATATTCATTAACAATGGCCTTTAAGCCATTGCTCTCATTAATGACTACCTGTGCGCCTTGCTGATCATCCCAGAAGCCTGGCTCAAGCATCATTTCATCTAATTCCTGAATGCGTGCCTCTTTGTTTTCTAAGTCAAAGAGACCTCCTGAAATCCGCCAATTTTTTGGCTGAAGTGTCTAACGCGTTACGTACATTTGCTAATTCAATCATTGTTAAATCCTCCGAACATTATTAATGGGGCCATCTTATCAATTTCGCCTTGGCGTAATTGTTGCTGTCGCTTTGCTTTCGCACAGATAAACAATGCGTCCGGATTTTGAATTGTGCCTAGGCCTGCACGACGCAGGTCAGTTAGCCGTTTTCGCAGGATGCGAAGGTTTTAGGCTAACATCCTTTATTCCTTCCTCTCAAAATCCGTGACATCCGCCGGAGGCTTTCTTCATTCAGTAGGTGTTTGGACAAGGAATCACATCCGCATTCATCTCACCACCTGCAGAGGTGGGAGTCTTCTGCTGAATGAAGATAAAACTTCTACGATAGAAGTTTAAATATCGATACATTAAAGCCCCGATCTTTTTATTATAACGTTTTTACGGCGGAAAACATACTTTTTTACAACTCAGCATTCGTTTCAGTCTTTTTCAGCTTCATCCTCAAAAATAACATCGTTCACCATACGTTGGAATACTTTACCTCGATCGTATTGAACTAATAAATTCTTTGTTCGTTTCTCCAGTTTATATTTTAGTAAAAAAGCTCTTTGAATTCTGTTTTCAAATGCTCTAACACTTAGATCCACATTAGTTTCATAGCCGTTCATAAAAATTACTCTTGTATTCTTTTTATCGACAGCTAGATAGTCCTGAATATGATGAACAGCAAACCATATACAGTCACGTCGTACATAAGACTTACTTGGAAACCATACAATATTACTTTGTTCATGAACAACTATTGGATTTTTATTCAACTTTCCAAGTATCATTCTCGAGCCATCGAAAGCCCCTCTTAAGCTAGAACCAAAATAACGTAGATTATAATCCATTAATTTTGTCGGTGCTAATTTTGAAATATATTCGTTATTCCTTTCTACTACGCGTGTGCACAAGTTTCCATGGGCATCATACTCCGGTATATACAGCATCGTTTCACTACTCATAATGTCATCACTATGCATGTCAATCCTCCTTATTTTTTCTAGTAAAGAGGCGTATACTAATAAATATATTGGTATTCGCCAATGTATTTCCTTGAGAAGGTCTGGCCAGGACATCTTTTCTCGAGGATTCTTTATATCCACCCATGAATCACCCCCTTTATTCAAAATTCAGGTTCAAATCAACGAAACTTTCCAACTATTTATATTCATAATAGATCAGAAAAAAGTTATAAACATTACCCTTTTCATTGAACTATTTACCTATTGTTACAGTATTATATACCTTTATCAGAATTTTCAATTATTTTTAAACTCTGATTGAAAAACCTTCCACCGACTTTTTGGCGATTGTTCGCACATTCGCTATGGTCTTGGCTAGCAGCAAGCGTATCGTGAAAATATTCTAAAACAATAGAATCAGAACCACCAGTCTAACTGGTGGTTTGCTCTACGCGTGAAACGCTGGGGTACTGGCCCATGTCTAAAGAC
The DNA here is from genome assembly GCF_001275675.1 of Lysinibacillus sp. FJAT-14745. Lineage (GTDB taxonomy): Bacteria > Bacillota > Bacilli > Bacillales_A > Planococcaceae > Lysinibacillus. The sequence goes on along the minus strand of NZ_LITM01000021.1, from coordinate 8,396 downwards.
ACACTGAAAGGTCCGCCAACCGCACTCCGTTTTCACGCTACCACTAAAGTGGTTTTATTATTTTCGCTTTTTTGATTTTATTTCTTCTCCTGTAAATGGATCAATGAATTCTTTCATGGTCATTTGATCCTCAAGAATATCCTCTTGTAATTGATTTTTTATATATTCCTGAATGATTTTTCTGTTTCTTCCTACTGTATCTACATAATATCCGCGACACCAAAACTTCCTGTTTCCATATTTATATTTTAGGTTCGCATGTCGATCGAATATCATTAAACTACTTTTCCCTTTCAAATAACCCACAAACGATGAAACACTTAATTTTGGTGGAATACTCACCAA
>NZ_LITM01000021.1:0-5865 GCF_001275675.1 Lysinibacillus sp. FJAT-14745 | reverse complement strand
TGGCTAACCTCTACTTCTGTCTTCGGGGTTCGGGACTTTCACCCTATAGTTCATGTGCATGCCGGGCACACCAAAAAAAGACCATCTTAACATACAGTTAAAATGATCTTTTTCGAATTATTGACCTGCACCATGGCAGTTTTTAAATTTCTTACCGCTTCCGCACGGACATAAATCATTGCGTCCGACATTTTCAGCCTTACGGACAGGTTGCTTTTTCGGAGCTGAACCGCCATCCTCTTTCGGATTAACAGCTTGACCTTTTGCAACTTCCTCACGCTCTAAATTATGATGGATTTCAGCCTTCATCGCATATTTTGCTACATCTTCGCGAATGGAAGCGACCATATCCTCAAACATAGCAAAGCCCTCTTGTTGATACTCACGAAGCGGGTCATTTTGACCATATGCACGAAGATGGATACCTTGACGTAGCTGATCCATAGCATCGATATGGTCAATCCATTTCGTATCAATTGAACGTAATAAGATAACTTTTTCAAATTCACGCATACGCTCTGGTGTAAGCAGTTCTTCTTTTTCATCATAACGTGCTTGGACAGCGTTAGAAATTAGTTGGTTAATCTCTTCTGCAGATTTACCTTGGAAATCTTCCACCTTCAGAACGCCTTCATCTAATAGGTTTGCTGCGACATAGTCATCAATTGCTTTTAAGTGCCAATCCCTTTGCTCACCTTGTGTATACAATGCGACAACGTTGTCGATTGTTTCTTGAATCATAGACTCAACAAGCGTACGCATATTTTCTGTTTCTAATACGTCGTAACGCTCTTTATAAATAATCTCACGTTGCTGACGTAGCACATCATCATATTGTAATAGACGTTTACGAGCATCGAAGTTATTACCTTCAACACGTTTTTGAGCTGATTCTACTGCTCTTGAAACAACTTTAGATTGTAATGGCTGTGAATCATCCATCCCTAATTTCATCATCATGTTCTTCATATTATCAGAGCCAAAACGACGCATTAATTCATCTTCTAGTGACAGATAGAATTGAGTAATCCCCGGGTTCCCTTGACGACCAGAACGACCACGTAGCTGGTTATCGATACGACGAGATTCATGACGCTCCGTACCAATTACCGCTAAACCGCCAAGCTCCATTACACCTTCTCCAGGCTTAATGTCGGTACCACGACCAGCCATGTTCGTAGCGATTGTTACTGCACCCTGCGTACCAGCATTCGCAATAATTTCGGCTTCACGCTCATGGTTTTTCGCGTTTAATACGTTATGTGGGATTTTATGTTTATCCAATAAATTCGAAATAATTTCAGATGTTTCAATTGCAACAGTACCAACAAGAACAGGTTGTCCTGCTTTATGGCGCTCTGCAATATCTTCTGCCACCGCTTTATATTTTCCTTCCATCGAAGCAAAAATTAAGTCTGGACGGTCATCACGAGCTATCGGCTTATTCGTTGGGATCGCCACAACACTCATATTATAAATATTACGGAATTCCTCTTCCTCTGTTTTCGCTGTACCTGTCATACCTGAAAGTTTTTGATACATACGGAAGTAGTTTTGGAATGTAATTGTCGCCATCGTCATCGATTCATTTTGAATCTCTACGCCCTCTTTGGCCTCAATCGCCTGATGCAGTCCATCCGAGTAACGACGACCTTTCATTAAACGACCTGTAAAGCCGTCAACAATAACAATTTCTCCATCCTGAACAACATAATCAACATCATTATGCATACTTACGTGTGCCTTTAACGATTGGTTAATCGCATGGTTTAAACGTACATGCGTTAAATCAAATAGGTTATCAACGCCAAATGCTTTCTCTGCTTTTTCAACACCAGCATCTGTTAACGTAACACCTTTTGTTGACTCTTCATATGTGTAATCCGTTTCTGCACTTAACATACGACAAAACGCATTAGACTGTTTATAAAGCTGCGCTGATTTCCCAGCCTGACCAGAAATAATTAATGGCGTACGCGCTTCATCAATTAAAATAGAGTCAACCTCATCGATTACCGCATAATGTAGCGGGCGTTGTACACGTTCTTCTTTATAAAGCACCATATTATCACGTAAATAGTCAAAGCCTAGCTCATTGTTTGTACTATACGTAATATCAGCTTCATAGGCTGCACGTTTTTCTTCTTTTGACAGGCTGTTCAAGTTTAAACCAACCGTTAAGCCTAAGAAATTATACAAATGCCCCATTTCCTCAGCATCACGACTCGCTAAATACTCGTTGACTGTCACAACATGTACGCCTTTACCAGTAATGGCATTTAAGTAAACAGCCATTGTAGCTGTTAACGTTTTACCTTCACCGGTTTTCATTTCCGCAATATTACCTTCATCTAATGCAGCAGCACCCATAATTTGTACACGGAATGGGTACATCTCTAACACACGCTTTGACCCTTCTCGACAAACGGCAAAAGCTTCCGCACGAATCGACTCTAAATTCTCTCCGTCAGCAAAGCGTTTTTTAAATTCTTCTGTTTTCGCTTGTAATTGATCATCTGAAAGCTGTTCCATTTGAGAAGCGAATCCCTCAACCTGGTCAGCGATTTTTTCTAATTTTTTTAGTTCACGTTTATTGAAATCAAATAATTTATTTAATAGGTTTGCCATGAATTTTTTCACTTCCTATATAGTCTCAGCTATCATTTTACCATTGTGTAACAGTTTCATGCAAACAGAGTCCCTAGCATGAAAAGAAAGCTCTAAAAAAGGCTCCCGCTTTTCGCGAGAGCCCTTGTGTTAAAGTTTAAGTTGTTTCAATTAAGCCGTATTTACCGTCTTTGCGTTTGTAGACAATATTTGTGCCGTTTGATTCTGCATCTGTGAAGATATAGAAATCATGCCCTAGCATATTCATTTGTAAGACAGCTTCTTCTTGATCCATCGGTTTTAGATCAAATTGCTTTGTGCGAACAATAGAGTATTCTTCTTCCTCTGTTGTTGCATCAGCTGCTGCTTGAGAAGTAGCAAAATAAAGGCCTGTACCTTCGCGCTCACGGAATTTACGGTTTACTTTTGTTTTATGCTTACGGATTTGACGTTCTAATTTATCAACGATTAAGTCAACCGCAGCATACATATCATTATGACGCTCCTCTGCACGAAGAGTTAAGTTCTTCATTGGAATTGTAACTTCCACTTTAGTTTGCTTGTCATTATAAACCTTTAAATTTACGTTAGCGTTGGCGTTAACATCTTCGTTAAAATAACGTTCAACTTTGTCGATTTTGTTTTCAACATACTCTCGAATAGCTGGAGTTACCTCAATATTTTCACCGCGAATGTTAAAGTTTAACATGTAAACTCCTCCTTTATAACTGCTATACTATATATTTCTACACAAGTGTGTGAAATTCCTCTAAAATAATTCTTTTTTTCACAAAAAAATTTTTTTCCTGCAATAATGGGCATAATCGGCGAAAGCAAAAGAAGTTAGGCGAGGGATGAACAAAATCCATCACCACTGATGAATGTTTCACTTTATAAATGAATGTTATTTAATTTTGCCTCATCCGCTTCTTTTCTTCTGCGCAGCTTCAACTCTTCGACAATCAACTCTTCAACCGATTCTTGATTATTGAAATTCACGCCATACTGCTTGCCATTACCAAAAGGACGGCTCCAAATTATTTCACCATAAGCTCGTACCTCTTTTGTATCAAGAACAAATCGTAAATCCAAAGGACGAGGTTTGACACCTAAATCCACCTCAGTAAACATCTTTAAACCGCGTGGACTAATATCAAGCAAGTCAGCCATTGCCGTTTGCGCTTGATTGACTCTACCATCCTCATATATTGCAAAAGTCATTTTAACAGGCTCATCGAACTTAAATCGAAAGCCTTCTTGGCGTTTAAATTTCATCTACCCACCCCAATACTATTGTAAACATCTATTTAGCTTGATTATGACACGATGAATGATTTACATCTAGAGGGAATAAGTAACATATTTTGCCGGATAAAGACCTATTTTTAAAATAAATAAAACGATTCCCTTTTGTATGATATAAATGTCGTGTCCCGTCTTTCTTGCAAAGAAAAGAGACCATCTTGAATCGATGGCCTCTATGTTGTCTAAATTTGTCCAGTGTTTCCCTGACCGTATTGCTTTTGTCGATTGATGCGAATAACTTCCTTCCATGTATCACGGAATTCCGTCACTAATCCCTCAACTTCTTCAATAATAGCAATTTCATTTTTAATGTTTGCTTCGACTAGACGACGATTCATATATTCATATTGAGTTAGCTTATTTCTATTGGTCTGCCTTCACACCTAAATCACGGAAGATTTCATTAATCGGCGTGATTTCTATTATCTCCTCAACTAGCTGTACTTGAATTTTTGGGACCCTTCCTTCTCCAACACTGCTTACTTTTATAAAACTTCAATCTGCTGCTTTAAATAACGATTCTCAGTTTGTAACTTAGTAATTTCATTTACTGGTCCTTTGTCATAGGTATATTGTTTTCCTGCAGCCTGTTCAAGGCGCTGTAATTCGCCATTCTTGTACTATTTCATCCATATTTTTAGCTGAGAATAATTACGATTATCCGGTTCTTGTAAAACTTATTTTGTAGGAATTCTTGCTAATCTCAGTTCAATTGCTTTCATTCTCACTTCTAACGGGTAATTCTCTCTTGTCCCCATAGAAAAAACACCTTCACGTTGATTTGATAGGGTACATACCCGTTTTTCAACGAAAGATGTTTTTATTTATCTCTTTTTTAGGTCCGTTCAATAACAAGTTTGATACTATGTCAAGAAAATGGACAGGGAAAATTGAGATTTTGCTTTAAATCTAAGCGCGCTATCGCTTGCTCGCCTCACAAATAATTTAAGGGGCGTAACCCTTAAATTATTTGTAAGGTTAAAAGGGTTTAATTATATGACCTTAGTTTTCTGTGAAGTTTTGAAATACTGCTTTTCGTATGCAATGGGCGACATATAATTTGTAAAAGAATGGATACGCTTGTAGTTATAAAAACTAACGATATATTCAATGATACTTTTCTTGGCTTGATCTCTCGTTTTGTACTTTTCATGAAAAACTAACTCTCTTTTGATGACGCTATGAAATGACTCGATACATGCATTATCGTAACAGTTTCCTTTTCTACTCATACTTGTAATCATTCCGTTAGTTCGTAATACTTGTTGGTATTCCTTCGACGCATACTGGCTCCCACGATCTGAATGATGAATGAGCCCAGGCGTTGGGGTCTGAGTTCTGATTGCTCGTTTTAAGGCGAGGATCACTAATTCCTTTGTCATTCTCTCATCCATTGCCCAACCGATGATACGTCTTGAAAACAACTCCATAATCGTTGCTAGATAGAGCCAACCTTCACTGGTCCATATATACGTAATGTCAGCTACCCACGCTTGTCCAGGGCGTTCTACTTTAAATTGTTGGTCTAATAGATTTGGATACACTGGTAGATTATGTTTTGAATTCGTCGTCGCTTTGTATTTTTTTACTGTTTTTGAGCGAATGCCTTCTTCTTTCATAATTCGCGATACTGTTTTTTGCGATACAGAGACTCCTTCTGAATTCAATTGTTTTGTGATTTTCGGACTACCATAATTTCTTCTTGAGTCCAAATACACTCGTTTTATTTGGCTCGTTAACTTTTCTTTCCGTTCTTTTTGATTACTCTTTGGTCGGTTCAGCCACTCGTAGTAACCACTTCTTGAAACACCTAATACTTCGCACATCTTTGCCACACGGAATTCGTGTCGGTGCTGTTGAATAAAGTTGTAAATTACTTCCGGTCTTTTGCAAAGATGCCCATAGCCTTTTTTAAGATGGCATTTTCCTCTTCTAGGTCACGTATTCTTTTTT
>NZ_LITM01000020.1:56763-71727 GCF_001275675.1 Lysinibacillus sp. FJAT-14745 | reverse complement strand
GGGACAATTGTTAGTTTGGTTGTTAACATAAAGAAGCACCTCCTTCATTTGATACGTCTATCGTACCGGAGGTGCCTAGCTATTTGTATGCGTTATTTGATTACGGGCTTACATTACTTTTGCTACAAAGTCCTAATAAAATCTTTTTGAATTAACTTTAATTGCTCAATTCTTTCATCTAAAAAATCTCTATAACTTTCTCGTGTAAAACCCTCTGGCCATCTGCCACTACAGAAGGCTTCGTGTGAAATTGTACCTATTATTATTCTTATAATCTCCACACAATAATATACAAAGGGTTTATAATAATAATCTTCATCTGAATAGTCTTCCATCACTTTCCTAACCAGCTGTTGCATTTTTATGAATGATTCTTCATTCCACTCTGCATTCATTCTAATGTAATATGCTAACTCCTCATCAGAATCATCATATTCAAGAAACTGCTTTAAACTATCTTTCATAAAATTTAACCCGTACAGGCAGGTAATAGCACTGTTAGGTATTCCTCCTTCCACTAAAACTTCTTTTGCTCCTTTTGCCATTTTATTTGCTCGATGAACGGGACCATCTTTAGATACCCTATAATCCATATGGCTCTTTTTTTAAAACCATACGTAATAACTACAGATGTAAATGCTAGCAACAACCATGAAGACTACAAACATCTTACGATTAATGTAGTTTTTAACTATCATAAAAATGGTTAGGAGGGTCTTTGTATATAATGTGTACTTCATCAATTGGACAGTCAATGTATCCCCACTTATTCCAATTTAATTTCAGCCACTCAATATCTATTGCATATCCCTCATTATCTTTTGGAATTGACTCTTGAGGTAAATGTACAAAAGTTAAGCCAGCTTTATATCCAGATGCAACTAATAATGAGTACTGTTTTTGTTGCTCAATAACCATAAAATCTACATAATCTTCATAGGGATATTTCCCCTTACATCTTAGTATTGCTCCGCGTTCTATATTTTTGTTTAAGTCAATCAATTTTATATTCTTCATATTAGCCACACCTTAAATTATGTTTTCCAGAAGTATCAGCAGGCAAGTAAACTCATGTAAGAGTACGCTTTTCACACCTTCATACATATGTTTTTGGATAATTATTAACTGGCTATTTCATTAAGGGATAAAGTTATCCGAAATTTAACTTAACTGGTTGGGAGTAATTCATAAATTACCATTCAGCAAAATTCTCCTCAACGAAACTTCCGAAAGATCTTGATAATACTTCTTTATCTCCTGAGTCATGGTAGTATATTACGACTTCCCCGTTAGCATTTATTGCTATTGGATTACCTGAACCATCATCAGAAAAAATTAAGCTTTTGTTAATTTCAGGAGAAAACTCATCTCCTTCAAATGATTCTCTGCACCAATTCGTCAATTTAATAATAGTTTCATTACCTAGGGATGAAGCATTCGAAAATGCATGAATTGCTATTCCTGCATAAGAGCCTCCAAATCGCTTAATAAATTCTTTATAATCATCATCTAATTTTATTTGAAGTTCTTCCTCTGCTTTCGCAATCTCTTTAATCGTGGCAGGTACTCCTTTTAATTCAGGATGATTTTCAAGAAAGTATTCTATTCTTCTCATCAGCTCTTCTTTCATTTTTCCGTAACTCCTTTTTATTTACCCTCGACCTCTTATTGCCAAAATTATTACGTCTTTTTATTCTATGCTAAATTTCCCATCAACCGTATTTATAAAATCTATTACATCTTTTTCCGTAAAAGTAAATGGACTAAAAACATTTTTTGTTAACGTCTCTTTTTCTTCATAACTTAACTTTTCCCATGCCACATTTTGAGCATTTTCTACTGCTCTTTCCTTAAATAAATTATGATTTTCAATCTTCCGCCATTCACTCCATGTATCTTTTCCTTTTTCTTCGATTTCGTATTCTGTTAACAGGTCTACAATATTGTTGCAGATTTTTGCAATAATAGGACTACCCGCAACATAGAAATTATCTGGGTTCTTATGAAATTTTGCCTCCATTAAAGCTTTATGCAAGTTTAAAACTTCATAATATCCCTCAACCTCTAGTTTTATTTCATTCATAGAAATGATTTCCCTCCTCTTTATTCACCTACAATTCAAAGACATTACATTTTATTTTATGATAAATCAATTCCTCATTTATTATTTTTTCAATCTCTTGCCAATCCCCTCCGGCTAATCCTGAACCAATTTTAGGCATCTGGATAGATAATCTATTCATGAATGAAAATCTTGCAACTTTTTTTAAACATAAACGAAGTGCATCATAATCAATATAAATTGTACTATCTTTGTCATTTTTCCTTACACCTTTTTGCGCAAGCATATTTGCAATAAAAATAGGTTTCTGTTGCCCCACACATACAAATTGGACTTCTCCTAACCTAAATGTTTCTTTGTCCTTAGACCATTTTAAATAATCTTTCTTTGCAGAAGGGAATTGTTTTGATAGAGAAAGAACAAAACCTTTTCCCCATAATCCTAATAGGTTAACAACATGAATGATTAGTGTATTTTCTTCTAAAGGAAGAGAAGCATCACCTTTTAGGTAGCTTATTTGAGATTTGTTAACATCAACTAAAAGTGCCTCCTTCCACTTACTTTCAAATTCTACTCTAGTAATAGGTACACTTTCGCTTAAATCTAAACTATCGATATGGCCATCGTACAATAAAAATCCAATATTTTTGTTCCAATCGTTCAACGATGAAGAAATATACATATCGTTATTGATTATGTTAATTTGCCTAGTTGCAATCCCATTCTCAAATTCTGTAAATAATTGGCCGTTACCTTTTGCAAAATCAACATTATTACATTTGTAGAATAATAGGCTACCCTCAGGTTCTACATACTGTTTCACTGATATTCAGCCCCCTTTTTGAAATATGTAAGCACGTTACTAAATCAATAATAAAAATTCCTAACCTAGATTCACGTACATTTAAACGTGAAACATCAATTTCTAAAAAGATATCCAATAGAGCCATAAACCCTATAAGATCAAAACTTCAAGTGGCTTTGGTTTCTCGCGTCAAAAAAAAATTTGTCCAGTAATCAAGAAATAGGGTATATATTTATACAAAACCCAATTCTTATTCAGGTGAAATTTTCCTTCTTGTTTTATCTGTTGGTTCACTTGGACCCCAAACTCCAAATTTCCATTTAATATCATCATTTTTTAATAGCTTCTTTATTTCATTTTCTATCACAATGTAATTAAACTCTTCTTCAAAATGTATACTAAGAGCAAGTACATGATGCTCATCACACAAAAGTTCACTAAGATCATCAAATCTATCAATAAGTTCTATTTTATATTTGCCTTTTTGGCCTTCTGCTATATATCGTCCTTTTTTATTTTCATAGGGTAATGAAACGTTAAAAACTTTTTCTATTTTTTTTACTAAATCTACAAAAGGTAAATCTTCTAGTAATACAATATCTAGGTATTTTGTCTTCACCTTTATCGAAACCTCCTTTTAGACTAAAAAGTAAAAACAACAAGGGCGAAGTAATCACATCACTTCCGATGATTCGTTAGATTAAAGGGCGATATATATCTTTCCAGTAAGGAATCATCTCTTCTGAAAAAATATAAACAAAATCATTAGAAGATAGGTTTCCTAAATTATCTAATGCAATTCCAAACTTGAAATATATTTTATAGTTTCTGTTTATAAAATACTCTTCATTTTTTAAACTATCCAATTTAGATCCGAGCTTTGATAACAATTTATTATCAATAAAAACTTCCTCTTTACAATTAAAAGCTAGTTGAATTAACTGACCTTTTTCATTATACATTGCTTGACTATTCGTCCTGTTTTCTGTAGTAATACCCCTTTTATTATTCTTGCTTATTTTTAAAGGAATTCCCAATATTTTTTCAATTTCACTCGGTTGCATGCCGAATTTTAATGATCCTACAGATTGATACGGAGTAATTTCATATTTTAAGTTTTTTTGCTGATTTTCAATACTTCTGAATTGAAACCCAAATTTTATATCTTTCTCGTAAATTTTTTTTTGGTTATCTGAATAAATTGTTAATTGAATTCCATCATCAGGTAAATCTAAGCCGTAAATCGACATGTTGTACTGAGGAAATATATAACATCCATCAACAATATACGGATTTTCTTTGAATAAAAATTGCTTTGATTCATTCATTAAATCAATTTTTTGTGTACTCAAGAAAATACTTTTAGGATTATTTACAGAAATACTTACTAAAACATCATCTACAAAATGAAATATAAAATCATCTTGATATTGAAAAAATTCTTTTCCATTGACATTTTTCGTATCCAATTCACCTATGATATTGTGTAAGTCAGAAGATGACATAGATAGCTCTACTTCGTTTATCCCGATTTTAGGTAATATTTTTAACTCTCTTCTCATAACTTCTACCTCATCTACAATTTATTTTCTAGAAAAATCTTTTTTATTCTACATTGTTTATATATCCATTGCCTCCTGCGTATTCCAACACTTCTCTTATTCTATCGCAATCCAAATACCAAAAATATACATTTTTATCACTTTCTCAAATAACGAATCAACCAAACTATTCGAATCTTCAACATTAGCATAAAGCAAGCGTATGATTTCCACCCGCTAGTTCCGTTGATTCGGGTTATATAATTACTCTCCGAATGATAGTGTGGTGTTCACGAAATACATGAATTAAACCAGTTCCATTTCTAACAAAAAAACCATGTAGAAAAGAAAGTTTATTCTTCTCTACATGGAGGTTTGGAATCTTTACCATACAAAATTTACTTTAATCCCCTAGAAACTTAACGGTATATATATCGTCTTTACTTAGCTTACTAATTAAATGATCGATTTCATTCTTATCTATTCCTTTAAAAAAATGTTGAACATATTTTAGTTCGTCTATAAGGTCAATAACATCAGCATGAGATAGAGACAATGCAGTTTTATAGAAATCTTTTATTTTCTTTAATATTTTGCATGTTCTCCAATAGTTTGAAGTAAATATAGAATAATGGAGATTTTCTAGGAATTCCATCTTGGCAATAAGTTTTTTTCTTTTGAATAAAATAAAATATCCATATTATCTCCAATAATCCAGGACATCCACGTATTTTAGTTTCGCATTACCTGTCTCTGATGTCGCTGTTTAATTTTTTTTTGACTTTCTAGAGGTATACAATAGATCTTCAACAACTTTTAGATTTTTTTTCAATTGTTTCGAGTAAATAAGTACATCTCCATTTACATACTCAAATCTAAATGTCCTTGTGGATAAAATTTTTATTTTTTCTCCAAAGAAACCGTCTCTAATAATAGTATGAGCAGTCAAATTGTCATTATAAGAATATCTGTCAACCATAAACGTTTCTTCGTCCACATCATCGTCCCTTGTGTAGAATAATATTTTTTCTATCACAGATCCTTCATATATTATACAATCTACTTGGCTTAAAACCATTTCACCAGCCCTATTACTACGAAATCTAAGAACAGATTTTCTTTTCAGTTTCATTTATTATGAAAGAACTCCCCCACCCCTTATTTTCAGCATTATAAGAGAAATACAGTTCATTGTTTTTCAACTTATTCACTATAATTCCTTCCTTAGATTTCGGTTCCTTTTTATAAATTTTTGGTTTTGGTAATTGATCTAATTCATATTGATATGGGTATATTTCTAGATAAGAATTGCTCCAAATAATCGTTTCATTTTCAACGTCTTCAACTTGATGATGCAACACATTGTATGAGGAACGATATTCCTCGAATATTTTTACAATCATCTCGTAATCTTTTTCTATCATCTTGTACACTTCCATAATTCTTTAGTTGTTTTTGTTTCCCAAGTCCGTCCTTTATTTAGTTTCTTCTTTATTGTTCTTCAGTTCATTCTCAACCTTTTCTTTATTATCTAATCTATCGAATAGTTCGTATTTGCAATCTTTTCTATGTAGACCATCTTGTTGATGAGAAGTATCTTCCACCTATTACTTTATCATTATTCTCATGTCAGTAACCAAATCCCATTATATTTTCCATCTGGTTCAATTCCATGAACTTGAATTTGTGCAACAAGTGAATTCATTCTCGGGTCTTTAGTTCCTGTCATAAACTTCAAGATGGGAATTATGATATGGTTCTGTTACTTGATAATAATCAGTTACTTTTTCAAAATCATCTGCTAGTTCGTGAATGTTAATAATGTTGACATTTTCGTACTTACAATAATCACAATCTCCTTGTTCACAAAAAGACCTATTTTTCGATATTTAATACTAATCGCTAAAACAAAATTATAGAAAATAGGCTTTGTTTTTACTTTTCTAAACTGAAGTCTACTTTTTTGAGAATGATCCAGACCTTACTGCCATCTTTTGCATAAATATTGCTCGTAAAAATTATCACTATTTTCCTGACTTAGTATTTTCATATCATAAAAAAGACTATCAAGAATATCTTCAGCAATCTCTAGGTCTTCTGCACAACCTGTATTTTTTGCCAGAAGTTCTACCCCTACTTTTATCATATACCCTCTGTCTTCTTCAGACAGAGTACTATCATTATAAACTTGAATTATTAATTTTTTTATTTGTTCTTTGACCTTTTTGTTTTCAATGTACTCTTCTTCTTCACTTTTGAATTGCTCATTGTAGTAGTTCTTTAAAGAATTTTTAATTTTGTCGATTTCACTTCGATAATCTATTTTCATAATTTAACGACACCCTCCCTTTTTATGGATAGCATAAGCACTTTTAGGTATTTCACCTTGTATGAGAATCTCAGCATTTTTCTTTGCAAACTTATATGCTGGATTTCCAAGTATCTGTATCTGCCAAAGTTTCATGTAAACCTAATGGATCAATCATTCGATTAGGATCGCAAACATAGCCTTATAGCGTAGGATTATTTCAATGCTTTACATATTTTTTGAAACTTTATTCTAATAGTCCTATCTTAGTTAAAAAATTCAAAACTGCTATCTGCTAACTTTTCTTTAGCAATGTACTCTGATTCCCATTCATTATAGTCATTTGGGGGTGCTGTATTAATACCCTCTAACCAATATTTATCACCATAGACCATACACATAGCCCAATGATACTCTGTTTCATGACTAAAAAATAATGCATCACTAAATGTCTCAATAGGCTTTGTAAAGTATTTGAAATTATTAATCATCGATTCTGCTTCATTTTTTGACTTTTTAGCATATTTCACTATAATACCTTTTATAATTTCTTTAAAAGTAAAACCATTATAAATAATTTTCTGACTTGAACTTGTATCAATCAAGATAGTACCATCTCTATCCATAGATCATATCTCTCCTTTTATTGATTATTATGGACATAACTTATGTTTATCAATAGAAGTATTTGTATCATGAACATTGGGTCATAGTAAAGGAATCTATTATAGAAAAGCCCCCAATATCGTGATATTGTCCTTGATACCTTTTAACTCACAATTAGCTTTGTTCATACTCTTTTTTAACTCTTTTATACAAGAAAGGCCGAAAATAAAGGTTGGATTCTTACCTTCAAGGCCAATCGGATCCGTTTGTATACATTCCCTCCTTGGGTGATTAGTATCGGAATTAGTTGTTATACAATCCTGTTTCAACATCTTCATACTCCCCTGAGATACCTAAAAAGAATGAAATCCTACTCACCCGTGAATTCAATCACTCGTCCATAAATATCAAGCTCAGCTGACCAAACTTGCTTTCTTTGTGTCATAGGCTTCAAAAGGTGTTCCTTCGTAAGCCCGTAATCAAATAACGCATATAAATAACCAGGCACCTCCGGTACGATAAATGTATCAATTAGAGGAGGTGCTTCTTTATGTCAACTACCAAACTAACAATCGTCCCTGTGACACTAGATTCGATCACTGACAACTCTTCATCAACAACATCACCACAAAACTCTCCTGAGCCGAGCTGCATCATTAAAACAACTAGTGCTGAAATTTCCTTCTTTAATGGTGTAGATGAGCGCATCATCCAAACGATCCTGAAGGAGTTGAATAATCAATGAAGCACGATTTTACGAGCGTGCAGAACATCTACATTATTTGCGGTAAGACCGATATGCGTAAAGGTATTGACGGTCTCGCAACACTCATTCAGGATTCTTTTAAACTGGATCCATATAGTGATTCCATCTTCTTATTTTCTGGAACGAGTAAAGACCGTTATAAATGTTTGTATTTTGATGGAGATGGCTTCGCCATACTTTATAAACGATTAGATAATGGCAAGCTGCAATGGCCAAAAGATGAAAAGGAAGTACGTAGCCTTTCACAAAAGGAACTCTGCTGGCTTTTAGAAGGTTTATCGCTTCAGCAGCCAAAAGCGATTACGAAATCTGCAAAAGGTGTCTTTTAAACCTACCTATTAAGATGATATAATCATCCATAACTTATACTGAACGGAAATGTGGTGAATGATTTGACGAACGTTCCTAAGCGAGAAAATCAAAATGAACGATTAATTCGAATGCTTGAGTAACAATTAGCTCAGTCAAATCGACAAATCGAAGCATTGACTGAACAAGTTCGCCAATTAACCAAGGCTTTATATGGTTCAAAATCGGAAAAATCCAAGTATCAAGCACCAGACGGACAAGGCTATTTATTCGATGATGATCTGTCTTTTAACGAATCTGAGCAGACAGAAGAACAAAGCACGCCAACTGTTACGCATATCGTTGAGCGTAAACTACATAAGAAAAAACGGAATGATTCTTTTCATGAAGGGATTGAAATAGAAGAAATTCATCATCCCCCCACCAATACACAATGCGACTGTTGCCTTGGCCAAATGACCGAATCCGGTACAACTATTGCGCGTGAAGAAGCAAAATTCATTCCTGCAAAAATGATGCGCATCCAGCATATTGAACATGCCTACGAGTGTAAGCACTGTAACGCCTATAATTGGGTATTCCGCAGTGTGCCAAGCCAAGGTCCGATCATTGTTCTTTTTCAAAGTGCATTATCGAGAAGTCGTTCTGTACTAGAAGAATTTTCGGAAGGCTTTAAAGGAACCATGATTTGTGATGGTTATTCGGCATACGGTAATCTACCTGATGTCACGTTCGCCAACTGTTGGGCGCATGTGCGACGTTATTGGCTGAAAGCCGATAGCAAAAACGGGCAAATTGGCGTGGATTACTGTGATCAACTGTATCACCTAGAACGTCAATTCAAGCATCTTTCACCAGGTAAACGCCGAAAATCACGGCAAAAACATTCAAAGCCGATTGTAGAGAAATTCTTAAAATGGGTGGATGAATCGCCTTTCTTCGGAAAAAATGCCTTAGCTAAAGCTGCTGATTACACATTAAATCGTATAAATGGATTAAAAGCTTTTCTGTTCGATGGTCGAATTGAAATTGATAATAATCCAGCTGAAAATGCGATTCGCCCCAATGTGATCGGTCGTAAGAACTGGCTTTTCTCTGTTAGTGAAGCAGGTGCAAAAGCGAATGCCGTCTGTTTAAGTTTGGCTGAAACGGCAAAAGCAAACGGCATCGATTTCTATCAATACCTAGTGACGTTAATGACAGAATTGCCAAATTTACTGATTCATCAGCAGCCAGAGATTTTAAATAATTACATGCCTTGGTCGAAAAAAATCCAAGCCACATGTGGAAACTAGCCATCTATCCGAAAAAAATTAGGGTAGATGGCCATTCGTCGTGTGTACCGAAAAGGTGCGCTTTTTTTATATTTTGGGCTTACTCTATATCGGAGAAATTGTAGCGCAAACAATTGATTCTACACAAGATACGTCATTCGTTTTGGATACTTTATATCAATTCTACCGCAAGGCTGCATCTTGCATAGTGATCAAGGTTCTGTGTACACATCATATGCGTATCAAAAATCAGTCAAAGAAAAAGGAATTACCCTAAGCATGTCCCGCAAAGGCAAGCCCACTGATAATTCCCCAATTGAAACGTTCTATCTCGACGGAATCTACCGCACGACAAATGCGCATATGATTCAAATCGTCGAAGACTAAATTACCTATAATAACAATATCCGTATTCAAACAAAATTTAACAGCCAGTCCCCCAAACCTGAATGAAAACACTGCTATCATTCAAAAAATAACGTTACATCTGCCAGTTTACTTAAGCTAAAATGCTCTCTGACTGTATAATAGTTGGTTTATAGGAATTTCGCAACTTCATGTACCTACAATAATTTAGATTACAATTATGTTTATATAGTAACTAATTCAGCTTTCTTTTTCTTAAGTGGTGCAAGCTCTGGTAGACGTACCCAACTTAAACCAAGCGTTCCTTCACCTGCATGAACCGCTACACAAGCACTTAGTGGTAATACGGAGAAGTTTATGAGCGGATATTCGTTCTCTAAAACTTTTTTCCAAGCGGTTGCGCCTTCTTCATCATTACAGTGAATAATTGCAACTTCAGGGATAATACTTTTTTCTAGATCTGTATTTAAAACATTTTGTACATATGTTTTAGCTCTAGTCGTAGCGCGTACTTTTTCTTTCATAACGGGCTTCCCATCTTCAAATGATATGACAACTTTAATATTCAACAAGTTACTTAAAAATGCTTGAGTCCCTGAAACTCGACCACTTTTATGTAATTGTGATAAGTTAGCCGGAATAAATGAAAGCTCACTGTTATCTGCCATCTCATTGATTCTTTCAACAATATAGCCAGGTTCAAAACCTTCACGCTCTAACTGCTGACCGAGTTTAATCATTTTCATCATCGGAAATGACCCGATTTTTGAATCCACTGGATATACTTCAAATTCAGCTTGATCAGCTGCTGTGAAAGTGCTTTGATAAGTGCCCGAAAGATGTTGAGAGGTATGAATTGCAATTGCACATGTATACCCTTGTTTTTTTAATGATTTATATAAGTCTACAACTTCACCAATAGCAGGTTGTGATGTCTTTGGATTTTTTTTAGCATTTCGTAGCTTTTCGTAAAACTGATCATGTGTCATATCAACAGTTTCGCGTAAAGCCCCTTCTTCGAACACTATATTAAGTGGTAATACGTGAATTTGATTGTCCTGTATGAACTTTTCATCTAACAATGCTGCTGTATCTGTAACCCATGCAATTTTCTTTCCCATTTAAAAGTAATCCCCTTCATCTATCGTAGAATATTATTCATTTTATCTTATGCAACTATACACAGATAAGATCATCATGAGTAGTGATATTTATAATACTGTATTTATTTTTTACAATCTTCGACATTATTTCGACAATAATTGCGATAAAAATAGCATTTTATAAGCATACGGTAAGCTATCTAATATTTCATTCGCTAATTGTTGGGCGCATATACGACGTTATTGGCTGAAAGCCGATAGCAAAAATGGGAAAATCGGCTTGGATTACTGTGATCAACTGTATCGCTTAAAACGGCAATATAAGCATCTCTCACCAGGAAAGCGTCGTAAAGCACAGCAAAAGCAATCAAAACCGATTGTCGAAAAGTTTCAGGAATGGGTAGATAAATCGCCATTCTTCGAAAAAAAACACCTTGGATAAAGTTTCCAAAAACACATTAAATCATGTACATGGGTTAAAAGTTTCTCTGTTCGATGGTCGAATTGGAATTGATAATAATCCAGCTAAAAATCCGATTCGTCCTAATGTGATTGGCCGAAAGAACTGGCGTTTTTCTGTGAGTGAAGCTGGTGCTAAAGCGAATGCACTGCTTGAGTCTGGCTGAAACAGCAAAAGTGAATGGTATCGATTTCTATCAATATTTAGTTAAACTAAGGATGGAGCTGCCGAATTTACCAATCCATCAGCAACCCCAAATTTTAAATAAATACATGCCTTGGTCGAAAAATATCCAAGCCACATGTGCAAAACCATCTATTCGAAAAAAATTTCAGATAGATGGACATTCGTAGTGCGGTCCGGAAAGGTGCGCATATTTTTTATATTTCGGGCTTACGTTCCTTCCCTTTATTTAAAGCTGAATCATGCGGAGACCCTTTGTTACTCCATGCATATACATGAGGACCTCTATTTGGATCATTCGTATGAAGATACACGAGATAAAACAACTCTATTTCTAACAGAAAAAAAGTAGCATAAATCCTTTTAAAATCAGGATTCATGCTACTTTATTACACTAAACAATTATCACTTATCCTTTTTAAAGTACTTAATTGCAAGTTGAGCGTGCTCAACAACATGCTCTGAACTATGTTTTAATAGGCGTTCCAAAATTTTAATAGAAGCTTTCCCAGACGTTGCAACTGCATTCGCTACACCGTATTCATATTGGGAATTATCTAACAACAATTGATGAATTTCTTCTGTCACATTTCTATGACAGGCTATATTCTGGTATAGTGCCATTTCATAGGTTTGCCCATTGTGAATTTTTATTAACTTAGTTAAATCAGTGCTTGATAATGTGTCTAACATCCCAGGCAAATATCCATCATTCTTTTTGTATATTTTTCTCAATACCAAAGGAGGTGTGTTAACATCTATTTTGTACTGCATAGCTTTATGGACATCCTCCTTCAAAAACATTCTTAGCCTTTTTAGTTAGTGGATACTTCTCTCCAGGATAAATATCGCCTTTTTTCCTTTTAATCTTTAGTTATCATAAAAGAATTTCTCTGTGACCCCTTAAGGATTGTTCGTGCTTGTGCAATTACCACGACGGTCATGTGTCCATATCGAACTCGTCAGTGAATTGGTTCCCAGTTTAATCCCTAGATTTCCACCAAAATTTGCACTATTTTACTTAAGATCTGTTACGTCTACTAATAAATCAATCTTACTTACATAGCATATAATTTTATTCCACCAATTAAACCTAAAAGAACTGACAGTAGACGGAGATATACGGTTAATCACGACAAAACAATTCTACCTCTAACAAAAAAACATATTTATAGTAATCTATTTTAACTTTTTTGTCTTAAAATATCTTTTATTTCCATACGTCCTCCTAACTCATACATCAATGCTACTCTTTTGATGCAGTTTTAAATTTTCACAAGTATAGCTACTAAATACACGCGATGCAACAGCTCCATTTCTAACAATTTTATCTTTTATTTGAACAACAATTAATCAAATGGATATTCACAACGCCAGCCTTGTGTAAATTTTGATGCATCAACTTTCATCAAATCACATATTTCATACAATTTTTCTTCTGTATTAAAACAAAATAAAGCATAATCTTTAAAATCTGAAGGATTCAACCCATCATTGATTTTATAAATTTGTTTGTCAATTGTCATACTTACAACACAAAATTTGTTATTTCTAGCTAATTGAATAAACTCGTATGACTGATGATTAATACTATATTTCTCTATTATATGAAAACCCACCCACGAAACTAGCCTATCATCTTCATAGATTTTTTGAGCAACAACTGAATATGCTTTATGACTAAAAATCCCATACCAAATTTTTGTATCTAATTTGTTCAACTATATCTCCCCTCATTATCCATTACCGCACTAAATATGTCCCATCGTCGTTACCCATAATACGTAAACGATTCCTCCTGATTTACCATTACTTATATTTTTATACTATTCGACTTATTTTTAATGAGCTTCATTTCCACTTTCTCTTTTTTCTTGTAAAAAAATACCCTGCCTCGGTTATAGCAGAGTAGTAAATTCACGAGATAAAACAGTTCCTTTTCTAACACATAAACTCATGTAGTAAAAAGACATGAACCAATCCTTGTCTATTTGACAGGGAGGATTGTATCTTACTTTATTACCATTTTACCTACTTTATGAGGGCCTTCACAAATAATAAGTTCCGCATTACTACTTAGTAAGTGTTGTGGAGCATGCTCAAATAAAAAACAAACTTCACAGTTATCTATCATTTTATTTTGCGTTGGATTTGTCCTATCGAATTTAATAGCTAAATTCCACATATTTCCGTCATCTAGTATCTCTGTAGTTGGATAATACTCTGTTCCTTTTGGAGGCGCCTTTCTTCCTCCTTTCGCTTCTGAAAACCAATAAATTATTGCTTTTTTCATCCGTTGCATCCTCCTAGTGTCTTCAACTCGTACAAAGTTACGCCTCTTTACCGTAACGGAATCTTGGTTTTAAATCAGCAACTTCAAAGATAGAAGCACACCGTTGTCAAACTTCCATGTATCACCATTGTTTCTGACCTTTTGAATGAAATTACCTTCATAAGAGAGTATTACCTCGGCATTAATTTTGTACTTTTATTACAACGTCCTAATAAAATCTTTCTTAAGCAACTTTAATTGTTTAATTCTCTCGTCTAAAAAATCACTATAACTTTCTTTTGTAAAATCATCTGGGTACATGTGCCGACCAAAGGCTTCTTCATTTGAAATTATACCTATGGATAATCAAATAGAACAATGCCATTGAAATCAACATCTACTAGTATAGATTTAACCATCCCATTCCCCTCCTGATTTACCCTTATTTTTATTCTTATACCGTCAGACTTATTTTTAATGAGCTTCCTTAGGTGGAGCATCCTCAGCAAGTACTTCTCCTGTTTTAGGAATCCGCAAATCACCTTTAATATGAGACACCGAATCCAAGTTTTCACTCGTAACTTTAAATAATTCTTCTGCAGTAGCATTCCATGGTTCTTGTATCTTACCTATATCATTTTCAACTTAATTAGGAGTAAAATTAAAGGGCTTCATTTAAATTTCTAGGACAAACTACTATCAACTAGTGAGCAACAAGAAAAGTAAAAACACCTAGAAAATAATAAGTCTAGGTGTACGAATCAAATTACATTCAATTTTCATCCAAAACATTTTACACAGGAAAAGTTACTTATTTTCAATATGTTAATATCTCAACTTTCGCAGTAAAAAAATCCTGATCAACACTTCGTATTATTAGCTATTTTGCTATTCAAAAATCTATTTGAC
>NZ_LITM01000020.1:55319-56002 GCF_001275675.1 Lysinibacillus sp. FJAT-14745 | reverse complement strand
TTTACACAAGCACCGTTGATCCAAACCATCACCGACAAAGGGCTATTTGTGATTGGGATGGTGAAACAACTCAAACAACGCTACCAGTTTCAAGGGGAGCGCTATACATTGCCGGAATTATACCGTCAGGCCAAACCTGAGATGGGTAAGAAAGACATTTTAGGTTCCATTCAAGTGACATTAGATAACGGGATTCCAGCGAAAATTCTCTTTATCCGTAATCGCAATAAACGCAGTGAATGGCTCGCAATTTTGAGTACAGATACGACACTCGATAATGAAGAAATCATTCGCATTTACGGCATGCGTTGGGATATTGAAGTGTTCTTTAAATGCAATAAATCGCTACTACAGTTAGAAAAAGAGTTTCAAGGGCGTTCATACGATTTATTGATTAGCCATACAACGATTGTATTTACCCGTTATATTTTAATTGCCTGGCAAATGCGAAAAGAAGCTGACCCAAAGACATTTGGCAATTTATTTTATGTGCTGTGTGAAGATGTTAAAGACATGGATTATCTCACAGCTCTCCAATCACTAATTGATATTTTTCAAACTTTGGCAGAAGCTAAAGTTGTTTTAAACATGGACATTTTTAAAAGTCAAATGAACAAATGGTTAGCAGCTCTGCCTAGTTATTTCAAGCAATGTCTTGATCTTTCAGGGTGCGAAAGTTGAGT
>NZ_LITM01000020.1:43562-55220 GCF_001275675.1 Lysinibacillus sp. FJAT-14745 | reverse complement strand
CAAATGAACAAATGGTTAGCAGCTCTGCCTAGTTATTTCAAGCAATGTCTTGATCTTTCAGGGTGCGAAAGTTGAGTTAATATATAATAAAGGTTACTAATTCAAATCAATTAATCAACTTTAAAAAGAGCCCATTTGAGCAAAACTACTCTTCCCTGTATTCTTCGAGCATTTCAAGAAACTCGAATAAATTGTCAGCAATATCAATGTGTGTATATGGCAATTCAGCTTCTTCATCCGGCTCATCAAAAAAACATGCACAAACTGCAGGTTCTTTGAAATTAAAATCCAAATATAGAATGTTACCTGATCCATCTTCCCCAAACGGAATATGTAAGTCATCCCCCAAAACATTCTGCTTAATCATAAAAAGTACATTTTCAGAAATAGAACTTTCGGTTTCTTTTGCCAATAGTGGATATAAAAAGCTGATATTAAATACTTCTTCATCTTCGTCATAGATAGTATTTTCTTCTGGTGCTCCACCGTTTGAAAATTCATAAAATTCTATATAAGAATCTGGTAACTTTTTTTCTATAGTTTTTTCTAACTTATCAAAATCATCCTCTAATACTGGCCGTTTATTATATCTACTAATGAATTTTATTTTTCTCATAATTTCCTCCTAGTGACATAGTCCAGCTTTCTTTATCTTTTTCTATATTTTTGAATTTTTTTGCGCTCCATTAG
Source organism: Lysinibacillus sp. FJAT-14745 (assembly GCF_001275675.1). GTDB lineage: Bacteria > Bacillota > Bacilli > Bacillales_A > Planococcaceae > Lysinibacillus. Next base: position 54,530 of record NZ_LITM01000020.1, on the reverse strand, counting down.
GTATAGCCCATTAATTCTCTCAATCTCTTGGCCAAGAACTTTGTACTGCATTGATGCTGTCTAATGTTCTTGCTCTGAGCGAGAAGCTATGATTTATGACGCATTTCCCATTTCATTACGAACGACATCGATTTTTGCACGCACCGTATACATTATCCACTAGAACAACCTACTTTGATGTAATTTATCCGAAATACAATATTTTCCTTTTAAAGTGAAGTCAATATCCAAGCAACTAAATTCTATACAAGCCTATTTCTCCATCTTCATACCGCCATTGATAATTAGAAACTCACACCATTGAACTGAGGCACTAACAAAATAAATATACTTAACTACTGGATAAGTATACTTACCCATTCTTTAAGATTTTCAGTCCACTCTTTACTCTTAACTTTTTTAAAGTAAAGTATCTCGCCATTCCGACTTTCTTCACAGTAAAAAATGTCATTCAAATCAGTACTCCTTCTACCTAATTCACCATGAATCGGGAATATTAAAGTAATAGCTTCTTTGTTTATATCTCTCGTAAAAATTCGTTCTTTCATGCTTTCATTATTTATATAAATCCATTCCTCCCCTTCTTTAAAGAATTATTCTTCTACTATGGTAAAATTCAGGTAAATCTTATTAAGCACATCAGAAATTTCTTTAATCAACAAATCCCTTTGAATTCCATCACCAGAAACCCAATAATATATCTCAGTATTATTTTTATCTAACTCAAACCAGCGATCCCATATTGGATCATTGTAAGGCAATACTAATTTATCATTTTCTTTTATTACATTTTTGTATAATTCATTGTTTTTAAAAGAAGTATAAATTTTTTCAATAGCGATTTCAATTTTCTCTTTTTCTTGAACGATTATTCTATATTCATATGCCATTTCATTTACAATCTCCCCTACATTTCTATTTCATACCATTGGTAAATCTTTAGGATTTCGTGTACCTATATGAGTTTCATTAGCATTTGTACTAATTACTCCACAATCATTTAGCTGATTTTTACTTGGATCCTTTTTATGAACATGTGCATTATTTACAGATTTGTAAGGTGCGGAGTTTTTATTTCCATAGGCATGAATTCTAACCTCTGAACCATCAAAATGATTCCATATTTGATTTTTTCCATTGTTTTTAGTCACGTTAAATCCTTCTTCAGATAGAATTTTTTCAATCTGTCCATTTTTATAATCACTATCAATACCAGAAAAGATTAAACGGCCCCTCTAATAGCTAGGTTGTTCAAGAGCATTGCCAAAAACCAGCAATGACCTCTCCTGTTTCATTATGCCTATATAGATATAATGCACCGTACATAAACACATAATCCATATTACCAGTATAGCCTTCCTCCTCTATTTGCAGAAAAAAGGAATAGTTATCATTTTCCAACTCTTTATAATAATAACTTTTTGGTTGAATAAGACGTGGTTCTCCCAAAACTTTAATAAACAAAAAATTATTCCCTTGGTTTTCCGAATAATCGCTTATTGAGTTCATACCTAAATCTAAAATGCTTTTATCAGTATTGCTTCCAATTTCGGAGTATTTATGCTCTATAACTCTTACTTCAATTGAAGGATAAATATTATTTTCTAATAAAGTATCAAAATTCTTATGAATAATAATAGAAAGCATAATATCCTCCTTTCCTGGATGAACTAGAGTTGCATAAAACCTGTAATCATCAGGTATTTGTTCTTCAATCAATTTTGGAGGATTACCACCTATTCTACCTCTCACATGATCATCAAAAGGAATGCATTGAGCAAACAATTAATATCCACCCTTCCATTTTAATGTTAATTTATAATTTTATTGTTTTTTCAAGTATCAAATTCTAACGAAAGAAAATTATTCAAAACAACTTTTTAACGTTTGGTTGAACAAATCTTTATTAAAATCTAATTTCTTAGCGATGCTTTTTTCCTTTATGGACTCCGAACTATATATTAAAAGTTTCATTAAAGCATTTTTGAATATCACTTCATTTCTGTCTTCATCATCACTCCAACCAATTTCATCCATACAAATATGGAGATCCATACACTTTTTTTTTGGTTTATAACTAAGTTTATAGACCCCGCTTCTTTCGTAATATCTAGTCACATCTCCATTAATAAATAAAAAATAAGAAATCTCGGTTATATCATTTCCATAATTTTCATTTACGAATTTTTCCTTTATTAAATCTTTATATTTATAAACTGTTAATCGAATATTTGAAACTCCACCATTTGCCACGGTTATATATATATCCATCAAAAACTCTCCTCTACCACTATGAATGTGGACATGGGCTTTCTGCACTTTGGGCTTAATGCTTCACCTAGTTTACTGCCTGCGTGTTTTTCTTTATTAAGCTTCCCTGGTCTTTTCTCAGATAATTCTTTTTCAAAATCCAACATGTCAGAGCGACTTCCTCGACACAATTCTTTAACAGTGGTAAGTTCTTTCACTCTACCATAAATATTTAACTCACTGGACCCTACTGGCGTACCAAGGTAATCACTGATAATGCTAAAATTACCTTCACTCGTAATTTTAGCCGCTGGAATAAACGTATCTAGCTCAAAAACCCAAGTTACAAGACTCTTGGCAATATCATTTGGATGTTGATTTGCATTTTTAGTGGAAGCTTTACTACCTTCACAAGTATAACCACTATCTTCTACCCACTCATGCAGAATCTTATTTCCATCCCAAACAAAATGAGTAGTCTTACCATCACAACTCTTCTCAATACGCCTACCAAGTGGATCATACTTAAACGTTACCTCTCTCACTAATTTGCTCTGTGAAAAAAGTACAGCTTTCGAGATTATTCCATTTGCCATTATATTCATACACCCACGTATCACCATTCTTTTCGACCTTCTGAACGAGATTACCTTCATCATCATAAGAAAATGTTGCCTCACTCGTTTCAAGCAATCTGCTGCCGGCACCATAAACACGATCTGACTTTTCTTTCGTTTCATACAAATTCCCGACATCATCGACACTGCGGTGTAAGAAGTCAAATTGACCGCCTTGATTGGACCAAACGAGGTTACTGAATTCATCGTAACCATAGGTAACTTTTACACCAGTTAACTCGTTTACCATGCTTCGTAATCGATTGTTGACGTCCCAATTATAAGCACGTCTTCTTGAATCGCGGTTTTGGCTACTTATTCGATGATGTGTTGGTCTACCTGTTACGTCATACTGCCATTTGCTTATGACATCCCCTGGTAAGATTCTTTCAATCTCTTGTCCAAGTTCATTGTACTGCATGGATGCTGTCCAATTTTCTTGCTCTGAGCGAGAAGCCGTGATTTGTGACACATTTCCCATTTCATTACGAGCGACATCGATTTTTGCACCTAAGCTACTCGTAATCTGTGAACGGCTGCCTAATTCATCATAACTACTCGCAATCCAATGGTCATTCTGCCACTCCTTGATCACTTGTCCAGATGGGTCTCGCTCTAGCTTCACGGTAATATGCTCATTTTCAGTCTCAATTAACAAGCCATTTTTGTCATAACCAAACGTTTCCCAAGTGTCATCATAATAATCAGCTCGAATGACATTTTCTAGACTGTAATATTGATACGTTATCCACCGCTCACCTGACGAAATTCCGCTAAACCAATCCTACCTGACTTCGCTCATACGTTCTTGTCATCTCATCATTAATGCTATTCCCTTTCTTATCACATTCAAACATAAACGGTCTAATCCAAAAACTCTGGTCTTAGGCGACTACCCTCTTTTGCAAAGAGTAATCCTTTTAGTTTATTCTTTCTATACCCTTCAACAAAAGTCTCCGATACTACTATCATCGAGGGTCTTATGCTCATACGATAAATATGTTCTTGACCAAGTTTTTGATAATTAAAGTATATGCTTGTTATTCGACCAATTTTTTTAGGATCATTTGCAGTCATATCGTACTCCGAATTCTGTTCATCAAAACAATCAGAAACAGCCAATATATTCAGCGCAAAGAAATCTGTGTTCATCTCACCTTTTTCGTCTACAATAACAGCTGAAAAAAATTCACAGGAGTTGTTAGCAATTTCCTCTAAAAAATTCTTCATTTTTAAGCTTATTAAAGGCGCTCCAACTGATGGTAACACGTCGTACTTGTTAACATATTTATCAAGTTTATCAACTTTGTAATAAACACTTTCTAAGCTATAAGATGATACTCTTGATTCTAAATCATATGATGTCACCTGATTCTTTTCATCATCTTGGTAAAAATAAACATCCCTTTTATAAAACTCCACTAATCTATAATACTTCATTCGCACCACTATCCTTTACAATGTAATTTAATTTTTCCATTCCTCAAGTCTTTTCTAGTGTCTCTAATTAACTTTTCAACTTCATCTCTATATTGCTGTTGAGTCCAATTTTTAGCAGCTTTCCCTTCTAAAGCAATTCTGTTCAATTAAATTATCGAACCATTTTTGTCATAGCCATACGTTTCCCAGGTATCATCATAATAATCAGCTCGAATGACATTCCCTATACCATCATGCTGATATGCTGTCCAACGATCACCAGGTCGTTGAATTCTCTGAACCAACCCTGCCAGACTTCGCTCATACGTTCTTTCCATCTCATCAAAGCCAATTTCCTTGATGATATTCCCTTTCGTATCACGTTCAAACTGATACGCTTCGCCTTTTTCTATAACTTACCAATGGAGAACCCTGCATATTCAAAGTATTTTGATCAAACAGATGGTAGTGGCACGAAAATAGGGGCTATGCATTTATGGATAAAAATAGTTTTGATGAGAATAATGGCAAGGCTGAGCTGCTGTTTCAATTAGATATGGAGGATGATGCCCAAAAGACATATACCATGATAGCAGACTCTGGCACATTGCGATTTTTTATAGAGCGAGATAATCTAATCGCAAAGGAATTTTCTAAACTTTATTATTATCTTTACATTTTGTAATAGAAATCGTATAACTAAGGCAGTGGTGCCTTCGCGTGTAAAGATGCCTCAATCGTAAGAGTCAAATAGCGCCCACCTGGTTATATATCCATTGCCTCCTGCGTATTCCAACACTTCTCTTATTCTATCGCAATCCAAATACCAAAAATATACATTTCTATCACTTTCTCAAATAACGAATCAACCAAACTATTCGAATCTTCAACATAAGCATAAAGCAAGCGTATGATTTCCACCCGCTAGTTCCGTTGATTCGAGTTATACACTTACTCTCCGAATGATAGTGTGGTGTTCACGAAATACATGAATTAAACCAGTTCTATTTCTAACAAAAAAACCATGTAGAAAAGAAAGTTTATTCTTCTCTACATGGAGTTTTGGAATCAGATCCTACTGCATCCGCTAATTACAATTCCTGACACTCTAATCTTAATTCCCTATTTTTGTTTCGTATTACCTGTCACTGATGTCACTGTTTATTTTTTTTTGCCTTTCTAGAGGTATATAATAGATCTTCAACAACTTTTAGATTTTTTTTCAATTGTTTCGAGTAAATACGTACATCTCCATTTTCATACTCAAATCTAAATGTCCTTGTGGGTAAAATCTTTATTTTTTCTTCAAAGAAACCGTCTCTAATAATAGTATGAGCAGTCAGATTGTCATTATATGAATATCTGTCAACCATAAACGTTTCTTCATCCATATCATCGTCCCTTAAGTAGAATAATATTTTTTCTATCACAGATTCTTTATATACTATACAATATACTTGACTTAAAACCATTTCGTCATCATCGTTATTTAGAAATCTAAGACAAATTTTCTTTTCAATTTCATTTATAATGAAAGAACTTCCCCAGCCCTTATTTTCAGCGTTATAAGAAAAATACAGTTCATTGTTTTTCAACTTATTCACTATAATTCCTTCCTTAGATTTCGGTTCCTTTTTATAAATTTTTGGTTTTGGTAATTGATCTAATTCATATTGATATGGGTATATTTCTAGATAAGAATTGCTCCAAATAATCGTTTCATTTTCAACGTCTTCAACTTGATGAAGCAACACATTGTATGAGGAACGATATTCCTCGAATATTTTTACAATTATCTCGTAATCTTTTTCTATCATCTTGTACACTTCCCTAATTTTTTAGTTGTTATTGTTTCCCATGTCGAGAACCCAATGGTGCAGAATTTGATTTTAAACCTAGAATGTCCGTTAAATTGTTCGTATCAATCACATAAATTGATATCGCTCGTAATGAGATGGGGAATATTTGATTTTGCATCATAAAAAACTTTTCCCATTGAAGAAAAAACAAATACAAAAAGAGCAATCCCATTACTAACAAAAAAACATATGTAGAGAAAGAGCTTATACTTCTTCTTTACATATGTTTTAGAATTTAATATTAACTTTATCATCAGACGAATAATACAGAATCAGTGGTGATTTAATCCAGTTTTTTAATTCGCATAACATTTTAAATTAAATAACTATCTTAACTTTTAACCCTTTTGAAATATGCATCATATAAACCAGTTTCCACTACATTTTTCCCACTAGATCTTTACTTTTAATATCAGAAGTGGTCATGTATTTAATCAATTTCATCGTATGCATCTCCTAAATTAAAATGCTCATTTAGCCAATACCAATATTGCCCTTCGTTTTGTATAAGTCTATCTAACAACTCTGTAAAGGAAAATGCAATAATTTTACTATCACCTACAACCCCATGTCTATCATAAAAACTATCATAACATCTTCCTTTGCGATTTCCCCCTAAATCTATTGTTAAAAATTCACCATTTCCATCATCCGCAACAATATACCAGTATGAAGAGATATCACTTTCACATTTTTCACCTACAATCATAGGATTTGCCATAATAAATTCCTGAGGAGGCACTATATTTATTTTATAATCAGCATTTTGAAATAATTTTACACCTCCGCAAACTTCGTAAAAATCTTGTACATCTGCCGGTAACTCTAAATTTCCCTCTGTTTTTGGAACCCCATCAGGTGGAAATACTAGGCAATTTGGCATATCCTTTATTTTTTTAATAATATCTTTCACACTCACTTACATCCTCCTCTATAGTTATATTGATTAAATGCTCTATAATATGAATCTCTTGCAGATTGCGGAACTTTTGCAGCGTCAAACATTCTCTCACTCAATGATTGCATCTCCCTCGGAGATATTTTTGTCCAGTCAATTTTCCCTCCTACCCTTTTACCTGTTTTTTCAAAAAGCCACTCTCTATATACCGCTTTTGTAGCACCATGTTGTGGTTCCGTTAACGCAATTGCTGGAGTATTCACACCTCTACTTACATAGTTAGGTACATTATGCTTAGCCCAAACATCAAGTACTCCATGGTGATTTTCAAGAGGGGAGTTACTCGGTCTATATGGTACTACATCATATGGTTTTACAGATGAAGAGGTTTTAGATAACCCAAACAAATCTATCCAAGAATTAGGATCAGATACATAACCATAAAGTGTCGGATTATTGCCTGCAAGTCCAATCGGATCTACTTGAATATAATTCCCTTGTTCTGGGTCGTAGTATCTGAATCGGTTATAATACAACCCTATCTCTACATCTTCATACTGCCCTTGATAACGGAATGGAATAAAGTCTCTCTTACCAGTGAATTCATTTACTCTACCATAAACATCAAGCTCAGCTGACCAAACCCTATTACCTTGTTCATCATAGGCTTCTACAGGCGTTCCAAGATAGTCACTAATAATACTGTAATTACCTTCATTCGTGATTTTAGCAGAAGGTACGAACCCATCGTTAAATACCCATGTAACTAGATTGTTTGGTATTTCAGATTTATTCTGTGAAAAATACTCATCTAGATTTTCATATATATCTGAATTATTCTGCAAGAAATACTCATGTAGGATAGTATTCCCATCCCATACGAATGTCATAGTTTTCTCGTCAGAACACTTCTCTATCCGTCTACCTAATGAGCCATACTTGAAAGTAACTTCTGTTTTGTCTGGTTTGATGACCTTCGCCATCATGCCATTGCCATAGTATTCGTACTTCCACGAATCACCGTTCTTCTCAAGTTTCTGAATCAGATTCCCTTCATCATCATAAGAGAAGTTTGCGTCTCTAGTTTCAAGCAATCTGCTTCCGGCACCATAAACACGATCTGTCTTTTCTTTTGTTTCATACAAATTCCCGACATCATCGACACTGCGGTGTAAGAAGTCAAATTGATCGCCTTGATTGGACCAGACGAGGTTACTGAATTCATCGTAACCATAGGTAGCTTTTACACCTGTTAACTCGTTTACCATGCTTCGTAAGCGATGATTGACGTCCCAATTATACATACGTCTTCGTGTATCGCGGTTTTGACTACTTATTCGATGGTGTGTCGGTCTACCTGCTACATCATACTGCCACTTGCTAATGACATCCCCCGGTAAGATTCTTTCAATTTCTTGACCAAGCTCATTGTACTGCATCGCTGCTGTCCAATGCTTTTGCTCATAGCGAGAAGCCGTGATTTGCGACACTCTTCCCATCTCATTACGAGTTACATCAATTTTTGCACCTAAGCTACTTGTGATCTGTGAGCGATTGCCTAATTCATCATAGCTACTCGCAATCCAATCGTCGTTTTGCCACTCCTTGATGACTTGTCCAGACGGATCTCGCTCTAGCTTTACGCTCACATGCTCATTTTCAGTCTCAATTAACGAACCATTTTTGTCATAGCCAAACGTTTCCCATGTGTCATCATAATAATCAGCACGAATAACATTTCCTATACCATCATGCTGATACGCTGTCCAACGATCACCTGGACGTTGAATTCTCTGCACCAATCCTGCCAGACTTCGCTCATACGTTCTTTCTATCTCATCAAAGCCAATTTCCTTGATGATATTTCCTTTCGAATCGCGTTCAAACTGATACGTTTCGCCTTTTTCATTGATGACAGCGGTTAACTGCTCCTCTGTATCATAGGTGAATTTGACTTTCTTCCCACCTTGTTCTCGGGATATTAAACTACCAAGAATAGTGTAATCAAAGGCTACTTGCGTATGGTTATCCCTTGCAAAAACAACATCATCATAGGCATTGTACTGTAATTGAACGTCATTATCATCTGATAGATTTGCCCGTACAAGGCGATTCAAGCTATCGTAACGGAATTTCTCATTGGCCGGTATTCTTTAATTATTCTTCGCTCTTACTTATTTGTTCAAGTGCTAGATTTATACTTCAATCATTTCCTAAAATTCATTTTAAAAAAGAGTAGCAATAAAATCCGTTCAGGATTTATGCCACTCTTTTGATGTAAGTATAAATTTCTTTACAATAGTTACCAAGGTTTAATTTTGTACGAATCATATTGTGGTGTTTAAAACATGTAACAAATTCTTTTCTTTTATTCATAGAGATTGCTATTTTACACAACAGTGTAAGAATTTAAATTACGATTCAGAATGAAACGCTATAGCGTATTAGTATCTACTGAATTAAAAACTAATTAGATACGGTCTGTTTCTTTTATACTTTATCTCTATACAAAATTATCAGTTGTCTCTTATCCCAAAATCATTAAATTTGCTAAGGGTTTCAAGGTTAATATCATAGTGATTTTCTATTGGTGTATTAAAATATTTCATACTTTCCTTGTCAATCAACCATGACAATTTTCCATCTTCTATAAATGTGTTTGAAACTAATCTAATAGATTCTAGTGATTCTAGCTTATTTAAAAAATTTAATGATGGTATATTTCCACATGCTTCTATAGTTAAAACTTTCAAATTTGATAATGTGCCAAGAACCTCCCAATCATTAACCTTTTTACAATTTTGAATCCATAACTCTTTAATCGAAGAATTGTTTTTAATACCGTCAATTGACTCTAATTTTGATAAATATCGTAATTCCAACTGCTCTATTTCTTTTAAATCCTTTAATCCATCTAAATTTTGAATAGGTGACGACCAAATCTCTAATATCTGTAAATTTTTTAAATTTGTAAAATCATCAATATTCTTTTTTTTATAGTGATGAATTACTAAACGTTTTAAATTCACGCAGTCAAAAATGTTTTCAATCTTTTTGTTATACAAAATAAATAAATCTTGTAAATTTAAAAGCTTTGATAAATCCAGGAATTCTCCACAGTTCCCTTTTAAACTGAGATACTCTAAGTTAACTAGTTTTTCGATAGCTTTCAAATTTCCATAATCTTTTCTACCTAAATTTAAGTATTCCAATTGTGTTATTTCACTCAAAAAATTCACATTTGGTAAAAACTCCTCTTCCATTTCTAAAGATATTCCATTATTACCCTTTAATAAATTTTTTTCAATATCTATAGATATAGATTCTTGGATAAACACATTATAATGTTTAAAATTAGTTTTTACAGTGACTACATCATACATTGATTTTCCCCCTTAAGGTTTACATTTAGTACCTTTCTTAATGTTCTTTCCAGGGCTGTTAATTTTATTAGATAGTTCTATTTCATTAGGATTATATTTCTTTAATTCGTATTTTTCTATTAAATCATCTTCTAATTTAAATAAATCTTTATCTGTTAAGGCATTCGGATCATGGATAAAGCCAACTTTATCTAAAACAGCTGGATCTAGTTTTCCTTTGTTTAGATGTTGATACAACCTCTTATAAAGATTTTTTGCCTTACCAACATACATTTTATTACCTTCTGGGAAGAAATAAACGCCACCTTTTTTTGCAAAAGGGCCTAATAACTCCTTTAAGTACAATCTATCCCCATATTTAGTTGGCTTAAATCCAACTAAATCAAACTCTGTCAGAGGATCATAAACATATCCATACAACGTAGGATTCCCACCAGCAAGCCCCATCGGGTCTTGTTGTATATACGTAAGCGTCAAATAGCGCCCACGTGTTTTTCCGTGGGCGCTTTGTTGTATGCTTTAATTAGTTTTCTTTGGAACGT
>NZ_LITM01000020.1:22676-41210 GCF_001275675.1 Lysinibacillus sp. FJAT-14745 | reverse complement strand
CTCCTAACGAAGAATGTACTGTGATTATCACATAGTACAGACAGTGTTAGAAGGTGGGTTGTATTTGGCGCTTACGTATATACATCTCTTCACTTGGAGAATAGTATCGGAATCTGTTGTAATATAATCCGATTTCCATGTCTTCATACTGCCCTTGATAACGGAATGGAATGAAGTCTTTCTCACCTGTAAATTCATTCACTTTACCGTAGATATCAAGCTCAGCTGACCAAACCCTATTTCCTTGTTCATCATAGGCTTCAACAGGCGTCCCCAAGTAATCACTAATAATACTGTAATTACCTTCGCTTGTAATTTTAGCAGAAGGAATAAATGTATCTGAATCAAATACCCAAGTTATAAGACTTCTGTCAACGTTTTCAGCGCCATGAGATATAGTGTTATAAGATACATTCGAAGCACCATCTTCACAAGAATATCTTTCTACCCACTCATGTAGAATTGTATTCCCATCCCACACAAATTGAGTAGATTTAGAATTATACTGCTTCTCTATTCGTCTACCTAGCGAGTCATACTTGAAAATAACTTCTGTGTTATCTGGTTTGATGACCTTCGACATCATGCCATTGCCGTTATATTCGTACTTCCACGTATCACCGTTCTTCTCAACTTTCTGAATCAGATTTCCTTCCTCATCATAAGAAAATGTTGCCTCTCTTGTTTCAAGCAATCTGCTTCCGGCGCCATAGATACGATCTGTCTTTTCTTTTGTTTCATACAAATTCCCGACATCATCGACACTACGGTGTAAGAAATCAAATTGACCGCCTTGATTGGACCAAACGAGGTTACTAAACTCATCATAACCATAGGTAACTTTTACACCGGTTAACTCGTTTACCATACTTCGTAAGCGATGATTGACGTCCCAATTATATACGCGTCTTCGTGTATCTCGGTTTTGACTTCTTATTCGATGGTGTGTCGGTCTACCCGTCGTATCATACTGCCATTTGCTGATGACATCCCCTGGTAAGATTCTTTCAATCTCTTGTCCCAGTTCATTGTACTGCATTGATGCTGTCCAACGTTCTTGCTCTGAGCGAGAGGCTGTGATTTGTGATACATCTCCCATTTCATTACGAGCGACATCGATTTTTGCACCTATGCTACTTGTAATCTGTGAACGGTTGCTCAATTCATCATAGCTATATATAGTCACACGACCATCTTCATCTTCTTCTTGCAGTAATTCAAAGTCCTTATTATATTCATAGCAGACTTCTCTACCATCTGGATGCGCAAAATCTGTACAGAGCTTAACTTCGTTAAAAAAATCCGTCTTTTACCATTGTTTGAATATCACAATAGTGAAGAGGCGGATTTTTACTATATTAATGTTTACAAGTATTTTTCGAAAAGCACAGAGCACATCAAATGTGTCTTTCATCTATTGTTAGAATGATACTACTTGTTTCTCATCCTTATGGGTGTAAAAAACGCTAACTAATAGTTTTTATGAATCTATAAACTGAGTAAAACAGATAATGAAACATAATAAGCAATCCCCCCTACTAAAGGATTTATTGCTCACTATAACTTGATAAAATCAGATCAAATCGATTTTTTTAAATACAGATACCGTTTTCACATTTTTAAAGGAAGTGATCCAAAATTTAGGTTTTTCGATAACGATTAGCGTTATTGCGAAATGATATTTTGTCAAGGTAAAGCTGTCCACTCCAGTTTCTCTACTTAACTTAATTTCTCACTGTTTCAAATAAATACATTACTGTGTGTCATCATTAAGTAATACAGCGTTCTCGAACCCTCTCTAATAATAGTATTCCGTTATAAATCAGTATCAAAAACACCAATATATGTAAGTTTGTTGTACAGTTTATTTTCATCAGATATTACTAACTCTGGATCCATATAATAAAACATTGAATTAATATTTTCAAAACCTTTTTCTATACAGGTATTCTGTATTTCAATTTCTATTTCTGTTGAAACTGATAACTCTCCCAAGAATTCTTTTATATTGCTCAACTCTTCAGTTCTAAAAACTCCTATCAAATCCTCATCATACCACCTTTCATCAATATCTTTACAAAATTGGCATACATTATAATCAGGGTCATCTATATCTCTATCTGGATCACTATAATCTAACTCAAAGTATTTTTCAAAAACATTTGTATCATCATGGTTAATACCAGCCCATATATGAACTTTAGACATGTCCATTTTATTACAACCTACTTTCAGAAATTATTTTTTCTTTTATCAACCTTTTTTACAACTTACACGCATATGTTTTTTATGGAAAGAACCTATGATCTTTCTGGCTTCCTTTTTTGTAGTCGTATCTTTAAGAGCTTTGCTTAATTGGCTTCAACCGGCGTTCCAAGGTGGTCGGCAATAATTGAATAATTGCCTTGATTGGTTAGTTTGGCACTTGGCGCAAATGTTCCTTCATCAAATACCCACTTCTTATTTATATCTATATAGTGATTGGGCGAATAACCAAACAATCGTTAACATCTAGCTATACTAAGTTCGCATTTGTGGTACTACATGATCCAATGATATTCATTGATTACATTCTTGATTTTCACGTAGCTGTTCCGACCTCCTTGAACTTCAATCCATTAATTCTGTTTTTTTCAATAAAATCTTTAAAGTTTTGTGTACAAAAATAAAAACAATTAATTTTAGTGTCTCTAAATAAAGTTTCTTTTTCTATTTTTTCTAAATTAAAACTGATGTTTTCACCTCGTAACATTGCAAGAGATTCTTGCATATCTAATCCATCAAAATTAATTGCTGTCACCACATTAGTTACATTTATATATATAAATTCTTCTATAACGCCTTTGATTTTTATCGGGAAGGTTTCTATATTGCCAGAAAATTTTTCAATAAAAAGCTTTTCAAATTTCTTTTTTACTATAAATGTAGCTCCATAACAACGGGAATCAAAATCTAACAATTTTCCTCTATTAAGTTTACCTTCTGAGATGCCAAAAACCTCTTCGTTCCAATCTAGAGTAATCTTCTGTCCAGTAAAAGATGCAAAAAGATTAACATCTTCTTTCTCATTCAAAAAAGTTAACTCTTTAAAATCATGGTCGTTTCCAAATCTATATACTTTCATTAACCATACCTCCCTTCACCAAATTTTAACATTAAATAATAGATCATTCCTTATATTTTCTAGTTCAGCAAGCACTGCTTCTCTCGCTTTTGCTCCACCAAAACGTTCAGCAGCCTCCAACCTATCAGCAACATTTTCAAAATATTCATGGGTATGAATTTCTCTATGGTAAGCACCCGGTTGTATACTATTTGGATCTGAATGTTTCAAATAACCCCCATTATCTGCACCGTTGATATCAATCTTGTTTCTTCTTAGAATTTCTCTAGCTCTTTCAGCATGTACGTATGAATGATCTCCGGCAACAATATGATGAGCTGCTGAATTTTTATACTTATGCCAAGCACGTTTCATGTATCCTTTATTCTTTTTTAACTCACAATTAGCTTTGTTCATATTCTTTTTTAACTCTTTTGTACAAGAAAGACCGAAAATATCTATTGAGTTATTTGTATCTTGTACATATCCATACAAGACCAAACCACCATTAAGCCCAATTGGATCTTTTTGCGTATACATTCCCTCAATTGGTGAGTAATATCTAAATCTGTTGTAGTAAAGACCGGTTTCCTCATCCGCGTATTGCCCTTGATATCGGAATGGTATAAAATCCTTGTCACTGGTAAACTCATTTATCTGACCATAAATATCTAACTCACTTGACCAAATCTTTTTACCGTTAGCATCATACGCTTCAGCTAGTGTACCTAGATAATTACTAATAATACTATAAATCCCTTTACTTGTAATTTTAGCAGAAGGAATAAATGTACCTTCCTTGAAAATCCAAGTTATAAGACTTTCATCCATGTTATCTGTGTTTGAAGATGCATTTAAATTACTAGATTCACAAGGATAGCTACTTTCAACCCACTCATGTAGAATTATATTTCCATACCACACAAGGTAACTTTTACACCAGTTAACTCGTTGACCATGCTTCGTAAGCGATGAATGACGTCCCAATTATACAAGCGTCTTCGTGTATCGCGGTTTTGACTATTTATTCGATGGTGTGTCGGTCTACCCGTTATATCATATTGCCATTTGCTGATGACATCCCCTGGTAAGATTCTCTCAATCTCTTGACCGAGTTAATTGTACTGCATGGATACTGTCCAATTTTCTTGCTCTGAGCGAGAAGCTGTGATTTGCGACACATTGCCCGAGACCAAGACGCAATTGAATCGGTTTAAAGAAACTAGTAGGGTCGATTCAAACCGTGGTCTAAAAGGTGTAACGTTATTTAGCGTTTTTTTCCTTTAGAAAAGGCGATTCATTTGTGAAAATCACAAAATAACTTTAAAATCCCTATTTCTGATTAAGAAATAGGGGCGCTTTTTGTTATGCTTAAATAAAGAAAAAAAGGGCAATGAACCCTAATTAATGAATTCATTGCCACTTCTAAGTTTATTTACATAAATTGAACATCTAGTGATTTTTTCAAGTATAGATACCCTCTCATTTTTTTGCATTTAAAACATTTTAATATTCTTCGTCCCATATATTTGATTTCCAACTGTTGCTATCGGTATGAAATTTTCGGACATATGATTTCTATACACGAAATCTCCTCATTATAGTTCAATAGTTACTTTTTTTCATCTGTCAACTTCATGGGGAGAATACCAGATAATCAAAAACCAAAGTGCTTTTTGTAAACATCCTTTATTATTATTTCCTCTGTAATAGCTTTAAAATCTATTGATTTGTGATAACTACTGCTATCGGCATTATACTTCTGTTCTTCAAATGGTGCGGGAAAGGGAATACTATTGATATAAGTATAGTTTAATCCCTTTTTCAACTCATCCATTTTCTCCTTAGTTACTTTTTTTGAAAAACTAGCCACTAAAAAAGAACCGAACATATCATAGACTATATCTGCATAATCTGATGGAGGTATTATCGCAGATATTTTCTTAGAAACAACTCTAATAGAAACTTCCTTTACCCCATTAATTATTTTAGGTTTTGTATCTGGTCGAAATTTATTTTCTTCTGTATTAAACGGAGTTTCATAAAAAAATTTATGTAACTCTGAGTCGAATACTACAAAACTAAGTGTGAAACTATAATCAATTTTATCATCCTTCAAAAGTTTATTGGGAATGAGAATGTTTTCTCTTATATAATCGAAAACATTCTCACTAATTTTATACGATACCCTTGGTCTAGCGAGTAGTTCATTCGGCTCAAGGCTAAAAAGCCTACTAATTTTATATGTCATATTTTTTCCTTTCTGTAAATAGGGGTTACTCACTCATATTTTTGAGCACGGAGTATTGTTTTTCATTTTTAGCTTCTTTAAATCGTTCACACCATTCAGATAATCATCAACAGGACCAAGGTATTTATGTCCTAAATTTCCAGCAGGAACTTTTCCATGCTTATCTAAATATGCTGTGATTTTATCAGTTTCTAATCTACGCATTTCTGCAGTTGTTATATTTTTAAAATGTTCTTGACTAAATTTTACATCATCGAAATTGGAATATGCTTTTCTTAATTGGCTTGCTAAACGAGTTGATGTACCTTTAGGGATTACATGTGTAGTACCGTTTGGTGATACTACTTTAATTGGGTTTTTAGTTACCCGATTTTGATTTTCATTTCCATATTTGAATGTTTTTCCGTTTATATCTATTTGATATATAGCACTGTTAGCTGTGTTAGTAAGTGAATTCCCATGCAAACCTAGTACATCTATCCAGCTATTTGTATCTTTCACATAGCTGTAAAGAGCCATACCGCCAGCCAAGCCAATCGGGTCTATTTGCATATAAATCCCCATTTGCGGTGAATAATACCTAAATCTATTATAATATAATCCTGTTTCTATATCTTCAAATTGTCCTTGAAACCTGAACGGAATAAAATCCTTTTCTCCTGTAAACTCTTTAACTCTACCATAAATATCAAGCTCTGCTGACCAGACTTTGTCTCCAACTTCGTTGTAAGCTTCAACAGGAGTACCTAGGTAATCTGTGATGATACTAAAGTTACCTTCATTTGTAATTTTAGCTGATGGTATGAACCCATCATTAAATACCCATGTGACCAGATTATCTGGAATTTCGAATTTGCTTTGTGAAGAACTCTCAACTAGGTTCTCTAGTTTACCTGAATTATTCTGTAAAGAATACTCATGCAGAATCGTATTACCATCCCAGACAAATCTCGTTGTTTTTTCATCGGAACGCTTTTCTATTCGTCTGCCTAGTGAGTCGTATTTAAAAGTAACTTCTTTTAAAACTGATTGGTTCTGTGAATAGCATACAACTTTCGACATCATACCATTGCCATTATATTCGTACTTCCACGTATCACCGTTCTTCTCAACTTTCTGAGCGAGATTACCCTCTTCATCATAAGAGAATGTTGCCTCTTTTGTTTCAAGCAATCTGCTTCCGGCGCCATAAACACGATCTGTCTTTTCTTTCGTTTCATACAAATTCCCGACATCATCGACACTGCGGTGTAAGAAGTCAAATTGACCGCCTTGATTAGACCAAACGAGGTTACTGAATTCATCGTAACCATAGGTAACTTTTACACCTGTTAACTCGTTTACCATGCTTCGTAAGCGATGATTGACGTCCCAATTATACACGCGTCTTCGTGTGTCACGATTTTGACTACTTATGCGGTGATGTGTCGGTCTACCCGTTGCATCATACTGCCATTTGTTGATGACATCTCCTGATTAGATTTTTCCTACCGACAGTAAAATAAATAGACTCTTAATAGATGCTTTTCCATCATTTTATTTGGTTTTCAGTTTTTCGTGTTTTGAAAACCCCTATAAAAATGGAACTAAAATTCATTATCGATTCTTGTTGTATATACATACTTTCCATATTGAGTTATTAGTTAATTAATAAAGTATCAAAAGAAAAGGGCAATAGACCCTAATTAATGGATTTATTGCCACTTCTAAATTAATTTATCCAAATTGAACTTTAAATCATTAGAGGAACATAAAGACTGTTACAAGTATAGGCATCCTACATTTTTTGTCTTAACATTTTTAATCTCATAGCTTTATTTAACTAACTACTTAATATGACTCATGTTAGTATTTATTTGATTACTTCTTTCCAAAAGTCTATACTTTCTGAGTCAAATGTTTTTATTATTATATCTAAAAACTCAGTTTGGGTGTTTTGAGTTCTATGAAAATATGCCGTTCCTAACGCTTGAATTAGTTTCGTAAAAGACTCAGCTATTTTTATTTTATTATTAAATGGTGTCTCTGAACCAAAAACGTAAATATTCCCACTATTTACATCCATAATAAATGTAAAGTAATCCCCTGTTGCTATACATATAAATCGATTGGAAAAATTTGTTATATCTTCATTAGACAAATGTTCATGGAAGCTTATTAACTTTTCTAGATAATTAGTTTCACTCCCAAAATGTACCCCTAAAATACTAAAATCACCAAAATCGTAGTTTAAAATTAAATTAACAAAATCATCAGGGAAATTCATCCCAAATCTTCGCTCTACTTGCTCTACATTTTTTTTCATCTCAACTTGCTTCTTAAGTCTTAATCCTGAAACAATCGACTCTATAGGAATAAAATCCCTATCTAAAATCGTTGTTATTTCATCAATATTTAATAACGTATTATTCATAATACTTCACATCCTTTATTTACAGTGCCATACTCCACCAGAACCAACGTGTGTTTCCGCTGGTACCGGTATTACATATCTCCCGAAATCAACATGGTGATGGATTAACACATCCTTGTTATAACCTGCGTGTTCTGGAAAATGCTTAATCCAAACGTCATCTATTGTAGGTGATTTCTTTAATTTTGAATAGTTATCCACTAAAAATTGATTTCTTGTACTTAATGTCTGTGGATTCAACTTTGCCCATTGTTCCCAGAATTGTTGTGTATTTCTAATGCCCCCATTACTTGTTGTTTTTCCACTTGAAAATGTTAGTGAATCAATTGAGAATTTAGGATCTGGTCTACCTGGAACGTTTAAATCAATTCTAGTTTGATACGGTGAGACATCTCCCTTAAATGTAATACTTTTTAATCCAAAAGGATCTAACAAAATGTTTGTATTACCGACATACCCATACAATGTCGGATTATTTCCTGCAAGACCAATTGGATCTTGTTGCGTATACATACATTCCATAGGTGAGTAATATCTGAATCGGTTGTAGTACAGTCCTGTTTCTACATCCTCATATTGCCCTTGATATCTAAATGGTATGAATTCTTTCTTGCTTGTGAATTCTTTAATTCTACCATAAATATCAAGTTCGCAAGACCAAACCTGATTTCCTTCTTCGTCATACGCTTTCACTGGAGTACCTAGATAGTCACTGATAATACTAAAATTACCTTCGCTTGTGATTTTAGCGGATGGAATAAAAGTGTTGTCTTGGAACACCCATGTTATCAAGTTTTTATCTACGTTTGATAAGACTTCTAAACTAGTCTCCCACTCATGTAGAATAGTATTCCCATCCCACACGAAACTTGTTGTTTTCTCGTCTGAGCTCTTCTCTATCCGTCTACCCAGCGAATCATACTTGAAAGTAACTTTTGTGTTGTCTGGTTTGACGACCTTCGACATCATCCCATTTCCGTTATATTCGTACTTCCACGTATCACCATTCTTCTCAACTTTCTGAACGAGATTCCCTTCATCATCATAAGAAAATGTTGCTTCTCTCGTTTCAAGCAATCTACTTCCAGCACCATAAACACGATCTGTCTTTTCTTTCGTTTCATACAAATTCCCAACATCATCAACACTACGGTGTAAGAAGTCGAATTGACCGCCTTGATTGGACCAAACTAGGTTACTAAATTCATCGTAACCATAGGAAACTTTTACGCCTGTTAACTCATTTACCATGCTTCGTAAGCGATGATTGACGTCCCAATTATACACGCGTCTTCGTGTATCGCGGTTTTGACTATTTATTCGATGGTGTGTCGGTCTACCTGTTACGTCATACTGCCATTTGCTAATGACATCCCCTGGTAAGATTCTTTCAATTTCCTGTCCAAGTTCATTGTACTGCATTGACGCTATCCAATTTTCTTGCTCTGAGCGAGAAGCCGTGATTTGTGACACATTCCCCATTTCATTACGAGCGACATCGATTTTTGCACCTAAGCTACTCGTAATTTGTGAACGGTTGCCTAATTCATCGTAGCTACTTGCAATCCAATGGTCATTCTGCCACTCCTTGATCACTTGTCCAGATAAATCTCGCTCGAACTTTATAGTCACATGCTCATTTTCAGTCTCAATTAACGAACCATTTTTGTCATAGCCAAACGTTTCCCAGGTGTCATCATAATAATCAGCCCGAATGACATTCCCTATACCATCATGCTGGTACGCTGTCCAACGATCACCTGGACGTTGAATTCTCTGAACCAATCCTGCCAGACTTCGCTCATACGTTCTTTCCATCTCATCAAAGCCAATTTCCTTGATGATATTCCCTTTCGCATCGCGTTCAAACTGATACGCTTCGCCTTTTTCATTGATGACAGCGGTTAACTGCTCTTCTGTATCATAGGTGAATTTAACTTTCTTTCCACCTTGTTCTCGGGATATTAAACTGCCAAGAATGGTGTAATCAAAGATTGCTTGCGTATGGTTATCTTTCGCAAAAATGACATCATCATAGGCATTGTACTTTAATTGAACGTCATTACCATCTGAAAGATTTGCACGTACAAGACGATTTAAGTTATCATAACGGAATTTCTCCGTGGCCCCTAGCGGATTTATCGTTGTTGTACAGTTACCACGACGGTCATATTCCCACGTTGAACTCGTCCCGTCTGGCAAGGTTACTTGACTTAGGTTCAGATCAGCATCATAAGCTAAGCTTACCATATGGCCTCGGGCATTTGTTACCGTTTTAATTAAATATTGTTCATTATAGGAAAATTCAGTCTTTGTTCCATTTTCTAAAATATTTGCCTGTAATGTACTATCTTCATTATAAATCCACTGACGACTTCCACCCTCTGCGTTAACTACCTGAATTAACCTATCCTTCTCATCGTACTTTGACGATAATGTACTACCATCTGCAAGAGTAATCGTCACTGGATTTGCCCACTCATCATAGCTATAAGCCGTCACACGACCATCTTCATCTACTTCTTGCAGTAATTCAAAGTCTCCATTATATTCATAGCTGACTTCACTACCATCTGGATAAACAATTTTCGTACAGAGATTATCTTCGTTGAAATAATAATAACTCTTATGGCCTAAGCTATTCGTAATCTCATTATAGCCGTCATGATATGAAAGCTCCCCTGCAAGGACATTGCCATCTCCCCATGTTTTGATGACTCGTGCACCTGTAGTTGGGCCATCATAGCGCCAGAAGAAGCTATTTTTATTGCGATCCGTTTTTTGCATCATTAAGTGATTAACATATTTAATATGTGTGCTTTGCCCTAACGCATCTTGGATTTCAATTAAATCTTGTTGATCATTGTAATCATAGCGAACTAAAACTTCACGACTCATATGGTTCCGTAAGGCGACTTCTGTCATTCTGCCTACCTCATTGGTTGTAACTTCAAGCACTCTTCCAACACTGTCGGTTACTTGAGATAGGAACCCTTTAAGGTTATACGCAAATTGAATATGATGCTCTTGTTCATTTTTCACTTCTTTTAATCGGTATTTTGTTTCTGTTGTTTGTTCAAATACATAAATCAATCGTGTATCATGCTCAAACAAATGATACTCCTCGCCTGTATTTGTTAAAGTCATTCTTTCTCGTTTGTTAAAATACGGCAAGTTTATTGGTAAAATTGGAAATCCAACTGCGCGACCATCCGTCACAACAATCCCAATCAGGTCTTCTTCTTCAAAAATCTCTAAGGCTAGATCGTATGTAAAGTGCATACCATGACCTGACAAACCAATGCGACTACTATCACTGTACCAAGCGCGTTCCCATGAAAGGGGGATAGGTCCAGGTAGTTCAAAATCGACACCTTCATAAATCATACGCCCTGTAATTAAATCAACGGGCTCAAATCCTCTTTTACAGAATTTTTTACTTAACCCTTGTGTACAATTAAATTTCTTTAATACCCCATGATTAAATTTCGTTAGTCCAGCTTTGGCCATAGCTTTCATTCCGTCTACTGCCTTCGACACAGCGAGCAATTCATCCATCGACGAAATGACTTTATCTGCGGCCGTCTTCACGGCCTTAGATCCTTTGTTAGCTAGTTCCGCTAGTCCCTTTACTGCATCTAACGTTTTAGATACTTTCGGATAAGCTGCCTTCATCCCTTTTGCTACTGCTTTTGATGCATCCATTACCTTATCCGCAGCTTTTACAATTTTTGACGCTTTATTGGCCTTGTAGGCTACCTTTGCGGCATCACCAATTACTGGGACTGCACCTACTATGTTCATGGCTGCCCCCATGTAATCTCCTCTTGCTAAGCTAATTCCTGCATTCGCAATATCTGCAAATGTACCGATGACAGGAATAAATCCAGCGATATCCAGCGCTGTACTTACGCCATCTAATAAACTACTAAACCAGCCTTTCTTCTCTTTTTTCTCTTCTGCCTTTTGCGGGAAAATTAAGTCAACTTTCGTCGTAGCTTCGATCGCTTCTTCATTTAATTTCGGTGGCTGGCTTTGCTTCTCTATACCTTCTTGATCAATGAGCGTACTAATTAATTGTGTGTCAGCAGCCATAATCACATGACTTTGCTCCTTCGCTGATATCGCAATCCATTCTTCCGCCTCTACGGCTAGCTCTTTCATTCCACTTATTTCGAGTGTTTCATCCGCCGCTAGCATGATGGTACTGTTACTTTGAAATGTTACGCCATCTCCATCATCCATCTTTAAGTCCAAGACACCATCTACTGCACTAAAGGTAATATCACCAACGCCTAATGTCACATCTTTCCCAACATTGGTTGCCAATGATTTTACGGTAGTGTCCGCCATTTTCTTCGTCTGCTTTTGCCCGCCCTCTGGTGTGGCTGGATTCACACGCACCGAGCTGATAACGATGGCTTCTTCTTCAACTGCACTCGGAAAATGCAATTGGGCACGTGCACCTATTTGAGGCATTAAATACATAACGCCATTGGCATCTGCTGAATAGGCAAACCAATGTGCTTTTGCTTGGTCCTGGCTTTTATCTATATCTAAATGAATTTTAACGGTGTTTTGTGTAACATCAATGATCTTTCCTGTAAACGCTGCACCAATGAGATCTAAATTACGTACTAATCGCTGACGAATACTTTTCTCTGGTTGGGCAGTATATTGAAACTTCAACACACCGCCATCAAGGTGGGTTTCCCTAGCCGTTACGACATAGGAACTTCCCTTGAATTGCACCAACGTGCCCAGCTCATGGGGCTCCGTGCTTTCAAACTCGCAAAAAGTATAATCGGCTTCACTCACATCCGTCCCATCGTTTTCAGTAATCAACCGATACGCATCGACGTCCATCCGTACTATAGAAGGCAGATGGTCGATCGTTATGCTTTTTCTACTTTGAGGTGTACCAAGCCAAAATCGAGCACCTTTTCCTTTTAAATCAGGAAAAACAACGGCGTGCAAACGGGAGGCCATTCTTTTAATAAATTCCCAATCTGTTTCTAAGTATTGAATCGCAATACTACCAATGGCTTGACCGTTAGAAGCTTGGTCGATGTAATCCCCATTAGGATAGGCTTTCACGATGTTATTTATTAATTGCACATACGTCATATTGGCATCTTGAAAAGAACGTGAGCGCTTTGCAATATCCATATTTGCTGTAAATGATACAGCCTCAACGGAGACATAGTGCACTCCTTGTGATGCCTGCAATTCCGCATTTTCAATTCTTCCTGAGAACAATATGGCACTGTCTTGTCCAAATTTCACAACAACTTCATCTGTATGATTGACCCGCTGAATATACTTTTGCGCTTGCTCTTCAGCGATCATTCCCGTAAAGTACAACCTCGCATGGTCATTGCCCTTATGTTTAATAGTTAGTTTATCTAAATGAATAAGTGGATAAGGCCATTCGAGCACAAGATCCTCATACGTACTAATCATGTGTACTTCATTTTCTTCTAGCGATTTCATTACTTACCTCCTTTCCATCAACCTCGTCTTTTAAAAACCTTGTTTCGGTATTTCTATTTCCTCTTGCCCGTCATGAATAATTTCGATTTTGCCTCCACCTGCTGAGCATTGGGTGTGGCAGCGGCTTAATAACGCTTGCTTTCCCTCGATATTGACATTTTCCATTCCTTCCATCCAATCAATGGAACATGTTGGTGTACATGGCTTTTGCAACTGTAAACAAACACCAAAGGTTGGGATGTTGTCAGGGTTTCGATCCCCTACATTCATGACGGCTTTCTCTTTAATATAAACACCATGATCTTGCGGCAAATTTAAATAATTGAGATGGCTACCAAACTCACAGGAAATGATTGCTCCATGTACTACATAACTAAATTGCTCCTGTTCCGAACCTTCTGTTTCCAAACTTTCTACAACTTGAGCCATTGGATATCCTTCCTTTCGTATCGATTGAACACTGTTTCAAACTATGACAGTGTTTTGGAATGATTTGTTAGAATGATCTATTGTCTTTGTAGTTTCACTCGCTGCAAATGAATCCCGATATATGGTCGGCGTAGCATACTTTCTGCCACGTCTAAATTAACGATGGTGAACGATTCCTTTTTGCCGTCGACTTGAAAAATACAATCCAGTTCCACTTTCTTCGGGTCAATTACGAGCTCCTTTATTTGTCCGTCTGGATAATAAGCCGTCTCATCGGAAATACAATTCTTCTTTACAATGTCCATAAGCCAATGCACACGCTGTGTTCCTTTCTTCACATCCGTAAAGACAATGGCTGTAAATTCTAAGTTATCCTCATATTTCACCAACAACCCTTTTAAATCATCAGACACGATTCTTCGAGGCTTCTCTAAATAATCGAGAAATACTCCATTCTCTTTTTCTATTACTTCCCCGAATACAGATGAACAGACAAAGTTATCATCGAGGTCTGTCTTGAAAGGAATAATTGGATTTGTAATACTTTGATCTTGCCGAACAATAAAACACTCCATCTTTTCCTCCTGTAACTATCATTTCTATTGATTTCAACGTTAATGAATCCAATGAATGTCTTTTATCTGGTCTGGGCTAAATAGACATTTCTCTTGATCGCGTTTAAAGAAGGTAGCTCCTTTTAAATTGGCACCTGTAAAATTGGCGCCTGCAATTTGCGCAAACTCAAATTTTGCATTTTCCAAATTCGCATGACTGAAATCAGTGCCTAAGTAACACGCAACTTCGTCATCGGGAAGCATTAGCGTTTTTCCCTGTGCATGCGTAAAATTAGCACCTGCTAAATTGGCATTTCGAAAATCTGCATCTTGAATGGCTGCATAGGAAAAATCAACATTCGCTAAGCTGCAATCTACAAAACTAGTCCCGACGCAAACACTTTGTTTCATGGAAGCCCCTTCTAAGTCACTGCCATTGAAATTCGCATAAGAAAAGTCCATTTCGTTGAAGTGTTTTTGCTGTAATGGTAGGCTTGAGAAATTTTCAAACGTATATGATTTATCCATCTCATTTTTCCCTAACCACGAGAGGAGATTTTGTTCCACCCGTTCCCGTTCGTCGAACATCGCAACATCTTCACTAAATCCTTTATATTCCCCGACACGAAATCGTAAATACGCTGCTCGTTGGAAATCTATTTCGGGTACGCTTTCTTGTTGATAGCGGAAGAGATAGCGCACCAATTGAATAATATACTGATGAAACAGAATTACAGTCTGTTGAATAATTCCTCGAACGTCAGCTGCTTGGATAGCGAGATATGGTTTTCTTTCTTTTTCAAGCGTTTTGTGTAAATCTATAATCGCCTCGCTGAGCCATTCCGCTTCATACTGTGCCGTGCATTCGCCCCAGTCGTAGTACCACTTTTCTCCATACGCTTCTAGCAAATACGTACACTTGTTATCTAGTAATGATGTTCGTAGCAATGAAAAATGAATAAAGGCAACTGGCGCTAGCTTACCTTGCTCTTGCTGATCTCTAATATATGCAAACAGCTGTTCAAGCGAGTGAATGATTGGTTTTAGTAAGACTTCCTTCTCTTGGCGAAACTGTCGATCAACCTTCTCTTGTAATCGGCTGATATGAACTGACACGCATTCATCCATAAAATGCTGTAATGCTTCTTCTCGTTTCATGCGTTCACATCCTCACTAATTTGCTCGTACTTCAGTTCCTTTAATCTCCATTTTGTCTTCCATCTTGATTGAACTGTCTTTACAAGTCATCTCTATTTTCTCGGTCGCATTAATCATAATTTGCTTCGCATTGATGGCGACTTTATCTGTTGCTTGTAAGGTAATATTTTTATCACTTATGATGGAGATCCCATTATCATCCATAAGCGAAATCATTAATCCACCACCAGATATGACAATCCGATCGGGTGCAAGTAGAATTTGTTTACCGTGCTTCGTTCTGAGTGTTTTGACATCTGGATCAGCCATCCGCGCTGGATCTTGGCGACTATCCTCTGGTGGTGCAGGTCTTGATCCGCCGCCTCCTCCACCTCCGCCACTGGCACTTCCACCGCCGCCTGGACTAGGCGGATTCGTGGCTGCTAACATCGAACCAGATTGTGGTGGTGCTTTTGATACGGAACTAATCGCAATCCCTTCATCCTCACGATTGCCTGGGAAATAGATTCTAACGTTGTCAGATAACTCCGGCATGAAGTACCATCCTGTATTATCTTCTGATGCATAGATCGTAGAATACGGAAACCAATACGCTGTATCTTTATCTTGACCCTCGTCGAAATCGACATGAATACGAATTTTATCCCCCGCAACATCAATTACTTTCCCTTGAATGGAGGCGCCAATAATAGCTTGATTATAAGTAGTGTGGACACTGAAGCCGTTCTGAGGTGTTAACGTATAAATATGCTTGAACAAGCCATCTTTTAAAGTTGAGTAGATTTTATAGACATACAATTTTTTTGATTGGAATGTCACTTCATTGCCTATTTTGAATGGTTGGAACGATTCTACTTCATAGTACATGTAGTCACTATCAGTAATACCGTCGAGATGATTTTTACTGGACACAAGGAAATTGCCAATCGCCTTTTTAACTCGATAATTGATGGCCTCCATTTTCTGCGTGCCCCCAGCTTGAAACGGTACGCCGAAGTAAAACTTGGCAGCTGAGTGAACCGTATCTGGCACTAGGCCTGTATGAAATCGCGATGCCATTCGTTTAAGAAACTCCCAATCTGTCTCTATATATTGCATCGTGAAACGACCAATGCTAGCGCCTTTAGTGACATGATCCATGAAATCTGCACCTTTTTGATCGGCAATACACGCATCTATTAATTCACCATAGGGCATACTCGCATTTTGATAAGTTTGATTTTTCTTCTTCACATCTAACACATACGAATGCGAAACTGCTTTAACCTCCAAATAATAGGTACCCAAAACCGATTTCACCTGTACATCTAACGCCAGCCCATTAAAAATTGGAATAGTTTGTCCACCACTGCCGATTTGCAATACTTCAATAGCCGTTTCAGCATCGGTCATATATACATAGGAATCTTCGAGTTCATCTGGAATCACGCCCGTTAAATGCAAAGTAGCATGCTCATTCATTTGTTGCGTAATTTCGATTTGATTGACGCGAATATTATAGGGCATCACGATGATATCTTTATACGTCAAGGCTGTTTCCTTACTCATTCGACAACACCTTCCCCATCTAATAATTTGTTTTCAACCAAGATAGATTCCATCATGCCGTAAGCAATGGGTTTCCAAATATCCATCTCTTTTTTCAAACAATTAACCGAGCCCATCGTCACATTCTCGCCTACCCTAAATAAGAACATTAAATTATAAATCTTGTTATCTAGTGCTGGCGTAATGAAATCAAAGTAACCGATTGGTAGATCGTTAACTTCATTCATGCCCATATCCAACATTTTTGCAGTTGGCTGCGTCTTTTGAAGGATGTTCCTCATGGCCTCTGTGAAGTCTTCTAATTCCTCTGCTTTTATCTGTTGTTCCATGATTTTCAGCGTGACATTGATGGACGTACTTTCGCTTGTGTAAATATAATCGGGTCTGCGAGTTGAGGGATATTTAATATCCATTAATTCAGGCTCCATCACGTCAAATGTTGCAGGCATGCACATTCTGATTTGATCCTCATAAAAACTTATTTCTTTAAACTCAATCGTTTCATCTTCAATCATGAGCTGACCATCTTTAATCGCTTTCACAATATCAGTATGTAATAATTGGTTTTCGATGTTCTCCATTCGTTTCTTCTGTCTTGCATGTTTCGTCATCTCAATAACTTCTTCATCCATAAAATTCATTTTTTTCGCTCCTTTGTTTACATTCTTATTCGTTTCATCTCATGACCTTGTATTTTTTCGCTTTCCTATTAAATAACACCGATTATCTAGGTCATTTTGTTATTAATTTAATTTTTTTCAGTAATATTCCAGTAATAAATACATATATGGCAATATAGCCATTAATTGTCTATTTTCATCATTAAATATGCTAATAAACCCCAGATAAAAAGTCAACATCCATAAGTTCTATTATTTGGAATAGACAAAAAAATAATCCTGAAGATCGGGAAAATTTGAAATTTAGTAGTTAGATATACTGTGTGAGAGAAGGCTAAAGTGGAACTTTAATCATTGGGGTATAGAAATGTAACTCGATCGAACGACGAATACATTCATGATGAGGAGAAACGATAAGTCGTAAACATGGTGGTGTAGCTAAGAAACTAGGAAAATCAAAGGAACAAATAGTGATAGGGATATCCTCTCTCAAATAGCAGGCAAGGTTCAGATTACCGCACAAGAATTGGACGGGGTGTAGGTCTCTACATCGACACCTCGTTTTGTTATGTACAGATTCTACAACGAACTATAAGAATTTTGCTAAAATGAAAGGTATACAACAATAAGCCATTAATGTACGACAAAGCAAATAAGTTAGAAAAGGAATTTACCCTATTCAATACGTCAATAGTTACCCAAGCGTGTAAAGGAATGGATGAATCGTTTCCAAAGTGTGGCTACACGTTACTTGGATAATTAGAATTGCATAAAAAAATGCCAAATCAAGAAAAAGCTAAATTAGTGCTTCTTCAAACGTGTCGTAAGGTCAATTTTTTGACAACTAACTCTTTTAGGAAAGCTGCATAATGATAGACAGGATGTTACTTACTCAAACTTCGCACCAATATAAATCGGCTTAATCATTGAGCTTGTTTGGTTCTTTACAATTTCAATAGGATTCT
>NZ_LITM01000020.1:17240-21232 GCF_001275675.1 Lysinibacillus sp. FJAT-14745 | reverse complement strand
ACTTCAGCAATGGATTGCCAGCCTTCCTAATTATATCAAGGCTTATTTGTCGATTTCAGTCTGCGAAGTTTGAGTTACTTATATAAACTAGAAAGGGATTGAATAGCTATGAAAAAGATCACTTGGAATAGAGAGAAACTTTGGAAAGGATGTATGTTGGCTTCAATCGCTCACGCAATAAACGTTGCACACTACCCAGAATTTGCTCACGAACAGTCTTGGGATGGCTTCAATTACAACGTACAGGATAGTTCTGGCACACGTGGGACAATAACATTCCATTCTAACTACTTAGTAGCCGCCTTTCGTAATGATAATAACGAAAGGGTATCAGACTATAAAAATGCTTTAGAATACTTTAAGGATGCACCCGAAGAAGTAAAAGAGTTAGCCACAGCTGAAACGCTCCAATATTTGTTAGAAGATATTAATGGAAAGACAGTACCTATGATTACTGCTGCTTTTTGGGGAACTGGCGAGGAAATCTATTCACAAGAGGAAATTGATGAAGTGATTGAAAACGGTGGCTTTCTCTTAGAAAGACAAACAATGGACATAGAAACTGCTATTGCTGAATGGCAAGAGGATGCTGAAATGACTAATGTACAAATTAACCTACTAAAGTCTATCTTCCATCGTAAAATAGAAAATCCCTATAAAACCATTGTTTTAACCGCAGAGGAAATTCAAATGATTGAATCTGAAGATGAAGAAGGGTTAGCTGAAAGCAGAATTTCTTTTGAGGAAATAGATATCGAGTGGGAAGTATAAAAATTCGGTACCTATTGGAATAAGAGGCTGTTACATAACTAAAGGGTTCCTTCATAAAGCCAAAAATCTCTAAATTAACAAACATGATAAGTAGAAAAACCTAACTATTCTGAAACATTTCATGAGCGTTTCATTCTATAGTTCGGTTTTTTTGTTAGTTGAAACACTTTCGTCACAGTCTCTTACTATTATTTCAATTTGCAACAATAGTTACGTAGCTGAACATTATTAATTATACATCCATCAGTTTCAATACGGTTTCATTCTATCGGAAGGTATATCCAAAACAATTTTGGGAAATTTCATTATAATAACAACATCTAGTATCTTAAGTATTATTTTTAAACAGGCGTGTTGATTAGGAAAAAATAAGTTTATTATTGAGCGATAAAAGGATTTTTTCGTTACCACTTTGCCAATATATTTCCATTTTAACTGATTGTAGCGTAGGGCTACTCGACTCCCGCGGGAAAGCGAGACAGACGAGACCCTGCACGGAGCGAAGCGGAGGAAGCGGAGGAAGCGGAGGAAGCAGAGGAAGCGGAGGAAGCGGAGGAAGCAGAGGAAGCGGCTCGACGCTCGCCCGCAGGAAAGCGAGTAGCCCGTAGCGGAAATCAGCCTCTTTGGATGTATAAAAATGGTTAATCAACACACCTGATTTTTAAAACTATTTTTTCAGCTCAACTTTTCTAAGATTGAATTAACTTTTTCTAAATATAAGTCTGAATCTTCCTCTTTTATCTCAAAAAGAATTCCTTTAATTAATTGTTTTGTAGGATCACTTACATTCTCTAATGCATTGATATATGATATTATCAAATTTTCTGAGTTTAAAAGTGTCCGATGAATTCTCTCAGCCCAAAATTCTGCGTGAGGCAACATTTTAGGTATACTAATAGCAAGTTTATATAATCCTTCTTCCCACCCAGAATTTTCAGCAATATAAAATATTGTTTCAATAAGGTCGTCGCCTGCCGAAGGTTCTGCAATATCATCCTCAAAAATCGTACAAAGGTCAGGAATTAAATCATTCGTCCCTCTATGTGATAATTCATTAAGTATATTTTCAAACTCTTCAATATTGTCACCTTCGTTTTCTAGAAAACGCATTTTGTATAAAGTGGAAATACTTTCTTTGAAATTCATTATATTTTACTCCTTTTTACATTTATTACTTCGGCTTATCAAAAATCTTCATATTATTGCTCTTGTATTCTTCATATTATTCGTTATATTCTTTCAACTTACCTTTATTTTCTTTATTAAATAATCCATCTTCTTTAAGAATTCTCCTTAAATCATTTATATCAAATGCTAGAGAGCATCTCGTGGCTTCAAAGACATGTATAGATCAACATCTTCTGGTCTTGTTCTTTATTCAATCCATATGTAAAGGTTCTTCAATGCCTTCCCCTTGTCCTGGAACTTTGGGTATTATGATTCTTTTGTAAAAAACTATTTTTCACCTTGTCGGATCAAAATAGGCACACCTAACAATTTATTTTTCTATTTCTAGTATTAAACTTTCCAAATTCAAAATATCTTTATTAACTTCATTATTTAATACTCTTAATTCTTCGATATATAACTTAGTTTTATTTACTACTTCTGTTTTGAGGTTCTCATAACTAACTTGTTTATCTTTCCAATACTGATGAATTAAATTAGGCATTTCTTTCGTTTCTATTGCCCCACTTCCTTCAGGTTTATCAGCAGTAACTTTACTTATTTTCACTATATTTTTTTCTTTTATTAGTTCAATCCAAATCTTTGGTTTTTCAATATCACTGATTAAAACATAGTTTTCAGTTTTCGAAATTAATACAGCTTTTAAAAAATAATACAACCACCAATAAATAGAGACTGAAAACTCATCAATATCTTCAGGGATAAAAATACCATAAGTTTCATTATCAATTTCAAATTGAAAATATCCATCTGCCCCATTGAGCTCCATTTCCTCTACGCTATCATTTTCAAATATTTTGAAACTAATTTTGAACATCATTTTCCACCTTATTCAGGCATTCTACAAACATCCTCAACTATAAATTTATGTCATCCATATACACTACCTAATTGAACATCTGGATGAATAATAAATACGCTTACAATTGCTCATACATAGTAATAGAAAGCCCTAATTCCCCCATAATTTCATCCCCTATTTCAATAATAATATTTTTATTAGGAAACAATTCTTTTACCCTTTTATCCCAAAAATATACTAATGCCTTAGCAAACTCATCGATTATTTTATCATTCTCCATTGACTGAGTATAACTACCAATAAAAAAATCACCCAAACTTCTACTATTTACCCATTGCTCTATTTTAATTTTATCTCCATTAAACTGTTCTTCAAGTCTTCTAATTCTCTCAAGTGCATTTTCTCCTTCTGCATCAAACAAATCTGAAATAAAAATATACCCATTTATTTCAATTATATCTGGGCAGAGTGTGTACGCAATTGCTAAAAAATCATCAATACTACAGCAATTTGCTGAATGATTAAATAGACT
This sequence comes from Lysinibacillus sp. FJAT-14745, assembly GCF_001275675.1. Classification (GTDB taxonomy): domain Bacteria; phylum Bacillota; class Bacilli; order Bacillales_A; family Planococcaceae; genus Lysinibacillus. The sequence goes on along the minus strand of NZ_LITM01000020.1, from coordinate 17,939 downwards.
TACTCCCTTTTGCTCTTCGAATTCCTCAAATATTTGATTATCAACTATACCTTTATTTAATTTATAACTTGGCATTTTGTCACCCTCCAAACTCATTCCACTTGTTGTTAGCAATTCTATTCCAGTGTTAGCCCTATCAAATAATTGTCAAGTTAAAATCATTATGTTATTTAGACTCTTCTATCAATTGTATAGGGAAATTAAAAAATCTGATAAAGTATCACTGACCTTATTAAAATCATCTAATTCTACACTTTCATCATAACGATATACCGCTGGATCGTCCCCATCATTTAAATTAAAAAACCAGAACATATATCCTTGATGCATCATAAATATAAACTGATTATCTGTGAGCTTTTTTATGAAATTATTTTCCTCCAAAAGTTCAATAGCCCACTCTTTTAAATCAATAATATACTTCATCGAATAATCGGTACCAACTAAAAATTCAATTCCATTACCAGCTTTATTCATGAAATCCAAATAGGTTTTAGGAAGTGTTCGAGTTGGAGATAATTTTACTAATTTTGATCTATCATCCTTACTGCAGGGTTTCATTGGATAAGAGTCCTTCTCTAAGGATGTCAAGAAGTCCTCTATCTTACTACTTTTATAAAAGTTCAGGCGTGTTGATTAGGAAAAAATAAGTTTATTATTGAGCGATAAAAGGATTTTTCCGTTACCACTTTGCCAATA
>NZ_LITM01000020.1:13409-17033 GCF_001275675.1 Lysinibacillus sp. FJAT-14745 | reverse complement strand
AGGAAAGCGAGTAGCCCGTAGCGGAAATCAGCCTCTTTGGATGTATAAAAATGGTTAATCAACACACCTGATAAAAGTTCATACTAAATCTCCTCCCTTAAAACATTATTATCTTGAGCATTTTTTTGTAACCATTGTTTAGCTTCTTCACCTACTAAAAATATTGGTTCTTCAAGTGAGCCAATATTGATGCTTTTAATAATAGCCTCTTCTAGTCCTCTTATACCTTCTAGTTCCGCTTCTTTCAACAACACTTTTTCAAATGTCGATTCGCTTATATCTGCATTTTGAAGGTTAGCATTGCGGAAATCTACATTATCAAAAAGTGCTGCTACTAATGTTGCATTCCTTAAATTTGCATTATTAAATATAGTTTCAATACAATCACTTTTAGCAAATCGTGCGTTTTGAATATTTGTATTTGTAAAATTTGCATAAGAAACATCAGCCTTATAGAAATCAGCATTGTCTAGATTTGCGAATACAAAATTTGAAGAGCAAATAGTTGAGGAATGCATGTCTTTTTTTATCAAGTCCATACCATTAAAAATACAATCAGTAATATAAGCTTGATGTAATGGATATTCTATTAAATCTATTTCTGTTAAATCTACTTCATCAAGAACTAATTTTTTTCCCTGTAAGCCCATAGTATCAACCCAAAATCTATGTGATTCTAAAAGCTGAACTAATTCCTCTTTATTATAAATATTAATGCTGGTTACCTCCTTTTAAGGATACCAATTAATCTTGTCTGATATTGCCTCTTTCAATTGATTAATATGCTCTGTGGTCAGATTTCTATTGTCAATTATCACATTATGACCACGTTCAAATCCTTTATTTAATTATTTCATAGTAAAAGCGCCTTTTTTTGGTAAAGTATGACTATAAGGATAAGATTCCTAACTCTTCACATCCCATTTCTCCCCTGTAGTAACATCAATAAATTCAGCATCTTTATTAACATTTCGATCTCTATATCAAGTTAGAGATTTTTCATATTATTGTTGGTTAGGATGAGAACTTAGAGGAGCAAGTACAGCTTTTGAGAGATTCTTAATAGTATATAAAGTTTAGCGCTATTCGAAGATAATTCCGAAACTAACATTTTCAAAATTCAAATATGCGTTACAAATATCAGAAGTATAGTAGGGTTCAAGTTCTTGGATATTTCTCTGAGTAATAAACAATCCAAATCCAGATACATTGTTATAATCATTTTCAAATAATTGAATTTCTGCATCGGTATCATCATTAGCAACAATTATTTCTACTTTTTGATCAATTGACTGAATAGCCTTTTCATGAACTTTAATCAACTTATCAATTTTTTTGTAAATATTCTCCTTTTGAAATTCTATGTCAATTAAATCAAAATCAGTTTCATAATATTTACGATCATCATATTTATAGCTATTTACTTCAATTTCTTCAGTATATTGTTTCATAAATAAATTATAAATTACTTCAATTTCTTGTTTCTTTAATTCTTGCTCTGAGAGATAGGTATTAACTAATCTCACTATTTAACAACTCCTGTCTCAATTAAATATTTGTTTACTGAATGCCTTATCTATTGAACTTTGTTTGAATACAACATCATCAGCATTGTTGACAAATTTACCCGTCTTTTGGATTTTCTTTTTTAAAGACTTGCCTGTCTTTTTAACACTCTTAGCAACAGAGATACTGCCAAAGAAACTACCAACGGTTCCCCAGAAGCCTTTATCCTTCTTCGCCACTAAGCACCACCCCCACCAGGGATCATACCCATGACGTCTAGTGCGTATTCAAGGTCAACGCCTTCTACCGATGTATTTGACACGGACACAGGTGCTTTGATTGAACCTTCCATTGTGACAACCTGTCCCTGTATATCGGTGATACCGTCAAGGACGAAACTGCTGAAACCACATGTCAAGCGCATGGATTCTGTTACACTCATGGAAATGCTTTTCCCAGCAAAGCGTTATTTAGATTACGAAATTAAAGCATTGATGTGCTTACACCATAATAACGAAATATTCATACGGGTATTACATCGGTTATATGTGTTATTGGTTGAATAATGGATTCATTCGGCAATGTGAAGAGAGCTTTTAAGAGCCACCCAGCTAGTCCATAGACTGAAAAAAACACAACACGACGGTTAGCTCGCATTGTGGCGTTGTTCGTTCTACTATAAAACCATTCCAAGAATAGTTGCAACAAGTGGATAAAAGTAGTTCTTATTGTTTTCTACAAACCTGTTTCATAGTCTTCTATAAAATGTGACCAGAATCCTTCAACGTCTTTCATTGCTACGGGATCAATTTGGTCAAACATCTTTTGGAGTTCATGTGCATATTTTTGTGTACTATATTCATTTTCTTGTTTCATTTTCATTGCCAATTCATTTTTTATTAAATGGAACAAAAAAAATGTCCTCAAATCTTTATTTATCATATATAAATGAGGTTCATGAAGGGCTGAAGTAGTAAAAAATTCACTGCTACTTTCTTTAAAATACAATCCATATGAGTTACGCATACCGAAACTTGCAAAATGACCAATTTTAATATACTGTACACCTTCAATTAATATTTTTTGAAAAGTATCTGATCCATAGAACATAAAATCATTATATTCCTCTGGCACTCCGATACTGACCATAAACTCAGCATTATCATGACTTACACCGAGGCTTACTAATTCATTGTAATCATAGTCTCTTATTTCAGAGTCATAGTAGTCACGAATCTCACGAATATTAATATCCACACTTTCACTTCTCCTTCTACGCTCTAAAATATCATTTTGTATCATAGGCTTTGTTCTTATGTATAAGATAATCGGGTAATAAGTTCGATTGTCTTTTTTAACAGTTATCATTTTAATGTGTCATAGCTGACCACCATTAATTATTAATCCAAATTTAATATACATCCCAACAGTTTTTCGTATAATTTAAAAAAAACTTGAAAAGCATATAGCCATTCAAGGTTTGCTTGGGAGTCATGATTAATCTTTCTTGATGTAAAACTAGTTTAAATTAAATATTTTTCCGCTTAAATTTTTGGATTCAAAAACTTTGATGTCCCAAATTTAATCCATATACTCCTCAGCGATTTGAATACTTCTCTTTAAATTTAAGTCTGGGTATCTTAGATCTAGGCGGTATAGTAGTTCAATATACTTTTTACTTTGCAAATTATATGCCACTTCTTCAAAAACCTCACTTAAAAATGAAAGTTCTGTTTTTGTACAAACCTGAAAGAAATTCAAAGTCAAGTTTTCATCTTCACTTAGTAAAACAATTAACTCTTCCCATTTTTGCTCAATTCTTGGGTCATTATCATCTAATAATGCTCGTGCACCTAAGACTGCTCTAACTTTTTTCTCAAACATTGTTAATGCTCCTTTTTTTAAAAAAATGAAACAATTCATGCTAGCCCTTGTATTTAGCCAGATTGCTAAAACCAGCCTCAGCTCATTATGATGTAAGTTAAAACCCCCTTATTTGTAGATAATTGCTTAAAAGTAAAATATACCTTTTGCTTTAAGACACTAGTGTCGCATTAAAATAATTCCACACTAACGTTTAAACTGAATTTTCTGTAATATATTCCAGGCACGAAAAAA
>NZ_LITM01000020.1:10545-12109 GCF_001275675.1 Lysinibacillus sp. FJAT-14745 | reverse complement strand
TACATGTCTTCGTTTTTACTCTAAAAAGGCGGGAGAATAAATCTGAAATTTCAGTTAAAATTCATGCGACGGTAGTGGCTTTAAGATTATATATTTAAACTTTTATTTTGTATCCACTCTCTAGCTTTTCCCCCAACAAAATTATTGGATTTTCTTAGTACCGATATTGATGCTAATTAACGCCTCTTCTAAACCTTTAATACCTACCAATGTTATCCCTTTTAGCAAAGTCTCTTTAAATGAAGATAAACTAATGTCTACATTAATCAGTAAGATATAAAGAACAAGAAATTAGCTTTGAATTCTCTAGTTTGGCTTTTAAAAAAATTGCTTCAGAACAATCTGTTTAGCATATCTTACATTTTGGGCATTTGCATTTGTAAAATCTGCGTAAGATACATCTGCTTTATAAAAATCAGCATTTACTATATTTGTATTTTTAAATGTTGATGAACATAACAATGATGAGGACATACCCATATTACATAGATTCATCCCGTCAAATTTACACTCTGTCAGAAATGCTTGGTTTAATGGATATCCTGTTAAATCGGAGCCTCGAAAATCTATTTCATCGACACCTAGCTTTTTACCTTGATCACCAATTGATTTAATCCAAACTCGGTGCAATTTTAAACGTTCTATAAGCTCTTCTTGGTTAATTATCTCCAATTGTTAGCACCGTCTTTATTTTGGATACCAAACTACTCTAACTGAAGCTCATGCATCTTTTATTGCTTCCTTTAATAGAACTACATGTTCTGAAGTTAGATATCATGTATCAATAATTAATCACTGTTATGTATGGTTTATGGTCTCAAGATATTAGAAAATAGTTTTTAACTTATTATCTTTTAGCGAGTTAAAAAAATAATTTCATTTTAAATTAGATAAAACACTTTTAATTCGATTAGCTAACTTTTCTTGTTCATCTTCAGTCAATTGCTCATCAGTTACATCTTCGATACTGAACGATTGCAACACATGTTTAACATCTTCAATACCCTTCACTCCAGTTAATCCTTGGTTATACAAATTTTCAGCAAGTGTTGTATAGACAATGAATTTTTCACTTTTGTATTTTCACAATCTCGATCAAACCGTTGCAACACAGTAGTAACTATTGAATCAGTATTTTCATTTTCTAACTTAAAATTGTTAATAAATTTTTGGACTCCTTCTACTAATTCGTCGTAATACCAACAAGCTCTAGGAAAATAATCTAGAGACATGTTTATTAATTTCTGTAAAACACGTTCCTTTCGCGATGCTAAATCACTATATTGTTGTGGTGTTAATTTATTCTCTTGTTGAATTATTTTAAAATCCAATTCAGTTAGATTTTTTTCCAAATAATCCTTGAAAGAATGTAGAATTTTAACATGGGAGACTGCTATTTCTGAAAATATCACAAAAATTATTGCTTTATCCGTTTCACTTTTTTTAGCCAACATATCATAGTCATAAAAATTCCTAGCTAACGCTTCCCTCCCTCTATAAATGTTGATATATCAACGGTTTGACCCGCTTTTAAGATTGATAAAAAATTTTTTATCGCAATTTT
>NZ_LITM01000020.1:4614-8805 GCF_001275675.1 Lysinibacillus sp. FJAT-14745 | reverse complement strand
GTTGACACTCATGCATCATACAAGAGGGCTTTTTATTTTTCAAGCCCCTGAAAATCTTTCTAACAGGAATGCTCCTACTAATTTTTTCTTCCTCTATTAATTCATTATAATCTTCGTAAATATCATCTTCATATTCATCATAACTATAAACCATTTAAAAACCTCCTTGAATATTTTGGTGAAATAGAATTATCACTATTATGAATTACCTCAATTTTAATATTCGGATATTTTTTATTAAATTGTTGGACTACTTGATCACAACTATCACATACAACTTCTAAAATAACATCTCTTGATGGCCTGACTTCATGAGTCAGTTATTAATTCAAATTCTTAGAAGTTTAATTGTCTCCAGTCGGTCTCACATTTTTTTTCGTAAGTTATAAAACCTTCAGTCGAAAATCTTTTTTCAAGTATCCTACTAGCCTCGTATTTACTACAATCCTTTTCTATATAAATTTCATCTTGTAAAAATAAAATAAATATAGCACTCGATGCATCGTTATTCGCCAAATAGAAACCCAATAGTTCGTTGTATTGAGTGCTAAAAAACAAACCTATATACTCTATTTTGAATTTTATATTTTCCTTGCATTCAATTAATCCTTCATAACTGGAAAATAAATTAAAGTCATCTAAATCGTAGACTCTATTCACTGAGATTAACGGATTCATGCCTCTTATATACAAGCCTATAACATCACCATTATCTTTCTCCAGGAAAAGGACATGGTCTAATCTCTCATTATCATCCTCATCATGTAAATAAATAATATTTGAGATTTCTTTTTTATCGAAAAAATAATCGAACTTTTTGGTAAAAGATATTATATAGTTATTCATAGTCATCCTCACTCTCTAATCAAATCTAATTCAGATTTTAACTTACTTGATAAGCGATTTCCTAAGTCAATATTTCGTTTGTATTTCGATTAACTAAAACAACCGCATCATCCTTAACAAAAACGTCTACAGAGTCGATTGCATTCCTCTCGAAAGGCTTCGAATTAGCGAGATTTTTTGAATCATTTACGATTGATGAAACGAATTCTTTCATCCCTTCTTTATCCCCTTTTTGATCCCCAGAAGCCTTCCTCCTTCTTCGCCATTAAGCACCACCCCACCAACAGGGATCATACCCATGACGTCTAATGCAGAGCCAAGGTCAGCTCCGTCATTCGATTTATTGGATACGGACACAGGCGCTTTGATGGAGCCTTCCATTTTCACTACCTGTCCTTGCATATCAGTGTTGCCGTCAAGAACGAGACTGCTGGAGCCACATGTTAAATGCATGGATTCTGTTGCACTCATGGAAATACTTTTCCCTGCAAAGGTGATATTATCATTGGCTTTTAGTGTAAGCGCATGCTTACTATGTACTTCTACTCCGCTTTCCTGATCTAGCTTTAGGAAAACGGCGCCTTCCTGTGCGGTAAATGTGACAGATTGCGGGTCTAGCTTCATATCCTTACCTTTTGATGTGCCCCAGTAAGACGTTTTGGGATCGGCTGTTTTTGGGTTGGAGTCGCCTCCCTTTCGTACACTATGACGAACAACGGCCGCTTCCTCCCGATGTGTCGGGAAGGTAAGATGAACGCTATCACCTTCCTCTGGTGGGCTGTAAAAGCCGCTATGTCCTTCTGCTGTATAAGGCGTAGCAAGTGAGAACCATGTGGCTTCTTCCTTTTTTTGTGCTTCATCAATAGATAGGTGCAAGCATACTTGATCCTTCTTGACCTCTAATACCTTTCCCTCAATCGCTGTGCCTGTTAGTAAAGGAATACTCAGTTTCCCATTCAAAGATAAGAACAACTTGTTCTATTGGGGTGTTGACTTTGTCACAATGAAAATAAACAGCTCACACACCATAAAAAAGGTTGTATGAGCTGTTTAAGTTAATGGAAAGCTTTTAACTTTTGATAATAACTATGTTAATAAAGCCATTTTAGTTTTTGATTAAAATATTGTGTTTGATTCAAGTTTTTCTTTCTTGTTCTTCTTCTGTTAATTCAGCGATATCTACCCTACTTAAATTTCACAACTTATTCTATTTTTTAGGGACTATAATCAATAGACTTCAAACGTTTTTAATCGTTATATCTTCGGGATCTTCTTCACTCATAATATATCATATTTTTTCTCATTAATATGTCTCTACATCCGCTAACCAAATAGATACAGGTATCCAATTGATAAGTTGCCAATTTATATTCACTTCTTTCCATTTCATTTACTCTAACTCATATGATTCCATTGGATTATTATTCCTAAAACTAGCTTTTTGTTTTTGAACGAGTAACTCTAGAGCTTCCCCCCCAAGTTTTAAGCACACCTTTTTTAGTTGTAAACCTATCTATCATGTTAGCAGGTAAAGGTTCATTATAATCTCTAATGATAGTCTTGACATAAATACCCGCTTTTCTAGCTACTACAACCAATAGGATCACCTTTCCACTTCTCCCGAGATGTTACTGGGGAATTAGGGGGAATTTTCACCTATACAAATATGATTCTAAAATTATCATCAGGTAGATATTAACGCCTTATATAACGTGGTTTTATTCGTTAATAATAACCGAATGCCTAGTTTGGCAATTTTTCTTTAATGTAAGAGTGTTCAAGAAAACTAAGCAAACTCTTGGTTAAATATTTTATCTGGTATTGATCTAAATCACTATTGACAATTAACTGGCCATTCTCTTTTCTAAGTAATTGATCTGAACCGTTTTCTAAAAGCAATAGATTTCCGCCAACTTGTCTGATAAGAGTCCCAATAACTTCAAACAAAACTTCTATACCTTGATAAAAAGTGTTACCAAACAATTGAACTCTAATGCATACATTTACATCTAAATCGTAATGCCTTCTAATAAAAGCTATGTCAGATATATCCTCAATTTCTAGAGCTAATGAAAAATACTTAATCCCAATAACTATTTCTTCTTCACTATTGTGAACAGTTATCTCTTCGTTCACAGACCGGACTATTATACTTTGAATAATTTCCGCTAGGGGTTTACATCTTAAATTAGAGCTTAAAAACAATTCGAATTCCATTTATTTCTCCTCTCCAAATACTTGTCTAACTTTTCCGTCAATCACAATAAGTAATTCTTTAAGTTTTTCAAATCTCCATTTGGATTAGTTTTTCTTTGAATATCTTCAGTAATTTCAAGAATTTTTAGAGGTCTATCCATTATCCTTCAAATACTCAAGGCTTTGTTCATTATCTTGTATAAGATAATCGAGTACTAGTGCGGTTGTCTTTATGCTAACAGTTAGCATTTTCATATGTCATAGCTGATCCACATTAATTATTAATATACATCCCAACAGTTTTTCGTATAATAAAAAACCTTGAAAAGCTTATAGCCAGTCAAGGTATTCACATTTAATTTTTTTCTCATCTTTCATATACAGTAATAAATAATTCACCATCCTCTTCCTTGAACACACTTACTACTATCTCCCGATTTGGGAATCTGTTCTTAAAACTAAGTGACCAAAATAATTTAAGAACCTCTCCTAGAGCCTGTATTTGCTCCCCTAAGTTCTCATCCTGATCAACATTAATATGAAAAAAATCTCTAACTTGATATAAGTTCATCATTTTTTCAATATTAATCTTATTATTTTGAGATTCCTTCTTCCACATATCGAAATTTTTTTCCGAAAACTTATCTTTTAATAAAAAACATCCTTCGGCTTCAATAACATCCGGATAAAAAAATTTCGCAAACCCAAGTGCTGTTTTTATATCTGATTTCATATTTACATAGCTCCACCATGTAAACTTCCCTTCATTTGCATCTTTAAATTCCATAAATTCGCCATTTATATCATCATTAAACAATGGATATCACACCCTAATCTTTTAATGGAATATTTTTAGGTATTTCAGATGGATCAGCTGGTCAAACCTCATAACCATTTTGAAACTTCTCCCCTGCTTTTGGATTAGTATTGTAATTAGGCTCTTTAACATTTGGTCTAGAAATATCTCCATGATCTTTTCCTGTAATACGAACCTCTTTAACAATTTTACCGTCGGAACCGATTAGTGAGCGCTGCTTTATCGGGATACGAATGGCCTTTTTCCATAAATACCAGACGTAAATGAAGCTTCACCCCTGATTTCGTTTGGCGGAACTTAGCCCACTTATGGTTATTCAAATTCAGTGGTAA
>NZ_LITM01000020.1:0-4213 GCF_001275675.1 Lysinibacillus sp. FJAT-14745 | reverse complement strand
CTTCTTTGTATAGTAATTTAATTGATGGTTTTCAACGTATTCATGCATTTTTTCTGCTGAAATTGGTGAAAGCCATTATTCAAATGATGTTTTTCGTGTAATCTTATCCATACGTCGATCCTTTATATTGGATTTGGATAGGTTACTACCGCCAAACCATTATAAAGGATTTTTTCGTGCCTGGAATATATTACAGAAAATTCAGTTTAAATGTTAGTGTGGAATTATTTTAATGCGACGCTAGTGACCCAAAGTGTCACTGTCATTAAATTATCTCGATTATCAACTAAATTATAGTAAGTGTAAAAGACGGGTTGCGAAGGATTTTACTACCTTTACATAATTGGACTTGTTGGACAGCTAAATTGTAGAAGAAGTCATATTAGATTACCTTACCTTGTATTCGCAATACAATTGTAATCTATCAACTTTCACAGAAACATATTGTCCTATCAAATATTGATAATCATCAAATAAATCACTGGTAATGAAAAAACCTACATCTAAAATATTATCTTTTAACATTTCACCCCAAAGAATATAACTATAATTATTGATGTGCTCAACTTTTTTCAAATATTGATTATTTTGTTCCTCTATATCCAAACCATCATTTACAAATATATCTATTTCAACTTCATACTCTTTACCTACTTCCAGTTTTTGAGGGGACACATTAAATGCTGTAACTTCTTGATTATTAACTAAGAATTTTATTTCTTCCTCAACAAGAGAGTCAAACTTACATACTTCTATTTTGTTATTCATAATTTCTCCTCTATTCAACAGGATTAATAACAGGAATATTCTTTCCTTTATTCATCATTTTCCAAAAAGTTTTACCACTTTCAACATGATACGTTGTAATATATCCCAAATTATTTGTTCCTACAAATTCAAACTTAGCATAACTTTTTATAGGAACACCTTTAGGATTAGTTAAACTACTGTTTTTCATAAATTTAACATAGCCTGTTCTTAGTTCTCCATTATAGTCATACTGAACTTTTGTTCCATTTTTTATTACATCATTAGCTCCTGCTAGATACTCATTAGCATTAGAATATGCCCTTCCAAATTCACCCCCATGTTTTCCAAAATGTGATTCTAATAATTCAGTATTTCCAAAATTCATTCTGCTAATATTTTTACTATTATTCCCCGTACCCTTAAATTATAAAACCCGCTCCTTTAAAGAAATGGTGGCAGTTGGATTTTCCAACTACCACCATTTTATCATTCATTAAATTTAACTTACTCAATCCTAATAACAGACCCTTTGAAAATATTCTATTGATTCAAAATTTACTTTTTAAAACCAACATTTTTTCCACTTTAAGAACGGTTTCCTTATTAATTTACTTTATATCTTTAACAATAACCTCATACATCTCTCCAACATTTACTTCCATCGGTACTAATGCATAATAATTCTGATCATTATTTAAGATAAATTGAATCAGCTTTGTTCTTGTATCATTCCAGTAATTTTTCATACCTGAATAGTATTCTTCCACATCTTCTTTATAATCCAACTGCAGTATATATCCTTTTTCTGTCATTGCAAAAACAATTAAACTTCCCAACAGATTTTTTTGCTCATTTTCTTTTTCATATTCTTGTAATAAAAACCAGATTTGATCTAGCCCTATAAGTTTTTTGTATTTTTCATAAAAACTACTATCATCCATATTCTCATAATCATGTATCAATTCATTGACAAATGAGTGCCATCTTGTTGGAACTACCTTTTCCAATAAAGGGTTATTTTCGATTCCTTCTATTATTTCATCCATCTCTTCAATCTCTTGCTCATAGTTGTATTCACTTAGGGAGATTGGTTTGAATTTCATTGAATTTTTGTAGTGCGCCAGTTCATATGGATAGTGATTATTATTTATTAGGCTTGCATCATCAAGTTCTAGTATCTTTGCTAGTGCGGCTGTTTCAAAGCTCCAAAACCCTACATATCCAGGTTCTTTATGTGCATTTTTCCATTCATAATCATAATGGCCTTTAAACCATTCTTTCTCCATATACGTTTGTAATCTTTTAGATGCTTCTTTTTTATCGGTTTGCGCTAGTTCTATAATTTCTTTTGTTTTTGCATATGGATTTTCTTTAAAATAAACATCTGTGATTTTTGTGTATCCAATATCACCGACACATAATAAATAATCAATCAATGAATCTTGAATATTCTTTTCTTCAACCACCTTAGCTAGTCTAACAATATTCTTTTTATCAGTTTCTAATAATATTCCTAAGGAAATCATCCAAAGCAGATTTATATATCCGACTACCCTAGTCCCTGTATGCTCTACATCCTTAATTGCATGAAGAAAATCTTCTTCTATTGTACTAATGTCTTCTCCTAAAGAATACTTTGCCCTAATATCCTCCATCTCATATCTAAAATTCCTTAAATATCTTGCTTCTATAATACTTTTATTATCATTAGGTTTTCTTTGAATACCATTTTTTTCGTCTTCTTCAAAATTTTTAATATCCTCTATATTCTTATCGATAAACTCTTTATTATATTCTATACCTTCTCTACATTTTTCTTCTGTACATAGATGATCTCTCATAACATCTGATTCCTCCTTGCCTTTGACTTAAGGCCATTCTCCGATTATGTCACCCTTTGCATCTAACCTATATGTTTTAACATTTCCACTACTATCGACTTTTGATAGTACTCTCTCAACTTCACCCTCCTCCAATGCTGTTTCAATCTTTCCTGCTAATTTTTTATCTCCATCAACAGCTTCCAAAATTCTACTTTTTCCAGTTTCCGAACCGGTCAACCAGCCATCTGACATTTGTGGTCCATCTTTAGGTGTTTTCGATAATTGTGAACTACCAAACTTTGCTTCATCAATAACATATTTGATATTAGAATCTGTATTTTTGTTTTGGTATAATCCGTCTATCCCTTTTACAATTTTATCATTTACACTTGATGGGGCACCCCTACCAATTGGCTTTAAGTCATATCCAGCATCTTTTAAACTTTGATTGTTTAATAAATTGTCACTTGACTTTATTTCTCCATAATTACCTTTTTGCTTGTTTGTAGCTGTCCCCAGATTAAAGTCATCTACAGGTATATTTTTCGATGAATTTGCAGCTGTTTCGGCTGCATTAGTCGCATTTTTGCTGTTGGAGAAGAGATTTAATGTAGCCTTCCCACCTTTTCCAGCTGCTTTAGCATATCCACCACCCAATATACCTGCCGCTGATATCCCTCGATCCATCGCACTCAATTTGTCCAGTGTAAATGGATCAAATCCAAAGGCCGTTTCAAAAACAGCTTTGGCATTACCAACGCCTAGAATGAAATCAGCTGTGGTTGATTGCTTGGCTGATACTAACCGATTTAACAGCTACTGCTGCTTTCTTTGTTGCACTTTTAGCCGAATTAACAGTTGTTTTTGCTACGCTTTTAGCCGCCTTAACAGTTGTTGTCGGTAATACCATCTAATACAAAGCTGATGAAGCAGATTATAAACAAAAGTACCCTATAAGATTGACCTTTTCAAAGTGCCTATCTTATAGGGTACAATTTATCACCAAATATAGTTCATACGCATGCTGAGTGCATTTAAAAGGATTAAGTTACTTAATTATATAAAATTTCAATTTTTTAAGAAATTTTGAATTTTAATAAATCCCTCAAGAATCTTTCTTATGTAATAACCAGATTTATTTCCACCATGTAAGTGTAATCTGTTTTAATTGAAATGTACGATTGTTTTTTCTTGTCCATAGCTCAAAACTTCCGGAACCCATCGCATAGCAAGGGGAGGCATACAAAAAGAAGTCACAAATATGGGCAGATAATCTGAATTGTAGACATTGTTAAGGTTCCGTTTTACCCTTTTAAATTATTGATATAATTTTGTATAAGCTTTCTGTTTTCCTCACTTTGAGGTAACAGACCTAATTGTTGATATTCAAAAATCATTTGTCGCTGAGTCGGGAGTATTGCTGAATTAATTATGTCTTCATAATCATAATTAATTTTTATTTTTCCAGGATACTTTAATGTCAGCGTTAAATTCGTCCATGGTTCTTGATCATTATCAATAAATATTTGTCTTAAATCATAAAATTTATTTTGTAATTCTACTCACTACCGTCGCATGAATTTTAACTGAAATTTCAGATTTATTCTTCCGCCTTTTTAGAGTAAAAACGAAGACATGTA
>NZ_LITM01000019.1:31457-36538 GCF_001275675.1 Lysinibacillus sp. FJAT-14745 | reverse complement strand
GGGACAATTGTTAGTTTGGTTGTTAACATAAAGAAGCACCTCCTTCATTTGATACGTCTATCGTACCGGAGGTGCCTGGCTATTTGTATGCGTTATTTGATTACGGGCTTACTTTAAACATGCAAAAAAGCACTTGTCGCCTATTATAGACAATCAAGTGCTTTAAGTTTATAAATTTTCTAAGTTTATTAATATTTGCAAGTTTTATAAGTTATTTTAGTATTGACAGTATGACATCTTTTTTACCACATGGCAAGTGTAACGTTTAAACCCTTTATCTTGTTTAATCTCGTGTATTTGTTGCTTATGCCACCCATACAGTGGTCCTTGTAAGTAAAATGTCATCTCGCCTATTTTCGTTTTTATTGCTTTATTATTAAAATAGCACTAGCACTCCTTTATGGCCTAGCCTTCATGAGTTATTAATTCAAATACAAGGACTTATAGCCCATCCAATAGAGTATAATGGTAATTTTTCCAATCCTACAAATAGTCAACTACATTTAATATAGTGTCTTTTAATGCAACATAACTTAGTTCATTATAGGGCAATACTTCTTCGTAAATTTCTAAAAAGGCTTTTTTTAATTCTAATTCTCCATGTTGAGTTAAATCATCATCGTTATCGATTTTTTCAATTAATTCAAAAAATCTACCTAGCTTTATACATAAGTTCGAATCAATATTTTCATTTGCATCAACTTGGTAAACTACATCTGGTATTAAATGATTACTAGCATTATAAATCAAAATTCCCACCATCTCATTATTCTGTAAAAGAACAGAAAAGTCTGAGGTTATCTTTACTTCAATGGAGAGGTTTGCTCTGTCCCATTTTTCAGAATAGGATAGTAAATTATCCTCTTCAATATAGTACTCGGTAAAATCCGATAAATTACATTCGAAATTCCTTTCCTCACTTACTTTGATGTTCCCCTCTCTCTCTTCTAATAAGACTTTATCCATTTTCCCACTTTTTACTATTATTGGTTCGTTTAACTTTATTACTGCTCCTATAAAATTCAAATCTTCCTTATTAAATAATATAGTATCTGAATCAGACCACAGCCATTTAAAACTTCCATAACTTTTATTTATTAATTCTTCAATTTCGTCGTAATTTTTCTCTTTACCAATCCATATAATTTGACTCGATAAGTACCATCTTACATCAGTATTACTTATAATTTGTATATTATTAATATTTATTTTCATATTTTCATGGTAATATTTGCGTAGCAGGTGGCATGGTCCCCCCACTTGGAGTTGGAATAGTTCCATTTACAATTGCGTCATGTGTGACGGGCTTCCCTGGGTCTGTGGGCTTACCACCAAAGATTGCAGCACCACTTTTTCCTCTTGCTCCATCAGGTCCATAACTTGTAATTGTATTTCCTTTATGACTGCCTTTGCTTTCAACTATTACTACATTTCCTCCCTTCATATAAATTAGGTTCTGTGAATTATTACCTGCAACATAAACCGAATCAGGATTCGATAATATTTCCAATTCTTTTTCTTTTCCAAGTCTACCATGATAGTTACTTGCATATTTAATTTTTCCTTCATTGGCTTTTTTACTAATATCATTTGCTGATTTAGCTTGCTTTTCAAAACCTTTTGGTGTACCATTTTTATCCGTACCCTATGTTGTAATCTTAAAATCCGGCTAAAAAAATGAATCTATCTTAAACCTTTTTAAACTACTTCTTCCTCTTTTATTATCGGCAATTTATAGGCTGTTTTGTGCTTCATCATACCGTAAATAATATTTACAAGCGTTCTCATGATACAAACTAATGCTTGTCCCTTTGTTTTGCCTTCTTTTAGCTTCCGTTGATAGTATGCATGGAATACTGGGTTCCTTGGCAGCTTACTTCCTTTTGCCACCTGTACTTGCTGTACGGCTAAGTTGTAAAATAAAGCGTGTAGCGCCCGATTTCCCTGCTTGCTTTTTTGTTCCCTTCCTTTCCCACCAGAACCAAAGTAAACAGGCGCAATGCCCGCAAATCGTGCTAATTTGTTGGCATTTGGAAAACGGCGTACATCACCTATTTCTGCAATTAAAGCTGAAGCTGTAACGAGATCTATGCCTGGCATTGTGTCTAATTGAAAGTCTAGTAAACTCATTAACCCTTTTAATTCTCGTTCCACATAGCGCATTTCCTGCTTCTTAAATGAAATGTCTCGGACGATGCTCTTTACTAGAAAGTCTCGTGTTTCTTGGTGTTCTCTTATTGTGTTTCCATCCTCTTTCACCATCTTTAAAATTTCACTCGCTTTTTTCACCGAACATGTATTGCTACTGGCTTCTAATAAAAATATGGTCAATTGCTTAACAGTCACCCCTTCTAAACACGGTGGAGATGGATATCGTTCCCAAAATGCTAATGCTGTTTTTCCATCTACTTCTGAAAAAAACTTTTTATAGCTTGGATAGTGGTGACTTAATTGAATATGCAGTTGGTTCTTTAAAGCACCTTGTGCCTTGACTAATGCATTTCTTCTAGTGACTAGCTGTTGTATCGACCAATATAAATCATGTGGTTTAGCATCTGGTAACTGGTCTAGTTTGTTCACCAAAATTCTGGCTACACATTCTGCATCCCAGCTATCACTTTTTTGTGTGGTCATGTGACTTTTGCGTTCAGCATATGAAAGAGCTGGATTCACTTCTTTTACAATTTGCTCATGGTCTGCTAAATATTTAGCTAACGCTCTCCCATAACCCCCAACATCTTCTAAACCAAAAATAGGTGTCAAACCATCGTCCATATGTTTATAAATATCCAGTAAAAACGTTGAAAAAGCAGACGGTTTATTTTCAAACTTTATTTCATCTAGTTTCTCTTGCCAACAATTAATAATAACCGCCACATGGTGTTGCTTATGTAAGTCTACTCCCACATAAAAATGTTTCTGTCGTTCGTGCATTAACTCATCCTCCTATTCAATGGAATGAAAATGCTGGCAACCTTAGTTCGAGCGTTCACCAACTGGTGCGCATTGGTACGAAAGCCTATCCATTTTCACTGTTACATACTGACTTATAAGAAAATGAGCACCTTTTTTAAGTAGCCCTTCAAATTATTGCAGGGTGTTGCCCATTTGCTTGTATTTTTCTGTATGTATATATCCCTTGATAAAAACTTTCTCTGTCTAAAATGCGTTTCACTTGCACTTTCGTAAATTGTTTACCTTGAGCTGTTTTATATCCTTCTTCATTCAACCTATTTGCGAACGTAGACAGTGACCATTTCTTATGGAGCTGTTTTAGCTCAAACAACCGTTTAACTGCTTCTGCCTGACTATCGTGTATAATAAGTTCCTTATTACCCTTTTGTTTCATGTAGCCAAATGTTGCCCTTCCACCTGCATACCCACCTTCCTTTACTTTTTTATTTCTTCCCTTTGTTAGTTTTAACGAAATTTCAAGCCGTTGGTATTGGTCTAATAACTCCATTAAGCCGTTTACCAAAAAATCATTGGGGTCTTTCTTATGGATACTGTAAAACGGCTGTTCTATGCTTTTAATATCACAACCATATTTCTTCAACTCTCGTTGTATTAGCACCTTAACAATATCTGACCTCCATAACCGACTTGTGTTTAACACCAACACATACTCTATTTGGACAGACGAAAGGTGAGCCAACATCTCCTGTAAGCCCACCCTATCTATTTCTAGTGCTTCCTCATTCAGTTTGGCACCACTTATTCCTTCATCTCTAAAAATATGTACCAAGTTTAAGCCTTGTTCCTTGCAATATGCCTTAATTTCATCTTCTTGATATCTCAAGCTATATCCGTCTCTTGCTTGCCCTTGAGTCGAGACTCGTATATACCCAACAACGTTCAATTTCTCAACCTCCCGTTACATAAATTGTAATTTCCGTAACGCTTTTTAACGAATAGCGAGTATTATACGACCGTCTCAAGTAAAAATACAACCTTAAAAATATTTGACTATATAAAGCAAATAATTCCCTGTCACATTAACCATTGTTTATCGCCACGAGCTTTGTCATTATCGTTTATTTAGTCACTATTCCATACAAAACTATCTCCTGCAAGTAAAATATCATCTCGCCTAATTCTCACACTTTTCTTCCTAGACCACTGTTTACATAGTACTCCTTAATGGTCCAGCCTTCAAAAGCTCTCGATTCTCAAACAAATCATTTTCTTATTGTCTCACTCAAATATCAGTTGATTTAATATAAATTAAAGAAAAAAACCTCGAAAGGCATTTAGCCAATCAAGGTTATAACAATTAATTACTAGTGATTATATAGCATACATTAAACAATATTTTTTTATTTTTTAAATCTTGAATAAAATTACTAAGTGATATAGTGCCTTGAATAATCTCATAATCACCACCCTGATATCTAGCTAAAAACATTAAGGTATTAGTTGGAGATTGTTTAATTAAAAATTCTAATATTGCTACAAACTCTTTCGAATATTCTTTATGAATAACTAATGGAGTTAAGTTATAAATAACATCCTCATCGTCAATCCAATAAGGGATAGGTAATTTTTCTGACTCTATTTCAAAATCAGAGGTACAAAGTAAAAATGCATTTTTAACCCCATCCTCTTCTTTAACTAATGAGTACCAAATCCCTTTTGTTTGACTCATAAATTTCCATGTACAATCCAATCTCAAAGCCATTTTATCATCCACTTCATTTATTACTTCTATAAAAGAGAGAAATGGAATTGGTAATGGTTTATTTTGATTAACCACTAATATATTTACTTCAAATGACATAGCTATCACCTTTCTTACGGTAGAAAATCTTTTACCTTTTATATCCCAATTAGTATCAAACGAAGTCTTTCCATCTGTAGATTGTACCATCTGAACTTAGATGAATATCAGGATCATCGTATACATCTTTCACTACATCTACTGTTGCATCAAGTGCTCCTTTGGATGTTTGAGCTTTTATTAAATTTATTGAATCCCTCTCGTAACCATTTTTTCTTTAGTAGACATCACTAGCGTCGCATTAAAATAATTCCACACTAACGTTTAAACTGAATTTTCTGTAATATATTCCAGGCACGAAAAA
>NZ_LITM01000019.1:0-28429 GCF_001275675.1 Lysinibacillus sp. FJAT-14745 | reverse complement strand
TTGCCCTAGTCAAAGGTTATAGTAAAAATATGGATGTTTACTACCTCTGCTTACATGTCTTCGTTTTTACTCTAAAAGGGCGGAAGAATAAATCTGAAATTTCAGTTAAAATTCATGCGACGGTAGTGCCAGTTTCTATATTCTTTATTTCTCTCACTTTTCCAATTCCATATGTATCAGTGCATTTCCTCCTTTATCACTGTGTGCGAATATAAATTGAGTAGTTAGTGTGGGTGTTTTATTTAAATGCTACTGCAATTAGCCTCTTACGTTTATTTACCATCATGAGTTTTGATTCAAAAGTCATATTGTCTTTTTAATTTTTTTTAAAAGTAAAAAACCTTGAAAGGTTAAGCTAATCAAGGTTTATATACTATCGAATAATATTTTGACGTTTAAAATCAACTAAGTCAGGATCTAATTCCACTAGTCTATTTTCAAATTCATCCCATCCATTTTCCATAATAAATTTAGCTTCATCGAATGTGATTGGAAATAACCATGTTTGAATGATTGGTAAATCACCATCTACCTTAAATGTCTGAAATATTTCAGGAAAATATACAGGAATTGAAACATATAAAGCTTCTAAACTAGAGTGTTCAAACAACCTTCCATACGGACCTATTACATCTCCTCTAAGAATGGCAACGTTATTATTAATCGCTTGTAATCCCACATGTTGCAGAATACCAGGTATATTCTTATCTCCAAAGTTTGCGTACGAAACAAAAAATAACTCCTGTCTAATTTCTTTCTTTGAAATGGGAGAAACTAAATTCTGTTTACTTAATCCTAAAGTTGAATAAGTTACTGTTCCAGAAAACGGTCCCTTTTTATACTTTACAATTTGAAAAGGAAGTATATTACCTTCAGAATCTTTATCCCATCCATATTCAATTTCACCTAGATGACCTTCTAAAAATTCAATATAATTATGCATTATTTTTTGTCCCTCCTATTTCCTCCACTTCTATTACAACTGGGACACTCAAGTCTTGTTCCTTTCTGGTAGTTATCTAAAACTTCTTGTAACGTTAGCAGGAATTCTCTATTTGTCCATGCGGGGGTATGATCAATGTCCCAATCCCTTTTTTCTCCTGAGAATGGTTCAACTTTAACTTCTTCTTTACAAGTTGGACAAAGTTTTCCACCATTAGGGCTGGACTCTGCATTATCACAAGCATCCTGAATAGTCCCTTTTCATTGTATTTATCGCCACGAGCTTTGTTATTCACTTTGGTTAGTTAAGAATGCTCTATCATAGCTACCTTATCATGTAAAATGTCAGCACGTTTATCATCCTTTTTTGTTATTCCAGCCACAAATGAAATCAAAACATACTTTTTAGCGAAAGTTTAAAGTTCGGTAACACTACTGTACTTTTTTGCTATGAAATTTCATTAACATCTTCGGATTTATTTATAAATTTTTCGATGTCTAATATAATTTTTTTTGTATTTTCAGAACCCACTTCATCTTTTATAGGTATTGATTCAAGTTCATTTATCATACTCATTAACTCAGTTTTAATATCTTCACGAAGATAATTTCTTTCAATACTAAGAAATGCAATTTTCAAATAAATAACTAATTTTTCAACCTTACTATTCACGATACCCCTATAGTACTCTTCAAGAAGCTTTTCAGTTACTTGTGAAATAGATAACCCTTCATTTAAAAATTCCTCAAAATCTTCTATGATATATTGACTAAGCTCTTCATAACTACTTAACATTGATTCTGTACATTCCCTTCTAATTTTTAAATTCTCCCGAGTATACATTTAATTTGATATTTGGATATTCTTTTCTGAACCGCAGAATAATATCTGTACAACTTCCACAAGCAGGTAGCTCCGTAAATAAATCAATTGTTCCCTTAACAGTCTTATCATCCCCTAATTGTCTTGATATATCTTCAAGAATTTTACGTTCAGTATCATTAACTCTTAAGAATGCACCTGGTACATCTGTTTCCCCTTTTTGGTTAACTGATTTAGCTGGAAACTTGCCTTCACCAACGACATATGAAAAACCACCTTCATTTTCTTTGTGAATTCTACTGTGTGCTTTAAATTCTGGCTTAAGCCCAGGAATATTAACATCTGCTACTGCAACGTTGCCATAATTCTTGTATTTTTTCGGTAAATTATCGCGGATTGCCTGAGTCCTATCTTGATATTTATCTACTTTTTGTGCATAAGAAAGATTACCCGTACCCTATGTTGTAATCTTAAAATCCGCTAAATAAAAAAACAATCTATCTTAAACCTTTTTAAACTACTTCTTCCTCCTTTATTATCGGCAATTCATAGGCTGTTTTGTGCTTCATCATACCGTATATAACGTTTACAAGCCGTCTCATTATACAAACCAATGCTTGTCCCTTTGTTTTGCCTTCTTTTAGTTTCCGTTGATAGTATGCATGGAATACTGGATTCCTTGGTAACTTACTTCCTTTTGCCACCTGTACTTGCTGTACAGCTAAGTTGTAAAATAAAGCGTGTAGCGCCCGATTTCCCTGCTTGCTTTTTTGTTCCCTTCCTTTCCCACCAGAACCAAAGTAAACAGGCGCAATGCCCGCAAATCGTGCTAATTTGTTGGCATTCGGAAAACGGCGTACATCACCTATTTCTGCAATTAAAGCCGAAGCTGTAACGAGATCTATGCCTGGCATCGTGTCTAATTGAAAGTCTAGTAATTTTCCATCTACTTCTGAAAAAAACTTTCTATAGCTCGGGTAATGGTGGCTCAATTGAATATGCAGTTGGTTCTTTAAAGCTCCTTGTGCCTTTACTAATGCGTTTCTTCTTGTCACTAGCTGTTGTATCGACCAATATAAATCATGTGGTTTAGCGTCTGGTAACTGCTCTAGTTTGTTCACCAAAATTCTGGCTACACATTCTGCATCCCAGCTATCACTTTTTTGTGTGGTCATGTGACTTTTGCGTTCGGCATATGAAAGAGCTGGGTTCACTTCTTTTAGAATTTGTTCATGGTCTGCTAAATATTTAGCTAACGCTCTCCCATAACCCCCAACATCTTCTAAACCAAAAATGGGTGTCAAACCATCGTCCATATGTTTATAAATATCCCGTAAAAACGTTGAAAAAGCAGACGGTTTATTTTCAAACTTTATTTCATCTAGTTTTTCTTGCCAACAATTAATAATAACCGCCACATGGTGTTGCTTATGTAAGTCTACTCCCACATAAACATGTTTCTGTCGTTCGTGCATTAACTTATCCTCCTATTCAATGGAATGAAAATACCGGCAACCTTAGTTCGAGCGTTCACCAACTGGTGCGCATTGGTACGAAAGCCTATCTATTTTCACTGTTACATAAGAACTTATAAGAAAATGAGCACTTTTTTTAAGTAACCTTTCAAATTATTGCTTGGTGTTTCCCATTTGCTTGTATTTGTCCATATGTATAAATCCCCCGATAAAAGCTTTCACGGTCTAAAATGCGCTTCACTTGTACTTTTGTAAATCGTTTCCCTTTCTCTGTTTGATGGCCTTCTATGTTGAGCTGTTCTGCCAATTGAGATAGTGACCAATGTTTAAAAAAATGTCTTAATTCAAATAGCCTCCGTACAACGATCGCTTTCTCTGTATCCACTTCTAATACTTTTCGCCCTTTCTGTACTGTATAACCAAACATGACACCACCACCTGCATAGCCACCTTGTTCCGCTTTTTTCTTTCTTCCTCTACTCAACTTTAATGCAATTTCAAGCCTTTGATATTGATCTAACAGCTCCAACATCCCATTCACTAAAAAATCATTTGGTTCATGTGTGTATATGCTGTAATTTGGCTGCTCAATTGCTTTCACATCAGCGTTATATTTTTTCAACTCTCGTTGTATCAATACTTTAGCCATATCAGAGCGCCATAAACGAGACGTATTCAGTACAATTACTTGGCTCACTTGATGATATTCTATATCTGCTAATAGCTCTTGCAAGCCTTCTCGCTCAATTGTTAATCCATCTTCATCAACTGTCGCTCCGCTGAGTCCTCTATCTTCATATATGTGGAGCAATTGTAGCTTACTTTCGTCACAATACCTTTCAATCTCTTCTACTTGATACGCTAAACTATATCCTTCACGTACTTGCCCTTCTGTTGAAACTCGTACATAACCAACTACTTTCTCTTTCATAATGCCCCTTCCCGTTACAGCAATTAAAGTCCCTGTAACGCTTACCCGTTTTTTGCGGATAACTTGTGTGTAACGTCTATCCGTTACAACATACTGTACGACCTTACCCAAATTTTGCACAACCCTTTATTTTACAGTCGTTTTTTCTCTAGTAGGGTCGTACACTATAAGTAACCGTTACAATCCAAAAAAAGAGGTGGTGTTTTTATTATGTCTTCTACTATTCGTTTACGTCTCAATGAAATTTTAATTGAAAAACAAATGAGCCGTCGGCAACTTGCCAGACAAGCCTCTTTACGTCCGAATACGGTAAATGACCTATGTACTCGCCCTGTACAATGTCTGCATACACGTATTCTCTCTATCTTATGCGATACATTACAAGTTTCTATTCAAGACCTCCTTGTATTAGAGCCAATTGACTAAGCAACCCCAAGTACCATCGAACATGGCCCATCTATCAGTTGTTTCCATACTGCTCCTGCTAACTCGTCGAAATCCACTCGATACTGGTTCGCAAGGGGCTTTTTTATTGCTCTACGTATATACTGCGTGTACGTGTCTTTTCCATCTCGTAAATTAATGACTCGTTCTACTTCTTTCTTCTCCAACGTTTGCCAATCCATTATCACCACCGCAAAGTATTGTTTATTCTGTTTTGGCGAATGTCTCTCTATATCTTTAAGCTCTATTTTTTCATCTGGTTTATAGACGACTTCAATCCTACTCAAATCATTTTCCAAATAAATACCTTTATTTCTAAATAGCTCTAGTCTCTTATCATAAATTCGACAATATCCATTCTGTTTTCTTTGATAACCTTCACCAAAATAACGTGTCGTTTCACAATGACTCATTTTCCTCCGCACATCTATTGGTATAACGACCACATTTTCTAGTTTCGTTGGTATATCGTACGCTACATCACAGCTCACAAAGTTTATTCGCTTCGCTCTTTTACGTATAAACTCTAGTATTTCGCTAAAGTGTGCATAATGCTCAGGACGTGTTTCTATGCGTAGTGTATACATATGCCCTGTTATTTCATTAAAATTCCTATAATATATGTGCATGTATACCTTTTCATCTTTCTTTATGTGCAACTCATATACATATAATGCTCCCTCGTATCCGTACTTCATCTTCACTTTATATCCCATTGTTACCATGACCATCATATAAAGCCGTAAAAATGCTGAATGTGGTACATCCTTATAATCTATAACAAATTTATCTATCGAAACCTCTATTTCCATCGTATTTTCTTTCCCCTTGTATAAAATTTAATACTTAGTACACTAATTAAATAATCGTAATCCGTATTTAAACATGCAAAAAAAGCACTTGTCGCCTGTTATAGACAATCAAGTGCTTTAAGTTTATTAATATTTGCAAGTTTTATAAGTTAGTTTAGTATTGACAGTATGACATCTTTTTTACCACATGGCAAGTGTAACGTTTAAACCCTTTAGCTTGTTTAATCTCGTGTGTTTCGCGATTATGACATCCATAAGTAATCCTTTTAAGTAAAATGTCATCTCGCCTATTCTCGCTCTTATTACTTTACTATAAAAATAGTACTCCTTGATGGTTTAGCCTTCATGAGTTAATTATTCAAATTCAAGGATATCTTTAACTGTAGACAATTTAAAAACTATTATATCCTTGTTTATCTCCACGAGCTTTGTCATGCTCGTTAGTTTGTTAGCCATTCAATGTAGTAAGTACCCCTGCCATGTACAATGTCATCTCGCTTAATTATCGTACTTGTCACTCCATCCCACTTGTAAAACCGAACTCCATAATGGTACTACCTTCATAAGCTCTCGATTCTCAAACAAATCATTTTCTTATTGTCTCACTCAAATATTAGCTGATTTAATATAAATTAAAGTAAAAACCTTGAAAGGCATTTAGCCAATCAAGGTTTAAGAATAGTATTAAGATTTATTTACTCATATACTAGTTCACCTAAGTCTATTTTATCATAATGCTTATCAATTAATTTCACTATATAATCATCTAATTTTTCAATACTATACTTTGACTTTTTAGCTTTCACAAGATTTGAGACATTTCACCATAAAGTTACTCGATCAATTCATTCCAAATTTTAGGAAATTAAGTGATTTTGTATTTTTTAAGTTTAATAATATTTGCAAATTTTTATAATTTGTTTTGTTGTAAAAATGCTTCTAAAATCCTTTCAATAGGTAAACTAGCATTTTTCAGTAATTTCTCTACTTTGTCCTTTATTTGCTTATTAGAAGCAATTATTTTTTTATACTCTTCACCATCAAAAGAACGTAAAGAATCTATTGCATATTCAGCCACTTCATCACTCTCATTAAGTAAATCTAATAATAAATTAAATCCATATACTCCGTTATCTTCATCTATACAGTAGGCTAATCTAATTTTATATTTATCATCTCTATCTTTTAATCCTCGAATTAAATTCTCCCAATCAATATTAGTAAACTCACTCATCAATTCTTGCACATACATAAATTCATCGTCATAAAAATAATTATCTGCGCTATTTTCAGATAATACTGCATCTACTTTTTCGTACATTCACTTTCCTCCTCTAGTTACTAAAACCACCTGGTAATGGAGCATTAATTTGTCCTGTTGGGTAGCCGCTAACTACCGTATCACCTATTTTAATAACATCAATTTCTACACCATCAACAATCCCCCTATGCAAAGTTGCTCCATCTCTACCTCTAATACTTATTGAAGGAGAATTACCAATATCAGTTATACTATCTAAGATTTTAATATCACTCCAACCTTCAGGAAATGTTGTACTATTTTTTATTTTCGAAAGATTCCCATCAGGAAATTGAGTTATATATTTGATATCTTTTGTACCATCAGGGTTGATTTTAATAACTTCTGTAGCATAGTTAGAATGGCTATTATTAATGTTTGATGAATGCCCCCCAATAATTTCATTTTTATTAGGGTTCTTTCTCTGCCCCAAAAGTATTTTTTCCTTCATTTCAGGTGTGATAATTGAATTATCTCCGCTGACTGGCTTACTATTATTACCCGTACCCTTAGTCTCTTCAGGCTTCTTAGGATCTTTACTTGGATTAGGTTGTTTTGAATCCGGTAATATGCCGTTATTAAAATTAGGCATAGGCATAGGCATTCGCATAGGAATAGGGTTAGGCATAGGAATACCTTTCAAAAGACCAGTACCTTTTTTACCAACAAATTCCTTAGCGATACTTAGTGTTTTATTAGTTTTCCAGTATGATCGTGAATATGCATTCCCGTTGATAACATCTTTCTCAAAAGAGTCTTTTACTGAATCTTTTATCGCAGTAGTTGTTTGAACTGGGTGGAAAGCTAGATTCGCTATACCTTCCGATGTTGCTATTATTGAATCGCTTACATATTTAGGTGGGTCGGCCAAAATTTCTTTTACTTCACCCCATGCATCTTTCAATATATCTACGGTTGCATCAAACTCTCCTTTTTTTATTTGAGTATTTATTAAGGTTGTATTGAATACCCCTCGTAACAATTTTTCTTTAGCAGACATTTCTTCAGTAATTTTTAGAGGTGCCATTGTGTCTATCGACTTATAGGCTTTGACAGCTTCTTTTGCTGCGGTTTTTACTACATTTACACCTTTGTCATAAACTTGTTTTGCCTTCTGGTACACTTGTTTTGACTTCTGTACTATCCACCGTTTTCCCTTTTGGGCAGTGTTTTTTAACCAGAGTACTCCCGCCTTCAAAGTACGTTTCCCCAATCGGATAGCCCACTTTTTGAGCTTGCTTGCTTTTTTTCGTGCCATTGTATAAAACTTACCTATTTTTTTCGTAAACTTTATAAAAAAGTTCATCATGTAATTTCCCGCTTTTTTGATTCCCTTCAACACATTCTTACCTATTTTTACAACATTCTTACCTATTTTTACAACACTCTTAACGACAGGGATACTACCAAAGAAATTACCGATTGCTCCTAAAAAGCCTTTCATTAAGCACCACCCCCACCAACAGGGATCATACCCATGACGTCTAATGCAGAGCCAAGCTCAGCTCCGTCTTTTGATTTATTGGATACGGACACAGGTGCTTTAATGGAGCCTTCCATTTTCACAACCTGTCCTTGCATATCGGTGTTGCCATCCAAAACAAGACTACTAGTACCACAGGCTATTTGCATGGATTCTGTTGCACTCATGGAAATGCTTTTCCCTGCAAAGGTGATAGTATCATTGGCTTTTAGTGTAAGCGGATGCTTACTGTGCACCTCCACTCCGCTCTCCTGATGAAGCTTTAGGAAAACAGCGCCTTCCTGTGCGGTAAATGTGACAGATTGCGGGTCTAGCTTCATATCCTTACCTTTTGATGTGCCCCAGTAAGACGTTTTGGGATCGGCTGTTTTTGGGTTGGAGTCGCCGCCCTTTCGTACACTATGACGAACAACGGCCGCTTCCTCCCGATGTGTCGGGAAGGCAAGATGAACGCTATCACCTTCTTCTGGTGGGCTGTAAAAGCCGCTATGTCCTTCTGCTGTATAAGGCGTAGCAAGTGAGAACCATGTGGCTTCTTCCTTTTTTTGTGCTTCATCAATAGATAGGTGCAAGCGTACTTGATCCTTCTTGACTTCTAATACCTTACCCTCAATCGCTGTGCCTGACAGTGAAGGAATGTTTAGTCTTTCTTGACGAATGCCTGCCTCAGACAGTAAATGATACTCATATGTAAGGACACCTTGTTGCATACATGCTATGGACTTCGCCACAACTAGCTTCTTGTTTTGGAGTTGGACACGGTCACCGAGTGCTAATGTTTTTTTGGACTCGATCACATAGGATACTGTATCCCGCTCCTCCAATGGTCGCTCAATGTCATTGTGAAGCGTATGTAAATACTTGGAGCGATCCTTGGTGATTGTATAGCTAGTAGCTGACAGTTTTTCTAATCGACCTTCTGGTAGACCAAACCATAGCTTGGGCTTATCGGCATCTACTGCTGGTACGAGCACTGTTCGAAAATGCGAGGCCATGCGCTTTAGAAATTGCCAGTCTGTCTCCCTATATTGTAATATAAATTGCTTTAGAGGAGTAGACTTCGATGCAGTGTCAATAACATCTGCGCCTGGATAATTAGCAAGTACTTGCTTAAGCATAGCATTATACATCATCTTGTCATGCTGAAAAGACCGAGCATTGCGTTTACAATCCAAGATAAATGAAGATGACACCGCTTCTAACTCAATTTGGTACACGCCTCTCACCATACGAACGGCCACTTCGGATACTTGCCCTTTAAAAAGCGGTCGCACACGCTGTCCATTGCGTTTTTCATAGAGCTCTATCTGATCTGAACTGCTGGCAATTTGCATACATCGATCTTTCTTTTCCTCTGGAATGAATCCTGTTATTGATAACCTTGCATGGTCATTCACTGTTTGGGTCAAGCTGAGATCATGCAACGTCTGAACCTCATAGGGGGATACGAGCTCAAGCTCTCCGTATCCAATCACTTCCTCATACGTGTTCACATGAAAACCCTTCTTTCCTCAGGGGATGATGGCTTATTCTTGACCATCATCTTCTACCTTTATCGTCCCGCAATATATGCACATATTAGTAGATTGATTGATAAGCGCGGGAAAATTCTCAATCAACTGATCAGATTTTCCGTTAATCCATGGCATCGTGACCACTGGTGTACACGGCATCGGTTTCAAGACACCATTATTAGCCGCTGTTGCTGCTGCCACTGTCGGATTAGATAATGTTTGACATAAACCGAAGGGCTGAATATTGACATTGGGTTTATAATCCATCGTATTCATCTGTGCCTTGTTTTTTGTATAAACGCCATGGCTTACAGGCATTTTTAAAATGCTTGTTTGATCGCCCTGTGAGCACGATAATTTGGCACCAGCAACTACATAACTGCGCTGCTCATCGCCTTTTGTCTGCATTTCATCTGCCATCGAAAACCACCCTTTCTATAAAAAAAGTCCATTCACGTCAGTTCACTTTGCACACTCGAAAAATGAAGGATCTCGCTCCATTTGCCTTCCGTTTGCACTTTGTGTAATCGAATACCTCTAAATGCTCGACGCAATATACTTTCCGCTAGCTCAATATTGACAATAATGTAATCCTCTTTAATGCCCTCAATTTTAAAGAAGGTATAAGGTGCAGCTAAAGCCTCGTCAATAACGAGCTTTTTTAGCGTTCCATCTAGATGGAACTCGGTTTGTGCTGAGAGACAGGCCACTTTTGGTGGAATAGAGAGCCAATATAACGTCTGTTTTAATTTTGGCATATCCACGAGAACAACCGGTTTAAACGGTAAGCGCGGCTCATATTTTTCCACTAATTGCTTTAGTGGATCAGCTAAAAGAGCAATTGGCTTTTCGATAAAATCGATATAGTCATTTTCACTTTTATCTAATACAGGAAATTGACGATCTAGCTCCTCTAGCTCCTCCATTCTTTCCACTGTTAATAGTTCTTTTTTAATAATTTTTGATAGTCCAACTGGTTCTACAGCATTCGAGATACGCTCATCCTGAGATAGAATAAAATAGTTCATCTTTGGGTCTCCTTTTTCACGACATCTATTTCCAAATGACACTCGCCGTTTGGAATGGATCTAGCTTCAGATGCTCCCGTGCTTCCTTCGAGAACACAGCTTTCTCTAAATTAGCTCCTTCAAAATGAGCATCCTTGACGTTAGCCCCGATAAAGCAAGCACCTCGTAAATTAGCTAGCTCAAAATCAGCACCCTCTAAATTAGCACCAGTAAAGTTCACTGGGAGATAGCCTGGCATTTCCCACTTCTGTCGATCAATTAATCCACTTGCTCCCTGTGTTTGTTGGAAGTTAGCACCTTGCAATTGGCTATTGCTAAAATTTGCCTCATGAATCGTACTGAAGCTTAAATCAGCGTCCATTAGCTTACTATCCCTAAGATTGGCGCCAATGAGTATGCAATTACGCATTCGGCTCTGTGCTAAATTCGTTTTTTGGAAAAAGGCATATCGAATATCTAAGTCTTCATAGTTGCCACCAGCTAGATTTAATTTGCTAAATACTTCATACGGATATTCATCCTCTAATTTTTGATCCAGCCAAGCTTTGATTTCTTCGATATCCTTCGAGGAGAAGTCCTCGCTATAGACAACTTCATTGACATCCATAAATTCACCTATACGAATTTCTACAGCAGCCTCTCGATCAAGTGCTAAATATTCTGGACATCTAATAATGTCTGGCAATGCATATCTAGCAAGGCTAATAACATATTGATGAAAATGAGTAGCTTCCTTTAGCTTGATGTGCTCAATATCCGCTTGGGTAATGGCTCCCATGAATGTTTTGCTGTATAAATATAATTCTTCAACGAATTGCTCTAAAAAGCTTAGAGCCCAGCTTGCATCATAAGTAGTTAAAATAGGTCGAAGGTCAAAGAACCAATCCTCATCTGTCCCCTCTACTAGATAGTGATGACGCCCCTCCAGTAGCTCTGTGCGCAGCATGGAAAACGTGATATGTCCAATTGGTCCTTTCTGTTGAAGGGATTGTTGCTGTTGTAGCTGACGACAAATAGTTTGAAAGGCTTTTCTGAACTCCTCAGCAAGCTCATCCTTTGAGGCTTGAAAAAAATCCTCTAATGCCAAGAGATGTGTCAACCGCCTTTTTTCTACTTCCGTTTCATAAAAATGCTGTAAAACTCCCTCTGCTTGCATATTTGTCTCCTTCTTTCTAATTGGCCTTTACTTCTTTCCCGAAAATTTGCACACTGCCATCCATCGTTATTTTACTTTCCTTGCATTTTAATGAAATTTCTTCCTCTGCAGACAAAAGAATTTTCTTGCTTGCATTGACTGAAATATCTGCCTCGGATATAAGCTTGATTTCCTTTTTACTAAAAATTTCGATACCGCTCGCTTCATTTAAACGGATAAAAATATCGTTATCTTTCGCTGTAATGACAATTTCTGTTGGGCTCATCTTAATTTCTTTGCCAAAGGCTGTTCTGTAATATTTCGTCGAAGGATCATCTAGTTTATTGGTCGCGGTGCTGTCTAAATTTTTTCGAATCGAGCTGCTAGCAATTCCCTCTTCCTCTTGATGCGAGGGGAAATACACATGAACAAAGTCGTTAATTTCAGGCATACAATACCATCCACTATGCCCCTCAGCCGTATAAGGCGTTGAATAAAGGAACCAATGCGCCTTCCCTTTATCCTGTTTTTCATCAATATTTAAATGAACCTTAATATGATCCTTGGCAACCTCCAACACTTTACCTTCAATAGATACGCCCGAAATTTCATCGTTAAATATTTCACTCTTGTTCATACCATTCTTCGTTGAAAGTGTATAACGATGTTTTAGTAAGCCATCCTTCATCGACGTATAGGCTTCACGAACATAGAGTGTTTGTTCATGGAAAGTTACGTGGTCGCCTATGGCAAGCATCTTATCGGTTTCCACTTCATAGTACAAAAAGTCATGTTCTCCCATACCATCATTGCCGTTCTCTGTATAGAGAAGATAGTCTGCTAGTTTTTTTCTTGTCGTATAGTGATAGTCTTCTAGCTTTCCTTTTGCATTGCCAGCAGGGACTCCAAAATGGAACTTTGGCTTATCAAAGGTAGCAGCAGGAACTAGTCCAGTGTTATAGCGGGAGGCAAGGCGTTTTAAAAATTCCCAATCGGTTTCTCGGTACTGTAGGGTAAACTTGTCTAATTTTCCTCCCTTTGTAGCCTCATCGATCACATCAAGACCAGGGTAAAAGGGACTCAATTGTTTGAATAGAGATGAATAAGTCATCCCTTTATCCTGATAGGAGCAATTTTTCTTCTTAATATCGAGTTGATATGTATTGGAAGCCGCTTCTACTTCGATATAATAAATATCTCGAATCGCACTTACTTTGACGCCTAATATAACCCCCTTAAATATCGGGGTAGGTGCACCTAAATGATCGAGCTGATTCACTTCGATGGCTGAATGGACCTCTGTCATTTCGACGTATTGATCTCGAACTTCCTCAGGTACGATACCCGTAAAGTGTAATGTCGCGTGCTCGTTCATTTTCTTTGTGAGCGTAAGCTCTTGAATGCTCACTAGTTTAAATGGCAGTACTTGCAGATTATGATAGGCAGTTACTAATCCAGTCATCGTACTACTCCCCCTATCCTTCCGTTGGGAGCAAATTTCATTGTTTCCATCATTGCCCTAGCGATAGGACGCCAAGTCTCTGTATCCTCCTCCGTACAATTGAACGTAGCGATAAGTGCTTTCCCATCAATCGATACAAAGAACATTAAATTAAAAATCTCGCCATCAATAGCTGGTGTAATGACCTCGATAAAGCCAACTGTTTTGTCATCTATTTTGATCACAGCTGTATCAAACCATTGTGCTGCAGGCTGAGCTTGCTCAAGAACGTCAATCATATTTTCCTGAAACTCAGCTACACCCTCATCAGGTAACGAATGTGATGTTTTGTTGAAGGCTAGATTGATCGTAGATGATTCATCCGTATAAATAATGTTTGGTCTTCGTTCTGAAGGGTATTTTAATGAGGCTAACTCAGCTGGCATAATCGAAAATATCTTCGGCATTCGGAATGAAATTTTTCCATCCATAACACGCTGATCAATGACCGGCACTTCCTGTTCATCTATATGGACAAAGTCCTGGTAAAGGTCAATTGCTTCTAGCTCAGAATGTTCCTCCTGTAAAGGCTCCTCCTGCGGCGCTTGCTCCTCTTTTAAAGCTGCTTCCTTTTGAGCTAATTCATGTTGTTCCTGCTCTCGCATTTCATTTCTAAGAGCAATAATTTTTTCATCTAAAAATTTCAACCCATTCACCTTCCGTTTCTTGAACGTTTTTCATCAGCAGGCCATTAGCTAGTCAACAATCATGCGCTTTGGTCGCCCTTGGCTGTGCCCTGTCATCCGACCACCGCGCTTTGATTCCAATAAAATACGGTTCAAGTATTTATGAATCTGACTATTGGAAAATGTTTGGTAATCCAGTTCTAGCCGATTGCAAATATAGAAATCGATTGCATCCCGTTGAACGCGCTCCTGATTTAAGCACTCTAATGCAAAGGCTATATCATACGGATTGGCTGGCCGGTTTTTTAACAGCTCCCGTGCAAAATATTGCAAAATGATTGGATGATATGTGCTTTTTTGAAAACCTGCATATTGACAGTGAAGATAATTGACCGTATTATATTCAGTCGAAAAATCGGAAAAATCAATATGCTCTGAACGCAGTTTTGCACCCGATTTTAATTTAAAGCGTGCTAACTCTAGCTCATTATGTGCAAGCTCTAGCGAATCATCTAAAACTATCTCTGTTGTAAGTTTTCTAAAATCTAATTCATTCACTTCTTCAGCAAATCGTACTTTTAAAATCGTTTCGCTTCCTGTTGCGGTATAAGGAAGCTCATAGCTACTATGCAGCATATAGAGCTTTCCATTATGCTTGATAATGCCTTTTGTAATGATGAGGCTTGTATCTGCTACAATAATATTGGCACCAGCAATAATGCCATTAGAATAATCTTGGAAATATAAATCTAAAAAATCTCTTGGGTAATCTCGCAAATTTTCCAGCATTTCTCGCTTTAAAATGCGACCTTTTTGAAAATGTGGATATTGATTGGCAAACAAGCTGTCACCCACCTCTTTTCTTGTTTTTCACTGATCAACTATGCCTCGGCGTAATTGCCGCTAACGCTTTACCGATCACTTTCGGGGCTTACCTGATCACTTTTCTGGGATACCTGATCACTTTCGGGGCTTACCCGATCACTTCTCAGGGATACCCGATCACTTTTCAGAGATACCTGATCACTTTCGGGCCTTACCCGATCACTTAAGAACTTCTTTCCATCCGCCGAAGGTTTTACTTTAATCCATCAAAGAAATCTAGCTCAGACAAATCGGTTTCGAAGGCGAAGAATTCCTTGTGTCCGATAAACAGCTGCTCGTCTTTTCTTGCCACTGGAACTACGTGGAAGCCCCAATGATCTTCGCCTGCAAAAACAAAGAACTTCACTTCTCCATTCGTAATGGAGTCCGTCTCGTCCTGCGGAATTTTATCTTGATAGTGCATGGCGATATTCTCATAAAGAACAGGCGCATAATCCTCCTGACGATTAAAGTAAGTGTATTTATACGATGAGTGATTGTCGCTACCTGTTAAGTAAAACTCCACTTCTTTTACACCCCATGGGCGAGAAATCGTCCCGTGTATTTGATTCAGTCTTTCTAAGCTACTAATAAGTAATTTTTCCTGACGATTATGTGTAAAGGCGCTGACAGCATAAGGCACAACTGGCGCATGGTTCGTCACTTCTGTTTCAATCATGCCGATTTTCTTGGCATTTAAATAACGAAGTGCTCCCCTTAAACAAGCAAGCTTTAACTCTGGAACTTTCCCGATATTTTCAGCTTTTTGTCTAAATTCAATGCTGCGTCCTGGTACAAATTCCTTTAAAGCCTCGCGAAATGCGTCTATTTTACAGGACTGTCCCGTTAATTTAATGATAGAATAGTCACTCAGTATGCCAGTCTCATAAAATTCCTCTAAAAATTCTCGCACAATATCATAAATATCAGCCTTTATGAGATGATTGATTTCTTTAATGTTGAAGAAGACATTTGGAAAGTCATAAACTTCCTTAAATTGATTATTTTCTACTAACGACAGGCACCAGCGATCTACTGCTGTGACATTTAAATCACTATCGTGCTGCATATCGCTATCCGCATAAAAACGACTTCTTAATATACCTGTTTTGCGGAAAAATTCCTTCTTCATCTCTTCTGCCATTTCCCATAAGAAATAATAATTATTGCGGACACGTAGGTACTCATCACGTGTTCGATTTTCATATTCCTTAAAGCGTGTAGGAATAATATATTCGGCATCTACAAAGGCTTTTTCGAATTGTTCGTACACCGCTTCAACGCCATGGTCATCTACATATCGATAAATATCCTTACCTGGAATATCTATTAATGCATCGATATCATAATCATTTTTTCCTCGACTATAATAGTTGGCAAAGACGATTTTCATAAATTGGAAAATGCGATACGTAATATTGTTGCCACCAAAATTCGTATCCCCATTTTCATAGGTAGTATGAATATCAATTTTGTAAGAAATATGTCCGTCCTCTATTCGAAACTTACAAGAAGAAAGGTCTGTTGTTCCGCCTCCGCAATCGATCACAAGCGCTTTATATTCCTTGCCATCGAGAAAACTATTATTCTCTATTTGATTGGCGATCGTATTATAAAGAACCGACATCCCTTCATCGAGGGCATGCTCAGTTTCGATTTGGTATTCAGGCAAAATCGCACGAAACATATCTAAAAATTGTGTTTTCAGCTTAACGGGACTAGAGATATGTAAATGCTTGAAGCGACATTTAAATTGATGCTCCGCCATTCGAATAATATAAAGCATAAACTCTCTTAAAATTTGGCTCCGTGGAACAAGTGCAGTATTCCCATTGGCATCCATGACCTCTTCCAACTTGGCATAATTACTAACCCAGCGTTTAATACCTTGGAATTTCGTAGCCAACGATGTATAGCTATTTTTTTTCATCATTTTTAACGCTTCATAGCCGTAGTGATAGCCTACTTGATCTGCATTTGAGCAATCTGCTACAGTCATGACCGTCGGCACTACTTCAATCCATTCGTTTTGATGAAGTGGGTCTGGAAATTGCACAAAATTGATGCTATTTAGCTGAATTCTGTTATTTAATAAATCATGACTACAAGGAGAGGACACATAATCACTTTCTAAAAAGACACCAGCCGTTGTATTTGTTGTTCCAAAATCAATGGCAAGAATGGCATTGGTTGTTTCCAGCTGTTTAATCTCTAAATCTGGTATTGGAACCTTATAGTAATGAAGATTTGTTGGTGGAAGTGGGGTCTCCTGATAGTAAGTCTTATAGATATACTCGGAATCTTGCTTTCTTAAAAAAATAAAGCTGTAGTTTTTATTGTTTGTCTTCCGAATACCTATTGCTTGATCAGCAGCGAAATAATATTGATTTGGGACTTCGTCGTCTTTAAGGATATTAAGGATGCCGCAAAGTTCCAGCTGCTCATTGACTAACAGTACATTAGATTCAACAAGAAAACCGCCTGTTTCCACGAAATACTGATCGGGTTTATCAATCTTCATCCCGCTATATAAGCTCATTTTGGCAGGAATTTTAATGTCACCATTGTCAGACATCGGTGTTTTTAAATACTCTTGCATGGCCGCTTCTACTCGTTCAAAGCCCCCATCCTTTTTTTCTCTAATAAGAGGGTTTTCTTCAGAGCCTCGATATCTTAAAATCTTGTCGATTAACTCATCTCTTGTCAGTGTATTAATAAGCCCAGTCACAAGCTTTTCCTTATAGCAAATATTTCTAAGCTGGAAGGTTGTCATTTCCATTAATTCTACTCGTGTATAGGTCATATATTTCTTTTCTGTATTACGCTTATTGGCATACAGCTTATATGAATAGTTAGTTGTCATTGGAATCCCTCCCCTGTCTATTTAGTAAAGAGCTATTCGATCTAGCTTCATCGTTTCCTCTGCATCAATAATGCCAAAGTGATATTGCCAATAAACCTCCATATGAAAGCCGATTGGCAGGAAAATTTCTTGTACAAGCTGGACCTTTCGCTCATTCTGTTCTGTCTGCTTCTGACGTATGTATAAAAGCAGTTCATCCTGCTCTTCTGATTTCACATAAATCATGCAATTTTTAAAGAGCCTTTTCAGCGTATCCTTTAATAAGTAAATTTCTTCACCTGCCTGGTAAAGCCTTAGCATGTTCAGCGCAACTATTTCTTGCTCCTTTTTCGTAAAGGCATGAATATTATCGCGTACCAATTTTCCAAATACATTGGCCTCAATTTCTCTTAAGATAAAGCGAATATAGAACTCTCGTTTATTCATGCCCTGCATACGATCAATTTCAGCTAAAAAATGCAATACGGTATCTAAAAGGTAATCCCTAAACTCAATATCTGTAGAATTATCCGGATGAAAAAGACTGTTAAAAATTCCGTAATAGCGATAATACGGATTTACTTCAACGTGCTGTTCAACATACTGCGCATTTAATAGTTGTGGACTAAGTTCCATATAAGGTGAATAGGCTTCGGCAAGATGAAAATATATATCCTTTTTAGAAAGGCCATCATCCTCAGCCTTAATGAGCAAATCCCAAATATAGTTCATAGCCACACACCTACACATTCATATTCGAAGAAATGTCGTTGTACTTCTGATACAAGGAAGCTTAAAATATCGTTTGCAATAAAGTTTCTCTCCTCATTCGCCTTAAACTTTAATAGCATCGTTTTTTTATGATTATTTTCTCCTATCATTTCCGTTAAGAAAGTGTTCGCAGAATGAGTAAAGCTTGTTCCAGAATAGGAATCCACTATTTCGACATCTACAAGCTCAAAGCTGTCAGCTGCCTCGAAGGAATTAATCATACGCGTAATTTCGCCCTTCGTTTTAACATTAGCTGTATACTTGTTAGCGAATTTGTGTATAAAATGCTCAATTCTTCTATTTGATACAAGCTCGTAATTTAATTTCCCGATTTTCTCATCTTCCATTTTTGCAATTTTTATTAACTGCCAAACCCCTGACTTATCCCGGGGTGAGACAATTGTTAATTCATTGTCTGAACGTTTAACGTAACGAACATTATCCTCATCGGCCTCTACAAGATAGCCATGCTCGTTGCCAATTTTACGTATGGAGAGGACATGCTCATAATTTACCTTATCGATGGCAGGAATAGGAAAACCGACATTTTTGACTTCATGGCGTTCAATGTTCCATAGTGGAACCATGTTCAGTCGTTTTTCTTGCTCATACTCCTCTAAGTCAACAATTATTCCAGTAATTTCGGCATCCTCATTTAAAGGCGGGCAATCTACTAAATTTACATTAAAAAATTTATAGACAAATGGATGATTAACAGTTTTCCATGGCAAACCATTTACTTGGAAAAGCGGATATAGCTTGTTAATCTCTTGTAAATAGTCCGTATTTTGTGTAAGACTGACCTTAATTTCTACTTGTCCTTCCGTCGTTACTAGCTTTCCATTAAAGAGTCGCTGCTCAGCAAGTAACTGTTGGATTTGCACGGAATCACATTCTAGAAATAATGTGAACAGTTCTGCCGATTCATTGTTTTTAAACGCTTCAAGCATTTTTTTAATATTGATTGATTTACTTTCTAAATCAGCTGGCCGCATTGGGAATAAGCATTCATGAATAGGGTCAATATCCTCCTTAGAACTTAACGTCACATAAATATCAAACCTATTCTCGACATCATCTATTTCGTTGAATATGCGTTCCTCAAGCTTTTTGTTCATTTCATCCTGATAGTCGATTAAATTTACAAAAACGCCACTGACAATATCCTTTAGCAGTTGACGTTGCTCTAAATCCTCTATTTTGCGTAACCGTTCAATCATGAGCTCTTTCATCAATTTATTTTCCCTCTTTCATCACTTCAGCATCAGATGGCTCATTGGCAGCTGTCCCTTCATTCGCAGGCGGTGCTGCATTATCGGCAGCTTGTGCTTGAGGAGGATTTAATTTATCATTGGCATTCATAACCTTTCGCTCAAGACCTAAAACCTTCGACAGCAGCTCTGTCTCCTGATAAATTTCCTGTGCAAGTGTATAATATTCAATTGCTTTCCCAAACTCTTGGCGTGCATAGCTCTGATCTCCGCTTTTTTCTAAGCCTTCAGCCTTTAATTCCTTCTGGGCCTTTTTCAATTCAGCAATTTTAGCCTCTGTATCTTCTATTTTTGTCTTTATTTCAGGTTCGCCAGTATAGGCAATTGTCAGGGCTTTTTTTCTTGCCTTTTGATACGTTTCAAGAGCCCCATTGTAATCCTCTGCCTCAAATCGAAAATCTCCATCTTTCACAGCTTCAGCAATTTGTACAATGGTATCCATATTAGCAATTCTTTGTTCAACTACTTCTTTCCCAAAGTCTTTAATAAGCTTTCCTTCTTTTTTAGCCTTTTCATATGACTCAAGGGCATCGTTAAATTTACCTTCTTCCGCTAATTTATCTCCACTGATAATCAGATCGGTAACTCTTAATTTTTTAGCTAGTAAATTTCTATGTATTGGATCCTTCAATTTTTTGGCCGCATTTCTGCCTTCACTATATTCCAGCAGTGCCTTATCATAAGTCCCATCTTGGAAATAAAGGTTTCCGCTCTTTTCGTGATCTTTCATCTCGACGGTTAATTCAGCCATTTTTTTGGCTTGCTTTGCCTGATAAAAAATCGTGCCTCCACCTACAACTAAAGCTAGGATTAATGCAGCTGCAATCATTTTGATGTATTTCATTTTTTTCTTATTTGTTTCTTGATAAACCTTATTAGCAAATATAGCTGCGATTGTGTAATTATTGACAACTTTCTTTTGCCTACTTAACAGTACCTCTTCTAATAAATCAATGTACTTCTCAGGCTCTTTTGCATCTTCCAACGCATCTGCCATTTCAATTTCATTGACATCCTCCCAAAAGCCGGATGTACAAAGCACTAGTACATCGTCATCCATTAACTTCATTTTCTTAGAAACAAAAGGCTGGAAATCTTTTGGTTTGCCAAGATAATTTAGTAAATTAGTTCTTTCCTCATGCTGACTAATATCGAGCGAACGGTTCCTAGTATTCACTATCTCTTGCGCTAAGCTTTGATCAGTGCTTTTAAACGATAAAGTACCATTACGAAAATGATACAGTCTCGAATTTCCTGCAACTGCCACAATCATCTTTGAGTAATCTGATACGACAATGACAATACTAGCCTTCAATCTCACCCTTAAGCTTTGAGCTTGAAGTATGTCTTGCGCATTTTTCAAATATTTTTTAATGCTTCTTCTAGACATAGATGGCTTTTCCATGAATTTCTCTAAAATTGCCTTCACGGCAAGCTCTGCACTACTTATTTCCTGATCAGAATCTAACCCTTTTACAGCTACCCAACAGGCTACATCATCCAGCTCTGTATAGGCAAAGTAATCTTTATTTTGCAAAAATGAGCCCGCTTCGGATAAAAAACTTGTTTTAAAGTTGCTATTTTCCTTTCTCATGATTACTCCTCCTTATTTACTGACTCATTTAAAGACGACAAGTAAAATGTTTACCATGTTTTTTCTAGAATAACGATGGTTGCATTATCTTGATTTTTTAAGCGTTTTTGTTCAACGGCTTTTATCATGTCTTGAGCAATATCATAGGGAGTAGCTTGCTGAGAGAGAATTTTCTCCATTTCAACCTCTGTTAAAGTATCATAGACTCCATCACTAAATAGACATACCTTGTCCCCTCTATTTAGCTGAATCGGACTTTTTCCTATATCCATATTTTTAAAGCCTTCATACCCTAAATAATTGATAAGTCTCTTTTTCAAAGGATTTTCCTGCACCTCAAGCTGAGATATTTCACCAGATATATATCGCTCAGTTAACACTGATTCAAAAATATGCTTTTGATTGATTGCCTTAAATTCTCCATTTCGAAAAATGGTTATGACACTATCTCCAACGGCTCCCCAGTGAAGAAATCCGTTATCATCAATAACGGCTGCCACTAATGTAGTACCACCGTTCGAGCCATTTAAATTTTCGACAATCATATGGTTACTTGCAAAAGCGGCCTCCTTAAAAAATTTTTCTAGAGTATTTAGACCGCTAAGCTTTTTAAATTCTTCTATAAATGTATTGACAGCAACCGTGCTTGCCATCCTACCGTTTGCTAAACCACTGATACCATCTGCCAGGACTGCAATTGTCCCATCTTTCGTTTCAGCTGTAGAGAAGTAATCATCTTGCTCATCACGTCTGCCAATCGTTTGTCCATTCCCGATTGCTATTTTGTTTTTTTCATTTTGTTGCGCAAACATGTTTCTTATGATTAATAAGGCAACGAGTACAACGATAAAAACAAGCGCAATTATGTATGGCAGTAGTTTCGGATCCATTTGTCATCATTCCTCACTGTTGTTGTTTTCCCATTCAAAATGAACACCACATAAGGGAATAAAAAGAAACATACTTCTGCCTAACTGAATAACATCATACGCTGCTAGCTCTGTTGGCGTATAAATCGCTTCATTATTAAGATAAGCTAAGCCTGATGCATCTCCAGGAAGTAGATAAAAATTCCTTTTTTTAGGATCATAAACAATAACTGCATGATTACGCTGAGAAATCGAATTATCTCCAACAATACGAATGTGCATATCCTCAGCTCTACCAATAAAGTTTTTTTCCGATAAAATCCTGTAGTCTCGACCCATTTGAGGCCCTTCAATACAAACTAACCATCCAGTTACCGGATCAATGCCATCCATTTCTCCGAGATATGGCATTGTTTTATCATCTAGCTCTGCTACAGCTGTTTGACTGCTTGGTCTTTGCTCCTGTTCCACCATTACATTGCAATATGGACAAACATTTCTATGTCTTCTTGAACTAAACATGTGACCATTCGTACATCTAATCAAACTCATTTTCGCTATCCCCCGTCTATGTTACGAATTTACTTGTCTCTATTTCACTAAAATTCGCGTATTTGCTATGTATATTGTGTCTCCATTACCGATTGGGTAAGGGCTTTCGTGTTGTATTCTATTTTTTACGCGCTTATGAGCTTTTTTTATACCAACACCATTTACTGAATCAATATCCTCTATGTACCATACGCCAGAAACATTATTTAATACGGCATGTTCATAGTTAATAAGCGATTCATATTCTGTACCGCTTAAATCGATATCTGCCTTATTGTCAGCTGAATTTTTACCAATAAGTAATGATGTTTGGTCATCTATCTCCCATTCATCTATTTCAGCTCCTCGATCATTGAGGAGAACTAATTTTCGAATTTTCTTGTTTGTCACATCGTAATTTTTATCTCTTGCTTCATACTTAACAGAGCCATAAACAATTGCTAGTATGACCAACATAAGTCCAATAATTGTTTTCAAAATAAAATCCTGATTCATGACAAATACGTATAAAATGAAAAAGAAGGCGATTGTGACAATAATGATATCGATTATTTTTATAATCATTTGTTTCTTTGCGTTTTCAGTGTATGTATCCATTGAATTTTGGTCATACATGATATCACACTCCCTCATACTAGCTATGGCTTAGTTTACTTGTTAAAAAAACGTTCAAATAAATCAGTTGTATCTAGTGGATTCTTCTTGGCATTTTTGTTAAGAGTTGATCCCATTTCTTTCGTTTTAGGATTAAAGCCAAAAAAATGCTCAAAGTTCTTTTCAATATTGCTCATATTAAAATCTGGCTTTTTTTCAGTAGACTGTTGGCGTGTAGACTGTTTTTCATATGTCTGTCCATTACTCCAACTTTGACCAGCTCCATCTAGTCGAGCATCATATGCCTCTCTTGCAGCTTGATCCTTTAGTACTTTGTATGCCTCTGTTACTTCTAAAAAAATCTTTTCAGATTCTTTGTTTCCACCGCTTACATCTGGATGATGTTTTTTTGATAGTTTTCGATAAGCGAGTTTTATTTGTGCTTGCGTGGCGTCTCTAGTGACACCTAACGTTTCATAATGCGTTTTCATGTTTTCATCCCCAGTATTAGGATTATTCAAAATTATCTAAGGAACTATGAAAGTCCCTTAGATAATGTGGAGTGCTATCAAGCAGCAATCTTAGACAGCGTAGCCGCCTTCGATTTTCGCCAAGTCTGTTTTGTCTTTCTTTTGCTTAATGAATAAGTAGAACTCACCAATACCTTCTGTGTCACCATATTTTTCCGAATAGTCAACAACAAAAGCATTTGGGAAATTAATTTTTCTTACTACTTGATCAGCAGAAATAACTTCTAATGTTACTTTACGGTAACAGTCAGCCTTTTCAGCTGGTACTAATGACCATAATCCTAATTTCATCGTATCATCAGAATTGTCACCGTCAGTTGCAGTAAGGATTTTACCTCTTATTTTTAAAGTTGCTCCTACATCTGTAGAACGTGCGTTAGAGTCATTTGGAGTGTCTGTTTCATACTGAACAGACATAATGCTATCTAACCCTAGTTCAATTGCTTCTGATCCTTCTACTTTTAATACAAAACCCATTTTTAGTACCTCCTAATATTTGTTGAATCGTCTCAATAAATTGCTTTAGGTGAATTTATAACTAGCTGTATGCATTCCTCCATGCCAAATGCAAACACATTAAGCATGAAGAAATATGTAATGTTTTCACCTTGCAAATTTATGGAAGATTCTATTTATGTTAAAAGATTTATGAATAAATCTTAAACATACCACTTAAAAAATTTTTGATTGTATGTTTAAACTTGTTAGGCCTTAACAGCACTACTTGCCTTTGTAATCATGACTTCAAGATTCTTCACATTACCATTAAACACTAGATCAATCTGACATGTGCTTGTTTTTTCATCGATAATGTAGCCGATGTCATCTCCATCGTGAATAATGGAGTTTACATAGCCTTTATCATTAATCCATTTGCTTTTTTGACTACTTGGATTATTACTAAAGAATCGAACGATATTTTCGTGTTTAAAGTCGCCTGATTGGAATCGTAAAATTCTTTCAATATACGTACTAACTTGTGTTTTGTAGATTGAATCAAATCCATCTTCTTCCATTGCTAGACTTCTAGCTTTATACACTGTAATACGTTTAATGTCTTTATCTTGAAGCTGTGCATTTTCTGAAGAGAATACAAAGCCGAAGCTTCTACTGTTAATAGCATCTTTAATGTTATTAGTAAATCCAGAGATTTCTTTCGCCATTGTTGTAACGGCTCTAAGTGAGTTATCACCAGCTTCGATATCGAATCGTACACCTGGATAATTTCTCTGAACATTTCTAAATGAGTCTTTCAAATATTCTGGACATTGATAAGCTGAAACAATACCTGCCGCTACATAGCTAGCACCAACATAAACGCCCTCTATCCAAAGCTTTAAAATATCCTCTTTTTCTTTAGATAATCGCGCTCCATTTTCTGTTGTCTGCATTCTTGTATCAATGATTACACCTGATTTATCTTTAGGAATAATAGTGAAGTTCGGTAAACATGGTATCGCAAACTCACTATAATCTTTTCGAAGAAGCACTGAGCATTTATCGATCAGTCGATCAATACCTGCTGTAGCAA
Organism: Lysinibacillus sp. FJAT-14745; assembly: GCF_001275675.1. Classification (GTDB taxonomy): domain Bacteria; phylum Bacillota; class Bacilli; order Bacillales_A; family Planococcaceae; genus Lysinibacillus. The sequence goes on along the minus strand of NZ_LITM01000019.1, from coordinate 2,997 downwards.
TTCCATTGAATGTCGTTTCTTCTTCTGCCATGAAGTTGAAGAAAATCTGTACTTTATAATCTTTCACAGTATCAAGAAGGACGGATAACGATTCCATCGTATTGCCATCTTGCTTGGCAACCTTCTCGTTCCCTTTAAATCTAGATCTGCTTACTTTCATTTTTCCGGAAGCCTCTAGTTCTAGGGCAGGGACAATTCCATACCATACTGTATCTGTAAAGTCATTTTTAGAGTTAACAGTGTTTAAATACGTGCGTAATCGTGGCAGATTATTACTTTTAACGAGCATATCTAACTTTGCGTTCGTTACAAGTAACGAGGGCTGCATACCTTTGTTTTTAGTTGCATACTGATCAAAGTACATTTTTACGCCTAATAGTTTTTCAACTAATGGCTTCACTGTTTTTACAAATTCATCCTTAGCATCCTTATAGAATTCTAAGTATGTATTGTAGTTTTGCACCTCTGTCTCTACATCAAATTCAGCTTTCACAGCTGGCAAAGGAGAGAAAGTTCTTACGACTAAATCCTTGACATAAGAGGATGGTGATTCTGTAATCGCCTCATAGTCCTCTTCGAAAACTGTGCTTAAACCATAGTTACTATTTTCCTCAATAACCATCAGTTCCGAGCTATTATTTTGTGGTGCCTCAATGATTTTTAATTCACCATTGTCACCAATAGAAAGTGTTCCTATTTGTAATTTTTCGGATTCATCTTCATCCTGATTAGCACCTAACAATAGTCTCGTTTTAATATCTTCAATTGCTAAAGGAAGCATCGCCATGACATTGTTGTAATTTCTACTTGCTACTTCAAACATCAGGTTTAGCTTGTCCCCTGTATCCAATTTTTTTGGATCGCCTTCATCTAATTTGTCATATTCACCGTATAGGTAATGGATTTCTTTTCTGACTTGTCGAATGTCGTCCATAACCTTTTTAGGAGAGATCATATCGAGCAAATTTTCAAACTTAAAGTCAACATTTGCAATGCCCTGACTTCTTTTCGTATCTATAAGGGTAAATAGCATTTTTAAAAAATCATTATTTTGGTCAATTGCTATTTCAGAAATACAGTCATCTTGAATTCCTTCAGGTTTTTTTAATGTATACATTACCTTTTGGTTAGCAGCATTGTAGAATGAGTAAACCGTTGGAGAAAACTTATCTAAAAATTCGTCGAAGCTTTTGACAAGTAGATATTCATTCATTTCCTTGATTTTTTCATCACTAAGACTGTCAATCCCTTTTACATCTCCAACAAGCGTAATTAAATCCATTTTTTCCGGATTAATTTCCTCAAAGAGCATGGTTCTGTTTGTTTGACTAATAATCTCCATTCAGCCGGCCGTATAATTATACAGCCATCCCTCCTTTTTGTAACGAATTTCGAGTAAGCATAATCACAAGTGAGTATATAATAAAAAATAACTATTGAGTTATAAAATGGCAATAAAATATAAAGAATTTACAATTTTGTAAAACTAGAATTATATTCTTTACCTCTTATTTCTACATCACTGATGACATTATGTATCACAAAGTAACTATACAATATCTAATTTTATTGTCAATATTTACAATAGAATTTTATGTTAAATAAATGTATTTAACTGGGTGTATGGTAAAAAATAAGCATTGAGAAATTTATGATATTTTAACGAGAAAAGTGTATGTATTCGTTTTTTTTTATTAAAAAAACAGCTTATAGCGTATTTTTTATACGCCATAAGCTGTTTCGTAAGCTCTTACCTTTAACTGTAAAATGATAACACAGAATCAAATAACCTAAATTATTGGTCAATTAGAATTATTTTCCTTAAAATAGTTCATTATCCTATTGACAATATCTTCAATAGTAATTACCAATTTCATATATTTTAGTGAAGAGCAACGTTTCTTTGCTTGCACTGCCAGCCCCCACAAAATCATTTTAGATAAAAAAACACTCACCTTTTTATTATACTTTCTTACATCTCCCATTTTATCCTCTATCAACCGCTGCGATATATCAGGTGGAATAACATTTGTCAGAGAATAATAAAATGTTGCTGCTAAACTATAAATGTCTGTATATACACCTTGCTCAGATATAGTCGAATATTGCTCAAGAGGAGAATATCCTGGACTAGTAAAAATTTGATAATTTTCAGCAGTTTTATAATAAATTGCAGAACCGAAATCTAGTATATATGGATTACCTTCAGAATCAATCATAATATTACTTGGTTTAATATCACGATGGAGTATGCCTTTTTTATGTAAATAGCGTAAAGCATCAATTAAAGGGAGAAAAATACTAGTGTATAAATGATCTCTATCATTAATAGGATAATCCTTTAAGTATTGATCTAACAACATTCCTTCATAATACTCCATAATGATATAAATCGACTCATTTTCTTCAAAGTGGTTAATATATTTGACGATATTACGATGATTTATTTGCTGCATTATTAACGCTTCATTTAGAAAAATATCTTTTAAATCCTCGAATTTCTGCTTTGTTGAAGGTACACGATTAATGACGGTTTTATTATCTAAATCCCGCAAAGCAATGTCATTCGGAAAGAACTCCTTAATAATTATCTGATTCCCTTCTTGAGTATTTTCCGCAATATAAACAAAGGACAATTTACTAGAAGCAATAACTTCTTTTATTTTATATGTATCGTTCAGAACACTGTTTACCGGTAAGCCTAATTCAACTTCAGTCGCTTGCATTTTCGTTCTATCATCCCTTTCAACACTTGAATTACGAACAATTTGTTACATCATCACCATAACGTGTGGTTGATTTCGCCTGTCATTTAGTAGGTGTTAGGACACCCACTGATAGGGGACCGCATCCGCACACTTCACCACCTTAGAGATAGGAGTCTACTAGTGAAAGATAAATGGCATACGTTTTAACAACTGTGATACTATGTCAAGAAAATGGACAGGGAAAACTGAGATTTTGCTTTAAATCTAAGCGCGCTATCGCTTGCTCGCC
>NZ_LITM01000018.1:44462-48881 GCF_001275675.1 Lysinibacillus sp. FJAT-14745 | reverse complement strand
TTTGATTAGCTCAAATTGTTTTGCTGGCATCATGTTTGATGTCCAAAATTTTGTTTCGTTCACCAACTCAAGGTTAGTTACTAAAAACTTTATTGATTACGTTTTGCTTGTTCAGTTTTCAAGGTTCATTTCGTCGCCGCTTTTCTCATCAGCAACTCTTATATAATATCATGTCGCAAACCCGATGTCAACAACTAATTTATTTGATTAAGTTGTTTTTCAGCGGTTGTCTTAACGACTTGTATAATACTACACTCTTAATTTAAAAAGGTCAACACTTTTTCTAATAAAATTTTATACTTTTTCACTTCATCGAGAAACTTCCTATATAATAATTAAGAAAATAATTTAATATTAGACTCACAATCTGACGATAATTTAATGTCTTATTGTTATCCTAATCTCTATTGAATCAATTTCATAAATCATATTTTTTCAAGAGCTTAGACTGCTCCTATTAAGGAAACTTACGTTTTTTTAAAATGCTGCTTGAATTTATGATGTAAAAAAGCATTTAGACGACCTACTGCCAACTTCTAGGATTATAATTAAACGACCTGTTTAAAATGAAGGTTGGCTTTTCTTCCTGTCTTCATGGTTCTATACTTGCCCCCTATAGTTCATACGTATGCCGGGCGCATATAGAAAAAGAGGCTGAGACATAACTAATTTGCCCTTTATGAAAGACGGATAATTTTTAAATAAACAAAGAATATAAACAGAAAACCCGAACTATTACGAAACACAGAATGAGCGTTTCGTGATATAGTTCGGGTTTTTCATTGGCTAAAATCCTTTTGTCCCAGCCTCTTTTGTTATTAATCTTTATCAAACAGTATGACGGGCACATTAATACCGACTCGGTGAGCTTGTCAAATAAATCTACAGCAATTACAAAATTTATGTCTTTTAATTTTCTTCATATGAAAGCTGAGTGGCTTTTACTTTCTTTTTCTGTCCTTTTAAGAAAAACGATGCAACGAGGGCGATAATTATAAAAATTAATCCCAGCATAAATGCCCCTTGGAAACCGGATGTTAAACCATTTAATTGTTCAACTGGATCCATTGGAGTTGCCGAATTTTCCATATATTTAGTTGTACCTGATGACATTTTAGATATAAATATAGCTGTTCCAATTGCGCCAGCTACCTGCGATAACGTATTAAAGATCGCTGTACCGTGTGGATAAAGCTCTGGTGTCAATTGATTTAAACCATATGTTTGTGCTGTCATCACAAACATAAGTCCAATCATTAATAAACTGTGCATCAAGATAATTTGTGTCAATGTTGTTTCTGGGTTAATGCCTTTGAATAGCCACATTGCACCAGCTACTAACCCAATGCCAGGAATGATAATCGTTTTTGGACTAAGTTTATCAAATAACTTACCTGCAACCGGCCCCATTATGCCGCTAACAATACTCCCTGGTAACATGATTAGCCCTGATTTAAAGGCTGTAACAAGTAAAACCGTTTGTAAAAACATTGGTAATAATGTCATTGATGCGAACAGTGACATCATGACGATGAACATTAATACAACAGTTAAAGTAAACATTGGAAATTTAAATGCACGTAGTTCCAAAATTGGATTATCGATCTTTAATTGACGAACAACAAAAATAACTAACGATATAGCTCCGATAATTAAAGAATAATACACTTTAGAATCTGACCATCCTAAATCGCCCGAAGCACTAAAGCTGTACACGATACCGCCGAAACCTAACGTTGATAAAAGGATTGATAAATAATCAACTTTTGGTCGTGTTAACTCTGTGACATTTTGAATGTACTTCATTCCAATTAAAATAGAAATGATAACGATAGGAATAACCGTGTAGAATAACCATCTCCAATTCAGTGAATCCACGATCAATCCGGATAATGTAGGACCAACTGCTGGAGAAAACATCATAACAAGTCCGATTAAGCCCATTGTGGCACCACGCTTTTCAGGTGGACAAATAATTAAAATCGTATTCATTAGCAACGGTGAAATTAGCCCAGTAGCGATTGCTTGGACAATACGGCCGATTAATAAAACGGAAAATGTTGGTGCGAAGCCAGCAATCAATGTACCGACTAAAAATATAATCATGGCAGATAAGAACATTTGTCTTGTTGTGAACCATTGTTGAAGTAAAGCTGTAATCGGTACCAAAACCCCAACAACTAACATGTAGGCTGTAGAAAGCCATTGAATGGTCGAAGCTGATACATCAAATTCTTTCATTAATACAGTTAAAGCATTACCAAGTAATGTTTCGTTTAAAAACGCAACCATTGCACCTAAAATTAGTGCGATTATTATCGGTTTATGTCTAATATTAGAAAGATCAACTTTGCTACTTGTAGAATTCGTGATCGTAATATTCATTTATAAATTTCCCTCCTGCTTCTCGACTATTAATACGTGTGTATACAAAAGATCACAAGTAATATAATATACACATGTAGATTAAAAGTGGAGAATCAATTTTCATTAGTTGTATAATTAAACTACAGAACGGGAGAAATGTAGATGAAAAGTAATGAGAAGCAGCTGGATTTACGTATTAGACGCACATATAAATTATTGTGGGAATCTTTATTTGAATTAATGACGCAATCAAAACAAAAATATAGTACCATTACTATCAACCAAATTTGTGAGCGTGCGATGGTACATCGAACAACGTTTTATCAACATTTTGAGGATAAAAATGCATTATTAGCATTTGGATTAAAACAACATCAAGAGGAAGCTTTGACAGTTCCACTTTTAGATCGATTAACTAAACCATTTCAAGTAATGGAGCACTTTTTACATCATAAAGAGATAGGTAAAATAGTAGAGTCGCAAATGGATGACGAACAATTTATTAATGTTATGAATTTCCAAACTCGTGAAACGAAGAAACAGGAAAATGAAGAAATACAACAAATTTGTAAAAATCATACAATTCCACTTGAGTTAATTGTCGAATTCCACTCAAGTGTAATTACAACATTAAGTGCATGGTGGTTACAAAATAGAGAAGATATTTCAGCAATGGAAATGGATAGCTATTTTCATGCAATGATCAATCAAGATATTTTTCAATTTGAAAAGAAATAAATAAAGAGGTTTTTGGCGGAATAAAATAAGTGAGGAGTGATAACAAAACACTCCTCACCTATTTTAGTTTTTCACGTAGTAGTCTATTTGTTGAGCCTTCATAAAGCCTGCCTTCTCATAAACAGAAAGCGCCTTTCGATTGTCAATTTCTACATCCAGCATGACGAATTTCGCACCAATTTTGCTCGCATAATCTTTAGAAAATGAAAGCATCGCAGTACCAATTCCTTGCCCTTCACAGTTTGGATGAACTGCCAATGCCGTTACCCATTGAATTTCATTTTCCTGGGCAGTCGTCACTGTTCCAACAATTTCTCCATCTTTACGGGCTACCCATAGCTTTCTACCAGTTGTAGATGTATTAAAAGCGATTAGCTCCTCAGACTCTTCAGGTAGGTCTCCAAACGCTGCACTATAAATAGCAATCAGCTCTTCCTGTTCATCTGCATAAGGGATGATCTCGATATCATTCTTTATTTCTACTGACTCTGCTCTCGTTTCTAAAGTGGCCTCTGAAAAGCTATATGCAAAGCCCTTCTTTTCAATAAATGTGTGCCCAAAAGGTGTGCCATCTATTACTACCGCCAATTGCCCTTCTGCTCCACGCTCTTCGAGGCCGACCTGTAAAGCTTCCACTAAAACGGTTCCAATTCCTTTTTGACGGTACGGAGGTGATACAACTAAAGACCATTCATATGTATGTAGCCCCATTAAATCTATTGCACTAGCTGCACCAACTAATACATCTTTGTCATCTTCATAAGCAAGTACCATAAAGCCCTTCGATTCAAAAGAACTCGCCATAGGCAAACCCATTACAGTTTCATATACACGATAATCATGCGTGGTCGCTTCTTCACACAATAATTTTAATTCATTTAATGTTTCCCCATCTAATGGAAAAGACACTGTCATCACTGAAATATTCATCATCTACTCCGTTCTTGTATCACACTATTGCCCTATTGTAGCAAGAAAGAAAATAAGCTGGCAACAAAATATACTAACCATTTCTAATTATTAACAATTTTACTTCAAATATAGTGAAATTAAAAGGTTTTATATAATTTTTGACGGTTATAGACTGAAAATTACTAGAATAAGATATGCATTTTTATACACTACCATTCATCTGAAGGCCCGATTTTCGTTGCGGTTGAACGTCGAGTTGCTCCCTCACCTAAGAAAAATATTTTCACCTAGAAATTTATCCGTAATTATACTATTTTTATAAAAAAATGGCTCATCACCAAAAGTCGTGGGTGACAAAATCAACGACCTGTTTCTAAACGTAAACGAAGGAAAAAACGGTCT
>NZ_LITM01000018.1:0-43190 GCF_001275675.1 Lysinibacillus sp. FJAT-14745 | reverse complement strand
TCGCTTTTCTTCTATAGTAAAATGTAAAATTATTGAATTGATAGAAAATCAACCACAAGTTATGGTGATGAGCCAAAAAAATTACATTTATGAGATAAAAGTCAATGTTTCAACAAAAAAGAGCAATCCCAAGAATTTTGAAAATGCTCTTTCTTATGTTTGAAGAATGTGATTGACACTTACATCGTTACTCTCAACTTACTCATCAAGATGATGCGATGAAGATTGTAACATCTGCGCATAGATGCCGCCGGATTCCATTAATTTCTGTTGTGGGCCTGCTTCGACTAACACACCCTTGTGCATAACAAGCACTATATCGGCATTGTGCACTGTATTTAAACGGTGAGCAATCACAAAGCTTGTACGTCCCTGCATTAACACATCAAGGGCCTCTTGAATCGCAAGCTCCGTAACAGTATCAATACTACTTGTCGCCTCATCCAACAACAAAATTTTCGGGTCAGCAATCAATGCTCTTGCAATGGACAGTAACTGCTTTTGACCTTGCGAAATACCACTGCCATCTGCGGCAAGTACTGTGTCATAGCCATCCTTTAGCGACATGATAAAGTCATGTGCATTTGCACGCTTCGCTGCTTCTTCTATCTCTTCATCACTAGCATCTAATCGACCATAACGAATATTTTCACGTACAGATGCTTCAAACAAAAATGGATCCTGTAACACAAAGGCCATTTGTGCGCGCAATGCTTGTCGTTCTATTTGCTGAACGTTTACACCATCAAATAAAATCTCACCCTTTGTTACCTCATAAAATCTTGCAATAAGCTGTAAGATAGTTGTTTTTCCTGCCCCAGTTGCCCCAACAAGAGCTACCGTTTGTCCGGACTCTACGTTAAAATTAATGTCCTTCAAAGTGTAAGCTTCTTCTCCTTGCTCATATTTAAAGTACACATGTTGAAAGCTCACCTGACCTAATAGTTTGTGCTTCTGCGCAGAAGCTGCTTCCTCTTCGGACTGTTCATCCAGTAACGTAAATACACGCTCAGCACCAGCAATCGCTGACAGCACGGTATTAAATTGATTGGCCAAATCATTTAACGGTCGTGTAAATTGCCTTGCATATTCTGTGAAAATAACAATGACTCCAATCGACACATGACCATAAAGAGCAAGTACGCCGCCAATACCAGCCACAATTGTAAAGCTCATATTGTTTAAAAAGTTCATGACCTTTGGAATATATCCCGAGTATGTCTGTGCCCAAAAGCCGGTTCTTTTTAATCGTAAACTTTTTTCGCGAAACTCCTCTTTCATTCGTTCCTCTTGTGAGAAAGCTTTCACTATTCTCTGGCCCGAAATTGTTTCTTCAATCATGCCATTAAGAGCCCCTATAGCCGCTTGCTGCTCTTTAAATAACGGTGCGGTTCTCCGCGTGATCCAACGCATCGCCCAAAACATAATCGGTATAATCGTCATCGTTATTACTGTTAGTAAAGGACTTAAACTTAGCATGATGATCACTGTTCCCGTCAATGTTACTACACTAGAAAACACTTGGATAAAGGAGCTATTTAACGTTGAGCTAACTGCTTCAATATCGTTCGTCATCCGACTCATTAATTCCCCATGTTGACGGCGATCGAAAAAGGCAATCGGTAGTCTTTGGAAATGAGCAAATACACTCGTTCGTAATCTATAAATGGTTTGTTGCGCAATACCAATCATCCAATAGTTTTGCAAAAATAAAGATACTGCTAATAGCGCATAAATGCCGATTAACAGCATAATTCCCTTCTCTAGTCCTGCAAGCTCTCCATGCGTTACGTACATATCAATCATTTTACCGATTAAATACGGACCAAGGAGAGCCAAAAGGGAACTCGCCAAGACAAGTAACAGTACAATAATTAATAGTACACGTTGTTCATCAACTATTTTCCATAAACGTATTAGTGTACTTTTCCAATTTGTCGCACGAGGTCCCTTCTTTTTCTTAACAGCCTGCTTCACATCATCTTTCGTCAAAATCGGCTCATAGCCAAAAGGTTTTTGGAAAAATCCCATTATTCCTCCACCTCCTGTTGGGAGATTGCGATTTTTTTATAGAGCGCTGAAGTTTGCAAAAGCTCTTCATGCGTCCCATATGCTACCACTTTCCCTGCATCAATGAGTAAGATACGATCTGCACCTCTAGCTGTCCGAATCTTTTGAGTGACCACTAACATCGTTGCTTGTTCTTCACTCAATGCCTCCCATAATGCCTGCTCCGTTTTAACATCAAGCGCACTTGTACTATCATCGAGCATTAATATATGCCCTTTTCTTAATAATGCTCTCGCAATCGATAATCTTTGTTTTTGACCGCCTGAAAGATTGACACCCTTCTGACCGACTCTTGTCTCGTAACCATTCGGGAAATCCTCCACAGAAGCATGGATTTGCGCTTGCATTGTAGCGTGTAACACTGCATCCATTTCAGCCTCTACATCGCCCCAACGAACATTATCTGCAATGCTTCCTGTAAACAATAAGGATTGTTGTGGAACATAGCCGATGATTTCGCGCAGTTCTTGTAAATCCCATTGCTGTACATCTTTCCCCTCTACTACTATTTTTCCTTCTGTGACATCGTAGAAACGAGGAATAAGCTGTAGCAACGTAGATTTCCCTGCACCTGTTGCTCCCATAATGGCTAGCTTTTCACCAGACTTCACTCGAAAGCTTACATCGGAGAGAACAGGCGAGTCTTCCCCAGGATAAGTAAAGCTCACATGATCAAAAGCTAATTCTCCAAAACTCATGCCATTAGATGTTTTCTCTGAGGATGATGGTAGCTCAATGTCATTTTCAGTTGAAAGGACTTCTGCCATACGCTCTGCTGAGGCTTTTGCACGCGCATAAAAAATAATAATAAAGGCAAACATCGAGAACGAGCCTGTCATGCGCATTGCATAATTGATAATGGCTACAACATCTCCAAGCGGTGTTGTACCTGTAGCTATTTGCTTCGTTCCAAACCACAGCACTGCAAGTAAACTCATATTCATAATAAATAACAGTACAGGCATAATATACTCCATTGTGCGTAGAGCCTTTACAGTATCTATCTTCAAGCGTGAGGCAACTTCATCAAAACGAGAGGCTTCATATGCACCGCGAAAATAAGCCTTCACTAATCGAATAGCCTGTAGATTTTCCTGTAGTACACGATTCAAACGATCCATTCTCTTTTGCACAAGTCCAAAATAAGACACGCCTTTTGCCACCATAAAAATAAGAAAAATAAAAATAATTGGTGCGCCAATAACTAAAAACAACGCTAGTTTAGCATTTACAACAAAAGCCATAACGATGCTACCAACAACGGCAAGTGGTGCACGAAGCATAATACGCAAACTCATAAACAGTACCGTCTGAACTTGCGTCACATCATTCGTTAACCTTGTTATAAGGGATGCCGTTGAGAATTTTTGATAAGTAGCTAATGTAAAGGATTGTATTTTTTCAAATAATGCATTTCGTAAATCATAGGAAAAGCTCTGTGCTGTATGTGATGAAAAATATGAATTAACGACACCGGCTATAAAGGCTACGAAGGATAAGCCAAGTAAAACAATTCCCCATTGCCAAATCATCCCTTGATTTTGAGCTCGTACTCCATTATCTATGATTTTAGCCATGATAAGTGGCTGAGCGAGCTCCACAAACAATTCCACTAGCATTAAACAAAACGCAATCAATGCAGTCCATTTATAAGGCTTTACATAGGAAAAAATTTCTTTCATATTCTTCCCCCTTGTTCTTAGTGAAAAAAGTCCCATAAAATTCAAATATAGTAAAGAACTCCTATGTAGATAGTATTTTTATGCTTTTCCTCCACCTATAGAAAGCCACGTTACACAAACAAGCATAACGAAGACACCAACTAATTGCCAAAAACCTAAAGATGTACCAAACACAATTACTGAAATAATCATTGCTGTTAGCGGTTCAATACTAGAGAGGATACTTGTCTCAACTGCTGTAATGTATTTCATGCTACTTAAAAAAAGCACGAAAGCCACAGTACCGAAGAATATTAAAGCAATCATAAAGCATGTAACCTTAAAATCCGTGAAAACTAGCAACAAATTTGACTGCCAAATTCGACTAATAACGCCTAATGTAAATCCTCCTATAAGCATTCCCCAACCGACAACAAGTAGTACACTCCATTCTTTCATCAAACGTGCAGGGTACAATGTGTAGAAGGCAAACGTAAGACCAACAGCTACGCCCCACAATAAGGCTTTGCTACTAACTAACAAAGCGTCAAATGAAGCGTTCGTTAGTAGGAGGAAAAGACCTATTAGTGTACCAATAATCCCTAATACTTGATATTTCGGTGGCCATTTCTTTAAACTAAGAGAGACATAAGCAACAACAAATATCGGTGCTAAAAACTGTAATAAGGTAGCAAATACAGCATTACTTTCGTTGATTGCCGCCACGAAAGCAAACTGTACACCCAGCATCCCTGCTACCCCGAACACTAGGAGTTGTCTACTCCATAGTTTTTGTTTCCAAATACCGAAAATATCTTTTCTAGTTAACAATAAATATGTAAGTAATATAATACCAGCAACCGATAAACGAATTGTTAACATAAAGGAAACTGTCAATGGTGTATAGTTGAGTAACCACTCCATCAAAGGGCCAGTTGCCCCCCATAACATCGCACCGGAGACGATAAATACTATTCCTTTTAATCGTTTCATACAATTCTCACTTCCTATATAAATACTAAAAAATGTTATTTTTCTTCAATTCTTTCCTTATATTCCGCTAAAAAAGTCCCGGGATTATTAATTATCAAATTTTTACAATCATATTCATAATGACTAATTCCCGATAATTAACTATAATAATAGTATATATAGATTACTCAAGGAGATCGAATAATCATGAGTCATATGCATAAATCATTTACGATCGATGAACATTATTTAAATTCACTCCCTTTTCCTGCAATTGTTATGAATCAAGATGGACAGGCTATAAAATTGGGAAAGCTTGCTGAACAGCTATTTGGTTTTTCAGCTACTACTATTAACGAACATACAGCTTCATTTATTCACGAAAATTTACTACGTCAGCTTTCGTTAGAAAAGTATCAAACCCTTTTACAAAATGATGACAGTACGTATATCAATCAAATTCAACTGAGCACATATACAAATGAAGAAATTACAACAGCGCTGCTAGCTAATCCATTTACTGAACAAGGAGAGCGTTTCATTCTTATGATGTTTATGCTACCAGAATTAATGATTAATTTTGTCTCAAGTAGCAGCACTCTCGTAGACTTAAAACAAGGATTAGACTCGACATTTATGACAATAACACTTGATTATGATGGGTTCATTTTAGAATGTAATGCTGAATATCTAAAAACGAGTCAATGGACACCGAAACGCGTTATTGGTAAAACGTTTTGGCAGCTATTCCCTGAAAATAAAGAAAGTGAAAAGATCACAACTACTATCTGGCGTAATTTAAACAATGGCCAAACGTGGCAAGGTGAAGTCGAAAAAGTTACAAAAACAGGCCAATCTTATTGGGTACTACTAACAGCTATCCCAACATTTAATCTTGAAACGAATGAGCAACAATTTTTATTAATCGAAAAGGATATCACCAAGTCCAAGAACATACAACACCAGCTTGAAAAAATCGCTTATATCGATACAGAAACAGGCCTCATGAATGCACACCGACTCGAAAAAGTGATTTCCCAAATGATTGAGGAAGAAAGAAACTTCTCTTTTGTCTATTTAAGTATAGATAAATTTTATACGTTAAAAGAGTTACATGATCAGCAAATCGATCAAAGTCTTATTGTAGAGTTTACCAATCGTATAAAAATGTACTTCCAAGATAGCACAATGGCACGTATTAACGAAAATGATTTTGTCGTGATTACACCATTAAGTGAATGGTTTATTCAAGGCTTCCTATCTTACTTACAACAACATCCAATTTATAACAGTAATGTTGCGGTCCCTATTTCTATTAGTGGCGGAATTACACGTTATCCAGAGGATCAAACTACATTCTCCCAACTAATGAAGGCATCCATTGCTACTATTACAACTGTCCGTGAAGCAGGTGGCGATAAAATCGTCTCACTATCAAAAGCAACACATAAGGCATTAAATCGTAAAGCTTTAATTGAAAAACGTTTACTTCAAGCTCTTGACCAAAAAAACCTAAAAGTTCTCTATCAGCCACAAATTGATGTTACTTCAGGTAAAATCACAGCTGTAGAAGCACTAGTTCGTTGGGAAGATGAAGTAATAGGCGTTGTCTCACCAGATGAGCTTATTCCAATTGCTGAGGAAACTGGTCTCATTAATAATATCGGTTCCTTTATGTTAGAAAAAGCTTGTGAACAGGTACTAATCTGGAAAAAAGCTGGTCTTGATTTAAAAGTATCTATTAACTCTTCCGTACGCGAATTCCGTGATAAAAACATGGCAAAGTCAATTCTTGAAACGTTAGCGAAAACTGGCTGCCCAGCAAACCTTATTCAAATCGAAATTACAGAGAAATTTGCCCTAGAAGCAGAAGCTGCTACCTTTATCACACAGCAAATGCGTAAGCTTGAAAATGAAGGTATCGCCTTTATACTAGATGATTTCGGTACCGGATATGGTTCATTTAGATATATGCAAATTCTACCAATAGATACATTGAAAATCGATAAAGCATTTACAAGTTCTTTATTAAAATCTGAAAAAACCCAAAAGCTAATGAACGGTATGGTGCAACTCGGAAAATCTATGGAACTTAAAGTTGTAGCAGAAGGTGTCGAAACTGCTGAACAAGCAGATCTTTTGATTTCTTATGGCTGTGATGCAATTCAAGGTTACTATATTAGTAAACCAATTCATGCCGAGGAAATTGAAGCACTACTAGTTAAATAGTTAATTTAGGAGGTTACGTTTAAGAACGTAACCTCCTTCTTGTTATTAATGAAAGTCTAAATAAAGTATGGCTCTTACGCAAAGCGAGGGGTTGATTTCCGTTCCGACTGGCGCTTTGTAGCTGCCGCTTTGCTTTCGCACAGTTAAAACATTGTTGCTGCCGCTTCACTTTCGCACAGACAAAATATTGTTGCTGTCGCTTCGCTTTCGCACAGACAAAATATTGTTGCTGTCGCTTCGCTTTCGCACTACGCTTTCGCACAGAAAACATCCGCTTTGCTGCAGGGTCTCGGGCCAACAGATGTCTTTTGCGCGAAGGCTCTTTTAACATTATAAAGGAGGTTACACTTAAGAGCGTAACCTCCTTCTTTATATTTGTTCTGTCCACCGTTTTGGCTTTTCCATCCGCAATGCCAAAAGCCTTATTTCTTGTAGACCTGTTGGAATTTCGCCTTACCGGTACGTACAGAACGGAAAATAAGCTGTATAAGCACCTCTGCAAATACAAGTCCTATAACGATGGCACCTGTAATTAAAAATGCCTTTAATCCATACTGTAGCCCTTGTACATAATCATCCTCTACAACATTTCTCATTGCATTATAAGCCATGCCTCCCGGAACTAACGGGATAATACCACCAACAATAAAAATAATCATCGGCATTTTGAAGCGTCGAGCATACAAATGAGAAACGATAGCAATTACGAAAGAGCTAAAGAATGAGGCATTTACTACATCCATACCATGCTCTGTTAGGACGAAGTAAATCATCCAGCCTACTACCCCAACAAAACCACAATAAATGAGGGTTTTTCTAGGTACGTTAAAAATAATTGCGATACCAGCAGTCGCAAAAAAGCTAAGAATCAACTGTATGATATAGTCCATGTCATCTGCCTCCTAAAACGATAGAGTGACGGCAATAGCTGCACCAATTGCAAAAGCTGTTAAAAAGGCCTCTACGCCCTTTGCCATCCCTGACATAAAATGACCTGCCATTAAATCCCGAACTGCATTCGTGATCAAAATACCTGGTACCAGTGGCATAACGGAGCTAATTATAATTTTATCTAGTTCCATACCATGGCCATATTTCACTGAAAAGACAGCAATAGATCCTACTACTAATGAAGCCGTAAATTCTGAGAAAAATTTTACTTTTGTTAAGTCATTTATCAATAAAAGCACTAGGAAGCCTAGCCCCCCTGCCAAACAGGCAAAAAGGAAATCAGACCATCCCCCCTTAAACATTATAAGGAAACAACCACTCGCAAGAGCCGATGCTATTACTTGAATATATGTTGGTAAAAAATAATTTGTTTTTTGTATCGACTTTAGCTCGTCATAAGCGTCTTCTAGTGTTATCATGTGAGATGTGAGTCTCCGAGATACTGAATTTACCAAGGCTATTTTTTGTAAATCTGTTACCCTATTGGAAATCGATGTAATTCTTGTCGGCTGTGTCTTGCCTAACGAAAAAATGATTCCTGTAGGTGTGGCATAACATTGCGCGTCCAGCATATTTTGAGAATGTGCCATGCGTAGCATTGTATCCTCCACACGATATGTTTCCGCACCACTTTCAATCATAATTCGCCCTGCAAGCAATAAACAGTCAATCGTAAATTCATTATCCACTTCATGTAAAACCATTACAGTTATCTACCTCCCTCAATTATGCCTCGGCATAATTGCGTCTGGAATCGGCTTTGTGCTTAGGCCTGCGTGAGGGCCAACACGATGTTGGTCATTTCGGTAATGCCACAGGACGTGGCGTTTTTACCGAGGGCCGACACGATGTCGGTCATTTCAGTAATGCCACAGGACGTGGCGTTTTTACCGATGCAGGTCAGTTAGCCGTTATCGCATGGATGCGATGATTTTAGGCTAACATCCTTTTAGAACTCCTTTCCGATTCCATGACATCCGCCGGAGGCTTTAACTTCTTTCACCGGGTGTTTGGCACCCGCTGAAAGAAGTTAAGGTTCCTTGCCAATAGTATCGAACTGCAAATAAAAACTCAACAAAAAATTTTAACTTTTAACAAAAGTACTTTGGCTTACATAAGTTAGAAATGGTAAGCTAATGGGTAATTTATTTATGAAGATTGGTTTCCCATAAATTGATAGCAAAACATCGTAGATTCGTATAACTTTTTCAATGACTAACACGTCTTATTGTATAGAAAAATAAATATGGAAAGGAGCGTATCCATCAAAATGCCGGAACGCAGAAAAAGACGCGGCCCAATGATTGATTTCCTATTAATTGGCCTCATTATTACATTAACAACTATTATTTTAGTCATTATCCTATCAAAGGATGACTTTAAGTTTCAAAAAATTAGTGCCTCTAAAGAGACAACTTCAGATTCAATAAAGAGTAATTTATCCACAGAAAGCTCTGCGTTTCCAGGTATACGTATTGTAACAGATGTTTCTAATGATAAGCGAACTCCTTTTGCTATTCACTATCCAGAAACAGATAATAAAGCTTTTAATGATGCTGTATTACAGTACATAAAGGATTCAAAAGAA
This sequence comes from Lysinibacillus sp. FJAT-14745, assembly GCF_001275675.1. Taxonomy (GTDB): domain Bacteria; phylum Bacillota; class Bacilli; order Bacillales_A; family Planococcaceae; genus Lysinibacillus. The sequence goes on along the minus strand of NZ_LITM01000018.1, from coordinate 33,719 downwards.
AACTATCTGTCATCTATGAAAGAAAATAAAGATAAAGAGGTAATGGGTGAGCTTAATATTAGTTTGGAAACTTTCCCATATCAAAAACATTACTATTCTTTTGTACTAACAAAAATGCTGTATACAGGCGGAGCCAATCCTGAGGTTTCAACAAAAACATTCTTCATCAATCATGAAACTGGTAAACTAATTTCCATTAAAACATTGTTGAACAACGATGAAAACAACTTATCGGCATTAGCTACTAATGTACGTAATGACTTACAACAAAATCTCAAGTTAAAGGATGAGCTTTTCAAGGATGATTTAATAAAGTCAACTGAACCGAAGTGGTCTAATTTCAATCGCTTTGCTATCGTTGATGATTCGTTACAATTCTATTTTGATGAGTATGAGATTGCTAGCGGAGCAGCTGGTTCACCAATTGTGAAGCTTCCCCTTTCACTAATCAATCCGTTGTTAGCCTCAGATTTCCAAATCGCTATGGAAAAGCCGACGAAGCCAATTAATACAGGTGATCCAAACAAAAAACGTATTGCCTTAACTTTTGATGATGGCCCACATCCAAAGGTTACAGAACAGATTTTAAATACGCTCGATAAATATCATGCAAAAGCTACCTTCTTTATGCTCGGTAGTCGTGTTAAATATTACCCTGATATCGCAAGAGACGTACTTGCACGAGGACATGAAATAGGTAATCATTCATGGAACCATCCTGTATTAACAAAACTGTCACTAGAGTCAGCAGTGAAGCAATACACATCTACAGTTGCGGAGATAGAAAAGGCCATTAATCAAAAGCCAACTGTATTTAGACCGCCATACGGTGCAACAAACGATACGATTAACGCTCAAATTTCAGTTCCTGTTGTTTTATGGACGATCGATACGTTAGACTGGAAGTATCGCAATGCACAAAAGTTACTACCTAATATCAAAAACAATTTACACAATAACGCCATTGTCTTAATGCATGATATTCATCAATCGACTGCTGATGGTCTTGATGCCGTGCTTGCTTATTTACAAGGGCAAGGCTATGAATTCGTGACAGTATCGGAAATTCTTCCATATCGTCAAAAATAACCAAAGAAAAAGTCCAATGAACGCAATAAAGTAAAAGGATTCACGCACAGTTTTGTGTGTGAATCCTTTTTGCTCTTCGGAAGGTGGATGTCGATAAAAATTAAAAGTTAGTTGATAAAACAGGAAAGTTTGTCGATAAAATTTAAAAGTTGGGTGACATTTTATTAAAACGTATGTCATGCGGATAAGTTGTTCTTCGTTACGACTGGGTGACTCCTCGGGGATAACGAAGGCTAAAACCATCACGTCCTGTGATAACGCCTTCGTGACCAACATCCTGTCGCTGCTGCTGCGTTTGTACTACGCTTTCGCACAAAAAACACCTGTTGCCCCGAGACCCTGCAGCGACAATGTTTTAACTGTGCGAAAGCGAAGCGGCAGCAACAAAGCGCAGTTAATTCATTTTTATATGAATACTTTGAAGATTTATCGGAACAACATCTCATTTTATCGGAACATTTTCTCGTTTTATCGGAACAATTTTAGCTTTTATCGGAACAATTCCTGTTTTTCTCTACTATGGGCAACTACTTAGGGATCATCGCCACAGACGAGACCCTGCAGCGAAGCAGAAGTTGTCTATGCGAAAGCGAAGCGACAGCAACAACAAATGCGGCTCCGCCCAGTCGGAACGGAAACCAACCCCTCGCTTTGCAGAATCGTCTTTTTTAATAAGACGCATTGACACAATAGTTTTTCAACAACACGAAAAGTCCAATAAACTCAAGATTGAGTTTATTGGACTTTCTTTTTATTTTATAGTTAATGTATCAAGTGGAGTGAAGTCTTTTAGCTGATAGCTCTTCACTTCATTGTTAGCTACTGTGTAAAGAGCGTCATCTATATAGACTACTCGCTGTACACGCTGCTCCCAACTTTCATACTGATCGCCAATGCTTTTATTCACAATATTTCCTTTAAGTACGATTCCTTTATCTGCAGTGATTTCATAGATTTGTGCGCCTTGACCTTTGTAGACGATTTCATCCCCCTTCCCTGCATCATAAAGGACAACTGGGAAACCAAAGTAATGGTATTCCTTATTACGGAATAGCGCTTTAGGATTGTATTGAACTTCGGAGTACGAGCCTTCTCCACCGATTTTTACTGTTGATTGTTCCTTTGGATTTTTGAAATCTGAAACATCAAACAATGACATTTTCATATTTGTTGTAACCGTAAAATTACGCTTCGAATATGCATCATAGCGTTGCTCGGTATCATAGCCAATGCCGATTAAATGTGTATCGTCTAATGGATGTAAATAGTTACTAAAGCCTGGAATCTTTAGCTCACCTAGCACGGTTGGCTTTTTCGGATCTGCCACATCAATAACAAACAGTGGATCCACTTGCTTAAATGTTACCACATATGCTTTTTCGCCCATAAAGCGTGCAGAATACACTTTTTCACCAGGAGCTAAATCTTTTACTGCACCAAGCTCTTGTAAATTTTCATCTAAAATAAATAGGTGGTTTCGTGATATTTCTTGTTCATCCCATGTACTTCCTTCAGTTGTAACGATGCGGAAATTACCTTTATATTCATCCATTGAATATTGATTTAACGCTGATCCTTTTACTTCCGTAGTACCTACAAAATTCATGGCAGTTCCATCAACATCCCATTTAAAAACTTGTGTATCCGTTATTCTTGGCATCCAGATCATATCCATAATACGACCAGCAGCAGGCACTGGATTTCCATCATAAATAGGTGTTGTTAAATAAAGTGCATTCTCCGACATATACATTCCACTACTACCACCTAAGTATCCCTTAGTATTCGCTTTTGTTTTTGCACCATTTTTTAAATCCACTGCTGTAATTAAACTATATGTTCCATCCATTGTATTAGGTAAAATAGAAATTTTCTCTAGAGGTAAACTTTTGTACTCTTTTCCTTCTACACTATCAAATGTTTTCGGTTTTAAATCCGGCACTTTTTGCTCTCTTAGCATCCAATAATTCGGATACATATTACCGATTAAGTATAATGTGTCATTTGTAATTCGAATATCTTGTAAATATCCCTCTTGCCCCATTTCACGTATAAGCTTCGGATTTTTTGGATTTGAAATATCATACAAAGTAGCTGTCGACATGCTTGTGCCTACTTTTTCTAGATATTCACCCCCAATCACTATTAATAAATGATCATATAATGCTAGTTTTGAAATATATTGTGATTCTTTCAGCTTGATTGTTGTCGTTAACTTTAAATTTTTCGGATCTTTCGCATCAACTACATTAATGCCTTGATCTTTTACAGCATAAATAAAGCCATCTTTGACAACAACAATATCCCCTTCTTCCACTCCTTCGACTTGATTATTCGTTGTAGAGGAGTTGTCTGCACTCGCTTTGTCATCGCTCTTTGCCATTTCCGTGGTTGCTTCATATTCCAGTTCTTTATGTGAATTAGCTAAAAGTGATTCAAAATATTGTTGTAGCTCTTTTTCCGATTTTACAGGTTCAAGCTTTTCAATGATGGTAAATGCTATTTCTTGCGATGTCATTTTAGTTCCATCTAGTACAAACGCTTCTTTATTCACATGTAATTTATAACTACCAGGTACTAAATCGCTTACGATTATTGTCTTTTTATCTTCTCCCACTGTTACTGTTGCTGTTACCTTTTGACCTTTGCTATTTGTTACGTAAACATTGTCTTCCGTTATTTTGCTTTCCTTTAGTGCCTTAGTAAAGGAAACTTTCCAGCTATGAGTTGTCATACTCGCACTCGTAGTCTGTGCCTCTACTTTTGGGGCCGACATCAACATAAAAATTCCTGGCAAAATAGCTAGTGCGGTGATGAGTAAAATTGCTCTCCATTTATTTTTCATCAATTTACCTACCTTTCGTAAATTTGTTTATTAATTAGACTTCCAAAGAATTAAAAAGTTACATTATTCCGAATTTTTCCTCAGTAAAAAACGAGAGAAACTGAATCCCTCTCGTTACGTTTGTTACTGCTTTTTTATGTTATTGTACTTTTACTGTATATGTCCCGTCTTCATTATCAAATTTATAAATATATAAATAATACTTTCCTGGTTCCGCAGTAAATTTACCTTCTATAATATTACCATCTTCCTGTCCATAAAATGCGCAATTTTGCATATCAGACTCATGAAGAAGCACCCATGATTCCAATTTGATTTTCATTTACGACAGAAATATCTATTTCTTTTGGAGACGTAACATCGAATATGTATACATCCGTATCATTCTAAGCAATGACCCTTTTTTATAGTTATGATGTAATCACTACAAAAACATAATAACCAACCAAAAGATCATTGGCTATGGATAACATTATTTGCTTACAACTAAAGGTTTATTAACTTTCTTGTCAAACAAATACATAATATGGCTAAGTACCAAGAAAAATACTATAAGGCCACCGATGTAGACAAGGGATTTTGCTCCTACTCTGTCGTAGTCAAAGAAAAAGTAAGCGTAATGTACTGGTTTCCCATCAATTGGCGATATACTGTACACATATCCCATTAGACCTGTGATAGTAGCAAATGCCACATATGAGAGTGGGTATATCAAAACATAATATACATCTCGGTATTTTAAATGATTAGATTCTGTAAATAGAAAATAATCTACAAGGCAAAGAATAGGTGTAATCAAATGTACTGCAAGATTATCAAATTTCCAAAGATAAAAACTCCCACCCATTGTAAAGGTAGTAGGAGCTAGCAACATCCAATAAACGATAAGTGTTAAAAGTAAATCAATTACACATATCATTTCAAAACGTGAAAAATAGCCAGCACTTCCCGTCTTCCCATCATTTATCAATCCCTTAACTGTACGTATAGTAAGTATACTAAACAAGATCAATGCTAAAAAATTGCTTTGGATAGTATAGTACATAAAGATCTTAAAATTCATTTCGCCCGATAGGATGCCCATACGTAATAATAGACCATATAATATAAAAATAAGGCTACCCATTCTAAATAATAAGGCTATAACTCTATTATGTATCATACGATTCCTCCTAATTTATTTTAATATCATTTCATTCAACCAACTATTCATCCATCATTTCATCTTAAATTTTTACAAGAAAAATTATTCTTGCATTATAGCGAAGCTTTGTCAAACATTTACCCTTACCTCCGTTCGTATTTATCCGAATTTTCAGATCGTTTGTTACAATTCAGCCTTAATGATTAAATAAAAACTATAAATAGACCAGTCTATAGTTAGACTGGCCCACCTGTAAATACCTTTTCTATTGATTCTAGAATAGAGAGTTGTTTCCTTACAAGTCTCAGCTGCTCAAATGTAAATGTCATAGATATAAGAAGTTGACCGTCTTTGATATTCTAGAGATGGTGTATAAAACGACGGTGAAGCATAGACATGCTGCCTAAAGAAAAAATCGCGTTTAAATAGGCTTCTTTAGCATGCCTATTTTTTTATCACTTGCTAGATTTGAAACAAGGATCTTTCGTGTCTAGTAATTTACTTGGTAAGCTTGATGGGCATGTGATTGTGCCCCTATTAGTCTAAAAACAAACAATCGCAACATTGTTTTTTATTTGGTATTTTTTCTTTATTCCTTTAGATACATTGATAAAAGCTGGCTTATTCTTCAAATGGCCATTTTGGTAGCATTTTTGTTAATGGCTTATCTTGACGTTTTCCTAATACATAGTCAGCCTGCATAATTGTATGAATTTCCCGCGTGCCTTCGTAGATAACCGGTGCTTTCGAGTTACGTAAATAACGAGCGACTGGATATTCATCCGAATAACCATATGCTCCATGAATTTGTACAGCATCATCCGCAGCTTTATTGGCAAAATCACAAGCCTGCCACTTTGCTAATGATGTCTCGCGCGTATTACGTACACCTTTGTTTTTCAACTCTCCAACACGATATACAAGTAGGCGACTCATTTGATAGCCCGCTTCCATTTTGGCAATCATTTGCCCTACTAGCTGGTGCTCACCAATAGGTTTACCAAATGTTTCGCGTTCATGACAGTATTTCACGCTCGCCTCGAGACACGCTTGAATAAGACCGACAGCGCCTGCAGCTACTGTAAAACGACCATTATCTAACGCAGACATCGCAATTTTAAAGCCTTCTCCCTCTTCTCCAAGGCGATTCTCTACAGGTATACGTAGATCTTCAAAAAAGAGCTCACCCGTATTACCAGCACGAATACCGTATTTACCTTTAATGGCCTTCGATGTAAAGCCCGCCATGGAACGCTCTACGATAAATGCACTAATGCCATGATGCTTTTTCGATTTATCAGTGTAGGCAAAAACGATAAAATGGTCAGCTATATCACATAAGGAAATCCATGTTTTTTGTCCATTTAACACGTAAAAATCTCCATCCCTTACAGCGGTGGTAGACATTGCGGCTACATCTGACCCTGCTCCGGGCTCTGTTAAACCAAATGCCCCAATCCGAACTCCTTTTGCCTGTGGAACAAGGTACTGCTGTTTTTGAGCCTCTGTTCCCCATTGCATTAAGGTCATGCTATTCAGGCCTGTATGAACAGAAACAGCTGTGCGAAACGCTGTATCTCCACGTTCAAGCTCTTCACAAACGATGGCGAGTGCATTGTAATCCATCCCACTACCACCGTATTGTTCTGGTACACAAACACCCATTAAGCCTAGCTCAGCAAGTCTTGACCAAATCTTCGGATTGAAGCCGCCCTCAGCATCCCACTTCGCAATATGTGGAAGTATCTCGGCATCCACAAACTGCCGCACTGTTTTACGTAACATTTCCTGCTCAGTGGTAAATTCGAAATTCATGACCAAGCACCTACCATTTCACAATCATTGCAGATGTATGAGACGTCTCCTTAATGACAACACCACGTTTAGCCATTTCTTCAATATAAGTATCGCCAGGTACAACTGATTCAGGTGCAAATACACCGCGCTCTGTAATTTTATTTTCCCCAATCATTTGAGCAACGACAGAAATTGTATTTGCTGTTGCACGAGCCATAGCCGTTTCATTAATCGTCATATCTTTACGCACGACCATTTCGTACTCATACGTCACTTGTTGTTGCGCTTTTTCACCCGCTACAATTACGCGCAGTAGCACTGCATCTGGTTTTGTACCAAGCTCAAGTTTCTTTTTAAGTGCCTCACGAACAACTGGACGTACAGAAACCTCCTGATTTTCTAGCTCTACCTTATTACTAGCATCGAGGAATCCTAAATCTGCTAATAGCTTAAATTTCTCTGCATGTCCTTTATAACGAATCGTTTTATATTCTAATGTTTGGACATTTGGGAATGTCTTATACAATGTCGATATACCGCCAGATGTATAAAATGCCTCAAGCACACCAAAATCTTTGAAATAAATAGGTTCAACACCTGATAACGATGGAACTTCTTGAAGTTTACCTTTTTGAATCACTTTTGATGGCTCCGTATAATGATCAAAGACACCATCTAGAGAAAATACTCGCGTATAGTGAAGAGGTGGCTTCGGCTCTGTAGGAATACCGCCTACAAATAGTTTAATAGATTCTACCTCATCTAATTTCGAAGCACCGTAGCCCGCTAAAATGTTGACCATACCTGGAGCAACACCCAAGTCTGGAATAATTGTTACACCTTTTGCTTTTGCCTCTTCGTCTAGATCTAATATTTTTTCTGTTACACCGCCAATATGACCACCTAAATCGACGGAATGAACACCAGCCGCGATTGCCGCTCTTGCTACACGCTCATTAAAGGAATAGAATAATGCATTAACGACTACATTGCCTTTTGAGATAACCTCCATTAACGAGTCATCGCGCTCAGCATGAAGTTCTACAACCTCAATCTTATCTGTATTTAACGAGTCCACAAAGTTCTGCGCTAAATTCACGTCTATATCCCCTAAAAATACACGCTCCACTTTGCTATTTTTTATTAAATCACGAGCTACCTCTTTCCCCATTAAACCTGCACCTAATACAACAACTTTCATCAAGAACATCCCCTTTCATTGATCTGTTATTCTGTATCGATTTGTGCTCTTTGTAATTTACCGCTATAGTCTACATAAATACTTTTCCATTCTGTATAGACATCTAAGGCAGCTACACCCGAGTCGCGGTGACCATTCCCCGTGCCCTTTGTGCCGCCAAATGGTAAATGGATTTCAGCACCCGTTGTGCCAGCATTCACATAAACAATACCTGTATCTAAATCTCGTTGTGCGCGGAAAATCGTATTCACATCTTGTGAGAAAATTGAACTGGATAAGCCAAATTTTACGCCATTGTTTACTTCGATTGCTTCATCCAAACTTGCTACTTCAATTAGAGAAACGACCGGACCAAAGATTTCTTCCTGTGCAATAATCATGTCAGGCTTCACGTTGGTAAATAGTGTAGGCTCATAATAAAACCCTTTATCATAAGGAGGCTCAGATAAAATTCTACCTCCAGCTAACAACGTCGCCCCTTCCTGTTTGCCGATTTGCACATAGTGATTAATCTTTTCTAATGCGGCTTTATTAATCACAGGTCCGATTTTCACACCGTCATCTAGGCCGTCCCCAATTGTTAGCTTTTGCATTTCGTCTAATAGACGTTTTTCTAGTTCTTCTCTTACATCTTTATGCACGATCACCCGACTACATGCTGTACATCTTTGACCAGCAGTGCCAAATGCACTCCATAAAATGCCTTCAGTGGCTAGCTGTAAATCGGCATCATCCATAACTATGACTGCATTTTTCCCACCCATCTCTAATGAAATCTTTTTCAGGTGTTTACCACCTAGCTCTGCTACCTTACTTCCTGTTGTTGTAGAGCCGGTAAATGAAATGACCTTAACATCTGGATGTTCAATCAATGCTGTTCCAACTGTTGGCCCCGTACCAAAGACGATATTTGCCACTCCGCCTGGTAAACCAACCTCTTCAAAAATTTTGCCCATTTCATACGCCATCATTGGTGTCTCATTCGATGGCTTCCAAATGAACGTATTACCAGCAACAATTGCAGGGAATGACTTCCAAGTAGCAATAGCCACAGGGAAATTCCACGGAGTTATTAAACCTACAACGCCAATAGGTGCTCGTACACTCATAGCAAATTTATTAGCCAGCTCTGACGGTGTTGTCTCCCCAAATAACCGTCGCCCTTCACCAGCCATATAATAGGCCATGTCTATCCCTTCCTGTACTTCACCTCGAGCTTCTTCAATAACCTTGCCCATCTCTTTTGTTAAAACGGTCGCTAAATGTTCCTTTTTCTCTTTCATTTTTTGACCGATGGCATATAAATAGTCAGCACGTTTAGGCGCAGGTACTAATGCCCAGGTTTTTTGTGCTTGTTTTGCAACCGCTACCGCTTCATCTACCTCACTTGCAGTAGAACGCGGTATTGTAGCTAGCTGCTCCCCATTAGCAGGGTTGGTCACTACTATACTTTGTAAATGTGAATGTGTTACCCATTCACCGCCGATATAGTTTTTAATTTCCACTACAAACACCCCCTAAACAATCTATGTTGCCTCTGCCTCATTGTTACCAATTGCATTGCTTTCAGACAGATATTATCTATTACTCTATAGTATATAAAAATAGATATGTCAAAATTCCGAATTTTTAATATATAGAGATCTGAAGAGCATTCTTTTGGATTAATAACATCGGTGACAATCGTCAGAGGCTTTATTTTCTTTTAGCTGAACATTGTTGTCAGTTACGGATGAAAGTCTTTTGTGAGTAATCCGCCGGAGGCTTTGGGCCAACAGATGTTTTTTGTGCGAAAGCGTAGTGCTAACGCAGCGGCAGCAACATGATGTTGGTCACTCAGTCATTGCCACAGGACGTGGCGTTCTTAGACTGAGTCCCTCTATTTCAGCGGATGTTTGACACCCACAAAAAGAAGTTAAAACAATCACCAATTTTCAGCTAGGTGAAAATAAAAAATACTCATTCTAGTTGTTTATATTCGACATTCACTAGCTTATTCCCTTTTTTCCTAAAATAATTAATTATGCATTGAAACTAAAACAACTTATAATCGTATACAATAACAAAACTATTTTTGGAGGAATCCCTTTATGAATAATCATGAAATTGACTACAAATTATATGGCGATGATATGCAATACGTGCAAGTTGAGCTTGACCCTCAAGAAACAGTAGTAGCTGAAGCTGGAGCTTTAATGATGATGGATGATTCTATCCATATGGAAACTGTCTTTGGCGATGGTTCAAGAGGAAGCCAAGAAAGTGGTATTATGGGTAAATTATTTGGAGCTGGAAAACGTCTAATTACGGGTGAAAGTTTATTCATGACGACATTTACGAACGTTGGTTCAGGTAAACGTCATGTGTATTTTGCTTCTCCATACCCTGGTAAGATTATTCCAATGGATTTAAGCCAATTGAACGGAAAGATTATTTGTCAAAAAGATGCATTTTTAGCTGCTGCTAAAGGAGTTTCAATAGGTGTTGAATTCCAGAAAAAAATCGGTGTTGGCTTCTTCGGTGGTGAAGGCTTCATTATGCAAAAGCTTGAAGGAGACGGCATGGCTTTTGTACATGCAAGTGGAGCTATTCACGAAAAAACTCTACAACCTGGCGAAGTATTACGTGTTGATACAGGCTGTTTAGTTGCTATGACATCTGATGTGGATTACAATATCGAAATGGTTGGAGGCGTAAAAACTGCATTATTTGGCGGTGAAGGTATCTTCTTCGCTACTTTAAAGGGTCCGGGTAAAGTATGGATTCAATCATTACCATTTAGCCGCTTAGCAAGCCGCGTCTTTGCTGCAGCACCAATTTCTCAAGGCGGTGGCGGTCAATCTAAAGGCGAAGGTGGCATTGGCGGTTTGTTTGATATGTTTAATAGATAATGGACGCTTTTTAATCAATTATGTCTCGGCATAATTGCCTTCGGAGGCTTTACTAATTTCAGCGGATGTTTGAACACCTTTGAAATTAGCTAAAGGAGCACATCTAATTACGATGTGCTCCTTTTCTTATAAATTCAGTTGAATTATACCCTATATTTCCACTGTGGACGGAGCTTAGCCGCTTTGTCGTAAAAATTACTCCTACTTCTGTTATCTTCGGTGCAATTAATCTATTCGATTCGTTACAGCCTTGCCCTGCCCATATGCGGTAAGCTCTTTAACGTTCAACATCAGCATGGCAGTTCTAGTTTGAAGCGAGGCACTACCGATATGTGGAAGTGCTACAACATTTGGAAGCGTCAATAATGGATGATCCAACGCAATAGGCTCTTGTTCAAAGACATCCAGCCCTGCTGCCCACAGCTTACCGTTTTTTAACGTATCATACAGTGCATTCTCATCGATAATGCCACCACGTGATGCGTTAATTAATACCGCGTCATCCTTCATTAAAGCAAGTTCCTCTGCTCCTATAAGTCCTACAGTATCATTGTTAAAAGGTGTCATAATAACAACAAAATCCGATTGTTTTAAAAGATCCTCCAACGACACATATTGAAAGCCATACATTTCTTCTACCTCATGGCGACGTCTACGATTGTTGTACAAAATTTTCATATCAAAACCTTTTGCTCGTCTTGCAACCGCTTGACCAATACGTCCCATACCAATAATTCCTATAGTGGATCCTGAAACATCTTTACCTACTAATTGCATCGGATACCAGCTTTTCCATTTACCCTCACGCAAATATCGTTCGCTTTCTGGAATTCTTCGAGCAGTCGCAAGCAATAATCCCCATACTAAATCTGCAGTCGTATTTGTTAAAACTCCTGGAGTATTAGTCGCCATTATTCCACGCTTACGCAAAGCTTTGACATCAATATTATTATATCCGACTGCTAAATTAGTCACGAGTTTTAAATTGGGTGCATGTAATAATAACTCTTCATCGACTTGGTCAGCAATCGTTACCCACAATACTTCACAATCTGCAACAGCTGCCAATAGTTTTTCCCGTGGTATAACAATTTCCTCTTCCTCCCATTGTTTAATATCATAATACTCTTTCAACGGCTCAACTATATGCGCTGGGAACTTTCGTGTAATAAATAATTTCTTTTTCATATTCCGAACACCCCTCTACTCAATTCGCCTATAGCGTAACACTTAGAACGCTCATTTTCTAGGAATTTCTTATCCTTATATATGTAATCGCTAGTCCTTTTTATCAGTCTACAAACTTCATCCGTCTATTTGTTGTTTCATCCTTCAGATAAGCGATTTTGTCCTATTATTTACGAAAAATAAACCTAGGCTTATCACTGAAAATTGAGAATAACATTTTGTTTAAACAGTTGGTTCATGAGGATAAGTTAATTGGAGTGAAAACTCGGCGACTCTTTGGAGATCAGCAATAGAGGAACGAAGACTAAAAGCATCAAGTCCTGTAATAACGCCTTCGTAACTCCGTGCTGTTGCCGCTGCCGCTTCGCTTTCGCGCAGATAAAACCCTTTTGCTGTCGCTACGCTTTCGCACAAAAAACACCTGTTAGCCCGACGCCCCCAGGAAAACATCCAGTCGGAACGGAAATCAACCACACGTTAAGGTGATAACAAAAAACTATGCATAGGCTTTATGCATAGTTTTTAAAAATCTCTGATTGTTGTATCTAAACGATTGGCGGCTTGTTTTAATTCCTCGGAAGATTCTCCAATTGATTCTATAATTCCTGATAATTCCGTTATTTTCAGTCCGACGTTTTGGAAGTTTGAGATAGAACCGTCTACTGAGCCAGATATTGCATCGAATGCTTTTAAAGATTCTGCGTTTTGCTCAATACTATTGTTCACCAACTCTTGGATTTCATGAATTGCTTGAACAACTTGGTTTGTAATTCCATTAGACATTGTTATGAGATCCGCGATTTGTTCAACCGAACTTTTCGTTTGATCTGCAAGCTTACGAACTTCGCTCGCCACGACAGCAAAGCCTTTTCCATGCTCTCCTGCACGTGCAGCCTCAATAGCCGAATTTAATGCTAGTAAATTTGTTTGGCCAGAAATACTTTTCACTATTTCGATAACAGCATTGATTTTTGAAGAAGATTGATCTAATTGCTCCACCATACCCGACATTTCAACTGTCTTATGATGAATTTTTCCTGTTTGCTCATTAATTAATGTAATTTTAGAATAACCTTCAGACGATACCTTTTGCATTGTTTTTGCCTCATCGATACTTTCCTTCAAGTATTCATTCACTTCCTTGGCGTTATAAACAAGTTCGGTCACTGTTTCATTAGTACTATGAGATTGAGTCTCTAGTTGCGTAGATATCCCACCTATAATTTCCTTTACATGTGCTCGAACACTATCCTGTTGCTTCTCAATTAATGTATTAGCATAATTATCATATTCCTCTAGGACAATCTGTTGTTCGAAATTACAGATTTTACTGATGGCATCACAAAACTTCTCTTCTTCGTCCCTCGGTAATTGAAGCTTATAAACAATCTTTCTTAAAAATTTTTCAAGATTTTGAAAGGCTGCTAAATACCACTTAGGATACAAGTTAATCTTCACATGCATTTTCGCTACTCGCCTTCTCTTCTCCAAAAATGCATCGTCTATACGCCCTTCGAACATTTCTATAATATGATGGCGTAATGTTTGGCGTAAACGCTCACTAGAGCTATACTTTTCAATAACATCACGTAAAACTGGCACACTTTCAATTGCATGATAAAATGCCGCTACTACCTCTAAGACATGTCGTTCAATATACGGTTTTAAACTTCTGATCAACTGCAAATCTTCTTTAGTTAAATTTACTAGATTTAACTGTAATAAACGTTCCTGATCTTGAATAATAACCCCTATGCTTGATTCATCACTTATTTCAACTGTATTTTTCTTCGGTCTATTTCCAATTTGAAACAATTTATCCACCTCACTGTGTCTATGTCTATTCTACTAGATATTATCCGAAAACAAAAAACTCTCCGAATCAATTATAAGTTCCAAACAATTAAAATGACAATATATAGGTAAAAAATATCTGTTTTCGCAACAAGGATTGAGCCACCTTACTTATAAACAATACTCATTAACCACTTAATTTTACCTAAAACAAGATAAAAACGCTAAAAAAAGCCACTCATTCTGAACCAGAAGAGTGACTTTATTAATTACATAAAGATAATAACAGCTAGTACAGCAGCTAGTACTAAACGATAAATAGCAAATGGCATTAATTTCACTTTTGAAACAAGTGCTACAAAGAATTTAATAGAAAGTAATGCAAAAATAAATGAACTAATGAAGCCCACTACATAGAAGCTAAAATAATCCATAGATAGCGTATCCCAGTTTTTCAGTACAGATACTAAACTAGCACCCGCCATAATTGGTACTGCCATAATGAAAGTAAAATCTGCGGCCACACGGTAACTCATACCACATAGTACACCACCAGATATTGTTGCACCTGAACGAGAGAACCCTGGCCAAAGCGATAAACATTGTACTAAACCTACTTTAAATGCTAAACCATAAGAAATCTTATCTAGTGAATCCACTTTTGGTTTTTTCGGCGCAAATTTATCTGCAATAATCATTAAAATTGCCCCAGCTACTAAAGCATAAATAACATGCTCTACTTTAAATAAATGATCATCGATAAAGTCTTTAAATGCAAAACCTAATACAGTTGCTGGCAACATGCCCACAATAACATGCATTAAGTTGAAGCGACCTTTCATCGAAGTAGATTGTCCTTCGATTCTATATAGCCCTACTAAGCTCAACATTCGTTTCCACATCACAACGACTACGGCTAATATAGAACCTAGTTGAACAACAATTTTAAATGTATTGGCGGGATACATCCCTAAAAACTCCTCTGTCTTTAGCCACATATCGTCCACAATAATCATATGACCTGTCGATGACACTGGTGCAAACTCTGTCAGCCCTTCGACCATGCCTAATATAAGCGCCTTTAATAATTCAATAATATCCACGTTTTCACCTTACCTTTTGTTAATTAAATGCCAACATATTATAAAATACACTTTTTCATATACTATGACTATGACATTTAGTTATGAGTAGCCTGCCTCATCACCATAACGTGGGGTTATTTTGAGCCACATGCCCAATTTACCAACTAACGAAAATTTATATCCACAACCCATAATTCAGAACGGCTGCCTATTCGCATTGGAGGACCCCAAAAGCCAAAACCTGATGAAACAAGTGTATGCATTTTCTCCTTCATCTTATAACCATGATCGAGCTCAAATACACGAGCTGTTATATACTGATTAGGCCATAGTTGACCTTTATGTGTATGTCCTGACATATGGAAGTCTACACCCATTTTTGCAGGCGTATTTAAATCATTTGGGGTATGATTCATGACAAACCAAGGCAAGTCATCTGCTGTCTTCAATGCATCTAATTGCTTTCTATCCTTGTTTGTAATATCCTCTTGCCCCGTTAATACTATCACATTATCGATTCTAATAGTTTCATCACACAAAACTTTTACATTAGCATTTTCCATCTCTTTAATAAATTCAGGGATTTGCTTGCCATAGTACTCGTGATTGCCCAGTACACCGTACACTCCATATGTAGATGTTAATTGTTTCATCACATCTGCCATTCCATCGTTAACAAACCATTTAGGGTCGTCATCCACAATATCCCCAGCTAAAAAGACGATGTCCGGTTTTGCTTCATTCGATAACGTAACAAAGCGCTGTAAATGTTTTTTATGTGATAGAACACCTAAATGAAAATCTGATGCAACTACAACTCTCATCGATTCTAGCTCACTACTCTTTTTATCCATCGTTATTTCTAAATGCCGAACAACAGGTGAATACGCTAAATAAGTGCCCACAAAACTTAGTACAAACAAAGTAGCAATTGCAATACTACCAATTATCTGTACACTTTTAAAAGGACTTAGCCAAAGAATCAAGTGTGCTGCCAAACAAAGCAGTAATCCGTATTCAAAAATAAACATCCAATAATTATGGATTATTGAAAACATTCGTAAAGACTCATGCAATCTACTAATAATAATACTAAATGCAATGATATACAGCACTAACCAATATAAAATTGGATAACGGAACCATCCCATCGCCACAAGCCAATGTCTCAATCCCCATCCTAAGTAAAAAGTTAATGCACTATATATACTTAATAAAAGAATTCCACCGATTACTTTAGGCATTTCAGTTCCCTACTTTCATATAGTATTAGTTGATTATACATTATGCTTAACATTTACATTTGCATTACGTATTTCTAATAGAAAGTAAGTGTAAAAGGGCTACCAATCCGCTCATTATATCAAGTGTACATTTCCCTTGTAATTTAATCGTTTTATTTACATGACAATCTCATTAGGAAAGTGACAATATCGTAATCTAAGGGATTACACAAAGTCGTTTACAGCACATAGCTAGAGTGCTCATCGCCTACGAAATCGAACCTATATTATGTTAGATCCCCTTTACTCTTCAATCTATTATAAAATTATGTAAAAAATCTTTGAATAATATACTTTAATTTTTCTGAATATTTAAGTAACATTGTAATTGCAAGAGAAAATTTACGCATGTATGAGGGAAAAAGGGGCGTTGTTCATATGACAAGATATAAATTCGAATCAACAGAGCATGAGTTATTTCGTAAAACCTTACGCAAGTTTTTAGCAGAAGAAGCCGAGCCACACTATCCACAATGGGAGAAAGATCATCTTATTCCACTTGAATTTTGGCGTAAGCTTGGGGAAATGGGCTATCTATGCCCCCAAGTAGAAGAGCAATACGGCGGTCTCGGATTAGATTTTAGTTTTGGCGTTATTATTCAAGAAGAGCTAGAGCGCGTAGGTTCGAGCCTTATTGGCGTTGGTCTGCATAACGATATTGTTGTGCCTTATATTGAGGCATACGGCTCAAATAAGCAAAAATCACGCTGGCTACCGAAATGTGTTACAGGCGAACATATTACAGCAATTGCTATGACGGAGCCAGGCACAGGTTCAGATTTGGCAAACATCCAAACAACTGCTATTCGTGATGGTGATCACTATATCGTCAACGGACAAAAAACATTTATTACAAATGGTATTCATACAAATTTAGCGGTCGTTGCTGTAAAAACAAATCCTCAGGCAGAAAAAAAGCATCGTGGCATTAGCCTCCTTGTCATTGAAGACGGGACACCAGGCTTCACAAAAGGTCGCAAACTCGAAAAAGTTGGCATGCACGCACAGGACACAGCCGAGCTATATTTTGAGGATTGTCGCGTACCTGTAGAAAATCTCCTTGGTGAAGAAGGTAACGGCTTTATTTATATGATGCAAAAGCTGCAACAAGAGCGTTTAGCAGTAGCCATCGCCGCACAAACGGCAGCTGAGGACATGCTTTCTTTAACAATTGATTATGTAAAATCACGTCAAGCTTTCGGAAAATCCATTAGCGACTTCCAAAATACGCAATTTAAAATAGCCGAAATGGCGACAAAAATCGAACTTGGCAAATCATTTTTAGAATCTCTAATAGAGGAACATATCGCAGGAAATGATGTCGTAACAAAAGTTTCAATGGCAAAATACTGGATAACGGAAAATGCACGTGAGCTTGCTGTCCAGTGTATGCAGTTACATGGTGGCTACGGTTATATGGAGGAATACAAGATTGCTAGAAGATATCGAGATATTCCTGTCATGTCCATTTATGCAGGTACCAACGAAGTCATGAAAGTGATTATTGCCAAGAATTTAGGGTTATAACTAAGGAAAACTATTATACCAATGAAATTAAGGTGTGATATTGATTAAAGTATAGCTCTTCGGCAAAATGAGAGGCCGAAGTGACGGATAGATGGGCTGAAACGACGGAAGGAAGAGCCGGAACGACAGATTGATTAGCCTAAGCAACGGTATGTAGGGCTGGAACGACGGATTGAAGCCTAAGCGACGGTATGTAGGGCCGAAGTGATGGATAGAAACGTCATTGTCATGGATAGAAACGTCAATTCCGCGGATAGAACTACCAATACCATGGATAGAAACGTCCTTGCCGTGGATAGAACTACCAATATCATGGATAGAAACGTCAATTCCATGGATAGTGCTGCCAATTTCGTGGATAGAAACGTCCTTGCCGTGGATAGAACCGCCAATTTCGTGGATAGAAACGTCAATTCCGCGGATAGAACTACCAATACCATGGATAGAAACGTCAATTCCGTGGATAGAACCACCAATATCGTGGATAGAAACGTCATTGCCATGGATAGTACTGCCAATACTACGGATAGAAACGTCATTGTCGTGGATAGAACCACCAATATCATGGATAGAAACGTCATTGCCGTGGATAGAAACGTCAATTCCGTGGATAGAACTACCAATACCATGGATAGAACCGCCAATTCCGTGAATAGAACTACCAATACCGTGGATAGTACTGCAAATACCGTAGATGCTCCCGCCAAAGCGACCGAATAAAGTGCCAAAATGAAGGATTTCCTCACGTATTTTATTTTTCAACATAATGAAAACAGCGGCAAAACTTTTGCCGCTGTTTTTTGTTTATGATGCTGGAATTCGAACGATTACCTTAAATAAATCTCCATCTACCTCTATACTCATACGAGCACCATGCAAATCTACAATGGATTGTGCAATGGCTAAACCTAGCCCTGAGCCCTCTGTATGGCGTGAAGAATCTGCTCGCTTAAAGCGTTCAAATAATTCATCGGCATCCTCGCTAATTTCATATTTCGCAACATTCTTCACCGTGAATTCAGCATCACCTTCTACCGTACGTTTCAATGTTATATAAACACGTGTGCCCTCTAATGCATATTTCAATACATTAACGATTAAATTATCGATCATTCTCCACCATTTTTGTCCATCCACATACGCGTAAATTGGTTCATCTGGTTTTGTCATGCGTAAATCTAAATGCGCCTGTGCTAAATCTTCCTCATGCTCCCCTACCGCCTGCTGTACAAGCTGGGTTAAATCCACTCGACTGCGATGAAGCTCCATATTACCACTCGCCATTTTAGACACTTCAAAAAGATCCTCAATCAGCAATTTTAGACGCTCTGATTTTTTATCAAGTATATGAATGTATTGCTTACGTTCTTCCTCAGTAATATCAGGATTTTTTAGTAAATCTGTATACGTAATAATGGATGTTAACGGCGTGCGTAAGTCGTGACTAACATTCGTAATAAGCTCTGTTTTTAAACGCTCACTTTTTGCCTGCTCATGCATAGACGTGCTTACGCCTTCTCTTAAATGATTAAGATTTTCTGCATGTCCTGCGAGTGATGATTTGCCCTTTACCTTGACATCACGATTTAATCGCCCTTCTGCCATGTCTTTTGTATCCTTCATAATTCGGTTTAAATAGCCCATTCTAGAAAGGAAGAGAATCATGGCTGGTATACCGATCATTGCGCAGATGCCCAAAACTAGAACGGGGAATCCGCCACCTCCTATCATTGAAGCAACAAGGCTTCCACCACCGAAAAATGCTGCCCCAATCATCACAATGGAATGTAATGCAATGGAACGATTTATAATTAAATCTGTGATTGATCCACCTAGTGACCATAAATAGCTAGCTTTTAGGTTCTCCTCTAATTTCTGCGCTGTATTCACCCGATCATACAACCAAATTAGCTGTACAAAGAACAGCATTGCAATAATGATTAAGGTACCTATTTTAAACAGCAAACTAGTGAAATACTGTACATAGTTGGATTGATAATTAATTAACTCAATCGCTTCAAAAGCAATTTCAGACGCTACCAAATATATGAATGCACTAATTAATAATAATCCAATTGGGTAATCAATTTTCATCTTTGCAAGAACTTCTTTTTCCTTTAAACCTTGTACCATCTGCAGTACTTCTTTACGCCCTTTCCATGCAAAAATAGCTGCCACAATACTCGTTAACCATATAAAGTAGAACATGTATTGATGACGTGTAAAATGGTCATAGCCTCCCAAGATGTCTACGGCTTGTGCTGATTTTTTTGAGATAGTAATAATGCCAGTGTAATCCGAAGTTTCCCTCAAATTATCTGTATCCACATTGATTTCATTTTGATAAAAAATATCGTTTAAAGAACTACTGATATTCGTAGTCGTTAATGGATGTTGCCCAGTAAACTTTATTTTGAAAGCATTACTACCTGAAACATCACCCGAACGATATGTTTTGTCTGTTTCAGTGTTCGTTAATTCATAAGACCAGTAATTATAATTTTTCACAAAACTCTTTGCTTCTTCTTTTGCTGCCTTTATATATTTATCAACAAGCTCTTCCTTTTGAGTTAGAATTTTTTTACGGACATGCTCATCATCCTCAAAATTAGCCGTAATATCTTTAATTTTTGCGTCCCGCTCTTTTTCAAGTTTTGTTTTTAAGTCCGTTGCATTTACATTAGTAGCATCTTTAATGCGATCTTCATATTGAACTTTAATACTATCTATCTGTTCTCCTAATGTTCCATAGCGATTACGATGTGCCTCTATCTCACTTTGTGTAACCACAATTTTACTTTTCAAATCCTCAGCTGTTGGTAAATTTAACACTAATGGTCCTAACTCTGACTGAAAATTATCTAGTTCTTGCTGGAAATTTTCAGATTGAAAATACGACTTTCCAATATATTTGTACCCGACCTTAGAGAACGTAAATATACCGAAAATTACCCAGATTAAACATATAAGAGCGAGAAGAGATTTCCAATTTTTTAACATACTTTTAACTCCTCTCTAAAAAATTCTCTCAAGCAATTGTAACATCCCCGAAGAGCGTGAAGTTACTATCTGATACGCGTACACACCAAAATAAATTAGTCCAATAACCCCTGCTACAAACCCTGCAATTGTAGCATATTGCTCTATTTTATTTTTCCATTTTATAGCCAACGCCCCACACCACCTTTAAATAACGTGGATTTTTCGGATCTGCTTCGATTTTTTCACGTATTTTTCGAATGTGTACAGCCACAATATTTTCCGCATTGTAAGCTTCCTCATTCCACACACGCTCATAAATCTCTCTTATCGAAAATACACGCCCTGCATTTTTCATTAATAATTCCGTAATCTTATATTCGATTGGTGTTAATCGAACAGGCTCTCCTTCTAAATTGATTTCCTTTGCATCTTCATCTAATACAAGTCCGTTGATTTCTACCTTTGCTGCTCCATCATTGTACGTCCCAAGTTGTACATAACGTCGCAGTTGAGATTTCACTCGAGCCAACAGCTCTAATGGATGAAAAGGCTTTGTGACGTAATCATCTGCGCCTACAGACAAACCATGAATTTTGTCGCCATCCTCCGCCTTTGCACTAAGCATTATAATTGGAATGTTACGGTCTTCTCTAATTTTAAACGTCGCTGTAATTCCATCCATATTTGGCATCATAATATCTAAAATAATTAAATGTACTTCATTATTTTCTAATTTTTCGAGGGCCTCTAAGCCGTCAGCAGCTTTAATGACATTGTAGCCTTCATTCTTTAAATAGATTTCAATACCATCACGAATATCTTGATCATCGTCTGTAACAAGAACTGTAAGTTTCGTCATGATATACACCTCGCTCTCAATTAATAGTGTACCTTTTAAATCTTAAAAACCAGTTATTATAAAAATGAAGAATTTCTTAAGGTTTTAATGAATCTTATCACCCTAACGTGGAGTTGATTTCCGTTCCAGCTAGGCGCTTTCCTGGGGGCGTCCGATGAGCCGCTTGGGCCAACACGATGTTGGTCACGAAGGCGTTATCACAGGACGTGATGGTTTTAGCCTTCGTTCCCCTATGATGCTCGCTCCAGGGTCTCATCTGTGACGCTATTCCCCAAGGAGTCGCCTAGCCTCCACTCCAATCAACTTATATACAGGGCATATGTTTCGACATTTATGTGCAAAGGGAAGACCAGCAGAAAGGGCTAGTCCAATCCCTCCTATATGGACAGCCCCTTCCCTATTATTAACCAATTGCCATTACAGTTGCTATTCCCCACACCTTTGTCGGCTGTGATTTCCATAGTATCCATTCTAAAGCACCAGAAAAGACAGGAGCGCTACCTATCGTTACAACTGTTCCTATAGCTACACCTGTAAGACGAATTGATGAGAAAAAAAGACCTAGGAATAACGCAATGCTCGTAGCAGCTAAACTTGTCCATTTCCATGACCATTTCAGAAAGCTCATTTTATATAGCAAAATGGTAATAGCTAATCATCATTTATTGCCCCTCGACCGTCACCACTCATTAACATTAATAATACAGATTTATCCAAAATCAAACAATTACCATTTTCCTTTTTCTTTGATCATTAACCCATAGTAGGCTTTCTATTCAAGGGAGGTTATAATAAAAACAACAAAAGGAGCGAAATTTATGTATAAAACCATTGAAGAAACAGCCATCGAACTTGGTATGCCAGAGGATCAAGTACTTCGCTTAGTTTACGAGGGCCGTATCCGTTCAGTATACGACGGTGATCAAATACTGATTAATAGCGGACAATTCAGCACTTATTTTGAGCAGTTAGATCGTATTAAAGAGGAAATTGAAATTTGGCGGAATACACCTATTCCTGAGGATATTGATGTTAAAGATGAGGATTAAAAAATGCCTATCATTAAACAATTAGCACATTGTTGAATGATAGGCATAATCTATCTAATTATATCGTTACGACAAATCCAGCTCGCTTACCGATAATTTCAGCATAATCCTCAACCATGACACTAGCTGTTGGATACATACCTGCCCCAGGTCCAATTAACGTTAATGTGCCAATATAATTTGTATCCAATGCCACAGCGTTATTAACATCATCAACTGGATAAAGCGGATGTTCTTTATCAACTAACTGTGGGCCAACCTTTGCGACCACTTTACCATCTGCTAGCTTCTCAACCTCAGCAACGTGGCGGTAACGCAAGCCTTTTTCACAAGCTTCTTTTACTTGCTCTGCCGAAATACTATCAATGCCAACCACATCAACGTCAGCCCAGTCTGGTTGTTCACCAAATGCCAAAGCACTTAAAATCATTAATTTTTTAAAAGCGTCCTGGCCTGAGATATCATTATATGGATCTGCCTCTGCATAGCCTAAATTTTGCGCCTCTTTTAAAGCAGTTTCGAACGACCAGCCCTGTGAACGCATTTTCGTTAAAATATAGTTGGATGTCCCATTTAAAACACCCTGAATACGACTAACATCATTGACAAGCAAAATATTTTTCATCGTTTTAATAACTGGTACACCGCCAGCAGTCGTTGCCTCAAAGCCTACAAAAACACCGTTTACTTTTGCAAGATCCTGTAGCTCCAAGCCTCGTTTTGCAAACATTACTTTGTTAGCTGTAATGACATGACATTTATGTTCAACAGCGCGCTTTAAATAAGTAAATGCTGGCTCCTCATTGACGATCGCCTCAAAAACAACCTGCATACCTGGTTCTGCTAAGACTTCATCCATGCTAGTTGTCATTAAATGCGCTGTGCCTGGTACACGTTCACGGCTAGTGTCTGTAACTAAAATCTTTGCAACTTCTAGCTCAATTCCTAATTTATTTTTAAGCTCTTCACGCTTTTCGTTTAATATATGGTAAATTCCTTGACCTACCGTTCCAAATCCTAATATAGCTGCCTTTATAGTTGCCATTCCTATTCCCTCCAACTTACATTCCGCAGTTTCATTATATTTATTTCGTCTCAGCTTAATTCTTACAGATTTTGAATTGTGCGCCGACTATACAAAGCAGGTCAGTTTGCCGTGTTTCTAACACTTCATCTTCAGACAGATATTTAGTCATGGCGTTTCACTTTCGCTACAAAAAAAAATCCTGAATGAAGATACACTATGAAACAAACAAATTCAAATAATTCAAAAATCAACTTAAAGAAAATTGTAACGTAAATGCAAACATTGCACAAGAAAAATCTTTCTAGGATGGACATTTGTTTCCTCTAGAAGTGCAAAGGAAATCGTTTTCATTCCTTTATTATATGATTTTTCACTTGATCTATAATAATTGAACAAATATTGACGATTCTTTATAAAAAAATAAGGATCATCACCATAGCGTGGGGTTGATTTCCGTTGCGGCTGGGCGCTTTGTTGCTGACGCTTCGCTTTCGCACAGATAAAACATTTGTTGCTGACGCTTCGCTTTCGCGCAGAGCAGAGCTTCCTGGGGGCGCCCACCATCCACTCCAATCAACTTATATTTGGTATAAATTTTAACAAATGTCATCCACAACTTTTGGTGATGATCCAAAAATAAATACCTTTCTTCTATTATATGTATGTAAAATACATTCATATTTTGAAATATATTAATTAAAAATTTTTTTCAATTATGCTGGTCTATCTTCCTTATCTAATTAAAAAACTCATTCCCTGTAGCAGCAGAGAATGAGCCCAAATATATGAGGGATAATTAACTAGCTTTGGCTAGCAATTTATAACGATATTGTGTTAAAGCTTGTTGCACCAGTCTTATTTCCTCCTGCGTAAAATTTGGTATTGCATACGTACGTTCAACTAATTGGAATGTGCCGTATTTTAAATAATACTCTGTCGCAGGTAGAGGAATATGACTTGTTCCATAGCATTCATAAGCTTCGAAAACTTCTTTTACTGTATAGCCTTCCTCGTTGACATAAACAACTTCCTTAAAAGCAGAATGTCTAAAGATCTCTTGCCATTTACTCTCAACTGACGCAAGTATGTTTTGAATGGACATGTTGTTCACAAACACATGACCTTCATTTAACTCATAAATAAGATAAGATGCAATGTTTTGCGCACTATACACATTTCCCATTTAAAACACTCCTTTATCATCAGTTTTGTAGATAAGAGTAGCTACTGGCTGAGCAACTACTCCTCTTCATCTATATTCAAAAGTGGGGGAGCACTTATGAAACTAATTTAATTGGTTCTAGGTTGGTAGCCCTTCGAACACTTTTCTTATTCTCTAGTATAAAACACGGGATTAAGTAAGTCAATAATACTTATAAAATTACTAGGTATTAATTTTAGAAGATTTCGGTTACATCACCAAATGAGGTGAACGGATGATGCAGCAACGTTTGACGCATTACCGAATGAGGCCTATCGAATGAGAAAATACGTAAACGCTACAACATTAGCCAATATGTTTTATTTATTAAGCTTCTACTTTTTGTTGTGAAGCTGTTACTTGTTCAATCGCTTGTTCTAAATCTGCAATAATGTCCTCTACTGCCTCTAAACCGATGGATAAGCGAATGAGCGACTCGGTTACGCCAGTTTGGATTAGCTCCTCAGCTGATAGTTGCTGATGTGTAGTAGATGCTGGATGAATAATTAACGATTTGGCATCCCCTACATTTGCTACGTGCGAGAATAATTTCACACTATCGATTAATTTACGCCCTGCTTCACGTCCACCTTTAATACCAAATGTAAGTACTGAACCGAAGCCATTTTTCAAATATTTTTTAGCTAAATTGTGGGTAGGAAAATCTTCTAAGCCATTGTAATTTACATATTCCACAGATGGGTGGTTTCGCAAATATTCGGCTACTGCTAATGCATTTTCATTGTGTTTAGGAATACGCAAATGAAGCGTTTCTAAACCTTGTAATAAATTAAATGCTGCATCGGCACTTAATGTTGGTCCAAAGTCGCGTAACAATTGCACACGCAGTTTTGTGGCAAATGCAGCCTCTGCTGTGTCAATACCATAACGCAAACCGTGATAAGAAGCATCTGGCTCAGTAAAGCCTGGGAAACGCCCACGAGTCCAGTCAAACTTCCCTGCATCTACTACAACGCCACCTAAAGTTGTGCCATGGCCGCCTATCCATTTTGTTGCGGAATGAACAACGATATCTGCACCAAAGTCAATTGGTGTAGAGCCATATGGTGAAGCAAATGTGCTATCAATAATTAATGGCAAGCCGTTTTCATGTGCTATATTTGCTACTGCTTCAATATCTAATACCTTTAAACTTGGGTTACCGTAAATTTCAGCGAACACCGCTTTTGTTTTATCAGTAATAGCTGCTTGGAAATTATCTGGATTTGTTTCGTCTACAAAAATTGTTTTAATACCGTAGTTTGGTAGTGTGTTGGCAAATAAATTATAAGTACCTCCGTACAAAGAGCTTGCTGCGACAATTTCATCCCCTGCACCTGCAAGATTTAAAATGGAAAACGCAATTGCTGCTGCACCAGATGAAAGTGCTACTGCTGCTGTACCGCCTTCTAATAAAGCGACGCGTTTTTCAAAAACATCTACAGTTGGGTTTGTAATTCGTGTGTAAATGTTGCCAACTTCCTCTAAGGCAAAAAGACGTTGCGCATGAGCAGTGTCTTTAAAAACGAATGCCGTTGAGCGATATACGGGTACTGTACGAGATCCTGTTACCGGGTCTGGCTCTTGGCCACCGTGTAACAGCAATGTTTCTGGTTTAAAATTTGTCATTGTATACCTCCAAATGGTTATTTTTTTACGATGGTACCGGAGATGAGGAGGATTTTTTCAGTAGAAAACAAAAACCCTCTTCAGCTAAGAAGAGGGTTGCGGTTGCAAGTTTTCCTCCCCTTATCTGCCAGATCCAAATAAGAATCTGTAGGAATTAGCACCTTAGCAAGTTCGTCACTTACTGGTTGCCGGGCATCATAGGGCCTATCCCTCCGCCGCTCTTGATAAGAGTATGAGATTCAATTTCCATCGTTGTTACAAAGTATAAACATAGACTTTTTTTCTGTCAACACTAAAATTTTATTTTTTCCGAAACTTCTGTCTGCTTTTTTACGTATTACGAACGCATACACTATTTTAGTATTTATTGTTTATATCACCAAAAGTTAGGGATGCAATTTATTGAAGTGTAGGTCTTTATATCGTTGATTGGAGTGAGACTGGGCGACTCTCGGGATTAGCAATAGAGGAATGGAAATCAACCTCACGCTATGCTGATGAGCTTATTTGGAAAGGAGGACTTTTATGATAAAAGCCGTTATCATTTTTCTTCTTGTTGGTTATTTGACTGGCTGTATTCACGGCTCTAAAGTTGCACAGTTTTTATCCGGGGTAGATTTAAAAAAGACTGGTCATGGCAATGCAGGTGCCTCTAATGCTACTCTTTCCCTTGGATGGAAATACGGCCTATTAGTTGCACTGATCGATATCGGTAAAGGCGTTGTAGCTATAATCGGTGCACATGTCTATTTAGCTGACATAACACAATTAACAGAAGCACAAGTTTGGCTCTTTATCTATATCGTAGCTGCTGGTGTCATTCTAGGTCATAATTTCCCATTTTATATGGGCTTCAATGGCGGAAAAGGAACTGCTTCAATCATAGGGATATTACTTGCGATTGATTGGAAAATTGGCTTATTTGCACTCATTTTATTTGTTATTTTATCTTTCGCAACGAACTATTTAATTGTCGGTGTACTTGAATTTTATCTCGTTTTTTGTATAGCCACTTATTTATGGATTCCTGGGGTTGGCCCAACGATGATAGCCCTATTACTTTTTGGTATAGCCATCATTTTGCATATCGAAAATATTAAGCGACTGATGATAGGAACTGAGCCTAAAGTGACTTCTGCATTCAAAAAGAAAAAATAATATTTTCTGGATATTATTGTCTTTTCTATGACCACATATTTTCTCGTAACTGCCCTTTATTTCTATAAATAGAGGGTATTTCACATACTAGTTTTTTTACAATAATTAGACAAATTAACTTTCTTAGTAAAGCATTTTACTAGCCGATGTTATAGAAAATTGTAGTAGGAAGGAGGAATATGTATGTCTACTTCTGAACAAGCAAAATCAAAACGTAATTTGAAGCCGCTATGGATCGTATTGGCCTTCGCTTCATTAATCATCATTACTTTTTTACCTAACAACAGCGATTTACCTGTAGCTGGACAACGAGCTTTGGCTATCTTAGCATTCGCGGTCATCCTATGGGTTACAGAAGGGGTTACCTGATCACTTTTGGGCACTACCCGATCACTTTTCCGGGTTACCTGATTACTTTGGGGCTCTACCCGATCACTTTTCCGGGTTACCTGATCACTTTTGGGCTTACCCGATCACTTTTCCAGCTTACCTGATCACTTCCCAGGCTTACCTGATCACTTTTCCGGGTTACCCGATCACTTCACGGGCTTACCTAATCACTTTTCCGGGTTACCTGATCACTTTTGGGCACTACCCGATCACTTTTCCGGGTTACCCGATCACTTTTGGGCCCTACCCGATCACTTTTCCGGGTTACCCGATCACTTCACGGGCTTACCTGATCACTTTTCGGGTTACCCGATCAGTTTCCGGATTACCCGATCACTCTGGGAGCTTACCCGATCACTTTTCCGGGTTACCCAATCACTTCACGGGCTTACCTGATCACTTCCTGGCCCAACCCGATCCTTCTCGAGGATGCTTTTTTGGATTGCATTTTTAACAAATTAAAAGCCTTGAAGGAACAAGCCAACTGTCCTTCAAGGCTTTTATTACTTTATTATTTCGATAAAGCAGGGTTCTTCATCGTACCATTTTTTGCGTAATTCACATGCCAGGAGAGCGCTTTTTCTAGATTGTGCGGCGTATGGTGCCCACCTGTTGCTTCATTGGCATCGTTAAAATACTTCCATAATTGCTCTCGATATTCTGGGTGTGCACAGTTATCGATAATGAGCCCAACCCGTTCTTTTGGAGCAAGCCCACGTAAATCTGCTACTCCCTGCTCTGTTACGATTACGTCTACATCATGCTCTGTATGGTCTACATGCGAAACCATTGGAACGATACTAGAAATATTTCCGCCTTTCGCGTAAGATTTTGTGACGAAAATACCTAATCGTGCATTACGTGCAAAGTCCCCGGAGCCGCCGATTCCATTCATCATTTTTGTGCCAGAAACATGCGTAGAATTCACGTTACCATAAATATCTACTTCGAGTGCTGTATTAACAGAAATTAACCCGAGTCGGCGAATAATTTCTGGTTGGTTAGAAATTTCTTGTGGACGTAATACTAGTTTATCTGCATATTTTTCGAAATTACCATAAACTTGGTTTCCAACTTCCTCGGAAAGGGTAATTGAAGTAGCAGATGCAAAGTTTACCTTCCCTGCATCAATTAATTCGAATACCGCGTCTTGCAGTACTTCTGAATATACTTCTAAGTTCTCAAACTCAGAATCTTTAAAGCCTAATAAAACGGCATTTGCTACTGAGCCTACACCTGATTGAATTGGTCTTAGGCTTGTTGTTAAACGACCTACTTTAATTTCTTCACGTAGGAAGTTTAATAAATGCTTGGCCATAATATCTGTTTCTTCATCAGCAGGAACGATCGTTGATGGCGCATCTAAAATATCTGAAATCACAATACCTTTTACTTTATCTAAATCTAGTGGTATACCAATTGTGCCAAGCCGATCGGATACATTTTGCAATGGAATTGGATCACGTTTCCCTTGTGGTCCTGGTACAAAAATATCATGGACACCCTCTAATGCATCAAGCTGAGCTACGTTCAACTCAATGATTATTTGGTCTGCCTCTTGCACAAAGATCGGAGAGTTACCAACCGAAGTTGTAGGAATTAGTAAGCCGTCTTCTGTAATAGCAGCTGCTTCAATAATCGCAAAATCAATAGGACCAATAATACCTTGACGTACTAACTCCGCATTATGTGATAGATGCGCATCAACAAATGTAATTTCACCACTGTTGATTTTATTACGAATACCGGCATCCGCTTGGAAAGGTCCACGCTTACGAATAACGCCAGCTTCTGCTAAGTATTGGTCAACCTCGGGGCCAAGTGATGCACCTGTATATACATCTACCTTGAAGCTCTCTTTTTTAGCTTTCTCCACAAGTGCAAGAGGTACCACTTTAACATCACCAGCACGGGTAAACCCGCTCATCCCAAGTACCATACCGTCCTTAATCCAAGATGCTGCTTCTTCTGCTGTTACAACCTTGCTCCGCAGCTGTTCATTACGAAGCTTTTTCGCCAACTTTTCTGCCATTCCTTATTCCTCCTCCATCCCACTTTATTTTTATTCAACTAATTACTCGGTTTAATCTCCTGGTATAGTCATCCAATTATTAGAGATCCAACCAATTAAACCGTTCATGCATAATTTTAAACTATTTAGAATTTTTAATCTATAACTAACAAAATATTTTATTTTACGAGAGATTTTATACATTCGCAAATTATTTAAAAATAATTTCAACACCGAAAAAATTCGATTTTGAAGACGAAGCGTGATATGCTCTTGATATATATATAGGGGAAAAGGAGATTTTATAAATGGTTAAAGAATTATTACGGAACCACTCTTCAGTTCGTATTTATGATGGAAATCCGATTTCAAAAGAAATTATTGAAGAATTAATTGCTACTGCACAAATGGCTGCTACATCTCATTTTGTACAAGCTTATAGTGTAATTTGGGTAACTGATGAGGAGAAAAAAGAAAAATTAGGATTGCTCTCTGGTAATCCTCGTCAATACGAAACTTCTGGCGGTGCCTTTATCTTCTGTGTAGATTTCAAGCGTCTTCAAACAGCAGGTAAATTAGAAGGTGTAGACATTGTAGCTGATTCGGCAGAAAACGTACTTGTTGGGGTAGCCGATGTATCATTATTCGCGCAAAACTTTGTCGTTGCTGCAGAATCTATGGGATATGGAATTTGTTACATCGGAGGAGTCCGTAATAAGCTAGAGGAAATAAGCGAATTATTCAATCTACCTGACTATGTTTTCCCACTATTCGGCTTAACAATTGGGGTTCCAACTCGTCGCAACGAAGTAAAACCTCGATTACCTGTCGCAGCAGTATTACATGAAAATGAATACAATACAGAAAAATATGAAGAGCTTTTACCAGCGTACAACGACACAATGGAAGCATACTATAATAATCGCTCATCCAATCGAAAAATTGATAACTGGACAAAGCAAATGGCTGATTTTTTAATTGAACAACGCCGTCCTCATATCAAAGATTTCTTAGCAAAAAAAGGTTTTAATTGGAAATAATTTCATCAACAAGCTGTGTGGAGTTACTATCTTATGATAGTAACTCCACTTTTTTATATTTTGTTTAATTAGATTGTACGATGAGCGGTTTCAGGTATCATTATAGGGAATTTTTCTGTGCGAGCCAATTGGAACAATTTCATCATCGTCGCAATAGCAACATCATCTATAAAACTATAAAAACATCCGCACAAAATCACACGCATTAGATGATGATACATTTACCTTTATGTTAATGGGCTAAATTAAGTAAGGTAGTATAATCTTCAATCCATGCAATATCCATGAATGGTGATATCATATAAATAGGAATTGATAGAAAAATATAGATATAGGAGAGGGCTATATGAGTGTATACAAAACACAATCTGGAAGAGAAATGTCATTAAAGCTTTATGATGCTCAATTGAAGAAATTGGATTATTCATGTAAGGATCTTTACGTTCATACTCGTTTTGGAAGAACTCATATCATTGAAACTGGCAATCTATTGGGTGAACCATTGCTAGTATTTCATGGCGGGAATAGTACGACTGCCTATAATTTACTAACATATAGGTTCCTGCTTAAAGATTTTCACATCTATGCGGTTGATATTATTGGTCACCCTGGAAAAAGTGATGAAGTGAGCCTCTCTCCTAGAAATTATGATTATGGAAAGTGGGCAAATGACGTTATTATAGGGCTTGGATTTGATAAAATAGCTTGTTTTGGGGTTTCGTTTGGAGGCGGAGTTTTGGCAAAACTGATGTGTATCGCACCAGAAAAAGTAGGAAAATCCGTATTAATTGTGCCATCAGGTATTAATAATACCTTTCCAATCAGTACTGTGAAAATGATGATACCATTACTCAAATATAAACTAACAAAGATAGAAAAATATATAAAAGAAACGGCTTTATTTATGGCTATTAAAGAAGAAATTCTTGACCAAGATACTTTGGATATGGTGAAAGATAGTTTTGATCATGTAAAAACAAAAGTAGGGATGCCCTCCAATGTGAGTGAAAAATTAATGCAACAGTGTAAAGCACCGACACTTATTATGGCAGGAGAAAAAGATTGTTTATTTCCAGCGAAGAAAGTATTACCCAGAGCAAAAAAAATCATACCAAATAACACAGTTCATATGCTAAAAGGGTGCGGACACATGCATATGATGCCAGAGCGTGAAAAGAAAATGATCGTTGATTTCTTAAGTGTTTAGTAACGGCGAATATTAGATCAAGTTGAACACTTTAGAAAAATAAAAACATCGTACGCGAAATCGTGTATTATTGAGGCTCCAACACCAATCAATAAGAAGGGATTTCGAATACGATGCTAGAACAGAATAACATAAAAATACCGAATAAGAAAGCACGCCTTATACAGTTTCAACTTGGAGAACTTCAAGGCTACTTGAACGCCGGAATTACAAATAAGAGCGAACTTGCGCGAAAACTCAAGGTTTCGCGCGGGACAATCTACAATGAACTCGCTCGTGGCACGACCACTCAAGTAAAGAAAATTTATCTATACGACGCAATATCTTGCGGAAACAGGTCAAGCTGTAACAAATCGAAACGTGGCCCGTTCTTGTAAACCGTTGAAGTTTGAGCGCGTGAAGGCATTTTTGGCGTTCGCAGACGGACTGTTACTTGATCGCACAAAGACCATGTCTCCAGATACGATTGTTGGTCTTTCGAAGCTCAAAGGGTTGTTTTCTCCGGAAGAAATGGTCTCAACAAAGACACTCTATCATTATATCGCGCTTGGTCTTCTGAAAACCCGAAACAGTGACCTTCTCTTAAAGGTACGTCGTAATACCAAGGGGACTAAGAAAACGCAACGCCCAAACAAGACGATTCTAGGTAAAAGTATTGAAGAACGTCCTGATAGTGTTGAATTTCGTGAAGAATTCGGTCATTTTGAAATTGACTCCGTCGTGGGGCACAAGGATAAAGAGAATGATGTGCTACTAACCTTGATTGAGCCGGCGTGAATTCATCGTAAAGATGGACGGGAAGGACGCCGATTCAGTTAACTACACACTCTCTTCAGTCCTCAAAGAATTCGGTGAATACGCATCTGCTGTCTGATAGATATCTATCCTATCACCAAACATTTCTGACAATCCAGCGATTTCAGAACCATTATCTGCGGTAATTGATTTGAGTTTCTTGAGTTCCTCTTCAAACAGTTCATTTGGTGTCTTGTAGGCAAAGATTTTTCTTGGTAGGTTGTTCAATCATACGAATGTGCGTCGGGCTACAATACTCAATCGCATGTCCTTTAGGGAGGAAACGACGAAGGATTCCGTTGTGGTTCTCATTTGTTCTACACTTCTACGAAAAGTATGGATGAGCGAATGACCGCAGGGACACCCCGAGCCTCCCTCCAAACAGAAAAGTCTCCTGTTCATCAGTCAGCTTCGGAAACTCCGTGATTTAACAAGGCTATTGAAGCACGTATAGATGACTTATTACAAAATTACCAAGAGGAACTGGCGCTATTAACGACGATTCCTGGTATTAAAAAAGATACGGC
>NZ_LITM01000017.1:186836-201899 GCF_001275675.1 Lysinibacillus sp. FJAT-14745 | reverse complement strand
GCGCTTCCTTTGAAATGGCGAACATACGTTGAAGAACTTTTGTCATCAGCTCGGGAGATTTATCAAAAAAGTATTACTTGATTTTGGCTAATCAACACGCGTGATAAATTACATCAAAAATGATATAACATCAACTATCTTTAAAGACAACTATACAGCGCATTCCTTAGGGCAAGTTCTCTTGGTTCATTAGCCATACCAAATCCATGTTTATTCATAGCGTAGGCATATCCTAATCCCTCGTCTGGATCAGCAAAGCAGAACGAACCTCCAGCTCCGGGATGTCCAAAAGAGCTTTCGCTTCGACCAAATTGCATATTAGAGAAGTGTTTCCAAAACCCTAAAGAATATGCTATGTCTATACAATTCACATGGTCGTAGTAGCCTTCTTTTGGAGGTGTGGCACCCATGCTTAATTCATTCATTGTTAAAGAGCTTAATCCGAGTATTTTTGCACGGCTTGCAAATGCACCATAAATTTTTGCCATTCCTCTTACTTGTCCAACTCCGTTACCTGAAGGAAATTCAATAGATAAAATAGGACGATGATTAAAATTATCATTTGCAACAAATTTTTTAGGATCAACTAAACTTCGAGCTACTAGTGACTTAGAATTTAAGAAGTTCAGTAACATTTTTGGTGGCAATTTGGTCATTCCCTTAAGTAACTGAATCGGGTGATTTATTCCTTCAATAGTTGTAATTCTATCTTCCGAAATTTCTTCGGGTAATCCTATATAAAATTCTGCATTTAGCGGTTCAGCTATTTCTTCTTTGAAAAAATCTTTTAGGGTACGGTGTTTTGGATCAGTTCTTTTAATGAGCTCTGCAATTAATGTCCCAATTGTCCATGCATGATACCCATGAAATTTTCCAACCTCCCAATCGGGTTTACTTACAGCAAGGGACTGTGATAATCGTGAAGTATCTAGGTCTTCTAAATTTTCAATATTAAGTCTATCGAGAGCAGACAAACCAGCTTGATGTGCCAGAAGCTGTCTAACTGTTATTTTTTCTTTGCCATTTTGAGCGAATTCTGGCCAATATGTACAAACTGTCTCATCATAATCAATATATCCTTTTGAATGCGCTAGACTTAAAGCTAATGCAGCAAATCCTTTTGTAGCAGAAAATACTTGTACTAAGGTGTCTTTCTCCCATTCCGTACGAGTTTTTCGATCTCGATATCCGCCCCATAAATCAACAACAGGTTCTTCATTAATATAAACAGAAAATGCAGCGCCGATTTCTCCTCTACTAGTAAAATTCTTAATAAATTCTTCCTTCACTAATTCAAAACCGGGTGCAACAAAACCATGGATAGGAATATTATTTTTTATGCTCATATTGCTTTTCTCCTTCTGAATAAGCCATCTCTTTACAAAAAAGAATAAATTTAATAAAATCAACTTAACAGATAAATGACTAAAAATCAACAAATAGTCAAATAAAGAGGTGGCGTTATGATGGCAAGAATTTCAACTGAACAGAGGAAACAGATACATGAAACACTTCTCAACCAGAGTAAAGTGTTATTTATTCAGTATGGTTTTTCTAAAACAAGTCTTGATGACATTGTAAATGCATGTGGGATTGCAAAAGGTTCTTTTTATTCATACTATCCTTCAAAAGAAGAATTATTTTATGCTGTATTGCGAAGAGAAGAAGAAATAAAAAATAAAATTATAGCTGAGGTGATGAGTGAATCCTTACCACCAAAAGAACTATTAATCAGATTTTTTGATATTTCCTTTAAAGCAATAGAGGAAAATGCATTTTTACAAAATCTTTATCAAAGAGGGGAGTACGAGAAAATAGTTAAGAGACTCCCGAAAGAACTTATCGATGACCATGCCAAAGAAGATTTAGAAAGTTCGCTAGATTTTGTGAAATTTTTACAGGAGAAAGGAGTTACTGAAGAAGATCCTGAAGTTCTAATCGGCCTTTTTCGACTAGTCATGTTGCTACCTTTACACCGAGAAGAAATTGGTGAGCAAGTTTTTGTGAAGACTGTAAAAAAAATGATTGAATGCTTATCAAATGATTTAACAAGATAAAGAAAGGTACAGTCGTAAATGATACTGGCAAACTTTATTACCGAGGAAATAGCGTAATATTTACAAGTATAAATTACGTCAAAATGGATAATTTATAAATCGGAGGTGATAATTATGACAAAAGAAAAGCGCAATAAAAGTGAAGAAGACCAAGTAGAAATCGGATCAGATTTAAGCCCTGACGATTTAGATGTGCGTGAAGAAAATGATCTAACAAAAGAACAAAAGAACAATGCAAACAATGAAAAACAACACAACGAAAACACTTCCTCACAACGTAATAAATAATTAAGGAAAATCCATAATATTTTCTACCACAATCATTTAGGTTGTGGTAATTTGAATTGAGCAAGCTATTTGTTCAGAATATATGAGGGAACGAAATTGCTAAAGTAAAACGCCTTTTTATTAAGGCTGTTTTCTCAAAGATTGTTGCTTCTGGTTTGGCTATCTTCTTCAACTAAAGTTCCTGTTAGTTTAATAAGGAAAGCAGCTTACTTATTTACTCTCTTAAATCAATTTTCCATAAAAACTCATTTGAAATTTTCTGTGCAATTTTCAATATTTCATCCTCCAAATCACCATCAGAGTTATCTGGAAAGTCAATCTCAATTAAATTTATCTCCATAAATGCATCTGCGGAATCATACGCATAATTACCTTGTAAATTAGCATTAATTCCTCTAATTATGATACTAGAGCCACTTAACTCCTTAGTAAACACGAGTGTACTTAGTTTAGTGCAATTCATATTTATTATTAAGAAATTTTCAATGACATCAGTTTTAATACATAAGGCAAATTTTTCTGAATGATACTTATGTAATCGTACATACACTTCCCCCGAATCAAAGAACTTAGGTATTCGATAATCAGTTTACTTATTCCTGCATCTTATTGAATTATCCTGCCAACGTTAGTTGAATAGCAACATTCTTTTTGAAAACGGTCTTTATTAAAGATATATCAATTATAATAGAGTAGAAGTGTATATTTGGCTTTGTGCAATTAAAGTGAGAAAGGACAAATAGAATGACGACAAAATTTAAAATTGAACTTCCGCTTATTCCAAATGATTTGGCTCAAGGAACTTTTGAAGACATTTTTTATGATGAAGAACCTTATCTATCGAATCAGCTGATTTCAAATACAAGCAGAGAGAATGATAGTATTGAACGTTTATTTTTATCTAAAGTTATGTTTCAAAAAGTATCTTTGATTAACTCGAATTTCTATAAAATCGATATGACTGATGTCGTCTTTGAAAACTGTGACTTATCTAACTCAAAATTTAATGAAGGAATTATACATCGAGTTACATTTAAAAACTGCAAACTGTTAGGTGTGGATTTCTCAGAGACCCATTTAGGGAACGTTTCTTTTGAAGGTTGTATCATGAATTTATGTAATTTTGGAGTAGCAAGGCTAAAACAGATTTCTTTTGAGCAGTCATCATTACGTGGGACAAGCTATTACGACTGCCAATTTAAGAAAGTGAAATTTGAACACTGTAATATTGATGAAGTTGATTTTAGCGATACGCCTTTAAATAATGTAGATATAAGTACATGCACATTTGAACGATTAAATGTAACCTTAAAAAATTTGAGCGGCTGTGTGATTTCCACAGAACAAGCAATTGGCTTTGCTGAATTACTAGGATTAAAGGTTAAACGATAATATTTACTGGATACTAAAGTTCCTCAATCTATAAATATTTAATGGTAATTTGTTAAATACCGTTGTTATGATTATGAAATAACTAGACTTCTCACAAATGAGCAAGGGTGTTGCTGTAAAGCACTAGAGACCAGTTTTTAAATGACCTGGTCTCTTCTATTTTAAGACAAGAATGTTTAATCTGTAGGTGTTAAAAAGAAAAAGTGTTTTACCATTTTTACAAAGATGTATTTACTAACTCTATAGTGTTTTTAATAAAATCTTGATAATGCGTTTTGGGTAATGTCTCTATTTTGCTAGCTGCCTTTTTCGCATAAATAAGTGCTTCCTCTATTTTTCCAAGCTGCATTAAACAAATTGCCCTATATGAATAAGCTGTGTAAAGAATACATAATTCAAGCGGGTAAGTAGTTGAACCCGGCATCTTGAACTTTTCAAACGCTTCTAACGCTTCATTGAGCTGTCCTTTTCCTAATAAAGCCTTACCTTTTTCAAGATAATAAAAATCATTTCCGATATTCCCCTTTAATATCGTAGCAAATTTATCTAAATAAAGTAGAGCTTGTTCATAATCTTTTGGTATTTGATTATAATAATGAGCTTGAAGCAATAGTGTGAAAGCTAAGGACTGATCATTTTCACTGAATACAGCAAATTGTTCTGACTTTTTTATAAAATAAGCATAATCATTTTCATTGTTATGAAGAAGGGCTTGGAATGCTGCAATCCTGAAAATATTATCCATCTTATAATAGACCATTCTCTTCTTAGACATTACAATTAATTGATTAAGCTTTTCCTTCCCTGATTTATATTCACCTATCCCAAAAAGTAAGACCATTTCAATGTAATTCGCCTCAAATTCAACTAGCATCTCAAGAACTGTTGCTTTTTCATCATACTCTTTTCTTACACTTCTAAGCATATTCAAGGCATTAAGATACTCGCCCTTTTTTGCATGGTATTCTACTACATATAATTTGGCTGCCAAACAGTGGCTATAAAGAGATAATCGATCATAGATTGAAATAGCCCGATCTATCAACATTTCTCCATTTTTTTTATCTGACTTCATAACTGTTCTTCCGGAAATTTCTAATATCCTAGCAGATTCCAATGAAATG
This sequence comes from Lysinibacillus sp. FJAT-14745, assembly GCF_001275675.1. GTDB lineage: Bacteria > Bacillota > Bacilli > Bacillales_A > Planococcaceae > Lysinibacillus. The sequence continues at coordinate 197,038 of NZ_LITM01000017.1, read as the reverse complement.
GGAAACTGTTGGTCAATAATGTTTTGAGTCAAACTAATTATCTGTTCATCGTTATTTTTTTCATATTCTTCCTCTAATTTATTAAACAAGGTTTTTAGCTCATCAGGTGTAGGGCTCCCTAACAAATATTGAGGGTCACAGCCCAACTGGCGCGCTATAAATTTTAAACTGTCCATGGAAGGGTTCGCGTGCCCATTTTCAATCATACTTAACATTCCTTTGGACATTTTATTACCTGTTAGTTCTACAAGTGTCATACCCTTTTCTATTCTTAATTTTTTAATTCGTTGTCCTAACTCATTCATTTTCCAACATCCCTTGATATTCAGTTTATAAGTTCAATTATATTAAACTTCAGCTTGAAAAGACAATTATTACATGATACGATAAAGTTCAATTAAATTGAACTTCCTTGAATTGGAGTTTACGAAAGGGAAGTAGGAAAGATAATTTTAAGAGAAGCGAGCTTTCCTTTTAAAGAAAAATGGAAAATGAGGGATTAAAAATGAGTGAATTTATTGAAAATGAAGCAGGACAAAAACTTGATATAGGTGGTATCGAATTATATTATGAATTGTTAGGTGAACATCATGATGGTCCAACACTTGTTTTCGAATCAGGGTATGGAGTTCCTTTAGAAAACTGGAATTCGATTAAAGATGAAGTGTCAAAGTTCTCAAGAATGTTTATATATGACAGAGCAGGAATCGGAAAAAGTGAAATGGATGACAGACCTCGACATAGTAGACAAAGTGTTGATAACTTACGTACATTACTTAAAAAAGCAGGTGTAAAGCCTCCATATGTATTAGTAGGCCACTCAATAGGAGGATTAAATGTAAGATTATTTGCAAGTATATATCCAGAGGAAGTCGCAGGAGTAGTTCTCTTAGATTCATCTCATGAGGATCAAAATAAAATTTTGCCTCCTTTATTTACAAAAGAAGTTCAGGAAGCATATTTTAATCAATTTACTATAGAAGGATCCCTTAATGAGATTGAAGAAAGTTTAGAGCAAGTTCGTTCATCTGAAACTTTTGGAAATATTCCATTGATTGTCGTTACAGGAGGTCTGCAGCCTTTTCACACAAAGGAATCAATGGCTGCTTGGATGAGACTTCAGGAAGAGCTTGCAAACTTGTCAACAAATAAGCAACATATTATCGTTGAGGATGCTGGGCATGCGATACATATTGATAAGCCAGGCGTTGTTATTGATATATTAAGAGATATTTTAAGTATTGTAATAAAGAATGATAATAGATAATGCTTTTCTTTGTGCTACTCTGCCACTGGAAGGCGAAATCAGTGTGAAAGAAATCCTGATGTTTCATTGGGATCTCAACCATCTAATGTTGTATAATTTTGGTTAATCAACACGACGCAGAAAGTGAATATATTCAATTAGACAAGAAGTAGTCAGTAGAACTATGTGAAATACTTACTGGCAAAAATTATCTGACCACGAGTTAGAGGCCATGCACTTTGAACTAGAACCATTGATAATAACTCCATACAAGGATACAGAGATGTTACAGAATAATTTCTAAACAAACCGTCCTTAACATTAAATAGAATTTTGTGAAACTTATTTATACTCAACTCGTAGTATTTAGTAGAGGGGAGGGATTAACTTGAAAAAATACTTATTATTTGCAGGTAGTTTTACGTTGGCATTTGTAGTATTGCAAGTGCTATCAGGTATGCTATTAACAGTGTTTTATACGCCTAGCATACGATGGGAAGAGACTTCGACTTTATCATCACAAGTGGTGTTTGGAAATACAAGCTTTATTCCGCCACTTATTATTTCTTTAATAGCGTTAGTAATTGCTTTTGGTAGTACAAAGCTAATCAATAAAAAGGTTGTTCACTAAAAAAAGGAAGGAAGTCTTTTCCTTTCATTTTTGAATGAAAAAATGCAAGTCCAGAATTGATTATATTTATAAAAACAACTAGGTGCCTATAAAGATTGAGCCTTTCACATATCAGTGAAGGGCTTTTTTATAGATAATAATGAATATAGAAATCGCTCATTTTGTTGGACAATTGCTTAAAATGACACAAAACCCAATATTTTAATAAGAAAATAGTGTATTGTTGCAATAAATATAGTATAACATTCTATATTTATAACAAAAACAAGTTTCCTTTATTAGGATAAAGGGCTGAAGGAAGGTATTATATTGTTGTATTTAGGATTGATCATGATTGCTTGTTTATTTTTATATTTACAAAGAGCATCATTGTCATTGGTGGCTGATTCAAAGCTGCAATTACCAATTAAAAGAATGGATCTGTTAATTGTGTTGGCTCCTTTTGTTTCAGTAGTCGTGTTTTCTATTCTTTTTTTAACTGTACTGAAGGGACAATTAGCTGATAGAATTTCTCATGCTTTAATTGTTTTTAGTCTTTGGATTTTTTTCACCTATTTCATAAAAACTCTATTTGGTTATTGGAAAAACAAAAATATATTATTAGTTTCTATAGTTGGCATACCTTTGACACTATATTTTATTATCCAATTGACTCCGTTAGATAATTATACACAGATAGTTTATCTTAAAATAGGGAATTTCTCATTTATCATAGGTTTAGTATTAATCGTTTTATTTTATTCGAATTATTTACATAAAAGGAAGTTGAAATTGGCGTAGGTTAATTAAAGAATGGGGCGATTTTATTCGCCATTAGAAAATAGAAGCGTATTCGGGGAAAATCGAATACGCTCTATTAATTGTTCAGTAGTTTCTTTGTTCAAGAATTTTCTAACGATAGTTAATTAGTTAGAACCAAAAAAGCTATAATACTCAATCCATATAAGCCCATAAAACCGAGACTCATTTTTGATAATTTAGTGCTAATTGAAAAAGCCTTTTGTAATCCTTCTTTAAAAAGATGCACAATGAAAATAGATACTGCTAAGAAAAACGATACCATTGCAATAATTAACGCAATTTGTTCCATTAAAATAACCTCCTGTGATGACCTGTATTGTAGAATAATAAGTATATTAATCAAACCGACAAGCAATAATGCATTACTCATTCGAATGCCAAAAACTTCTCGTTCATTTATTTCGATTTTCCAAGCATCAACTATACCTCTGAGTAAATCAATCGTCATAAAGAATGTCCAATCTTTTTGTTCTAATAGATCAAATAATTCATCGCCATATCGTTTTCTCCAACTTCTTGGATATAAATAAATGAACCACTTCATATAAGTCCAAGCCTTTTTGCGCCAAGTGTAGTTATTGCTTGGATGTCTTTAATTTGGTTGCTTAAATATTCACGTCCGGCATCTGTTAGCCTGTAAGGTTTTTTGCGATCATCTGATTCAAGCACTTGAATATAGCCAGCTTTTTCTAAACGTGTAATTGCCCCATATAAAGTTCCAGCACCTAACTTAATACTATAATTCTTTTCAATATCCTCCATGATTGCATAGCCATGACAATCTTTTTCTGCCAGACTAATCAAAATAAACAGTGAAGGCTCTGAAAATCTATCCTTTTTCATACAATACCTCCCTTTTAAAAGTTTATTACGTTTGGCGATATAACGTATAACGTAATAATAACTGTTATTTCCAATTAGTGCAATAATAAGCTATTCACAAGAGAGAAAAGGCTTAGCGTTTTTTGCCATTAACTTTTCGTTGTCAAAACACAAACATTACTGTTTCATGTTATAACGCTAATCAAAGAAGGAACAGGTATCTAATTTTATACAAGACTTAAGGCTAAAGCATTACCCGAATTAAGCATAGTGGCATTAATTATACGTGATAAGGAATAGGCGTTAAAAGTTATGTTGTTCATGACTCTAGCAGGAGTTTTCTAAAAAACGTTATGGAAATATAAGTAATATAAAGCTTATAATTGGAATAGGTGATTAACAGTGAATATACAAAATAAAAAGATAATCAAAATCGGTGATAATCGCGGTGTGTATACGAAATATCAACGTGACAGTGCTCCGAGTGTCATTTTTATAGCTGGATTAGGCGATAACTTTGAGACATGGAAAAAAGTCCAAGAGCGAATATCGGATGTAACGTCAACCTTGTCCTACACGAGGGCGGGGATTGGTAGGAGTTCAGTCGCAGCTGTCCAGCAGACTTGTCATGATTTGGTCGAGGAGCTCTCGGACTTGTTGCAAGAACTTGACGTAATGAAGCCATATATACTAGTAGGGCATTCTTTTGGTGGTTTAATTGCAAGATTGTATGCCAGTCTCCATCCACTCGACATCTGCGGCATGATTTTGGTTGACGCTGCTCTGGAATATAAAGAACTTGCTTATGAAAAGGTTTTACCGGAGAATCTCGTTGCAGGAAATAGAGAATATTTAGAAAACCCTTTGTTGAATAGTGAAAATATTGATAAAATGCAGAGCTATAAGCAAATAGTTGATCATTCAAGACAAACTGACCTTCCTCTCACAATTATTGCAAGAGGTTTACCTGATAGTGGAGAAGATGGATGGCCGTCGCAAAAGATATTAGAAATTGAACAAAGTCTCCAAGCAGAATTCAAAAAGCTGTCAACGTCAAGCAAGTTTCAGATTGCTAGTCATAGTGGACATTATATACATCATGATGAGCCAGAGATTGTGATTGAGGAGATAATACTAATGTTAAAGGAAAACATTCAGGCGAAAAATAAAGATGAGTGATCTTCTTCTTTAGGATCTTTGGGTGAAACAAAGCAATCAAAAAAAGCAACGGGGGAATCTCATTGAAATTAAAAATATTATCTTCTTTTATCTTCATTTTAGTATTATTAGCAGGATGCGATGGCGAAAAGGAGTTCACTTTAAATGATATTAAAAAAGTTAAGCTAGAGTTAATTGAAAAGGAAACTTTAAAAGAAGGAATATCATATTCCATAAAATTGATAAATGATAGTGATTACGTGATAAAGCAAAATAATGTATTTGTTTCCTTCATGATAAAGGAAGGGGAAAATGCTTATAAAGGTAATGACTATAAGGTTGAAGCGAAGGGAAACAAATTAGATATTCAACCAGGGGAAAAGGTTACTTTACATGTGTTTATGCCGTTTGAAGGTATAGGTGATAAATCTTTATTAGGGATTGATAATCCTAGTATCCAATTAAAAGGTTATATGGAAGTAGTCGACGATAAACATCAGTTTACTACTGGAGGGGACTTGATCAAAGATTGAAGCCAAATTTTATATAGCTAAAGTGGTAATGACAGCAATTAGGTTGGGAGGTCATCGGGCGGATGACGTTAGATACCGTGGTACGTTTCCTAGATGCTCAAGCCGGGGTATATAAATTAAAAAAGCAAAGATCACACAATTGGCAAACCCTATAAAAATTTAAAACACTTTAACTTTCATTAGAGGAAGATGACGGTCAGGAAACACAGTAGATGGAGTAGCGCCAATGTTCGTTGCTCCCATTTTTAAATAAAAACCTTCTGCGTTAGGTTCACTATCAAGAGTAAACTCGTTTATTCCTAATTCCTTTGCTTTATTTAATAAATGGTCCCAAAGTATTCTCCCAATTCCTTTACCGATATAATCAGTGTCAATGAATAAAGCATCTAATTTCCTTTCATTAATAGTAAAGCTATAAAATGCTGCTATCTTGTCGTCATTCTCCATTACGTACACTGGATTTTCTTCTATGTATTCTTTTGTTACAGTTAAATCACCTTTACATTGTTGTAGAAAATCTTCTGTATATCCCCAATAGGCTTTTGACTTATAAGCTAAATTGCTTAATAGATGACAATCTTGAACTTTTGCACTTCTAATTAACATAATGATTCCTCCGATAAATCAATTTTTATGAATTTAAATCCTATTTTAGTAATTGCGAAGTACAGCGAAGTAAAAACTTGAATGATGGTGTAGAAGAAAAGATGGGATTTCCCATCTAGGTATACTATTTATCTAGTTTATCGGATATATTCCTTAAAATTTCGTTTTGTTCTTCCTGCAAGCTGTTTTGTTTCTCCTGCAAGTTAATGAATTTAATCATAAACCAAATTACAAATAGGAAAAATAATATTACAAACATTATTCCAATAAAACCCCTTTTTTATTGATTATACCATGAATGTAAAGTGATTGAGAATGACAATCATGTCAGATACATATTTTAACAGTAGTCGTTATGTAAAAAATATGTTGCAAATATTATAGAATATGGTTACTGAACAATACGTGGAAAGAAATGTTTATAAGGGTCACCAGGCTGGGGGGGCGACCCTTAAATAGCAAATGTTAATACTCTCTATGCATAAAAGTAGCGCCGATAATAATTAGAAGTATAAATAGAACAACAATTAAGGCAAATGTTGAACCATTACCATATCCGCCACCATAGTAGCATCCATTATTTATACCACCAACGTTTCCGTAGTATCCCATAAAATATCCCTCCTTTCTACATATATAATATGTAAGCTGAAGAGAAGGAGTGGGGTGTTAAACCATGCAGCTATAGGCATTAAGAAATGTATTTTTGGCAGATAAGACAATAAAAAAGGGTCACTTGGGATAGGAGTGACCCTTAGTAAAAAGTTTAGGAGGTGTAAGGCTAAATTAGCTATACCTTACTATTATTATGATGCGATAGCTATGTTTGTATAGTGAATTGCCTGTGTAATAGATTTAAAATAATAAAGCCGTAGCGTCGTCACATGCTACAGTAAACTAATGAGTAATATGAGTAAAGTAATATAAAAAGGGTCACTTGGGATAGGAGTGACCCTTAGTAACGAAATTCGGAGGTATAAGGCTAAATTAGCTTTACCTTACTATTAAATGTCATGAAAGCTTCGTTTATATGGTTTATAGCATCAGCAATAGATTTTTAAAAAAAGCCTCAGGGTTAGGTGGAACGCACAGACACACCAATTCGATTTAGAGCTAAAATTATCTACTTGGAAGGTAGGAGGTAAATAGCACAAAGGGGCTCGAATATGATTAAATTTTGTTCCAAATAACCATAAATTGTGCTGCTTCAGATTCAAGTGCAATTAGATGATCATCAGTAGAGGGTTCATCTGAAATCAATCTACCTTTTTGGACGTTTAAAATTGCAGGTTTTATATCAGGAGAATGCTCAATGGTGAAATCAGATTGATTTAATAGTGTCAAACATGAGCGACATTTGTTTTTATCAATTCGTTCGTCCTTGCCTTTGAAATATAACTTGATTAAGTGTGGAACTCCGTCAATCTTTAATCCAAGTTCTGGTGATGAACGAACAGTTATATATTCGCTATACCAATTGGATTTGCCTGGTTCAAACCATTCTATTTCTTTATTTTTAATAAATTTTAAATGTGCTTTGACTGCTTCAAGGTAATTTTTTTGTTTAGCTTGAGAAACCTTGTTAGCAAGAGAAAGCAGGTAATCGTTACTAAATTCTTTTTCATGAAATTTTCGGATACCATCTCGTAAAGGTTTCCAGTAATCAAAAGCAGGATTGTATTCATCTTGATATTTTATTTGTCTAACCATTGAGGTTTTACCAGTAACGCCTTTGAAAGTAAAATCTGTAAATTGTGTAAGACCGATAGATACTTTTTTTGAAGACACTAATAACAACTCCTTTATTTGTAAATATCCCATAAAATACCTTAGAAAATATTCAGGAGGTTTTAACATGAATACATTACAAATATACGTCCATGACAACAGTCGTGTTTTAACGACTAATCAAGCATCGTAAGGCAATCTACGAAGCTATCGGAGCAATGGAAACAAATGTGGTTATGGAAAATTTCTATGTAGCCATTAAAAGAGCATGCGACATTAGTCGAAGTTTAGAAGCATTACAGGTAGTCAGAAAATTGATTACATGGAAGTGGATAAGGTCATTAATGGTCAGTAACAGTTGGAGGTGCCAAATGTTCAAATAAAAAAGTTATCGTTGCATGAACGCTTGGTATTAGTGGGTATGCGGTGGTTCAGATGCTGAAACGGTTCGTGAATTATCTGAATATGCCAGATGATGGCCGAGATCAAAAACATAAAGAATTTTGTGTAATATGAGTGTTACTCCTTATAACCATTGGTGTACCAGTAATTATTGCATGCTGGTAATTAAAAAGCTGCCTAACAGTTACCTGTTAAACAGCACATGGATATTGTAAATATAAAACAAAAAACAGGAAAAATCAACAATTATTTTGATATTTTTGTATGTAAGTTACTCTTGTTAAGCAGTTTTGCAAATGGTTGGTGTTAGATCATCACTTTTTGATAGATTTGTTCGAAGGAATGATTTTAGTATTTGGGAAGGGTTAATCCTTCCCAAATACTAAAATCTCGCGTTAGGTGTACATTCTCCTTAATCTAGTCACTCAAACATCGCAAGAACAAAGAAACAGGAATCTTTCGTTTTATCGGGGATCATGTTGTTTTTGTGCAATGTTTACTTATTGGGGTTTATATGATATTTTGGTGGTAATTGTTAATTGAGGTGATAGGGGAATGAAGTGGATTCATGTTTTAGGTATAATTGTTTTAACAGCTTCGCTGAGTATAGGTGGTACTTATTTAATTATGAAGAAGAATTATGAAAACGAAAAATCTAAAAGTACTGAGAACGAATTGGCTAGCGGTCAATCAATTTCGAAGGATAATAAGAAGAAAGAGTTTGTGTCGACAGTTGATACGACTAATGGTTGGGAAAATACAACATATTCCAAAAAGATTGATGAATGGAAAAGTGGAAATGAACCCTTTATTGATAATCTAATGCAAGAAGTTATGCAAGAAATGGCACATCAAAAGATTATTGCTGATGAAAAAGAAAGTTCAATTATGATAACGCCGGAAAGAATCGACACTTTGATACTGATGGTAGAAGAAAATAAAGATAAATTCGAGCATAATGATAAATATTTAGATATATTAAAGCGTTGGAAAAAGGGAGATTTTTCAACAGTTGACGATGACCATAACGTTATGATGCGTGTTCAAGGGACAAAAGATCTTGGCGCGGCGATAGGTGTTGCTTCAAAGGAACAAGAGATAGATTATATATTTCAAGTTTTCAGTAAAGAGGTAGAAGAAGTTTTAGGTAGTTCACCGGAAAAATAATTCTAATTAAATGAATAAATTGCAGAAAAAACGAATCCAATAGGCAATCTTGTCAGTCGTTTTTGAGTATAACAAAGAAGCTGGCGACTGCGTTAGCTTCTTTGTGGTTTTAAATTGTGCAAAATAAGGTGAATGATTTATAATTCTAAGCTGTTTTCTAATAGATTGTTGCTGTTAAAACATAAAAACAAAGTTAATCTACAAAATGTTTTAGAATCAACGCAGTTTTTATATTTTATATTTCGTAAATCGAATAGTTAACTAGAGCGTCAGTTACTTTAAGTACAATATTTCACAATCGTCCTTACATACTAATTTTGTTTGGTTAATCAACTGTAAACTCCGCTGTCAAATGATACTTATCATAGTCCCCAGCGTTTCTAAAATCCAGTATTTCTTTCACTAAACGGTATTCACCGTTATCTAGACGTCCATAGAGCCAATCCCAATCAACTTTCCATTCTTTAATACCCGAAGAATCCAAGCTATAGCCAATATCCGTAAAAGCGGGGTTCCCATCTAAGGCAAATGGAACTTGGTACCATTTCGCCTTGATTTTCTTTTCCAACAAAAAATGTTCACCATAGCTAATTTGCTTGTCGGAGTTATTCTCAAATGTCACTGTCAATCCAGTGGAAGAGACCGTTCCTTCTTTGCAATCATCGTTACTCCAACAAGGTTATTGACAGTTCCGTATATTGTAGGTTCCCAGTCAGTTGTCGGTTCTCTAGTTTGACTTTCTGATTCTTGGGAACAACCGACTAATACAAAACTAAATACCGTCAATACTATAAAAATTCTTTTCAAATTGTCTCCCCCTTTAATATTTAGACATTGATTTTGGAATAAAGTTTCAAAGAACGTGTTTCACTAAAATGCTTCGTTAGCTGAATAGCAACAAGTTTTGAGAAAACAGCCAATTCTAAAAAAAAGATCACTTGAGTAGCTTTGTAAAAAATATTGATCATTTAAAATAAAGTTCGATTATTCATAATAAAGATTGAAAATTTGTAATAAAGTTTATAAAAGCCCCAGGCGTGTTGATTAGGAAAAAATAAGTTTATTATTGAGCGATAAAAGGATTTTTTCGTTACCGCTTTGCCAATAT
>NZ_LITM01000017.1:168765-186626 GCF_001275675.1 Lysinibacillus sp. FJAT-14745 | reverse complement strand
CAGCAACAAAGCGAGTAGCCCGTAGCGGAAATCAGCCTCTTTGGATGTATAAAAATGGTTAATCAACACACCTGTAAAAGCCCTGTATTAATAGTTATTTTGACTCTTAAACACCATCTGTATTATTCAATTAAAGGGCCAGATTGACGAACATCATTTCCTATAGGTACAATCAGTGAGGACAGTTAATTTGTTTAACGAGGCTATAAAGAAGCCTTGTTTTTTTCGTATCTTTGAAACAAATAGAAGAGGTTTGTGAGGAGTAATCGAATGGAAAAACAGGGGATAAATTCAGTTGAAAAGGTTGTAATCGGTGAAATAGAACAGATTGTATCTTTGAGAAGCAAGAATATAAATAATCCAATTCTTTTGTTTTTACATGGAGGTCCAGGGACGGCGCAAATTGCCTTCTCAAGAAAATCTCAAAAAAAGCTTGAGGAGTACTTTATTGTTGTAAATTGGGATCAGAGAGGTGCAGGAGGATCATTTTCTACATCATTAAAGAGAGAAGACTTAAATATAGAGCGATTTGTTCTTGATACAGAAGAGCTTACAACTTACTTGCTAGACAGGTTTAATCAAAAAAAGATATTTCTTGTAGGTCATTCTTGGGGGAGTATTATTGGATTGAAATTTTCTTCAAGACGGCCAGACTTAATTGAAGCATATATCGGTATTGGACAAATAGTAGATATGAAACGAGGAGAGAAATTATCATATAAATTTACTTTAGAGGAAGCAATTCGAAGAAATAATGAAAAGGCAATAACTCAATTGAAGGCAATTGGAGAGCCGCCTTATAAAAAAGTGAAGGATGGTGGAATTCAACGGAAATGGCTATCGAAATTTAACGGCTCGACATATAGCGGAAGCTTATTTGGAATTATCTTTAAAAACATATCAATGAAAGATATTAAATCATTAAAGATAATAAAGTTTATTAGAGGCTCAATACTTTCTCTAAACGCTTTAGAAGATGAGATGAATACGGTTAACTTTTTAGAAGAAATCCCTGAAATAAATGTTCCTGTTTATTTTTGTTGTGGACGTATGGATTACACTGTACCGTCTGAATTAGTTGAAGAGTATTATGTAAAATTAAGTGCTCCACATAAAAAAATCGTCTGGTTTGAGAAATCTGCACATTTACCCAACTTTGAAGAAGTGGAAAAATTCTCGAACCTTTGTATATCTTTGGTTCGAAATATATAAGTTCGCTATTGATCTTTAAAAATTTGAATAACTAATTATAATCACATTTCCATTTTAAGCAAAACGGCTGCTCATATCTAAGAAAAACAAGAAATATACACTAACTTTTTATCTATAAACGGGTGCTTTAATGGAGATGGATCTCAGAAATGATCAAACTTTTTTATAAAAGAATGATTCAATTGAATATATTAAGAGCGTGTTTTGATTAATTTTTTCCAAACACGCTCTTTCTTTTTGTTCGATTATCAAGGTTATTAGTATTAACCTGATCAAACAATATTCCAAAGCTACAACTCGGGATAGGAGTGATCCTTAGTAACAAGATTCGGAAGTGTAAGGCTAAATTAGCTTTACATTACTATTAATAGATTAAATATAAAAAGCCGCAGCGTCGTCACACGCTACAGCTCAAAGTTAGTTTAAGCCCCGTTTTTCAAAAAGATTGGCTACTTCAACTAACGATAAAGTTTAGTTGAAGTAGCAGGGATTTGTTGGAAGTGTAAAGAAGTAATAAAGAAAAGTAATTATTTGTTGGAGGGGATAAATTAAATGTTATAGACAAAATGGAGAAGTTTGATTTTGCAACGTTGGAATGATGAATAAAAAGAGTTTGTCACTGCTTTAAAGTTAATTACAGAAGGAAAAGAATGTTTGACTGCAGAAATTTAAAGAATCTGTATGGTGAGTCTAATGATCTTTCATTGCGAAGTGGCTGTGCCAAGATTTTATTTGAGCTTTATTTTACTAAATCCGAATGGCAACAATTAGAGATGCTCGGCCTTCTTGATGATCAAAGCAATCGTTTAATTGCGAGAGCTTGTAGCAAGTCTGAACAAACAACATTCTCCTTCTTAAACGATGAATATGTATTCCGATGAAACTAAGCATCTCTAGCTCTCCAACGATTGATGTAATGAGGATGGGCGTTTGATGATTGATTATACGAATAGAAAGTTTGAGCTTGTGTTTAACTAATGATGCGAAGCAATTATTACGATGTTTTAATATCCTAACTTTATTGGAGGTAATAGATTATGCCCTTATTCAAATACGGAGTGCTAAAAGGTAAAGTTGTAAACGTGAGACCTGTGGATTCATATGACAAGACACCTCATTACGAAGTGCATATTCGAGCAACAAAGAAGGATAAAAGTGAGGAGAATTATAGGATTGCGATTAATGTTGCCTCTAAGATAAAGCCTTCAGAAGTCCTATATTTTGTTAGTGAAGATTTTAACTCAAATCAAATAACAATTATTCCAAATTACGAAGAAGGATTTACAGAAATTACTAATGATAACCGTGAAATTGCATTAGATTATATTCGTGGTGGCTTATTTGATCCCCAAAAAATGATTCCTCTCCCTGCAACTAAGAACGGACCAGATAATGACTTAAATGAGAAAGTTCATAAATATATGCAAGAGGCTATGACTAAAGAAGCTATAGTTTATGCTTATGGGGAAAAATTTATAAATGAAGATGAAAAAGATAAATATTTCGGTTTTTCTCCAGGCAAAGGCATTCATGATATTCATATGAATCAAGGAAATAGTAAAGATTTTAGAAATGACGACGGGATATGGCAAGATGGTGGTGTACTCATTCATTTTGAAGAAGAAAATAGATGGGTTGGTATATTCCTTGCATTCCAATCGCAGTCTTGGTGTACAGATGACCATGGACACGCAACGAAGCCAGTTAGTGAATGTAACCATATAAATAACAAATCAGCAGGGGGATTGTTCCAACAATTATAATTTCATTTGTAGAGGATAAATGAAGCTGGTTTTGCAAAAGGCAATCAAACAGCAACATTTATCCTATTTTTGTTCCCAAACTAGTTTTAATCATCGAGTAGGGCAGTGAATTTAGCACGCGTCTATGTAATTAAGGTCCACCTCAGCCACAGCCAAGGTAAGTTAATCGGGATCTTAAAATATAGTCATATTATTCACCTTAACGTTATTGCAAACTTTATCTCTCGCAAGCAATACCATCTTTGTCACGATCTTTCGAAGCATTTGCTTTATATAGTTCAGCGGATACAAAAGGTGCGTATTTTGTTTTTCCACCTTTATTTTTCACATTGGCATCCTTAGCAACGCCACCTTTGTAGTCCTTATTTAATTCTGCGCAATTTTTGTATTTTTTCGCTGCAGCCTCTATTGGTGTCGGGATGCTCATTGTTCCACCGATTAATAATGCACCTGCAATAATTGAAGTAGCTAATTTTTTCATAAATGTTCCTCCTAGAATTGTTTTTAGTGTTTGGAATACATAATAACAATAGTAATTTAAGTATATTTTTCTTTATTATTGTTAATTGATGTAAAACAATAGGTTTAATGACCTTGAGTAAATATTACTATTATAATTCTAAAAAAACAATATCCATTATTGTTTTATATTTACAACGATGGTTGTTATGAAGGACATAATGATGTTCCTTTTAAAGCAGTTTTTAAAATAAATAATGTAAAAGGAACAAATGTATCAGAATAAAAGTTTGTGATTTGTATTGTAAAACGGAGGTATTGTGGCTCGGTAAGTTTTGATCCTAGGACGGACAGACCAACGATCGTTACTCACCCCATAGACTTGAAAGAGTAGAATGGGCATTCATATCCATAACCTCTTTTTTGTTGATAAGAATATTTCAAAACTATTTTAATAAAAGCAAATTTAAATGAGGAGTGGAAGATTTTGCTGAAAATTTTACAAATTGTTTTTTCGATCATAGCATTCTCTCTCTCAGCATATGGACTTATCACACGTGATTTCCAGCTGAATTTTTTAATGATATTCTTCTTAGGGCTTTTTATGTTAACTTTAGGAATTAAAGAATTTCAGAGAGAGAGAAAAGCTTATGGTTGGTTCCTAATCGGGGTATTTTTATTTTCGATATTTGTGTCAATTCAAGGTTTCGTATTGCTTTAATAAATGAGGGTATCATATCTTGAACCCTTGAGAATTCAGGGCTCAAGCCGCTGAAGATGATTCAGAATGCTGATACTACACAAGCACCGAAACCAATTACAGACAACAAAAAAATATCGTGTTTTAACAGGCACATATAGCACAATACAAGATGCAGAAAATGCACTTGATGTATTTAAAACATCGCTTTGGTTGGCTAGCTTACATTGAGTCGGACGGCAAATTATAGCGTGTTAAAACAGCAACATTTACTGGAATGGCTGCAGCACAAGCTGGGGGCAAGTAAAATTAAAACAGCTAAGTTAGCCATGTAATAAATATAGTAGCAGCATACTAGATAACGCCCAGGTACTCGCATTTTTATGAGTTCCTGGGCGTTTTGTGTTTATACCAATAATATTGGTTTGTAGTAAAATAATAAAAATTTATTGTTTTACGATAAAAAAATATTGACTAAGGATATTCTATCGATTATTCTAACATTAGAAAGTTGAGAAGGCGGTGAATCATGAAACATAAGGAATTAGCAAAGTGGTTAAAAATAATTATTTTTTTCTGCTGGGTATTTGGTTTATTGTTCTGCGTCTATGTTGGGCCAGAGACAGGAAAGAATATATTGTTAGATTCTCATTCCTTAAAAGAATTATATAAACCTTTTATTGCATTTATTTGGATAACTGGTATACCTTACTTTTATGCTTTATGTATAGGCTGGAGTATCTGTTCAGACATTAATGTAGGTAACGATTTTACATTAAAAAATGCACAAAGGTTAAAGCGTATAAGTGTTTTAGCGATGACAGAAGGAGTTTTATATGTTATTGCACTACTTTATGTATTTATTAGTGATAACTACAATACCAATCTTTTAACGATTCTTTTGTTAATACTATTTTTTGCAGTAGTTATTTCTGTATTTACTTCTTTACTTTCTTATTTAATGGGTAAAGCTAGTGAAATTAAAGAGGATAACGAATTAACGATTTGAGGTGTAACATGGGCATCATAGTTAATCTTGATGTAATGCTAGCTAAGAGGAAAATGAGTGTTACAGAACTATCAGAAAAACTTGGTATCACAATGGCAAACGTCTCAATTCTAAAAAATGGAAAAGCAAAAGCGATTAAATTTTCAACATTAGAGAAGATATGTGAAGTATTAGACTGTCAACCAGGTGATATCTTGGAATATAAAAAATAAATAAACTAACATTATTGGAGGAAAATATTATGAAAATGAAATATGTTATCGCATCTACACCAATCCTTTTAGGAGTAATATGTTTAATTGCAAAAGCTATCATTGGAAGTAAAGTAGCTATAGATGGCACTTTAGAAGAACCTTTTTTCTTAATTCCAATTGGAATTTTATTATTCTTCTTAGGTATTGTGTCATTAGCTGGTATGGCTTTGATTTCAATGTTTAAGAAAACACAAGTTTCAAACTAATAAGATTAACTTTTTCAAAAAGGCTACCAACTTTAAGAACCAGACGCTCATAATGATATGCTCCCTATTAGGTAGACAGATTAAAAAATCTGTTTATTTAAGGGGAGTATTTTTTATGGGGCGAAAGCGCAATTCTCGATTTATATGATGGTGTTCAGTTGTGAGTAATGTATTAGGTCATTCGAAGATTTTATCAGGCGTGTTGATTAGGAAAAAATAAGTTTATTATTGAGCGACAAAAGGATTTTTTTGTTACCACTTTGCCAATATATTTCCATTTTAACTGATTGTAGCGCAGGGCTACTCGACTCCCGCGGGAAAGCGATAGAGGAACGAAGGCTAAAACCATCACATCCTGTGATAACGCCTTCGTGACCAACATCGTGTTGGCCCGAGACCCTGCACGGAGCGAAGCGGAGGAAGCGGCTCGACGCTCGCCCACAGGAAGCTTTGCTCTGTGCGAAAGCGAAGCGTCAGCAACAAAGCGAGTAGCCCGTAGCGGAAATCAGCCTCTTTTGATGTATAAAAATGGTTAATCAACACACCTGCGATTTTATATTTAATTTACTTAATAGCAAAGACTTCAAAAATGCTAACTTGTTTATTCATAGTAAAGAGGACATCGCTGAAGCAATATCACACAATCATATTATTCTCCAATGTTTAGATTTGATCATAGGTTCAATGGAATTTAGGTTAAATGAAAAACATAAAGCTATACTAGAGGGTAAGGAAAGAAGAGGGAAACAAACTGTAGCAAAAGAAAAATTATATAAACATATCAACTCACATATCCGAAATGTGTATCCGAATTTTAATATCGGTGAAACAACTGGAATAAGAGGTGAGATAGAAAATCGTTGGAATCATTCATACAGACACTGGAAATTCATCCTTAATAACAAAGTGGCGAATGATCAATATAGACCGAAAAATAAAAAGTAAGCCCCGTCATTTCTACGTGAGTAGCTCACGTAAAACGTAAGCCTTCGAAATGACCAAGCTCATTCTATTTAAGTCCAATGTAGACCAATTGACTAAATATAGTCAACATATATGTTGCAAATTTGCAAAAAAACATAAGAGTTTAAGGCGTTTTTAATTAATACTTAAATCAATCATATGCATCTAAATTTAAAAAAGACCAAGTAAGGTCCTGCACCCCTAAAGTTAGAGTCAAAAATCTAAAAGCTATTTTAAAGTTCTCCGAGTCTAATAATCTTACTCCACCACAATCAAATGATTTTGGTGAGTGGTGGAGTATCACCTGATTGAGAAAGGGCTGCGGCAATTGAAATTCATAATTAGTTACTATATCTAATTTCGTCGAGTGAATTGAGAAGATTTTTGTTATTATTATTCTTTTCCCTGAATTTTTTCATTGAAAAAATGGATACCTGTATGTCCTCCACCTTCAGCAACCATTTCGTTTGAAGCTATTTTTGTTGGAGATGTTCCAGCTCGTGTCGCCGCTTGAGCAGTTATCCGCTCTGATATGTTTTTGTCCATCACCGCAGTATTTAAATAGGGTCTTAATTTAGATTTTGCACAATTGAGCATACTTAATGCTTTATCACGGTTTTCTTTTTTACATAAATAAGAGGCTGTTAAAGCTAACGCTGTAATTACAACACCTGTTCTTCGTTTTGACATTATTAATCCCTCCCGAAAATATAGAATCTCGCTCAATATTTTTTCTTTACCCTGTTTTTTAGAGAACTAAACATAATTTTCATTCACATTACAGCATATCTAACCTATTGCCTCTATCATAAAAAACAAAATTCATAGTTCTTATATAAGTATGAAAAAGGATAATAATTCCAAAACAGGGAAGAGTTGAGGGACTTGCACGGTAAGGCTTTTTATTATGGAGTCATTATATGACAAATGTTACCTTTTAATCTATATTATAAAATAGATTGGAGGTAGCATTGTTTGGATAAGGGAAAATTAATATTAGATATTCTAGAAGGATTAATTAATCAGGAAGAGCCTAAATTTTATGATTTTGAAATAGATAAACAAACATTCGGAGAAATAGTTGAAGTGATCCAAGAAAAAGGGTTTATTTCTGGTGCGAGCATTTATCGTGAATGTCTAGAGAATAAATTAATATCGGTTTCCTTGTATAACGCTAAGGTTGAATCGAAAGGATTAAATTACATAGAAAATAATATTATGAGTCATATCTAACTTTATTTCACCCCAAAAGATAGATTTTTGGTCTAACTTTTGGGATGAAATAGAATTGAGTGACTATTTTTTATTTACTGGCACAACTACTGTTACTTTTTCGCCAATAAATCTGTTATCTTTTGAAGCACTATCAAAAACAAATTTTAATTCTTTGACACCTTCTAAACCTTCTTTTCCTAAATCAAATATAACTTCACCTTTTTGTATTACTTTGCCAATAAATTCGGACTCAAAATGAGAAATTTCAACAAAAGAATTGATTTGACGTTTTGTATCAGTAGTCATTTTCGCAGAATTTGGATAAAAACTTAAAGTGTCATCAGATAAATTTTCTCCAATTGCTGAACGTGCCATTTTAGCAGATAAATTAAGTTATGCTACAGTTCGTGGTACATCTAAATAAATTTTAAAGCCCAGGTACTCAATTAATTTTGAGCCTGGGCTTTTTTTGTTTCCATTAAATTTTAACTTAAATTGATCTTTTATAAGCATTCATTGTCGAAGTATATTGGAATAATTTAGGGTTGACTAGTCCCTCACGTAAATCCATCATTCCTAATTGTCCCATTCTATTCAATAAAGGAACTAACCAACTACCACTTGGAGCACCTTGTAACATTTTAATTTGATTAGATGATAACTCTGAAACTTTACTAGCATCAATTGGTTCTTTTGCATTTTCTATCGTTTCTTTAAAAGCTTTCGTATCAACTTTATACAAATTTTCGCCAACTTGTTCAGTGAAACCTTTGTATCCGTAAGCTCCTCGAAGGATAGTTAGCCTTATACTCATATCTTCCATAGAAACCATTTTTAAATACACCTCTCTTCAATAGATTCCCTAAATTATAAATGTGGAATATTTAAAGTTCTTTCAAAGGTATTCCATGGGTAATTTTGCGAATTAGATTTAAACTTATATACTGAAGTAGTCCCGCTAGCGATTTTTAAATCTGAATCAAAAGATACTGAATGATAAAACGCATCTATAATTCTGTCATTATTATTATCTATAGTAGCCACATTAATTTTATAATCACGATTTTGATAAGTAATATATTCATCATCTAACCATTGATCGTCATTTCCATAACCAACTTCCATCACTCCTATGGTAACAGTGCCTGAAACTGCATGAGAAGTTTGCGTGCGAACATCCTCAGTATATTCATTGATTGTTCCAACTTGAGATACTATTTCGTCAATATAGAGAGCTGTTAATGGTGGCGCTGGACCTCTTAGAACTGGATAATTTTCCAATTCTTCTTTAACTTCAGCAGCCTCACCTGAAGTTACTTGTGTAATAGTCCAATCAGGATGTTTTGTTTTTAGATTTTCAATTAATGGGTCTACTTCAATCATATCTTTTTCTACTTCTGAAGCTTCAGCTGTATTTAGCCCCAACAAACCACTTGTGAAAACTCCAACAGCTAGTAAATATTTTTTCGTATGTAATACCTCTCTTTCCATTATTTGTGTTATAAAGGTATTATCGGAGTTAATGTGAAAATATTAACCAATTTCCTTAAATTGTTTTTGTGTGCTAATTTAACATTCCGATATTCTATTCAATGTAATTGTAAAAGTTAGGAAACATGGACATGATAAAAAACAAAGATAATGAATGAGTATTTTAGTGAGATAACTATCAATATTTGTCTTAATATGAACTATTACGCTATACTAATCAAGCTCTGAAAACTCAAGTTGAGGAATTACTTATTAGCCATATAAACAAGGGCACTTATTGATAGAGTACCTATTTTTATGCAATGAAAAAGCCACTCATTTGAGTGACTCATTTCTTTACATCTTCAATTAAACCTAATTCTTGTTTAAGTGTTGTAATCCCTGCGATACCCTTCAATATTTGACTATCAGAGGCTGTAATATCAGATTTTATCTTATCCATCTGAGAAGGAGCAAAGTTACCTTTATCGAACATTTCCATAGCCTTTTCAGCAGCCATTTGTCTTGAAGCAGCTGCATAATTTAACTGACTCATCGCTTCTTTAACATCTTTTTTCTGCTCCTTACTTAACCCTTCAACTGGCACAGATTTTTTAACACTTAGTTCTCTATATCCTTCTTTTAAAGCTTTCATATTATCGTAAGCTGCGTATACATCTGTACTACCATTTCCTATTGCTTCGAAAGTTGGCTTCCATAATTTTTCCCATAATTGATCATAGGATTTAGTCCATTCTTCAATGGCTGGTTGTGTGTTTTTAACAAAATACTCTTTTTGCTTTGCTATTTTTTCGGCTTCTTTCGCTTCTTGCTTGGCTTTTTTCTCTTCTTCTTTAGCTTGTTCAGACTCTTTCTCTTTCGCTTTAGCTGATTCTTCCTGAGCATTATCAGTTACTTCAGCTTTTTCAACACCACAAGCAGTAAGTAATAGTGCAGACATAGCTCCTATGTAGAATAATTTTTTCATTTGTATTTCCTCCCTCTATATTTCCATTTTAGGAAAATTGGTAACAAAAGTACATATAAAAAACAGACAACTGTAATTAATAGCTATAAAATTAGTACCTGCTAAATTGTTAGTACGGATTAAAACCCATTTTTTAGGTGTGTAACGAGCATCAACCAAACGACTCTTCGTTACACAAAAAAGTCACCAAAATCACGAAAAAGTCACATTTCCCCCGAAAACGCATGAAATCGGGCAAAAGGCAAGTCTTTGTACATTCGTGAGAAACCTTGCTATAATAAGCTTTGCGAATACATATGAAAGAGGGTAAAAGCATGAACGCTTACGATGAATATATGAAACAGGTAGTGAAACCGATGCGTGAGGAGTTAGTGGGGGCTGGATTTACGGAGCTTACGACGGCTGATGCGGTGAATGAATTTATGGCGGAGGCGAAGGGGACTTCGTTGGTTGTGATTAACTCGGTTTGTGGTTGTGCGGCTGGGTTGGCGCGTCCGGCTGCTCGTGAGGCAGTAGAGGCGGTTAAGCCTGATCATCTTGTGACTGTTTTTGCGGGTCAGGATCCTGAAGCGACTGCTGCGATGCGTAGCTTTTTTGAGGATGTGCCACCGAGTTCACCGTCGATGGCGATTTTAAAGGATGGGCAATTGGCTTACTTTATTCCACGTGAACAAATTGAAGGGTTCCCTGTGGAGCAAATTGTTACACATTTAACAGGTGTTTTAGAACAAACATGCGAGAAGTAAAGACCATTGTTACGACAGCGGGCAGACCAGACGATTTATCGTTGGCGCTCGCTGCTTTTGCGTGTGAACAATTAGGTGCTTCGTTTGAGCTAAGAAAAAAGCGTTCTGTTCGGAAAATCTCTCAGGAATTGCATGCACATGTGATCGTTGCTGGGAAAAATCGATTTGAGTATTATGCTTTTGGTGCCAATGAGCCGTTTTTCTTCCATCCGAATTCAGCAGCGTTTCGCTTAAAGCGTGTAGCTCGTGGGGAAGCGGAGCCGTTTTTGCAAGCGGCACAGCTTGAAAAAGGAGATTCAGTGCTTGATTGTACGTTAGGACTTGCTGCGGATGCTATGCTGGCAGTTTATACAGTTGGTGAAGCGGGTCGAGTCGTTGGGTTAGAAGCGAATCCAAATGTGGCCTTTATTGTTGAGCAAGGAATGCAATCCTATGATACGACTGAGCTACCGTTAACAGACTGCATGCGCCAAATTGAAGTGGTGCAGGCTGAAGCAGTTAGCTATTTGAAGACTTTGTCGGACAATACTTTCGATGTTGTGTATATGGATCCGATGTTTGAAGAGATTATTGAAGAGGCCAATAATTTTGAAGCATTACGCTTAGCAGGGGAACATGTGACATTAACGGATGAATGGGTAAGTGAGGCGAAACGAGTGGCGAGAAAACGGGTAGTGTTAAAGGCTCATTTTCGCTCAGAATGGTTTGCCAAATATCATTTTCAACAAAATAAAAGAACAACTGCAAAGTTTCATTATGGTGTTCTGAATGTTGACTGAAGTAAATATTGAGTGTTTTCAAGAGGCTTGTTCATTTTGAACAGGCTTTTATTTTTATCTCGGAAAATCAAAATATGGTAATATGAAAAGGTATCAGATTGTAACTTAAATGGAGTATTATGGTGCTTTTGTGATTGCATTTATTCATTTTCTAATATAGTTGAATAATTGGCTAGAAATATCATATAAGCAATGAAAAAATTTTTGAGGGGGATGTGTATGAACCGAATAATTGAAAAAATCGAACAGTTTTTGAAAAATCCATCAGTGGAAAATGAAAGTTTTTGGAATAGTGAAGCATTAGTTTGGGTTGATTGGAGAGATTTTGACGAATCTATCGTTGAAAATTTTAACGAATACTTACTTGAAGTAGATAAAATAAATGTTGAACTAGTAGAAAATGATAAGCCAAGGTGTGTTGATATTTTCTTGATAAAAGATGATGTGAAGAAAGCAGTCCCGTATGATGAAGAAAGAACGGATAGGGACACAACTTTGAAAGCTGTACAGGATTTTATTGCTCCAAAATATCAAATCCGTTGGTACATGGATTCACTTGGCGGAGATACTTTGGCTTTTTCTGTGCTACTAGCTGAAAAGTGGTTGCAGTTAGAGAAAGAATATGGGCAAGAAAAAGTTACATATTTTTTTGCGCCTCTATCACATGACTCTGTGATGTTTAACATGGATATAGACGAAGTTTTTGATTTGTTGGAAAAAAGAAAGCAGAATGTCTATTAAGGAAAGTGGGATTTTGCACATGACGGCAGAAAATATTCCTCGTTAAGCTCGTGATCCCCCGTGGCCAATTATATAGCTCATTTAGATAATTCGTTCACAAGGAGAGACAAATATGATTGGTCCGAAAAAAGTAACAAGAGAAGAAAGAATGGAAATTGCTTATTCCATTGCCAACCAAGTTTTAGAAAGATATGGTTCGAAGGTACAAGCAATTGGGGTTTACGGTTCATTAGCACGGAAAACAGATGGACCATTTTCAGATATAGAAATTAAATGTATTTTAAACTCTTTAGATGAAGGCTTTTGCTATGAATGGACAGCCGGAGATTGGAAGGCAGAAGTGAACTTTGAAAGCGCAGAAGATATTATTGAAGAGGCGACTACAGTTGACGAGGAATGGCCTTTGACACATGGACAATTTTTCAACATTCTACCTGTTTATGACCCCAATGATTTTTTCAGTGAACTAAAAATAAAAGCCAACTCAGTAGAGAGTTCAATATTTAATGAAGCTATCTGTCGAACTTTAATAGAAGAAATGTACGAGTATATTGGAAAATTGAGAAATATTGAAATACAAGGTCCTCAATCATTTTTACCGATTTTGGCGATGGAAATTGCTATAGCAGGTGCGATGATTTTAGGATTACACAATAAACAATTTTTCACAACTTCTGCACAAGTATTACCAGAAGCATTGTCGTTTACAGATAAGCCTGAAGGGTTTGACGTTCTATGTGAATTGGTGATGTATGGGAACCTCTCAGATCCACAACAAATTATTGCAATCTGCGAGAACTATTGGGATTCATTACTAAAATGGTCTGCTCAACATGGATATCAAATTGAATGTTCAACTGTTATCCCTTGGTAAATTAAATAAAATGTTTACTTTTTAAAAACTCCGTGGTATAATAACAGATGTGCTATTTTAGGTGGCATATTTACGTAATCTGGAATTCTGCTTTTTGTTTTTGTAGATACTTATTCACACTGGCGCATGCTTTGGGGCTGCAAGGACGCAAAAGAAGGTTGGGTTTGCGTTGCTTAAGTTAGAAAGCTACAGTGGAATTTTACCGCGGTGATGAAACATATACGTTTCAATATAATATTCCCCAGATGATTGGGTTGAGACTTACAATTTACGAAAAATGTTACCTATTAAATACTAAAGGGGTGGCTTCGCAAAAGCGAGGCTGCCCCTTGTCTAATTTACTGGGAAATGAAGATGAAATGTTTCAGAAGCGACGGAAAGAACCATCAAAGTGACGGATAGGAATGCCGAAACGACGGATAGGAAAGCTGGAGCGACGGATATAACCCTTGAAGTGACGGATAGAAAAGTCAGCGACGGATAGGATGCGAAAACGACGGAAAGAACCCTCGAACAGACATATAGAAGAGACTTCGGAAGTAGACAAATTTTCGTCTATTCTTTTTTTATGTAATGAATTTTCAGTTGTCGCTCCCATTATAGTTCTTTCTGATTATTTTTCAGATAAATGTTCCATTATATTCGAACTTGTGTAACAATGTTTATTAATATTTTTTCTTATTTTATTTCACAACGATTCCAATATTGACATATTGTAAATGTTGAAACTAAATTCGCTGCCAATGATTGTATTCATTCGTAACACATCAATTTTCATGTGCAAAAGCGGAGATTCCTAGCTAAGAAGATATCAATTCATTAAAGTGGGTAAAAAGTGTAGTTGAATAAATTGAATTCAGAATATTTTTACTATTCAAGAGTGCTACCTATAAGCTGACGAGCCAAAATTATAGTTAAAAAATTGTGGAGGAATAGATATGGCGCTAAAGCAGACATTATTGATGTTAGATGTATTAGATCATCCAAAAGTGAATGGTGAAAAAGTGGTACAACTATTTGAGCAATATGAAGGTGTGGAAGCCTCTTATCAAACTGTACGAGGTGAGCGTGGTGCAACAGATTTTGTGAAAATTATTATTCCGGGCTCAGAAGGAAAATGGAATGGTGGACATGCACCTACTTTAGGAATTATCGGTCGACTTGGCGGTATAGGGGCAAGACCTAAACGTATCGGCCTTGTGTCAGATGGGGATGGTGCAGTTGCGGGATTGACTCAGGCTGTACGTTTTAGTGTTGAAGTGGCGAAGGAATTCGGAAGAGGCACTGCTAAGTTTTATGATGAAGATGGATTTAAGCTTTTGAATAAATTATACGGTTCAATGACACATCTTCAAACTTTAGGGGTGACTATGAATGAATAAAGTCGGTTTTTTGACTAATGGACAATCGCCTCGTTCAGACATTACACCAACATTTAAAGAAGTATTTAATAAAGATATTGAAATTGTAGAAAGAGGAGCATTGGACTCCTTAAATGAAGCGCAATTACTAACAGTTATAGCGAGAAAAGAAATGTACACATGTATTTCGCGATTACGTGATGGCAGATCGATCATAATGGACAGAAGAAAACTACTACCATTATTACAAGATGAATTATCAAAGTTAGAACAAGAGGTTGATATAGTCGTCGTATTATGCACAGATGATTTGCCGACTTTAACATGTGGAAAGCCCATTTTTTATCCAAATCGAATCGTCACACAAGCTATTAGTGCAATGGCCGATCAACCGAAGATAGGTTTAATTATCCCGCTAGAAGAACAGCGGAGAAGCATGCTGAAAAAGTGGAAAAGTGTTTCGGATGATATTACAGTTGCTGTTGCCTCCCCATATGATTATGGCAACTTTGAAGAAGCAGCTCGTTATCTGAAAGATTACCGAGTGGATCTAATTATTTTGGATTGTATGGGATATGATGAAGAACATAGGCAGCTAGTTCGAAAAGAGAGTGGCATATTAACGATTTTGCCGCGTACTTTAGTAGCAAGAATCGTACTTGAATACTTATAAAACAAGATTAGGTAGAAGTGTTTCAGACTGTAGAAATTTAGTCTACAGTCTTTTTTTAGGTTTGTGGAAATCATCCGCTTTTTCCTATCCGGTTCGTCATAAAGATAGGGAATTTGCCATTACAAAGTAGAAAAGCCCGCAAGCTAGTGGACTTCTTTTGTAAAAAAGTGAGTCAAGAAATCTCTGATTGAATCTTTTGAATATTTTTATGGTATTTTATGTTAAAATAAACTTAGTAAATTTGTGAAGTTTTACATCAATGCTTGTGGATTAAATGATGAGGGAGGGGGACAATTATGATAATTTGGTTTCGACACTTACCACAGAAAAGTATGGATTTATCAAAATGGACTCCTTTCATACAGAATGATTGGTATCGAAAACATTATATGAAGTTTGTATATCTACTTCAGATTATCATTTTTCTGATACCCTATTTCATTGGAACAGGGTTCACTCATATTAATATATTGTCTCTCGTTATTATAGGTCTCTTGGTCTTCGTTGTTCATGAATGTCTACACATTTTTGTTATAAACAAAAAAGGTGATATTAGCTTAACATTTAGCGGAATATTTTTTTGGCTACATACAAATGCAATCTTATCCAAAACAAGATTTTTGGTCTTTATGAGCTTGCCTTTTATTGTATTATCGGTGGTCCCTGGCATGATGTCGTTCTATGTATCAGGAAATATCAAATCAATCATATTATTTGTATGTTGGATAAACTCATTGATTTCCTCCTCTGATATCATTAATGCATTTTTAATTGCAATTAAACCGAAAAACTCAGTTTTTTGCAGAGGTTATTATCGAGTGAAATAGTATAAAAAGAGTTTTTCAAATAAATATAAACTAATGGCGTTAGTTTAAGCTCAGGAAAATAATTGGGTTAAAAGATGTGCCGAATTCTAGACTATCTTCTTTACAAAACATGTGCTACGGCAGGTGTTTTTTTGTGAAAGGGAATACAAAAAAGATTGAAGCGAATTAGCTTCAATCTTTCTTACTCACGCATTTTAGTACACACGCTTTGCCGTATTTAGCCCCAATTAGTTCCAATGTGGCCCCATAACAGAGCCTCAAAAGCCACAATTTGAAGCATTATTTTACATCATGTTGCATTTAATAAATTACTGAAATAATAGCTAAAACTTGATAATACGGTATTATACATATGAATTAGTTTCTGTTTGCGTGTTGACTAAATTAATCCGTGAAGCATAAAGATGATAAGTAACCTAACATTAATAAAAGACCAATACTCATTGCGATTTCCATGTTTTGTACCTCCTTTTAAAAAAACGACACATTTAACCCGCATACTGCCAGTAAATGCCCGATTAGTTTAGGGCAACACAGGATGATGGTCATACAAACGTTTTCACAAGATGTGAAGTTTTTACTTTATACATAAATATTGTACAATGAATTATAGAAATATGAAACCTTTTATAGGCTTATGCGTATATATAAGTAATAGAATTACCAATTTGTACATAAAGAGAAGGTGTTAATTAATGAAGAAATGGGTTCAAAAAAGTATCGTCATTATGGTTGCGTTTTTAACTTTTGGATTAATTACGCCAACACATGAGATATGGGAAGCATTTGATCAAAATCCATCAAATCGCGCTTCTATCGGACCATCACCTGGGACAAGCACTGCAGAAGCGGCTGCTCTTCCGATAGAGACAGAAATACAAGAAGACCCGGTCGACTATAGTGCATTGCTCGTTGACGCTGCGAAAGAGCAATCCTATCTAAAATTTGGCACAAAAATCGGCCCAAAAATTAGCAATGAATTTGACTCCATTATTTTCCCGAAAATGGAGGAAGCCATTGCGATGACAGTAGCAAGCTTAGACGATACTTCATTAGCATCGTTAACAATTTCAGAAAAGCCAAGTGGCAACTATGGTGAAAAAATATTTAATATTAGTAGCAATGCAACAGGTATGGATTTAATTCGCTTCCATGTCCGCACGGAAAAAAGACCACAGGATGGCTATTATTACAACTTCCACTACCACAGTGCCGAGGACGACTTTATGGCACACAATAATTTAGGGGATATTTACTGGGAGAAAAACACACCTCCGAAATGGTTATCCTAATAGTCACGGAACACTCGTTTAAAATACGAGTGTTTTTTTTGTTCGAAAACTTCGATAGTAGATTACTTAGTTGTTGTATTGGATTCCATTATTGTTTCTATGATTAGTATTGTTTTCGGTAGTAAATAAATTCGAGAAGCTATCTCCCAACCACTACATTTACAATCAAAAATAAAGTGGAATTCTTTTACAACCGTCTATACAATTGTTTTTTTATTTTAATAAGATATACAGAAAGTAATAACTTTTTATTAGGAGCATTCCTGTTAGAAAGATTTTCAGGGGCTTGAAAAATAAAAAGCCCTCTTGTATGATGCATGAGTGTCAAC
>NZ_LITM01000017.1:166974-168737 GCF_001275675.1 Lysinibacillus sp. FJAT-14745 | reverse complement strand
TAGGAGCATTCCTGTTAGAAAGATTTTCAGGGGCTTGAAAAATAAAAAGCCCTCTTGTATGATGCATGAGTGTCAACGGCAAATTGACTCATCATCACACAGGAGGACTCCATTTATGCATTCTAATACGAACTATAAAATTAATCAAGTCACTGAAAACACTTTAGTCATCGGAATCGATATCGCCAAGAAAAAGCATTATGCTTGTGCCATCGACGAACGAGGACGTGTGCTCCAAAAATCATTTCCTTTCTCTCAATCAAGAGAAGGTTTCGATGCTTTTTATGAAAAAGTACTCGCGTTACGTGCTACACATGAAAAAAGCGAAATTCTCGTGGGGTTTGAACCTACTGGGCACTACTGGATGAACTTAGCCGCATACCTTACCCTTCATGGGATTCCGTTTGTCATGGTAAATCCTCATCATGTCAATCGTTCAAAGGAATTGGATGACAATCTTCAAACGAAGAATGATCAAAAGGATGCCCTTGTCATTGCACGATTAATGCGTGATGGACGTTTCAGTTATCCACGTATTCTAGAGGGCGTAGAAGCTGAATTACGAAATGGTGCAACGCTACGCTCCAAAATCCAAGAAGATCTGAATGCCTTACAAAATCGCATCATTCGTTGGATTGATCGTTTCTTTCCGGAATTTATGACAGTGTTCAAAGACTTTGGAAAAATGGCCTATGCAGCGCTTGAAATGACGCCACTACCCAGTGATATCCAAGGGAAGACGCCAGAAGAGTTATTGTTTATGTATCGCCAAGTGAAGGGAATGAAATCGCCCCAACTACCAAAAGCGAAACAATTAGTTGAGGTAGCACAGCACTCTATTGGACTGACAGAGGGACTCGTGATGGCACGAATAGAAATTGCCACACTCCTCACACAGTACAAATTAATGCGAAGCCAAATAGATACCTTAACAGAACAGCTAAGTAAGCTAGCAAAAGAAATGACAGACTATGAGTACTTAAATTCCGTCCCAGGCATCAGCGACGTAACGATTGTCGAACTACTTTCAGAAGTCGGTTCACTGACACAATATGAACATCCACGCCAATTAATCAAACTAGCGGGACTCACATTGCGTGAAAACTCTTCTGGGCAACACAAAGGACAAAAACGGATATCCAAGCGAGGGAGAAGGAAATTACGGGCTCTTTTATTTCGAGTCATGATGCCATTACTTCGTCACAACGAAGCTTTTAAGAAATTACATGAATATTACACCACACGCTCTATCAATCCACTTCGAAAGAAGCAATCGATTGTCGTGCTCTGTGGAAAGTTACTGAAGATTTTACACACCTTATGCAAGAAGAAAGTGTATTTTGATGTGAGCCATATGATGAAAGACCTAAATAGTCTCGTAAAGGCAGCCTAGCAACATCAAAGCTCGACCTACAACAAAAGGATGACACGGAGAAGCCGGCATTATTTATTCCATCCGACTGCGAGTCCCTATAGGAGCATCGCCAGCCTCTGCCTTATGAATAGACCGAACGAAGGAATGTATGCGCAAGGACGCCAAGAGACATGGGAGGGTACGTCATCATAAGCATCGCAGAGATCCATAGTGCATCACATAGTGGAATTGAAAGTTAATTTTAACCAATTAGCTTTAGCGAAGCGTACTCACTAAATGACAAATTATTTAAGAACTAGAAAAGACTATGTAAAAATTGCGATAAAAAATTTTTTATCAATCTTAAAAGCGGGTCAAACCGTTGATATATCAACATTTATAGAGGGAG
>NZ_LITM01000017.1:131690-166948 GCF_001275675.1 Lysinibacillus sp. FJAT-14745 | reverse complement strand
AAAATTGCGATAAAAAATTTTTTATCAATCTTAAAAGCGGGTCAAACCGTTGATATATCAACATTTATAGAGGGAGGTGAATCATTGTCAAATCAAACATCAACATGTCAAACTAGAAAGTATACGATTACTACAGGACCATTTCTAGTTCCATTTGAAGCTACAGTTGGACAGCCTAATAATCGACTTGTGATTCTTATTAAAAACCCTACAAGTAAACCACTAGAGGCTGATGTTGTGATTGAATATTGCCCTTCTTTACAGCTTTCAATGGAAGGAATATCACTTCCTTTTATAACGAATGAGAAAGAAAAACCTTTTCTAGAAGGTCTTCCGTCAACTGTTATACCTCCAAGGAGTTGTACTCGATTGGAATTTGATATAAGTTCTCTTGTAAATGGAATCCTTCATGTTAAATCTACAGGCGATTATTTAGTAGGAGAACGCCCATTACGTGGAAAACTTGAAATCGAAGTAGTTGGGGGAGCTGGCCTTTCCCATCCTACAAATCCTGGCCTTTCTGTTGCAGATCCCTCCATGGTATTTCATTATGGTGATATGAAGGCTATCCTTTTCGGAAATTAAATTAAATGATAAAACCTTAAAACGAGTACGGGGTGCAGAAAAGCGCCTTACTCGTTTTCATTTTTTCAGTCCAAAGCTTGATGTGGAATGGTATTACTTTTCCTTTAATTGTTTATTTAAACTGAGTAAGCTGTGCCTGAAGATAGAAGAGATGAAGAGGGAATTAAGTTGTACGGTAACAGTCTTGAACCATTGGATAAGGAGTAGTTCACTTCTCTTAATAAACAAGCATTGATTCTATAGAAGTTGTGTCGGTGTTAATTGTATAAAATACAATATTATGTAAGAATAAAATAAATTCGATAAGATACATTCGTAGGAGGACATGAAGTGAAACAGCATGGAAATATATTTAAGATTGGTCTTTTCTTAGTAGTTCTTTCATCAATACCATTATTTTTTATGGCGCGTGAGGAATACATAGGATGGAAAATTGATAGCCAGTATTCGATTGAACAGGTTTATGAAGAACAACAGGGGTTTCCCACTACGATTGATCTTCAGGAAATCGAAGTAAATGGACGACATATAGAAATTAAAGAGGAACCGACTGGTAAAAAGGCGAGTTTAACATTTTGGGATGAAGAAGAAGGTGTAGAAGCCGGTGATATTGTGAAACTTCACCTTTTTGTAGATAACAAAGAAGTGACATCTGCGGATGAAGTTTGGTTATCGAATCGGGATCGAGGTAGTCGATATTATTCGTGGCTCGATATACTGACTGTTAATGAAAAGATTGCTATCGTCCAGCGACTGACTGATGACGATACTAATATGGACGACCGTAAGTGGAAAATTATTTGGATTGATGAAAAAGGGAACGTGAAAGAAGACGCAATTTCGTATCAATCACGAAAAGAAAATCCGCTTGCTGTTCGATTAATTGGTTACTCAGGTACAGGTTTAATGATGATGGGCTATTACTCAGATATATTAACTGTTTACCCAACGTTATTATTCCCGTTAATGTTTCCTTTCGGTTCAGCGATCGTTGGTATTTTACTATGTATATTTGCCTTTTTTCAATGGACAAAACGATATAGATTGAACAGAGCAAATGATTCGGATAATGAATAAAATACAATTTTAATATTTTTAAAGAGCACATATTCCTTAATATTTCATCATCAGGTCTTTAGTAAAGCATTGTGACCTCTTCTTTTTTGTAGTCAAAAATGGATAGTATTTTTTATTATCGTAGTACTGTGGCCATTGGGTTCTTAAATTCCGAAAAACGTTTTAATATTTTTTAGGGGGATTTACTTTAAATGAAGAAAAAATTAATTGTTAGACTTATCGCTTGCTTTTTAATAGCAGCTGTATCAGTGTATTTTTTTAATGAATACAAAACTAAAAACCTTGTAAAAACTTTTCTCCATACAAATAATTTAAGTGAAAATAAGATTAGTATCTTGGATGAATCAACGATAACTATGACAAACATTGATAAAAATAATCCTGACTTTCCAACTTTAAAACAGGCATTGAAGGGGTTAGAAGTAAAACGGACTAACGCAAAATTTTCTTATATGGAAGGATATGTGTTCGTTTTTTTTCAAAACAGTGCTTTCTACCAATTCTCTATTAATGAAAATGGAACACTATTGTTTGATAACAAAACCTATAAAATACAGGGGGAAGAATCCGTTAAAGATCTGTTTATGATAATAAAAAAAGCATTGGAAAATTAGAGGTTAGAAGGTGAATCTTTTTGTGAAAAAAGGTATTTTTTTATGTTCATCGTGCTGATTTTAAAAAAGTCGATTTTCTGATGCCGCACAACTTTATTTTAAGGAGTTAAATGTACTCAAAAAAATGCTTATTGAGCATTAAATACTTCGATAAGTTCCTTAATTATCTTCAATTTATTTCAAAATACTAACAAAAATAGTAAGTGTATATGCAAAAATATCCGTTGATATGATATACTATTTTTGTTTTACATTATTGGAAATTAATATAAAGTTTGGGGGAGAAAGCATCTTGGGATGTGGAAGGATATGAAACAATTTTTAAGAAAATTAAATAAAATCGATACGTTTTCACCATACTTCTTTTTACCATTTATTTTACTGCTCTATTTCTTCACGAGCATGTTTGATTGGCATAGGTTTGAAATGTTCAATTTACAAGTTTCCATTTGGCCGGCAGTTATTCTAGCAGTTATTTGTTATTACATAGGTGTTTACGTTATTGACAAAATGAAATGGACAATTCCTTCATTTGGTCTGTCGTTTTTAGGTAAATATGTGATTCATTTTATCGTGTTTCTTACGTTACTTGGTTTATGTTCGTACATATTGATGGTTTTTGGAAGCGGCCTTGGTATTTCGGATGAGTCAAATCGCCGAAATCTAAATCCGAAGCTGAACTTCTTTAGTCAATTACTATGGTTTGGAGCTTTATTGCTGCTATCCTATAAAATGATTTTGGAAAAGCATATGACATGGAAAAAAGCGTTTATCTACGGTTCTATCTATGCAGTAGTAATGTTTTTATTCGTGTTAGTAGCCTATCGAACACCATTAATTATTATGCTATTTACAGGGCTCATCATTATTCACTACGTAGTAAAACGTGTGAAACTATCTTGGTTTTTAACAACGCTGTTAGTAATTGGTGTAGCTTTCTCAATGTTTAGTTTTATTCGTGTGTTAACGGAGGACAGATCATTAGAATTTAATAGAAGAGATCAGCCAGATGTGGAGCTAACGGAAGAGGCAAGAGAGCAGCTGTTAACGGCTGAGCAAAAGGTAAACCAGACGCCATTATGGGTACGTGCTTTAAATGAAGAGAGTGTAACAGGACATATTGTGTTAAGTACGATTATTGAGTATACACAGGAGAACGGTTATTTAAACGGTGAAGTCCATAAAGGGATCTTTAGTACGGTATTACCTGGTGAGCAAATTTCACCTCGTATGATGGTAACGGAGGTTGTCAATTCCGTGAGTGTGGAGAAGGGTAAGGTTATTACACGTGAAAATCGCACAACGACACCAACCTTTATCGGTCAATTATTTTTAGATGGGGGCTATTTATTAGTAGCAATAGGCTTCTTTTTATACGGTGCTTTAATTTCGCTTCTTTATAATAAAGTGAAGCAGGAGGGCATTCGTAGTTTCCATTCTGTCGCCTATGCATTTACTATTACGGTATTTACGGTGTCTATGCATACAGGTTTACTCGATTTAATCTTTGTTTTAATGCTCGGCTTTGTCATCATTGCATCGTCGATTATGAAAGTGGATCAGGGACAATCTCAAGTTTAATGAAAAGAGGATTCAGTTATGAGTGGTCTTGCTATTTTTCCAATATTACTTTTTTACATTTTGCCAATAGCCTTTTTCATTTGGTTTACGATATCAATGGTGAAGCTACAACGAGAGCGAAATGAAATTTTGAAGGAAATTGTAAATGAAATAAAAAAATGATAAAAGGCCTTCCCCGTAATGGAGAAGGCTTATTTTTATCCCTTAATAACTGCACATAAAGCACGTGGTGAAAATTAAAAATCAGTGGGATGACAATACCCCACTGATTTGCTTCACTTTATTGAGTGATGCGCTCGAAAAACGCTTGTGTTTTTTCTATATCCGTTACATGTCGATTGCATGTTTGGCTATCTGCGCAAATGTAATTACTATAATTCGTGAACGTTCCAACGATTTGCCCTTTTACAGACGTAGTAAATAGGCCTACATCGGAATGGCGGTTACATATTGCACATATTCCACGAATTGTATCATTGGAGAATGTGCCTTTAATCGATTTTAGCTTTTCATCTTGTTCCAGCACGACATATTTTCGATGTGTTCCAGGATCATCCCAAGCTAAATAACAAATCTCATGAAAATCCATTTCTTCAAGCTTCGGTAGTTTTAGCTTTTTTTCCTTTTTAAACAAGCTCTTTATTGTGCTTGCAGTGACTGCTTTGAATGGGATGACGTATAGTTTTAATTGCTCTGAATACGCATCACCCTGTGCACGATTTGTCACGTCAAAAAGCTGTTCAATTAGCTCAGCTTCCTCAGTGGACAACGCTAATTTTGCTGTGATCTCGCTGTCAACGATACCGTGTACGGCAAGAATGACGTCCTTATCTTTCGTCGTTGCAAGTGTTAGTATGATTTTATTCATTTGCTGTTCAAGTAAATGATAGTTGGCGACCGTTAAAAACGGCTGAATTGTTTGTTTTTCCATTTGAATTCACTCCTATAAAGTAGGCTTTTAATAAAGGTTTATGGCCTAAAGAGATCATTCATTTATGTTATTTGCGTTAACTTTTCTAGACCTCTTTGACCTGTAAAGTGTTTGGTCTAGAGCAAGCATTACAAAAGAATGCGTCCATTTCGATTCCTCCTTGAAAAGAAAACTATCCTTATCATAGCATTTTTTAGGAATTAGTTAAAGTTTGAAAATTCAATAACTATTATATGTAATATTTGCTATAATAGTTTAATATTTGTTCATTACAAAACGTATGTCATATGCATAGGTTGATGATGAGCTTGAATTTTTGAAAGGGGGAATTTTTATGAAACAGGTTATCGGTCATGAAAATGTATATGTTTGGAGAGGGATTGTTAGTAACTAACAAGGGATTTTTTTAGTACTAATAGACCTTCCAAACTCGTCATCGATTGAAAACATAGGAGGAACTATTATGTTAAATCAACAAGGATTTAATTTATGGGCTGATGGTTATGATAAAACGGTTCAGCTAAGTGAAGAAAGCAATCAATATCCTTTTGCAGGATATAAAGCTGTATTAAATACGATTTTTAACGAGGTCATGTCCATTCCAAAATCGACTGTATTAGACATTGGATTTGGCACAGGGGTGTTAACGGCAAAGCTTTATGATAATGGCCATATGATCAATGGCTTCGATTTCTCCTCGAAAATGATCGCAATCGCCAAAGAAAAAATGCCTGATGCAAACTTAATGGAGTGGGATTTAGCAAAAGGGCTGCCAACAGAGCTCCTTCATCAAAAATATGACGCCATTATTAGCACCTATGCGCTGCATCATTTTTCTGATGAAATGAAAGTGCAATACATTACAGCATTATTGCAGCAACTAACACCCGCAGGCAAAATTTTTATTGGCGATATCGCGTTTGAAACAAGAGGGCAGCTTGAAAAATGTCGTCAAGAAAGCATTGATTATTGGGATGATGATGAAATTTACTTTGTCCATGAGGAAATTAGTTCCTTATTAAAAGGAGTATGCCAATTAGAATTTTACCCAATCTCGCATTGTGGTGGAGTTTTTGTACTTTCGAATCTTGCTTAGGAAGATGCTTACATGATTATTTTTGATTATTTATATGGTGAATTTGAGATAGATGATGTGTTAGCGGAACTTATTTCGAGTAAGCCGGTGCAGAGGATCAATTATGCCTCGGCATAATTGCGTCCGGAATCGGCTTTGTGCTTGCACAAAGAACTCCTTTCCGATTCCGTGACATCCGCCGGAGGCTTTAACTTCTTTCAGCAGGTGTTGGGCACCCGCTGAAAGATAACTTAAACCCGCATACATCTTATCACCTATAGAGGAGGGAGAATTCTGCTGAAAGAAGTTAAAGGGGATTCATCAAGGTGGGGCAAGTTATCTTGTAAATAGCCGATGGAATGTAACACGTTATGAGCATTCGGTTGGTGTCATGCTGTTAATTAAACAGCTAGGTGGCTCTTTAGAGGAGCAGATTGCAGGTTTATTGCACGATGTTTCACATACTGCTTTTTCGCATGTCATTGATTTCGTCCTTGACAATAAAGCTGAAGATTATCATGAAGAAATATTTATGAATGTGATCATGAATTCAGAAATTCCTATTATCCTAAAAAAGTATAACTATGATTATGAACATCTGCTATTTAATACATGGAATTTGCTCGAACAACCAGCTCCTGATTTATGCGCAGATCGAGTAGATTATACTTTAAGAGATATGTACACATATGGACAAGCCTCACTTGAAGAAATACAACTATTTTTAAATGATATTATTGTTCACCAAGGGAAGATGTGTCTTCAAAGTTTTGAACGTGCAGAATGGTTTGTGAAAACATATTATCAAGAAGTACTTGATTTCTTTATGGATCCGTTAAATATTTATGCCTATGATAAGTTGGCACAAACGCTAAAGTTAGCATTAGATAAAAAGATAATAACGCTCACTGATTTTCTTAAGGAAGATCATGAACTAATTGAACTGATGAAATCTTCTAATGATAGGCAAGTACAAAGCCTTTTAAAACAGCTTCATCCAAATGTAAAAGTGAGGGTGGATCAAACAGAATTTGATATTCATCAAAAGAATAAAACTAGACTTATCGATCCTTTGCTTTACCATGAGAATCAATTAATAAGGGCAAGCGAATTGTTAGAAAATGTTAGAGAAATGAATGTAGCTGCTAAGGAAAAATTTCAGCAGGGTGTGTTTGTGAAAATTTTATAAGTTTCTCGGGAATTTTCCGATAAAACAAGGAAGGGGCTGTCAGATGACAGCCCTTCGCTTTATGTAAACATCGACATAATATATTTACCTGATAACATAAAAACTGCATAAACTGCAAGAGAGCTAATGACGGAAATGCTAGGTTTAAACCAGTTAGTTAATACAAATGCGAGAACCGTAAAAAGCAACATACCTACAGCCCCGAACACTGTATTTTGTAAAACGCTATGGAAAGTATCTTCCTTCATATTTTTCATCTGCATTCCCATATTAATGAGCGTCAGAATAGGTAATGCTGTAATGATGCCGGATAAAAATAGATATTTTGATTGACTTAACAGCAATGCTATTACCATTATAGTGCCGCCCACAATAAAATAAAGAAAATATAACATTTGTAACCCTCGATTTTCAATTCGGAATAGTGTAATAATACTTTACCGATTAACTCCTTACAAGTACTTGTTTTGAATAATTAGCAAGAAGCCGAGAAAGATAGTCTTTTATCAAAGATAACTAGAATATTCCGGTCTAGTTGAAAGGGTTGAGGACAGTTTCCGAAGAAAAAGCCTATCTTTATTTGGGAACAAGCAATCCTTCGAATAAAGAAAACTTACGTATTGGAAGAGTGCATTTCCATATTCGTTGGGGATATTATGGCTACTGTTATTTAGAATTTTAAAGAATGTGTAAAGAAATCTCTTTAAATATATCGATAATTACGATATAATCGTACAAGGCGATACATTAGAAGGAGCAAATTTAATGATTAAAGATTTAAATAACTATTTTACATCGATTTTCTACCATCTACATACAACGCATGAAGATTCAATTTCGCATCAAAGCGTGCGTATTTTACAGATGATTCAAAAGGAAGATGAAGTAACTGTTCGTGATATTGCAGGGTTACTGAATATTTCTCAAAATACAGCGTCTGAACATGTAAAAAAACTGGAGCGTAATGGCTGGGTGAAAAAAGAGCGGGCCATTGATGATCAACGCAAAGTAATTCTTCATTTAACAGCTGAAGGGCTTCAAATCGTTAAGAAAAACACAGAATTAGATGATGACAAACTACAACATGCATTAAATCAACTATCAGAACAAGAACAACAAGCCATTTTACAGGCATTTCGTCTATTAAGTGAGGTGTCTAAATAATGTATACACTTGTGAAAATTCTCTGCTCGGCAGCCATAATCGGTATCGTAACAGAAGTTGCTAGAAGATTTCCTTCCTATGGTGGCATGATTGCAGCACTACCACTTGTTAGTATTTTAAGTATTATTTGGCTAACAGTGCAAAGTGAATCGAGTGAGCATATTCAGCGATTTACTTATAGTGTAATCGTTGGACTACCAGCAACTATGTTCATGCTCTTTGTTATTTATATGGCGATGAAATCCTCAATCCATATTGTTTTTGCCATTGGACTAGGGATTGTTTCGTGGGCAGTATTTCTTGGTATTCAAAAAGCCATTGCTGGTGTTTTTAATATTTCTATTTAGGAGATTAATTTATGACAGTAATTCTTATTCAACAATTATCCAAACAGCAGGTGGTACAGTTTTTTACAGAACATTGGGGAAGTACAGAAATGGTCATTTCTAGCGGAGTTTATGATTGTAGCAAATTAGATGGCTTTGCCTATATAGATGAACAAAATACAATTTTAGGTCTCGTGACGTATATTATTCGTGCTGAAGAATGTGAAATTATTTCCCTTGATAGTATTGTAGAGGGAAAGGGCATCGGTTCATTGCTTGTACAAGCAGTTGAACAAAATGCATTCGAACAAGGCTGTACAATGATTTCCCTCATTACGACAAATGATAATTTACATGCGTTAAAATTTTATCAAAAGCGAGGTTATCACTTAGTCGAAATCATACAAAACGCGGTCGAGCAAGCAAGAGCGTATAAACCTGAAATTCCTTTAATTGGCAATGATGGGATTCCAATACGTGATGAAATACGATTAGTAAAGCAATCTGGCTTATAATGAGTCAGATTGTTTTTATTTGGGTGTAAAATTCCCATTGCAATATTCGGCGAAAACAAAGTGGTTAAATGGATGATTAACTGCTTGACGAAGAAAAATCCTCACTCATTTATTTTCAAGGTTTCATCATCTAAGATTTCTCGCTATACTTGATAGGGTGCAAGAAAGTGAGGAAAGAAATGAAAAAATTACTATTTGTTTTATTATTTAGTGTTCTAGTGGTGGCAGGAGCCTTCATCATTTATTTAAAAAGCAATCCACCACTTGTCATGAATAGCTATACAAATCCTACAGATGATTCAACTATAAGAATCGTAGAAATAGAGAACAAAGGACTAAGTGACATAAAGCTTCAGCAAATACTTGTCAATGATAAAGTGCCTGAAAACGTTGAGCTCGTCGTGAGTAAGTCTGAACCGTTTGAAGCAGAAACGAAGCTGGTGGGTAATCCGAATATTACCTATCATAAAGTAAGGCAGGTAAACATTTTTCCTAGTCAATACATAGATCGCAAAGCTATTGGAAAGCAGCCTCAGCATTATGCAGTAAAGGTTGAAGCACCTAATATTAAAACAATAACGATTAAGTACGAATATTTAAAAATGCCATTTACTTTAACAGCTGAGCTACAGACTACTAAATAAAGTTCATCAGTGGGGGCTTCTGTCCCCACTGATTTGCTGTTCCAACCATTTTCATTAAGCTGAAAGAGATACATATGTTTCACCTAACTTCATTGCATTCACTAAATTTTGAGTTGGGACTTAGGTACCTGACGTTACACTTTCGGTACAGCTAAATTACTGCTCGTTAATACGTAACATACTCGTTTTTTGTCTTATCATTTATGCCCATGTCATTTCATAAGATTGTTTGGTGAAAAAATACTATTCCTCCTAAAACATGGTAATCTAATAGTAACAGTCATTGCAATGTTAGGAGGGACTAAATGGAGTTTGTCGTTATCGGCATAGTACTTGTTGTCTGTATTTTCACTGTGACTTTAGTGGTTATTAGGAAGCATTCGAACGGGGATATTAAGCTGGAAGTAACAGCTGTATGTGAAGGGAAAAATGAATTAGATCAAGCTATTATGAAGATATATTTTACGTTTTCAATTGGCAAACTGGCGCATCGTAAAAAAGACATAATAGGCAGTATTGATTGGTCTAAAGGATGGATGCCTGTTTGCTATAATTTAAAGGAAAATGGAGCCTATCAAGAGGAACAATTACTTCCTGCTACAAATGAGAAAACATATACAACCTTCGAAATAAACACTGCAAATGCAATAGATCATCTGGGACGGGGTGAGGGGTATGCTGTATTAGTGTTAGAGGAACCTATTTCTACAGATCAATCTAGAGCAGGTGTGATTCTTGCGGTAACCGCCAATATGGTGACCTATCAGCTATCTGATTCGACTAGCTGGAATAATGACTTTGCAGTTAATCATTAAACACTGAGAAAAGCTATTCGTTAGGAGGAAAAACCTAATGAATAGCTTTTCTAATTGGTAGGAAAATAACGGAACTTATTAAAGTGTATTTCGTAGAATATTAATAGGAGGGAGTGTCTCAGCTGTATTCCTTACTAAAAGGGGACAATCTTGGGAAATGGAAAATGAATGGGAATCCTATCGAGATGCCCAGAAGGTCAAAAGTACATCAAACTTATTACGACCTAAATAAAATATGATTCTTATGAGGGAAATCCTCATGGCATAGGCTACGAGTATGATGACAATTCCTCACGCAGAATGGTCCGTCTATGTACAAGCTTGGATTAAACGATTACGAATTAACAAATGAAAAGTAGGTAAAAGACTTTGGATATTTTGACAGATAAATTAATCATGATTGGTTTGTTTATTCTCATCATTCACTCGATCGAGACACTTGCGTATGCAGTTCGATTGTCGGGTGCACGTGTAAAATTATTAGCTTCTGCACTATCCTTATTTAATGTCATGGTCATGTTTTCAAGGTTAGCAAATATGATGCAGCAGCCTTTTACCGGAAGCCTGACTGACACAGCGCCTAAGGAAAACACATTGGCATTTGTGGAGCAGCAATTCCGTATACTTATTGGTGCCGCTTCACTAGGTACTTTGGTAGGTATTCTACTATTGCCGACATTTGTAGCCATATTTTCAAGGGCTATTATTCATTTGTCTGAGGAAAGAGGCTCCATTCCAGCATTATTCAAAAAAGGTTTTAGTATTGAGTATATCAAACGGGGAATAAAACATATTCATTTGCCAAGTTTTTCATACTTAAAGGGGATTAGCTGGCGTGATATTCCCATTAAATTATTTATCGTGAATGTTGTTATAACGGCCATCTATACAATTGGTGTCTTGTCAGCACTTTACGCCGCTTTATTAGTTCCTGAAAGATCGAATACTGCTGTAATGTCATCAGGACTTATTAATGGTGTAGCGACGATGTTACTAATAATATTTATTGACCCTAAAATTTCCATTTTGGCAGATGATGTTATCAATCAAAGAGGCAGCTACTTAAGTCTTAAACGAGCTTCTGTGATGATGATGGGATCAAGGCTGCTAGGCACATTTTTGGCACAGCTCTTATTTATACCTGGAGCAAAATATATTGCTTGGTTTACACAATTTATGACTTAAGGGGGCATATACATTGACGATAACTATTCAAGCAGAATAACAGTTTTCACTAGGAATTAAGAAGAATAGATCGAAGTTGATATTTATATGATAACTTTCAAAGAAAGGAAAATCGATATCTAATGAAAAAAATATGCTTCCTAATTTTAATGATAGTTGTGTTAGTTGCTTGTAGTACAAATAAACAAGAGGATGTCCATTACATAGCGAAAAGTGAGCACTGGAAGGCCGTATATCATAGTAATGCCGAAGAGGGCTTACGACTTTTCTACCTTGGAGAAGAGCAAGACTTAGGTGATTTACAAATAACGATTGAAGGATCTGAAATATCAAAAATTTTCAATGACGCCCGAGTGAATACAGAAAAAGAGTTTAGCTTAAAGAAGAAAGAAAGTGCAAGAATTTTTAAAAAGGATGCTGCACCAACCATTCACGTTAAGTGGCAGTCTCATAATGAGACTTTAGAAGTGCGAAGTGTATGAAAACTAAGCTTAGCGATTGAGATTATATCGCAGTTTTCCTGCTAAAAGTGGAATGTGCAGTCAAGTACACATCGGACGAAAAGTTGGAATTATTTCGCAAAAAATAATTTTCGAACATTGACAAGTATTGGAGCATTTGTTAAAGTAAATAACAATTTCACAAAGCAATGAAATTGGCGATGACAAGGACACGAGTTTTGATAAACGATTCACAGAGAGGGCGGCCATGGCTGAAAGCTTCCTAATGCAGCTAGCAAAACTTACTACCTTTGAGCAGTGCTTGGAAACTTGCACCGTATATGCAACGTTACTGCATAGCAATGAGCCACTAGTGCATCTAGTGGGAATTTGGGTGGAACCACGGGTAATCAACACATGCTCGTCCCTTTATGGGGCGAATATGTGTTTTTTTATTTTAAAAAAAGGAGTAGAGAACATGTCAAATCAATTAATTAACATTCAATTTCCAGATGGTAGACAACAAGCATTTTCAAAAGGTGTTACACTAACCGACATTGCACAAGCGATTAGTCCCGCTTTACGTAAAAAGGCAATCGTAGGGAGTGTCAACGGGACCATCATTGATTTGACGCGCCCGATTTTGGAAGATACACAAATTTCCCTATATGATGCTAACTCAAAAGAAGGAATTCAGGTGATTCGTCATTCAACAGCCCATTTGTTAGCCCAAGCAATAAAGCGTTTATACCCTGATGCTAGGTTTGGGGTTGGGCCAGTTATCGAAAATGGGTTTTATTATGATATCGACATTGCGCATTCCTTTGCGTCTAGTGACTTGCAACAAATTGAAAAAATGATGAAGCAAATTATGCAAGAAAATATACAAATACAGCGCAAAGAAGTGACAAGAACAGAGGCACAACAGCTATTTGCTTATGATGCGCTAAAGTTAGAGTTATTAGAGGATATCCCTGAACATGAAGTTGTGACGGTTTACGAACAAGGAGACTTTTACGATCTATGTCGTGGACCGCATGTACCTTCCACAGGAAAATTACAACACTTTAAATTAATGCATGTGTCAGGAGCTTACTGGCGTGGAGATAGCAATAATAAAATGCTACAACGTATATAC
Source organism: Lysinibacillus sp. FJAT-14745 (assembly GCF_001275675.1). Lineage (GTDB taxonomy): Bacteria > Bacillota > Bacilli > Bacillales_A > Planococcaceae > Lysinibacillus. The sequence goes on along the minus strand of NZ_LITM01000017.1, from coordinate 153,669 downwards.
GGGGTAGCATTTGCCTCAAAAAAAGAGCTCGAGGAATATTTTGTTTTCTTAGAAGAAGCGGAGAAGCGGAATCACCGAAAACTAGGAAAAGAACTAGAGTTATTTATGTTTTCAGAAGAAGCACCAGGGATGCCGTTTTATTTAGCGAATGGTCAAATTATTCGCAATGAACTGGAGTCTTATTTACGTCATGTACAAGCAAAATTTGATTATCAAGAAGTACGGACGCCATTGATGATGAACCAACGTTTATGGGAACAGTCAGGACATTGGGACCACTATAAAGACAATATGTACTTTACACAAGTAGATGACCAAAGTTTTGCATTAAAGCCTATGAATTGCCCTGGACATATGTTGATTTTTAAAAATGCTTTACATTCGTATAGAGATTTACCGATTCGTATGGCCGAATTTGGTCAAGTTCATCGACATGAATTTAGTGGCGCATTAAATGGTCTTTTACGAGTTCGTACTTTTTGTCAGGATGATGCACATATTTTTGTTACGCCACAGCAAATTGAAGATGAAATTGCGCTTGCACTGAAGATTATTGATGAGGTATACCAGGTCTTTGGCTTCAAATACGAGATTGAATTATCAACACGTCCAGCTGATTATATGGGTGAACTTGAACTTTGGCATCAAGCGGAAGCGGCGTTAGAAAACGTACTAACAAAATTGGGCTTTCCTTTTACAATTAATGAAGGTGACGGAGCGTTTTATGGACCAAAAATTGATATTCATATTAAAGATGCCATTCATCGTAGTCATCAATGCGCAACGGTGCAGCTTGATTTCCAACTTCCTGAGAAATTCGATTTAACGTATATCAATGAACAGAATGAAAAAGTAAGACCTGTCGTTATTCATCGAGCGGTATTTGGCTCTATTGATCGCTTCTTAGGCATATTGATTGAGCATTTTGGAGGGGCGTTCCCAACGTGGCTTGCACCTCAGCAAGTTAAAGTTATTGGGGTTGCAGATACACACCGAGAATATGTACAGCGAGTAGTTGATGCTTTACAAAAGGAACAAATCCGTGTAAGTATTGACGATCGACAAGAAAAGCTGGGTAAAAAAATTCGTGAAGCTCAAATGAAAAAAATACCTTATATTTTAGTGCTTGGTGATAAAGAAATGGATCACCAACAAGTCACTGTTCGTAAATATGGTCAGCAAGCATTAATTGAAAAACCATTGCAACAGTTTATAGAGGAAATAAAGCAAGAAATACAGCAAAGAGCTTTATCTTCTAAAGGGGAGTAAACGATTCCTATATAACAAATTAGCTCGACTCTAGGGGTAAGTCCACTATTCCCTAGAGTCGAGCTATAAAAAGGCCTGAAATGTATGTTGTCATATATGTTTTGCTAAATTTACTGAAAAATGTTGGTTTTTTCATCGATTTTGCTACTATTATCAAATTTTCAAGCATACAATAAATTAAACAACAAACAAAATAGATTTAATTGATGGAATTACTTTGATAATTACTATTTCCTAAAAGGATAGTTTGGGTCTCAGCGTCAATGACCAGGTATTTATGATAAGTCTCCTGATTATTTTGCTTAAAGGATGCTAAAAAATATACTTGTCGATTGGGATGAATAAAAGTATGTTGAGAGAGGTCTATTTTTTTACGTATAAAATTAGTTTTTAGATGAAATGTTTCCTCAGCCTTCGGTACGTCCTTAAAGGCTATTTTTTGATGAATGTTTAAAGTAGCATCGTTATATTCCTCATAGATTGTCTTGTCTAATTGATGATAAAACTCATACTCAGTACGAAATGTCTGATATTGATTATTAGGATATTTATAAGATGTAGTTCCAGAAGGTATGCAAAGAATCGGTGCTGTATTTTCTACTGAATCTTGAGGCTGCTGTAGTAAAAAGCTTGAAACGACCAATGATAAAAAAAATACCTGCATTTTTAGGCCTCCTTTTTCCTGTCATAAAGAAGATATCCCATTTTTATGTTATTTATACGTATCTTTACAACAGCAATAGGAATTTGCTGTCTATTTGATAACCGGAACCTAATACAGGATAAAACTAGACGAATCATTGGAAATCGTTTTAGCTGGCTTTATTGATCGCTTTTGAATATTTATTTAGTAGGTCATCTAATTCTTGACTACAATCTACCACGCTAGGATGGGTGAAACCTAAATCCATAGCCTTTTTATACATATCTTTCCTTTTATTTTCAATCTCCATTCTCAAGAATTGTTTAAACGATATATTAACCAAAATCTTTTCCCCCTAAAATTTTCTCTTCATATTCTTGAAATACATTGACCTCGATTCAACTTTTTCATTGTATCTCACCTAAAATGAAAAATATGTCACATTGTGTATTGGTTGAGAAATTCGTAAATTAGTCATAGGAGAATCTATTAAATCTTATTTTGTGGGAAAAATAAAAAATAGTAAGGCTAAATAATTTGACCTATTGTGATTACCTTTTATTGTATTATTGATGTGTTTTATTAACCTAAATATAAGAATGTTAGCGTTTTTTTTTGGCTAGATTTTAGAAAATGTTAAGAGTGATAGTTAATAGATTAGCATCTTTTTTACTATAAAAATTTATGTCGGTATTGACGGAAGTTTTAATGAAATTCGTATCTTGTCACAATTTATCAAATAAACTTCTTTGTTGTTTGTTATTGAGGAGATTTTATTGTGGTTGATAATGTTGAGAATTTTCGAAATATACAGAATGATAGGTAAACTAGTTAGTGAATCTATTAAATGATAGGGGGAGGTATACGGTTTGAAGTTAAGGTGGCCTTTATTAAGCGTTATGATCGTCTCTAGTTTAATGTTGATAGCATGTTCAGACGTGAAAATTAAATCAGGAGAATCTACAGGAACAACAGCGGGTACAAACCATTCCGCTCAACACGTAGAAGATTCAAAACAACTACCTCCACCTATTGATAAGCATTATGATTTTACATATTTAGAGAAATTATCAGAGGAAAAAAGAGCTTTATATGAAGATTTCTTAAGCAAAGGGAATATGAATAGTTTAAAGACTTTTACACCAGAGGAAATGGTGTTAATAATGATGAATTTAGTATTTAAGCATAATTTCGATAAACTATATGCAATTACCTACAATAACAATGAGCTTCCAGATAAAGAAACTTTTATTGATGAGTATATAAATTATTTATTAGATGAGCAAATACAGGATTATTTAATGTACAGATACTACGATAATATTTCATTGAATAAAGAAACTAGCACCGAAAGTATTGCAATTGTTCATTTAGAGATAATTTTTGGAAGCTCCCATTACCTTAAGGTATTTGCCTTACTAAAAGAGGATGGTATGTGGAAGGTTGACTTATACAATTATATGCAAGAAAAGAAAGCAAAATCTGAAGAAAAATAGAGGGAATTATAATGACTGTAATATATTTTGTAAGACACGCTCATTCTCATTATACAGCAGATGAGTACAATCGTCCGCTTTCTGGCAAAGGGTTTGAGGAAAGGGATCGTGTTACTAGATTATTTGAAAATAAAAATATCCATACGATATATTCAAGTCCATATAAAAGAGCCATTCAGACGGTTGAGGGCATAGCACAGGAACATAAATTACAGATAAAAACGATTGATTCATTTAAAGAAAGAATACTATCTAATCTAATGGAAAAATATTTGATTTTGACGCTGCCATTCATCATGTATGGAGGTATCCGAATTTTGCATTTGAGGGTGGAGAATCAAATGATACCGCACAGGAACGAGCTATTACTACCTTGAAAAAAATTATACTTGCACATCCACATGACAATATAGTGATCGGAACACACGGCAATATAATGGTCTTAATGATGCAATATTTTGATGCTCAGTATGATACCTCATTTTGGAAGAAACTTTCAATGCCTGATGTGTATCAACTAACGTTTCAGCATTTCGTGTTAAGTGATGTTCAAAGAATTTGGGAATAAAGATGGGGTGTCAATTTTGTAAATAAATTTGAATCTAAAAGGGGCTGTCTACTGGCAGCCCCTTAGTTCATTTTATCGAAAAGGATCATGGATTTATCGAGATATTCGAAGTATTTCCATCACCTGAGGAAAATTGCTTATCCTATTTGAGCCAATCTTCTCGTAATAGACCAAATAAAACTACATCATGAAATTGGCCGAAGCGGAAAATCTCATTTCGTAGAATACCTTCTTTTGTAAAGCCACATTTTTCATAGGAACGAATAGCTCCTTTATTAAAGCTGAAAACCTGAAGCTTAATTTTATTAATGGAAATATAATTAAAAATAAAATGAATAAGAGTTTTCATGGCATCGGTTCCAAGCCCTTTGCCGTGCCATTGTTCACCAATTGAGATGCCTACAAAGCAAGTACTATTTTGCCAGTTGATGCCATAGACACCACAGGAGCCGATAAGCTCATTAGTCGACTTTTCAAAAATACCGAAGATAAACTCCTCTTTTTTGCCACTAATACTTTGAAAGAATGAAGCATGATCCTCAAAGGTATTTGGGAAGGGAATTTCGTCGTTGGCAAGCAGCAACGACTTTTTTTCACTTTCAATTTTTACAAATGCTTCTAAGTCGGAGGAAGTCATTTGTTGTAAAGTAATAGATTGACCTGTAAGAAATTCTTTCAAATAATTTTCCATTTTTTCTCCCTTGTTCAAGGGCTGCAGTTAGAGTCTACACCCCTTTGATTATTTGTTGTTTAAACAAAACATCTACTGCAATTTCCGCACTCATATGCACAACTCCTTTAGTTTAGATAACTTTATAGTAGCATTTTTGGTAATTAGTAGAAACAAATATTTTTAATCAGGTCTGTATAAGAGCAAGAAGGACAGTTAAAAGGAACATCTGATTTTTATTTATTGTTGTTTGAAGGACGCCAATGGGACTGGTTACCTACATCTTGTTTTTCCATCCAATATAGAAAATCGTCTATGCACCGAATATCGTAATCTAACACTGCTTCATATACATAAATCGAAGGAAGTGCTATGGATTTCTTTAGCAGTTCTTCTTTTATATTTAAAATATACTTTCGACTCTCTATTGTTAAGGAGTCGTTCATTAACGATACTAAATCCCTTGATAGAGGACCTTTTCGTGTTTCAGAAAACAGCCACATATCAATATTCCAAATTTCTAATGGGGCATGCTCATATTGTATTTTAAAATAGTAACCATTAAATGGTGTTTCTAAATAATTACGATACTTTAATTCTATGACCTTCGGATTGCCAGTTAAGTTCGCTAATATTGACATGGCTTCCGCTGCATTCGGCCGAACACAAAATGTTTCGATATCGATATCTTGATCCACTAGTAAATCATACGCTGTAGCGCCGACAACATAAGCTTGACCAATTGTATTCCATTTTTCTAGTAGTTCCAATTCTTCTAGAATGAGCGAGGCAGTTTCTTTTCGCTCTTGTGCTCTCTTTAGTAATTCCAAAATTTACACCTACTCCACAATAAATTTCTAAATCATGTTAGAATACATTATATTTGTCATTTGTTCAATATAATTGTGCCAAGACCAATCTAAAGAAGAAAGAAGGGGAGATTAATTAGGTTGATTACAACGACGAAAGATGAAAGGGAGAGGGTTTCGGTGAGATTAAAATTTTATGAAGAAAAAGATGATCACTTCATTGAACGATATACGATCACAGAGGAGCAGCTTCGCTATACAATGTCTCCGAAAGCAAGTATTGAACTAGTAAAACAGGATAAAAATCGTCATGCCATTCTTGTAGTAGATGAAGACAAGCTCGTGACCTTCTTTGTGTTACATGAAAATGAGGGTGTTAAGCCATATTCCTCTAATGAACAGGCAATTTTAATTCGTGCCTTTTCGACAGACTTTTATGAACAAGGTAAAGGCTATGCGAAGGCAGCAATACAGCTTTTGCCGGACTTTGTTTTGGAGCATTTTCCAAATATCAATGAGCTTGTGTTAGGGGTTAATCCACCGAATACTGCCGCACAGTCACTTTATAAAAAATGTGGATTTGTCGATGAAGGAAGGCTGGCAACAGGGTTCAGAGGTGAGATTAAAGTGATGAGTTATTATATTAAGTAGAATAGATAGAGAAATACTTGATTGTAAATATTTGTATATTACTGAATGAAGCTACGTCACTTTGCAGAAAAATATTTTCTCCGCATAAGCTATGAATATTGATTTAAAGAGGTGAACAAAATTGATAGATTTACTGGAAGCACGTATGGAGCATTTCGATGAAATATGTGCGATTGATCAAGAAGTAATTGGAGATTTTTCGAGAAGCAAATATTTGCGAACAGCAATTAACGAAAAACGATGTATCATTCAACAAACTGAAAAAGGGATTACTGGTTTTCTTATTTTTACGAATGACTTCTTTGAAAACTGCTTCATCTCATTAGTTATTGTTAAGCCATCCGAGAGAAGAAAGGGAGTTGCCACAGCATTATTAGCTTTTTATATAGAAATGGCTAACACTCCGAAAATCTTTTCATCTACAAACCAATCAAATACTAGTATGCATAAAGTATTTGAAACGGCAGGGTTTATAAAAAGTGGGTTTATAGAAAACTTAGACGAGGGAGATCCGGAAATTATTTATGTGAAGTTAAAGAATTAGCAAGGCCTCACAGTAGAAGTACTGCTGCGAGACCTTACAATATGAAAGCTTATTTTCTAGCTCGTATTACTAAAAAAGAGGGGCGACGAAGCTCTTTTTCTAAGGAAGGCAGTTTTTGAATAGCCTCTGAATCAGGAAGCGGCTCTAGTATTTTTTCTATCGTAAAGTCATGTGCAATTAATGTGTTAATGATTGTAGAAATGCTACGATGAAATAAGTTAAAGCCTCCGGCGGATGCCACGGAATCGGAAAGGAGTTCTTTGTGCAAGCACAAAGCCGATTCCGGACGCAATTATGCCGAGGCATAATTGATCAAAACCATCCACAAACCAAGTTCGCTCACGCAAGCCCTCATCATGGTAATGGTCAATCGCGTAATGGCTCCTTTTGCCGTTGTCATCATAAAGCTAATTATCCTCCATTGTTTGACGAGCTGTAACGATCGGATGCTCTACAGAAAAAATAAAAACACTACCTGGACGAAGGATTTTTGCAATTTTACCAATCACTGCATTAAAATCCTTAATATAATGCAAGGAAAGCGAGCTCGTTATACAGTCAAAGCTGTTAGGAGCTGCATGATAATCCTCTATTGCTTGCAAATAGTAGTCTATATGCGGATGAGCATGTTCACGTTGAGCAATTGCTAGCATATTTTGTGAAACATCAATAGCGGTTACGTGCTGTGCGTTATTTGCTATACAATAGTACACAAATTCTCCCATTCCACAGCCGATATCAAGTATTTGTAAGTTGGATAAATTAGGAAGTAATGATTTTAACGCTGGTTGTTCAAGCAAATTATTGAAGTTGTATGGTCCTTGACGTAACTTTTGATATTGACGGAAAAATTCCGGATGGTCATAAATATTTTGTTTCATAGTAAACCTCCACTTGTCTAACATAACGTTATGTAACATTTGCGCATACTTATTGTCACATAGCTACCTCGAAAGAAATAGACTTTTATTTCAATTTTTAGTAAGATGTAGGTAGAGACATGCCATCTTTTTGCAATTCGCCATCTATTTAATTGCATAGATGGTTTTTTGACATGAGGACGTCTTTTAGAGAATTCTTCATTACTGTATGTTTTTTTACGCCATGAAATTGTAACAATTCCGAAAAATAAAATTATTTAAAGGGAAATGATGGCACTTATTTTAATCAATGACGTTCTTTTTATTGGGGATAATTATGCGGTTTCCCAAAAAATACATTGGAGGATGTTACATTGAGTAAAGAAACATTATTAAGTTTAAGTAGTAATTCATTGTTCGGGGCATTTATTTTACTACTGATTGCCATTATACCGATTGGGCTTGCTGTGAAATCAAAAGGGAAGATATTTGGAAAAGTCGGGCTTCTACTTACATATATTGCTTTTGCTTTACAGCTAGTGTATTTCATTTTAAGGTGGATTGCCGTTGATCATGCACCTGTAAGTAATATGTATGAGTTTATGACGTTCTTTGGCATCATGCTTACTGGTAGCTATTTGATCATTCATTTTTTATATAAGCAAATTGTAGTAGGTTTGTTTACTATCCCTGTGTCATTACTTATTCTCGGTTATGGAAGCGTTTTTACAAAAGCGGTGTCACCACTTGTTCCATCACTGCAAAGCAATTGGTTAACGATTCACGTGATGACAGTTGCATTTTCAAGTGCAATATTATCGATTTCGTTCGCAACAGGTATTATATATTTATTAAGAACATTAGATGTTTCTAAATTTTCTATTAGTACAGTTTCCTTGGAATTTGTGCTATATTGTTTAATTGTCGTAATTGGCTTTATCGGTGTGGGCACATATTTTAACTTAGCAGCAGATAAAACCGAGGTTCAATTTGAAAATAAGCTAGGGGTGAAAGAAACAGCCGTTTATATGATGAAACCGCTGATTGTCAATAAAGATGCAGTAACAGCAAGTGGGGATCAGGTTGGCGTTTTACAGATTACCAATAAGATAGATGCGAAGAAATTGAATTCTATAGTATGGTCATTTATCACTGGAACGATTTTATATGCGTTGATTTTGCTCATTACGAGAAGACGGTTAATTGTTTTATTAAAGCCATTAACAAACCGCGTACAGCCAGTATTAATGGATGAAATTTCATATCGAGCTGTTGTTATAGGTTTCCCATTGTTCGCTTTAGGAGGTCTGGTGTTTGCCATGATTTGGGCACAGATTGCTTGGAGTAGATATTGGGGCTGGGATCCTAAGGAAGTGTGGGCACTTATAACATTTTTATTTTATGCCGCATTCCTTCATTTCCGACTTTCTAAAGGTTGGGAAGGGGAAAGGACAGCTTGGCTAGCGATTATTGGCTTTGGAATTATCGTGTTTAACCAGGTATTTGTGAATCTTGTCATTGCAGGTTTACATTCTTACGCGTAAGGGTGCTAAGTTGAATATAGTAAACTAAAAAAGAGACATCCGCAATTTGGATGTCTCTTGAATTTTGCACTGTTTATTCTAAAGCTAATTAAATCTTTACAACATTAGTTGCTTGTGGTCCGCGGTTACCTTCTTCTACGCCGAACTCCACTTTTTGGCCTTCATCTAAAGTTTTAAAGCCATCCGTTTGAATTGCAGAGAAATGTACAAATACATCATTTCCACCTTCAACCGCGATAAAACCAAAACCTTTTTCTGCGTTAAACCATTTTACTGTACCTTGTGTCATGTGAACAACCTCCCAAAAAAATTAAACAATCATATTCCTTCGATCGCTTGCAAAAAAATCACATATTCAAAAGCTCGTATTACTTTTGAATACGTGATTTTAACGGTTAAGATGAAGTAATGTAATTATTATCTTAATTATATAACAGTTTCAGACATTTATCCAGTATATTCCGTTTTATTAAGAAAAAATTTACATATTTTTAATATATTTAGTTAATCCAAGCTTTCTCTTTAGCGACAATTACTGCCTCTGCACGTGATTCTACGTTTAGTTTGACAAAAAGTTTGGATAAATAGTTTTCAACGGTGCGTTGTGTAACCCCAATAGCTGAAGCGATTGCTTTGTTTGTACAGCCTTGCGCGACAAGCTGTAAAATCTCTTGCTCCTTCTCGCTTAGTAAAACATCTTGTTGCACATTTGGTAGATTGGTCCGCTGATGTACAAAATCTAAAAAATCAGCTGCTAGTAGGATCTCGCCTCTTAGCGCGGCTTGAATGGTTTGAATCACTTGCTCTTTCGTGGCAAGCTTTGATAATAGTCCATCGACTTTTTTCTCGATCAGTAGTTCGTAATAATCGGAAAGCTCATAGCCTGTATAGAGCAGTATAAGTGCTTCTGGTTGTTTTTTCTTAATCATTTCAGACAGTTGGATGCCATTGAGTGGTTTCATATTAATATCAATTAAAAATAATTGAAAAGCTTGAGCATCCATTCTCGACAGAACAGCTGCACTATCCTGCTCTGTGTCTATCCGAACATTTATTAAATCCTGTAATAAAGTTTTTGTACCATCTAAAACGACAGGATGGTCATCTACAATAAGAATATCAATCATATGATTCCACGTCCTCTTGTATTTGAATAAATATATGCATTCCTTCATTATGGCTGGAGGTTATTGTGATGTCTCCATTAAAAGCACGGACACGTTCTCGAATACCGTTGATGCCCATAGAAGCGGAAGATTGCATTAAATCTTCAATATTTGCTCCAATACCATTATCATCATATTGGAGGATGAAACCACCATTTATCGCTTGTAGTGTTAGTGAAACTTCAGTTGCCTCAGCATGTTTAATTGCATTATTTAAAAGCTCCTGCACAAGACGATAGACGACTAAATGTAAGGTTACATCCTGGAATTGGACACGTTCTATTTGGGTGTTTAACAAAAAGTCGGCCCGTATTTTCACCTTTTGAGTCAGCTTTTTTAAAGCGATTTGTAGCCCAAATGTGTCTAGTAATGGAGGGCTTAGATTCTCACAATACTCCCGTAAATCCTTCGATGCATTTAGCAATTGCTCTCGAATATCTAAAACTTTTTCTTTTTTTATATCGGGCGAGCTAGCAAGTACATCTAGCTCTCTCGCTAAATGAAGTTGCTCTTGCAAAATAGTGTCATGTAATTCCTGGGCTAAAATACTTTTTTCCTTTTCAATAATATTCCATAATAATTTATCGAGCCAAGGAAGCTGTGTATCATGGTTATCCTTCATCAGCCTTATTTCACATACTAAATCTTCAATTAGCTTTAAATTATCAATAAACATTGAAACATAAAGGGCAAGTAACTCTAACCAAAGAAGCTCTTCTTGTTGTAATACATGTCTTATGTTTAACATGATTTTTTCTTCACCTGAATCATGTAATAGCAGGTGAGTCATTTCATTCACTATGTTCACTTCACCACGAGTGTATGGCACATCTTCCGTTGTTGTTGTAATCGTAAAAGCTGTAGTACCGAGCTTTTCGGTTATTTCATATTTGAATTGATCCAGTAATTCTTGTTGATTTTTAGCTTTACCCATACGATTAACGGCAGCATATAAATTATGTACATAATTGCCAGTAGAGGAAAAAATAATCTTTCGATACTTAAAATCAAGCTGCTCTTTTATATAGAAGCTAGCAATGATGACGAAGAATACAAGTATATAGATGCTTGTAATGTTAATAATCGATAATTTGTCTATAAACAGTATGGTAATGCCCGTAGTTAATAGTAATGCACTAAAAAAAGCAAGTGTTGAATAATAGCGCAAACGAGATAATTGATATTCAATATCGAATAATCGTTCATTCACTTGAATGAAGATAAAAGAAAAAGGAATAAACAATAAAAATAATGCCGCTACCTCAGCATGTAAAATAGGGTTCAAACCTACTATTTCAGGAATGACGAATAACAGTAAAAACGGCAAGAAAGGCGTAATAAACGCAATAGTGATCAGGCGGATTTTTGCCAGTTTAGTTCGTAAATAACTCGTTAGTAAAATGTAGATGGCATAGAGAACTAGAACAGCAAACATTCCTAAGTTAATTAATGATGCTATCGTCCTGAAGTCAGAATTAACTATTTCAATGAAATCACAGCAAGCTATCAATAGTACTATTAGATAAAGCCTCTTAGTATTGATGTAGCGCCATTCTATATTTAGGTAGCGGAAATAAAATTGTAAAAAGTGAATAAAAAGTACAATGCATAAAACGATGCCAATAGTGATTACTGATGATCCAATTAGATTTCCTCTAGCTGAGGCTCCTGTACTTATATAAGCCAATGAACAAGTTAATAAAAATAATGTTAGTAGACTAGTTAGCAGATTATCTTGATTTCTTCGCCATAAATAGAGAGCGACGCCAAAAGATAAGACAAAATAAAACAGAGGAAAAACAATTTGCAAATAAAATTCTTCCGGAATATCTTTATGCTTAATTGTAACAGAATGAACATTACCATTAGGCTTCATAAACGTTAGTTCATTAGCACTTCTAACGACAGAATCGAGTTGGATAGAACGAACATCTTCTGCAGGCTTGCCATCGATTGTCAGTAGAAGATCTCCTTTTTCAATATTATTTTGCTGTGCCCAATCGGGATAATAGGATTCATCTATAATAGGTTGTCCGCTAGTTGTGTCCACAGAAATTAAAATTAAAGGTATTCGCATTGCCACTACAAGCACATAAATACCGAGGAGTAGGTAGGTTATGAAAATACTATATGTCCATTTACTCATAGTTTTCTCACATATATTTGCATGATAATATTGCCCCATTTCCATCTTAAGTACCTATATATTATCCATAATTTTTGGTAATTTTGGAATACCGAAATAAGGTGTTTCGGAAAACCACTATTGCTTTTTCGGAATAACGAAATAGTTTTTTCGGTGTAGCCTATGATAATGTAAATCTAGCATATGTGACGAAAAGGGGGAGCATTGCATGAAAAAGAAAGGATTGCCACTAATCCTTTTTTTTCTAGTCGTCATAATGTCGTACCCGAAGACAACAATCGCTAAGAACTTTGTGAATGATGCGGTGAAAGTAGATATTTGCATTATTGGGGGTGACAATCACTTTGTCTATAAGATTCCTAAGCATTTACATAATGATACGCCGTATGTTGAAATGAAGAATAATATTGAATCTTCCTTAGCAAGTCATTGGAAGATCGGGGATGCCCGTTATGAAGCCGACCAGACAGATGTTGCGTATACTTTTTACATTAAAGATTTAATTAATGAAAAACAAAATGGGCAAATGAAGGTAGCGATACCCTATACTTTTTTAGTAGGTATGTTTGGTGAAAATGATGCCATTCAATTACGTATTTTGGCTAGCAAATTAATCGACTGGAAATCCAACTCAAAGGATTGGGCAACTCTTGGCTTTGTGACACCGTCCACTAATTTTAGTGAACAGGAATATGTTTATGAGGGAGAGGTCAACGAGCTTCTACAGCAGCGGGTAGGACATTTTAATGGCACGGTTATGAAAGGGCAAATGGTACTACAAAGTGTTATTTATTTTAGCTTTATTATGGCACAGTTTATTGCCTGTATTATTTTATCGAGGCGTTTAAAAAAGCGAATTATTGAAGACCCAGAAAACATGCATCAGTTCCGAAAGCTTAACTATCTGTACCAAATCATTCCGTTAATGATTATCGGTGTGCAAATTGTTTTTCTTGTCATGTCAGGGTTAATGACTGCGTTTGGTCTCTATTTCTCCCCAGGGATTAATCTCTTGCTTATTATTGGACCTATATTATTTAATATTATTTTGGTGCCAATGTTTTTTGTCACGATTGAGAGTGAAATCTCAAAAGAGCTAGAGTACAATTCCTTTGGCTCTGACATGTAAATATAGTTTTTATTTTTGGGCGTCCAAATGTAGTTATAAGATGTTATAATGGTCAACAGCATACTTGAAGGAGCTGTTTATTAACATGGCGCATCCAGAAATCGCGTACTTAAATTTACTACAACATATATTAGACAATGGCGTTAAAAAGGAAGATCGTACAGGAACAGGTACATATAGTGTATTTGGCTATCAAATGCGATTTGATTTAAGCAAAGGCTTTCCTCTTTTAACGACTAAACGTGTACCATTCAAGCTTGTAGCAAGCGAGCTACTTTGGTTTATCAAAGGGGATACAAATATTCGTTATTTACTGCAAAACAACAACCATATTTGGGATGAATGGGCATTTAAAAAATGGGTTGAATCTGATGAATATACAGGTCCTGATATGACAGACTTTGGCCGTCGTTGTTTAGTGGACGAGTCTTTCAATGCTGACTACAAAAAAGAGTTAGCTTCATTTTGTGAGCGTGTTTTAACAGACGATGAATTTGCACGTAAATACGGAGAGCTTGGGAATGTTTATGGCAAACAGTGGCGTAATTGGACAACATCAACAGGAGAAAGCATCGATCAATTACAAGATGTAATCGATCAAATCAAACACAATCCAGATTCTCGACGCATTATTGTCAATGCATGGAATCCAGAGGATGTTATCAATGCTGGAGCAAAGGGCAGCAAAGCCGCATTGCCTCCATGTCACGTTATGTTCCAATTTTATGTCGCAAATGGTAAATTAAGCTGTCAACTAATGCAAAGAAGCCTTGATACATTACTAGGCTGTCCATTTAATATTGCATCATATGCATTACTGACACATTTAATTGCACATGAATGTGGATTAGAAGTTGGCGAATTTATTCATAGCATTGGGGATGCTCATATATATGCAAACCACGTGGAACAAGTAAAAGAACAGCTTTCACGTGAACCTAAGGACCTACCAACCTTAAAAATTAATCCAAATAAAACGTCAATTTTCGACATAGAGCTCGAAGATCTTTCGATTGAGGGCTATGATCCACACCCAACAATTAAAGCACCAATTGCCGTTTAAATTAAAGCAGCAGCCGTTTTGGTTGCTGTTTTTTTTAGCTATCGATAGTGAAGTGACGGATAGAGAAGACAAAGCAAAGGGAAGGGCCAGGAGAGCGACGGAAGAATGGCCAAAGTGAGGGATAGTAAGGCCAGAGCGACGGAAAGAAAGGTCAGAGCGACGGATAGAAGCCAGAACGACGGAAAGAAAGGCAAGAGTGACGGATAGAAAAGCCAAAGCGACGGAAAGAAAGGTCAGAGCGACGGAAAGAAGCCAGAACGACAGAAAGAAAGGCCAGAGCGACGGAAAGAAAGGTCAGAGCGACGGAAAGAAAGGCCGGAACGACGGAAAGAAAGGCCAGAGCGACGGAAAGAAAGGCTAAAGCGACGGAAAGAAAGGTCAGAGCGACGGAAAGAAGCCAGAACGACAGAAAGAAAGGCCAGAGCGACGGATAGTAAGGGCAGAACGACGGAAAGAAAGGCTAGAGCGACGGAAAGAAAGGCCAGAGCGACGGAAAGAAAGGTCAGAGCGACGGAAAGAAGCCAGAACGACGGAAAGAAGCCAGAACGACGGAAAGAAGCCAGAATGACGGATAGTAAGGCCAGAGCGACGGATAGAAAGGCTAAAGCGACGGAAAGAAAGGTCAGAGCGACGGAAAGAAGCCAGAACGACGGAAAGAAAGGCCAGAGCGACGGATAGAAAGGCTAAAGCGACGGAAAGAAAGGTCAGAGCGACGGAAAGAAGCCAGAACGACGGAAAGAAAGGCCAAAACGACGGATAGAAGAGCCAAAAACGTGGATAGCACCCACAAAATCGTGGATAGAACCGCCAGGCGACGGATAGAATCATCAAAGCACAAGATAAAATGCCAAAAGAAAGAGCCAAATTCTCTAGCACTTTATATGAAGGATGTTTAAAATTATGAAATTTTTCCGATATAATAAATCTGGAAGTCCTATTAAAAATTTAGAGGTGAATGATGTGAGGAGATCATTGATTTTTCAAATAGACGGAAGAGAACGTGAGCAGCGTTTAAGGACGAAATTGCTTATGAATACGCCTCAACCAAAAGAGGAATCTGAGCTACCACACATCTCTACAAAATTAACGCAGGAGCAAATACATAATATGATGCAAGTCATTGAGGAAATTCGCCTGAAAGGTTATAAAGAAAAACTATAAATGTAAGCGTCTTCTAAGCTATAATAGCTGAGGAGGTGTTATATAATGAACGTGATATTTGTTGATTCGGTTTTAGGGACAGAGCTTTTACAAATGGTGTCACATGATGTGGCAGGTATATTAGCAGCGGCTCAGGGGGAAAGTGTGACGTTTCCGATTGGCCATTTTAAGTATGAGTTCCATAATTTAGACTTTTATGAGCAAGATGGAGAAATACGACAAGAATTAGTCATTTACGTAAAGAAAGTATAATTATCGTATAATACTTCGAAAATGGAAAAAATAAATACAGGTGCAAATAGAGCAATTTGTTTGCTTTTATTTATACCTGTAACTATAATGGTTACAACAGGTGGTGATACATATGGTGAACAGTCGATTTTCGGTAGCGATCCATATTCTTTCTCTCATTGCAACAACATCTGATAAAAGTCAGCTGACGTCTGAGTATATCGCAGGGAGTGTCAATACAAATCCAGTTGTCGTACGACGAATGATTGGTGTGCTAAAAAAAGCGGGCTTATTAACATCGCAATCAGGTATTGCTGGCTATGACTTATTAGTGGAGCCGAAAGATTTAACGCTATTAGCTATTTACCATGCGATTGATGGGCCAGAGCAGCTATTTGCGATTCATGATGAGCCAAATCCAGCATGTACGGTTGGTCGAAAAATCCAACGGACATTGGAAGGTGTTTATACATCTGTCTGGCATGCAATGGAAGAACAACTACATGCACAAACTTTACAGGATGTGCTAGATCAACTTCGTTAACATCAACGAAGTCGGTCTTTTGTATCTAACCTGTAACTAAAATGGTTACAAATAAAAATAGGAGGAATTATTAATATGAAAATTGCAGTAATTGGTGCAACAGGGAAAGCAGGACAAAAAATTGTAGGGGAGGCACTGCAACGTGGTTATCATGTAACTGCAATTGTACGATCGGCTTCAAAAGTAACAACAAATATGCCAGTCATTGAAAAGGATGTCTTTGCATTATCTCAAGAAGATGTGAAAGGCTTTGACGTAGTCGTAAATGCGTTTGGCGCTCCTTTTGGTCAGGAGGAATTACATGTGAAAACTGGCCAACATTTAATTGATATTTTCACTGGTATTCATACAAAATTAGTTGTTGTCGGTGGAGCGGGTAGTCTGTTTGTAGACCCAGAGAAAACTGTTCGTGTAATGGATACACCAGATTTTCCAGAAATGTTTTATGCGACAGCTAAAAACCAAGGTGAAAATTTACGTGACTTACAACAATCAACTATTACTTGGACATTTTTAAGCCCATCTGCTTTCTTTGATCCAGAAGGTCCACGTACTGGTAGCTATACTACTGGAGAAGATCATTTATTTGTAAATGCTGCTGGTGAAAGTTATGTTAGTTATGCAGATTATGCCGTTGCAATGTTAGATGAAATTGAAAATCCAAAACATGTAAACAGTCGTTTTACAGTTTCTTCTAATAAATAGTAATTTAGAACGATTATAATTATTTAAATTTAGCTGAACTAATACAAACAATTAGTTCAGCTTCTTTTATTATTGTGATTACTGAACGATTGGCAATATTTATCTCGCATTGTAATAGTCCGATTGGTGAAGATTAATAATTAACCCACTAGTTAAAGTTTCACCTTATGTTTCTAAAATCAGCTTTAATTAATTTCCTGTTGATATAAGGGCATTCTTGCTTTTAACCCTTTAATAATAACGAGAAAAATTGCTAAACAAAGTAAAAAATGGTGACCTTAAATCGTAATGGTTTCAGAGTAGCGCTAGGTTTTTAGAGAATAATAATATCTTTTCGTGGAATTTTTCATTTTACAGACAAATGACTGTTTACAATACTGCATTTATTAGCTACTATCAAGTGTGAGTATTACATAAAAGGAGACGACAATTATGTCCACACAACGTATAGAAAAAGACTTTTTAGGTGAACGTGCCTTACCAAGCAATGCTTATTACGGGATTCAAACGCTTCGTGCGACTGAAAACTTCCCGATTACAGGTTATACAATTCACCCTTCTCTTATTAAAGCAATGGGTATTGTAAAAAAAGCAGCTGCTTTGAGTAATATGGAGGTACACCTACTTTCAACAGAAATCGGAGATGCAATTGTCGAAGCTGCACAAGAAGTTATTGATGGCGAATGGGATGCTGAATTTATCGTTGACCCAATCCAAGGCGGTGCTGGCACATCTATTAATATGAATGCCAACGAAGTCATCGCTAACCGTGCCTTAGAGATTTTAGGCAAAGAAAAAGGGGACTACAAATCAATTAGCCCAAACAGCCATGTTAATATGTCACAATCAACAAACGATGCTTTCCCAACAGCTATTCATATTGCTGTGTTGCATTTGATAGATGAACTACTTCTTACAATGGAAAACATGCAAGCGGTGTTCCACCAAAAAGCGGAGCAATTCGCGCATGTTATTAAAATGGGTCGTACGCATTTACAAGACGCTGTACCGATTCGATTAGGGCAAGAATTTGAAGCATATTGCCGTGTTATCACTCGTGATATTGCGCGTATTCGCCAAACTCGCCCAAATTTATATGATGTAAATATGGGAGCAACAGCTGTTGGTACAGGATTAAATGCATTTCCTGACTATATTCAATCAGTTGATGTTCACCTTGCTGAAATTTCTGGATTGCCGCTTAAAGGCGCTACACACTTGGTGGATGCAACACAAAATACTGATGCTTATACAGAAGTATCTGGCGCATTAAAAATCTGTATGATTAATATATCGAAAATCGCTAATGACCTTCGTTTAATGGCATCTGGTCCACGTGCTGGATTAGGGGAAATCGTTTTACCAGCACGTCAACCTGGATCTTCTATTATGCCTGGGAAAGTAAATCCTGTTATGCCAGAGGTTCTGAACCAAGTGGCATTCCAAGTAATTGGTAATGACCATACGATTTCTTTAGCATCTGAAGCAGGACAATTAGAATTAAACGTTATGGAGCCTGTGCTAGTCTTTAACTTAATTCAATCTATTAGCATTATGAATAACGTGTTCCGAGCATTTACACAAAATTGCTTGAAGGATATTGAAGCAAACGAAGACCGCATGAAAGAATATGTGGAAAAAAGCGTTGGTGTGTTAACAGCAGTGAACCCGCATATTGGCTATGAGGTAGCTGCACGAATTGCGCGTGAAGCAATTTTATCAGGTCGTTCAATTCGTGAGCTTTGCATTGAAGAGGGTGTGCTAACGAAAGAACAATTAGATTTAATTTTAGATCCATATGAGATGACACACCCAGGTATTGCCGGATCAAGTATTATGAAATTAAAATAATTTATTATGAAAGCACTTTGTCTAAGGCAAAGTGCTTTCATGTTTTTAAAAACTATTATGTCATTTTATATCACCTCTTCATTGAAACAATGGTTTTGATGCTACGAAAGTACTTCCTCGTTGGTAAAACTTTTTACTTACAAAAGTTGGACTTTTTTCTATGAATTTCAGGTGATTTCAACTATAATGACTACATTGGGATAATATAATAGTTGGGGGTATTTAGTATGAGTTTACGGAAAAAAAGTATAATTGGCTTTTCAACTTTAAGTGTTCTCATGGTTGTCATTTTAATCATTGACCTAGCAAGATTAACATCATTAGGATGGCTATCGACTTTATTAACGGTAATAGGGATCACTATGGCGATTTCTTATATTTTCTATGTGAAATATAAAATTATTAAGCCAATTAAACAATTAGCTGCATCCGCTCAAGCTATAGCTGAGGGGAATTTGCAAACTTTTCCTATTGAGATAAATTCCAATGATGAGATTTCAGAGTTAGCTAAAGCGTTTTTAGAGATGAAGGAACAATTACATACGATGACACAAAAAATTGCGAGTAGTTCTACAGATTTATCAGCGAGCATAGAGGAGCTATCAGCAAGTACAAATGAAATTACAAATGCTGTTAATGAAGTTGATTCACAAATGGAGAATACGACTGAGGGTCTTAAGAAAGCAGCACAGTCTGCAAATGAAAGTGCGATTGCTATGCAAGAAACTGCTGATGGCATTGAACGTATTACCGTGGCAACGCAAGATGTATTTGATCATGCAAAAGAAGCAAATGACATTGCAGGAAACGGTGCGGAAATTTTACATGTGGCTAAAAATCAGATGGAATTTATTTCAACTTCTACTGAAAAAACAAGTGAATTAATGCAGCAATTATCTGGAAAAATGACAGATATCAAATCTATGACAGACATGATTACGGCTATTACAGATCAAACGAATTTGCTTGCATTAAATGCAGCGATTGAAGCAGCGCGTGCCGGAGAGCATGGTAAAGGTTTTGCAGTAGTAGCGGAGGAAGTTCGAAAATTGGCAGAGCAATCTAAGCATTCGGCTATTCAAATTGTCGAGCTCGTAGTTGGCATTGAAAGTGATACAAAACAAGTAGCTACCTCTGTCGAAGAGGACTTGAAAAACGTTCAACAGGGCGTCTATGTTATTGATGAGGCTACAAAATCATTTGGTACGATCTCGCAGCATGTTAGTAAAATGACGAACCAGCTAGAGGATATTTCCGCAACAGCTGAAGAGCTTTCAAGTAGTGCGAATGAGGTGACAAAATTAGTATCGACAATCGCTAATGGAATGGATAGTTTATCTAATTCTACAGAAGTCGTTCTGCAGTCAGTTGATGAGCAAAGTGCCTCCATGCAAGCGGTCAACATAGTAGTGTCACAAGACTTATGTGCACAGGCTGAAAATTTACAAAAGCTTACACAGAGATTTAGTGGCCACTAATTGAAAGAAATATATTATTCCAGGCGTGTTGATTAACCATTTTTATACATCCAAAGAGGCTGATTTCCGCTACGGGCTACTCGCTTTCCTGCGGGCGAGCGTCGAGCCGCTTCCTCCACTTCGCTCCGTGCAGGGTCTCGGGCCAACACGATGTTGGTCACGAAGGCGTTATCACAGGATGTGATGGTTTTAGCCTTCGTTCCTCTATCGCTTTCCCGCGGGAGTCGAGTAGCCCTACGCTACAATCAGTTAAAATGAAATATATCGGCAAAGAGGTAACGAAAAAATCCTTTTATCGCTCAATAATAAACTTATTTTTTCCTAATCAACACGCCTGATATTATTCATTAAAAAAAGCTATTTTGCAGGGATAAATTTTCTGCGAAATAGCCTTTTTTATTTTATATCAAGTCCATTGATTAACTAAAGACACTTTGCTTCGAAATTAAATATTAAATAAGCCGAAAAAATCAGTTGTTATCGTCAAAAATACTATGCTAATCATAAACATCATTTCTGCGATAGTAGCAACAAAATCTTTTTTATTTTCCGCGTATTTCCATTCCATAAATGCTCGTAACATTTCAGATGTTATAAAAAAGACAATTAAGATAAACCATGTTTTAAAATACAAAGGAATGCTAACTGGATCATTGTAAATCATATAATACGAACTAATTAATACTAGAATCGTAAAAATTATTCGTACAGACCAATCTAGTTTTTTATGTCTTTCGTTAAGGTGATTATAAGAAAACCATTTCTTTCTTTCGACACCTAACAGCTTTCTAATGACAAATCCAAAAGTACTAACTACTAAAACAAGCATAATTAGAAAAAGCATTAGTGGTCCAAATTGGATATTAATATTATTCAATTTCATTCACCTCTCAACCTGATCTTTTCTTGAGATATTATTTATGCACTCTTAATGCTTGAACAATTAATGAAATTCCTATAATACATAAACTCCCTGATAAAACATGAAGGGTTATATTCCATCCTTCACTGACTTTTTGAAAATATTTGATATATAAAGACACGCCAAATATGTACATTGAGAAACCCCAAATGCCTCTAAGCATCCCCATCCCACCTTTTTCTAAAGTAACCGAAAATTTTATCTGTATAGAGAGTGTAGCACAGTAGATAATTATTTGGTAATTAATTGGGGATTGTGCGACGAATGGAATTACCAGTTATATGTAAAAATATGAGAGCGTGGTTCAAGAGCCCTTAGATTGATATGAGAGGGACAGTTTAACATTTATGTTTATACGTTAACTACTTGCAGAGCGTTGAGTTAGCATACATGAGTATTCAACTGCGAGAGACTGAAATTTACTAAAAGATGAAATTATTTTTTAGTATAAATTGGGCTCATCACCATAACTTGGGGTTGACCATAAAAAATTCAATAAATTCCCATTAAAGTATAGAAAAAAAGTGAA
>NZ_LITM01000017.1:127469-130428 GCF_001275675.1 Lysinibacillus sp. FJAT-14745 | reverse complement strand
ATCTTTTCCTCCGTTTACGTTTGGAAACAGGTCATTGATTTTGTCATCCCCGGATTTTGGTGATGAGCCATAAATTGATTTGTTGGTATAATCTTGAAAGAGGGGGTGAAGATATAAATGGGGATAAAATTTAATTGCTTTCTTAGAGAAGAATTGTCAGTAAATGATATTCAGGTATAACAATGTATTATTTACACAGAATTGCTAAGTATGATCATCAAGGCGGACAGAGAATTAATTCTATGCTTGAAATTAATCCTGAAGCTATATTTATTGCTGAAGCTTTAGATGAGGAAAGAGTAATAAAAGGGGCTAGAGGGCCTCTACACGGAATTCCAGTAGTTTTAAAAGACAATATCGAAACGAAAGATTTTATGCATACTAGTGCAGGCGTCATAGCATTAGAAAATTATTTAGCTAAGCAGGATGCGTTTCTAGTAAAAAAGCTTCGTGAAGCAGGGGCTGTTATTTTAGGAAAAACAAATATGACTGAATTAGCAAATGGTATGTCGAGTACAATGTGGGCGGGCTATAGTTCTCGAGGTGGACAAACACTTAATCCTTATGGTGATCCAGAACTTTTTGTAGGAGGATCTAGCTCAGGGTCGGCAGTAGCGGTCGCATCGAACTTTTCTGTTTTATCAATTGGAACTGAGACAGACGCCTCGATTTTAAGTCCAGCTATTCAAAATTCAGTAGTTGGCATAAAACCGACTGTAGGGCTCATAAGTCGTCAGGGCATTATTCCGTTTACATACTCTCAAGACACAGCAGGACCAATGGCTAGAACAGTAACAGATGCAGCTATTTTATTGGGCGTATTAACTGGAGTAGATCAAGACGACGTCGCTACCTATAAAAGTGAAAGAAGGTTATATAAGGATTACACCAGTTTTTTAGATGCCACAAGTTTAATTGGTGCTAGAATTGGTGTTTATAATAATGCCTCAAAAGCTTATTATGACTCAGGGGAATATGATGAAACACTTTTTCAAAATGCAATTCAGGTTTTAAAAGAGCAAGGAGCCGATATTATTGAAGGCATCGACATCCCTTCTTTTCATAGAGACTGGAAATGGGGAGTACCGCAATACGAATTAAAGCATAGTTTAAATAATTTCCTTGTCAATCTACCTTCCCACATGCCTGTGCATTCTATCTCTGAGTTAATCGAATTTAATAAACGTTCAAAAGGAAAGTCGTTAAAATATGGTCAGGATAAATTGGAATCGAGAGAGAAACTATCGAATAAGTTAAGAGAATCTGACTATTTAAATGCAAAACTAGAGGATTTGTATTTTTCTCAAGAGCAAGGAATCGATTATACATTAAAAAAATATGAATTAGATGCGATTTTCTTTCCATCATATATAGGTTCGACAATTAGTGCAAAAGCTGGTTATCCGTCTATTGCCGTCCCAGCAGGGTTTATGAAAAATGGGAGACCGTTTGGCGTAACATTCGCAGGAACTGCATTTAGTGAGGATGTATTAATAAAATTCGCATTTTCATTTGAACAAGCAACTAAACTGCGAAAAGCTCCGAAGTTGTATTAAGATTCTCTGGCACACCGTAAATCTCGAGGAATAGCCTTATATAAAGGAATGGATATTAGAATTTATTTAATAGTAAAGAAGTAAAAAATCCTTTTAGTAGGATGGTGGATTCTATTGAAAAATTATCTAAAAATAGTCGTGGCATTTGTTCTAATAATTTCAATTCTAACACTTACGTCCTGTACACAAACAGAAAAATCAATAAATAAACGCACCGTTCTCGATGAAAATCAAGATATTGAAAATATAGTTACATCATTCGAACATCCTCAAACAAAGCAAAAGTTTAAAATAGTAAATGCCTATAAACTTTACAATAACTATATAGATGAGGTTAAAAGTAATCAAGAACTTTCACAATTGGAGATTTATAATGAAGAGGTAATTAAACCAATATATAGTGATTGTTTTGAGAATGGTGAATATCTTCATATGGCTTATCCAGTTCTAAATGAAGAGCCTGATAGCCTAACAGAAAATCAAAAATTAAGCGAAAAAATTGACAGGGAAGAAACAGAAAAAATTATTAAAGAAGCTCTTATAAAATCTTCAGACCTTATTGCATCCGAAAATGAAACAACAGTATGTGTGTTGCCTGTCACAAATACAAAAGCAAGTATGTTGACAGTGGGGGCAGGAAAAATAATAGTCCTATACAATATATCTTATACCGAAAATGATTTAAGGTCTGGTATAGCTCACGAATATCATCATAGTGTTTGGACTGAGAAGTACTTACGAAAAGATATACCTAGAACTATTTTGGATAACCTAATATTTGAAGGAAAGGCGGTTATGTTTGATAAGCTAGTTTATCCTGATATTTATTATTATCCAATTTATACAACATACAGCAAAGATGATTGGTCGAAAATTGCATTAGATCTCGAAAAGACTGACATTAATCGGTCTTACGAAATTCTTATGGGAGGTAATGACCTTCCTAGTTTTTATGGTTACGGTGTGGGCTATCAGTTGGTTAAATCCTATCTTGATTTGAACCCAACTTTAACATCAGAGGAATGGACGCCCTAAGTTCAAAAGAAATTTTTGAAAAAGGAAATTACCTTGACAGCTTTAAATGATAATTTTTTGTAACGCATTATGGGAAATAAGGTAACTTGAAGAGAAAGAACAGGAAACTGGAATATATTGTGTTATTTGACTTTGGAAATACACTCTATCTTCAACGTTTGGTGAGAAGATAAAAAGTATTGTATACGTATCAGAGCGCTGATTAATTAAATGGTGAGCAGCTTCATACAAAAATCAATACACAATATTTAGATGCTAAAAAGGTTAAATCTGCATTAGCAGATGAAATTGCGTAAGCGTCAAATAGCGCCCACGTGTTTTTCCGTGGGCGCTTTGTTGTATGCTTTAATTAGTTTTCTTTGGAACGT
>NZ_LITM01000017.1:123298-125088 GCF_001275675.1 Lysinibacillus sp. FJAT-14745 | reverse complement strand
CTTGCCACATCGCTTGTCGTTCTGATTGTGTCATGAAAAAACCTCCTAACGAAGAATGTACTGTGATTATCACATAGCACAGACAGTGTTAGAAGGTGGGTTGTATTTGGCGCTTACGAAATTGCAAAGTATTTTAATATTAAAAAACCTGAAGCTAATAAGCTATTAGTCATTGAGGGATATGAGCAATAAAAAGGGGAATTAATACGTAATGAGTAAGGAAAAACATTTAGAGAAAGTGAGTATTATCGATAAATTAGAAGATTATGCATATGGCAATAATCAGAATAATAGAGTTGTATCTGTTCAGATCAATAAATACATTGATGAAAGTATTCAGCCAAATTATCTAACTACAAATATAACTATTAGAGCGTTAGATGATGATATTGCACATAACTTAGATAATCACAAAAAAATGGCGAGATGGTAATTTAAGTGATCAAATTTATAACGAGTTATGTAAAATAGATGAATAGTTATCTAACAGTTCTCTCATACTTTATTATCTAATCCATTTATAAAAGTTGAATAAATTTATTGACTATCAGCTCGAATTGTATGATAATAAGGGTACAAACAACTTGCTCACACGCAGTGTATGACTAAGTTGTACATAAAACAATGAATTTGCTCGCACGTTGTGTACGACTAAATTCGATATTTATTGAGAGCGTCAGTAACTAACTCGCACGTTGTGTACGACTTAGAACTTATGCTCTTAAAATTTCCAGTCATATTTTTAATTCTTTTGAATATACTTAATAATAAGTCGTACGTTGTGTACGACGCAAAAGAGGGTTCGCACGTTGTGTACGTCCCCTCTTTTTTATTTGTATTCACTAAATATAATTTTACTTTGAAGAAATTGTGTATAGAACTGAATAATTTCAGATTGATGTCTCTTTCTTGGTGCATGTCCATATTCTTGTATATTTATTGTTTGAAGTATTTGAATATCTTTCTATCTAAAAAGAAGAAGTTGAGGGATTATATTTCGCTTACCTTCTTCTTTTTATTTTGCAAATTAATACGAGGAGTGTGTGATATGGAAAATGATTTTTTAGATTTATTAATGAGTCATAGTGGCTTAATAGATAATCGTTCTACTTATTGAATCGGTTATAAAATGCAAGAGGAAGAGGTTTTCAGTGAAATTGATTTTGTTAGATATAACACTGAATCGGATAATTTTGAAGTTGTTTTAACGAATGTTGGATATTCAATTTATATTAAGAAAGAATTAATTACATATTACAGTGAAATAAAACCAAAATGTTTAGTTGAAATTGATGGTGAATAGGGGTATTGATATGGAACCTTTTGATAAGTTGATAATTGACAATAAAATTTTTGAATATAATGGCGGATTTGCAGCAGTGGATTCTATTTGTTTTGTGATAAATATTGATGCTTCTGATATGAAAGAGCTTGTGAAAATAGTAAAAGGAGAATTAGCTGAAATAAAAAATGTAAAAGTATATTTCCAAGATAAAATTATATATTCATCGTCAAATACATTTGAGATGAACCAATCCGATATATATGAAGCAGAGTTTTTAAAAGTTGATTAATTAGAGGGGAAATTTCCCTCTTTTTTCTTCGCTTTTTCAATTTCTTGACAGTAGGTAAACTACACATTACAATTTAGTTTGATAGTCAGTAAGGAATATTTACTCTACAATTTCTGACATCTTTAAAACGGCTAATTTGACAACTGAATAGCGTGGAGTAATAGGTGTAAATTGCGTGCAATTTACTTAAAAGGGAAGTCGGTGCAAATCCGACAC
>NZ_LITM01000017.1:107639-123289 GCF_001275675.1 Lysinibacillus sp. FJAT-14745 | reverse complement strand
GGAAGGAGAAAAGTAGCGATGATCATAAGTCAGGATACCTGCCTATTATGAGTACACACCATAACCCTACGAGGAATGAAATTTTAATAGGGGGCGGTGATGCGCTACAAACGCTGTCATGTCAATATTTTCGAGTATACATAATGTAATTTAGGATAGTGGGGTCATACAGCCACCTTTCTAATTAACGAAGACACTTTCTTTAGATTAATGAATCTAAATGGGGGTGTCTTTTTTGTGTTATTGAAATTTGCTATACAGGATTTTTTAGACGAAAAGGAATTGCAAAATCTAAGTAAATATACATTGCAAAGTTATAAGGCTTTCTTTAGAGAATTTAAAAGATGGTTATATGAAAAAGAGATAGTTGACGTAGATGATATTACACCTTCTATTATCAAAAGTTACTTACTTTATTGTAAAAATGAACGTGGAAACTCAGCGCCTACTATAAATACAAAGTTGAAACACTTGAGAGCCTTTTTTAATCATTTACAAGATAATGAGTTTTTGTTGAAAAATCCAATTATCAAAATAAGCAAGATGAAGGAAGATACTCAAATTGAAGTATTTACTGATGCTCATATAAGAAAAATGTTGGCATATTACAGGAGAACAAAAGGGAAGGACAAGCAACTAATAGCGTTCAGGAATAGTTGCATTATTACTACGTTACTTGGTACTGGTATACGCATAGGAGAGTTGTTAAATTTGCAGTGGTCTGATATTGATGCAGAAAACTACTTAATGACTATCTATGGTAAAAACCGTAGACAAGAAACTGTACCGCTAACATCAAAGGTATTACAAGAATTATTGGAATATAAGTTGTTTTGCGAACGGCACTTTGGTACGTTATCAAATTTTGTGTTTGTAAAGTATACCAATACACAAATGACCTATGATTCAATTAAAAACATGTTTAAAAAGTTACAAGAAGTCATGAACTTTACTGATGTTCGACTTTCAGCACATACATTTAGGCATACTTTTAGTCACCGATTTTTGATGTCGGGCGGAGACGTTTTCACGCTTCAAAAAATTTTAAGACACAAAAATCTCAGTATGACAGAAAAGTACCTTGCGCTATGGGGATCGGCACTACACGAACAGAATGAGAAATACAATCCATTAAATGATTTTGACTTATAGATAAAAGAAAAAGCCTAGCGCAAACAACGCTAGAGCTTTCTTATTCTTATTCCGATTTAACACTAATATGCCCGCCAGCATAAGTGTTTCACTCATAACTGAATATGAGCGATGATATGCCTTCATTTTACCTCGAAAAATCGTAAAATGCAAAGGCTTGCTTTCCTATTGTCTTTTTTAGGAACGCTCACTGACGAGAAGCCGTTTAAGCGTCATTAAAAAACACGTCAGGTTACGCCGAGCCAACGCAGTAAATTCGGATATATCGCAGGTCAAGCCGTTTCCTGTTACGGTTGCGACGAATTGGTGAGCGCCACCATTAAGGGCGCGGCATGGTTTATCGGCTAGTTACGGCTAGGGTAAGCATGTACAAGCGGACAATCAGCGTACAAATACGCTCAATTAAGGACTACCGCACGTCTAGGACGATAAATAGACGAGTACATACGGATAGAAATATCCCAATCTAACAGGAGCATACGAGAAACCCAGGACGTCACTATGACGCTGAAATATGCGGTTGTTACTTATTGTTGCTATTCGCGTATTTCTACGTGTCTAGCGATAATAGGTAACCACTTTGCGCCGATTTCCCGGAGCGAGCAGCTATTCTGCTGAAAATGGGTGCGGTTGTCAAGCTATTATTATTAAAAAATATCACTTAATTTATCTAAATCTGATGGTTTATCATTTTCGATTTTAGAAAATAACTCATTTAATTTGTTACGTAAATTAATAATATTAGTTTCTAATGATCCGTCACTTTGTGCGTTAGTATAAACACCAGGTAGGTAAATTCTTCCGTTTTGTAAATTATCAAGAATATCCTTAATATCACGTATTTCAGATTGATAGTATTCTTGTAATGATGGTTTGTCTTTTTGCAAAATAATCACCTCATTTCTTTTTGTGGAATAATTATACCAAATTACAAAAAACAAACAACTGAATGGAAATTTAAATTTATCTTACAGAGACAACAGGGATTATCAATTATTTGTTGAATACTATATTATAAATATTAATTAAGAGGTGTTATAGTTTGGATCAACAAATAATTGATTTAATGTTTAAAGTGAAGGGACTAGATATAATAGAACATTGCCCACATTGTGAAAGTTATGTTGCTCCTACTTTAATAGATAGTGATAATTTTTACGATGAAACAAATCATCAATCACTGGAAACATATATTTTAAAATGTAGTAGATTTAATTGTGGAAGATATTATATGGTAGATGCATGGTTAGATACCGATTTTGATGGAAAATATTATGCTGTGGAAGCTATTAAATATCCTAATAACATGAGTAATTACATTGATAAAGACATTGAAAAGGTATCAAGTAGCTTTATTGAGATTTATAATGAGTCTATCACTGCTGAAAATGCTAAATTGTTAAAAATTTGTGGCTGTGGATATAGAAAAGCAATAGAATTTTTGATTAAAGATTATATTATTTATTCAAATAGACAGGATGAAAACTTCGATGAGGAAAAAATAAAATCTTCGGTTAAAATAATGAATCTGATAAATACATATTTCAACGATAATCCTATAAAATTAGTAGCAGAAAAGATTTTTTGGTTAGGAAATGATGAAACACATTATCAAAGAAAGTGGAAAAATAAAGATATTAGTGATATGAGGAGTTTAATTGAAATACTTCTTTATAAAATTAAGATGGAACTTTCATATGAAAAATATACAACTGAAATGAATCCTCAAAATAAAGACGCTTAACCATAATGGCTAGGCGTCTTTTTCTTCGTCTACTTCTATAAAATCGATAATCTCCGTAATATCATCAATCCCCAAAGTCTCTGCAATTCTCTCAATATGTCCGAAATTGATGTTTCTTCTCTTACCATTATTCAATTCGCTTAGTGCTGCGTGTCGTATATCGCATTTCTCCGCTAGCTTTCTTAATGATCCGACCTTGTACTCTTTAATTAAGTAATCAATTTTTACAACAACTTGCTTAGCCATTTAAAATTCCTCCTAAAATTACACTTGACGTTACGCAATAGCGTACCATATAATGATAACAGAAGTGGTACTTAAAAGCGTACCAAAAAAACACTATGGAAGGCGGAATGTGGAATGTTTACGACGTTAGACGAAGGCAAATGGTTAACAGACAATGAAGTTTGGTCAGTGGAGTATCAAATTGTATCGTTTGAAAAAGAAGGCGTATTCTCAACGTCTTATCAGGTGTTTGTGAAGCGACGTAACTGTAGGTGGGATTATACAGTTCCTACGACACCAGTTCCGTTATACGTACAGGAAATGATTGACGACACTATTCGTAAGTGCAAACGTTTAATAGCAGAGTATACGAAAAAAGTAGCCGACCAAGCTACGGAAGTTGTTATCGCAGATAGTAGTGATTACTTAAATAATTACGAGGCAGTTTCCACAGAGAAAGGTGCTTGGCGAACGATTGTAATGCGTTTATCAAATACAGCACTTAAAACAATTCCGATTTTCGATCATATGCATGTAGTTTGTTCAGACTTCTATCGCGCCTTGATAGTTGATGGTCAGGAGTTAGTGATTGGGGGTATTCCGGCATGAAACAAGGAGTTGCGCGCAAAGCGTCAGCGCAGTCGTTTGAGCGAGAATATAAGAAGGCTTACATTAAGTTACTAACGAAAGCAGCCGCCAATGCAGCTAAGCAGATAGACGCATATTTTTTCGGTGAAGAAGGCGAGGACGGTGAACTCAGAGTATGGTACTACGGTACAACAACGTTTTCTATCGCAATAGCTTTGTTTATATGTGTAACGATTAATATATGAAAAGTTAAACGCTCAACTAGCGCCAACTAGTAGAGTCATATATAACGCTGATTCTGCGCCAACAGGACCGGCAAATATCCGCTAGAGCTTGCGCCAACAAGTATCTAGTAGCAGAATCGTAGCGCCAACTGCGATTGAGGACGGTTACTTTGCAGAGTAGCCGTTTTTCTATTAGAACTATATCTAACGAGAACTAACGTTTAAGGAGATAAAAGATATTACGAGTCTTTATGCTATCGCATAAATCCTCTATGTCGCTAGCGCTCCATGTCTGATATTACATTATTGATGATATCTAGCGATTGCAATAATATCATTGTAATAGATAGATGCGGACTTATTTTGCGTTCTTTGCAAAATGAGGACGCAAAGTGTTTAAGGAAGTTGGTACAACTTCTCGGACACCTTCGGTATTAACGTACAATATCGGCATATCAATACATATTCATCGTAACTCTTTTCGTGTACGGACGGTAAGATAAGATAGATAAGACTTCTGCAAATTTGTTTAGAAACACAATATATGTGTAAAAACGAGTGTATTCAATACAAAAACAACTATATATTGTGCGTTTTGTTAAAATGTAAGGTAGACGTAAAGGGATGGTAATTCCGGATATTCGGGACATAAAGGGATGGTATTTTTGGGAGGAGAACAAACTTTCTTAAATAATTAAGAGTTGATGCCATATTTTTAGCGTTTAGCTGGCTATAAGGTTAGGAATGGATACGCATTTACGATTTTATTTTATGTAGATATGGCATGTTTTTAACCGTTTCATGGCTATACCTTATGAGGAAGTAAAAAATTTTATCCTTAACCCATATAATTGCCGAATTGTCTGTCCTATATAGTGAGGAAATAAAAAGTTTCATGTTTTAACCTGCTATTTAGCGTTTTAGACACCTATACAAGGGAAGATACTTTTTACAACTGATTAGCTTATCGTATATTTTTGCCGTTTAGTCATCTTATATTATGGAGAGAAGTTTACAGCATTAACTTGTACTTTATAGCAGTTTGTATCTTATATATCGAGGAAGTATATTTAGTCGTCCACTAGGTCGGCTTTTTTTAATTGGCTTAATTGTGGTGTTAAAAATACTACGAAGTCAGAAAGGAGCGTCTTACCGTGAAATTAAACGCACATCAAATCAAGCAGTACCGTGAGGCACTAGGAATTACGCAAGGAGAATTATCGAGAAAACTCGGAATATCGTCGTCAACACTAGGCGCAATCGAACGTGAAGAACGTCGCCTTTCTGACGCAGTAGCAAGTAGAGCCGGTTCCGCATTGCTCGAAGCAAGTCGCAAGGTTATGGCAGCAACCACAGAAATTCAATCGCTTGTCGACGTATTACAAAAATAACAGATGAAAAGGATGATGACTATGACAATTTACGGAGCAGAAGTTTACAGAGGTTTAGACGATGGAACAAGACAAAAGGCAGTAGCGCAAAAGCTAGATTACGTGGTAGTTGGCGGAAAGCCTTACTCTACGGAAACTGGCGAATACTTAGGAGATAAGTATGTTCACGATTTAGTGCCTCGCCGCACAGCAGGTCAATATAAAGTAATCGAATCTAAACGTATCTTGGACGAGCATGAGGTAGAAAACGGAGGCTTCGTATTCACCTTCTTTAAACAGTCGCGTATGATCAGCGAACGATTCCCAACACTCAACAATTCCGATATTGCACGACTAATGTACCTTGGTACTTATATCGCATGGAACACAGGTCGCATACAGTACGATAATGGTCGAGTGATTGACCGTGACGGCTTTGAAAAGTTGATGGGATTAAGTACAAAACGCTCACGCGAGCTATTCAAACGCTATGTAGAGGCGGAGATTTTAACAGAACGAGATGACTGTATCTTTATGAATCCAACGGTGTTTTATCGAGGAAATGTAAAGACAATCAGCCACGCAGTATCAGATATGCAACACACGCGCTTATTCAAGAAAACGATACGTGACTTATATGAGAAAACAAACGGCAAAACGGTTGGACAGCTTGCGCTAGTCTACTCAGTTATGCCTTTTTTAAATTTCGAAACAAATACAATCTGTTTCAATCCTGACGAAACGGACCTGGATCGCCTACGCCCGATGGGATTAGAGAAACTTGCGGTTCTATTGGGATATGCAAACGCAGGTAAGTTAAAAACCGCATTGAACCGTGTTCAGATAGATGGACAAGTAGTATTTAACTTCTACGAAAATCCGCGAGACAGACGAGAGAAACGTATTACAGTCAATCCTCGAACAATTTTTGCGGGTACTGGCGAGCAATTAGCTGCGATTATGGTGCAGTTCAATTAAACAAAGGAAAAGGAGAATGATCATGACACTAACCATTAAACAAAAAGTAACAGAAACAGGGCCGGCGACAGTAGAAGTCGTCATTGAGTTGCCTGACGAAAGTATATTCCGTGAGGTTTATCATAACGGAAACCTCGTATTCCCTGCATTTGTTTCGCTGCGTAAGGTCTTGCAACACTACAAAAAAACAGAAATCGCAGTGATTACAACAAGTGAGCCACTGGCTAGGGAGTACAACTACGAACATCAAAATCCTAATGCTCGCTTATTAATGGAGTTAAACAAGATAATCGCGCGAAACGGTCTGACCGTTAGCGTTGAGTATATGCAATAAAAATTAAAAGATGAAAAGGACGATGACTATGACAAAGAAAACAGAACAACAAACAGATGCTAAAACAATGGAGATGCTATACGCTATCAGTCTTTCATTAGCACGCTTAGAGGGAAAATTAGATGTAATTGTCGCTCAAAGTAAAGGCGGTGCTTGCTAATGAAGGTTTGCACAAAATGCGGTACTAAAACCAAACATTTTTACAGCATGAAGCGACCACACTGCATTGAATGCGAACGGAAGGACGCTCGATATCGTATGGCATCGCTTGAAAATAGAGCGCGCGGTGCTTTCCGACACGCGAACAGAAAAGCTGAGCAATTCGGAGTCGCAAACGATTTAACTTACGACGATGTTATGTACTTGTTTAAATTAGCTGGCGGACGATGTGCGTATACAGGTAGATTTAGCAACGATTTATCTCTCGAGCATGTCATACCGATGTCAGCGGGCGGTGCGAACACGATAAGCAACATTATTGTCGTCGATATCAGTTTGAATCGAATGAAAAATGATCGTAGTTTCCTCGAATTTATCGAGACAAAATATAATCCTTACGATGTTGCACCACTCGTCAAACTACTGGCGGCGCGAGGTAATCGTGATTATGGGGGGCTATATGACGAGTTATATGAGTTCCAACGAGAAGAGTGCAATGCGTGGTATAGACGTCTTATGGACAAGCAGAAGCAGGCTGCAGTATGACGAAAATGAATAGAGAATTTGAGGTGTGGAGATTGGATGACGATTTCTACGCCTTATATGTTGGCGCGGGATACCCTACCGCAATCAAGCGTATCAAAGCCAGGAAGGATTATGCGGTCATGGCAACGTACCACACTCGCGAAGGTAAATTACACGCAATACAATTCAAAATTCCAGTCAGACTGCGGAGGGGATTGAAATCCGTACTAAAACGGCTCGAGAACGATTCCTACGTATAAACTATCAACCAACTTATTTTAACGCGTTAGAAATAAAGAATCAGCGGAAATCGTTACCCACGACCGCCGAAACTGGAAGGGCGGTGAGTGTTCCATAAACACACCGTAGTATCCCATATTAAAACTTAGGAGGAAAAGGAAAATGACAGATGAAACAACAGTACAGCCGGAACAAGAAGTAATCGAGGAACAAGTAACCGATCAATCGACAGAGCTAACGGAAATTGACGAGTTACGAGCGCAAGTAGCTGAGTTTGAGGCGCTAAAAGCGCAAATAGCAGAGCAAGAGGCGACTCAAAAAGCCGAGATATTCGCGCAGAAGGTCGAACAATCGGGCGTTAAAGACTTCGATAAATTACAACCGTTCTTGGACGCAACAAAGCTAGAAGGCGATGCACTAGACGAACTGCTCGGCATTTTGCGTGGCATGAAGCCAAAGCCGCCAACAATAGGGAGTCCTACAAACGGCGGTAGTGGAGATAAAACGGTTCAACAGGTTGTACTCGATCAAGCGAAGGCTAAAGCCAAACGCACGGGTTCACCAGAAGATATTGCTACATTCAGCGGATTAAAACATAAATTCAAACAATTTGGGGGACGACAATAATGACAAACGCAATCAACACAACAAACTTAGTAGGTAAGAAAGAATCTGTAGTAGATGAGGTACTTTTACTCAATCCAAACCAAACACCGTTAATTAATTTGCTTGGTTTTAGTAATCCGGTAACAAATACAATCCACCAGTGGTACGAAGATAAAATGTTTGATACAAAAACGAAGGTGACAGCCGCAGCAACTGCAGCAGCGACAGAATTAACAGTAGCAAGCGTGGAGCCGTTCGTATTTCATTCAGTTGCACAGATTGACGAGGAGCTAGTCCTTGTTACTGCGATTGATAAGGTGGCTAAAAAGCTGACAGTAGAACGTGGTTATGCGGAAACTACTGCAACTGCAATTGTTAAAGATGCCGAAATCGAGTTCCAGTATGACATGACTCCGGAGGGAGCAGACGCACCTAAATCGCGATACAAGGCACGTACTCCACAAAATAACGTAACGCAAATCTTTATGGAATCAGTAGAAGTTACAGGTTCAGCGCAAGAGGTTGGGCAGTACGGGGTAGATGACCTTTATAACTACGAAAAAGCGAAGAAACAGTTAGAGGTAGCATTACAGCTTGAAAAATCACTAATCAACGGGATCAAGCTAGACAACGGCATTGTGCGACATATGGCTGGTTTACGTCAGTTAATTAAGACGAATGTTATGGACGCATCCGGTGCATCAGTGACAGTTAAAATGTTAGGAGACTTGGTGCAATCAGTGTTTGAAAAAGGCGGTCTAGCGAGCGGTGGTCAATATGCGTTTATTGTTTCGACTAATCAAAAACGTGCAATCAGCGACCTTCAAAGTGATAAAATCCGAATCGTTCAAGCTGAAACGAGCCGAGGTCAAGTCGTGGATCATATCGTTACGGAGTTCGGTCAGTTCCCGGTGATTATGAATGATAACGTAAAACCGACGGAATTATTCTTCATCGATATTAACCGTACGAAAATCAAACCGTTAGGTAGTCGCGGTTTCCATCACCAAGACACTGCAGTCACTGGTGACAATCGTCGTGGTTTTATCGTTGGTGAATACACATTAGAGTTCAAGCAAGAATCAGCGCACGGACGTATCAAGAATTTAGCTTAATAAATACATTTTTGAGGCTTACGATTAATTTCGTTTGCCTCTTTTTCTTTTAAAAACGCGAGAGGGATGGGTGCGGAAATGAAAAAATTAACGGCACAACAACGATTATTTTTACGAGCAGGCAGCGTAATTAACGACTTTGAACGCAATAACTTTAAGGTTAGTGCAGATGTTGCCTCTCGAGCAGAGGAATTAAAACCGCAATTATTGTACATGGTCAGATACGATAAAAGTTTTAGATTTGAGGCGGAACTGTTTTTAAACGGTTTAGTATTAGCGACTAAGCAAGCAAAAGGTCAAGACGTATTAGCGGAGTTTAAGGCTGTATGTGAACGCATTAATGCAGCGCTAGAAGCGAGGTGCTAACGTATGGCTATGAACCTAACAGCTGTATTCAAGGTTCGTGACCAGGGTACGGCAAAATTAAGGCAACTAACGCAGATGATGGATAAAATGAACCGAACTAGCAAAGTGACTAGCGATAGTATGTCAAGAGCGCAATCTGCAACCAATAAGCTTGGAGGCGCAGTATCTTCCGCGTCAAACCGCATGGGTGGATTTTCAACACAAGTTAGTCGATTGCATGTAAATTCAAACGGCCTCAGTGCATCTCTCCGCGGAATGCAGAGCAGTTTGGTAGGAATAGCCGGGGCATATTTAGGTGCTCAAGGCGCAGCCAAAGCGTTCGACGCGACGATTGGCGCTGCGGCACGATATCAACAGTCAGAAGTTGCAGTTAAAGCGATTTTTAATGATGACAAAAAGTCCAGTGCATATTTAAAAATGGTCGATAAAATGGCGATTGATAGTCCATTGCTTAACTCTACCGACATGCTAGCATCATCAAAGTCGTTAGTAGCTATGACCAAGGACGTTGACGAGCTAGGGAAAGCATGGTCGATCATCGAGCGTCTTATGGTACTTGATCCTAAACAAGGTACAGACGGAGCAGCTTTTAGTTTGAAGGAGCTTTGGCAGGGAGATGCACAATCGATGGTAGAGCGATTTGGGCTTGATAGGCAAAAACTTAATGATATTAAGAAGATGGCTATCCCACAACAAATTGCAGAGATTAATAAAATGCTAGACGGCATGGGAATCACGCAGAAAACGGTAAACGCAATGGGTGAAACGACTCTCGGATATTGGGCGCAAATCGGAGAACGCGTCGGTAAATTCATGCGGCAAATCGGAAACATGGGTAATTCTAAGTTAGGTGCAGCTTTAGGCGGCATTGTTAAAATGTTTGACAAATCTGAGGGCGCTTTAAATTCATTAGCTGTCAAATTAGATGAGAAACTCGCTAGTCTAGTCGATAAAGCTATCGCATTCGCTAAATTCGTATGGAAGTGGCGTGAGCCAATAATGTATGCTGCAGGCGCAGTCGCTACTTTTGCTGGGGCACTAATTGGCTTAGCAGCGATATCTATGTTAGCAAATCCCATCTCATTAATCGCCGCTGGCATATCCGCAGTAGTAATAGGATTCAAAGCTCTTTACGATAATAGTGAACCGCTCAGAAACACCATAAATAGTATTGGCAGCGCGTTCAAATCCGTATCGGAAATATTTAAAAACGGACTCAAGGGATACGGAACAGCCCGAAATCTACTCGAAGAAGCCGGTTTTAGTGAAGGGCAAATAAGAGCTATTATGACGTTCGGATACTCACTGAAAGATGCGTACGACAAGGTTAAAGCCGTCTTTAAAAGTACCGCTAGTATTTTCGGAGGAGAACACAAAGCGTCTTTAGACGTGCTAAAAAGTACAGGATTCTCCGATGAGCAAATCGCGTTTATTCGCAAATTCGGGTACAGCCTAAAATCAGCGTTCGATACGGTAAAAGGCGTATTTTCTGGCGTAGGAACGTTGGTTACTGGCGGTGGCACCGTAGACCTACTAACTGCGCTAGGGTTCTCTCCAGAAACGGCAGCAAAGATAGACGGCCAAATAAACGGAATTGTATCGAAAGTATCCGAGTTTATAACTAACGTTAAATCTATATTCGGGGAAGTAAAAGCGTATATTTCCGAAAAAATAACTCAACTAGCACCGACATTTGACCGTTTTAAAGAAATCATTTCCACAGCATGGGATACGATTGTCAACGTATGGACGAACGCATGGTCCATTATAGAGCCGTATCTTAGTGGTTTCTGGAATATGCTGCAGATTCTCGGCGATGTTGCGATGATCGTATTTAACAACGTTATTTCTCCGGCGATTTCGTTCCTGGTTCAGTTGTTCTCGACTATGTGGGCGATTGCTCAGCCGATTCTCTCTTTACTTGCTATAGGATTCGAGGCTTTATCTACCGTAATGAAATGGATGTGGGATAACGTATTAGCACCACTAGTCGACTTCATCCTAACGGGCGTTAAAAATGCTTTCGATGAATTTTCCGGAGTTCTATCAACCGTACAAGGCTGGTTCGAAACACTCAGCGGATGGGTGAGTACGGCTTATGGACATGTAAAGGACTTTATCGGATTTATCGGCAAAGCTAAATTACCGGACTGGATTACAAACGGAATTAGCGCGGGCGTAAACTTCGTAGGAGGTTTAATCGGTGCTGACGGTGGTAAAGGCGGTAAGAAATCGCACTACAGCGGACTAGATTCCGTGCCATATGACGGTTATTGTATAGCCGCTTGACGGAGAAATTCGTCAATGAAAATCGGGCAAAATCGGTGGAGACTAAGGCTTAAGCTATGTTAACACCGAGGTAAGCGAGAACATCACTCGCCACCGTAGAGCGTAGAAGGTGAGCGTTATGAGAGCAATAATCCTTCCAAGAGTGCCCGACACCGTTTAGGTGAAAATGTACGCCGAGCTTGCGGGAAACCGTAAGAAGTAGAGGATAAAAAGCCTTTACGATAACAAACTGTATTCGGCACGATTACACAAAGGAGAACGCGTTTTAACTGCGCGAGAAAACAAGGAATATTCGGAAGGCAAAGGTGGAGGTTTCGGAGATATTAATATTTCAATGAACGGTGCAACTATCCGCGAAGATGCGGACATACAAAGAGTCGCATTTGAGCTAGCAAAATTAATTGAAAAAGAGGCGTCTGCTTATGGTATTTAAACCTGAGATTCCGAGGGAAGGCAGTGGTCCTTCACGCATTGTCGGATTAATTCGAGCTGTAGGGTATAACTCTGGCGGCACTTTAAAGGCTGCAACCGTAACAGGTGAGTATCCGAACTTTAGTATCCTCCTGGATGGTGACACAGTCGATATACCGGATTCGTTTATCGTGTGCAATCCGCAACTATTTCCTCACACAGAGACGGTTAAGATAAACGGCCAGCCAGCTACGATTGAATACCCACAAAAGTTAGTTGAAGGCGCTAGGGTATTAGTATTCGAGCCGGAACATCAGCAACAACTATATGTATTATCGTTATCGGATGAATAAACAAACGGCAGGCATCGGCTTTTACAGCGGGCTTGCCGTCTTTTTTTTGTGCCTAATTACGCAATAACTCCGATTTCAATAATCACAATCGGACATAACGCAAAATTGACGCCTTATATAGAAGAAACTCCAAATTCATATTTCCGAATATGTCCGATATTAACGCAATTTCGACGCTAGTATATCGGAGTATATGAGCGATTTAATCGGGCAGATGACGGAAATGCACGCGCCCTTAAAACACTTTGATTCTCGACGTTCATCACCGTTTGACAATCGGCATAATCCGTCATTAACTAAACCTTCCGAAATTGACGACATTATATAGAAGGAAGTCAAAAATGCAACTTTAGTAGAGTTTAGTTCTGACGCATAATTGACGGGTAGAGGCTCCGAATGGACGCGTACCTGAAACGCTTTACATTACTTTACATAATACGAAGGATTCAGCGGTACATATAATAGAAGGAAGTCGTAATGATTACGATTTATGTAAAGTGAGATAACGTAATGTTAACGCAGATACACCGGGCAGGCAGTCGGATTGGACGAGGTGGTCTGAAACTCGATGGGGTTCATTACCGATAGAGTACACTTATGTGGTAACGAAAATGAATGCTTACAAACGTTGCTATAGCGCTATTCTTAAATTACCGTTTGACTGTTACCGTAATTGTTGGTACGATAATGGTAACAATAACGAGTAAAGGCGGTAATACGATGACAACTTACGGTTATGTACGTGTATCAACAGTTGAGCAGAACGAGGCTCGTCAGCTTGCGACAATGAAGGAGCTAGGCGTTGAGCGTAAGAATGTATACGTCGATAAAGCGTCGGGGAAGGATACGAACCGTCCGCAATATCAAGAGTTGCGCAGCATTATACAAAGTGGCGACTTAATCTATATGGACGACTTGGATCGACTAGGGCGCTCGTATGACGACGTGATTGACGAGTGGAAGTATATCACGCGGAAGGTAGGCGCGGATATCGTTATAACGTCTAATGCAGAGCTATTCGATAGTAGACGGTTTAAGTCTATGGGTGACATCGGTAAGCTATTAGAGGATCAATTCCTATCAATGTTAGCGTATGTTGCGGAGCAGGAGCGTAAGAAGAATAAACGTCGTCAACGTGAAGGAATTGAAATCGCTAAAGCTAAAGGGAAGTTTAAAGGACGTAAAACGAAGTTAGTCGAAGGTGGAAAAGAAGAAGTCAGACGTAACGCAATCATTAAGGATTATCAAGACGGTGTTTCAATCGCTGATATTCGCAAGACTTACAAAGTTGGAACAGGAACAATTTATCGATTGCTTGAACGTGAAGGAATAAAACGATAACAAAACGATCAATGAACGAATTAAACCTCGTTTGTTGGTCGTTCTTTTTTTTGCGTTGAAAGTGCGTGACCCCCAAAGGCCTCGATTCTGGCAGGCGTCATCTGGCGTTCTGACCTTACATACAACTTTTTTTCATTTGGGGGTTATAAAAGGGAAAATAATTAATAAGTAGAATAAATAGGTAGGGGGTGTATGTAAATGTTATCCATTTTTAAAAGGAAGCCAGGTGGAATTATTCGTCATTTAGCGTTAGAGAATTTTTATAATACGTTATCTGAGTCGGAAATAGAGGAAATTAAAGATTCGTTAGGACATCCGTATCAATTAACGTCAGGCAAACCGTATGTGCGGGATGACCTCGATAAAGGAAATCGTACTTATATCGGAAACGTAGCTCAGTTTTTAGACGCTATGTCTGAAGGCTTGACATCTAATCTTCGTAAACGCGTGCTACTTGAAGCAATCAGACGTGCTACAAATTCGGTGGACAAGCACTTTCCGCGAACAAAACTCGCAGAAATGGCATACAAAGTTGAAGATTTCGACGAATGTGAGCTATATTGTCTTGATGTTATTAACGAATTGGACTTAACCACATTTAAAGATGCGAGAGTAGCTGCGTTTAGTAGGCTGGCGATTATGTATGAAAAACAGGGGCGAATACAAGACGCAATAAATATTTCGGAACGGGCATTATCAATTGGCCAACATGACGGTACGAAAGGCGGCTACGAAGGTCGCATCGAGAAATTAAAACGTAAAGCAAGTAAAATGAAATAAAAACGATTGAGCTTCGGCTTGATCGTTCTTTTTTTGCGCTGTCAGACGCATTGAGAATCGTTGATTCGGATAGTTGGCCGTCTTGAATCTTCTGCATGATGCTTATTATTAGGATAAATATGTCGTTTATTACAATATGCGGAATATGGTTATTTCGATTTAACTTGCGTCAGTTTTGCGTCAAAAAAATAAGCGCAGGAATCCCCTACGCTCGTAACTCGTTTTTTCAAATGTTACATAAATAATAACCTAAAATAAAAGTGCCGTAAATACCTTTTTTAAAAGCCGTTAATCAGTCGCCAAAGCCTATTTTCATGCGGTTTCTTTCAGTATATACTCCGAATAATAGATGGAGGTGATACGGATGTTAAAAAGAAAACACTCAGTTAAGGACGTATTAGAGAAGCTAAATATTACGGACAAAACATTAACTAGTTACGCAGATCTAATGTGTGAAGTAGACGCCAATTTTGCTGATTCGTTGGAAAAGACCAGAAAGTATAGCGGTAAAGAAATCGAGGTTATTCAGTATATGCTGCGTAGAAAATCCGAGGGGATTTCGAAAGAGATGGCCCGCGATGAAGCTGCGGAAGTATATTACGATCAAAGTAAATGTGAAGAAGTGCTGTCAGAATTTCAGAGTTTGTTAGATAAAATTAAGAAACGATGATTAGTAGTTTGGAAAATATTATGATATTTGACTTTAGAAATACACTCCTTTACAATTGATTTTAATAATCTATAAGGAATGTGGAGTACACTCGATTCCTATAACAACTGAATAGCGTGGAGTAATAGGTGTAAATTGCGTGCAATTTACTTAAAAGGGAAGTCGGTGCAAATCCGACAC
>NZ_LITM01000017.1:81604-107621 GCF_001275675.1 Lysinibacillus sp. FJAT-14745 | reverse complement strand
GGAAGGAGAAAAGTAGCGATGATCATAAGTCAGGATACCTGCCTATTATGAGTACACACCATAACCCTACGAGGAATAGGAGGTGGCATGTTGACAAAACAGAATGCTATGTTCGTCACTGTACGTCAAACGCCCAAAATAAAAAAAGGTATTGGCTATCGAGCTAATTCTTTCATATTTGGGCATTGTTTGACAGTATATGATGAATGAAAAAGATAGAATGAAGGATTTCCTCGCGTTAAGAGGAAATCCTTTTTTTACTGATGACTTCCGTTTTGAAAATATGTACGAAAAGAGGATGCAGTATGACGAATATTCATGTATATACAGCACAGGAAACACAATATTTAGATACGAAAATTTGTAAGCAGCCACGCAATGAAGTTACTAAGAAAGCTACAACAAGAATGGTAATAGAATCACTTGTTGATCAATTAATAGCTAGCAATCTTCTTAGTAATGAACGATTATTTGAGCAAATTTTATATAGCAAAGATATTATTTGGATTCAAAATGAAAATATTAATGGCCACCTTTTTGCAAAGGCGGATATTACAGATCAGCTTAAAACAAAAACAAATAGTTTTATGATGTATATGCCAACAAATCCAATTGTGTATGAGGTGAATGGTGAGCATTATCATTTAATTACACGCATTGATTCGACTCGTGCAAAACCAAATTTAGAGCGACTTTCCCAAGCGCCAAAGCCAATATTAAGTGCTGCTCGGGTCAATGATTTATTGTGCTCGATCGTAATGCGCTTTTATGAAACATATTTAGAGGATTTATCACAGGTAGCTCATAAAGACAAACAACTGATTAATTTTGTAGAGCGAGAGTATCATCAATTTTTAGGAGCTGTGAAGGAACTTAATGATTATCATTTAAACTGGCACCCACGTGGTAACGGTCATGAACTACTGCTCGAATTAATTGATAATTTACAACTTTTGAGGAGCCGACCTGGCAAGGTTTTAATTGATTTTTCTAATTCCCATAGCCACATTGTAGTGGCACCTTCATATCACATTTTTAAACAAGCACAGAAAATAGTACAAGCTTTGTGAATTAAATTCGCGCGGGATGAAGGGAAATACCCGCGCGAAGGAAGTCGAATACCCGCGCGAAGGCAGAATACCCGCGGAAGGAAGTGGAATACCCGCGGAAGCAGAACAAAGTAAGCGCCAAATACAACACACCTTCTAATGAAGTCTGTGCTATGTGATAATCACAGTACATTCATTCTTTAGGAGGTTTTTTCATGACACTATCAGAACGACAAGCGATGTGGCAAGAACGGATCGCTGCCTTTCGAGCAAGTGGAGAAATGTTTCCGTAAACAGTACGTAGGCTGAGAAACTCGCACGTACGGTGTAAAGTGGGGAAAAGCCGGAGATAACGTCAAAGGCGTACCTATCCTATAAGATTCAGAAATCGTAAGTAAACATTTTTTATTATCTATTTTTGAACAATATTGATTTGATTGCTCTGTATTTAAACACCTTTAAAACAGCGTTCCACTAAGTATATTGTATTAAGCTCTAGTTTTATTTGAGGGGAATTAAATGACTTTATAAATATCCATACATGATTTCTAGGACAAAGCGCCTGAAAAATATAAAAATAAGAGGGTAGCTTTTTTGGGCTACTCCTTTATTCTTATATAAGAATAATTTTTCTGCCCAAATAAAGCCAGATTTTTGAGCTCGAATGATTATTGTTAGGTTTTGTCAGTAGTGTTAGAGTTTATAAATGATAAAACAGCCTCTTACCTTCTACACAAAGAGAAGAGACTGTTTTAACACTGCAATTCTTTTTGCTTCAGCGACGTCAATACATGACAAAGGGGGGGAAGGAACGAAAAGATCCAGTCGAAATGGTTAATATAGCATTACTGGAGACTTATAGTCACTATAACCGGATTTACTTAAGGTCTTCGGAGGAGCAAGATTATATTGCTTTATTGCGAAATGAAATGTTTGAATAAATGGTATTTTATAGGGGGTATCGAAAGTAACTCTTTTTATTTTGACTCGGTGTTTGCTTGAGGGAGATGGTACAGAGAGAAAAACTCTATTTGAATTTATTATCTTAAAATAATAAATATACAATTTTTATAATGTAAGAAATAATTCGTACAGAAAAAGGGAGGCTCCATATGTTACATAAACCACTAAAAGTATTAGCAACGTCTGCTATTTTAACAACTACATTATTTGCTCCTATCATGACAAATAATATAGTTGCTCATGCTGAAACAGCTGCTACACAAACCATACCTCAATATGAACAAAGAGAATTTGATCTTCCAGGTACAGGGAGTTATTGGGATGAAGCACAAAGAGAAAGAAGAGGACAGCAAAAAACATATACTCCAACTGGAATCTATGTCAAACCAAATGAACAAGTTACAATTGAAGTATCGGGAACAGAAAAGATTAGAGTGAT
This sequence comes from Lysinibacillus sp. FJAT-14745, assembly GCF_001275675.1. Taxonomy (GTDB): domain Bacteria; phylum Bacillota; class Bacilli; order Bacillales_A; family Planococcaceae; genus Lysinibacillus. Next base: position 105,170 of record NZ_LITM01000017.1, on the reverse strand, counting down.
TATTGGGACGCATCAATATGATAAAGAATGGGGAAAAGAGATGGAGCTTTCTCCTGGTATTAATACCATTTCCTCTCCAAATGGTGGTTTATTAGGGTTTGATAACTATCACGATACAGGAACAATTCGCGTGAAAGTAACACATGGCGGGAGCCCTATTCCATTCTTTGAATTAGGGAAGCATACGAAAGCAGATTGGGTTGCGATGATGGACAAGTATCCAAATGCACATGCCGTCCAATTGAAATCAGAGAAAGCGGTACTTACTGTTACATATGATAGTGCTAAAAAATATATCGTAGATCAAAATCCTATTCCGTTATTAGAAAAATATGATGAAATGATTCGAGCGCAAGATAAGATATCAGGGTTGTCTGAAACAGACCCAAATCCCATACATCGACCAACTCATCGCATTTGGGCTTTTGGAGAAAACCCTAACAAACTAGATTGGGGAATGTATGCCTCCCTTGATGGAGCCGTATTTACTACTGCCGGTGAAGCAATAAAAAGTGCTTTAAATGTAAATGAGTTTGGCTGGGGACAAATGCATGAAGCAGGACACGCAAGGCAGCAATACCCATGGATCTGGAATGATTTGAGAGGAATGACTGAAGTTACAGTTAACTTGTATTCTTTAGCTGCACAAAAGCAATTATTCCCGAATCAACCAACACGTTTAGAAAAAGAAGGGGATTATGAAAGAGCCTTTCAATACTTAAAACAAACAGATAAAGATTACAAAAATATTGACGACTTGTTTGTAAAACTTGTGATGATTTGGCAACTTCAATTAGCATATGGTGAAGATTTTTATCCAAATCTTCACAAACTATACCGTGAATTACCAGAAGATCAACTTCCAAAAACGGATGAAGATAAAATACAAGCATTTATTTATAACACATCCAAAGTAGCGAAACAAAATTTACTTCCATTTTTCGATCAATGGGCATTAAAAGCCTCACAAGAAACTAGACAAAAAATAGAGAATTTGCACTATCCAACATTAACTGCGCCTATTTGGGAAGCAACTGATTCTAAACGTGTTCCGTTAAACACATTACCTAAAGAAAACATGAAAGTAATTGCAAGTAGTGAAGAATCAGGGCCTGAGCCTGCAACTAATGCAATTGATGGGAATCCCTATACAATTTGGCATAGTAAATGGAGCGAACAAAACCAATTCCCATTTAATTTAACGATTGACCTTGGCGATACTCATACGATTACACAACTCGCATATCTTCCAAGGCAAAATGGACCTGCAAATGGTCGTATTCTAAACTACAACATTTACACAAGTACAGATGGTGTGAATTATCAAAAAGCAACTTCTGGAACATGGGAAAATAGCACGAAACAACAATTCGCAACATTTAATCCCGTATCTGCTAAATATGTGAAATTAGAGGTGTTAAATGGAATGAACGGATATGCCTCAGCCGCAGAAATAGATATTTTAGGAAATTAATTTATCTCAAAACGAAAAAGACGTTATCCTCTCTATAGAATTATAGAAGAGGATAACGTTTTTTCATCTCTCCAACTATCTCTTTATCAGTTCGATTTGCGTACATGTTTCATTTTAATCATCTATTTCGCGGTCTTGATATTTTATTGGTATCCCTTCTTTTTACTTTTAAAAACGTGTATTAAGTCTGATATCGATTTTAAAAATGAACAAAAGTACATTTCGATCATACTACGTTTGTTTAAAATGCTTCAAAGTGAGCTGTGGATTGAATCAATCAGAAAATAAAAAAATGAATCAAGAAGCTTTGTATTTTCAAAAAAATATATATCTAAAATCCTGACACTTTTTTCAGAATACCCGCGAAAGGAGGACGAATACCCGCGAAAGGAGGGCAAATACCCGCGAAAGGAGAACAAATACCCGCGATAGCACAGTAAATCCCCACGAAAAATAAAAAACAGGACATGATTTTGATCGTACAAATCAAAATCATGTCCTGTTTTATAAATTTAGTCAATACAATGCATCGCGGCTTGCGCTTCATGCCATGGAACGGAGTAGCCCTTTCCTTTTGCACAAAAAATACTAGAGGATGTATATTCGGGGTCGGCGTTTTTAACGTAGCCAATTTGTGCAATGATGTCTTCCGTATTGTGACATACATCATAGCCATCGAATTGTAGAGAAAGTGCGCCCTTACCATTGGTGTAGGCAGCAAAGGTTGTACTGTAGCTCATAAATGTTGCGACGGGGGCTCGACCAGTTAAAATCGCATCATGTTCAGTTAATATTGGGGCGTCGAATGTACCTGCAGCTTGTTGAATATCGGTCATCATGCGGCCGATGAAATCACTAGGTGCTTTTAGCTTAAAGCGGTAATACGGCTCTAGTAGTACATTTTCTGCTTGCTCTAGCCCTTGCCGTAATGCTCGGAATGTTGCCTCACGGAAGTCGCCACCATCAGTATGTTTAATATGTGCGCGTCCCGTTAAAAGAGTGAAGCGAACATCTGTCACAGGGAATCCTGTTAGCAGCCCATGATGATCGCGCTCGAATAAATGTTTTTCAATGAGTCGTTGATGCCCAACCGATAAGTCATCCGTATGACATGCATTGACAAATGTATTGCCAGCACCGCGTGAATTTGACTCCATCAATAAATGTACTTCTGCATAATGCTTTAAGGGCTCAAAATGACCATAGCCTGTCACCGTTGTGGCGATCGTTTCCATATATAAAATCTGTGGTTCGCTAAATGAAATGTCTAGCGAGAAGCGTTTATTAAGCACATCGATAAGAACCTCGAGTTGAATGACACCCATAATATGTACATGAATTTCTTGAAATTTTTCATGCCATAGTACACGTAATGATGGTTCTTCTGCTTCAAGTGTGCGGAAAATTTTTAATACTTCCTTTATATGCTGATCGCCTTCATATTGTACTTTTGCCTGTAATGTCGGTACTAATTCATAGGGCTGCGGGTTACTTAAATTACCAATGATATCTCCGATGTTTGCTTGACTAATCCCTTTAACTGCGAAAATCTCCCCAGCTTTGACCTCTTGAACTGTTTCATGACGGCTGCCATTGTATAGTCGAATCTCAGTCACTTTTTCTGTTACATCTCCAAAGGAAAATTCATCACGCACATGTAATGTTCCTTGCAATGCCTTTAAAAAAGTTAAGCGTTGATGACCATCATGACGAATTTTATACACCTTACCTTGGAATGGGGCATCGTTATGAAAATGTGTCTCTGTAAGTAGGGGAAGCTGTGCTAGGAATTCCTTTATCCCAATATCTTTCAAAGCAGAGCCAGAAAAACATAGAAAGGCCTTTTCCTGTTTAACCATCGTTTGTAAATGAGTAAGGCAGCTAGAGCTATCCAATGTCTCATTAAGAAAAGCATCGAGAAGCTGCTCATCACGTTCTGCAAGCCACTCCATCATATGAGGTGACACGTAGTCAGAACGGAGCGGTTCATCTACGAATAGTACATCCTTAGAGCAATCCTTTTGAAGCTGTGCCATAACGGCTTCAACATCCGCTCCTTCACGGTCAATTTTGTTGATAAAGAAGAAGGTTGGGACGTGATATTGGCGTAAAAGTTGCCACACTGTTTCAGTATGACCTTGTACGCCTTCAACCGCACTTACAATAATGATGGCATAATCCATAACTCGAATTGCACGCTCCATCTCAGGTGAGAAATCGACGTGCCCAGGTGTATCGATTAACGTATATGTATCATCTCCAAGCGTCATGCGACCTTGCTCTGCAAATATCGTAATGCCTCGCTGACGCTCAAGCTCATGATTATCTAGAAATGTGTCCTGGTGATCTACTCGACCACGTGCTTGAATACTGTTCGTATGAAATAGTAACTGCTCAGAAAATGTTGTTTTTCCAGCATCAACGTGAGCAAGTACTCCAATTGTTACATGCATAAAAAATCCTCGTTTCTATTAATTCATATCAACATTATTGTAACAGAATTGGAATGAAAAATATTTCGTATAAAAATAGTTAGTATTTATGTTTGAATAGTGTTAATATATTTATGATTATAATTTTTTGATATTTTCGGAGATTGTGAATTTGCTAATCTTTTGATATCATTTACAATAAAATAAGAACGACGTATTGGTGCAAATGATTTTGTCATTTGCTTAAAAGGGAAATCGGTGCAAATCCGATGCTGTCCCGCAACTGTAAATGGGGAGTCTATACGAGATGCCACTGTAGCCATGCTATGGGAAGGCGTATAGATGATGAACCTAAGCCAGGATACCTGCCAATATATATTTTTTACTTAAACCACGAGGATGGAGATAGTGAACAGATTGAAGCACCTTTCTTTCGCTATGCTAACCTCTTGGAAACAAGGGGATTTTTTTATGCCCTTTTTGCCTTCTAAACAAACTTACTTAGTAGCAAAGAAGTTTAATGATTTCTTACTATATATTTAAACATCAAAGGAGAAGAGGACATGAAGAAATGGAAACACTTATGGCTTGTCTTTGCAATAGCATTGATCGCTGTACTAGGCGCGTGTAACGCAAAGGACAAACCAGAATCTGCAGCAAAAGGTGAGAAGGTTGAGCCTTCACAAGCTGAAACGACAGAAGTAACAATTGAAAATAATGGAACAACACAAGTATATAAGGAAGCACCTAAAAAGGCGATTAGCTTAAATCAACACGTAACAGAAATTATGTTTGCTTTAGGTTTAGAAGATTCCATGGTAGGTACTGCATATTTAGATGATAAAATTTATGAGCCCTTGCAAGCTGCCTACGATAAAGTGCCTGTGTTAGCTGAAAAGTATCCTACAAAGGAGCAGGTTATTGATGCTGGGGCAGACTTTTTATACGGTGGTTGGAAAAGTGCCTTTGGAGAGAAAGGTGTTGGTACACCTAAAGAGCTTGAGGCATTGGGGATTCACACTTATTTACATACTGCCTCAAATATGACGAAACCAACTTTAGACGATATTTTCACAGATATCCGAAATATCGCGAAAATTTTCCGCGTTGAGGATCGTGGAGAAGCTTTAATTGAGAAAATGACAAAGGATGTAGATGCAGTACGTGCAAAATTACCGCAAGATAAGAAAGAACTGCGCGTTTTAGTATTTGATAGTGGTGATAAAGATGTCTTTACTGCGGCACAGAACTTTATGAATGAACTTGTTAGCATGGCTGGCGGTAAAAATATTTTTGGTGATGTAGAATCAGGATGGACTACGGTATCAAAAGAGAATGTAGTAGAACGAAATCCAGAAGTTATTGTTGTTGTCGATTACGGAGAAAAAACGGCGGAAGAAAAAATTAATTTCTTAAAAAATGATCCAGCCTTAAAAGAAACAGAAGCAGTAAAAAATGAACGCTTTGTGATTTTACCGCTTTCTGCTGCGTCAGAAGGAGTTCGTGCTGCAGAAGCCATTCAAGTATTAGCAAAAGGCTTCTATCCTGAAAGCTTTAAAAACTAAAAAAATCTGGGCTAGCGTTTTGCTACCCTCTTTTTCATAAGGAGAAGTATTTATGAACGCATTCCATACGAATATACCGGACAAAACCTTTGAAAAGCTAAACAATAATGGGGATTTTACTCGTCTTGCCGTAAGTCCCGGCATTATTAATAAACATTATACTCCTGCACAATTTCAAACAATAGCTAACGTTGTAGGAGAGACAGGTGCTATTAAATACTCAGCCTCTTACAGTATATTATTATCTATTCCAACAGTAGATGTAGCAACTACGATTGAAGAGCTAGAAGACGCTGGTCTGTATGTGGCAAAGCAAGGACCGATAGTAGCGATGAAGGCCTGTGACTTTTGTGATGGTGATAAGATGGAGGCAGCACCAATTACTGAACAGCTATATCATGCATTGGCAGGAATAACGGTCCCTACAAGATTACGTTTAAACGTCAATGGATGTGCCTCAGCCTGTTATAATGCGGTGTATGATGATATTGGCCTTGTTTATCAAAAGGATAGCTTTGATGTCTACTTAGGGGCAGTACCAATGGGAGCGAATGCACAAGCTGGGACGCTGTTTGCTAAAAGAGTAGGAGTGGAGCATATTGAAGGCTTTTTAAGGCAAATAATTGAGCTCTATAAGGAACATGCACGCCCGAATGAACCTTTTTATAAATTTTATCGCAGAACAAATTCTAGCGATTATTGGGAGATATTATCATCTCGTTTTACTTCAATAAAAGAGGCTGTGACAAAAGGATTTTAGCCTATGAAAAACCCGAACTATATCACGAAACGCTCATTCTGTGTTTCGTAATTGTTCGGGTTTTCTGTTTATAGTTAAAAATGATCCGTCTTTCATAAAGGACAAATTAGTTATGAGCCTCTTTCAATTACATGGTTGGTATTTAGTAAAGTACTAGAACTTAATTTTCTAAGTACTTTCCGTCACGATATGCATTACTTTCGTAAGATACGTAAGCTTGAATGACTTTACCTTTTTCTACTCTATATCCATAAAGCACTGTTGGTTCGTCATCAAATTTCACTTGTATTTCATATCTATTTGATGTTGTTGACAATGAATCTTTGTCTACACTAATTTTCCAAGATGCATTTGGGTATTTTTCTTCTAAATGTTCTTCAACCATATGAGTATATTTATTATATTTTGCGTCCTGTATATGTGGACGAACGATTAGTAATACTGCATAGCTTAATAGGATAATAGCTACAAAACTATACAAAATTATTTTTCCTCTTTTTCTAAAAAAGAATGAGATTACGAAAAAGAAATAAATAATGCCAAAGACAAAAGATAACTCTAATGCTTTTTTAAATCCATATATCTATCTCCTCATAAAATCAAATTTAATTAGATTTTTCTATTTTAATTATAGCCTATGTAATATACCATTGCTCCAAAAAAGTTGAGGTTAATAAGAGTGCCTTCTTTATTGAAGGTGGATTAGATTTACTACTGACCCAAAAGTTCAACGAGTTCTTTCGAGAGTTTTAGAAGGTCTTTGTTGTGTAGATCCAGCGTTTTCACGACTATGTAATAGATGAACGTTTAGGGGATGGATTTGCATAGCGTTTCTTGGTTTATGTTTCATTTTTATTCTGGATCATCGAATATTCTTTAAGCAATTCATCGATGATCGCCTTTGAAAAAATTTTATACGCGGAGAAGAAATAGAAAGTTGGATTATTTTCAGATTTTTCTGAAAAAATAATGACAATTTAACTATGTCATGATATGGTGGTTAAGAAAACGTTTTCGTAAAACGTTTTCTTAAAGTGTGATTTTATAGTAATAGTAGGTGAAGATTATGAAACGATGGACCATTAAAGACATTGCGAAAAAAGCTGGTGTTTCCATTACCACTGTTTCGCGAGTGTTGAATGAAAAAGAGGAGGGAATGTCCCTAAAGACACGTGAAAAGGTGCTTAAAGTAATGGCGGAGGTCGATTTCCAGCCTAACCAATTTGCTCGTGGTCTAGTTACGAAGCAATCGAAAATATTTGGGTTGATTATTCCGAATATTTCTAATCCATATTTCCCTGAATTGTGTCGAGGGGTGGAAGATGAAGCGAATGAAAGAGAATATAGTTTAATCATCTGTAATTCTGATGATCAATCTGATAAAGAAAAACGATATTTACGACTATTAGAAGAACAACAGGTCGATGGTATAATTTTTTCGGCAAAAGATTATTTGGAGCCATCGGATGAAGAGCAATTATCGCGTGCAAAAATTCCTTTCGTTCTCGTCGATAGGGGAAAGAATGAAAAAAAACATTCCAGTGTCTTTTTAGACAATGATAAAGGTGGATATTTAGCAGGAAAACATTTAGTAGAACTGGGACATAGAAAGATAGCATGCATGATTGGACCAAGGTCTATATCTTTGACTAATGAACGTTTAGCAGGTTTCAAAAGAGCACTTTCAGAATCAGATGTCGAACTATTGCCATCACATATTATTGAAGGGGATTTTCAGATGGAAATGGCGTACCAAAAGTCCAAAGACCTCCTTATGAAAAAAGAAGTGACAGCAATATTTGCCTTTAATGATGTAATGGCATTCGGTGTTTACCGTATGGCTCACGAGCTTGGTATTCATATACCAACGGATTTATCCATCGTAGGTTTTGATGATATCCCGTTAGTATCCGCTTTAATACCTACGCTTACTACAATTCGTCAGGATACATATCAAATGGGGCGGGAGGCTGTAAAACTTTTAATACAAAAACTTGAAAATAACGAAACGACATCTGTTATGTTTAATCCGACTCTGGTAATACGAGGAAGTAGTACATCACCGCTTATCATAATAAAACAACCAGAAATATAGATTATCTAAAGGAGTGAATTTGATGGGAAAAATACCAGTAATTATTGATTGTGACCCAGGAATTGATGATGTAATGGCACTATTATTAGCCTTTTCCCGAGAGGATCTGGATATAAAGTTAATTACAACGGAACCAGGAAATCAAACGCAAGATAAAACGGTCTACAATGCTAGAGCTTTCACAAGCTATATTAAACAAAATATTGAAATCGCAAGGGGGTTGGATCATCCTTTCTTCCGTGAACTGGAGGTTGCGGATGATGTTCACGGGGAAAGTGGGTTAGGAGAAGTCATTTTACCGGAGCCTGATTTACTTGAAAGTGATAGAACTGCCATTAATGCTTTAAAAGATGTTTTAATTAAGAGTGAGGAACCGATCGTTTTAATCGCAACGGGTCCACTTACAAATATCGGAGCATTGTTGCTTGCTCATCCAGAAGTAAAAGAAAAAATTAGCTATATTTCGTATATGGGTGGTGCAGCTGTAGCCGGCAATATGAGTCCTTTTGCAGAATTTAATGTATATGTTGATCCACATGCAGCCGATATCGTTTTTCGTTCAGGAATTCCTATTATCATGAGCGGACTTGATGTTACTCATAAAGCGTATGTCAATATGGAAGAGTTGAATCAAATTGAAAGTATGGGCACAGATTTATCACAAAAAATTGGTGCAATGCTTCGCTTTTATATACAAAATGCAAAAAATAATGATTTCCAAGAAACTGATTTTGAAAATGGGTTTCGTTTGCATGATCTCTGTGCCGTGTCTTATGTTGTCACTCCAGAACTTTTTGAAGGGGAAGATTGCTTTGTAGCGGTTGAGACAGAAGGGCGTCATACTGTTGGTGCGACCGTCGTAGATTATATGTACCGTTCAGGAAAACCTCATAATGTAAAAGTATTGCACTCGGTCAATCGTGAAGCTTTTGTCAATCAATTTATGGAAGCGGTTGCAAAAATGGGCCGTCAAATCGGTCAATAATAAAAAAAGGTGGGATACCAAAATGAAACGTAGTTTTAAAGATGACTTTAATATGATGTCTATGCTTCTTATTCCAATTGGTGTAGCAGTGAACATTGTCGGTTTTCAAATTGCTAACGTTTTAAGGCTCCCTATTTTTCTTGATACGATTGGAACCATTTTAATCGGGGTCGTTGCTGGTCCTTGGGTTGCTTTACTTGCTGGCTTAATTACTAACCTTATAAATGGTATTTTCAATCCTACGTATTTTCCATATGCCATTACATCGGTAGCGATTGGTTTAGGAGTAGGGTACTTGTCTAAAACAGGAATGTTTAAAAATATTCCTAAAACGATTATTTCCGGAATTGTCATTACATTCATTGCTGTTATCGTATCTGCTCCGATTACAGTGCTCGTTTTTGGTGGAGCTACTGGAGGTACAGGAGCTATTCTTACAGCTACCTTCCTTGCTTCAGGACAAAAAATTTGGAGTGCCGTATTTGCCTCATCCTTTATCTTTGAAATAGCGGACAAAGTAGTGTCTGCTCTAATCGTTTACTTTATTGTAAGAAAAATGTCTGATCGCTATTTATCGAAAATGAATTACGGGACTCTATATATGAAACGTGAAGGCCGATAATTGTCTCATTCTCTCTTTCAGTTCTGCCTGAGCGGAAAGATCTACTTTTTCTGAGGAGGGTTCATCGTGCAGAAAAATCGCATTCAACAGCTGCATCCAATGACTAAATTCTTCTTTGCATTACTTGTTTCAGCTGCCGTTCTTATAATTCCTGGGTTTATATTCTCATTTCTAGTTTTTCCAATTTTACTTGTTATAGCTACCGCTGCTGGCATTGTGAAAGAATTTTTTGGAACGGTCATGAAGGCTTTGTTATTTTTACTAATCATCATTTTCTTCATGCAGCTCCTTTTCTATCCAGGTGATCATGTGATGGGACAATGGGGAATATTCAAGTGGACTGAGGAAGGCTTAAATTACGGATTAACGCTTACTTCTCGTATTCTGGCGATGGGTTCTGCCTTCATATTATTTTTCCGTTTGACAGAGGTTCGTGACTTTGTAAAATCGTTAGAAGACGCTGGCCTCCCACCAATGGGAGCTTATGTTGTTTTATCAACATTGCAAATTATTCCTGAAATGCGACGCCATGCAAACACTATTATGGATGCTCAAAAAACACGTGGGGTTGAAACGGAAGGGTCTATGTTAACGAGAGCGAAAGCATTTATCCCAACCTTAACTCCTCTTATTTTATCATCTATATCAAGTACTGAAGAACGAGCAATTACTTTAGAATCGAGAGCGTTTTCTGCACCAACAAAGAAGACAAGTTTGCATAAGCTGACAAAAAGTACAGCTGATCGAATTCTACCATTCGTCTATATTATTATTTTAATAGGATTGGTGTTATGGAGGATACTCAGATGAATTCTATCATTGAAATGAAAAATGTTTCCTATCGATATCCAGTCAGTGAGGATTGGAATATCAAAAATGCGTCTTTTACAATTGAAAAGGGTAAATTTACAGCCATTATTGGTAATAACGGTTCCGGTAAAACGACTCTTTGTAATATCATACGAGGATTCATTCCACATTTTTATAAAGGAGACCTTGAAGGGGACGTTATTGTCGATGAGAAAAAAATAGTAGAATACCAATTAGGTCAATTAGGAGAAAAAATTGGCTATGTTTTTCAAAATCCTTTCATCCAAGTATCAGGAGTAAAAGATACTGTCTTTGACGAAGTAGCGTTTGGGCTTGAAAATTTAGGTGTAGAAGAAAATGAAATTATAGATAGAGTAAATGAAATATTAAAGCTTATTAAAATCGAGCATTTACGAGAAAAACATCCAATGGGGCTATCAGGTGGTCAACGTCAACGTGTTGCACTTGCTTCAATCATCGTCATGAATCCCGATATTCTTGTCATTGACGAGCCAACATCTCAGTTAGACCCAATTGGAACGGAGCATGTATTTGATATCATTCGTCTCATGAAAGAACAGGGAAAAACCATTATCCTAGTCGAACATAAGATGGACTTAATTGCTGAATATGCAGACAATCTAATCGTCCTCAACAATGGAGAGATTGTTTTACAAGGTCCAGTGCGAGAAGTTTTTGCGGACCCACGCTATGGAGAATATAACATTCAATACCCTCATGTAACTGAGGTCGCTCTAAATTTACAAAGAAACGGTGTTCAATTAAAATATGTCCCTATTCGCGATGAGGAATTATCTGAAAGCATAAGTTGGTCAGGTGTAGGGGAGGGTGCTTATGACTGAACTTCAATTGAAAAACGTTAGTTTCGCTTATCCCGATGGAACAAAAGCATTAGAAAATTTGACACTTACAGTTCCAGCTGGAAAGCGCCTGGCGATAATTGGACAAAATGGGGCCGGAAAAACAACCGCAGTAAAACTGATGAACGGTCTACTAAAGCCAACTGAAGGTGAGGTATATGTTGGGGATTGGCATACAAAAGATTATACGACAGCTCAAGTATCTCGAAAGGTTGGCTATGTATTTCAAAACCCGGACGATCAAATTTTCCATAATAATGTGGAATTAGAAGTACAGTTTGGACCTAAAAATATGGGCTTTGATCCTGAACGTGTAACAATGCTAACAGATTGGGCGATGGAATTATGCGGAATTAGGAATGTTTCTCACGAAAATCCTTATAATCTCCCGTATTCCGTACGTAAATTTGTTACTATTGCTTCCGTTTTAGCAATGGATTCCGATGTGATTATTTTAGATGAGCCGACAGCTGGACAGGATCGAATTGGATTAGAATTATTAAGTAAGCTTTTGGATGAATTAGAGGGCAAAGGAAAGACGGTTATTGCGATTACGCACGATATGGAATTTGTCACGGATTATTTCTCTCGAATTGTTGTAATGGCAAATCGTAAAATTATTGCAGATGATGTTTCAGAACAAATTTTTTATAATCATGCGATATTAGAAGAAAGTATGCTGAAGCCACCTGCAGTTGCTAAAATGGCCAACTTATTGGGCTTGGAGAAAGGTATTTTGACAAAAGGCCAATTATTATCCGTATTAAAGAAAAGAGATTTTATGAGAGGACGATAAGTGGCATGGATATTACATTAGTCGGGAGCATTAATATAGATCTTGTGTATCGTGTTCCTTATATCGTAAATAGTGGGGAAACACTTCACAGTGCGACTTATAGCGTTCATTTCGGTGGAAAAGGTGCTAATCAAGCTGTAACAGCAGGCCAGCTCGGAGCAAATGTTCATTTTATTGGAAAAGTAGGCAAAGATGATTTCGGGGAACAAGCGATCAACAATTTACAAGATAAAGGGGTTTATGTTGATTCCATTCGAAAGGAAGGAGCTACTGGGCAAGCAATGATCCAAGTGACAGATGCCGGTGATAATGCGATTGTTTTGTTTTCTGGTGCAAACTTTTTAGTTACTCCTAAACAAATTGAACAGGAAGCTGCTATCATTTCTTCAAGCAAAGCACTTCTTCTCCAACTTGAAATACCGCTTGATGCAGTTGAAAAGGCAGTGGAAATCGCATCTCAACATGGAAAAATCGTCATCCTTAATCCAGCACCATTTCAAAGATTACCAGATTCTTTGTTGAAGAACATTACTTTTATAACTCCGAATGAAACAGAACTTGCACAGTTGACGGGGATTGAAGTGACAACAGAAGAAAATATTCGCTCCGCATGTAGGTTATTGCTAGATAAAGGGGTCGGAACGGTAGTCGTTACACTTGGATCTAGAGGTTCTTTTTATATGAACCACAAAGAAAGTGGCTGGGTTCAAGCGTTGCGTGTTGACACGATCGATACAACTGGTGCGGGTGATGCATTTAATGGAGCTTTGGCAGTAGCACTATGCAGGGGGAAGTCGCTTCGAAGTTCGGTCGTTTTTGCCACGAAAGTTGCCGCTTTTGTCGTTACTCAAATGGGTGCACAACCACTTATCCCAGAATCAATTTTGAAATAAAAGATGTCCGTAGCTTTTCGTAATTATTGCGAAGCAGCTACGGTATTTTCAATGTACTTCACGCTATTGTAAAATCCTCTCTGGGATAAAAAAACAATTTCTCCTTAAAAGCAGGAATAATACTTAGGGTGTCGAAATATTCTACTAAGTAATGAAATTTCAACACAAAGGGGATTAACAATATGACTTTGAAACAAGGGATTCAACCAGAAGATCTATTGCAATTAAAATCAGTGGCAGATCCACAACTATCACCTGACGGAACAGAAGTTGTGTATGTGGAGACGCATATTGATGAGAAGAAAAAGGACTACGTATCTAATTTATTTTACATAAACTTGCATGAAAAAAAGCCACAACAATGGACATTTGGAGAAGATAAAACGAATTCACCAGTTTGGTCTCCAGATGGCAGTAAAATCGCATTTGTATCAACGAGACATGGCAAGCCACAAATTTTTGTGCTTTCTAAAGCGGGTGGGGAAGCGAAACAACTTACTCATTGTAAAAACGGTGCGACATCGCCTGTTTGGTCTCCGTGTGGTAAGAATATAGCATTTTCAGTAAAGCTAGGTAAAGATGACAGCATTTATGATAAAGCTGAAAATGATAAGAAAGAAGATAAAGAACTTAAACCACTTGAAATAGAAAAGATGAAATATAAGTCAGATGCTGCTGGTTTTATTGATATGGAACAATTTGCTCAAATTGCCATCGTCAATCTGGCATCTGGAGAATTAGAGTTAGTGACGGAAGGAAAACATAATTTACAACTTGGTACATGGTCTCCTAACGGAAAATATCTTTCTTATATTGCTGACTTAACAGAGGATCTAGATTTTTCATTTGTGTGTGATATTTACTTATTGGATTTAGAGACGAAACATGGTCGCAAGTTAACGGAAGGAACGGGGATGTTCTATCTTACTTCATGGTCTCCGAATAGCCGTTACGTAGCTTATGTTGGCAGTGAACGAGAATTTGAAAATGCGACACAAGCAAAGTTATGGATTTATGATTTGGAAAATAACAATATGACATGTGTAACGAGTGAATTTGACGCGCCTGTCGGTGATTTTGTTGTCGGTGATTTCCTGCAAGGTGTCGTTGCTCCGCGTGTCCAATGGTTGGATGATAATAAAAGCTTTTACTTCCAAGTGACAGATCAAGGAAATACAGCTATTTATTTTGGCAATTTATCTGGAGAATTATATCCGGCTATACATGATGATCAGTATGTTTATGGTTTTTCACTTGATCATAAAAATGATAAAGCAATAGTCGCGATCAGCACTACTACAAATCCTGGCGATCTATTTTATGTCAATTTAAATACTGGTGAAAAGGAACAGCTTACGAAAGTTAATGAAGAATTTTTAAAGTCTAGAGAATTATCTGTTCCAGAAGCAATTGAATATGAAGGGGCAGATGGCTGGAAAGTAAGCGGTTGGATGATGAAGCCTATTGGCTATGAGGAAGGGAAAAAATATCCTCTTATTCTTGAAATCCACGGTGGACCGCACGCTATGTATGCCAACTCCTATTTCAACGAATTCCAAATCCTTGCTGCACAAGGTTATGCGGTTCTCTTTACGAATCCTCGCGGAAGCCATGGCTACGGTCAAAAATTTGTTGATGCAGTTCGTGGTGATTATGGCGGCAATGATTATAATGATCTAATGGCCGCTGTTGATTATGCATTGGAGCATTATGATTTCATTGACAAAAACCGTCTCGGGGTGACAGGTGGGAGCTATGGGGGCTTCATGACAAACTGGATTGTCGGTCATACAAATCTCTTTAAAGCTGCTGTTACGCAACGTTGCATTTCTAACTGGATTAGCTTTTACGGCGTAAGTGATATCGGCTACTACTTCAATGACTGGCAAATCCAAGCGGGACTTGACGATATAGAGAAGCTATGGAATCATTCGCCACTTAAATATGTAGACAATGTGGAGACGCCACTGTTAATTTTACACAGCGAAAAAGACTATCGCTGTCCGATTGAACAAGCAGAGCAGTTATTTATCGCCTTAAAACATCGTAAAAAAGAAACTAAATTTGTTCGCTTCCCTGAATCCAATCACGAGCTTTCTAGAAGCGGAAAACCAACGTTAAGAATCAATAGACTAGAATATATTAGAGATTGGTTTGTGGAATATCTATAAAATAAATATAGGTGGCCAAAGAAGTAAAAATACATCTTTGGCCACCTATTATTTTTACATGCTTTGTTTAACAAAAGCTGTTTTCGTAAAGATTGTTGCTCTTCAACTAACGGCGCATGTTCGTTGAAGAAGGAATTAAAAACTTATATCTTCAAAGGAACATCTTTGACGCAAAGAGTAAAGGCGAATCCACAGATGGTTTCCTAAATAATTTCAAAATTTTTGAACGAAATGAATCATCGCTCCGTCTAATGGAGGAAGGAGGCGAAAAGGATGGAATTTGAAATCGTGCAGCGTGCTATTCGTGGGGATCATCAAGCGATACTTTCACTTATTGAAATGGATGAAGATATTTTATATCGCATGGCTTTTACATATCTGAAAAATGAGCAAGACGCTTTAGACGTCATGCAGGACCTAGTTTACAAGGCGCTGAAAAAAATGCATACCGTTAAACAGCACGAATATGCCAGAACATGGCTCGTGCGCGTCTTAATCAATTGTTGTAAAGACCATTTACGAAAACGTCAACCAACTATTTCAATTCAAGAACACCACCAAGTTGAATGGGTCATCTACTCTGATATGGAGCGGTTATTGGAACATTTATCCTTGTCGGAGCAGCAACTCGTCTATATGAAATATTTTCAGCAACTAAAAAATAAAGAAATTGCCGAGCTAAATCATATTCCGGAGGGTACTGTAAAGTCTAAGCTTCATCACATACTAAAGAAGCTTAGAAACTTCGCTGGAGAAAAGGAGGACTGGCTATGAGTAAACTACCGATTGACGTTCCAAAGGAGAAACTTCAACAAGTTAGGATGGATATGTTTCGTAAAGTTCAACGAGAAAAAAGAGCAAAGAAGCGCATTGTTCCGGTTGCAATAGCCTTTTTGCTTTGCTTAAGCCTTTTATTTTCAATTCGTGTTTCTCCTACGATTGCTAGCTATGTTGCAAAAATTCCTGGCTTTCAACAAATTGTATTAGCGGTTGTAAGAGATAAAGGGATAAAAGATATTGTGGACAATGGATACTATGAAGAAATCAATACGACGCAGTCTAAAAATGGTCTATCACTTACATTGCAAGGTGTGATTGCAGATAATTCTGGATTAGTACTTTACTATGACGCCGATGCAACATTTGATATGTCGGAATTATACTTGGAGGAAGTTAAATTGTTCCAAGGGGACAAAAAAATTGAAGGCGGAGCTTCATTTACAAATCATCAATCAAATCAAACACGCTTCTCTTCTTCAGTAGACTATAGTTTTCCAGAGCCTTTCGCTTATACTTCAAAGGATTTTAAAGTGGTTTTTCGTTTTTATGAAAAAGATAAGGGAAACATTGAAATGACGATACCGTTTTCACTACAAAACGAAATCGCAAAGGAAAAAATTATTACTGCGAATCGTATTGTAGACGTCGGTGGTCAGAAATTTACGATTACACAAATTCGCCGTTCTCCACTAAGAACGGCAATCGATATTGAATTAGATGAAGCGAATACGATGCAAATTTTAGCGCTTGATGATATTGCGGTCGAGACGGAAAATGGGGAGCGAAGAGAAGCGGTCGTTAAAAATGCCATGTATATAAGCCGAAATATTCGCGACGGCAAATTCACACTAAATTTACAAAGTAACTATTTCCATGATTCAGATTCGCTCAAAATATTAATTGGAGCTGTTCATGCCGTTCCAAAGGGCGAGGATTTTATCGAAGTTGATTTTGGCACAAAAGAAGTACTCACGAAGCCCGAATATTTGGATTGGGATATTTCTTTGCAGCAAGGTGTATCCGTTGCTGCAAAGAAATGGGATGATAGAGTGCGACATTCGTTTCTAAATAGTGCTGTAAAAGCAGATGGCACACCGTTAGAATTTACAGGTGGCTCTTACTCAGATGATGAGCAGTACCTATATGCAACGGAGAACTTTGAAAATTATGATGGCAAAGCAAAAATATATTTAAACTATTACTTCAATCCTATAGGAAAAAATATTGAACTGGATATTCCATTGAAATAAAGTAAAGATGTTCAAAAAGGCTCTCCTTTTTGAACATCTTTTTAATTTTTCATACTTGTTGCTGGTTAGTTGAAGAATCAGTTAGAAACTTTTACGCTTTAGGTTCGTATAACTATTTATTAACATTATTGATTTTGCAAAATAATATATGAGGTGAATAAAAATGTATAAATATATGTATGTAGAAGCAAAGGTTGCTGGTTTATTTTCAATGGATAGTCATAGGGAATTAATCGATAAGTATAGTAAAGAAGGCTGGAGATTTGTTGCTGCTATTCCTAAAAGTAGTGGGTCATATGGTCAGATTAAAGCAAATGATTTGGTTTTTGAAAAATATGAAGAAGAACAATAGTTTTCTTTTCTAGGAATATGTGAATGAGGATCATTTCTTCTTCGACTAACGTTTGCTTGAGAAATATCAAACCAAAAAACAGAGTTGATTCTTCTACACATTTTGTAGAGTAACTCTGTTTTTATGTTTCAACAGCAACAATCTTTTAGAAAACAGCCTTATCAAAAGAAGAATTAAGGTGAAGAAACTAAATCATCGGAAACATCTTTTTGAGAACTGGGCTATTCATTAATTATTCCATAATACACCAAATCCTCGTGTTTACCATCTTTAATGATATGATCCTTTAAAATTCCTTCTTGTTTCATGCCGATCTTCTCCATTACTTTTCCTGAAGCAGGGTTTGTTGAAAAATATCGGGCAAACACTTTGTGCAGTTTCTTTTCTTCAAAAGCAAATTGTACAATCGATTGTGCTGCCTCCGTGGCATAGCCTTTTCCCCAATATTCCTCGCCAATCCAATAGGCTATTTCACCATGATTAAAATGTTTATTATTCGATAAAGCAATCGCTCCGTATAATTCACCAGTGTCCTTATCTGTGATTGCAAATTCGTACGAAAAATCCCCCATGAAATTTTCGTAATGATGTTCCATCCATGATAACGCATCATTTAAACTATATGGATAAGGGAGGTACATGGTGCTTTTATAAATATTATAGTTATTGCAAAGCTTTGCAACCGTTTCTGCATCGGATGTTTGAAATAATCTAAGAACAAGTCTTTCTGTAGTAATCATTAACTTTCCTCGAACATATCCCATTCAATCTTCTCCTTTAGTTTATTATTTGACTTACATCACCAAAATTAGCGAGTAGGGGAATGAAGGCTAAAAACATCACGTCCTGTGATAACGCATTCGTGATTAACATCGCGTTAGCCCGACGCCCCCTGGAAGCTCTGCTCTGCGCGAAAGCGAAGCGCCAGCGGCAAATGTTTTCTGTAGCGAAAGCAAAGCGGCAGCAATTGTTTTATCTGTGCGAAAGCGGAGCGACAGCAACAACAAAGCGCCCAGTCGGAACGGAAATCAACCACACGTTTTGGTGATGATCCTATAATTTGTAAATTACATTGTATAACATACGGAAAATTCTAACAATGGAATGAAAGGATTTATCTTAATATTTTTCCCAAACAAAAAGACAGAATCATTGGGAAGTGATTCTGTCTCGGCTCATTTAGTTAAGTTTTTTAATAAAAACAACCTTTAAGTAATTGAATTCTGGATATTCACGTGGGGCACGGAAATCTTTTGGTAAGCTATATTCTTCAACAATTTTATAGGCTGTTTTAGTTTCTTTAAATGCTTGGTCAATAAAGCTTTTGAACTTTTTCATTCCAAAGCTTGCATTGTTCGTTGAGGCAACAATGATACCATTTTTCTCCGTAATAGCGATTGTATCTACGAGTAATTTAGGGTAGTCTTTCGCAGTTGAGAACGTTCTTTCCTTCGTACGTGCAAAGCTAGGTGGATCTAATACGACAAGGTCAAATTTTAAATTGTGGCGCTGAGCATATTTAAAATAGTTAAAGACATCCATTACTTTAATATCCTGTGATTCGTAGTCAATGCTATTAACGCTAAATTGCTCAATTGTTTTGGCTAAACTACGCTTTGCAACATCTACACTTGTTGTTTTTACTGCTCCTCCAAGTGCCGCGGCAACAGAAAATGCCCCCGTATATGAGAACGTATTGAGCATATTTTTACCTTCTGCATAACGTTCACGAATGGCAAGTCTTACTTCTCGTTGATCGAGGAAAATACCTGTCATGGCTCCATCGTTTAAATTGACAGCGTATTTCATACTATTTTCCGTTACGATAATCGGAAATTCGCCAGGTGTTCCCATGACGAAATCGTCTTGTTCCATATACTGGCCTTTCGTATCGAAACGTTTTTTCTCATAAATGGCTTTGTAATCTACTGTCTCTGCTAGTGCTTCATATACCATTTCTTTAAACGAATAAATGCCAGCGCTATACCAGCCCACCATATAGTAAGAGTCGAAAAAGTCGATTGTTAAACCGCCGATACCATCACCTTCGCCATTAAAAATTCGAAAGGCTGTTGTTTGAGAATCGTTGAAAAACGCTTCTCGATTTTGAATGGCCTTTTTAAATTTTTTCATAAAAAAGGCTTTGTCTATTGTTTCGTTAACATCGTTTGTTAATACCCAACCAATACCTTTGTTTTGTAAGCCATAGTATCCTGTGCCAATAAAACGGTTATGAATATCCGTTAGTCTTAATAGAGCACCTTCTTCTTTAGGAAGGTGGCGTGCATCAACTGCATCTTTTGAAATGAGCGGATAGCCTTTTTTTAATTGATTAGAAAAGGGATTGTTAATTTGTAAAGCAATAGTTTGTGTCATGTTGTCATCCTTTAAAAAACATTTTGCTCTATTATCGCATTCTTTTATGCTGATAGACAAACTTATTTCACGAAATTAGCAATTTTTTCAGCTGTTTCAATCGTTGCTTGTTCGAAAAAATTCATTTTACTAAAGTAACTATGGATTAAACCAGTCATTTTTACATGCTCAACAGTCACTCCGGCAGTCGTTAGCTTTTGTGCGTAGGCAAGACCTTCATCGTAAAGGACATCTGCCTCTGCAGCTATAATGATCGTTTTCGGTAAAACACTTAAGTCGTCAATTTGAAGTGGGGATACAAGTGGATCCATATAGTTTTCTTTATCTGTGTAATGACCTGCAAACCACTGCATTCCTTGTTTGTCTAAGCCGTAGTGTTCCCCGTAAGCATTGTAAGAAGTCGTTGTAAAATCTACATTGACTACAGGATAAATAAGTGCCTGTGCCTTAATCGCTGGTCCATTTAATGTCGCAGCTAAGTAAGCGACAACTGTTGCTAAGTTTCCGCCTGCGCTATCACCAGCGACTGTAAGATTTGCGGTATCTCCACCAAAATTTTCGATGTTTTCGTAAACCCATGCGAAACTGTCATAAGCATCGTAGAGTGGTGTAGGGAATGGATATTCTGGTGCTAGGCGATAATCAACCGATATAACGATTGCTTGGGCTTTTTCAGCTAATAGTTGACAGCCTGCATCCGTAGAGTCACAATTTCCAAAAACCCAACCGCCTCCATGATAATAAACAATGACAGGAAGTTTTTTATTTAAAACAGGTCTATAAATACGCACATTAATTTGTGCTCCATCTCGAACTGTTATTTTTCTATTGTCAATTGCCGCAAGCTGTGGGCTATGTGGTGACGTCCATTTTGGCACTATGCGAACGGCTCTCGCTTCTTGTGGTGTTAAATCATAGTACTGTATAGAAGATTCACTTGCTTTAATATAACGGATCGCTTCATCTCTTAATGTTGTCATCTTCATCAATCCTTTTAATTACGTTTGTTAATTGTATTATAAACTATTCTTATAAAATTACTAGGATTTAGAATCGAAAAAGAAAATAATTTAATTTCCAAGTAGAAATAATCTGATTGTAAAGTAAAATTATGTTTATAATATATTGAACGATAGTATTTGGAGGGACAATATGATTTCTTTAATTGTGGCACATGATAATAATTATGTGATTGGCTATGAAAATGGCATGCCGTGGCATTTGCCTGGAGATTTACAATATTTTAAGGAGAAAACGATGGGGAAGCCAATGATTATGGGGCGTAAAACATTCGAATCCATCGGTAGACCGCTTCCTGGTCGACGCAATATTGTCATTACGCGTGATGAAAACTATCAGGCGGATGGGATTGAAGTGGTGACAAGCTTAGAGGGTGCCCTCGCCCTTGCTGGGGAAGTTCCAGAAATTATGATTATTGGCGGCGAGCAAATTTTCCGCTTATCCATGGATATCGCAGATCGCTTGTACATTACAAAAATCAATCATTCGTTTAATGGGGATACATACTTCCCGAAATATGAGCAGGATTATGTACAAGTATCCTCAGTGGAGCCAGAAACAGCACCAGAGGGTTACACATTCCAATATCAGATTTTTGAACGGAAATAATCAGGTCTATGCGGTGAGTGTGTGCACATCAATTTTCAAAACGTTAATAGGATTGTTGATATAACAATGTTTACAAAGGTTTTTTGGTTCAACTCAATAATCAATATTTCAAAGCATCGGCATCTTGCTGGTGCTTTTTTTCAGTCATTAATTCCAGATAATACTTTTGGGTCGTTTGAATATTAATGTGACCTATGAAAATAAATGGCATAACATATTTAACTTTAAATATGTTATGCCATTTATTTACCTATCTTTCATTAATTCAAATCTATATTTCCTGATTTTGTTACAATTTGCATCTTATGATCACCATTACCTGAAAATCGCTGCAATCCCTTTTTTGGCTGTGAATTGCCGTATAGAGTTAAGTCAATTGATTGTCTACCACTGTTTGTTTGGATATCTAAATCTAAATTAGGCTGTTTTTCATCAAAATTTACTGCTACCTTACCACTTGTGGTTGTTATTTTTACATCATTATTGAATTCTATAAAATGAAGTTTAACATGACCACTACTTGAGCGTATTTCAATGTCATTTTGAATTAATTCCTTTCCAGTAACAGTACCAGAAGATCCATCCAAAATTATTTTCTCCTTGAATTGCATAGGTATTTTAACTTCTAAAGTCGGTTTTTTACTAAGGTTAAATAAGCGTGTAATATCAGTATCCAATTCAATCGATAACTGTTTTGAAGATTTCACTAATATTGCACCTGGTCCGTCATCATAAACCGTTAAAAATGCTTCTAGTTCATTTGTTTCGCTTGGAGAAAACATAACATCTGTACTTGCAAAGTTTATCTTAATCTCTTCTATATCATCTATGGATTCTTTATTTACGATTATTTCTTCCTCTCCTGTTGAACAGCCTGCAAGCATAATTAGTACTAAAAATAAACTTATGGTTGTTTGTTTAATCATTTTCCTCCCTCCTCGTAACCTGATTATATAAAATGACGTAAGGTCAGTTTCAACTTTTATGCAGTAAGATGCTTAAATTAGTTGAAAGTGACGTTGCGTCATCTTTTATACTGTTATTAGAGCTTTTACTTTAATAAAAGGAGAATCCTATTATGAAGAAAGACGATATTATTATTTATGCTTGCGTTATTATTGGAGCGGGAGTAGGTTTAATTTTTGATTATGCTTTTCCAGGGGTGCTAATTGGCTTAGGAATTGGTTACGTATTAAAAATCTTGTTTTTTAATCATACAAATGAATAAGAAAGTAGGGTATTAGCTTGTTTCATATTAACGAATTTAAAAAACTGAGCGGTGTATCAGTTAGAACCTTGAGATATTATGACAAAATAGGACTTCTGAAACCTGTAGCAAAGACTGAAGGAGGTCATCGATTATACACAAACACTGAGTTGAAGAAACTTCAGCAAATACAATTCTTAAAAACGATAGGATTTCAATTAAGTGAGATTAAAATGATGTTAGAGTCCGAAGAGTGGGATTGGTCCAATAGTTTAATGAAACAACTATCTTATGTGATAAGTGAAAAGGACCGTCTTTCAAAGATAGAAATGAGTTTAAGGGAGCTAATAAACGGTATAGCAATTGATGGAGAAGAATTTAGGATTAAAAAAATTATGGATTTATATAATAACACTACCGTCGCATGAATTTTAACTGAAATTTCAGATTTATTCTCCCGCCTTTTTAGAGTAAAAACGAAGACATGT
>NZ_LITM01000017.1:60377-80345 GCF_001275675.1 Lysinibacillus sp. FJAT-14745 | reverse complement strand
TTCGTGCCTGGAATATATTACAGAAAATTCAGTTTAAACGTTAGTGTGGAATTATTTTAATGCGACACTAGTGATATAATAATAAGGATTCTAAAGAAGTATTAAAATATAATCGAGATGAATTGAATTTTAAAAACATGGAAGTACTTGGTAAACTTCCTAAAATGGCTAGCAGCGATCCAGATTCTCTAGAGTGGATTGCTTTAGTAGGACAATTAAAAAAACATATGCACCTTAGTTATAGTCATACACGCATACAAAATATCATTAAGAGAATGGATGTCAAAAAAGGTGAAGACTTTAATGACGAAGATGCATTTTTAGATAAACTTTGGGACATTAGAATGTCACCCGAGGAATCAAAAAAGTATAACCTATATCCAATTGATCAAGAAGTCCTTAACTTTATGGAAAAGGCATATATCCATTATCTCGATAATAAATCATAGTTATTTGAAATGGGGAGGGAAAGATGGGAACAGATATATTAATTTATTTGGGTGGCTTAGCTCTTTTAGATACATTAAGCCCTACAATTATTGGTGTTACTTTATTTCTCGTTTTAACAGACAATAGAAATTTAACAGCAAGATTATTAGCATATCTACTTACTGTTGGGCTACTATATTTTTCATTAGGTATCATCATGATGTTAGGCCTAAATTTTATTATAGAAGCATTCTCTAATATTTTTCAAAATAAAATATTTAGTTGGATCATCTTTTTAGTAGGGCTGATATTATTTTCGGCTAGCTTTTTTATCCCTGCAAATAAAAATAGTAATATTCCAAAGCCTAAAACTCAAAGTATATTCTCCATTATTATTATTGGTGTTACGACTTTTATCATTGAGGCAGGCATGGCTTTACCGTATTTTGCCGCTATTGGCTTATTAACGACAATAGATATACCTTTTTATCAGTGGCTTCCAATTATAGCCGCATACAATATTATTATGGTTCTACCAGCTCTGCTTATATTTTTAGGATATAAATTGTTTGGAAAGTTGATAAACCCTACCTTAGTTAAACTTCGGAATAAAATATCAAGCAGTTCAAGTTCTGCCTTATCCTGGGTTATGTGTATAGTTGGGGTGATCTTAATATTTTACACAATAGATTATCTATAGTAAGTCTTTGTGCATGTAAAGGAAATAAAAAGTAATAAGACGATAAAGCGGGAATGAAAGGTGTTTGGAAATAATTGTAGAATGTTTAATGAGAGAAAACGGTTTTCCAGAATATAGTTGAAATGGAGTGATTGAGAGATGTCTTTATAGATGTGGAAACAATACTTGATTGAAACAAGCAGAGGACGATTTGAATACTTTGTACATGGAGAAGGTGAACCATTAGCTATTACACATTTTTATATGGGGTTTGATGAACGAGGTAATTTATTTGAGAATCCTTTTACCGAACAATACAAAGTGTACTTAATCAATGTTAGAGGTGCTGGGAATTCAGCAGATATAGAGGTTGATGAGCAATTAAGCTTCAAAGAAATTGTACAAGATTTAGAAGCGATTCGAGAAACATTAAAGCTTAAAGAATGGGCTTTTGCAGGTCATTCAACGGGTGGAATGCTTGCACTTCAATATGCAATAGATTCACCACAATCATTAACAAAAATAGTAGCTGGTTCTACAGCAGCAAGCAAAGAATATGGAAATCACCCAATTAGTATCTATTGCGCTGAAAATAAACATTTCACTCGCATAGATGAAATAATGGATTTACTGAATAATCCGGATACAGTTCCAGAAGAGCGTCAGAAGTTAAGCTATGAATGGGCTCTAATGTCTTATCATTCTGAGGAAAAATTAAAATTAGTAATAACGCGACCAAATAGTGGACGAACAATAGGAAAAAATCTTGATTATTTTAGGAAAGTAGAAGTAAACAGCTTTGACATTCGAGAACGATTGAAATCAATACATATCCCAACCTACATATTTGCAGGTAGGCATGACGCACAATGCCCTGTTGAATTCGGTATCGAAATTGCCGATTTAACTCCTAATGCACAATTAACGATTTTTGAACAATCGAATCATAACCCGTTTATCGAGGAAGAAGAAGCTTTTAAAGAATTTGTACAATTGACCTTATAATGGGGAGAAAACGCTTATCATTCCAATACTTGAATCAAACAAAAGGGGAGCATCTGTGAGAAAAATAACTTTATCAAATGGAGAAACAGTAGAAGTTGAATGTTTGAGCTGTGCAATAACGAGTGGACTCATTGCACTGGATGGTGGTGTAGTCATTGAGACGGACTATTTTAATGCCCATCAAGATGTTGCTTATCCGATAAAGGGATTAATCATCTTGGCTGCTAAGCGCCATATTACATGTTTTGATGAGCTAAACGATGAGGAAAAAATGGATTATATAAACCTTTTATCGAAAATCAGAAAGGCTCAAAGGGACGTTTTGGGGATAGAGTATGTTTATTATTTTTATAATGAAGATACGACACATCATTTTCATACTTGGATGGTGCCGCGCTATGAATGGATGTACGAATTTGGACGTTCAATAGAATCGATTAGACCCGTTCTACTTCATGCGAGGAACAACATGAATAATGAAGAAAATAAGCAAGAAATGATGTGGGCAATAAAGGCATTAGCGGAGGAATTAAGGTAACACCCAATAACAAAAAAATCGCTCCTATGCATGTGTAGGGCGATTTTTCTGTTTAATTTTTATAAGTAAAAATAAACACAAGCATACATCGCGCCACAACCAGCTAACACAAATAAATGCCAAATTGTATGATTGTAGGGAAGTGAGCGCCATGCGTAAAAGATAGCTCCAATCGTATAAAAAAGTCCGCCCGCTAACAGTAAAGCAAAACCATGAAAACCTAAGAAAAGATAGACAGGCTTAATGGCAAAAATGATTAACCAGCCCATACCGATGTAAAAAATTAAAGAAAGTTTCTCAAATCGATTAATAAAAAAACATTTAAAAACAACGCCTAGTATGGCAAGTGACCAAATAATACATAATAAAGTAATACCTAGCGTACCACCAATTGCAATTAAAAGAAATGGTGTATACGTGCCTGCAATTAAAATATAAATCGAGGAATGATCAAGAATAGCGAAAAAATGCTTGTATTTTTCTGGCATGCTATGTAGCAATGTTGACATTAAAAATAAAATGATCACCGAGGCACCAAAAATAGTAAACGTAGTAATTTGGAGCGCACTTCCGGTTTGTACAGCTGCTAAAATAAGAACAACTAGTGCTGGTATACTTGCGATAAATCCGATGCCATGTGTAATGGCATTCCACAATTCTTCCTTCCATGTTTTGTAGTCAAAAGAATCTAACAAATCGAACACTCCTTTCGTGCATACATTTACTATACCCCAATAATTTTCATCCTGGTATTTACATTTGTCATGTTTTCAACATCAAAAGTGTCATATAAATGTTGAAATACTTGGGGACTTTGTTAGACAAGGATTCGACAAAGCGCTATAGTATCCAAGGTAGCGGTTACAAATGGACTGATAAGATTGCAACCTAATGACAAATGTCATGTTTACATAATGATTCATTAGTCTATATAATAAATTTTATTGAAGTAAAGGATGTGTCGAAGTGGGACGAATTCATATAGTAACGGACTCAACATGTGATTTAACGAAAGAAGAAGTAGCTAAGCACGGTATACATATTGTGCCTTTAACGATTCAAATTGATGGAAAAACATATACAGATGGTGTTGATATAGAGCCACAATCTTTTTTAAGCTTCATGCAGAATAGCGAAAATTTGCCTAAAAGCTCGCAACCTGCACCGGGGAAATTTAAAGAATTATATGATGAGCTAGGTAAAGACGGGGATCAAATTATTTCACTTCATATGACTGGTGGCATGAGTGGAACAGTTGAATCAGCTCGTCAAGCAGCGCAACTGACGGATGCAGATGTAACTGTTATTGATTCACGTTTTATCGCCTTTGCTTTAGCTTTTCAAATAAGAGAGGCCATTAAAATGCGTGATGCAGGTGCTACTGTCGAGGAGATTATTGCACGTCTGGACAAGGTTCGCGAAAATACGTATTTGTATGTTGTTGTCGACACACTTGATAATTTAATTAAAGGCGGACGTATTGGCAAAGGTAAGGGCTTTATCGGTTCTTTGCTGAACATCAAAGTAATTGCGAACTTAGAAGGTGGCGCATACAATCCTGTAACTAAAGTACGTAGTCATAAACAGGTTGTGAACTACTTATTTAAACAATTCCAAGCGGATACTGCTGGAAAAACAGTAAAGTCAGTTGGAATTTCTCACGCCGAGGGCCTAACAACGATGGGTGGACCATTAAAAGAATTAATTGAGGGAACAGGTGTTAAAGAAGTAGAAATTGCCTTTACTTCACCAATCATCTCGACACATACTGGTCCAGGTGCAATCGGTTTAATGTATTTTGCAGAATAATATAAGAGAGCTACTACATAAATAATTGTAGTAGCTTTTTATTGTTGAAAAGAGAATTCCTTTTTATACAATCAGAAAAATGTTGTAAACTCACACTTTTTAAAGAATACCTAGGTATAGTCACTTTTCATTGCAGTATGAACTATTCTATAATAGAAGTAAGCAAATGATGGAAGGTGGTCAAATGAGTATTTGGCGAATGATTGTTTTGTCATGTTTGACCGTCTTAGTACTATGTGGTTGTGCAATATCAATAGATGAACCGAATCCGCAAGCCGAACCAGAAGGGGAGCGCGCAGGGACGGAGCAAGATATGAAACAGGATGAGCAACAAACAGAAAATGAGGAAAAAACCTCAAAGAATGTTTTGACGCAAATTTTTGAACATTTTTTTGAGCCATCACCAGAGGATTTACGGAAAATTGATGATAAAAACGCAAAGCAACTACAATACTTAGCACTCGGAGATTCTTTAACAGCCGGTGTTGGTGATGAGTATAGTAAAGACGGTTTTGTTGGAAGATTAGCAGATTCATTGGGAGCTTGGCCCTCGATTTCAGATGTTGAAGTCGATAATCGAGGAAAAAGAGGAAGACGTAGTGATCAGTTATTAAAATTAGTGGAAAAAGGGCATTATGATGAAGAGTTGCAAAAAGCACAGCTCATTTCGATTACAATGGGTGGAAATGATGTCATGAAGGTTGTCAAACAGGATTTGTTTAATTTGAAACGCGATGCTTTTGATAAAGAATTGCAGGCATATAAGGAACGCTATAGTAAAATTGTTGAAGGCATACGAGCAAAAAATCCAACAGTGCCTTTATTACTTATCGGTTTTTACAACCCATTTTCAATCGTGACAAATGAAGCGAATGAATTTGATTCGATTATTACGGAGTGGAATAAAGTCATTGAGGACATAGCAAAGAAAGATAAGAATGCATGCTATGTATCAGTGGAGGACTTGTTTGATTCAAATAAAGAGCTCGTTTATCATACGGATTTCTTCCACCCAAATGCAAAAGGCTATGACAAAATGAATGAGCGAATTTTAAAAGCAATGGAGAAATGTAACATGGAACAAAAGATTAACAAGGAAATAGGCTACGAGGAGTGACAAAATGAATAAGTGGAAATTCGCATTTTTTACTTTAGCGGGCACACTGCTTTTTGCAATCCTCCTCGTTGTTTTTTTAGCAACTCGACCAGTAGATGGAGTAAATTTAGCGGAAAGTTCAAAAGCTGAAAGTGAAGTAAAAGGAAATGTACTTGTTGTGCAAACAACAAGGAAGGAATTAGAATCAATATCGAAGAAGTATTTAAAGGATGCGGGTTCACCATTACCATTGGACTTTACGATTGGTGACGATATTCAATTGAAAAGTACATTAAAGGTTTTCTATACAGAGATCGACATTTCTATGAACTTCGATCCGATAGTGGATGAGAAAGGGAATATTATTTTAAAACAGACAGGAATGAATGTTGGGCTATTAAATATTCCGCCTGAGACAACGATGAAAATTATGCGAGACACGGTGGATTTCCCTTCATGGATTTCAGTTAATCCAAATAAGGCAGAAATCTATATTGACTTATCGCGCATTAACATTGCTTCAGGATCTCGTATCAAAGCAAAAGAATTAGACTTGCCAAAGGATAAAATTTTACTGGAAGTTATTGTTCCTGGTGCATAAGGAGTGAGATAAATGGCAAAGCAATATGCAACATTTGCAGGTGGTTGTTTTTGGTGTATGGTCAAGCCCTTTGACGAAACACCTGGCATTGAATCAGTAATTTCCGGTTATACGGGTGGACATGTTGTCAATCCAACCTATGAACAAGTATGTTCCGAAACGACAGGGCATGTTGAAGCGGTGCAAATTCTGTTTGATGATGAGCTATATTCTTACGAGCAATTACTCGCGACATTTTGGACATTAATTGATCCAACTGACGCGGGAGGACAATTTTATGATCGTGGAGAGTCCTACACAACCGCGATTTTTTACCACAATGATGAGCAGCGTGATTTGGCTGAACGGTCTAAGGCAGATTTACAGGCATCTGGCAAATTCGATAAGCCAATCGCAGTGAAAATTTTACCAGCAAGTTCGTTTTATCCAGCCGAAGACTACCATCAATATTATTATAAGAAAAATCCAATGCACTACGAGCGCTATGCTGTCGGGTCTGGTCGTAAAGCATTTCAGGAGACAAACTGGGGGCTGAAAAATGAATAAAGAACAACGTTTAAAAGAGTTAACGGACATGCAATATTATGTAACACAGGAAAGTGGAACAGAGCCACCGTTCCGCAATGAATATGATAAGCACTTTGAAGAGGGTATTTATGTTGATATCGTTTCAGGGAAGCCGTTATTTAGCTCATTAGATAAATTCGATTCAGGCTGTGGCTGGCCCGCATTTGCAAAGCCAATTGAAAAGGAAGAAGTAGCAGAGCATTTCGATACATCTCACGGGATGCGTCGCGTAGAGGTTCGAAGCAAAGAAGGTGATTCCCATTTAGGACATGTTTTCCCAGATGGACCAAGTGAACTTGGAGGCTTACGCTATTGTATTAACTCCGCAGCACTCCGCTTTGTACCAAAAGAAGATTTAGAAAAAGAAGGCTATACAGAATACCTTTCATTATTTAAATAACAAAAACTCCTAGCAGGATAGATCGTGCTAGGAGTTTTTTTATGGTTTTAAAATTGTATCAAAAGCGACGGAAAGAGCCTTCGAAACGACGGAAGATTAATCAAGCGACGGATAGAACAATCGAAACGAAGGAAAGAACCAGCGAAGTGACGGAAAGAACCATCGAAACGACGGAAAGAAACGTCGAAGTGACGGAAGAAGCCATCGAAGTGACAGAAAGAAACGTCGAAGTGGTGGAAAGAGCCATCGAAACGACGGAAGAAGGTCATAATAGTCTAGAAATATTAAATGATTGATCTTGCAATTCTAAATCCGATATCATCAATCAAGAAATCAGGCATACTCTTACGGCGACAAGTAGCTCCACATCCACGTTCTTCTTCAGCCCAACTTCCTCCTCGAATTATTCGATAATTACCAAACATCTCTTTATCGTATAAGTCCCAGCACCACTCCCAAACATTTCCTATCATGTCGTACAAGCCCCAGTCATTAGGCACTTTTTCACCAACATTGTGTACATGTTCGTTAGAATTATCTTTATACCAAGCAATTTCATCAATTTCACCATACCGATATCCTGTTAATTTTGCTTTACATGCATATTGCCATTCGGCATCAGTCGGTAATCGAAAACCATTAGAACTATGATTGCATACAACAGATTTACTTTTTTTATTACTATCATAATACTTGTCATAACCTAGTACGTCAGACAATGAATTACAAAAGTTCACTGCATCTATCCATGAAACATTAACAATGGGTTTTCGATCCTTTATTGTTGTTGAAAATTTCTGCCCCATAATAATCGCATAAAGTTCTTCTGTCACAGTATATTTAGCAAGATAAAATGGCTTTATCTCAACATTCCAACTAACTTCCTTTAAATTTTTTCTTATACCAGGCATTCCAAATTTATAGTTTGAACTAATCCATTTTTGCTCGTTTCGAAAATCTCGTAGGCGGATTTCTCCTTCAGGAATATACACCATTAATTCTTTTAAATAATGATTTAAGTTAGTTAACATAGTCCTCTCCAAATCGTAAACAATTGTTTTTAGACA
This sequence comes from Lysinibacillus sp. FJAT-14745, assembly GCF_001275675.1. Lineage (GTDB taxonomy): Bacteria > Bacillota > Bacilli > Bacillales_A > Planococcaceae > Lysinibacillus. The sequence continues at coordinate 72,154 of NZ_LITM01000017.1, read as the reverse complement.
CTACTTTCTTAGTATGATCTCCATAATAAAATGCTCGTTTATTGAACTATGTTTAAAAATTCAGCGCTAGGTCATGTATTTGCTTCATGTAAAATGAACATTTCAAGACACTTTAAACTTTAAATTCACTGACAAGATTACGCAGGCTATCTGCTTGTTGAGCAAGCTCTGTGGCAGCGGCATTAATTTCCTGCATGGATGCAGATCCTTGAGTTGCAGCCGCAGCAGAAGTGACTGTGTTGGTAGCTGATTGTTCAGCATAGGCATTCACATGGATAAAATCATTCGCTACAGCATTGCTATAATCAAGTGTCAAAGCAATTTTCTCCACCATAGTCGCGATAATTGTCGTCGTTTCTTTCGTATGCGTTAAAATATTGGTTAACGATTGGTTTGTTTCATTCGTTACTTCAACGCCACGAATAACAGACGATACACCCTCGTGGTTTTGAGAGATGATAGATGTTACTTCGTCTTGAATGGACGTAACAATGGATGTTACTTCTTTTGCGGCATTTTGAGATTGTACTGCTAGCTTTCGAACTTCATCAGCGACAACGGCAAAGCCTCGTCCGTGCTCACCAGCGCGTGCTGCCTCGATTGCAGCATTTAAGGCAAGTAAATTTGTTTGCTCTGAAATTGCAGTAATCGTGCCGATAATAGATGTTATGTCGGCGGATTTTCGACCGAGTGTTTCGACTGTGGTAGTCGTGGAGGCCATCGTTTCCTCTATAGATTGTATGACTAACGAAGATTGTTGAACGGAGCGACTACCTTCATCAGCTGCTTGTTGCATAGCCAATGATGCACGCTGAACAGCATTTGCTTGCTCATTCAACTGGTGCACAGAATGCTCAAGATCACTCATTTTTTGTTGCGCGCTAGTCATACTGGAAATCGTATTCTCGCTATCACTCGCGATATCTGCTGTAGCATCTGCAATATTCTGTATGGTGCGAGCATTTTCATCGGCTAATGACATTAGCTCCTGGCTACTGCTTGAAACGTGGTCCGCCAGATTACTGACACGTTTGATCAAATTAGATATAGAATCGATAAGCGTATTGGTTGAAGCGGCAATAGTTGAGAATTCATCATGATTCCGAACTTGAACACGTCGTGTCAGATCGCCACCAGCCTGTGCTATATCGAGAATGGAAAGGTTAATAGCCTGTGTATTGTTTCTTAATGATTTAAATAACATATAACCAAAAATAATAATTGCAATAAATCCAATTAGTGAAAGGAAGAGGAAAAAAGTAATCGATTGTGTAACTTGCTTGTTAAGTGTATCTAATTTTGCTTTATTAGCATCATCCATAACCGAATTAATGGACTCAATATTTTTATCAATATACACCTTCATTGTTTCTCCAGTACCGTCCATCACGAGTTTTCGGGCTTGTTCGAGACCAAGTTCATCACGCATTGTCATGACCTTTTTAGAGTATTCAAGGTAATTTTTATAATATTGATCGATCGCCTGTATATGACCTAATTCTAGTTCTCTTTTTGTAAACTGCTCTGCTAAGGCTTTTAATTTTTTATCGATGGAATCAATTTTCATATTATATGAAGTAGCAAAGCTTCCGTTCCCGGTAATTAAATAGGCTTGTTCTAAATTAGTGAGCTTCGCAATTTCGTATGCGAGTTGATTGACAGTTAATTGTTCCTGGACGTTTTTCTCAGTAAAATCTTTCATTTGTTTTTGCAGATTTTGTATATTGGTATACGATAAGAAACCCATTGTGCCATTAATAACAATAATGAGAGAAAATATAATAAGCACTTTGCCTCGAATTAAATGGTAAAAACGTTGTCTTTTTTCTTTAGTAGGAGGGAGATTGTGCCTACCGTCTTGTATATCATGTGCTTTCTTTTTTGAAAAGCTAGTTGTAAAGAGAGACGGGCGTTTTTCTACAGAGTTCCTGGATTTATGAGAGTTTTTCATCGCCATCACCTTCCTGTTTTTGAATAGTCGATTTAAATTTTACCTTATTTTTCTAGGTATTTCTATCGTTTTTTCTAATAATTTTCATTTTTCAGACAAAAATCGTATATTATTTTTCTGTGACAAAAGTCTAAGGAACTCGCGAAAATGGTTCTAGAAATAAAAGTAGGAGAAAATGCTTACTAGATATTTTTGTGACGAGGAAGGTATTTTTTGATAAACTAGCGGAAAGCAGAAGAGTAAAGAGGGGATTTCAAGAATGAAAAAGAGCTTTTATTTGTATGTATTAACATTCAGAGGTGGGGATTGGTCAGACTCGAAGGTGCGATTTGCAGAGGAAATGTTCCATGAGCATAATTTTCCGAAGCAGAGCTCAGACTTTGATGAGCTATCTTCCTATGTTGAATCATATGCCACTGACAATTTAAAAATAGAAGTATTTGATGAGTTGTGGGCATTATATGTAGATCAAGCATGATATAAGTTGAAACAAAATAATTTATTTTAAGTTGCTAGACGTCTAGCGTTGCGAAAAGATGAGAAACACAGTATTATTTATAGTGAAGACTGACAGAAAAGAGGGATTGCAGTATGAGTATTCATATAAATGCAAAAAAAGGCGAAATCGCTGACACAATTTTACTTCCAGGAGATCCATTACGTGCAAAGTATATTGCTGAAACGTTTTTAGAAGATGTTACTTGCTATAACGAAGTTCGTAATATGTTTGGTTATACAGGTACGTACAAAGGTAAACGTATTTCTGTACAAGGTACTGGTATGGGTGTGCCTTCAATCTCGATTTACGCTACAGAATTAATGCAAGAATATGATGTTCAAAAATTAATCCGCGTAGGTACTTGTGGTGCAATTCAAAAAGATGTAAAAGTTCGCGACGTAATTTTAGCGCAAGCAGCAACATCTGATACACGTATGAACCAAATCATTTGGGGCGGCGCTATCGACTTCGCACCGATCTCAGACTTTGATCTACTATTAAAAGCATACAATGCAGGTAAAGAGGCTGGTTTAAACCTACAAGTGGGTAATATCTTTACAGCGGATATGTTCTATTCTGATGAGAACCAAAACGAAAAATTAGCTCAATACGGCGTACTTGCTGTAGAAATGGAATCAGCAGCACTTTACACATTAGCTGCAAAACACGGTCGTAAAGCACTTTCTATCCTAACAGTAAGTGACCACATTCTAACTGGTGAAGTAACAACATCAGAAGAACGTCAAACTACATTCAACGATATGATCGTTGTAGCGTTAGAGGCAGCAATTCAAGAGTAAGGGTATCAAAGGTTTATCAAAATAAGGCGAGAGACCAAAAGAGACTAAAGTGATATTCACAGGTCATCGAAAAGGTCACTCGCCTTATCTTTTTGCACTCTATCAATAGTGTGGATCTATCATGTGATTTGTAAGCTGTTCTTATCATTTCTTCAGTGAGCAACTATTGAAATTAATATTTCCAGTTTAATCCTTTCTTGACTTTGGTTTTAACGGAGCATTTCGCATAATAGGATATGATAATATTAATGCTCCAACACTACATAGGCCTAATAAAGTAATCAATGTCATTCCTAAAGCATCGAAATCTAATCCTAAAAACCATTCCATACTATCGCTTAAATAACTACCATAATATAAAACCATGAAAATAACTGACAACAACATGAGAATAATGATGCTTTTCCGCATCCCTAAACGAAAGTTTATACTATATAGTAGAAAAGGCACTCCGAACAAAAAGAGTCCAAACATAAGATCAATCCATAAATAAGCAAAGAAATGATAGCCATCTATTAAGAATAATCCAGGATGTAAAATGTTCGCTCCAATTTCCCAGTGAAGATATAAAGTTTTTAAAATATATTGCAATACATTTAGAAATGTAATGCATATAACAACTGCTAAAATACCTACACCATAATAGACTTTGAGCAATTGTACCCTCGTACTTCCCATCCCAATCGCAACTGGATACATCGATCTATAGCCATTTATTCCGAATAATACGATAAAGAAATAAGCGGGTCCTGAAATTGAGGCAACTACATCATCTCCAAGTCCAAATATATAGCCAATAAGGATCCACAACAACGTCAACGGAATAGTAATGTAGAGAAACATTAATTTACCTAAATAAAATATGGCCTCCTCAGAGACTAAACGAAATGTTCCATATAAAGAATTCATCCTAATTCTGCCTCCTCGGTCTTATTTAACAAATAATCTTGGAGTTTTACTTTTTCTATTGATAGTCCATGTAAAGATGCGATTTCTTTCCATTTTTCATTAAAAGGTACATCAACCATCACTTTTAATCTAGATCCTAATTCACTTGCTTCTAAGACATATTGTCCATCCGTCACTTTTTCTATCTTATTTTTGTCTCCTACTAACCAGATTCCACACTCTCTAATTTCATCTATTGGTTCATGTATGAATACTTCTTTATCATGAAGAACAAGAATTGAATCACATATCTGTTGGATTTCTTCAATATGATGAGTAGATACTAAAAACAATCTTGGATGCTGTTCCTGACTTTCTCGGATAATTTTATACATTTTCTTACGCATATTTGCGTCTAATCCATTACTAGGTTCATCCAGAATTGTGATTTTCGCATTGCTAGAAATTCCAATGATAAACTGTAAAGCAGATTTCATTCCTTTTGATAACTTTGATATTTTTTTCTTTTCATCCAGCCTAAAGATCTTTAAGAGTCGATTAGCCATATCCATATCCCAATTGGAATAATAAAACTGTCCAAATCGCAAAGAATCCTTTACATTCCAGATGGCACTAAATGGATGATCCTCTTGCATATAACATACATCTTGAACTACCTCTGCACGATTATAGGGAGCCGTCCCCATAATCTCTACAATTCCTTTGTTTGGCTTTTCATGCCCAGCAAGAAGTTTCATTAGTGTAGTTTTTCCAGCCCCATTTCGTCCCCATACTGCGGTAATACCATGTTCCTTTTCTTTGAAAGAAATATCCTTAAGTATTGGTTTCTCACCGTAACCATAGGTAACATTCTCAACTCGAATCACTTTTTCTCCTCCTCTTTTATTAATTTCATTACTGTCTCAACACTCATTCCCAATCGCTTTGCTTCTTCTAGCAGTGGCAATATATATTCATTTCGATACTGTTTTTTCCTTTCGTCTAACAATTTTGTTTTAGCTCCTCCCATAACAAACATCCCAATTCCACGTTTTTTATAAATGATTTCTTCATCCACTAAAGTCTGTAGTCCTTTTCTTACAGTTGCCCTGTTGATGTTATAAAAATTTGATAGTTCATTTTCAGATGGAACTTTTTCGCCTTCTTTTAAGTGTCCTTCAACTATGTCGTTTATTACGATTTGTGCAATTTGCTGAAAGATGGGTAGTGATTCATCTAATATTGGCTTCAACAAGAACACTCCTTTCTTTGCCTCAGTTTGCTCATGTTGATTGTATGGTTGTATACTTGTGTAACCAACTGTACAATGACTGCTTAATTTTGTAAATAGGTTTTTGTTCAATACATGGTTTCTTTAAGAAATTCTCCTGAAAAATTCGATATGTCGATTACGCAAAAAAACACTGATCCATCCAATACTTTGGAATGAAATCAGTGTTTTTTTTATTCTGGTACCTTACTTGAACATATTGCAATCGGCAAAGTAGGGAATAAGTTTTTTATTTGAAATGGTCCCTCAAAACGGGAGAGGATGAGAAAACAAAATAAGTATATCTAAACTAAAAGAATTGCTTTACAAGATGTTTTTTATTTGAAAGATTGATTTTAGGAAACATCGATAAACCTCAATATATCAAACATTTTCAATCCTAACAGTGAGTGACCCCATTTTAACTGGTGAAGTAACAACAGCAGAGGAAACGAATAGGGGCTATTGCACGAAAACATGAGCGTTGATAAGAAACATATAAAAGCACAGCATTTAACAGTGCTGTGAAACAAAGAACTTACTACAGAGCGTGTTCGAGGCTTAGTAGTGAATCACAGTTGCTTGCTTAAATAAAGACATGTTAAATAGTATTATAATGATAGATTGGTAAATTGATAATAAAGCTAAATAATAGATCGAGAAGCGAGGTATTATAAATGGAAATTAGAAAGCCGAACAACTTAGAACTAGAAGAAATTATAGCTTTTTCACCACAAGCTTTATTTGATGGTACACTGGGCGGAGTAAGAGCAACAAATGAAAAAGTTTTAAACCTTATAGAACCTCTTCTAAAAAAAGGATGCTACTATTTGATAGCAACGGAGAATAATGAGTTAATGGGATGGATCCTCATTGGGGAAAATACAGACCAATTTACGGAACAGTTAAACGGGTTTATTTATGAGCTATTTGTAAAAGAGACATATAGAGGTAGAGGTATTTCCAAAGAATTAATGAAAGTTGCCATTGAACTATTGAGGAAGGAAGGATATTCTGAAGTCAGACTTAGTGCTTACGTAGGGAATAATGCTATTAAGCTATACGAAAAAATGGGATTTAGTTTAAGAACAGTAAGTATGAAATTACAGTTATAAAAGTAGTTTTGCTTATTAAAAACAAAACAGACAATGACCGGGCGCTCATTAAAATGTATTATGCTTCCTATTAGTTTCTAATTGAAGGGAGTAATCAAAGTGTTAAAGGGAGCAAAGAAATTTTAATTTGCAGGGGCTCCAGTTCTGCATTATGGAATATCTGACGCATTAGAATATAAAGTGTGTTTGGGAGTAGCGCAGGGTATTTCTACCACATTAACTGATGTATTTGATGAACCAACTAATACTTGTAATGAAAAAAAGAATTCGACCTTTGTGACAAAAGAAACCCAAGTACTCAATTAATTTTGAGCCGGTGCTTTTAGATGCAGGATATGGAAAAAACTTTTACAAACTTGATAGGCGATGATACTATATATTAGGCGATAATTTCAAATGGAGAGAATTCTTTCCTAGAACTACCGGGTATTCTCTTTAGATATTTCGTTAATTCAAGAACGACAGAAGGTATAGTAAATACAGTGACTAATCTAATGTATGTATTTTGTTTAATCGTATGGGGGCTGAATTTTATTGCAGTGAAAATTCAAGGAACGCCAGTAAGCTTAGAATTATCCTTGACTTATCGGCTAGTTATTACTGCATTTTTATTTATTGCTCTAGTCTTGGTTCTTAAGCCAAAAGGGGTACCTACAAGGAAAGATATACCCTTTATCATTGTGTTTGGTGTTTGTAACTTTGCTTTAAGTTATTTATGCCTATATTACGCAACGATATTAAGCTCAGCAGCAATTGTCACATTAATCTTTTCATTAAAAGTGATATTGACGCCGCTAGCTCTTCGTATCTTCTTAAAAGAGCAACTACATCCTCGTGTTTTATTTGGAGGACTTCTAGGGGTGTTTGGTGTTTGTGTTCTCATTTATCCTTCTTTAAGTAATTTTTCTAGCACAGCTGTTCTAAAAGGCATTATGGTTGCTCTTTTAGGTACAGTACTTACAGCAATTGGTGATGTAAGTTCTGCAAGAAATGCGAGAGTAAGGATTGACCCAATCTATTCAAATGCTATTGGTTTTGCAGTAGGAAGTATTTTAATGTCAATAATTGTATTGTTACAAGGGCAAAAAATCATCATTCCTACATCAATAACATACATATCTGCTTTATTGTACTTAACATTGATAGCATCTTTCCTAGCATGGCTATTTTATTTAAAGCTTGTTGAAAGAATAGGTGCTGCTAAAAGCGGGTACATGGTAGCTTTATTTCCAGTAATTGGAGGTATAGCCTCTGTTCTAATTGGTGAATCACCACTTTCAATATATTTGATAATAGGATGTCTATCTAGCTGTATAGGTGCAGCTATAGCTTTAGGATTTAGAATTCCCCGTAGAATTAAACAAACGTGAATCCAGACTTAGGAACAAAATAAATGATTAAATCATGCGTGTTGATTAGGAAAAAAATAAGTTTATTATTGAGCGATAAAAGGATTTTTTCGTTACCACTTTGCCAATATATTTCCATTTCAACTGATTGTAGCGTAGGGCTACTCGACGCTCGCCCGCAGGAAGCTTTGCTCTGTGCGAAAGCGAAGCGTCAGCAACAAAGCGAGTAGCCTGTAGCGGAAATCAGCCTCTTTGGATGTATAAAAATGGTTAATCAACACACCTGTGATTAAATGAAATTTGGTTACAGTAACCACTCAGAAATGGGTGGTTTTTTGTATTTGTTAATTTGTATAGTAAATGGAAATGAGTATCCAGAATGAGATATTATTAATCTAAAGGACAACCATAAGATCTAGGGGGATAACATTTTGAAAAAGGCATTTATTTTGCTAATAACAGTTCTTATATGCTTCAGTTTATTGTTTATGTGTAAAAGTGAAGTTAAAGCAACTTTTGTAGGGGTGATTGAAGAGGTGATAGACGATCGGGGGGCTTTTGTTTATGTAACTGAAGCTGAAAATAATGCGATTTCCGGAATTGTTTATGTAAATATAGCGAAGAATCCAGATGAAACATTTAAGGTTGGTGATAAGGTAAAAGTTGGTTATGATGGGACAGTCCAACCTACAGCGCCAATGACAATTACTACACTTACTGTTGAATTAGTTGAATAATGATTTCTACTATCTAAGTTGCTTTGGTTGAACAAATTTCATTTAAAAGATTTAACCTCTTACAGACAATTTTTTACCACTTATTAGGTGAAAGGTGGATGTGGTGAAATTAAATGTTACAGTATGAACGAGAATGAAAAAACTATATCAAACAAAATAAGCTCAAATCAAACAGCATAAAGTAGTGAGTACATTTTTTTATGTAAGAAGAAGAAGTGTGAAAAAACAAATAAAATTTTAGGAGATAGAATAATGCATAAAAAAACTTGGCTTATATTTAGTTGTTTAGCTATTTTAATATCTGGTTATTCCGTTGTTCAATATTTTTTCATGGATGCGCATCAAGCAGGGTTTGTTAAATTGAAGCTTATGTTAAATTCAACATTGAGTTCGTTTTGGTACATAATGCTTTATTTGCATATCATTTTTAGTATAGTCGCTTTAGTTATTGGTCCCTTTACATTATTTTCGAGGTTTAGAGAAAAAAATATGAAACGTCATCGTATGATGGGGAAAATTTATATGATAGGTATTTTATTAGGCAGTGTTTCGGGACTTTATTTAGCCTTTTATGCTACTGGAGGATTGGTGTCTCAGTTGGGGTTTGGTTTCTTATCTATATTTTGGCTGATAACAGCATTTCAAGCTCTAGCTAAAATTAAATCTAAAAAAGTTCTTGATCATCAAAAGTGGATGATAAGAAATTATTCTTTAACCTTTGCAGCTGTCACATTAAGAATTTGGCTACTCTTGTTTACCGTACTATTTGGATTTGAGCATTTTAATCTTAGCTACTCTATCATCGCATGGTTATGTTGGGTACCCAATTTAATCGTTGCAGAATGGTTTATACAACGAAAACTTAATATGATGAAGCACCAGGAAAATGCGAATTTACAATTTTAAATAACAAACAAAAATGGACTACTCTGCGATGAGTAGTCTTAATTCTTTTCTTAATGTGCGCTCACTATCATAACTGAAAGAGCAACAGGAAAAATATCCCTTGGCTATATGAACATTTCTGTAGTATGTAAACAGATTGAAATGATAATAGATCTCTGCCTCTATTAATGAAAAATACTGATTTTAAATTAAATAGCGTATTAAATCAAACATTATTTTACCTTTTTAGTATAATCAATTAAAATAAGCTTTTCGTTTATTTGATGTTGGCCGCTTTTTTTATAGCCAATTTTTTCGTAGAAGTGATGATTTCTAATATTTAAATGTGGTGTATCTAAAACCCATTCAACTGCTGATGGAAATTCTTCTTCTACCAATTTCATTATCTCGCTACCAAGTCCTTTGTTCTGGTAATTTTTTGATATAAATATTCTGTTTAATCGATATTTATTATCTTTTAAATCACGCACATCTATACCCCCAATAATCTCATTATTGTGCCATACGGTATAGTGTATAAAAAGTTCAATTTTTCGAAGTAATCGTTCAATCGGTTCATTTACTGGACTTGTATCGTGATCTTCATACTTTCTTAAATCATCCTCAAATGCTTCTTTCTGTATTGCTAAAAGAATAGGAGCTTCAATTACATTGGTTCTTTTGATCACTATATTCATTAAAATCTCCCCTTTACTAAATCAAATACCCAATTTTGACAGTCGAGTTTGTTTATTAGTCAGATGTTCTTCACAAAGCTTGTAAGAATAAATACATCTGTAATATTCGAAGTTGGTGTGTCATTCCTTCAATTCGAGGTATTGAAATCATGCTGTTGAACAATTGGAAAGACTTTAATAATGCCTTTTAGTAAATTACGAAAGGTTTCATAATTACAAACACACTCCCGATAAGTTTAAAAAAGTATAGAGATAGCAAACTTTTTCACATGTTGGTCGGTATCAATAATTTTTAACAGAGCCTATTTAATAGTTGTATTTTCTATACGAATTGAATCAACTTCGCCACAATCTAAGCAAAATGTGTAGATCTTATTTGCACCTTTAAATGAACCTTTACTTGGTTTTATAGGCATATAGTCTGTTGCTTCTGTAAATTGAGTATTCCCGCATTTTTTACATTTTTTATCTACCATGTATATCGCTCCTTATTAGTGGTTTATATAAATTTTTACTTTTATGGACATTGAAATTATAACATAGATTAGATGGTGATTAAGAAGCACGTGGGAAAAATATCAATAAATGGAATTGCTGAAACAAGGGCTGGAACTAATCTAAACATTAACTCGTCCTAGAGGATTCGCTGTGAAAGTGGTATGAATTGTTGGCTATCGGATTGTTATATAAACAACTTATTTATTGATTAACCATAAAAATTAGGGGATCTATTCATGTGTCGACTAAAGGGAACTGTAATTTTTTTCTTTTATGAACTCTACAAGCCCCTTTACAGTAAGCGAATACAAAAAACATCCATTGGGTTTTAACTAGCTAAAAAAATGAAAAAACCAGCTCAATTTATTAGAGTGGAATAATTAGTTGGAATGGCGATTGTTCTTTTGTTTGTAGGTGTGAAGAGGAGGGGATTTGACTAGCATATAGGCATTTGCGTAGACTGTTAATCCTTTTAAGCATAACCTATATCGAAATCGAAAGGAGGAAAAAATATGCGATACGATTACGGACATGATGGTTATGGTGGACAACAAGGTGGGAGACATCCATATTATCCGGTTACTTCTCCAACCCATTATTATCCGACTCAACACTATCCAACCCACCATTACTACCCAATGCATTACTACCCAACACATACATCCTATCCAGCACATCATCGCCATCCGCACCACCACCATCATCATCACCACAATCCGAACCCACGCTATTACTAATAGACCTATAATAAAAGAAACGACAATATCTTGATAAGAGTCTGTCGTTCCAGTTCATATAAATAATTATTTTAGCTAGGAGCTAATGGCGTGCTTTACCTTATAAATGTGTCAAAAGGTGAATAAAAAAATTTACAATATCCAGAAGCGACTATTGTTCATAAAGCTTTATATTTAGAAAGGGTCGTAGTAGTAAAGGGACCCGGTATCTTAGTTTTTCCTATAATTTATGAATAGCTTGAAGCTAGTGCCGACATTATTTATGGATAAAAACTCACTAGCGTCGCATTAAAATAATTCCACGCTAATATTTAAACTGAATTTTCTGTAATATATTCCAGGCACGAAAA
>NZ_LITM01000017.1:40539-59011 GCF_001275675.1 Lysinibacillus sp. FJAT-14745 | reverse complement strand
ACATGTCTTCGTTTTTACTCTAAAAAGGCGGAATAATAAATCTGAAATTTCAGTTAAAATTCATGCGACGGTAGTGATAAAAACTATAAAATGTAAAGATAATTGTTGGCACTAGTTTATGATCAGATTTTATTTGATGTTATGTTGAAGGGTAAAGTTCTATTATAAAGGGCGGCGCATTATTTTATTACTTAAAAAAGGTCACTCTGTGGAAGTGACCTTGAATGAATAAAAAATTTCACCCTGTTTATTAGTAACTTATGAAAGTAGCGCCGACAATAATTAAAAGAATGAACAGAACAACAATTAAAACAAATGTTGATCCGTTATTGCCACCTCCATAGCTATAACCTCCATAGCAACAATTGTTGAAATTGCTAACATTTCCGAAGCATCCCATAAAGAATTCCTCCTTTCTACAACTATAATATGTACCTTTCTAGAAAATGGTGGAGGTATTTATCCAACAAAAAGTCCTTTAGAATTAGAAAATAATTGAGAAATAAAAAAGGGCCACTTTAGGGAAGTGACCCTCAGTAACAATTCAAGGCGGTGTAAGCTAAATAATAGCTTAATTTATATTATGATGGGATAACTACTATTGTAGAGTTGATTGCCTTAGTAATGAATCAAAATTATCAATGTTAAAAAATCCACCTGTAATAAAAATATTGAGGACCAAGATAGCTTAATTGCCATCTTGGTTATTTGGCGTTTCGAAAGTGAAAGTTCTACATAACAAATTCAACCAACTTAAAAAATGTTTCTAAACTAAAAGTATAAAAAATTTCCACTAGTGCATCATAAAAAAGTATTATGGATGTTTTGAATCGAGTGAAATATTCAGAATCAATTAAAGTATTTAGAGAGGTGAAAGGTTTAAGAAATGGACATCATCCTTGCAATATTGCCAGCTCTCTTTTGGGGAAGTATTGTATTATTTAACGTCAAACTCGGTGGTGGACCCTATAGTCAAGTGCTTGGGACAACATTTGGTGCACTTATTTTCTCTATAGGTGTTTACTTCTTTGTAAAGCCTGAGTTATCTCCTATTGTGATTGGAGTCGGAATTGTATCAGGCCTTTTTTGGGCATTAGGGCAAGTAAACCAATTGAAAAGTATTGAATTAATAGGTGTTTCCAAAACAATGCCCATTTCGACAGGGCTACAATTGGTATCAACAACTTTATTTGGCGTTATTGTGTTTCATGAATGGTCGACAAAGATGTCGGTTATATTAGGAGTTCTCGCACTTATTAGTATCATTGTTGGTATCGTTCTTACATCTCTTCCAAATCCAGAAGAAAAACAAGAAGAACATGGAAGCAATTTGAAAAAAGGAATTTTAATTTTACTTGTTTCTACTTTTGGATATTTAGTATATGTGGTTGTAATTCGCTTATTTAATGTAAGTGGATGGTCTGCTTTATTGCCACAAGCATTAGGGATGGTAATAGGTGGGGTTTTATTAACATTTAAGCATAAACCATTTAATAAATATGCATTTCGTAATATTATCCCAGGTTTAATCTGGGCTGCTGGAAACATGTTTTTATTTATATCTCAGCCACGAGTAGGAGTCGCAACAAGTTTTTCTCTTTCCCAAATGGGGATCATCATCTCCACTTTAGGCGGAATTTTTTTATTAGGTGAGAAAAAAACAAAAAAGCAATTTATAGCAATTATCATTGGGATTGTTTTTATCGTAGCTGCTGGAATTATGTTAGGGATGGCGAAAAGATAAAAAGGAGGGCCTCGTATGTATCCAGATTTAGAAGGAAAAGTTGTTGTGATTACAGGTGCAGCAACGGGACTAGGTAAAGCAATGGGTATTCGCTTCGGAGCAGAAAAAGCGAAAGTAGTGATTAATTACCGCTCAAATGAAGCGGATGTAAATGCTGTAGTGGAAGAGGTTAAAAAAGCCGGTGGGGAGGCCATTGCTGTACAAGGTGATGTTACAGTTGAAGCGGATGTCATCAATCTCGTTCAGACAGCTGTAAAAGAGTTTGGGACCCTCGATGTCATGATTAATAATGCAGGGATAGAAAATCCAGTAGCTTCTCATGAAATGCCGTTAGATGATTGGAATAGAGTAATCAGTACAAATTTAACAGGTGCGTTTTTAGGAAGTCGAGAAGCCATTAAATATTACGTCGAAAATGATATTAAAGGTACTGTCATCAATATGTCCAGTGTACATGAGAAAATTCCTTGGCCTTTGTTCGTGCATTATGCCGCTAGTAAAGGGGGCATTAAATTAATGACTGAAACTTTAGCGTTAGAATATGCGCCAAAAGGAATTCGTGTTAATAACATCGGACCTGGAGCAATCAATACGCCTATAAATGCTGAAAAATTTGCAGATCCAGCAAAACGGGCAGATGTGGAAAGCATGGTTCCTATGGGCTATATCGGAAAACCAGAGGAAATTGCAGCAGTCGCAGTATGGCTAGCTTCATCACAGGCTAGTTATGTAACAGGCATTACTCTATTTGCGGATGGTGGAATGACTTTATATCCTGAATTCCAAGCCGGTCGTGGGTAAGTAATGACCAGGACTCATTTTTAATGTTTATCAACAAGCATAACCCCGTTCTAAAAATAGAACGGGGTTATGCTTGTTTGCGCTTTAATGTCTATTTACAATTTTCTCGGTATTGTAAGCGAGAAACCAGGCTTTTCTTCAAAATGCCAGTTCAGTGGTCGATGTATTCTATCATAAACTATAGTCTAACCTTAACCTCAGTACCGTCCTTAGCTTTGACATCTACTAGCACGATGCCCTTATAATTTCTCAGTTCCTTGATAATAGGCTTAAGCGTATCTTTGTCTATTAGCGGAAAAGTAAAGTCCAATTTTTTTCTTTCGAACTGCTCTTTTGTCCATTTGTTTACCTTTTGCTGTAAAAATTTCGAAGACAAAATGGAAATAGCAATGTTTAAAAAAGCATATGGAATTGGGATTGTCAACCGAACGTCTTTTGCTTTCACTTTTACATGCATCATAAGCTAATCACTATTCAATGATGACCGAAACGGTATCCCCGTTTGCCGATTTAATATCAACAATCTGACCATCTAATTCGTTTTCGATTGCTTCAATAATAAGGTTTATGTCTATATCTTTCACGTATTTTTCCGATTGAGGAATACTCGCTGCGATGCTGTGTCCAGCCATTAATACTACCTTGACAAGTTTTAAAGGCAAATTGACTGTGACGTTATCATTTTCGGCTGATACAACACGAATTTTTAAAGTTTTATCTAAATAGATAGATGGTTTTTCAGAGAGTTTAGTATCTGTTTCTTCTTTTTCTTGTAATACTTGAATTAGTTCTGATGCCTTATCTGCATCAATCTTTCCTTCTTGAACCATTGTTAATACTCTTGAAATTTCCTCTTTCATGATAAATTCCTCCTTATTCTTCCTTTAAGAGTTTAATGGCTTCTTCTGGTGTGATTTCGCCATTTTCCAACATAGTGACTACTTTTTTCTCGTCTACTTCATTTTTCTTCTTCTGCACATATCCAAGGGATGAAATGATGTCTGTTAGCTTGCCTCGAACCGTTGGATACGAAATCCCTAGTTCCTTTTCAACTTCTTTAATATTCCCTCTACATGTTAAAAATACTTCCACAAAATGAAGCTGATCCTTCGATAAGGATGCCAGCTTAGACAATTCAAACTCATTTTCAATCGTCGTGTGACAATGAGAACACTGTAACTTGGTAATTTTCAACGTTTTACTGCAGACAGGGCAATTTGTGATTACTTGATAAGCCATAATGATATCCCTTCCTTTTATTTGATTTGATTATATAATGAGTAATTAAAAATGTAAATAATGAAATTTAAATTCTTTGGCTAGAAAAATTAATAATATTAATTTATTGTTTAATATTATTGATTTTCCGTTTTCGATTATTCATCCGAGTATGATATGTAAATAATGGTTGAAAGGGGATTTGAAATGAAACGTATGACTGTGTTGTAGTAAGTTTGATTTTTTAGGTAGTACTTGATACAACTAAAGGTTTTTTCAAGTTACATGCAGTTAGAGGAAGGATGACAGGAAATTAAACAGCTTATTAAAAAATAAGATAACTTATCCATATAACAAGCTTAACATTTACAAACCATTAAATGGTTTCCGTCGGGATCTTTGAAATTAAACCATTGATTATGCTCAATTTCAGTTGTTAATTCGACATTCTTATCTTTCATATACTCGTATGCTTGTTCTATATTGGTAGTATTCAAATGAAAAGGTGGGGTTTTGAAGATATTTTTCTCTGAATAAATCTTGCTATCTAATACTATTCCCGTTCCATTCATAGGTACGATATATAAATGACCAAATAATATCTCACCATCTGCTGGTAACCCTAATATGTCACTGTACCAATTTCGTGATTTTTCAATAACCATCGAATTTTTATGACCTTTACTTGTCCAATTTTTTGTTGAAAAGCAAAACTTTAGAACAACAATTTCTTATTCGTCTGTATAATAAGGGGAAGAATATTCTGGTAATTATTAAGTGAAAAAATAGACGATTAACATGAGGAGGCTAAAATGATGACAATCGAGGTTATTATCGCAACAGAGGAAGATTATTTTGCTGTGAATGAGATTGTTAAAGAAGGACATGAAGAGCATGTGATGGAGGAACCAACGATTTTTAAAAGTGTGGAGTTTGTAATGCCCGCATCCTATTATAAAGAATTATTAGACAACGAAGAGTGCGATATTCTAGTTGCGAAGGAAGATGAAATTGTTGTGGGTTTCGCAGTTATTAGTGTTGAAGCATCTCCACCTTTCGAGTCGCTTGTGCAACGGAAATATGCTTACGTACATGATTTTGGTGTAAAAGCAGACCAACAAAGAAAAGGAATTGGAAAGTTGTTATTCAATGCTTGTATCACTTGGGCTAAAGAAAAGGAAGTTGATTCAGTCGAATTAAATGTTTGGGAATTTAATATGAAAGCAATTGATTTTTATAAACATTTTGATATGAAAAGCGTAAGTAGAAAAATGAAATTAACTATCTAACGAAGTATCTTGAAATAAAGAGTATGACTAAGTACTTAAGTATGTGAAAACATGAAAAAAGGACTTCCGTTAATATACGCAAGCCCTAGAATGGAGCCAAACATAGTGTCTATGAACTGTTAGCCCATTTTAATGCTTTATGAAAATTAAAATCAAACATAACAATTGTATAAGTACAATATCTTGAGCATTGAGGAATTACTACACACTGGTCCATACTAAAGTTCTTAATAAATAAAACAAGCCAAGACCGGCAATAATCAAAAGAACAAATAAAACAATAGCAAAGGCAAAATTCGTACCTTCCGACCAATTCGTACTTGTCGACCATGGCGAACCTTTCGAACCTACTCCGTAAACTGGATAAGCCAAAATTGTTTCCCTCCTTTCGAAAATCAAAACAGAATTAGTTGTAGAAAGAAAAGGTAGTATATTTTATTAACAGCTGTAACAAAACGTCACAGCCATTATCATACATTTACCTATTATTATTTAAAATCAAGCTGAGCGCACTGAGAAGAAGGGATTGATGGCGACATACTATTTCCATATGGTTTTTTTTGAACTTTTTGATAGTAACTTCTAAACACTGAAATGTGGGTTTCCCACTTCATCTAGACTTATATTTGGAATCGTCACAATCAATAACTGATAGGCTACAATTTTAGAGGTGCTTTTACGGGCGCACTAACACACGTTACTGAAACAAAGAATACGGTGTGCAATTGGGTTGGAGCAATGTCGTAGCAAATTATTACAACCACAAACACACGATACTTCCTTTTTTATCTTTATACTATGTTGTATAAAGTAAAGCGCTTAGGGCCAATTATCGTATGTAAGGAAGGGTTTTCATCATGATTATTGATAAAATTAATTCAGTACGGCAAGTTTGGGGATGATTTTGCTAAGTTAATTGGCATGAGAGACCATTTCATTATCCATCTATAAAGGTATTGTTCTATTGAAATTGTTGAACATTTAAAAAATCAGTAATGCAGCTTTCATGCTTTTACTATAGAATCTAACATATACCTTATTTGGAAGTGGAGTGAAGAAGATGTTTCCTATTTTAGATACTGAACGATTAGTGTTAAGAGAACTTACTGAACATGACGCCCAAGATGTTTTAAATTGCTTTTCAAATGCTGATGTATTACGTCATTATGGGCAGAATCCATTAACAAGTATAGAGCAGGTTAACCAAATAATTAAAAATTTTTCAAAGAATTATGATGAAAAACGTGGGATTAAATGGGGAATTGCACTAAAAGGACAAGAGAGAATTATTGGTACGATTGGTTTTCAAGAGTGGTCCACTGAGCATAAAAGAGCTGACATCAGCTATGCACTTTTTCCTGAGAGCTGGGGAAAAGGGTATGCAAAGGAGGCCGTTAATAGAGTACTATCATTCGGCTTTCAAGAAATGGATTTAATGCGTATAGGAGCCATTGTTTTTACCGAAAATGAAGCTTCAAACAAGCTATTAACAAAGTTAGGCTTTGAAAAAGAAGGAATATTAAAAAATTATATGCACCAGAACGGTGTTCCTTATGACACTAATATTTATTCTCTAATAAAGGTTAAAACATCATAAGAGGCCAAGACCAAGATAGTTTAATGGCTATCTTGGTTTTTGTCGTTAAAACGATGAAAAACAGAGATTCTCTTTACTAAATGTTAAACTCCCTTATTATTCCTTAAATTGATATAATAGAAATGTTTTAATATTAAAATAATGGAGGAAATGAGAATGAAAATTGCGATTGTTTGTTTTGATGATTTCACAGATATAGATGTTTTTTTACCGTGGGATTTATTAAATCGTGTACGTTTAGTTGGTAATATTTCAGATTGGGAAGTCCAACTATTGGGAACAGAAAAAACACATGTATCTATGTCAGGCTTACGAATTCCGATGACAGGAAACCTATCTGATATCCCTTCTGCCGACGCTGTAATATTTGCTAGTGGAAAGGGTGTACAAGATTTATATAAAAATCAAGAATATCTTAATAAAATTCATTTAGATCCAGAAAATCAATTAATAGGTTCTATGTGTTCAGGTGCGCTACTATTAGGAGCAAAAAAATTATTAACTGGTAAAAAAGCTACAACATATCCATCTGTAGTAGAGCAACTTGAAGAATTTGGTGTAGATGTAATTGAACAAAGTTTCGTCAACGAAGGAAATATTTCAACTGCTGCAGGCTGTTATGCTGCGCAAGATTTAGTAGCTTGGATAATAAGGAATCTAGTTAATGAAAAAATGGTTGATATTGTACTAGAAACTGTTCAACCAGTAGGTAAAGGTTTATATTTCCAAACTAAGTGACTCGGATAGTGGAGAAAATTAATTGGATATTTTAGTGTTATACCCGATTCAACAACAAACAATAATTTAGTACTTAAATATACTAAACAAGCGATAGAAACACAGGCAGAAGCTGCTTAAAAGCAAAGTCGTGGAGGAAATAAAAATGGAAAAAGAAAGATTGCCAAAGGTTGGCGTCGGAGCAGTTATTATAGATGAATCCAACAAAATTTTACTCGTTTTACGTAAAAAAGCACCTGAAGCCGGCTGTTGGAGCTTACCTGGTGGCAAAGTTGACTACATGGAAACAATAGAAAACGCAATTATACGAGAAATTAAGGAAGAGCTTGGAGTGGATATCGAAATAACTCAATTAGTATGTGTGACCAATCATATTATTCATTTAGAAGATATACATTATGTTGCACCTACTTTCGCTGCTCGTATTACAAATGGGGAAGTACAAAATAGAGAGCCGCATGCTTTAGAGAAAGTGAAGTGGTTCTCAATAAATGAAATACCAGAAAACATTACAATGACAACAGATTACGCTTTGAAACAGTTAAAGCTATTGTAAAGGAAGTATGGATACAATAAACAACCGGAGTAGCGAAGATAATCTTTTCCGGTAATCTCTTTGGTCACTTTTCGCATGATTTCAGGCTTAATATTTAAACAACGATAATCTAATGATTTGTTGTCAATTTGTTCACAAGCATGATTATCCAATAATTTAAGTATTGATGATATATTCGTTCTTGCAAGTTAATCGTCTTTGTCCATTCTCTATGAACTCAATTACAAAGTAATCATGGAAGTAGTTTAGGGATTTTTGATGATTCCATGGAAACGATAGCCTGCAATCTGTAGATTATAATCAAAGTGAACGTAATGATATTGACTACCTAAAATCGGATTCGCCATGAAAATTTTTATCAATATTAAAAGCCTTTTATCTGTTATATAAAAGGCTTTTAATATTGAAGCAATGTAAAATTTGGATTTTAGTGAAAGAATTAGATTTAAAAGTAACGGTAACTCTGATAGGATAATATATCGTGGAGGTGTGGTTTGGCCTAAGGAGATTGTGTTATAACAGAAAAATACACACGACCTTTTGACAATTATTTTTAATGAAAAAGAGAAAAATTGCTCTCATCATTAGCTTGTTTATTATCTTTCTAACAGGCTCACGAATTTTATGGCTGATGGTATTTAATAATACAGATCAACCACATGCCGTCAAAGGTCAAATGGATTTAAGGAATTGGGATTTTAATGATGGTCATGCTATTACATTAGATGGAGAGTGGGAGTTTTATCCAAATAATTGGTTGATTAGTGAAGAAAAGCATTTAGAATCCACGAAGAATGCTAAATACATACAGGTTCCTAAAGGGTGGAGTTCAACTTTACAAGAGGGAGAGATAACACCTTATGGTTACGGAACTTATCGCTTAAAGTTACTTGTCAATCCAGAAGACAATATAACATACAGTATTCGAGTTCCGAGTATTCGAAGTTCTTCAGAATTATATGTAAATGGTCGGCGGCTGGCAAAATCAGGTGAAATAGGGGAAAGTGCAGAAAAAACAGTTGCCAATAATGTTCCGTTTACTTCTTCTTTTGAAGCTAACGGTCACCAAGAAATCGAAATTATTGTTCAGGCTTCTAACTTTAAGGACCCTCGCGACGGTGGAATTGTTCGCTCCATTAAATTAGGAAAAGAAGATATAGTAGCTCGTGAAACTCAATTGTCGATAAATATGCAACAACTAATAGCAGTGGTTTTTTTATTACATGCTATTTATGCCATCATTTCATTTTTTGTAGGAAACATGGAAGAAAAAAGATTACTTTACTTTACTCTATTATCGATAAGCAGCATGACTTATTTCCTAATAGGAAGAGATGACAAATTATTATCTTATTGGTTTCCGATTAATTACGACTGGGGCTTTAAATTAGTTCATCTTTCTATGGTCGGCATAGGCTTTTCACTGCTTCACTGTATTAAACATTGGTTGCCTCAACATGTAATAAAATATATACGTTGGTTTAGTATTTTCTGTGGTATCGCTTCATTATTGGCAATCGTGCTACCTACTCGCTATTTAGTAATTAATCAAGGTATTTATATTATGATTTTAGCGATTTCGACAGTAATAACAATCCTAACAGTAATCCGAGAATCTATTAAAGAGATTAAAAGTAATATTTTTTTACTTCTTGCTATTTTAGCATTTGGTAATAATCTTATTTGGGATGGACTACTTCTCATTCTTGGAATCAAAGTGATCATGTATCCGTTTGATATTTTTATTACAGTGGCTTGTTTGGCTATCTTATGGTTTAAAGGATATGCTAAAGTACTTTCGGATACGAAAGAACTTGCTATTAAGCTTCAAAAGACAGACAAGTTAAAGGATGATTTCCTTGCCAATACGTCGCATGAATTACGAAATCCACTTCATGGGATCCTTAACATTTCAAAAGCTGTTTTGGAAAGAGAAGAACGTGTACTTAGTGACAAAAGTGTCAAGGATTTAGAAACAGTGCTGTCTGTCGGATGGCGTATGTCACTAATGTTAAATGATTTACTAGATGTTATGAGTTTAAAGGGAAATAATTCTAAACTAAACTTTAAAACATTTTCGATTCACCCAATTGTATCGGGTGTGTTAGATATGCTCTATGTTATGAGAGAAGGAAAGCAGATTCAGTTAATTAATCAAATCCCTGAAAATTTTCCAAAAGTAGTTGCTGATGAAAATAGGGTTATTCAAATTGTTTTCAATTTACTTCATAATGCAGTGAAATACACGAATGAAGGTGAAGTGACAATATCAGGTCATGTGAAAAATGGTATGGCGGAAATTGTCATTTCGGATACTGGTATTGGTATTGATGAAGAAACCATTCAACATATATTTGAGCCTTATGAGCAGGGTACCCTTAGTAAGGCAATGATTGAAGGTGGATTTGGGCTAGGACTTAGTATTAGTAAACGACTAGTTGAGCTACATGGGGGAATATTACAGGTAAATTCAGTTGTAGGGAAAGGGTCTGAATTTACTTTTACCTTACCAATTTCAAACTTACCTGATGAGGAAAATGCTACAGAAAATGAGTCTCTGCAATCAAGTGAGAAGGAACAATCAACAGTAGCGACTTCTACAAATCTTCTCGATGATCAAACTGAAAAACATCCAATCATTGAAGCAAATCGACCTAGAGTTTTGGTCGTCGATGATGATCCAGTTAACTTAAGAGTGATCGAAACAATACTTTCAATAGAAAAATACGATTTAGTAACGGTTACAAGTGGAAGTAAAGCGCTCGAAATATTAATGTCTCAAGAGTGGGATTTGGTCATTTCAGACGTAATGATGCCAAATATGTCTGGCTACGAATTAGTACGTACAATTCGTCAGCAATATTCAATAACAGAACTTCCTGTGTTACTTCTTACGGCAAGAAGTCAGTCTCAAGACATTGAAAATGGATTTTTATCTGGTGCCAATGATTACGTCACAAAACCTGTGGACGCTTTAGAGTTAAGATCAAGAGTAAAAGCACTAACGGATGTTAAACAATCTGCACAAGAAAGGCTTCGAATGGAGGCAGCTTGGCTTCAGGCACAAAT
Source organism: Lysinibacillus sp. FJAT-14745 (assembly GCF_001275675.1). GTDB lineage: Bacteria > Bacillota > Bacilli > Bacillales_A > Planococcaceae > Lysinibacillus. The sequence continues at coordinate 47,999 of NZ_LITM01000017.1, read as the reverse complement.
ACAGCCGCATTTTCTTTTCAATACATTAAATGCCATTATCACATTAAGTGAAATTGATATTGAACGTACTAGTAAGCTACTCGAAGCACTAAGTGATTTCTTAAGGGAATCATTTAAGTTCCAAAATATTGATGAACTTGTTCCAATTGAGGACGAGTTAAATCTTGTTCGATCCTATTTATATATTCATAAAGAGCGTTTCGGGGAGCGGATAAACGTAACGTGGGATCTAGAAGTTTCTACTGACGTCATGATACCATCACTGACCATCCAACCATTGATTGAAAATGCTTTGAAACATGGTATTTTGAATCGTGTAGACGGCGGAAATATTCATCTTCGCATTGTAGATTACGACACATACATTGAGATCACTGTGTCGGATGATGGTATTGGCATGGATGCAGCGACGATGGAACGTTTATTTGTAAGAAAATCGGAGACATCAACTGGCATTGGTTTGCTGAATACAGATCTTCGCTTAAAACAACATTACGGTGAAGGACTTCGCATCACAAGTAAACCAAATCAAGGGACATCAATATCATTTATTGTTAAAAAGAAAGAAAAATCAAAGCAATTTAAGCGTGAATTGATGGTGAAATAAGAACATTCATATTGAGCTGCTCCTCCATTTAATAATGGGGAGCAGTTTTTAAATTAAGGCTCTGTTAAAGGTAATTGTTGATATTTGATAAATGTCAGGATTTTCTATATAATCAATATAAGAACGAATATTCGGGGAGGTTGTCAAGGTGAGCAAAGCGTTTAGCAATTTGTTAAAGCCTATCGATAAATTATCACCTTGTTTGGTTCTTGTTTGTCGATAGTCGCAGTAACGAAAATACCAATCAGCATAATAAAGAATTTTTATTATCATCTTAGTATTTGAAATGTATGACACCTATGATAGTTTGAGACGATCAAAATTTAGTGCGTAGTCCTTATTTGAAAATAGAAAATTACGAAAATTAACCGAGTTATTACATTTTACTATTACAATTGAAACAAGAAATGAAAGGAGATAATATATTGAAACAACAAAAAGAGTTTTATCCAATCATTTTAACGTTAGTTTTGTTCTTAGTGGCATTATTTATTTTCTTTGTATTTAGGTCTCCGAATATAAATCTATGGATTCCAATTTTCTTATATGTTTTGATAGACGTTGGGTTTATTGTGTCGTTAATTTTAGGGGTCAAGTCTAAAAATATAACTGTAAAGGTGTTCAGTATTCTTTCAAACATTACATTGATGATACCGTTATCAATATTGATATTTCTGTTACTGTTGGCAAATGGAATTTCTGAACCATAGAGAATCAAAATCAAGGAAACTCGTTATTATTCGATTATCAACATTATAATTTAACAGAGCCTAAATTAAAGAAATAAAGTTTGCTTAAAATCCTGTTTTTGCAGGATTTTTTTTAATACTTTCAAGCAATTTAGTTTAATAAGGAATGATAAAACAAATTAAGCGAATAAGAGACAGAGGAGGATTAATTATGGGTAATATCACATTTGGTGAGAAAAAAGAAGGCAAAGACTACATATGGAGACCTGCTGTTTATTGTTTAATGTTCAATAGTCAGAAAGAAAAAATAGCGATTATTCAAACAAATGATGGCAACTTTTTCCTCCCTGGTGGTGGAATAGAAAAAAATGAGACTCACGAAGAATGTTTAAAAAGAGAAGCCCTTGAAGAAATGGGAATGGATATTGAAATAGGTCATTTTATAGGGTGTGCCCGGAGATATTTTTATTCTACAAATGAATATAAATATTACCTTAGCGATGGTTATTTTTATTTATGCGATAAGGGTAGACTAATAAGTAAACCAACTGAAGTTGACCACTTCCTAATATGGATGAAACCAATGCAAGCAATTGATTGCTTATTCCACGAACACCAAAGCTGGGCAGTTAATGAAGCATTATTACAGTTATAAAACAGGAGCATAAGAACGCATATGATTGATCAAATTCCACATGATAAGATTGATTTTATTGGTTTTTGAATCATTAGAAGTCTTTAAAAACAACGTTTAACTATGACGTATCGTTTATAAACGATATTTGGAAAATATATAATAAAGAACAGATAACTTAATTAGTTATCTGTCTTTTCAATCATTTTATAAACGGATCTTCTCCTTCATATAGAAAACTTTTCTCAAGATTTTCTTTTGTTTCAGCATTGACGGTTTGTTCTTTTGCTTCTGCTTGCTCACTAGCTGGAGCTTCGTCATGAGAAGAACAAGCAGTTAATAGGAATGCTGCCATTGCTCCGATATATAAAAATTTTTTCATTGCTATAACCTCCGTTTTGTTTAGTTACAGTTTAGATTGTGCAATTACACTTAGAATATAACGGAAATGGCAATGATAAATTTTGTAACTAAAAATGAAAAATAATCGTTAAACAATAAAAAGGGGAAATCCGCGTGAACTGATGCCATAAATCAACAGGATAATAGTCCCGGACTAGTTGGAGAAGCTCAAGCAAAAGAAAATGAATGGCAAGAAAGCGAGTATTTTAATTCTGAAAATTTAAGCTTGATAGGTGAACCGCAATTATTAGGATTTACGCATAGTAAGGAAGAAAAAATAGTGGTTAGCCAAACAGGAAAATATGGCTGGCATTTTTGGGGAGAGAGCGTTAAATCAGGAGACTTCCTTCGCGTCAAGGGAACTCACCAATTGACAGGTAAAGAAGTGGAATTGGTTTCAAATGCTAAGTTACTTGGACCGAACAGTGGCGCAGATAACCATGCTCCAACAAATATGACTTTCCGAACAGGCGGCATGTGGAAGCTTAATGCCTATATTGATGGGAAGTTATTAGGGAGTGTTTATGTGAAAGTGGAGAATTAAAAATTTTGTTACAACAATAAGAATGGGTACCAGGCTAAACTAAGGAGAGAGCCTGGTATCTCATTATTTACTAATGACAATAGACAATTTATAGTTTGCATGCTTATTTAAATCAACTAAAAATTGATCTAATACTTCGTTTGACGGAAACCTGCCTTCAAGAAGATAGCAGCTATCTCCACTGATTTTAAAGTTATTAACAATAAATTGCTGCTGTGCTTTTAAAAACGACAAATAAGGTTCGTGGTACGGACTTTTAGTATAAATATTAATAAATGCATGGACATTGCTACCTAATTTTATATGATTCACATTGATTGTATAGCTTTCAATAACCCCATTATCCTCAAGTTTTGCCACCCTGGTTGACGCCGCTTGCCCAGTCAAATGAACCTTCTCACCCAAGTCCTTCATCGTAATACGGCTATTTTTAGAAAGCTCATCAATAATACTCAGGTCTGTATTATCTAACATGTAGAAACTCCTTTCATTATTCAAGTCAAATCGCGAAAAGACTTGATTTTAGCTATGTAATTACTATTTGGACATAGTATAAACTAAATGTAATGTAAAGAAAAGGAGTTAAAAATATGAAAATTCAACAAATCCGCAATGCCACTTTAGTACTCGAATATGCAGGGAAAAGATTTTTAATTGACCCAGTTTTAGCAAATAAAGGTGCATATCCTCCAGTTCAAAATTCGGTGAGACAGGATCAAAATAACCCATTAGTTGAATTACCAACATCCATCGACAATCTCATTAATGTCGATGCTGTAATCGTAACTCATTTACATTTAGATCATTTTGATGAAGTCGCTAAAGAGATACTACCGAAGGATCTTAAAATGTTTGTGCAAAATGAAGAGGATGCCAATGACGTTAAAAAAACTGGCTTTTTCAATGTCGAAGTTTTACAAGAAAATACAGTTTATGAAGGTATTCAATTAATCAAAACAAAAGGTCAACATGGCAGGGGAGAAATTTTAAAATTTATTGGTCAAGTATGTGGTGTTGTCTTTAACCATCCAAATGAGAAAAAATTATATATTGCTGGCGATACTATATGGTATGACGGAGTTCAAGAAGTACTAGAAAAAAATCATCCAGAAATTATTGTCGTTAATGGGGGAGACAATCAATTTTTAGAAGGTGGCTCTCTCATAATGGGGAAAGATGATATTTATGAAGTTCATAAAGCTGCTCCTAACGCAAAAATTATCGTGAGTCATATGGAAGCGGTCAATCATTGGACATTATCAAGAAAAGAATTAAGAAGCTTTATTAATGAAAGAGGAATCGCAACTCATGTATTCGTGCCGGAAGATGGTGAAGAGTACACATTTTAATAATCTGCAATTTACATGTAAAACAGATAACTATTATTAGTTATCTGTTTCACACGTTAAAATTCTAAGCGCATAGTACGGCTCGTTTCATTAAATCCATGTTTGTCATACAAGTTAATAGCGCCAATATTTTCTGCTAAAACGCTTAACTCCAAGTAATCTAATTTACGCTCTTCTGCCCATTTTTTTGCCTCTCGTAGCAATAGCGAACCAATGCCTTTACTCTGATATTGACCTCCAACAATTACATCCATTATATATGCATAATTATGCTGAACGATACAAGAATATGGAGGAGTAGCTAACTCCTGAATTAGTAAAAAGCCGGCAAAACTGTTATCTATTTCAGCAACAAAAATGTCTGATTTTTCTTCAGAAATTATGTTTTGAAGAAACTCTACATCCTGTCTTGCTGGTGCTATGTATTTAGGTTGTAGTTTTGACATCTCTAAAAACAGTTCTTCATATAATATTTCTATTTGTGGGATTTCTTCGAAGGTTGCAATTTTAATATTCATGTTCTACCTCCATTCAAAGTTTATACCATTTATTTTACCGTATTCTGTTATTTTTGCAAATTATCTGCAAATTAAATAAAAACTCGTATAGTTAACACAGTATAAACCACATAGGATTTCCAATACTAAAGCTGTTTAAAATATTCAGCATGAGAAAGGAGGCTTTCATCAATGAGATTTTTAGCATGGGGGATTATAGGCGGTGCGGCAATTTTTGGAGTACTGAAACGCTTTGGGCTAATGAACAATGCACAACAAATGACGCAGTCTACTCAGCAAGGCACGACACCAGTACAATTAGTTGCAAACAGTAATCCACTAACCGCAAATACACCTAAACAATAAATAGAATAGGCAACATCAAGCTTATAGACTTTTGGTTTGGGTCTATAAGCTTGTACATAAAAATAGTAAATTAGGGCAAAAAGCAAATATTTTAACTTCTTGCATCAAGTGTTTTAGCAGTGAAAGCAAAGCGACAGGTACAGAAGTCTCCCACCTCTAAAGAGGGTGAGATGAATGCAGATTTAAGTTCTTTTCAGCTGTATAAGTGGAATAGACAGTCAGTTTCAATTGAGTAAAAAAAGCGTGTTTTGATGAAATTATTTTTCAAAACACGCTTTTTTATTTGCTCTTTTATCAAGGTTTATTAAGTTAATTTAATCAAAACTTTATCCCAGGGCTATCCATTGATTATCCGACAGGGTATGCATTTTGATATTAGTATAAGTATGTCCAAGATTTAAAGATTACTTGTAATTATCTTAAAGTTTTTGCACCAGAATATTTGTTTAGTACAGGTATAGAAACGCTTCCCTTTCCGATGATATCAATCATCCTTGTTCCAAACCATTGGCAAATCAGGGCATACATGATCACTTTCCAATCGATCACGACACCGGCAACAAGTAATATCAAACTATTAATCCAAAATAATATGCTTCCGGGAGGTCGCTTTATAAAAGATGATATAATAAGAGCTAAAATGTCCATTCCTCCTGAAGAAGCCCCCATTTTAAATAAAACTCCCACACCAAAACCGAATAAAATGGCTCCAATTACTAAATCGATCCATACATTTCCAATCGGATGATGAATGTGTGGAGAAAGTGAATGGATGGTGAAGGCAGCTGCGCCGACACAATACATCGTCCACACCGCGTTGCTTGTTCCAAGCCACTTGAAGGCTGCGATTACCATCACAGCATTTAATAACCAAATGCTTGTTGCATATGGCACAGCCCATATGTAATTTAATAACACACCTATTCCGGCAGCTCCACCAGATGGAATGTAATGAGGAAATAAGAAAATAGACATAGCTGCTCCTTGAATGGCAGAGGCAAATGCAAGAATGATTGCTTTCAATAAATGTTGCGACATAACTACTACAGCTCCTTGTATTTATCACAGTATTACTCTTTTGTTTAATAGTATATTGGTTCAATCATTAAGTGAAATATAGATTAGTGATAGTTATCATTAGAAATATTAATGATTAGAAAATGGTCATAGGAGGGTTACTTGAAGATGAAATAGGGGTGAGGGCGATCGTTTTAGAAACGCAAACTTCTAATTTTCCTGCCATTCAATTTTACAGAAAGCATGGATTTCAACTTATTGGATGTGATTTATTAAGTTATTGGAATAAAGATATTGAAAAAAGGAAGTAAGAGTCGAAATGGGACAGTTCTTAAAAAAAAGAGAGCACGTTTTTATCGTGTTCTCCTAAGAAACTATATATTATCTACTTTGAGTTTGAAGCGCTAATTTAACGCCTAAACCTATATAAACGAAACCAACAGCCTTTTCAAGCCAACGCGAACCATTGTTTGTTGTCTTCGTAAAGATTTTTTCGCCAATAAAGCTTGTAATAATAGCTAACAAAATAGTATACAAAGCACTCATCACAACAAAAGTAATACCTAAAATCAATAATTGCATAGTGATCGATTGGCCATTATGTTGAACAAACTGTGGTAAAAACGCTAAGAAAAATAAAGCAGTTTTTGGATTTAAAATTTCCGCTAAAAAACCTTGGCGAAACGAAGTACTTGCCGGACTTTTTTCAACAGTTGGTTTTTCTATTTTTTGTGGCTTCGTTATGAGCATTTGAATACCTAGATAAACAAGGTATGCCACACCAATATATTTCACTATTTCAAACGCAGTAGCAGAATTCATTAAAATTGCTGATAAACCTAATACAGCTGCTAACGTATGAACTAAATCACCTAATCCGATGCCAAGTGCAGTGAAAATACCGTTCTTTTTACCACTTTGTAGCGTTTGCGTAATGGTAATGATAACAGCAGGACCAGGAATTAAAAATAAAAGAAGAACTATTGCAATAAAAGATAACATGTTTACCCATCCTATTCTAATAAACTAAACATTCAGTTAAAAGAATAATAAATTAACTTAATGAATGCAAAAAATATTATATTCTATCTGCTATATACCTGTCGATAATGAAATACTAAAAAGAAGTGAAAATAAATATTTTTTAAAAATCAGAAAATAATTTGGTGGTATTTATATAATGATGTGTATTATTGAAGTATAGTGAAAGGATTAAGGTGAACAATTGAAAATAAAGAAATGGAATATATCTTTTGCTATACAATTTATACAATTATTAGGTTCATCACCAAAATCCGGGGATGACAAAATCAATGACCTGTTTCCAAACGTAAACGGAGGAAAAGATGGGCATC
>NZ_LITM01000017.1:5619-39368 GCF_001275675.1 Lysinibacillus sp. FJAT-14745 | reverse complement strand
GTTTTCACTTTTTTTCTATACTTTAATGGAAATTTATTGAATTTTTTGTGGTCAACCCCAAGTTATGGTGATGAGCCAATTATTAGTATGTGTAGCCTAATAACTGAAGATTTTACTATATTGCCCTTTTTACAGATTTTATTAGGTCTTTCCCTCATCATTAAAGGCGTTCGAGAGAGGAAAAGAGCCTATATTTCGGTGTTGCGTTTTTCATATTATTTGTGGTTGGACAAACACTTTTGTTTTAGAAAATTCATTTATTTTTATGTTTAAAATAGGAAGAGTTTTATGCCTGTTTTAAGTCACATCTAAGCTGATGGGGCTTTTATTTTTTAACTTCTTTCAGCTGAAGTCTCCCATCTCTTTAGGTGATGAGATGAATACGGTTTTAAGTCACTTTTCAGCGGGTATCAAACATCCGCTGAAAGAAGTTAAAGCATCCGGCGGAATTCAAACATAAAAATAGTACCAACTACTAATATTTAATGATAGAATTAGGTAATAATAATTTTGGAGGTTTTTTTTGATGCTAGATATTCAACAAATACAAGAAGTTATTCGACATCGTTATCCTTTTCTGCTAGTGGATAGAGTATTGGAATTAGAAGAAGGGCAGAGAGCGGTAGCCATTAAAAATGTAACGATCAATGAAGAATTTTTTAATGGTCATTTTCCTAATTATCCAGTGATGCCAGGTGTGTTAATTGTTGAAGCGTTAGCTCAAGTAAGTGCAATTATTATGCTCACAAAAGAAGGAAATCAAGGGCGACTTGGATTACTGGCAGGCATTGATAATTGTCGCTTTAAAAAACAAGTTAAACCTGGTGATCAACTGCGTCTTGAAGTGGAAATTACACGCTTAAAGGGTGCTATTGGTAAGGGACGTGGAATAGCAACAGTTGATGGAGAAATAGCTTGTGAGACAGAGCTTATTTTTGCATTTGGAAACTAAGCCAATTCGATTTAAGAGTACTGCAAAAAATTCATTGCAGTACTCTTGTTCTGTATTTAAATGATTTTTAACAGGTATATTTATTTTCTCAATTGCTATTTTCATCTCAAATAGATTAAATACAAGAAGTTCTAATGAATAAAAATCCTAAATAAAATAAGACAAAAGAGTTGATCATCACAAAATCAACTCTTTTTTTGTCCAAAAATTAAAATGTGAACTTTAAGGTAATGTGTAAGTTAATTCATTTTGTTGCGGAATAGACATAAAAATCCAAAAATAAAAAATTAAGGTTCATCACTAAAAGTCGTGGATGACTTTTAGTAAAACGTATACTATGTGAATAAGTTGATTGGAGTGGAGACTGGGCGACTCCTTGGGGAACAGCAATAGAGGAACGAAGGCTAAAAACATCACATCGTGTGATAACGCCTTCGTGACCAACATCCTGTTGGCCCGAGACCCTGCAGCGAAGCGAAGCGGCTCATCGGACGCCCCCAGGAAAGCGCCCAGTCGGAACGGAAATCAACCACACGTTTTGGTGATGATCCAAAATTAAGTGAAACATTTGAACGTATACTTAAATTAACATAACGAGAGCTAATGATTGAGGGGAGATTTGATATGTTGGAAAGCACACCATTTATAAAAGATGTTCCTGATGGAGATGTGAAATTTTCTATTATAATACCTGCTCATAACGAAGAAAATTATATTGGTGGGTGTCTAGAGTCAATTACAAAGTCTGCACAACCTTATAAAGATCAAGTAGAAGTTATCGTTGTGCTAAATCGTTGTACGGATAAAACGAAAGAAATTGCACAGTCCTACAATTGTGTGACATTGGAAAATAGCGATAAAAATTTATCCAAAATCAGAAATGCTGGAGCTGCGTTAGCGAAAGGCGATATTTTGATGACAATTGATGCTGATACTCGAATGACAGAACACATGCTATCTGAGGTTGAAAAGCGTTTAGCTTCCAATCAATACATTGGAGGAGGCGTGAACGGTAATTTTGAAAGAATGTCCTTGGGTATAATAGTTTCTACCATGCTACTAATTGTTCCCTTACTGTTCAAGTATGGTTTTATTTCTGTAGGGATCTTTTGGTGCTTTAAAAAGGACTTTCAGGCGATAAAAGGTTTTAACGAGAAGATGCTAATGGCAGAAGATGCTGATTTTGCTAAGCGTTTAAAACAATGGGGCAAGGAGAACGGCAAAAAATACGGAACGATTAAAAATGGAATGATTACTTCGTGCAGACGATTTGACCATTATGGAGACTGGATGCTACTGAAACGACCAGTTATGATTTTAGCTTATTTAAGGGGTACCAATGAAGAGGCTGCTAATGAAGCCTACTATGATGATCAAGCAAGATAATGAAAGTTCAAATGGCTCGTATGTCATCTAGATATTCATGTAGATCATTTCGTTGCAAAAAACGAGTGATTTTTTGTGTAATATATTTGAATGTTCTCCACAGATACTAAACTTACAATAAAATTTTTGTCTAAAATAACATACAACCTTTCCATCCCTTCATATAATTTAATTATCTGAAAGAATTGAGTGACTATGTTTTGACTATAAACGAGTTTTCTATTCTTAATAAGGTTATTAAATCAGGTAAACCAGTATGAGAGGATGAGGGGTTTGAAGCATCCCGGCACAAATGTTTTTGAAAATAAAGAGGAACTATTCATACCTGAAAAAGCATTAGATAAAGATTTTTGTGATCGATTAGTGAAAAAAATTCATAAAAATATACTCAATGAAAAAATAGCAAACGATGTTTATATGTCATATTTTGTGATTTTTGATCAACAATATCAATTGAAAGAAATTCGCTATTTACTAGATGTATTAAAATTACAAGCAAATGAAATTATTAGATCTAAGCCAATTTATATTACATTGTGTGGTGTAATCTTATCATTGATTACAATAATTGCCTCTGCCATCAATATTAAACTGATGATTGGAATCTCACTTGTCCAAATCGTTGCTCTAGCAGTTTTGAGTTTTAATGTAGCTATATTGTTTATATCTTATAAAATAGAAAAAGAATATAAAAAAATATACGAAGTCATTAAATTAATTGACTATTATTTAAGTTTTTACAAATAGCTAATGGCAACTATCAATTTCAAGGGATGTGAAAAATATGCAAAATATTATAGAGCGATTACAATTTTGGGTAAATGAGGTACCAGGAGAGTTTCGTCAAATATCTGAAATAGAGATTTCACAACGACCAACACCTCAAAAGTGGTCAAAAAAAGAGGTATTAGGCCATTTATGTGACTCTGCTATTAATAATCTGGAAAGGTTCATAAAAATACAATACGATAAGCAACCCTTAGTATTAACTTCGTATGATCAAGTTCATTGGGTGAAAATTCAAGGATATCAAGAGTTACCTTTTGATGAAGTATTGAATTTATGGGTGAGCTTAAATAAAAAAATTATACATGTTATTAAAAATATCCCCGATGAAAAGCTTACTCTTCAATGTGGCTTTGAAAATAATCAACTAATGACTCTACAGTGGCTTATCCAAGACTACCTTGAACATATGGAACATCATTTGAAAAAACAGATTTTAACTACTTAGACCGAACATCTGTACCTGTCGCTACGCTTTCGGTACAAAAAACATTTGCTGAAATAGAGGAACTCAGTGACGCAATTATGTAGAGGCATAATTGCTAAAAAAGAATGAGCAATTTTCGGATAGTTAGTAACATGAATCGCAAATCAATCGGTGATATCCTAAGTTTTAATACCAAAAACACTGTAAGGACAACCTCTACTGCTATCACTAAAGTATACGCTGCAATAAAAAATCAAAAAAGAGCATTTTTTTTAACATTCCTCAAATAATAAGGGTACTAAATATTTTATTTGAGGAAGTGAAGATGTGAAAAAATTACTGTTTTTATTGCCCATCTGCCTATTAACTGTCTCCTTTTTTTATGTAAAAGTCGGCGCAGAAAAATATGAACATAAAGGAAGAAAGTATTATGAAGAAGCAGGACAAATCGTTTGGGAGATCAAAACGGATGAAAAAATTGTTGCTATTACCTTTGATGACGGGCCACATAAAAAGTACACGTCACAGATTTTAGATCTTTTAGACAAATATAATGCGAAAGCAACTTTCTTTATTGTTGGTCAAAATGCACAAAAAAATCCTGAGGTAATAGCGAGAATGTATAAGGAAGGCCATGAATTAGCAAACCATACATTTACTCATCCCCTAAAGACGAATGTCCCGAATTTGCTAAAGGAGATCAAACAAACAAATGACGCCATTCAGAACATTACAGGATTTAAGCCTACTTTATTCCGCCCTGTTGAAGGCCAGTATTCTGATGCAATGATTGAAGCGATTGTTAAAGAAGGATATAAAGTTGTTATGTGGTCATGGCATTTAGATACATTAGATTGGAGAAGTCCAGGTATGAATAGAATTGTTGACACTGTGTTAAAAGGTGTAAAAGAAGGAAATATCGTTCTTTTTCATGATGGAGGCGGAAATCGTCATCAAACAGTGCAAGCGATGGAAAAAATAATACCTGAACTTCAAAAGCAAGGATATCAATTTGTGACAGTTTCTGAATTACTCGAAGTGCAAAGTAAAAAAGGCAAAAAAAACAATAATCCTTAATGTCTTTATAATTTTTTGTTGTGTAACTCAGAAGTTAAAGAATAACAATAAAATATTATCTATGTGAAAATCAGGCTAATATGCAAATAGCCTGGTTTTTCATTTTCTAAAATGAATTATTTATTCGTTTACTTATATGTTTATCTTTCATTTGGAGCTATTTGTTTAAGTTTTTATACTTTTTTCAAAAGGATTTAAATACTACTCAAAAAAGGGTTCAATATAAGATTACAATTATTTAAATTATGTGCCATGATATTAGTTGATTAGAGTGGAGGCTAGGCGACTTCTTGGGGTCAGATCACAGCGTCACGATGAAACCATGGAGCGAAGCGGCTCATCGGACGCCACCAGGAAGCTTTGCTCTGTGCGAAAGCGAAGCGTCAGCCGGAACGGGAATCAACCACACGATATGTTCAGAATCAAAAAGGTATAATGACATCATAATAAATAGGGGGGATTGGCATTGTGTAAAGTTGAAATGGTGGAAATTAATAATGAACTATTAGAAGGAATTGGGAGCTATTGTCTTAGAAGCAAGAAGAAATCAAGTGGATATTCAAATAAGAACAAATGGCTGAACAATAGATTTGAAGAAGGCTTGAAATATGTACAAGTAATCGACAATCAAAAACAAGTAGGGTTTATTGAATATACAGAAGCAGAATATTCCTCGAGAGTGGTTCATGCTGATGGTCATTTAGTGATTCATTGTTTATGGGTGAGTGAAGTTGGGAAAGGTTACGGTACTCGATTAACTTCTTTCAGCAGAAGTCTCTCACCTCTATAGGTGGTGAGATTAATGTGGGTTAAGTTACTTTTCAGCGGGTGTCCATACACCTACTGAAAGAAGTTAAAGCCTCCGGCGGATGTCACGGAAATCGGAAAGGAGTTCTTTGTGCAAGCACAAAGCCGATTCCGGACGCAATTATGCCGAGGCATAATTGATTCAATAAATGTATAGAAGATGCCAAAAAGCAAGCCAAAAAAGGTGTCGTTGTTATTTCTAATTCAAAAACGTCTTGGGCGCCAAGTAAAGAGATTTTTTTGAAAAACGATTTTCAACTTATTGATAGGGCGCCATATGATTTTGAATTACTTGTCTACCCATTGAGCGACGAAGCCGAACAACCATATTTTCCGAATGATTGGGAGGACAGGTTAAAAAAATTTAATAACTTAACGATTTTACGTTCATTCCAATGTCCATATGTTGAAATTGCAACAGAAAATATTATAGCTGGTGCAAATAAATTAAATATACAAGTTGAGCTTATTGATCTTAAAGATAGAGAAGAGTTGATGAAACTGTCACCAACCCCGTACGGTATTTTTTCTGCCATTTTAAGGGGCAGCTTCTTACTTTTCATAGACTAACAGTACATTCTGTTATAAAAAAATTAAAAGAACTGAGTTAAAAACGGCTCAGTGCAAACACCAAATAAACATTAGTAAATTTCGGGTGTGAATATGTGGTTATTAATACTTATAAAAACATAAAAGAAGTTACAAAAGGTACATAATATAGAATGAACTTAAAATATCTATCTTTAAACTATGGATGTTAAGATAGTATGATTATAAGTTCAATTATCCCGCTTTTTACATTAAAAAAAGAAGGGGGGGAAAACCTTTGGTAACAAGACGCCAAAAACTAGTATCACTTTCACAAGCAATCAAAATGACAAATGGTAAAAATAATGCAAAAAAGTATATTGTCGTTCATGAAACCGACAATACGAGCGTTGGAGCTGATGCTGATGCCCATGCTCGTCTACAGATAAATGGCAACAGTAGGGAAGCTAGCTGGCATTGGCAAGTAGATGATAAGGAAGCTGTACAATCATTTGAACATTTTTGGGAGTGCTGGGGAACAGGAATGTATGTAGGTAATAGCCAAGGAATTCAGGTGGAAATTTGCGTAAATAGTGATGGGGACTATTTAAAAGCTGTGGAAAATGCGGCGAGTCTTATCGCAAAAATTATTAAAGATGAAAATATAGCCATTCAAAATATTGTTCAACACAATTATTTTAGTGGGAAAAATTGCCCTCGTAATATTCGAGCTGGAATAGTAACCTGGTCACAATTTATTGACATGGTAAAAAACGCTGGAGATATTCAAAACCCTCCAATCGAAACGCAAAAATATCGAATTTTCACGGGAACGTACAGTACACTTAAAGCAGCAGAAAGCGCAGCACAGGTGATGAAAATAACATTCGGCTGGCTTGTTTACATTGAGCAAGACGGCGCAAATTTTCGAATTAAAACAGGAACTTTTACAGGGATTACAGCAGCGAAAAATGCAGAGATTAAAATAAAAAATGCTAAATTGGCGCAAGTTACGTATATTAAAGATGCATAAGCGAAAAATAATTTCTAATATTCTATGAGGATTTTAGTTGACTGCTTCGAAGAAACGGGTAAAATAGAAAAGCAGTACCATTATATACCTACAACTTAGCAGACAACAGAGGTGCCTTAGAAAGTGCTTCTCGGGCACCTTTACTTTTACAAAATCTAAAGCAATAACATCTACATAGAATAATGTGCTTAACAATATAGTGATTAAGAAATGCTGGATTTTATGAAGATTGTTGTAGGACAAGATTTGTCGAGAAATTTTGACAGTCTTTTTCTTTTCGTCTTCTCTATAACCTGTTAAGATGGTAATAGTGTGACATCAAGTTAGCGTATATGAGAGTGGTGACAATCAAGATGGATGAACAGAAAAAAGATAGTATAGAACAGCAGCCGGAACAAACACCTCCTACTGAAGTAAAACTAGCAGGGAAATTTATACAAATGAAACCGTTTAAATTTATCATGCTGATGTTCTTTACAATCCTTATTACTGCAGGCTTAACGATATTTGCCTTAACATTCGGAGAACAGAAAGTAGTTGAGGTGAAAGTACCGACTGGGCGTGCAGAATTTTCAAAATTATACGAAGCCTATGATTTACTTAAAAACAAATATTACAAAGATATCGACGATTCAAAAGTGGTCGATGGCGCTATTAATGGCATGTTTGACGCTTTAGGTGATCCGTATTCTGATTTTATGGTGAAGGAAGAAGCAGATCAATTTAAAACTGGATTGTCTTCTAGTTTCCAAGGAATTGGTGCGGAAATTCAAGAGCGTAACGGCTCTATTACTGTTGTGTCACCTATTAAAAATTCACCTGCTGAAAAGGCGGGGCTATTACCGAAAGATATTATCTTAACTGTTGATGGAAAAAGCATTCATGGGTTAAGTGCATCTGAAGCGGTAGCTCGTATTCGCGGTGAAAAGGGTACACCTGTAAAATTAACCGTGAAACGAGAAGGAAACACTGAGCCTCTAAATATGACAATCGTCCGTGATGAAATTCCGGTTGAAACGGTTTACGGTGAAATGCTTGAAGGGAATATTGCCCATATTCAAATAACGTCATTTAGTGAAAATACAGCAAAAGAATTTGAGAAGATTCTTGCAGATTACGAAGGTAAAGGATTGAAAGGTATCGTTTTAGATGTACGTCAAAATCCTGGTGGCTACCTAGATGCTGCAATCGAAATTTCGAATTTATTCGTTCCAGAAGGTAAACCGATTGTACAAGTACAACAAAAAGATGAAGAGCCGAAAATTACAAATGCTATTGCAGGTAAAAAATATAATGTTCCAGTGACAGTGCTAGTTGATAGCGGCAGTGCTTCTGCTTCTGAAATATTAGCTGGTGCCTTAAAAGAATCTGTCGGTGCTAAAATTGTAGGAGAAACTTCGTTTGGTAAAGGTACAGTGCAAAATGTTACACCATTAAAAGATGGCTCTAACCTTAAATTCACAACAGGTAAATGGCTAACACCTAATGGTAACTGGATTCACGAAAAAGGGATTGCTCCAGATGTTAAAGTGTCATACCCATCTTACGCATCATTACCTTACTTAGATCCATCTATGGAAATGAAAAAGGGCGTGCAGTCTAACTCTGTAAAAGCGGCACAAGAGATGCTAGAAGTTCTAGGATATGAGCCTGGTAAAGCAGACGGTATTTTTGAACAACACACAGAACGTGCAGTGAAAAAACTGCAAGCTGCAAGTGGTCTTGAAGAGACTGGTGTTTTAACGGGCGATACAACGTATGCTTTAATGGATGCATTACGTGCAAAAATAAAAGCAGATGATCCTCAATTGTTAAAAGCAAAAGAACTGCTTACTGGTACACCAGCAAAAACTGAGTAAACTACAAACTAACAAAGTAGCTGTCGCAGCAGGCGTCTCTAGTGGCCTTTTGCGACAGCTTTTTTTATGGGAGGTAATCATTGTGAAGGACGTATACTTATTTAGTGGGTTTTTAGGAAGCGGAAAAACATCCATGCTAACAGATGTTATTCGACAACTAAAGGAAAAAAAATTAAAGCCTGCTGTCATTATGAATGAGCTTGGCAAGCTACCATTTGACTCACAGGCCGTGGAAAAGGATATTCCGCTAAAGGAAATGCTAGAGGGCTGTATTTGCTGCTCTGGCGCCGAAAAAACAGAAGCACAAATTCAATCTCTTCTATTAGATAGTGACTTTGATGTCCTCATTATCGAAACAACAGGTGCTGCACATCCTGTTGAAGCATTAGACGCTGTTTATTCACCGTTATTTGCGGAACAGTTAAATGTCAAAGGGATTGTCACGGTTGCTGACTCAAAGCTGTGGCTGAATCGAGAAACATTAACCCCACAAGTGCGGTCCTTATTTATGGAACAAATCCGTCACGCACATTTATTGCTGGCTAACAAAACGGATTTATTAACAGAGGCAGAGCAGGCACAGGTTGTTTATGAGCTACAAGGTTTTAATCCCCATGCCTTTATTTTGCAAACTACAAATGGGCGAGTACCGTTACGTTTATTAGAAGAATTAAAGGCAACAGCTCAGGTGGATAAACAAGATGTTGTGAAAGCTCCTATAGCATCAATGCATCTTGGTTCACGATTAGTTGAATTTAAGGACGTTGACTTTACGCAGGAGCAATTTGAGGATTGGATACGTACAATACCTGAAACTGTTTATCGAATGAAAGGCTATGTGCCAATTGAAGGTGTAAAAAACCCTATGCTGTTTCAATATGCATATGGTATGGTCCAATGGCTTCCAGAATACGTAAAAATGCCCGCGAAACTCGTTATCATTGGTGAAGATGTAAGTAGCTTAAACGTTATAGGTCTTGATTAAATTACTAGGCTTTTCTATATAGACTTCTTTAAATCTGCTGATTCCTACTAGTAAGACACGAAAATTCCGTTTCTGTTGTCTTACTTTAAGTAGAAATCGAGGCAGATTTTTTTTGTGGATCCGCAAAATGAAGGAATCTTTTATTCGATATTTAAGACTTTATTTCGTGCGTCACTCTATTTGAATATTGAAAATATTTAATAGTTTTCTAGGGGTGTCAACCCTATTTGAAACGTAAGTATTTCATAGGCTGGCGAAACTTGCTAAAAAATATTGCAAAAAACCCTCTATTTGATGCGAATCCAGTCCTCTCATGGTGTTGTTAGCAGATGCTGGTAAGAAATTTAATAAAATCGTACTTTACGATTGTTTGCAGAGAAGGAGGAATTGCAAAATGAAAAAAACACTAACAGCAATTTGTGCAACAGTTTTATTAGCAGCTCCAATTCAAATGGCTTCCGCTGCAGAAAATACTACAGAGGGGAACACAACATCAGACTGTCATAAAGTTTCTTATCATAAATGGTCTAATGATCAATGGTCTAACGATCAATGGTCAAATCAATTGTTAAACCAATTGTCAAATCATAAGTGGTATGTAAATGTACCACAAATACAAGCACCATCAAAAGAAGTACAAGCACCGTCAAAAGAAGTACAAGTACCGGTGAATAATCAAACACCAACTAACAATAAACAAGCAACAAATAACAATACACAAACAACTCAAAAAGATAATAATACAGCAACTGCACCATCTAAATCTACACCATCAACAACTACTTCAGATGTGAGTGCTTTTGAACAAGAGGTAGTAAAATTAACGAATGCTGAACGTACAAAAGCTGGTTTAGCACCATTCAAAACGGATGATCAATTGATGGCAGCTGCTCGTGAAAAATCACAAGATATGCAATCTAAAAACTATTTCTCACATACAAGCCCAACATTCGGTTCACCGTTTGATCGTATGAAAGCTTTAGGTATTACGTATAAGAGTGCAGGTGAAAATATTGCACAAGGTCAACGTACACCTCAAGAAGTAGTAAAAGCTTGGATGGATTCACCAGGTCACCGTGCGAATATTTTAAATGAGAAATTTACGCATATTGGTGTTGGCTATGTGAAGTCAGGTAACTACTGGACACAACAATTTATCCAAAAATAATCAAATTTAAATAGCTACGTTGAATAATAGGATGTCCACTAAGTCGTAAAGGCTTGGTGGACATCTTTTTTTAATTTTCTATTGCTAATATGAGAGGCATAAAGTGACAAATCTTTTGACTGAAAAACAAATGAGTGCATTTCAAGGGCTATCTGAATACATTAGAAATGTAGACAAAAATGGCTTCACAATATGATTTAGTGAGCATTAGTTTGTGAAATTTACTGTAGCAGTGAAACAAAATTCATATTTTAGAGGCCATCTGGAATCGTTAATTAAACGAAAAAAGAGAACGATGCATGATATTAATAAACTGTGGACAATGCAGCAAATTAATAACAGATAGAGCAATAAGTATTTATAACAATCAAGAAGATAAGTTTTACTGTAATGAAAGCTGCGAAAGAAAGGACATAGAAGACATGAACAGTCGAGTTCCTACTATAAAAAATAAAAATAATGGTCAATTGTATTGAGATTGTAAATAGTGAATCAGCGCTAATAGCTTTTATCAATTCATGTAGAACTTGACGACTCAATCTATTGAAAAAAATTAATCTAACGGGTTGTATATCTATAGGCGAAATAAGTTTTAGCACGGAAGAATAACTACACATCGGTCAACAGTTCATGAACACTTCTAGTGGCTTTAGCCTCAGTCGTTAAATCATTTTTCAAAACTGCAATAGCAAAATCTCTACAGTAAAAATATTTAGTGATAAAGAAATTGATAAAAAAGTAAGGATTTTTTCATATTATACATAGCCCTCCGTATTCATTAAAGGATCGATCTAGAATTAACAAAGGAGGTTCTTAAGATGTTAATGTTCATTGGATTTATCATTACATTATTGTTGAAAAGAAGAAGATGAATCTAAATAAAGGATTTGAGAGCCTTGATAATGTAAAGAGGGTTTATTCGATGCGTATGGATTGTTGTTTTTTCTTCCATAACGAACAATAGCAAACTAGAACAAAGTCTAGTTTGCTATTGTTGTTTTAGCGGTACTTGCATATCTTTTTTGAACAAGTAATAAACGAATTAATAAAGTAATCGCTCCTGTTGTCAGGCCTGCAACTAGTCCAATCCAGTAACCGAATGGTCCGAAATCTGTGTGAGTGGCTAGTACATATCCGACAGGCAAGCCGATAACCCAATAAGAAATGATGGCCATAATAAAGGTCACTGTAACATCTTTGTACCCTCTTAAAGCTCCTTGTACAGGCGCTTGAATAGCATCTGATAGCTGGAAAATGGCTGCGAATATTAAAAAATGAACGGCGTATTCTAGTACTTCTCCATCTGTTGTATACATATTTGCAACGGGCTCACGAAGGATAAAAAGGATACAAGCTGAAATAAAGCTAAATAAAATCGCGGTCCCAACACATAAATAGCTATATAGTTTAGCATCGTGCAAACGGCCAGCGCCTATTTCAAAACCTACTAATATCGTAATACCCATAGAAATGCTAAGAGGTACCATATAAAGCAGGGAGGTGAAATTTAATGCTATTTGATGAGCTGCAATAATTTCTGTACTAAAGTTACTCATCATCATCGTGACAGCAGAAAAAATACTCGTTTCTGCAAATAAGGATATTCCAATCGGTACACCAATGATTGAAATTTCCTTCCAACGAAGCCATTCTAATTTTGGCCAGTCATGGAATAGGCGGAAGCGTTCAAAGGGTACGCGTTTTGCAATGATCCAAACGGTGATCAAGAAAACAAGCCAGTATGTAATCGCTGTTGCAACGCCTGCACCGATTCCGCCGAGCTCGGGTGCTCCAAACTTCCCAAAAATAAAAATATAATTCAACACAATATTAATAGGCGTTGTAAGTAATGTAATAATCATTGTGACGCGAGTTTGTCCAAGCGCATCGATAAAACAGCGCATGACAAAAAATAAAAAGAGTGGTATAAGACCAGCGCACATCGCATAAATATATGATTTAGCAATACTATGTACAGAGGCTTCTAAATTCATATTGCCAAGAATCCAATCAATACCAAATAATAACATAATAAAAATAAGTACCGATAGTAAGATGGCTACATAGATTCCTTGCTGAACAGCCTTTTTTGCTGCCAGCTCTTTTTTAGCTCCAACAAGCTGTGAGACAATAGGTGTGATCGCTAGGAGAATTCCAGATAACCCTGTGTAAATAGGCATCCAAATAGAGGAGCCGATTGACACGCCAGCTAAGTCAGCGGTACCGTACCGACTCGACATTAAAATATCGAAGAAAGAAATAAGATAAATAGCTACTTGTGTGACTAAAATGGGTACGATAATTTTCAATAATAATGCATATTTATCTTTTAACGTAGTTGTCTGATTCATAGTGTATATCTTCCTCCATTAACATAATTAATTTAATAGTATAGCATAATAAATTGAGGAAAGCTGAAAGAAATTAAAAGCTTCATCTATATCTTTTCGTTCGCATATAGTAAAATAAAAGACTGTAAACAAAAAGTAGTTGATGGCTATGCTTTTAAGGAATAGGAGAATTTATGTGAAACAACAAACAATCATTTTAACCGGTGGAGGGACAGCTGGTCATGTATCGCTCAATCAAGCGATACTCCCGTCTTTACAAGAACTAGGTTATGATGTCCACTATATTGGTTCAGAACAAGGTATTGAAAAAGAATTAATAGGCGAGGCGTTTCCTAGTGTTCCGTTTTACGGTATCTCAAGTGGAAAATTGCGTCGCTATTTCTCAATGAAAAATTTTACAGATCCATTTAAAGTGCTTGCTGGAATTATGCAGGCTTTTCGTATTATCAAAAAAGTAAAGCCCGAAGTAATTTTTTCAAAGGGCGGCTTTGTTTCTGTACCCGTTGTTATGGCTGCAAAACTTGCTGGTGTTCCAGTAGTCATTCATGAATCAGATGTTACACCTGGCTTGGCCAATAAAATTGCGCTACCATTTGCATCACACATCTTTACGATTTTTGAAGAAACATTACAGCACTTACCGAAAGAAAAGGCAACATGCACAGGCTCCATTATTCGCCAAGAGTTATTTGCAGGAGATCGAGCGAAAGGGTTATCATTATGTGGCTTTACAACATTAAAACCTGTTCTTCTTGTAATGGGAGGGAGTCTAGGTTCTGTAGTATTGAATGATGCGCTTCATCAAAATCTACCAGAGCTTATTAAACAGTTTCAGATCATTCATTTGTGCGGTAAAGGAAATTACGACAAATCATTTGAATCTACGCCTGGTTACAAGCAGTTTGAATATGTGACAACAGAATTACCGGATTTATTACATGCGGCAGACTTTATCGTCTCACGAGCTGGCTCTAATTCGATTTTTGAATTTTTAGCACTTCACAAACCGATGTTGTTAGTGCCGTTATCTGCACAAAAAAGTCGCGGCGATCAAATATTAAATGCCAACTTGTTTAAAAGACAAGGCTACGCGGAAGTATTACTAGAGGAAGAGTTAACGAAGGAATCCTTTAAAAAATCGGTTCATGTGCTAACAGAGCGTAAAGCAGAAATGGTAGCAACTATGAAGAAAACTCAAAGACCGAAAACGCCAGATGAAATGGCGAAATTGATTTTACAATATAAAAAGTAGGCTCTGCACTCGTAGTCGTTACCTACTACATAGCTTGTGCAAAATCACAATTCTCTGCAATCATATGTAGCGAAGCTCGAATATAAAAGCTATGTGCCTGTCATCATGACAGAACACATAGCTTTTTTTATGCATATTCATATAGATTACATCGCTTGTTCTTCGCCTTCTGCCATTTGATTGGCTGTTGTAAGATAGAACAAGTCTTTTGGTATTTTATATAAATTAAATTGCGCTTCACCTCTGTTAACCTGTGTTAATAATGTTGGGTGACTTTCATTGGCACTCATAACATAGGGTAACTTTAAGGCTGCACGCTGAGATTTTATATTTTCAACACGAATACGGAGAAATACCGTATGGAAGTTATAGTCAAAAAAAAGTTCATTCAAAAAAAGCATTTTCGCCTTTTGGTTATAACCTTGCCCTTGATAAGGGAGTCCGATCCACGTTCCTAAAAAGCCTGCACCATCCTCTACATCATGAATGCTAATGGTGCCGATTGGTTGACCCCAATCATCGGTAATTGTCCTTGAAATAGCGAGTCCCTTCGCTTCTTCTTCAATCAATTGTTTTGTCATAAACCAATATTCATCAGCTGATGTGGCTTTTTGACGGACAAATGGGAAAACAGAAGGGTGTGATAATAGCTCATAAAGCTCTGTACATTCATGTAGGTCTCGATGTTTAAGCATACGAAACGCCTCCTTTACTAGGGTAGTTAAAACAATTCCTTTAAAACATAAAGAAGAAAACTAAAATTCGTACTGGAATTAAAACCCAAAGAACTAGACGTTAAAACTATGATATCCATAATCTCCCGCTGTCTTACTGATTTTTCGACCATACCGAAAAAAGGCTAGTTTTTTTAATATAATATAACAATCACACTGCTTTATGCAATCATTTTCCTCGCTAAAACGAAAAATAAATTTGATTGTCAGTAAATTCTGGAAAATAAATAATTGCATAGATAGTTAAATTTTGTTTATATATTTTTTTAGGAGCATTAAGTCTAAAATATCAATTTTCTAGGTAAAAATATTTGGATAGTGTTTCTTTAGGTTTACGTTATTTCATCAAAAGAGGTAAATTAACAAATTTTATCCTAAAAAGGATATAATTTTTCGGATTCAAGAAGAGTGATTCATTTAAATTATGTTATAATAGTAGTATTGATTTTTTTGTAAAAACAGAAATTATATGAAAATTCTATTTAATAGTAACAATAACGACTTATGGGGGTGACAGCATGGAATATCTTTTAAGCGAAGACTTATTTAATGACTTGTTTATTGGAAAAGATTTTGTCTTTTTAATGAAAAAAGTGGGTGACGATTATCAATATATTCGCTTAAATCAAGCAGCTCGAGCTTTGGTTTCACAAGAGGCAATTGGGGAAATGCTTTCTACCATTACTTCAAGTCGCAATTTTTTAATAATTCAAGAAAATTATCACCAAGCAATTATGAAGCATAGTCAGGTTGACTATGTGGATTATGCCTATTTTAAAGCAGAAGTTCGTAAATATGAGACTTCTGTTCGGCCGTTTAAACATAATAAAGAAGACTATATTTTAGCCATAACAAAAGAGATTCTTTATGATCGCAGCATCGAAGATAAGTTTTTATTTCTGCGCTCAATGTTCGATCATGCTTTTTTTTCAACGGTCATCTTATCAGCTGAAGGCTCTATTTATGAGGTGAACTCCAGCTTCACGGAAGACTTTGAATTAGATACAGAAACGGTTAAACAGCAATTATTCGTCGACCTACCAATTGTTCCTGAAGATGAAGTAGGAAACATACAAAACTATTTACAAAGAGCAGCTTTGGGCGAAAATATTGGTGAAAAACTCATCAAGCTTCATACACTGGATAAAAAAGAGCGCACGTATTTAGTATCACTATCTCCTGTTATGCAGGGGGATAACTCTTTTGCTATTTTTCTTCTCATGCAGGACTGCACACAATTCACTGAACAAAAAGCAGAGTTACGCTCAAAATCACATGGTTTAGAGGTTTTTAAGGCTGCTCTAAATTCTGCAGCGTCCATTGCTGTTTTGGATAGTGATGGTATTATTCTAGAAGTTAATGATTTGTTTTTAAACGCGACTGGCTTCACGGCAGAAGAGCTAATAGGTCAACCTTTTAAATTAATAGAGCCTCGTGACAATAAGGAGAATTTATTACAATTAGTTAGTAAAACACTTAGAGCGGGGAATATTTGGCGAGGCGAGCTATGCTACCGTACAAAATTCCATGCTGATTTTTGGGTAGAAGCATCGATAGTTCCATTAAAAAATGAATTTGGCGAGACAGAAAAATATTTATCCATTAACTATGATATTACGGACAAGAAAAGAATGTTAACAGAATTGAAAAATATTGAACGTACATTCCGTCTCATTACAGAAAATACAAATGATTTAATTGTCATAACAAACGAAGATGGCATCATTATTTATGCTTCGCCTTCC
This sequence comes from Lysinibacillus sp. FJAT-14745, assembly GCF_001275675.1. Lineage (GTDB taxonomy): Bacteria > Bacillota > Bacilli > Bacillales_A > Planococcaceae > Lysinibacillus. Next base: position 22,278 of record NZ_LITM01000017.1, on the reverse strand, counting down.
TATGGGATTTTCTTAGGCTACGAAAATGTAGAATTACAAGGTCAGTTTTACAGCAACATTGTGGATGAACAAAGTAAGAAGGCTTGGCAAACGTTTCTAAATAATTATTCGGGTCAAACGGAAACACAGTTTGAGCTACTGCTAAAGGCAAAGGATGGTACGCCTGTTTGGACTGAAGGAAACGTCACGGTTGTTCATGATCCAGAGCGCGAAAAAGTTTCACAAATTATGATGGTATCTCGTGAAATAACTCATCGTAAGGAACGAGAGAATGACCTATTATATTTAGCTTATCACGATACATTAACACAACTACCAAATCGTCGTTTTTTACACACGGAGTTTCCGAAACTATTGGCAGAAGCAAAAGAACGGAAAGAGTGTTTAGCTATGCTCTATCTAGATGGGGATGACTTTAAGGATGTTAATGATCGGCACGGCCATGATACGGGGGATGATTTTATCCGAAAGTTTGGCCAAGTTTTAATTACTGCTGTCCGTAACCACGATTTAGTAATTCGTATGGGTGGCGATGAATTTATTGTCGTCCTAACAGGTTTAACAGGGGATGATAAGAAGAGGCATAAACAAATAATGGATATTATTAATCGCATCCGTAATGAACTTAAAAAGGGCTGGACGATCGAGAGTCATCACTTTGCTCCAACTGCCTCCATTGGTATCGCTTATTACCCGGATCACGGTCAAACATTAAATGAATTGCTAGAATTGGCAGATCAAGCTTTATATAAAGCGAAGGAAATTGGAAAAAATAATCTTTATATTACTGGCACTCATTGAAAAAAGTCTGTACAAACGAGTAACTACTTGTGGTACAGACTTTTTGTTTGATGTTATGCTATAACAGTATTAAAGAGGAAACCCCTCATAGTTATTTTAGAATAGAAGGTGAAGAAATGCCTAAAAAAATACTTTTGGTGGAAGATGAGAAGCATATCGCTCGCTTTGTGGAGCTAGAATTAAAGCATGAAGGCTACGATGTATTCGTCGCTTTTGATGGACGTGAAGGACTTGCGCTAGCTTCATCTGAAAATTTTGATGTGTTGTTATTAGATGTTATGCTTCCGGGGATAAATGGGATTGAAATTTGTCGTCGAATACGTACGCAGTCAAAGGTACCTATTATATTGTTAACAGCACGAGATGCTGTGATGGATCGTGTAGCAGGCTTAGATGCTGGTGCAGATGACTACATAGTAAAACCATTCGCTATTGAAGAACTACTAGCTAGAATTCGTACAATAATACGTCGGGTGACACCTGATGAAAAAATTGGGGGTTCATTACATTTTCGTGATATCGAAATGAATGTAGCGGCCTATGAAGTATTTGTTCAAGGGAAAAAGCTTGATTTAACGAAAACAGAATATGATTTACTTAAATTATTAATAGAGCATAAAAATAAAGTTTGTACACGAGAGATAATTTTAACCTCTGTTTGGGGGTATGATACGGATATAGAGACAAATGTCGTAGATGTATATATCCGGCATTTACGAACAAAACTACCGGGTGATATGAATGCCTATATCGAAACCGTTCGTGGGGTTGGGTACGTGATGCGTGAATGAAAAAATTGAAAGATTATTTAGTCAATCAGTCATTACAAAGAAAATGGATGCTAACATCTAGTGCTGTTATCTTTTTTAGCTACACGATCATTTGTATAGTCGTCTATATTTCATTGCATACATGGCTATTAAATGACGAGGCGAGTAAAATCAAACGGACAAGCGATGATTTGGTGTATTTTTTAGAGTCACAGGGACCGGGTCTTACGGTTGATCAAATTCAGCAAAACCAAGGTCTTTTAAATTCTATTGCGGATCGTAATCAAACGGTTAAATTGTTTAATTCAGATGGCGAAAAGATTTTAAGTATTAATGATAATACAAAAGTTGCACCTCTTACTTCGATAGGTGAAATTATTAAAATGACGATTGATAAAAAGGATGTCTTTGTCATAAATCAACGGATTCAGCTCGGTTTCTTTCATGGGTATATTCAGGTGATTCATCCATTATCAAAGTTCCAGTCTTTGATGCAATATCTATTGACTACAATGCTAATAGCTGGTATAGGAGCATTATTGTTATCAGCTTCAATTGGGTTTTATCTTGCCAATTATTTGATGAAACCATTACGTGGGTTACGTTCATCCATGAAAACCGTTATGGATAAAGGATTTAATGAACCAATTCAATTAACTTACACGTCTCATGATGAGATTGGTGATTTATTGAATATGTACAACGCGATGATGAATGAATTGCAAATTTCGTTTACACAGCAGCAACAATTTGTTGCGGATGCTTCTCACGAGTTACGAACACCTATACAGGCAATTGAAGGACATCTTTCCCTATTGAAAAGGTGGGGGAAGGATGATCCAGAAATTTTAGAGGAATCTATTGATACTTCACTTATGGAAATTGCACGAATGCGTAAAATGATTGAAGAATTATTAGAACTTGCGCGCCGTGAAGAAAAGGATATCAAAAGTGAGGCTGATGCAGTAGTTGTTATAGAAGCGGTTCTAGAGGAAACAAGACGCCTTCATCCAAAAGCTCGAATAACGCTGTCGAAAAATGAAGAAATAGGGCGATTATTTATAACAGAAAATGCACTTAGCCAAATTGTTCGTAATATAATAGAAAATGCAATTCGTTATTGTGAAAAAATTCCTGAGATTCAAATTTCACTTTCTATTTCTGGAAATGAGGCACTTATAAAAATAGAAGATAATGGAATTGGTATAGCTGAAGAAAACATTCCGTTCATTTTCGATCGTTTTTATCGGGTTGATGAAGCTAGAAATCGTCAAATAGGCGGAACGGGCTTAGGGCTTAGTATTACAAAAATGTTGCTTGAAAAATATAATAGTACTGTAGAAGTCAAGAGTGAAAAAAATATTGGAACCGTTTTCTTGATGAAATTCCCGCTAAAATATTGAGAAAAATACACGCTTTATTTAATTATTTTAGCCTTTACGAAAAAATTTGCTTAATTTTATAAAAAGAGTTGTATTTTTTGTGAAGAGTAGTAAGATTGAGATGGAAAAAACGTTCTTTAAATTATGGATAAGTTGTGTTAAACATCCTTTTAAAGAACGGAGAAATATTATATAATTAATTGTAATTTAATTAATGGAACTGCCGAAAGGCAAAATTTGGAGGTCATTTTTCATGTCGAACAACGTTACAACTGTAAGTTCTCCATGGTCAGCTTTTTCTGGTCCTAACTTAGGATATGTGATGGAGCAATACGACTTATTCTTACAGTCTCCTGAAGAAGTAGAACCGGAGTTAGTATTATTATTCCAACAATTTGGTGCACCAGTAGTAGTAGAAGGTGAAGTAGCTGTAGCTAGTAATGCAGCAGCTCCTGCTGGCGATTATAAGAAAGTATTAGCAGCTGTGAAACTAGCAGATGCAATTCGTACACATGGTCATTTAGCGGCAGATATCTACCCTTTGAATAACCGTGAACTACAAACAGCTCAAATTGAAGAAAGCGCGTTCAACTTAAGCGCTGCAGATTTAGCTGAAATTCCTGCAGCTATCTTCTTCAAAGATGTGCCAGCTAACGTGAAAAATGGTAAAGATGCAATCGATTACTTAAAATCTGTTTATACAGAAAAAGTAGCATTTGAATATAATCACGTAGTAACAACAGAAGAACGTGATTGGATTCAAGCACAAATTGAATCAGGTTCATTTAAACAAGCATTAGCTTCTAATGAGAAAAAAGCTTTATTAGATCGATTAACTCGTGTTGAAAATTTCGAGAAGTTTATTCATAAAACTTTTGTAGGTCAAAAGCGTTTCTCTGGTGAAGGTTTAGATACTCAAATTATCCTATTTGATGAAATTTTAAATACAGCTGAAACAAATAGCGTAGAAAATGTACGTATTGGTATGGCTCACCGTGGTCGTTTAAATGTGTTAACACACATTTTAAATAAACCATACGATATGATGTTCTCTGACTTTGCACATGTATCTAATGAATTATTTATGCCAGAAAATGGTCGCCTTGAAATTACTAAAGGTTGGACTGGTGATGTTAAGTACCACATGGGTGCTTCTTACAACCGTGAAACTGGTATGAATGTTAAACTTGCATACAACCCATCTCACTTAGAAGTAGGAAATCCAGTTGTTTTAGGTACTGCACGTGCAGCACAAGATGACACTTCTAAACCAGGGCAAGCTATCCATAACCGCACAAAAGGATTAGGTATTCTTGTGCATGGTGATGCTGCGTTCCCAGGTCAAGGGATCGTAACAGAAGTATTAAACTTTGCAAAAACTGAAGGGTTCACTACTGGTGGTACAATCCATGTCATTGCTAACAATATGATTGGATTTACAACTGAACTACAAGACTCTCGTTCATCTGTTTACTCTTCTGACCCTGCAAAAGGTTACGAAGTACCAGTTGTACATGTAAACGCAGATAGCCCTGAGTCTGTAGCTTTAGTAGGTCGTTTCGCAGCTAGCTACCGTCAAAAATTCGGTAAAGATATCGTTGTTGACTTAATTGGTTACCGCCGTCATGGTCACAATGAAACTGATGATCCAACTGTTACAAACCCTGAAACATATAAATTAGTTTCTAAACATGAACCCGTTCGTGCTTTATACGGTGCTCAATTAGCAGCTGAGGGTGTAGTTTCAGCTGATGAAGTAGCAGCATTAGATGCAGCTATTTATGCCGAAATGCAAGCAGCTTATGATCATGTAAAAGAAATGGCAGATAAAGATGAGCACAAGCATTTAGAAATGCCAGAAGAACTAAAAGTAGAATTCCCACAAATTGATACAGCAGTTGGTGCGGAACGTCTAGGAAAAATTAACGAAGAACTTTTAGTGTTTGAAGATAACTTTGAACCACAGAAAAAACTTGGTAAAATTTTAGAAAAACGCCGTGATGCATTTGCTTCTGCAAAAATCGACTGGGGTCATGCAGAAACATTAGCTTATGCAACAATTATTCAAGATGGCACACCAGTTCGTTTTACAGGTCAAGATGCACAACGTGGTACGTTCTCTCAACGTCACTTAGTGTTACATGACAAAAACAATGGTAATTTATTCACGCCACTTCACCATATTTCAGGTGCTAATGCATCATTTACAGTACACAACTCTCCACTTACAGAAGCTGGGGTAGTGGGCTTTGAATATGGTTACAATTTAGAAAATGGCCATGTATTATCAGTTTGGGAAGCTCAATTTGGTGACTTCGCTAACATGGCACAAGTGATGTTCGATAACTTTATTTCAGGTGCACGTGCTAAATGGGGTCAAAAATCTGGTTTAGTGATTCTTTTACCACATGGTTATGAAGGTCAAGGTCCAGAACACTCTTCAAGCCGTATGGAACGTTACTTACAAATGTCAGCTGAAAATAACTGGTTCGTAGCAAACTGCTCAAACGCAGGTAACTACTACCACTTATTACGTCGTCAAGCAGCATTGTTAGGAACAGAAGGCGTTCGACCACTTGTAGTTGTATCACCTAAGTACTTACTTCGTCACCCATTAGCTGCAGCAAATGCTGATCAATTAGCAAATGGCTCATTCCAAGAAGTAATTGAACAACCAGGCCTAGGTTCAAAAACTGAAGCTGTAGAACGCATTGTATTAGGTTCAGGTAAAGTAATGATCGACATCGCAGATCGTATTAAAGATGGTGAAGGCTTCGATCACTTACACATTGTTCGTGTAGAACAACTTTACCCATTCCCAAAAGAGCAAGTTGCTGATATTATTGCTAAGTATCCTAATGCTAAAGAAATCGTTTGGGTACAAGAAGAACCTAAAAACCAAGGTTCTTGGAATTATGCATTAGAAACATTACACGACCTTTCAGAAGGTAAAAAGCTACGTTATGTAGGCCGTCCTGCAATGAGCTCGACTTCTGAAGGTGATGCAGATTCTCATAAAGCAGCTCAAGCAGCACTTGTAGAAGAAGCAGTTTCTGAGCCTGTAAAGGTTAAATAATCACATATTAAAATTTGAGAGCCGGGCTACTTGCTGCTTAGGCAGTAGCCCTTTTATGTGCACCAATGCACGTTAATTAAAGGAGGAAATGAAAGTGGCTGAAATTAAAGTCCCTGAATTAGCAGAATCGATTACAGAAGGTAGTATCGCACAGTGGGTAAAAAAAGTGGGCGATCGCGTTGAAAAAGGTGAATTCATCGTTGAACTTGAAACAGATAAAGTAAACGCTGAAATCATTTCTGAAGAAGCGGGAGTTTTAACTCAAATTTTAGCTGAAGAAGGCGATACTGTACTTGTAGGTCAAGTTATCGCAGTTGTAGAAGCTGGCGAAGGTGCAGCACCTGCTCCAGCAGCTCCAGTTGAGGCAGCTCCAGCTCCAGCAGCGCCACAAGCGGCACCTGCTCCTGTTGCAGCAGCTCCAGTTGTAGAAGAAACTTCTGGTGAGCGTGTAATCGCATCTCCAGCAGCACGTAGACTTGCTCGTGAAAAAGGTATTGACCTTGCTGCTGTATCTCCAGTAGATCCACAAGGCCGTGTACGTGTACAAGACGTAGCAGCTCATGGTACAGCTCCAGTGGCAGCACCACAAGCAGCTCCAGCAGCACCTAAAGCAGTTGCAGCTGTAGACGAATCACGTGTAACAGTTGAAAAAATGAGCCGTCGTCGCCAAACAATTGCGAAACGTTTACTTGAAGTAAAACAATCTACAGCAATGTTAACTACATTCAACGAAGTAGATATGACAAACGTTATGGCTTTACGTTCTCGTAAAAAAGACCAATTCTTCGAGTCAACTGGCTCAAAACTTGGTTTCATGTCATTCTTCACAAAAGCTGTAGTTGCAGCTCTTAAAAAATACCCATATGTGAACGCACAAATCGCTGGCGATGAAATTCACTTAAACAACTTCTTTGATATCGGTGTAGCTGTATCAACTGAAGAAGGTTTAGTAGTACCAGTTGTACGTGACGCTGACCGCAAAAACTTTGCAGAAATTGAAGATTCAATTGCAGACCTAGCGAAAAAAGCTCGCGACAAAAAATTAGGTTTAGCTGATCTTTCAGGTGGCTCATTCACAATTACAAATGGTGGGGTATTCGGTTCATTAATGTCTACACCTATCATGAATGGTACTCAAGCTGGTATTCTTGGTATGCATACGATCAAAAAACGTCCAGTTGAAGTGAATGGTGAAGTAGAAATTCGCCCAATGATGTACTTAGCTCTTTCTTATGACCACCGTATTATCGATGGTAAAGATTCTGTAGGCTTCCTTAAAACTGTTAAAGAACTTCTTGAAAACCCAGAAGATTTATTATTAAATTCTTAATTCCTGAATTTATTAACCCCTGCAAAACATTGTTTTGCAGGGTTTTTTTCTTTTTATGGAACATTTAAGGTAGCGACGGATAAAACAATCGAAGCGACGGAAAGGAGAGCCAGAGCGACGGATAGGGCAATTGAAACGACGGAAAGAAAGGCCAGAGCGACGGATAGAGCAATCGAAGCGACGGAAAGAAGAGCAAGAGCGACGGATAAAGTAATCGAAGCGACGGAAAGAAGAGCCAGAGCGACGGGTAGGGCAATGGAAGCGACGGAAAGAAAGGCCAGAGCGACGGATAGAAAACGAAGCGACGGAAAGAAGAGCCAAAGCGACGGATAAAGCAATCGAAGCGACGGAAAGAAAGGCCAGAGCGACGGATAGAAAACGAAGCGACGGATAAAGCAATCGAAACGACGGAAAGAAGAGCCAGAACGACGGATAGAAAACGAAGCGACGGAAAGAAGAGCCAGAACGACGGATAGAAAACGAAGCGACGGAAAGAAGAGCCAAAATGACGGATAAAACAATCGAAGCGATGGAAAGAAAGGCCAGAGCGACGGATAGGAAACGAAGCGACGGAAAGAAGAGCCAGAGCGACGGATAAAGCAATGGAAGCGACGGAAAGAAGAGCAAGAGCGACGGATAAAGTAATCGAAGCGACGGAAAGAAGAGTCAGAGCGACGGGTAGGGCAATGGAAGCGACGGAAAGAAAGGCCAGAGCGACGGATAGAAAACGAAGCGACGGATAAAGCAATCGAAGCGACGGAAAGAAAGGCCAGAGCGACGGATAGAAAACAAAGCGACGGAAAGAAGAGCCAAAGTGACGGATAAAGCAATCGAAACGACGGAAAGAAGAGCCAGAACGACGGATGGAAAACGAGGCGACGGAAAGAAGAGCCAAAGTGACGGATAAAGCAATGGAAGCGACGGAAAGAAAGGCCAGAGCGACGGATAGGAAACGAAGCGACGGAAAGAAGAGCCGAAGTGACGGATAAAGCAATCGAAACGACGGAAAGAAGAGCCAGAACGACGGATAGAAAACGAAGCGACGGATAAAGCAATCGAAGCGAGGGAAAGAAAGGCCAGAGCGACGGATGGAAAACGAACTGGCGGATAGGTTGTCCTATCATTTAAGTAAGATGTATAGTGCAAAGGATATTATCTGTCCTGATCCACAATTTCTTTTGAATTACTAGAAAGCAAGTTGAGTATTAATTATTTGCGGATTTTCTGAAAAATAAGCTCTTCATTACATTTGTTATAAACGTATCTAAGTATAAAAGTTGATTGGAGTTCGTACAATGGAGCATGGGCGACTTTGTAGACTCTTTTAGGAAAGCGGCAGTCTTAATCATTTCCAACTTTGCAAAAGTGTATATAACGCTTTAAAAGAAATAAAACCCTAATATTGTAATTAGTCAGAAAAATAATAATATTGTATTGACGAACATATTCGTTTTATAGTAGTATCTTAATATCAATTAAATATACAAACCTCACATTTATCCTATCGTGAGGTAGAGGCGCGGTATTTATTAGTTCATTGTTGAGTAAAAGCAAGCGTAGACGCAATGGAGAAGGAACTATCGCCGAAGTATAAAAGGAGCTCGTACTTTTATGCTGGGTCTGCAGTGAATAAGTGCAGGACTGTCCTAGTAAATTAATTCCAGGATTTACTAGGTTGTGCTATCTCGGAAACATGGAATTTATAGTGAGGATTTGGGCAACTGTCAATTAAAGTAAGACCTAAGTTCAATGCTTAGGTCTTTTTTCGTACAGTTGTTTTATTTTTTTACAGAAAAGGGGAGTTTTACATGAAAAGAAAATGGTTGGTATTAATGTTAACTGTAGTGACTGCAATTGTGTTGGCTGCATGTGGGGCAAAAGACAAAAAGGATGAGGCAACAGGCGATGCTGGTGCTGAAAAAGACGGCGGCGGTGGTGAATTCCGCGTTGGGATGGAAGCAGGCTATGCTCCGTTTAACTGGACACAGCAAGATGATGCAAATGGCGCAGTGAAAATTGCTGATAATGCAGAATATGCAGGCGGATATGATGTGCAAATGGCGAAAAAAATTGCTGAAGGCTTAGGAAAAAAATTAGTTATCGTGAAATTGGAATGGGATGGTTTAGTACCAGCATTACAATCAAACAAAATCGATGCAATCATTGCAGGGATGTCACCTACTAAAGAGCGTAAGCAAACAATTGATTTCACCGAAAACTATTATACGTCTGATTTTGTGATGGTCATCAAAAAAGGCAGTGAATATGAAAAAGCAAAATCTATCCAAGATTTCTCCGGTGCAAAAATTACATCACAATTAAATACGTCTAACTACAATGTTATTGATCAAATCAAAGATGTAAAAAAACAAACAGCAATGGATAACTTCCCAGCAATGCGTGTAGCATTAGAAGCAGGAAAAATTGACGGCTATGTAGCAGAGCGTCCAGAAGGTATTTCCGCGGCTGCTGCAAATGATAAGTTCACGTATGTAAAGTTTGAAAAAGGTTTCGATACAGATATTTCAAATACATCTATTGCAGTTGGTTTACGTAAAGGTGATGCAGATCTTGAAAAAATCAATGAAATCTTAAAAGGTATTTCTGAAGATGATCGCCAAAAAATTATGGAAGAAGCAATTCACCAACAACCAGCAGCACAATAACATGATGGCACGGGCTATCTGCTAGTCCGTGCCATATCATTACATCATATTTAATAAGAATCTCTAAATATAATAATGTCTTGGCTAAAAGTTTCATAAAATAAAAGAATCAAAGGCTCTAGCTAAGACACGATACTGTAACGAACAAGCAACACGACGTAGTTAGGAGGAACATCATGAGTTTTGAATGGATTATTTCTATTGTTGAGAACAACTGGCAAATGTTTTTACGAGGTGCGTATTATACATTACTTATTTCGATTATTAGTACAGTTATTGGTGCACTTATCGGATTTTTCATTGGAATTATGCATACCATCAAGGTTCGTAAAAAGGGTTTAAAATTCTATAGCCTAAAGCTCTTTAATTTTATACTAACATGCTATGTCGAATTCTTCCGTGGTACACCAATGATTGTACAAGCGATGGTTGTATTTTACGGATTAGATATTGCATTTGGTATTGATATGCACTTTATTACAGCAGGTATTTTAGTTGTTTCACTAAACACAGGTGCATATATGACTGAAATTGTGCGTGGCGGTATTGTTTCCATTGATAAGGGGCAGTACGAGGCTGCATCAGCCATTGGTATGAATCATTTTCAAATTATGCTACATGTTGTATTACCACAAGTTGCGCGAAATATATTGCCTGCAACAGGTAATCAATTAATTATGAATATTAAAGATACAGCAGTATTAAACGTTATCGGGGTTACGGAATTATACTTCCAAACAAAGTCGATTGCAGGTAATAACTTCCGCTATTTTGAATCCTTCTTTGTAGCTTGTGTCCTTTATTTCATCATGACATTCACAGCATCTAGAATTTTACTGTATGTAGAAAAACGACTGGATGGACCAGATGCCTACCAAAAAGAACAGAAAGAAGCAGTATAGGGGGACGAACAGATGGCAGTTATTAAAATCGAGCATTTAAGTAAATCATTTGGGCGTAACCAAGTGTTAAAAGATGTAAATTTTCAAGTAGAAAAGGGCGAGGTTGTTTGCTTAATCGGTTCTTCCGGATCTGGTAAATCAACACTACTACGTTGCATTAATTTACTAGAAACACCAAGTGGCGGTCAAATTATTTATAAAGGTGACAACATTTTAGACGATAAGCATAATATCCAAGAATACCGTACACATTTAGGTATGGTATTCCAGCAATTTAACTTATTTAACAATCATAATGTGCTAAAAAACTGTACAGTTGGTCAAATGAAAGTATTAAAGCGTTCGAAGGCAGAAGCTGACGAAGTTGCTCTAAAATATTTGCAAATTGTCGGTATGGATCAATACGTCAATGCGAAGCCAAGGCAGCTATCTGGCGGTCAAAAACAGCGGGTAGCGATTGCGCGAGCATTGTCAATGAGCCCAGATGTGATGCTGTTTGATGAACCGACGTCAGCTCTTGACCCAGAAATGGTTGGTGAAGTGTTGAAGGTAATGCGTCAGCTAGCGGATGCTGGGAATACGATGTTAATTGTGACACATGAAATGGAATTTGCTAAAGAAGTAGCAGACCGTGTTGTATTTATGGATAAAGGTGTTATTGTGGAGGAAGGACCACCATCGCAGGTTTTAGTAAACCCTCAGCATGAACGGACAAAAGAGTTTTTAAAACGAACATTAAGATAATGAGTTTACACATACGGTTGCATTAACAAAAAAAGTGAGTCCAAATGAATGGGCTCACTTATTTTCTAGAATTCCATTCTGCGTATAAAACAAAGCAAATTGCAAATGCAACGGCCAATATAAAAAACCATTGCGGTACACCACCAAAGCTCATATTAACACCTCGAAATAAAAATTTTTATGATTGATATGGTTAAAAAACGATAGTTACGGAGAAAATATGAACTTCTATGGTTTTTTTCTCCACAAAAGTTCAAAAATATTATAAAATAAGCAATAGACATTAGCTTCGCGCTAGTAAAGAGAGGTAGAGAGATTATGTTACATTTAAAATGGAAAGATGCTCCAACAGTACGCACAGTTACTTGTAAGCATACAAATGCATCAAAATATTTAGTTTCAAACGTATTAACAGTAGGGAAACAATATGATGTGAAAAATGAAACAGAAGAATTCATTTTTATTATCGATAACACTGGTAATATCGGTGGCTACTATAAAGATTATTTTGAATGAGCATAAAAATCAAAGGGTGGTTCAGATTTCTGAGCCACCCTTATTTGTTGGAAAAACGGAATCATTCTCCCTTAAAGCTCTTTAATTCAGCTACATCCTGTAATTGCTGTTTTTCCTGTTCTGTAGCTGTATGAAGGGCAAAGACGTCTTTGATAGCTGCCTTCAGCTCATGCTGTGTTTCTTTGAATTTCGATACCTGCTGTTCGAAGGAAGGGCTCGTAAAACGATCATTTGTACGAGATAATCTTTCCTCTAATTGTGCGTAGTGATGATCCATATGCATGGATAACATCATGGCCAATTGATTTTTCCAAAGTGGAATAAGAGTACCGATTGAAAATTCGATTTTTTCAGCTAGCGTTTGATTGGACTGCTGAATCATGCGTATTTGTGGAGCAGTTTGTAAGGCAACCTGCTGAGAAACTTGTAAGTCATAAATACGTTGATCTAAACGTTCGATTTGAGCGGCAAAATCATTCAGCTGTTGTACCGCAAGTGGTTGATTCGTTGCCTGTAAACTAGTCACCTTTGCAGGAAGCTCGACTTCGATTGCTTGCTGCTTCTTCATTTGTCCTGCTGCAATAGCAGTCGCTAACTCCTCAAAGAATCCTCTATTATGTGCATAAAGTTCTTCAAGCATTTCTACATCTTTAATCATTTGAAGCTGTGAACGTTCGAGCTGAACACCAATGCGTTCTACTTGGATACTAATACGTTCAAACTCCGTTAATGTTTGCTTAACAGTAGGCTCGATTTTGCCAAACATTTTTTGAAAAAAGGACTGCTTTTTTGGTTCTAATGCGTTAGGGTCCACACGGTCTAACGTTTGCATTAATGAATCTAACATTTGGCCAACTTTTGAAACGTCTTTCTGTTTTACTTGTACAAGCATTCGATCAGCAAATTGAGAAAGCGCTCGCTGTGAACCTTGCCCTAAAGACAGGACAGATTCGAAGTTTGTCAGGTCTAGCTGGCTAGCAAAAAGAAGTGCTCGACTTTGTGCAAGAGGCGATAGCGTTTCATACGTCGCCATCGCCTCATTATTTGGAGTTGTTTCTAAATAAGATTGCACAAGAGGGGAAATACCTTGTATTGTATTTAGTTCAAATGCGTGATCATTTGCTGTCACTTATCATCGCCTCGCCATTCCAATTGTTCTTTTCGTCTTATATTGGAACGATTCGCAAATTCGATTTCCATCTGAAGATGGTCGATTTCGTTGGAAAGCGCATCCTTTAAATCAATTTGAATCGTATCATTTAAATCTGTGAGTGTTTCTCTTGTTTTTGATAATGTAAGCTGGATTTCTTTATCCTTCACAGGCTGCCTCGATAACATCGTATATTTATCCGTTAATTCGACAGCGGAAGGAAGGTGTGCATAAAAAAATTGTTCTACATTATAAAATTTTCGTGGATCTGTTTTCACTATTTTCACGATATTTTTTGAAATACGTGTCATTTCGAGTAATTGCTTAAATGCAGAAACAGAACGTACACGTAAATAGTTTTGACTTAAAGTTTGTATACTTTTATTTGCTGCTGTAAGTTGTGTTTCAATATGTTTGTATTCTTCTTTTGTTATACCTGCTATTTGCATAAATTTCTTTTTCTGTCTATGTTTCAACAACGCTGTACTTGGCGCGTAAGTTCCAGCAAACAATAAACCACCAAGGAAGAATCCTGGGTCTGCGGCAATTGCTGCTATAGAAACAGTTGTGAGAGAAATTAAGAAGCTAGCGGTATGTCTAGAGAAAAACTGTCCGACACTAAGCATGTTTCTTCCTCCTAGCATTTAGATATGTCTATATTCTTATACGAAATAATCGACATAAAGTTTCAATGAAATAATAATCCTTACATAAATTTTACTGCTAATTGTAAAGTTTCTCAATGATATTACTTAAGAACAAGAAAATCCTTTGCTTTTTTAGGAAGAAAAGGGGCCAGACGAAAAAAAGTCAAACTAATTGTCTGACATTGCAGTTTCTCTGCAAAGACGGATAGACCTGCCGAAGTGACGGATTGAATCATCAGAGCGACGAATGGAACCATCGAAATGACGGATAGAATCATCAGAGCGACGGATAGAACCATCGAAATGATGGATAGAACTGCCAAAGCGACGGATAGAATTGACCAAACGACGGAAAGAATCTCTATACTCGGATAGGTGTTAAAAGGCCTATCAAGGATTAATTATTTTCAATATATTGTATTCAAATTTAATGTAATTCGCGAATTTTTGGATCGCTTCACACGTCATTAATCAAATTTTATCTATTAGTATTGGTTTTTTTACTGTTGTTAATTCCTCGGGTCCATTTTAAGTCATTCACCAGACCGAAAATGCTTTAATTGTTCTGTCAAAAGAGTCGTCCCATCAATTGTATAATGGTCAAATTGCCCTAAATGGTTTTTATCATGAGCAAAATAGATATAGACGACATTTGGTTCATCTGAAAAAATAACGTTTACCCAATAACTTGGAAGACCTGCAAAATGCCATTTACATTCAATAGATTGGATAGCGTCCTTCTGATAAGACTTATCTTCAATCAAATAGTTTTCGATTCTCTTTTCATATAGTTCCTTTTTGATTTGTACAGTACAAAATGGTGCAAGTAACATGATGAATAACGCAACTATCAAAAACTTTTTCATTCGACAACTCCCTATACAAGTTCTACCCAGTTTGTAAATAAGAATAACTTTGCCGTCAACTCATTAAAATTACCGTTAATTTCAGCCAAAAGATTGATGTAAATGGGTATTGTATTTATTATATTAATTTACAAATACATGGTTCATCACCAAAAGTTGTGGATGACTTTTGTTAAAACGTTTACTATGCAAATAGTTGATTGTAGTGGAGACTGGGCGACTCCTCGGGGATCAGCGTTTCAGATAAGACCCTGCAGCGAAGCGAAGCGGCTTATCGAACGCCCCCAGGAAAGCGCCCAGTCGGAACGGAAATCAACCACACGTTTCGGTGATGATCCAAATACATGTGAAATAGGAGAATGTTGTATATGGAAATTAAATCACTTACTTTACAAACTGATAATTTACAAACTATGAAAGAATTCTATATAAATAAATTAGGGTTTCTTATGATTGCTGAAAATAGAGATAGCTTTCAAATTCAAACAGGCACTAGTATTTTGGAGTTCACGAATAGAGATACAGTTAGCAAACCATTTTATCATTTTGCCTTCAATATTCCAGCAAACCAATTTGAAGAAGCGAAATTTTGGTTGAAGAACAAAGTCCAACTTTTAACAGAGGATGGAGAAGATGAGGTAAACTTTTCACATTTACCAGCACAAGCAATATATTTTGAGGACCCTTCAGGTAATATTGTAGAATTTATAGCTCGTTATGGCATAAACGAAGAAAGCTCAGAGCCGTTTACTATCAATAGTATTTTGAATATTAGTGAAATTGGTCTTATCGTTGATGATGTGTTAAAGGTAGGAAAAGAATTAGGCAAAGCACATATATTTGAAAGGGGCCATAAGCCGTTAAACGACAAATTTCTAAACTTTATGGGCGTAAGAGATAAAGGGATATTTATTATCCTTGCACATCCCGGAAGAAGATGGATTTTTTCAGACAAATATTCTACCATTTTTCCTCTCCAAATTACAGTTGATAACGGAAAAATGATAATTGTAAATGATAAAGGTGAATTTATTATCAAAGATTGCTCTGTATGATAAATAGTAAGGGGAATACGTATAAAGGTTAATGATCTCTATAGGTAATCTTGAAGGAAAAGGCTCATATGCTGTTTTGGCTTCCGCTAAATTTATTTAAGACAGTTAGAGATAAGTGATGATTAGAAATAATATAAGAACTCTTAATCAAGTTAGTCAGCAATTCCTACTTGATTATGTCTCTAATGTTGAAAAATATTACCATATATTCTATTATTTTTTATATACCAAAAAGGTAATTACCGGAGTAATAGGGGGATGAAATATGAGTCAAGTTTGTGTTATCAGCATCTATGTACCTAATATTGAAAAAGCAATTGATTTTTACACGACTGTTTTAGGTTTTGAGGTAAACAAACAATACGGACCCAAAATCGTGACACTTGTTCATGGAGATTTGCCTTTAGTTTTAGAAGAATCGAAAAACTCTAAATCTATTCCTAAAGATTCTTTAGGTGTGGTTTTAGCTTTAAAAACAGAAGACATTCATCAAACAGTCAATAAGTTAAAAGAACATAATGTTGAGTTTGTTGCAGATGAGCCGATGGATTGTCCTCCAGGAAAAGTTATTAGCTTCAGAGATCCTTTCGGGAATGTCTTAGAGTATTTACAATTTATTTAGGTAGATATTTGTAAGCGTCAAATAGCGCCCACGTGTTTTTCCGTGGGCGCTTTGATGTATGCTTTAATTAGTTTTCTTTGGAACGTGACAGTTAGTTGGAATTGTCTTCGACCAAGGTAAGAGTTGATCGAG
>NZ_LITM01000017.1:0-3328 GCF_001275675.1 Lysinibacillus sp. FJAT-14745 | reverse complement strand
CCTCCTAACGAAGAATGTACTGTGATTATCACATAGTACAGACAGTGTTAGAAGGTGGGTTGTATTTGGCGCTTACAGATATTTAGACCATAATGTTTCAAAAAGTCACATCTAACAAGGTGTGGCTTTTTAATTCATTTCAAAAGAAATTAATATTGTTAAATAAGTTAAACAACTTTATAATAGTGTTTATTAAATCCGATTTTTGAGATACTTTCATGTCCTAAGGTGTTTTTCAATATCTCATGTAACAAAGATTGCGCTATAAAAGTGACTTTATAGATAGAAAGGGAGAGTCAGCATATGCAAAAAAACACTAACAATAAGGTTGAGATATTGGATACTAAAATTATTTTAGAGGAATATAAGGAAAATATAGAATTAATTCAAAAATCATTGAAACAACTTGAGTTGGAAATTAGTACTTTGCAATGTGGAGGACTGGCTGAATTAGAAAAGTTGGCGAATGAATTAAGTATGTTGCAAATGCTTTCAACGAGTATAAAATTTAAAGCTAATAGTCTTATTTGTAATAACAGTAAAACCATTGAGACATTAATGACTGAATAACATATTGATTTCAAGTCACAGCCCATTTGGTGTGGCTTTTTCTTATTCTTTATATTTCTAGTGATGACATATGATTCCACTTGTTCTATGATTAGTGTGGAAGGTGGTGCCAAAGATGAGAGAAAATTTAGAACAGATTACAATCAATTTTTGTGAACAAAACGGAGATGTAATTATGACGTATGATATCAACGACTCTCTATCAGCTTTGATTCCCAACGTAGGTGATGTAGTTAATATTGATGGTAATTACAGAGCCGTGAGTGAAAGAGCCTTTACTTATAGTCCAAGAAGTATCATAGTTACAATCTATATAGAAGAATTATAATCAGGATTCCAAAGCCACACTCATTATGAGGGGTGACTTTTTATTATGACATGAAATCCGATGTATCGACCGGACTTCGGATTTATCTAAGGTAGTTAGCTTTATTAAGCGAACTAATGTTTTGAAGGTAAATGGAAAATTTATGTTAAAATATTTTATAGATTATTAACGCCTATTGGGGGGAGCGGTAACTTGAAGAAAAAAGTTATAATGATTGTTTCTTTGTTGGTTGTCATTATATTGTTGCATTCAACACCAAGTATGGCATTAAGAACACATATATTTTTTTGGGGTTATCCAAAAGCCGCAATTTCTTCAGGAATTATTGAAGATAAAGAACATAATGAACTATATAAAGATAAATTTGCTGAAATAAATGCCAAAGCATACACCCTAACAAATCCGCCAATCGAAAAAGCTACTCAGGGCGAATTAAGAAACTTTCTTGTGAGGAAATTTGGATTTTTACATTTTGCAGAATACTTAGGTAATACATAATAACCTTCGTCAGTCAAACGCAGGCTTTAGTTCAATAAGGTAAAAAAATTATTACAGAAAAAAACGCTCAGATTACTATTACTGAACGTTTTTTCTGTCGTTTATGTTACTAATGTACTGTTAAAATAAGTGTCAATTAGGTGTTATTCACTTTGCTTTTAGCGTTTTTTTCCCCATCAACCAAACCCGTTAGAATTATTGGGCGTCCTATTTATTTAGTGTATATTCGATAATATCAGAGATATCGCAATCTTGAGCGACACATAAAGCTTCTATAGTATCTAGATCAATTCGTATTGCCTCAGTCTTTTGCAAAACGTATAAAAACAATATGGAAGTGTCTTACATGCGCCAACGCTTGCATACATTGTTTGGAAGCGTATATTCGAAAGGATGTGAGGCCAAATGAAAGTAACGGTTAAAGAATGGCGTGTAATGTCTGATCGCAACAAACAATTACTTTTAAATGCGGTAGCAACTAAATAAAACATAGATGAAAAGCCCAGTGAGAACATGCAGTAACGAACATAAAACATATTAAAAACAGTTGTACAAGAAAATAGCCACGGGGCTTATGGATTATCAGCGCAAGTAAGAGTAAGTGCATCTATTTTTTACTTTTCGAGACTACTAAATTGGTAGTCTCTAAATTGTGGATGATTAAGCGCACATTGCTTTATTACGTTTCATTAATTGACAATAAACAAAATAAAAGCACCCATTAAGGTGCTAATTAGTAATCGAATGTTTTAAAATCATCTAAATATTTTCTCCAACCAAAATCAGTTATTTTGAAATCATTATACTTTAATAGAGCATATTCTCGACGATATTTATTTCTTTCTAGTTCATTATATGCAGGATCCATGTTAGCACCAATATTTATAGAATAATCATCTGGTTTGTCAACCCAAACGTGTTTAGTACTAATTGGTTCATAATTCGTCCAACTCATATTTGTTTCTATTCTCAAATTCATCTTTAAATTTGGATAAAGATACCAGCTATTATAGTCTTGCCCCAATATTTTTTTGTTTGGCAGTTTTTCTATTACATCTTTAGCCATTGTTTCAATAAAATCATTAAGTTGTTTTCTAGCTTTAGCGACATCCTCTTTGGCTGTATCTTGATGCTTAATCGATCTTAAGTGGCTCCTCATTGCATATTCGAAAGACAAGTCATAAGGTGTAAGAGACATATTGAAATCAATAAAAAAATCATATGGTCTATTTAAATCATCGTTTTCAGTTACAGTATAATTAAAATTTACTGTAACAATGTCAGTTTTTAATTCTGAATATTTTTTGTCTAAATAAGTTTTTAACTGATTAGCTGATTCAATTTTAGTATCAACCTCTTTAGCTCCACTATTTGTATGCGGCTTCTTTAAACCAACCATGTCTGTGCTTGAATTCACTTTGTTTTCCATTACTTTTGCATGTACAGTTTCATTGTGGGCTGGAGTAAATAACATCGATAAAAAAATGCTACTAGCAGCCAATGATAATGATAGTTTTTTCATATACTAACCTCCTAATTAGTTAGATTATACCATTTAATGAAATGAATGGCTCATCACCATAACTTGTGGTTGATTTTCTATCAATTCAATAATTTTACATTTTACTATAGAAGAAAAGCGAAAACTCACGTATCGTAATTGTTGTCGAGACAAACCACGAGAGGAGTTTTCGCTTTGTACTCCAAGTTTATCAAAATGCTATTACCGTTACCATCTTTTTTCGAAGTTTCTTTTCCATCTGATGAAGAACCAAATGTATTTCCTGTTACTGTAGCTGCTTATTCAGTGCCATGTCCACTTTGCCAAGGGAAAACAATTCGTCATGCACAAACCTTACGTCGTTTTCGTCATGGCTATGCTTGGCACCTAGGATTGATTTGGATTGAGATGGTAATTCCACGTCATCGTTG
>NZ_LITM01000016.1:145669-165831 GCF_001275675.1 Lysinibacillus sp. FJAT-14745 | reverse complement strand
GGCGAGCAAGCGATAGCGCGCTTAGATTTAAAGCAAAATCTCAGTTTTCCCTGTCCATTTTCTTGACATAGTATCACTTTTACTACTTTAACAACTGGTTTAATAGGTAGTTTAGCCATTTTTCTTCTCCCCTGATTTATAAAACAATATCCTAATAATCAATTAATCCAAATCAAAAATCTCCCTATCGTAATAATACCAAGGAAGATTAATTATGTTCCAATATTTAACTTTAAATCTATAAATTTTTTAAAAGTTAATTCCTTAAGACATTGATATTAAATAAGCTATATTCATTTTAATATTTACAAAAATTTTTACTTTTCTATAAATCTATACACATAAAACAATCAGAAATTCATTTTATCAACAACATCAAAACACTTAAAAATAAAACTTAAAGGTGTACGACAGGTTTTTGATTTTCGGCTCTAAAATTTATTGTATTATGATGTTAAATTTATCCGACTAGGATGAAAAAACAAATGTAATCAAAGTTTAAGGGAGAAGATTTCAATGACATTACAACTAGACATGCCTGCTGTATTAGAAAAAGAATTGCAAACTATTATATTAAAAACATTAAGAAATGCGGTTCAAGACATGCAGCAACAAAACCAAAATAAAGAATGGATGAGCTTAAAAGAAGGAGCCGCTTATGCAGGCGTTTCTTATAACACTCTTATGAAGTACCGAGAAATGGGGTTAAGGGTTTGCGAGATTGAAGGGGTAAAACGTATTTCAAAATCAGAAATTGACATGTTTTTCAGTGAACATAGTTTTTAATTTATAAAACAAAAAATGAGGCAAAGATATTTCGGAGTAGATTGTCAGCAACTTTATCTTGTATGATAAAGACAATGCTATAAAGCGTAGCAGACTAACACCCTCTTTATCTTGCCTCCGTATGGATAACGAGGAGGAAATAATCAATGAAAAAAACTAGCATTATTAAACCATATACAAAAAAAAATGGCGAAAAGTGTTACATGTTCAAACTTTATGTTGGAGTCGACCCTCTAACTGGCAAAGAGCAATATACAACTCGTCGTGGGTTCAAAACAAAAAAAGAAGCTGACCTTACATTAGCTCGTATCAAACTTGAAATTAGTAAAGGTTCATTCAGAAAGCAGCAAGCTGAAACTTATCAAGATGTATACGATTTGTGGATAATACAATATGAGAAACGCGTTGAAGAAAGTACCTTCGTTAAAACTACTGGTATTTTCCGCAATCATATCTTACCGGCACTTGGGAATTATAAAATTGATAAGATGAATGTGGACGTATGTCAACGTCATGTTGATGAATGGGCTACAAAGCTGAAAAATTTCCGTATGGTGAAGTCATATGCTGCAAAAGTGCTTGATTTTGCAATCAAACGTGGCTATTTACAAGCGAATCCCTTCGCTCTAATAGAAATGCCAAAAAATCTAAAAAACACTCATCTTTATGATGCAAATGCACTTGAAAATTTCTACACTAAAGAGCAACTGAATACATTTTTAAAGTACATGGGTCAAGAAACAAATTTTAAAGCATATACTCTGTTTCAACTCCTTGCTTACAGCGGCATGCGTAAAGGTGAAGCATTTGCATTAACTTGGAACGATGTGGATTTTTTAAAGAATGAGATTCGCATTAATAAAGCACTTTCCAAAGGCAAAAATAATAGGATATATGAAAAAGTCACGAAGACACGTTTTCCTCGTACAATAAAAATGGACCAAAAAACAATGGATACTTTAAAAAATTGGAAAAAGCAGCAACAACAAGACTATCTCATTTTAGGGTTTAACACATTGCAGCCAAAACAACTCGTGTTCAGCAATGACCAAAACAAATTTATACAGCCTACTAAAACACGTAAATGGCTTGAGCACGTATTAAATAAATATAAGCTTCCTAAAATTACAACGCATGGATTTCGCCATACACATTGCTCTCTATTATTAGAAGCAGGCGTTGGTCTTAAAGAAGTCCAAGACCGACTGGGACACAAAGATATCAAAACAACGATGAACATCTATGCTCATGTTTCTCAACAAGCTAAAGACGGAGCAATAAATAAATTAGCCAATTATATGAATATGTAAAGGGAATTATTGACCATGGTTTTGACTATGGTTGATTGAATCCCATTGAAACTCAATGAAACAGTGAAAAATAAAAAACCCTTGATATACAAGGGTTTTGATGTTCATTGAAACTCAATGAAATCGTATTATGGAGACGGCGGGAGTCGAACCCGCGTCCAGAAACTCCAATACTTCAGCTTCTACGCGTGTAGTTTGCCTATTTACAATTCACGTAACATTATGCCGACAAACAGGCGTCCTGTACGCTAATCTGGAAATCTCTTGCCGGTGACTCAGATGGCACCACCGACCGTATCCCACTAAAGTTGGGCCCTACGTTCTCTACATGGGCGATAGAGAGGCAGAGCGCTTAAGAGCTTACGCTGCGAAAGCTAAGTTTTGTTGTTTGCCAGTTATTATATAACTTCCGTTGATGACGGAGCCGAGACCTCCGACGCGCGACCAAAGCTTGAACCATCCCTGTCGAATCCGTAACGTCCCCTTGAATATGAATCGAAGCATGTAGCTTCGTTCAAGTAAAGGAGCTAGAATTTCTTCTAGTACGGTGGGAGCTAAAAGTACGCTTCCATGTAATCTGGCATTCAGTAATACATATTATAAAACAAAATTAGCTATAGTTCAAGTGTCCTGCTATGATAGAAAAAATTGGCTAGCTCACAATGATTTTCTTATTTCATAATAGCTTTCTAATAGGGTTATTTATCTTGCTGTAGCATGATTTGCAATGTCTTTTAACTTTGGAGTGATTGTGCAGGTCGCTTTGCATACTAACTTTTATCTTTCACTAGCATACTACGTTCCTCGGCAAAATAAATGTGCTCTATGTTCATAAACATAAATTTTCTTCCTATTATTAGAATACTGATTGCTCCTATATGCGGTAAGTTCTTTATTATATTTTAAAATCGCCATCTATTAGAACTCTCCCTGAGATTTTAAAAAGCTCACCATCCAGAAATAGTGAGCTTTCTAACAATCTATTAATCTTGATTTTTTGCTTTGAAAGCGCGTTCCATGTCGCGTTTTGCTTCTTTTTTACGCATGTCGTTGCGTTTGTCGTAATCCTTTTTCCCTTTGCCGACGCCGATTAAGAGCTTGGCGTAGCCGTCTTTGATGTACATTTTTAATGGAACGATTGTGTAGCCGTCACGTTTTACGGCACCGACTAGCTCGCCGATTTGCTTTTTATGAAGCAGTAGCTTACGTGCGCGTAGTGGGTCGTGGTTGAAGCGGTTGCCTTGTTCGAATGAGCTGACATGCATATTGTTGATCCATGCTTCACCGCTGCGGATTTGTACATAGGATTCCTTTAGTTGAACCCTTCCTGCACGGATGGATTTAATTTCTGTGCCTGTAAGCACCATGCCCGCTTCAATTGTCTCTTCAATGAAGTAGTCGTGCCCGGCTTTTTTGTTTTGTGCTAATACTTTCCCAGTACCTTTTGCCATATAAATTCACCCTCTACTTAAAGGATAGCAGGGTCAACCTGCTTTATTATTGATTAAGCGAAAGCACCAGTAAAGTAATCATTGGTGCTTTCGCCTTTCTTTTATTTACGTTTTGATTTTTTCTTTTTGTTTTTCTTAGCGACGCCCTCGTAGAACTTTTGCTTTTGCTTCACGCCTTTTTTAGGGCCTGGGCTTGAGCCATCTTTGCGGCGTCCTCGTGGATCACGGTCGTTTTCACGTCGTTCTCCTTGTCCGCCTCGTCCTTCTTCATCGCGACCTCTACGACTGCCACGTCCGCCTCGTTCTTCTTCGTTGCGGCCACCGCGACTGCCACGTCCGCCTCGTTCTTCTTCGTTGCGACCACCGCGACTACCACGTCCGCCTCGTTCTTCGTTGCGACCACCACTGCGGCCATTACGACCACCTTTGTTGTCGCTATAATTTTTGCGCGCGTGAATAACAGTAGGTGCTGCTTTTCGTGTTCGTCCATAAGACGTTACCATTCCGACGATTTCAAAGTCAATCGATGACTCCTCAATAATAACATTTGCTACACGTACCGTTACTTCATCGCCGATACGGAATTGACGATTTGTACGTTCACCGATCATCATCATTTGACGGTCATCAAAGCGATAGTAGTCATCTGTCATATTGCTAATATGGACAAGTCCTTCAATCGTGTTTGGCAGCTCCACGAAAATCCCGAAGTTTGTAATGGATGAAACGATCCCTTCAAACTCTTCACCAATTTTATCGGACATATATTGTGCTTTTTTCAGCGCGTCTGTATCGCGCTCTGCATCGACAGCACGGCGTTCACGTTCTGAAGTATGATCAGCAATTTCATCCATCGCCATACTCCACTGTGCAATCGTTTCTTTCGATGTATCTTTATTTAGTAAATACGTGCGAATTAAACGATGGACGATTAAGTCCGGATAACGTCGAATTGGTGACGTAAAGTGTGTATAGAAATCAGTTGATAAACCAAAGTGACCTAAGCTTTCAGGGTAATATTTTGCCTGCTGCATGGAGCGTAGAAGCATCGTTGAAATAACAGGCTCCTCTGGCATACCTTCAATGGCCTTTAATACATCCTGTAGCGCTTTAGGGTGCACTGTGTTTCCTGTACCTTTAATTAAAATACCGAAATTCGTGACAAATTCAAAGAAGCGTTGCAGCTTTTCTGGCTTTGGATCTTCGTGAATACGGTAAAGGAACGGTACATTCATCCAATGGAAGTGTTCTGCTACTGTTTCATTGGCAGCTAGCATGAAATCTTCAATTAATTTCTCCGCTACTGTACGTTCACGTAATTCAATATCTACTGGCCAACCATCTTCGTCCACGATCACTTTAGATTCTTTAAAGTCAAAGTCAATAGCACCACGCATTTCACGTTTAGTACGTAAAATGTTAGACAGCTCAGCCATATGTTTAAACATTGGTACTAGTGGCTCATAGCGGGCAATTAACTCTGCGTCCTGCTCCTCTAAAATTTTGTAAACGTCTCTATATGTCATACGCTCAGTTGTTTTAATGACACTTTGGAAAATTTCATGTGAAATCACATTACCATTTCCATCAATAATCATTTCACAAGATAGTACTAGACGGTCAACCTGTGGATTTAATGAACAGATACCATTCGAAAGTCGATGTGGAATCATTGGAATAACGCGGTCTGTTAAATATACACTCGTCGCACGATCATAGGCTTCAATATCGATTACAGAGCCTTGAGTTACATAATAACTAACGTCTGCAATATGTACGCCTAGTTTATAAGTACCGTCTACGTTTTTCGTTACGGTTACAGCATCATCCAAGTCCTTCGCATCAGCTCCATCGATTGTCACAATCGTTTCGTGGCGTAAATCACGGCGACCTTCTAAATCTGCCTCTGTAATTTCATCCGGCACTCGTTGCGCAGCAGCAACTACTTCTTCTGGGAATTCAGGTGGAATGTCGTGCTTATATAAAATAGAAAGAATATCCACACCTGGGTCATTTTTGTGCCCTAAAATTTTTGTGATATAGCCTGTTGCTGATTTTAAATCCTCTGGCCAAGTAGCTACCTCAACGACAACCTTGTGTCCATCGACTGCCCCTAGCGTATCTCCCTTAGCAATAAAAATGTCCATCGGTAGTTTTTTGTCATCTAAAACAACAAAGCCAAAGCCTCGATTTGCTTGGAACGTTCCAACAAAACTCGTTTGTCCACGTTCTACTACCTTTGTCACTGTTCCTTCACGACGATCACCGAATGATTCCTTTAAAACACGTATCAAAACGATATCGCCGTTAATCGCACCATTTATTTCATGCGGTGGAATGAAAACATCATCCATCCCCTCAATATCAGGTGCCACAAAGCCAAAGCCTTTCGCATGTCCGATAAATTTACCTCGAAGTAAATTCATGCGCTCTGGCAGGCCGTAACGATTGGAGCGAGAACGCACAACTAAGCCTTGCCCCTCCATACGTACTAACGTTTTCACTAATTCTTTAAATTCGTCAGCATCTTCAAAGCCAAATACATCCTCGATTTCGCCAACGGTTAATGGTTTATATTCTTCTTCACCGAAAAAATCAAGTAAACGACTTTGTAGTGAATCTTTTTGTTCTTTCATAATTTCCCTCCTTCATGAGAAAATCCTAATATGTTTTTATTGTGCCCAATTTAGGCTTTCTAAAAAGCGATAAATATCTTCATGTAACTGATCTTTTTCTTGATCTAACGTAATAACATGCTTTGAGTTTTCATACCACTTGATCTGTTTTTCAAGTGACTCAGTTTGATTATATATAATGTTGGCAGATTCTGTCTCAATTACCTCATCATTTGTCGCTTGTACGACAAAAATTGGTGCATAAATCATGTCAATTTCCTGACGTGTCCGAGCAATAAATTCCCGCAACTCTTGGAGAGATGGCATGCCCTTTTCAGCAATTAACGCAACCTCCGCTTCGATTTGCTCCTCATCTTTGCCTTGGAACTTTTTATAGTCCCTCGCATATTTTAATACACCTTGAAACATAACATCTGTAGTACGCATCGTCATTGGAGCGCACATTGTCACTATACCTTTAACTGGGTTATTCAGCGCAACGTTCAAAGCCATCACACCACCCAATGACAAGCCAGCAACAGCAATTTCCTCATAACCCGCATCCTGCAGCTGTTTGTACGCGGAAACGACATCCTGCCACCAATCAACAGGACCTGTTGTAATAAGTTCCTCCGGTTCCACACCGTGACCTTTATAATGAGGTGCTAATGTAGTATACCCTTTTTTCTCTAAATATCTACCAAGCATTCGCACATCCGCCGAGCTTCCCGTAAACCCATGCAACAATAAAACTGCTCTTGGTCCTGCTTGAAAGAAAAAAGGCTGTGATAACGATTTTTTCATTGCGAGCTCTCCTTCATCCAAATACATACTATAACCATTATAGCCATACTAAAGCTTCCTCAAAAGCTTTGGCGATTATTACTCATTTTTATGAGGTTTTATCGGTTAATTTGATGGTTTTTTCAGCATTTTGATGGTCTTTCTGGCATTTTGAGGATTCTATCCACGACTTTGAAGATTCTATCCATCACTTTAACTTTTCCATCCGCCATTTTGCGATTCGCGGGTATTTCACTGCTCCGCGAGGTATTCGCTTTGCTTCCGCGGGCATTCACTTCACTTCCGCGGGTATTTCACTGCTTCGCGCGGGTATTCACCTTGCTTCCGCGGGTATTCACTTCGCTTCCGCGGGTATTTCCCTGCTCCGCGCGGGTATTCGCCTCGCTTCCGCGGGTATTCACCTGCTGAACTAACTATGTATCGACGCTCAAATAGTTAGAGCCATAAAAGAAAACGCCCAACCAATAAAGGTTAGGCGATATATCTTCAACTATTAGATTTTTGTAATAGCGAGTGCTAAAATAAAGAATAATATTGCTAACACAATTGTTGCACGGTGAAGGATTAAATCCATACCACGTGCTTTCTGCTTTCCAAATAGTTGTTCAGCTCCACCCGAGATGGCACCTGACAAGCCTGCACTTTTACTAGATTGAAGTAATACTACAACGATCAACGCTACTGATACGATAATTAATGAAACTAATACTACTGTATGCATTCACTGCACCTCCCGAACTTCGAACATCACAACATATCATATTATAACAAAAAAAGGTTCTCTTGACAAACTGAGATTAATAAATGCCCTCATTCTCCCTCTATCGGTTAGTTTTTCTAACAATTCAGTATACCACTTTGCTACCATATTATCCTATAATAGTTAAAAACATAGTCGTCACTAAGATTTTAAAACATCGACCATTCATATAAGTTGATTGGCGTGGAGGTTGTGCGACTCCTAGGGGATTAGCGGCTCATCGGACGCCCTCAGGACAGCATGGAAATCAACCCCACGTTTTAGTGATGTGCCAAAACTGTAATTATATATAGGAGGAATTATGAAAAAGAGTATATTGCTGATTTTTTTGCTTATTATTTTAAGCATGCTTAGCGCTTGCTCAGCTGCTATCAAGGTCGTCGAAGCATTAGTACAAGAGGAGCCTGAATTACAAGAGGAGCCTGAATTACAAGAGGAACCTGAATCAGGAGAAGAAACTTCTATGGATGTCAAGCTACCTACTAGTAAAGCTCAATCAGCTGAGTTTGCTACGGAAGACCTTTTTTCAACGACATTATTTAAGGAAGATCCTGCTTTGCTTCAATTTTCAAAAAAAGTTGAGAAGCATATAACAAAATTTGATACAAACTTTACAATAGTTTATAAAGGAAAATTAGATTGGGATGCATTTGAAGTACAACTAAATGATATTTATAACATCATTAATTTCGTTAATCCTTATACAGCAGGATACGTCGAAAATTACAACTGGGAAGCCTGGGAAGTAGATAATGGTTACGAGGTAGAATTTGATTTTACATATTTAACTGATGCTAAGAAGGAAAAGAAAGTTGATACTTATGTTCAGGAATTTGCTAATAAGTTTATTACAAAGGACATGGATGATTTTCATCGTGCTAAAGCCGTTAATGACTTTGTCGTACAACTAGCCACTTATTCTGATGAAGATGCGTCAGAAGGACAATCCGTTTATGAATTAATCAGTAAAAAAACTGGTGTTTGTCAAGCTTATGCACTATTAGCCTATCGTTTATTTTTGGCGGCTGATCTTGATGCTAAATATGTATACGGCTATAGCGATAATCAGCTTCACGCATGGAATTTAGTTAGTGTTAATGGTGAATGGTACCATGTTGATACGACTTGGAATGATGTCAATCCTGATGAACCTTATGCTATTGCCTACGCATATTTTTTAGTGAATGACGAGAAACTAAGTGAAGATCATATATGGGCAAATGAAAACTATTTTGCTGCTACAAGCAATGCCTACGATTTTATGCATGATATGTGGTACGCAGATACTGTTGGCAACGTTATTTATTATAATAACATGGCCGATAGCATGGTATACGCCTATAATTTAGCAACAAAACAAAATAAACAACTTACAGAAACATCCTGCTACTACTTAGCGGCTTCTGACGATGCGATTTATTGTAGTGATTATGATAATGCCGGCTTTTTAACAAAAATATTTATAAAAGATGGCTCAGAAAAAGTGTTATTAGAGGCAGAGGTTCAAAACTTGTTCATTAATGATAAAGGGGTTTTATTATATGAAACCATTGACGGTAAAAAGCATTCACAAAATTTATAACCAACGCTTCCATCAATAGTAAGTCAGATTCTATTTTCACACTCAGTCTTTAGTTTTTCCAAAAGCATATAAAGTTGATTGGAGTGAAGACTGGGTGACTCCTTGGGGACGTCCTGTGATAACGCCTTCGTGACCAACATCCTTTCGGCCAAAGCAGCTCATCGGACGCCCCCAGGAAGCTCTGCTCTGTGCGAAAGCGAAGCGTCAGCAACAAATGTTTTATCTGTGCGAAAGCGAAGCGGCAGCGACAAAGCGCCCAGTCGGAACGGAAATCAACCATGCGCTTTGGTCATAGGACTTATCAATCCCCTGTAACAATTAATTCATCCTTCCTTTACGCTTACTTGTGAATACACCCAAAGGAGAAAAATCATGAAACACTCAAAAAAATGGAGTTCATTGTTGTTAGCAAGTGCGATTGCTTTATCGTCGATTAGTAGCGCTCAACCGCAAGTACAAGCAGCTCAAGTAAAGAAGCCAACAAATGTGATTATGCTCGTGATGGATGGTAGTAGTAATAATGCCGTTACACTTTCCCGTTGGTACAAAGGTCAAAGCTTGGCGATGGATGAAATTTTATCAGGGGCAGTGCGTACATACTCTGCCGATTCAGCCATTACTGATTCAGCTCCTGCCGCTACTGCGTTAGCAACTGGGCATAAATCAAATAATAAATTTGTGGGCGTGCTACCATCCGTTATTAATTCACCAGGGCTAGAGCAAATTGCCAAAGAGGACGCTTATAGGCCTGTAGCCAATGTTTTAGAAGGGGCAAAACAACTGGGCAAGGCGACTGGATTGATTGCTACTTCGGAAATTCAGCATGCGACACCCGCTGGCTTTTCTGCGCATGTGAAACATAGAAGCCAATATGATGACATCGCTGAGCAGCAAGTTTATCAAAACATTGATGTCGTGTTAGGCGGTGGCTTGGAGTCTCTGGCACCCGGCACAACTAAAAATGCTCGTAAAGATGGCGAAAATTTAGTGGATGTCCTTAAGGAAGCAAATTATGATATCGTGAAAACGCGAGATGAGCTTTTTAAAAGTAACGCGTCAAAAATTTGGGGAAGTTTTGCTCCAGGTGCCCTTGCCTATGATTTAGATCGTGCCACAACAAGAGCATCCGAGCCTACTCTTGCTGAGATGACAAGTAAAGCCATTGGTACCCTTAACAAGAATGAGCACGGCTTCTTCCTATTTATAGAAGGTAGTAAAGTGGACTGGGCGGCTCATGCCAATGACACAATTGGCATGATTAGCGATATTTTATCGTTTGATGCTGCAGTTAAGGAAGCTGTTGATTTTGCTAAAAAAGATGGCAATACTATGGTCATTGCTGTTACAGACCATGGCAATAGTGGTATTTCAATGGGGAACGCCAACACGACGAGTACTTATCCCAACACGCCTGTATCTGCCTATATCGATCCTCTAAAGAAAGCTAAAATGACAATTGAAGGTGCACTAAGCCAATTAAAAGAAGATCATTCAAATATTGTTGAAGTCGCTGCACTTTATGGATTAGATGATTTATCTGCGGACGAGCTTGCAACATTACAATTAGCTAATGACCCTGGAGAAGAAATGGTAAAAATGCTTGCCAACCGCGCTAATATTGGCTTTACAACCGGTGGGCATACTGGTGATGATGTGTTTTTATATTCATTCGGACCATCTAAAATTACAGGCCTTGTAGAAAACACGGATTTAGCACATGCGATGGCAAAGTTTATGGGCTTTGATTTAAAGAAGCTTACAGATGATTTATATATACCAGCAACAAAGGCTTTCACTGAAAAAGGCTACACATCTAAAATGGACTTAACTGATAAAGAAAACCCTAAATTTATTGCACAAAAAAAGGATGTAACCATTACACTCCCAGTTAATAAGAACATTTTAATATACGAACAAGACAAGACAGCAAAAACGCATACGTTTGACACAATCAATGTTTACAATGGGACTGAATTTTACGTTTCTAAAAAAGTTTTAAATGTGCTCAAATAAGGGCTTTTACGGGCAGTTATCCCTATCTTTTGAATGAGGCGTCTTGTACTTGATACTTCGCTTTCGGTACAGATAAATTACTGCCTGTTAAAGCAGGATGAGTGCTATCATAGATGTTTAACTTTATGATGGCACCTATCTACTTGCTCAATCTGTCTTTGCACAGTCCTCAATAAGGATTACCAATTTCATCATCTGCTTAATATCGCTTCCATTTTGGCTATTCCCCTTTGCATCCTATTATATTTTATACCAATATTTTCCACAGTATTTACTTTGAATTTACTTTCATTTATTATGCTTAATGTACGTAAAAAAATGGTTAGCTGCATACTTGTTTCGATGTCATAACGAAATTTAAGAATTTCTTAAGTACACATGAAGCGAAAAAACAGCGATAATAAAAATATGATTATAAGTTTAGTAAAATTTCAAGTTGAGGTGGAACAAAGCGTTTTTAAAAATCATTTTTTCCCTGCATTTTAGTCACTTTTTCAAAAACCTTAATTTTACCTTAAAATAATCTTATGATTTTATGAATAAATAGAAATTGGGCAACATTTTTATCTACAATCCGTCAAAACAGTGTTAAAAATTTAATTAAGAAAGATTATTTTAGAAATAACTTGAAAAAATGTCTATTTATTTAGTATATTTACAAAGTTATAATCTTTTTTCATTTTTAATTGGAGGTGGACATATGCAATCCATTAAAAATAATGAGCTTTTACGTTTTATAGGCTTTACGTTATTTTATTTCATCATTTTAACGCTCTTGTTTCTTATTCATGGCTTCCATGATATGAACGCAGGACCATTTATATATACGGAATTTTAAGAAAAGGAGATATAAATTATGTTAAGTATTTTAGAGGCTATTCAAAAAGTGGCACAGCAGCATCCAGATCGCACTGCATATCAAACCAACAATGATTCCTTAACGTATAGTGAGCTTTGGCATCTTTCTGATTGTGTAGCACAATATTTAATGGCACTTGATTTAAAAAGACAACAACCTATCGTCGTCTACGGGCATATGTCCCCTTTACAAATCGTTGCCTTTTTAGGTGCTGTAAAGGCAGGTCATCCATATGTACCGGTTGACTCTTCTACACCATCCGAAAGGTTACAAATTATAATAGAAGCATCTCAGGCTTGTTTGCTCCTAAAAACTGAGGCATTAAGCTCAAATCAAGCAGTGCCTGTAGTGGAAGTAAGTGATTTAGTGGCTCAAGCTACTAGCATTTCGACAGAGCCTGCAACATGGGTTAAGGATCAAGAAATTTATTATATTATTTACACATCTGGTTCTACTGGTAAGCCAAAAGGTGTTCAAATTACAGCCGATAATTTAGCACACTTTGTTGCTTGGATGCATGAACATTTCCCTTTACAGGAATCTGGTGTGTTTCTAAATCAAGCGCCTTATTCCTTTGATTTATCTGTGATGGATTTATATCCTGCACTCGTTAGTGGGCAAACACTTTATGCTATTACACAAGAGCAAATTGCGAATCCTAAAGCGTTATTTGAGTCATTAGCTTCATCTGGTATTCGCGTTTGGACTTCTACACCATCCTTTGCGAAGATGTGTTTAATGAACAAAGAATGGGATCAGGCGTTAATGCCTTCGTTAAATACGTTTTTATTCTGCGGAGAGGTTTTACCAGTATCCGTATCGAAAGAATTAATGCAACGCTTCCCACAAGCTTCTATTTTTAATTTATACGGTCCTACAGAAACAACCGTTGCCGTATCTTATGTAGAAGTAACAAAGGAGCTTTTGGAGCAATTTGACCAATTACCAATCGCCCCTCTATCTGAGCCTAATCTATCCTTGCAAGAAGATGGCGAGATCATTATTTCTGGACCAACTGTAAGTGCAGGTTATCTTGGTGCGCCTGATTTAACACTTAAAGCATTCCCAACAATAGGGGATCAGCGTATTTATAAAACTGGGGACGTTGGTTATGAAAAAGATGGCTATCTATTCTTTTCTGGCCGAAAAGATTTCCAGGTGAAACTGCACGGTTATCGTTTAGAAATCGAGGAAATTGAAAAGCAAATTGGCAATCTTCCACCTGTTGCTAGCTGTGTTGTTATACCTGTTTCAAAAGATGGTGAGATTATTTCACTAAGTGCGTTTGTTGTTCTTCGTGAGCCATTGACAGACTCTGCCTTCAAAATGACGAAGCAGCTTAAAGCATTGTTAGCGGAGTATTTACCATCCTATATGATTCCGAAAACATTCAAATACATTGACACTTTACCTTTAAATACAAATGGTAAAGTTGATCGTAAAGGATTGGCGGTAGTGGAGACAGTATGACGCCTTATGGAAATATAGTTTTTTTCATCATCATTGGTATTTTGTTACTGCCAACCATTATTTTAGGACTCCGTGGGAAATCAGCTAAAGGCTATAATATCTTTATTTCGATTGTCGTGTTAGCTCTTATTTTTGGTAACTCCCTTAATGGCTCAATTTCACTTATACTATTTACAGTATTTCAGTTATTATTAATTATCGGGTACCAAAAATATCGCTTACAGAAGAATAGCACGTCCGTATTCGTAATTGCTGTATTGCTATCCATTTTGCCACTTGTACTTGTGAAGGTTCTGCCTATGCTTGGCCTTAATCATTTATTTGGATTTTTAGGGGTATCCTATATTACCTTTAAATCGGTACAAATGATTTTAGAAACACGTGATGGCTTAATTAAGGATAAAATTTCAGCAGTTGAACTTGCTTATTTCTTACTGTTCTTCCCGACAGTATCTTCGGGACCTATTGATCGTTGGAGACGCTTTTATAAAGATTTGCACACAGTGCCGTCTGGTCAAGACTATCAAAAACTGCTGTTAAGTGGGATCAATTATATATTTGTGGGCTTTTTGTATAAATTTATTTTGGCTTATTTAATATACAACTACACACTTATTTATTTACCAAGTCAAACGTATAACTATTTGACACCTTTTCAAGGGCAAATAGCGTATATGTATATGTATAGTTTTTATTTATTTTTCGATTTTGCGGGTTATAGTGCTTTTGCTGTTGGTGTCAGTCGCATTATGGGTGTTCAAACGCCAATTAACTTTAACCGTCCATTCACAAGTCGCAATATTAAAGACTTTTGGAACCGTTGGCATATGAGTCTTTCCTTCTGGTTTAGGGATTATGTTTATATGCGCTTCGTGCTTTGGATGACTAAGAAAAAATGGATTAAAAACAAATATACAGTTTCTTATCTTGGCTTCTTTTTACTGTTCTTTTTAATGGGTATTTGGCACGGATTAGAATTGCACTATGTTGTCTATGGTCTCTACCATGCCTTGTTAATTATCAGCTTCGATAAATTTGAACGTTGGAATAAGAAACGTAAGATTTGGCCAAAAAATAAATGGACTCATGCAATCGGCGTATTTATTACGTTTAATGCCGTTTGCTTCGGTTTCTATATTTTTTCAGGAACATTATTTTAATCAACGGCTCTGTTCATGTTAATTGTTGATTTTCTGAATAACACAGCCTAAACAATAAAGGAGATTTATAATTATGGATAAACAACAAGTTTTAGAAATGCTAGTAGAGTTATGTGAGGACGATATCATTTTAGAAAACCCAGATATCGATTTATTTGAAGAAGGGCTTCTTGACTCATTCGGTACAATTAATTTACTAGTGGAAATTGAAAGCCGCTTTAATATTTCAGTGCCAATTACTGATTTCAACCGTGAGGAATGGAACACGCCAAATCGTATTGCAGCGGAATTAGCTGAAAGACAATGATTAAGAAAGGCTTTCTATCATTATTAATTGCTTTTGTTCTTTTTGCTGCCTTTATATTCTTCCCAAATTCTTGGATAAAAGCTTGGATTTCAGATGAAGATGTAGAGCAGGCAAAGACTAGTATGTCTCCGTTAGTGTTCCAAGGGATGTATTTCCAGGAGCGAATGTTGCAGGAGCCTAATACTATGCCTTTATATGGCTCCTCAGAATTAAATCGTTTTGACCCTTTCCATCCTTATAATTATGCTCGAGCTACAAATGCTCCGTATACGACATTTATGGTCGGGCGTGGTGGAATGCAGTCTATTACACACTTTTTAAATTTCGCCGCACAGGAAAAGAATTTAAAGGATAAAAAAATTGTCTTCATCATTTCACCTCAATGGTTTACGAAAAAGGGAATGAATGAATTACATTTTTCTCCTAACTATTCGATGTTGCATGCTTATGATTTAGCATACAATAAGGACATTGACGAAGATCTTCGAAATCGAGGAATGAAACGTCTTCTTGAATTCGATACTGTCCAGCGCGATGAGGTACTAAAAACAATTTATGAATATAAATTATCTGGCGGTAAGGAAAAACCATTCCTTGGACGACTTGCATTGATAGCAGGCCATGTCCAAAAGGCACTTTTAGAGAAAAAAGATTTGTATTACTCGCTCTTCCCTCGAGAAGGAAGTAACTTAAAAAGCAATGACAAACTAGTTACGGACCAAACATTTGAGCAACAAATAAAAAATGCCGAGAACTATGGCGAGAAACGTGTATCCAATGATTTAATGATTGAAAACAAATTTTATAAGCGTCTTGTAAATGCGAATATTAATAAGTTTAAAGGGATGCGTAAAAATGATGATTATACGACTTCACCTGAATATGAGGATTTACAGCTAGTAATTGATGTTTTAAAAGATGCTGGTGCAAAACCACTATTTGTTACTATTCCAGTAAATGGTCATTGGTATGACTACACTGAATATCCTGAGGAACGTCGTCAAAAGTATTACGAAAAAATGAATAAGATATTAAATGATAATGGTGTTCCACATGTTGATTTCTCAGGCCATGACTATGATCCTTATTTCATTATGGATACGATTCATATTGCATGGAAGGGCTGGGTCTATCTAGATCAAGAGCTAGACAAATATTGGGCACAGAAATAAATCCATCATGCATTGTTCTCGTTTAATGAACGTAGAGACAGTCTAAAGTGTTAATCACTAATGACTGTCTCTTTTTTTATGGAGATTATCTTCGAGGGTAAATGCAGTGTTTAGTGTACCTGAGCCGCTTGGGCCAACAGATGGTTATTGCGCGAAAGCGTAGCGGCAGCGGCAAATGTTTTCTGTGCGAAAGTGTAGCGGCAGCGGCAAATGTTTTCTGTGCGAAAGTGTAGCCGCAGCGGCAAATGTTTTCTGTGCGAAAGCGTAGCGGCAGCAACAGGGTTTTATCTGTGCGAAAGCGAGTAGCCTGGAAAGGAAAACAACGCTACTTTATGAAACGTAAGCCCCTCTTGTTTGAAGGGGTTTACCTGCTTTACCCGTTATTCATATATCATAACCCAATATTTTTCCTTATCCCCTTCTTCCTTTACCTTCTTCCAACCATTTTTCTCATAAAATTTCAAAGCTTTCTGATTTTCAGATACACATTTTAATCTTAACGGTTTATTCATTTTTTTAATGGCGGCATTTAGCAAGTGACCCCCTACACCTTTACCTAAGAAATTAGGATGAATAAATAAATTATGAATGAAGTTATCTGGCAAGTATAATGAAGCAAATCCAAGTATTTGATGACCCTCTTCCGCTACTATTATATGTTCTTCTATAGTATCTTTATCAAAATCGTCTAAAGTCATTTCTTCTAAGGCCGCCCAATGGAAATTTTCACGACGGGATTCAAGATAGATTTTTCTTAATTCCGGGTAATCTAATTTATTCGCTTCTCTAATATTCACATGTTCACCTTTGCTTTCATATTAATTTTTATTGATTATCAAATGAAAAAAGTCTAAGTTCTTCAGCATCATTGGAAAACTGTACTAATCTTTCAAACTTCAAGCCTATCTTTTCGAGTAGCTTGGCTGAAGCGTGATTATCTTGAGTTGTGATAGCCACAATACGATTTAGTCCTAGTGTATCTATGCCATATGCCAATGTCGCTGAGGCCGCTTCATAGGCGTATCCTTTTCCCCAATACTTAGGAAGAAAAGCGAAACCAATATCCACATCTTCTAACGACTCTCTTTTCACTAAACCGCAAATTCCAACCGGAGCTTGATCTTCTTTTCTTTCGACTAAATAAAGACAAAAGCCAAATTGCTCATACATGCGAGTTGGTCCATTTTCTATATATTCACATGCATCCTCTACTGTTCTCAAACCGCGATCACCGATGAACTGCAACCATGAAGGATCATTCATTAACGCAAGGATAAAATCCGCATCATCTGTTGTTTGTAAGCGAAGGGTAAGTCGTTCTGTTTCAAAAATTTTCATAGTCATTCCACTCTCCTTTTAGCCTTATATGTAATGTATGTTTTTCTAATGAATTAAATATATAATAACGAACTAAGCATTGCACTTGCATAGCTTTAAACAAGTACATTTCTTCCGCTAAAAGCATTACCAGGTCTTTTTACAACATTTGTCGAATAATAATCTATAAAGCAATCGCCTTTTTAGCAAAGGTGGTAAATTCCTGAAGGGTGAGATTGGTTTAGTGAGAAATAAGTATTTTATTTTTAGTATCCTATCAACATTATTTTTGCTATTGCTTTCAGGTTGTTCTAATCAAAAGGATACAGAATTAGCGACTATTTCAATTAATACTGATTCTAAATACGTGAGTACTTTCAAAGATTTGAATTTAGGCACAGTATTAGACTTTCATTTCAAGTTAAATAATGCCGATAAAAGTTGGGTTGATCTTTGGGTTGAAAGTTACAAAGATGGGCAATTGGAATCTAATTCATTAACAGCACTATCTTATGGGCTAAGTCCAAACAAAGTAGAGGAAGGCAATATTGGGTTTGGAATCATAAAAACTGATGCTGAATCTTTTGCTTTTCTTTATGGACCAAGCGTTAAAGCAACCCCTCAAAAAATCGACAAAATTCAATCTGTTGCTGGTATTAGTGGATGGGATTACGCAATTGGAGATAAAACAGTCAAATTAGAATTAAATGAAACTTATTTACTGGGTGTATACAGAGAATCAAAAGGAGACTCTATGCGAACATACGACTTGCAGGACGAAAATGAAGTAAAAAAAATGATAGACGATGACCATCTTGTATATTTATTAAAATTAAAAATTCATAATAGATCTAATTAATTTAAACCTAATTTCTAGGGCATATAAGGTGCACTTGAATTAGAGTGGAGGGTTATCCTGCCTGAGCAGTTATCTTGGGGACCTGAGTACTTTTCTGCCCTACCTGATCACTTTTCTTGGGGACCCGATCATTTTTCTGCTCTACCTGATCATTTTTCTGCTCTACCCGATCACTTTTAGCGGGAACCCGAGCGCTTTTCTGCCCTACCTGATCACTTTTCGCGGGGACCCGAGCGCTTTTTTACCCTACCTGATCACTTTTCGCGGGGACCCGATCACTTTTCCGCGCTACCTGATCACTTTTCGCGGGGACCCGATCACTTACCCGCCCGACCACCTACAAAAAAATCGCCTCAAAAGTATTTGCATACCTTTGAGGCGATTTTAGTGAAGCTACTAAGTAATAGCTTATTTTAAGTTATAGAATGACTTTAAACCAAGATACTCAGCTGTTGCACCAAGTTGATCTTCAATGCGAAGAAGTTGGTTGTATTTAGCTACGCGGTCTGTACGTGATGGAGCACCTGAGCATGAACCTTGATTTAATAACATTTATTGAACAATTCTCTAATTTATAAAGTTGTGATATTGCATAGTTCACACACCACCGAATTTTAATAATTCAATCCATGTATGTGTTAATTCACATTATATCAATTAGCAGAGAAATTTATAACAGATATTCTTTTCACGATTGTTTAAAAAACACCGCCTTGCGGACAGCCAACGGTGTTTGGTGTTTATTTAAACGGCTCTGTTCCATGCAGAATTAGATTTATTCAATCCTTTACATTTTTCACATTTAGGGGCACAAAAATTTGTGGTTTGTGTTAATTGATTGTAATTCTTTTTAAGAATAATTTCATCACATTCAACATTGCAACAATCAACTTGTACAATAGATTTAACGCCATCAAATTTTAAAATTATTGGATTTTCAAATCCACATACTTGATAACAAACTGAAAAATGGCGTACAAACAAAAAAATCCGCCTATTTTTCATTTCCGAAAAACTGTTCTATATACTGCTCTTCTTCCTCGGGCGATAATAAACGAGTTGCTCTTCCTGAATTTGTTGCGTCATCGCCACCTTGCATTTTCCAAATTTTATTATGGTCGTCAACGGCATGAGAAAAATCACCTTTTGACCATCTCTCCAATATTTCAATGTAAAGTTCTTTATATTTATAATTGCTTTTTTTGGAAATTTCCAACAATCGGTCAACTTTGGCCTGTGTTATTTGCTCACGACCCCATTGTGACGCAGCTTTCACTTTTTGATGAGACATGCTATGAATGACTTCGTTTACTTTGCTTTCTACTAAATTGTCAGGATAAAGCAATTCTTCTTTTGTAACAATTTTATCTTCAAGCGGTACTCCAGCAACTTCAACAGTTGCTCTTTCTTTTTCTTTTTCGGGAGCAGGTTTTTCTATTTGTTCGGTGAATTTGATGTAACCAAAAATTCCTCCAAAAATGACCAATACTGCAATAATAACAATTGCCGACTTTGTTTTTCTCTGCATATTATTAAACCTCACTTATAATTTGTATGTAATTATGCAATTTGGTTTATTTTATGTAATTAGTTTAATAATAACAGATTATTAAAATTAAGGGCTCATCACCAAAATCCGGGGATGACAAAATCAATGACCTGTTTCCAAACGTAAACGGAGGAAAAGATGGGCATTA
>NZ_LITM01000016.1:120662-144441 GCF_001275675.1 Lysinibacillus sp. FJAT-14745 | reverse complement strand
TTCACTTTTTTTCTATACTTTAATGGGAATTTATTGAATTTTTTATGGTCAACCCCAAGTTATGGTGATGAGCCAAATTAAGGTTCAATGAGGACTGCCTATTTGCATGTATTATTAATACATCTGGTATCTGACGAATATTGAGTATGCGTCAGGTCAACACAACCGACTCATTTCTGAGTTGGTTAACGGGCGCAAAGTTGCGTTGGTTGAATGTAACGAATACAATTTTGTATTGGTCAAAATCGACCACATAGTTATCGGGTTTTTCCAATAAACTCTTTTCACTACTTCAAGCGTACCAATGGTTTCCCAACATTCATGTGGTGTATTTACACTTGAATATTAATATTCAACTATCCAATTATAAAATGGGACAGGACGTGTACTACAACATAGTTCTTCTTTGATTTCATCATAGAATGCCGTCAGTTCTTTAAAACGGCCTCAACGATTTAATTACAGTGTTAATGTAAGTCGCCTTTTTACCAAGATTTAATTGATGTTGAATATATTTTTTACATGAACTGTAGAAACGTCTTCAATTTCATTCACCTCATGAAACTCGTCCAGATATTGAATGAAGTGAGTTGTATTGTAGTTATAAGTTTCTGTTGTTCTGATTGAATAATTTTTAATCTGTAATTCGAATGTAAATTCTTTCAACAAATCTTTAATGAGCACGAAAAAACCCCCAATCTACAAGTGTTTATCACACTCATAAATCAGAGGTTGAAACAATACAGTTGTATTGCTAAATTCACCAAAATGTACAACATAGTTCAAGTTGTATAAAAAGGTTGTGTATTACTAAGTTCAAAGCATTTTCGCTTAAAACAAATGATTATTTTAAATTATAGAATGACTTTAAACCAAGGTACTCAGCTGTTGCACCAAGTTGATCTTCAATGCGAAGAAGTTGGTTGTATTTAGCTACGCGGTCTGTACGTGATGGAGCACCTGTTTTAATTTGACCAGCGTTTGTAGCAACTGCGATATCAGCAATTGTTGCATCCTCAGATTCACCAGAACGGTGAGAGATAACTGCTGTGTAACCTGCGCGTTTTGCCATTTCGATCGCTTCAAATGTTTCTGTTAACGTACCGATTTGGTTTACTTTGATAAGGATTGCATTACCAACACCTTGCTCAATACCAGCAGCTAATTTTTTCGTATTTGTTACGAATAGATCGTCGCCTACTAATTGTACGCGAGAGCCAATGCGATCTGTTAATAATTTGTGTCCTGCCCAGTCGTTTTCGTCTAAGCCATCTTCAATTGAGATGATTGGGTATTTATTTGTTAGCTCTTCGTACCATTCAACCATTTCTTCAGAGGTTTTGACAACACCTTCACCGTCTAAGTGATATTTGCCATCTTCTTTATTGAATAATTCAGATGATGCAACGTCCATTGCAAGTTTTACTTCTTCACCTGGTTTATAGCCAGCTTTTTCGATTGCTTCTAAAATTACAGTAATGGCTTCTTCGTTAGAACCAAGGTTTGGTGCGAAACCACCTTCGTCACCTACAGCTGTGTTATAGCCTTTCGCTTTAAGCACTGCTTTTAAGTTATGGAAGATTTCAGCGCCCATACGTAATGCATGGCGGAATGATTCTGCGCCTACCGGCATTACCATGAATTCTTGAATGTCTACGTTGTTGTCAGCGTGAGCGCCACCATTTATGATGTTCATCATTGGTACTGGTAGTTGTTTTGCGTTAAATCCACCAAGATATTGATAAAGAGGTACATCTAAATAATCTGCCGCAGCATGTGCAACTGCCATTGATACACCTAGAATGGCGTTGGCACCTAGTTTACCTTTGTTTTCTGTGCCGTCTAGCTCGATTAAAGCTTTGTCGATGACTACTTGATCAAGAACTGAGTAGTTGCCTTCTAGCTCTTGAGCAATAATTGTGTTTACATTTTCAACTGCTTTTAATACACCTTTGCCTAGGTAACGAGATTTGTCACCGTCGCGTAATTCTACTGCCTCATATTCACCTGTAGATGCACCTGATGGTACGATTGAGCGTCCAAAAGCGCCTGATTCTGTAAATACTTCAACTTCTACTGTTGGATTCCCACGTGAGTCTAA
Organism: Lysinibacillus sp. FJAT-14745; assembly: GCF_001275675.1. Classification (GTDB taxonomy): domain Bacteria; phylum Bacillota; class Bacilli; order Bacillales_A; family Planococcaceae; genus Lysinibacillus. The sequence continues at coordinate 142,340 of NZ_LITM01000016.1, read as the reverse complement.
AACTTCGCGCGCATAGATTTGTGTAATAAATGGCATAATTAATTCTCCTCTTTTTCAATTAATGATTGACCTGTCATTTCAGAAGGTTGTGACACCTCTAATAATTCTAACATGGTTGGCGCCAAATCGGCTAAAATGCCACCATTTCTTAACAATAAATTCGGTTTTGTTACAATTACTGGAACAGGGTTTGTTGTATGAGCTGTCATAGGTTTCCCTTCTAAAGTAAGAACTTCATCAGAGTTACCATGGTCAGCTGTAATAATAGCTGCGCCACCTTTTGCAAGGAGTGCATCTACTACTTTACCAAGACATTCATCGACTGTTTCAATGGCCTTAATTGTTGGCTCTAACATTCCGCTATGTCCAACCATATCAGGGTTAGCGAAATTCAGAATAATGCCATCAAATTTATCGGCCGCAATCTCTGCAAGTAATGCTTCTGTTACTTCATAAGCACTCATTTCAGGTTTTAAATCGTATGTTGCAACTTTTGGAGATGCAATTAAAATACGCTCTTCCCCTTCAAATTTCTCCTCACGACCACCACTCATAAAGAATGTAACATGCGGATACTTTTCTGTTTCTGCAATACGAAGCTGCGTTTTGCCATTAGAAGCTAACACTTCACCAATCGTATTTTTTAAGTTGTCGTTTGCATACGCAACTTGGGCATGTACTTCGTCACTGTAGTGTGTGAATGACACAAATTTTAAATTCTTTGGATGCTTATCTGATAAAGCAAAGCCATCAAATTCACTATTTGTAAACACTTTAGACAGTTGGATTGCACGGTCAGGGCGGAAGTTGAAGAAAATAACAGCGTCATTATCGTCAATTGTTGCCACTGCTTCTCCATGCTCTTGAATGCTAAATGGAATAACGAACTCATCTGATACATCACGCTCATATGATTCCGCTACGCCACTCGCTGCGCTATCAGCTGTTTGACCAACACCCTCTACTAGTACATTGTACGTAAGGGCTACACGGTCCCAGCGTTTATCACGATCCATTGCATAATAACGACCATGAATTGACGCGAATTGACCTACGCCAATGTCCTTCATTTGCTTTTCAGTTTCTTCGATATATTCTAAAGCAGTTTTTGGCCCAACATCACGACCATCTAAGAAACCATGTACAAAGACTTCATCTAAGCCTTGTTGTTGTGCAAGCTTTAATAGTGCAAACATATGCTCATAATGGCTATGTACGCCACCATCTGACAGTAAACCCATAATATGAAGCTTTGATTGATGAGCTTTAGCATGTGCTATTGCATCCAAAAATGCTTTATTCGTAAAGAAATCTCCTTCACGAATAGATTTATTTAAGCGTGTTAAGCTTTGATAGACAATACGTCCAGCACCGATATTCAAGTGTCCAACTTCAGAGTTCCCCATTTGACCATCAGGTAACCCCACCGCTTCACCTGCTGCAATTAATGTTGAGTGCGGGAACTCATTCCATAAACGATCGAAATTAGGTTTGTTTGCTTGGGCTACTGCATTTCCGAAAGTTTCGTCGCGAAATGCAAAGCCATCTAGAATAATTAATGCTACTGGCTTTTTAGGCATTTGCTGCCGCCTCCAATAATGTTAAATATGATTCTGGTTGTAAACTTGCTCCACCGACTAAAGCGCCATCAATATGCTCTTTTGATAATAATTCCTGAATGTTCTCAGGTTTTACGCTACCGCCGTATTGAATACGCACAGCATCGGCCGTTTCAGCGTTATATAATTCCTTCACTACTGCACGAATTGCGCCGCATACTTGGTTAGCATCTTCTGCTGTAGCTGTTTTACCTGTACCGATTGCCCAAATAGGTTCATAGGCGATTACCATATGCTCCACTTCCTGCGCTCCAAATCCAGCAAGTGCTGCTGTAATTTGATGAGCAACCTTTTGCTCAGTAGTCCCCGCTTCACGTTCCTCAAGCGTTTCTCCACAGCAAATAATTGGTACGATATTATGCGCTAATGCTGCAGCAACCTTTTTATTGATCGCTTCATCTGTTTCATTATAATATTCACGTCGTTCAGAGTGTCCTAAAATAACATAGTCTACTTCCACGCTTGCTAGCTGCGCTGGACTAATTTCTCCAGTGAATGCACCTTCGTTTTCATAATGCATCGTTTGTGCACCAATTGCTAAATCAGATTCACTAGCAACTTGCACAAGCGTAGGTAGGTACAGTGCTGGTGCACAAACAACAGCGTCTACTTTATCATTTGAAGGAAGTTTGTCCTGTACCGCATCGACAAACTGAATCGCCTCTTCAAATGTTTTATACATTTTCCAGTTACCTGCAATAATTGGTTTACGCATCGTTATTGCCTCCTATGTTTTTTATTCATTAAATCAATTATGCCTCGGCATAATTGCGTCCGGAATCGACTTTGTGCTTAGGCCTGCACGATGCAGGTCAGTTAGCCGTTATCGCATGGATGCGATGATTTTAGGCTAACATCCCCTAAGAACTCCTTTCCGATTCCGTGACATCCGCCGAAGGCTTTAACTTCTTTCAGCGGGTGTTAAGACACCTGCTGAAAGAAGTTAATGTTTTACTTATCGTTTAATGCCACAATTCCAGGAAGCTCTTTGCCTTCCATTAATTCAAGCGATGCACCGCCACCTGTAGAAATATGGTCCATTTTATCGGCAACTTCAAATTTTTCTACTGCTGCTGCAGAATCCCCGCCACCAATCACTGTATAACCAGTTGTTGTCGCCATAGCGTCAGCTACAGTTTTTGTACCATTCGCGAATTTATCCATTTCAAAGACACCCATTGGTCCATTCCAAATGATTAATTTAGAATCTTTTATAACCTCTGCATAGTTAGCAGCCGTTTTTGGACCAATATCTAAGCCCATCCAATCTGCTGGAATCGCGTCTACATCGACAATTTTTGTTTCAGCATCTTTTGAAAATTCGTTTGCGACAACGGCATCGGTTGGCATATGTAATTGCACGCCTTTTGCCTTTGCTTTTTCAATAAAGGATTTTGCTAAATCGATTTTATCTTCTTCTAATAAAGATTTACCGATATCATGGCCTTGCGCTTTAATGAATGTGAATGATAAACCGCCACCGATAATTAAGTGGTCAACTTTTTCTAATAAGCTTTCAATCACACCAATTTTGTCTTTCACTTTGGCACCACCGATAATGGCTGTAAATGGACGCTCTGGGTTAGATAATGCTTTACCTAGCACATCTAATTCCTTTTGCATAAGGAAACCAGATACTGCTGGTACATACTTTGCAATTCCTTCAGTTGACGCGTGTGCACGGTGGGCTGCGCCGAACGCATCATTAACATAAACGTCTGCTAATTTTGCAAATTGCTCTGCTAATGCTGGATCATTTTTCTCTTCTCCAGCGTGGAAGCGAACATTTTCAAGAAGAATAATGTCACCATTTTGCATATTTGCAACAGCTTCTTCTACCTCTTGACCAATCGACTCATCTAATTTTGTAACAGGTTTACCCATTAACTCAGCTAAACGTACACCAACTGCAGTTAGGCGCATATCCTCTTTTACTTCACCCTTTGGACGTCCTAAGTGAGAGGCTAAAATTACTTTAGCACCTTGTTCCACTAAATATTCAATTGTAGGGATTGCTGCTCGAATACGTGTTTCGTCAGTAATCACACCATCTGCCATTGGTACATTAAAATCAACACGTACAAATACGCGCTTTCCTTTTACATCAATATCTTTCATCGTCTTCTTATTTAACATGAAGAAACCCCCTTCAAAGTTTTTAGTCGTGAAGTTACTGGATTCACCCATCTTGGCTCCTCACATCATTCACTTAACTGTATTAGATAAAAATAGTTGGTCCATTCATCACATAGGATTGATTCTGTTTAACAAGCCTATTCAGCCAATATCATCCAGCACTCCGTCGGAACGGAAATCAGCCCACGTTATGGTGAATTACCCTTTACTTGCTTTTATAGTAGCAAAAGTCACGTTCTATGTCTTGCAATTGCATAACCAGTCATAATGGATATCATTTATTGCATGTATTCAGTACGTATTTATCTTCTATTTCGTATAAAAAAAGGAGTAAGGGTAAATTTCCCTTACTCCATTACCCTTGTATATTATATCTTTTAGATATTATAAAGGCTATACTTTTTGTGCGCAAAAAGCAGTATTATGTCACACTTTTTACTTTAATTATCGAATTATGACACTTATTTATTGTTTAATCCTTTTTCTGCGATATATAAAGCTAAGTCCATTAAACGAGTAGAGTAACCAATTTCGTTATCATACCATGCTAGAACTTTTACCATACTATTTTCTAATACCATTGTAGAAAGACCATCTACAGTTGAAGAGTTATGGTTACCATTGTAGTCAATTGAAACTAAAGGTAGTTCGTTGTATCCTAAAATGCCTTTAAGTTCGTTTTCTGAAGCTTCTTTTAATGCAGCATTAATGGATTCTTTTGTTACTTCTGCTTTCAGCTCTACTACTAAGTCAACACATGAAACGTTTGGTGTTGGTACACGCATAGAGAAGCCATCTAATTTACCTTTTAATTGAGGTAATACTTTTGAAACTGCTACTGCTGCTCCTGTTGTTGTTGGAATCATTGACACTGCACCAGCACGTGCGCGACGTGGATCAGAGTGCGGGAAGTCAAGGATACGTTGATCGTTTGTATAAGAGTGAATTGTCGTCATCATACCGCGCTCAATACCGAATTTTTCATCAAGTATTTTTGCAACTGGCGCTAGACAGTTCGTTGTACAAGAAGCGTTTGAAATAACATCATCTGTTTCAGAGTTGTAATCCTCATGGTTAACACCCATTACAAACGTTGGCATTTCGCCCTTCGCTGGAGCCGAAAGAATAGCTTTTTTAGCACCTGCTCGAATGTGTTTTCCTACTTCTTCCATCGAGCGGAATCTACCTGTACATTCAAGTACTACATCAACACCTAGTTCACCCCAAGGTAAATTTGCAGGATCTTTTTCTGCATATACTTTGATTTTTTTACCATTTACTACGAAAGAATCGCCGTCTGCATAAACATCAGCATCGTAGATACCGTGTACTGAATCATAAGTTAATAAGTGTGCAAGCTGACCTGCATCAGTTAGGTCATTTACTGCAACCACTTCGAATTCATCGTGCTTCATAGCTTCACGAAATACTAATCGTCCAATACGTCCAAATCCATTAATCGCTAATTTTAATGCCATTGTCAATTCCTCCAATATTGTTTAAATAATTAATTTTGCCTCGGACATTTATAATATCCACAATTGGCTTTATTCTCATTCAGAAAGTGTTGTAACACTTTCTGAAATACGAGTTACGTAGTTAATTTATTAAGAAGATAAACTTTCTGCGATAGCTTTTGCGGCTACCTCATCCGTTATAAAAATGGTTTGCTTTGGCGCTACCTTAAAGTACGATAGCATTGCCTTCACTTTTTGTTTTCCAGCAGCAACTGCAATGACCTGCTTACTTCTTCGAACTTGCTCAAACTGAATACCGATTGTTCGAATTCGATGTACAATTTCGCCTTCTGCATTGAAATAATAGCCAAATGCTTCACTAACTGCACCCTTTTCTTCGAGTATCCGTAAATCTTCAGGCGATGAATTCCGACGAACAGCCATTTCCTCTGCCGAACCAATACCATGAATAACACAATTTGCATGATCATAATATTTCATCATTTCAGTTACCATTGGCTCTGTCAGCATTGCTTGATAGGCCTGCTCACTTAAATGCTCCGGTAAAAACAACGTGCGATACTGTGCATCCATCTGCATGGCAAATGTTGAGACAAGTGTATTGGCTTGCATTTGCATTTCATGTCCAATACCTCCACGAGCAGCAACAAACGTGATGTTGTGTGTATCAGTTGGATGTAAAAATTGTGCAAGTGATGCAACCGACTTGCCACCAGTAACAGCTACAATTTGACCATCAAAACTTGTGGACATAAATTGTTGTGCTGCCTCTTTTCCAAGCAATGTTAATATCGTATCGTCTTCATTGTAATCACCTGGAACAACAATTACATGCTGTAAGTCGAAATGGTTTTCCAGTAATTTAGCTAGCTGTGTAAGACCAGACCATTCATAAACTAGTGCTCGTAGCTTATCAATCACTACTTCACCATCGTCTGTACATACCATACCCGACTTTTGAGAATCTAATAACCCTTGCTCGCGTAAAATATCCGTTTCTTTACGAATTTCTCGTTCGGTCATTTTAAGTGAATCTGCAAGTGTACGACGCCCAATTGGCTGCATAAGCTGAACTGTTTGCAAAATACGATATCTCGATTGTAGAAGCGGATACATTTCTGGAAGTAGCCTTTGCTGTGCCTCAGGTACAGATAACATATTTATCTACTCCCTTTTTAATAGTGGTGGGTTATATTACGTCCCACTATATAAAATTATGTCCCACTTACAATTTCATTATAATACGCTTTATAAATAATGTAAAGTGACGAAAAACTTGTTTATTTTACAATAAAGCCGTTTAAAAAATAATAAAACCGTTTAGCAAGAGAAAGAATTATTAGACGTGAAATGAAGCTCTCAATTATTCAATTATGAAAACGTTGAATGAAATGGAACCAATTTACAGTTCATTCGTAATAATAAATAATAGTATATATAAGAAAAATAGTTGGCTCAGGGGAGGGTTTCAAATTGATGAATTCTAGGAAGGCATTAGAATGTCCAAAATGTGGTGGGAAGGAATTAGGGAAAGGTAAACAAAATGGATACGGAGCTATGTACCCGGAAAATAAGGTGAGTATGGGTTCAGTTGTTGAATTCATTATTTGCACAGAATGCGGATTTATAATCGAAAGCTATGTAAAAAAACCGGAGAAATTTAAGGGTACACTTTTTTGAGGAAATATTGTAAATAAAGCTAAATGTTTTGTAATTAAAATATTCCGATGTTTTATATGCGAAAGCGAAGCGACATTAGCAATAAATAATATTTTATCTGCGCGATAACGAAGTGTCAGCAGCAACAGAATCGGAGGAAGCGAATTGAAGCTCGTACACACGAAAGCTACTAACCTGAAACGAATATTGTCCTCATTTAAAACAAACACTTCAACATGCACAAAGATCTCCTTAATTTTTTTGTTTTCCAACATAATGAAAAACTCGTAGCCATGTCTAATCGGCTACGAGTTTTTAGTTAGCTTATTTTGTGTAAGATAAAATTGCGTTTTTCTTAAATCCGCATAAAGCTTTTGTTGCTTCATTTTTATTTGTGTATTCAAAAATACGAACGTCCTTTTTCTCAAATACTGTAATAACCCACATTGTAAAATCTCCCTTCAACTATACGTTTTTGTAATATAACAATCACTAAAAATGTGATACTTTTGATAAACTGTTTTATAACAACTTCTTCCTGATTTCTATTCTACTCCTATTTTTTTTAAAATAAAGCCTAATGTGAAGGTCTTCACAAACTGTTCAAATTCTAAACGCTTTCATTGAACAATTTGTGAATTGTGGTTATTACCGCTAAAGATTTGGGTAAAGTAACGTCCTGAGGCTTTAGGCCGACAGATGTTTTTTTGTGCGAAAGCGTAGTACAAACAAGAAATTAAAAAATTTCGCTCCCTCCTCACTGCCACATACATAGCAGGGGGAATGCGAAATTTTTAAGATTGAATCACTTATTGTTTTGTCTCATTAAACGAGCGATTTGGTGCTCATTTGTATGTTCGATTTCTTCTAATTTTTGAATCACTAATTACTGTCTAATCAGTACGAAAGGGAGATATTTAACAAAAGGCAATCCTTCATGAGTTGAGAAGAGTGTTGCAAAACTGTTCTCCTGAATAACTTCTATCATCTCGGAAATATCCTTCATTTTAAAAGCCGTTGGTATGTACATAAGCAGTCCCCCTTTGTTATTCGCTACACAAATGCTCCATCAGTGTTGCGTAATCCAAATTGCCGTATTGTATCACTTGCCCATCCTTTTCCACTACCGGAATCATTAGCATATACTTTTCATGTATGCTCTCATCTTCTTCAATATTAATAATTTCTATATCGAAATCTATATCTTCCTGTACAAGCTTTAATGTATGGAGTCCCTCTACACATAGTCCACAATTAGCTCGACTAAAAAATTTCACGTTCAATTACTGCACCTCCCTTAAGAGCTATTATAAAATGAAACAGCTATTTATGAGCAAGAAAGTGTAATGCCCCCTTATAAAAGCCACAACAAAAATAGCTCTGATTACTCTTATCCTTAAAACAGCAGAGTTCTAGGATACATAGATTATTCCTTTAGAGCCTCTAGCTAGAAAAAACTGTGCAAGGTACTCCCTGCACAGTTTACTTTCATATTATTTTTTTAGATGACTATCTAAGAATTTTAGCATTGCATTATAAAATTCAATGCGGTTTTCTTCATTTCGGAAGATATGACCTTCATTGTCCTTCACCATGTATTCCACATCAACGCCTCTTGCACGTAATGCTTCCACAATTTGATCCGATTCAGCCTTATTTACACGTGGATCATTTGCACCTTGAGCTACAAATAGTGGTGTTTTAATTTTATCCGCATGGAAAACAGGTGAAGCGGCTGTTAATAACTCTTTATCGTTCTCTGGATGGCCTATACGCTCATAGTACTGTTTACGCGCTGTTTCCCAATATGGTGGGATTGTATTAAGTAATGTAAAGATATTTGATATACCTACATAGTCTACCGCTGCTGCATATAGATCTGGAGTGTAAGTGATACCAGCTAAAGTTGCATACCCTCCAAATGATGCCCCATAAATTCCGATGCGTTTAGGGTCAGCTATACCTTGATCGATTGCCCATTGTACGCCATCTGTAATATCATCTTGAATTTTTAGACCCCATTGCTTATTACCAGCCTCAAGGAACTTTTTTCCGTATCCAGCTGAAGATCGGAAATTCATTTGCAGTACCGCATAACCACGGTTTGCTAGTAATTGCGTCTCAGGATCAAAGCCCCATACATCACGTGCCCATGGTCCACCGTGTGGATTGACGATAAGTGGGAGATTTTTAGCCTCTTTGTTTTTCGGTAAAGTTAAATAACCGCTAATCGTTAAGCCATCTCGACTCTTATATGAAATTGGATGCATTTCCGCAAGCTCCTCTGGGTTTAACCAAGAGCCTAATGTTGCTAATTCTTTTATTTCATCGGTTGTTGAATCATAGTAATAATATTTTCCGTAAACAGTATCACTAGAAACTCTAACAATGAATTTTGTCATTTCTTTGTTGTAACCATTAATAGCTACTTCATTTTCTTGAACACCTAATTTATTTTGAATTTTACGGAATAGTTTTTCGAAGTCCTCGTCGAAGAATTGATAATGAATCTTATCTGTTTCATATGCGCCGTATAATACTTTATCTTTCTCAGTACTATAAAATACACCCGTTACATCCACTTCTGAGTTGGACATAATTACTTCTTCATGACCTTCTAAATCATATTTCACCACTTCTACTTTGTCTCTTCCTTTATTAGAAGTTGCAAAAATATGTTTATTGTCTTTAGAGAAAGCAAATGGAGCTACTAGATCCCCTGCTTCTATTTCAATAAATGGCTTGAATTCCTCTTTCTCTGAATCACGATAAAGAACAGTGCCTACTACACCATCTGAAGCAACTGCCATACGTACATTTCCATTACGGTCTGCTAACCAGCTCGTAATGTTACCTGGGTTTTTCGCAACATGTGTAGTTTTACCAGTCTTGACGTTAAGCTTGTACACATCAAAGACTTTTGCATCTTCTTTGTTCATCGTAATAAGGATTTCGTCTTTAACGCCCTGTAAATCGCTTAATAACCCAACTGTTACATTCGGATATGGTGTTAAATCCTTTTCCTCATTACCATTAAATGTTGTTGAATAAATATGGAAGTTTTCATCGCCGCCCTTATCCTTGAAATATAGTAAATTGTCATCTTTCCAGAATGACAAGGAGATATCACGATCCGTTGAGCTAGATACGCGTACTGGTTCACTATCATCATTCATTTTCTTTACGAACACATTTGAACGGTTTTCCCATGCAGATTTATAAGTAATGTAATTTCCGTCTGGTGAAAGATGATAGCCGGCGTTTCCTGGGTTTTTCATGAAATCTTCTACGGAAATTTCTTTCACGCCTTCATTATTGCTGACACCATTTTTCACATTTTTAGCATTGTTTAAAATTTTGACCGCATCTTGTTTAGTAATCGTTTCACTAGCTGAAAGACCGTTAAATAAACCTAGCTTATTTGCTTTTTCTTGATAGTCAGCAAGTGTTGCTTCTTTTTCCTCTTTATTTAAAGCTCTTACTAAAATACGTGCCGCTTCATCACGTTTAATATGTATACTTAAATCTTTTAATTCTTCACCTTTTACCCATTGATCAATAATTTGCTGACGCATCGTCTCTGACCCATGTTGGAATGTTAAAGCTGTTACAGCTAAATTTAGAAACTCCTTAGCAGATAAACGTTCCTCTTTTACTTCTACTTGACTGCTAGTTTCATTGGCAGCGCGCACTTCCTGCATAGATATAGGAATGACAGCAGATGACGTTAAAATTACCGCTAATGATGCTGATAAAAACCTCTTATTCATAATGATTCCTCCTTATATCAGTTCAAGTTTTATCGTTTGTAAATACAATGAAATTATACCAACTTTAGTATATTTGTCAATTATTGGTTCTAACGATAAAAGACTGCGCAAGAAACTTACTTCCTGCACAGTCTTCTTTCCTATTATTTTTTTAGATGGCTATCTAAGAATTTTAGCATTGCAGTGTAGAATTCGATACGGTTTTCTTCATTATGGAAACCATGGCCTTCATTATCTTTCAGCATGTATTCCACATCAACGCCTCTAGCACGTAATGCTTCAACGATTTGATCGGACTCAGCCTTATTTACACGTGGATCATTTGCACCTTGAGCTACAAATAGTGGTGTTTTAATTTTATCCACATGGAAGACAGGTGAAGCTGCTGTTAATAGCTCCTTATCTTTTTCAGGATGCCCTACACGCTCATAAAGCATTTCACGCATTGTTTCCCAATATGGAGGAATTGTATTTAATAGTGTAAAGATATTCGATACACCTACGTAATCAACTGCTGCTGCATATAGATCTGGTGTATAAGTGATACCTGCTAATGTTGCATACCCTCCAAAGGATGCACCATAAATTCCGATGCGTTTAGGGTCTGCAATGCCTTGGTCGATTGCCCATTGTACGCCATCTGTAATATCATCTTGAATTTTTAGACCCCATTCTTTATTACCAGCCTCAAGGAATTTTTTACCGTATCCAGCTGAAGAACGGAAATTCATTTGTAGTACTGCATAACCTCGGTTTGCTAGTAACTGTACCTCTGGATTAAAGCCCCACATATCGCGTGCCCACGGTCCACCGTGTGGATTGACGATAAGTGGCAGATTTTTAGCCTCTTTATTTTTCGGTAAAGTTAAATAACCGTTAATTGTTAGACCGTCTCGACTTTTATATGAAATAGGATGCATTTCTGCAAGCTCCTCTTGTTTTAACCAAGGGCTTAATGTTGCCATCTCTGTCATTTCATCAGTTGTTGAATCATAGTAATAATATTTTCCATAAATAGTATCACTAGAAACGCTAACAATGAATTTTGTCATTTCTTTGTTGTAATCATTAATGCCTAATTCACTTTCTTGAACACCTAATTTGTTTTGAATTTTACGGAATAGTTTTTCAAAGTCTTCATCAAAGAATTGATAGTGTGCTTTATCTGTTATATATCCACCGTATAATAATTTATCTTTCTCAGGACTGTATAATACACCCATTACATCCACTTCTGAGTTGGACATAATTACTTCTTCTTTACCTTCTAAATCATATTTCACCGCTTCTACTTTATCTCTTCCTTTATTAGAAGTTGCGAAAATATGTTTATTGTCTTTAGAGAAAGCAAGTGGCACTACTTCATCCCCTGCTTTCATTTCAATAAATGGCTTAAATTCATCCTTCTCTGAGTCACGGTAAAGGATAGTTCCTTCTACACCATCTGAAGCAACTGCCATACGTACATTTCCATCATGATCTGCTAACCAACTTGAAATATTACCTGGGTTTTTCGCAACATGTTTAGTTTCTCCAGTCTTCACATTAAGCTTGTACACATCAAAGACTTTTGCATCTTCTTTATTCATCGTAATAAGGATTTCATCTTTAACACCCTGTAGATCACTTAATAACCCAACTGTTACATTCGGATATGGCGTTAAATCTTTTTCCTCATTACCATTAAATGTTGTTGAATAAATGTGGAAGTTTTCATCGCCACCCTTATCCTTTACATATAGTAAATTATCATCTTTCCAGAAGGATCCACCAATATCACGGTCCGTTGAACTAGATACACGTACTGGCTCACTATCATCATTCATTTTCTTTACGAACACATTTGAACGATTTTCCCATGCAGATTTATAAGTAATGTAATTGCCGTCTGGTGAAAGATGATAGCCGGCGTTTCCTGGGTTTTTCATGAAATCTTCTACGGAAATTTCTTTCACGCCTTCATTATTGCTGACACCATTTTTCACATTTTTAGCATTGTTTAAAATTTTGACCGCATCTTGTTTAGTAATCGTTTCACTAGCTGAAAGACCGTTAAATAAACCTAGCTTATTTGCTTTTTCTTGATAGTCTGCAAGTGTTGCTTCTTTTTCCTCTTTATTTAAAGCTCTTACTAAAATACGTGCTGCTTGATCACGTTTAATATGGACACTTAAATCTTTTAATTCTTCACCTTTTACCCATTGATCAATGATTTGCTGACGCATTGTTTCCGATCCGTGTTGGAATGTTAGGGCTGTTACAGTTAAATTTAAAAACTCCTTAGCAGATAGACTTTCTTCTTTAACTTCTACTTGACTGCTAGTTTCATTGGCAGCGCGCACTTCCTGCATAGATACAGGAATGACAACAGATGTTGTTAAAATAACCGCTAACGATGCTGATAAAAACCTTTTTTTCAAAATGATTCCCCCTTATATCAGTACGCATTGTATAATTTTTAAATACACTGAAATTATAACAACTTTGGTATGTTTGTCAATCGTTGGTTATTGTGATAAATAGAGGTATTCTTTATAATAGGACCTTAAATGATAAAAGACTGTGCAAGAAACTTACTTCCTGCACAGTCTTCTTTCCTATTATTTTTTTAGATGGCTATCTAAGAATTTTAGCATTGCATTATAGAATTCGATACTGTTTTCTTCATTATGGAAACCATGGCCTTCATTATCTTTCACCATGTATTCTACATCAACGCCTCTTGCACGTAATGCTTCAACGATTTGATCAGATTCAGCCTTGTTTACACGTGGATCATTTGCACCTTGAGCTACAAATAACGGTGTTTTAATTTTATCCACATGGAAGACAGGTGAAACAGCTGTTAATAGCTCTTTATCCTTCTCAGGATCACCTACACGCTCATACCACATATTGCGCACTGTTTCCCAATATGGAGGAATTGTATTTAATAATGTAAAGATATTTGATACACCTACATAATCAACTGCTGCTGCATATAAATCTGGTGTGTAAGTGATACCAGCTAAAGTTGCATACCCTCCAAATGAAGCCCCATAAATTCCGATACGTTTAGGGTCTGCAATACCTTGGTCGATTGCCCATTGTACGCCATCTGTAATATCATCTTGGATTTTTAGACCCCATTGTTTATAACCAGCCTTTAAAAACTCTTTTCCATAGCCAGTTGAAGTACGGAAATTCACTTGTAGTACTGCATAACCGCGGTTTGCTAGTAACTGTACCTCTGGATTAAAACCCCACGCATCGCGGTACCATGGACCACCGTGTGGATTGACGATAAGTGGCAGATTTTTAGCCTCTTTGTTTTTCGGTAATGTTAAATAACCGTTAATCGTTAAGCCGTCACGACTCTTATATGAAATTGGATGCATTTCTGCAAGCTCCTCTGGGTTTAACCAAGGGCTTAATGTTGTCAACTCTGTTAATTCATCTGTTGTTGAATCGTAGTAATAATATTTTCCGTAAACAGTGTCACTAGAAACGCTGACAATGAATTTTGTCATTTCTTTGTTGTAATCATTAATACCTAATTCACTTTCATGAACACCTAATTTTTTTTGAATTTTACGGAATAGTTTTTCAAAGTCCTCGTCAAAGAATTGATAATGTGTCTTATCTGATACATATGCACCGTACAATACTTTATCTTTCTCAGAATTATATAATACACCCGATACATCTACTTCTGAGTTAGACATAATCACTTCTTCATGACCTTCTAAATCATATTTAACTACTTCTACTTTGTCTCTTCCTTTATTAGACTTCGCCAAAATATGTTTATTGTCTTTAGTGAAAGCAAGTGGCGTTACTTCATCCCCTTCTTCCATTTCAATAAATGGCTTGAATTCGTCTTTCTCTGAATCTCGATATAGAACAGTGCCTACTACACCATCTGAAGCAACTGCCATACGTACATTTCCATCACGATCTGCTATCCAGCTAGTAATGTTACCTGGGTTTTTCGCAACATGTGTAGTTTTACCAGTCTTTAGGTTAAGCTTGTACACATCAAAGACTTTTGCATCTTCTTTATTCATCATAATAAGGATTTCGTCTTTAACGCCCTTTAAGCTACTTAATAACCCTACTGTTACATTCGGATAAGGTGTTAAATCCTTTTCCTCATTACCATTAAATGTTGTTGAATAAATGTGGAAGTTTTCATCGCCACCTTTATCCTTTACATATAGTAAATTATCATCTTTCCAGAAGAATCCCCCTATATCACGATCCTTTGAATTAGATACACGTACTGGCTCGCTATCGTCATTCATTTTTTTCACGAAAACGTTTGAACGATTTTCCCATGCAGAAGCATAAGTAATGTAATTGCCATCTGGTGAAAGTTCATAGCCAACGTTTCCTGGATTTTTCATAAAACCTTCGACG
This sequence comes from Lysinibacillus sp. FJAT-14745, assembly GCF_001275675.1. Classification (GTDB taxonomy): domain Bacteria; phylum Bacillota; class Bacilli; order Bacillales_A; family Planococcaceae; genus Lysinibacillus. The sequence goes on along the minus strand of NZ_LITM01000016.1, from coordinate 127,280 downwards.
GAAATTTCTTTCACACCTTCATTATTGCTAACACCATTTTTCACATTTTTAGCATTGTTCAAGATTTTAACCGCATCTTGTTTAGAAATCGTTTCACTAGCTGACAGACCATTAAATAAACCAAGCTTATTTGCTTTTTCTTGATAGTCAGCAAGTGTTGTTTCTTTTTCCTCTTTATTTAGTGCTCTTACTAAAATACGTGCCGCTTCATCACGTTTAATATGTACACTTAAATCTTTTAATTCTTCACCTTTTACCCATTGATCAATAATTTGCTGACGCATCGTCTCTGACCCATGTTGGAATGTTAAAGCTGTTACAGCTAAATTTAGAAACTCCTTAGCAGATAAACGTTCCTCTTTTACTTCTACTTGACTACTAGTTTCATTGGCAGCGCGCACTTCCTGCATAGATACAGGAATGACAGCAGATGTCGTTAAAATTACCGCTAATGATGCTGATAAAAACCTTCTTTTCAAAATGATTCCTCCTTATATCAGTTCGCGTTATATCGTTTGTCGATACAATAAAATTATAGCAACTTTATCCTTATTGTCAATAATTGATAATAATTAAATAAAATTACCTTTTGAACCAATGAAAAAGTGAACTTCAATGTTATATATAGGAATAAAGAATAATTAGTCTATTATCGAGGCTGGTTATCCTCTTTTTAGTTGAATAACATCTAAAGTGTCCCTTTAAATTTATCAATGATGATTAAGTTCTTTCATGGGAGTTTAAGCAGAATATTTCAAACAAACTTTAGTTTTTCTCACCCAACTTATCATTTCCTTTTTATTTTCTGCGTTTTAGCAAATACATAACCTGTTAATCCTAGTGATGCACTAATAACATAGCATTTATAATTATTTTTTTGTAAGTATTGTTCGAGTTCATTCGTATCTTCGTACCAAATCGGCCAAGCATATAATTTATGTGATTCAAATTGTTCTTTGTTCTCTTCGAAAAATGTATTCAAATCTATTTCTTCAATATCGAATAAAATACTTCCTGCCATTACATGATCAAAATAATGTGCTAAGTAATTCTCGAATGTAACAGTTACAATCTCATCTACCACCGTTTCGATATCTAATAGCAATTCATTTTCCAGAAAATTTACTGAGTACCCAACTAACACACCATCATGAATAGATATTGTCATTCACTTCCTCCTTAAAACTGTTCCGTTGTATGAAAAAGAAATTAGAATTACCTCTGGCAATCCCATGATACTTTACAGGGATTGTATTTTTATTTTTGTAAACATTAAACTGATAATGAAAATTAATAACTGACCATACTTAAAGATGTATTTTAAACAATTTAACTGCCACTTTAGTTAAAGAAAAAGACAGCCGCATATTGGCAGTAATTGAATCAATCCATTTTTTCAAATAATCCCTAATTATGTTATCCTTGTATAAGTTATTAACCTAAATATTAGGAGTTGTTATGCAATGAAAACAATGTCTACAATAGGATGGATCATATTTTTTTTAGGCACCTTTTTATTTTCACGCGGATGGAGCAGAGTATCAGGTACCTTCGAATACAATTCATCTATTCCAAACAAATCTATTGCAGTAATATTCATTGCTATGGGACTTTCTGTTATGTTCATTTCATTCTTTGTAAAACCTCAAAAAGATAAATAACTTTACTGAACATTTCTTTCAGATATTCACACAATATAGTGATGTAATTTTAATATACTTTGATATATCTGCCCCGTTAGTTGAGTAAGACAAGGTAAAACAACAATCGTTACGAACAAAATCATAAAAAATGAGGCTGGGACATACCTAATTTGTCCTTTATGAAAGACGGATAATTTTTAAATTAACAAAGAATATAAACAGCAAACCCGAACTATTACGAAACGCAGAATGAGCGTTTCGTGATATAGTTCGGGTTTTTTTATTAGCTAAAATCCTTTTGTCCCAGCCTCATTTATTTACATACGTTTGAAGGTTGTCATCCTAAGATAATCAACGAGTTCACTTTTTGAGTATATTAAAATTTCCGACTCGCTCCTCCACCAGCAGATGAGCCGCCTCCGAATCCGCCAAAGCCACCGCCCCTAGAGCCGCCACCTCCGAAACCACCTGGAAAACCACCCGGGAAACCGCCACGTCTACCAGAACGAGGCCCGCCTCCTCTACCATTAGAAATAAATGTATAAATAACAAGTACGATTATAGCGATTAAAATAATCATCCACGTTGGCATTTCTTCATTGTCATCAGTATTTTTAGGCATCTCTCCATCCCAATTGTATTCCTGTGCGACAGTTTGAAATACTTCAGTGTACGTAGCTTTAAATGCCTTATCAATGTCTCCAGCTCTTGCATTTGGATAAAACGCTGAATCTAAAATGCGCCCCAGTTTGCCATCAGGTAATGCTCCTTCGAGACCTTGACCTACAGCAATGACGACATCATTATTGCCATCGCCCTGCCCGAACGTTGCTAAAATTAATACACCATTATTCTTTTTGGCATCGCCAATACCCCAAGAGCGAATCATTTTTGTTGCATACATTTTTGGTTCTTCTCCGTTAATATTATCTACGGTTACGACCATAATTTCGGCTCCTGTACCTTTGTCTAGCTGCTCTGAATAATGATTGAGCTCTTCCTTCATAGATGAAGATAAAACATTAGCAAAATCATGAATATACGTATTTTTCATCGGTGTCGGCATTGCGGCATTTGCCATTCTTATAGATAAAATAAACATGATACCAACAATAGTAAGTTGGATTATCAACCGTTTCATTATTGTTTACCTGAACTGCCAAAATCTATAGATGGTGCCTTTTCAGCACCCGCAGCTGCTTTAAAGTATTCTTTCTGCTCAAAACCAAACATCCCTGCAATTAAATTGCCCGGGAAACGTTTGACCGTTTTATTAAAAGCCTGCACTTCATTGTTGTAGTCTTCTCGAGCAACAGCTAAACGATTTTCTGTCCCAGCTAATTCATCCATTAATTGACGGAAGTTTGCATCTGCCTTTAAATTTGGATAATTTTCTACGACTACTAGCAATCGACTAAGTGCTCCGTTCAATGCATCATTGGCAACCGCCTGTTCCTTTGGACTATGTGCACTGCCCATTTGCGCACGTGCCTCTGTAATGCTAGCGATCACTTCTTTCTCATGGTTGGCATATCCTTTTACTGATTCTACTAAGTTCGGAATCAAATCATAGCGACGTTGTAGCTGATTTTGGACCTGTGCCCATTTCGAATCAACGCTTTCCTCGGCCGTTACAAGGTTATTGTATTTTGGAATAAATAGTAAGGCCAATACAACTAAAATAATAACGATTATTCCTATAGGTCCAAATATTTTTTTCAATTTTAAAACCTCCTTCGCTTTCTTTTAGCTATCATCCATGTTTTGGCGATAAGCCTTTCTCTTTTCTTACCACTAAAGTGCAGCAAAAAAACTTCTCTATTCTACATATATGCAAGTGCATTAATTCCGTATGAAATTTTTCTAACGTGCCATACTTAATACTGTAACAAACTATGATATTTAGGAGGCGCTTTTTTTGACACAATCGTTTCAAAACGAATCATCAAACCAAACATCATTCAACCAACAACAAAGCCCAAATCATGGTGGACATGAGCAAATGGACTTGCATGAAACAATCGGTGCAATCATTGCTTGTATGAATCAATCCATTATTTTACGTCCACAGGTTAAGGACACAGAGTTGCTTAGCATTTTGGATCGCCAATATAATTTCACATTAGGTATGTATAACACTATTGTGGAATCTTATAACACTGGTCATGATCCATCTGTTCCTACAGGCCGCTATCAAATGGAGACAGGAAATAATTTTAAATACGGAATTAATCCTGGCCAACCTAAAAAGCCGATGCAAAATGCAAATGAGCTTAACGATGAATGTATTTCTGGCTTCTTACTTGGCGCTCAAAAAGGTGTGGCAAAAGGTATGACTGCAGCAGCAACAGAAACTACAAACCCTGTTGTTCGTCGTGTTATTGCAGATAGTATTCCCAACTGCATTGAAATGGCATACGAATTATCTATTTACCAAAATATGCACGGCTATTATCAAGTACCTCAATTTTCTCAACAGGATATGCAAACGATGCTTAATGCATACAGCACTACAACAAATCCCCTTCATTAATGATAAAAACAAGAGCAGTCCCATATGTGGTGCAATATCACAAGGGGCTGCTCTTATTTAATGAACTATAAAACTTTTCCTAAAAATGCTTTTGTTCGTTCATTTTGTGGATTACTAAAAATATCCTGAGGAGTTCCCTCTTCGACAATATAGCCACCATCCATAAAGACAACACGATCTCCAACTTCACGGGCAAAACCCATTTCATGTGTTACTACTATCATGGTCATAACTTCAGCCGCTAAATTTTTCATTACATCTAAAACTTCTTTTACCATTTCGGGGTCTAGTGCCGAAGTAGGCTCATCAAATAAAATAGCTTTTAGTTTCATCGCTAAAGCACGGGCAATGGCCACTCGTTGTTGCTGACCACCTGAAAGCTGCTCAGGATAGTTATAAGCCTTACTTTCAAGACCGACCTTTTTCAACAGTTCATGTCCAAGTGATTCTAACTACTTCCCCCTATTTCAATTATTTTCCGAAATACGATTAACTTTTAATAAATTCTAAATTTTCGGACTATTAGGTCGATTATAGTGCCATTATTCTCTTTAGACAATAACATTCCGTATATTTCATTTTGTTTTTTTAGAATAAAACGGTATGAATAAACGAAAATAGTGCAACAAGATGAATATTTATACATTTATAGACAGTGGATATATTTTGCCCCCAAAAAAAAAGAATCCCCTCAGATAGGATTCTTTTTTTCGACTAGTATCACTAGTCTTCACGTACGGTATGTTCACTAAAAAATAATTTGGAGTTGTTGCTTTTTAAAAGGTTTGAAAAGAACTAATGCGGGAATAATGCCTATTAGGCGATATTCCCATTATTTACCCTCTCTTTTCCCCACTAAGCAGGCTGCTAAACTACTTATTAGGAGAATTGAGTTATCAAAGTATATCAAATAATCAGTAAAATGGCGCCCTCGGAGGGAATCGAACCCCCAGTGCAAGAACCGGAATCTTACGTGTTATCCATTACACCACGAGGGCAATTGAACACAAAAAAAAAGTACTCACCCTAGGCTTTACGAAAAGCATGATGTAGATAACCCTCATTTGAAGCATACCTGACAAAATAGTGTACTGTACTTTAACTTATGTGACCTTATCAATTATACAAACGTATTGCCCATAATTCAACTATAGAATGCAAAACATTTAAAATTTTTTTATCTTCCCAATAAGTGTCAACATACCTACTGAAATAAAGGAACTCAGGCTAAGAACTTCACATCCCATGAAAACACCTGCGTGACCAATTTTGTTTATTTGAGTGAAAGCGATCGGGAGCGATGCGGAAGCGGCAAATGTTTTCTGTAGTGAGAGCGATGTGGTTGCTACTATGGTTTGTCTGTGCGAAAGCAAAGCGACTGCTACTATGGTTTGTCAGTGCAAAATTGATTTAATTTATTTCACTTTAACAGGGTTAATATTTGACCTTCCCTGACTATAATGTGTATGATAAGGTTACAGCTGAAATACAAAGAAAGGTTTCAGCAAAAGTATTCGAATTTAGTTTTTTAAGGAGGATTTAACATGAATTTAATTCCTACAGTTATTGAACAAACAAGTCGTGGTGAACGTGCGTATGACATCTATTCACGACTACTTAAAGACCGTATTATCCTATTAGGAAGCACAATTGACGACAACGTTGCTAACTCAATTGTTGCTCAACTTCTATTCCTACAAGCAGAAGATCCAGAAAAAGATATCTTTCTTTACATTAACTCACCAGGTGGATCTATAACTGCTGGTATGGCAATTTATGACACAATGCAAATTATCAAGCCACAAGTACAAACAATTTGTATTGGAATGGCAGCATCTATGGGTGCTTTCCTACTTGCTGCTGGTGAACCTGGTAAACGTTTCGCATTACCAAATGCTGAAGTAATGATTCACCAACCTCTTGGCGGTGCACAAGGTCAGGCAACTGAAATTGAAATCGCTGCAAAACGTATTTTATTCTTACGTGAAAAATTAAATGGTATTTTATCAGAACGCACTGGTCAACCACTTGAAGTCATCGCAAGAGATACAGACCGCGATAACTTCATGACAGCTGAGCGTGCAAAAGAATACGGCTTAATCGACCAAATTATGGATCGTAAATAAAAAATTAAAGGCATCCCAGATTTATTTCTGAGATGCCTTTTTTTATTCGACATCAATGTATGTATAGTTTGATGGAGCTATCCATCACTTTGATCGTTCTATCCACGATTCTGACTGTTCTATCCACGACTTTGACCTTTCTATCCATTACTCTGATGGTTCTATCCCAAATTTAACTTTTCTTTCCGTCGATTCAGTTCTTCTTTCCGTCGCCCTGACTCTTCTTTCCGTCGCGGCCTTTTCTTTCCGTCGCTCTGGCTCTTCTTTCCGTCGATGCCCTTTCTTTCCGTCGCTCTGGCTCTTCTTTCCGTCGATT
>NZ_LITM01000016.1:99333-120311 GCF_001275675.1 Lysinibacillus sp. FJAT-14745 | reverse complement strand
CTTCTTTCCGTCGATTCGGCCTTTCTTTCCGTCGCTCTGGCTCTTCTTTCCGTCGCTCCCCTTTCTTTCCGTCGCTCTGACTCTTCTTCCGTCGATTCGGCCTTTCTTTCCGTCGCTCTGGCTCTTCTTTCCGTCGCGGCCTTTTCTTTCCGTCGCTCTGGCTCTTCTTTCCATCGATTCGGCCTTTCTTTCCGTCGCCCTGGCTTTTCTTTCCGTCGCGACCTTTTCTTTTCGTCGCTCTGACTCTTCTTTCCGTCGATTCGGCCTTTCTTTCCGTCGCTCTGGCTCTTCTTTCCGTCGCTTCGCCCTTTCTTTCCGTCGCCCTCGCTCTTCTTTCCGGCGCTGCCTTTTCTTTCCGTCGATTCGGCCTTTCTTTCCGTCGCTCTGGCTCTTCTTTCCGTCGCTCTGGCTCTTCTTTCCGTCGCAGCCTTTTCTTTCCGTCGCTCTGACTCTTCTTTCCGTCGATTCGGCCTTTCTTTCCGTCGCTCTGGCTCTTCTTTCCGTCGCTCTGGCTCTTCTTTCCGTCGCAGCCTTTTCTTTCCGTCGCTCTGACTCTTCTTTCCGTCGATTCGGCCTTTCTTTCCGTCGCTCTGGCTCTTCTTTCCGTCGCGGCCTTTTCTTTCCGTCGCCCTGGCTCTTCTTTCCGTCGCTCTGGCACTTCTTTCCGTCGATTCGGCCTTTCTTTCCGTCGCCCTGACTCTTCTTTCCGTCGCGGCCATTTCCTTCCGTCGCTCTGGCACTTCTTTCCGTCGATTCGGCTTTTCTTTCCGTCGCTCTGGCTCTTCTTTCCGTCGCGGCCTTTTCTTTCCGTCGCTCTGACTCTTCTTTCCGTCGATTCGGCCTTTCTTTCCGTCGCTCTGGCTCTTCTTTCCGTCGCGGCCTTTTCTTTCCGTCGCTCTGGCTCTTCTATCCGTCGCTTCGCCCTTTCTTTCCGTCGCCCGGGCTCTTCTATCTATCGACGTCTTTTCTTACCGTCGCCCTGACTCTTCTTTCCGTCGACGCCCTTTCTTTCCGTCGCTCTGACTCTTCCACCCATCGCGGCCTTTTCTTTCCGTCACGCCGACGATTGAGCTGGCAGGCATTAAACCTTCATTTCTGCGCAAAAGCGCAAAAAAACTGCCCAACATGTAAGTTTTACTGTTTGGACAGTCTTTGCATCATAAGTTTTTTAATCTTCTTTTTCGATTAGTGCTGCTAATGCTGTAACCGCTTGCTCAGCATCGTTGCCATCGCCACTAAGTACGACCTCTGTTCCTTTTGCAATGGCTAAGCTCATAACACCCATAATGGACTTAGCATTTACTTTTTTCTCGTCTTTTTCAAGAAAGATATCTGCGCTAAAACGATTTGCTTCTTGTACAAATAACGCTGCTTGTCTAGCTTGTAGTCCTAATTTTAATTTTACATGGACTCTTCTCTCGGTCATTCTTAAAACTCTCCTTTACTACCGTTCATCTTATTGTTTTTATCTTACCTTACTTCCTAGCAAAAGAACAATATGCGTTTACGCATCACATTCATACCTGAAAAGTATGAAAATTCAACCACCAATTTTTTCTCCGCTTCTTAATGCATCGGCAATCTCATCGATTTTCCGTAATCGATGATTGACACCTGATTTACTAACCGTCCCACTTGATACCATTTCGCCAAGTTCTTTTAGCGTTACATCTTGATATTCTACTCGTAATCGTGCAATTTCACGAAGTTTTTCTGGTAATTGATCTAGTCCTATTGAATTTTCAATAAATCGGATATTCTCTACCTGACGTAATGCTGCACCTATTGTTTTATTTAAGTTCGCTGTTTCACAGTTAACAATGCGATTAACACTATTTCTCATGTCTCGCAATATGCGAACGTCTTCGAACTTCATCATTGCTTGATGAGCTCCCACAATATTAAGGAAATCAGAAATTTTCTCCGCTTCTTTTAAATAAGTAACAAAGCCTTTTTTTCGTTCAATTGTTTTTGCATTTAGCTCAAATTCATTCATCAAATCCATTAAAGCCTCGCCATGCTCTTTATATAATGAATAAATTTCTAAATGGTAGGCTGATGTTTCTGGATTGTTGACAGAGCCACCCGCTAAAAAAGCGCCTCGTAAATACGCTCTTTTTTGACCACTCTTTTTAATGAGCTCTCGAGAAATAGTATGATTAAATTGAAAGTCGTCTGAGATGATTTCTAAATCAATTAGTAGCTCACGCGCACCTTCTCTTACACGGCAAATGTATACGTTATTTTTTTTCAAACGCATCTTTTTTCTAACAAGTAACTCTACATTATACGGATACAGCTTTTTCATAATCGTATAAAGTCTTCTTGCGATTGCAGCGTTTTCAGTTTGTACGTCTAAGCTTAACTGTTTATTAGCAAAGGATAATGAACCATTCATACGAATTAGGGCAGATACTTCTGCTTTCATACAATGATTGTCTGCTTCTATTTGAGTTAATTCCTTTTTCGTTTCAGAAGCAAAAGACATATCACGCCCTCCTTTCAACCTTCTGTTCTATGTATATGTCCATCTTATCATATACAATAAGTGCTTTATAATTCACTAACTTCTTGTTCGTAGATATTCGCATAATCTACAAGCCATTTTGCAACGTTTGCCGCATTATGACGAACCGTCCCATCCGGGCGAATCGTGGCAATATCCCGTTTAATAACCTCTAATCCCATACTTTCGAGCTTTGCATCGTCAAATGTTACCGGCTCAGCATACTCTTCCTTATAAAGCTCTTTTACAGGATGAGGAAGTTTTACATTATTCACTAAAATGGAATCAATGAAGGAATCTCCAACATGCTTGTATAAAGCTTTAACATGATCACCTGCTGTATAGGAAAGGGTTTCACCTTTTTGAGTCATTAAATTACAAACGTAAATTTTTCTCCCTCTCGCCTTAACAACAGCTTCCCCAATTCCTTTTACAAGAAGGTTTGGAATAATGCTTGTATATAAACTTCCTGGACCAATTAAAATATAGTCAGCACGATGGATTGCTCGAATAGCTTCTGGTAACGGTTTCACATTTTCAGGCACTAAAAAAACTCGACTAATTCGTTCTTTAGCCATAGGAATTTTAGATTCACCTTCAATGATTGAACCGTCCTCAAGCTCTGCATGTAGATTTATCTTTTTATTAGCTGCTGGTATGACACGACCATGAACCTTTAATACCTTGCCCATTTCACTAATAGCATGGTTAAAATCCCCGGTAATGTCTGTTAAAGCAGTCAGCATTAAATTACCTAATGAATGACCACGTAAATCTTCCGATGCTGAAAATCGATATTGAAACATTTGCTCTACAAGCGGTTCAACATCCGATAATGCCGCGATCACATTGCGGACATCACCAGGTGGTGGAATATCATAGTCATCTCGTAAACGTCCTGAAGAACCACCATCATCTGCTACTGTCACAATTGCAGTAATATCAAATGGGTGGTGCTTAAGCCCTCGTAATAATGTAGAAAGCCCTGTACCACCACCAATTACAACAAGCTTCGTTCGCTTCTTTCCCATTCACTCAATCCTTTCTACGATTGATGTCACGATGCGTAATAACCGTGTTTTCCTTCCCAGCTAAATATGCCCCAAAATACTCTGCTAATGTTACCGAACGGTGCTGCCCGCCAGTACACCCAAAAGCAATGACAAGTTGTGATTTGCCCTCTTGTCTATAGAGCGGAATCATAAATTCAAACAAATCCGTTAGTTTTTGAATGAGAGTTTGCGTATCTTCAAGTGCCAGAACATAAGAAGATACCTCAGTTTGTAAACCCGTTTTATGGCGTAACTCTTCTACATAATATGGGTTTTTTAAAAAACGGACATCAAATACTAAGTCGGCATCAATCGGCATACCATGCTTAAATCCAAAAGACATGATATTCACTGAGAAAATATTATCAGCATCACTAGCAAATTCTTTAGCTATTTTTTCACGTAGCTCTTTAGGCTTCATATTAGATGTATTATAGACAAATTTAGCGCGACCCTTTACTTCTGATAAAAGCTTACGTTCTTGTTTAATGCCATCTAATGGCAAACCATTTACAGCTAATGGATGTGCACGTCTTGTTTCTTTATAACGTCTAACTAAAGTTGCATCATCTGCATCTAAAAATAAAATTCGCGCAACTATATCGCCTTCTTTAAGTATATGGTCGAGGGCGCCAATAAGAGAATCAAAAAAGTCGCCACCACGCATATCCATGACAGCTGCTATACGTGTAATATTTTTACCCGAATCCCTTAGTAGGGTTAAAAATGTAGTGAGTAACGCTGGTGGTAAATTATCAATACAGTAATACCCTAAATCCTCAAAGCTCTGAATAGCTACTGTTTTCCCAGCTCCAGACATCCCTGTAATAATAACCAATTCATGTGTACCTTTTTGGCCTTCAACCACCACTGTCATGCAGCTCCTTTATTGTTCGATTGATATTTGTATTTTCTCGTGAAGTAATTCAAAATCAGTTGTGTATTCGAATGTACCGTACTGAATGCCTGATTGTGAGATAGCAAATTGTAAGTTTGTTCGATCACCTTCAGCCATTGGCAAATGTTTCAAATCCTCTACTGGGTGCCATGCAAGTTTGCCTTCTCTAGTTTCTTTAAACGGTACTCCTTCTATATCCTTTGCAACAAATGTATAAAGCATCCATTCGTCCACTACCTCATTATTTTCTTTAATAACCATCGTATAAACACCCTTTAGATGAGCATTTATTGGTGTGACATTTGTTTCTTCTTGAAACTCACGTACAGCAGCCTCATAAATCGACTCACCGCTCTCCATTTTACCGCCAGGAGCAACGTACCAGCCACGTCTCGGCTTCTGAAGTAATAACACTTGACCGTCTTTTACGGCTATTAAATTTGCAATTCTTTGCATAGGCACACCTCTAATCTCTTTTGCATTCTACCTTTTATTATAGCAAGACCAAACAAGGTTTGTCCTCAATTCTAAACTTTAGGTGATTTGCAATTTTACTTCAACGATACTTGTCTTTAGTCTCTACTCAAACATATGAAACTTCGCCACAAAAAATCAAAATTTCGTTCACAACAAAAAGAGGTTGCTCCACCTTATTTGGCGGAAACAACCTACTCAACAAAATAAAAGGGGGATTGCTAATTACACTTTTTATATTACACCTTTTATATGTCATTCAAGTTACAACTATATTAAGACCGTATTAAAATTGTATTTTTTTCCTTAAAATAATAAATCTTAGGCATAACTACACATCCACCCTGGAAGGAGACTGCCCTTATCAATAAACCACTTTAAGCATTAATTTTTTCTAATAATTCTTCCACATAGTGCTGTACTGCTTGTGCTGCAACACTTCCGTCGCCTGTCGCTGTAACGATTTGACGAAGTGATTTTTCACGTACATCTCCAGCTGCGAAGATTCCTGGTACTGTCGTTTCCATAGTATCATTTGTCAAAATATAACCAGCATCATTTAAAATTCCTAGAGACTCAAATGGTTTTGTTAACGGAAGCATACCAATGTATACAAATACGCCATCAGTAGCAAAATCAGATTCTGTACCATCTACAGTTGATTGTAATGTTACACTGCCAACTTTACCGTTAGCCTCATTAATTTCTTTGACTGTTGCATTCCAAATGAAATCAATTTTTTCGTTAGCAAAGGCACGATCTTGGAGAATTTTTTGTGCACGTAATTTATCACGACGGTGCACAATTGTTACTTTATCAGCAAAGCGAGTTAAATAAACGCCTTCTTCAACAGCAGAATCCCCGCCACCTACGACAACAAGATTTTTTTGCTTGAAGAATGCACCATCACATACTGCACAATAGCTGACACCACGGCCTCCAAGTTCTTTTTCGCCAGGTACGCCCATTTTTTTATACTCTGCACCTGTAGAAATAATGATTGCTCGTGTTTTATATTCTTTAGTACCTGATTTTATTGTTTTATATTCCTCATTATCAATAATTTCAGTTACATCGCCATACGCATATTCTGCACCAAATTTCTTAGCATGATCGAACATTTTTGTAGACAGCTCTGGCCCTAAAATTGTATCAAATCCTGGATAGTTTTCTACTTCTTCTGTACTTGCCATTTGTCCGCCAGGGATCCCACGTTCAATCATTAAAGTTGAAAGGTTTGCACGTGATGTATAAACAGCTGCAGTCATACCAGCCGGACCTGCACCAATTATTACAACATCATAAATTTTTTCTTCTGACATAAATACTTCCCCCTAAACCGATTTTTTACTTTTTTATAATAACTTTAGTATGTTCATCGTATGTGAAAGTAAAAAGTTATTCAACTATGTTGCTCACGGTCTAATTATGCGTATCTGGTAAAAACTTTAAAATTTCATCAATATACTTCGATAAAGTAGACACTGACACTCCGTATTGCTGAGCTATCTCCTTTTTTGTAACCTTGAGCATTCGGGAAGAACGGAACAAATAATCATTTGCTCCTGCAATAGCCGCTGGATTTGTAAAACGATAGTTATTCATCATTGCTTGCTCACAAAGTACAAACCACATTTGGAACATTGGTGCAATTAATGTCGTAAGCTTGCCATACTGTTCTAGTAATATTTCTGGCACACTTACTGCTCGTATAAAGCTAGCCTCTACTTTGTTTTTCATATCAAATTGATGTCCTAGTGCATAAGCTAGGAATAGCTTTTCATATGCATTGAATTGTTCAACGTTTACCCATTTTGGGTGCGCAATAATTTCCTGTTTATGTGCTGTACAGCTTAGTAAAAATAAGCCATATATCCGTTCACTTGTATAATCGCTCTCTAGCTTATCTACAATATAATCACGGTCATGTTCTAATGCATCAAGTGAATACGTGTTTTCTTCTTGACGCCAAGGTTCGAAGCCTTCTTTATCGGGATCTAGCTCAAGTAGCTGCGCCCATGTACTCTTTGAAATTTCTTCATGTCCCGAAAAATAAGCTGCATGTGACAACCAAAAGTAAAAGCCAGCATCGCCTACATAGCCTCTTTTTTGCATGCTACGCAACCATTTAAATGCTACATCATATTGTCCAACGAGCGCTAATGTTGCCCCCAGCTTGTAGCGATGTTCCCATAAGTATGGCTGAATTTTCACAAGTATTTCTAACAGATCTTTTAACTCTTCTTCATTTTTTTCATAGTATGCGATAACCGTTAAATTACATAGTGCATGTAAATTCCCCTTATTTTCTCGCAATACAGTGTTTAGAAGAGCCTTCGCCTGTTCTGCTTCACCAACATAAAAATAGGCAAGGGCTAAGTTGTTATAAGCTGACCAAAAATCTGGTTTATCTTCAATTAAGTCTTCTAGAGTTTTAATAGCTTCAGGGAAATCTCCCTTTTCCATACTACGTCTCGCCTGTTCCTGCCGATATAAATCTTCAGCAGAACCTTCAAGCTCCTCAAAATCATCCTGCTCAAAATCAACAAACTCTAATATCTCAGCAGCTTCATCTGCATAGGCACCCTCTGGCTCTATTTGTAAATATTGCTCTGCAAAGCGTTTAGCATCATGTATGATGCCGATACATCCTGATACCTCTGCCATGTAAAAAATAATTTCTGGATTGTCTTTATCTATCTGATAGGCACGACGAAGAAGATCATACGCTTCCTCGAAACGTTGACCCTCTAACTCTATTATCGCTAATTGCAATAAAATCATTGGATCATCAGGGCTTAAATCAACTGCTCGCTGTAAATATTTATAAGCTTTATTCATTTGTCCGCTATTCATTGCTTGTATTGATTTTTTATAATAATAGTCGCCTGTTGGAATGAACGACACTATATTCGTTTGATTCTCTTTTTGACGTTTCTTTTCCAAAATATTTCCTCCGAAACAAGAAATAAGGAACGTATCACACGTTCCTTTACACAGTAACTTCTATTATACCATACAATAAGCAATATGCCGTTATTTCTCCTCGTGACGTTTTTCTAACACATGTAAGACGTCATAAACACTTACTTTTTGTTCTTGTAGTAACACTAATAGGTGATAAATTAAATCAGCAGCTTCCCATTTTACTTCTTCTGCATCGCGATTTTTTGCACCTATGACAACCTCAGTTGCTTCTTCTCCAACTTTTTTACAAATTTTATCGATTCCTTTATCGAATAAATATGTAGTATACGCCCCTTCTGGCATTTCTTGCTCACGCTTTTCAATGACCTTTACAAGTTTCGAAATAATCTCAACAGACCCGACCTTGGCATTTTGCTGAATAATCTCTGTAAAGCAAGAAGTTGTTCCATTATGACAAGCCGGGCCAGCAGGAATTACTTCCACAACTAACGCGTCATTGTCACAATCCGCCTTGATAGACACAACTTTTTGTGTATGACCACTTGTTGCCCCTTTGTGCCAGAGCTCTTGACGTGAACGTGAGAAGAACCATGTTTCTCCCGACTCAAGTGTTTTTTCTAGTGATTCTTTATTCATATACGCTACAGTTAGTACTTCTTTTGTCATAGCATCTTGTACAACTGCAGTGACAAGACCTTTATCATCAAATTTAATGTTATCAATCATCTTACTGCCACTCCTTTTTCACGTAAGTACTCTTTTACTTGCGCTACGCTCGTTTCTTTGTAATGGAAGATGGATGCGGCAAGTGCTGCATCTGCATCGATATCTTCAGCTAATACCTCGTAAAAATGTTCGGCATTCCCTGCACCGCCACTTGCAATAACAGGAACTGTCACAGCCTCTCTCACAGCTTTTGTTAAAGCTAAATCAAAACCGGATTTCTCACCGTCCTGATTCATACTCGTTAATAAAATTTCACCGGCACCTAAACGAACCACTTCTTTCGCCCATTCAGTTGCTCGCCATGTTGTTTTGTTTCGGCCTCCATGCGTATAAACCATCCATGTGGCATCTTCCTCACTATAGCGGGCATCAATAGCTACAACGATACATTGTGCGCCAAAAAAGTCAGAACCTTCTTTAATGAGCTCTGGTCGCTCTATAGCAGAAGTGTTCACCGATACTTTATCAGCACCTGCTCGTAAAATACGTTTCATATCATCTAATGTACGAATTCCACCACCTACTGTAAATGGAATGGCTAATGTAGCTGCAGTTTGCCGTACGACATCAACCATTGTTTCACGTCCTTCATGCGATGCCGAGATATCTAGAAACACAAGCTCATCCGCCCCTTGCTCATCATAAAACTTGGCAAGCTCCACGGGGTCACCTGCATCACGTAATGATACAAACTGTACACCTTTTACAACACGCCCCTCTTTCACATCAAGACATGGAATAATGCGCTTTGTTAACATGATGCCACCCCCTTCAACCACTGCTCTAATAAATACACGCCTAGTTCACCTGACTTTTCGGGGTGGAACTGCATGCCCGTAACAGAGCCATTTGCCACAATGCCAGGAACCTTAATTCCATGATAATCGGCATAAGCGACAAGCTCCGTTTCTTCGATATCAGTTGCATAAAATGAGTGTACAAAATAAACATGCTTTGCCGTTACTTCACCGTTTAACCATGGAGGACGTTTTGTTACTACGAGTTCATTCCAGCCCATATGCGGTACTCGGTACTTCTGCCCTGCGTTGTCACCACTAAATTGTTTAATGCTTCCTTTAAAAAAGCCTAGACCTTTCGTTGGGGCCACTTCTTCACTTTGCTCAAATAATAATTGCATTCCTAGGCAAATTCCGAGAAGTGGGCGATTTTCAGCTTTTGCCTTGTGTAAATATCGATCTAAATTCGTTTCAGCTAAACGTTTGATGGCATCTGGAAATGCCCCAACACCAGGAAGCAACAGTGCATCTGTTGCATCTAGCACTGTTTCATCAGCCGTGACAACAACCTCACAGCCAAGTCGTTTTAATGCCTGTTCAACACTAAATAAATTCCCCATGCCATAATCAATAACACCTATTTTCACGTTAACAGCCCCTTAGTCGATGGTACACCTTTAACACGTGGATCAATTTCCACTGCTGCGTCAATGGCACGTGCTAACGCTTTAAAAATAGCTTCAATAATATGATGTGTATTATGGCCATAAGGTACGATGACATGAACATTCATCCGAGCCTCAAGTGCAAACTTCCACAAAAATTCATGTACTAATTCAGTATCGAAACTACCGACCTTTTCCTTCAACTGTGGCACACGATATTCTAAGTGCGGACGATTCGAGCAATCCACAACGACCTGTGCAAGCGCATCATCCATTGGCACAAATGCTGTGCCGTAACGCTTGATGCCTTTTTTATCACCGAGCGCTTCACGAATAGCTTGGCCTAATACAATTCCGAGGTCTTCCGTTGTATGATGATCGTCTATGTATGTATCACCATTCGCTTGTATCGTCCCATCAAAAAGCCCATGTTTGATAAATAGGTCAAGCATGTGATCCATAAAGCCAACACCCGTTTTAATATCCGCCTTTCCTTCACCATCTAAATCGATGGCTACCGAAATTTGAGTTTCATTTGTTGTACGTTCAACTTTTGCATATCGTTTCTTTTCAGTCATTGTACTACTCCTTTTCCCATCCACGTGATTCGACTGCACGAGCATGGCCCTCTAAGCCTTCCATACGTGCTAGACGTGCAATTTTCGGTGCATTCTCTGCCCAAGTTTTTTCACTATAAAAGACGACGCTCGATTTTTTCACAAAATCATCGACGTTTAAGCCACTTGCAAAGCGTGCAGTGCTATTCGTCGGCAGCACATGATTTGTCCCTGCAAAGTAATCACCAACTGGTTCAGAACTATAACGACCAATGAAAATACCACCTGCATGTCGTACTTGTTCAGCTACAGCCTCATCATCTTTTGTCACAATTTCTAAATGCTCAGGCGCTAGCGAATTAATAGCCTCTATGGCATCTGCCATCGTGTCAGCCACATAAATAGCACCAAAGTTTTCGATAGATGCACGTGCTACTTCTTCACGCGGTAAAGTCATTAATTGTTTCTCCACTTCATCAACTACTTTTTTAGCCAATTGCTCAGAAGTCGTCACTAAAATGGCACAAGCCAATTTATCATGCTCAGCCTGTGATAAAAGATCAGCCGCGATTTCATCAGCAAATGCTGTGTCGTCTGCTAACACTGCAATTTCACTTGGACCTGCAATCATATCAATCGCTACCTCACCAAATACTTCACGTTTTGCTAATGCTACAAAAATATTTCCTGGACCTGTAATTTTATCAACTGGAGAAATTGTCTCTGTGCCATATGCAAGAGCTGCAATCGCCTGAGCTCCACCGATTTTATATATTTCTTCTACTCCTAAAATGTGCGCTGCAGCAAGTACACCTGGAGGTAACTTCCCATCTCGACCTGCTGGAGATGTAATAACAATGCGTTTAACACCCGCTACCTGTGCAGGAATAACGTTCATCAAGACTGACGATGGGTATGCTGCTGTACCGCCAGGAACATAAAGACCTACTGCATCGAGCGCAGTAATTCGTTGCCCAAGCCAGGAGCCATCTTTTAGTTCTAAGCGATAACCTGAACGTTTTTGCTGTTCGTGATAAAAGCGAATATTTTGGGCAGCTTCTGTCAAATCAGCATAAAGCTGTTGATCAATCAAATTTGCGCCCTCTTCTATTTCTTCCTTCGTTACGCGTAAATGATCAGGGGCAAAGCCATCCCATTTTTCTGTATAGACACGAATGGCGGCGTCACCTTGTGCACGAACATCTGCCAATACTTGACGCACAACCTTTAACTGTTCTTCATTGCCACCTTCAAGTGGTCGTTTTAAGGAAATACCTTTTGCTAGCTTTGTTATTTTCATAGGATTAATCTCCTTTAAATCTAGGGATGTGCCTCTTCCAGACAGTAGACATTTTTATTTAACGCACTTTTTTAAACGTTTCACAAGATCGATAATACGGTCACTCTTCATGCGATAGCTTACTGGGTTGGCAATTAATCGTGATGATACGTCTGTAATAAATTCATACTCTACTAAGCCATTTTCTTTTAGCGTCCGGCCTGTTGAAACAATATCGACAATTCGATCTGCTAAGCCAATCATGGGCGCCAATTCAATCGATCCGTTTAGCTCAATAATTTCAACCTGCTCTCCAATACCCTTATAATATTTCATTGCAATATTAGGATATTTTGTCGCTATTCTCGGTGCAATTTCATTCATCGTCGTATTAGGTAAGCCTGCTGATGCGATATAACAAGTACTTATTTTTAAATCCAGTAATTCATGCACTTGTCGTTGCTGTTCTAACAAAACATCCTTACCAGCAATACCAATGTCCGCTACACCATGCTCAACATAAACAGGAACATCCATTGGCTTTGCTAATATAAAACGAATTTTCTCTTCTGGAATTTCAAGCATTAATTTACGGGACATTTCGACTTCTTCTGGTAAATTAAAGCCGGCTTCTATAAGCATCTGGTATGCCTCGTCAAAAATGCGTCCCTTCGGCATAGCAATCGTTAATTCATTCACCATCAACGTCCTCCTGTCCCACAACAATTACCTCTTTAAAGTGTGCTAAAAAAGCTGCTTCATCGACAAGGCTACTTCTTAACTGTAAGGTAACTTGTTTACCAGCTGCTCGTAGCGTCTGTACCTTTGCAAGAGCCGCTTCAAATTGTTCTTCCTCAAATAGCACGACTGTAGCTTCTTGTCGTTCATCAGATTGCGCATCAATTGTTTCTAATAGGCGGTCCACACGAATACTAAATCCTGTAGCACCTACTTTTGAGCCAAATACCTCCAACAATCCGTCATAGCGTCCACCATTGCCTAATGGAAAACCACTACCAGTTGCAAACACTTCAAATAACATACCTGTGTAATAGCTCATGTGACTAGAAAGTGTAAAATCAAAGGCTACATAATGCGCTAAGTCTGCCATTTCAAGTAGCTTAGCGAGCTGTTGCATATATTCTAATGCGTCATTTTTCCGCACATATTTTTCAATATCTTGTATTTCTTTTAAATTCATAGCTTCTTCAATGAATTGCAATAATGCATCGGATTTTGTTTTAGGTAAATCAAATGATTCTACTGCTTCCTCAAACCCTACATAATTGCGTTGCACAAGTAGTGTCCGAAGTATATTTTGTTGTTCTATGCTTTCTGTATAATCTTGTAAAATACAATTTAATATACCTGCATGACCGATCGTCACCTTAAATTTCGCTAATCCAAATTGCTTTAATAACTCCATTGCCGTAACTATAACCTCAGCATCCGCAAATACAGAATTGTCTCCAATTAACTCAATCCCCATCTGATCAAATTCTGCTGGGCGTCCACCTTCCGCTTCCTGTGCGCGAAAGACACTAGCAAAATAAGCAAGGCGTAAAGGAATCATCTCTTTTAATAATTTTGATGTTGCTACACGTGCAATCGGTGTTGTCATATCAGGTCGTAGTACTAACGTGTTGCCTTGGCTATCTACTAATTTAAATAAATGCGCATCGGCTATTGCTGATGCTTTACCGACTGTATCAAAATACTCTACTGCAGGCGTTTTAATAAATTCATAGCCTCTTCTGTATAAAAAGTCTCGCCCTGTATTTCTTACAGCCTCTACCTTTTCAAATATTTGCGGAAATGTATCGCGCATTCCAAGTGGTTTCTCAAACATTTTAATCGACGACATTTTGACACTTCCTCACGTTTCACTTTAATTCACTAGAGTGTTAGAGAATTAGATTATGAAAGAATTCTAACTTATTTCTTCTTGCTAGTCAATGCAACTCCTTATGAATTATCAAATAATTTCATTACTGATTATTCTGTTAATTATACTTAAAAATAAAAAAATTGGAACTTTATTCAACGGAGTAAGCTTATTTCTTCTTAAACTTGTAAACCTTTAGACAAAAATCTGTGTGAATCTTTTTTGCTCTTTGGTAGGTGGATGTCGATAAATTTAGAAGTTGGGTGATAAAACGTGAAAGTTAGTAGATAAATTTCAAAAGTTAGTAGATAAAACGTGAAAGTTAGTAGATAAATTTCAAAAGTTAGTCGATAAAACTAAAAAGTTGATGTCATTCTGTTAAAACGTATGTCATGTGAACCAGTTAATTGAGGTGAACTTGACGACATAGAAAGTAAAAGGATTCACACACAGTTTTGTGTAATGAAACCTTTTTCGCCCTTTGGAAGGTGGATGTCGATAAATTTCAGAAGTTGGGTGATAAAACATGAAAGTTAGTAGATAAAACTAAAAAGTTGAATGTCATTCTGTTAAAACGTATGTCATGTGAACCTCTCGTTTTGCCGGAGAATCATACTTTAATTTCATTATTACAATAGTCAACAACAAAAAAACACTGTGCACAGTAAAGCATGCACAGTGTAGATATTATTATTTTTTTGGCGTGCACCATTCCACTACTTCATTGCGTTTGCGCTCCGCCATTTGTTCAGCTGTATAAATAATTCGCATAGGATTACCGCCTGCTAGACAGCCAGCTGGCACATCTTTGTGGACTAGGGTTGCCGCTGACACAATCGCACCGTCACCTATCGTAACACCTGGTAGTATCGTTGAATTGGCACCAACCATTACTTCATTGCCAATATGAACATCTCCCAGACGATATTCCTCTATTAAATATTCATGCGCCAAAATAGTCGTACTAAAGCCTACAACGGTATTGTTACCGATATGAATACGTTCCGGAAACATCGTATCTGGCATGACCATTAAAGCTAAAGAAGTTTGTTCACCAATCTCCATTTTTAAAAAAGTTCGATACAACCAGTTTTTCACACGTAAAAATGGTGTGAAGCGTCCAATTTGAATGACAACGAAACACTTCATCACCTTCCAAAAGGACACCGTATCATAAATATTCCAAAGCGAGTTTGCTCCTTCGACACGGTAGCGTTCTGTTTTACGTGCCATTTACTTACCCCTCTTTCACAATTTCAAATAAATCCGTCATATGATGCAACATATATTCCGGTTTGAATTGCTGTAAGTATTCCTCACCTTTAAATGCCCATGCGACACCAGCTGCTCTAATTCCAGCTTTGTGTCCTGCCTCAATATCGTGAGAATTGTCACCAATCATAATCGCGTCTTCCTTGTTTACATCAAGGCGTTCAAGCGCAAGCAAAACTGGTTCTGGATCAGGCTTTACATTTTTTACATCATCCGTGCCAATACGGATATCAAATAAATGACTTGCATCGAGTACAGATAGACCACGGTCAATCATCCCATTACGCTTTGTAGACACAATCGCTAATTTGATACCCATAGCCTTTAATTGCTCTAATGTTGATACAACATCAGGATATTGAGTGACAAGCTCATCGTGATGTAATTCATTATATTCACGATATTTTGCTATCATTGATTCCTCTTCACCAGGAGCAATGTCAGTAAATGTCTGTTTTAAGGACGGCCCAAGGAATTTCAGGCAATCTTTTGGCGAATATTGCCCGGGAAATCGCTCGTTTAAAACATGCATAAACGTTTGAATGATTAAATCATTTGTATTGAGTAATGTACCATCAAAATCAAATAGTAATGCCTTTACAGTCATGCTTTGCACCCCTTATTTATCATCTAAATACTTTACTGCAGGTTTTACTTTTATACGTCGGTAAATAATTGCACCAAGACCCACAACAATACCTATTATTGAAACAACCTGAGCTGAACGTAAATCTCCTACTAAATACAGGCTATCTGTACGCATGCCTTCTATATAGAAGCGACCGATTGAATACCAAATTATATAGCCGAAGAATATTTCACCACGATTTAAATTTACTTTGCGTAAAACTAATAAAATTATTAGCCCAATAAAGTTCCAGACGGATTCATATAAAAAAGTAGGATGTACGTATGTTCCTAATTCTTCAACATACATTTGATTAATAATCCAATCCGGCAGCATTAGATGTTCTAAAAATTCACGTGATACTGGACCACCATAAGCTTCCTGGTTCATAAAATTACCCCATCGGCCAATTATTTGTCCAATTAAAATACTCGGTGCCGCAATATCCGCTACTCGTAAAAAGCTAATATTTCTTCTACGTGTGAATATGTAAGCTGTCAAAAATGCGCCAATAAGAGCACCATGAATAGCGATACCACCATTCCAAATTTCAATAATCTTCCCAGGGTTTGCACTATAATAATCCCAACGCATCGTAACATAGTAAATACGTGCACATATTATGGATATAGGAACAGCCCATAATAATAAATCCGCAAGAAAATCCTCAGGTAAGCCTCTCTTAACAGCCTCTCTTTGTCCTACAAAATAAGCCAAAATAATACCCGATACGATTAGTAACCCATACCAACGAACATCGATAGGTCCTAAATGGAAAGCGATCGGATTAATTTGTAATAATAATAAATCCATCTTATGCTCCTCTCAAATCAATTCATTGCATTTGCAATTGAATCATAGTAAACACGATTAATCATCCAATTCATCTGTTGATGAAATTACCTCATCTAATCGTCTAGAAAACTCCTCGGCTGCATTAACACCCATCTTTTTCAAACGATAATTCATTGCTGCTACTTCAATAATAACAGACACGTTTCGTCCAGGCCTTACAGGAATCGTTAACTTTGTTAATTCCGTATCAATGATTTTCATTTTTTCTTCCTCTAAACCTAGACGATCATATACTTTTTCTGGATCCCATATTTCTAATTCGATAACTAATGTGATACGCTTGTACGGTCGTATCGCACTTGCTCCAAAGAGAGTCATAATATCGATAATACCAATGCCTCGAATTTCGAGTAAATGTTCTAAAAGAGGAGGTGGGCTCCCAATTAAAAAATTCTCTGATTCCTGACGGATCTCCACACAATCATCAGCCACTAAACGGTGCCCCTTCTTGACAAGCTCAAGTGCTGTTTCACTTTTCCCTACACCACTTTTTCCGATAATTAGCACACCGATACCGTATACATCAACTAAAACGCCATGAGCAGCAGTCATTGGTGCTAGGCGACCTTCTAAATAGTTTGTGAGCCTACTCGAAAATTTCGTTGTTGTCATATGTGTTTTAAATACAGGTACATGTTTTTCATTGGACGCTTGAATAAGTTCCTTAGGTACCTCTAAATCACGAGAAATAATAATAGCTGGCGTATCCTGCGAACATAGAAGACGCATGCGCTCCAGTTTCACATCTGCAGGCAGCATTTCAAAAAAAGAAAGTTCTGTTTTTCCTAGCAATTGTACTCGATTTGCAGGATAATGCGTAAAATACCCCGCCATCTCGAGCCCTGGTCTTGAAATATCACTAGTAACAATCGTTCTTCCTATCCCTTCTTCACCAGCTAATAGTTCTAACTTAAATTTCTCCATAACGTCTCTTGTTAATACTACGACCAATGTTTAGTAGCCTCCATTCAAAGGAATGATGTTTTGTCCTGCGTTAACTAGCAATCAGCATAATGATTGCAGTTTCACTTTATTTTAGCATGTCTATGTATAAAAGAAATGTATTTACACTCTGTCTGCCCTGACTAAAAATACTACAAAATATAAAAAACTAGCGGTTCATCAACCCGCTAGTTTCATTATTGCTTTATTTTTGTGTAGCTAACCATTTTGCAACTGCTTCTGCATCTGCACCTTTAACAATACCAGCAGGCATTGAACCTTTACCATTTTCAATAACATTTAAAATTTCTTTTTCTGTCATACGAGAACCTACATCGCTAATTTTTGGTGCATTATTTTGGCCTTGTAGCTCACCACCATGGCAAGTAATACAAGATTTCATAGCAATTGTCTGGCCATCTGAAGCAGTTGTTTTAGTACCTTCAGTTGCCGTTTTACTTCCGCCACAAGCAGCTAAGAAGATTGCTGAACCTATCGCTAATGTTAACATTGCCTTTTTCATTAGGGCCCCTCCTCAAAGTAAATAAGTATCTTTCCCCGACATTATACCAAAATTATGCACGTTTGAAACCTTCTCCTAACACCTCATAAGCATTAGAAACGATCACAAACGCTGATGGATCAACGTTTTTAATGATTTGTTTCAGCTTTGTGAACTCTGTTTGGTAAACAACAACCATAAGTACTGGTCGTGTTTCCCCTGTATAGCCACCTATAGCAGACAACTTTGTCACACCTCGATTGATCTCGGCATAAATGGCATCACGTACTTCATCTTGTTTCATCGTAATAATGTAAACCATTTTAGACTGACTAAAGCCGAGCTGAATAATATCAATCGTTTTTGTAGTGACATAAAGTCCAATTAGGGCATACAAACCTTTCTCTAAGTCAAAAACAATTGCTGCACTAATTGCGATAATCCCATCAATTAAAAGTACACTTGTACCAAGCGTTATTCCGGTATACTTTGTAATTATTTGTGCTAGTAAATCAGTGCCACCAGTAGAAGCATTCCCCTTAAAGACAAGTCCTATTCCTAAACCGACCACAATTCCCCCAAAAAGTGCACCGAGTAAAGGATTATCTGTCCATGGTCCCCAACTGTTTGTTAGTAATACAATAAACGGTAATGTTATTGTTCCAATAAACGATTTTATCCCAAACTTTTTCCCAAGAAATAATACACCTGCTATAAATAATGGAATATTGAATGCATATTGTACAAAACCAGGATTCCAACCAAATAAACCGTGTAAAATTGTACTAATCCCGCTTACTCCGCCAGAAGCTATTTGATTTGGTAGCAAGAATACATTGAAGCCAATAGCAATAATTGCCGCTCCTACTATAACGTACACATACTCCATAATGCTTTCCCTTACATCATAAATTTGATTCATTTCCCCCACGCCCACTTCAACTATCAGAATTTTTTAAAGACGAAATGATTATAGCAAATAGTCTTCGCATTGAGAACTTCGTCTTGATGAAGGAAACATGTATTTTTATAATTTGGTTCATCTTCTTAATGTGGGGTTGATTTCCGTTCCGACTGGGCGCTTTTTGCTGACGCTTCGCTTTCGCTAAAAAAGACATTTGCTGAAAGAAGTTAAAAACATAAAAAATAAGCTACCTTAAAAAGAATTTTAAGATAACTTATTTTTTACTTTTCACTAAAGTATATACTTAACTCAAGAACAGATTTTCGAATTAATCCTTGTTTTTATAAAGACTTTTCTGCCCACTCCATTGCTTCATTGTATAAAAGATCAATATTAGTTAAATCCATATTGAGCTGAGGAGCTAATTTTTCTAAAGTAGACCAATCTAACTTGCCTAACGCAATACTGAAATCCAGATAAGGTGTCATTTCAGTTTGATTACCTAAAATTGTTTCTGTTATGTCTTCTGAGAAAGGTAGCTGCTGCAAAATAACAGTCAGCGGTCTTTGCAACAAAGTGTCTATCAATGAAAACATGCCCACTAAAAAATATTCAGAGAAGTTTTTCTTATAGGAAAGCTTGGCTAATTTCTCACATACTTTTGCTCTAAATAATGATGTACGCATGACTTCTATAAAAAGATCATTATCAGCATTTATATCCATTTCTCGCATCGCCAATAAATAAATCCATTTTCGTAAATTTGAAACACCGAGTAATATAATCGCTTGTTTTATCGAACGAACCTTGGATTTAGAACGCATCTCTGAATTATTAATCATTTGCAATAATTTATACGTTAATGAAATATCACGCTCAATATTTTCAGCTAATAACTGTACATTTGGTTCCTCTTCTTTTAAAAGCGTAATAATATATAAATATTGAATCGTATTAGCAGGTATATCGGTTGCTGTAATGATTTGAGGTTGTTCAAAAAAATAGCCTTGAAATAATTCATAGCCAGAATGCTTTGCCACTTCAAATTGATTTCGTGTCTCGACCTTCTCAGCTAGTAATTTTATGTGAGGAAAATTTTCTTTCACTTTATTTTCAATTTCCATTCGCTCAAGTAATGGTGATAATAAAAAGTCAACTTTTATAAAATCAATATAAGTAAATAACTCATCATATACTTGTACCTCATCATCCAATATAAAATCATCTAATGCAATTTTAAACCCATATGATTTCAACTCAATGACTCTCTCTACTAACTGAGGTGTAAGAGGAACGTCCTCTAAAATCTCAATAACAACTTGCGATGGATTTAAGAATTCATTTAAGTGACTCATAAGCAAGTTTTCTGTAAAATTAACAAAACTAGGTTTACCTTTTGTTACCTCTTCAATGCCAATTGAAAGAAATGAGTTTACTAGTACATCGATAGTTGCAGCATCTGAATCGACCATTGGAAAAGCATTCACGTTTTTGCTACGATATAATAATTCATATGCAACGACCTGTTCATGAAGGTTAAAAATAGGCTGTCTGCCGATAAATACTTCCATTTCGTCGCCCCCCATTTCTCCATATTCTAGTATTTAATAGTATAGCACCTTTCATTGCTCTCTGCTTGTCATTCAACTGACTGTCTAAAAATCTTCTAACATGAATTAACATCATATACAATAAAACAAATCATCACATAGCGTGGTGGATTTTCGTTCCAGCTAAAGAAGTCCGATGAGCCACTATGACGGTATCCCCAAAAAGTCGACTTGTCTTCATTCCAATCGACATATCCTCATTACTGAGCCTCCAAAATTGTTACCTTAAATTCCAAATTACTCATCTAAATTATATATTCCATTTTCCGACCTATCATTTTCAAATTCACTCAATCCTTCCTTATTTGCCTTGCTTTCGCGGGTATTGCTTTGCTTCCACGGGTATTCGCCTTGCTTCCGCGGGTATTCGTCCTGCTTTGCTTCGCGGGTATTCGCCCTGCTTCCGCGGGTATTCCTCCTGCTTCCGCGGGTATTCGCCTTGCTTTCGCGGGTATTTCCTCTGCTTCCGCGGGTATTCCTCCTGCTTCCGCGGGTATTGCTTTGCTTCGCGGGCATTTACCTTGCTTCCGCGGGTATTCGCCCTGCTTCCGCGGGTAT
>NZ_LITM01000016.1:51286-99186 GCF_001275675.1 Lysinibacillus sp. FJAT-14745 | reverse complement strand
TATTTCCTCTGCTTTCGCGGGTATTTCCTCTGCTTTCGCGGGTATTTCCTCTGCTTTCGCGGGTATTTCCTCTGCTTCCGCGGGTATTCGTCCTGCTTCCGCGGGTATTGCTTTGCTTCGCGGGTATTCGTCCTGCCTCCGCGGGTATTTCCTCTGCTTCCGCGGGTATTTGCCTTGCTTCCGCGGGTATTTGTCCTGCTTCCGCGGGTATTCGCCTTGCTTCCGCGGGTATTCGCCTTGCTTCCGCGGGTATTCGCCTTGCTTTCGCGGGTATTTCCTCTGCTTCCGCGGGTATTCCTCCTGCTTCCGCGGGTATTGCTTTGCTTCGCGGGTATTCGCCTTGCTTCCGCGGGTATTTCCTCTGCTTCCGCGGGTATTTCCTCTGCTTCCGCGGGTATTCGTCCTGTTTCCGCGGATATTTCCTCTGCTTCCGCGGGTATTGCTTTGCTTCGCGGGTATTTACCTTGCTTCCGCGGGTATTCGCCTTGCTTTCGCGGGTATTCGTCCTGCTTCCGCGGGTATTGCTTTGCTTCGCGGGCATTTACCTTGCTTCCGCGGGTATTCGTCCTGCTTCCGCGGGTATTTCCTCTGCTTCCGCGGGTATTCGTCCTGCTTCCGAGGGTAAGTAGATTTGTAAGATATTCTCTTTTTATATTGACATTTACCAATTTTCATCTTATAGTACATTACAACACTAATGCACTATGTTACGTAGGAATGAAGGGGGGTTTTTCGATGCACGTTCATCTAGATGGTACAACACCGATTTATATTCAAATTGCTGAATGGCTACAGCACGAAATCATTGCCGATCGATTACAGGCTGACGAGAAGGTCTATTCACAGTATCAACTAGCTGAATTATTCAATATAAATCCTGCTACAGCTGGTAAAGGGCTGACAATTTTACTTGAAGAGCAACTTTTATATAAAAAACGGGGGTTAGGTATGTTTGTCGCTACGGATGCAAAGGAACGAATTTTAATGAAACGTCGAAACGAAATATTGACGAAAATGGCACAAGAAATCGTATTAGAGGCAAAACGTTTACTTGTATCTGATGAAGAATTGCTAGTGCTTATTCGAAAAACACAGGAGGGATTGGCATGAATATTATTCAATGTGAGGAGTTATCTAAAAGCTTTGGACGTCGTCATGCACTACAGCGCGTAACTTGCGCTATTGATGCAGAGAAAATTATCGGTATTATTGGTCGCAATGGTGCTGGTAAGTCGACATTACTTAATATTTTTGCAGGCTATATAAAGCCTACAACTGGGTCATGCAAAGTGTTTAATGAAAATCCCTTTAATAATATTCAAACTGCTGCCAATATGATTTTTATCGATGATCGATTAAGTTTCTCTGATTACTTATCGCTCGAAGATATTCTAAAGATGGGGGCCGATTTTTATCCTAATTGGCAAAATGAATTAGCTTATCGCATGCTCGATTATGCAGGGATAGATCTCACAGCAAAGCATCAGCAACTATCTAAGGGGCAATTGGCAACCTTTAACCTTGTTTACGGATTAGTAAGCCGCTGTGCACTAACGATTTTAGACGAACCGATGAATGGCATGGACGAAGTGATTCGTACAGATTTTTACAGGGCGATTTTAAAGGAATACCTAGCCTTTCCACGAACGTTTTTAATTACTAGTCACCATTTGCAAGAGATGGAATCTATTTTAGAAGAAATATTATTGATGGATGAAGGCTCTGTCATTGCCCACGCGCCATTAGATGAATTTAAGGAACAGCTCATATCACTTAGCGGACCAAGTGATGCACTTGCAGATCTGCTCTCTGAGACGGAAGTATACGCTCAAAAGATTATGGCAGGAATGACCTCAGCAATAATAGATGCTAGTAAACTATTCGTCTCAGAAGAAATACTTCGAGCAAAAGGCATTACGGTATCATCCCTTAACGCAAGTGAAGTCTGCAAGTATTTAACAAGTAAAAAAGGAAGTGATATTGATGCAATCTTTGACTAATATTTCACTGAAAACAATTGTAATAAAACAGGTGAAATGGAAAGCAAAATTATATATTTCTGCCCTCAGTTCCTTAGTTATTGTACAAATCATTTTTGGCATTTTAACATTTGGCTCTGGGAGTGGGTCTTCTGGGAGTGGGCAGGGAAGTTTAAATGTTCAGTTCTCTAATTATTCACTCGATATGATTCTTATAATTTCAGCAATTTGGGCATTTATTGTAGCACTTCTCTTTACGACAAAAGCGCATCGCATTGATGATTTATCCGTTATTTCTAGTCGGACATCTAGCGCCATTGCAAATATATTTGTCATAATTATTTACAGTTTTTTTGCAGTCATCATTATGATTTCCACTTACTATTTACAAGCATTAGGAATTGCATTAGCAGAAAAGAATTCTTTAGTAATAGACAATCTATTTATTTCACCATCAATATTAATATTATGTTTCAGTAGCATTTGTTTATTTGGCGCAATGGGCTTACTACTAGGCACCATTTTCAAGGGACCAGCAGTTATAAAAATATTTGTATCTATGTTTATATTGTTAGGCCTCATATTAATTTTTATGTCACCAGGGTCTATTAACCTTTTGCCAATAATAATGTTATCCAATCTTATGATTAGTGTTCTTTATTTGTTTGTGGCTGTATTATGCTTTAGCCTCACTATTCGGATTGCTGATAAATCGGAGGTGTCTCGCAAATGACAACGACATTCTTCTTATTTTTTATACCACTGCTATTCATAGCGGCTATTGTTCTATTACTTGGTAAATTAAGTAAAAAAATTAAAATTTGGACCCCTAAGCGTATTATAATTGGCATTACTAGCTATATCGTACTTGGACTTATTGCTTTCCTTTATATTAGCTTTTTTTCAGAATCAAAAATACCATTACTTTCCTTTTCTAAAATTAAACAACTTGAGATAAAATTAGATCAAATACAAAAGTACGATCAAGAAGACGATTCTTCTTATTTAACAGAGGAGTACAAAAAGAAAACATGGGACTTGAAATATGAAGGAAATACATTACCTGTTGTTATAAATGAAGGTGACAGTGGTTCAAGCATTAATTTTCGAGTGCGTTATAATGACAATATTGAATCTGGAAAAGCTCTTGTTACCTATTATCAATTTCCTGTCATTGTAGAAGGTATTGATCTTTCAGACGAAGTACCGCTACCGAACGTATACGTGGCACAAAACCAATTATTTATTGAAGCTCTTTCTAAACAACAAATAAATTATTATCGTATAAATGCAACATTAGGTATTTTAGATATGAATCGTGAGATAGAGCATAAACCATATGCAATGTTCTATTCAAATGTCATCGTTATCGACATTCCACGAAGTACAGTTCTGGAAGATTCCCAAGGTCTTTTTTAGATAGTAAAAAAACAAGGACAGTCCTAAGTGATTTTTCATCACATTTGGACTGTCCTTGTTTTATTTTCTACTTGTTTTTGCTTTAATAGCACCAATAACAGCTGGTACAACTGAAAGCAAGATAATTAATATAAGAACCGTTGAGAAGTTATTTTTAATAATAGGAATATTACCAAAGAAATAACCTAGTAATGTACAGCTGAGTACCCATAACACTGCACCTACAACATTATACATGATGAAGTAGCTATACTTCATTTTACTAGCCCCTGCAACAAATGGTATGAATGTACGGATGAAAGGCATAAAACGTGCGATGACGATCGTTTTTCCACCGTGTTTATTAAAGAACTTTTCTGCTGCTTCCATACGCTCTTTTTTAACGACTCTACCAAGAAAGCTCTTTGGTGGAATGGATGTTCCCACTTTTTGACCAATATGATAGTTCATCGTATCCCCTAAAATTGCAGCCGCTAAAAACACGGGAATTAATATCCACATATTAAATGCGCCCATTGCTGCTGCTAATGTACCACTTGCAAAAAGCAATGAATCACCTGGTAGGAATGGGAAAATTACGACACCTGTTTCAACAAAAACAATTGCAAATAAAACGAGATAACTCAAATTACCAAATTTATGAATGATCTCCTCTAAATGCACATCAATATGCATAATAAAATTTATTAACTCCTTGATGAGTTCTATCATTTTTTCGTATGCTCTCTTTCAATTGAATTTTCTAAAGGCTTTGACGTAGCTAGACACCAAAGGGTTCCATTTTTGTTTACTGTCTATAGTGTTACTTCTCCCTCACTATATGACAAGCCCTTAAAAAGTATGTAGATTTCACAAGTTTGATTTTATCACTTACAGACATACACACTCAACTTATTTAAATAAGAGGCCATGTTTTTTTACATTGCTGTAATATTTGCCTCAAGTGAATTCTCTTAAATCTTGAACTGTGAATCTAACTGTTCATTTATGCTGGATAAAAAAAGCTACTATTTTTCAATAGTAGCTACAGTTTCTTATACTTTTTCTTTTAATGACCGACGTAAAATTTTTCCTGTCGTATTTTTTGGTAATTCATCGATAATCTCAATTACTTTAGGCACCTTGTATTTCACCATATGCTTTGCACAGTATGCGATAAGGTCTTCTGCTGAAGTTGCATCTGTATCTTTTAAAACAACATATGCATGAACTGCCTCACCTAAGTTAGGGTCTGGGTAACCTACAACTGCCGCTTCAACGATATTATTATGAGCAAAGAGTACTTCTTCAACCTCTCTTGGATAGACGTTAAATCCGCCTACAATAATCATATCTTTTTTCCGATCAACGATGTAAAAGTACCCTTCTTCGTCCATTTTTGCTAAGTCCCCTGTGTATAACCAGCCATCACGTATCGCCATCGCTGTTTCTTCAGGTAACTTATAATAGCCCTTCATAACGTTAGGCCCTCGTACAATCAGCTCCCCTACTTCGCCAACGGGCACTTCTTGACCATTAACATCCACCACCTTATTTTTAACATTGGAAATGGATGTCCCAATAGAACCTGCCTTACGCTCACGTTCCAACGGGTTAAAGCACGTTACTGGTGAAGCTTCCGATAAGCCAAAGCCCTCTGAAACACGCACATTAAATTTCTTCTCGAAATTATGTAATAGTGCTACAGGTAGAGACGCGCCACCTGAAATCGCTAAACGTATTGTTGAGAAATCTTCAGGATTACTTTCAGGTAATTGATACAAGAAGTTATACATAGTTGGCACACCAGCGAAGACGGTTGCCTTTTGTTCCTTCGTTAATTTAAAGATTTCAGTTGGACTAAAACGTGGTTCAAGTAAAACCGTTGCTCCACTCAATAAAGGTGCATTGACAACGACAGTTAACGCAAATACATGGAAAACTGGTAATGTCGCAATAATACGATCATCTGCTTGATAGCCTAAATAATGTGCTACATCTCGTGCATTTGAATAGATATTTTTATGAGTCAGCATTGCACCCTTTGGAGTACCTGTCGTTCCTGAAGTATATAAAATAATTGCATTATCATCGTCAGCTACTTCTACTGGTTGTACAGAGTCCGATGCACTAGCAATTACTTGTGAAAATAAATGAATTTTCGCCTTTGCCTCTTCGGATAAAGTCGTTACTTTTTCAGCAACATCTGCTGTTGTTTCACAAACAACAAATGTTTTTATTTTTGGAAAAGCATGTACACCCATTTCTACTAATGGAAGAAGTGCATCAAGTGCAATAACAGCTTTTACATCACCATTATGCAAAATATACGAAATTTCATCCGGTGTATAGATTGGATTAATCGGAATTGCCGTTGCCCCTAAACGCATTGTTGCATATAACGCAATTAAATAATGTGGTGTATTGCCGAGTAAAAACGCCACATGGTCCCCTTTTTCTACCCCTATATCTTCTAACCCCTTTGCAAAGCGACCAACTGTGTGTTCAAACTCACCGTACGTCGTATCTTTCCCCATAAAATGATACGCAATTTTATCCGGTTGCTCTAATGCTTGTTGACGAACACTTGAAACTAAATTCAATTACACCATCCCCTTTATCGTATCAATTTCGCCTTGGCGTAATTGAAGTCCGGATTTTGAATTGTGTCCAGGCCTGCACGAGGGCCGACACGATGTCGGTCATTTCGGTAATGCCACAGGACGTGGCGCTTTTACCGATGCAGGTCAGTTAGCCGTTTTCGCAGGATGCGAAGGTTTTAGGCTAACATCCTTTGTGCATTCCTTTTAAAATCCGTGACATCCGCCGGAGGCTTTATCTTCATTCAGTAGACATATGGACATCCCTTAAAAAGGAATCACACCCGAATCCACCTCACCACCTTAGAGGTGGGAGTCTTCTACTGAATGGAGATAAAATGAATCATTATTCAGTAATATTATATAAGAAATATATGTAAAAGACAACGAAACTTTTTATTTCATGTCTAAAATTACGTCAAATAATTCATTTTTTTCTCTTTCGTACATTTTGATCACGAACGAATATGCGAGATGTATCGCCAACGAATCAAATAAAAATAGACCACTTGTATTAAAACAAAAAATCCAAAAGCAAAGACAACTTCTTTGACAATGGAAATATTAGCAATATCCTTCAAGATACCTTGAACCATAAGAAATGCAAAGGCACTATGCATCATTGCAACACCCCATGGCAAGAAAAATTGTGGGAATAAATGACGATTCACAAGCTTTTTGAGCTCTGTATCTGTTAAGCCCATTCGCTTTAAGACATCGAATTTACGCTTTTCTCTTTCTAGAGAGGTATGCAGTTTAAAGTAAACGAAGCTACCTGCTGCTAATAAAAATACCGTTGCTACTAAGACCCCTACTAATGTGAATAATGAGTAGGTAGCTAATATATAAGAATAATTTAATCCTGCATTTTCAAAGTAAAATGGGCTAAATCTATCCTTCTTATTAAAATATTGAGTTGCTGCTAACTCGTCTATGTCTTTGCCAATATCTTTCGTTTCCATCCACTGTGGAATATAGAAGGTAAATAAATGATAGATTGGCTGTGCAACGTCTTTATCAGCAATCGGCTTTCTAAGCTTACTAAAATCCTCATCGCTGATCACTATAGAATTCACACTAACGATAGACCCTGGGAATACTATTTTAGGATATACGCTATCAATTGTTATCGGGATAGCGTTTTCCTCTAGTACAGTATGCACAACTTTATTTTTTAGTTTTTTTAGAGATTCTTCCGAGTATGGTATAAATACTGCCTCTCCTGAAGCCAAATCAAGTAATGGGTAGCTATAGGAAGAAAGCAATACATTCATATCGGATTCCCTAAAAACCTCAACCTCATTGTGAGTATATGAAGAGGTTTGCTTGATCACAACAAAACGAGATAGATGATAGGACAAGCCCTTTTCCTCTAATTCAATTCGTAAAGAGGCGATATGATTTCGCTCATATGGATTGTCGACATCTCCCTTATAGACAAGCCCTAGTGGATTTAAACGATCATATTGTATTGTATAGGAAGACATCGTTGCTAAAACACCGACTGATAAAAAGGCCAATGTTGACACCATCGTTACTACAAAAAACATTTTCACATTGTCCATCATAATATGAGTTTGCTCAGCTAACGAAAGAAGGCGATAGCGTTGCCAATGAAATTTACGTTTGCCCCGTGCTTTATCCAAAAAACAAGGTAAAGAATCACTGAAAAAATAATATGTTCCAAAGGTTGCTAAAAACGGGATTAATAGTGTTAAACCAATGAAAGATGTTTTCGGTACGATAAATGATAGTAAGTATGCTGATAAAATAAGAGCAATACCAACTACTGCGCGGATTTTAGAATAGGTTGAAACACTATTTAAATATTCACTTCCCCTAAGGAGATCGCGTAATTTTCTTTCACGTGTGAAATACACACTAATAAAGGAAATGACCACAAAAGCACTTGTAAAGACACCAATCGTTAGTAGAAATGGCTGCCATGAGACATATAAGGGTAAACTATCTAAATGTAAAATTTCTCGAACAATCATGAAAAAGAATTTCGAAAATGAGAAACCAAATATAATCCCAACAAAAATAGAACCCGATCCAATAATCATTGTCTCCAAAAAGACAAGTTTATTCATCTGGCGTTTTTCCATTCCTAAATGTAATAAAATTGCAAACTCATGTGATCTTGCCTCTAAAAAGGCACTCATCGAATAATATAAAAAGAATAATGTAAAAAGGACAAGTACGATTTCCGCACCTATCATCCCAATTAACGAAGCCTCTCCTAAAATTCCTTGTTCAATATCCGGGTGAAACATGAGCATTGAATAGATAAAAAACACAGCCACAGAAAAAAAGCTTGCCATGAAAAAGGCACCGTATATACGGCTGTTCCGTACGACATTACGGTAAGCGAATTGTCGAAAGGTCACCTACTTGTCCTCCTCCTAGTAAGCTCAACACATTTAATATTCGCTGGAAAAACATTTGACGACGGTCATCTTTGTAAATTTCATTGAAAAATTCCCCATCTTTAATAAATAACACGCGATCACAGTAGCTAGCTGCAATTGGATCATGTGTTACCATGACAATCGTTGTTCGTTTTTCCTGATTGATTTTTGTTAAAAGTTCAAGTACATCACGCGAAGAATTCGAATCCAAATTTCCGGTCGGCTCATCTGCTAAAATGAGACTTGGATTATGAATAAGTGCCCGACCAATAGCTGTTCTTTGTGCTTGTCCACCTGATATTTCATTTGGGCGTTTATGCAAGAATGAGGTTAAATCGAGCTTTTCCACAATGCTTGCAAGACGCTCCTCCATTACTTCTAACGGTTGTTGATCTAATGTAAGTGGTAGCACAATATTCTCTTCTACTGTCAGCATATGCAATAGATTAAAATCCTGAAAAATAAAACCAAGTTGTCTTCTTCTAAAGTAGGCAAGCTCAGTTGCTTTCAGTGTATGAGGATTCATGTCATCTAAAATGATTTCTCCACTCGTTGGTTCATCAATCGTAGAAATGATATTCAATAATGTTGTTTTTCCACTTCCTGATGGACCCATGACTGCTAAAAACTCACCTTCCTCCACGTCAAAGCTTAGTTGATTTAGCGCACGATGAGTTACTTTACCTTCATACACCTTCGTCACGTCTTTTATTTGTAAAATAGGCATACCTTGTTCACCTTATTTCTTGATTAATTCCATGGATTCTGGCAAAAGCCACTGCAATACTACCTCAAAGCCAATTTGAAAATGCGGCTCTGTTAATGATTCAGCTGACTGATTACCATCCTCCTCCACTAGACTAAAGCAATGCGACCCAATAATTACATCCCAGGCATCCATTTCACCTTCAATTACTTCTCCACAAATCGTATAATGCCCACTGTACATCACCTGTTCACCTTCTACAGGAAAAGCATTAAGTGAAGTCGGTTTATGTAAGTCTAGCCCAAGCTTATTCGAAAAATGCATTACTTCTTCATTCAGCAAAAGACTTGCTGTACGAAAATTTTTGCAAGATAAACAATCACAAACATCGTTATGCGACTCGTATAATGCCTCTGTTTTTTTTGTCTCTACATGTAAAACCCATTCATCCAAGCGTACTTCTGTCATTTCTAATCCCCCTAATTCGTAAATGTCACTGTAACAACAGTTCCTTTACCAACCTCTGATGTAATGTTTAATTCGTGACCGAGCTTTCCACAGATTTCTTTCGCTAAATACAAGCCCATCCCTGTGGATTCTCCAGTTTTACGGCCATTCTCACCAGTAAAAAAGGCTTTAGTGACACGAGAAAGATCGGAAGCTGGAATACCAATACCTTCATCACAAATGGCTAATTGTACGTAGTCATTCTTTTTAATGGCGGAAATGATTATTTTTTTGTTTGCCTCAAACGTATATTTTACCGCATTCGTAACGAATTGCCCGATAATAAAGCGGAGCCATTTTGAATCACTTGCTACGATGATGTCATCCTCAATATGGATTTCTGGGAAAACACGTTTCGTAATAAATAAACGTTTATTTTCATTAACAGTTGCAGTCACAATCGTTTTTAAAACAACCTGTTCTACTTGCATATCCTCTTCAAAATTTTCTAATCGAGCATTCACCAACACCATATCCAAGCCTCTCCTCAAGCGATCAATTTCCTCTTGTACATTCTTTTTATCAAGAGGACGCTCATCCTGTAATAAGAGTTCAATAACAGAAATTGGTGTTTTCATCTGATGTACCCATTGATTCATAAACTGATCATGTCGTTTTTGGCCTGCATATAACGATTGCAGCTCATGTTTATATAGTCGATATAGTTCATGCATATATTTCTCAACCTGCGTCGCCTCAGGTGTTTTAGCATTTTTTTGCAACACATCCTCCATAGTTTTAGGAAGCTGCGATATTTTCAATAAATAACGTTGACGCATTAAGTAACGGATAAGTAAAAACGAGGCTAGCAACACTAAACTAATACAGAAGGAATAAATAGCCGTATCAACATTTCGAAAGCCGTCCAGCCAGTATAGAACCATGATGAAGCCGACTAAAAAGAACTGGAAAACGATGAACGATGCGTAATCACGTAAAAATAATTTCCAGTCCACTATAACTCACCTGCGCTTAATATAAAGCGATATCCTGCCCCGCGCACCGTTTCAATTGATGACGTAATATGATAATCCGCTAGTTTTTTACGTACTCGTGTCATATTGACGTTCAATGTATTTTCATCAACAAATGCCTGATCGTCCCAAAGCTCTTCTAATAGTTGCTCACGCGTCACTACTTTTGGCGCATTTCCCATTAATAGTTCTAAAATGATACATTCTTTTTTCTGAAGTGGAATCTCTAAATCATTTTTATGAAGTTCCATTCTTTCTAAATGAAGAACAAGCTGTCCTTGTTTAATTGTCCGTTCCTCTTGTCTTGCTGAATATTCGCCATATGTACGACGCAAGTGACTACGGATTTTAGCCAGTACAATTTCGTAATTAAATGGTTTCGTAATGAAATCGTCGCCCCCATTTTCTAGCGCAAAAATTTGATCCATTTCCCCAGAACGAGCGGAAATGAAAATAATTGGACAAGTTGTATGTTGACGTAGTTGGCGACACCAATAGTAGCCATCGTACGAAGGTAAATTTATATCAAGCAACACCATATGTGGATTAAATGCTGTAAATTCTTCAATGAGATGATCAAATTCTTTGATCGTTTCAACTTCGTATTGATATTTTCTAAGCGTTTCTGCGAGCAATGACGCAATCTTTACATCATCTTCGACAATAAATATTCGATGCTTCTCCATACCAACACTCCTTTCTATCCTATATTGTATCAAAAAAAGGTTCGATGACATAACTGTCAACGAACCTTTTGTAGCAAAAGTTAACCCGAATCATCAGCTAGAGATTTTTGTGTCAAAACATACCTGCCTCAATAAGGACATTTGCCAGTTTCTACATAAGCTTTTCTTAATAAATTAATTGTAAAAACTCTTCTGTTGCAATTCCACCAAAGTATGTTGGAATATCAATATCCGTTAATGCCTCAGCAATTGCAGTTCGATCATAGTTTGTCCCAACTAATCGTTGTTCAACATCTGCCATGTCGCCTACACCGAAGAAATCACCAAAAATATGCGCTTCCTCTATAATTCCGTGATTCACCTCTAAGCGAATATCAATGCCTCCTGTTGGGAAACGATGTGTTTTTTGAATATTAAAGCGTGGTGATTTGCCAAAATTCCATTCCCATACTTGATAACGCTCAGCAGAAAGCTTGTGAATATTAGCCCAATCTTCCTCCGTCAGCTCATAATAGCGAATATTTTCTTCTCCACCGAAAATCGATTTTAAAATTTCTAAGCGGAATTCTTCGACTGTCATCTTATCCTTCAAAAACTCAGAAATATTAGCTACACGTGAACGAATCGATTTAATGCCCTTTGATTCAATTTTATCTTTCTT
Source organism: Lysinibacillus sp. FJAT-14745 (assembly GCF_001275675.1). Taxonomy (GTDB): domain Bacteria; phylum Bacillota; class Bacilli; order Bacillales_A; family Planococcaceae; genus Lysinibacillus. Next base: position 87,264 of record NZ_LITM01000016.1, on the reverse strand, counting down.
CACCTTTAATGCGGATACAACAGCATCAATTTCTGTATCAAACAGTAACGTACCATGGCTAAACATACGGCCCTTTGTAGAAAACTGTGCGTTCCCCGAAACTTTACGTCCTTCCGCTAAAATGTCATTGCGGCCTGAAAGCTCAGCATGAACGCCCATTTTTGCAAGTGCATCTACAACAGGCTGCGTGAATTTTTTATAATTCATAAAGCTATCGCCATCGTCTTTAGTAATAAAACTGTAGTTAAGATTCCCTAAATCATGATACACTGCGCCTCCACCAGAAAGACGACGTACAACGATAATGCCATTATCCTCCACGTAATCTGTATTAATCTCTTCGATAGTATTTTGATTTTTACCAATAATGATTGAAGGTTGATTAATGTAAAAAAGTAGCACTGGCTCCTTCTCTACATCCATCGTTTTTAATAAATACTCCTCAATGGCAAGGTTAATGCGTGGGTCATGAATCCCTTTATTATCAACGAATATCATAAAATACGTTTCCTCCTTCACAAAATATCCATATTTATTTTAACGTAAATTAGGCATTTTGTGTTGACGAAATACTTCTGTTATAATACACTAGGAAATATCAAAACAGTAATAGTACAGATGAACTTAAAGGAGGAGTCCACAATGTTAGAAAATGTAGTTGAATTTTTCAAGAACCTACCTGCAAAGCAATGCACAGAATGCGGTGAAAAAATTGAAGAACAAAGTGAATGCTACAGCAACACTTGTGAAAAATGTAACCACCTATAAGCATTTGCCTATTCTGTAATTGTCATATACGTGCCCCACACGTACTAATAATGACACCCCTCATCATATTTTGATGAACCATTAATTAAATCTCTTACACTTACAAAACAGCAGCTGATACGCTCATATCGGCTGCTGTTTTTTTGTATGTTTTTTTGTAAGTGGCGATTTTTTTTGGAGGCGAGCAGTTATTCCTGGCACCTGATCAGTTTTCGGGGATACCCGAGCAGTTTTTGGGGATACCCGAGCAGTTCTCATTTAACCACAAAAAACACCCACCAATATTGGTGGGCGTAAAAATTCCTATTTTTAGTTTTCTTCGGCTACTTTTGAGTAACGTTTTGTGTGTAGTAACATGAAATAACCGAAAGTAATAGCTAAGAATGCTACTAGGAAGCCTGCTAGAATTCCGTAGTTTTGCATTAAGAATGATGTATCACCAGTTGAGATACTTGCTTTAAATGCTGAAACAGTATATGTCATTGGTAATCCTTTATTAAACCATTGTAATGGTGTTGGGATTAACTCAAGTGGGAATGTACCCGCACTTGTTGTAAGTTGTAAAATTAATACAATTATCGCAAGGAAGCGTCCTGGATCACCGAAAATAGATACTAACATTTGAATTAAAGCTAAGAAAACATAGCTTGTTAATAATGCTGTTAGGAAGAAGTATCCTAAACTGTATACTTCAAGGCCTAAGCCCCATTTTACAATAATCACTGTTAATATAGTTTGAATTAAGCCGACTATTGCTAAAACTGAGATTTTACTTGTAAACCAAGCTGCCCCATTTTTTGGACGAATCGCTGGTTCCACAAATGGGAAAACGATAGAGATCATTAAAGCACCAACGAATAAGCCTAAAGAGATAAAGTATGGTGAGAAACCTGTTCCATAGTTAGGTACATGGTTAACAGATTCTTTCTCAACCTCAACCGGGCTACCTACCATATCATATGTGTCTTTACCTGCATGAACTCCTTTTGCTGTTTCACTAGCTTCACCTAGTTTACTAGATAAAGTTGATGTACCATCTACTAGTTTAGTTGTACCATCAGCAAGCGTTGCAGAACCTGCTGCTAATTCACCTGATTTAGATGCAAGCGTTGATGTACCTTTATTTAATGTTGTTGAACCACTTGCTAGCTCATTTAAACCTGAAGCCAATGTTTTAGAACCTGTTACGGCTGTCTTAACACCAGTATTTAATTCACCTAATTTTTGAGCAAGTGTTGCGTTACCAGCTTGAAGACCTTTTGCTCCTTGGACTAACGCACCACTTTTTGATGTTAACTCATTAGCACCTGCTAACACTTGTGATTGACCTGCTGCAATTTGTGATGCACCAGAACTTACTTGTTTAGCACCAGCTTGTAATTTTTCTGTACCAGCAGTTAAAGAACCTAAGCCATTATGCACACTTGCACTTCCTGCTTGTAGCTCTGCTAATGTTTGTTTTAATACTGCAGCTTGTTCTTCTGGCAATGAAGCCATCATGCCTTGTAATTGATTAGATAAAGCAGTGATACCTGCTTCTACTTTTGCAGAACCCGCTGTTAGTTGGCCGGCTGCACCATTTAATGCACCTGCATTATCAGCAATTGATGCTGCACCTGCACTAATTTGTTGTTGTTTATCGTTAATTGTAGCTAAACCTGCTTGAACCTTTGATACACCCTGTGTATATTGTGATACACCTTGCTCAAGAGATGTTGCTCCAGATGCTGCTTGCTGTGCACCTTGGTGTAGCTGTCCAGTACCGTCTTGTATTTTTACTAGACCAGTAGATAAGTCATTCGCACCTTTTGCAGCGGCTCCAGCACCTTTAGTAATTTTATCTGTACCATTTGACAATTCAACTGTACTTGATGCTAGTTGCGCAAGATAACCTTTTAAATCTTTTGCTCCATTTGCTACAGACTTAGCACCTTCATCTAGCTTATTCGAGCCATCAGCAGCCTCTGTAAAACCATTTCCAAGTTTTGTAATAGAATCAAATAATTTTTCAGCATAAGTAGTTGAAACTTGTTTATTCACTTCCGCACGTATTTTTCCCATTGCTGAATCACCAATTTGTGCACTCAGGAAGTTTAATCCTTCATTAGGAATATAATTCATGACTAATTTAGAAGGTTTTTCATCTAATAACGTAGTCGCATGCTCAGAGAAATTTGTTGGAATTTCTAGAGTCATATAATACTCTCGACCATTTAGGCCTTTTTCAGCTTCTTCTTTGGATACTTCAACGAATTTAAATTGCTCACTCTTGACAAGATTTTTAACCAAGTCTTTCCCTATATCTAATTTAACGCCTTCCATTTCAGCGCCCTTATCTTGGTTGACAACTGCTACTGGTAAATTCGGCAGGCCTGCATACGGATCCCAGAACGCCCATAAAAACATGCCTGCGTACATGACTGGGATAAATAATACAGCGATTATTGAAACAAGCATTTTTCTTGTTTTAAAGATATTCAGCCACTCAGCTTTAATCATAAGTTTTCTTCACTCCTATACTATTTGACCAAAAACGTCAGTCGGTCATTTTTATTCAAAAAAAAACCTAAATCCTCACTAGACTGTCCTTGATTCACCTTTTAGCTCAGCAAATCAAGTTAAAACTAGTCCACGGAAAATTGTTTCCTTGAAAAGATTTAGTATCTTTTCTTCAGGAATAATGTCGCCATGTAGCTCATGCCAATCAACGACAAATGCTAGATACGCCTTTAACAACAGAAAGCTTACTAATTCTGCATCACAATCTTTAATTTCTCCTTTATCGATACGTCTTTGAATTAATACAGTAACGTAGGATAAAATTTCAGTCTCAATGCGAACTAAAACTTGTTTAACTGCCGGCGTTCGTAGCTCCTTTTCTTCCTCTAATAACTTCGCAAATAAAAGATGTTTTTCACGGAACTGTAGCATTTTCATTAAAGCATTGTGCGCATTGTCCATAAAGCTAGCTGATGCATCCAACACTGCATTTGCTTCTGCTTGCATCTCTCGTATAAGTGACATAGCTATCTCTTGAAATAAAATTTCTTTATTCGCAAAGAATGTGTAAATCGTCCCTTTACCGACATTGGCGATTTTAGCCACTTGCTCCATCGTTGTTGCCTTGTAACCAAACAATGTAAAGGATTTTGCAGCTGCTTCAAGAATTTCCTGCCTACGATCCATTAGTAACATCCTTTCTTGTTATGTTATGTACATGCCTTTGTACACGAAAACGATAATGACCAGAAAACCATTTCGGTCATCTGGTCATTATCATATTCCTATTTTAAAAATAATGCAAGCATTTAATGGGTATTTTTTTTATTTTTTTTCATGATCACTATGCTCAGAATTATCATTACCGTGATTCATCATATTATGATCCATGCTGTTGTTATTTGCTTTTTCATCCTCTGGTAAAACTTTCGTCATATCAGGGCTACCAGCAGTAATTTGTTGCTTCGGCATACTATGAACACCATTGCCTGTAGTAGTATGAGCATACATATAATATACCCCATCGTGGTCAAATTTAGTCGTCGCTTTATAAACGCCATCTTTCTCTAATTTACCGTCAATCATTTGCCCTTGATCACGTTTACCAGATTCCCATACCTCAAATTGTACAACTGCATCATCAACTTTTTTGCCACCTTGTTCAACCTGCGCAGCAAGATCAATCGTTTCATTGATCGCTACTTCTTTCGGTGTTAAAATTTCAACTTCTGGTATTTGAGCCACCTCAGGCTCTGGTAAAGCTGCTGGCTCTTTCTTTTCTCCGCAACCTACTAATAATGCAGGTACTGCGACTAATGCCAATAACCATTTTTTCATGTTTTTTATTCCTCCATTAACGGCAACGTAATTTTTACAACTGTGCCTTTTTCAACTTCACTCTCAATCTCTATCTTGCCATGTAACTGCTTCAACAATTGTTCAACAATCGACAAGCCTAGTCCACTGCCACCATCTGCTCGGCTCCGCGCTTTGTTAACACGATAAAAGCGCTCCGTTACATGCGATAAATCCTCTTGTGGGATACCCATGCCATAATCCTTAATGAGTATTTGTGCACTGCCATTGTCCTCAAAAGCAGTAATTTCAACCTTTGACAGCTCATACGAGTAATTAATGGCATTTTCAATAATATTAATAAAAATTTGTTTCAGCTTTACTTCATCAGCTTGGATGATTAATGCATCATCAGCATCCAAATGGAGTGCAATGCTCTTCTTCTTTGCCTGATGCGTTAATATTTTTTGAACCTCACGTAATGTTTCGGCAAGAGGAATTGGATATAAAGTAATTTCTGTTTGTTCATTTTCCATACGAGCAAGTTGAAGTAATTCATTCGTTAAGCGTTCCATTCGATTTGCCTCACGCACAATCAGCTGGATCGTTTCCTCTTTTTGGTTTTCTGGTATAATGCCATTCTGCATTGCTTCACTATACCCTTTTACATAACTAATGGGTGTCCGTAGCTCATGTGAAACTGTCGCTAAAAACGTTTTTTGAGCTTCATCCTCTTGTTGAATCGCCTCTGCCATTTGATTAAAGGTGCTCGATAGCTTTCCGATTTCATCTTTTGAATGAACTGGCACACGTGTTTCATAGTTTCCGTATGACATTTGCTCAACGGCTCTTTGTAAATTACTTAATGGTCGCATAATGTGACGAATTCCTTTATAAATTAAATAGCTGATGACAATTAAAAATATAAAGGCACTGACAAATAAGAAAATGACTTCATTATTCGCTAACTCACTAATTTTTGCTAGAGGGAAGTAAATATAAATAATCCCTTCAAGCCTATTTTGATCTACTAGCGGAAGTACTACCGAAATTAGCTGTCTATCAAATCGGGGTTCATACCCAATTTTTTGTACGTATTCACCTGCAAGTAATTGCTGGCGCTCTTCTGAGCCAATTAATGTTTCGAAATCAATATCAAATGGTACACAGGCACTTAGTTCTCGCGGATTTCTTACTGCAAAAATATTCAAATTCGAATAATTAGCAAAATGTTCAATGTCTGCAATAAATTCATCCTTCACCTTACTACCGGTATACATCGTTTGTAGCTTTGTCCCTACTTCTACCATCATCTCTTCCGTGTCTTCTACATATAACCGTTCATATAAATAATTAGTTAGGACATACATAAAGACAACGGTAATGATTAAAAATGCAAAGATTAATAGCCAAATGCGTGTTGAAATCTTTTTCATTCGCCAGGATCAAAACGGTAGCCCACTCCCCAAACGGTTTGAATATGCCCTGCCGCTTCCTTTCCAAGCTTTATACGCAAGGTTTTTATATGAGTGTCAACAGTTCTTGTGCCCCCTACATAATCAATATCCCAAATGCGTTCAAGTAATTGCTCCCTCGTATAAGCATTTCCAGGATTTTTCATAAATAAATGTAATAACTCAAATTCCTTTAAAGTAAGCGGAACACTCTTTCCATCTACAGATACCTTGCGTGCTGTCTCATCTATTTTAATAGGGCCAAGCATCACATATTTTTGCTGCAACTCTTCAATATTAGTACCACTTCTTCTTAACACAGCTTGGATTCGCGCAACGAGTTCATCGTTTGTAAAGGGTTTTACAATATAATCATCTCCGCCAATTGTTAGGCCTTTAACTTTATCCTCATTCGCATCACGTGCTGTCAAGAAAATAATTGGTATATTCGACATCGCACGTATACTTTGACACACTGCAAAGCCATCTTCATGCGGCATCATCACATCAAGTAGTACTAAATCGATTTTTTCACGTACAATAATATCATAGGCTTCTGTTCCACTCGCTGCTGTTAAAGTCTCAATTTTTGCATTATGGAGCATCATTTCTATTAAATTACGCATATCTTGCTCATCATCAACAATTAATATAGTTGTCACATTTTTTCCTCCCTCACTAACAGTTGAAATGCACCTTTCCCCACATCAACTGTTTTCTTCACCTGACCTTCTTTTATGAAATACAAAGTATGGTCATCATAGCCAGCGACAACAATATAATCTTTAAACTGATTAACGGCAAATGGATTAGCTCCTACCTCTTGCTGCCATTTCACATTTCCATCAAAGTCGGCAACATACAAATCATTATGGCCATGACTTACAACGAGGATTGCATCCTTTGTTTTTGTTAATCCAACAGGCATTAAAGGCATTTTTATCTCCCCTTTTTTTACGCCTGTCATAAGATCATATTTTTTAACAGAGCTATTCGGTTTACTTCCTTCTCCATGACCGCCAAGCCATAGTTCATTTTTCTCTTCAAGAATGGCTATTCCATGTGATGATTTTTGAATCGGCCACTCTTGCTCAACCTTTAGATTTTCTATATTTAACACCGATAATTTCGTATCTTTATAATTAATCACATATAGCTTATCTTTATAGGCTGCCATTGACATAGGATAATTACCTAGCTTCTGTGTTGCCAGTTCGTTACCCTTCTCATCAAAGCTTGTCACTGTATTTGTTTTGCTATTCGTAATAAAAAACTGTTTTTTATTTTCAGCATAATATACATTCGTTGTACCAAGCTGTACTTTTTTGGAATAGAGCTTCTTTCCGGTTGAAAGTGTATAGACGTCTATTTCATTTAATTGATGACCATACAATAACACACGATCATTCTCGAGCAGTATTGCCCCTGAGTAAGCTTTGTCAAATAACCATGTTGCCATCACATTCCCTTGTCCATCTATAAAATCTAGCGAAGGCTCTTGTATATTTAAGGACGCAATAAAATTCTGATCGCGTTCAATAGGCTCAAACGATTTCTCCGTACACCCTGCTAGCCATAAAAGCTGTACTAAAGCAAAAATGAAGAATACCCATTTTTTCAACATCATCACCTCTGTTTCTTAACTATACTTCACAATTGTGAAATTCGAGTGAAACTTGAGAGGTAAATTTATGACAAAGAAAACTAGCAAATTTCACGATTATTATGATGTTATGCTACATCTACGAGCATTTGTTCAACCAACAAATTAGTTGCACATTTACTGCATCGATTATAGTAAGGAGTATGTTGTCAATTAGCTTATGTATGCATGTGAGAAATGAAGAAGTTGTCGTCGGTAGATGTCTAGCATTACCGAATTTCCTATAAGCAATAAAAAAGTAGTACAAACATTGATTTTCATGTTTGTACTACTTTACTAGTAACCATTTATTCCTTACAAATCCGCAAACATTTCCTTTACTATTTCGTCAGCAACATTTTTGCCTTGCTCAACGCACTCAGGTATTGATATTCCTTCGAAGGAACTCCCCGAGAGCTTGACAGTCGGAAAATGTTCACGTAATTCTTGTTTTACACGCTCTACCTTCGCCTCATGTCCTACCGTATACTGTGGCATGGCATTTTTCCAGCGGGAAACGACTGTCATTAACGGTTCTCCATCTACACCAATTGTTTTCATTAAATCCTGCAATACGGTCTTTTCAATTTCTGTATCAGATAACGCTACAATTGCTTCGTCGCCCACTCGGCCAATATAACTGCGTAACAGCACGTAATCATCTGGCGTTGTGCCAGGCCACTTTCGATTAATCCACGTACAAGAGGTTATTGAAAAATCACTATTTCGAGAGACAAAAAATGATAACGCATCTAAATCGCCTAACTGTTCTTTTTTAAATGCCATTGTCACAGTAGCAATAGTAGCTGCCTTCATCGTACTCAATTCCGTTAATAACTGGTGTTTACTGAACATTTTTCTTGCTACATTAAATGGTGTAGCAATAATAACAGCATCTGCTTTTAATTGTGTAAAATTGTTAAACACAACTTGGACAGCCCCATCCTTACCATGCTCAATTTCCTCAACTTTAACACCCTTCATAACTGTCCCGGGAAGTAGTGATTCTTCAAGTTTTTCGATAAGTGTCTCCAGACCATTATTAAATGTTTGAAAAATCCCCTTATCTTTCGTCTTGAGATTGTTACTTAAAAAATTCGTACCAGATTTTTTCATACCAATTAGTAGGCTACGATATTTTTGTTCTAATCCATAGAGCTGTGGGAATGTTGAGCGCATGCTTAACTGCTCAATATCACCAGCAAATGTTCCTGCAAGTAATGGCTCTACTAGATTTTCTACGATTTCAGCACCGAATCTTCTTCTAAAAAATTGCCCTAATGGTTGATCATCATCCTGTGCAGAGCGAGGAATGAAAAAATCCCCCGCTGCACGAACTTTCCCGCTAAGTGAAAACAAACCTGAAGCAATAAATGACGAGACATGTGGTGTTGCCCCGGACAAAAGATTGCTCGGGATTGGATACAATTGACTACCAACGGCAATGTAAGTCGGTCCTGTATTGCTTGTAATCATTTCCTGCTCAATGCCTAAATCCTTTGCCAAAGCATATACATAGTTCTCACGATCAAAAAAAGATTCTGGCCCGCGCTCGATAATTAAGCCATCTTTTCTCAGTGTTTGTATTTTTCCGCCAAGACGTAATGACGACTCGACAAGTACGATATCTAACGGCAATTTTTTTGCGCTTGCTTCTTTTTGCAAATAGAACGCAGCTGTGAGGCCAGTAATACCACCGCCTACAACAACTACCTTTCGTCTTTTCTGAGTCACCAACATCATCACTTTCTTTTCGCTTAGCTTAATTTTTTATGAATGGCATCCACCATTGCATCGATAAATAACGGGTGTGTATTTGGCATTGCCGGACGATAATATTTCGCGCCAAGTTCATCACAAACAACTTTACATTCATAATCGTTGTCATATAAAACTTCTAAATGTTCTGTTACAAAGCCAACTGGCGTATAAACGAATGAACGGAAGCCCTTTTGCTCGTAAAGTTCACGCGTTAAGTCCTGAACATCTGGACCAATCCATGGCTCAGGTGTTTGACCTGCTGACTGCCAGCCAACTTCTACATTCTTTACACCTGTCGCTTCTTTGATTAGTTGAGCCGTCTCAATTAATTGATCTTCATATGGATCGCCCAGCTCTTTAATTTTCTCTGGAAGTGAATGTGCAGATACGATTAAACATGCTTTTTCACGTTCTTCATCAGACATTGCATGAAACGTTTCATTCACTTTGATTTTCCAATACTCAATGAATTTTGGTTCATCATACCAAGATTCTACAGAAGTAATTGTTAATCGATCTCCAGCTGCTTCTGCTGCACGACCATTATATGATTTAATAGAGAATGTTGAGAAGTGAGGAGCTAATACGATAGAAACCGCTTCTTTAATACCTTCCGCTACCATTCCTTCTACAGCATCTTCAATGAATGGGTGAATATGTTTTAATCCGATAAATAATTTGTATTCCACATTATCTTGTACTTCATTTAAACGTGCACATAAAGCCTCAGCCTGCGCTTTCGTAGCAGCAGCAAGTGGCGATAATCCACCGATCGCTTCATAACGACTGCGTAAATCTTCTAAATGCTCTTCTGAAGGTTTGCGACCGTGGCGAATATGCGTATAGTAAGGTTCGATGTCTTCTTCTTTGTAGGGTGTTCCGTATGCCATAACTAATAAGCCTTTAACTTCTTTCATTAACCTTTTCACCTCTAAATAATAGTTAAATATATCTTTAATCGTACAGTATGTGACAAAAAGAAGCTGTCCAATTCATTAGGTTGGACAGCACCCTTTCTAGGATGAAATCGAGATATCATTCTAGAAAAGAATATGAAAATTTATATCTTGTTCACTTCTACATTAAGAACGTGCTTGGATTTGTTGAGCGCTATACTCATGAACAAGAGCTGTTAAACGTTTTAACACCGCTGGGTCTACCTCTGGGAATACACCATGACCTAGGTTAAAGATATGCCCTGGCATTTCTAAGCCTTGATCGATAATATCTTTCGTGCGTTTTTCAATAATTGACCAGTCCGCAAGTAATAGTGATGGATCTAAATTACCTTGTACGGGTTTAGTTATACCGTTTGCACGTGCTTCTTTAATTGGTAAACGCCAATCTAAGCCAACAACATCAACCGGTAAATCATTCCACTCTTTCGCTAAATGACTTGCACCGACGCCAAACTGAATAAGTGGCACATTTTCTTTTCTCAGCTCCGCAAAAATACGTGTCATAATCGGTTTAATGAAAACACGATAGTCTTCAACATTTAAAGCACCGACCCAAGAGTCAAATATTTGGATAGCTTTTGCCCCCGCTTCTACTTGAGCAGAAATATCAGAAATAATCATGTCAGCTAACTTGTCCATTAATGCAAACCAAGCTTGAGGCTCTGATACCATAAATGACTTTGTTTTATTATAGTTTCTTGAAGGACCACCTTCAATCATATAGCTTGCAAGAGTAAATGGCGCACCTGCAAAGCCGATTAGAGGTACATTCAATTGTTCCTCTGATAACATTTTTATCGTTTCTAAAACGTACGGTGTATGTTCTTTCGCATTGAATTCGCCTAATTTTTCTATATCAGCGATTGAGCGAATAGGATTTGAAATGACAGGACCTACGCCTGCTTTGATTTTTACATCTACCCCAATACCAGGGAGTGGAGTTACTATATCTTTGTATAAAATTGCCGCATCAACATTGTAATTTTCTACTGGCAATCGTGTTACATATGCACATAGCTCAGGTTGAAGTGTTATTTCCTCTAAAGAATACTTTTCTTTAATCGCACGATATTCAGGCTGAGAGCGTCCTGCTTGTCGCATATACCAAACTGGTGTATGTTCCGTTCTTTCTCCTCGTGCAGCACGTAGAAGAGTATCATTAAAAGTTGTCATGAATAATTCCTTCCCCTCAATAAAATTCATATCGTAAAATTCTTTTGTTTATTTCGTTATTATTGATATCCGTTTTCAATAGTAAACGCTTCCTCTGTTATTGTATAGTTTTCATAGGGAAATGTCATAAAATTGTTCTTTCTAAGGGATTTCTTTTTGACAAAGCTATAGACTTTCATTTTAATGGAGATAATCACGCTATAGTACGAAAATCCATAAGGAGGTCAATTTTATGTATATTTATTTAACTTCTGGTACAGGTGATTTTTTAGAACAACTAAAGAATAAATATCCAAACGAGGCAATGATTTTAATACACGGAGAAGGAAACTCTGTGCTTATACATGAAACCGAAAGAAAATCTGTCTTTGCCACACCACGTAAATTTGAAGTGCTAGATTCAGTAAATGATTTAGAAGAACGTGGCTTCTTTGTATTCAACAATATTCCCGTTACAGATGAAGGTCGACCAGTTTTTGAACATCGCTTTTTAAATCGAGCACGTGCTATTGAAGATGAACCAGGCTTCGTAGCATTCCGACTACTTCGTCCAATAAATAGTGAAACATACATCGTCATGACACAATGGAACGGTCCTCATTCATTCGAAGCATGGAAGAGCTCAAAGGCCTTTGCATCAGCACATGCCGAACGTAAAGAACCAACTGGTGTGAATCAGCAAAACATGTTCTCAGCAGCTTCCTATGTTACAACCTATAGCGCTGCTCCAAAAGAAGAAAACGAAGCTTAGTTAGGGTGGGCAGGGATTCACTAGCTTTCCGGGTATTCTTCCGGGGGCGCGGGTATTTGTTGTTCTTCCGCGGGTATTCTCCGAGGGCGCGGGTACTCGCTGTTCTTCCGCGGGTATTCTCCGAGGGCGCGGGTATTCACTGCCCTTCCGCGGGTATTCTACTCAGTTTCGCGGGTATTCTACTCGGTTTCGCGGGTATTCACTGCCCTTCCGCGGGTATTCTACTCGGTTTCGCGGGTATTCGCTGTTCTTCCACGGGTATTCTACTCAGTTTCGCGGGTATTCACTGTTCTTCCGCGGATTTCTCCGGGGGCGCGGGTATTCGCTGTTCTTCCGCGGGTATTCTCCGAGGGCGCGGGTATTCACTGCCCTTCCGCGGGTATTCTACTCAGTTTCGCGGGTATTTACTGCTCTTCCCCGGGTATTCTACTCGGTTTCGCGGGTATTTACTGCTCTTCCGCGGGTATTCTACTCGGTTTCGCGGGTATTCACTGTTCTTCCGCGGGTATTCTACTCGGTTTCGCGGGTATTTACTGCCCTTCCGCGGGTATTCTCCTCGGTTTCGCGGGTATTCGCTGTTCTTCCGCGGGTATTCTCCTCGGTTTCGCGGGTATTCGCTGCCCTTCCGCGGGTATTCTACTCGGTTTCGCGGGTATTCACTGTTCTTCCGCGGGTATTCTACTCGGTTTCGCGGGTATTTACTGCTCTTCCGCGGATATTCTCCGGGGGCGCGGGTATTTACTGCTCTTCCGCGGATATTCTCCGGGGGCGCGGGTATTTACTGCTCTTCCGCGGGTAATATCCTCGGTTTCGCGGGTATTCGCCGCCCTTCCGCGGGTATTCTCCTCGGTTTCGCGAGTATTCACTGTTCTTCCGCGGGTATTCTACTCGGTTTCGCGGGTATTCGCTGCTCTTCCGCGGGTATTCTACTCGGTTTCGCGGGTATTCACTGCTCTTCCGCGGATATTACTGCCCTTCCGCAGGTATCCATTTCCTCTCCCAGGACGCGCGGAATTTATTACTCTTGCCAAGAATATTTTATGGTGAGGAGTGCTGACCCGCTGTTTATCCAGTTAGTGAAACTATTATGTTGTTAATAAAAATATAGGATAATCTGTTTAAGGAGGTTTTACTTTGAACCAACATTTACTTGAAAAGATTGATGCCCATTATGATGAAATGGTGGCGATTCGCCGTCATCTACATATGCATCCGGAGCTGAGCTTCCAGGAGCAAGAAACTGCTAACTATATTATTCAATTTTATAAAAATCTGGGCGTACCGCTTGAAGCGAATGTCAGTGGCTACGGTTTAATTGCCCGCATTAAAGGAAGCAAGCCTGGCAAAACGATTGCCTTACGCGCAGACTTTGATGCACTGCCTATACAAGATGAAAAAGACGTACCATACAAATCAACTGTGTCTGGCGTTATGCATGCTTGCGGGCATGATGGGCATACAGCTACTTTGTTAATTATCGGTAAACTATTGTGGGAAATGCGCGATGAATTAGCAGGACAATATGTACTAATTCATCAGCATGCTGAAGAAGTCGATCCAGGTGGAGCAATTGGGATGGTACAGGCTGGAGCTTTGAATGGCGTCGATGCTATTTTTGGTACTCATCTATCTTCCAACCATCCGACAGGCATGATTGGCTACCGCGTAGGGCCGATGATGGCCGCTGTTGATAGTTTTGAAATAAAAATCCAAGGTCAGGGTGGGCATGGTGCTCATCCGCATCAAACAAAGGATGCCATCGTTATTGGCTCTCAGCTCGTTATGAATTTACAACAACTTGTCGCACGTCGTGTTGACCCAATCGAATCGGCTGTGTTATCGGTTGGTTCATTCGTAGCATCTAATGCTGACAATATTATTGCCGATACAGCCTATTTAAATGGCACGATTCGAACATTTGATAAGGATGTTCGTGAAACGATGGAGCGTGAGTTTAAACGGGTTATCCAAGGTACAGAAATTGCACATGATTGTACAATTGAGCTTGATTATCGTCGTGGCTACCCTGCAGTTGTCAATCATGAGAAGGAAACATTATTTGTGCGTACTATCGCACAGGATATTTGTGATGTTGCTGAGGTTGAAGCTACTATGGGGGCTGAAGATTTCTCTTACTATTTAGAAGAAAAGCCAGGTACATTCTTCTTTACTGGAGCCGAACCAACTGAATATGCACCACATCATCATCCAAAATTCGATATAGATGAAAAAGGCATGCTCATTGCTGCAAAGGTATTATTAACAGCAGCACTAGACTATCAATTTGTTGAATAAAAAATAAAGCTCATTTCTCCAATTCTTTTATCGGAGAAATGAGCTTTTGATTTCATTATCAAGATTTTGAGACCTTAGCAGTCAATTCACTTACAACTAGTATGATAATAAAGATTACATAAAACATTGGCTGTGTGATACCACATAGACCAACTATAATAGCTTGAGTGATCATCGCAAGACGCACAATTTGATTGACTGCTACCTTGCGAGCTTCATCAGGTAAAGGATACAGCATGTCCATACGGAATTCACCGCTGGATAATAAAGCCTGCTTTAATTGAATGGTTGTCGCAAAACTTAATGCACCTGCAACAATCCATGTAACGACTGGGATATCTACAAAGGCTGCAATAACAGCTGAAATCACTGTTAATCGGAGCCATAAATAAAAATGATCATCTGTTCGGACGAATGTACGGAACACCAAGTACTTTTGAGCATTGCCCTTGTTGTATGGCACAGATTTGTAAAGCCAGTCAAGCCAACCACGACGACGGATGCTACCACGTAAATGCGGAACGTCTGTGAAATAATTAGCGAAACGATAGAAACTCATCATGCGATTTTGTTCCAGCTTCACAAAATGCTCGTATGGGACAGGCTCACCCGCACATTTTTTCTTAAATATAACAATATACACACAGCCAATAACAACAGCAACAAGTGCTAAGATGAGTTGCATATTGAGCCCCATGTACACAGCAACACTAAAGATAACAGCTCGAATTAGCTTGTCCACCCAAATCATTTGACCACGTTCACTATAACGATAACTAAATTCACCCTGAACGCTCAAATACTTCAATATAATAATAAGTAAAAACACTGACCAAATTTCAAATGTTGTTAATTCAGTAACAGCCTTTAGTAAAGGGATACTAACAATATAAACAATTGCCACAATCCATACCTGTGACCAAAATGTCCACGCTAACGCCTTTTTAAAATACTGTGACATTTTTGATTCTAAAGGTAATAAATACACTTGGTCTGGCTCTCTCAAAAGTGAAGTTGGACGACTAAATGCAAGTAAAATCCCCACAAACACTGCGATTAATACTTCTGCCGGAAAATCAGACTGTACAATTTTCAGCCATTCACTATATTGATAGCCCCCTGCTCCGATAAGAAATACTAGTACAATCGCTAAATGCCCTGTAAAAATAAATCGCATATATTTTTGTACTTCACCTATATAGTGCATGAAGCGAGAGGACCATACATCACGCAAGTTCTTCATGGTCGCGCTCCTTTGTCATGGCAATATATAAATCATCCAATGTCGCATGTGGCATCGCAAATGCCTTGCGTAAATCCTCCATTGTTCCTTGTGCTCGCACACGTCCTTCATGCAATAAAATGATGCGGTCACAATGCTTTTCTGCGGTCGATAAAATGTGCGTGGACATTAATATAGAGGCGCCCTCTTTTTTCTTTTCATCCATCTGATCAAGCAATGATTGAATCCCAAGTGGATCAAGCCCCACAAAAGGTTCATCAATAATGTAAAGACTTGGATTGACTAAAAAGGCACACATAATCATAACCTTTTGACGCATCCCCTTTGAGAAATGCGAAGGGAACCAATTAAGTCTCTTTTCCATTCGAAATTCTTTTAATAATATTTGTGAACGAGCTGCAAGTGTTGCTTCATCAAGACCGTAAGCCATTGCGGTTAATTCTAAATGTTCACGTAATGTTAGCTCATCGTATAATACAGGTGTTTCAGGAATATAGGAAAATGCCGTACGATACTTGTCTGTATTTTCCTTTAACGTCACACCATTTAAACGAATGTCTCCTTCTTTTGGAAGCATTGTTCCGATGATATGCTTGATCGTTGTACTTTTACCAGCGCCGTTCAAGCCTATTAAGCCAACAAGCTCTCCTTTTCCAATCGTAAATGATAAATCTTTAATAACAGGCTTTCTTGTATAACCACCTGTCACATGTTGTACCTCTAATACCGTCATGCCCTCACTCCTCTTCTAGTTTATATTTTATCAAAAATTAGCAAATGATACAGTTATGAGTATGATAGAATGTACTTACATATAAAATAAGGAGGAATTTTCAAATGAGCGATTGCCTATTTTGCAAAATCATTGATGGATCTATTCCAAGTACAAAAATTTATGAAGACGAGCATGTCTATGCATTTACTGACATTTCGCCCGTGGCAAAAGGTCATACACTATTAATTCCTAAACATCACTGTAAAGACATATTCGAAATGCCTGAGGATGTAGCTCGTAATTTATATGCAGTAGCACCGAAAATTGCAAATGCTATTAAGGCTGCTTTTAATCCAATTGGACTGAATACCATTAATAATAATGGTGCTGCAGCTGGACAAACTGTTTTCCACTATCACTTACATTTTATTCCTCGTTACGATGAAAAAGAAGGCTTGGGCTTAATTTGGCAAACACAAAAATATTCATCAGAGCAATTAACTGAAGTTGCGGAAAGCATTAAAGCTAACCTTAAATAATCGATGTTCTGACCACTCGAATTATCAGAATTGTCTATTGCAATTTTCAAATTTATAGCGTACAATCACAAATAAGTTTCGCTAACGGTCATGAGGACACGTTAGGAGACAAAAAAGATTAGCATAGTCGAGGAGAGATTAGAAATGAATACAAAGAATTTAGTATTAATGGCACTTTTAGTTGGTGTTGGTGCTACCCTTTATGTGGTCACACCAGGTATGGTAAACGGCATGAAGCCTGATTTCATGCTAACGATGATGTTTATTGGCATTTTATTGTTCCCTACTATTAAAGAAACGTTCTTACTTTCTTTAGCAACAGGTGTACTTTCAGGATTATTTACAACGTTTCCAGCTGGCCTTGTTCCAAATATGATCGATAAAGCAGTAACAGGCTTTGTCTTTTTAGCTGCCTTCATGATATTGAAAAAATTGGCAAGCAATTTCGCAGTATCTGCTGTCTTAGTTGGTTTAGGAACAATTTTATCTGGAATTGTCTTTTTAGCAGTGGCACTTTTTGTATTCAATGCAAATGTTGGTGCAACATTCGCTGTTCTGTTTGTAGGCGTTGTATTACCTGCTGTAGCATTTAATGTTATTGCTTTTGCAATTATTTATCCTATAGTTGCAAAATTAGTCAAACGTTCTAAATTCCAAACAGCTATTTCAATTTAACTTCTAAAAGGTGCATAAGTTTAGAAAATGCACGTTTATCTCAAAGGAAACTAAACCGTGATACAAAATCACTCGTTTAGTTTCTTTTTTCTTTTTGTAAATGTGCTTTTCATGGTTTAATAGTAAGTAACAATGATCATTACAGAAATGAGGTATTCAATATGAAAGCAAAACCATTTTTATTTGGACTGACAGCTGGGATTGTCGGTGGTACAATCGCTGTACTTTTTTCAACTCCTCAATCAGGACAACAATTACGTGCCAATTTGCGAGCAAATACTGCAAGCACAAAGGACAAGCTTTTAGATGTAAAACAGCAAGCAGGCACAGTTAAACAATCCGTTGATTCACTCACAAATGAAATAAAAAATAATATACCACTAATAATAAATGATTTAAAACAAACTATTACTACATTTACTGAAGAAATCGAACCATCAAAAAATAACTTACAACAAGAAATAGAAGCATTACAGAATTCATTAAGCGAAATCGAGAAAAACGTTGCACAATTTACAGAAAAAAAGAAAAAACCGCAAGAAAAAATTGGCGACTAAAGTCCTTGCACACTGATAAAAAATCATATTTTCATCAAATTCAATCTCTATAATATTATTTTTTAGCCACTTTTCAATTTTTTAATTTTTCTAACTTTAAACTTTTTTCCTTTATTGCTATAATATTTTTAAAATGTTAAAGAAAGCAGTAGGTGATGGCTTTGTCAGAGGACTTATACACTCAAAAAGAAGCGATGCTTTATAGTCAAAGAATTGCGCAATTATCAAAAGCCTTATGGAAAGCAGTTGAAAAAGATTGGCAGCAATGGATTAAACCCTACGATTTAAATATTAATGAACATCATATTTTATGGATTTCGTATCATTTAAAAGGGGCTTCAATTTCTGATGTGGCAAAATTCGGGGTTATGCACGTTTCCACAGCATTTAATTTTTCAAAGAAATTAGAAGAGCGTGGATTCCTTAAGTTTTCAAAGAGAGATGACGACAAGCGTAATACGTACGTTGAGTTAACAGAAGCAGGTACAGAACTTATTGTTGAAATGAATAGTAATTATCATAATACGTATCATTCTGTGCTAGAAGGCTCACTAGCTTTAAAAGACCTATACGGCCGCTTCCCAGAATTTTTAGATGTTATGGCTGTTATTCGTAATATCTATGGAGAGGACTTCATCGACATTTTTGAACGTTCCTTCCAGCACTTCCGTGATTCCTTTGACACGATAGAAGAACGTTCAGCTGTAAAAGGATGAAAGTGAAACTATTAGGCATTTAGGGTCAGTTGTTCGTAAACTATAACTTAATGGCCGTAGTAGCTTATAAAATCATGCTAAAAGAGGTACTTCAGAAATTTTTCTGAGATACCTCCTTTTTCTTGCAATCTAACATAAATCAATTTACATTAAATAGGACCATTCATATTACGGAGTTGATAAACATGCATTGTTGGAAAATATTAAATCTTGAACATCATTACGGAACAACGCGTATTATGATCATGTCTATATTTGTTTTTTTTACTGTCTTTTCTCTTTCCTATGTGACATTAAATTTATTTAATGACGAGCACTATAATGATCAGTTGTTTTGGTTATTTGTTATTACTATATTTGCAATCTATCCAATCCATAAATGCTTACACTTTCTAGCATTGTATGATTTACGTCAACATTTAAAATTGCGTGTGCGTACTCAATTTTATGTTATTCCGGTTCTACACATGCGTATCCGTGAACCTTTATCGAAAAATCGTTATGTTTTAGCTTTACTCACACCATTTATTGTTTTAAATACAAGCATTTTATTAGGTACACTACTATTCCCTGCGTATACCCATTATGGTACGTTACTTTTAGCTTACCATTGTAGTCTATGTGTAATTGATATTCTATATGTGAAATATTTATTGAATTCACCTAAAGACTCCCAGATTGAGGAGACGCCTAAAGGTTATGAAATTTTAGTGCCGCCTACTGTTCACTAAATTGCTTGTACTTGTGTTTTATTGACGTTTTTTGTTATGCTAATAATACTGAAAGAGGGGAGGAATAGACTTGCTTTTAATGATTGTAGTTCTATTCTCGGTATTCTATTTATTTCAAATAAACCGCATGACTTATGCGCTGTGCATGCGACGTGAGATTCCCGAAGAAAAACAACCAAAAGTATTCCGAACTATAAATATACTTATTACAATTTTACTTGTCTCATTTTATATTGAAGTTTTATATGCAGTATAGTTAAAAAGAAAAGTGCATCTCGCACGTATAGAGATAAATTGTACACCTTATGTGACAACTCAGCCTGACCAATCATATTATTGCGGACGTGATCTCAAGCATACTGCGCGAATGCTTACATTGTAAAGAAAAGCTAAGGACGTTAAACCCTTAGCTTTTCGCCATTTTTATTAATTAGTATAGGAACGCTGCACCAACAATAATTAATAAAATAAATAACACAACTAATAAAGCAAAGCCTGAGCCGTAGCCACCGCCACCGTATCCTCCGCTGCTCATAACTTCACCCCCTTTCTTTTCTATATCCTATGCGCTTGAAAATTTGAAATATAGGCTATACTCAAGGGGGAACCATTTTGTTTTTAAAACGTTTATGTTATAGTAAAAAATGGACGAAACCATTGTAAGGAGAGAATATCCACTATGAAAAAGACAGTTTTATCTTTAACATTAGCTGCTTCGGTATTAGCGCTTGGTGCTTGTAGCGGAGGGGACAACAAAACGATTGCAACTTCAAAAGTGGGCGACATTACAGTTGCTGACTTTAACAAAACATCAAAATCTTTAGCAGGTTCTAAGATACTTGAACAAATGTTGACTGAAAAAGTATTAGCGGACAAATATAAAGTATCAGATAAAGAAATCAAAGAAGCATATGACGCAACTGCTTCACAATTCGGTGCTAACTTTGCCGAAACACTTGCTCAGAACGGCTTGACTGAGGAAGGCTATAAAGATGCTTTACGTATTCAGCTTCTTTCAGAAAAGGCTTTAAAAGATAAAGCATTTACAGAAAAAGATGTAAAAAAACATTATGAGCAAATGAAAACAGAGTTAAATGCTCGTCATATTTTAGTAGCAGATGAGAAAACAGCTAAAGAAGTTATTGCCAAAATCAAAGGCGGCGCTAAATTTGCAGATGTAGCAAAAGAATACTCAACTGATACTGGCTCTGCTCAAAAAGGTGGAGAGCTTGGTTGGTTCTCTGTTGGTGCAATGGTAGATGAATTTAATGATGCTGCTTATGCCCTTCCTGTAAATACATTAAGTGAACCAGTTAAAACAAACTTTGGTTACCACGTTATTGAAGTTACGGACAAGCGTGATGTAAAAGGTGTTGGCTCATTCAAAGACGAAGAAGCAAACATCCGTTCACAAATGCTACAAAAATTAGTGCAAACAGGTCAAGAACAACAAGTTCTTAAAGATATCGTTGCAAAAATGGCTAAAGATGCTGATGTAAAAACATCTGATAAAGAATTAGAACCAGCTATCAAGGCCCTTACAACAACAAGTGAAGAGCAAGCTAAAGCTGCTGAAGAAGCAGCTAAAAAAGCTGAAGAAAAAGCTAATAAAGAAAGTAAAGACGACAAAGCTAAAGATACTGAAAAGAAATAATCTAAACAGTTGTTATTTTACTATATGAAGAAGGGATACGCTTATACAGGCGTATCCCTTTTCTATATTGCCGCTTTGAAATAATATTGATCAAAAGTATCTTAAAAACACGTATGTAATGCAAAAGAAGAGGATTCATTTTGAATAAATTTTTGTCAAAATGAATCCTCTTTCTTTTTACATGCTATTTCATTTTTTGATTTAAGGGATAAAGCTTACATCTTTTTCACATTTACTAAATAGTCGGCTTATAAAACGATCGATTATCAAGTGGGAATAGTCGCTCAGTAAATTCACCTGGCGCAGTTTTGCCTAATGCTCGTGTTAGCATATTCATCTTTGCATCAATATTATCAATATAATGCAAGATTTCCGCTTCTTGAATCATCGGTTTTTTCGGGCTGCCCCATTCTTCTTTACCGTGATGAGATAGCACCATATGTTGCAATAGCATGACTTCCTCGCCCTCGATTTCTAGTTCACTAGCAATTTTGGCAATTTCATTGACCATAATAGTAATATGACCGAGTAAATTTCCTTCAACAGTATACATTGTTGCAACTGGCCCTGATAGCTCAACTACCTTGCCGATATCATGCAGAATAATCCCTGCATATAACAGATCTCGATTTAATGTAGGATATAAATCAGCAATTGCTTTTCCGAGTCTTAACATTGACACCATATGATCCAATAGACCAGACGCATAATCATGATGATTTTTCGTTGCAGCTGGATATACTAAAATAGCATCCTGATGTTTTTTAATAGTTGCACGTGTAATTCGTGATATATTCGGATTTTTAATATCAAAGAAAAATTGCGTCAATTCTTCATATAATTCTTCTTTTGGAGTTGCTGAGGAAGGAACTAAATCATTAATTGCAATTC
Source organism: Lysinibacillus sp. FJAT-14745 (assembly GCF_001275675.1). Lineage (GTDB taxonomy): Bacteria > Bacillota > Bacilli > Bacillales_A > Planococcaceae > Lysinibacillus. The sequence continues at coordinate 64,945 of NZ_LITM01000016.1, read as the reverse complement.
CCTCCTCTGGTTTTGCTACACGGATTGATTTTATACGCAGTTGATTTTTGCCGCGGTAGTCATGAATTTCTCCACCTACACGGACAATCGCCTCAGCGTGATACATTTTTTCATGCTCTTCATTTGTATCCCATAGCTTTGCCTCAATATCTCCACTTTTATCTTGTAATAACAGTGACATAAATGGCTTTCCAACTGTAGTAACCCCTTTTATCGCCTGTTTAATTAATAAAAATTGATCAACTGATTCTCCAACCTGGAGCGTCGTAATACCCTTCATGTTGACGCCACTCCCCTTTCATTTGCTAGTACTCCTACATCGACAATTTGCTCTTTCTGCCAATGTTCGAGCATCACGTCATGGCAAGTAAAATATAAAATTTGACGTTCATATCCTACTTCTTTCATTAATTGTACCATTTTGTCTGTACGGTTTCGATCAAAATGGACAAAAGGATCGTCCATAATAAATGGAAATGGAGCAGAAGTTGTAAGCGTTTTTGCTAATGCCATGCGCAACGAAATATAAGCTTGCTCCTTCGTTGCCTGTGATAATTCCGCCATTTGATAACGTATTCCAGAAACATCCTGTGTAACAAAATAGCCTTCATCATTAATGAAAAGCTTATCGTAACGTCCACCTGTTAACAAATTAAATATTGCATTAACCTCTGTCAAAACATATGGTAGTTTTTCTTCTCTTAGGCGGAACAATGTTTCATGAATCGCAGTAGCCAATGCCTTTTTCGTAGCCCATTGTCCTATGAGCTGTTGCAACACTGATTTCTCTTCTTCAAACTGTTGAAGCAACTGACCATATTTCTCGTCATTTAGAAGATTCTCCTTTTGAATTTGTAGTGTCGCGCGTTGTTCTAAGCAATGATCTATTGCAACCTGCATTACGCCCCGCTCTTCTTCTAAAGTAAGTAGTTTTTCATTAAACTGTTCCTCATCTATCAATGTCTGTTCGTTGTCTACATTCAGCGAGGCTAGCTGACTCTGAATGGCTTGAAGTTCTGTTGTTATTTTTTGTTGTTGCTCAAATTGTTCATGAGTTTCATAATAAACCTTCTCTGATTGAACATTCGCGGCCTTAAATAACTGAGTAATTTCAGACTCATAGCTGTCTATATATGATTGCACTCCTTGAATTTTGGTCTGAAGGCTAGTCAACTGCTCTTTTGCTTGTTGGGATATCTGTTGCTCCTGCTGTAAAGTAAGAAATGTATTACGAACATGCATAAAGATTTCTTGCTCACTATACTCTGCCTTTAAGACTCGCTGTGCTTGTTCTAGGAGCTCGATTTTCTCCGTTTGTACTGTTTGTAGCAGCGTAAATGTGCTCTTCTTTTTGGCTGCCAATTCTTGAGCACCACGAATGCGCATAAACAGCTCTGGTAATAATGTTTTCGGTATATTCCCCTCTAGCCGATAGCGTCCTAAAAAATGTTGAAGCGACTGAGTGGTCTCTTCATTGACCTGCTCAGCCCGCTGAATTTTATATTCAAGTTTCACATATTGACGTTCTTTTTCTTGTTGTTGCTCATTTACATGTAACCAGCGATCTTCAAGTTTTTGTTTTTTTAGCAGGATGGCTTGAGCCATATTTTCCTCCTGCTCTAACTCACGTATTTGCTGATTCTGTTGTTTACTCGGCGCTTCATGTGCTTGTCTAGCAAATTTCAAATATAAAATTATGATCAGTGACATAACCACTCCTACAACGATTACAGCTATATTCTTTTCCATAACACCATAGATAAACGAAAGTACACTTATGGCTAACACAATAAATATAAAAACACTTGGTTGTTGTTGTTTCGAGCGTTGTGACCTTCCAAAACGCAATTGTTCAAGCTTTCGCTTACGTTGAGGCCACTCTGCTAAAATATGTTCTTCCTCTGTAGATAATGACTCCTGTTGAAGCTGTTGTTTCAGTTGAGCGATTGTATCTAATTCTGCATGTAGTTGCTCCAACGAACGCAAATGAAATTTCAGCTCGTCTTCTGCTTCTTCTAATAGGCTTAACTGTTGTTGGAATTGTTCCTCTTGCTGTAATGATACTGTTTCTTCAAGCAAAATATCCTGCGCTGTTTTTTCCTGAACACCTAATAAACGGAACTGAGCTTCTATTTCTTGCTCGATTAAATACAGCTCATCCATTAAGTTCTGTTCCTTAACAACTAACTGATTCCATGTTGCTTCCTTATTCACAAGACGAGCCATTTCAGTAATAGCTTGCTCGTCCATTGTTAATTGTAGCTTATGTTGTAGTGCCTGATACTGCTCCTTCAGCTGCTCCATTTGTAGTGTTTCATGCATAAGCCGATCTTTTAATTGCTCATAACGTCGAATCCCTTCTGGTGGAAACTGAACATGTTCATAGCTTTTTTGCGCCTGTTCGAAAACTTTTTGCTGTTTGATAAGTGGCATAGCCTGCTTAAGAATTGTGAGCTGCTGCCAATGTTGCTGCTGTGTTTTTTGCTGACTATATAACCCCTCTAGCCTTTGATCGAGCTTTTGTAATTGTAATAATTTATCCTCAAAGGTCTGAATATTACCTTGCTCTTGTTTAATGGTGCGTTCCAGCCTTTTTAAATGCTCCAATTTTTGATTAATAAGTGGCACTTTGCCGGCTTTTTTAAAAAGCTCACTAGCATCTTTGTCCAATTTCTTTTCTACAGACGATAGCTGTTGAATCCCTGTTGTCCCAGAGGCAAGCAACAAATGTGTTAACTCTTCCTCTGACATTTTTTCAATGCCCTGTAGCTCATGTAATGAAAAGGAGAAAATGGACTCAAAGGAGGCTTTTGAATAACCATATAATAGTTTTGCTAACAGCTCCTCATGCCCCATTGTTCCGTCTTCTAGATAAACTGTGACATCTCCAGCTGCCTTGCCTTTAATACGTTCTATCGAGCATTGCCCATACGTTGGATGCCAAATCGTAAGCTGACCACCGAATTTAGTCGATACTTTCGGCTCATATTTACGTTGTGTCTGCTGCCTCGTAGGAAATCCGAAAAGCATTTGTAAAATAAACTGTTGAATGGTCGTTTTACCCGCTTCATTCATACCATAAAAAATGGTAACACCTTCATGTAAAGTAATGGTGATATTTTCATGCTTGCCAAAGCCATAAATTTGGATTTTTTGTATCGTTAGCATGTTATTCACGCCCTTTGAATTTCTTCTGCTAATAATTCTTGCGCGTTGTGCATTAAATTTTTAATGTCCTGTTCTGTTAAAGGTTCAATCAGTCTTGCACCACCAGCATGTTGGTACAATTCCTTTAAAATATCCTTCCATTCAGAAATATCCCATTGCTCCATTAAATTCATCACCGATTCAGTCGCAGCAGTATGCTCATACAATATTGCCGATTGATGTAACACGAGCTTTTGTACCCAGCACATCGGTTCAATCCCATCCTCGGCTTCTCGAATAGTTTCTAACCATGCATCAACTGTAGCATGTTCAAATAAAGATTGTGATTGTTCATCTATATTTTTTAAATGGAGTTCAATAACAGATGCCCCATACTCCCCGCGATTAAGCATTAGTACTTCTTCACATTTTTTTAGTAGTTCATTTGCATGAAACACATTCGTACAATCCACCTCTACCTTGTTATAAACAACAGTAGATGTCGGCACAAATTCCAGGTCAGTTGAGGTTTGTGACAAGGTTACGTCATAGAAGCCCTTTATTCCCTGCTCTTTCCGATGTCGGCTTTGAATATTGCCGGGATAAACAATCGGTGGATTTTGATGTAAAAGTTGACGTTTATGAATATGTCCTAAAGCCCAGTAATGATAGTTTTTTTCAAGAAGTTGATCTTTTGTGAAAGGGGCATAAACAGCATGCGAGGTATCGCTAGCCTCACTACCATGAAGCATACCAATATGAATAACATGCTGGTCCTGTGCAACAGGATAACTATCAATCATTGATTTCGTTATATGACGGTCACTATAGCTGAAACCATAAATATTAACTTGCTGACCACGTATTTTTAGTTGCACAACACTTGTTTCAGCTGGTAATTCATAAACGTTGCTCGGTAAAGCAAAGCGTGTCCAAGCACCATTTAAGTGATCGTGATTACCATAGCTTAAAATGACCGGGATATTATGCTGAAAGAGTTTCTCCATTGCTTCTTGAAATCGTCTTTGTGCCTGTAAGCTACGATTTTCACCATCATATATATCACCGACAATCAGTAAAAAATCAGGTTTCTCCTGAATAGCTTTTTGAATAATTTTATCAAAAGCTTCAAAAGTACTTGTTCGAATCTTTTTAAAGTTTTGCTCTGGTAAACCAAATAAGCCCTTAAATGGACTATCTAAATGTAAATCCGCCATATGGAAAAAACGAATTGCTGACATCCAATCACCTCAAATAATCAATTATTCCTCGGCATAATTGCGTCCAGAATCGGCTTTGTGCTTAGGCCTGCCGAGGGCCGACACGACGTCGGTCATTTCGGTAATGCCACAGGACGTGGCGTTTTTACCGAGGGCCAACACGATGTCGGTCATTTCGGTAATGCCACAGGACGTGGCGTTTTTACCGATGCAGGTCAGTTTGCCGTTATCGCATGGATGCGATGATTTTAGGCTAACATCCTATATTGAACTCCTTTCCGATTCCGTGACATCCGCCGGAGGCTTTAGGCCAACATGATGTTGGTCACTCAGTCGTTGCCACAGGACGTGGCGTTCTTAGACTGAGTTCCTCTTTTTCAGCTGTGTTTGAACACCTACTGAAAAGTAACTTAAATTCACATTCATTTGCTGAAAGAAGTTCAATAATCTATACCTTGTCGTCATTCTTTCATCACTCGTAATGCAGTCATTAATTCAGTACATTAGAATTGCTACTTCAATAATTTACTAACTGCTATTCGTCTCATTTCTCTAATGAGACATTCGTGAATCACGCTAGAACCGAATATTTGTTCTATTTTATCATACTTCACGCTTGTTGAGAAATGTATTCAAAGAATGTTCATGAATAGTATTGCCTTAAATTTTCCACAACTTTCATAATTTATCGAAATATTCGCTAGTTTTACCGTGAAGTTTATAAACCTTCTATGTATAATAGATATATATTTAAGTAAAGGGTGGGGTTTGTATGGAGAATTATCGTTTTACAGCTTTTGAAAAAACTGGGGAAACTTTGTTTGATGAAACATGGAAATTCGAAAACGATGAGGCTGCAAAAATCAACGGTCTACAACAAATCGAAGAAAAAGGTGTTGCCAACAAAACTCATCGCCTTGTGAACTCCTCAGGTAAATTAATTTTATTCCATGTCTAAACATGGCTAATAAAAGGCACGTAGTAAACTTTACTACGTGCCTTTTAGACCAACAGATGTTTTTTGCGCGAAAGCGTAGCGTCAGCGGCATGATGTTGGTCACTCAGTCGTTGCCACAGGACGTGGCGTTCTTAGACTGAGTTCCTTCATTTTCCTACAAAGGCAGGTGCTCTTTTCTCTACAAACGCATGGATTCCCTCTAAATGATCGGCCGTTTTACGCATCGCCGCTTGCCCCTCTGCTTCCATTGATAAAATACTCTCTAATTGCGGTAAATTTTGAGCATGTAGAATTTTTTTAGTCGTAATCATCGATGCAATTGGAGAAGCAAGCATTTTTCCAACTAGTTGGTCCGTAATTGCAAAAACAGTTCCATCTGGTGCAACGTAGTCAATTAACCCTTCATCATGTGCTTCCGATGCAGTTAATACTTTACCTTCCCAAATCATTTGTTTAGCTTTGACAGTACCCACACGTTCCTTCATAAAGAAATGACCGCCACCATCAGGGATGAGCCCTATGCCTATGAAATTCATAGCAAGCTTACTATTTTCACATGCCACAACTATGTCTGCCCCTAGCGCTAGACTAAAGCCTAATCCAGCTGATGCTCCATGAACTGCTGCAATGACGATCATCGGTAACTGATAATATGCTTTGACAATACGTGTTAAATAAACCATTGCCTCATTAATATCAAGTGGCTTATCTGGATCCATCATCGCTTTAATATCGCCACCTGCTGAAAAGACTTTTCCTTCCCCACGAATAACGAGAACTTGTATGTCTTGTTCTTGCTGCAGTGCCTCAAAGCATTCCGCTAGTTCACGCATCATCATACCGTCCATAGCATTCATGGCATGTGGTCGATTTAAAGTTAATGTTGCACGGCGTTCTAATTTTTCTAATGTAATCGTTGAAAATTCCATCCCAACACCCCCAAATATGAATAGTCATTCACTATGTACTATTCGCGTTTTTTTAGAAAACTCCTTCTATCCTACGCAAAATAGCACTTGATATGCTATATTTAAGGTCGAATATCGATTTAAAAGGTGGTTAATGATTGTGACACAGCAAGACTATCGTGTATTACTTTATTATAAATATATAGCTATTGAAGACCCTGTAGCATTCGCAGAGGAACATTTAGCAGTTTGTCAAGAAATCGGACTTCTTGGTCGAATTTTAGTTGGATATGAGGGCATTAATGGAACGGTTTCAGGTACAGTCGAGCAAACTGATGCATACATGAAACATATGAAAGCAGACCCTCGTTTTAGCGATATTATGTGGAAAATTGATGAAGTTGAAGGGCATGCCTTTAAAAAAATGCATGTGCGCCCTCGTCGAGAGATTGTACATCTTGGTTTGAACGATGATATTAATCCTTTAGAAATAACAGGAGATTATTTATCACCAAAAGAATTTATGGAACGTATGCAGGAGGACAATACAGTAGTTATTGATGCACGTAATGATTATGAATATGACCTTGGACATTTCCGTGGTGCCGTGCGTCCAGATATTGAAAACTTCCGTGACCTACCTGCTTGGATGGAAGCTCATAAAGAAGATTTTGCTGATAAGAAAATTTTGACTTACTGCACAGGTGGTATTCGCTGTGAAAAATTCTCTGGCTGGTTAAAACGTGAAGGCTATGGAGAAAGTGTTGGTCAGTTACACGGTGGAATTGCCACGTATGCTAAAGACCCTGAGGTAAAAGGTCAACTATGGGATGGACAAATGTTTGTCTTTGATCGACGCCGTAGTGTACCGATTAATCAGGTTGAGCATGTTATTGTCGGCAAGGATTTCTTCACTGGTGAACCGACAGAACGTTATACAAACTGCGCAAATCCTGAATGCCATAAATTAATGCTTTGCGAGGAAAAGCATGAGTCCTTCTATATGCGTAGCTGTTCAGACGAATGCCGCCGCGCAGAACGCAACTTCTTTGTTGAAGAGAATGGTTGGACAAAAGAGCAGATTGAGGAACAAATCGCTAAAATCGCTGAACTTCAAAATCCTTCTTTATAAGAAAAGAGAGCATCATCCATTTTTGGTGATGCTCTTTTTTTCGAGTTACTCTTCCTTGTCTGTAAAGGGCGAGCGATTGCGCGTTTACCTGAGCAGATATTTTTGGTACCTGAGCGATTTTCTAGGGGACCCGATCACTTTCTAGGCCTACCCGAGCGATTTTCCGCGGGACCCGATCACTTTTCCGGCCTACCCGAGCGATTTTCCTCGGGACCCGATCACTTTCCCGGCCTACCCGAGCGATTTTCCTCGGGACCCGATCACTTTTTCGGCTTACCCGAGCGATTTTCCTCGGGACCCGAGCGTTTCCTCTCTCACTAGAGCTTGCTAAATCTCACTTAAATTTTTCTTCATTCTCTTTTTGCCAAGTAACGCCCTACCTGTCGACCACTAAATAAACACCCACCAACAAATGTCCCTTCTAAAGCACGGTAACCGTGTACACCACCACCACCAAAACCACTAACTTCTCCAGCTGCAAATAAACCCGGTACAGGTTGACCGTCTATTCCTAACACAGCACCATTCAAATTTGTCTGTAAGCCTCCTAATGTTTTACGCGTTAAAATATTTAAGCGTACCGCAATAAGTGGCCAATTTTGGGGATCTAATATTTTATGGGGCTTCGCAACGCGCACAAATTTATCACCAACATAGTTTCTTGCACCATGAATAGCATTAACCTGTAAGTCCTTTGTAAATTTATTGTCCATTTCGCGATCCCTTGCTAAAATTTGCTCTTTTATTTTGATAAAATCAAGTAGGTCATTGCCAGCCAACTTGTTCATTCCTTCGACTAACTCCTTTAAATCATTAGCAATCACAAAATCCTCACCATGATTTTTAAATGCCTGAATTGGACCCGGTGCTCCTGGCAAAACACGTTTTAGAACATCACTAATACTTTTATTTGTTAAATCAGGATTTTGCTCAGAGCCTGATAATGCAAATTCTTTTTCAATAATTTTTTCAGTTAAAATAAACCACGAGTAATCATAACCTGTTTTTTGAATTGCCTCTAATGTGCTTAACGTATCAAAACCAGGAAAATTTGGTGCTCCAAATCGATTGCCTTCTGCATCAAACCATAATGACGAAGGGCCTGGTAAAATTCGAATGCCGTGATTTGGCCAAATAGGGTCCCAATTTTTCAAGCCTTCTGTATAATGCCACATGCGGTCTCGATTAACGATACGTCCTCCCGCATGCTCAGTAATTTCTAACATTCTTCCATCTACATAAGCAGGTACACCACTGACCATATTTTTAGGTGGTGAACCAAGTCGCGCTGGCCAATTTTTTCTGATTAAATCAAAATTTGCACCTATTCCACCGCTAGCCACAATAACCGCTTCAGCTTCATAAGAAAATTCTCCAATGCCCAGCCTTGAGCTTTTTTCACCACGATTTGCATAGCTTTGAGCCAAAACTGTTCCACTAATCCCTGTTATTCTTCCATCTTGTAGAATAAACTCATCTACACGCTGTCTTGGTTTAAAATCTATATAACCATCCTTTATGGCCTTTTTCACTTTTTCAGCAAACGGCTTTACAATCCCTGGCCCAGTTCCCCAAACAACATGAAATCTAGGTACCGAATTACCGTGGCCGCCTGCTAATGATCCCCCACGCTCTGCCCAACCGACGACTGGAAAAAACTTAATCCTCATAGACTTTAACCATCTATATTTTTCACCAGCTGCAAAATCTACATAAGCCTTGGCCCATTTATACGCCCACGAATCTTCATCCTCCAAGCGATCGAAGCCAGCCGTTCCTTGCCAATCTTGCCATGCAAGCTCTTTACTATCCTTAATACCGAGCCTTCTTTGCTCGGGTGAATTCACTAAAAAGATACCGCCAAAGGACCAGAATGCCTGTCCTCCCATTGAATTTTCAGGTTCTTGATCTACTAAAACAATTTTTTTCTTTGCATCCGCTAACTCACAGGCAGCTACTAATCCTGCCAGTCCTGCACCGACAATTGCTACATCATACATCATTCTATACCCCCTAAAAATCAATCTTTCATTACTTACATTCTTCTCTAAGGGATCATTCACCTTCTAAATTTGACGAAAATGTGACAAGAAAAAAACGTTCGCTTTCCTCCACTAAACAACGAAAGTTCGTATTTATATTATCCATTTAATACCAATGCATTCCCGTATAATTTTCGCCCTCAAATATTTGTTGAATGCCCATGTAATCTGACTTAACATCTATCGGTAGCGCTTTCATTGTCCTTCCCAAAAAGACGAACAATACGAAATATAAAACACGATAATATTCGTGTTTGGGTATTTTTCGGACTTTTGAAGTCACGTTTTTTAATCTTTTTCAGAAATATTGTTGACAAAGGTGAACAATAGGGATTATGATGGTAACAAATTTAATCACACGAAAATATAACGACGGAGACATGCTAGTCGCAAGAAAATCTAAAGAGAGCTGATGGTTGGTGTAAATCAGCGATTTCTACGATAATAGTTCCACTCCTGAATAGATAAGCCGAACACTCCCAAAGTAAGCTTATCCGTCACATGCACGTTACGCATATAGCTAAGACTGCAAGAAATCTTTCAAGCAGTGATTAAGGGTGGTACCGCGAACCAAAGTTTATTCAGCCTTTCGCCCCTTACAACACAATCTTTGTGTTTGTAAGGCGCGGAAGGCTTTTTATATTGTTCTCATTATCAGAAAGGAGATTGTTTGTATGCTGTAAGATGTACTGGTTTTACAAAATTCTGACTGTTTCGTATATAAAGAACACTAACAATTTTTTTTAAAAGGAGCTAATTACAAATGACTACTGCAACAAAAACAAAAACAATTAACGTATTTATCGCTGACCCACTAAGTGAAGATGGTATTTTCCCACTACGACAAGAACAAGATTTAGACTTAAATATCATTGTCGATACTGGTCTTGCACCAGAAGAATTAATCGCAAAAATTGCGGATGTAGATGTTTTACTAGTACGTTCTCAAACAACGGTAACACGCGAAGTAATCGAAGCAGCTAAAAACTTAAAGCTTATCGGACGTGCAGGTGTAGGTGTAGACAACATCGATCTAACTGCTGCAACTGAACATGGCATTATCGTTGTAAATGCACCAGACGGTAACACGAACTCTGCTGCTGAGCACACTATTGCCATGATGACTTCACTTGCTCGTCACATCCCACAAGCATTCAATACACTTAAAAATGGTAAATGGGATCGTAAATCTTATGTTGGCGTTGAGCTTAAAAATAAAACGCTAGGTGTTGTAGGCTTCGGTCGTATCGGTGTTGAAGTTGCTTATCGTGCAAAAGGTCAACGTATGAACGTTATGGCATACGATCCATTCCTAACAGATGAACGCGCTAAAGAGTTAGGGGTAACAAAATCAACAGTTGAAGAAATTTGTGCAGCTGCAGATTTCATTACAGTACACACACCACTTCTTCCTGAAACACGCAACCTTATTAACAAAGAAAAATTCGCTATGATGAAAGATGGCGTGCGTATCATTAACTGTGCACGTGGCGGTATTATCAATGAGGATGATTTATACGATGCAATCGTAGAAGGTAAAGTAGCAGGTGCTGCTCTTGACGTATTCGTAACTGAGCCTGCAACAGATCACAAGCTACTTACTTTACCACAAGTAATCGCAACACCTCACTTAGGTGCATCTACAATTGAAGCACAAGAGTCTGTAGCTGTTGACGTTTCAAACGACATCATTAAATTCTATAAAACAGGTACTGTAACTAACCCAGTGAACATGCCATCTATTCCAAAAGAGTTGCTTGCACAAGTCGAGCCATTCTTTGAATTAGCTGAAAAACTAGGTTCATTCTTATCTCAGCTTACAACTGAGCCTGTAAAAGAAATCAACTTATCTTATGCTGGTGAAGTAGCAAATTATGATGTTCGTCCATTAACGTCAAACGCGTTAAAAGGCTTATTATCTAAAAACCACGGTAATCATGTTAATGACGTAAACGCTCGCTACCTATCTGAACGTATCGGCATGAAAATTAATGAGCATAAAACAACAACTGCTAAAGGTTTCACAAGCTTAATTACGATTGAAATTAAAACAGTGAACGAAACACACACAGTTGCTGGTACATTATTAAATGGTTTAGGTGCACGTATTGTTAAAGTAGAAGACTATGTTGTTGACGTTATTCCACAAGGTCACCTTCTTTACATTAAAAATACTGACAAACCAGGTGCAATCGGTCGCGTAGCAACAAAGCTAGCAGAAAAAGAAGTAAACATCGCAACAATGCAAGTTGGTCGTGCACAAGTTGGCGGTACAGCTGTCATGATGCTAACAATCGACAACGCTGTAACAGAAGAAGATCTAACATTCGTTGCACAGCTTGAAAATATTGATGAAGTAAAAGCGATTAACCTATAATATATTGATTTATAAGCAGGGAGTACAAATACTCTCTGCTTTTTTATTTTTGAGATTATCATCTTAACGTAGGGTTGATTTCCGTTCCGACTGGGCGCTTTGCTTTCGCTACAGAAAACATTTGTTGTTGCTGTCGCTACGCTTTCGCACAGATAAAACATTGTTGCTGTCGCTTCGCTTTCGCACAGAGCAGAGCTTCCTGGGGGCGTCCGATGATCCCCAAGGAGTCGCCCAGCCTTCACTCCAATCAACTTATATACATAGTATACGTTTCAACAATGCCATACCTAATTTTTAATGAGAAGCTTTTTTTTGGTAAAATGATACTTTTCAGAAAGTCACTCGTCTTTAAGATAAAGGAGGTGCACATTTTGACGATTGAAGAGCTGTTTTACTTACATAATCAAACCATTTTTAAATACTTATACTACTTACTCAATGATGAGAAATTAGCGGAGGATTTCACACAGGAGACATTTGCCCGCTATTTAAAATATCAGCAGACAATCAAAGAAGGTGCAGAGCTCGCTTGGCTTAGGAGTACTGCACGTAATCTAGCTTACGATCATTACCGCCGGAAAAGACTTATTCAATTTGTACCGTTTTTAAACAAACATGAAGAGCTTGAACCAACATCACCACACCAATGGCTCATCCAGCGAGAAGATGCAAAGACGCTTTATCTTGCCATTAGTAGACTTAAGCTCACTTATCGAGATGTCATTATTTTACGTAAAATCGAGGGTTTATCCATTCAGGAAACTTGTGATGTTCTAGGCTGGAATGAAGGAAAAGTAAAAAACACATTAAAACGTGCACTTGTTGCATTAAAAAAGCAGCTTGGAGGTGAATTTGATGAAGAACAATGAAGAATCCTGGCAACATTTACGCGATCTCAGATTAACTAAGCAGCAGCAGGAAAAAATACTGCTCAATATTACTACACCTACTACAATAGAAAAACGACCAATTAAAAGGTCTTGGAAATTGCCTGCAGTATCTTTGCTATTTATCATAGTTCTTTCTATTTTAATTTTGTCCTTTATCCAAGGGCCGACTAACTCTCCACTAACAACAGATACAAACAAAACAATTGCAAAAGTCTATGTACACAGTAATGAAAACAAAGAAACGTTCATCGCAAAAGCTTCATGCCTTTATGTACCTCAGGAATGCTATACAAATAAGCAACTTTTAAGTCAGCTACAAGAACAAATGGAACATGCACCTTCAATTTCATTAACCGCTCAGCAGTGGGAAGCTAACAGTAACTCACCTCATGATGTGTTGATTGTCTATTCTGATGGTACTCACGAGAAATGGAAGGTGCTTAATAATGATATTTTCCTTAATGTCGTAACAGAACAAGCAATTCAATTCGACAATGCATTTGATTCACTAATGTATTACTTTGATGATAAACAATTAACCAAGTTCATTTTTATGTATATCTTTATATCACTTAGTCATGTAACACTATGGCTTGCAAAAAAAAGAATGCCTCATATTGAACGACGTTTTGTTGCGGCTACAGTTGAACATGCTATCGCTAACGCTATCATGTTAGTCTTGTTTGCAGGTATTTTATACGCAATTTATTTACTGATGCATTCCATACACGCTACGATTATATACAGCTTATTTACGCTCTACTCTATTATGCAAATTTATTATCGTAAAAAAGCAGGTGAGCCCCGAGGTTACCTAGTAGCAAGTGCCGTTGTTCAACTATGTATTGCAATAGCTTTTTCATTGCTATACCTTACAAATTATATACATTACTAGCAATAAGTTATTGGACCAGGCGTGTTGATTAGGAAAAAATAAGTTTATTATTGAGCGATAAAAGGATTTTTTCGTTACCACTTTGCCAAT
>NZ_LITM01000016.1:0-51003 GCF_001275675.1 Lysinibacillus sp. FJAT-14745 | reverse complement strand
CGTCAGCGGCAAAGCGAGTAGCCCGTAGCGGAAATCAGCCTCTTTGGATGTATAAAAATGGTTAATCAACACACCTGTTATTGGACAGCTTTTCAGCGAGTGTCCAAACACCTGTACCTGTCGCTACGCTTTCGGTACAAAAGACATTTGCTGAAAGAAGTTAAAGCCAAGCCCAGCTCGGAGTGAAAATCAACCTCTGTTTATTGATACGCCTTAATATTTATCCTTTAGTCCGACAAGCAAAAAATGTACTGATCCTTTGATGAATCAGTACATTTTTACTTATAGCTTATTTAGAAGTTCTAATAATGCAGTTAAAGAATTAACCTCATATGTTGGAGTGACAACGCCATTTGGTGCATTGTTTTCACGATTAATCCAAACATTGCGCATACCAACACGGGATGAGCCTAAAATATCCGTATTTAAGTTATCTCCGACCATGATTGCATCGTCTGCTGTAATACCTGCTTTCTCCATGACATGCTCGAAAATAGAGGCATCCGGTTTCCCTTTACCAAAGTCCCCAGAGATAATAATATGGTCAAAATATGGTGCGATTTCTGGTGTAATTTCCAGCTTTAAATTTTGTAAACTTGGTGCTCCATTTGTCAGTAATACGAGTTGATACTTTCCTTTTAGTTTATCTAATACATCAAAAGTATCTTCATATAAGAATGGAGACACTTTACGCTCTGCCACAAAGCGCTCCCCTAGCTCCGCCCCAAGCTGTGCATCATCAATGCCAAGAGCCGCTAAGCCTTTTGTCCATGCTTCTGTACGATAACCTGGTACGATATTTTTCATTTTTTGGAAAGAATCTGTTGGATCGTCGAATGTGCCCCAAAGTCCTTCGAATGGGTTAATGCCAATTAACACCGTATAATCATATGTTTCATAGCCTTCGTAAAGTGTACGTGCTTCTTTACGTACAGATTCCTCTAGCTCAGCTGGATTTACATTATGTATTGTTGCTGCATATTCACATGTTTTCTCAAATGCTGTTTTGACGGACTTTTTATCCCATAATAGCGTATCATCTAAATCAAAAATAATTGTGTTAATTGACATTGTGTCAGCTCCTAGTTTCCTATTAATATTAATATTTTAGCATATATTCAAAATATTTAGCATAGCGTTTTAGGCATTTTCGTACTCGAGTCAGCCAGTAAAATATAGGCTCATCACCAACTTCTAGTGATGAGCCTCTTCTTCAATTCTATGACTATTGATTTTTCTTACGCAATCTATCCATTAAGCTTTGTATTTCGGCCTTTTTCTGCTCAGTTTCTTCTTGTAAAATTTCTATTTGATAGATGCCGTCAATTTCTTCAATTAACACGCGATCGCCAACCTGCACTGGTTTATTCATGGCAGATTGTAAAATGATTAGCTGTTCTTCTTCCTCTGGGTACTTCAAAAAAACTGCATATCCATCTTCAATATGGTCTAAGGTGTATTTAGTCGAGCTCACTAACAAGTTCCCCTTTCGCATTACGTAATTGTGCAGCATCCCCATCATTCAACCAAATCTGTTTCTTTGTCCACTTTAAATAATTTTGACCTTCTCGTGCATTTGAGCCACTTGTGATATAAATCGTTTTCCCTGGCTGCAATGTCACATTTGGAAAGTTAAAAACTTGATCCCCTTCAATTGATATAAGCTGCCAATCTTTTAAGGATACTGCTTCATTACCATTATTTTTAATGCCTACAATTTCTTCGATTAAGTCCTTACTAACAATCTCAACACTTGTACTAGTTGTTTGTGGAGCTGAGACACTTGTACTATTTGTTTGTGGTGTTGAAACATTTGCACTAGTTGTTGTTTGTGGTGTTGAGGCACCTGTTCCTGACCATTCTTTCGATTTCACATCATAGTTTACCCCATCTGTTGATACAATCACAGTTCCCGCTTCTGCAGTTGAGTAAATTTTACTGCCAATTGCTTGTAAACGGTCAACTACTTCAGCATGAGGATGACCATACTTATTGCCCTCTCCATAGCTTAAAATAGCCACTTCAGGATGCACTGCTTGAATGAACTCCGCTGAGCTACTCGTGTTAGAGCCGTGATGACCTGCCTTTAAGATCGTTGCTTTCACATCGTCCTGCATCATCTCTTTTTCTAACGCTACTCCTGCGTCGGCTGTTAATAAAAATGATACATTACCATAGGCAAGTTTTAAAACAATGGAAGCATCATTATTATCTGCTGCATTTTCATTGACGTTTAACACCTTCACATTAATATCATCATCAAACGCTATACGATCGCCTGTTTTCGGAACATTATAAGGAATATTCTTCGTATCAATAAGTGTCAGCATTTCTTCAAAGGTTTGAGATGTATGTACCTTCCCTGAATCATAAAATTGTCCAATGTTTATCGAGTTTATCACAGGAATTAAACCACCAATATGGTCTGCATCAGGATGGGTGGCGACCACTATATCGAGCTTGTTCACACCAAGTTCCTTCAAATAGGAAACGACCTTTTGACCAGCTCCTTTAACGCCTCCATCAACAAGCATTGTCTTGCCATTTGGCGATTCAATAAAAATCGAGTCTCCTTGTCCTACATCAATAAAATGTACGCGCATTTCATGTCCCGCAGTGACGGATACTTTCTTCGTATTTAATGTTTCCGTACAGCCTGCTAATAAAAAAATACAAAGGAGCACTACTATTAATTTTTTCATTTACTAACTTCCTTTCTATTTTTCTATTATACAAAAAGAGAGCTACCCACCGGCTGCCCTCTATCATTGTTCCTGCATTAATTCTTCCCCATTTGTAAGTAAGACTCAAAGATCCTCTTTGTTTTCATGCGAATAAAATAATAGGGTTCTTGCATTGCCTGCTGGACACTAATATTTTCATCTACTAATGATTCAACAACAGTAAAGTATTTGAGTAATTCAGGTTTATCATTTTCTTCTATTGCCCCTGACAATAAGATAGCCTGTACATTCGCCGATGTTGCAGCCTTCGCTACCCCTAATGGTGCTTTCCCGTGTAATGTTTGAAGATCCGATTGTCCTTCACCTGTCATAACAAACCCAGCACCTTGCAAATGCTTTTTTAACTGTACTGCATTCATCACAATCTCAATACCTGCATGAAAACTGCCGTTTAAAAAAGTTATTAATGCGCCGCCCATTCCACCTGCAGCGCCTGCCCCTTTGTAGTCGTGCAGTCGAATGCCAATTTGCTTTTCAACAATGTCTGCAAACTGCTTTAAGCAGCTATCAAAATACGCAATTTGATGTTCTTTCACACCTTTTTGAGGTCCAAAAATAACTGTTGCCCCACGCTCTCCAATCAATGGATTATCAACATCACATGCAATAATAAATGTTGCTTCAGTCAATCGGGGATCTAACTGACTAACATCAATTGAAGCTAAATCTAATAGTGCCGAAACCCCATCAGCAATTAATGTGCCGTCTTCTTTTTTCAATTGCAGTCCAAGTGCCTTTAACATGCCAATACCAGCATCATTTGTAGCACTACCGCCAATTCCGATAATAAATTTCCTAAATCCTTCATCAAGTGCAGCCTTGATTAGCTGCCCCGTCCCATACGTCGATGCACGCTCAGGATTTTTTTCCTTATCCTGTAGCAGCATAATACCCGATGCCTGTGCCATTTCAATAATGCATGTTTCATTATCACCGAGCACACCATATCTCGCTTCAATTTCTCTCCCTAATGGGTCCAGTACATGTTGTGAAATATATTGTCCATCTGTTGAGGCAACAAGTGATTCTAGTGTACCTTCTCCACCGTCTGCAACTGGTAAAATGACTGTTTCAATCGATGGATCAACATCTAAGATCCCTGCCTGCATTGCACTAGCCACCTCGATGGCCGACAAAGTCCCCTTATAGGAGTCTGGACTAATAACGACTTTCATGTTATACCTCCACTCATTTAAGTTAGGTGCTTACAATTATTATAATTCAGACTAAAGCATTCCTGAGATTTTATCGGAATGTTTTGTGGTTTTATCGGAATGTTTTACAGATTTATCGGAACATTATCAAGATTTATCGGAATAAAAGAGGCAATCTGAACATCACGTCAGATTGCCATCTTTTTTTATGCCTTATATAATTCATCTAAAAACTCGATTTTTTTACCGATTGCCTCTTCAAACGTCATGATGTAGGCAGCCGGATCCTTTGGGTTATGGAACTGCGTAATTTTCCCTGTTTCGGGATGAACAAATTTAGAGGAGGCTCCACAGCCAATCCCTAAAATTGTCTGTACTTCTTCCATTATGACAATATTATAGATGCTTTCTTCGCCAGCTTTACTGTAGCCAACATTTTCTAAATTACCTAAAATATTTTTTTGACGATATAAATAGTACGGTACATAATCATTTTCCTTCGTCCATACTTGTGCCATATGCATCATTTGTGCAACAGTATCACGGTCTGCTACCTTGTACTTATCTTTGTTACGTGTCATTTCTGATGCACGCTTAAATGATAATGTGTGTACCGTTAGCGATTCTGGCTGCATTTTTGCAGATTCCTCTAATGAATGCTGGAACTCCTCAATCCCTTCATTCGGTAAACCAATAATTAAATCCATATTAATATTATTCATGCCTGATTCACGTGCTAACCAAAACTTATCAATTGTTTCTTGTACTGTATGATGACGACCAATTGCTTTAAGTGTTTCATCTGTATACGATTGTGGATTAACACTTATTCGGTCAATGCCCCATTTTTTTAACACTTCTAGTTTTTCAGGCGTAATCGTATCAGGTCTGCCCGCTTCGACAGTTACTTCACGGATTGTTTCAGGATGCGGGAAGGAATCATACATCGTCTGATACAATGCATCCATTTCATGTGCCTCAATAGATGTCGGTGTACCACCACCCCAATAAATGGACGTGATTTTCATATTATTTTCCTTCAGCCATTTCCCCATTTCACGTAATTCAATATGCAGCCCATCTAAAAATGTAGCAACACGCCCTTGCTTTCGATTGCTGCCAATCGCATACGCTGGGAACGTGCAATAAGCACATTTAGTCGGGCAAAAAGGAATACCGATATAAATACTTATTTCTTTACCGATTTCATCTATATCAGGAATCGTCACTAACTGACGAGCAACTATTTCTTTTAGCAACGCTACTTTTTCCTCTGACAAGCGGAAATCACGAATAAGAATTTCAGCAATTTCTTCCTCGCTCTTACCCGCCTTTCGGAATTTATGGTAAAGCTTAGTTGGGCGCACACCCGTTAAAATTCCCCATTGCTGATACATTCCCGTATGTTGCTCTAACACATCTAAAAATACGTGAGACAAAGCACGCTTCATACGAATATTTAGCTCACGTCCTTCAGCCTCAGATTCGTATTGAATACGATAGTCATTCGTATAACGCTTACCGTCTACCTCAAGTGCAGCTTTTGTAGAAATCGAGAAATCATCCCCAACGTTATATTCGAATGATACTGCCATATCTGTTCCTTCAGACTCTACTTTTAGCTTGGAATCCTCAAAAAATAAATTCGCAATATGATTTAATACGCGAATCCAATCCTCAGGATATTTTTGATCTATGTGAATAAATTTCATTTTCTTCGCTCTTTTCTCTCAAAAATTACAGTACCAATAGTTTAACAAATTTTCATAACGTTAAGCAAAGCTGTAATTAATAACAGAACATTCTGTCATTTATAAAAAAAATCCATTTTGAAAAATTTATCAAAATGGATTCTTATTTTTTATCTTTCAATAACCGTGTTTGTTTTGAATTTTTCTTCTTTTAATTTAAGAATTTTTCTTAATTCCATGCTTACTTTCTCCAAGTTTTCCATATCGGGCATAAAGTAAGAAACATCGCCGATATACTGATCTTCTCCTTGTATTTCTAACGTTTTAGTAGATATGTTTTTGGAACTCAAATATTGCTTTTGGAGTGCGTAGATTTCATTAGAGTTTAAATCTGTTTCTACGTTTTTTCCTAAAATATCTGCAATTTGACCAATTTTAAATATTGTATTCGTCGATTTTGCTTGATTAATTGTGGCAGTCAAAAACTGTCTTTGTCTCTCTTCGCGAGAGTATGAAGCATTAACAGGTCTGTATCTCATTCTTACAAATGCAAGTGCCTCTTCCCCGTTTAAATGTGCCTCTCCTTTATGAAATTCTATCCTTTGTTTTCTATTGTAAAAATTATCTTCCCAGAAATCCTCTTTTACATCTATTGTTACTCCACCTAAAGCATCGACAATATCTCTAAAGCCATCAAAGTTTACTGCAATAAAGTTATCTATCGGTATATTAAGGAATTTTTCAACTGTCTCTAATTGAAGTTTAATTGCCCCATAGCCTGTTATTGATCCGTAATTATAGGCAGCATTGATTTTATGTATACCAGTATATTCCCCTGCATTTTCTATTTTAACTCTTGCATCTCGAGGTACTGTAATTAAGTTAATTTCAGATGTATCCGGATCCAAAGTAATGACCATTTGAGTATCCGCTCGACCATCCTTCGTCTTACTAGAATAATTTTCAACACCTAATAATAGAATTGAGATTGGATCTTTTGTAAATGATACATCCTCTTCCCTTAGCTCTGATTTATTTCCTTCTCTATTTAAATCGACCTTTGAACTATCATAGGCATTTTTAAATTTAACAAATGCATAAGCTCCATAACTAGTTACGGTTAATAGTAAAATTACAATTACTAGTAAGGTTATTTTTATTACTTTATTTTTAGGTTTCGCTTTTTTAGAGCTTCTTGTTTTTCTTTCCACATTAAATCCTCTCTTCTATTTGAATTCCTGAAGTCAAGTCATTCTCTCCGTTAATTAAGACGCTGTTTGTTCTCTCGAGTTTCCTGTATTGATTATATTTGGAAGAAACAATCATTTACTTAATCCCTAAAGCGCAAAAAATCCCTATAAAGGCAACCTTACCTTTACAGGGATTTCTCGAATCATTTTAAATATTCCTCTACAAATTCAACTGGTACATATGTTTTATTACCTTCTAACAAAGCAGGGGCTGCATGAAGTGGGCGTAATGCTTTGTTATAACCAAACATTTTTTCTCCACGAGTAATTGTGTAAGATAAATTACCTTTTGATACAATGGCACCTCTACCTGTTGACTCCACTGTATAGCCAAGCTTTTCGGCAATCAAACGCAACGGAACCATCTTTGTTCCATCGACTTCATAATAATCTGTTGCAATTATTTTTGCTATTTCCGCATCTACAGTATTTTCCGATTCGTCATCAAGAACAATTACTTTCGAAGGTGTTGTTTGAGCTGGGATGCTTTTCGTTGAAGCTGTATAGAAAACAACTAAGTTCTTCTCTGTTAAATCTTTAGCTGTAACTTTCTCCCCCTTCGTATTTAAAAGCTCCGTGTTTTCACCAATGCTTAATTTTAACATATCATAAGTATTCGTTAAGTTCTCAAGGAAGTAATCAACTTCAACAAATCCAGCTTCTTTAGTTTCAACAATGACAACATCAGGATTGAATTGTGGTGGATAAATTAATTTTTGTGGCTTGTTTGCAAATGTATAAGCTACTATTTTATCCCCTTCTTTAATGTCCACTTTTTTACCTGTATTATCGAAAACAAGTGTATCCTTTGTTATCTCTAAAATATTTGTTTGATCGCCATCTTTTACAGTGAAATATGTAATGTTTTCACTAGAATTGACTTTTTCAATTGTTCCATAAGTAGTATTGAAAATGTGAACAGGATCAATTTGAATTTGTGGTACTTGTTGTTCTTTCTCTGTCGGATTATCTTTTGCCGATGCGACTGGTATTACTACACTTCCAAATAATAATGCTGTCATTGCTGCAGATGCAAATTTTTTCATGTTCATAAAATCTCTCCTTATTATTAGGTTCATAGTAGTAGTAGTTTAGAAATGGTAAAAGTTTCATTAATAACAGGAAAATTTGTGATAAAAGCCATTAACCAGTAAATATCTTTATAATTAACAATAACGAACGGAATAATTGGATATTATTTTACAAATTGATTGTGCAATATCTTTATAGCTTTCATTACCATTCAAATAGCGTTGAACAGCTTGTAATTTTTCTTCTGCAATAAATTTAGACGAAAAAACTGCACCTCCTATTGTTAGATGATGTGTCTGACAATTGGGGCGCAGTTCATAATTACTAGTGGTTTCTCTTGTGAAGTGTCTAATACTTACTCCTTTATCATTTCCCTTAATCCCGTGATATCGATACCGTTTAATGCTTGAGTTGCAAGACGATCGGCTTCAGAATTTTCTTTACGTGATATAAGCTTGTACTCTGGCTGGATACTGAGCTCCTCTAGCTTTGCATCAATTTTATCTGCCCAGCTAGATAAATTCTTTTCAAGTGCTGGCCATTCCCCACTCAATTGATTGATAACGACTTGGGAATCGCCAGTGAAACAAACTGGCAAATGGTGAACGTTCAATAGCTCAAGCTCGACTAACCCCAAATAAAGTGCTGCGTATTCTGCCTCATTGTTAGATTTAAGCTCTGCCGAAAAAGAATTTTGTCTTAATCGATATGGTTTGCCATTTTGCTCATAATAAATCACACAGCCTAGCCCCGATTGTTTTGTTGCAAGATCAAATCCACCATCGAAATAAACTGTAATATTGTGTGGCTCAGTGTCAATTTCCTTTAAATATGCTTTAAGTTCCTTCAAAGACCAATTTGTATCTTGTCGATCGATACAATGCAGTGATTTTACTCTCCCTGTTCGCTCCATGTCCTCTGCAAGTAGTAATGCTTGAGCGGCTGGCATTTCTTCTGAACGTAAAACAGTTTCCGCACCCTTTTTCGCTTTATAGGTCCATTCAATGATTACATGCATAGTATAACCTCCAATAGATATTGAGCCATAAATTGAAAACGTGCTCCGGCTTGCGGAAACACGTTTTTCTTCTTACTTGTTATATGTGCAACTATTAGTATTTTTATGCCTAAGAAAGCGGGTTGATCAGCTCGATAACAGCATCTGCTTTTTCAGACTCTCGTTTGCGACGCTAGAACCTGTTGTTCTGCTGCTTGGATGCTGAATTTCGCCGCTAAATCTTGCTCTTCCGCTGCTTGGATGTCGAACTTGACCGCTAGATTATGCTTTTCCACCGCTTGGATGTTCTTCTTCGCTGTTAAAATTCTTCATACAATGCTTGAATAGGTTTTATTAAGATGCGGTTTACTTCTTCAATGATCTTACTTAGATTCATTTCTGCCTCAAGCATGGCAGAAATTTTTGCATTCTGCTGTGCAAGCTGTGCCGTTTTTTGCGCGTATACAAGTTCATCTTCCAGTATTTCTTCGCCAGTTAATTGCTTTTGCTGTAGGTCAATTTGAACCTTACGGAAACTTTGGAATAGATTTAATGCCTCTTTATCTTCCTTAACAACTGTCACTGCTTCTTTCAACGCTTCAAATTCAGGTGTTTTACGTAAAGTTGCCTCTAACGCATTAATTTCATTGTAAATATTAATCATAAACATAATTCTCCTTTTTATATAAAGTAAACAATTAACCCTTGGACAATCCCAATCAATCCACCAAGAACTGCACCAAGTACTGTAATCATTTTAAACTCACGCTTTGAAATACCTAGTACAAGCTCCTCTAATTTCGATACAGGGAAAGAATCTACCTGCTCACGTACTACTTCTTGTAAATTTAAGCGTTTCAACACATCTTCTAATTTATCTTCAGCTTTTACGAAAGCTTTTTCAATGGCTTGTGGGATTACTGTTTCCTTCATCCATGAATTACCTTCTGGCCAGTAATGCGAAATAGGATAATTCAAGCGCTCTTCAACTGCTAATTGTTCTTTTACGTAAGTTTGCAATTTCGATAATATTTGTTCAAAATGAATATCCTGTAAGAAATCCATTGCTGGGCGATCTTTTAATTTCTCCAATTCCTGAGTAAAAATTTTCGTTAGTAATGTTGATGTCCCTGGTGTCTGTAAAATTTTCACAAGCTCACGTTGAACCTTTGCCACGAGCGACGAAGAATCACCTAAAAACATATTAATCATTCCACCAAGTGATCCTTTTGACGATAAGAAGTCATCAATCATCGCCTTTATTGTCAGTTCGCCCTCAGGTGATAAAAAATAATCTTCACCCTTTTCTAAAATATGATTAACCGCTACTGGTATCTTTGCATCAATTGTATTTTGAATATCTGCTGATAATAGTGTACGAATTGATTTCGTTGATAGTGTATTCTTAACAGATTCAAATTGTCCCTCAACAATTGCCTCTATCTTCTGTTCAATTGTTGCTGACATATTGGAAAACCCGGCTAATGATAGCCAATCCTGAATTGTTTTATCATTTGTAAAAATCGTTTCTTCTACCTTTGCTTGTACAAACTGTTCTACCTTTTCCTGAATATCCTTTGAGAAAAATTTCTTTCTAAAAGTTTCAGGTGTTAATAAATAATTCACGACCGTTAGGCCAAGTTGCTTTGCTAATTCGTCACGTCGTTTTGGAATAAGACCTGGTGTAAATGGCACTCGCCAATTTTTAATATATATAGCTTCATGTGGTCGGAAAAGCATTTTAATAGCTAGGTGATTCGTTACACCACCGATTGCAGCACCGATAATCGCCATAAATAGTAATGTTACTAGAAAATTATCCATTAGTATCCTCTCATTTCAATTGTATTCACTATTGGCGTAATTTGTCGCCTGATGCACTTATTATAGCAGAGCAATGATTTTCTACGAAAGAAATACCCTCTATTAGATTAACTATTTTTATTCATCTTTATTAATTTGAAGGTGCTAATTACGGCGAGCGTCAAGCCGCTTCCTCCCTACGTTGTTGTTGTTGTTGTTGTTGCACAGACAAAACCTTGTTGCTGTCGCTTCGCTTTCGCACAGACAAACCTTGTTGCGGTTGCTTCGCCTTCCCGTGGGAGTCGAAGAGCCCTTTGCTACAATCAGTTAAAATGGATACACATGAGCACAATATCAACAAAAAATCCCTTAATCAGCTCATTACGATAGGATTGACATTTGGAGTTGCAAAATTACCACTATCCTTGAATAATATTAACTACATATATAAGAAATGGGGTTGGGTTATGATTCAGCATTTTAGCTTTAAGCCTTTATTTGAAAATTCACAGCTTCCAGGTTGGTCTATTTCGTTCTTTTATCAACGTGAACGTTATACAGCGGAGTACTTAAAAGATGGCGTTATACAATGGAATGGACCTATCCCTCCAAACGAAGAGGAAGTAAAAAAAATGATTCATGAGCTTATGTTGTACCATGTTTACGACTGATCAAATTCGCCTTCGTGTAATTGTTGTGCTGTCGCGTCGCTTTCGCATAGAAAATTGTTGAATGAAGATACAAGTAGTATCTTCCTGTTCTCAACTGCATAAAAACACCTATTTTTTTCTAATTTCGGCACTGCTATTATCTTAAAAATGTTTAAGTATATTGAAATTCCCTTATTTTTCTTATACATTTATGTTATTAAGTATTAAAGGTTTTTTATGCAGGAGGCTATTTCAATGAGTAAAGTCACTCTTTCTGATGACTTAAACAGTTATAATTCAAAAGCATTAATTCGTGCAAAAGTAAAAGAATTTTTTTCCGAATTTTCAGCTAAAATTTTCGAATTAGTGAATGAGGCTGAAGCTATTGATAGTAAAAAATTCGAGACTCTTTCTGGCTTTAAATGTGATTTCTACAATGAATACTGCAGTCAATTAAAAGGATTTTTTGATTCATCTACTAGTGCTTTCGGAAAAAGACCTGTAAAAAATACGTATTTAACGTATAATGGCAAAAATTATATTTTTACACAGCAAGGTATTACAGAAAAAGCACCTGTTACGATTTCACTTTACTCAGGTGAAATACCGTTAAAAGAAACGCTACACGATGTGGAAAAAGCGTGCTTGAAATTACGTTTTCAACAATAATAATTCATTAATGCAGAAGGAGCCGTCTCATACGAATGAAAACGGCTCCTTTTTTTTAAAAAAACTATTTTGAAATTAGCTGTCGCGTTAAAAACATCTGTTGCTGCCTCTTCGGACGCCCCCAGGAAAGCGCCCAGTCGGAACGGAAATCAACCCCTTGCTTTGCCAAAGAGAGATACTATGACCATCTATTTTTATTTTTCTACAAAACAAAGGAGCCACCTCATATGAATGAGACGGCTCCTTTGTTGTGCTATTAAAATAATTCATTTAAAAAAATCTGCACGTAAAGCTCTCTTGAGATTTTTGACGTGTCGTTTTATATGAGATGTAAATGCTTCTTTCTTCAAACAAACTATCTTCTTTGCTACATTTAAAGTTAGCATAACAAATTTTTATTTTCAATCTTTTGGTGTTTGAAATTATTTAATTTGTTCAATTTATTGTGTGAAAATCAATTTTAAAAAAATGTTGTCAATATTTGTGTTTTGCGTGTAAATATTTTATGATTAAAATATTCAACAATTTTTTAAAATCATAGGAGGTGTACACTTTGTTTACCTCCCTCATTCGGGCGGGGACAAAGGAATTATTTGGACGGAGACATAATGGAAATAACCATAAGGTTGGCGGCATTTGCCCTACTAATAATAATGACAGGATTTTTCGTTGCAACCGAGTTTGCAATCGTTAAAGTAAGATCTACACGTATTGATCAATTGCTTGCAGAAGGGAATAAAAAAGCAAAAAATGCAAAACGTGTGATTTCAGATTTAGATGAATACTTATCTGCATGTCAATTAGGTATTACGATCACTGCTTTAGGTCTAGGTTGGCTTGGTGAACCTACATTTAAGATTCTCTTAAATCCAGTGTTTGAATTTCTAAATTTGAGTGAAAATTTTACTACTGTCCTTTCATTTATACTTGCATTCTCAATTGTAACGTTTATGCATGTAGTTATGGGGGAATTGGCGCCAAAAACACTTGCCATCCAAAAAGCAGAACTTGTAACATTAAATCTTTCTGGCCCATTAATTTTATTCCACAACATTACGTATCCAATCATTAAGCTATTAAACGGATCTGCACGTGGCTTAACCGGCCTTTTCGGCTTGAAAATGATGTCAGAATCAGAAGTAGCCCATACTGAAGAAGAGTTACGTATGATTTTGTCGGATAGTTTAAAGGGTGGAGAAATTAATACTTCAGAATATGAATATGTGAACAGTATTTTTGAGTTCTCTGATCGTCTTGCAAAAGAAATCATGGTCCCACGTACTGAAATCGTCGGTATTGAAAAAGAACTAACGATTAGAGAAGTTTTCGATTTAATGGGCGTTGAGCAATATACCCGTTACCCTGTTATTGATGGTGACAAAGACCATATTATCGGCTTAGTCAATATGAAGCACTTATTAACTGCTTACATTAAAGACCCAACAAATGGCGATAAGCTTGTAATTGACTATATGCAGCCAATTATTCGCGTAATGGAAACAACGCAAATTAACGACTTATTACTAAAAATACAGCGTGAACGCATTCATATGGCCATTTTAATGGATGAATATGGCGGAACATCTGGACTAGTTACGATTGAAGATATTATTGAGGAAATTGTCGGCGACATTCAAGATGAGTTCGATGAAGATGAAATTCCAGAGGTTCAGGAAATTGCAGAAGATCACTTTATTTTAGATGCGAAGATGCTAGTAGAAAACGTGAATGATATGCTAGGTACTGACATAGAAGATGATGATATTGATACAATCGGTGGTTGGTTCATGACAATGCTCTTTGATGCAGTCGAAGGAGACAGTATTGAAGAACAAGGTTATGAATTTATCGCAAAAGAATTAGATGGTCACCATATTTTATACTTAGAGGTTCTGAAATTACCTGAACGTGATTTATCAAATGACAACGATTAGTAACTGACTAAAAATCTATTATGCCTCGGCATAATTGCGTTTGGACAAGCGCTGAAAGAAGATAAATTGCCTTATCGTATTTGCCTTTTAAAAATCGCGCTAGTACGATTCAGGCGATAAAAATAGTATTTTGCTCACAATCTATAACGGTAAGAGCTTCTACTGAAAAAAATAGCTATGTCCGCAAAAAACGACTCCCTTACACGAGAAGGGAGTCGTTTTCTAATGTCGGAAAGTTTTGCAAGGAGGAAACAAGATGGAGCTCTATACTTACGTCAAGGGGAAAAAGGTTCCTAGTTATCCATCGGCACATATTTAATGCTGAGCTCAATAAAATTGACGATTAGCTATATCGGAACATCGGTAGCACTAAAAGCAGATGGACTTAACAAATAAGCCCCCTATCCATTATTGGTAGGAAGCTTAATTTGTTTAAATTATTTGATTGCAATATAAATATCGACTTGAGCTTCTTGCGGATTGGCACAACGTTCATCGTATACTTCAAAGTCACCTGTGTATGTTCGTTCTACATCTGAGCTTGCAAACCAGGCCCAGACATCCTGCCAAGCTTTTACGACAACTTCTTCAAATGGACCTTTGTCAGAAGTAAAAACTAAATATTTTGCAGCTGGCACTGTTTTTACGACCATACCTTCAGGAATTTCGTCGGTAGCTACCACTTCCACCCCAAGTGTAATTGAATACTCTCCATTAACATCTGTTTCGTAATCAGAATACAGACCATACGTTACTTGATTTACTGCATTAGCTATTTGTCCTACAACATTTTGCTGATAAAAATTCGACCATAATTGTGGGATTTTTGCTTGAGCGGTAATTTCATTCGCATTGCTTGTTCGTGCTGAGATTCCTACGATTTGAAAAGATTCTTTATTCATCAAAATTGGTTCTTTTATTTCATGTTTTCTCCATCTCTTTAAGCTTGGTAAAAAAGACGTCATCATTTGGCGTGCTTCCTCTTCCGCCATACCATCTTCCTTTAAGTGTGGCACACAAATTTCAATCATTTCTTGAACTGTTAGATCTGGCTGCTTGAACTCTCCTAATTCATAACAATATGTGCAATAATCCTGACTTTTGTGTCCTTCTTTTTCTGTACCAAGTAATGCCTCATCCACTAATGGCATTCCACAGCTTTGACAATAACTTTGCATCATTAAATCCACCCTTCGTTCTATTTGTTATGACTATAACAAAGGAAACCTGACATCTGTATGTCATCAATTAAAATTCTTTATACAACTTAACAATTTCCTGTGCTCGTTTTAGCACAATCTCACTTATATGAGGTGGTTCTAATACTTTTAGGCGATGACCAAAGCTAAGAAGAAAGCCATATAGCCATTCATCCTCAGGCAAAGAAATTTTAATAGTTGAACGCTCATTATCTACATGCTCAGCGCCAAATGATTCTTCTACTAATGTCGTTATTGCAGAATCGAAAGATAACGTAAGGTTTACTATATTTTGAGGGCGATGCCACTCTTTATCCCATGGGAGTTCAGATAAGTTGACTTCTTTGCGCTGGAATGTCGTCTTCTCTTCTTTTATATCCTTCATTCTCGAAATTTTAAATAAGCGAAAATCTTCTCTCAATGTGCAATAGCCATACACATACCAAACTTTTCCCTTTTGTACTACAGTGTGTGGCTCTAATAATCGCCTTGTTATATGGCCATGTGTAGTAGAATACGTAAAGCTTATACAATGCTCGCGTTCAATTGCCTTCTTTAATAAAGTAATTTGTTCCTTGAAAATAGCATTTGGCCCCCAAGGACTAAGGTCAATAAATAGTTGATCAATAGTTTGTTTTACTGTCTCATCCGCAACACCTGTTAATTTTTCAAGCACTGCTTCAGCATGTGAATCCTCGTATGTTGTCAGCGCACTTTTAATGGCAATAGAAAGTGAAGTAAGCTCCTCCTTCGTCAGAACCTGCTTATCCACACGATAGCCATCAATTAAACTAATCCCTCCATTAACCCCCTGCTGGCTAATAACAGGAACCCCAGCACAGCTCAACGTTTCAATATCTCTATAAATAGTACGAACTGACACATTAAATAAATCGGCAAGCTCCTGAGCTGTCACTTTTTTACGATTTATTAAAATCATTGTCATCGTTAATAGACGCTCTAATTTCATATTTGTACTCCTTTTCTTTAATACTATTTTTACAATTTAATAAAAAACAACTTAGGACTTATAATTCGCGCGATTAAACGTTTTTTTCTATTATAGCTATGTTGTTTTTAACAATAAACGCTGAATTATTTATTAGAGTCTGACCCATATAAGGAACAAAAACTAGAGCATTATTTACACATTTTAATAAATACGGGATTTCATGAACAGGCATACAAAGTATTTCTTGCTTATGAACAGAAGCTAAAAGATGACCTATCGATTTCGCCAAGCTCTACATTAATAAAAATAAAGGTTTCATTCATTAAAAAACGACGAGTTTCCTATGAACCCGTCGTTTTTTAATAATCCAGTCTCATCACTATAACGTGAGATTGATTTCCGTTCCGACTCCTGGGGACGAAATCAATTAACTTTTATACACCACTACCCTCTGTCAGTCCGTGCTTCACAGCATAAAGAGCAGCCTGCGTACGATCCTGCACTTGTAGCTTCGTGAAAATATTAGAAATATGAGTTTTCACCGTTTTTTCTGTAACGAATAAAGAGGACGCAATTTCTCGATTACTTTTCCCTTTTGTAAGCTCTGCAAGCACATCCTGTTCACGAGGTGTTAGTGGGTTTAAAACATGAGGTGCATTTTTAGATTCTTGACGGTCCATTTCCAGAGTGGTTGTTGCTTCTGGATGTAATGTATTTTCGCCTCGCATAATACGACGAATGGACAATACCAACTCATCAGGTTCAATATCTTTCAACTGATAGCCTGCAGCTCCTGCCTCCATAGCTGGCACTACATGATCACGGTCAGCAAAGCTTGTCAGCATTAGAATTTCTATTTGTGGAAATTTAGCTTTAATGCGCTTCGTTGCCTGAATTCCATCCATCTCAGGCATTACCAAGTCCATGAGTATAATATCTGGCTGTATACTTTCCGCTAGAGCTACTGCCTCTAATCCATTTTTCGCTTCTCCAACAACTTCAATATCTTTCTGTGTTTTTA
This sequence comes from Lysinibacillus sp. FJAT-14745, assembly GCF_001275675.1. Classification (GTDB taxonomy): domain Bacteria; phylum Bacillota; class Bacilli; order Bacillales_A; family Planococcaceae; genus Lysinibacillus. The sequence continues at coordinate 33,907 of NZ_LITM01000016.1, read as the reverse complement.
AGAAAAATAATAATCCACGACGCACTACATGATGGTCATCTGCGATTAAAACACGTATCATACTCTTCCCCCCCCTAATATGGCAAGCGGATTAACAGCTCTGTTCCTTTGCCCATTTCACTAACCCAGTCAGCTGTGCCACCAACTGATTTTGCACGATCCTTTATGGATTGCAAGCCTATTGAAAGTAGCTTCGTGTTATGATCGATGACGAAGCCTCGTCCCTCATCACGAATAACAAGTAAAATATCTGTGGAAGTGACCGTAATATAAAGTGCAGCCTCCAGCACACCAGCATGACGACGAACATTATTAAGTGCTTCTTGGGCTACTCGAAATAATGTTTCTTCGATACGTGATGGGAATTGCAGTACACCTGAGACCGTTACATGAAGCTTTAAGCCAAGCATTTCAGCATACACTTTTATCGCTTCAAGTAAACCATTTTCTAATCCTTTTGGACGAAGCTGCCAAATGAGAGCACGCATTTCTGTTAAGGCATCCTGTGTTAAGTGTTGAATCTCCTTAAACGTTTCCTTCACATCACTATCGTTTGTCATTTCAATACCAGCTCTCGCCGTTAATGTAACCGAAAAAAGTAGCTGATTCACGGAATCGTGTAAATCTCGGGCTAGACGATTGCGCTCCTTCACAAGTGCCATTTCCTGCTCCTGCTTTGTCAGTAAAATACGCTTAATAGCTGAGCCCATCTGAAATGCAACCGATTCAAGTAAAGCTAGCTCTTCCTCTGAAAAACGCACGGTATCCTTCGATGCAACATTTAAGACACCAAAACGCTCTTGTCCAGATTGAAGCGGCACTGTTGCATGATGTGTAATGCCTTCGTGATCGCCAACATTTGCTGCAATTGCACTTTCAATACGTTGACATTCAATAATATTTGAGGCTTTTTTTAATTCCTCATTACGATAGCGGGAAACACACCAACAGCCTCCTTTTTTTAAATAATGGCAATTTTTATATTCCAGAGCTTCTGGTAAATTGACATGAACCACAAGCTCTGACCGTCCTTTTTCATCTATAAAAAAAATCCAGCCTGTTTCAAAATTTGTGCCATTTAAAAATTTCACAAGTGCTCCTTTTAACATCGACACAATTTCAGTTTCTTCGTTTAATAACTCTGCAATCTCTTTTAAAATACCAATATTGGAATGATCGTTCTCCCTCACAAAAACACCTCTTCTTTGGCATTACTAATGTTAATGATAACATTTCAAAGTCTGGAACGTCTGCCTCAGCCGTTCATACTTTTGACTGAAATTTTTAGCTTCTTTCAGCGGGTGTCCAAACATCCACTGAAATAGAGGAACTCAGTCTACGATCGCCACGTCCTGTGGCATTACCGAAATGACCAACATAGTGTCGGCCCTCGTGTTGCTGTCGCTACGTTAGCACTACGCTTTCGCACAAAAAACATCCTGTTGCTGTCGCTACGTTAGCACTACGCTTTCGCACAAAAAACATCTGCTGCTGCCGCTACGCTTTCGCGCAATAAACATTTGCAGGCCTAAGCACAAAGCCGATTCCGGACGTAATTATGCCGAGGCATAATTGATAAAAACATACCTTATTTTGGGTAAGTTAATTTACATATAAAACTAGAACAACTATAATCGAACAAGTACATGGTTATACTAAGGAGAGAATTAATATGTCTAAAAAAGTGGAAAATGGCTTATTATTTATCTGGATTGTCTCTGTCGTTGCAACACTGGGTTCCTTATACTTTTCTGAAATCCGTCATTATGAACCTTGTAAAATGTGTTGGTACCAACGAATTTTCATGTATCCAATTGTTATTATGACAACGATTGCCTTTATTCAAAAAAATGCACGTATTGCTTTAACAACTGCTGTTTTTGCCATTATGGGGGGCAGTATATCACTTTACCATTATGGTATTCAAAAGCTTAGTTTTTTAGCTGATACTGCACCATCTTGTGGTCTTGTTTCATGTACTGGTCAATATATTAACTGGTTAGGTTTTATCACAATCCCATTTTTAGCGCTAACTGCATTTATTTTAATTGCAGGGGCAAGCTTTTATGTAATGAAGGCTGCAAAAACAGCAAATTAATTATGAGACCGTGTTCTACATTTGGAATACGGTCTTTTCTACGGAGGAAGATTTATGTTTCATTATGAAATAAATACAAATAATTTGACAGTCGAGGATCTATTACGCAATGATTGGCGACTCGGTAAAAAGCTAGTCCATGAACTGAGAATGGCGAAGGCTATCACAACAGTTGACGGAGAACCTATTCAGTGGAAAGATCCTCTACAAGTAGGAACAATCATAAAATTCACATTCCCAATTCCGACATCTAATTATCAACCGACACCGGTTTGTGCAATTGATGTCGTTTATGAGGATGACCATTGTTTGATCGTTTCTAAACCAAAAGGCATGTCGACACATCCAAATGATGCACGCGATACTCATACTTGTATGAATCATGTTATGGCTCATATTAAAGAGCAAGGTGGCACTTATGCGGAGCATGTACATCGTTTAGATAAAGGGACACAAGGTTTGTTACTTGTAGCAAAGCATCCACTAGCAAAGTCAATCTTTGACCGTATGATTGAGGAAAAAACTATTATTCGCACATACGCTGCAGAGGTACAAGGGAACTTACGCTCTTCATCCGGCACGATTTCTGAAGCAATCGGAAAAGACCGACATCATGCAACAAGACGTGTCGTTTCAAAAACTGGACAGCATGCAGTTACACACTATGAAGTTGTAGCTCGCTATAAAAGCTCTTGTATTGTCCATCTAATTCTTGAAACAGGAAGAACTCATCAAATTCGTGTACATTTAGCACATATCGGTCATCCGATTATTGGAGATACAATGTACGGAGCAAGAGAAACAGCAAGTGATGATTACGAGCTCCATGCTATTCAATTGGAATTCGAGCATCCATTTTTAAATAAGCAAATTGTTGTAAAGGATCAGCAGTAATTATCGTGCTGCACCTTGAATTGTTGCACATAAGCTAACAATTCGAGGTGCAGTTTTTTTATGCCTTATTTAAGACGTCCCCAGGAAGCTCTGCTCTGTGCGAAAGCGTAGCGACAGCAACAACAAAGCGCCCAGTCGGAACGGAAATCAACTACACGTTACGGTGGTGATGAGCTATTACACTTCAATCCATTTACTTATAATTCTAAAAAAGTATAAATATATTATTTAGTATTTCTTTCATCTATTCTTTACAATAATTTTAATATACATTTCCATTATTGGTAATGACGGTGGTTTTTTTTCATGATAGAATAGAGTAAATTGTCAGTCATCTGACATATTATGAGGAGGAATTCATTGATGAAATGGGTTAAAAGTATTGCAGCAACAACTCTAGCTGCTAGCTTACTAGCTACACCAGGTTTTGCCGCACATGCAGCGGAAACAACACCAACAGCTACGAAAGATGGTTTCAAATTAACAATTCTACACTCAAATGACACGCATGCACACGTTGAGGATGCTACAAAGCGCGCAACAAAAGTAAAAGAACTTCGTGCTGCGAATGCAAATTCACTTCTTTTAGATGCTGGTGATGTTTTCTCTGGTTCTTTGTATTTTAACGAATTTGCTGGAGAAGCTGATATGAAGTTAATGAACTTAATGGGGTATGATGCCATGACTTTTGGTAACCATGAGTTCGATTTAGGATCAAGCCCAGAAGGACATGCTGCACTTGCTAAATTCGTTAAAGGCGCAGAGTTCCCATTACTAGGATCCAATCTAGATTTTTCAAAAGATTCTTTATTCAATGGCTTACAATTCAAAACAGTCACAAAAGACTTTAAAAATGGTAAAATTTACGACGGTGTCATTAAAGAAATCGATGGACAACAAGTAGGTATTTTCGGCCTAACAACAGAAGAAACACCTACTATTTCAAGCGTTGCTAACGTCCAGTTTGCAAACTATATCGACTCTGCGAAAAAAGCAGTAGCAGATTTTGAAAAACAAGGTGTTAACAAAATTATCGCATTAACACACATAGGCTTCGATGACTCCGCTGAGTGGGATAATGACCAATTACTTGCGAAAGCTGTAGAAGGCATTGATGTAATCGTAGGTGGTCATACACATACAAAATTAGATAAGCCTGTAAAAGCTGAAACATCATTTAAGAACCCTACTATTATCGTTCAAACAGGCCAATATAGCGAAAATTTAGGTGAATTAGATTTAACATTCAACGATAATGGCGCCGTTGTTGACTACTTCGGTCAATTACATGCTTTAAATGATAAAGAAAAGCCTGTACAAGCTGACGCTGAAGCTACAGCACTTTTAGCTCCATATAAAGAGAAAATTTCAAAAATGTTAAATCAATCAACAGGCAATACAGCTGTGTCACCACTAAATGGTGGTCGTGGTCTTTGGGGCGTACGTGCTGGAGAAACAAACCTTGGTAACTTAATTACTGATGGTATGCTTGCTGGCGCAAAGAAAATTGACCCTGAAGTACAATTTGCATTCCAAAACGGTGGTGGTATTCGCGCAAGTATTGATGCAGGAGATATCACTGTAGGCGAAGTTATGACAGTTATGCCATTCGGTAATGCACTTGGCATCGTAAAACTAACTGGTGCTGAAATTTATGATATTGTTGAACATAGTGTGAAAGAGTTCCCGAAAGAATCTGGTGGCTTCCTACACTTCTCTGGTTTACAAGTTGAATTTGACGGTAAAGCACCAGCTGGTAAACGTGTAAAATCTATTAAATTAAATGGAAAAGAGCTAGATAAAGCAGCCTATTATAAAGCGGCAACAAATACATTCACTGCTAAAGGTGGAGACGGCTACGATACACTGAAAAAAGTTTATGCGGACGGCCGTGTAAGTGAACCTGGTACGATTGACTATGAAATGTTTATCAAACACTTAGATACACTAAAAAAAGTTGATTCAAAAGTAGAAGGACGTATTATCGCAACAATTCCATTTAAAGATATCGCAAAAGGTTCAGACACAGAAGGTTATGTTCGTGATCTTTATTACCGTGATTTAACAAATGGTACTTCTGCAACAACATATTCACCAAATGCAAACTTAACTCGTGCACAAGCTGCATCATTTATCGCACGTGCCTTAAAGCTTGAAGCAAAAGGTCAAGCAACATTCTCTGATATTGCGAATGTAAATCCTGCAACACAAAAAGAAATTACAGCACTTGCTGAAGCTGGAATTGTACAAGGTGTGAATGGTAAATTCAATCCTAATGCAAAAGTAACTCGTGCTCAACTTTCCTTAATGTTTGCTCGTGCATACAACCTACAACACGATGCAAAAACTGGTTTAAAAGCTGATTTCAGTGATATTTCTCAATACAACGCTGAAACTCAAAATGCTATTGCACTTATGAAAGACTTAAAGATTGTTAGCGGTGTAAACGGCAAATTTATGCCTAGTAACAACGCAACACGTGCAAATATGGCTAAAATGCTTTCTAACTACATTCCTTTTGTAAAAGAATCTAAATAATACATTTAAAAATCCCGCTTCTCAAATTAGAGAGCGGGATTTCTATTGCACTAAAAATTAAATTTAAAGTTATCTGGATCCTGCCCAAAGCGTTCATTACGATTTAACGCCGCTATTTTATCCATTTGTTCTAGTGTTAATTCAAAATCAAAAATCTGTGCATTTTCCTCAATACGACTTGGTGTCACAGATTTTGGAATAACAAGTGTATCATTTTGTAAATGCCAGCGAAGGACTACTTGTGCAGCTGTCTTCCCTATTTCGCGACCAATTTCCATTATTGTTGTATTATCAAGTACCCCACCACGACCTAATGGAGACCATGCCGTAACAGCAATTCCATGCTCACTACAAAATGCTCGTAAGGCGTCTTGCTGTAAATATGGATGCACCTCTACTTGATTGACCATTGGTGCTATATTTGCTTTAGCTAATAGCTTTTGTAGATGGTGCTCATGGTGATTTGAGATACCTGTTGCACGAATTAATTTTTCATCATATAAACGTTCAATTGCTCTATACGTTTCTTCAAATGTTTCTGGTACTGCCCAATGAGTCAAATATAAATCTAAATAGTCCATATTTAACTTTTTCAAAGATACTTCAAAAGCTCGTAATGTTTCATCATAACCTTGGTCATTATTCCAAACCTTTGTCGTCACAAAAATATCCTCACGTTTAACACCTGAATGACGAATAGCTTCGCCCACCTCAGCTTCATTACCATAAAGCGAAGCCGTATCTATAGCTCGGTAGCCATATTTAAGAGCTTTATCAATAGCCTGCAAAGTCTCATCACGCTCGGTCATTTTATAAACACCTAAGCCAAAGCGAGGCATTTCCACACCGTTTGCTAATGTTTTTGTTGATTGTAAATTCAAGAATAACAACCCCTTTCTTTTCCTAGTTCCATTATACAAAAAATTGGTTTTAAGAAACATAAGGAAAATTTCCAGGGTAATTTCTTATTGTTCTTCTGCTTTCTCTTCATAATCATCTACTTGGATAGGGTCTGGAATTCGATCGTCTTCTACAAGCTCTTGACCATCACGCAAATGCTCCATTTGCTTCCCCAAATCCTGTAAATCTTTAAAATTTCTAGCCATTGTACCGTTTTCGATATTTGGAACCTTTTTTTCCATTATTATCACCTCTCTTATAGTTTTCCCGAAATAGTTATTTCTGAACCATTTCTGACATATTTTATTCCACTATGTCGTTTCATTTTTATAGTAGATAGTCTATACTAAAAAGAGATGTCTTTATAAACATGAGGAGGGTACTTCCATGAGTTTAATTTTAATTATTGGTGTAACTGTTGCGTTCTTAACTGCAATTTTCACTGCTGGTTATGAAGGCGACTACAGAGCAGACAAATAATACCTCAAGAAAATCACTAAGCATGAATAGATGCTTAGTGATTTTTTTTGTTTAAAACTATTGTGATGAAATAGGGTGCCCTCTTAAATAAAGTTTGGCTCTTTGGCAAAGTGAGGAGTTGATTTCCGTTACGACTGAGTGCTTTCCTGAGGGTCCGATGAGCCGCTTTGGTTACATCTCTTTTTTAGGAACAATATATTTACTTGACATTCTGTACTTTATAAAATAAACTTACTTACATAAAGTAAGCTAATAATTAATGATAACTTAAATTTCGGAGGTAATTTACTATGCATTTTCATGAAAAACCTAACACATATGTCACAAATGTTGAAATTAAAGTGAGCGATTTACAACGTTCATTAACTTATTATCAGGAGGTAATTGGCTTTAAAGTTTTACATCAGGAATCTCATAGAGCAACTCTAACAACTGATGGCAAAACAGCATTACTGACAATCATCCAACCCGAAACAGTAGAAGAAAAAACGAGCTTAACAACTGGACTTTATCACTTTGCAATTTTACTGCCTACTCGTCGTGATTTAGCGAATATTATTACTCATTTCCATAACAATGGCGTGTACTTCGGAGCATCTGACCATGATGTAAGTGAAGCACTTTATTTAAGTGATCCTGATAATAATGGTATTGAGGTTTATGCGGATCGACCTGAAAATGAATGGACTTGGCATTTCGACCAAGTGCATATGGTGACTGAACCTCTTAAAATCCATTCTATATTAGAGGAAGGCGATGCTAGATGGAATGGCCTACCAGCTGATACGGTTATGGGACATATTCATTTATCAGTTTCTAATTTAGCTACCGCAGAGGAATTTTATACAAAAGGATTAGGATTTGAGATTGTCACTCGCTATGGAGACCAAGCTTTATTCATCTCAACTGGCCGCTATCACCATCATATCGGTTTAAACACTTGGCACTCTGAAAACGCACCAAAGCTTGGTGAAAATCAAGTTGGCCTAAAAACATTTTCATTGCGCCTAGATAATGAAGAGCAAGCAACAACAATGCAAGAAAATCTTCGTGCAATTGGTGCACCTGTTACTGATATAGATGGAGGTTTCCAAACAGAGGATCCATCAGGTATCGTAGTTTTATTGAAATTTTAAGAGTGATGTGACGGGCTTTCCGTCGCTTGCCAGGTTTTATCCGTCGCTTACCAGGTTCTTTCCGTCGCTTGTCGGATTCATTCCATCGTTTGAGGCGTTCTTTCCGTCGCTTACGGAAGTAAAATTTTAAAATTCCCCATCAGAAAAGCGCGAGAAATCAATGTTTCTAAATTGATTTCCCGCGCTTTTTTTGAGGTTTTGACCAGTTAGGTCCCAGGCTTTTTTTAATGTAATCCTGGATATCCTTGTTGGCGCAATGCCTCATAAATTACAATGGCTGCTGTATTCGATAGATTGAGTGAACGAACATGTTCGCTCTGTGGAATTCGTAAGCACATATCTCGACGCTCATAAGCAAAATCCTTTGGCAAGCCAGTCGTTTCTTTTCCAAACATAAAGTAAATATCACGATCTTTATCACTAAAATCATGTGTCGTAAATGGCTCTTCACTATATGTCTCAATTAAATAAACGTCGCCATTTTTAGATGCCTCTAAAAAATCCTCTAATGAATCGTGATACACGACATTGACACTATGCCAATAATCTAAGCCGGCACGTTTTAGCATTTTATCGTCTGTGGAAAAGCCAAGAGGACGAATTAAATGTAGTGACGTATTTGTGCCAGCACATGTGCGTGCAATATTTCCTGTATTTGCTGGAATTTCTGGTTGATATAAAACGATATGCAATGGCATAACGGCACACTTCCTTAATTAAAAAATTGTAAACCTTTGTTAATTTCAACGAGCACTTCCTCGTCTTGTTCTTGTACTTTTGCCTCAAGTAATGCAGATTGGGCCTGTTCTCCGCCTATCTTGCCTAATGCCCATGCTGCTGTTCCTCGAATTACAGGTCGTTCATCCTTTTCAAGAAGTGCTACTAAGTCTGGGACCGCAGCTTCTTCTTTAAAGTGCGCAAGTGCCAAAATAGCATTGCGTTGAATTGGCTTTTTCCCTCTCCATGAACCAGAAACATGTCCAAATTTTTCTTTAAAGTCACGATTTGAGATCGTTAAAAGTGGTACAAGTAATGGCTTTGCAAGCTCTGGATCAGGCTTAAATTCCTCATGTATCCAGTTAATCTTTCCTTTATTCTTTGGGCATACGGTCTGGCATGTATCACAGCCATACAAACGATTACCAATATGAGTACGAAACTCATCAGGTAGCATTCCTTTAGTTTGCGTTAAAAAGGCTATACAACGCTGTGAGTCTAGTTGTCCTCCCTCGATTAACGCGCCTGTTGGACAAACATCTAAACATAAACGGCAATCCCCGCATTCATCCTCCATAGGCTGATCAGGAGCAAAAGGGATATTCGTGATAAGCTCCCCTAAATATACATAAGATCCGAACTCAGGCGTAATAATCGAGCAGTTTTTCCCGCTCCAGCCTATCCCTGCACGCTCTGCAACTGCCCTATCGACAAGTGCACCCGTATCAACCATTGATTCAATACGAACACCTTCTATGCGCTCCTCAAGCCAGGCTGATAATAATTTCAAGCGCTCACGTAATGCTGTATGATAATCGACACCCCAGGAAGCGCGGCAAAAAATCCCACGTCTTGCTCCCTTCTTGCCAACAGGTGCATTTTGCATACGCGACGGATAGGCTACAGCTATCGCCACAATGCTCTCTGCTTCCTCTAACAATTGTAGGGGTTCGGTACGTTTTTCAATATCGCTTTCTTCAAAGCCAGACTGATAGCCAAGCTCTTGCTGACGGCGCAGTCTATTTTTTAATTCTGTAAATGGAGCTGCTGTTGTAAAGCCAATTTTATCTACACCAATGGACATTCCATAGGCTACAAATTCACGTTGTAGGTCATGTATGTTCATTTTATTTCCAACTCCTTACATGGTACAATAATAGAAATAGATAAAGTAGGTGATGTTTTATGGACATTTCAATTAATCAATCTCTATTGACACAACATCCCGAGCTTAAAATCGGCATTATTCATTATACCAAAATTGTCGTTGCAGAATCGCCTCAAATGATTAAAGGTCGCATGCAATTGTATCAGGAAAATCTCTTTTTAGAAATGCAAAATAGTCCTGTAACGCAACGAGAAGGTATCGCAGAATGGCGACAACTATGGAAAAAGCTTGGTGCAGATCCGAACCGCTATCGTCACTCAGCAGAAAGCTTAATGCGCCGAATTAGTAAGCAAAATTATTTAACACCACTTCACTCTGGTGTTGATTTAAATAATTTCTTCTCCCTCCAATATGAAATTCCAGTAGGCTTATATGATGTAGCTAAACTACAAGGAAATATAGAAATCGCACTTGGCAACGAGGACACTGGCTATGAGGGCTTAAATGGCCGTTTTAATGCATTAAAAAATATCCTTTATAACTATGATGCTGAAGGCGCATTTGGGTCACCATTTGTCGATTCTAAACGTACGTCTGTTTCAGAGGAAACGACCGAGGCTTTACATATCTTCTATCTCCGCCCATCATTGTCAGACGAAAATGCGAATAAGCTTCTAGCATCTGCCAGTAAGATGTTTAACCAAATTCATGGCGGCGAGTATAAAATGGCCCTCTTAACAAACGCAGTACCATCTACTACATTGTAAAAGGACGTGTTTTCATGATTAATCTTGCAGAAGCCGTTAAGCTAAAAAGTATTTTAGCAAAAAAAGTTCAGGAGCTCGTTAGTGAATTACATCGTAGCGCTTTTGTAACTGTCGAAAAAGGACAAGCACCCAAAACTAGTAATCGCGCAATGAAAGTAATTGAAGCTGAATTAGCTCAAGTACGTCTCGATATTCGTACATTAGATCGTTTAGTATATGAAGCAAATATAAATAACTCCGTAGACTTTAAAGGTGACAAACTAGCATTAGTTGAAGCCATTGAGCTCGCAACACAGCTCCGCGCAGATGCTGAGCTTTGCAAACAGTTTAGTATGCATGAAAAAGAGAGTGTACGCATGGGCTATGGTGAAAATACAATGCTTTATGAAATCACTATGTATGAGCCAGATGAGTACCGTGAACGTGCTATTATACTAGAAAAAGATGCACATAAATTATCGAATCTCATCAATGCAAAGAATTATAGTGTTGAAATTAATTTCGATGATTCACGATATTTCTAATCAGATCGTAAAATACTGCAATAAAAAAAGCATCCTTTTTGAACTGCACCTCCAATTGTTAAATTATGTCTAACAATTGGGATGCAGCTCAAAGTAGCTAAGCGCTTTTTGATATTCTATTTTTTAGGATTTGAGCCATTGGTACCTCTTGCAAAGTCAAATCAATTATGCCTCGGCATAATTCCGTGACATCCGCTGGAGGCTTTAACTTCTGCCGGAAGAAGTTAAAATGTCTTTACTGGTTTGGAAGTCTGTTCATTTAGCATCACTGAGTAAAAACTTCTTTTCTCATTTGCAAGAGTCATCACGTTTTCCAATTGCTCCAATTGTTGCTCTAGTAGGTTAACATGTTTATTTAATAGTTCAATCCGTTTGTGTAAAACATCCTGGATACCGTCTATTTCTTGATTATTTTGTGTTAACAGACAGCCATCTTCAACAAACAAAGCAATATCCTTTAGCTTCATTCCTGTTTGCTTTAATCCATAAATAAATTGAATAAAGCGAAGATCCTGATCATTATACTGCCGAATCCCGTTTTGTTTCCCATCCATACGATAAGGATTAGGTAAGAGACCCATTTTTTCGTAATAACGAAGTGTATATGTAGAAATACCTGTTAATTTCGATACTTCACCAATTGAGTACATTAAGTTTTTGTCCCCTTTCATTCACATATAAGAACAACCTTTCCTACCGATAATGAATTTTCAAGCAATTCTTGTGCATGTGCCGCTTCCCTTAAAGGAAGTCTGTAAGAGATTAAGGGATTGATTTTCCCTTCCTCTAACAATGTGAGAAGGGAGCAAACATCTTCCTTAAACCAATCTAATCTTTCTTTTTTTAAAGAGGTTATAGAGTAAAGATAGATAGGATTACCTTTCTCTGTAGTTTGATTTTTAGCCAGACTTTCCCATTCTTTAGTCCATTCTTCTGAATTTTCTTGCTGAAGAATAGACGTATAGCCGTAACCTATGAAACGGCCATTCTTGCTTAAGGTTTTCATCGAACGCACATAATTCCGGCCTCCTATTGGATCAAATACAACATTCATACCTTCAGGAGCCTGGATACGAAGAGTATCTACAAAATCTTCGTTTCGATAGTCAATCGGCATGGCGCCGTATTGGGATACAATTGAATGTTTAGTCAAAGAAGCCGTGCCATACATGTCTAATTTCGCTAACTTTCCAAGCTCAAGCAATGCAGTACCAACCCCTCCACCTGCCCCGTGAATCAGGATACGTTCTCCCTCAGCTACCTTTGCAATCCTGTGAAGCATTTGATAGGCTGTCACATAATTTAAGATCACAGCAACCGCCGTTACGGAATCGATATGAGAAGGAATCCCGACAACCTCATCGTCCATCGCGTACACATAAGATGCATAGCCACCCGTTCCGTTAAAAAAGACGGCTACCTTATCCCCTATCAAATATTTTTGCACGCCTTCTCCCAACTCGTCAACAATCCCAATAGCATCGTATCCTGGAGTAAAGGGAGGTATAGGAGATAGCGGATATTTACCCTCTCTTCTCATAATATCCGCAAGTGCAACCCCTGCTGCTTGGACCTTAACTCGAATTTCTCCCCTTTCAGGTTTTCGTAGGGGCTCCTCTATCACATCAATTACCTGAGGTCCTCCGTATCGAGTTACAATTACCCGTGTATTCAAATCAAAACATCTCCTCTCAATAAAGATGTTTGTATTATATTTGTTAGAGTAAGCTCTAAGTCAAGGGATCTATTTTGCATTAGTCATGGTTTAAAGTTCTATTACATAGACGATTTCCCTGAAACTGTATACAATAGATTTATGGAGTCGATGAGACTTCATATCGAATTGGATGTGCTGTTTTCAAAACTAGCTTTTTGGAGCTAACTTCAACGAAACCTATGACAAGTTACCTGTTACTGTATGACCAATGACTAATAACCAACTATAAGCAATGGCCATACTCAAACTACTTGACTATTATTTGAAAACGCCATCCAAAAACTCTCTTACACCTTGTGTGTAGGAGAGCTTTTTAGTTTAAAACAAGTGCATCATTTTGCTTTAACGAATAAAGAAGTAACGTAGAAAATAAACCCTATTGCAAAGGCAATTAATTGATCCAATAATAATTCATCATGAAGAAACCATCTTAGCAAAAAGACTCCGCCGAAAATTAACATGATTAAAAACCCAACATATTTTAATCCATTATGTAGCATTTTCTATCTCCTTTTTTAAGTCTTCCGAAACTATCTTGGTAATAAGCACATAAAAAAATCTTTAAAAAGGGAGCAACCTTCATTTAGTTTAAAATTGTTTCAAGAGCCTTTGATCTCATCTATCAATTTTTATTCTTTTAATAGCTACTATTCTTTCATTTGCGGGAACTAGTCAAAGTATATTTTGTTTATTGATGCCATTCAAATGTGTACACAACTTGCTCATTTACTTTATACAAGCAAATGAAATAATCTTCCCCTCTGTTTTTAGAATTGTAATAATAATAATCCCCTATATCCACATTTATATTAATATCTTGAAATACGTTCTGAATCTTTACTTTATAATCTTCTGAATAAGAATTAATGCTATTTGAAATAAATTTCGATACGTATTGTCTCGCTTCTTTCTGATTTGTTTCCGTTACTTTAATCATATATTGAGTAAATGAAGTATTTTGATTTGTAAAGTCGAGGCATTTTACCCATGTACCGTCCCCTCTTGCTGCAAAAGGCTCGGTCCATAATTCCGTTACTTTGTTTGGTAAAGGCATTGAGATTCCCCAACGATCTTCATATGAATAGACAATTTCCAATGGATCGCTACTCACAAGAGTTTTTATCCAAAAGAACCCTATAAAAATTATCAGAAACATAATCGAAATTACTATTCCTATCAATTTCTTCATGAAAATTCTCTCCCTCCTTTTTAAAAATTGATGTTCTTATTTACTGTTTAAATAATGATTATCTTTAAATATATACCAATTCACCTTGATTATAAAATACTAATCTAATAAAAAGATTACAAACGCCCCTTCTCGTTTAGCTGCATTCTGTTGGAAGGGCAAGATATCTTTTTATGACTAGTTCTCCCCTAACATGGACATAATATATCCAAAGAAAGGGGTTAAACAATGACAAACCAACATGATCCAACAAACGAGCATGACATGACTTTGACAAATCGACAGGGACACCCTATTACTAACAATCAAAATATACGAACTGTCAGTAATCGAGGACCTGCAACCCTTGAAAACTATGATTTTATAGAAAAAATAAGCCACTTTGACCGCGAAAGAGTTCCTGAGCGTGTTGTTCATGCGCGAGGTGCAGGGGCACATGGCTACTTTGAGACATACAGTGTTGTCGGGGATGATCCTATTTCTAAGTATACAAGGGCAAAAGTATTTCAGGATAAGGGGAAGCAGACGCCTGTTTTTGTACGCTTCTCAACAGTTATACATGGTGGTCATTCACCAGAGACATTACGTGATCCTCGAGGCTTTGCTGTAAAATTCTATACTGAGGATGGTAACTGGGATTTAGTCGGCAATAATTTAAAGATCTTCTTTATCCGTGATGCTATGAAATTCCCTGATATGATTCACGCCTTTAAGCCCGATCCGATTACAAATATTCAGGACGTTGAACGCTTTTTTGATTTCTGTGCAAGCTCTCCTGAATCCTTCCATATGGTGACATTCGTTTATTCACCATGGGGTATTCCTGCTAATTATCGAATGATGCAAGGCTCTGGCGTTAATACGTATAAATGGGTCAATAATGAAGGCAAAGCGGTCCTTGTTAAATATCATTGGGAACCTTTACAGGGCATTAAAAACTTAACACAAAAAGAAGCAGAAGAAATCCAAAAGAAAAATTTCAATCATGCCACACAAGATTTATATGATGCGATTAAAAATGAGGATTATCCTGAATGGGAGCTTAACGTCCAAATTATGGAGGATGGTCCACATCCAGAGCTTGATTTTGATCCATTAGATGATACGAAGCTTTGGCCTAATGATCAATTCCCGTGGTATCCAGTTGGTAAAATGGTGTTAAATAAAAATCCAGAAGATTATTTTGCTGAGGTCGAACAGGCTACTTTCGGTACAGGTGTGCTTGTGGACGGATTGGATTTCTCGGACGATAAAATGCTACAAGGTCGTACCTTCTCTTATTCTGATACACAGCGTCATCGTGTAGGTGCAAACTATTTACAGCTCCCTATCAATGCTCCTAAAAAACGAGTGGCAACCAATCAAAACGGTGGTCAAATGATGTATAAGCGTGATTTAGCTCCTGGGCAGAATCCTCATATAAACTATGAGCCTTCGATGTTAAATGGTTTAAAAGAAGCTACTCAAACGGGTAAAGAATATACACCACTCGTAGAAGGCAATCTCGTTCGGGAATCCATTGATCGTCAAAGTAATACGAAGCAAGCTGGCGATACATATCGCAATTTTGAGCAATGGGAGCGAGATGAGCTGCTTGAAAATTTAATTCGTGATTTAGCAGTTTGTCATAAAGCCATTCAAGAAGCGATGATTGCATTAGCAGAGGAAGCAGATGAAGAATACGGTCGTTTGTTAAAAGAAGGATTACAAAAAGCTCAGAATGATTCTTCTTCATCAAAGCCACTTGGCAATATTGCTGGTGATGAAGCCCCTAAAAAGGCTGTAGATAAAGGGCATGACGCAGAGCCTTATTAAAGCAAAAAGACATTACATATTTTCACAACAAATATGTAATGTCTTTTTTTTAGCAGCAGAAGTTATTCTTCATTACAATAGAAAAAAACTTTTTAATTATTTTTCGTATGCTTTATACCAATGATATGGTTGTATTTCTTTCAGTGTTTTAAATATCAATTCACCATTCGGATTAGTGATAGCCGCTTTAACATTTTCACCCCAGTAAAAAAGCCTTTCTTGACATACACCACAAGGAGTTAGCACAGTAAATACTGAATTTTCGTTTTCTCTGGCAATACAAATACTATGAGTAACCTTCGTATTAAGTTTATGCGCTTCAAGTATTGCACCAGTTTCCATGCACAATTCAGTAGAAGCATTAATAACGTCTGGTGCTACGCTCGTTAAAATCTGACCATCTTCAGTATACATTGCTGCCGCACCACCCCAACCAGAAGGGTATCTTTTTTCGATCAATTCTACCACCGACTGATATAATTTTCGCTCAATATCCATCTTCTTCCCCCTGTTTTTAATCAATTTAACATAACATAAAATGCTTCTTGTTAATGCACACCAGGCAAAATCCTTAGTACCTTTTCCTGTGCATCTAAAATAGCATCTACGCCTAATGGAATAGCTATATTCGTTGAATCATGGCCAATTTTAAAGCCTGCTACAACCGGAACGCCTAAATCTGCAAAATAGTCCTTCATTAAAGCAAATAGTGCCGCTTCATCCGCTTCCGTTTGCGTAAAGGAGCCGATAATAACACCTGCTAATTGCTCAAGCTTTCTTGCCTGCTTTAATTGCTGCAGCATCTCATCGATTTTTGGAATAGTTTCTCCAAGCTCCTCAATCAATAAAATGCGACCTTCCGTGCAAACTTCAAATTTTGTACCTAATGTGTTAACAAGGCGACGTAAATTGCCACCAATAATCTCACCACGAGCTACACCAGGTGCAATCGTTGTTAATGGGGAAATATCCTCCGTATACTGTAATTCCATCGGTGAAAATAGCTGTAAAAACATTCTCTTTGATAAATCATCAATTCTTCCTACAGACATCAGTAGCGGTCCATGAAACGTCACTAAATTAGCATATTCGTTAATCGCGCAATGTAAATATGTAAGATCCGAGAAGCCCCAGAAGATTTTCGGATTTTCCTCAAGCAGTCCGTAGTCAATCTTTTCCGCAATGCGTGCAGAGCCATAGCCCCCCTTAACACAAAAAATTGCCTTCACCTCTGGATTTCTCACCATCTCATGAAAATCAGCCAGACGCTCCTCATCACTACCTGCTAAATAATCATGCTTTGCCTGAATAGTATCCCCAATTATATAGTTAAGCCCTAAATCGTCAAGAAAGGCTATAGCATCTCCTAGCTTTTCGGGCTGTGCTGGACTGGATAAAGCCACAAGACCAACTGTATCTCCCTTTTGTAAATGTGGTACGGTACTTTTCACCCTAACCCCTCCTATAAGTTTTTCTTATTCTAGCATATAGATACTATTGTAGCATTGATTAATGGCAAAGCTAATGTCTATGACATTTCCAGGTGAATGCTCCTCTTTTTTTCGTTCTATCCGTCGCTTTGGGGGTTCTATCCGTCGCTTGGACCATTCCTTCCGTCGCTTCCGTCCTCATTTCCGTCGCTTGGACCATATCTTCTGTCGCTCTAAATTCTATCCGTCGCCTTGGCTCTTTTTTCCGTCGCTTGGACCATTCTTTCCGTCGCTTCCGTATTCATTTCCGTCGCTCGGACCATTCCTTCCGTCGCTCTGAATTCTATCCGTCGCCCTGGCTCTTTTTTCCGTCGCTTGAACCATTCTTTCCGTCGCTTCCGTCCTCATTTCCGTCGCTTGGACCATATCTTCCGTCGCTCTAAATTCTATCCGTCGCCCTGGCTCTTTTTTCCGTCACTTGGACCATTCCTTCCGTCGCTTCCGTCCTCATTTCCGTCGCTTGGATCATTCCTTCCGTCGCTTTGAATTCTATCCGTCTCCCTGGCTCTTTTTTCCGTCGCTTGAACCATTCTTTCCGTCGCTTCCGTCCTCATTTCCGTCGCTTGGATTATTCCTTCCGTCGCTCTAAATTCTATCCGTCGCCTCGGCTCTTTTTTCCGTCGCTCGGACCATTCTTTCCGTCGCTTCCGTCCTCATTCCCGTCGCTTCCGTCCTCATTCCCGTCGATTGGACCATTCCTTCCATCGCTTCCGTCCTCATTTCCGTCGCTCTAATTTTTATCCTTCATCTTGGCTCTTCTTTCGAATTCAAAAAAATAAGCGCAGACTTCAAATCAAATAAAGTCTACGCTTATTTCCTATTTTGTTCCGCCGTAAATAATCGTTACATTTGGATGATTTAATAATTGGCTTGCTGGGAAATCTTCAGTGATGATACCACTTTTTAATTTTTCAATAGCCTCTAGTTTTTTTTCACCAAATGCAATTAGCACGATTTCCTTGGCTTTCATAATAGATTGAATGCCCATTGTAATAGCATGAGTCGGTACGTCTTTAGAGTTATCAAAATAAATTGCATTTTCTGTGCGTGTAGATTCAGTTAACTCTACAATATTAGTCATTGATTCGAAAGATGTGCCTGGTTCGTTAAAACCAATATGTCCGTTAACGCCAATGCCTAGAAGCTGTAAATCAATTCCTCCCGCTTCCTTAATTCTAGCATCATAAGCCACACACTCAGCATCTAAATTCTCTGCCTTACCATTTGGTAATTGTATATTTTCTTCCTTAATATCTACATGATTGAATAAGTTCTCATGCATAAATGTCCAATAGCTTGCCGGACTTGATTGATCGAGACCTATATATTCGTCTAGGTTAAAGGACATTGCGTCGCTAAAAGATATATTTCCAGCTTGTTGGCGCTTCACTATTTCCTTGTACATTCCTACAGGAGAACCACCAGTTGCTAATCCTAAAATACTTGTTGGCTTTACTTGTAATTGTTTAGTGAAAATATCCGCTGCCACTTCGCTCATTTCATCGTATGAATTTACTTCTATCCATTTCATTTCGCTTGTCATTCGTATACCTACCTTACAATCATTATTATTAACTAAAACAATAGGAAATATTTTTCTTTATAATAGCTAATATTTTCATTTTACAAGTTATTTACCTATTTTTCTATTATTTTCTTTCTATTATTCACGTGTATTCTCAAGCCATTTCGGTTATGTTATTTAGTAAGGAAGTGAGGCGATTTTATGAATTCACAAATACAGCAATATTTAAAGCTTATTCAATTTCAAGGATCTTTAGAGCCATCTATTAAGCTACTTGGTCAGCTCCAAACAAGACATCTACATACCATTCCTTATGAGAACTTAGATGTTGCCTTGAAACATGGCATCTCCTTCGCTATCCCTGACCTTTTTCAAAAAATCATTATTCAACATCGCGGAGGTAATTGCTTTGAACTAAATATTTTATTTAGTTGGCTACTTCGCGAACTTGGCTTTTCTGTAACCAACCGCTATGCACAGTTTTGGCGCAACATTGAAGCGGATACTCCTGTTGAGGATGTACCTATGCATCAGCTATTGCTTGTCAATTTCGCTGGCCAATCATATATTTCAGATGTAGGCGTAGGTGCACTAGCTCCTTGTAAGCCAGTTCCACTAATAGCTGGGCATCAACACCGTGAAGGTAATGAACTTTATAAAATTGAACGTGATGAAGCGAACGGCTGGATGCTGTACGAACAAACAACACATAATTGGCGCTTACTTTATAGTTTTTTTGATGACGCTAACGATGCAAAGTTTGCACCAAGACTTTCTAAACAACAAGATAAAATCGCTATGATTCGTACTCCTCGCGGACGACATACAATGCTTAACAATGAATTCCGAATATACGAGGGACAATCCCTAACGACCTATACAACTCATAACGAAAAGGAATGGCGACAAGCACTTCATCGTTTTTTTCATATTTCATTAGATTAGATACTACAAAAAGCAAGCCTCCTCATTAATAGGAGACTTGCTTTTCCTGTGCTATACGACATACTCATAAAAAAGCCTCCGCAATCGTTTGCAGAGACTTATTAATAGATTATTTGTTTTGAATTAAGCCGAAGCCAAGCCCAGTTGGATCTACCATATAGGCAAGATAAAACTCAGCAAACTCCATTTTGTCACGAACAATGATGGCACCATTCTGTTTAGCTTTAGAAATGGCTTCATCGATAGATTTCACTTCAATTTGAATACGTGTTCCAAAAGGATAGTCATGTGGCCCCTTACCAATACCGCCGTTAATCCCTGGTTTTTTATCATCCCCGGTTGTTACAGCCCTATATTCCCAATTAGGTGCAGCTACCTTCCACCCAAAAACCTTGGCATAAAACTCAGCTGCTTTTTCAGGATCCTGACTATTCATTTCAAACCCTATTACTCTCCCCATATAATTCCCCTCCTGATTTCTGAAGCATAATTTATAGTTCAACAACTTTATGGATATTTCCTCCATTAGTTTCATCATCATAACATGAGGTTGTTTTCTGTTCCGACTGGGCGCTTTTCTGGAGCGTCCGATGAGCCACTTGGGCCAACAGATGTTTTTTATGCGAAAGCGTAGCGACAGCAACAGGAGGTTGATCACGAAGGTGTTATCATTGGACGTGATGGTTTTAGAATTCGTTCCTCTATTGCTAATCCCCAAGTAGTCGACCAGCTTCCACTCCAATCAACTAATATACATTCCATCAGGATTAACAAATATCATCCCAAAATTTCATCTGAGAGATCGTATTACACAATTGTGAAAACATAATGACTTAGGTATTAAACCATTCATTAAATAGTAAAATATTGTATAATAAAATTAGAACGACCGTTCAAATGTTAAAGAGGAGTAAATCATTGAACAAAAGACGTTATGATAGCGAGAAAGCAAAAGTTGAAATTATGGAACATGCGGTTAGTTTGTTTTCTCAAAAAGGCTATAATCAAACATCAGTTGGAGATATTTCAACCGCTTCAGGCTACAGCAAGGGACATATTTATTACCATTTTGAAAACAAAGAAAAGCTTTTTGTACTTCTAGCACAACAAACAATGCAAGATTGGCACAACAAATGGCTATACAAAGAATGCACCTACTCCACGGCAACAGAGAAACTATATGGTATGGCCATACATGTTCTCTATCATTACCAAACACCTTTATTAAGCTCAGGGCAAGAGTTAGCTTCTAATCCAAAATCAAGCCCTGAATCAGTGCAACAATTATACAATTTAGCGATTGTACCGATGGATGCTTATCGCGCGATTCTTCAAGAAGGCATTGATCGAGGAGAATTTGTTAATGGAAATATTGATGAGTGGACAGTTCTACTAGGCACATGGCTAGGTGGTTTATGTCAACTGACAAATACTCAGGAGCTTAAAGCACTAGAGCCACTCTTTAATCAGGCAGTTACCATTTTTTTAAGAGAACTAAAAGGTGGGAAATAAATGAAAATTGCATGTATCGGAGACAGCTTAACAGAAGGTCGACCAGGTGTTTCATTTTTTAAACTACTAACAACAAAACATCAACATATCGAATTTGATAATTTTGGAAAACCAGGTGAGACAGTAAAAAGCTTACAAACTCGTTTGGAGAAATCGAAGCTAACTACTTATTATGACCTCAGCTTTCTTTGGATTGGTGTCAATGATGTCTATGCTAAACTTTTGAAAGTGCAGGCTCAGCCAGTTACAAAAGATCATCAAGAATTTAAAGATTACTATGTAAATTGTTTAGAAATGATTTTAGCATCCTCTAAACATGTCGTTTTAGTAACACCAGCTTTAGTAGGAGAGGCCATAAAAAACACTTCAAATATGGAATTAATAGAGCTCTCCTCCATTATTCAGTCCATTTCTTCTAAGTATACAAATGTTAGCTTTTTAAATATGCAAGAGGTGTTTGCGCATCACTTGGAACAAGTTAATAGTTCAGATTATATGAACACCAATGTTATGCGAGTAATGAAAGATGTACTGTTTTATAAAAACCCTTTGCGAATTGACCGATTATCCAAAAAGAGAGGACTACATTTAACTTTAGATGGTGTTCATTTAAATAGTAAAGGAGCAGAACTTGTCGTCGGGGAATACACAGCTGTCATTGAACAGCTTCAATTGCAGGAAGCCAATGTCCATTAGGCAGTCATACGAGAGGAGATGAATATGAGAAAGGTTGCGATTGTTACTGGTGGTGTATCAGGTATAGGGAAGGCTATCTGCAAAGAGTTAGTACGTCGGTATGTATTTGTTATTATTGCAGATGTACACAAAAATAAGCCTATTATCTGACCTATGCCAATGCGTAAAACAATGGCTGTGATCTTTACGATCTTCCCTTCGTTGCACAGGGCTTTAATGAGAATGGGTCTGTAAAGTAAGTCGAAAGGCTCGATTAACATAAATAAATAACGTAAAAGCTTTCTTTCAGATGGTAAAAAACCGCTATGCTTTTCCGCCGGCAAGGCATGAGCCGCATCAGGGCCAAAAATAGGATGTTGGATACGAAGGCATATGTCCCCTTCGCTACATTTTCATTTACACTTCATCTCAAAAACAATTTGTAGGAGTCTTGCGGCTTTTTACCTTTATATTTAAGATAACTAAAACACTGAACGGAATAACCCCTTTTCAGAGACAAATAGCTAGTTATTTATGCTTTCCTTCATCATTTTTATAAATACCTAAAAGTAATATAATTAACCCTATAACAAAAATTAGAGGAGATAAAAACATCATAATCGATGTTGCCCAACTATTTCTAACCATCATTCCATACATTACGCCAATTACAAAAGATAAGAATGGTGCAAACGCTATCATTGTAATGATACCCCAAACGATGTATTTCCCTTTCTCTGACCTTCCTTCGGTTAATTGGAATGCCGCTATTAAACCAACTAATACAATCAATAAAGCAATGACAAACGTCATTTCTAATCACCTCCCTCTTTCCTTCTATAATATGCTTCATTAGTTTAGTGATTTGGTAACATAACACTAGGCTTATTAAAAATATCTATAAATTACGCCCAGACGGAACGGAACATCGGCTTAACATTATGGTGATGAGCCTGTTTAATCAAAAAAAACCACGACCATCAATAAATGTGGTTGTGGTTTTTTATGGTTTAATCTAAAGGGCATCTTGCAAAATGACACCATCGCTCATTTTAATAATACGATCTGTATAAGCAAGCATCTCTTCATCATGTGTCACCATTAAAGTAGTAATGTTTAAGGTTTTAGTCAAATCTCTAATTAATAACATAACCTCTTTTGATCTTTTTGAATCTAAACTTGCCGTTGGTTCATCCGCGAACAGAACTTTCGGTTTATGAATAATTGCCCGGGCAATGGCAACACGTTGCTTCTCCCCACCTGACAATGAAGAAGGATAAGAATTTTTCCGATGGTCCATCCCTACTAATTTTAGTATTCGATCAACTTCATTTTTTTGTTCAGACTTCTTTAACTTGGATTCAGAAACATCTAGCATTAGCAGTAATTGTTCCTCAACTGTAAGAAAAGGTACAAGGTGTGCAAACTGAAAGACAAATCCAAATTTACTTGCTCGTACTTTTCGAACTTCTTCAGAGCTCATTGAAGTTAAATTGTTATCTTCAAATATAACTTGCCCATCTGATGCAGGCTGAAGTCCTGCAGCTATTGTTAGAAGCGTACTTTTACCAGAGCCAGATGCACCTACCAATGCTATGATTTCTCCTTCTTTTAGAGAAAGGTTTATTCCTTTTAATATTTCTTCTTTTACTTCGCCATTAGTAAACGTTTTTCTAACCTCATCAATTGTAAATAAAGTCATATTAAGCCTCTCCTTGCTGTATCGCTTGTAATGGTTCAATCTTTCTAATTTGTAGTCCTGAAATTGTAGCACCAATAAATCCAATAATTAGGAATACTATCGATAATTGCGTCGTTGTCGCAATTGTTAAAGAGAAAGGCATCCCTTGTGGCGCAACCATATTAAATGCTTGGCTAAAGGTTACAGACAAAATAAGTGAAATAACTGTAATGATGGCCATCTGTGTCCATATCAATTGGAATAACTTACTTGTTTTCAAACCAATAGCTTTTAAAATTCCGTATAAGCCAATTTTTTGAACGTTCATCATATAGAAGAAGATAGCAAACAGCATCCCACTAATGACTACTAAAAACCAAACAATCATATTTAAAGACATTTGTTCTGCATTATAACTTGGAATTGTATTAAGAAACGCTTTATTCGAAAATGATTCTAATCCAGCAAATTCTTTTGAAGAATCTCCGTCTGGTACGAAAATCATCTGCATTTCATCAACACGGTAAATTTCTTTATAATCCTGTTCATTAATATAGGCAACAGGTGCATGACTATATTTCTTTTGGTCGACAAATCCTTTTACTACAAACTTGCCACTAAATTGATTATTCGTTAATGTATCTCCTACTTTAATTCCTTTATCTTTCATTGAGCTGTCTAATACGACTTCATTATGTTTCACATTTTCAAATAAATTTGACTCGGTAGATGTAACAAAGGCAACGCTTTGCTGCTTATTGTCCTTATCATTTAAAAAACCCATTTGTAATGAAAAAGCTACTGCATCTTTTTCTTTGCTCAATATTTCGTTTTGTGTACTGCTATCTATTTTTGACAGATTATAAGTTTGATCTGCATCCTTATTCATATAAAATTGACCTTGTGGTAAATCCTTAATTAGAGCGGCATTATCTTGTGACAATCCATTCGCCAAACCAGAAATAATAAAAGTTAAAAAACTAACTAGAAAAACAATCGAACCTAATATTAAAAATCTTACTTTATTCTTCTTAATTTCTTTCCACGCAAGATTCATAGTTGACTCCTCCATTCCTTTTTACATCCTTATCATAAGATCCTTAAATGAACGGAAGATGAACTAATTATTAAAAATGAAATGTTTTTAACAAAAAAGCCCGTAAACCTTTTCTTTTTTAGGTTTACGCGCTGATTGTAATATTACTTATTATGATAGTAGTAGGCTTCACCATGTCCACCATCCAAAAATGTTTTTTGACAGATCTATTGGCCATCTAAACGAATAACAGCCTTTGTATGATATTTCGGCGTTTCCTCTAATTTTGATTCGTATAAAATTACTTCATTTACTAGAAATTTTGGAAGCTGAAAATTTTCTTCCATCAATGCCTCGAACGGAAATTGTCCGAATGCTTCATCCCATTTTCTCGCAACAGTTATATGTGGTGTAAAAGGCTTCTTATCTAATTCAAATCCAGCCTTCATACAATCACGATATACTATTTCTCTCAAAAAATTTAATTGCTGAGATTCGAGTAGATTAACCCATAAAATCCTTGGATATTCTTTTCTTCCAAAAGTCTTGAACCCTTGAATTGTTAATTCGAATGGAGAAACATTCATCAGATTTTTCCTCGTTTCATCCACTACAACCTGTAATTGCTCTTCATCCGCATGACCTAAAAAAGCCAATGTGATGTGATAATCTTCCTGATGAACCCATCGTTTAAAATGAAGATCTGTCTTCATTTTTTCACATCTAATTTTAAGAGCTGCTTTAATGTCTGAAGGAAGTGGAACTGCAATAAAAAAATGTCTGTTCATAATCATACCCTCTCTATTCTTCGAAAATGCTACTTATCAGGAATTATGTCTTTTCCTACTATAATTTAATCATTACTACTCACGCTAAAGCGGCGAAGAAAATAACGCACTTTGCTTTTTAGCTGAGTGGGCCTTATGATTATTTATCTATTTCAGAATAAGGGAAAATCCAAACGAATGTAAAATTCCAAACAATGAAAGAATTAAGCAACCTAACAAGGCTTTTAAACTTCGGATTATCCTTCAAAACCTTCTCCACCACTTAACCTAACATTTACCCATTCGTTAGCGTTAGAAATATCTATTTTCTTGGTTGTCTACATACGTAATTAAGGTTATATGTTTAATATTTAAAGCGTCACTCATTTCAACTGAAATGCCATCCCTGTTATGGATAAGATAGATTATTAGTTTATATGAGCTAATTTTATTAAATATATAATTTTGGGTAATTTATGTAATTCCAACTCTCCTCCTCCCCAATTCTCCGCACTTGTCTATTTATCTTTATTACTCTCATCATAAAATATCTTAATTGCATTTCATTTTTACAAATACAAAAGGAAAGGTTGTAAAAACGTAAATGAATCTAATAAATGAGATTAACCAAAAAATACAACAAATTATTAAAAATCTGAAGCAAGACCAATATAATGATGGTTCATGGAGATATTGTTTTGAAAGTGGACCAATGACCGATGCAAATATGATTATCCTGTTAAGAGTACTAGATTATGATGATGAGAATCTTATAAAGAAACTTGTTGCACGTCTACTTCAGCAACAACAAAATAACGGTGCTTGGAAGCTTTACGATGATGAAAAAGGAAATTTATCTGCAACAATTGAAGCATATACAGCTCTTTTATTTTCTGGACATTTGAATAAAGATGATCCGTCGATGAAATTAAGTGAACAATTTATCGTGGAAAATGGAGGACTTGAAAAAAGTCATATTTCAACGAAGTGTTTACTGGCTATTACCAACTTATACCCTTGGCCAAGACTATTTCCTATCCCCCTTAGTATCATGAATATACCAAAGTTTCTATCATTTAATTTTTTTCATTTTAGCTCATACGTACAAGCACACTTTCTTCCTATTTTAATATTAGGACACGATAAATTTGTAGTTACTAATAAATGGACGCCTGATTTACAGCATTTATTTTTATCTCAAAAGAAATATAAAGCACTTAAAAAGAAAAAAAGATGGTTTAATTTATTTAAAAAGATATTGCCTACTTATAAAGAATCTACGAGGCTAAAAGCTGAACAACATATATATAATTCCATTGAAAAGGATGGGACATTATATAGTTACTCAAGTTCTACATTTTTTATGATTTATGCACTACTTTCTCTAGGTTATAAAAAATCTTCTCCTATTATTAAAAATGCTATTAGTGGTATTAGATCTTTTTTATACGAAAAAGGAGATGTTTTTCATATTCAAAACTCTCCATCGACTGTTTGGGACACTGCGCTAATTTCTTATTCCTTACAAGAATCGGGTCTTACCATTAAGGATCCAACTATCCAATTAGCCTCGAACTTCTTAATGGAATTACAACACAAACACTCTAATAAAGGATGGGGTTTTTCAGAAAGCAACTCCATTAATCCTGATGTTGATGATACACAAGCGGCATTAAGGGCACTATCTAATTTTACAGGTAGTCATTCTGAATTTCGTATGGCCTGGAATTCTGGAGTTGATTGGTTATTAACCATGCAAAACAATGACGGAGGCTGGGGAGCATTTAAAAAAAATAGTCCTTCATACATTAAATGGCTTTTCCCCATACAGAGTTTTGAAGACACTGCTATAGATCCTTCTGCTGCTGACATTACCGGCAGGACATTGGAATTTCTAGGGAATCATTTAAATTTGACTATGCAGCATCCTCGTGTAATGAACAGTGTAAAATGGCTAATAAAGAATCAAACTAATGATGGTTCATGGTACGGACGTTGGGGGATATCTTACATTTATGGTACATGGGCCGCTGTCACAGGCTTAAAGGCAGTTGGGGTTTCATCTGATCATCAAACGATTCAGAAAGCAACAGATTGGTTGTTAAATATAAGACAATCTGACGGAGGCTGGGGTGAATCATGCCAGAGTGATTTTCATAGAGAATATATTCCTTTGCCCTATTCTACACTAGTGCAAACTTGTTGGGCGGTTGATGCATTAATTTCTATCTCTGAGTTTCCTACAAAAGAAATCACAGAAGGAATTATAAGAATTTTAGAATGGCAAAATACAGAAACTAGTCGGATCACTTATCCAACAGGTGCAGGTTTACCAGGACACTTTTATATCCACTATCACAGCTATCAATACGTATGGCCTTTGGTTACATTGAGCCATTACTTAAAAAAATACAATTAGTTCATTATTGGAGTTTTTTTAAAAAATAGTTAATCTATCTAACTCCCTCCTTTTTCATCTCATATACTATATTGTTCCTATCTTTATTTCTGTAATTTATTTTTATTTGAAAGGAGGTTTTTGTCAATGTCCAATATTGATCCTAATTTAATGGGTGTTTTCCGACAAAGAATTAGAAACCCTCATTGTTTCCGTCGTGTATGTGGAGCTCTTAGATCATGTAACCATCATCAGTTAAGAAGTCCCGCAGGTGCATACAGTCTTGTTGATCGTCTATCTGAATGCTGTGGAGTACCTATAACAAGAGCTCAGAGAGATAATGCAGCACACTGGCTTATGAATTGTGGAGTTGATCCTCTAAACAGAGCTCATCGAAGAAGGATGTGGGGTATTGTTAGGGGAGGTTTATGGTAAACCGAAACACTTTTAAAACTATTAATCAAAATATTCTTTTTTCCAGAAAATAATCCTTTTTGTATTTACCTCAAAATTTTGTTGCTGTACAAAGAGATATTGAAACAACTCATAAACATTATGCACACGTTACGCAGGAATTACGTACAGAGAAAGCAAAGTCGACAGCGGCTATACTCACTAATATGCTATCTAGTTAAACATATACATCATTTTTACGCATACCTAAATTTCAGGTATGCGTTCTTTTTGCTTCATATAATAAATAAATATAAATAAATACTCCTTATAAAAGCTTTAAGAACATTTTTGTATAAAAACTACATTGCTTATAGCTAAAGAAAGAGTGTTATCAAGGTTTTTTCATGTGTAAAACAAATTCAATTCTTATCGTTTTCTATCGTATTCCTTAAAATAGAAAAAACCCACAAACGTTGATATACCAACGTTTGTGGGCCTTCAAACACCTAACGATACCGGTGGTCGGGACAGTGAACGGTTCCGAAAGCCTTATATATCAAGGATATCTGGTTGTAATGTGTAAAAATTGTGTAAAATGATTTGCTGGGTTTTTCAGATGAAAAATATAAATGTTTTCTCTTGTGTCTACACTCAACATGCGTGGAGTGTATGTGGCAACACATTGGTGCTGTGGGTTTAAGTAATTGGCTAGGTGCTACCATAGTAGAACCTAGCCTTTTTTATTTATATTCAAACAATCTTTTCTTATTTTTTAAAATAACGACTAGTTGCTTCAAGAACTAAACATATACATGGTATCAATACCCATTGAATACCATCGTTTTCATCATTTTTAAACAAGTCATATATTGCCCAAAATATTAACAGTTGTCATAACACTTAACTCCTATTTTTATTTTTTGTTTTACTTGCTTGTACTCAGTTCGTCCAATTGCTCCGAATATCTGAGCCGCAGACTTATAAATACTAAGACCAATGCAATGACCGTTAGTAAAACTCCAAGTAACCGAAATCCTGTAAAGTTGAACTCACCTCCCATAATGATGCCTGTCAACAGTGAAGATAAAATTGTTCCCAAGTATCTCGATGTATTAAATAGGCCAGATGCTATACCAGCAATTTCTTTTGGAGAGCTTTTAAACAAAGCCGCCTGCATACCAACAGCGTTTAGCCCGTTGCTAAAACCGAATGCAGCTAACGCAAGGCACACACTGATGACTGGTGAACTTTGCGTCCATGTCACGATACATACTGAACCCACTACCATCAGTAATGAGGATACGATCAATGCAGGTCTGGGCCCCGATTTACCGACCCATTTTCCGGCTATTGGCGAAGCTACGATCGAGCTCAAGCCCAAGGTTAACATAAGAATACCTGTCTGGAATTCGCTGACATGACGCACCATTTGCAGGTATGATGGAATCCCGAAAAAGAGTGCATAATAAAGCAAGTTAACGAGCATGTATTGTATATTGATCCAAGTCATCGCCGGATATTTGGCGAAGGTGTGCAAAGGAATAAAGGGCGACACCGTTTTTAACTCATGTCGTACGAATATCCCCAACACAACGAGGCCGATTATCCCAACAACGATATTCCACATAGAGAAATGTCCGGATGATTTCGCTGACAGCAAACCAACTAGAAGGGCAATCAATCCCACCGCAAAGAGCAGAATTCCTGGCACATCAATCACACCCAGTAATTTTCGAAGCGACATGTCTCGTGAAACCGATGTTACCGGCCCGTCGTTAGGAATCATTTTCCAAGCTAAAAGAAAGCTCGCCACTACAAACGGAATATTGACGATGAAGATCGCAGGCCAGTCCCACCATTGAATAAGTACTCCTCCTGCAAAAGGTCCTATAGCTGCCGCACCGGATAGGAAAATCGATAATCCTGCCAACGCATCTGCTTGCTTTTCTGTAATATGAATACGTACAATTGCTGTTCCAACTGCAATCAGCATACTAGTTCCGATTGATTGCACGATTCGGGATACGATAAGCCATCCAAAATTCGGAGAAAATGGAGCCAGAATAGAAGAAACCAAGGATACAACAAGACCAGCCAGAAATATCTTCCTCCGACCGAATAAATCACTAGCCTTCCCCATTACAGGTTGGGCGATAGCACTAGCAATATAAAAAGAAAATACAATCCAGGAAACAGAGGTAAAATCAATGCTATACACATGTTGCAACCTGGCAATAGCAACAGAAATCATCGATGAATTTAAAGGATTTAATAATATTCCTAGTCCAACGGATATCATTAACCACCTGCTACGAGAATTCATTTTTTTATCCTCCCTTATATTTGTTACATTGATATCTTACTTGAAATCCTACATTCATTCCAACGCATTTCAAGTTATGATATCATTGATTAAAAGGAATGATTGGAGAAAAAAAATGGAACTTCTTCAACTACAATATTTTCTAGCGGTAGCTCGATTAGAGCATGTAACCGAAGCTGCACGAAGTCTCCACGTTACGCAATCATCGCTAAGTAAAACGATTCAACGCCTGGAAGAAGATTTAGGGGTACCTTTATTTGATCGAACAGGGAGGAAACTGCGATTGAATGAGTTTGGCAACAAATTCCTTCGTCGCGCGGAAAGGGCTTTGTTTGAATTGGAACAAGGGAAGCAGGAGATTAGCGATTTGTCCAGCGCAGAATTTGGCACACTCAAGCTGGCGGTAACCACCGCAAGCACATTGCCCCAGATTCTGCGAGAATTTCATAAAAAACGGCCTAATATCCAATTTCATGTACAAATGCTGACCACCTTGGAAATGGTCACGCTTTTACATCGAGGCGAAGTCGATTTTTGCTTGTCGTCCCCTCCTATCCAAGGGGACGACATCGAATGTCAAGTTGTCTTCATTGATCCCATTCTTGTAGCTGTTCCTATAGGGCATCGGCTAGCAGACCGAAGTAGCGTAACTTTGACAGAACTAAAGGATGAATGCTTTGTCGGTATGAAGAGAGGCTACGGCACTCGCGATTTAATTGACTCTGTATGTAAATCGGCTGGATTTGACCTTAAATATGTGTATGAGGGCGATGAACCTACACGGCTGATCAATCTTGTAGAAGCTGAAATTGGACTTGCCTTCATACCAGGCACAGCAAAGATGTCATGGGAAAAGATTAAATATTTGCAAGTTGAGAATCACGAACTTGTACGTGATATCGCTTTATTATGGCATAAAAGTCGATACATGACGCAAGCTTCTTTGGAATTCCGCGAGGTCGTTCTGGACTATTTTGAGACAATATCGAACAAGTCCAATTAATCTTACGGCATGGCTCATACTGATTCAATTGGGTTATTGAACATCCTACTATTAAATGGAGTATTATAACTTCTAACGAATAACGTGTATAGCATGTTTATTCGTTAGAAGTTTTTTATGTCTTGAAAAATCTTACATTATTTAAGATAGGATAAGTAAGGTGGTGTAGTTTTGAAATAAAGTTTGATTAATAATGTTGCTCAAATCCTTAGTTTACAGCAAATAAATAGAATTCATTTAAAAAAAACATTGATCAAAATAGATTCCTTCTCTGCCTCTCTAAATATGTGTTTGAAGTTTGTAAATTAAAAGTATATACTCATGTTCTAAAAGGATTATGGATTGAAGATGAGCAATTGAGTACGAATATTTTTGAGCAGATGATTGTGTAAAATCATGTGTAAAAAAGGTGTAAAATGATTTAAAATCTTATCGTTTTCTATCAAATTCTCTTTAAAAGAAAAAAGCTCACAAATCCCATCATATCAGGGTTTGTGAGCTAATCAAAATTTCTTATCGTAACGTAAAATAACTTAACGATACCGGTGGTCGGGGTCGAACCGACACTCCAAAGGAACACGATTTTGAGTCGTGCGCGTCTGCCAATTCCGCCACACCGGCACAATGGAGATAAAAAAAATCGGATAAACCGATTAAGTAATAAATTATGGAGGCGGCAACCGGATTTGAACCGGTGATAAAGGTGTTGCAGACCTGTGCCTTACCACTTGGCTATGCCGCCATAATAATTGGAGCGGAAGACGAGGTTCGAACTCGCGACCCCCACCTTGGCAAGGTGGTGTTCTACCACTGAACTACTTCCGCAAAAATGGCTGGGGTACTAGGATTCGAACCTAGGCATGACGGAATCAAAATCCGTTGCCTTACCGCTTGGCTATACCCCAACAATGGGGCGACTGATGGGAATCGAACCCACGAATGCCGGAACCACAATCCGGTGCGTTAACCACTTCGCCACAATCGCCATTATTATATTGTATTTGTTAATTTTAAAGAAAATGGGGCGACTGATGGGAATCGAACCCACGAATGCCGGAACCACAATCCGGTGCGTTAACCACTTCGCCACAATCGCCATAAAATTAATTGGCAGGGGCAGTAGGAATCGAACCCACACCAAAGGTTTTGGAGACCTCTATTCTACCGTTGAACTATGCCCCTATTAAATAAAAACTGGTGGAGGGGGACGGATTCGAACCGCCGAACCCTAAGGAGCGGATTTACAGTCCGCCGCGTTTAGCCACTTCGCTACCCCTCCGGAAAAGCCATGGTGCCGGCGATAGGAGTCGAACCCACGACCTACTGATTACAAGTCAGTTGCTCTACCAACTGAGCTACACCGGCAAAAAATATGGTGGGTCAGGACGGAATCGAACCGCCGACACTTAGAGCTTCAATCTAATGCTCTACCAACTGAGCTACTGACCCATATTTTTTAANCCGGGATCGAACCGGCGATCTCCTGCGTGACAGGCAGGCATGTTAACCGCTACACCACGGGACCATTTTGGTTGCGGGGGCCGGATTTGAACCAACGACCTTCGGGTTATGAGCCCGACGAGCTACCACTGCTCCACCCCGCGATAATAAGGTGATTTATTTAAATAATGGTGGAGGATGACGGGCTCGAACCGCCGACCCTCTGCTTGTAAGGCAGATGCTCTCCCAGCTGAGCTAATCCTCCATCTGGGTATTAAATGGTGACCCCTACGGGATTCGAACCCGTGTTACCGCCGTGAAAGGGCGGTGTCTTAACCACTTGACCAAGGGGCCTTCCTTTGGAATGGTGAATCCTTAAAGTGCTGGCGGAGAGTAAGGGATTTGAACCCTTGAGACAGTGTTAACCGCCTACACGATTTCCAATCGTGCTCCTTCGGCCACTCGGACAACTCTCCAAGAATGGCTCCGAAGGCAGGACTCGAACCTGCGACAACCTGATTAACAGTCAGGTGCTACTACCAACTGAGCTACTTCGGAATGATTTTATCATATAGCCTAGCGACGTCCTACTCTCACAGGGGGAAGCCCCCAACTACCATCGGCGCTAAAGAGCTTAACTTCCGTGTTCGGTATGGGAACGGGTGTGACCTCTTTGCCATCATCACTAGACTATTTTGAAAGACAATACTTATTATAACATATTTCATTATAAATGCAAGTATCTTATTAATAGTTTTTGTTCTTTCAAAACTGGATAAACGGTGCATTGAATGTTTCAAACTTTTTTGGTTAAGTCCTCGATCGATTAGTAT
>NZ_LITM01000015.1:237009-288823 GCF_001275675.1 Lysinibacillus sp. FJAT-14745 | reverse complement strand
AGACCGTTTTTTCCTTCGTTTACGTTTAGAAACAGGTCGTTGATTTTGTCACCCACGACTTTTGGTGATGAGCCAAATGAATAAAAAGTAATGAATTATTTTCTATTAAACTAACAATACTTTTGGGGAATTTACCCCAATCCTACTCAATACACCTTGATATTTCAGCACTAAAAAAAGAGGAGCCAGACTAAACAATGTCTGACTCCATGCGTGCATAACCTTTTAAATCATCAAAAAGCTCTAATGTAAATGAATTGGAATCTGCTTGAGGGCTAACACCCTTTTGAACAAATACTAAAAATTCATCTATCGCTTTTTTTGAACCTTCTACTTCAACCTCAATTTGATCTTGATCATTTAGTTTACAGAATCCTTTTAATCCTAGCTCAATCGCTTTTTGTTTAATGAAAAAACGGTAGCCAGTTCCATAAACATCTCCGAAAAATTTAATTAGCGCTCGCTTGTTCAAGCTAACACCTCCTAGTTGTTAAAGAGCGGAGAGCCCTCCATTATGCTTAGTGCATTACACGTTCTTTTTCTAAATATGTAATTAGATTATTGATATAGTAGAGAACCTGCTTCGAAGCTTGATCTACTTCTTTTAAATGAACTTCAGCCTGTTGAACATTCCCAACCTTAAAAGCCTCAGCTGCAATCTTCGCCGATTCATGAACACGTAAATGATAGGCGTCTAATTCACGATACTCCTGCAAGTGTCCGAAACGTTCTACAGTGCGAGCAGCTGTATACCATTTACCGAGACGACAATCTGTATGCGAAGAAACATCACTTGGCTCGACATTTTCAAGTCCAAGGAACATATTATAAATGCGCCATTTCCATAAAATATGATCGGCTTTTGATAATTGTAAAAGTGCTATAGATGATAGCTGAACATTATTATTGGAAATAATATCATTGCGGAAACGATTAATTTCTTTCCCTAATGAGTGTATATCACTAGAGGTGTTATGGCTATATTCACGAATATCATCTTGAAGGTTAGAAATTTCAATCATTCTTGCTGATACTTCATCGATAGCTGCTGCCTGTTCCTGTGAGATTGCAGCTGTATTTGTAACATCCAGATTAATACCTTCAATGGCACTTACTATCGCATTTAACAATGGTAACGATTCTTTAGCTTCCACTGTTGCTTCTTTAATAATCTCTGTCGTTTCAGTAATTGAGTTTGACACATCATTTGAATAGCTCTTTAAATGCTGTACATTTGTGGATACTTCACTAAGCGCTGAGACCGTTCCTTCAGCAAGCTTTCGAACTTCCTGTGCAACTACGGCGAAGCCTTTACCATGTTCACCTGCACGTGCAGCCTCAATAGATGCGTTCAACGCAAGTAAATTCGTTTGATCGGCAATTTGGTTTATTAACGTTACAACATTTTCGATATCATTTACCCGTTTTTGTAATTCTGCAAAGGACTCAACAATCGATGTAAATGTCTCTCCTGTTTTAAAGATTTCAGAAAGGGCATGCTCAATTGCATTTCTTCCTTGTACAGCGTGATCAACAGATTCAGTTGTTTTTTCAGAGATACGGGAAGACATTCGAGCAACCTCATTAATAGAAGCGGCAATTTCTTCAGTTGCTGCGGTAGAGGATTGGATTTCTTCGTTTTGTTTATCTAAGCTAAATACTAAATCTTTCATGTACATGATTTTTGCGTTGACATCCATTAGAGAGGAAATTTCAGCGACTACATTTTCAATAGTACGTTCTGTTAATACTTCGATGAGTAATTCCTGGTCAACATTAACTGCAGATTGGAAAGATTTCATATATTCAAATGCTTTTTTAGGTTTTAAACCAAAATTATGTAAAATATATGTAGTAATATAAAATGCAAATTGATTGAAGACGACGATTAACTTACCTGGCTCATATTGATTCTTTCTGAATAAATTGAAAAATTTAACGGTTTCATCCACATATTCATCATCACGAGTAGCTAAGAAAAATTGAGTTAAGTATCGATTAATATTTTCTTCACTAATTGTTAGCTGAGAGGAGAGAGAGATTTCACTTAAATAGCTATTAAATATAGCGTTCATTGAAGGCGTGATATCTTTTAATTTATTGTAGAGAGTTTTTAAATTCTCTTCATCTTGAGCATTAAAATGGTTAAATGCTAGTGTTTTATTAAAACGGCCAGTTGCATTTAAATTTGTACCACGCTTTAATAATTCTTCGAGTTCGGCCTTAGGTCGAATGCTTGAAAACATAAAAAATACCTCCCAAAAATAATGAATAATAAGGCAATAATAGCATATTCCGGAGTGTTTTAATAGACATTTCAAATGTCTTTGCTAAAATGAAAATATCTTATTACAGCAGGGAATGTGGCAAATATGTATACAATCATTTACATGAAAGCTGATTATGAGCCTTGGTGGAAGTTTGAAGGCTGGGAGGCTTTTATTCAAACAAATGAAACATTTGAAACGGAGGAGCAATTTGAGGCAGCATTACAAAGAAAACTGCAGCACTTCCGAATAACATATGACAATGAGGTAACGAAAGAAGGGAGATTTTGGGCTTTCTGGTCAGAGGATGAAAGTGTTTTTTGTGAAGCCTGTGATGATGATGTACAAATATATCACGGTATTATCGTTTTGAAATCCGAGAAATAGAAAAAATATTTAGAAATTAACAAAAAAAACATTTTCTTTATTTGACAAAATTATGAATGACGGTTATACTTAGTTTAACAATTTAATTGCTTCACCGGAAACATGAATTCACATATTACAAAAAGTGATCGCGTTAGTTCGGTACTCTTTGTAATATGTGAATTTTTTCATTCGCTGAAGAAATTACATATTGTTCACTTTTATTTTTTGGAGGTTTTCTTAAATGAAACAAGGTACAGTAAAATGGTTTAACTCAGAAAAAGGTTTTGGATTCATCGAAGTTGAAGGTGAAAACGACGTATTCGTACACTTCTCAGCTATCCAAGGCGAAGGTTTCAAAACACTTGACGAAGGTCAAAAAGTGGAATTCGAAGTTGTAGATGGCAACCGCGGACCACAAGCTGCTAACGTAACTAAACTTTAATTCTCAGTAATTAAAATTACTTCCGTTAAATTAAGGCATCCTATTGATATAGGATGTCTTTTTTTGCTTTCTTCGAACATTTGAGAGTTACAAAATATGAACGCTAGTGAACTAGTTATACGAAAGTGTTTACATACTGCCGTTAATCTCAATGCTCTTCGAAAAAACTTAGAAAAGTGAAAGAGGAGAAGGCGGGCAGTTTTCTCATTTTGTTCTCTATAAATAAATAATTTTATTATGTAAACAAAATAAATTGCTTGTCTCGTTAATTTAGAGAACAAGCAACCTTTCGGGGAATTATTTACTTAGTATACGCTGTAGTACTTGAACAGGTATAAACAAACCGACA
Organism: Lysinibacillus sp. FJAT-14745; assembly: GCF_001275675.1. GTDB lineage: Bacteria > Bacillota > Bacilli > Bacillales_A > Planococcaceae > Lysinibacillus. The sequence goes on along the minus strand of NZ_LITM01000015.1, from coordinate 285,396 downwards.
CGACCATAAGGATCTTTTTTCGCCGTTGCAAAGACGATTCCGATAACTTCACCAGCAGCATTAATGACAGGACTGCCACTATTTCCCCGATAAACAGGAGCTTTCATCATCATAACAGGTTCCTGCCAATCCTCAATGTATGTTGATTCCAGTAAAGTGCCTTCATTTGCAATGCCCGTAAAAGCTAGGGGATTACCAATGAAATAGACATGCTCATTTTTGCTATAGGTAGGATTCTCAGCAAGTGAGAGGGAAGGTAATTTGTCACCCGTTACTTGTAATAAAGCTAAATCTACGTCTGGGAAACTTTGCAGTAACTTCGCACCCATTAAACCTTCCTCAGGGAAAATGACGACTAATGATTGAGCATTTTCAACTACGTGTGCATTGGTTACGATAAGTCCATCCGAAGAAATCGAAAAACCAGTGCCTTTACTAGAACCTGTAGAGATCTCTACAACAGCTTTTTTATAGGTTCTTATATCTTCTTGCACGGATAGCCGAGCAGACACCTTCAAAAATTCAAGAGCTGGAATGGAGTATATTTGAAAGATAAGTGCAAATGTATTCAAAAACAACACAAATGCCATACTCCAGACAATCCATTTGACAATCGGTTTTTGTTTTTTAGGCTTTTTTCCTTGCTGACGTTCTTCTTGTTCTAGTGCTAACGCCTTTTGCTGTTCAGCGAGGACAAGCTCAATCAATTCTTCTTCTGTCAATTCCTCATCTGTTGTTGGCCTATGTATATCATTCATAAAACCCCTCCTTACCTAAAAATGAAAAGCGCCCAAGCAGGACGCCTGTGAAGTAATTCATATTCAATTTTTTTGTAGGGTAGAGGTAATGACAAACGATTCTTATTAGTTGTCACCATTGTGTCTGCTACACAAAATATATCGTTGCCGTCATTATACCCTCTGAGCGTGAATGTTAAATATCATCATAATAGACAGATGCTCCAGTAGTGATAGAAGTCGAATCGATTGAATTGTTCAAGCATTAAGCAATTTCCTACTTTATATTAGGGCTCATTCACAGATTCCATCAGTATTTTCCTTCATTATACGCGAAGTCTATAGGTTATACGAATGTTATGAAAACCAGTTTTCTAGAAAGGTAATCTCTTTACTAGTTGCATTGACGCGTACACGTAAACCGATCGGCATGGCATGAAGGGGGTGAGTGTGACAACAATCAACATCCGCGATAATAGGTATAGTACGTCCATCTAGCTGCTCTAGCAATACATCATATGGCTGTCTCCCGGTTCCCAAATCATCATACTGTTCATGTTTACCTAAAATAATTGCTGAAACTTTGTCGAAAATGCCATGTAGTTTTAGCATGGCAAAATTTTTCTCAACAACAGCAATTGTTTTAGAAGTATCCTCAAGAAGTAAAATATCACCCTCATGAATGTGAGGGAAGTAAGGTGTTCCAATGAAACCGTACATCGTATTTATATTTCCACCAATTAAACGACCTTCAGCAATGCCAGGTTGAACGGTAATCCATGCATTGTGATGCTGAGTTTTCTCCTTCGTCTTTTCTAACCAGTTTAGACGATCATCAGTCCAAATAGGTGGGATTGGCATGTTATAGGGAAATGATAATGACTGTAAAAACAAATCTTTAAAATATTGCTCTGTATAATGGACAAAAGGTGGGAATTCACCAAATGTAGAAGCAACAGAAGGTCCATAAAAGACAGGAATACTAGTCTTTGCATACATTGCGAGAAGTATAGCGGTAACATCAGACAAACCTATAAGTATTTTGGGATTCTGCTTAAACGCTTCGTAGTCTAGATAGGGAAGCATACTATTGGCGTTAGTACCACCCATAGTTGGTAAAATCATTTTGATGAGGGGATCACGAAGTAGGGCATTAAGCTCTTCTGCTCGTTCTTTCGGTGTACCGGAGCGATAAAAATCTGCTTTTCCAGTTAAAGAGCCTTCTTGTATAGTAAAGCCGAGTGCTTGTAGACGCTCCTTACCTCGTTCATAGCGTGCTTTTGCAATAGTTGTAGCTGGTTTGGAGGGCGAATAAATGCCAATGGTATCGCCTTTTTTTAATGGGGAAAACATAAAATACCTCTTTCAATTTAAGATAAAAGCTATTATACATGATTTTACAATTTAAAGAGTCGTATACTTGTTTTGACGAAAGAGATGTAAGAAGTAACTGAAATGAATAGTTATAATAGAATACAAAATAATTATATTATGTAAACTTGATGTTAGAAACTTGTAAGAAAGTTTAGAATTTAATATGATTGAAATGAATTTACGAAAAATGGGGGGCATTTATATGTATCGACAAGTAGATGATTTTTTTAATGAGTGGTCAGCATCAGCACAAGGTACTCTTCAAGTATTAAAAGCTATAACAGATGACAAGCTAGAGCAAAGCATCGTGGAAGGTCATAGCTCACTAGGTTGGTTAGGTTGGCATTTAGTTGGAGCTGCTGGTTATTTCAGTTATTTAGCAGGTTTAAAAGTGCCAATGATTCGACAAGAATCTACAGCTGCTGAAATTGTAGCTGCTTACGAAAATGTAGCAAGTAGTGTGAAAGAGGAAGCGGCAAAGCTATCAAATGAAGACTTGCTGGAGGAAGTAAAAGGCTTCACTGGACCAATAGCTAGAGGTGCAATATTACGTGTAATGGTCGACCATCAAACACATCATCGTGGACAAATGACGGTGCTCCTACGTCAAGCAGGTTTACCAGTACCAGGTGTATTGGGGCCAACAAAAGAAATGCAATAATTTTAGTGCAACAGATAAACTGTTATCTGTTTACACCAATCTTACTTGGATAATATAGTTCCTCATCATTTAAGGAGTACATATTTAGCAATGAATAGAATTGCTATAAAAGGTGGCTCCTTTATTGGGATAGTAGCTATATACCTTGCAAGTATTCTTCCAAATCATTGTGTAAGTTTATTTGTTTGGTTGCCTGGTATTGTTGCGCTATGGATATTCTATTTGATTTTGCTGGCAATCTCTGAAAGAAAAAGGTTAAACACCATATTTTTAGATGAGCACAAAGATGAAGTATGAACTACACTGGTGGAAGAACGTGAGATATACTCCAACAACATTTTCAAACAACGTTCAATTAATTACTGGGTGGCCGATTTACGTATATCTACTATTTGTAAAAATAGGAGGGGTATTATGGTAACGGTTGAAAAAATTAAACCAGTAATGACTTATAAACTTAGACATAAAATCTTACGTCCTAACATGACAGTTGAAGACTGTGTATATACTACGGATCATAAAGAAGGTGCATTTCATATTGGTGCGTTTTACCAGGGGGAATTGATTAGTATAGCAACTTTTTGTATCGAGAAAAATCCTAATTTTAGCATTGAAAATCAATATCGTTTACGAGGAATAGGACGCTTCAAGAATTTCGAATGTTAGGAGCCGGAAGACAGATTATTGACTATACAATAAATGTATTAACAGAACAAAATATCGATTTTTTATGGTGCAAAGCAAGAACTTCAGTACAACAGTAAATTAGGTTTTAACATTAATGGCGAAGTATATGATTATCCCCCAATCGGTCCACATATTATAATGTATAAAAAACTAACATAAGCTGAAATTTGGTGTTAATTAGGAATTATAGATTATCTATTTTTATGGAGATGAAAAGTCAGTTTACACAATCTTTTCGGGCGTAAACTGACTTTTTTTATTGATTCTGATTGAAATTAGATTCTTCTTAATTAGGGGAAATAAGTTGTATAGATTAAAAAAATAACTGAAAATAACTGAGTACCATATCAAAATAAAATGTAGTATTTTGATGGTTATTGGCATGTGATAATGCAATTCTAAAATAACTTCGCAAAGGATGAAGTACATAATGTATAGATTTATTTGTATTTGCAGGAAAACAGTGGGTGTCAATATTATCATTTTTTTATCGTTGATATTAGTTTTGTTTGGATGTCAAAAGAAAGAAGACGACAGCACGCTTATTAATAAAAACGAAGAGAACAGTACACCTATTAACAAAAATGAAGAGAATAGTACACCTATTAATGATAATGAAGAACTCATTGTTTCTGTATTTGATAAGGAAGGCAAAAGTAGCGTAGTGGAGATAAATGCTGAAAAAAATGTAGTAAACGAATTAGTTAATAATGAAGAGGTTTGGTTACATGCATCACTTTCAGACAATAAACAATATCTTGCCTATACAAGTGCAAAAGGTGAAGGACCTTGGGAGATTTATTTATTAGACAGAAACGATAAAAAAACTTATCAAGTTACAAATGATACTTTAGGACAACTTATTCCTAGATTTGGTGATAACATCACCATCTACAGTGAAATACTAGGGGCAACATTCCCTGTTTCCAAGATTTCGAAAATAGATGTGAAAAAGAAGAATTCTATTGTATTTGATACAAAACAACCTGACCGTGCTGTAGAAATGTATGATACTTCTAAAGACAAAATTATTGGTGCATTTGTCTCTGAGGAAGAGAATACAGCAAGAAGGAAGGCTGCAAATGATGCTGGTGTACCTTTAGGGCAAATTGTCTATTCAATATATGAAATGAATTTAGATGGCTCTGACATGAATTTGGTAGCGAATATAAAAGCCGTCAATATCGATTCGATGGCATATGGACCTAATGGGAATACTGTTATTCTTGGAGGGGCAAATATAAATGAAGATGAAGGAAGCGGCATTTATCAGTTATCTCTTACAGACAAAACATTAACTACCATATTAACAGATCAAATGATTAATAAAAGTAAGAATCCCTTATTATCAGAGATTGGTCAAAGAAGGCTAGCGGTATTGTCAAAAAATGAGCGATTTATTTATTTTTCGGGTATACCTAAAAATGCAGAAGATGTTAGTTTTGACGGTATAATTTCTAAAATACAGTGTATCTATAAGTATGACTTGGATAATAAAGAAATAACAAAAGTATATGAGTATAAAAAACCAGCTTTTATTACGGATTTGACGGTTACGTATTAGAGCATTTTTGTTGATACAAGGTGATGAAGGTATGAAGAAATTAGTGAATTATTTTCTCATCATCTTTACTGGATTTTTTTGTTATCAATAAAATAATTGGATGGAATCCTAATATTGAAAGATCCTCGGTTTACTATTTTAAACAAACTCATTTCAAGTATTTGGTTAATAATAAATAAAGTATACAAAAAAATACTCTCCCAAACGTAATGGGAGAGTATTTTTATATAGGAATGGATTAGTTTAAGCCTTGGCTATCTTTCCACTCTAGGAATTCATCATAAGTTAATAGTTTATCTAAAATTGTGCCGTCTTCACGGATTTCGATGACACGGTTCGCAATTGTTTGGATGAACTGATGGTCATGAGATGTGAAGAGCATCGCACCTTTGAAGCGCATAAGTCCTTCGTTTAGTGCTTGAATAGATTCAAGGTCAAGGTGGTTCGTTGGTTCATCTAGTAAAACAACGTTTGCAGTTGCAAGCATCATTTTAGATAGCATACAACGAACTTTTTCGCCCCCTGATAAAACTGAAGGAGATTTTTTCACTTCTTCACCAGAGAATAGCATACGACCTAAGAAGCCACGTAAGAAGCTTTCTGTTTCATCATCAGGAGAATATTGGCGTAACCATTCCACTAATGATTTCTCTGAACCTTCGAAGTATTTATCGTGATCATTTTCAAAGTAGCTTTGAGATGTTGTTACGCCCCATTTGAATGTACCAGCATCTGCTTTTCTTTCGTCCATTAAAATATCAAGAAGAGCTGTTTTTGCCATTGGATTACCAAGTAAAATAATTTTATCTTCTTTGTTCATTGAAAAGCGAATATCTTTAAATAGTGTTTCGCCTTCATTGCTTGCTGTAAGGCCTTCCACTGTTAACACATCATTACCGATTTCGCGTCCAGTTTGGAAGTTGATGAATGGATATTTTCGGCTAGAAGGTTTAATGTCGTCAAGCTCGATTTTATCCAACATTTTCTTACGAGAAGTCGCTTGGCTTGATTTTGAAGCGTTCGCAGAGAAACGAGCAACGAATGCTTGTAGCTCTTTAATCTTTTCTTCTTTTTTCTTGTTTTGGTCTGCCATCATTTTTTGTGCTAATTGGCTAGACTCATACCAGAAGTCATAGTTACCAACATATAATTGGATTTTAGAGAAATCAAGGTCAGCAATATGTGTACATACTTTGTTTAAGAAGTGACGGTCATGGGATACAACAATAACTGTATTTTCAAAGTTAATTAAGAATTCTTCTAACCATTGGATTGCTTTTAAGTCAAGGTGGTTGGTAGGCTCATCTAGTAATAGAACGTCTGGTTTACCAAACAGAGCTTGTGCTAATAATACTTTGACTTTGTCAGAACCTTCAAGGTCAGCCATTAGCATATAGTGAAGCTCGTCGCCAATCCCTAACCCGTTTAATAATGTTGCTGCTTCTGAGTCAGCTTCCCAACCATTTAGGTCAGCGAATTCACCCTCTAATTCAGCAGCACGCATGCCATCCTCATCAGAAAAGTCTTCTTTTGCATAGATAGCGTCTTTTTCAGCTTTTACTTCCCAAAGACGTTTGTTACCCATAACAACTGTATCTAATACATTGAATTCATCGTATTCAAAGTGGTTTTGTTTAAGGACTGATAAACGTTCGTCCTTACCCATTGATACGTGACCTTCTTGTGCTTCAATTTCACCAGAAAGAATTTTTAAAAATGTTGATTTACCAGCACCATTTGCCCCGATTAAACCGTAGCAATTCCCCGGTGTGAATTTTATATTTACGTCTTCAAATAGTTTACGATCGCCATAGCGAAGACCTACATTACTTACTTGAATCATGCAAGTTCCTCCTTTTTTCACAATGGCACTAGTATATCATGAAATATGTACCATAGTCTATAAACATTATTAAATCAACGTTTAGGGTTCAGGGTTGTCAGATGTTTGAGTGGAATAGGAGAGTGGGGATTCACACAATGCGGAATACGTTTCAATAACAAAGTACTTAAACAACTTAAAGGTAGGTACAGGTAAGTGAATAAAATTGTTTTATCCAAAAAGATCACTCCATTGATTGTTTCATTACCATTTAAAATTATAAGAAATAAAATACATGCAACTACATACATATGGGTGGAATAGCGCTCTAGCTTGCGAAAATCTAGTCGCATTAAGAAGATTGTCACAGCAATGCCACCAATAACAATAACAACATTACGCATGATAAAATCGCGTAACGAGAGCTCAGCTGGCAGAAGAGGTAAGAAGCTACACATTGCTGCCAGCATAAATGGAATAACGAGCAGCCAATCTATTTTCGGCAGATGAATCTGATTGAGTGAGACGCCGAGATTTGTAGCATTGCCCATTTCACGTACAGCCTGTTGTTCCGCATCTGCATCGCTATGGCCCTTTTCCTGCCAAGCCAGCTTCGACTTCACTAAGTGATAGGTCAACTCCTTTTCAACAGCATCATGTGCCTCCTTATTCCGAATATGTCCCTTTACATGTTGAGTAAATTCTTTAATCGTTCGCATAGCGTACCTCCTTCAGTAAATGCTCAAAAGTAGGGAGTTTGTCCGTTTCTTTGTTAAGCTTTGTTAGCAGCTTAACGCCCTTATTTGAAAGAACATAACGCTTCTCGTTCTCATGCCACTCACTTACGATGAGTTGTTGCTGTTCGAGGCGATGCAGCGTAGCATAGATGATTCCTTCATTTGAATGAACTATATCTTTGTTTTTTGTATAAAGAAGTTGCGTAATCTCATAACCTGAGCGCATCGTTTGTAGCATCGGTAACAGCACGTGATCCGAAAGTTCCTCATGAATGCATTTGCGCACTGCTTCCTTATGCGTCTCTGTAAACTGCATCTTTTTAAATTGATTTTTCATAGCATGTTTAAAACGTGTTTCCGTCAAATGGATTCCCTCCTAACGCTTTTTGTAATAAAGAACGTGCCTTACGAAGTCTTGTTTTCACCGTATTGTTGTTCAATGATAAAAGGCTGGCGATCTCCTGGATCGAATAGTCCTCAAAATAATAAAAATAAATAACTTCACGATACTTCACGGGGAGTGCCATTACTAAGTCAAACAACGCCTCATCCTCACTATTTTTCACAACTTGCTCAAGCAAATCACCCGTTTCCAATGCTTCCGCTAACATATTTGTTTCAGTAACATCGACGTTTTTCTTGTACCAGCTCTTTATATAATCCTTTGAATGATTAATAGCAATACGCCATAACCAAGTTTTTAAGCTGGCATGCCCCTGATATGTTGAGAGAGCCTTATAGCACTAGATAAAAATCTCTTGCGTCAAATCTTCAGCAAGAGCAGTATCATGTACATATGTATAAACAAGCTGCAAAATCGCTTGACCATAATCGGTCATTAGCTCCTCAATCACCTGATCTCGTGATAAGCCGCTTGCTGTTATTGTTTCCTCCATATCGTCCCTCCTCGTGTTCATTTATTAGACGATTGCCAAATAATACTGGTTTTACTTTTATTATATAAAAATCGTGCTATATGAGTTGTGAGTACTCGTAAGCTAAATAATCTATAGGAAGAGTTCTAGATGGTAAGCGTGAGGGGTACTTTAAATAGTAGAGTGAAATGGCAAAACTTTATAGTAGAAAGGGAAGGGGTCTTGAAGAAATTTACATTTATTTTGATAATTATCGTAATTATTTGCATTGTTTTTAGTAAAAAAATATTTTCAATTGATGATCATAACGCCTCTGAATCTAAGCTTTATATCAATGTGTTTGATCCTAAAAGTTTGAAGTTTACATTCTATCATTTTGACCAGATTCAAAATAAAAGTAAATTACTATTTAGTAAAGAAACAGCGGATTATACTGCTTTCGCTTTTTCTGAACGAACTAATAAATTGTATTTTGCTGATGGTATATCAGATCATACAATACAATTATTTGAAAATGACCTAAACACGAATCAAATAAATCAGTTAACCACTATATTTAATAACGTTGATTTGATCCAAATAGACAAAGAGAAAAAAATCATCTTTATGAGAGTATTATTAAGAGATGCATTTAGAAATTTTCATATAGCTACGTATAATCTTGAAACACAGAAAATAAAAATATGGGAAGAAGAAAACAACGATAGAAGTGTTTTAGATTTTAATTATAACCCGAATAATAATCAATTAATTGTAGTCTCTTTCTCCGAGAACGAACATCAGAAGAAACTCACAGAGGCTAATAAAAATCAAACGAAATTACAACCGACCAAACACAGTCTAGATATTTATGATATTGAAGGACAAAAAAAGAAGCATATAGCCGATGTAGAGAGATTTATTAGTGGCGCATCATTGGCACCTGATGCTAGCTCTGTAATAATCAGCTATGATGAAGCCGTAGACAGTCCTATTTCGCATGTTGTAGAAATAGATAACCAGTCAAAAAAGGTAAAGCCTTTACTAAATAGTACTGGTATTTATTCAAATATTCGCTCCGTTAAATTCGATGAAAAAAAAGAAGGGTTTTATTTCTTATCTAGTTTTATTGATGAAAAAAAGGGTTATAGTATTTTGAAAATACCTAAAGAGAGCGTACTCTCATACTTTGACATCAAGAAAAATAAGGTGCGAAATGTATGGAGGGCTGAAAAAAGTGTTATTGTTAATTATTCAGCAGAACATTTTTAATGTAAATTTACTTCTTAATAATTCTGAAAAGACTGTTGACTTAAAATGGTATCTCATGTAGAATATTTTGAAATTACAGTTAAATTCAACGAAAAAGAGAGTAGTTTATGGAGTTACTGGAAAGCGAATTAGGGATGGTGTGAGCCTAATGCAGCAGCCATAAATGAAACGCACTTTGGAGAAGGTTCTCGAATTAGTAGTAGAGAATATCGGGGAGTCACCTCGTTAACAATGGAAAGTGGTCATATTATATGGCAACTAGAGTGGTACCACGGGATAACTATGCTCTCGTCTCTATTTTTAGAGACGGGAGCTTTTTTTATTTTCACATATATGAGAGGAGAATGAGCATGGATATACAAATCGCGAAAAGCATTGCTGTAGCATTAAATAACGAGTTGACAGTCAGTGACATTCAAAATTTACTAGAAAAACCGAGAAATTCGGACTTAGGGGATGTGGCATTTCCGTGCTTTACACTCGCAAAAAAATTAAGAATATCCCCTCACACAATCGCTGTCGATATCCAAAACAAATTAAACTGTGACTTCATACAAGAAGTTCAAGTAGTAGGTGGGTATGTCAATATATTTTACCATCAGCCAACGATTACACATCAAGTGCTCAGCCAAATAGTAAAAGAGAAAAATTTATACGGGACTCATCAGGCATCGAAAGGGAATGTAGTGTTGGATTTTTCTTCACCTAATATAGCGAAGCCTTTTTCCATGGGTCATTTACGTTCTACAGTAATCGGCAATGCTTTGGCCAACATTGCCGAGAAAAACGGCTATCAAGCAATTCGCATTAATCATTTAGGTGACTGGGGCACACAGTTTGGTAAGTTAATCGTTGCCTATCGAAAATGGGGAGATCAAAAAACGATTGAAGCTGCTCCAATAGAGGAACTGTTAAAAATTTATGTGAAATTCCATGAAGAAGCGGAGCAGGATGAAACACTCAATGAACAGGCACGTACCGCTTTTAAAGCATTAGAAGATGGAGATGAAGAGGCGTTAGCTTTATGGCAATGGTTTAGAGATGCATCACTCGAAGAATTCAAGACCATTTATCAACTGCTCGGGATAAACTTTGATTCATTTGCTGGGGAAGCGTTCTACAATGACAAAATGGCTGCTGTTGTTCAAGAGTTGGAAGAAAAAGAGCTGCTTGTGCAATCTGAAGGTGCTAATGTAGTTGAAATAGCCAATATGCCACCATGCTTAATTACGAAAACAGACGGTGCTACGCTTTATGCTACACGTGATTTAGCAGCTGCTTTTTATCGTAAGCAACAATACGACCCTAAAAAAATATTTTATGTTGTAGGGCATGAACAGTCTCTTCATTTTACACAACTATTTAACGTTATTGAGAAGATGGGGTACGATTGGGCAAAAGACTTACAGCATGTGCCTTTTGGAATGATTCTAAAAGAGGGTAAAAAAATGTCGACGCGTAAAGGAAAGATCGTTTTATTAGCAGATGTGCTAACGGAAGCAATTGCTACGGCAAAGCGAAATATCGAGGAAAAAAATCCAAATCTAGTGGATAAAGAGAACGTCGCACATCAGGTTGGGGTAGGAGCGGTTATTTTTAATGATTTGAAAACTGATCGTCTACATGATATTGAGTTTTCCATTGAGCATATGATGCATTTCGAGGGTGAAACAGGGCCATATATTCAATATACGTATGCACGTATTTCATCTCTTTTGGAAAGAGCAAATGAACATAGTGACGAAGTATCGCTTGAAACATTAGGAGAGGAAGCATGGCCGGTCGTTTTATTACTGGAACAGTTTCCGAAAGTAATTGACAACGCTTTTGAGCAAACAGATCCATCGCAAATTGCTAAATATGCCTTACAATTAGCGCGTCTATTTAACAAATATTATGCGCATAATAAAGTATTGGTCGATGACAGTCAAAGAACATCACGTTTAGCGTTTTGTTATTGTGTGGCCATTGTGTTAAAAGAATCGCTAACATTATTGGGCATTGCAGCGCCTAAAAATATGTAAGAGCACATTTATCTACGCCTCTTCATTATTAATTGCCATTAAATTGACCGATACTAGAAAAAATGGTAAAAGGAAATAGTGAGAATTCAGAGGTCTGACAATAATGTTAGATTTCAGTTAATTTTTAACTGTATTAATAGAGAGAAGGTTTTTAGAAAGTATGGAGAAAAAGCAATGGCGTGTTTCCATGGTACTTGTGGTTGTTAGTATTTTCTTCGTTGCGCTCAATATGCGCCCAGCAGTCACAGGAATAGGGCCACTATTTAATGTACTTTTGGAATCACTCCAAATATCAAATACAAAAATGAGCTTTTTAACGTCTATTCCGGTGTTTTGTATGGGACTCTTTGCACCATTCGCAGTACCTTTACAAAGGAAACTCGGAACAAAAACAGCTATTACGCTCTTAATAATAATCCTGGCATTAGCAAATGGGCTACGCTTTTTAAAAGAAAGTTATGTATTACTTGTAGTCACAAGCTTTGCTGCAGGATTTGCCATTGCACTTATTGGACCCATATTAAATGCCTATATAAAGAAAAAATTCCCGACCCGTTTTACTACCGTAGTAGGTCTTTACTCATTTGGAATAGGAACAGGGGCAACATTGAGTGCGGCACTAACATTACCATTTTATAATCATTTTCATGAGAGCTGGACGATGGCGCTTGGAAGTTGGGCAATACTTGCTATCATTGCTCTTTGTATATGGATACTAGCTATACGAAATCAAGAGCTACCAGAGACAGGTGTATTGACAGAACATGCAGCACGAAATCCTTGGAAAAATGCCCGTGCTTGGACCATTTTAATTTACTTTGGCATACAAACATCTTTGTTCTTCTCAATAATGTCCTGGCTAGTACCGATAGTTCAGGCTAAGGGCTTTACCCTTGTCGCTGCAAGCTCTATGCTAACATTTTTGTCTATTGTACAAATGATTGGAAATATTTCTGTTCCTATACTAATGGAAAAATGGCCGAATCGAATCGGTTGGCTCTTTTCTTTAGGGGTTATAGGCTTGATTGGCTTTGTGTTGCTATGGTTAGGCTCAGGATCTTTGTTATGGATTGCAGTATTCATAATTGGTATCGTATTAAGTGGCTTATTTCCAATTGGTTTATTGTTACCATTGGATGAGGCAAGAAATGATGAAGAGGCAAATAGCTGGTCATCTATGGTGCTTTCAGGTGGTTTTGTAATAAGCTCTATTATCCCTATACTTATCGGTTATTGCTATGATGTGACAGGTAACCATACATTTACCTATATGATTTTTATACTATTAATGATTGGCATTATAGCTACTACAATAAAGCTAAAGAAAAAGTAATGATGAGACATGCGCGATTTTATGTGCATGTCTTTTTTTTAGCTACGAATATAAGACACGAGAAAAGTCGATTTTACCTTAAGCAATTTCTTCAGTATATTGCTTGATAAATATACTACCTAAAATAGTGCCCCAAGATTTCTGTTAGGTTAGGACTAATTGTGCTAAAATTCTATTGTTCTGAAAAAAATGAGGGAAGATAATATTTGAAGAACATTTATCTAATCACAAGCCCAAAAATCTAATTATAAGGAGAAAAAATAGGAAAATTATTTTATGGTATGTCGTTCTATCACTGTTTACATTAGTAGGATGCAGCGAAAATGCTGGAGATTCAAAAAAATGAAAACCTCGTTGAAGAAAAGAGAGATATTCAGAATACTAAGAGGTCAATGGTCAATCTAGCAATAATGACATTGAAAATCAGTTGTTTCAAGTTGGAGAGCCTGTAAAACTCTGTTCGATTTGTTTAGCAACAATCTTTAAAAAAAAGCCATTTTTTAAATACTCTACATTTCATATTGAAATTTGTTACCGATAATTTATATAATGTCAATCATTACAGTTATAATGGTAATGTCTTATTAAGGAGGTTACTATGAAGAAGATATTCAAACTAATCATTACATTGCTCGCGGCAGTACTTGTTTTTTTCCTTGGCCTACACTTACTTATCGTGTCTCAAGGCAAAGATACCGCAAAAGAAAATGCAGATTACCTCATTGTATTAGGTACACGTTTAGATGGAGATAAACCTTCTAGTCTGCTGTACGAGCGCATAACGACCGCAGCTGCATACTTAAAAGAAAATCCAAATACAATTGCAATCGCTTCTGGTGGCCAGGGACAGGATGAAATTGTGTCTGAAGCTTCTGTAATTAAAAAATCATTAATGCAATTAGGTATTGATGAACAACGAATCATCACCGAATCCAATTCTACCCGTACCCTCGAAAACTTTCAGTATTCATTGGATTACATAGACAAAGATTCCACAGTTGTAGTTGTGACAAACCGATTCCATTTATATCGAGCCGAATCCATTGCTAAAGATTTAGGACTTAACGTTACCGGTTTACCAGCTGCAACACCATCCGAATTTCGTATTAAGTACTACTTCAGAGAATATTTAGCTATCGTGAAGTATTATTTAGAAAAAATACATATCATCTAAGATCACAGAGGAGTTACAACAAGAGAAGGACACTGACAATCACACAAACACAAACCATTCAAAATTTTTTCTACCAAAAACCTTATTTATTTCGGACACTCTTTAAGAGAGTACCTATACAAAAACAGGCGGTCTAGCCGAAATAGTCGTTTTTGTAAACAAATACAGTCAAATCGTAAACGTCGTCAACTATTGCTATACGGAAGACATGCCATTAACCGTCTTAATTTACAAAATATCAAGATAAAAAAACAGAGTTCATTTACAATCTTCTTGTAAATAAACTCTGTTTGATTTGTTTAGCAACAATCTTTGAGAAAATAGCCTTTTTTTAATAACATTTTAACCGCGAATAATAAGTCAATTTTCATAGCAAAGCTAAAAAAGAGACGTTTTTTATAGGTATAACGGATCGAATAAAAGGTGAGAGCACTATTTTTATAACACCCATCAATTAATAATATTATTATGTAAACTTGAAACGTATAAAAACCTTGTTTATGATAGAAAGGAAATAGATGTTTAACCTCTTTCAGCAAATTGTGTAGCGAAGGCAAAGCGTCAGCTTCAGAAGTCTTTACTCTAAGGTGACGAGATTCGCTGAAAGAAGTTAAAGCCTCCGGACACAATTATTCCGAGGCATAATTGATAGAAAGTTTTGGTGAACGTATGCGGAAAAAGATGCTCATTCTTGGAGCGACAGCTTTATTATTAACAGGCTGTGGAAATGAAACATTGGCAGAGGTGTTTCATACTAAAAAGACCGATGTGACAACGGAGAAGGCTGTGACGAAGCAGCAAGAAAAAATTGTACCGGAAGTAAAAGTAATTGGTGAGAACGGAATCGGTGCAGGGATCATTGTTAAAAAAGAGGACGCTAAGCTCTATATTGTGACAAATGGTGCGCTCGTATCTTCAAAGCCAACTGCGCTCGTGCAATTTAATAATGATAAACTTAAGGAAGCCGATGTGCACTATATATCTACAGCTTATAATATGGCCATTTTAGAAGTACCATATAACGCATCGGTAAAGGTGCCGAACGTCTATAACGGTGAATTAAATCAGTTAGCTGTTTATGTTGATAGCTTACCGCACATCATTAAAAAATATAGTGACAGAGTAGCAGCTTATTACATAGATGCAGATCAAAATACACTTATCGGGAGCCCCGTTCTAGAAGCTGAGAATGGTGAACTTGTGGGCATCTATTTTAAACGAAAGCAAAATGGTGTATCACAGCCATTTATATTGCCTTTTAAAGATATTGCACAGTTATTAGATGAATGGATCGAGGGTACTATGAAGACAAGTGATCGACTAGCACAATCGAAAAACTTATCCCATTATATAGAACAGGGCGATAAAGAAGCAGTCCAGCAAGCTATCGATCAATACGGAAAGAACATTTTTGCTTATAATGTCGATGAGATAAAGCTGTTTTTAGATACGTTTTATAAACATTTAAAAGCGGCTGTTGACATTCATGACGCTAGTATCATGAAGCCTTTTGTAGGTACAGACGATTTACAAAGCACACTGGATAATATGGTAGCGAATTATGCATCCAAACAAGCGAAAATACGTTTTTACAATACGACAATTAAAAACATCAGCATGGAAGGACAAAATATTGTAGTTCATGCTATAACAGAATATGTACTAACAAATTCTGCTGGTCAAGAGGCACTAGCGAACTCTATGATGGTATATGAAATAAATAAAAATAAACAGGGCGAGTATAAACTTATTCGTCTAACAACTGAGGAGTGAAAAGTTGGATGGAGCAAGCAAGACAAATGCTACAACATCATTTTGGCTATGATTCATTTCGCAATGGACAGGCACCAATTATTGAACAAACATTACGAGGTCAATCAAGTCTTTGTGTGATGCCAACTGGTGGAGGTAAATCCATTTGCTATCAAATTCCAGCACTCATGCTAGATGGCCTCACAGTCGTCATATCTCCTTTAATTTCTCTTATGCAAGATCAGGTAGAAGCATTACGAGCCGCAAATATTCCGGCCGCATATATTAATAGTACCTTGACCGTGCAAGAAGTGAATGAAACGATGCAGCTTGCGAGTGCAGGTTATTTAAAGCTTCTTTATATAGCTCCTGAGCGATTAGAGAGTGCAACATTTTTACAGGTACTATCAAATTTATCTGTACCGTTACTTGCTGTAGATGAAGCACACTGTATTTCTCAGTGGGGGCATGATTTTAGACCAAGTTACCGAGCAATCCAAAAATTATTTACATTGTGGCCACAAAAGCCAACAGTCTTAGCACTGACTGCTACAGCTACACCAGCTGTTTGTGATGATATTAGACAATTATTAGGAATTGACGAGCACTCAACGGTGATTACTGGCTTTTCGCGCGATAATTTAGCTTTCTCGGTGTTAATTGGTGAGAACAAAGAGCGTTATATTAAAAATTATTTAGTGAAAAACAAAAATGAAGCGGGTATTATTTATGCAGCGACACGAAAGGCTGTAGACGCTATCTATGAGCTTTTAAGTCGCTCGGGCGAAGCTGTAGCAAAATATCATGCGGGATTGTCTGAGGACATACGTATGTCGGAGCAGGAGCGCTTTTTAAAAGACGAGGCGCGCATTATGGTTGCTACCAATGCATTTGGAATGGGTATTGATAAGAGTAATGTACGCTTTGTCATCCATTATCAAATGCCGCGCAATATGGAAAGTTATTATCAGGAAGCGGGACGTGCAGGGCGTGACGGCTTGCCAAGTGCTTGTATCTTGCTGTATGCATCAGGTGATGTTCAAACACAGCGCTTTTTAATTGAACAAACACAGGATGAAACACGAATTGCACAGGAATTAGCGAAGCTGCAAACGATGGTTGATTATTGTCATACGGAAGGCTGTTTACAAAATGCCATCTTAACGTATTTTGACGACGAAGCAGGGACGCCTTGTAGCCGTTGTAGTAATTGTAATGATGGACGGGAAGTTAAAGATGTGACAGTAGATGCACAAAAGGTGTTAGCCTGTGTCGTAAGGATGGGGCAAAAATTTGGCAAGACAATGGTAGCCCAAGTGTTAATTGGCTCCAAAAACCAAAAGGTCTCAGAATTTGGCTTTGCAAGGCTGTCTACCTATGGCATTTTAAAAGGACAATATTCCTCAAAGGATGTCTCAAACTTTATTGAGTTTTTAATTGCTGAAGGCTTACTCGCTGTTAAACATGGTACGTTTCCGACTATATATGTACCCGAGGAAGGTAAAGAAGTTCTAATGGGGAATCGACAGGTCATGCGAAAAGAAGCTGTGACTGTGCGTAAGCTTGTAGATAATGATCCGCTATTTGAGCATTTACGATTATTGCGTAAAGAGATTGCAGATGAGGAAAAGGTACCACCATTTGTGGTGTTCTCTGATAAAACATTACGTGATTTATGTGACAAAAAACCGACGGAGCTAGAAGACTTACGACATGTTAGTGGGATTGGTGAAGTAAAATTCGAAAAATACGGCAAGCGTTTCTTCGATGCTCTTCAGTCTTTTTTGAAAACAACAACAAACTAAAGGAAAAGGGAAGTGCTTAATTCAAATGAATTAGGCACTTCCTTTTTATTCGCAAAGTATTACAATCCACTATTTATCTCAAAGTTCGATCAGTCTGCCTCCAGGATCTTTAATCCAAATAAACTTCCCAAATTCACGAGGGCACTGAAAAAGTCCATATCTTCTCACATTGCGAGGTATTCAACGATTAAATCGTTGAATACCTCGCTTTTTTCATTTTAACTCTACTGTTGTTTTCCGAAGCATTCCGCTCGCTTTCCGCGGGCGAGCGCCGAGCCTCCTCCTACGCTTCACTTCGTGCGGGGTCTCGTCTGTCTCGCTTTCCCGCAGGAGTCGAGCGATGCTTCTCCAATCAACGCAATGTATCATACTATTATTTTAGTCATGCTTCAATGTCCGGATCTTCTGACGCCATATCCAAGAAATATTTGAATGACATATCATACTTTGAACGCTCTACAAGGTCGACGTCTGATACATCAAAAATCGCTTTTAATAATAAGTACTTAAACATGCGAATTGGAGGAATGGCATTGCGTCCATTAAATCAACAAGTTCATTGATTTGGCGAAGCATATTATCTTTTGGTACAACAATATCGTAAATCGCCATATATGGACTTAAATTAAGGGTTTCTTGATTTGAAATCATCGGGGGCACCACCTGCACATTAATTCTTTATTATAAAGGAAAAGTTCGCTTACAAAATTTCGTCGGCTTCGTCTTCAAGACGTAAGCTTATTAGACATGCTCATTGGGAAAACGGTTGCATCGACTGCGGGTGTATTTGGCATGGGAATTCAAGGTGCTACAACGATATTCGCTGTCAATTTGAAACGGATATTAAAGTTACTAAACGAAAATGAATAAGGACTAGAGACAGAAATAAGGAATATAGACAGAAATAAGGCACTTCCTGTTCAAAACTGAACATTTCAGTGCCCTCCAAATTCACTAATCTCTTTTTCTTTTTCAAGAGGTACACCAATATGTTCAAGATGCTTAATCGTCTCGTTTATGTCATGTACTTGAAAATTTAACATCAATGGTTGTTCTGTTGGTAAATAACTGTCATCTTCGGTGAAGCTCATATAAGAACTAAAGAGGTGGTTTTTATCAAACTTTTTTACAAAGCTACAGAAACAAAACAAAACAAATAACCCGGGAATAATATCCCGGGCTTGATCCTCACTTACTTATAGTGCTCCATGACACACTGCCTCGCTTCCGCATTGATCTTAAATTTTTAAGACAACTGTGCTTTAGCTTCATTCAGCTTTGATGGTCCTTCTGAGTTACCGGTCAGCCCCACTCATCGGGTTAACCCTCCTTGTCATTGGATTTGAAGTGAAATCTTTAATAGTATAGACCGTTTATTATTTTTAATACACGTTAAAGATTAAAAACGAAAGAAGTGATTTTTTTTATTAAATTTTATGCAAACGATTAATCTTTTTTCAAAGCAACAGTATCAAAACAAAAAAATAACCCGGGAATAATATCCCGGGCTTGATCCTCACTTACTTATAGTGCTCCATGACACACTGCCTCGCTTCCGCATTGATCTTAAATTTTAAGACAACTGTGCTTTAGCTTCATTCAGCTTTGATGGTCCTTCTGAGTTACCGGTCAGCCCCACTCATCGGGTTAACCCTCCTTGTCATTGGATTTGAAGTGAAATCTTTAATAGTATAGACCGTACATTATTTTTTATACACGTTATTAAAAGAAGTGAAAAAATCCATTTCGAAAACGCTTAAAAATAGGTGAGTCGTCAATCAAAATGGAGTTGTTATTTCTCCCAATGCTTATCGATGAACTGATCTCGACCAGAAAGCGCTCTGTCCTGCTGATAATGCTCCGACTCTTTTTTATAATAGTCTTGATGATAATCTTCTGCAGGGTAGAAGTGCTTGGCATCGCGAATTGTGGTTACAATAGGTTTAACAAAGCGACCACTTTTTGCCAGCTTTTCCTTGGATGCTTCTGCAATACGCTTTTGCTCTTCTGAATAAGTAAAGATTGCCGTCGAGTAAGATTCACCACGGTCATGGAATTGCCCATAAGCATCCGTTGGGTCGATTTGCATCCAGTAGATATCTAGGAGTTGCTCATAACTAAAAATGCTAGGGTCGAATTCAATTTCGACTACTTCTAAATGGCCAGAAGTTCCTTTTTTGACATCCTCATAAGTAGGGTTGTCTATATGGCCACCCATGTAACCCGAAGTGACCTTATGTATTCCGTCCCATTCAACAAATGGCTTTACCATACACCAAAAACAACCGCCAGCAAACGTAGCTTTCTCGATCATGTTTATCATCCTTTCTTGCGTGAAAATATTATAGCATTATTTTGTTCATTACTGGCAAATAGGGTGTAAAATAACCTATAAATAGTTGTTGTTAGGATTGGGAAAATAAGATAAAATGAACCTTTCTTTATATGGAATCGTTACATTAACTATAAAAAATAGAGGAGTTAACAGTTATGGAAGAGCAAGATTATTCAAGACGCTCACAACGTCCAAAAAAACGTCGCTTGCGTAAAGGGAGAACATTGTTCACATTGTTATTACTTTGTGTCATTGTGATTGTAGGTTATTCCGTTATGCAATATCGAAGTGGGCTAAAATTGGCAAGTGATACAAAAGTAGCCCAAGAGGATTTCACCGGTGATCCAGTAAAAGGTGATGTTGAAAACTATTTATTATTAGGAATCGATACTCGTGGTGAAGAAAAATCACGTACAGATACAATGATGGTATTATCTTGGAATAAGAAAACAAATGATGTCAAGCTCGTGTCTTTAATGCGAGATATTTATGCGGATATTCCAGGTTATAGATCTTATAAACTTAATACGGCTTACTATTTAGACGGTGTTCAATTATTAAAGGATACGATTGGTAATATGTTTGGCCTGCCGATTAATCATTATGCAATTATCGATTTCAAAAATTTTGAATCACTTGTAGATATAATTGCGCCAAATGGCGTTGAAATGGATATAGATAAGGATATGTCCGAAAAAATTGGCGTTTCATTAAAACAAGGCGTGCATAACTTAAACGGTAAAGAATTACTTGGCTTTGCCCGTTTCCGTCACGATGAAAAAGGGGATTTTGGTCGAGTAGAACGTCAGCAAAAAGTTATCGAAGCCTTAAAGAATGAAATTTTATCGCCTCAAAATATGTTGAACTTACCAAAATTCGTAGGTGCAGCACAAGGTTATATAACAACGGACTATTCATCAGCAGGGGAGATTCAACAAGTGCTGAAAATGGTGTCGAAGGGTAAAGTCAAAATAGAAAAAGCAACTATTCCAATTGAAGGTAGTTATAGTTTCAAAAACATTAGTGGTGTCGGGGATTCAATTATTATTAATGTAGAGAAAAATAAAGAATTTTTACGTAATTTTTTAGGCATTTCCCTAGAGTGATTTTTCGCAAAATCCAACATTATCCTGTACTATGTGAGTATAGGATTTGTATTGGGGTGAGTAGATGGAAAAAGAAAGACCAAGAGAGCGTTCGAATTTCTTTTCGACGAAGTTTATTCGCTTTTTAGGTGGTAAAAACTTATTTTTTACACTGATTATTTTATTATTGCTAGCATGCGTTATTTTTATGTTCCAAAAAGTTTCCTTTATATTTACCCCGCTGAAAGTTTTATTTGAGGTAGTTATTCTACCAGGGGTACTTGCCAGTATTGGGTATTATTTATTACGTCCAATAGTAGGGCTATTCGAAAGATGGCGTATCCCAAGAGTTTGGGGTATCTTTCTTCTATATATCATTCTGATTGGCATAATAACGTTATTAGTAGTACTTGTCTATCCGTTTTTGCGAGACCAGTTTACTAATTTAGTTCAGGAATTCCCAGGGTACTTTATGGCGTTCACGCAAAATATTGCTGATTATTTTAATAATTCACGTATCAACGAGTACCTAGATAAAATTAATTTAAACTATGATTCAATGGTGACGAATTTTACTACGGATACGATAGAGACGGTAAAAAATACAGCTGCTAATATAGCGCAAGGCGTGGCATCTGGTATTACTGGCTTCGTTTCAACGTTAACAGGAATTGTTTTATCATTAGTTACGGTGCCATTTATTTTATTTTATTTACTTAAAGATGGCGAAAAACTTCCGAGCTTTATTTTAAAAATGTGCCCGCCACGTATGCGCAAAGAAGTACACGAAATTTTCCATGACATGGACAAGCAAATTAGTTCCTATATTCAAGGACAAATTTTAGTATCAATGTGCATAGGTGCAATGGTGACAATCGGCTTTTTAATTATCGGTATGAAATATGCCTTATTGCTTGGATTCCTTGCTATGATTACGAGTGTGGTTCCATACTTAGGGCCAGTGATCGCCATTACGCCAGCGGTCATTATCGCTCTTGTTACATCGCCATTCATGCTTTTTAAGCTAGCCATTGTTTGGACGGTTGTACAACTAATTGAAGGGAAATTCATTTCTCCTCAAATTATGGGTAAATCACTGAGTATCCATCCAATTACAATTATTTTCGTCTTATTAACGGCTGGTTCTTTATTTGGCGTACCAGGTGTCATTTTAGGGATTCCAGGCTATGCCATCGTTAAAGTGCTTGTAACACATTTATTCAAGCTATTTAAACAGCGTTATAATCGTTACGAGGATGAGATCCATCAAAAATATGATGTGTAAGAAGAGACAGCTACTGCGAACGTGCAGTAGCTGTTTTTTATATGAATCTTTCAAACAGAGAATGAGCTAGATTTCAGCATCGGTATTTTAGGTGGGGCAGAACAGTACAAAATGCTTGAAGTATGGAGCAGTTACAGCGACAAAAGGTTCAAATAAAACTAGATTGTCCAAACTAAATTAAAATATGAACATGATCAAAAGAGGTTGTTCAATGGTCGCATAAGAACTGACCATTGGACAACCTCTTTGTTATTTGTAATATTGTATATTTTTTAGTTGTCTTCTCTAGTTATTGTTTTGAATGTATGGATTACGTTTCCTCGATTATCGTATAGTATAGCTGTACCATCAGTTGCATTGTATTTTTCCATCCATTCATTAACCATACGTTCTAGATATGCTTCTAATTCTTGCGATGTTATCTTATTACTTGATACTTCTGTGTTAGTTTCTTTCGCTAAAATTGAGTTAGGCATTAAAAGAACGCAGCTACCAAGTAGAATTGCAGTCAATAATTTTTTCATTTATAGATAACCCTCCATAATGGATTTTTTCACTAAAAAGTATATAGGTACAAGTTATGTTATAGAAAAGGGATTTATTACGTCTCCATCCAAATTAAATCTGTTGCAAAATAGGAGCGTGAAGGTATTTACGGATATTTGTAGAAAATTGAACGGGAGGTGTTTTATGAAAAAGGTGTTATTAAATTGGTATACTAATTTTCCTTGGTTGGAGCATATTCGTTTTTCACAACAAACGCCATCTTCCTCCACTTCCTATAGAAAATATAAGCAAAAAAGCAGTAATAGAAAAAATAAATGATTCTGAGAAACAACTTGTTAAATTGTCGAACGAAAACGGTCATCAATGGTATGTAATAAATGAACGAAATACATCCGTGGCTGATAAAATGATCAAGGAAATGGTTGATCAAAAAGGTTGGATTTTTAAACAAAAGGATAGTAATGGATTCTTCTTTGAAAGACATGGAGAAAATTTGATTGTAGCGACACAAAAGTGGACTGGGGATTATGTGTTTGTGAAAATTCCAGCCAACTTTAATGAATAAGAACGTACGTATTAAAGGAGGATTTTATGGGATATATAAAAGATTTGCGTAAAGTAGTTGGAACCAGACCATTAACTTCTTTCAGCGGGTGTCCAGACATCCGCTAAAAGAAGTTAAAGCCTCCGGCGGATGTCACGGAATCGGAAAGGAGTGCTTTGTGCAAGCACAAAGCCGATTCCAGACGCAATTATGCCATGGCATAATTGATTTATGTGTGGTGCTTGTGTATTGGTCATTAATAATCGTCGACAGGTTTTAATGCAGCTTCGGAAAGATAACGGGTGTTGGGGGTTAATTGGAGGATCAATGGAGCTAGGTGAAACATTAGAGCAAGTTGCCCATCGAGAATTATTTGAGGAAACAGGGCTTTCGGCTAAAAACCTAAAATTAATCAATACGTATTCTGGACAAGATTTTTATTATCAATATCCGCATGGTGATGAAGTTTATAACGTTGTTACAGCATTTGAATGCAAAGAATATAGTGGCCGCCTCATTCATGATGAGGAGGAGGCGACAATGTTACAATTTTTCCCTTTAGGTGATTTACCCAAAAATATTAGTCCACCTGATAGACCGATACTTGAGGATTACATAGGTAGCAATAGCAAAAACCCTTCCAACCATTAAAGTTAGAAGGGCTTTTCATGTTGTTTATATGATTATCTTTGTGGTGTCACTTGCACTTGTGCTAAACGATCAACAGCTTCTTGCAACAATTCTTTCGGTTGTACTAATGCTAAACGTAAATAGCCTTGTCCAGCCGAGCCAAATACTGTACCTGGGACTGTCACGATACCAGCTTGTTCAATTAGTTTGAAGGCTAGCTCAGTGCAGTCAATATCGTACGGATATTTTGCCCAGACGAACATGCCACCGTCAGAAGGAGCTGCATCCCATCCTAAGGCACGTAAACCGTTCATTAATGTTTTATGGCGTTCTGAGAAGGTTGCACGTAGGCTTGCTGTAATTTCTTCTGCGTTATCAAGTGCTACGACCGCTGCATCTTGAATTGGCTCGAAAATACCGAAATCTAAATTTGATTTTAACTGTTTTAAGATTGAAATCATCTCAGCATTCCCCGCGATATAAGCGATACGTGTACCAGCAAGGCTAAAGCTTTTCGATAATGAGTTAATTTCCATCCCAACTTCTTTTGCGCCAGGAGTGGCTAGGAAGCTAATTGGGCCATCACCAGTAAAGTAGAACTCAGAGTATGCCGCATCATGTAGTACGATTATATTGTATTTTTTCGCAAAGGCAATGACTTTTTCAAAATAGGCGATTGAAGGCATTGCAGGCACAGGATTACCTGGTAAGTTTAAAATTAGTAGTTTTGCTTTTTGCGCGATCTCTTCAGGAACAGCATCTAAGTCTGGTAAATAATCGTTGTCAGCTGTTTGAGGCATATAGTAAGGTGTTGCGCCAGCTAGATGAATCCCTGCATCGTAGGCAACGTAAGCTGGGTTAGTGGATAATACGATATCTCCTGGGTCACAAAAGGCGATTGGTAAATGTACTAAGCCCTCTTGAGAGCCAATTGTTTGAATGATTTCAGAAGCGGGATCTAAATCAACATTGCTACGACGTTTATAATAGCGACTAACAGCTTCGTAAAAACGTTGAGTACCTGTTAATGTATACCCGTAAGATTCTGCTAAACCAGCTCTATACGATAAATGTTCGCGAATTTTAGCGTCAGGGGGTAGGTCTGGACTACCTAAGCTTAAGTCAATCATTTTCATACCTTTCGCTTCCTGTTGCTTAGCATGATTTTTTAAATCTCCGAAAATTGCTGTTGTAAATAAAGACATTTTTTTAGATGGTACGATTTTCAAACTAGTACACTCCTTATAGTTGTATAACAGAATAGTAGTTCACATTTTATCATACTAAAGCACATAAAGGGAAAGTTATTCTGAAAAAAGAATATATTTCAATAATGGAGAAGATGTATGTATAGGCTAGCAAGAATCATCTAACTAATGCTGGAAATAATATTTTTGACGGAAAAAATGGAACGTTTCTGCTATCATGAAATGGAAAGGAGCTGTTAGTCATGAATGTTTATTCTTTAAGTGGTCCAAGTGGAACAGGGAAAAGTACAAGCGCACTAGTTTTCGCCCATAAAATTGGGGTAGAGGCTCTTATTGATGATGGTCTTCTCATTATTAAAGGTGTGAAAGTAGCAGGTATCTCCGCAAAATTTGAGAAAAATACGATTACAGCCGTTCGTCGAGCCATTTTTACAGATGATACCCACCGTGAGGAAGTAAAAAAAGCACTTGATACATATAAAGTACAATCGATTTTACTGATCGGCACGTCCGATAAAATGACAAAGACGATAGCTCGACAGCTTGAGCTTGGTCCTTTCGATAAATGTTACTATGTTGAGGATGTCCGTTCCCAAAAAGAAATTGCTAAAGCTCGTTTTATTCGACAGACACAGGGGAAGCATGTTATGCCAATACCGTACCGTCAAGTAGAGCAAAACTTTTTTAAACGGCTCGTTCAAAAAGGGATAGAGATTTTCTCTTCAAAACGTGAAAAAATAGGGGAGACGACGATTGTTCGACCTGATTTTCAACAGGAATATATCGATATTGGCAGGCATGTTTATGTGCAGCTACTAACGTATTGCTGTTTAAATGAAGACATCGTACACAAAGTCGAGCACGTTCAATTCGTATTAGGTGATCTAGCACAAGCAACGATTACATTACAGCTAAAGCTACCCATTCATTATTCCTTACCAGATCGATTGTATGCATTACAAAAAACGATACAAAAGGAATTTCAACAGCATTTTGGTTATGAATTAGATGCGATTCATCTTCACATTAAATCGGTAGTGTTAAAGAGAAAATCTTAAAAAACAGGTACTCCATTCGCGAGTTAGGGGCGAGCAGAGTACCTGTTTGTTATTTTGATTGACGCTTAAATTGTGGCTGACGTTTTTCTACAAAGGCACTGCAGCCCTCTGTAAAATCCTTTCCGACAAACGGTGTTGAACCTTGCCATAAAGTTGGTACACTGTCTACGCATTCTTGCACAGATTTCTTCACAGCTAGTAAAGATTCAGGTGACATTCCTGCAACTAACTTACCCATACGAATCATGTATTTATTTAAGTCTTTTTCAGTGACTAAATAGTTAAGCATACCAAGCTTAAAAGCCTCTTCAGCTTTAAACATACGCCCGGTAAATACTAAATCCTTCGTTGTTGAAGGGCCAACAAGTTGAACTAAACGTTGAGCAAACTTGTTATTTAAAGTGATGCCTAATTTACCGACAGGGATCCCGAGCTTTGCTTTTTCAGAGCCGATACGGATATCACAAGCTAATGCAAGCTCTAAACCAGCACCCATTGCAGGACCATTAATAACGCCAATCGTTGGAATCGGTAAACGTTCAATTGTAGAAATCGTTTTTTCCATATGTACAAATGCTTCTTCGGCTTTTTCAAGTGAAATGGCGTTGAATTCTTTTATATCAGAGCCGGCCGTAAAGTTTTCACCAGAGCCACGTAATATCAATACTTTATTTTTCGGATTATCTAATACTTGTAAGGCAATTTTAGCTAATTGATCCCACATATTTGCTGTTAGCGCATTTTTAGCTTGTGGGCGATGGATCGTAATAATCGCTAGCCCAGCAGTTTCTTGATAAATAATTTTTGCGTCCTCTGCTTCAAGTCGAGTTGTTTTTACTTGCATACTTGAAAAGCCCCCTACATTTTATAGTTGATATTCTTATTATATAACACAAACGGTAATAAACACTAAATTATACGAATTTTCATGTAAATTAGACTAGTTATACAAGAATAGGGTCATTTTATAGAAATTGTACTACAACAGAGTGCGGAAAATTACTATTGTAAGAAAATAAAAGATGTGGGACACTGCTATAGGATCATTTGTTTCTTCGATTTGAAAGTAGCATTTGAACACTGGAAGCGAGATTGTGTATGAATACTACAGATTATCCGACAATACGATTTGTAGAATTTAATTATAAACTGACGCACCAAAATATAGTAAACTGAAATTAAAACACGCACAGTTACTAAGGAGGTTACAAGATGGTCACACTAGTGGAGGCATGGAACAGCTATTTTTTACTTTTAAACTCTTTGAGGAAAAGTGCTGCTACGAAAAAGCAGTACAATATCGATGGACAGCAATTTTTAGCGTTTGCTCATGAGAACAACTACTTGTATGTGGATCATCATTTAAAAGAATTGTTATTTGTGTATAGTAATTATTTGAAAGAAACCTACGCGAATATCAACACATTTAATCATAAAATTGCTACATTACGAGGCTTTATAGACTTTGTCTTTTTAAGAGAATGGGTGGAGCCCTTTGACTATGAGGGCATTTTACAGCCAAAAAAGAGACAAAAAGAGGCTCTAACATTACTAACAAAGAAACAATTAATGCAAATTGCAAATGTCTGGCCAACTTATTTTCAATACGCTAAAACTATGGAGCATGCCTGGCTGGCAAGACGGAATGGCTGCATCGTCCAAATACTTATGGAAACGGGATGTAAGCCAGCAGAGCTTGTACGTATGAAATGGTCTCATATTCATTTTGACTCATCGGTAGTTCACATTGCTAATCAAAATGGGCGTAGAGAAATAAAGTTTTCTCCAATATTAATGGACATGCTGGAGCACTATAAAAATGCAACAGAGGAAATACATGAAGAAAAGCTGGGGGAATGGCTTTGGGTAAGTGAGGCTAGTCAATCAAAAGCCATCTCAACAAAAACAATTGAGCGAATTTTCCAAACGATTTCAAAGGATATTGGCACAAATGTGAGAGCCACGGATTTGCGCTACACCGTCATGCAAAAGGCATTTCAAAGTGAAAAAACAATCGAAAATATTCAGGAAAAGATGGGCTATGTACGAAAATGGGTGCTTACTGAAAGACAGGGGCGTTTTGAATAGAAGTTTTCTAACAAAGAGTCGAAGTAGCGTTTTAAGGAGAACCTAGAATAACTGAAATGGGGATATCTAAATGCGTTCTATTGAAAGCTTTACTATTAATGGTGTTAAAATCCAATATATAGAAACAACAAACTGTGATCAAAAATTATTACCTCTTGTATATATCCCTGGTGCTCTAGGGAATGCTGAACAATTTATTGTAGAAATGGAATCTCTTTTCCCTAGACATTGTATCTCTATAAGTTTAAGAGGGCGAGGAAAAAGTGATGCCCCACTAAGTGGTTACACTTTTGAAGAACATATATTGGATATTACTTCAGTTATTAAGGAGAGTAATATTAATGCCTACTGTTTAATGGCATATTCTATGGGTGTTCCCTATGCGATAAAATATGCAGCCATGAATTCTAGCGAAATAAAGGGGCTAATATTATGTGATTATCCTGCAATATATCCTCTAATTCAAGAAACATGGATAGAAGCCGTTGGTAAATTAGTAGAAGAGGGTAGGGATCATGTAGTTAGAGGTATTCAGAGAGATTCAAAAGACATAGTTTTATGGGAAGAATTAAAGGAAATTAATTGTCCTGTCTTAGTTCTTAAGGGTGGTACGAAAGGATCATTACTAAGTACAGATGAGGCAGAAAAATATAAAAGTAACTTGAAAAATGTTGAGCTCATAGAATTTTCAGAGTCGGGCCATGAATTATGGATCCCAGACTATAACAAATTTATAAATACAATAACAGATTATTTAAATAAGATTGATATCTAAATATTATATTAAAGCTCAATTAATTATACTTTGGCATAATTGATTCATTCCAGTATAGTTTTTTCGGCTCTATTGGATTGTTATTAAGAGTGTACAAATTATCTATAACAATGGATAATTTGTGCACTCTTTTAAAATTTAATTGAATACTACATGTTTTAAATCAGGTGTGTAGATTAGGGAAATATAAGGTTGTTATTCAAGGAATTGGCGAGCAGCCGTAGTGGAAATCAACCTAGCAATTTAATAATTATGGTTAAAATTATTTAATGAATACACCTGGTTTGAAATCAAAGAATCGTCATGGTCTTTTTAAAACTGACCGAAAATAATATTCCGAATTATAGAAATTTAAATGATTTCTATAAATAAAAGACTCTAATAATTTCTTTATCTTCTTTGCTAATCTAAAATTTTTTATGTTTACAATATGTTATTTTGACGCTTCTATTAACAAATTAAATAGGAGTTTATACTATTGTAATAATAAAAAAGCTATATATGCATTATTATTCATTTTTATTAATAAAAATAAAGTGTTTACAAAAAGCTTGACTTAGTATTTTTGTTACAAAACGGTAAATGAATTAATTTTCATAGCGATTAATCCTAAAAAAATATTAAAAAATAAATTGACACTCAAATGTTTATGACTTAATATGAGTCTCAGCATAATAATATAGCTCTTATTAATAACCGTTGAGACGAGGGGTCGAAGATACGGTGGCCAAACAATTTAGTTCATCATGAATTAAATCCAGTGGGCCGAACCTGAGCACAAAATTTATCTTTTGTGAACAATAAGAGGAACAGCAGCTGATAGTATTCGAAGCTTTCCTTAAAATTGGGTGAGCTTTTTTTTATGCCCTAAAATCTATAAATTTGTTAGGAGCAGTGAAAATTGTCAGAAAAAATATTATTCACATCGGAGTCTGTATCGGAAGGACATCCAGATAAAATTGCAGACCAAATTTCAGATGCAGTATTAGACGCAGCATTATTACAAGATCCGCTATCTCGTGTGGCATGTGAAGTATTCACAACTACAAACACAGTAATTGTTGGTGGAGAGATCACAACAAAAGCAGAACTAGATATCGAAAAAATTGCCCGTGATACCCTAATCAGCATTGGTTACACAGATGATAAGTTCGGCATTGATGGTCATAACTGCAATGTACAAGTTTTAGTACACACGCAATCTCCTGATATCGCAATGGGTGTTGATTCTTCTAGCGATACAAAAGAAGTTGGTGCAGGTGACCAAGGTATTATGTTCGGCTTTGCGACTAATGAAACTGAGAACTATATGCCTTTAGCCATTGAAATGGCGCATATGCTTGTAAAACGTGCAACTGAGCAACGCAAAAATGGTCAATTTAAATGGGCTCGCCCAGATATGAAATCACAAGTAACAATTGATTATTCAGATAGTATGCAACCTAAAATTGATACTGTTTTAATGTCAATACAACATGATGATGATTTTGACCGAGTAGCATTCATTGATTACGTTACAGAAAACGTAATTAAAGCTGTTGCAAAGCAATTTGGTATGAATGAAGACTTCCGCATTTTAATTAATCCTACTGGTCGTTTCGTTGTAGGCGGACCACACGGAGATGCAGGTTTAACAGGACGTAAGATTATTGTTGATACTTATGGCGGCGCAGCTCGTCATGGTGGTGGCGCATTCTCTGGTAAAGACTGTACAAAAGTTGACCGTTCAGCGGCTTACGCAGCGCGATACGTTGCGAAAAATATTGTTGCAGCAGGCTTGGCAGAAAAATGTGAAATTCAATTATCATATGCAATTGGTGTAAGTGAACCAATTAGTATCGCTTTAGAAACATTTGGTACAGAAAAAGTAGCGAAAGAAGACATTTTAATAGCGATTCGTCAATTATTCGACTTAACACCAACAGGCATTATTAACATGCTAAATCTACGTAAACCGCAATATCAACAAGTTGCAGCTTATGGTCACTTTGGACGTAGTGATGTAAACGTAACTTGGGAAAATACAGACAAAGTTTCAGAATTACAGCAACTCTTAGCAGTTGCTATTGGTCAATAATGCAGTGCGTGCAAGATCGAGTGACTACAGAGAATTTTTTAGTCACTCAAGACCGCATGCCATTATTTGAAGCTTTAGTCAATTATGCAAAACAAGAAGTTACGCCGTTTGATGTACCCGGACATAAAATGGGGCTACAAGAAAACCCATTAAAATGGGCGCTTGGAGAAATGACATTAAGAATGGACGTAAACTCGATGAAGGAACTTGATTTATTAAGTCATCCGGAATCGGTTATTAAAGAAGCTCAGCAATTAGCTGCACAAGCATTTAATGTAGACTACGCTTACTTTTTAGTAAATGGCACTACTGTAGGTATTCTGGCGATGATTTTAGCGACATGTAAACAGGGAGATACATTGATTGTACCTCGTAATTGCCATAAATCAGTTATGAACGGCATTATATTAAGCGGAGCAAAACCAGTATTTATTCAACCTGAAGTTGATCAACATTTTGGTATTGCACACGGAATTTCAGTTGAACATGTAAAATCGGCGCTTGCAGAAAATCCACAAGCGAAAGTTTTACTTGTGACGTATCCAACATATTTTGGTTCGATGAATAAACTGCAAGAAATTTGTCAACTCGCACATGAACAAAATGTAACAGTTATAGTTGATAGTGCACACGGAGCACATTTAACATTTTTACCTGATGCACACGATGCGATTAGTGCAGGTGCAGATGCAGTAACGATGAGTATGCATAAAACTGGGGGTTCATTAACGCAAAGTTCGCTTCTTTTACTACAAGAAAAACGAATCGATTCGAAGCATTTGCAAAAAGTATTAAATATGCTTCAAACGACGAGTGCAAATTATTTATTAATGAGTTCTTTAGATGTAGCAAGAAGGGATTTAGCGCTGTTTGGACAGCAACGTTATAGCAATTTAAAGTCAATTGTTAATGCGGCAATTGAAGAAATTGAACATAATTCACGCTATGAAGTACTACAAGCTGAATACGTACAACAAAATTTCAATCAATCCTATGATTGGACAAAACTTGTTATTCGTGTGAACGATATCGGTTTAACTGGTTTCGAAGTTTACACAATATTGAAACAACAGTATGGAATTCAATTAGAACTTGCTGAAGGATATGTCATAATGGCAGTCATTAGCCATGTTGATACGAATGAAACAATCGGTAAATTAGTACATGCGTTAAAAGATATAGAACTTAATCACGCTAAAAAAGATGCGATTCAGTCAGCTTATGTGACAGCGAATCAAATAAATAGATTAGCAATGACACCGCAACAGGCGTGTCATGCAGAAACAGAAACAATTTTAATTTATGATGCAGTAGGTCGAATTAGTGCAGATTCATTAATGATTTATCCACCGGGAATACCACTAGTGATCCCCGGAGAAGTTATTTCAGAGGAAGTAGTAGAATTATATAACTTCTATTTTCTTAATTTTGGAAATGTTCTGTTCGAAACGAAAGAAGAAAATTATATAACAGTCGTAAGGGAGATAGATAAATGAGCATTGAATTATCAACATTAGGTAGACACGTATTAATCGAATTTTATGGTTGCCCAAGTGAAATTATTGAGCAAAATGCTTTAATCGAGCAGTTTATGAATGAGGCGGCAGACTATTCTGGGGCAACAATTGTAGAATCTTGCTTCCATCATTTCAACCCATATGGTGTTTCAGGTGCAGTAATTATAGCTGAATCACATTTAACGATTCATACTTGGCCAGAATATGGCTTTGCTTCTGTAGATGTTTACACTTGTGGCGACTCAGTAAGTCCTTGGAAAGCAGCTGAATATTTAGAACAAAAACTGCAAGCGAAAAAGACAGAATCATTTGAAGTACCTCGTGGAATGGCAGATAAAATTCGCCAATTTGCAGAACAAGAAATTGATACAATTCTAGTGAAACCAGAAGTATTAGAGGACGTGATTTAATGAAATGGTATACAGAACAATGGAGCGATCACTGTAAATTTTCAATCGGATACAACGAAAAAATTCATAGTGAACAATCGCCGTTCCAAAAAATTGATTTTTATCAAGGTGATGAGTTTGGTACTTTCTTCACTTTAGACGAATTAATGATGGTCAATGAAAAAGATGAGTTCGTTTATCACGATATGATTACGCACCCAGCATTCGCTACCAACCCAGATATAAAAAAAGTATTAATTATCGGTGGTGGTGATGGTGGTACTGCTCGTGAAGTACTACGTTACGAATCAGTAGAAAAAGTAGTAATGGTTGAAATCGATGAGTTAGTATTCCGTTTATGCCAAAAATACCTTCCAATTACAGCTGCTGGTGTCGAAGAAGATCCACGCATGGAAATGATTTTCGATGATGGCTTAGCTTACGTTCAAAACGCAGCTGATCAATCATTCGATTTAATATTAGTAGATTCTACTGATCCAATTTCAGTCGGTGAAGGTTTATTTACAACAGCTTTCTATAAAGAATGTTACCGTATATTAAATGAAAAAGGAATTCTAATTAACCAACACGAATCACCATACTTCGCGGAGTATGCAGAAAACATGCGTAAAGCACATAAAAAAATTAAAGGTATTTTCCCAATCGCAAGCGTCTATCAATTCCATATGCCAACATATCCATCGGGACACTGGCTATTCGGATTTGCTTCAAAAGCATTACATCCAATTAAAGATATTCAAGTAGATGCTTGGGACAAATTTGGTCTAAAAACGAAATATTACAATACAGACTTACACGTTGGTGCATTCGCACTTCCTACATTTGTGAAAGAGGCACTTGATCGTGATGAATAACCAATAAACGTTAGCACTTTTATTGGTTGTGAAAGTGACTTATTCGGATTCCTTTCGACGGAACAACTAGTTTTCGTCCAGGAACTCGCTTTGCAATGCAAGTAGTTCGTCAGAATCGTAAACAGAAGTTTAAACTTATTGTCTAAAAAAGTGAATAAACACAAAAAAGTCGCCTCTTGGGCGACTTTTTTTGTTGTAGGTCTAAAGGTGGAAGATAATTAGTATTTAATAGAAATATTGACATTTATTTTTCTGACAACTAAGCTTAATTGAAAAGAGCTGGGGAGGGGATTGCCAGTGGAATTCATGACATTAAATTGTCCGAATTGTAATGGGAAAATTGAATATAAAGAAGAACAATCATTCAAATGTCCTTTTTGTGAAACTGAAATAATGTTGAAAGAGAATAAAGTTTATTATGTTGATCAGACGATTAATAATTATTACGGTACAACTTCTGCTAATAAAGCTACACGTCCAAAAACGAATTTAAAAGCGCTTTTCATGCTACCGATTGTCATCCTTTGTGTATTCCTTGGCTATTTTCTTTTGAGCGGCAATCAAACAGAATATGGTAACCATGAGGACCTACCTGTTCGGAAAATGCCTGAAAGCGAAGTTCTTTTATTCTTTTTAAAAGATATTTTTGATAAAGGTGAAGCAATGCCAACTAAAGAAGAAATCGCAAGTATCCGCTATTTAAAGGCATACTATTCTGAAGATCAATGGCATTTTGATTACAGTCTTGACGATCCGTTTACAAATAAGCAAGCCAAAATTTCTAACTATATTATGATGGATAAGTTATTAAATACACAAAAAATCGAACAAAAAGATTTTGAAGCCTTTTCTGGTCTGACGGTATTGAATTTGATGGGTGATTATGAAATATCACAAAGTGAAAAAGTAAGCTTCCGACATCTGAAAGGTTTAAAAAGCTATACAGGTAGCTTTAATGAATCATTTAGTAAAATTGCTGACTATTTTAGCGATAAGTCTAATGTTGTAGAGCTCTCTATCCAAATTCGAAGTAATGATGAACTTGCTTTATTATTAGAGTTTCCTAATCTTCAATCACTTGAAATTTCGTATCACACCGAGACGGTTACAGATTTCCCTCTTCTGAATAAACTGCCATTAAAATCATTGTCTTTAAGATCTGCCAATGATTTGAAGTGGTTATCTTCATTAACTAATTTAGAGTCTTTAACAATAGATTTGAGTGAAGCGACAGATTTTAGCTCGTTCTATTCACTGAATCAATTACAAGAATTGAAGCTTACAGCGGTAAAAAATTTAAAAACGCTTGATTTTATTCAAAACATGCCCAACCTGCAATCACTTGATCTTGAAAATATGGATATTACGAATCTAGAGCGCCTTAGAAATAAGTCTTCATTGACAAAGCTGCGTTTAGCTTCTCTTTATAAATTAGAATTGCTTGATATTGTGACCAGCCTGACTTCACTGACCGATTTATCGATAAATGGTTATAGTGGAAAAGTATCATCGATTGTAGCACCCCATTTAAAAAAAGCGGAATTAGAAAGTACTTTCCTACCCAAGTTAGAGGCACCTGCTTTAAAAGAGTTAACTGTTGATATAAGTAGGGGGCAGTCGTATTTGAATGGAGCACAATTACTGAAATACCCACAGCTAGAACTACTTACAGCAGTGGAGTCTGGCGATTTTATAGGCATCCGTTCTTTAAATCGTCTGCCAAATCTGCAAACAATAAATTTAAATGAAACAACTTTTTATGAAGAGACGAGTGAATTATTCAATTTACAGCATGTAAAAACGTTAAATTGTAATGAGTGTAAGTTTCAAATTAATAGTCAAAATTCATTTAACAACAACATACTGGAAAATTTAACTTTGAATAATGTATCCCTCAGAATAGGTAATGGTGACTGGGTGCATGAAGTTGATAAGGTTATGCCTTACTTTGCTGGCTTTTCAGCTCTGCGTTCATTCACTATACAAAATAGTTCATTACAATCGTTAAATTTTATGGAAAATTGGCAACAAATCGAGGTGCTTCATTTGGAAAATAACGCTATTTCGAATGTAGAGCCTTTGGTGAATTTGCCCAATTTGAAAAAGCTATATATTTTAGGAAATCAGGTGCAAAATAAATCAGTTCTAGACAATGGAATAGTGATTTATTGAGGTAATGTGACTATATATATCCTCAAAATATTAATGAATCTAATCTCAGCAAAATGTTTAGTATGCTAAAATATAGGGCAATATAACAATCATTTTTTCCAGAGAAGCATTCATGGGAAGATTTTATAAAAAATCAATTTGACGTTTTATACTATTTTATGTATTATATTGATGAAAAGAATGCCCGGACTAGAACGGGAGAGGTTCATAGCAAATACCCTCTATAAAAAACTATGGAAACATGACAATATGCCATGTCCATATCGGACGTGGCTTTTTTTTATGTTTTTACTTATGTTTTAATAGAATGATTGGTAATGCCTCTCTTGAAAAGTGTTGGGAAACATTTGGCAAGGAGGTTTTTTTATGTTTGGCCAAAGCCGTGAAGAAGGTTGAAGGATTTAATATTATTGGGTAACCAAGGTACACAATATTCGTTTAAAAACTAAGAAAAAAATAGCGCTTTTTCTTAGAGTGCTGTTTTTTCGATATAAGGGAGTTTTTATAGATGAAGCAGGAAAAAGCAATTGTTGTATTTAGTGGAGGTCAGGACAGTACAACCTGTTTGTTCTGGGCAAAAGAACGTTTTGAAGAGGTTGAGGCAGTAACTTTTGATTATGGTCAAAGGCATCGTCTTGAAATTGAATGTGCGAAGGAGATAGCAGTTGAGCTCGGTGTTAAGCATCACATTCTTGATATGTCACTCCTGAATCAGCTTGCTCCGAATGCGTTGACACGACAAGACATAAAGGTAGAAGACGGAGATAATGGTGAGCTTCCATCGACTTTTGTACCTGGCCGAAATCTTCTCTTTCTTTCATTTGCGGGCGTTTTAGCGAGCCAAGTAGGAGCTAAGCATATTGTAACTGGCGTTTGTGAAACGGATTTTAGCGGATATCCAGATTGCCGAGATGTTTTTATTAAATCCTTGAATGTAACGTTAAATTTATCGATGGATGATTCCTTTGTGATTGATACACCATTGATGTGGTTAAATAAGGCACAGACATGGGAGCTTGCTGATCAATTTAGGGCACTTGAATTTGTTCGGGAAAGAACGTTGACTTGCTATAACGGTATAATAGCTGATGGCTGTGGGGAATGCCCAGCATGTAAACTGCGAAAAAAAGGGCTTGATGAGTATTTGAGTTACAAGAATTAGAATTCTTTTGGTAAATTCGTTAAGATCCGAAAACAATAGATCTTAATAAAACCCCTGATTCTTCTGCTTAGCGTAGAAAAATCAGGGGTTATATTTAAAACATTGCAAGCTTTATTACAAATGACTTAATGCTTTGACACTCACTTTGACTTTTAAATCATGCTTTCCACCGGAATAAACACCTTCAACAGGGCTTATATCGGAATAATCACGGCCAATGCATAAAATAATGTGATTTTCTAATACTTCTACATTATTAGTTGGATCAAGACCAATCCAGCCGATTCCTGGTATCATGACTTCTACCCAAGCGTGGGTTGCAATATCACCGACCAAGGCAGAGTTTTCGTCGACATATAAATAACCGCTAACATAACGCGCTGGAATTCCTTTAGCTCTTAGCACCGCAAGCATGGCATGTGTGAAATCCTGACAAACACCTCGCTTTTGGGCGAATGCTTCACTTGCCGTTGTCGTAACATTGGTTGCACCAGGAACATATTCAAAAGTCGAGTATAAATATTGCATTAAATTTAATGAAAATAGTACAGGATTTTCAGCATGACCAATTGCATGATAAACTTCCTCTAACTGATTTTCTGTCATATACGTAAAGTGTGTAGACTTTAAATAGGGCAAATAATGCTCATAAAACAGTTGCGAGTGAAAAATTGTCTGCATCTCTGGTGAATATTGAATGCGATGAATAAATGGTGCACGTTGAATGCTGACAATTGAGGTCGTTTCAATTTCTAGCTCTTGGTGCTGCTCAGGTATATAAAAAGTGCCAACCGTATTGCCCCAAATATCTGTATGCTCACGCGTTAAAGACGACGGAGTAATGGCAATTTGATAGGATAATAAGCGCTGACGCTCATCGCCCCTTGGCTTTAAGCGGATTGTATTTAAGCTTTGATCGACTTCAGACTCATATTGAAAAATATTAGTATGTTGAATTTCAAATTTCATTGTGTCCGCTTCCTTTGGATTACTGACTTGCTTGTTGAAAGGGAGCTGTAGTTGATTCCTTTCAAGGTTGTACGCTGGGTTCATATAAATGATAAATTGTAGCAAATGTATGGCCAAAATCAATACATTGACACAATCTTTCCTCCATTAACAGAATAGTTTCCTCTAAGGTAATATTCCATAAGTCTACATTCATCATGGCAAATAATAAACTCTTTAATGGGGTATGAAGCTCTAAAAATCTTGCTGAAAGAGGATCGTTTTCTAAACAACTAAATGCTTCTTCTAATTTTTGTAAGCAAAACATCACCGAACGAGGGAAATGCTTATCATGTAATAAATATTGAATAGCGCAAAGTAAATTGGTTTGGCGATGCTTTTGCAAATAAGACTCCGTTGCCCCTGATAAATCGAGTAAAAATGATCCGTCCGCTTCTATTAAGGAGATGGCTATTTCCTTATGTTGCTCCAGTATAATTAAAGTCATACGAATTGTCTTTTCTGCACGTTCTAACCATTTTCCAACTTGTATGAAATAAAAGGGTAAATCTCGATCCATCGAGCCTTCGATAAGCCCTGTAACCGTCAAAGAAGTCTGTCGAATATTTTGCAAAAAAGAGTTAAGTACGATTAGTGGAATTGGTCTTTCACGTCCCAAAATTTCTTGCTGTAAGGATAAATAAAAGGCATTTTGCAATTCCCAAAGCTCAATCGGGATGCTATCTCGAGTTACACGAGCGTTTTCTCGAACCGCACGTAAAGTAGCATGAAGAGCGTTACTATTATTATTAGAAAAGAGTAGATATTCGATAAGTGGATTGACACGAATCGACTCATAAAAGATCAAGTACTCTTCCTTCGAGGCACAAATATCCAACACCGCTTCCCAATGATCAATGTATTCATTTTCTTTCCCAGATTGCTCCAACATATTCAACAGCTGTACTTGTAATATATGTGCATTCGTTTGTGATCGTTCACTATATCGTGCCATCCAGTATAGTGCATCGGCTACTCGACTTAGCATACTGCAATTCCTCCTTTAATATCCACGTATCTTTTGCTCCTCCACCCTGAGAAGAATTCACGACTAAAGATCCTTCTTTTAATGCTACACGTGATAAACCTCCTGGAAGCACATAAATATCCTCGCCCTTCATCACATAAACACGTAAATCGACATGACAAGGATAGAATCTCCCATCCTGGAAAGCTGGTGCTCTAGACAGACTAATCGTTGGTTGTGCAATGTATTGAGACGAGTTTTCCGTAATTTTTTCTTTGAAAATAGCTATTTCTTCATCACTCGCATGCGGACCAATTAACATATCATAGCCACCAGAGGCACTAACGTTTTTTATGACAAGTTCTCTCATATGCTCAAGAACCCAAGCTCGCTGTCTATCATCAGCTAGATGATAAGTCTCCACATTACGTAAAATAGGTTCTTCTTTCAAATAGTAGCGAATCATATCCGGTACATAGGCATACATCGCTTTATCATCAGCAACACCGTTACCAACAGCATTTAAAATAGCGATATTTCCAGCCTTATAAGCATCTATAATATGCGGAACTCCAAGTAAAGAATCCTCACGAAACACAACAGGATCTAAGAAATCATCATCAATTCTACGATAAATAATATCAATTTGCTCTAGACCGTAGATTGTCTTCTTGTACACCTTATTGTCTCGGACAACTAAATCACGCCCTTCGACAAGCTGAATATTGAGCTGCTGTGCTAAGAAAACATGATCGTAATATGCCGAA
The DNA here is from genome assembly GCF_001275675.1 of Lysinibacillus sp. FJAT-14745. GTDB lineage: Bacteria > Bacillota > Bacilli > Bacillales_A > Planococcaceae > Lysinibacillus. The sequence goes on along the minus strand of NZ_LITM01000015.1, from coordinate 245,151 downwards.
TTATACATACCTGCTGTTAAGAGGACAGCTTTAGGCTCTATGTCTGGCTTCATACAAGGTGGCCGGTGAGCAAGGAGTGCTTTCTTCATAAAGGCCATTTGTTTATCAAGAGATTGGATCGTATGTTTAGAGAAAAATTCAGGATACACTTCCTTCATAGCAGATCGATTTTGAAATACATAAGAAATACCTGAAGGATTGCGTAAATTGTCTTCTAACACGTAGTAAACGCCATTTTCGTCACGAATCAAATCGATACCCGCTAAAAAAATATGATTATCGATAGGTACTTTTACACCAAGCATTTCTTTATAATAATACGGATTGTTGAAAATGAGCTGTTTTGGAATAAGCCCATCCTTAACAATAGATTGTTCATGGTAGACATCTTGTAAAAAGCAATTTAAGGCTTTCACACGCTGCTTCATACCAGCTTCAATTACTTCCCACTGTTCATGTGGAATAATAATAGGTATAAAATCAAAGGGCATTGTCCGTTCTGTTCCACCTTGTGCGCCATATACGGTAAATGTAATGCCTTGTTTAAGGAATCTTGCGTGTGCTTGCTGATATTTTTCTTCTAATTGCTCCTTTGTGAAAGCATTGAGCTTATGGTGGAAAGACCGATAATGAGGCTTCGGTTGATTGCCATCGAACATTTCATCAAAAAACAAACCAGATTCATAGAACTTCATCATATGGATCGCCCTTTCGAATTTAAGTAGTAGAGAAAACGTGTTACACTTAAAATGAATACATAAAAGGAGCTAGAAAAAATGACAATCATTAATTTAATGCAAGCATATGAGCTAGACAAGCTTTCAAAATTAGATTTTACGGATGAGGAGATTGTACACACATTGCAAACAGGGGATCTATCCGTTTGGCAGGAAAAAGTACCAAACTATGAATTTTCCGAAACAATGGCACTTTATCAAGAAGGGGAACAATTTTTCTTAGACGCTCTGCATGGTAACTACCGCATCAAATATGTAACTTTGCCAGGTATTCAACGTTTACTATATATTCGTTTCCAATTAGAAGAAGGTAAAGATTATCAATTATTAGAAACAGGAATCCAGCATCTAACTTGTAATGACGAAACGATCGAGAAGCTTCAACTTATGCTATCAACGAACTGGTCTCTAGCAAAACAAGTAGATGGGACGTATAGTATTTTTGTAAAGTAAGCGAATCTCACCTTGGCATATTTACACCGGAATCGACAAAAACCAAATAATCCCATGCGCGTTGTGAGAAGAATCGACACGTATAGTTACCCAGTTATTCTTTTTTCAAATCGTCTCACAGCATTTAGTGCACTAGAGTTAAATATTCATTTTTTTTGCTTTTTATGCCTAAAAAATGAAACTTTCATAAAAACTTTTAAAAAAGGTGATTTTCTTTCTAAAAGAGAATCATCTTTTTTATCGCTCGCAAAAGAACATATGTTCTAATCTATAAAAAAGGGGATTTTTTTCACAATAAAGTTCCCAAATTTATATTTGGGAACGTTTTTTCGTGGTAAAATAGTGAAAATAGAGGTGATTTTATGGAAAAGACGAAGCTTCCTAAAATAATGAGAGATTTCCTTGTTTATTTAACGACGATTAAAGGGAAGTCTCATCGCACAAGAAAAGAATATGAATATGATTTGACATTATTCTTCCGATTCTACATAGCAGTGCAGAATGATCATGATAGTTCAAATTTAACGAAAATAGATATTTCTACTATTACAATAGAAGACATCCGAGAGATGACACTGGAGGATCTTTATTTATTTATGGAATATTGCGAGGTGCAGCGAGGAAATTCTGCATCTGCGAGAGCACGTAAGGTGGCAACGTTAAAATCATTTTTTAAATACCTTCGAGGGAAACGCCGACTTCTTGAGGAAAATCCCGCAGATGAATTAGAAACCCCTAAGATTGGACGAAAAAAACCTATCTATATGAATCTTGAAGAAGCCACGCAATTTATCGATGGCATCCAGCCAAATCGTGCTTCACCAAGGAATTATTGTATGATGATGTTTTTCTTAAATTTAGGGATACGTGTTACAGAGCTTTGTCAGCTAAATAAGTCATCTATACAAGGACGCTACTTAACGGTTGTTGGTAAAGGGAATAAGGAACGGACAGTTTATTTAAATGATAGCTGCATCCAGGCACTGGCAGACTATGAAAATAGCAGAAAGACAGCATACAAGGGTGAAGGAGAGGAGCCTCTTTTCATCTCACAAAAGGGAACACGCTTTACCCGTCAAACCGTCGCGAAAATCGTCAAACAAATTAATCAGCAATCAGGACTTCAAAAAGAACGACTGACGCCACATAAATTACGTCATACATCCGCAACAATGATGTATAAATCAGGCGCAGATATTCGAAGTCTTCAGCATATCCTTGGTCATTCAAGTGTAGCAACGACGCAAATCTATACACATATTGAAGATGAAGAGCTGCAACATGTACTCGAAAAAAATCCATTCAATATTGTTCGAGCAAGATAATTTCCAAAATATTAAAGGAAAACCACTTCATCTAAAGAATACTTTACATTATGGAACATATACAGAATAGGAATCAAAAATCGTTTGGTAAGGGGAGTAGCTTATGAATCAAATAATTAACGACCATCTATGTGAAACAAGAAATAACTTAGTAGAGGAGATCAAATTATTAAGTGATAGTCAATTCAACGCTAAGCCTGATGCTAACAGTTGGAGTATAGCCCAGGTTTGCCATCACTTAATTTTAACCGATGTGTCTTTTGTAAAACTGATTGCGTGGGCATTAAAAAAAGAAGATAGTAAGCAAGCGGAACGTAAAAATATTCATCTTATCGCAGATAGAACAAAGAAAGTCCCAGCACCAGAATTTGTTGTTCCAGCTGAAGACTTTTTTACAGTTCAGCAAATTATTGAGTTGCTTGACGATTCGAGAGGTAAATTTACAGCTTTCCTTGATACAATTGAAGATCCATCCATATTAGCAGAAAAATCCTTTAAACATCCTTTTCTTGGCGATTTACCCCTCGATCAATGGGTAGAACTAGTTTCTATTCATGAACAACGACATATTGAACAAATCAAAGAAATCAAAGCATTGATGTAGTTTGTAAAATCGATTTGACATTTTAAAATAAAGTTGAATATCAAATAATAATAATGAAAATTGGTGATTTAGTGGAATTAATATTTATTCGTCACGGTCAAGGAGAACACACAATGGATTTACCAAGTAGTTTACAAGTAAAAGACCCTTCCTTAACAGCTAAAGGGGTTAAGCAAGTAAAACTATTAAGAAATGAATTTCCTTTGACTAACAATGATGTTATATTTATTAGCCCTACCAGAAGAACGCTGCAAACAGCATTCATTTTAAGTGAAAATATTGATTGCCTTAAAATTGTAAGTCCATTCGTTTCGCCAAGAGTGTTTCCTATTTTTTTAAATAAAAAAACATTGCCTTGCGATGAAATAATGGATTTCGAAAGAATTAAAAGAGAGTACCCGGCCTTCGAGGTCGATTTAAATGTACCAAATGAATTATGGAATTCTGGCATAAATATTATACCAGAAAATAATTTTATAAAACTTGCTGAAGAGTTTATTGCAAACTGCAAGTTGTTACAAAAAGAAAAGATTTTTATAGTTTCCCACGATGGCACCATTACTTCTTATCGTCAATGGCTTTCTGGTCAAACTTTATCCAGAAAAGACTTTCCGTATGAAACAGGATGGTTTCGAGTTAGTTGTTGAGAATCTACTATAAGAAATAGTATAAGGTGTGGTTATATGAGTAAATTTACCATTACATCGGGAGCTGTCGTACTAAATAAACATAAGAAGATTTTGTTAAAGTTGGATCCAAATCGAGGATGGGAACTGCCAGGCGGAATTGTAGAAGAAAATGAATCTGTTCAAAATGCTGTAATTAGAGAGGTCAAAGAAGAAACTGGAATAGACATTGACATTATTGGTTTTTGCGGCGTTTCGCAGGAAATAAGTAATAATATATGTAACATGTGGTGGTGGGGAACGCCTGTCACCGAAAAACTACAAACCAGTATAGAAAGTTTGGAAGTCGGATTTTTTAATATTGAAGAGGCATTAAAAATGATAAATAATAAAAATTATCAAGAGGAACTTTTAATATGTTTAGATAAAGAAAAGCATCCATTTTTTATTACGTTTAATTAAGGGATGTTTTGTTGAAACATAAATCTGTTGAGAAGAATCCATTTTAATCAATCTTTATTCCTACAATTAAGCAAAGATAAGAACTAATGAACTTCCTGGAGACACAGTACAAAGAATGAAAAAAAGAAAAGCGCGACATTATATTAAAGAAATTATTAGAGACATTAACAATTCAATTGCATCAGAAATAATCTGGAACATTTTTATATTTATCCCTAGAATGATAATACGATTATTGAAAAATATATGGTGAAAGGTCTAATTTCTCGATATTAATATTGAGAAATTGGGCTTTTTAAACTTTTTTCAGCGGATGTCCAAACACCCGTCGAAATAGAGGTACTCAGTCTAAGAACGCCACGTCCTGTGGCATGACCGAAATGACCGACATCGTGATGGCCCTCGTGTTGTTGTTGCTGTTGTTGCTGCCGCTTTCGCACAATAAACAATTGCAGGCATAAGCATCAAGCCGATTCTGGACACAATTATGCCGAGGCATAATTGATAGTATTTTTCTTGAAGTTGTTGTTCAGGTAAATAAAGAAAGAACATTAAGTTATTTAGGGAACAAGTACTTTAGTTTTATATGATTAATGCTTGATGAATTAGTTTTTACAATTATATAGGAGGATGCAAATGTTCTTATTACAGAAATCAAAAGATATGGCAGAGGTTTATATGCAAAACCCGAAAATCGAAGCTATAATACTGGCAGGATCGGTATCAAGAAACTTACAGGATGAAAATTCAGACATTGAATTGCACATTTTGTGGTCAACACCGCCAGAAGAGGAAGATCGAAAGTTCCCTATTAAAAAAATTGACGGAACCATTTTGGCGTATCATCCTTATGAGGAGGAAGCGTGGTCTGAATCCTATCTAATGAAAGAAGGAATTAAATTAGAAATAAGCAATTTTTTATCCTCAACAGTTGAACGTTTTATCTCAAATGTGGTGGAGAAGTACGAAACTGACTATGACAAACAATGTATTGTAGCTTCAATTTATGATGGAGTGAGTTTATATGGAAATGAAAAAATTAGAGAGTTGAAAAATAGAGTTGTAGAATATCCTTTAGAGCTTTCTAAACATATGATTTCCGAAAATCTTTGGTTAGGAAATCGATGGAATAACCGAAAAGCCCTATTAAAACGAAAAGATTGGCTTATGCTTTATGATGTAATTTGTGAAGTACAAAAGAAGTTACTTGGTGTTTTGTTCGGTATGAATAAAATGTATGTGCATCATCCTGCATTTAAGTGGATGCAATATAGTATTGAACAAATGAGAATCAAACCTAAAAATCTCTATGATCGAATGACCAATATTTTGTTAAGAAACCCAGAACAAGGTCTGTATGAATTGGAAGTATTAATTGAAGAAGTACTAATACTGGCTGAAAATTACTTCCCAGAATTGAATATAAGTGAACAAATGAAGCAAATAGGATTTGTGAAGTAATGGATTATAAAATTAATGAGTAAAGAGCACCATCAACAAATACAAAATCTGTAGAAGGTGTTTTAAAAAGTAACGAAAGTTTTGAAAAGGTATTTAAAAGATTTCCCAAAGGAGCTTCTTTGTAGAAGAGGAAGAGCCTCCGGTAGACATAAAACTAAAGGTAGCGTTACTTCCCGAAAGACTTTAATATTCTATAATGACCAGAGCCATTGTTTTGATCAATCTTTTTTCAAAACAATGGCTTTTGTTGTGTCGTAAAATTAAGACTTAACTAAAAACAGTGTCATTTTGCAAATAAATTTCATCATCTACTGGGCTTTTGACGATTGGTTTTCTAATAGTTGGGAAAAGTGTCACAAAGTTTAGCGCCTATTCGTTATATAGAGTGAGAGGAGGAATTACATGAAAGTTACAAACAAGGATTATGAAAAGATGGAAGAACTATACGAGTTGTATGAACAAAAAGTTTATTATATGGCCTATTCTATTTTACATAATATTCAACAGGCTGAAGATATAGTTCAAGAGACATTTATTACTCTCTACCGTAATCTGGAAAAGATCTGCAGTTTGAACACTCAAGAGCTTAAACGCTACATATTGAGAATTGCGAAAAACAAAACGATTGATAGTTATCGAAAAAATAAACGACATAAATTATTTTTGGAAGAATATCAAAGAGAGTCACCGGAAGTAGTAGATGAAAATATTGAAGAGTGGGAACAACGTTTAATGTCTGAGCTTCAAATTGATACATTGCTAACAGAGTTAAATGACTCTTACAGACAGGTTTTTAAGTACAAAGTTTTCTATAACTTATCTTATCAGGAAATTTCAGAGGTAATGGGCATCACTGAAGTCAATGTCCGTAAGCAATTTGAACGTGCTCGAAAACGAGTACAGAAAATTATAGGAGGTATAGAAAATGACGAATTCAAAGAACTCCAAAAATATGTATGACCTTGCTGAAAAAATCGCTTTAGATGATTTTGATAAACTAGATGAACAACACAAATTTTCAGATACCTACACGCACAAAAAGAAATTGTTTATGGAGGAAATTAAGATGAAAAGTAAACAGCCACAGCAGAAACGTAAAAAGAATCGCATTTTAATCGCCGCTGCATGCTTAATGATTGGCATACCAACAACAGCTTTTGGCGCAGTGAAGGTCTATGATATGATTGTCCAAAAACAAAATTATGAAGTAAATGTCTCAGTGTCAAATAATGCCTCAAAAAAGAATAACAATTGGTATAAATTAAAAGTAAATTATTTACCAGAAAATATGGTAGAAATCGAAAACGCTCCTATGGAATATTCATTTAAAGATAACTACGGAAAGGGTGGGTTTTCATTCTATCTTTGGAGAGTAGGCAAAGATTCCAATTTTCAAACTCTGTACTCAAAAAGCTATGAAGAAAAAGAGATAAATGGTAAGAAAGCAGTGATTGTTAATAAAGACACTGGAAACAAAAGTTTAGCGTTTGACAGACAAGTCTATCTTTTATTTGAAGAAGAGGGAATTATGGTGGAAGGTACTATTGGAATCGATGTAAGTGAAGAACTGATGATGAAGGTCATGGAGAACATTTCGCTTGAGCCCACATCAAAAGAGATGGCATCATTTATAGCAGATGATTCTCTCTATAGTGAAGAGACTGAACCAACAGAATTTAGCGTTATTCCTTTGAAAAAAGACAGCAAACAACTATTTAGTATAGGTGAAAAGGTTCCAGTAACCATAGATCAAATAAGCAGATTAGACAACCTTGAATTTGTTATAGAAAAAGTTGAAGTCTTTGATTCAATCAAAGATTTTAAACAAGATAACTTTAATGAATTTGGCCTAGGAAGCTTAAGCAAGTATAAGGCTTTAGATCAGAAAAAGAAATTGATGCCATATAGACGAGATGTATATAAAGTTGGAAACGGTAGTGATTCAGTTTACGAACTAGTAGAGTCACAATTAGTTAATCCTAAATTTGTCTACCTGACAACAACAGTTAAAAATATTGGTAAACAGTCAATAGAAGAAATCTGTATGAATCCAACCATACAAGTGCTTAAATTTAAAAATAATGGATGGAACTATGCTAGAGAAAATGGGATTGACGAAAAAAGTCTTATGACGGGTGAGGTTGATTATCTAGCACCTCATGGAAAGGGAAAAGCTTTTTACTATATTGACAATATCCTACCCGGACAAACGATGAAAATTAACTTAGGTTATTTTGTAGACGAGGATAAACTGGATTCAATCTTCCTAGATGCTTTCCGTTACGGTGGATCTGGTACTACTGACGACATGAATGCGAAGGATCGTTTGTGGATTGATATTCGTGGATAGAAAAGAAGATAGGGACATAGATAAAAAAGTTGCTTATATCTAGCAGCTTTTTCTGTGAAAATAATTAATCCCTTGACCTTAGAATATTTTTAAAAATAAATGGTGATTCTGTATGTAGTTTAAA
>NZ_LITM01000015.1:235560-236436 GCF_001275675.1 Lysinibacillus sp. FJAT-14745 | reverse complement strand
CGTTGATGCTCTGTGAGTGTTCCAAATAACGAATCGGCAATCATCTGTTTTTTAGGCATCATTTTTCCATGTATACTTGTTTCCACATCCATTTCATCTACATAACCTTGTTCAAGTAAACGCTTGAGCAACTTTCTACCTGAAACGCCAAACACATCAGAAATGACAGTTCCAAGTTTGACATTCGAACTTTCTAAAACCTTTTGAATACGATTTTTTTCTGAAGTGAGATGACCAATCCATTTCTTCCGTAGCCTTGTCAAATCACGGAGTTCCCGAATATCAACTGGTGGGACAAAGCTCTTTTCAATTAATCCATGACGCAGGAGTTTCGCAATCCATTCCGCATCAGAAACATCTGTTTTTCTACCTGGAACATTCTTAATACGTTGGGCATTTGCCAAGGTGATGTCAAAAAAATCTTCTAAGATGTTAAACACAGGCTTCCAGTAGATGCCCGTACTTTCCATAGCAATATGCGTTACACCATGGTCCTCTAACCATTTTAAAAGAAGAAATAAATCCTTCGTAAGGGTAGGAAATGTCGCTGTTTCCTGAAAGTACTCTTCCTCACGACTCCCTTTAATGATACAAGCAACAATCGTTTCTGAGTGCACATCTAAACCAGCACACGTTTCAATAAAGACTTCCATCTATCTCACACCATTCTGTTAAAATCACAAACAGTGAGTGAATTTGAAGATAAGCATTTTTCTGTCCGTAGTCATCCTCTACATTTAAAGGAGCTAACAAAGGGTTGAACACCAAATTCACTCAAACAGTTTTATTTCCAGGGTCTAAGCCACCAAAAAAAGCCACGTCTTACAACCTGTTTGTGTTACTAACATTCTGGGCAAGTACACCACATTTTCATGC
>NZ_LITM01000015.1:210369-235373 GCF_001275675.1 Lysinibacillus sp. FJAT-14745 | reverse complement strand
AAGCCACCAAAAAAAGCCACGTCTTACAACCTGTTTGTGTTACTAACATTCTGGGCAAGTACACCACATTTTCATGCCTGGGTTGGGAGTGAAAAACTCATGAAAGTTTTATTGGAAGAACTTATCAATTATGCCTCAGCATAATTGCGTCCTCTGACGGTACCCTAATTAATTTTTTTTGTAAAGCTTGACGAAATCAATCATCTGTTATATATTAAATAAAAATAAAAACAACTGTTATAAAACAGTTTGGTTCAAGGAGGAATTCTAATGTCAAAGTATCGTGATGGTTATGAATTTTATTGTGAGATGTGTGAGCGTTATGGTTTAGAGCCAATTTCATTCCGCTATTATGTGCTACAGCTATCGCAGCAACAACTTTCAGCTTATAATATGCAAGCAAAACAAATAGGCATTTAAAAGGTTTGTAAATTAAGGATGTGGTTATGACGGAAGCCGACGTGAATATTTTATGAAAAGCCCAGCCATACTAATTTAGATGGACTGGGCTTTCGTATATTTGAAAGAAATATCAGAAAATTCATTGACATAGCAAATCATCTGTTATATATTATTAACAAAAATAAAATTCTGTTATAGAACAAGATATGTCCATCAATTATCACAAGAGCAATTAGAATATTATAACAAAGCTGCACAAATGAAAGGAAGTTATTAAGATGACAGATTATCGAGAAGGTTATGATTTTTATCGCCAAGTGTGTGAGAAACACGGTTTAGAGCCAATAAATTTTCACTATTATATTTTAAACTTATCTCAGGAGCAACTAGATGCCTACAATGAACGTGCCAAAATATTGGGAGGTCAAATAGAATATGAAGTGTCTTAGCTTATAAAATGCCTTACTGCCTGAATGTGACAGTAAGGCATTTTTTGGGATATATCATAAATGAAAAAATTATTCAAGTATCGTAAAATTATAGAAAGTTCATATGTTCTAATGATAAATAGACTAAACATAACATATAAATAGCACTAAGGTAATTAAAGTATTCAAAAACAAGCATTTTAAGTAAGAAAAAAGACCTTGTTTTCGGGCATGTTTTATTGAAAACCATCAAATGTAGATTTGAATGTTTTGATATTTGGGTTGAATTAACTGCTTTTCTAGGACTATAATATAATTACATAATAAAGGGCGATATCCCATAACTTTATACCCCACTTAAATATAAAGCAAAAGTACCAAACCCTTCTAATGAACGGAGAATGAAAATGACGAATATCATGCCTAGTAGTATAAATCAAATTAACTACAGTCTGAAAGAATTACAAGATATTTTTTCAGCAATGAATAGTTCAATCATTGTAGCAATTACAGATCGAACTGGGAAAATTAAGTTTGTTAATGATCATTTTTGCAAAATTTCTAAGTATACTCGTGAAGAATTATTAGGGCAAGATCACCGTCTACTCAATTCAGGATTCCATCCAAAATCTTTCTTTAGAGAGATGTGGAAAACTATAGGCAAAGGTGACATGTGGAATGGCGAAGTCTGTAATCGCGCGAAAGATGGTAGTCTTTACTGGGTGAAGACAACGATTATTCCTTTTCTTGATGACAATGGCAAACCGTATCAATATATTGCTATACGAGTTGATATTACCGCACAAAAGGATATAAAAAAGATCACCCATATTGCTTATCACGATGAATTAACGGGGCTACCAAATCGTCGTAAGTTAGAACAACGTTTAGAAAATGAATTCTATCAATCTCGACGCACAGGAGAGAAGTTTGCGTTATTTTTCATTGATGTAAATCGTTTTAAAAACATTAACGATGGACTTGGTCATATCATCGGGGATATGTTCTTAGTGGAAATGGCGAATCGTCTACGTAACGTTGATTATACATCCAATTCTATTTACCGTCACAACAGTGATGAATTTGTTATTATACTAAATGATGTTGACCGTATTGAGGAAAAAGCCGAGGAAATAATCAGCGTCTTTAAAGAGAGTTTTATTGTGGATACGTTTGAATTTTACGCAAGTATTAGTATTGGAATTAGTATTTTCCCAGATCATGCAAACTCTGCTGAGGAATTATTGAAAAATGCAGATATCGCCATGTATGCTGCGAAATCTACACGCGGCAATCAATATCGCTTATATCGTCCAAATATGGAGGAAGTTAATGATAAGTGGCTATTACTTGAAACAAAATTACATCAAGCGTTAAAAAAAGATATTTTAGAATTACATTATCAACCAAAAATTAATTTAAAAACGAATAAAGTGATTGGTATGGAGGCATTACTTCGCTGGCATGATCCTGAACTAGGTCATATACCACCCGATCGCTTTATCCCATTTGCTGAGGAATGTGGGCTCATTAATGATATAGGGGTATGGGTGTTAAGAAAAGCATCTGCCCAGGCACGCACTTGGAATGAAGTACATAATTTAAACTTACGTGTTGCCGTGAACATTTCTCCGATTCATATTAGTACGACAGGCTTTGTTGAAATGGTACATGAAGTTATTGCAGAAACAAAAATTGATCCACACTTCTTAGAAATCGAAATTACAGAAATGAGTATGTTGGATTATACGGAAGACTTAATTAATACAATTAAGCAATTAAAAGCACTGGGTATTACGATTTCATTAGATGATTTCGGAACTGGTTATTCGTCACTAAATTACTTAAAAACATTCCCAGTAGATGTTTTAAAAATAGATCGTGCATTCGTTCGTAATATTGTGCCTGAAAAATCAGGCATTGCCATGATTTCAGCAATAATCTCTTTAGCACATGCTTTAAATCTGCAAGTAGTAGCTGAAGGTGTCGAGGAAGAAGCAGAATTAAACGTGCTACGTGAACATGGCTGCGAGTACGTACAAGGCTATTATTTCAGTAAGCCATTATCGGTAGAGGACTTTACGAAGCTAATAGTTGATAGTAACATGTAGTTTAAAATGGAGGATCTTGACCTTAATTTAGGACGAGATCCTCTAAGTGTTTTATTTAAAAGAATTTAGATACTTTTTTTAACTCGAGTTCCAAAGATAATTCCACTTTTTCCTTAAAGAAATCTTTTTTATTCATCGGCCCATATATGTGATTTGTTTTCACATCTATAATCCAGTAATCACTTTTCTTATCTTTAGATACATTTGATTCATCTGTTGTACGGGCTATAATAAATTTTTTATCATAATTAAATTCTTCTATAGTTGGTGTTAAAACAAAAATCGGTTCTTCTGTACTAGTTAAATTATAAGAATAGGCACTGGTTTTATTTAATAAAAATTTACCATTTATTTCTATCTCCTCATCAGTAAAAGCATGGGATCCTAAATTATGTATTGCAGTATTCCATAACATATAAAAACCAACTATAAATCCAATGATTACTAAGATAAAAAGAGCTATTTTATATTTTTGTTTCATTTACTTAAACCTCTTTCTGAAATTAATGACTCTATTATAATAGCAAAAAAAGGAAGGTTTTTCATTAAATGAAAAAATTACTTAATCGTTACCTACTTCAATAGCGCAAACCGTAATTAACCGGAAAAAATAACGATTTGCAAAAGAAGTGTATCCAAAATCAATCGCATTGAAATATTTATGAATTTTGGCTAGTTAGAAGCAATTTGGTTACCGGGAAGTAAAGTTAATTTTCTGATATTTCCCGAAAAATAATCGGGTTTAAATCAATTAAACCTCGGCATAATTGCGTGAAATCCGCCGGAGGCTATAACTTCTTTCAGCGGATGACGCTTTCGGTCAAAAGACACTAGTAACTGCCGTTTCACTTACGTTACATAAAACATCTGTAACTGCCGATTTGCTTTCGCTACAGAAAATAATTATTGAAATAAGTTAAATATTTGAAATTATTTAACTGTTTTGCTAAAGTTATATAAAATATGAATTGACGATGTGGACAAGTAAGTAAGAATTGTGAAACAGAGAATATAGCAATTGCTGAGAGCTATATCACCGCTTCTTATCTGAAACCTACCACGGAGATGTTATGCAAACATAACCGAGTCGTTTTCGTTACAAAACGTTAGAGGGTTTTAAGATATTCTTAAAACTAAATTCAAGGTGGTACCACGTTTAGTCGGCACAAAGACGTCCTTATTTGGAGGACAGCTTTGTGCTTTTTATTTTACAGTGGGTAAAGTTGCAGAAATGGAGGAAAGAACATGACAACACAACAAAATGATTTTTCAAAATGGTACATCGAGACAATCCAAAAGGCTGATTTAATGGATTATACACCGGTTCGCGGCTGTATCGCATTTAAACCAGACGGCTATGAAATTTGGGAACATATTCAGGAGGAAATGGACCGTCGTTTTAAAGAAACAGGCCATCGCAACGCTTATTTCCCTATGTTAATCCCTGAATCTTTCTTCCAAAAAGAAAAAGATCATATCGAAGGTTTCTCACCTGAGCTTCCTTGGGTAACGGAGGCAGCAGGCGAGAAATTAGAAGAACGTCTAGCGCTTCGTCCAACTTCTGAAACGATGATTGGCCATCTCTATTCGAATTGGATTAAAAGTTACCGTGATTTGCCGGTCTTAATAAATCAATGGGCAAATGTTTTCCGCTGGGAAAAGAAAACACTTCCGTTCATTCGAACATCTGAATTTTTGTGGCAAGAGGGCCATACAGCACATATTGATGAAGAAGATGCACGTCAAGAAACAATGCAAATGTTAACGATCTATAAGGAAGTAGTAGAAGGTTTACTTGCGATCCCTGTCTATGATGGACAAAAAACACCTTCAGAACGTTTTGCAGGAGCAGTTGATACATTTTCTATCGAAGCAATGATGAAAAATGGAAAGGCTGTACAAGCTGGTACCTCTCACTATTTAGGGACAAAGTTCGCTGAAGCCTTTGATATAAAATATTTAAACAAAGCTAATCAGCATGAATATGTACACACAACATCTTGGGGAACTTCGACACGTTTAATCGGTTCAGTAATTATGGTTCATGGTGATGAGCAGGGTCTAATTTTGCCACCACGAATTGCACCGACCCAAGTTGTCTTAATCCCTGTAGGTCCATGGAAAAAGAACCCTGAAATTATGGAGAAACTAGATGATCTTTATGTTGCCCTTAAAAACAAGGGAATTCGAGTACGTCTAGATGATTCGGACCAATCACCAGGCTTTAAATTTAATGAATGGGAATTAAAAGGAGTACCAGTTCGAATTGAATTAGGACCACGTGACTTAGAAAACAACCAAGCATTGTTAAAAGCACGAGATGAAGATGACAAGCAATCCATTGACCTGAATGACATTGTTGCAGCAATTGAAGCGGAACTAACAAATATGCAAAGTCGTTTATTCGATAAAGCACGTAAATTCCGTGATGAAAATGCTCATACCACTATCGATACACTGAAAGATTTACAGCAGCACATTAACATTTCCAAGGAAAGCGGATCTATTCCTGGTTGGATTCTTGCTGGATGGTGTGGAGCTGATGCTTGCGAGGAAAAAGTGAAAGAAGAGACAAAATATACTTCTCGTAACATTCCATTTAACCCACCAACTACGAAAACTACTTGTATTTGCTGTGGCAATGAAGCGGAACATACAGTTTGGTTTGCTCAAGCATACTAAAAAACTCTTGTTGTTTAGTTTTGTATAATTGTTCTGCTTGTTTCGATTTCGTCTGAACGATAGGCTGTTTATTAATTTCCTTGATGATAGTAGTCATCTATTTGTGCTTGAATGGCTCGTAATACAGCTTCTGTGATGTCCACTATACTCTTATTGTGTCTTGTGCATTTCCAGCTATATTTGAACTACATGAGTTGAACTAACGTAGTAGGTATATATTTTCAATCCTGTTTTTGTTTGTTTACGGCTCTTTTTCCCCTGCTAGCTGAAAATGCAGGGTTTTTATCTTGATTGAGCCATATTTTTTCTATGTTTTCAAAAAAATGCTAGTATGCTAGAATAAAAACAGAACATATATTCTTTTTATAGAGGGTGAAAAACAATGAGTTATGATTTAATGGTCTTTGATAAAGAGCAAGCTCCAAACAATAAAGAAACATTTTTGCGATGGTATGATGAACAAACAAAATGGGCTGAACCACATGATTACGCAACAATAACAGTTACAACACCAGCATTACAAAAATGGTATCAGGATATGGTGGAACAATTCCCCAATATGAATCTGGTGGATGAGGAATTATTGGATGAGGATGAAGATGACGAGTTAGAGAGTCGTTTGACTGAATATAGTATTGGTTATGCCATGATTTACACAGCTTTTGCCTGGTCTGTAGCTGATGAAGCATATAGTACGATGAAGGAGCTTGCAGAAAAGCATGGAGTCGGTTTTTTTGATGTGAGTGGCGAAGGGGAGATTTTCTAAATCATTCAATCGTATATCGAGAGGTGGATAAGAAATGACAGAAAATCTTATTGCAGAGTGGCAAGAGCAAAGAAAGACGTTTGACGCAAAGAATGCCAAAGCAATTAACGCCATGCATAAGCTAAGGGAGCAAATTCAAAAAGCGGAGCCAACAGAGGTAAATTTGCGCATGCTCGTCGAAATTTTCTGCATGTTGCAAATGTATGAAGAGGCCTACAAAATTTTTACATCCGTCATGGATTTACGCAATAAAAAAGATCAGAGAAAATACGGCGCGATTAAATATTGGATTGACAATCCACAAAATGTAAAGCCATTATTGCCACGTGTCGTTCAGGAGGAAGCGAAAATGAAAACACCATTACCAACATTTAAATATATGCCGAATCCAATACAAGCGAATATCTTTAAAACGGGTGAATTAGTTGTTTGTGACTGCTGTGAGCAAGAAGTGGATATTTATTGTACAAAAGGCATTTATGCGATTGAAGAGGTGGAATATCTTTGTCCAAGCTGTATTCATAGTGGGCTGGCTGCGCAAAAATTTGATGGTCAATTTCAACAGGATTTATTAAATTCCGAACTTGTGAAGAATGATGACTATACAGATGAAGTGTTGCATCGAACACCCGGATATATTAGTTGGCAAGGAAATGATTGGGTAGCCCATTGCACGGATTATTGCGCATTTATTGGTTATGTTGGCTGGCAAGAGCTGGTGGAGATGGGCATTACGGAGGAGTTTGAACATTTTAATGGTCATATCAAAGAAGAGCTAGCCGCTACTTTGCGTAATAATGGCTCGCATCAAGGTTATCTATTTCAATGCTTAGAATGTCAGCAATACATTCTGTATTCCGACTTTGATTAAATTCTAGGTTACATTGGTGAAATATGGGGAAGTTGACCATGGCTCTGGAGAAAATGTACCAGAGCTAGCTACTACACTAGTTAGTGCGGACTAATGACCAAGAAACAATAGATGAATTTCATGGAGAATATTTGTTTCATTTTAGCGAAATAAGCTTGTTTTATAGATTGGAAGGAGACATTTTCAAGCATCTGGATAATCTGTAAGGCAAAGATTCCCAGCTTGCGATAATCCTTGTTAATTGGCTGTTCAGGACGGACTAATGTAATTCCTCTATCTATAAGAATGGTGAGTAAAAGTACAATGATTTCTTTTTGGCACAAGATTATTTCGAGTAAGTACGCTAGTAACTGGAGGTACAAGGCTTGTCAATTCCTTTTCATTGGTATATGTTATGTCGTAATTTCATCCAATATCAAAATAAGAGGAGGGCAAGTTTTTTTGCTCAAACACTTAGAGTTCTATGATGAGTTATATATTTTTTGACAATAGGAGTGGATAAAGAGTGGTGTATAGATGAAACAGAAAATCAAATTAGCCGTACATGAAGCCTATACAGCTATGTACGAGACTCTAGAGGACGAACAGATATATGCAGTTGTACTAGTGACAGACGGTGATTGTGGTAGCCTCTATTTAACAATGGGAACGGAAAAATCACTTCTTCAAATCGGAGAAAGTTATGAGGACAACCCAGAAAATTATCGCTTTTTGAAAGATGAATTTTTGCATGAAGATGATACGGACTTGTTACAAAAAGTGAGCCGTGAGCTATTAGATAGAGCATTAAATGCTGGTGAGCAATTTGCAGCACATAAAGTGGAAATTCATGAGGCAATGAGCGATACAATGTATGAATTAAAACAAGAGGGCGTTTTTGATGATAGTATTTTTGCATTTATTTCGGTAACGGATGATGCTGACGAGGAAAGGTTGGAAATAACATCGGCCAAACGCTGTAATCCGAACCATCCATCGCTCCCTACCTTTTTGCATAACTGGCAGCAATGATTCAACAAGATCGCCCAAAGCCATTTTGCGACGACTAACCGCAGGAACAATGGTTTTAGTAAATATTTAATAGATAAGTCAAGGCTGTTAGAAAAGGTATTACCCATTTTAAATGGGTGACAATACTGTGTTACGAAGCTTAGATAGTTTGTGCTTTTTACTTTAACTTTACACAATTTGGCGTAAGGTACTCAATCATTAGAAGATATTCAATGAGCACGATAATGAACTTGAAACGGTCGCAAGAGATAGTATTGCTGAAACGGTTATGGATATATTGCAAGTATAATTTAGTTGGATAATAGACGCATTAAGAGAGCATGAATCGGTAATAGAGAAAGGAGCTACGAATATGGATAAATTACGCAAAGCATTACATGATTTTGAGCTTGAAGAAGCCGCGGAGCAAATTTTACAATTCGCTAAAAATTCTATTCGCGCTATAGCGACACCAACTGCGGATGAAGACATTCGAATGGGTCATTCTAAAATAGGGGGAGCACCTGATACAACGACAGATTTTGTGTGGCCAAAAACAAAGAATGGGCAACCGCTCTATTTTCTTTGCCAGTTAAATTTAGCGGAAATAAAGCCTTTTGATTCGAATCATTTACTGCCTACAGAGGGGCTATTATCCTTTTTCTATGATGCAGTGGAACAGCCTTGGGGTTATGATCCAAATGATGAAGATGGCTTTCATGTTTTCTACTTCACGCAAGCGAATTTTCAGCGAACGGAACAACCCACAACTTTAAAGGAGTCTATTAATAGCGCGGTGTTATCCTTTAAAAACGAATGGACATTGCCGTCATGGGAATCGCCTGATGGACAAAAATTAACAGTTCTTTTAACGAAAGAACAGGCAGATGCTTACGATGAATTTTTATGGAGAGATGAAACAGAACGTACGGCACATCGCATTTACGGATATCCTAATACGATTCAAGGGGATATGTACTTACAATGCGAGTTAGTGACGAACGGTTTGTATTGTGGCGATTCCACAGGCTACGAGCATCCTTCGCGCAAGGAGCTAGAACCTAACGTAAAAGATTGGCAACTGCTATTACAGCTTGATTCTGAAGATGATCTCGGCTATATGTGGGGCGACAGTGGTAGACTATATTTCTGGATTCGCGAGCAAGATTGTAAAAATAAAGCCTTTGATAAAGTATGGGCCATTTTGCAATGTTATTGAAACAACTAGAATTGTAGAAATGGAAGAGGATAGGGTGTTATTCATGGTGTCGAAAGTGCATGTTTGGCTAGGCATTAAGCATGTAGATGATGAGGCATTTAATCATTATTTTAAATTAGATAATGAAATTGTAGATTTAATATAAAATATGTCAATTTTGCCGATAATAGGAGGCGATCGGATGGAAGTACAACAATTTAGAGAAAACGAAGCGTTATGGCTACAGCTCGAACAAGAGCTACTAGCAAAGCAACATAAACTTGACGAAGGGAGCTATCCTGCTAGTATTATTACGCCTTCTTTTTCACTAGATGCCTTCGCCTTAACGGAGGTGCTTTGCCACTATCAACAACTTACATTATTAGATGATTTTCGCCAAGAGCTTGGCTTTGAAACACAGCGCTACTGCCTTTCTCGCTTCACACAAAAACAACAATCTTTGAGCTATTTGCCATTACTACGCTACTACGCTATCACTTTAAGAAAATACGGTGCAAACTTTGAATCGTTAACGGTTGAGGAATTATTGCGAACGATTAAGGGATTAGATGTGGAAATTTATAACAATCTACTCACAATTGGTTCTGGCGATTTGCCAATCAATAAGCAACGAGCTGAATCTGATCTTATTTATTGCTCTGCAAATGATGTGCTGTCTACCATCTTGATTCATATTAAAGAAGAAACAGAGGAAGCGTATCGTGAAGCCATGCTCTATTTAAATGCTTTATTGGAGGAGGATTTCCCGAAAAGCTACAGCATTTTCTATGAAGGGGAAAGTGATTTAGTGCTGCCAATTGAGCGTTTACCTGTCACACCTTCCCATCATTTTTTTGCAAAGGTGTTGAGCTATCCAAGCCTACATGCCGCGCTAGTGGAATATAGCTACAAAGCGATGGCTGAGTATCATTTTTACGAGGATGTTGCGGATGAGGAAGCGGCAATGCCAAGCACATTTGCCGTTTTTGGCCTTGGTTTATACGATAAAAGTTATAGCAAACTCATTATCGACTATATGGAAATATGCGATGCTGATCATTCACCACCGACTGAATATTTTGCGAAAGCCTATGTGGAAAAGTGGGGGCTAACACCTGAAACATTGCCAATCTTTGCTTACATTGTCGCAACTGTGCCAACTGTTCCATACGAACCTTTCTTTGAACAGGAGATGAATACGGAAGAAAATTTACAATGGCTTGAAAAATATATGACAATGCCCTTTATCGAGCTTTGTCCCGTGATTTCACCTGAACAAAATGAACGTATGGAAGAATATAAAGATATGGATGTAGGATCATTACTGTATACATGCTTTGCGATTGTCCATTTGAATGACTTCACCAACCCAAAATTTATGCGGATTTTATCGCCATATCGTGAACGTTTTGAGGAAATATTGAAGGTGCTCATGTCATGACAATAGAAGAAAAAATCATCCACTGAACGAAAGTAACACTCCATCAACGTTACAAGTAATTGAAGGAAAAGAATATACTTAATAATGAAACGTCGGCATTTGTAAAAGAAGTCATAGCGATGCTAGGGGCACTAACTTTGCCGTCTAGTGATGAATGGATGGATATTGAAATATACGAACAAGGATAGTCGTGGTTTTGGTGCAAAAAATTAGGTACTAGTTTGATAATTAAGAAATCACGATTGTCCTTTTTGTGACGCGAAATCAACTACTGATAGAACAAAACAATCAAATGGGGGGAAATGAATTTGTCACAGTATATAGAACAGTTTTTGGCGGATGTATGGCAGCAGTTAGAGCGATTTTATCAGCAGGAAAACGACCGAATTAGTAATACGAAGGACTGGAGCCGGCTCCATATAGGGGTGAAACATTATGTAAAGGTGAAATGGACATCAGAAAAATTGAATAAATTACAATGGGGAACCCCTCATTATGGAACGATTTCTATTTATACATACGAACCATTTAGTTGGCATGATGATGCTTATAAAGTAGCAGCGGGCGATTACATGCAAGAGATCACAGACATCAACCAAATAGAAGAATTATTTTCCGCTTTATGTGCCAAAATGGATACGGTTTTCCAATCCGATGAATATCATGCGAAGCTTTTTGATTATCGCCTTCAATTTATTTTGGAATTTGAGCATGATGGGCGTGAGATATGCTATCAAAAAGAGCTACTAAATAACGACAAATTCACATTAGCGAAACAAACGTTAGCTACTTTTATTGAAACAAAAGTGATGGCTGATTTACCTGTATGTCCTGCTAAGAAAGATGGATTTTTCTTTGCTCGTTGCCTAGTCAATCCTCATTTTTTCCATCAGCGCGTAGCTGATATCGAACCATTAGTACAACGGTTATTGGCGAAGTATAGCGGGAATGAAGAACGCTTAAACCAGTGGATATATGATTATACATTGGCATTTAAAGCTTGGGCAGAGGAGTATATTTTATCGGTTTATTTTGAGGAGACAGGACAATATGAAACGAAATGGATACTAAACTCAGAGGCAAGACCTAAGCAGCAGGAGCTAGAGTTCTTCGTTTATATTGCCTTACAAATCGGATCTAAAGAACCTGATACACGTAAGCAATATCTTGAATTGGCGCAGCAACTTGGCTCACAAGAGGCGGAGAATTATTTACAAAATGGCAGTGGTCATTTTGAACCTAGCAGGAAAAGTGCGCGTTTTCAAGGATCAGCCAATGATATTCGAAAATTCATTTCAATTCACATCATTGTTGAGGAAGAAGAAGCCTATCGTGAAGCGTTGCACTACATCATCGATTTGTTACAAGCGGGCTTTGTCAAAGGCTATAGCTTACAGTTAAAGAGTCAGGAAGAAAACTATTTACCGATTCAAGGCCTTGCTAAAACGGAGCTGCATCAATTTTTTGCAAATTGCCTTGCGTATCCAAACCTGTTCCCATTGATTGCCGACTATGCAAAAGTGGCAATGGAGGAATATGCATGGTATGAGGACGTGGAGCCTAGCGAGCTATCCGCTATGCCTGGAACATATGCTGTATTTGGTTTAGGGCTTTATAGCGATGCTTATTTTCCACTTGTGCAAAGCTATATGTCACTTGTTGATTCAGAGCACCAGCTTGTACAAAATAACTATGCGGAAGCTTTTCTTAACATGCACGATCTATCAGTGGAACGGATGCCTGTACTGATTGACATTTTACTTAGCGCAAATGAGGGAGAGCTCGAGCAGTTAAAAGGAATTCACGTTGATGAACTGGAATTGCTAGCTGAATTGATACATCAACTGGAGAACAAAGAAGATTACCAACGTAGCTATGCGCTATTTCAAATTTTTGGTAGCACGGATGATCTAGCACAGCGCATTGAAAAAGAATCAGCGCCAATCCAAGAAATGCTAGAAAAATTACTAGGTTGGATGGAAGATTACTAATTGGTTAGCTTTCCTTAGTTCTTTAAAAGGCAGGGCTTCTCTGTAAAGTAGGAAGTGCAATGTTGAGTAATATGTCATTTTTATTAGCTGTCATGTTTCAGATGAAAATAGATGAAATCAGAGCATTGCTTAAATCGAGAGAAAGAGAGTTACAAGATAGTTAAAATCGTAGGTGCTTTTGATGAAAAAACAGATTTTTTCACCACCTTCGAGTTGGAGAACAATCAAGAAAGAGGAGGATTCTATTGTTAGATATTAATCATACTACTGCATGGATCAATTTGTTGTCCACCTATAAAGTCAATCCGAAATATGGCAATCCTGATGTCATTGATCAGTACCTGGATCAGCGGGATGCCGATCCTTTTGATTCACAATGGATGGCTGCACATGGCGACCTGACAGCTATCATTGACAGTATGTTGGTGGCGGATCGAAAGAAGATTGAGATGCTTCAGGATCGCGCCAGTAAGCAAATTTACGAAACACTCATTGGACAGACTAGTCACTTTGATCTAGCCGCCTCTGCATCCGATGATGTAAGGCTGATTGTTGGCTTCCTTGTGACGGGCCGAGTTAACAGTTTTGTTCTTGAAATGAAGGAAAGTTACGAACGAGGCGATTTACCCAATGTTGAAGGCAGTCCTTTTTCATGAGAAAAACCGTACCTGCTGATGTTTCATTCCGCAGGGCACAGTGATATCCGGCAATCTAGGCATAGTTTGTGGCTTGATTTAGAGAAAGAATGTGTGCTTGTCAGTGATGGTTGCGCTGTAGCATTTGCTTGCATTGCGACTATGGGCTTTTACCTGAGTGATGGACGCGAAATGGCATCTTCTATCTGTTAGAAAAGGAGCCTCAATCCGATTTCAATGTGATTGTCATTAGCCGGATAGTTGGCTTCGGTTAGGATGCGTTCAGAATAATGAGGAAACCGTAAAACATGATCAGATTAGTTAATTAACAAGGAGACTACTACAATGACAAATGATACTTTACAATTATCCCAGAAATGGCGAGAAGAGGGGTTACGTTATGCAAGTGAGATTAATGCCTACGTGCGCAGAGGATTAGAAAGCAACTGGGAGGCATCAGGAAAGGAGCCGTCTGAAGATTCACGTGGACAATTAGCTTCGCAAGTGTACAAGTTTATTAAACAGGCGAATAGAACAAAGGAACTGGAAACGCTCCGTGAACAGTTTCCAGCTGCTTCTTGGCCATTTCAGGAAACGCACAGCCAACTGATGCGAGCTGTTTATCCAATTGCGTTTCTACGTGATGGTGCATTACTTGTTGCAGCGCAAAATGAAGATTTATCACGCACTTTATATGTGATGGATAAACAGGAAGCAAACCGTATCGAGCATGTACAAGCGGCAAGTTGTTCTGCGGATGGGCGCGACATTGCTTTGATGGATGAGCAAGGAGTTCGTATCGTACGCGAGCCTGATCGAGAGTTGAACGGAGCTCTGCTAGCTACATACACATGGGCGACAATCATCGACCAATTGCGCGAAAAATACCCTGACATTGAGACCTTACAGCCAGAAAGCTATCGAAGCGCAGATGTCATTCCATTCGCTGATGGCACGAAGTTGTTAATGGTGTCGCATGATGGCATCTATTTGATTGAGGAAACAGGTGCCCTCTTGTTGCACCCGTCAGTGGAAAATATAAGGGAGTGAACAGAGGAAGATGATGACTTCACAGCAAGTTTAGCGATGCAGCATGGAGCTGTTTCGCGAAGCGGCAGATGGCTAGCTTATGGAAGTCAAGATAGCGATCATATGTTGTTAGATATGGAAAATCATGTTATGCACTCGTGTGAACCGATGTCGAGTTATCCGCATTACAGCTTGTTCAGTGCCGATGATGAACATGTTTGGTTCAATGCATGTCATTTTTACAATGGCTGTACGCTAGGTATTGCACTCCATGATCTTGAACAGGACAAAAATGAGGAACCCCTTTCTATAGATGAAAGTATGCGTGTATATGCAGGTGTTGCAGTACAAGGGGGCAACATTATGGGTGACGCATATGGTTATTTGCGAATGATTGATTTGGAGGGGAATGAACTTTGGCGTTACTTCGTATCTGGGACAATCAGTGGCATGGCATTAAACTCTGACGAGACAATATTGCTTGTCGGTACATACAATGGAACGCTCCATGTACTTGATTTAACTAGTACAGAGCCAAGTCCATATGAGATTAGCACAAGTTCAATACGTGAATCGTACCGTTGGATCTTCTGGGATACTAAACAACCACTGTACTGGTAGTTTTTATAGGCAAAATTGAAGAAACTATAATGTTCTTTTTATCAACATCATTTGTATTTAAAATGACAGATACTTACAATGGTTTACGTTTGGTCTAAATTACAAGTGTTAGTAAAAGTAACAGGCGTGTTGATTAGGAAAAAATAAGTTTATTATTGAGCGATAAAAGGATTTTTTCGTTACCACTTTGCCAATATATTTCCATTTTAACTGATTGTAGCGTAGGGCTACTCGACTCCCGCGGGAAAGCGAGACAGACGAGACCCTGCACGGAGCGAAGCGGAGGAAGCGGCTCGACGCTCGCCCGCAGGAAAGCGAGTAGCCTGTAGCGGAAATCAGCCTCTTTGGATGTATAAAAATGGTTAATCAACACACCTGTAAAAGTAATTTATTAATGGCTAGAGGTGTCACGATGAATACATCTATATGGATTCCTTTAATTAACATCTGAGATGAAGAAAAGATTTAGGTAGGAACAAGAGTTAGATTATACAATGCAGATCTAACTCTTGTTGAAGATAGCAAAGTTGATTACTACGAATACTTAATATCATCTATTTATGACAATGCAACGCACTTACAGCTAACGGTTCACTTTGGAGATTTATAGATCGAATGAGAACGTATGTTTTTTATTTGTGATTTTTTTAATTATCTAAGGAAGTGAAAGTATGTTTTATCCGATTGGCAACACAACAATAGATTCTGATAAATATAGAGAAAAATTTGCAAAACGTTATTATCTGCCTTTTATGAAAGAATTGATAGACTTATCAGGATGTTCTTTAAAGGAAGCAAAAGAGTTGATTGATAAAGTGATTCATGAGGAAGGGATTATTATTAACCAAACATCAAAAGAGATACAAGATACTTGTTTAGCTGAATTACAAGATAATTGAAAGGGAGTTTGATTATGCCAAAAAAATCATTGAATATGTTAGAAAAATGGTATGAGGAAAATCAACATGACAAAATTGTAGAAGCGATTGAACAATTGTCTAAGTCAGAGAGAGATTACGAAATAGTAGGTCATTATGGTCGTGCGCTTAATAATTTAGGGCGTTATCATGAAGCGTTGTCCCAGTTATGCACAGTTAAAAAACAGGGACAACAAGATGCGGATTGGCATTGGCGTGTTGGTTATGCTTATTTCTATCTCCAGGAATGGCAAGAAGCACTGGCTGCATTTGAAAAAGCGAAGGAATTACAGTTTGATACTAGAACTGAAGAGTATATAGTAGCCTGTCGGAATATTATGAAAAAGTCAGCGGAAGCGTTAGATGATATCAAGCTTGTACCTTTTCATGAGCGTGATTTCAGTCAATTTTGGGAAAAAAGCGATTATGCGGATAAAAATTATGTAGAAGTATCCCCCACTACTGAAATGATTGCTTCTATAGAAGAGGAACTTGGCTATAAATTGCCAGCAGATTATATTTGGTTTATGCAACAACAGAACGGCGGTATACCAGTAAACACTTGTTTTCCAACGGCTATGCCGACTTCTTGGTCAGAAGATCATGTGGTGATTACAGGGATTATGGGCATTGGTCGCGAAAAGGCTAATAGCTTGTGTGGCAGTTTGGGAAGCAGTTTTATGTTGGAAGAATGGGGCTACCCAAATATTGGCGTTGTCATAGCCGATTGCCCGTCAGCAGGTCATGATGTCATTATGCTTGATTATCGTGCATGTGGTGCAGATGGTGAACCTGCTGTTGTACATGTAGACCAAGAGGCAGATTACTATATTACTTTCCTTGCGCCGAACTTTGCGACTTTTATTGTCGGATTAGTGAATGAGGAAGTATTCGATACATCAGAACAAGATAAACTTGACGATTTGAATATGGTGAAACATGTGCCATTCTCTCCTTTGTTACAGTCGTTATGTGAGAAAGCTGGAGAGGGAAATTGGATAGAAGCAGTTATTCGAGGTATTTGTACGCAAATTGTAGAAGACAAAGGCTATTTTGCTTTACATGCTGACGAGATATCTATGCTGATGTATGATATCCAATTTTGGTTGTACACTGGTGCTAATTCGAAGGTGACGCAAGCTCAATATTTAGCGGATTACAAGAATATCATTGCACTTGCACAAGGTTTCAGTACAGGAGGATATGCCCCAGACTTTGTTTCAAGTTGGTTAAATGAACGCATAAAGCAGGGGGAAATTGTCAGTCAAGAGGGGATATTAAGTTTTACAGCGGATAAGCTAGCTAGTCTACATGCTCAGATGGTGAATGAAGAACTAAAACCTTTTCGTTGGCTTGAACATGATAGTGGAAATATTTCGTTCCTGTTAGAGGTAGGCATTTATAAACAGGAGTTGTTTGAAACACGGGCAGACGAAGGATTCCAAGGTAACGGCTACGATTGGTGCTCGCTTGCGGATGTGTATTTGCAAGAGAAGTTACCAGAGCTAGAAGGCATTGTACGTTTCGACCCAGAAGCAGATATGTTCTGTGCATATGCCAGCGAAAAGGACGCATTGTTGCGATTCGCTGTTGGATTTAAACAAGCGTGTGAAAATGATGAAAAGATACATGATTTATTTTCTAGGGCGCTATTGGATTAATAGAGGGGAAAACGAACTGGTCTTACTTGGAGATTATTGAGGGATAGTAGAGTTAAAGGAGGAGTTTAAGATGAAAGAAATCAATTATTTAAAGGGTATGTATCAAGATAGTTATTATCCTAAATTTTTAGTAGATAAAATTAAAGGTATATTGGAGCAAATTGTCCGCTATTTAGAGCAAGGTCCCCATTCATTAGAAGATATACAAGTAAAATTTGATGAAATTACATGTGCGATTAATGATTTAGAAGACGAGTTCTTAGAACATGACAGTGAAATTGAAACGATTGCACGAGATAGTATTGCATTAACTGTTATTGATATATTGGATGTATACAACGTGAAGCTTGATATTGAAGACGCATTAAGAGAACGTGAATGGTAGTGAGTTATGTTTAAATAACTGTTAAGATGCTACCCAATACTCTATATTATAAAGGCTTTTATATAGGGATTTTTTACCAAATAAAACTCGAGATAAAGGGGAATGGCCTATGCAAGATATTCGACCAACGTCACGCTGGCGCAATGCTAAAAGAAAAGAAGAGGAAGAATTTACTGCTGGATTGATTGAGAAAGATGACTGTATTTACGCGGAATTGTTTCCAGATAGTTTTATTCATCAGACGGAAATGGTGCTAGAGCAGTATGCAGCATCCATTGCGAAACTGCCAAATCACCCAGATAGCTATCCTGCAATTATGAAATCTATTGAAACGGCGGTACTTGCTCTAAATGAGATAAATGAGGTAGGTGGAGGCGGATTAATTGAAACTGAAGAACGAGAGGAGCTTTGTGAGTATTTTGACCAAGTGCTGATTCATTGTGGATTTGATATTGATGACCTTACTAAAAGTCAGAATCTTGAACGTTATGAGTTAACAGATGATTGGCGTGAGTGGTAATTAGAGGGAGGTATTCGTTTTGCTTGAATTGACGAGTGCGGTATGGGGAAATCTGACAGGACCATATGGCTCCGGAGAGAATGTACCAGCGTTGTTACAGCGATTGAAGCAAGCATACGACAAAGAAACAGTTGACGCGCTTTTTGAAGACTATTTGTTTCATCAAAATACCATTTATACAGTTACCTATGCTGCTGTTCCTTTTTTGATGCAGATAGCTTGTTCAACGAATTATCCCGAAGTGCAACATCATTTGTTTATTATCTGCGGTATTATTGAGGCGAGTCGCAGTGATAGCGGCTTTCCGACAGATTTAAAGATACTTGATGAACATATCGGAGCAGATATTTACAATAGCTATATTGAGGCAATACGTAAAATGGCATTATTAGGAAAAGATGTACTTACTTACGCAACTACTTTGGATGATAATGTGGAAAAACGTTATATTCTAGCCGCCGATGCAACTTATCGAGGAGCCTACAGACTGGCGAATATGCTAATGATGTTTGTGACAGGTGAAGAGTATATTGCTATATGTCCACATTGCAAGGAAGATGTATATTTGTGGGAGGGAGCTACACAGGCATTTGTACAAGACCCTGTTTTCGACAAGGAACAAGAGGCTCACAAAGTTGTACCTGCCTCGAAATTTTCAGATATGGAGCAAATGGTGTTAGCGGAACAAGCGGCAGTGATTGGTGAACACGAACTTGTACATGATTTACCATATTTAGCTGGTGAGGTAAACTGTCCTTCGTGTAGTGTAAATATACAAATTTGGTCTGCGCTACTTGAGCAGTAATAGAAATATTGAAAATTGAAATGGCAAGAAGAAATGAACTCTATTTTTATCTCAATACAGTCTCAACAGTGGCGTTGCTCCGTCAATAAAACTGTACAGAAATTTTTAAGCATATTCCTGAAATGAATCAAAAAGCAAAGTCTACACTTCTAACTAATTGTCATACAGATACAGAGATTGCTTATTTTATTCAATATGTGAAGGAAGTAATTGATTATGAAGATTATCAAAAATATTTATTAGAGACTCTCAGAATAGTAGCTGTGGAAATGAAGCGAAACATACAGTTTGGTTTGCTCAAGCATACTAAAAAGAATAGTTGTATAAATTTGTAACGGTCATTTCGAAATAAATTAAAGGCTATAAAAAAGAAAAGAAGTATCTACTTTCATGTCCTCAAAAGTGAAAGCAGATACTTCTTTTTCAAGTTTTAAATTATAAAATATTTGTTCTTATATTCACCCACCCTTTATAAATCCAGAAATAGCCAAAAAATGATTGAATTTTTTGAACGGTCATGCTAATTTTAAAATATGAATATAAATAATAATACGAACAATCAAAAAAAACTTACTTTTATTGAAGCGGCTAGACAAACGCAAATTGTGGAATGCGCAATCGAGACAATTGCCAGTTTGGGATTTGCACAAGCATCTTTAGCGCAAATTGCTAAACGTGCTGGTATTAGTACAGGAGTGATATCCTACCATTTCAAAAACAAAGAAACGTTGATTCGGCATGTCATTGAAAAGGTCTATACTTCCGGCGATTCTTATATGCGCCCGCTAATACAATCTGCCACTAGTGCAAGGGATATGCTAAGCGTATACCTCGAAAGCAACATTGCCTTTATGTCTACACATAAGACGTATATGTTAGCTCTATTAGAAATTTGGTCTGGAATTCGGCCTGAGCAAGGAAAGGAGTCGTTTGTTTTAAATCTTCAGGAGGCAGCTATTTACGATTTAGAGCAAATTTTGCATTTTGGGCAAAAGAACGGGGAATTTCGAACATTTTCTCCCAGAGTAATGGCTATAACAATTAGACAGGCGATCGATGCATTGCCGCCGCAAATTATGACGAACCCTGAACTGGATCTTGATGCTTATGCACAAGAATTAATCACTTTATTTAAATTGGCAACCGATAAGAACGTAACTTTGTGAGCATAATCAGAAGGCAATTTAAGGAGGGAAATGTATGACAGACGGGGATTCGGCCCTTCAACTGCTCGGGTTGAGCAAACAATTTGGAGACCCCACCGTAGTTAACAGTGTTAACCTGACTGTGCCTTGCGGTTCATTTTTCGGTTTGGTAGGTCCGAACGGTGCAGGAAAAACGACTCTATTATCTATGGCAATAGGTTTGCTACGCCCAGACAGTGGGGCGTCGAGAATATTTGGTGTTGATGTTTGGTCAAATCCTTTACAAGCAAAGACGTTAGTCGGGGTTCTGCCGGATGGCATGTCATTGCCAGAAAGGTTAACAGGGCGTGAACTTTTGACTTACATGGGATTATTGCGTGGACTTGATACGAAGACTGTTGCTCAGCGTACAGAAGATCTGCTTGATATCTTGGAATTCCTTGATGATGAGCGAACGCTTGTTATAAACTATTCCACTGGCATGAGAAAGAAGATTGGTCTTGCCACGGCACTTCTACATTCTCCAAAGCTTCTTGTGCTTGACGAGCCGTTCGAAGCGGTTGATCCCATCTCTGCGTCAACAATCAGAACCATCTTGCAGCGTTTTGTTACCAATGGCGGCTCTGTAATCTTATCCAGTCATGTCATGCCGTTGGTTGAGCAACTATGTGATCATGTTGCTGTTATTGCGAAGGGAAGTGTGGCGGCTACTGGTCCATTGGATCTGGTGCGTGATGGTAAAAGTCTGGAAGAGTCTTTCATTAGCTTAGTTGGACACCGCCCTGAAGAAGGAAAGAAACTATCATGGTTAATGTAATGGTTCGAATGAAGCTGTCCTTGCTTCGCCACTCGATGAGCGGAGGGCGAGTAGCTCTCATGATAATAGGAGGGGTCATCGGTTTATTACTAGCAGTTAGTACGATTCTCCTTGGTGTACTATTTAGTAATGATATATCAGCTGATCTTATTTGTATCGCTTTTGGCTTTTGGATGATTGGTTGGATCATAGGACCTATGTTAGTTGGCGGAGAAGGGGCGTTGAAAACGGAATACTTCAACTTGTTACCTATCGTTCAACGAAGATTAGCGGTAGGGTTGCTTGGCGCTTCTTTCATTAGTATCGGACCAATCGTTAGCTTAGTCGCCTGTTTCTCTCTCATTATTTATGCAGCAAGATTTGGATTTTGGGCTGTTATCGTTGCTGTACCTGCGATGTTGTTGCAACTGGTCATCTTCGTGCTGATGTCCAAAGTAGTGCTGGGAGCGATTGGGGAGACATCGAAATCCCGACTTGGTTTGGAATTTGGGGCGCTGATTATTGGAGCCGTTATTGCTTTTCTTAACGTTGGTTGGTATTTACTTCCCGCAGTTAACCTGTTCGTAGAGAAACCTTCACCAGCAATTTCCATAGTGGTTCGAATATTGCCATCAGGTTGGGCTATGGTTGCAATCGAAGCCGTTTATCGATCCAATTACTTTTTAGC
The DNA here is from genome assembly GCF_001275675.1 of Lysinibacillus sp. FJAT-14745. GTDB lineage: Bacteria > Bacillota > Bacilli > Bacillales_A > Planococcaceae > Lysinibacillus. Next base: position 213,291 of record NZ_LITM01000015.1, on the reverse strand, counting down.
TGCAAGTGCTCTCTGTGGTTTGGCTTTATTGTGTGTAATACTATTCTTTGCATGGGTAAGATTGCTATCAGTCAGCACAACGAATGTGGCTCGTATAAATCGATATAGCAGGAATAAATCATTGTTCCTTACTTGTGCTAGCATGCTAACGCCGAAAACTTCAAAAATTGGGGTAGTTGTTCTTAAGGAACTTAACACTTGGATGCGTGATCCACAGCGAGGAAGATTGTTGCGTATGGGGTTGTGGACAGGGTTATTCTATGGCTTATTTGTATCGTTCGGCGGTGTTACATTATTAATGCCCTGGACCGGCGTAGTCCTCGTAATGTTCAGTTGCATTTTTTCTAACAATCTTTATGGGTTTGACGGCGGTGCTTTGTGGATGTCTATTACTACACCGGGTTCAGAACGAATCGATGTGCGGGGCCGGCAGATTGCATGGCTTTTGATTGTAGCACCGGCATCGATCGTAATTTCTCTCATAGTCCTTTATTTCAGCAAGTTGGACTGGGCATGGGCATGGGTTTTGGCTTTACTTCCAACACTATTGGGCGGAGGGGCAGGACTAATCTTGTTCCTCTCAGTTTACAAGATCATACCTGTGACTGACCCGCACCGACGCGGACGCGGAACCATTGTCTCTGGTGATGACATGAATGCAGGGAAATTATTTTTAACCAATTTATTGTTGTTGGCATTGCTGTTTATTGCTTCTATACCTACCTTAGTCATTTTGACCTTAGGGACTTTGCTACATCAAAACTTGCTAAAATGGACCGGTGTACCTGTGGGATTGTGTACCGGCCTATTCCTCGCTTGGGGTTTCGGGCGATTAGCATACCGTCGTTTGGAAGCTCGTGGTCCAGATATTCTTTCTTATATGCAGAGCGGTGGGATAGCTCAATCCGTGGAAAACAAAGTAACTGAAACAGAGGATACATTTTCTAATCTATCTGCAGGAAAGACCATTTTGATAGGACTACTCGTTACGATTGGGATTATCTTCACGTTGCCACAGGGGATTGTGCCCATTATTCTAAAGCTTTTAGACATAAAGGTAAGAAGTTGGTTTATTGCTCTGTATCTCCAAGAGAACGCCCAAATACCAATATGCATCTTCTTCATTTTATCTGGTGTGAGTGCCCTGATTATAACGAGAAAAATTATTCGGAAACAATGAAAAAGAGAAAAAGAGACAAAAAATACTTCACGTAACATTCCATTTAACCCGTCAACTACGAAAACTACTTGTATTTGCTGTGGAAATGAAGCGAAGCATACAGTTTGGTTTGCTCAAACATACTAAAATAATTTGCTCATAACATGCATGATTAGGGAAAGAACATATTTTAACTTTCCCTAACCATTTTTGTAGGTATCGACTAGGGCAAGTTTTATACGGAAAAATTAGCTAGTAAACTAGATAATACTCTATTGAAATCTGCTCCAAACTTTGAGACTTGAGCTATTGCATTTTCGTCACTTTCATATAGTTGAGAAGTTATTTTTGCAAAAGCTTTAGGCTTATTAATATTAAACGTAGCTACATGCAATTCAATCCAACCACTAATTATGTTCATTTGCTTTAACTCATCAGTTTCTTGGGCTAGAGCATTTAAAAGAATATCGCTGTGCTCCATAAACTGATCAAATTCATCCTTCGAAAAGGTTGGTAGATTAAGAAACTCCTTCTCCCCCCAAACATCTTTTATAGAGGTGAAATTTTCAACGCTAAGTTGGTTTGCTAGTTGCTCTTTGTCTTTAATTACTGTAATCGTTCACCAAGTTTGAGATTTTGCTCACAAAGTTTGAGACAATCCACAAAGTTTGAGATGCAAAACATCCGAAAGCCTTGGTACATCAATACTTCGTTTCACCAAGTTTGAGACGATTAAATTTATCAAATTGTTCATCTTATCTCAAGCTTTATAAACATTGAGATTGCATATTTTTTGCCATAGAGTTGGAAATAGCAAAAATTAAAAGTCAGAAAGTGCGAGATAAAGTATAAACATTTTCACCAAGTTTGAGATTAATTCTTAATGGGGACTTGGAAATGATATGTATAAATGAAATAAACATAATGATATTAAACAACTTACGGTTTCGTGTGAATATGTGACAAATTTAAAATTACGAGTTAATTCATAAAGTTGACAAGTACTGGATAGATAGGGCAATATAAAGTCAAAGATGGTCAAAGTTAATAAAAGGGTGTGCAAACAAATGAGAAAAAATGAACAGATAAAAATGCTTGAACATTTAAAAGAGTCCGTACGAATGCAATTGAAGACGGTTGAAGAATCAGAACAAGAAATTCTGGGAAAAATTTCGAATCTTGAAATGCAATTAGAACATGTCAAGGGAAATAATGTTGTTGCTATGACAGTAGGTGATACAACAGTTGAAGAGTTTTTAGAGCAACAAATAAAATTTGAAATGCAAAGGTTTGACAGTTTTATTGAAAGCAATAAAGAATATGTAAAATATTACGAAAATCATGTAGAAAATATCGAAAGAGCTTTGAACCAATTATTAAACGTATAAGGTTCTCAAATTAGGAATTACAATGCGATTAGTGAGAAATAAAACAACGACTATTAACGGAGTTGTTTATTTTCTCTTGCTAATTATTGGCTTCGATGAATTTAATAATGTCTTGATATTTCAGTATTACATTACATGTATGTGTACTTTTTTTATGCAAAAAAGGAGCTCTCGAAGATCTTTTTCAATTTTTGAAACCAAGTTAATTAAATCAGGCGTAATTTCTAATTTTCCTTCTCTTATGTTAGAGAAAACTAATCCAAGTCCAGATGCTAATTGAGAAACTGTCTGTATTTTTATTAACTCAAACTTCGCAGACTGAAATCGACAAATAAGCCTTGATATAATTAGGAAGGCTGGCGATCCATTGCTGAA
>NZ_LITM01000015.1:199403-208953 GCF_001275675.1 Lysinibacillus sp. FJAT-14745 | reverse complement strand
AGAATCCTATTGAAATTGTAAAGAACCAAACAAGCTCAATGATTAAACCGATTTATATTGGTGCGAAGTTTGAGTTATTAATAAATGTTTTTCATTTTTTTTTTGATTCAAACAAGTAATAATATACATTTACCGCATTATCTTTAATTGGAAAGTGGATTCGAAATAGTTCAAATATTACATCATCCGTGATAGTATTCTGGTAAAGTTTGCTTAACAATATTGAAAGTTTTGATAAGTTATTTGAAAGTTCGGATATATAAGTTTTGATAATGTTTTCAGACATAAATTATCACCTCAATTTTATAATTACAGCAAGAAGTTGTTTATTCTTTTAAAATGCCAATAAAAATCGGGAAAGGATGAATTTTGTTGATACACGTAGTAGGTTATCATGGTACAACACATAGCTGTGCTGATAAAATAAGAAATGAAGGCTTTAACCTCTCAGGAAAAGACCATTGGCTTGGAGAAGGGGTCTATTTTTTTGATAATCCATCATCTGCAAAAAAATATGGACAAGCTGTTATTCGAGCAGATATATATGTAGATAGGAACTTGTTTTTAGATTGCTTTGCTCCTGATGGGAAAGATTTTCTTAGAAGGAAAGCAAAAGAATATAGTATATCTACTAATGAAGATACTGATACTCTTTTGAAAACAATATCGAGAATGGTAACTGGTGAAAAGGTAAATGAAAAAATCTCTTTTGATGTAATAAGAGCACCCTATTCAAATAATATGGCTATTAGTCATTTAAGCAAACCTATAGAAGATATTGAAATACATTTTTGTGTAAAAAATAAAGTTTGTATTTCTAATGTCTCTCTGTTGTTTTAATTTGAAAAACAAGTGGTGCAACAAATGCTTATTTCAGCGTATCAAAAATCCAAGAACACTAAGGTTGAAATGTTAACGGGTAGCATAAAAAAGACAAGCCGTTTTAAAGCCGTTCCTGCCTATCAATCCCATATTTTGGGGCGGTCTATACCCATTGTTCTCATATAGTCTAATAACTGACCCATATGACCGATTCGTGGTAAGCAATAACATATCTACGAGGGTTCTTACATAACTGACATCAGAGCGGTCTATTTGAAAATTCTCTAAATCGCTTATACTAAGCGACCTAATTTAACCCATGAAGACTTCACGATAGAGCTTAGTAAATGCAAGTTCATCATCTACTGTTGTAAATTCTCTGTTTTCAAATGGATTAGATAAATTAGTTAAAGCCTGATTGCCTCTCCCAATGAGAACTTGGTGATAAAGATACTCGCCTTCTAATAAATGTCTAATCATTTCAGCACAAGTTAAAGCATCTACGTCTGGCTTCCAGTTTAACAGTTGTTGGGGGTATGGAATTCCAAACTTTTATACTCCTACGACGAACCTCTTCAAAATTAAATATAATTAATCATTTATATGTATTAAATTTGTCCTCTCCTTTACATTTTGCCCTACAGGTGGATTATACCAGGGGAATATGTACCTGAATTTAAAAATTTCTAAAGTTAACCTTCACCAAAAACACCAACATTACGAAAACAGCTGTATGACTTGTTGAATCAATTGGGAAATTTGATTTTTTATTCAATTTATTGATATAATAAATATAAAATCCAAAAATAACCATAAAAATAATGCTATTTTCTTACAGTGGCGTAAGGAGGAAATAATTTTGTCAAATATGTTTTCGGCTGGAAATTCAGCGATAGGATATCTTTATCAAATAAGATACGCATTGTTAATGATTCTGAAAAACAATGATATGGATATTTCTATTGAAAATTTAGATGATGTTGAATTTGAAAAAGAAGGTACACCTATTGAACTTCTTCAATTAAAACACCATTCAAGCAAGCGAGTAGCTAATCTATCAAATGGTTCAAGTGATTTTTGGAAGAGTATTCGTATTTGGGCTGAAGCAGTTAAAAATAATAATATAACAGTACCTGGAGTATTTTTCAGTCTTGTTACAACTGCATTAGCGTCACCAAACTCTGCTATTTATTATTTGAAAAATGATAATAATAGAAATTCGAGTGAAGCATACAAACTGTTATTGCAGCATATTAAGAAGTCAAAAAGTGATGCGAACCAGGTAGCATTTAACACATTTCTTTCATTAGATATCGACCATCAGTTTAGATTAATAGATAGTATTTATGTAATTGATAAAGCTGAAAATATTATTGATATTATTGATGCAATAAAGAATGAATTGCGTCTGGTTGTGAAGTCTGAATTAATAGAATCTTTCTACGAAAGACTTGAAGGATGGTGGTTTGAGAAGACGGTAAAACATCTATTTTATGGTTCTAAAGATCCGATTAAAGGATCTGAAGTACATAAAAAGATACAAGATATTCGTGATGACTTAAAGCCAGATGCACTTCCTATTGATTTTGCAAATGCAGAACCCAGCGAAAGCGACCACATTTGGGATGAACGGATTTTCGTCCATCAGTTAAATGCAATCGCTGTTTCTCATCCTCGAGTGAAAAGAGCAATAAAAGATTTTTATCGTGCGTCCAACCAACGAGCTAGATGGATTGCGGATCAGCTAGTGAGTATTAGTGAGTTGGAAGATTACGAAAGAAAATTGATTGAAGAATGGGAAGAACAGTTTGCAATGTCAGAGGAGAATATAACTGATTTTTCGGACAAATCTTTACAAAAAAGCGGTAGGGATTTGTACAATGAAGTAATGAAGATCCCTTATTTAAATATAAGACAAAATGTAACGGAACGGTATGTTATGCAAGGGAGTTTCCATATACTTTCGGATCATATTCCATTTAGAATCGGATGGCACCCACAATATAATGATAAATTAGCCTATCTAAAGCAAAAGGAGTTGGATAAACATGAATAGTTGGGAAAATCGCCCTGTTGAAATTGCTAATCTCATTAACCCAGCCTTTTGTGGATTTCTAATTTACGAGTTTATTAAAGGGCATGAGGAGAAGGTTGATAGTGAAGTAGGAACACCATACGAGCTATTTTTTTTAATGTTGCCAATAATATTACACAAACCAACAAAGCTTGTTTTACCACGTTCCGTTAGTACATACATGCATGTTTGGCTCCAAGAGAAACCTGAGGTTCGAGTTGGGTTTGCTTTAAGGGCTAAAGAATTAGTTCCTTTTACAAAAGAAGCAATTCATTTTTTGATGAAAAGAGAAATAATTACTGTAAATGAGAATGGTAATTTCAAAATTTCTGGAAAAATAAAACCTTCTGTAATTAATTCGTTAGAAAACGATTCAAAGATGTACCTTAGTGATTATCAAAACAAGGCTAAAATGTTAGGTAGATGGTTCGCTGTTACGGGAACTAGCTCAACGATTTATACAATGTGGGGGGTAAGTCCATGACCATGCAAATAAAAGAAATAATACTTTACAATAAACAAGGTGATATAAGGAAGATTCCTTTTGAAACTGGTAAGGTCAATATCATTACTGGTAAATCGAAAACAGGAAAATCGGCAATAATAGAGATAGTTGAATATTGTTTAGGTAGATCGGAATTTTTAGTTCCTGAGGGAATAATCCGTAAAACTGTAGCTATGTATGGTTTGAAACTTCAATTTAACGAAAAGGAATTATTTATTGCTAAATCTCCACCAGAAGGAAATAATCAAAGTCAAAATAGGGTTTATTTTGAAATAGGAAAAGACATAAAACCGCCAGAGCTTTCAGAGATTACACCAAATTCAAACGATGAAGGCTGGATAGATTACTTGGGAAGTTTTTTAGGAATTTCTCCAAATTTGAATGTCCCAAAAGCCTCAGAATCAAGAAATCCTTTAGAAGCTAATTATAAACATTCAAGACTTTTTCTCTTTCAAAAACAAAGTGTAATTGCGGATGAAAGTATTTTATTTCATCGTCAAAAAGAACCCTTCATGCCACAAACAATAAAAGATGTATTACCTTATTTTCTAGGAGCTGTAAGAGAAGATCACTTAAAATTAGAGGCGGAATTGCGTACTACTAAAAGGGAATTAAAAATTCTCAAAAAGAGGCAAATAGAAGCTGAACTACTAAGTACTAGCGGTTCAACAAAAGCACAAAATCTACTAGATGAAGCAAAACAAGTTGGGCTAATTGAGGAAAGTTTTTACGCAAACAACCAAGAAGAACTTATACAGAGGTTAAAAAAAGCATTGTTGTGGAAACCTTCTGGTATTTTAGGAATAGAAGTGAGTCAATTAGAAAAACTTCGAGAGAAGAGAGCACATCATCTAGAACAACTAAATGACATTATTGAGCAAATTCGTGCGGCAGAGTCTTATGCTTCTGAAGCATCAGGTTACTCCAAACAAGGTAATGAGCAAAGATTAAGGTTAGAGTCAATTGCTTTGTTCAATGAAGAACCAAATGATGAAAGTTGTAAATGTCCTCTGTGTTCATCTATTCTTGAAGAGAAAATACCTAAAATAGAAAATATGACCAATTCACTTAGAAGACTGAATACAAATTTACAAGCAGTGGTTAGAGAACAACCGAAGCTTCGTAATTATATAGAGAGTTTGGAAAATGAAAAGGAAGCAATAAAGCAATTAGTAAATAATTATTCAAAATCAATTGAAGCACTGATACATGAACAAGAAGTAGCAAGAGAGATTGAGGACTTAAACAGACGGGTATCACGAGTGGTTGGAAGAATAAGTCTTTATTTAGAAAATTATCAAGAAGTACAGGAAGATGATGAATTGCAGGGAAAGGTAAGAGCGACAGAAAGCCATATTGAATATCTTGAAGGCTTACTTGATCAAGAGAAAAAAGAAGAAATTTTATCGTCTATTTTAAGTCGCATATCTAAGTATATGACAGAATGGGCGAAAGAGTTGGCATTAGAGCATTCAGATGCTCCGTATCGCTTGGATATAAAAAACCTTACAGTAATTGCAGACCAAGAAGAGCGTCCAATACCAATGAATCGTATGGGTAGCGGTGAAAACTGGTTAGGGTGCCATTTAATTAGCCATTTAGCATTACATAAATATTTCATTCAAAAAAATAGACCTGTACCTTCCTTCTTAATATTAGATCAACCAACGCAAGTATATTTTCCTCCTGAAAAATACGATACGATGGAGGGGGATATCGAGGAATTAAATGACGAGGATAGAAAAGCAGTAAAGATGATGTTCGATTTATTGTTCAAAGTATGTAAAGAACTTTATCCAAATCTGCAAATAATCGTACTTGATCATGCTAACTTACAGGATGATGAATTTCAAAGTGCTTTAGTTGAGAAGCCATGGAGAAGCGGAAGAGCCCTAATCCCTTCAGATTGGTTATAGATAGCACAAATAATAGAGCGACTTACTTTGCTATATTATTTTAGTTTGTTAATAAATAACATTTTATTAAGTAATAACTCGTTTCTTTATAGGGGACACATAGATTGTAATCAACAAAAAGAAGCGGTTTTGTCCAAATGTAGTGTGGTTGATTGTGCTCACACAGTTCTTAATGGTTATATTAATATAACGTTTAATGAAAAAAAGGAAAATAAAAACTGATCTTACGAGTTGGTAATTTTCTTTGAAAAAGTGAATGATAATAGGAGTTGACATGGATTTTCTCATCAAAATGAAGATATCATTGAAGAAAATGAAGCTAAATTTATTATCAATTTATCAAGAGTTTTATTGCACTACATAGACAGTAAAAATAGCAGCAATATATGTGTAAAAAAAGCCGCAGGTGATAGCGGCTTTTTACTTAACTGTTACTCGAATGTTGATACTATATATCTAGGTTTAAGGAGGGAAACTTGTTGGCAACTAATCAAAAATCAGCTAAATTACTGCATATACAAAGAAAAGCAATTAGGGGATTGCTATATTCTTATGTCGAAGAAAGGGATTTAATAAATAGATATAGACAGATAACAAAACAAGAAACGTCTAATATACAGGAAGCATTAATGCGTACTGATAAGGCTACTCTTATAAAAATTGTTAATAAATCACCAGAAATAACTTCAGAAGATGTAGATAATTGTTTTGAAGAGTACCGATATAGCAGCAGACCTAATTTCCAATTGTTTCTTCTCCATCCAATTGATTTGACAATTACATCGAAGAAATTTTTAAGTACTTGTGATAAGGATAAGGGTATCCAGAAATTGAACAAAGCAATAACTGAGACGGCTTTTTCTAATGATAATCTGCAGGAACTAAAAATAATTGAACAAACAATTTTAGATGCTGAAACTATAGAGTTTTCGTTTTCTCATCAAGAACGATACAACTATATAGATCCTGAAACAGAGGATAGTGCATCAATATTTGAATTAAAATACGGGTTTCTTTGGGTTAATGTGAATAAACGTTTTTTAAGCATTAGTGTATCTTCAGACTCATTAACAGGTGCATTAGTTAGTACGGTTAATAAGGCGTTTGACTTTTTTTCAACTTCAATAAATATCACTGAAAAAATAGTAAAGAGTATTTTTAGTGATGAGTCGATGAAAAGAACGTCGCTATATAATCCGAACCCTCCTGAAGGTTACCCTGAAAAAATCTCTGTTTCGGATGCTAATATGGGTGGGAAAGTAAAACATTTAAAAAATTACGAAGGTTATTCAGCACCTAGCTCTGTTTATCAAGAAAAGATTGATGACGAAAACTTCACTACTCTCGGTGTAAATTGTAGTAAAGGGAAAATTTATTTAACTAAACAACTAAGAGCCACACAGATGAGAAGCTGGGGTTTGTGGAGAATAAATCAAATTATGAGTTATATACAAGGTGTTTATCAAACTGATGATGTGGATACGTTATTCGAAACAATTGGAATTGAAAGCGATAATGATTTAATGATTTTTTCAGCAACAAAGGAAGAACGTACTACGATACTAGCAGTATTAAAAGCTATCATTAAATGTAAGAAGCAAAAAATAAATAATTATAAATTACTAGAGTATAATACAGAATCTTTATTTAAATCGCTAAAAAAGCATACAACTACTCTTTTTCAACCATATTGCGAAGAGTGTAATAATTACACGGAATTAGCATGTAATACTTGTGGTCACTCAGAGATTCTTCAATTAAAAATAAAAAGTCAGCAGCCAGTTGTTTATTGTGCATTTTGCAATGAACAGATGGATTATAAAAATCTTGAGTGCTTGGAAGGACATAAAGTAAAAGTTGGTTCTTGGTTTGAGGGAGTATTGTTTAAGCCACTTTCAACTTTAATAGAGCTTATTGAAAAGTTAACAAATAAATATTTTAAACAAATTGGCTTTAATACATCAGAAGAGTATGTGTATCTGCATAACAATGAAGTTTATTACTTAAATACTGTCGAGTCGAAAGTTATATACAATATTACAGAAATTGATCAATTTAAAACCATATGGGAACGAACAATACCAGAGGATAGAAAAGAAAAATTAAAGGAAATCCTGAAAATCATTAAAGAAAAATGCTCTAAACATAGCAATGATGGCTGTCGAGCTTGTCAGGATGAAAAGAGCATTAATTGTATTATGAAGCCTTTTGTTACTTTCACAGATCATAAGCTACATCCACATCAAGGTCATGAATTTGGTGATGTAAGTTTTAATTTAGATCTCCCTGGTTTAAAAAGTGCAGTTTTTGTGGGGATTGCAAAAAGCTATGACAAGAAAACTGTAACCGTGGGCAGTGATCTTGGGAGAGATATGCTCGAGCAGTTTGTGTCAAAATGTGTTGATGAAAGAACACATGTATTAGGTTTAATTTGTGCTGCTAATATTGACCAAGGATTAATTGCATTATTACAAGACTTAGCAAGGCGTTATGGAAAAAAAGTTGTAATGTGGACTCACGATGAATTATTGTTGGCTATTGATTATTCGATAGAAGTGTATAATCTTACAGTAGATAATGTAAAAAATAGTATTGAAATTGAACTTGCTAATATGAAGGGAAAAGGCAAAAAGAAAGCAGGATAATTTTCCTAAAAAAATTAAGTAGCTTATAAAAAGACCCTAATTGAGCAATAAGGGTCTTTTTAGGCTGTTTTCTCTAAAATTGTAGCTTAAAAACGTAAGGCTATTTTCAAAAAGATTTTTGCTTATTCAACTAACGGGTAGGATAGTCGAATTAAACAGCAATGATATAAGTTTAACTGTTTCATTCAGTATTAGAGATAATATGGGGTGGAGGAATATGTTATTTAGTCGGAACTAGCTTGTCTCCGAAAAAGAGATTCAGAAAATACGGATGACGAGAGACACAATAGTACTATAAAAAAAGTAGTAGTGTATGGAGTATTTTTAAAAGAATTTTAAGTAATTTGTGTCACTCTTCTTTTGACGAGTGACACATAACGGACTCTTAATATTTTTGTCAATTACCAAACCATACTTGGGCTAGTGTACAGAGTGGATTGTTTTAAAGGTTTTTTAATCTCATATGTCAATAAAAGGCCTTCAACTGCTTTAAAAAACCATTTTGGAGCATTAGGATGTATATAAATCTCTTCAATTAACCTATTTAGATCCACCGATAACTCAACACCTGCTTTATCGAAACTAGGATTTTCGTCATCTTCTAAGGCAATTAATCGCACTTCATGCTCATGTTCGAAAGACTTTCGTTTATAAAATAGAGTTTCAAAAATATTTTTACTTGCCATATCCTTATTGTAATCAATATATTGTACCTTACCGATATAAACATTTTTATGTGGTTGTACACTATCATATAAAGAGTCAATAGTAGTTTTTATCGCTAATCCTTCAGAAGAGCTTAGATATAAATCCCACATTGCTGCTGATTCAACATCATTCATATGCCAACATGAAACACCAACATACTGTAATAATGTCTTATTTTTTTTAATAAGTTCTTCTCTTTGTGGATTATAGTCCATTAATATATCTGGTATGTAAGTAGGTGGTTCTCCAAGTAGATGTATTAAATCTCTCTCTGAAAATGCACCTTCAAACGGATCTCTAAAATACTGCGGTTTACTAAGATATAGAACTTGGGAATCAATTAGTGAAAGAAATTTTGATAGGTTCATATATCTCCATATTGAAGAACTTCCATCAGTTTTAGTGTTAACTAAGTTATATTCATTGTTATAATTGTGTAGGGAAACAAATTCCATGGATTTTTCTCTATACATGTAAAGATCCTTGTTATCCATAATTCCTCCTAATATTTTTCATTTTTTAACGTTTTATAATACACTTTTGAAGTATATATAATTATATAATATTTTTTATTTCGTTCAACATTTGTGAAACTATTAAATTTAAGAATGCAGTTCACACAAAAGAATGTGAAGAAATATACTAAAAGCAACTGTTGCTTTAGTAGAAGATCTTTGAGCTGTTTAGACTGCTCTTTTTCTTTTCGACAATGAGAATAGTGATATTACTTCGAACAGTTAATCATCGTATATGATATCCTATAGACATATAGTTTTTATCAATGGAGGAATGAACTTGATTATTAGTAAGCGCCAAATACAACCCACCTTCTAACACTGTCTGTACTATGTGATAATCACAGTACATTCTTCGTTAGGAG
>NZ_LITM01000015.1:186655-195409 GCF_001275675.1 Lysinibacillus sp. FJAT-14745 | reverse complement strand
CAACTTCAGCAATGGATTGCCAGCCTTCCTAATTATATCAAGGCTTATTTGTCGATTTCAGTCTGCGAAGTTTGAGTAAATAATTGTTTGATGGGTTATTATTTGGTTGATTTTGAAGGAATAAATCCTACAATGAAAAAATACGACAAGTGGAAAGATTTGGATTTAAAAAAATGTGCACTTATAAGCTCTTTTTTAATCCATCCACATCTTCGTGGGAATTCGCTGCAATTAAAATTGACACAGATAGCTGAAGAAGAAGCAGAATCAAGGGGTTTTTCTAATATTATGGTAAGTGTAAGAAATGATAATAAATTTGCTAATGTGAATTTTTTGAAGGTAGGTTTTAAACTCTTTGCAGAAAGCAAAGAATTAGGGTTTTATGACGAGATGGGATTTTACAAAAAATCTTTATAAGTTATTTCACAAAGAAAAATGGCAAAGTGAAAGATAACATAAATAAGTTTACAGGATTAGTTTCTTCTTAAACTAACAGGTGCTTTAGTAGAAGATTCGGTTTGTGGGATATAAAGAAGCAGAGTTGATTTCTACGTATTTTTGTAGATTAACTCTGTTTTTTTTGTCCTTAAAGATTTAGTTTAGCAACAATCTTTAAGAAAACAGCCTTTATTAAAGAATTGAAGACAAAAATGGTACGATTCGACATATTCATTCAATCTATTAATAAAAAGTGATAAAATAGGTAATAATACCTTTTTTAGGTTCGGGAGGATAAAATTATGCATATTTCAAAAATGTATTTAAGAAACTTCAGGAACTTCTGTTCACAGAACTTTTTATTTCATCCAGGAGTAAATACGCTTATAGGAGAAAACGGATCAGGAAAGACAAATGCATTTTTTGCATTACGCCTTTTACTTGATAATAATCTACCAATTAGTGCTTCTAAGCTAATAGAAAACGATTTTAATAGAAAATTATCTAGATGGCAGGGGCATTGGATAATTATATCTTTACAATTTGAAGATTTAGATTCAAGTGAGGGGGCAAATATTTTAGCTCATAAACTCGAACATGTTGATGAAGCGTCTAGCAGCGGATCTTATCATTTTTATTTTCGACCGCATAAAAAAATTAGAAAAAAACTATACGAGCTATCTCTTGATGAAGATAAGGATCAGCAAAAGCTTGAGGAAATTCTAAGTGCGATAACAATAAATGATTATGAAGGTGTCTATCATTTTCGAGGTACAGCTGATTTTTCTAATGAAGCGGTGTATAAAGAATTGGTTGGTGACTTTGAAAATATTATTTTCCCAAATCCTGATGATGATAAAAAGGATTTACTAGGCATTACATCATCCCAAATTTTTTTGGTACGATCAGAAATTGCATGTACGTATATTAAGGCTCTCCGAGATGTAATGGCAGAGTTACGTAAGAGCAAACAAAGCCCGTTATTAAATTTATTAAGGGGTAGTGCAAAAAATATTCAAGTAACTGATGCATCAAATATTACAACTAAGGTAACAGAATTGAACGAAAATATCAGTAATCTTTCGGAGATAAAAGAATTGGCTGAAAAAGTGAAAAAGACACTTGACTCAACAATTGGATTTACATATGCACCAAACGTAAGTATTCGTTCAGAGCTTCCTGAAGATATCAATAAACTGTTCCAGTCGTTAACACTATGGGTTGGAGATGGAGAAGACACAAGCCATCAAGGCAAACTAGAAGATTTAAGTTTAGGTGGGGCAAATTTAATCTACATAACATTAAAACTACTAGAATATGAGTACAAACAACCGACCGAAGAGAAAGCTGCCCATTTTTTATTAATTGAAGAACCCGAGGCACACATTCATACTCATATCCAGAAAACGATGTTCGATAACTACAAATTTCAAAACACACAAGTTATTACTACAACACATTCAACTCATATCTCTTCAGCAAATAAAATAAAGTCAGTAAATATTCTATGTAAAGAGTCTAACGAAACCATTGTATGTCATCCAAGCAATGGACTTGATGATAATGAGTGCACAAAAATTGAGCGATATCTTGACGCTACAAGAAGTACTCTTTTATTTGCTAAAGGTGTCATTTTAGTTGAAGGCGATGCAGAGTTAGTCCTAATACCAACTCTTTTCAAAAGTGTCTTTGGTTTAAGCCTTGATGAAATTGGTATCAGTTTAATTAATATGAATAGCACAGTATTCGACCATATTGCTAATCTATTCGATGATAAAAGAATTAGAAGACATTGTGCCATCATAACAGATCATGATCAGTCTCTTATCCCATTAAAAGAAAATAAAGACGATGATACCGACGAGGAAAAGAAATCGCGGAATTCTGCAATTAAAGGGGAAGAAAGAAAACAGAAACTTAATCAATACTGTGTTGACAATCCGTGGGTTGAAGCGTTCTATGCAGAACATACTTTTGAAGTTGATTTCGTCCTAAACGGTAATCGTCGTGAGATAATAAGAACACTAAGTAAAATTTATAAATCCCAAAAATCAATTGACACTTCAAAGGCTTTATTAAAGTCTAAAGATGATATAACTGTTGGCTGTGAAGCACTTCGTCTTGCGGATAAGGTGGTAGGAAAAGGCTGGTTTGCCCTAACACTTGCTGAGGAGATTACTTATGAAACATTTATTCCAGTATATATATTAGAAGCTATTGCGTTTGCAGCAGGGCATATTGGCTATAAACACTTTGAAAAAATGGCGAAATACCGAGTAGAGAACCATTGTAGCCATGAAGAATTGTGCGATTTTATAGATACTCTTGAAAAGTTAGATGATATAGAACGAACTTGTATTAAAATAAAAGAGTTATCTAAAGATTACCTGGAAGATAATGACGACCTTTTGTTATTAATCGACACTTATGAGGAGTATCACGTATGTTAATTGGTTTAAATTCCTATCAATTAGACGCAGTAACAACAGATAAAAATGCCCTTGTTATTGCGTGTCCTGGAAGTGGAAAAACACGGGTGTTAACTAGCAAAATTGCTTATGAGTTAGAGAAGCTTGAGAGTAAAAAAAAGTTTATTGTAGCACTCACTTATACTAATAGAGCAGCCGAGGAAATACAACGACGACTAGATGACCTTGGCATACCACAAGAGCAGCTTTGGGTTGGTACAATTCATTCTTTTTGCTACCAGTGGATTATTAAACCGTATTCAGCATATGAACCAGCATTAATAAATGGATTTTCTATCATCGATGACAATAAAAAGTTAAAGATATTAAATGATCTTAAGAAAAAACATTCAGTGCCCTATTTTAACGATGTCACAGTAGCGTTTAATAGGGAAGGAGAATATATAAACTCGGATTTTTCTGCGAACGAAGTTGCCAAAGAGTTCCATGATATAATCCTAGAAAACAAGGAAATAGATTTTGATTTGCTACTATATTATTCGTATAAACTGTTAAAAAGCAAAAAGAAAATACGCTCACATCTGGCGAATCTATTTTCTTATGTATTTGTAGATGAGTTTCAAGATACACAGGACCTACAATACGCTATTATAGGACAAGTCATTGCCGAGGCGAACGATAAGTGTAAATTGTTTCTAGTAGGGGATCCTGATCAGGCAATATACGGCTCATTAGGAGGAACATCTAAAAGTCTTTATGAGATACAAGAAGAAATCGGAAATCAAGAAGTAGTACTTAAAGAGATACCTGGGAATTACCGTTCTTCCCAAAGAATTGTTGATTTTTTTAAAAATTTCCAGTCAACAAAAGTAAGTATTCAGGCATGTGGTCGGTATGCAGAAGAGAATGGTTTAATTACACTTAATACAACAACACATAAAGATAATCTTTCTAAAGAGATAGCTGATATCATAACTTACAATTTAAATAATGGTGTAACGCCAAACGAAATATGCATAATAGCACCGCAGTGGTATTTTTTAACTCCATTGGCACAAAAGTTAAAATCCATCTTACCAGATGTTCCTTTTGATGCCCCAGGAGTTTCCCCACTCCCAACAAATAGGGAGAATTTCTGGTGGAAATTATCAAGATTATTTTTATCAGAAATAACACCAAATACATCTATGAGTCGTTTTAGATGGATGAAACAAATTATTGATGATTTAAACAGCTACACAAACGGTTCTCTAGGGAACGAGTACACAGACTGTAGAAGATATCTTAAGATAATTAATTCGATAAAACCGAACGAAACAATAGGTATATTATACTTGAAAAAAGCGTTTATAGCATTTTTCAATATACTTGACCTGGATATCTATGATTATTATGTATTAAAAGAACAATGGGATATATTCTTTGATGGAATTCAAACAAGATATGAATCATCTGATTTTATCGGAACTCCTGATGACATTCAGTACTTTAAGAATATATTTAAGCCTTCAACTGGTGTTGTGATAAATACATGTCATGGAGTTAAAGGTGAGGAATTTGAAACGGTTATTGCATTTGGATTACTTTGGGGTTATGTGCCTCACTGGAATTCAATAATCAAACAACCATATGATATCTCTGAATCTGCTTCGAAAAAGCTACTCTACGTGATAGGATCTAGGGCAAAAAGGAATTTATATTTATTTGCTGAACAAGAAAGAAAAACAAAATCAGGATATAACTATCAAATTAATGATCAATTAGCACAAGCTAACTTTCAATATGATATATTAGCAACTTTCAAATAAAATAGATAATGAACCAAGAGTAATAATAAAAAGTCGCATGAGCTATGCGACTTTTTATTTTCCTTCGTACGTATTTAGAAAAGTTTCAAATACCTTAAATTTCAAAATAGTAGAAAGGGAGCCAATGCATTAGAATTGAAGAGGTATAAAAGTCTAAGAGGGAAAACTCGAATGGAATCAACCGTCTTAGAAGATGAAAAATAAAAATTGCAACATTAGTTCGTGTCAAATGAAAAATAATTTCATATGTAGAATGCACCTTTCACTTAGAGAAGGACAATGAAAAATTAAGGAGGACTAAATTTGTTAAGTATATTTGATGGGAATTCTAAAGTCTATAAAAAAGTCATCCATGAAGCGTTAGAGATTGTTGTTGAATATTTCATGGAAGTTGGAAGCAACCTTGAATACGATGAAATATATGGAAATGTATTTCCGCTACACAAACAAGATGAGGAAGATAGGGAAAATCAAGGATTGGCTTTTCTAAAAAAATTGCATAGAGAAATAATTGATAACTTTTCTCATGAATTTTCTCCTCGTATATTAGTAGTAAGAGCTCTTTCCGATAGAATTTCCAGTTGATCCGGACAACTGGGGGATCTGTTGGATTTCCTATAGGAGATAGTCGCCTTTTGGCTCCCTCACTCTTTTTTTATGTTTTACCTGTTTGACCCTGGTTTACACGAGGGACCAAAAGGAAACTTCCATTTTAACCATTCAAAATAGTATAGCTAACAGGTGCTTACCTGCTTATTTGTGTTATCCAATTTTATATCGTTTGGGCGAAGGATGGAGGAGGCTCCATTTTAGTACTTCGTCCTTTTTTATTTCAACTTTTATTTCACTCAGACTGTGCCCATGAGACAATGGAACGGACAAGGTTGACACAGGAAATAGCTTTCACTCCTTGCGGACACTTTTATGTGTACTGCTTAAAAAGCCTGCTACCCATCGTTCATTATTGAAGGTCTAACCACTGGCTGCGACGCTGTTGGAGAAGAGAGTGTAGCGCTCATTATGGTCTTCTTCACTTTGATTGCTCATCACGAGGCAGACATCGATGATTCGACTGGGCACCCAGGTCTGAGACAATCTTGATTATTCCCCCATAGGAGGTGATTGGCATGTCACAAATGCTAGTCGGTATCGACGTGAGTATGCGCTCCCATCATGTCCAATTCATGCATGGCGAGGGTCATTCGCTTGCTGATTTTTCTGTTTCTAATGATATAGAAGGTGCGAACACCTTGATTCAAAAGCTTTTGAAAACAGCGGAAAAGAATCAGCTTACACAATTAAAAATTGGGATGGAGTAAACGGACCAATATAGTTGGCACCTAGCCCATTATTTGAAAAATCAATTACAGGGCTATGCACCCTTGTTTCAAACAGCGGTGTTTATGCTCAATGCTCGAAAAGTAGCACGCTTTAAAAAAGGCTACGATACGTTACCGAAAAACGACCGAATTGATGCCTGGGTTATTGCGGATCATTTACGCTTTGGACGCTTGCCATATGATATGCAAGAAACCCTTCAACACGAGGCGCTTCGCCGTTTAACACGTACACGTTTTCACATGATGCATGAAATTGCACGTAATAAAACGTACATGATGAATCAACTGTTTTTAAAATTTAGTGGCTTACGCCAAGATAACCCGTTCTCTAACACATTTGGTACGACGAGTTTAGCCGTCATAGAAGAGCTAGACCCCGAAATGATTGCAGAAATGCCACTAGAAGAGCTAGTAGAGTTCTTACAAGAAAAGGGCAAGAATCGTTTTGCGGAACCAGAAGAAATCGCAAAATATCTTCAAAAGTTGGCACGCAACTCCTATCGTTTAGACAAAACGATGGCGGATCCCGTTAATTTATCACTATCTGTGATTTTAAGTACGATTCGCCATATGGAAGCCCAAGTCAAGCGCTTAGATAAAGAAATTGAACGTATGATGAAGGGGTTCACCCAAACATTAACATCGGTAAAAGGCATCGAACCCGTTTACGCAGCGGGATTAATCTCTGAAATTGGTGACATTAAGCGTTTTGATGATCATCACGCTTTAGCGAAATACGCAGGACTTGTATGGTCACAATATCAATCAGGTGAGTATGAATCAGAAAACACCCATCGTGTGCGAACCGGGAATAAGTATTTACGCTACTATCTCGTTCAAGCCGCTGATGCCATACGAAAACATGACACTGAATATAAAGTCTTTTATCAAAAGAAATTCAACGAAGTTACGAAGAATCAACACAAACGCGCTCTCGTCTTAACCGCTAGAAAACTTGTACGCCTCGTGCATTCGCTACTACGCACGAATCAGCTGTACATACCAATCGAAAGGAGAGAGTAAATTTACCCATTCTCTTTCTTTCAACCCTTTGAACCGACTTCCATTTTCGCCCTTTTTTTGCGCGAAAAATGCGAGGTTTATTTGAGTACGCTTAAAAACAGTTTTTTAGATGCTTAATAGCTTAAGAATTTCCAATTCCGATGTTTTTTATGGTTGACATATCACCACTGGGCTTTGAGAATAGAATCTATCAAAGAAATTATACTTTCAAGTCCTTCTTTCTTTTGCACCATGAGCGTACGTTGCCTTGATAGTTTTGTTTGATAATCAGAAGTAGGATCGTTTAGCAATAACTTTATTTCTTTTAAAGAGAATCCCAGTTCTTTAAAGAATAAAATTTGCTGCAGTTTAATTAATGAATCTGAATCATATTTAAATGGCCCTTTAATGAAAACGAGCGCTGATCATTATTACAGAATCGTGCCCGATTGTGGAAGATCGTTAATTAAAATACAGGCTCCACAAATATAAAGACCATGTATATTTTCACTTCTATATACTATTTTCTGAAAATTTGATAAATTAATAGTAAGTAATGTTTAGAGAGTTACAAAAAAGGAGGCTATCCAAATGAGTAAAAAAGAACTCTTGCAAAATGGAGTCAATCAAGTTTTTTACGAAGAAGAATGGTACCCACCGTTATCAGAAGCATTAAAGAATCTCACTGCTGCACAAGCATGTTGGCAACCAGAAGGAATGGCCGCTAATACGATTTGGGAAAATGCAAACCATTTACTAACCTTTAAAGAGCGCTTACTTTCTCGCTTACATAAAGATGACACATTTGTTGCTCCACAAAATAATGATGAAACGTTTGTCCAAGGTGAAGCTAATGATGAAGATGCTTGGCAAGAAACAGTGAAGCGAACGCTTCACGTACATGATGCCTTACAATCTTCATTAGCATCCCTTCAAGAAGCAGTATTAGATCAACCTAGTCCTTCTCTTCCAGTTTGGCAACAATATCTAAATATCCTTTTGCATGACGCTTATCATACAGGACAAATTGTACAACTTCGTAAACTACAAGGCTCATGGCCAGCTAAGCGCTCATATTTATAAACGATGATTAAAATTGCTTGAATATTGCACACAACAAAGCGATTTAAAAGTAGATCTAACTGTTACATCAAATAAGATCCCGATTTCTTAGTATTCACATTGAGAAATTGGGATTTTTTATTAACCTATAATAGCGCTCGAGTGTTTAAGATCATTATTCAACTAAAGCCTCTATTAGTTGAGTTTGAGGAGCCGGTTGTAAAATGCAGATTTACAGCGTTTCTGCAAAATCTTGAAAAGCCTTATTGTAACTATGTTCGTATACCTTTGCTAAAAATTTGTATAGATAATGTTCATACAAAATACCACAAAACACTGATTTAACAGCATTCGTGACTTTTTAATGTGCGCCCAAACTTTTATTTGTGAACGATATTCAGAGTATATTTTATTAATATTTATTTTACTAAAAGTGAAATAAGCCTACGATAGTCCCTACCGCCATACACGAAATAATACCCAACCCTAAGAAAAAATACACAAAAACATTCTCTTTTGAAAAAAATCGAACTTTCGTGAATTCTTTACTGGAATCAATATAAAAATAAACAACCATCTACATTTATTCATGATATGACACTACCGTCGCATGAATTTTAACTGAAATTTCAGATTTATTCTTCCGCCTTTTTAGAGTAAAAACGAAGACATGTA
>NZ_LITM01000015.1:135204-185438 GCF_001275675.1 Lysinibacillus sp. FJAT-14745 | reverse complement strand
GATGGTTTTCAACGTATTCATGCATTTTTTCTGCTGAAATTGGTGAAAGCCATTGTTCAAATGATGTTTTTCGTGTATTCTTATCCATACGTTGGTCCTTTATATTGGATTTGGATAGGTTACTACCGCCAAACCATTATAAAGGATTTTTTCGTGCCTGGAATATATTACAGAAAATTCAGTTTAAATATTAGCGTGGAATTATTTTAATGCGACGCTAGTGATGATATGAGAATAAAACTATTGCCATTAGCTCAAAATAAAATTTGACTGGACACTAAATGGTGTCATATAATTAAGACACCATTTAGTGTCTAATTTATAAGGGAGAGGGGATTTTGAGCGAGAAAAATCTAGAGCGTGATGTTTATGCTGCTATTGCTGATCCAACAAGACGTCAATTAATACGTTTGCTAGCAGATGCGAAAGAATTACCTCTTCACGAATTAACGTCTCAATTTCAAATGGGTCGCACAGCAGTTTCTAAGCATTTGGCTATCCTTAAAGATGCTGATCTCGTAATTGCTCGAAGGGTTGGTAGAGAAACGAGGTATCGGTTGAATGCCGGTCCGTTGAAGGAAATTCAAGATTGGGTATCGTATTACGAAGAATTCTGGAAAGAAAGAATGGCTATATTAAATCTTTTATTGGAGGAAGAAAAATGACAGCAGATGTATCTTTAGATTATCAATTTACAAGTTCAATTGAGAAAGTTTGGAACGCATTAACGGATTCAGACACGCTTGCAAAATGGATCTGGAAAAATGACTTTAAACCAATCGTAGGACATCAATTCCAATTCCGAGCTGAACCCAATGAATGGTGGGATGGAATTGTCAATTGCGAAGTACTTAAAGTGGAAGAACCTCATACATTATCTTACACTTGGGCAAGTGCCGGAGAAACAACTACTGTGACATGGACGTTGACAGAAGGTTCAGATGGAACTACACATTTACATCTTGATCAAAGCGGATTCAGTGAAGCAACGAAAGCTCGTCAAGGAGCAATCGAAGGAGCTAAATACGCTTGGGTTAACAATGGTAATCAGCTTGAAAAAGTGTTAGCAGAACTTTAAAAATATGATTTCTTCATCTTGATACGTGCTTTTCAAGATCAAAAGTAGGTATCAAATAAGAAATGAATAAAATAAACTGTTCTTCAACAATTGGACGCTTTCGGAACAAGGAAAGCGTCATTTTTTTAACTTCTTTCAGCAAATGCTGAAAGAAGTTAAAGCCTCCGGCGGATGTCATAAACATAACAAATCCAGTTGTAGTTGTGCTAACATGACAATACTAGATGGAATGGAGAGAATATCCGATGAAAATAAATCAATTAATTGCTAACAATATCAATCGTTTAGATGTCGTCTTGCCGGAAGATCAATCTTTAGGAATTGCTGGTTTGTCCGGCTCTGGTAAAACTACATTCTGTCAAACAATTGGTGAAGAATCCAAGAAGCGTCTCGTTTCTTTATTGCCAAAGGCTGAATATCAGTATTTATTCCCTACTATTATGGAAACGAATTTCAGTGCCATCAAGATGGAAGAGATGCCTTTAGTCCTTTTTCTCGGGAAATCATCCATTTCTGCCAATCCACGTTCAACGGTTGGTACTCATACAGGTGTTTTTAAAGAGATACGTGAAAAGCTGGCGGATAAGTTTGATCTTTCGCCTGAAGTCTTTTCCTTTAATAATGCATTAGGCTGGTGTCCTGCTTGTAAAGGGCGTGGCACGACTAAAAATGTCGAATGTAAAAAGTGTGAGGGTAAGCGCTATAATCCAGAAGTTGAACACTATAAGCTTGAATTATGGAATCAACCACATAGTATTTCCGATATTAACAATTTAAGTATAGAAGCGATTTATTCTCTTTCAGTGGAATTAGCGATTAGCGAAGAAAGACAACGTATTCTTACAAATATTATGAATATGAATATTGGTTACTTAACGTTAAATCGAATTATGGGGACTTTGTCTGGTGGGGAATTAACACGACTGTACTTAGCAGAGTTTATGGCAGCTAGTGAAAATACCGTGATTATTATAGATGAAATTTCTGTTGGTCTTGATCACCAAACGCTGTTGAAAATTTTAGAGCAGATTAAACAATTAGGTTTCAAAAACCAAATTTGGCTTATTGATCATTCTGATACCGTGCTAAATACAGCAGATGAGCAACTGTTCTTTGGGCCTGGCAGTGGGAAATACGGCGGTAAAATTGTCGAAGTATCACCACGTCCAGAGCCAGTCTATTGGGAACGAAATCAGGCAATACCTACAGACTATTATCAATTTCATGATCTTTACTGTCGTAATATTGAAATGGCTGACATTGAGATTCCTAAAAATAGACTCGTAACTGTTACAGGTGAGTCTGGTTGTGGGAAATCGACTCTTGTCAATGAGTGTATTTCCAAGGATTTCCAAAAACGATATCCAAAAGATAAACTGGTCATGGTAGGACAAGACCGAAATCAGTCGATTACTAGCCGTTCAACGGTTGCAACGTTTCTTGATATTAAAAAGAAAATGACGAAATACAGTGACGACATTGATGATATTTTCCAACGTTCCATTGAGGACATTATAGAGGATCTTCCGAATGAAGACATCGCTCATAAACGCTTAAGTTTATTAATTAAGCTTGGACTTGGCTATTTGACGTTGGAAAGAAAAACACAATCTTTATCAACAGGTGAATTTCAATGTGTTCATTTAGTGTCTGAGCTGTTTTCGAACGCAAGAAACCCCCATACACTGTTTATTTTTGATGAACCTTCCAAAGGTTTATCACAAAATATTTTAAATCAATTCATTGATAGTGTTAGGGACATTCTACAAGATGAATCCGTCTCTATTATGATGATTGAACATAATGCCTATATGATAGACAGCTCTGATTTTATCGTTGATTTTGGGGAGAGACAGCAGGAACCTGTTCGACATCTTGATGTTGTCAGTCATGATGATTATTTCAGTCAGCATAACAGTACAAATAGTGATGCTTCCTTGCATATATCGTCAACACTAGCTTCAAAAAATGGTATTCATTACTTAGAAGACAATCATATTAGCTATTTTAAAAATGCTGAAAACATTTATAAAGGCGGTATTTTAAAAAGTTTATCATCCATGGCTCGTTTAATTTATGGTGAGTACGAATCTGCAACAATTGCACCCGTCGTTGCCATTGATTTAGAAAGACACTTGTATAGTCAGTATAGCTTTTTATACGAAATTGGTGGCCTGATCAACCATATCGTGGCTGCGCATCCGACGAATAAAGATACAAGAAGCTTCGATTTCTTTAGTCAAGAAAATCATTGCCCAAGCTGTTCGGGTCGCTTGGAAATTGAAAAATTTGATTTCGATATAGTCATTCAAGACAAAACTGTGCCATTTTGGGATGGCTTATTACATCCAGACGTGATGGAAGTATTAAACTATTATCAATATCCGAAATTGCAATTCCTTTTTGATGAGATTAAGAATGAACTGGGTCAAGATATTAGTAAAAGCTACAATGACATGACAGATGAAGAAAGACATACATTCCTATATGGTTATTGGGAAAAATCATTTTATGATAAAGCGAGTAAGTCCTCAAAAAAATGGGAAGGTTTTAATTTTATTCTTGGACGTTATATCGTCATTTCGAAATCATTGATTAAAGAGCAAATGAAAGCATCAAAAGAGATGATTGCCTGTCCAATCTGTCAAGGAGCGGTCCTAAACCATAAGAAAAAACTAACGTTTGGAGACACTGATATTCGCGAGCTAATTCATCAACCGATTGATCAGGTCATAAAAACAGCAGGGAACTTACCAGAGCTTGAAAAACTAAAAGCACTTGTTGGTGGCGATATGACTCTTACGGAAGATGTCTCCTTACTTCCTAGAGAAACACAAGTATCGTTGAAAATGCTTGAATTAGATCTAGCAAGCTTCGCCGGTTATGAAATAGTACTAAATAATGTTTTACCATTCTGGGACAAAATTAAAGACAATATCGAAGCAATAAGCAGCAAAAATCTGATTACAATCTGTGATTTTGCCAATATTGACAAAACGAGAGAAACCATCATTGATCAGTATTTCACGAATGGAAAACACAAAAAACTAACGTACGTCTATGAAGCATTTGGCTACAAAAAAATTGTGACACAAATTAATAAAATTAAAGCAAGTCATAAATGTCCATTCTGTAATGGGAAGAAAGTCATTTCAGAAGATAATCTCCATGATGGCGTCTATAAATTATCCGTACCATGTGTTCGTTGCTATGAAAGTGGTATTAATGATGAAGGGCGTAAGGAAATTGTCGATGGTGTAGACGTGCAAACATGGTTAACTGGCAAAGTAAGTGACGTTGTGGTAGAAAGCTTACGAACGGAGGCTGTTGCAGATATTCCAATTTTCAACCGTATTCGTGAGTTGAATAAACGAGATATGATGGCGATTTACCAATGCCTTGAGCAAAATAATTAAAGCAAGCCTTTTGGTTCAGCTTTGATGAGGAACCGTTGATTTTCGCGTAGAGTGACGACGAGTTTGCGCTGAAAGCCCCGCACGAGGAGATTGAAACCAAGCCCGTGGAAAGCGTCCAATCGAAGTGAAAATCATCTATTTTTTATTCATACACATTAATTTATATATTCTTTTGTCGACAAGCTAAACTCATTTGTAATAATAAAATTGCAAATGAGTTTTTATGCTATTCTGAGGAGGAGCTTGAAAAAAGTTTATTAGTATAAAGGGGACAGATATGAATGACCGAATTAATAGATTGGAAAACGAGTGCTCAAGGGCATAAATTTATAGCTTCATTTAGCGGCGGAAAGGATAGTGTCTTAGCTCTCTATAAAGCAATGAAGGTTGGAGAGGCGATTGGACTGATCGTCATGCTGGAGGAAGAAGGTAAACGTTCCAGATCTCATGGAATGCCTCCGGAGCTCATACGTGCTCAAGCTAAATCTATAGGTTTACCCGTTTATACTGCAGCAGCAAGCTGGACAGAATACGAAAATGTATTCATGCACCTTTTAGAAAAAGCTAAAAATCAAGGTGCCGAAATATTAGTAACGGGAGACTTAGATATGCCCGAACATGGCTGCTGGCATGACAAGGTTACGCAGAATGCTGGGTTAAAGCTAGGCATGCCTTTATGGGAAATGAATCATCGTGAAGCTGTCGATGAGTTCATAAACCTAGGATTTGTTACAATCATTGTAACTGTAAATATATCATTAGGAATGCGAGAGGACGATTTAGGGCGACCGTTAACCCATGAATACGTAAAAGAGCTTGAAGCTCGTGGTATCGACCCTTGCGGAGAAGGTGGAGAGTTTCATACAACAGTATTAGATGGACCAATTTTCAGCCATCCTATTCCAGTTCGTAAATGTGAGGTTATTAAAAACGGAGAATATGCTTTTTTACCTTTGGAACTAGACCAAAACTAAAACTTATAAGGTACGCACAGAAGAATATAGTTGCAAATTGGGAAATAATATTGTATTTAACGTGGGACATTGTCTATCTATTTGAGGCCTGTTTCATGTTTTTTCACCTGCAGTAAAGAATGTTTGAATTTAGGACTATTTGTATTTCGTAACGCTAAAGGACTTAGGTTAACCACAGGTATAGTTAACGAACTTTTTCGACATAATCAATCTTGAACATTCGTGTTTGAGTTGTTAAAATGCGATTTCTCCATCGGCTGAACACTTCGCTAATTGCATAAAACACGAACATTTTAGATACCAGTAAAATCTTCAACTGACTGTATAATTTACTATCTCAAAGAGTTGGGATGAAAAATATTAGTACTGTAAATAATGGATATTTTGTTTAGGAAAATATGAAAAGGGTCACCGGAGGATAGTGACCCTTAGTAAATATTCGAAGGGAAAGAATAAGTTTATATTATCCTAAAAATTATGGGCACGGGAGGCGGTATTGGGTATTAATAGAATCCGATGAAGCTAGTGCCGACAATAATCAATAGAATGAATAGAACAACGATTAGCGCAAATGCTGAACCAGTACCATAACCGCCGCCAGTTCCGCAGTAATCAGACATAGTAATTACCTCCTTTCTACAATCTATAATATGAATTGTTGTTAAAAGGAATTGCGATATTTAACTACTCATTAAATTAAAATTTTCAAAAAAAGTTTTAGAAATAAAATAAGATCACTCTTGTAAAAGTGACCTTGAATTATGGTGATAAATGCTAAATATTAAAAGGCAGTGCATACTAGAATGATTGTTTTGATCCTCTTATTTCACAAAAGCCCACTCTAGCTTACTAATGAATAAAATTTAACTAGGTTTAATGTATTCTCCTGTTGAAGCATTAAAGCCCGCTGCTTCTATTTTTGTCTGGTCACTATTCCAACCTATCACTAATAGAAGGGGAACATTTCTCTCTGTATCTTTTCTAAGCATAAAATTATACCCTTTAGCCCAATCTTTACCAGGATAAACACCGCCAATTTTTAGAGCTTTTTGCAGCAATTCAGGTGAATCATACTTAATATCTTTCATTTGTATAAACTCTTTTTTAAGGTAAGGAGAAGTACCATCCCCCGTTAAATCATTTGTATCATCTATTTTTCCGTCATGAATGGTTACTAAAAAAAACTTATTAGTATCTGGCACTCCAAATTGAATATTCCAATGCTTTCTTTTACCGTTACTTCCAATTGACTTCCCAGGCTTATCTAAATCTATATTTATTGCCTGTAATAATTGAGCATTTTTATGCCATTTCAATGCAGGCGGATAGGCTAATTCAATCGCTTGCTTTATTGATAATTCTTGCTGCTCATCGACTTCCACTTGGTCTTCAGTTGATGGTAGTGTACGAGCAGATACTTTCTCAACAGCACCAACTGAAATAAACAAAAGTAAGACAACAAACACTATTTTTTTCATTTTCTCGCCACCTTTTTAGGGATATTGTTTACAAAGTTTATTCATTTATTCTGCGTCGTTCTTAAAACAACAGAATCAATAAGCTATTACTTGTCGAACAATTATTCCAATTATAAAAAGGGATATACTGGATTTTATAGAATACTATTAACCAGCCTATAAAATTTTAAATCAGGAGTGATGAATTTGGAAGTTACTCAAGAACAAAAGTCGTTATTCAGTAAAGTTGGTTATCTCTATTTACCAGCTAACAATATTGATGAAGCAATTGAATGGTACCAAAATAAACTTGGATTTCATCTAAAAACACCGAAGTTTCAAGATGATATTGGTTATGTAGCAGTATTAACACCGCCAGAAGGATATGTTGTATTACTCCTTGTAGAAACAAAGGATCTTACAACAGCAGATTTTTTACGCGACGGTCGCACGTATCAAACGTTTACTTTGAATTGTCCAGACCTTGAATATACACATACATCATTAAAAAATAGTGGTGTAGAAGTTACTGAAATTGTTATGCGAGGGGAAAATGCTAAATACTTTGTCTTTACCGACCCATCAGGTAATCATATTGAGGCTGCTTGGTCTGTATGGGATTAGGAGTAATCAAAAAAACCTTATTTTCAACAGGGAGTTTTCAAATTAATGTTGATTTATAACTTTAACTTTGCGATGTCTGTTCTATAAGAATGCTTTTCAGCACAACAGAAACTAATATTGAGTACTGACGCATATAATTTGATAAAAATCATCTCGCTAGTAAGGGGTGATTTTTTATTGGACATTTTAGTTAAACTCGATTTAAAGATTAAAATAGTGTACTTAAGTTGTTGGTTTTAGTTAGATCAAAAATCATCGAGGGTTGCAGCGAATTTTAACTCAAACCTCGTGGATATTGGAAGAATCCTATGAAATTGATACTATCTATATTCTGTTTTCATTGAAGAAAGCGTGACAAGTAGGGGAGTGTGAAATGATATTGCCTAGAAGCAAAAGAACAAAAAAGGCATCTCATCCATAGATGAAACACCTTTTCTTGAAGTTATTGAGTTAATCGTTGGATAAAAGTATCTAATTGTACAAGTGTGACATTGTCTTCCACGCCGAACATATTGTTACCTTTACCAATCGTAATTTTATTGGATGAGAGAATGGCTACATAATTGTAAGCCCAATGCGTCCTTGGAACATCAACAAATTGTAACGCAGTTCCTTGTTGTTTTAAATGGAATGCTTCCACTAAAACTTTCGATAATTGACCACGTGTTATAGGGGAACCTGCATTAAATTTTCCGTTTACATCACCCGTAAAAACGCCGAGTTTTTTTAGTGCTTCCGCAGCACCTGCATATTTAGACGATGGGCTTACATCAGGAAAACTTGAATTGGTGTTACTAGTATCTAAATGTAATTGATTAGCCAGTTTAAGTGCTACCTCTCCACGCGATGCATAAACGCTAAAGTCGATTTCAGTACCTTTTACTTCTCCCAAATCATTATCAGTGAAGTTTGCAATGCGTTTTGCCCCTACGTAACGAGATCCCCAGTAATAAGGATCATTAATTTTATCGATTTTAACCCCAGAACTTGTAGTAGCTGAAATAAAATTGCTGTCACCTATGTATATGCCAACATGGGAAACACCGCTTCCCGAAGTATTAAAAAACACAAGATCACCAGTCTTCAACTGATCTTTAGCAATCGAAGTACCTTGCTGATATTGAGCTGTAGATGTACGTTGTAGGGAAATCCCTAACTTAGAAAAAACAATTTGTGTATATGCTGAACAATCTACACCCGTCTTAATATCCGTTCCTCCATATTGATAAGGAACACCTATATATGCTTTTGCTGTATTTGTTATATCATCTATTGTTGCCGCTTTCGCATCATGAATACCCATGCCTGTGAAGAACATAAACGATGCGAAAATGGGTAGTAACCATTTTTTCTTCAATTAAACCTTACTCCTTTCAAAAAGCTTTCGACTTTGAATAATGTAAGAATAGCATGAAACAGGCAAGAGTTATTTTTCATTAATATTACCGATTCCCCTTAAACAGCAAAATTGAAACCTTAATTTTAACTGTGTAAAACTTCTGCAATAATCATGGGCAATTTTACTAAAAATAGTTGTAATAATTGGATAGAAAGGGTCTAAAGTGTTAATTTGGATGTTTCATCTAACTGAAAAACCGTTATTTTTCTATAAAATTCATTTTTTCGTATCATCATTACATACTTATCTCACGGTTTTTCTTACTTAGAATGTCTAGGGGAGTATAATTTGAAGGAAAAATCATAGAAGAAATCTATGGTTATTATAGAAATTATAGAATTGATATATAGAAATTCGATTCTAATAATTCTTTATAAGCAATAGTTATTGTTTGTGACTGCGTCTTGCACTCACCTTTGTCTGCATAAAAATTGATAGTAAATAAGGGGATTCATATATTGTGTTAAAACTAGCACATAATAAAATTCGACATGTTGCCTTACAGAATAAAGTTGTATCAGCTCAAGAAGCGGCATCTTGGATAAAAGTAGGAATGAATGGCTTTACGAGGGCAGGCGATGCAAAAATAGTACCACTATCGCTTATAGAAAAAGCACAGCGGGAAAAATTCCAAGTTGATGTTTAAACAGGAGCTTCACTTGGTCCAAAGGTAGATCAACAGATGGCTGAAGCTGGTATTATTTGTAAACGAGCACTCTGGTGATCCAGCAATCTGATGTACAAGGGAAGAGAAATCCGATTCCTTTAAATAGTGCAGGGGAGCGAATCGGAACAGTTGGTATCCCATTAGATACTAGTAAGGTACGTGGCATCGTGCTATCTGAAAAAACAGATGCTCCATCAACAATTGTACAGTCAGATGAGGAAACAATTAAAATGGCAGAGCATTTTGAAGTTGGGGAAGTAGGCGGTTATATATCGAATGAAAACAAAGGGGAAATGTATGGCCTCCAAGCTGTTTTAAACATAGATTGAGGAGAGTGAAAAAACTGGTATTGGTCACTTCAATTATCAATAGCAATCGAAGTTCTTGGAAAAAGTGATTTATGAAATGGATTCATTTGTATAATCAATAGAATTTGCTATCTCAATAAGGACTTCAGAAGTTACTTTATCCGACACATCTCGATCAACACCAAACATATATTGCCAACCATCTCTTTCAAAGACCAACATATTAAAACCAAATCTTGGATTATTTATATATGCTGCATCACTTCCATTTTTTAACTTCAATACTTTAGAAATATACTTTTTGAATGGAATTTTATGCTGAACTGGACGAACATCTATTTTAAAATGATTTTGAGGGAATTGATCACTTATCATTGTTAATTCAAATGTATCATTCATATCTCCATCTAAATTATTAAATCTTCCAAAACGGTGTGTGAAACTTATTGGTGGTACTCTAAGTGGTAGCTTCAGTTCTTTTTTATAATGTTGTTCAAAATCCTTTAACGCAGATTCTACAGTTTTATATCCTATTTTAGGAAAAAATTCTTCAAGTGGTTGTGGGGAATCGCTTGATTGCGCATTTACTGTTTCGTTTATGGATATATTAATTAATGCGCCAGTTAATAACAAAACAATAAGAAACCGTTTTTTCATTTTATCGCTCCTACATGATATTATTAAAGCATATTTTCTCCAATTGAATAGTAACTATTCTTATTTAGTTAAACTGCTCAATTTAAGCGTGATTTTATCTAAGTAAACAATTATATAACGAGTCTGGATAAGAAATCGTGTTCGGCATGGGTGTCAGTGATAACTCTGAATATAAATAATTCGACATCGAAAATAGCAATACTTAAATGTGTGTAATTTTAAATTCTAAAAGCAATTAATTGAGCGAGAAAATCAAAAGACTGGGACATAAGTATATTTATCAGAAAAGCGTGAGAAATCAATGTTTCTAAAATTGGTTTCTCGCGCTTTTTATGGTTTTGACCAGTTATATCTTGGCCTCTTGTAATTTCTAATGAATGCTAATCCCTGTACTGTAGTTTGAAGCCACTGTTTTTTATGCAACCATTCATTAAAGATTGGAATTTGAATATTTTATTCGTTTCTGTCGTGAAACCTGTTCATTTCCTTTATAAAAAATTAAAAATTCCTTAATTAGCAACATTATTTTTGAAATAGTGATAAATTGTAGATAAAGTTAAGAAGTTTCCTGCTTATTTGAATCAATTATGCCTCGGCAAAATTGCGTCCGGAATTGGCTTTGCGCTTAGGCAGCAGATGTTTTTTGTGCGAAAGCGCAGTGCTAACGTAGCGTCAGCAATAGCAACAGCACGAGGGCCAACACGATGTTAATCACTCAGGCGTTTTCGTAGGATGTGAAGTTCTTAGTCTGAGTTCCTCTATTTCAGTTGATGTTTAGACACCCGCTGAAAGAAGTTAAAATTATTGATAAATTTGGAGGCTTTTATGTCATATTTAATCACTCTATTTGAACAACACAGTTACATGATTTTATTTATAGGAATCTTTTTAGAACTCCTGGCGCTTCCTATATCTGGGGAATTTTTAATGAGCTATGCAGGATACTTTGTTTATCAAGGGCACATGAATTATTTTTTGGCAATTCTTACAGTTTTTTTATCTGCAGGGGCAGGGATTACGATGACTTATTGGATAGGGAAGGTAGGGGGCTATAAACTAATTGAGAGGTATGGTAAATATGTACATCTAGGACCCGAAAGATATAGAAAAATAGCTGCTTGGTTTGAACGAACAGGCAGTAAATTTTTAGTTTTTGCTTATTTTATCCCTGGTGTAAGGCATTTTACTGGTTATGTTTCAGGTATTTCAAAAATGCCTTATCGAAAATTTATCATACCTGCATATACGGGTGCCTTTTTATGGGGAATTAGTTTTATTACGCTTGGAAAAGTATTAGGGCCAAAATGGGATACATTCCATCAAGCAGCAAGTAAATATTTTATTATTTTTCTTATAGTTTTGGCTGTTCTGTTAGTAGGCTATATCGTCTTTCGGTTTTATAAAATTCAAATTAAAAACTCTTTTATTCATTTGTTAACATGGTTAACAAACCGATTAAGAACAATAAGGGCCACAGAAATTTTTCTTATATTCCTAACTTCTGTTCTAATTGGGATGGTGATTTTGATGTTTGGGATAGCACAAGAATATTTAGAAAATGATGTTGCCCAGTTTAATCAAATTACCGAATATATTGTTCATTCTTCGGTTTATATGAACTGGATGAGAGGATTTTTAATATTTCAACAGCCTTTCGTATTTACAGGCATTATAGCTGTAACTATCCTAAGTATTTGGATAAAGAAACAGCACAGGTTGCTAGAATATCTTCTACTCATTGTTTCCATATTGGGAGGAATACCTTTTCATGCAATTGTCTTGAAGGCTTTTTCTTTCCTCCGTTCGATTGGTTTCGAGGGAAAATTTCATTCAGCTAATTTTCCTGATTTAAAAGCCACTATGATGATTATCATTTATGGCACATGTATATTTTTACTTGTACGTCACTTAAAAAACAATTATTGGACCATTATTATTCCTTTATTGGGTTTACTCTTATTACTGGGTCTTGCACTAGGGAATATTGTATCGACCAATGTACTTCCCAGTGACGTAGTAGGTGGATATATATATGGAGGAGTTTGGATATTTTTCAACTTCCTATTGTTTGAACTATTTCGACTTATGCTCGGCAAGAATGACGTATAGTTAAATACTTTTATAGATGGAAAGAGACTGAGTATGAAATGAAAGCACATGTTCTTTTAATGTGAAACATAGATAGCTCGTGTCGTCAAAATGGAGCTGGAGTTTTTAACGTCTTACTTAACATAGATTTAACACACACCTATTTAAAATAGTAGAAATGAGGTGATTACGATATGAGAATTCTTGTAGTTGAAGATGAGTTGGATTTACAGGAAGCGATAGCTGAGGGACTTCGAATAGAAGGATATGCAGTTGATACATGTAGTAATGGGGAAGATGCTTATGAACTGGCGTACGTTGAAAATTATGACTTAATAATACTTGACTTAAATCTTCCGAAAATGGATGGTTTAAAGGTTTTAGAGAAGTTAAGAGAAGAAAAAAAAGAATTAAAAGTCTTAATCCTTAGTGCAAGAAGCAGTGTAAATGACAAAGTTAAAGGTTTAGATTTTGGTGCGAATGATTATTTAACAAAACCTTTTGACTTTGCGGAATTGGAAGCAAGAATAAGAAATTTATTAAGATGGAAATTTATTCAAGAAAACAATCTTTTGACTTGCGGTAGGATAAATATAGATCTATCTAAACGCATTGCATTTGTAGATGAAAATGAATTGTTACTTACAAAAAAAGAATTCGCCTTACTTGAATACTTCCTGCTTCATCAAGAACGAGTTATTAGTCAAGAAGAATTTATTGATCACATTTGGGATGGAAATGCCGATAGCTTTAGTGGCGCTATTCGAGTTCACATTGCAACGCTACGAAAAAAGCTGAAAACTCTTTTGGATTATGATCCAATATGTACTAAGATAGGTGAGGGTTATTTTATTATTAAAAATGATGGTGACGCTTGATGTTTAAAAAAATGCCAATTCGGCTACGACTTACTGCAATGATGGTAATTTTATTAACGATTTGTTGTGTAGGGCTTACATTAGTTTTAAATTTTTCTGCTGGTATAATGGCAACAAAAATTGATGCAGTCTCTGTATTACCTGCACAAGAGATTGGTAAAGATAGCAATGTTATTGACAATTTCCAAACGCCATCAACTGACATGATGCTTACACCATCTGAAGATGCACAAAATGCAAGAACGGACTTTCAGTTTGAAAGTATATTTTATATGCTTTTAATCATTGTCTGTGGTGGCGCAGTGACATATTATGTATCGGGCAAAGTGTTAAAACCACTTGATACACTAAATAGTCAAATTAAGAATAGGACTGTGCATAATCTATCAGAAACGATGGACATTCCACCAACTAATGATGAAATTGCTGAGCTAACGCATTCTTTTAATGAAATGACGGATAAGCTAAACGATGTTTTTATGATGCAAAGTCGCTTTTCTGCAAATGCGGCCCATGAACTTCAAACGCCACTTGCGGTTTTAAAAACAAAGGTTGATGTATTTAAAAAGAAACATACCCATTCTACAGAAGAATATGATGCACTGATTTCTGTTTTTGAAAAGCAAACACAGCGATTATCGGAGCTTGTTCGGAGCCTTTTGGATATGACAAATATGAATGATGGATTTGCGAATGAAACTATTTGTGTGAAGGATGTTTTAGAAGATATTGTTTCCGAGCTATCTCATATTGCCGATAAAAAAAATGTCAAATTATTTTTGGATTGCGATGAAAGTGTTGTTCACGGTAATACCGACCTATTTTATCAAGCACTTTATAACATTGTTGAAAATGGTATTAAATACAATATTGACGGTGGTATGGTAATAATTTCTGTTAAAATGAAAAATAAGCAAGTAATAGTTGACATAAAAGATACAGGAATTGGTATCCCTGATGAGGAAAAAAGGAATATCTTTGAGCCGTTTTACAGAGTGGACAAATCACGCTCTCGTGAATTGGGCGGTTCAGGTTTGGGACTTTCTATTGTGCAAAGTATCATAAACAAGCACAACGGAAAAATTACAGTTACAGACAATGAAAATGGCGGTACTTGGTTTAAGATTACTTTAATTTAAATTAATTTAACAGGAAATGAAAAGGCTTTAAGTGGCAGTTAGAACTGTTTATTTAAAGCCTTTTTTCTGCGGATTTTTGAGAAATATTCTTCTTAACAAGGATTTAACATGAATTGTTATAAACTCGTGATATCAAGTAGAAAGGTTGCAGGTAATGCCGATGAAGTCTGAGTACTATCGATAGCAGACTTTCTCTTGTAAAGAAAATAGATGACTAAGTCAGATAGGGGGATCGTAAATATTACAGACGAGCGATGAAAAAAGCTCTAAGGTTACAATGGATATTTTAAGAGCAATTTGAAAAAAAAGAACGGTTATCATTGTTACACATCTTGGGTAGAGGCTAAAACCATTTTAGGAGGAAATTAATATGAAGAAAACATTAACTATTGCTACACTTATGCTAGGGTTATCTGCTGTGGCAGGATCTGCATTTGCTGCGAGCAACTACGACATGAGGGAAACTACTAAATCCAGTGAACCTGTCAACTTAGAAGAAATGGCTAAAGAAAAAAACATCACGGTAGACGAACTGATTGCTCAGCTTGAAAAAGAAGGAAAGCTGACAAAAGCTGCGAGTGTGACTGAATCCGTAAAAGCTGAAGGTACTAGCAAGTCAAATATGTCTGGCACTATAAGTGAAGTCATTAATTCCAGTGAACCTGTCAATCTAGAAAAAATGGCTAAAGAAAAAGGGATCACAGTAGACGAACTGATTGCCCAACTTGAAAAAGAAGGAAAGCTGACAAAAGCTGAAAAAGTAACAGATTCCATGCAAGCAGAAAAAAACAAAAAGTAACATATAGATATAAAAACGAGGTTGGGGAACAAGAATATAATTAAAGTGAAATTTAAAAATCCCACAATAGAAAAGCGCGAGAAAATCAATGTTTCTGAAATTGATTTCTCGCGCTTTTTAAAGTTTTGACTAGGTTTGTCCCAGCCTCTTAATTCACTACTATACAATAAGATAATGTATTAATATCTAAGCCTTTTTTACACTTTGTCGAAATATAAAAACACTGCTAATGATTCCAAGTCCACCAAATAACAAAACCCATTTTTTGTTGAAAAATATCCCATATATCAAGAGTGCACTACTAATAATTCCACTTGAAAATGCACTAAATACGATGGATTTTTTTATTGGTTTAGGGAATCGAATAGAGGTTCCCCAATTTTTATTTCCCCAATTACAAGCCGTGTCCATGATAGTATATAGTTTGTCTAACATCTCTTTTTATCCCTCTTTCATTTGAAATTTAAAATACGAAGAAAGAAAACAAAGCATTGGACAGAGCACCCAAAAAAGTTAACAATGCAATTGATAAACAAACCATTCCGGCAATCTTTTTCGTCTTCAGTGCCCTATTCTTTTTGGATAGTAACATTAACCCTAAGATTAGTAGAACAATTGCTACAATGATATCAAACATGATAAAAAAAGGTGCTGTTCCTTTAAGAAAGTCTATAATACTCCAAAATAAAGTCATTGCTATCCTCCAATTTTATATTTGAAATGGAGCCTCTACTCAAAAATACTTGCTACCAACTGTTTAGTCATAAATTGAAATGCAGCAAAATGATCACAGTTCTGTGAAACTACATCTTTACTCGTAATACTTGAAAGAAGTACGGTGAATGTTGAAAATGCTAATTTTTCAGAAACCTTTAATTTAAGATTTGCTCGTTGGATTGCAGTACGAAAAAGATCACTACTATCAAATATTAGTTTTTCTTTCATTTCCTCCGAAAGTTTACTATAAAATGATGTGAAATCGATCGTTTTTACGTCATAAAGAAATGGTTTGCTTTCGTATTCATAGTAAAGCTCGAGTATTGCTGTTTCAAACCCGGACTTTTCAGGGCATTGTTCAATTCGCTTCATAAAATTTCCATAAATAGTATTTTGAACGTCATACAAAACTTCAAAAAAAAGTTCTTCCTTACTTGAATAAAAATTATAAAAAGTACCCGTTGATATTTCTATTTTTTTACAAAACGCACCAATACTCGTTTCTTTATAACCTTGAGAAATCCAAAATGCCATACACTCATCTTTCAATTTACGTTTAATCAAAATTTTATCTTCTTCAGAAAATACTTTTTTCCCTCTTGCCAAAGGTGAACACCTCCTTTATGAATATATCTCGTGAATATTCATATAATATATTCATATATTACCATCAACAATGATTCTTAACAAGGGATTAAAATATAATTCAGAAAAATTCTGTTAATTAGTTAACTATGTGGGGAAATCCAAACCAAGCAAACTCTTCAACAGATGTTAGGCACCAACGTATTGGTAGAACGCATTAAGTATGGAATTCCAAATATAAAGATGAACTCTACAAGATGCGCAGATAAGAAGATTACTGTTCTTGGAGGGGGGCATTTAACGATCAATACCTTACTGACTATTGCTCAATCAACATGAGAAACCTGCTACAAAACTAGTATGGATTGTGCGCCCAAAAGATCTGAAGAAGAAGACTATGGTGGCAGTAAAGTTTGCAATTACACTGTAATGAAGAATCCATTTGAAGGATATTCTGAAAGAGAAATTCACAGTAAATACGAGTTACTAATTTGGTCTGAGGCAACTTATTTTTATGCTCTAAATTTATTTAGTGATGGAAAAAAAGGTTGCTGTAGACCCACTCGATATTCGTCTGATATCATAGTTGAGTATTAATTGAAGGAAGAAGATTAAGGGTATTTGAGGAGAATTTTTCCCTCATTTTAAATATAAAACTCTTAATCGGAGGAGAAACAAATGGTTAGTGAGAGAGAACAAATTAGTAAAAAAGTTGCATGGATTGCACTTATATCCAACCTAATTTTAATGATAGGTAAAATCTTCTTTGGCCTTTTTGGAGGTAGTGAGGCTGTCTTTGCAGACGGAATTCACTCTGGGGCAGATGTAGTAGCTTCGATTGCTGTGCTAGCAGTTGTAGGTATCTCTAATAAACCACCTGATAAGGATCATCCCTTTGGGCATGGTAAGGCAGAGGTTATTAGTGAAGCGATCGTTGGAATTATTTTAATATTAGTTTCACTATATATATTGGTAGAAGCAATTTTAGCATTTTTGGAAGAACCCAGTGTACCACAGTACAGTGCATTAATTGCAGCGATAATTTCTTATATAGCGAAAGAAATATTATATAGATACTCCATAAAACAGGGTAAAAAGTGGAATAGTAAGGCTATTATAGCGATTGCTTATGATCATAAAGGTGATATTGTTGCTTCCCTTGCAGCATTTATAGGAGTCCTCTTAGCGATTATAGGAAATGCAATTGGATGGACATTTTTGTTATACGCGGACGCTATCGCAAGTGCTTTAGTAGCTTATTTTATTTTTAGAATCGCAATGGAATTAATTAGACCTTCTGTTGATATTTTAATGGAAAAAAGCGTGGATCAGTTTCTTTTAGACGGTTACGAAGCCACTATTCATGAATTTTACCAAGTAAAACGAATAGACAAAATCCGTGCAAGAGAACACGGTCACTATAAGATTCTAGACGTTCGTCTATCACTTAACCATGATTTAACAATTAAACAAGGCCATGATATAGCTCGTGAAATAAAAAATAAAATATTAAATAAATATCCAGATGTAGGGGAAGTCCTTATTCATATAAATCCTTACTATATAGAACCTGATCAACAGTAACTTACA
Source organism: Lysinibacillus sp. FJAT-14745 (assembly GCF_001275675.1). Classification (GTDB taxonomy): domain Bacteria; phylum Bacillota; class Bacilli; order Bacillales_A; family Planococcaceae; genus Lysinibacillus. The sequence continues at coordinate 167,062 of NZ_LITM01000015.1, read as the reverse complement.
AAAAAGTGCAGTTAAAAACGTTGGTAATAAAGTGCATGGGATAACGCTAAAATGAGAATTGATATTTCGGAGTACACTGACTGAATCCAATGAAACTATATATAATAATAAACGCAGGCGTGTTGATTAGGAAAAAATAAGTTTATTATTGAGCGATAAAAGGATTTTTTCGTTACCACTTTGCCAATATATTTCTATTTTAACTGATTGTAGCGTAGGGCTACTCGACTCCCGCGGGAAAGCGAGTAGCCCGTAGCGGAAATCAGCCTCTTTGGATGTATAAAAATGGTTAATCAACACACCTGTAAATAAACGTAAATAAGACAAAGAGCATGCTTTTTACTACATAAAGTAAGGGCATGCTCTTTTCGTAAAGATTGTTGCTATATTTACTAGGAAGAAGATAATTTCAAAGAAAAAATTATCCCAATAGCCATGATCAAATTTTGTAGAAGTAATTTATGTAATTTAATTTTGTTCTTGATAATGAATGGCCTTTTTAAATTCTTCGGTAGCTAGGATATTGTAAAACATATTTCTACTATTCACGTTCGCTATTGTCCCTGTAATTGTATTGTCTATCCATAAATAGTATTCCTCATCATTTAGTTTGATCTTATATTGCGGAACTATTTTGTTTTCTACTTCACCGAATTCTCTAGCTTTTTTAAATGTTTTCTCTATAATTTTAATATCCTTCGCATCAGATATTAATTGTAATGTGTCTGGTTTTTCTTCTTCGAAATTAATTAATTCTTGAATTTCTATAGTTTTAGTTGTTTCTTTATTACTGTTACAAGCTACTAACCATATAGAACAAATAATTAAAAACAAAATTGTTTTTATTTTCATCTTATCTTCACCTCTATTTATTCTATTTCTTCTTCCATAATCGTTAATATTTCCTCATATAAGTACTTTTCTTAGCTATTTTTATTATACTGTTCTGGTTTACTAAAAATAAAGAAAATAATGCTCATTAGCGCAGGTATGGCATTCATCTTGGTTGAGATTATTGGAAATTTGTAGGATTATTGCATCTTAAGCAACAACCATTTGCTGTACTTTACGAATTTGGGTGGGAGTTCATTAGATGTTCTTCTAGGTGCTTTTATTGGCATTGCTTCTGCAGTAATAATTTACTTTACAGTTCCTAAATTAACTTTAATAACAACCGTAATTACTAAATACGAATTCATTAAAAAAGTAAGCACTAGCAAATTTCATGAAGTTAAAAAATCTAAAGTTTAGATAAGATTAACACAAAATCTGACACTGAGTTGTATTTAAAAGTAAGAGATTTGAACATTTAAAGATAATAATGGGAACTATAATTAAAGTCACATAAAGTTTGGCTATTTATTATGTCTTGGGAGGTTGAGAATGACATTAAAAGAGGAAAATATTACAAGGGTCACCGGAGGATTGTGACCCCTAGTTCCGATTTAAAGGTGTAAGGTTAAATTAGTATTACCTTACAATAGTTATGAGCATTATTGGCGGTATTAGGTATTAATAACCTCTATGCATGAAAGCTGCGCCGACAATAATTAAAAGAATGAATAGAACAACAATTAGCGCAAAAGCTGAACCTGTGCCACTACCATAATAATCAGACATAGCAATTACCCTCCTCTCTATAATTATAATATGGAAATATTTCAAGAGGGATTGCGATAAATATCTACTTAAATAAATTTAATTTTAAAAATAATTTTCCAAAGAGTTAGTAAATGGTTATTTTTTGTATAGTGAACCGTCTAAAAAATTATAAGATGATAGGTTAAAAATAATGTTAACTAAAGGGCATATCCAATCGGGTATGGCTTTTTATTATGTATGGGACAACATTCTGACTGTAAGATTAAAACATCATTACGTGTATGACAGTCTTTCTGCGACTAAGTATATCTAACCGGATGAAAACGGATTTGTTAATACTAATTTACTAATCAAAAAATTGCTTATTTGAACATTTGTAACTATTGAATAATACTATTAAAAATAAATAGCATATTTTCAACAATCCTTATTGACAATGATTATCATTCTCTTTTATATTATTAACTACATTCACAATTTCACACTACTTTTAGAAAGAAGGCATTTTTATTAAAACACGTAGAATCATCTCAAAAATTCATTTATGGCTTAGTATGCTAGCAGGGGTTTTTATAGTACTCATTGGCTTAACAGGAAGTTTGCTAGTCTTTGAACCTGAATTAAACAGCATGCTGCATCCTAATTTGTATAAAGTAACGGAAGGTGAAAAAGTATCGTACCAGGAAGCCTTGCAGGTTGTATCAAAAGCACATCCAAAAGGTAAAATTGATCGTGTATATACTCCAAGTGAACCTAACGCTCGAGGAGTTTACTTATTCCGCCTTAAAGAAGGAAAAGAACAACTAAATATTTTTGTAGATCCAGGAACAGGATACATAAACGGAACATTAGGGGATAAAGCATTATTCAACCTAATATCGGAGTTTCATGAAAAGTTGCTGTTAAAAGATTTCAATGGTGAGAAGATCATCGGTATGATTGGATTTATTTTCTTTTTCATTACATTATCAGGATTATATTTATGGTGGCCAGGGATTAAAAAGTGGGCAAGTGGGTTTATTTTAAGACGTAATGCCAACCCTTATGTACGACAATATGATCTACATAAAGTCATTGGTGGAGTTTCCATTCCGTTTTTATTGGTTGTTTCATTAACAGGAGCACTTTTTGTGTATGATGAAATGATTTTTGGTTGGTTTGGTGGAAAAGCAAAGGTGATGCCTCCAGAAGAGCAGCTTATCTCAAAAGCCCTTCCTAGTGGTAAGCTTCCACTTGATGAATTGTTCAGTAGGGCTGAAAAAGAAGTACCTCAGGGAACAATTATGCAAGTTAGAATGCCCAAAAAGGTTGAAAGTGGAAACCCAGAAGGCGCAGTGGAATTTCGTATCAGCAGTTCATTTGATCCAGGCAATGGAAATGTAAAAGTATGGTTAGATCCGTATAGCGGAAAAGTAGTGGGCAAGCTAGATCCTCATGTTAATAGTGGGCTTATGTATCAAACATGGCACTTTCCATTACATACCGGTAGTTTCGGTGGTTTATTTACTAAAATTTTGTATGCTATCGGTGGTCTTACTCCATCTATACTGATGTTCACTGGTGTCTATATGTGGTGGTATAAGAAAAAGAACAAGAAGAAGAAACAGAAACAGAAAATCGACTCGAGAGCCGTAGTATAAACAAAAGACGTTAATATGAAATCTCTTGAATAATTGTTGCTCTGTTTAACTCATGTGAGGGTATCTACATTAATAAAATAGGAAACTAAGTTTAAAACAACATCTAATTATTGTGAGAAAGATAGCCAATCAAATTTACTTAAGAAGAATCTATTTTAAAATAGATTCTTCTTATTTTTATAGTAAAAACTTTTATTTAGCTGGCTTTTTGGGGCAAAGAATCATGCCCATAGAGGCTCCTTGTCAAGCTACTTATACGCCCCTTATACTTGAAAAGAGCTATTTATTCCCCTTAAAAAAGCTGTCCAATTCTGTTGCCATTCCCTATTCATAAAATAGATGGGCTTTCATATCAAAGCCCATCTATTGAAAGGTGAGTTTAATTACTCTTTAACACGCATTAAACGTAATCCATTTAAAGCTACTAACAGAGTTGCCCCCATATCAGACATTATAGCGATCCATAAAGTTAACCAACCAGGGATTACTAATAATAAGGCGATAAGTTTAATCGCTATTGCAAAGATAATGTTGGCTTTAATAGTATTTAATGATTTTCGACTTAATTTGATAGTGAATGGTAACTTACGCAGATCATCTGCCATTAAAGCAACATCTGCTGTTTCTAATGCAGTATCTGTGCCAGCGCCACCCATAGCGATACCTACAGTAGAAGCTGCTAAAGCAGGAGCATCGTTAACACCATCACCGACCATTGCGACATTACCATAATCTTTTCGAAGTTGTTTGATATAGGAAAGTTTATCTTCGGGCATTAATTCAGCTTGAATTTCAGAAACCCCTACTAGATGACCGATTGCATGCGCAGTCCCTTTATTATCACCAGTCAACATGATTGTTTTCTTAACACCCATGTTATGCAATTTTTCAATAATTTCTTGGCTAGATTCACGTACCTCATCAGCTACAGCAATGACTGCTAATACTTCTTTTTCAGTCCCTAAAATCATGGCAGTTTTGCCTTCATTTTGTAGCTTTTTTATTTTTTCTTCTAAGCTCTCTGGAATAACTACATTTAATTCTTGGAACAATTTAGGGCTACCAATGTAATACAGAGTGCCATTTACTTCACCTTTAATTCCCTTACCAGTAATAGCTGAGAAAGCATCCACATTGATATCTTGGAATGAAACCTTTTCTTCTTCAGCTCTTTTAATAATCGCAGACGCTAAAGGGTGTTGTGAGCGATATTCTAAAGCTGTAATAATCGCTAGAATTTCTTTTGAATCTTTTTGTTTGCTCATTACATCAAAGTTTGTAACTACTGGAATACCTTTTGTAAGTGTACCTGTTTTATCAAAAGCAATTGCTTTAAGCGAACCCATTTCCTCTAAGTAAATGCCACCTTTAATTAACACACCTTTTTTAGCAGCATTACCTATGGCTGAAACAATAGAAATTGGTGTGGAAATAACAAGTGCGCATGGACATCCAACTACAAGAACAGATAAACCTTGATAAATCCAAGTTTCCCAACTACCATCAAAAAAGAGTGGGGGAACAATTACTACAAGCCCTGCAATGACCATAATAATTGGTGTATAGTATTTAGCGAATTTATCAACAAATGCTTGTGAAGGAGCACGTTCACCTTGAGCTTCTTCAACTAGATGTATAATTTTTGAAATCGTTGTATCTTCAACGTATTTTGTAATTTTAACTTCTAATAAACCTTCTTCATTTAGTGTACCGGCGAATACCTCATCATTTACTGTTTTTGAAACTGGTACTGATTCACCTGTAATAGCTGCTTGGTTAACCGCCGAAAGGCCGCTAACAACGACACCATCCATGGCAATTTTTTGTCCAGGTTTAACAATCATAATATCGCCAATCTCGATATCATCTACGTTTACTATGATTTCTTGACCATTTCGTCGAATTAACGCTTCTTTTGGTGCGATATCCATCAATGAACGAATTGATTGACGTGCTTTATCCATTGAGTAACGCTCTAACGCCTCACTAATGGCGAATAAGATAACAACAACGGATGCTTCTGCCCATTCCCCAATAAATGCAGCACCAATGACAGCTACCGTCATTAATGTTTTCATGTCAAAGTCAAAGCGAGTTAAATTTTTGAAACCAACTTTGAAAAGACTGAAACCACCAATTATAATCGAAGCTACAAATAATAGGGTAGTAATAGGGTTTTCTTCACCATTTACGTATTGAGATAGATAACCGAATACGATAAACAAGGTTGCATATAAAAGTGTGCTATGTTTTTTATAAAATGGCACTTTCTTTTCAACTGGCTCATCACTTTTGTCAGAAATCGGTGCTTTTGATTTGTATGAAGGTGTATCAATTGAGACTTTTAAATTTTCAAATGCGCCAGCTTTTTCAAGTTCTGCAATAGTCGTTTCACCTGTTACGGAAATTTTAGAAGCACCAAAGTTTACTTTTGCATTTTGTACTCCAGGAAGCTCTTTTACATTACGTTCAAATTTACCTGCACAGTTCGCACAAGAGAAGCCTTCAACTCTATAAGTTGTATCTGTTTGGGGTGGAGCAACACGTTTTGGTTTTTCTGGCGATACTTTTAAGCTTTCGAAAGCACCTGCTTTTTCTAACTCTTCCACGGTTGCTTCGCCTGTAACTGATATTTTAGATGCCCCAAAGTTCACCTTTGCATCTTGAACACCAGGTAATTCTTTTACATTACGTTCAAATTTACTTGCACAGTTGGCACAAGAGAAACCGTCCACGCGGAATACCTGTTTTTCCTCAGTCATTAGTTTCACCTTCTTTATAATCTTCAAATGCAACACTGATTAGATTCTTAAAATATGGGTCATGAATAGCGTAATAAACCAATTTCCCTTCCTTACGATATTCAGCTAATCCTAAATTTCGTAGTAAACGTAAATGATGTGACGCAGTTGCTGTTGTTGATCCAATAATATTGGCAATATCACAAACGCATAATTCTTCCTCGAGTGTAAGGGCATAGGCAATCTTTACACGTGTATCATCAGAAAGAGCTTTAAAAACTTTTGCAACATCCATTGATTTTTTCTCTTTTAACTTGTCTTGGACATGTTTTACTTTATCCTCATGAATACACGTAATTTCACAAATTTCTTTCATAATTTTTCCTCCTGTGTTCATTCAAACATTCTAATAATCATTTGATTGTATTTATAATATAATCTATCACTCAAATAGTCAAACAGTTATTTGAATGTTTATTTGCATTTTATTATTTTTGAACAGAAAAATTTATGTAAAAGCCTAAAAGTAGACAATTTTATGCAATAGATATGTTGAAAAGGGAAACAAAGCTCATCAATAAAGGACTTACAGAGGTACTAAAGATTTATAAAGAAGGAATCGAAACAGTGAAGGCAACATTTCATTAAATAGGCCCTAAACAAATGACCAGGCACTCATCATAAATGGTGAGTACCTGGCCAACTTTGACAGTTAATGAAACAATTTCAGAACGTCTCAGACCTGTTGTTACTAACAATTTAAACATGATCTCATTTTGCAACGAAAAACGTGATTGGCCGCATTCTAGATAGCCAAATAGCTGTTGCAGATCCGTTAATGTCATATAAACAGGGAGTTTATCATCAGTATTTGGTCATTCAATCCCGTGCGTAAAATCATAATTCAGGTAGTGTTCTTAATATTTGGTGAAAGACTTTAAGGAAGAAATTTTTCGGTTGACCGAACGAGTTTTTTGATTTAATGATCCTAATAAATATTGGATAAAGCGACGTACTTGGTTTTTAGTAATCTCATTTAAACAGGTTGAACAACATGGTCCGTTAAAAAGGATAAGAAGAACTGTACATCGTATTCATAATTCGTGACCGTATTGATCGAGTATTTTTTTCAATCTCAATATACAATACAAATTCATCAATGACAGCATGCAGTTGCAAGTATAAAACCTCCAGATAATGTATAAACGATAATCCATTATTTGTACAAATAAAACCCATTATCGTTCACATGAAAATTATAAGGAACTTCACAAGTGCAATTGAGTGAATTAAGGATTTATTAAGAATCTATTAAGAAATAAGTGAGTTTTAGGAACTAGAATAAATTTATCTTAACAGTGAGAAGAGAATTAATGATTTAAACGAAAGCTCTTAGACCATGTCAAAAAACTAATAAATAAGTATTTTAGGAGGTTTTTATGAAAAAGAAAATAATTATTGCAATTGGTGCTTTTGCTATAACACTGACTAATTTTACAGGAAGTACTTATGCAAATTCGAAAACAGAAGTTTCTGTTACAGCTTCATACCATACAAATCAAATAGCGGAATGGTTAGAAGTGCATGCAAAGCCTTTAAAAACGACTAATCCAACTGCATCTCATAATGATTTAAAACCACTTAAGAATATGGTAGGATCAGCTTCAATCGTAGGTTTAGGTGAAGCTACGCATGGGGCTCATGAAGTTTTTACAATGAAACACCGCATTGTTAATTATTTAGTATCCGAAATGGGCTTTACCAACTTAGTTTTAGAAGAGGGATGGGACAGAGCTTTGGAAATTGATCGTTATGTTCTTACTGGTAAAGGGAACCCAAGCCAACATCTATCACCTGAATTTAACACGCAAGAAATATTAAATCTAATTGACTGGATTCGACAATATAATGCTGATCCAAAACATAAATCTAAAGTGCGTGTTATTGGGATGGATATACAATCAGTAAACAAAAATATTTATAATAATATACTAGAATATATAAAAAGAAACAATCCAGATCTTGTGCCTAGTGTAGAAGAGAAGATAAATGGCCTTATTCCTGTAACAAAGTATATTAATACCTTTGGCGGCCTTACGAAAGAAAATAAAGAAAAATATATTTCAGACGCTAAACACATCAGTGCTTTGTTAGAACAAAATAAAAGTAATCTAAATGGAAAATCCAAAGAGTTCGAATGGATAAAACAAAATGCCCGTATTATTGAGCAGTTTACTACAATGTTAGCATCAACTCCTGATAAACCATCAGATCTTTTTTTGAAACATGATATTGCAATGTATGAAAATGCGAAGTGGACAGAAGAACATTTAGGAAAAACCATTGTATGGGGACATAATGGACACGTTTCGAAAACAAATAGGATTCCTTTTATATACCCTAAAGTAGCTGGGCAGCATTTAGCAGAACATTATGGAAAACGATATGTATCTATTGGAACATCTGTTTATAAAGGACGATATAATGTATATAATAGTAACTATGAATTTGGCCCATATGGAACATTAAAATCAGATGATCCAAACAGTTATAATTACATCTTTGGACAAGTCAAAAAAGACCAATTTTTTATTGATTTACGTAAGGCAAACGGAGTGACAAAAACTTGGTTAAATGAACAACATCCAATTTTTTCCGGAATAACTACCGAAGGCCCTGATATACCAACAACTGTTGATATATCATTAGGTAAATCATTTGACATACTTGTTCAAATTCAAAAAGTGAGCCCATCTCAACTATTGGGTATTGGGTTGTAAAATAGTTATCAATACGCTAGAGCAACTACAATTAATCGATGTGCAGGACATCGCAGCGTTAGATACGCTCATGCTCAGATCAGAGAAGTTTCTGACTATCTTTAAGGTGCCGAAAAAATAATGATTTAAATTATGATAACAGTAGCGCCCCCTAAACAACAGGTGGGCGCTATTTGACGCTTACATTTATTCTTTCTTTACTTTAAAATTGTGCGGCTTTCCTCGGATGAATCATCATCTTTTGGTATAATAACGAATAGATTTTTTAGAACGGAGCGATTGATATGAATGGAGCGCAAAAAGCGTTTTTTGAGGAAAAGGAGCGTTCACTTGGCGTTCGTCTAAATGAAGTGCAGACGCAGGCGGTGTTACAAACGAATGGCCCGCTATTACTATTGGCATCTCCAGGTTCAGGAAAAACGACGACGATTATTATGCGTATTGGCTATATGATTGAGGCGCTTGGTGTGAATCCCTCTCGCATAAAGGCTGTCACGTTTAGTAAGGCATCGGCCGGTGATATGAAGGCCCGTTTTGCAAAGTTTTTCCCGCATTTGCCACCGGTTGATTTTTCGACGATTCATAGTTTAGCATTTCAAGTTGTGCGGCAGACTCTTGAACGTCAGGGCATTTCGTACGGCATCATTGAAGAATCGGACAAGCCTGGTGTTGTTTCAAAAAAACGAGTGCTTCGCGAGATTTTTGAACAATTAAATGGCTCAAAAATTACAGAAGATCAGTTAGACGAGCTACTGACGTACATAACGTTTATCAAAAATAAAATGCTGCCAGAACAAGAATGGGCAATGCCAGAAGTAAAGGTGCCAAGAAAAGTCGAGATTTTACAACGTTATGAGGAATATAAACGTACAGGTAGTGACCGTTTGTTAATTGATTTTGACGATATGCTATTAATGGCGAATGATATTTTTACGAAAAATCGAGAGGTGTTGGCGCAATACCAACGCCGCTACGATTTTTATTTAACGGATGAAAGTCAGGATACATCTCCAGTTCAACATGCGATCATCGCGAAGCTCGTCGCAGTCCATCAAAATTTATGCGTCGTTGCAGATGAGGATCAGGCCATTTATAGCTGGCGCGGTGCAGAGCCAGATTATTTGTTAAATTTCCGAAAGATCTATCCGGAGGCGCATGTTTTACTTATGACGCAAAACTATCGTTCATCTGCAACGATTGTAGAGCCAGCCAATATATTCATTCAGCGAAATAAAAAGCGTTATAACAAACAAATGTTTACGGAAAATCCTGCAGCAGAGCCAATCTCGTTTAAAATCCTAGAGAATTACAATTTACAGGACAAATATTTAGTGGACCAATTGAAAAATCTGTCTAAGCGCGGCTCAACGGCTATTTTATATCGAAATAATACGTCAGCCATTCCGCTTATGGATGCGTTTGACAGAGCAGGTTTGCCTTTCTATATGAAAGATTCCACGATTCGCTTTTTCACGCATTGGGTCGTGGAGGATATTATGAACTTCATGCGTCTAGCGTACAATACAAAAAATATCACGGTATTTGAAAAAGTTTACAGAAAAATGAATGCTTATATTACACCAACGCAATTGAAGGCGCTACAGAAAGTGCCGGAGGATGGCTGTGTTTTCACACAGTTGTTAGAGCATGTTGAGTTAAAGGATTATCAGCCTGAATATATTAAACGGATTCGCAAAACATATGATAGCATTCAATTTGATAAAACGACGCCAACAGCCATGCTCGAGCATATCCGTTATGACTTTGGGTATGAGCGTACCTTAATGAAAATGAGTGAGAATCTCGGATTTAATTATGAAAATTTACTGGATATTGTGGATGTACTTGGTTTAATTGCTCGTCATACGACGACGATGACCGAATTTGCGGGTCGTTTGAAGCACCTTGAAAATTTAGCACGTTCTTCTCATATGAAAAATGAATTGAATGCAATTACATTGACAACATTGCACAGTTCAAAAGGCTTGGAATTTGACCATGTGTATTTGATTGACTTGATTGAGGGAATTTTACCTAGTGAGGCGGAAGAAGAAATCGAAGAAGAAACGCGACTCTTTTATGTCGGTATCACGCGTGCGATTAGCCATTTGGAGTTAATTTCGTATAATAAGCGCTTTAAAACAAGTGTGGTGCCTTCGATTTTCATGAAGGCATTAAAACAAATCGTCTCACCGCAGGAATTGCCAAAGAAAGCGCCGAAAAGTCCGAAGAAAGCACCGAAGCAATATCGTAATGAGCGGACGATTACAACCGAGTCAGCGTTAATCGTTGGTTCAAAAGTAAAGCATGTGATTTTGGGAGAAGGGGAAATATTAGCCGTTACGAGTAGCACGATTGAATTGTCATTTGCTACGGGGTTTAAGAAGTTTTTGACGGATACATGTTTACAGCAAGGCTATTTAGAAACGATGGAAGATTAAATGAAGCGTATTCGGGACTTTTTCGAATGTATAAGCGTCCTCTTGGTCAGTTCCACGTCGCTTACAGAAATACGAAATGGTCCCATCATTCAGTCGAAAAGGTGCCCATATGACAATGCGTGCATCGAATCATTTCACGCAACACTCAAAAAAGAAGAAGTATACCGAACGCGCTACAGCCACTTTGAAACTGCACGTTTGTTTCACACCTGATGCGTATGAGAAAATGTGCCAAGCAGCAGCGTGAAAAGGGGACAAAGAAATCTACCCCTCCACATTTTTCGGGCGCAACTTCTATGCATTTTCCGCTCTATATCCCGAGTAGGCGGTCAAAGGCTCTTTTCACTTTGACGGGCTACTCGGGATGTGGAACACTCCAAAAATGGATGTTGCGCAACACAAAAAATTAACTTGAGTGTGTCTAAAATCTTGACGTAGATCCAATAATTACTTAAAGAGCATGATTTTATTACATAAAGTAAAGGCCATGCTCTTTTTTCATTCTAACAGAAAGAATGCTTTGATCATTTTTTTAGGAAGTAATTTATTTTTATTCTTGATAATTAATGGCCTTTTTAAATTCGTCGGTAGCTAGGATATTGTAAAACATATTTCTATTATTTACGTTTGCTATTGTCCCTGTAATTGTATTGTCAATCCATAAATAGAATTCATCATCGTTTAGTTTGATCTTATATTACGGAACTATTTTGTTATCTACTTCACCGAATTTTCTAGCTTTTTTAAATGTTTTCTCTATAATTTTAATATCTTTCGCATCAGATATTAATTGTAATGTGTCGGGTTTTACTTCTTCGAAATTAATTAATTCTTGAATTTCTATAGTTTTTGTTGTTACTTTAGTACTATTACAAGCTACTAAGCATATAGAACAAATAAATAAAAACAAAATTGACTTTATTTTCACCTTATCATCACCTCTGAATTGATCATATCCCCATATAAGTTAAGTAATTCTTCACTCTGTAATAAGATACCTGCTTTAATCAAACAATTGAATATTCTACATATACAAACTTAATATCAAACTTTAAAAATCTAAAAATTGAAAAAATATCCACAATACCTTAACATGTATTGTAAATGCTTTCATTAAAAAGTGAGGAGGATGCCGGTGTTAAGAGCATTAAAAGTAGGTCTAGTTATTGAGCGGGCGAATAGGAAAAATTTAGTCGCGCTAGTCGCTGTCATCATTATCGTTTTTGGCTTTATGTTTTATATAAATGCACAAGCCCTAGGTAATCAACTTGTCGAGAAAAAGGGTGATTTTTATTCAGCACAAGCTATACTATCAAAGTTTCAAGTTAAAGATGCTTCAGAAATGGGTGACGGAAGCGACTTATATAAAAATTTAACTAAACAAAAAAGTAAAATTGCTTTACAAATAGCAACTTTAACGTTGGACAAACAATCTATGTATTATGAGACTTCACTTCAACTCGCAACATTAAGACAAAAGGCATTCGAATTAGAAGGATACGAAAATGTTGCAGAATTATTACCTTCTAAACTACAAAATTCTATGGACTATCTTTATTTTAAGAGGATGATTGATGAGGGGAAGGATACAATATCAGATTTATTTCAATACATGCCGTTTTTATTATTTTTCTTTCTTCACGTTGGGGCAGGTTGGTACATATTTATTAGCTTCCAGACAAGTTCTATTTTACTAGATGACTTTGAGCATTCTAGTATAATTCAGGGCTTTCCTGTTCGATTTGATTACTATATTTTATCTAAATGTATTATTGCTTTTTTATCCATAGTTACAAGCATTTTGCTCATATTTATTTGCGCAATTCCATTGTGGATCATAAATGGGCTTGGTAACCCTATAGAGCCTGTAGGGATCTATGTAGGAAATGCCACTTTAATATCTACAATTCAATATATTGCGATGAGCATTGGTTATATGATAGTAATTTCAATTTTTGTCATGCTGTTGTCGATTATTTTAAATGTGTTACTGAAAAATATGTATTTAACATTATTTGTACACTTTATTTTATTCTTTTTACCGATGATTTTCCCATCTCTTATTAGTTTAATCCCTTATAATCCTTTTAATTTCATGAACTTCAATGATATTTTACGAGGCTTACCAGTAGATTTAGCGAAGCCTGTTGATATTACTATGAATTTAGGCTTAATCATCATGTCTATAAGTATCATATTAATGTTATTCGTTATTAAAACATTTTTCTCAACAGGAAAAATCAAAAGGGCATAAGGGAGGTATTATAAGCATGTGGAGTTATTTTAAATTTGAATTCAAGCAGTTTTTTACAAATAAGAAAAACTTAGCAATCTATTTTTTGCTTGCTTTTGCAACCTTTTTTTATGTATTTAAAATAGCACCTACTTACAATCCGATTGAAAGTGTTGACTATGATGAAATTGAGGCGCGCTATTTAACACGTCAGGAATTTTTACATCATATGGAAGGACAAGATTTAACTGATGTTCATCCTTCCGTTATTTATGCTATTGAAATTTTTAAGGAAATTAACCCTATCGATAAAAAAAGATTAGAAGCATTAGATGAGGGGAATTTAAAAAAATATGCAGATTTAACTCGTGATTGGTACTACTTAACGAACTCGATTACATATAGGAATGAGGCATTTTCATATAACTCTAAGTATTTTATAAAAAATAACAAGTATGCAGAAGATGATGCCTTTTACGCCTATTTAGAGCAGGCTGTCCGTTATGATACTTATTCGAAAGCAGATTATGAGTTATCATATGAAATTTTTGAACAACGCACAGGGCTTCAAACGTTCGAACGCTTATTAAAGGGAGTACTTCCAATAATATTAATTGTCTGTGTACTTCTTTTATCAATTGATATTGTTAAAAAAGATCGACGTCATCCATCTATTTTAAAGGGATTTCCAATTAGTGATTGGAAAAAGCTACTTGTGAAAATGTTCGTTGCACTACTAGGTAGCATGGTATTATTTGTACCGCTTATAGTTGGCATCTTGATCATAGGCTTACAATCCGGTTTTGGGAATTTCAATTTACCATCTCCTGTGTATGCAGCTCATCTAGATTGGCGTGTGGATGGTAAATTTGAAATGATGACATTAGGTACGTTTTTAGTACAATCCTTAACTTTGCTTGTTACCTGGTTTATCGCCATTATCAACGTTGTGCTATTAAGCAGTATTATTTTCCGCAGCGAGATGGTAAATTTCGCTGTTGGTTTGCTCCTTATTTTTGGCGAGAATTTTTATTCCAGCCGTTACGTCGGCTATTTTTGGGATGTTCAAAACTTACCGACATCTTACATTCAAGTCGGACAAATTATTTCAAAAAGGCGAAATTTTTATTATTTGAACGATCAATTAGATTTTACTTTAGGATTACAGTTGTTACTCGGACTAGCAGGGGTTGTCATTTTTTTAATGATACTTATTGCATTAAATAAGCGATTTAAGCTAATTAAATAGGAGGCGAAAAGATGCTTGAGGTTCAAAATATTACCGTGCAATTTAGGGAAAATATAGTGTTAAATGATATTTCAATGACATTTGAAAAAGGTGAAATGATCGGGCTCGTTGCACCAAATGGAACGGGGAAATCCACATTTATGAATGTGTTAATGAATTATGTGAAACCTATGAAAGGAAAGGTAGTATTTAAAGATGGCCTAAGTTACTCGAATAAATCAAATGAAGTAAAAATTCATAAATTCGTGTCGATGATGCCAGACCAGAGTGACTTGTACAATCACCTAAGTGGGCGCGAGCATTTGAATATGTTTGCAACAATGTGGCAATCCGATTTAAAACTGATTGACGAAACAATCGAAGCATTAAATATGGGGCATTATGTGAATAAAAAAACAGGCACGTATTCCCTTGGTATGCGCCAGCGTTTATGCTTTGCCATGCAAATTGTCTCAAATACAGAAATTATGATGATGGACGAAGTAATGAACGGACTTGATCCAAATAATGTAGAAATTATTTCGAAAATATTAGTAAAGAAAAAGGCTGAAGGTAAGATTATTATTATTGCCTCCCATTTACTTGATAATTTAGAGAAATACGCAGACCGAATTTTCTTATTTAACGAAGGAAAGCTAGTTGATACCAATCAAGTAATAGAAGGATTTAGTCAAGCGCATATTAAAACTATTCGAGTGAAAAATATGGAGAATGATACCAAAAAACAACTTCACGAGCTATTTCCAAACATAAAACTTCAAACACTTACAAACGGAATGTCACTACTTCATTTACCAAGTTCTGATCCAAGTTTATTAAGTTCGCTTACATCTTTTTTAGTTGAGAGAAATGTGGTGGATTTTGCATTTGGGAAAGTTACATTACATGATTTGTATTCCATGTATTATCATGAAGATAGCAAGCCATGATCCGTTAAAAAGGTTAAGAAGAGTTGTAAATCGTATTCATAACTAGTGACTGTATTAATCGAGTAATTTTTTTAATCTCGATATACAAAACAAATTCATCAATGGCAGCTTGCAGTTGCAAGTATAAAACCTCCAGATAGCGTATTAATCAATAATTATTATCAGTACAAAATCATCCCATTATCGTAAAAAAGGAGAGTTATCGTTCACAAGAAAATTATAAGGAACTTCAGAATTGCAAGTCGAAAAGTTGTATAGTTGTTGATGGATAAGATCAATCTCAGTTGGATAAAATATTTGTGAACTTAAAAAGTTCAAATTTCAAGGATTGGGAGGACTATATATGTCATCTGAAATGGGAGAAATACATCGTACTGGTCAAGACATTAACGACGAAATAGTACATTTTGGTGGGCAAGCTGAAAGTATTTTTAGTTCATTGGCTGAACAAGGTCGACTTTCAATACAAAAGAAAGCAGACGAATTAGCTGCACAGTATCTTGAAAGTAATCCTAATCCAGACTATTATGATTGTGTTGAAATTGTAGCAGAGGGAGTTTTGACAGCAGGGAACGAAATTAAGGCTAGCAGTGGCTCTTGGGGAGAATCAGTAGAAGCAGCTCTTGGGGCTGGTGTTCAAATGCCAGCAGCAAAAATAGCTTGTAAAAGAATAACGATGTTGTCTTAACATTAATTTTTGAAAAAGCGTAGGCGTAAAAAGCTTATGCTTTTTGATATTTATTGATTTCTTTTATCAAGATAACAAATCTATATAAAAAAATGTCTGCTAATGAGGGAAGCTGACATTTCTATGTGGGAATTCTGGACATAACGTTGTTATTTACGTTTGTTCATAGTTTGCGTATCGGACTGACAAGTGCAATAATTATTTCAACGAATTTTGTAGCTGATGCAAAAATAAAAATTGAAATCGGATTATAATCAGAAATCATACCTCCTACTAATGCACCTTGAGGCATTGCAAGTCGTGTAAGCACGCGTGAAAATCCTAAAACTCTTCCTTGCAAATTGATAGGTACAGTTTCCTGCTGTACAGATGCTACAATAATGTTCCAAGCGATATTACATACCATAGCTATTCCAAATGCAATGCCTGGTGCTAACCAAAATTTACTCCATATTGCTTAGGTTAGTCCAATTGCACCTATACCTAATAAAGCTGGAATTAGAATCCCGCGTCTAAATCGCTTAGATATTTGATATTAAATAATAGTTTTTAGTACTTCATAAAAAGAGATGACCTTAAAAAAGAAAAAGAGTTTTTAGAAGATGACCAGGCTTTTATCTATATTTTCACAAACTTTGGCGAAAAGATTAGAAACCTTGTAGATGTAGCGTTGGGTGTATTAGATGAACATTATGAAAGGGGTACGCCAATAACTATGATTGTAGAAAGGAAACTTTAAGATGTTAGAAAATGTTTAATCGCCACTCGAAAAACAACAATCAAGTTAAACAGAGCATACTTTTTAAATAAGGAAATTCGTAATTAGTAGTGGAATGTAACTTATAAAAACTATATTCCACTAAATATTCGAAAGAAAATGTTCAGCAAGGAAAGATAAATCTTGCTGAACAAAACTTTAAATATGATGAATAATAATTTTACTAATCCAAACAGCAAAGATAACCCAAATAGTTATAAAAAGAATGCCAACAAACCAATTCTTTGGTTTTTCTGATTGTTTTAATTCTTCCGCAGCTTCTTTATTATCTTCAATTACATTATGTGGAATTAGTTTTAAAGCGAGGGTAATTCCCAGGGGTACAATTATCAAATCATCAAGATACCCTATAACAGGTATAAAATCTGGGATTAAGTCTATTGGGCTAAAAGCATATGCAACTACAAGCATTGCCAAAAGCTTAGCATACCATGGTGTTCTGGGATCTTTATAAGACAGATAAAGTACAAATAAATTTTGTTTTAATTTTTTTGCAAAGGCTTTTAATTTTGATATTAAACTATTGTTCATTGAAAATCTTCCCTTTCTTTACTATGAAGTATAAGTTATCTAAGTAGAAAGGGGAATAAATACTAATGAACAATATTAGAGTCGTGTCAGAAAGCAGGAAAGAAAATATGTTTAGAGTTTATGACGACCGTACAAATGAAACGCTTTATCAAAACAAAGACAACATCGAGTGTGTTGTATTGGAAAAACTGTGTAGTAATAATTAAGTCGTTTAAAATTTTGAAGTGTTAAACATGCGTAAATACATTCAAAATAAAAAACAAGCAACCAATAAAATTGATTGCTTGTTTTTTGTACAGCAGTTTGTTAAATATAACCCACAATTGAAGGGATACATAACAATACCCATTTATTTAAATGAAATTTTGAGGAACACATTCACGAACACCAGAATTTCTCAATGAGTTAAATAAAGCTGCACTGATTCTTAATAAAACATTGTTATCAGTGCCATTTTCTAAATCATAGATTACAAAGTATGAATTATCGACTGTAAAAATACATTTTCGTTCTAATTTAAATCCAGGGGGTACAGGTGGGAGTTGAAAAGCTGGTACAATCACAGGTGTATCTCCTTCAGCTCTGATAAAATTGAAAGTTTGTTGGTCAATCTCATAGATATTAACTGGATCAATCTCTACACCGTTAGCTGGAATTGTAATTTCATCTTCAACTAATAGGAAAAAGCGTTCGTTTCGAAAATTGAAAAGACTTCTCGCTCCAATTACAAATGATGCCATTCTATATTCACCTCCTCTTCTATACAATATTTTATTCATATCAAATACAGTTGTTTGGACAAAAAGGAAGGTGGAGTGAAGAATAGTTTCTGGACCGACGTCATTAAAAGCTAATAGTAAGGGTGAGATTGGATTATGAATATCATAGATGGATGGAGATTAACTGAACAATATGAAGAATGTTTAGCAGAGGTAATATATAAGGGTATTCATATAAGGGTATTCCACTACTTATTATGAATACCCTAAAAAAATTTGCCCTTTTTGAAAAGGGCGTAATTCATCCAAATACTAAGTCCACTATATTTTGTTAAATACGCCCTTATTTTTAGTATATATAACACAAAAACGTACGTGATGCTATTGGCAAGCGTATTGAACAATTTGTAGCTGAAAAAAATTCATATTTATGAACCAGCAATGTGTTGTTCTACGGGCTTATGTGGACCTTCTATTGATCCAGAGTTATTACGTATGTCATTTGTAATGAATAATTTAAAGAAAACAGATAAAGAAGCTGAACGATTTAATCTAACAAATGAACCGAATGCCTTTGTAGAAAACGAAGCCATCAATCAACTTCTAATGTCAGAGGGAATGGATGTATTACCTGCAACATTTGTAGATGGAGAGTTACTTTGTAAAGGAAAATATCCTACTAATGCACAGTTTTCACAGTGGTCAGGACTTTCAGAAGAAGAACTATTACAAAAACCAAAAGTACGCTTGTCACTAAAAGGAGATGCGTAAAAATGGAACGCTTTACAAGAAGCAAATTCCTAGACAACCCTTTCCTATTTTTTATAGGAAAAGGGGGCGTTGGAAAAACATCAGTTGCTTGTAGCCATTGCAAATGAAGAGAAAAAGGTGCTGCTAATTAGTACGGACCCAGCATCCAACTTACAAGATATTTTCGGTCAATCGCTTTCTAATACCCCGACTAAAATAGATGGTATCGATAATTTATTTGCATTAAAATTAGACCCTGAACAGGCAACACAACATTACATACGACGGGGAATGAGTTAAAGGATCTTCGCTTAATACTTTTAGTAAATTATGTACAATCAAAAAACACGTAAGGCTTTTATTGTGCGTTGTGAGAGCAATCGAGATGGATAACGGTACATGTTACTGAATCTCGATACGTCTCATAGCGTTATCATTATTGTAAAAATTAGAGAATTACATTTTAATAAAGACAACATTTAATTATTAAAATTAAGGGAGAAATATTCAGCTTATCAAAAATCTAACTATTTCGCAGTTGAAGCATTATGAAAAAACAAAAAGTACCTTTATTCAGATGCTTTTTAAGCAGATAAAGAAAAAGTATTAGAATGTTACATTAAGCAGCTATATAACCAAAGTGCAATAATAAAATTTCATTGCTATGTAAAATGAAATATCTGAAAGAAATTGTTCAGGAAGGATGACTCTTGCTGAACAAAACTTTAAATATGATGAAAAATAATTTTACTAATCCAAGCAGCAAAGATAATCCAAATAATTATAAAAGAATGCCAATAGTTGGGAGGTAAATTATTTATTTTGCTCGATTACTTCAATGCTTGGATTACCAAAAGCGTAATACCCATCTTCTTTATAGTCATTTTCCCAAAACGGTTGCATAAGTATAACTTCTTTTCTTAATTAACTGTAAACTCTCTTAGCATAGAAATTATAACATGGTAAAATATTGATTGATATATATGGTAAATAACGTGATGAACTATATTCAAAAATCTAATGTCAGGAGCGAAAATACATATGGCGAGGAAGAGAAAAACGTTACCGAAAAATTTTAATGAACTAATTGAAGCAGGTGATATTGCGGCATTACAAGAGGTATTTACAAAGTGCGAGCTAGATGCATATGGTGGTTATAGTAAAACAACAGCCTTAAGTTTTTTCAATGTACCGGATGAATTGGTTCGCTGGCTCGTGGAACAGGGGGCAAATATAAATGCGAGAGACAATTACAAAAGTTCGGCTTTACATAATCAGGCAATAAGTTGGCGGGGGAATATTGAATTGCTTCTTGAGTTAGGTGCAGATATAGAAGCCTTGGATTATCAAAACGAAACACCTTTATTTGCTGCGGCTGCTTTTTTTAAACCAAATGCGGTGCGCACATTGGTTTCTAAAGGCGCAAATATTAGCGCGGTAAATATGATGAATGAGACGCCTTTGGACAAAGCTTTAGCAGTATGTAGAAATATAAATATTGTTGATCTAGTGGAAGTTTCTGAGATTTTTCTGAGCGCAAATATAGCTGTAACGCCGGAAATGAAAAATTCTATTAAGCGAATTGGAAAAGACTTTGAATTTCACAGAGAAGGTTTTAATAAAGAATATTTGAACGAAACGGATGAGGCACTTTCCCGTCTTTATGAGCTATTTGATGTTCCACCAGTAGAGAAGCGAAAAACGCATGATGGTACGTCTCCAATAACAGTATGTACAAAGGGCTGGCAGGCGCAACATAATGAACTTTGGAATTTACTAATTCCTTCGCAAGGACATGCGCAAACTGTACAAGGAGAGGTTATTCGTATTACTGGTAAAGTCTCATACGAAATTTTAGATAACGGTGGCATCAACTGGGATAATGATTTTCGTAAAATGCTCAAAAGTTTGAACCATTACTTTAGCATAGGTACGCCATTACATCCCGCTGCACTTCAGGAGTCTATCACTTTAGCGAAAGAACTTCACAAAGGCGATGGAGATGAGGAACCTGCGAGACTATGCGAGTTGGCAGTGCAATGGGTACTTAGCAATCCGAATCCGATTATTTTAGAACAGCCTGAATATAAGCGCTAACATATTTAACGAATCCAATAAGCATTTTTATAAACAATAATATCCCCTTTTCTAAGCACTTAACGGCTAAGAAAAGGGGATATTATTTTAATTCAATAAAAGGGATCTTTTAGTGTTCATTAGTCTTTATTTGAATCTATTCAAACAATGGAACTTTTTGATCTATCCCACAACAATGAACAAGCATAGCGTGTAATTGCCCCCTATGATGATAAACATGAGCTAATATTTCTAATAACCATTCATATCGTGAGTATGTAACTCCCCAATGAGAAGTAAGTTTATCTTGTAGATCGACCTCTGTATAATTCATATATTTTGCTTCTAATGATTGATAATTTTTTAAAAATGCATCTTTTATTTCATTTTGTTTTTTACAAATTGGTCCGTTAATCAGCATGTTATATACGAAAAGGCTCCGGAGATGCGTACACAATCTAGACTGTAATAGCCCCAAGCAAACGTTAGTACAAATAGCTACACTAAGTAAAGAATAGGGCATAACTTAAAGGTGGTTACAAATTGTTTTATTTTTTACCTTGATAAAGTATGATAACCACGATTATCTAAGGCCCCCCATTAATAAAGTCTAAGCATTAGAAACAAATTTTGATAAAACTAGTACTCAAGGATTAAAACCGTTGAAATTAGGCTCCGCACTTTTGGTTGTATTGAAAGGACCTACACCACTATATACCCAAAGGAGTAACTATTCTTCAGAACCACCTTGGTGACCTGCATAGTTGCCCTCACCGGGATCAAGATCAATGACTATGCGGTGCGGAACAGCCAATGCATATTGATGCTCGCAGCGCCAACGCATCTCCTCTGTAAAACCAATCGTTTCTCCATCTGTAATAATATCACCTTGATTAAACAAATAATAAGCAAAGTTAGTCAAGCATTCTGCAACCTCATTGGTATCCATATCATAGAAGTGGCATTGCACATCAGGAATGCCTAGTGCAGCAAGCCCAATGGAATCCATGAGACCTTCTTGGCGTTCACTGCCAGTACCCTCAACATTGTAGAACCGAATGTTCAATGCTCCATACAACATTTCGCCCTCATCAATAGCAGCCAAAAACACGGATGGCTCGACCAACTTATTGCTTTCTCTAAAATAAATCGCAGCGCAAGGGACCGTTTCCACTATTGCACGAAGAACATTCGTATATAGCTCCAATCTTTTTTGGGGCTCCAGTCCAGATGCCATCATATCGACAAGTAACAATGCGTAACTACACTCTTGCAACGTTTGGCCTGCTTCATTCCAATGCCAACTTTGCTGCAAAGCGGCTTCGTAATCAGATATCGGACCTACATTCATGCCAGTAAGCATTGTTTGTGCAGGCATTTCTCCTTTTGCATATTTCACCATATAATTCAAATGAAAGAAGTGAAGCATTTCGCCTTTCTCATGTTGCTCATAGGGCTCCCATACTGCCAGCGACCCACTCTTTTCATTTTGTGGTTGATCTGTTTTCCCCATGTATTGTTCTATCTTGCTGTAGAGTAGTTCGCGGTCCACTACTGGCTTTTCTTTAAACAGCAGTTCAATAGCATAAACTCTAGCAAATCCGAAGTCTTTCTCCTGCTCTATGATTTCATTCATAAGGCACTCTCCTTCATTCTGTATTGTTTTCTTAATCATATATTGATGTGTTCATCAACTTCATCAAGAATACACGAAAGATTACCAACCGCCCATCATACTTTTTCCCTATCATTACCAATTGTGAGTGTCTATTTGTTTTACATCAATCAATTTTTTATATAAAAAATTGATTGAGTTTAACATATGTTTTTGAAATAATTGGTATTATGCAAAAGGACGAGATTGTTGGCGATTCTAGAGAAAATGAAATTTTATTGAAAAGGAGCGAACTTCAATGTTACCAATTGAGTATCGTATTGAAAATGAAGATGATTTAAAAACATAGGAATAAACCGTATTTGATACCAATAGTTTGATTAATAATGCTGTATATGCGGAATTTCATATTCCACAATCGGGCGCGATAAGCGTCTCTGTAAGTAAAGCATTCTCAACTATCTAAAAAGATCATTAAACAAAAGGTAGTATCCTTGAAAGAAATTAATTGAAAAGAAGGGGATTGAAGCAATAAAAAATTGTTAGATATGATTGTTCGTAATTAATCCTTACAAAAGATAATTAACGAACTATTTTGCATTAAACAATTCAAAACATTCGTATTAAGGAGATGAAAATGCTATTCGTCCATCGGCTGAACTTTATTCAGTTTGAACAGAAAATTGGATAGTTTTACCGTATGACATAATACTTGGATTATGTTTAGTGTCAATGCAGAGTAAACATGTGGAGAAACGTAGATTAAGTGAATTAGTCGATAAAGTATTAATAATATTCTACAAATCTTCGTTGCTAGAGGAATTGGCGAGTCGATTCAGAGGAGATTTGAAGGAGACAGCTTTGTCCATTAAGCAATCGTATGAAGAAATATATATGCAGGTACAAACCTAATACTAATGAAGGGTCAAGATGATTGGCTCCTTCATTTTCTTTTGTCAAGCACTATATAAATGCAATTATATTTTATGTTACAATAGATTCGCAGCATCCAGTTGATTCCTTTTTAGGAAGGAGGTGTACTGCTGTGTCTTATCCATCACGCGTTAAAAAGGCCAAGGCTGAAACGAAAAAGAAAAAAAGCGACTGGGAGCCACCCAATCGCCGTGTACTGCTGTAGATCCATCACGCATGAATCTTACTATCTTCATTGTATGCAAATAGCACAAACATGTCAATGAATTACTTTAATCTATGCAACAAAACTCCATTTTATGCATAGATATTATGGACAGCTTAAATTGTCTTTTTAAAATTTATTATATATTCATACTTAATTCCGTTGAGGCCAATATTATATTGGGATGTCTTATTAACAGCTATTATGTACTTAACATAAGCATTTATGTTGAAAAAGGCATAGAAAAATAGCAACAATCTTTGTAAAATGCTCTTTTCGTACAGATTGTTGCTATAATAGCCTTGATCAAATCCCTCGCCTCAGATATTAATTGTGATGTGTCTGGTTTTTCTTCTTCGAAATTAATTAATTCTTGAATATAAATAGTCTTTGTTGTTTCTTTATTACTGGTACAAGCTACTAACCATATAGAAAAAACAATTAATACCAAAATTGTTTTGATTTCCACCTCATCCTCACCACTTTTTCTCTAATCGTTGAATTGAATATATCCCTATAATAAGTACTTCTTCACACTGTAAAAAAACACCTGCTTTATTCAAACAATTAATTATACTACGTAGTCAACATCAAGGAACAAAAACCTATATTAAAAGAACCTTTGGGAAGTGGGGATTGAAGTGATATATAGGTTAGAGACGATTGTTTACAATAATCCTGACAAAAGATAAAAAACAAACTATTTCACACAAAACCACACAGAATGTTCGTATTTAATCATTAGAAATGCTATTCGTCCATCAGCTGGATAGTTCATCAATCAAATAAAACACGAATATTGTATTAAAAGTTAATTAAACCTGAATAATAAAGCCTGTTTTCTAAAATTGTTGCTCTCTTGACCGAAGAACGTTATCGTCTTTAGTTGAACTTATTGTACGTAAGGCTCAAAATATTTTAAATATAGTACTTCACACAGAATGCAGGGTGTTTCCTTATGTTTTTTCAGAAGAGTTTTTTGGAATTATGGATGCAAATGGATCAGGCAAGACAACATTGCTTAATTCCATTGCAACTATCTAAAGCCAACAGTTGGACAAATCATATTGGAGGATAAGAATATATCTTTATTTAAAGGGTCAAAACAAATAAAATTTAGAGAATGTAAGATAGAATGCTTATTACAAGAATATGAATTGATCGATAACTTAACTGCTAGAGAAAATACCGTTGTCCATACATGGTAAAACTCATAGAAAGCAAGAAGAGCAACTTCAAAAATTAACTAAACAATTTGATATTGAGCCTGATAGTGAGCCTGTAATTTAAGTCTCAGTTGTCAGGAAGTCAGAAGCTGAGAGTCGCTGCAGCAAATGCTTTGATTTCAATCCAAGCATTGTATTAACAGGCGATGCCAACGGAAACTTTGGATACAAAAAATGCAAAACCTTTTAATGGGTAGTTGAAGTATTCAAACTCTTTTCCATGCAAATAATTTTAGTTTACATAATATAAATACCTTAGTCACAACTTTTTAATTATCGGATGTTTCTCATAATTTATCGTTCAAAAGGGGATTATTCGTTTAAATAATGTTAATTATCGTTCAATGTAGATTTGTCCAATATTCATAAAAATTATTAATAAGAAAGATAAGCTTAGTTGGTTGTGCAGAATCATATAGTTCATTGAAGAATAAATATATATTGATGATTCTAAAACGGGAATACTTGAAGAGTCGAACATACAAATTTGTCTGTTCGACTCTTTTTTACACATTATATAGAACCAATGGATAACTTTTTTTATATTGTTGAATTGACTGAGAAAAGATTACTAAAGGATTGGAAGAAGTGACAAGTAATAAATTTGATACCCTGAATTTTTAAAAAGTATTTAAAAAAGGTGTTGATTATGATCTTGCAAAATCTAATAAAAGACAAAAGTGAAGCAGTCTAGGTTCATTTAAATAAATTTAAACAAGTGTTAATGAACACTTTGAGGAAAAAAATAAAAAGGGTCACTTGGGATAGGAGTGACCCTAAGTAACAAAATTCGGAGGTGTAAGGCTAAAATAGCTTTACTTTACTATCAATATGCCGTGATAGAGTAGTTTGTATAGTTCAAAGCCTGAGAAATAGATTTAAAAATAAAAAAGCTTTGATATGATTCATAATTAACTTACCAAAATTTAAAGAATGACTTATTTTAACTTTTTATAAATTTTATAAATTTAATCCAAATCTCTTTAATTCAATGAAAATTCCTTCCAATTGTTTTCCTTTGTCTGTTAACGTATATTCCACACGAGGGGGAACCTCCGGGAATACCTTTTTATTCAATATCCCATGATCTTCTAGTGTCTTAAGACGGAGTGAAAGTGTTTTCGGGCTAATTCCATTCATTGATTTCAATAGGTCACTGAATCGCATTGTTCCTTCTATAAGTAGATCGCGAATAATTAAAAAAGTCCATTTAGTTCCAATCACGTCAAGCGTTTTAGCAATGGGGCAAGTCTCACCTGGTGCACCTTTGGTCAACACTACTGGCTCAATAACACTCATCTGAAACATCCTCCCTAAAAAATTTTTGACTAATTTATCTTATCATATCACAATAGTATACTTTCAGAAACTTTATGAATTAAATATCACTACTTCCATAAATGAAGTTACTGTATTTATAATATCGTTGTACTTATAATTTCATCCCTTATTGAGGAGGTGATCAAAAATTATTGCAAGAAATCAACGAAACTAGCTACCGTTGATTTCTTTATTAATCAATGCTTTTGCTATTGGTACGTTATCATGGGTATTCTTCCAGATGTAGCAAATGATTTGATTTTCACCTTAAGTGCAGTAGGGTTATCGGTTACAGCCTACACGCTAGGCGGTTTTTTTAGAGGTAACAGAATTGAAGGAGCTAGATAAAGATGAAAAATATACTTATTATTAACGGGCACCAGAAATATAGTTCAGCAGAGGGGAATTTGAACCAAACATTGATGGACAAGTTGGTCAGTTTTTTAAGTGAAAAGAACAGTGTAAAAACAACAATTGTTCAAGATGGATATAAAATCGAAGAAGAACAACAAAAATTTATTTGGGCTGATATTGTCATTTACCAAACACCTATCTATTGGTTCAGTGTTCCTGGCTTATTGAAGACGTATATGGATGAAGTATATGCTTATGGATTATTTTTCAAGGGTGCTGATCAGTATGGAAAAGGCGGGTTATTGACTGAAAAGAAATATATGTTTTCGACTACCTGGAATGCTCCTGAAAAAGCATTTAACGATCCAAGTCAATTTTTTGAAGGAAGCGGCCTAGAAGATGCATTAAGCCATTTACATCGTATACAGAAATTTCTCGGTATGAAACCTTTAAAGAGTTTCTCTTGTTATGATGTAGTCAAAAATCCGAAAGTTGAAAAGTTTGTATCTGAACTTGATATACACCTGCAAGAGGTATTGAATTTTTAATCTATTAAGTAAACCCATAGGAGGGTAAAAACATGTTAAAAAATAAAAAAGTTGTAATTATCGGTGGAAGTTCTGGAATTGGTTTGGAATCAGCAAAACAGCTAGTAGCTCAAGGGGCAGAAGTAATTATTGCCAGCCGTTCCGAAGATAAATTACGGATTGCAAAAGAGCAACTAGGAGTTAGTGCAACGACTTTTACTCTAGATACAACACAAGAACAGCAAGTACAGTCTTTCTTTGAAAAAATCGGCCAGTTCGATCATCTTGTGATAAGTGCGGCAGAAACATCCGGCGGGTCATTCCTCCAAACGGATACAGCCCAAGCTCGACAACTGTTTGAAAATAAATTTTGGGGACAATATTATGCAGCGAAATACGGTGCTTCGAAAATATCACCAAACGGTTCAATCACTTTATTCTCTGGGGTTGTAGCCTACAAGTCTATGGTTGGTTCAGCAATGCTAGGTGCAGTCAATGCGGCAGTTTCGAATCTAGGCCAGACTTTGGCATTAGAACTTGCTCCAATCCGAGTAAACATCGTTTCACCTGGTATAATTGATACACCTTCCCGTAGCAAAATGCCAGAAGAAGCACGTAATAACTTCTATAATGCAGTTGAAAACAAACTCCCTGTGAAACGAATAGGAAGAGCTGAAGATGTTGCACAAAGCGTACTATACTTGCTACAAAATAGTTTCGTGACTGGAACCGTTCTTCATGTAGAAGGCGGTCACATTCTAACTTAAGCGAGCAGCTCAGGAAAATATATCCCATAAACAAGAAAAAACGCAATTCTTTTTGTAGAACTATACGAAAGGATGGTATTTTTTAATCTTCCCATCTCCATTGGGCTTAAAAGGCACTCTAACACGTTTTCCTTATTTTGTTGTAACATCAGTTATGCAGTGTAAAAAGGGTAGGTGGGAAGCCTGCCTTTTTCAACACATCTTTAAAGATGACATGTAAACCCCGCGGATCTAATGCTTTACGATTTTTATTTAGAAAAACAGGTTCTGTTGGATAAATTTGACATGATCTTAAAGAAGCTTTATAGGATGCCAGAAGCGGCATTAAGTGTGGATGAAGGGGCAATATACGTTCTTTTTTCCCTTTTCCATCAATTCGAATCGTTTCATTTATCAAATCAACTTGTTCCCATGTTAATGTAACAAGTTCAGAACGTCTTAGACCTGTTGTTGCTAATAATTTAAACATTAGCTCATTGCGCATCGAAAAACGTGATTGGGCGCGTTCTAAATAGTCAAATAGCTGCTTTAGATCCGTTAATGTCATTTAGACCGGAAGTTTATCATCGGTCTATGGCGATTCAATCCCGTGCGTAAAATCATTAGCAAGGTATTGTTACTTTAAACAATATTTGTGAATGATTTTATTGAAGAAATTTTTCGGTTTACCGAACGAGGTTTTTGTTTTAATTATCCTAATAGATATTGGATATAGCGACGTACTTGGGTCTTGGTGATCTCGTTTAAACAGGTTGAACAGCCATGATCCGATAAAAAGGTTAAGAAAGTTGTAAATCGTATTCATAACTAGTGACTGTATTAACTGAGTAATTTTTTTCAATCTCGATATACAAAACAAATTCATCAATGGCAGCTTGCAGTTGCAAGTATAAAACCTCCAGATAGCGTATTAACAATAATTATTATCAGTACAAAATCATCCCATTATCGTAAAAAAGGAGAGTTATCGTTCACATGAAAATTATAAGGAACTTCAGAATCACAAGTCGAAAAGTACAGATATTATGAGTAGTTGAAGTATTCAGGCCCTCTTCTGCGCCAAATTATTTTAGTTTACATAATATAAATACCTTGGTCACAACTTTCTAATTATCGAAAGCTTCCTATAATTTATCGTTCATAAGGGAATTATTCGTTTAAATAATACTAATTATCGTTTAATGTAGATTTGTCCAATATTCATAAAAATTATTCAAAGAGTGATGAACTTAGCTTGGAGGGTTTGAGGTTGGCAAATTAGTCAACTCCTTAAATTTTCACTACATGGATCAGCGAAGAAAAAGGGTAGCCAAAGCTACCCTTTTCAATTTAGTTTTATTCCACAATCGCGCACTTTTATTTCTATTTTTTTATATCTATATATTCATTTGTTTAAGTGTTCATTCTTAGAATATACGTATTCCAATTCCTATGACGAAAATAGCTGCAATAAAGAAGAAGGGAATGAAAACGATTCTAATGCCTGACCGCATAAAAATTCCTCTTGATGAATCAACGCCTACTAGTATTCCTCTTTGAACTCTTCCATGGATATCTCTGACTTCTACAGCCCGACCTTGGTGTCTAACTAGCTGACACATAGTAACCCTCCTTTCAGAAGAAAATTTTACTTAGGTTCCTACAATAATGAGTAGAACAAACATTACAACAATTGATGCAAAAGAAGTTGTATTTACTTCTCACATATCACCTCCTTTAGAGCATGTAATTTAATATATGAGTTATAAAAATAATGTTATGGAATAATTGTCGATAATCACACGGGATTTTTTGAAATGTAAGACCAAAAAAGTATGTCACTCTTTTAAATGATAGAAGAGAACATGTCAGCAAATAATCGTAAAATAATGCCCACCAGTAAAACCAAGAGGGGATTAGGTTATTATTTAGAAAACTTGTTAAAGACTATACAATTGATTGGCAGAGTTGTTGATCGTGGAAGTCTATTGTCATTTATACAATTATATTTGTATTGGAATATTTACTAACGTAGATAAACTAAGCATCGTTTTACAAAGAAAAAACCAGGCACTCATTAAAAAGATGAGTACCTGGTCTTGAAAATTGGATTAATTGATATTAAATCAGTTTATTCTCTCATTTTCCGGCTCTAAATGAATGAGAGTATTAGCTTTATGAAAGTTCCTCTGAATCTTTTCCTCTATACGATCACATAAATCATGTAAGGTTTCAATGTTTTTATTCGACTCTACAACTAAATGAAAATCTATATATTCTTCTGCACCAGATCGTCTTGTTCGAAAATCGTGATATTCAATATATTCACCTTTAAATGATTCAATAATTCGAATAATCTGTTCTTCTTCTTCTTTTGATAATCGAGCATCCAATAAAGGAGGAAAGGCTTCTTTCATCATTTTGAAAGCTTCCATCATAATATAACATGCTAATACTATCCCAATGATTGGGTCCAAAATGTACCAGCCAGTTAAATGGACAATCAATAAACTCAAGGCAACACCTAATGATGTATAGACATCTGTTAGTAGATGCAGTGCATTTGATTTCATGGCAACGGAGTTGGTGTTCTTTGCAGTTCTATAAACAATCCTTGATACAAAAAAATTAATCAAGGCGCCCAATAACATGACCAGTATTCCTAGAACTGGGAGTTTGATTGGTGTAGGAGTGATAATTTTATGAACACATTCATAAATAATCCAAATTCCAGCAACAAAAATTAGAAGTGTTTCAATTGTCCCTGATATATTTTCAACCTTTCCATGTCCGTAGGGGTGCTCTTTATCCGCTGGTTTATTGGAAATTCGTACGGAGAGAAAGGCAATAAAAGAAGCAAGTAAGTCTAGGAGAGAATGAATTGCCTCTGATAAAATTGCCACAGAACCTGTAAACAATCCAACAATAATTTTTAGGATGACGACAGTGGTATTACTAATAACTGATAAAAAAGCAATCTTTGAAGAGTTCACTTTAATATACCTCCAATAAAACATTGTAAATTTATCATAACAAGTGAACATCGTGTGGGTCTACGGCAACGTTTTTTCCTATTTACTAGTAATTAAATAGGGAGAAAAAATGTTGAGTATAGCAAAACTTTTTGAAAGAAAACAATAAGGACCAAGATTTTATTGTATATAATAAATCCTGGGTTTTTGCGTTTTAAATGTAATATGTCTTGAAATAGGGTTTTCAGTCATTATGTTCTCATAAGAAAAGGCTTTTAAGTGAAAGAAAAATGCTATCTATCTCTGCGTCGTGCAATTTTTAAAAGAAATGGTTATTGATATTGGCAGGGATTCGCTGGTGATGTAGAAGAGGGGGACCTCTATCTTAATTAGGGGGTTGAGAATGACATTGAACGAGGAAATATTAAAGGGTCACCGGAGGATTGTGACCCTTAGTTTCGATTTGAAGGTGAAAGGTTTAATTAGTATTACCTTACAATAGTTATGAGCATTAGAGGCGGTGCTAGGTATTAATACCCTTTAGTCATGAAAGTAGCGCCGACAATAATTAAAAGAATGAATAGAACAACAATTAGCGCAAATGCTGAACCTGTGCCAGAACCAGAACCAGAACCATAATATTCAGACATAGTAATTACCCTCCTCTCTATAATTTATAATATGTTAAATTTACAATAGGGATTGCGATAATTATCTACCCAATAAATATCACTAGTGTCGCATTAAAATAATTCCACACTAACGTTTAAACTGAATTTTCTGTAATATATTCCAGGCACGAA
>NZ_LITM01000015.1:127084-133830 GCF_001275675.1 Lysinibacillus sp. FJAT-14745 | reverse complement strand
CATGTCTTCGTTTTTACTCTAAAAAGGCGGGAGAATAAATCTGAAATTTCAGTTAAAATTCATGCGACGGTAGTGAATAAATATTAATTTTTAAAAAATCTCTCAAATATATCTAAAGGTGATGTCGTCAAAGTTTTAAAGTAACAATTATGCTAAACTCCCAAAGTGTACATTGAAAACATAAAGCAGCTTTAAAAAAATTATCTAAATTGATTAAAAACAATTGCAATATTTGTTTAGTCAGCATAATATAAGTGTATAGTTATATATTAATTTAATCACCTGTAATTGGTTGGGTGATTTTATTTAAAATAAAACATAAGCAAATGATTATATAAGGAGAGCAGATATGGAAAACACACTAATAGAAAAACAATTAAAAGCAGCAGCTGATTTGAACCGTATTAAATTACTGGCATGTATGAAAAATGGGGAGGTTTGTGTATGTGATTTTGTAGATGTTTTAGGGATTTCACAACCAGCAGTTAGTCAGCATCTTCGAAAATTAAAGGAGGCAGGCATTATTACTGAACGAAAGGTTGGTACATGGAAACATTATCGTTTAGTCGAGGAACAGACGCCACTTATGAAAGGTATTTTAGAACAAATTGATCCATTAAATGGATGTAATTGTGGCTCTGACTGTACACACATAGGGGAGGAAAATTAATGGGTAATGATTCTTTAACAAAACAGCTTTCGTTTCTAGATCGCTACCTCACTCTTTGGATTTTTGTTGCAATGGGGATTGGCGTTTTATTAAGTATCACAATGCCTAATATTGGTGAAGCATTAGAATCTATGTCAGTTGGCACGACATCTATACCTATTGCCATAGGGCTGATTGTCATGATGTATCCACCTTTGGCAAAAGTAAAGTATGAGGAAATGTGGCGTGTGTTCAAGGATTGGAAAGTTCTTTTATTGTCACTATTCCAAAACTGGTTACTTGGTCCGTTTCTAATGTTCTTCTTAGCCATTATATTCTTGAGAGACTATCCAGAGTATATGGCTGGGCTCATTATGATAGGGTTAGCTCGATGTATTGCAATGGTAATTGTATGGAATGATTTAGCTCGTGGAGATCGAGAATATGTAGCTGGTTTAGTCGCATTTAATTCTATTTTTCAGATCGTAACATATTCGGTTTTTGCTTACTTTTTCTTAAATGTATTACCTGGTTGGTTTGGATTAGAGAATTTTAATGTATCCATTTCCATGTGGGAAATTACGAAAAGCGTTCTTATTTACTTAGGGATACCATTTGCTGCTGGATTCCTAACACGATTGATAGGTATCAAAACAAAAGGGAAACAATGGTATGAGGAAAAGTTCTTACCGAAGATTTCGCCACTTACTTTAATTGCACTTCTTTTCACAATTGTCATGATGTTTGCATTAAAGGGAGAGAAATTAGTGGAACTACCACTTGATGTAGTACGAATTGCGATTCCATTATTTATTTACTTTATTGTGATGTTTGCAGTTTCATTCTTTTCTTCACGTAAAGCAGGGGCGTCTTATCCTGTCACAGCAGCCCTTTCTTTTACAGCTGCTAGTAACAACTTTGAGTTAGCCATTGCTGTAGCTGTAGGCGTTTTTGGACTTCATAGTGGAGTAGCTTTTGCCGCTGTTATTGGTCCACTTGTTGAAGTACCGGTACTCATTGGACTTGTATGGGTTGCTCTACGATGGCAAAAGAAATATTTTAAAACTATTAAATTATAAGAATTATAAGGAGCACTTAATATGACAAACACACTTTATTTCTTATGTACAGGGAACTCTTGCCGTAGTCAAATGGCTGAAGGGTGGGCAAGAAAATTATTGCCTACAGATTGGACAGTTAAAAGTGCTGGTATAGAAGAACATGGTGTAAATCCGAAAGCTATCAAAGCTATGGCAGAGGTAGGCATTGATATTTCGAATCATGCGTCTGATCTAATTGATTTTGAGACATTAAATAATGCAACACTAGTTGTTACTCTTTGTGGAGATGCAGTAGATAAATGTCCGATTACACCACCTCACGTTCGTCGTGAGCATTGGGGCTTTGAAGATCCAGCGAAAGCCTCAGGTACAGAAGAAGAAAAGTGGGCAGTTTTCCAAAACGTACGTGATGCTATTGGAAAACGGATAGAACAATTTGTTGCAGAGGAGTCGAAATAAAATGAAAAAAATTCATATTTATGAACCAGCAATGTGCTGTTCTACTGGCTTATGTGGACCATCTATTGACCCAGAGTTATTACGCATGTCATTTGTAATGAATAATTTAAAGAAAACAGATATAGAAGCTGAACGATTTAATCTAACAAATGAACCAAATGACTTTGTAGAAAACGACGCCATCAATCAGCTTCTAATGTCAGAAGGAATGGATGCCCTGCCTGCAACATTTGTTGATGGAGACTTACTTTGTAAAGGGAAGTATCCTACAAATGAACAATTTTCACAGTGGTCAGGACTTTCAGAAGAAGAACTATTACAAAAACCAAAAGTACGCTTATCACTAAAAGGAGATGCGTAAAATGGAACGCTTTACAAGAAGTCATTTCCCTGATACCCCGTTCTTGTTTTTCACGGGGAAGGGGGGCGTTGGAAAAACATCAGTTGCTTGTAGTCTATCAATAGCCATTGCAAATGAAGGGAAAAAAGTACTTTTAATTAGTACAGATCCCGCATCCAATTTACAAGATATTTTCGGCCAAACGCTTTCTAATACCCCGACAAAAATTGAAGGTATAGACAATTTATTTGCATTAAATTTAGACCCTGAACAAGCAGCACAACATTACAAAGAACAAATGGTTGGTCCATACCGCGGGAAACTTCCTGATGTAGTCCTTCAAAATATGGAGGAACAACTTTCAGGCGCTTGTACTGTTGAAATTGCTGCTTTTAATGAATTTGCAACACTATTGACGGATAGTTCAGTGATTGTAAATTTCGACACAATCGTGTTTGATACAGCTCCTACAGGGCATACATTACGTCTATTACAGCTACCTTCTGCGTGGTCTACATTTCTAGATGAAAACACGACTGGAGCATCTTGCTTAGGCCCATTAAAAGGACTGGAACCACAACGCGAAATCTATAAAGAGGCTGTTGAGCGTTTAAAAAGCGCCGAACAGACGACATTGATGCTTGTGACACGTCCAGACGAAAACCCTTTAAAAGAGGCAGCACGTGCTTCTCATGAACTGTTTGAAATCGGTATTCAAAATCAGATTTTACTAGTTAACGGATATATGAAAAATGTTTGTTCTAATGACGAAATTGAGAAGGCATTCATTTCCCGTCAAGCCGAGGCATTAGAGGTGATTCCTAAAGAGTTACAACAATTTGAACAATACTACTTACCGTTTGTACCATTCTCATTATCAAGTATGGAGCGTATGCAAGCATGGATGACAGACCAGGATGTCGCACATGATAATGAATCAGAAAAAGGTACGAAGATTCCTGAAGTTGAAGAGATGATTGCAGATTATTTAGAACGTAAACCGAAGCTTATATTTACAATGGGTAAAGGTGGTGTTGGCAAAACAACAGTTGCTTCGTATATTGCCCTACGCTTAGCAGAAGAAGGTATGCGCGTTCATTTAACTACGACTGATCCAGCAGCGCATTTAAATTGGACGTTCGGTGATGACAAAGTTAAAAATGTTACGGTAAGTCGTATTGATCCAAAAGTAGAAGTTGCAAATTATGAAATAGAAGTCCTTGCAAAAGCAAGTGAAACGATGAATGAAGAAGGCTTAGCATTTGTGAAAGAAGACTTGGCTTCTCCTTGTACTGAGGAAATTGCCGTATTCCGAGCATTTGCCAATGTTGTAGAAAATCATCAAGATGAAGTCATTGTTATTGATACAGCACCAACTGGCCATACGTTGTTGTTACTAGATGCGACAGAAGCTTACCATCGTGAAATAAGCCGTTCGCAAGGTGAAATCCCTTCAGCTGTTTCAAACTTGTTACCACGGTTACGTGATGCAAGTTATACAAGTGTAGCAATCGTAACACTGCCTGAAGCAACACCTGTTTTTGAAGCAACACGTTTACAGGAAGATTTACAGCGAGCTGGTTTATCTATTGGTTGGTGGGTTGTCAATCAGACATTTTCATCTATCAAAACAACAAGTCCAACATTAATACAAAAACAACAAGCCGAAACAAAATGGCTAGAAGAAATCAAATCCATCAGCAACAATCAATTCGTGGCAATCCCATGGGTAAAAACGCCACCAGTTGGAACAAAAGGGTTACATGAACTTAAAGGAGAGACAATTAAATGAAAATCAGTCCAGAAGGTAAAAATTATATTGAGCAGGTATTAGCTGATTCAGGGGTGAAAACACTTCGTTTCTTCGGTATTGCAGGATGCTGCGGAGTTAATTTAGGTGTAGGCATAGAAGCACCAACAGAAGATGATGCTGTACAGACAATTGAAGGTATCGAAGTTGCCATTCATCCTGATATTGCACCACAATTATCAGATGTTACGATTCATGCAGAGGAAGAGAATGGTGAACTAGGTTTAGTGTTAGTAGGATATTCACCAAAATCTTGCTAAAGAATAATTTTGAATGAAAAGTGAAGAAGATATTCGTGTGAATGTAAATGAAATTACATTGTCTAAACATTTGTTCAAGCCGTTGAATAAGAGGATGAAACGCGATGACAGTTAATCATGCTAGTGTGTTAACAAAAGAATATTTCATTTCTTATTTGACTTTGATTATGACTAGTAGAGAATATACATTAGCTCAAGCTAAATCATTTGCCCTGGATTTCTTCTTTAAAGGAGATATTGAACGCTATGGTTCTTCAACATGGTCCCAATTCGAGAAAGCTATAAAAGAAATTGAGAATGAATGAAATAGAAGTATGTTAATTACTTCATTACAAAACTTTTTAAATAAAATTTACGTCTAGCTTAATGCTAGACGTAAAAAATACACTGTATATAAGAAAATGCTTATGTTGAAAAAATTATAGAGAAGAAGGGTTAATTTATGAAAACACTTAAAATAATCAAACAAAATGATTCCTGCTGTACTATTGCTAAGGACATTGAGGTAGAAGAAACTTTTAATGAATTAAATAAGAATTTACCTACTGTGATAATTGGTGCTGGTCCAATCGGGTTAGCTGCAGCTGCTCATTTAGTGGAACAAAATCAGTCCTTTATTTTATTAGAGGCTGGTAAAGAAATTGCTCATAATATTCGTACTTGGGGTCATGTCACATTATTTTCTCCATGGCGATATAACATCAATAAAGCTGCTAAAGCTTTACTAGAGGACACGGATTGGAAAGCGCCTGACTTAGAAACTATACCGACAGGACATGAGTTAATTGATCTCTATTTAAAGCCTTTGGCAGAGTTAGCGCAAATAAAATCTTACATTCAACTAAACTCAAAAGTAGTGGGGATCTCACGTCAATTGAATGATAAGATGAAATCAAAAAATCGAGTAAATCAGTCCTTTAAGATTTATGTTGAAAAGGGAAACGACGTAAAGATTATTGAGGCGAAAGCTGTTATTGATGCAACAGGTACGTGGGGAAATCCGAATCCAGCAAACTCAACAGGTGTTTGGCTACAAACTGAAAAAGTATTAGCAGATCATATCGAGTATGGAATTTCAGATATAAAGGTGAACTCTACAAGATACGCTAATAAGAAGATTGCTGTTATTGGAGGCGGTCATTCAGCTATCAATACCTTATTATCTTTGGCTGAATTACAAAAAGAGAATCCTTCAACGAAACTTGTTTGGATTATGCGTAAAAAATCTGTAGAAGAAGCATATGGTGGCGAAGAAAAAGATGAATTGGAAGCACGTGGTGCTCTGGGTATACGTATTCATGAATTAGTAGATACAGGTAAGATTGAAGTAGTTACACCATTCTGTATTTCAATGGTGAAAAAAGATGGAAAAATAAATATTGTTGGTACTTTAAATGGAGAACAGAAAGTATTAACAGGATTCGATGAGCTCATTGTAAATGCAGGAAATAGACCAGATTTTACAATAAACAGCGAACTACGTCTTTCCATTGATAATGTAACAGAGAGTGTGCAAGCATTAGCACCACTAATTGATCCTAATGAGCATAGTTGTGGAACGGTTCGAGCGCATGGAGAAGAGATACTACGACAACCAGAAAAGGACTTCTATATTGTCGGTGCAAAAAGTTATGGACGCGCACCAACATTTTTAATGGCAACAGGCTATGAACAAGTCCGTTCAATAACAGCTTATTTATCTGGCGATGAAGAAGCCTCAAAACGTGTGGAATTGGAATTGCCAGAAACGGGCGTATGTAGTATAAATCTTGTCAATCAATCAAATACATGTTGTTAATTGGAATGGGGGATATGTTTGTTTGATCAGCTATTTATAGTGGGAATATATTTGTTAATTATTTTAATACTTTCATATTTTACACTTGAATATCTGAAAAATAAAATTAGTAAGCAACATTTTCTAATATGGTTAATTGGTGTTTTTTTAACTGGACCTATAGCATTTATTATATATGTCATTTGGGATAAGAAAAAAGAAGCATAACTAGTACAAATATAAAATGAGGTAAATCCGATGTGGAAAATCTATAACGTTTAATTACTTGACTGTTAGCGAAAGCTAGCAGTCCTTTTTGGTGTGCCCGGCATGCGCATGAACTATAGGGTGAAAGTCCCGAACCCCGAAGACAGAAGTAGAGGTTAGCCA
>NZ_LITM01000015.1:122165-124516 GCF_001275675.1 Lysinibacillus sp. FJAT-14745 | reverse complement strand
GTCTTTAGACATGGGCCAGTACCCCAGCGTTTCACGCGTAGAGCAAACCACCAGTTAGACTGGTGGTTCTGATTGAACATAATAAGGGGGGAAATGAATGGACGCAGTATTCATTCGTAATATGGAGCAAAAAGATTTAGCAGAGGTATTAAAGATTTATAAAGAAGGAATCGAAACAGGGATGGCAACCTTCGAAACAAATGTACCAAGCGAACGAGTATGGGATGAAGGGCATCATGTTACTTTACGCTTTGTGGCAGAAGTCAAAAATAGAATAGTCGGTTGGATTGCAATTTCACCTGTATCTACCCGAGCAGTATATTCTGGAGTTGGAGAAGTAAGTGTTTATATATCAAGTGATAGTAAAGGGAAAGGGATTGCCTCGAAGCTGTTTCGAACACTAATTGAGGAGAGTGAAAAGGAGGGCTTTTGGACACTTCAATCATCTATTTTTGCAATAAATACCTCAAGTATTCAATTACATAGAAAGATGGGCTTTAGAATAGTTGGTACGAGAGAAAAAATTGCTCAGTTACACGGTCGATGGCATGATACAGTTATAATGGAAAAATGTAGTGCGAAAATATAATAATTTAGTAAATATATAAATGTTATCAAAACAAGTACAAACCTTCTAATGTTATTACCAAAAAAATCATTATTTACCATGTATGTATGTTATCCTTTATTATAAATATCACAAAGAAGGTATTCTATGATGAATCCAAAAATAAGAAATGAAAATAGTCCACTCGAAGAATTAATGGAGGCTGCACTTAATGAGGCTAATATAAAATTTAGAGCTCAATATACTGTTTATGATGGTAATAAGGACAAGTGGAATGCTAAATATACACTTGATTTCCTTGTATATGGAGAGTTTTGTAAGATTGCGGTGGAATGTGACGGAAATACCTATCACGATTCTTCAGAAGCAAGAGAAAGGGATTTAAGAAGAGATCTATGGGTACAACAGTTAGCTTTTGATGATACACTTCGCTTTAATACAGAGCAAATTAAATATAATTTAGATGGTTGCATTAAACAAATTAAAAATACGATTCAGGCTTATGACAAAATAAAGTACGATAAGGAGAAGAAATTCGTTTTTGATATAACTAAGATCCCATCTTGTGTACCAAAGCAGGATGCAGAATACATTTATAAAGATTTATCCAAAGTTATTCAACATGTCTGTAATAATGCTCATACGGAAGTTAAAATCACCAACCGTAAAAAGCCTTTTATAGTTAATGCAGTACGGAAGTCTATTTTTGAATCGGGATATGCGGAAATAAATAATACATTTGTTCATTTTGACTCTCCTCAGCTGGAAACCTATAAAAATCATATAGATATCTTATTCGGCGCTTATAACATTCCTTGTTCTGTTATTGTTGCTAGTAGAATGCAAGAAGTGGAAATCCCTAAAGAGTTAGCAAATGATCCTACAATATTAAAAATTATCATTCTTTATGTTACACCAAGCAAATTATTTAAAGGAAAATCCTTTATTATTTTGAATGGCATAACCAGTAACAATAACAAAGTTATTTATAGTGACTTAGTGGATTATTACGAACAAGATTTTGATGCTATAAAATGCGAAGAATTGATAAGAGAAGCAGAAAAACTAGAACGAAAATTAAAACAAGTATATAAGAAATTATATGTTCTCAATCATTTTAGAAATTCTTTAGTGAGAAAACCTTTTTCGACTGTTGATAAAGTAATGTACGAGAAAATTTTGATATCCATTAAGCAGTTTCTTTTGTCAAAAGATCTTTACTTAAATGAAGATGTAGAAGCATTAGATATCGCAGTCGATTGGATAAAAAGTGAGGGTATTTATTTTAAAAATGTCCCATATACAGTACATGATGTAACATTAACCATTCAGCATTTTCGGAATAAAATGGTAAAATAAGTATGGGAAAACATCTGATTATTATTTTATTTAAGTGAGAAACGTACCAAGCATATTTTCGATATAAAAATAATCGTTTTTTATCAATCATGTTTTCATGGGTTATTTTTATTTTTATCTTTTTACACGCGTGTTGATTAGCCAAAATCATGTAATACTTTTTTGATAAATCTCCCGAGCTGATGACAAAAGTTCTTCAACGTATGTTCGCCATTTCAAAGGAAGCGCATGCCAAAGAAACAGGCGTGTAAAACCTGCGAATGAGGTAATCTACCTGATGTCACGTTCGCCAATTGTTGGGCGCATGTGCGACGTTATTGGCTAAAAGCCGATAGCAAAAACGGGCGAATTGGCGTGGACTACTGTGATCAACTGTTTCACCTAGAACGTCAATTCAAGCATCTTTCACCAGGTAAACGCCGAA
>NZ_LITM01000015.1:75720-121752 GCF_001275675.1 Lysinibacillus sp. FJAT-14745 | reverse complement strand
GATTTTAAAGAACTACATGCCTTGGTCGAAAAAAATCCAAGCCACATGTGCAAAATAGCCATCTATCCGAAAAAAAATTAGGATAGATGGCTATTCGTCGTGCGACTAAGAAAGTGCGCTTATTTTTTATATTTCGGGCTTACGAAGTTCTTATCCCAAAAGACCTGAAGTTCTTGTAAATGTACAGTACAGATATTATGGGTAGATGACGTATCCAAGCCCTCCTCCACGCCAAATAATTTTAGTTTACATAATATAAATTATAGGAAGTTACGTATCAATGAAAAGTATACTAATAACATTGAGACGAAACAGCTGTAAAAAGACAACAAAATCTAAACTTTGCTTCGATGTCTTCTTTTATTACTTAAATAAAATTGTTAATCATGTCACCCTTATAATTAAATAAAAAAGAATCCATTTTTACATGCTTGATTAAAATGGATTCTTCTCAAGTAAATTTACATTTAAATTGTTAAACAACAAAATACTTCATATTCAACTTTATTAGAAAAATCGTCGTTTTTACGATATTTTTAATTGAAAAAGCTGCAAGGTTTCTTAAATAGCCGTTGTTCTTCATAACTGGATTAGTTTGCACAATGTCAATCTTAACGACTTCATTGATCACGGATCAAAAGGAATTTGACCAGATAAAATAATAA
Organism: Lysinibacillus sp. FJAT-14745; assembly: GCF_001275675.1. GTDB lineage: Bacteria > Bacillota > Bacilli > Bacillales_A > Planococcaceae > Lysinibacillus. Next base: position 121,087 of record NZ_LITM01000015.1, on the reverse strand, counting down.
ATCTCCTACCTAAAATCTTTAAGAACATGGTCCAATTGCCGTTGGCGCTTTTTGTATAATAAAAATTTTCAGAAAATATAAACGATACTATGAAATGTTTTCTACTGTTTTCTCATTTGTAATTCCATCATTTTCAACATTTACTTTCCTTGTAAATGCACTAACTATCAAACTTACTAAAATATTTACAGTCAATGCAAGGAAACCAATGTTGATATCTTGTATATAGGATGGCCAGCTTGGGAACAGTTTACTTAAATGAGCTCCTGTTGCTGCTTGCCAACCTACAATCGAAACTCCCACAATAATCCCAACAGACACACCTTGTACAGTTAATGGATTTTTCTTCATAAAGTTACTTACAACTGCTGGTACAAATTGAGTAACTAGACCATATCCCATTAGAAATAATAATGTAATTGCTCCACCACCGCTAAAAGTAAAGTAAAGTGCTACAAGTGCAATCACTGGAACTGAATAGCGAGCAATGATAGCAATTTGTTGCTCGGTAGTTTGAGGACGAATAGGTTTTACAACATTTTTCGCAAGTAATGTAGCTGCAGACATCAAAATCAATGAACCAGGAACAATTGCAGTTAATAACCCTGCTGCTCCAATAAAGCCAACGATAACTGGATTAAATGTTTGCGTGGAGATTTTAAATAAAGCTAAATCCACAGCGCCTGCTTCTAACTCTGGAACTTGTAAAATTGCTGCTGCTCCAACAAATAAGATAAATAATAAAAATAACGCATAGATAGGAAGCATAATCGCATTTTTTCTTAGGGCATTTCCACTTTTCGCTGAAAAAGTAGCAACAAATGTATGTGGCCACATATAAAACCCTAATGATGTTAACATGATCGTTGAAATATACCATGAGGCACTAAAACCTGAGTCTGGAAGCCTTAAAAACCCTGGTTTAACAGCTTCAATTGCTTCCCACATTGGTTGAATACCGCCATAATAATGAAAAGGTAAATAAATACCAAGGAATAACACAACACCAAGAATAAGAAAATCTTTAATAACAGCTGTCCAAGCCGAGCCATGAATTCCTGAAACCATAACATACGCAATCATTGCAATTGTGCCAATCCAAATTGTTATTTTCGGATCAATCGCTCCATAGGAAGCTTCAGAAACAATAATGCCAAGACCTTTTAATTGAATGACTAAATAAGGAATTAAAGCTGCTAACCCTACAATGGCTACAAGTGTGCCGAGAATTTTACTATTATATGCCTTTTCAAAAAAATCAGATTGTGATAATAGACTATGTTTCTTTCCATAAGCCCATATTTTAGGTGTCAACCAGTAAGCAATGACATAGTTTAGCATCGCGATATTGAAAAATGCTGCTCCACCCTTTCCGTACATCCAACCACTTACCCCTAAAAATGCATTCGTTGTATAAATTTCCCCAGCCATTAATAAGAAGATGAAGATAGATCCAAATCCACGGCCTCCAACACTCCATTGTTCTAGGCTCATATCTTTACCTCTACTTGCCATGATGCCTAAAAGTAAAGCAATACCTAAGAAAATTGCAATGATTCCAACTGAAATGATCATATTATTCTGTCTCCTCTTTTGCACTAGGATTTATACGATGAACGATAATCATTAAACCTGTCCCTAAAAAGATCCATAAAACCATCCAAAATAATAAAAATGGAAGACCTAAGACATATGGTTCGGCACTTTTAATAAAAGGAATTCCTAAAGGCATTCCAAAATAGGCAATGAACGTGAGTAAATAGCAGAGCCTTTTCTTTGTCATTTTTCTATCTCCTTTTTCTGTGTAAATAATTTATTTTCATGCCGTGGTTGGGAGCGAAAAGCTCATGGATGTTTTATTTATTAATTAAATGCTGAAACCCGTTATCAATAAATAGACTATTTATATCTCTTTTATCAGGAGTAAAATTAATCTGGTTTTCATAATCTAGAAAATCAATTGTGTATTGTACAGTAGCCGCCACTCCTAGTTTTAAAGCATCTTCATCTAAGTCAAAGTACACATTATGGTGTTCGGCCCCAATCCCTTCTTCGAGGTTTTGGATCCCAACGAATGCAAACACACCTGGGAAGTATTTTTCATAAAACGCAAATGATTCTGATGCCATCCAAGCAGGAATTGAATATAATGCATCTGTACCAATTGCATATTTCACTGCATCGATCGCAATTTGTGCACACTCTTTTTGATTGTAGACAATTAAGTTCGATTCTTTAGGCTCTGTCATAAATTCATAGGTGCAATTATGCAGGTCACAGATTTTTTCTAGGATTCTCTTAAATTCTTTTGCAGCATGGGCACCTTGGTTAGAATCTAAATATCTGGCTGTTCCTGAGAACTGTAAAATTTCAGGAATTATGTTTGCTGCGGAACCTGAATTAATCGTTCCAATTGAATAGGTAATTGTTTTAAAAGGATCTAGAGTATTTAACCTCATCGCTCTTAAATTGTTATAAAAATCGGTAAAACAATCTAATGGAGCAACTGACAAATCTGGCCTTGAACCATGTCCACTTTTTCCTTTTATTAAGACATCAAAAACAAAAGAAGCTGCCATTCTTGGGCCTGGATCAACAGATATTTTCCCAGTCGGAAGATCAGATTTTAAATGGATACCCCAAATTCCGTCTCCTCCGATTTCGTGTAATCGTTTACAGAGATTATAAATGCCTCCGCCCATTTCTTCGCCTTGTTCAAAAGCAAGAAGCACTCTTCCTTTCATTTTATCTTTGTGTTGAGTCAAAATTTTCGCTGCACCTAAAAGCATCGCTGTATGTCCATCATGTCCACAAGTATGAGCAGCTTGGTCAGTCTCAGAACATACTACTTTTTTCTTTTTTAAATTATTTTCCTCTTCCTTCATCGGCAGTGCATCTAAATCTGCTCTAAGAATTAAAGTTTTTCCCGGTTGTTTCCCTTGAATATAACCAATAATTCCGCCATTAGGGACAATTTCGTAATGAATGCCCAATTTAGTTAACTCGTCTGTAACCACTTTCATTGTCCGTACTTCTTGTAATCCGATTTCAGGATGTCTATGAAGATCTCTTCTTATATCAATTACATAATCTTCTATTTCTTTTGCAGCTTTTAATGCATCCAACTCAAATTCGATTGTTTTCATTTTCTATACACCTCTTCTAATTGGTTTTTAGATTCGATATCTTGAAATTCTAAAGCGATTCTTTTAAGTGCTTCTTTTATAAGTGATCTTGGTGAAGGGATACAGATTCTTTGGAAGTCTTCACCTTCAATTCCAAACAAGTGACCATCTTCTAGTAAGACATTAGCTTTGTTATAGATACGATCATGAACCTCTTGAGCTGAAAGACCATATCCACTAAAGTCCATCCACATCACGTATGTTCCTTCAGGGATTCTAACTTTGACTGTTGGCATTTTTTTAGCTAAGAAATTTTTCACATACTCTATTGTGTCGTCCATATATTCTGTTATTTGCTCTAACCATTCTTCTCCTTCGTTATAGACAGCTATAAGAGCTGCAATTGTAAACGGTGATGGTAACTGCATCCCCATTGTGTCGCTAAAGATTTTTCTCATTTCAGGGTTTGAAATAATAATATTCGAACAGTGTAGACCTGCAACATTAAATGTTTTGTTGATGGCTGTGCACGTGATAATATGATCCGAGCTGTTTGCAACTTTTGCGATTGGTATAAATTTTTGGTTTTTTCTAATGAGATCCGCATGAATTTCATCAGCTATAATAATTACATTATTTTTCTCACATATATCCGAAAGCGTTTTCAATTCTTCGTATGTAAAGACTCTTCCGGTCGGATTGTGTGGATTGCAGAGAATGAACATTGTTGTATTTTCTTCTTTTGCTTTGGCTTCAAAATCCTCAAAATCAATTGTGTAATACCCACCAATGTCACATTTCAACGCATTATTTCGAACCACTCTTCCATTTGCTTCTATCGCGGCTGTGAACGGCGGATAAACAGGACGTTGAATAATGATACCTTCACCAGGATTAGTTAAAGCTTTTACAGCTAAATTCAAGGCATGTACTGTTCCAGGGCTATATACAATATCTTCTCTTTTGATTGTCCAATCATGTCTCTTTTTAAACCAATGCTGAATTGATTCAAAGTACTCATCAGGAAAAATAGAATATCCAAAAATACGATGATCAACTGTTTTATGAAATGCATCTATTAATGGTTGCGGTACAGGTAAATCCATATCTGCTGTAAATAGTGGAATGGTCTCATCGTCATACCTTTCTGTATAACCCATTGTTTTAATTAAATCTTCGCCATCCCACTTTAAGGAATACGTATTTCTGCGATTAACCACTTCATCAAAATTATATTTCAATGCTTCTCCCCCTCTCTTTTTGTTCAAGCTTCTACTTAATCGCAATTTTCGACGCGTTTAGCCTAAATTTTTTCTCAGTTTAACACCTTAACTGTAAAATCGTCAATTATAATTCAGAATTTTTAAAAAATTAAATCGATTCAAAACGCAAGTTAAATATAGATTTCCTATATGTTAAAATAATATCAGGCGTGTTGATTAGGAAAAAATAAGTTTATTATTGAGCGATAAAAGGATTTTCTGTTGCCGATTTGCCAATATATTTCCATTTTAACTGATTGTAGCGTAGGGCTACTCGACTCCCGCAGGAAAGCGAGTAGCCCGTAGCGGAAATCAGCCTCTTTGGATGTATAAAAATGGTTAATCAACACATCTGAAATAATATATAAGTAAATTTGCTACCAATTATGGAGGGGGATGTATTGTGGATAAAGAGAAGATATTTTATGAACTAATGGAAACGATTTACGAAACATCTAGACTAATTAGTTCATACGAAAATATTCCAAGAAAATATGGCACAGAAGATGAATTGTATATGATAGAAGTTCATACACTCAACATAATTGGCGATCAAGTAAAAACGACTACTTCTGAAATTGCAGAAATTAAAAATTGCACAAAAAGTGCTGTTTCTCAAATGATTGATAAACTAATTAAAAAGGGTTTAGTCATTAAATATAGAAATGTAGACAATTATCGAGAATTGAATATTGAATTAACATCAAAAGGCAAAATAGTTTATGAATATCATAAAAATCTAGATCAGGAGGAATATCGGAGTCATTTGAAGAACCTCGAGCAATTTACAGCTGAAGATTTTCAAAAGTATATTACAGTCTTAAATTTAATCAATCAAAGGACACAAAGCGTGCTTAATGACAAAAAATCAAAGGCGAATTGATTTTCATTCCTACTCTATACTATAGGATAATATGGCAAAAAAGGAGTGTCTCAAAGTCTAAATTTGAACTTTGAAACACTCCTTTTTACTTTATAAATTGCTGTCATTTTTTTAGAATCTCTGCCTCTTGCTTCCCTCCTGGTGGCCGCTTCATGTACAGTTAAATCTCCATTTCCTTCAACGAACTAATTATTTGAATAATTTTCTGTTGAGCATCTTGAGCTTCAGGAATTGGCATAACAACAAACACATGATTCATTTTAGGATAAACAAAGGTATTAATTTCAATTTCTTGTTCTGTTAGTTTTTCATCCAGTTTTATTGCATCTGGATATAAACATTCGTGCGTTCCAATAAAATGAGTAATCTTCCCAAGTCCTTTGAAGTCACCATATATTGGACTAATCAACGAGTCTTTCAAATCTTTATCATCTGCCCAAATCTTTGTAATGACTTCCATTCCTTCACTAGCTAACATCGATCTTTTTCTTCATATTCAGCTATAAGAGGATTTTCAAAACTCATATCTACACATGCTGATAATAAAATAATATCTTTCGGTTGAGCCAAATTGTTCATTTTTAAAAAATGAGCCAGGCCAAGTGCTATATTGCCGCCTGCCGAATCTCCCATAATCGTTAATTGATTCGAATTTTCAACAGTTGCCAGCATTTCTTTTTAGAGGTTTAGAATTTTTGGATACGTATCTTTATAGTTAAAATGAGGTACTTTAGGATAAATAGGAGCAATGATTTTCGCGTTCAAAGATTGCGCCATTTTATCCAAAAACCACCAGTGGAAATTTAAAGGTTGATTCGTCCAAGCACCACCATGTATATAAAGAATAACTTTTTGATTCAGGGCCTCTTGGTCATTTAATGTGAAAACTTGTATGCCTTCGAATGCCTCCTCCTTAACATCACTTAAAAATTGAACATCATCCCCAATAACATAAGGTTTTCTATTTTCAGTTCCCATTAGCTCTACAAACTGTTTAGTGTTTTCAATACTAGAAAAACTCTTTTTATTACTTTCGGAAGTAAGCCATTTTTCAAATTGAACACTTTCTTCAGAACGTTTTCCGTTATAAATTTCTACACTCATTTTTTATTTTCTCTCCTTTAAACATTTTTAGTGTTCATCTTGTTGTTTCATAACATGTTATGATTTGAAATAGCCATGTATCGCTTTATCAATAGTTTTTAACAAGTTGGATAGAATGTCTTCATTGAACGGAGGCGTTTAATATCTATACTGCATCGGTTACAGTAAAACGGTTGAACTATGCTTCGAGGTCAAAATAAAATATTTTTAATCCCCTTTTCCATCTCATAAAAAAGTGAGCATGGGCCTCCATTTCAATAATTATAACAAATATACTCCCTGAATTTTTCCATTCAACACCTGATAGCCATGTTTCTTTTAGGCTGTTTTCTATAAAAATATTGATGATATAACATAAAAACAGAGTTAATCTACAATATGTGTAGATTCAACTCTGTTTTTATGTTTGATAGATCCTCATTCTAAATTGGTTTTTAATATGCTTAGTCGTTTAAATTTTCTATCATAACTTTGTCGATGAAGTTGAATAAGTATTTATGAATAACACTTAATTTTCCAAAACACATTCAAAATATAATAGCTCCTTATCGATAAATATACTTGTTTGGTGAGGTCTCCCAGTACTTGCAGAAAATAAATCAGCATCAACTAGGTCAAAACCTACATTATATGCCTCTCCAATTTCTAATTCACCAGTAAGGAAGTGTTCCCCAACCCCGAATGATTTGAAAACAACAACCTTGTCAACCAAGGTACATTTGTTAATAACGATTCACTCACCATCTACTAGAGCATCAATGGATATGGCTGTTTCAGAAAAAAATAATATGTAATATTAATCTTTTTCATTCTCATTGCCTAATTTCCCAACATAATCAATTAAAACATGAAGAAGTATTAGAGGTATAATGGAGTTCAATGCGACTGCAAGCATCCCGAACACAAAGCCAAAAATGGTTGTCCGAATGACACCAGATAAACACTGATATGTATGCGCAAGACCAAAAATTATTGAAGTACACAATAGAACGAACCAAATTGACCATTCTGGAAATAGTGTGTTAAATGCAAATATAAGGAATCCACGATAAATAATTTCTTCTGTGACTCCCGCTGTCCATGCCACTTGATTCCAAATGACTTTGTCTTTCTTTGTAACAGGTAGTAATTCAATAAACGCTATTTGCTTCATTTGTTTTTGCTTCATTACTATCATCTTATTTTTAACATTATCACTTATAAAATATCCAATCGCGTAATATAAAAGCAATATACTATATAGTAGAGCTACCCCTATGAAAATATATGTAACAATTGGTCCTAATGCTTTTGTGTTAATACTCGGCATTATTACACGTAGTTCTTCTAATGTAAGTTCAGAATTTGCCACTACTATTAAAATAATTAGTGTTGGTAACCACAAACCTAGCATAACAATCTTATAATAGTGTATCCTGCTTGCTGGATTAGTCATAACACGTATTTTAAATCTTTGATATAACCAATAACCTATAATTGGTTCATATAAAAGAGTAAACCCAATTAATCCCCATAATATTATGTTCATATTGTTTTATAATCCTTTAGCATATTCTCTATTTTTTCAATTAACCATTTTTCTTCTTGTTTACTAAATGGTGACATAAATAACATGCTATCCAACTGTATATCCAATAGTTTTGTTTCTGTTAGTAACCGATTAAATAGTTCATGTGGTACTTGAGAAAAAAGCTCTTTGAGAATAGTATGTACTTCGGTATCCTTAAATTGGTTCTTATAAGCTATTTTTAGTTGATTAATAATGTTTATTAAGTGTGCATCATAACGGACGTTGTGGTCATTTGATACAGCATAAATCTCATCTACAATTTCATTTGGTAAATAACCCTTTAACCATCTCTGCTGCGATTCCATATGTAAATTATTTTGAATTAATGCAATAAATATCTCTGGTTCGATAACTTGATTTGATTGGGCTAATGAAATTGTGTATTCAAGTAGTTCAATATTCTTTTCAATATCAACCAATTTATTAATCATTTTTCTCTTTTGATACTCTAGCGACCCTGTTATGTCCCATTGTGATTGCCCCATTAGCTGTTGAATATCTTTTAACGGAAATCCTAACGTTTTTAATCCTGTAATTTTTTGCAGTGTAATTATATCTTCATTTTCATAAAATCTACGTCCCGTTTCCGAAATGTAAGATGGCTTTAACAAATTCATTTCATCATAATAGCGAAGAGTACGGATCGATACACCTGTTTTTCTTGAAAATTGACCAATCGGATACATTTATAATCCTCCTTTTCTTTTAATACATTCATTATAGTTTCTAACGTAACGGTAGAATCAATAGTGATTTTTGCTTTTACTTATTATAAAGAACTCAGGAACAGAAGATTCTTCTTCAACAAACCTGCACTTAGTTGAATAGCAACAATCCTTTAGAAAACTGCCTTTTTTTATTTGTAATTGCTCTATCTCTTTATGTTCATGTATAAAACTTACTGACTGACTTCCCACTTTAGCTCGAATTTACCTAAGATAGAACATGTGTTCTCCACTCGTGAAATTAGCATTTTTCTTGAAAAATTAAAAAAAGTACAGTGGATATTCACCCAATCATCCTTAGCCTTCTATGAGATTTGTGTTCCTCAGGCCTGTGCTTTGTCTTCAGCTTCCTTCTGATTCCGCTCACCACCGACCCATTGCTATAGGCTAAACATTACTTCTATCTTCTCGCTTCTGAACCTTCCACCCTATAGTTCCTACGTATGCCGAGTGTACAATGAAAAAAGGGCTGGGACACAACTGGTTAAAACCTTAAAAAGCGCGAGAAATCAATGTTAGAATCGTTGTTGAAACCGTTTTTAATTATAGCATCTCTAGTATTAACCTACTTTACAGCACTTGGAATGAGTGAATTTTTAAGTACTAAACAATTGCATGTAAGTGAGCTTGGATGGAATGTACCGTTCTTTAGTTTCATTATGATTGTAGCGCTAGATGTAGACTATAGTATCTTCTTAATGATGCGTTATAGGGAGTTGGATAGTAATTCTACGCAAGCGTTTGTGGATGCTGCACGTCATATCGGTGGCGTTATTATATCTGCAGCTATCATTCTTGGCGGTACATTTGCGGCATTGATTCCTTCAGGGATCATTACACTTATTGAAGTAGCAATGACTGTTATTCTCGGTCTTTTCTTACTTAGCTTTGTTATGTTACCTATTTTCATACTAGCATTGTTAAGCGCTGTAAATCGTATTCGCCGAATTGGTATAAAACACGTGGATAAAGTAGATAAAATTAAAGAATAGTAAATATCACATAAGCGCAAGAAATCAACGTTTCTAAAATTGATTTCTTGCGCTTTTTAGATTTTGTCCAGCGTGATGTCCATGCCTCTTTGTTTTGTTAATCCTGAACGGTCTTTGTCAATTACCGCTTCAATACCCTGTAATTGACCAGTGTCTTCATGGTATACAGGTATACCGCCACCATTAAATGAGATAACAAGCGTATTATCGGTTCTGTATCCACGCCCGGCATCTTCTAACATCGTTCTTCCGTTTTTCCCTTTAAATCTATTCCACACTTTTTAACGATTCAATCATATTTATTTTCGTAACTTGTCTTCTAAGAAGTAAGTTAGAAACAATCGTCAGTAAAAACTCGAGAATGACAGCAACGAATAGGATTAAAATATTGAATGAATCGGGGATTTGTTGATGGGTACTTGATAGAGCCTTTACTATAATTTTATAGACATAGCCACTAATCGGTAAAGCCACAATGACCGCAAATGTCGTTAGGATGAGGTTTTCCAAAAATATTAGTCTGTTTATTTTATTTTTTTGATAGCCTAATACTTTCAGTGTTGCCAGCTCACGATTCCTTTCATATATGTTGATGGAAGATATCGTATAGATGGCGCAAAAGGACAGTATGATGGCACTAGTGATAAACATGATAAATACAAAACTGTTTTGTTTCACAATATATTGAGCTGATTTTTTTAAATCGTTCTTATCTGCAATCGTGTCTACATGACGATCTTGTTCAAAAAAGTGACGCACGCTCATAAGATCTGTAGAGCTATTTGCTTGAACTAAAAGCGAGGTAGGATTGTAGTCTATGTTAAAGCTCTTTAAGTACTCCGGTGTACTATAAAACGATGGATTCGAATACTGTGTAGATATATTTAAAACCTTCATATCTACAGAAATGTTTTTAAGCTCTGGCGCTGTGAACTTTATGTTGATACTATCCCCTTTTGAAATATGATATTTGTCAGCGTAAGATTTGGGTACAAGTAAGCCGTTATTTTCTAAAGATATCCTATTGTCATTTTCGTCAAAGAAATGAATGAGATTGTTTTCTTTTTCAGTCACAACTAGAGTACCACTTTCTTTTTCATTATCTTTTATGAATTCAATAGGAAAAGTGGATAACAAATAACTATTGTTAATTTCAGGAGGTAGTTTTACCGTATTAGAGTTTGTGCCCATCGTATAATCTACTCTTAGATCATAGGTATAAACATCTTCAATTTGGTCTGCTACTTTTAGCAAGGATGCTTGAGTACCAAAGGCAGTAATCAGTAAAACAGTGCTAGCAACAACACCTATCGAACTCGCTAAAGCCTTTTGTTTATTTAAAAATATATTTCTCAATATGAGTTTGTAACTGTAGGAAATAGAACTCCAGAGACCTGGAACCCTTTCTATCAATAGTTTTTTCATCTTCTTTGGCGGTTTAGGACGCATAGCCTGAGCTGCACGTTCTTTTAATATAGCTCTACCACTTACGTAACATGCTAGAACTCCAAAAGCACTTGAGAAAATAATCGGAGGAATGATTGAAAATAGAGAGAGTGAGAATTTAATGTCAGGCAGAGAGTAGGCCCTAGCACACGACGTTGTTACTAAAGGGATAAAAACAAAAGCGGCCAGAACACAGCCTATGATCGAACCTAGTATACCTGCCAGTACAGGATATCCCATATAGTGAGACATAATGTTGCTGTTTTTTACACCTAACGCCTTCATAATACCAACTTGATTTCTTTGAGAATCGATCGTCCTCGACATGGCCAAAAATAGGATAATCGCTTCAATCAAAAAGAGTACGAAAGGTATAACCTTACTCATTAAATTATTATTATAAATCGTTTGATTGATTTTAGAATAGTTCAAAGTCCGTTCCTTGCTTACTTGATCTAAATAACTAAGCTGTTTGGATTGTAGCTCAATTGATTTGCCTAATTGTTCAATATCGTACCCTTTTTTAGCATCAATGATGACTTCATTATAATAAAGGCCATTTAAAATTTCAGGTAATGTCTCTTCGGCAATATAAGCTACCCCATAAGTTTTATGGTCTTGAATATCGTTCTTTTTTGCATATTCCACATTCTCACCCAAACCACTAATTGTAAAATCAAAACTTCTGTCATTCGCCTTGATTGTGAATTGATCGCCAACACGATAATGATGTTCTTTTGCATAGTGAGAATCTAATAAAATCTCACCCTTGTTTAATGGGATATTCCCTTCAATGATAGTAGGCGTATTTATTTCATTGGTTTCAGGGATTGAATGAATTTTTAATGAGGTTTTGTAATCTTCAAAAGCCTGTGTACCATCAAAGGTATAACGTCCTTCAATTTTATTGATCCCCTCAATTTTACTTAAACGTGTCACATCATTTTTAGAAAGTTGATTGTAATACACATTTAAATCGCTTAAATGATGTTCTTGAAAGTAATCCTTCGTATAAGCACTAAGATTATCACTGTAGGTTACTAGCCCTGCATAGAAAAAAGCACCTACTGCGATCACAATCACTATGGCTATAAATTGCCCCATAGATTGTTTGATGTCCCTCAATAATTTTAAAAACAATTTCATGCTTACCACTCAATCCCTTCAACACTTTGTTTTTCATCATTGATCGTAACGCTTTCTATCATTCCACTTTTAACTTTAATAATTTTGTCAGCCATAGGAGCAATGGCTGAATTATGAGTGACCAAAACAACGCATTTCTTCGTTTCCCTGTTTAAATCTTGCAGAAGCTTTAATACAGACTTGCCAGTTACATAATCCAAAGCGCCGGTTGGTTCATCACAAAGTAAAAGTAAGGGATTTTTCGCAACCGCTCTAGCTATAGCAACTCTTTGTTGTTCTCCTCCAGAGAGCTGAGAAGGGAAATTTTTCATACGATTCGTTAATCCGACTTTATGTAAAATGTCTTTAGCCTCCAGATGGTTTTTACATACTTCAGTAGCAAATTCAACATTTTCGAGAGCGTTTAAATTCGGAATTAAATTATAAAATTGAAAGACAAAGCCAACTTTCTCACCACGATAGTCTGTTAACATTTTTTCGTTCAATCTTGTTATTTCTTGATTCCCAACAAACACTTGACCTGAGGTAGCCGTATCCATACCACCAAGTATATTCAAAATCGTACTTTTACCGGCACCACTTGCCCCTAAAACAACGACAAATTCCCCCTCATTTATGGAAAAATCAACACCATTAAGAGCCTTAATAGGGACTTCTCCTATTTGGTATTCTTTCGTTACGTTTATAAATTCGATCAACTTTTTCATTTATTCCATCCCTTCATATAGTTTTGGTCAACGTCAAGTAACTCTAAAATAAACAACGATTGTCGTATATTTTAGAGTTACTGTTTATTTGCCTTCATTTTTGTCGATACGCTTTATCAAGAAGCCGTTGATCATGGCAATTTAAAAGCGTTTCAAACGACCGTTTTCTGTAGCAGTTTCATCCGTACTGAACATAATGGACCTTCCCTTTCTCACGGCTTCAAGATGTTTCCGACGCGATTGATGTCGTTATGTTTCGCTATCATTTTGTCCAGAATCAATCGAGAGCAGTTACATCTTTCTAATAATATATAAGCCGGCAGAATAAAATATATACACGTTTGGTAAAATATACATTTATACCCTGCGATTTATAATGAATATTAGTAGACATAATAAAATTATTATGTCAATAATGGTAAGTCCCGAGATGATGATGGTTTTTCCCCACCACCTATACCTAAAACCCCAAAAGCATTTTACTTGTACAAACTGTCCTTTCTGTAAATCATATATATAAAAAGCCACTCCAATTGTGATTAGTTACGTCAAGCGAAGCGGTTTGCTTTTCTTCAATCCATTTAACGATCATACACGAATGAGATTATTATAATTTTCATAAAAAACAGTTTATTATATTCGCGATATGGTATACGTTTCCTTATTAATAAAGGAGGTACACGTCCGATGGTAAAAAAATAAAAATGAGAAAATCTCAAATTATTTTATACACATGTAGATTTTCTCTCTTTCATAGAATGAATATTTAAAGTAGAGGAGAAATAACATGTTAAATAAATTAAGTGATACTATTTATTATTTATCCAATCAAGATGATAGAGAACGACCAACATTAGGATTAGTGTGTGATTTCAATATAAAAATATAAGAGCCTTTCTACAATTTGACTTTAGAAAGGCTCTTTAAAGGTGCTTGATTTCTCGACATATAAATGTGTTAACACCAAAAAATGAATAATAAAGTTGTTTAATTCTTGTTAAACTAAAGCACACGTTAGTTGAGTGTGCTTATTATCAATTAAGTGGAAGCAATCCAAAACTACCACTATGGTAAAGGATAAATGTTCCAAGTCCAATTAAAACAATTGGCACTGCTACATTTCCGTATTTCTCCAAAACATTTGCTATAACTGGAACTTTAACAAGTTTGTAACCTAGGAAAATCCACACAGCTAACATAACGAAGAATACAATTAAAGTTATGAAATTCTCACTAAGGGACTGGCCAGCAAAAATCGGTATATAAATAGCAATGTTATCTCCACCATTCGCAAAGGTAATTGCAGTTACTGCGAATACTGAACCAGCTGCAGAAAAATTTTTATTATCATTGTCTGACTCAGCATTTCGAAGTTTCAATAACCCCTTTATACCCAGATAAATTGGAACTAGACCCAATAACCCAATCCAAGGCACTGGGATTAGAAATGAGCTTAGTGCACCAATTATGCTTAGTGCTACAAGCGAACCAAAGCCAAGATACTGGCCGATTATAATATGCCGTTTGTTTATGCTCCCAGAAGCAAGTGCAACTGCTTCTCCTCTTTCCTCAACTTTAGTAGCCCTAATTTGTGAAAATAAAGCCATCATAACAAAGATATCATCTACGTTTGTAGAAGCAAATGCGACAATGGATGAAATGATAGTTGTTAACAATTTGATTCCCTGCCTTTTTCTTGTTTCGTACTCACCTATTCAAATTAATATCCATTACCACACCCTTCTTATCAATTCCATGTATTTAAATTACAAATAAAAAAGGCCGAATGTATGCAAAAGCATACATAGGCCTAAATCCCAGTTTGAATCAGCGTCACCACTGATTATCAGTGTCACCACTGATTGACTACTAACACCAAAATGGTGAAAACTGCCCCCGTCCTATGAGGTTAATTATGCGGTTAAGAATTATATATCATTCTTAAAGGTATCTGTCAAGATTAAGTTAACCTACCCCGATAGCCACCCATGTCGCGTAAAATTAACACTACACCACAGAAAATGGAAGATGATTACGCTCTTTTATGAGAGTTGAACAAAGAAACTTTAAACAACTTTAATATTTTTTAAAGGACTTTATTGCATATTCAACAACTTTATTATCATTTAACACTGTGATTCTGATGAAATGAATATCTATTGGGAAGAGTTAACAACCACAAGTCGAGCTGTAAAATCTACCTCACTAGAAAATGCTATTGAATGTTTTAAGTTAGAAAATAAAAGAGACCCTAATGATAATGAATTATTTTTTATACAGGCATTTGTAAATGATCGTATAGTTCAATCTTAAATTAGTGGCCACCTCATTAGATGATATGAGGTGGCTAAAAAATAACTCAGAAGTTCCATCGAACCCCTGAGTTATTTTTTTTATTTAGTTAAAGCCTTCATATCTGCCACAATCGTCTCAACTGGTACATCTGTAGTACCGTTATAGTCCTTCACAACCACACCATCAGCATTCACTAAGTAATAACTTGCCATATGTGTGACTTGGTCAGAATTCGGATCATTCATTACTAACGAATTAAACGATTTCCTTGCAAACTGTACAATATACTTTTGATCATAGCCAGTTAATAGCTGCCATTTGCTTGCATCGGGCACTGAATACGTTTTTAAATAATTCGTTAAAACTTCTGGCTTATCCACTTCAGGATCAACACTAAAAGCTACAATTTGATAGTCTTCCACGCCTTTATCCTGAAGTGCCTTTTGCACCTCTGTCATGTTATGGGTCATTGGTGGACAAATAGAATTACAGTTAGTAAAGATGAACATCGCTAACCATGGCTTGCCTTTTAAATCATTCAGGCTAACTGGTTTGTTATTTTGGTTTGTAACCGAAAAATCCTGAACTTCTATGTTCATTTCTGGTTCAAATTTATAACTTCCGCAAGCAGTAAGTATGCTACTTAATGTTAGTATCAAAACGAGCATGACACTGTTCTTTTTCATTTATTTGCTCACTTCCCTTCAAATTACCATCATGTTTATTGTATAAATTATAGTTATTTAATACAAGATATGAGCTTATCCTTTCATTTTTTTATGTCAATTCAATGTATATTGTACGATTTTGGTATATTAATATCCTGTATATTCCAGGTAATTCACACTTTTTTTTAAATTTTTTTGAAGCTGTTTTTTACTATTTCGGTTATTTCCCAAGAGATCACACAATTGTTATATAACAAAGTTTTTTTGCTAATTTGGATCCTTCAGCATTTGATGACACAATAATAATTTCCCAAAAATTCTCTTTCGTGTTCAAATTTTCTCCTACATTCAAAATTATTATCATTAAACTATTTCAAGAATATTATTCTTATAGATATTTCCATTCTCTTTCATACTGATTATTTCTATTAAATCCTTATTATTTCTATGTTGTTTCCATATTCTTAAAGTGATTAAAAATTACAAAAACTCAAAATTTAGTATTGCATTATAAGAATCTTCCCCATAAAATAAGTGAATATAACGACAAATGAAAAAGAAATATGTCGTTTAAAACAGAAATATAACACTTTAGGGGGAATAATAATGGCAAACATTTCTGGGAGCAAAAATATAGAATCAGTTGATTATAATGCAATTGAAGCTATGGAATCGTTCAACAAGTTCGTGAAAAAGAAAAATACCTTCCTTTTCTCGATTACTGCAATTTTTTTAACACTTTATATTTTGCTACCAATCCTTGCTTTCCAACCTGTACTACAACAAAAATTCTTCGGAAATATTACGGGTGTTTGGGTTTATTCAGCTGGATTATTCATTATGACAATCGTTCTTTGTACAGTTTATGTGAAAAAAGCTTCTTCATTCGATAAAGCTGCTGCTGCAGTGTTAGCAGAGTATTACGAGAAAGGTGGAAAATAAATGAACTTAGTATCCGTTGGTTTCTTTTTAGCAATCGTTAGTTTAACACTTGTAGTAACATTTATCGCAGCGAAGCGTACGTCTTCTGCAGCTGACTTCTATACGGCTGGCGGTGGTCTTAAAGGTTGGCAAAACGGCTTTGCGATTGCTGGTGACTATTTATCTGCAGCCGCATTTCTTGGAGTGTCCGGTGCAATTGCGTTAACTGGTTTTGATGGTTTCTTCTTCTCTGTAGGCTATGTAGTAGCTAACTTAGTTCTTCTTTATGTAATTGCAGAGCCTATGCGTAACTTAGGTCGTTATACTTTAGCTGATATGCTAACTGCCCGTTTTAATGAAAAACGTATTCGTGGAGTTGCTGCGTCAGGAACAATTATCATCGTAATCCTTTATATGATTGCACAATTAGTAGGTGCAGGGGCCCTTATTAAACTATTATTTGGTATTGAGTACTGGATTGCGGTGTTAATCGTAGGTGTTATGATGACTACTTATGTATTATTCGGTGGAATGACAGCTACTTCTTGGGTGCAAATTATTAAAGCTAGCCTTCTTTTATTCGGGACAGGCGTATTAGCTACATTAGTATTAATGAAATTCGATTTCTCTCTTATGAAAATGTTTGATACGATTGCTACGGATCATGGTGAGAAATTCCTTGTACCAGGGATGAAATATACAAGTACAATTGACTCTGTTTCGATGATGATGGCGCTTGTTTTAGGGACATCTGGGTTACCACATATTTTAATGCGTTTCTTTACAGTGAAAGATGCCAAAACTGCTCGTTCTTCTATTTCATGGACAACTTGGATTACAGCTATTTTCTTCTCATTAACTATTTTCTTAGGTTTTGGCGCATTAAACTTTGTAGGTATCGATAAAATTCTTGCTGAAAGTAAAGCAGGCAACACTGCTGCCCCACTTCTTGCTAATTTCTTGGGTGGTGATGTGTTAATGGCATTTATCGGTGCAGTAGCATTCGCAACCATCTTAGCCGTTGTTTCTGGCTTAGTTTTAACAGGTGCTTCTGCTATTTCACATGATATTTATGGTGAGATTATTAAAGGTGGTAAATTAACAGAAAAGCAACAAGTTGTAGCGGCTCGTACTGGCTCTATTTCTATTGCCATTGTTTCCATTATCCTAGCGTTATTTGCGCAAAACTTGAATGTATCGTTCTTAGTATCCTTCGCATTTTGTATCGGTGCTTCAGCAAACTTACCAGTTATTCTTTACACAATTTACTGGAAGAAATTCAATTCAACAGGTGCTATTACAGCGATGGTAACTGGGTTAGTATCATGTTTAGTTTTAGGTGCAATGGGGCCAAATGTATGGAGTCCCGTTGAAGGTGCAGCAATCTTTGTTGGCAATCCTATCGTACCTTTAGCAGTTCCAGCGATTATTACGATTCCACTTGGCTTTATCGCAGGTTATTTAGGCACTGTTCTATCTTCTAACAAAGTACCACAGGAAGAAGCGGATCGTATTTATAAGGAAATTCGCGTTAAAGCAAACACAGGTATTTCTGTTTCTGATATTTCACATTAATTCACCGGTTCTAGAATCCAAATTATTGAAAATATATCTATCAATTTTACTATTCACATTAATAAAAATATCAAGTCAAAAAACTCGATTTTCTATCGAGTTTTTTTGATTTTTATTACAGAAAATTTACCAATTTACTTATTGAACAATATTATTCCCTAAATAAAAAACCAATTTTCACTGAGTAAATAGTGAATATTTTTTATAAAAAAAACAATAATTTTTTCAAATTCTAACCTTGTTTTTCGCTCGGAAATCTAGAATTGACCTAACACCAATAATATATCTGAATTTTCTAAAACCCTTTAAATTCTAGGATTTGTATTGTATATTCTCTTTAAAGACTATTTTAGCGAAAATTATTTTTTCATAATTTTTCTGAAATGTATTGCAATTTTGTGAACTCTCTCATAAAATGAAGATGTGAATTCACTAAACTAGCAAAATTAAGTCTTTAAGCAGTAAAAATAATACAAAATGGGGAATGTTAATGGGGAACAATCAAGCAAACAAGGGCGTCGTAATTGACTATGATGCAATTGCAAATCAAGAATCATTTAAAGCACTTGTGCGAAGAAAGAATTCATTTCTTTGGTCAATGACTGCAATCTTCTTAGCAGCTTACATGTTGCTACCAATTCTTACTTCGTTCACGAAAGTACTACACCAAAAGGCAATTGGGGAAATTACTTGGGTGTGGGTATATGCAGCAGGGCTATTCATCATGACTTGGAGCTTTTGTCACTTATATGTAGCAAAAGCGAATAGATTTGATAAAGAGGCAAAAGCAATTATCGCTGAATACGAGAACGGAGGTGGCCGCCGATGAGTAACGGGATGAGTTTTACAGCCATATTCTTCTTTGTAGCCATTGTTGGTTTAACATTAGTTATTACATGGTGGGCATCTAAACGAACTTCTTCTGCAAGTGATTTC
Source organism: Lysinibacillus sp. FJAT-14745 (assembly GCF_001275675.1). Lineage (GTDB taxonomy): Bacteria > Bacillota > Bacilli > Bacillales_A > Planococcaceae > Lysinibacillus. The sequence goes on along the minus strand of NZ_LITM01000015.1, from coordinate 101,732 downwards.
TATACTGCAGGCGGCGGATTAACAGGTTGGCAAAATGGACTAGCCATCGCTGGTGACTACTTATCAGCAGCATCTTTCTTAGGGATCGCCGGAGCAGTTGCATTATTTGGATTTGATGGATTCTTCTTTTCTATCGGTTATTTAGTAGCTTATTTAGTGGTTCTATACATCGTTGCTGAGCCATTACGTAATCTTGGTAAATTTACATTAGCTGACATGATCACAGCGCGTTTTGATAGCTCTAAAGTTCGTGGTACAGCAGCTTTAAGCACTATTACAATTGTTTTATTCTACATGATTGCACAACTAGTTGGTGCAGGAGCACTTATTCAATTACTTTTAGGGATCGACTATTGGGTTGCCGTTTTAATCGTAGGTGTTATGATGACAACTTACGTATTATTCGGCGGTATGACTGCAACATCTTGGGTTCAAATTATTAAAGCCTGTCTTTTAATGTTAGGTACTGTCATTATTTCATTCTTAGTATTAAAAGAGTTTGGCTTTAGCATTACAACGATGTTTAAAGAAATGGAAACTGCTACTGATAGCGGTGCAGCATATTTGAATCCAGGTCTTAAATATCAAAATGGTATTGATACAATTTCAATGTTAATCGCTTTAGTATTAGGTACAGCTGGTCTTCCACATATCCTAATGCGCTTCTTTACAGTAAAAGATGCGAAAACTGCTCGTTCTTCAGTTATTTGGGCTACTTGGATTGTAGGTATCTTCTACATTCTTACAATCTTCTTAGGCTTCGGTGCAGCTAAATTCGTTGGTAAAGAAGAGATTGTTGCTGCAAACGCTGCTGGTAACATGGCTGCTCCACTTCTTGCGAATGCGCTTGGCGGGGACATTCTATTCTCATTCGTATGTGCGGTAGCTTTCGCAACAATCTTAGCAGTAGTAGCTGGTCTTGTACTTTCTGGCGCATCTGCCCTATCTCATGATATTTACGGTCAAATCATTAAAAAGGGTAAAGTTACAGAGAAAGAGCAAGTACTTGCAGCTCGTATTGGTTCAATCACAATCGCTATTATTTCAATCCTTTTAGCACTTGGTGCACAAACATTAAATGTAGCGTTCTTAGTATCACTTGCATTCTGTATTGCAGGTTCAGCTAACCTACCTGTAATCATCTATACAATCTACTGGAAACGCTTTAATACAGCTGGTGCTATTACAGCAATGTTAACAGGTTTAATCTCTGCTTTAATTCTTGTTGCAGTTTCACCAAACCTGTGGAATCCAGTTGAAGGAAAAGCAATTTTCGTTGGGAATCCATTAATTTCATTAACGAACCCAGCAATAATTTCTGTACCACTTGGCTTCCTTGGAGGTTTCATTGGAACATTACTTTCTAAAGAAACAGATGAAAAGAAATATCGTGAAGTGGATGTTAAAGCAAACACAGGTATTTCTGTACAGGATGTATCTCACTAATAATAGGACAACTGCCTCGTAAGTTAACACTTACGAGGTTTTACTTTTTCTTCCGTATTCGGTACGATATTTACAAATGACTATTGGGGGTAAGATAACATGACTCAATCAAAGGCAAAAAAGAAACGCATGCATGTAAAGCGCACTAAAGGGAAGGACGTTGAAAAAAATCGTCAATCCTCCCCTTTCAGTACACATGAGCGTGTAACGAAAACTAAAAAAGAGAGCATTGAACAAAATTTCACAAAGCATAGAAAACACAACCACGCTGAGGATGATTAGTGGTTGTGTTTTATTTATAATGAGATAGCTTCACGAACATTTTAGTGATTCTAATATTTTTATCAGCGATGTTCGAGGTTTTATCAGCGATTCTCGTACTCTTATCAGCGATGATCGGTGCTTTATCAGCGATTCTCGTACATAACAAAAACACAACCGCTCTTTAAAAGAACAGCTGTGTTTTTTGCTATAAATTATAAAATGTTGTCGTATTTCTCGTGATAATGCGTGCCGCTTCCTGTGTTGTAAGCCCCTTTATCGAAGCGATAACCTCTATAGAATGATCCATCATCCAAGGAGATGTTCGTTTATTGCCAAATTGACCTTCAAACGGCCATGGTCCATCTGTTTCTACCATCATCAGCTCGATTGGATATTTTTTAATAAGCTGTTGAATCTCAGTCTCATACGTACAATCAGGCGTCACAGAAATGAAATACCCATTAGAAATCATCCGTTCAATCACTTCCGTATCACCTTTAAACCAATGAAAATGCGCTTGCGTTATACGATGTTTTTCTAGTAAATCACAAACAATCGTCGCATCCTCATAAACAGCATGTAACACAATCGGTTTATTTAATTCCTTTGCTAATACAATAAACCGTTCTAACAATGCCACATACGGACGATCATCAATCGCCCTCTCCTGTCTCAAATAATAAGGCAACCCTACTTCGCCAACCGCTACCATTTCATGAGCGTGTTGGCGTATCCAATCGAATAAAGCATCTGCCTCCGCATCACTTGGTAACGGTTGTTCGGGATGAAAGCCAAACGCTGCTTTTACTTTTGCATAGGCTTTCGAAAGTTGCAACGTCTTTTCACACGATGGAAGATTCATGCTAACGGCAATTACATGTTCCGCTTCCTCTAGCAAAGTTGATATATCGTTTTCCTTATACTGATCTAAATGAATATGTGCATCAATCAACATTCGCCTCACCCTTTTCTTCTTTTAAATACGTGAATAGCTGTTGCTTCAATGCCGTAAAAGTAGCTGAATGGCGAATTTCTTCTTGTCGTGGCCTTGCAAAAGGTACGATAATTTCTTTTTTAATCGTTGCAGGCCGTTTCGTGAGTACGATGATACGATCAGCTAAATAGAGAGCTTCCTCGATACTATGTGTAACGAACAGTATAGATTTTCGATCTTTTTCCCATAACGATAAAAGCCACGCCTGCATTTCCAGTCTTGTAAACTCATCAAGTGCAGAAAACGGCTCATCTAAGCATAATATGGGCTTATTGCTGACAATTGCGCGAATAAACGATACCCGCTGTTGCATACCACCCGACAGTTCATTGGGATACGCATGTTCAAACGCTGCGAGCCCCACTTTGTTTAACCATTCCTTCGCAACTTTGACATTTGGTTTTCCATGAAGCTCCTCAACAATCGTGACGTTTTCAACTATCGTCCGCCATGGTAATAAGCATGGCTGCTGAGGCATATAGCCAATCATTCCTCTTGTTCGTTGGATATCTGTACCATTTAATAAAATAGCTCCTTTATCAATAGTAGAAACACCACCAATTAATTGAAAGAGTGTACTTTTTCCACTACCTGACGGACCGATAATCGCAACAAATTCCCCGTCCTTCACCTCAAAAGATAAATTGCGAATAACCGGAAGAGCATCAAACGATTTATCAATGTTTTGAATGCTTAGCATGGTGTCCTCTCCCCTTCACAACAAGTTTTTCTACTAAACGAATAGCACTAAATAATAGTAAACTTAAAAATACAATGGCAAAAATCGCTACAAACACACGATCCGTTCGAAATGAAGATTGGGCCAATGTCATATAGACACCAATCCCCTTTTTCGCCCCTAGCCATTCCGCAATGACAGCCCCCATTACACTATAGGTTGCCGCAATCTTAATGCCTGAAAAAATCGCCGGGTACGCATAGGGCCATTCAAGCTTCCAAAAGGTTTGTGCTTTCGTTGCACCTATCATCTCAAAATAATACTTTAGCTCAGGTGAGGTTTGACGGAAGCCATCCATTGCCGAAATAACGATGGGGAAAAAGCACACAAGACAAATAATAATGAGCTTTGGCATTAAACCAAAGCCAAACCAAATGATTAATAACGGTGCTAGGACGAGCACAGGGACATTCTGCGACATGATGAGAATAGGATAAAATAGCTCCCGTACAAACGTAAAACGATGTAATAACACAGCAACCGTTAGTCCACACAATATCCCTATGGCTAGGCCAAGTAGTGCTAATTGAACAGTCGCTAAAGCATGTGGCACAAACGTCTCATACGATTGAAAGCCTTCTTTCAAAATGGCACTTGGTGTAGGCAATAGCCAATGTGGCACGTCTGCAAAACGGACAATTAGTTCCCATATGAATAAGAGGAAGGCGATAAAAATTATCGTCCTTCCTTGCTTGAAAGCCTGCCTCATCACTTATATTTCTCTGTTAGCGTATCCATCGTAATACCGGATGGCTGATATAAAATTTTTACTTGCGTAATGACATTGATAGCGCCAAGCTCAACCATTTTCTCATTCATTTTTTCAATGATTTGTAGCAAAGTCGATAGCTCGCCCTCCATCGTCGTTTCTAATGGATGAACTTCATATTTCACCCCTGATGCGTCGATAACCGCAATCGCTGCATCAACAAATGGGATCACATCTTCATATTTTTCAGTTTTCGGGATAATTTGTACACTTATTAATGAGTTTGCCATACTACTTTGTCTCCTTTTTCGGTAAAAAGTCGTTTGTAAATGCTTGTTTTGCGTTAAATTCACCCTCTAAAACTTTGTTGCTGGCCATCCATTTCGCGTAGTTTTCCCAGACAGCTAGCTTTTGCTCGCCCCATTGCGCAGCGTCGTCTTGATACTTATTTGCTAGCCATTCCTGACTTTTATGCACAAGGTTTTTATCTAAATCAGGTACCGCTTCTAGTAAAATATCGGCTGCCTCTTTTGGATGATTTATCGCATATTCATAGCCCTTTGCTGCAGCAGCGACAAATGCTTTTACTGTCTCAGGATCATCCTTAATCATTTTTTCATTTGTAGCAAGTACAGGTGTGTAATAATCTAACTGATCACTATAATCTGTTAAATATAGCATGTTCAGTTTTTCGCCACGCAGTTCTGCTTCAATACCTGTCCACGCATAATAAATCCACGCAAAATCAATATCTTTTTTCATCATTGTGAAGAAATCTACATCGCCTGCATTGACAATATCTAACTTATCAATATCTGCATTTTTTGTTTGCATTAGCGATTGTAGTACAGCCTTTTCAAGTGGTGCACCCCAGCCACCGTATGTTTTACCTTCAAAATCCTTAGGAGACGTAATGCCTTTTGATGCAATGGATGCGAAGCCAGAAGTATTATGTTGAATAATCGCTGCAATCGATACTAAAGGTACACCCTGTACACGTGCCTGTGTAATCCCTTCCTGATAGCTGACGCCAAACTGAGCCTTCCCAGACGCCACAAGCTGATCGGCACCCGTTTCACCAGGTAATAAAATATCAACATCTAAGCCCTGTTCCTTAAAATAGCCAAGTTTTTTGGCTACATATAATCCTGTATGATTTGTGTTCGGTGTCCAATCAAGAACGACTGATACTTTTGTTAATCCTTTTGCATCCTTTTTAGTCTCTTTTTCGCTACATCCCACTAAAGTTAAAAGCGCAGCCATCAGGATCAATAACCATTTTTTCATGCTGAATCCTCCAAGTAAGTAGTGTGAAAGTGTTCATAATGAATGTGTTGTTTACCAAAAGATAGCGTATTCACGATTTGTCTACACCAAAGTGTGCATGCAAAAAAGTCTGCAAACATAAAAAACGCCTAGGATTCCTCCCAGACGTTTTGTAATCAATATCAAAAGCTTTCACTTTTTGAATAGATGTTCCCTACGCTGGTACGAGCCAAATCAGGTTCAAAGAGTCAGCGTCTATCGGACACAATCTCAGCTGGCAACACCAGCCCCCCTACATTCTTTCCATATGAACTTTTCGTGATTATTATACCCATACCTATCCGTAAATGACAAGGCTCTGTTTACTTTAAGCACTGCAAATATAATTTTGAAGCTTCATTCCTTCCTTGAATTCCTTTTGTTGATAACCGCAATGTCCTTTCCTTTATAAATATCACCTCTAGAAGAGCTAGGTAAAAACACAAAAAAATTCCTTCATCATATTGACAATGGAAACAAATTACAATATGATTTGATTGATTAATCAATCATTTATGAACGGAGAATCTAAATGGAACCTAGACTTACTAATGATGAAAAAAAGAAAAGAAAAAGATCTACAATTCTAAATGCTGCAATTAAATTATACAGTGAGAATGGCTTTGCAGAGACCAAAGTGGCCGACATTGCAAAGGAAGCAGGAGTAAGTTTTGGCACCGTATTTACGTATTTTAATTCAAAAGAAGAGCTTTATGAATCGGCAATATTGGAGCCCTTGGAGGAAATCAAACCATATTTTACTGAAATAGAAGAACACTTTAAAGGTGAGCCTCTTGAAGTAATTAAGGAAATGATAGATTATCATGTGCAACTTTTTGCAAGGAGAAGTGAATTCCTACGTCTAATTCAGCAGGTTCTTGCAAGACCTGAACGATTTCCAAAGCTATATAAAGAGCTTGATGAGTTTGTAAAATCATTTAAAGTCTGTATTTATCCAGTTATTGAAGCAGGGCAAAGGCTCGGTTACTTTTATGAAGAATCACCTTCATTAATTGCTGAGTCATACTTATCCATCTTAAACGGAATGCGTTTAACGTTTATTGATGAATATACAAACTTGATTTGGAAGGATATAACGAAACAAGCTCTAAGATTATTTGGACCTATTTCTCATAAATAAACAATCTCCTTCCTTTACCCTTATCATATAAAATTAGGTAACTCAAATAACAGTGCGGCATCTGTAGACAATATTTTGATAAAGATGAAAAATGATTTCCTTTTTGTCTTCCCCGGCTGAGCAAGGGCAAACAAGTAAAACATTAAAAAGTGTCAAAGTGACCACTTCCTATAGAAAATTCAACAGAGTTCCCCTGCTTTCCGGAACACCTGGAATTCTATCGGAAAAAGTTCTTACTTAATATACGAGGAGTGATTTATATGAAATTGAGGGATATCCATCCTAACATCAAACTTCGCCTAGCCATGCAATTTTTAGGCAGCCTTATTTCCATGGCTGTTATACCTTTTCTGGCAATCTATTTTACACAGAATATCGGAGCTACTAGAACGGGTATTATTCTTATACTAATTGTGATTAGTGGAGTCATTGGAGGTTTTATCGGAGGGCATGTTTCCGATAAAATAGGGAGAAAAAAAATAATGATTTATGCTGAACTTGGACTATTGCTTTCGTATCTGTTTATAGCATTTTGTAATTCACCTTGGTTTAACCTTCCTTATATTTCTGCAGCATTCTTCATCATCAATATGTTTTGTGGAGGAATGTTTCAGCCAGCCGCACAAGCGATGATTATTGATGTTACTAATTCCGAATCGAGAAAGCTCGTATTTACAATTAGCTATTGGTTGGGGAATTTATCAACTGCAATTGGAGGAATCATTGGCGCATTTCTTTTTAAAAACTACTTATTTGAGCTATTTATTGGGATCTCACTGATTTCTTTATTATCTGTATTCGTGACTATATTCTTCATCTCAGAAACCTATTTACCAGAACCTTCACCTAAGTCTTCCCATCATAAGAAAAAGTTTTCATCAATAGAGATGTTTCAAACCTATTCAACTGTTTTAAAAGATAAGCTGTTTATGTTTTATATTTTAGGAGCAATCTTGATTTTCACCTTGGAACAGTCTTTATCCAACTATATTGGGATTCGTCTTGAAAAAGATATACCCCAGCAGTCAGCTTCATTGTTTGGAATTGATTTCATCGTAGATGGTACAAAAATGCTCGGTTTTCTCCGAACAGAGAATACGATTCTTGTAGTTCTCTTATCAAGTGTTGTATTATTCGTATTTAAAAAATGCAGTGAGCGCTGGACTCTTGTTACAGGAATGTTGATCTTTACTATATGTTTTAGTATTTTCGCTTCTTCAAATAGCGTATTGTTTCTTTTTATTGCCATGTTTATTGGAACAATTGGTGAGCTTATGTTTGTTCCTATTAAGCAGGCGATGATAGGAGAACTTGCCCCATCTAACGCTCGTAGTACCTATATGGCTTTTAATAGTTTAACTACTTACGGAGCAATGATTGTAGCTTCGTTATTGATCATCATCGGACAGTGGATTCGACCTATATATATGAGCGGGTTGCTGCTTATTCTAGGATTAACGGGTACATTTTTGTACTACATATTAACAAAATCGCTATACTCAAATGTTAGTGAAAAGAATGCAAGAAAAGTACCTGTTTCTTCTTAAAGGGTTGTTTGGAAAAAATCTAATTACTTAGAATATTAAACGGCTTTATTGTTATTTTTTAAGTTCGGTAAAGCTCTTTTAATAAGGCTGTGTTAAATTTTGATGTTAACATAGAAAACCAGGGGGAACCAGAGCAATATGGATCCCCATCCTTATTTTTTTAGTACAAATCTCAATAGTCTATTATAAATGCAAGTGTTTCTTCAAACACCTTTCTTTTTGCAGTCTCATCATTCTTTTCTCCTGATTCTCTGTGACCACCGGGTATCTCCCAAAATTGCCGATTAAACAAACTAACATAAACCCATTGTCCCCTGATAGTAAGTACTTATCACTGCAAATTCTAAATTTTTGACATTTACTGTAACATAAGATTCGATTTTCATTTTTTACCTCAAATTAAGTACTAAGGAGAATTAGATTAAAGAATAAATTTATAAAGCTACCTTCATATTTTTAAACCGATGTTTTCGTAAACTTTGTTGCTTTTAAAGGATTTATTAAAACCATTTTTTCTCATAGGCGATTAAAGCTCTTTTTCTAACATATTCAATTTCATCAAGTAAAAATTGATTAATGAGCATTTGTATTTCTTCGTTATCCTCATCTATCTCTCCAAGTCCATAAGCTATTTGCCACCTTGCATCGTGGTCTGGAAAGGAAACCGCGTATTTGGCAATGGATAATAGTTGTTTTGGATTGGCTATCAAATTTCCTATGATGATTTCACATTCATTGTCTCTCGCTAAAATATACAAAAATTCATTTAGAAGGTTTGAACTCCATTGTTCAATAGGAGTACCTTCTATTAGCTTATTTACATAATAATATATTCTGTCCCAATGGAGATATTCAGTCTCCCATTCACCAAAAGATAAATCTGTTGTTCTAGTCCAATTTCTAAACATATCTATCTCTATAAGCAATTCACGCACATTGTCGCCCCCTTATTAGGCTATTCTAAGCATTTGAACGGTTGTATTATTTTGATTTTGGCAAGCAGAAATAAGCATTTGTTCTACTTGTATTTCATTTGCTAAATGTTTATCTATTTCTAACCAACAAAACCAATAGAGATAATTATCAAGGTATTTTGTAGCTACACTTTGGAATTTTCTTATCCATATGAATACAGCTTTTAAAAAAAGCCCAGCTCTCAAAAAGAGCATGGGCTAGAAAATCAGTTTTATTTCTCTACTTTTTTGACTGCGAAGACATGTGAAATGGCACCGTCTGTAGCTATATCCACTTTAAAGGAGCCATTAGAATGGCGATCTGCTCGAGTTAAAGCTTGTACATCAAGGATCTCTTGCACACCTTTTTCCGTTTCGATTGTTAGTTGTTCCCCATCAGTGACCTTGACTACAGCCACGATACGATGTGGGTTCGCTTTTAATTCTGTTAACACTTTTAAGCCGCGTTTTGCACGACTCGTCATCTCTACTTCGGCAACATTCATTTTCTTCACCGCACCGCGCTGCGTCACAATCGCAACATAGGCCGTGTCATTTGGCGGTAAAACATTGATGCCGACTAATGCTTCTCCGTCTTTCAGCGTAATTCCTTTGACGCCGCCTGTTTTCACACCTGTTACTGGTAATTCCTCCATTGGGAAACGAATTGCATAGGCAGTATCTGTCGTTAACATTAGTTCTACCTCGTCCGTCACGATATCCGCAAAAATCATTTCATCGCCTGACTTAACATTCATCGTTTTGATCGGCTTCGAGTAGCGTGTTACAGCATAATCTGCTACAGGTGAGCGTTTAATTTGTCCATCTTTCGTAGCCGTTAAAATATACGTATTGGCCTGTTCGAATGTTTCAAAACCGTATACAGCAATAATAGATTCATCTTCCCCGGTCGGCACAATACTTGAAATATGCTGACCAAGATCCTTCCAACGAATATCAGGTAGTTCATGGACAGGCTGATAAATATAATTGCCTCGATTTGTGAACAGTAATAGATGGTGCTGCGTATTTAAGTTTGCTTCATATAACAAATAATCGGAATCCTTCATCGCAAAATCCTGACCATTCGAAGCTGCATGTGAACGTGTAGATGTACGCTTAATATAGCCATCCTTTGTGACAGTCACTACGACCTCTTCACTTGGCACAAGGACATCTAACGTAATTTTGATTTCTTCAATTTCTTGTTCGATTTTTGAACGACGTGGCTCTGCAAAGCGCTTTTTAATGTCGAGTAATTCTTGTTTAATGACACGTACAAGTTTTGCTTCACTATTAAGAATACCTTCAAGCTTGGCGATCAGTTTATTTAATTCATCTTGTTCATTGCGAAGCTCTGTAATATCTGTATTTGTTAAACGGTATAATTGCAAGCTAACGATCGCCTCGGATTGCACTTCTGTAAAGTCAAACTTCACCTGTAAATTCGTTTTCGCATCTCGTTTATCATTAGAAGAACGAATCGTTGCAATGACTTCATCTAAAATGGACAGCGCCTTGATCAAGCCTTCAACAATATGTGAACGATCTTTAGCCTTTTGTAAATCATAAATGGAGCGGTTCGTCACGACTTCCTTTTGATGGGCAATATAAGAATCCAGTAACAATGGCAATGTCATCATTGTCGGACGACGATTATGGATCGCAATCATATTAAAATTATAAGCTACTTGTAAATCAGTTGTTTTGAACAAGTAATTTAAAATTCCTTGTCCAGGAATGTCTTTTTTCAGTTCAATGACAACACGTAGGCCGGTACGATCCGATTCATCACGAATTTCCGCAATTCCTTCAAGTCGTTTATCCACACGTTGCTCATCAATTTTCTTCACAAGATTTGCTTTATTGACATCATACGGTAATTCCGTAATAACGATTTGCTCTTTGCCGCCTTTAATTGGTTCAACGACTGCTTGAGCACGCACAATGATTTTACCGCGTCCTGTTTCGTACGCCTTTTTAATGCCATCGACACCTTGAATAATACCACCTGTTGGGAAATCCGGCCCTTTAATAACGGTCATTAATTCATCAACAGTCGTATTTGGGTTATCTAAGCGCATAAGAACACCGTCTAGCACCTCATCAAGTGCGTGAGGAGGGATGTCTGTCGCATAGCCGGCCGAAATACCCGTTGAGCCGTTAACTAGTAGGTTCGGGAAACGGGCTGGTAAAACAGTTGGCTCCATATCCTGATCATCAAAGTTTGGTACAAATTCAACGGTTTTCTTGCCAATATCGCGTAGCATTTCCGCTGCGATAGCAGAAAGTCTAGCCTCTGTATAACGCATCGCTGCCGGTGGATCACCATCAACAGAACCATTATTCCCATGCATTTCAATGAGCATATGACGCGCCTTCCAATCTTGACTCATGCGCACCATTGCTTCATATACTGAGCTGTCTCCGTGTGGGTGATAGTTACCGATAACATTACCGACAGTTTTTGCTGATTTACGGAATGGTTTATCGTTCGTATTGCCCTCTGTAAACATCGCAAATAAAATACGTCGTTGTACAGGCTTAAGACCGTCACGTGCATCAGGCAACGCGCGGTCTTGAATAATATATTTACTATAGCGACCAAAGCGGTCACCCATTACTTCTTCTAAAGGTAAATCTTGAAACTTTTCCGTACTACTCATGCTTGGTCCTCCTCTTGTTGGATGAATTCATTTTCTAAAATATTTGAATCATCCTCCATACCGAAGTTTACATTAGCTTCGATCCATTTACGGCGTGGCTCTACCTTATCGCCCATTAATGTTGTCACACGTCTTTCAGCACGTGCACCATCCTCAATCGTTACACGAATTAATGTACGCGTTTCAGGGTTCATTGTCGTATCCCACAGCTGGTCGGCATTCATCTCACCAAGACCTTTATAGCGCTGTAATATGTAACCCTTGCCAACTTTTTTAATGGCCTTTTGTAAATCATTTTCGGTCCAAGCATATTCAATAACTTCTTTTTTACCAGTACCCCTTGATACTTTATAAAGCGGTGGTAATGCGATAAATACCTTTCCAGCTTCAATCAATGGTCGCATATAGCGATAGAAGAACGTTAATAGCAGCACTTGAATATGCGCTCCGTCAGTATCAGCATCGGTCATAATAACGACTTTGTCATACGATGAATCCTCGACAGAGAAATCTGTTCCGACGCCAGCACCAATGGCATGGATAATCGTTGAAATTTCTTCGTTTTTCATAATATCTTGAAGCTTTGCTTTTTCTGTATTTATAACTTTACCACGCAATGGTAAAATCGCTTGGAATGTACGATCTCGTCCTTGTTTTGCAGAGCCTCCTGCAGAGTCACCTTCGACTAAATACAGCTCGTTTTTCGCCGCATTTCGAGATTGTGCAGGTGTTAATTTCCCAGAAAGGATCGTACTGCCTTTTTTACTCTTCTTGCCGTTTCGTGCATCTTCACGTGCCTTACGAGCCGCTTCACGTACTTGCTGCGCACGAATAGCTTTACGCACAAGAGATGCAGACAATTCAGCGTTTTCCTCAAGCACATATAAAATTTGCTCTGAGACAACACTATCTACTGCCGAACGTGCCTCACTTGTCCCGAGCTTACCCTTCGTTTGACCCTCGAATTGTAATAAATGCTCTGGTATACGAACAGAAACAATCGCCGCTAAGCCCTCTCGAATGTCTGTCCCTTCAAGATTTTTATCTTTATCTTTTAACAGACCAATTTTTCGTGCATATTCATTGAAAACACGTGTTAACGCTGCCTTGGCACCTGTTTCATGTGTCCCACCATCTCGTGTACGTACATTGTTAACAAATGAAAGGATTGTTTCTGAGTAGCCATCGTTGTATTGGAAGGCGAATTCTACTTCAATTTCGTCTTGAATTCCTTCTACATACTTAACGGGATGAAGTACATCTTTCTCCTCATTCAAATACGCAACGAAAGCTTCAATGCCGTTCTCATAAAAGAAAACATCACCTTTGCCTTCCTCGCGTTCATCGATTAACTCAATTTTTAAGCCTTTTAATAAAAATGCAGACTCACGTAAACGTTCTGCAAGCGTATCATAATTGTATTTTGTTACAGAGAAGATCGTGTCATCAGGTAGAAAATGAACAAGCGTTCCTGTCTGTTTTGTTTGTCCAATTTCTTCTAATGTCGTCACAGGATGGCCACCGTTTTCAAAACGTTGACGATACTTTTTACCGTCGCGGTGAATCGTTACTTCTAAAAAAGTAGATAAAGCATTAACAACAGAAGAACCTACACCGTGTAAGCCACCGCTTGTTTTATAGCCGCCCTGTCCGAATTTACCACCAGCATGTAAAACCGTAAAGATAATCTCTGGAGTTGGTTTCCCCATTTTATGCATACCTGTTGGCATTCCACGGCCGAAGTCTCGAACGCTGATACTTTGATCTTTATGAATCTTGACAATGATATGAGAACCAAAGCCAGCCAGTGCTTCATCCACCGCATTATCGACGATTTCATATACAAGGTGATGAAGTCCACGGCCATCTGTAGAACCGATATACATGCCGGGTCGTTTTCGTACCGCTTCTAATCCTTCTAATACTTGAATGGCGTCATCATTATAGACGCTTGGTGACTGTTTATTCGCCAAAAAATTTCCCCTCCAAAAAACAAACACATGTTCTATTTATGTTCTCTTCCTAATAATAATAGCATTTCCTAACAATATCTAGTGGCAGGCCCAATAAATTTTTAAAATTTCCTCACAGCATCATCGTTTTGATCTATTTTACCGGAAGAAAAGTTTGCAATAGTTGCTTTAATATGTATTAAGAACTCTTCTATTCCCTTGACGCAGGGCAGTAAACTTTAGTTGCATAAATAAAACAACAAATGACTAACTTCTGGTCATACTCTTTTTCAAAACGATACCATTCGCTGAGGGCTTTGAACTTTCATTCAAAAGCATTTGAATATTCTCTGAAAAATATACAGGTACAGTAATAAATGGGTTTCTTCTGTCTAAAGAAGATTCATACTTGCTTACTCTAGAAATTAAAGATAGACTTCTATTCTACCAAAGGAATGGGTGATTGACAAAATTGCCATTCTACCTATATTTTTAGAAAGGGCTTTCTTGCTGACTCCAAGAATCATGTCAAAAAGCCTAACCTACAGTCAAATACAAATTAAATCCCTTGAAAAATAGTTATCTTTTGTAATGAATTCAAGATTCACTTAGAAATATCCTTCATGACATTGTAGATTGTAGAGAAAAAGTGTAGAATATTTGTTACATATTATTAGTACCAAGTGATAATGAAAGGAGTCCAGCTATGCTAAATGGACTTATTATTTTATGTGCTTATCTAATCGGCTCGATACCTTCTGGATTATGGATAGGCAAAATTTTTTATAAAACGGATATTCGTCAACATGGAAGTGGCAATTTAGGTGCGACAAATACTTTTCGTATTTTAGGAAAAAAAGCAGGACTAGTCGTAACGATTATGGATGTCTTAAAAGGTACAGCAGCCGTATTACTCGTAGCTCTTCCAATTTTCTCTGATGTCTCTATCCACTCGCTAATACTTGGACTAGTAGCCGTTATTGGTCATATGTTCCCGATCTTTGCAGGTTTTCGTGGAGGGAAAGCGGTGGCAACATCAGCAGGAGTTCTCTTAGGATATTCATGGCCTCTATTTGTCTTACTATTTATCGCTTTTATTGTAACATTAAAAATAACGAAGATCGTAAGTTTAACTTCCATGATTGCCGCTTTAGTAGCACTTATTTATTCAATCGTTTATTATTTTGTTACAGGTGATTTTGCGTTAGGTATTTTAGTAGCATGTTTATTTACCTTTATCATGTATCGTCACCGAGCAAATATTGCCCGCATTAAAAATGGTACCGAGCCAAAGGTGAAATGGCTGTAACGGAAAGAGGAGATTCGAATGAATATCGTACTAACAGATGAAGCCCAAAAATGGTTTAAGCAAGAGATGGAAGTAGAATCCGGAGATACTATACGGTTTTATGCTAGATATGGTGGTTCCAATCCTTTTCACGAAGGCTTTTCTCTTGGTATGACACGTGAAGAACCAATCAACATTGGTGTAAAGACAGTTATTGACGATGTTACCTATTATATTGATGAAAAAGATTTATGGTTTTTCAATGATCACAATTTATATGTAGATGTGGATGCTACAAATGACGAATTAAAATATGACTATAAAAAATAAAGCAGTGTTTCCTTTCGTTTATACGAAGGGAACACTGCTTTTTTAGTTGAATTTCATTCCAACCTTGGTTTATCTTCTCTCAAAATTGTACATTCTATTGTTATGTAAAAACTTGAGGAGGAATGAAAATGTCTATTTCTAAAATTACTGATACCTCCCAAAACAACGACCAACTGTATAGTTCTCTTTCACAAAATTTGAAAATGATTAAAAACACACTTGGGAATAGTGATGACCTTATCATACGAGAAATTACCATTGGAAAAGCTGAAAAATATGCTTTCGCGATTATCTATGTAGATGGCTTAACCGATAAGATAAGCATTTCTGATTCTGTAATTGATAAACTAATGCTTGATATTGAGGCAAGTGATGAGACAGAAACAGATAAGATTATTCGCTATTTAAGAGATTCTTGTTTAACAGTCGGCGATGTTAATGATATTTTCAATTTTTCAACATTGTACAATTCGATTTTGAATGGTGATACGGTCATATTATTAGATGAATCTTCAACTGGTATCGTCACAAGTACAAAAGGCGCAAAAGATAGAGCCGTTATGGAGCCATCAACAGAGTCGGTTATTAGAGGTCCAAGGGAATCCTTTACGGAAACGTTACGTACGAACACTGCCCTGATCCGCCGAAAAATTAAAAGTCCGAATCTCTGGATCAAGTCCCGTATAATCGGTGAAGTAACAAAAACGGATGTTGCTGTTATGTATTTAAATGATATTGCGAATGACAAAATTGTAGCAGAGGTTCTTGCCCGATTAGATCGTATTAATATCGATGGTATTTTAGAAAGCGGCTATATCGAAGATTTTATTCAAGATTCAAAATACTCAATATTCCCTACGGTTTATAATTCTGAACGACCTGATGTTATAGCTGGTGAAATATTAGACGGAAAAATTGCTATTTTAGTGGACGGTTCACCGTTTGTCCTAATTGTACCTGCCCTTTTTACATCCTTTTTACAATCTGCTGAAGATTATTATCAGCATTGGATGATTAGTACGCTTGTACGCCTTTTGAGATTTTTTGGAATAAGCTTAGCTTTGGTGGCACCATCTCTTTACGTAGCTATCACTACCTTCCATCAAGAAATGCTACCAACCGCTATGCTGATAAGTGTTGCATCTCAACGAGAAGGAGTTCCCTTCCCTGCCATAGTCGAGGCACTCATTATGGAGGTTGCATTCGAGGTGTTAAGAGAAGCAGGTCTTCGAATGCCAAGAACCATTGGACCAGCCGTATCCATTGTTGGAACATTAGTGATCGGTCAAGCTGCCGTAGAGGCTGGAATTGTATCAGCCGTAATGGTTATTATTGTGGCATTAACAGCCATTTGTAGCTTCCTGTTCCCTGCTTACAGCTTATCGAATACAGTTCGTGCTCTTCGTTTCCCATTAATGATTTTAGCTTCAATACTTGGATTGTTTGGTTTAATGTTCGGGCTTATGATTATCGTCCTACACTTATGCAGCATACGAACGTTCGGTGTTCCATATTTAAGTCCATTCGGCCCATTAATTCTAAAAGATCAAAAAGACGCACTAGTGTTGTTCCCGCGTAGAGCTTTATTGACTCGACCACGCTTAATTAGTCAAAAAAATACTGTCAGGGGTCATAAATATTTCGATACGAAAAAAAGGAATCAATCGAATGTGTAAACGAGGAATGAACGATGTCAAAATTTAAGGCAATATGTTTACTAATGATTCTTACGTTGCTTTTAAGTGGTTGCTGGAGTAAGCGTGAACTCAATGAATTAGCGATTGTTGCAGCATTAGGAATAGATAAAGTAGATGATGAATTTAAAATAACTGTTCAAGTTGTGGTTCCTGGTGAAATTTCTTCAAAACAGCCTTCTTCAGGGCGATCACCCGTTATTACCTATCATTCAACAGGTGCGACGGTCTTTGAGGCCATTAGAAAAATGACAACAGTAACAGCAAGAAAACTTTATTTTTCTCATCTTCAAATAGTTGTGCTCGGCGACGAATTGGCAAAAGAAGGAATTAACGAAACATTAGATTTGATTTCAAGAGATCATGAATTCAGAAATGATTTCGAAGTCATCGTTGCCAATGTCGCGACTGCCGATGAAGTGTTAAATGTATTAACACCTATCGAAAAAGTACCAGCTAATAAATTACTAAATTCTCTTAAAACGTCGGAGAAAACGTGGGGTACAACCGAATCCATTAAAATTGATGAATTAATCAATACTATAAATAATAAAACAACAAGCGTAGTCATTTCTGCCATTGAAATACAAGGGAATAAAAATGTTGGCATGGAACAAACGAATGTTAAAAGATCGAAATCTCCTGTGCTATTGAAGTATACGGGCTTAGCTGTTTTTAAAAAAGGTAAACTCATTGGTCTTTTAACGGAAGATGAGAGTAGAAGCCTAAGTTTTTTAAGGGACAAAATACAAAGTACAATTGAAATTCTTGCTTGCCCTAAGGGAGATACGTTAGCAACAGAGATTACGCACTCAAAGACGAAAATAAAAGGTAAATTTGAAAATGGAGCTCCAAAAATCAATGTTTCTATAGATGTTAACCAAAATGTCGGAGAAGTTCTATGTAAAATAGACCTTACCAAAGAAAAATCGATTCACTTCATAAATAAAAAAACAGAAGAACTTATTAAAAAACGAATCGAAGAAACAATCCGTTCAGTTCAGCAAAATTACAGGGTCGATATTTTTGGTTTTGGTGAGGAACTTCATCGTACAAATCCTAAAGAGTGGAAAAAAATTAAAAAAGACTGGCTAACGATATTTCAAGAGCTACCAGTGAAAGTTGAAGTACATGTCAATACACAAGGAGTAGGAACGATGGAAAACTCATTAGTGAGTAAGTCGAAGGGAGAATAAGCCATGATTATGACGATATTCATACTAATAATTTCTGCTGTTATTGCCTTTGCCTTCATTCCAAAATTAAAAAAAAATAAAGAAACGAAAACGATTGTTATTTTTTCGATATTTTTATTAATCGGCGCTGCATTAAATATTGCGGTCTCATTAAGGATCAAAATTCCAAGCCCACTTGATTTGATTACCTTTATTTTTTCACCTATTAAAGATTTAATCGTCTCCCTGACAAAATAATAAAGGAACTTTATGTTAAGAGAAAGGGGTAGCGTTCATATTGGAAAAAGAAATAATTAGTTCAAGACAATTTATGATCATTACCCTTCTCTTTTCAATTGGGACAGCCATTTTAATTCTCCCTGCTAGTGTAACGATCGAAGCAAAGCAAGATGCATGGATTGCATCTATCATCGGTGTCGTTTTAAGTTTTCCCGTAATAAAGCTTTTCATTGCTTTCGGAAATAGAACACCTACCCTTACATTTGTAGAGGCTAATGAAAAGATACTAGGTCGTTTTTTCGGAAAATTTACTTCGATTGGCTTTATTATTATAGCCCTTCTTTCTGCCGGTGAATTATTATATTTCATTGGTATTTTCATGAAAACGGAAATTATGCCAGAAACACCTACTTTGGCCTTTGCATTTCTGTTCAGTATTATCATTATTTATGCTGCATTTCTCGGAATTGAAGTTTTTGCCCGTTCTGCAGAAGTACTATTTCCTATATTTATTTTAATTTTTATTTTCTTTATAGTTTGTATTTCACCGTCCGTCCATATGGAAAATTTACAGCCAATAATGGAAACGCCAAAAAAATCAATATTCTTTAGTATGATTCGATTTATAAGTCTTTTTTCATTCCCACTTGCTATGTTATTAACGATTTTCCCTTCCGCAGTTAACGTCCAAAAATCTGCACAAAAAGGTTTTTACATTGGCACAATTCTTGGAGGGTTTGTCTTAGTTACTATCATTACACTGTGTATCCTTGTCCTAGGTCCGGCAAATACAGCTTCTAGGACATTTCCAAGCTATTCATTAGCTCAAAGAATTTCAATCGGGAATTTTTTGCAGCGTATTGAAGTTATTATGGCAACCATGTGGATTATAACAATTTATATTAGAACTTTTATGTACTTTTATGCTGCGGTGATCGGTATCGGACAACTATTTAAAATCAAAAATCATCGACCGCTCATTTTTCCACTCGGAATGATTATCCTTGGACTTTCACAAATTGTTCATCCTAATATTATTCATTCAGATATTTACAATAGAGACACATGGCCTATATTTTCCTTCGTTTTCATGATTTTATTACCATTAATTTTATTAATCGTCGCGAAGATTCGCAAAATTAACGGTAATCAAGGAACTAATACGAAAAGTAATTGTAGCGCACAGAATGAAAGTGGTAGTAATAACGGTAATTCTACCCAAGGTGTAGGTAGCAATAATAACGATAATTCTTCACAGAGTAATAGTAGTAGCGCTGGCGGTAATTCTACACAAAATGAAAGTAACAGTAATAACGATAATTCTACTCAAAGTAATAGTACCAGCGCTGGTGGTAATACTACACAAAATGAAAGTAATAGTAATGACGTTAATTGTACTCAAAATGAGAGTAGCAACGCTGGCGGTAATACTACACAAAATGAAAGTAATAGTAATGACGTTAATTCTACTCAAAGGGATAGTAGCAGCCATAGCGAAAATCCTTCACCGAGCAAAAGTGATAACTCTTCAAGCAATACTACACAGAATGATAGCGATACTGGCAATACTCCAAACAGTGATAAAAATAAAGATTCTCCAGAAAGTTAACAGCAAAGCGAAAAAAAGGAATCAAACGAATGATTCCAAAATTTTTAAAAATAAAGAAACGAAAACGATTGTTATTTTTTCGATTTTTTTATTGATCGGCGCTGCATTATTACGATAAAATTCCAAGCCCACTAGACTTGCTTACTTTTATTTTTTCACCAATTAAAGATTTCATTGTCTCCCTGACAAAATAATAAGGAACTTTTAAGAAAAAGGGGTAGTGTTCATATGGAAAAAGAAATAATTAGCTCAAGACAATTTATGATCATTACCCTTCTCTCTTCAATCGGGACTGCCATTTTAATTAGCCCTGCTAGTGTAACAAGTGAAGCAAAACAAGATGCCTGGATTGCAGCGATCATTAGTGTCGTTTTAAGTTTACTCATAATAAAGCTTTTCGTTACTCTAGGAAAACGGACACCTACCCTTACATTTGTAGAGGCTAATGAAAAGATATTAGGTCGCTTTTTCGGAAAAATAACTTCGATTGGCTTTATTATTCTATCCTTTCTCTCTGCCGGTGAATTATTATATTTCATTGGCATTTTTATGAAAACATCAGTTATGCCTGAAACACCTACGATGGCCTTTGCTTTTCTGTTCAGTATTATTATTATTTATGCAGCATTTCTCGGAATTGAAGTTTTTGCCCGTTCTGCAGAAGTACTATTCCCAATGTTTATTTTAATTTTTATTTTTTTTGTAGTTTGTATTTCACCGTCCGTCCATATGGAAAATCTACAGCCAATATTGGAGACACCAGCAAAATCATTATTCTTTAGTATTATTCGATTAATAAGTATTTTTTCATTCCCACTTGTCATATTATTAATGATTTTTCCTTCTACTGTTAACGTCCATGAATCAGCACAAAAAGGTTTTTACATTGGAACAATTCTTGGAGGGGTTGTCTTAATTGCTATCATCACACTTGCTATCCTTGTCCTAAGTCCAACAAATACTGCTGCTAGAACATTTCCTAGCTATTCATTAGCCCAAAGAATTTCAATCGGGAATTTTTTGCAGCGTATTGAAGTTATTATGGCAGCCATGTGGATAATATCAATTTATATTAAAACTTTTATGTTTTTTTACGCTGGGGTCATCGGCATCGCACAAATATGTAACATTAACAATCATCGACCGCTCATTTTTCCATTCGGCATGATTATCCTTGGACTTTCACAAATTGTTCATCCTAGTATCATTCATTCAGATATTTACAATAAAGAAACATGGCCTATATTTTCCTTCATTTTCGCGATTTTATTACCATTAGTTTTACTACTCGTCGCTAAGATTCGCAAAATCAATGGGAATCAAGAAAATGCTTCACAGTGTCTAAGTAGTAGTAATAACGAAAATGCTTCACAGAATGCAAGTAACAGTAATAGCGAAAATGCTTCGCAAAGTGCAAGTAGCAACAATAACGAAAATACCACACAGTGTGTAACTAGTAGTAATAACGAAAATGCTTCACAGAATGAAAATAGTAATGGTGGAAATGCTTCACAAAGTGAAAGTAGCAGCAATAACGAAAATGCTTCGCAAAGTGCAAGTAGCAACAATAACGAAAATACCACACAGTGTGTAACTAGTAGTAATAACGAAAATACTTCGCAAAGTGCAAGTAGCACCAATAAACAAAATGCTTCACAGAATGCAAGCAACAGTAATAACGAAATTACTTCACAAAGTGCAAGCAACAGTAATAGCGAAAATGCTTCGCAAAGTGCAAGTAGCAGCAATAACGAAAATACTTCACAGAATGCAAGCAGTAGTAATAACGAAAATACTTCGCAAAGTGCAAGTAGCAGCAATAATGAAAATGCTTCGCAAAGTGCAAATAGCATCAATAACGAAAATCCAACACAGTGTGTAACTGGTAGTAATAACGAAAATGCTTCACAAAATGCAAGCAACAGTAATAGCGAAAATGCTTCACAGAATGCAAGTAACAGTGATAGCGAAAATGCTTCGCAAAGTGCAAGTAGCAGCAATAACGAAAATACTTCACAGAATGCAAGCAGTAGTAATAACGAAAATACCATAAAGAGTGAAAATGCTACACAGAATGATAGCGATACCGGCAATATTCCAAACAGTGATAAAAATAAAAATTCCCCAGAAAATTAACCGCATAATGTGGTTAAAAAATGATGACCCTGAAATGATCAAGGTCATCATTTTTTCTTTCCAATCTGTTGAACGACTTTAAATATTAAATATGGTATTCAATCTCATCAACGAAATCCCATTCGTATGGTGTTTCTTGGTAAACATAGTAGTTCAACCAATTCGAGAATAATAAATGTGTATGGGCTCGCCACGAATTAATAGGTTCATTTGCTGGATTATCATTTGGGAAGTAATTAACTGGTACATCAATATCTAATCCTTTTGCAACATCACGACTATATTCATCTGCTAAAGTAGTCGCATCATATTCAAGGTGACCGGTAATCATAATGTTTTTATTATCTTTAGATTGCACAATGAAAACACCAGCATCTTCTGAATAAGATAGTAATCGTATATCAGGATGGTTAAGTACTTCATCAATTGATACAGATGTATAACGTGAATGTGGTGCCGTAAATGAATCACTAAAGCCTCGTACTAAATCCACGGTTAAATCCGTAATGACATGAGAATATACCCCTGAGCATTTAGCAGGAAGCTCAATTTTGCCGATACCGTAATGATGATATAATGCTGCCTGTGCACCCCAACATATATGTAAGACCGATGTTACGTTTGTTTTGGACCAATCCATAATTTCTGAAATTTCTTGCCAGTAGTTCACTTCTTCAAATGCCATTTTTTCTACTGGTGCACCCGTAATAATCATGCCATCATAGCGGCGATGACGAATTTGATTGAAGGTCGTGTAAAATAACTGTAAATGTGATTTACTAACATTTTTCGATTCATGCGTAGCTGTATTTAAAAATGTAATATTCACTTGTAACGGTGTATTACCTAATAAACGTAGTAATTGTAGCTCTGTTTTTTCTTTTTCCGGCATTAAATTAAAAATTAATATATTTAACGGACGGATTTGTTGAGTTTTTGCCCTATCCTCTTCCATTACGAAGATTTTTTCCTCACGTAAATGTTCTCCAGCTGGTAAGTTTTTCGGAATATTAATTGGCATCTTGCATTCCCCTCTCTTTAATTTCTCTCTGTTAAAATCATTTAGTGCTTGAATAACAATGAACGGGCCCTGCGCAAAGTTGATTATGTCAAACGATGAAATTAAAAAATCCCCCTCATTCCATTTGAGATAGAATGAGAAGGATTTTTCCACGTTCACTCTTATCTCTCAAAGGACAAATCCTTTGCTGGAATTAGCACCTTTCTAACTTTTGTTAGAGGTTGCTGAAGCGTCATCGGGCCAAATCCCTCAACTTCTCATGATAAGATTATTTAATTAAAAAGAATTGTAACATGAACAATTAAGAATATCAATAATACATAGAATATTTCGTTATTAATCATGCATGTCATTATGCAATTTGTTAAACACTAATTCTGAAGCGAACTATGTTTATTCTATGGTAAACATGCTGTAATTATGTTAACATATACCTTTAGTAACAGAGAGGAACGTGAATAGTTTGATTAAAATTGAATTTCCAAAACCAGATTTAGTAATTCGCCAACGCGAACAAGATTTAAAGCCAGGTGATGTACCAATCACACCATACCATGGTTTTATTGATTTCCATAAAATTACACGTGAAAACGGTGGTATTTTCTTATTCTACAATGAAGAGAACGAACTATTATTTGTCGGTAAAGCACGTAAAATTCGTCAACGTATTAAAAAGCATTTCGAGGACAATGTGTCACCAATGAAAAATCATCGTGATGAAATTTTCAAAATTGAAGTGTATGAAGTGGAAGATCCAATGGAACGTGAAATTTATGAAACATACGCGATCAATTCATTCCGCGCTAAATACAATGTTGATAAAGTATTTTATTAATATGTAACGAAAAAAAGAATCTGCTCGCCTTCTGTAATGATGGCTTGCAGATTCTTTTTCAATACTTTCATTCTAAGAAAAAGGCTTTACGTTCTTTAGTAATCCATTCTCCAAGCTCCTTATCATCGCGCTTTAATAGTCGATTGACAAGCACGTCATGCCATATATAATCCTCCAATAAATAAATATGAACAGGATCATTTGTAATAAAAGCCGTTTCCTGATTTGACGGTGAGTGACCATAAATCATCTGCTGGCCATCTATCGATAAAATAAACCAATGAGGTGTAGACGCATTTCTCGTATAGCGAGTGATACGGTGCTGGTCAATGGAAGCTAAATGGTCCTCCACATACAAGGTAATTCCATGAACAGGGATATGCTTCGCGACCTCATGTATATCTTCTCGCAATACTTCATACATATCTTCCCACATTGATAATAGTACTTTTTTCTCCGCCTTTTTTAATAATGACTGACAGTAATTAACGATTGCCTCTTTTCCTTTTAGCGTGACAACCTTATGCTCCGCTTCCTGCTCTTTTACCTCTAATTTTTCTAATTGATCACTGATTGACGTGAAATTCGATTGCCAACGATGATGAATTTGTTGTAAAAACACAGCGACAGGAATGGAAGAGTAAGTCGTTTGATCGGCAGTTTCTTCTTTCAGTACTAACCCTTTTTCTACGAGTACATCGAGTATGTCATATATTCTTGCACGTGGGATACCGGAGTTTTTACTTACTTGATAGGCACTAACATGACTATTTTGTACGAGTGCAGTATAAGCCTTTGCTTCATATTCTGTGAATCCCAGTTCTTTTAATTGGGCGATTAATTCAACCATTCGATCCCTCCATTTCCTTTATTATAGTTTAAGGTGATGAACATAAGCCAATGAAAAAATTAGTCTTTACAGCTCCACGAAATATAGTTACTATTTGAGTAGTAACTATATAAAGAGGTGTAAACATGCTATTTGAAGTAGATTTAAATGTAGTCATATTATTAATATCTTTTGGATTTTTAGCGGCCTTTGTGGATGCAGTTGTCGGTGGTGGCGGCTTAATTGCCTTACCTGCTTTAATGTTTGCTGGTTTAAATCCAGCAGCAGCCGTAGCGACCAATAAACTTGCCGGTACCATGGGTTCTTTGACATCTACCATTTCTTTTTATCGTTCCGGTCAGCTAAAAATTCGTTCAGTTATCAAATACTTTCCCCTAGCCTTTATAGGATCACTTTTTGGAGCTTGGACTGTACATTTAATCAATCCTGAATTACTAAAACCACTTATGCTCATAATGCTTGCTGCTGTTGCAATCTATACAATCTTTAAAAAAGACTGGGGTTCAGTAGCTGCGGTCAAAAATTTAAAGTTTACACACTTAGTTTTATTCATGCTGTTGTTATTTAGCATTGGTTTTTATGATGGATTTCTTGGTCCAGGAACTGGCTCGTTTTTAATATTTAGCTTTTTATTAGTCGGCTTCGATTTCTTAAAGGCAGCAGGCAATGCCAAATTTTTAAACTTAGCAAGTAATTTTGCCGGTCTTTTAATGTTCGCCTACTTAGGTCAGATTCATTATGTCTATGGTTTACTGATGGGTATAGCTCAAATTGCCGGTGCAATGGTAGGCTCGCGTGTTGCGATAAAAAAAGGTAGTGGCTTTGTCCGCGTATTATTTATTATCGCTACGATTACATTGTTAACTAAAAATGCTTATGATTACATAAAAAACGCTGTAGATATCTAGTTCTACGGCGTTTTAATTTTCTTTGGGCGTTCTATCCTTCATTTCGGAGAGGCGCTTTCTGCCACTTTGGAGGCGCTATCCATCATTTCGGAGGTTTGATCCGTCGTTTCAGTGGTTCTTTCCGTCACTTCGGAGGTTTCATCCGTCGCTTCGGAGGTTCTTTCCGTCACTTCAAGTTCTTTCCGTCGCTCCGGAGGGTCTATCCGTCGC
>NZ_LITM01000015.1:42467-75069 GCF_001275675.1 Lysinibacillus sp. FJAT-14745 | reverse complement strand
TTCCGTCACTTCGAAGGTTTCATCCGTCGCTTCAGCGATTCTTTCCGTCGCTTTGGAGGGTCTATCCGTCGCTTCAATTTCTATCCGTCGTTTCAGTGGTTCTTTCCGTCACTTCGAAGGTTTCATCCGTCGCTCCGGAGGGTCTATCCGTCGCTTCAAGTTCTATCCGTCGTTTCAGTGATTCTTTCCGTCACTTCGGAGGTTTCATCCGTCGCTTCAGCGATTCTTTCCTTCGCTCCGGAGGGTCTATCCGTCACTTCAAGTTCTTTCCGTCGTTTCAGTGATTCTTTCCGTCACTTCGAAGGTTTCATCCGTCGCTTCGGAGGTTCTTTCCGTCACTTTGAACTTTCTATCCATCAATCCATAGATTCTATCCACGACTTTGGACTTTCTATCCATCATTTCGAAGGTTCTATCCACGATTTTGGACGTTCTATCCATCTCCAATATAAAACGCCGTAGATTTTCTATCTCTACGGCGTTTTCTTAGTTAGATAAATAACTTTTCATCTTTAAATTTATGACTTGTTAATAAGCTAACTATAATAAATATCAATAAGGATGCGACAATTGGGATTGTCACAGTATGCATGCCAAAGACGGAAGGATAAAAACGGTCAATGCTAATATATAGGATCATACCTGAAATCATTGACGCAATAGCACCATACTTATTGGCTTTTTTCCAATATAGACCTAATACGACTGTCCAAATAAAGACTGCCTCAAGTCCGCCAAAAGCGAATAAATTAAGCCAAACTAATAAATCAGGTGGATTTAGTGCAAAAACGATTACTGCTAAACCAATCACTGTTGTGACAATAAAGCTTGCACGCTTAATTTCCGTATCATTAGCTGTTGGTTTTATATAATTTAAGTAAATATCCTTCACTACCGTAGAGCTTACAAGCATAAGTAGCGCGTTGACTGTGGACATCGTTGCTGCCATTGGTGCTGCTAAAACAATGCCAGCTAAAAATGGCGGCAAAACCTTTAGCGTCAGCAGCGGCATAACTTTATCACCAATCTCAATACCTGGTATCACTGGACGTGCTAAAACACCAATTAGATGCATCCCAAACATAATTGTCCCTATGGCAATAGTGCCAATAATAATGGCTAAATGCATGCTTTTAGAATCTTTATAGCTCATAGCACGAACTGCGATTTGTGGCAGTCCCACAACTCCAACACCTATCAAAATCCAAAATGTAGAAACGTATAATGGCGTTAATTCCCCTTCTGCTCCAAATGGAGACACAAGGTTCGGGTTCTCAGCGACAAGTGAGGCCATAATATTATCAATTCCTCCACCAGCGATGATTGTCCCAATTAGTAAAATAATTGTTCCAATGACCATAATCGAGCCTTGCACCGTATCCGTCAATGCAACAGCACGGAAGCCTCCAATAATAACATAAACTAGTACAGAAATCGCAAAAATAAAGAGTGCAGTTGTGTAGTTTAAGCCTGTTAATGATTCAATTAAACGAGCACCACCTACCCATTGTGCCATCATTGCAGAAAATAAAAAGATAATGATACTAATGGCTGATAGGATGACAATGGCATGACTCTTATAGCGTTCTCGTAAAAAGTCTATTAACGTGATGGCTTGATAACGTCTTGCGATAATCGCAAATTTCTTCCCTAAAATCATTAAAACAAAATAACCTGCAGGAAGCTGCGCCATCGCCAGTAATACCCAGCCAAGCCCTTTCGTATAAGCAACGCCTGGACCACCAATAAAGCTACTTGCACTACCATACGTAGCAATCATTGTCATAGCAAGGATGAAACCGCCCATTTCACGACCACCAAGGAAGTATTCCTGTAAAAATGAATTGGAAGAGCGTATATGCTTATTTGACCAGATTCCAATACCAAAGATGATGACTAAAAATACTAGCAGTGGAAAAATAACTTGCCAATGCATTATTGATCCACCTCCTCATCGTCAAATGGTACCTCTTTGAAAAAGAGTTTCAAGACGATCCAGATTAACATAATCATAAAGCCTGTCCCTGCAATACAGCTATAGAAAAACCATGCAGGGAAACCGAATACATACGTATAGCTTGTTGGATCACCAGAGCCTAATCCATAGGCAAAGCCAAACCAAATCGCAAAGTTAACGATAACAAGCCCAATACCGATAAGCGCCTCTCGATGCGCAATTTTAAAGCGTTGATCTTTCAAAATATAGTCCCCCTAACCTACTCTATTTTACTGATATGTTCGTATTATGGGAACCTTTGTGAAAAAATAAATATCAATTAGCACAACTATTTTTTTAAAATAACGATAAACAGAGATTTCCCCTTTATATCGCGCCCCTATTCAATGGTATCTAATAGCTCTACATCCAAATTTCCGCTATCTTCCCAGCTGTGAAATATTTCTAAATGCCATTTGTTTTTAAGTCTTTGATACTTATTATCTTCAATCCACATATGTAGATTCTTATAGGCATCCTTTATTTTATACTTGGCCCCTGTATGTCTTAAAGCCGCATCTCTTTGGGGCGGGTTTGTTAGAGTTACTAATTTCGCTAATATACTAAAGCCACCCGTTAGTTCAATAACTGCAATCTAATAACATCTTGTTTATCTTTGAATTTTATTTTGATATTATATTCATCCTCTTTATATGTTTCAACATTAACAGTACCAACTAAAAATGAAATAACGTTGCCTTTAATTTTTGTTATCATATCTCCAACATTCCCTGTAATTAACCCATCTCTACCTTTAAACTTAATGTCAATATTATGTAAATCCCCCTGCGATAGTTCTAAATCTTTCAATTCCATTTCAACCCAATTTACTCTTTTTTCATCATACAATTCAGGATTGTAAAAATACTTGACATTCCAATGTTCTCCCTCGCCATAGAAGATAACCTCATCTGCAATATCAGTTTGTTTGGATGATGAACAAGCTGTCAAACTAATTAAAAGAAAAATACCAAACAAAAGTCTCAGCTTCATTTTCAAACCTCCTCTTTAGGTATGTCCTTTACAGATCAAAATCATTTTTATATTCTTCTATTAAAACTTTATCAATTAGACCACTTGCTTCAAGAATCAATAATTTGTTCATCTCAGCTTCCTTCCCATTGTATATTCCCTCCACTCCACTTTAACATAATATCCCATTTATCTAAAAAAACACTCCTTTTTCAGGAGTGTTCATTTAGTCGGTTTTGTCTATTTGTTAAGAAGGAGTAATTTTTCCCATACTTTTCTTGAACCTTAAACCGTTAGGATATCAAGTGTTTTTTCAAGATCCCTTAATATTTGAATTTTTGTAGTAAGCCTTGAAGCTCGTCTGCCTGTTGTGCCATTTCTTTCGCTGAAGAAGCCATATTGTCTATGAAAGCTAATTGTTCCTTCGCTGTTAACGTAACGTGCTCTGTATTTTCAGTTGCCTTGCTTGCGATGCGTGCCATTGCTTCTGTGGACGCAGTCACTTCTTCAACACTTGCGGACATTTGCTCCGTCACAGCAGAAATGTCGTGCACCTGTGTACTAACCCCTTTAATCGACTGCATGATCTTGTGGAAGGCTAGCTTTGTATCATCTACAACATCCATACCTGCTGCAGCTTCCTTCGAGTTACTAGAAATAGCCGTAATAACATTGGCTGTATCATTTTGTATTGAATGAATAAGTGATGCTATTTGATCAGCAGATTCCTTTGATTGTTCTGCTAATTTGCGAACCTCATCTGCAACAACAGCAAAGCCTTTTCCTTGTTCTCCAGCACGAGCCGCTTCAATGGCTGCATTTAAGGCAAGCAAATTCGTTTGATCGGCGATGCTTGTAATAACATCAACGATATTACCAATTTGCTGTGATTGATCACCTAATATACGGACTTGCGCCTCTACATGGTCAGATGATTCATTAATAATTGTCATTTGATTCAATACACGATTTAACGAGTCATTGCCTTGAGCAGCCTCGTCACTCATTAAATCAGCAGCATCTGAAACCGTTGAAGCAGTTTCAGCAACTTGTTGGATGCCAATCGCCATTTCCTGCATGGCAGTTAAGCTATCACTCGTGCTATGTAATGTAGTTTTTGAACCATCCGTTATATCTTCTAATGTTGATGTTAGCTGTCTTGTCATATCCGCCGTTTGTTGCGATTTAGTTGTTAAACCATCAGAAGATAAATCAACCTGTTTAGACGATTGGGCTATTTGTTGCATTAATACTTGTAAGCTTGTCAGCATTTTATTAAAGGATTGCGCAAGCTCACCTGCTTCATCCTTGGAGTTAATTTGTAGCTGTTTTGTTAAATCTCCTTCTCCATCCGCAATGTCATGGAGTTGAATATTTATTTCTCGAAGCGGTTTCACGAATGCTCTTGTGAACAGGAAGCTACCTAGTACAGCAATGACAGCTCCGATGAACAATACAATGAGAAGTTTGCCGATAAATGCAAAGATAATAGAGTTCATCTCATCTATCGTTTCACCGACAAACCACATCCCAATGATATCTCCATTTGCATCTTTAATGGGTGAATAGAGTGTTAAATATTTCGTTCCTACTACATCTGCTTCCCCTATAAAGGTTTCCCCTTTATTCATTACATTTTCAACGACTTTTGGATCAGCATCTTTGCCAACTAAACGTTCTCCATTTAGCTTTAGGTTGGTGATAAGTCCTTTTGAGCCTTGGAAAATGGTTACACCACCATTGATGCTTTCTCCAACCTCATCTACAAAGGCTTCCTGATTAACGATTTTTGTATCCCCTTTGTAAAGTTCCCCATTTTTAATAGCCCAATCACCCTTAAATCGTTCCTCTAGCAGCTTATAACCGACCTTTGAAATATGGGTTACACTCTGCTCAAAATTGCTAAGCATAATTTGCTTCACTTGGATATGGGAAACAAATCCAATCATAACGCTTAAAAATAGGATGACTCCCACTAAAAGCAAATTAAATTTTGTACTTATTTTAAAAGTGCGCAAAAATTCATCTCTCCTTTCTCATATTTATTAGGAATATTATGTATAAAATATAAGTCAAGTTTATTAAACATTATTCTATAAATAGTTTCAATACATTATCAATAAATTAACATTTTTAACCTGAATTATTCATAGCTTTCTAAAGTTTGTGTATTTTCATGAGTTTTTTTTATAGTTGCCTTGTTTTTTGGTGAAGCCCTAGCTTAATGGGAGAAAAATTTAAAAAAACGGTCGAACAATTCGGTTTTTGAGCAGGCTCCTCCCTTGGTGCGATGTCGATTTTTAAAAAAAGGTTATTTGATTTCTAGGTGTTGCACCCGGGTCAGTACGTCCCAAAAGAAGTGTGCATACACGAAGCTAGAAGACAATTTAAAGTACAGTGAGCGTCCAGATTTCACAAGTTTACTTGCCACTTTAATGAGGCGCGTACGAATTGTTTGGATTTGAATACCCTTGTAGCGCTTTGGAAAACTCAGTGTACGGAGCCAGTTTGTAAAATTATAGGTAAGCAGACTTAACATCATGCGTGCCTCGTTGACAAGGAAATCATGACTTTTCATCTGATCGAAACCAAAGCCGTTCTTCGCTTCTTTAATGAAATTTTCCATCGTGCCTCGTTGTTGATAAGATGCGACAATGGCTTGTGACGAGAAAGTTTCACTCAGATTCGTCACAAAAAAAGCATGAGAAAAGAATAGTTCACCAGCTGGGCGAATCGATTGAATAATGATTCTTCGTGGTACGGACCAAGAAGACGCTTGATAAATGGATTCTTCGATATAGCGTTCGGTCACGGATACATCACGAATTTCATGTGTAGGGTGCAGTTCTTCAGCGAGTGCCTTTAGTTTAGGATTGGCTTTTAAACGAATGATGTAGTAAACGGATTCCTTTTCACATAGTTCGTAAAGATCCGGTACCGCAAAGCCGCTGTCCCCACGTACAAGTGCAGAGGTTTCTGGAAATGTTTCGTTATAATGTTCAAGCAGGGGACGTAGAAAATCTACGACACTGTTTGATGTATACACATTGCCAGGTCGTAATTGGGCTTTCAAAAAATCACCTGTCAACCCGTCAAAGGCGAGGAGTGGATGAAAACCAACTGTTCGGTAATGAGCATTGTAAGCTGATTGTTCTTGATTTCCGTATGTATCGGCATGCGTCGAATCTAAATCTAAAAGAAGTGCTTTCGATTGTCGAGTATGATGAACACAATCAAGTAGTTCTTGATTCGCCGCCTGGAGTTGATCGAGTGCTTGTGAATCAAATCGTTTAAAAAAGCGCGATAATGATGGTTGAGAAGCGAGTGCTGGTGTACCTAGCACTTGCGTAAATACCGGGTCATGTGTAAACTGGTCCGCTGCATCGTCTTCGTGATAACCAGCGATCAGTTGGTAGATTTTTTGGCGAAGCAGCTGCTCATTTTGATGAATGCAATACGTGCGTTCATCTTTTAACTGAAGATGTTTGGCAATCGTTTGAGAGAAGCCGATTTTTTCGTCAAATTCACGAAAGACAAGATGACCGGTATCCGAAGAAAGCGCACCTCCATCATTAGATAATTTGATAGAACGATTGAAATGTAAGGGGATTTGCGGTAAAGTAGTCATCATAAGAATCCTTTCTTTGGTATTTGTTTAGTCGCAATAACCTTAACAGAAATGGATTCTTTTTTCATCTTTTAGGTGAAAAAGAATATCCCACAGAAAAGCTGATAGGTCAGTTTTTCTGTGGGATTTTGTATATGTTGATGAATAATCTAGGTTTAATCATTATGGGTTGTTAGGAGCAGTGGCTAACATAGTAAATTCACAATGTGAGGTTGATTTCCGTTCCGACTGGACGCTTTCCTGGGGGCGTCCAGTCTCCACTCCAATCTACATATCCACATAACATATGTTTTAACAAAATGTCACCAACTCTCGCTGGTGAATTGATAAATTCTTCTTTTTTCAGGGAATTTTGAAACTTATGTTAATATATTGTTAAAAAGGGGAGAGACTATGAAACTTGTTTTAATATTTGGACCTCAAGCAGTGGGGAAAATGACAGTTGGACAGGAATTAGCTAAAATAACGGGTATCAATTATGCCTCGGCATAATTGCGTCCGGAATCGGCTTTGTGCATGCACAAAGTTACTCCTTTCCGATTCCGTGACATCCGCCGGAGGCTTTAACTTCTTTTAGCGGATGTTTGGACATCCGCTGAAAGAAGTTAAAACTTTTTCATAACCATATGACGATCGATTTAGTTAGTCATTTTTTTGGTTATGGTACGACTGAAGGAAAAAGATTAGTGAATTTGTTTCGTCAAGAAATATTTGAAGAGGTATCGAAAAGTAATTTGTATGGTTTAATTTTCACTTATGTCTGGGCTTTTAATATGCAGGAGGATTGGGATTATGTGGACGATCTCGCTAAACTTTTTGAATCAAGAGGAGGTACTGTCTTCTTTGTAGAGCTTGAAGCTGATGTAGCAGAAAGACTGGAACGCAATAAAAGTGGTAATCGACTTGAGCATAAACCTTCAAAAAGAGATCTTGAATGGTCTGAAAAAGACTTAAAAAACTCGATGGAAAAATACAGATTAAATTCCTTAGAGGGCGAATTAAAATATGCAAATTATCTTAAGATCAACAACACACACTTGAGTGCAGAAGAAGTTGCTTTGAGCATCAAAGAAGCATTTCATTTATAAAACCAAAAACGCCTGGATCTCCAAGCGTTTTTTCTTCGTTTTCTGTAGCGAGCAAAGGCGGCCGCTACCATTTTCCAAAGGTGAAATGGCTTAATTCGCAGCTTTCGCATTCATTTGTAATGCTTTTTTATCAATCTTTCCGACACTTGTTTTTGGCAATTCATCGATGAACATAATCTTTTTTGGGATTTTGTAGCGACCTAGATGCTTGCTACAGATTTCTTTGATTTCGTCTACTATAGTATCTTCCTTATCCTGACAAACGATAAAGGCTGTCACGATTTCTCCCCAATAGTCATCCGCCACTCCAATCACCGCAACCTCTTGCACTAGCTGATGGCGCAAAATACATTGCTCTACTTCCTGAGGGTAAACATTTTCACCACCAGAAATAATCATCTCCTTGCTGCGACCGACAATATAAAAGTCACCATCCTCATCCATCAGTGCTAAATCGCCGGTTTTTAACCACCCATCATGCATGATTTTTTCAGTCTCCTGCTGATTATTCCAGTAAAAGCGAAACATATGCTTTCCTTTCACCAATAGCTCTCCCACTTCGTTTGGCGCACAGCTTTGTCCTGCACTATTGATAATTTTAGCTTCATTGAATTGCATGCTCTTCCCCACGGCACCTTTTTTCAAATAGGCTGCCTCTCGAGAAATATAAAAATTATTGGGCCCCGCTTCTGTTAAACCATAGCCCTCTTTAAAAAATAGTCCCTTCTTAAAAAATGCGTCATAGATTGGATACGGGCATGGTGCCCCCCCTGATAAAAAAACTTTCATTGAAGGGAAGCTACTCTTCTGAAAGTAATCCGTCGCAATCATCGCTTGATACATGGTTGGCACAAAAAGCGAAATCGTTGTCTTGTACTGATTAATCGCTTTAAGAGCGTTTTCTGCCTCAAACTTATCTCCAATAACAACTGTACCGCCAGCCATTAGCAGTGGTATACATAAGGCATTCAAACCTCCTGTATGAAACAACGGCATATAATTTAACGTACAATCACTATCACTCAAGCCCCAGCTAATAATTGTATTAATGGCATTCCAATTTACAGAATTAAAGGATAGTACAACACCTTTTGGCTTGCCCGTTGTGCCCCCTGTATAAATCATTAGCCAAGGGTCATTAAGGTCTACCTCTCGAAGGCTAAGAACTGCTTCTTCATTAGCTAAACGAAGAGAATACATGTTTTCGAAAGATAAAGGGCAATTCATTTCTTCATCGTAAAGTAGTAAAGAAGGCGTAGCATCTATCAAAATATCATTTAATTCCTTCGTACTCATACGCCAATTTAATGGCACATAGATAAGGCCTCTTAATCCACAAGCGAATAAAACTGCAAAAAGCTGGATGTGATTTTTCGCAAATACTGCCACACGACTCCCTGTCTGCAAGTTTTGGCGCTCAAAAAAATGACTCCATTTTGTAATTTCCTCTGTTAACTGCTGATAAGTCCATTGCTCCTTAGTTTCTAGGTTCACCAATGCTAGACGTTTCGGTGTTAGCGATGCACGTTTTAAAATCCAGGATTGCTCTACAAACATCTTGAAAGCCTCCTTATCACATCATAATTGCTCCATCCACATGAAGCGTGTGACCGTGGACATAGGAAGCCTCATCAGATGCTAAAAATAAATAGGCATTGGCAATATCTCTTGGTGTTCCTAATCTTTGCAGTGGCACGATGGAGCGCATTTGTGCTAGCACATTTTCTGGCATTTTTTTCACCATATCTGTTTCTGTAAAGCCAGGGGCCACTGCATTCACGTTGATACCTTTGCGCCCCAATTCCTTCGCCCATGTTTTGGTCATACCGATAATAGCCGCCTTTGTGGCAGCGTAATTCGTTTGACCAACATTGCCATAGACACCACTAACAGAAGATGTATTTATAATTTTGCCCCCGCCGGCAGCAACCATATGTGGAATTACTTCTTGTGTACAATGAAAAACGCCAGTCAAATTCACATCAAGCACTTGGTGAAACTGATCTTCCGTCATTTTTGTTAGCATCGCGTCACGTGTAATACCTGCATTGTTCACTAATATATCAACTCGGCCCATTTGCTCTATGACAGTTGCCACTAAGTTCTTGACGCTCTCTCTATCTGCAACGTCTACTTGCACAAATAATGCTTGATCCCCTAAATGTTGGGCAGCTAAAACACCAGCATCCTCATTAAAATCAGCAATGACAACGAATGCACCCTCTTCAATAAATCGTTCAGCAGCAGCATAGCCAATCCCATTCGCAGCTCCTGTAATAATGGCAATTTTATTGTTTAAACGCATACTTTTTTCCTCCAATTTCTAAAAACGCTTCAATTTCAGATATCAGCTGTGGTAAATCATCTATTAATGGAGAGTGACCGCAGTCTTTTAAGCTGACGAATTGTGCATTAGCACCTAAATCGAGCATTGTTTCGTCATTCATTCCTTCTGTTATAACGTAATCACGATCCCCTCTTAACACTAAAACTGGAATGGTAATCTGTTGTACCTCATGAGTGCCTTTGGCGACCTCATTGTCAACAGCACTTATATTAAAGACATTCAATGCATGATAAACTTCAGCGAGATTTCTTTGTGTCAGCATATCCTCAACATATGTCTGATAGTGTTCTGGGCTAGGCTGATTATGAGTGTATATAAGTGCGTTCCAGACCGACTGTAAGCCTTGCACATTTTTCGAATCATAGAAGCCTTGTACTAATTTTGTTTTAGATGTATCGACGAGTACCTCTTCATAGGTAAAAGCCCTTTTTAATGCTGCTTGATTGCCCGTACCTAAATCCGTGTAAAATGGATAGCCTCTCGTAGATGCCGAGGCTAGTAAAATAAGCTGCTGACAATAGCCTGGATACATAGCGACAAACTGCATACATACTGCTCCGCCCGTTGACCAGCCAATCATGTCAAACTGTTTTAATTGAATGGCGTCCACAAAAAGCTTCACATCATCGCTAAAATCTTTAATCGCGGCAATTGGTTTATGATAAGATGAACCACCAAAGCCTCGTAAATCCATCGCATAAATTGTATATTTTTCATCCAACGCATCGATTAGAATGTCCCAATGCTTGGAGGACGTCATATTGCCATGAATAAGTAATAAAACACGCTCTCCCCCTTGACGTTTACGATAAGCAATCGTTTCTCCATTTGATAACTGAACAGTTTTTAACATCGCACTTCCCCCTTATCCCCATCGAATCGTAATAGCTCCCCAGACATAGCCAATACCTGCACTAACAAGTGTGATGATGTCTCCATCGTTGATACGACCTTGATCTAACGCCAGCTGCAATGATACTATTTGGTCAATCTGTCCAATATGACCATACTCTCGTAAGTATATGGATTGCTCCTGCTCTAACCCGAGTTCAGTTAAAATATAATCATGAGCAGATTTTTTCATGTGCAGCATCGCTAAATAACCAATATCCCCCTCACTAAATCCACTTTTCGCCAAAGATGTTCGAATGACCTTCAAAAAATTGCTTAAAGATTTTTGCTCTAAACGCTCCTTCATCCCAATCGGATCTATCACATCGAGCTGATACAAATTGTTTTCTAAATCAGCAGGAGTTAAAGGTTTTTTTGTACCGCCTACAGGCACGACTACATCCTCTGAGAACGAGCCATCCGTCAAAATATCCGCCTCTAACAAATGATTTTTATCATAGTTTTTTTGCAAAAGGATAGCGCCACCACCAGCTGCTAAATTGTACATAAAACGTGTGCGAGGATTGCTGTAATCGATTAAATCAACATTTCGATAGCCACCAGCTAGGAGTACAGTATGAATGGAATCATCTGACGCCATTAAGCTTTTCGCTAGTTTTAGTGCCATAATGGTCGTGCCACATCTTAACTGCACATCGAATGCCCAAGCATTTACGGCCCCTAGCTCCTCCTGCATTTTTATAGAGGCCGTCCATAACGGATACTCCTTATGCTCCTCTCCCATATAAATCACAACATCAATGTCCTTCGGGTCGATATTTGCCTTGCGTATAGCATCCTGTGCTGCCCATATACCCATTTGAACCGTATGATCATGCTCACCGGGAATAGGCTTTTCATAGATGCCCATTTTTTGTCGAATAATATCCTCTGGAATATTGGAAAGCACCGCAATTTCTTTAGATGTCATTTTTGTTTGTGGAATATAGATTCCTGTACTCACAATGCCTACAGTCATTCAAATCGCTCCTTTTCCTGCGACAGGG
The DNA here is from genome assembly GCF_001275675.1 of Lysinibacillus sp. FJAT-14745. GTDB lineage: Bacteria > Bacillota > Bacilli > Bacillales_A > Planococcaceae > Lysinibacillus. The sequence goes on along the minus strand of NZ_LITM01000015.1, from coordinate 63,140 downwards.
CAACCGATGATTGGTTTTTCTCTTTGTGCTTTAATCGCCATTTCCAAAACATCATGCGCAGTGATCCAATAATTCCTTTTGGGAAAAAGATAACAGCTAAAATATAAAGAATCCCAAAGAAGATAATCCAACGTTCAAATATTGGATAATCACGAGCTAACCCTGAAAGTGCATGCTGTGCATATTCAATAACAGCAGATCCTAGTAATGGGCCAACTAATGTGCCAACACCGCCAATAATCGTCATTAATAATGCATCTAACGTAATGTCCATTGTCATCACACTCGTATTGACAAAACGTAGTGACACAGCATATAAGGAGCCTGCTAAGCTTGCAACGGTTCCTGCGACAACGGATGCAATCACTTTATAGTACAAAGTGTTATAGCCTAATGATTTTGTTCGTTGTTCATTTTCCCGAACGGCAATTAAAATCCGACCAGTTGGCGAGTTAACGAAGCGATATAGGGCAATAAAAATAACGACTAAGCATGTTAGCACGAAGAAATAAAATGTCATTCGATCTTTAAATATTTCGGGTGCTTTAAACGTAAAGCCATCATTTCCATATGTAACAGAACGCCATTTTTCTGCCACTACTAGAAATAGTCCCGAAAAAGATAATGTCAGCATCGCAAAAAAATGATTTTTTAATCGAAGTGTCAGTAATCCTACTAAGAAGCTAATGAACCCTGCTAGCAACATGCCGACTACGATCGATATTAAAAATGTTGAAAGTGTTGGCTCCATTTGTTTCAGCATGACAGCCGTTGTGTAGGCACCTATACCGAAAAACATCGCATGCCCGAACGACACAATGCCTGTGTAGCCAAGGAGAATGTCATAGCTCATCGCTAAAATACCGAAAATAAAGATTTGCGTTAATAAAATAATGAGCGTCCTTGAATCATTGACGAAAGGGAGAAGCACTAAAATAGCTAACATGAGGAAAAAGCACAGATGCTGCAATGAAAGCCTCATTTTCATGTTGATCTCTCCTTTCGCATTGCAAATAATCCTTGTGGACGGAAAATTAAAACAATGGCCATTAAAATCATATTGACCGCAAGCGATAGCACTGGCACATAATAAGCCATAAAGCTACCTGCTAAACCGACTAATATGGCTGCCAATAGCGAGCCTGAAAAACTGCCCATTCCTCCGATTACGACAACGATAAAACCTAAGATCGCATACTCCATGCCCATTTCCGCATAGATGACACCTGAATACGGAGCCATTAACATGCCACTAAGTGCTGCTAGTGCCGCACCAACCATAAAGACATATAAAAATACTCGCTTTATATGAATGCCAAGTGCCTGTGCCATTTCTTTATCCTGGACACCAGCCCGAACGATGAGACCAATCTTCGTTTTCTTTAACATGTATTGGAAAATACCGAAAATGATAAAACCTACTACAATAATAAATAATCGATATTTAATGATAATAACGTCTCCAATTTCCCAGCTGCCTGTTAAGTAGCTCGGCGTTTTCACTGCCACACCATTTGGACCAAACACAACTTTAATCAATTCCTGTAGCACAAGCATCAGCCCTAATGTTATTAAAATTTGCTGAATATGATTGCCGTACACAGGTGTGATAATTAATTTTTCAGTAATAAGTCCTAATAAAGCTCCAGTTACGACGGCACCTACAACGCCAATTAGAAAGCTCTCTGTATACATATACGTAAAGATTCCTGCATAAGCCCCCCACACAAATAAACCACCATGAGCAAAGTTCAAAACATCCATTAATCCAAAAATTAACGTCAGTCCTGCCGCCAGTAAAAAAATTAACATACCAGTTGCCAGGCCATTAATGACTAAATTGACGAATAGCTCCAATAAAGTACACCACCTTTATCCGATTCCAAGATATTTTCTTTTTAGTTCTTCATGATGGATAAGATCCTGCATATTGCCCGAGTGAACGGTTCTGCCATCATCAATCAACGTATACGTATCACCAATTCGGCTCGCCATCATAAAGTTTTGCTCAACAAGAATGATGGACGTTTGCTTTTTCATTTCAACGATGGCCTCCATCACTTTCTCTACCACTATGGGCGCCAGTCCTTTCGAAGGCTCATCAATCAACATTAACTTACTATCATTGATAAATGCCCGTGCCATGGACAGCATTTGTTTTTGACCACCTGAAAGATGTCCACCCGCCTTCTTCCAAAATTTCTTTAAATCAGGAAACAGCTCCAGCACATAATTTTGTCGCTCGAAAGTAGCTGTATCTTCTTTACGCATAGCTACTTTCATATTTTCCTCTACAGTTAAATCTGCAAAAATCCCTTGATTTTCAGGTACATAGCCTATTCCTAATTTCGCAACTTTATAGGTAGGGCTTTTTTTAATAGAATGTGTGCGAAATTCCACATCACCCTTTGAAGCAGGCGTTAAGCCCATAATCGTTTTTAAAGTGGTCGTTTTGCCTGCTCCATTTCTGCCAAGCAATACACTTACTTGCCCTTCCATAGCCTCAAAATTAACCCCCTGCAAAATATGATATTGACCGATATATGTGTGGACATCATTTAATTTCAGTAAGGTGTTCATCGTACAGACCTCCTAAATATGCATTTTGTACGGTTTCATTTTTCATGATGTCCCCTGGTGTTCCATCCGCAAGAAGCTGGCCATTAAATAGCACCATAATCGAGTCCGACAAATCTAGAATCATATCCATCTTGTGCTCAATAAGCAGAATGGTTTTATCGCCTTGATTTTTAATGGCACGAATAACTTCCAAAATCGTTGGTACCTCCTCTAAGGACATACCAGCCGTTGGTTCATCGAGCAAAAGAACTTCCGTATCAAGTGCTAACAGCATAGCAATCTCAAGCTTTCTCTTTTCCCCATGGGATAGCATTGTCGTCAGGGCATCTCTTTTATTGTCAAGCAAGACAAGCGTTAATAGCTCCTCTGCTTTTTCGGTAATCGCCTTGTAGCTTTTATAATGGCGAAATAATTGGTAACGAACTTTCTCCTTGGATTGCACAGCCAAACGGACATTTTCTAAAACAGTTAAGTTTGGGAAAACATTCGTAATTTGAAAAGAGCGCCCTAGCCCCATTCGCGTTCTTTCAATAGCTGATTTTTGCGCAAGCGATTGTCCCTTAAAATAGACATCCCCGGCAGTCGGCTTTAATTCTCCACTAAGCAAATTAAAGAAGGTTGTTTTGCCAGCTCCATTTGGTCCAATAATTGATTTCAAATGCTTTTCCGGCATATTAAAATTCACATGGTCGACAGCTGTGTGTCCGCCAAAACGAATCGTTAAGTTTTCTGTTCGTAAAATGGGTTCCATCGTATTCTCCTTTCTAGTACTTCTATATCTCTTCACCCATTCTCATTTGAAAGTGGGTGAAGAGAGACAGAATAATATCTGTCTCGTAATTTTACTTTTTCATGATCGGAGGCGCTGTTTCTTCAGGGCTCAACTCACGAATTAGCACTGGTACTGGATAATCTACACCCTCTTGTTTTTCTAAACGGATAGAATACATCGACTGTAATGCTTGATGGTCTTCTTTTCGGAAAGTCATCTTACCTTTTGGCGTTTCAAATGACATCCCTTCCATAATACCGATAAGTTTTTCCGCATCTGTATCACCCTCTGATTTTTTCAGCGCATCTACTATTGAGATGGCAGCAGACATGCCTCCTGGCGTAAATAAATCCGGAACTTCATTGAAGCGTTTTTGATGTTCTTCAACTAACCATTTATTCACATCATTTTGTGGTAACGTATGATAATAAACAGAGAACCCTTCCATACCAATTAACGGATTCATAAATTTCAATGCAATAATATCTGGTGCACCCGTTGAAATTTTAATGCCCTTTTCTTGAAGTTTTAAATCTGCAATTTGATTCCAAGGTGAGTTTGCACCAGCCCAAACAACAAATAAATAATCTGGTTTTGCAGCAATTACTTTTTGCAAATTGGACGTAAAATCAGTTGCCGCTGGATCTGCATATTCCTCTAAAACAATTTCTGCGCCTAACTTTTCCGCAGCTGTCTTAAACGCCTTCACCCCGTCCAAGCCAAAAGAATAGTCCGGCGCAAACGTTGCGATCTTAACACCCTTCCCTGCAATCGCTGCCGCTGCTGCATAAGCATCCTGAGAAGAATTTCGTCCTGTACGGAAAATATATTTATTAAATTCTGAGCCCGTAATACTATCCGCTACCGCAGGCTCCACCACCATAATCTTTTGATATTCTTCCGCAAGTGGTAGTACAGCGAGCGTATCACCTGAGCTAGAGGAACCTACTAAGAAATCAACCTTGTCATCTTCTAATAGCTTTGTCGCTTTTTGTACCGCCACCTCAGGCTTTGTTTCTGTATCTTCATAGACAATTTCTATTTTCTTACCATTAACCTCCATCGTACCGCCTGTAGCATAATCAATCCCTAATTCAAAGCCATGCTGTGTTTGTTTCCCATACGACTCAAGAGCACCCGTCAATGACGCAAGTACACCGATTTTAATAGTGCCCCCTTCCTTAGCCGTCCCCTTTGTATCATCCTCCGAAGCCTTACCACCAGTTGAACTATCCTTCGTCCCCTCTGAATTACAAGCCACCATCAACATCGTCAGCATCAATAAAAGCACAAATAACCAATGCTTCTTCATCCCAAAACCCCTTTCATAATAAGCTAAAAAGAAAGCGCTTTCGTTGCTATATCCACTATATAAAACTGCAGTTACAAATTAGTTACAAGATAGTTGGGTCAGTTTACTGAGCCAACTATCTCTGCAGCGAAAGTGAAGCGTTAGCGGAACGGCAGCTGCAAAATCTTTTAATGAGCTGCCCTAATAGGGGAGCTCATTTTTCTGCAACGACAGCGACAAAAATCTTTTAGTAGCTGCCCTAATAAGGGAGCTACTTTTTCTGCGACGAAAGTGAAGCGAAGCGTAACGGCAGTCGCAAGAATCCATCTCTGCACGACGCAGCATCATAGAATGACTTTTAAATACAAAAAAACAGCAATCAGATAGTGTTGAGCTATCCGATCGCTGTCGTCTTTAATTAAAAAATTTTTTCTTGTTATTTTTGATGTAATTAACGACAATTACAAAGTAAATAACAGCTATGAGATTAATTATGCTTAATGTTAGACCTGATAGATTGGACCAGGGAAGTACAAAAAGCCAAAATACTACTAAAATAGAACTAAATACATACAGCCATTTGAATCGATCTGTCATTTTTAATTCCCCCATTTTTCCTTCTTTGATGATTTTATTTCTCAAGAAATTATCTCCTTTAATTAATTCATCAATGCTAATGTTGAATAAGTCACTTAATGTAATAAGTGTTTCAATATTTGGATAGCCTTTTTCAAGCTCCCATTTAGAAACCGATTGTCTGCTTATGTTTAATTTAATCGCTAATTCTTCTTGTGATAAGTTATGTTTTAAGCGTTCTTCTTTTAGCTTTTTATAGAACTCCATGATTTCAACTCCTTAATTTTATTTTTACTATAGCTTATAAATATTTGTAAGAATCGTAAGGTAGAATAATGTAACCTCAGAGTAGCAAATACTTGCAACAGGTGGTTGCAACGTCTTGCTTTTGTCCGAAGAATTATTATTCTTCGTTCAAGTTAAAGATGTTTATGCTCTTCCGTAATGGTGCGTGATTGCCGAAGAGCATAGGATTTTATAAAATGTGGATACAAGTTCATAAGAAAAGAATCCATTTTGATCAATCTTTTTTCAAAACGGATTCTTTTTATTTGCCCCAGAATGGGTTTATGCGGAGTATTTTTGAATCAATTATGCCTCGGCATAATTGCGTCCTAAGGCTTTAACTTCAGTTATTCGAATGCATAAATTCCTCTATTCGATCCACCCATTCACTCATAAGACTCGTAAACAAATTCGCTTGTTCAATTTGCAAGTTATGCCCAGCCTTATCTAAAATTGTGAAGGCTGCTCTTGGGTATTTATCTAAAATGGCAAAAGCGTCCTTATAGCCAACCACGGAATCCTGTTTACCTAACAAAAATAAGCAAGGTTTATCAAATGAAATCTCATCTACAGGAAAAGAAAAACTATAGCTTTTTTGGATTTTTTCTAAAAATTCCACATCTGCGCTTTCTAGTCCTTCTAACACCTCATTCGTGTATCGCTGACAATTATATTCATCTAAAACAACTAGATGGGAGCAAAAATCTTCAAGTTCCTGTTTCGTTAATGTCGATAAAAATTCTTTATCCACTGAGACAATACTTTGTGGTGGTACTGTTCTACTTTCTTTATCAGGAATAATTAATGGACAAATGAATGCAGCCCCTAAAATTTGTTCATGATACTCCCTCATGATTCCTCGCACTAAATAGCCACCATAAGATTCTCCTACCAATAAATAACGTTCATTTGGTAGTAAGGATTGAATTAGTTCTATTACCGCCTCGAGCATTTCATCTGAGTTATTGATCTTTTCATAGTCTGTCGTCTTGCCCATTCCTGGAAGATCAATATAAATTCGTTTCCAGCCCTCCCTTTCTGCAAAAACGGGCTCCATACATCCCTTCATTAGTCTATGATCTGGCGAATATCCATGGAGCATGACGATTGGTGTTCCAGTCCCAATAACTTCATAGTAAATATTCGCCTTACTTACCTTACAAAATGACATAATAGTTCCTCCAATTATTATAAAAATCATTCAGGTGTGTTGATTAACCATTTCTATACATCCAAAGAGGCTGATTTCCGCTACGGGCTACTCGCTTTCCTGCGGGCGAGCGTCGAGCCGCTTCCTCCGCTTCGCTCCGTGCAGGGTCTCGTCTGTCTCGCTTTCCCGCGGGAGTCGAGTAGCCCTACGCTACAATCAGTTAAAATGGAAATATATTGGCAAATCGGTAACGGAAAAATCCTTTTAACGCTCAATAATAAACTTATTTTTTCCTAATCAACACGCCTGAAAATCATTAATTAATATACATAAATGTTCATCGAAAGTTGTTATGGCTTTTTCTTGTAGGAGCCGGTTGATTGGAGTGAAGACTGGACACCCTCAGGAAGCTTTACTCTGTGCGAAAGCGAAGCGGCAGCAACAATGTTTTAACTGTGCGAAAGCGAAGCGGCAGCAACAAAGCGCCCAGTCGGAACGGAAATCAACCCCACGCCATGGTAACACCCAAAAATAACCAATTCCCAAAGTTATATTATCCCATTATTAAATCATAAACAACCATCGTCGATTCCATTGGTGTTGTATTGAGTTCACTTTTTAATTGCTGCACACATTTTTCATACCATTTTAACGCAAGGGAGCGGTTTTGTAATTGATAGTAACTATACATCAACAACCGATAGCCTTCTTCCCATAATGCATCCTCACGAATCATTCTTTCCGCATAAAAAATAGCTTGCTTATAATTTTGTTGCCGCGTCGCATTTTGTGCTAGTCTTTCCAATACTTCAATATATAATGATTGCAGTTTTTCACGATCCTGTATAAGCCAATCTAACTGCTTTTTTTCAGCATAAAGTGCATCCGCATAGCTCGTTTCAGCAAGATGCAGCCATTCGTTTGACAATTGTGGATCGAACTCCTCCATCCCTAATTCATAAAAATAACGAAAGCGTTCGACATCGATTTGCAGAAATTGAATATGCTGCAATTGGTACATATTATTTTTACGCTGAATGAAAAAGCTATCCTGACGTGCATTTCTATTTGGCTCAAGAACCTTTAGTAACGTATTCAATACAACTTTAAAATCTTGATCTAATGAATCAACATTCCGCTCTGGCCATAATGCCTGTGAAATCTCTTCCTTTGGCGTAAACCGATTGCGATGACAATATAAATAGATGAAGAGCTCTTTTGATTTATCGCGCTGCCATTCTTTATCCTCAAGCTTTCGATACTTTCTTACTAAATCTAGACTTCCTAAAAAATTCACCTGCAATTCCTCATGCGGATAAACAATATTATCCTCAACTTGAAAATAGCTACGCATCGTCAAAATAGCGGTATTTTCTCCATCACATTTTCTACTAAATTGTAAAAGCTCATAAAAAATCATTCGATTCGGTGGACCGAGTATGGTTTTCCTCTGTAAAAAGTAGTCATAGCCATTATTAATACATAGCTGTGCAAACTGCTGAAAATAATGATTGAATTGTTGAGGATTATTTTCTTTGTAGGCAATGACAGATTGAAAGAATAATACATGCATCTCACCATTTTGATCGCCACAGTCATTGAAAAGTCGCTGTGCCTTTATTAATAATTGCCGCGCTCGTTCAAACTCCTGTTGAGAAATAATAATTTTAACCTCAGCGATTAATATAAGAGCGGTCATCCATGCATCTTGAACTTGCTCGGTTTCCCGTAATCCAAGTGCTACATAATTTTTAGCCGAGATAATATCTCCTTGTGCATGTTTGACAATTGCTAGTCCCATGTATGGCTCGGCCTTTACGCGAGAAATATTAATGGTATTCAATAATGTAAGGGCTTTGTCATAAGCATTACAGGCTCCTTGATAGTCAGGAAAATCTACTAATAGTAAAGCATGTGCTTTGCGAATATAACCAACAGCCTCAATAAAAACTGATTTTTCACGTAACCCCCTACGAATCCCGTGCTGAGCGGCATACCAAGCGTCTTTCCCCAGCCCTAATAGCGCATAGACAAATGATGCCAACAGCTCACTCTCTCTATGTGTCGCGACAAGCTGTGGTGGTAATTCCAATCTCTTCGTCAGCAATTCCTTTGCTTCTAGTAGCTGCCCTGTTCTTAACAATATTCGAACATCGACATTTGCTCTTTGTAGCACATCCTCCGTCAAAGCAACCTCATCTGTAAAAATTAGCGCTCCTTTCGCCTTCCCTAAATTCACTAAATTTTCAGCATATTGACGTTGCAACTCGAGAAGTTCCTCTTCGTTTAACGGCGTATGATTCGCTAACTCTAACGCCCTTTTTAAATGCGGCTCTGCCAATGCAGGCTGGATTGTATCGAGATAAATATGTGCTAAACCTGCCTGTGCTTTCGTCATAAAGAGATAATCATTCTTACTTTTTGCGATGTTTGCACAATTTTCATAGCATTGTCTCGCTCTTTCATAATAAGCACGATAGCGGTGACACTCACCTTCGAAGTAATACAGTTTGTAATATTCAGATTTTTTATCAGCTGTAAATCGGTTTATTTTTTCTAATAGCCACTCAAATTGTCCAGCACGAACTAGACTTTCAGCATAATTTTGTAATAGTTCACCACAAAAACCCTGATCATTCGTTTTAAATGCATGATGAAGAACAGCTTGTATATTGTTTTCTTTTACATAATACAGTGCTGCTTGTTTATGCAATGCAATATATTGCGAAGCATCTTGTTGCCATTTTAACTCTAAAAACCGACCGAACAAGGCATGAAAACGATATAAACCATCCGTTGTGATCGGTTGAATAAATAAATGTCGCTGGACAAACAGTTTTAACACCTCTGCTATTTCCTTACCATAAATATGTGTAATAAACTCCTCAGAGAAAGTAGGGAAAATCGCCAGTTTTAATAATGCCTCTTGCTCGAAAACAGACATCTTAAGATAAACTTCCTCCGATAAATAGGTAAAAAGATCATTTGTTGAGATATTTAGCCAATGCGCTAAGGACTCATTGTTCCATTGCTCAGCTAATAAAGAGATACTAATAGCCCAGCCCTCAGTAATTTCCAAAACTTTAGATATTTCATCTTCTGTTAAATGCACTGCTACATAATCCTCGAAAAAAACAGCGATCTCCTCTGCAGAAAATGCTAATTCTCCTTCTGCAATAACGAGTAATTTTTTTTGCAGCTTTAATCTTCTCGTAATATCCCAATTCGGCAACGTTCTAGAGGCGATGATAAAATGAACATTCGGTGGTGAAAACTCCATTATTTTTTCCATCACATAATTAATATGAAAATCATGATCAACAAGATGGTAGTCGTCAATGACAATTAATATCGGCACTTCGATTTCACATAAACTATTGACAAATAGCTTAAACCAACGATTAAGTTCCTCTATTTTCGGAAAACGGGATAATTGATTCCATGCATCAAATTCTTGACCGAAGCTCGGAACAATTCGTGTGATACTAAAAAATAAATGCCTTAAAAAAGGCAATATATTATCATCTTCCTCGGACACACTATACCAGGAAAATTTACTTGATTGGGCATGTAGAAATTGTGTAAGGATTGTTGTTTTGCCATACCCTGCTCCACTATGAATAAGTGTACAACTATAATCTAGGCTTTTTTTTAATGTTTTCATTAATGTAGCTCTACTAATACAATGATTGGACGGACGCGGTGGAATACATTTTGATTGAATAATAATGTCTGTAGCCATTTGGTGATAACCTCCCCATTCAACTGGTTATGTAAGGTTACAAGCTTCAAAGCTTTAAATCTTTTAAATTATGGGCTCATCATCATAACGTGGGTTGATTTTTTCAACTGGGGGCGTCGGGCCAACATGATGTTGGTCACGAAGGCATTATCATAGGACCTGATGGTTTTAGCCTCCGTTCCTCTATCGTTAATTCCCAAAGAGTCACGCGGTCTCCACCCAATCAACTAATATACATGGCATACTTTTTACTAAAATCATTCCGAACTTTTGATGAAGAGTTAAATTATTGACAGTTTACCATATACTATATGTTATTTTATAGAATTGACTTACTAAAAATAAAAAATCCCGATCATCAAATATATGATAATCGGGAAGCTGAATACTATATTATAGAAGTTCTTTACGTAACTCAGCAGCTGATTTTGGTGATAACAGACCGAATGGGATATCGAATACTGTTTTTGCACCTTTGTCTCCTGCTTGGTTTAAGCGATGAGCTGCACGTGCAAAAGCTACTAGAACACTAGATGTGAAGTTTGGATTACTTTCAAGTTTTAATGAGAATTCAAGAATTTGTTTGTCGTTAGCGCCACTTTCCCCACTACGAATAACGAATCCACCGTGTGGCATACCTGTGTGGTTTGCTTTAAATTCCTCTTCAGAAATAAAGTTTACAGTTGTGTCATACTCTTCAAAATAGTTTGGCATCGTTACAATTTCTTGTTCAACTTTCGCAGCATCTGCACCAGCCTCAAGAACAACCCAGCATTCACGTGCATGTTTTTCACGTGTTGTCAGCTCAGGATTTTCACCGTTGCGAACACGGTCAACAGCCTCTTTAATTGGTAACGTGTATTGTACTGCATTGTTAACACCTTCGATACGACGTATAGCATCTGAGTGACCTTGACTTAAACCGTCTCCCCAGAAAGTATAAGTTGTGCCTACTGGAAGAACTGACTCTCCAAGTATACGATTTAATGAGAATAAACCTGGATCCCAGCCAACTGAAATAACTGATACTTTACCAGATTTTTGAGCTGCTACATCAACAGCCTCGAAAAACTCAGGAATTTTCGCATGTGTATCAAAGCTGTCAATTGTATTAAACCATTGTGCAAAGTGTGGTCCTTGCTCTGGTAAATCAGTTGCTGAGCCACCACATAAAATCATTACATCAATGTCATTTTGGAATTTTTCAGCATCATCCACTAAATATACGCTTGCATTACTTGCAATGTTTACAGTTGAAGGCTCGCGACGTGTGAAAACTGCTACTAATTCCATATCTGGATTTTGGGAAATAGCATACTCTACACCGCGCCCTAAATTTCCATAACCTACAATACCTACTCGAATTGCACTCATTAAAAATTCCTCCTCACGATTACGTGACTATGTGAAGCCTTTCACGTTAAATCTAATTACAATAATACGTTTTGTTAGGAAAATTCACAATAGTTTGAGTACGTGTTTTTTTCATGGAATTATACAAATTTTCTATGATTTCTATTCGTAAAAGGTATGAATACGGTTACATATTACTAATCTAATGAAATGACTAACCTTTAAGTTTTCGTTAAAACCTTGTAAATGAAGACTTTTCCAACCGCATGTCTTGTACAATAACACTAACGACAAAGGGGGCATGTTGAATGAAAGGTAATTGTTATTCACCAAGCACAACATTGGAACAAGGAGAATTACTTGCTTGTCCATTCCAAAATGCACAAAACTCTGCTAAAACTCACATTGAAGCTGAGGCAAAGCACAAAAGATTTTCACCGAATAAACACCAATGTATAAGGGTTTTACCTTTTGGCGTTATAGACGAAACCCTAAATATCTCCGCACAAAACCAACGCGTCGATGAGGTTAACTTCTACCATAGCGGCAAGGAAATCGCACGCTGGTTGATTAAAAAAAGTGAATACAATAAGCTGTAGTATCCTCACTGTATCTCCTGTGCCAGTTCGGAAAGACGCTTTCTATTCATAATGTGATAGCCATTCTTTTTCTTCTCTAAAATTTTTTCTTCGCAAAATTGTGCAAGTACATATAATAAATGTCGATAGGAAACCCCTAAATATTCACAAATTTCCGTATGCTTTTCTTTATAGATTCCTTGATCTGACGATAATTGGATAAATGCTGCAAGTCGATTTTCAAGTGGATATGCTTGATTTTGTGTATATTTTGACGTTATTTTAGTCGCCTTTTCCCCTAAAAACACACAAAGTTTACGTAAAAATAGTACATCAGTGAGTAACTTTTCTTTGCAGGACTGTGTAATCGAAAAACAAATCGTCTCAGTTACAGTCTGAACCCCCTTCGTATATCTCGCCTCATTAAGCAACTCAATTTCTCCCATAAAACGCGGTGCCTCTGGGTATTCAATAAGCGAGACCTTTCCATTTTTATGCGTCATATATATTTTCGCTTTTCCTTCAATCATGTAGTATAACGTATCTGGAAATGATCCTTCTTGAAAAATCCATTCGCCTTTGTCAAACTTACATACTTCCAGAAATGGATCAATATCAAAAGAAAAAAAATCATCAATTGGATATTTATCGAGATAATATGAACGTTCCTCAGCTGTCAGTATATGCATTTTTTACTCTCTCCTTTGAAAAATGTGAGATATCTCACATTATTGTATCGATGAACATGCTATTATTCAACATAGTTAAATTGGAGGTACGTAAAATTTATGAACAATCAACGATGGCTTTCTCAAAATTTCTTTGCATTTTTCTTTACTTGGGGTATTTTCTTACCTTATTGGACAGGTTGGCTTGTAGATGCCAAACATCTTACTGTTTCACAGGCTAGCGTCATAATGGGCTGCGGTCTTTTAGCACGTGCAACTTCAAATCTATTTTTCTTCCCGACGCTTGCAAAATATGTGCATAAAAAACGACTCACTACTATTCTGGCAATAGGTGCCCTAATCACCACTTTACTTTACATACCAAGCACGAGCTTTATCTCGCTTCTTATCGTTACTCTTTTATTTAGCGTTTTTTATCCAGCTCTGCTCCCTGCCGTTGAAAGTAGTGCTGCAATGCTCGTACAGCATGGAAATGTACACTATGGTAAAAGCCGCTCCTATGGTTCCGTTGGCTTTGTCATTGCAGTATTAATTATTAGTATGCTGACAGGTGCATTTGGCAATGACATTATCTTTTGGAGTATGGTGGTTGGTCTGATCGGTATGCTATTAATGCAGCAAATGGCTACACCACAAGAGTTACTCGTTGTACCGACAAAAGAACAACGTGCAAAATCATTGTCGATGAAAACATTATGGACTATTAAAGGTTTCCCTATTGTTCTATTAATCGTAATCCTCTTGCAAGGCGCACATGCTTCTTATTACAGCTACGGCTATATATATTTAGGCGATTTACATGTTGATCCATTCTATATGGGGATGATTATTAATATCGCCGTAATTTGCGAAATCTTATACTTTATGAAAGCTGATACACTATTTAATAAATGGCGCTCATCTTCCTTATTACTTTTAGCAGCAAGTGGTTCTTCGCTACGTTGGCTACTTATTTATCTGTTCCCTAATGTCTGGGTATTTATCGCTTCTCAAACGTTGCATGCATTTTCTTTTGCTCTCGCGCATTTTGCTTTTATCAGTTATTTAACAAAAACATTGCCGAAGGAGCAAATTCCGAATGCACAAGGCCTTTACTCAGCATTAGCAATGGGATTAAGTACAGCAATCCTTACATTTTTAGGCGGCTATTTATACGAGATTTCACCTGGGCTATCATTTGTAGCAATGCTTATTTGTACTATTCCAGCAATCGGTATTCTGCTAGCTACTAGAAATAAATATCAATATTAAAAACAAGCAGGTGGGAAAGATAAGATCTTTTATCTTTTCTACCTGCTTTTCTATACGCTCACTTTGGATAATAAGAAAATCCGGGATATTTTACAACCGGCCACTTTTCCTTTCTTAATACGTTAAGAAGTTCAGGACCAATATTTAAATTGCTTTGTACTAGCTCAGATGGAGTAAGAGCCAGCCATTGATTTAACGAAACATCCTGGAATCTATCACTTTTAAACATTTCTAGGAACCATAATGTCTCAGTGCCAGTATTCTCAATGTAGTGACCATTTGCAAACGGCACGTACCCTACATCTCCTGCACGGTAATCGAACGTTCTAGCCACACCGTTTGCTGTAAACACTGTCTTACGCCCTTTTCCTTGAAGGTAATATTGCCATTCATCATTATTTGGGTGCCAATGTAGCTCTCTCATTGCACCAGGCTTAATCTCGACAAGTGCTGCGGCGATATTTTTAGAAATAGGAAAGTTTGTCGAATCCACAATTCTGACACTGCCACCAGGAGTTTTAATGGGAGTTTGTGCAAGCAGGCTATGTTTGAAGGTTTGAGGGACTGTACCGTATGGTGATTGCACTTTTTGGGTGTCTAGAGGTCCCGGAACCTTATCTTGATAAATATAAACCTGTTCTTTCGGGATATGTTTAAAAGCGCTAATAGGAACACCAAAATTGGAGGACAGTACATCTTTAGGCGTATGAGCAAACCAATCAGATATTGAAAATGTACTAAGATCTGAGAAATGCCCATCGTCAAACACTAGCAAAAATTCACAACCATCTTCAAGACCTTGTATCGAATGCGGAATTCCTGGAGGGAAATACCATAAATCCCCCGGTCCTACATCGGCAATAAAATTACGTCCATTTTGATCGACTGCTGTAATGCGTGCATGACCAAGAAGCATATACGACCATTCTGCTTGTTGATGCCAATGTAGCTCACGTACTCCACCAGGTGTCAAACTCATATTGACACCTGCTAATGTAGTGGCAATTGGCAAATCACGAGCAGTAACTTCTCGAGACCAACCGCCATTTTTTAAAACCATATGCGTATCAGAAAAAGAGAATTTTAAATTCGGTACAAGTCCAGCATCTGTTTTTGGAGGGACAAGCATATCGGGGTTCTCCAGATCCCTCATAATATCTCTCGGCCCTTTATCAACCCACCCCGCCCCATCTTTCCGAATAGGCTGCGGAACATAAGAATAACCATCTGGCATGTTCTCCAATGATTCACCTCTTCATAAAGAAATCATTATATAATATGCATGGATTCTTTACTTGGATTAATCTTTTCCTTTCAGCTTAGTTGCGAGAATAGCAGAGGATGTTGCTGTTAAATAAATTTCTACGGCTCTTATTACCTTATGATTTAACCAAAAATCCCTGACCTTATCAGGTTTCCCTCTCCATTCTTCTGGCGTAAAATCGTCCATTACTAACATACCTCCAACAGCTAATGCTTCCAATAGTTGTACACCTTCAATTATTTTAGCAGCAGCTGCATCAGCAAAAATTAATTGAAAAGGACTTTTTGCTATCGCTTCTTTCCAGTCACCTACTAAAAATTCTACCTGCTGATAACAAACTGTTTGAACAGTAGCATCGATTTTTCCCTTTGCATGATCCACTGATGGTGCAACGGTAGAAAGAATCCAAGCACTGCTTACGCCATAGCAAGTCCCGACTTCAAGGATTGTTCCATGAGTGATGTGACCAACTAGCACTGACACAAACTTCCAGCCTCATCTGAGCAAGAATATTCGAAATTATGTCTTTGAGCTAATACAAAAAGAGAAATTGCACTGTGCAATTTCTCTTTTTGCTTGAACTGAAATTAATTATAACTCATCCTCGGTAACTTCATTATTATTTTTATTACCGTTTCCATTACCATTGCCATTGCCATTGCCGTTGCCATTACCATTGTCATTCCCTGGCTTTACAACCAACACATCAAATGTTAGAGTGTGCTCACCATACGTTACCGTAATCGTCGTATTACCTTGACCTTTTCCTTTTACAGCTCCTGCTTTTACTGAAGCTATTTTATCATTCGCTACTTTGTAGGTTGCAAGCTTTGTAACATCTTTTTCTGTTGTTTTACCATCAAAAGTAGTTACTTCAGTAATCTTAACTGTAACTTCTTTACCTATTCTAGTTTCAACCTGAGCTTGGTCAATTTCTAGTGTTACTATTGGTTCTTTTACAACAGATGCTTTAACTGTAACATTTACAGTAACTTCATGATCACCGTATGAAATAGTAATTGTAGTCGTGCCCTCACCTACTGCAGTTACTAATCCATTTACTATTGTTGCAACATTTTTATCTCCAACAACATAAGTAGCTTTTGAAGTTACGTCTTCCTTTGTTGCATCACCTTCTGCAGGCGTTGACGTTTCTGTTACCGTAAGTTGTGCAGTTTCTCCAGCTGTTAGGTCTAGCTTAGTTGGATTTACAGAAAGTGCTACTACTGGTTCTACTCCTTCTTTTTCATATATCTTTGCTTCACCAACATTCCCGGCAGCGTCTTTAATTATTACTGATACAGCATTAGTTTCTGCTGTTACTGGGAATGTGAAGCTACCGTCTTGATTTAATTCAAAGGCAACTGGCGCTTGTACTTCACCATTTACCGTCGAAATATAGGAAGCTTTTAATTTATCATTTAAATTGTAATTTAAACCGTGTAAATATAACTCTTCATTGTAGTCGATATACTTATCTGTTACCTGTCCTGTAGCGACACCTTTAGCTACTGAACCAGTAATTTTTGGTTTTGTCGTTTTCACGACAATTGGTCCAACATAATCGGAAACTACTCCTGATGCTGCAAGACCAGTGAAGTCAATTGTATACAGACCATCTGGAATCGTTGTGGCAGGGTTTGATCCCCATGGTTTGTACTGCCCACCAACATTCAGCGTATAAGAGCCTTTTCTTAGCGCGGTACCTGCATGTAGATAACCAATGTAGCCGTCTCCGTATTCTCCACCTTTAGGATTCATAATATCCCAAAGCTCGATAAAATTAGTTGTTACATCTCCAGTTAATGTGAATGAAAGTACAGCTGAGTCTTTCACTCCATCTCCGTTAAAGGATAGGTCTGTTTCTGTAATCTTAAAATCTTTAAGTTCAGTTACTGCCGCGCCACCAAAATCAGCTGCGAACGGCAATGAAATTTCTGTAGCTCCACCGCTGATGTAAATATACCCTAGTATTTCAGAGCCTTTTGGTGCCGTAGCTTGTGAAGCAGTTAATGTAATATTTAAAACTTGCTCACCAACTAGATTAAATGTCGGCTGATCTACTGTAACCGTTGCATCACCAAATGTTTTTGTCACATCAATTGATACGTTATAATTGCCGCCGTTCCCTTTAATATCTTTTACTAAAACTTGTTTCGTTACAGAAATATCCCGGTCTTTAAGTGATTGTGGACCGAAAGTAACTGTACCTTTCAAGTTTTCTGTAACTGCACCAGTTCCATCTAAAATTGCGCTATCAAGAGCATAGGCAAGAATTTCCGGATGAGCTGCTGCATAAGCATTTACACGCCCTGCACCCTGAGAAAACACATCGTATTTTGTTTTATCTAAAACCTTTGCTGTATTAGAAAGCGCCACTTTTACATCGAACGCGTTCCAATCAGGATTTGCTTGTTTAACTAATGCAGCAATACCTGCAATATGTGGTGTTGCCATAGAAGTTCCTGTTTTACGGCCATATGCTTCCCCATAATCTGCATTAGGGAAATCCCTTTTATACATTGGAATCGTTGACATAATGTTTGTTCCAGGTGCACTTACATCTGGTTTAATATCAAAGTTTGGTGTAGATGGTCCACGTGAACTTGAAGAGTTTACATCATCTCCCAGTGTCTTTGTGGAAGCAAATTTACTAAAGCTTACTTTTCCGGCTCCGCCTGCTAATGCAGCGCGAATTGCATCGCCATCCGTTTGGGACATATCAAATGTTGGTAGAAATTCAAATGAATCACCAAGGAATGTGCCTGAAATGTTCGGTGCATTCGTTCCACCGGCAAAGTTATGAATAATTGTTGCGACTGCTCCATTTGCCTTTGCATTCGCAATTTTATCAACGAATGCGATACTGCCACGAGAAATCAATGCCACTTTACCTTTTACATTAATTCCTTCAAAGTCTTTTACTTCCCCGTTTCCAGGAACAGCAACTAGGTCAAATTCTCCTTGAAGCTGTGTTGCTAAATTTTTCGCAAAAGTCGTTCCCATTAATGGAAGCTGTTTTGTTAAGTTGTAGTTGCCAACTTTAACATTCACTTCCCCGTTATACATTGTTTCGGGATTTGATGTGTTACCAACAGCAATTCCTAAACGAGCGGTTGCAGGCGTGCCCATTGTTCCGCGATTTGGACCATCGTTCCCAGTTGCAATTACTCCGATTGTTCCAGCCATCATTGCATTATTAATAGCAAATGAACCAGCATCCGTTTCAGAGTTAGCTCCCCCGCCAAGTGAAAGGTTGATAACGTCCATTTTTTCTATTACAGCAGTTTCAATTGCTTTAACAATACCAGATGTAGCTCCACTTCCGTACGCCCCAAGAACACGGTAAGCATATAGGTCTACTTTTGGAGCAATTCCTTTAATACCGAATTCGTTAGCACCGATTGCTGCAATTGTTCCAGCAACATGTGTACCGTGAGAAGTATAGAACGAGCTTCCCTTTTCATTAAATTCAGGTGTCCCAACTGGACGCTCCGAAGGCAATGTTTCCGATGCATCGTAATCTGCCCGAGGCTTCGTGTAAGTTGCTGAATTTGGAATAAAGTTTTTTCCACCTTTGTAAATTCCAGCAAACTCAGGGTGATCTGCATCAATACCAGTATCTAATACTGCTACTTTTATTCCTTGTCCTTCAATTCCTTCCTTCCAAAGCTGTTCGATGCCAAGGAAAGAATTACTTGTATTCATTTTAGCTTCTAATTGATCTTCCTTAATAAGTTCCGATGATTTCATCGTATTATCTTCTGATGCGTAAACAATTGCATCAGGTTCGATTAATGTAATTCCTTCTACAGTAAGCAGTTTCGGGAGATCATTTGCTTTCACAGTTGCAGCAAAACCGTTTAAAACAGTATCAAATGTGTATCCTTGAGTCATCTGAACTTTTTTAGTAGCTAACTCTTTTTTAACTTTTGCTTGTTGTGCTTTTACATTTGAACGAACTTCATTTGCTCGGGCATTAGAGAATTTTTGGCCTTTGACTTCGCTCATTCCTTGCTCTAGTGCCACAGGCTTTTCAGATAAATGAATGATGACTGCAACATCTTGATTGCCTGATACATTTTGTAAGCTTTCGTGAAGAGTTGGACCATCTTTAGATAAGCTTAGCTGTTCAGCGATAGCCGCCTTTAGTTGAATTATACTTTCACTTTGACTATCCTGCTTGAATGGTTTCGATTCTTCAGCACTAGCACTCGACAATGGAACCAATAGAGAAAGCACCATAACGAAAGCTAGAATACTACTTAAGAATTTCGTAAACTTAAACTTTTTCAAATCTCATTTCCCCCTCCGCCTTTAATTGTCACACTTTTCAGTTTAATGTGATATTTCCAATTTATCACAAGGGGACTAATTCGAATATCTGAATATTTAAATATTATTAAATATTGATAATAAGTATCAGTTTATCAAATATAGATTAAATCTATCTTCCTAGCAATTTAATAAAAAAGTAGAACTTTCAAATGAGAAATGACTTACAGTAATTCATTAATTTTTTCAATTAATCCTATCAAGGCAGCAGTTGTAGGTACAGTCGGAGGTGTAGTTGCTTATAGAAAATTAGGAGGGCAGTAAGAAGAGTGATTGAAGGGGAATCGGTTTAGTATGTGCTCCGGAAAATTAAAATAACTGGCGATTATTTTAAAAAATCGCCAGCTAATAGATTGTGGTGCATCATATCAAATCAGTTTCTTCACTCGATGGATGAACCATATAAGGAAGTATTTTCACTCCGTACCTTTAGTGAATTGCCTTTTGAGAAAATAGGGCGTCTCTTTGGGAAAAGTGCTGGCTGGGCAAGGGTGAGTAACGGAGGCTTTACTTGAAGATCATTGAGTTGCATATTCAGCTCTTTTTAATTAACGGGGCAGGTTAGACCAGACTCTATAAATAACTATTTATCCTCTATTCCTATACCCTTATATAAGATTAAATCGCTCTATTTTCGTTTAATATACATATTGTACATTAGTTTGCTGTAGCGTATGATGCCACTAAGGCTTTTTTTATGATAAAATTTACATATATTACATCACGAGGTAATAATATGGCTCATCACCAAAAGTCGTGGGTGACAAAATCAACGACCTGTTTCTAAACGTAAACGAAGGAAAAAAC
>NZ_LITM01000015.1:39701-41071 GCF_001275675.1 Lysinibacillus sp. FJAT-14745 | reverse complement strand
TTTCTTCTATAGTAAAATGTAAAATTATTGAATTGATAGAAAATCAACCACAAGTTATGGTGATGAGCCAATAATATGGAAAACGATAAATTAGTTGGTACGGCTTGTGGTAGTGATTTCTTCGCATAAGGTGAAATAGGCGGATCTATGGTAAAAGTAAAACCCATTAAGCTCGATATGATCCATTTCTCGAGTTCACCACTAATTTTGACTATTTGTACGAATTGCGGAGAAGTGGCTTCAATGTAAGTTAATTGAATTTTTTTTCGAAGGGAGCTTTTAAATGTTTAGCAAACTATCCATTATTTTCGCTGTAATTGGTGCTGTTCTATTGAGTTTCTCTTACATTTATTCAGCCAATTTTGAGATTCTTATGATATCTGGATTCGGTTTATTATTTATAAGTTTATTGTTAAGTCTTTGTGCTGTATTTAAAAGAGAACAGGAAAAATACAAAATTTTCCCTGTGATAACATTTTTCCTTTGTAGTTTCATCATTACTTGGTACGACCCATTTCAAATTGTAAGATTACTTACTTGGATGAAAAATTAATCGTTAGAAGTGTAAAATAATATGATGTAATTAGTTAGTAAAAAATAACTCCATCTTGATCACGCTTTATAAGAAATGGCGTTTTAAGATTGCTGTAATGTAAGTCACTCATGTTTGTTTTTCAAAATGAGTGACTTTTTAAATGCTCTATGTACAAAAAAAGACCGAATTGATTAATTTCATCTTGGTCATGATATTATATAATTTTTAAATTGCGGGTTTATGAATCCAATAATGCAAAGAATTTAAAATAAGCTTTCCTGAAGGTACAGTTATTGGAAGGAATATAAGACTGTAAATGACGCCCCATATCATTGAATCTTCTATATTAAAAGTATTTAAATTACCGCGCAATATCATTTCACTAATTAAAATACCCACTGTGCCAGTAAATAAGCTGACAATTAAAGTGACAAAGAAACTAATCCCCCACATTTTTTTATTTGGGATATTCTTTTGACAAGATAGATAATATCCTATTATGGCCATGGATAGAATCATAGGAATAGAAAATGCTATATATATCCAACTTGCTCCCCAGTAGCTTATACGACCTCCTGCTAAAGTATTCCCTACACTATTAAAAAGGTATGGAATAAAAACTGAACAAAAAATACCAATAGTAATTCCCTTTAAAATACCTTTTGCTTTCATACAAATTTCTCCTTCTTCTCCCCAATAGGTTGATAATATTGTCACATTTCAGGTGTGTTGATTAACCATTTTTATACATCCAAAGTGGCTGATTTCCGCTACGGGCTACTCGCTTTGTTGCTGACGCTTCGCTTTCGCACAGAGCAAAGCTTCCTGCGGGCGA
>NZ_LITM01000015.1:7764-39383 GCF_001275675.1 Lysinibacillus sp. FJAT-14745 | reverse complement strand
TATATTAGCAAAGTGGTAACGAAAAAATCCTTTTATCGCTCAATAATAAACTTATTTTTTCCTAATCAACACGCCTGGTCACATTTAGGACAGTGAGTTTTTAGTTGTAGCGAGTTTCATTATAGCAACTGGAAATAATGCTATAAGAACGCTATATCATTAATATACATAATAAGGATATACTTCACTATAGTAATTTGGCATATTTTTGAATATTTCCTACCCAAAAAACCAGTTCAAACCTTAAGTGTAATTTACCCCACTAGCACAGATAACGGCCTTTCCTAAGATTTTCCAAAACGCCTATCTTCTGACTAACATTTCGCTCACTTAACTAATTCTGGAATATATGAACTGGAATGATTACATGGTTACCTTTACTATCCTCGATTTTTTCTCAAAAAAGACTATTTATCGGAAAAGTAGTAGCGATTGCATTTTCCACAAAATTATTATGGTAAAATATCTCTTTATTCTATAAACAAACATCAAGAAAGAAGGAAAGATATGGAGAAAGACAAACCCAAAAAGACAAAGAAGGATTTTTGCCCGAAAGATGCTATTTTTGTATTCTCATCTTTTACATTCGTTTGTGTAGCTATCATTTTCGCTTTAATAGTTTATGATGTATTCACAATACAAGATTTCCTATCATTCAATCAGCCATTCACAATGGTAATGAGTGTAGTTCTCGCTTCATTCGGTCTACTTTTATTTGGCGTAATTTTAACATTGTTTATTCCCTCGAAATACATGGACGAAACGAACAAGAGCTATCAAGACTATTCGTTGTTAAGTATTGTTGCCTTTATGTTTATAGGGGCATTATTTGAAGAAGTTTTGTTTAGGGGAATTTTTCAAAATTTACTTCTGATATTTCTAGAACACCAATGGACTGCAATTATAATAACAACTTTATTGTTCTTAGGGATGCATACTCAATACTTCAAAAAACCTATCATGTTAATAAATATAACCGTTCCAAGTTTAATTTTCGGATGGATCTATTTTGAAACAAACAATATTTTAGTACCATTTCTTGTGCATTTTTTAATGAATATCGGCATGACACTATTATTCAAATACAATTTAATAAGAGTTAAACATTAAAGCAAATCATAGATATACACGATATTAATACAACTTGTCGATGCAATAGCGTGATTAAATAAAATTGGTTCATGCCTGTTTTTTACTTAAATTATTCTTTTCTCAAAAGCTTGCGGCCGAAAAGAACCATCAAGATCTGATACTATTATTGCATTTAATCATAAATCATTTATATTCCTTGTTACTGTTTATCGACGCGAAATCACAAATTTTCCATTACAAATAATAACAAATAGTTTATAATACAACTTGAATGAAAAAATACGATTCGGTTGGTAGTCCGGATGCATCATATATTTGGTGTCAATAACCTTCCCCTCCTTGGGATGTCCGTCATTCGATTTTAATATAAGGAGGGACCTACTATGAAACTAACCATTTTTCATGATGGCCAATTTTATATAGGGCTAATAGAAAACATTTCTGAAAACAAATACAAAGCATACAAGTATACCTTCGGAAATGAACCTAAAGATCAAGAAGTCTTTGATTTTGTAAATAAAAATTTGTTGGATTTTATCAAAAATAATGATAAACATGATGGAATACCTATCCAACAAATTAAAGTGAAGAAAATCAACCCTAAAAGGCTTCAAAGAAAAGTAGCGAAAGAGCTTAAAAAACCTAGTATTTCTACTATGGCTGAAGAAGCGATTAAAGCAGAATTGGATCTTAGAAAAAAAGAAAAATCTGTTACTTGCAAACGACTTAAAGAAGAACGAAAAGAATATATTCGGAATATCAAAGTTCAAAAGTCTAAAAATAAACATAAAGGTAAGTAATATCATTCTTTTTACTGACAACTAATGTTGTCAGTTTTTTTTTAAGTTTAGGCTACACTTCCGAAATTTCATCTCCCACTTTCACTGGTGCTAATACACCTTTACTTTAAGAAGTGGGAGACTTCTTTCGGTGGGACGTTAATTTTGTCAAACTTGTTTACCATCTAATCTACTATAAAAGAACTCCCTATAATTGATGTTCTAATAGCCAGCGGTCATGCAACCATTTTTCGATTATCCGGCAACCTTCCCATTTAATACCTTGCTCAAATGTCATTATTTTTTCATCAGGACCGACGATGACCCATGTCCATGAATCATTCTCTTGTACATAGCATTTATATTTCATGCCTGTTATCGTTAAAGCCTTATCATTCACTGTAATAACCTCATCATGAGGGCGAATCCGATGATTTTCTAATTGATCAAATAACCCACTTTGAATATTGTTCAGAAACTCTTTAACAAGTTCCTCTGTTCTTTTTTCAGAGGGCAGTTGTTGATTGGAAGCAAAACGTTGGTCCATCCAAGTAATCCCCACGATTTTTTGACTTGCTTGTTCAATTGTAAAGGAATAATGCTCTCCCTACTCTCGATGCGGCTGCTAAAAAAGTTGAAAACCGCATGAAAAATATAAATGAAGTATTTTTAAAATTGGCGAATTCGTCGTCAGAGAAAGATCAAGAAATCTAATAATTTATTCTTAGAATAAAACAACTTTTATGTGAAATCCCTATCGTGCTGATTACACACAATAGGGATTTTTTTAGTTTCTACCTAAATAACGTAATTTAAAATTTCTTTTATGTGTCTTTTTTAACAATCTCAATTAAGATTTTTAACCCTTTTTCCAACTCTTCATATGAAGCATAGGCATATGATAATCGAATATGATGGGAATCCTGAGGATCGTAAATATACCCGGGATTAATGAGAACTTGTCGATGTAAAAGCTTAGTAAATAACTCTTTATCAACGATTGGCTCATGAAACTTTAGCCAAATATAAAAACCTCCCTTTGGCTTATTCCATTCAGCAATATTACAGAATTTTTCTTGTAAAATAGTCTCTACATAATCTGCCCTTTGCTGTAATTTTTGGCGTAAGCTGACGATATGGTTTTCATACTTTCCTGATTGCAGCCAGTGCAGCACAATTTCCTGTGAGATGGCGCTTGAACCGTAATCTGTTTGCATTTTTATATCCGCTAACCGCTCAATTACTGTAGTTGGACCGATTAACCAGCCGATACGGAGACCAGGGCTTAACGTTTTCGAGACACTCCCAATATAAAGGACTTGACCGCTATCATCCATTGCTTTAATTGGAGCCGTTGCCGCTTCAAAGAGCAATTCATGATAAACATCATCCTCAATGATGGGAATGCGAGACGCTTTACACGCTTCGTAAAGCGTCTTTTTTTCAAGCGGCGTCCATACCCCGCCAGTCGGATTGTTTAAAGTAGGAACAGCATAAAATACAGCCTGTCTCTTTCTTTTCTTTTGGGCTAAGGTTTGAGCAAGCTGTTCATCACGATCGATAGCTATCATTTGCATACCAACAGACTGAAAAGGATGGACTGAATTTAAATAAGATGTCTGTTCCTGGAATACGATAGAACCCTGTTCAAGTAGTCCAACAGCAATGAGCTGCAATGCCTGTAGTGCACCTGAGACAATACAAACATTTTGGGGCTTTGCATGGATCCCCCTTTTTTTCACGTATTCGCAAATCGCTTCTCGAAGTTTATCGCTACCTTGTGGTGATGAATAGCCTAAAGCTTTTGGCTGCAAAGAGAGCTCTTGCAATGACGCTTCAATTTCAGCAGTCGGCAATAAACTTGGTGCAAGCTCTCCAGTTCCCAATCGAATGACATCATCGCGCTGTTCGTATTCATTGATTAATTGAATGGTATGATAATTTGGTTTATGAAGGCTTGTGTCAATATAGGTTTGCCAATTTGGTTGTGTTTGTGTAATTAATGAATGCCAAGAATTATGAGCTACAAATATACCTGAGCCTACCTTCGATTCCAATATTCCTGCTGCTTTTAACTCCTCTAACGCCTGCTGAACAGTACTGCGATTGACCCCAAACTGCATCGCTAGCTGTCTTTGTGTCGGTAGCTTTGTTCCTGCCACCCAATCTCCTCGCTCAATATGTTCAGTAATCCATTGAATAATTTGCTGCTGTAATGTCATTTCACCCTGTCTACTTGGCTGCCAGTTCATTCACATCACCTCAAATTGGATGGCTAAAAAACCATCCAATTGGTCGTTTTCTTTTAGTTATAACATATCTAGAATGGTTAGTGGAAGGAGGTAATTTCATTGGAAGCATTTCTTCATGGAATAATTTTGGCATTTGGACTTATTTTGCCCTTAGGCGTACAAAATGTCTTTGTCTTTTCACAAGGTGCAACTCAGCCACATCTAGTTCGTGCTTTACCTGCCAGCATCACTGCCTCAATTTGTGATACGTTTTTGATACTACTTGCGGTATTTGGTTTATCTATAATCGTGTTGCAATTTGAGTGGTTACGTATCGCCTTGATGAGTGTTGGGATACTTTTCTTACTTTATATGGGCTATACAATTTGGCGCTCCAATCCGGCATCTGCCGATAATAACGAAGCACTTCCTGTTAAAAAACAAATTTTATTCGCGGTTTCTGTCTCTCTCTTAAACCCACATGCCATTTTAGATACAATAGGTGTTATCGGGACGAGTGCTTTAAAATATAGTGGGACGGAGCAAATGTTGTTCACTGCAGCATGTGTTTTGATTTCTTGGTTGTGGTTTTTAGGTCTTATCATTGCTGGAGCATCCTTGAAAAGACTTGATAGCTCTGGGAAGCTTATGAATATTTTTAATAAATGCTCAGCGATTTTTATTTGGGGAACCGCTCTCTACCTTCTTAGTGGTTTACTGTAATCTATTTAAAAAGACCTAGTGGATGTTCCAGAACTTTGAATCATATCTTTAGCATTTGTAATTACTTCATTAACCAACGGGACTCCTCCATACAATTAGAAATATTTACTTCTGATTTAATAACGTCTTGTTGCTAATTTCTTTCCATAGAACTTGACCTATCCAATCTTAACAATGTAATGCCTTATTTTATTTATGTAATTATCTCCTCATTCAATTATCAGCACCGTTAGTTGAAGAAGAAAAAGATGGGATCTCTATGGAATCCCATCTTGAAGAAAAGCCACCTTTTTGGAGAGGCTCATGTTCTTTTGCTAACTCACCGACAACACTTAACAAAAAAAGAAAACATTCTCCTCAACAAACCTGCTCCGTTAGTGAAGAAGCGATTGCTCTAATTGAACGATCGCACCCGACAGTTTAAGCAAAATACTGCACAATTCCTTCCAGAGATGGATCCTGCTACTCAATCAATAACCTCTCCCCCTTTTCGTCAAATGAATGTTTAAAATCAAATGCAAAAGGAGTTGGACCATGCTGAATATAATAGTTGTATCTCTTAAATGCCTCCTCCCATGAGACATCCTTCACCTTTTCTGTCCACCAGACTACATAAGAAAGGTGTTTCTCTGGATATGGCTCGATCCATTTACTTCTATCTCGTAATGCTTGTATATGCTGTCCTGAATAGGTAAAGCGATATAACGATTGAAGATTTCTCCATACTGTTAGCGTAAGTATAGGAGAACCTTTTCCCTTTACGGTTTCTTCAGGGAAAGGGACTCCTTCAGGTGAAAATGTCTCTATAAGTCCTGATTTAGTCGCCTGACGATATACTTCATTTCCCACTTGATAAAATTCACGAGAGGTAGGGTGGTCATAAGGGTGGTTTAGCCTACCGACAGTATAGATTGAAACTAATGCCATAAAAAGCCCTCCATCTATAGTCTTTTTATAGATATATTTCTAGTAAAAATGTGAAAATTCCTTCTTCAACTAAATTACCCTGTTTGTTGAAGAACAACAATCTTTACGAAAACAGCCTTAATAAAAGAAAGGATATTTCTCACATACCCTTCCTTATCCTTAGAACCACTATGGCCATCAATGCTATGGAGAGCGAAATTCATTTGTCTTAGCGCAGGCTTATTTCATGCTTTTTCCCTCTTTTAATTAATTAATTAATTAATTAATGTTTCATTGGTTAGTTTCTGTATAATACGTTGTACTCGTTTGATTCAAATACATTAAATTTATATTGCATCCTACTAAGTATTTCACGGGTTGTTTGAAAATTCTCTTTATAAAAATTTGTTCCTTCTATTGACAGAAAATTCGGATTCAATATATAATTTTTGGTATTACCACCGTCTTTAACTTGTATGACCATAAAAACAAAGGGGACGAGGATTTGACAGAAAAGGAACGCTCCTCAGATAAAATTGAGAATGAATTAATTAGATCCATATTGGCTGGTGTTTATTCTGTAGGAAGTATTTTACCGCCCGAAAGAGAGCTTGCAAAAGAGTTTGGTGTTGGCCGTCCAACTATTCGGGAGGCACTTCAACGTTTAGGAAGGGGGGGATGGATAACAGGAAGAAAAGGAATGCCTGCGATTGTTAATGATTATTGGCGCAATGGGAATTTATCGACACTTGTTAATATTGTTGAGAATCATCATACCATTACAGATGAATTTATCATGTACTTATTAGAATTAAGAAGTTCTTTGACTCCGACTTATATTCGTGATGCCGTTACGTTTAATCAACCTAAAGTGGTTGCTCTCCTTGCCAATCTAGAGCAGCTTGAAGATAGTGCTGAAAGCTATGCAGAATTTGATTGGGATTTGCAAAAAAAGTGTGCTGGCCTTGCTGTCAATCCAATCTTTCTACTCATTTTAAATAGCTTCGATTCCATTTATGTAGATATGGCGAAAAGATTTTTTTCTGTGAAAGATTATCGCGGGTTGTCCTTTAACTATTACCACGACTTATTAAAAGCTGCATTAAAGGGAGATGCAATGGAAGCGGAAAGGTTGTCTAAGACAACAATGGAGAAAAGCTTGGCTCTCTGGAAAGATAGAAAAAAATAAAGATTACTGGAGGCGTGAAAATGAAATTGAAATATTTAAAAGAATATTTTTCCTACCCTGATATTTTGATCATGAGCTGTCTATTCCTCATTAGCTTTGGATTTATGATTCTACATTTAACCTCTATCAAAATTTTGGGTGCTTTTATTCTGGGAATGATTATGTATTCCTTAGCTGAGTATGTTACACACAGGTTTCTTTTTCATTTGAAACCACCAAAGAATGTATTTTTTTTAAAAATGCTTAAACGTTTACATTATGATCACCATGCAAATCCGAATGAATTACATTTATTGTTTTTACCCTTATGGTACAGTGTGCCAAACATTGCAATTGTAGCAGCTATTTTTTATTTACTTTCATCTAGCTTTATATTGACAAACGCATTTATTGCAGGTATCATGCTCTTTTTACTATTTTATGAGTGGAAGCATTATATCGCCCATCGCCCACTTCAGCCAATATCTCCATGGGGGCGTTGGATGAAGAAGGTTCATTTATGGCATCATTTCAAAAATGAAAATTACTGGTATGGTGTGACGAACCCAGCCTATGATTTTCTCATGGGTACCTTTAAAAACCAAAAGGATGTTGACCAAAGTAAAACTGCTAAAAATCTAGAGAAACGTGGCAACTAGAAAATAGAAATTAACTGTTCAAGTTGTTTAATATCTATTAAAACTATATTATAGAGTTCTATGGAGTTATTCGATTCTTATGGAAAACCATGGAATAGAATGAGGGCTGTCACAAAAATCACTTTTATGACAGCCCTTTTCATTTTTTACATGCACAGTACATGTAAGTGTTTGTTATTTAGAAGTAACTTCTATGACTGTTGATTCAATTTTGTTTCCAGCCATGTCTTTAGCCTCAACAGTTAGGCTTGTGCCTGCTTTTTGGGCATTAATCTTCACAGTGAATTTCCCTTTTGAATTTGCTTTTGCTTCCCCTAATAACGTCTTCCCGTTATAAACTTGTACAGTAGCATCTTTTTCAGTTGTACCTGTAACTGATTTAGATTTTGCTGTTACTTTATCTACTTTAAGAGCATCAGTTACAGTGAAATCTGGCATGTTTGTTAAAGAAGGTAGACCAGAGATATAACCAATACCCCCTGTTTTATTAATACCAATTTGTTCGTCAACAGCTTTAAGTAATTCATCTTTATTAACTGCTGTAATTGACTTAGCATCTACTTCATCACCAGGATGCTGGAAATTACTGAAAATGTATGAGAATCCATTGCGGTCATCAGCAGCAAATAATCCAGTTGCTTCCGCTCCTGCTGGAACAGATAAGACACGATCTAATTCTTTCGTATCCACATTATATGCCCAAACGTAGTTATTTGTGTGAGCTCCACTATCTTCACCGATAAAGAGTGTTCTCATTGATTCAGAGTAACTTAAGTTATCTGGATTGGCTACTTTATCTACATTTGCAGTGTTTCCAAATGAATCAGCTTCTTTTAAATCTTCACCAACAACTAATCCAGACATTGATGGTGCTACATAAGAGCTATTAATAGCATTTCCTTCGCTATCTTTTTGACCATCTTGTAAATCTAATTGATATGTTACACCAGCTTTAATTTTTGGTAATTGAATATGGTCTGCTGGGTCTTTTCCTGTTGAATCTTTTTCCATAGCCTTACTCTGATCGGAAATTGCGATATATACTTTTTTATCCTTTTCGTTTAGTGCTAGACCTTCCATTTTGTTAAATTCTGTAGTCGCACCAAGAATGGCAGCGTAACGGCGAGTTTCTAGGAAAGCTGCTGCTTTTTCTTTGCCAGGTTTAAGTTTTAAATACTCAACTTTTCCTTCATTTGAGTATGTTTTAATAGCTGTAAAACCTTCTTTAGGCGTATCTGAAGTTTCAAAAATATCATTGAATATAATGCCGCTATCAATAAGATCTTTCACTTCTTTATCAGTTGCATGTCCTAAATTAATCCATTGTAAATCTCCTGAACCACCGTTTTCAACACCCGTTTGTTTAAATTTGGCTGCATATAATGTACCTGATGATAAATCTTTTGCTTCGTCGGCCACATACATAAACATTCCTGTATTACCGCCATCATCCCCGTAAAAAACAGTTTTGTTATCAGGCATAATTTTCGCTAACTCATGAGAGAAGCGTCCTGTACTATAATGCTTTTCAACTGATGTTTTCCCGTTCTCTTCCACTGTAATTTCAGGAATGTACCCATAGAAATAAGGGTTAGCCTTTGCTTTATCTCCAAAATAGAATTGGGAGAATGTTTCAACTTGACTTCTTACTTTCGAAGTTGTATCTAAGAAAAGTCGTGCATCTGGTTCGTACTCTTCAGAACCTAAATGTGTATTCCAAGGAGATAATGATCCGTTACATGGAATCCAAAGTCCGTTTACTGCTGAAAAATCAATTTTTTCTACTTTTACAGGTTTCATTTCCCCTGTTTTTTTGTCCTGTTCCAACTCAGTTAAAGACATAGATGCAGGAACTAAACCGTATGCTGATTTACCAGCAGCATCAATGGTTTGATATTCATAATGTGTAACCATATAAAGTTTTTCATTAATAGGTAGCATTAAGCTGTTTGAATCCGGAGAATCTGAAACAAAGTATTTTCCGTCTGTGCTGCTTGGATCCTTAATTGGATTTCCTTTTACATCAATTGGTGTACCTGCAGGGATTTTTTCCCCATTAACAGTTGCTACCTTATCTTCCGATTTAAATAGGTAGTTGTAGGACAACGGAAATGTTTTTACTTGTCCATTGCTATATTTCACATCAACTGTTGCGGTTGTATACGTTTTTACCATTTCTTCAATAGTAGATGGTGCTTTCATTCCATTAAATTTAACAGCATCTATTGTTATTTTTTCCTGAGCATTCACTGCTGCTGGTGATAATGCTGGAACTGTAATAGCTAGAGCAAGTGCTAAAGTAGCACCTTTTTTCACAAGTTTGTTATTAATCATCTAATAATTCCTCCTAGTAGATTCCTTATGTACAATTCTATTAAACTATATGAATGTTAATTTACTGTTAATTTTATTTATATTATTTATAAATATTTGAAATTACTAGAGGCTCTTTTTGTAACATTCCACGAAAAGAATGGCAAGATAATGAATTAAAAGCTGGATTGAAGCTGATTATCGTTCAATTTTATAATATCGTTTACCAAAAACAGCACCATCCACACGTAATGGAATGATGCTGTTTCTGTTTTTCAAAAAAACTTCATTTACTTATGATACGGTTGATTAATTATTCCATTTTGTAATTGCATAAATTATTTCTTTTGGGTTAGGGTCGTGTTCTAAATATCCTCCATAACGGGAGACCAGAACACTATAGTTGAAATCTTGACTAATAATCCATAGGTCATCATTATTGATATAGTCCCATAGTGTTCAGTAATAATATGGTTTTAACACCTAATTTATGTTGACCTGAAAGTGTAATTTCATTAACATACGAGGGGGTATAAAATGTCTCATAGTTTTAGCTTTTATTCACTCATTGTTTCTTCAATTTTGTTTGTCATCCTTGTATTTATGAATTTATTGGGATATTGGACAGCAGATAGATTCCAACAAATTCTATATTTCATTTGTATGGTATCGACAGTTTTTGGTGTGGGTATTGAAACAGGAAAAAAACTAAAAAACAGAAGCTGATTAGAAATGTTCTAATTGGCTTTTTTACTGCGCATTTTATTTCATATATTCACTCGATTCTAATCCTCATCATTGGTTCATTCTCGCTCCCCGAACTTTCCTTATGAAAAATCCTTTTTATATTGGACGGCTAGGTAAATCCCACCAGCTAAAAATGCCAGCGTATATTTGAACATGAAAAAGATGGTCCACATATCGTCTTTAGGAAAAATCACGTCACATAGAATAAACTGCCAACAGCATATGAAACTGCTTTTCAAAAAGATTATATTTATCCGTTCGTCTTCTTGCCTAATCTTCTTAGAAACACATAGCATTTATTAATCATAAAACCCTAAAATCTTTCATACTTTCTCTAAGAATATAGTGTGAAAACCACATCAAATTCTGCTTCATAATAGCCACATTAACTCCTGGCCGGTCAGAACTATATGCCATTCCTTTAAAAATAATTAATTCTGTATCAACTTCCATATCCCTTAATCCTTGATATAGTTCATATGCATTGGGAGTTGGAACTCTTGCATCCTTTTCTCCATGTTGGATTAAAGTAGGAGTACAGGCTGATTTAATATATGTCATTGGTGATGTTTTAGTATATATTTCGGGATCATTCCATGGATCATTTCCTAAATACATCCTAATAAAGTAAGGTATATCTGTAATTACATAATGGGTACTCCAATTAGTAATTCCACCCCCAACTGAAATAGCTTTGAATCTACTACTAAATGTAGAACAGAAAGCTGATATATATCCCCCGTTGCTCCATCCCATAACCCCAACTCTCTCTTTATCTGCAATTCCTTTTTCAACTAGTTTATCCACTCCAGATATAACATCATCGTAGTCAGCAATTCCCAGTTTTCTGTAGTTTGCTGTTAAGAATTTATTGCCATAACCAGAGCTTCCCCTGTAGTTTGGTTCTAAAACGATAAAGCCTTTTTCGATAAACTGTTCAATAGGATATTTCTCATTAAAACAGTCTGAAAATATTGGAAAGGATGCCCAAGCCGGTCCACCATGGATTACTACTAATAAGGGATATTTTTTATTTGCGTCAAACTCTACTGGGGTTGATAAAACGCCCTCTATTTCAAGACCATCACTACTTCGCCATGAGATTATTTCCCTGTTACTTTTAAGCTTTCCATCGAAAAAGCTATTTACATTCGTTATTTTTTTATCGTCTAAATAGATTTCAAACGTTTCATTTGTTATAGCCTTATTATAGGCTATATAATTTCCATCACTTGTTATAGAAGCCTCCATAATAAAGCCATCTACTTTTTCGCTTAACATTTCCACAGTGCCATTCTCAGACAGCAACCCAATTAGATAATTAGTTTTATTCTGCCATCTAATTAATATTCCTTTAGCTGTCCACCGTAATGGCATAACCGTACTATCAAAATCTGTTAAAGGTTGAATTAGCTCGCCATTATTAAAATCAAATATCTCTAGCGTACTGTCTTGTATATGGTTCTTATAGTAATCCTTCTCCCTTATGCTTGCTGAGTAACATATTTTGCTGCCTTCAGGAGAAAAGCAAACGTTCCCTCCCAACAACTTATCTATATTCATCTTTTGTAGCTCTCTAGCTTTAATATCTAGTATGTATAGATCTCCATTAATAGTATCTCCCATATTTGGGCTCGGTGTAGCCATTAATACAATCTTTTTCCCACAATTTGAAATATCAAATTCATGGATATGAAAATCCTTACCATCAGTTAGTTGATAAACAACGCTATTTTCGTGTTTATCTTTGTCCTTTTGTATTTCAATGTAATATAAACAATTATTCTGGTATTCCTTCCCTATATGATGGAAATCTCCATATTGTTCCTTACGTTTCTTTATTGCCTCAGATTCTTTTGACTGTGTAACATAATAAAAACCCTTGCCAGTAGGCTCCCATTTGAAATTACTGACCCCTTCTTTCTCATCAGTAATTTGAACCACACTATAACTATCTATAGACTTAAGAAAGATCTGATTTTTCTTATTATCCCCGTCACCAACTAGGCTAAGGTATGCGATATTTCGAGAATCTGGAGACCATAATGGGTATGTACTATCTATATCCCCAGTTGTTAATGGGTAACACTGACCCTTATCTTTTTCGTATATCCATACATGATTCCTATATTTATTGTCTTTCCAGTTAGCTATCTTCTTAACAAATGCTACGTTTTTACCATCATCACTTATATTTGTATCTGATAAGGTTGGTAATGAAATAATCTCTTCTATACTTAAATATGTTTTTTCATTCATTTTTAATAATCCCCCTCGTTAACTCTCTTCCAATAAAGTTAGCAGGAACAGGGCTTAGTTCTAATTCTCTTGCCCAAACAGAAAGTTGACCTATGTGGTGAATTTCGTGAGTAATTATATGGTGTAATATTTCATCAACAGTATATTTATTTTCATCCCAAGAAACACTGACTAGTTTTTCATTTAAACCTCCTACATTTATTTTTATAAATTCAGCTATTTCATTGCGTAATTTATCTGAAAGTGCTTTAACCTTTTCAAGTGTATGATAATCAGCAAAATGAAATACTACATCTTCTTTGCCCTGAATAGCACGAATCCAACTATATTCCACATCAATTATGTGAAAAAGTGTATATAATATATTTCCTACTCCACCCCTGCGGTCTTTTAACAACTCTTTAATCGTCAGTTGATTACACCAATCAAACCATTCATCTCTTACCAGCCAGTTGTATTCAAAGAATTTAATCATTGTAAGCACTCCAATCTAGCTTATTACATTATATTTCGATGTAAATGCAACTATTTCCTTCTTCAACTTATGCTCCGTTAGCTGAAGAAGAATCCGCCTACGTAACACTTCAGCTATGGCATCATCCAAATTAAAAGAAACCACCTCATATGAGATGGTTACCTCTCTAGCTATTCGCACAATAAGGTTTGTCAAAAATAGTATCCTTTTACTGAATACCAAGATGCTTTTCAAACCAATTGCAAGCTTCAAGCTTCATATAATAAGACAAAAGGCATGCTGTCCCTTAGATTTCGATATTGCTCCCGATATTATAATAAAGTTTAAAGAATTACGCCTGATACATCTCCTGTCAATACTTCTTTTTCATTCTGATTTTTACAAGAAAAGGAGGCAACAAAAGCTGTTCTATTATTTTCTTGCCTTTCGTACTTCTCAATTTTAACTATACAAACTATTGTATCACCTGTAAAAACAGGTCTTAAAAACTCAAAACTCGTATTACGAGCCAGTACGTTATTATCTCCAGCTATTTTTGTTGGGAGAGTTGCCGTTAATAATCCTTGAATGACAAGTCTTCCTTGTTCATCTGGGGTTATATGATGTATCCCTTCATCCCCTGAAATCTCAGTAAATAATTCAACATCCCTTACTGTAAAAGTTCGTTCAAACGTAATTATATCTCCTGCTTTTAATGACATTTTAGACTCCTCCCTCTGTATGGTTAATCACGATGTGAATATTACATCAATACCATACTTTTCAAGGTAATACATTCTACAAGAATCCAAAAAAACCTTCCTCAACTAATATTTTCCTTCGTTTAAGTAGAAAAAGGCTCTACCCCTGCCTCCGTTAGTTTAACTAAGCCTTTTGATTAATTATCCCATTTTGTAATTGCATAAATTATTTCTTTTGGGTTAGGATCGTGTTCTAAATATCCTCCATAACGGGATACCAGAACACCATAGTTGAAATCTTGACTAATAATCCATAGGTCATCATTATTGATATAGTCCCATAAAATGTTAAAGTTCCTTAATGCCCATTTTCCATCAAGAAGAAATATTGGAGAGTCATCGATTCCCAAAAATAAGTAAACTAGTTTCTTTTCAATGTCAATCCCTTGCACATAATGTATAACCTCATGTTCCCAACTAAATTCCTTTCTGAAACCACTATAATTAATCGCAAAATCCCCTTTATGTAATTCATAGTTCCATTTCTCCAGAACTTTATTTAGGATTCTTTCTAATTCTGGAGACGTAATTAAATCGCTTTTTTCTATAATGATAGAAATATCTTGGGGAAGTAAATCCATTAATTTAGTTCTCTGATTTTTTTGTTTGTTAACTTTTATTTTTTGTTGTAGTAGTATTTTTCGTTCGTCCATAAGCTCACCCAATTGCAAATTATTATGCCTAATAATACCACTAATTTAACAATCGCACTCGTTAGCTTAAGCAGATCAGCGAAGCTTATTAAACAATCGCGCCCTATGTTGAAGATCACAAAATATAAAAAGTAACAAACTGCATACATACGTTGTAATGAAGTAAACTATATTATTAAAAGTACAAATGATTTTATGCTTTATTAGTTTAGTTTGACTCTTCAACAGGAGTTGGATAATTACAGAATATAAGGTAGGAATTATTAAGAAAAAAGGAGAGGTACGATGTTCGATCAAGTTGCGTATTTTATTTTTAGAGCCCTTGTAATTCTAACGGTTTTGGTTGTTGTGGTTGGAGTCCCTCTTGGGGATACACTGTTAAGAAAAAAATAAGGATGCTGGGACAAAAGGATTTTAGCCAATGAAAAACCCGAACTATATCACAAACGCTCATTCTGTGTTTCGTAATAGTTCGGGTTTTCTGATTATATTCTTTGTTAATTTAAAAATTATCCGCCTTTCATAAAGGACAAATTAGTTTTGTCCCAGCCTCTTGATTTTACATCTTGCTTCGTTTTAGGGATTGCTGAAAAATCGTTTATTGAAGTAAAGTGCTCCGTTAGCCATCCATGAAGCGCAAATAAGCACTTCACCATAGAAAATGAAAGATGATTAAGTTCTTTCATGGGAAATGATGAAAGTATAGAAAAATTCACATATACTATAAATGTTTTCAGACTATATCTTAAAACACAAATAAGAGCTGAACTAATATTAAAAATAACGTATTATAATGTTGCACATTGTATATAGGATACTTTGCTATTTTTATGGCGACTACTGAGCAGTTTTGAACCAAAGCTGATCACTTTTTCTGTCTACCCGAGCAGTTTCCAGGCTTACCTGAGCACTTTTTCTGTCTACCCGAGCAGTTTCCAGGCTTACCTGAGCACTTTTTCTGTCTACCCGAGCAGTTTCCGGGCTTACCTGATCACTTTTTCTGTCTACCCGAGCAGTTTCTTGGCTTACCTGAGCACTTTTTCTGTCAACCCGAGCAGTTCCGGGGCTTACCTGATCACTTTTTCTGTCTACCCGAGCAGTTTCGGGGCTTACCTGATCACTAAAGATTTTACAGCTTAAAATAAACAGTAACTTTTTCGTTAAACAATTCTGTCTCTATATATCGTTCACCATGATCATCACTCACATATTGAATATCATTTAACAACACATTTGCCTTTAGTAACGCTTCATGCTGCTGGATGATAGTTATTGCTTCGGCACTTCCAGCAATCGAAATCGATACATATTGTTCAACAGGGAGTTTCCATTTTTTGCGTGTATCTTGAATTGTGCGAATTAATTCCCTTATTTGTCCTTCTTCAAGTAAGCTAGCTGTCAGATGAACCTTCATAAGGACTCGACAAGGAGCATCTTCGGCTAAGATGTAATGTTCCTTCACAATAGACTCGGTTAACACATGCGCTTTTAACAATGTTATCTGTTCCCCATCAATTGTTAACGCAACTGAACCTGTTCGCTGTAATATATTTTTCTCCTCGTCATTTAAATTTACTACGTAATCTTTTACTTTGTTTACTTTTGGTCCGAATGCTGCACCAGCCGTTTTAAAATTAGGCTTATAATGAACGGTTTCATATGCTGAAAATTCATTTGTCCAAACGCATTCTTTTATATTTAATTCATCTTTCACGAGCTCGCTATATGATTGATAATCTGTTAGCTCACCGTCAACAGAGACAATCATTTCACTTAACGGCTGCTTTACCTTGATCCCTTGACTATTACGGATGCTACGGCCAAGCTCTACGACTGTTAAAATATTCGCCATTTCTTTTTCAAGCTTTGGATTCAATAGTGCTTCATTATATTTAGGGTAATTTTGCAAATGTACACTTTTTCCAGATAATTGTCGATATAAATCTTCCGCGATAAATGGAGTGAATGGTGCTAGTAATTGACAAATTGTCGTTAGTAGCTCATACAGTGTACTATAGGCACCTCGTTTATCCTCTGACAATCCGTTTGCCCAAAATCTTGCTCGTGAGCGACGGATATACCAGTTACTTAGCTCTTCCACAAGCATGCCGATTTCGCGTGTTGCTTGTGTAAATTGATATTCATCCATAGATTTTGTCACAAGCTGAATTGTATGGTGTAATCGAGACAATATCCAATGATCTAGCTTTGTACGTGTACCCGTCTTAGCAGCATCGTACTGGAAGCCATCTATTTCTGCATATAATTGATAAAATTTGAACGTATTATCTAGTGTATCAACTAGCTTTGATTTCGCGTCCATCACAATTTTTGTTGAAAAACGTTTAGGATTCCAAGGAGAACTGTCGACTAAAAACGCCCAGCGTAAAGCATCCGCTCCGTACTGCTCTATCAGCTCAACTGGCTCTAATGCATTTCCTTTGCTTTTCGACATCTTCTGTCCATGCTCATCTAAAACATGCCCTAAGGAAAGGACATTTTTATAAGGAGCCTTTCCTGTGAATAAAGTCGAAACCGCTAATAAACTATAGAAAAAGCCTCGTGTTTGGTCAATGCCTTCGATAACAACATCGGCAGGGAATTGATTGTTAAAAGCAGCAGAGTCTCCAAAAGGATAATGTTGCTGCGCAAATGGCATGGATCCACTATCAAACCATACATCAATCACTTCCGGTGTACGTTCCATGTCACCATTACACTTTGGACAAGTACATACAACCTCATCAATATACGGCTTGTGAAGCTCGATGTCTTGTAAAGTGCCTTTCGCTAATTCTTTTAACGATGCAATACTATTTGGCGCCTCTTCATGACCACAATCCTGACAAACCCACACATTAAGCGGTGTACCCCAATAGCGATTACGGCTAATATTCCAGTCCACTAAGTTTTCTAAGAAATTGCCAAATCTACCGTGCTTAATGTGATCAGGATACCATGTAACTTGCTCATTATTTTGTAAAAGTTTATCTTTCATTGTAGACATATTGATAAACCAGCTGTCAGTCGCATAGTAAAGCAATGGTGAATCACAGCGCCAGCAATGAGGATAGCTATGCTCATATTTTTCCTTATCAAACAAGAGCTCCTTTTTGACGAGCATTTTAATAATCTCGACATCACAATCTTTCACAAATTTACCGGCAAGCTCTGGAACCTCTTCTGTATAGCAACCCTTTAAATCAACAACATTGACAAACGATAGATCATTTTGCTGAACCGTTTTATAGTCGTCCTCCCCATACGCAGGAGCGATATGAACGATTCCAGTTCCACTATGCTCTGTGACATAATCGGCCAGCACAACGACATGACCTTTATTAACGGTTACGTATGAAAAAGGTGGAATGTAGGATACACCTTCAAATTCATGCCCATTATGCTCACTTAATATTACAACGGGTTCAGTAAAAACCTTTTCCACCAATGATTTTGCCAAGATATAAACTTTATCGTGCTGCTTCACTCGAACATACATGAGCTTAGGATTCATGGCTAAGGCAACATTGGCAGGTAAAGTCCAAGGAGTCGTTGTCCAGCCAAGAAAATATTCATCTTTATCCTGTAGCTTAAACATTGCTGTGACAGATAAATCCTTTACATCCTTATAGCCCTGTGCAACTTCATGAGAGCTTAATGATGTTTGACAGCTAGGGCAATATGGTGAAACGCGGTGCCCCTTATATAAAAGCTTTTCCTTGTGAACATGACTTAAAATATTCCAAACGGACTCAATATAATCATTACTTAGCGTTAAATACGGGTCATCCATATCAATCCAATAGCCTAGCTGTTCTGTAAAGGAGCGCCATTTCTTCTCATAAGTAAAGACACTTCCCTTACACTCTTGAATAAATTGTTCAACACCATATTTTTCTATTTCTTGCTTACCAGAGATACCTAGCTTTTTTTCCACGCCTAACTCTACAGGTAAACCATGTGTATCCCAGCCAGCTTTACGCTCTACTAAATAACCTTGCATCGTTTTAAAACGAGCTACGACATCTTTTATCGTTCTGCCAAATGCATGACCTACGTGTGGTAAACCATTTGCTGTTGGCGGTCCTTCGTAAAATACAAAAGGCTTATTGTTAGAACGATTCGCAACAGACGCTTGGAACGTTCCTTCTTGTTCCCACAGTCGACGAATCCTTGTTTCTCTTTCTACAGTCGTTTCTTTCTTCTCTTCAGCTTGCATGTAAATTCCTCCTATACTAATTGTATAAAAGGCATACAAAAAACCCCGTCCCAAGCAAGGGACGGGGTTAACCGCGAATACCACCCTAATTCTATTGAATCAACGTTCAATAGCACTTAGCAACGTACAATCATACGTGTTCTTTTTAACGGTAGACACCCGGATTAGCTTACTATGTTCAGCCAATCTTCTCAGAGAGGATCTTCATGTAACACCTGCACACCGACTTCCACCAATATGTCGGCTCTCTGTAGAACAAAATGAAACACTACTTTTTCTCATCAACGAATTTGTATGCTTTTATTGTCACTCATCTTAACAAACTAATTTTTGTCTGTCAATAATTTCAAAGTACTAATATTGGTAGTGATTTCCTTATAATTCATTGAGACATGCTTCGATGCTTTTATGAAGAGCTGCGAACTTAGGCTTTCCATTTGTTTTAATATAAAAGCTCAGGTGTGTTGATTAACCATTTTTATACATCCAAAGAGGCTGATTTCCGCTACGTGCTACTCGCTTTCCTGCGGGCGAGCGTCGAGCCGCTTCCTCCGCTTCCTCCGCTTCGCTCCGTGCAGGGTCTCGGGCCAACACGAAGTTGGTCACGAAGGCGTTATCACAGGACGTGATGGTTTTAGCCTTCGTTCCTCTATCGCTTTCCCGCGGGAGTGGAGTAGCCCTACGCTACAATCAGTTAAAATGGAAATATATTGGCAAAGTGGTAACAAAAAAATCCTTTTATCGCTCAATAATAAACTTATTTTTTCCTAATCAACACGCCTGATAAAAGCTTTTTAAAAAAATTTTACAGTTAAAAAGTAAAATTCTCTGATGCTGTACATCGAGCTGTTCTTTTTTTACTTTTAAAGTAGCAGGTAATTCTTGCAACAATTTAATGATCTCTTGCTCCTCTAAACCATGCTCAAGCATTTTAAAAATAGGTACTAAAATCCGTTCATCTTCATTATGTATGAAAGCATACTTTTCTTGCAAAACGGCGTTATATAATGCGCTTACTATTTAACTATAAAAGGTTTTATTTAATTTGGGATTTTTCACCAATTTATTTATTGCATCAGCCATATGGGCCACATTATGAGCCCAACCTTTCACCGGCACGTAGCCTCTTACATCCTTTTCCTCTGCTAAATAAGCTAGTACTTTATCTTTACAATCAGCGATTTTTTGTTGGGATAAAAAATCGTCTGCGTTATCTCTAAATAATATTAGGGCAATCAATAGCGACGTAAATGTACGGGTAAAAAGCTTTCTGCGATACCCTTACATAATAAATTATTCAAACATTCTTCTAAAAGCTCCGTTAAAAGTGAATGCTCAAGTAAGTTTTTTTCACGGATCAATTCATAAAACGATCCATAAATTAAGTCATCTCGTAGTTCACTATCTAATGAACCGATATGTAACATCATTGATTGTATGAGATGAGATGAGTTTGGTCCTCTTGCTGCCATGTTCTAGTTCCACTATTTATGTCTGTTAGTATTTTTTTTAATTCAATTTCCTTAAGTAAGTTTTTATTTAGTATCATATCCAAACTTTCCCCCTATTCCCTTTTGTTTTGATAAAAGAATTTACATAATTATACATTATCACATCCCTTGATTATATAATTACTTACAATAATTGTACACTAATCCAAATACAAGAGGAGATTAAAAAAGCTAGACATTCTTGAAATTTTGAATGTCTAGCCTTGATTCATTGATGCTCTTCCAGTATTTTCATGCTATCTATATCTGCAAATCTTATTTTAGAATCATCTTGTTCTCCTGCTAAATCTGTACTATATTTAACTTCTACATCATCTCCAAGCGATAATGTTGTAGGACCATCGATTAATGGGAACCACGTACCATTACCGTGTTTTTGTACGATGTCATCAATTGATAATTTACCAATATCCGATTTATCTGCATAGGAAACAACTAAAAATTCATGTTCCTTGATTGCTACGATTAACCCATTTTTAGAATGGATTTCTTTTTCCCCAACTGGAATATCAAATTTTTCACGTAAAGCTACTATCTCTTGACTATAGTGCTTCTCTAAATAGTTCATAGCATCTTTCACGACTAGAAAATATAATATCTGCCTATTGACATCTTTATATTGATTCTTTTCCTGCTCCATCAGTGAATTGATTATAGCTATTTTATAAGATATCGATTTAAAATATTGTTCGATATACTCTTCTTTTGTAAGATTCAGCATTTGTAATTCTTTAGCAAATTGCGCTTCGTTTTGATTTATAGCTAATTCTATCAATGATTCAAGCTGTTCATTAATTTGTTTTTGCGAAGGTACTATCCCCTTTGATTGAGCGTAAGCATATAAAGATTCAAACTGTAAAAAGGATTCAAACTTCTGCTTCTTTGCATCATTGGACCATTTTTGATCCTTTACTCGGGGATCCGTTTCCAAATAGAAGCTTAAAAACTTTTCATCTAAAACAGTTGGTATACTTGCTGATTGCTCCTGACTTCCGCTGAATTGGGTATACAGAAATATTCCAATACAAACTGTTAAAATAATAGACATTACACTATATTGCCAACGCCAAGACTTTTTTTTCATCTCACGCTGTTCCAAATGCTGTACTACATTGGTCATAACACGTTTTTTGCTTTCGGTTAAATCATTTAATACCCTCACATCGACTTTACTCATGCAGCAGGACCTCCCATTCAACATGCTGTAGCTTTGGCTTTAATAACTCTCGTCCACGACGTAACCTTGTTTTCACCGTACTCTCCGGAATACTTAAAAGCTCGGCAATTTTAAGAACAGGCATTTCCTCAAAATAATAATAAATAAGGACCTCACGCTGTTTTAATGGTAGTGCTAAGATGGCATTTTCTAGTAAGGTTTGTTCATCCTGCTGTACTAGCATGTCCCTTTTCGTGACAGCCTGCTTGGCAAAGATTTTCTGTTGAACTTGTATTTTACGGTATGTCCAGCTGCGTAAATAGTCTTTACTTTTGTTGATGACGAGCCTCGATAAATATGCCCGTAATTCTCCTCTTTCTTCATAGTTTTGCTGATGATCGTAAAATTTAATAAATACATCTTGCACGATATCTTCAGCACTTTGTAAATCTTTGACGTAATAAAAGGCAAGTCGGATGAGCCTTTCTGTATGCTGCTGCATTATTTCTTCGAGTTCTTTAATTTCAAGCAACATCTCTCCCCCTCTCTGCCCTATAAACGGTGCTCACTGTATAGAGGTTTGCTTTTTTTGTATTTTTTTAAATAAATGATACCTGAACTAAGTTTTTCTTCTAAGGTCCCGAACAATTTGAGGGTTTGGAACTGTGGTTTTCTTGAGATGTATTTCTTTCTAAGCAGAGTCCTTAGCTAACTCGAGCGGTTTTTGGCTTTACCTGAGCACATTTCTCGGCAACCCGAGCGATTTTGGCCTTTACCTGAGCACTTTCCTCGGCTTCCC
The DNA here is from genome assembly GCF_001275675.1 of Lysinibacillus sp. FJAT-14745. GTDB lineage: Bacteria > Bacillota > Bacilli > Bacillales_A > Planococcaceae > Lysinibacillus. Next base: position 16,953 of record NZ_LITM01000015.1, on the reverse strand, counting down.
GAGCGGTTCCAGATTCATTATTCTAAATTTTCATCAGAAAAAGGAGTGATGACCGTTTTTTCCGATGAAGACAGCACAATATTCGTTGAAGGCGTTCCATAAGGCATTGCTTCATCAATAAACTGCTCTAATGTTTCCACTGAATTGGTTGCAATTTTTACGATATAACTTATTTCACCCGCTACACGATAGCATTCAAGGACATCGGGATGTGCGTTACAAAAATTCGAAAGACTTCTACAATCAATTGATTTAAATAAAATAATGGCTTGAATTTCGCGATTCAACTTTTTTAAATTTACCTTTGCACTATAAGCTTCAATAATCCCCTGCTCTTCTAATTTTTTAACACGCTCAATAACTGCTGGAGATGATAAATGAACCTTCACCGCTAACTCCTTCATCGAGATTTTTGCATTTCGCTGCAATTGCTGTAAAATTTCTGTATCTATTTGATCCATATGTATCCACCTTTTTTAATAAATTAGATTTAATGAAATTCCTTTTATTATAAAGTAAATCATCTAAATTACATTATACATATTCTGTCATTGAAAAGCCTTATTCATTACAATTAAGCATATAAAGGAGGCATTAACAACGTGAAAAAAATATTATTATTATTAGCAAATGGTTTTGAGGCTGTTGAAGCGAGTGTTTTTACAGATGTACTTGGCTGGAATAAATGGGAGGGCGACGGTACAACAGAGGTCGTGACCGTAGGATTACATAATCAATTACAATGTACATGGAATTTTAACGTAGCTCCCGAAAAATTGCTTCATGAAATTTCATTAGAAGAGTTTGATGCACTAGCGATTCCTGGAGGCTTTGAGGAAGCTGGATTTTATGATGATGCCTTTAGCGAGGATTTCAAGGCGGTCGTTCGTCATTTCGATGAACACAAAAAGCCGATCGCTACGGTTTGTGTAGCTTCGCTAATTTTAGGTCACAGCGGAGTACTCCATAATCGAAAAGCTACTACTTATAATCACCCAACAAGTAAACGATTAGCACAGTTACAATCCTATGGCGCTGACATCGTCAACGAGCGAATTGCTCGAACTGAACATATTATTACATCCTCAAATCCTGGCACTGCATTCGACGTTGCTTTTAGCTTACTAGAAATGCTGACAACTGTGGAAAATACACAAAAGGTAAAGGATTTAATGGGGTTTAAGTAATTAAATGAAGCTGTCTCATAGCGTTAAGTTGAGACAGCTTCATTTCATTTAATTTGATAATAAATGATGTAACTTCGATCCAAACTCTTTGCTTTTTGTCACTAATGAAATTGTTCTTGTTCTTCCAAAATTATTAATTGGTAAGGCAAAAAGCTGAAGATGACCGATATTTTTAGCCATTAGCTCTGGTACAATCGTAATCCCCATTCCAGAAGTTACAGCCCCAAAAATAAAATCGCCAAAGTTCACTTCACTTATAATATTAGGTTTATAGCCAAGCGCTTGTATTTGTTCTACTATATCCTTCCTTGAATCACAAGGAGCCTGATGAACAATAAGCGGCTCCTCACACAATTCTGTAAGGTCAACTGCTGTTCTTGAATTAAAACGATGATTCAAAGGAAACACAGCATAGTAAGGTTCCGTAAACAATTCGCAACTCCACAAAGATTCTTCCGTATATTTTGCATCCACAAAAACTGCATCAAGTCTACCTTTTTGTAAAGATTGTAACAGTTCATTTGAAGTATTTTGAATCATTAATGTTATAGGTCGATCTAGTAGCTTAAGTTCATTCATTTTGTTTGGCAAATAGTAAGTAGCTAAGCTAGGCAGACCACCGATTGCAATAGGATTGCTCTGGTTAAATTGCTGTAATTCTTCACGAATGCTGGCTAGTTCAGTAATAACTGGTGTAATGCGAGTGTAAAAACGTTCGCCAGCTTCCGTTAATTCAATACCAATGGATGTCCTATGAAATAGCTCGATGCCAAGATTATTCTCTAAGTTTCGTATATGTTTACTTAGTGCAGGTTGGGAAAGATTAGTGATTTGAGCAGCTTTAGAAAAACTTTTTTGATTGGCAGCAGCAATAAAACTATGTAACCATTCTACATTCATTATATTCCTCTCTAACCTATAACGATTTGTTATACCCTTATAAAATATTGATTGTTCCATATTCTTGGTTTTTTAGTAACCTATTAAATATAGAAGGTGCTTCGATTATAACATAACGTTATAGGTTATCTATCAAAACGACAAATACATAGCATCTTTAATTTTATGGAGGTTCAATATATGAAAAATGTTTTATTATTATCATTCGGTATGTTTGCTCTTGGCTTTGATGCCTATGTAATCGCAGGGCTTCTTCCAGGAATTAGCGATACATATCAAAAAAGCACATCACAAGTTGGCCAGGCTGTGAGTATTTTTACATTATTTTACGCTATCTCAGCGCCGTTATTTTCTTCTTTACTTGCAGGAAAACCAATTAAAAAAATCTTAATAGGGTCAATGCTTATCTTCACAATAGCGAATAGCATTACAGCTTTAGCGCCGACCTTTTCTATTCTTCTACTATCAAGAGCAATTGCAGGGACAGGTGCTGGTTTATTTTCACCATTAGCTGTGGCGGCCTCTTCAAAGTTCGTTTCTAGTGATAAGCGAGGGAGAGCTCTAGGATTGACTATTGGAGGAATGAGTATGGGAACAGTGCTTGGGGTTCCTTTAGGTATTTATATATCAAACTTATTTGATTGGAAATTAACACTTTGGCTATTAGTATTGATCGGAGTAGTTTCTATTTTATGTATGTATATTTTTCTACCCAATTTCCCAGCAACACCTCCCCCTGCACTAAACGAACGATTAAAGATGTTCTTAGATAAAAGAGTAACTATAACTGTATGTATTACATTTTTCGGCAGTGTTGCAAGCCTAGGATTGTATACATATCTTTCTCCCCTGTTAGAAGAAATGACATGCTCCGGTAACTTAACGATGTATCTTTGGGCATGGGGATTCGGTGGATTATTTGGAAGTATAATGATTGGTTACTTAATCGACTATTTCGGAAAACCCAAAACTTTAGTTACAATCATTTTATTTATTTTAACATTATCCATTATTTGTATACCATTAATGATTAACTTACCGCTATTAAAGTACTTACCGTTTTTTGTCTGGGGTGCTATGGGTTGGGCATGTCAAGCACCCCAACAACATATTTTACTATCGTATCAGCCGAATAACGGGAGTTCGGCAGTGGCATTAAACAGTTCTATTAATTATTTAGGCAGTGCAATAGGTGCAAGCTTAGGTGGGATTGTACTGTCCTTACAGATGGGATCAATAACATTGATTTATTTTGCAGTAATCTCTATGTTATTCGCCATTTGTTTACAGTTCTATAGTTTGAGGAAGAAATTTAGCGTTTAAAAAGTATAAATTTATATAATTGCGATTCTAACTGTTGATTTGATGATCTTACTCGTCATTTCGATGGTTAGAATGTCAATTTTGACTGGGTTACCTTCTTTTAGGGTGGCGCTTTCCGTCGCTTTGACGGGACCTTCCGTCGTCGGAGATTCTTTCCGTCGCTTCAATGGTTCCATCCGTCGCAATGGCGATTCTTTCCGTCGCTTCGGCGGGACCTTCCGTCGTCGGAGATTCTTTCCGTCGTTTTGGCCGTTCTTTCCGTCGTTTCGATGGTTCCTTCCGTCGCTCTGGCGATTCTTTCCGTCGCTTCGGCGGGACCTTCCGTCGTCGGAGATTCTTTCCGTCGCTTCAATGGTTCCATCCGTCGCAATGGCGATTCTTTCCGTCGCTTCGGCGGGACCTTCCGTCGTCGGAGATTCTTTCCGTCACTTTGACAGTTCTATCCACGATTTCAGAGATTCTATCCGTCACTAAGTGTTATACGATATATTGCAACTATTATCGAGGCAATGGCATTTGAAAAAGCTGCTCTGCATTCAATGGGAACTCCTACGATCTGTAACTATTTGTAATTTATTGCGTCTAATTGGCAATAGAATAAACTTAACTTTTTGGAGGCAGTCTAATGAAAAAAATTTTGTTTCTAATTTTATTGGTAAGTCTGTTTTTGGTTTCAGCTTGTACAAATGGAAAAACGCAATCATTAGAAGCCTTTTATAAGGATGCAAAAATTGAAAGTATCGATAAAGTGATCATCCAAGATGGTTCTACGGGTGCTTCAAAAACGATAACTAAGCAAGAACAAATCAATGATTTCGTTTCTCAAATTAAAAATATAAAATTTACTCTGCAAGACAATCAAGAACAACGTGTTGGATGGCGATATGGTATTACTCTTTTTGATAGTGAAAGAGAATTTAAATTCACACTAAGTGAAATTGATAACACCTACTATGAGTCAAACCCGAATATTTATCCTATTGTAGATAACTATTACAAACAGTTGGAAAATGTAGAAGAGTAAAGCTTTTAAAACTTATGACCACTTTATATTGAGATCTTTTTTATGCATTTTGTAAGTTCTATCCGCCACTTCGTTTAATTTCTATAAAGACCATTTCACTTTGACAGAAGTAGAATATAAAACTAACTTCCCAGGAAGTCGGTTTTATATTTTAATGATTACTCATTAGCCAACAAAAAACAATTCACTGAAAAAAGTTAAACATTACTGACAATAATTTCGCCAGTTGTTGCGTCAATATACCGGATAGGTGCCCTAGTATGTCGATCACAAGCTTGATAGACAAGTTGATAAGACTCTATTTCGTTATCGTAATTTTTGTCCCAAACCAATTGAAAATCGACATTTTCTAGAAATTGAAGACACGCTTGTTCCATAGAAATAGCTGGAACTGTAGGAATTTGGCTAAGTTCATCCAAATCAAATTTCGGTCCACTATAATAATCAATCTGACCTGTTGTACGATTAACAACGACGATAACCATATCAATGATAGATATACCCTGGCTATAATGGGCATGGAAAATAAACGATTCTGATTCTCTTTCATCCTCTTCCTCATCTTCTCGAAATAATCGTTGAAGATAAGGATAGTAGTCAGGAATTATTTTCAGTAAAAAGTCTATTGCTTTTTGATAACATGCTTCTTGACTAAGCTGTAGATTTCCTAAACGTTCATGCATCCAACCAAAGCTTTGAATTTTACCAGTTTTCTTTGAAATAATAGCTTTTACTGTATCTTCTGACCGCATTTTAAAAAAGCTGTTCATCGATAAATCTTTCTCTTTCATCTCCCAATCCCGCTTTCGCCATACAATCCCTATCTCTGGTCCCCTGTCTACTTCTCGGATAAGCTCCAGTTCATCTGTTATGCCAATGATTTCTTCATTCGTAAATTCATTGCCAATCATATTGGTAGGCAATGGAGGAAGGGCAGCATAACTTTCAGGCTCATTTTCATCACGAATAATCGTTAATGTTGGCGCTAAAGAATCAGCTTTAAAGTGTAAAAATGAATTTACTTGATACGCAAGATGGAGTCCATCTTTCTTAACATTGTAAACATCACAGGATAATTTTGTTATTACTAGTTGTAACGCCAATGCCTTCCGCACATATTCCATCAAAGCTTCCTTCGAAACTAGACTTGAAGGGATTTTAGGGCTTATTTTCACGCCGTTGTATCTAAATCCAACAATATTCCCTAATGCATCAACATCTATAAAACAACCAGCATATTCTAACGGTAAATCCATGACAATTTGTTCAAAATAAAAACGATCCACTCTAGATAGTTCTTCAGCTTTTGAAAACGTTAAATCTTCCAGTGCAGATGGATAATGACTAAGTAAAAATTGTTCGGCACATCTTCTTTTTTCATCATTAGATAAAGAATCTGCCTCAGAAACAGAATCATTTTTTTCAATTGATATGTATATGAGGTTTCCAATGTAGTCTAATTCAACAGTCAGACTTTCATCTTGTTGTTCATTCGCCCATGAGAACATTACTCTTTCATCTTCAAAATAATCTTCTATGATTAGTTTATAGTGACTTGGTAATGGAACAATTGATAAAGCGCGTTCTTTTAGTTTATCTTTTTGCAAATCAAAGCCCCCCATTACAATTATTTTTTATGTATATACAAAAACCGACCTCCAAGGAGATCGGTTTTTATATTTAAATGATTACTCAGCAGCTTTTGCGCGAAGAACCATTTGTAGGATACCACCGTGACGGTAGTAGTCTACTTCTACTTCTGAGTCGAAACGAGCTAAAGCTTGGAAAGTTTTAACTGAACCGTCTTCAGATTTAGCAGTAACTGTTAAGATTTCACGTGGTTTTACGTTATCAGTAATGTTAACAGAGATTTCTTCTTTACCAGTTAAGCCTAAAGTTTCAGCTGATTCACCTGGCATGAATTGAAGTGGAAGAACACCCATCATTACTAAGTTAGAACGGTGGATACGCTCGTAAGATTGTGCGATAACAGTTTTCACGCCAAGTAGGAATGTACCTTTCGCAGCCCAGTCACGAGAAGAACCCATACCGTAGTCGTTACCAGCAAGTACTACTAAGCCAGTACCTTGCTCTTGGTATTTCATACATGCGTCATAGATGTACTCTACTTCGCCTGTTGGCCAGTAAGTAGTGAATCCACCTTCTGTACCAGGAGCAACTTGGTTACGGATACGGATGTTTGCAAATGTACCACGCATCATAACTTCGTGGTTACCACGACGAGAACCGTATGAGTTGAAGTCACGGATTGCAACACCGTTTTCGATTAAATATTTACCTGCAGGTGTATCTTTACCGATTGCACCAGCTGGAGAAATATGGTCAGTAGTGATTGAGTCACCGAACTTCGCCATAATGCGTAAGCCGTCTAAGCCTTTAATAGCTTCTGGCTCTTTTGCAAGACCTTGGAAGAATGGTGGGTTTTGGATGTAAGTTGATTTGTCATCAAATGTGTATAGAGACTCAGTTGATGTTTCAATTGCATTCCATTTTTCGTTCGCTGTGAATACAGTTTCGTATTCTTTTTGGAATAATTCACGGTTAACTACAGTACCTAATACTGCGTTAACTTCTTCAGTTGAAGGCCAGATATCAGCGAAGAATACTTCGTTGCCATCTTTGTCTTTACCGAATGAATCTTTTTGTAAGTCAACATCCACAGTACCAGCAAGTGCATAAGCAACAACAAGTGGTGGTGAAGCTAAGTAGTTAGCTTTTACAAGTGGGTGTACACGACCTTCGAAGTTACGGTTACCAGAAAGAACTGATGTTACGAATAAATCGTTCTCTTTGATAGCGTCTTCGATTTCAGGAAGTAATGGACCTGAGTTACCGATACATGTTGTACAACCGTAACCTACAGTGTTGAAACCGATTTGGTCAAGGTAAGTTTGTAAACCTGAATCTTCAAGGTAACCAGTTACTACTTTAGAACCTGGTGCTAAAGAAGTTTTTACCCATTTAGGTACAGTTAGACCTTTTTCTACAGCTTTTTTCGCCACTAAGCCCGCAGCAATTAATACGTATGGGTTAGATGTATTTGTACAAGAAGTGATTGCAGCGATTGCTACAGCACCTGTTGGGATTTCTACATCGCCCTCAGCGAATTTAGCTACAGAAGTTTTTGCGAATTCATCTTCAGTTAAACCGAAACCTTGTGTACCTTGTGGTGCCACTACTGCTTCTTTGTAACGAGTACGCATTTGAGATAGTGGAATTAAGTCTTGTGGACGTTTTGGACCAGAAAGGTTTGGTTCGATTTCAGCTAAGTTTACTTCTAATACGTCAGTGTAAACTGGCTCTAAAGTTGGATCGAAGAACATGTGGTTAGACTTTAAGTAAGATTCTACAACCGCGATGTGCTCTTCGTCACGACCAGTTAAACGCATGTAGTTTAATGATTCTTCGTCAATTGCGAAGAAACCACATGTAGCACCATATTCAGGAGCCATGTTAGAGATTGTCGCACGGTCAGCTAGTGGTAATTTAGTTACGCCAGGTCCGAAGAACTCAACGAATTTACCAACTACGCCACGTTGACGTAATACTTGAGTTACTTTTAATGCTAAGTCAGTAGCAGTAGTTCCGTTTGGAAGATCGCCAACTAATTTAACACCGATAACTTCTGGAATTGGGAAGTATGAAGGTTGGCCAAGCATACCTGCTTCAGCTTCGATACCACCAACGCCCCATCCAAGAACGCCGATACCGTTGATCATTGTTGTATGTGAGTCAGTACCTACTACTGAGTCTGGGAATGTTTCGAATGTACCGTCAGCATTTTCGTTTACGTGTACAACTGGAGCTAAATACTCTAAGTTTACTTGGTGAACGATACCAGTTGCTGGTGGTACAGCACGGAAGTTATTGTAAGCAGTTTGAGCCCATTTTAAGAAGTTATAACGCTCAGCGTTACGTTCGAATTCAAGGTCCATGTTTGCTGCTAATGCAGATGCATTACCGTATTTGTCAACTTGTACTGAGTGGTCAATTACAAGGTCAACTGGAATAGCAGGGTTGATTTTGCTTGGGTCGCCGCCCATTTCTTTCATAGCAGAACGTAGAGAAGCAAGGTCAACTACTACTGGTACACCAGTAAAGTCTTGTAATACTACGCGAGAAGGTTTGAATGGTACTTCAGCTTCTGGATCTGCACCGTTACCCCATTTTGCTAATTCGTTTACGTGCTCTTCTTTGATAACATATGCATCATATTGACGTAAAACTGATTCTAATAATACTTTGATTGAGTAAGGAAGGTTTGAAACTTTTGCAACGCCAGCTTTTTCAATCGCAGCTAAGTCATAGTAATTATAAGTTTTACCATTAACTTCGAATGATGCGCGGCTGTTGTGTAAATTACCTTGTGCCATTTGCGGATCCCCCTAAATATCTTTTTGAAAAGGCTATATAAATTTTTAAAGCATCTTTTCTCCAATACCCATGATAGCTCATTTATATTCATAAGTAAATTACATTAATATTATCTTTTTCGATAAGTAATCCTTATGACCTTGGTTTGTAGCCTAATGTATTTAATTTTTTGATGTGCATAATATGAAGGTTTTGCAAATCAGAGATTTTTATACCCTTCTATTTTAAGCATTTAAATGGGGCACTCGTAGTTTTTTTAAAATGGCGCCCCAACAAAAAAATTGGCTCAACACCAAAATCTGTTCTTGCTAAAAAAGAATACAAAAAAACATCTGTATCCGCTAGAGTTGAGAGTACGAC
>NZ_LITM01000015.1:0-6391 GCF_001275675.1 Lysinibacillus sp. FJAT-14745 | reverse complement strand
ACAATTTTACTAGAGTGCAATGCTGAATGGATTCAGTATGGCTCTTAGTCAAGCACATGTTTTGGTGAAGAGCCAAAAAATTATATATTTATAAAAATCATTTTGGACAGTTACGTTATTATATAGTAGAAATTTTATCAAAGAAAATAATTTACAACAACTAAGCTTTATAACCTTTATTTCCATTTTATTTTTATATAAGCTCTAAAATAAAAAAAGCCACTATGGTAGTGACCCCTTAAAGTTAGTTTTTTGGACTAACTTTTGGGGTATAGTTCATTTTTAGTGGCTTTTGTTTATTATTTATTATCTTCTACATATTTCCGAGTTAAGAATGTAGTCAAATGAGCTCGAGTTATTTCTGTGTAGTACCGGTTTTGTTGAAGCCGTTCTTGAATTATAGTTAATTCAACGTAATTGCAAATTCCGAGTTCGGCGCACCAGCAAATACAACCGTTCCGTTCTTCGGCAGTTTTACTTTGTTATTGCCGCTTACAACGGTAAAATTGATACATACTCCCTTTTCATCATACACCGCGAACGAACTCTTCGATGGCAACGCCACGGTCATCGTTTTCCCTGCTGCCGCTTGCGGGATCGTAAACCATTTCGCATGCCCATTTGCTTGCAGCGTAAATTTGGATGATTGGCTTGCATCAAGCTGTTTTACGTTGGATTCACTTACGTATAAAAATCCGGACACCTCCAAATATTCATCGTCGCCTTCTGTATAGAAACGGGCTTCCGACGTATCACGGCCACCCATCACAGGTATTTGGAGCTGATGCATCGCCGTGTTAGGGCCTGTAATTTTTCTGCTTTCCCAATAGCCCTCCATGCCTTCCTTGCTATTTATTTGTATGGGCATCATTGGTGCCAAATATTGTACAGAACTAAATTTCTCGCTCACAGGATAGAACTTGACGCCTTCCCGCTTTGCCCATGCGGCAGCGGTTTCCTTCGATAGCACATTGTCTTCTAGTTTCTCGGCAACATATTGAGTAACCACTGCTTGCCCTAAATCTGGCAGCGATGAATATGTGCTCTCCTTCAAATAAGTTCGTCCATTCTTCTCAGTGACGAAATTGAACTTGGAGGTACCATTCTCATTCATAAAGCTTCCATTCGCAGTATATACATATTTTTCTTCTGGATTAGATGGTAAGATTAGTTCTCCATTCTTCGTAATTTCTATTTTGAATTGACTGAAACTATTGCCGTAAAAACCCGCTTTCTTCGCTACGTCTTGAGGCATTTTGGCTTTGACCGGCTTGCCAAAGGATTTGTTCGGCTTGATATCCTTAATTGTGCCCTTCTCTTTGAGCGCAGCGAGCAGTATTTCAGTCGCCATCAGTTGATTTATAATGCTGCTACCACCGGATGACAACACAGCCACTGCCATCTTCTGTTCCGGAAGTACGACCAGTGTAGCATGTTGCAGTAACGTGTCGCCGCCTTTAGCCAAGCCCTTTATCCCATATTCACTGAATGGATATAGTTTCACACTATCCCAGCCAAGACCATAGTTGATAATATTATCTCCATCACCCGGCCACATTCCTTTTTTATATTCCTCTTGCTCCATCGCCTTGACTGCCTTATCAGAGAGGATTCCTTTTCCCTGTCCCATAAATATTTGTGAGAATCGCACCAAATCTTCTGCTGTGGAAGAGATCCCTCCCGTACCAATCACATTCACCGATTCAGTAGGAAGCTGCCCTTGGAACGTTGGAAAATAAAGTCCAGCTCGCTTATCGTCTTCCCATTTGTCCTGCGGCGTTTTCGTATGGTTTAGCTTTAAGGGTTCTGTAAACCGTTGATGTATAAATTCGGTAAAGCTCATACCGCTGACTCTTTCCACCATAATCTCGGCTAGCGTAAAGCCGTCGTTGCAGTATACCGAGAACGCGCCAGGGTCCGCCTTCAAGCTCTGGTTGGACAATTGCTGCAACAAGTTATCATGGGCATAGGTATCATTATCTTTAAATAAAAATGTATTACTAAACGTACTACCTTGCAAGCCGGAGGAGTGGTTCAACAGCATACGCGGCGTAATGCTTTTGTAACGCTCGTCTTTCATCTTGAAATCAGGAACATAGTGGATGACAGGAGCATCCAAATCGACTTTTCCTTCGTCGACCAATTTCATTACAGCTGCTGTTGCATACATTTTACTGACTGAACCAATCCCGTATAGGGTATCTTTGGTCAATGGCTGTTTTCCTTCCATATCGTTCTTGCCTGTCTGACCCGACAAAATAACTTTACCATTATCAATTAGAGCATACTGCACGCTAGTCGTCTCATAGGACTTCGTGAGTAGAGTAGCCTTCTCTGCCGCAATCTTTTTCAGTTCTTGACTAGCTAATTCTTGGCTAGCCACAACCGTAGTTTGACTGCTAGAAGACGCCATCGCCCCTGTTGGTAGGCTCATCGTTAACGCTAATGTAACGGCTAAAACCGCAGATAGTCTATTTTTCATAAAAGAATTGCCTCCTTAGATAAGTAATCGATTTCAAGATATATACTTCTTAAAACAACAATTAATGCCCCCACATTTTTTGTTCACTTTAACACCTTGATTACTCCCTTCAATAAGAAATATTTTCTATAAATAGAATATCAAAGTTTAATTTTGCTCGTAAATACAGTGATAGACTGATAACATATCGGGCTTAAGACTTATGTTTGAATATGAATGTATCACCATTTTTTAGCTTTCCCTTAGCAATTAACTCATTTATTGATTCGCTAACTGTTTATAGGGCTGTAATTCACCGCTTGGATCTAAATGAATATGCATCCTTCCCCTCCAATCTGTATCGCTTATCACCAAACAGAATTCTGTCATCCTTAGAGTAATACAGTTTTCCTAAAAAGTCAATTTCTCCACAAAGTGGAAATTTAATGATGGGAGGTCTTCTTTACCCAATCGGGATTTAGGGTAATTAATGTGAAATAAAAAAGGACCCAGAAAAATTCTGGACCATCCCAAGAACACTTATTTCTATTTGATTTTGTCTGTATCGGTTATTGCTTCTTCTTAAGATACAGCAAAACAGAATATCCTCTGCCTCACCAATTCTTTAAGTAAATTAAAAAGACCAGCTCGGCTAATTTAGCTTTGCTGGTCATCTTATATTGTGCAGCTACAATATTTGCAACTTGCGCAAGTTTAACTATTTTATTTTATTAGCTCCTTCTTTGGCTGCTTTAGCACCTCCAACCTTTCTTCTAGACCAGTGTCATTTATTTATGAAAAAAAAAGCAAATTTAATAAACGAAAATATCCCAGGCGCTCATTATTAGTAAGTACCTGGGATTTAAATTAATTTATTTATGTAAAGTAAAATTAAGCATGATAATATTCACACATATCTCAATTTCTATATTCTTCTCTAATAATTGATCTTCTTTAAAATCTATAAGTTCTTTTTCTGCTACATTTATTATTTTAGACAAGCTTTCTGTTGATAGCTCGTATTCCGTTAACAATCTATTCAATATTGACTTTACTCTATTTTTTGCATTAAAACCCTCAAATCCAAAATTCAACATTGTTAATTTATACTCAATCTCTTCAAATTTTTCATCTGTGATAGTAATTGAACCTTTCATTAAATTGTTTATCTCATTTGTGGGTATATCAAACATTTTAGAGATTTGTTGAAGTTCTAAATTAAATTTTTTGATTAAATCTTGAAATTGTTCTCTAAGGTAATCATATTGAGTTGGTCCATTAGTGAGAAAAGATATTTCTACTTTTTTCTGATCTTCATCCATTACATTACATCCCTTACTTTATTTTGGTGAAAATATTGTTTACACACTTCAATTTTCTATTCGTTTTATGCCAGCTAATAATGCTAAAGCTAAAGAAAGTTCAGAGGACTCTCAAATACAAACGTCAATTCCAGAACCTTATGAGGTTACTAGTTATAAGAGTAGTAAACCTTTACGTCTTTATCACCCAAGTCTTGATGGATAAATGTAATTGAAACAATATCGATATCCTCAACTCCCGCAAATTCAGCCAGCTCCACGAACCATAGCGCCATTTCATTGCCCTTTTTTTATCGTAGCCCAGTTAAACTCTTAGCTCACTATAGCCAATTTAACCGTGGCTGGTGGCTGGCGGCCTGCGCCAACTCCGAGAGCAACTTTCCTTGATCTCCTTTGGTTTTGGAAGCTATCTTCTTCAACTTGTCCGGTCCGCCCCAGATTAAGTAGTCGATATGCTCAACCTCGTAATCCTGAAGGCCACGAACCTGATTTAGCAGCAGCATGAGATGCCTCTCATTTTCCATATCGGTTTTGATTTTCAGTTTCATAGAATCCGTGCTATGCAGCATACACTTCACCAGCGTAGGAATCGTTTCCGCGTTAACGCCATGACGCTCAGCAAAAGCGATCGTGAAGTAGTTCTGAACGGTCTGGTGTTCTTCGTCAACCTTTTCCATATATTCTTCTACTAACGGAAAATAAGCCCGTTCCGCCAACCCGAGGCCGAAGACTGCATAACTGCCCGTCATGCAATTTTTTTCACCTTCTGTATCCGTATACCATTCGAACGATTCCATCGCAGTACGGGCATATTCCTCCACCAATGAATGCAAATTCGTATATTCCAGGGCGTTGGAGAAGAAGCGATGCGTGCCCGACTTGGCCAATCCTTTGATTGGTAGCCATTGTCTGACTCCAGATTTCAGCTTGATTTGATAACTTTTGTGGAAGCCCAGACTTAACAAGCGAGTTAGAAACCGAAGCGCACGCGCATAACTCTCCTCCGTTTCCTGCTTAATGGCTATGGTCACCTCGGCAAACACATCGTTGGCTGTGTATTTCACCAGTTCGTCGCAAAAACTGACGTCTTCCTTGGCGAACGTTCCACTGCCTTCCTTCGTCATACGTTTCGCACGGTCACTTCCCAACTCGATAGCACAATTCAAAATATCCAGTCCCCCATTTCTTCTGTGGAAGGGCTCGTATTTCAGAATCAAGGTTGCAGCATAGATGACCAGTTCAATCGGACCTTGCTCGGTATTTTCGAGCCGGGCATCGCTTTTTTTCTTATATTCTTTTTGTCATTGTGTTCCCATATTTTCGAAATAACGGGGCAACCAGTGATTCTCCAACCAATTCCGCAAAGCACCAATCAGATATCTGCGATGTTCTGCAAGATGTTTGTTCTCTTTATTTACATTTTGAATTTTCTCGAAAATAGAAATGATATGGACTGCATCTAAATCTGGAAACAGTCTCTCGTCCAACAGGTGCCTGGAGAGGAAAAACGTCTCCAAAGGTTTAGTCGGATTTTTTCCCGTTTCGAGCTTATCCGCGATATAAAAGGAGATTTGTTTCAGCAATTGTTTCTTTTTCATTTCGTCGACGTATTCCAGAATACAAACGTTAACATCTCCTTTCCGCGTCCGAAACTTGCCGTTAAAAGTAAATGGACAATTGAACAACGCCGGCGACAACTCGTCCAATTTTTGCCGTATATAAGAAGCCAGCTCAGGGACGATTCGCTCTCTCACTTGTTCCTCGGTCAGTATTTCCGAAGATTTGCCGGTATTGACTCCTGGCAACGTTAAAAAGCGCTCCGTTTCCCACACCTTTACCCTGCCCTTGACATATTCGAGCAGAGCGTAATCATGTATTCCCGCCTGTAGCGAAGTACGCTTTACAATTTGTTCCGCGTCCTTATCGCTAATATTGGTCATCCATTTATCGATTTCCTGTTTCATTTTGTCTAGAATTGTTTCCAGAGTGATGTCCATGTTCAACTTATGCTCCTTTGTATAGATTGATTTTCCACTCTCTTTCATATATTCTGACTACACTGCTTTTGAAGAGTTCTCTTGCAAACACTGCAACAACCTTTATGATAAGCGGATCTATATAGCCAAATTTTTTTAATTTTACATCACCATTCAGTTCGTAGACTTTGTTTTATTTTGGATCTCTGCTCTAGCCATATCTCATACACCACCAACTCCATCATTTGTTTGTTTTGAGTTTTAAAAAAGACACTCACAATAGGTAAGTGTCCGTCAATCGAGATAGATATTATTTTATTCTCCTTAATAACTAAAGATGGAAAATAGTCCATATCCAATTCATTTGTCTCTTTCTCATTACGATTCATACTTACTCTTCCTATGTCAGTATGGTTAGGACTTCCCAACCGTCATATTTCAATAATTCTTCAGAAGCAATACTGTAAGAAGCAACTGCTTTATCTTTGCCTGAAAACAAGTCATTCGGCGTTAGTTCTATAACCACTCTTATTTCGTTATTTTTAATATTATAACTAACTCAACTTTCGCAGTAAAAAAATCCTGATCAACACTTCGTATTATTAGCTATTTTGCTATTCAAAAATCTATTT
>NZ_LITM01000014.1:17081-72174 GCF_001275675.1 Lysinibacillus sp. FJAT-14745 | reverse complement strand
GCTCCTCCTTAGATAGATACATCTATCGTACCGGAGGTGCCAGGTTGTTTATATGCGTTATTTGATTACGGGCTTACCAAAATTCCCTTGACTATTTTGTTTTCAACAACATAAAAAACCGAGACATGTAGTGTGTCTCGGTTTCGTTTTATTTTTTAGATCATTCAAGAGCTATTTTGATAAGCTTCGATCTTTGTCAGTCACGGCAGCTACTGCATCGTGAATTGTTGTTTCAAAATGATTGCTTTGTAAGGAGGATACACCTTGAATAGTTGTGCCTCCCGGTGAGCATACCTGATCTACAAGTGCCCAGGGGTGTTCCTGTGATTGTATAATCATTTTTGCACTGCCGAGTACTGCATTTGCCGCAATATCAAGCGCCATGCTTTTTGGCATACCTTCACGTACAGCAGCACGTGCTAAAGCATCGATATACATATAGGTGAATGCTGGTGAAGCACCACCAATCGTTGTAAATATGGAAAATAAGTTTTCAGGCACCTCGATTATTGTGCCAACTGTTTCAAACAGTGAAATGACATACTGAAGCTGCACATCTGATACTTGCTCACTCGCTGTATAGCAGCTTGTAGAGGCACCAATAAGCGCGTTAATATTTGGCATTACACGAATAATAGGGGTAACTTCAGATAGGTAACCTTGAAAATATGAAATATTTTTACCTGCAGCAATGGAAACAATGACATGGTTGTCTTGTAAATGCTTTTTCACCTCAGGTAAAACATCTGGTAACATTTGGGGTTTGACACCGAGGATAATGACGTCACAATTTGCCATAATATCTTCAATAGAGTTTACGGCTTGAATACCGTAAGAGGTTGCTAATTTTGTTGTTTTTGCTTTGGTACGATTATAGCCATAAATAAAAGTAGGATCAAAATCTCCGCTTTTACACATTCCTTTAATAATGGCTGTAGTCATATTCCCAAGGCCGATAAATCCGTATTTCACGTGGTTGACACTCCTTCATATAGTTAAAACATACACCTTAGTATAGAGTAGATTGTTTTACTTGAATAGTAATATGCAAAGAATCAAGCCAATTAGGTTCAAATTCACGTCAGTCGGTGGTATCATAGAAGATGTTGTAAATGAACGTGTAACTCTATTTTCTTTAGGTAGAACATAAAGAAAATCATGTACTTTATGTGAACATTGAGACAGACCTATCTAAAAGAGGTAGAATAATAATTTGATATGTCTAATGCAAAATTTGTCGCTTTCTAATGGTAAAGCGTGTAGAAATTAAGAGAGAAAAGGAATTAAGATGAATGGAACAAAATCTAAAAACGGAGCATAAACTACAATCTTCCGAGAAGTCCTTGGAAAAGTCCTCACGCTCTTCTATTTTAGCGCAGACAGTAAAAACAGGAATCATTAAATCTAATTTAATTCCTATGTGGGCTGGTTTAACGCTAGGTATGTACAAAAATAAAATGACTTTTGTAGAGAATATACCTGAAATTATTTTCGCAACGATTGGCTCAGCACTTGTTATTGGTGCTGCTGGAGCATTTAATAATGTGTATGACCGCGACATTGACGCTATAATGCCTCGTACGAAAAGTCGACCAACTGTAACAGGTGAAATGTCAGCTAAATCGGCGTTAGCTTTAGCTTTTGCCATGCTTATTCTCGGGGCAGCTGTGTTGGCACTTGCTTCTCCATTAGCTGCAGGATTTGGTCTCTTAGGGGTATTTTTATATGTAGTGCCTTATACAATGTGGACAAAACGTCGCACGATTTATAATACGGAAATAGGGAGTATAGGTGGGGCGATTCCAGCTTTAATTGGTTGGGCTGCAGTTTCTACTGATATTACACATCCTGCAATACTTGGCCTATTTTTAGTTATGGTTATTTGGCAGATGCCTCATTTCTATGCCATAGCCATTCGTAAGCATGCTGATTACGAAGCGGCCAGCGTTCCGATGCTTCCAGTTGTAAAAGGGATGCGTCGTACTTATTATCAAACGAACTTTTATTTAATCTTATTAATATTATCAAGTTTTTTATTTGGCACTTTAAGTGTTGGCATTATGCTTGTTGCTCTATTGTTAAGCATTGCATGGCTTGTAATGAGTATTTACGGTTATCACAGTAATAAAGATCAAATAAAGTGGGCAACAAAAATGTTTGTTTTCTCACTTATCCATATGACAATTTTATTTACAACGGTTATTGTGTACTCTTTAGTAGGTGTTATTTTTAAATTGTATTAAAGTTTATCTTCATCAGCACGAAAAGCCAACAGGTTATTCTACACTTGTTGGCTTTTCCTTTTCCACCGAGATTATTTGACGACTTGGCCATTCTAATGCGTGTAACTGACCTCCAAAAACAGCTCCACCATCAATCCCAATAATATTATTTTCACCAAAATAGACACTGTAATCTGTTGGACTTTGGTGAAGTCTGTAGGTAGGTGTATGACCAAAGATTACGGTTTTCTCGTCTTGATAACCTACATGAAATTCTTCACGAATCCACAAAAATTGTATGGGATCTGTCTCTGCCAACGCTACTCCAGGAACAACACCACCATGTACAAAAATGGCATCATCTAATTCGATGTAAGTATCAAAGGTTTCGATAAGCTGTAAATGTTCTTCGAGCTTTGGTAAGGTCTGAATAAAGCTAGGTAATGTATCATTTTCAATGGCTTCTTTAAAATCGTCTAACTGATACCCATAGCTTTCAAGTGTTGCATCACCACCGCAAAGTCCCACCCAATGATTCCATGGCTTAGGATGACCAGAGCGACATGCTTTTAGCATAATGGCTTCATGATTTCCTAGTAGAACACGTGCACCATGTGCTTGCAATTCTCCCACTAAGTTTAAAACGCCGCAAGATGCAGGTCCTCGATCAATATAATCGCCAAGTAAAAATAGTTGATCTTGCATAGTATCATAATTAGCTTTTAATAATAATTCTTCAAAAAGTTCTAATTCCCCATGTATATCACTAATTGCTAGTATTCGATCCATAAAAGAGCATCCTTTCCAGTATTAGAGAAGCTATAATTAAGTATAGAGAATAGTTTTACAAATTTCGACTAATGCAACTTTTAATCAAAAGTTATCACTTCATTCTATCAGTTTCTAGCTACATTTTATCATATGACGAAGTGATTCCATTTCCTTATTCATTTGTCTATAGTGTTGAAATAGCGAAAGGAGAGAATTATTAGCTACAGCCATTTCAATAAGAGTATGAAGAATATAGTGATGGCATTATTAACTTCTTTCAGCAATATTTTTGTAGCAAAGAGTAACGATGATATAGAAGATTCACCTGGGGGATGAAGGTGATTTAAGGCACGAGATGAAGGCATTGTAAAAAGAGCTAGGAGATGTGAGAGTAAGCAATAAAGTGAGAATAGGGAAAGTATGCCAAGTGCAGCAATTAAGGTTTTTGCAATTCTAGTACTACTCGCGCATTAGAAGTGTATGGATGTAATGCTTCTACGTTATGCGCGAGTATAGTATGTGATTATTCTTGAAGCTTTTCCCATGCTTGTTGTGCTATTGGCTCGTCGAATGTTGATAGTAGTCGATAGTTTTCTGTATCTAAAATTCGAAAATGCTGACTAATGACATTTTGTTGTAGGCGATAACCATTATACTCACTAAGATTTTTCCACCATATGTATCCACCCATCGTTTTTTCCTTTGGTAGTAATGTTCCGTTATTTGCGATTAAGTCGACAACCTCAAGTGGATCCCCGCCAAGCTCATGCTGTAAAATTGAGCTTTCTCGGCATAATGCACAAACCGCAACCGTTGTAGTCCAGCCAGTATAAATACGGCCTTTTTCAATTTGAACAAGTGTTTTTTTAGAGAGTCCGAGTAAATCACTCATCTGATCCTGTGTTAAATCTTTTTCGGTACGGATTAATTTCAGTTTTTCAGAAATGAGTGTGATTAATTGTTCACGATTCATCCAAAACACCCTTTCTTTCAGATAGTTAAATACCATTATACATGAAAGTGTAAGAGATGTTTTCTGTTTTGCGGGTAACTGTGGTTAAATTACGAGTAAAGTAATAATAATCGAAACGTAAAAAAACAGACTGTCCCGCAATCTACTCTTGGACAGCCTGTTAGATATTTAAACCTCGTATTTTTTCGTGTCAGAAATAACACGGAAATGGATACCTTTAATTTGAGCGCTTACTTTATGACGTAGTGTATCAATATCTACTAGCTCATCATTTTCATTGACACATTCTGCAATCTCTTGTAATAGCTTCGTAAATGCCTCTTTGAAGAGGGAACGAATATTATCAAAATCTAGGCTACGGAAGTTTCCGTCAATATCAAATGCCTCCACAGAATTTAATTGCTTTGAAGCACCAGCGAAGCGATCATCGTACACCGTGTAATTTTCATCTGTTACGACGATAATATATAATACTTCACCTGTAATTGTTTTTAATTCAATGTTAGTTTTGTGTTTTTTGACGTCGGTAATGATATGAATACCGTCCGAATGATATAGTTTAAACAATTTCATATGTAATGCCCCCTGAAAATAGAATCATATCCATATATGTATTATATATGGATATGCCTAATAATGGAATAAGACAAAAGTATTTGGAAAAACTAGCATAGTCCTATTTGAATGATACTAGTGAAGCTAAAATTGTTATAAACTATTAAGAAAACTGTATCTGGCAGATTATGCTTCTAATACAGTAGGTAAAATATTGAGGGGACGAACCTCGATGTAATGAATCCGATGGCCTTGCTGCTCATAAATACTAAATATATATGGGGCCAACTCAATATTTTTAGTTGCTTTAATGCCATTATTGACTGTTAAAAACCAACCGCCTAATGTTTCAACTTCTTCTGCTTCAAGTGTTACATTTAATAGTTTTTCAACATCTTCAATGAGCATTTTTGCATTTAAAATATAGTGATTGTCACTTACTTTACGGATTTCTGCAATTTCATCATCATCGAACTCATCGCGAATCTCACCAACAATTTCTTCTAAAATATCCTCGACTGTAACAAGCCCAGATGTCCCGCCGTATTCATCCATTAAAATGGCCATATGAATTCGCTCTTTTTGCATACGCACAAGTAATTCTTGAATAGGAATCGTTTCAATGACTCGTATAACAGGATTAATGAAATCTTCAAGGATTAATGAATCGTCTGTAAGTTGCTCAAGCAAACCGTGTGTAAACAATTCCTTAACGTTGATAAAGCCTAAAATATTATCACGATCACCATCATAAACAGGATAACGAGTATATTTTTCTGCGGCGATAAAATGAATCATATTTGTAAAAGATTCATTTTTTTCAATTCCAATAATCTCTGTTCGAGGGACCATAATTTCACGAGCAATACGTTCATCAAATTCAAAGACATTATTTACAAACTTTAGCTCCGTTTTATTGATTTCACCACTTTCAAAGCTTTCAGATAGCAGTAATCGTAATTCTTCCTCAGTATGTGATAACTCATGCTCTGAAGCCGGCTTCATACCAAATAGGCCAATTAATACTCTAGCTGAGCCGTTCAAGAACCAGATAAATGGATACATCACTTTATAGAACAACATAATAGGCTTGGCAAAATGGAGTGTAATCGTTTCAGCCTTTTGAATCGCAGCAGTTTTTGGTGCCAATTCCCCGACAACAACATGTAAAAATGTTGCAATGGCAAAAGCACTACCAATCGTAAAGATCGTCATATATTGATCTGAAATGCCAATCAAGTTAAAAAGAGGGTGTAGCATAAATTCAAAGGTTTTTTCACCAACCATCCCGATACCAAGCGCTGTTACAGTAATACCAAGCTGACAGGCAGATAAGTACTCGTCTAAATGATTGACAACATACTTTGCAGAAATGGCTCTCCTATTACCCTCCGCAATTAATTGGTCAAGCCTTGAGGAACGTACTTTTACAATAGCAAATTCCGTTGCCACGAAAAAGCCAGTTAAAGCTAATAAAATGGTAAAAATCGATAAGTTGAGTATGGTCTCCAAATAGTCGTTCTGTATGAACAGAACGTCACCTCCTAATTATGAATAAGTAAAAGTAAAGATTGCATGAGTGCAATACTTTCGGTAGAAACATTTTTTTTAATCTTTTCAATATCTTTATTGTCTTGCTTGTTTATTTGTTCAAGTAGAAAAGTTACATCCTGCTCTAAGTTTTGCATTTTTACACGAAGCATCTGTACATCGATTTCTTCATGAGGAGTGATGTTTAGTTCATGTTGTATATCTATGAGTGAAAGACCTTGCTGTTTGCGTTGCTCAATAATATGAAGTCGTTCAATCATTGCAGGAGCATAGTAGCGATAATTGGATGCAGAACGTTCGGCTTCTAATAAGCCAATGTTTGTATAATAATCGATTGTTCTTTTGGTAATGCCTGTTTTTTCTGCAAGCTCGCCAATTTTTAATCTCTCTGTCCCAATGCAAACACCTCCAAACCATCACGTGATACTTTGATTATAACTTGCTGGTTTTGTCGGTTTCAAATAAGAGGGCTCAATATTTCGAAATTGTAAGATTTTTTGAGGGAGGGGCTTATTTGTTGAATGAACATAAAATAGCTTTCCTAACAATCAAAATGTTAGAAAAGCTATATGTCTTGAAAAACTAATAAGTCAGTGAAATTGTCATGTTAAACAACATACTACTTTTCGGCAAAAAGAGGGGAGGGTTGATTTCCGTTCCGACTGTGCGCTTTCCTGGGGGCGTCCGATGAGCCGTTGGACTAACAGATATTTTTTTGCGCGAAAGCGAAGCGACGGCAGCGGCAAATGTTTTCTGCGTGAAAGCGAAGCGACAGCGGCAACAACACGATGTTGGTCACGAAGGCGTTATCACAGGACGTGATGCTTTTAGCCTTCGTTCCTCTATTGCTGATCCCCAAGGAGTAGCCCAGTCTCCACACCAATCAACTGATTCACATGACAAACGTTTTAACAAAATGTCAACCAACTTTTGAGTTTTATCAACCAACTTTCACATTTTATCAACCAACTTTTGAATTTTATCGACTAACTTTCATATTTTATCAACCAACTTCTGAATTTTATCGACATCCACCTGCCAAAGAGCAAAAAAAGGATTCATACACAAAACTGTGTGCGAACCCTTTTACTTTATTATGTCGCCCAGTCTCCTTAGTACTAACGAAGGGGCTCGGCGCTCGTACTCTAGCCTGGAACGGAAATCAATCCCTCGTTTTGTAGAAGAGACAAAATTATTTCTTAAAAGCTACAAAGTTTCTTTTTGTAAATATGTATCATATAGGTGATGAAGTGCATCTTCGCCAGTCATTTCTAGAATCGTTTCATCATTAAAAATAAGTGTTACATTTGTAAGAGCGCTATCAATCTTATTGTTGTCAAAAGTGCACGTAACCTTTACTACACCTGTTTCTGCTAGTTGTTTTTTCATTGTATCATCCCATGGCTGCTCAGAAAATAGTGGTGCTTGCCATGTGCCTCTCACATGAAGCTCTCTTTTTTCAGCGTCATAATCCCAGCGTACGTCACGTAAAATAGTTTTAAACAGGTCATTAACCGTAAAAGATGTATCTTTATAGTTAATGGCAATTGCTCGTATAGCATGTACATCACGATCAACTGCACTGGCTGCAGTTTCTGCTGCTGAATTTATGCCTGAAACCGCGTCTTTTATGTCAGATAATCGGTCACCGCAGCCAGCTAGCAGCGCGCAAAGACATGTTATACAAGCTACCTTTGTCATCCATCTCACAAGTAGTCCCTCCAGTATTGTAAGTTGTTACTACTATATTATCGAAAAGAAAACTATGAAGAAAGGGCATGAAGGCGGCAGATTGTGACGGTTTTGCAACGATGCGACCTCCACTAGAATGTTCGAGAAGTTGCAAGTTTAAGTATCTGAAAATTTAGTAAATTTATCTTCATTCAGCAAATGTTTTTGTAGCGAAAGCGAAGCGTCAGGTACAAAAAACTCTCACCTCAGAGGGTGGTTAGATGAATGATGGTGTGGGTTCTTTTCCTTGAATGTCCAAGCACCAGCTGAATGAAGATAAAGCCTCCGGCGGATGTCACGGATTTTCAAAGGAATGAATTGTGCGAGCACAATTCAAAATCCGGACGCAATTACGCCAAGGCGAAATTGATAAAAGAAAGGGAGCGGTTTGTGATGAAGATTAATGATGAATTACTTGAGCGATTAGGAACTTATTTCGTATACCATGCTGTTTATGAAAAATATGGTATTACTTTTGAGAATTTCGTGGAGCGTTGGTTACGAGGGATACTTGATGTATAAAAGAAGAGTCGTGTTCAATACATGAACACGACTTCAATTGTTTATTTAAAATAGTTAGTGATAAATTGGTTTGCCTCTTGCCAGTTATAAACGCGTACGACATTATCCGGAACAGCAAGACGGTTATACGGAGTGTCAAATAATACAACCGGTATTTTTAATTCCTCCGCAAGCATCACCGCATTATCATGCTTATCCTCAAAAAATGCCTCAACATCGTACTTTTTTGCTACGGAAATCTTATCGTGACTACCGATGAGCTCAATATGATCGTAAGGAATAGATTGTGATTTAAACCAGTTTACGGTAACGTCTGATACATTCTCACCACGAGCAGAGATGTAATAAAGTTCGTAGTTTTCTTTCCACGTATTTAAAATATCTTTCGCATCTTTCGCCACTTCAGATACTTCGTACATAAACGGCTCATTTTCTTTAAACCATGCATTAAATGCTATAGGGTCAACGGGGTGGGGAAATGCTGATAAAAAATCATATTCGCACACATCGTCAAGCGTAATATTTATATTGTATTGTTTATTGATATGTGGAATGAGTGTACTAGGACATGTCACTGTTCCATCGATATCAATACCGAAACGGGGCTTTTTCATGCTAGCACCTCCTTAGGCGTTCGCTTTTTCTGCTTCTTCAGCCGCACGTTTTTCTGCCATTTCAGCTGCTAATTTATCGATTTCCTTTTTCAACTCTTCTACCATTGTTTCTTCAGGCACTTTACGAACTGTTTTGCCCTTCATAAATAGTAAACCTTCACCACGAGCACCAGCAATACCGATGTCGGCTTCGCGTGCTTCACCAGGACCGTTAACCGCACAACCAAGAACAGCTACTTTTAACGGTACATTAAGTTTAGAAATATATTCTTCTACTTCATTGGCAATTGAAATTAAATCAATCTCGATACGACCACATGTTGGGCAAGAAATAAGGGTTGCCATATTTGAAGCAAGACCGAATGATTTTAATAACTCACGTGCTACTTTTACCTCTTCAACAGGGTCTGCAGATAGTGAAATACGCAACGTATTACCAATACCTTTTGACAGGATTGCGCCAAGGCCAGCCGCTGATTTTACTGTACCAGCAAATAATGTACCTGATTCAGTAATTCCTAAATGTAGAGGGTAATCAAAGGCTTTAGACGCTTTTTCATAAGCTTCAATCGCTAGATTTACGTCTGATGCCTTCATGGAAACGATAATATCGTGGAAGTCCAAGTCTTCCAAAATTTTAATATGGTGAAGGGCAGATTCTACCATACCGTCTGCAGTAGGGTAACCATATTTTTCTAAAATATGACGTTCTAATGAACCAGCGTTTACCCCGATACGGATTGGAATACCTTTAGCCTTAGCTGCGTTAACAACAGCCTCTACTTTCTCTTTACGCCCAATATTACCTGGGTTAATGCGAACTTTATCGATACCATTTTCAATTGCTTTTAATGCTAATTTATAATCAAAGTGAATATCAGCTACTAATGGAATATGGATACGTTTTTTAATTTCAGCAATCGCATCAGCTGCACGCTCATCTGGAAC
Organism: Lysinibacillus sp. FJAT-14745; assembly: GCF_001275675.1. Taxonomy (GTDB): domain Bacteria; phylum Bacillota; class Bacilli; order Bacillales_A; family Planococcaceae; genus Lysinibacillus. Next base: position 62,287 of record NZ_LITM01000014.1, on the reverse strand, counting down.
TGCGACGCGAACAATTTGACAGCCTGCTTCCTCTAGACGAAGAATTTCTGCTACTGTTGCTTCGACATCATGTGTTTTTGTTGTACACATGCTTTGAATGAATAATTCATTACTACCACCAATTGTTAAGTTACCGACACGCACGGGACGTGTATTCGTACGGTGACAAATTTCACTCATTAACTTTCTCTCCTTTTCGGGCCATACTTTCGACCGTCACTGACATTTATTTTAGCAGTGTAAGAAAATAAGGACAAGGAAGAAACGCTAACTTTTCATTTTCCGCATTTGTTTTCAAATTCAAATGACAGTGGAAGCTTAATATTTTCACCAGGAACAAGAGCCTGTAATTGTAAGTGCGGATTTAATTCATAAAATAGTTGTAAACGTTCAGGAAAGGTCATGGGTACTTTGGCAGGATGAAGTGCAAATAAACTGTGAATGCTATCGCCTTGAATAGTCTGTACAGTGATATAATCTGGCTCCCGTTGCTTTTCACAAAGGGCGTTTTCTGTATTTTTCGGAGAAATGGCAGCAAGGTGTAATGAACCTTCTGTTAAATCTACTTTCGCGACAAAAGCAAAAATAATGATGATAGCTGTTAACACTAAAGCACGCAAAAAAACCCCCTCCTTTTCTACACTATATTTAGAAGAGAGGGGAATCATGCACATTATTTTGAGATTGGTTGTTTTGGATACTTTGTCATGGCTACAATTAGTAGAGTCACTGTTAAAAATAAAGAAAAAACAGAGATAATTGTGCTGTTTATCGGTAGATAATCTGATAGCATACTTATTAGAATTGCCCAAGTCATAGCAAATGTTGTAGTACGCCAAATGTGACGGTATTCTCCGCGACGCTTCATGACTTTTAAGATCAGTAGACCTGCCAAGGCATAGAGAGCAATTTGTACAAAAATAAGCATCGTTGTAAAAACAAAAAGCATGATGAATGTCACGGGATACAATACCCATTTAACGCCTTCTATGTATTCAGTTATACCATTTAAACTATTCATATCAAATGTATCAACAGACATACCAGCCGTAAAACGACCAAATGAGAAAACTGTAACAACAGTAATTAGAAGAAAGGTATATTGAATGACTTTTCCTATAGGTAATAAACGATAGGCAGCAAGTTTTTTTGGATGAATTAAGCTATCGATAAATAGTTGTGAGTGTTTCATAAACATATCTCCTCCAATCGCTATTTTACCATGTTCAACTTTGACAAGATATGAAATACTGAGAATACGATAATGAAATGTTAATATTGTGTAAAGAAGTTAAAGGTTTTCTTTACTTTTTCTATACTATCATTTAAAGATTAGGAATAGAGTAGTAGAGATGTAGGAATTGGAGCGAATACAATTGACAATAGATTGGCAAAGCATACTGTTTCAATTTTTAGGCGGTTTAGGAGTCTTTTTATTTTCCATTAAATTCATGGGGGATGGGCTCCAAAAATCGGCAGATGATCGACTGCGTGAATGGTTGAATCGTTTTACAACAAACCCTTTAATGGGAGTGTTAGTAGGCATAATTGTGACGATTTGTATCCAGTCGAGCTCTGCAACGACGGTGATTGCGGTTGGGCTAGTAAGTGCAGGGTTTTTAACATTGCGTCAAGCAATCGGTGTCATCATGGGGGCCAATATTGGAACGACAATAACCGCATTTATTATTGGAATTAATATCGGCATTTATTTTTATCCGTTATTGGCGATTGGTGCAGGGCTGTTATTTTTCTTTAAGAAAGCTACATATCAGTATATTGGACAAATATTATTTGGCTTTGGGGGATTATTTTTAGGATTAGAGTTAATGAGTGCAAGCATGCAGTCACTTCATCAATTAGCGGACTTTGAATCATTAACGCTTCATCTAAGCAATGAGCCTATTTTAGGGATTTTTCTAGGGACAGTTTTTACATTGCTTGTTCAAAGCTCAACAGCGACTGTTGGTGTGCTACAGGGCTTATATGCTGAGCATTTAATTGGCTTAGATAGTGCTTTACCTATTTTATTTGGTGAAAATATAGGCACGACCATTACAGCAGTATTAGCTTCACTTGGTGCTTCTATATATGCTAAACGTGCAGCAGCGGCACATGTGCTATTTAATATTATAGGTACGATCATTTTCATGGTGTTCTTTACACCATTTATGCATTACGTTCAGTGGGTTAGCGGGCTATTCCATTTAGAATCGAAAATGCAAATAGCGATAGCGCATGGCTCATTTAACATTATTAATATGATGATTCAGCTGCCATTTATCGGAGGATTGGCTGTACTTGTCACGAAGCTAGTTCCTGGGCATGACGGAAATATTGATGTAACAACAAAGCATTTAGATCCAGCATTCATTGATTCTTCTCCAGCGATTGCACTTGGACAAGCGAAAGAGGAAGTGTTACGTATGGGGGAGCATGCCCTTCATGGTTTAGAAGAAACATTTTTATATATGAAAACAGGTGAAGCTTCTCATATTCCCACAGTTTTACAATTAGAAGTAGCGCTCAATCATTTAGACAAGGAAATCACGAATTATTTAGTGATGGTGTCTAAGCAGCCGCTTTCTCGTGCAGACTCAGTAAGACACCATACACTTCTAACAAATGTACGAGACATTGAACGTATTGGCGATCATTTTGAAAATATTTTAGAGCTTTTACAATATAAAGAGCATCACGAGGTAAGTTTAAGTAAGTCAGCACGACAAGATTTAATAGGCATGTTTAGCTTAGCGATTGAAGCTGTACGAAAGAGTATAGCAGCTCTAGATACAGCTAGTTTGAGCTTGGCACAGGAAGTAACTGAGCTCGAAAGCTTGATAGATGATATGGAAGATAAGCTAAGACAAAAGCATATTGCGCGCTTAAATACAAATGAATGTAATGGAGCGGCGGGAATCGTCTATACGGATATCGTTAGCAATTTAGAACGTATAGGAGATCATGCTGTAAATATAGCTGACTCTATTTTAGGAATTAGACATTAGGAAAATGAAACCTGCAGCTTTGTAAATCCGTATGAAAGGCAATGCACGACAAAAGGAGAGAATTTTTATGGAAGTTGTTGGCTGGATTTTAGTGATTGCCTGCTTTATCGTTTCATTTGTTGGATTAATATACCCGATAATTCCAGGTGTGATTTTTTTACTCGGTGGGTTTATAGTATATGGGTTATTTTTTTCATTTACAGAGTTAAGCTGGTGGTTCTGGGCGATTGAAATTTTATTTGTTGTGTTGTTATTTGGTGCTGATACTGTGGCAAATGCCTTTGGTATTAAAAAATTTGGTGGCTCAAATGCTGGTATGTGGGGTAGTACCATTGGATTATTAATTGGCCCATTTGTCATTCCAGTTGCAGGGATTTTATTTGGACCATTTTTAGGAGCGGTGATTGCAGAGTTAATCGTAGAGCGCCGTACATTAAAAGAGGCTGTGAAAAGTGGTGTTGGTTCTCTAGTTGGTTTTTTAACATCAACAATAGCGAAGGCTGTCATTCAAATCGTCATGATCGTTGTGTTCTTTATAGCGATTTGATTTTCTTCCCATGAAAGTTTAGTGATGTAAAAAAGAGGGTAGGATAGTAATCGTATTGATTTTTCGGTCAAAAGGCTGAAATCTTCATTTAAAAGTATTTTTCGTTGAATGGTTTGACCAATTTTGATAATCTAAGAGTGTACTAATTATTTCTTTACTTTAGGGAGGAACTTAACAATGGCTTACGAATTACCACAATTAACTTACGCTTATGACGCATTAGAACCACATATCGATGCAAAAACAATGGAAATTCACCATTCTAAACACCACAATACTTATGTAACAAATTTAAACGCAGCAGTAGAAGGTACTGAATTTGCTGAAAAAGACATTAACGATCTTATCGCAAACATTGATGCTCTTCCAGCTGACAAACAAACTGCTGTACGTAACAACGGTGGCGGACATGCTAACCACACATTATTCTGGGAATTAATCGCTCCAGGCGGTTCAAAAACTCCAGTTGGCGAAGTTGCAAAAGCAATCGATGCTAAATTCGGTTCTTTCGATGCATTCAAAGAAGAATTCGCAAAAGCTGCTACAACTCGCTTCGGTTCAGGTTGGGCTTGGTTAATCGTTGATGGTGACTCAGTTGCTGTTACATCTACTCCAAACCAAGACTCTCCAGTTATGGAAGGTAAAACTCCAGTTCTAGGTTTAGACGTTTGGGAGCATGCTTACTACTTAAACTACCAAAACCGTCGTCCAGATTACATCGGTGCATTCTGGAACGTAGTAAACTGGGATGTAGTAGAAGCTAAATTCCAAGCTGCAAAATAATAATTATTGTTTAACTTCTTTCCGATTCCGGATGCAATTATGCCGAGGCATAATTGATTTGAAGGCTATGTCAATGGTGATAAGTCACCGAGGCATAGCCTTTTTTGCTGTCTTTTTTAGGTTCTATAATCTTTGAGGTATCCAATAAAATATAAGATGGAGGTGAATGCACCAACACGCCAGTAAAAAATTGGTAGTCAATTGGGCTGAAAGGGAAGTAGCGGGCGCCGGAACGTTTGGAGTGCTTCGAATTGTGCCTCACCCCCTCAATAAAAAACTATTTTTCTAGCAATCGATAAAAACCAGAAACTTTTCAACTTAAAATGCCGTCAAATAAATGATGTATTCAATCATAAATTCGCAAGTGCATGCTTTCCTGTCGTACCTTCGAATGGTATACTAAATATCGTGTGTATTTAAATTGTAATTAGATGAGGAGGGGAATACATATGCGCAAAGCACCGGGAAAAAATCGCGCGACGAGTGTTAAAGCAAAACATCATTCTAATTTAACATTTCGTATGAATGTCCTTTTCTTTGCTATATTTCTCGTATTTTCATTGCTAATTTTTAGACTTGGCTATATGCAAATCGTAAAAGGGGAAGATTATGTACGCGAGTTAGAGCGTAAAGAGGAGGTAGCTGTCAATACAAGTGTGCCAAGGGGACGTATGTATGATCGATACGGGCGTATTTTAGTGGATAACCAACCAGAAAATGCGATTACGTATACAAAAATGTCGACGACTACAACAAAGGAAATGCTAGGCATAGCCGAAAAGCTAGCACAATTGATTGAGCAGCCAACAAACCGTGTCACATTACGGGACAAACAAGATTTTTGGATTATAAAAAATCATGACGCTGCCTATGCAAAGGTAACAAAGAAAGAACAAAAGAAAATTAAAGCCCAAGAAAATGTATCGGAAAGTCAAATCAATGCACAGATTGATAAACTTGTACGTGAACGAATTACAAACGAAGAAATACTACAATTGACAGATAAGGACATGGAAGTATTAGCAATCTATCGAGAGATGGTATCAGGATACAATTTATCACCGCAAATTATTAAGAGTGAAAATGTATCTGCCGATGAATTTGCACGTGTCTCTGAGCGTTTAACTCAACTACCAGGCGTTAACACAACAACTGACTGGAAGCGTCTGAAATTATCATCACTCGCTATTTTAGGACGCACAACAGTACCAGCAAAAGGGATTCCAAAAGAAAAGCTGAATTATTATTTAGCTCGTGATTATTCACGGAATGACCGTGTTGGTGAAAGTTATATTGAAGCGCAATATGAAGATTTACTGCAAGGTCAAAAATCAGTTGTTAAAAATATTACGAATAAAAAAGGGCAAGTAGTTGATACCGTTACGACCTATGAAGGTGAGCCAGGTAAAGATTTAGTATTAACACTAGATAGCGAGTTAACAGCTGCAACTGAAAAAATTGTTGAGGACGAGTTGCTAAAATTAAAATCACAGGGAGGTTCGCGTTTACTTGATCGTGCCTTTTTAGTAATGATGGACCCAAAGACAGGCGATATTTTATCAATGGTTGGTAAGAAGATTGAGAAAAATCCTGAAACAGGGAAAAATGAGGTCGTCGATTATTCGTATGGAACCTTTACAACGGCTTATGAGTCTGGCTCTGCAGTTAAGGCAGCGACATTACTAACTGGGTATAAATTAGGAGCCATTACTCCAACAACTGTATTAGGAGATGAACCAATCTGGTTAAAGGGTACTGATGCAAAAAAATCCATTTTTAACCATGGTGGCTATATTTCAATGGATGGTTTAAATGCCTTGGAGCAATCTTCTAACGTTTATATGTTTAAAACAGCTTTACTTATTAATGGAACACCATATAGCCGTGGGATGCCACTTCGTTTAAATGACGATACATTCCCAAAAATGCGTAATTCTTATGCACAATTCGGGTTAGGTGTAAATACAGGGATTGATTTACCAAATGAATTTAGTGGAGTACAAGGTCCAACTGGTCCAGCCTACGGGGGTAAAGCACTTGACTTAGCGATTGGGCAGTATGATACGTATACACCGTTACAATTGGCACAATATATCTCGACAATCGCAAATGGCGGTTATCGCATTCAGCCACATGTTGTGAAAGAGGTACGTGAGCCAACAAAGGATGGGCAATCGCTAGGCCAATTAGTAACAGAAGTAGGACCAACAATTTTAAATCATATTGATAATTCTTCAGATGAAATTAATTATGTAAAAAAAGGATTACGTCGTGTTTATACGGGCGCAAAAGGTACAGCAAAAAGACAATTTGGAAATGCACCGTATACAGCGGCAGGGAAAACAGGTACAGCTGAAGTAGTTTACTATGGGCCGTTAAAACAATATTATGGTACAAATACGATTAACTTAACTCATGTTGGCTTTGCACCGTATGATAATCCTGAAATCGCCTACGCGGTTGTTATTCCATGGGCAACGACTAATACAAATGTGCATTTATCAAATAATAATGTCATTGCTCGAGAAGCTGTCGATAAATATTTTGAGTTAAAAGCAAAATATAACACTGAAAAAGTGACAGATAGTAAAGTAAAACAACCAATTTTACCAGCTATTTCAAAAGACAAAATTGGTGAAGACGAGCAAAAATAAGAGAAACCGCTAGTGCATTCAATGGCCTAGCGGTTTTTTTACAGTTTCAGAGTATTATAGAATACCTGCAAAAAAAACACGGTATGAAAGATCATAATTTTCATACCGTGTTTTATTTATTTTTATATACAAGACTTACTATACAGATAATTGTTGAATAGCTATTTCAAATTGTTGTTTCGGTTTTATTCCATAAAGCTCTATATTATTACAGAAATAAGACTCTACCATAAAATCAACGGCTTCCTGTAGAGTAAATTTCCGATGTTCCATAACAAGTGTTAAATATGTTTTAAAGTAATCGGCATTTGGTACTTTTGCATGCTTAACCACAAAGTCAAACTCCTCTTAGATTATTTCCTGACACAATTGATTATTATAGCATCTTTCCAATAGGAAGCAAGTTTATCTTCATTCAGAAGAAGACTCCCGCCTCTGAAGGTGGTGAGATGAATGCGGATGTGGCCCTTTTCAGTGGGTATCCATACACCTACTGAAATAGAGGAACTCAGTCTAAGAAAGCCACGTCCTATGACAATTTACAAAAGCGACAGGAACAATTACGCCAAGGCGAAATTAATTGCAATTGTAAATTCATCTTTACAATCGTTTACAAAGCATTACATTCCTTTACATCTCTTTTACGAACTGTTTATACGACTTCAACATTTAGTCATTATAGTAAAGAATGTAAGGCAAACAACTATAAAAATGTTAGTGACGGAGGCAAATGAGATGAAAAAGTGGAAGTACTTAACGATGACAGCGGTAATGGGTTCAGCATTAATGCTTGGCGCATGTGGTAGCGACTCTGCTCAAAAAGGTAACAATGCAGAAACTAGCGCACCAGCGAGCTCAGGACAAGACACTGCTGACAAAAAACTGCAAGGCGCTGTAGCAGGTGATGGTTCATCAACAGTCGCACCAATTATTGAAGCAGTTGTTGAAGAGTATGCAGGGACTCAACCAAATGTCAAAGTATCGGTAGGTGTTTCTGGTACTGGTGGTGGTTTTGAAAAATTCATCGCAGGTGAGACAGACTTTTCTAATGCATCTCGTCATATAAAAGATGAGGAGAAAGCAAAACTAGAGAAAGCAGGAATTGCTTTTACAGAGCTTCCTTTAGCATATGATGGCATATCAGTTGTTGTGAATCCTGAAAACACTTGGGCGAAGGATTTAACTGTTGAGCAATTAAAGAAAATCTGGGTTGAAGATGGTAAACCTAAAAAATGGTCTGATATAGATCCATCTTGGCCAGATGAAAAGATCGTGTATTACTCACCAGGTACTGACTCAGGAACGTACGATTACTTTGATGAAACGATTTTAAACGGTGCTGATCTAGCAAAATCAGCAACATTATCAGAGGATGATAACATGCTAGTTCAAGGTGTAGCGGGTGACAAAAACGCAATCGGCTTCTTTGGCTACGCTTACTACTTAGAAAATAAAGATAAATTAAGTATTGTGAAAGTTAACGGCATTGAGCCAACAAATAAAACAATTGAATCTGGTGAATACGCACCGCTTTCAAGACCACTATTTGTATACGTGAAAAATAGTGCTATGAAAGATAATGAAGCGGCATATGATTTCATCAAATATACACTTGAACACGGGGGAGACATGGCAGATACTGTTGGTTATGTCAGTCTACCTAAAGATAAATATAGTGAAGCATTAAAGACTTTAGAAGGCTTAAAATAAGTAGACATGCATAGAGGGAAAGAGATGTATGCTCTTTCCCTCTCTTATTTGAAAGGAGCACCCAATGGTTTCTCAAAAAGAAAACAAGACATCATCTGTGCAGCAATTAATTGCAAATTCGCGCAATCATAAAACAAAGAAAATAGTGGAAAAAGCAATGCCAACTCTATTATTTTCTGCGGCACTTATTTCTATATTGACGACATTTGGCATTGTTTTCACTCTTATTTTTGAAACGTTTGAATTTTTCAAACGTGTTTCGATTACGGATTTCCTATTTGGTACACAGTGGCTACCGTTTTCAGGAAAGGAACCATTATTTGGGATTTTACCTTTAATCGCTGGAACATTGAAAGTCACACTTATTGCAGTTGTCGTAGCTGTACCATTTGGTATTGCTTCTGCAATCTATTTAAGTGAATATGCAAGTGAAAAAATAAGACGTACGGTTAAGCCTATTTTAGAGGTGTTAGCAGGTGTACCGACAATCGTGTATGGTTTCTTTGCATTAACATTTGTAACGCCGATGTTACAACAAATTATTCCAGGGCTGAAACTTTTTAATGCACTTAGTCCGGGTATTGTTGTAGGAATTATGATTCTACCAATGATTACATCACTTTCTGAGGATGCGATGTCATCTGTCCCAAATAGTATGCGTGAAGGAGCTCTAGCTCTTGGAGCAACAAAGTTTGAGGTAGCTATAAAAGTAGTATTACCAGCTGCATTATCAGGTATTATCTCTTCGGTTGTTCTCGCCATTTCCCGGGCAATAGGTGAAACGATGATCGTATCACTTGCAGGCGGATCTACACCTAAATTTGATTTAGATGTGACAGACTCGATTCAAACGATGACTGCTTATATTGTACAAGTTGCAACAGGCGATGCTGGTTATGGTACGACAATTTATTATTCGATTTATTCAGTAGGATTCACATTATTTATCTTTACTTTAGTGATGAATTTACTTGCTCAATATATTTCTAAACGCTTCAGGGAGGTTTACTAGCATGCGCTATATGGATGACACTGTCGTCATGAAACGAATGACAAAGCGTATTACATTCAATAAAGTTTGGAAGTCATTATTCTTCTTAGCAACAACCTTTGCATTAGTGACACTAGTTATTTTGCTTTACCGTATAGTAACACAAGGTGCTGACTATTTAACAATCGATTTTTTAACAAATTTCGCTTCACGCTTTGCAGATAAAGCGGGCATTAAGGCAGCTTTAATAGGTTCACTTTGGCTGATGGCAGTTGTTGCTCCAGTGTCGATTATTATAGGTGTAGGGACTGCGATCTATTTAGAGGAGTATGCAAAGAAAAATAGACTAAATGACTTTATTCGTATGAATATCTCGAACTTAGCAGGAGTACCTTCCATTGTATTTGGTTTACTTGGGTTAACAATTTTTGTTCGAATGTTGGGACTAGGGAAAAGTGTTTTAGCAGCCGGTTTAACAATGAGTTTATTAATTTTACCAGTGATCATTGTTGCGGCGCAGGAGGCTATTCGTGCAGTACCGAATGAACAACGCGAAGCTTCTTACGGTATGGGTGCAACAAAATGGCAAACGATTTTGCATGTTGTGTTACCAGCAGCCATTCCTGGGATATTAACAGGAAGTATATTAGCGATGTCTCGTGCAATTGGTGAAACAGCACCACTTGTTGTTATTGGAATCCCTGTTATTTTACAGTTTTTACCTAATAGTTTGTTAAGCCAATTCACAGCTTTGCCTATGCAAATTTACGATTGGGCAAAACGTCCGCAGGAGGCATTTCAATATGTAGCGGCAGCCGGTATTTTAGTTCTTATGACAGTGCTTTTACTGATGAACTCTATTGCCATCTTTATTCGAAATAAATTCCAAAAACGTTATTAATGAGGTGACCTTATGGTACTGGGTATAAAAGAGGAAAAATCTATTGTCAAACCGAATCATTCGGCTACAAAGCCATCTGCTGATGTTGCCAAAAAAGTAGTATATGATACACGTAATTTAAATTTATGGTACGGTGATCATCATGGTTTAAAAGACATCAATTTAAGCATCTACGAAAATGAAGTAACAGCTATAATTGGCCCTTCAGGTTGTGGGAAATCTACTTATTTAAAAACTCTAAATAGAATGGTAGAGCTTGTACCGAGTGTTCGAACATCAGGTGAAATAGTATATCGTGAGCGCAATATTTTAGATAAAAGCTATACTGTTGAGGAATTACGCACTCGTGTAGGTATGGTGTTCCAGAAGCCAAACCCATTCCCGAAATCTATTTACGATAATATTGCATATGGTCCACGTATCCATGGCATAAAAAATAAGAAGATTCTTGATGAGATTGTTGAAAAGTCTTTACGCGGTGCGGCTATTTGGGATGAAGTAAAGGATCGCTTAAATCAAAACGCATATGGTTTATCAGGTGGTCAGCAACAACGAATCTGTATTGCTCGCTGTTTAGCGATTGAACCAGATGTTATTTTAATGGATGAACCAACATCTGCACTTGATCCGATTTCTACATTAAAAGTAGAAGAACTTGTGCAAGAGCTGAAAAAAGATTATTCAATTATTATTGTGACACATAATATGCAACAAGCGGCGCGAATTTCTGATCGTACAGCATTTTTCCTAAGTGGAGAGGTCGTTGAGTACGATAAAACAGACGTTATCTTCCAAACACCAGCAGATCAACGTACTGAAGATTATATTTCAGGTCGTTTCGGTTAAGGGGGAGCATTAGATGGTAGTACGTGAACGTTTTGAGCAGGAATTAAAAGAAGTACAAGAACAATTTATCGAGATTGCTAATAGTAGTATCAACGCTCTCAAAATAGCATTTGAAGCGTTATTAAATCAGGATTTAGAGACATCCTTAAAGATTCTTGAGGACGATTTAATCATCAATCGTCTTGAAGAAGAAATCAATGATCATGTTATTTTAATGATTGCTAAGCAGCAGCCTGTTGCTACTGATTTACGTCGTCTCATGGTGCTTGTCAAAGCGGCATCTGATATGGAAAGAGTAGGGGACTATGCAGTAAATATTGCAAAAGAGACGATTCGTATTGGAAAAGAGCCACTTGTCTTTCCTACAACAAATTTACAAACGATGTGTAACAAGACTGTAGAAATGCTAGAGAGTATTATCAAAGCTTTTACAGAGGAAGATACTGTTCATGCCAAGGAAATTGCTGAACTAGATGATTACGTGGATGATTTATATGGAGCGACAATAACGCTATTGCTGCGTGCAGGAGCTGAAAATCCAGCACATATTTCTCAAATTACACACTTAACATTTGTTTGCCGATATTTAGAACGCTCAGCTGACCACGCAACAAATATTGCCGAACACTTATTTTACTTAGTCAAAGGTAAACATTATGAATTGAATAATTAGTAACGGAAGAGCCAATTATAGGCTCTTTTTTTCATTAGTGGTGAAAAACAAACGGTTAAGGGGATTATAGTGCCGCTATAAATAAGAGTGATCCCATGCTACTAACTATTCTGTGGCGAGTGTAGAGCCGCTTCCTTAGCTTACTTTATTGATACTGCTTCGCTTTCACACAATAAAATCTTGTTGCTGACGTTCCGCTTTCGCACAGATAAAACATTGTTGCTGAAGTTTTGTTTTATCATTATAAATTAGTGTCATGTTAGAAGATACATACTAAGTGAGATAGTTGATTGGAGTGGAGACTGAGCGACTCATCGGGGATCAGCAATAGAGGAACGAAGGCTAAAACCATCACGTCCTGTGATAACGCCTTCGTGACCAGCATCGTGCTGGCCCGAGACCCTGGAGCGAGCAAATAGAGGAACGAAGGCTAAGACCATCACATCCTGTGATAAAGCCTTCGTGACCAACATCGTGCTGGCCTAAGCGGCTCATCGGATGCCCCCAGGAAGCTCTGCTCTGCGCGAAAGCGAAGCGTCAGCGGCAAAGCGCTTAGTCGGAACGGAAATCAACCCCTCGTCTTGGCGAAGAGCCATATTTAATTAATGCTAGGTAACTGCAACATTTTATTAAAAATAGCGTCAAAATACTGCTAGCGTTATTGTATTGTCAAAAAATTATTTTGGTTATACTATAGACATTATCCAGAAAAATGTGCTGAGGAGGTGCTGCTTCGTGAAAGACGCTGTAGAATCACTTATAGAGAAATTTGATCTGGAATTCACGTTAGAACAACGTAACTTTTTATGTTTTCTATATGAAAACTTACATCTTGAGGAATTAAGTAACAAGGAACAACATTTTTTTATTGATTATTTTTACAAGAGTGAAACATTACGAAATATGGCAGCATTTGCACTAGAGTTGGCAGATATCATGCATGAAATATGCGAAAATATACCAGCTATTCAGCCAGCCGAACGATTGGCCAATGGAAAAGAGCAGCGCATGTATTATGAGCGAAAGTGGCAGGTAGCTAGGCGCCAAAAGTTAAATCGTCAAACAATAAAAAAAGGAAACATCCTCTATGTTCCGTTTGATGAATATAAAAAAGAAACAGGTCCAATTATTATCTGTCTTGAACAAACAACGGGTATGGCGGCATATTCTGAGCTTTGTAAAAGCATAATTTTACCGTTTTTTATGAACGCGCATCGTGAACGTCGAGATTTGTATATCGTTCCGTATGACAGTCAAATTCATGTACATTATCGATTCGAAAACGGCCATATAAATTTATCCGATTTTAAGGATTTTATTGAATATAAGGCAAAGGGAGAAGCTGCAGTTCTGCCTGTGCTCCATTTTGTTAAGGGCTTGCTACAAGAAAATCAAGATTGTACAGAAGCGGATATTATTATTTTTACAGAAGGTACTCCGACCGATGGGCAGCATCTCGATGGAAAGCAAGCGAAAGCTGTACTTGAGGAAATGAAACGTAAGTATCATGCTGAATTTTCGGTGATCGCTATGCATGAACATAATTTTAATGAGCAACAATTTTGGTTTGCCAACAAAGCTTTTTTTGCGGATGACGCTATTCAATAAAAACGGAGCTGATCGCATTGTTGATCGGCTCTTTTACTGCGAATATACATAGTAGTTAGAGGAGAATGAGATTTGAATTCATTGAGATGGTTATTACCAGATATTTCAACCCCAACGTGGATGGAAGTTGTTATTGCCGTTGCACTTTGTGTAATTGGTTGGCTTTTTCAGCATTTTGTTATAAAGAAAGTTATTAATCTTACTGTTACATTTTTGAGAAATCGTCAGCAAAACTTTCAGGCAACAGTGCTCGCACAATTTAATAAAGCGATTCGTTATGCATTTATGTCTGCAGTGATTGTACTCAGTTTATCGATATTATTAGAAATCTTTTTATTTACACATGTAGCAACTAAAAATTTTGTGTTGTCTATTATGGTGTTTTTTGCCTTTAAAGGCGTATATGATGTATTACATTTTTATACAAAGCAGCCACTACCGTTGAATAATGATGAGGAACCAAATGTCCTGTTACCTTTTTTTCTTCGTATAGGAAAAGTGCTTATTATGATATTGGCGATGTTTACGATTGCTTCTTTCTGGAACTTTAACTTGAATGGCTTTTTAACCGGGATTGGCTTAACGGGTGTAGCGATTGCCTTCGGTATTCGAGATACACTAGCGCATGTTTTTGGTGGGATGTCAGTCGCATTAGACAACCCGTTTCAAATTGGCGATTGGATAGCAACAGAGGACCAAAAAATCGAAGGAACTATTGAAGATATTAATCTTCGAAGTACTTTAATTCAAACGGGTGATAAAGGGCTTGTTTACGTACCTAACTCCTATTTGGTAAATCGACCAATCTATAATTTATCGAAACGAGAAAAACGAAAATGTGAGCAATTTTTATTGGTAGCTGCTGAAAATGAAGAAGAAAAATTACGCAGTGCTTTAAATGCTATTCAAAAGGAAATTTATTTGCATGCTCAAACAGAGAAAGAAATGATTCATGTATTTATAGATGAGTTTTATCCAACCTCTTATCGCGTCCTTGTGCGTTTCTATGTGGCAACCAATGATACCGCAGTGATGCTAAATGTGCGACAGGATATTTTGTTTGCTATTCGTCAAATCTTTCAAGAACTAAATATAATACTAGCAAATCCAGCTGAAGATGAATGGTTTCGTAATAAAAAATAATTTGAATTGTTAGTTTTTTTGCTTTACAATGAAAACATGTAATCAGCTTTGATGAAGAGTAGTAGCTATTATTATTTGTTATAGAGAGCTAGTGGTTGGTGGAAACTAGTACAAATGAATGGTGAATGGACTTCGGAGCTCTAATCCTGAATAAAGTATGGATTAGCGTCTGCCTACGTTACAGGGGATAGAGTGGGTCTTTTAACTCATTCAGCGGATATCCAAACATCAGCTGAATGCAATTATGCTAGGGCATAATTGATAAAGACCAATGAAGGTGGCACCACGGCTTTTCCGTCCTTTTGTGATGGAAAGGCCTTTTTATATGTTTTGGCGGAACTGAACAGTGTTACACAGTTCAAAAAGCGGACGCAAAGTTTATAGAAACGAAAGCGGAGTCTAACGAAGCGGCAGCGTCAATTACGCCAATGCATAATTGATCATTTTGGTGTAGAAGAGCAGAGCATAGAAAAGGAGAGAAAGAGTATGACAGTTGAGCTTAGAAAGTTTGCCGTGAAGGCGTTGAAAGGTGATATGGTGACGCCTATTTCCGTTTATCAATCACTTGAAGGGAAGCATAAGATGCTTTTCGAATCGTCTGCCAAGCATGAAGAAAGTGGGCGTTACTCATTTATTGCCGTCAACCCAATTGCAGAACTGATAGGAGAAAGGAATGGTTATTCTTTTACCAAAGATGGAGAAACAGAAAAATCGAGCGCCAATGTATTCGTAAAATTACAACAGATTATGCCGTTGCATAGGGCACAGTATCCTTTTGCCTTTTTCGGGGGAGCAATTGGGTTCTTTGGGTACGAAACAGCATTTTATACAGAGAAAATAGGTGAATACTTGCAGGATGATTTAGAAATGCCAGATGTTCATATCTTTTTCTATGATACATTCATTGTTTTTGATCATTTAAAGCAAGAGGTAACATTAGCAGCGATTGATTTATTTGATGAAGGGCGTTCCTATGAAGCGATGGAGCTAGCAATCTCCAAGATGGAGGAACAGCTATATGCTGGAACAATGTGTGACGACATGATGTTTGGCAAGCTTGATTTCAAACCAATGATCGCCAAAGAAAATTTTGTGGCACTGGTTGAACGTGCAAAGCAGCATATTCGTAAAGGGGATATTTTCCAGATTGTTTTATCACAACGTTTCACTTCACCATATACAGGTAATCCTTTCGCTTTATATCGTCAATTACGTACTTCTAATCCATCACCATATATGTTCTATATGGATTTTGGTGCGTATACCATTTTAGGTACATCCCCTGAAAGTCTCGTTAAGGTGAAGGATCGAAAGGTAACGACAAATCCGATTGCTGGAACGAAGCCTAGAGGTAAATACGTGGAGCAGGATAACGCGATCGCGGAAGGTTTATTAAATGATGAAAAAGAAATTGCTGAACATCGTATGCTAGTGGATTTAGGGCGTAATGATCTTGGACGTATTGCCAAAGTGGGTTCAGTGAAGCTAATGAAATATATGAATATTGAGCGTTATAAACATGTTATGCATATTGTATCAGAGGTTATCGGCGAATTACGTGATGATGTCCATGTTTTGGATGTTCTCCGAGCGTGCTTACCTGCTGGTACAGTATCAGGTGCGCCGAAAATTCGCGCTATGCAGCTTATTAATGAGCTTGAGCCTGTGAAGCGAGGTGTCTATGCAGGTGCAGTAGGCTATATATCCGCTACAGGGGATATGGATTTAGCGCTAGCCATTCGGACAATGATCATAAAGGATCATCGTGCCCATGTGCAGGCAGGGGCTGGAATTGTTTACGATTCAGTGCCATTGTCTGAATACGAGGAAACACTGAATAAAGCTCGCGCGCTATTGGAGGTAAAAAATGATTTTACTGATCGATAACTATGATTCATTCACCTATAATTTGTTTCAACAAATATGTATGCTTCAGAAAGATGTAAAAGTAGTACGTAATGATGAAATAACAATTGAAGAGATTAAGAAAATGCAACCAGAAGCCATTATTTTATCGCCTGGCCCAGGTATGCCAATTGATGCAGGAATAACAGTGGATGTTGTTAAAGAGCTTTATACGAAATTTCCTATTTTAGGCATTTGTCTTGGACATCAATCGATAGGGCAAGCTTTTGGGGGGAGCATCGTTCAAGCTAAAAATATAATGCATGGAAAACTATCGACGATTGAATATGAAAAAACAAGCTTATTTGCTCAGTTAGACGGTAAAATCGAAGTAATGCGCTATCATTCCCTCGTCATTGAGCAAAACACCTTACATGAGGATTTTAATATTTTAGCAAAGTCCAGTGATGATGGTGAAATTATGGCGATTCAACATAAGGAGTATCCACTTTTTGGGCTACAGTTTCATCCAGAATCCATTGGGACGCAAGAGGGCAGTATAATGATGCAAGCTTTTTTAGAACAAATTTCATAAAATAAAAGACTGTCACCGAAAATCAGTAGTTGTGATTTTCGGGTGACAGCCTTTTTTATCAATGGGATCGTAATGTTATTGCTTTTTCCCTGTAATCAATTTTGCAATTTCCTCTAAAGACATCGAAGAATTGACCTCGTATGAGCCAATTTGTAAGCTTCGTGCGTATTTAGGATTAGCAAGAAAAAGTTCCATTTCAACACTATTTTCGATGATGCCACCATCTTCAAGCTTTTGCGCCACAGTATATGGTTCCATACCGCTATAAATTTGAAGTGTCATTGTTTTAGCGTTTGTCGGTGTATCTGCCGGTTTATGATTGTCTTTAGCCTTTGTTGCAGGTGCATCTGTCTTCTGATTATTTTCCTTTGGAGCTTGCTTAGCTTGTTCCTTTAACAATGCAATTTCTTTATTTGCCTGTTCAAGCTTTTTTTGTAGCTCCTCTACATGTTCTGTATTTGTGGAAGCTTTAGTTGGAAGACCGATATTGAGATCAAAACGAGCAGCTAAGGCTAACAATGCTCCGACAAGAAAAAGTGCAATGCCAAATGCACGGATAGCGGACTTATTCATGAATTACCGACCTCCGTTTGCAATCACTTGACGGACTTGCTCTTCAGTTAAATTTGAACGAATACTTATATCGGGTACAGAAAGACCCTGCTTATTTAGTTCAAGCACCTGACTTATAATAATTTGATGTATAGGTTTCGTTTTTGGAGTAGCTTGTCCAGTCTTCGATGTCTGAGCAGCCTGTTGAACCGCTTGCATAACCTGTTGGACCTTCGGATTTGGTATAGCGTTAGTTTGCGCTGACTGTGATTTAACCTGAAACTCTGGCTCTAATAACAGCTCCTCTTCAACAATTTTTAGACGACGTTTTAAATTATTTGTTTCTTGAAAAATTGAGATGGATAGCTCCTCTACATCTTGTTCGACTTTTTTCGCGCTATTTTTGAAAAAGAACGACGCAATAATTAGGAGAATCCCCACAATCATAAGTATGATG
Organism: Lysinibacillus sp. FJAT-14745; assembly: GCF_001275675.1. Taxonomy (GTDB): domain Bacteria; phylum Bacillota; class Bacilli; order Bacillales_A; family Planococcaceae; genus Lysinibacillus. Next base: position 43,974 of record NZ_LITM01000014.1, on the reverse strand, counting down.
GATAAATCCAATAGTTTCACCTCATTAAGTTATGTAATTATAGGTATTTTACCATATGCGAACTTAATATGAAATGAAGGTAGATTTTTTTTCATTTTATGTTATAATAGGTTAGTCGTATAAATCATGCTCAAAATTTTAATTCTTGATATAGAGTGGGAGGGTTAATAATGCGCGTAAACATTACTTTAGCTTGCACAGATTGCGGCGAACGTAACTACATTTCTAAAAAGAACAAGCGTAACAATCCAGAGCGTCTTGAACTTAAAAAATATTGCTCTCGCGAGAAGAAATACACTCTTCACCGTGAAACTAAGTAATCGCTCATTAAGCCAAAACCACTTGTGGTTTTGGCTTTCTACATTTTAATAGGGGGTAACTTAGCATGGACAAAACAACTTTGCGGAACGAGGTAAAGGAAGCTCTTGCCAAAATGGGCGGAGTAGCTTATCACGATCAATCATTTGCTGTAGTAAAAAAAGTGCTGCAGGAACCATATATAATAGAAGCAACTACAATCGGCATCACCATTTCTAATAAGCCAGAAGTCGACACAATTCCATTAATAGAAGAACTGTGGCAACTTGGTAAAAAAGTCGCTGTACCTAAATGCAATCCAAAAACAAGAGAAATGTCATTTTACGCCATTGAATCGTTTACCCAGCTTGAAACTGTTTATATGCATTTGCGTGAGCCAATTCCAGAGAAGTGTGAGTTTGTTGACGCAAATGAAATGGATGTCATACTTGTTCCTGGAGTTGTTTTTGATAAGTTCGGTTATCGAATAGGCTATGGCGGTGGTTATTATGATCGCTATGTATTAAACTATAAGAAGGGTAAGCTCATGTCTCTGCTATTTAATGAGCAGCTATATGAACATGTACCCAAAGAAGCGCACGATTGCCCAGTAGATATCATTGTGACACCGACAAAACGTATTGACTGTGTAACACAACGAGGAGCGAACTAAAATGGACAAAATGTTAGATATTTATGAACTATTGAAAACATACGGCACTTATATTTACACACGAGATCGTATTGGTGATTTGATGTTAATGGAGGATGAAATTCGTGAGTTGTATAAAGCGAATGTACTAGATATTAAAGATTACCAAATGGCATTATTACTAATTCGACAAGAAACAACAAAGCTTCGCATAAAAGAAAATAATCAGTAATGTTTTAAATATAATTCATTTGTGGTATTGTAAAGATAATGTAACATGTATGTAATATTCTTAAAAACAGTGGTTTTCCACTGTTTTTATGTTTTACGAAACTTTTTACAAACAAAAACGTATATATTACTATCTGGCGCATATACGACCAAGAAGTACAGTTTTTCCCAAAATATATCTATTGATTATCTGTAAAAAATGGATTAAGATATATTTTGTTTCAGTAACAAATTGTTGAAAATTATTATTTTTTTGTAAGAAAGTAGGGAGGATGTTAAGGATGAAATCAATAAAGTGGCCTAAACATTCATTTATGATACTAGCAATTGTAGCAACTTGGATAAAAACGGTCATTGTTTATCACACAAGCTTTGAGATGAAAATCGAAAATGCGATGCAACAATTTATTTTGTTTATTAATCCATTAAGCTTCGTGCTATTTGCTTATGGTATATCGTTATTCTTTAAATCGCCAAAAGTTAAAAGTCGTTATATAATAACTATCAGTGTTATTTTGTCGATTGTTTTATACGGGAATGTTGCGTTCTATCGTTTCTACAATGACTTTATTACGTTACCGGTATTATTCCAAACAAATAACTTTGGTGATTTAGGAACTTCAGTAGCAGCAATTGTAAGTCCTTGGGATTTATTATATTTCGTTGACGTACTTATTCTAATTTTAGCTAATAAATATTTGCCTAAAATGAAAGATACAGTAAAAGTCAACGTGGAATTCCGTCGCGCGTACTTCGTATTAGCGATTGCTGTGTCGTTCTTAAACTTAGGATTAGCTGAAACAGAGCGTCCACAATTGTTAACACGTAGCTTTGACCGTGAATTACTTGTGAAAAACATCGGTACTTATAACTACCATTTATATGACATTTATATTCAATCAAAATCTTCTGCTCAACGTGCATTAGCGGATGGCAGTGAACTAGTAGAAGTGAACAACTATATTCGTTCTAATCAAGCAGCGGTCAACCCTCAAATGTTTGGTAAATACAAGGGGCGTAATTTGATTCTTGTGTCGATGGAGTCTTTACAAAACTTTGTGATTAATAACCAAATGGATGGTCATGAAATTACACCATTCTTAAACTCTTTAACAAAAGATAAAGATACGTATTATTTCAGCAATTTCTACCACCAAACTGGATTAGGAAAAACTTCTGACTCAGAGTTTATTACAGAAAACTCATTGTTTGGCTTAGGTCGTGGTGCGGTATTCTTCACGCATGGTGGAAATACGTATAACTCAATGGCTGAGCGCCTTGGAGAAAATGGCTACTTTACAAATGTCATGCACCCGAATAATAAATCATTCTGGAATCGTGACATGATGTATCAATCATTACACATTAATAAATTCTATGACATAGATTCATATAAGATTGGCGAAGGGCAAGCTGTGAACTGGGGTATGAAAGATATCCCATTCGTAGAGCAATCTGCAGCATTAATGAAAGATATGCCACAGCCATTCTATTCACGATTAATTACTTTAACGAACCACTATCCATTCACATTGGATCCAGAAGATGTCATGATTCCTGAATATAATTCAAACTCAGGTACATTAAATCGTTATTTCCAAACAGTTCGTTATATGGATGAAGCACTTAAAGACTTCTTCCAAAGTTTAAAAGATCAAGGTTTATATGATAACTCTATTATTGTTATGTATGGTGACCATTATGGTATTTCAGAAAACCACAACAAAGCGATGGCTCAATATTTAGGAAAAGAAAGCATTACACCATTTGATAATGCAATGCTACAAGAAGTACCTTTATTCGTTCATATCCCTGGATCAGGTGATGGTAAAGAAATGACAGAGGTTGCTGGACAAATGGATTTACGTCCAACAATTCTACATCTTCTTGGCGTTGAAACTTCAAAGGATATGCAACTTGGTGCAGACCTATTCTCACCAGAGCATGAAGATTTCGTTGTATTCCGCGACGGTCGTTTTGTAACAGATAAATATGTATATGCTGGTGAAGCTTGCTATGACAAAGCTACTGGCGAAGAAATTAATGGTGAGCCATGTCAGCCTTACGCTGATCGAGCTACGAAAGAACTAGAAAGTTCGGATGCCATCATAAACGGTGATTTACTCCGCTTCTATGACCAAAAGACAGGTAACTTGAAGCAAGGGGCAGTCAAGTAACAAAAAAAGAGATCTCACTAATGTGAGATCTCTTTTTTTGCACTGCTAGGGGAGAGGCACGATGTTCAATCTACATTTTCCGATTTTTAGCAGAAGTGACGAGCTATTTTCATCCATATGGTGGATACCAAAACAAATAGTGTAAAAACTTCTTTTAACACTTCAATAAGGGCGTATTGAAAAATTTTTATGTAATAATATTAAATTGAATTTTAAACGCTCTGGAAGCCAAAAAAACTGCTTAAAGGAAAGTGGCTATGATCATTTTTGGAAGGGTATTAATATAAAAACGACAGAAAAAGAGCAGTCTCGTAATGGAGACTGCTCTTTTTCTGTCTGAATTTTAGTGTAATTTTGGTGGGTATCCGCTATTAATTACTGTCATAATTACGAACCAACCGAATACTACAGCACTTAATAAGTTGAAAGCGACGCTTAAAAGGTTCTTTTCTTTAAGTGCTTGGAATGTACCAACTACAGCTAAAATTGCAACTAGACCAAAAATAACCATTAATAAGTTCATTAGAAATTGACACTCCTTTCGACATCAGAAAATGAATGTCGTAACAATATTCCTCCTTAATTGTAAACGTTCTACCTGTTTTTGTCGAGAACTAATATAGCTTAAACTATGAACATTTATCGTCAAATTGTGGCAAAGGTTGTATAATTGTAATTGAGGTGATAACAATGATGAACGTACGAAGTTATTCACTTGGACCTGTCCAAACGAATTGTTATATCGTATCGAATAAAAATAAGGAATGCTTAATATTTGATCCTGGAGAAGAAGCAGATCGAATCATCAAAGCTCTCCGCAGTAACAATCTAAAACCACTAGCCATTTTTTTAACACATGCACATTTTGACCATATTGGCGCAGTGGATGCCGTCCGCGAGACTTTTAATGTTCCAGTATGGATTCATGAAAAAGAAGTGAGCTGGTTAGCAGATCCAACAAAAAATGGCTCTAGTAAATACGCAGCATTACCAGATTATATTGTCAGTGCCCCAGCTGAAGAAAATATTATTAGAGTAGAACAGCTATTTGAAATAAGCGATTTTTGTTTTAAAGCTATTTTTACGCCAGGGCATTCGCCGGGTAGTATATCATATATCTTTGAAAATGATGGCTTCGCTATTGTTGGAGATACACTTTTTGAGCAAGGTGTTGGTCGTACAGATTTACTTGGAGGCTCAACAAAAATATTACTTGCATCCATTCATGATAAGTTATTGACGCTACCTGAAGATACTATTATCTACCCTGGTCATGGGAATTATACAACAGTTGGTGCAGAAATGGAGACAAATCCTTTCTTGAATGGTTTTTAAGGATAGGCGATAGTTAAAAATGGCTCATTATCATAGCGTGGGTTGATTTCCGTTCCGGCTGGGCGCTTTCCTGGGGGCGTCCGATGAGCCGCTTCACTCGCGTTGCTCGCTCCAGGGTCTCGGGCCAACAAGATGTTGGTCACGAAGGCGTTATCACAGGACGTGATGGTTTTAGCCTTCGTTCCTCTAATCGCTAATCCCCGAGGAGTCGCCCAGCCTTCACTCCAATCAACTTATATATGGCATATGTTTTACAAATTACATCCTAAAACTTTTGGTGAAGGACTTGGAAAATTTATACAGTTACACTCATTTATGATAAAATAAAAATAGGTGATGTAAATGGAATTATTATTGCTATTATCGCTTATTACTGATTTTAGTTATTTAGTACAACATAGTCCATTTATTAAAGTATACATTTATACTATTTTTGATAAAATTACTGTCATTGACGCGAATCTTGACGTATCAATTGATTTAACTGTCAATGTCAATTTCGAAAGTAAAATTTATCCTTCTCATATGTTTCTTAATAAATGGTTGAGAAAAGTAATTTACAGTAAATCAGATAATGACGAAGAATTAGTATCCCTTTTATAAGAAAAATTATTATAAAAGGGGAGAAATTAATTAATGTTTGAATTTATAACACAACCACTGACAAATTTGCTAGATACTATCTTTAATTTTACGGGGAGCTATGTAGCTGCCTTAGTGATTTTAACAGTGCTAATACGCTTAATATTAATGTATCCAAATTATAAATCCTTTAAATCCCAACTAGCAGTTACACAAACGTCGCTAGGTAATAAGGAAAAATTAATAGAGCTACAATCAAATTTAAGCAAGGCTAAAACAGAAGAAGAGCGTAAAGAATATCAGTTGCAAAGCTCTCAAATAATGATGGAAAACTTTTCAGGTATGAAAACAGGTTGTTTAACAGCGCTCATTCAATTTCCGATTTTAAGCGGACTGTATTATACCATTACAAAAAGTAATGCCATCAAGCATGAGAATTTCTTCTGGTTTAATCTAGGATCTGCAGATATTTTTATGACAATTATCGCAGGTTTAACGATGATGATTCAAATTTATATGTCAGTTAAACTATCTGATAATAGCAACCCACAAATGAAAATAATGATATTTATGATGCCTATGCTGATTGTTATTTCTTCAATTTTCATGCCATCAGCCATCCCATTTTATTGGACAGTTTCTTCTTTGTGGGTGACATTACAGAGCTTCGTGTTTAATAAATTAAAGCCTAAATTAACTTCATAAAATACAAAAATCCCCCTAGCAATTCGTAGGATAGATAGAATAAACCAAAATCTAACCTATTTGATGCAAAGGGGGATTTTACTATGCTTTCATAAATGATCATGCATCTGATGAATAAATTTGCATAAAAAAAGCATGTCTCACACTTAATGAGACACGCGTTTTTCTCTGTATTAATGACCGCCACCAGGTACGTGAATGAATGTTGTATAGTACGTGAAGCCAGCAAAGAACACAGTTAAATATGCTCCGAAAATGTACATGTACATACGTTCTGAAAGGTTTAAGAAGCCTAATAATAAGAATAAACCTGTATTACCTACGAATAATAGCGATACTTCGTTCATACCACCAAGGTAGAACATAACTGCAAAAATACCTGTCCAGAATGCCATAACTTTATACATATTATCCATGAAGATTTCCCCTCCTTTTGCCCACGACACAATAATCTCTTACTCATTATAAATGATATGAAAGGTATCTGTAAACTGGAACTTCTTCTTCTTTGTGACAAACAATTGATTTTTAAAAATTAGCTATCGATTTCTGTCACGTTTATTTCATATTTACATAAATCGCAATTATGTATCATGCTATCAATTTGTATTAACTCATTGCTCGAGTATAACGCATCTACCTGTCCCTTTAAATAGGATTCATGTAAAGAACAAACAATTTCTGAATGTGTAGTAAGCTGCTCCTGGAATGGACAATTAAAAATGGAGAAATTCACACTTTTACCATGCTCTGTTTGTTGTACTTGCGGAATATAGCCAATTAATGCTGCATTGTCAGTTAATAGCTGAAGCTTCTGTTCGAAGGAAAGGGTATTATTTAATTGTAACTCGGCATTGACATAATTCTTCATTTGCTGATAACCGTCTTGGTAGCTAATGTTCTGACATCTTTCTAATGCAGACGGTCCAAATTCTTCAATTAATTGGATTGTCCATTTTAATAGTCGATCTTCATCACGCCTCGGGAACGTTAATGATACACCTTTATCTGAGGCCTTATATACGCGACCAGGTCTACCACCTTTCCCAGTTTTGGCAAAATCAGCGGTAATTATATTGATTTCTGAGAGCTTTGTTAAGTGTAAACGTGCAACGTTTGGATGGATGCCGAATTTATCAGCGATATTTTGGACCGTTACAGTTTTCTTCTCTTGTAGTATGTACTCATAAATAGAGTATCTAGTTTCATCGGCCAATGTACTAGTAATTTTTAATGGATGGATCATTTTCTTCACCTCTATGTAAATTTTTTTGAATATTACTTCTTCTGCCAAGTGTAGGAAAAAAATCATGTTGTTTCTATTATATTGCATTATTGAAAAAGATACAGTTCCTTTAGTCATAAATATTAACTTTTTCATAGGATTATGTTCAAATTTAGTGGGAATTTGCATGTTATCCACATTTTTATAGCAAAAAACATGTTTGATAGGAAATTTTATAGCAAATTTTTATTTTAAGAAAAGGGCTTTTCTCGTGACAAGTTTCTATCTATACTAGGAAATAACGAATAGAGCGGTCATATTCGAATGAACCAGAAGAGGGGTGCGAATATGAAAAATTTTGAAACAGTTGTTGAACAAAAATGTGAGCAACTTTTACTAAAAGCCTATCATTTCGGTGCATCAGATTTATTATTAGTTCCAGAGAGTATACGATATCGTATTTATTTTCGAAAATATGATAAGCTGCTCCATGCAGGTGAATTACCAAACGATCTTGCGGAACGAATGATTTCCTTTTTTAAATTTTTAGCGGCATTAGATATTAGTGAGCGTCGCAAACCCCAAAGCGGCTCCTTCCAAAAAGCTATGGAACAAGATCAATATGCCTTTCGTGTTTCTACACTTCCCTCAGTATTTTTAAAAGAAAGCCTAATTATCCGATTGCTTCTACAAAATCATGCATTCCCACTTACTTCCTTATCTTATTCCAAGTATTCAGCAGACTTGTTAATGGAACTAGTGAAACATCAGCAAGGACTTTTATGTTTCACAGGTGCAACGGGCTCTGGTAAATCAACATCTTTATATTCCCTAATCCATTACTGTTCGACAGAGCTTAATCGACATGTCATTTCATTGGAGGATCCTGTAGAAAATAACCAAGCAAACCTTTTACAGATTCAAGTAAACGAACGAGCTGGCGTTACATATGCTACAGGCTTAAAGGCTATTTTACGCCACTCACCTGACGTTATTATGATTGGTGAAATACGTGATAAAGAGACTGCAGAAATCGCAATCGAGGCGAGTTTAACAGGTCATTTAGTAGTAACGACCATTCATGCCAAGGATTCGGTAAACTGCCTTTATCGATTTATAGACTTAGGTATTTCAATAGAAGAACTTCGTCAAACTGTGGTAGGAATTGTTGCTCAAACACTTTTCCAATCACCAATAGTCAAGGAGGAACGCTGTGCATTGTTTGAAATATTAAGCGATGTTCATCTTCAAATGGCCATCAAAGCAATTATGCAAAAAACTAGCTATGAGCTACCACATAATTTAACGCTTGCAGGTCAAAAAGAATTGATAGAGAGTCAGAACTATGCGAATACGAAAGTTTATTGAAAGAATTCGATTAGATTACAAGAAGGCAACAAAATGGCGAGTAAGAGAACAAGCTCGTTTTTTTAGTCGACTAAGCGTGTTAATGCAAGAAGGTTATTTATTTCCACAGGCTATTTCTATTCTATTACCTCATCATATTGAAGGGCATGAAGAAATACAAAAGCTGATCAATGAAAAGTTGAGGCAAGGAGTTGGTGTTTCAGGGATTTTTGAAGCATTGCAACTTCCAAAGCATCATTTAGTCGCCATTATAGTTGCAGAAAACAATGGGGGTATGATTGAGACGTTAAAAGGTGTGGCACAGCAAATGGCTTTAAGTGAAACGACGAAGAAAAAATTAATGAAGCTACTCTTATATCCAATAGTACTCATTATATTTTTGTTGCTGTTGTTTTTAGTATTTCGCACCATATTCTTTCCTAATATAGAAAAAATGGTGACAAGTCGAACTGTCGGCACAGAGGAGGCAGGCATTGCTTTATCAAAAGTATTATTGCATTTTCCCGATGCTTTAATTGTCGCAGGCATAGCAGTAATATGTAGTATTTTTATTTTTCACCTTTATCTCAAACGACGTCCCATTGCTCGCCAGTTAAACATTATCCTAAACACGCCATTGATTCGTATTTATATACGAATGTCTTTGACGAGACAATTTGCTGCTTATTTAGGAAGTCTACTACAAAGTGGATTTTCTTTACAGGCGAGTCTACAGATCTTAGAGGAGCAACGACTTCAACCGTTTCTACAGTATCTGGCACGATGTTTAAAGGAGCGTGTTGTTTTTGGTGATACGCTGACACAAGCTGTTCATTTGATGACAGTTTGGCAGAAGGATTTCTCGATATTTGTTGAGCATGGAGAGCAAAGTGGCTATTTAGGAAAAGAGCTGGTACTATACAGCGAATTATTAACAGAAAAACAAGAGCAACTATTGCATAAAATCCTTGCATTTGTACAACCAACCTTCTTTATTATTATCGCAATGTGCATCGTTGCCGCATATGTAAGTTTATTATTACCAATATATCACATGATTGAACTAGTATAGGAGGATAATAATGAAACGTCTAAAGCAGCAAGCCGGTTTTACATTGATTGAAATGCTAATTGTCCTTTTGATTATTTCGGTATTAATTTTAATTACAATCCCAAATGTTACGAAACATTTTGCTACCGTCGATGAGAAAGGCTGTAAAGCATATATTAGTATGGTGCAGGGGCAGGTAGAGGCGTATCGAGTAGATTTTATGGCTTATCCAACAATTGAAGATTTGGTAGCAAAAGGCTATTTGAAGAAGAATGAAACGACCTGTCCTAATAAAGAAGAGATTATGATAACGAATGACGGTGAGGTGCGATTGGCAAAGACCTCTTCCGATACTGGTTCGGGTAGCTGATGGGTGTTATAAAAAGTGAGCGGGGCTATACGTTTGTTGAAATGCTAATGGTATTGTTTATCGTTATGTGTTTATCAGCGATTGTCGTAAAGTATTCATTAAAAGCAGAGGAAACGAGGGAGCTTGAGCGATTTTTTACACAAATTCAATTAGATGTCCAATATATCCAAACTTATAGTATGCACCAAAGGGAATATATCTCGATGAAGTTTGAAAGCTCATCAAAGAGATACATCATTAAAAAGGATATTTTTACAGAATTATATGAACGACCTTTTCCGAAAGGGGTTGAGTTCATGCCTGCTTCGAGTTCGATTTACACGATTATATACAACTACAATGGAAACGTCATGACACCTGGGACTGTTTCTTTTAAGACGCCTCAAGGCATTAAAAAGGTTGTGATTACGTTAGGACGAGGGAGGTCGAGAGTTGAATGAATCTGGTTATTCATTTGTAGAAACGATTTTATCAGTAGTCATTGTCATGTTATTATGCACGACATTAATCCCAATTAGCTACACGATGAAAACGACTCTTTATAACAAGAAGTTAGAAGTTATCGCAGCGGAAACGGCCTATGAAGGCTTAAAGCATTTTCGTTATTTACAGCAAACGGAAGGCACTAAAACAATTGAACATGTAGATTTTCAGTGGTCTATAATTGGACAAGGGATATGTGTAAGCTTTCAAAATACGCAAGAATTACGTAAAAAATGTATACAACTGACAGGTGAAGTCGATGAATGAACGAGGCTATACATTATTAGAAGCGTTGTTCCAATTAGTTGTTTTTGTGCTTATTGCGCATCTTGTAGTGTTCATTATGCTGTGGTTTGCAGAAATGAAAACAACGGTACTATCTAATGAACAATCAAAGTGGGAACTTTTTGTTTATGATTTGAATATGTATTTAGATGATATTTCATCATTTACGATTCGACAAGATCAAAAGAGAATTACCTTCCAAGCAGCAGATACCATTCATCATATTGATTGTTATGGCAATATTATTCGTGATCAAGTAAATGGTGGTCATGTACCAATGCTAATTGGTATTAATAAATGCCAGTTCCAATATGAAAAAGATATGTTAACAGTTGCTGTTGAACTTCTTCCAAGTGGTATCAAAAAGGAGAGAACTTTCTATGTTCCAGTTATTGAAAAATGACAAAGGGGCTATTTTTTTAATCGCAATTGCATTATTATTTTTTGTAACTACTTTTGTTCTTACTTATTGTACGTCTTATGAGATTCAGTTTCGGACATATGATAGTCTAGAAAAGCTGAATGTTCGAGCTACGATAAATTTATTAGGACAAATTTTGTCAAACAGTGTAGAATCGTAGTTATAAGAAGGTGATTCGAATGCGAAAAATATATTTAGTGGGCTTTATGGGCTGCGGGAAAAGTGCTTTAGGAAGACGTTTAAGCTATTTGTTAAAGATGCCATATTATGATATGGATCATGAGATTGTCAGACAGCAGGGTATGACAATTCCACAGATATTTGAAAAATACGGAGAAGCACGTTTTCGAGAAATAGAAACAGAATTTTTGAAAAATTTCCGTGATGAAGCTTGTATTATCTCAACTGGTGGTGGAGTGGCAGTCAATGCTGAAAATAGAAAAATAATGAGACGCAGTGGGCTCGTGTTTTTTTTAGATGCGACATTCGAAGATATATATATACGAATACAGCATGATCCGAACAGACCGATTGTACAGAGTTCAACGAAAGAGGAACTAGAGAAGCTGTATCATTACAGAAGAAAGTTCTATCGTGAGGCAGGACATATACAAGTGTTAACAGAGGGGCGGACGATCCGCCAAATTCTTGAGTATTTAGTATTCCAAGTTAAAAGACTGAAAGGCGAACTATAGTGAATTAAAACAACTATAACGTTCGTGTTTTAATATAAAATAAAAAATGTTTGCCTTTTCAATGTAATTAATGTTAGGATATAGACAAATAAGTAACTTAATGTTCATTGAATACTAAATAGTACCAAGATGAATAATCTTGGGCGGATGATTGTACGGGGAGAGCACGTATAGACGTCACCGAAGGAGCAAATAGCAAAATGTTATGAATCTCTCAGGTAAAAGGACTCGTACAAGACGCAACTCTGGAGAGAGCTGTAGTACAACAGCCACCAAAGGGGAAAGCCGGCTGATTGGCATTGTAGGTATGCGAGCCAGTCTGGTGTAACTTTCAGGTTTAAGGACAGAGAATCCCGAAAAGGGGTTCGTCTGTCTTTTTTTATGTCTCAATGTTTTTCCTGTTAGTTCCTTATTTGGATGAATAAACAGGGGAAGCATGATTGTACTAATAAAAAGCAGACGAACTACTACCAGTAAAAAATGTAACTAACAATAAGGGGGCAAAAATAATGACGAATGAATTAAAGCGTACACCTCTATTTGAAGAATATGCAAAGGTTGGTGGTAAAACAATCGACTTCGGTGGATGGGAATTACCAGTGCAATTCTCTTCTATTAAAGAAGAGCATGATGCAGTACGTAATCGTGCTGGCTTATTTGATGTATCACATATGGGTGAAATTTTAGTAACTGGACCTGATTCACTAGATTTTTTACAAAATCTTTTGACAAATGATATTTCGAAAATTGCAGTAGGTCAAGCGCAATATAATGCAATGTGCTATGAAGACGGTGGCGTTGTCGACGATTTATTAACGTATAAATTAGCAGACAATCATTATTTATTGTGCGTCAATGCGGCAAATATTGAAAAAGATTATGATTGGATGATGGAAAATCAACATCAATATGATGTGACGATCGACAATCAGTCAGATGCTTATGCACAAATTGCCCTTCAAGGTCCATTAGCAGAAGAGGTCCTTCAAACATTAACAGATACGGATTTAAAAACGATTAAATACTTCCGTTTCCAAGCAGATGTTGAAGTTGCTGGTCATAAAGCATTAGTATCTCGTAGCGGTTATACAGGAGAAGATGGCTTTGAGTTATACGGCTCTCCAGAAGATATTAAAGCTTTATGGAGTAAAATCTTAGAGGCTGGAAAAGACAAAGGTGTTGTTCCAGCAGGTTTAGGCTGCCGTGATACACTTCGCTTTGAAGCCGGTCTTCCATTATACGGGCAAGAGCTATCAGCGACAATTTCACCTCTTGAGGCTGGTATTGGTTTTGCTGTGAAATTAAATAAAGAGGATTTTAATGGTCATGATGCATTGGCGGCACAAAAAGAAAATGGACTGTCACGTAAAATTGTAGGCATTGAAATGATCGATAAAGGAATTCCTCGTCATGGCTACAAAGTGTTTAAAGATGGTAAGGAAATCGGTGAAGTGACAACAGGTACACAGCTTCCTTCCTCTAAACGTAATGTTGGTCACGCTTTAATTGACAGTCAATTCACAACTATCGGAACTGAATTGGAAATCGAAATTCGTGGTAAGCATTTAAAGGTAGTAACAGTTGAAACACCGTTTTACAAGCGTTCAAAATAATAGTTGAAAAGAGGGACCTACATTTATGAAACATCGTTATTTACCTATGACGGAGCAAGATAAACAAGAAATGTTAGACGTAATTGGTGTATCCTCAGTTGATGAGTTATTTGAGGATATTCCAGAAAAAGTACGTTTTAAAGGCCTGTATGATATTAAAGAAGCAAAATCTGAATCAGCTTTATTAAAAGAATTAACGGCACTTGCTGGGAAAAACAAAGATACAAATGCTAACGTATCGTTTTTAGGTGCAGGCGTATATAACCACTATAAACCAATTATCGTGGACCATGTTATTTCTCGTTCAGAGTTTTACACAGCGTATACTCCATATCAACCAGAAATTTCACAAGGGGAATTACAAGCAATTTTTGAATTCCAAACGATGATTGCAGAGCTAACAGGTATGGATCTTGCAAACTCTTCTATGTATGATGGAGGAACAGCATTAGCGGAAGCAGGTATGCTTGCAGCTGGACATACACGCCGTAAGAAAATTTTAGTATCTGAAACAGTTCATCCTGAGTATCGCGATGTCGTTGCTACATATGCATACGGTCAATCCATTGAAATTGTTACTGTTCCACATAAAGATGGTGTGACAGATGTAGAAGCTTTAAAAGAACTAATTGATGACAATACGGCAGCTGTTATAACACAGTATCCTAACTTCTTTGGTCAAATAGAGGACTTACAAGTAATTGGCGATATTGCACATGAAGCAAAAAGTTTATTTGTCGTATCTTCAAACCCACTTTCACTAGGGGTTTTAACACCACCTGGTAAGCTAGGTGCTGATATTTGTGTTGGGGACGCACAGGTCTTCGGTATTTCTGAAGCATTCGGTGGTCCGCACTGTGGTTTCTTTGCAGTAACAACGAAGCTCATGCGTAAAGTTCCTGGTCGTCTTGTTGGTGAAACAGTAGACGGTGAAGGTCGTCGTGGTTATGTTTTAACATTACAAGCGCGTGAACAACATATCCGTCGTGATAAAGCAACATCTAATATTTGTTCGAACCAAGCGCTTCTTGCACTTGCTGCTTCTGTAGCAATGACTGCTCTAGGTAAGCAAGGCGTTCGTGAAATGGCTATCCAAAATATCGCGAAAACTCGCTATGCTAAAAATGCCTTTGAAGCGGCAGGCTTCACAGTAGCATTCCAAGGTGCACACTTTAACGAAATCGTTGTGAAGACAACTAAATGTGTGAAAGAAATTAATAAAGGCTTAATTGAAAAAGGTATCATCGGTGGTTATCCTTTAGGTCAAACATATGACTCTCTTAAAAATCACGTGCTAATCGCAGTAACAGAATTACGCACGAAGGAAGAAATTGATGCACTTGTTGCAGAAATGGGGGCTCTTAATGCATAACGAAAATCAATCACTCATTTTTGAAATTTCCAAAGAAGGTCGCGTTGGCTACAGCTTAGAAGCGCTTGATGTACCAGAGGTTGATCTTGCAGATTTACTGCCTGCAAACTTAGTACGTGCGGAAACAGCGGAATTACCAGAAGTATCTGAGCTTGATATTATGCGTCACTATACAGCACTTTCTCGTCGAAACCACGGTGTAGACTCTGGCTTCTACCCGCTTGGCTCTTGTACGATGAAATATAATCCTAAAATTAACGAGGCTGTTGCACGAATTTCTGGTTTTGCAAATGTTCACCCATTACAGGATGAATCAACAGTTCAAGGTGCAATGGAGCTTCTTTACGATCTACAAACTTCATTAGTTGAAATTACAGGTATGGATGAAGTGACATTACAACCAGCGGCTGGTGCACATGGTGAATGGACAGCATTAATGATGATCCGCGCCTTCCATGAAGCAAACGGTGAAGGCCATCGTAATAAAGTTATCGTTCCTGACTCTGCTCACGGTACAAACCCAGCATCGGCAACTGTTGCAGGCTTTGAAACTATCACTGTTAAATCAGATGAAAATGGCTTAGTAGATATTGAAGATTTACGCAAAGTAGTTGGTTCTGATACAGCTGCATTAATGTTAACAAATCCAAATACACTTGGTCTATTTGAAGAAAACATTATCGAAATGGCAGAGCTTATTCACTCTGTTGGCGGTAAAGTATACTATGACGGTGCAAACTTAAACGCAGTTATGAGTAAAGCACGTCCTGGTGATATGGGCTTTGACTGTGTACACTTAAACTTACACAAAACATTTACAGGTCCTCACGGAGGCGGTGGCCCAGGTTCAGGTCCAGTAGGTGTAAAAGCAGATTTAATTCCATTCCTTCCAAAACCAGTTTTAGTAAGAACAGAGGAAGGAACATATCACTTCGATTACGACCGTCCACAATCAATCGGACGTGTTAAACCTTACTACGGTAACTTTGGTATCAATGTACGTGCATACACGTATATCCGTACAATGGGTCCAGATGGCTTAAAAGCTGTAACAGAATATGCTGTACTAAACGCAAACTATATGATGCGTCGTTTAGAGCCATTCTACGATCTACCATATAACCGTCATTGTAAGCATGAATTTGTATTATCAGGTCGTCGTCAAAAGAAACTTGGCGTTCGTACGTTAGATATCGCAAAACGTCTGTTAGACTTTGGCTACCATCCACCAACAACTTACTTCCCATTAAATGTGGAAGAGGCATTAATGATCGAGCCAACAGAAACAGAATCCAAAGAAACATTAGATGCATTCTGCGATAAAATGATCCAAATTGCCAAAGAAGCAGAAGAAAATCCATCAATCGTACAAGAAGCACCACATACAACAGTCGTAACTCGCCTAGACGAAACACGCGCTGCTCGTACACCTGTGCTTCGCTATCAAAAAGCTTAATTAATTGTATAAGGCGTCCAATGAGTATTTTTCATACTCGTTGGACGCTTTTTTTATTATCTTAAAAAAAGAAGAGTAGAATCAGTAAATCGACGAATAGGAGAGGTAAACAGTGATAAAACGTCCAAAATGGAGGGGCAGTCAGCGGAACGATTGAGATACTTCACATTGTGGCTCACTCCAACTATGAATATATCATTATGCAATATTATGAGGGAACGTTATTAGAGCAATACTTAAAGATCTTCCTATTAATAATAGAAACCATTTGTATGCTAGTATAATTCTCCCTGTGATTAATGCTTTATATTATTTACACGAAAGAGGCATACTCCATCGTGATATCAAATCAGGAAATTATGATTGATTCAGAAAGTAATACGATTTTACCAGATTTTGGTTCAATGATTCATTATAAGACTGTTATAAATTATCGAATTTTTACAAGTCTGGGCTATTTTCCAGTAGAGCATATTTGAATATATCAGAACAAGGTGTATATACAGATATCTATAGTTATCTGCTACATTTCACCATTTATTAACAAATATTACTTCGCTAGATAGATCAAATCGGCTTATCGACTATAACATTGAATATGTAATTTATATAACAAAAAAGTAAGTATCGTGTTGTCCAAAACTATTATGTGGGAACTAATAGTACAAGTAAACAGGCGATACTCTTCTCTTAAATTAGTAATAGGTGCTTATTGAACAGTTTAATGACAATGAGAAATCATACTTTAAGCAATTTTAATATCTATTTATCTTTTAAGAAAATCATAAATTCCACTGAATATATTTTTTACACAAATGTATCGGTATGTGAAGAATCTAAATAAAAAAATCAGTGCTTCTGATTGTGTGAACGTCATGAACTCTATCCAGTAATGCCTGATTCGCCTCTTGAAGTTGATGAAGTGCTTGCGTGTCAAAGCGCTTGAAGAATCTTGATAACGACGGTTGAGAAGCACGTGTAGGTGTATCGAGCACTTGTGTGAAAATCGGATCATGTGTTAAGCGGTTTGCCGATTCATCCTCATGATAACTTGCAATCAGCTAATAAATTTGTTAACGGGAAGTAACTGTTCCCCTTTTTATAAAAATTTGGGCTATTACCTTATATTGACAAGGAAAAATTTGTTGTGTATTATGTGTTATAGATACCAACGGTTGGTATTAAAGAGGGGGAAGAAAATGGCAAGAAATAAACATCCAGAACAAACTTTAGAACAAATACTATCTGTGTCAACAATACTTTTTAAAGAAAAAGGTTATGAAAAGACGAGTATACAAGATATTATTGACGAGTTAGGTATGTCGAAGGGAGCGATTTATCATCACTTCAGATCAAAAGAAGAAATATTACTTGCAGTGATGGAGCAACAATTTAGTTATGCTGCACAAATGTTAGACGATTTGATTAATAATACTCAAGCAGCCAATTCAAGAGAAAAACTTGCGAAGATTTTAGAACACATTGTAGCAGATCCTAAAGCACATTCCATAGACAGTTTCTTGAGCGAGCAGATTAAAAATCCTCAATTTGTCTTAACGGGAATTAAAAATGGTGTTAATAAGGATGCACCTAATATTGCGAAAATCATGTTAGAGGGAAAAGAGGATGGGTCAATCAATACGGAATATCCAACTGAATGTGCAGAGATTTTTATGCTGTTAGTAAATATTTGGATTAACCCTATTCTATTTGAACGAAAACATGATGATACAGTTAATCGTTTAAGATTTTTACAACAGATGATGAAGGGATTGGGAGCGGATATTGTCAGTGATCAACTGATCAAAAAAATATCTGATCATTATTCTGATATTGGAGGATACATTCAAAATGAATAACAATGATATTGTAGTAAAAACAGAAAATCTGGTAAAAGTTCTTTCTAATGTAGAAGTAATAAAAGGATGCAATATGACTGTTCGACAAGGATCTATTTATGGTTTTTTGGGAGCGAATGGGGCGGGTAAAACAACCATTTTTAAAATTTTAACGGGTTTACTTACACCGTCAGCAGGAAAAGTAGAAGTGCTTGGTATGGATGTTACTGTCAATAGGGATAAGATTTTAAGAAACATCGGTAGTATTATCGAAGTGCCTATTTTTTATGAACATCTTTCAGCAGAAGAAAATTTAAGTCTGCATCTTGCTTATTTGAACAGAGAAGAGGTTGATATTTCTAAAGCTTTAGAAAAGGTAGGGCTTGCTAACACAGGTTCACAGCCAGTCTCAAAGTTTTCATTAGGCATGCGACAACGATTAGGAATTGCAAGGGCATTAGTCCATCAACCCAAATTGTTGATATTAGATGAACCGATAAACGGACTAGATCCTTCTGGGATTCGCGATATGAGAAAATTGTTTTTGGATCTTGTAGAGAATTATGGAATGACTATTCTGATTTCCAGTCATATTCTCAGTGAAATTGAGCAAATTGCTGATACAGTGAGCATCATTGTTGACGGAGTTGTTAAAGGAGAAGCAACGTTGTCCGATATCAAAAAGCAGTATCCTAGTGGAATAGAGGAATTCTACTTTGAAATGACGAATAGGGGTGTCAAAATTGTATAAATTAATGAAACTGGAGCTAAGACGAAATAATCTTAATACTTACATGAAGATCAGTATGATTGGATGTCTGTTTCTTATTGGATTTATTTATTTTGTAGCTGTTGTAGCACAAGTAGAAAATGAGCCGGATTTTCAAAATTATTCGAATATCTTTTTGTTCACTAGCATCATGAGTATGTTTTTTTTTTCCATCCTCTCCGCAACTATGTTCTCACGGTTTGTAATAGAAGAATATAAAGGGAAAAAGATGATACTTTTATTTTCTTATCCAGTCGATCGAAAAAAAATATTACTTTCTAAAATTGCGGTAGTTGTTGTGTTTTCAACTGCTTCAATGATTATCAGTAATATTCCTCCAATCGTTATTTTTAGTATGACTGAAACTTTCTCACCAATTGTTAATGATACGCTATCTCCAGAATTACTGTTTTCAGTCATTAAAACAATCATTATTTTGTCTATAGGTATGAATGGAATTTCTTTAATTGCCATGAGAATAGGTTTTATCAATAAATCAGTTCCTAGTACCATTGTGTCAGCTCTTTTGTTATGTGCTCTCTTTGGAAATGCTGTTATCGGAAGTTTTGAGAAAAGTACTTTAAGCCTGATTTTATTAGCGATTTCTACAGCTGCAGGAATCATTGCCACAATGAATTTGATGGGGAAAATTAATAGAATCGAAGTGGAATGATTTTACAGGAAATGGCGTTATGATTGTTTCGTGATTAGTATTGCGAGATGCAGATTGTTTTTGAATAGCTGAAATATAAAAATAATAAATGAAAAGGAGAAAACGAAATGGTTGGATATAGTGAATTGATTGATAGAAAAAAAGTTTGTTTAGATCATACGATATCAGATATTGCACTAGATTGGATCACAGGTGATATTCATATTTTTGAAAATGAGCATGATGAAATAAAAGTTGTTCAAATCACCGATACAAAGTTTCCAGAACATAAACTTTTTCATCATACAGTAAAAAACGGGAAGCTTTCCATTACAGATGGTAGGAAAAAGAAGATACAAATTGGATTCAATCTTCATAAAACAAATTTGGAAATATACCTACCTAAAAAACAATTTGATTCTATTTCTATTGACTGTACTGGAGTTAATTTGTTTGTTGAACATCTTGATGCAATAAAATGCAAGTGTCATTTAACATCTGGTACTGCTAAACTTTCAGGGAAAATGGAGGAATTTACTTTCCATGCCATCGGATCTAATGTATCGGGAGAATTTTTGGAAATTCAGAAATTACACTTACAGACGACATCAACAAAAATAGATTTTTCGGGAGAATTTTCAGAAATAAATGTCAACTCAACTGGTAGAACTACTAAAGTGAGTTCCTCAACTATGATACAGAAAATCGAATCGATTTCTACAGGGGCAAATGTAAAAGTAGAGATTCCGGAGAATGACGGATTTTCGTGTCATTTGAAAAAACTTTCAGGAAACTTTAAAAGTGATTTTTCTTTAATGCACTCTGGAGATTCTTATATATACAAAAATGGAAAGAATATATTTAGTGCAGAACTTAGAGGCGGTTCTTTTTCAATATCAAAAATTTAATATACAACTAGTGATAACTGAAGTAGATTACTACTTCAGTAAGTATCAATAGAAGAAAGGGTCTAGTGAGTTTTCACTTGATTTGACATATTATAACAGGCGTGTTGATTAGGAAAAAATGAGTTTATTAATGAGCGATAAAAGGATTTTTCCGTTACCACTTTGCTAATATATTTCCATTTTAACTGATTGTAGCGTAGGGCTACTCGACTCCCGCGGGAAAGCGAGACAGACGAGACCCTGCACGGAGCGAAGCGGCTCGACGCTCGCCCGCAGGAAAGCGAGTAGCCCGTAGCGGAAATCAACCTCTTGGATGTATAAAAATGGTTAATCAACACACCTGATATTATAATTCATCTTTATAAAGGAGAAAAAAACATGGAAATCCCATTTTTAGTAGGAACAATAGTAGCTGTTTTGTTGTTATTTGCAGGGATCTTTGGATTAATAGTTGGTAAGAAGAACGGGAAACTCAACAAGTGGGCCTGGTGGTTGATAATAATTGCATGCTGTGCGTTTATTAGTGGAATTATTAATTATGTAAACAAATAATTATTGGGAGGCATTCTTGGAATTGGCTAATTTAAATAGGAATTTTGGAGTATTGGTTATTTGTCAGGTTATCACTTTATTTGGAAGCTCCATTTTAAGATTTGCATTATCATTGTATATCCTTGATCTAACTGGATCAGCAAAAATATTTGGCTTAATATTAGCCATTTCAACAATTCCGACTATATTTTTAGCACCTATTGGTGGTGCTATCGCCGATCGCACCAATCGAAGAAATTTGTTGGTGATACTTGATGTTATTAGTAGTTTCATAGTTGGTGGATTGGCAATATTTTTATTTACTAGTGAATCATCCATTATTGTGATGATTGGGATTGTTATGACTTTGCTGATGATAGTTAGTGCTTTTTATCAACCTACTGTACAGGCAAGTATTCCTGTATTAGTGAAACAAGATAAACTACTAGAGGCAAATGGTATTGTGTCAGGAGTTTCTTCTATAACTAATTTTGCAGGTCCAGTTTTGGGAGGTCTTTTATATAGTATCGCAGGCATTGAAATGATCGTCATTATAACTTGTATCAGCTTTTTTCTCTCAGCTGTAATAGAGCTGTTTATAAAAATCCCATTTGAAAAGAGAGAGCAACCTTATGGGGCAGTGAAGACAACCCTTCTGGATATTAAGGATGGCGTGTCATACATTGTAAAGGAAAATCCATTTATTTCTAAAGTAATATTAATAGCAGCATCATTAAATTTATTTATTACACCTCTATTTTTAGTAGGAATTCCGTATATTATCAAGATCACTTTAGGCATGAGCGATAGTTTATTTGGACTAACGCAAGGTGGTATTTCTTTGAGTATGATATTTGCGGCTGTTGCAATTGGTTTTATTTCAAAGAAACTTAAAGTAAATAATCTGTATCTCTGGTTTGTTGCAAGTGGAATTCTATTTATTCCAATGGCAATCACCGTTTATCCTGAATTTGTAAATAGTAGTGGGGAAATAACTCTACAATTTCTTGTTTTCTCGTTCAGTTCAATGCTAATTATGTTCGCTATAACCATTATTAACATATTTATCATTACATTACTGCAACAACAAACTCCGAATTTATTGCTAGGGAAAGTAATGGCAATTTTAACAGCGGTATCGACTTGTTCAGTACCTGTTGGTCAAGTATTATTTGGTACATTAATTGATAAATTTGAAGACAATGTATACACATTAGTATTTGCAGTAGCAGTCATAACAGTCTTACTGGCATTAGTGACAAAAAAATTGTTTAGCACAGTTGAGCAAGTGGATATTAATCAGAAAGTATCAGTGAGTGAATAAAAGTAGTAAATAATATACAAAGCAAAAGATAGAGTAGAATCGAGGAATGAATGTGAAAGATATTAAATTATTTTGCTTACCGTATGCTGGTGGATCTGGTGTAATGTATAACTCACTTGAAAAATACATCAATGAAGTAATTGAAATTATTCCACTTGAGTATTCGGGACATGGAGAAAGAATTTCAGAAGAATTTTACTGTAATTTCAAAGAAATGGTTAGTGATGTAGCAAAAACTATTATAGAAAATTTAACTGATGCACCATTTGCCCTTCTTGGGTATAGTATGGGAAGTTTAGTAGCATTTGAAGTATACTATGAAATTTATAGGCGTACTGGAAGAAAACCCGTTCATATTTTCTTTGCAGCACATGTAGCACCTGAGGTACGAGAGATACAAGAAATGTCTTACTACAAAGCTGCTCAAAAATTAACTAAAAATTTGACTAAAATGGGTGGGGAATTTCATGAAGTGATTCATCATGAAGAATTAATAGATTTAATGGTTCCAATATTTTACTCAGATTTGAAATTGTATACACAATATAACTATATGATGAAAACAGAACCCATATTATCCAATATAACGATCGTCTATTCAGATGAGGAAAATAAGAATGAAAAAATCTATGAATGGTCTAAGCATACAACAAAGTTTTGTAGATACTATAAAATGGAAGGGAATCATTTTTTCATTAATTTCTACACTGAAGAATTTGTAAAAATTATTAATAAAACATTATTAGCAGAAATGTCACTAAACTCATTGGAGGCGAGTTTGATATGAATATTACTACTATAAACAATGAAAATTGCAACAGTTCTACTCAACGTAACATTTTTGGTTTAAGAAAAAAATCTGCGGATGGGAAAAGGCAAGTAATAGAGTACGTTATTAATGAGGGTTATTGTAATCAAATAAATCAAGCTTACATCTATCATAAGATGGACGTAGTACAGTTATTTACTTCCGCATGGATATTGTATAAAAATCTCGTTACAGGAAATAACCCTGAATCGATTGCTTTAGTTAACAATAAGAATTCCGTTATTCTTGCTTCTTTGATAGTAAATCATGAGCAAACCATGGAAAAGTATTTAGATATGGCAAGTGAATATCTATCAAAGGTCAATGAACAAACTGAAAGTGGAAATTCGCATTCAACAAATTCTCCAGATATCCTTTTATATTCGTTGTATTCGGAATGTTGTGTATATGATAGAGAGGGATATGATTTAACTATTGGTATATCTCAAAATAATGGAAAAATTAAAATTATCTATGAATTTAATTCAGAATCCATCAGTAAACAAATGTTAGATTTGACACATAAACGAATAATGAAAATATGTGAACAAATGAGTAAAAAGAAACAAAACTATCTAAATGAGATAACATTTTTAGATGATTTTGAATTAAACCTGGTACTTCATGAATTTAATAATAGTGACGATCTATATCCAAATACAAAAACTATAATTGAATTATTTGAAGAACAAGTCGTAAAAACACCAAATAATATTGCATTAGAATATGAAGGACAAACGCTTACTTACAAACAATTAAATATTAGGGTAAATTATTTGGGAGAATTATTAAGAGAACAGGGAGTAAAATCTGATAGTATTGTTGGAATTATTACAAAGAGGTCTATTGAAATGGTGATTGGGATCTATGGGGTTTTAAAAGCAGGAGGAGCTTATTTACCTATAGATCCAAGTCTCCCAATAGATCGAATAAGATTTATGTTAAATGACAGTGGAACAAATGTACTTCTTGAAGGGACTGAAAGTAGGCATATAACCAAGGATTTACAAAATATTAATGTGGTTGATTTATGTGAATGTAAGGGAGAAAAAGAGCAAAATTTAAAACTGATTTCCAAACCAAATAACTTGGCATACGTTATCTATACTTCTGGAACAACAGGCACTCCTAAAGGGGTTATGGTTGAAAATGGTAATGTTGTAAATTTGGTAACTTGGATGTTGAAAAATGAATATCATGAGTCCGAAGTTATTCTCCAAAAAACTACATTTACCTTTGATTTGTCTATTTGGGAATTTTTCGTTGGTTATTTAGCAGGAGCAAAATTGGTGCTTCTACCTGTGGAAGATGAAATGGATCCAAGTAAAATTGCAGAACAAATAAAAAAGCATCATGTTACTAGGACATCATTTGTACCGTCAGTATTAGAAGGCTTTACTTCTTATGTTAATTCTGAAGTAACACAATCTTTACGCAAAATACAATTGTCAGGAGAAGCTTTACCGGTTGAATTGGCTAATCGTTTCAACCAAATTTGCAACGGGAAAGTGGGGCTTATTAATTCCTATGGACCTACAGAGACGACTGTTTTTGCGACATCCCTTGATGTGCCCACAGATTTTAATTTGGACTTTGTTCATATTGGAAGACCAATTTCCAATACCAAGATATACATTTTAAACGGTAATAGACTTTGTGGTATTGGTATGATGGGTGAACTATGTATTGGGGGAGAAGGAGTATCAAGGGGATATTTAAATAGACCTGAATTGACGGCAGAGAAATTTGTAGAAAATCCTTTTTGTGAAGGAGAAAAAATCTATCGAACTGGGGACCTTGCGCGTTGGATGGAAGATGGCAATATCGAGTATCTAGGAAGAATAGACGAGCAAGTAAAAATCAGAGGATATAGAATAGAAATTGACGAAGTTGTAAGTGAAATTAGAAATTTGCAAGAAATTCAAAACGCCGTTGTCATTGCAAGAGAAGAGAATAACGATAAATATTTGTGTGGATATGTGGTTGGAAATGGAAAACTTGATAGCAATATCATCAAAGAACAATTAAGAAAGAAATTACCGGAATATATGATACCAGCATATATTATCCAAATAGAGAGTCTACCTATAACAAGGAACGGGAAGTTGGATAAAAAAGCTTTACCTAAACCTGAAGTAATAAGCATGGTGGAGTATATCGCTCCGAGAAACGACATAGAAATCTGCATTGCAAAAGCATTTCAAGACATTTTAGGAACTGATCGAATAGGGATTGACGATAACTTCTTTGAATTAGGTGGACATTCGTTAAGAGCTACCAAGTTAGTAAATGTTATTGAACAGGAATTAGGGGTGCGAATTCCATTACGTGAAGTATTAACAGGGAATACAGTAAGAAATATTGCTGAAAAAGTAAGAGATGCAACTAATTATACATACTATACCTCCATTGAGTTGCAACCTCAAAAAGACAGCTATGAAATGAGCTCTGCCCAGAAGCGATTATTTATTATTGACCAAATGAAAGAAGGAAACATCTCCTATAATATCCCAACCGTTTTGAAGCTTAAGGGTTCTCTTAATTTAGAACAACTAAATAAAGCTCTTAAACAGTTGTGCGAGCGTCATCAAATATTACGAACACATTTTAATTATGATCAACATAAGTTCCTTCAAATGATAGAAGATTCAGTTGATATAAACTTAGAGTATGTAGAAGAGAACGAGGGAAATATTCAAAAAGTATTAACAGAATTTATCCGTCCTTTCGATTTGAAGAAAGCGCCTTTAATGAGAGTGAAGGCTGTAAAAATTGCGGAAGATGAAACCATACTCATGCTAGACATCCATCACATCATCTACGATGACGGATCCAAAGGAGTATTACTCGGTGATTTATCTAGATTTTACAATGGTGAAGAATTACCAGAACTTAATGCACAATATAAGGATTTCAGTGCGTGGCAGAATGCAAAAGATTTAGGTTCTCAAGGAGAATACTGGTTAAAAGAATTTTCCGATGACATCCCTGTGCTCGACCTGCGGACAGATTACCCTAGACCACAACATCAGAGTTATAAAGGTAACAGTTTTACAACAACATTAAGCAATGAACTAAAGAATGCTGTTAATGGAATGAGTACGAAAACTGGTGCTACACAGTATATGATTCTGTTGTCATCCTTTATGTTACTGCTCAGTCGCTACAGTAGACAGGAAGACGTTGTAATAGGGAGCCCAATTGCGGGAAGAATTCACCCAGATACACAGAATATGTTGGGAATGTTTGCCAATACGTTGGCTATTAAAGGAAAAATAGGGTCTAATTCAACATTTATCGAATTACTTGAACAAATGAAAGAAAAGTGCTTGAAAGCATATGAAAATCAAGAATATCCATTTGAAGAATTGGTAGACAAATTAGAATTAGAAAGAGACCTTTCGAGAAACCCATTATTTGATGTTATGTTTGTTTTCCAAAATAATGAGGAAGCTGAACTGAAATTAGGAGACACGATTCTAAGCCCAGTTAAATTTACAAGCAAATCTTCAACATTTGATTTAACCGTAAGTATGGAAGAAACTGCAGATGGATATGAACTAAATTGGGAGTATTGTACAGACTTATTCAAGCAAGAGACAATAGAACGTATGAGTGAGCACTTTGCTGTAGTGTTGACGGATGCGGTACAGAATCCAGAGAAATTGCTCAGTGAAATGAATATGATAAGCGAACAGGAGAAAGAGAAAGTTCTATATACTTTTAATGCTACAGAAGCAGAGTATCCAAAAGACAAAACGATTAT
>NZ_LITM01000014.1:13914-16621 GCF_001275675.1 Lysinibacillus sp. FJAT-14745 | reverse complement strand
CATGTTTCCAAATCAAATCATCTGGCCTATGTCATCTATACTTCTGGAACTACTGGAAAACCGAAAGGTGTCATGGTTGAAAATAGAAATCTTGCAAATTTATGTACTTGGCAAATTAAAAACGGTAATTATACCGATAACAGCAAAATTATTCAAAAAACTGCGTATGTATTTGATGGTTCTGCGTGGGAAATATTCCCTGTTTGCTTAATTGGGGGTAAATTGGAAATTATAGATGAGTTCCAAAACAAAGATCCCGAGGAATTACTAAAGTTATTACCGGGAAAACAAATTGCTCTAATGCCATCAATGTTTAGAACTTTATTAGATTGTAAAGAAACTATCGAGAAAAAAATCAATTAAATACATTTGACAAAATATATTTGGCTGGAGAACCAGTAACTATAGATTTATTAGAAAAGTATAAAGAAGTAACAGGAAATAGACTAAATCGATTAAACAATTTGTATGGTCCAACAGAAGCAACCGTTACCGCAACATCATTCCAATTTTCTGACAATAAAAACCTAGATATTGTTCCGATTGGAAAGCCTATTTTGAATACGCAGATATATATATTAAATGGTAATAGTCTGTGTGGTATTGGAATGCCAGGTGAATTATGCATTGGAGGATCAGGGGTATCAAGGGGATATTTAAACAGACCAGAACTAACAGAAGAGAAGTTTGTAGAAAATCCATACCGTAAAGGAGAAAGAATTTATCGTACCGGCGACCTAGCACGTTGGATGGAAGACGGCAATATTGAATATCTTGGAAGAATTGATGAGCAGGTTAAAATTAGAGGGTTTAGAATTGAACTTGATGAAATTGAAAGCAAAATTAGGGGATTAAAAGGGATTCAAGATGCAGTGGTTATTGTAAGAGAAGAACATGGTGACAAATATATATGTGGATACATTGTTGGGAAAGAACAATTTGACATAGGTATCATTAAGGAAAAGCTAAGCAAAAATTTACCGGAATATATGATACCAGCATATATTATACAGATTGAGAGTGTTCCTATAACAGTGAATGGAAAACTGGATAAAAAAGCACTCCCGAAACCTAAAGTAACTGGTATGGAAGAGTATATTGCCCCAAGAGATGAAATAGAAGTATGTATTACAGAGGCCTTTCAGGAAATTCTAGGAGTTGAGAAAGTTGGAATTAATGATAGCTTTTTTGAACTGGGAGGACATTCTTTAAGAGCCACTAAATTAGTTAATGTTCTAGAAGAAGGTTTAGGGGTACGAATTTTATTACGTGAAGTATTATCATTAAAAACCGTAAGGAAAATTGCTGAAAAGGTAAGAGAATCAACCGAGCAAGAATCCTATAACTCTATTGAGCGAATGCAAAAAAAACATAGCTATGATATGAGTTCGGTTCAAAAGAGACTGTATATTATTGACCAAATGCAAGGAAAAAATATTACTTACAATATGCCACAAATGATGCGTGTTCAAGGTACGATTGATATTACTCGAATGCAGAATGCGATCAATCAATTGATAGAACGCCATGAAGTATTAAGAACTAGCTTCCAAATGGAAGATGATAAGCCTATACAGAAAATTGAAGATCACGTTACAGTACGATTGGAATTCTTAGAATGTCATGAGGAAAATATTCAAAATGAATTCAGAGAATTCATTCGCCCGTTTGATTTAAGTAAAGCATCGTTGTTGAGAGTGAAGGTTGTGAAAATTTCAGAAGGTGAAACCATACTCATGTTAGACATTCATCATATTATTTATGATGCTGTATCATCCGGTATATTCCTTAAGGATTTATCTAGACTTTACAATGGTGAAGATTTGCCAGAACTTAATGCACAATATAAGGATTTCAGTGCGTGGCAGAATGCAAGAGATTTAGGTTCTCAAGGAGAATACTGGTTAAAAGAATTTTCCGATGACATCCCTGTGCTCGACCTGCGGACAGATTATCCTAGACCACAACATCAGAGTCATAAAGGTAACAGTTTTACAACAACATTAAACAATGAACTAAAAAATGCTGTTAATGGAATGAGTACGAAAACTGGTGCTACACAATATATGATTCTGTTGTCATCCTTTATGTTACTGCTCAGTCGCTACAGTAGACAGGAAGACATTGTAGTAGGGAGCCCAATTGCGGGAAGAATTCACCCAGATACACAGAATATGTTGGGAATGTTCGTTAATACGTTGGCTATTAAAGGAAAAATAGGGTCTAATTCAACATTTACCGAATTACTTGAACAAATGAAAGAAAAATGCTTAAAAGCATATGAAAATCAAGAATATCCATTTGAAGAATTGATAGACAAGTTGGAATTTGAAAGAGACCTATCGAGAAATCCATTATTTGATGTTATGTTTGTTTTCCAAAATAATGAGGAAGCTGAACTGAAATTAGGAGACACGATTCTAAGCCCAGTTAAATTTACAAGCAAGTCTTCAACATTTGATTTAACAGTAATTATGGAAGAAACTGCAGATGGATATGAACTAAATTGGGAGTATTGTACAGACTTATTTAAGCAAGAGACAATAGAACGTATGAGTGAGCACTTTGCTGAAGTGTTGACGGATGCGGTACAGAATCCAGAGAAAATGCTCAGTAAAATGAATATGATGAGCGAACAGGAGAAAGAGAAAGTTCTATATACTTTTAATGCTACAGAAGCAGAGTATCCAAAAGACAAAACGATTAT
>NZ_LITM01000014.1:0-13372 GCF_001275675.1 Lysinibacillus sp. FJAT-14745 | reverse complement strand
CATGTTTCCAAATCAAATCATCTGGCCTATGTCATCTATACTTCTGGAACTACTGGAAAACCGAAAGGTGTCATGGTCGAAAATAGGAATCTGGCGAATTTAACAAACTGGAAAATTACAGAAGGAAAATATAATGAACGTAGTGTGGTTCTTCAAAAATCGACATATGTCTTTGATGCATCTGTGTGGGAAATATTCCCTGGTGGGTTAGCTGGCTCTAAGCTAGAGATTATTTCAGAAACTCAAAATAATGATCCGGTTGAATTGTTAGAAGTATTAACGGAGAAACAGATTACGAAAGCTACTCTAGTTCCCTCTGTATTTAGAATGTTATTAAACCATGCAGAGGCACATAACAGAATAGATTCTTTAAGTACATTAGATAGGGTTTATTTAGCAGCAGAGCCAGTAGATAGAGATTTGTTAGACAAGTATCTCATGACAACAGAAAAGAACTTAAATCGATTAAATAATTGTTATGGTCCAACCGAGGCAACAGTTTGTGCTACATCTCACCGCTTTTCTGACAATACAAATCTAGACATCGTGCCAATTGGAAAACCAATTTTTAATACACAAATATATGTGTTGAATGGCAACAGTTTGTGTGGCATTGGAATGCCTGGAGAGTTATGTATCGGAGGAGCGAGCGTATCTAGAGGATATTTAAACAGACCCGAGCTAACAGCAGAGAAATTTGTAGAAAATCCATATCGTAAGGGAGAAAGAATTTATCGTACCGGAGATTTAGCCCGCTGGATGGAAGATGGTACTATTGAATATCTTGGAAGAATCGACGAGCAGGTCAAAATAAGAGGGTTTAGAATTGAAATCGGAGAAATTGAAAGTAAATTAAGAGATATCCATAGTGTTGAAGATGCGGTAGTCGTGGCAAATGAAGATCATGTCGAGGACAAATATTTATGTGGATACATTGTTGGAAAGAAAAAGTTGGATATAAAAGTCATCAAGGAACAACTAAGCAAAGACTTACCGGAATATATGATACCAGCACATATTATTCAGCTCAAAAGTCTCCCTATTACAGTAAACGGAAAACTGGATAAAAAGGCGTTACCAAAACCTACGATAACTGGCATAGAAGAGTATATTGCGCCAAGAGATGAAATAGAATTCTGTATCGCAGAGGCGTTCCAAGAAATTTTAGGGGCTGAACAAATAGGGATTGATGATAGCTTCTTTGAACTAGGGGGAGACTCCATTAAAGCTATTCGTATCGTATCTAAATTACGTGAGCGTGGATATGAAATAAACGTCAGAACAATAATGCAGAGTAGAACAATACGAGCTATACGAACAGGAATTAGTAAAGTAAAGACAATTGCTGCCGAGCAAGGAGAAGTGACGGGTTCTGTAGAATTAACTCCAATCCAAAAAGATTTCTTCGCAAGCAATCTTGCCGAACCCAATCACTTTAATCAGTCGTTAATGCTAGAAAGCAAAGAGAAAATAAATAAAGAAACTCTTGAAAAGACATTTCAAGCAATTCTAAACCATCATGATATGCTTAGAGCAATATACAATGGTGAAAAACAAATTATTCGTAAAGTTAATAATGATAAACTATATGATTTGACTTACTATGATTTTACAAATATTACAGATAAAGAAGAATTATTTTCCGTTATCGATAAAAAGTCAAGTGAGATACAAGCAAATATTGATCTTTCTGCTGGGCCTTTGTTCAAGGCTGGATTATTCCGAACAGTAGATAAAGACTATTTATTGCTTTGTATCCATCATTTGGTAGTTGATGGTGTATCATGGAGAATTATTACGGAAGACTTAAGTAAAGGGTATGCAACAGCAAAAGAGGATAAAGAGATAATTCTTCCATCTAAGACGATGTCATTCCAAAAATGGAGCGGAATTTTACAGCGATATAGAGATAACCATATTTTAAAAAGAGAAATACCTTACTGGAAAGAAATCGAACAGAAGGTCAAGGAAAGTAAATTACAACTAACAGAAAGTGGAGTCAATTATGGAATACAAAATATTGAGTTTCACTTAGCCGAAGAACAAACAAATCAACTGTTATACAAAGCAGGTAAAGCATACAATACTGAAATTAACGATTTATTACTTACAGCGTTATTTAGAGCGGTGAATCAATTAAATAGACATGAAATAGTATCGGTGAGCTTAGAAGGGCACGGGAGAGAGCCAATTGGTGAACCAACAGTAATAGATAGAACTGTTGGGTGGTTTACAAGCGTGTATCCTGTTGCTGCAAGTGGAATTGGAAAAACAATTAGAGAAGATATCCGTAATATTAAGGAAACCTTGAGGAGGGTTCCAAATCATGGTATCGGATATGGGGTACTGAAAGCATTTGGTGAAGAGGTATTGAAAGGCGAGATACCAGATATTACATTTAACTATCTAGGTGAACTTTATCAAGAAAATCAGAAAGCCGGCTTTGTGATGAGTGACATACCACATGGATTGGATATGTCAGAAAAAAATAAATTAGATACAGCTATTTCAATTAATGGTGAGGTTAGCGGTAAAGAATTACACATGGTCATAAGTTATGATAAGTCGAAATTTAATAAGAACTATATGGCTGAGCTTAAAGATATCTTCAAACTACAGTTGGTAGAAGTAATTGACCACTGTATTAAAATAGGAGAAACCCAAAATACTGCATCAGACTTAGGAGAACTAAAATGGAGTGACAATGAATTCACTTTAATACAGCAAAGGGTAAAAGAAATCGGATGTGAGATAGAGAGAATATATCCGTTAACAGCCTTGCAAGAAGGCATGTTGTATCACAAAATGGAAAATAATCTTTCTACAAGTTATGTGGTACAAAGTGTATTTAAAACAGAAAATAGTTTAAATGACAAAGCTTTAAAGGAAAGTTTAGAGTTACTCGCAGAAAAACATGAAATATTAAGGACAAGTGTGATATACCGTAATGTAAGTGAGCCAAGACAAACATTATTAAGGGGTAGATTAATTGAATACAATCGTGTTGATTTATCAAAAGAAGAAAATCCACAAAGCAAATTTGAAGAGATAAAAAAAGATGATGTAAATAGAGGGTTTGATTTAGAAAGAGATAGTTTACTTCGAATGACGGTAGTAACACTTAGTGAGATGGATTACATTATTATGAGTTTCCATCATATCATAATGGATGGTTGGTGCATGTCTATCCTAATGAATGACCTTCTTAGTTATTATAAGCATCTATCTGATAATAACAATAAAGAAGAGTTCAAACGAAATATCAAAAAAAATCCAAGATACGAAGAGTATGTGCATCAGATACAATCTAAAGATAAAGAATCATGTACTTCATACTGGAAAGAATTATTAGATGGATATCAGGAGCAAACAGAAATCCGACCTCTAGGAACTGTTGATGTAGCAGAAGAAATGGTAGGAAGCGTAGAAATAAGCCTTACAAAAGAACAAAGCGACAGATTAGAAGAGATTAGCGGAAAGCATCATATAACCATCAATACAATTGTTGAAGCGGCATGGGGTGTTGTTTTACAGAAATATAATAATGTAACTGATGTAGTGTTTGGTAAAGTAGTGTCAGGTCGAAATGTAGAGGTTAAAGGCATTGAGGAAATGGTAGGACTATTTATCAACACTATTCCTGTCAGGGTAACGACAAATAAAGAAGAAACCTTATTAGAATTAATATTGAATTTGCAAAAACAGGCACTAAAAAGTACACAATATGACTACTGTTCACTAGCGGAGATACAGAGCCAAAGTAGTCTAGGCAGTGAATTAATTCAAACGATGCTTGCTTTTGAAAACTACTATGAGCAGGAACAGAAGACAGATGATGGAACAGATTGGTCATTAGAATGTGCAAGAGAACAGACCAATTATTCCATTACCTTAAGTGCCTACAAATCAGAGACTCTAGGTATAAGGCTAATGTATGACACGAATATGTATGGAAAAAGTGAAGCAGACAGAATTCTGAGTTGTTTGCAATCTGTACTTCGCAATTTTATAGATAAACCAGATATACAAATAAGCAACATTGAATTTTTAGATGCACAGGAGCAAGAGAAAGTTCTAAATAGTTTCAATACTACAGAAACAGCATACCCAAAGGATAAGACCATTATTGAATTATTTGAAGAACAGGTGAATAAGACACCTAATCATGTTGCAGCTGTATCAAATGGCCAAGACATCACTTACGCATTATTGAACCAAAAGTCGAATCAATTGGCTAGAAAACTCCGATATGTAGGAGTAAAACCAAATGAGTTTGTAGGAATTATGGCTGAAAGTAGGCTGGAGACGATTATTGGGCTACTGGCCATTTTAAAAGCAGGTGGAACCTATCTTCCAATAGATCCAAAGTATCCAATCAATCGTATTCAATATATCCTTCAGGATAGCGGGAGTAAACTGATTCTTACAGGGAATACAGATCTATTTAATAGCCTAGACGAATCCGTCTCAGTAATCAGTTTGTTAGACAATGACATTTACACTGGGTTATCTGACAATCTATCACATATCAATCAGTCTCAAGATTTAGCTTATTTAATCTATACATCCGGTACAACGGGGAATCCAAAGGGTGTCATGATCGAACATGGAAACGTTATTCGTTTGGTTAGAGATACCAATTATGTTGATTTTACAGATGTGAAAATATTACAAACAGGGTCATTAGCATTTGATGCATCCACATTTGAGATATGGGGGGCCTTGTTAAATGGAGGCAGAGTGTATTTAGTGGATGAGGAAGTATTAGCTAATCCCAAATTATTACATCAAACGATATTGAGTAATCAAATCGATACAATGTTTATTACAACAGCCCTGTTTAACCAGTTAATAGATATGGATGAAAAAATCTTTGATTCTTTAAAACAATTATTGTTTGGAGGAGAAGCAACATCAGAGGAACATGTCAGAAAACTAATGAATAGAAATAAGAAAATAAGATTTTTAAATGTATATGGTCCTACAGAAAATACAACATTTACGACATATTATCCTATTAAAGTTGAGAATCAATTAAAGAAAACGCCTATAGGGAAACCAATTTCTAATACGAAGATATACATTTTGGACGGTAACAGTCTATGCGGAATTGGAATGCCTGGAGAATTATGCATCGGAGGAAACGGGGTTGCAAGGGGATATTTAAACAGACCTGAGCTAAACGCAGAAAAATTTGTGGAGAATCCTTACCAACCTGGAGAAAGAATTTATCGAACAGGAGATTTAGTACGCTGGATGGAAGACGGAAATATTGAATACTTAGGAAGAATTGACCAACAGGTCAAGATTCGGGGATTCAGAATCGAACTTGTAGAAATTGAAAATAAGTTAAGAGAACTGAACGGTATTCAAGATGCCGCCGTCATTGTAAGGGAAGAAGATGGGGATAAATATCTGTGTGGATATGTCGTAGGCTCAGATGAGTTGGACATTCGCACGATCAAAGAACAGATAAGTGAAAGTTTACCAGAATACATGATACCAGCGCATCTTATGAAACTTGAAAGTCTACCTGTTACAGTAAATGGAAAATTGGATAAGAGAGCATTACCGAAACCAACAATTACAGGGATAAAAGAGGATTATACTGCCCCGAGAGATGAAATTGAAAGTTGTATAGTAGAGGCATTCCAAGAAGTTCTAGGGGCTGAACGAATAGGAATTGATGATAGTTTCTTCGAACTAGGTGGCCATTCATTAAAAGCTACTAGACTAGTAAATATTTTAGAAGAAAAGATCCAAATTCGAATTTCTTTACGCGAGATATTAACAGGTAAAACAGTAAGAAAATTAGCAGAAAAGGTGAAAGAATCATCTGCAATTGAACTATATTCACCTATTGAGAAACAACCAAAAAATGATAGTTATGAAATGAGTTCGTCTCAAAAAAGAGTATTCGTCATTGAGCAAATGCAGAAATCAAACATCACCTACAATGTTCCGATAATTTTTAAAATTGAAGGGTGTATGGATTTAGTACGTTTGAATACTGCACTGAATCGTCTATGCGAGCATCATGATTTATTAAGAACTCACTTTGCATATGATAAAGACAAGTTTGTTCAAATTATAGAAGAGAAGGTTGAAATAGAGTTAGAATATACAGAAGAACGTGAAGAAAATATTCAACAAGTGTTGACAGAGTTTATACGACCGTTTGATTTAAGCAGGGCCCCTTTAATGAGAGCAAAGGCTGTTAAAATTGCTGATCGTGAAACAATATTGATGTTAGATATCCATCATATTATTTATGATGGCGGGTCGGCGAGGGTATTGTTGGGGGATTTAACTCGCTTATACAATGAGGGGAGCTTGCCAACAGCCCGTGTGCAGTATAAAGATTACAGTGCATGGATAAATAAACGGGATATAAGTGAAAAAGAAAAATACTGGATAAATGAATTTTCGGGTGAAATCCCTGTATTAAATTTACAAACAGATTTTCCTAGACCTCAGCAGCAAAGTTACAAAGGAAGTAACTTTACAACAAAGCTAAATAACAATCAAAAAGCTTTCGTCAAAACAATGAGTAAAAAAACAGGAGCGACAGATTATATGATTTTATTGTCATCCTTTATGTTATTACTCAGTCGCTATAGTAGGCAGGAAGAGATTATAGTAGGGAGCCCAATTTCAGGAAGAATTCATCCTGAAACACAGGATATGTTAGGAATGTTTGTAAATACATTAGCCATTAAAGGGGAACTGTATTCACATCTGACATTCAGTGAATTAGTAGAACAAATGAAAGAAAAATGCTTAAAAGCTTATGAGAATCAGGAATATCCTTTTGAAGAATTGGTTGATAAAGTTGAAATAGAAAGAAATCTTTCAAGAAACCCGTTGTTTGATGTCATGTTTGTATTACAAAATAATGAAGAGGCAGAAGTGAAATTAGGGGATACTAACCTAATACCAATTAACTTTGACTATACATTAGCAAAATTTGATTTAACAGTGAGTATGGTGGAAACCGAGGAAGGCTATGAATTAAACTGGGAATACTGTACAGACTTATTCAAGCGAGAAACGATAGAACGTATGAGTGTTCACTTTAAAGATCTATTAATCAATTCCTTACAGTATCCAGAAAAAGCACTTCATGAAATTGAATTATTAAGCAATCAAGAAAAAAAGAAAATTCTTTCTGAATTCAATGCTACAGAAACAGCATATCCAAAGGATAAGACCATTATTGAATTATTTGAAGAACAGGTGAAGAAGACACCTAATCATGTTGCAGCTGTATTAAATGGTCAAGATATCACTTACGCATTATTGAACCAAAAGTCGAATCAATTGGCTAGAAAACTCCGAGATGTAGGAGTAAAACCAAATGAGTTTGTAGGTATTATGGCTGAAAGTAGGCTGGAGACGATTATTGGGCTACTTGCCATTTTAAAAGCAGGTGGAGCCTATCTTCCAATAGATCCAAAGTATCCAATCAATCGTATTCAATATATCCTTCAAGATAGCGAGAGTAAACTGATTCTTACAGGGAATACAGATCTATCTAATAGCCTAGAGCAATCCGTCTCAGTGATCAGTTTGTTAGACAATGACATCTATACTGGATTATCTGACAATCTATCACATATCAATCAGTCTCAAGATTTAGCTTATTTAATCTATACATCTGGTACAACGGGGAATCCAAAGGGTGTCATGATCGAACATGGAAACGTTATTCGTTTGGTAAGAGATACCAATTATGTTGATTTTACAGATGTAAGAATGTTACAAGCAGGTTCATTAGCATTTGATGCATCCACATTTGAGATATGGGGAGCCTTGTTAAATGGAGGTAGAGTGTATTTAGTAGATGAGGAAGTATTAACTAACCCAAAATTATTACACCAAATGATATTGAGTAATCAAATCGATACAACGTTTATTACAGCAACCCTGTTTAACCAGTTAATAGATATGGATGAAAAAATCTTTGATTCTTTAAAACAATTATTGATTGGAGGAGAAGCAGCATCAGAGGAACATGTCAGAAAACTAATGAATAGAAATAAGAAAATTAGGTTTACAAATGCATATGGTCCTACAGAAAATACAACATTTACGACATATTATCATTTTAAAGCTGAGAATCAATTAAAGAAAGCGCCTATCGGGAAGCCAATTTCTAATACGAATGTATACATTTTGGACGGTAACAGTCTATGCGGAATTGGAATGCCTGGAGAATTATGCGCCGGAGGAAAAGGGCTTGCAAGGGGATATTTAAACAGACCTGAGCTAAACGCAGAAAAATTTGTGGAGAATCCTTACCAACCTGGAGAAAGAATTTATCGAACAGGAGATTTGGTACGTTGGATGGAAGATGGAAATATTGAATACTTAGGAAGAATTGACCAACAGGTCAAAATTCGGGGATTCAGAATCGAACTTGGAGAAATTGAAAATAAGTTAAGAGAACTGAACAGTATTCAAGATGCCGCTGTCATTGTAAGGGAAGAAAATGGGGATAAATATCTGAGTGGATATGTCGTAGGCACAGATGAGTTGGACATTCGCACGGTCAAGGAACAGTTAAGTGAAAGTTTACCAGAATACATGATACCAGCGCATCTTATGAAACTTGAAAGTCTTCCTGTAACAGTAAATGGGAAATTAGATAAAAGAGCATTACCGAAACCTACAATTACAGGGATAAAAGAGGATTATACTGCCCCGAGAGATGAAATTGAAAGTTGTATAGTAGAGGCATTCCAAGAAGTTCTAGGGGCTGAACGAATAGGAATTGATGATAGTTTCTTTGAATTAGGAGGAGACTCCATTAAAGCCATCCGCATTGTATCAAAACTTCGTGAGCATGGGTACGGAATTGATGTCAGAACCATTATGCAAAGCAGAACTGTACAAGCTATACGAAAAGAAATAAGCGAAGCAAAAGCAATGACTGCTGAGCAAGGTGAAGTGACAGGTATAGTGGAGTTAACGCCAATTCAAAAAGATTTCTTTGCAAGCCAACTTGCAAAACCTAATCACTTCAATCAAACCTTTATGCTAGAGAGTAAAGAAAAAATAAATAAAGAATCTCTTCAAAAAGCGCTAATCGCTATTGTAAATCAACATGATATGATTAGGGCGATATATATAAATGGCGAACAGCACATACGACCTGTCGGAGAGAATAATATGTTCGATTTATCAATTTATGATTTTACAAATATTGAAAATAAAGATGAATTGTACTCGACTATTAATAGGAAATCGAATGAGATACAAGGGAGTATTGATCTTTCAACTGGACCGTTATTCAAAGTAGGCATGTTCCAAACAACGGAAAAAGATTATCTGATGCTTTGCATTCACCATTTAGTGGTAGATGGAGTATCGTGGAGAATTATTTTGGAAGATTTAAAAAGAGGATATTACGCAGCAAAAGAGAATAATGAGATAATTCTTCCATCTAAGACGATGTCATTCCAAAAATGGAGCGAGGCATTATTGAGATATAGAGAACAGCCAGCATTAACAAGAGAAATCCCCTTCTGGAAAGAGACAGAGCAAATGGTTAAGCTAAGTAGGCTACAACCGATAAAAAGTGGAGATGAATATGAAATACAAAATATGGAGATCCGCTTAACAAAAGAACAAACAAATCAACTGCTATATAAAGCAGGTAGAGCTTACAATACTGAAATTAACGATTTGTTATTAACAGCATTATTTAGAGCTGTAAATCAACTAAATGGACAGGAAATAGTATCAGTAAGCATGGAAGGACACGGGAGAGAGCCAATCGGTGAACCAACAGTAATAGATAGAACTGTTGGCTGGTTTACAAGTGTGTATCCTATTGCCGTAAGAAATATTGGAAAATCAATTAGAGATGATATTTATAATACAAAAGAGACCTTGAAAAGAGTTCCAAATCGCGGAATAGGCTATGGTGTACTGAAAGAATTAGGAGATAAAGTGCTAGAAGGAGAGATACCTGATATTACATTTAACTATCTAGGCGAATTTACTCAAGAAGATTCGACAGACGACTTAGTGTTAAGTGATATACCTCACGGTGAGGACGTTTCAGAGGAAAATAGATTTGGTACGCCAATCTCAATGAACGGTGCAATTACCAACAAGGAACTCCATATGGTCATAACTTACGATCAGTCAAAATATAGTAAGAACTTCGTGGCTGAACTACAAAGAATTTTTAAACAGCAGTTGGAAGAAATTATTGATTATTGTGTAAAAGCAAGAGAAACTGAGCGTCAGGAATTGACAGATTCAGATTCGAGTATTGAACTAACACAGTTTATATGGTCAAAATTTGGAGTAGACAGCATTCTTAAGACTATTCAAGTAGAGAATACGCTCTACTCGATACTATTTGTTGAAAATCTGAATAATGAGTTGAGAGAGAAGATAATAGTACTTATTCAAAATCAACTAGTATTCCAACAAATACCGCATTATATCATTCATATGGATCAATACGGATTATTAGCATCATCAGTCATGAATTTAACTTCATTTAGACACATGTGTATCGATTCAAATAGAAATACGGAGTTACATCCTTCAGAAATTGAATTAATGAAATTTAATCAGAATGTAGCAAGAGAAATTAAAGCACAGTATGTAGTCTCCACTATGCAAAAATGCTTCCTTGCAACAGAAGGTAATACAATTGAAGAAATAATTGTACTTGAAGGAAACTATAATAAAACAAAGCTGATTGAAGTATGTAAACAAATTATTCAAGAACAAGGTGTACTAAGAAGTTCTTATAAGGAAGATCAGGGAGAATATACTATATTAGAACATGAATATCACTCATCGTGGTATATTCCTTATATTGATTTGAGATACGCATCACTTGACTACATTAATAATGTTTACGATCAAATTCATAAAATGAGAGATGAGAAATCTGAAAATGTTTTGAGTAGAATAGTAATTACGAAAGAATCTGAACGACACCATACTATTCATATTATTGTGCATCATAGTGTTTGGGATAAAACAAGTACACAAATCTTCCAAGAGAAGATTCAGCATTTACTCGATGACAATGTGGACAATTCAATAATAATGAAGGAATCTTATGACCAATATATACACGAAGTTACACACTATGATGGAAATGTTAACAATGGAGAAATATCAGAGTTATATCTTAATAGTTATTTAAATTGCGTGGATACAAACATCACATATAATAAAGAGAATGTTCTCGAAAAATCAACACGATCTTTAATAAAAATGGGTCCAAATATATTAAATTTATACAAAGAAAAACCATGGAATCTACTGATGCACTTATTGAAGGTTCTTGCTAGAGAGAATCAGTTAGTTCCAGAAAATTCATCAACAATACCAATGTTTATTTTGCAGGAAGATAGAAGATATATGAGAAATGATTATACAAATACATTGGGAGAATTTTTAGACTTGTTGCCAATATTACTTGATTGTAACCAAGATATGATGGAATGGAACATGCAGGAGTATGTAGAAAGAATTCAAAAAGCTAAAAAAACTCAACATATTAATTTTATGGAACTTCTTTCTAAAGAAAGAGATAATTTATCTTCCATAGTACCATCAGTTCTCTCGATTAACTTTCAAGGTGGATTTGATTTAACGTATGAATCATTCCTAAAAATTACAAATAAAGAAAATTACAGAGGTAGTACAGAAATTGTTGTAAATAATTTTGATAATTATTTAGTCGTATTTTATCCTATGTTTAATAAATGTTCGAAAAACATAGAAGAAATTTTACAATATGAGTTTAACTTACTAGAGAATAATCTCTGTGCATTAGAGTTCTCATGAAAATTCTAGATAGAATGTTTAACAGTCTTATAAATTATGCCGTAGTATAAGCTTAGATCACACTTAAAATCCTCCGAATTAATGAACAATTCCATTGATTCGGAGGTATTATAATAAAGTATTAGCAAAATTATTGCGGGGGAATATATGGACTCCACTAATGTAATGGAATGCATTTTTATACATTCGTTTTATTGAATTAAGTCAATTAAAGAGAGCCTATTGATTTTCATATTAGGCTCAAGAGAGCAACTACTTATAATATAATTTTTGTTATGAAATAATTGAAAATAACTATGATATTTTTCAAATGTCATCTCTGATTGAGATGAGAAATCTATATGTATCATATCTTCTGAGATACCTTCACCTGTCATTTTTAAATAACTTTCTTTTAGAGTCCAGTATCGAGTAAAAACTATTTCTGGGCAATTACTACGATTCAAGGTATCAAGCTCTTCCTTACTACATACTACTTCAGCCAATTTCTGATCGTACTCAATAAAGTCTTGAACATCAATACCGATTTCTCGTTTAGAAATAGCAACTACCACACAGTAGTCACAATGGCTAATGTTAAACTGAATATGTGGGTTATTAAGTAGATACGGTTTCTGATTTTCTTGATACCCAAAATTTATTGTTTGTGAGAATGCGTATTCGTTCTTTAATCCATACATTAATAGTAGATAAGAAATAATACTGAGTTTTTTATCAACTAACCGTTTATAATGTAGAACTTTTTGCTGTCGTTCATATGGAAGTTTTTCAATCATTTTATTGCAGATCTCTTGTGTGAAGAGATCAATTGAGTCAAAATAATAAATCATACACTCCATCCTTTTTCATTATTTTCCAAATTATTTGTTATCCATGGTAACTACTAGATATATTTTACACTTTTCTACATATATATGGTAATACGGAATTATAAAAAATAAGTGCACCTTCTCGGTACGCGTCACAAATGGTCGTATAGCCTTGATTTTTTAATCAGATATACGGCTATTTTATTTTCCGCATGGCCTGAAGAGGTACTGAGCTATAATGAAAAACTATATTACCCGATAGCTGTACAAGTTGTTCCGGTAATCAAAAATCCAGAAAAATAAAAATAGTTTAAAACTCAAGCTATACAGGTGAAACTAATATAGCTTGAGGTAGATACAGGATCAATAAAATAGTTAAGAGTAAAGAGTGGGTAAGTAGTCTTATGCGGTAATTAAGTATATTTATATAATGTTACCACTTATAAAAGGTTCAAGGATGTGAGTTTTTAAATGGAGGAAAAATAAATACTATTAAAGTGCCGGGAAAAACCAAAGCAACAGCTTCACATTGTGCCTAACCCCACCATACGACGTAGAACTACTATAAGAGAACTATTTAATATAAGGGTGTACGTTGATATACTTACATTAATTTATATTTTAGTTAAAATAATGGTCGCAACCAAAAGTTGCGGGTGACAGTGATGTTAGTCTAAATAATGGACACAGAGAATTGGGAGTTTATAAAGTATAATAACCTTAACAATTTACTAGGAGTG
>NZ_LITM01000013.1:48521-104289 GCF_001275675.1 Lysinibacillus sp. FJAT-14745 | reverse complement strand
CAAAGAGGTCACACCCGTTCCCATACCGAACACGGAAGTTAAGCTCTTTAGCGCCGATGGTAGTTGGGGGCTTCCCCTGTGAGAGTAGGACGTCGCTAGGCAATCTAAAGTCTGAGAATTTTTTCTCAGGCTTTTTTATTTTTCAGGCTGTCTTATACAACCAATGTATAGGACAGCCTTTTATGTTTTCTGTGCGAAAGCGAAGCGACAGCAACAGCAACAAATGACATCAATTACGCTAAGGCGAAATCTAAAATTCAAGAGCGTTTCTTAGATTATTTAAATAAGATTGGCTAACAGGTAGTTCACTTCCATCCTTTAGAGTGACAATAAAATTGGAAGTAAGATCACGCGCCATTTTTTTTATGAAATGAATATTAACAATATAAGATCTGTGAATGCGAATAAAAGATGAAGGTAGGCGCATCTGAAGTTCTTTAAGTGTAATACTTGTTTTATATTGTTCCCCCGCCACATAAAACCACGTTTTTTTCTGCAGACTTTCAATATGAGAGATTTTTTCAATTGCAACAGGATTCCATTCCTCTTCTTGCTTTCCAGTTAAAAATTGAAAGGGCTCTAATTTCTTTTCGGTAAAGGTTGACGGTAATACTACAACAAGTGCTGCAGGCACATCTAAAATGTTTATAGGGTAACCTATCCCATAATAGGGTGTTCCGAATAAAGAATTATCTAAAATGGCCTCTGTTCGTTTCCTCGTACGTAGTACTAGCTCTGCAATGCTGCCAGATTGTACTTGTTGACCTACTTCCAAGTTAATGTTTTGATGCCCAGAATGAAAATAGATATAGGCATTTTCAGCAGCAATTGCAATGGATGAATTCGCTGGAACCCAGTCTTTTAGCATTGAAATAAACTGTTGTGAAATATCTTTTGGCAAAGAATTAAACTCATTGTCCATT
Source organism: Lysinibacillus sp. FJAT-14745 (assembly GCF_001275675.1). Taxonomy (GTDB): domain Bacteria; phylum Bacillota; class Bacilli; order Bacillales_A; family Planococcaceae; genus Lysinibacillus. Next base: position 103,366 of record NZ_LITM01000013.1, on the reverse strand, counting down.
GTGAATACCCCCTTGTTTGTAAACAGTTTACCAAATTTCGTCGCCTAAAAAAGCAGTTTCATCATTAAAATTTGGTATTTTATCTAAAAATAATGAAAATTCAGATGTTCTGTTATATATTAATTTACAACAAATAAACCTGTTATGGAACAGCTGATTAAAAGTTTTTTAACAGAGTATATTGTATACAAAGGGGAAGGTGGAATTTCAATATGTCAACACGTCAAGAAAAAATTCAAGCATTAGAAAAACAATGGGCAGAGAACCCTCGTTGGGCAGGTATTGAACGCGCATATTCAGCTGAAGAGGTTATTAAGTTACAGGGCTCTGTTGTACTTGAACAAACTTTAGCAACTAAAGGCGCAGATCGACTTTGGAAATCTTTACACGAAGAACCGTTCATTAATGCATTAGGTGCATTAACTGGTAATCAAGCTGTACAACAAGTGAAAGCGGGATTAAAAGCAATCTACTTATCAGGCTGGCAAGTTGCTGCAGATGCTAACCTTTCTGGTCAAATGTACCCTGACCAATCTTTATATCCAGCAAACTCTGTACCAGCAGTAGTTAAGCGTATTAACCAAGCTTTACAACGTGCAGACCAAATCGATCATGCTGAAGGACGTGTAGATCATTTTGATTGGTTCGCTCCAATCGTAGCAGATGCTGAGGCTGGCTTCGGTGGTCCTCTAAACGTATTTGAGCTTGTAAAAGGAATGATTGAAGCTGGAGCTGCTGGTGTTCACTTAGAAGACCAATTAGCTTCTGAGAAAAAGTGTGGTCACTTAGGTGGTAAAGTTTTACTTCCGACACAAAATGCTGTTCGTAACTTAATTGCTGCTCGTCTTGCAACAGACGTAATGGGTGTTGATACAATTTTAATCGCTCGTACAGATGCTGATGCTGCTGATATGGTAACATCTGATATCGATCCACGTGATGCTGAGTTTATTACTGGTGAACGTACTCCAGAAGGCTTCTTCCGTACAAAACCAGGTATCAAACAAGCGATTGCTCGTGGTTTAGCTTACGCGCCATATGCAGATTTGATCTGGTGCGAAACTTCTAAACCATCTCTTGAGGAAGCTCGTGAATTTGCGGCAGCTATTCATGCTAAATTCCCAGGTAAATTGCTAGCATACAACTGCTCACCTTCTTTCAACTGGAAAGCAAATCTATCAGAAGAAGAAATCGCAGAATATCAACGCGAGCTAGGTAAATTAGGATATAAATTCCAATTCGTAACATTAGCTGGTTTCCACGCATTAAACCATTCTATGTTTGAGCTTGCACATGATTATAAAGATAATGGTATGGCTGCATACTCTAAGCTACAACAAGCTGAGTTTGCATCAGAATCAAAAGGCTACACAGCTACACGCCATCAACGTGAAGTAGGTACTGGTTACTTTGATGATGTATCTCAAGTTATCTCTGGTGGTACTTCTTCTACAACAGCAATGGCTGGTTCTACAGAAACAGAACAATTCGTATAAGTTTCATAAAGTACGTGTATTCCTAAATTCATAATCATAGATTAGTCTCCTCCGCTCCTCCTAAAGCGGGGGATGACTACTTAAAATCACAAAGGTGGGGGAAAAAACTGATGGAACAAGCAACAACAGGTAAGCTTAAAATTGTTGGGGAACAAAACGAGCAAACAAAAGAGATTTTAACACCAGAAGCCCTTGAGTTTGTTCTTGCCCTGCACGAAAAATTTGATACTCGTCGAAAAGAGCTATTAGAGGCTCGTCAAGAACGCCAAAAGCGTCTTGATGCAGGTGAGAAACTCGACTTCTTACCAGAAACAAAGCACATCCGTGAGGGAGATTGGACAATTGCACCACTTCCAGCAGATTTGCATGACCGTCGTGTAGAAATTACAGGACCTGTTGACCGTAAAATGGTTATTAATGCATTAAACTCTGGTGCGAAAATGTTTATGGCTTGCTTTGAGGATGCATCTGCCCCGACATGGGAAAACATGATTGGTGGCCAAATTAATATGCGTGATGCTATTAATAAGACGATTGAGTTTACACAAGCATCTAATGGTAAAACGTATAAGTTAAACGAAAAGACAGCTGTGTTATTAGTTCGTCCACGTGGCCTACATTTACTTGAAAAGCATGTACTAGTGGATGGCGAACCGATCTCTGGTAGTTTCTTTGATTTCGGTCTGTATTTATTCCATAATGCTAAAAATGCATTGGCAAAAGGTACGGGGCCTTATTTCTACCTACCGAAGCTTGAAAGCCATTTGGAGGCACGCTTATGGAATGATGTCTTTGTGTTTGCACAAGACTATATCGGAATTCCACAAGGGACAATTAAGGCTACTGTATTAATCGAAACAATTTTAGCAGCATTTGAAATGGATGAAATTTTATATGAACTACGTGAACATTCAGCTGGTCTGAATTGTGGACGCTGGGATTACATTTTCAGCTATATCAAACGTCTGCGTAATCAACCTGATGTAATTTTACCGGACCGTGGACAAGTAACAATGACTGTACCTTTCATGAAGGCATATACGTCTTTATGTATTCAAACATGTCATAAACGTAATGCTCCTGCGATGGGCGGTATGGCAGCACAAATCCCTGTTAAAGGGGATGACGACGCGAATGCTGTAGCGTTTGCAAAGGTTGCAGAAGATAAACGTCGTGAGGCAACAGATGGCCACGATGGAACTTGGGTAGCGCATCCGGGTATGGTTGCAACGGCAATGGAACAGTTTGATGCGATAATGACGACACCAAACCAAATCCATAAAAAACGTGAGGATGTAAATGTTGCAGCAGAAGATTTAGTAGCTGTTCCGGAAGGTACAATTACACTTGAAGGTCTTCGTACTAACTGTAGTGTAGGGGTTCAGTACATTGCTTCTTGGCTACGAGGCAACGGAGCTGCACCGATTAACAACTTAATGGAGGATGCTGCAACTGCAGAAATCTCTCGTACACAAGTATGGCAATGGATTCGTCATCCAAAAGGGGTCTTGGATGATGGTCGTGGCATTACATTGGCCTTTGTTCTAGAAATCTTGGAGGAAGAGCTTGTGAAAATTAAAGAGGCTGTTGGGAAACAAGCTTATAACGGTGGCCGCTATGAAGAAGCTGCTGAGCTGTTTAAATCTTTAATTGAACAAGATGAATTTGCGGAATTCTTGACGCTTCCAGGTTACGAAAAATTAGCTTAACTTGCTGCTGAGGCATCATTGATTTGAGATACGAATCTACTAAATGAACATATCTAACTTTCCTAAAATGTTGTGGACTAAACTCGAATGGAGTCCACCTTATTCCACTAATGTAACGAGCGGGGTCTGTTCCCCCGTTCCTTACTGAAAAATGAACACGGTTACAAAAAAAGGGGTCTATTAGTAAAGAGATTTAAAAGGGTGAAGGATGTCTTACGAGCTAGATGGGGGCTTGTAAGGCATTTTTTTATTTTCCAAAAACATTGTAAGGGGAGCAAACATGCGAAATAACGAAATATTATAGGTTCCTGGACCGATTAATAGGGGAAACATTAAATGAAATAGGATGTACAGTTGATATAGAACAAGCTGTTACATGTTTGAAAGGAAATTAGCAATAGTTACGAAATAACTATTGTTGAAAGGAGATGTCTCGAATTAATTATGAGACATCTCCTTTTTTGATTATTTAACTATGGCGAGCACAAAACCATCATAGCCTTTATTGCCAACTGTTTGTATAGCTGTGGATTCAATTCGAGATTCTTCTTGCAATAAATCCATAAACTGTCGCACACCTTGTACCCTTTCATCTAAAGGTGACATCGTGAATATTCATGGATTAAAATTGTTTTATCAAGTTGCTACTACAGGTAGTTTCACGAAAGCGGCAGAATTACTTCGTATTAGTCAGCCAGCAGTTTCAAGCCAAATAAAAAAATTTGAGCATGAGATTGGGATTCAATTATTTAAGCAACAAGGACGGGGCGTAGTATTAACTGAATTTGGAGAAGCTTTAGCAGAAAAGGCAAAAAATCTTGTTATGCTTGAAGAACATATTGAATCATTCATTGAAGATTATCGACTTGCTAAAGCAGGAACAATACATATAGTTGCTACATACTTACAAGCTAACTTTCTAATTCCTAAGTGGGCAGCTACCTTTAAAGGGACAAATGAAGACGTAAATTTAGTCATTACGACTACTAACACCAAAGATGCCTTTGAGCAATTAATACAGTATAAAGCTGATATTGCTATTTATGGTGGTGGTATTTTAGAAAGGCCGGAAGAAGTAGAGTGGGAGGAGCTTTTTGAGGATGAATTATGGTTTGTAGTCGCACCTGATCATCCTTATGCAAATCAGTCCATTTCACTTGCTGACATGATGAAAGAGCCTTTTATTATGCGTGAGGAAGGAAGTTCCATGAGAGAGCATCTTTTTTCTTTATGTCAAACGTATCAAGTCAAACCACCTAAAATTGCACTACAGTTTAATGGAATCAATGAAACGATTCGTTCAGTAATGGCGGGCTATGGTGCAAATTTTATTTCGTCACTAGCTGTTCGAGAGTATGTTGATAGTAGGCAATTGGCGAGGGTTTATGTAAAGGATGTTCATATTAATCATAAAATTGCAATTTGTACAAGGAAAAATGAAAGGCATAACTTACTTGTGCAAAAGTTTATAGAAACTGTTAAGAACTCCCTATAATTTCAATATCACTTTCCTTATGTACAAATGATAATTATTTGTTATATTGTTTATATAACAAATATGGAGATGATATTATTGTTTATTCAAATAGAGCCACAATCTGATATACCAATTTATGAACAGGTAACACGGCAAATTATTGAAGGAATTGCAAGAGGGGAAATGAAGCCCGGAGATACCCTACCATCTGTACGTAATTTAGCGGCTGATCTGGGTGTAAATATGCACACGGTTAATAAAAGCTATCATGAGCTAGAGGAAAAAGGAATCATTACAATTAGGGCCAAATCAGGTGCTATTATCCGTTCAACAGAGGAGCGAGCGTTAACTCCTGAACAATTACAACAAATTGAAAAAAATTTAAAGCCTGTTGTGGCAGAAGGAATGGTGCTCGGCGCAACAGCAGAGCAAATCGAGTACATGATGAAAAAAGTATTTGCTGATTTGCAAATACCAGCAGAAGGGGTGTAGCACATGCTACTTGCTATTTTTTCAACAATTTACATCATAACATTAGCTTTACAAGTGTTTGTTCCGTTTATAGTACGGGAAACGATTGTCTTTGGCGTGACTGTACCTGAACAGAATGTAAAACATCCCGCATTGCGAACTATGAAAAAGCATTATGCTCAAATCGTTGGAATATCTGGTGTCATGTTATTAATGATGATGATTGTTAGCTATTATTACTTTGCACAATCTGAGTTCATGCAAAGTATTTTACTGCTTGGCTGCTTATTTGCCATGCTTGCAGTCAGTATGACATTATATTGGATAAACCATCAAAAAGTTTTAAAACTTAAAAAAGAAGAGCAATGGGGCTTAAATATAAAACAAGTTCGTGCAGTTGACTTAACGGCACGTAGCCGTGATGAAATGCTTCCGTGGCCATTTTATGTAATCCCTTTTGGTGTTACGGTGTTTCTAATTATCTTTACAGTCCGCCATTATGACCAAATACCAGTTCATATTGCTGTACACTGGGGACCTAGCGGTGAAGCAGATTCTTGGAGAAGCAAAACATATTTTACTGCGGTTTCACTGCCGCTTGTTATGCTAATGATGCAATGTATGATGTGGGGAATTGTAGACTCTATAAAGCGTTCAGCAATCAAGTTAGCTGTTAATCGTAAGGAAGAATCATTGGAAGATCAGCTAAAAAGTAGAAAGTATATGAGCTGGAGCATAATGTTATTAAGCTATGCCTTTACAATATTATTTACAGTATTACAGTTAAGCAATATCTATCCTTCAATGACTACAGGGAATAGTCTACTACCGGTATTTATTTTGTTCTTATTGCTAGTTCTCGGCTCAGTCCTTGTTTACGCATGGAAAAAACGTAAGCTGAGGGTGAACTACGGGGACAATGTCGTTTCAGAAGTAATGGATGTTGATGAGGATCGCTATTGGAAGGGCGGATTAATTTATGTGAATCGTCAAGATCCTTCTGTTTTTGTCGAGAAACGCTTTGGGGTCGGCTGGACGATGAATTTTGCAAATCCGCGAGGTTATATCGTAATTGTTCTGCCATTACTTATATTGCTGTTGATTTCTTTCTTTTCGTTATAATATGGATGAAAGTAGTTATTAAAGATTCCGTCATTCCTCGTAGGACAACATGTAACGCAAGACTCAACGGAGGCTTGTATTGTCCGTGGATGGGAGTGAATTTTTTGTTAAAATAGTGTACCAGAAACAAGTTGGATGGAGGTAAGGCTTGAATGAAAATTCTCATTGTAGATGATGATGTACATATTTTGCAGCTAGTGAATATTTATCTGACAAGAGAGGGCTATCAGGTGCTGCAGGCGGAAAACGGACATCAGGCCCTTAAATTACTTGATGGAAATTTGCCTGATTTGGCTATTGTAGATGTCATGATGCCAGGAATGGATGGTTTTACATTAACGGAAACATTGAGCCAGGATTACGATATTCCTGTTTTGTTATTAACGGCAAAGGGCGAGATTGAGGACAAGGAACGAGGGTTTTTGGCAGGCTCAGACGACTATGTTGTGAAACCATTCGAGCCTAAAGAATTGCTGTTTCGCATAGCTGCCATATTGCGTAGACTTGATAAGAAAAATCAAGTAACAATCCAGGTGGGAAGACTAGTCATCGATCGTCGAAGCTTTGAAGTTATCATTGGGGACGATACACTTGTTCTGCCTTTGAAGGAATTTGAGCTATTGGCATTACTAGCATCTCGCCCGAATCAGGTGTTTACACGTAGTTACATTATGGAACAGGTGTGGGGCTATGATTATGATGGAGATGAGCAGACTTTAAATACACATGTGAAGCGGATCCGTGAGCGTCTGCATCGTTATGAAACAGATGTTGAGATTACAACGGTACGTGGTGTAGGCTATAAGGTTGAGGTTATTGCATGATGAAAACGTTATATAGTAAGTTTGTTGCCACGACTTTGCTCGTTATGATAGGAAGCTTGTGCATCGGTTTTTTAGTGACAAATACTTATTATCACCAAGTTATAAAGGAAAAAAATGATGCTAAAAATGTGAAGATTGCGCAGGATATTGCGAAATACATTGAGTCATCAAAGCCTGATGATTTAGATAATTATTTAACGACTCTGGGTGAAATAGGTTATCAAATTTATGTAACGACTGGTGATGAAGGGCAATTTTACGGTGGTAAATATCGTGATAAAACACTGTCATCCAATACTGTCGAGCATGTTTTAGACGGGGAAATTTATCATGGTATGCGTGATTTTCCAAAAGAGACATTTGTGACAGGTTTTTTTGCGAATGAGCTAATTAATACGATAGGTGTGCCATTTACATATGAAAATAAGCATTATGCACTGTTTATAAGACCGGATATTCGCTTGTTATTTTCTGAGGTGCATACGATACTTGGTGGGCTTATTCTTGTGATGGCGGTACTTAGTCTATTATCAATGTTACTATTTGCAAAAGCACTAATTCGCCCTATTACACAGTTAACAGAGGCAACACATCAGCTTGCACATGAAAAATTCGATACGCTACTGGATATAGATCGAGCAGATGAGATTGGACAATTAGCAGTTAGCTTTAATGTCATGACAGAAAAATTACAGGAAAATGATCGAATACGTAAAGAGTTTATTAGTAATGTATCCCATGATTTTCAGTCGCCATTGTTGAATATTCAAGGGTATGTAGATTTACTAAAGAATCCTTTGCTGACCGATAAGGAAAGACAGGAATATACAACGATTATTGAGCTAGAAACGAAGCGTATGTCGACATTAACTAAGCAATTACTTTTACTAACGTCACTCGATCAATCTACAAGGTTATTAAAGCGTGAACCTTATCGTTTAGATGAGCAATTAAAGGAAACCGTAAGAAAATATCGCTGGCAGCTTGAAGAGGCAAATGTACAATTATCGTATCAGCTTGAACCAGTAACATATGATGGGGATGCTGGGCTATTACAAAATGTTTGGGATAATTTATTGACGAATGCCATTAAATATAATGTCGAAGGCGGGGAAATTCATGTTCACTTGCAAGAATCCCCAACTTCAGTTGAAGTAATCGTCGAGGATAGTGGTATAGGGATGACTGCTGATCAATTACAAAAGGTATATGATCGCTTTTATCGCGCGGATGCCTCTAGAACAAAGCAAGGTACTGGGCTTGGACTAGCCATCGTAAAGCAAATTGCTGAGCTGCATGGAGGAACGGTTCATATGGAAAGTGTTATGAATTCCGGCACAAAGGTCCGAGTCCACTTACAAAAACTGTAATGAGGAGTTCATGTAAAGTTCATGTTCACGAGATAAACTACTAACTAAGTTGAAAAAGCTTAGGGGGAGTTATCGTATGGAACAAAAATGGAGTTTACGTCTTATTCGTCTTGCTGCAATTTTCGCCTTATTTGGTACGTATCTAGGCTCACATATGTCTGGTTCAGGTAGTTATGAATATAGACCGATACATGCACACGTATTATTAGTTGGCTGGTTAAGTATGTTTGCATGGGGCATTTTCTATCGTGCCTTCAAAGTGAAATCACAAAAATTAGTAGCTGCACATGGTTGGACGGCAATTATCGGTGTTTTTGGCTTAACAATCGGCATGTGGTTCTACAATATAAATCCATTTAATTTTAACCAAACATTTACATTGATCTTCTTTATCGTAGGTGGGACAACATTATTAATTAGCTTTGCTTTATTTATCTTTGTAACATTTATGGTAAATCAAAAAGAGGAAATGAAGAATTAAAGAAAATCCCGTGTCATGACTGTGACACGGGTTTGTTTTTAAGGAAAACAGCTTTATTTTATATTTTCAAGAGACTTCTTAAGCCATTTTGTTGCCTCGGTATAATCCTGTGCAACACCATGCCCTTTTTTATAAAGCATACCAAGCTGGAATTGTGCTTTTTGATGCCCTTGATTGGCAGCCAGTCGATACAGTTGGGCTGCTTTCGTAAAATCCTTCGGTACCCCTTGTCCATGACTGTGCATTTGAGCCAATTGATATTGTGCTTTGGCATGTCCTTTAGCGGCAGCTTGTTCAATCCATTTTGCGGCCTCTGTATAATCCTGTTCGACACCTTTTCCCTTATCAAATAAATTACCGAGCTGATATTGAGCACCTGAATGTCCTTGGATGGCTGCTAGTCGATAGCAGCGTCGTGCCTCTTCTAAGTCCTGCTCGATCCCCAATCCGTGCTCATATAATAAACCTAATTGATATTCAGCCTGAATATGGGACTGATCAGTAGCGGCTCTCCACCATTTTACTGCTTCAACATAATTCAATTCAGCTTCATATAATAATCCGAGCTCATACTGAGCATCAGCATAACCCTTTTCAGCAGCTGCTTTAAAGTGAGGTAGAGCTTTCTCTGGTTGCTGAAGTTGGTATACATAAATACGTCCAAGCTCAAATCCTGCACTTATATGTCCTTTGTTAGCAGCTAACTGTAACCATTTTTCTGCTAAAGTTATATCGTTTTCTTTGACATAGAGCACACCGAGACAGTATTGAGCATTTAAGTGTCCTTTATGTGCTGCGAGTTTAAACCATTTTATAGCCTCTAAGTGATCTTGAGGAATACCTTGACCAGTGTTGTATAGCATGGCCAATTGGAATTCCGCATTTGTATGGTCTTGAAGTGCAGCTAAATGGAACCACTGCACAGCTTCTTCAAGATTTTGCGAGATACCACGACCTTTAAGGTACATATAGCCAAGATTATACTGAGCGCTTGCATCACCAGCTAATGCAGCCATTTCAAAATAGGCTATAGCTTCCTCATAGCTTTGCTCGACACCATTTCCATTGTGATAAAGGAATCCAAGGTTATTTTGAGCACTTGTATTGCCTTGATTGGCTGCTAGCATGTACCATTTTGCTGCCTCGGCAAAGTTTAGTGGCATCCCAAGTCCTTGATTGTATAGAACCCCAAGATTGTACTGTGCATCTGCGTTTTCTAAATCTGCAGCAGCTTTATAATATTGAGCGGCTTCTTCATAATTTTGTACAACACCATGGCCTAAATGGTAGAGCACACCTAAGCTATAAAGCGCGTTTGCATCATTTTGTGCAGCGGCGCGTTCATACCACATTTTTGCAACAGCATAATCTTTCTTAACACCACGGCCTTGATTATAAAGAGCGCCTAAATTATATTGAGCACTTGCATTCCCTTGTTTGGCAGCAAGCTCAAACCAGCTTGCAGCACTTTTATAAGCCTCGATTGATTGGTCATCTTGAAGCAGCAAATTTACATCAAAAGCTGAAGTTATATCTTCAAAGCCTGGTGCTATGCGAATCATTTTTGCCTTTAAGCTACGGTCATAGCGTTCGATAAACCATTCTACAATATCACTTATATAATCAAGAACAATTTTTGCTGCCTTTGCTTCTACGACTTCATTACTATTACTAGCAGTCATTTTGCTTACAAGATTCATTAATAAATAAATACGACGTGGATGAATTTTTGCAACAAAGCTACGATTATTGAGTAATGATCGAATATTTTTTAGCTTCGGTTCGGTATGCATTTCCAGCCTATAAAGCTCAGATAAAATTTCCTCTAGTACTAGGAGTGATTTTTGAAGAGATAGAGCTGGCTTTGAAATGGCGATCGAGCTAGCATCCTGTAAATTTTTAGCCAATTTAACCAAGCATAAAGCTTTTAATTTCTTACATTGATCTTGGAGAATCTCATATTGTATGACGATAGCACTCACCTCTTTCATAACATTATTCTTTTTCTGCTCATCACGAAATCTGGATGTTTAATTTGTTAAAACGTATACCGTGTATATTAGTTGATTGAAGTGGAGACTGGGCGACTCCTTGGGGATTAGCGATAGAGGAACGAAGGCTAAAACCATCACGTCCTGTGATAACGCCTTCGTGACCTACATCGTGTAGGCCCAAGCGGCTCATCGGACGCCCCCAGGAAAGTGCCCAGTCGGAACGGAAATCAACCATACGCTACGAAGATATCCTCTTTTTTCATATATCGGGAAAATACCGTTATTGTTGAATTGTCATCGTTACATGATACTATGTGGTATAAGGAGATTCGTTGATATTCAAAGTAGCAATTAATAAAAAGAGCATCTGCCAGAGTTTCATGTTATCCGGGGGATAGAAATGATGAAAAATATTGCAGCAATTATACCAGCCTATAATCCACAACAGTCACTTATAACCTATGTCCATCAATTATTAGCTACCACCATTAGCCAAATTATCATTGTCAATGATGGCAGCGATCAAAAATATGCAAGTGTATTTGAAGAGTTGAAAAAGATTGACTGCTGTCTAGTACTAGAGCATGACCACAATATTGGTAAGGGAGGCGCACTAAAAACAGCCTTTGCCTATGTAAGGTCTCAAAAAAGCGTGTTTCAAGGTGTCATTACTGTAGGTGCTCATGGCCAACATACTTTACAAGATGTAAAGCTCGTTTTAACGATGACAAAGGTATTTTCTGAAGGAATTGTGTTAGGGGTACGTAACTTCCATTCTTCGGACAGCACGTTTTTATCATATTGGGGTAATCGTACAACAAGTTTGTTTTTTGAGATCCTTTATCATAGAAAGCTAATGGATACACAAACAGGTTTACGGTTTATTTCTATAAAGGAGCTACCATGGCTGATAAAAGTGCAAGGTGAACGATATGACTATGACACAAATATGCTAGTCGCTGCACTTGAAAGAAAGTGCCCAATTTTTGAAGTAGAGATAGGTCAGTTACGAATAAAGAAAAATACAGTGATCCAGTATGATGAAATAACAAATGCAAGGTCAATTATTACTAAAATGCTTATGAATTATTTAAGCCCAAGGAAAAAATAACTATAGGTTTAATTTTAAAATAATGTGCTAGGATAAAGATTAATAATTACTCAAGAACGTAGCGAGTATAGAAAGAAGGAGCAATGATGATGGAATATTCAGATCAAGTGAAAAATCGTGTAAAACGGATGGAAGGCCAGCTACGTGGAATTTTAAAAATGATGGAAGAAGAAAAGGACTGTAAGGCAGTCATTACTCAATTATCGGCAGTACGTTCAGCAGTAGATCGTACAGTTGGTGTAATAGTAAGTACAAATCTTTTAGAATGTGTACAAAATGCTGAAGGTGATGGCGAGAAAATGAATGAAGCTATTCAAGAGGCCGTCAATTTAGTAGTAAAAAGTCGTTAACATAGAGCGAAGCCTGCTTAGATGGAAAGGCTATAGAAAACTCACTAAAAACAGGTGGGTTTTTATTTTTTTGCAAAAATATGGTTTAAATCGATACTTATATTTCATTTCTGGGAATTTAGACCTGTTCAACAAAGTAAAATTAATGGTTAAAAGTCATAGTTAGTGAACTTGTACGATAGATTTGTAGTTACTTTCTCTGCTATCCTAATTACAGGATATAACAAACGGGAAGGTGATTTATTATGAAGAAATGGTTGATAAGCGGGGTAGCATTACTAATGTTAAGTCCAACAGCAGCATTTGCTAAAAATGCAGACGCTCACCCAGTAAATACTTCACCAGTTATTAATGTAGTAGCAGATACCAAAGTAACAACTTGGGATCAATTCACAACAGAAATCGCAAAACAATTAAATAATTTCGAACCAGAGATTAAAATTACATATAGCGGACCAATGACTGATTTCAATAAAAAAATTATGGAAGCCTTTGAAAAGGCACAAGAGCAAGCGGTCTATGCAGGTGGTCATATGGAAAGCACTACTATTTCTGCAGATTCAGCAGGCAATGTTACATATAAAATAAAATATTTCACAGACAAAAAACAAGAAGCGGTAGTACAACAAAAGATTGATCAAGTATTAAAAACAATTATTAAGCCTTCAATGACAGAATTTGAAAAAGTAAAAGCGATCAATGATTATATTGTTTCAAATACTGCATATGGTACTAAAACAAGTGCTAGTCCTCATGGTGCATATGCATTACTAATGGAAGGACAAGCTGTATGTCAAGGCTACGCGTTAACAACTTATAAAATGTTGGAGCAAGCAGGAATCGAATCCAAGTATATTGTAGGCTATGTTAATGGTAATCAAGCACATGCATGGAATTTAGTGAAGGTTGATGGTCAATGGTATCATTTAGATACAACATGGAATGATCCACTACCAAATCGCGTCGGCTCCTCTTCATATGATTATTTTTTAGTAAATGATGCACAGCTAAAGAAAGACCATAAGTGGGAAGCTTCAGATTATCCTGCTGCTACAAGTACAACATATAGCTATATGCAAAATGTTCATTTCGCATATCAAGTTAATAATACATTGTACTTCAGTAATACAGCGGATAACGATAAATTGTACAAGCTTGATTTAACAAACGGTAAGAAAACAAAAGTAATTGATAAACGTGCCTTGTACATTACAGGAGCGGACAACAATTTATATTTCAGTGATTACAGTAACAGTGGTTACTTAACAAAATTAAATCTTCAAACATTAAAAACTGAGGTGCTTGTGAAGCAATCAGTTGCTAACTTAAGCGTTAGAGATAATCACTTAAATTATAGTGTTAATGCAAAAGAACAAAATCTTAAAATAAACTAATCTTCAACTATCTTTATAAAATGAAAGCACAAGGACTTCCGAGTGAGTCCTTTGTGCTTTTTTTGTATATAATGAAAACAGGAAAACGGTTGGAGGTGAGGATTTTGTGGAAAAAATTAGCCATTATCGTAATTATTATTATTTTTATTGACCCCATTTATACGGCTGGTAAAGCAGTTGTACAACAAGTGATAACTTGGGCAAATAATGATGAAATAGAAACGATGCTTCTCTCAACAAAGGAAAAAATTATAGACGTTACTGCTAAACTTTCAGAGAATACCTCCATTGAAACGGCCACACCTATAGAAGAAAAGCCAGAAGAAGGAGTAGCCGTTACAGCTCCAGCAGCCAAAAAACCTGAAGCAAAGTTAGTTGTAACAAATGCAAAGGAAATGGCTGATGCGATGTATGCGTACTACAGTAGTTTTTCACCTAAGTTTGAGATTCAATATAAAGGCAATACACAACGAATTGAACAGCTAGTGGAAGAAGCCTATGAAAATGCTATAAAACGAGATGATTATGTATATGGGCATATTAGTAAACACTCAATTCGTTTTGAATATGGAGGAAGAACGGCCACAATCTTTGGAGAGCAAAGTTATTTAATGACACCAGAGCAGGCAGCATTTGTTGAAATGAATGTGCAAGAGATTGTAGCCTCTATCAATAAAAAAGCATCAAGTGATGTAGAGAAGGTTAGGGCTGTCAATGATTATATCGTTGCCAATACCGCCTATACGGATCAAACGAAGTCAAGTCCACATAGCGCTTATACAGTGCTTGCGGAACATGGTGGCGTTTGTCAGGGCTATGCATTGCTGGCTCATTCGATGTTACAAAAGCTAGGGATAGAAACAAAATATATAGTAGGCTATGTCGGACAGGAAGGACATGCATGGAATTTAGTAAAGCTGAACGGTCATTGGTATCACCTCGATACTACATGGAATGATCCGGTACCTGATCGTAAAGGAGCGGTACGCTATCAATATTTTTTAGTGGATGATCGAACAATGGCAAAAGATCATTCGTGGATTGCTAAAGACTACCCGAAAGCAACGAGTACGATGTATAACTACTTTCACAATGTAGATTTCGCTGCACAGGTAGGGCAACAAATATTTTATAGTAATGTATCTGATGATAATAAATTGTACGTGCTTGATTTACAAACAGGTAAATCGAAACGCATCTCCAATTCGCGTGCACAGTACGTTGTTTATGCAGATGGCTGGCTATATTTTAGCAATTATTCACACGGAGCGTATTTAACGAAGATTCGTCCGGATGGAAGCGGAGAACAAATGTTAAATAGGGAAGAAACGAAGGATTTATTTGTGAAGAACAGTTATTTATATTTCACGACAAATGAACTGAAAAAAATGGCGCTTTAATGATATTTGCTAAAAATAAAGAGCTTTTGACATTACAGTTAAATAAAGAATGACTCTTCTGCAAAACGAGGGGTTGATTTCCGTTCCGACTGGGCGCTTTGTAGCTGACGCTTTGCTTTCGCTACAGAAAACATTTGTAGCTGACGCTTTGCTTTCGCGCAGAGCAGAGCTTCCTGGGAGCGTCCGATGAGCCGCTTGGGCCAACACGATGTTGGTCACGAAGGCGTTATCACAGGACGTGATGTTTTTAGCCTTCGTTCCTCTATATCGCTAATCCCCAAGGAGTCGCCCAGTCTCCACTCCAATCAACCGCTTCACATAGAGTATATCATCGGGCATGTCCATATATTATAGACGCCTTGATTTCATCAACATAATAGTTTTTAATAATATGAAGAGCCTATGACATTACAAACTGTCATAGGCCCTTTTTGTTTGCTCCATAAGATAATAGATTGGTTGATGCTGACACAGAGAAACTTCAATTTGCGGATGCATCGATTTCATTTCCTGTGAAAAAATTTTAAAAATGAATGGATTATGCTTAATGGCACCACCATTACAATAAAGGCTAAATGCTTCGCCTTGATAGTCAACTTTTTTCAACACCGCGCATGCAAGGAGCACTAATTCATGGGCAGCACGCGTTGATATTTGAATGGCGCATGAATCCTTTTTGGTCACGGCATCTGCTAAAAATGCGCCCATTTTTGCTAGCTGTGCATTCGTGTAGGATGGATGGAACAGCCATGTAGCTAGCTCTGTAACATCTTGGATCCTTAAGTGATCATAGACAGCATTTTTTAATATGGTCTGCTCACCACGCCCGTCTTCCATGCGGAAAATGGCACGTATGACTTCTTGCCCTAACCAATAGCCACTGCCTTCATCTCCTGCACGATGCCCCCAACCACCTGCACGTACTACTTGTGTACCATCAAATGCGTACGCAATGGCTCCTGTTCCAGCAATGAGCAATGCGCCTGCCTGTCCAGCAGTAACACCAAGTAAAGTGGCTTGTGCATCATTTTCTATAAGAAGCGTATCTATTTTTAACTGTAATGCCGATATAGCACTATGAATGATTGCCGATACGATTTCATGATCTTTGGGAGAATCAATCCCAGCCATTGCAAAAGTAGCTACAGCAATATTTGAGTAATTTTGCTGTTGCAAAAAGTCCTGCACGTTTACTAATAACGCTTGCAATATTTCTGTAGCAGACGCAGCACCGATTGCTTGATAATTCGAGCCACTTGTTGATGTTGTATATTTTATTTCACCAGACTCGGCATGTACGAGCGCACATGCCGTTTTTGTAGCACCACCGTCAATAATAAGTAGCCATCCCATCATTGATTCCATTCCTCTATATATACTGTTAATTGTTTTTCTGCTTCAATAATCATAGCCTCCTTCAAACGAATCCACTCATAAAGGTTATGAGTATTTTCCTTCGAGCGTTCAAGAGATGCTTTCATCGTTACGGGTGCCGGACCACCAAGTAATGTACGTACAGCAACGAAAGTCTCTGGTTTTAATGTGTGATAAAAATCTTCCTCGGAAATTTTTAATGGTTTACCAGTAATTAATTTGGATTGTGTATTGGTAAGCCCCCATGTAAGACTTGCTAGAGATTCCTCACCATGAGCGAGCAATACTTTAATACATTTACTAACTATACTATGTGCTTGGCGGAATGAAATACCTTCCGAGCGCACTAGTGTATCGGCAAGCTCTGTCACATTGGCAAAACTATTTTCTGCTCGACTTCTTAGTTTTTTCTTGTTTACATCCATCGTGACAACAAGTGAACCAAATAGTTTATAAATACCTATTAAACGGTCAATGGCGCGCCATAAATATGGTTGCATATCATCCTCTGTGTCTACGATATCTCCAAAAGGTGTATTATGTACCATTTGTAATACAGTACTAGCATCACCAACAACCGCTGAGAGCAATGAACGTGTATGCTCGATCGAAACAGGATTGCGCTTTTGTGGCATGATAGAGCTAACTTGCACGTACGGGCTTGCTAGTGTAAATGCATTGAATTCCTGTGTAGCCCATAATAAAAAATCTTGGGATGTGCGGCCGAGATTAAGTGCCGCAAGCTGAACAATACTCGCTGCCTCTGCAATATAATCTGCACCAGCAACAGCATCCCACGCATTTTCGATAATATCATCGAAGGCCAATAACTCACGCATGCGTTCTCGATTAATATTGAAGCCTGTTGTCGTTAATGCCGCAGCCCCCATACTACTGCGATTCACCGTTTTATAGACGTGCTGTAAACGTTCAAAATCTCGTTCAAGTTGATCGATGACAGCTTTTAAATAATGCGCAAAGGTTGTTGGCTGAGCCTGTTGCGTATGTGTATAGCCAATCATAATCGTATCAACGTGCTCCTCAGCAGCTGCGATTAAATCATCCCGTAATGTCAGTAATTCTCGCATAAGCAATAACAATTTTTTTCTTAAAGTCATGCGATAGATGGCAATACCCATATCATTACGACTTCTACCAATGTGAAGATTCCCAGCAACGTCGCCAGCAAGCTCTATTAATTTATTTTCGATGCGGAAAAACAAATCCTCATATCGCGGGCTGTAATCTTCTATACGAAAATAGTTCAAGTCTAGTTTTTTCAAAGCAGTACCAATTTCTTTAGCGTCTTCTTTTTTTACTAGACCCTGTTCTTCTAACATTTTTAAGTGTGCAATATTGATTTGTAGCATAATTGTTAAAAAGTTTTTCTTGGCCTCATCATAAGCCGGCTGTAAGACGATTTTACGATAAATATTAGAAGGGAAGTTCATCCCATCTTCTTGCTGGGTTTTGTTGCGGAAATCTTCAAACATATTAATTGCCTCCTAGTAGATTGGCAGTTATATGGCCGAACCAGCACTGCCTTTAGATAACTTCTCGGAAATAATAAGTACAATTAAAATTAAACAAATTTGTAAGACGCCATATGCACAAGCAGTTCCAAATTTAAAAGAATACAATTTTTGGAATATTGCTACTGATAATGGGATTGTTGACGTACTGTATATAAGGATAGACGCTACGAATTCGCCAAAGCTTTGAACAAGTGCGAGTAATGTACCTGCCAAAATGCCTGTAAATGTAAGTGGTAGGACAATACGTCTAAATGAATACCACCATGTTGCACCTAAACTTCGTGATGCTTCTTCGATAGATTGATCTAATTGAACAAGTGATGCTGATGTCGATCGGAAAACAAGAGGTAAATGTCTAATAAAATAAGCTAACGGCAAAATCCAGAACGTCCCGATAAGAACCTGATTAAAGGAGAATATATTTTCCGTACTAAAGGCTGCTATTAAATTGACAGCTACAACCGTCCCCGGCAATGCCCAAGGAACCATGATTAAAATATCGAGTAATGTTTTACCTTTAAAATTTAACCGAACCATAGCATAGGCAGCCGCAACACCGAAAATGATATTGCCGAGTGTTGCAACGATCCCCATTCGAACGGAATTCCAAATCGGTCGCCACGTCCGTTCATCTGTAAAAAGTGCTTGATAATGATCCAATGTATAGTCTGTTGGTAGAATTTGTGTTTTCCAGGCACCATCAACGGAAAATGAAATTAATATAAGCACTAAAATCGGCAATATTAAAATTAATGTACCTATGAAAGACGCAATAGTCGCTATAATTTTCATGCTTTTTGAAGATACTTCAGATCGATGAACACTAATACCTTTGCTGAGATTTTGATAGTTTCGGCGGTTCTGATACCAGCGCATAATAATTAAGAAGGTAATGGACACAAAGGATAAAATCATAGATTGTGTCGCTGCCATATCTAAATTTCCATTCGTACGTGATAAATAGATTTGCATTGTCATCGTGCGTTCGACACCGAACATTAAAGGTGCAGTGTAGGATGCCATAGATATCATAAATACGAGTAAGGATGAGGCAACAATCGAGGGTGTCAACATGGGCAAAATAACCTTTGTCCATACTCGAACACGCCCGGCACCTAAGCTAGTTGCGGCTTCTTCTAAAGCTGGATCAAGACCTTTTATAGCTGCTGAGGCGGTTAAGTAGAAGTAAGTGTACATAGTGAATGTATGTACTACGATAACCCCCCATATGCCTTTTAATGAAAAAGGTACTTGCTCTAAACCGAATAGGTGCTGAAACGCACGTGGGAAAATACCACTCTCTCCATACAAAAATGTAAAGGACAGTACACCTACTAACGGCGGAAGAGCCATGGGTACCAATACTAAAACAGAGAGCATCCGTCTGCCTGGGAAATCATAGCGTTCCAGTAGAAATGCCATAGTTACACCGACGATTGCACAGCAAATAACACTGATAACGGATATATATATACTAGTCCACAATGCCTCTAAATTTGCTGGGCTAGCTATATTAAAAAAGTTTTTATAATTAGATAGTGCGTCAGCACCAGAAAAGCTTTCTTTAAAAGTTTGATAGAACGGGTATACTACATAGGCAAACAACACTAAAAATAAAGGTGCAACTAAAATATAGACAAACCAATTTGAGCTAGTTAGTCGTGTCCATGCATTTCCTTCAGAAGGTTTGAGGTGTGTTTTTTCCATGTTGGTACCCTCCTATTCCCCTAAAAAATACAGTGAATCTTGGGCTATATTTAAGGTGATTTCTTCACCGATTTTTTTAAATTGACCGTTCATATTAATAAGCATTACTTTTAGTGAAAAATCTAGGCATTCCACAATGTAGTTCACACTAATTCCTGTAAATTCAACAAAAGTGATTTTACCTGTTAAGTTGTTTTCACCAGTACCTTGATGGATAGATTCAGGACGAATAGAAATAAACACTTTGTCTCCAATCATATGCGTTAAAGTGGGGGAGCTTTGTTGCTTTCGCCCAGTGAGAACAAGTCCATTCGCTGTTTTTACTTGTATATCGTTACCATTAACAGCATCGATTGTCGCCTCAATTAAGTTTGTCTCACCAATAAAATCTGCTACGAAGCGGTTTGAAGGTCGATTATAAATCTCTTGCGGAGTACCGATTTGTCTGACGTTCCCATTTTCCATGACCATTATCCGATCGGACATGGACATAGCTTCCATTTGATCATGCGTAACATAAATGGTTGTAACACCGAGCTCAGATTGAATACGTTTTATTTCAACGCGCGTTTCTTCGCGCAATTTAGCATCTAAATTCGACAATGGCTCGTCTAGCAATAAAATATCAGGCTCTATCACAAGCGCTCTTGCCAATGCAACCCGTTGCTGCTGCCCACCAGATAATTCATTAATTTTCCGATTACCATATTGCGATAAATGTACAAGCCCCCTGATACGGTCAACCTTTTGCTTGATCTCCGCCTTCGAAAATTTCCGTACTTGTAAGCCAAAGGCGATATTTTCGTCTACCGTCATATGTGGAAAGAGGGCATAATTTTGAAACACCATACCGATATTCCGTTTATTAGGTTGAAGCCTTGTCACATCAAGATCATCAAAAAGAATTTTCCCCTTCGTTGGGAAATAAAAGCCGGCTATCATCCTTAGTGTTGTCGTTTTCCCACAACCACTTGGACCGAGGAAAGTGAAAAATTCACCAGCTTTAATATCAAGATCTAAATCTTTTACGCCATGAATTTGACCGAAGTTCTTAGAGACATCTTTTATTTTGACACTTTTCAAATGAAATGCTCCTTTCTCGTTAGAAAATTAGTTACATGAAGCCTCGAGCAAAAGATACTCGAGGCTTACAAACATGAACAATATTCGTAGATGTTTTTGAGTTCATAACTCTTTAATAATCGGTCACTTTTTTCCTCGCCCTTTAATATTGTTATCCCAATGCTCCATCCATTCTGCTTCTTTTTCAGACATGAGTTTCCAGTCTATATCAAAAGTTTTCAAGTCTAATTCTTTATACCACTCAGGCATTGCAGCTTTATCGATATCTGAGCGAGTAGGAATTTGATAGTAATCGTTTGCTAGTTGAGTCACCATTCCTTTTTCAAATAAGAACTCTACGAAGAGCTTTGCATTTTCTAAGTTTTTAGCATTGTTGACAACTGCAACACCATCAACTAAAATCGGTGCACCACTTTTCGGATAAATATAATCAAACGGATAATCAGTCGTATATTTCTTTAATAAAATATCTTGCAAATTCCATAAAGAAACACTGCCTTCTTGTCGTGTCATCTTTAAATAAAGTGCATTTGGATCTTGTGTATATTCCTTCGTGTTGGCATCTAATTTTAATAACCAATCGTAGCCCTTCTCAGGCGAATCTGCACCTTGACGTAAAATCATAGATGAATAAATAGTACGCATCGTCCCAGATGCTAACACACCACGAATTAAAATTTTATCCTTCCACTTTGGATCTAATAAATCATCCCAATCTTGTGGACCCGTTTCTTTCGTTAATACATCCTTGTTAATCATGATGACTTCTGGCAGTAACATTTCACCAAACCAACGACCATCTGCATCTTTATAAGCCGCATCAATGGAGTCGTTAAAGCTAGGCTTCCAAGCGTGAAGCAAACCTTCGTTGGCGCCGACAGTTAGTGCAGATTGCGTACCGCCCCACCAAAAATCAGCCTGAGGATTTGCTTTTTCACCACGTAGGCGTTCTAAAATTTGCTGTGCACCCATCGTTAAAAATTCCACTTTAATGTCCGGGTACTTTTCATTAAACTGATCGATTACCTTTTGCACCATTGCTTCATCGCGCCCCGTATAGATCACAAGCTTTCCAGATGGTTTAGCCGCTACATCGGTCTTTTCAGAATTGGATGTTTTGTCGCTATCTTTTGCATCTTTTGTAGAAGCCTTGTCACTACTACAAGCAGCTAAGACAATAACCATCAGCACCAGTAAAAAACCGAAGATACGTGTTTTCCGCATAATCTTCCCCCTTCCTAATAGTGAAAAACTTACATACTATCAGTATAATCCTAAAGTCCAACATTAATGTTAGAATAATTAAAAAATTATAATTAGATTCATCATAACTAAGTAAATACTAGATAGCAATGGCCTTTCACTAAAGTCGAAAACTCTTTAAAGTAGCGAGAATTAAAGCTTTTCGGAATAGATTATCAACTTTTGTTCAAAAGTGAACAAAAGTTGATTTTGGTGATTTTGAAATGCATGGTACGCTTTAAAATAAGGACATCTATAAAATTTTAATTTAAGTAAAGGGGTTTATGGGGTTTTGGTAGGCTCCAGGTTTAGATTAATGATGCGATCGGCTCATCCCAAAGTGCCACATACATGATTGGGTAAACGGCCAAAGAGTTAAAGACTATTAAAATCTATAGAGAATATTAGAGGAGGCTAAAATGACAAAAGAAGAATTCAAAGAGTTTAAAAGCCTCATTGCAATAGGGGAAGAATTCAATTTCGATTATAAAAATGATGAGTATTGGATTAGTCATAATGGTGATAAATCGTTTCTGTCAAGAACCAGAGACCATTACGCCCAAGAATTTAATGGATATGAAGAACTCTTTGAAAAGGCCACGATAGACGGTATGAAAATTACTGAACTATATCCAAAATTGAAATGGTAATAATCTAACAATCAAACACTTTACTGAAACAATAGAGAATGCTGTTTAGGAAGGTTGTAAAGCATTTGGAATGAGCAATAACATGGCGTAAGCAGTTATTTTGTTTATTTCACTTTAATTGAGATAGGGTGGGTAACTATTAAAGTAATTAAAAACAAACGTGTTATTTTGTATTTAATCATAGTCATTTTGTTTTTATTATTAGATAGAATTTCGCAACAAACTTGGGTTTTAATCGTACAAGCTATTGGGATTATTATTTTGATTTTCATACCGATTTTGTTAACGATTATTGATAATATAAAAAGTAACATACAAGAAGATCAACATGATAAAAAATAATAAATTAGGAGAAAAAGTGTTTCTTTAATAGGAGTCGTTAGTATACCAACTTTAATTACTGAAGAATATTGCTAGAGTGAAGCCTCGCATATTTTATGTGTAAAGGGCTTCACTTTTTTTACAAAAATCTTTAAGAAGAGGTGGTATCCATGATTCTAGGCAAACGGCTTAGTTCAATTGTGATCTGCCCTACCAAGTAGAAAATGGAAAGACTAAAAAATGCTTTAAGGCTTAAGCCCTGTATCCAGTGGTTTAAGCCTTTTAATCGTTCTTGGATTAATGATTTTTATCTGTCTATCTAACGTTAGATTAGAAGCGAATTTTTTTGAAATTAATGTTATATTTTTTTGTGCCAAAAAGGAAATATCTTTATTTTATCAAGCTTGGTTGAATTTGTGTGAATCCGATTATCAACAAATGCTCTAAAACAAGTAAATATTGATTTTAATATATTAATAAAGTTTATAACTGCTTAATAAAGGGTATCCATTTAATGGGTAATTTTTATTTTGAAGTTGAAAGGAGATTACTAAGATGAAAAAAGCCTTTATATTACTAGTTATCATGCTTTTAGTGTTCTCTCAATTGACATTGAGTAGTCTATCTGTGTATGCGATAAGTAATGACGAAAATGATATTGTATTGCCGAGTGAACATGAAAGTAAGAGCGAAGTATCAAACAACGAAGACGAAACCACAACTTCAGATAGTGAGAATATTGTTGCGCAGAATAATGATGAGGCGGACAGTAGTGAGGATAGTACCAATTTTGAGAAAAATAATGAGGGAGATAATCAAGATGAATATTTAACAAATGATGTAGTCAATGGTGTTGCCATTATAGGTTATCAAGGCGATAAATCAGATATCGTAATTCCTAGTGAATTCAATGGTAAACCAGTTATAGAAATAGGATACAGAGCATTTGCTAATAAACGACTCACAGGTGTATCAATACCGTCAAGCGTGACAACGATAGGAGAGGGTGCATTTGCTCAAAATCAATTAACAAGTGTAGAAATCCCCTCAAGCGTAATAACGATAGGAGATCGTGCATTTGCTTATAATCAATTAACAAGTGTAGAAATCCCCTCAAGCGTGACAACGATAGGAGAGAGTGCATTTTCTGATAATCAATTAACAAGTGTAGAAATATCATCAAACGTGACAACGATAGGAATTAGTGCATTTGCTTATAATCAATTAACAAGTGTAGAAATACCATCAAGCGTGACAACGATAAGAAGCAATGCATTTTATAAAAATCAATTAACAAGTATAGAAATCCCCTCAGGGGTGAAAAAGATAGAACCATATGCATTTGCTTATAATCAATTAACAAGTATAAAAATCCCCACAAGCGTGACAACGATAGAAATCGGTGCATTTTCTGAAAATCAATTAACAAGTATAGAACTACCCCCAAGCGTAACGACGATAGGAAACAGTGCATTTGCTTATAATCAATTAACAAGTATAGAACTATCCTCAGGCGTAACAACGATAGGAGAGCGAGCATTTTTTAGTAATCAATTAACAAGTATTGAGATCCCCGCAAGCGTAACAACGATAGAAAACTATGCATTTGCTTATAATCAGTTGACAAGTGTAGAAATCCCCGCAAGTGTGACCACAATAGAATCGGAAGCATTTAGTTATAATCAATTAGATTTTATAACCTTTCATGGGGCACATGAATTCCAATGGGCTACAACTCCTTTTAAATTTCAATTTAAGAGTGGAAAATCTTTTTTGGGATGGTTTGAAGATGAAGATTATACGATAAATTGGAGTAACACTGTATCCAAACCAATGACTATTTATTCTAAGTGGAGTCCCTTTGCTGTCATGTTTGATACTGATGGCGGAAACGAAGTTCCATCCCAAACAGTAGAATATGGTGAATTAGTGAAAGTACCATCCTCTTCAGTAAAAGCGGGATACACATTTGAGGGCTGGTATAAAGGAAAAGGACTGATAGAAGCATGGAATTTCGATCAGGATGTAGTGAAAAAAGATATCACTCTATACGCTAAATGGTCGAAAGAAAACTACATCGTTACTTTTGATGCCAATGGCGGAAGCGAAGTTCCATCCCAATCTGTAGAATATGGTGAATTTATAAAAGTCCCATCTAATCCAGTAAAAGCAGGATACACATTTGCGGGTTGGTATAAAGATAAAGGGCTTACGGAAGCATGGAATTTCAATCAAGATGTAGTAACAGAGGATATAACGCTATACGCCAAGTGGTCGAAAATATGCTATATCGTTACTTTTGATGCCAATGGCGGAAGTGAAGTTCCATCCCAATCAGTAGGGGTTGGTGAATTAGTAAAAGCACCAGTCGCTCCAAAGAAGGAAGGCTATACATTCGACGGCTGGCATAAAGACAAAGAATTGGCAGTATCGTGGGATTTTGCAAAAGACGTAGTGACAAAAAATGTTACGTTGTATGCGAAATGGACAAAAGACCATACGTCGGGTGGGGGATCTGGAGGAGGTTCCGGTGGAGGATCGGGCGGAGGTTCGCCAAACTATAAAGTCATCTTTGACTCTAATGGAGGAAGTAAAGTGCCGTCACAGACGGTTGGCTATAACGACCTCGTGAAAGCCCCGTCTATCCCAGTGAAAGAAGGCTATCAATTTGCTGGCTGGTATAAGGATTCAGAGCTTAAAAATGCATGGGACTTTACGAAAGACAAAGTAACGGCGGACATAACGTTGTATGCGAAATGGACAAAGGATAATGTGTCAGAAGGTAGCTATATCGTTACTTTTGATTCAAACGAAGGCAGTAAAATCCCGTCGCAAACAGTAGCGTATAAAGCTTTAGTGAAAGCCCCTTCTAATCCAAAGAAGGATGGCTACACATTTATCGGCTGGTATAAAAATAAAGACTTCACTAAAGCATGGGATTTTGCAAAAGATGTCGTCACAGAAGACTTAACATTATTTGCTCGATGGATGAAGGATAGTAAGCGCTGTGACATTACTTTCAAGGATATTAATCATAACTGGGCACAAGATATGATTAAAGAAGTTGCTAGTCGCTGCATTATTAAAGGTTATCCTGACGGCACTTTCCGACCAAATGATTTGGCTCAACGTCAACATGTGGTACTTATGATTGACCGTGCATTACAACCAACACCAATTCGAGAGGCTGCATCATTTTCGGATGTACCTAAAAGTCATGTATATTATGAACAAATCACACGACTGCAACGAGCGGGTATCGTGGATGGTTCAGATGGGGCGTTTCGACCAAACGCTTATATAACACGTGCCCAAATGGCAAAAATGATGGTGCTTGCATTTGGCTTAACGCCAGAAGGCAATAGTACGTTCAAGGATGTCGATCCATCACACTGGGCGAGTGGATATATTGCCACTCTAGCAGACCATAACATTGTACTAGGCGATGAAAACGGCAATTTTAGACCAAATGAAAACTTAACACGCGCACAATTTACGGCGTTTATGTACCGAGCGCTTGGTTTATAAAAGTTTATACAGAAACAAGGGAGATGTATCAAAAAAATATGATACATCTCCCTTTCTAATTTAGATTAAAGTATTTACTTACTGATAGGCTCTAAAGATTTTTCCTTTTGTCGTCGTTGCGAAAGTATTGTCGGTAGCATCATACCGACAATAACCAAAATAATACCCGCTATTTGTAAAGAAGTTAATGGCTCATGGAGAACAATAACTGAAACGGTTACGGCAACGGGCAACTCCATAGCACTTAAAATAGAGGCAAGAGCGCCTCCTACTTTCGGAACAGCTATAGAGAATAAATAAATTGGCAAAATAATACCGAAGAGTCCTAGTGCTAGTCCGAATTTCCATAACCCTCCGGCGAATAATTTGCCGTTCCAAAGAACTTCAGGGTTTAGGAAAATACTAATCATTATAAGAGCCACAAAGGATACAATCAACACGCGTGATGTAGTTGTAATACCTTCCACATGACGAGAGTTAAATTGTATAAAGCAAGCAAAAGTAAAGGCAGCAGCAAAACCTAGTAGCCAGCCTTGAATAGGAATACCGCTTAAATCTACATTTAGTACACCAGCAGCTAAAATAGTACCAGCAAATAATACAATGATGGATATCACTTCAGTCCGACTTGGTAAGCGTTTATGTAGTGCGCAATCTAGTAATAAGCCTATCCAAGTAAATTGGAAGAGCATTACTACTGCAAGAGAAGCTGGTAGATACTTTAATGATTCTCCGTATATAATCCCTGTAGAGCCGGTAAATATCCCGGCGCACACTAAAATAAGCAGTCCCTTTTTAGAAAGCTTCGGTAATTGCCTTTGTGTCACTATAAAAATAGTTGCAATAAGCATAAAGCCAATAATATATTGACTCGATACGGCCTCTCCTGTTGTAAAGCCATGCTGCATAGCTACTTTGACAATTGTCGATAGTATTCCGTAGCTACTAGAGGCAATGACAATTAAAAGAGGGTAAAATAAATTTTTCTTCATGTTTTTTTGTTTCACTTCCTAAAATTGCTTCACCATATGATGAAATGGCTCATCAATTATGGACCATGGCTCTGTAACGACAAAGCCCATACGTTCATAAAGGCGACGAGCGTCCTCTTTTTGTGTTTCAACATTTAATGATAATTTTGTAAAACCTCGTTTTTGTGTTTCCTCTATGGCAAATCGTAGTAATAATGTTCCTATTCCTTTACCACGAGCTTCTGGTGCTACACAAATAGTATCAATATAATATTCATCTTCATGAGCTTCTTTATCGATGATGATGGATGGCGCATTTTTTTCTTCAAGCCATTTTACAAGATTTACATCCATGTGAATGGCTTCAACACCATTATAGTAAACGAGAATTCCTAATATTTGTTCATTCTCTACAGCAACAAAAGTATTTAAATAGGAATGTCGATTGTCCTCACGCTTGAATAGTACAGTAAGTTCTTGTTCAACGGCTTTCGCTGTTTGTTCACCTGTTAAACGGTTGGCAATATCACCAATTGCATCAATAATTAATGGTACAACATCGTGGGCATCCTGTGGTTGCGCTTGTCGAATTGTAATACTCATTGTCAAAATCCCTACCTTTCTATAGGCAAGTATAACAAAGATAGAGGATGACTCAAGTTTTTGGGTAAATGGTGATATTCTGATATTATTTTTCCGAAAGTTTAAAACTTTATACCACATCAATTTTCGTGTTAATCTATAAGGACTAGAGTTTCAGGAGGACAACAATGACAAAGGAAGATAAGGATTATATTTTAGTTTATGGAGATGCTTTTATTGACTATATCGCAGATGATGTAACAAACACATCATTTACTAAATATATGGGTGGAGCGACGGTAAATGTTGCTGCGGGAATTAGCCGTATCGGTGCTCCATCTGCATTAATTACGATCACAGGAGACGACGAAGGTTCTCAGTTTGTTCGAGATGGCCTTGCACAAGAAGGGGTAAGCCTGGATTATGCAGTATTTAACCCTACGAAACGTGTTAGCGGTGTTTATGTACATTTAACAGAAGCATGTGAGCGAATTTTTAAGGATTATGTCGATGAGACGCCAGATTTACAAGTTGAAGCAACACAATTAAATGAAGCGGCTTTTAAACATGCATCCGCTTTAACTGTATGTTCAGGTACGATGTTCCATCCTACAGCCCTTGATACAACACGTGCTGCTGTAGAGATGGCAAAGGAAAAAGGGGCAATTATCGCAATGGATGCGAATATTCGCCCTCTACGCTGGAGCAGTGAGCAGTTTTGCCGTGAAACTATCACGTCATTTTTTGAGCAAGTAGATATTTTAAAGGTTACTGATGAAGAATTATTTTTCCTAACAGAAACAACTAGCTTGGAAGAAGGAATTGAGCAATTAAACAGTTATTTAGTGCCTATTATTTTAGTAACAGTAGGGGAAAATGGCACATATGCGGTACTAAATGGTGAAGTTATCCATGTACCAACAGAAAAGGTTGTGCCAGTAGATACTACAGGTGCTGGAGATGCATTCATGGCTGGTGTATTACGCGATGTTCATTATAATGGTTTACCTACAACGGAGGAGGAACTTGTTCGTTGTGTAAGCTTTGGCAATAAGCTAGGTGCTATGGCGGCTACTAAAGCAGGGGCATTAACAGCTCTTCCATATTATGATGATATTAAGCATTTACTGAAATAATCGTTTGGAGCGTGCATACAATGGAGAAAAATTACGATGTATTAGTAAAGGATCGATTATTCTTTGGCGGTGCGAAAGATGCAGATTTAGCTTTTGAACAAGAAACGGTTGATATCGTGATTGATGTTCGAGTAAATGGCTTATCTAATGAAGAGCAGGAAGAGGCTTCATATGTGTACAAGCATATGCCGATTGCTGATGAGGACATAGAAGTTGCACCATCTATTCAAAAGGTTGCGAAAGAAATTGTTTCTGCCTATGAGAATGGGCAGAAAGTGTATTTCCATTGCGGAAGCGGGGGAGGTCGCGCAGGAGTGGCAGCCACTGCTGTATTAATGGAACTTGGCATGGTCAATTCTCTAGAGGAAGCGGAAGAGGCCGTAAAGAACGCCCGTCCACAAGTAACAATTCGTCCAAAAATGGCAGATGCATTGCAAAAGCTATACAAATAAATGAGAAGATGTACCAAAAGGTTTTTTCAACCTTGGTACATCTTCTTTTTTAGTTAGTGAATTAACCTTTTTTTGCTTTTTGAAAGGTGGATGTCGATAAAAAATCAATTATGCCGAGGCATAATTGATAAGTTGGCGATAATTCCTGAAAGTGTTCCGATAAAACTAAAAAGTTGGATGACATTATGTTAAAACGTAGTCACGTGGATAGGTGATCAAAAAATAATAAATTGGTTTATTTTTTTAAATATAATTCACTTTTAATTTTTGTAAGTTAAAAATACAAATTTAGGAGTGAATCAAATGACTACATTTACACCCTTACAAGAGGCTCAAGCCTTTGCTGAAGCTTTTCTATTGTCTACAGAGCAGGTGTCTTTAAACCATCCTTATAAGAAGGATAAAGGACGATATCCACGAGTGCGAAAATTTCTCCAAAACCATCTATTAAATGGTACAAGTGATGCGTCCACATATCAACAAGGTGTTGGGCAATTAATGATGTTCTGTGCCCAGTTCGCCCAACAAAAGGCACTAGCGGACGAGCGTGATGCAGTTTACAAGGAGCTGGTTAAAACTGTTATTCCTAAACTTTTGGAAAGAACATATAATTTTTCGACAATTAATCCGTTAGCTGGCTTTATTTATCTTGGTGTAGCAATGCTTAAGAACTTAGATGAATCGCAAAGTGATGTATCTCTTTCTAATGTAGATGAGTTGTTAGTGCGATACCGAGATTATTTTGCTAATGAAGTATTAAGTTCTAAAGAATACCATGCTTTAATGTATCATCGTACTCCGTCTGCTTGGACATACAATGACTCAGAAAAAGCGTACCGTTTTGCTACTGGACCATATTCGGGGCAAATCGGATACTGGATAACTACCGCCGATTTATCTACTGATCCTCAAAAAAATTACTTAGAGATGCCAACAGTTCTGGATAGTTCAGGACAAGTTACTTTCGCGGGTATTCAACCAGGAACAAGTGGAAGAGATTATATAGATCATCATTCCTTTTTCAACACTAAAAACGAGCGATTTATTCTTAATGCCTCGCTCAATGCAATTGCTTTATGGATGGCAGCACATGTTTATGATGTAAAAGTTAATGAGACTGGAGCCTCATTAAACCCTGCCTATAACATGAAAAATGCAATTAGAGATGTTCTTAGCTATACCCATTGGGGTTCCAATACTTCAGTTGCTAATACTTCTAAAGGGTGTTTCCAACAAGAGCCCTTTAACAATTCATTAACTGCTAAAAGGGTTCTTCCCGTTCATGGATTTACCGAAGTAACATTGGCGAATAGTATGCTACGATCTCGATTCGATTCTCCAGCATATAATACATTTGCCATAACATTTTTACAAATCTTTGCAAGTTTAATCGAAAATCCAACAGCTTCATCATGGTACAAGCTTGTGCCAAATGTTGCTTCTGATTCTGGCGTTATGGTAACTCAGATGATTAATACCTACCAAGCAATATTTACAAACTATTCAACTATCAAAAATACTTTAATTAATAAATTGTTTAGCCAAGCTAAATATTGGGGTATGTACATTCCGGAAAATGCTATGTTAGGTTCATCCGAGTTGATTAAAAATCCGTGGCAAATACCTAATAAGGGTGAGGGGATTAATCAAGCCATGGTAGGATTGTTCAATGTTTATCCAGGATTTACAGGTCAAAGATTTGCAAGTAGTAACAATAAAATCGGAGAAGCTATTAAACTTCAACTTGCAGTGGGTCAAGCATTACATGGTCAAAGTTCCTTCCCATCGCACGGTCGTTCAGGCCTTTGGGATTTAGCCCGCTTAGATATATTAGCTGATGCTTCAAATACAGATGGGACTGTTAGCTCTGCTACAGACCTTACGACTACTGATAAAGAAACTCCAAACTGTGCCGGAGCACGTCGCACATTCTACGCTTTAGCTATGGCGTTAGCAGTCGATGGTCATAATGGCTTGGATTCAAATTAATTTATTGCCCCATACGGTAAGATACATAAATTTGTTCTATACATATTAGAACAAATTTTGTTATAGTAATAATATAACAAAGATGAGGTGATCTGTATGATGGAGGAGTTAGCGAAAGTTCCATGGGCAGTCATAGCACCACTAATTGTAGTTCAATTTATTTTAATGATTGTTGCTCTAGTCGACTTGCGTAAGATTCATGCAACAAATGGGCCTAAAATTTTATGGGCGTTTCTTATTATTTTTACAAATATTATTGGATCGATTGCGTACTTTATAGTTGGGAGAAAACAATCATGACAATATTACTTCAGGTAACAGGACTTACAAAGCAATTTGCAGAGAAAGTAGTTGTGGATGGAATCGAGTTCTCATTAGAAAAAAATACATCGACAGCTTTAATTGGGCCTAATGGTGCTGGTAAAACAACGACATTATCGATGCTAACAGGTTTATTAAAACCGACCTCTGGAAGTGTAAAAATGCTGGATGGTGATGTAAGAGCCAACATTGGTTTCTTGCCACAATATCCGCAATTCCATCCTTGGTTAAGTGCGTTAGAGTTTACTGAAATGGCGGCAAAATTAAATGGAGTACCTGCAAAAAAAGCAAAGGTAGAAGCACAAAAAACACTTGAGTTCGTAGGTCTAGGTAATGATTTAAATAAGAAAATTTCCACTTTTTCTGGTGGCATGAGGCAACGACTAGGTATTTCCCAAGCAATTGTGCATAAGCCGAAATTGCTCTTATTAGATGAACCTGTATCTGCTTTGGATCCTGTTGGTCGTAGGGAAGTTCTTGATTTATTGAAGGGCTTACAACAAGAAACGACTATTTTATATTCGACACATATTTTAAATGATGCAGAAGAGATGACAGATCAATTATTGTTTTTACGCGATGGAAAGCTAGTAGAGCAGGGAACATTACGTGAAGTTCGACAACGTTTCGATGAACAAAATTATGTTGTAGAATTTAGCACTGAAAAAGAAGCAAAACTTTTTGCTAGTCAATCTGGACTTATAGGAGAAGCAAAGGGTAGTCATGTATATATAGAAATTATTGATGAAAAACCGAGTATGCAGGAGTTGCTTCAACATTTGAGTAGTTGTCCTTATAAAATACGAAAAGTGGAGCGACAAACAGCATCACTTGAAGAGATTTTCATGAAGGTGGCGAGAAAAATATGAGAGGATTTAATGTACTTCTGCAAAAGGAATTCAGAGAAGCCTGGCGAAGCTGGAAGTTTTTATGGATACCTCTTGTATTTGCTTTGCTCGGTATGACTGATCCACTGACAAACTATTATATGATGGATATTTTAAATGCGGTTGGAAACGTACCAGAAGGCTTTGAAATGTTGATGCCAGAATTAATGCCAGTTGACCTATTACAAGCTTCCATTGGGCAATTTCAAACGATAGGCTTACTCGTATTGATGGCTACTTTCGTAGGTGCGATTAGTAAAGAAAGAGCAAGTGGGATGGCTACATTATTGTATATCCGTCCTATATCGTTCGGCGCTTATTTTATGAGCAAATTTATCGTCATGAGTGCAGTAGGCTTTGTTAGTATTTTAGCTGGTTTTGCTGCGAGTATATACTATACGGTCGTACTTTATGGAACATTAGAGATAGGGCCACTTGTGGCAAGTTTTTTCACGTATTTTTCTTGGTTACTCTTTGTGATAGCAGTGACGTTAATGATGAGCGCGACATTTAAAACAGTAGTAGCAACAACATGTGCATTCGCTGTCATATTTATTGGGCAAATATTGGATTCTTTAGTTGGGGCATTTTGGACAATATCACCGTGGAAATTACCGTTATATGGCGTTCAATTAATGCGGGGCACGATGGAGATGTCGGATTATTGGTGGAGTCTATCTCTTACATTAGTTGTCTCGATAATTTGTATGAGTATAGGAATTTTGACAATGAAGAAAAATGCATCGATGACGAAAATTTAAAGGAAGTATGTCTGCCAATAGAAAACTATAGTGTACTTAGCCACATAGTTAAAGTAAGAACTCCATGTCTATTGAGGTACTATTCCTTTACACATAAGTAACTTTGTTTTTAAACGGCTTACTCATATTCAAGAGCATCAGCTTGGTAGATTCCTACCGAGTTGATGCTTTTTTATCTAAACTAGTTACTTATGAGATGAGCAGTCTAATAGAAGAGGGGAACTAAGAATAATAAGAACGGTTCTTGGTATATCCATAACTTAGGAATATAATGTAGCTATAACTCAGGGGATATTTTTAAACAAGGAGTGGAGTGGGGACGCCGTTTTGAAGCTTTATTAATAGCCACATCAAAAACTAATCGGCATCGTTACACCATTAGCTATTGTAAAAATATTAAGCAAGACGAGACAAGCTGTTAAGAGCTTGATCGTCTTGCTTTATCCTTCATGCTTATATAGAGGGAGCCGTTTGTTTGAACTTGAGCAAAATAAACATCTTCAACAGATTGGACATTTTGCTTTTTCAGCTTTTTCATAAGCCAATCTTCAGTCAATTCAAGTTCAACTAAATTTTCATAAATAACCTGGCCGTCAGAAAGTACTTCTGTTGGTATATAGGTTGGTGGTGTAACATCGGCTTTTACATCTTGTTTTGTAGCCGGTTGCTCAGCGGGTCTTGGTAACACACTTAGTTTACCCGTAGTTTCAAGTAATGCATATTGTACATCTTGTACAGAAAATATAGCTTGTTCCCGTAGCATCATCGCTAATTCATCCATATGCAAACGATTCTTCCGTAAAGCAGATTCTAAAATAATTCCATTTTGAATAAGGATTGTTGGTTTGTCATCAACAATAACACGAGCTTTTTTAGATTTAATGGTAATGATGGTCATTATATATGTTAAGATACTCCACCAAATGAGAGCGATAAGTCCATCTAAAAAGGGTGTTTCAGCCTGTGCTGCTATTTCTGATGCAATAGAACCAAACGTGATACCTGTTGTATAGTGGAAAAATGTAAGTTGTCCAAGCTGTTTTTTCCCTAGTAATCGGGTTACGATAAGTAATGCAAAGAAGGAAAGTGTTGCCCTAAGTATCATTTCCCAAAAATCAGCTTTAAAAAATTCGTCTATATTCATACATAAATCAACTCCCTTAAAACTGCTATTTTCAATGAATAGCTTGTGCAAAAAGGTCAATAGTATGCGACGATCTCTTATAAATGAAATTGAATAAAATTGGAAAGTAGGTGGTGGCATGAATAGGAAAATAGAGAATTTTAACAATCCGATCTATCCAATTATGATTGCAATAGCTGTTGCCCATCTTATTAATGATACGATGCAGGCTGTTATTCCAGCGATGTTCCCGATATTGAAGAGTGATTTAGGGTTAACCTTCACACAAATAGGTCTTATTTCGTTCGCATTAAATATGTTTGCTTCAGCTTTGCAACCTGTTGTTGGCTTTGTTAGCGATAAAAAGCCGATGCCCTATGCTTTACCAATTGGTATGATAAGTTCATTCATAGGCATTGCCATAATAGCGTTCACATCACAATATTGGATAATTATTATTGCAGTATTATTTTTAGGGTTTGGCTCAGCTATTTTCCATCCCGAAGGTTCACGTGTTTCATTTATGGCGGCAGGCTCAAAAAGAGGACTTGCTCAATCGGTTTATCAAGTTGGGGGTAACTCTGGGCAAGCACTCGCACCACTAATTAGTGCTTATATTTTTGATATTTTTGGACAACGTGGTGCTGCGATTGTCTTAGTAGTAGCAGCAATAGGTATTGTTATATTGAGTAAAATAGCAGTGTGGTATAGAAAGCAGTTGGAGCAAGAACGTTTGGCAAAGAAAAAACGAGTATTAGTTTCTAACCTGCCTCCGTTAACAAAGAAACAAGTAGGCATTGCGTTGACGTTACTATTTACTATTATTTTTGCGAGATCATTTTATACAACTAATATTACAAGTTTTTATGTGTTTTATTTAATGGATCATTATGGAGTTAATCTTCGCCTTGGACAAATTTTAATTTTCACCTTTATGGCATTTGGCGTCGTTGGTACATTTTTCGGAGGTTCATTATCAGATCGAATTGGTAGAAAAAATGTTATTTTGCTGTCCGTTGTTGTACCGATGCCATTTTGTTTAGCGTTGCCGTATGTACCGTTATGGGCAGCAATGATATTTTTAGTAATTATCGGTACACTCATCATGATTAGCTTCTCGGTAACCGTTGTTTACGCACAGGAGCTTGTCCCAACAAAAATTGGGACAATGGCTGGTTTAACAACTGGTTTTGCTTTCGGAATGGGTGCAATCGGTGCGATGGTCATTGGTGTATTAATGGATTATAGGGGTATTGATTTTACGATGATGGTCGTATCTTTGCTACCATTATTATTACTAGTAGCATTTTTCTTACCTAAAGACAAACCAGCTTCAGCGGTGTAAAGCTCAGGTAAGAGTGAAAGATAAAAACGCTACTCCAAATTACGCATGGTGATTTTTTAAGAGGAGCATCGAAACAGAGTTTTCCTCCAAGCTGAGGCTTGTCTTGGGAGAATAATTTAGGTTGGATCTTTTTAGTATTTTAATCAAAGTTATTATACTATTTTGGTTCAGCTTGCTATTCAAAATACGGGTGGACCTCCATTTTTGGAGGTCTTTTGTTGAATAAAACGGCTTAATCATGCTCATCATTAAAATCTAGCCATGTATATAAGTTGACTGGAGCGAAGGCTAAAATGCATCACGTTTTGTGATAACGCCTTCGTGATCAACATCCTTTTGACCAAAGCGGCTCATCGGATACACCCAAGAAAGCGCTCGACCGGAACGGAAATACCCTATGTTATGGTGATGAGCTTATTTTTTATAGGGGGAATCTAAGTATATTGATTTATCAGAAAATTATGGGTATAATGTTTTATCGGAAAATTTTTAGTTTTGCTTGATTATTACTTCAAAAGGGTATATCTTATTAGCAGATAGATTTTTTATTCTCTAAAGTGAATAAATATCCATTTGAAAATTTTCAAGAAATAGATTCTTATAGACAATAAAACATAAATAAAAGGAGATCATGAATATGAAAAACAAAATTTTTATGCTAATGCTTGTTCTAGTAATTGGTGTATTAGCAGCATGTGGCGCAAAAGATAATAAAGCAAGCGATAAAAATGCAAATGCAGGCGAAGGCACAGAACAAAAGCAAGTTTTAAAAGTAGGTACTTCATCTGATTATGCACCATTTGAGTATGTTGATGCTGCAAAAGGTGAAGATATTATTGGTTTTGATATTGATCTAATTAAATTAGTTGGTGACAAGATTGGTGCAGAAATGCAAGTTCAAGATATCGACTTCAATAGTCTAGTGCCAGCCCTACAAGCAGGAAAAGTGGATGTTGTTATTTCTGGTATGTCACCTAATGAAGAACGTGAAAAAGTAGTAGATTTCTCTGATAAATATAATCAAACAGAGCAAGTGTTTATCGTGAAAAAGGATAGTGGAATTAAAAAAGAGGCTGATTTAGCTGGTAAAAAAATTGGTGTTCAAAACGCTTCTATCCAAGAAACTTTAGGTAATAAAATTGCAAAAGAAGTAGATGCTAGCGTTGAAGGACGTACTCGAATTCCTGAAATTGTTCAAGACATGATGTCTAAACGTTTAGATGCTGGGATTGTAGAAAGTGGCGTAGCAAAAGGTTATCTTGATACGAACGATCAACTAGAAGCGTTCCCAGTTAAAGAGCAACCTGAAGATTTTAAAGCAATCGCTGTTCCAAAAGGTAGCGATCTTAAAGATAAAATTAACAAAGCATTAAAAGAATTAGCTGCTGAAGGTAAAATTAAAGAGCTGGAAGATAAATGGTTAAAAGTTAAATAAGCAAGCTGAATTGCGATAGCTCTATTTCGAGCTATCGCTTATACTTTTCATTTCCTTAAAAGAGAACAAGAAAGGAGGGGGCGCTGTGAATTTAGATTTTACAGCTATCATTCCCTCTATTCCTTATATATTAAAAGGGATAGGTGTCACACTTCAAATAGCAATCGGTGCATCAATCATCGGTTTTATAGTTGGTATATTACTAGCATTATGCAAAATTGGTAAAGTGAATGTTTTGCGCTGGTTTGCAGATTTTTATACATCGATTTTCCGTGGCACACCGCTCGTACTACAATTAATGATTATTTACTATGCAGTGCCTCAGTTATTAGATATTCAAATTGATCCAGTTCCAACGGCTATTATTGCATTCGGTTTAAACTCAGGTGCTTATATTTCTGAAATTATTCGCGCTGGTATTAATGCGGTAGATAAAGGACAGATGGAAGCGGCACAAGCGCTAGGCATTCCATATGCAAAAATGATGAAAGATATTATTATCCCACAAGCCGTAAAAAATATTTTACCATCTTTAGTAAATGAGTTTATTACATTAAATAAAGAAACAGCTGTTGTCACAGTTATTAGTGCACTTGATATTATGCGCCGTGCTTACATTGTAGGTGGTTCAACGTATCGCTATCTTGAACCTTTACTATTTGCAGGTGTAATCTACTACATTATGACGCTTGTATTAACGTTCCTTGGTAAACGAATCGAGAAAGGAATGAGAAAAAGTGATTAAAATTGAAGAGTTACACAAATCATATGGACAAAACGAAGTACTGAAGGGTATTTCAACAGAAATTAAAGAAAAAGAAGTAATTGCTATTATTGGACCATCAGGATCTGGTAAATCAACATTCCTGCGCTGCTTAAATTTATTAGAAGAGCCAACGAGCGGAAAGATTACAATTGCTGGCGACGTTCTAACGGACAAAGGGACAAACATTATGAAGATCCGTGAAGAAGTCGGTATGGTATTTCAGCATTTTCATCTTTTCCCTCATAAAACGGTACTTGAAAATTTAACATACGCACCGATTAATGTGAAAGGAATGGATAAGACAGCAGCTATCAAAAAGGCTGAAGATTTATTAACGAAGGTCGGCCTATTTGAAAAGCGCAATGAATATCCAAACCGTCTATCAGGAGGGCAGAAGCAACGTGTTGCTATTGCCCGAGCACTTGCAATGGATCCAAAAGTCATTTTATTTGACGAGCCTACTTCAGCGCTTGACCCTGAAATGGTAAAAGAGGTATTAGCTGTTATGAAAAATCTTGCTAATACGGGGATGACGATGTTAATCGTAACGCATGAGATGGGCTTTGCACGTGAAGTGGCTGACCGTATACTATTCCTTGATGGTGGAAAGCTAATTGAGGATGCATCACCAGAACAGTTCTTCGCAGCACCATCTACACAGCGTGCGAAAGATTTTTTAGAAAAAGTATTATAAACGAGAAAACGCATTTAGACTTTCTGAAAGGAGTGTCTAGATGCGTTTTTTGTTTATTTTAGGTTCATTTGTTGTGGTAGCTATACGAATTAGTCGGCGGAAAGAAAATCCGAGGCGACGGATAGAACGTCATAAAAGGAGAGGCAGTCATCGAAACGTAGTGGAGAGATATCTTACATTAATATGGAGAAACATCAAATCGTGAATAAAAGAGTGACTTAATGAGAATGATTTTGAGTTATTCTTTTTATGCAATCTGTGGTTTTTCAGAGCATAGGCTTACAATTACTTTGTTTTATGCTTATAATAATAAGGTCAGAGTTTTTCTGAAAAAGAGCCTAGGGTGAGCGATTGCGATTGAAAAAATTATTATATGTAGCTTGTTTTCTTGTTTTTATAGTCATTTTTTTGTACGTAAACAATCATTGGCTGGTTGTAAGTAAGTATGAATTCGAGTCAGAAAAAGTGCCTGCCAGCTTTGATGGGCTACGCATTACACAAATATCAGATTTACAGGATGCAATCTTTGGCGAGCAGCAAGAGAAACTCATAGCAAAGGTGAAAACAACAAATCCTGACCTGATTTTTATTACAGGTGATTTAGTTGATAGTAATCGTTATAATTTGGAGCGAAGCTTGCAGGCTGTTAGAGGATTAGTTAAATTAGCGGATGTCTATTATGTACTAGGAAACCATGAAGTAGCGACGAATAAAGTGAATGTAATTTATGAGAAGCTATCATCGTTAGGTGTACATGTGTTGTCCAATGAATCGACCGTTATTGAGCGCGACGGGGAGCGCTTGGCGATTGTTGGCATAGAAGATCCGTTAACGGGTAGAACAACGAAAGAAATGCTGGAGATAGCAACAAAAAATGTTCCACCCAATGTACTAACGATTTTACTAGCGCATCGACCAGAAGTGTTTAATACGTACGTAGAGTTTGGAATTGATTTAGTATTTTCAGGACATGCACATGGTGGACAAGTTCGAATTCCTGGTATTGGCGGTCTTTTCGCACGAGGACAGGGAATATTCCCAAAATATACGGCTGGTCTTTATAAAGAAGGAACCACAACTATGGCCGTTAGTCGAGGATTAGGTAATAGTACAGTACCTATGCGAATTTTTAATCTACCAGAGATTCTTGTCATGGAATTAAAGAAAAAATAAGCACTGCGTCTTTGCTACGCAGTGCTTTCAATTTGTTTACGCTCTATACGTTTAACGAGATAGATGCCTATTTCATATAAAATAATCATTGGAATTAAGACGAGTAGCTGACTAATAAAATCGGGTGGTGTAATTACAGCAGAACCAACGCCCATCCCGATATAAGACCAGCCTCGTATTTTTTTCATGGAGTCAGCCGTTAGTACACCAATGGACGATAAAAAGAGGGCTACGATTGGTAATTCAAAGAGTAGTCCGAGTGGTACGGTTGTCATCACTAAAAAATGCATGTACTCATTTGCGGATACCATAACATCAAAATTAGTTGCTCCTATAGTCACTAAAAATGAGTAGCTGAGTGGATTCACAATAAAGTAACCGAAAGCTACGCCTAATAAAAAGAGTACAAGCATGACAGGTGCATAAAGACCGAGGAAACGGCTTTCTTCTTCTTTTAAACCGGGCTTAACGAAGCTCCACAGAAAATGAACTAAAAATGGCATAGATAGCCCGAATGCTAGTGTTGTGGAAATCGTCATATAAAATTTGACAACCTCTAACGGCCCTAAAATAATTAGTGAATGTCCTCGAGTTACATAAGGAAACCAAATATTAATGGTAGAGAATACGATAATAAAAAATAGAATAAATACGATAAGCCCTTTAATAATTTGTTTTCGCAGTTCAGTAAGATGTTCAAGCAGTGATGCCAATGGAAAAAGTGGTTCATCAGCTTCCGTATCCTCTTCAATTGTGACTACTGGAACTTCAACAAAAGCCTCTACAGGTGTGAGAGGCTCAGCTTCTTTATCAAGTGGACTTAAATATTTTCTTTTTCCTTCTTCATATGGATCCATAGGACAACCCCCTACGAAACGTCAGGTTTTTTTTCTTCTTTTTTCGCTGGATCATCCTCATCATCGATAAGCCCTTTCGTGGACTTTTTAAACTCTGCAAATGTTTTACCGATTGCACCGCCGATTTCTGGCAGTTTTTTAGGACCAAACACGATCAAAACAATTACCAAAATAATGATTAACCCAGGTACTCCAATTGCTCCAAGACCTCCCATAGTCTTGCCTCCTTTGAATAAAATATCTAGCTATATCGTTTCCTTTTTAGACTAAAGATCCACCAGATTTGCTATATTTCACAACACCCTCTGCGCAGCGATAGGCTAGTGCCCCTAAAGTACCAGTTGGATTATAGCCACTATTGTGTGCAAAGTTTCCGGCACTCACAGCAAAAAGATTTTCTACATTCCAATGCTGCAGGTAGTTATTCACAACGCCATCCTCAGGCTTTAAGCTCATAACTGTTCCGCCTGTATTATGGGTTGTTTGATACGGTACAATATTGTAATCAGTGATTTCAGCATTTGGGACAACAGTTTTGGCGCCCATTTCTTTCATAATGTCAGCTGCACGTGCTGAAATATATTTATGGAGTGCGCGATCCTGATCTGTAAAGTTGTACGTTAACTGTATTAGAGGTAAGCCGTAAGCGTCCTTATACGTAGAATCAAGAGACAAATAATTTTCTTTATGTGGCATCGAAGCACCTTGTGCACCAATCCCGAATGAGCGTGTATAGTAATGAATAGATTGTTTTTTAAATTCTGACCCCCATGTTGGTGTATCAGGAGGTGTTGGGTTCGAGCCGATAGGGCGTGCACCTGTTTGTGTAAGAGCTATATTTCCACCGTGAATAAAATCTAAGTCACTATGATCGAAATTATCGCCATTATAGTCATCTAAGCTCATACCGAGTGAACCTGCACCCATGAATGTGTTATATTGCTCATCAAAGAATCCTGCTGCTCCAGGTAATATTTGGTAGCAATAGTTTCTTCCAAGTGTCCCTTTTCCAGTAGCCGGATCGTAGCGTTCTCCAATGTTAGAGACCATCAATAGCTTGGCATTATTAAAGACATAACTAGTGAGTACAACAGCGTTTGCTGGTTGAATAAATTCTTCACCAGATATCGTGTCGATGTATCGGACACCAGTTACTTTATTGCCCTTCTTTAAGATTTCAACAACATTGGCATTATAGCGTAAGTCAAAAATACCTGTTTTTAATGCAGTAGGAACAACAGTAATCTCTGCAGATGATTTGGCGCCATATTCACAACCAAAGCGTTCACAGAAGCCACAATATTGACAAGCATTAATCGTTTCACCGTCAGGGTTCTTATAAACTGCTGATAAGTTTGCAGAAGGTACCATGTAAGGCGATAATTTTAATTTTTTTGCAGCTGTTTCAAATTGCGTAAGCATCGGTGTCATTTTCATAGGCCCCGTCGGATAAGGATTTGAACGTTTTCCGCTAAATGGATTTTTATCATCTCCGGAAATACCTGCCGTTTTTTCGAACTTGTCAAAATAGGGCTCAAGTTCGTCGTATGTTAATCCCCAGTCCTGTAATAAATAATCAGGTCCAAGCTTTTTCGGACCATAATGTTTGTCTGTTAATGTTTTAATTTGAAAATCATATGGTAAGAAGCGATACGTCATACCGTTCCAGTGTGTACCAGAGCCACCAAGCCCTTCACTGAGTAAAAAGGAACCGAGCTGACGCATAGGCAATGCTTTCATATTCCGATTATTACGGAAGCTTATAGTTTCCTTTGAAAGATTTTGCATTAAATCATAACGAATTGCATAACGATACTCGTCATGGATCGTCATATAATCTTCTGTGCCGCGTTTCTGTCCGCGCTCTAAACCAACGACCTTTAGACCAGCCTTCGAGCACTCTGCAGCGACAATGCCGCCGGTCCAACCTACCCCGACTGTAACAACGTCTACACCTGGTAAAGTTGTTGCCATTTTCTAACCCCCTTATATTAGTGGCTGCCTAATGAATTAGGCTCAATTTTTTGGAATTTCGGATCTTCGATTTGAGTAATATACGCCATTTGATGACCAGGGAAGCCTTTCATACGCCAGCCATCCATATTACGATTACCGCCATATATGGGGTCAGAGTAAGCACCTTCTAATGTTGCTGCACGTAATAAAGTAAAGAAGAAAGCGGATGTGACACCACTCATTTGCACGTCACCTTTCTGGAAGGCAGTTAAAATTTCATCCATTTGCTTACCATCTATATCATTAAAGCTCTTTTTATAGCGATTCTGTGCTTCTGACTCTAACTTTTGAACACCTTGTTTAAAAATTTCCGCGCGCGTTAAACGACTCTGATAACCCTGTGTTGGGGCACCCTCACCAAATGGTCCATGCATATATTCTTTAGAATTACTGCCATATTGCCCTGCTAGCTGATGATCGATAAAGTAAGGCACATCTAAGCCCTTTGCTCCTGGACCTAAATCATCCTCAGGGAAAATACGTTCAGTAGCATTTGCTAAAATATTAAAATCTCGTTGATTCATAAAAAACATTTTAGCTTTTGGCGAACCAGTCTCTTCAGTAACAGTTCCATGCTGATCATGCTCTAGCGTGGCAGTTCCTTTACCATGCATTTTATAGCCTACAAGACCACCTATTAATCCACCGCCGACTAATGTACCTGCTGCGATCCCTGTTGTTTTTAAAAAATCACGACGTGAAATATCTTTTTCAGGACTCATAGAAATCCTCCCCTCAAAATGTATAGAAACTATTCTATTTTTTATAATCAGCAAAAAAAGTAAATTATAATCAGGTATATATGGAAAAAATTTTAATTTCATCCAATCAGTGAATTAGTTTGATGTAATCGAGATAGGTTGTGGATAAGTTGTGCATTAATTGTGTATAATGTGTGGGTAAATGCAAGCTACTAAGAGATCGATTACTACAACAGAGCAAATGTCTGTGGATAATCGTCGATGGGGGAGACAGTGGCAATAGAATGTTCAGCAAATGATGATGTACATAAATGAATAAATAAAGGAGCTTCCCAAGTAATGGGGAGCTCCTATCATTGAAAAGGTTAGTTATTTAAGTACTTCTTGCATAGCTTCAAATAGTTGCTCGGTAGAAATAATACGCTCGCCACCGCCTTGTACCATCTGATCACTGCCGCCGCCTTTTCCATTTACGAGTGGCAGTGCTTTTGCAGCAATGTCCTTCATACTTTTCTCAATTTTTGCGCCACGTGCTGCGACAAACTGAAGCTTGTCTTCATTTTCTGAAACAAGTAATACGATAGCGTCTGCCTGCTCAGCGACAACAGTCCGAGCTAATTTTTGAAGCTCTTGCATAGTACGTTGAGTAAAGGCAGCAGTAATAATACGTTTTTTACTGGAAACTAGCGCTTTTGCTTCATAATTTAGTAGCTCCTCTTTTGCTGCCACAAGTGCTTTTTCTGTATGTTTCTGTGTTGTTAAGATTTTTGTAAGTGCTGTAGCTGCTTCAATTTCAGGCACGCTTAATTGTCTTGCAACGTCAGCTAGTACTTTCTTTCGCATTGCAAGTTCCGCTAAAACGCGGTGGCCACAAACAAAGGAGACACGAATATTGCCCTTCATTTTTTCTGTGCCAAGGATTTTTAAAGCACTTACTT
The DNA here is from genome assembly GCF_001275675.1 of Lysinibacillus sp. FJAT-14745. Taxonomy (GTDB): domain Bacteria; phylum Bacillota; class Bacilli; order Bacillales_A; family Planococcaceae; genus Lysinibacillus. The sequence goes on along the minus strand of NZ_LITM01000013.1, from coordinate 58,580 downwards.
GTCCTGTGGATGTCGGATGGGTACCACCACAGCCGTTGTAATCAAAATCAGGAATAATAACAAGTCGAATATCTCCAGTGACGGCTACCTCTTTACGTAGGCTATAGTTTTCAAGTTCTTTTTCTGTAATCCATTTCGTTTCAATTGGACGATTCTCTAAAATAATTTCATTGGCGCGGGCTTCCGCGGTCACAAGTTGATCTTCCGTTAGGGCATCCACGGCAATATCAATTGTGACCTGCTCACTACCTAAATGGAAGCTAACGGTTGGTGCATCAAAAAGCTCGACAAAGGCCGCTGTTAAAATATGTTGACCTGCATGCTGCTGCATATGATCAAATCGTCGTTGCCAATTCAATATACCATGCACTTCGCCAGCTAAACTTGAAGAGTCATCTTGAATATAATGACGAATTTCATCATTAATTTTCTCAACATCAATGACCTCGATATCATTTAAAGTACCTGTATCATGAGGTTGTCCGCCTCCTGTTGGATAAAATGCAGTATTAGATAGCACCACGTAGTTACGGCCATCTTTATCTGTTCCACTGTTGATAACTGTTGCTTTAAATTCACGTAGCATAACATCTTGATAATATAGTAGCTCTTTCAAGAAAAAAGCCTCCTTTATGTAGAGTATTCTTAAGAGAAGTAGGTCTCTCAATTAGTTCCATTTTATTTTGGCATAATTACTTTCAAGTGTATACGAGTTTTCTAGTTGACCCATGCTGAATTTGATTTAATATATAAAAGAACAGGTTAACTTAAAGGAGATAATACAATGGAAATTACACAATTCTCAATGGAAGAAATTTTAGATCCAACAAACATTATTGAAGGTAAGCGTTATGAATTTATTTTAGATGTAGATATTGATGAAGAAGATGAGCTTTATCACGAAGCAGGAATTGAGCTTCGTGTACTAATTGCTGAAAAAGGTGAAGAGCCATTTATTTTAAATTACTTCATCATGGAAAAAGCTAAAGGTGAGTATTTAGATTTTGCATTAGAGGATGAAGAGCTAGAGGAAATTTTAGCTTTCTGCAAAGAGGAAATTGCCAAAGCATAGTACGCTCGTGTAAAAATCCCCAAACAAAAATTAATATTCTTATTTGATAAAATTCCGCTTTTCTTTCCATGGACAGGCACGAGGTACATTGGCGTACTCTTGTTTGTCTCCTGGGAGTCTATGCGGAATTTTAACTTTATGTCCAAAAATATCTTTTGACTGCCTTATTTTTAAGTTAAGGATTATTTAAGATTGGTGAAATATTCGTGTTGTGTTTATGAGCTAAACTAAGTTTAAGATATAAAAAAACGGGGATTTTTAAACGAAGAGGTGCTCTATGCCAGTTTATACACATTCTATTATGGTAGCTTTTTTAATAACCATTTTTTCATCCTTTGTACTATTTGTACCTTGGCTAATTTATACGTATCGGAAATATGGCTACTTATCTGTATCTAAAACCATTATTACGTTCTCATTTATTTTTTACTTTTTATCGGCATTATGCTTAGTTTTATTGCCTTTCCCGGAAACACGTGATACTTGCTCTCTGCAAGCCCCAGATACAGTCCATTATAATTTACATCCTTTTCAATTTGTCACTGATATTTTAAAGGATAGTGAGATTGTTCTGACGAATCCATCAACTTGGATTTATATCCCAAAGCAGCCTGCTTTTTATCAGGCATTCTATAATTTCTTACTGCTCATGCCTTTTGGCGTATACTTGCGTTATTTTCTTAAAAAAAGAGAGTACTGGAAGCGTGCATTTCTATTTAGCTTTTTGCTAACATTGTTTTATGAGGTAACCCAATTTACGGGGATTTATGGCATCTTTAATTGTGCGTATCGAATTTTTGATATGGATGATTTAATGCTTAACAGTGTTGGCGCACTATTAGGGTTCTTTTTAGCTCCTGTTGTGTGGGCGCTGTTTCCTTCTCATGAAGAGGTGGCGGCTAAAGCAGCAGAGATGGTCGAAAAAGATATCGTCAAGCCATTATCTATTTTGTTAGCACTAGCAATGGATTTAATTATCGCACAGTTCATTTTGTTCATCATTGGTGCTGTAACAGGCTATAGTGGCGTTTTCGAATTTTTAGTAAAAATTGCTTTGTATATGTTGCTATTTGGTGTTGTTCCAAGCTTTTCAAATGGCGCAACGTTAGGGATGAAGTTTATGCGCTTTACAATGGTAAGTGAAAACGGCAAAAGTATTGTAAGTCAATCATGGCGCCGTTGTGTTGCTATTCTCGTAGTAGTCTGTACTTCGGAGATTATAACGATTATAGGCCATATAAAATTAGATATGGATTCACCATTTTATATACTACAAATTGTCATTACATTGTTAGCCTTTATAGCGAACTTTGTTTTAACGATGGTTATTGCTATGCATGTAATACGAGTCATTGTAAGTGGAGGTAAACGCCGTTTTTATATGGACTATTATGCAGGCTTACTAGCAACGAGAAAAAAATAAGGGGGATTGTTGGATGAAATATGTAATCGTCGGAGGAGATGCTGCCGGCATGTCCGCAGCAATGGAAATTTATCGAAATGTACCAGGAGCAGAGATTACATCTGTAGAACGTGGCTTTATTTATTCATATGGGCAGTGTGGCTTGCCCTATGTTGTAGATGGGCGTATTTCATCGACAAAGCGTCTGATAGCAAGAGATGTTGAAACGTTTCGTGATAAGTATCGTATTGATGCCCGTGTTGGACATGAGGTGAACGGAATTGACGTAGACAAAAAACTTGTTTTTGGAACACAGTCATCTGGGGAATCATTTGAAATTCCCTACGATAAGCTGCTTATTGCAACAGGCGCAGATCCTATTATGCCAGTGGAGAAGGGTTCGGATTTAACGGGTATACACACGGTGAAAACAATACCTCAGCTAGAGGATTTACTAGCCGATTTAACGCCAGATATAGAAAATGTAACAATTATAGGCGCAGGCTATATCGGGCTAGAGATGGCCGAGACGATACATGCTTGCGGCAAAAAAGTAAGATTGATTCAACGAGGTAGTTATGTTGCAAAAATCCTAGACGAAGAGTTTGCGCAACATGTTCATGAGGAAGCAAAAAAGAACGACATTGAGCTTGTGCTAAACACAAAAGTAGAGGCGTTTGAGGGCAATCACCGTGTTGAGCGTGTTATGACGGACAATGGCGCCTTTGATACAGACTTAGTCATTATGGCTGTGGGGATTAAACCGAATACCCAGTTTTTAGAGGGAACAGGCATAGCATTAGCAAAAAATGGTGCGATCATCGTTAATAGACATTTAGAGACTTCTGTTGAAAATATTTATGCTGCGGGAGATTGTGCAACGCATTTTAATATTGTGAAAGAACGCTTAGATTATATACCTCTTGGCACGACAGCTAATAAGCAAGGTCGTTTAGCGGGACTCAATATGTCGGGCAAGTTTGCGCCGTTTCGTGGTATTGTAGGTACTTCGATCTTAAAGTTTTTCAATTTAACGATCGCCACGACAGGTATTAATGAGCTCAAGGCTAAAGAGCTAGGCTTTGAATATGAGGCATTCAAATTGTCTGCTCGCCATATTGCAGGTTATTATCCAGGTGCACAACGGATTTATATGAAAATTGTTGTTCGTAAACGAGATCAGCAGCTATTAGGAGCACAGATTGTGGGACCTGCGGGTGTTGATAAACGGATCGATGTGTTTGCGACAGCCTTATACAATAAAATGACGTTACCAGATTTACTAGATTTAGATTTATCCTACGCGCCTCCATTCAATGGTGTTTGGGATCCTTTACAACAGATTGCCAGAATCAATGCGCGTTTATAACATAGGGGGTTATTAGAAATGAGCATATACGACATTCAGGTTGCTTTAGAAGATGGTACTGAATATAGCTTAGATCGTTATAAGGGCAAGGCAATGTTAATTGTTAATACGGCTTCCAAATGTGGTTTTACACCGCAGTTTGAAGAATTAGAAAGTCTTTATAAAAAATATCAGGATGAAGGCCTTGTCGTTCTTGGCTTCCCATCAAATCAGTTTAAGCAAGAGGTAGCGACTGCTGAGGAAGCGGCATCACAATGTCGTTTGACATATGGGGTGACGTTCCCTATGCATGAAATTGTGAAGGTCAATGGGAAGGATGCACACTCTATTTTTGAGTATGTGACATCACATTCAAAAGGCTTTCTCGGCAACAGTGTAAAATGGAATTTCACAAAATTCCTTGTGAATCGTAATGGTGAAGTTGTTGGACGCTATGGATCAGCTGATAAGCCAAGTAGCTTTGAGGATGATATTAAAAAAGTATTAGCATAATAAAGTGGGGGATTCACGCACAGTTTCGTGTGTGAATCCTTTTTTTGTGTGCTTTGAAAGGTAGATGTCGATAAAATTCAGAAGTTGGTCGATAAAACGTGAAAGTTAGTAGATAAAATTCAAAAGTTGGGTGATAAATCCAAAAGTGTTCCGATAAGACTCAAACGTTGGATGGCATTTTGTTAAAACGTATGTCATGTGGATAGGTTGATTTAAGGTTGTTGTAAGCTTGCGTCAAATTTGCTGTAAGTTTGGGGTCGTATACTGAAGTCAGAAAGAAGAGGTGAGCGTTTATGACGCCATTATTAAAGGTACAAAACGTAGAAAAAACTTACGGCAAAGGCGCAAATACATTTACAGCGCTATCGAATATATCATTTGAAGTAGAAAAAGGAGAGTTTGTTGGTGTAATGGGGCCTTCAGGGGCCGGGAAATCGACGCTACTAAATGTGTTAGCGACAATTGACACACCAACGACTGGTGAAATCATTATTGGAGATACAAACTTAGCGCACATGAAGGATGCTGAGTTAGCAGATTTTCGTCGCGACAATCTAGGCTTCATCTTCCAAGACTATAACTTACTCGATTCTTTAACAGTTCGTGAAAATATCGTACTGCCGCTTGCGATTGCAAAAGTGCCAACAAAGGCAATTAACGCAAGGGTAGAACGCATAGCTACACTGTTTGGGATAAAAGAGTTACTCGATAAATATCCATATCAAATTTCAGGTGGGCAAAAACAACGTACCGCATCATCACGTGCATTAGTGACAGAGCCGAAATTAATTTTTGCGGATGAGCCGACTGGTGCTCTCGATTCAAAATCGGCAACAGACTTACTTGAAAGTTTAAGTGATCTGAATAATTCTCAAGCAGCCACAATTATGATGGTTACGCATGATGCATATGCAGCAAGCTTCTGTCAGCGTATTCTATTCATTCAGGATGGACAGCTTTCCAAGGAAATTCATCGTGGTATTCAAACAAGAAAGCAGTTTTTCCAAGAGATTTTACAGGTGCTTGCTGGCATCGGAGGTGGAGTAAATGACGTTATTTAGTTTAGCGCGTAAAAATATTCAGCGTAATTTGTCGAACTACTTTTTATATATCGCTTCGATGGTCTTTAGTATCGTCATCTACTTTACGTTTGTGACATTAAAATATAATGATGATCTTTTAGCCTCACAACAATTTTCACAGCAAATTAAAGGATTGATGAGTGCATCATCCGTTGTGTTATTATTCTTTATCGTCATCTTTATGGCGTATTCCAATTCGTTTTTTATGAAAAAACGAAAAAAGGAAGTAGCACTTTACTCGCTACTAGGTGTGCGTAAGCAGAAAATCGGCTTAATGCTCTTTTTTGAGAATTTAGTGATCGGTTTTGTTTCTCTAGTACTAGGAATTGTTCTTGGATTCTTTATGTCACAAGGATTATTAATGATTTTAGTACGTTTAATGGGCTATGAGGTTGTAGGGAGTTTAACATTTTCCGCGGAGGCTCTAGTAAATACAGCAGGAATTTTTGCGCTACTATTTTTATTCACATCTTTACAGGGCTATCGTGTCATCTATCAATTTAAATTGATTGACCTGTTCCACGCTGAGAAGCAAGGAGAGAAAATTCCGCGTGCATCATTATTAGCAGCTATTCTTGGGGCAGCGCTACTTGCATTTGGTTATTATACAGCGTCTTCAGATATCTTTACGAGTAATATTTGGAAATTATTCACAGTTTTTGGTACTCCACTAATGGTTATAGGTGTAACGATTGCAGGGACATATCTGTTATTCCATAGTGTGAGCGTATTTGTGTTAACGGCGTTGAAAAAAGCAACTTCTTGGTCATGGAAAGGCTTGAATTTAATCGGTGTATCACAATTATTGTACCGTATTCGAGCAAATGCTAAATCTCTTTCGATCATTGCTATTTTAAGTGCGACAACAATCACAGCAGGTGGCGGCGTTTTCGGAATGTATTACAATGCTGAAGCCAGTGTACGTCATATGCTACCTAACACATTTATGTGGAAGGGTGATGCGGTGAAATTTTCCCAAGAAAATGTCTTGTACAACGAATCGCTTTCTGTGAAAAATTTACGCGTGGATAATGAATTTTCGTTTTTTGAATATACATTATTAAAGGAATCCGACTATAATCGTCTAGCAAAATTGCAGGGGAAAGATGAAGAACTGCACATTGCAAATGGTTCAACAGTTTTACTTGATGCAAGCTTCGATGAACGTTTTTCACATGATTTTACGAGTGAAGAGTTTAAATTGGAGAACGGTGAATCATTCCATGTTGATAAAATGTATACAGAGAGTGTATTAAACTTTAATCCAGCTGGTACAGTCCTCGTTGTTAATGATAAAGTGTTCGCTGCAACAAATGCAGAAAGTATTAAAATGCAAGTAGTTGGTATGGATAATGACTTGAAGCAACAGGCTATTTCAAAGGAAATTTACAATCAACTAGCTACTGAACAGCAGGAAGGGTTTTCAAGTGTTCCGCAAAGTTATGAGGATAGTTTAGCTACTGTAGGATCACTATTGTTTGTAGGAAGCTTTTTAGGACTAGTATTTTTAGCAGCGACAGGCAGTATTATTTACTTCAAAGTTTTAACAGAGGCAGAGGAAGATCAGTCTAAATATGCAATTTTAAATAAAATCGGTGTTAATAAAAAACAAATATTAAAAACAGTTGCAGGGCAGGTTGCCGTTATCTTTAGTGCACCGCTCGTTGTCGGAATCGTCCATAGTGCATTTGCGCTGCTAGCCTTTTCACAGCTATTTGGTATGGATATAACTAAACCAGTAATACTGTGGATGATTGCTTATTCAGCAATTTACGGCATATATTATATCTTTACAGTTCGTTCATTCTATAAAATTGTGAGACAGGGGAATTAATATGAAAAAGGTTTTCTTAGGTATTGGAGCATTGTTCTTATTGTTCGTAGCAGGCCTTGTTGTTCTGATGACCGTAGATTTTAACCGTTTAAATAAAGAAGCATACTATGTTCATATCACTACTGATGGTGAAGTAGAGGAATATAAGCTAGATAGTGGAGAAATTACGAAAATGTATTGGTACGAGCTACCTGCTTATGACGAAAACGGTAAAGAGCAAACATTAAAGTTTTCAGCTCAGAAAAATTTACGCCATGATGCATACATGAAGCTTTATGTAAAAAACGAAACGGAAGTTACATCATATGATGAAGTAAAATTCCATGAGCTACCTAAAAAAGTACAGGAGCTAATGAAGAAATAAGAAAAAGGAGTAGTCCCATATCGGGCTACTCCTTTTTTTCTTCTTGTAATTGAATGCTGACAGTTGTACCTTGTTGTTCTTCAGAGGTAATCGTTACAGTTCCACCGTGCGCTTCAATAATATCTCTAGCAATAGCAGTACCTAACCCGGTACCATGTGTTCGTTCAGTATTTGTACCTCGGTAATAGCGCTCAAAAATATGTTCAAGATCTTCTGCAGCAATGCCTTTACCGTTATCAGAAATCGTAATAGAATGATCATCAACAAGAATATTAACTGAAACATCAGAAGGATTATGAAGCAATGCATTGTGTAAAAAATTCATTACCGCTCGTCGCATAAAGTGCTCGTCAATGTGATGCTTGATAACATCTTTAGTTGCATTAAATTCAATATCGGCCAGCTCATATTGTGGTGTATTGAGTGTATCGATAACGATTTCGCGAATAAATTGCACCATATTTACCTCGGTTAAACTGAGCGGAAGCTGTTGATGTCTTAATCGCATAGTTAAATTTAAATCATCTAGTAAATCTTGCATATGCAATGATTGTTTTTCGATAATTTGAGCGTATTCTGTTTGTTCATGAGGAGTTAATTTCCCATCATTCAGTAGCTCCGCATAACCACGAATCGAGGCAAGAGGCGTTTTCATATCGTGTGAGACATTACTGATCCATTCCTCGCGCATTACCTCTAATCGTTTACGCTCCTGCTCATGTGCAGCTAACTCTCTTGATACCTCATTTAAATTCTCAAAAACTGGTTTGTACACGCCACCTGGCATTTTAATAGGCATATGCTCACGATTCTTTAAATGACGAATACGTTCAATCATTGCATATAGAGGCTTAGTCAACGTTCGGCCGAAAAGCCAGCCAACGAGTGCAGCTACTAATAAATCAGCAATGACAATGAGAAGCCCAAACTTGCCGATAAATTGTAATGCTGATGTTCCAGAAATATGAAATACATATCTAGAAATACCACTTCCCTTGACGCCAATAAGATAACTAATGCTTTCTTTACTTCCCATATAAACGGTTGTATCACCATCGAATTCTTTATATTTATAAACTTGAATTAAGTCAATTGGCGCATAGTGTGCAGGAGCTTTCTCTGGAGCGAAATGGGCATCAATGACTTGTCCATTAGCATCGAGCAATTGAATCCAAGCATTTCGCTTGTGCAATTGTTGAAGCCCATCCTCACTTATAGAAGGTGTTCCGTTACTTATATCAATATACTGTTGGAACTCGCGCACAAAATTTTGTTCCGCATACGTAGTTGTATCGTCGTAATTATTTCTCTGCTGGAAAATAAAAAAACCAATTAAAATGGCTGTATTCACAAAAATAACAATGATAACTATGGAAAGCACAGAAAGTAGAAAGCGGGCAGTTAGTTTCCATTTCATCCTTGCGCCTCTTTTGGAACGACAAATTTATAGCCAAGCCCTTTTACAGTTGTAATATATACAGGCTTTGAAGCATCTTTTTCAACCTTTTCACGCAGCCGTCGAATATGCACCATTACGGTATTGTCTGAGCCGAAAAAGTCCTCACCCCATACACGCTCAAATAGAGTTTCTTTACTTAAAATTCGATTAGGATTATTCAAAAAGCAAGCCATCAAGCCGATCTCTTTCGCTGTTAGCTCCAATAAAACGCTGTCCTTATGTACCTCCGTTTCATCCCCATTAAGCAAGAATGGACCAACTTGAATCGACTTCACGGAAGCTACTGACGCTGCTTCCTGCGTCTGGTAGCCAGCTCTGCGAAGCTGTGCCTTCACACGATAGGCAACCTCTTTAGGACTAAAAGGTTTCGTAATATAATCGTCTCCTCCGATCGCAAGTCCTAAAATTTTATCAATTTCCTCATTTTTCGCTGACATGAAAAGCACTGGCACATGCGACACCTCTCGAATACGACGACATAAATCATAGCCCTCGCCATCTGGAAGCATCACATCAAGAAGTACAATATCAGGTTGTGTCTGTTGAAAGCTCGTCCATGCTTCTTGAACAGAGCCAGCTGTATGAATTTGCTTATAACCTTCTTTTTGTAGGCTGACTTTTAGAAGGTTTGCTAAATCAGCCTCATCATCCACCACTAGAATAGTTGGTTCTTGCATAGTTCACACGTCCTTTCCTCTTTATTATTGTAAATCTTCATTTTAAGAATAGCGTTTAGTTAAACGGTTTAGCAGTAGCGCGATAAACCTTTCATTACTATCTCAAAAAAGGTTCTTCATTATTACTTTATGTGACTCATTATAAATGAAACATGCTTAAAAAAGGAATTGAGACATTACTTGAAAAAAATATAAAGATGTTTGCTGATTAGTTACCTTTAAAGGAAAAATAATGGCTCATCACCATAACTTGTGGTTGATTTTCTATCAATTCAATAATTTTACATTTTACTATAGAAGAAAAGCGA
>NZ_LITM01000013.1:36404-47290 GCF_001275675.1 Lysinibacillus sp. FJAT-14745 | reverse complement strand
AGACCGTTTTTTCCTTCGTTTACGTTTAGAAACAGGTCGTTGATTTTGTCACCCACGACTTTTGGTGATGAGCCAAAATAATACTTATATACTTGTTTGAAAAGATTATATTTAAATACGTACAGGTCTCAAGAATTTCGTAAAAAAGATGAAGATCTATTTTTGAAATATGTGAAAAAGCCTTTAAAATCGACGATGCAACTTCAGGTTGCGGAAAAAGTAACCAATGAGTTCTCGATTAATTTTGGGGTTTTCAGTAAAGTTAAGGTATCAAAAATGATAGGCGGAATGATTTATGAATTTAACTCAGAGTTTAAAAAATAAAAGAGAAGAGCACAATTTTTCGCAAGAAGATATTGCTCAAAAATTAAATGTTTCTAGACAATCTGTTTCAAAATGGGAGAACGGTAATTGTTATCCGGATTTAGATAATCTTATTTTGCTAAGTGAGCTATATAATATTTCGCTAGATGAATTGGTTAAGGGCGATAATAATTTTCAAAAAAAATTGTAATCCAAGAATACAGAAAATAAACTTCAAACGACTAGATGGTGGGTTTTAATACCGATTATCGGAATGCTATACGGATTGCTTTCAATGATTTTGAATCATTTTTAAACAATATAGCTTTTTTAATAGCACAAAGACCCTTTTGAAACTTTTTACAGATAAAAAGCGTAATAAGAGTATCAAACCATCTAGGAGGGAAAATTGATGTTTAAAAAAATAGCAGCAGACGCACTTGGACTTTCAGATATTGGAGTAGTTATAACTCCTGAGGACTATGATAAGGCGGATGCAGATGACTTTATACTGCATGAGATTGACGAGAAAATTTATTTCTTAATTAAGACGAAAGCAGACGAGTATTGCTTTACAAATCGTGCGATTATTCATGTAGACGGTGAAAGTGCGATAAGCAAGAAGCGATTACTGCGTCGTTACGACTACTCAATGCACAATATTAGTGAAGTTTTCCTCGAAACAGCGGGAACTATTGACCTTGATGTCGAAATTAAATTTACAATCGATAATACGCCATTTTCAATTGACATTCATAAACGATTTATTAGTGACATTAAAGATTTATATAAAGCGTTGCATGCCATTAGCTATGAGCAAAAGCAAAATGCATACAAGCTAGAGGTGGCAGAAAAGAGTTTATCGATTGCTTCTTCATCAATTGGCCGTATCGGTAATGATAATGTCTCACCATCTGCTTCATTCGAGGAGATTACACGATTTGCGAATAATTGGATGATTGACCATAAGGACAAATACAAGAAAGAAGATTTCTCACACGTTTTTGAATTATACATTAATAACTAAGAAAATATAGGGCTACTAAAAGAAAACTAGTATGCTTGAAGATATTCTTCCATGCACAAAGTATGGACAGAGTAAATAGGCTGTACACAATCAAATGTAAATAGCGATGATTGTATACAGTTTTATATGTATAGGCATTGCCTCAGAAGTATTGGACACTTATGATTATAGGATTCCTATCCGAGGTGTTAATGATTAGGTATACCAACTTTTGATAAATTACTTACACTCATTTTCATAGTACTAAAACTACCGACACTTAATAAGAAATGAAGATGATTGTGTTTATGTCAAAATAAAAGTGCAGACTTTTACAATACATTTGTACGAGTCTGCGCTTTTTTATGTATAGATATAGTTAGCTTTAAAATCTACGATGTTAAAAGGCATAATTTAAGCAATTATTCATTTAAAATAATAGAAATACACTGATAAAGAAGTGATTTCTATACTATTTTGATTTCTCAATGTATATATGTAGCGATATTTTCCTTGAAATGGCAGGAATATCGATCTTAATGTCGAAATTTAACTTTATATAGGAGAATTTTTTAGGCATTTTAAGGTTTTAACAAAAATCTATATACATAAAATCAGAACTAGGAGCGTGACGAAAAATGATAAACGAATTGCATGTGCTAGAAAAAGAAGAAATGCAAAATGACGACCTTGTACAACCGCCGCAAGCCGTCGAAACATTATTCGTAAATGAGTTCATAGATGGTATTTTAGATCCACAACAGAAAATGCTTGGACCTGTCAAAGATGGTGGCACAATTATTGCTAATACGACGCCGGGATGTTGGGGCCCGATGCTAACACCAACGATTCGTGGTGGGCATGAAGTAACAAAGCCAGTATTTGTAGAAGGGGCAGAGGTAGGAGACGCCATTGTTATCAAGATTAAATCCATACAGGTAACATCAATAGCAACAGCATCTGGGCACGATGAGGCAATTTTGGATCGATTTATTGGGGACCCGTTCGTATCAGTAAAATGTCCAGGCTGTGGTAAGCTTCATCCTAGTACAGTTGTCAAAGGGATAGGTCGACAGGCTATTCGTTGTTCGACATGTGATACAGAAACATCACCTTTTAACATGACGAATGGTTATACTATGGCGTTAGATCATAAAGGTAATATTGGTGTAACTGTTGGGCGAGAAGGGGCTCGCCGTATTGCACTTGATGCGAAAAATTATATGCGTACACCTGAAAATTCTGTGCAAAATCCTGTAGTTGCATTAGCACCAAGTGATTTAATTGGTGTTATGGCAAGAATGCGACCGTTTTTAGGGCAGCTTGGAACGACGCCTTCAAAGGCGATGCCAGACTCCCATAATGCTGGAGATTTTGGTTCGTTTTTAATTGGCGCGCCACATGAATATGCATTCACGCAGACTGAATTAGATACACACCGTACAGATGGACATATGGATATAAGTCGTGTTCGTGAGGGTGCAACAATTATTTGTCCAGTAAAGGTTCCGGGTGGCGGTGTGTATATAGGTGATATGCACGCAATGCAAGGGGACGGAGAAATTGCAGGACATACAACAGATGTTGCTGGTATCGTTCAACTTCAGGTAAGTGTAATGAAAAAAGTAGCTTTGGATGGCCCTATTTTATTGCCAAATACAGAGGATTTACCGTATACGGCTAAACCTTTTACAAAGGAAGAAAAACGTCGTGCACGTGAGCTTGCGGAGGAATTCGGCGTTAAACAAGTGGAGGAAGTATTCCCTGTATCAATTGTTGGCTCTGGAACATCATTAAATGAGGCAACAACCAATGCTATAAGCCGTGCTGCAAGGCTTTTTGAGATGAGCGAGCCAGAAGTTATGAATCGAGCGACGATTACTGGGTCGATTGAAATCGGCCGTCATCCAGGAGTTGTAACAGCAACCTTCCAAGTACCTAAAACAGTACTAAAAAAAGCGAAAATTTATAAGCCAGTGAAAAAACAATATGATTAAATGCATACCGAAAAGCCCGAAAAGAAAGCAAACTAGAAGATTTTATAGTTTGCTTTTTTGTGTTACAGGGCGATAATACTTAACTATTGCATGGTAAAAGTCAGACGCAATTTGCCGAGGCATACTTGATAATTGTGTCTAAAATTCGATACGCTTCTATAGAATTTTGGATAGAAAGAAAGGTGGGGGACATGCTCCTTCACGAACAAATTTTGCTGATGCCATAACAGGTGCATTCGGCGGGTTAATATGTATTTCCGTATTGCTCTGGTTGACAAACTATACAGGGGCACCATGGTTAATGGCATCACTTGGTGGGAGCTGTGTATTCGTATTTGTCGTTTTGGCAGAAAAAATTCTGCCGCTACGCTTTCGATGCAGAAAAAAAACGTCAAAAGCTTTGACGTTTTTTTTGTAACTATTTTGTTGGTCGCTCGTCTACTGTTGTGAGAATGCTTTTTCTCGATTGTATTGGAAATGATGCTTAGCTTTCTAAGTTGTGCGTACTATGGCGCTAGCTTTGAGCTGGCGTAGGCAATGAGCTATTTGTGACAATACGAATGGGCTACCAACTTATGAGTGATTGTCACAAATAGCTCATTTGCCGTGCTACATTTAAACAGAAAATTTATCTTTACCCATCTATGAGGTATTTGACCTTTATAGATGGCTTTTTTTATGCGTTGTAGTTAAAGTTGTCGATTTTGCACGAATACTTTTGTTGTCATTTCTTTTATGCATATCACAATTTTTTTAGCATATGTTGGATAAGATTTGTTATATTGAAGAAAGAGTGTTAAAACATATAGGCAAGTATTTTACACGATAGGGGAAGATCTTTGTTGGTTGAATTTGATGGGGGGCTCCAGTTACATGCTGTTGGATTGTGATGAGCAGTTATTCATGACTTATAAACAAAGTGGTAAAAAGGGTGCTGAAAAATTACTTTCAAAATGGTTAGAAGCAGAGATTGATTCTCCAGCAGACCCGAAAATTCTAGGTACTGCACTTTTACCGAGTTTATTTTTAGTGAATGAGGAAACAGCGATGAATATTGCGTTTTCAACTGCACGAAAATATTGGGGTCGTGTAACGACAGATATGCAAACTTTTTTTAATAAGCATGGTTTAGATACTAAATTTGTCAATGAACGTCTCAATGCTTTTTTTTATACGCAAAAAGGCAAGGAGACCTTTTTTGAGCAGCTTTTCGCACAGCATACAATGGACTTAGAACGATTAATCTGGCTAATTTTCGGGAAACGAATGCAAATTACAATGCCAGTTAACGAACTACAAACAATATTTTTATATAAATTTGAAAACGAATATTTCGTGCATATGATTTATAAAGAAGAAGCCCAATTTTGGCATTGGCTTTTCACGAAAAAAGTTTATTCACTGTTTATCCACAAACCGTTAGAACAATTCACATTTATCCATGAAATGATGGGTCATATTGAACAATCGACAAGAGAAACTTGTGCACATGTGGATAACTTTGTGAATAATTATAGAGAAACTCTGGATAAGTGTATAACTTATGTGGATAACAATAATTCGACTTGCTTGGCAAAAAAACAGTTACACCTTTACCAAATTGTAACGCACTATCGCTTATCAAAAGGGGATTATCGAGGTGTTAAAGCTCTAATTACTTCCTTTGAAGCCGATTGGCGTTATTCGATGTATGCATTGACAGAGAAAGAAAAAGTTCTGATTGCATATCTTCTATTTCATATAGCACATCAGGAGCAGAATCATGAAACTGTTATTCACTACGGTGAGTATTTGTTAGAAGATGAAAGACTTAATAATTACGCAATAGAGATTTTGTTGGAATATAAGGACTTATTACCGAATCGTAAGCCAACGCCTCCTGCCATTATTAAAAATTATGAACTAAATTTTTTAGAAAACTTGTATGCAGTATTGCTTGAGCATTATGTAAAAATGGAGCGTTATCAAGAGGGGCTACTGCTTTTAAAGGAACATGTACTAGCATCCAATAAAAAAATACATGCTACTTTAGTACAGAACAACTATAGTAATGAACAATTTATTGCGATTGAGGCGTCAGTTCAGCAGGATATTGCTCTCCATGTGAATAATTCATTACAGCATATCGGCTTGTCTGTGGAAGAATGGCGCCAACATTATCGTCAACCAGAAACGCCTTGCTATTTGGTAGCACAGAGCGCATCCTTGCATATGCTAAATATTTTAAAAGTTTTATTTGTGACCGAGCAGTATGAGCTGTTTGAAAAATTAATGGAAATTTATAAAAAATATTTACTCATTGACGATCATTTCGAAAAGCTACGCGTTTTTATAAGTGCACGTTTAATAGAAATACAAAAGAGTGTCTAATGTGTTTTAAATGCATCATTAGACACTCTTGTTATTTCGTGTAGTTGGCCTACGATATTATTCTAAAACCCCTTTGTCCTTTAAGTCCGCAATTTGCTCGACACTATAGCCAAGTGTAGATAACACTTCTTCATTATGCTCTCCAAGCTTAGCGCCGACATGCTTGTACTGCGGTTTAACACCGTCAAACTTAAAAGCAGATGCAATTTGTTTTTGCGTAGTACCGTCGCTTTTTGGAATATCAACAATCATGTCACGAGCCTTGAGCTGAGGATGCTCGCATGCTTCTGGAAAAGTTAATACTGGTTCGACACATCCCTCGAAATTCTCGTTAAACACTTCAAGCCATTCTTCGTAAGTCTTCGATAAGAACGCATCATGGACAGCTTCTTTAAAACGAATTTGTGTATAGTATGAATCATTAAACGTATTATCGATGAGCTCAGGAATATCAAGCGCTTCACAGAGTAATCTGCGGAATTGAGGCTCAAGACTTCCTACCGAGAAAAATCGGCCATCCTTTGTTTTATAAAAGTCATAGTAGCTGCCACCATTTAAAATTTCCTGCTCAGGCTGAGGCACACGACCAGCACCAATATAGGCAGACCCGTACATAGCATTGAGCGAAAATACAGCATCGGTCATACTTATATCAATATATTGTCCTTCACCTGTTTTTTCACGATGTAAAGCAGCTGCAAGTACTCCAATTGCTGCATGCATCGTGCCCCCAGCAATATCAGCTAGCTGAATACCCATGGAGACAGGTTTTTTATCTTTATGGCGTGAATAATCAAGTATGCCAGCTAATGATAAATAGTTATTGTCATGCCCTGGCCGATTGCTATATGGTCCAGTTTGTCCATAGCCTGTAATAGCACAATAAATAACCTTAGGATTTACTTCTTTTAGAGCGTCATAGCCGATGCCAAGTCGTTGCATGACACCAGGTCGAAATCCTTCGATAATTATGTCGTACTCTTTCACGAGTGACTTAACAATTTCTATAGCTTCAGGCGATTTTAAATTTAATGTTAATGACTTTTTAGAACGATTCAAATGTTGATGAATATACGCCTCATGATCATCGTCGTAAGGAGGCATAATGCGTGTTAAATCTACGCGCTTTGATGATTCAACGTGAATAACCTCAGCGCCTAGATCAGCAAATATCATTGTCGCCATTGGTCCCGGTAGTAATGCAGAAAAATCGAGAATTTTTAACCCCTTTAAAATACCCAAATCTCCCAACCCCTTTTTGTGTAGGCTACATTGTATTCAAGAATGCATTGTAGCGCTTTTCTCATAATCCCCATTTTGTGAAAAGCATGCACTATTCTGTATTAATACAGAATGGTGATAAATTATCAGTATTATAACAGAAGAATGAATGGCTTGACTATGTTAAATTTTATTATAAAATAATTAGTCAGAAAATTATATGTCGGAATAACATTAAAAGTAAAAAAATTCAGAATGTTAGGGTGCGTTTTATAACGTGGGGGTGATTTCCGTTCCGACTGGGCGCTTTGTTGTTGCTGTCGCTACGCTTTCGCACAGAAAACATCTCAGGAGTCCTCTATTGCTAATTCCCAACGAGTCGCCCAGCCGGAACGAAGATCAACTTATATATAGCATAAATTTTAACAAATGTTATTATCGATTTTTAGTGACTATCCTAAATTAAGGCTATAAGTAAAATTCTAATAATGGATTTATGAGAAAATTTATGTCGTAACATGAACACAAAAAATCTCTATGCAATAAATTTCTGCATAGAGATTTTTGTGTATATTGGTCAATCGTCGATAAGCTTCAACCATTCAAATTAGAATAGAAGTTAATTGTATAATAGGGCGCACCGTTATCTTTAAAGCAGACACCAACAAATATATGTGTAAATTCTTTTCTTAAAATATTTATACGATGCCCTTTTGAATTCATCAGTGCTTCATGGGCAAATATACTATTGGGCTGACCGTGTGCTATATTTTCGCCATACCAATAGTGATTAACTCCACCAGTAGTGAGGCGGTCATTGGAATGATTACCTTTATGATCTTCATGACTAAAAAATTGATGTGTGATCATATTGCTACTATGCTGCCGAGCAATAGGATTACATCTTTTGTCATAAATGAGCGGTTGCAATCCTTCTTTAACCCGTTCGTGGTTAATAAGATCAACCATTAAATCTTCAAGTCCTGTTCGTAGCTCATCGGAAGGCTTACTATAATAACCACGTTTACTTAATTCGGTTTTAGCATTTATCCAAATAATAGAGCGAACAATATTGTTTTTGTGTAAATCATAGAAAAAAGTAACATAGTAATCATCAATCAAATAGGTCCCGTGTGTAGTATTGCCTTCACAATCATGGTAATCGAGCAAGTAGCTTGTATTTTGATAGTGAATGGCTCTAAGTGGAAGACCGTATTTTCTTTTCACATCTATTCGATTAGTACCGATACGAATACCGAATACGCTATGCCCAGTGCGTGTTTCATATCCTCCAACCTCATTGGAATTATGCTTTCCTACGAGGGAAAATTGGGAGTAGTCCATCTCGACTCGATGCCATTTCATTTTAAATTCACTTTGAAAGCTGGATAGTGACAAAGTTTTTTGTGTATTTGTTACATTAGTACGAGCTGACTTATTTGAATTGAGAGCAGTATTCGTCCATAGAGCCATACTAAAACCAACCATAATTGGAGCTACTTTACGTAACAACATATTTAAACCCTCTTCTAATAATAAATTTATAATAAAAATCTATCAAAATGATAATAGTTTTATAGATATAAATTACTATATTTTTGATTCATTAACGATGCTAAAATTATGGAATTTTAACTACTATATGGCTCATCATCGAAACGTGGGGTTGATTTCCGTTATCGCTAATCCCCAAGGAGTCGCCCAGCCGGAACGAAGATCAACTTTTATACAAGGTGTAATCTTTTCATATCGAATTGTTATGGTGAGCATTATTTATTTTTGTTATAAGAGGGCCATAAAAGTACTATTTTTACAAATACTTTTCTCTCATTAAAAGAAATTTTCTTAATAAGGAATTTTTTTGTGCTTTAATAGAATAATAGAAGAAATTAAAAACTAGGGGTAAAAGACAGAAAATGAAAACAAAACTGATAAAGTTAAAGTATTTAATCATGGGTGTTGCCTTGGCTGCTTTTTTCTTAACAGGTATTGGTAGCATTTGGAGTGGCTACCGTATGAATGTTGCTTCGATTAAAGAAAATACGCTTGAAACGAATCGAGTATATGCACAGAAATTAGCAATAACCGCAAGTTCCTATCTTGAAGAATCATTTCAGATTTTAGGGTATAGCGCCAGTACGATAAAGACGAAAATGCATGATAACAATGCATTGATTCAGGAAACTGAGCGTTTGAAAAAGCAAAATAACTTGTTTAACTCTGTTCTTATTACAAATGCAAAAGGTCTTGTGTTATCTATTTCACCACCATCTGAAGAGGTACAAGGTGCAGTATTAACATCAGTTGGAGCAATAGAGGCTTTATCTAAAAAGAAACCTCTTGTCTCAAAGCCTTATAAAGGAATGACAGGGCATCTCCTTATTTTTATATCGTATCCTATATTTTCAGAGACAAATGAATATTTAGGAATGATAGGTGGGACAATTTATTTAAAGGAACGAAATGTATTTAATGAATTACTCGGAGAGCATTATTATCATGATGGTTCATATGTGTACGTAGTTGATTCAGATGGTCGTGTTATCTATCATCAGGACCCAAGTCGAGTGAATGATATTGCTATTGATAATAAAGTTGTCCAAGCAGTAGTTTCTGGAAAAAGTGGGGCTCAGCAAGTATTAAATACTAAAGGAGTAGAAATGCTTGCTGGTTATAGCAACGTACCTTTAACAGGCTGGGGAGTAGTTGCTCAACGACCGTTAAATGTAGCATTAGCTCCTTCATTTGATAAAGTACAGGATGTAGCTATAAAATCCATTCCACTTATGCTAATTTCAATTTTAATTGTCCTTTGGGCTGCAGCGCGTATTGCAAATCCCTTACAGCAATTAGCTACTTTAACAGAGGAGAGCATGGAATCGAAAAATGTAGAAGGCTTGAAATCTGTACGTAGTTGGTATTTTGAAGCCCATTATCTAAAAAGTGCTCTCATCCGGAGTTTAACATTTTTACAGGGACAGGTGTCCTTTTTTAAAGATCAATCTACAACAGATCCGTTAACAGGTGTAACTAATCGTCGCACAATGGATGCGGTGCTAGCTGAGTGGCTTGAGCACGAGTTGCCACATGCCTTCATTTTGCTGGATTTAGATCATTTTAAAAGTGTTAATGATACGTATGGTCATGCAGTAGGTGATAAGGTTTTACAATTTTTAGCACATAATATGAAAGCAGTCGCTCGTGAGGGAGATGTTTGCTGTCGCTACGGTGGTGAGGAATTTGTGATGTTATTGCCAACTACTACTGCTGAGGAAGCGGCACAGGTGGCCGAGCAGCTGCGCGATGTTTTGGCACAAACTATAAGTCCCTGTGGTCGCCCAGTTACTTTGTCAGCAGGCGTTGCAGTATATCCACAAATGGCCGACACGACGGAAAAGTTAATTGAGGTAGCGGATGGTGCACTATATCTAGCTAAACAAGCTGGACGTAATCGAGTCATAGTAGCAGAGCAAGAAAATAAATAAAAAATGTTTTGAAATAAGCATACATTTCTAATTTTTGGGGTACATGATTAATGCTACGATCATTTGGGCAAGCTACTTTTAGTCATTCCCCATATGACTTGTAAATCATGTTCAAATGATACGTAAACTCGGGACACATCTCTTGATTCGACTTGACAAGATGCAAGGTTATCCCCCTTTCCCTTATGACATCACAAGTACGACTAGATGTATGCCTATATATCGTTAAAGCCAAGTGAGCACCGATGCTCCTTGGCTTTTTTATGTGATGCTCTTAGCCTTCGTTCCTCTATTTGCTCGCTCCAGGGTCTCATCTGTGACTAATCCCC
This sequence comes from Lysinibacillus sp. FJAT-14745, assembly GCF_001275675.1. GTDB lineage: Bacteria > Bacillota > Bacilli > Bacillales_A > Planococcaceae > Lysinibacillus. The sequence continues at coordinate 36,579 of NZ_LITM01000013.1, read as the reverse complement.
AAGGAGATAAAAGCTGAAATTGTTCCGATAAATCTTCAAAGTAATCATATAAAAATGAATTCATCACAATAACATGGAGTCAAATATTATCTCTAACTTTCACTAGCGTCGCATTAAAATAATTCCACGCTAATATTTAAACTGAATTTTCTGTAATATATTCCAGGCACGAAAA
>NZ_LITM01000013.1:0-35022 GCF_001275675.1 Lysinibacillus sp. FJAT-14745 | reverse complement strand
ACATGTCTTCGTTTTTACTCTAAAAAGGCGGAATAATAAATCTGAAATTTCAGTTAAAATTCATGCGACGGTAGTGTCTAACTTTTGATAATGAATCTTTTTTAAGTTTATTGCTGATTTTTGTTAACGATTTTCTTCCAGTATTTTAGAAATATCTATGAAGGTTCACTATCTACCTGTCGATATAAAGGGTATGATGAAAATGATATTTTGAACGTATCAAATACATAGATGAAAGGAAGAGTGGGATGGATAAAACAAAAGTCCAAAAAGTGAACAAAGCACTTATAGCAACTGTTTTTGCTACTAGTGGGATTGCTGTTGTAGTACCACCACAAAATGTAGCTGCGGCTACTTCACCATTTACGGATATTGACCAATATTCAAGCCATTACGATAATATTTTAAAATTATACTCTCAAGGTGCGATTAGTGGGTATGCAGATAAAACCTTTCGACCAAATCAAAATGTAACACGTGGTCAAGCAGCAAAAATGCTGGCAACTGTATTAAACTTAGATTTAAAAAATGTAGAAGATCCATATTTTAAAGATGTTCCAGAAAGCAGTGAATATTACAACTATATAGCTGCATTACAAAATGCAGGAATTATGTCTGGGTATTCAAACGGAACATTTATGCCTAATGAAGTGATTACACGTGGGCAATTAGCGAAAATTTTAGCGCTAGGCTTTAAATTTGAGATAGCGTCTAATTACAACCATAGTTTCCAAGATGTTACTAGTCAAACGAGCAATGCCATTTATATTCAAACTTTAGTAGATTTAAAGATTACAGAAGGAACAACACCTGTCACTTTCTCACCATACAATGCGGTAACACGTGGACAAATTGCATCCTTCATTGTGCGTTCACAGGAGAAAAAAGGCAATGCTACATCTTTCAAAATTACAGGTGTTGAAGACGATAATGTCTTCATCAATGGTGAGGCCTACTCAGTACCGGAAAGTCTCTCACATATTTTTAACGAAGATAATGCACCGGTATTAAAAGGAGCGCTTATTGAAGGGGATCTTTCAGGCAAAACCATCCGCTCTGTATCAAAGCTAACATTGAATGCAAGTGGGACAAGCTCAAAATTTCTAGAGTTTGATGGGGATCATAAGTCCTTCGGCGCGACTATCGTTGTCAATGGGAACTATATTGAATTTTCAAATGTTACATTGACTGGCACAATGCTAGTGAACGAAACGGTACGCCCACCTTTACAATTAGGCGTTTCCAACTATAAACCATTATCACTTGGCCGCATAGCAAGTACCAATACGGCATTTATTAACTGGTCTAATCCAGAAAATCCAAATGATGAAGGCTCGTCCTCGCCCAATAATGGTCCGACAACAGATCTCCAAAATTGGACAGATCAGAATTCCGACAAAAATCCTGATAAAAACAAGCCATTTGAGAACTGGTCTAAAAATAAAGTGACGATGAAAAATGTTGAAAAACATATTGAATTTTATAACAGCACTGTATCACGCCTACTTATCTCTCAAAGCGGTACAAAAATCGAAACAAATATGAAGCTACCACGTGTAGACATCATCGGGAATGTCCGTGAATTTGAGATTCAAGGGAATATCGGCACACTAAATCTTGATACAGAAACGAAGCTAACAATTTACGGAGATGGCAATATCGACAGGATTAACTACAATAGCTATACAGATTTAGAATTGTATATAGACGGTCGTGTAGGTATTCTGTACGTTGATAATGTATATGGTTGGGTTGATCTTGGAGATTACACGTATGTTGACAAAGTGATTATACCGAAGGGCGAGTCACCGAATAATATTTTCGACGACTTCCTAGAGGATAAAGATAATGTAGGCATTATTACTGATCCAGACGGTAAACCGATTGATAAAGACGATATTGAAAATCAAAAACCAACTGATAAAACGAAGCCTTTAATCGACATTACGAATGTATCAGTTTTAAGTGGTAGTGAGGCACAGGTAGATTTCACTTCAGATAAAGTTGGAACTTACTACTATATTGTTCGTGAAAAAGGCGCCGATGTACCAACGAAAAAAGAAATGGTAAACCGTATTTCTACTGATAATACGGCGAGTGGAACAGGCGCAGCAGTAAAGGGCAAAAACACTTTTAAAATCACTAAATTAGGTGAGAAAAAAGAATATGTTGTTTATGTGATGGTCGTTGACGGGGCGAAAAATGTTTCGGATATTAAATCGCAATCATTACAAATGAAAGATGCTTCACCGCCAGTAGTTAAATCTTTAACAGTAACACCTCTACATGGCGGAAAACGTGCAGAGTTTACATTTACAGCAAGTGAACCAGGAGACTATTACTACTACGTACGTAAAAAGACGACAGCAGCTGATCCAACAACTGCAGATATTGTTGCTAAACCAACAGGTAAAGGCAAGGCGGTTGCGGGTAAACTTGGAATTACTGAAATGTTAACGGGTTTAGAAGCTGAAACGGAGTACCAACTTTATGTAGTGATGAAGGATGATTCGGGCAACTATTCAAAAGATCCTGCTGCAGTGAAGGAATTTAAAACGGGAGAAATTGATAATATCAATCCGTATGTTGAGAAGACAAAGCTTGAACCTGCCGCTGGAAAGGAAAATCAATTCTACATTTATTTAAATGAAGCATTAGACCCTGAAAGCGCACGAAATGTAAATAACTACGATTTATCAGGAACAGTTATCGTCAATACGACAGGACAGAAAAAAATTAAACCTTCTGCTGTAGAGTATAAAGAAGGCGATAAAAAAGTATTATTAACAATTCCATCAGAAACAGGTTTTGTCTATGGAGATACATTACGTGTAACTGTATTACCTGGTGTTAAGGACTTAGCAGGCAATGAATTTGAAAATACCAATACTGTTGAACCTGGTAAAAATGCTCGGAATTTTGCAGAATACGTGCATGAAAAACTTGATATGCCGGTTATGAAGATTGAAAATGTTGTTAGTAAACCAGACGAATCTGATAATTTTAAACGAGTTGAAGTTGAATTCAAGCCAAATAAGGCTGGTACGTATTATTATATGGTTTTACCTGATACGATCGTAGACAATGGTGAAACAAAGACATTTAAGCAATATTTAGCCGACAAAGGGATTACAGAGCGAGACTTTGTCAATGAATTTGCGAAGGATTCATCATTAAAATCAGGCTACTTCCAAATAGGTGGAAAAAATATTTATATTGAAATTGGCTCTGGTCCGGCTGATTTAGAGGAAGCTACAAAGAAATTCCCTATTGCTATTTCCAAAGACAAACTTAATCCATTCTCAAGCTACTCTGTTTACATGGTATTAAAGGATCGTGGTGGGGAAATTTCAAAAATTACGTCGAAGGAAATAATCGGTGATACGAAAGCGCCGTTAATTAAAGACTTAGTTGTAAAGCCTAAGGAAAAAGATGATACAAAAGCAATGATCAGTTTCAATACTGATGAGACAACTAAACTGCATTATTGGTTTGTACCGAAGAAAAATGCAGATGGGACAACGAATGATTCAGCTAATTTAAAGATTGATACACCTGCAGAGCGCAAATTCTTAGAAGACAAACTTAGAACTAGCCCGAGTGTTACGAAAAGTGGAAAAGGGGCACTCCCGTTAACTGAAGCACCAGATGTAACTTTAAATCCGCATACAGAGTATGTTGTATACCTAGGAGCGGAGGATACGTATGGTAATATAACCGTCTACAAAGCTAATGATGCTGGAGATAATCATGATGAAACAAATAAAGGCTGGATGAAACAAGATTTCTATTCCGATGGGACACCACCACGTTTTGAAATGACAGTCGATAAAGAAAAGAAACGTAATATTGTATATCGTAATCCAGATAGTACATTTACGATTTCATTCAGTGAAGCTATCATGCGTGATGAAAAAGGCGATTCTTCAATTAAAGATCTAAGCTTATTAACAATTACTGACGAGTCCGGGCAAGATATAACTTCGCAATATCAGTTTGTTAAGTATACACAAGGTACAAAAACAACTGATGAAAGCCAATTAATTGTTAAACCAACTACCTCAGGTACGGCGGATAAAACATTTACCGTTAAGATGAAAGATGAAGCACGTGATTACATTTTCAATGATAAAGGTAATAAGTTTGATTTAGCTGACTTCGGTAAGTATGTATATCCAGGACCAATTAAGAACAGAATTGATGATGCTGTAGTTACAGGTACTAATATTGGTACAAATGATGTACCGGCATCAAAAACTATGCGTGCTATTGTTTATATTGATGCTGATCTCTCAGTTGATCAACGATACTACTATGCAGTAACTGGGGGAGCTAAAACTATCGATCCTCAGTTAGTAATAGATTTGGTAAAAGATCCTAAAACATCAAACAATACAATACTTGCATATGGTAGCGATAAATTATACGCTCAAAGTCCTGCAAATAAACAATTTAAATTAGATTTAACAGCACCACCTGCTGTTGATCCAAAATATGATCCAGTATTTACAAAAGGTAATAACTTCTTTATCTTCACAGTTGACAAATATGGAAATATTGTATGGGCTAACGATAAAAATAACAATACTTACTTTGAACTCGGTTCTAATATTAAACCTTAGTGAATCGAGATCCTCATCAGTAAGGTTTTCAAACTATCGACAAAAGGCATAGAGATGTTAACTCTCAATGCCTTTTGTCATTTTTTCTATCTTTTTTATGTTAAAGAAAATGGGTGTCTTTCACCAAATTGAACATACCCTACGAACATTTTCTCTATATCTTTATTTAGCAGAAGACTCCCGCCTCTGTAGATGATGAGCGGGTGTTGTTCCTTGCAGTGGATGTCCAACTACCTACTGAAATAGAGGAACTCTGGTTAAGAACTTTACATCCTGTTATGCCAGCTGCAGTTGTTAAACCACCTGTAGCGCCACTTGATTTTCTTTATCTGTTGCCAATGAGATTCAAGCCGTATAGCCAGACATTAAAAGGCCCGCCATGGTAGACTTTTTTTAAGTTTAATAGCATTCTCTAGATAATAAAAAAGAGGCTGGGACATAACTAATTTGTCCTTTAGGAAAGATGGATAATTTTTAAATTAACAAAGAATATAAATAAAAAACTCGAACTATTACGAAACAAAGAATGAGCGTTTCGGGATATAGTTCGGGTTTTTCATTGGCTAAAATCCTTTTGTTCCAGCCCCTCTATCATCATACCCAACCAAACGCGCGAGCAACTGTCGCTGTTAGCCATGTTACGCCAATGGCAATAACAGTTGGAATTAAGAATGACATAAATGTCCACTTTGCACTTTTTGTTTCTTTATAAATATTGACTAAAGTTGTTCCGCAAGGGTAGTGGAGAAGTGAGAATAACATCATATTTAAAGCCGTTAACCAAGTCCAACCTTGGTCGATAAACACTTGTTTTAGCTTTGATAAGTCCTCAATTTCTAGCATAGCGCCTTGGGATAAATACGCCATAATCAGGATAGGGATAACAATTTCATTGGCTGGTAGCCCAAGAATAAATGCAGCCATAATAAAGCCATCCATACCGAGAGCGTGACCAAATGGCTCTAAAAAGTTAACAAAATGCATTAGAATGCTCGTATTACTAACGTAAATATTGGCGAATACCCAAGTCAAAATAGAGGCAGGCGCTGCAACGATAACTGCTCTTTTTAATACATTCCATGCTTTATCAATACTTGCTCTTAAAACTGTATCCCAAAACTTTGGTTTTCGGAATGGTGGAAGCTCTAATGTGTAATGTGTTGGTACACCCTTTAAAGCTGTTTTAGAAAGAACCCAGGAAACAGATAATGTTACAACGACGCCCAACATAACAAATCCTATTAAAATGCCTGAAGTTACAAGTGTACTTGTTGCACCTGAAAAACCAGTTACCATAAATAATGATGCTAATAAAATAAGTGTTGGCCATCGCCCATTACAAGGAACAAAATTGTTCGTTAAAATGGCTAACATTCTTTCACGAGGAGATTCTATAATTCTCGTTGACAGAATGGCAGCAGCATTACAGCCAAAGCCCATTGCCATTGTTAATGACTGCTTCCCATGTCCACCTGCTCGTTTGAATAAACGGTCCATATTAAACGCTACTCGTGGTAGGTAACCGTAGTTTTCTAATAGGGCGAACATAGGGAAGAATATAGCCATTGGTGGTAACATAACACTAATAACCCAACCTGTTCCTCTAAATAGCCCAAGAACTAAAATACCGTGTAGCCATTCTGGTGCGTGCATTGTTTCAAAAAGACTCGTTAGCTGACCTTCTAAATAGCCACATAAGCTTGCTAACATTTCAGATGGTATGTTTGCGCCAGCAATAGTAATGTAAAAGACGGTCCCAAGCAAGATAAGCATAATAGGGAATCCCCAAATGCGGGATGTGAAAATTTCATCTAATTTATCAGATCTGTACATTGCAGGTTGCTGCGATACTACTTTTTTACATAAAGATTTGCTTTTAGTATAAATATCACTAACGATTTCATCTCGAATATCCTCATTCGAAATCTCGTTCACTTCAGCTAAAATACCCTTAAGTGAACTATGACTTAACACTGATTGGGACTCCATTCGTTCTCACCTCGTGCTGTTTATTATTCTTATGATTTTGCAGTTTTAAGATCAATTCCTCGTCACCATCAAGTAAGCGAAGAGCAACCCATCTTGATGGGTATTTTTCATCAAAATAACCTTCTAATTTCGATTCTATCTTTGTAATGGCTTCCTCTATTTCTTTCGAATATTTCATGCGATACGGAGTTGTCACAATTTGCCCATTCACTAGTTGACTTAATGTATCCAACAACCGATTAATACCTTTTTTATTTCTTGCCGATATTTTTACGACTGGGACTCCTAGTTCACGAGCTAATCTCCTGTCATCAATTCGGATACCTTTTTTCTCCGCTTCATCAATTAAATTGATACAAATGATGACGTTATTAGTCATTTCTAAAACTTGGAGTGCAAGATTTAAATTTCTCTCTAAAGATGTTGCATCAAGCACTACAATCGTTGCATCCGGTTGGTCAAAAACAATATGGTCTCTTGCAACTTCTTCATCTGCTGAATTGGAAAATAGAGAATAGGTCCCGGGTAAATCCACGAGTACATATTGCTCTCCTTTGTGTTCAAAAGATCCTTCTGCATGAATAACCGTTTTCCCTGGCCAGTTCCCGGTATGCTGCTTCAATCCCGTTAGTGTATTAAATAATGTGCTTTTCCCGGTATTTGGATTACCTGCTAAAGCTATTCGATTTACTCTCACTTTGTATTCCCCCTAACAATTTCGCCTAAAATCATCGAGCTTTCATCATTGCGTAATGCAATCGTCGTATTGCTTACGCGATAAGCAACAGGGTCTCCTAAAGGACTTTTACGAAGAACAGAGATTTCTGCTTCTTTCACAAAGCCCAAATCTAATAATCTTCTTCTTAAAGGACCCTTAATATTTATTTCTTTTACTAAAAAGCAATCTCCAAATGAGCATTCAGAAAGTGGTTTCAATGATGTTTTTTCCATATGCATTTTTTGTTCCTTTCTATAATAATATTTCCCGAACTTCATATTGTTTCTCTGAGGAAACTTTATTAATGATTATCCCTGTTTTATGACAATTGTCAATGGTTTTCTGAAAATTTTTAGAAAGAACGCGATAAAAGAGCGTTCTGATGAAGGGGACGACGGCGTATTACTTAATCAGTTATTGGATCAATAAATGTTAAAAATGGGGGGGATTTAGCATACTAAGAAAAGCAAAGTTGTTGATGTAATGATATAAAAAGGTCCTCTTTATGATGTATTAATGTAAGTAAGATTTCGTTACAGATGCCTATAGAATTTTGAAGGAAGAGGTCTTGCTTTGAAGAAGCGATAGCAGAGCAGAAAAAATCATAACCCTCCGCAAATAATTGGCAGAGGGTTATGATTTTACACTTAAAATTATTAGTGGATTACTATCTAACAATTTGGAATGAACCAGATGTAGGCGTTTGAATGAAATAACGATTTCCTTCTACTGTGTAATCAGCAGGTTCTTGATCGCCAAAATCAAACGTACGAACGATGGAAGCATTCGATGATAAATTATCGATAATGATTTCCATATCTGCCTCAAATTCAACTGGTTTATTATTTAATGTTGCTTGGAATGTGATACGATTCAAATTTCGTGTAATTTTAATTTCCATAACACCAGTATCCTCGTTAAGAAGAGTTCCTAGCGGTGGAATAATAACAGTCATATTAGATTTTGTCGTTAAAACGAAGCGATCTTTACTATTTTCCGAGTCTGCAACGTTTATTGTTGCTGTATAGGTATTTTTGTTTCTAGTCATAGCTGTAATTTTACCAGGTACAGCTGCCGTATCCGATAACACTGGAGTTTTTGCCCCGTTCCCTTTAGTCGGTAGATCATATTTTCCATTTACAAAGTCTACTAAAGTCCAGACATTTGGCACAAGCTGCTGTTGCACAGGTGTTAAAGCCTCGAAAGCTGTTTTCGCTGCCTGTACATCTTGAGCAGTAGACGTTTTAGGCGATAAAGCTGCAATGGTATTTTCTACTTCCTTAGCTGCTGCCTTATCCTTCACAACAAGCTGTTCAGCATCTAATAAAAGCTGCTCTATGCCAACGGGTAAAGAAACGTTTGTAAGTTTGCGTAGTGCATTGAGCTCCGCTCTAGCATCAGCTACATCTTGATGGAAGGTAATGCGAGAAGAGTTTAACAATTTAATTTTATTAACCACTTTATCAATAGATGTATTTGGTGTGATATAGGTTGTCAGTATTCTTTGTGATTCTGCACTCACAAAGGTCTTTTGCGCTGCATTTAACGTATTGTACCAATCTTTCGTTTCCATAACATTTTGGTAGTAATTAACGGAAGTTGATTCTACTGAAGCTAATTTCTCTTCAATTTGATCAGCAAGCTTACGATACGCTATTTTTGTCTGTTTATGATTTGACAGTGTTGAATAATTCGTGACGTACTGTTGTTCCGTTACAGTTAACGCATCGTATGCTTTGCTAGCTGTCTCTAAAGTTGTTTGGAATGAAGCAGTTGTATCATTAATGTTGGAAATAAGTCGCACAACATTCGCAACATTAGAGTTGTAGTAATAAGTATTATCGTATATGTAGGCAGTTTTTACTTGTCCTGTAATATCAGCAGCTGATGCTGACGTAATAGGTGCAGTATAGATAAGTGTAGGGACTGCGACTAGGGAAAGTAAGGCTAGCTTTTTTTTGTTTTTCATAATACGGGAAACCTCCTATTTAGTTATGGATAAGTGTGATGGTAAATCATAGGGATTTTTACCCTAGATGAACCCTTTGATTGCCTTGAGAATAGGTTTATTATTTACCTGCCGAAAAGAGGCATATCTAGACGTAAATAACCTAATATATGTTGATAAACCAATTTTATCATAGCTTAGGATTTTTTTATGTATATTTTTAGTGAATAGGTAGATAGGTTGTGTGTTTTGTTAAAAGAATGTATGTCTTATGTACTTATAAGAGTCTAGAAGGTTAACGGAATATGGTGATAAAAACAGGCGGTGTAGGCGAAGGAGCTACAATATTGCCTGTTTTTTTGTATATAAAGTGAGTTCTATTAAATGTGGATTGTGGATATTGTCACGGAAGCCATTAAAGTACCTATGACAAATTATTGTTGTATATGTTTTGTATAGGTCGATTTTCTATAGTTAATGATGAGAGAATCTATCGAAAAGACGGAATTTCTTAGGGAAAAGATGCTGTTGAGTAAAGGAGGTATGAGAGTTCATTCACTTATAATCTATGCAACTTTAAAAAGATTGGAGAAAAAATATGCAAACAACAAAACAGCAAACATGGTGGAAGCGTTCACTAAGTATGATGCTCTCAATAATTCTTATTGCTAGTAGTTTTTCATTCGCTGCAGTATCCGATAGAGCGCAGGCAGCAAGCACAACCCCCGAATAAATTATGGACTAGATGGTGTGAAGATCTCTAGTCCATTACTGAATTCAGGTTATAAATTATTGCTAGAAGATGTAGTAATTGATGTTGAGCAATGGCTAACTCAATTAAAATCTTTGCCTCCACTTGACCAGGGAACGGTAGAGGAGTATGAGAGTGTATTCCAAGCTTATACAGGCGATTATTTAGGTGATAACGGTTATATATGGTCAGAAAGTGAAAAAGAGCGACTAAGACGATTGTGGTTGCACTATGCTCAACAATTAAGTGAGTTTTATATAAAAAATAAAGACTATCAAGCCGCTGTGAAGGTGCAAGAAAAAGTTCAATCATTTTCTACTGATGAGGAAGATAGCTATTTCACCTTGATGAAGCTCTACGCTTTACTGAACAACACTGCAGCTGTGGAAGAACAATATTGGCTGTTAACAAAAATGCTGCAGGAGCAATTAGCAGTGGAGCCGAGTGTGGAAATTGAAGAATGGTATAAAGACTGGAGCAAAATGAGTACGAGCTCACTGGTAGATGTTTTGGTTGAGATTTAATTTTATATGAGATTGAAAAGGACTCGGTATTATGCTGAGCCCTTTTCAATTTTTATCGTTGTTTACCAGAACGTTGGACTTCTTTATAAATGTTGATTGCCTTGTCTAAACTGTTAATAGCATCTGTCACTTCGTACGAAGATGCATAGGAGTTATTGACAACAGATTGAGCGTTTTGCACTGCTTTTTCTAGGTCACGTTTTTCTCTTTCTGTTGTCCACTTTTCATAATAGGGTACGTCAGTTCCATCTTCATTAGCAGAAACCTTTACATACTGAACAGTATTAATAAGTGACGTTAGCCAAGATTTATCAACATAATTCCGATAGTTTACACCGGATTTATGATTACTTCTATAGGTTGAAATAGCATTATATAAATAATTATATGCAGACGAAATTTCTGACTGAGACGAATAGCCATTATTTGCAACACTTTGGGCGTAGGAAACAGCAGAAACTAGAGTGTCTTTTTCACTTTGAGTCGTCCAAATCGTATTAGAAGACAATTCAGATCCATTAACAGAAACGGTTACATATTGAACAGAGTTAATAAGCGATAAAAGTGCAGATCTATCGGCATTAGTTTGGTAAGTACCATATTTTTGTGCATTCTTATAAACGGTGATCGCGTAGTTTAAATTGCTAAAAGAATTTGTAATATCAGACTGAGTTGCATAGTTATTATTTGCAACAGACTGAGCAGATGAAACGGCAGAAGCTAAAGCATCTTTCTCACTTTGAGTCGTCCAAGGTGTATATGATGCTACATCATTACCATTATTCCAAGAAACTGCAACATACTGAACAGAGTTAATAAGCGATAAAAGTGCAGATCTATCTCCATTAGTTTGGTAAGTACCATATTTTTGTGCATTCTTATAAACGGTGATCGCGTAGTTTAAATTGCTAATAGAATTTGTGATATCAGACTGAGTTGCATAGTTATTATTGACAACATACTGAGCAGATGAAACGGCAGAAGCTAAAGCATCCTTCTCACTTTGAGTCGTCCAAGGTGTATATGATGCTACATCATTACCATTATTCCAAGAAACTGCAACATACTGAATGGAATTGATAAGCGATTGAAGTGAAGACTTATCGCCATAAGTATATTTTGTTCCATTTTTTTGTACGGCTTGGTAACTTGCTAATGCGTTTTTGTATTGTGTAATCGCATTGTTCACTTGTTCGTGTGAGGCGTTGGGATTATTAGCTACTGTTCTTGCACTAGCTACTACTGATTCGAACACTGAACGTTCAGCTTGTGTTGTCCATTTTTCAGTTGTTAAAATGTCATTCCCATTATAAGAAACTGCAACGTACGGAGGTGTAGCCACTAATTTACTTAGCTCAGTTTTATTCGCGACAGGTAAAGTCACAGAGGCTTTTTTATCATCCACCTGCACTCTGTTAATGAGATGACCTGAATCCAATGCCACTTTTGCCCCTTGCTTGACAACCACTTGTTCAATTTTACCTTCTCCGTAAAGGCTAAAATCTTTCTCAACATCGATTGTAAGCTTATCAACATTGGCTGTGACTTCAAATGCTGTAACTTTACCAACTACATCGATTTTTGAAATAGTTTTGTCAGAAGTCATATTTACTTTAGTACGCTCCAAGTTAATGTTTGGAGATGTAATATCTTTTAGAGAAACATTTAACCAATTAATATTTCTAGTCAATAAAGGTTTAAAAGTAATTGTATCCCCGATAGTAACGTCATCAATTGCAATTGCCTTCTTCACACGATTAGTTACAATAAGCTCATCTTTAATCGTTACATTTTGAACTTTTACATAATCGGCATTTACAGTTAGGCTTCCATCAATTTGTTCGCCACCGCCATCAAAATATACCTCTTTTTTGTTTGTACCAGCTTTAGTTAGAGTTAGTGCTGTAATACTTGTAATTTCACCGTTCTTTACGATAATAGTAGCTTCAGCATTTGCCAAGGCAGTGCTATTTGATGTCTTTAAGAGAGACTTCAGCGACTGACTAATTTTAAATTGGCCATTGGATGTAAGTACTTTATCTTTAGTGATGTTATTAATGGTAACGATTTGCCCCTTTGTTTTGGCTTCAGCTACCTGCCCATCAATTTGAATTGAGTGGTTTAAAGAGGAATCATTTGAAGCGGCGTTTGCAGGTGATACTGGCAAAACTAAGGTTGCTGTAATAGCTGTTGCCATAAAAGTCGATAACGCTTTGTTTTTCAAACTAATCACTCCAATTGTAGTATTTAGTAGATAATATATCATATATTTCAATATTTTAGTATATGTTACTAGTCAACCGAAAATAAATGGATAATTAGTCCTTTTTATTCGATTTATTATTTTGAAATGCAAACGTTAAAATTCTCTATAAATCTCAAAATTTCTACTTAATTCGCTAAATACCTTATTGTGATACGGCCTTCCATCCATTATCATTATGTATAAAAGTGGGGTGTTGTGATGGGGAAATCTAGGAGTATTGCTTTAAAGCTATCTGCACTAATTATAGGTTTATTTTTAGTGTTATTTATTACATATACGGTTATTGTAGGTGTTATTTTAAAGAGTCAAAGTGTTGATGATGCAGAAAGTGCAACACTGGAAACTGCTGAATATTCGGCAGCAAAGATGAGTGAACGTTTTAAAAAAGTAAACACGACTTTACTTACGACGAAACGTATAGTTGAGGGTATGGAGAAAAAAGGTGAGCTTTCTGCTAAAGGCGTAATAGACATAATGGAAAGTAATTTACTTAATAATGAAGATTTACTTGGTGTAGGCGCTGTTTTTGAACAGAACTCCACAAAAGTAGATCCGACAATTAATGCTACTTTGGTAGATTCAAAAAATCGCTTTGTCCCTTACTTAAGTAAAGATGGGAATAAAATAACAACCGCTTCTCTTGAAGGCCTCGAAGATAAGAGTGTTTCTAAGTGGTATTGGATACCAAAAGAAGAAGGACGAGCAGTTTTAACTGAGCCATATGATTATAATGTAAATGGACAGACAGTACCGATGACAACGATTGCTGTTCCATTAGTCGATGCTTCTGGAGAATTTTTCGGCACATTGACGGCTGATATAGCTATTGATTATTTAAAGGGATTGACAGAGTCCGTAAAGCCAGATGGTGGCTATGCAGCGATTATTACTAATAATGGAGTTTTAACTGCAAATAGCTTTGGTGAGTCATTAAAAGGATTAAATATGCAGGATAATTTGGACTGGACAAGCATTAAACAAACAATGGAGAGTGGCGAGCTAAAAAGTATGTATTTGGATTCCGAAGAGCTTAAGGAAAATTCATTTAACGTTTTTGCTCCGATGAAGTTAGATGGGATTGATGAAACATGGACTGTACAATTAGTGCTACCAAAATCCAAAATATTAGAAACCTATAATTATGTGCTTACTTTTACCATCATAGCGTCAATTATTATAGTCGTTTTAATGACCGTCGCTAGTATACTATTTATCTATAAATTACTGAAGCCATTAAAGTTTTTACGCACTTCTATTGAAACGGCAGCAGATGGAGATTTAACTCAAAAAGTGGATGAGAAATATATTAAGCCTGATGAGATTGGTGCTGTTGCATTAGCTTATAATAATATGTTAGATCAAACGAATAGCGCCATTCAAACTGTGCTGAATGCTACGACATTACTTAATCGATCATCAGATCATGTTCATGAGGCGTTTAATGAAATAGTTGCTTCAAGTCAAGAGGTCTCGGTAGCTATTAATGAAATTGCGCAAGGGGCATCAAAGCAATCTGAGGATACAGAAGAAACCAATTATCGAATGATTGATTTATCCGATCAAATTGATGCTATTACAACGCTTTCAAATGAAATGGATGAGCTATCGAATAAAACGAAAACAACTACAGACGAAGGAATGAAAGAAGTCGAAAGCTTACGTGAACGTAACTCAGAAACGAATGCAATGAATGGACGTATTCAGCAGCAAATGGAGTCATTGGCGTCTAATATTGCCAATATCAATCAGATTATAGCGTCTATTCAGGGTATTGCCGAGCAAACAAATTTATTAGCCTTAAATGCAAGCATAGAAGCTGCACGTGCTGGTGAACATGGTAAAGGTTTTGCAGTTGTCGCTGAGGAGGTACGGAAGCTAGCAGAGCAATCCAGAAATGAAACAGAGGTTATTAAGCAAACGGTAGATAGCATTCTTGAAAATTCTCAACAAACGGTTGCTGTCATTGCTTCAAACGCGGGCTTAATACAAGCTCAAAATGAGTCAGTACAAAGCACTGAGGTTGCCTTTAAAGACAATAGTGAGCTTTCTAGTTCTATTGCAACGTCAATTAGTGAGTTAATGACTAAACTTTCTCATATGTTAGAGCATAAAAATCAAGCGATTATGGCAATCCAAAGTATTTCTGCTATTTCTGAGGAGACTGCTGCATCTGCAGAACAGGTAAGTGCATCTGCTATTGACCAACAAGCGGAACTACAAAAGGTTGCAGAGTCCATCAATAATATGAACGAGATTTCAAAAGAATTACAAGAGGTCGTTAATCGCTTTAAACTTACTTAATGGAATTTAAGAAAGACTGCTTCAATATGTGAGGCAGTCTTTCTGTTTATTTATAGTAAAAGGCATAGGGCTAAAAATGCCTCGTAAAGGGCTATGAGTTAACGGTGAGGTACATTGACCAAGTATTAAAACAGCACTACTATAGGAGAGGAAAGGGGACACGCTATGATGTATCTCGGTATGATTTTTTTTAAAATTGTAGCTCCGATTTTAGTGTTGCTAGTACTTGGTGCAGTTTTACAAAAGAAATTTCACTTTAATTTAAAAGCGTTATCTCAACTTATTACATATTGCTTCATGCCAGCAGCAGTTTTTGTGAATATATATGAAACGAGTATAAAGCTGTCTGTGCTTGGGGAAGTTGCGTTATTTATTCTACTCTTTATCGGAAGCCAAATGGTGCTTAGTCACTTTCTAGCAAAGGGACTCGGTTTAGTAAAAACAGAGGCGGCAGTGTTTAAAAATAGTGTTGTCCTAATTAATTCGGGTAACTATGGTATTCCGGTTGCACAAATGATTTTCGTGACCCAACCAATTGGAGTGGCGATTCAGGTCATTCTCGTCATATTTCAAAATATGACGACCTATACTTACGGCTTGTACAATTTAATCTCTTCAACAAAATCGGGCATGTCTATTGTGAAAGACTTCCTCAAAATGCCTATTATTCATGCACTTATTATTGGTGTTGCAATGACCTATTTTAATATCGCTATTCCACAGTTTGTAAGAATTCCGATAGACCATGTGGCAGATGGCTTTATCGCCGTAGCATTAATAACCTTAGGGGCACAACTATCACAGCTTGAAATCAAATCCATGTTTAATAAGATAGTATTCATTAGCTGTTTTACACGATTAGTCATAGGGCCAGTCGTAGCATTGCTAATCATTTTTGCGCTTGGTCTTGACGGTGTCGTGGCACAATCACTTTTTATAGCTAGCTCGTTCCCGACATCGCGAAATAGCTCTAGTCTGGCATTAGAATATGACGTAGAATCGGTAACTGCTGCACAAACAGTATTATTTTCAACGATTGTGAGCTGTATTACAGTAACAATCGTGATTTATGTAGCAGAACTGTTGTTTACCTAAAGGCGATAAAAACTGAGATTGTTCCGATAAAACAAGATAATATGCCGATAAAATCTGAAATTGTTCCGATAAATCTTCAAAGTATTCATATTTTCCTGAGGGCATCCGATGAGCCACTTCGCCTGCGCGCTCAGGGTCTCATC
This sequence comes from Lysinibacillus sp. FJAT-14745, assembly GCF_001275675.1. Taxonomy (GTDB): domain Bacteria; phylum Bacillota; class Bacilli; order Bacillales_A; family Planococcaceae; genus Lysinibacillus. Next base: position 18,665 of record NZ_LITM01000013.1, on the reverse strand, counting down.
TGGACGCTAACTCTTGCTGATATGCCAAAAATATTCAAATGAAGCTTCCATCTATTAGCAATATCTGCTACACTAGCATCAAACTTAATAGTATTAACTAGGGGAGTCTGACGAGTCAGGCTGAGAGGGAAACGCTTAGAGGTTTCTTGACCCTTTGGACCTGATCTGGCTCATACCAGCGTGGGAAAGTTAACCATTATTGCACTCTATGTTATTTGCAATAACTATACCTTTACATTCTTAGCCGGATCCAAATTTTTTTTGGATTCGGCTTTTTGTCTTCATTCAGCGGAAGACTCCTATCTTTGCAGGTGACGAGATGTATGCGGTTAAGCTTCCTAACAAGTGGGTGCCAAACACCTGCTGAATGAAGACAAAGCCTCCGGACGCAATTACGCCAAGGCGAAATTGATTTTCTGTTGGGGTGAGCTAGATTCGGTCCTTATATAAATGTAAAAGGGAGCGAAGTAGTTTATGACAACAGTTAACGACAAGAATATTACGATTATGTCAAGTTTTGAAGGAAGTAAAAAAGTTTACGTAGAAGGATCTCGACCAAATATTTTAGTGCCAATGCGTGAAATTGCTCTAAGTCCGACGACAGGAAGCTTTGGTGAAGAGGAAAATGCACCAGTTCGTGTTTATGATACGAGCGGCACGTATACTGATCCTGAATATAAGGTTGATATTACGAAAGGATTGCCAGCTTTACGTAGTGCATGGATCAAAGAACGAGGTAACGTTGAAGAATATGAAGGTCGTACTATCAAGCCAGAAGATAATGGATTCCGCAAAGCTGATGATCCACGAATGAATGAAAATGTTTTTCCTGATTTATCTAGAAAGCCTTTGCGTGCGAAGAAAGGTAAAAATGTAACACAGCTTCACTATGCACGAAAGGGAATGATTACTCCGGAAATGGAATTTGTAGCGATTCGCGAAAATATGGACCCAGAATTTGTGCGCTCAGAGATCGCGGCAGGACGTGCTATTTTGCCATCTAATATTAATCACCCTGAGGCAGAGCCGATGATTATTGGGCGTAACTTTCACGTAAAAATTAACGCCAATATTGGAAATTCAGCGGTGTCATCCTCTATTGCAGAAGAGGTAGAAAAAATGACGTGGGCTACACGCTGGGGTGCTGATAACATTATGGATTTATCTACTGGTAAGCATATTCATACGACACGTGAATGGATTATCCGTAACGCCGCGGTGCCAGTGGGAACGGTGCCGATTTATCAAGCGCTAGAAAAAGTTAATGGTGTGGTAGAGGATTTAACGTGGGAGGTGTATCGTGATACGTTAATCGAACAGGCTGAGCAAGGTGTTGATTACTTCACGATTCATGCAGGAGTATTACTGCGCTATGTGCCATTAACGGCTAATCGTGTAACAGGCATAGTGTCTCGAGGAGGCTCGATTATGGCACAGTGGTGTTTATATCACCATCAAGAGAGCTTCTTGTATACTCATTTTGAAGAAATCTGCGAAATTATGAAAACCTACGATGTTGCCTTCTCTTTAGGTGATGGTTTACGCCCGGGTTCTATAGCAGATGCAAATGATGAGGCTCAATTTGCGGAGTTGGAAACGCTAGGGGAATTAACGCAAATTGCCTGGAAGCATGATGTACAGGTGATGGTAGAAGGGCCAGGGCATGTACCAATGCATCTTATTAAAGAAAACATGGACAAGCAGTTAGAGGTGTGTAAGGAAGCTCCATTCTATACTTTAGGGCCACTGACAACAGATATTGCTCCTGGCTATGACCATATTACATCGGCTATTGGTGCTGCGATGATAGGTTGGTATGGTACGGCAATGCTATGTTATGTGACGCCTAAAGAGCATCTTGGCTTACCAAATCGTGAGGATGTTCGTGTAGGGGTTATTACGTATAAAATTGCTGCACACGCGGCAGATTTAGCGAAAGGGCATCCGGGAGCACAGCAGCGTGACGATGCACTATCTAAGGCACGCTTTGAATTCCGCTGGCGCGATCAATTCAACCTATCTCTAGATCCAGAGCGTGCAGTCGAATATCATGATGAAACATTGCCTGCAGAAGGAGCGAAAACTGCACACTTCTGTTCAATGTGTGGACCTAAGTTTTGTAGTATGAGAATCTCACAGGATATTCGTAATTATGCAAAAGATAGTGACTTAAATACAACTGAAGCAATCCACAAAGGTATGCAGGAGAAAGCGGAGGAATTTAAAAAGGCAGGTAGTCAAATTTATCAATAATTATTAGAGCAGGCTTGTGTCTATTAGGCACAAGCTTTATTTTGTCATTAAGATAAAAAAACTCCATGTGAAGTTGCCCTTCACATGGAGTGAAAAGTTGGATTTGGATATCAATAATAATGGAAAAATAAATTTGCCTGCTGAAATAAGTTAAACGTTAGTTGGTTGTTTTACGTATGGGTTTGAAAGATCCATACCTTCTAATGAAAGACCCATAGCTTTTGCTACACCTTCACCATATGCTGGATCAGCTAAATAGCAGTGAAGGATATGACGACGTTTGATGAATTCTTCAACTGGCGCCATATCATTAGCAGTATTTTGGAATAGGCGTTGTTGCTCTTCAGCAGTCATTAGGCGGAATAATTTACCCGGCTGCTCGAAGTAGTTGTTGTCGTCTTCACGGAAGTCGTGGATACCAGCATGACCGTCAATACGTAATTCAGGTTCTTTATAGTCTAAGTTATGCTCCCATTCGCCGTAGCTATTTGGTTCATAGCCCAAAGTTGAACCAAGGTTGCCATCGAAACGCATAGCACCATCGCGATGGAATGAACGGAATGGGCATTTTGGTGCGTTTACAGGAAGCGAGTGGTGGTTTACACCTAAGCGGTAGCGGTGTGCATCTGCATAAGCAAAGATACGAGCCTGTAACATTTTGTCTGGTGAGAAGCTTACACCAGGAATAATGTTTGACGGTGCAAATGCTGATTGCTCAACTTCCGCAAAGTAGTTGTCCGGGTTTTTGTTTAACTCGAATTCACCTACAGGAATTAATGGGAAGTCTTTTTTATACCATACCTTTGTTAAGTCAAATGGATTATATGGTAACTCACGAGCTTGTTCCTCAGTCATTACTTGAATGTACATTTTCCATTTAGGGAAGTCACCTTTTTCAATTGCCTCATATAGGTCGCGTTGTGAAGATTCACGGTCGTTACCGATTATCTCACCTGCCTCAGCACCTGTTAAGTTATCTATGCCTTGTTCTGTACGGAAGTGGAATTTAACCCATACGCGCTCGTTTTCAGCATTAATAAAACTATAAGTGTGAGAACCGAAACCATGCATATTGCGGTAACCAGACGGAATACCACGGTCAGACATAACGATTGTTACTTGGTGAAGTGCCTCTGGTAATAAAGTCCAGAAGTCCCAGTTTGAATTAGCATTTTTCATATTTGTACGTGGGTCACGTTTTACCACGTGGTTTAAATCTGTAAAGTGTAATGGATCACGGAAGAAGAATACAGGTGTGTTGTTACCAACTAAATCCCAGTTACCTTCTTCGGAATAGAACTTAAGTGCAAAGCCACGGATATCGCGCTCAGCATCCGCTGCACCACGCTCGCCTGCTACTGTGGAGAAGCGTGCAAACATTTCAGTTTTCTTCCCAATCTCTGAGAAGATTTTTGCTTTTGTATATTTAGTAATATCATGCGTTACAGTGAAAGTACCGAATGCACCTGAACCTTTAGCGTGCATACGACGTTCAGGAATAACTTCACGGTTGAAGTTTGCTAATTTCTCAACTAGCCATACATCCTGAAGTAATAGAGGACCACGGGGGCCTGCTGACATTGAATCGTGGTTGCTTACTACTGGAGCACCACCTGCTGTTGTAAAACGACGGCTACGATCATTTTGGTTTGTCATATTAGTTTACCTCCTGAAGAAAAAATTGTGAGTCAAACTCTACATCAATAACTATAACAAACACAAACTAGAATTGCTAGTAAATTATAATGATTATTGTTAAAGAATTTTTATATTAAGATATAAACTATAAATATATGCTGAATTTAAAAGGTTTATGAATAATCTTTACCACTAATTTAGTTTTTTTAAACATTTTCGAGAATTACTTAAAAATAAGCTATAGAGAAGAGATAGCTCAAAATTAAAGGTGAATTCTTTTGTTTATGTAATCTTATTGAAAATGGCATGTAATAATTGAAAAAATAATAGGATCACTAGGTATAAGTTGATTGCAGTGAAAACTGGCGACTCCTTGGCAATCAGTCCCCGGGAGTGAGCAAATAGAGGAGAGGATGGTTAAAATGATAAAGCCTTCATCCGCTACGCTTTCGTACAAGCGCCCAGTTGGAACTGCAATCAACCCCATGTTACGTTGATGTGCCTTTTTATGTTTTACGATAACGATGGGGAGTAATTCCGATGTGTTGTTTAAAAATCTTAATGAAATAATTCGAATCATCGAAACCATTTAAATAGGCAATTTCACTAATAGCAAAATCCGTTTCTACAAGCATTTTTGTGGCATTTTGAATTCGTACCTGCTGTAGGTAGCGTTTCAATGGTAAGCCTTGCTTCTTTGAAAAAATCGTACTTAAATAATTGGGACTAATCCCTAATTTATGGGCAACGTAAGGTAAAGATAACCCGTTATCCTGAAATTGCTGATCGATAATTTCTATAGCTAGTTCTACATAGTCAGCCCGTTTTTCCATTCTTGCCTCACGAGCTAATTCAATTAGTCTTTGTGTAAATGATATGATGCCATTTAGAATGGTATAAAATATAGGATATTCAATAATTAAATGAAAAAGCTGACGATAATTTTGCTCAATTGCAGCTTTCTCATGTAATTTATACTTCAGCATAAAGCGCCTAATTTGCGCCAAAACACTCGTTAGATGAATACGTAAGTCATCTTGCTCATAATAAATTCCTTCATTAGATAGTCGATATAAAAATGCTTTAACAGCTTCAATATTTCCGTCCTCTAAACTACTTATCAATAATTGTTGCTCTTCAGGTGTTAGTAAAGGATCGAGGGGCTGTGTTTCCAATTGTTTACTAGCGTAAAAAATGTGTCCATAGCCTTCGTAAAAGCTTTGATGAAGTGCACGTTTCGTTAAGGTATACATATTCTTCATAGTTGTAGGTTCCCTATCATAAATCCCGATATTTAACGAGCTATTATTTGTTAATCGCCATTCCTTCATTAATGTACGAACATCCTTCTCTACGATTTTTAAATCATTCGTTTGGAATAGACATACAATTCTTTCTGATAAAGGATAAATCTTCATACTATAAAAAATTGGAGTTTGCTGAAGCCAGTTGTATAGTTTGTTAAACATTTCGGAATGCTCAGGCTCGATCATTGCGAAATGTATATTTGATTCTAGGGAACTAGTTTTACTATCTAAAAATAGTTGATAGTAAAAGGATTCATCTGTTGCATCTTGATACACTGCTTCTGCTTTGGTTGTCCGAAGGGAAATAGCAGTGAGTTTTTGCTTCAATACTTCTAAATCAATTGGTTTAACGAAGAGATGGGCGACCTGTAAATCAATTGCCTTTAATGCATTTTTAAACAGTGGCTCTGTCGTCATAGCTAAAATAGTCCCTGAATGTTTTTGTAAAACCCGATAAAGTGCAGTTAAACGATTATTCGAGAATAGGTCGATATTTAGCAGTATCACCTCAGGCTCGAATTGCTGGATACTTTGAAGTGCCTCATTAATAGTTGTACTGATTTCTATAGTTACATCCCCAGGAAAATATGTATGTAAAAACCACCGAATTCCTGAAAGGTCAGTGGAATCCCTATCAATTAATAACAATTTCAAAACTCAAACCTCCTTAAAATTTTCTAGTTTCGTAAAAAAATACGATTATATTATTAAAATAACAAAAAATCTGAAATAATTCATGTTTTCTCTTTTAAAATTCTCTATTTTCTGAAAAAAGTAGTTAGTACAATGTAGTTAGTGTAATTGTTATTTATCTTTTGTAGCGATAGCGAAATGGATTAAAAGCATTTTTACATAGCTTTAAGGGAACAGGGGGATGTCATTATGAAGTCTATTATCGAGCTCGATGGCAAGACATTAACAAGACAGCAAATAGGGGAAATTGTAGAAGGTCGTGCCACGGTAGCGCTTTCTCTAGACAGCGTGGAGCGCATACGTTTAAGTAGGGAACGAATTGAAAAACGCTTAGCTGAGGGGCAAACGATATATGGTGTGAATACAGGCTTTGGAAAGCTAAGTAATATAAAGATTGAAGAAGAAGACATTGAGCTTTTACAGTTGAATTTATTGCGCTCAGATGCAACGGGTGTCGGTGTGCCTTTCCCAACAGATGTTGTACGTGCCATGATGGTTTTACGTGCCAATGCTTTAGCGCGGGGTTTTTCAGGAATTCGTCTGGAAACAGTGCAACTGCTATTGGATTTGATAAATACGGGAGTACATCCGATTGTACCTTCTCAAGGTTCGGTTGGAGCAAGTGGAGATTTAGCGCCGTTATCACATTTGGCTTTAGTACTAGTGGGTGAAGGCAAGGCGGAGTTTAATGGAGAGATTATGAGCGGTGGTACGGCGTTGCAGCAAGCTGGGCTAACGCCTGTCCGACTACAAGCTAAGGAAGGGCTAGCGCTAGTAAATGGTACACAAGCAATGACGGGGATCGGAGTTTTAACAGTGAATGAGGCAGAGCGTATGGGGCTAGCAGCAGATATGGCAGCAAGTTTAACGCTTGAGGCTCTGAAGGGTATTACTTCCGCATTTGATCCAGCGCTTTTGGCGGTAAGGCCACACCCGGAATTAGAGCTTGTTGGCGGACGAATCCGTAAGTGGCTTGATGGCAGTAAACGTGTGACAAAGCAAGGTGAAATCCGCATGCAGGATGCCTATTCACTACGTTGCATTCCGCAAGTGCATGGTGCTTCATGGCAGTCATTTTTCTATGCTCAGGACCGTGTGCAAATTGAAATGAATGCAACGACAGATAATCCGATTGTTTTAGAAAATGGAGAAGTATTGTCTGGTGGCCATTTCCACGGTCAACCAATTGCATTAGCAATGGACTTTTTAAAAGTCGGTGTAAGTGAATGGGCTAATATTTCGGAGCGACGTACAGAACGTATGGTTAATCCACAGCTTAATGAAGGTTTGCCACCATTTTTAGCGACAAATCCTGGTATTGAATGTGGACTAATGATTGCTCAATATACAGCGGCCTCTATCGTATCTGAAAACAAAGTATTGGCACATCCTTCAAGTGTGGATTCTATACCGACATCAGGAAACCAAGAGGATCATGTGAGCATGGGTACAACATCAGCACGCCAAGTACGTCAAATCGTACACAATGCCGCTCGTGTCATTGCGATAGAAATGATTTGTGCATCGCAGGCTATCCATTTAGATAAGGCAGAAGAGCAGTTATCTCCAACAACGCGAAAGTTTTTAGAAAAAGTGCGTGAATTTTGTCCGCCGCTGCTAGCGGATCAACCAATTGGCGATGAGATTGAAGCGCTTTCACAGTATTTATTAACGAGTGATGTTCTATTAAATGAGTATGTGTAAACCTTAAGATGATAATTTCCTGTAGGAATCCAACAAATCTTTCAACTTGTCCGGATTGATAGGGAATTCTAATTAACGGTCGAGGGGGAAAAGGATGGAATTTCAACAACAAGAGCTGAGGCAGGACTCGCAATTCCGAGTCTCCTCCGCTATGAAGATGATTGCATGCAGCTTGGTCGGAATATTCAGTTTCTTCATATCGTTTGAATGGCAAGGTAAGAATACAATTTTAATTGATCACATCGTGAATTTTATTCGCGCCGAAGCACCACTATTGGTAACTGCATATGTGCTCATAATGCTTGTAGGTGGAGCGGTTCATCCATTCATTACGAAGAAGTGGAATAAGTCGATCGTCAATATTGTATTGTCAATTTTTAAAGTGGGCGGTATGGTTGCCGGAATTTTATTGATTTTCAATATAGCACCTGCATGGCTAGCGAATGAAAGTATCGGTCCGTATTTACTGGAGAAGCTTATTAAGCCAGTAGGGATACTAATCCCGATTGGATCTTTGTTTTTAGCACTTCTAGTAAGCTATGGGTTGCTTGAATACATCGGTGTTTTAACACAGCCGTTTATGAAGCCTATTTTTAAAACACCTGGGCGTTCAGCAGTGGATGCAGTTGCCTCATTTGTCGGTAGTTATTCGGTAGGCTTACTTTTAACGAACCGTGTTTATATGGAAGGTCGCTACACAGCGAAGGAAGCAGCGATTATTGCAACAGGTTTCTCGACTGTATCTGCAACGTTTATGGTTGTCATTGCGAGTACGCTGGATATTATGCAGCATTGGAATGCGTTTTTCTGGGTGTCGCTCGTTGTAACATTTGTGGTCACTGCGTTAACAGCGCGTATTTATCCACTTCGTTCAATGAAGGATGAATACTACAAGGGTGCGACGCCGATGCCAGAAAAGATTGTAAAGAAGGACCGTTTTAAAGAAGCATGGTGTCAAGCGATGGATGCAGTTGAGCAAAATCCACCTTTATCTAAAGTTTTATGGGTGAATTTAAAGGATGGCATCATTATGGCGATGGGAGTTATTCCATCGATTCTATCAATTGGTCTACTAGGGCTTGTACTTGCAACATATACACCAATTTTTGATTGGTTTGCGTATATTTTTGTACCATTCACATATGTGTTACAAGTTCCGGAACCATATTTAGCAGCGAAGGCGCTGTCATTATCGTTAGCAGAAGTATTTTTACCAGCACTTGTAGTCACGCAGGCAGCACTTGTGACGAAATTTATTGTGGCGGTTGTATCAATATCGGCAGTTCTGTTCTTTTCGGCCGTTATTCCGCTTATTTTATCATCTGAAATTCCATTGACATTGCGCCAAATTTTACTCATTTGGTTTGAGCGTGTCGTATTAACTTTAATCATCGTAACACCAATAGCATTTTTACTATTTTAAAGGAGCGTGTTTTTAATGGTAGTTAAAACAAATATTCGTGCACCACGTGGGAATGAATTAACATGTAAGGGCTGGACTCAAGAAGCTGCAATGCGTATGTTAATGAACAATTTAGATCCTGAAGTAGCTGAAAATCCAGATGAACTAATCGTTTATGGTGGTATCGGGAAGGCAGCGCGTAATTGGGAGAGCTATGAGCAAATTATTGCATCATTAAAAGAATTGGAGAATGATGAAACACTTCTTATTCAATCAGGAAAACCGGTAGCTGTATTCCGTACGCATGAACATGCACCACGTGTATTAATTGCGAATTCTAATTTAGTGCCAGCATGGGCAAATTGGGAGCATTTTTATGAGTTAGAGGACCGCGATTTAATGATGTACGGTCAAATGACGGCTGGTAGCTGGATTTATATTGGCGCACAAGGCATTTTACAAGGAACGTATTTATCATTCGTAGAGGCCGGTAAAAAAGTATTTGGCACAGCAGATTTACGCGGTAAATTCATCCTTACGGGTGGTATGGGTGGCATGAGTGGTGCACAGCCTTTAGCTGGGAAAATGGCTGGCGCTGTCATTTTAGTAGTCGAAGTGGAACGTGCTCGAATTGAACGTAAAATTAAAGAGGGCTATTGTGATTATCTTGTAGAGACAGTAGATGAAGCGATTGAATTAGTCAATAAACTACGTGACCAAAAAGAGCCTGCGTCCATTGGTCTTGTTGGCAACTGTGCAGACGTTAATCGTGAGCTATTGAACCGTGGAATTATCCCTGATTTTGTCACTGACCAAACATCTGCCCATGATCCGATAAATGGCTATGTTCCAAATGGCATGACGTTTGAGGAAGCACTTGAACTGCGTAAAAGTGATGTAAAAACGTATGAGCGAAGAGCAAAAGAGACGATGGCTGAGCATGTTCGTACAATGCTTGAATTCCAACAAGCGGGTGCAGAAGTATTTGATTACGGTAATAATATTCGTGCTTATGCCAAAGAGATGGGTGTAACGAATGCCTTTGACTTCCCTGGCTTTGTTCCGGCGTACATTCGTCCATTATTCTGTGAGGGGAAAGGACCATTCCGTTGGGCTGCACTTTCCGGCAACCCTGAGGATATTTATAAAACAGATGCACTTGCAAAAGAGATGTTTGCTGAAGATGAAGGTCTAGTAAATTGGATTGATATGGCGCAAGAAATGGTGAAATGGCAGGGGTTACCTGCACGAATTTGCTGGTTAGGCTATGGCGATCGTCATCGTTTTGCATTGAAGGTTAATGAAATGGTTGCCAATGGTGAGCTATCAGCACCGATTGTCTTTGGTCGAGATCATCTAGACTCAGGCTCAGTTGCATCACCAAATCGTGAAACAGAGGGCATGCTTGATGGCTCTGACGCAGTATCAGATTGGCCAATTCTAAATGCACTTGTTAATACAGCAAGTGGTGCTAGCTGGGTAAGTGTGCATCACGGTGGTGGTGTAGGTATGGGTTATTCACAACATGCTGGCCAAGTGCTAGTAGCGGATGGTTCTGAGCTAGCTGCTGAGAAGATTGCACGAGTGTTAGTTTCGGATCCAGGAATGGGTGTTGTACGTCACGCAGATGCTGGTTATGAAATTGCTATTAATACAGCAAAGAATAAAGGTGTGCATATGCCAATGCTAAAGGATGATGCCAAGTGACAATTTTAATCAAAAACGCCAATGAAGTGATCACGTTAAAAAGTGCCGAACAAGGCCCTCGTACAAAAGAACAAATGCGTGAAATTGCGGTGCTGGAAAATGGTAGTGTTTTAATGGAGGGAAATAGCATTATAGCGGTAGGGCCCATTGCACAGCTAGAAGCGGACTTCCCTAAACTTGTTAAGGCGGCTGAGGTTATTGATGCCTCAGGTAAGGTTGTTATGCCAGGTCTCGTTGATTGTCATACGCATTTAGTTCATGGAGGTACACGTGAGCAGGAGTTTAATATGCGACTCAATGGTGCCACATACATGGAAATTATGAATGCGGGTGGTGGGATTCATGCCACAACAAACCGGACTCGAGAAACTAGCTTTGGTGATTTATATAGAAAAACGATGAATCATTTAGATGTGTTTTTAAAGCATGGTGTCACAACGGTTGAGGCAAAATCAGGCTATGGCTTGGATTGGGAAACAGAAAAGAAACAGCTTGAGGTAGCTAAGGAATTGCAGGCCACACATGACATTGATGTCGTTAGTACCTTTATGGGGGCGCATGCGGTGCCGCGTGATTATAAGGGTCGTGAGGATGAATTTGTCGATGTAGTCATTCATGACATGCTGCCGAAAGTAGCTGAGCTAAAGCTTGCGGAATTCAATGATGTATTTTGTGAAAAAGGTGTATTTACACCAGAGCAATCACAACGCATTTTAGAGGCTGGAAAAGCGTTGGGGTTAACACCGAAAATTCATGCAGATGAAATTGAGCCTTATAAGGGAGCGGAGCTTGCAGCGGAAGTAGGGGCAATTTCAGCGGAGCATTTACTAGTTGCTTCTGATGAAGGTATTCAAAAAATGGCTGAAGCTGGCACGATTGCCGTGTTGCTACCTGGAACAGCATTCTTCTTACGTGCGCCATTTGCAAGGGGTCGCCTAATGATTGATGAAGGGGTACCTGTTGCTATATCAACTGATTTTAATCCTGGCTCATCCCCAACGATGAGTCTACCCTTTATCATGAATTTAGCTTGTATGCATATGGGCATGACACTAGAAGAAGTGTTAACAGCGACAACTATTAATGCTGCATACGCCCTTAACCGTGGACATCAAATTGGCTCTCTTGAAGCGGGCAAACAAGCTGACGTTATTATATTGGATGTTGCCAATTACAAGCAGTTACAATATTTCTATGGCATGAATCATACGAATACTGTCATTAAAAATGGGCGAGTTGTCGTACAAGATGGTATTCTTTTGACAAATCAATTAGTAAATTAAATACTAACAAGGCATAGATAGGGCAGAAATGCTTTATCTATGCCCTTTTTAATTAAGGTGTACTCCAATATGCCCTCTATTTCATTGAAAATTTTTTCTTTTTTATAAAAAAGAGTTGAAAACGTGAACTGGAAAAGTTACCATGTTATTAAATAGTAATTCAAGAATTGCAAATTACTGAAGGCGATTGAACAAATTATACAACTAGATACCCGCGAGGCTCGGGAGAATATCTGCGGAAGCGAAGCAAATACGCGCGCCCAACAGGGAGTCATTACGTTTCATCTCATCTTCATCATTAATAGTAGAAAACATTGTATCAAAGGAGTTTTATTAAATGACAAAATTTCGTTCACAAGAGGAAGTTCTTGCGAATTATGATTCTTCTAAATATCTAACACCTGATGGCTATACGTCAGATATCGCAATTTTTACAATAACATCTGAAAAAGTAGAGGAAAAAGCACCACCAATGATGACGCTTAAAATCATGTTGATTAAACGTGCTGATCAAGATCATGAAGGAAATCCAAATATCGAAGGTGGAAAATGGGCGCTTCCAGGTGGATTTGTAGATGCGACAAAAAGGGAAACCGCCTATATGGCCGCTAAAAGAGAATTGAAGGAGGAAACGAATGTAGGTGGTCTACACATTAAACACTTTGGTGTCTACGATGACATGGATCGTGATCCTCGGGGTTGGATGATTTCAAATGCTTTTTATGCCATTGTTCCGGAAGTGCACATCGACCAGCGTCAAGCCAATGATGATGCGGCAGAAATAGAGCTATACGATATAAATGAAGTATTCAAACTCGAATTAGCTTTTGATCATCGAAAAATCATTTCAGACGCTTTGGAATTTATTAAGAAAGATATGGTACAAACAACAGTTGCTAAAAACTTTTTACTAGAAGAATTTACGTTATCAGAATTGCAAAGGGTTTTATTGACAGTGGGAGATGATCCACGCGTTTCAAATGACTCTGTGTTCTTTACAAAAGCGCCTAAGTTACCTTTTATTGAAAAAGTATTAGATGAAGAAGGTAAACCAAAGAAAACAAAAAGGAATTCGTTTAGACCGTCGCAATTATATACTTTTAATGACTTCGAAATCGTAGAGTCAATTTATCATTAGGAAAGCACCTGTCTTTCCTGATAATTTTTCAATATAGTAATTTGTAATTCTGTAATTACCAATTAAAAAGAAAGTGGAGTGATGGAAAAATGCCAAAACGTGCATTGATTAATATTGATTATACAGTGGATTTTGTAGCACCAGATGGAGCTCTAACTTGCGGAAAACCGGGGCAACTATTGGAAGAGGTAAATACACAATTAACGAAGGAATTTATCTCAAACGATGATTTTGTAGTTTTTGCCATTGATGTTCATGAAAAAGATGATCGCTATCATCCAGAAACAAAACTTTTTCCTGCTCATAATATTAGAGGCACAGGGGGTAGGGAACTATATGGCTCCTTGAAAGAATTATATGAACAAAATAAAGATCTAGATCATGTCTACTACTTGGATAAAACAAGATATTCTGCTTTTGCAGGCACGGATTTAGAGATTAAGTTGCGTGAAAGAGGAATTACTGAACTGCATTTAATAGGTGTATGTACGGATATTTGTGTTCTTCATACAGCAGTGGATGCCTATAATAAAGGATTTAACATTGTTATTCATAAAAATGCAGTGGCTTCTTTTAATCAAGCGGGGCATGAGTGGGCGTTAGGACATTTCGAACATTCTCTCGGAGCTACTATTATGTAAACGGAGGAAAAGGAAATGAAATATGCAGACGATAGCTTAATGTTGCACACAGACTTATATCAAATAAATATGGTCGAAACATACTGGAACGATAGTACTCAAAATAGAACAGCAGTATTTGAACTGTACTTTCGACAACTTCCGTTCGGTAATGGCTATGCGATATTTGCAGGCTTAAAAAAGATGATGGAGTTTATCAAAAACTTTGGTTTTTCTACTAGTGATATTCAATATTTACGTGAGGAAGGGAAATATTCAGAGGAATTTCTGAAATACCTTCAAAGTCTAAAATTTACAGGTACTATTTCTGCAATGAAGGAAGGTGAATTGGTATTTGCCAATGAACCTATTTTACGAATTGAAGCTCCGTTGGCAGAAGCTCAATTAATTGAAACACCTTTATTGAATATCGTTAATTACCAAACTCTTATCGCAACAAAGGCATCGCGCATTAAACAAGTGATTGGAATGGACGTGGCGATGGAATTTGGTACTCGTCGTGCTCATGAATTTGATGCAGCCATTTGGGGAACTCGTGCAGCTTATATTGGTGGATTTTCTGCAACTAGTAATGTAAGAGCTGGGAAATTATTTGGCATCCCTGTGTCAGGTACTCATGCACATGCTATCATACAGGCATATCGCGATGAATACAATGCATTTACAAAGTATGCAAGAACACATAAAGATTGCGTTTTCTTAGTAGATACGTATGATACGTTGCGTTCAGGTGTTCCTAATGCGATTCGGGTCGCAAAGGAGTTTGGAGATAAAATCAATTTTGTAGGAATTCGTTTGGACAGTGGAGATTTAGCGTACCTGTCAAAAAAAGCAAGAAAAATGCTAGATGAAGCTGGTTTCACTGAAGCGAAAATTATTGCATCGAATGATTTAGATGAATACACGATTATAAATTTGAAGTCACAAGGAGCTAAAATTGATACGTGGGGAATCGGAACTAAGCTCATTACAGCTTACGATCAAGCCGCTCTTGGCGGAGTCTACAAATTAGTATCTATTGAAGATGAAAATGGAAAAATGGTCGATACCATTAAAATCTCTGGAAATCCCGAAAAAGTAACTACTCCAGGCCGGAAGCGTATATACCGAATTATTAACAAAGGGAATGGTCATGCTGAAGGAGATTATATTGCATTAGATTATGAAAATCCTCAAGAAGAAGAACGCTTGAAAATGTTTCACCCTGTTCATACTTATATCAGCAAATTTGTGACAAATTTTACAGCAAAAGAATTACATCAAGACATTGTAAAGAATGGATCCATTCTTTACAACGAACCAACACTTCAGGAAATTCAGGTATATGTAGAAGAAAACTTACATCTATTATGGAGTGAGTACAAAAGAACAATGAATCCAGAAGAGTATCCCGTCGATTTAAGCCAAGCGTGCTGGGATAACAAAATGACAAGAATTAAGGAAATTAAAGATAAAGTCACGATGATGGTGAATGAGATAAATTAATAGGGAAATAAAATGGAGGAATAGATAATGGCAAAAATAGGAATTTACGGTTCATCCTTTGATCCAATCACAAATGTTCATCTTTGGACCGCAAGCACAGTCGCACATCGTTGCAAATTAGATAAAGTCATTTTTTTACCGTGCTCAAATAAACGAAAGGACAAGGAAATAAAAACAGAGAATACTCATCGATGGAATATGCTGCAACTGGCTATTGCTAAGGATGAACGTTTTATTGCAGATTCCTATGAAATGGAGCAAGAAGGATGGAACATTTACACATATGATACGATGAAATATTTTAGAGAACAGCACCCTAATGATGACATTCATTTTATTATGGGAGCCGATTTATTAGTTGATATTGGCGCGGGGTTGTGGAAAAAAGGAGAAGCGTTAGTAGATGAGAACAAATTTATCGTAATGGCAAGGCATGGAATTGATATGTTATCAACAATTAGTCGTTCTCCAATTTTGAGGAATCATGATGATGGAAGATTTCATTTGATTGACAAAGGCTTAGCGATGGAAATTAGTTCTACCTATATTCGAGAAGAATTCGCAATGGGCGGTGAACCCAAATATCTACTGCCTGACGCTTGTTATGACTATATTAAAGAGCATAATCTTTATCAAAAATAATCTAGGTAAGGCCGATACATGATAGTAGAGTGCGGTTTAATACCGAGGCTGAGCGACTCC
This sequence comes from Lysinibacillus sp. FJAT-14745, assembly GCF_001275675.1. Lineage (GTDB taxonomy): Bacteria > Bacillota > Bacilli > Bacillales_A > Planococcaceae > Lysinibacillus. Next base: position 2,712 of record NZ_LITM01000013.1, on the reverse strand, counting down.
TTGGGGATCAGCTATAGAGGAACGAAGGCTAAAAGCATCACGTCCTGTGATCACGCCTTCGTGACTAACATCTTGTTAGCCCGACGCACCCAGCTGGAACGGAAATCAGCCTCACGCTATGGTGATGAATCTTTTATTTTGAAAAGATGGTGAAATTTCCCATATATAGTTTTGGGTAAGATATAATAAATCTAAATGATATAGCAAACGTGCGAGGTGCTACAATTACAAAAGGTTTTGTATATCACCTAGCACAATGATTAATGTTAGAAAGGAATTCTTAGAAGTGCAGCTTACATTAACATTTCTTATTTTAGGAGCGACAATTTTTGCCTTTGTGACAAATAAAGTACGAGCGGATCTCGTTGCGATTGTGTCACTTCTAGCATTCGTCATTACAGATATTTTAACGCCAACAGAGGCGCTTGCTGGTTTTTCGAACTCTGTAGTTTTAATGATTGCAGGGTTGTTCGTTGTGGGCGCAGGAATTTTACGCACGGGACTTGCAGGGATGGCAGGGCGATTATTGTTAAAATGGTCAGGTGATAGTGAGCTGAAGTTATTTGTGTTATTGCTCATTATTGTAGGGACGGTAGGTGCCTTTATGAGTAATACAGGTACCGTAGCTTTAATGATGCCGATTGTTGTTAGTATTGCCATTAGTATGAAGGAAAGTCCTTCGAAATTCTTGCTACCACTTTCTTATGTTGCGAGTCTTTCTGGGCTTATGACATTAATTGCCTCACCAACAAATTTAATTGTCAGTCAGTTATTAGTAGATCGAGGTTATAATAAGCTAGGATTTTTCGAAGTGACCCCCATCGGTATTGTAGGAATGATAGTCGGTATTATCTATTTAGTACTCGTACGCAATATTCTTTTACCAAATGAAAAAAATCGTACACAAACAAAAGCTGACTATAAACTATCCCCAAAGAAAATTATTAAGCAATATGATTTAAACAACCGTTTGTTTAAAGTGTTTGTCCCAGAGGATTCGCCGATTATTGACGCTACATTAGCAGAATTAAAGCTTCCGGCCAAGTATATGCTTTGTATGATGAAAATTCACCGACGATCTCAAGAGGGCATTAATTTTTTACCGATGACATATCAGGAAATGGCAGGTCCGACGAGTGTGATACATGCCAAAGATGAATTGTATGTCCAAGGTGAGGAGGAGAATATTCGCCGCTTTGCATCGGATTATAGTCTAGAGATGCAGGAACTAGCTGAAGGAGAGGCGAATGAATTGGTATCGAAGCATCTTGGTATTGCTGAGGTATTATTAACGCCAAACTCTAGCTTTATTAATAAAACTGTTAGCACCCTAGGCTTCCGAGAAAAATATAATCTTAATATAATTGGCATTAATCGTAGAGGCGGCTATAAACTTCAAGATATGGTGACGCATAAATTGAAATTTGGAGATGCCATTTTAGTGCAAGGAGCATGGGATGAAATTCTATTGCTTGCAAGGGAAACGCAGGATGTCGTTGTTGTTGGTCAGCCGAAAGAGCATGCGAGTGTCGCAGCGGCAACAGGTAAAGCTGGTATTGCTGGTGTCATTATGCTTTTAATGATTGTCTTAATGGCTTTTGAAATTTTCCCTGCTGTTATTTCCGTTATGATTGGCGCCGTATTGATGATATTAACAGGGTGTTTGCGAAATATGGAAGACGCATACAGCAATATGAATTTTGAAAGTATTGTGCTTGTAGCTGCAATGCTTCCGATGGCGACTGCATTGGAGAAAACAGGTGGTATGGTTATTTTATCCGATGGTATCATTAATGCACTTGGAGATTATGGACCGTATGGAGTACTAGTTGGCGTATATATTTTAACAGTTATTTTTGGACAGTTTATTAGTAATACGGCGACTGCTGTCTTGTTCGCGCCAATTGCTATGAATGCCGCGATTGCAATGGAAGCAAGTCCAACGACATTTATGATTGCTGTTGCTGTAGCAGCGAGTATGGCATTTGTCACACCAATTGCTTCCCCGACAAATGCGCTTGTGATGACAGCTGGCGGTTATAAATTTATGGATTTTGTGAAGATTGGAATGCCGTTACAGATTATTATGTTTGTTGTCATGGTGCTAGCAATTCCATTTTTCTTCCCATTTTAACTTCTTTCAATGGGTGTCCAAACAAAACATCCGCTGAAAGAGGCTGGGACATAAGTATATTTTCAAAGCAAAATTACAATATTTCACATCAGACAAGCGCAAGAAGTCAACGTTTCTAAATTGATTTCTCGCGCTTTTTAAGATTTTGACCAGTTATGTCCTAGCCTCGTTTTGTTTTTGATGAAAAACAATTAATTAATTTTTTAATAGAGATTATGATAAAATTATATTTTAGATAACAATAAAACAATAAATTAACGTCAGATTGTGAGTTTAATAGTAAATTGTTTTTCTAATCATTTATATAGGAAGTTTCTCGATGAAGTGAAAAACTATAAATTTTTTTCAGAAAAAGTATTGACCTTTTAAAATCAAGGGTGTAGTATTATACAAGTCGTTAAGACAACTGCTGAAAAACAATTAAATTAAATAAATTAGTTGTTGACATCGAGTTTACGACATGTTATTATATAAGAGTTGCTGCTGAGAAAAGCGGCGACGAAATGAACCTTGAAAACTGAACAAGCAAAACGTAATCAATAAAGTTTTTAGTAGCTAACCTTGAGTTGGTGAACGAA
>NZ_LITM01000001.1:238296-283332 GCF_001275675.1 Lysinibacillus sp. FJAT-14745 | reverse complement strand
GTTTCGTTCACTAACTCAAGGTTAGCTACTAAAAACTTTATTGATTACGTTTTGCTTGTTCAGTTTTCAAGGTTCATGTTGTTATCTTGTGGTGACAACTTTTAATATCATACGACAGAAAAAATTAAATGTCAACAAGTTTTTTAAAAAGTTTTTTGGAGCGGGTGATGAGAATCGAACTCACGACATCAGCTTGGAAGGCTGAGGTTTTACCATTAAACTACACCCGCGAAATAAATAATATTTATTTAAAATGGCGCGCCCGACAGGAGTCGAACCCATAACCTTCTGATCCGTAGTCAGACGCTCTATCCAATTGAGCTACGGGCGCACATTGTATATATTCATAAACCGACTTGGTGCGGCCGAGAGGACTTGAACCTCCACGGGGTTGCCCCCACTAGGCCCTCAACCTAGCGCGTCTGCCATTCCGCCACGACCGCATTCAATTAGGAACTTTCTTATTATACTATGATAATCTAGGAAGTCAACCTTTTTTCTTAAAAAAGATGAGCCATGAAGGACTCGAACCTTCGACCCTCTGATTAAAAGTCAGATGCTCTACCAACTGAGCTAATGGCTCATATTAAGAAATGAATGGCTGGGGTACTAGGATTCGAACCTAGGCATGACGGAATCAAAATCCGTTGCCTTACCGCTTGGCTATACCCCAATAAGTGGCGGTCCCGACCGGGATCGAACCGGCGATCTCCTGCGTGACAGGCAGGCATGTTAACCGCTACACCACGGGACCAATGATACTATATTTTTATGAATTAAACTAATGAAATGACCCCTACGGGATTCGAACCCGTGTTACCGCCGTGAAAGGGCGGTGTCTTAACCACTTGACCAAGGGGCCATGGCTCCGAAGGCAGGACTCGAACCTGCGACAACCTGATTAACAGTCAGGTGCTACTACCAACTGAGCTACTTCGGAATAATCCATATGTTTTGTCGTCGTTATCTTGTCGACTTTTACTATTATAGGGGCATCTTCAGTAAACGTCAACCTTTTTTATTATTTTTTTTATTCTACTAATCTCAAACGTCCTAAACACTTGCTGCAGCAGTATTTCTCCACATTCATTCTAATTTTCCTTACATATAATTGTTGGCATTTTACACATGTATATGTATAAAGTCGACGTCGCTTTTTTTGAGATGTCTTAGGGATTTGTAATAATGAGCAAAAACGAGGAGCATTCACTTTTACTAATAGCTCTCGAAAATCTTTGTCTCGATGCTGATACCCCTTGCCTTCCAAATGTAAATGATAATGACATAATTCGTGTCGAACGATCCCTTCAACTTCGTTAATACCATACAATTCATAAGCTTTTGGATTCACTTCAATATTGTGTGATTGTAAAAGATAACGCCCACCTGTCGAACGTAGCCTTGAATTAAAATATGCTTGATGCATAAATGGCTTCCGGAAACTTTCTAATGATATTTGACTAACAAGATTTTGTAGTTCCTCATTGTTCATAATCTATATCACCTCTAACAACAAGAATACCACACTGAGTAGTATGAACAGTGTGGCAGTAATTTATCCCGCTTTAACGGGCAGTAATTATCTGTACCAAAAGCAAAAAAGCTTCGTGGAAGATTAACTGCCCGTAAAAGCCCGATTGGTGAAGACTAATAATCAGAGGGGTGAAAAAAACCCCTCTGATTAAAGTTTCACTTTATCCCGCTTTAACGGGCAGTAATTATCTGTTCCAAAAGAAAAGAAGCTTCGTGGAAGATTAACTGCCCGTAAAAGCCCGATTGGTGAAGACTAATAATCAGTGGGATAAAAAAAACCACTGATTAAAGTTTCACTTTATCCCGCTTTAACGGGCAGTAATTATCTGTACCAAAAGAAAAGAAGCTTCGTGGGAGATTAACTGCCCGTTAAAGCCCGATTGGTGAAGGCTAATAATCAGTGGGGTGAAAAAAACCCCTCTGATTAAAGTTTCACTTTATCCCGCTTTAACGGGCAGTAATTATCTGTACCAAAAGAAAAGAAGCTTCGTGGAAGATTAACTGCCCGTAAAAGCCCGATTGGTGAAGACTAATAATCAGTGGGGTGAAAAAACCACTGATTAAAGTTTCACTATATCACGCTTCGATCGTTTGATCTTTGGGAGGTAGCATTGTTAATGAGATGCGCCCTTTATTGACATCTATTTGTTCTACCCAAACCGTCACAATGTCACCAAGAGCAACAACCTCTAATGGATGTTTAATACGTCTTTTTTGTAATTTAGAAATATGCACAAGCCCGTCCTGCTTTACTCCAATATCTACAAATGCTCCGAAATCAACTACGTTTCTCACTGTACCTTGCAATTCCATCCCAACTTGTAAATCTTCCATTTTTAATACATCTGTTTTTAGCAGAGGCTGAGGGAATGCATCACGTGGATCGCGACTTGGTTTCATTAATGTATCCACAATATCCTGGATTGTGACAACCCCAATATCTAAAATCTCACTTAAATTTTGTATCTCTAGTGATGCAATAGCTTCCTCTGCCTTCTGTGAACCAAGCTCTTTTTTATCAATTTGCGCTACCTCTAAAATTTGCTCTGCTACACTATAGCTTTCAGGGTGAATGCCCGTAGCGTCAAATGCATTTTTTGCTCCTGGAACACGTAAGAAACCAATTGCTTGTTCATACGTTTTGGCACCAAGTCGTGGGATTTTCTTTAGTTGAGCACGTGTTGTAAATTGTCCGCTTTCCTCACGCACCTTCACAATATTCTCCGCAACCGTCTTCGATAATCCAGAAACATATTGCAGTAGCGAAGATGAAGCTGTATTAACATCAACACCAACTTGGTTAACAGCTGTCTCTACTATAAATGTTAAAGACTCAGCCAATTTCTTTTGAGAAACATCATGCTGATACTGACCTACTCCAACTGCTTTTGGCTCAATTTTTACTAACTCCGACAACGGATCTTGCAAACGACGCGCAATAGAAACGGCACTACGCTGTTCTACCTGTAAATCAGGAAACTCTGTACGGGCAATTTCAGACGCTGAATAAACAGATGCCCCTGCTTCATTGACAATGACATAGGCTGTATCAGTTTCAAGCTCATTCAACACATCTGCAATAAATTGTTCTGTTTCACGTGAGGCAGTTCCATTACCAATAGCAATGATAGTAATTGGGTATTTTGCTAAAATCCCTTTCACAACTGTTTTTGATTTTGCTACATCTGGTTTCGGAGGATGTGGATAAATGGCTGTAACCTCTAGCATTTTCCCTGTTTCATCTACAACAGCTAATTTACAACCTGTACGGTACGCCGGATCAACACCCAATACATACTTCCCTTTCATCGGAGGCTGTAATAAAAGATTACGTAAATTCTCAGAGAAAATGTGGATAGCCTGCGTCTCTGCTTTTTCTGTAAGTTCATTTCGTAACTCTCGTTCAATAGAAGGCTGAATTAAACGCTTGTACGAATCCTCTATCGCTAGCTTCACTTCGGCAATTGCAGGAGAGGAACCTGTTGCAGGAATCCATTCCTTCCACATAATCATTAGTACTCGATCTATTGGTACATGAATTGCCACTTTTAAGATTTCCTCTTTCTCACCACGATTTACAGCTAAAATACGGTGTGGGACTATACGATTTACAGGCTCTTCATATTCATAATACATTTCGAAAACGTTTTTATCGTCTCCCTCTGCATTCTTTACACTTGTTACGAGCACTCCATCTTTCCATGAATACGTACGTATTTTTTCACGAATTGCCGCGTCATCAGCAAAGCGCTCTGCCAAAATATCTCGAGCCCCAGCTAATGCCTCCTCTACATTAGCAACTTTCTCCTCATCTATGAAAGCCGCTGCTAATTGTTCTAAAGCATCACTACGATACTCTAATAGAAGATCCGCAAGAGGTTCTAACCCTTTTTCTTTCGCTATTGTAGCCTTTGTTCGGCGTTTTTGTTTATAAGGTCGATATAAATCCTCTACACGCTGTAACACAGTTGCTGCTTGAATAGCTTGTTCTAATTCAGGTGTTAGTTTATCTTGTTCCTGAATTAATCGTATAACCTCTTCTTTTCGTTGTTCAAGCTGCTGTATGTAGTGATAACGATCCTCTACAGCTTTAATCTGTACCTCATCAAGGGACCCAGTAGCTTCTTTACGATAGCGTGCAATGAATGGCACGGTGTTTCCTTCTTCTAATAATTTAATAACAGCCTCTGCTTGACCTGGCTTAATAGCTACATCCTTTGCAATGAGCTGTAACATTTGCTTTTGTTCCACATCATCACTACCTTTTTCTTTTCATTTTACCATTACACTTTACTAAAAATGCAAAAAAATAGTCTACTCTGAAAGAAGAGTAAACTATTTGATTAAATTAAGAGGAGGCTGTTTTCACATACTTCCAGTTGGGGCTTATGCTTTGCTTGTACTTAGGACAGCCCCCTCGCTCTAAAAATTTCAGAGCGAAACACCTTCACTTACTAAGATAGATTCCTGTAATTTTTTTATTGCCTTCCTCTGTATTCTTGATACATGCATTTGAGAAATCCCTAATCGTTCCCCAACCTCTTTTTGAGTGAGTTGCTCTAAATATGTAAGCTGAATTATTTGTCTTTCTCTCTCATCTAAGATGCTCATAGCGTCAGAGACAATCATTCTTTTATTGGTCTTTTCAAAGCCGTCATCTTCTTTACCCATAATATCAAATAACGTTACTGCGCTACCGTCAGAATCTGACTCTATTGAATGATCCATAGAAAGAGCATGGTAACTACGGCTCATCTCCATAGCCTCTAAAACTTCTTCTTCTTCCACTTCTAATTGATCTGCGATTTCCATAATAGATGGAGAACGCTGCAGCTCAATTGTCAACGCTTCCACTGTTGTTTTAATGCGCGGTCCTAATTCTTTTATCCGTCTTGGTACATGAACATCCCACGTTTTATCACGTAAAAAGCGTTTTATTTCTCCAACAATCGTTGGTACAGCAAATGCTTCAAAGCTACGACCAACATCAGGGTTAAAACGTCTTATTGCACCTAGCAATCCGAGCATACCTACTTGAGTAATATCCTCATAATGAGACTTACCATTCGAATATTTACTTGCAATGGACTCAACTAAATATCGATAATGCTTCACTAAATTTGTTTGTGCTTCATCATCCTCTGTTGATTGGTACAATGCAATCCACCTTAGTATATCTTCCTTGGACGAAGTTTTATGTGGTGATTCTTTCGACATTTTTTTCCACCCGCTCTCTAGCGACATACTTTGTCATAAAAACAGTTACGCCACCATCGTTATTTATCATCACCTCATCCATCAAAGTTTCCATTAAATAAAGCCCTAAACCACCTTCACGTAGACCCGCTATACCCTCTTCATGATGATATGGACCAATTTTCGACTTTATTTCCTCAAAATTAAAACTATTGCCGTAATCTGCAATCATCATTTCTATTTTATTTTCATACAAAGCGCAACCAATGACGATTTCTCCTTCTTCTTCGTCCTTATACGCATGATGTACAACATTCGTTACCGCTTCACTTGCTGCAATTTTTATATCTTCAATATCATCATAATTAAACCCAACCCGACTAGCTAAGCCAGAAACCGTCAATCGAATCACACTGACAAATTGCGGTTTTGCAGGAACCCTTATCTCAATATAATCAAATTCCTTCATTTTCGTAATCCACCTTTTTATCAGTTTCAATATTCATTAAATCGCTTAAACCAGTAATTTCAAACAATCTTTGTAATCTATTCGACAAACCTACAAGTTTAACCTTACCATTTTCACGTAACGTTCTTTTATAAAAGGCTACAAAAATACCTAATCCTGTACTATCCATATAATTAACTTTTGATAAATTAAGCACTATTTCTAATCCTTCAGTAATTTTCACTGCCTCTAATTCCTCCCTAAGACCTGAAGCAGTAAAAGTATCTATTTCGCCCTCAATAAATCCATATAGTTTATTATCAAGTTCTTTAAAGTGTATCGCCATGTCCATACAGCACACCTCCACCATATTTGTTAGATATTTTTCTATTCCCGTAATGACAAAAATTTAAACCGAAACAACTATTTTTTTATAATTGTAACTGTAAAATCATCTGATAGTTTAAAATCCTGTAATTTTTCAATTTGCTTATAAAGAAGATTACATAATTGTTGAGCTGCTAAGTATTTATTTTCCAATATCAATGATGTAATGATCTCTCGTGAATTCAATTCATCATGCGATCTGAATTCTGTAACACCATCCGTCATTATTATTACGATATCGTTTTCTTCCAAAGCAATTTCATTATACGAATATTTCGTTTCTGGTAACACCCCTAGTAACAATCCTGTCGATTCCAAAGGGAAAAATTCATCATGCTTAGCACTATAATGGAGAGCTGGCTCGTGACCTGCAGAAGCATAAGAAAAAATACTTTTTCGTATATCCAAGCAACCGTAAAACATAGAAACAAACATACTGTCGTCTACACTCTTCTCAATTACTCGATTGATGACCTCTAATACATATGAAGGATCTTTATATGCATATTCTAGCGTTTCAAGGCCATATTTCACCATAGACATACATAATGCAGCTGGCACACCTTTACCTACTACATCTGTCACAGCTACACTCAAATAATCCTCTCGATTATATAAAAAATGTACATAATCTCCATTCATCTTCCGGATTGGGATAGATATCATTCCGATATCAATACTTGAAAGCTGTGGTACGTCTGTTTTAAGTAATGTTTCCTGAATATTTGTAGCAATTTTCAATTCCATTTCATACTCAGCTTGTTTTTGTAATAAACTTTGGTGCTCCCTATGAGCCATTCCATAATGCACCATAACTTCGATAAGAAAATCATATGCAAGCTGTTCTTCACTCATTCTACGTGGAAATAGTTCCTCAACTGCGTTTTTATGAATACTTACAACATCTTCTGGAGCTATATTCTTTTGAATTAACTGGCGAGTGAAATTTTGAGCAATATACAAATTCTTTTCAGTTTGATCGGCCATATAATCTGACAAAATCATTTTATATTGAGATTCTAATCGTTCCAACAATTTCACATCCTAACGCAGCCATTTTTCAGCTCTTATCGTTGTTCCTTCTCCAATAACCGAATGAATAACCATCCTGTCCATCAATCGATTAACACCTGGTAAACCTGCACCAAGCCCTCCTGAAGTGGAGTAGCCATCCTCCATCACTTTCCGAATATCTTCTATTCCTGGGCCTTGGTCAGTTGCAGTAACAATTATTTTCTTCTCAGTGTCTGTCTCAACTTTTTCAATTTCAATGACACCTATCCTTGCATATAAATATATATTTCGCGCTAGTTCACTTATAGCTGTGGTGATTCGAGCCTGACCAACAGTGTCAAATCCAAGTGCCTTTGCTTCGTTACGCCCCAGTTGTCTTGCTGCTACTATGTCCCACTCAGTAATAATTTCAACCGAAGACTTTATTGTCACTGCTGTTCCCCCAATTCCTTTCGGAGTTATACTCTTACACTTTTTTTCGACCTGCTTAACTAAATACTTTAAATAATTTAATAATCATATCAATTTTATCTTAGCGTAATTTTAGTTGACGCTAAGCTTTTGCACAGACAAACCCCTGTTGTTGAATGAGGATAAAATGTATATCTTCTTAAACCTCTCGATATTTTTTCAAAAATCTATTCTACATGTAGATTTTGAGTATATCTTAAATCTATTAATACCATTTTTGAATAGTGATTTCAATTTATGGTAATGGAGTTTTTGAGAATACAATATCAATTTCGCCTTGGCGTAATTGTTGCTGTCGCTACGTTACACTACGCTTTCGCACAGATAAACAATGCGTCTGGATTTTGAATTGTGCCCAGGCCTGCAGGATGCAGGTCAGTTAGCCGTTTTCGCAGGATGCGAAGGCTTTAGGCTAACATCCTTATATTCATTCCTATGAAAATCCGTGACATCCGCCGGAGACTTTGGGCCAAAATGATGTTGATCAGTCAGTCGTTGCCACAGGACGTGGCGTACTTAGACTGAGTTCCTCTATTTCAGTAGATTTCCAAACACCTACTGAATGAAGATAAAAAAGCATCGAGATGAAAATTCATCTCGATGCCTCTATACACATATGTATATCAAAATTTAACAAGCCCTAAACTAATCATCAATGCACCATCAACTTTCTCCATCAAAGCATGGTCAAGTTGCGTAATACGATCTGTCAATCTTGACTTATCAATCGTCCGCACCTGCTCGAGCAGAATAACCGAGTCACGTTCGAAACCATACTTTTCAGCATTAATTTCAACGTGCGTCGGTAATTTTGCTTTTTGAATCTGTGCGGTAATAGCTGCGATGATGACAGTTGGACTAAATCGATTGCCAATATCATTTTGAATAATCAGCACCGGCCTAGTTCCCCCTTGCTCGGACCCAACTACCGGCGATAAATCTGCAAAAAAAACGTCACCACGTTTTACATTCAAAGTGTCATCCCCCGCTAACGAGACGCTCCACCGTATGTTGTGCTTCATATTCTGCATGCAAGCATTCACTTGCAATACTCAGATTAATATGAGACATTTCAACATATCCTTTCATCATAGCTTCCCGTATTTGATTTGGTTGCTCCTGCATTAAAACTTTGCGCGACAAAATACGCGCAATAGATTCACTTTCAATTACTTCCTTTGTTTGTAGAAATAGTCTGTCTTGTACAGCAATTGTAGCTTCTCTTAACCTTTTCTCGTACACAGCAAGCACCTCCAACGGAACCATCCACTTTTCATTACTCCCCATTCTACCATTGAAAGATATTGTTGAAAAGACACGAAATGACAAAATATCTGACAATTTAAAGTCCAAGTTGTAAAAATATGTAGGTTGTCGAAGGTATATGCCGATTCATTCACCTTGTAATATGTCACAAATTATGAATGACTCAGCTTCTCGGTAATCTAACTGTTATTCACTAAGTTGTAGTATAGTATTCATTTTGTCCAAAAATGTTGCAACTATGTTAAGATCGCCTATACAAAATTCTTAAAGTAACATCTTCTAGGTTGAGTCTAAAGTCAAATGTATAATCTAGGAACTCTCGCTGTAATAATGCATGGTACTTCGTAATTAATGGTATCAAGCTTTGCTGCCCATTCATTCATTGAAATAACATTCTGTCCTTGTTGACCAATGAGTGTTACTTTCTCACCTATAGCATATGCTTTTGGCAAGGCAACCATACATTGGTCCATACAAATTCGTCCAACAATCGGCATTCTTTGTCCATCAATAAGTACTTCTTGTCCAGCTAATTTGCGAATTACTCCATCAGCATAACCTACTGGTACCGTTCCTATCCACATATCCGAAGAGGCCACAAAAGTAGCTCCATAGCCTATTGAATCACCTGCTTGTAACTGTTTCACATGAACAAGCTCACTCTCAAGCGAAAACGCTGGCTGTAACGGAAATGGTAAAATACCTTCTACATAAGAAGATGGTGATAATCCATACATCGAAATACCATATCTAACGGCATCAAATTGTAAATGCGCATCTTTTACTAAAGACGTAGCCGTGTTTGATGCATGAACAAGTCTAGGTTTTTCAGGCAATGCAGTTACACATCTCTCAAAAAGTTGTACCTGTCTATCGAAGTATGATGTATCCTCTTCATCCGCAGTCGCAAAATGTGTAAATATCCCATCAAGCTCCACATTTACTGTATTCTGTATAGTTTGATATAGATCCAATAATTCTTGTTCTGAACGAACGCCAATTCTGCCCATTCCGCTATCTACTTTTATATGTAGTCGTAAAGGATTTGTTTCATTAGCTATAAACGGAGCTGCTTGCTGTACCCACTCACTTGCAAATGCTGTAAGAATTATGCGCTGTTGTGCAGCATATGGTACAAACGAAACTGGAGAGGCACCCAATATTAGTATGTCTGGCTCTTCAAAATGTGCTCGTATATGTAATGCTTCATCTGGCGTTGCTACGGCAAGCATTGTTGCCCCTGCCTCAAGTGCTGCTTTTGCAACAGCTACATCTCCATGACCGTATGCATTTGCCTTTACGACAGCAATAATTTGAACATTAGGTCGAAGTAGCTTTTTCAAATTATTTACGTTTTGTTGAATTGCTTGTAAGTCTACAATTGCTTTGGTTGGTCTAAAATATTGCTGTGTCTTCATTAGAATACCCTCTTTATTTTTTATTAAAACATTATGTATCGATTAAATTGCTTTTTCTTTACTGTTTTTACATAAGTTGTTCTATTTCAGACTAATTTTCTACATAACATTTATCATATATGACTTAACACTTTCTAAACAGTGTTAATTTTCATCAAAACTGCACTATTTTACTTAACAAGCTACAGCTTTCCGTATAGAAAGCTGTAGCTAGAAAAATTATTTCATACTACCTTTCGTCATTGAAGTGGCAACTTCCACCATTTCTTCACGAGTCAATTTACTAGAAGCTACAAAGAATTCGACGCCATCCTTTTCCCAGCTAATAGATGTATCGGTAATAGCACCAATCGTAAAGCCTAAATCTACTGGATCGCCAGGTGACGATACTGGCAACATTGCACTCTCTTTCGTAACTGGTTGTTGCATGACCGTAAATGGCTTATCACCGTCGAATGTTAAGATGACACGGTCCACTCCACCCTCATGCATGACTTTCTCTTCCACCATCTTCGTATTTTCCAATTTCACAACAGGGTAGTGTGTTTGAAACTCTTTATTTTCGGCTTCCGCACTTACTGCTTTTTTCCCTTCGTTTCCATTCGGGTTATTATTGCTCTCCTTACCGTCTTTGTTACCTTTGTTATCTTTTTCTGGTGGTGTAGCTTGTTCACCTTTTGTTTCATCGGATTCTGTAAATTGCTCAACCGCATACTCTTTAGCCGCGTGTTGAACACCTAATTTTATATTTTTAAATGTGATACGAATTTGCTCTTCTTTTACATCATTCATAATTACTACGGAAGTTGGAAGCATTGTTTTCTTATCAACTGTTATAACTTGATGTGGCATACTATTTTTATAGCTATTTCTAGTAGCCGCTTCAAATATATATGCTTTGTCCTCTTCTTTCATGACTAAATTTTTATCTTGAGCTAAATCTTCTGCTAGTGCGCCTATTAAATAAGCTTGACTATTTTTCTTTGGCCAATCACTTTGGAATTTATACATTTTGTTTAATGTAGGTGTAACAACAAAAACTCCATCTGCATTTCGCACTATCATTTGTGAAACATCTTTCCCACTTTCTACTACTTCTACTCGATAGAAATCAGGTTTCGTATGCCAAACTGTTACATCATATTTTTTCGGATCTCCACCTGATTTAATCTCCATCGTAGCATTCAATTCATAACCATTTGCCTCTGCCCATTTCCCATTAACTTTCTTCAACACTTTTTCCTGTGAGTCTGTACCACATGCCGATAGAAGTAATATCGTACAAAGTAAGACGAGCCATTTAACTATACGGTTGCCCACGCTTTCACCCTTTCCTTCTTTCAAATCCACTACGACAATATATGAACCGTATTTGTCAGTTATGTCATTTGAACAAGGGCAATATATTTATCCTCACTCAGAAATTTATTTACTTTTTGAATAATGATAAACACCGCTTTCGCCATATAAAACATTAAAAAGGCTCATCACCAAAAGTAACGTATCACATTTATATAAGTTGATCTTTGTTTCGACTGGGCGACTCCTTGGGGGAAGCTCTGCTCTGTGCGAAAGCGAAGCGTCAGCAACATTGTTTTATCTGTGCGAAAGCGAAGCGACAGCAACAAAGCGCCCAGTCGGAACCGAAATCAGCCACACGTTATGGTGATGAGTTCTATTGTAATAATATTATTTGTGCCGCTGCGTATTGCTTAGAATGTGTTATACTTACAAATCCATTTACAAGCTCCCCTTTGAAATATAAAACAGGATTACCAGCTTCCCCTCTTAAAATTTCAACATCATGAAGCTTACATTCTTCACCAATACCTGTTCCTAATGCCTTTGAAAATGCTTCTTTTGCAGCAAATCGTCCGGCCAAAAATTCTATTCTACGAGTTTCTGAATGTGCATCAAACAAAATTCTTTCCCTTTCAGATAAAATGCGGTCTTTAAATTTATTTGTTCTGCTCATTGCTTTAGTAATACGGTCAATTTCTACAATGTCGAGACCAATTCCTTTAATCATTTGAACTTCTCCTTTTCCTATTTCTAAAAAGCCATGTATAATGATTGTAAATTGAGGTGGAGTTATGTTTAGTAGAACAGAAAATTTTAAGCAATATACAAAGTATTATCCGATTGTTTCAACATTAATAGCAGTTAATTTATTTATTTATGTACTAGCTATTTTACCTGGAGTAGGAGAAAATGTGTTGAATTACGGAGTTCAAGCGAACTTCCTTATACAAGCTGGTGAATGGTGGCGTGTTTTTACTGCAATGTTTTTACATGCTAACTTTTTGCACGTTTTCTTTAATATGTTTTCTCTGTATTTATTCGGTCCAGAGCTTGAAAAAATTGCCGGTAAAGCACGTTTTATTACAATTTATTTAGTGTCTGGTATTGCAGGTAACGTGGCAACCTATCTACTTTATGATAGTAGCTATGCAAGCCTTGGTGCAAGTGGGGCTATTTTCGGAATATTCGGAGCTTTTGGGGCACTTGTCTACTATACACGTCGTACAATGCCAATGCTTCGTAAACTTATTTTGCCAATTATTGTTATCAGTGTTATTATGACTTTCCTACAGCCGAATGTAAATGTCTATGCTCACTTAGGCGGTTTAGTAGTAGGATTCCTTCTTGGACTCGTCTACTTACATCCAAAAAGAATTTTAAGCTGGCGTAAACAAAAGATGGCGGGTAAGTAATAGGTACAAAGAGGAGCAATCATCCGTGATAAGCTATCATCGCGGATTGCTCCTCTTTTTTTATACTAGAGTGATAGGCAATTCGTCAATTTTATTTCAAATTACGACCGTATCCTCTTTCACTGCCTTTATTTTTTTCCATTCAACTGCTGTTAAGCCATAGACAACTTGGTCTACATGATGATCATAAAGCCACTCCGCATCTCTTAAACGTCCCTCTTCATTAAAACCTAACACTTTTGGGATTGTCCGGCTTCGAATATTTCCTACCGCTACTCGCACTTCAATACGATTTAACTTTAGATAGCTAAACGCATAATCAATAAATGCTTTCATAGAATTTGTGACTAACCCTTTACCAACAAATTCGTTTCCTAACCAATATCCGATACTTGTCCATTTATGCTGCCAATTCACTTGATGATAGCCAATCACTCCCGCAAGCTTCCCCTCATAATATATCCCCGCTTGTAGGCCATTATTATCTGCGTATTGTCGCATCGCATCTCTTACAAATCGCTCTGTATCCTCTACTGTTTTCACATCATCCACAAAAGGTAACCACTCTCGCAACGTATTTCTCGAACGATCCGTCAACGCGAATAATTCATCTACGTCACTTAAATCCAACAATTTTAAATACGTGTTCTTATTAATATCATACTTAAACAAAATTACCACCCCTTTTGTTTGATTTATTCTATTATAAACAGTATATTTGCATATTTATAGATAAAAAAAGGATATTACTTCTATTAATCACAAGGAATATCCAGGTTTTCACATTCAATGTTCATACCAAGATAATATTGTTTCGGCATCTCGCTGCTCTAAGCTTCGTATATTCCCTGTCATACCCGTCATGCCTGACATTACCGTCGCTTTTACAGTCATAACATTCTTTCTTTTTTGGAAATACGTTTGAGTAGTCTCAATAGACTGTATGCGTTTTTTCTCCATAATAAATGTAATACGACTGAACACACGATATTGCATAGTTAGTTGCTTTCCATCGATCATATAACCAGCCGATTTATATTGCCAAATACCAATTACTATTGTTAATGGAATTAATAATAACGAAAACAGCCCATACGGATAGAAGAAATAACTGCATGCACCAATTATAGGTATGAGCCAAACAAAATCAATTCGGTAAAAAGATGTACGAGCTCGTTTTGGTGAATAGATAAATTCTGACGTCCAATTTATATCTGGAAAAAGTTGCTCTAGCGTTTCCAAACAATCTTGCTTCTGAATAAGTGGGAACAAAGTAATTTTTTTATCATTCCCCTCGCCACCATTTCCTCCAGCACTCTCAACAACAACTGTTGCAAAGCCAAATAATTGACGCACTGGATTCTCTACAATACGAATCGCCTGAATTCTATTTAACGGTAAAGTAATTCGTTTTTTCTCAATTAGCCCTTTTGTAATAATAAGCTTTTCATCTTCAATTCGGACTGTATATTCATAATAATTGATCAGTGTAATAACAAATGACACAAACCATGCCACAATTAGGCTGAATATCACTGCTAGTGCAACTAAAAACGCGCCAAATTTCGCAAAGTCAGCTAACTCGTGAAAGATTTCCTCGTATGGGATTATATCTGAAAGCTGAGAGATAATTGCCGCTACCCCGGACAGAACGACCCCAATTCCACCTGAAGTTATGGCCAATATAAGTAAATCACGTATCGACATATGATAAATCGTCGGAGCTGATACTTCCTCTATTAGCGACTGTTCATCATTCATCTGTTCATTTACTTGGCTTTTTGCACGACGCATTTCCAGCTCTATGGCATCTGCCGCTACCTTATGTATAGCCGTTAACTCTACCTCAGGCTTTCTATCCTTACTTCCTGCAGTTTCAACCTGAACTTTTACTAAGCCAAATAGTCGATGGAAAATACCCTCATTGTAATTTAAGCTTTGAATACGTTCAAATGGGATATAACGCTTCTTTTTAACGAACAAGCCGTACTTTACACGCAATTCTCCATCTTCAAACCAATATACAAAGGTACGCCATTTAACAATGCCACTCACAAGTGTAAGTATGGCCCCTACTCCCCATATGCCGAATAAGAAAATCATACGCCAAAAATTATCACTATGGAAATTTAAGGAGAAGTGAAATCCATTAGTTGCAATAATAATAATTAACGGGAAAATCATACTCTTTAATGCTTTTGCACTTGTAATAATAGCCGATATCGGGTGTAAACGATTAATCTCCTTAGACATCATCTTCCGCCACCCTTGCTAATTCCGAAATACGTGCACGAAGCCCATCAGCCTCGTCCATTACAAGTGCAGGAATTGTATGTACAGTTGCAGCTGTAGATATTGAAATATTACCTAAACCATATTTTTTTAATATAGGCCCTTGTGTCGTATCAACATGCTGCACGCGCACCATTGGAATAAGTGTACGTTTAACAACGAATAAACCATGTTGCACCTCAATCTCATTGTCACGCACCTCATAGCGCCAGCGTTCCCATCTTACCTTTGGAAATAGATAAGCAGATAGGATGGCACTAAGTGTAACTACAGCAACTGCAATGAAATAAATATATGATGGCCATTCATAATAATAAGTGCCGTAGCAGACTAAAATCGCTACAATCAAAAGGAATATCGTTTGCAATACACCATATAAACGCCACACCGTTAGCCCTTTCCTGGAAATTTTGTGAATTGGTTCTGTTCTCAAAGTCGTCCCCTCTCTTTCTTTAACTACGTATACGTAATCAGTTCTTTTTTTGTTTCAATTATACACAAAAAAACCTTACAGCACTTTGACTGTAAGGTTTAATCATTTTGATGAAGATAAAGTTAGTCTTCGTGACGACGTGGTGCGCGTGAACGACCTTGTCCACCTTCACGGCGACCTCCGTCACGGCGTCCGCCTTCTCGACGATTTCCACTTCCTCCACGACGATCTCCGCCACGTCCGCCTTCTCGACGTCCGTTAAAGCTACGGTTACCGCCACGTCCACGATCTCCACCACGACTGTTAGAACGCTCACGACGCATTGGTAATGGTCGTTCTTCAGTAATTGTTACTGGCGAGTCATCTGGCTCTTTTGTTAATGAACGAAGTGCAGCAGCTACAACATCGATTGCATCATGATTTTCAAGTAATTCTGTCGCAAGTGTACGATAATCACCTAAATCGTTGTTCGCAATAATACCTTCTAGTGTCTCCACAGATAGACGTTGTTGACCCACTAAAGCTTCGTCCGATGTTGGTGGTCGAAGTGGTGTCATACGTTTTTTCGTAGTTTCTTCTACAATACGTAAGTAACCCATTTCACGAGGTGTTACAAATGTTACTGCAAGACCTGATTTACCTGCACGGCCTGTACGACCAATACGGTGAACATAAGACTCAGGATCTTGAGGAATATCGAAATTGTAAACATGTGTTACACCAGAAATATCAAGCCCACGAGCAGCTACATCTGTTGCCACAAGAATATCAATTTTATTTTCTTTAAATTGACGTAATACGGAAATACGTTTTGCTTGGCTTAAATCACCATGAATTCCTTCTGCTAGGTAACCACGGATTGATAACGCTTGTGCTAGCTCATCTACGCGACGTTTTGTACGTCCGAAGATAATCGCAAGTTCTGGTTGGTGAACGTTTAATAAACGAGATAAAATGTCGAATTTTTCACGCTCAGCAGATTTCACAAAATATTGATCGATGTTATCAACTGTTAATTCTTTAGCCTTAATTTTTACGATTTCTGGATCACGCATAAATGTCTCAGCAATTTTACGGATTGCTGGTGGCATTGTTGCTGAGAACAATAATGTTTGACGTTCAGAAGGCACATTTTCTAAGATTGAATTAATATCATCGATAAAGCCCATGTTTAACATTTCATCAGCTTCATCAAGTACCAATGTTTGAACATCTTCCAATTTTAAAGTACGACGATTAATATGGTCAATTATACGACCAGGTGTACCTACGATAATTTGAGGTTTATTTTTCAGTGCACGGATTTGACGGCCGATTTCTTGACCACCGTAAACTGATAACAATTTTACACGTTTATCATAACCAATTTTATATAGCTCTTCTGAAACTTGAATCGCTAATTCACGAGTTGGTGCAATTACTAATGCTTGGATATTAGGGTTTTTTGGGTCAATTTTTTCGATAAGTGGAATCCCGAAAGCGGCAGTTTTACCTGTACCTGTTTGCGCTTGACCTAATACGTCACGGCCTTCAATTGCAAAACGAATAGTACCTTCTTGGATTGGTGTTGCTTCTTCAAATCCCATACGCTTTACTGAGCGTAATGTAGATTCGCTAATATTTAATTCTGAAAAATTTGTCAAACTTCTCAATCTCCTTTTTTTGCTTTTAAGTTGACAAATGGTTACATTTTCAGATGAAGTTGTCGGCAAATTCGAGCCTGTGTTTTGGAACGTTTCCGTTACTTAAAATTTTTCTCTATATGATGGTCACATAGAGCTCTCTTATATGAAAAGGAAAGCCCGGTCTTTACCGAGCGGTTTGATTCTGTCGTAATTATTCACTTTAGAATAAAACCGTTGTGTTCAAAAAAAAGTACTCTTCAATCAAATATGAAGAGTCTTCGCACAAAATGTATCCATTGCTTACACTAGTCTAACATGGGATTAACACGTATGCAACGATAACGCATGAGTCGTAATAATCTGACTACTTTACGCACTCATTAAAAACGACAAAACGTAAGAAAACCATTCAGAACAATCTTCATCATAACATATATGATGCTTCCCTTTATCAGAAAAATACAAAGTTTTATCGTTTGAGGTTATTTGATCATATAAAAATTGAGCCGTGTGATATGGTACTATTCCATCTAATTTCCCTTGTACAATATATACCGGAATTTTAATATCTTTATAATACGGCTCCACCATTCGAACAAGCTTCATGAATTCTATCGTTGACGATAGTGGCACATGATTAAACTTATGCCGGTATCGTAAATACAATTCATTACTAGACAGATTACGGTGATACGCCTCAGTGGCAAGCATTTTAAAATCTTTGACTAGTTGCTTCGGACTCACATACTTGGCAGCTGCGCTTAGTAATACAAGCTTTTTCACTTTATAACGCTTAGCTAAATAGAGCGCTATAATGCCACCCATTGAAAACCCAACTACTATTACTTCATCTACTTTTTTAGCAAGAGCGCGAAAAGCGAGTTCAGCATCCATTAACCAATGCTTAGCGGTGAAACCTCGCATTTGTAATTCATCCCCATGCCCTGACAAAGTAGGTTCTGCAATTAGCCAATTTGTATGCGTACGTAAATAGGTAGTAAAAGGTTCTACTTCATAAGGTCCGCCTGAAAATCCATGTATACATAACACACCTACTGACATTATTTTCACCTCTAAATGTGTAACTCATTTAAAAAGAATCGGCGAATGTCCCACCGATTCCTTGTTTCATTTTATGACGTAAATGCACGTAAGATTGTTTCTAATTTCATACCACGAGAGCCTTTTAGTAAAACGATAGACTCCTCGTTAGCTTGCTGTAGTTTTTCGATAATTGGCGTGTAATCATCCTCAACATATAGCAAATGTTCGTCATCAAAACGCTCTTTTAAGACTTCATTCAAATAAGCCATTCGTGGGCCAAATAAACATACATAAGAGATTTCTTCTGCATGAATATCCTTCGACAAATCTTCATGGAAATGCTTTTCATTTGGTCCAAGTTCAAGCATATCACCTAACACAAGCCATTTTTCTGGACGAATCGTCGTCGATGCTACAAATTGAATAGCCGCCTTTACAGAGGTTGGTGCAGCGTTGTATGCATCATTAATAAACAATGCACCATTTGATCCATTCACTTGTTGCATGCGCATATCCGTTAGAGCTACTTGTTTTAAGGATGCACGAATTTGGTCATCGTTTAAACCTAGCTTTTGAGAAATTAACATGGCGACTAATGTATTTTTCACTTGATGCTTCCCGAGAACGGAAATAAAGAAGTCTCCTTCAATCACACCATGTGTAGAGAAGCTACTACCATCGGCCGTTGCTTCAATATTGTCTGCATACAATAGATGACCATGCTCTAAGCCAAATGCCACCGCATTTAACTGCTGCTCTTTCGCAACTAGCTCTTGAAGCAGCGGTTCATCTCCATCATAAAATAGCACTCCATCTGGTTGCATCCCTTGAATTATTTCAAATTTGGCTTTAGCGATTCCCGCACGTGAGCCTAAATCTTGCATATGAGCCTCACCAATGTTTGTAATCACTGTCATATGCGGACGAGCAAGTTTCGTTAAAAATTCAATTTCACCAAAACCACTCATACCCATTTCAAGTACAGCAACATCAGTATCTTCATCTAGCTGTAAAACCGTAATAGGTAAACCTAGTTCATTATTAAAATTCCCAATGGTCTTTTGTACTTTAAAAAACGGTGATAGCGTTCCTGCTAAAATATCTTTCGTCGATGTTTTACCGTTTGATCCAGTAATACCAATAAATTTCGCCTTATGCTCACTGCGATAGGCACGTGCCATTTGCTGCAGTGCCAATTCCGGATTATCTACAAAGAGTAATGGTACACCTTGTGGTGGATTTGGTTCATCTTTCTGCCAAAGAGAAGCACCTGCTCCTTTTTCAAATGCCTGCAGAACAAATTTATGTCCATTGGCCGTCTCACCACGAAATGGTACAAACAGGTCCCCTTGTTGAATTGTACGTGTATCAATGGAAATTCCTGATACGACCGTATCACCAAAAGCTGGCACATCATCATTTAACCATGTAGCTAACTGCTTTAATGTTTTTTTCACAATAATCCCACTCAGTCTTTTTTATAGTGAAGCTGTTGTTTTTCTTCAAAACGCTCAATCGCTAGAGTTATCAGACGATCAATAAGCTCTGGATAGCTTACATTTGTATGTTGCCAAAGTAGTGGATACATACTTACAGGTGTAAAACCTGGCATTGTATTCACTTCGTTAATATAAATGCAGTTATCGGCCGTCACAAAAAAGTCCGCACGAACTAAACCGCTTCCATCAATAGCTTTGAACGCACGTTTAGCTAGCTCCTGTAAATTAGATACTGTATCTTCAGGAAGCTCTGCTGGAATAATAAGGACTGTTGAGCCATCTTTATATTTTGAGTCATAATCATAAAATTCAGTTACTGGTTTAATTTCACCCGGTACAGAAACTTCCGGGAAGTCATTTCCTAGCACAGCTAGTTCAATTTCACGAGCGACAATACCTTGCTCAACTACAATTTTACGATCATACTGTAAAGCTATTTCGATAGCCTTCACTAATTCATCACGATTTGTTGCCTTGCTAATTCCGACACTTGATCCCAAGTTTGCAGGTTTTACAAACATCGGCCAATCCAACTTATCTTCACAACGAGCAAGGATTGCCTCCTGTTCACTAGCCCACTCGCCACGAATGAAGTACGTATACGGCACTTGTGGTAAGCCTGCAATTTCAAATAATTGCTTCATGATTACTTTATCCATGCCAGTTGCTGATGCTAACACACCATTTCCTACATACGGCAAATTTAGAACCTCAAGTAAACCTTGAACAGTTCCATCTTCACCATTAGTACCGTGAAGCAATGGGAAAATTACATCTAATTGTACAGATTTACCATCTTTATCAATTAAAAAATCTGTAATATTATTTTCTAAAATTGTGGCATCATTACCAAATTGTAATTCTTCAATTGTACTTGCAGGTTTTTCTAGACGCTCACCACGGCGCCATTCCCCTTCAAGCGTGATGAAAATCGGATATACTTCATACTCCTCGAAATTCAAAGCTCCAGTGACTGCACGTGCTGTCGACAATGACACCTCATGCTCTGCTGACTTTCCACCGTATAATAAACCGATTCTTTTTTTCATTTTTGTGCCCTCCACATACTTCTTGAGTACTATTAGTTTATCACGAAACGTCTTGACAAATGACATCAATTTCGCCTTGGCGTAATTGCGTCCAGATGAAGATAAAAATCTCACCGTGATGTTGACGGTGAGATTTAGAGTATATTCATTCTACTTACAAATGAATGACATCCGCCGGAGGCTTTAGGCCAACATGATGTTGGTCACTCAGTCGTTGCCACAGGATGTGGCGTTCTTAGACTGAGTTCCTCTATTTCAGCGGGTGTTTGGATACCTGTAGCTGACGTTGCACTTTCGCTACAAAGAACATTCGCTGAAAGAAGTTAAACAATATAAATCAATTCATCGTGCTCATTTTTCAAAATTGTATTTAAATCATCCCATACCTCATCAGGGAAGGAATATTCTGACAGATTGCGAACTTCTATACCGTAAGCTACTTTAGGTTTTTCAATTCGATACAATGATAACAGTGCTCCGTCTTTAGTAAAAGAGCGATAGGCACGCAAAAATTCAGGTGAAATAGAAGGAATACTCGATTTCACTTTCCGTCGCCAAAAACTAGTGCTACGTTCCTTTTCACGAATCATACTGTTCAAAACATTCGCAATGAGTAAATCAGAATCACTTAAATGGCGAAAATAAATTTTTGTCATTTTCTCTAAGTCTGAAGAATAGTAGACAAATCGATTTTGCAATTTATTAAAAAATGGCGAAGTAATCGGTTCCTTTTTATGACTTATGTAAAGCAATTCTCCTTGTTCCATCGGTGTTAGTTGGTCTAGCCTCTTCTCATCCATAAAGTCTATCCAACACAATTCTTTGGATTCAGTAGCTTTCTTTACAAACTGAGGTACTTCCTCTTCTGGTATATAATCAAACTGTGTATGCATATTAAAGGAACCATCTTCATAGGAATGTTTCAATAACAGTAAGTGATGCAGTGGTTCAAGTGCAGCCACAAATTGCGAGAATTTAAGCCCGCTAAAAATAACAAATTTATCGACATCATTCATATGAACATAAATATGATACATAAAATCTTCTGCTGACTTCAATTTTTTAGCCACAACCATCACCCCATTCTTCACTACATTATAAAACTAAACATGCATTTTTTGAAACATTTTATGCTAATAATCGTCATAACAATATTCACAGGCGTAAAAGTATTTTTTACGGTATAATATGAATGTTAAAGATGCTATTGTATACATGTTTTTAACCACTCTGAATGAACAAATTTTTAAAAATATTATTCTATTCATTTTTTACAAATATCTGCGAGGATTCTAAGTCAAAAGTAAGCATCGAGCCTCCTCGTTAACACACTTACTTCGGCATCAATATTTACCTCTTGACCTAAGGTGAATACTCCTTATCAATTATGCCTTAGCATAATTGCGTCCGGAATCGGCTTTGTGCTTAGGCCTGCGTGATGCAGGTCAGTTAGCCGTTATCGCATGGATGCGATGATTTTAGGCTAACATCCTTTATTAGCGCCTTCTGATTCCGTGACATCCGCCGGAGGCTTTAACTTCTTTCGAGGGTGTTTGAAAGTAGCTTAACTCCGCATTCATCTCACCACCGAAAAAAGTGGGGGACTTTTGTTGAAAGAAGTTAAATATATTGGGTAGAATATTGAAATGGAATTAATTTGAATCAAATTTACTCATGAAGAGATACTATATTAATTTAGGTGGCTTGTATGGAAAATAAACGAAATTTCGCGAATCGTTTTGACTGGACGCTCGCTTTTATACTTTTAACCTTCCTAGTCATAAGTTTGTTAGCCATTGCGTCGGCGCAAACATCAGGTCAGTATGGCATTAACTATGTTCCTTTACAATTGCGATGGTACATCATTTGCGCAGTAATTATTGGAGTAGTTATGTTTTTTGAACCTGACCAATATAAAAAAATGTCTTGGTATATGTACGGTGCAGGAATCGCCTTATTAGTACTGCTTATCTTCATGCCAGAAGGAACAGGACAAATCGGTGAAAAAATTAATGGTGCAAAGAGCTGGTATCATACACCTCTAGGAAATATTCAACCCTCTGAGTTTATGAAAACCTTTTACATTCTAGCACTCGCTCGA
Organism: Lysinibacillus sp. FJAT-14745; assembly: GCF_001275675.1. GTDB lineage: Bacteria > Bacillota > Bacilli > Bacillales_A > Planococcaceae > Lysinibacillus. Next base: position 260,342 of record NZ_LITM01000001.1, on the reverse strand, counting down.
CTTATTAGTAAGCACAACGAAGTTTATTCTTTTAGATCAGTAAAAACAGACTTCATATTGCTAGGTAAAATCGCTGCTACACTGCTACTACCTTTAGCTCTTATTATGAAGCAGCCTGACCTTGGTTCAGCGTTAGTATTCTTTGCCATTACAGCTGCTGTTGTCATCGTAGCAGGTATATCGTGGAAAATTATTTTACCAACTTTTATAGGTGGCGCTGTAGTAGGTGGTGCTCTTTTATGGATGGCAATCTTTATGCAGGGTTTTTTAGAGAAAACATTCGGCTTTAAACCATATCAGTTTGCTCGAATCTATTCTTGGTTAGATCCATATTCATATTCTTCTAGTGATGGGTACCATTTAATTACTTCCTTAAATGCCATTGGTTCAGGTGAAATTTTCGGTAAAGGCTTCCGCGGTCGTGAAGTTTACGTTGCCGAAAATCATACCGATTTTATTTTTACAGTTATTGGAGAAGAATGGGGTTTTATTGGTGCTAGTATCGTTATTTGTATTTTCTTTTTATTAATCTATCATTTAACAAAAACTACACTATTATTGAAAGATCCATTCTCAACATATGTATGTGCTGGTATTATTGCAATGATTACATTCCACGTACTTGAAAATATCGGTATGACTATTCAGCTTTTACCTATTACCGGTATTCCCCTACCGTTTATCAGTTATGGGGGAAGTTCATTGATGGGGAACTCGCTAGCCCTCGGTCTTGTTTTCAGTATGCGTTTCCACTATCGTACGTACATGTTTACTACTCACGATGATGATGATTAATGATGGATATAAAAAATGGGTAGTCTCAATTTCAGAGACTACCCATTTTCATTTGTAAAACGAGTTAAGCTTGAACTTGCGGAGTTTGCGTTGGTGGTGTGAGCACTTTTAAAAGTTCAAGTCGAGACTTTGTTACAGTGGCTGTTACACCCAACTTAGATAAATTCGAAACAATCTTTTTCAAATCTACTTCTTTTGTCATACATTCCACCTCAATCTTTCCTCGAATTTATATAACGTTTTATTTCCAAAAAAGTTTCATTTTTGCAAGTGTATGATGTCTGACGAGTTTATCACTTTCTATCATATCATTTAACTTTGCTTTAAAATTTTTCATTTTTGTTACAATGTAAATTTTTCCTGCACTTAACTATTTACCAGCTCGTAATCAAAACGTGGGGTTGATTTCCGTTCCGACTGAAGGCATCCGATGAGTCGCTTGGGCCAACAGTTGTTTATTGCGCGAAAGCGGAGCGACAGCAACAAATGTTTTCTGTGCGAAAGCGGAGCGACAGCAACACGATGTTGGTCACAAAGGCGTTATCACAGGACGTGATTGCTAATTCCCAAGGAGCCGCCCAGTCTCCACTCCAATCAACTTTAACGTGTTAATAAATGTCATTCCTATAAACCATTTACCACTAAATAGTAAAAATTAAACTTAAAAATATAAAATAGCGATATACCCTCTAGTAGTATACCCCAGAGATAATTTAATACACTATGCGACAATCGATACAAAAATTAAAAATGGAATGCGTCCATTTAGTTACTTTAAAAATCGTCATTCATTTTAAGTATCAATATAATCCCATTGTTAACTGTCTGCAGGCTTTTTATACATTGTTTTAATCAGCCTCCACTCAAATCAACTTTTATACATGACATGTGCTTTAACAAATGTCATCCCCTACTTTTGGCAATAAGTCATGAAGCACTTAAATTGTTTTATCTTCCGTTTTCTTGTAATAACAATAACAAGAGAGGTAGAATATACATACTAAAATACTGTAAGAAAGTAGGGTTCTGTATGAAAAAGGCAATTTTGTTATTGATGTCCGTTCAATTCCTCGTCTACCTTGGATTTGGAATTATTATACCTGTCTTACCCGAGGTTGTAGTTCAGCAAAATTGGGATAATATACACGTAGGTGGCTTACTTACAGTGTACTCGCTTGCAAGTTTTTTCACTGCACCACTTTGGGGTATGCTATCTGATAAGGTAGGGCGTAAGCAACTTATATTAATGGGCCTAGTTGGTTTTAGCTTAAGCTTTGTTATTTTCTCATTATTTATTGATAATTTAGCAATGTTGTACATCTCACGTGTTGTGGGCGGATTATTCTCGGGCGCACTATATACAGCTGTAACAGGCTTTGTAGGAGATATGTCGAGTGAGGAAGATCGCAATAAATATATGGGTCTCATGGGCATGTCCATCGGGCTCGGTTTTATTTTCGGTCCAGCAATTGGTGGTATGCTCGGACATTATAGCCTGCAAATGCCATTTATCGCTTCCGCAACACTAATTGCTCTATTATTTATTTATGCAAGTTTTGTTTTAAAAGAACCTACAAAACGAAAAGATACAAATAAACGTGCAATTGTGCCAAAGGGTGCTACTAAAATGTTGCAGTACCGTGTGCGTTATTTATTTATATTCTCATTTTTAGTGACTTTTATGCTGGCAGGAGTAGAGGCTACGTTCCAGCTGTTCCAAATTGATCGAATTCAAATTACACCATTACAAATTGGTTATTTGTTTATGTTTAGCGGCTTTGTAGATGCAGCTATTCAAGGCGGTGTTGTTAGACGTATTAAAAATGGAAGCGAGACAACTTGGTTAATAAGTGCACAAATTGTCACTGCTATGGGTATGCTTTTATTCACTTTAACAGCCAACTTATTTATGGCAGGTTTTGCCCTTTGTGTTTTTACAGCAGGAAATGCACTAGCAAGAACATGCGTCGTATCTCTTTCAACTAAAGAATCTGGTGGTCAATATGGGACTGCAGCGGGTCTTTCCTATTCAATGGATAACCTAGGACGCATTTTAGGTCCACTATTCTTCACTTGGCTATTTACATTACAATCTAGTTTAGGCTATTATACTTCAGCAGCAATAGCCATCGTTTCAATAAGTTTAATATTTATTTTTAAAGCATCAAATAAATCTTTACGCTTTGAATAATTTGTTGATAAAAAGCCGTAACTTAATAGGTATTCGAAGTATATAGAACACATCAAGGAATATTGACTCATCAATTATGCCTCGGCATAATTGCGTCTGGAATCGGCTTTGTGCTTGCACAAAGAGCTCCTTTCCGATTTCCGTGACATCCGCCGGAGGCTTTAACTTCTTTCAGCGGATGATTTGGACACCTGCTGAAAAGTGATTTAAAACCGCATTCATTTAACCACCTATAGAGGTGGGAGACTTCTGCTGAAAGAAGTTAAAGCGGATATCGGAGGGCTCTGCATGAACAAAACAACAAATCTTTTACTTCCAAAAGAGCTAGAATCGTTTCGTTTTGAAATTGAAGATACACTACTTTCAGCAATGATTATCACACCATATAAACGTTCAACTACGTTTACGGAAAGTAAATTTGCTGGGGAACCTTATTTACCCTATTACCAAACGTATCCGAAAGATATTACAGGTGAGCCTATGCGGCTATTAGCTCAAATTAACTTTGCAGAAATGCCACCACTAAAGGATTTCCCATCTCAGGGTATTCTTCAATTTTTTATTTCATCTAATATTTTCGTGAATGCTGATCATTATCACGAGGATATTTTCCAGCAATTCTATAAAATACGTTTTTATCCTACTGTAGATTTTGAAGCGACTGTCCCTCAACAGGAGTTTTTAGCACAAAAAGCAGATGATCAGTTCCCTATTGATCAAGAGTTAGCATTACAATTTCTACCGATCCAAGAACCTGTTTCTGCTTTAGATTATCGTGCGGTACACTATTTACCAACATTAATTCCTTCATCAGAAGATGTTGATTTACGGGAGATTTATCTACAACACTTCCTAGGGGCTGGAGCTAAAATTGGTGGTTATGCCTATTTTTTAGAGGAGGATATCCGTCACGAATCGCAGCTCCTTAAACGATATGATGTATTGTTACTCCAAATCGACTCTAATGATGAAATCGGTATTATGTGGGCAGATAGCGGCGTTGGGAAGTTTTTTATTAACCGAGAAAAGCTTCTTCAAAGGGATTTTTCTGATATTTTATTTCAGTGGGAGCATTACTAATCATTTATCTTTATTCAGGCAAATGTATTCTGTAGCGAAAGTGAAGCGGCAGCTTACAGCCATTACGACAAGGCGAAATTGATTTTGGATTACCTCGTTCTAGTTTCGGAGGTAATCCTTTTCCATGCTTACTAACAATTTCTTATCTTCTTTCCACATATAAAGTAAGCTATACTAGATATATTGCGAAAATATAGTAAAAGCAGGTGTAGGAATGAGTATTTTTACAGACTTTGGATATCTAGTACCTTTGATTATGTTTGTTAATATTCTAGCAGCAATGGTCATAATTTTTTTGGAGCGTAAAGATGCCACTTCTACATGGGCATGGATTCTCGTACTTTTTTTCATTCCATTAGGTGGGTTTATTATATACTTGATGTTTGGACGACAACTACGAAAAAAACATTTATTCCGTTGGGAAGGACGCAAGGATATTGGTATCGATAACCTCATTAGTTATCAGACAGAAGCGATTCGAGATAATACGTTCGAGTTTCGTATAGAAAATGCGGAAAATTATAAAGAGATGATTTATATGCATCTTAAAACAAATAATGCAGTCTTAACGCAGGACAACCACATTGATATTTTTGATGATGGTGCAAATAAATTTGAGCAACTTCTAAAAGATATTGAGGTAGCAAAAGATCATATTCACATTCAATATTATATTTTCCGTCTAGATGACTTAGGTACACGCATTATTGATAAACTTATTAAAAAAGCAAAGCAAGGGGTTAAGGTAAGGATCTTATATGATGAGATGGGCTCACGCAACGTTAAAAAGCGCCATTTCAAGGAATTGCTTAATGCAGGTGGTGAAGTCGAAGTATTTTTCCCATCCATTTTTCCACTTATAAATCCTCGTTTAAATTTTAGAAATCACCGAAAAATCGTTGTGATTGATGGCCGTATTGGTTATATCGGTGGCTTTAATGTCGGGGATGAGTACCTAGGTCTACAAAAGAAATTTGGCTATTGGCGAGATACACATTTACGTATTGAAGGTAGTGCCGTACATCCATTACAAACACGCTTTTTACTTGATTGGAATCAAGCTTGCGCAGAACAGAAAATGGGTTATTCGGACCGTTACTTCCCTGCTATTCCGAAAAAAGGCGATGTGGGCTTACAAATCGTGTCTAGCGGCCCTGACTCTGAATGGGAACAAATTAAAATTGGTTATTTAAAGCTTATTAATATGGCGAAAAAATATATATATATCCAAACGCCATATTTCATACCCGATGTTAGTTTTTTGGAAGCTATTAAAATTGCGACGCTTTCAGGCATTGATGTAAGGATCATGATTCCGAATAAGCCTGATCATATGTTTGTTTATTGGGCTACATACTCATACGTGGGACAATTATTGCGTGCAGGAGCAAAAGTTTATATTTATGAGAAGGGCTTTATTCATGCTAAAGCAATTATTATTGACGATGAAGCATCTACAGTCGGAACTGCAAACCTTGACGTTCGAAGTTTCAGTTTAAATTTTGAAGTAAATGCCTTTATTTATGACTCAACGATTTCACATCAGCTTGCTGAGCTGTTTGAAAAGGATATTTTTGATTGTACTGAATTAACCTGGGAAATGTACAAAAATCGTTCTACACTGATTAAATTTAAAGAATCCATTTCACGCTTACTAACACCTATCTTGTAGAATGTAGAAAAAGGAAGAGAGCTCGTTCATTAATGATGAACAACTCTCTTCCCTTTTTTTATTTCACACCTAAATATTCTTCTAGCGTAATATTCTGTTTTTTTATGTCTTTTGCTATGTCTACACCAACATAACGGTAATGCCATGACTCATACATATAACCTGTGATGTCTTCTTTATTTTTCGGGAATCGTAAAATAAAGCCGTAATCTTGGGCATGTGTAAATAACCATTGTCCTGCTGGCGTTTCACCGAATTCTTCAGTTAGCCATAGTTTATCTTTGCCACGCTCTCCTATATCAAAGGCCAAACCTGTTTGATGCTCTGAATAACCTGGTCGAGCACTATAGCGATCAGCCGCAGCTTGTCCATCACGTTTAGCATAGTTATTATATAATGTTGTTTGATAGTCAAAAGATCGATAGCCGCTAAAGGCTACTAAATCAAAACCTTGTTGTTTTGCTGCAGCAAACATTTTGTTTAGTGCTTGACGTGCCTCAGGATTTTCTTCAGGCGCGAAGGTAGATGGTAGCGGATATATTTTATTCGCTAATAAAATACCCTTAATATATGTCGGCTCAGTTGGTAATGTTTGATTTGGTACATAGCCATTTGCATCTGTCTTCTGCTCTGGCTTCACGGGGTTATCCGCTGTTTTTTTCGGCTCTTCTTTTGCAGGTGAATCTTTTTTAGTTGGTTCTGCTGTTTGTTGTTGTTGTTCTTCATCTGATGCATTACTTACCTGTTTATTTTTATAGTTATAAACTACGAAAATAGATACAATAAGCGCCACGGAGATTACAGCACCAAGGATGAGTGGTAAACGTTTCTTTTTCACTATTTTTTACCCCTTTTAAAGTTATCCAGTACTTCATGGTAAGTATCCTCTACCCAAAAATTAAATCAATTGTAGAAAGAACAGCCCTTCAGTAAGTACCAACACTAGTTTTTACTATATTGGTATAATCTCATTTTAGCACTGTTCACAATTTAAGGTGTAGGTTTTCACCAATGATTTTAAAATTAATTTGTTAGTCTGTGAGAATAATAATAAACACTACTATAGAGGCAATCGAGAAAAAGATTGCCATGTACTTCATCCATTTTGCCTCTTTTATATAACCTTGCTCTTTAAAACTTTTTGCCCTAAAACCATTCGATACGGCAAACATAATAGTCATTGCTAATACAGCAAAATTAAAATTACCCATAATAATAAATACGATCGCCGCAATACTAAAAATCGCGACTAGAATAGATGATAACAACTTTATGTTCATCTTGCTGTCCTCCTAAAAAAATCGAGGCTACTTAGGCGCCTCGACATAAATTATTTTATGAGTTTACTTTTTCCGGATGCTCCGAATAATATTTTCGACCGATATATGTTTGAATAATCAATAATGCACCGCTGACTGACCAGTAAAGTGGTAGGGCTGCCATAGATGACATCGAGATAAAGACAATCATAATTGGTGAAATATAAATAAACATTTTCATTTGTGCTTTTTGTTGCTCTGGTACTGTCCATAAAGATACACGTGCTTGAACTAAATATACAAGACCTGCGACAATTGTCATAGCGATATCAGGTGAACCTAATTTAAACCATAAAAAATCATGTGCTTTCACATCTGTAGAATATAAAATAGAGAAATAAAGACCCATGATAATCGGCATTTGAACTAACATTGGTAAACAGCCCATGTTGAGTGGATTGATACCATGTTTTTGATATAATGCCATCATCTCTTGTTGATACTGCGTTTGCTCTTCTTTTGTCTTTGCTTCCTTCATCTTTTTCTGAACAGCTTCCATTTCAGGCTTAAACGCGTCCATTTTCGACTTCATCTTTTGTTGCGAACGATAATTTTTCAACATAATCGGCATTAAAATTAAACGAATAAGAACCGTAATAGCGATGATTGCTAAACCATAACTACCTGAAAACATAGTGTTACCGAAAAATTCCAATAAAAATTCCATTGGTTTTACAAAGATACTATAGAAAAAACCTTCTTTGTTTTGCACAGCTTGACAGCCACTAAGAACAAAAACGGCGAGTCCAAGCATTGAAAATAGCTTCAAATTTTTCATTTTTCCACCTACTATATATTTATCAACTAAAATGAAGTATACATTATAGGGACTATTTTTATCAAATAGCAAGTGCTACTAATTCCATAACATAAAAAAGATGCGAGCTTTAGCATCACTAACACGGTCGCATCTATTTATTAATCTTATTTATAACCCATTGTTAATAAGTTTACTTCTGGCTATCAATTATGTCTCGGCATAATTACGTCCGGAATCGGTTTTGTAAGCCTTTCTTAAACTGAGTTCTTCTATTTCAGCGGATGTTTGGACACCCGCTGAAATAAGTTAAACGTTTTGAAGCTCTGATTCCGCCATTTCAAAACGATAAAATTCATGATGTAGCTCGTCTCGGAAATGTTTGGGCGTTACCCCTGTATATTTTTTAAAGATGCGGGTAAAATAGCTTTGGTTGCAGAAATGGAATTGATCTGAAATAGAAGTAATACTTTTATTAGTATGTCTAAGGTAGTACTGGGACTCTTCTACTCGACGCACATTTAGATATTCAACAAGTGTAATACCAACATGTTCTCTAAAAATACGTGATAAGTGACTTGTACTTATATGGAAGTTATTTGCGATGCTTTCAACTGTTAAGTCATTTTCCAATTCATCATTTATATACATAATTACTTTATTAACGGTCTGGTGACGAAAAGTCGGTTGCTTGCGATCCGCGATAAAATAGACAAAGAAATCAATCAAATCATCAGCAAATTGTAAAAATTCTGCATCTTTCATTTGATTTTCAATCATATCATTACACGCAATGTTAAATGCAAATGCTTTCTTCGAAGGAACTTGATTGTCTAGCAATTTACGAGCAACAATTGACGACAAAACAGAAAAATAACTTCGAACAATTTTAATGACTTGTTTGCCAAAACGTATTGAAAGAATATCAATTAATTCGTGCAAAGATTTCTTAGCCTTTGCAGATTCTAAATGGTAAATTTCAAAAATTAATTTCGACTCAATATTAAAAAATTCTTCTACACCGATGTATTGGTTAATACTATCGATTTCCTGAAAGTATCTTTTGGATATCGTTTCTGACATAGAATGTTGATGTAGTTGCATAATCTTCCCCATCTTTCTTCAGATTGCACAAATTGCTTTCACAATTTTTGACACCAATCTACTTATTTCAAAATAAGAAAATAGTATTCCCTTATTATTTGTATGAATTGAGTCATATTTCACAATTATATAATGAATATAACTTAAAAATAACCCAACTAAACCACCAGTTACAATAAAAAAATAGACTATACAGTGAATTTTACCATATTCTGCGATTTCCTTTCAACCACATTTTGTCTTCCACAATAGTTCCAATTTATCATATATACATAGTAGAAACCTCGTAAACTTATTTACTTACAAATAGATTTTACCATATACATACTAAAATCAATTAGTAATTATTTAAAATTTGTTACAAATTATGTAATGTGTTTTGCGCATTTATATTTCATCAATCGACATTTCTCTTTTTTATTCCGAAATCTTCTCTATATAATTTATACGAATATGTAGTAAAATAGATGATAATACTATTTTTAAAAGTTTAGACGAGGTGTTAATAGTGGAACCAAAACAAATAGAAGAAATTATGGAGATTATTAAGGAATTCTTCCCTGAGAATACTTCCATTGCAATTTCCGATACAAACGAATACTTGTACTACCAACCGAGCAAAAAAGTTGATTTAAAAATCAAACCTGGTGACCCAGTTAAAGAAGGATCTGCAGCTCATAAAGCATTAAACTACGGACAAAAGATTAGCTCTTATATTGAGCCTGATGTATTTGGAGTAGCATATTACGGCATGAGTATTCCTTTAATGGAGGAAGGTGAAACTAAGGGTGCTATCACTGCAATCTTCCCACAAAAGCCGTCAGCATTTTTAACGAACTACATTACAATCAAAATTGATGATTGTTGGTACCCAATCAAGCATGATCAGGTCATTTATCTTGAAACACAGCTACGAAAAACATTTGTTAAAACAATGAGCCGTGAAGGATATCACCGCTTAAACCTAAGTGATCTTGAGCTATTTTTAGCGCCTGACTCATTTATACGTTGTCACCGCTCTTATATCGTTAACATTGACTACATTGATGAAATTCAACCAGATTCACATTCAACGTTTTTATTAATCATGAAAGACGGTACTCGTATTCCTGTTAGCCAACGCTATGCAAGCTACTTCCGTCGTTCTTTAGGTTTCTAATTTTGATAAGTACAGCGAGCATTTTGTATTGTTCGCTGTACTTTTTTGCTTGGGCCAACATGATGTTGGTCACGAAGGCGTTATCACAGGATTGCTAATGCCCAAGGAGTCGCCCAGCCGGAACGAAGATCAACTTAATCCATGGCATACGTTTTAAGCAATGTCATCTCTAACCTTTGATGAAGAGCATTTAAATCAATGGCTCATCGGAAGCCCCCAGGAAGCTCTGCTCTGCGCGAAAGCGTAGCGTCAGCAACAAATGTTTTATCTGTGCGAAAGCGAAGCGTCAGCGACAAATGTTTTATCTGTGCGAAAGCGTAGCGTCAGCAACAAAGAGCTCAGCAAGAACGGAAATCAACCCCACATTATATTATTGAATTTTCAAAAGAGAAATTCTCTAAAAATAATAGAGCTCTACATTAAAACGTTTTCTCTGTCGAAAATTCAACTTTATGCTCATTTTTCCTGTTTTTACTCAATTTAATGCTATTTCTAAAGTTTTTGTGACAATTTGGTGATAGTATTATTCAAATGGTTGGTGTCATACTACAACTAAATAAACAGAAAATTCTTACAGGTTTTTCTAGTTTTGTAATCGGTTTCCATCAAACTTTTTAGGGGAGGATTTTTTAATGGATGCAAATGTTCAAAAACGCCTAGGCTTAAAAGAACTTGAAAGTAAAATTGTTACTGCTGATGAAGCTGCAGCACTGATTTCTGACGGTGATGTAGTTGGTATGAGTGGATTCACTCGTGCGGGGGACGCAAAAGTTGTTCCTATGGCATTAGTAGAGCGCGCTAAAAACGAAAAATTCAAAATTGATGTATATACAGGGGCTTCTTTAGGACCTGAAGTTGATAAATACTTAGCTGATGCCGGTGTTATCCGCAAACGTGGACCGTTCCAAGGAGATGCAACGATCCGTAATTTAATTAACTCTGGTGATGTCCTATATGTAGACGCTCATCTTTCACATAACGCTGAATTAGTTCGTCAAGGAATTATTGGACCAATTAAATATTTAATTCTTGAAGCTGTTGCTATTACAGAAGATGGATTTATTATCCCAACAAACTCTGTTGGTAACTCACCAATCTTCGCTGAATACGCTGAAAATATTATTATCGAATTAAATATCTCTCATCCAGAAGCTTTAATAGGTATCCACGATATCTATGTACCAGGTGAGCAAGGTCAACGTGAAGCAATCCCAATGACTGATGCTATGCAACGTATTGGTGACATCGGTATTAAAGTAGATCCAGCTAAAATTAAAGCGATTGTTATTTCTGAAGAGCCAGATGCTCCTTCATTAATCGTTCCGCCAGATGAAGAAACACAAACAATGGCGAACATTTTATTAGACTTCTTCAGCGATGAAATTAAAGCTGGTCGCTTAACAAAACAATTAATGCCATTACAATCTGGTGTAGGTTCTGTTGCAAACGCTGTACTTGACGGCTTCGCAAATTCAGAATTTGAAGATTTAGTTGTTGCTTCTGAAGTACTTCAAGATGCTGTATTCAACTTAATTGATGCTGGTAAAGTTAAATTTGCAGCAGCTACTTCAATTACTCTAACTGAAGAATTACAGAAAAAAGTATATGGCAACCTAGAGAAATACGCTGATAAAATTTGCTTACGTCCACAAGAAATTTCTAACCACCCAGAGCTTATCCGTCGTTTGGGTCTAATCTCAATCAACACTGCTCTTGAATTAGATATCTATGGCAACGTAAACTCAACACACGTATCTGGTACTCGTATGATGAACGGTATCGGTGGTTCAGGTGACTTTGCACGTAACGCACGTCTAGGTATTTTCGTTACTAAATCATACGCAAAAGGCGGCGCTATCTCTTCAATCGTGCCAATGGTTTCTCACGTTGACCACACTGAACATGATGTTGATGTAATCGTAACTGAGCAAGGTATTGCTGACTTACGTGGTCTTGCACCAAAAGAGCGTGTACCTTTAATTATCGAAAACTGTGCACACCCAGATTACAAAGAGCAACTATGGGATTACTATAACCGTGCTCTAGAAGCAACTGGTAGCCATCAAACACCTCATATTTTAGAGGAAGCACTTTCTTGGCACGTAAATCTTGCTAAAAACAAAACAATGAAAAAAGAAGTTGCTAAAGCTTAATTTTCATCTATCAGGAGCGCCTCATAAGTTAAAAAACTTATGAGGCGTTCTTTTTTTGTCATGGTATAATAAGAGTGATATTCATTCTCATTATCATACAATTTTCCATCGGAGGACCTATGAAGAAACTTATCTATTTGATTATATTCTTTTCATTTTTTGACCTATTTACCCAGCTTCCTGTCATGAGTACATATGCTGAATCCTTAGGGGCATCAGCCTTCATTACCGGCCTAGCAGTAGGTATGTATTCTCTTTCCAATACATTTGGTAATATTATCTCTGGTTTTTTAACGGATCGTAAGGGACCCTTCGCTATTTTAATCCTAGGTCTTTTAACAACAGGTCTTTCCCTATCACTTTATAATTTAGTAGAAGAGCCTATTGTTCTTTTAATAGTCCGCTTTGTACATGGATTAGTTGCGGGCTTGATCGTTCCTGCTGCTTTCACATTTTTAGCAAATGCAACTGAGCAAGAAAAAAGAGGTAAGGGCAGTGCTATCTCTGGAGCATTCGTTGGCATCGCCGCAATAATCGGCCCTGCCTTTAGTGGCATTTTAGCGAGTCGTACTAGCGTACCATTCGTTTTTAATATAACAGCAAGCTTTATGCTCTTATTGAGTGTACTTGCCTTCTTTTTGCTAAAATCAAATCAAGTAAAAAAAGAAAAATCAGCGCCACCTACAAACATCCCTATACATGTACTTTTTAATAATACAGGTACATTAAAAGCCTTCTTTAGTGCATTCTTTTTAATGTTTTCTCAAGGGGTTATTGCCTACCTCCTTCCTCTAAAAGTACAATCTTTAGGCTTTGATTCACGTTTAAGCGGGACTTTGATGAGTACATTCGGAATTATTGCTGTTCTCGTATTTATTTTGCCGACTAACCGTATTTTCGATAAGGTTGCCCCAATTAAAACATTATCACTTGGTATAGGTTTAATGGGGATCAGTCAATTATTAATTAGTCAGGCAGATTCAAGTACGTTACTTTATATTGCAATGGCCTGCTATGGGATCGGGTTTGGCTTCTTATTTCCATCAGTCAATTCACTTTTAATCGACTCTACTACTGCTGACATTCGTGGAAAAGCCTATGGTTATTTTTATGCCTTCTTCTCACTAGGAGTTGTCCTAGGTTCCTCATTGCTCGGATGGCTCTCACTAGGTATTGTCAGCGGCTTTATATTTACCGGAATTGTATTATTAGTATTTGCAACTATCACCATATGTACACAAAAAATACCTTCTCACGCGAAATGAGAAGGTTTTTTGTTATTAATTCTTTTTTTCATGAATTTCTTCATGGTAATAATGGATACTTGTATGTCCTCCGCCTTCAGCAACCATTTCGTTTGAAGCTATTTTTGTTGGAGAAGTTCCGGCTTCTGTCGCTACTTCAGTAGATATACGCTCTGAAATGTTTTCGTGCATCTCCATATTCGTTGTATTCAAATAAGATGCTAATTTAGACTTTGCACCATTGAGCGTACTTAATGCTTTATCACGGTTTTCTTTTTTACTTAAATAAGTTGCTGCTAAAGCTAACCCTGCAATCACAAAACCTTTACGTTTTGCCATTATAAATCCCTCCCAAAAATATAGACTTGGCCCTGTATTATATCTTTTCCCTATTTTTAAAGGACTAAACATAATTTTTATTTACTTTGCTGCATATATAAAAAGAGAGAATTCCTATAACTCTTCGCTTTCATCATATAAACAAATTTCATAGTACGTCTGTATGTTTCAAGACATAGTTAACTATCCTACTACTAAATTATATTTCAGGTCATTTCTTGCTTATCATTAAAAATTAGGAATGACATTTAAAGTGCCCAGTCGAAAAGACAATCAATCCCACGTTATGGTCATAAGTAATTTATCTGTAAATCATGATATTTTTGTAAATAATTGTGATTATAAAGGACAAGTAAAGGGAATTAATGAATTACTACTAATAATAAGGGAGTGGTTATCATGAAAGATTTAGACTCAGTATATGATTGGATAGACATGGCTTCATTAATAGGTGGAGCAGGCCTCTTAACAGTACTTATATATAGTATTTTACTGTAAGGAGCAGCATGGATGAGTGGTATTAGAAGTTAAAAGGCAATCCGCTATCTAACAAGCAGATTGCCTTATTTTTATCCCGCATTAACGGGCAGTAAAGGTGAAGGCTACTAAAATTTTGCAAAATTAAAGAATTAAGATGACATTAAAACTGCCCGTAAACGCCCGATTGGTGAAGACTACTAATCAGTGGGGATAAAAAAAATCCCCACTGATTAAAGTTTCACTTTATCCCGCATTAACGGGCAGTAAGTTTCACTATAAAATTTTGCAAAATTAAAGAATTAAGATGACATTAAAACTGCCCGTAAACGCCCGATTGGTGAAGACTACTAATCAGTGGGGGTGAAAAAATTTCCCACTGATTAAAGTTTCACTTTATCCCGCATTAACGGGCAGTAAGTTTCACCATAAAATTTTAGCAAAATTAAAGAATTATGATGACATTAAAACTGCCCGTAAATGCCCGATTGGTGAAGGCTACTAATCAGTGGGGATGAAAAAATTCCCCACTGATTAAAGTTTCACTTTATCCCGCATTAACGGCAGTAAGTTTCACCACAAAATTTTGCAAAATTAAAGAAATAAGATGGGATTAAAACTGCCCGTAAACGCCCGATTGGTTAAGACTACTAATCAGTGGGGATGAAAAAATTCCCCACTGATTAAAGTTTCACTTTATCCCGCATTAACGGCAGTAAGTTTCACCATAAAATTTTAGCAAAATTAAAGAATTATGATGACATTAAAACTGCCTGTAAACGCCCGATTGGTTAAGACTACTAATCAGTGGGGATAAAAAAAATCCCCACTGATTAAAGTTTCACTTTATTGTTTTACATCATCGTAAGCATTAGATTTTTCAAACGCTGCAACTACATACGAGCAAACGGCTTCCATTTTATAGCCTTGCTCACGTGCATAATCTGCGGCACGATCTAACAATTTTTTTGCCACGCCTTGACCACGGAGCTTATCTGATACATATGTGTGATCCATTACCATTACTTGACCCTTTTGTTGCCATGTAATTTCCGCTAATTTTCCCTCTTCTTGCTCATAGACAAAAGCAAGTTTATTTTCCGCTAGCTGCTGTAATTGAAATTCCATTTCTCACCACTCCTTTTTATCATAGTAACATAGCCTTTTTCATGTAGCACTTCAAATAGTCCCACCCTTTGAAAAATAAAAAAATCTGCTCACTTTCCACTAGTAATCAGGAGAAAGTGTTGCAGATTCTTTTCTATAAATTAATTAAACCATGATGCAATTGTATCTTTTAAATTTGCAAAGAAATTTTCCACACTCGCCCAGAATCCTTTATCTTCCATTAGCGATCCGAATTTATCTTTAATTGTACTGCTAATATCGTCTAATTGTTTAGACCATTTACTAAAATCAATGTCTAGTTTACTAATTTTGTTCATCAAATCAACTAGTAATTGACGGTCCTTATCACTTAAATTAATGTCAAGCTTGTTTAATTGCTCTTGCACAATCTTTTCAACCTCTTCTTTAGTTGCTGGCTTTGATTCTGCAATTTGTTTTTTGATTTCTGTTAGTAATTCCGCAACCTTAGCATCGTCCACACCTGCCGATTGCGTTAGAGTAGTTGCTACTGATAGTTCGTCATTTGCAACATCTGTACGATCAGTATTAAGCTTTTTACCTGTTGTTACTTCGTAAGCTTTGTATATTCCCACAAGCGCTGAATGACCTGTTACTGCTTTAGGCGCAGCCACCTGTACTGTTGCATCTTCAATACCTGCAGTTAGCATGGCATTTGCATACATTTCAGAAGTAACCTGTGTAATATTTGACGGTGTAACAATTTCAATAACTAAGCCTTCTCCTGCATTCTTGCGTGTAATTTTGGCAGAAGAATACATACGAGAGCTTGAATTACTATCTTTAATATATTTAACTAAGTCTTGACCTGAAACTGTTATTTCTTCAACTTCAGGCTCTTCTTTAACTTTTAATGTCTCTTTAACAGACTCTTTTTCAGCCTCAGATAAGTTTGCACCATATACGACGATTGGTACTCCTAATTTTTCATCAATTGCTTTAGGTGGCGTATTATCAGCTGCATAACCTGTTGCTGGTGCCATCACGCCAAATACTAACATAGTCGCAGTTAGTAATTTTATCCAAGTTTTTTTCAAATTATGTGACCCCTTTCGTTAGAAAACTCATTTGGCCTGTATGATGTTTGCCAATCAATTATGCGTCGGCAGCACGACGTTGGTCACTCAGGCGTTTTCACAGGACGTGAAGTTCTTAGCCTGAGTTCCTCTATTTCGGCGGATGTTTGGCCACACGCTAAAAGAAGTTAAGCAATAATTAGTACGAAAAAAAGACGAGAAGGTTTCAAAGTGGCTCTCGTCATTTTCTTTCACTTCATTTGGCAGTCATTCACCATACCTCAGATATATGAATGTCTTCCTGCACTAAATTTGCTCTGTCCAACCATTTTGTTGTTTCACCTTACCAGCTTTCAAAAGTGTACCTAACGCACGTTTAAATGCAGCTTTACTCATATTAAACATTTCTTGAATTTCATCAGGTGAGGATTTATCGCCAAATGGCATTTTGCCCCCAACATCTTGTAAATAATTTAATATTTTTTGTGCATCATCTGAAATACGTTCATGCTTACGTGGTAAAAGTGAACCATTCATTGAACCATCATCTTTTACATCAATAATACGCACATCTACGTCTTGTCCAAGACGAGGTTCCGCATTACGCTCTGACTCATGAACAAAAATACGATACGGAATCTCCACACCTAATAAAAATGAGCCAACTGGTAATAAACGATATGGACGTGCCTTAATGTTTTTATTATGCATTTCTTCAAATGCACCTTCATACAATTCCGAAATTTTTTCTTCAGTTGCTAAACGTCCAAATAAATCGCCGTTGCGATCTGTACGTAATGTCATAAATAAATGGTCGCCCGGCGCTGGCCAAAGCTCTGTTATTGCAGGTAAATCTTCAGCTTTTACAAGTACCTCACGTGAAGTACCGATATCTACAAAAGCCCCTTCACGCTCGACTACTTTTAGGACACGAGCCCAACCGTATTCTCCTTGTACGAAAGATGGGATAGCTGTCGTTGCTGCTAAATCACCACGACGATCTGCAAATAAAAATACTTCAAGGCGATCACCTACTGCAAGTGGTTCTGTTACCTCTGAAGCATTTAAAGGTAGTTCTTCAACTCCATTTGTTAAGATCCATTTCGATGCTTGTTGCTCTAATACAGTTAACGTAACAACTTCACCTGATTTTAATTCGTTCATATTGTCTTCCTTTCCTTCATACCATCATTTTCACAAAAACTTTAGAAATTATGATGTGTTCTAGATGCCTCTAGTTTTTTAACGATGTCCGGATTTTCTTCCATTACCTGCACAAGATCCGCAATTCGATCGATTGAGTTCCAACTTAAATGATGTTCAATTCCTTCTACATCATCGTAAATTCGCTCTTCATCTACACCAATGATTCGCAAAAATTGCTCTAGAAGCTCATGGCGCTGTACAAGACGTTTTCCTAGCTTTTCTCCTCTAGGCGTCAATGTAAGGCCACGGTATTTTTCATAAACTAAATAACCATCTTTATCTAATTTTTGAACCATTTTTGTAACAGAAGAAGGAAGAACAGATAATGCTTCAGCAATGTCAGACACACGAGCATACCCTTTATTAGTAATTAATAAGTATATTTGTTCGATATGATCCTCCATACTTGGTGTTGGCATATCCTATTCCCTCTCTTTCCTTTTCTTACTCTCTAGTTTACTACAAGCTTGCCTTAAAAGTTAACTGAAAATACATATGCCCGAAAAACAATACATGCGCACCCTAAAAAGAACCAACTTCATATGTTGGCTCCCGTATAGTTGGAAAATTTATGTCAATGAAATTGAGGTATCTTTAAATAAAGTATTGTCTTTGGCAAAGCGAGGGGTTGATTTCCGTTCCGACTGGGCGCTTTCCTGGGGGCGTCCGATGAGCCGCTTCACTCGCGTTGCTCGCTCCAGGGTCTCATCTGTGACGCTAATCCCCAAGGAGTCGCCCAGTCTCCACTACAATCAACCACTTCACTTAGAATGTATCTTCTAGCATGACATTCTAATTTATAACGATAAAACGAAACTTCAGCAACAAATGTTTTAAGTACGAAAGTGTAGCGGCAGCAAAAGGGTTTTATCTGCGCGAAAGCGAAGCGGCAGCGGCAACATCAGATGTACAAACTCGTCAATGTTATAAGTCTATTCAGTTCAATTATAATAAGTAGCCAAAGCGTTCACTTTTGAAATGCATAAAATTTATAATAGCTCCACACTATTGTTGATTGGAATGGAAGGCTACTCGACTCCCGTGGGAAAGCGAGACAGGCGAGACCCTGCACGGAGCGAAGCGGAGGAAGCGGCTCGACGCTCGCCCACAGGAAGCTCTGCTCTGCGCGAAAGCGAAGCGGCAGCGGCAAAGCGAGTAGCCTGGAACGGAAATCCCCCTCATTTAATGCATCACATCATTCACTAAGATTTCCTTGACCATTTGTTTTTCAAAAACATGAAAAGCCAACTTCATATAGAAGTTGGCTCCGCCTTATGTCGAGGATGCTTACTTACCACATGTAATGCATGAATAATCTCTTTATTGATTCGTTCGATATTTTCAGGAGTATTCATCATTTTAAATGCTTCATCTCGTGATTCCATAGATGTAACATACTTGCTAGGCAATGCATTCAGTGTAAGTGCCACTGCGTCAAGTTCACAGATTTCACATTTACAAAATGTTTGATATTCCGGTCCTCGTAGTAGAAAACTTACTAAACCACGCACAATTTCCTCTGTAACATTTATTAAAATAGGATCTGACATATTCAAACCTTCGCCTCATTTATATTTAATTGTTACATTATTCCTGAAACCATAATAGCGTTAACAAAGTTTTTTTTCAAGAATCGCTAGTTGCATCTATATCAATTAATATCACTAGCTCCTCATAATGACTTTTTTCCTACACACTTCCACCGGATTATATCTTATTTACCATTTCTTTGATTTGATTAATCGTAATGAGTTTAACACAACTAGGAATGTAGCACCCATATCTGCAAAGATTGCAATCCATAATGTTAGCCAGCCTGGGATAACGAGTAACAGAGCAATTAATTTTAGGGCTAAGGCAAATATAATGTTCTCTTTAATGATACGTAATGTTTTTCTACTTAAACCAATTGTATAAGGCAGCTTCGTTAAATCGTCGCTCATTAATGCGATATCCGCAGTTTCTAGTGCTGCATCAGTGCCAGCACCTCCCATTGCAATACCAACATCAGCTGAGGCAAGTGCAGGTGCATCATTGACACCATCTCCTACCATCGCCACTGCGCCAAATTGTGCACGTAAATCTTTAATGGCCATTAATTTTTCTGCTGGTAATAAACTTGCTCTTACATCTGTCATATTTAAAGAAGTTGCAATTGCCTGTGCTGTTGGTTCTGCATCACCTGTTAGCATAACTTTATGCTTCACTTTTAAATCATTTAATTTATTTAAGACATCTTTACTTTCTTGACGTAATTGATCAGCAATACCAATCATCCCAATAAACCGATCATTACTAACAGCTGCTACAACTGTTTTCCCCTGTTGTTGAAGTTTTTTTACCTGTTCTTTTATCGTTTCATCAACAATCGTTAATGTAGCAATCCATTTTAAGCTTCCTACATAAATTGTTTGACCATCTACCGTCGCATAAGCACCCTTACCTGTTACGGATTGAAAGTCTGTTGGTATAAGATCTGGTAAATTTTTCTCATGTAATGCCTGTAAAATTGCTTTAGCTAATGGATGCTGTGATTGCTTTTCAACGGCCGCTACTAGCTGTAAAACATAATCCTCAGGCACTTCCTGCGATGTGAAAATATCCGTTACAGCAGGTTGACCTTTTGTAAGTGTACCTGTCTTATCAAATGCTATTGCTTCAATATGACCAAGCTGTTCTAGATGGATACCACCTTTAATAAGAACACCTTGTCTAGCAGCATTCCCGATTGCCGTAACAATAGCAACTGGTGTAGAAACGACTAATGCACATGGACAGCCTACAACAAGTACAGCTAATCCTTGGTAAATCCAATGTTGCCAATCACCTATAAATAAAGGTGGTAGAACCGCTACAAGTAAAGCAACAAGCATAATCGTAGGTGTGTAGTATTTCGCAAAGCGATCAACGAACTGCTGTGAAGGTGCTTTTTCTGCCTGTGCCTCTTCAACAAGATGAATGATCTTGGCAATTGTTGTGTCCTCTACTCGCTTTGTCACGCGAACCTCTAGAGCACCTTCTTCATTTAGAGTACCTGCAAATACTTCGTCATCGACTGTTTTACTGACCGGAATAGATTCACCTGTAATCGCTGCCTGATTCACCGCTGACAATCCACTAACTACAATTCCGTCCATAGCAATCTTCTGACCAGGTTTAACGATTAAAATGTCACCGATTTCAATCTCTTCAGTAGGCAGCTCCATCTCATGGAAATGTTCGCCATGTGCACGTTTTATCGTCGCTGTTGGTGGAGCTATATCCATTAGCTGACGAATCGATTGACGTGCTTTATCCATTGAATACGCCTCAAGCGCTTCACTTACTGCAAATAAAAAGACAACAACCGCCGCTTCTTCCCATTCCCCAATAATGGCTGCACCTATTACTGCAATAGTCATCAGCGTCTTCATATCAAATTCAAAGCGCGCTAGATTGCGGAAACCTGTTTTAAAAATGCCAATTCCCCCAACTAGAATCGCGATAATAAACATCCCAATAGTTAGCGGATCCGTTTCACCACGCATTGTTCCAAACATATATCCAAGCGCTACGAATAACAAAGAGATTCCAGCTAATATATTTTCTGTTTTTCGATAAAAAGGTGTTGATTTTTCAATTGTTCTTGCCGTTGATTGGGATACTTTTATGCCGTCGAAGGCACCTGCTTCTTCAAGTTGATTAACATCAATATCACCAATAACTGTTATTTTAGAAGCACCAAAATTCACTTGTGCATCCTGAACCTCTGGAATAGACTTCACGTTTTTTTCGAACTTTGCTGCACAGCTGGCACAGGATAAGTTTTGCAACCTATATTCTTGTTTAGTTGGTGTTGCTGCCATTTGCAATCCCCTCTTTCACATGTTCGTAGGCAACCGTTACAATTTGATACACATGGTCATCAGCTAAAGAGTAGTACATTTGCTTTCCTTTACGATATGACTTCGCTAAATTATTATCTTTCAAATAACGTAAATGATGCGATGCTGTTGCTACTGACGAGCCGATAATGGAGGCAACATCGCAAACACATAATTCATCTTTGAGCGTTAATGCATACGCAATTTTAAGTCTTGTTTCATCAGATAATGCCTTTAAAAATTTTGCTACTCCTGATAGATCTGGCATTTGCTGTTGTACCTTAATGACAGCTTCTTCATGAACATGTGTTATCTCACATACTTCTTTTGGCATTTTCTCACCTCATTCAAATATTCGTTTGATTGTTTCCAACATAACATAATATCCCATCATATTCAAACAAATATTTGAATGTAAATGATTTATATCACAAATATAAAAATGTTTTTACAGGTGTGTTGATTAACCATTTTTATACATCCAAAGAGGCTGATTTCCGCTACGGGCTACTCGCTTTCCTGCGG
>NZ_LITM01000001.1:232604-238081 GCF_001275675.1 Lysinibacillus sp. FJAT-14745 | reverse complement strand
TATTGGCAAAGTGGTAACAAAAAAATCCTTTTATCGCTCAATAATAAACTTATTTTTTCCTAATCAACACGCCTGATGTTTTTATTTAAATTGCTACTCATTCATATAAAAGCAAAAAAGCTATCACTTTTATGTGATAACTTTGGCATGTTCTTGTGATAATGAAATTATGGTGACATATTAAACAAAGTGGAGTTTAATAAGGCATGCTGAGAAACCATGTTTTCTTAATATAAAACCCTATAGATTCTTATAGCTTCTCTTCCTACTGTGCTTTTAATCGCAACGTTTTACCTTTAATATCTTCTTTTCTCACAAACGTTTGATGATAATTTCCATTGGCCCAATCCATTACTTGATCTTGATACCAAGCAGATTTTACATGTCCACTCTGTCCGGGACCAACGATATGAAAGGCTGAGCTTAAATCACCAACATCTACAACAAAACGCCATGATGCCCCGTGATCAACATTACCAGCTAAATCATTATCAGCAGCCTGAACAGTAACCTTTGAACCACCAATAGGAACCTTTTTAGCATTAAAGTATGCTGCAAGAATTGGCGAAGCTTTACCTAATGTATGGTCAAAGGTAAGCTGATGGAAGTTACCCCATTTCCATTTTGATACGTTTTTTCCGAATTGATCTTCTATTTGTGCGACAGTGAGCTCTAATGCCTTGTAAACTGTTGCATCGACTCCACCCTGCTCCTCAATCCATATGCTCTTGTTACCTGCATAAGCTGTACGTAAAAGCTGGTCTGTAATATTAAATTTCCCATACATTAATTCATACATATCTCCCGGCATCTGATCCTTAAATAACACTTCCTGTAGCTTTTCCATTAATGTATGGAACACTAATGGTGCCCCAGAATCCTTCGCATCTACCATATCCCATTTCTCTAATAATTTAATAACATCTTTATATTTTCCATCCCGATCTTGTGCTTTTATCGATGTTAATAAAGATGGTAAAAACTCACGAGCATATAAGTTATGCTGATCCATTTGTAAATTCATCATATCTTCCACTGTTAAAGAATCATTCGCCGCTAAAACTTCCTTAATCCGTTCAAAACGATAAGGCTGTGCCCAGAAATCTGTTATATGATAAGGATATTCTTCTCCAATGACTTCGTTATTCGCTGTTGCAATAAAGCCTTCATCTGGGTTTACTACAGTCGGCAGCTTATCCCACGGGATATAGCCCTCCCACCCATATTCACTAGAATCACCCGGTACCGGTAATTGCCCGGCCCCTTGTTTTCGAATCGGAATTTGACCATTCGCTTTATAAGCAATTGTGCCATCCTTTGATGCAAAAACAAAATTTTGAGCTGGTGCCTTAAAATCCTCTAATGCTTTTTCAAATTCACTCCAGGATTTTGACTTATTAAAGCCTAGCACTGCACGTAGTTCTGTCGTTGGTTGCAGTGCCGTCCACTGCATCGAAAATTGCGCTGTAGGCTCAGTATCTTTAAAAGCTAAATCTGTCATGATTGGGCCATGACGTGTGACAACGACTTTAAAATCTACCATTTCTCCATCCTTTACCTTAATCGGTTCATTACGCACCTCTGCTTGCTCCCACTTACCATCATAGCGAAACTGTGTTGGATTATTCGGATTTGGTATTTCAATATATAGATCCTGTACATCAGGTCCAACATTCGTTACACCCCATGCAATGTTATCATTGTGGCCTAAAATAATGCCCGGAATACCCGCAAATATTACGCCACTCACATTTTGTTCAGGAGATTGTAGATGCATTTGATACCAAATAGATGGTGTACTCAATCCTAAATGTGGATCATCCGCTAAAATTGGCGTACCGTTTTTTGTTTTCTTCCCTGATACAACCCAGTTATTACTGCCGTTAAATTCATTTGGCAACAGGTCTGTCTTAAAATGCCCTGCCACGGCTACTGGATTCTCTTTATTTGCCTTGAGAATGGATGAAGCGTTTTCAGGATACTTTATAAATAATTCTTTAGCTTTTTCTTCACCAAAGTTTTGTAAAGCCCAATGACGGAACGCAAGCGTATTCCAATTACCCCCTAAGTCATAGGCCATATATTTACCAATAGTAAGAGAGTCTACAACGGACCATTCCTCCGGTTCGTAGCCTAGTAATGCAAATTCATAGCTTAATGTATTATTTTTCTTAGCCTGTGCAATAAAAGCATTGACGCCATCTGCAAACCACTCAAGCACCTGCCTACTATCTGCATCATAGGTAGATAATGATTTTTCAGCTGCATCACGCAAGCTAAACGTTCGGAAATGTTTATCAGTATCAATAGTTGCCTCACCGATTATTTCCGACAAACGACCACTAGCTTGTCTTCGCGCTAAATCCATTTGAAACAGTCGGTCTTGTGCTTGAACATAACCTTGTGCCCGATACAAATCTGCATCCGTCTTTGCAAAAATATGAGGGATCCCCTTGTCATCCCTTGTGACAGTTACATCTTCATCTAGCTCAACGAAAGCTCTCCATCAATTACTGGCTTTGATTTATTCATAAACCATGTAAATCCGATAAATGCGACAATAGCTAGTACAGCTAAAAATCCTGCAATAGCCAGTAACCACTTTTTCCATGTAAACTTTCTCACATCTCAACCCCCTTTTTGCAATATATTCTTTCACCCGCTTTCAAATCCTTTTAAAAGATTTAAAATTTAATGTTTATTGCATTGCATTATAAAAAAAATCGTATTTCTTTTTAGAAATACGATTTTTTATAGATACTAGTTATTAAGCTGTAGTTCGATTGGACAATGATCACTGCCCATAATTTGTGAATGAATACTTGCCACATTTATGTTATTTTTTAGTCTTTCAGAAACAATAAAGTAGTCGATACGCCATCCGATATTACGCTCGCGTACTTTATTCATATAAGACCACCATGTATAGTGGTCTATTGTATCTGGATGCATGTGGCGGAATGAATCCACAAAACCACTTGCCAATAGCTCCGTCATTTTTTCACGTTCTTCATATGTAAAACCTGAATTACCGACATTAGACCTCGCATTTTTTAAATCAATTTCCATATGTGCAACATTTAAATCACCACAGTAAACTATAGGTTTCTTGGAATCTAGCTCTTTTAAATATAGCGCTAATCGATCCTCCCATTTTAAACGAAGAGGTAATCTCGCTAAATCCCGCTGTGAATTTGGGGTATAAACATTCACTAAGTAAAAATCTTCATACTCTAGTGTAATAATTCTTCCCTCTTCTTGCGATTCATCGTCACCAACGCCATAACGTACTGCGAGTGGGGTATGTTTTGTAAAGATGGCTGTACCTGAATAACCTTTCTTTTGTGCATAATTCCAATATTGCTCATATCCCTCAAGAGAAATCTCCACTTGTTCAGCCTGGCACTTTGTTTCTTGAATACAGAAAAAATCTGCATCTACATGATTGAAGAAATCTAAAAACCCTTTACCTAAGCATGCTCGAATTCCATTAACATTCCATGATATAAACTTCATTTTCTGTTTCACTCCTCAAAAAACGCCCTTCACCATTGGCGAAGAGCGTAGTATCCTATAAGTCGTCACCAACGATTTTTACTTCTGTTTCTAAGTCGATGCCAAACTTTTCTTTTACTACTCGTTGTACCATTTGGATTGTTGCAATATATTCAGTAGCCGTTGCATGACCTTTATTAACAATAAAGCCTGCATGCTTCGTTGATACTTCTGCATCACCTACGCCTTTTCCTTGTAAGCCACTATCTTGAATAAGCTTGCCAGCAAAGTGACCTGGTGGGCGTTTAAAAACACTCCCTGCAGATGGGTATTCTAACGGCTGCTTAGATTCTCGCTGAAACGTTAAATCAGCAATTTTTGCATCAATTTCTTCCTGTACACCTTTTGCTAATTGAAATTCGGATGATAATACATAATACCCCTTCTTAGCAATGATACTTTGACGATAACTAAGTTCAAGCTCATCTTTCGATAATATTAAAATTTCGCCTTCTTTTGTTAACACTTTCGAAGAAATAATAATATCCTTAATTTCACCGCCATATGCACCTGCATTCATTGCCATAGCTCCACCAACTGAGCCAGGGATACCACATGCAAATTCAAAACCTGTTAAAGATGCTGCCGCAGCCAGTTTTGATACATCCTTAATAAGTGCACCGCTTTGCGCGTAAACATGGTCACCATTAATGCGAATCTCATCTAAAAATGAAAATGTAACAACGATCCCTCGATGACCGCCATCACGAACGACCATATTAGATCCATTACCTAACATTAATAAAGGTATATTATTCTTATGGGCATAGCGAATAACCGTTGCTGCTTCTTCCTCTGTTTCAACGAGAACGAAAACATCCGCTTTACCGCCTAATTTTGTCATAGTATATTGCTGTAATGATTCATCTAACTTAATATTGGCTGGATTAACGCTCTGTGCTAAATCCGCCACCCATTGTTCTTTTGTCATGAGAGCTAATTCCTTTCTAACGTCCTTCTTACTCTACACTAGTATGGATTTAGAACCCTGATTTGACAAGTAAAATGAAGGTTATTTTATTTTTTATCTCGCCTTAACGGGTAGCGAGAGTCCCTGCAGAGATGATGAATATGATAAAGAAAATTCATGGTCATTAGTATTACATATGTCCAATGTTTATCTATCCATCAGAAATTTCGAGACAGGCTTCACCGACTTCACAATTTAAAGCCAGCTCGTTGCCCATGATTCGATATTGCGAATTGCTCCTTCTAATGCCCAACCTTTATCCGTCAAAGAATACTCAACACGCACTGGTACCTCTGAATAGACTTTTCGTTCAACAAGCCCTTCTTTTTCTAGCTCTTTTAAACGTTCGGATAATAAACGACCACTTACAGGTAATGAAGATTCTATCTCATTGAAACGCTGTGGTCCGTCTAATAATTGATATAAAATTAGCCCTGTCCAGCGTTTTCCAATTAAATCCATTGCTTTAGCTAAACGAGGACATAAATTTGACTCAGTCATTTTTTTCACCTCTTATGTACTCTATTGTAACGATTATTATTAAAAAAGTAAATTTGAAGTAACTTATTTACTATAGGTAATTTATTTACTATTTATTATTTTATTACTAAATGTAACTGTGGTTGTTTTTCATTTTCGTCCTTTCCTTTTGATACAACATCATATACAAGCTAATGATGGCATAAAAATTAGCCATGGCCGCCCGATCAGAGAGTAGTCATGGTGGCTTACTATTGAATAAAAATAGGTCACTTACTTCTATTATAAATGCACATGATTTTATTATTATGACTACTTCTATTGTTGTACTCCTTTGTAGATGAAAAGTTACAGTACTTCAATTCGTAATATTTTACCATTTTTTCTAAAAACTCGGCTCATCACCATAACTTGGGGTTGACCATCAATAAATTTCCATTAAAGTATAGAAAAAAAGTGAAAACTCACGTAT
>NZ_LITM01000001.1:230333-231368 GCF_001275675.1 Lysinibacillus sp. FJAT-14745 | reverse complement strand
CCCATCTTTTCCTCCGTTTACGTTTGGAAACAGGTCATTGATTTTGTCATCCCCGGATTTTGGTGATGAGCCAAAAACTCATTGAAAATCTGAATTGTTTAATTTATTATTCGTGTAAGATACGGTTTGCTTTTCCATGAAAAAGCATGTGACTTTTTTGACGCTGACATTTATCCAAAAATTTTATTTGCGTCTACATATATTGAAAAATTAGAAGATAAGAAGTTTGCTTTATATGGAAATTGAACGAATCCTATCGTATTTACAACAGTATATACAGGAAACAGTGTAAAACCATAGGCGCAAGTGGCTTCCAGGCTAAGGCACTAATTGACCGTCGGGATTTTAATTTAGTTAATAATACTCTCCTAGAAACAGGTGGTGTATTAATTTAGTGATGTAATTGATGTTGTGGTGGATCTTGAAATAAATCCTTTTAACAACTTCAAGCATAATACTTCGTAGATTGGAGGACTTTTATGGTTGGGTTTAATGAATTCTCTTTTGTACCCACTTTTATTTCAATCATGTTTTTTATCGTGTTCGGTGTTATCGCATTTACCATTGTTAAAGGTATCTTACAATGGTCGAAAAACAACAACGAGCCATTATTAACAGTACCCGCTAAGGTCGTAACAAAACGTTCGAATACTAGTGGCGGTTCTGGTAACTCTAGTGCCCATACATCGTACTATGTAACTTTCGAAGTACAAAGTGGCGATCGGCTAGAAATCAATTATGCCTTGGCATAATTGCGTCCAGAATCGGCTTTGTGCTTGCACAAAGAACTCCTTTCCGATTCAGTGACATCCGCCGGAGGCTTTAACTTATTTTAGCGGATGTTTGGACAACCGCTGAAATAAGTTAAAAATGAGTGGTCGTGATTATGGACAGATTGCAGATGATGACTATGGCTTATTAACATTTCAAGGAACACGTTATCATACATTTGAGCGACAATCGAGTAGGAGGGAGTGACTAACTCCCGACCTCTCCAACCACCGTACGTACGGATCCGTATACGGCGGTTCAATT
>NZ_LITM01000001.1:217951-228335 GCF_001275675.1 Lysinibacillus sp. FJAT-14745 | reverse complement strand
GGCTAACCTCTACTTCTGTCTTCGGGGTTCGGGACTTTCACCCTATAGTTCATGTGCATGCCGGGCACACCAAAAAGGAGAGCAGCGTTTAATAACGCACTCTCCTTTTAACATGTCATTATTACTTAATTAAATATTTACCAAAGCCGCCTTCTGTATCTCCTAAATATTCGATATTGCTACCTGCAGGAATGACTTTTTGTGCAGCCTTAGCAGAGTTGTAAATAATTTTTGTATTTGCTGGGAACGGTACAAATGACCAATTGTTATCCGCAGCAGGATTAATTTTTTTGTTTTCAATAATGTAATCAATTACAGCTTGGCGATTTTCATAAGCATAGTTAGTTACATTAGAGCCATCTGCATTTTTAAACGTGGCACCATAAGAACCACCCACGCGGTAATTGTTCGAAATGATGATAAATTCTTGGTTTAAATCGATTGGTTTACCATTGTATTGCACGTTTTTAATGCGATTTGCTTTTTTGTCTACTAAAATACCTCGACTATCATATTTCGCCGGTGATGTGACATCGATTTGATATGTTAAGCCATCTAATACGTCAAAATTGTAAGAACGTGCCTCTGGGTCAATAATATTTTGTTCTTTCGTTTGATTTGGATCAATTGTTGCAAAAATACCAGCAGCCATTTCTAACCATTCGATTGCTTGTGCACCTGTTACTTTAATCGTTGCAACAGTATTATCGTAAACATAAATATCTGCCATATTTTTAATCGCAAGCGGACCTACAGGAATATTTGTGTAATCTGTAGGGTTATTACGAGAGCCTGCTTTGAAAGGGGCACCAGCAGAAAGTAGTGGTGTTTTTTCATCAGCAGTACCTTTTAACTCTTTTTCAATAAACCATTTTTGAGCTTGTGTCACAATTTGAATAGAAGGATCATCTTGAACCATCGAGAAGTAGCTATGGATTGGTGCAGTTGTCTCACCAACAGGCTGACGTATATACTTCAACGTACCTTCATGATCTTCTTTAATAACATTTAAAACTATTTTAGATGGTTGTAAACCTTCTTGTTTGATAGAACGGATAGATCCTTGCCCATCCACTACAACCCATTTAGAGCCTTGTTGTTCTAGTTTTAAATCAATGACTCCAAGATAGCTACCATAGCTTCCTGCCATTACGGTAGGCACACCGTTAATTGTCCCTTTTGCTTGATCAACATTTTTAAGATTTTTATAGTCACCCGGGAATGTTAAATGAGAGTGACCTGTAATTAAAGCGTCTACCCCTTCAATCTCAGAGATTTGGTATCCTACGTTCTCGTTACCTTTTACGTAAGTATCCTCACCAATACCTGAGTGTGAAAGTACTACAATTACGTCTGCACCTGCTTTTTGCATTTCTGGTACAACTTCTTTCACCGCTTCAACTGGTTCTTGCATTTCTACTTTGCCTGCTAAATGGATAGCATCCCATTCAACAATTTTTGTAGGTACGATACCAGTAACACCAACTTTAAGCGTGTGCTTTTTACCTGTATTGTCTACAACCTCTTTATCAAGAATTACATAAGGTGTATACATATGCTTTTTTGTTTTAGCGTCGTATGTGTTTGCATTTACGACCGGATATTTTGCATCATTTAATACTTCATCTAAAAACTCTAAACCATAGTTGAACTCATGGTTCCCTAAAGTACCACCATCATATTTCAGTGCATTTAGTGCTGCAATAGCTGGATGAACTTCACCTGGTTTTAAAACGTTCTCTAACGCTTTATAAGATCCTAGTGGCGTTCCTTGAATCAAATCACCATTATCAAATAATAATGTGTTTGGATTTTTAGCACGGGCTTGTTCAATTAATGTTGCTGTGTTTGCTAAACCTACATCAGCTGATTCAGTATCTAAGAAATAATTATAATTTGCAAGGTTTGTATGAATATCTGTTGTTCCTAAAATTTGAAGATCTACTTTAGTTGTAGGTGTAGGTAATTTGTATTCGGCTACAAAGCGTTCAATAATACTTTGTACTTGATCAGTTGTTACATAGTCACGAGGACGAATTGTGTTATCCTCAAAGCCTTGTAAGATGTTTGCTGCAACGGCATTTGCTAAATCTTGCTTATGTGTTGTAGCAATTTGATCTGCATCTTTAAACTTATTTAATACAGAAAGCGGAGCGTTTTCATTGACTAATCCACGAGCAGAAATAACAAATGCTTGTTGACGTGTCAATTTATCATTTGGACCAAACAATGTCGCAGTTTTACCTTTAATAAGCTTCAATTCTACTGCTTTTTCTACATACGGGGCTAAATCCTTAGAGACGTCAGTGAAGGCAATTTTCGAACCATCACCTAGCTCCACATTTAAGCTTTCTACTAATTCTTTCACATAATCCCCACGTGTCACATCACCTGATGCAGCATTTGCGGATAGCCCAAATGGTAATACCGTGAATAGAACAAGTAGCATTGCCAAGAATTTAGTCATTAATTTCTTATTCATGCAACAACCTCCTTATAAATCTAATATTTTCCTACGATTTCTATTATATTATACTAATTGCTTTTCTAATTGAACAATTAGTCCTAATTGTATGTATTTTTAAACGAATAGCAAAACACTTTACTGGAAAATGATAGATTAATATCATTTCATATTTATTTCACATAATGTGATGTTATTAAATGTAAATCGAGAATAAGCGCATAATACCAATATTTCAGACCTCCTTACCATCACCATACCTCTATGAAAAAAACAAAAAAAGTTCTCTCAAATTAGAGAGAACCTTTATTAAAAAATAATTTATTATGCGTTTACAGTTTGTAAAGATTGAGCTACTTTTTTAACCGCTTCTAGGCCATTTGCAATAATTTCTTGTGCTTTATCTTGTGACGCGTTATGACCTTCAATGATAACCTCTTCGATAATTTCCATACCGAACATGCCAACAACATTTTTAATGTAGTTAACTGACATTTCCATTGGTTGTGCTTCAGGTGAAGAATAGTAACCACCACGAGCATTTAAAATAACTGCTTTTTTGTCAGTCATTAAGCCTTCTAATTGACCGTTTTCATTATATTTAAATGTATAACCAGCTTGGAATACATAGTCAATGAAAGTTTGTAATTTCGCTGGGATTGTTAAGTTCCAAAGTGGGAAAGCAAATACAACAACATCAGCTGCAGTTAAAGCATCCATCGCTTTTTGTTTTGCTGCTAAAAGACGTGATTCAATGTCAGTTAACGCTTCACCGTTTTGAACTTTACCAAAAGCATTGAAAAGATCTTGTCCAAAATAAGGCATATCTTCTGCGAATACGTCAAAAGTCGTTACAGCTACACCTTGTACGTTTTCCATAAATGTGTCATACATTTTTGTTGAAATACCATCTGGACGGTTGTTAGCTTTTACTACTAATACATTCATTATATAAATTCTCCCTTAAAATCAAAGTTTAATATCTCGAATTCAAGATATATAAGTATATTAAAAAACTTCGCGAAAAAAGTCAACGTTAGTAGACTCAGACTTTTGACTGAAATATAGAAATTTCAAATTGATCGGGTACCTCACTTATCTAATCGGCTTCGCCCAAAATGATCAGGTTCTATTATTTCTTACCTTTCTCTAACAGCATTAAAATTTACAACTATCATCGGTACAAACTCCACCATCTTCAGCGCCAGCCATCTTTAATCCTGGTTGTAAGCCTTCTTCCTCTGCTACTTTGCGTAAAGTTTCTTCAAATACTTCTTGTGGTTGTGCCCCAGAAATACCGTACTTACGATTTAACACAAAGAACGGTACCCCTCGTACACCAAGCTGTAGCCCTTCTTGAATATCAGTCTCTACTTCTGTTTTAAAATCATCGTTAGAAAGAACCTTTGCAACTTCTTCACGATTTAGACCTACTTGCTCAGCAATATCGATTAATACATCATCCCGGCCAATACGCTTTGCTTCAATAAAATAATTGTGTAATAGTGCTTCAACAAGCGCTGTAACATCCCCTTGTTGTTCTACCCATTTTACTAGACGATGCGCTTTTAATGTATTTTCCTCCATTAAATTATCAAAATTATAATCTAGACCAACTTCTTTTGCGCGAGCAGCAACACCTTGCGTCATTTCCTTCGCTTTTTCTAGAGACATTCCATACTTTTTCGCCAATGATTCATATGTAGTCACATTTGTATCCACAGGTGTTGTTGGGTCAAGTTGATAGCTTTTATAAACGAGCTCTACCTGCCCTGCAAGACCCGTATCTTGAATCGCCTGCTCTAGTTGCTTTTTACCAATATAACAAAATGGACATACATAATCTGACCAGATTTCAATTTTCATAGGTAGTCACGCTCCTTTTGCTACATTGTAGCGATAGTAATTACAGTAAGGCAATCTTTATGCTTCATTGCATAAATTTTCAAATCAATCTACATACTGAACGTAAAAACAATGTGAGGGTTATGTATGACACAATCTCTTTGGCTCGGTACAATTGATCCCGTTTCTCTGCCATCTCTTCCTGCATCAACAACTTGTGATGTATGTATAATCGGTGGAGGCTTGACGGGACTATATACAGCCTATGTCTTAGCAAAATCAGGTGTAGATGTAGTCTTGCTTGAGGCAAATTCCCATATCGGTCATGGTACGACTGGTAATTCAACAGGAAAATTAACTGCACAGCATAGCTTAGTTTATGCCAACCTTATTGAAAAACTTTCTGTAGATGAGGCACGACTCTATTATCAGCTCAATCAAATAGCAGTTGAAAAAGCAGTACAGTTACTCCCTAAAGAAAGTATTCAACAAGTAGACTCCTTGCTTTATTGCCAAACAAAAGAAGGCTATGCCCAATTATTAAAAGAATGGAATGCCTATAAAGTATTAAATATTAAGGCGAAAATCACTTCTGATACAGAGCTTCCCTTCCCAGTTACAAAAGCACTTAGCATGTCCCAGCAGGCTCAAATACATCCTGTAGAAGTTTGTAATTTCCTTGTAAAAGAAGCATTATCAATGGGCGCAAAAATCTACACAAATACCCGTGTTCAGCAATTAAACATACCACAAAATAACTTACATACCGCAAATGATATGTCGGTTCAATATAACAAACTTATTTTGTGCACACACTATCCAATCGAAGCCTTTAGAGGACTTCAGCTTTTTAAACTTTCTAACAGTCGTTCCTATATGGTTGCTAGCAAAATTACCGATACACTACAAGGTCAATATTTATGCGTAGATCATCCTACTCGCTCTATTCGGACGGCTACCATTAACGACGAGCATTATTTAGTGTTAGGTGGAGCTAATCATATTGCAGGTGAAACAACCAATACAGAGCCCTATTATGAGGCCATTCAAAATGAAATGAAGGCACATTTCGATCAGGAGCCAATCTATCGCTGGTCAGCGCAGGACATCGAAACACCAGATATGGTCCCATATGTTGGCAGGATTACACCGTCCTTGCCTAATGTTTTCATTGCAACTGGCTATCGAAAATGGGGGCTTTCCAATTCTTTTGTAGCGGGAGATATACTATCATCCCTAATAACAGGAGCAGGGAATGAGGATGGTGCAATTCCTCTTTATTCGCCAGCACGTACGAAATTCGGGGCTCAGTTTATGCAAATGCTAAAGGTAGGAGGCTTCGTAGCCAAGGAGTTCGTGACAGGTTATGTGAAACATGCCAATACACCAACTTGCACGCATTTAGGCTGTAAAACAAAATGGAATGAAGCCGACGAAACTTGGGATTGCCCTTGTCATGGCTCTCGCTTTAATGCCAAAGGAGAAGTTCTTGAAGGTCCTGCCGTACACCCATTAAAGCTAGATTAAAAAACAAAATGATCAAGGGAATTTTTGTGAATGTTGTGGCTTTTTAGATGAGAGTGACTTCCGTTCTAGGCTACTAGTTTTCACTGCGGGAAGGTTGATGTCGATAAAAATTAAAAGTTAGGTAATAAAACTTGAAAATTTATCGATAAAATTTAAAAGTTGGTCGATAATTCCTGAAAGTGTTTCGATAAACTAAAAAGTTGGAGATCATTTTGTTAAAACGCATGTTGTGTGAAGTGGTTGATTGGAGTGGAGGCTGGGCGACTCCTCGGGGATTAGCGATAGAGGAACGAAGGCTAAGAGCATCACATCCTGTGATAACGCCTTCGTGACCAACCTCGTGTTGGCCCGAGACCCTGTAGCGAAGCGAAGCGGCTCATCGGACGCCCCCAGGAAGCTCTGCTATGTGCGAAAGCGAAGCGTCAGCAACAAAGCGCCCAGCTGGAACGGAAATCAACCCCACGTTTTGCCGAAGAGCATACTTTATTTAATAGGACACCTTAATTTCATTGACACAATAGTTTTTCAACAATATAAAAGAGGTTGCCTTTTTGAGGGCAACCTCTTTTTCATTATTTTAATGCATCCGTTAAAACTGGAACAATTTGTTTTTTACGAGATACAACACCTGGTAAAAGAATGCGATTATTCACAAGCTCAGCGCCAAATCCTTTTGCTGCAGCCTCTGCTACTTGTCCAATTGCAACGGCAGTTGAATCATTATTTAAAATATCTGTTACAACAAAGAAGAATAAATCTAAGCCATTTTCCTCTACATTTTTATTTAATAAAATTTCCAATTCCTCTTGGCGACCCAGTACATCGTTAATATCGACAGCGTTTACTTGAGCTACTACTGACTTATATTCACCGAATTGGAATTCTTTTGCATCTAATGATAAAAGATCTTCTAATGATTTATCTGAAAGGTCAGCACCCGCTTTAAGCATTGCTAAACCGTATTCAGCGGCATCAACACCTGCAATTTTTGCTAGCTCCTCACCAGCTTTTACATCTTGCTCTGTGCAAGTTGGAGATTTGAATAATAAAGTATCAGAAACGATAGCAGAAAGCATTAATCCAGCAATGTTTGCAGGAATTGCTACACCATGTTCTTTAAAGATTTTGTTTAAAATCGTTGCAGTACAGCCTACAGGTTCTGCACGGTAGTATAGTGGATCAGCCGTTTGGAAATTGGCAATACGGTGATGATCAATTACTTCTGCAATTTGTACTTCTTCAATTCCATCAGCAGATTGCTGGAATTCATTGTGGTCTACAAGGATTACTTTCTCCGCTTCTCCAACTACTGATGAAATTAGTCGAGGTGCCTCAAAAGCAAATTTATCTAATGCAAATTGTGTTTCGTTATTTACTTCTCCAAGGCGTACCGCTTCAGCATCAACGCCAATTTGCTGTTTTAAATATGCATATACAATTGCAGATGTAATTGTATCTGTATCTGGATTTTTATGACCAAAAACTAAAACTTTACTCATTGAATCTATTCCTCCTAAATGGCAATAACATTTATTATTTTTTATTTTATCATACCTTATGAACAAACATGTTATAAAGTGAAAGTTTATCTATGAAGGATCTACTGCCATTACACAACTAAAATCTTCTATTCTAAGATAACTGCGTCTTCATGTATTATTTATCTTTCCTCTACATTAAAAAAGCTAATTTAACGACTTATTAGTCAATCACAAAATGGAGGAGGATTTTTGTTAAAACGTATGCCATAAATATGAGTTGATTGGAGTAAAAACTCGGGGACTCCTTGGAGATTATACTATCACAGATGAAGCCCTGGAGCGAGCCAGTAGAGAAACGCGAAGGCTAAAATCCCTGTGATGACGGCTCATGACCAACATCGTGTTGCTGCCGCTACGTTGCACTGCGCTTTCGCACAATACACATCTTTGACCCAAGTGGCTCATCCTACGCCCTCAGGAAGCTTTGCTCTGTGCGAAAGCGCAGCGTCAGTAACAACAAAACGCACAGTCATAACGGAAATCAAACCTACTGTATGGTAATCATTAGGAAACTACCTATTCAAACCATATCTAGGTCATTATTAAATTTAATATTTTTATCTACCAATAACATCCTATTTATAATATTTAATGATAATAATGCATAGTTTATAAAAAAAAATTACTATTAGTAGATATATAGTTGTGTTTTTATATTTAAGAAACCGTAATTTTATGCTATCATCAGATAGTCTATATTTATTAGGATATACAGGAAATGGGGATCACGATGACAAAGAAGATGGAAAAAAAGTATATTCCTTTAGCAAATTATTTTGAAGTAGCTTTACACCAAGAAATTACTTTATCATTTAGCGAACTCGAAAATATTATGGGACAAGCCTTACCAAATGCAGCTTACTTGAATAGGAGCTGGTGGAAGAAAACAAAGCCCCCACTCTCTCACTATTTGTCATGGACAAATGCAGGCTACTATGTCATTGATGTAAAACTCGGTACCAGTGTAACTTTCGCGCGTACACAAATGAAGACTACGAGCAATATTTCTAAAAATGACGATAACCCACCTGCATACATAATTCGAGCAATTGAAGCATCAGATGCTAGATCATTTATTCATTTGCAAGAAGAAATTTTCCAAAAAACTGACTTCATGTATAATATGGAAAACGAATTAGACCTCACAGTTCAACAGCTTCGTAAAGATTTAGGCTATTGGAAACAATTGAAAAACCGTACGATTTTACTTTGTATATTAAATGGCATTTTTGCTGGCTATGCCGTTGTCCATGGATATAAACATTCTAAAGCTAAGCATGTTGCATCAGTTCGCCTCGCTGTTAAGGAAGAGTATCAACGACAAGGTCTCGGTTCAGAGCTGATGAAGGCAGTTGAACGCTGGTCTATACAGCGAGATATTTCACGCTTAGAAGCATCTGTTATGGAGCATAATGATAGTGCTTTAAATTTGTTTAAAAAATTAGGTTTTCAGCAAGAAGGTATCCGACAAAACGCCATTAAATTAAATGATACCTTTATTAACGAATATAGCTTAAGCAAAATTTTATAAGTTTCTTTTTCAAAGATGTCTAAAATTTATTTGGACATCTTTTTTTATGTGTAGCGTTGTAAAGTTTTTAGAAAACCTGCTTTTCTCTTGCAGCATCTAAGAATAGCAAATTATTTTCCACTTGTTCATATGATTGCTGATATTTCTCATATTGTGCCTTATCCTGACTGACCATTTCCTCAATTAGCGCATGTAAAAACGAAAACAAAACTGGAATAACGTCCAATGAAGATTGCTTTTTCAGACCAAGTGTAAATAACGCACTTGCATATTCCCGAATAGAAGACAATGCCGAACCAGTAATGGCAATAATTTTAGCCTTTTTCTTCTTGGCAATTTCTACAATCGTTTGGATATCGTTTGAATGCTTTTCCCATGAAAAAACTATTAATGTCGTATGCTCACTCATACTGTTAATTTGCTGTACAATATCGTCGGATTCTGAGCGAAGCTGTTTCACATTTGGGCGTAAAGTTTTCATTGTAGACGATAACCAATTTGCAATGGATGCAGCTTGACGAGTACCTAAAATATAAACGTTCTCCGCTTCATGCATCCATTTTGAGCTTTTTTGAAGCATACGATCGTTAATCAAATGAATCGTATCTTGAATATTTTGAATATCACGTTGCATCACCTTACCAAAACTCGGAATATCCTCCTTGCTTGAAGAATATGTAGGTTGAAGACTCGCACCATCGTTTTGAGTCATTAAATAGCTTCTAACCTTGTCTTGAAGCTCTACATAGCCCGATAAATCCATCGCATAACAAAAACGTATAACTGTTGATTCACTAACATTAGCCAGTCTACCAACTTCTGCTGCTCCGTTACCAATTATAACTGTAGGGTTAGTCATAACAAATTGTGCAACTTTACGCTGTCCCTTCGACAGCCTGACAAATTTTCTTTCTATATTTTCTTTAATGCTCATTTCTAACAACCTTTCTTTCAATGAAATTATCACG
The DNA here is from genome assembly GCF_001275675.1 of Lysinibacillus sp. FJAT-14745. Lineage (GTDB taxonomy): Bacteria > Bacillota > Bacilli > Bacillales_A > Planococcaceae > Lysinibacillus. The sequence continues at coordinate 218,459 of NZ_LITM01000001.1, read as the reverse complement.
ATTGGAGATTGTTTCCTACTGACTCTATATTCGATTAAAAATACAGTATCACGATTATATTCTGAATACAACGACTTTTCGGAAAAATCTCTACCGCTTCAACTTGCTAATATAATAGTTCGAAAAAAAGACATAAAATCGTGCTATTTCATTATCAAAGTTTATAGATGAATCATCACTATCACTTGAAGGTTAATTTCGGTTGCCACTGAGCGCTTTCCTAACGAAGCTCGCTTCAGGGTTTCCTCTTGTAGCATTGTGATCCCCAATAAGTCCATAGCCTACATTCCAGACAACTTATTCAGATGCTATAAATTTTAACAAGATGCATCCCCATTTTCAGAGATGTACCTTATTGATTGTGATTTTAACAGATTTTTAAAAATATTTGTATAAAAATTAATATTGTATAATTTTTATGTAATAAAATTATCACTAGCGTCGCATTAAAATAATTCCACGCTAATATTTAAACTGAATTTTCTGTAATATATTCCAGGCACGAAAA
>NZ_LITM01000001.1:45695-216572 GCF_001275675.1 Lysinibacillus sp. FJAT-14745 | reverse complement strand
ACATGTCTTCGTTTTTACTCTAAAAAGGCGGAATAATAAATCTGAAATTTCAGTTAAAATTCATGCGACGGTAGTGTAAAATTATAAAAAATGTCTTGGACTATAGTTCATCCAAGACATGATTCTTTTTGTTATTCTAATTCAATTTGTTTCGTTTCTTGACCTAAAAATATGACCCCAACAACACCGATAATAATCGCTCCGCAGAAAATAGCAAAGATGTAGCCGATATCATAACCTGCTGTTAACAAAAAGCCTACTAACAGAGGTCCAAAAATACCACCGATGCGCCCAATAGCTGCTGCCATTCCTACACCCGTTCCACGAATAATAGCTGGATACTGCTCTGGTGTATACGCATAAAGTGCACCCCAAGCCCCTAAGTTAAAGAACGATAAAAACATCCCAGAAGTTAATAGCACTACTATTGTTTCAGCATTACCAAAAATGAAAGCACTTACAGCTGTACCAATTAAATAAGAAACAAGTACAAATTTTCGTCCGAATTTTTCTATAAACCATGCAGCTGTAAAATAACCTGGTAGCTGCGCAAGCGTCATAATAAGAACATATTTAAAGCTCGTAATCATATCAAAGCCTTTACCAACCATGACACTTGGTAGCCATAAAAACATACCGTAATACGAGAAAACGACCGTAAACCATAGCACCCATAACATAAGTGTCGAGCGTACATATTTTTTTGACCATACTTCTCGAATATTTTGCACAACACTACGTTTCTTAGACTCTGCCTTCACGACAAATTGTGGTGAATCTGGTAAGTGCCAGCGAAGATAAATTGCATATATTGCTGGAATTGCCGTTAACAATAAAGCTATACGCCATCCCCATGATGGAATAACAAAATACGAAATCAATGCTGCGATTAACCAGCCCACCGCCCAGAAGCTTTCCAGTAAAACAACCACTCGCCCACGCTCTTTGGCTTCTACACTCTCAGAAACTAGCGTCGATGCGACTGGCAATTCTCCCCCTAGTCCCATGCCTACTAAAAAGCGTAGTGCCATAAAAGCAGCTAATGTAGTTGTAAATGCAGACAAGCCACTTGCAATCGAAAATAATACAAGCGTCCACATAAAGATTTGCTTGCGTCCCACTTTATCGGCAAGCACGCCGAAAATAAGAGCTCCTACAGCCATCCCAATTGAGTTTATGCTACCTATCCAGCCCGATTGACTTGGCGTTAATCCCCACTCAACTGCTAATGCTGCAATAACGAATGATAATATTCCTACATCCATTGCATCAAAAAGCCAGCCAACGCCTGCTATCCCTAAAAGCTTATTACGAGAAATAGATTGTTGAGACTTACTCGTTGTTACTGTATTTATCGTCATTTTAATCACCTGTCTTTACACTTGACTATACAATCGTAAGTTTACTATACAGTTGTTTCAAGAAAGTGACAAGCAAAAATTCAAATTACCGAATTGTTTCGACAATTTCTGAAATGCTATTGAAAACATGGGGCAATTTGCGTTAAAATGTCTTTTATACAAAAACAACTGTTCTTTCTATAAGAACAAAAGGAGATCGTAAACGTTATGTGGAAAGGCCTAATTGAAGAATATAAACAATTTTTACCCGTAACAGAAAATACACCTGCTCTAACTTTAAACGAAGGCAATACGCCTCTTATACATTTAGTAAATTTATCTAAAAAACTTGGCATTGAGCTTTATGGAAAAATCGAAGGTGCAAATCCAACCGGTTCTTTTAAAGACCGTGGTATGGTGTTTGCCGTTGCAAAAGCGATTGAAGATGGTAGCAAATGTGTTATTTGCGCTTCAACTGGTAACACATCAGCCGCAGCGGCAGCTTATGCAACACGTGCTGGAATCCAGTCCATAGTCGTTATCCCTAAAGGAAAAGTGGCCCTAGGTAAACTAGCCCAAGCGACAATGTATGGTGCAAAAATTATCGAGATCGACGGTAATTTTGATGATGCATTAAATATTGTTCGTCAAGTAAGTGAAACAACTCCAGTCGCACTTGTAAACTCTGTGAATCCATACCGCATCGAAGGTCAAAAAACAGCATCATTTGAAATTGTAGATGCTTTAGGAACAGCTCCAGATTATCTTTGTATCCCTGTTGGTAACGCAGGTAACATTACTGCGTACTGGAAAGGCTTTAAAGAATATGATGCTGCAAAAGGCTCTGGTTTACCAAAGATGTTCGGCTTTGAAGCTGAAGGTGCAGCTGCAATTGTCAAAGGTGAACCTATTGCTAATCCTGAGACAGTGGCGACAGCTATTCGTATCGGCAATCCTGCAAGCTGGAAATTTGCAGAAGCAGCTCGCGATGAGTCTGGTGGAATTATTGATTCGGTTACAGATGAAGAAATTTTAGCTGCTTACAAATTAATTGCTGGCACTGAAGGAATTTTCGTCGAACCAGGTTCAGCTGCATCATTAGCAGGCGTTATTAAATCCGTTAAAAATGGCAAGATTGCCAAGGGCTCTAAAGTTGTGACAATTTTCACGGGTAATGGATTAAAAGATCCTGAAACTGCAATGAATGTCTCAACTGTAGATGTTGTCTCACTTAAAAACGATGAAGAAGAAATTCGAAAATACATCGAGGGCGTACTATGAGTAATATGTGGGAAATCTCAGTTCCTGGGAGCACAGCAAATCTAGGGCCGGGCTTTGATTCAATAGGACTTGGCTTGTCTCTTTACTTAAAGTTAACTGTGTCTTTACAGGATAGTTGGGAAATTATCCACCTCGATGATAATGGTCCTAAAGAGTTTGAGCTGGAAGAGCACTTACTATACGTGATTGCCAAAAATATTGCGGATCAATACGGTAAGCAGCTACCTGCCTGCCGTGTTGAAATGGCGAGTGAGCTTCCATTAGCCCGTGGTTTGGGGAGTAGTGCAGCAGTCATCGTTGCAGGAATTGAATTAGCTAACCAAGTCTGTGACCTAGGCTTAACTGTACAGGATAAACTCAATTTATCCTCACAAATCGAAGGACATCCAGACAATGCAACAGCCTCGGTATTAGGAGGATTAACAATTTCCTCAATGGATGAAAATGGCGTTGTTGATACATTTCATGTCAGTGATATTGATGCTTTCTTTGTTGTGTATGTGCCCGATGTCGAACTAAAAACAAGTGAATCTCGGTCAGTTTTACCAGAACAATTTGACCGTGCATATGCAGTGAGGGCCTCTGCAAATGCAAATATGCTAGCAGCATCATTAATGGTTCATGATTTTGAGCGTGCAGGTCGTTATATGGAAGCTGATTTATTCCATGAACCTTTCCGCGCCAAATTAATTCCACAATATACAGAAATTCATACTGCCGCAAAGGCTAATGGTGCATTTGGAACGGCTTTAAGCGGTGCCGGACCAACACTGATTTCCATCATCCCTACTGCTATTGCACAAGATTTCGTAAATTCCATGAAAAATCAATTTCCAGATCATCAAATTATCTTAACAAAAGCCGATGAAAATGGTGTAAAGGTAAAATTCGGACGTCTACTGCAAAAGTAGACGTTTTTTCTTAAAGGGGGAAGTAGCTTGAAACCAATTATTTTCTGTGATTTTGATGGCACTATAACAGAAACAGATAATATCGTCTCTCTAATGACTCAATTCGTTCCAGAGGAATCTGAGAAAATTGCAAAAGCAATGATGGAACAAACTATAACCTTTAAAGATGGTGTTTCAGCAATGTTCGAGCTATTATCAACTAAACAAAAGGATGCTGTGATCCAATATTTATTGGATACGGCTATTGTACGTGAGGGGTTTGGCGATTTCGTTCGTTTTGCACAAGAGAAACATATTCCGTTTTATATTGTTAGTGGGGGTGTCGATTTTTTCATTGAGCCACTATTAAAAAAATACGGTCCATTTTCTGGTATATATTGTAACAGCGCTGATTTTTCAGGACAGCACATTAAACTCATCTTTCCAAATAGCTGTGATGAAGAATGTGCGAAATTTGAGACACAGGGTTGTGGTTGCTGCAAGCCAAGCGTTATGCGAAAAGTTACACAGAGCAATCATTTTAAAATCGTGATTGGAGATTCACTTTCTGATTTTGAGGCAGCAAAACAGGCAAATTTAGTACTTGCTAGAGATCATCTTATTAAACGCTGTAAAGACCTTCAGCTTCCTTATGAGCCCTTTGAAACATTCTATGATTGCTTAGAAGTTGTAAAAAAGCTTATGGAAGCAGAAAAAGCTGTTTCAATGTAATTGAAACGCTTTGTGAAATAAGGGCGGTATGTTTAGAAGTATGTTTCTACATAACAAAGGGAGCCACCTTCAATTAGATGGCTCCCTTTCCAAATTCATAATTTATTTTCCGCCTTAAAAAGTCTCTTTCGACGTTCATACCAAATTACACAAATGATAAACCACGTATAACCCATACTCCATCCGGCCACTACATCTGAAGCAAAATGACGGGCTCCCGCAACTCGAGACAAACCAATAAGTACAGTTAGAACAATTGCCCCAAGCCAAAGCAATGTCTTACGTTCCTTGCTATTGTTCTCCGAAAAAATATAGGCTATTGTAAATAAATACAAAATACCGGCCATAGCATGTCCAGATGGAAAGCTAAAGGATGTTAATTGATCTTCAATCTCAGGTCTTGGTCGGTGTACCCATTTTTTCAATAATTGGTTAAGTACATTCCCACCTGCAATTGTTAACAAAACAAATAGTATACCTCGGTTATTTTTTACCTTCCATGCTAAATACACTATTAAGACTAAAGCTACAGACACTACAAATGCTGGTTCACCAATATAGTGAAAAAATTCTATAAAACGATTACCGAAAAATAAATCAGCCATTTTTGTATCAAAAGTATTGATTAATTTACTTTGAAAAGTAACTCGTAACACAAAAAAGATAATGAGCGTTAATGCCGCTAAAGGATAAGCCCATTTTTTCATTTAATACTTCACCTCAAAACTATATGCTGTTATATTTTTCACATCATATCATATTTAAGTCAGTTAGAGGTGAATTTGCTTTTTAAGGTACGAGGGGATTGGTGAAAACTAACCCAATGTGCCCCCTCTTTCCTGGGGAATGACAAATGTTTTTTCTTCTGCCTTATTAAAATAATTTGAAAGAGCTAATGCAACGATAAATAAGATTGCAACGATAGGTATTATTTTTCTAAACAAAATATACACTTCCTCATCTTCAGTCTGAATTATTTTAATAGTACTGGATCGAATAACCAATCTTTTGGCCCGAAGTTTTTATCCTTCTCTCCTCTTACCTCACGAGATATATTTTTTTTAATAATTAATTCTCTAAACTTTCTACTAAACAAAGTTTTTCGATATAAATATCTTCCGTCATGGCTCCATTCTGCTGAGAAGAATACATCATTTTTTATATTGGTTAAATCTTTACGCTTATAAATATCAGGACCATTGATTGCTCCACTTAATCCGCAACGACATGGCGGTTGTTCTGTCGCAAAATACAATTTAACTCTTTCAGTGCTACCTTCTGGTAATACTTGTGTCGGAAAAATTTGAAAAGCTTTTTGCTTCCCTTCTTCCGGTCCTCGATGAATAACCTCTAAAAGTTCATAGCCTTTAATATCCTCTTGCTTCATTAAATTCACTAATTCCTGTGAAGCCACCCAATATCCACTTACATGGACTAGATGACGGTCTTTCATTTCTGTTGTATCTATCACTAATGGCGAAAGCTGTTCTTTTTCCATTAGTCCGCAATGCTGGCAATGAGTGTTTATAGAAAATAAAGTTCCTCTATCATCTATAAACATATCAGGTGAGTTACCAGTTGAGTTTAGTGTGAACAATGGTGCTTGCTCATATTCGCTATCCGAAAAGTCAAAGTAAAAACGTTCTCCGATTGAAACAATTCCTAATTCGTGTTCCAATGATTTATATAGTGCTGCTACATGTTCATATGTTACGTCTTCATTTAATGTAAAAATAGGATTAAAAGATGCCTTTAAATTTCTTTTTCTTATTTTAGGTGCACCGATAAAAATACCATAGCGATTATAAACATTAATAACTTGATCTTGACTAGATTCATCTATAGAAAATAAATTTTCAAGTTCTACTTTCAAAATACACGCCTACCTTTATATAAAGTTTTATGGTGAAGTACGTTGACTAGCTAGTAACTTTAAAAAAATCTACAATCTCTACTTTCTTCATAGATAGCCAGGCTCTTATTTTAAATGAAATCTTATATAGTATTACTTACTATAGCAAAATCTACTTAACCACGATTAACTTAAGCGTACCAGTACTTACACCGATATTTCAATGTTGGGTTTACGCCAATTTTTTGGCGGTCCTCGGCCCGATTTTTGGCGTGATTTGGCGGACATACAAAAAACACCGCCAAAATTTGGCGGTGTCACAAAAAAATTATAGGTATTTAGAATCGGAATTTAGGTGTAATTAACTAAGTTAAAATATGGTATTATACAATCACCTAAAGTCTCCCTTTTTATTGAAAAATATACCAACAGAAGTTAGTATAACATACAGACAATCTATAGTAAATTCATTCTTTCTGCAAGATTTACAGCCTCTGTCCGTGAATCTACATTCAATAAAGAAAACAGTTGTGTTAAATATCTTTCGGTTGTTCGCTGAGGAATATTTAACTCTATAGCAATCGCTTTATTCGTATGTCCTTCCGCAATTAGTCTTAAAATTTTCTTTTCTTTTTCATTTAAGTGAATATCGAGTTTTGCATCTTGCAATTTAAATTTATTATCAAGAAAATCCAAGAAATCTTGAGGTAAAACAATTTCACCATTTGCAATGGCCCGAACAGTTCGTAAAATTTGTTCCTTAGATGCCGTTTTAGCTAAAATACCTTCTATTTTCCGTTCTAAAATAAGTGGATAATAATCAGTAATATCATCACCAGTATAAAGGATAATTGAAGCATTTGACTGGATAGCTTTAATGTTTCGTCCTAAATTAATGCCATTTTCTAACGGCATATTTATATCAATTAAGTAGATATCATATGGTTTGTTTTTTATTCTCTGGATGACATGAGTTGCATCACTTTCTGTATCAACTATAATATCTTCGTTTTCTTGAAATAAATTTTTCGTCCCTTCTAACACAATAGGGTGATCATCCACTATGAGCATCGTAATCAAGTGTATCACTTCCTTCTTTTACTGTAATTCTAATAGACATTCCTTCATTAATCTGCGAATCGATGTAAAGTTGCCCGTTAAAGGCCTTTACACGCTCTTGCATACCTTGAATTCCCATTGATTCTCCGACAATAATATCATTCATATTACAGCCTACACCATCATCCTTGTAGATGATTTCGAAACCATCGTCCATTTCCTGTAGATGAATTTCAACTGTTGTTGCATAGGAATGTTTTAAAGCATTGTTGAGTAATTCTTGAAATAATCGATAAATCATTAAATTCATACGCTCATCCTCTAAATAAAGGCGATCGATCGTATAAATTAACACAAAACTAGCTCTTTCTATTACTTTGCGAATTAGCTTTTCTAATGCCGCATTCAGTCCTAAGGTATCTAATAATGGGGGCTTCAAATTTTCGCAATAAGCTCTTAAATCATGTAGAGATGTCACCATATGCTGATGAATTTCTGCAAGTTTTGGCTGGATATCTGTTGCATCCTTCATATTAACTAGGACATCAACCTCCCGGGCAATATGGAGCTGCTCTTGCAAATTTGTATCATGTAATTCTTGAGCTAATTGATATTTTTCCTCTTCAAACCTTAACCATAATAATTTGTTTAACCAAGGTAATTGACTATCATCTGCTTGCCTCATATGCATTAGTTCCTCTAATAGTTCTTCTACCATCTTGGTATTCTCAATAAAATTATTTACATATAATAAGAGCAATTCAAGCCATAGAAGCTCTTCGTCTTTCAAATGAATCGAATTATTATGTCCCAAAACTAAAGCTCTTTTATAATGAGCATCTTGATGGAGGAAGGCTAGATAGACTTGGTCAAATTTTTTAATTTCCCCCAATTTTAAATCTTCCATTACCATTGGATTAATCGGAAGACTTCCCTCAATCGTTGATGTGAATTGCTTTGTGTCATAGTCATAAGTTAATACAAATACGTGTTCGAGCTCAAGATGTAAAGAAACCTCCTGAGCAAACCTCTCTAGAAGTTCATCTATTTTTATTGTTTTACCAATCTTATCTACCGCCGTATATAATTGATGTATATAATCCCCTTTTGTAGAAAATAAGATTTTTCGTTTTCGGTAATCGACCTTCTCTTTTATGTAAAAAAGAATAATTAACGATGTAAAGGTAAAAAATGAAACACCTGACATTACAGCCATCGTCAAATATTTTCCAGCAATCCAATACAATCCAACCATAAACCACAAAGTAAAAAACGATGAAAAGATTACATAATAACGTAATCTAGTAATATGATATTCGATATCAAATAATCGTTCTGCTAACTGTGTAAAGATAAAGCTAAAAGGAATAAGCAATAAAAAGAAAGAACTGACTTCACCTGAAAGAATATACTTATCAAAAAAAAGGTTAGGGAGTGCAAATAAAAAAAGAAATGGCAGAAACGGTATCATTATACTACTTAACAATATTTTTAACTGAGGTGATTTATATTTGAAATAACTTAGCAATAAAATACTAAGTATGGTAATAAGGAGAATGAAGAAAAGGACTAATACTACATCAGCCAAAAAATGATACGAAGCAGGATAGAAAGTACTAATACAGCCCAGTAAAAAAGAGATCACTGGAAATATATAAAAGAATTTAATATTGTTTGTAAACACCCAATATATTTTTACAAATGAATAATAATCTCTTAAAAAATGTAATAATATAACTAAACACAATACCATACTACTGCGATTTACTATGATTCCAATTCCATTTAATCTACTAGCTACTCCACTGCTTACATAAGCTAACGCAACAGTTAACATAAAAAGAATAAGTAAGTTAGTAAGCTTTGTATTCTTTTGGTTAAAATGTAGATAGATAGTAATAAATAGAGTTAATAAATAATAACAAGCCGGAAATAGTAATATAGAATAAAATTGGTTCGGTACATCCAATTGTTTGATATGTATGTCTTTTATTTCACCATTAGGCTTCAATATGGTTATTTTATTAGCAGCTACTATTTTAGATTTATATTTCACCTGATTTAGATGATCCATTGGCACATCATCTACACTTAAAATAACATCAGATGATGAAATGTTCTTCCATCCTGTCCAGTCTTTAAAATAAGGTTGCGTTACTCCCCACTTGCCATTCTCTTTTTCTACCCCAATTTCTAATAACGGCCCACTATAATTCATATAATTCAGATAAAGTCCAATCACTAAATAGAGCGTTATAGCGGGCCAAAACAACTTTTTACTCAACAATTTTACTCCCAAGCTTCACTTTTCAACTCTATTTCACTACTAAACGCATCTAAAACTGCTTTTTGTTCTAAAGATGATATTCCAATCAATGATGCTTTTTGTGTTTTTAATAGAGCAACTAGGTCTGGGTTTTTTTCTAGATATTGAATTACATTCATCATATATATACCCTCATTTCATTAGTTTTTTTAAGTAGTCTTTACCTACCTCATTCATAGCTACATTTTCAAGAGTATTTAACGCTTTAAACTTGTAAACATTTTTCATAGTAATTGCATAACGTATCGCACCACCATTTGTCAACTCGTTTTCCGTAGCATTATTATCTAAAAATGCATCTATATCATCATTATAATAGCTTACAACAGACTTTGAAACATCATTTTCCTGTGATAAAAGATAAATAATAGGCAATGAGTATCTTTTATTTAGCAAATCATTTTTAGGTCCCCAAGTTTTTAAACTTTGAATATCGTTTTTAATTTGTTGGATAATACCTATGAATCTCCCATACTCTTCAACCTCCGAAGATATCTCACCTTTTGCAAGCACTTCACCAATTAAGCAACCCATCGCTGTTAAAGAACCCGATTTTAGTTCAATCATTTGTATATATGATTGTTCATCCCTACAAGTATTAAGTAAATCCAGTTGCTGACCGTTTATGCTTCGTAATGCATAATCCTCTAGTATTTGAATAGCAGTATTTTTGTGTTCAAAGGAAGTCTCACGTATAATTTTAGAAGCCATAACTAGCATAGCTAAAGCAGCATTTAATGATAATTCAGGTGTTTTAGTCCAAATGTAGTCTGAATCCTTGTCCTGCAAGTCATCAATAATATCAAACGATAAAATTAACAGTTCGATAGCTGCGGCAACTTTATAGATGTCCTCGTTCAAACAATCTGTAAATGCCTCATAATGCAAATAACATAGCTTACCAAATGAATAGCCAACTGCTTTTTTTTCTTCCTTAAAACTTTTTAGCATTGACCGTAGTTCATGACCTACTAATGCCTCGTTCTCAATCAGAATGTCCAATGATTCATTAATTTGTTCATCAAGCTCCTGCAATAGTCCTCTCCTCCCTTAAGTTTGTTATTAAATAGTATACATATTAATGGGAAATAATACTAGAAATCGAAATTATAAGGGAATATTTTACACTATATTATTAGACAACATACCGCCAAAAAGTGGCGGTATTTGTGGGAAGCACGCCATTTCTTTATTTAGGGATAGTAAAATAAGTGGCGGTGTTATATTATTGACCGCCATTTTTTGGCGTAAACTCAGCATTGAAATGGCGTCCTCACTGATGATACGCTTAAACTAAGCTAGAATAAATTTGTATTCTGTTCGTACACTAATTTTTGATTAATTCAAAGCTATAAAGTTTATCGTCAAAAATTAGAAATAAAGGCTGGGCTATTTTTGGGAATTAAAGTCACACTAACGCCGATTCAGAATAGAAATCCCCTACGTTATCGTGTTGAGTCATTTTGTATAGGAATCATTTAAATCTATTAACAAGGAAATTCTCGAAACACTGGGAGTGATTGAAATGAAAAATGAAGTACATGGAAACGTTTTAATACTTACAGCTAATTTTTCCTGTGCAATTTTTGTCTCTGAAGAAGAAATCATTATTAAAAAACCTTCAAAAGAACAGCAATATATTGAGCAAATTATTATTGATGCCGAACAACAGGCTTTTCAAGAAACATTAGCAGCGTATAAAAGCACATCTACATTTTCAAATTTCATTTGCAATATTCCTGGATTTGAAGATACTTTTCAGCAAAAGCTAGACAGTTTTATTGAACAATATGGAATTATAAGAGTATCTGAAGAAAGTCTGTCTATGTTGCCATTAGTAAGTCCATTCACCTCAGAATTAAATATACATACACCTATAATCTATACGTCACCAAGCTTTAGTATTATAAATGCAAGAGGCAATTGCTCTAACACTTCATCTATGGAAAATGCAGTTAAGATTGGAGAAATAGTCGGTTTACCTATCTATCTTTATAATTCAGCAATGCAAATGTCCTCTTTAAGGAAATTTACTGCTGTAAATGAAGCAAATTGGTCACCCAAACAATCAACTGCTTATTTTACAGGGGTTGCCATCAGTGACAATGGTATTTCTTTTAATATTACAAAAGCATTTAATGCATGGAATAGAACGTCCATTAAACATTAATACTAGACTGGGTATGGCACAGGTATAGTTCTATTAGGTCGTTTTGATGGTTCTTTCCGTCACTCTGACTTCTATCCGCCACCTTCGCTCCTCTATCCCCCACTTTGACTATCTATCATTGCATCTCTATCGGACAATACGAAGCTTCATGTTCTATTTATAAGAAAAAAGGTGCCTCAAATGAACTTTGAGACACCTCTAAATTATTAACCTTTTACATAATAAACTTCTTGGCCACTTTCAATGATATGATCAGGCTTCGGTTTACCAGCATTTGCTTTATGACCAGCAACATGCTCAGGGGACTTCTCCCAGTTTTTCCACGCTTCCTCTGATTCCCATCGAACCATAATTAGCACTTCTTCATCACCACGTCGTACTTTTTTTACAAGTACTTGCTTATCAATAAAGCCTGGCTGTTGTTCAAGCAATGATGGACCATCTTTTTTGGCACCAAAATGCTCAACTACTTTATCCGAATTCCCTTCCGTAACGACAATACGTTTAATTTGTACAAACATATTAGTTAAACGCCTTTAACACATCGTCAATTTTTTGCGTTTCAGAAGTGATACCGCCATTAGCAAGATACCAAGTTTCTGGATTTAAGTAGAACACTTTGCCGTTTTTCGCAGCATTTGTTGCGCCAACGATTTCGTTTTCAATTGCCGCTTTTGTACCAGATTCACCATTTGGATTTCTAACTGCATCGCTATCCACTACGAATAAAATATCTGGATTTGTGTCACGTACATATTCAAAGCTTACACTATCACCATGTGTAGATGGTTTAATCGTGTCATCAGCAGCTTTCACACCGTAAATATCATGAATTACACCAAAACGTGAACCTTTACCATAGGCAGATAGCGCACCTTCGCCACCTAATACGATTAAAGCTTTATCTTCCGATTTAGCCGTTTTTGCTTGAATTTCTTTTACTTTTGCTTCATATGCCGTCATGGCATCAGCAGCTTCTTTTTCTTTGCCAAAAATCTTACCAGCTAATTCTGTGTTTGTTTTGAATGATTGTAAGAAATTAGTATAGTCTGTTCCAACATATACTGTCGGTGCAATTTTAGATAGTTCATCGTAAGCAGCTGCTTGACGACCAGAGATGAAAATAACGTCTGGATTCATTGAAGAGATCGCTTCAAAATCAGGCTCTTTTAAAGCACCAACATTTACATAATCTTTACCAGAATATTTGCTTAAGTATTTTGGAAGTGATTTTTGTGAAACACCTGCAACTTTAACACCTAAGACATCTAAAGTATCAAGGAAACCATAATCAAATACAACAACTTTTTCTGGCATTTTATCAAGAGTTACTTCTTTAAAAGTCTCCTCACCATCTGTGCTACCTGGAATTGTAAGTGGATAAGATGTAGCTTCTCCTTTTTGCTCTTCAGCAGTCTTGTTATCCGAAGAACCTTTATCTTCTTTTTTTGCTTCGTCCTTAGAACCGCAAGCAGCTAATACTAATAGCATCATCGCCATTAATACAGTAAGTAATTTCCAATTTTTCATTAGTAAATTGCTCCTTTAAATTTATTTTTTAGATGAACATTTCCATCTATTACCTTTTTAAGAGTTAAAATACACACAAATACGACAACCATTCTGTTCTTGAACAGGAATATCCATATCATAGATTTCTTTAAGCGCATCACGGTTGATGATGTCATTTGTTGGACCGTCTTTGACAACACGACCATTTTTTAATGCGACAATATGATCGGAGTATACGGAAGCAAAGTTTATATCGTGTAATACGATGACAACCGTCTTTCCTAGCTCATCCACGAGCTTACGCAAAATTTTCATAATTTGTACAGAGTGCTTCATGTCCAAATTATTGAGCGGCTCATCAAGTAAAATATAGTCTGTGTCCTGTGCAATAACCATAGCGATAAATGCACGTTGACGTTGACCACCCGATAATTCATCCAAATAATTGTGCTGAATATCTTCTAAATTCATATATTGAATGGCTTCATCTATCTTTAGCTCATCTTCAGACTTTAAATTTCCTTTTGAATAAGGGAAGCGACCGAATGACACAAGCTCACGAATTGTTAGGCGTACATTCATATAGTTTGACTGTTTTAAAATGGATACACGCTTCGCAAAATCATCTGATTTCCAACGACGTACATCTGATTTATCAAGTAATACTTCTCCAGTGTCTGCATTAAGTAAACGGCTTACCATTGAAAGCAATGTTGATTTTCCTGCACCATTTGGTCCGATAAAAGACGTAATTTTTCCTGGTGCAACGTCGACACTAACATCTTGAATGACCGGTTTTTTCCCAAAAAACTTAGAGATTTCTTTTACTTGGATCATCCTGCTGACCTACTTTCCTTCAATAATAAGTAGATGAAGTACACGCCACCTACGAAGTTTATAATAACGCTTAGTGTTGTATCGAAATTAAAAATATGTTCGACCATCCACTGTCCACCGACTAAAGCTACAATACTCATTACACAAGAACCTGCGATTATCACAGAGTGCTTGTACGTCTTGAAAAATTGATACGATAAATTTGCTACGATTAAGCCAAAGAACGTAATAGGCCCAACAAGAGCTGTAGAAACGGCAATTAATACTGAAGATAAGATGAGCATACGCTGTACAAGCTTGTCATATGGCACCCCTAAGTTAATGGCTGTATCACGTCCAAGAGACATTACGTCTAATTGGTTCATATGACGCCAGCCATAAATAAAGGCAATGATTATAACAACAGCTGCAAGCCATACTAAATCTGAATTGACATTGTTAAAGCTTGCAAACATTTTACTTTGTAAGTTTAAAAATTCATTTGGGTCAATCAATACTTGGAAGAACGTAGTTACGCTTCCTAAAAATGTTCCGACAATCATACCAACGAGCAGCAAGAAATAAATCGGACGTTTTCCTTCCTTGAACAATACACGATAAAAAATTAACGCAAAAATAACCATAGCTGAGACAGCTAGTAAGAAATTGTATTTGGCATTAATAACGAATATCGACATAGAGCCAAAGAAGTAAAAGATGAACGTTTGAACCATCATATATAATGCATCAAGTCCCATTACACTTGGCGTTAAAATACGGTTATGTGTAATCGTTTGGAACACAACAGTTGAATAAGCAATCGCAATCCCCGTTAACGACATAGCAAACACTTTAATAAGACGGCGCGGGAACGCATAATGATAGTTACCATTAAGTTCATAAAATACATACAGTAAAATAGATGCTACAGCCAACCCTAGTAAAATCAACATTTTTGTACGGTTACGCATATGCTTTCCCCCTAAACAACATAATGAGGAAGATCGCACTTCCGATGACACCGACCGTCATACTAATCGGAATTTCATAAGGGAAAATAAGTACACGCCCAATAATGTCGCACAATAATAAGAACGACATACCTAGTAATGCTGTATGAGGCAATGTCTTAGCAAGGTTATCCCCTTTGAACAGCGAAACTATATTTGGAATGATTAAACCAAGGAACGGTATCACACCAACTGTTAGCACCACCGTCGTCGAAATAAGCGCTACTAACACTAAACCTAAATTCACAATGAATTTATAGGAAAGACCCAGATTTTTTGCAAAATCCTCACCCATTCCTGCCACTGTGAAGCGGTTCGCATAAATGTAAGCTAAAATCAGCACGGGCACACTTATGTATAAAAGCTCATAACGACCTTTCATCATTAATGAGAAATCTCCTTGTAACCATGCAGAAATGTTTTGGATAATATCCGCCTTATACGCAAAGAACGTCGTAATTGAAGAAAGGATATTCCCAAACATTAAGCCAATAAGCGGTATAAAGATCGCATCTTTAAACTTTATTCGATTTAATATTTGCATAAACAATAATGTGCCGGCTAAAGCAAATATGAAAGCGAAGGAAATTTTTTGAAAGTACGTGACATTTGTGAAAAACATCATCGAAATCAATATCCCCAACTTTGTAGCATCTAACGTACCTGCTGTCGTTGGTGACACGAACTTATTCCTACTTAAGCTTTGCATAATTAAACCAGCAATACTCATACCTGCACCTGCTAACAAAATGGCTACAAGTCTCGGTATACGACTAAGAAAAAATAGTCTAGTTTCTTCTGATTCGAAGTCTAATAGATCACTCGGTTTTATATCAACTACTCCGATAAATAGTGAAACTATAGACAGCACAACAGTTGCTGTTAAAAGATATCTTTTTTTCATTGTAATCCCCGGTAGATTCATTTTTGCTCGCAATGTTCATTGAAAATGATTATCATTACTTACGATTCTCATTATAAGTGTGTTTCCATTCTCAGTCAACCTTCAATTGAGAATTATTCTCGTTTTATTTATGAATCTTTGTAAAATAAGCATTCTCAATAGAATATCTACATTTTGCATTACTTCCGAAGTTAATTTCCCCTACTCTTTTTACACACAAAAAAAGGTAATTGAGAATAAAATACAATTTTTTCTCAATCACCTTATCAGTTATGCTATTCGTCGAACGCCTTTTAGCCATGCAAAAATAATTAAAACGATTAATATAAAACCGACATAACCCATCACAGCATATAGCTTGGCTACGAGCGTCGTAAAACCAACAAGACTTGCTAAAAATGCCAAACCACCGATAAAAACGGCAGTTACCTTAAAACTGGTCTTATTAGGTTTTAAAAATCTTACCATAAATGAATAGAACATCCCCACCGCTGTATTATAAATCATCCCTAATAAAGAAATGGACATCAGTAGACCGATTAGAGGATGAATTTCATTTGCTAAAGCTAGCATCGGTATATCTATGCCAACGATTACGTTCATTTTTGCAAGAAGAGATAGGTTAATAAGTAGAATTAAAGCTCCAAGCAAAACCCCACCAATTATACCTCCCATCCCTGCCACTTTTTCATTACGAATAGATCCACACATAACAGTTAAAAGCGAAAAACACACACCGATATTAAAAGACAAATACAGTAAAGCAGTAACCCACCAGCTTTTAGAACTTACCTGTGCTTGTCGTGCAATAACAGCTTGTTCGACAAAGGTTAAATCCATCGTGGCTAATGAATAGACAGCTATTATCGAGACAATTGCTAACAGATAGGGTGTAGCAATTGCAATAACGTTAATAATACTCTTCACATTCATCATAACTGTCGCAATAGTAAGTGCAATCATACAAATGCTCCCCAGCCAAACTGGTAGTCCAAACATTTGATGAAACGTAGCACCTGCTCCTGCAAACATGATTACTGCAACACCGAATAAGAAGAGCGACAGTAAATAATCCATCACAAAGCCAACAGTATTACCTGAAATTTGATAAATTAAATCCTTGTGCGATGTCGTACGCAACCTTGAGCTAATTTGAGCAATGCACATTCCTACTAAAGCAAATCCAACTGTAGCAATAAGTGCACCATAAATCCCATGAAAGCCATAGCTCGTAAAATATAGTACGATTTCCTGTCCTGATGCAAATCCCGCACCGACGATAATTCCTACATAGGCACCACCGATTTGCAAACTTTTTTTCAATCAGTTCTCTCCCTGTTTATCCTATTATCGGGATCATTACCAAAACGTGTGGTTGATTTCCGTTCCGACTGGGCGCTTTGTTGTTGCTGTCGCTTCGCTTTCGCATAGATAAAACATTTGCTGCCGCTACGTTAGCACTACGCTTTCGCACAGAGCAAAGCTTCCTGGGGGCGTCCGATGAGCCGCTTGGGGCAACAGGATGTTGGTCACGAAGGCGTTATCACAGGACGTGATGGTTTTAGCCTTCGTTCCTCTATATCGCTAATCCCCAAGGAGTCGCCCAGCCTCCACTCCAATCAACTTATTTACATAGTAGACGTTTTACCAGAAGTCATCCACAACATTTAGTGATGAACCTATTATTGATAGACCTTCTTACTGATTGTTAGCTTATCAATTACCTTCATATTAGGTGTATATCCGATTCCGGCCGTTTGTGGCACACGAATATACCCATCCTCTACAACTACTTCAGGTGTAATGATATCCTCATACCAATAATGACTAGAGCCTGCAGTATCCCCAGGCAACACAAAATTAGAGAGCGACGTTAATGCAATATTATGTGCTCGTCCGATTCCGGCCTCTAACATACCGCCACACCAAACGGGAATATTATTTTCCTTACACAAATCATGAATTCTTCTTGCTTCTGTTAACCCGCCAACACGTCCTATTTTTATATTAATAACACCACAACTACCAAGCTCTATCGCTTTTCGTGCATCTTCATAAGAGGTGATGCTTTCATCTAAGCAAATAGGCGTCTTTAACTTTCGCTGTAGCTTTGCATGATCGACAATATCATCTACAACTAATGGCTGCTCAATCATTAATAAATTGAATGCATCAAGTTGCTGCAATACATCCATATCATTCATTGAATAAGCAGAATTAGCATCTACCATCAATGGCAGATCTGGCATTTCAGCTCGAATAGCACGAATAACTTCTACATCGTGGCCAGGCTTAATTTTCACTTTTACTCGTTTATATCCTTTATTTACATGGCCTTTTAATAAATCAATTAATGCTTCTGTAGAAGATTGAATACCTACGCTAACGCCTACCTCTATTTGCTCCTTATCTCCGCCTAACGCTTGAGCAAGTGATTGTTTCGTTTGTTGAGCATAAATATCCCATATAGCTCCTTCAATAGAGGACTTCGCCATGCAATTACGACGAATAGAGGAGAACAAAGCACTAACTTCAT
Source organism: Lysinibacillus sp. FJAT-14745 (assembly GCF_001275675.1). Lineage (GTDB taxonomy): Bacteria > Bacillota > Bacilli > Bacillales_A > Planococcaceae > Lysinibacillus. Next base: position 198,144 of record NZ_LITM01000001.1, on the reverse strand, counting down.
CTGGATGCCCTATCTCTTTATGTAACAAGATGGGGATTAAGAAGTCTTCAAGCATATGCCATGTTGTTTTTACTGTCTCCTCTGTATACCAAGGCGCTACAAAGGCTACAGCTTCTCCCCATCCTACAGTTCCTGATTGATCTATCGCTTCTATAAGTAAAAGTTCTTTTTCATCAATTGTGCCAAAACTCGTTGTAAACGGTGCTTTCATAGGCATTTTTATATGTCTAACTGTAATCTGTTCTAGTTTCACAAGATTTCACTCCTTATCCTTATTATAAAGCTAATAAGGAGCGTCTGACTAATAGATAGCTATGAACATATTCCTTATTCTTTTTTACTCGAACAATGGCATAATTTTGTTCAAACAATGTCGTTAAAATAGTACGTACTTTATAACGCCAGTCCTCTGCAAGCCTAGGACTCTCCACTTTCATCTTTTGTAAAAATTGAGGAACGGGCAATAAATAGGCGTCCTTATCATATAATTGCTCGCGCTGAAATTCACCATCAATATCGAGCACTGGTAAGCCATCTACCGTTAAAGACCACGGTACAATTTCTTCAGCTCCTTCTTCCAGTTCATCCAAGGAATCCTCCACTCGATCGCTTTCAATCCACCATTCTACAACAATTCGATCTGAAGGTAACCCATCGTTAAAATCATCCTTGAGCGGACCATAATAATCATTTTCATACTGAAAACTAAAGGCATTGAGCTTCAAAAATGATAAATTAGCCATACATACTTCTAGCGGATCAAATAGCCAAATCACAAGCTGAAACCCATGTTCTTTTGCATATTCCTGTTGGGCATGCTTTAATAATTCACCTACACCTTGTTCACGATATGTTTTCTCCACACCAATCATGTGTGAGTGTAAATACATTTTTCCATGTCGATAACCAACAAAGCAGTAGTTAAAGCCAATCAGCTTTTCATCTAAATACGCCCCAAGGACTAATCCACCATTTTGTACAGCCGCTAACAATTGATGCGAGGGAATAGCCTGACTCCCCCAAATACTTTCGTTCAAAATTTGTACTTCTGCAATCTCTGTAGGTGCCATTATATTTTGAATACGCACTCTCTCTAACATTATGCTGATCCCTCCTTTGTATCCCCCGACTCTAATGCTAACAATACCGCTCTTGTAAGAATTTCAACCCCCGTCACAAGCCTCGCCTGCTTAAATTTCATCTTCGGATGATGTAGGCCTGGTGTTACCCCACAGCCTAAACCTAACATCGTAGATTTTAAATGCGGGCGTTGAACAGCATAGTGATGAAAATCTTCGCCTCCAGGTGTATGAATTGGCTTTCTTAAATTCGACAACCCCGTCGCTTGCACGATCGCCTGCTCCATAATATATTGAGCAGTTGGATCTACCTCAGCAGCTACTATATTTGCTACTGTACGTAATTCAATCTGCACTTTATGCAAAATCTTAGAAGAGTCAATAACCCTTTTTACTCCCTGTGCAAGTGCACCCATTACATCATTTTGTTGAGCTCGTATATCAATGGTGAACGATGCACTTCCAGGAATAATATTGCCGGATTCTCCTCCTGCATGGAATTTTGTCATCTTAATTGATACAGGAATCATTGGGTCTGTATGAAGCGTTCTTAAATCTTCGATAATAGTCGCTCCTACTTCAATGGCGTTTACGCCGAGATGCGGTCTAGCAGCATGGGCATCTTCTCCAATGATTTCCCCCTCAAGTAATCGAGAGGCTCCATGATGCAACGCGGCACAATATGTACCGTCTTCAAGCTCATGGACCGGTCTTACATGGACACCAAATAAAAAGTCTAAATCATCAATGATTCCTTCTTTTAAAACTGATAAAGCACCTGTTCCTTTTTCTTCAGCCGGTTGAAAAATCACACGAATTGTACCGTTGAATGATGGAGCAAGCTCTTTCAAAAGTAATAGAGTACCGATTGCCATCGTCATATGACCGTCATGGCCACAGGAGTGATTCGCACGAAATTCACCATCTACTTCCTGCCATAACGCATCCATGTCCGTACGCAAACCGACTTTAGGACTACCATTTCCTACGTCAACATAAAGCCCTGTACTGTTTTTAAAGCGTATTGGTGAAAAACCTTCACGTGTTAATAAATCAACAATATAATTTGTTGTTTCTACCTCATCCCAGCTTATTTCTGGATGCGCGTGCAAATACGTGAAAATCTCCATTAATCTTGGTCTCAAACGACTCAAAGCTTCCTTCATAGCATCTAGCTCCTTAAATTTTCATACTATTAAGATTATTATAAATGAAAATGAAAACTTTTCTACATAGAAACGTCCCGCATTCAGCAAATTAACTGCATGTTACAGCTTTTCACTTTCAGATTGGAGATAATTTTCATATCGAAGCATAAGAACTAGGTTGGTTGAATAACCACCTCTTATTCATTTTTATTGATTAGAAAGATGCTGATTTCCGCTAAATGCTACATCGAGCTAAAAATATGCATATAATAAGTAAAGGATCAGACTTATCCTCAAAAGTTTGGGATAACATTTGTTAAAGCATAATAGTTGATTGGAGTGGAGGCTGGGCGACTCCTCGGGGATCAGCGAATAGAGGAACGAAGGCTAAAATCATCACATCCTGTGATAACGCCTTCGTGACCAACATCGTGTTGGCCCGAGACCCTGCAGCGCAGCGAAGCGGCTCATCGGACGCCCCCAGGAAGCTCTGCTCTGCGCGAAAGCGAAGCGTCAGCGGCAAAGCGCCCAGCCGGAATGGAAATCAACCACACGTTATGTGAAAAGTATCAACAAAATATCTCTTAATACAAAAAAATGCAAGTACAGTTATTTGAATAACTGTACTTGCATCTTTTGATTAATTAATACCTCGCATTGCTTTTGAAATAATTGGCGAAAGTACTAATATTATAATCCCTAATACAATGGATAATGCGCCTAAGAAACCGAAGTATGTGAATTCACTTACAACTTCATAGACTTTTACAAGTTGTGCGTTGATCGCTTGCGCTGCTGCACTTGTTAAGAACCACAGTGACATTGTTTGTGCAGCAAAAGCCTTTGGAGCCAATTTTGTAGTTGCTGATAAACCTACTGGCGATAATAATAACTCCCCAACTACAACTAAAAAGAATGATAATACTAACCACCATGGACTTACTAAATCTGTACCACCAGATAAATACGCTGGAAGCATCATCACTATGAATGACAATCCTGCAAAGAATAATGCATAAGAAAATTTACGTGGTGTAGATGGTTGTTTATCTCCCCACTTCAACCATAACGTAGCAAATAACGGAGCCATCGTAACGACGAATAAAGGGTTTAACGATTGGAACCAAGAAGATTCAATATGGAAACCACCAATATCTAATTGTGTACGTTTATCTGCAAACGTTGCTAAAATAGTTGCCCCTTGTTCTTGGATTGCCCAAAACATTACAGCCGATATAAACAAAGGAATATAAGCAAGCAAACGAGACTTCTCATCCTTCGTTGTTTTCTCACTGCGATACATATAAATAAAGAACACCGTCGGAATTAAAACACCTAGTGTCGTAATAATTAAACTAAAAACATTCATTGTTAGTACGCCTGTTTTGATACCAATTGCCCCAACAATAATAATAAGTAAAGCTATAATCCCAAATCGTGTAAAGACTTTTTTACGTTCTTCAGGTAATAACGGGTTGTTTACCTGTAACCCTGCTATCCCTAAATATTTTTTTTCTGTTAATTTATAAATAATTAAACCAATAAACATTCCGATCCCCGCTAGACCAAAGCCTAGGTGGAAATTATACTTTTGTCCAATTGTTCCGACAATTAAAGGTGCAAGGAATGATCCCATATTAATACCCATGTAGAAAATTGAAAAACCTGCATCACGGCGACTATCTGTTTCAGCATAAATATCTCCGACAACGCTTGAAATGTTCGGTTTTAATAAGCCTGTCCCAATAACAATAAAGGCCATTGAAACAAATAACATGCTCACGCCGCCAGGTAACGCTAGCAGTAAATGACCAAACATAATGAACACGCCACCATAGAAAATGGTTCTACGTGTACCTAGTATTCGGTCAGCAATCCAACCACCGAGAATCCCTGACATGTAAACCATTGATCCGTAGATAGCCATAATTGAGTTCGCTGTTCCACGATCTAGGCCTAAACCGCCTTCATTCAATTCATAATACATAAAGAAAATCAGAATTGCTCGCATACCGTAGTACGAGAAACGTTCCCAAAATTCAGTGAAAAATAATGTAAAGAGCCCTTTAGGGTGTCCGACAAAGCCATTTTGAGGGACGGATTTTACAATTTCATCTTTAGTAGACATAAAAATATCCTCTCCCGATTTCATTATTCAATAAAAATATTATTCCCCATTAGTAATGGAAAAAAACTTTGTTTCATCATACTAAAGCGTTTTCAAGAGTTTTTCAAGAGTTTTAAAAAATGTTAGAAATTTATTACTTTTCTCTAAATTCAGATTGATTTTACTTTAATTATACCAAACCCATTGATATTCCTAAGTTTTCTTACTATTTAATATCCACTAAATTATTAACCACCATTAAATTATTCTAAAATATTTTATAATCGGATTATTTACTTTTTTATAAATAAGCTAATATTATCCAAAATTTCATTCACAGTGGTATAAATTCGCTTTTTCGATTACAAAAAAGCACGCTAGAAACACGAAGTGCTTCTAGCATGCCCTTAAAACAATGCTGTGATCGATTATTTAATTACATATTGTTGGAATTTTGCATAATCCGCTTCTTTTATCTCTATTGTTAGCAATGTACCATTTTCTTCGTATGCTGTTTCATGGACAGAGGCATATTCATTTAAATAAGAAACGATATTTCCCTGTTCATACGGAATAAGCATTTTACATGTTACATAATTAGAGAAAATATGCTGACGTATCATTTGCAATAATTCCTCTAATCCAATCCCCTGCTTCGCTGAAATCCAAATATTATCACCGCTTATAACAGGGTAAGGAACGTTTGCTATATCCGCTTTATTATACACATAAATTGTCGGAATCCCTTCAACGCCAACTGCCTTGAGCGTTTCATTTGTTACTTCCATCATAAAGCCGTGCTCAGAATTGGAAACATCTACAACATGGAGTAATAAGTCGGCATCTCGAGCCTCTTCCAATGTTGAGCGGAATGCCTTCACTAAATGATGCGGTAATTTGCTAACGAAACCAACTGTATCTGTTAATAAGAATGTCTTTTTATCAGGTAATTCTATTTGACGGACAGATGTTTCAAGTGTAGCAAAAAGCATATCCTTCTCAAACACTTGTTTATGATCTTCCTGCCCTATTTTCGTAAGTAACTGATTCATAATCGTTGACTTACCAGCATTCGTATAGCCAACAATAGAAACGACAGGAACAGCATTTTTGCGTCGTTGTTTACGCTGCGTCTCTCGTTGCTCCTTTACAAGCTCTAGCTCCTTCTTTATTTTCGAAATCTGATCCTCAATTTTTCGACGGTCAAGCTCAAGCTTTGTCTCACCAGCACCACGGTTTTTAAAGCCACCTCCTGTGCCACCACCTTGACGGCTGAGAGATGCATGCAAGCCGACTAAGCGAGGTAGCATATATTGTAATTGTGCTAACTCGACTTGCATCTGTGCTTCACGTGTTTTAGCGCGACGTCCAAAAATATCCAAAATCAACATCGTTCTATCAATAACTTTCGTCTCTAAATCACGCTCTAAATTACGAATTTGTGAAGGTGATAATTCATCATTAAAAATCACTAAATTTGCTTGTGCTTCATCATAAAAGTTTTTTATTTCTTCAATTTTTCCAGTACCAACATAATGAGATGGCGTAATGCGCTCTAAATTTTGTGTGACAATGCCGGCAACTTCAACATTTAAAGCTTCAGCTAAATTTTTTAGCTCCTCAATTGAATACTCGAAATGCTCATCATTCCGTAAATTTACGCCAACTAAAATAGCTTTTTCCAACAATATATCTACTTCTTTAATTCTATCCATCCACAAACCTCCCACCAAGCCTTGGTGCTATTACGACAAATTTTCTTCATCTTACCATATAATGCCCTAATTCGTGTTGTTTAACTTCTTTCAGCAGGTATCCAAACACCGCTGAAAGAAGTTAAAGCCTCCGGCGGATGTTAACTCTTATCTTTAATAATATATATATTGTAAAAAATGCGCCTTCTATGCAAAAGGCGCACTTCATTTATTTATTTACGTTCTTCTCTTAATAATACTTCAGTGCGACTGAATTCTTCTTCTATATCTTTATTCGGTTTATATGTCAAAATGCTGACAATAACCGCAACGATTAAGCATACTAAGAAGCCTGGAACAATCTCATATAATGTATCAGATAAGAACTTTATTTTTCCCCAAACAAAGGCAGTTGCTGCACCTGCTACCATCCCACTGAGCGCTCCGTAATTCGTTAATTTTCTCCAATATAGAGACAGCAATATTACAGGACCGAACGCTGCACCGAAGCCAGCCCAAGCAAAGCCCACTAAGTCTAAAATAGTACTATCTGGATTCCATGCTAAAATACCTCCGACAATAGCTACAACTAAAACAGCGACACGGCCAATAAAGACATAATGCTTATCATCAGCTGTTTTATTAAATAAAGCTTTGTAAATGTCTTCTACAAGCGCTGATGAAGTAACAATTAATTGCGATGAAATTGTACTCATTACTGCGGCTAAAATAGCAGCTAGCATTATACCTGCAATAAATGGATGGAATAAAATTTGGCCAAGAACAATAAATACTGTCTCAGAGTCCTTTAACTCTCCTGCATTTTGCTCAAAATAAGCCACACCTACTAAAGCGGTCGCAATCGCTCCGAATAAGCTTAACATCATCCAGCCAATACCGATACGACGAGCCTGCTTTGTTTCCTTTACAGAGCTAATAGCCATAAAGCGTACGATAATATGTGGTTGTCCAAAATAACCTAGTCCCCATGCAAGTGATGAAATAATTACTGCAGCAGTTGCATTTGAAGATAATAAGCTTAGGTGTTCAGGATTTACAGCTTTAATGGATGCTATTGTGTCTCCAATTCCACCTGTTAAAAACAATCCGAATAATGGTACAGTTATAAGTGCTAAAAACATAATAAGTCCCTGTAAAAAGTCTGTATAACTAACCGCTAAAAACCCTCCAAATAATGTGTACGCCACAACAACAGCAGATACAATTAATAAACCAGTATGGTATTCATAGCCAAATGAGCTCTCAAAAAACTTGCCCCCTGCAACCATTCCTGAAGAAACATAAAATGTAAAGAAGATTAAAATAATTATACCTGACGCAATTCTTATTAGCTTAGTGTTGTCACGTAAACGATTATCTAAATAACTCGGGATAGTAATTGAGTCATTAGAAACTTGCGTATATACACGCAACCTCGGTGCTACCAATAGCCAATTCAAATATGCGCCAATTGTTAAACCAATAGCAATCCAAGCTTTGGAAAGTCCAGCTAAATAGATCGCACCTGGTAAACCCATTAACAGCCAGCCAGACATATCTGCTGCACCTGCGCTTAGCGCTGTAACAGCAGGGCCTAGCGAACGCCCACCGAGCATGTAATCCGTTAAATTTGATGTTTTAACAAATGCATACCAACCGATTCCTAGCATGGCGATCATATAAATAATAATCGCAAGTAATTGATACATGTTTTCAGACATCTTTCTCCCCCTATTTCCCCTTTTGTCTTTTTAATCAAATAACTTAAACCCCCGCATTCATCTCACCACCTATAGAGGTGAGAGACTTCTCGCCGAAAGAAGTTAAATGTCTCTATAAATAAAAGTACCACAAACATACAAGATAACCTATAATTATTCAAAGCATGAACTCAGAAATTTATACTAGCATCGCACTTCATAAAGTGTGTTAAACTAGTGCCATCTATAACACGATAAAGTAGGCGAAATATATGACATTTGAAGAAATGAAAGCTCAGCTTATGGAGCGTATTTTACAGCAACAACTCGTTACCGCTACGATCAGTCAACCACGTATGAAATCAAACGAAGTTAAACGTATAAAGCTAAAGCCTTTATTACTAAAGGATGCTTACCATATCCAAATTGAATATCAATTTGAACGTATTTTAAAACATGAAAATATTCTATTAGAACATTTCCCTGAGAAGCTAGAAGCATTTTTTAACGATTACCGTCAAGCGCATGTTGATTTTATTGATGAAAAAATACAAGTACAGCTATCAAAAAAGAACAAAGTACTATGGAAATCCGATAAATCCTCCGCACCAAAGCAAGTCAATTTAACACATAATCGCAAGAAAAACTATTTACTGGCAGAGGATCAGCCATACCCATTTTTAATTCGTCTTGGCGTACAAACAGAAGAAGGAAAAATAAAAAAACAAAAATACGATAAATTTAAACAAATCAACCGCTTCATCGAATTTATTGATGATGCATTAGCCTATTTGCCACAGGATCGACAGGTTCGTATTTTAGATTTTGGTTCAGGCAAATCCTATTTAACATTCGCCCTATATCATTATTTAAAAATCGAAAAAGGCTTAGACATTCGTGTCACTGGTTTGGATTTAAAAAAGGAAGTTATTGAAGAATGCTCACGAATTGCACAGGATTTAGGCTATGAGCATCTCGAATTTCTAGTAGGAGATATTAATGATTATAATGAGGAGTCTGCAGTAGACATGGTGGTGACGCTACACGCTTGTGATGTTGCTACTGATATGGCATTAGCCCGCGCTGTAAAATGGGGAGCAAGCGTTATTTTAAGTGTCCCTTGTTGCCAACATGAGCTAAATCGCCAGCTTAACACACCAGCACTGGATATTATGCTTCAACACGGTCTCGTACGCGAACGTTTTGCAGCGCTTGCAACGGATGCAATCCGAGCAGAAATTTTATCACTTGTTGGCTATGAGGCACAATTGCTAGAGTTTATAGATATGGAAAATACACCAAAAAACATTTTAATACGAGCCTATCATACAGGTAAAAAGCCAAGCTCTGAACAGCGCGCTAGCTACGATGCCTTTTTAAAGTTACTAAATGCCAAGCCGTTTTTAGCGAATGAGTTACAGGCTTACCTATAAAATCCGCGGTATTTGTGAGCGAAGCGCGGGTATTCATGCTCCTTCTGCTGGTATTTCATGGTGATGTGCGGGTATTCGCTCTCCTTCCGTGGGTATTTCATGGTGATGCGCGGGTATTCGCTCTCCTTCCGCGGGTATTTCATGGTGATGCGCGGGTATTTGTCATCCTTCCGCGGGTATTTCATGGTGTTGCGCCGGTATTCGCTCTCCTTCCGCGGGTATTTCATGGTGATGCGCGGGTATTCATGCTCCTTCTGCGGGTATTTCATGGTGATGTGCGGGTATTCGCTCTCCTTCCGCGGGTATTTCTGAATTTGCTTAATCAAATTAAAAGAGCGGTTCAATAAACTTCTGAACCGCCCTTTCTATTATAATTCTTGTCTTAATGCTTGAATAACATCAATTTTTGTGGCCTTACGTGCTGGACGATAGCCTGAAACCATCGCTACCCCAATACTAATCGCTGATGCAATAAGCACGAGCTGCCAAGGAATAAGGGAAAATGTAATTTCATTTCTACTAAATGCATCTTCACCTGTTGCTGCTTTTAGAATTAAAGGCAATGCAGCATTTGCTACAAAGCTAATAACATATGAAATAGCTACAGCTATCAAAGTACCAATAACACCAATGAACGTACTTTCCATTAAGAACAATCGTTGAATTAGTTTTGGACTTGCTCCGATTGCCTTTAAAACACCAATTTCACGAGTACGCTCTGTAACAGCCATTGTCATTGTATTGAAAATGCCAATTGAGGCGATCAAGACAGCAATTGTTCCTACAAATATTAAGCCAATTTTTAACACTAGGAAAAATACATTCATTTGATCCAATTGTTCAGTAATTGAATAAACGCTATAACCTTTGTCTTTTAGTTTGTCTAATATCGGCTTTACATTTTCCATGCTATCAGCAAAAATATTAAACTCCGAATAAAACATGTCATCCTCTTTAACAGTACCTGTTGCTGCTAAATTTGTAGCTAGCACTGGCTTTTGCTCTGTGTCCATATAAATGGAGTTATTGATCATCCAATCATAAGAGGGCTTCTTCATAACACCGACAATCGTATATTTCTTTTTCTCTGTCTCTTTTGCCCCTTCAGTACGTGGCATTAATGATAATTCGATCTCTTTACCAATTAATGAGTCCTTATAACCTTCCTCACTACCATTATAAAACGTGCCTTCTAATTCAGCTTTTTTACTCTTTTCTTCAATGATTTTACGCTCAGCATCATTGACTAATGTTTGAGCAAAATGATAACCTACAACGATTTCATTTGGCTTTGTTGGATACTTTCCTTCCGCAAGCTTGCCATTGACTTGCTCAAAATCATGCATATTAGCAACATATAAATCAGATTGTGTATCACGACTCTCCAAAAATGAATGTGCGGATGCATTGACAGTAATCGTTTCGAGTACTGTTTCCACATGTTCTATATTTTTTATTTCATGGATTTGTTCCTCTGTAAATTGATCATTACCATGCACTTGAATTTTCGTAACTTTTTCATCCGATAATATTTCATTACGTATGGAATCCTGAAGCCCAAACCCAACTGATGCGAGGACAATCAAAAATGCACAACCCATTGTTGCCGCTAGTACTGTCATAAACACACGTAATTTATTTTTCTTTATATGTTGTGTAACAAAATCTAATTGATCTTTAAATAACATGTTACTCTTCCTCCTTTACAAGTTCCCCATCGTACATGCGGAAACGTCGATGAGCTATTGTTGCTACTTCCTCGTCGTGAGTAATGATGACAAATGTTAAACCAAGCTCACGGTTTAGACTTTGAATGAGCAGCAATATATCTTGCTCCGTTTCCGAGTCAAGACTTCCTGTCGGCTCGTCTGCCAACAAAATAGGAGGATTTGTAATTAAGGCTCTTGCAATACTAACACGCTGTTGCTGACCACCCGATAATTCATTTGGGTAATGGTCAGCCACCTCCGTTAAACCAACCTTGTCCATTAATTTTTTTACCTTTTCTGTACGCTCAGCTTTCTTGATACCTTGCAACTTCAAAGGTAGTTCAATGTTTTCAAACGCTGTTAAACCTGGCATCAGTTGAAAATTTTGAAAGATAAATCCGAACTGTTGCAAGCGAAAAGCTGCACTTTCTGCTTCCGTGAAATGAGCTATTTCCTTTCCGTTTACCTTAATAGACCCTTGTTCTGATTTCATAAATCCAGCCAATATTTGTAATAAGGTCGATTTACCGGATCCACTTTTCCCGACAATTGCTACTATCTCTCCTTTTTTCACCTCAAAGTTAACACCTTTTAATACCGGAACCTGTTTTTCCTTGCCTTTCTTTCCAATTAAAAATGTATGTTGTAAGTTCTCGACTTGAATCATTTTTAAATAAACGCCCCTTTTCCATTCTTTAGATTCATCACCATAACGGATCAACTTATATACAAGGCATGTATTTTAATAAATGTCATGCCAAACTTATGGTTATGAGCTCTGCCTTCTCCATTGTAAGCAAGAATTCTTAATAAAGTTGAAGGATAAAAATGAAGATATTCTTAAGAAAATGGAAAACTATTAACAAAACAATTTCTTTACATTCTCTTTACAATTCATTTCGAAACTTTATTCAAAATTTTATGTCCAAATAGTATCTTTTTGTATTAAACAGAGGGGAATTTCTTTACAAAACCTATCTTTAAGGCATTTTTCTGTATTAATAAAAACAAACACAGCGATACCTTTATTATTTTGTGAACAAATTGTATATTACAGAATTGTAAAGTTTACTGTAGAATAGAAGAATTTTATGTAGATAAATTAAAGATTTTGTTATGATAGTAAAGTTTAGAGGCCAATTTATTTTATCCAGGAGGATTCGATTTACATGCTTAACTCAAAAAAACAAGACCCTTTCTTTATAGCTTTGCATAAAATTGCTGAGAATATGAGAGAGGCCGTACATTACGCAAATGATTTTCGTATTAACAGTGTAGCTGACCTAAAAGAGATTAGCATTACTATGAAAAATTACGAAACAGCTGGTGATAAGCTTATTCATGAACTAATCGTGATGCTAAACAAATCATTTATGACGCCTATCGAACGTGAAGACATTTTAGAATTTGCCATTCGTATGGACGACGTATTAGATGGTACGGAGCATTGTATCGCTCATTTTGAAATGTTCTCTCTAACTGAAGTCGACGAGTCAATGCGTATTTTCTTAGGCTATATTTCAAAAAGTGCTGATGAAATTGTTAAAGCAACAGAAGAGTTAAAGAAAAAGAATCTTATTGGCATGCGCCCACACGCAATTCTTATTAAAGATTATGAGCGTGAATGTGATGAAGTTCAACGTTCGTCTATTAAACAACTATTTTTAAATGAAAAAGATCCAATTCGACTTATTAAATATAAAGATATATATGAACAACTTGAAGATATCGCTGATCATTGCCAAAACGTTGCAAATACAATGGAAACAATTATCATGCGTAACGCGTAATTAGGAGATGGGCACTTACAATGAACACAATCATTATTCTAACCGTACTGGTCGTTATCTTTGCCCTAACATTTGACTTTATCAATGGCTTCCATGATACAGCAAATGCTATCGCAACTTCAGTTTCCACTAGAGCATTGAAACCTCGCGTAGCTATCTTGATGGCAGCGACGATGAACTTTATCGGAGCTATTACTTTCGTCGGTGTTGCAAAGGCTCTAACTAAGGATATTGTAGATCCATTTGCTTTAAATGCCTTTCAAGGAGACACGACAGGCTCAGTCGTTATTTTAGCAGCATTAATTTCGGCTATTATTTGGAACTTACTAACATGGTATTTCGGTATTCCATCGAGTTCTTCACACACTCTGATTGGGTCCATTGCTGGTGCAGCAGTTGCATCTGCTGGCTTCGGAGTTCTAAACTATGGCGGTTTTACTAAAATCATCATGGCCCTAGTATTATCACCAATCCTTGCGATTTGCGCTGGCTTTATTATGATGACGCTGTTTAAATTATGGTTTAAAAACTTAAATTTATATCGTACGAATAAAGGTTTCCGTACGTTGCAAATTTTCACTGCCGCCATTCAATCTTTTACACACGGTACAAACGATGCACAAAAGGCAATGGGGATTATGACCATGGCGTTAATCGCTGGTGGTTTGCATACAGGAGATGAAATTCCTTTTTGGATACGAGCTGCAGCAGCAACTGCAATGGGGCTTGGTACCTCTATTGGTGGCTATAAAATTATTAAAACAGTCGGCGGTAAAATCATGAAAATCCGTCCTGTAAACGGAGTTGCAGCAGATTTAGCTTCTGCATCCATTATCTTCGGTGCTACATTAATTCACCTACCAGTATCAACAACACATGTTATTTCTTCCTCTATCATGGGCGTCGGCTCTGCACAGCGTGTTCGTGGTGTAAACTGGGGAATGGCGCGTAAAATCGTCACTACTTGGGTTATTACAATGCCCATTTCAGCAGTTATGGCAGCTATTGTTTACTTTTTGTTATCCCTATTCTTTTAATTTGATTGCATACTAAGACTCCTGTTCCTTGTTGGACAGGAGTCTTTACATTGTCACACGACAAAATGCGACACATCCTTTACACTATTTTAAAAGGAGGATCGTACCTACTATGAAAAGTTTTTCAACTTTTATAACAACCCACGTTAAAGCTATCGTAGCTTTATGGTTCGTAATTTTTATTTCCATGGCTATATTCGCCATACAACTTCCAAGTAAGCTTCATGGAGACGGTTTCTTCGTTAAAGGAGATCATACTTACGTAACAAATGAACTAGCAAAAACCTTTGATTTGCCTTCTGATACAATTTTGGTCGTCTTCAATCCAGCTGACGATAAAAAAATTCAAGAAACTTTAAAAAAGTTAAAAAAAATAAAGGAGATTCATTCCATCCAGTCACCGCTTGATGATCCCTCTTTGCAAAAAAATGGTATAGCTTATGCCATGGTTCATATTAAAAATAATGTTGATCACCTACCCGATGTTGTGAAAGACATCCGTTCATTAATAGAAAATGACGGTGTGAGCATTACAGGCGGTCCTGTTATTTCAGCAGACATCAATACAGCAAGTCAAAAGGATTTAGCATCAGCGGAAGCAATAGGCTTACCAATCGCTATCATAGTGCTATTACTTGCTTTCGGTACTGTCGTAGCGTCAATCTTACCTATCATTATCGGCGTTGTTACTGTTGTAACTGCGTTTGGAATTTTGACTTTGTTTAGCGGTAATGTCAATTTATCGATTTTTGTGTTAAATATAGTACCAATGCTTGGACTTGCATTAAGCATTGATTTTGCCTTGTTGTTTATAAACCGCTATCGTGAAGAACGTGCCCATTCATCCATTGTACAGGCTATTCAGACGGCTATACAGACAGCTGGCCGTTCTATCATCTTTTCTGCAGTTTGTGTCATGATCGGTTTAGGTGCGATGATTGTCATCGACGTTGAAATTTTTCACAATATCGCTTTAGGAGGCACAATTGTTGTATTAATTGCAGTACTTTCTGGCTTAACCTTGCTACCTGCAACGATGATGCTATTAGGAGATCGCCTAAATAAATGGCGTTTATTACGTGTAAAGCCTGGTGGAGCAAATCGTTGGCGTGGTTTTGCCGGCTTTGTCATGAAGCATCCAGTGACCATCATTATTGTGGCTTTATTATTACTAGGTATTGGTATGATGCCATTGAAGGATATTAAACTTACAATTCCTCAGGTGGATTCATTACCGACAAAATATGATGCACGTACAGCTTATGATCAATTAGACAAAACGTTTGGACTTAGTGATACCTCAACTTTATATTTACTAGCAGAGCGTAAGGAAGGTTGGGAAGATAGTGAGGCAAGAGAGCTTATTTACAATATTCAAGAAAAATTACTTGATGACCCTCTAGTGAGTCATGTATCAACCATTTATACGACGGCTAACATTAAGTCTCCTGAGGAACTGACGGCTTCTTTGAAAATTCCTCAAGTGGCAGAACAATTAAAGCCAGTTTTAAATACGTTTTCAAAGGACACACAACTCTTTATCCCAATTACATTGGATGCAGCCGGATCATCAACTACTGCTCAACAATTCGCACGGACATGGAAAGATAAAGATTTAGGTGTCGACTTCGCTCTCGGAGGTCATGCGAAATTCAATCAAGAAATTTTTGATGAAATCTCTAGTAAAATTTTCTTGGCTGTAGCCATTATTATCGTTTCAACGTTCTTTATTTTAATGCTCGCTTTCCGCTCTATTTTAATCCCACTGAAAGCGATTATTATGAATATCATTGGACTTTCATCGGCCTTCGGTATTCTCGTCTATATTTTCCAATACGGGCATTTGGGTATTGAAGCAGGTACAATCGTCCTTATAATCCCAGTAATTGTATTTTGTCTTGTATTCGGCTTAAGTATGGACTATGAAGTCTTTTTAATATCACGTATTCAAGAGGAATATCAAAAAGGGGCGGATAATACACGTGCCACGATTGATGGTCTTACCTCTACAAGCCGTATCATTACGTCAGCAGCGCTTATTATGATTGTTATAACAGGGGCATTCGCTTTTACTGATGTGATGCCTGTGAAGCAAATTGGGGTTGGTATAGCTATTGCAGTTGCCATCGATGCAACGATTATTCGTCTCATGCTCGTTCCAAGTCTTATGAAGCTCTTAGGGGATTGGAATTGGTGGCTACCTTTCGCAAAGAAGCAAAAATAAAAGAATCCGCAACCTTCTGTGAACTCTCCCTCACAAAGGTTGCGGATTTTTTCTTATTTTGAATAAATACGGTCGTACCATTCTTTTGCTGCTCCTACCTCAGGCATTGTAAGCTGATGGCCATAATTAAACCACACAGTTGTCACATCTGCCCCCGCTGACGTTAAAAGCGCCTCTAAGTCTTCAGATTCCTGAGCGGTACACATGGGATCATTCGTTCCAGCACCGATAAAGACAGGGATCGAAGAAAGTCTAGGCAATTCAATATCACGTCTAGGCACCATTGGATGATGCAGTATTGCACCTGCTAGAGCATCCTCATAATGGAATAATAGGCTAGCAGCAATATTCGCGCCATTAGAGTAGCCGATAGCAACAACTCGATTTCGGTCAAAGCCATACTGCTGTGCTGCCTCTAATAAAAAGTCATTTAATTCCTTCGTACGGAAAATTAAATCCTCTATATCAAAAACACCTTCCGCTAATCGACGGAAAAAGCGCGGCATACCATTTTCAAGTACATTTCCACGGACACTTAAAATACTTGCTGTATCATCAATTTCCTTTGCAAGACCCATTAAGCTTTGTTCATTTCCACCTGTACCATGTAACAGTAAAAGAGTTGGTTTTATTTCATTTGTTCCTTTATGAAAAACGTGCTGCATTTACAGTCCACCTCTCAATTATCTTGAATTCGAGATAATTGTAGCCTGTGGCAAAATTAAATTCAAGCTCTTTGACTTATTAATTTCTCGATTTTCTAGATTTGGCTGTTCCTTATGGTTTTTGTAAAAATTCGTAATCGAAAATACTGAAAATAAACATACCGCTATAACAACAACAATAACTATTCCCACTATTTTTTTCCCATTCATTTGTTATGATCCCCCGTATTACTTATTTCTTTTTACGAAAGCCCTCTTCTAGTAAATATTCTTTCGCAGCATCATATGTGCCAAAGGCTTCCTCTAAATTTTCACCATGATAAACATTCCAAGAACGTTGCTCACAAGCTAGCATTAATTGAATACCTTCACGATTTTGCCACATCTCTTCGATTGGCCCTTGCTCCTCTTCTTCTTCCGATAAATATTGAATGGCATCTTCAATAATCACACGAAGCTGTTGTTCATCGTAGTCGCGAATATTCACTAGGCCTTTATCGTTTGCTTCTTCCTCATAGCGCAATAAGTCACCAACAAAGACAAAGCCGTTACCATTTGGGTGTAGCTTTTCCACAACAATTGTCTTTTCATAAAGACTATCCATAAAATGATAATTCAAGCGTTTTAATGAAATTTCCTTTTTTGTAAGTCCAGGGAATGATTCAATGATGTTTTGTTTTTGTTCAAATGTTAGCATATAAAAATGCTCCTTTTCTATTCAATCTACCTTACAGTATAACTTATTTTTCCTGTTATATCGAAGTAAAATAGGTAGTACTAAAGGTAAAGTTTGATGTCCATAACGTGTAGGTTGATTTCCGTTCCGGCGCTTTCCTGGGGGCGTCCATTCTCCATCAACTTATTCACATAGCATACGCTTTAAAAAATAATAACCCTAACTTTTGATGATGAGACAAAAATAGTAGTATATTTACGAAAGCCAGAGCCTAATAATTAACTAATATAAAAGGTGAAAAAATCCACTTAAAACTCCCTGCGGATAAAGCAAGAGCACACCGATGCGGCTCATACCTTTATACACAGAAAGAGAAGCGGATTTTACCTTTTACAATTATACTAAAATTCTTATGATGAGCTTTTTCAGACACCCCTCACAAATTATTGTCTTTTATTAAACATTTTATCTTTTACAAACTGAATAACATGGGCAACGTATAGTTCGCGGTAAGGGACAAATTGTGCTGTACTTACTGGGCGCACAACTTTCGCTCGTTGACCATCTGGGAAATATTCATAGCCTTCAATATTCAGAGTAGCTGTTTCTCCTAAAAAGAATGCCTCTGCCTCATCAAGTTTTGCTCGAACGACCCCTGACACTTCCTCATACTGCAGTTCAAATGATTCCCAATCATGCTTGAATGGATATATAAAAACATGGCAAAATTCATTATCTATCATGTTTTCCGAAACGATGCTACAAGATGTCATGCCCATTTTAACAAATTCGTGTACGTTGACATCGAGTCCTAGCTCTTCCTTCACTTCACGAATTCCTGATTCTACTGTCTCTTCGGCTAATAGATGCCCCGCCGCTGTAATATCAAGCAAGCCAGGGTAGTCCTTTTTTTGTGCACTACGGATTTGGAAATAGATATAGTCCTCATTAACTAGCCAACAGTGGAATGTTTCATGCCATAGTCCTTTTTCATGTACCTCTGCTCTCGTTGCTGTCCCAATCTGTTCATGCTGTTCATTAAAAACTTTCACAATTTCTTGTTCCATTTTTCCGACTCCTATACTGACTTCGTAACCTTTTTCTTAATCACGTTACGTTCATCATAAATATTGGATACGATCACTTTTAATACTGCATAAAATGGTACAGCAATGATAATTCCGATGAAGCCTGCAATATTACCTGCTGCTAAAATAACTGTAATAACAGTTAACGGATGTATATCGAGAGTTTTCCCCATTACATTAGGAGTTATAAAGTTACTATCAATTTGCTGCGCCACGAGTGTGACAACAGATACCCATATGACTAACACTGGATCCTGAACAATAGCCACAATCAGTGCTGGGGTAAAGGCGATCCATGGTCCAATAAACGGAATCATATTCATAAAGAACGCGAATATAACAAGTAGCAACGAATAGTCTAGATCTATAATTAAATACCCGACATACATAATGAGTGCTAGTAAAAAACTAATTTGCAGCTGCCCTTGAATATAGTTACGTAAAACACTATCAATTTCACTTAACGTTTTTTTCACCCATTCACGACGTTCACCACTAAAATATTTATAAACTGACGGCGCAAATTTTTCATGATCCTTCAACATAAAAATAAAGAAAAATGGAATTAAAATAGCTAATAAAGAAACTGATACAACTGATTGTAAAAACGATACTAATCCCTTACTTGCCACAACGGCAAAATGCTGCGCAGAATTTGCCATATTGTCGATAAAATCTTTCAACTGTGGCGGGAAGTTATCCTTGTTTTTAAACACATAATCAGCTGCGTCCTGAATACTAGCACTAATCATTGGTATATTTTTCACTAAATTATTTACCTGTACTGAAATCGGATTACCCACGATCCAACCAAAGCCACCAACAAGCGCTATTAGTCCAATGACTATCGTTAATATACTTGCCCATCTCGGAAATTCAAGCTTCTTCTCTAAAAACCTTTGAATCGGCTCCGTAACATAATACAAAACACCGCCAAGCAACAAAGGTACAAAAATAGCCTTTAAAATAATAACAAGGGGCGAAAAAATCCATTGAATCTCTATAAAATATTTAATGACTAGTAGAGCAAGTAAAACCCCTACGCCTACTTGAAACCAAACCTTCCTCGTCACTTTCTTCACTTCCTTTTATCACAGATACTGTAAATACTACTTATATATTAACCATTTCGCAAGTATTCTATTATTTATTGTCAAAACAAAAGAGTTTTTGAAATTTAAAAAATTCACAACCCTCCTACGGGCAATCCCGCAAGCCCCTCAAATGCTATAGCATCTGAGAAAGCTCGGACGGATTGCTTCCCACAGGAGTGTCGCGAATTTTCACTAATATTGCATAACGTAGTAGTCTATAATTTTGTATCGTCTACTGAATTTAAGTAATCTTCAATATCACCAATGACCGATTCAACACAGCCGTCCTCAAACGGTGAAATTAAGCCTGCTTCTTTTACAAGCTTCGTAAAGGACATAGAACCGCCTAAACCACATAAATGAGTATAGTCCTTCCAGGCAGCTTCAAATTCTTCACGTGAACGTTTCCAGAATTGGAATGCACAAATTTGTGCTAACGTGTAATCAATATAATAGAACGGACTTGCATAAATATGCGCTTGACGTTGCCATATACCGCCTGCTTCTAGATAGCTATTATGATCATAGTCACGGTGTGGTAAATATGTCTCCTCAATTTTTTTCCACGCAGCTTTACGTTCAGCTGGTGTCATATTCGGATTTTCATAAATCACATGCTGGAACTCATCAACTGCAACACCGTAAGGAAGGAATAACAAGCCACTACTTAAGTGAGCGAATTTATATTTTTCTGTGTCTTCCTTAAAGAATAGCTCCATCCATGGCCATGTGAAAAATTCCATACTCATCGAATGAATTTCACAAGATTCATATGTTGGCCATAAATATTCTGGGATGCCGATGTTACGACTTGAATAGACTTGGAAAGCATGCCCAGCTTCATGTGTTAACACATCGATATCACCAGAAGTACCATTAAAGTTCGAGAAGATAAATGGTGAGTGATAGTTTTCAATAAATGTACAATAACCACCACTCTCTTTACCTTTCTTCGCCACTAAGTCCATTAAATCATGGTCAATCATAAAATTGAAGAATTCACCAGTCTCAGGTGATAGCTCTTCATACATTTTTTTACCGTTCGCAACAATCCATTCCGGATCGCCTTTTGGTGTAGCATTTCCTGATAAAAAGTTCAATGCTTCATCATAGAACTTAAGATCAGCAATACCAATACGCTTTGCTTGACGTTCATATAATTTTGTGGAAATTGGTACGATTAAATCACGAACTTGGTCACGGAATTTCTTTACCATATCTGCATTATAATCAATGCGATTCATTCGAATATAACCTAGCTCAACATAGTTTTTATAGCCTAATTTAGTAGCGATTTCATGGCGCACCTTGACAAGCTCATCATAAAGTCGATCAAATTCATCTTCATGGTCAGCAAAAAAGCCAAAGCGTGCATCTGTTGCCGCCTTACGCATTGCACGATCAGTAGACTCCGCATATGGTCCAAGCTGTGCAAGTGTTAATGTTTCACCATTAAAGTCAATTTGCGCAGAAGCAACTAGTTTATTGTATTCTGAAACAAGCTTATTCTCCTTTTGCATTAAATCAATGACTATTGGTGAAAAGCCTTTAATTTGATAAGTTGCTAAATCAAATAATTGCTGACCCCATTTTTCTTCTAACTGCTCACGGAATGGTGAAGCAATTAGTGCTTTATAATATTCTGTTGTTACATCTTCTAGCTCAGGGCTTACCTCGTCGAAATAATCGCGTTCTGCATGATAAAATTCATCATTCGTATCAATCGAAGCACGAATGTACACTAAGTTCGCCATTGTAGCGTAGTCATTACTCAATCCATTTAATTTCTCAATTATGTCACTTTGCCCGTCCATCGTTTGAGCATTTTTAAATTGGTCAATTAAGGATAATTGTTGCTCTTTCATTGCCTCGATATTCGGACGGCTGTATTCATAGTCTTTAAACGTTTTCATAGAAATCCCCTCTTCCTGTCATATACCCCGTTATATTTCTATTATATGCCAAATCTATCTTATTAAGAAACAATTTAATAGCCAATTATATATGTTTTTAATAATGCTGCCCTTTCACGTAGATTTAACTTTATTTCCACTGATTTTGGCGTTTTTGCCGCAACGACATCTACTTCAAAACCTAAAGACTCAGCTAAATATTTTGCACGCTTTAAATGAAAATCATTAGAGAGAATCGTGATTTTCTTAGTTCCTTTAGGCAAAAGTTCTTTAGAAAATAGTAAGTTCTCATAAGTTGAAGTAGATTGGTCTTCCACTAATATTCTATTAGTATCAATGCCATTGTCCTGTAAATATTTAAGCATGACAGAAGCCTCTGTCCGATCTTCATCTCCCCCTTTTCCACCTGACACAATTACGTTCACATGCGGATACTTTTTCAAATACTTTACAGCCTCTTCTAATCTATTTTTCAAAGAAAGCGATGGAACTCCACCCGGATTTACCTTCGCTCCCAGGATGATCATGTTTGTAGCTGTTCCATTTGCAGCCGGCTGGACACCTTGTTTCATCTCCTCGCCGAGCCAAATATAAACAACACTACAAATACCAAGTAGTATAACCCCTAATCTTATTACCCATTTTTTCACGATTGATCCCCCCTTACCTTTTATTAACGTTTAGACAAAAAAAAGGATGCTGTACTGGAATTATGTACAAACATCCTTGATTGATTATCTTAATATAAAGCGCTTAATAGATTCCTGTAACGCTGTTATTTCATCTGTTAAATCATTGGAAGATTCACTTACAAGCTGAATGGCACGCTGCTGTTCATCAACGGATGCCGTTACTTCCTCTGATGCAGCAGCATTTTTCTCACTAATCATTGCAATACTTTCGATAGATTGCATAATGTAATCCTTTGAACTATTCAAATATTCTACTCCTGCAGTCATTTCCCCAATAACTGAAATAATTTTCTCTACGGACGATTCAATTTCCTTGAAGGATGACTCTGTTATGGCAACCGAATCATTTTGCTGACGAACAATAACGTTTGTTTTCTTCATTTCATCGTTCACTAAATTCGTTTCACTTTCAATTCCCTTTAAGGTTGTACGAACTAGCTCAGTTGCTACAGATGTTTGATCCGCTAGCTTACGTACCTCCTCAGCAACAACTGCAAAGCCCTTGCCATGCTCACCAGCTCTAGCTGCCTCTATTGATGCATTCAATGCGAGTAGATTCGTCTGATCAGAAATCTCGGTAATGGTACCAACAATACCTTCAATTTCTCTCACTTTCACAATTAAGCTATTAAATACAGCATGAACATTATTAATCAATTCTGAAGACTCATGTGATTTCTCTTTTAAGCCATTTAAATTTATTAGTCCCTCTTGATTTGATCGCTTCATATGTTGAGACGCATCAAGCATTACTTCATTTTTGTCATGCAATACTTCAATCTGCTGTGCAAAATCGATGGCAGTTCTATTCGTATCCTCAGCATCTGAAGCTTGCTTTACTGCGCCGTCTGAGACCTCATTTATCGCTTTTACTATTTCATCTCCATAAGCGTTTGTTTCCTCTGCCACAGATGTTAAATTTGCAGATGTCGATTGAATTTCTACAATAGCTTCATCTACATCTGTAATTAATGTTTTCAGTTGATCAACCATTTCATTAAAGCCTTCATTTAACTGACCAATCTCATCCGAGCGTTGTAGATTTTCAATTTCTACAGTTAAATTCCCCTTCGCTACCTCACGTACGCGTTTAGATAATTTTTGCACTGGTAAAGCCAAATGTCTAGAAACCATTATGACAACTACTGTACCAATAATGATAGCACCTAGTAATGTAATACCGATAACGAGTAATAATGAATTAGCTTCTTTATTAAAGTCTTGCATATATGTACCCGATGCAACGATCCATCCCCAATTAGGGTCCTTTGCAGAATAAATGATTTTTGGAGCTAATACATCTTGACCAGGTAGCGCAAACTCATATTGTGTAAATCCTCCACCAGCAAGTGCTTTTTCGATTACTTCCCGAATAAAGTAATTGCCGCTACTATCTTTGTCGTTCCAAAGGCTATCCCCTTCTCGAGTCGGATGGGTTGTTAATGTTCCTTTATCATCTAAAACATATATATAACCATTCTTCCCTAAGTCTCCAGGATAATTAATTGGCCTCTTTCCTTCACTATCCTTTGGCCCTAGAAGTGCCTCCCGCACCCGTTCCTGTGCAACTTCCAAAGGAACGTCGCCCCTTTTAACACTCTCATTTGCAAGCTCGATTAATTGCAAAGTAGATTGAACACTATTTTTGATAACTTGTTCGCCTATATTCTCCATACCTTTTTTCGCTTTACTATAACTAACCAAACCTATAACTAAACTAGGAATAATTAATAATGCTAATGAAATGATAATTAGTTTCCCCTGGATTGAACGTGAAAACTTCATGCTTTAGCCCCCTTTTTCTCTTCATTAACCATGACTATTAATCTATATTATGTTATGATTTTAAACTTTTCACAATGGGTAAAACGTAATTTAAGTATTAATTATTCTCCTTTTTACCCAAATATACTTCATCACCATAACGTGGGGGGATTTCCGTTCCGGCTGAGCGCTTTCCTTGTGGTGTCATGGCAACTACTCCAATCAGCTTATACATAGAATGTGCCCTAATAAAAAAAACCAGTAGCTTTATTTGCTACTGGTTTCATATGTTTATATTATTCGCCTAAATCTGCATTATGATAAACGTTTTGAACATCTTCTAAATCTTCTAATGCATCAATTAATTTTTCAAATTTCGCAATGTCGTCACCAGTTAATGCTACTTCTGTTTGTGGCAGCATTGAAAGCTCTGCTACTGTAAATTCTTGAATGCCAGCTGCTTTTAGTGCTTCTTGTGCAGCAAAGAATTGGTCTGGCTCTGCATAAATAATGACAGCCTCATCTTCTTCTAGAATATCACGAGCATCAATATCTGCTTCCATTAAAATTTCAAGAACTTCATCTGCTGATTTACCTTCTAAACCGATAACCGCTGTTGAATCAAACATGTAGGCAACAGATCCACTGACACCCATGTTCCCATTATTTTTACCAAATGCAGCACGTACATCAGAAGCAGTACGATTAACATTATTTGTTAAAGCATCAACGATTAACATAGTACCAGCTGGACCGAAACCTTCATAACGTAATTCGTCGAAGTTTTCATCGCCGCCACCCTTCGCTTTATCAATTGCTTTTTCAATAATATGTTTAGGAACACTGTATGTTTTTGCTCGTTCAAGAACAACTTTAAGGGCACGGTTTGACTCAGGATCTGGTTCGCCTGATTTAGCTGCCACATAAATTTCACGTCCGAATTTTGCATTCACACGACTTGTGCTTTGGTCTTTAGACGCTTTCTTTTCTTTAATATTGTTCCACTTACGACCCATTGTTTCCACTCTCTTTCAATATATAAGTTTATAAAAATCATAGATGCGCAGCTGCACATCTGTAAATGGTAATTAAATACGTATCGTATCTTTACTCTGCAAATAATAACATAAATGATGCTTGTAAAGCTAGATATGCCAATGTTTAAGGTTACTTTATTAAGCATTAATTGTAAAAAAATGTTGCATCACCAAAAGTTGTGGATGCCATTTGTCTCATCGGACGCCCCAAGTCGGAACGGAAACAACAACAGTGATAATCCCAAAATATTGTTTCACTTAGAGCCACTTTACAATTGGTTTTCTACTTTGATTTTTTCTAATAGTGCATGACAGCCTTCTAAAGCTAGATCATAGGTTTCTTGAAAATCTCCTGTATAGTATGGATCAGGCACGTCTTTTCGATGGTCCGTTAAATCTAAAAAGCGAAAAATCTTTGGAGAATCAGGATTGCCAAGCATCGTTCGAATATTACGTATATTGCTTTCATCCATACCAATAATATAATTAAAATTTCCAAAGTCGACCTTTTGTAATTGTCGTCCTTGCATCCCTTCCGTTGAGATGCCGTATTCTTTTAGCTTATTTTGTGTACCTCTGTGAGGAGGTTCACCAATATGCCAAGAGCTAGTTGCAGCCGAATCCACTTCAATTTTATTACTCAAGTCCTCTTTCTCTACTAAATCACGCATGACCGCTTCAGCCATTGGCGAGCGACAAATATTACCTAAACATACAAAAAGCACTCGAATCATATTTATGTCCTCCTACAATCAATTTCGCCTTAGTAATTGCGTCCGGATTTTGAATTGTGCAAGCACAATTCATTCCTTTAGCTTCGCTTTCGCACAGAAAACATTTGTTGCATGAAGATAAAGCACTCAAAATCAACTTGATTCTGAGTGCTTTCTAAGTCATTTCTTTTCTGCTACAATTCGCTTTTCTAATTCCTCTGTTAAAGCCAGCAGTTCATGCTCAAGGCGATGTGTAAATTCCTCGCGCCCTTCTTTACCCTTACCCGTTACATAAAATGGCTCGCCATAAATTAGATAACCCTTTCCACGTTTAAAGACATCACCAGCATTACGCGCACCAACATAAGCGGCTGGTACAATTTGCGCTTTTGACAGTTGCGCTATTGTAATCGCACCTTGCTTTAAATCCGAACCCTCAGCATTTCGTGTACCAGATGGGAAAATCCCTACGATTTTACCCTCTTTCAATAACTGTGAAGGGATTTTAATAACACTTGGTCCCGGATTGTCACGATCAACCGGAAAAGCATTTAATCGTTCAATTAGCCAGCCAAGACCTTTTATATCAAACAACTGCTTTTTAGCCATAAAGTGAATTTCTCGAGGAAACATTGAAACTCCAAGATTTAAAATATCAACATAACCCGTATGTGTACATGCAATAATAAACCCACCTTCCTTCGGTAAGTTTTGCTCCTCATATACACGCGCCTTTGAGCCCGTTATTTTTAATATCACTTTTACAAGATTTGCTATAAATTTATACACTGTTTCATTCCTACCTTATTCAATAGTTATTCCCATTGTAATCGAAAAGACCAGTATACTGCAATTGTATGTGAAATAACTAGACTCTTCCCACTAATATATCAACATCAATCGTAATTTCATTTAACTCGATATTGGCTTCCTCTTTTTTATGCCAGCCCATCGGTGTCATTTCAAGCAGTGCCGGTACAAGCTCTGTAGCTAGCGGTACCGTATAAGTTATACGCTCCACACTAACATCGGCAAAGCTTTCTTTAAAACGAGCAACTATTTGTTCATTCGAATACGACTCTTTAGTAGAATCTGCATATAATTGTGCTCGAAGCTCCTGTAAGTACCTGCTTTGAGGGACAACCTTCACAACACAACCATTGTGAGTTAATAGCCGTTTAAATTCTTCGTAATTGGCGGGCGATAAAATATTTAATATGGCATCGAAGCTTGATCTTGCAAATGGACTTTTCGCTAAATCACCAACACACCAAATTTGCTCTGGGTAATGTCGGGATGCAGCAAGTATGCCTTCTTTCGCTATATCAATACCAATGCCAATACAGTTACCTTTTTGACCCTCCATAATACGGGCTAAATGTGAACCCTCACCACAACCTGTATCCAGCACGGTTTCTGCATTAGCAATTAGCTCTCCGATTTTATCTTCTACTACATCATAGATTCCACTATCAATAACCGCTTTTCGAGATTCAAAGAGATCTTTACTGTACTTAGAAACAGCACCATGTGTCAGCATATTGACATAGCCTTGCTTAGCTATATCAAAAGAATGATTCGAGGAACATACTAATCTACCTTGCTCAAAAACATCCATTGACTCCTGACATATCGGACAAGCAAAAAGCTTTATATTTTTATCCATTAACGCTGCCCCTGCAGCTCTTTTAGAAAGTGCTCCCATTAATTTGCCTCCTTCAGTTCTGTAGGTGAAACAAGTACGAAACGCTCCCACTTACGACTTCTCCATCTAAAGTATACAATAATGGCTCGCATCCATTCATCTGCCGAAATCGCTAGCCAAATACCTACTAAACCCCAATGTAAAACAAATACAAACAAGTAGCCGAGCGGGAGGCTCATACATACCATTGATAAGAAACCGATTTTCACCGGGAATCTTGCATCCCCTGAGGCACGTAATGAGTTAATAACTACAATATTCATCGTACGCCCTGTTTCAAGCAGAATGCTTAATGCTAGGACAGATGCTCCGATGGCTATGACCTCTGGATCATCAGTAAAAACGTGCATAAGTTGCTTACGGAATATCGTCACAACAGCAACCATAGTTATCGTAAAAGCGAAAGCGGCTCGTACACTTGACCAAAGCTGATGATAAGCTCGATCTTTTTTACCAGCGCCGACATTTCGCCCAATGATTATAGCTGTGCCTGTCCCGATTGCAATCGCAAATAAATACGTAAACATCGAAATATTCATGGCATACTGTCTTGCAGCAAGTGTCTCTGAGCCCAAATACGTTGCATAATAAAGGAAAACAATCTGACAAAACTGATAAAGCACCTGCTCAAATGCTGACGGTAAGCCTATATTTAATATTTTCCGAACATATTCCTTTGAATACTCGAAATAATATTCTAGCTTCACTCTTACTTCCATGACTTGATAAAACAGCCAGAAAAACACGAGAATTGCTAATCCACGACTTATAACTGAGGAAATAGCCGCCCCTTTTACACCTAACTCTGGTAATCCTAAATTACCGAAGATTAAACCGTAGTTTAATACAACGTGTAGCACATTCATACCTAGTGATACATACATCGTTTGTTTTGTCCATCCATGTACACGGATAATCGCTGCTAATGAATTTATAATTGCCTGTAAAAAAATAAAGCTTCCTATAATTATTAAATAGCTTTGAGCGTATTTAAGCACTTCCCCCTGTAAGTTCATCATGGTCATTAAATGACTTGAAAAGAAGAAAAATAAGACACTCATCATAAGTCCAACGACCAAATTCATCGTTACTGCTAAAGCGGAAATCTTCGCAGCTTCAAAAATGCGCCTTGAACCTAAATATTGAGATACAACAATGGAAGCACCATTACCAACTACTTCAAGTATTAAAATTGCAATATGAATATATTGATTGGCTGCACCAACTCCTGATACAGCATTGTCTGATAAAGCACTGAGCATAAATGTATCGGCTAGTCCCATTAACATAAATAAAAATACTTCTAAGAATATCGGCCACGTTAATTGGAACAAACTTAACTTATTTGTCTCTTGTATATCACTTTCTTTTAATGTATCTGCCAATACTTTTCACTTCTCCTTTACGCTTCATAAAGATAGATTTTACGGGCAGTTAAATTACGGCCTGTTAACACGGGATGAAAATATATAGTATCTTATCATAGATTTTTAGGGTGTAAAGTAAAGATTGCGTAAAGCTAGTATAATACGCAAAAAAAATCCCTCTCACAAATTTATGTGAAAGGGTTTCTGGTTTCTTATCATAGTAAGCAATGGTCCTGCAATTGCTTACGTTTTTCTGTTGTTAAGCCAAATTCTTGCTCTAAAAAAGCCGACTTAGAGCCATATCGGTTATCCATTGCGTCAAATGCTGCTTGTAAATAGTCCTCACGGGCAGACATTAAGGCATAAAATTGCTGTAATTCTCGATCGCTATAATCTTGCTGAATCGTCTGAGCCATTCGTTCTACTAAGGGACGTAGATGTACATTTGTATCTAGATAGTCCTCCATTATCGTTTCCTCAGGTACATCTAAAGCAAGTAAAATAAGTGCACTGCCAATACCTGTTCGATCCTTCCCGACTGCACAATGATGAACAAGCCCTAAATTTTCAGGATGTTGAATCGTTACTATTAACTCCTTGAACGAGGCATTATTAAAAGGCATTTGTGCATAAAATTCTCTGAACATCTCCGTGCTTACAACCTTATAAAAATCTTTTCCACCAGTATTTGTAGGCATCTCAAAAGCGTGATTTCCCTTTGCTGGTATTTGAATATACTTGGCATACGGGAATACCGGATTAGGATTATTTTGAGCCTCATGGTTGTCTCGATAATCAAAAATTGTTTTCACACCTAGCGTTTCAAATAGCTCCTTATCTGCTTTCGTCATTTTACCAAGTGCTGCTGAACGATAAATCAAACCATTCTTAATAACACGCCCATCTCTCGACTTATAACCACCCATATCCCGAAAATTATAGACTGCCTCAAATGGAGTAATCTTCATATCAAACTGTTTCACTCACTGCACCTCCCTCTGTTAGCAAGCATTCTTATTTCTATTTTATAGAACAATTCGATATAATACCAATTTTCACACTAGGTAATGTCATACACTACTTAGAGAGCGATAAGGGGATTTATTTGAGCATTTCTTTATCTAGGCGGAGCGGGTGAGCGTTTACCCGAGCAGTTTTCCGCTTTACCCGATCACTTTTTCATCAAAGCGGAGTAAGTCTCCTTCTTATCCAAAAAAAAACTGCCCTCGATATAAAGGGCAGCTCCAAAATACTATTTTTCGATATAAACTATTTAAATAATTCAGGATATACTGCTTTTGCTATTAACTCAACAGCTTCGCCAATACGCGGACCTGGACGGTTTGAAATATCAGTATCTATAGAATAAACCGCTTTATTTTGAATGGCCGTGATTGAATTCCATCCGTCACGAGAAAGGATTTCTGCCGTTGGGTTTTTCACATAGTTTACTGTTGTTAAAATGACATCTGGATTTTTCGCAATAATATCTTCCTCAGATACCTTTGCCCAGCTTTTGAGGTCAGCAAAGACGTTCTTAACATTTGCAGCATTTAAAATCTCTTGTTGGAATGTACCCGAACCAGCTGTATATATGTCTGGCTTTGGACCAATTTCTAAATAGACTTTTTTTGGTTCTTTCACATCTTTGACTTTCGCTTGGACTTCTGCAATTTTACCTTTAATATCTTCATTTAACTTGTCGCCTTTATCTTTGATTCCCATAACTGTTGCGATTTGTTGGATATCCCCATAAACATCATCAAATGATTTAGCTGATTGAATGGCAAACACTTTAATACCTGCATCTTCGAGACCTTTTAAGGCATTTAAATTTTCTTCATCGCCTCCAGTTGTATAGGCAATAACGACATCTGGCTTTAACGCTAAAATACGCTCACTATTGAATTTTACAGAATCAGAAACGCGCTCAATTTTTTGCGCTTCTTCTGGATACGTATCATACTCAGTTGCACCAACAATTTTATCACCCACACCTAGAGCAAATAGAACTTCTGTATTACTCGGTTGTAAGGAAACAATAGTTTTAGGTACTGCTGCAAACTCTACTTCTACACCACGGTCATCTTTAACTTTATAACTAGTTTTCTCAACTTGTTGATCTTCTTTTGAAGTAGTCTCTTTATTCGTATCTTCTTTTGCGCCACAGCCAACTAATACGAGTGCCAGCATCAGCACAGAAAGCCATTGTAGCTTAAACATTTTCTTCATTTCATTGATTCTCCTTTTTCTTTTTCATCGGGTATGACTTACTAATAAACGGTATTTCAGCAATACCAGCATGCTGATTCATATAGACAGCCATTACAAAAAATACATTGGCTAGCAATCCTAAATAATCAAAGAGAATAGCCGGTACTTCGCGTTCTTCAGATACTTTATGCAATACGCGATATGATTTTTTCGCTTCACTACGGCATAAGTGTAATGCAGTAGCGACCTCTGTTCCATGAGGTAAGACAAAGTTTTGTATTTCATCCTTAACATGACTAACATAGAAATCATAGCGATCACTTAGCCAAGCCAAATCATCTTCGTTTACCGCTAATTTACCTCGTACTGAGCCATTTACATGATAAGCCATTGGTAAAATGGCAAGTAAATCATCTGCTACTACCTCTACCATTTCCTTTTTTACCGCTGCCACAGCGACGCCAATATGTGTTGTAAGGCTATCCGTTCGAATTTCAAAATCTACCGTTGATGCCTTTTCATGCATAAATGGATAACAAGAATAACGTGCATCTTTTTTCAAATCTAAGTCCCCGCTTTCCTTCATGAAAAATTCTTACTTTATAGCCCATCCGGTGCCCATAAAAAAACGCTGTTCCCACGCCTAAGGAAACAACGAAAATAACATAAATAGTGTGTCGTATAGACACGTCATAGCCTATGTATTTGCCGCATATTCTCCTAGCTTCCGAAGAGTTATCTATACGTTCAAACAAAGGTCGGTCTCCTGGCTTGTACAGTTCATTCAATCACGTCGTGAGTCATAAAAAAACCTTCCCATCAAATAATTCGACAGTGGTATATCTTTATGATTCCTGTACTTACAGTTGCGGAAACAGCTTCGGTTTTTCACCGAATTCCCGAATATGCTATAGTTCAGCACCCTTATTCTGCAAGAATTATTCACTTGTAAAGCAGTTTAACATAGATTGATAGGAAAAAATAGCTTTGAAATGAACGGAAGACAAATGAATACGAACAATAGTAAGCCCTTTGTCTACATAGCTATAGAAAACCATTTCTTGTGAATTCATGAGTTTTAAAGTTATTGCTCTTCACAAAATTATGTACTTGACTACACATATAAACTATAGGAGGACGCTTTCCGTAAACTTAGTCTAATCCTCCCTCCATATGCTTTTATCAACCAACTCTTTTAATCAAAAACGGATTTTAGCATTGATCCAAGGTTTTATAAGATTTTTTCAATAGCTTGCTCAATATCAAGCTGTGAATCTGTAGGTTCATAGCGGGCAACTGTTTTACCATTTTTATCTATTAAAAATTTCGTAAAGTTCCAGCGAATATTACGACCGTCTAAAAAACTAGGCGCAATTTGGATAATTGCTTCTGCTAACATTTTTTCCTGCATACTTGCCTTGCCAAATTCGCGATAATCTATCTCGTGCTTTAAATAATTGAATAATGGGTGTGTCGCATTTCCATTTACCTGCACCAGTTCAAAAATTGGGAATGTTACACCATAGTTGATTTTACAAAGGTGCGTAGTTTGTTCGCCATCTTCAGGATTTTGATGATCAAATTGATCACAAGGAAAACCTAATACGACAAAATTATCTTTCCCATATTTGTCATACATTTTTTGTAAGTCTTCGAATTGATATGTAAAACGGCACTTATTTGCTGTATTAACAATTAACAGCGTTTTCCCTCGATAAGTTTCCATTGATAATATTTCACCATTTGGCTTCTTTACTAAATAATTATAAATGCTCATTATTTAACTCCTTTTACTTTTTCATGGATCATCACCAAAACGTGTGGTTGATTTCCGTTCCGACTGGGCGCTTTCCTGGGGGCGTCCGATGAGCCGCTTCACTCGCGCTGCTCGCTCCAGGGTCTCATCTGTGACGCTAATCCCCAAGGAGTCGCCCAGTCTCCACTCCAATCAACTTATTTACATAGTATATGTTTTATCAAAAGTCATCCACGACTTTTAGTGATGAACCTTTTTCATACTATTATCAGGTGTGTTATTAACCATTTTAGAAGACAGTATTTTCCGCTAAGGGCATCAACATACATTAGCGAAATTCCAACAAAAAAATCCTATTATTGGTCAAGAATAAACCTATTTTTTCCTACTCAACACGCCTGGATATATTATAAACTATTTCTCTATTAACGAAAGAATTTTCACAAAAAAATAGCCATTCCACGAATTTTAATGGATGGCTTTCATATATTTTCTTTTGCATTTAACATCTTGTTCTTCCTCAATTAAA
This sequence comes from Lysinibacillus sp. FJAT-14745, assembly GCF_001275675.1. Classification (GTDB taxonomy): domain Bacteria; phylum Bacillota; class Bacilli; order Bacillales_A; family Planococcaceae; genus Lysinibacillus. The sequence continues at coordinate 165,010 of NZ_LITM01000001.1, read as the reverse complement.
CGCTCCGCAATTTTTAGTAGTTTCGGGTCATTCGTTGCATCGAATAGCTTTTTAAAGGATACAATAATATCATAGCGTATTAATGTCGGGTGCTTTTCGTCTAAGCATATTTGAAATCTTTTCGCCAAATATGAAACGACTAAATCTCTTTGTACCTGCCCTGCTAAACCTATTCTCCAAATTGCCTGTAAAGTATGCCTCGCAGTCACTGTTTTTTCATCATACGTTACTGCCCAAATCTTTAAGAAGTCCTCTAATACTCTTTCTTCAGGATCACTTTTTGCTGCCAATGCGCATAAAAATTGCGCAGCACTTGCACGCACATGTTCGTTTTTGTATGTAAGAGCCTGAACAAGTTGTTCCCAAACTGAATATGTCCAATCAACTGGTTCCTGCATAATTTTCATTAATTCTTCGTATGATTTGTATTGTATATCAAGGTCACGCTCTGTTAAATTACTAAAAAGTTGCAAAATCTTTTTTTCCATGATTCATCCCTACCTTTATTGTTTCAGAACGTAAAAAATGGTGTACTTATATGTGTTGTCTTCACTACTACGAAATGAAAGTCGCAATAATTTTAATTTAAAGCAAGCTCCCGTATTGTATATTTCAAAATTATCAGAAATGAGTCTCAACATGCAAGGGAACATTTCTTTCATTTATATAAAGATACATTTTACACGTTAGCATTATTATTGGAGGTGTCACACTTATTGGCCTTCTTTTAAAATCCAACCAAAATACACAATTACGATGGCAATCATTATATGGATAACTAGTGATATTCCTTCTCTCGGCCCTATTGTCATTTCAGTATTAGGGCTATTGTAGTAAATATATCTACTTATGTAAATTTATTCATCCTAGATGTTATTTTACTCATTATTCGTCGAGTAGTCGACCCTAAATTAATGGATTACCATATCGGTTGCGTGATGAGTTTACTCTCATGATCTTAAATATAGCATTGTACGAAGTAATATTTTAATCAGTTGGTTATGGGCTAAACTCTAATACTCATCCAAAATAAAAAAGGTCATCTTTGTAATTTTTTCACAAAGATGACCTTTTCGCTATTTAAATCGTCTATATAATAGTAGGGCTTATTGAATACGACCGAAGCCTACTAAATATTGATTCCACCAATCAAGTGATTCAATGACAACACCTTTATTTTGAGCATCGATCATCGTGTTGTTCCCTAAGTAAATACCTACATGGGCTATGCCTGAACCATAGCTGAAGAATACTAGGTCACCTACACTTGCTTCACTTGCTGAAATATGTTGTGTTGCTAAATATTGTTGTGATGCTGTACGTGGTAAAGATACGCCTGCCTGTTTGTAAGACCATTGTACAAGACCTGAACAGTCAAATCCTGTTGATGGGTTACTTCCGCCCCAAACATAGCTACGGCCTAGGAATTGCTTTGCAGTTGAAATAGCATCACCTGAAGATGCAGTGCCTGCTCCAGAACCGATAACGACTTTTTGTGGTGATTTTCCATTGTTCGCATTGCTGCTGTTGTTAGCGCTATTGTCGGTATTGTTATTGTTACCGTTGTTGTCTGTTGCTTGTACAACTGGAGTAGCTGCTTGAAGTGCACGTAAACGAGCTGCTTCTTCCTCTGCTGCTTTACGTTCTGCTTCTAAACGTTCTGCTTCTTGTTTCGTTGCAATTTGTGCTTTTAATGCAAGAGATTTCGCTTCATTTTCAGCTTTTTTTACTTCCATTTCGCTTTCCTTTTGTTGAAGCTCTTGGAATTGCTTTTGAAGCTCTTTTTGTTTTTCATCTAATGTTGTTTTTTGTTTCTCTAAGTTAGTCTTATCTGCTTCTTGTTGATCTACTAATTCTTGGTCAGCATCCATTAATGTTTTTACCGCTACGACACGGTCCATTAAATCTGCAATGCTTTTTGATTCAAGAACAGCACTTAAATAAATACCCACAGTATTATCTTGAGCTTGGTATGCAGCCATACGATCACTTAAAATCGCTGAACGTTGCTCAATACGTTTTTTTGTATCTACAATATTTGCGTCAACTTCTTTAATATCTGCTTGTACTTTGTTAAATACTTTTACTTTTTCATCGATCTCTTTTTGTAATTTAGTTAATTCGTCTTGAAGCTCTTTAACCTCTTTATCTATTTTAGCTTTCTTATCAATCATTTGTTGAGATGTTTCTTCTGCATGCACTACTGTTGGTTGAACCGTATTAAATAATAAGCCGCCAGCTAGTGCTAATGCTAGCACCATCGACTTACGCCATTTATTGCGCTTACCCACGTTATTCTTTCCCTTCACTAGTCAATTTCGCTCTTAGTATTTTAATGTAATCACTGGAACGATTTCTTTTGTTTATTCTTATATTTTATTAGCCTTTTAAAGTTTAGCATTATTAGCATAACTTTTATACTATTTCACGTCTTTTTAATCGTTTAGTAAAACTCGAAACATTCTTGTAACATTCACGTATATCCTTGTATATTCTACAAAATACCGTTTTATTCTACATAACAACGTTTTTAACTACTTTACCATTAGACCCATTATTTGTTTTGTAATGTTTTTGTAATATTTCTCAAGAGCATTTTTAAAATAAAAAAGGGTAAGGGAGCATTTCCCCTACCTCAGCTTGTTGACAAAAGAATAGAAAATAAACAAAGATGATTTTCACTCCGTTGGCGCTTCCTATTGCCTCATAGAACGTAGCGCTTGGATAGAAAGGCGTACTAAAAGAATGGCACATAAAAATAATCCCAAGTATGCAGCTGTATTTAAGTAAACAGCGTACGCGTCACGAATAAATTGTGAAATTGCTAAAAGTGCTACAGAAATAATGCCAAAGGTAATACCTACGAGAAGTAAGACGAAACGGGAAAACAAATGTGTAATAAAACGAGCATTATCCTCATCCGAAAAAACATCGTGATGTAAGGTAATTTTTCCGCCCTCCACCCGTTGAATGAGCTGGTCAACTCGTCTTGGTATTTTGCGCAATGTCGGAATAAGCATTGCTAATTCTTCTTGTAAACGTTCCTTTGTTGCCATCGGTTCTTTAAATGGCTTCAGGAAGGATGCTCGCATATATGCAGATGAAAAATCTTTCGCTTCCGAAAAAATATCAAAATCCGGGTCAATTACTCGTAATGTCCCCTCCAATGTTACAAATGAACGCAGCGCTAAACCTACTGCTGGATAGAAAACAAGACCGAAATCACGAACAACCTTAAATAACGCATGTATTAATTCCTCTGTTGGAATTCGATCCACGTAAGAGATTTTCAAGAGAATTTGATCAATTGCTTGCTCTATCTTTGCACGTTCTGCATGATCTGCATTTTCAACCAACAATGTTAAGCCGTCAAATAAAGTACATGAATCATTTAAATGGATCCCCATTAAAATTAGCTTTAAGCCATCTTGTTGTGTAGCTCCCAAACGGCCAACAGCCCCAAAATCAAGAAGGATCGGTGTGCCATCCGTCTCATCAACATGAATATTTCCTGGATGTGGATCTGCATGAAATATACCCGAAAAAAGCATTTGTTCAATGAAGGAGTATAAAACAGTCTGCGCAAACTTCCTACGACTATTTTCTAATCGATTAAATTCAGCCTCAGCATTTGCAACACTTTTCCCCCGTACATATTCCATGACAATAATATTTTCACAACAATATTCTGTATAAATTTTAGGAATCCGCACCTTATATTCGCTTTTGGCAAGAGCATTCGTCACCTGCATTGTATTACGAGCCTCTATATCTAAATGAATTTCCTCGCGTAACCCATCGCCAAATCCTTTAGCAAGCTCTCTAAAACCAAGTGACTCAGCCCAAGTAGACTTGGTTGAAAGCCAATTGGCAAATTCCTCTAAAATATCGAGATCGTCTCGCATGATTCCCTTCACTTCCGGACGTAGTAGCTTCACCACGACTTCATCAAAATTTTTCAATCGTGCCTTATGTACTTGCCCAATAGATGCTGCCGCAATAGGCTCCATTTGAAAGCTTGCAAATATTTCATTCATAGGCTTCGGAAGTGACTCTTCTAAAATTTGTGTTACCTGCTCTGACGATAGTGGCTTCACACTATGTTGTAACTTCTCTAACTCGGCAATAAAGATCGGCGAAAACAGTTCCTTACGAGTAGAAAGTACCTGACCAAATTTAATAAATATCCCACCACATTGCTCCAAAGTTACCCTTAAAGCAATGGCAAGCTCCTTTTCATTTTCTCGTTGTCTTGCGTATTTAATCGTTTGAACAACGCCATTTGTCACCGCTATTTTTAACACCTGACGCAAACGCTTTTGCTGTCGCCAGTAGCTACGAAGGCGCAATAATAAATTTTTTTTGCCATTACGACGATCTCTAGCTGTCATACCACTTGGATCAAAAAGCTCAAAAACGAGATAGAGCAACATCGAAATTAGTAACATACAGCCAATCCAAACAAGCGTACTAACCTCTGTCACTGTTTGCATCATTGGTTCGTACAATAAGTCTGTATGACGTAAATAGGTATACCAGTAAACAAAGGACGTTAGCGTCACACTAATGACTACAGAAAGAACCCTACGTATAAAATTAATGTTTGAACCAATTAATCGACCACTTACAAAATAAATAAGCCCTGACACAACAATGATTTGGATTAAAAATTTCAAAAAAATCAACAGCGTCACCTCCGATGCTACTTCCTAATACTGCTAGTATAACAAAATACGTCATTTTCTTCTTTTAATGTATAGAACGAGTAACCAGGGAAATAGTTACTTTGATAAAGGGTGTGGTTTTATAATAGTATCTTTTTTTGGCATGACATCACCATCTATATCTTGAAAAAATAGAGGCAGTCCTTCCGCTAAGATAGGATGTATAACTTTCGTTGGATCTTGTCTTTGATGGTGAATATGCAAGTGAGGTTCCGAGGATGAACCGCTATTTCCAACACGTCCTATGAAATCTCCAGGTTCTACAGTATCTCCAACTTCAACAGATACGCTACCTTTTTTTAAATGATTAAGTAAAAGATACGTACCTGTTTCCTTTATTTTTATGTACACGTAATTTCCTTCTATCGACTTAAAATCTTCCGTCCCTGGTGTAATGTCAGCTTCATTATTTGAAACAGCAATAACAACTCCAGAAACAGGTGAGTAAATTTCTTTATTCCATATTCCGTAATCCTCATTACTTTCACTATTAATACTATATGGTTCCATTACTAAATCGTAGGCCCATCTCTCTGATGCCCATACTGCATGAGGCAAATTATCTTTAACATTATTACCGCCCCACCCAACTACAGTTTCTGCAGCTAACGGCCAGCTTACAGTTATAGATGGTTGAGCACGTTCAATAGTGTTCGGGTAAGCATAAGGAATAATATTCATGGTCATTAGTATTGGAAAGATTAACATTATGTTTACGACTATATTAATAAACAGCTTTACACTTTTTCGCTTTTTAACAATGAATATAATCAACATAATCAAATTAATCATTAATCCTAGCGCCCCTACGATTGGTAAAACTAATTTAAGTATTGCCCATGAATATGCTCCATATAAGCCACCACTAAAAAGAACACTGATCCATAACAATAAAATGAATCCTATTAAAGCGCCGTTTGTGTAACCATACTTTCGCAACATTTTTTTAATAATAAACTTCCTCCTTATGTCTAAAATCCGTGATAATAATCACCATTACTAAATATAGCAATCGAAGGATAACGCGCCTATACGACCTCAGATGTAGATTTCCATCTTTAGATAAAAAAATACCTTTAGACAAAAAATTCTAAAGGTAAATGGAAACGTATATGATTTCTACTCGCAAGTTCCCTCATTTTAATTAGTGGAAAGCACTTGCTCCCAATTTATTGTGCCATTTTTAACTTGTTCCCGTTTTTCTTTATTCATAATATCATTAGGACGTCCGCCTTTTGGCCAATCTTTACCATGATTAGCCCATTCAGGTCGATCCTGCGATAAAATAAAGGCTGCTAAATCAGCGGCATCTTGATCTGTTAAAGTACCTGTTGCGCCGACTGGCATATTATGTTTGATGTAGCCAGCCATTTTCGACATTCTCGCCATACCCGCCCCATCATTGAATGAGTTTTTACCCCATAATGCCGGACCTGTATTAGCACCAGTACCTGAGCCATCAGCTGCGTGACAAGTAATACAAGACTGGGCATATACTTCCTCACCGTTCTTAACATCCGGTACAGGAATGTTCTTCATAGTACTTGTACCTACCCATTCACGCTCTGCCCCGATAGGTACACCTTCTGAAATATAAGCAAAGTATGAGACCATTGCTTCTAACTCTTTACTATTCATGTCAAATTTCTTACCGTTCATACTGCGAACCATACAACCGTTAATACGCTCCTCAATCGTTACAATATCACCTGAGCGTGCAATATATTGGGGATAATTCGCCATAACACCTACTAATGACGAAACTTGCTCATCGTAACCTGCCCCTGCATGACAGCTTGTGCAAGACAATTGATTCCCAACGTATTCTTCTGCAGCAACATGTGTATTATTTACAAGCTCATAGCCATATAATATCGCTTCCTTCATAGGCCCATCTGGTACTTCCTCAATGCTTGGCGGCGCATAGACAACTGACTGAGCAGCTGCTGATGTTGGTATTTTTGTTTGTACAGCGGCTTCATTGCTTTCTCCTTTTGCATCCCCTAAAATTTTGTCGCTAATAACTGCCCCTACAAAAAGTGTACCTGCTAACAGTACTGTCCCCGCTACTCCTGCTACTATAGGTTTCATCTACAATACCCCCCTTTGTATAATCACCTATATTTTAGCAAAGCAGCATGTTTTTCGATGTGAATTTTCTCACACCTTGCGTAAATAGAACCATTTAGAGGATAAAATTATGAATTCTTTTGTTCTATAACACATCAAACGAGACTTAATACCTCTTGTAGTATGTAATTTTTCCTAATCAATTACGCCTCGACGTAATTGTTGCTGTCGCTTTGCTTTCGCACAGAAAAGATTTGTTGCTGTCGCTTTGCTTTCGCACAGAAAAAATTCGCTGAATGAAGATAAAAAATGCCGAGCACAGCATTGCACCCGGCATTATAGCGTTCCCTTATAATTTACATTCACCATCAGCACAAATTGCTTCACCATCACCTATCATCTTTAATGCCGGCTGGATACCCGCTATCTCTGCCGCTTGATGCAAAGTTCGTACAAAAACCTCATTCGGCTCTGCACCTTTAATACCGTAACGATTTTCAAAAACAAAGAACGGAACACTTTGTACACCTAATTGTTGGGCATCATATCGATCTTTGTCTAAAGCTTCACTGAAATCGTTTGATGCCAGAACACCCTTTGCTATTTCAACATCTAAGTCTAAATTTCCAATGACTTTTAACAAAAACCTATCATCGTTTAAGTCTTTTCCTTCCGTAAAATAACCACTCATAAGCTCTTCCGTATAGACCGACTCTTTACCAAACTGTTTTGTCCATTTTGCCAATCGATGAGCTTTTTCAGTATGAGCTGTTTTCATATCTTCAAAATTATAATGCAAGCCAACCTCTTCGGCCCGTGCTGCTATACCTTTAGTCATTTCCTTTACTTCTTCCAGTGTGGCGTTAAATTTCTCAGCCATCCCATCATATAAAATTGGTGCATCTTTCTTAGGCGTATGTGGTCCAATTTGATATGTTTTATATTCAATTTCTACCTGCCCTGAATAACCCGCTAAGTCAATAGCACGTTCCAATTCCCGTTTGCCAATATAGCAGAACGGACATGTAAAATCCGAAAAAACCTCAATTTTCATATATTACTGCCTCCTACAATATATCTACCCAAATTTTAATAGCAGTTGCCAATATAAGCACCGCTAAAATAGCTTTTAAAATTTTTGTATTTAATTTTTTTCCCGCTTTTGCACCTAGTGGAGCAGCTACTAGGCTAGCTATAATCATAATGAACGCAGGATAGTAATTAACTTGTCCGGTCATCAATTTTCCTATTGTTCCGCCTATTGAGGATACAAAGGTAATAGCAAGGCTTGTAGCGATTGTCATACGTGTTGGTATTCCTAATACTACCAGCATTATAGGCACCAACAAGAAACCACCAGCTGCTCCTACAATCCCTGATCCAATACCAACAATAAACGCTAATACAGCTGCTATCGGTTTATTGAACGTTACCTCATCTAAAGGCTTGTCGTCATTTTGCTTCTTAGGAATAAACATCATCACTGCAGCAATCAACGCCAATACACCATAAACGAGGTTAACTCCCACTTCAGATAAAAATTTGGAGCCATAACTACCAATGAAACTTCCCGCTAATACGGCACCACCCATATATATAATTAGTGATTTATTTAAATAACCACCTTTTCGATATGCCCATACCCCAGCCATAGAAGCAAACAACACTTCTACTGCACTAATCCCTGATACCTCGTGAGCTGAAAATGCCGCAAAACCAAGTAAAGGTGGGATATATAACAACATTGGATATTTAATAATTGCTCCGCCAATTCCTAGCATTCCTGATGCAAACGAACCTACAAAACCAATTGAAAATATTGTAATAATCCATGCTAAATCCATACTTTTCCTTCTTTCCGGTTACTTCACTAAGGACCAATATAAGGAAAGGAGGGTTGTTCTACCATCAAATAGAAGAGACAACCCCCACCAGTCTTAAGCTTTCTGAATAAAGAATGTAATGACACTAGCGTCTTCACATTTTTCTAAAATTGTATGACCGCCAGCTTTTGCCCAAGCAGGGATGTCCGCTAGAGCTCCCTTATCTGTTACTTGGACCTCTAAAACTTCCCCTGAAGCTAATGTATCTATCGCTTTTTTTGTTTTCACTATAGGCATTGGACAAGATAAACCCTTTGCGTCTAGTTGTAAGTTTGATTTCATATTTTTCTCCTTTGGAACGGCAAAGGTTGTAAGCGATTTTGCCGGTTCTGTTTGTTTTTTCACGACTTTACAAAGGATGAGCGCCTTCGCTTCGCGGTATTTACACGCTATAATCATGCATGCGTACTCATTGCATTTCAACATTCTTTTATAAATCAACTATCGAACTGCGCAACGATTCGGACCAATTTCCATCTCTGTTTGCTCATCCTGCGTTGGGGTAATCTTACCCATATTTACTTGACGAATTTCTTGATATGCGTTTGGCTGCGGAGGCAAATGCTCCGTTACGACACTTCGGAATTCTGCTTCATCTTTAATATTTAAGCCGTGATTTTCGGCAAATAATTGGCCAAGATGTTTTGCTACAGTTCCATCTTCATTTAGTTCATCAATAATCATAAAATGAGCCGGTAAAACAAGTAAATCATTCGATAATTCTCTGTATCGTTTGTAAAGTGTTTCGCGCAAATCTCCAACCCAATCTTCTGCAAGACCCGCTAAATCTGGGCGTCCAATTGAATCAATAAATAAAATATCTCCAGTTAATAAATACTTGTTGTCCACAACGAATGACGTTGAACCAATTGTATGACCAGGCGAATAAATTGCTCCTACGTCAATTTTAGATGTGCCAACTTGTACAGTTGTTCCATCAAGTAAAGGTGTATAGTCAAACACAACTTCTTCTGCATCTTTTGGTGGTAAATAATACGTCGCATCAGTAGTAGCTGCTATATGCCGTCCACCAGAAATATGATCAGCATGCAAATGTGTATCGAACACATATTTAATCTTTACATTTTTCCCTTCTGCAAAGCTTGTAAATGCGTCAGTAAAACGCACCGCATCGATAATTGCTGCTTCTCCCTCAGAGATGACCATATAAGAAAGGCAGCCCTTCCCTAAACGGACAAATTGATAAAGCTCACCACCACCTGTTAAATCTCCAACTTTAATCGGTTCTAAATATTCACTCCATGTTTTCATTCCACCTTCTAAATAAGCCACCGTGCGTCCCGCTTCTGATAACATCTCGGCTACCATCAGCGATGAACCTTCTTTCGCACAAACGACTAACACATCCTTATCCGCTGGAATCTTCGTTAAAATATCTTCGACGCCGTCTAATAGCTCAAAATACGGAATATTAAGGTATTCAAATTTACGGCCATCAATTTTCCAACCTTCGAATGCATCTGCATTTCGAACATCTAAGATAAATAGTTCTTCATTATTAATTACTTTTTTCGCTACCTGTGCTGCGTTCCATTTTAGAACTGACACTTTAGTTACCCCCTAAGGTATTGTTTTGTTGGTTTTTTTAGCGGAAAGGACTGTCCTCTCCGCCTGAATTGTTAGTTTAGTTTCATTTTTTTAGAACGTTAATGACGGTGCTGCATCTTTTGCAAACTCCAAGAACGTCACAGCTCCCCCAAACTCGATACCTTCAACAAAATCATCTGTCGTTAAACCCATTACATCCATAGTCATTTGACAGGCAATCAATTTCACACCTAATTCCTGTGCCATTTCCACCAATTGCGGAATTGCTGGTACATTAGCTTTCGCAAACCCTTCTGCAAAATGCTCTGTTCCCTCAGGCATAGGTAATGCATGCATTCCTTGCTTATGAATTAAATTCAATCCTTCGAATGTAAAGAAGATAGCTACTTCTTTCTCTGTCGCCGCTGCTGCCGTTGCAATATTGAACACCTTATACGCATCGAAAAGACCACCGTTACTTGCAATAATTGCTACTTTATTTGACATAATAAATTCCCCCTAAATATGTTTTGTTAAATCGCCCGCCCAAGATGTCATCCCCGGCAGAACGTTAAATACCTTTGCAAAACCATGTGCCGCAAGCTTTTGAGCAGCTAAATCACTACGCTTCCCAGTTCGACAAACGACATAAATCTCTTGCTCTTTATCAAGCTCAGAAAGGCGCCCCTCCAGCTCACCCATCGGAATAGACTTCGCTCCCTCTATGTGGCCAAAAGCAAACTCTCCCTCCTCACGAACATCGAGAAGAAGACCTTCTCTTTCTATTGCCTCTTTTAACTCAATTGTATGTTCAAACGTTTGCTCATCCATCATGTCGTCTGAACATTTACGAATGTAATGTTTAAGCACACTTTCTTCTTCCACTGTCCCAATATATTGATGGCCCACGGATTCAGCCCATGCAGCAATATCCGCCTTCGAACCCTTATCTGTTGCTGATACTTCTAAAATTTGACCATCTACTAAATCAGCCATCGCCTTTTTCGTTTTAACGATTGGCATAGGACAAGAAAGTCCCTTGGCATCTAGCTGAAAATCTGCCTTAATACTCATAACTTCCTCCTATATACCTACACAGGTATTGTTTTAGATCAATTATGCCTCGGCATAATTGCGTCCGGAATCGGCTTTGTGCATGCACAAAGAACTCCTTTCTGATTCCGTGACATCCGCCGGAGGCTTTAACTTCTTTCAGCGATCCATCCTGAAAGAAGTTTAAAAAAATAGCAAGCGCTACAGGTTCCCCACCTCTGCTTACTTTACTGCGCCATCCCAAGCAAGCATACCACCTACCATATTGGATACATTGAAGCCTTGGCTTTCTAAAAACTGCGTAGCATTTCCACTACGACCACCTGATCGACAGACTATAACATATGGTTCATTTTTATTTAGCTCATGCATACGAAATTCAAGTAAGCCAAGTGGGATATGAATAATGCCTGGTATGTGACCTGCCTCCACTTCATCTACTTCACGTACGTCGATTAAATTTATTGCCTGACCTTGCTCTAAAGCTTGTTGCACTTCTTTTGCTGAAATTTCCTTCATGCTATTTTCTTCCTAATACGCGCTCATGCCACCGCGGACATTTGTAACACGCTCGAATCCTTGTTTTTTTAATTGCTTACACGCTTGACTACTACGCATTCCACTTTGACAAATGACCACTATCTCTTTATCTTTCGGTAATTTATCGAAGCTTGAACCAAGTGGAATATTTTTAAATTGCGGGATAATATTTCGCCCCTTATATTCAGCTGGTGTACGCACATCGATAAAAACTTTATCCTTATCATTCAAAATATTTTTCAATTGTGCCGCCGAAATTGACTGTACCCCTTTCGTTGGCTTCATTCGCCAAACGAAAAACGCTATAACGACAGCAAGTATAATCCATGTTCCCAAGTACCATTGCCTCCTCCCACATACTATTCAGGGTATATAAAATTTATCTGCTTTTCACGACTAAATCCATTGCTTCTTGGATTGCTGTATTTACTTTTTCAGCATCTCCTTCAGCAGTTGTTACACACTCCAATAAATTTTCACTAACAATTACTCCGATAGTTCGATCAACCGCAGAACGCACGGCAGATAGCTGCGTAATCACATCTTTACAGCTTTTTTCTTCTTCCATCATGCGTAAAACACCGCGCAATTGACCTTCTATTCGCTTCACTCGATTAGTTGTTTTTGTACCGTAAGCCATACTGTTCATGCCCCCTTTCAAAACGATCGATTGAACTTGCTTACGAGATTCATAATATACCCCGTTAGGTATAATGTCAACGTGAAAGTTCTTATTTTTTCTTAAACATCATTACAATGTTTTTTCCTCTTGTATCAAAAAAAGCGAGCAATTCGACGATTTTACCATCGAATTGCTCGCTTAAATAGACTTTATAGCACATTGCTATGATAGCTTATTTCTTTTTAATAGTAATTGTCCAAGCAGCTTCGCCAACTTGTTCATACTCTGTTACCTCGTGCCCTTCTTCAGCAGCCCAACGAGGAATGGATTCTGTACCTTGTGTGCAATCAAATTGCACTTCTAATTCATCACCTGAATTTAAGTCTTTTATAGCTTCTTTTGCCTCTACTAAAGGAAATGGACAAACCATCCCCATTACTTCTAATGTTCTTTTCATATAAAAACACTCCTTCTTACGCTGTTATTACTTGCGTAGATTGCTTAGCTTTTTTACTTGGTCGAACGAATACAAAGTAAGATGCTGTCCATGTACCTAAAATCATAAACCCTAATGAAATCCAGCCTTGCCAAGTCATCATCGCTGTCATCACCAATCCATTACCAATTGAGCAACCTCCTGCTAAACCTGCGCCGAACCCCATCATAAGTCCACCGCAGAAGCTGTTAATCGCTGTTTTTGTATCTGGAATACGGAATCTAAATTCGCCACTCATTTTTGCTGCGAATAATGATCCTAAGAAAATTCCTAGTACTAGAAAAACACCCCAGTTGATGTAGCTAATTTGTCCTGTCACTAAAAATTGCAAAATATTAGCAGAAGGTGTTGTAACTCCTAATCCATGTATGCGACCAGTAGCAACACTTAATGGCCATGCTAAAATTGCAATCACACCAACAATTGTTGCAGTTATAAATGGATGCCAACGTTTTTCAAATAAAATATGTGCTAATCCCGTTTTTTTCGGCTTTAACCCCGGGATTTTCAATCGTGGCTTCTTGAGCTCACGGTAAATGATAAATGCTACAACTACTACAAAAATCGTTATAATCAACCAGTTGTTTACGCCAATTGTCTCAGCAATAGAATTACTTTCAATGCTCGTTTCTTGAATAGCTTTATCCAGTGGCAACAATACGCCTGATTTCATCATTGCTGCTACAAGCATATATCCAGCTAATGCAATCCAACTGCCAATTAAACCTTCTCCTGCCCGATACCAAGTCCCTGTTGCACAACCACCAGCGAAAATAATGCCAATTCCAAAAATAAATGAACCAACAATAACAGCTACGATTGGTAAAGAACCAGCATTGAATTTAAATACCTTTAAACTAATTAAGGTATACACACCAACACTTTGAATTGCTATCGCAATCAGTAATGCGTAAAACATACGATTATCTTTTGTCAAATACATATCGCGGAATCCGCCAGTTAAGCAAAAGCGACCACGCTGCATTACAAATCCTAGTAAAGCTCCACAAATAAGTCCTGTAATAACCATTTGGACCATCCACAATTCCCCTTTCTATACCCAAGTATTCTTATAAGATATATTACCACCTGTTTTACTATGAATTCAATTACTTTTTCAAAAACTACGAAAAATCTAATAATTCTTCCGAACCTATGCACTCAAAAACCCTTGCTACAAGTGCAGATAACTGCTTCTTATAACAAGGGTTCATCTATTTATTTATTTTGCTAATTGCATGGCTGGACCAAAGAATTCATAATGAATTTTTTCGTCTTTCACGCCAATCTCTTGTAAATTTTTAATGACTGCTTCCATAAAGCCAACAGGTCCACATACGTAAACATCTGCATTATTGGCTACTTTTTCAGCTAAAAATTCTTTTGTAATTATCTTATCTTCATCCGAATATAACGCTGTGTATGTCGCGTTTGGGAGAACACTTACTTTCTTTTGAATGTCATCGCTAAATGCCACAACTTTTTCGTTGCGCGCACATTGGATAAAGCTCACCTCATTTGCCGCATTATCTTTTAATGATTGCAGCATACTGTTTAATGGAGTTACACCGATACCACCACTTACAAATGTAATTGGAGCAGCAGTTTCTTCTAATACAAACAGCCCTGCTGGAGCACTTACATCCACTAAATCTCCGACTTCTAATACGTCGTGAATAAAGTTAGATACTTTACCATTTGGCGTATGATCGCTTTCACGTTTTACCGAAATGCGATAACCATCTTCTGTACTTGCTTGTGAAAGTGTATATTGACGGTTCATTAAATATTCTTCACCCGGTACTTTCACACGAATACTGATATATTGACCTGGCTCATAAGCTGGTAGTGGAGAACCATCTTCATTTTCAAAGTAGATAGATGTAACAAGATCACTTTCTACTACTTTTTTCGCTACTTTCAATGGTTTAAATAAGCGCCATCCGCCATTACCCTCAGCTTTTTGATATAGCTCTTCTTCTACTTGAATGAAGATATCTGCAATGACGCCATATGCTTCAGCCCAAGCATTAATAATATCATCTGTTGCTGCATCACCAAGTACTTCTTTAATCGCTTTTAGTAAGTTTTCTCCTACTATTGGATAGTGCTCAGGTAAAATACCTAGACTACGGTGTTTATGAGCAATTAACATCACTGCTGGTAAAATAGCTTCTAAATTTTCAATATGGACTGCTGCAGCATAAACTGTGTTTGCTAACGCCGTTTGCTGACGGCCTTTTTCTTGATTTGTATGGTTAAAAATATTTAATAATTCTGGATGAGCTTGAAACATATTTTTATAAAACGTTTTAGTAATTTCCACTCCATGAACTTCTAATACAGGAACTGTTGCTTTAATAATTTGTACTGTTTCTTGTTTTAACATATCGCTTACCATCCTTTCGTGATTACAATATAACGCTCTCACTTTTTAAAAGCAATATATAAAATACATCTTTAACAAAATGGACATAATTAATGTATTTTAAATACATCTTTAAAAAAGTATTGAATTCATAATACTTCAAGGTAAAAATGCTATAATTATTTTGAACTATAGAAAGTAGGGTGTTCTTATGCGCTTAACTTTATACACAGATTATTCCCTTCGAACACTCATATATTTGGGTGCAAAGGAAGATGGCCAATTATCAACTATCCAAGAAATTTCAGATGCTTATAATATATCGAAAAACCATTTAATGAAGGTGACACACCAGCTTGGATTATTGGGCTATATTGAAACGATTCGAGGGCGTGGTGGCGGAATTCGCCTAGCAATTGATCCAAAGACCATTACAATAGGTGAAATAGTACGCCATACAGAAGAGGATTTTCATCTTGTCGAATGCTTTGACAAAGAAAATAATCTATGTAAGATTGCGCCAGAATGTCAGCTAAAAGGTGTATTATACGAAGCACTACAAGCCTATTTAGCCGTCCTAGATCGCTATACTCTAGATGACTTTTTACATTCGAAAGAAAAGTTGATGGCACTGTTGCTTGGCGAATAAAAATACCCGCACAACTCAAGTTGGACGGGTATTTCTTTATGTCTATATTATTTTATAATGCCTTGGAAAAGAAAATCATATCTAGTGCACGAATTCCATTTTCATAGATTGGCTCTGGGTAATTACTGAAAAAATCTTTTTCAATTGCTTCCATACGAAAACCTGCTTTTTGATAGAAGGCAATATTATCAATACTAGAATTTGCTGTTCCAACTATTATCGTTCGATATCCTTGCGATTGACAAATTGTTGTTATTTGTCGCAGTGCTTCTTTTCCAAGCCCTTTACCTTGATACTTCGGTACAATCGCAATATTTTTTAACTCTACTGTCGTATCAGACTGTGCAAGAAGTAACGCTACACCCGCTAATTCCTCACCACATTTAATTTCGTATAATTCACCGTTATTTAAATATTCACGAACAGCGACTTCACTTTCATCAGCTAATAATAATTGTGGTATATAGTCTTCCCGCACACCTTCCACTTTCTTTAAGGATGTACGATATCGAACAAAATCTTCGCGCTCAAAAACATTTAAAACACATGGTTGCTTTTCTTTGACCTCTAGCCATGAATGCTCCTGCGGAAAGTCTTTCTCAACTCCTAATAGAATAAAAGACAACTTTTCCTGTGCCTTTTGTGAGCGAATATTGACCATTCTAGCTCCTGCAAAAACATGCTCTAGCCCTAACTCAAAGAATGCAATATCTAAAATCGCAACTTTTGATTGAAGATTATAGCCTTTTCCCCAAAATTCATAGCCCAGCCAAGAGCCAATATGACAGCTCTTTTTAGTGTGATCAATAAACATTAATGCCGTCACACCAATAAGTTGTCCTTCCTCATCCAGAACAACACGAGGGACTGTCTTTCCAGCTTCTTCGTCCACACATTCACGTTTAATAAAATTAATCGTATCTTCCACTTTGCCAGCAGGTAACCCTAGCGCATCTCGAACCTGTGGCATAGAAGACAATGCATGCATCGCTTCAGCATATTTTATATCGTGTCTCACTAAAGTTACTACCATATGCTATTCTCCTTTTAACATGATTAACAACGGATTTTGTATCATCCTCTACTAACATAATAAAGTTATTTCATCCATTTATTCATATATATTTCTTCTAAAAATCAATTATACGTTAGTTGCCAGGATACACCGAAACGATCCTGAATCCAGGCAAATTTCTTAGAAAATCCATAATTATTAAGTGGCATTAACGCTTGTCCACCCTCTAAAATTTGAGCAACTAGACTGTCGATTTCTTCTTCAGACTCACATTCCATAAAAATAGAAGTTGACGGTGTAAATGTAAAGTTATGCTGTATTACACTATCATTCACCATCATTTTCAAGCCTTTTAAATGAAGAACAGCCATCGCAACCTGTTTTGAGTTTTCCATATAAGTTAAGCTTTCCACTTGTAATTCTGAAAACCACTGTTGATATTGCTGAATAGCTTCATTGGCTTGTCCCTGAAACATTAAAAATGTAGTGGCACTTTTCATTTATTTAACTCCCCTTCATATTTTGTAATCCATTGCGCTGGTGTCATTTTCGAAACAAGCTCTCCAATTAATTCATACGGAATATTTTTAGTGCTTGTAAAACGAATACAGCTCTTCCCCATATTGAGTTTCGTCGGTACTCGTTTCGCATATTCCTCCTGGAACCACGAGAGTAACGCTTGATCTGCATAAATGCCCATATGATAAACTGCGATATGGCGTTTTTGTGCAGCAAGACTTATAAAGGGCAAAGGAGTATTTGGTGTGACATGATAGCCCTTCGGATAAGTAGATAGTGGGACAACATAGCTTACCATGTCATAATACATACTCTCTTCAAAACCCTCTGGTAAATTGCTTTCTACCACATCCACAAGTTTAGCAAAACTCTCTCGCCATTTTTCATCCACTTGTTCAATATATGTGTTCTTCATACTCTGCCCTCTTTTCAACATAGTATTATTGCTAAATTTTTTGACTAACAATTTTTATTAATTAAAAGACTCATTACATAACTTAGATTTGATTCCCGTTCCAACTGGGCGCTTTTTGGGGCGTCCGATGAGCCACTTATCCTCAATCGCTATGCGCGTAATGAATCCTACTTAGTCGCTAAACCTCTGCACTATTTCACAAAATAGCTAATGATGGATTACCAATTCCAATGAATATAGCATCATTTATAGGAACAAATAAAGTCTCTTTATTATTTATGCTTTACCTTCTGCCTTTGCTTTTCGGTATAATTCCTTTGTTTTGTAGCCTAATCTAATAATTTCACGCATCTCCTCTAGACGTGCTACTTGCGTCTCTTCCTTTTTCGCACTATAGATATAACGGGCCCAGTCCTTCTGATAACCCGGTGTTAATCCATCGTAAAATGTTAAATCATCCGGATTTTCCGCAAGTGAATCACGCAATTGAGGAATCATACCTTCATAGTCACTAACGCACTGACTACTCGCTGTCTTCTTCTTACCACGTCCCTTGCCATCTCTCTTTATACTTAATATAGAAAATGTCTCATCTAACGACATCAGACTTGCAAATTTATAATCACTGTCGACAATGTATTTTTCCTCGTCCACTTGAATTGCTGGGAAGATTTCATCGCGATGGATAAACTGTTCATACTTCTTATTCCCCTTTTTCGGATAAACAAAAAATAAATAGCCTTGTTCCGTAAGAGTGTTTAACTTTAGTGCATTTTGTAAATACGTTACCATTTCATCGATATTAAACACAAAGGCAATGATTCGATCATGAGGTGCATTTCCTGTTTGGGATATTCCCTCTAAAAGCATCTCCTGTGGTTGATTATGAATAGCAATGGACAATCCATCCTTCATTTTAAATTTCTTTTGCATAGTTTTGACACCTCTTCTACTTATCAATACAATTTTCTCTTAGTTTTGATAGTATAGCTGATTTAGTGAAATTTTCGTATAAAAAAACGCTCGAACATTCTCGAGCGTTTAAAATTGAGATAAGTTACTTAATTTTTGTAGTCGCAATTATTCCTTTAATAATCGGAATAGCTATTACAATTAGCACGATTGGTAAGAACCACCAACCGATATTCTCTACCTTCCCAAGTGCAATACGTATCATTTGGAATGATATAGCTGCAAATAAAATTAGACAGAGGTTTTTTATTTCATTCAATCCTTTTCGGCTATTCAAATAAAATGCCTCTACATTACTTTCGTTTAAGCGTGCCGGGTAATTATGCATATGAGGAGCTTTTTCAAGTAACCCTAGCAAGATCCATAGAAATAGTCCGATGAACGGAAGGATGAGTACCTCTATTTTCGAACCCCAACGATCAACTTCTCCTGCTCCATTAAAATGACCTGGAATCTCTTCGGGGAGTTTGCCCCACATTACAAAAATATAAAGAATGGACAGTACAAATAACCCGCCACCGATATAATCCCAAATCTTTTCATATTTCGTTTTCGGCAAATTCAAAATTGGTCTATACATCTTCACACTTCCTTGCTTATTCCTTTTTTTATTCTACGTTACTACAATTCAATTAGTTTCAAAATTATGTAAATCGTCACAATTGTTTGTTATATACAGGTAACTATCCGCTTTCACTAACGGTAAAACAGCAATTTATTCTGCTTTTTTTATCATTTTGTCTACAACTTACTTCCTTATTAATCCTATTCATTATAGTAAAAATACTCATAATACTTTGTAAAATTCATATAATCTGATATAAATGGTATATACATATTTCATTTTTTTGTAACATTTCTACTAAAATATAGAGAAAGGAAACAACAACTATGCGATTTACTATCTACAAAAAGTTAATACTTGGTTTTTTTATTGTTATTTTAGTACTAGTTGGCACAATCGGATTAAATATTAAACAGCTTAATTCCGTAAACAAGACATATCGTGTGTTACTTGAAGAACAAACAACTAAATCTATTAGTATTCAAGAGCTACGTGTAATTGCTAAACAAGAAATTGTAAGTATGAGAGGCTATCTATTACTTGGGGACAAGCAAAATTTTCAAAGTAATAAGGCGTCCCGTGAAGAATTTAAAAAGAAATATGATGAATTAATGGCATCGTTCGATTCTCAAAAATCTACTGAATTATTAGAAGCCATCAATAAAAGCGAGCAAGATGCCCAACAGTTCGCAGATCGAATGTTTTCATTAAAGTCTGCTGGAGAAACAGAGCAATACGAAAAACTTGATAGCACACAAGGCCGACTAATTATTAAACAATTCGATGAACGTGTAGCTAACCTCGCTAACTACCAAGATGAGCATATACAAGGAAAAATCGTTGCTACATCAAAAGAAATTCAAGCTATTAAATTCCAAATGATTATTCTTGGCGTGTTTGCTGTTGTCATTAGTCTGATAATTGCTATGGTCATGGGAAGTCTTATTTCCCGCCCTATCAAAGGTATGGCAAAGACTGCGAAAAAGATTGCTGAGGGTGATTTAACAGCTGAGCAAATTCACATTAAGAATCGTGATGAGGTAGGTGATTTAGCACTTGCCTTTAATCAAATGGCAGTAAACTTAAAGGACCTTATTACAAATGTACGTCATAACACTGTGCAAGTGAGTGGTTCTGCCGCTGAGTTAACCGCAAGTGCTGAACAAACAATCCAAGCGACCGAACAAATTACTTCCTCTATACAAGAAGTAGCAAGTGGCTCCGAAACTCAAGGAAAAAATGCTACTGAAAGCTCAGCAGCTATGAAAAATATGACAAAAGGCATTCAACAACTAGCTGCGACTACAGCTGCCGTTTCAGAACTTGCTATAGAGACAAATACTGAAGCTAATAGAGGCAATGATTCGCTACACCGCGTTATTACACAGATGGACACAATTAATTCAGCAGTTTTAGAATCTGCTAGCGTTGTGAAAAATTTAGAAAACCATTCTGTTGAAATTGGAAATATTATTGGTCTCATTACGGATATCGCAGAGCAAACAAATTTACTAGCACTGAATGCTGCAATTGAGGCAGCACGTGCAGGGGATCATGGTCGTGGCTTTGCAGTAGTTGCCGATGAAGTGAAAAAGTTAGCGGAGCAATCCAAACGATCTGCTGAACAAATTGCAACTTTGATTTCAGAAATCCAACAAAATACAAACCACGCCGTAACTGTTATGGATACTGGTACACAAGAGGTACAAGTGGGTATGCAAGTTGTAAAAGTAGCGGAGGAAGGCTTCTCAAAAATCGTTGAACTGATTGAACAAGTATCCAAGCAAATTCAAGAAGCAACAACAGTTTCTGAAGAAATGTCATCGAGTGCTGAGCAAATTTACGCATCCTTCGATGAAATTGCAACAATCGCACAGATGTCTTCATCTAATTTGCAAAATGTAGCTTCTGCTTCTGAGGAACAACTAGCGACTATTGAAGAAGTTGCCGCTTCCGCTGCTACATTATCAAACATGGCCGAGGAACTACAAACACAGGTTTCACGTTTTAAGGTGGAGTAACAAGTCCTTTTTTCCACAAGCTTGTTTATCGTTATCCATAATAAATCTCCCGAATTGTATTTGTTTATTACATACAATTCGGGAGAGGATAACTTTTTTATATCTTTTAAACAGTTCGGAAGGAAAACCCCGAATCTAGTATATGTCATTCAATGATTTCATTTATTAAAACCCCGCTTGCCTTAATTTCTCCGCACCTTCCGCTTCAATAAGGTTCTTGAGCTCAGTTAACACTATGTAAAAATCAGTATGTTTTCCTAGCAAAAATGTCATTTCATGCTCAATCGGTAACCACGTTTCAATGGCAGCTTCGTTGTGCTGAATTTGTACTTCTAGTTTATCTAGAGCATTTGCCACTTTGGCCTCATATGTATCTTTATGCTCAAATTTAAACCTCAAATCATAAAACTGTTGGCCTGTGTCATTGCCTAACATATCTCTTATTTTTTCAATCGCTAGAATTTCATTTTGTCTCTTTTCTTCTTTTAGCATGCTCTGAAATCTGATCAGGTAAGACCCATAACTGCTCGGGTTGCTCTGAAATCTGATCAGGTAAAGTCAATAACTGCTCGGGTAGCACTAAAATCTAATCCGATAAAGTCTCTTATTTATACTTTTCATTTAAGACATTTAGCATATCAATTACTGCCGTTTCCGTACTTGGTACTTGTAACGATGCAAGCTCACGTACTTTATGCTCACCTACACAAACACTTTCTTTTGCCTTTACAAACATTGAAGCATCATTCGCGTCATTCCCAAATGCGATAAATTCCCCTTCAGCGACACCTAATTTCATTAAGCCATTCCATTTATCAATGCCATTAGGACTCATATCTACAATATTTTCTGCACTATGCTCGTATAACGAGATAGGCAACTTCTGTAATTCAGCCAATATTTCTTTATGATGCTCTCCAGGAAATAAAACAATTTTTACGATATCGTTTAGTTCATGTAATGCTACTTTTTTCGCAAGCTTTAGTGGATCTAGATTTTGATAAATTGGATGTGCCTCACTACCTGTATACGCATAATCCCAATCACTGTCTACTAAATACGGCAGTTGAAATGCTGAAATAATGTTTTGAATCTCTTCTACAATTTCTGCTGCAAATGCTGTTACCTCAACAGTTTCTCCGTTCTGTGCAACGAATGCACCATTTCCCCCGACCATTGGAAATTTCCGCATTGTTTCAGGTAATACAGGTAATAAATCACGAATCGGACGAGCTGATGCAAAAATAATTTCATGGTCATTCTCAATACAAGCTTCTAGAGCATTAGTAATTCCCTTACTTAATGGTTGGCCCTTAAAACAAATCGTACCGTCTAAATCAAATACAAATTTCATTGTCACGCCCTCTTTCTAAACTGTTAATTGCCTATTTATTATCTCATAAATATTTACATCTATTGTGAAAAATAAAGCAAATAACCATATTGTGGGGTTGATTTCAGTTCAGGCTGGGCGCTTTCTTGGGGCGTCCGATGAGCCAAAATTAAGAGTGTTTTTTTCATTATCAAATGATCGATTTCATAATAAATAATTGAACATCTTATAAGACAGAAAAAAAATAATTTTTAGAATATTGTTGACAATTCAGAGATATCAAAGTATCATTGCCTTCAACAACACATTATTTTAGGCCATGATTGGAAATAGTAGAAATGCAAGTGTACTTGTAGAGAGTCGGTGGTTGGTGCAAACCGATAGGCACACATTTTGAACTCGTCCATGAGCCACTCCCTGAACTTTAAGTAAGGGACGTCGGTTTCCTCCGTTAAAGGGATAGACAGTGATGGCTGTCGATAAGGGGACTTTTTCTGTAAAGAGAAGGTCAATTAGAGTGGTACCGCGAGCATAAACTCGTCTCTATATTTTTATATAGAGGCGGGTTTTTTTATTGATTCCAAAAAGTTTATTGGCCTAAGTGTGGATTTCGTCTCTAGCAGAGCTAACGGTTCAAAGTAGAGACAATATCAATATAAAGACAACTACTACAAAAGGAGTGTTTGAAAATGGGAAGAAAAATTTGGGTGTTTGATACAACTTTACGTGATGGCGAGCAAGTGCCTGGGGCAAAACTGAATTTATATGAAAAAGTAGAGATTGCTCAGCAACTCAAAAAATTAGGCGTCGATATTATCGAGGCTGGTTTCCCTGCTTCATCACAAGGAGATTTTGATGCAGTTAAAGCTGTCGCACAAAAAGTTGGTCATACAAGTGATATTATGATTACTGCTTTAGCACGTGCTGTACAGGCAGATATTGATGCTGTTTATAACGCTGTAAAATATGCTGAAAACCCTATGATTCATATGGTACTTGGTACTTCTGATATTCATGTTGAGAAAAAATTTAGCAAATCCAAGGATCAAATTCTACAAATTGGCGTTGATGCAGTAAAATATGCGAAAACTCTTCTACCACAAGTCCAATATTCAACAGAAGACGCATCTCGCTCTGATTTCGAGTATCTTTGGAAAACCATTGAAGCTGTGATGAAAGCTGGGGCAACAATGATTAATGTACCTGACACGGTCGGCTTTGCAGAACCGGAAGAATTCGGAGCAATGATTTATAAACTAAATGAACGTATGAAGAACTTAGACGATAGCGTTTTACTAAGTGTTCATTGCCATAATGATCTTGGTATGGCAACTGCTAACACGCTTGCTGCGATTAAAAACGGCGCGGATAAAGTGGAATGTACAATTAACGGCATTGGGGAACGTGCAGGTAATGCTGCATTAGAAGAAGTCGTCATGGCGCTGAAAACACGTGGCTCGGTATATAATGCTGAGACACGTATCAATACAAGAGAAATTATGAATACGTCTCGTCTTGTTTCAAGCTTTATGGGCTTAGACGTACAAGTAAACAAAGCGATTACTGGGGATAATGCTTTTGCCCATTCATCTGGTATTCATCAAGACGGCCTTCTTAAATCTCGTGATGCCTATGAGATTGTGCACCCTGAAGATGTAGGTCTTGATGATATGGAGCTTGTTCTGACAGCTCGCTCCGGGCGTCACGCGGTGAAAAATGCCCTTGAAAAACTTGGCTTCTCAAATCTTTCTACAGATGAATTTGAAGGGATTTTCGAAGGCTTTTTGAAACTTGCTGATGCTAAGAAAGAAGTTTACGATCACGATTTATATGTCATTGTGGAAAGCTATTATGAAAAACATGACGCCAACAATGCTAATGCCACTCATTATAGTGATCAGTTCTTTGACTTCGATGATTTACAAGTCGTCAGCAATGCAAGCTTCCCTTCAGCAAGTGTGAAAGTACGTAAAGGTGGCGAGATATTTAAAGCAAGTGCGGTTGGCTCAGGTCCAATTGATGCCCTATATTCGGCCATCGCAGAAATTACAAACATTGACGTGAAACTTGTGGAGTATAATATCAATAGTGTTTCTCGTGGTAAAGAAGCGCTTGGTAAAGTAAAAATTACAATCGAGCATGAAGGTGAAAAATATATCGCAAAAGCTGCGGATACAGATATTTTAAAAGCGAGTGCGCTAGCTTATATTAATGCTATCAATAGTATTGTTGTCGCTAAATTAACACCTGTTATGAATTAAATAGATCAATTATGCCTCGGCATAATTGCGTTCAACAAGAAGTTAAAAGCAGTATGACAATATCGAGTCATACTGCTTTCATTTTTCCTAGCGGCTGCCCTCCACTAACTTTTGATATTCCTCTTCAATTAATTCAATATCAAGACGTTCAAACAATGGTGTCACTTCGCCAATGCTTGTTGGTAACTCCACTTGCTCATGCCACATCACTTCATTGATTCCTAACATTTTTCTCACCTTCTCAGCTGAAAACGGTAAAAATGGATGTAACAGCTGGCCAAGATTAGCAATCATATAAACACATGTTGCTAGTGTTCGATTGCCGGCTTCTACATTCTCTTTCACCTGTAGCCAAGGCTGCTGCTCGTCAAAATAACGATTAGCCCCACGAATGTATTCAAAAATAGCCTCTAAAGCTTGTTTAAAATGACCCGCTTCTAAATGAATCCCAACATCATTAAATAGCTGAATCGTGTGTTTTCGAATAGTGGTATCTATCTCGGTTTGAGGCACTTTGCTATCGAATGATTTCTCTAAAAACTTCAATGTTCGATTGACAAAATTACCGTAAGCGCCAAGTAATTCGCCATTATGGCTATAAATAAATTCTCGCCAAGAAAAATCAGTATCACGATTTTCTGGCGCATTCATTGTTAAAAAATAACGAATAGAATCTGCATCGTATCGACTCAAAATATACGGCACCCATACTGCCCAGTTTTGGCTCGTCGATAATTTTCGTTTTTCTAATGTTAAATATTCGTTTGATACAATATGTGTAGGTAAGGCCTTTGCTCCTATCCCCATAAGAATAGCTGGCCATATAACTGTGTGGAACGGAA
Source organism: Lysinibacillus sp. FJAT-14745 (assembly GCF_001275675.1). Lineage (GTDB taxonomy): Bacteria > Bacillota > Bacilli > Bacillales_A > Planococcaceae > Lysinibacillus. Next base: position 139,114 of record NZ_LITM01000001.1, on the reverse strand, counting down.
TATTATCCTTACCATGCACATAATACGAAATCGTTTCTTCATTCCACAAATCTTCAATCGCTATTTGATGCTGCTTTGCCCATTCAATACTCGCTGTTAAGTAACCTGCTACAGCTTCAATCCACACATATATTTTTTTGCCTTCAAAACCTGGTACTGGCACGTCTATTCCATTTGGTAAATCCCTTGTTACAGCGCGGTCCGGAACCCCTTCTGCCAAGTAACGTTCTGTTAAACCTAAAGCATTGTCTCGCCAGCGTTTTTCCGCCTTTGCCTCTGCTAAATAAGTCTCCAACCTCCCTTGAAACTGACTAAAAGCAAAATAAAAATGCTCTGTCTCCCTGATAATTGGCTCATTCCCACAAATTTTACAGCGTTTATCGATTAAATCGAGTGGGTCTAAAATTGTTGAGCAATTATCACATTGGTCACCACGCGCCTTCGCACCACAGTTTGGACAAATCCCCTCTACAAATCGGTCCGGCAAAAACTGCTTGTCCGTTTCACAATACGCTTGTTCAATTTTCTTTTTGTATAAAAAATTGTTCGCTAGTAGTTGCAAAAAAATTGTCTGAACAGAATCATGATGGTGTGGCGCATCCGTTCGCGTATACAAATCATAGGTAAATCCTAAATCATTGAAGCACCTTGAAAACTCCTCATGATAATGATTAGCAATTGCTTCCGTTGTCGTGTTTTCCTGTGCAGCCCGAATAGAAATCGGTGTGCCATTACAGTCACTTCCCGAAACATATAAAACCTTCTCGCCCTTTTGTCGGTAATATCTAGCCAAAATATCACCTGGTAATAATGCGGCAACATGTCCTAAATGCAACGAACCATTTGCATATGGCCACGCGCCTCCAATAACAATTGTCATCTTTAGTTGCTCCCCTCGAAAAAATTGTACAGAAAAAGTGTAGATCAATTACGCCTCGGCGTAATTGCGTCTGGATTTTGAATTGTGCTAGCACAATTCTTCCTTTTAAAATCCATGACATCCGCCGGAGGCTTTATCTTTATTCAGGTAAGCCCTGAATGAAGATAAAAAAAACGCCCTAATCAAAATTGATTAGGACGAGTATACCCGTGTTACCACCTATATTCACAAATAGCTCACACTATTTGCCTCCATCAGTACGTGCCATCTTATTTAATCAATTATGCCTCGGCATAATTGCGTCCGGAATCGGCTTTGTGCTTGCACAAAGAACTCCTTTCCGATTCCGTGACATCCGCCGGAGGCTTGAACTTCTTCCAACGGGTGTTTAGACATCTGCTGGAAGAAGTGAAAGATACTGCCGCTGTTGTAACGAGTGCCTATCTCGTCGTAATCTACTCGCAAACTTGCTTTCGGTACGAAGCTCAAAGGTCATTTTCAAAAGGGGGCATTTACCTCATTTCCACCAACAGAGGCTCTCTATATAATGCTTATCCAATTTACTTTTCCTTATCAATGCTTTTACTATAGATTTCCACCATTCTACTCTTTCTACTTTTGAATTGCAATGCATGTCGATAAACGATTGAAAGTTTTCGATAAAATGAAAAAGTTAGGCGATAAATCAGAAAATGTAGTCGATAAAATTTTATCCTAGCTTTATATAAAGTAGCTCTTTTAAATCATCAATAATAATGTCTGCTTTTTGTAATTCTGTTTCCTGCGCAAAGTCGAAACGTACACCAACAGAGAGTAACTGATTGTCATGAGCTGCCTGAATATCAGAAGAACGGTCACCTATAACTGCTCCACGGTCAATGGCATTTTCCTCGATGACCTTTTTCACTAAATCAGATTTATGACCGCTCGAAATGGACTGAATACTATATGTACCTTTGATAAAACGCTGTAATTGATAAGTTTCTACTATCGCTTGTAAATACTCGGTTTGCCCATTACTAGCAATGAATAAATCATAGTTTTCTGCCAAAGTAGCAAGTGTTTGCTCTGCATTTGGATACAATGCGCCCTGGCGATTACGTATTTGTTCAATCAGCTTAACATGGAATAATGCATTGCTTTCTGCACGTGTCTCTAGCGTGTGCATTGGACATAACGTTTCCCAAACAACAGGTAATGGAACCCCCATAATTTGGCGGTATTTCTCTATTGGTGTTTCTCCCTGCCATAAGCCTTTCGCACGTAACACATCGAACGTTGCCGCTAGTGCTGGCTCTAATATTAGGTTTGTTTGAAATAAAGTACCATCCATATCAAAAATAATAGCTTTTTTCATAAGATCACCCCTTCTACTATTAGCAACGTTTTCATTTGAAGAAGTGTTGCAACCATTAGACATTAAAAAACTCCATATGCGTTTTTTCCTTCTTATAGTAATCCAATCGATCCTGTAAAGTTCCTGTATGAAATTCGAATTTATGACCGTCTGGATCCGTGAAATAAATCGATTTTCTATCACGCACATCTCTTTGTCTGCCTTCTAGAATGTTGACATTATGATGGACTAGCTTTTCATACATTTTGTCAAAATCGTCCTCCTGGATAGAAAACGCTATATGTGTATAGGATTGATGTATGTCATTGCGTGGGATATCCTTTTCTACATTCAGGGCAAGCCACAGCCCATTTACATCTAAATAGGCTGTAGTTCTACCCTTCACTAATAATTTTGCGTCAAAAACCTTTTCATAAAATGCGATGGATTTCTCTAAATTTGAAACTGAAAATAATAAATGATTTATGTTTTGGATTGTCATTTTCGTGCCTCCAGCTATGAAATCGCTCACTCATATTTCAAGTTTAATTTGATTTTTTACCTTTCTTTAAGCCTTTCGAAATTTGCTTCCATTTGCGTTGCTCACTTAATTTTGCTTGAGTATTTGTTTTGCGTTCAATAAAAGCAAGCTCTCTTTGCAACTTAAAGTAGCTTTGAAGGCGGGATTGTTCGAGCACGCCATCTGTAATTGCTTGCTGCACAGCACAATACGGCTCCTTCTGATGTGTACAATCCCTGTAACGGCAGGCCGCAGAAAGTTCCTCAATATCCTTAAAACTAGAGGATAAGCTATCACCTTGGTCCCATAATTGTAGCTCTCGCATTCCAGGCGTATCAATTAAACAGCCGCCTTCTGGCAATAGAACTAACTCACGATGTGTTGTAGTATGGCGCCCCTTCGCATCATCTTCACGAATACCCGAAACCTTCATAAGCTCCTCACCACAAAGAGCATTTGTCAATGTAGATTTTCCGGCACCAGAAGAGCCGAGCAATGCTCCCGTCACGCCTTCTGTAAATAGCGTACGAATATCTTCTAAGCCCTCACCTGACAGAGCGCTAGTCACAAAAACATCCACACCGAACGCTACAGACTCAACCTCACGTAGTTTACTAGAAATATCTTCACAGAGATCAGCCTTCGTCAATACAACGATCGGCTTCGCACCTGAATCCCACGCAGCTACTAAATAACGTTCTAAACGACGAATATTAAAGTCTGCATTTAAGCTCATAACGAGAAGCACGATATCAACATTCGATGCTACAATTTGCTCTTGTATTTCCATACCCGCAGCCTTACGTGAAAACACTGATTTTCGTGTAAACAATTTATGAATAATCGCCTTTTCCTCACCAGGCATTTTCTCAACTAGCACCCAATCCCCAACTGCCGGGAAATCCTCACGTGCTAATGATGTATACGCGTAATGTCCAGCAATCGTTGCCAGCCACTCTCCTTCTTCAGCCAGTACACGATAAGAATGCTTATGCTCTAAAGTAACCCTAGCCGGCACACAGTTCGCCAGCTTAGCCTCCTGTTTAAATCCAGTCATTTGCTCTTCAAAATATGTTGAAAATCCTAAAGTTGTTAAATTCAATTTGTTTTCCTCCTAAATGTGAAAATCCTTTGTACTCAATTGATAATAAACACAAAAAAACCTTGTCTCTGCGCAATTCGGCAGTTACAAGGTTCACAGGCACATTTAAGAGAATATACAAATCACCACAATTGTGATTGAAATACACTGCGTGGTCAATTTATATATTTTAGGCGTGTGAAATTGAACAAACCGAATTGCAGTTCGTTAAAAACGGATCTATTCATCATGTCACATCACCTACTTCCGATTTAGTTATTTTCAATATAGCGAAATATTCCGAAATTGTCAATTATAATCTAACAAGCATGTACCCCCTATCCCCCTGCATACAATGAACAAGACCACTAGTTGCGAAGGAGATGTTGAATTGTCAAAAATCATTTCTATCAGTACATACCAACCACCGTACACATTACAGCAGACAAACGCAGAGGAGCTAACGAAGGAGCTTTTTCATGCAAAGATTCCCAAATTAGAACGCTACTTAAAAGTTTTTGAGAATGGTGGTATTGCAACACGCCATTTTTGTGTGCCACCAGAATGGCATCGTACGGATCATTCCTTTGAGGAACGTAATGATTTATATATTGAGCTAGCTACACAATATAGCGTTGACGTCATTCAAGCCTGTTTACAAAATGAAGCGTTTTTACATTCACCTATTTCTCCTAAAGATATTGATGCCATCATTTTCGTGAGTTCTACTGGCATTTCCACACCAAGTATTGATGCACGAGTTATGAATAAACTTCCTTTTTCAGACAGACTTAAACGCATTCCACTTTGGGGACTTGGTTGCGCTGGTGGTGCGGCCGGTGTTAGTAGAGCCTATGATTTTTGTCGTGCCCATCCAGAAGCAAAAGTTCTTGTCGTTTGTGTCGAGCTTTGTAGTCTAACCTTTCAGCCAAATGATTTTTCAAAAAGTAATTTAATCGGTGCCTCTCTTTTTGCAGATGGAGCCGCATGTATACTCGTCTGTGGAGATGAAGTGAATATCGCAGTAAAAAAATCAGTACCTGCTATTATCGGGACTGGCTCTAAATGGATGCCAGATTCAGAAAATGTTATGGGTTGGAATATTAAAAATAATGGTCTACATGTCGTTTTTCAGAAAAGTATTCCTGCCATAATCACCCAATGGTTCGGGCCATTCATTGAACAATTTTTATTAGAACATGAACTATATAGTGAACAGCTTAACCACTTCATTGCACATCCTGGCGGTAAAAAAGTGTTAAAAGCTTATGAAGATTCTCTGTATCTAGCTTCCAAAAAAACCGATATTTCTCGGGAAATATTGAAATTTCACGGAAATATGTCATCTCCTACCGTGCTATATGTATTGGAGCAATTTATGTTAAATGAAGGACAAGTAGAGGATACTGGTTTACTCGTCGCTCTCGGCCCTGGCTTCTGTGCTGAAGCTGTATTACTTAAATGGAGGGAGTAGCATGATTATTTACATTATTTTGATCCTCGTCATTCTACAAAGATTGACAGAAGTTTTCATTGCAAAACGCAATGAAAAATGGATGCTTTCACAAGGGGCATACGAAGTTGGCTCCTCTCATTATCCATATATGGTTTCTTTGCACGCCGGTTTTTTCCTGTTTTTAATTATTGAAGTCGTTACTAATCATAAAAGTTTATCGCCTTTATTTCCGTTATTGTTCATATTATTTATTGCCGTTCAGGCATTACGTATTTGGTGTATTCGTTCATTAGGGTCTTTTTGGAACACAAAAATACTCATATTACCGGATGCCGAAGTTGTACGGAAAGGCCCTTACACATTTATGCGTCACCCAAATTACGCTGTGGTTTGCTTAGAAATTATTCTTCTGCCTTTAATGTTTCAAGCATATTTCACAGCATTTTGCTTTACACTTTTAAATGTGACAATGCTGTCCGTGCGCATTCCAATTGAGGAAAAAGCTTTGCGAGATGCTACAAATTACAATCATATATTTCAAAAGAAGATTTCGGAATCCTAGCCGAAATCTTCTTTGTTTTTATCTTTAATGCCATTCCCAATTGAACGGATCTTGTAAACTCTCCCATGAATTATTAAACTCATCTTCCGTTAATAAACACTTGTCCAATTCTTTTATAATCGCCTCTTTATCTAAATCAACACCAATTATTACGAGCTGTGTCATGCGATCTCCGAATTCCTCATCCCAATCCTCTAGTACCTCGGGGCTTTGCAAGAAAACATCCTGCTGCTGTTCTTTTGGTAAAGCAGCTACCCAATAAGAAACGGGCTCTATTTTTGCTGATGAGCCTGCCTGTGATAGCAATAATGCAACATCTTGATGCTTTGCACTCCAAATAATCCCCTTTGCTCGGACAATCGATTCTGGCATCTGGTCACACCATTCTACAAAACGCATTGGATGAAAGGGTCTTCTACGTATATAGGTGAACGAAGAAATGCCGTACTCCTCTGTTTCAGGTGTATGATTTTCATGGCCAAGTTCTAATTCCTTTAACCAACCAGCAGATTCCGATACTCGTTCAAAATCAAAGCGTCCAGTATTTAATATCTCAGCTGGCTCTATTACACCATTAACTGTACGAATTAGCTTTGCTTCAGGTTGTAAAGCGCGCAAAATACGCTCTAATCTTTCAAGCTCTTCACCTGATACTAAATCACATTTGTTTAATACAAGGACATCACAAAACTCGATTTGCTCAATGAGTAAGTCCGCAACATCCCGTTCATCTAATTCGCCCACTGCCTCCTTACGCTCTAAAAGGCTTTCACCCGACTGAAAATCATGCCAAAAACGATTCGCATCTACAACCGTCACCATCGTATCAAGCTGGCAAAACTTTGTTAAATCAATACCAAGCTCTTCGTCTAAATAGCTAAACGTTTGGGCAACAGGTATTGGCTCACTAATCCCTGTTGATTCAATTAAAATATAATCAATAGTACCGAGCTTTGCGAGACGCTCCACCTCCTGCAATAAATCCTCGCGTAACGTGCAGCAAATGCAACCATTCGATAACTCTACAAATTTTTCCTCTGTTCGTGAAATTCCACTTCCATTTGCAATTAACTCTGCATCAATATTAATTTCACTCATATCATTGACGATAACAGCTACACGCATATCTTTTTCATTTTGTAAAATGTGATTCATCATTGTTGTTTTACCAGAACCTAAATAACCACTTAAAACTGTAACTGGAATTTTTCTTGTCATTTTTACAACCCCTTAAATCGTAATGATTACTATTTATAGTTTGTAATTAAAACATAGTATCCTACAAAATGCAACGCTAAAAACTTTGCGGAAATACGATATTGACATATTTCAATAAAAATAATAATGTATAAAGCGTAATAATTACGATTTAAAAGGAGGTTATTTTATGCGTGTACAAGTGACATTAGCCTGCACAGAAACAGGTGATAAAAACTATATCACTACAAAAAATAAACGAACTAATCCTGAAAGGCTGGAGCTTAAGAAATATTCCCCGCGCTTGAAAAGAGTTACATTGCACCGAGAAACGAAATAATATTAAGGCAAGATATGATTGCTCTACAATTATGTAGAATCCCCGAATAACATTAAAATAGCTGTTTCAAAAGTGTCTTGTCTTACTTTTGAAACAGCCTTCAATAACATACTTTATACAGTTTTATCAGTATTAAGTTCTATAGTTAGCTCATTCAATTTGTGGATCAAGTCATCAAGCAAGCGTCATTTATGATTCAACTGCTTTTTCAAAATCCATTGATTGAGCCAATACCTTATTTACTTGAGCATCTATTTCGCCAAAGCAATTTGAATATGAGCAAGATGATGCTTTCCGTGCCAAGCATATAAGGCTACAGCTTTTTCAAGTGTCATTAATCCTGAATCTGGATGATTAAATGCTCGTTGTAATTGCTCTGTTGTTAAGCTTGTTAGTAAATAAACCCAACGTTCATGTAAGCTCTCAATCATTTTATAAGATGTTGAAGCAGGCATTTCTGAATCAGGAAGCTTTGCCCAATCTTCTTCATTGTAAGGTTTAATCGTTGGAATATCCTCCGTCAAAGCTAGCTTAAAACGGATAAAGCTATTCATATGACTATCTGCAATATGGTGGACAAGCTGCGTAACCGTCCAGCCATTTTCTCGGTAGGATTTTGTTAATGCTTGTTCACTTGCTCCATTAAGAGTCTCTGCTAGTTGTTTCGGTAATAGACGAATATCCTCCATCCATTCCTTTACTTGCTGTGCTGTAACTACTTCCGGAAATTGAAATTGTCCAATTGGATATCGTAAATCGGTCATAATAGCTATCCTCCACTTCTATTTTCTTACTTTTCATATTACCAATTTTATATTTTTTACGCCATTTGCAATCAATTATGCCTCGGCATAATTGCGTCCGGAATCGGCTTTGTGCAAGCACAAAGAACTCCTTTCCGATTCCGTGACATCCGCCGGAGGCTTTGGGCCAACACGATGTTGGTCACTCAGGCGTTTTCACAGGATGTGAAGGTTTTAGCCTGAGTTTCTCTTTTTCAGCGATGTTTGGACACCCGCTGAAAGAAGTTAAATCTTTTAAGCAAAACCCTCATTTTGTAAGAATTATACTTACAAAATGAGGGTCGTTGTATGCAATATTCACTCTCTATTCATTAATATCGTAAATTAACGTATCAAAATAGTTCCCATTCGTATAAAGTAAAATTGCCCATTCACCAGGTTTTGGTATTTTTACATTTGAAGGTGTATGAGCATCTGCACCATTAACAGGTCCACCAAGCCCTATTGTCCACCCATCTACCAAGATAGGATACACCGTTTTAGAATCTTTATGATACCCGACAATTGTTAACTTGCTATCACGACCTTCTTCAATTCCCCAAAGATGCCACATCCATTTTTGAGTGTTTAAACTCGGCATATTGGCCCCGATAACACCTGATTTATTCGCATTACCAATAATACCTCTGTCTCCAAACTCTACCGCCTTTTTGTCCCAATCAATCGATTTAAAATCACTTTCTTGCACAAAATCAGGTAAATCATTTGGCAGAGTTACTGCTTTCCCGTTCATTGAACAGCCTACCAACAATAACAACGAAGCTACCATAATTATCCATACCCTCATTACCACACTCCCTACAAGTCATAGTTATTTCCTATGAAACGAATGTATTGCACAAATTGTTACAGAGTATTCCGAAAACTACACACAAACTATTATTCTATAGCTTGCATCACAAATTTAGCTAACGACTTTAGCGGATGCGTAATCGTTAACGTTGACTCTTTTTCGAATTGCCGTGCAGCCTCAACCATTGAAAGCTGTGCAACTGAAATATGCTGCTGTTCACCTGCTACATCATGAAGAGCTTGTATAATAGCGTTATTATATGCATCCTTTTTTCCTTGGATAATCAATTCAAACGTATTGTCGATAACTTTTACTTCAGCATTAATGGATTTTTCATGTAGTAAAGCATATTGCTGAAGTCTGTTCATTGTTCCTTCTACGGTTTCAGGATTTGTAAAAAGAATCGTTTGAGGCTGTTCTTCTTCACATACCGTTTCAAAGAACGGCTCATCTATTTTAACAATCGGAATAGAAAGTTCTAGCTGTTCTTCCTCTAATAATGCAATATAGTTAGTGCACGTTATTAAGATGGCATCCATATCACAACTTTCCATCCATTCAAGTTGCTCTTTAACCTTAAAGGCTAACTCTCCAGTCCCTTTTGATACTTGCTGTATAAGACCAGGATCCACAAAATGTACCAGTTCTACTTTCTCAATGTTTTGAAATGCCTGTTCTATATACTCAATATTTGAATAATGTGCATGTAAACAGCCAAGCGTTTTCCTCAAGAGCTATCCCCCCTAATTATTAAGCTGTTTTTCCATTGTCGCTACAGAAAGAGAGAAACCGTTACGATTTTCTTCCTCGCTTTCTTTTGTGACAATATACCCCAATGAGTGATATAACTCAATATTTCTCGGTACACTCATACGTACTTTACATTCGCTTATCGTTTTTCCTTTCGCCCATGCGAATTGCTCAAGCTCGGTAATTAATGCTTTGGCCAATCCTTGTCCTTGCATTTCTGGAATTACAGATAATCTAAAAAAATAAATTCCTTGAGCGCTTAGTGTAAATCTTACCATTGCAACTGGTTGTTCATCGATATATCCGATGAAGGCATGCTCACCTTTTTTCATCGCCTGTTCAATCGATTCAACTGTTTCACTTAGTGCACTTGATGGTGGTGTTGCATGTTCATACTCTATCAATTATGCCTCGGCATAATTGCGTCCGGAATCGGCTTTGTGCAAGCACAAAGAACTCCTTTCCGATTCCGTGACATCCGCCGGAGGCTTTAAATTCTTTCAGCGGGTAGTCAAGCGCTGAAAGAATTTAAAAGCTCGCAGCATAACATTATGAATTACTGAAGCATCCTCTACTTGCGCTAAAATAATGTTCATCTGTCAACACTCCTTTTATGGTTAAAAATACATTATAATGTATTTTTAACCATAAATAAACCGCATTACCTTGAAATAATGCGGTCATCACTATTTATTTTTTGTTCACAAAACGTATTGCTCTACTCATAACAGTTGGAACGATTGAAGCATGATTTTCCTCCAACGCTTCATAGAAGGAGATATCCATGATATTCTGCAATTTACTCGCGATTTGTTGTGCATCATCAACCATAAAGATTTCTAGTTCTCCCACACCGATGAATAGTTTTTCATAAGCAAATGGACGCTCTTTTAAAAATGTTGACGCATAACCTACTAGTTCATGCTCATTCCACCAAATAGAAGGGCTAATCGCTATATAGCGTTGGAAACTTGCTTGATGATGGAATAATTGCCAAAGTACAAAATAACCAGCTAATGAATGCCCAAACAGTGCTTCATGCTGTATATTTACTGGGAATTCAGCCTGAATACTTGGCTTTAATTCCTCCTCTAAAAATCTACTAAAGTTCTCTGCTCCTCCATGTTTCTCATGACCCTTACCTTTAAATCTTGCAGGATAAGTATACGTTTCGGCTTGTCCTGTAAAATCATAAAATCGTCGTTCGTGCATGTCTGCACCATGCCCAATACCAACAACAACGGCTGGTAAGACTCCTGTTTTAGGTGCATTACGGCTTTGTAGGCGAACCGCTTCCTTTATAAGGTGGAAATATGAAGATCCATCTAATACGTATAAGATCGGAAAACCTCCTTTCGGTACTTCTCCGTTCGGTACATAGACATTTACGGTATACGTATAATCTGTAAATTTCGAAGTAATTTGCTGCGTCATATAATCAAGTGCTTTCACGATTTTCTCCTCAATCATTTGTCGGTCTCCTTCATAACATCATAGCCATAGCATACTGGTGTTTTCGTAACTGGATCTTCCATAATACGAGCATTAATATTGAAGACGTTCCGCATAACATCTGCACATAAAATTTCCTCAGGTGTTCCAGTTTTCATTACAGCTCCCTGCCTCATTGCAATTAAATGATCTGAATATCGTGCCGCGTGATTAATATCGTGCAATACCATAACAATCGTACAACGATGCTGTTCGTTTAAGTCTTTTACAATTTCTAACACCTCTAGCTGATGTGCCATATCTAAATAGGTTGTCGGTTCGTCTAATAACAAAATACTTGTTTCTTGCGCTAAGGCCATTGCAAGCCATACACGCTGGCGTTGACCGCCCGAAAGCTGAGCAAGCTCTCGATTTCGGTACTCCATCGTATTCGTTACATTTAAGGCCCATTCAACCATTTCCTCGTCCTTTTTCGTTAAGCGATTAACATTATTTCGATGGGGATAACGGCCATAAGCAATGAGCTCCTTCACCTTTAACTGACCTGGGGCGATAGGTGTCTGGGACAAGATAGCGAGCTTTTTCGCAATTTCCTTCGTCGATAAATTTTGCATGTTTTGATCCTGTAAATAAACCGTGCCCTGCTGCTTCTTTAATATACGACCAATTGTTTTTAACAGTGTAGATTTTCCACATCCATTGGGACCTATAATGGTCGTAACCTTCCCCTCCTCTATTGTTAAATTCAAGCTTTCAAACACACGAACCTGCTCATAGCCAGAAGATAAATTTTCCATTCTAAATGCAGTTTGCACACTTTTTCCTCCTATGCCTTTGATTTCACTAGTAAATATAAGAAATACGGAATCCCAATAATCGAGACAACAATACCTACCGCCAGCTCAGACGGCGCAAATACTGTTTTTCCTATAAAATCAGCTAATATAAGCAATCCCGCGCCTATCAACGCACTTACTGGCATGACATAACGATGTTGTATACCAACAAGCTGTTTAGCAATATGTGGTGCCATTAATCCAATAAAACCGATACTACCTGATACTGATACACAGGCACTTACTAAGCCGACGCTTGCCAATAACAGCTTCATTTTCTCTTTTTCTACTGCTATTCCTAAGCTAGTAATACTATCCTCTTCCAATTGAAAATAATCGAGCAAATACGATTTCCGATAAACATAAAAGCCTAATAAAATAAGCCACGGTAGCATTGTCACAACAAAGATCCAGTTTGCATTATAAATAGAGCCTGCCATCCAAACGGCGGCAGCTTCATAATCTTGAGCATTCATTTTCAATGATAAAAAAAGTGACAATGCCCCAAAGCCACTATTAATCGCAATCCCCGTTAAAATTAGCCGTTGCATATCTAAATGACCATTTTTCCGGGCAAATGAGAAAATCAACACAGCTGCCATCGCACCACCGACGAATCCAAAAATCGGCATCATCAAAATCGATAACCAGCTACTATAATCTGCGGATGTGAGACGTAATTGAAAGAAAAACATAAATATAACCACCGCTGCACCAGCCCCAGCATTAATCCCTAAAATCCCCGGATCTGCTAGGCCATTACGCGTAATACCTTGTAGCACAACCCCTGCCATCCCTAAGCCAACACCTACTAATGCTGCAATGACGATACGTGGTAAACGAAATTCAAAAATGACAAGATCAAATTTTGGATTTGGTTCAATGCGTAGCAATGTTTTTAAAACATCCATCACCGACATATCAAAGACACCATTTGTCATATGGAGATAGCCGGCGCCAAAAATAAATAGCATGAGTATGGAAACAGTCATGACGAATACACTTGAGGTTTTTTTACGCACGTTGTTCACCTCCGTGTTTACGAACTAAATATAGGAAGAATGGAACACCAACCAAGGCCGTTAAGACGCCGATTGGGGTTTCGAATGGATAATTAACAAAGCGGCTGAGTACATCACAGAGCGCTAAGAAAAACGCACCTATTACTGCTGCACAAGGAATGATAAAGCGGTAATCGACTCCAACAAGGAAACGTGTAATATGAGGAATGACTAACCCTACAAAGGCAATCTTTCCTACAAGTGCAACTGCTGTACCTGTTAAACAAACAACAGCAAGCATACTAATAATTTTCACTGCTTTTGTTTTTTGTCCAAGTCCAATAGCGATATCTTCGCCTAGTGAAGTTATTGTAATAGCCTTAGCTGATAAAAGTGCAAGAACTAAACCAATTAATCCAAATGGGATAGCTAGCATGAGCATATCCATATCTACCATATGTACCTTTGTGTTATACCAAACACTTACCGTTTGTGATACTTGGAAATACATCGCAATGGCTGTAGTAATACTGCTTAAAAACGTACCAATGACCGTTCCAATAATGGCCAGTCTTACTGGTGATAAACCATTTCGAATTAAAGAGCCAAAACCAAAGACAATCCCTGCTCCTAATGCTGAACCAAGCATTGAAAGTAGAATCATTTGGTAATTTGGAAGCCCTGGGAAAAATACTATCGCTAACGTAATCACAAATGCAGAACCATCATTAACGCCCATTAACGAAGGGGATGCTAAATAATTTCGTGTAATACCTTGCATCACTGCCCCAGCTACTGCTAAAAATGCTCCCACCAGTAAAACTGCAGCTATTCTAGGGATACGCCCTGTTCGAATAATTTGGTGATCCACATTTGAAGAGTCGAATGCAGTAATCGCCTGCCACACCGTTATTGCACTAATGTCTTTTGTGCCATACATAACGGATACTAATGCCACAATCGCAATTAGGAATGGAGAAACCGCTACTATTGAAAATGCCACAATGTTTGTTTTTTTCAACTTCCACACCTTTTTCTATATCAATTATGCCTATAAAAGGCTGGTAATAGCCTGGTGATGCCACCAAATCTACTACCAGCCTATCTAAACTATTTAAGTAATTTTTCCGCTGCGATATCTAAGAATTTCACCTTAGACCATGCTGTACCACCTTGTGCTAAAGGTTCAATTGCATTAACGAAAACCTGTTTATTTTGTGATGCCTTTAAGCTTGCGAAAATCGGATTTTTTTGGAGCTCTTCTAACGCTTTTGGTGCATCGGCATTTTCTGATTCCTCAAATTGAAGGAAAATAGCATCAGGATTAACCTCTGCTAATGTTTCAAGCGATAGTTCAGCCTGTGCCTTAGCTGTTTTTAAAACCTCTGGTACTGGAGCCCCTAAATCTTCATATAAAACAGGGTTTAAGTAAACGCCTGCAGGATAGATATACATGATGCCACCACGTACTCGAATAACTAGAACTTGCTTATCTGCTAATTGCTCTTTAGATTTCACTTGAGAATCAGCAACCTTCGCTTCATAATCAGCAATGATTTTTTTCGCCTCATCTTCTTTACCTGTAAGCTGGGCGAGTAATGTTAGATTCTCCTTCCAATTTGTAGAGACATGTGAATAAGGAATCATCGTTTGAATTTTTTTAAGCTTTTCAGCCATTTCCTCAGGATATTTTGAGGAACCTAAAATGACATCTGGATCAAGTTTAAGAATGGCTTCAGTATTCGGTGACATTTTATTTCCAACAAGCTCAGCACCTTCTAATTCAGAAGCAAGATATGAAGGGATTTTCCCACCGATATCAAGCACCCCAACAGGCTTGATACCAAGCATTGTCGCATCCTCCATAGATTCTAAACTTGCAGCTACAATGTTTTTCACTTCTGCAGGAAGTTCATATTTTTCGCCTAAGTATGTAATTGTCTGTGTTTTCGCCTGATTCGTTTGTGTTTCTGTTGTACTAGTTTCAGCGGCATTATTTGTAGATGCAGTAGACTCTTCCGCTTTATCCGTACCACATGCAGCCAAGGATAGCGCTAATAGAGCGGGTGCACACATTTTAAAATATTTATTCATAGATTTATTCTCTCCTAACGAACTTAATTATATTGATAATGATAATCATTTTCATTTATAAGTCAATAGACTTTGTTGTTTTAATTGATATTCATTATCATTTACGGATACTATCCTAACAAAGAGAAAACTTATTGTGAATGGACAATTTCATGAATCTCATGGACTTTTGCCGATTTTCAACTTCTTTCATCAGGTGTTCAAACACCTGATGAAAGAAGTTAAAGCCTCCGGCGGATGTCACAAAAAAAAAGCTGCTTCTATTATCAAGAAACAACTTTTTATACGTATTTAGCTTCCTCAATCATTAATTTTCGATAAGCTGTCGGGGACATTCCAGTACATTTTTTAAATACTCGACTGAAGTAAAAGCAATCTACATAACCTACACATTCTGCTATTTCTGCTACTGGAGAATCGTCATATTTTAGTAACTCCTCCGACCGCCGTATGCGATATTCCGTTAAATAGACGCTAGGATTCATCCCAGTATGCTGTTCAAACAGATAAGCAAACCGACGACGCTCCACGCCAAATTCTTCAGCAATTTTCGAAACAGAAAGTTGCTTAGCATAATTCTCATGTATATACTGCAAAGCTTGCTCCATCTGATCACTTGCCGTATCAAGAACCTTCACTTTTGCCGACATAAGAATGACTTCTAAAAGATTCATAAATAGCGTCTTTGCTTTGAATATTGACATATTACCTGGCATTGCTTGGCTTTCTATTAGCTGCTGTACATAATCGATAATTTTTGTATGATAGCCTGTATTGATTAAAAAATGCTGAACTGATAATGGATATAAAGTTGCTTCTTCGGGAGGAAGTTGATAATGGATAACCGCATACTCCCATTCCTTATCATCGGAAACTTTAATTTCGATTGGCATTTGTGGCCCTGCATGTACGACCATACCTGGCTCCATTACATAAGGGATACCATTAAAACTAAATATGGCACTACCAGCAAGTGGCACAACTAACCCGCACTTCCCAGGAGCTGTTATTCGTCCTGTATCTACTTGACCTGGTTCCATTTTATTTGTAAAAACATCCGTAAAGCTTACAGATGCATGTGCATAGTAATCGATTAAATGCTTGATATCCACTTTACTGCCTCTACATTCTTTAAAACATTTTGGATTTGTGAAAAATGATGCAGATCATGATCTACTAAACTAGCAAAATACCCGTGGAGTGTTAATTCAGTTGTACCTATTTTAAAAGGCTGTTGCCATTGCTTATCATCAAATGGATGAAGTGCGTTCATTAGCTGATGTCTCTGATTTATAAAATTAGTTATCGTTGCTTCTTTACTTTGTACACGACTATTCCTTGATGCGCTTGCATTCGTTTCTTCTACAGGTGGCCCTTTCGGTAAGCTTTCTTCTGTAAAAAGAAACGGTAGACGTTGATTTAACACGAATTCATCCCATGGTGTAAGATGTCCAATTATCTCTGCAACCGTCCATTTTCCAGGTTCTATAGGTGTACGCCATTGTTCTTCAGTTAAACTTACTAAATTTCCCACAAATGCTATAGATTTTTCATAATGCGAGATTATTTGATTTTTATCGTGATACAAGTCTTTACCTCCTTCGTTTCATTTTAGTAGACAATCTGTAGCTTCGGCCAACATAAATCCCACTGCTTGTTTCGAACTCTATTCATATAAACCTCATGCTGTTGAGAGCCTTTTTGAAAATATGGTGTAGGAGCGACAATTCCAGAAACTAAATGCTCGATACCATGCGGTGCAGCTATTTCAAGTCTTCCATTAGCAAGCCTCACACCGATAGCTGTTGGTATTTCTGGAAAATGTGCAATGCCATCAATAGAGGATTGATAAGGCTCACTATTATTTATTTCATGCATTCTTGCTTGATTTTTCACAGACCATGGCTCATTCGGTAAATACTTCTTCAATTCTTGTTCATATTGCTTCTCATAGTTCTCTAAAGAATTTACTTTATCAAAATATATCACATCAATATCGGCTAATGGTGTTCTGTATTCTTTTTCGTGTAAATAATCCCACACCTTTGAACGAATAAATCCAGCACATACCCATGAATCAGGTAATTGTAGCTTTTCTACAGTTGTTAAAATGTGCATCATCCATTCATCTGCTGCAATTAAGCTTTTTAGCTCTTCTTCTGTTTTTATCAGTTTCATTCACCTCTGAATTTGTCATACCATGCTTGCGCTGCTTCCTTATTAATGATTCTCAACCCATGTTCTTATTTTTTGGGCAACATCCTTAGGTGCTTCACGAAAAATATCATGGCCTGCATCTGCGATTGGTTCAATATCGAAGCTCTTAATTCTAGTTTGCAAAAATTGAATACTCTTCTTTCTAATAGCTTCTAATTCGCTTGGTTTTGTTGCGCAGATCAAGAGAGTCGGGCAATGCACCTGTTCTACTATATCTTTGACAGGTTCCGCATCAATACCTTTTATGATGGATTGCCCTGTAAAAGTAGACATCGTTAGTCTAATTTCTCCATCCTGCTCCTTAACTTGAGCCCTTGATGCTTCTTCAAGCTCTTCCGACCATCGTGAAAGCTCTTCTTTTTCCGATTCAAAAAATACGTCCCAAGATGGGAATTTTACTTCTTCGCAAAATTTCTCTATACTTTGTAATTCGTTTTCTAATGTCATGCCTAAATCTTGCGATGACAAATAACCGCCATCTAACAAAATTATTCCCTTTGATCGTTTTGGGTATTTAGCGGCATAATGTAATGCCAAATCAGCTCCAAAAGAATGACCAAATCAATTATGCCTCGGCATAATTGCGTCCGGAATCGGCTTTGTGCTTGCACAAAGAACTCCTTTCCGATTCTGTGACATCCGCCGGAGGCTTTAACTTCTTTCAGCGGATAATTGGACACCCGCTGAAAAGTGACTTAAAACCGCATTCATCTCAACACATATAGGGTAGGGGCTTCTGTTGAAAGAAGTTAAATAATGAGATGTATTCCCTAACTGCTGATTTATTGTTGCTTCTATCTCTTCAATCAAATTGGAAGGCAAATAAGCCTCTTCTTCTTCCAAGGCTTTTGCATAGCCGTGTCCAGGTAAATCAAAGGATACGATATGATACTCTGGTAAATATTTTGCTAATTCTCCATATGCTAAGCCCGTACTCCCTAGGCCATGTAAAAAGAGTAAAGTTGGATTTTGTGAGTCGCCCCATTGATATATGTTTTGTTTCATTGCTACCATCCCCTTCGGCAAATAATTACTCCCATTACTTACAATAATAACTATTTACAATTCAATTTCATAGGGGCTAAGCAGGGCAAATTAGGAGAGACTGGAGCTTTAAGGGGACAGTATTTCAAGATGAAAGAGAAAAAATCAATTGTCCTTTGTATAAATATCATTTATACAAAACGAAAAATAATATATTAGATTTATAAATCATTTACCCGTACCCTTTAACTACCAACGTTAAAGGAGACGCTTATGAAAAAACCTTTTATTTTGATTGTGATTTTCGCCATTATAATGGGACTTTCTTATACAAAGATTTCACTGACGCTCGTCGGTATCGGAATTATTGCTGCTTTTATCGGTACACTTGCTGGAGGTGCTGGGCTAATTACGATCCCTGCTATGATGCTTGTTGGTATACCTATTCAAACAGGCATTGCTACGAATAAATTTTCATCGGGCATTGCAGCTTTGTCGAGCATCTTTTATCTTCTTTATCATAAAGAGCTTCGTCTAGCAGCTATTATGAAATATGTTGCTGTAGCAATTGTCGGAGGCGTTTGTGGAGCACTCCTAACAGTATCCATCTCAGAAAAAACAATGAATATTATTGCATGTATGCTACTTATTTTCGCCCTATTTATGACGTTGAAAAATAAAGAATGGACTGTTAGCTCAGAAGAAAACGACACTAAACACAGCAATAAATTATGGCAGCCATTTTTTATCGCAGTTTATGATGGCTGTTTTGGACCTGGCTCTTCAACCTTCAGCATACTACATTTTTTACGCTATCATTACTCCTACATAAAGGCTGTACAGCTCACACGCGTACTTATTTTCGGGAGCTGTACAGGAGCATTTTTAGTATTTTACCAAACTGGCTTTATTCAATGGCATTATGCAATTGCGATGGCAGTAGGCTCCATTATCGGCTCTCAGCTCGGACTTTTAATTTTACCGAAAATTCCGATAAAAATAGCTAAAATACTATTAATAATCATCATTTCTTTACTACTTATTCAAGTAGCAATAAAAATAATTTAACTACTTAAATGTTCATGAATTAACTTCCACTCATTGTTTAAGACCGTAAAAATATTCGTTGCTCTCCCGCTACCTGATACAAATTTTCCGTTATGATAGCCTTCATAATGGTATGTATAAATACAGGTAGCTGATTGTTCATCAACCGTAAGCCACTGGACATCGGTAGCCGAATAAACTTCTTCCTTTATCAAATCCCATGCATTATTGAAATAAACTCCTATTTCTTTTAAAGTTATGCATGTTTTATCCGAAAACCAATATACCGCCTGCGGATGCAAAATTCCCTTTACGTTATTAAAATCATGGGGATTTGTCGCTGCAATATAGCTCTCTAAAGCTTGTTGATACGGCATGTGGTCCCCCCCTTATCAACCATATTAGCTGATATTCTGCTCTACATAAAGGTCTAATAATACCAAGGACATAAGAACTTAGTTTGATGTATTTATTTGTTTAATAACCTTCACTTCTAGATAACATAGATGGATTAATAATGTCTGCCACAGCCAAAAATAGATTTTCCGGATATTCAGCAAGACGATGGCATAAGTATAAATACCAATCAGTTCCATACGTAAGATAAACCTTACAACGATAGCCCTTCGCTTTTAATTGATGAATCAAATCTGGCCGTATGCCATAAAGCATTTCTATCTCAACATTTGGTTGATTAAAATATTGTCTTTGTTCCATTTCTTGAATCAATACTTCATCATGCGTAGCTATCAAGATTGGATGATTGGCATTAATCAACTGCTCTACATAATGAAGATAACGTTCATTCAATTCCGCTGATCTTTTCAGCGCAACGTCGATTGGCTCCTGGAAAGCACCTTTAACAAGCCTTATTTTCCCTGGATATTGAATAAGCTGCTGTATATCCTCCTCTGTACGATAGAGATGAACTTGTAGTGTAATCCCGACATTGGAATATTGGCTAGCTATTTTTTTATAAATGTTGAGAATATCGCTCGTTTTTGATGACTCCTCCATACTAATCATTAAAGTAATTTCATATTGATTTGCTTTTTGAGCAAGCTCTACCAAGTGTTTATAAGCAAGTTCTGCGTTGACAGAAAGACCAATATGAGACAAATCAAACGAAACGGTTTGTTTCATTGATGAGGCACCCATACTCTCGATAAGTTGCAACAATTCATCTTTGGCCTTCTGGCATTCCAACAAATCTGTTGTATTTTCCCCAATAAATTCAATGGAAATTCGATAATCCTTGGCGATGAACTCTCGAGCCATTGGGAGGGCATCCTGTCTCTTTTCACCCGTAACATACCGTTTCGCTGCCTTCCATAATAACGGATAGAGTTCTGTTGATTGTTGAACGGCATGTTTCATTCCCTTATCTCTCGCTGCAGATTTTAATGCTTGAACCACCAATTCTTCTGCTTTTTTCATTTTTATTCCTCCCTCCTAGCTATTTACCAGTACTTTAACATGATAAAATTGGTAGAATAAGAACCACTTTATAGTTTTTTTCAAGGTACCACTTTTAAATAGGAGGCGAGACAAAGTTGTTATGGATACCGATCGACCGTTCTTCAGATATTCCTTTAAATCGGCAAGTATATCAGCAAATTCGGGAAAAAATTTTAAATGGACATCTTCAAGCAGGTGAAAAGCTAGCATCAACCCGTGAGCTTTCCGCCGAGTTAAAGGTTTCCAGAAATGTTATATTGGACGCTTACGATCAATTGTTAGCAGAAGGATTTTTATTAGCAAGAAGAGGATCAGGTACATTTGTGGCAGAGGGGGCCCTTTTAACACAGCATGATTCATCATTTTTATTACATGAAGCAGATGAAAATGAGATTAAAAATCATATTATTAATTTCCGTTCAGGCATTCCAGCATTGGATTTATTTCCACGTAAAACTTGGGCAAAATTATCACACCAACTGTGGAATGATAGTGAATCATCTAATTTTGGATATGACTTTCCAGAAGGTCGTCTCGAATTAAGACAAACGTTGGCACACTACTTATTGAGAACTAGATGTGTTAACTGTCATCCAGAACAAATTGTCATTACATCAGGCGCTACACAGGCAATGACACTTGTTTCTAGGTTGCTTTTATCGCCTAAGGATACAGCCATTATGGAAGATCCTATTACGAATGATATTCAAACAATTTTTAAATCTTCGGGTGCCTCTATTTATCCAATACCTGTAGATGAAGATGGCATGAAGACAGTCTTAATACCTGAGAGTTTGCATCCTAAATTTGTTTTCCTGACTCCATCACACCAATTCCCACTAGGGGGTACGCTACCCATACAGCGCAGAATTCAATTAATCAACTTCGCTAGGAGGAATAATTGTTTTTTAGTTGAAGATGATTATGATAGTGAGTTTCGCTATGAAGGTCCACCTGTCAGTTCTTTACAAGGCCTAGATCCAGAACGCGTACTTTATATCGGCTCCTTTAGTAAGATTCTTTCTCCAGCATTAAGAATAGGTTACATCGTTCTCCCAACTCATCTAATTGAGAAATGTCGGCAGCTGAAATGGTTTACTGATTTACACTCACCATCATTAGATCAGCTTATTCTCGCTCGTTTTATTAAGGAAGGTTACTTAGAACGACATATTACAAAAATGAAGAAATTTTATAAAAGCCAGCGTGATTTCCTTATCCAATGTTTACATACAACCTTTTCAAATAAAGTAAAAGTTTTAGGTTACTCTACTGGCATGCATTTAATTGTTGAACTGGAGAATATTCATTTTTCTAAAGAGTTATTGTTACAAATCGAACAATTTGGTGTAAGGGTATACCCTGTAGAGGATCACACAATTGAGAAAGGGAAATATACTAATCAAATTATTTTAGGCTATGGTCATTTAAAGAAGAATGAAATAGATGAAGGCGTGACAAGACTATTTCAAGCAGTTTATGATGTGGAAAAGTAAACAAGGAGGATACCTATGCTCGCTACTATTCAAAAACAACAAAATAACTATATCGTAAAATTCAACCGTCCACTGTCATATTCAGTGGATGCTATTTGGACAGTATTAACAGAGAATGAAAAGCTTCAAAAATGGATGAATAATTTAGAAATCATTGATCTTCGAAAGAACGGCAAGATCCATTTTAATATGAATGATGGAACAAATGCTTATCAAGAAATAGCAATTACAGACTATGCTGAGAAGAATATACTCGAGTTTGATTGGGGCAAAGATACAGTAAGGTTTGAGCTCTCCCCTACTAGCAGCGGCGCCATATTAGTATTACTTGAAACGATTGGTGAGCTAACTGAGCATACGCCTAAAGATTTAGCCGGCTGGCATATATGCTTAGACCTGCTTTCGGACTTATTAAATGGAACTGTACATGAAGAATTTCCAATGGAAGTATGGCAAAAGTGGTTTGCGGAGTATAAGCAGCTCGTGGATGATATTAAGGAGATTTAAGCAAAATCACGAATAAAACTCCTAAAGCAGAGACATATGCTTTAGGGGTTTTATTCGTGTTGAAAAACAAAATGGTCAATTCAGGAAGATTTCCTTGGCCATTTTTTCAACACTATGAACCAATAAAATTTCCCTATTAATGACACCTTTATTTCATTAACATGGCTTCTCCATACTCTTCATTACCATCTCGAACATTCATACGAGCGAATATTCCTTCTCGCAATTGTTTGGAAGCGCCAACCACTTCTACTACTCCATCGGAACCCTGCAATAAACTCTCTTCCTACAGCAGTTAGGAAGAACCAAAAGCCTGTTCCATTTAACATCCATATATACGTATTCCTGAATAAGCATGATTGAATACCACTTGTACCTACTCCAAAAGGTGGAACTGATGGCACAAAGCTAGGCGGTGGTCCAAGAGGCATTTGACCTGCTGGTGGTGGACCGAAACCAGGTGGTCCAAATGGTGGTGATGGTCCATAACCAGGCGGTCCAGACGATGGTGGCGGTCCAAAACTTGGTGGTCTAGATGATGGTGGTGGTCCAAAACCAGGCAGTCCAAATGATGGTTCGAAACCGGGTTCTGGCAGTGGCATAATTTCTTCATATGGATTGTACATGATAAACCCCTCCTTTACATAATTCAATATATGTGAAAGGGCTAATAACCGTTGAGCAGTCGCCTATTAGCTTGGTACAGCCGGACTAACTGCATTCGTATTTTTACGGTTGGAATTTGGGGCTTTCAAACTTTAGCTGATTTTACAGCACCATATATCGATTTTGTTATGTGGGAAAACTTTTCGTATGATATAGTCGGAGAAGATGAATGGTCGTTAAAAATGATACAGCAATTAGTTCAGACACGAGAAAAATTCGGTAAACAGGTGATGACCATCGGATTTAACGATGAACAGAAAAGTCATGCTTTAGCTGAAAAATATCATTTTAAATTCTTTTATAGCCCGGCAGGATCTTACTACAATACATGGCAGTAATCTATTAAATAGTGCTTATAATCCTCTCCGTCAAGTAACACTAATCAGAGGGGATTTTTTTGTAATATAGTTATCTAGGCAAATAAGAGTGCATCACTCGCCAATCCTCAAGCTTTTCTTCAAAAGATTTAATATTTTTACCTGGTATTGGGCTAGTTGAAGGCATTTTCTGATATGCTCGACCATCTAAAACCCCAAGGCCGATATGTTTTTTAAAAACCTCGAATGCCTTTGCACCATTGAAAAGCACTAACTCAATATTCGGATAGTGTTCAAAAAGCATTTTAAAATCATTCGGTTTTTCATTACGAATGGCTGCATCTAAGCTTCCTTTACGCTCGCACGATTCTATTGTATCCCAGAGACCGATATGATGGCTCTTTAGCCATTTTAATCTTTGTCCATAATCCTGAGGTACATCCATCTCTACTATTTCCCCAATAATCGGCCAAAAGTGATTGCGTGGGTTACCATAATATTGCTGCTTCTCTAATGATTGCTTTCCCGGCATTGAGCCGACAATTAGCACCTTCGTTGACAAGTCAATAACTGGTGGTAATACATTTTTAAGTTCATTCGACATGACAATCACTCCTTCCTTATATTGTAGCGGAAAATTTGTGTCAATGTCATGGAAGTGCATGTATCAAATACCGAAAATCAAGGTTCATCACTATACAGTGGGGTTGATTTTCGTTTCGGCTGGGCGCATTCCTTGGGGCGTCCGATGAGCCGCTAATCCCCAAGGAATCACCCAGCCTCCACTCCAATCAACTTATCCTCATCACATACGTTTCAACAAAGTGTCATTCCCATCTATCGGTCATGAACATAGATTTTGATTATAAAGAAAAATCAGAGCCAGCCAGTATTTCCTTTGAGCTTTTTACATGCAGGTTATTGGATGAATGGTTTTTTATATATGTCCTTACAATCTCATAACCAATACAATACCCAATCCATTGAGGAAGCTTTCCACCATATAAAAATTCAGCATGATTGTTTAAACCCTGAATATTGATTTGAGGTAAAAAATGACCTTTCCAAATTTCTAGCATTTTATCTACTGAGTAGGATCCCAACCATGGTGCTAACCATTTATCACCGTAAATCTCCTCCACCGCACACTCTGCTAATCCCTCTAATATTAAAGAATCTAACAACGTCACTTCGGCTAGTGATTTATTTAAGTATTGCAGACGACAAACATGATTATATTCATGTGCAAATAACGCTTTAAGCTCCTTCTTTTCAAGCTCTCCAATATATAGAAACATAGCATTTGGATAGGCAACACCGTTTTTATTAGTAATAGTTTGCTCCTGCGTTATCGGGAAGATATAGATTGGTATATTGGGACCGCTCCATCTCTCCTTTAAATAGATAAATTCCTTCTGTACTACTTCCCATACGTTTTGTTTTTTTAACTTGTTAATGTCTATTTTCTCATGTGATTTGAAAAGCCCCTGTTGCTGTAGTTCAAATTGTATTTCATCTGGAGATCCACCAATAAAAATCTCTACTAAACGACCGCAAAGAATAGAGCGTTGTAAGTCTTCAAGATTTTTACTGTTATTAAGCTTTTGACTAGCCATTAATTCATTGAGCCACACATCTGTAGGTATTACTGACATACATTCCCTCCTTACTATAACTTATGTCTAAAGTAGACAATCGGCTAACGATAATGATTGCAACCGCATATATTAGCTTGTAAGGAAGTCGAAAGGAGGGATAGTTTGTGAATCCAGCTAATACTTATAATCTTTGTTGTCAATATCATGGTAAACGTGTAAGAATTGAAGAACGTGGTGGCAGAGTACATTACGGAGAAATAACTAGGGTGGATAGAAGACAAGTGTGGATTCTACCTGATAGACGATTTGGCGGTTATGGTTTAGGTTATTGGGGTTGGGGAGGAGGCGGAGCAGGCTTTGGTGTTGGAATCGCACTTGGGGTAGTTGCCGGAATTGCACTAGCACCACTATTATTTTGGTAATATCGAAATGACTAATTATACAATCCGCTGCGCGCTGACAGACTTACTGTCATCGGGAAAAAAATAAGCCATTTCACGTTACTGAGATGGCTTATTTCCCCTTATTGCACTTGCTCTTGTTGCTGTTTGCTTTTAATCAACTCGGATATTGTGACAAATGTATAACCCTGTTTTTTAAGTTCTGGTAAGATTTCTTCCAGTGCCTTAATGGTCTGCGTACGATCGCCGCCTCCATCATGGAACAAAATAACATCTCCAGGCTTCGACCCCTTCATCACTTTTTGTACAATTTTGTTAACCCCCGGCTGTTTCCAATCTTGAGTATCCTGATGCCAAGACCACATAACTACTTTGTAGCCATCCTTAACAGCGGAATTGATCATTTGATCATTATAGTAACCACCTACAGGACGGAACAAAACCGGTGCAAATCCAGTAATACTATAAATTATTGCCTTTGTCTTACGCAGTTGTGCCTGTAATTCAGCTACGGAAGCTTTAAACGGATGTGAATACGTATGATTGGCCAGCTCATGCCCTTCTGAATAAGATCGTAAAACAAGGTCTGGATATTTTTCTGCATTTTTTCCAATAATAAAAAACGTCGCCTTTGCATCATACTTTGCCAATAAATCTAAAATAGCTGCCGTATATTTAGGATGAGGTCCATCGTCAAAGGTTAGCGCAATTATTTTGTCTTTTGTGTTAATGTCCCACACAACTTCCCCTGTCTCCTCATAATAAGGTCGACCTTTATCCGCATAAGTTGTCAACTCTGTAGAAAATACCGATATGATTAAAAAACAAAGGGATAAAACCAATACATATTTACGTGTCATAAGCATCACCTCCCAAGTTCAAATTCACATAACTCCGTCAACTTACTATTTACGAATTGTAATGAATTATACTTATGAAGGGTTTGGCTGTTTTCTCCTTATAAAAAATGCATAAAAATTTTATAAATTCCCAGTTATATTTTGAACAAAATGTGAAAACACTCACATAGTACTTTATTTTTTCAATGATTGATGTAAAATAAAAAACATAACTGATGTATAACAACAAGAGAAAAAATCAAATATTTTACTAGTTGTTATAGTACAAAAAAACAACAAAGGGGATTTTTCATTATGTGGATTATTACAGTTTTTGAACAAAATACTTATCGTATGTTCGAGTATAAATCTAAAAACGAGGCAACGGTTGCATTAAACAATTTCAAGCAAACAGCTATGCTTTCTTATACAAAATAATTTAAAGAATCAACTCTTATGAAACGAGTTGATTCTTTTACCTTTTTACGTATAAATCAATTTTTAACAAACACATCTTAACTTATCAGGATTTACCATATAATAAATTGCTTCGATCTGCCCATGTTCAACTTCGAAGCCAATTACTGCCTGAATTTTATTTTCAGATATTAATGCTAAGCCAGTTGTACCATTAACATTCATCAATTCTAATTGATAAATTTCATCATTATTTTCAAACTTACGGAAAAGAGCAGATAATAAACGGAAAACTTTTTCGCGACCGTAAATAGGATGTAATGCAGCTGTAACCTTTCCTCCACCATCTGCATAATAAGCAACATCTTCTTTTAAAATATGAACGAGCTGATCGACCTTTCCTTGTTGAAAAGCAGACATAAAAACAGTCACTGTATTTTGTATTTCCAACTTATTGGTAACGATACTATTTTTTCTCACTAGCTCAGGTAATTTCTTTTTAATTCTACTTAAGATTTTTCGGCAATTTATCTCACTTTTTTCAACGATTTCAGCAATTGTTGGATACTCATACTCAAAAACTTCTCTCAGAATAAAAATAGCTCGCTCGATTGGATTTAGTTCCTCAAACAAAATCATAATGGCTAGGGAAATGCTAGTATCATTTAAAACAGTAAACAAAGGATCATCCTCATCCAATGCCAGAGGTTCAGGTAGCCATGTTCCCGTATATAATTCTCTTTTTTTCCTCGATGACTTTAACAAATCCAAGCAACGATTCGTCACCATTTTGCATAAAAGAGCTTTTATATTGTTCATATGTTTTACTTCGGTTTTCCCTATCCGTGTAAATACGTCCTGTACGATATCCTCGGCATCTGAAGCACTACCAGTCATACGATAGGCAATTGAAAAAAGAAGTGATTTATGCTCTTTATATAGCTGACTTATTAACTCATTATCCATAGCACACCTCATAAGCTGTTTATTTTTGAAGACTTGCTAACTCCCAAGTGTAGTTTCTTATTTTTGCACCTAATTTTCCGGCTATCGTAAAATCAAGACCCCATTTTTGTGTCCACAAAAACCCGTTATTTGGACCTAAACTAATACAAAAGAATTTTACGGGATATGATTCGTGCAATATGTTCACGGGTGTTTGGCTGATTGATGCCTTCAATATTTTACTTAACCTTGTCGCTTGTGGAATAGCTTCCTTACATGTCATACCATCTGGATGATTATTTTTATAATCTGCTATTAGTGCACAATCACCAATGGAATAGATATGTTCTTCATCTTTAACTTGATAGGAATGATTAACAATAATTTGATTTTTTTCTGACATAGATACACCTAATTTAGAGATTATCGGATTCGCTTCTACCCCAGGATTAAAGATACAAGTTCCTACAGCATATTTTTGACCATCATTAGTATATAACTGACCCTCTTTACAATGAGAAACCCTAGTTTTATTTTTGACAACCACCCCCACATTTTTAAGATGATTGGCGAGTTTTTCACTTACTTTCTCAGGAGCCTCTGGTAAAAGTCGATCCTTTGCATCAAAAAGTAAAACTTCTACTAAATTTGGATTAACACCTGCTTCTGTCAACTGTTCTTTAGACCACACAGCAATTTCAGCAGCTGTTTCAATGCCTGCGATTCCTCCACCTACAACGGCTACCTTAAATAAACTTTGGTTTTGTTGTGATTTTTCCAAGGCTTTAAATGATTCCATCAGAGACAATAGTTGTTCTCTTATTTCTATGGCGCTCTGTCTATCTTTTAAAGTGATTCCACCAAAATCTTTAGGTATCTCTTTAATTACACTTCCAAAGGCCAGCACCAAGTAATCATAATGTAAATTACCAGTTTTTTCATTTCCTATATTAATGGTAATTTGTTGATTTTGCTTCTGAAGAGCTACTGCTTCCCCTTGAATAAATTCTATTCCGTCCTGACAGTATTCGCTAAAAGGTATTTTCAAATTTATATCCCTTATCGCAGCCCGAACAAGTAATACTTTTTTTAAATGATAACTATTTTTATCAATTAAAATGATTCTTACTGATTTTCCGATTTGACCTTGAAATTCCTTTTTCAATCCCTCTAATAAATTTATTCCTGCATAACCTCCGCCAACAATGACAATATTCTTCATCATATCTCCTCCTTTTTCCCTTATAACGAATTCACTTAATCGGTTGTGACATCATTTATAAAGTTTTTAATCGAGAAGATACATTTGTGCCGTTCGTTTCAAGTAACAAATAATTTTAGAGAAATGTCGAACACCTTTTTATCTATTGCCATATGTATATAGAGAAAAGGAGTGATTTTGATGGTGACAATTGAGCCTATTATGATTCAAGGGCATTTTTTCACTGCTGTAATGGTCCAATTACCGAAAACAACCCTACTGACAATTTCAAATGATATGGGTTACATCATGTGTGGGGCTTTAGATGTTGGTTTATTAAATGATCGCTTAGCAGACCGAAAAATCATTGCAGGTCGAGCAGTTGGCGTGAAAACCATTGATGAGTTATTGACGGCTCCATTAGAATCCGTTACTTATGAAGCTCAGCAGCTCGGTATTACTGAAGGAATGTCTGGTATAGAGGCATTATTAAAAATGATATAACAGTTATCTTTTGCATAAATAAAGCGTCAGTGCTATTACTAGACGCTTTTTTAGTTGATGTAAGCTACTAGGGAGATCGCTGGGATGTACAATGGGACATGTTTTTAGCCATCATTGGAACCGTTTTAGCTTTACTGTTATTGACAAAATTCCATGATAAATTATTGAAAAGGTAAAGAAAATAGCTAAACAATATTCCTCTGTAGCCAGCATAGCATAACTAATATGAACCATTCGAAAGGTGGTATTCTATGTACTATGCAAATGTTAGTCAGCTATCGCCCCATACTTCTCGCGTGATTGAGGTCACCGGAAATGGAAAAGTAGTGGCTACTCCAAACTATGTTCAAATCCAAATAGAAGTCCAGACAAGAGGGAAAAATGTACAAGAGGCACAGCAGGAAAATGCAATTATTATGAATCGTGTCATCCAATCTCTTTTAGCTCTCCATATCCCAAGAGAAAATATTCAAACAGCTTTCTATACTATTTCACCACTTTATGATTATGAGAACGGCAAACAGATTTTTAATGGCTACGAAGTAACAAATGCTATTACCGTTAAAGTAACGGATACGAGCCAGATTGGTGAAATTATTGATACAGCAGTAGAAAATGGAGCAAATCGGATTTCCTCTATCCAATTCAACATCGACAATGTAGATGCCTATTATCAACAAGCTCTCAGTTTAGCCCTTCATAATGCCCAAATGAAGGCTAAAACAATTGCAGAGACGATGCATTTGCCTTTACAACCACAACCAATTGAAATTGTTGAGGAACATGAAGGTGCACCTATCCTGTATAGATCAATGGCGATGGTTGATTCCAAAATTTCTACACCTATTGAGCAAGGTCAAATAGCCATTAATGCGACTGTTCGAGTGAAATTTCAATATTAAATTGTATAATTCCAAAGCGAAAACTCTTCTTTTGGTTTGTCTCAACAACAATTACCATACGTGAGTTTTCACTTTTCTTTTTCAGATAAATGTAAGATTATTGAATTTATAGAAAAACTATCATGACTTTTAGTGAAGAACCTAAAATTCTGCTTCGTATGCAAATCTTATTTTCTTGAAAAAAGAAGGTTTGGATACGCCGAGAGGGTTAAAAACAATGGCACTCTTTTTTCATCAACGGAGCGTTGCGGACTTGATACTATTGGTTTCGTTTGCAACAGCAGTAAATTTGGTATGGTGATGATATCAAATATGAAAGGAATGATAAAAATGCAAATTAGCAAATCGATTTTAGATTATCGCAAAAGTAATAATTTAAGCCAAGAACAATTGGCTAATAAAATCGGTGTAACTAGACAAGCCATTTCAAAATGGGAACAAGAAAAAGGTGCTCCTGATATTGAAAATTTAATTTTATTAAGCGATGAAATGAATATTAGTTTAGATAATTTGATTAAAGGTAATAGCAATATAAAAAAGCAAATCGTGAATAATGAAAAAGCAGTTAAGTTTCATTTTCTTGTAATCTTATTTTTAGTTGCTATTGTAATTTATATAGCGTATTTTGCACTTGTACACGAAATTTTTATGATTGGATTTTTAATTGCAACGCTCTTTATGCTAGGTATTGAATTTTATGTTTACATGCGAAATTATTCGAATTAGTTGAATTTATCATATACAAAATCCCAAGGAAAAGAGACTTATCCGCTTTTCCTTGGGATTCATCCATATATACGGAAATCAAGAACAGTCCGCATACATGACTATATATTATTCAGGATTAAATGGATTTTTTTCTAAACATACTACTTCATCAGAAGTTTTAAAAATGATATCAAAATGCTGGCTATACGAATGCATAAACAATTCATATTGAATCCGACGTTCTTCATGGGACTGCTTTAAATAATTGATATCGGTTCCTCTTTCAAGTACATCACGACCCGACCTTCTTATTAATTCCGTTTCACTATCTGTATAAAAATAAATTTTCAAATCAAATAATTTGGGATTAATAAATGCTACACTCATTCCCTCTACAATCGTTACTTTAATTTTTGAAGAAATCATCTCACTTTTCATATAATGCGTATCTATTGTCAATAAATCTAGACCTTCTCGAACCATCTGAATATCTCTTTCTAAAGAAGGCAAATGATGCGCCGCTGGATGACAAGCCGTCATTTTAAAACGATGGTTTTCATTTTGATATATATAGTCGATAATTGTTTGCTTACGTATATCTGAACTAACAATATACGGATCTGTATTTATATAATTTAATTCATTTTGATTTAGACCATTAATAAGTTTATTGGCAAACGTTGTTTTTCCTGCTGCTCCATGTCCCGAAATGCCAATAATAATCCTTTTATCATTTAATTTTATCCAATTGAGTATTTCTTGTAGTATCCTCTCCATCTTCATTCTCCTTTTACCAACAATAATAGGTGGTATGAAATTCGATTCATACCACCTGATTAATTCGCAATTTTTTATACGCTCCCTTGCTGCCGCCCTAACAAATGCAGGAAAACGTAGCTCAGAAGCGGTCTTCTTGTTATATCGGGAGGCGCTTTTAAGCAAAACAAACTTTTATCATTTCCATACACGTTCTAGTGTTATTTCATTATGCTTAGTGCTTAATTGAAAAATATCTGGATTACTTAAATTTCCCCAAACTTGAATATCGACATCATTATTATAATACTTCAATAGTAAAGTAATTATATTTCCATGACTAACAATAATGGAATGCTCGGCATCACTTTGGAGAGTTTCCTCAACTACATGAACAATCCGTTTCATTGCTTCGTTACTTGACTCTCCACCATCAAATTTCAAATCCATATCGGTAAAAGTCGCTTGCAGTTTTTCATACCAATCAGGTAAATCTCTAGTGCTTAAAATACGTTCCGAAAGGCGTTCGTCAATTTCAATATTTATATTTTCCCTCGTACTCAGCGGTTCTATAGTTTGAATTGCTCGCAAAAAGGGACTAGCAATAATTCGTTCAATTTTTTTGTCAGTGAAAAAATCAGCTAAAACTTCAGCCTGTTGAAAGCCATGTTCTGTTAAAGAAGCATCCGACGATTGTCCTTGGGCTTCGCAATGTCTAATGACATAAATATGTTTAACCATATAAACCTCCTAGAGAAAATATGGAGAACCTACATCATTGTTATTAACCACAATATCTGCATTTTCTTGAGGGTTATGCTCCTTAAAATAAAGGCTCGATGCCGCGTGATACCTGTTCAAAAACATTTCCTCTGCTTTTTCATAGCTCCCGAATGCACTCGTCTCCCGCTCTGCTCCTCTTTTTCTAGCTATCTCAAAATCTGTTTGAACAAAAATTTTATAGTCAAAAAAGTGAACTAGCTCCTTTTTTAATAGGAATGTTCCATCAACAATGAAAATGGTATCGTCTTTTGCAAGCTGTTGCTCAGGATTTACATATTCATCTTTTTCTAAATCGAATGAAAGTGTCTGATACTGACGATTTCCATTTTCCCCCAAAGGAATTAGTAGTTTTTCCTTAAATGCTTGATAATCGTGTGCATCTTCATAATAACCGATTGCTGAATCTTTTCCTTGTCTATAGCGAATCGCTCTTGGATTATGAAAATTGTCAATGCTTGTTCGTACTACTTCTTTTTTTCTTCGACGAAGCTCTTCAGCAAGTTCATTGGCAAGAGTTGTTTTCCCTGAAGCTGTGATTCCACTAATCGCTACTCTAGTCGGATGATAAAGTTGTAAATCTAAAATATGATCCGCTACTTTTGAAACAAGTTCCTGTCTTAACATGATTCATCAACCTCACAGATTGTAAGTTTTTATTTTACAGTTATTATACCGCCTTTGCTAATTAGTTCCAATTTATTTGACGCATCGCCAATCTTACCTGTCTTTAATGTATCCGTATGTTCTTCTTTCTGATAACCTTCCAAATTAACGCTTATATCAGATGATTCACTGTTCGCTTTAAGCTCTAATGATTTTGGTGCCTCTTTGTATGCTATTGTAATATCCCCTGAAGCAGTTTCTACAAATAATGCTTTTCCTTCGATGATTTCCTTCATTAAGACCTCACCGCTAGTCGAAGTAATTTTCG
Source organism: Lysinibacillus sp. FJAT-14745 (assembly GCF_001275675.1). Lineage (GTDB taxonomy): Bacteria > Bacillota > Bacilli > Bacillales_A > Planococcaceae > Lysinibacillus. Next base: position 105,336 of record NZ_LITM01000001.1, on the reverse strand, counting down.
TTTTCGGACTGTTCACTCTAGTCATATAGCTATCACCATTTGTAGCAGCTATTGTTAATTCATTTAAAGAACTGTCTGCGATACTCAATTCACCATCTTTTGATGTAATTGTACCTTTATCTGCCGATAGCCCTTTAATGGTTTTAGCGCCAGAATCCGTAGAAATTGAAAGTTCTTCTGTTTCAATGTTGTTAATTTTAATATCACCATAACTATTTTTTAATACAATCTTCTTCATTGCATTTTTAGGGATCGAAATGTGAATAGTATCTTTTTTTCCAAAGCTAAAGTTTTTCATAACCCCTTCTTCAGTGTCTTGTTGAAGTACCTTTACTTTTTTCCCGTCTTTCTTAATTTCAACAGGATTGCTTTGCTGCTTTTGTTGTTGCTTACCTTCAAATTCAATCGTTAGTTTATCAGATTCTGTATTTTCTAATGCTATATTCCAAGACTCAATGTTTATTTCTAGCTCTTCAACTTCCTTAACATCAAAGGACTGCTCTTCAGTGATGCTCTTTTCTCCTTTGATTTTAAGGGTGAAGAATAGTCCACCTATTGCAATAACGAATATCGAAGCAATGATCGCTTTTTTCACTTTACATCCTCATTTCTCATTAAATTAAATCTACTTTGTCGACTTTATAATAGGACAGATAACCGATAATAAGCCCTAATAGACACATGATTGTTGGGACAATGATAAATTGAGATAAACTAGTAGATGTATCCCCATTTGAAACCGTTGCATTAATCAAAAATCCAATTAAGACAGCTGACGTTATTGTCGCAGCTGTTGATTTTTTTCGCATACCAAAGTACAAAGGAATTAAGCTTACCCCAGCCATCATAAACGCATTAATAAGGGTAGACGGTATAGTAGCTACCATCTCCTGTATCTCAACAGGAGCTTCAAATAAGTTCATCATTGGATTTAAAAAATAAACAGCGATATTCATCAAAAAGGTTGCAATGATAATGCTAAAGAAGCAAAATCCGAAAACTAGAGATAGCTTAGCGAAAATAATTTTTTTCCTTTTTAATGGATACGTAAATAATAATTGAACCGTCTTATTTTTGTATTCATCAATGACTAAACGAGATAAAATCACACTTGCAAAAATGATAAACACAATGCGAATTAAAATATTTGTTAAAGACATAAAATCTGTATAATCTAGAAACATCTTTTCATCTCCAGAACCAACAGCCATAAGTGCCACTGCCGCAAAAATTCCAATAATACAAATGATTAAGCCTTTAAAATAGCTAGACATACTATTCTTTTTCCATTCAAGTCTTAATAGTTTAAGCAATTTGATTCCCTCCATTAATAAGATTTAAGAAATACTCTTCTAAATGCTGTTGTTGTTTTTCAATGCCGTTGACAGCAATGTTATTGAATATAAGCTCTTTATTAATTTGGGATTGAGAAATATCATGTTCAAAAATTCGAATACAATGCTGATTGACAATTTCATATTTTTGAATTCCTAATTTGTTCTCTATCACATGAATCGCTTTTTTTGCATCGTCTATTTGTATCTCCAAATACTCCATGTTCTCTTTTCGAACATCGTCCATCCTTACCTCTTTTAATAACTTCCCATGATGAAGGATGCCAATTGTATCCGCTATTGATTCAATTTCTGACACGATATGACTGGATATTAAAATGGTGATGCCAAGCTTCTCCTTTAGATGTAGCAAGAGCTCCCGAATATCTTTAATACCGATAGGATCAAGGCCATTAATTGGCTCATCCAAAATAAGAATTTCCGGTTTGGCAACAATGGCACGTGCGATGCCTAATCTTTGCTTCATTCCTAGCGAAAATTCATATATTTTTTTATGTTCAACACCATTAAGACCTACTATCTCTAATGCCTCCTCAGCGGCTCCTTTTTCATAAACCCCAATATACTCACAGTGAAGCTCTAAATTCTCCTTCGCTGTTAGCCTGTCGTAAAATTCAGGGTACTCGATAATGCTGCCTATTTTGCTCAAGTATTGATAGGAAGTAGTAGAAATGGATTGATTAAATATTTTAATATCACCTGAAGTTGGTTTTACTAAGTTTAAAATCATCTTCATAATCGTTGTCTTTCCAGCGCCATTCGGACCTAGAAATCCATAAATCTCCCCCTTCTTAACGTTCATATTGACATTCGAGACGGTTTCGACACCTTTAAAGCTCTTACTTAATTGATGTAGTTGAATAACAGTTTCCATGTTATGTACTCCTTATCGTTTTGAATTCGTTACATTAAGCTTAATAAACGAAAGTAAAATCAAAGTAAACTCTATGGAAAATGACAGTAATTTTTTCAAGAGAGTAAGGATATAAAGGTCAGAAGCTGTTATGATGAAATTGAAATGAGGGATAAAAATGGAAACTGCAGAAAAAATCCTAATCGTAGATGATGAAATTGGCATCTTAAAATTATTAGAAATTACGTTACGGAAAGAAAACTTTATACATATTGATACTGCTTCTACGGGCAAAGGGACACTACAGCTTGTAAAAGACAATCATTACGATATTATTTTGCTCGATATAATGCTACCAGATATAAGTGGCTTTGAACTTTGCACAGAAATACGCAAGCATACAAATACACCCATTATTTTTGTCAGTGCTCGCTCTACTGATTTTGATAAATTAACGGGATTGGGTATTGGCGGAGATGATTATATAACCAAGCCTTTTAATCCTTTAGAGGTCGTTGCTCGCATAAAGGTCATCCTTCGACGTCAAAAAATGTATGAGAGTTCTCAGCAACAGCAGAGTACAAAATTTGATTTCGGTTATTTTGCTCTTAATCCTGAATCTGCTACATTAACCGTTCACAATCAGCTCGTCGAATGTACAGCTAAAGAGCTAGAGCTACTGCACTTCTTTTGTAAAAATCCAAATCGTATTTTTACAACTTCACAGCTCTATGAATTCGTATGGGGAAATGATGTATATGGCGAGGAGAAAACCGTCACGATTCATATTTCAAAGCTAAGAAAAAAACTTGGGGATGATACGCGTAAACCTAAAATAATTGTGAATTTAAGGGGCATTGGGTATAAATTCATTCCACCGAAAGAGGATTCACTATGCGAATAAACACTCGATTTACGTTGCATCTTGCACTGGGGATTATTCTGTGGATACTTTTGAGCGGAATGTGTATTGTTATCGGACTCGAAGGTATTCTTCCACTCTTTAAAAAATCTGTTAGTGAAGCTTATCAGAGTCTACTAGTCGCATGGATTTTCGGATTCAGCACAATTGTTTGTATCGCTGTATTTGGTTGGTATTTCGGGGGTCCTCTTGGTTTTATAATGTCTTGGATTTATCAGCTATCACAGGAAAACTACAAACAGCCTGTTGGATTATCTAAAATCTATACACGCAAAGGAAAGCTCCGCATGCGTTATATGCTATATCAAGAGGTACTTCAACACCTACAATCCTTATCAGGAAAATTAAAAGCTGCTGAAACAGAACGTGAAAAAGTTGAACAAGCAAAACAAGAATGGATTGCCGGTATATCCCATGATTTAAAAACACCCTTAACGTATATTACAGGCTACTCTACCCTACTATTAAACGATCAATACGATTGGTCCAAAGAGGAAGCTCGTTCCTTCATTCAAGAAATTGCAGATAAAGGCCAGCATATGGAGGAACTTATTCAAGATTTAAGCCTCGTCATTCAGTTTAATAATACAGACGGTCAGTTACCCTTACATAAAACCAATCAGGATATTGTGGATTTCACAAAAAGAATTGTTGCTAATATAAGCAACAATCCACAGGCCAATGACTATATATTGCATTTTCAAACTGATACAACTGTTATAAACATTGACTTTGATACGAAATTCATGCAACGCATATTACAAAACATACTTATGAATTCCATTATCCACAATCCACCTAACACAAATATTTATACACAGATTTTTGATAGGGCAGATCATGTAGAAATCCACATTGTGGATAATGGCATAGGTATGTCCACACACATGCAAGAAAATATTTTTCAGCAATATTATCGCGGAACAACAACTGATGCCTCCTCAGAAGGTACTGGACTGGGCATGGCGATCGTTTATAAGCTCGTTCAAGCTCATAACGGCACTATCTCAGTACAGAGCGAACCCTCTGATGGGACTACGTTTATTATTACATTACCTAAAAAATAGAAACCCCACCTCTTAGAAGCTAACATCTAAGAGGTGAGATTTTTGTGTATTTTACTAAAAATTCAAACGATCCAACTTTTCTTACCCCTCGCCTAGTTACTTTTGAATGCCTTTTTATTTGATAACAAAAGTGCACAAAGAATAATAAATATCCCTACTATATGCTGCAATGCTAATGATTCGTTTAAAATAAAATACCCCATCAGTACACCAACTACGGGAACAATGTAATTACTAAAGGAAGCAAATAATGCTCCCTCTTTTTTTATTAATAGGTTATAAAGCATGTAAACAATCCCCGCGTGGAAAATACCTAAAATAACAATCGTGGCCATTTGTAGCCCGTCTATATCCAAATGTAATGGTCGTTCAAAGATAAAGGCTAATGGTAATAATATGATTGTAGAAATCCATAATACATTTCGCATATGAATAACCGGCGAACGATTATCTAATTTTTCCATTAAAATCAATGACAGTGCAAAACTAATTGCCGCCAATAAGAGAAGCACATTTCCAAATACCGTTCCTGAGCCATCCATTACTTGTGTCGGCCATGATAGAATAACTATTCCTAAAAAGCCTAAAAAAATACTGAAAAATTGAAACTGACTTACTTTCATTTTAAAGAAAAGGACGAAAAGAATTAAAGTGATGATTGGTACTGTCGCTATAAGCATAGATGCAATACTGCTCGATACATACTTTTGACCTTGGGCAATAAGGATAAAGGGTAACACTACTTCAAAAAAAGCAATTCCAACATACAATTTGAAATCGGTCGAGCTTTTTTCTCTTTTAAAAACTAAGCTAATGAAGGATAAGCATAGAGCACCAATAATCGCTTTTAGCAAAGATAGGGTAACTGCTCCAACATCATTCGTTACTAACGCTACGAAAAAAAATTGAGAACCCCAAATACAGCTTATTAAAAGTAAAAGAATATATTTACTCATTGTGCTCCCCTCCTGTGCCCAAAGTAATTGGTTCCTATTACGCCAATAATAATGACTAGCCCACCAATCAAATGATAGAAATGAAATGTTTCCTGTAAAAAGATCACACCCGAAAGTATTGTAATAAGCGTAGCAAAATTACTAAAAACACTCATTTTGGAAGCTTCCAATATCGATAAAGTATAATTTGATAAGTAGGAAGTAACGAGGGAAGATAGAATACCTAAATATAAAATAGCTATAACAAAATCTACATGAACAAATGGTTTGAAAAATTGAAGAAGCGTACCATTTATTAAGTGATTTCCAATTGCTACTCCATTAAAAATAACAAACCCACATAATGTCATCACATATGTTAATGTCAATAATGAATATTGTTTTGTAAGCTTTCTTGCTAAAACGTTATATAACGAAGCCGCACAAGCTGACATTAATATAAATCCGCTACCGATTAAATTCCCTGAGCTAGCACTTCCATTGTTCATAAAAAGCATATAGATAACACCAAATACTGATAAACTAATGAAAATAAGTTGTTCACGTGTAGCTTTTTCCTTTAAAAGTACACTTGCAAGCAATAATGTAAAAATAGGAATGGTCGCTTGAATAATTCCTGCCTCTGTGGAGGAAATTCTTGCGAGTCCAAGCACCTGAAAAGTAAAAAATGCTATCGGATATAATAGTGCCAAAGGTAGAATTTTAGCTATATCTTGTTTATTAATTTTTAACTTATTCTGTGTAATGACTATACAAAAGACTATACCAATAAGTGCTATAGTAAATCGGTGTGCAAGCGTATCAATAGGGCTTGCCACTGTCAATGTAACTTTAACAAACATAAATGATAGCCCAATGACAAAAGCATAAATAATTGCTGCCAAATACGCCTTTCTTTTCATTGTCATATAATGTACTCCTTCTCTTCATTCCGGCCGGTAAAGCTATAGTAATAAAAAGTAAAGACTCGCACGATATAAAAAATACACATCTGTACCGATACAGATGCGTAGGAGGCTGTATATGCTTAAATATGAATTAATCTATTCCAATCTATTGAACCAAATACAAACAGGTGCCCTACAGTCTGGTGCAAAGCTTCCCTCTATTCGTCATTTATCACAAGAATTTTCTTGTAGTAAAAGCACCATTTTGACCGCCTTAAGGAAACTGGAAGATCAGCATCTTATATATGCTCTATCCAAAAGTGGTTACTATGTTGTTGACAATCAACTCCCAGATAAGCCACAAGAGTACAATTGTATAGACTTTGCGACATCATCACCTAGTTGGCATGCATTCCCCTACAAGGATTTTCAGCATTGTATTAATAAAGCTATTGAGACATATCAAGCAGACTTATTTCGATACGGAACAGCAAAGGGATTGCCTTCGCTAATTATAGAAGCAAAAAAATTGTTAGAATCGTATCAAATATTCACAAAGAAAGAGAATATCTTTATCACTTCTGGTGTACAGCAGTCTCTCTGCTTGTTAAGTGTTATGCCATTTCCTAATAATCGGACAACAATTCTAGTAGAGCAGCCTAGCTACCACCTATACATGGATTATTTAAAAACATATCAAATACCAGTAATGGGCATTAAAAGAACATTAAAAGGCATAGATTTAGAGGAGTTAGAAACTCTTTTTAAGAAGTATGACATTAAGTTTTTTTATACAATGCCACGCCTGCACAATCCTCTAGGTACTTCCTTTAGTAAAAAAGAGAAGGATGATATTCGAAAGCTTGCCTATAAATATAATGTTTATATCGTTGAAGATGATTATTTAGCGGATTTCGATCAAAATACAAAAAATGATCCAATATTTACAGATGATACGGAGGGGCATGTTATATATTTAAAAAGCTTCTCCAAAATTATGTTTCCAGGCTTACGTATTGGACTTGCTATATTACCAGATGTATTCATTGATAGTTTTCAAAAACATAAAAACACCACGGATATTGATAGTTCCATGATTTCACAAGCTGCGCTAGAGCTATATTTAAAAAGTGGTATGTTTGAACGGTACCAAAAGAAAGTGAGCGAATCCTATACAATACGTGCCAATATACTTCAACAATCCATAAAAACTTATTTACCAAAATATCAAGCATCTACAGAAATTTGCATGCATAGTCATATCGTATTACCAAGGGAAGTCAATACAAATATGCTAATACAGCATTTAGCACAACAGGACATTTATTTAGATACAATTGATCGTAATTATTTAAATGGGTTTTACCGAGAACGCATTTTAAAACTAAATGTTTCGAATGTTGCAGACCAAAAAATTGAAGTCGGTATAAAGGGAATTGCTCATGCCCTTAGCAATCCTAATAACTACTTTTAGGTGGGAATGGATTCATTCATGAAAATTTGTATCTAGACATATAGTTAGACATCATCATTTGGTTCAATAAGGAGGATTATATGCATTCGGAAAAAATGAGGCTAAGAAAAATTCAACATCTAGCTCATGAAATTACTGATGAAATGAATAAAGGTGAAGAACTTACTCACTTAGAAACATTGATTCCCGTTATTGATAATTTATCTCGTGCAATTGGAGATTTAACAGATTCCTATGGACAGTATTCATTAGATTATGTAGAGGAAAAAGTGAAAAATGCTCATTCGCTTTTATTTAACAAGGTAAAAGTCGATGTCTATTTATAAAGGTATAGGAAAAGAGGCTGGGACAAAACTCGATTATTTTGAAAAATAGCGAAAATAGATAATAACTTTTCGCTTCGATGAGTTGTGTGTTCCTTCCTAAATCAAAAAATGTTAGACCGAAATACAATCGGTCTAACATTTTTTCTTTTTGTCCCAGCCTCTTCATACTTAATGCGTTTCAGGATTAAATGTCTTACAATCTGTTTCTTCACTATTAGATGCCTGTTGTCCCTTTTGACTTACAACATAGATTTTTTCTGCCCCACATCTGTTTCCAGCGTTCCAAAATGTACAGTTATTCACTTCACAAAGAATTTCTTGTGCCATTGTTTCCACACCTCCTCTTTTTTATCATTAACAAAATCGAGGTATTCAATACTTATTTAGATGGTGTAATGAAACAGAAGTATACATATTATATGGATGTTTATTGGTTTCCGGTAAAGAAATTTAAGTTCCATGATTATAAAAAATGCTATTGCCTTCAGATAGGTAATAGCATTTTTTTCCGCATGTTATTCAATAACTTTTGTCGGTGTTGCCTCTTGTACAATTATCATGCCATCATATGCCTCAGCAGGTGTCATTTTAATCGTATAAAGCATCTGAGTAAACTTGTACCAAAAGCTAAAATCATCGCCGATATTACCCATTCTTTGTTTTTTTGCTATGATGTCAGCTAACTCCTGAGATTCATTAGCCTTTTTAAAGTCAACATAGAAAATATTGTCCTTGAGCTCACCAAAGGCGTCTACTAAAGCATTATGATGTTCAATCGTATATTCTTTTCTTTCGCCAGATCCATTTTGTGCCTGGAACGTATTGTTAACAAAGTCTGTCCCAATAGCAAAGTACGCATCTTTATACACTTCGTCTAAGTATTGGCCCATTGATTTGTATCCTGCCACATTTGCAGAAGTTTTCTCTATATGTCCATTATGAGCAGACATTAGTACTTTATCATGACCTTGAGACGCTTCAAAATCAACGATCCATTGTAAGTTGTTCGCTAAATATTCATCACGAAGACTCATATAATTACTGTCATTTAAAAATAATTGCGTTCGTTGCTTCATGATTTGTGCATATTGAGCAGCAAATAAATAAGCTTCTTTCGAGGATTGCTTTTCATAAGAATCTTTATTTGTTTGCAAATCTTTTAAGATGGCATCAACATTTTTATCAAGCTCCTCTAGCTGACTAGTTGATAAATCTCTCATTGTGTTATTCGTTACATCTTTTAGCTGTGCCTTATATTTCTTAGCGCCTTCATTATTAACCACTTCGTAATAATCTAGTAACCCTTTTTTACTATAATCATAGCGTTGCATATCGTTACCGTAAAAATAAATTTTATCTTTCTCATCGGCAGTCATATTATAATCATGCATCCATTGTACAAACTCAATCATTTGCTCCGTTTTATAGATACCATAATCCAAAGCTTTTACCGCTTCCTCAGCTGTGCCAGTACCATTTAAAATAAACTGATTAATTTGCTGAGCGCCACCAAAATCCCCTTCTAATACAAAAACACGAACATTTTCATTTTTAATGAGAGCCTGAAATACATCCTTCTTTAACGTTTGAAATTCAACGTTCCCATGTGTTGCTTCTCCAAAACCTATTACTTTCACATCATCTGGAATATCGATATCTTCAACCGCAGATGTATATTTTAAAGCATCTTTAACGGCTTCACCCTTTCCGCAGCCCGCTAGAGCTAACAAAAGAAATAATGATGAAATTAGTAAAAAGCTCCTTTTAACAAATACCATTTTAAAAATCTCCCTTAATCTATTAATTGCCCGTAGTCGCCCGACTGGTGAGGATGAAGGAAATCCCCGTTTACTTTATACAGCTTTTCGTTGGAAATATAAATACCCTCCAAGGAAAAACAGTACGAATCCTCCTCCTACAACTGTTAACAATTGATCCCAAGGCACGAAGAATACATCACCTGTATTGCCACCTACATTCATCATCAAGAAGGGCTGTCCCCATGGATAGTAAGGTCCAAAACGTGCAGAATTGACTGCTAATATAGACGGTAAAGTAAAAGTGACGTTTACTGCAAATGGAGCAGCAAAACTTTTAAACATGATGGACGTCCATAGCTGTAACGCTACTAATGGCATTGTCGCTAACCATCCGCCAAGAATACTTTTCCACACAATTTCCATTGGGAAAGGATCTGAGTAGCCTTTCATAATACCTACTGCATATATAGAACATAAATATAGTATCTGCATCGCCAGCACAAGAAGCATAATTAATACATACTTTGCAACAAACACTTTCCCTCTTGTCACAGGTAGTGCTAAAAGTTGTTTCCAGCCACCAGATTGATGTTCATATCTACAAATAAGACTCGCAAATACTCCTGAAATTAAAGGTAGGAATAATAATGCATACAATAAATTCATAGAAATTAATGAGCTATACCATTCATTGACTCCAGAATCTGACATGTCACTAAAATTCGATGTTAACCCGATAAAAAGTCCGATTATTGGCCCTGCTAAAATTATGGGCACCATTTTAGATTTTCGCAGTTTAAACCATTCAGCGCTCAGTATAGACCACATTTACTTTACATCCCTTCTAGCAAAATCTATCATTCCGATAATATACAGTAAAATACCGACACTTACTCCAAGCATGACATTAATAACGGGCTCATCCCATTGATTCATTAAAGATGGCCATTTCCAAATCATCCAGTCAGGCAATACAAATGATGAATAAGCAAAAATCACGCCGAAAATACCTACTGTAATGGGTATCCCCTGATTATGACAAACGCTTGCAATCCAAAGCTGAAGTGCCAATATTGGCAACGAAGCAAAAAATGGATAATAAGCAAGTTTAGCAATTTCCGCATATGGTATGCTATCACCTAAATCTAAAAACACACCATAAGCCATTGACAATAACATTAAAATCGTGGAAGACATAAACAATAATATTGCTAGAACAGTGAATTTTGATAAATACACTGTTAATTTAGATACAGGTAGTGCAATTAATTGCTTCCAAGCGTTCGTTTCATTTTCAATGCTCGCCATAAATGAAGTTAAAATAGCAATCCCTAAAACTATAGCAAGTGGTGTAAATGAATGAACGTTTAATAAATAGAAACCCCAATCGTCCTCGCTTTGCTCTAACAAATAGTCCTTCCTTACGCCGTAATTCACCATTTGCATGGCAACAACACCTATTGGTCCTAATGCTGTTAAAAACCAGAATCCTTTGCGTTTAATTTTCAAAAAGTCAGAAGTTAACAGTTTTCCTATCATAGCGCTTGCTCTCCTGTTGTCATTTGAAGGAAGATCTCCTCTAAAGATCGTTTCTCTTCCTCTACTCGGTAAACCGAAATACCTTCTCGTACAAGGATTTGTACAATATGTGCTACTTTTTCATCTGAGCATTCATCAAATAAAATAAGGTCATCCTTATGTTCTGCCTTAATGCCATTTGCAACTAGTGAACGCCAGCCCTTTTCACTATCGCTCACTTTAATGACTACCTTTGGCTGAGCAAATCTACGCATGGCTTCAATTGAATCTTGGAAAATCATTTTCCCCTTTGTCACAATGCCCACTTGCGTAGCCATTTGATCTATTTCAGATAATAGATGGCTTGAAATAATAATCGTCATTCCATATTCTTCAGGAAGTCGTTTAATCAAATTACGAATTTCGATAATACCAGATGGATCAAGACCATTCGTTGGTTCATCTAAAATAAGTAATTCAGGATTATGTAACAGGGACGCAGCAATACCTAAACGTTGCTTCATCCCAAGAGAAAAGCCTTTTACTTTTTTATCTGCAGCATCCTTCAAACGAACAATTTCTAATACTTCATCGATGCGTGACTTCGGTACACCTAAAATTTTTCGTAACGCTTCTAAATTTTCATAGGCCGTTAAATGTGGATAATAGGAAGGGTTCTCCACTAATGAACCCACCTTTGCTAAAATATTAATTCGTTCTTTCGTTAAATCTTTTTGGAAGATTTTAATTGTCCCAGAAGATGGCTTCATTAATCCAAGAAGCATACGAATCGTCGTAGTTTTTCCCGCTCCATTAGGTCCTAAAAATCCATATATTTCACCTTTACGTATTTTTAAATTTATATTTGATACAGCTTGCTCTTTACCAAAACTCTTTGATAAATTTTCTGTTTGTACGATATATTCCATTGTCCTCACCTCTGTAATTATCATAAGAAATGAAGGTTAAAAACAGGTAAGGTTCAAGTTTAAATTTTGTTTAAAAAAGACACTTTATCATAACGTATGTTGATTTCCGTTTGGCAGAGGGCGTCCGATGAGCCTCTAATCCCCAAGGAGTATGCATGGCTTAGGAATCAAAAAAACAGCATGCCATAAGCTTTGCTGGCATACTGTTTGGACAATTACAGAAATGAAGCATGCCTTAACATGCTTCACGAATTATTCTATTTATAATGTTTAATTTTAATCTTTGTGCCGGATTCGCTGGACTCAATATCCCAGTCTAAGTTCATGCCCTTCACCATAATATCAACAATCGATAAGCCGATACCGGCACCTTTCGCATTGGATTCATTTTTCATTCCTTTTCCGTGATCCTTTATGATAAATGCATCATAGTGCTCCGTCGATTCGGTTTCCACGCCAATATATTTCCCGCTGCTCGCATGACGTAATATATTTTGAAATAAATTATCGAATATACGTCCAAGCCAAATCGGATCAATTTGCCATTCATTTTTCTCAAATGGATGTAGCTCAATATCGATTTCAAAGCCTTCCTTTTCAAACACTGGATACCATGTAGTCATTTGCTCACGCGCAAAACGTATAACGTTGATTTCTTTCGCCTCAAATTTATATTTACTAGCCGTCAGTAATGTATAAGACATTAAATTTTCTATTAAAGCGTCAATATTAACAATCGATGTTTCCATTGCCTTAATCGCTAGTTTTCCATCCTCTGATAATACCTCTTTACTAACTGAATATGATTGTGCCCGTATTTTCGTTAATGGTGTTCGTAAATCATGTGATAAATTAGCAATCAATTCACGTCTTAGCTGTTCTTCCTTTTGCTCACGATTTTTACTTTCCCTAAGCTCACATACCATGCGATTAAAACTTTGTTCAAGCTGACCAATTTCGTCCTTCTTCTTGACCTTTGTTGCAATAGGTAAGCCGTCTACATCACGAATTTCCATCGCTTCCTGAAGGTGCAATAGTCGCTTCCGAATCCCTCTGAAAAATAAAAAGGAGACTATAATGAAAAATAATATAATCGCAATAACACCGAAAAATACGAATGCTCCATATTGTTCATAAACATTTTTAAGAGGTGGATTAAACACTTCTCTTGGAATCTCAAAAACGATAAACCCATTTGATTCGTCCTGTCCTAAAAAAGCTATAACTGTAAACGGATCTTCCCCATAACGCTCTTTAATAAATTTTGTAGTATACGCAGGAGTCCATTTCGATGGAAGCTGTTCCTTCACATTCACTTTTGTTAGTAAAGTTCCATCCTCGGCTACCCAAAACATAGAAGATTTTGGATATAGCTTTTGCCAATCCTTAAAATGTTGAGAAACTGCTACATCGGTAAAACTTTTTATACTTTTAGCTTCCGTATGCCATTTTTTCTCTACTTCGTTTTCTCTGAGAACTTCACTTGAAAAATCAGTTTTTCCTATTCCAAAAATAAAAGCGGCACTAGCAAAGTATGATAATTGAACAATAGAGATGGCTAAAAAAATAATCAACATATACTTTGCTAATAATGATCGGAAAAATTTCATAGTTTCACCCGATATCCAATGCCACGAATGGTTTCGATAATCGTCGGTTTCGCTGGATTAATTTCTATTTTTTCTCTTAAGTATCGAATATGTACCATTAATGTTTTATCGCCTTCTATGTAGCTTTCACCCCAGACACCTTCATAAAGCTGTTCCTTCGTTAAAATTTGATTTAAGTGGCGAATAAAATACTGTAACAGATAGAACTGCTTACCAGTTAATTGAATTTCTTCATCCGTCTGCTTATTGATAATCCGCATTTCTTTCGTATAAATTTTTAAATGTTGAAGATCTAGTACATCATCATTCTTCTGATATCTTCTTAGTAAAACCTCAACACGAGCTATAAGTTCATCTGGGTGGAATGGCTTTGTCAAATAATCATCTGCAAAGTTAAGGCCCTCTATTTTATCCTCTACAGCTGTTCGTGCTGACAGCATTAAAATCGGGATTTCTTTATTTTCCCGCTTAATTCTTTTGCCAATCGAAAAGCCATCTAATCCTGGTAGCATCACATCCAATATAGCAATATCCTTAGAGGCTATGTGCTGATCGACCTCTTCTCCAGATTCAAGCCATGTAACCTTATATCCTCTTTCTGTTAAATCCTTTGTCACCCATTGACCAATCTCTTTTTCGTCTTCTATGTACAATATGCGATACAATGTCAATCCTCCTAATCTATGATTTCATAAAGCCTTAAAAATAACGTTATACTAAAAAACCATATTTCGCATTATATAATTTCAAATATTTATTCAATTTTAAACTTATATAACAACTTATCGAACGCCCCCATGACAGCGCCTAATCGGAACTGAGATGAACCCCACGTTTTGTTGGTAAGCCTACTTAATTGAATTCAGCATTCATTAACGCTAAACAAAGTTGCGTGTTTTACTCATGCGTCCTTTCGGATTGAATAATAAACTTTACGTACTGCTGGAATGAAAGGAGCAATAAGATGAAAACATTAGTATCCGCAAAAAACGTGACTAAAATTTACAACAAAAACCAATTACCTGGACTCAATAAAGTATCTTTTGACATTCAATCAGGTGAATTTGTTGGGATTATGGGGGCATCAGGCTCAGGAAAAACAACTTTATTAAATATTCTATCAACAATTGATACACCAACAAAGGGTGAAATTTTAATTGATGGCGTTGATCTAAAAACACTTAATGATAACAAATCTGCTGATTTTAGAAAGAATCATTTAGGCTTTATATTTCAAGAGTATTTTTTGCTAGATAGTTTATCAGTTAAGGAAAATATTGCAGTCCCTCTTACTTTACTGCACAAATCTCCAAAAGAAATAGATACAACGATCGATAATCTAGCAAAGCGTTTTGGTATATACGAACAATTATCAAAGTACCCTAGTCAACTTTCTGGCGGGCAAAAACAAAGAGTTGCCGCGGCTAGAGCGATTGCGAAACAGCCAAGTATTTTATTTGCTGATGAACCAACAGGTGCATTAGATTCACACTCAGCAACCGAGTTACTTCAAAAGTTAAGAGAAGTGAATGAGGAACTTCATACAACTATTTTAATGGTAACCCACGATGCTTATGCAGCAAGCTTTTCAAGTAGAATCCTGCTATTTAAAGATGGAAATATAATAAAGGAATTAAAAAGAAACAATCAAACTAGAAAACAATTCTTCGAAGAAATATTAAGGGAAATCTCTAAATAAAGACCAATAGGGTGAAAGGAAGGCATTATGGTGGGATTATTAACAATTGCAAAAAAGAATTTGAAGAATAATTTTTCCTTCTACTCGTTCTATTTCGTTTCTGTAGCCTTTGTGCTGACGGTGTTCTTCTCTTTTATTTCATTTTCTATGAATAGTATTGTATTGGAGAAAATTTCGTCAGATGGAAGAGTAGAAACAATGTCAAGAGTAGTAGCGATGCTGGTGATGGCATTTGTATTATTCTATATGTCATATTCAAATACCTTCTTTATGAAAAAAAGAACAAAAGAGCTTGGGATCTATTCGCTCTTAGGGTATCGGAAATCAACAATGGTAAAACTTTTAACGCTCGAAAATATTTTAATTTGTTTCTCTGCATTAATTGTTGGGATCCTTCTCGGTGCCGTTGCACATAAAGGTATTGTCGGAGCGATTGTCAAATTATTAAAATTACAAATCGAAACTTCCGAAATACCATTTATTAATATAAAAGCTGTTATATTTACATTTATTTTCATATTCGCTATTTTAATCGTCTTATTATTATCAAACTGGATAATCCTTCGAAAAAGTACATTACTAATGTTAGTACGAATGGATAAAAAGGAAGAAAAACAAGTAAAAATTAATACAGCCTTCTCATTCATTGGGCTACTTCTTATATTGTTCGGTTATTTCTTAGCTCTTGATATTACAAGAGGAATTCAATCGTTGTGGAAAACGATAGGTTTTTCACCTATTGCACTTGTAACTTTAGTATGTGTGATACTAGGTACTATTTTTTTTATTCATTCTTTTTTACCATTCATTATTCAAAAATTAAAGAAGAGGAAAAGTTGGTTTTATAACGAATCAAATATTATCATCATTCCAAACTACATTTTTAAAATCCGTTCGATGGCAAAGACTTTAATTTTGTTAACTTTATTAGTTTCAGGAACTTTGGCTTTATTCGGCTCTACCGTCCTGACTCTTTACCATCCAGTTGCTGCCACAGAACGAATTATTCCGTCAGCTATAGAATTCCCAGTGGAAAACAAACAATTGGCTACTGAGGCCATCCAAATTGCAGAGGATACTGCTGGTAAAGAAAGTGTGAAACACAAAGAAACAACTATTATCCAAATAACATCGTCTTCTACTAATTTACCGCAAGAATATAGTATTAAGGAATATCCAGGATTTGATCTTATCTCCGAATCAGATTATAAGGAACTAATACGTAATCAGGGAAAAAAGGTAGAATTCGAAAATATAAATGACAATGAAAGTATTTTAGTAAAATATCGACCTGACAAAAAGAAGCTAGATAAAGGAAATATTTATACATTAAACATAACACCAACAAATAGTGTAGATATTAAAGTCAAAGATACGACATTACTTAACCCAATAGGATTCGCCAATAGTGTAGGAACGCTTATTATCTCAGACAAACTTTACAAAGAAGTAAAATCCTTCGGGCTACCAGAAAAGACGATAATGAGCATTAATGGGACGAATATGAGGAAAAATAAAGAAGTTTACGAAAACTTAGCTCCCCTATTTAAAAATAACAATTATTTTTCAAGTAGCTACCAAAAAGTAGACTTCCTAATCCAACAAAATAGTTCAACCTTCTTACTCATTAGCTTCGTTACGATTATCTTTTTTATTGCAACAGGCAGCATTTTATACTTCCAAAATCTTTCAAATGCTATATCAAAAAAAGATGAGTTTGCTATTCTACAAAGAATGGGCTATAACAAGAAAAAAGTAAAAAAAATAATTAGTAAAGAAGTTTTTGCGCTATTCAGCATTCCCTATGTATTAGGGTTAACACACAGTATTTTCGCAATGATCACATACAAAACCGCTTTAATGGATGACTTATTAGGAAAAAGCAGCGCCTTTTTATTACCTATTTTATTCGCGGTCATAGTTTTCACTCTAGTATATATCATTTATTATTTGTTAACGAAACGAGCATGTAATAAAATTATTTTCAATAATAAGTAGTAAAAAATGACAAGTATAGCTGGTGTATAAATGTATGCATCAGCTTATCTGTATGTAATCTAGTAAAGGTATGTGAACGGATGAAAAAGTACTATGAATATAAACAACTTTTTATTTTAATACATCAACTTTTTATCATTACTTTTTTATGTAATGAGTTTTTGCAGAAAAATATTGTAGGAACTACAAAGTTTCTACCATTAGTACTTATAACGATTATGGTTATCTACGGGGCATATATCAGTTTCATCAATTTTAAAGACAATAAAACGCTATCACAGTTTTCTAATTTGCTATTCCTTACAGCTTGGCAATTTTTGCTTACGCTTAATGGAAACCCATTGTTTTATACATTAAGCATAGTGCTTGGTATAGTAATACTATATTTGACCGTACAATTTTTGCTCTTGTTCTTTTTCCAAGATTCCATCTATATTTATAAAAAAGAAACGGATTCCATTTTAAAAATTATATGTCTATCCACACTCGTTTCGAAATTGATAAATGATACACTTTTTGCCTTTCTATTTTCATTTCAATTAATTGTAAGTTTTAGTTGCGTTATCTTTATATTTTTGAAGAATCGAAAACGAATTTCATTTGTTTTAAAAAATGAAAAAAAGCATCTACTTCAATCTGCTACTATCCTTATTGTTCCCTTTATTGGATACGCTGTGTTGTTTGCAAAAAGTCCTGAACATTTAAGTAATCTAGGATGGTATACAGTGATTTTTTTACCTTTATTTAGTATTCACGCAATTGCTTTTAAAAACTATAAATTTTTGAGAAAATATTTTCTTTTAAAAGAATAT
Organism: Lysinibacillus sp. FJAT-14745; assembly: GCF_001275675.1. GTDB lineage: Bacteria > Bacillota > Bacilli > Bacillales_A > Planococcaceae > Lysinibacillus. Next base: position 87,170 of record NZ_LITM01000001.1, on the reverse strand, counting down.
AAAATGGGACTATTGTTGTTATGTTGTCTTGTTTTTATGAGTTTACTTGGCGTATTGTTTAATTTCAATATGATTACATATTTTATTATTTTGCATACGATTTTTTGGTTTGTGTTGCTTTATTTTATCTTGTTATTTCATGACACCAAAACTACAATGCTACATTTTGGTTCAGTACAACCTACAACGTTGCCTGAAGGTTCTTACGTACAGCATCTTGTACAGATAGCGAAAGAAGAAAAATTGAAAAATTCTTTTTCAAATTATTTACATGATGAAATATTACAGGATATATTAGCCGTTAAAAATATGATGAATAAATCTACTAAACAAGAGGTTCGCGAAATAATCGTAAATACATTAGATAACCTAAACTTGTCTATACGCGAACAGATGCAAGAATACCACCCGACTATATTAAAAACACTTACATTAAAAGAAAACTATAGTCATTTGATTGCTATGATTCAACAGAAATATGGAAACAAACATATAAAAATGAAATTTTGCTGCAATGATCATTTCTTTTTAGTTGAACCTTATCATTTAATTATCTATCGAATTTTAAAAGAGCTAGTAACCAATGCATTCAAACATTCTAAATGTACTAATCTATTTGTAAAACTGGCACTAGAAAATGACGAAATAAAGCTTATAGTAAAGGATAATGGGGTCGGTTTACTAAAGGAAAATACTGATGCTAATAATCATAGCGGTTGGGCTTCAATAAAAGAGCAGTTATTTTTATTAAATGGAAGCATGTCAATTTCAAAATGCACTCCTTCTGGCTTATGTATTACAATTCTTATTCCTATGAAAGGGGATGAATCCTATCAATATTTTATTAATAGATGACCATGCTCTGTTTGCAAAAAGCCTTGAGATAGTCTTAGCAGATTCCCCTGAAATAGAACAATTTTATTCATTACAAAATGTTGAAAATGTTATTTCTATTATTAATGAGTTTAAGCCGAATATTACGTTAATAGATATAAATTTAAGTAACATCAGTAGTGAGGATGGTCTAGGATTAGCCAAGAGCATTGTAAATAGTGAATGTTATACAAAAATAGTCATTTTAACAGGTCATGATTTACCTGTTTATCGGTATGAAGCTCAAAAAATCGGCGTCAGCGGGTTTATTAATAAAAATATTATGCCTGATAAATTATTGCAAACTTTAGTGGAAATTAACGAGGGTACTTACTATTATCCGTTATCAACGGACTATATCGAGGAATTGACTGACAGTGAAAAGCAAATATTACAATTGCTATGTGATGGATATAAACGTAAAGAGATTGCAACTATGTTATATGCAAGTGAACGTACGATTTCAAATCATATTCAGCATATATTTAATAAGTTAGATGTATCCTCCTCGCTAGAAGCTGTAACGAAAGGAATAAAATTAGGCTATATTCAGCCTAATTATTAACAACTTTAAAAGCAGAGCGTGCCATTAACATGGATGAAGTCACGCTCTGAATATAAAATTTCATCTGATTATTTAGATAAGACAATTTCCCTTAAATTTTATCTATTTAATAATCAACATATCCTTATCATCGAACTGCCACATGTCTCCATAAGCAACTTCCCAATAGTAGCCGTTTGGATCTTGGAAATAGCCACTATAGCCACCCCAGAATACAGTTTCTGGCTCCTTGACGATTTTTGCTCCTGCCTTTTTAGCTAAATCAAATACTTGATCTACCTCTTCTTTAGATTTTCCATTATAAGCGAGTGTAATCCCGTTAAAGCCATCTCCTATCGCAGGTGGATTTGCTTCGTTAATATCTTTTACTAAACGATCAAGCGGAAACAGTGAGATTTTTGTCCCTCCATTATTAAAGAAAATAACATCCGGATTTGTTTCCTCGCCATAAACAATCACTTCAAACCCCAGACCCTCTCGATAAAACCTAAGAGACTCAACCATATCTTTTACACCCAATGTAATTAAATTTAAACGATTCATCTGTCCATCTCCTTTTTAAAAGTTCCAATTATTTATTCTATAATAAACATTGAATGTCCTTTTATCTTCCGCAATCCACTCATTTTGTCTCTGTCCATATACTCTTTGTATAAGCCATTTTCAAACCACAGCGCTCCATATTATTTTGGCTAATGGATGCAAATTAATTGTAACGAACACAGAAGGTCGCCCACGTGAACTAATAAAAATTTCATACAGCGAACCATTGATATTCCACAAAAGTTACCTCCACGTTTCTATGTAACCAAAAAGTGCGTACTTTTTTTTGCAATGGCATGAAAGCATAATAAGAAGGCAATAAAGCCCTAACAAAAATCGGAGGACAGAAAAATGATCAATCATTTACAAGATACAATCACATTAAATAATGGCTTACAAATGCCAGGAATGGGTTTAGGCGTGTTCCAAATCGAAAGCGATACTACTGCAGAAATCGTCAAAAATGCGATTGAGGTTGGTTACCGTAGTATCGATACTGCCGCTATTTATGGCAATGAAGCCGGCGTCGGGGAAGGCATTAGACAAGCTCTAACATCTACAGATTTAAAACGTGAGGATTTATTTATTACATCAAAAGTATGGAACGATGGCTTGAGCTATGAAGAGACAATCGCAGCATACGAGGAAAGCTTAGAAAAATTAGGGCTAGATTATTTAGACCTCTATCTCATTCATTGGCCAGGTAAACATAAATATGAAGAAGCTTGGAAGGCACTCGAAGATTTATACGAGCAAGGAAAGATTAAAGCTATTGGGGTATGTAATTTCCATATGACACACTTGCAGGATCTTCTTAAAACAGCTCGTATTACACCCGTTATTAACCAAGTGGAATTCCATCCACGATTACAACAAGCTGAGCTACGTTCATTCTGCGAAGAGCACAATATACAACTGGAAGCTTGGGCACCATTAATGCAAGGTGGACTTCTTGAAGATGAAACTATTTCAAAAATAGCTGAAAAATACGGGAAAACAAATGCTCAGGTTATATTACGCTGGGATGTCCAAAATGGAATCGTCACAATTCCAAAGTCAGTACGAAAAGAGCGTATGATTCAAAATGCTGATATTTTTGATTTCCTTCTAACTGATGAAGAGATGACGCTCATTAACGCTATGAATCTAGAACAACGTGTGGGGCCAAACCCTGATAAATTTGACTTTGTCCTATAAATGATAAGTAGCCACTAAACTTGAAAGAGACTGTCTAATTTTCTTCTCTTAGACAGTCTCTTTCCATTCTATTCAAGATTTATGCATCATCGCGATATATTCACCAACAATCATTAGCTCATGCTCCTATATACGGATTTGGCTTGGTGATGCTTGCTGCAGCTACTACGTTCCTGTGGTTAATTTTTGATAGAAAACTATAGGTCCCTTGCTTATTGGATAAAAATAATGAAAGGAAGCCTTAAACATAAAAGCTTCCTTTTTGTATTTATCATATTTGAAGGAAAGTATCGTCAAAATATGCCTTGAAATTTGGATACAGATAGTCTAATGATGCTTGAATATCGGCCTCGTCATCAAATAAAATCTCGTGTTCAATTTCATAAATTGCACAATTTTCTTCATTATCATTTTTTAAATCAATACAAAAAATTTTTCCATACTCTTCATCCCATGAAAATGGGAGATATCCTAAACTACATAACGATGGATTATACATATCCCTAACGTTATTTAAAGGTTCCTTAACACTTTGTTCAGGTATTACATCAAAATAATGATGATACGTAGAAATAAACGCTTTATACCATTCAGGAAAATTAAGGCCAAACTCTTTTTCTAAAGTTTGAATATCTTCTTCCGTTACGGCGGAAGGAATCATTCTCCACACAGACCACTCTGCATCGATATCAACTACTTTCATTTCTTCAGGTACATCTGGGCGCATCCACCTACAAAATCCTTCTTCAGACACCTGATTATAACGTTCATAGTAAACTTCAAAACCATTTTTTATGTATGCACGAATATCCATCTTAATAACTCCTTTTGAAGAAGAATAAATTGGTCGAGATTTAAGCCTTTGAGCTGAGCCCCCTTTTACTCAGGCTTTTCAAAGCATCAACCATTAACACCGAAAGTCTTTGTTGTACATAATATAAGGTATCAGCATAGGATAGGAGGAATTTAGTTGTATTACAATCCTTATCCGTATTTTGTCTATCCTAATTATTATCCAACATGGGCATGGGCAATGGCAAATCAACCAACTACTCAACAACCATCTAGACATCTAGCTATGCCAACAAATCCAACGAATAGAAGTCCATTTCCACTTGTCAATACAAATAGGTTGAAGACTTCTGCGAAACAGATCAAGGTTATTATGCAGCAAGCACGATTACTTACGGATAAAATTGATGAATCAGAGCAATTCGCACATGATCTTATGAACGCCGCACAACAATCAAATAAAACAGAAGTTGAAAAATTAATTACGTCAACAGGCATTACTATAAAATTCGAAACGAACTATACACCAGATGGAATTCGTATAATATTTACTGAAAAGAGCTGTTGTAAGCTAACATTAAATTTGAATTGGTAAAGAGTTGGCCCTTTGAGGAGGGCACTCTTTTTTCTTTTAGCATTTTTATGAAGACTTTGAAATGTTATAAATTTTTAACCTTGTATCCCTATTGAACTTGTAAACTATAAATTAATATGCTAAAGTGTTCGTAAACGTTATTTCTGAAAATTCTTATATCGCATTTTCTTATCAAGAGAGACGGAGGGATTGGCCCTATGAAGTCTCAGCAACCAGCCTATAGGTATGGTGCTAATTCCCATTGGCAAAATTCAGCCTTAAGAGATGAGAAGACTTACTTAGTTGCTTTGCACAAGAGTCCTCTTCTTCAAGGAGGACTCTTTTTATTTTTACATTCTAATTAAAAGAAAGCAGGGAACTATTATGACAAACGAACTTTTACAAGCTATTCAACTATTGAAATCGAAAGAGTGGGTAGATTTAACACATACATTTGGTCCGAATTCTCCTCATTTCTTTATGTTTGATGATGCAAAATTTGAAACATTATTTTCGCATGATGATGGCTTCTTTGCACAGCAATTCACTTTCCCTGGGCAATACGGAACACATATCGACCCACCTATCCATTTTGTGCGAGATACACGCTATTTAGAGGAATTGGAGCTAAAAGAACTAGTGCTACCGCTAATCGTTATTGATAAATCTAAGGAATCCGAAATGAATAACGACTACACGTTAAGTGTTCAAGATATTCTTAACTTTGAAGCTCAATATGGGGAAATTGAAGCAGGTACCTTTGTTGCGCTGCGTACAGATTGGAGTAAACGTTGGCCAGATAAAGAGTCTTTTAGCAACAAAGACGCTGATGGCAATAATCATATTCCAGGTTGGGGATTAGAAGCGTTACAATTTTTATTCAACGAACGAAAAGTAAGAGCTATCGGCCACGAAACTTTTGATACGGATTCAGCAGCAGATTTTCGTAAAAATGGTAAGTTAGACGGCGAATACTTTGTGCTTGAGCAAGATACATACCAAATTGAGCTCATGACAAATTTAGATAAGCTACCTCCAAAAGGCGCTGCTATATTCAATATAGTGCCAAAGCCTGAAAAAGCATCTGGATTCCCTGTCCGTTCATTCGCAATATTACCTTAATATAACAAAAGGTCTGACTCAATAAATGTTGAATCAGACCTTTCCTTATAAATTATTTGGTGAATTCTTTCTTTTAAAAACAAAATAAACGACCAACATAATGATGATGAACAATACTATAAGATACATACTGTAGCGGGAAAAATATAACCCAACATAATGCCATTTCTCTCCAAGTACCTTCCCTAAAGTAATAAAAGTAAATGTCCATATAGTTGCTCCCGTATAAGCAAAGAAAGCAAATTTTTTATAAGGATAATTATTAATAGCTGCAATATATGCAGTAAGATGACGTACACCAGGAATAAAAAAACCTATTAATAATAATATTGGTCCAATTTTATCAAATAATTTTTTAGTAAAATCAATTTTCTGTTCAGTAATATGGATTTTCGAACCGTATTTTTGCAATAGAGGTAACCCGAATTTATAGCCTATATAGTAGCTCAAGGTAATTCCCCCGGCTGCACCTATCATTGCGCTAATTAAAGCCGGAATATGTGCAAGAGTTTCACGATATACGCTATACCCTACATATGTCAAAAATATTTCATCAGGAAGTGGCAGCCCGACAATTCCTCCTACTAGGATAAGAATGATGCCAAAATATCCATAATGTTCAATAAGAGATTGCACGTGATGCGCCATAAATCCATCCCACCTAAAGTGTAATAATTTTTATAGTTAGCTTTATCATAACTCAAAGGAGACAACATTATGAGTATTATGGATTTAATACAGTTTTCTCCATTAAATTATTTGTAGCATACGTAGAGCAAAATCAATTCCACCCTCAGCTGATTTCTTCGTTACATAGTCAGCACCTTTTTTTAATGCTTCGCTACCATTGCCCATCGCAATACCAAAGCCAACCTGCTCCAACATGTCAATATCATTATCTCCATCACCAAAAGCAAGTGCTTCCTTAGGACTCACGTCGAAATAATCTAGTACAGCTTGGACAGCAATAGATTTAGAAACATCATGTTGCAAAACATTTGTAATGTACGGATGCCATCTTTTAAATAATAAATGAGGAAATTTTAAAGTATACTTTTTCTCTATATCCTCATCACCATATAAACACATTAAATAAACCTCTTGCGCTAAAATATCCTCATTAATATCCGGAAACTCTAGCAATGATAATGTTTCTTGCATGGCATTTAATGTCTTTTCTTCTTGGACGTTATTCATTGACAATTGTTCTGTAAAAAAAGATAGACTTTGTTTATTTTCATCTGCAAAAGCTTTAACTGCCTGGACAATTTCTTTTGCAACAGGTATTTTATGTATTACTTGATCTTGATGCTTAACATATGCTCCATTAGCTGTAATAAACGTCTCTATTCCTATATTTCTTAACTCCTGGCACATTGATAAAGGTCTTCCTGTAGCAGCAACAATATGAATTCCTTTATTTTTTAATCGCTCAATAGCGTTCCTTGTACTTTCTTCAATACGACCATCTTCATAATTAACAAGCGTTCCATCTACGTCAAAAAATACAATTTTATAATTCATCGTTCGCTCCTTATCATTTTGTATATTTTCACCAAGTATATTGATTAACCATTTTTTATCATTCCCATTAATCATCACCAACACACTTTTAATTTTACATTAAGAAACATCTTTATATCAAAATTAACTATAGGTATTATCACCTATACAAACAACTTTATCATATAAAAATTAGTAGCTTTTTAATTAAACTTTTGTACGTATTTTGACAAACTAAAACGAATGTATAAATTGCTTTAACTACACCGATAAACACTAGTACGGGTACATATCAAAATTTCAAATAACTAAGAAAGTAATGAACATTTTTATTTCAATAATTCTAAAGGAGTATACCAAAGAACATAGAATTGTTAAAATAAAAGGTAACTCAAATAAATATATTGAACGATACTATCCACCGTATAAATAGAACAAAAGAAATGCAAAAATTGAGATGTAAAGGAGTTGATTCTTATGGCATTTAATATTTACTACTATGAAAGTAGTGTGGATTGCAAGTTTTGCAAAAAGCATTTTACCACATATAAAGTGCGCCCTAATCGATATAAAGTTATCGAAGAACAAACAGATTTCATGCCTGTTTACGAGGGTTTAAACCCGTTATTGTATGAAATTGCTGTTTGTCCACATTGTGGCTATGCTTACCACAAATCTATGACAAGAACATATGGACCTTTCATGCTTCTTATTGATGAGCTGTACATAAAAGAGCTTCAAAAACCAATGGATATGTGCAAGGAACGTACAATCGATGATGCCATTGTAAGCTTTAAATTAGCTTATCTTGTATCAAGAGCAGCAATGGAAGAGTCACTTCTTATGGCCAATTTCGCATTAAAAATAGCCTGGCTATATCGCTTAAAAAATGATCATGAATCGGAAATGCGCTACCTTTTTGCTGCTAGAGATTTTTACAGTAAATCTTTTGCATCCAATCAAGAGGGCGGCGAGAGAATTCAATTTTTACATGCAGAATTAAGCCTTCGACTCGGAGATATTACTGAGGCGAAAAAAGGATTCTCTCGACTAATAGCAGATCGAAATGTTTCCAATAAATATCGAAAACTAGCACGAAATCGCTGGGAAAACTATAAATATGACGAGCAACCTAACAACGCAAATGAAAATAAAAGAAGAAGTCATCAATTGAAGTAAACGAGGAGAGTTATCAACATGCAGCTATTTACTAAAAGGATTGATGTGAGAGAAGAAGATATTTTTTCAGACCTACATCATTTTTTACTGAGAAAAAATAATCGCTATTTAACGAATGATGAAGTAGTTGCATTAACTGGGGTTTCATCTGAACTACTCTATAAATGGGTAAAAGCAGGAAAATTGAAAAAATCGATTTTCCCTAATTTAGGCGTACCTTGTGAGCGCTGTGGACAAATTACTCAGACAAAAATCTGTGTTAGCTGCTCATCCATCATCGTTAGTACATTAAAACAAGAGGAAAAGGATCGTGCATGGTTCAATCAAATACAACGGAATAATCAAAGAGCTAGCACGTATCACTACAAATAAAATAACTAACATCTCTACAGTGTACTCACGCTTTGGAGATGTTTTTTCACCTGACTCCGCTCAAATAATCCAAAATAATGACATTTGACCAAATTTAAACAAAATTTAAACAAAGGCCCCTTTTACTTTAAACTTCATCACCTATAATTAGTCTTAACATATAGCGAAGGACTGATAGAAAGTGACAAAAGGTAAGAAACGTAAGGTTTTATTATCATTAAGTATTGCGTTGACAAGCTTTGCAGCGTTCAGCGGAGTATCAAATGCATCGGCAGCGGTTCCAGCGATAGAAGAACGCGTAGCTTTGGAGAACAATTTTGAAGGTAAGCAAGCTCGCACATCCAATGAAACACTTCAAGAGTGGAAAAAGTGGACAAACGATCATGCTTACAGCTTAACATCTATTCAACCTGAAGCAATTGGTCAACAAAACATTCCATCTACTAAATTTGAAGATTTAGAGATGCTAAAGCCTTTATTGCATGATAAGCGCATCGTTTTTTTAGGGGAAAGTTCACATGGCACGGCAGAATTTAGCCTAGCGAAAACACGTTTAATTCAATTTTTACACCAAGAAATGGGCTACAATGTCCTAGCTTTCGAAAGCGGTATGGGAAATGCCATGAATGCTCAAGGACAAATTGATAAACAAACAGCGGAACAAACGATGAAGAATGCTATTTATCCTGTATGGTGGTCAAAAGAAACACTGCCGTTATTTGAATATGCTAAAAAAACACAGAAAACAGATAAACCATTAAAATTGGCAGGCTTTGATATTCAACAGCAAAATGCATTTACGAACGGTGATTGGCTACAAAATAGTCAACTGGTAAAACAGTTCAGTGAAGTAGAGGAGCAACTTGCAGAATGGACCTACGGTAAGGATTTAAAGGGCTATCAAAAGGTAAAACCAAGCATTATTAATGTATATAAGCAAGTAAAAGCACAAGTACAGCTTAAAGAAAAAGAGTTAAAAGCAGCTTATCCGAGCGAACCACATATTGTAAAGCTTATGGAACGTACTTTAGCTGACCGTATCCGTTTTGCAGACGAATATGTAGAACTATCAATTCAATCCAACATTGAAGTTGAACAAAATAAATACGATTCTTATTTTAAGACAATGGAATGGCGTGACCAATCGATGATGGAAAACTTACTTTGGTTAGCAGAGGAGATTTATCCAACTGAAAAATTCATCGTCTGGGCGCATAACGACCATATTCGTAAAGCACAATCCGAAGTAATGGGTTCTCCTTTTCCGGTAAAATTGATGGGTGAACGTCTACCAGATATCTACAAGAAATATAGTTATGTGCTTGGTCTTTATATGACTGGTGGTGAAACTGCAAACAATATAGGAGAACCTATGGCCGTTTTACCATCAGTAAAAGGATCAATCGAGGATATTCTTTCATCATCAAATAAACCATACACATTTATCGACATGCGAAACCGTCAAAATGAGCGAGGAAACTCATGGATGTTTGAGCCACGTTTATCGTATAGCTGGGGAATGATTCAGGAAAGTCTTGTTCCACGAGATCAATATGATGGCCTTCTGCTGATTGATAAGGTAAGTAAGCCAAATTATATAAAGTAAAACTTTAATCAGTGGGGTTCTCTCTTCATCCCTATTAGTCTTTACCAATCGGGCTTTTACGGGCAGTCCTTCTTTGCTTTCATTGAATTTTGAGATGGAGTCTTGTACCTGATGCTTCACTTTCGGTACAGATAAATTACTGCCCGTTAATGCGGGATAAAATAATATTGTTAAAATAGCAAACTAGTTTCTACTTCTAGTTTGCTATTTTTCTTTTATATTTAAGTATCCATCGACATGTTATCCCATTCTTCACTTCGATGCCCTATCATCCAGAACAAGCCTCTTCGCCTTTCCATGACGATGCTCTCATTCATCCCGGAAGGAGCCGCTTGGTCTTTTATCCGACTATCTACACAAGCCCAATGGTATCTGTAAATCTTGTCGGCTTCATCCAATAGCTCTTCCTGACTACGCATGACAGTTTGAAGAAAAAATTGTTCAAACGTTTCACAGTTAGAAACAACTTGAATGGCATACTCACAATCACATACTTCATCAGGAAAATCGAGCTTCTCAACAAATCCAAGTGCCCAAATAAGTGTCCAATATGCCTCGTATTGCCATGAAATATTAATGGCTTCTTGTACATCTGGTTCAGAAGCTTGTAAAAAGTCTCTTTCATTGCCAGTTAGATAGTCTTCCACTTTATATGTGCGTAACATATTGATGAAAAAGTCTCGCGATTCTTCTACATTTCCACCTTGAGCCACATCACAGGCAAATTGAATAACTATTAACAAGGCTACAGCTCTTCTAGCGATGTCCTCTTGGGTTTTAAACTGACAAGCCCCAATTGGTGGGAGCTGGGGGAGTGAAGCTGTAAATGGAATAGCTCTTTCCTTTAAATAGGCTAGCGTGTTATTTTTTCTGTGCTCGCCTTCTTCTGATGTCACCTCTTGTCCCATTACCTTACGTGTACACGCATGAGGTCTGAAATTGGATGGTCCTGATTGCCCGTCAGGATAAACAATAACGATCCCTTCATCGTCTAGTAAAGTGCCATTCGGTAAAAAGCCAATCCCCCCTATACTTGATAGCAGGTTCGTAAATAATTGCATCTGTTCTTCATTTATCTCTTTTTCCGATTCGATTGCAATCACTGCATTTAAAACAGATATTTGAGTCAACACTAATTCTTTTAAATTGTCATCTTCAAAAGGAATATTGTCGTAATACCCCATCATCCCAGGAATATTATTAGCGAAGTAATCTGGGTTCGTATCTTCAGACATGACTCTAATTATTAATTTATGTTTTTTAAACAGGGCTTTGGCCTTTATTACATACTCATTGTCATTTTTATCGATCGCAAAGCCTTTTGCAAAAACATCTAAAATTTTAACTTCAATATCATCAATGTTGTTCTTAGATGCAAATATAGTGAAATAGTTCAATCTTCTCTCCCCTTTTATTCACCAACTATCTAGGCCTGCAAGCGCTTGGCTAAATAGCTGTTTATTTTTTCGTAGTATTTCGTGTTCCTTCCAATAAGCAAGCAATGGTCTCCAATTGTCTTTATCTACACCTGTTGTTGGCGTCATATCTTGCTGCATCATTTGCCATACCGCCCGTATCGCTGTAAGCCTTTCTGCTTCACTGCCGTTCAACCATTCAAATAACGTCTCTGCACTTGGCTGTGATTCTGCTAACAGCGTGGCCCAACCAGCTATTGGAAATGAAATATACGGCTTCATCCAAGCTATCGTTTTTGGATGATGAAAATGACGTAGTCGGTGTAAAGCTTCATAGGAATTAACCGTCTTTTTCTCGATATCTTGAAGAACAAGAGATAAACCTTCTTCTGCTGGTAGATAATTTGCTGTTAAATAGTCTCGAATCCGACTAGGAATAGTATTTTTGTCACTCCAGAGCGTCCTTCCCCAATCCCTTGCCTCTACCGCACAAACCTTTACTAGCACTTCACTCCATGCTTCTTTATCTGCTAGTGGCAATGATTGTTCAATTTTATTGCGGAGTGCATAATATACCTTGCTAGAATCAAACTCTGCAAATGCTTTCTGAACTTTAGTATTTGTCACTCCATGCATCGATACATATATTAATAAGGATTCCAAGTTAGACATTGCCTGGTTTAGAGTTAGCGTGAAATATTGTTCAAGCCACTTAAGCCATATTTGAGAGCTTGTTAGGCTTAAATCCAGTCCATCCTCACTACAAAACTGTCGATGCTGGCCACAATCTGCACCTATACAACCTAAAGCTGTAGCTCGTTCAGCATAGGTATTAAAACTCCCAGCAAGTAAGTCAAACTCATCTTCCTCGTGACTCCAATACCAAACGGAACCATCCTCAAACCTAATAAGAAGTGCATCACCGTTGCCAGCCGTATGAAACTGTAAGTACAATTGTTCATCTAGTTTTTCACCGTCGCCCCCGAAGTCAGGGAATTCAAGCTCTTCCAAGCTCCAACCAAAATCACCGGATGGCGTATACTCTAGTTCAATAGGAAGTAGGGCCTCGTCTGGCAAAGACCAATACATCCCCACTTGTCGCGAACAATGTAGTAATAAATTACGGAACTCAGAAGGAATACGAACGCCAAGTCGCTCCTCTACTATTGATAGCTCTTGTTCTGTAGCTACAGGCGCTATCTCAAGCGGATGCACCCAAGCTCCTTGCTGTTCAAACTGTTTTATTAATTGCGTCCATCGCTCAACCCATTTTTGCATTACGATCCCTCCGTTTTAAGAAAAATAGTCGAATAATTGGGCTTCAGTAGTACAAATACTGTTCCATCAACGATAGTCGATATGTTTCATGAAATATGCTCTCATCATATTTAGTCATGTGTTACGTTCTACTTTAAATTCATGAAAGCTCATCTTTCTTTTGTATCGTCATGAAATCATTTACTTATTAGAACAAGGCTTAATTTATGTTAAAATGCTAAGATTTTACTTCCTTCAAGGCTCAAAATATATGATAAATTACCTTACTATTTTTATTTCCTAGATCTTTTTCAGTATCATTATTTAAAGATATCTCCTTATAGAACATCTGAATGTAACTATAAGGTGATATTTTACTTATCAACAACCCTTTTCAATTTCTATCATAATTTTCGTTACATAATCCTCTTCACGATTTTTAATAACAGCGTCATAAATATATTCTTCATATACGTACTGCCCTAGTTCAAAACCTTTTTCCTGCATAACCTTAAATAATCGCTCGTAAGTTTCACCAAGTGTAGTAGCATCTCCTACATGGTATCCAACAATAAAATCTCCTTCAATCGCCTCGAAATAAGGGTGACCTTCTCGTGGGTGTGGCTGCTCTATATACAAATAACTATAATTATCATAGTTTCCGGCTAATACTTGCTCTCTTCTTGTAATTCCTCCAATAGGATAACCTGTGTCTAATTGAGAGCGATCTAATTCATCTATAAAATCTGAAACAGCCTTCGTAAACTGTTCTTCCGTCGAATTCTCGATATTTTTACTTAAATACAATGTTGCCTCTGGCAGATGCTCTATCGTAATGCTATCAAAATCAAGATGTAAGGCTTCTTTTGTTAAATCGATCTTTACATCAATAATGCTTTCAATCATCTCTAGCTCTAGACGTTTTTTCGCTACAATTTCCTTTTGCTGATACATTAAGTCTAAGAAATTTTCAGGTGATTTTTCTGCCATATATTTTTGAATATCCTTTAAAGACATACCAACCGCCTTTAATAGCTCTATCACGCTAAAAAATTCATATTGTGCAATGGAATAATAACGGTAGTCTTTACTATCCTTCATAATCGGGGATAATAAACCGATTTGATCGTAGTAAATGAGCGTTTGTTTATTAACCTTACAAATTTTAGCAAACTCACCAGTTGTAAAATATTTTACATTTTTATTAAACATTTTTAAGTTTCCCTTCTTGACTATATAGTTACTATATACATTAAATTGTAGCTATTCACAAGCAAGTATACCTCGACATACTTCATCCGCTGAAAGAAATTAAAAATAGAAAGGTTTTGACATTATGTTCACGGAAATTCGTGACATTACAGCTTTAAACAAAGAAGAAATATTGGCATTACGTATTGCAGATAATCAGCAGAATTTTATTGAAAGTACAAAGCAATGCTTAGCGGAGGCAGCAACAGATCAACGCTTTATTCCCGTTGGATTGTATAGGACAGATATTGCAGTCGGCTTCGCTATGTATGGTTTGTTCCCGCATAAGGACACTGCACAACGTGTTTGGTTAGATCGCTATTTCATTGATGAGCGTTATCAGCACAAAGGATTAGGAAAATACTTTTTACAGCAGCTTATTATTTATTTAGTAGCTAAATACAGCTGTCAAAATATATATTTAAGCGTTTATGACAACAATATAGTAGCTATTGAGCTATATAAGAAATTTGGATTCGTCTTTAACGGTGAGCTAGATGAAAATGGCGAAAAGGTGATGGTAAAGGAGGTACATACTCATGACTACCATTAATCCAATTGAAACAAAACCACTAAAGCCCTTGTTTTTATCATACTTATTTCCAGCTATGATTGGGATGTTGCTGATGTCCGTCAATATTTTAGTGGATGGTATTTTCGTTAGTCACGGAGTTGGACCAACTGCTTTAGCAGGAGTAAATATCGCCGTACCGATTTTCTCGATTTTACTATCTATTTCCCTTTGGATTGGTATGGGTGGGGCAACATTATTTTCAATTTCCCTCGGTGAGGGCAATAAAACACGAGCACATCAGCTCTTTACATTAGCATTTACAACAATGATCGTTGTCGTTATGGCATTGATTCTAATACTTCTAGTAAATCTAAAGGATATCTCCTATATATTTGGGGCAAGTGATGCTACCTTTCCTTATGTTCAAGAGTACCTACATGTTATTTTGATTTTCGGTGTGTTCTATACAATCGAAAACTTACTAAGTATTTTTATTCGAAATGATGGCAATCCAAAGCTTGCGATGCTGGGTTTAATCACTACATCTGTGTTAAACATTATTTTAAACTACATCTTTATTTTCGTGCTCCATTACGGCGTAACTGGCTGTGCCCTAGCTACAGCAATCTCCACAATAATCGGTATGTCGGTGCTTTGCCTACACTTCTTCCGAAAGCAATCCGAATTAAAATTTGTGCGTAAATTTTTCAGCCTATCTGATTTAAAGAAGATATTTGCTATTGGGCTACCAAGCTTTATCGTTGAAGCCTCCGTTGCTGTGATAGTTATTTTATATAATGTGACATTCTTACACTATTTGGGCTCAGATGGAGTGACCGCCTACGCGATGGTTAACTATATTCATACCGTACTATTAACAGTGTTCCTTGGGATCGGTATGGCACTACAGCCCCTCGTTAGTTATCACCACGGCGCGAGATTAATAGAGCGATTAACAGCGTTATTGAAAATCGGTATAGCCACTGCATTTATTCTGGGTTTAACTACTGTCATAATTGCTACGTTATTCCCTTCTCAGCTAATAGCATTGTTCGGTGATAGTACGTTTGAAATTAAAAATATGGCATCACAAGGCTTTGTATACTTTGCAATTGGGTATGTATTCCTTGGCGTGAACATGGTATTTGCGGAATTCTTCCAATCCATTGAAAAAATACGTCTTGCAACAACTATTATGTTATTGCGTAGTATTATATTATTTATCCCTGCTCTCGTACTATTGCCTAAATTCCTTGGCCCACAAGCTATTTGGTGGACATTCCCTGTCGCAGAAGGCATTACCGCATTGTTAATTTTTATATTTATGAAGAAAAAGCCACATGCAATTTTCTCAGAGGCAAGTTCCTTAAAGGCGCTATAAATAAAGCTAACCCCCTTTCAATAAATATTTGAAAGGGGATTAGCTCTTTAATTTCTATATTTCATACGATAACCAAAAGGTACCTTGAATTGAACCCTTTTGAATGTTATTCATTTAAATATTTAATGACAGCCATCTCTTTACCGAAGCGATTACCATGATCTTCAAATCCCATACTTCTATATAAATTATGTGCACCTTTATTTTCTGGATGGTAGCCTACTATAATTTTTTGCGCATTTGGCAATTTAGCTATTTCTGAAATCATTAGCTTAGTAGCAGCTTTTCCTATCCCCTTACCTTGAAAATGCTTATCTATCATAATTCGATAAATCCAATAGCCATCAAGCTCTTCTTTTATAGAATTAAACATTAAAAAACCTACTATTTTCTCTTCAAAATAAATAGCATATGGTCTTAATGTTTGCTCAAACTTTGATTGTACTATGGAAATAGCGTTTGGTTCAATATAACTTCTTTGTTCTCTTGAAATTTCTAATAGACAACACTCATACCAATTCTCTGCATTGACTTCTACAACCTTCACAGAATCTTTACCCATATCGTTTTTTCCCCTTCCGAATTCAGGGAAACGCTTTATCTTTTGTTAATTCGGCGTTATCCCCCAGTATTTAAAGATAAAAAAAGTATTGTTTGTCATAATGACCGCCTCCTTTAACAAAGATTAAATATATCACACTTTTCCATTTATTTAAAATTATTTTTAAATTCCCATTCACCGACAGCAAGATACCGCCAAATCATGGACCTATATACTAATGGCTCTTTTTTAATTCCATATATTCATCACGTAAAATACTCATAATTATTTCATCAGAATACTTACCATTCATATAAAAGGATTGCCTTAAAGTTCCTTCTTTTTTGAAGCCAACCTTTTCGTACGATTTGATTCCTCGAATATTATGAGAGTAAACTTGTAACTCTAAGCGATTAAGCTGAAGCTCCTCAAACGTAAATTTTTGAACAAGCTGAACTGCCTCTGCCCCATATCCCTTGCCACAATCTTCTATACTATGTAAAGCTATGCGAAATATTGCCTTTTTATTGTCTGAGTCTATTTCCATAATGGCTAAATCACCGATAACTTGACTATTTTCTACTAAACAAATAGCAAAATCATGGCGTGTGGAATCTTCGCTAAATCGAATCAAAGCCTCTCTAATCTGATCCTTTGTTAAAATGTTACGTGTACCCGTCATATACATAATTTCTTCATTTTGAAAACACTTGTAGATACTATCTACATCTTTTTCATTTATTGGTCTTAAAAATACACCTTGCCCTGTAATCATAAAATAACCCCTCCCTTTAACTATATTGAACACGATTTCAAATATAAAGAATATGCCTAGCTCAATTAAGAAACGTTCTAGACATAAGAAAAGCACTAACATATCCACTGCTAGTGCTTTAAAAATTACTTCGTATATACAATTTTTTTAATCGTTTCTACCGCTAAATGATACTCCATAGATAATTGTTCAATGGAAACTCCATTCGTAAACGCTTCTTTTATAGAATTATTCCTGTCCTCAATATATTTCTTTGTGCCTGAACGAGCACCCCACTCTAAATAAGTGTTTTCTATTTTAGGAATATAAATCGTTTCACCTTGAACATATTTTTGGATTTCTAATAAAAGCTCTTTTGGTAAGATAACTGAAGCCTTCTTATAAGCCATTTATGCCAACCCCTCATTTTTATTTTGAAAATAAGGTAGCAAAGCTAATTTTATAAGAAATACTTCGAGGCAAATAATCAATTATGCCTCGGCATAATTGCGTCCGGAATCGGCTTTGTGCTTAGGCCTGCGTGATGCAGGTCAGTTAGCCGTTATCGCATGGATGCGATGGTTTTAGGCTAACATCCCCTAAGAACTCCTTTCCGATTCCATGACATCCGCCGGAGGCTTCAAATTATTTCAGCAAATGTCTTTGCTGAAATAATTTGAAATTCACCCCATGCAAAGTATTGCCATATCAAAATTAGGCTTTGCATGGGCTGCTTCCGTATCTAGCAACTTAACAAAATTACTCATTTCTCTCCCCCCTAACATGTCAGCATATTCATAGTTCATCTTAGCATATGTAAATATTTTCTATAAACAAAAAAAGGAATCATACACACTTGATTCCTTTTTGAACGAAAACTTTATTCAATTTTTTTGTCCTCTTGTATTTCCATTGCCTGTTGCTGTTCATCTTCTGAAGAAGTAACTCCGAGAATATCGAGAAGGAACATGAATAACGGAATACCAATAATTAATCCCCATACACCAAGAAAATGCTCTGAGAAGAGAATGACGATGAATGTATAGAAAATTGGAAGATTTGTCTTAGCAGACATCAGCTTTGGATTTAAGAAGTATGCCTCAATAGCATGTAGTACCATAACGATCATCAAGATATAGACAATGTACATAGGACCACCGATACTGTATGCGATTATAGTTAGAGGAATCAAGGACATGATGACCCCTGCAACTGGCACCAATCCCAATATAAAGAGCATAATCCCAAGCGCAATTAAATGCGGGAAACCCATAATGTATAATGCAATAACAGATAAAATACAGTTAACAGCGGCAATAATGAACTGCGCCTCAATAACTTTACCGAAAGAACGAATGAATATCTTTGAGAAATAATGTAGTTCATCGTAGAGATGGCTCATTTTACTATCTTTAAATTTTGCTGTAAATTCTATAATACGCTTCTTCTCAAGTAAAATAAACAAGCTCAAAATTAGTGCGATGAATACATGCAGAATGATTTTACCAATATTCGTAAGGTTTTTTAGCGTGATGTCTACACCCTGCTCTAAATATTTACCCAGTTCAATTTTCTCAAAGGTTGGCGCTAAATATCTGGCAATCTCGTTATCATTTGGATTGAGACTAAAGCTGGCAATAAGATCAAAGAGCTGCGTAATTTGTTGGGTCACGATAGGCAAATACTTGTAAATAATTGCAACAATACCTCCAACAAGTAAAAGATAGAGGGTAACTGTCACAGCCTTCTCGCCCATCCGTACGTACTTTCTAATCTTTTTTGTTGTCTTCGTGGTAAGTTGATTCATCAAGTAAGTAATAATGAACGTGAGAAGAATAAGATTGATCATGCTTCGCATCATGTATAGTGCAATAGCGATCCCAGCTAGGATTAAAAAACGTTTAAATCCATTGCTTCGAAAGAAATTACTCATGTATTCACTCCTTCTACAAAACGGCTTTCCTGCCTTTACTGCCTGGGTTTCGCTATCAAATGAACAAAAACAATTAATAAATTGATGTAGAACATTACGTATCATTCTTATGTAAACACCCCCTTCATTGGATTATTATTCCCATCAATACTTAGAATAAGACTTAAATGCTTGCGCTTTATAAGTCTCATAAGAAATTAATGAATCCAAGGAGCGAAAAGAATAGAATGCCTTATCAAATTAATAACAATATTTTTGAAAGCTGTATCAGCGTTATAAGCCTTAATTCTATTAATCTATTATAACCCTTTGAGTACCATCATAGCCAATGTAAGTTCTTTTACTATAGTACTAAAATTAGATTTTTTTCTTTAATCTTAGTATGGTATTATTGGAAATATTTTAAACTAAGATTTATAGAAAGGATTGATTATGTGAAAGTTGCAAGAAACCCGAAGGACATTCATCAACCAGTTGCTCCTTATGTACATCAAATAGAAGTAACAGGACCACAGAGATGGTTAACACTATCTGGACAAATAGGAATGGAAAAAGACGGGGCTGTACCCGAAGAGCCATTAGCTCAAATGAAATTGGCATTAGAAAATATCAGAAAGAATCTTGAAAGTGCGAATATGGAAATTCAAGATTTAACGAAGATAGTCCTTTATTTGGTTGGGGAAATTAATGTAGATCAAAGAAAGCAAATAATAAATGACTTTCTTGGTAATCACCTTCCGTGTATGACATTGATGTATGTAGTTGCGCTTGCTGCTCCTGCTCTAAAAGTGGAAATCGATGCCTGGGCATGTAAGGAAATGTAAACTTATAATATGTTGAAAATAACAAGGGTGTGCTTCTAAATCTGATTTAAGTTAGATATAAAAACACCCCTTTAAATCTGAAGGGGTGTTCATAACTATAGATTTTCATTTTTAGAGCTTATTTTAGCATGCTTGTATCCATAGCCTATATAAATAACTAAACCTATTGCTAACCAAATCAAAAAGCGCACTACAGTAAATAACGGCAGACTAAAAATTAATACAATACATCCTCCAACACCTACAGTTGCTACAAGCCATAGCGCAGGTACTTTGAATACACGTGGTTGATCTGGTCGTGTATAGCGAAGAACAACAACACTAACTGTTGTTAAAGCAAAAGCAGTTAAACCGCCGATGTTAGCAAATTCCGCTAATTCTCCGATCGATAAAAATCCTGATAAGAGAATGCCTGTTACAACAACAATTAAAGTTGATAATACAGGTACTCCTGTTTTTTTATTTGTTTGTGCAATACGTTCTGGTAAAAGTCCATCTCGGCTCATTGCAAACAGCACGCGTGTCGCACTTGTTGTATTTGCAATCATCGTAGCCAGCAATCCAAAAATAACTGATACTGCAATGATAGCACCTCCCCATTGAATCCCAACAGATTCTAGTGCATATACAGTAGGATTTGGAACATCCAACTCAGGGGATGGTACAATACCTGTTAATACTAGTGCAACAATTGCATAAATAAGCGTTAGTATACTTAGCCCACCAATTAAAGCTTTTGGTATTGTTTTTTGTGGATTTTTTACTTCCTCAAGAACTGTTGTTACACCATCAAATCCGGTAAAGGCAAAGAACACTAGTGCCGCTCCCGCCATGACACCTGACCAACCAAACGGTGTAAACGGTGTCCAGTTTATAGGGTTAACGTGAAAAGCCCCAATAGCAAGGAATAAGATAATCGCGCCAACCTTTGCAGCTGTAAATAACATATTTGATCGACCCACATTTTTAATTCCACTCATTGAAATCCAAGCTACAATAAGCCAACCAGCCACAGCAGGTAGATTCACAATCCCACCATGAGCAATATCCTTTGTTAAAACTTCTGGCAAGTGAATTCCTACAGATTGTAAAAACGAATTAACGTAGCCACTCCAGCCAACTGCGACTGTACTAGAAATAACGATAAATTCCAATAATAAATCCCAACCGATTATCCAAGCAATAATTTCACCTAACGCAATATAAGAATAGGTGTAAGCACTCCCGGCAACAGGGGCCATCGCTGCGAATTCGACATAGGCTAATCCAACTGCAATTGTTACAAGACCCCCTATTAAGAATGAAACAACAACACCGGGACCCGCATGTAGAGCAGCTGTAGTTCCTGGCAGTACAAAAATACCAGCTCCTATTGTAGCCCCTAGTACATACAGCAATAATTGCAACGACCCTAGTTCACGCTTTAGTTTAAAACGTTCGACTTCAGTTATTTTATTGGCTTGCTCGATTGACTTCTTTCGTAAAAAATTAGCCATAATAACCACTCCATTTCCAACGCAAAAGGTAATAGCTTTCATTTTTATGCATTTTTATCAATAATCAGTATATTAGCTATATTTTCGAATCGAGTCAACAATTAGATTAATATAGTAATTTATCTTTTACTAGCAACAGAGTTAATAGACGCATTCTTTTATATGAAACTTTGGCAATACTATTTTTCTGGGATTCTGACTTCCCATGCGGCGACTTATTTTCTCCCAATAACGTTCCAACCTAGTCAATCAATAGTAAAGATGCTATTGTACAAGCTATAAATCTAGAAGTTAGGAGAGGGCAAAATGGATTCCTATGAAGTATCAACTTTAAAAAAGGGCCTTTTGATTTTAGATGTATTACGTCAAAAGCATTCTCTTACATTAACTGAAATTATGGAAGAATTATCGATGAATAAGACATCCGTTTTTCGCATGCTTCATACACTCGAAAAAATGAATTATGTAATTAAATATAATAAGTACTATCAATTAAACCCGCATATTTTTAGAGATGAGCACTTATATTGGCACAAAGATATCCAATGGGTATCTCTCGTAGCGCCATATCTATTAGCCCGCCAAGAAGAAATAACTACTTATATTGCTATTTTGGAAGACTGTGAGATAGTGATAAAAAATGTGATTAGGGAGCCTTTTGAACAGCCTGCTTTTCACGCAATCGATACTCGTACACCTATGCATTCAAGCGCGCTTGGAAAAGTAGTTTTAGCTCATCTGTCAGCAAAAAAACAACGTGAAATATTAAACAGTATTGAACTAAATACATTTACAACAAAGACCTTCTATGATTATGGTCTATTGATCCCTCATTTACAGGTTATTAAAGCACAAGGATATGCTGTTGATAATGAAGAAACGAATGTAGGTAAAATTTGCATTGCAGTTCCGATTTATGTGAATGAAGAAGTCATCGGTGCAATTGCTTTGCATGGCTCGACGAATCAAATTAAAAAAACTGCCATTCGGTCCTTTGTAAAAAAATTAGAAGAGGCAAGTCGGCAATTGACAGAAGAAATCAATTACTTGTTAGCATAATAAAAAATTTCAATCGGTCTTCTAATTGCAATTAATACGCTTTTATTTCTATATATGAAACTATATCTATGTATGTTGGTAAAATATTTTTTTTACTCTATTCTGATTACAGAAAAACGAGGAGGTAGAAATATGAAATTTCATACATTAAAAAAAGCAAATATTACGATTTCCGATATTGGTCTTGGAACAAATGCTGTAGGTGGCCATAACTTATATGAAAACTTAAATGAACAAGATGGGAAGGAGCTAGTCTCCGCTGCACTTGACTTAGGGATAACTCTTTTTGATACAGCAGATATCTATGGTAAAGGGCGTTCAGAAGAACTTGTTGGCGAAGTATTAAATAAATATCCAAGGGAAGATTTTGCTTTAGCGACAAAGGGAGGTAGACATTGGTTTGAGGATGGGTCAGTAAAAACAAATAATCATCCACAATATTTACGAAGCGCACTTGAAAATAGCTTAAATCGACTACAGATGGATTATGTAGACCTTTACTATTTACACTTCCCTGACAACGAAACCCCACTTGCGGAGGCGATTGGTGAATTATCACGCTTAAAAGAAGAAGGAAAAATCCGAGCAATAGGCATTTCAAACGTAACATTAGATCAACTTATAGAAGCTAATGTGCATAATGATATTTCAGTATTACAATCTCCGTACAATATGTTAAACCGTTCAGCAGAACAAGAATTATTGCCATACTGTGTAAAAGATGATATTTCATTTGTTCCATACGGTCCACTTGCATATGGCCTACTTGGTGGAAAGTATACAAAAGACTTTAAGTTAGGCACTGGAGACTGGCGAATTTCAGATCCTTTATTCCAAGGTGAATTATTTGAACAAACATTAATAAAAGTAGATGGATTAAAAGGAATTGCAGAGGAAAAGCAAACGATATTACCAAATCTAGCGCTTGCTTGGTTATTAGCTCAAGATGGCATTGATACAGTTATCCCCGGCGGAAAACATAAAAATCAAGTGGCTACCAATGTGAAAGCAACCGATATCCTATTAACAAAAGAAGAATTAATGAATATAGAAAGAATTTTAGCATAACGTAAAAATGCGAAAATGTTGTTACATCAACATTTTCGCATTTTTTTATTGAGGACGTTCTAGCGCAAATATATCTCCAATTTTTGCGTAATTTGAGCCAGCTAGTCTGCTAATTGCTTTTAATTTCCTTGGGTCAATACGACCTTCATTATAGTTTTCACGCTCAGTATTTTTCGTAGGATCAATCGAAATCAAACGACTCATCCTCCTTAATCAAGTGCACGCACTTCAATCGGAATTAATGTTCTTTCTAATTGTTCACGTTGCTGTTCGTATTGAGCTGGTAACATTAATTGACTACCCATTGTCTCAGGTGTTTCATCATGAGCGAATCCAGGTGGATCTGTCGCAATTTCAAATAAAATCTCACCAGGTTCACGGAAATAAATCGCATTAAAATAATTACGATCTTTCACTTCGGTTACATGTTGTCCATGATTCATTACATACTCTTGCCATTCTAGGTGATCCGCATTATCCTGAGCTCTCCAAGCAATATGATGAACTGTTCCGACTCCCATTTGACCATGCATACCTGGAACTACTTTTAGATCCACTGTATTGCCAATATCTGCGCTGGATTTGTAACGAGTATACTCGCCTTCCGTTGTTAGTTTTTCAAGTCCCATGACTTCAGTTAAGACTTTTGCTGTTTCTTCTGGATGACTTGAAAACAGTGTTGCACCACCAAACCCTTTAATCGCAACCTCAGGAGTTACTTCACCAAATGTCCATTCATTCAATTCGCCTTCTGCACGTGCAACTAATTCGATATGAAGTCCGTGTGGATCATCAAATTGTATGACTTGTTCACCAAAACGTTCAGCTTTTTGAAATGGAATAGCAAATTTCGCAAGGCGATTAATCCAAAAAGATAGTGCTCCCTCTGGTACAACATAAGTAGTTACACCAACTTGACCATCACCGATGCGACCTTGATAAGCATTTGCCCATGGGAAGAATGTAATAATAGTGCCTGGTTTACCACCTTTGTTACCAAAGTAAAGATGATATGTGCCTGGATCATCAAAATTTACCGTCTGTTTAACTAAACGAAGACCTAATACACCCGCATAAAAATCAATATTTTCTTGTGGATGCCCTACAATGGCTGTGATATGGTGAATACCCGCAGTATGTTTTTTCATGTTAACAAGCCCCTTCATGACTAAATGTATTTTCTCACCTGTACTTTACCCAATACCGTTCTATCTCAATCTTTGACCATGATTAACGAATTGTATATAAAGCTTTTGACCAAGGAATTAATTGGTCTAACATTTGATTAACAGAATCTGTTTGCATCGCTTTTGGTTTAAAATCAGTGCCATTTTCAAAATCTGTGAATAGTGACAATGCTGGATGTATACGGACATCTGCAATTAAAAGCTCACCCATAATACCACGTAAATGTTCAGCTGCACGTGCACCACCTACAGAACCATACGATACAATACCTGCAGCTTTGTTATTCCATTCTTCACGTAAATAATCTAGTGCATTTTTTAGGGCACCTGTAATAGAGTGATTGTACTCTTGTACGATAAATACAAATCCATCTTGTTTTGCAATAATCTCTGACCAACCTCGAGCACCTGAAGCATCTTGCCCTGGTTCACCTAATAAAGGTAATTTGTAATCCGCAATATCAATAATTGTATAATTAGCATCTCCTCGTTGATCTGCGATTTCTTTTACCCATTGTGCTACTTGTGGACTTACACGACCTTCACGTGTTGATCCGATAATAATTCCGATATTTAATTGTGCCATTGTTTTTTCCTCCTCTTTTTTTGAAGTGAAAAATTTATTTAAAAAACCCATTATGATTACCTCCTTATGATGAAAAGTAAAACTTTACTTTCTACACGGATTAAAAGGTTCGAATTCATTTATCTAGAATTCGGTTATCTTGAATTCGAGATAATAATAACACGATGGTTTTATTTACGTCAACATGTTTGTTTAATGTTTTAAAAAAAGCAGAGATGTTATCATAAAAACATCTCTGCTTTGCTTATAGAAAAAGAAAAAATATAAAATAATGCGTATCAATAAAAAAGGGTTGATTTTCACTCCGAGTTGGCGCTTTCCGCGGGCTTGGCTTTAACTTCTTTCAGCGGGTGTCCTAGTTATTTATGATTATAGCTTCTACTTCACAACCCCCAAAACAAAGCCATCATATCCTTTACTACCAACTGTTTGAATGGCTGTAGCATCTATCCGTGATTCCTCAGATAATAAATCTATAAATTGACGAATCCCTTGAATATTTAAATCCTCACTGTCGTCAATGACTTGTCCTTGCCGAACTACATTATCCCCAATAATAACTGTCCCTGCTTTAGAAAGTTCTATCGCCCATTTCAAATAATGGGGATTGTTTTGTTTATCTGCATCGATAAAGATAAAATCAAAATAAGCAAAGCCCTTTTCTTTTAGGGTCGGTAATATTTCCAGTGCGGGTCCCACCATTACTTTAATTTTCTTTTCTAAACCGGCTCTTTTTATGTTTTCTTCAGCTACTTTTGCATGCTTTATATCAAATTCCAGTGTTATTAAATGTCCATCATCGGGTAATGCTCTCCCTAGCCAAATGCTACTGTATCCGCCAAGGGTTCCAATTTCTAAAATGTTTTTTGCTCCCTTCATCTTTGCAAGTAAGTACAGCAGCTTACCTTGATTTGGCGCAACATCAATAGCAGGCAAATCCGCTTCTAAATTCGCTTTTA
This sequence comes from Lysinibacillus sp. FJAT-14745, assembly GCF_001275675.1. Classification (GTDB taxonomy): domain Bacteria; phylum Bacillota; class Bacilli; order Bacillales_A; family Planococcaceae; genus Lysinibacillus. The sequence continues at coordinate 60,619 of NZ_LITM01000001.1, read as the reverse complement.
ATACTGAATCCATAATATCATCAGAAGTATGAAGTTTAGTGCTAAAATAATGATCTATTTCATTCCATTTTTCAGATGTTTTCATATTTCTTCACCTCGAAATTATATTAGTTTTTAGAATTACTTTGTGCTTTCTATTACGCTTCATCAGTGCCCATCGAGAAAAGACCATTCCAAGAAAAGCGAAAAGTACACAGACAATCCCTATTCCAATTCCGTTCAATACTTGTCCTATCATGATTCCGAGAACACCAACTATTTTTCCTATTTGAAAGACAAATCCATTAAAGGCCATATATGCACCTCGACGGGAATCATCTACAATTTCTGCTAGCAAGGATTGCCTTGTAGGTACATACATTAATTCACCGATTGAAAGCACCACAACACCAATAAACAAAAGCGTTAAATTATTTGAGAAGGCAAGAATTGAATAGCCTAATCCGAATAATAAAAATCCAACATACATAACCTTTTGAACGGATTTTCCTTTAAGCCATTTTGTGAAGACTACTGTAAAAAATACAATTATCAACGTATTCTCCACTGTTAATAGACTTAAAAGCTTTACCCCATCCAGTGTAATATTTATATTACCCAACAATGTCACAGCCCGTTTAGGAAATTCCTCTTCCAATCTTATTGCGATAAAATTGTTACGTTGAAATTCAATTGAAAGAATAGCAATACCTCCGAGCGTAAATAACACAAAAGGCACATTGGTAATAACAGTTCGATAGCTTTGTATAATAGATTTTATGCCATAGGAATTTTCACTTCCTTTTTCCTCAACTGCTGTGACATTGAAAGTTTCTTGAATCAACACCTTCGTCATCCACAACGTTACAAGGGAAATAATCAGTAATGAGATTAACAGTTGAAAAAAGTGCGTTTGGAAAAACCAACCGCCAATAATTAATCCGAGCATAATGGATAAATTTACAGCCCAGTAATTGATGGAGTACATTAAAGCCCTGTTTTCTTTTGTGCTGACATCAATCAGCATTGCTTCAGCAGCAGGATTAATAAAGCCAGTAGAAATACTCATTACCAACAGCATTAAAAAAGTTAACCAAGCAGATGTAAAGACCGGTGAATTGGCAACAATCATCCCTGCAAATGCTAGGACTTTCATCCATTCCCCAATGACCATCATTTTTTTCCTGCCTACTGAGTCAGCCAAGTAACCCCCATATAAACTTGCGATAAATTGAACAATCAATTGGATGAAAAGAAGAATTCCTGCATAGACAGCATTCAGCTCTTTTGCAAAATAAATAGCCATGAAAGGAAAAACCATTGAACCGACAACTCGACTCAAAAAAGATGTGTAGATTCTTATTTGAATATTACGATGTAAATTTTTGAACATTACTTCCACCCCCACCTCATTATGCTTTGTTCAAAAGTGGAAAAAAAGGGTATAATCCAATCATAAATGTCCCCTTTTAAGTGGATAAGGAGAGATTGATGATGAAGGATTATTCTTATTTCCAGATGAGGGCTTTTTTATATCCTAGAGAAGAGCAACAGACTGCTGATTGCAAACTTTATGAAATGGAGAGCTTATGGTTTTGTACACAAAAAAGTGTTAAACGCAGGCTAAAGCAGTTCGGAGAGGAAGGCAAGTTAATCTATACTCCGGGTAAAGGGAGAGGAAATCCATCACAAATTGTATTTTATAAACCCTTTCAGCAAGAAATAGAGGATACCGTAAAGCAGCTAGTTCAACGCGATCAATTGGAGGACGTTATTTTACTATTGCAATTGCCTATTCCGAAAACATGGATCGCCAATGTATCACAAGAAATTCAAAGTTTATTCGGTATTCAATCATCCGGACAACCAAGGGATGTGTTACGGACTGCTCGAACTAGAGAATTAACGACAATGGATCCATTACATACCTCTATTACCTTTGAGACCGTTATTATTCATCAACTAGGGGATACACTCGTAACCTATAATCAAGAACAAGACACAGTAATCCCTCACATAGCACACAACTGGGAAAGTGACAATGAAGAGACAACATGGACTTTTTACTTAAGAAAAGGAGTCCGCTTTCATAATCAGCACGTATTAACAAGTGAAGATGTGCGCTATACGCTTGATCGTTTTAAAACAAGTTCTTCACCACATTCTTGGCTTGTGGAGGATATAGAGCAAATAGAGTGTCCTACCCCTTTTACGATTCGTTTTAAGCTATTTAAACCAAATGCACTTTTCCCTAGATTTCTGAGCTTCCACAACCTCGTTATATTGCCTGTCAATGAGCCATTCGACGAAAATAAGTGGATAGGAACAGGTCCTTTTCAAATGAAGAAACGGACGGATAACTTACTTGTTCTCCAAGCGTTCGACAATTACTTTCTTACTAGACCATTATTAGATGAAATTGAAATTTATCGTGTACCAATAGAAACAGCTCACTCAGCTATGTATGAAGTGCAAAATCAACATGAAACAATTACAACTTACCAACATAAACAAGACATTGAAGTGGGCTTTCGCTTTTTGGCATTTAATTTTAAACGTAATACTATTGTTCATAACGCTGCGTTTCGAGAGGCTATTTATCATCTTATGGATGTAAAGAAATTGTGGACTGATTTAGGTCGTAGCAACCTTCAAGAAGCGTCTAGCTATTTCTTTTGGAAATCTAAGCACCAAACAAAGGATATTCGGCGCGTTCAATCTTTACTAGAAGATGCCGGATATCAAGGAGAATTAATAACTGTATATACGTTGGACACACAAAACTGTGTTGAGGAAGCCGAGTGGTTCAAACAAGAAGCTCGTAAATTTGGTCTTCATTTAAATGTTAAAGCCTACTCAATATCAGATTACTACGATCCTTCACTTGAAGATGCTGATTTATTAATGATGGGTGAAGTTGCTTCAATGGATCATCACTTATCTTTTTTAGGTGCATTTTTAAATAAAGCACTTATTTTTAATCGTTTTTTATCTACTGCTCACTTAGAAAATTTGAATGTCTATTTTGAAAAAATAAAGCAGGCAACAGACTGGCAGACAAGAGACTTTTGGATTGACGAGGCTGAATGTTATATACGACAAGAGAATTTATTTTTATATTTAAATCATCCTATTAAAAGCCGTATCTTCCATCCTATGATTAAGGATATTCAATTTGATTCGTTCGGCTATGTAGACTTCCGAAAGCTTTGGATTAAGTAGTTGAAATTCTATGTTCTTTCGAATAGTATTCACAACAAAAATCATATACTTTAAAGAAGTGTATATTTTTGTTAAATTTACTTCATGGATTAAAGGTCATGATTATGAAGGAAAAATTTTCGGAGGAAATAGGTGAAAACAACAATGAAAAAAATCTCCCTATATAAAACTATATTAATATGTTTATTATTAATTCCGCTTTATCTATTTCAACCAGTCTCACAAATCTCCACAAAAGCCGCAGAACAAGACATTAAGAGTACTATCGATAAGTATGTTGAAAACTTTTTAGAAGAGCAGCGAATTCCTGGGGCATCTATTGCTATTGTTCATAAAAATGCTATCTTTTATTCCAAATCGTGGGGCGTAACGGGCGAGTCCGAAGAAAAGGTAACTGCTGAAACTCCATTTGTAGTCGGCTCTATTAGTAAATCACTAACAGGCTTAGCCATCATGAGACTTGTTGATGCAGGCATTATTCAATTAGATGATCCAGTTCAAAAGTACATGCCATGGTTTACCCTGAAAGATAAAGAAGCCGCTTCTCAAATAACGATTAAACAGTTACTTACGCAAACAAGTGGGATCAGCACTTATTCTGGCTTAGCTATATCGGACAAGGAATCTAATGATTTGAGTGCTATAAAGGACAATGTAGAAAGTTTATCGAATATTAAGCTGACTGCTGCTCCTGGAGAAAAACATCAATATAGTAATGCTAACTTTTCTATTCTTGGAGCTCTTATCGAAGAGGTTACCAAACAACCATTTTCTGAATATATGGAGGAACAAGTTTTTTCTCCATTAGGGATGAAAAATGCAGCCGCTAATAGTAGCATGGCCTATGAAAAAGGATACTTATCTGGCTATCAATCATGGCTTGGTCACCCTGTAAAAAGCGCAGTCACATATGATAACGGTGGGACACCATATGGATATATTACTGCAAGTGCATCAGATTTGGTGCAGTACATTAAACTTCTTAGTCGCCATGATCATAACAATTTTTTAAGTAAAAATGCGTTGAACCTTTATATATCGCCTTTTGTTCAAACTAGTAAATATCGATATTACGGCCTTGGCGTACGAATCTCATATCCAGAATCCAAAGAAGAAATGATATGGCATTCTGGTTCAAATCCTGACGCACGCTCAGAAGTATTTTATCTACCAGAAACCGATTGGGGCGGTGTGATTCTCACTAACAAAAGTCATATATTAGAGGAAAAGTCACTTCTATACTTGAAACAAGGGATTATTGATATTTTAAATGGAAAAGAGCCCGTTGATGCACCTAAATATAAACCTACATTTCAAGTCATAGCAATCGCTATATTATGTTTACTTTTTGTGATGTTTATTTATCTTCTAATAAAGGTTAAAGCTAAAAATGTGAACAAAAGAGGTGTGTCGGGTATATTCGGTTTAATACTTTTAGTTTTGGCCATTATCTCCATTCCATTATTAAGCTATAGTATAGAAACACCTTGGCACACTATTAGATATTTTGCTCCTGATATTGCATTTTTGACCATAGCACTGGTTACCCTTTTAACATTGAATGGCTTATTATCTATATATATTTCATTTAAACGACGACAAAAAAGACAACTTCTCTAAGTAGGAGTTGTCTTTTGATTATCAAGGAAAAAGCTTCCTATCTAAAATTGATTATTCATTGCCTTGACCGTAGCCTGCTTCCGAGGCAATAGCGTCTGCTTTCGTAACATGTACCGTACCAAATGGATGGTTTGGAGGAGCGTATATCGAATAAAGCTTTAGCGGCACATTCCCTGTATTCGTAACGTTATGCCACGTTCCAGCAGGCACTACTACGGCATAATTTTCATAAACCTTTCTTTCATAGTTTAAATTGTTTTTACTCGGGCCCATTTGAGCAAGTCCCTCACCCTGTTCAATATATAAAATTTGATCAACATTTGGGTGTACTTCTAAACCGATATTATCACCAGCATTAATACTCATTAAAGTAATCTGTGAGTTCTTTCCCGTCCACAGAGCAGTACGATACGTATCATTTTGCTTAGCCGCATCTTTAAGGTTGATGACAAGTGGCTGAGCTCCATAATCTTTTAATACAATATTTCCACCATTGGAAAAACGAGAAGGTTCAGCTCTGTTCGCGTACCCCGTCTGATAAGGAGATGCCCAATAAACTAGCTGATCTCCATAGTTATACATAGGCATGTTGTTTCCGTAATAAGGAATGTAGTACATTTTCTCAATCCCCCTCACACATTATAAGGTTATCCTATGCAACTTGTTCAAAAAATGTACGTATACGCATTTCCATCCTATAAAATCTAAAATGACCTCAGTAAAATACTGAAGTCATTTTAGAAAAAACAATATATTTTTTTACTCAAAGGTATCCTCATCCTCAGCATACTCTAAAATATCCCCCGGTTGACAATGCAATACTTTACAAATTGCATTTAGCGTGGAAAAACGTATTGCCTTTACCTTTCCCGTTTTTAAATTCGATAAATTGACAATCGATATATCTACCGCTTCTGCAAGCTCACTTAATTGCATTTTTCTATCAGCTAATACACGATCCAATCTTACGATAATCGCCAATTTCTTCACTTCCTATGCTGTTGCATCATACTCTTCCTGTAAAAAAGAGCCATATCTAAATATCCTACCAATTGTCCAAACTATAAAACCACACAGTAGTATGCTCCAATTTATATCCAAAAATCTAAAAGAAACGGATTGAATCCATTCAATATTTTCTAATTCATTATTGTTTAAAAACATATGTAATACCGTTGAAACTAAGTATGCTTGAACCGTATTACTTAAAAAACTTAAAATTAATAAACTATATCCCACTAGCTCAATTCTTTTACTATTTTTAATAGTAAATACATCCCCATCAATTACTGATTTAACAAACTTCCATAATAAAACAAGAATTGACATAATAACCACAGTAAAGATAGTCAAGAATACAATTAATACAATCGTTTCACTTTTATCATAAACAAAATTGCTCATTATATCTTTATTTAAAAAAACAGTTATTCCATTAAATTTAAAAGAAATGTCAATGTTAGAATCTAAAACTAGTTTACTGATCTTCTCACCAGAGACTGTTAAAGCTATAACTAATAAACCAAAAAGTAATAAGATACATGATGATATGATTACTATAGTGGCTATTAATAATACATTTAATATTCTTAAACTCATTTTAATATTACGAATTGCTAACGATTGATCCATAACTGCTTCTAACACCCCTTATTATTATTCATTCTTTATTTATATTCCTTCCCCAATTATTGCAGGTTATTTTATTGCACCCCCTATTTTAAAGATTACTTTTTAAATTGCTCTAACTTCAAACTTTAAGTTCGGATATAGTATATATTATAAGCCGATTTCAGCATGATTCCACATATCTATTTAATTGCAGCTTCATGAACTATTTTTTTCAATTCGACTTTTGCTCTAATTAAGGACATACTAACAATTATAGATTTATCATAAACGAACATTCCAAAAAGTATATAAAATGTTCAGAACTTGATATAGTATGTATTTAGGAAAAAATCAATTTGTTTTGGTGGTGTATATATGAAGAAGTTCATTATGGATCTTATAATGATTACGGTCGGGGCGCTGCTTTTTGCACTCGCTGTAAACTTATTTGTTATACCTAATGATTTAGGTGAAGGCGGCGTAACAGGTTTAACGATTATCGCCTATTATCTGTTTGGATGGTCGCCCAGTATTGTGAGCTTTGCGCTAAACGCAGCTTTATTAGTAGTTGGCTATAAATTTTTAAGTAGGCAAATGACTATTTATACGATTATTGCTGTATCCCTCCATTCACTGTTTTTACATTTAACAGAATCGTGGTCGATTTCTTCAAATGAAATTCTTGTGAATGCTATTTTTGGCGGGGTGTTTGCTGGAGTTGGTATAGGCTTAATTATCAGAGTTGGTGGAACAACAGCAGGTTCAACAATCTTAGCTAAAATGACGAACAAATATTTAGGCTGGAGTATTAGTTACGGTTTATTGTTTTTTGATTTAATTGTTGCTTTTTCATCTTATTTTATTATCGGGGCAGAAGCATTAATGCTTACTGTTATTATGCTTTATGTTGGAACAAAGGTGATGGAGTTTGTGATTGAAGGTGTAAACCCGAAAAAGGCAGTTACGATTATATCGAAAAATCCAGAAGAGATTGCCAGTCATGTGAATGGTTATATGAATCGAGGCGTAACGGTTCTATCTGGCCACGGCTATTACACGAAGGAGCAAAAAGAAATTCTGTATATTGTCATTAGTAAACAGGAAGTTGTAAAACTAAAGAAAATCGTCAAAGAAATAGACACAGATGCCTTTATTGCTATTCATGATGTACGAGATGTCTTTGGACATGGATTTATTGAATTGTCTAAAGCTTAATTAGACAACTGAGAAAACACCTTTTGTTGAAAGTAGGGTTAATCCCTTATCAACATATAGGTGTTTTTTCTATTGAACAATCCTTAACTATTCATACTAATCCCCAAGGAGTCGCCCAGCCTCCACTCCAATCAACTTATAGTATACGTTTTACAAATGCATCTATGAAGCCTTTATTCCTCAACCTGTAAGGAAATTTCAATAATCCTATCTAAAAGTTGCGTGTAAGTTATTCCTGCCGAGGATGCACTTTTTGGGAGTAGGCTGTTTTTTGTCATCCCTGGCAATGTGTTAACTTCCATGACATATGGGATTCCATCCTTGATCATCATATCGATTCTGGCATAAACACTACATTTTAATGCGCTATAGCAGGCTTTTGCGGCTTCAGCTACACGTTCATGTATGGCAGGTGGAAGTTCTACAACCTCCTCTATCGTAGCGGCATCCTCATATTTCGCCTTATAGTCAAAGAACTGTGCTGTATGTCGAATCGAAATAATCGGTAATAGCTCCCCGTCTAAAATAGGACAGGTAATTTCTTCGCCTTTTATATATTTTTCAATAATAATTTCAGCATCCCATTTGAATACTTCCGCAATCGATGTTAGTAAGGCATCTTTATCATTAACTATTTTTACTCCTACACTGGAGCCACCTGAATTAGGCTTTACTACTAGCGGATAGCCCATTTTGTCTAATTCATCGAACTGAAGCTCCTCGCTATTCGAAAGATGGAGCCAGTCTGGTGTTTCAATGCCTTCATAACGTAGAATTTTTTTCGAAATATTTTTATCCATACAAATACTGCTAGAAAGTATACCACTACCTGTATATGGAACGCCCATAGTCTCTAGTACACCTTGAATCGTGCCATCCTCCCCAAATTTGCCATGTAGTGCTAATAAAGCAATATCGATATCTCTCACCTTTTCAATGAGTTCTGACGTGTTATTTTCATTTAGCTCAATAGCTACCACTTCGTATTTATTTTTATCTAAATGAGCGATCATTTCTTCCCCTGTCATAATAGAGACCTGCTTTTCAGAGGAAACGCCCCCCATAATAACGCCAACTTTCATATGTTCAACTCCCCAGTTCATTTTTCAAGGTATCACCAATAATCTTAATACCACGCACAATATCCTCTTCTTTAAGCCGAGAAAATCCTAATCGAAATGTGTTGCTGCCTTCGCCATTGCTGTAAAAAACGTCACCAGGATAAAAAACAACTCCTTTTTGATAGCACTTCTTCAATAGTGTACGAGCATCCATTCCTTCCTCTAGCTCAATAAAGAGATGAAGTCCACCATCTCCTGTCATTCTTTTAAATGGAATGTATTGATGGCAAGCTTGACGCGCTATTTCATATTTTTTCTTATATACGAACTTAGCCTTTTTTAAATATTTTTCAAAATAACCATCCTGTAAATATTGATAAAGCACAGCCTGATCTAGTGTTGATGTATGAATAGTACGTGCTCTTTTCATACTTTCCAGACAGTGGATGAGCTCCTTATCCGCTAATATCCATCCAACACGTAAGCCCGGAAAAAGAATTTTAGAAAAGCTACTAATATAAATAACATTGTTGCCCTCACCGATAAAAGTCATTAGCGGCGCTAAATGCGAACCTGAATAACGTAATTCCTCATTGAAGCCATCCTCCACAATCGGAATTTGATATTGCGAAAAAAGCCTAATAATTTCAGCTCTTTTTTCAGAGGATGTCACAATACCTGTCGGATTATGATAGGACGGGATGAAGTAGGCAAAATCAAATTCCTTTTCCGATAAGCTTTTCTCAACTTGTTCAATATCGATACCGTCATCTTTCATGTCGATTCCGTGGATATCAAATCCATGTAAGCGAAAAAGCTTTAATGCGGCATGATGGGTAGGATTTTCGCAAATAACACGTCCAGATTTTTTCGCTAAAGAAGATAATAAAATATCCAATCCCTCGGTAAAGCCATTCGTAATCAAAATGTCCTTATTAGAAATATCTACACCCTTCATTTCCATATAGTGAAGAAGGTATTCGATTAAAGGTTTATAGCCCTTTGCGTATCCGTAATTCAAAACGATATCTCCTTCAAGTGACATCCGGGTCAGAAAGGCTCTTTTAAAATTTTCAACATCAAAAAGCTTTTCTTCAGGGGCAACACTATTGAAGGAAATCATCCCTTTTTCCCAATGAATATCTTGCTTCATTAAATCTAATTCATCAGCTAACAAAGTAACGTTATTCAGCCTCTCCTTCCAATTAAATTCGACAGATGAGGCTTTCAACGTTTCGACTTTCCCTACAAAATTCCCTTTTCCTTTCACAGCATAAATAATGCCCTCTTGCTCTAAATCTGCATATGCATTCAGTACCGTATTTCTACTGATCGATAATAATTTACTAAGTTCACGGGTAGATGGAAGCTTCTGATGCTCCAGCAAGTGTCCCTTCATAATCTTTTCTTTCAAATAATCTTTTAATTGAATATAAACCGGACGATTATCGATAAGCTTAAAATCATTAAACACTTCCTTGACCCCCTTGCTTTATTTTTGCATAACCGTATCTAACTCAAAAGGTCCACAGTAAAGGGTTTTTCCCTTCGTTGTGGTATGGTTTCTAGCTCGCAAAAAATGCAATCCTTCAAAATGAAGAATTGCACCTATTATAGGCTAATTATAATTGAGGATAAAAATACATTTTGAAGTCCTTTCTATCAGCCCGTTCTTTAAGCAATTAATCGTAATTATTTCCCGAGAATAATTGAAAGGACCTAGCCTCTCTTACCTCCTCATGGATTCTTTTTAAATAAACCTACTAAAAATCCTTCTAGACCGAAATATTGATCTTCATCAGATATGGCTATCATTTTCCGTATTTCGATTTCTTCTAATGATTGAAATATTTCTATTAGTTGATTTTTGGTATACCCTAATCCGCCTTCTAAGCTACGTTTTATATATACTTCTTCATCTGAGATGGCTGAACCACCATATGCACCATGTTCCTCAAATGAGCATAAAGCGAAGTGACCATTAGGCTTCAATAATTTATGAATCAATTCAATATACGTCATACGACGATGAGGTGCTATATGATGAAAACAACCTGAATCATAAATAAAATCAAAGCTCTCTTCTTGTAGATTCAGTTCAAAAATATTAGCACAAATGAAATCTACATTTACGTCTGCTTCATCAACCCTTTTTTGCGCCCATTGCAATGCGTGATCCGATAAGTCAACACCAACAACTGAACAGCCTTGTTTTGCTAAGTAAATAGCATTTCGTCCTGCGCCACAACCTAACTCTAAAACTCTATTTGGCCGAATCACCTTTTTTTCAAAATAGCTTACTAGATTTTCATCCGGTTTATTAACAAAAAAAGGTACATTTTTAAATGTTTGATCATAAAATCCATCCCAAAATCCTTGCGGTTCACGTAATAAATTATCTAATACAACTAGCAATTGTTCATTTGATTTGATTAGCATTTTACGCCTCCTGCTTGGCCCATTTTTTCAAAAAACAAAATATTCTATCCATTAATTATAAAGCAAAGTTAGGAAATGTTGGAAATAAACCGATCCCAATTCAAAAAGGGATATTGCAACATTTTTAAATGTTATATTATATTTATGGATATTTTATCTAAATCAATTACACTAAACATAAGATAAAGTGAATCTTTAATTGGTGGGGTTTTCTTCATCATTCACCGATTATTAGTCTTCAGCGATTGGGCTTTTACAGGCGGTACCAGATGAATTACTGCCCGTTAATATAGGATCAACAGAAAGGAGCTGCAACATGGAAGAAATCTTGACGATTGCGAATTTGACGAAGAGTTATGGTAGTAAGGAAATATTAAAAGGAATCGACTTACACGTGTCGAGAGGAGAAATAATTGGTTATATCGGTCCCAACGGTGCTGGTAAAAGTACCACTGTCAAAATCATTTTAGGGATCGAAGGCGATTACGGTGGAGAAATTAAGCTTTTCGGAGAGAATATCGGCAAAGACAGCATTGAATATAGACGGCGAATTGGCTATGTACCGGAAATAGCAGATGTTTATGATAATTTAACTGGTTACGAGTATTTAACCTTCATCGGCCAGCTTTATGGCCTTGAATTAGAAGTCGCTGCGGATAAATCAAAATCCTTAATGGAATTGTTTGGTGTTGGTGAAGCGTATCATGCAAGGATATCTTCTTATTCAAAAGGGATGCGGCAAAAGCTATTAATTATCGCTAGCCTTATACATAATCCCGATTTGTTATTTTTAGATGAACCGATCAATGGATTAGATGCGAATAGTGTGATGATCTTTAAAGAGATTTTGATTCAACTGGCTGCCCAAGGAAAAACAATATTTTATTCCTCTCATATTATGGATGTTGTCGAAAAAATCAGTAGTCGCATCATCCTGCTGAATGATGGGAAAATTGCTGCCGATGGGACATTTGCCCAACTACAGGCAGACAATACCGAAGGGACTCTGGAAAAGATTTTCAACCAATTGACAGGCTTCCATGATCATCAGGAAATTGGTGAGAAATTCGTTTCTATTGTACAAGAGGTATAGTCATGAAAGATTTCAAAACGCTACAACTGCTTGATAAAATTCAATTTGTTTTTGTGAAAATGGGCATCGATTACGAGATCATGAGAAAAATCCTCCATATTAAACTAACAATGGATGAGCGTAAAGTACCGACAATCTTTAACCAAGCATCCAATAAAAACAAACAAGAGCAAAAAAATGGCTACATCAAATCTTTATGGATTTATGTTTTAATGGGACTTATGTTAGTTCCTTTTATGGGATTTGGTCAAAACTATCTTTTCCAGATGAGTATTGCTTATGCAATGATTATTTTTATCATCATGACAACATTGATTTCTGATTTTTCTTCAGTACTTTTGGATGTACGGGACAGAAGTATCCTATCGACCAAGCCTATCTCTGCTAAAACGATCAATGCGGCCAAATTTATGCATATTTTCATCTACTTGACGTATTTAACTATTGCATTTACTGCCATTCCCCTTATGGTGGGCCTATTTAATCAAGGGATTGTATTCTTTATTTCAACTGTGTTCTTACTAGTTTTAATTAATATTTTTATAGTTGTATTAACCGCTATTTTATATATTACTATCTTAAGATTCTTTGATGGAGAAAAGCTGAAAGACATCATCAATTACGTACAAATCGGCTTATCATTAATGTTGATGATTGGCTATCAAGTTCTTATTAGATCCTTTGAATTTGTTAATTTTGATATGGTGGTAGTGTTTCATTGGTGGAGTATTTTTCTAATTCCTATGTGGTTTGCCGCTCCTTATGAGCTACTGCTAAACGGTAACAACTCTTTATTTACAGTGGTATTCAGTATATTTGCTGTCGTCATGCCAATCATCTCGATATGGCTATATTTAAAGCTGATTCCAACCTTTGAACGTAATCTGCAAAAACTATTAAACACAAGCAAATCAAAAAAAGAGAAGAACAATCGACTTAAAACGCTTTTGTTAACAATCATTTGTAGAACTAATGAAGAAAGGGCCTTCTACCGTTTCGCCTCTCTTATGATGAAACAGGAGCGAGAGTTTAAACTGAAAGTATATCCATCTTTAGGATTTTCTTTTGTTATTCCATTTATTTTTATGTTTACTTTTTCAAGGTACGAAGCTGTTGACTATGCCATTAGCATGGGCTATTTATATATTTATTTCAGCATGCTAATTATTCCTTCAGCTGTACTTATGCTTGGACATTCAGGAAAATATAAAGCAGCTTGGATCTATAAAGTCTTTCCAATCAAAGATTATACAAACTTGAAAAAAGGTACCTTAAAAGCATTTTTGATTAAGTTGTATATTCCATTGTATATTTTTCAAAGCATCATTTTTTGCTTCATTTATGGTACGAGAATTATCCCAGATTTATTGATTGTTTTAGTAACAAGCTGCATGTACACCGTCCTTTGTTACATCGGCATGGGAAGTAAGATTCCGTTCACAAAGCCCTATAATGAAGTTGGCGATGCCCAGAGTTGGAAAGCTTTTATATTGCTTATCCCTTTAGGTGTTCTGGCGGGTCTACATTACTTCCTGTCAGCTCATATTTCTTATGGCGCTATCATTTACTTAATCGTGCTTGTCATCATAAATTCCCTTCTATGGAAATTTGCGTTTAAGCGTACGAAAACGGCTTGAGCCTGAACTCAAGCCGTTTTTCTTCTTAGAAGATTTTAAAAAGCTTTTCTCTCATATATACGAATAGATAGTAGCCACGACCCAATATATAATATAACGATTGTAAGGATAGCTATGAAATACATTTGCGTTTCTTGTAAAGTTAGGAACTTTTGTGTTAATTCTCTTAGTTTTTCATTAAAATTAGGGACAAACAACTTAACCGTTACTAGATAAATGCCAACTAAAGCACCTGAAGCAATCACTAAATATTGTCTTTTAAATTTATAAAAGACTGGAAGCATGAATGAAATAGCGACCATGACAAGACCGATAATTAGCAATATAGCTTTCCACGGAAACGACGCTTCTGTTCCATTTATGAGGTAATTACCTACATAGGTAATCATTAAAAATAGTGCTGTAAATATTAATGCGCCGACATATTTTGAAGTAACAATTTCCTTTCTCGTATATGGGAGCGAATTGAGCAAAATATTAGCATTATCTTTTTCATCGTAAGAAAAAGTCATATTAATAAATACTAGACTATATAAAGGTACAATAAGGATTGGAGAAACATCTGCAAATAAGTAGACTATTATGGTAGCAATGTAAAATAAAATTACGTTCTTTTGTATTAAAACATCCTTAAGTATAAGGTTAAACATACAGTTACCATCCTTTCTTCGTATAATACATAATATCTTCGAGCGTTGGCTTTTCCACAATAACTGAATCTCCAAATATGTTTACGACACGATTTTTATCAGCTGTTAATGCTTCAAAGCCAATGTTCGTTTTTCGAATAGAAATAAACTCTTGTTCCGTTTCACGATCCAGTAAATCCAATGTCCCTTTGACAATGGCATATTCTTCTTCAATCTTATAAAATTCTTTCGTAAAAATATGTTCTCCATTATGAATAAAGGTAATATAATCCGCAATCCGATCTAAATCTGTTGTAATATGTGTCGAAAAGAAAATTGTTCGTAAGCGCCAAATACAACCCACCTTCTAACACTGTCTGTACTATGTGATAATCACAGTACATTCTTCGTTAGGAGG
>NZ_LITM01000001.1:44569-45249 GCF_001275675.1 Lysinibacillus sp. FJAT-14745 | reverse complement strand
GGTGTAGCTTCTATTGAAGTCCATCTAGGATTTAATCCAAAACTACTTGGCGAAGTCCTTCATGTACTCCAAACACATGTTAAATAAATCACAAGTAGATCGTGTGTATCTAGCATGCGGTCCAACCGATCTACGTAAATCGATTGATGGATTGGCGGTCATTGTACAAGAAAGTTTTCAACTTGATCCGTTTTCTTCACACTTTTTTGTCTTCTGTAATCGTAAGCGGGATAAACTGAAAATTCTTCATTGGGATCATAATGGATTTTGGCTTTATTATCGTCGACTTGAAAAAGGGCTTTTTCAATGGCCCAATGGGCAATCGTTGCCACTTGCGATAAGTTCACGCCAATTTAACTGGTTACTCGATGGGTTGCCTATCGAACAAAAAGAAGCTCATCCAAAAGTCTCTGCACAAATTATTATATAAGAAAAGGAATTCGGCTCTCGGTGTCGAATTCCTTTTAATATGGAAAAAATGATTAACGTCCCACCCGTAACAATTGAAGAACTCGCAGCGAAGAATGCGGAGTTGGAAAAACAAAATGAAGCACTACAGGCTAAACTAAAGTGGCTAGAAGAACAATTCCGCCTCAGCCAACAAAAGAAATTCGGTGCATCCAGTGAGAAAACCAATCCCGATCAGCTCGCACTTTCTCTGTTCAACGAAGTAGAGATAA
>NZ_LITM01000001.1:44191-44515 GCF_001275675.1 Lysinibacillus sp. FJAT-14745 | reverse complement strand
TACAGAAACGATTCACTATCGTTTATCTGAAGAAGAGCAGGTTTGTTTGTGTTGTGGTGAAAAGACACACGAAATGAGTACTCAAGTTCGTCGTGAAATGAAAATCATCCCAGCACAAGTGAAAATTGTGGAACATGTACAGCATGTATATAGTTGTCGTCATTGTGAACGAGAAGGAACGGAAACACCGACTGTGTTAGCAAAAATGCCTGTATCAATGTATCCGGGCAGTTTAGCATCTCCATCAGCAATGGCTTATATCATGAATCAAAAGTATGTCGAAGGGATGCCTCTTTATCGCCAAGAGAAACAGTTAGAGCGACT
>NZ_LITM01000001.1:38779-43034 GCF_001275675.1 Lysinibacillus sp. FJAT-14745 | reverse complement strand
ACGTTCCAAAGAAAACTAATTAAAGCATACAACAAAGCGCCCACGGAAAAACACGTGGGCGCTATTTGACGCTTACAATTGTTCTTTCCTCATCCTGCATTAACTCATGTAAAATATTTAGTAATTCTCTACGAAATATCGGATCGAGTCCAGCTGTTGGCTCATCCATAATAATTAATTCTGCATGATGAGCTAAAGCTATAGCTAACGAGGCTTTCATCTTCATTCCCTTCGAAAAGGTCTTCATGTGTTTATTCAATGGTAGTTCGAACTGATCAACATAATGTTGAAAAGCGCTATCATCCCAGTTTTTATAGGCTGGTTTAATAATCCTTTTCATATCCTTTAAAGTCATATTTTCATAAAAGACATTTTCATCATAGACAAAACCAATACGTTCCTTTATTTCTTTTTCATGCCCCTTATAATTCATACCAAACAACGAAACAGTACCACTATCTTGCTGTAATAAGTTCATAATCAATTTGATCGTTGTTGATTTACCTGCACCATTTCCACCGATAAATCCAGTTACAAAGCCCTTTTTAACGTTAATAGAAAGATCTTTTACCTGAAATCCTTTAAAAGCTTTATGAATATGCTGTAATTCAATAACATTTTCCATCATTCATCCTCCGTATACAATAAAGTAAGCATTTCCTTAAGCGCCGTTAAGCTAATGTCCATTTCCTTCGCGTTTTGAATGGCAA
Organism: Lysinibacillus sp. FJAT-14745; assembly: GCF_001275675.1. Taxonomy (GTDB): domain Bacteria; phylum Bacillota; class Bacilli; order Bacillales_A; family Planococcaceae; genus Lysinibacillus. The sequence continues at coordinate 42,324 of NZ_LITM01000001.1, read as the reverse complement.
CCAACAGATTTTCTTCGATTACCTTTATTTTTCTTTCTCTCATCAATTCCTTATTTTGTTCGGAGATGAACGAACCTTTTCCGACAATAGAATAAATGAATCCGTTTTTCTCAAGCTCTTCATAAGCACGTTTTGTAGTAATAACGCTAATTTCTAAATCCTTTGCTAGCTGGCGCATCGATGGCAATGACTGACCTTCCTGTAATTCACCTGATAAAATTAGTTTTTTAATTTGAGCATAAATTTGCTCATAAATCGGCTCTTTTGAGCTGTTTGAAATAATAATTTGCATGCAAATACCTCTTCGCGAAATATTGTATATATACTCTATACACAATATATACACACTAAACTTATTTTGCAAGTAAAATTCTTATTGAACTTAAAAAAACGAAAACATGAGATTGTTAAATCACAATCTCATGTTCTCTGTTTTTAATTATTTTGTTGACCCTAATTAGCTTTAGCTAACTATTTAATTGGAGCATTATTAATTGTTGATAATACTTCATTTACCTCAAAGATTTTCCCACGAATATCGGTAATACCGAAACTTGTTAATCGTTCTGTATGCATAGTTAAATATTGCTCAGCATCTGTTTTGGTTTCAAATAAATATATCCCACCTGCTTCTTTAGTCGTAGCATCCTCAGTCCAAATCTTCCAAATCATACCCGACTCTTCGTTAATACTTTTCGCTAAATCTGCAAATGCCTCGGACATTTCTTCACCGAATGGCCCTTCCATTGTAAAATCAACTTGTAATAAGTATTTCATGATTAAAACTCCCCTTTGATTTTTCTATAACAATTAGTTTTATACAAAAACGACTCTTTTATTTAGTTACAAAATATGTTTCACCAAGTATTTCTTTCGCATCATAAGCTGTTGATGAAAGCTCTTTTTCAATAAATATGTTGATATCTTTTTGTTCAATATCGTACATTACTTCAATCTCCTTCGAAAAAAGAAGCTTTTCCTTCTTCAGTAAACTAAAAAGTTCTGGCTGTTGTTTTGGCTGCAATTCATCTAAATTAAGAATTTGCTTTAGCCCAGCAATATAAGAATCTAACGTTCTGCTACCGACAATTTTTACACCTTTATTTTCTTCGTTCAACATGATAATGGTTGGAAATCCTCTAACGCCTAGTTGTGAAGCTAGCGCAAAATCTTCAGTTAATAATTGCTGTCCAATCGGTAGTTCGGCCTCTTTTACAATCTTTTCTCCATCAAGTCCAAGTTGATTTACGATTGCAATTAACACCGATTTCTCCGCAATATTTTGATTAAATACGAAAACGGCTTCTCTTGCACGGCGTAAAAACACATTTGCTAAATCTCCATTGTGCTTTTGAATCACTTTAAAAACCTTAGATGGAGGATAAGATGATTGAATGGGATTATCAAACCAAAGCGTACCATCGATTGGCATACGACTATGCTCGCCAACCTCTCTCCAATGTCCAGCTACATCTGATGGACTTGATATACCATTAGATACATCAGCAAAGCCAGCCCATTTTTCAAGCAAACCTCCCATTATAGGTTGGAAATTAACATAAGGACCGTATTGCTCTACAAAGCGACGAAGAACTGGCTCTAATGCCCAACAATGCGAGCAGATCGGATCTGTCACATAATATAAATCAATTGATTTCCTTTTTTGATTGAAATCAATCACCTCCATTTCATCACCTTCTGAAACACCACATACTCCCGTTTCTAAATCACAAATTAAATTATTATTGTTCGTCATCATATTCACCACTTTCATTTTAATATCTTTATAAATAGGAATACTTTGCTGTATCGTTTTCTAAAGAAGCATATTTGCTTTATAATCGTATTTTAGTAAATACTAAAGATCATCTGTACCAATAGTTCCTTAGATTTGTCGTATATACAACACATCGAAGAAATTGTTTAAAAAGTAGGAGTGATACAAAAAAATGACCCAATCAAAGACTGACCCTCGTGTTCTTCGTACTCGCAAATTAATTATGGATTCTTTCATTGAACTTTCGAGTCAAAAAGAATTTAAGGATATTACTGTGAAGGATATTACGACAGAAGCTATGATTAATCGCGCAACATTCTATTATCACTTTCAAGATGTATATGACTTATTGGATAAGGTATTATCAGAAGTATTATTAGTTAATTTAAATTGTAGTATCTTCGAAAAAAGCGATCTAAATGAAGAATCAATTATTCATATTTTTATTGCCATAACGAACTTTCAAAAATCTTTATCTAATCGTTGTCATAGAGGATATGAAGATACCATTTCCCGTATCATTCGGGAGCATCTCGAAATTGTTTTTTACAAGATGTTATTAAAACAACATAATATGAAAGAGGATGCGGCGCTAAAAACTACCGCTGTCATACTAAGCTGGGGAATTTACGGTGCTTCTGTGGAATGGAGAAAAAATAGTATAGATAAATCCCCGGAGGAATTTATTAAATTGTCAGTTCCTTATATATTATCTGGGATTACTTTAGATTCTAAAAACTAATGTGATTGGACTTTCCCTATCACTTAAAAGCAGAGCATGCTTTGAAAAGACTATTCAAAACATGCTCTGAAGATTTAGCGATTTAAACTCTCTATATAATTTTCTGATTCGTCCGCTATGCGCTTAAATTCAATATCATGAATATAGTGAGAGCAATCTAATTTTATTAATGTTCCATCTTTATGCTTACTAAGAAAATCCTTTTGAAATTCAATCCACGCATCCTTATCCCAACCTGTCCCTTGACCGTTTGAAGAGAACAAAAGCATAGGAATATTTGGGATTCCAGCCGCTCCTACCTTTTCAGCATTTGCCTTAATATGCTTAATTTCATTCACCATATTTTTAGTTGCCGTTCTACGATAAAAAATCACTTTATACAATTCTTTTTCTTCATCTGTCAAAGTTCCATATTTGATGGCATCACTTTCAGCAAGGCTCGGAATCCATCTAGTAAAACCAATATTAGCAGCAAAGGCACTTAAATGAACTAAAGGCATATTTAAAGCATAATCTTTATACGCAGCAGGAACAGCCATATCCAATCCTATAATTCCTTTTACTTCATTCGGGTAGACTTGTGCCCAATACAATGCTTCAATACCAGACATAGAATGAGGAAATAAAATATAAGGTCCTTCAACGCCTGATTTTAATAGAGCTTCTCTTGTTTCTTGTAAAATTGTATCAATATCACGGTCAGAATTTGTAATGTCACTAAAGCCATAGCCGGCCTTTTCAACGACAACGATTTTATATTTATCGCTTAACAATGAATATAATGATTTAAAATCTAAAAAAGGTGAGCTTGTGCCTCCCCCAGACATAAATACAAGCGTTTCTTCTCCATTTCCTTCTTTGTACACATGCATTTGATGCCCATTCACTTCTACCCTTTTCCCTGTTGGCGTAAATAATTTATTTTCCTTTGATAATTGTATTTGATGAATAACTCAACTTTCGCAGTAAAAAAATCCTGATCAACACTTCGTATTATTAGCTATTTTGCTATTCAAAAATCTATTT
>NZ_LITM01000001.1:32216-37343 GCF_001275675.1 Lysinibacillus sp. FJAT-14745 | reverse complement strand
CAAATGAACAAATGGTTAGCAGCTCTGCCTAGTTATTTCAAGCAATGTCTTGATCTTTCAGGGTGCGAAAGTTGAGTGAATAATATAACTTGTCGTAATGATCAACAAAAGTATCGCTGCAATAATTGAAAAAAGTATCATGATGCGTTTAAACACTTTCTTTCAACCACCCCTCTTAGGATTTTTACTATCCATCAAGACCAACAGAAGACACCATGGCTTTTAGAGTTCTAAAAGATAATCGATAAACTGCAGCTTTTGACCATTCATTTCGAATTCATCATCATCTATACACACTTGTTTAAAACCGTTTTTTTCAAGAATCCTTTGAGATGCAATATTATTTGTTGTTGTTTTTGCTTTAATCTTTTTTACACTGATTTCTGTTTCTAATAGTAGCTTTAAGGCTTTAGCCCCTATTCCTTTGCCTCCATATTCTTGACCCACTCTATAACCAACTTCTGCTATATCATTCGTTGTATCTATATCTACTAAATTAATTCTTCCAATAATATTACCGGTGTTATCTCTTATTAAGTAGAATTTTGATTTTTCTTCCTGTTGTTCTGCTAAAAGCTCTTTATGTCTTATTTTAAACGTTTCAAAATTATAATACTCTTCTCCACGACTAGGTACCATTTGTTCAAAAAATAGTCTATTATTCTTTTCAATCTTAAATAATTCTTCTGCGTCACGTTCTTGTAAGCTATTAATTGATATTTCCAAGCTAACTCATCCCCTTGTTCTGAAAAATATGTAATGTAATCCATATTTAAGAAAAAACAAACTCTTTACGACATCATACCGAAGAGTTTGTTTTTAATCCATTGGAATCCTGACATGAAGAAATATATACACATTCCTTTCTGGCGCATCACATATATGTATAACGACTCGAATAAAGAGAAAATCACCCCTCTAAATCTTTCAATCGTCTCCGAATAGTAGCTTCTGAAACGCGAAGTATTCGTGCAATTTCTCGATTACTTTTTCCAGCATCCTTTAAATGCAGCAATTGTAATTCATTTATAGCTACTTTAGGCCGTCCGTTTGAATTTCCTCCACGCCATTCCTTATTTTTCTTTTTACTTCTCAAAAATTTCCCCAGCATTTTCTCACCTTCTCATACGTTATAACTCTAAAATACCAGTTATAAGGATTTTTTTATAAAAAAAGAAAGCAGATTTTTATATCTACTCTCTTGATTGTTTAGGAAAAATATAAAAATAAAAAACGAAACCAATGATAATTGCGGGTGGTAAAGCAATTCCTATATTTTGTACAAATGCACTTGCAAGTAGTTTAAAAATCTCAATAATATCTTTAGATAAAATGTTTTGATACTGTTCTGCACCTGTCAAACCTCTGATTATTAAGGTTACAGCAAAAATAATGATATAACTAATTAAGCTATATTTAATACTTAACTTTATTTTTTCTTTATCATCGTTCTTTTCCTCCAATAACAATGTTTCCACACTGATATCTAGAATCTCCGATATCTTCAGCATATTTCTCTTACTCGGATAACCATTCCCAAGTTCCCATTTAGATATAGACTTATCACTAACATCCAAAATCTCAGCTAGTTCTTGTTGAGTGATTCCTTTTTCTTCTCGATATCTTTTTAGTTTTAAACTTAAAATATTCTTCTCCATTTTATTACTCCCCCCTTAATTTAGGTTCATCACTAAAAGTCGTGGATGACTTTTGGTAAAACGTATACTATGTGAATAAGTTGATTGGAGTGGAGACTGGGCGACTCCTTGGGGATCAGCAATAGAGGAACGAAGGCTAAAACCATCACGTCCTGTGATAACGCCTTCGTGACCAACCTCGTGTTGGCCCGAGACCCTGCAGCGAAGCGAAGCGGCTCATCGGACGCCCCCAGGAAAGCGCCCAGTCGGAACGGAAATCAACCACACGTTTTGGTGATGATCCTTAATTTATGGTAATTATCACATATTGGAATTTCTATTAACAGGAATTTTCGAAAATAGAGGAAAATAGAACACTATACAAAAATGCGACAAAACTCATTAAATAGGTTTTTGTCGCACTTTTTATTGGAAACTCATCTGAAATTACTATAAAACTTATATATTCTTCTTTGAAAACTCGGTATGCAGCAAACTATAGATCAACATATCTTTACATTCTCCAGTAACACTATGGCATTCAAATTGTCTTAAGCAGCCTTCTTCCTTAAAGTTGAATTTCGACAGTAACTTCTTTGAAGCTATATTTTCTTCCGTGACAATTGCCTGTATTCTTACTAAACCTAACTTATTAAATCCTATTGATAATACTTCCTTAACAGCTTCCGACATAATGCCACGATGCCAATATTCTTCAGATAATTCATAACCAATTTCAGCTCGTTTGCCTACAAATTCACTTAAAAAAATGGTACCAATAATTTCATCGGTTTCTTTGTTAGCAATAGCAAAACGAATAATCCAGCCTTCCTCATAGCCTTTGTTCCAAAAATTAATTACTTCATAACTTCTTTCTAAAGTTTCTGGTCCATTCCAATCGAGATAACAATATACATTTTCATTTGAATAATAATTGAATAACGTAGGACCATCCTCCAACTTCAACTTTCTTAATTTAATGCGTTCAGTTTGTATTGACGGAAAAGATGTTCCTAATAATTTGGTAAAGTTCATTTTTTTCCTCCTTTTTTTGAATGAATATCAAAATAAACTAAAGATGGAAATTCAAAAGAAGCTGATTAAATTATACCCAGCCTAGATTGCCTGAAAAAACCTCATACATAATTCATAAAGGAAAATAAGCCAATGTGGTCAAAAACCACACTGGCTTATACTATTCTATTCTTCTTCTTTTCTCTTTTAATAAAATTCTTTGAATACTCTTCGAAGACAAATAATATTTTTCACCTAAAGTAGCCGTGTCCGCTCCCGATAGATAATCGTTATAAATATTACAGTCTCTTACATCCAATTCTTTTCTTGTAGCAGTATTGGATCCCCAGTCTTTTTTATGTTCTGCTCTCCGCGGTATATAAATATATTCACCATCAACATATTCTTGTATTAACTCTAGCAACTCAGCTGGTAGAATATGCTTTGCTTTTTTATAGCTCATATTTGCACTCCTAAATTTAATATTTTTTAGGAAGAGCAAAGGCTATTTTATTTATCTTATATTGCAATAGCCTTTGCTATGCAAAAAAAGTATACCCTCTCATCAAACAATCCCCCTTGTATTTCTGTAATTTTGTTCCATCATATACCATTTAATCAAAAATACAAAGGGGTTTTATAGATTCCTGTAAGCATTATTATCGATATACAAATAAAAAAGTACATTAGCGATATTTCTGCTAATGTACTCGCCTAACACATCACTTTGAAACTCTATTCTTTACTTATTAGTTTTAATTTTTCATAGCCCTTTATATTTAAGCTTAGTTGTTTTTCCTTACTCCAAATACTATATGGGTATACTAAATTAACAACGGTTTTCCCATCTTTCAATTCTGTAGTAACTCCTCTTGCATAAAAGGACTCTCCTTTTTCGTTTGTTAATGCCCATTCAAAAAATTGATTTTCATCCTCGGAAAGATCGGCGTCGACCATTAAAGATACATGCATAGAGCCATTTGTAAGGGTTGCTGATTGAAGTTGAATGCCCTCAACAGCATTTTCTGCTTTAAAAGGTTGCGTTACAATCGTTGTTGGCGTCAATGTAAACGACCATTTTCCATTAACAGTGACTAAACCTTCCTTTTCCGTTGAAAAGCGAATCGTTTCGATTACTAATTGAGCGTTCTCTAAAGAAGGCCATGCCTTTTCGTTGGACTCTAATAAAAGTTCTACTATCATAGATTGATCGTTCTCTTTTAGCATATTCTTATAATGGCTTGCCGAAATGTCTGTTGGGGCGAGAGGCTTTGTATCTGAAATAAGGGAATCAATTTCTGTTCCTTTTGAATCATACATACGATATTCGATGAATACGTCATAAATATCTTTTATATCAATATTTTTCGGTAAAATTTCCATTCCCACCCCTACTCGATAGGCATCAGCAAATGTATTTTCAAGTGTAACCGTAACATCTTGTGAGCTTTGCGATACACCAACATATTGTACCTCTCCGTTTTGACTAGCCAGTTCAATCCCAGCGTCCTCGAACCCTAGAAATGCTTTTATTTTGGCCATTGCTGTATCATTAGACAAAATCACACCCGAAGCGAGCACTGCACATGCAGCCGCAACTGAAATAGGCTTCAACCAACGTTTTTTTGTCTTTTTCTTTGATTTAGAGCGAATCTCTGTATATGAACGATCAAAAGCTTTTTGCACAATTTCCGGTATTTCTTGTTCTCTATTCATTTCCTCATGTAAACGGTCGTCTAATGATTTTTTCATAGTAATTGTGCCCCCTCAACATAATAATTATTTTTCAAATATTGCTTCGCTCTAGAAATCCTCGACTTAATCGTCCCTTCTGATTCATGAAGAAATTCGCTAATTTCTTTTGTTGTGAGCCCATTCACATAATAAAGCGTTAAAGCAATGCGATTGTTCTCATCTAGACTCTCTAATGCATCATCAAGCTCAAGTGAAATTTGATCTTGGTGTCGCAGTTCATGCAATGTCGTTACATCTAGCGGTACAGTACGCTGATCCTGCTTCATAAAGCGATAGCAGTTATTTAAAAGAATTCGACAAATCCATGTATTAAAATATTTTGCTTCTTTTAGAGAATCTATTTTTTCAAACGCTGTCAGTATTGTATCTTGAAGAAGATCTGCAATGTCCTCATCTTTTAAACCAAGTCGTTTGGCCGTCCTATAAAGTGTCATTTCATATTGATGGATTAATTGTATAAATGCTTCTCCATCTCCCTTCTTTGCTTTTTTTACAAGAAACTCGGATCGCATGTAATCACCTCTTTTTCTCTTACATACCGTTAGAGCATTTTGATTGATAGTTAGTTGCATCAATTTTTATTTTATTACACTAAAAAAGCAACCGGCGAAATAACAGTCGGTCGCTACCTACTAATATAAATTTTCAGGCGTGTTGATTAGGAAAAAATAAGTTTATTATTGAGCGATAAAAGGATTTTTCCGTTACCACTTTGCCAATA
>NZ_LITM01000001.1:0-32061 GCF_001275675.1 Lysinibacillus sp. FJAT-14745 | reverse complement strand
GAGACCCTGCACGGAGCGAAGCGGAGGAAGCGGCTCGACGCTCGCCCGCAGGAAAGCGAGTAGCCCGTAGCGGAAATTAGCCTCTTTGGATGTATAAAAATGGTTAATCAACACACCTGATAAATTTTAAATGAGAGGCTATTTAAAACAACTAACACTGTTTACACTCCAAAAATAGGTATTTCCGATCTTTTCTAACCTCCATAAGGTTATCGAAAAACAAAAGGACTTTTATACTCCACTCTGTCACTTCTTAAGCAATAAGACTCTCAATTCATTATTGACATTCCTGCTTCAGTACATAATACTATACTTAAAATTTGAGTTTTTCATAGGCTTAAAGTTCCAATAAAACTCAAAGGAGGAAACTATTTGAAAAACAAAAGCATTAAGCGACGATTATTGTTTTTTACATTAAGTTTATTGTTAATGTCATCTGTAATTAATTCCGTATTAAGTGTATGGGTTGTTGGCAAAAATAGTAAAGAAGTTTTAATTGAGAAAGCTAATGAACAGGTCTATGAAATCGCAAAACAAGCAGAAACTATACTAAATTCTGAAAGTGATCCCATCCCTTCTTTACAAAATTTTGTGGAGTCAAAAGCACAACAAGAGAATGTGACTTATGCTATTGTCATTGATACCAATGTAAAAGCTGTGGCGCATAGTGATAAAAAGAAATTAGGAAAAACATATGAGGATGCATACACAATCGATGGTGCTAAACACGGAAAAAAGCAATATACGAGATGGTATGCTGAAGTTCAAGGTATTTGGACATATGACATCATGGAACCTATATATAAAGACGGCAAGCTTTATGGAGTAATTGATATTGGAGTGCCTGAAAGCGGTATTCAATCTATTACAGACTCTGTACTAGGCTATCAGATTATTACAGGTATAGTGAGTTTTATCATTATAGGTGCTTTAATGTGGTGGATTATTGGTCGCATCGTTACTGCCATTAAAAATCTTGAAAATATCATTCATCAAACTACTAACTTAGACTTTACCGAAAATCAAGAATTAGAGAAGCTATTAAATCATCAAGATGAAATTGGTCTTATGGCAAAAGGTATCTCTGGTATGCAATCGGCATTAAAGAGTGTTACCGTCAATATACATAAAACTAGCTCCGAGCTATCAGATTCCTCAAAGATTCTTATTCAAATTGCAGAGGATACGGTACGTACTACTGATGAAATTAGCTCAGCCATTAATGAAATAGCAAAGGCTACAGAAGAGCAAGCTCATGATACAGAAAAAAGTGCTGAACAATTAAATCAACTATCTGGAAACATTGATCGTGTTATTGAGCACACAGAGAAAATTGCTTCTATGACAGAGGATATTGATCATTTAAGTAATCAAGGTGTAGAAACCATCAACCAACTCTCTATTTGGTCAGAGAAAAATCGAGAATCTTCTCAACAGGTAAGCAACATCGTTCAAGAAGTAAATAAAACTTCATCTGATATATCAAGTATTGTCAATACCATTACAGACATCGCAACTCAAACTAATTTATTGGCTCTAAACGCTTCCATTGAGTCAGCTCGCGTTGGTGAAGCCGGTAAAGGTTTCGCGGTTGTTGCTGATGAAATTCGAAAATTATCAGAACAGACATCCATTGCCACTGAAGATATTAAAAATAAAATCTCAGCAATTCAGGATATTTCTAAAAGCGCTGTGCAGGAAATTAGTACGAGCCTTAGCATTGTCGAACAAAATGCAAAAGCTACAGAGGATACTAGCGAAATCTTTAATACAATAAAGGTAGCTCTAGATCAAACGAGTGAAGTGGCACAAGAGGTGAAACATTTATCTCATGAGATGAATGAGCGCAAGGAGCAAATCATTAGTGCAGTGCAAAACATATCTGCTTCTGCCGTAGAAACTTCTGCAGGAACAGAGCAAGTTTCTGCTTCCGCAAATGAACAGCTTAAAGGCATTGAGACTATCTCTGAAAAATCTAAAGACCTAGATACTATTGCTGATGCTTTAAAAGACGAAATGAAAAAATTCACTATTTAATGTAAAAAAGCTGATTCAATTTAAACTGTCCCTATAAGTTAGACACTTAGAAAAAAGTCTATCCTATAGGGTACTTTTGTTTATAATGAGAAAAAAGATGTCGGAGCGGAATAAATGACGAAAAGATTATTCACTAAAAAAGAGCAAGAACAACTAAACTGTAATCCTAATGTCCAAGCTATTAGTGATAAAGTGATTACTTATAATTGGGTTTTATTTTGGTTGACGCTTTCTTAATGTCCTCTAAACATACAATAACCATCTATCATTTTTTGCACTTTAATATATTCTACTTAACTCCCTTATTTTATAAACCGTATAAATTGTTTCTTCCCAATTTGTAAAACCTCATCATTCATTAATATTATGTCAGTATTATCTTCTACAAGTTTTTCCCCATTTAAAGAAACACCATTTTGTTTCATTAATCGCATAAATTCACTTTTACTTTTAATATATCCTTCAGTAATTAATGATGGAATAATATCTAGTACAGATTCTTTTCCTATTTCTATTAACATGGTGGGAATGTTATCAGGCAAAACCTCTCCTTCATTAACGATCTTACCTACACCCTTTTGAATCATCTCTAATTGTTCTTCCAGTTTTAAAAACATACAATACAACTCCTTAAATATTGAATTAATATTGCAAGTTCTATAAGAGTAAAAATCAATTTTGCCTTGGCGTAATTGTAGCTGTCGCTTCGCTTTCGTTACAGATAAATTGCCACAGGACGTGACGTTCTTAGACTGAGCTTCTCTATATAAAGAATCACATCGCATTCATCTTACCACCCGCTTCTGCTGAAGGAAGATAAAAAAAACGCCCTTTAGGAATCAACCTAAAGGACGTGTATGAACGTGTTACCACCTTAATTTAAGAGCTACTCACATAACTCTTCTCAATAGGTACGGCTAAAAGCGATACCTCTGCATTGATTACGGATGCAAACCCGTCGTAGCCTACTAAAGTTCGGTACGCAGCTCCAAGATGAATTCATTTTAACTTTCCTTGCGCCTCTCATCACCCGGCCACTTTCTGTAAGTTCCATTAAAACTACTAGTTCTCTTCAACACTTTTACTCTTATACTCCAAATTGTTATCAACAATTTTTCGTTATGCAAATCTTGATAATTATTATAGTACCTTTATTTGAATTGTCAATAAATTAATTTCAAGCGTATCAGCATAACGTGGGGCTGACTTCCGTTTCGGCTAGTATATTTATCACTTCGACAAATTATGACAAAAAAATATAATTCAGTTTGATATATTATTCTAGAAATTTATTATTCGAGGATGGAGAATAGAATATGGAAACACAAACCTACAGATATCCTAGACAAAAGATTAATGGGATTTGGCTAATCATTGCTGGCATAGCAATGTTCTTACTTTTAATAAAATATAACGGCTATCCAAATATTTGGCCTTTTGCCATCGTTTATGTACTAGGTATGATTTGGCAATTAAGCCCTAAAACCCGGGAGAAATTAGCAGTCGGTCCTGGAACACAGGAACAAAAAAAGTGGTCAAATTTCTCAATTTTTTTATTAGCTATTTTAGTTTTTGTCAGTTTTCAATTTTTTGCCGATGATTATAGAACTTGCTGGCTATTAATTATTTTAGCTGTCGGTGTTCATTTCTTACCTTTTATTCCGGTGCATGGGAAATTAATGCTTTTTCTATCAATCGCTTTAATAATCAATGCATTTATAGGATTAGTCATTACTAACGTAAGTCTAGACGTCTTTTTTGTAATAGATGGCCTAATAAAGATTTTATTTGGTAGTATTTTCATTAAGCTAAGCCCTATTAATTTTTAAAAAAATGAGGATTCTGCTCAGCAGTGATCCTCATTTTTTATAAGTGAATTTATACCATCTAGTACAAATAAAGTTAAACAAAACCGTATAAAAATTCAAAAATTTAGTTGACTCTATTTTTAATGTGTGATAAAAATGATATTATCAATTCGGAAAATTAATATTTGGGCAATGATAGGATTAAGTAGTGAAAATCTCCCTATATCAGAGAGCTGATGGTTGGTGCGAATCAGTATATAGATGATCATGAATTTCGACCTGGAGCATCTTTCATAAATCACACGTTGTGAGGAAGTGGAAGACGGTAGAGAATACCGTTATCAAATAAAGTGGTGAAGAATTTTTTTCACAACTAGGGTGGTACCGCGATATATATCGTCCCTACGTATGCACGTAGGGGCGTTTTTTATTTAGGTCTTACTCTTGTTGTATTTTCATAACTAGGGTGGTACCGCGATATTTTATCGTCCCTACGTATTTGCGTAGGGACGTTTTTTATTCGGGTCTTACTCTTGTTGTATCTTCATAACTAGGGTGGTACCGCGATATTTTGTCGTCCCTACGTATTTGCGTAGGGACGTTTTTTATTTAGGTCTTACTCTTGTTGTATCTTCATAACTAGGGTGGTACCGCGATATTTTTATCGTCCCTACGTTTTCGTAGGGGCGTTTTTTATATCAATTATGCCTTCTGCTGAAAGAAGTTAAAAGGAAGTGGTTGTATGAGAAAGGAGTCACGATAAAACAATAGTATAAAGACCGAATTGTCATAAATAAAGAACTAGAAAAAGAGAGGAGATAAAGAGATGAAATCACAGCAATGGACATCGAAATTAGGTTTCATTTTAGCCGCAGCAGGTTCAGCAATAGGTCTTGGTGCGATTTGGAAGTTCCCGTATATGGCCGGTATTGGAGGTGGCGGTGCGTTCTTCCTTATTTTCATCGGTTTTACTTTATTAATTGGTTTACCATTATTATTGGCGGAATTTGTAATTGGAAGAAGTACACAAAAAGAGGTTGTTGAAGCATATAGAGATATTGCTCCTAAGACACTATGGTCGGGGCTCGGTAAATTAGGGATTGTAACATGTTTCATATTGCTTTCATTCTACAGTGTTGTAGGAGGTTGGATTTTATTATATTTATGGAATGCAATTACAGGTAGACTATGGGAAGGAAATGGCGCGTACGAAGCAACTTTTGGTGAAATCATTTCCAATCCATTTTTAGCTGTTGGATCACAACTATTATTTATTCTTATTACAATTTTTATCGTAAGTAAAGGTGTGCAAAACGGTGTTGAAAAAGTAAATAAATATTTCATGCCAGCACTATTTGTTTTATTCTTTGTCTTAATAATTCGTGCTCTTACATTAGACGGAGCTGGAGAAGGAGTTCGTTTCTTCTTACAGCCTGATTTCTCACATGTAACATCTGAAGTTATTTTATATGCGATGGGACAATCGTTCTTCTCATTATCTGTCGGTGTCGGAGTAATGGTAACGTATAGCTCATACTTACCGAAAGAAGAAAGTTTACCGCGTTCCGCATTTTCTATCGTCGGTTTAACACTTGTTATTACATTGCTTGCAGGGCTTGCTATTTTCCCGGTTGTATTCGCATTTGGAATGGAACCATCTCAAGGGCCAGGTCTATTATTCATAGTATTACCAGCGATTTTCAGCAAAATGGCATTTGGAAAATTCTTCTTTATCATTTTCTTGTTACTATTTTTCTTTGCAACTATAACATCAGCAATTTCGATGTTGGAAATTAGCGTTGCCTCTTTAACGACAAAAGGTAAAGGGAAACGCGAAAAAATGGCATTGATGGTCGGATTACTAATCTTTGTTGTAGGGATTCCATCGGCGCTATCATTTGGCGTATTAAGCGATGTGAAATTGTTTGGAAAAACAATCTTTGATTTAGCAGACTTTACAGTAAGTAATATTCTTATGCCACTCGGTGTATTATTAGTAGCGATCTTCGTACCATTAAAAATGAAGAAAGATGTATTAATGAAAGAACTGGGTGTAAGTAAAAATAAAGGCTATAAATTATTTGTATTATGGTTATTCTTACTTCGCTATATAGCACCCATTGCAATTATTATCGTATTTTTAAATGTAATTGGCGTAATTTAAAATACAAAATACCCTAGAACCATGGGAATCGAAATGCTAACCTTTCTTTCTTTTATAGACAAAAAACCAAAACTAAAAAGGGCATACTTATTGCTCCTTAGTAGTTTTGGTTTTACTTTGTTGGGGTAATGGATCGTTCATACCGTTCATGATTTTAAAAAGCTAGAAACTTGTCTAACTGTGTTCGCCTTCACACGCTTGTCTATCAGGAAGTTTTATAGCTTTTGATTCTTTGGAAAAATGATTTCACAGCATGTTCCCACTCCAACTTTGCTTTGTACTTTTACTTTGCCATGGTGTTTGTCAATAATCCAATTTGCAATAGCAAGCCCAAGACCAAGACCAGCGCCTGTTAAACAACATATGAGGCTTATTAGAACTTAGGAATATTATTGTATCCTTCTATGATATCCCCAAATCCTTGGTTGATGAGAGCGTTCCCTACCGGCCGAAGAATTTCCTGTTTGCTTTCCACAAGATAATGTGCTTTCGGAGCGAATGAGTCGATCAAATATATCACTTCGTTTTTCTCCAACTGCCTCCCAAGATTGTTGAGACTTCAGTAAATCTTCCAACGTCAAGAGAGAATAATCTGTTCCTTCAAAAGTGAAATCACCATTCACTTGATACCACACATCCCCATTCTCTCGTAACCATTTTTCTCCGATGTTTTCAACACCTCATCTCATATTTCTGGCTACGTCTAAATAGGATTCTTCTTTTGTTTGTTGATAGGCTTCTAGTAAGAAATTCATTTCTCCTAAAGCATGATTTAAGGATGTTGGCTCCTCCTCCAGAGCGATTTCAAAAAAGGGTGGTAACGGTAGAATTAATTTGATAAACTTAGAGTACAAAGTGAAAACTCCTCTCGTGGTTTGTCTCAGCAACAATTACGATACGTGAGTTTTCACTTTTTTTCTATACTTTAATGGAAATTTATTGAATTTTCATATAGTAAACCCCAAGTTATAGTGATGAGCCTTATTTTTTATAAATCAACAGATATTTTAAACCTAGACCTATAATCATGTTTAAATAAAAATAAGCCATAAAGAAAAATCTCTTCACAGCTTATTTTTATAGTAATTATTTTTTATTGTTCACTAGTTTGTGTGGATGGCTTTAATAAGAACCAAACAATTACTAAAGTTACTAGTGCTAATATAAAAGTACCCATATAAATAAAATGTACACTTGAAGCTAATGCTTCTTGCGATTCGGTTACTACGTTTGCTGTCGTTCCTTCATGTTCACCAGAAGTTACAAGATCAAGGTTTTTAATACCGCGTGCATGAATCATCGTGTTGAACATCGCCCCGAAAACTGCAGCTCCTAACGTTTGACTAAACGTATTGATAAATGTGTTTAAGCCAATTGCAGTCCCGCGCGTCTGATTTGGAACGGCCGCTTGAATTGTTACCATGTAGATAGGTGTAATAAGCCCCATTCCTAAACCGAATAATCCAACTGCAACATAAATGAGGAATGCTGGTGAATCTGTCGACAATGTAAATAATGAAAAGGCAGCAACCGAAAGAACGCTAGCTCCAAGTAGAATGATTTGTTTCGTATTTAAGCTACCAACTAATTTACCTGAAAAAATAGTGCCAACTGTCCACATAACAGGAAGTGGCATTAAAACGAGTCCGGCGTCTGTCGCATTTTTTCCTAATACACCCTGGCTCCAAATCGGAAGATACATTGTAATACTAATAATCATTGCACCAGAAATAAGAGTTAGTATATTAATAGTAGATAATGTACGGTTAGAGAAAAGTGCTAGCGGAATTAATGGTTCCGGAGATTTTTTCTCAATGAATAAGAAAATAATGAATGAAACAGCTGCAAAGATTAAGAGACCAATAATCGTCATGTCACCCCAGTTTTGCTTACTGCTTCCTGTTAATAACGCGTATAGTAGAGCGATTGCACTTAAAGAGAAGACTGTTGCACCAAGATAGTCGATATGATGCTTAGCAGGCTTAATAGATTCTTTATAATAAATGACAATCATTATGCAGGCGATAATTCCAAATGGAACGTTTAAGAAGAAGATATAACGCCAAGAAAGGGAATCGACTAAAAATCCGCCAACTAACGGTCCGATAACACCAGAGATACCCCAAACAGCGCTAATCCACCCCTGTGCTTTTGCACGATCTTTCACTTCGCTATATAAGTCACCAATGATTGTCATTGTTATTGGCATAATAGCACCAGCACCTAGACCTTGAAGGGCACGAAAGACGATAAGCTGTTCCATCGATGTAACGACACCGCAAAGTGCAGAGCCAACTAAAAATATTGTAGCTCCGATAAGTAAAACTTTTTTACGACCGAATAAATCAGCCAGTTTCCCGTAGATTGGAGTCGAAACAGCTGTGGCAAGCATATAAATTGCATATACCCAACTAACAAGTTCGACTCCTGACAAATCACTCGTTATACGAGGGATAGCTGTACTAATAATTGTTCCTTCTACAGCAGAAAGAAATGTCATTAACATTAATGATAAAATAACTTTTTTTCTCATATTTTCCTCTTCGCTTTCATCTAGTTAAAATTATTGCTCTTCACCAAAACGTGTGGTTGATTTCCGTTCCAGCTGAGCGCTTCCCTGGGGGCGTCCGATGAGCCGCTAATCCCCAAGGGGTCGTCCAGTCGGAACGAAGATCAACTTATATACATGGCATACGTTTTAACAAATGACATCCACAACTTTTGGTGATGAGTCAAAATTATCCAATACATAACTATGTATTTTTTGTTGTCCACGTACCAATAACGGTAAAATCGAATATCTCCACCATTGAAACTGATATCAATAAAACAATTAAAGTTAGACTACATGATTTTCTTCCCTCATAAATAATCGTAACATTAATCAGGAACAGGCCATTCACAACCATTGGAAGTTCATCATGATACTTAACCGCACATTTACATAAATAACATTCATGATAATTGCTCATTATATAATAATCCACAAGACAAACATCAATTTTAACACAAATATCCATTAAAAAATCACCTCAAAATAACTAAAGAGGTGATTTTTATTAAACATTATTACAAATTATCATTCTTTATTATAAACGATCAATATTTAAAGCTAGTTACAAAAAAGTCCAGATTTCTTGAAACCCGTATTCTTACGTTATGCAAAAACATTCGCGAAAAAGAAGCTAGTGGTTTAACAGTTGTACTAATACTTAATGAACCTTGAGGATAGATATTTATCTCTGCACCATCAAATAAATCTCCATCTTTTGAAAGCCAGTTCTACACTTCTCCTTTTTTACGTGCTGCCATTTCATCTTTCATTTCTTCTTTTAATCCTTCAATTGATTTTTGACGCCGCTTATTTTTCTCTTTAATCATTTCACTTTGCGTAGGGTCCGCAAATTCCAAACTAATTTCCGCTTCATGAAGTTTTTCTTCAGTGTTCTTAACGATATCACGAATTCGTTCAACGTTATCGGATCTATCATCTGGTTTCGAGTGTCTTGAATTAGTCATGCTAACCTCCTAAAATTTTTACAATCAATTATGCCTCGGCATAATTGCGTGCCGGAGGCTTTAACTTCCTGCAGTGGGTGTTTGGACACCCGCTGCAAGAAGTTAAAATTAGTTTGTATTTTTTTTATGTTTATATGCACACTAATTTTTACCACTAAAAATACTTTTGCCCTTTTAGGCACGACAAGCACTGGAGAAAGCTAACAGTGTGCTTGCCACGTGAAGAGACTCTAGAAGTAACTACCTAAAACCTAAACATCATGAAAATTATAACTTTCTTATCTCTTTTCCTATGTATTAAAAACGTTAATTGTAATTTCTAAGTTTTTTCAAGTTGAATGTTTCATTTCTAACAGAGGTGCGGTCTATGATAGTAATTCTGTCACTACCTCTATTGTGGAAAAAGAAAAAATCCTGCATATAAACACAGGATTGAAGTGACCCCTATTGTTAAACACTATCTAACAATAGGAAGTGCAGTTTTTCTATGGTTAAATATACTGCCGAATATAAATTATAAGCTGTTGAGCGTTACTTAAGTGGCAATTGGAGAGTAGTTGTATAGGTGGCGATTTACGGATCAATCCAAAATCGTTCCATGCAAACCATGCAAAGACCTCAAATATGGGTCTTAGTCTAATCTTCTTCATTAATTTAACATATCCTTTACTATACCCTAAGAAGGGCGGTAAAAAGTGTTAAATCCAATGCATTTTAATGTAAGACATCGAATGTTTCCCGCTTTTCCTAGAGCAAAGGAATAGGAGAATCTATAGGCGAATCCCGTGACGGGTCACGCCGTTCAAGAAATCTTTTTTAAAATTTCTGGTTTTAACGAGAAAAGTGGATAGGCTACAGTGATTTATACAATTCTGATAGATGTTATGTAATACACAACGATAACAATTCATCCAGAAGAATATACATAAATGAAGAGATCAGACGGAACCAACCTCAGCTGACCTTTGACTTTTCTTTCAACCTTGGACTTCGATAGGAATAACAACAAAAAAAGTTAACTAGTAAGAACTAGTTAACTTTATATACAGTCACACTCAATAGTCCATTAAATAACATTTAGTGACATTTACTCTTCAGATGGCGAAAAATCGATTGAAGTTTTTAAAAAAATAAGTCATTCCAAAAGGAGTTACTGCTCTTGCGTCGCCGGTTTCGCGAAGTTCGGCGTACTCTGCTCGTGCGTCGCTGGTTTCGTGAAGTTCGACGTACCCTGCTCGTGCGTCGCTGGTTTCGTGAAGTTCGACGTACCCTGCTCGTGCATCGTTGGT
This sequence comes from Lysinibacillus sp. FJAT-14745, assembly GCF_001275675.1. Taxonomy (GTDB): domain Bacteria; phylum Bacillota; class Bacilli; order Bacillales_A; family Planococcaceae; genus Lysinibacillus. The sequence goes on along the minus strand of NZ_LITM01000001.1, from coordinate 21,244 downwards.
TTCGCGAAGTTCGACATACCCTGCTCGTGCGTCGCTGGTTTCGTGAAGTTCGGCGTACCCTGCTCGTGCGTCGCTGGTTTCGTGAAGTTCGGCGTACCCTGCTCGTGCATCGTTCGTTACTAATAGGATCCTGGTACATGAAGTGACCTAACCCTGAGTTGTTAGCAATTGCTACTGCCTTCCGTATTAGTGGCATATTCAAACCTCCTTTCATCTTATTAGAGAAAGAAGGTAGATTCCTTTTTCAAAAGAATCAAACCCATGCCTCTGCACATTTCTTTCCCTAATCGTAATATATGAGGTTGCACTAAAGATGTTAGAGTCAATCGCATAGTTTTCGAAAGGAGAATATAAACTCTATATCTTTTTGTGGAATCTTACATTTTGTTTTATACGAATAATTTAAAAATGAAAGGAAAGAATTCGCGTGTTTAACGGCATAATAATACCTGAATATCATCTTTTTATTCATCCTTTAGATTTAAGTGAACTTCGAAAAGATATATGGTGTGACGATCCTATCCCTGCCAAGCTAACGATTAACAAAAGAAAGTATGATATTGATATCGCTTATCGTGGCTCCCATATCCGGGATTTTCGAAAGAAGTCGTATCACATTTCGTTTATTAAGCCAAGTACGTATAGAAATACCAAAGAAATTCATATCAACGCAGAATATAAAGATCCTTCTCTATTAAGAAATAAACTATCGCTCGATTTTTTCAATGAAATAGGGTGCTTATCGCCAAAGTCCCAATTTGTAAATATGAAATTGAATGGGAAAAATGAGGGGCTTTATTTAGAATTAGAATCAGTGGATGAGTATTTCCTTAAGAATCGACAACTACCACAAGGACCATTATTCTATGCGGTTGATGGCGATGCTAACTTTTCGTTGATGAGTGATCTTGATAAAGAAGTAAAGAAATCGCTTAAGGCTGGCTATGAACTAAAATATGGGACAGAACAAGATGAATTTCATTTACAAAAAATGATTATTGAAATTAATACCCTTTCAAAGGCTGAATTTGAAAATGAAATTGTGAAATACATCAATGTTAATCAATATCTTAGCTGGTTGGCTGGCGCTGTTTTCACCCAAAATTTTGATGGTTTTGTTCATAATTACGCATTATACCAAAATAGCGAAACTAGGCAATTCGAAGTCATCCCGTGGGATTACGATGCAACATGGGGAAGGGATGTAAACGGGAAAGTGATGGAGGAAGACTATTTACGAATCGAAGGATTTAATACGCTTACCGCAAGAATTCTCGACGTAAAAACATTTCGACGTCAATACAAAAACTTGCTAAAGGTTATTTTAAACAACCAATTTAATGTAGACTATTTGAAACCGAAAATACAAGGTATGCATAATTTAATAAGACCTTATATTCAAAAAGATCCGTATAAAAAAAACGATATCCATTTATTTGATAAGGAACCAGAGTATATATTGGATTATATTGAAGCACGGGCGAAATATATAAGAGGGAAATTAGATTCATTAGATTAAGTTGTTGCATCATCTTACAAAACCTGGTTTGAATTCAATTGATTTTGCTTGATACATTTTATCCTTAAGCATATACGTAACTTGAATATCACCTATACTTCCACCTGCTGGAGAAATTTGTCCTCCGATGTTCGCAATAAGTTGATTGTCGTTTATTTCAAAGTTGATAATATTTCCAAAGTATATATCAGGAAATAAATGTTCAGCATCAATTTTTAAAGGTTTAGTATCAATTGTATATTTCTTTTTACCAATAATAATGATTGCTTTGTTAGGCAATAACTCGGTCTTTACGTTTTTTAACACTATTGCAATCGGGTCGTCAACAAGCACTTCAACTGGTACTGCAACAAGCTCCTTACCTATTCTTTTATTTTGGATATGGAAAACGTGAACTTCTCGTTCTAATATCGCAGTACCAGTACCCTTGGTCAAAATTATGATTAACTCATTTTTCCCATCTTTATTGATGTCCTCATAGATAATTTGAGGTGACCAAGTAGGACTAGTTGTATTCATCCAATAAGGTCTTGTAAGAACACCGCCTTGAAAATAAATTTTAAAGTCTGTATATACTCCATTCATCTTTTTAGCATAAAGGGTAACATCCGCTTTCTCAGACTTTGCAATTTCATCATATTCATTTATCATTGCTTTAGTTTTTGTTAAAACAGTAAAAAGAGAAATAGCAATAATTAACATAAGACCTTTTTTCATAAGAAAAGCACCTCATATTCAGTGTTCTCTATAACTGACTGTTTATCCCACTAGACTGCGTCGTTAGTTGAATAACTGACAGTTTTTCTTATCTCTAATATAGAGCTTGATTCAGGAAATTTTCATAACAACATTTAAATGACATTTACAATAATCGCTAAAAAAACTCGACCCATTTATAACGGATCGAGTTTTTAATATGATTTTAATTTATTCGACTGCCTAACATATCGTTGAATCTCAGTACCCGACTTTGTTGTCATTCAACACATGTAGCTTTGAAATAAAGTTTGATCAAAAGCACCTCGAGAAACGTTGATTTCTTAACATTCCTGCCTTTTTCGTGTATTCCCTAACTTTGATTTGGGAACGTTATTTGGAATGGGATTGTATAGCTTAAGTAAACGTAATAATCAACTAAACTGTTGTACAAGAAAGTAAACAATGACCGATATAAAAAGTAAATATATTACATATTAGGAGGTTATAATGAATATTCAATTAGGAAATAGTAATTACCTTAGCACCCTAAAAAAAGATGGCTCCAATCGTTTATCAGATATTTTTACAAATAGCAAAATGAATACTGTTCCAATAAAGACCTCTTTATTTGCAACAGTATTTAATGATTTTTTGAAAGAAAAATCATTAGCAATAACTAATCCTAACGATTTGAAGTCTTCATTGGAATTACATCTTTTGGAGGACAAAGTTAATCAAACAGTTGAGCTTGAAAACAAGTATTGCTCGCTATGTGGTTCTATGATTGAAGATGATGGTAGTTGTCCATTATGTATTGTGCCAATATTTATAACTGGTAACAGCAACCAAACATTTCAAAACCAAAATGTTTCACAAGTAAATAATTCCTATGTAGAGTTTGAAAGTAGAGTACACCACCTGAAAGTAAAGAAACATCAATAAAATCACATGATACCAATTTAAAATTTATGAAAAAAGCACCTATTTAGTTGAATGGGTGCTTCTTTGTGGGGGGTATTCCCTAACTTTCATTTGGGAACGTTTATTCAATGTGAAATGCATATTTATTTTGTTGAATATGCATTTTGATAGGCTTCTTTTATCAGTGGCAAAACAGCTCTAAAATTTACGATTAAGTCATCCATTGTTTTTATAGGTTTGATAAACCCTATTTCGTAAACGCCCCATCTATCTTCTTCTGGCTCTATACAAACAGATATTGAAGGTTCTTTTTCTAGTCCCCATATTATGCCTGCTCTACTACCGTCTGGGGCTTGAACAAACCCATCTCCAGAAATGCAAGCACCCCCATTTTCAAAGTAAAAATGGTCAGTTATTTCACCGTAAATAAAACCATCCGTTTCGGTTTCTTTAACAAGTTCAAAATCACTATAACAAAGTTGTCCCATATATCTTCACTCCTCTAGAAAATCCTAACTCAACTGGTGTGTGGAATCAAAAATAAGGTTACCAAAGCGTCGTTTGGTAACATAAAGTGCGTAACGTTGTAAATCCGCATTTTTCTGATGTAAAGCGATAATAAAGTTGTTTAATTCTTATTGAACTAATGCACCGTTTGTTTAATAAGAAAAGCAAATCTAATAAAGAATAGTACATACTTATAATACGGTTCACCTTAATGTAGTTAGTTTCCATTTTCTATATATATCCTTACCAGCGATTCATCGCTATTTTCACCCAGACAACGTATAATAAGAGAAGCAGAAGAAGAATTCATTTTTCCTCTAGTTAAAAAAAGAGGTGCAATTACTTGAAACAGTTTGAAACAGCATTACCTGAGCAGTATGAAACATTAAAAAAACAGGCCAATTATACGTCTAGCTGGCGAGAGCGTTTAGACGCAGTCGAAATGTTATCGGCTTATCAACATGACAAAATCATAGATTTATTAAAAAATCGTATGCAGCATGATACTGTCAACAAGGTGCAATTAGCAGCCTATGAAGCACTCGCGGCGTTTGGTGAGGACGTAGAGAAGCCATCACCTGCACGTTTTGATATTATCAAAGGCACAGACAAAATTTTCCTGCGGGTGAAAAAGAGCTTGCCGAAGGACCATACAGTGGCAGACTTTGCGGATAAACTAAAACGTATGCGTTTAGATGTCTTTGATGCGTATGAAGGCGACAAAGGTGTACAATTTATGAACTGGTTAGAGGAACGTTGGGCAAAACTATAATCAGTAGTTTTGCAATTTATGAAGGAAAGTCATTCTCTCCGCTTGTGGAGGGAATGGCTTTTTCTTATCTTACGCTGCGGTTTATCGAAACTAATATTAAATTGTATTACTTCTTTTCTTTGATCATCTATCTTTATTGTTTAATGATAAAACAAACACCTTATTAATACAGATAGGTAAGCCTTTGAAGTTATCGCCAACTTTTCCCCCTGTCCACACCGTACGTGCGACTTTCACCGCATACGGCGTTCCAACTAATCCAATTCAATTAATCATCAACACTTCTGATATCAAAATACCTTCTATATCTCAATTCTTCCGTTTCAATAAGTTGGTGCCTCCCTTGGAAGGTGAACCTCTTTTAGTCTCACGAGAACCTTATTAACCGATAAAGATTTGCCAAGCATGATTAAGTAATTCTTCATTAGTCTAGTGGCTATCCCTCCACGTTCATTACACGCTTCAACGGTACTGTGCCACCACTTTCACTGATATAAAGGCAAGTTATACAGTAACTAGTATCTTTATTGCTTTCCTTGTCAACGTTTCTTAGGGGAGTAAGCCCTCCACGTTATCAGCTTACAATGTTGAATTATATCTATTATAGAATGAACTTAGGTGCTTCCTGTAAGCCTGTTAGCATTCATACGCCTGTAACGTATCATGGATTTTCATATTTGCTAGTCTTACTCACCCACATCTAACCTCACAATTTGGTGACATACACATTTCTATGTATCGCAGTACTTGCCTCTCCTTTTGTGCGTTGTGGATGGCACTTCCATTTTACCAAAGGATGGTTTCTTTTTGTTTTTCTTGACATAAAAAGGGGCAATCCCTCAGCAAATTTTCCATGGCTTTTGGGACAGCCCCACTAATCCTTTAACTGATAGAAAACCTGTTCAATTTTGCCTCAGTACCAAGCATGACAATGTTAAGCGCATTCCCTCGGCTATCTTGTCCCCTTCTGAAATAGAGACTGCGTAAAAAATTCTTGCTGTTCACGCGAGCAATCACCTGACTGCGACTTTTCGGCAAATGGCAGCATTGCGCTAAGCCGCTAATCCAATCAGCGATTTCTTGATGTGGAAGTAACTCTTTGTCAATCATCGTATCCACGATGTTGACCAACCGCTCATCATCCTCATCGCTAAAAATGTGTCTACCATTATGAAGCATGCCAGAAATAGCGACAAGTACCTCACGCAGCATTGCGACGCTGCTCTCCTCGCACTGCACCAGCTCGACAAAAACATCCGCACCGTGAGACGCGCTGTGAGCCCAGCCTCCTACTGAAAGGTAACCTCGCAGATCCTTCTCCTCTTTATAATAACGGAGCATTGCATGCATCAATTGCTCAATTTCCGCTTGATTGAAAAATGGATTCTGTCTGTGGCGTTGCACAATCAAAGCGATAGGTAAGGCAGAGAACGTCCTTGTAAAAACTGACTGATCATCCTCGTTGCCAATATTATAGAACAAATGGTTCTCATCAGTCAGAACAGTTAAGAGGCTACGCAACTCCTCTTCACTAAACCTATTCTCTTCCTTAATCCACATATAAAACATCGGATATATCAGGTTATCCCGTAATTCTGGCTGAGGATCGCCAATATATTGAAGTAACAAAGGTAAGAAATCTTGATGCTTCTCACCTTCGCGTAACTGATACTCATCCTTCTCAATTCTTTGCAAATCCAACATCAATTTGGTCCTTATATCGCTCATTTTCCCATCCCTCTCATCATTCGTTCACTTGCCTCGCCTTGATTCTCTTCGTAAATTGTGTTTAATAATTCTTTAGTCAGTTCCGTATATTCCTTCGTTCACTGATAGTCCCCTGCAGAGCAGAAGGTTTTCAAAGCGTACAATAAAACACTATATAAAATTCTGAAACTTGAATTTTGTATAGTGCTTCGTTGTGATTATTTCATGCCACGAATTGTACACGTGTCACTGCTTGATTTTGTCTGAAATTACCGTTGTAACCCAATGCAATGCCGTTATATGCTAGTGCGGCAATATAGTCATAGCTCCAATGTGTTGTTGGAACGTCCTAGAATGTGCTTGGTTCATTCGGTCGAAACGTGCAGTCTGGATAGCCTGTGATAATACCACGAGCTGCGATGTCTTCAATCATGTCCTTAGCCCAGTTTTCGTGGAGATATCGTTGAATGTAATATTAGGCTTTGGGTCTACAGGTTTTTCTAGTTGCTCTGGCCCTTCAGGTGTTGGCTCTATTGGTGTTGGTAAGGAATTCCGTCTTTTAGAACAAAAGCAGTTTTACTTTCCACACCTGTAGCAGATATAGACTTTATACCATATGTGTATACTTTACTATTATTTGCAATAGTATCTACATAAACAGTATTACCTTGTGTGTTATAAACCACGTCTACTATATTTTTAACGTCTTCATATGATTCTTCTTTTGTTCCATCAAATCGGTATATTACATATTTCCTTGGTTGAGTACTATTTTCATCTGTAATAGTAAGCTTCATGCCGAAAGACTCTTTACTCAATTTAACATCAGTTGGACATAAAGGTATTGCAGAGCCTTTCCAATAAATTGTAGGTGTTAAAGCTTTATAATTGTATAGTTGCTGATTTAGATAAGAAGCATATCCAAGAGCGTTATTGTTAATACTTCTTAGAGAAAAATGCATTTGTCCTTGAGCATTTTTATTTGCTCTGTTGGCGATTACTTGGCTGATAAGTTCCGTCTTATTATTCCATGCAGTATCAGGATCATTTCCAACTTTATGATTGGCCATGCCAATATATAGATTAACAGGATGGACTTTTGCGTACGTTTGAACTTCACTTCCCCACCAATCTAATAAAACAGAGTAATTTGCTGCTTTATTATTTCTGGACCAATAGATTTGAGGAGCAATATAATCGATACTTCCATCTTTAATCCACTGTCTTGTATCAGCATAAATATCATCGTAGTTACTCATTCCATTCGTGTTACTACCAGTAGAATCTTGCCCTTTGTTTCGCCAAATTCCAAACGGAGATATTCCATATTGAACATGAGGTTTAATTGCCTTAATGCTTGCATAAACCTTTTTTACTAATTGATTAACATTTTTTCTGCGCCAGTCTTCAATATTATTGAATGAGCCACCATACTTTTTAAAAGTTTGTTGATCTTGAAAAGTCTCTCCTTTTATTTTATAAGGATAGAAGTAATCATCCATATGTACAGCGTCGATATCATAGTTGCTTACTAATTCTTCTATGGTTGATAATAAGTAATTTTGAACTTCCGGCAAACCAGGATCTAAATAGTATTGTTTACCGTATTTCACTACCCAATTAGAATTTTTACGGGCTACATTATCGGCAGCAAGATTAGACAAAGATTGCGATGGCATAGTGACCCTATATGGGTTTACCCAAGCATGAAGTTCTAATCCTCGCTTATGTGCTTCGTCCAGCATTATTTGCAATGGATCAAAACCCGGATTGGTCCCTTGTGTATTGCCTGTTATATACGATGACCATGGAGCAAGCTTAGACGGGTACAGTGCATCATTTAATGGCTTAACTTGAAAAATAACTGTATTAAAGTTATCAGCTTTTAATTTGTCTAAGGTACTTTGAACCCATTGAGTATATTGGGTTTTACTCATACCTGCCTTCATATCAATATTAGATACTGTTGCAATCCAGGCTGCACGCATTTCATTTTGAGGTAGTGAATTAGCTGTAGCCTTTTGATTTGTAAAAACAGGGATAAGTAAAAGTAAAACAAAAAAAGTTACTAAGCACTTTCCAAAAAAATTTTTAAACATAAATAATGAAATCTCTCCTTTTAATTCTCAGCTATTAAAACCTAGCTGTTACTATAACCTAAGTAAATACCATATCAGCCTATTCTATAAAAGTAGGAACTGATTTATCCTTCCAAAAAGTGTCTTACAGTAATTAGGTCTGTAGCATTTTGTCGGCAGGACCCTCTATTGGTAATTTCGATTGTTTGCGAAGCTCGTCGGAAAACTTTATTCTTGTTTCTTCGCTCACTATATAATACCACAAATTCCATTCTACCCTCACCAGTAATTTCCATTCATTTAATATTCTTGACGCCAATTTTATGAGAGCGTTGAATAGCAATCATTTGGTAAATTGTTAAGTTCGTTTGATAAAGTGGACCATACGGTGGAAGGATTGGAAGAAATTATTCACAAGATAAACATCAGTTTTAACATAAATGTCCAATAAAAAAATCATCTCAAAGGATAACTAAAGAGATGATTTTTATCAAACTTTATTACAAATTATCAATCTTTATTATAAACGATTGCTTTAGTTTTTGTTAAAACGGTAAAAAGAGAAATAGCAATAATTAACATAAGAACTTTTTTCATAAGAAAAGCACCTCATATTCAGTGTTCTCTATAACTGACAGTTTATCCCACTAGACTGCGCCATTAGTTGAATAACTGACAGTTTTTCTTATCTCTAATATAGAGCTTGATTCAGGAAATTTTCATAACAACATTTAAATGACATTTACAATAATTGCAATAAAAAACTCGATCCATTTATAACGGATCGAGTTTTTTATATGATTTTAATTTATTCGACTGCCTAACATATCGTTGAATCTCAGTACCCGACTTTGTTGTCATTCAACACATGTGAACTCTAACTCAACAATTACTCAACAGTCACCGATTTAGCCAAGTTACGTGGTTTATCCACATCACAGCGACGGTGTAGTGCTGCATAATAGCTAATTAACTGTAATGGCACTACAGATACAAGTGGTGTTAATAATTCATGAACATGAGGGATAATTAAACGGTCACCGTCTTCATCTACGCCAGCCATTGCAATAATGCATGGGTATGCTCCACGTGCAGCTACCTCTTTGACGTTACCACGGATGTTTAATGCTACTGCTTCTTGTGTTACAAGAGCAAACACTGGTGTACCTTCTTCGATTAAGGCTATCGTACCGTGTTTTAACTCACCACCTGCAAAACCTTCTGCTTGAATGTAAGAGATTTCTTTTAGCTTCAAGGCACCCTCAAGGCTAACATAGAAGTCTATGTTACGGCCGATGAAGAATGCGTTGCGTGCGATTTTTAAGTAGTCCTCTGCGATATCCTCTAATACATCTTTTGAATCGATAATTGTTTGAATACCGTTTGCCGCAATCGCAAGCTCTTGTTTTAAATCGTATTCTAAGCCTTTGCCATTAGCTTTCGCAGTTACATATGCTGCTAGAGCAAGTACAGCTACTTGTGCTACATAGGCTTTTGTAGAAGCTACTGCAATTTCTGGGCCTGCATGTAATAAAAGTGTATGATCCGCTTCACGTGATAGTGTAGAGCCAGGTACGTTTGTAATTGTTAATGTTGGATAACCAAGCTCTTTAATTTTCACAAGTACTTGACGGCTATCTGCTGTTTCACCTGATTGTGTAATAAAGATAAACAACGGTTTTTCTGAAAGTAATGGCATATTGTAGCCGAACTCACTTGAAATATGAACTTCCACTGGAATACCAGCCATTTTTTCGAAATATTGCTTACCAATTAGACCTGCGTGATAGCTTGTTCCGGCTGCAATAATATATAAACGGTCTGCTGCTTGTAATGCTTCTAAAATAGTAGCGTCAATTGTTAATTCGCCATTCTCACCTTCGTATGCTTGAATGATTTTACGAATAACTGTTGGCTGCTCATCCATTTCTTTTAGCATATAATGAGGGTACGTACCTTTTTCAATATCGCTCATATCAAGCTCTGCTGTATATGGTGCACGCTCTACTATTGACCCATCTAACTTTGTAATTTCAACGCTAGCTTTGTGTACGATTACGACCTCTTTATCGTGTAGCTCCACATATTGGTCTGTTACCTGTAGCATCGCCATCGCATCTGAAGCTACAACATTGAAGTCTTCACCAACACCTACTAAAAGTGGAGATTTGTTTTTCGCAACGAAAATTGTATCAGCTGCTTCTGCATCTATAAGAGCTAATGCGTAAGAACCGTGTAATAAAGATAAAGTTTTACGGAACGCCTCAGTAGTGCTTAAACCTTCTTTCACAAATAGCTCTACTAATTGCACGATGACCTCTGTATCTGTATCAGATTTCATCGGAATCCCTTTTAAATATGTTTTTTGTAATAAATGATAGTTTTCAATAACCCCGTTGTGTACTAGCGTAAAGCGTCCTGACGTACTTTGGTGAGGGTGTGCATTCAAACGGTTTGGCACACCATGAGTTGCCCAACGTGTATGACCAATACCCACTTTTGCTGCAACGTCCTCGTCCACTGCGTCACGTAAATCTGCAATACGCCCCTTTTCTTTAAAGACTGTTACACCTTCTTCGTTACGTACTGCAATACCCGCTGAGTCATAGCCACGGTACTCTAGTTTCTCTAAACCTTTTAATAAGATTTCCTTTGCATCTGATTCACCAATATATCCTACAATTCCACACATAAATTTCTTATCCTCCGATATTGTCAATTTGACGCAATGACAAACTAGACCTCAACCTATCGAATTTTTTTATGAATGTAAAAGCTATGCTTAATTTTTTATAAAATAAGCATACAAATACATACATATTATCAACACTCATTCAGCCGTCTGAATAATTACATTCGATACGAGAGGTTTCTCTATTTATCTATTGCTTTAACTATACCTTCTCCATTTTCTGTACATTTGATCACTCAAATGCTTTCAAAATGAAAAGTGACAATCGGGTATGTCGATCGGGAGGCATCCGCCGAATTCTCGATAAACCTCCACCTCGTCTGCTGAAGATCGTTTCGTCCAATTTCTCCAGCTCAGGCGCTATAATTGTTTTCCGATTTTGCGCTTTCTTCCCTCCTTATGCGCTCGTTAAATGATAAGGTCGGACCTCATATTCAACTTCACTATCATACTCAATCATATGCTGTACGTCAAATTTTCGTTATAAAAAACACCTATTTACCCTACTTTTTAGTGACGAAAAGTAGACAAATAATCTGCAATAAGCATTTTCTTGATATTCTTATTAAAAATACGATGTGGTTTTCCTTTGATGTAGGATGCTTTAGGCCAACACGACGTAATTTGCATTTATCTCACCACTATAGATGTGGGAGACTTCTGTACCTGTCGCTTTGCTTTCGCTACAGAAAATAATTGCTGAAAGAAGTTAAAACATAAAAGGCACAGGCAAATTCACTTGTGCCTTTTCAGCTTAGCCTTCTTTACTCTCCAATAATTTTACAATTTCTCGATTAAATGCTGGTAGATCCTCCGGTGTGCGACTCGTTACTAATTGTTTTTGGCAAACAAACACTTCCTCATCATGGAATATCGCACCTGCATTTTCTAAATCTACTCGAATTGATTTGTAGCCCGTTGCGTCACGACCATTTAATGTTTTTGCTGTAATGAGTAATTGAGGTCCGTGACAAATAGCAAAGGTTGGTTTCATCTCATCCATAAACTCCTTTACAAATGCCACAACACGATCATCTACACGTAATATATCAGGAGAAAAACCACCTGGGATGAACAATGCATCAAATTCTGAAGCATTTACCTCATCGATTCCTTTATCAATTTTTACTTTCTCTCCATGCTTACCTTCAACTTCAATGCCTGCTGTCGTATCAATCGTTATTAGTTCATGACCTGCCGCTTCTAATGCTCCTTTAGGACTCGTATATTCAGCGTCCTCAAACATATTAGTAATCACTGTAGCAATTTTAGCCATTGCAATATAACACTCCTTGTAATTGTGACTCTGTACTACTGTTCCCATTCTCTTCGAAAACATTCATTTTTCCGTTGGGTCAATGTCGTTCTATTCTTCACTTTCATTTGTACAGAATCCTAAAAAATAAAAAACTCGACCTCCTATTAAAGGAAATCGAGTTAACCTTCATTCAGTAGGTGTTTATCACCCACTGAATGAAGAGTTACTATTTATTCTGTTAAGCCCATTTCAGTACGGACAACATCTGCTATACGCTCTACGTAACGCTCACAGTCTTCCTCTGTAGCCGCTTCCACCATTACACGTACAAGTGGCTCAGTACCAGAAGGACGCACTAACACGCGACCGTTACCAGCCATATCTGCTTCTACTTCAGTAATCACTGCAGCAACTTTTGCATTTTCCGTCACAGCATGCTTGTCTGTTACACGTACGTTAACTAAACGCTGAGGGAAAATTTTCATCTCAGAAGCAAGCTCTGACAGTTTTTTACCTGTAGATTTCATAATGTTGACAAGCTGAATACCCGTTAATAAGCCATCACCAGTTGTGTTAAAGTCAAGGAAAACAATATGACCAGATTGCTCGCCACCTAGATTATAATCATTAGCACGCATTTCTTCCACGACATAACGATCACCTACAGCTGTTTGAACACTATGCATTTTGTTATCTTCAACAGCTTTATAGAAGCCCATGTTACTCATAACCGTCGAAACGATTGTTTGCTTCTTCAAGCGACCAACAGCATTTAAATGCTTCCCAATGATGAACATAATTTGATCACCATCAACAATTTTACCATTTTCATCTACTGCGATTAATCGGTCACCATCGCCATCGAATGCTAAACCAACATCAGCACCCTTTTCTGTAACAAATTTAGCTAACCCTTCTGGATGTGTTGAGCCGACACCGTCATTAATGTTTAAGCCTGTTGGTGAGGCACCCATCGTTGAGATATCCGCTTCTAAATCTGCAAATAGGTGTGTAGCTAGTGAAGACGTAGCACCATGGGCACAATCTAATGCTACATGGATGCCATCAAATTCTTCAGTCACTGTTTGTTTTAAGTATTGAATATATTTTTGTCCACCCTCGAAGTAGTCGCTCACAGAACCTAAATCTGCCCCGATTGGACGTGGCAATGTATCTTCTTGTGCATCTAATATTGCTTCGATTTCGGCCTCTTGCGCATCAGTTAGCTTAAAGCCATCAGGACCGAAAAATTTAATACCATTATCAGCAACTGGGTTATGTGAAGCTGAAATCATGACGCCCGCATTTGCGCTCATAATTCGAGTAAGGTAAGCCACACCTGGCGTCGAAATAACACCAAGACGCATTACCTCTACTCCGATTGATAAAAGACCAGCTACAAGTGCACCTTCAAGCATTTCACCTGAAATACGTGTGTCACGACCGATTAAAACCTTTGGACGGTCAGTTGCATCCTTCGTTAAAACATAGCCACCTACGCGGCCAAGCTTAAATGCAAACTCCGGTGTTAATTCACTATTCGCGACGCCACGGACGCCATCTGTTCCAAAATATTTACCCATTTTGATTATTCTCTCCTTCAATGCAAGACTGTGGTCACGCTTGTCTACACTGACAACTAGACCGCTCGTCCGCTTACTTTTGGAAAAGTTTATTTTCGTTCATTCATTGGTAACTAGTAATTATACCCCCATGCAATTTATCTGGGCTTGTATATCAGCACAGATAAATTTAGCATAGGGTATTTTGATTTTAGCCTGAGCAACTTTTTTCGTTAATGTTTCATGAAAATGAGTACCCTTACCGATAGAGAACGAAATCTCTACTGAATCAAAATAAAATTATAGTCAGTTATTGATTAAGAAGCAATATCTTCTGTTTTCTCAGTAGGCGACGTGTTGTTATCAGAAGGAGTGCTAGTTTCCTCTGAAGGTGGCGAAGGAGTAGGTGTAGGAGCAGGAGGGGTAGTAGTTGTTGTCGTTGTTTTATCCTGCTCTACCTTCGTAATATCTGCTTTAACTTTAATTTTTGGATCAGATATTTTTGTCACACCTTCTGGCAATTTTACATCAAATTCATAAGTTTTTGATTCTGTAATTTTTGATAAGTCAACCTCTAACGGTATTGCAGTTAAAGCATCTATGCTAGATTTTTTACCGTATACTCTCACCTTTGTAGGACTAATTGTTAATTGGTTGACGGTAATACCATTCGCCGTTTTCCCTATTTCCTTCAGCACAACCGGCAACTCTCTGCTGTAAGCTCCAATATCGACTTGTACCTTCACAGTTTCCGGTTGAATCGTCACGTCTAACTTATTTAAATCACGATCTAGTACTTTAACCGCCGCTACTTGTGAAAACGGTTCATTCAAGCCTTTTTCACCCGTTACAGTAGCTTTTACATAGCTAATGTTTTCAATTGCACTTTTAGCTCCTGTAACATACACAGTAGCAGGATTAGCAGTCATGCCATTTAAAATATATCCTTCTTCAATTAAACGAGTGTTTAGCTCAGGGTCAACACGAAACTCCTGTGTGACTTTTTCCTCAATGTTTACCTTTACAATCGCAGGGTCTAATGTTACTTGTAGCTTCTCCGAAAGATTTTCGTATTGTAGCCTAACATTATGCTGACCTATAAGTAATTTACTCAAATCCGCAAATACAGAAAAATCCTTCGTCGCCTGAGCTTGTAAAACGAGTGTCATTGGACCTTTTATCGTAACATTCACCGTCTTTGGTATCCCTGTTACAATGAGGTTCTTATCGTCATAAAAAACATCTACCGGTACATCTCGAATTACCGCTGTTTGCTCACTCATTATTGTTTTATTTGAAGGAGATGATTCAGTACGAACGGAGAAAAATAACAATAAGGCTAAAATTAGCGCAACGATTCGTAACACCCAAGGGCTATCCATCATTTTATCCATTCTTTTTCCCCCTCCAAGTTAACTTAGAGGCTGCATTTGATTCCTGTGCCGATCCGAACCACATTTTACGTAACAGTCCTTCGAATTCCTCTAAAGAAAGATTTCGATGTAGATTACCATTCAGTGTAATACTAATGGCACCTGTTTCCTCTGATACGACAATAGTAATGGCATCTGTCACTTCACTTAAGCCAAGTGCAGCACGGTGACGTGTCCCAAGCTCTTTTGAGATAAACGGACTCTCAGAAAGCGGTAAATAACAAGCTGCTGCCGATATTTTATCTTTCTGCATGATAACTGCTCCATCATGTAGCGGAGTATTAGGGATAAAAATGTTGATCAGTAACTCAGATGAAATCTCAGCATTTAGACCTATGCCCGTTTCGATATATTCATTTAGACCAGTTTCTTTTTCAATAGAAATTAACGCCCCTATACGACGTTTGGCCATATAACTAACAGATTTCTTCATAGCTTCAATAAGCCTTGTCTGTTCTTCTTCAACTTGACTAATTGAACGCTGGAATAACTTCCCTCTACCAATTTGTTCAAGACCGCGTCTTATTTCAGGTTGAAAAATGATAATAATCGCCAAGAAACCGAAATCGATGACTTGTTGTAACAACCAACCTAACGTTTCTAACCCTAAAAATTCTGTAGCAAGGCGTGCAATAATAATTACGAAAATTCCTTTTAATAATTGGACAGCCTTTGTACCTTGAATGAGGGTTAAAATTTTATAAACAACGTACCATACGAGCAGTACATCTAATAAGTTAATAATAATATTCACAGGTGTTAAATTAGCGAAATGTTCGATAATTTGCACGTGGCATCCCCCACTTTTCATTGCGAATCCATACACATTTAAGTATAGCACATTCTTATCAAATGTAACTTTTTTCAAATAAAAAGTCTACTCAAAAGAGTAGACCTTTCAGCCTCTCACGTGCACTATCTATTAGGACGTATAGAGTGTTATTTAGTTGCTTGCTTGCTTCTCTTCGAATGTTACAGCAGACTTCACTGAACTTTTAATCGTATACCAAAGCCATTCGAATACTTCGTCAATTTCTTCTATTTTTCCTGAAACAACTGCTGAAGATGCCATATACTGTCCATTAATAACAGTGACATTGCCATCCACTTCACCTTCAACAATTAAATCACCATTTTTAACAACAATATCGCCTTTTACAACTTCTCCCTTTGGCACAATAACCGTTTGACCATCAACAACTAGGTTCTTCTGTTTGGTCACGGAAAAATGTTGGTCATCCATGAAACTACCTAGTAAAGTTGCACTCATGAATAAACAAAAAACTGCTGCTGCCACAAAGAATGGATGCCGGCGAATCCACTTTTGCATACCTACACGACTTTTGGGTTTCGGTAAACGAGCCATCACGGCTTCTTCAAAATGCGGAGGCGCTGTAATGTGGGAAGCACTCTTCACAAAGGCGATTGTTTCACTTAATTCCTGCATCAATTGTTTACAATCACTGCATGTATGCAAATGTCGTTTTAACTCTTGCTCATGCTCGCGACTAATGTCACCATCTAAATAATCATGGATATAGTCTATTACATGCTCTGGACAAGTATTCATGACGCTTCCCTCCTACAGATTGTTTAATTGCTTACGTAATGCTTCACGTCCGCGGTGAATCCTCGTTTTCACCGTTCCAAGAGGCATATCTAAAATCTCGCTAATTTCCTGTAATGATAATTCTTCAATATATTTTAATACTATAACTGAACGATATTTATCCGGCAAACGTCCAATCTCAAATTGAATGCGATCTTGTAATTCCATTTGCTCTATCTGTTCCTCTGGTAGCTGGTCATCTGCTGCGATCTGCGAATACATATCTAGCCCTTCTGTACCAGCTACTTCCGCATCTAAATAGTAATCCGGCTTTTTCTTTCGAATGCGGTCTATACAAAGGTTTGTCGCTATGCGATAAAGCCACGTTGAAAATTTTCTTTTCTGATCAAAAGTATGCAAGTTCATATAGGCACGAACAAACGCTTCTTGTGCAATGTCCTCAGATTCTTGTTTGTTCCCTAACATCCTATAGCATACTTGGTACAGTTTGTGCTGATAGAGACTCACAATATCTGCAAATGCGTTTTGATCGCCTTTAAGCACTTGTTTTATTTTCTTGTTTACTAACGCATCCATTGTGTTGATTTCTCCACCTTTACAACTGTCTTATACTTTACGGCCCATCGATAAGAAAAGTTTCATTTTGTTATTAATTATAGCAAATAATTTTTATACATTGTGGCAATAGGCAATTTTTTGTCAAATTTCTTTAAACTAGGGTTTCACCAAATAAGGAGCCCATTAACGCTACCGCAACATCAGCTGTTCTATTCTTTTCATCTAAAATTGGATTAACCTCAACGAATTCAGCAGATGTTAACATACCTGATTCCTGAAGCATCTCCATCGCCAAATGGCTTTCTCGATATGTAATACCACCAGGTACAGGTGTTCCAACTCCTGGAGTATAAAGTGGATCTAACCCATCTAAATCCAGCGATAAATGCAAACCATCTACATTACGCTCTCTTAAATAAGCAAGAGCGTCTTCCATTACACGTGTCATTCCAAGACGATCTACCTCGTGCATTGTATACACTTTGATTCCTTGCTGACTTATTAATTCACGTTCTCCTGGATCTACGGAACGTGCTCCAATAATAATGACGTTTTCAGGTTTAATTTTTGGTACATTATTACGAATTTTCACTAAGCGTTCATGACCGAGCCCAATGCTTACAGCTAACGGCATACCATGTATATTGCCAGACGGTGTCGTTTCAGGTGTGTTTAGGTCAGCATGCGCATCAAACCAAATAACACCTAAATTTTTATAATGCTCACCAAGCCCTGCAAGTGTGCCAATAGCAATGCTATGGTCGCCACCAAGTACAAGCGGAAACTCCTTTTGTTCAATTGCTTCATTTACACTGTTTGCTAAGGATGTACTTACATCGATAACTTCCTCTAAATTAAGTAGCTGTTTATCAACAATAGTACCTTGCTTTTGACTAACACGTATATCCCCTTGATCATGTACTACATGCCCAATAGCTTCTAAGCGTTCTACAACACCTGCGTAACGGATAGCACTCGGCCCCATATCTACCCCTCTGCGAGTTTGCCCATAATCAGTTGGTACCCCAATAATAGAAATATTTAGTTTATTCATCTTTTCATACCCCCTTTAAGTTATAAGACTATTGTAAAGCCTACATCCTACTTGGCTCAACCTTACAATTTCATGAATATTTATACAATTAAATGGAGCATAAAAAAATCTCCTGCTGTTTTCAGCAAGAGATTAGTATCTGTAGTTAATGTTACACTTTATTTTATAAAAGTGAGCCATGAAGGACTCGAACCTTCGACCCTCTGATTAAAAGTCAGATGCTCTACCAACTGAGCTAATGGCTCAAAAAATAATAATGGCTGGGGTACTAGGATTCGAACCTAGGCATGACGGAATCAAAATCCGTTGCCTTACCGCTTGGCTATACCCCAATCATTTATAAAAAAACTGGTGGAGGGGGACGGATTCGAACCGCCGAACCCTAAGGAGCGGATTTACAGTCCGCCGCGTTTAGCCACTTCGCTACCCCTCCGAAATAACACATTATGGTGGAGGATGACGGGCTCGAACCGCCGACCCTCTGCTTGTAAGGCAGATGCTCTCCCAGCTGAGCTAATCCTCCATGGAAACAGGTGTTTATTTCTTCACAGTTTATTTTCTTTTTAAGCCTTTGCATTACTACAACGCTTTGAAAATGGTGACCCCTACGGGATTCGAACCCGTGTTACCGCCGTGAAAGGGCGGTGTCTTAACCACTTGACCAAGGGGCCATTTCTTATGTCTCAAAGAAGACAATATTTATATTAACATTACTTCCTTTTCAATGCAACACTTTTTTATAATTTTTTATATGTATAACATCATTATCTTAAAAATGAGCAAAAAAATGGCTCCGAAGGCAGGACTCGAACCTGCGACAACCTGATTAACAGTCAGGTGCTACTACCAACTGAGCTACTTCGGAACAATACTATTCAATTTGGTTTTTAAAACCTCTCAAGTACATTTATTATTATAGCAAGCATTATAAATTATGCAATACTTTTTGTGAAAATTTTTATATTTTTTGTCGAAACTTTCCTTTACATTAAGCCGAAACCTAATAGTTCTCTATTAAATCTAATATTTCTATTTTATGTACAGAATATTCTTGCTGTATATTATTGTAATTGTTAAAATGAAAATAGTTTTATGAATTTTCTATTAAATTTGTTTGGGGGAGGAATGTTCACATGGTAACAAACGATTTAATTGCACCAGAATTCTATAATATTACAGAGGAATTGGAGAAATTTTCTTACGATAGCGATCGTCAAGCACTACGATGGTTAAATACTCAACAGGATCGCCGAACAATTTCCTATGTTGAACTTGTTCAAAAAATGAATCAATACGCGCACGCCTTGACGAAGAAGGGGCTTCAAAAAGGGGATCGCGTATTAGTTATTATTCCACGTCTGCCTGAGGCTTATTTTGTCTTTCTTGGCTGTCTAAAGGCTGGAATTGTTCCTATTTCATGTTCAGAAATGTTACGTGCAAGTGATTTAGAGTATCGTATGGAGCACTCTTCTGCAAGGGCAGTAATTGCCTATGAAGCGTTCACTAGTGAGATAGATCGTATTACTTCTTCAGTAGAGGCTTTGAATAATAAATTGGTTATAGGTACTGATACAGGTGATTGGACATCTTTAGATGAATTGGCAAGTACACAACCAGATACATTTACAGCAGCTGCTACTAAAAGAGACGATATGGCATTTCTTTCTTATACATCTGGCACCACTGGCAAGCCAAAAGGTGTTGTCCATTCACATGGATGGGGATATGCACATATTAGAACAGCCGCTTCTCAATGGCTTTGTGTCCGTGAAGGTGACTTAGTTTGGGCTACTGCAGCTCCAGGGTGGCAAAAATGGATTTGGAGCCCATTTTTATCGACTATTATGCTGGGCGCAACTGCATTTGTATATCACGGAGGATTTGATGCAAAAACATACCTTCAACTGCTTCAAGATGAAAAGGTCAATGTTTTATGCTGTACTCCAACGGAATATCGAATTATGGCGAAGCTTGATAATTTAAAAGACTATAATCTATCTTCTCTACGTAGCGCTGTTTCTGCTGGTGAACCATTAAATCGACCAGTCATCGAAACATTTATGAACAACTTTAGTCTTAAAGTGCGCGATGGCTATGGCCAAACGGAAAATACTTTATTAATCGGCACACTTGAAAATACTGAGTTACGTCCGGGTTCAATGGGTGTTCCTACCCCAGGTAATATTGTCCGTATTATCGATCATGAGGGCAACGAGGCACCGATTGGAGAAGTTGGAGATATTGCAGTACACAAATCATCTCCTGCACTATTTAAAGAGTACTATCGTGAGCCTGAACGTACACAAGCTGCCTTCCGAGGAGATTGGTATATTACTGGTGACCAAGCCAAATGCGATGAAGACGGCTATTTCTGGTTTGAAGGTCGAGGAGATGACATCATTATTTCATCAGGTTATACAATTGGGCCATTTGAGGTAGAGGATGCTTTAAATAAACATGAGGCTGTCCAAGAATGTGCTGTAGTTGCAGCACCCGATGAAATTAGAGGACATATTGTTAAAGCCTTTGTCATCTTACGTGAAAGCTTTAGAGACCGTGATGAGGACGAGTTAACAAAAGAACTACAGGAGCACGTTAAAGCATTAACAGCACCTTATAAATATCCTCGTAGTATTGTCTTTATTGATGAACTACCAAAAACAACTTCTGGGAAGATTCGTCGTATAGAGCTACGAGCAGCAACTGTATAAAATAATAGTAAAGAGACATTTCACCAATCACTTGGTTGAAATGTCTCTTATATATTGATATTATTTAATATTCTTTTGAAATATAAAAAAAAGCCACTACTGAGCTTATCAGCAGCGACTTTTTGCGCCTAGCGACGTCCTACTCTCACAGGGGGAAGCCCCCAACTACCATCGGCGCTAAAGAGCTTAACTTCCGTGTTCGG
>NZ_LITM01000012.1 GCF_001275675.1 Lysinibacillus sp. FJAT-14745 | reverse complement strand
AAACTCTCCATAAAAAGAAATTTGATTAGCTCAAATTGTTTTGCTGGCATCATGTTTGATGTCCAAAATTTTGTTTCATTCACTAACTCAAGGTTAGTTACTAAAAACTTTATTGATTACGTTTTGCTTGTTCAGTTTTCAAGGTTCATTTCGTTGTCGTTTTATTTCAACAACTTTTTCAGTATAACATTTCTCTTTTTCGTTGTCAACTCTTTTTTCTAGAAGTTTTTCAACTTCTTTTTTAAAAGCGACAACTCTTATATAATATCACTCTAGGACTTCAACGTCAACATCTTTTTTGATGTTTTTTCAATCCGTTTTATTTCTTACGTCGTCTTAACGACAAGTAATAATTTATCATGATTCCTATACAATCGCAAGTGTTTTTCGCTATAAAATTATCTTTTTTTATAAAAATAGAATTAGTAAGCTATTTTACGTTTTTTCGAGCACTAAATAATTCTTATAATCTTCTAGCTATCACTTTATTTGTTTTACTATACATCTCTTTCTCATAAATCTCAACAAACTAAATAAGAAGATATTAAAACAAACACTTTTTTAAGAACACTTTCTCAAGCTTCCCTTGAAAAAGCATCAACAATCACACACACATTGTAACGCGCCATTTCCCTTACAAATTACTCAATCGCGAAAAAAAGGAGCCAAAGTGGTTCTCCTGCACCTCGACTCCTACTTATTCATGTTTGTTACTTCTTTAACTTTATTGTTCTTCTACAGAATAACAAGGAAAAAGAATTCCGAATAAGATACAATAATATGTTCCCTTTTCAAATACGGTTTGTATTTAAATTAAATCTAAAAACCTTCTAATTTAATCATTTTGTTTATCAACTATATCTAGGCACCAAGAGAAATTATCCCAAGCCGAATACCAGCCGCTGAAAATTTCAGAGGAATCATCCCAACGGACATCGAATTTCTTCTGACCGTCTATATCCACTAAATATAAAGTAAGATTTGGATCTGACTTAGAAACTGCTAATTTCATACCATTCTCAAGCTCTTCTTCAGTTAACAGGACATCTGAAACTGATCGTACTTGTGCCTGTTCAAACACTTGTTTGTTAAAGATTTTATAATTCATTATAAGCCTCCAATAAAACTTTTGATAATGTCTATTTCTATTTAATCTGCAAATTATAGAACTCTAAAAGTATACCTTATATTCATTCATCATTTAAATACTCTACTTAATTCTTTCTAATTTATTTCATCGCAGAAGATGCAAAACAGGAGTCTTGGTGCTTCTTCTGCACTTCGACTCCTGCTTATTCAAGATCACCTTTTAAAACTACTATTTAGTAGTATGGCGCATTGTTGGGAATAATAATACGTCACGAATTGATGGTGAATTTGTAAGAAGCATGATTAGACGGTCGATACCAATACCTAATCCACCTGTTGGAGGCATACCGTATTCTAATGCTTCAATGAAATCATTGTCCATTTCGTGTGCTTCATCATTACCAGCTGCTTTTTCAGCTAACTGAGCTTCAAAGCGCTCACGTTGGTCAATTGGATCATTTAGTTCTGTAAAGGCATTTGCATGCTCACGTCGAACGATAAATAGTTCGAAACGGTCAGTGAAACGCTCGTCCTCTGGATTTTTCTTTGCTAGAGGTGAGATTTCTACTGGATGACCATAAACAAATGTAGGTTGAACAAGAGTCTCCTCAATCTTTTGCTCGAAGAACTCGTTAATAATATGTCCTACTTCATGAGTTTCTTTAACTTCTACTCCATGTTCTTTAGCAAGTGCTTGAGCTTGCTCCTTAGTCATATGTTGCCAGAAGTCTACACCTGTAGCTTCTTTTACTGCATCTACCATATGAACTCGTTTCCAGCCTACAGCAAGATTAATTTCATCTTCACCGTATTGAACTGTAGTAGTACCTAAAACTTCTTGAGCTACATGAGCAACAAGGTTTTCTGTTAGAGACATAATATCTTTGTAGTCTGCATAAGCTTCATACAGTTCTATCATTGTGAATTCAGGATTGTGGCGTGTTGAAATCCCTTCATTTCGGAAAACACGACCAATTTCATATACTTTTTCTAGTCCACCAACAATTAGACGTTTCAAATGCAGTTCGATTGCAATACGCATATATAATTCCATATCGAGTGCATTATGGTGTGTAATAAATGGACGAGCTGCTGCACCACCAGCAATCGTATGAAGCATTGGTGTTTCTACTTCTAAATACCCTGCGTTATCTAAATAGTTGCGAATAGCACGGATAATTTTAGAACGTGTAATGAATGTAGTTTTACTATCCTCATTCGTCATTAAATCTAAATAACGTTGACGGTAACGTTGTTCAACATCTTGTAAGCCATGGAATTTTTCCGGCATAGGGCGTAAAGCTTTTGATAGGAATGTAAATCCTTCAGCTTTAACTGAAAGCTCTCCTACTTGTGTTCGGAATACATTACCACGAATCCCTACGATATCGCCTAGGTCAGCTTGTTTAAATAATTCATATGCTTCTTCGCCAACATGATCCTGACGAACGTAAATTTGAATTTGGCCACCTAAATCTTGAATATGTGCAAAGCCAGCTTTTCCTTTACCGCGTTTCGTCATAATACGACCCGCAATAATTACCTCTTGTAGGTTTTCCTCTAGCTGCTCTTTTGTTTGATCTGCAAATTGTTCACGCACTTCCGTTGATAAATGCGTACGTTCAAAACGACTACCAAATGGATCTTGACCATTTTCTCGAATAGCCGTCATTTTTTGGCGTCTCACCAAAAGCTGATCATTTAATTCTTCTATGTTTGACACTTGTTTCACTCCTTATTAAATTGTCCGCGTTGCGTTTACGTCCATAATATTTCTATTGTACACAATTTTATTGCTGTAATCATCTGTTTCGATTTAATTTCCATAAGAGAATAAATGATTAATAATTCTAAAAATTAAAGTTGGCAAAAAAATAGACGTCTCAAAACGAACGGTGAGACGCCTCTTCAATTTAATCAATTTAACTTCTTTCAACGGATGTTTGGACACCTGCTGAAAGAAGTTAAATAATTAATTCTTTTGCTTCCGGTACTATTAATTTAGATTCAAGCTCTTCATAGTCTTGTACAATTCCATTTAATAGCGCACGTAGCTCTACCGCAGTTTCTGTTTGGTTAATCGCTTTACGCGCTTTACCATTACCGCGAATACCTTTTAAATACCACGAAGCATGTTTACGCATCTCTCGTACCGCCACAGATTCGCCTTTTAATTGCATAAGACGTTCAAAGTGAAGCAAACACACATCAATTTTTTCACGTACATTAGGCTCTTCCTTTAACTCACCAGTTTCAAGGTATTGAACTGTACGATAAATCATCCATGGATTCCCTAGAGCAGCGCGTCCAATCATTACTGCATCCACCCCAGTAGTATCAAGCATACGTTTTGCATCTTGAGGAGTTTCTACATCACCATTACCAAGCACAGGAATTTTTACATTTTCCTTCACTTGACGAATGATATCCCAATTTGCTTTTCCTTCGTACATTTGTACACGTGTACGTCCATGAACAGCTATTGCTGAAGCACCAGCACGTTCGGCAGCTTGTGCGTTCTCAACAGCAAAGATATGCTCGTCATCCCAACCAATACGCATTTTTACGCT
Source organism: Lysinibacillus sp. FJAT-14745 (assembly GCF_001275675.1). GTDB lineage: Bacteria > Bacillota > Bacilli > Bacillales_A > Planococcaceae > Lysinibacillus. The sequence continues at coordinate 55,859 of NZ_LITM01000012.1, read as the reverse complement.
GACAGGTTTTTTTACTGCATCTACAACAGCCGCTACCATTTCATATAATTTATTCGGATCTAAAAGTAAACGAGCGCCCGCTTCACATTTAATAATTTTATTGACTGGGCAGCCCATATTAATATCGATAATATCAGCAGTTGTGTTTTCATCTACATACTTGGCCGCTTCCACTAGTGTTTCCTTATCACCACCAAAAATTTGCAATGAAAGTGGGTTTTCACGCTCATCTATATAAAGCATGCCTAGTGTTTTTTCGTTCTTCTGGACAATCCCTTTATCACTAATCATTTCTGCATATACTAGCCCTGCTCCGAACTCCTTAACAGTTAAACGGAAAGCAGAGTTACAGATTCCTGCCATTGGCGCTAATACGACACGGTTGTCCATGACTATATCACCAATTTGAAACGGCTTCTCAGTTGTCTGACTCAACGATGTTTTCCCCCTTCTATAGGTTTTCACCTATTTCTATATATATATCTATCATTAATGCAATACAATCAAATATGCCTCGGCATAATTACGTCCGGAGACTTTAACTTTAGGATTAGAAACTTAATTAACGGACTGCATATTTTTCAGCTCTGCTGATGCTTGCCATAAAGTTACGTCTTCCTCTTCACAATCCATCTGTTGCATTATACCATGTGCCCTTTGCAGCTGTTTTCCTACTGGTGCAGGCGTAATTTCTATCAGTGGTACTAATACGAAAGCTCGCTCATACATTCTTGGATGTGGAACAATTAAGCTCTCTGTTTCAATATTTTCGTGATTGTAGAGCAAAATGTCAAGGTCAATGCTTCGTGGGCCCCATCGAAATTCACGAACACGCCCAAGTTCACTTTCAACCCCCTGGCAAATTTTCAGCATTTCAGAAGATGAATAACTCGTTTTAATATGCACAGCAATATTTAAAAAATCTGCTTGGTCAGTGTAGCCGACAGCAGCTGTTTCATAAACAGAAGAAATGTGTACAACTGCTATTTCCTCTTTGCCCTTTAAAAGGGTAACAGCTTGTTGTAAGTTTTCAAATCGATCTCCCATATTAGTACCGATTGATAAATACACATCATTCATTAGTAATCACCTCTCGTTACCTCTACCGATACTTCTTTATAATAGCCATGGATTGGCGGGTCTGGTTTAATAAGCTCGACGCGAACACCCTTAACCTTTTCTGAGTATGTCTCTAAAATACTGTTCGCTATTTTGGATACAAGTGCTTCAATAAGCTTGAACGGCTCACCTTCTACGATATCACGGCATAACGCATAAACCTCTGCATAGTTCACCGTATAATTTAAGTCATCAGTCTCCCCAGCCTTTGTCATGTCTACAGCAAGTGAAACATTCGCACGGAAGCGTTGACCGAGTGTTGTTTCCGCCGCTAAAACACCGTGATAGCCGTAAAACTGCATATCCTTTAAATGAATATAGTCCATTACGCTTCCTCCTTATACGTACGCTTACCAACTAAAATATCAGCCATATGTGTAGCTCGTGCCATTTCCTTTACATCATGCACACGAATCATATGACAGCCTTTTTCAATACCGTAAACAACTGTTGCTCCTGTACCTTCTATACGCTCCTCTACAGGTAGCTTTAAGACATTACCAATCATTGATTTACGTGAAGTCGCTAGCAAAACAGGATAACCCATTGCTACTAAATCCTCTAAATGTTGCATCATTTCTATATTTTGAGCGGTAGTTTTCGCAAAGCCTATGCCTGGATCTAAAATAATATGGCTATCTGGTATACCTGCAGCCCTGGCAATAGCAATGCTCTTCTCTAAGTCGGCCTTTGCTCCCATCCAGAAATCAGCACCATAATCAGTGTTGTCTCGATTATGCATTAAAATAATCGGTACATTTAAATCTGCAGCAACCCGAGCAATCTCAGGCTCAGCCTTCGCTCCCCAAATATCATTAATAATATGTGCACCCGCCTCAATGGCTGCGCGTGCTACGTTCGCTTTATACGTATCCACCGAAATAATTGCTGGTACTTCAGTTGCTAACGCTTGAATAACCGGTACAATTCGTGCAATTTCATCCTCATCGGAAATACGTTCATATCCTGGTCGTGTTGATTCTCCACCAACATCAATAATTTTAGCACCCTCAGCTACCATTTTTTTCGCTTGTGCAACAGCTGCTCCTACGTTATAGTACTTTCCTCCATCTGAAAATGAATCCGGTGTGACATTTAAAATACCCATCACAAAAGTTTCTGCTGTATAGTCTAACGTGATACCGTTAATAGTTAATGGTGTTGTATATTTTTCTAGCATGTTAACTCTCCTTCTATTCTTGTTCCACTTCATTGACAAATGCTTCATGTAAACGCGAATAAACAGGCCCTTTATTGCCTAATAACTGCTTGCTCTCTAAGCTAAGAATTGGAACAAGCTCTTGTGTAGAGTTAGTAATAAAGCACTCTGAACTTTGCTCTACATCCTCTTTAGTAAAGAAACCTACTTTTACCTTAATCCCTAGAGATTGTGCTCGCTCAATTACCCACGCTCGGATAATTCCAGGTAAAATACCAGTCTCTAAGGAAGGCGTATATAGTATATCATCTTTCACCCAAAAGATATTTGATGTGACACCTTCAGCAACAAAGCCATCTTCCGTTAAAAAGAAGCCTTCTTGTTGCGCCAAAGATGGCATCTCAAAACGTCCAAGAACGTTATTGCCATAATGGTGCGATTTCACTCGAAGCCCTTTTTCAGGAGTATTACGCGGTGTTACAAGCCACTGTGCGTTTTTTTCCATACCTCGAGGTGTATCGTGTAATTCTTTGCGAAAAACAATAACATTCGGTTGTCTATATTCAGTAGGCTGTAAACCGATACTATGCTCTCCAGCTGAGACATTTATTCGGAAATACCCATCCTGTCCATCGGCCTGTTCATTTAATTGCTGAACAACATTCAGTAAATCCGCTTCGGTATAGGACATATGAATACGATATTGAGAAAGTGCCATTTGCAACCTTTCCATATGCGCTTCCCAGCAAAACACCTTTCCTTTATACGTTCGAAACGTTTCAAAAAAGCCTAACCCGTATAAAAATCCATGATCAAATGGTGAAATGCGCAAATCCTGCGCCGCTATGTAGTCTCCATTCATCCAGCACAGCATTTACTTCGCTCCCTCAACATACAAATCTATAAACTGGCGTAGAAGCTTTTTACCTTGCTCCGTCATAATCGATTCAGGATGATATTGCACTCCCTCAATTGGATAGTCCTTATGACGAATGCCCATAATCTCTCCTTCTTCTGTCCATGCCGTCACTTCAAAACATGCGGGTAATGTTTCTTTTTCTACAATTAAGGAGTGGTAACGAGTAGCCGCAAATGGATTTGGCATCCCCTTATGCAAACCTATTTCTGCATGTAGCACAGGTGATGTTTTACCATGCATCAAACGCTCAGCTCGTATAACATTCCCTCCGAATACTTGGGCAATGGCTTGATGGCCAAGGCAAACGCCTAAAATCGGAATATTTCCCGCGAAATACTTAATAATGTTCAGGCTTTCACCCGCTTCATTCGGGCTACATGGGCCTGGCGAAATAACAATCATATTTGGTGCAAGCTGCTCAATATCTTTCACCGTTAATACATCATTTCTTTTTACCACTAATTCATGACCAAATTCCCCAAAATACTGTACAAGGTTATACGTAAAAGAATCGTAGTTATCAATCATTAAAATCATTTTACTCGCTCCTCTGCCATTGCCTTTGCCTGCCACATCGCCTTCGCTTTATTTAAAGATTCTTGGTATTCTCTTTCCGGGACAGAATCAATAACAATACCTGCTCCTGCCTGAATATGCGCTACTCCATCTTTAACAAACGCTGTACGAATAACAATATTAAACTCCATATCACCTGTGAAGCCTAACCAGCCAATTGAACCCGTATATAATCCTCGTCTTACAGGTTCTAATTCTTCAATAATCTGCATCGTACGAATTTTAGGTGCACCTGTTATCGTTCCTCCTGGGAACATGGCACGGATAACGTCTGCATTGGTTTTCCCTTCCGCTATTTCTCCTCGTACATTGGAAACAATGTGCATTACGTGTGAATAGCGTTCAATCACCATGAACTCATCTACTTCAACCGTTCCATATGTAGATACTCTCCCTAAATCATTACGCTCTAGATCAACAAGCATTACATGTTCAGCACGTTCCTTGTCGTTATCAATCAATTCCTGCGCTAATGCTAAATCCTCTGTCTCCGATTTCCCTCTTGGTCGTGTACCAGCAATCGGTCGAGTAGACAACTCTTTACCATGACGCTTCACCAATAGCTCTGGTGAACCAGAAACGACAGCAAAATCCGGTGCTTCTATATAAGCCATGTAAGGTGAAGGATTAAATGCACGTAATGCTTCATATACATCCATTGCAGTTGCGTTTAACTTTTTGGATTGGCGTACCGACAAATTCACTTGAAATACATCGCCTTGCGCTATGTATGTTTGGATTTTACTAACCGCTTCCTCAAAGTCAGTCCCAGCAAACGATACTAACAATTCACTTTCGTCATTTACTATTTCTACAGCGCTTGTTTTTTCAAACTTACGTGTAAGCAATCCTTCTTGCGCGGCCTCTTGCCACACATTAGCCCATTCTTCCAAATCCACATTACAGTCTGTTAGCTTCATAAACGTTACTTTATTTGTTTTCACATCGTGTACTGCCCAGCAGTCAAATATATAAAAATAGATATCTGGTATATGTAAATCATCTACAGCAGTATTAGGTAACACTTCTATTTTACGAGCGTAATCGTATGCTACGAACCCGATAGCTCCACCTTGAAAAACAGGAAGCTTCGCATTATATGAAATGTGATAGTTCTCCACTAATTTCTCTAACAAAGCAAGAGGTTCACCGATTAAATTTTCAGTCTCACCATTTCTCCAATTTACAAACAAACCATTTTCGACAGATTGTGCTGTAGCTAACGGATTCCAAGCAGCTATTGTAAAATGTCCTCCGCGTCCACTTTCTAAAAACACATGTGCTTGTTCTGCTTCTGTTAGCTTCTTATAACTATAAAAAAACGAGTCTGCATCCATCGGTATTGTTTTCGTTAGTATTGTCTTCAAGTTGCTATTCCCCTTTAAGTCATATGATGTGATTCCATCTTAACTTGAATATTGCCTGGAAGCGAATATTTTTCAATAGCCAAGTAATTAATTACCGATTGTTTCTACATAGAGCGGCGATGAACAAATGTGCTAAAGCGCTCATTTACATAATAAATTTAGATTCTTTCACAAATAAAAAAGACTCCTCGTTAAAGGAGCCTTGACGTATAAATAATTAGATTAGTCTTCGAATTGATATAAAGGTGTTGATAAATAACGTTCCCCATTAGAAGGTACGATTGCAAGAACATTTGAGCCCTTACCTAAACGTTTTGCTGCCTCAATAGCAGCGTAAATAGCTGCACCTGATGAAATACCGCATAAGATACCTTCTTCACGTGCTACTTTACGAGCTACCTCGAAAGCAATCTCATTGTCGACTGGGAATACAGAAGAATACACGTCTGTATCTAGCACTTCAGGTACGAAGCCAGCTCCGATACCTTGAATTTTATGAGGCCCTGGTTGACCGCCAGAAAGCACTGGTGAATCTTTTGGCTCAACTGCAATAATTTCAATATTTGGGTACTTCTCTTTTAGTACAGCGCCTGCACCTGTAATTGTACCACCTGTACCAACACCAGCAACAAATGCATCTACTGTTAAACCTTCAAATGCTTCTACAATTTCTGGACCAGTTGTTAAACGGTGAACAACTGCATTAGCTGGGTTCGTGAATTGTTGTGGTAAAAAGTAGCCATGCTCAGCAGCCAATTCCTCCGCCTTAGATATTGCACCTTTCATACCTGCTGGTCCAGGTGTTAATACAAGGTCTGCACCATATGCACGTAATAAGTTGCGACGCTCTAAGCTCATTGTTTCTGGCATTACTAAAATAGCTTTATAGCCTTTAGCTGCAGCAATCATCGCAAGACCAATACCTGTATTTCCAGAAGTAGGCTCAATAATTGTACCACCCGGCTTTAATGTACCGTCTTTCTCAGCTGCTTCAATCATCGCTAAAGCTAAACGGTCTTTCACTGAGCTGCCCGGGTTAAAATATTCTAATTTTACATAAACAGTACCTTCATTTTCACCTGTCGCATGATTTAATTTAACAATTGGTGTTTTACCGACTAATTCAGCTACCGAGTTCGCTAATCTACTCATTTATCAATCCACTCCTAATCCCTACTATTTTTATAGGCTTTACTTATTTTTGATTTTATCAATTTTTCCATTCGATTGTCAATAAATACAACCTGTATTTTCAGAATATTTATTGCAACCAATCTACACTAGGGTAAACAAAAAATCTGCTCAATATCCTAGGGTAGCCTTCACTCTGTTGACGCTAAACGTCTGCAGGGGTTTCCCTGGCTCACTTTTCCCGCAGATATCTTGCAGATTCTTAAGCTCATTTCAGAGCAATCTGTTATTTTCCTTTTTTCGCTTCTCCGTAATACCAAGTTGCATTGAATTCAGACCAAAACGATTCCGGTGTAACATGTTGTGGTAATTGCTCTAACGCAAGCTCACGTTCAATATGTTCTTTCACATCGTCATATGTAAAGGATTGTCCTTCTGTTATCTCTTGAACTTGCACAATTCCATAATGACCGTTAGCAAGCTTAAATGCTTTACTGACCTCACCTGCTTTTAAAGCCTTTACTGCTTTTAAAATGGCAGGGTCGACATTTTCCTGTTTTTCAGTGAGGAAGCCAATATCTCCGCCTAAACTAGCTGACGCACTGTCTACTGATATTTCCCGTGCTAGCACCGAAAAATTAGAGGCATCTTTCATTTCACTTAATGCTTCCTCAGCAGCTTTTTTTGAATTCACTTCTATAAAATTCGTCCGATAGCTTGTTTGCGTATTGTACAGTGCTTGATTTTCCTCATAATATTTTTCGATACTACCTTCTTTTATAACCACGTCTTTCGTCAGTACTTTATCCAAAATAAGCTGTGAGCGAATTTTTTGTCGCAGTTGCTCTGATGAAAGGTTTTGCATTGCAGTATCAAATTTATCTTGAGCAGAACGCATTAAAGCTAATTCTAAATCAATCTCCTTATCCGATACTTGTATTTTAAACTTTTTAGCAGCCTTTCCCATCACAGATTCATTCACTAAGTTTTGTAGCGTCTCTTTACCATAGCGTTCTTCCATGGCAACCATCCACTCTTGGCGTGTAATAATCTCCCCGTCAACGGCAGCGACTTGCTCGTCGCTACCAATTTCCTGTTCTTTATTAGGGATTAACCAAGAAATAATCCATAAAATATTTCCTAATAATAAGATTGCAATAACTGTTAAAGCAGGTTTTGTCTTAAGACGGCGTTGCAATAAGGGCGTTTGGTTGGGTGTTGCAGTGGATAAAGGTCGTCGATTACGCGTTGAGCTCATCGATAAATCCTTCTAATTCTTCTTTTGAGAAATGGTATGTTTCTAAACAGAAGTGACATTGTGCTTCTGCTTCGCCATCCTCTTCAACCATTTCTCGAATTTCCTGTGTCCCTAACCCTAAAATCGCTGCACCAAATCGCTCTTTTGAACATTGACATTTAAATTCTACAGGCATGGAATCTAAAATTTGTAGATGACCTTCTCCTAATACAGCTTCTAAAATTTGCTCCGGTGTAAAACCTTTTTCAATCATTTTTGAAACAGGCTCTAAAGTAGCAAGATGCTGCTCAATTTCATTGATTGTCTCTTCATCACAGCCTGGCATTAATTGAAGGATAAAACCACCAGCTGCAAGAATTGTGTTATCAGGGTTTACTAAAACCCCTAATCCAACTGATGAAGGCACTTGCTCTGACGTAGCGAAATAGTAAGTAAAGTCCTCAGCAATTTCACCTGATACAATTGGTGTTTGACCAGAGAACATGTCTCTCAAGCCAAGATCTTTTACGATTGTTAATGCACCCTCTGTTCCAACACCTGCTCGAACATCAAGCTTACCGTGCTCGTTTAAATCGAAATGAACGTGAGGATTTGTTACAAAGCCACGTACTTCACCATGCGCGTTACTATCAATTACCATTGGACCGATTGGACCGTTCCCCTCAATTTTAACAGTGATTTTTTCCTCACCTTTTAACATGGCACCCATCATCACCGCAGCAGTCATAGAACGACCAAGGGCTGCTGACACAACAGGCCATGTATTATGACGACGTTGCGCTTCTCCTACAGTTGCTGTTGTACAAGCTGCAAAAACACGAACCTGTCCGTTGAACCCTAAACCTCGTACTAAATAGTCTTTCATAAATGAAATGTCCCTCATTTCTTATTGATTGCGTTTATATAGCTTATACAAGCCTTTTAATGTTAAAAACGGGTCAACTACATCAATAGATTGCGTCTCCCCAGCAATTAAATTTGCTAATCCTCCAGTAGCAATTACTAAAGGTTCTTCCTTACTTTGTGCTTTCATGCGATTAACAATTCCCTCAACTTGTCCAACAAAGCCATAAAAAATTCCGGCCTGCATCGCAGATACAGTTGTCTTTCCAACAATATGTGTAGAGCGTAATATTTCAATACGCGGCAATCTAGCTGCCTGTGTATAGAGTGCCTCCGTTGAAATCGAAATACCCGGAGCGATAGCACCGCCCATATAATCGCCCTTTTCGTTTAAGTAACAATATGTTGTGGCAGTACCAAAATCAACAATAATCAGTGGTGCTTTATAAACATCAAGAGCTGCAATAGCGTTCACTATGCGGTCTGATCCCACTTCACGTGGGTTTTCATATTTAATATTCAATCCTGTTTTCACGCCTGGTCCTACAACGAGCGGTTTTTTACGAAAATACTTTTGACACATCGCTTCTAACGAAAACATTATTGGTGGTACAACAGAGGATATAATAATGCCTGTAACCTGTTCAAATGAAATGCCTGCATGATTAAAGAAAGATAAAACTTGCATTGCATATTCATCTTCTGTTTTACGAAGGTCTGTCACCATACGCCAATGGAAGGCCAATTGATCGTTATCATCATAGACACCTAATACGATATTCGAATTTCCTGCATCTAAAACTAAAATCATGATTGATGCCTCCTATTTATTGCCCCTCATCGTAATTGTACCTGTCACTATGCGATTGATACAACTAAAACAATGCATACTCATGCATAAAAAAATCAACATCGATTATGCCTCGGTATAATTGCGTCCGGAATCGGAAAAAAGTTAAAACACTTTAGAAAATGATACCATACTTTTATTCCTATGAAATAGCATTCATGGTTCACTTAAAAAGGCTCATCACCATAACGTAGGGTTGATTTCCGTTCCGGCTGGGCGACTTAATAAAGTAAAAGGATTCACACACAGTTTTGTGTATGAATCCTTTTTTGCTCTTTGGAAGGTAGATGTCGATAAAAATTAAAAATTGGGTGATAAAACGTGAAAGTTGGTAGATAAAATTCAATAGTTGGTTGATAAAACGCGAAAGTTGGTAGATAAAATTCAATAGTTGGTTGATAAATCTCAAAAGCATTCCGACAAAATCCAAAAATCGGATAACATTATGTTAAAAGTATGTCATGTGGAAAAGTTGATTGTAGTGGAGGCTGAGCGACTCCTCGGGGATCAGCGATAGAAAAACGAAGGCTAAAACCATCACGTCCTGTGATAACGCCTTCGTGACCACATCGTGCTGTGTTGCTGTCGCTTCGCTTTCGCACAGACAAAAACACATCGCTGCTGCTACGTTGCACTACGCTGTCGCGTAAAAAACATCTGCTGCTGCCGCTACGTTGCACTACGCTTTCGTGCAAAAAACATCTGCTGGCCCGAGATCCTAGAGCGAGCAACGCGAGTGATACCGAAAAAAGGCAAAGAAAAAGACTGCTTACTAAAATCGTAAACAGTCTTTCCCATATTAATCACGCTTTTCATCGATACCTTTTGGTGTATCATTCGATTCTCTACCTTCTTTAGGTAAATCAGCTGTTGTTGGATCCGGCTCATTGCTAAGCAATTCTTTTTGAACAGCCTGTTCACCAACTACATCCAATATTGGTTGAGCTTCAGCTTTAGGAGCTTTTTCTACAACCGGTTCTACCTCAGGTTCCGGTAAGACACCGTGATCACGTAAGTGCTCGATTTCTTGCGCATTCAATGTTTCTTTTTCCATTAATGTGTTTGCAATTAAATCAAGTAAATGACGTTTTTCAGTTAGGATTCGTTTAGTACGCTCATATTGCGAATCAATAATTTTTTGCATTTCTTTATCAATTTCATAAGCGATTGAATCAGAATAGTTTTGATCTGAATTAAAGTCACGACCTAGGAATACATTCCCACCCTGACTTGAACCAAACTGCATTGCACCAAGATTTTCACTCATACCATATTCAGTGACCATGGCACGTGCAATACTTGTTACCTTTTGGAAGTCGTTATGTGCCCCAGTAGAAACTTCGCCAAGTACGATTTCCTCTGCCACACGACCACCAAGAAGTCCAGCAATACGGTCTAATAATTCTTGTTTTGTTGTGAAGAAACGTTCTTCCTTCGGCAACATAATCGCGTAACCTCCAGCTTGGCCACGAGGGACGATTGTTACTTTGTGTACTGTATCTGCTTCATCTAGCTCTAAACCAACAACTACGTGGCCGGCTTCATGGAAGGATACAAGTTTCTTCTCTTTCGCTGAGTAAACGCGGCTAGCTTTTGCTGGACCTGCAATTACTCGGTCAGATGCCTCATCGATATCTGCCATATTAATTGTACGTTTACTTTTACGAGCAGCTACAAGTGCAGCTTCATTTAACAAGTTCTCTAAGTCGGCACCTGAGAAACCTGGTGTACGTTGTGCAACAGCAGCTAAATCTACTGTATCTGCTAAAGGCTTGTTGCGCGCATGTACTTTTAGAATCGCTTCACGACCTTTTACATCAGGATGTCCTACTGTAATTTGACGGTCAAAACGACCAGGACGTAATAACGCTTTATCTAAAATATCTGGGCGGTTTGTTGCAGCGATAATAATAATACCTTCGTTTGCTCCGAAACCATCCATTTCAACTAACAATTGGTTCAATGTTTGTTCACGCTCGTCATGGCCACCACCAAGACCTGCGCCACGTTGACGACCTACTGCATCAATCTCATCGATAAAGATGATACAAGGTGCGTTTTTCTTTGCATTTTCGAATAAGTCACGAACACGTGATGCACCGACACCGACAAACATTTCTACGAAGTCAGAACCTGAAATCGAGAAGAATGGTACGCCAGCCTCACCCGCTACCGCTCGTGCAAGTAATGTTTTACCTGTACCAGGAGGACCTACAAGTAAGATACCCTTTGGAATTCGAGCACCAATTTCAGTAAATTTACGGTGATCCTTTAAGAAGTCAACAACCTCTACAAGCTCTGCCTTCTCTTCATCAGCACCCGCTACATCTGTAAAACGAACTTTTTTCTTCTGATCGTCATAAAGTTTGGCTTTACTTTTACCAAAGCTCATCACTTTATTACCGCCACCTTGAGATTGACTCATTAGGAAGAAGAATAAGAAAATGATAATGATGAAAGGAATAATTCCTGTAAAGAACTGAATCCATCCACTTGTTTCTGGCGCTGTTAAATATTTAATATTACTATTCTTATCCTTAGCAGCCTCATCGATACGGTTCAATAAAGATTGGTTTTCACGAGGGATATTTACTGTAAAGCGTTGTCCCTTCTCATAACCCTTCATCGTACCCTCAACGATGTATACTTGTTTATCAGGTTGAATTGTAGCACTTGTTATTTCTTTCTTATCTAGAGCATCTTGAAACTCAGAATAAGTTAACTCTTTCGTTGGTGAAGTTCCACCATTGAAAGTACCAAAAATACCGATAATCACTAAGAAAATCAGTAAATAGAATATGGTATATCGAAATATTCGATTCATCTCCAGCCTCCTCATTACAACAGAAAAATTATAAGTAAAATCTTAACATATCATGATTTCATCATACAACGAAAAGCCCTACATAAAAAAAGTTTCGTGCGATTTTTGTCGAAATCGAAACATATTTATGCATTTATTTACTATGTTCCAGCGTTTGTACCCGTTACTTCAGAACAATTTGCCTAGATTTTTTTGATTTATGATTGATACTCAGGCGTTTTCACAGGATGTGAAGTTCTTAACCTGAGTTCCTCTATTTCAGCGAGTGCTTGGACACCCGCTGAAAAAAGTTAAAAAAACTAAAAATCTATGACCTTCGCTGGAGGCTCTTACTCTTCATAGCTGGTGTTCTTTCGTTGACTTCTTACTTGATTAGAAAGAATACACTTCTGGCTTTAAAATGCCGATATACGGTAAATTACGATATTTTTCTGCGTAGTCTAAACCATACCCTACAACAAAACCGTCTGGTACTTTAAAACCAACATAATCAGCACCTAAGTCTACTTTACGACCTGATGGTTTATCTAACAATGTAACGATTTTGATGGATTTTGCTTTGCGGTATTTAAATAAGTCAACTAAATAGCTTAACGTTAGGCCGCTATCAATGATATCCTCGATGATTAATACGTCACGTCCCTCAACGCTTGTATTTAAATCCTTTAGAATTTTAACTTCCCCTGATGAAACTGTAGCATTGCCATAGCTAGAAACATCCATAAAATCTAGCTCAATGAAAGAATCGAAACGTTTCATCAAGTCTGTCATAAAAGGCATTGCCCCTTTTAAAACACCAACAGCTAACGGGAATGAATCTTTGTATTCCTCTGTCAATTGCGCCCCTAACTCAGCGATTCTTTCTTGTAATTGTTCTTCTGTAATCATAACTTTTTCGATGTCATTTTGTAACATAGCGATTCCTCCTCGTGTGTATAAAAAAATGTTCAACCATTTGCGGTGAAATTTTACAAAGACCTTAGTCTACGATGAGCACTGTATCATCGTTTGGTTGCGGAGAGATTGAAAAAAACATTCCCATACGCACACCAATTACCGCTACGACCTCATCAGATTGAGAAATCAGTAACGGCCAGCTATTTCGCTCATTTAAAGGAATCTTTTCATCTATAAAAAGGCGAGATAAGCGTTTTGGCTGATCCATTCCTTTTAACAGTATTCTGTCCCCTTCCTTACGCGCCCTAACATAGAGTGGAAGTTTGAGTTTGCTAGCGTTAAAATAAAAAAGTTGTGCAGTATCCGTCAGCATTTCAGACGATAAATCAGGCAACTCAACTACGCCTAAACGTTCACCATTCGTCAGTGTTGTCCACCCATTAGCAATCGAAATAATCTCTTTCTCAGGAGAAGCTTGACCTTCTAATGGCTCTTTCTTCTGAATCGTTAATTTTCCGTAACTGCGAACTGCTATAAAATCTTCTGGCAAGTGAACTTCAGCATACCCTGCTATCGTATCACAAAGCTTTGAAATCGAAGTCAATAAAGCATAACTTTGTATCGTATTTGAATCTTTGTAAAGATAGTTTAATAGTATTAAAATGAGCCTCCTTTGTAAAGCAAGTGGTACCAATTGAAGAGCCTTAATTTCCATGCTATATGTATTTCCGTCTATTCTTTTTATTGTTCTAGAAAATACATCTTCCGCCAATGTCATTAAATAGGCATCGTCTTCTTGCAATTGTTTTGTAAAATGGGTTACCTGCTCTGTTACTCGTGGGTTTTCTACCTCTAACAAAGGCACCACATGATGTCTAAAACGATTACGTACATAGGTGTCCTTAGCATTGCTAGCGTCTTCCCGATAATCTAAACCTTGCTTAAGTAAATATTCCCTTATTTCGGACTTTGTAACCGTTAAAAACGGACGAATTAATGTTTTTCCTTCAAAAATACGTTGTGAACGTATACCTTGCATACCATTTATCGTTGCATTTTTTGTCAGGGCCATTAATACTGACTCCAGTTGGTCGTCCGCATGATGTGCAGTTACAAGCTTGCTAGCATTTGTTTTTCCCATGACCTCTTTAAAATATTGATACCGTTCTCTACGACAAATAAGCTGTGTATTCCCATTTTCTAAAGCCATAATCTCTGGTATTGGAATTGCCTTTGCATATAAGTATACACCATACTCATCACAATATTTTTGGACAAAAGCTCTGTCCTCAGCAGATGCTTCACCTCTTAACATATGATCCACATGTACGGCTTCTACCGTAATTCCCCATTGCTCTTTTGTTTTGACAAAATAATGGAGTAAAGCCATCGAATCCACTCCACCCGAAACGGCGATGAGAAGATGGTCGTCTTGCTGTAATAATTGCTCTTCTTCGATAAATTTTTTGACCTTTAATTCAAGTGACAAACGCTTCTCCTCCCCTTTTCGTTCTCTTTTATGATGAATTGCTCATAGAGTGTTGAACTGGCCTAAATACAGCCCATGTAGGTACAACATGTGTAACCTCCAGCATCAATACAGTGCAATCGTCTTCAATGGCATAGTAAGATTGGAAAGATTGCATAATCGTTGTTAGTTTTTCCTGGATAGTTTTAGTAGTGCCTGCTACCTGCTGCGCATACGCTAAAAATGCCTCTTCTTGCTCGTCCCAATCATCAACGCTTGAAAATAATCCATCAGAGTGCATCAAAATGACATCGCCCGCTTTAAGCTTTCTTTTTTCAGCCTCGACTGCTGAAATGGATAAAAAACCTACGGGCGCTGCATTGCTTTCAACCTTCAGCACCTCTTTACCACGTAAAATATACGTAGACATTCCCCCAGCCTTCCACGACCATAAATCACCGTGTTGTAAATCGACAAGTGCGAAATCAAGTGTTGCATACATATCATTTTGTTGCTTTAGGGACATGACATAATGCAACGTATGCATTGCAGTCTCTGGGTTCATATTGTAATTCAAGCATTCTCGCATTAAATGTATTAACTTTCTACTCTCATGCTGCGCTTCTTTACTCTGACCCATACCATCTGATAATAAAATCGCAAATAGTCCTGGATGTAATTGGAATAATGCATGGGAATCACCCGAATATAATGTCGCATCTTTAGACATGCTGTATATATCATACTCTACTTCAAAGCTAATAGCTGATCTAAAGCTTACTTGAATGTGACGAAATGGTATATCACTTGCTACCACTTTTTCAATTTCAAATGGTTCTTCAAAAATGTCATATAAAATTGGCAATATCATCCGTTCAGCTAATGTTGTGTCTTCCTCCCAATTGACTCGTGCTGGCGCTAAAGCGCAGACAATTTTTCGCGCTCCTGGCTTATTACTTAGCACATCTAGTTGAAAACATTCAATATGTGCATCCTTTAATCGTTGGGTAATGTCCTTTTCCACACTAACGAATGAAATAGTCTCTTCTTTCATCTCCGCTATTAATTGATTTAGATGATTACTCATATCGCGTAGCTGAAGCGCAATCATTTTCTTACCATGAAAATACTGTCCATTAATGCGCTCCCTATACAGCTCTGTTTCCAATTCTTCGAAAATTTTCGTTGATTTTACGCATTTATAGCGTATTTGTTCTTCGACACGATGAAGAGAAGAATCCTTCCCAACACCCTTCATATGAAACCAGTCTGTCATAAGCTTGTCCATTCCGTTATTTTGCGCTCCCCAACAGCGATCATAACGGAAACAACTTAAGCATGTATTCATCGGTGACACTTCCTTCGCCTCTTCTATCGGGGCTGTCATAAAACGCTCAAACACAAGCTCCTTCATAAATTGTACAAAATGCTGAAAATGCTCTAATTTAAACGCAACATGCTCTGTTAACCAATTTTGACGGGCGAGTAAGACCTCCTCGCGCTGCGGAAACAACTTGTCCCGAACCTTATCAGAATATTTTTTGGGGATGGTTAGAAAAACAATACTCCCAACAGCAATCGATGTAAAATAAACGCTATCTAAAGGCAATGTTGCATCGTAAAATAAAAAAAACACACTTGGCAAAACACTACCAATTGCTACACCAAATCTTCCAACGCGAGCCCCCATCCCTGCACACAATCCCGTTAAGGTGGCTACAGACAGCATACCCGTAAATGAAAGTTTTGCAACACCTATGAGAGTCCCGAGCACGGCTCCGATAACCGTCGCTAATGGTACACTTCCTACTAATGCACCGAAGCAAATGAATAATTGTAATAAAAAAATGGGAAGTGAAAAATAGCTAATGACAACTGCTTGCATCCCTGTAAGCATAGCAGCGAATACAACTAATCCAGAGCCCAGCTTCTCATAAGTCCAATGCGTCGTGAACCACTCATGAGAATTGACAAACAACACTTGCATAAACAGCGTCATAATAAGAGCTAAAGCCGCTTCACAACCTACATAAAATTGCACAAGCACCGGAGGTAAACCTTGATACATAACCCCCTGCCACATTATCTGCACAAGCAGTACCGCTAAAGATACCGCTATACTTTGTGGTAGCTGCCAATAACGGAAGCGCATAATACATTCATACATGACTATTTGCAATGCTAAAATGAAGACTTGTCCAAGACCAAGGAAAAAACACCCTATGAGACTACCGAACAAAACATATTTGGGATATTCCTTATACTTCGTTCGAATAATTGCCCAAAAAGGAACCGAGAAAGGTACAGCCGCTTCAAACACAACAGACTGAGCTAAAAAGAAGGATGTTAAAAAAAACAAAGAGCCGATTAGCAATTGCCTTTTTTTCACTCCTAATTTTTGTTCGTCTACATTTGCCGTGTTATACCATTCAATACTCGTCATTTCACTATCCCCTTTCTGCACTTTTGGAGCTATTATAAGAAATTATGTACGGAAAGATTGTCTGACGGTGACAGAAAAAAATATAAACATTTCGACGAATACATATGCATAAATACGAGAAATGGCAACAATTTCTACAAAAGCGATACGCTGCACAAAATTAGAAACATCTCTTGCTGTATAATTTGTTTAAAAATTACGAAAATTACACAACTCAGTTTCAGCATTGTTACTTAAATACGCTACAAAATCTATGCCAGACAGGTCTAGTACATGTTCACCCTTACTTTTTCATTGATCGATGCTCCCTATTTCATGAAATTAATATAGCTAGCAGTTACACTGATACTTTTCTACTTAAGAACAAAAGATTGATAAATTTCCCATCAAAAGGGCCCATCATCAAAAGTTGTGGCTAACATTTGTTAAAACATATGCCATTTATCTTCATTTAGTAGAAGACTCCTACCTTTGAAGGTGGTGAGATGAATAAAGATGTGGATCCTTTTCAGCGCAGTCCAAACACTTTTAATAAGAGTTGATGATCAGTTATCAAATACTCTCTCTTTTTGTTAGCAAATCTATCAATTATGCCTCGGCATAATTGCGGCCGGAATCGAAGGCTTTAGGCCAACACGATGTTGGTCACTCAGTCGTTGCCACAGGATGTGGCGTTCTTAGACTGAGTTCCTCTATTTCAGCTGGTGTTTGGACACCCGCTGAAAGAAGTTAAATAATTTATAAAACCATATATTTTTATTAATTTTTTTTAAAAAACTACTTGACGTTAGATACAAAGGCATGTATTATATAACTTGTTGCTTAAGACAAAACGCGGAAGTAGTTCAGTGGTAGAACACCACCTTGCCAAGGTGGGGGTCGCGAGTTCGAACCTCGTCTTCCGCTCCATAATCTTAATGGCGGCCTAGCTCAGCTGGCTAGAGCGTACGGTTCATACCCGTAAGGTCGGGGGTTCGATCCCCTCGGCCGCCACCATAGTAGGCCCCTTGGTCAAGTGGTTAAGACACCGCCCTTTCACGGCGGTAACACGGGTTCGAATCCCGTAGGGGTCATCTCAAATAGGCGTCTCAGAATAATTTCTGAGACGCCTATTTTTTTTTGCAGATTAGTAGTGCAGCAGCCTATTAAGTTTTAAAGTTGGATACTAGAAATATCGAATTTATTTATTTCTTTATCGCCCGAGACCCCGGATTAATCAGTTTAGTAACGTCCTGCGATAATGGTTTCGCGAGCAATTCCCCTTTGCTGTTGTTGCTGTCGCTTCGCTTTCGCACAGACAAAAACCTGTTGTTGCTGTCGCTTCGCTTTCGCACAGACAAAACCCGTTGTTGCTGTCGCTTCGCTTTCGGACAGACAAAACCCGTTGTTGCTGCCACTTCGCTTTCGCACAGACAAAAACCTGTTGTTGCTGCCGCTTCGCTTTCGCACAGACAAAAACCTGTTGTTGCTGCCGCTTCGCTTTCGCACAGACAAAAACCCGTTGTTGCTGCCGCTTCGCTTTCGCACAGACAAAAACCCGTTGTTGCTGCCGCTTCGCTTTCACACATAAAAACTTTGTTACACCTAGACGGCTCATCGAGAAGCGCCCCCGTCCAAATTATGGTGATAAGCTTAAAAATATGGCATACTAATAATGAAAAAAGCGTGTAAACTAGGAGGTTTATTTCTTTTGGGTTCATTAACTAAAGCTGCTTTAATTTGTGGAAGTGGCTCTATGATTATTCTCGTATCCATTCTTATTAATTTACCATTTGCCGTACAAATATTTTTACTCCTCACCGGATTAGCTGTTAGTGTTTACGGTGTATTTTTACTTGTCAAAATGGTTGTTAACCCAACCAAGAAGTCTTCAGAAACACTAACAGAACAAGCACCCGCGCAAGCTCCTAAAAAGAAGAAAAGACCGACATCCACGTTGTAGGACGACACTTAGATCCTACTAGAAAAGTTATGATGACTTATAGCTGGATGAGATGTATGCAAAGATTATTAAAAAAAAGGGACTAGCTTTATTAAAAAGCTAATCCCAACTCTATTTAATACACTTTTTCTACGATTAAAACAGTCAGCAAACTACCCTCTTCTAGCTCCGCGACCACCGCGTTTTGACTCTGTAGCACGTTTAAGTGTTGCTAGGCGTTCATCACTATCTTTTAAGAAACGTGCCATTTTTTGCTCAAAATTCTCTTTTGGCTGATGACGATCGTTGCGATCATTAGAACGATTATCGCGACGTGGACGTGCTGGACGCTCTGGTCTCTCTGGTCTCTCTGCTTGAGGCTTTGCTTTACGGATTGAAAGACCGATCTTTCCATCCGCTTCAACATTCATCACTTTTACTTCAACTTCATCTCCAACTTTTAGATGCTCATTGATATCTTTTACATAATTGTCAGCAACTTCACTGATGTGTACTAAGCCTGTTTTGCCGTCTGGCAGCTCAACGAATGCTCCAAAATTTGTGATTCCTGTTACTTTACCTTGTACCTTGCTGCCTACTTCAATTGACATAAAAAAAATGCTCCTCCTTAAAAATTAAGCGACTCATGAGTCATGTAATCAATTTAATCAAACTTTTTACTGCAATAAGTTTCTCTTTTAATTATATATAACAATAAAATAGTGTCAACAATACATAGCTTTTCAGTCGTCTTTTTTACCTTTCTTTTCTGATATGCTGTCTTTTTTATCTTTTTTCTCCGATATATCGCCTTTTTTATCTTTTTCGTCCGGTATAATGAAAATCACTTCACCTTTTTCGGATAAAAAATAATCTTTGCGTAATAGCTTTGCGATATACTCATCATCCTCTAACTGTTTAATTTTAAGATTTAACGAGTCTCGCTCATCTTTCAATTCAGAAAGACGCTCCTTCGCTTCAACCTTTTTTTGCTCTTTTGCAGCTAGAGTTTCATTTTGATTCGAAAGTATATTTAAGAGAAAGGCGATAATAACGACTGGTACAATCGCAAAAAAGGCGATACGGCGCATTTTCCGTTTCCGCGCTTGAATTTTACGATTTATAGCTTTATCCGTGTTACGGACATAGTCATTATCAAGTTTAGTATAGTTTTGTTGGTCATCATTTGATGAACGACGTTTAGGCATGCCCGCACCTCCGAAAATTATTGTTGTCTTTTATTATACTTGATAAATCGAAATTTTTTTAAAAAAGTGTTGGACAAATACGAATAAATTTTGACAAAAGGTCTTAAAACAAACGCTCCAATATTTATTAATAGTCTAAAAATTTGTCGAATGATAGCACTTATTAATCGTATGATGAACCACAAGGGTCTCCATGTTATATTCACTAAAACCCTTGCGATGAAACGTAAAAAAGTTTGAAAAAACGTTTGATACAAAAAAATTCCGGCTATTTGCGCTAGCGGGTCATAAGCCCGCCAAGCGCCATCTTTTAGCCAAAATAATAAATAGTATGTCAGGCCTCCGAGTAGAATCCAGGTAAGTAGTTCAAATACCATCATCCATCTTCGAAGGCTTGACCTTTTTGGAGTTGAAAAAACAATGAGCCTTACACTATCAATAATGAACCCGACTGCTATACCGCTCAAAACCATGACTAATAGCTGAACAAATTGTTCACTAACAATCATCCAAACAATTTATGAAGGAAACCTTTCGAGAAGCCACTTTCCTCCTCGTCGTACTGCAAAGTTTTTACAGTTCCTTCAAGCGTCAATAACCCTTTGTCAACATCTAAATGAACGATATGCAGTTCTTCTCCACGGATTAACAAATGCCCTTGGGACGTCTTGATAAAAAACTCTTCCTGATCAAAGCGTTCAATCGATTTTACAGAAGTCATGTCCATTCTTTTACGATTACGAATCGTTAAAATATGTTCTCCAGATGGAATTGTGTAACGGTTACTTTCTTGATGTAGCGTCATTTTCTTCCTCCTTTAGTCGTCCTAGCTTCTGTTCACTTTATGCGGACAACCTTAAAAGCATGACAACTTTATTAAAGTTGCTACACTTTTATGGCAAAAACCAAACGACAACTTCAGAAGACTCCTACACTAAGATACCGTTACGTTTAATTAGTCCTCGTCATCAATAAATTCCGGCTCAACTTTTTCAAGACGCTCTTCCTTCAAAATAGTAAACATTTTTGCGGCATCTTCTTTTTTCACAGTATCACGTAATTCTTCTACACGTGCTGTCACAACTTTTTGTCCAAAACGAATGGCTAACTCGTCGCCCGCTTTAACAGTACTACTAGCTTTTGCGACCTTACCATTGATCGTAATACGACCTTGATCTGCTACTTCTTTTGCCAATGTACGACGCTTAATTAAACGTGATACCTTTAAAAATTTATCTAATCGCATATTTTTACTCCTTTTCTAACTGCTTAGCTTCATCCCAGAAAGCATCTAATTGTTCTAATGTATAATCAGAAAATGGCATTCCACTTTCCTTTACCTTTGCTTCTACATAACCAAAGCGTCTCGCAAACTTCTCATTGGCATGTAACATAGCCTCTTCTGGAGATAGCTTATAGAAACGCGCTAAATTCACAAGTGTGAACAAGACATCTCCAAATTCATCAAGACGTGACGCATTTGTACCTTTCGTCACCTCATTACGAAATTCCTGCCATTCCTCCGCAAATTTGTCCCATGCGCCCTCTACATCTGGCCAATCAAACCCTACCTTTGCAGCTGTTTTTTGATAATTATATGCTGTTTGTAGAGCAGAGGACGCCCGGTATTCCTCTTTTAATAGCGGTTTATCACTTATACCCTTTTCTTCTGCTTTTATAACTTCCCAATTTGCGACAACACCCTCTGCATCTTCCACCGATACATCTCCAAATACATGCGGATGTCGACGAATCATTTTTTCGCTTACAGAAGCCAATACATCCTCCAATGTAAAGTAACCTTGATCTTCTCCGATTTGTGCATGAAGGAATACTTGTAATAGTACATCTCCAAGCTCCTCGATCATCGCAAAGTCATCTTCTGCATCTACTGCTGCCAAATATTCGTGTGCTTCTTCTAATAAATATTTTTTCAACGATTCATGTGTTTGCTTTTGATCCCACGGACAGCCATTTGGACCTCGTAAAACAGCAATAATTTGACGGAAAGTTGTCCAGTCTCGTAAAGCCTCCTCTTGTGATTTCACAGGTGGCACATATACCGTTGTTAAATTATTCACCTCAACGCTTTGGTCGAGCTCATAAAGTGGTACCGTCACTAATTTTTCCTGTGACGAGCCCGCTGCCGTAACTACTGTAACAGGGTATTCGTCATCGTATTTCTCCATTAACGTTAGCTTTACTTCTGATGCACTGAATGTATCGTATACTTGGGCTATTAAAATATGTTGACGCATGTTAATGTCATGCATAGAAAAGCTAGTGCCATCTAGCAGTTGAAAACCCTCAATTGGGTCGATTTTTAACGCGCCAAATATTGGATCTAAGAAGCTTTGCCCACCTTCAATGACTAATTTTACTTTTCCCTCGTCTGCAGCGGCAATAAGCAATTGTACAGTCTGCTCCGCAACAAGTGGATGTCCTGGTACAGCGTACATTACATCTTCAATTGCTGCAGCAGCCACAAGCTTTTCTGCAATTTCCTCATACACAGGCTGGAACGAATTATGCTTTTCATAGATTGTGTCAAAGCTTTCAAATTGTAAGCCCTCAGCTGATAATTCTTCTAATACAGGATGATCCACTGTACGAACATATAATTTTCTAGCCGTTTTTAGTTTTTTATAGACACCCATTTGCAGCTGATTAAAATCACCCGCACCTAGACCAATAACTGTTAAAGTATTCAATCAATCCACCTACTTCTTCCGATTTAACCATAATTGATAAACTGCCATTTTGCGTCCAAACGGCAGTAAGTACCACTCTTTTTCGGCCAGCACTCGTAACTTAGCGATTACTGTAATCATTACAAATGCACCTAAACTCACAGCTGTAAAACCTGCTACCACCGCGACAAATCGAGGTGATAAAAACTGGTTTAACAACGGTGGCATAAACTGTAGCCAAATTAGCACTACAGCTGCCATGCTGAGTGATGAAATTCCAACTTTTTTATAAAAATTTGCTGGCGCTAATTGAATTCCCGTCATTTTCTTTAAATAAAAAACAAGCATAATGGCAGTAAACAAAAGGCCCACATTGTTAGCAATAGCCGCACCTAATACACCAAATAAACTAATTGTCAGCACATTCAATATTATTTTTAATATAAAACCTATTATCAAAAATAAAGCCGGCTTTTTTAATTTTCCATAGCCTTGCAGAATCGCCGTAAATGTCAAAATAATCGACAAAGGCACAATTTGTAATACATATACCATGAGTACTTCCGACAGTGCATCTGTTTTAAAGAGCATGGCATTAATATAAGGCATAACGAGTATTAAACCTAGAGATGCTGCCCACCCAAATAATACAGACGCTCTATACGTTAGTTGAATAAATGGAATCGCACTACGGCCTTCCTGTTTTTTAGACATATGCGCGACAAGAGGTACAATAGCAAGCGAAAGTGAAGAAGCAATGACAACTCCTAGCTGTACCAACGGCTGCCCACGATCATAAACGCCTTTTGTTGCCTTAGCTACAGTCTGATCCATTCCACCTTCAATTAATAGTGAATAAATTGTAAAGGAATCAACTAGCTGATAACCAAGTAACAATAGTCCACTCATACTTACACTTAAACTTAGCAATGTAACCTCTTTAATAATCGGAAAACTTTCAATACGTCGTTGTTGTTTCTTATCATTAAATAGACCAAAACGTTTTTTAAAGATAAACACAAGTAATACAAAGCCTACAATTTCACCAATAACTGTACCTATTATAGCCATTTGTCCAGCACTATATAGCGATCCTGTCGTCTTCATAATGACAAATGTTCCTACTAAAATGACAGATACTCTTGCAGCTTGTTCAAGGACTTGCGCATAAGCAATTGGCTCCATTATACCTCTTGATTGGAAGCCGCCCTTTAAAAGAGCATGAGCTGGCATGACAAGTACTATAAATGAACCTGTCCGTATTAATGGTGCAAGCTGAGTATCGCCCATAAGCTGTGCAATTATTTCAGCACCACTAAATAAAGCAACAAAAAACAACAACGATAGTACTGTTAAATACCGGAAAACAATACGCATAATACCGCTTCGTTTCTGATTTCGCTCTAGCGGGTCTAAAATACAATCATTATCTGCAAGCATTTTAGAAATAGCTACTGCAAATCCACTAGATGTCCATACGACAAAAATAGATATAACTGGATACACCTGCTGATAAATATAAAATCCTTCATCACCAACAAGATTTTGAAAAGGCACACGATAAATTGCACTAAGAATCTTCACAATAAGAGCAGCAATTGTAAGTAAGGCCGCGCCCTTCATGTAGCTTTTCATGCCAAAACGTTCCGACATAAATTGCCCTCTTTCCTTCTTTAACAATGCCAATAGTATAGCATATCTCAAAAGTTTGACGCGCGCGGGTAGCACTACCATAAAACTATGTACGAAAAAAAGTTATTGTTCAGCCTAAAAGGTCAGCACAATAACTTTCAATTCTTATCAACCATTCATTTGTTTAGCTAAGAAGTTAGCCGCTGTTTCCGCAACTTTCACTTCAACCTCACCGACAAAATGTACCTTAGACAAAACGATAATACAGCCGATCGGATCACCGTTTACCATAATAGGCGTTGCACAATAAGACTTTACTTGCTCATATTGTCCAGGAACAATCTCGATAGTTGTTTCCATTTTTTCTATTTTTGTTGAACGCTCGTCCATAAAAGTTTCCGCAAAAGATGTAATACGACGATTAATATACTCTTTCTTACCGATTCCTGAGACAGCAATTACTTCATCTCGGTCGGTTACAAACGCTGGAGTACCTAACGTTTCATATAATGTTTCTACATATTCTCTTGCAAATTCTCCTAAATCATTAATTGGAGAATATTTCTTTAAAATGACTTCACCTTCACGGTCTGTATAAATTTCTAGTGGGTCGCCCTCACGAATACGCAGCGTTCTACGAATTTCTTTTGGAATAACCACACGCCCTAAATCATCAATACGACGAACAATCCCTGTTGCCTTCATTCTTAATCCTCGCTTTCGCTACAATGAAATTTTTTTCAATTTTAGTATGGTTTTTTATGAAGCAATCTATGCAAAAACTGAAGAAAAAGGATTTCACACCCAATAAATTTTTCATAAAGGCCATAAAAGCCTAAGCAATTATGCTTTAAATACTTTTAGCATGTAGAATTTTTACTTCAATCAACTTATCTTAGATTAACCATAAAAACAAATTTTATAAAAAATATAAAAAATTTTTATTAAAAAATAATAATAATTCAATCTTTGCTATTGCGTCAATAAGTCGAAAGGATGTTTACTGTAAAGGAATTCCTGCAAAAAGCGATACTTTTACCCTTATTTTCCCTACTATCTAGCTCCTGAGTCTCAATTTGTGATGTTGATCTCTAAGGAGTCACACAGTCTACAGTCCAATCAACAAATGAAGATAAAGCGCCACAACATTCACAAAGATTCCCTTGTAATTTTTTGTTTTTCAACAATAAAAAACTGATCATTATCCCGAGAGAGATAAGATCAGCTTTTCTTCTACTGCTGTTTTTTGGCGTTAGCAATACTACGCATTATTTCTTCTAAAATATCAAATGGTTGATATTTCCCGCATTTCCGTTCATCAATCGTTAATTTCAATTGCATACCATCCATACCAAAACCTACAGCCCGTTCAAATTTCATGGATTCCTCCACAATTTTACTGCCATCAACTTGTCCTGTACCTTCTTCAGACAACAGTATTGTGATGATTTTTTGCTTTTCTTTTACAGACAATACGCCTACACCTAAGCCCCATACCTTCATACGGGCAATTCGCAGTAAGCGCTCTGTTTCAATTGGAAGATCACCGAAACGATCCTGTAATTCCTCCATGATTTCGCTGTACTCTTCCACTTGATCCATTGCTTTTATACGTTTATACATTTGAATTTTTTGATAGCCGTCAGGAATGTAAATATCCGGGATATAGGCATCCACACTCAATAAAATTTCAATGTCAGGTTTCTCTTCTTTTTTCACACCTGTTTGGCGCTCAGCAATCGCCTCTTCCAGCATTTGCGAATACAAGTCAAAACCGACAGAATCAATAAAGCCATGCTGTTGTGCTCCAAGTAAGTTACCAGCACCTCGAATAGATAAGTCACGCATAGCAATTTTAAATCCTGAACCTAACTCTGTAAATTCTTTAATCGCCTGTAATCTTTGCTCAGCTACATCTGTAAGAACTTTATCACGTTGATACATAAAGTAAGCATATGCCACCCTATTAGAACGCCCAACACGCCCACGCAATTGATAAAGCTGTGCTAAGCCCATTCGATCGGCATCGTGAACGATCAATGTGTTAACGTTTGGTATATCCACGCCTGTCTCAATAATGGTTGTCGTTACAAGCACATCATAGTCACCTTCTAAAAAGGCTAATATGACAGATTCTAATTCTGATTCCGTCATTTTGCCATGTGCATGCCCAATACGCGCTTCTGGAACAAGCATTTGAATTTCCTCAACCTTACGGGCCATATCTTCTACACGATTGTATAAGTAGAATACTTGCCCACCACGCGCCATTTCTCTCTCAATAGCTTCCCGCACTAATGCACCGCTATGCTCCATTACGTAGGTTTGCACAGGGAAACGGTTTGCTGGTGGTGTTTCAATTACCGATAAATCGCGAACACCTACCATCGACATATGAAGTGTTCTTGGGATCGGAGTTGCCGTTAGCGTTAATACATCAACATTCGTCTTTAGTTGTTTAATTTTTTCCTTATGCGTTACACCAAAACGTTGCTCCTCGTCAACAATCAGCAGTCCAAGGTCTTGGAATAATAAATCTTTAGATAAAATTCGATGCGTTCCAATGACAATATCAACTTGCCCTTCTTTTAAACCCTTTAACGTCGCTGTTTGCTCTTTTTTTGTGCGGAAACGAGACAAGAGGCCTACATTAATAGCAAAGTCTTGGAATCTCTCACGAATCGTTTCGTAATGCTGCTGCGCTAAAATCGTTGTCGGCACAAGGAAAGCTACCTGCTTGCCATCTTGGATTGCTTTAAAAGCGGCACGAATCGCTACCTCTGTTTTACCATACCCTACGTCTCCACATACAAGACGATCCATCGGACGTTCACGCTCCATATCACGTTTTACTTCGACAATCGAACGTAGCTGATCCTCTGTTTCTTCATAAGGGAAAGAAGCTTCAAAATTGCGCTGATCATCGTTGTCAATCGCGAATGCATGGCCCTTCTCTGCTTCACGTTTCGCATATAGCTTAATTAAATCATCAGCAATATCTTGCACGGCAGAGGATACCTTTGCTTTAGCTTTTTTCCACTCTGCTCCACCTAATTTATGTAGCTTTGGTTCTCGGTCTTCAGATGCTACATATTTTTGGATTAAATCTATTTGCTCTACTGGAACATATAACTTATCATCTGCGCGGTATCGAATGTGTAAGTAATCCTTATGTGTTCCATTTACCTCTAATGTTTCTAAACCTATATATTTCCCAATACCGTGATGGACATGTACAACATAGTCGCCAGGTTTAATTTCTGTATAGCTTTTAATACGTTCTGCGTTCGTCATCTTTTGAGGACGTGCTTTTTTCTTCGCCTGTTGTTTAAATAATTCATCCTCTGTGACAATCACCAAGCGTTGTAGTGGTAATTCAAAGCCACTAGATAGTGATCCATCCACAATATATATACCCGCTTCTGTCGGATGACCAATTGTCGTATGAATATCATATTCTTCAAGCATTTGCTGCACACGCTTAACACGATCTTTATCTCTCGCAACTATTAGTACTGTAAATTTACCAAGCAGCCAGCGTTCAATCTCACTTTGTAATAATGACATTTGGCCATGAAATTGCTGCATTGGCTTACAAGAAAAGTTCGTCGTCTTATTAAAGGATATACCCGCAAATGTTCGGGAAAATAATGAAAAATATAGTTTTTGCTGAGACAGCATTGCTAGAATTTCTTTCAAAGAGAAAGCTGGCTTTACATCATGCACCATTTTCCCTTCTTCAATTAGTGATAAAAACCATTCATCCTCTTCACGCTCCCAGGCATCCATAACCTCCTGAATACGTCCGAGCTCATCAAACAGCACAATGCCATCATGTATAAAATAATCTCCTAAATATGATGTTTTCTCATACAATAACGAACCATATTTATTTACGTAGTCTGGTAAATTCCCTTGCTGTAACAATTCAATATCATATTGAATATGCTGATACAGTAATTCCTTCGTCTCCTGCTTTTTGACTTTCTTTAAGCTTGTCGCTAATGCAACTTCTAAACGGCCTGCCAATGCTACCCGTTCTTCCTTTGTCAAAATAACTTCTGATGCAGGTAGAATTCGAATCTTCTGCAATTTATCAATGGAACGCTGATCGTCCGCAGAAAATGTTCGAATTGAGTCCACTTCCGTATCAAATAATTCTATACGAATCGGCGCCTCTAAATATGGTGGATAAATATCTAATATGCCCCCACGTAGCGCAAACTCTCCAGGTGTTGTCACCATCGAATTACGTACGTACCCCATCTCTACTAACGTTTGTAGCCATTCATCAATTTGAATATCTTCACCTACTGCAATTTGTAAAAAATACTGTAGCCAATGCTCTTTAGGTTGCATCATTTTACGTAAGCCCGCTACTGGTATCACATAAACAGCTTTTTCACCTCTAGCTAGGCAATCAAGTGTTGCGATACGCTCAGCACGTAACTCTGGAGAAGCAACAGACAAATCGGCAGCAAGAAACTCATCGGCAGGATAATAATGAACATGCTCCTCACCTAAAAGTCCCGCCAACTCGTCCACCATTTTTTGTGCTTGCAATAGATTAGGAGATACAATATAAATAGGTTTTTTTACATATTCAAATAACGCATCGACCATTACCGGGCGCGCGCTTCCATTTAATCCTGTAATAAGCTGTGTTGCAGAATGACCGCTCTGAATTTCCTGTAAAAATGATGTGATATGTTTGTCCTGCATCACAAGCTGTCGTAAAACTTCCAATGTCAAAAGCTCCTTTCAGCGCATAATTCTATCCGCCATTACTAGTAATCTAGCACTATAAATACGCATCTTTATTATTTATCAATTATGCCTCGGCATAATTGCGTCCGGAATCGGCTTTGTGCTTAGGCCTGCACGATGCAGGTCAGTTAGCCGTTATCGCATGGATGCGATGATTTTAGGCTAACATCCCCTAAGAACTCCTTTCCGATTCCGTGACATCCGCCGGAGGCTTAACTTCTTTCAGCAGGTGTTTTTTTGTAGCGAAAGTGAAACGTCAGCTACAGGTGTTTGGACACCTGCTGAAAAGTAGCTTAAATCTGCATTCATCTCCCCACCTAGAGGTGGTAGACTTCTGCTGAAAGAAGTTAAATGGAAAAAGCTTTGAACGCACGTGATGTGCGCCAAAGCATCCTTCCAATTATTGAATCCATTTATTGAGTGCGTGATAATCTGGATATTGTTTCAGCGAATCCTCACACTGCTCACAAATGCAGTGCACCGTCGTTTGTCCATGTTGATCTTGCTCAACATAATCATCGGCTTCACCCAATTCGAAAATATGTAGTTTTCGAATTGTATCATCTGCATCAAATGGTAGTGTTCCTATTTCTACTTCACAATGCCGACATCGATAGCGAACTGACATCTCCAAATCATCCTCCTTTAAGCAACTTACTACTTAAAGTATAGACATTTCTAAAAAAGATTATGCACCTTTAATTCTGCCTTAGCTCCTTATAGAGAATGATTTTTGCATTGTGGTGAAGACTATACTATATATTTAGTTAGCTGTGTCGCAGGAAAAACATTTTAAATCGTTATCCTAACAACCGTAATATCCACACTACACTTTAACTTATTGTTACCCGTTAAAGTGATTCATCACATCAAGAAATGGCTTTGAAAGAGATCCTTCTACAGCATTTACACACTTTTCAATAGCTTCGCCAACAATAGCTTGATCTTCTTTTGAAAATTTCGACAACACGTAATCTGCTACCTTCATGCCAGCTGGCGGGCGATTAACCCCAACGCGTATGCGATTAAATTCTTGTGTGCCTAAATGCTGAATTAATGATTTAATACCATTATGTCCACCCGCACTACCTTTTTGACGCAGGCGTAATTTCCCTGTTTCTAAATCTAAATCGTCATAAATAACAATTAAATCTTCCACATTAATATCAAAATAGTTCATAAGGGGCCCAACACATTCCCCCGATAAATTCATATATGTTAAAGGCTTAACAAGTAGAACCTTTCCTTCAGGACGATGTACCGTTGCATACATACCATTAAACTTTGAATTCGTTAAAGGTGCACCCCATTTTTCAGCTAATGCATCGATAACATCGAAGCCAATATTATGTCTTGTATGCTCATAAGGTTTACCTGGATTTCCTAAACCAACGATAATTTTCATAAGTACCCCTCTTCTTTCAAATCTAATAGTCATTATTTTACCATATCATGCACGAAGAAGGCAGTTTGTACAATTATATGTATTTATTTTAAATACATAAGGCTACTGAAGAAGTTTAACTTCCTCAGTAGCCTTTCCTTAACAAATATTTTTACTCTTGTGCCGGTTCACTATCTACTGTCGATTCTTCAACGACTGCTGGTGCCATAATTGATACCAATGTATGACCATTTTCACTGATAATCTCAAATTCAACCGTCTCTCGAATATCTGCTACCGTAATGGTTTCACCAATTTTAAGTTCAGTAATATCAACTTCAATAGCTTCCGGTATATCTGCTGGTTTTACAGTAATTTTCACATCTAGGTTAGGTTGCATTAATATGCCACCCACACTAACGCCAACTGACTCTCCAACTAGTTTAATAGGCACTTCAGCCTCTATCGCTTCGGACATATTGATTGCTAAAAAGTCGATATGATTTACTTCATCTTTCATAGAGCATTGTTGGATTTCAGACACAACAACATTCACTTTTTTCCCATCTAACTCCATTGAAAACAAACCGTTTTGCCCATTCTTTTGAATGGATTTTCTGAATTCCTTCGCTGAAATAGAAATTGGGGTCGAATCTAAATTATAGCCGTAAATAACTGCCGGAATGGCTCCCCCTTTTCTAAGTTGGGTTAATGTCGAACGATGCCCAGCTTCGCGCTTTTTAACACTTAATACTGTACTCATACTATACTTCCCCTTCCAAGAAAAATTATTTACGCCTTATTATAAATGTCATTGCTTTCAATGACATTTGTTAAGGCTATAATAATATTTACCGCCTTTTTAGCTCATCACCATAACGTGGGTTGATTTCCGTTCCAGCCGGGCGCTTTCCTAGGGGCGTCCGATGAGCCGCTTGGGCCTACACGATGTTGGTCACGAAGGCGTTATCACAGGATGTGATGGTTTTAGCCTTCGTTCCCCTATTCGCTAATCCCCAAGGAGTCGCCCAGCCTCCACTCCAATCAACTTATTCATATAACTTACGCTTTAACAAAATATATCCCAACCTTAGGCGAAGTAAACTATTATTCATAAAGTGGTGTAAATATTATTAAGTCACAATTACCATATACCCTTTTATAAGAAAATTCAAACAAAAGAAACCTAGAAAAAGGACAAATCTACTTACAAACGTAGATTTGTCCTTAATAAGCCACATATCGGGATCTGTTTATATATTAATCAAATAGAGTACTTACAGATTTATTTTCATAGACACGAGAGATTGCATCTGCCATCAATTTAGCTACTGAAAGCTCTGTAATTTTTGGAGATTTTTTCTCTTCAGGAAGTTGGATTGTATTTGTTACAACTAATTCTTTAATCGAAGAGTTTTCGATACGCTCGATTGCAGGACCTGATAATACTGGGTGAGAACAGCAAGCATAAACTTCTTTCGCACCAGCTGCACGTAATGCATCCGCGCCGATTGTAATCGTACCTGCAGTGTCAATAATATCATCAATCAAGATTGCCACTTTACCATCAACATTACCAACAATGTTCATTACCTCTGCAACGTTTGGTTTTGGACGGCGTTTGTCAATAATTGCAATAGGTGCTTTTAAACGTTCTGCCATTTTACGAGCACGTGTTACACCACCATGGTCTGGAGAAACAACAACGATTTCATCTTCTGGGATACCTTTTGATTTGAAGTAATCAGATAATAAAGGTACTGCCATCAAGTGGTCGATTAAAATATCGAAGAAACCTTGGATTTGTGGTGCATGTAAGTCTAAAACGATAACACGTGTTGCACCAGCTGTTTCAAGTAAGTTTGCTACTAATTTAGCTGTAATTGGTTCGCGTGCTTTTGCTTTGCGGTCTTGACGAGCATAGCCATAATAAGGCATTACAACGTTTACTGTACGAGCAGATGCGCGTTTCACAGCATCTACCATAATTAAAAGCTCCATTAAATGTTCGTTTACAGGTGCAGAAGTAGATTGCACGATAAACACATCACAACCACGAATACTTTCTTCAATGCTAATTTGAACCTCTCCATCGCTGAAGTGCTTAACAGAAGATTTACCTAATTCAACACCCATTTCTTGCGCAATTTCTTGAGCAAGTGGATTATTAGAATTAAGTGAAAATATTTTTAATTGTGAGTTTGCATAATGATACGGCATGATGGCCTCCTGTTTAGTTGATAATTATTTTGAATTTAATTTGCTTACATAATTCGGTTTGTTTTCTTGTCTTGCACGAGCAATCGCAAGTGCATCCTCAGGAACTTCTTTTGTAATTGTAGATCCTGCTGCAATAAATGAACCTTTTCCAACTTTCACTGGCGCTACTAAGTTAGTATTACATCCTACAAATACATCATCTTCAATAATTGTTTGGAACTTGTTTTTCCCATCATAGTTTACTGTAATGGAACCACAGCCAACATTGACATTACTTCCGATTTCAGCATCGCCTATATAGCTTAAGTGTGATACTTTCGTGTCATTACCTAGTTTGCTTTTCTTCACTTCTACAAAGTTACCAATCTTCACATGGCTACCAATGTCAGAAAGTGGTCGAATATGTGCAAACGGTCCAATAGCTGTGTCTTCTGCTACAACGCTTTCACGTACAACAGAAGAATGCACAGTTGTTCGGTCACCGATACGGCTATCTATGATTTGTGTGTTAGGCCCGATTATACAATCTTCACCAATAACAGTTGTACCTTCAATCATAGAACCTGGTTGAATGACAGTATCACGACCAATCATTGCGTCTGTGCTAATATATGTTGCTTCTGGATTAATAATTGAGACACCGTTACGCATATGCTTTTCATTAATTCTTGTACGCATTAGCGCCTCTGCTTGAGACAGAGCAACACGATCATTGACACCAAGTGTTTCTTCAAAGTCTTCCGTTACATATGCTTCAACGACATCGCCTTGTTTTTGTAAAATTTCAATCACATCAGGTAAATAATACTCACCTTGTGCATTGTCGTTTTTCACAAGCTTTAATGTCTCAAATAACGCTTTATTATCGAAGCAGTATGTGCCCGTATTAATCTCTTTCACTAATTGCTGCTCTGCTGAAGCATCCTTTTGCTCAACAATTTGCTCCACTTGTCCATTGTCGCCACGTAAAATACGACCATAGCCTGTTGGGTTTTCAGCAATAGCTGTTAAAATAGTTGCTTTAGCATTTTTTGCTTGATGATGCTCGAACAAAGCTTGCATCGTTTCAGGGCGAATAAGTGGTGTATCGCCACAAACAACTAATGTTGTTCCTTCTTCGCTACCTAAAATTGTCTCAGCCTGTTGTACAGCATGAGCTGTCCCTAACTGTTCAGCCTGTAAAACATACTCGCTTTTATCGCCAAGCTGTTGTTTCACCTTTTCTGCACCATGTCCTACAACCGTTACGATACGATTCGCATCTAACGTTTGAATGTGATCCACCACATGTTGTACCATTGGCTTCCCACATACTGGATGGAGCACTTTATATAATTTGGACTTCATACGTGTACCTTGACCTGCAGCCAAAATGACAGCAAAAATGTTGCTCATCTGTAAGTCCTCCAATACGCTCATTTTCTCTTATGACTATATAGCAAAATCCATCTATTTTCAAGGCATGTCGACTTGACAAAAAGATGAATTTCTAAATCAAACGCACCTTATGCTCGAATGTTAATATGTATGTCGTAAAACTGCTCATTTTCTCTTATTCTCAAAATAAAAAGAACTCTTCAATTAAGAAGAGCTCTTATTAACTATACGCCAATTCCTTCTAATTCTTCTGCTTTTTCTGTTGCTTCAGACTCGCTTGAATTATGGTACTCGTTTAAAATAATCTCCTGAATTTTATTACGAGTAGTAGAATTGATAGGATGCGCAATATCTCTAAATTCACCGTCTGGCGTTCGTTTACTTGGCATAGCAACGAACAAACCTGTATTGCCATCGATCACACGAATATCATGAACTACGAACTCATTGTCGAGTGTAATGGAAGCAATCGCACGCATGCGACCATCCGTCTGTACACGACGTAATCTTACATCAGTAACTTCCATTTTCTCACCACCTCTCTTCTTAGATGCCTACATGAAAATATAATATTCTTTATTACCGAATATTTTCCTTTTTATAGTCTATCAAATTTTCTAAAAAATTTGAATAATTATTAGTATAATATTTCCTTTAATTCACTTAAATTTTGACAATTGTTTGTCGGTCACCCTCTATTTGTTACTCTTTCAAATAATCGGTATGACTTTGAACATAATTTTGGATTAACGATTCCAACGTTTCAAAATCTGCTTTAACTTTTTGGAGTTTATATTAGCAGATTTGTTTTTTATCAGCGATTGCTGCTGCCGCTTCGCTTTCGCGCAGAAAACATTGCTAAAAAAAAGCCCACTAAAAGAGCTATTCATTTCTCTTCTAGTGAACTTAAAAAATTTCTTATTTAACGATGGCAATAACTTCAATTTCTACGCTCACATCTTTTGGTAGACGTGCAACCTCTACTGCTGAACGAGCTGGCTTATGATCGCCAAAGTGGCTAGCATATACTTCATTCATCGCAACAAAGTCGTTCATATCCTTCATAAAAACAGTCGTTTTAACAACACTGTCTAAAGATGTTCCGGCAGCTTCTAAAACGGCTTTTAAATTTGCAAATACTTGGTTAGTTTGAACAGTGATATCACCTTCTACTAATTCACCTGTTGCTGTTAGTGGGATCTGGCCTGAGCTATAAAACATGCCATTTACAATAATCCCTTGTGAATATGGTCCAATTGCTGCTGGTGCATTTGTTGTTGCTACTACTTTCATTTGTCATTTCCCCTTTTAGAAAAATAGTTACCTTCACTTAATGCAATTGTTCGGTCTTTTTCATTGACCTCATGAAGCTTTACTAGTGAATAATAATCATCTACTAAAGTTTCGTCTGCATGCTCAGCCTCTACAAGCACTGCAATTCCAGCTAGCTGACAGTCAAACTCCTCTAATAGATTTTTCATGCCATTCATTGTACCACCGACCTTCATAAAGTCGTCAGTAATAAGCACTCGTTGCCCACTCTTCATGCTTCTTTTTGATAATACCATTGTCTGAATTCTTCTGGAAGAACCAGATACATAGTTGATGCTGACTGTAGAGCCTTCAGTTACCTTACTATCTCTTCTGACAACAACAACCGGTACATTTAAATGTCTTGCTATCGCATGGGCAATAGAAATTCCCTTTGTTGCGACAGTCATTATGACATCAATTTGTTGATCAGCAAATGCGGATGCAAATACCTTTCCAACTCGATTAATTAAATCTGGATTGCCGAGTAAGTCCGTCATAAATAAATAACCGCCTGGCAACAAACGATCTGAATGCTCAAGCTCCGTCTTTAAATCCTGAATAACTAAACGGACCTCAGCCTCGGACATTTTAGGAATATACTTAACTCCCCCTGCAGCGCCCGGTACTGTCATCAATAACCCGATTCCTTTTTCTTCGAAAGTTTCTTTTACAATCGTCAAATCTTCACTAATGGAAGACTTTGCAGATTGATATAGTTCAGAAAAATAAGTTAGCGGGATCAGCTGATGTGGATGTTCTAGTAAATAGTACGTCATATCAACTAGTCGTTCACTACGCTTCCATTTCATGCGACCCTCTCCTAAACACGAATATTTATAGGTAAAATTAACATAAATTTGCGGTTTTAAGCAAGCGTATTCCGCTCACCTAAAATTCGAACAGCATATACTTCTTCGCAAAAACCACGTAAACCATTATAAATGCGGCTTACTCGAGCTTCACTATCCACCAAACCAAACACCGTCGGACCGCTTCCACTCATTAATGTTGCATCTGCTCCGAAGCGCTTCATCTGTTCCTTTAACATGACTACCTCTGGATGTAGATTAAATGTTACAGTTTCTAGAACATTCCCTAATGATGCACATAATAGCTCATAATCTTCCGATTCAATAGCACGTATCATTTGCTTCGTCTTTGGATGCTCTAACCCTTCAACCTTTAATCCTCCATACACCTCTGCAGTAGAGACACCTATTTTAGGCTTAGCTAAGACTACCCAACAGTTTGGTGGTGCTGGCAATTCCTGAATTTTTTCTCCACGCCCCGTTGCTAATGCTGTGCCACCGTAGACACAAAACGAAACATCTGAACCAATTTTCGCACCTAATTCAGCTAACTCATCTATAGATAACCCTAAATTCCACAGCTCATTTAAACCCTTCAGTGTCGCAGCGGCATCGCTACTTCCGCCTGCTAATCCTGCTGCAATTGGTATTTCTTTTTCTATAGTTATGGATACACCTTGTCCAATGCCGTATGTATCTTTAACTAGACGCGCTGCCTGATAAGCAAAATTTCGGTGATCATTTGGAACAAAATTATCAGTCGAAATTATTTCAATTACGCCATCTTCTCGAGATTCCAGACTAATACGATCAGCTAAATCCACAGTTGTCATGACCATCTCTACTTCATGATAATTATCTGGTCTTTTATAAAGTACATCTAATGTTAAATTTATTTTTGCAGGCGCCTTTACATAAAGCATCTTTCTTCCTCCTTATAGCTACACTTATCAATTACGCATTGGTGCAATTAGCTGACGCTTGGCCTTCGCACAGATAAACAATGCGTCCGAATTTTAAATTGTAATTAGGTCTGCGTGATGGCCGACACGATGTCGATCATTTCGGTAAAACTACAAGACGTTTATGTTTTTACCGATGCAAGCCAGTAAGCCATTTTCGTATCCATGCAATGGAGTTAGGCTAACATCCTATTTTATCCTT
The DNA here is from genome assembly GCF_001275675.1 of Lysinibacillus sp. FJAT-14745. Lineage (GTDB taxonomy): Bacteria > Bacillota > Bacilli > Bacillales_A > Planococcaceae > Lysinibacillus. The sequence continues at coordinate 18,519 of NZ_LITM01000012.1, read as the reverse complement.
TCAAAATCCGTGACATTTGAAATTACACTCTCACTACCTTTAGTTGTAGGAGTCTTCTGTAACTGTCGCAAAACATCAGTAGCTGGCGTTCACTTCGCTATATAAAACATTTTCTGAATGAAGATAAACCTGTCGTTCATCTTTCACAAGATTATTCATTTTATTTTACCATAATGGGAAAGCGAAAATGGAAAAAAAGAACCGTATACCCCTATTTGGTGTAACGGTTCTCTCTCGTCAGTTGTATTGTTGTGTTTACAGGGAGTTTTCATCCCTGCGAAATGAAGTTCTAAAAAATAAGTGGTCTAAAAGACGCTACTTATTATGCTCTTGCTCATTACTTGCTCTTTCAGCCATTTCGATGGCACGTTTGACCATATTACCGGCGTCTCGAGCTTTTATGCCGCCCCAGCCTTCTCGTTGCACAACATCATAAAATCCAAGCTCTTTAGCGATCTCTTCTTTTAAACGAGGTGACATGATACCTTTTCTAGGCATATAAACTCCTCCTTTAACAACTGACGATTTTAGTATGTCCCAGAAAACGCAAAACACTCATGTATTACATACATGAGTGTTTCGAAATATAGAAATAAGTACTAGAAACTATTTTGCGATAGCAGCTTTTGCTTCGTCTAAAAATGTAATCTCTACTGCTTCAGTTAAAATATCTGTGTAGCTATACGATACGCGCTTGCACGTATTGTCTTCTTGATCAAGCTCAACTACAAAGATAGCGCGATATGTCTCACGCAATACCCCTGCACACTCGACCGTTTTCTTGCGACCTCCGTTTGCTCTTAACTGCAAACGTTTACCCAAATGACAATCCAACGACTTTTTAATGTCCGCTAAAGTTTTTGGCATTTTCGCTTACACCTCACTACTAAACAGTATAAGCGATTCGCCCAAAAATGTCAACAAAATATAATATTTTATCAGCATGGAATAAATGTTGTCAACTTATTTTTTATGAAAAAATAAGTTTTTTTACGTAAAATCAAAAATGTTAACAAAAAAGTTTTACTTTGCAAACGTTGGATATAGTGCATCTGCCAATTTCCCAAACTCTTGTATAGTAAGCGTTTCTCCTCGACGTGTTGGTTCAATACTTACTGCTGTTAAGGCTTCTAAAATTTTCTCCTTATGTTCCTTTCCATTTGGTAAACCTGATTGCAAATTATTAAAAATTGTTTTTCGACGCTGTACGAATGACGCTCGAGTTACAACGAATAAGAAGTCCTCGTCAATTACCTTTACTGGAGGCTCATCATGTTTAATAAGACGGATTACCGCAGAATCCACATTTGGCTGAGGCATAAACACAGTTTTCGGTACCGTCATGGCAATCTCAGCCTTTACATAATATTGAATCGCAATTGATAAAGAACCGTACTCCTTCGTTCCAGGTTTAGCCGTAATACGATCTGCGACTTCCTTTTGCATCATGACAACAAAACCGCGAATTGGCAAACGATCATTGAGTAATTTCAATAAAATCGGAGTCGTCACATAATAAGGTAAATTCGCTACAACCATAATATCCTCAATACCTGGCATCTCTTCCTGAATTACCTTAGCAACATCTGCTTTTAAAATGTCTGAATGTACAATAGTCACATTATTATATGGACTTAGCGTGTCTTCTAATACAGGTAATAATCGTTGATCAATTTCAAAAGATACAACCTTTTTTGCACTTCTCGCTAAATGCTCTGTTAACGCTCCAATGCCAGGACCAACTTCGATTGCACCACTATTTTCAGTTAAATTTGCATGACTAACAATATTTCGTAAAATGTTCGGATCTATTAAAAAATTTTGACCTAAGCTTTTTTTAAATGAAAATCCATATTTTTTTAAAATTTCTTGTGTTCTAATTGGTGTTGCAATATCCTTATGCATCGTTTTCCTCCTGATCTAACTGTGCGACTGCCGCACCAAATTGCTTTTCTGTGATTTGAAACATTTTTAATCTTTTATGAAGTTGTTTACCGTTTGTTGCACCAATATTCAAAATTTCCCCAAGACGATCACGACGAATTTTCGCCTGTTGATGGCCAATTAAATGGGCCGTCATTAAATCTTCGAGCGTAATGTCATCACTGGTTGGCTCAACATCATTAGGGGTATAAACATGTCGTAGTGCCTCGCGTATATCTTCATCCGCTGCATGCTCAATACCTAGTCCTTTACCGTTCTTCGCAATTGTTTTAGCTTTCGGTAAAAAAGCGTGTTTTACACCTTTTACATGCTCCTCGATAATGGCACGAATTCGACGTCCTGGATAATCTGGATCAGTAAAAACAATAACACCTCTTTTATCCTGTGCATGTTGAATTCTCTTCAGTGTTTCCTCTGAAATAGCCGATCCATTTGTTTCTATTGTATCTGCTTGTACAGCTCGCTTAATAGCTGTTGTATCATCTTTTCCTTCAACAACAATGATTTCTTTTATTTGCAAAAAGGCTCCTCTTTTCTACCTTATCTTCAGACCATTTTACAACTGCACTGTACTATTGTACAGAAATACACGGCTATTCACCTTCTTATAACATTCTCCCTCAACTTTGCTATTGTTGACACTTCACTTTCGAGCAGATTATGCAGTAACCGTTACAGCTTAATTTATGTATATATAGCTATGTTTTATCCTCCAGAACAACTTACTGAAAAAGATAAAAAGCTTTCCCGCCAGTCAAAACAGGAAAGCTACTAATAGTGAAAAACATATTTGATTAATTTTACAATTTTTTTAATTTAATACTTTCACACGCACTTTCCTTACTCCCCAATTACTAGCTTGAGATTCAGATTGTACAAGTATGTCGATCCGATTACCCTTAATTGCACCACCAGTATCCCCTGCTATAGCTGTTCCATAGCCTTCAACCCAAACTTTTGAGCCAAGCTTAATAACAGAAGGATCTACAGCAATTACTTTCAATCCAGAGCCTGATTTTAAATTAATTCCAGTGGCAGATATCCCCGAGCAGCCGTTACAATTAGGTGTATAAGCGGTTGCCGTTACATAAAATTCTTTACCACTAGCTGGCTCTGATGAACCACGTGATACAGTCGCAGCACTTGCTACTACAGTTTTAGTACCTACTGCAACCACTTGCTTTTTCGGTTCTTTTACAACTTTTTCAGCTTGTAGATTTTTAGCTACAACTTGGCCATTCTCTTTTACGATCTCATACGTTTTAGACATTAAACCTTGTTGGCCTGCTGTTACAACTTTTTGTTTTCCCTTTTGCAATGAAGCATCCTGCTTCTTTTCAATTGCGAAATCTAAAGAGTCTTCCACTACATCGATAACCTTTTCTACGCGAACTACTGTGATTTTACTCTGCGGAGTGATTACGTCCTTCAGGTTATTTTCGACACGATCGAATTCATTTAGTTGAATTCCTTGTTGTTTTAAAAAGTTAGCGACCGTAGTCGAAGTGGACCATACTTGTCTTTCGTTAACGCCATCGACAAGCGATACTTGAAACGCTTTTTGAATATCGATCTTGTTGTCTGCTCCTATTTCTGTATCTAGACCTTGTACTAAAGCGTCATGTTGTGATACTTCAATATTTGCTTCTTTCAAAATGTCTTTCACTTGTGTTTCAGTTGTCCAAACTTTTGACTGATTTCCATCAACTGAAATTGTTACTTCTTTTGCCTGTTCCCATGAAATTGCTAATCCATTAGCAATTTTGGTATTCAGAGAGGGTGTTATTTTATCATGCTCTGCTACGTCTATATTTTGATCTTGTAATAATTGTTCTACAGTTTTGGCATGTGTTGTTACTTCGATTGTTTCCCCGTGCGCATCAAGCGTTACGGTTTTTTTAGTACCTTGATAAAGTACAAATGAAATTACAGATACAAACAGGACAAGTGAAATAATGCTTATCACTGTTTGCTTACTCCTCAATGATCCTAAGAACAAGTTTTTCATGGAATTATTTGACATGAAAAAACGCCTCCTTAATACAAAGTTGGATTATACGTACTAGATTTGGCACTGTCAACCCGAATGTATTTCTAAGAAAATTGACATCACCTTTTTAGCCAACCACAAACTCAGTATTGGAGGCATCTCAGCTAGTTAATTGTCAATCCTAAAAAATTTTTTCGCATTGGCCGTTGTTACCTGTCCAATTTCCTCAATCGTTAATCCTTTTAAACGAGCAATTTCTTCTGCAACTAACGGCACTAAAGCTGGCTCATTACGTTTACCTCGATATGGATGGGGCGCTAAATACGGTGCATCTGTTTCGATCATCAAATGCTCTAAAGGTATTTCTGTCGCCACTTCCTTCGGCATTCGTGCATTTTTAAATGTCACCGGTCCACCAAGACTAATCATAAAATTCATAGCAATACATTCATGTGCGGTTTCCACACTGCCACTATAACAGTGCATAACGCCTCCCACGGAAGCAGCATTTTCTTCACGTAAAATTTGTACAACATCTCCAGTTGCATCCCTGTTATGAATAATGATTGGTAAATTCAGCTTTTGCGCTAAATGAATTTGCTTGCGGAAAAGTGCTTGTTGGACATCTTTCGGGGATTTATCCCAATAGTAGTCCAATCCAGTTTCACCAATACCCACTATTTTTGGATGTGCTGCTAATTCCTCAATCCAATTTAAATCCTCTTGTGTACAATCAATGGCGTCAACCGGGTGCCAGCCAATGACACCATAAACAAAATCATATTGTTCAACCAGTTGCATTGTTTTTTCAATAGTTTTGCGGTCGAAACCAACAACAACCATCGTTTCCACTTTGGCTTCAAGAGCTCTATCTATGACCTCTTGTAAGTCTTCTTCATACTGATCTGCATTTAAGTGTACATGTGTATCAATGAACATCTTCATTCTCCTAACATAGATTTTATTAAAAATTATTATTTCATATTTTGCGTAAGTGTTACAATTTCGTTACAAACAATTTAGTATTATAACATTTCACACAATCCCAGACACCGTGTTCGTTACTATATACCTAAAAAAACCTATTAATTACTCTGCATAAATTATTTCAAGATAATAAAATACTCATTTTCAAAGCGGATTTTAAAAGCCTGCTGAATTTTTTGCATTCAGCAGGCCTTCCTAAAAATTTTTTACTTTACTTTTGCACCATTCTCTAGTTTTGGATCCACCGATGCTAATTTTAAAATTCCATCTTTTTCACCAGCTAGAATCATTCCTTGCGATAATTCACCTCGTAATTTAACGGGCTTTAAGTTAGTGACTACAATCACTTTTTGACCAATTAATTCATCAGGAGAATAGAACTTTGCAATACCTGAAACTACTTGTCGTTGCTCATATCCAAGATCCACTTGCAGCTTTAATAATTTGTCTGCTTTCGGAACAGTTTCACACGCTGTTACAGTAGCTACACGTAAATCAATTTTCATAAAATCATCGATAGTAATTTCAGGAATTTCTGGAATCTCCGCTTCTTTTTGCTCTTCTTTTGCTTCTTCCTCTTGTGGAGTTTTCACTGAACCACGCATTTCCTCACGAATATACGTAATTTCAACTTCACTCTCTAAACGAGGGAAAATCGGAATCCCTTTTTCTACCACTTTAATGTTTGCTGGAATAGTATTGCCGAATGTTTCAATTGTTTCCCATGCTAAGAATTTGTCATCCAAGCCTAATTGTTCAATAATTCGTTTAGGAGTAGATGTCATAAATGGTTGTAACATGACAGCAATTTGGTGTAGACTTTCCGCCAAATTTCGCATAGTAGCGCCTAATTTTGGCTTATCTGATTCCTCTTTTGCAAGTACCCATGGTTGAGTTTCATCTATATATTTATTTGTTCTTGAAACAAGCGTCCATACGTCGGATAATACGACACTAAATTGCATTTTTTCCATACTTTCTTCATATTTAATACGTACCGACTCAGCCTGCTCTTTTAAAGCCGCATCAAATTCTGTCGACTGAAGATTTTCAGTTGGAATAATGCCGTCGAAATATTTATTAATCATTGAAATAGTACGATTCAATAAATTTCCTAAATCGTTTGCTAAGTCGAAGTTTGTACGTTCAACAAAAGATTCTGGCGAAAATACACCATCAGAGCCGAATGGTAACTCACGCAATAGGAAATATCGTGTCGCATCTAAGCCATAACGCTCTATTAACATTTCTGGATAAATAACATTGCCCTTTGATTTAGACATTTTACCGTCTTTCATCATTATAAAACCATGGGCAAATACTTTTTTAGGAAGTGGTAAATCTAGTGCCATTAAGAAAATTGGCCAATATATAGTATGGAATCGAACGATATCTTTACCAACTACATGTACATCTGCCGGCCAATATTTATTGAATAATGTTTCATCCTCTGAAAGATAACCTAATGACGTTATATAGTTAGTTAAGGCATCCACCCATACATAAATTACATGTTTAGGGTCTCCAGGAACTTTAATGCCCCAATCAAATGAAGTTCTTGAAACAGATAAATCTTCTAACCCTGGTTTAATGAAGTTATTAATCATTTCATTTTTTCGAGATTCAGGCTCAATGAATCCAAGGTTTTCTTCATAATAAGCTAAAAGACGATCTGCGTATTTCTTCATATTAAAGAAGTAAGATTCCTCTTTAACTTTGTGAACTGGACGACCACAGTCTGGACAGTTACCATCTACTAATTGTGTCTCAGTAAAGAATGATTCGCATGGTGTACAGTACCAACCTTCATACTCACCTTTATAAATATCACCATTATCTAAAAACTTTTGAAAAATCTTTTCGACAGTTATCGTATGACGCTCTTGCGTTGTCTGAATAAAGTCATCATATGAAATGTCCATTAATGCCCAAAGCTTTTTCGCAGCATCTGCAATTTCATTCACGTATTCTTGTGGATGTTTGCCCGCTTCTGCCGCTTTTTCTTGAATTTTTTGCCCATGCTCATCCATTCCAGTTAAAAAACGTACATCATAACCACGTAAACGTTTATAACGTGCAATTGTATCTGATGCTACAGTTGTATACGCTGTACCAATATGGAATTTCCCACTTGGGTAATAAATAGGGGTTGTTATATAGAATGTTTTATTTTGTTCGCTCACATGAACTGCCTCCATTGTTTCACAATATACTATCTATTCTAACTAAGTACGAAATTCGTTTCAATGAAAGTTTATTATTCGCGAAAAATGTCGAATGATATAATCAATCCATTTAATGTCTTAAATAAGAAGCTTTTTTACTATAAATTAAAATATATAATAAAAACCTTTTAAAATAACCAAAATATCTGTTTTCTCCTCAAAAATTTTTTTCAAAACAATAATATTAGTGCATTAATTAATTGACGTTTATGGCATTACTTGGTATGATAACTATCAGACAAGGAAATTATGTCGAAATTTGACGAAATACCAATATAACCTTTAATATTAGGAGGAAAAATAATTATGAAATCAACAGGAATCGTTCGTAAAGTCGATGAATTAGGTCGTGTAGTAATTCCAATCGAACTACGCCGTACATTAGGTATTGCAGAAAAAGACGCTTTAGAAATCTATGTTGATGATGACAAAATCATCTTAAAAAAATATATGCCTAACATGACATGTGCTGTAACTGGTGAAGTTTCTGATGATAACTTCCGTCTAGTTGGAGGCAAATTAATTTTAAGTCCTGAAGGCGCAGAAATGTTAGTGAAAGAAATTCAATCTAACTTAAAAAAATAATTTGATATACACCTAAATCAAACACAGTGATTTAGGTGTTTTGTTTTTTTAATATCGCCTTGGCGGATAATTGTGTATGCATAATTAAATATAATATAACCAATTCTTAAGTCCCTTATAATGTCCATGTCAGACCTTTCATGATTAAGGGTACTATCTTTTACAATTATTATCAATTCAAATGATTTTCTATACTCTTCACTAAAGGTTAGGTATGACATTTGTTAAAACGTATACTAGGAATATTAGTTGATCTTCGTTCCGGCTGGGCGACTCCTTGAGGATTAGCGACAAAGCGCCCAGCCGGAACGGAAATCAACCATACGTTATTGTGATGTGCCACTTATTTAAATAGATATACAAAAAAGAGGTCGCCCTATTTAGGCAACCTCTTTCTTTCCATTAACTATGGTATTCATTATAGACGTCTCGCTTCGCAACTTGACGTAGTTTTGCTACTTCCTTTATAGCTTCTTTTGATGTAACACCTGTATGATCAATAATATAATCAACATGTTCAACGATAGACATTGTTATCCAATAGGCTTCTTCACTATTTTCTTCCTCAGCATTCTCGTTTCCTTCAAGGACAATACAAAATTCTCCTCGAACTTCCTCTGTTTGTGACCATTCCACTGCTTCAGCCACCGTACCACGTAAAAACTCTTCAAATTTTTTAGTTAACTCGCGAGCTAATACAATTCGACGATTTCCAAGAATAGTTTCCATATCTTTCAAAGTGTCCTTTAAACGATGAGGAGCCTCATAAAACAAAATAGTTTCCTGACGTTTTTTTAGTTGCTCTAATTGCTGTCGACGTTCCTTTTTTCCTCGATTTAAAAATCCATAAAAGAAAAATGGCTGCGGTGTTAATCCAGAAGCAATTAATGCTGATATTGCTGCATTGGGACCTGGTACCGGCACAACTGGAAAGTCTTGCTCGATTGCTTTTTCGACTATATCTGCACCAGGATCGGAAATACAAGGTAGACCAGCATCACTAACTAATGCAACTGTTTTTCCTTCACGTAAGAAGGCTAATAGCTTCTCTCCCCCCACCTCTAAATTATGTTCATGATAGCTTATCAGTGGTGTTCCTATATCAAAGTAGTTACATAGCTTCTTTGTATTACGTGTATCCTCGGCAGCAATAATATCTGCTTCCTTTAAAATACGTAGCGCACGTACACTCATATCCTCTAGGTTGCCAATAGGCGTTGCCACTAAATATAAACACCCTGTATGACCGTGCATTGTACTTTTCTGAGATTTCATGAGTCAGCCCTCCCTATATATTTCATTTTTTGCGTTCGTGTTAGTTGTTTAAAAGCATATTCTGCACGCATCGCCTCTTGTTTCGTATCGAATTCCTCCACATAAATGCATTCCACTGGTCCTCGCGCTCTCGTATATTTTGCTCCCTTACCAGCATTATGTACAGCAACACGTCTATCTACATTATTCGTGTAGCCTGCGTAAAAGGATTGATCTGCACATTCTAACACATAAAAATAATGGCTATTGTTCTTTTCCATAAAGGATTTCTCTCACTTCTGCTGTATATTCATTATTCTCATTATAAACATACAGAGGCGGTAATACTTTCAAATCAGGTTTACCGTCTTTAATTCCTTCTATTAATAGTGTATTGGCCTCCTTACCTTCTTTCGGATAAATAAGTTGCATACGTTTAGGCTCTAAACGATTAGCACGCATTGTCGTAACAATATCTAATAACCGACCAGGACGATGAACAAAAGCTGCCTTTCCACCTTGTTTTAATAATTTACTTGCTGATTGTATTGCTTCCTCTAACGTTAAATATAGTTCATGACGTGCAATAGCGTAATGCTCACTTAAATTTTTATCACTAGCTTCATGTGCTAAAAAATATGGTGGATTACAAGTTACAACATCATATTTTTCAATACCAAGCTCCTTAGGAATTTCTTTCACATCGCCAAGGACCATATGAATTTGCTCTTCTAACTTATTGTAACGGATACTTCGCTCAGCCATATCAAATAAACGTGGTTGAATTTCTACTCCTGTAATATGTCCCTTTGTTCTGGCACTTAGAAAAAGTGGGATTACACCATTACCTGAACACAAATCAACAATTTTCCCTTTATGGTATGGGACATTGACAAATTTCGAAAGTAACACTGCATCCAATGAAAACGAAAAGACAGAGGGGCTTTGAATAATACGTAAATTCTCAGCTAATAAATAGTCTAACCGTTCGTCACCTCTCAACCAATCTTCCATGTTTCCTCCTCCTACTATACAAAACAAAAGACTGACACCACCATAGTGGGAATCAGCCTTCTATTACACATTTTGTTTATTTAAAAATGATAGACAAAACAGACAGTCTTCACCTTTACGTGAACTTCCGAAATGAACATGACAAACATGGAAGCCTTCGTGGTATAAACGTGCTAGGTTATCATAACCCTCGCCAATATCTAACGGATTCTCTTTCTTCTCATCAGTAGCTTGTACAGAGTTTTCATTAGAAAGTAGTTCTTCTAGACGTGTACGAAGGTGATGATTTTCTGTTTCGAGAGTCTTATGCTCCTCCATCATTAACGCTACAAATTGTTTCAATGCACCAAATTGCTCCTGCATTGCTTCGAGCTGTTGTTCGAACTCCATAACGGTATCTAAGAAATTACGGTCCTTCACCCAAGCCACCTCGTCCAATTCTCTATCTTAAATAAGATTTTTTTCACATGCTAGCAGTTCTTCTAATGTATACTCGACTGTGCGCTCCTGCTCTTGTAAATATACTTGAATGAGCCTTTCCAGTACATTTAAACCAACCACTTTACCGCGGCCATCTGGTGTCATCGTCATTTCACCAATATCGGGCATGCCCTCTTTTGCTTCTTCATATTCATCATTTTCATACTTCAAGCAGCACATTAAACGGCCGCAAAGACCTGAAATTTTGGATGGATTTAAAGATAAATTTTGATCTTTAGCCATTTTAATAGAAACCGGCTCAAAATCTCCTAAAAAAGTTGAACAGCAAAGCATCCGGCCACATGGACCAATACCACCTAACAGCTTCGCCTCATCACGGACACCAATTTGACGAAGTTCAATACGTGTCCTAAAAACCGAAGCTAAATCTTTTACAAGATCTCTGAAATCAACGCGTCCTTCAGCTGTAAAATAAAAGATGATCTTATTGCGATCAAATGTATATTCAACATCAACGAGCTTCATTTCTAAATTATGCTCTATGATTTTTGTACTTGCTAGTTCAAATGCATGCTTTGATTCGGCAGCATTTTCCTCTACTTGGATACGATCACGTTCATCGGCTGGTCGTAGAACTTGTTTAAGTGGTAATACAACATCATTATCCTCAACAACCTTTTGAGGGACAACTACTTTACCATATTCTACACCGCGAGCTGTCTCTACAATGACATATTGACTGTCCTCTAGTAGATATGATGCTGGATCAAAATAATATATTTTACCCGCTTTTTTAAAGCGGACTCCCACTACATTATACAAATGTATATCCCTCCTGCAGATTTAGCATTAACTGCTCCATCATTAACGTCCTATTCATGTTACGCTGTAAAGATGAACGTGCCTGTAAAATAGACTCCATTTGACTAGACAGACGTTCATAAGTCGAATGTAATGCAGCTTCTTTAAATGTCTGTAACATGTCTGGGTAAGTACAAGCTGCTTCGGGATTAGCTTTTATTGACACTATATCACGGTAAGCAAATAGTAATAAATCTAATGCCTGCTCCATCTCGCCTTTTTCTTTAAACAATGGCAACCATTCTTCATGTACAACAAGCATTGCTTCATGTACATTCTGACGAATTGCCTCTACTAATTTTAACACTGTTTTTCGAGCATGTGCAAACTGCTCATCATTTGCTAAAATCATAGCTGTTTCGAGCTCGTTCGTCATCATGCTCACTGTAGAAGCCATCGAGTAAGAAATGTTGTTATCTTGCAAATGCTTTAACAATATATGTCGAGGCATTTTTTGAAATTTAATATGCTGGCAGCGAGAGCGAATCGTTGGTAAAATTGACTGCATTTGCTCCGTTAACAAAATCGCAGTTACCTCACCATCAGGTTCCTCTAAAAATTTAAGTATCATGTTTGCAGATGCGATATTGAGACGGTCTGCATGATGAAGTACATAAATCTTACGTCCCTCTTCAACACCCATCATCTTCATCTCTGCAATTAATTCACGTATTTGATCAATTTTTATAAATTGACCTTCTGGATAAATTTGATGAATATTTGGATGATTACCCGAATCAACACGTCTGCAATTTCGACATGTTTCACATGGAACATTTTGATTTGGTTGCTCACATAGCATTAATTTGACAAAAAAATGCAGAATATCTACTTTGCCTGTCCCTTTTTCGCCATCAAAAATGTATGCATGTGCCAATCTATTTTTGTCAAAAATCGTTTGAAGCTGCTTCATTACGACTGGTTGTAGTGTGAGTAGCTCTTCAACATTCTTGGCCATATATTTAAATTCCTTCCTATATCAATTACACTCATAGCATAATTGTTTCCTTTCCTATTGCTCATTTTTTGTGCAGAAATATCTGCGGCTTTAGAGCAGATAGATTAGTTACATTGTTAATTAGTTTGCAGCAAATAATTTCTTAACCAAGTGCTGTAAATTTGGTTGCTGAATAGATTTGAAAAAAGCCCGCGCCTACAAGAGAACGAGACACGGGTTTTACATATACAAATTAATTAATAAGCCTTTAATCTCACCGATTTTATCAAGTAGGTCAATTGCTTCCTTTTCTTCATCTAAAATATCTTGCGCAAGCTCTACAAGACGCGTATCAATAGTTTCGATTATTTTCAAGCGTCTTCCTTCACCAAAACGATTCCATGTATGCGATTGCTTTAAATCCATTCCATGCTCTACCGTTTCTTGTAGAAATCGTTTAACAAGCATTTTAAAACGAGCAAGTTCTCGTAAATTACGTGATCTTGCAACACGGTCACCTGCTGTAGAAATATCTCCTAGCAATCGTGTAATCTGTTCAGTTTGCAATTTGGTTCCTTGCTTGACGACCATATCTCCAAATCGGTTATTTTGATTATTGTTATGAAGTGGCTCTTTACGATTAGTATTTAACCCGACACGTATATCTTGATTGATCTTCAAGCTGTTTCGCCCCCACTTGCTTTCTTTATCAAATTCACAAAAGCTAAATTATAATGTGTTTTACTTCTCGTTTAACGTGGCACTTAATTAAAAATGATGAAACTGTTCAATTGGTAATACAAAAACAGTCGCTCCTCCTACCTCTACCTCCACAGGATAAGGTATATAGGAATCTGTATTCCCGCCTAATGGAGAAACAGGTGCAACCATTTGTTCTCTTGCTCGACAATTATCGCGAATAATATCTAAAACTTTGGGTATGAGAGAGTCTTCCGTCCCAATAAGAAACGTCGTATTTCCAGAGCGTAAAAATCCCCCTGTGCTCGCTAATTTAGTTGCGCGAAACTGATTTTTCGTTAAAGCATTCGATAAGCGACTACTATCCTGATCTTGCACTACAGCTACGACTAACTTCATTCGCACCCACCCCTTTGATAAAATTCATCTAAATAATTTTTAGTTACCTTTTATCAATTATGCCTCGGCATAATTGTGTCCGGATTCGGCTTTGTGCTTTGGCCTGCATGAGGGCCGACACGACGTCGGTCATTTCGGTAATGCCACAGGACGTGGCGTTTTTACCGATGCAGGTCCGTTAGCCGTTATCGCATGGATGCGATGATTTTAGGCTAACATCCTTTAAAAACTTCTTTCCGATTCCGAGACATACGCCAGTGTTCCTCTATTTCAGTAGGTGTTTGAATATCTACTGAATAGGAACCATATCCGCATTCAGCTGCTGTCGCTTCGCTTTCGCGCAGAAGACATTTAGAGAATGATTATAGATGTTACCATTATATCACATTGTGGTAGACAACTTCATGCATTTACTGAATTGCTTCATATAATAATGACCATACATCTTCAACAACACGTTCAATATTTTGGTCTGCATTGACGACATGTATACGTCCAGGGTAACGCTCCACTAACTGTAAATATCCTTCCCGAACCTTCTTATGAAAAGCTAAACTTTCAACATCTAAGCGATTTACTTCTCGCTCTCCATGAGCATGAATCCGTGCCAAGCCAACCTCTGGTGCAAGGTCAAATAATATTGTCATATCGGGTAGCTTCTTACCGATTGCAAACTCATTAATAGATAACACTTCATCAACGCCGATACCACGTGCATATCCTTGGTATGCTAATGATGAATCGATAAATCGATCGCAAATAACCATTTTGCCAGCATCCAACGCAGGTCTTACTTTTTCAAAATAATGCTGACTTCTCGCCGCTGCGTATAATAATGCTTCTGTACGCTCATCCATGGCCGTATGTTCAGGATTTAAAATAATGCTCCTAATTTTCTCAGCAATGTCAATACCACCAGGCTCTCTCGTTGCTAATACATCAATATTTTCTTCCGCAAGTCGCTCGGCTATTTTTTGAATGACTGTTGTTTTTCCAGCACCCTCTGGACCTTCAAATGTAATAAATAAATTGCAATTCATGCTGTTATTGCCTCCAACTATTTAATGATCTCAATCATCTTTTCTTCTAAACGGTGATTTCCTTGGAACGTTGCACCAGTAGCCAATAGCTCCTCTAACTGGCTCAGCTTTGCTACTGTTATTTTTTCGCCCGGGACAAGCAATGGAATACCTGGTGGATAAGGAATAATCATACTTGCAGAGATTCGTCCCATTGTTCGCATATACGGTAACCATTCTTTTTTCGCCTTTTCAATTTCATCAAATGTATAGGCTGGTTCCGTAATGGCCACAAAATTATAGGCTGTTTGTGAAGCAGTTATTATTTCCGCCTTTGGTGTACTTAACAATAATGTTATAGCATCCTTAATACGGACACGTATTTCTGCAAATGGATAGTTATGCCCCTGTTTCAACAAAGGTAGCACAAGCAATACTTGATTTGCATCTGCTAGTTCTGCATATACATGCTTTGCTTCTAATGCCTCTTGTAAATGAAAACCGCTATAGCCATCAACACGTAACAATAATTTTATAGGGTCGTCTACCTCAATAACTTCCAAAGAGCCAATAGCTCGTAATGCCTCTATCCATTGATTCCTTTTTTCTATTATATATGCACCATCACTCTCCATATATGTCTGTATATAATAGCGTGCATCATCTAATGAAGCCAATAAAAGATAGGATGGGCTACTAGATTGTAGCATTCGTAAATAGTGATTTATTTTATCGACATCGATTAAGTTAGAATTAACATGCATAAAGGATGCCATTGTCATAGCAGGCAATGTTTTATGTGCAGACTGTACTACTACATCTGCACCAAATGTCAAAGCTGATGGTTGAAATAAGGTACATGCACTAAAATGGGCTCCATGTGCTTCATCCACTAAAACAGGAATACCTTTCTCATGACAATACGCAATCTGCTGCTGTATGTCTTTAGATGTCATACCATAGTAAGTAGGATACGTTAAAACTACTGCACGAGCCTCTTGATAATCATCAACGGCATCTTTTAAATCTTTATAAGAAACATGTGTTGCAGTTAATGTACGTTCATCCCATTGCGGGGAAACAAATACAGGTTTTGCTCCAACAAGCTCAATTGCGTGAAATATAGACTTATGTGCATTACGTTGGACAATAATCGTATCCCCTTTTTTACATGTGGCATAAATCATCGCTAAATTTCCAACTGTAGATCCACCAACTAAAAAGAAACTTTTCATCGCCCCATAGGTATCTGCCAACAAATTTTCTGCCTCTAATATCATTTCCTCTGGATGATGTAAGTCATCAAGACCCGATAATTCAGTCACATCATAGCGCATTACATCTTTAAATGCCTGAGGAAGATGGGACAGTTCTCCATGCTTATGCCCTGGGACATGAAAGGAAATATTTTGTTGTCGTCGAAAGCGCTCTAACCCTTCTACAATCGGCTTTTTCTTTTGCAAAACAAAACACCCATTTCCGTTATATTCTTAGTTAATTATAACACTTACGTTACAAAAACATTTGCTGAATGAATATAAATAAAGTGGAATTCATATAACCTTTTTCCCAATCCAATGTGCTAGTAAAGCCACAGGGATCAATACAAGACAAAATGGCAAACATACAAAAATAATGTTCCATGTTATGACTTTATTGACTAATAACGAATGATACAAAATTAAACTATATGGAATGACGATTATCAAAGATGTGAGTGCACCGGGTGTAATGGAACGAAGAAAAATAGACTGTGCCAGGTGAGTGAACGCATGTAGAAAGTAGGTTAGCGTAACAACAGTGAAAAAGTATATATCTCCAAATGGCCCTTGATTCACATACTGATTTGCTACAAAAGTGGAACTACTTACAAACATGAATATTACGATTACTGCTACCGCAAACTGCGCTGTCGACATCGAGAACTGTTTCATAACTCTATCAGCAATTTTTTTCGGCAATCTTTCGTATAAAATAGTAGAATTCTTATTTAGCCACTTTTCGCCCATAATAATTTCTTCAAAATCATGAAGAATAAACATAATAGGGAAAAGCCAAATAAGTGTTTGAATACCTACCCATTGTTCCATACTGATTCCTCCTTTTATATTGAGTAATTACTCAAATGTTTCTCAAAAAAAACAGCTCCTCACTATAACGTGTGGTTGATTTCGCCTTACCATAATTGCGTCCGGAGGCTTTAGACCAACAGGTGTTTTTCGTGCGAAAGTGCAGTGCTAACTTAGTGTCATTAGTTACTCAGTCGTTGCCACAGGACTTGGCGTTCTTAGACTGCGTTTCTCTATTTCAGTAGGTGCTTGGATATCCATTTAAAAGAAGCCATATCTACATTCATCTCACCACCTTCAGAGGTAGGGTCCTTCTACTAAATGAAGATAAATCGTTTTTTTAATAAATGTCAGCCACATGAGCCAAAAAAATATACTTAATGTGAATTTTGCATTCCTTTTAAAACAAGCATTGCTATCTCTTCAATATAATCATTATTTTCAATTGGCATTTTATCTGTCTTTCTCTCCTCAACTAAAACATGCGTTAATATTGTAGAAAGAAACATTGAAGCTGCTGTTTCTATTGTCTTTTTTTCAACAGTACATGAAGAAGCTCTTATCAAAAATGAACTGACTTGTTCACTCATCGTATTTATAAAATCAACAATATCCTTACTAACATTCGTGTTCTGTACTATTTCTGGGGACCAAATAAAAGTTAAAAAGCTTTTGTTATGTAATAAAAAATTGGCATATAATTGGCCAAATTTAATTAACGCTGGATACGGCTCCATCTTTGAAAGCTCTTTTATCTCATTTTGTAGAGAGCCAATAAATGAAAATTCACGAATAAGATAATTAAGAAGCCCATTTTTATCTTTAAAATAATAAAATATAAGCCCCTCTGCGACTCCACTTTTTAATGCTATTTCTTTAGTAGTTGTTGCGGTAAAGCCCTTTTTTGTAAAAAGCTCTAATGACGCTTCTAAAATTTTATCCTTCTTTGATATCAAACTTTTTCACCACCGTTTTTAAATTTGAATATATACTCAAATTTAAACTTCACAAAAAGGTCTGTCAAGTTATTCCAGGTAATATATACGAGTAACGTAAGGGTAATTTCAGTTCCGGCCTATTAACGTTTTAATAAAATATCAGCTCGAACTCTTTTGGTGATGAATACAAAAAGATCATTGCATCTAATAGCAATGACCTTCTAATCTTCATAGTAAAAAAATTTACTTAATGCCAGTTTCTCTACCTACATACTAGATACTAGCCTTTATCGCCATCTCTTGTACTAGCTGTTCAACTAATTGCGGTACAAACTTCTCTAAAATTGGATTCATCATCCCTGCTAAAAAACCACTTGCCTTCATTGTTAAATTGCCTACTAACTGACATGTACCGTCTTGATTTTGTGTAATTTCAAAGTAACCGTCACCGTTTATTGGATCTGATAAGCCTACCAAATCAAACATAACTTGATTAGGATTTGACTCCTTGCCCTTAAGCTCAACCTTTACATCTTTTTGGATAATACCAAAATCCCCTTTAAATACCCAAATCATATTTTGCTCATTCGGAAATTCGTGATGTAAATAACCGGGTATTAGTACAGCCCATTGCTCTTTATTTTGAATAAACTCCTGTAGCTTTGCTTTTTCAATTTGAACATTTTCACTATATAACCCTGTTGCCATCTCAATACACCCCTTTAATTGTTCATTTAGATCAATTAAATTCTAACATTTTTTAGGGGTTTTTTACTGAGTTTTTAAAATAATAAAAAAACCACTGATTTCTCAGTGGCTACTTTGTGCCTAGCGACGTCCTACTCTCACAGGGGGAAGCCCCCAACTACCATCGGCGCTAAAGAGCTTAACTTCCGTGTTCGGTATGGGAACGGGTGTGACCTCTTTGCCATCATCACTAGACTATTATCGGCTTTCAATATACATCGTATTTCTTTGTCAGCTTCTGTCATTCAGTCAGTCACGTACTTGAGTACGCTCCTTCCCTCTCTCCATCTCTTCCTCGAACTACTCGTATCTTGAAACCCTTTTTTGAAAGAATTATTCTTTCAAAACTGGATAAACGGTGCATTGAATGTTTCAAACTTTTTTGGTTAAGTCCTCGATCGATTAGTATT
>NZ_LITM01000011.1:43147-110706 GCF_001275675.1 Lysinibacillus sp. FJAT-14745 | reverse complement strand
GGAAGTGTGGTGACACATGGAGCTGACGAATACTAATCGATCGAGGACTTAACCAAAAAAGTTTGAAACATTCAATGAGCGTTTATCCAGTTTTGAGAGAATAAGTTCTTTCAACTGAATAAGTGAAGTGATGATGGCAAAGAGGTCACACCCGTTCCCATACCGAACACGGAAGTTAAGCTCTTTAGCGCCGATGGTAGTTGGGGGCTTCCCCCTGTGAGAGTAGGACGTCGCTTCGCTTATTTACCCATGTGGAGGATTAGCTCAGCTGGGAGAGCACCTGCCTTACAAGCAGGGGGTCGGCGGTTCGAGCCCGTCATCCTCCACCATTCTTAAAATAAATCACTCTATTATCGCGGGGTGGAGCAGTGGTAGCTCGTCGGGCTCATAACCCGAAGGTCGTTGGTTCAAATCCGGCCCCCGCAACCAAAATGGTCCCGTGGTGTAGCGGTTAACATGCCTGCCTGTCACGCAGGAGATCGCCGGTTCGATCCCGGTCGGGACCGCCATATTTTTGCCGGTGTAGCTCAGTTGGTAGAGCAACTGACTTGTAATCAGTAGGTCGTGGGTTCGACTCCTATCGCCGGCACCATCCCATGGAGGGGTAGCGAAGAGGCTAAACGCGGCGGACTGTAAATCCGCTCCTTAGGGTTCGGCGGTTCGAATCCGTCCCCCTCCACCATTTTAGGGGCATAGTTCAACGGTAGAATAGAGGTCTCCAAAACCTTTGGTGTGGGTTCGATTCCTACTGCCCCTGCCAGGTTTCGAGGTACTCGTTATCAAACACTGCTGTGATTACATATAGTGGCGATTGTGGCGAAGTGGTTAACGCACCGGATTGTGGTTCCGGCATTCGTGGGTTCGATTCCCATCAGTCGCCCCATTTAATANCAACGGATTTTGATTCCGTCATGCCTAGGTTCGAATCCTAGTACCCCAGCCATTCATTTCTTAATATGAGCCATTAGCTCAGTTGGTAGAGCATCTGACTTTTAATCAGAGGGTCGAAGGTTCGAGTCCTTCATGGCTCATCATGTTTTTATAAAAATTATGCGCCCGTAGCTCAATTGGATAGAGCGTCTGACTACGGATCAGAAGGTTATGGGTTCGACTCCTGTCGGGCGCGCCAAAAATGCCTAATAGTATCGGAATGTAGCTCAGCTTGGTAGAGCACTTGGTTTGGGACCAAGGGGTCGTAGGTTCGAATCCTGTCATTCCGACCATCTTTCCTGATTGTTGGGGCCTTAGCTCAGCTGGGAGAGCGCCTGCCTTGCACGCAGGAGGTCAGCGGTTCGATCCCGCTAGGCTCCACCATTTATATAATTTCCGGAGGTATACCCAAGTCTGGCTGAAGGGATCGGTCTTGAAAACCGACAGGCGGGTAACACCGCGCGGGGGTTCGAATCCCTCTACCTCCTCCATTTTTCCGGGTCAGTAGCTCAGTTGGTAGAGCATTAGATTGAAGCTCTAAGTGTCGGCGGTTCGATTCCGTCCTGACCCACCATCTGCGGGTGTAGTTTAATGGTAAAACCTCAGCCTTCCAAGCTGATGTCGTGAGTTCGATTCTCATCACCCGCTCCAAAAAATAATGGGCCTATAGCTCAGCTGGTTAGAGCGCACGCCTGATAAGCGTGAGGTCGATGGTTCGAGTCCATTTAGGCCCACCATTATTCCGAAGTAGCTCAGTTGGTAGTAGCACCTGACTGTTAATCAGGTTGTCGCAGGTTCGAGTCCTGCCTTCGGAGCCACGGCCCGTTGGTCAAGTGGTTAAGACACCGCCCTTTCACGGCGGTAACACGGGTTCGAATCCCGTACGGGTCATCAAGCATGTTGCACATTCGTGCAACATGCTTTTTTTTTTTTTGTATGCCAACTATACTGACAAACAAAGATCACCATGCGTTAAGGAACTCTATTTCTATTGCCCACTTAATAACGTCTGCTCCTAAATACTATGAAGGTAGTAACAATGATAAACAAAATTGCAAATATGACTGAAGGCGTTTCGGGTATTACAGATTTTCCGAACGAGAAAGCCCATGCAGGGTGTAGCTCCGGATGAAAGTGAGGTCAGACAAGAGGTAGACTTTTGCTACCTTAATTGTCTGACAGGGTGTTATACTTCACAAGTAAAAGTATATAGAACACACTCGTTCATTGAAAATTGGATATTGTATAAAGTTCGATAGCCAAATTCATACTATCGGTAAAACAATATGTGTCGTCAAGAAAAAAGACGCTAAGACACATCGAACGAAACCAACTATACGCTATGGTAACAGTAGCGTAGCCCTATCTGCTATTTGCACTGGATAGGGAGGGGTAATGGGATACCCCAATCTTGAGAGCTGTTCAAAACAGAAATGGACTGCGAACGCTTAGTTACTCAGGAATCCCACTGACATTAGTCAGCTTGTCCCTTTAGGGGTGGGAATCCCAACTACTTGGGCATAAATAAACGTTATAATAGCAAATCTATACTCAATAGTTTTTTCCTCTGTAATTTCCCCTAATTGTTATAATGTCTTCTCAAAATAGGAACCCTAATCCATAAATAATTTAAGTTTTACAAAAATAGAAGAATGATATGAAATATTGAACAAAGTATTTCATATATAAAATATGTATGTTTTCTAGCAGATTTTTTCGTGGTGATTATAGTTCCATTCCTCTAATATGAGGATAGATGGAGGAATTCGATATGAATTTACATGAAGTACAGCGGTTTTTAGAACTTTATCAAGTAGAACAAAATGAGTCTAAAACATGGCTAGAAAATAAATTACAGCAAATTAAAACAGCAGGCGAATATATACCGACAACGGAAGAATTAATCTTTGGTGCACGAGTAGCATGGCGCAATAGTAATAAGTGTATTGGTCGATTGTTTTGGCAATCGCTGCATGTTGTTGATGCCCGAGATATTTCAAAAGAAGAAGATATTTTCAACGCATTGCTTGAACATATTCAATATGCAACAAATAATGGGAAAATTCGTCCAACAATAACGATTTTTGCACGAGGGCGAGTGCGTGTATGGAATCATCAGCTAATCCGTTATGCTGGCTATGAAACGGAATCTGGAATCGTTGGTGATCCGCATTCTGTTGAGTTTACAAAAGTATGTGAGTCACTTGGTTGGCAAGGTAAGAGAACAGCATTTGATGTGCTTCCGCTCGTTGTACAGGTAGATGGAAGGGAACCACAAATGTTTACTATCCCTGATGAATATGTACTCGAGGTACCGATTCGTCATCCGGAATCTACTCAAGTCGAGCAGTTGGGATTAAAATGGTATGCAGTGCCGATAATTTCGAGTATGCGATTCCAAATGGCAGGTATCGATTTTGAAGCAGCCCCATTTAATGGATGGTATATGGGTACAGAAATTGGGGCACGTAATTTAGCAGATCATGAGCGTTATCATATGCTGCCCGCTATAGCAGAAATTTTTAACCTTGATACAACGAAACAGGCTTCTCTATGGCGTGATCGTGCATTAGTTGAGCTGAATATTGCAGTTCTGCATTCCTTTAAAGAAGACGGTGTCAGCATCGTAGATCATCATACAGCTGCACAGCAATTTAAGTTGTTTGAAGAAACAGAAGCAGCAGCGGCACGTGAGGTTACAGGAAATTGGACGTGGTTGATTCCACCTCTTTCACCGGCTACGACTCATATTTACCATAAACCTTATGTTAATGTTTACAATACTCCGAACTATTTTTATCAGAAACCCCCTTATTAGTAGAGAAAGGCAGCTCACTTTAACTTATTTCAGCGCATCCGCTGGAATAAGATTATGAGCCGCCTTCTTTAGTTCACATATTCATTTTTAGAAGCCCTAAAAGAACATAAGGAGAGTATTAATACTACGACAACAAAGAGCCAGCCGGCGATGTTCCAGCCACCAAATAAATCATGCAAATAACCAAATAAGATTGGACCGATTGCTGCTAATAAATATCCTAATGATTGTGCAAATCCTGATAAATCAGCTGCCTCAAAAGCTGTACGGGTACGTAGTGTAAAGAACATCATCGCTAATGAGAACGAAGCTCCCCCTGCTAAGCCTAGAAGCACCATCCACAGTACAGCGAGGCTTGTCCATTCCATTACTAGTCCGATAAAGCCAACTAAGTAAAATACCGTAAACATTAATACGAGAGGTCGTTGAGATGTCATTTTACTAGCGATAATAGGCACAGCTAAAGCCATTGGGACTTGTGAAAATTGCATGATGGAAAACATCCAGCCTGCACGATCTGCGGCTAATCCTTGAGCTGTATATATTTCAGGAATCCAAGCGGCGGTTGTATAGAATAATAATGACTGTAATCCCATAGCCCCCGTTACTGCCCAAGTAACAGGTGATTTCCATAATGGTGTACGTTCTTTCGTAGTCTCAACAGCCGGTTCAGGCTTATTAAATTTCAGCTGTGGAATCCAAATTAAAATGGTTAACACCACAAGAACAAGTGCGATGGCTAAAGCCCCTTGCCAGCCAAATGATGAATTAGCAATAGGATAACTAATACCAGCACCAAGTCCAGCTGTCAAATTCATCGACATTGTGAAAAATGCCATAAGTAAACCTATGTGATAAGGAAACTTCAATTTAAGTAATCCGGGAATTAGTACGTTACCGAATGAAATGGCTATACCAATTAGCACAGTACCAAATACGAGCACACTAGTTGTGCCGAGGGAGCGTAGGACAATCCCTAACGCTAAAAGAATAGTTGATGAAAATAATGTCAATTCTAGCCCAAATTTACGTGCGACAATAGGTACGAATGGTGAAATGATTGCAAATGCTAGCAATGGGATCGTTGTTAGAAAGCCCGCTAGTACATTGGATATGCCGAGATCTTCACGGATAAAGGATATAATAGGCCCAACAACTGTTAGCGGCATCCGTAATGTCGAGGCAATACAAATTACTCCGATAACTAGTAATAAGGTTGTACCTTTCCAGCTAATTTTTCTGCTAGGATAAGTATCGGTATGTTCATGAGTAGTCAAATAAATCCCCCTTGTTAGAACAATTATAATTGAATCATTATACTACTTTATCACAACAATAAAATGATGGAAAATTCGCAAAATACAGAACATTAATCAGGCTATTGAAATGTCATAGGTCGTATGTTAAACTAATATCCATCATAAATTTAATATATATGCCTCATGTTTGTATTGAGGTAGAGGTCGCGGTATTTAAGAGTATGCTAATGGAAATGACAAGCATTAGAGATGTTAGTTGAAAGGAAATACTGCCGAAGTGTGAGGGGACTTGAAAACCTCATGCTGGGGCTGTCTCCGAAAGGAACAGAACTGTCACGTTTGAACAACGTGTTGAGCTATCATTTTGAAGGAACAGAGGGTTTACTTAGCCATCACAGCAACGTTCATGTGATGGCATTTTTTTCGCCTCTTAAAAAAGGAAGGAAGCTATATCGTGAGTGAAATAAAAGTCAATCAGCTCGGTCATAAAGCACCGAAGCTGAAAAAAGAATTAAAAAGCCGTCATATTACAATGATTTCATTAGGCGGTACTATCGGTACAGGATTGTTTTTAGCTAGTGGCGGTGCCATTGCGCAAGCAGGCCCTGGCGGTGCACTACTCGCCTATGCATTAATCGGTGTCATGGTGTATTTTTTAATGACGAGCTTAGGCGAAATGGCAGCCTATATGCCATCATCGGGCTCATTTAGTACGTATGCTACAAAATTTGTAGACCCAGCTTTAGGCTTTGCGCTTGGTTGGAACTACTGGTACAACTGGGCAATTACCATAGCGGCGGAAATTTCTGCTGTCTCATTAATTATGAAATATTGGTTCCCAGATAGCTCATCTGCACTTTGGACTGTATTATTTATTGCTGTCGTTTTAACGTTCAATCTATTATCGGTAAAAAGCTATGGTGAAAGTGAATATTGGTTTGCCATGATAAAGGTTGTAACTGTGATTGTTTTTATTATCATCAGTTTCTTAATGATATTTGGTATTCTAGGAGGACATGCTCCAGTAGGCTTTACGAATTTCTTTATCAGTGATGGACCATTCCACGGTGGATTCCTTGCTACATTTGGTATTTTCTTAGCTGCGGGATTCTCGTTCCAAGGGACAGAGTTACTTGGAATAACAGCAGGTGAAACAGATGATCCTGGTAAAAATATTCCGAAAGCTGTGAAGTCGGTTTTCTGGCGAATTCTTTTATTTTATATTTTAGCGATCGGTGCAATTGGGCTGCTGATTCCATTTACAGACTCACGTTTGCTATCTGAAGATATCGCTGTTTCACCATTTACACTGGTGTTCGACCGTTTAGGAATTGCCTTTGCTGCATCATTGATGAATGCTATCATTCTAACGGCAATGCTGTCAGCAGGGAATTCAGGGCTGTACGCATCGTCACGTATGCTTTGGCAATTAGCGGTAGATGGACATGCACCGAAAATTTTCACTAAACTAAGCCGTCGAGGTATTCCGATTTACGCATTATTAGCGACTTTAGCTGTAGGTTGCCTAGCATTTTTAGCTTCATTCTTTGGTGATGGTGTGGTCTATATGTGGTTGCTAAATGCCTCTGGGATGTCTGGCTTCATTGCCTGGTTAGGAATTGCATTTAGCCATTACCGTTTCCGTCGAGCATTCGATGCACAAGGCTTAGATCCGAAATTATTACCGTATAAAGCAAGGCTATTCCCATTCGGCCCGCTATTTGCCTTTACAGTTTGTATGATTGTTGTTATTGGACAAAACTACACTGCCTTTATGGGTGGTACAGTAGATTGGTACGGAGCCCTTGTCTCATATATCGGTATTCCACTGTTCTTATTGTTATGGCTTGGCTATAAAATCAAACATAAAACAAAAATGCTTCCATTGGAGCAATGTGATTTAAAAGTAGAACAATAAAAAATAAAACTGTCCTGTGAGTCATGGAAAATGACTTGCAGGGCAGTTTTTTTAGTTTAATAATAAATTTGTACCCCAGACGTACAATCAAAATACTACAAGTGAACGATTAATCTTTAAGCTTCAAAACCTCGTATCCCCATAATAGCAATCATCGATCCGTAGATGACAAGAATAAGCAAAATGATGAGTAATCCTAAATATTTAGAAATACTGTTTATTTTGATCTAATTCCGGATATCCCAAAATAAATACTCATTATCCAGAGTAGAGCACCTAAATAAAAATAAATCCTGAAGATACCATTCTCATTTAATGAACTAGCATAAAACAATAACAACCCGATAATACAAAATATAATAGAAAAAAAACCGTAATTTCTTCTAGATTTTCGGCCCTTTCTAAATTAATTTTGAGTTATTAATAGTAATACACCAATTACTCCTTGGTGTTACAAATTTTATATTTGAGGATCTTCAGATAAAATTACTGGAAAATATATAAAAGGACTTTAGTCTCTCCAATCATCCTCCATTTTTTGTGTATAACCTTAATATGGTAAACTATTATAAAAATGAATCATCACCAAATTTTAAGGATGACATTTGTAAACGTATATCGTGTATATAAGTTGACCTTCGTTCCGGCTGAACGCCCCCAGGAAGCTTTGCTCTGTGCGAAAGCGAAGCGTCAGCAATTGTTTTATCTGTGCGAAAGCGAAGCGACAGCAACAACAACAAAGCGCACAGCCGAAACGAAAATCAACCCCTCAGTGTAGTGATAATTATAGTAATGATAAGGTATATATAGACACTTTATGTTAGGAAGAGGTGCATGAAAGTGCAAAAGCATATTTTACTAGTAGAAGATGACGAAGCCATTCGTGAAATGGTGGAAAACTATTTAACGATGGAAGGATTCCTTGTCACCTCTGCAGTAAATGGAGAAGAAGCATTACAAAATTGTTTAAACAATCCCTTTGATTTAGTGATCTTGGATATTATGATACCGAAACTTAATGGATTAGAAGTTTTAAAGATCATACGAGAGCAAGCATCACTTCCAATTATCATCATGTCAGCCAAGGATAGTGATGTTGATAAAGCGTTAGGGCTAGGATTAGGGGCAGATGATTATATTGCCAAGCCATTTTCGATGCTGGAATTTTCGGCACGTGTCAAAGCAGCGATTAGAAGAGCTACAAAATACTCCAGTCAAGCAGAGGAGAAGAAAGATATAGTAGAGATAGACAATTTATCGATAGACCTTGTTAATTTTTCAGCTGAGAAGAATGGACAACAAGTAAAGCTTACATCAAAGGAGTTTGGCATTTTAAAATTATTCGTGACAAATCGTAATCGAGTTTTTACAAAGCAGCAAATTTATCAATTGATTTGGAATGATGCTTACTATGGAGATGAAAATATTATTAATGTACATATAAGAAGATTGCGCGAAAAAATTGAAGACGATCCATCCAATCCTAGGTATATTAAAACACTTTGGGGAATCGGCTATAAATTTGAAGGATAAACAGATGATTATATTTCTATTACTAATTATTGTGTTACTCGTAGGCATTATTATTTTTCAGGTGAGAGTAAAAAAACAACAAGAGGCTACTATTCAATATATGCATCAAAAACTGCAAGCCATTATTGATGAACAATCAAGTGAGAAGGTTTTAGTATCGACAACAAATCAAGAATTACAGCAGCTACTGATTGCGATGAATGCGTTGCTAGGCCACAATCAAAAAGTACTGGCGACACATCGCAAAATGGAAAGTTCCATGAAAAAGATGCTGGCCAATATTTCGCATGATCTTAAGACTCCTTTAACAGTTGTACTAGGTTATACGGAAATGCTACAGCTTAATCAGACACTTAGTGATGAGGAGCGGCAACGGTTACTCACTGGCGTTCATTCGAAAACATTGGAAGTATTAAAAATAATACATACATTTTTTGATCTGGCAAAATTGGAGGCTGGGGATACAGATTATCCAATGACAAAAATTAATGTAAGTGAAATTTGCCGCAAAAATATTTTATCATTTTACGATATGGTCACGTCTATGGGACTAGAAATCGATATAGCAATACCAGAGATATCCGTGTATGCACTTGGCAATGAAGAAGCGTTAGATAGGGTTCTGAATAATTTACTGTCCAATGCTATTGCCTATGGGGCGGCAGGAAACATCATTGGACTCACAGTGCGAAATGATGATACGAATATTTTTATTGATGTCTGGGATCGTGGTAAGGGGATTGACGAATATCATATTGACAATGTTTTTGAAAGAATGTATACACTTGAGGATTCCAGAAATAAATCCTTCCAAGGGAGTGGCCTTGGCTTAACCATTACAAAACGTCTTGTAGAATTAATGGAGGGCTCCATCCAGCTTTCCAGTATCCCATATGAGAAGACTATTTTTACAGTTTCTTTAAAACGAATGACATACTGAGCAGTCATGCTTGTAGAGCATTTTAAGTGCTTTACAAGCTTTTCTTCTGTGCTTAAGAAATTTGTAAGAATCAAGTAATAAATTAGAGAGTTTCATTTTTTATAATAAAGATAGCTAAATTTAAGGGAGAGATCTACATGACATATATTGTGAAAACAAATCAGCTTACGAAAGTGTTTGAGGGAAAAGAAGTCGTTTCTGCTGTGACTATGCATGTGAAAAAGGGAGAGATATACGGGTTTTTAGGTCCTAATGGTGCCGGGAAAACGACAGTCATGAAAATGCTGACTAACCTTACGAAGCCAACAAGTGGAGATATTGAAATCTTTGGTGAGAAATTAAATGACCACTCATACGAAGTGCTGAAAAGAATGGGAACGATTATTGAATACCCGATTTTTTATGAAGATTTAACAGCACTGGAAACGTTAGAATTACATTGTGAATATATGGGCTATTATGACAAGAAAGAAATTGCCCATGTCCTAGATCTAGTGAAACTAACAAACACGGAGAAGAAACGTGTAAAAGACTTTTCTCTTGGGATGAAACAACGGTTGGGTATTGCACGTGCAATTATTACTAAGCCGGAATTACTTATTTTAGACGAGCCAATCAATGGACTAGATCCAGTTGGCATTAAAGAGCTTCGAGAACTATTCAAAATGCTTTGTAATGAGTATGGAATTACGATTATTATCTCTAGTCATATTTTGGGTGAAATTGAACAATTAGCAGATACAGTTGGGGTTATTAAAGATGGAAGATTAATTAAGGAAGTATCAATGGACACTGTCAATCGTAGTCAGGCAGATTATATTGAAGTGATTGTCAATGATGGGAAAAAGGCTGCCTTTATTATAGAAAGTAAATTAAATATTACTAATTTCAAACTAATAGATGACAACTGTATTCGAATTTATGAATCGACAGCCTCACAAAAGGTACTATCTAAAACATTGATTGAGCATGATATTGAAATTGAGGGCATTAGCAAAAAAACAAGCTCATTAGAGGATTATTTCTTGAAGTTAATCAATGGAGGTGTAGCTAGTGCTTAATTTAATGCGTCTGGAAATGAAAAAATATCATATTGGTTCATATATAAAAAAAGCTGTTTTTGCAAATTTTGTGATATTAGGTATTATGTTTATGCTTTTATTTATTACTAAAATAGAAGGGGATCCAGGATTTGATAATTACCAGGCAGCATTAAGTATTATTGATTCAGCTGTAAGAGCAGTGTTTATTATTTTTGCTAGTGCATTAATCGCCAAGCTTATTATTGGTGAATTCAAATATAAAACGATCACTGTAGCATTTATGTACCCAATCAATAGGAAAAAACTAATTGCTTCAAAGCTAGCTATTGTTGTTCTTTTCACCTTTAGTGCAATTATTATCTCAACTGCTTTTGTAACAGCGATTTTTTGTATTGTTAGTGAGAATTTCCAGTTGGTTTCAGATACATTAACGAGCTCTTTCATCATACAACGAATTCCCGTTGTGATCATGAATGCAGTTGCAGCATCATGTATCGCATTAATACCATTGTATTTCGGGATGAGAAAATACTCCATTCCGGCAACAATTATATCATCTATTTTAATTGTAGGGGCCGTATCATCAAATACGGGTAACTTCACCTTGTACGATATTATTTTCATACCAATCACTTTAGCTATGATTGGTATAAGCGTGGCCTATTTATCGTTCCGAAACATAGAGAAGATAGATATTTGAGGACAAAAAAATAGCCCATCACAAAAGTAGGGGATAACATTTGTTAAAACGTATCGGAAAAAGCCCCTAATATGTAGAAATGCCAGACACAAAACCAAATGAAGGTCTTTGTGTCTGGCATTTTTGTTAACCAAATACTGTTTGCCATAATAAATAAAGATTTAAAGCAACTACAATTACCACGACAATCCATCCTAATATGGTTGTAATACGATGGTTAACAAGGCTTCCCATAATATCACGCTTACTTGTAAACATAACAAGCGGAACAAGAGCAAATGCAATACCAAAAGATAAAATAACCTGACTTAGGACAAGCGCATAAGTCGCATTAACTCCAGATGCAATGATAATCAGAGGAGGTAACATTGTAATAGCTCGACGTAAATAGAGCGGAATTTTCTTTCTTATAAAGCCTTGCATCACAACGTCACCTGCAAGTGTACCAACTGAAGAGCTAGCAAGACCTGCAATGAGAAGTCCAAGACCAAAGGACACTGCCGCCATCGGACCAAGCGCCTCTTTTAAACCGGTATAAGCGATATCTAAATCTTCCACTACTACGCCTTGTGTATGGAATACTGCTGCTGCAATAACAAGCATACTCATATTGATGGCACCGGCGATAATCATCGCGATGATGATATCAATAAACTCAAAACGGAAAATACGTTTTTTTTCAGCATCATTGCGGCCAACGACACGACTTTGTGTTAATGAAGAGTGCAAGTAAATAGCGTGTGGCATGACAGTTGCCCCTAAAATACCTGTTGCCAGTAAAATAGAATCTACTCCATCAAAGCGTGGTGTAAACATGCCTATTGTTACTTCGCCCCAATTTGGCTGTGCTAAAAATGTTTGGAATGCAAATGCTAATACGACAATAAGCACCATGCCAGAAATACCCGCTTCAAACGCTCTAAAGCCTCTGCGCTGTAATTCTAAAATAGCAAATGAGCCGACTGCTGTAATAAGCGCTGCAGGTAACATTGGAATATTGAATAATAAGTACAGCCCTAGTGCAGCTCCAATAAATTCTGCTAGGTCTGTTGCAATAATGACCAATTCAGCCTGTATCCATAAAAAAATAGAAGTTTTTTTAGAATAATGTTCACGTGCTACTTCGGGTAAATTTTTACCTGTCGCAATACCAAGCTTTGCTGACAAAGATTGAATTAACACCGCCATTAAATTAGAAAAGGCGATTACCCAAAGCAGTAAATATCCATATTGTGAACCTGCTGTAATATTGGTTGCGAAGTTGCCTGGATCAATATAGGCAACTGCTGCGATGAATGCTGGGCCGAGAAACGGTAAGATTCGTCGCCAACCATTTATTTCTCCATTTAAAACCGCCTCAGCGGACGGTTTTGTCATTCGTTTGTAAACCATGTTGTTCCCTCATTTCAAAGAGTATCGCAAGCGAAATAAAGTTTCCTGGAGGAAAATATATAGTACTATTTTATAGCTTTAGCGAAAAAATGTGAAGATATTTGTCTAATTTTTGTAGCTCAATATTTATGTAGTTAAAGTATGCACGTTTGAATATGCAGTATTAACAAAGAATCTGTACTCGAGCACATTTGCAACGTTTTTTCTTATAGAAAAGATCTCTTTCAAAGGAAAAAGGTACAGTGACTAAAATTAAGCTTGATAATGGAATTTACGAAATCGAAATCACAAACAGATAGATGAATACGAAGTAGATGTGTATTCCTCTACAGGTGAAATTAAAGTCTTTGAATAAGATGTTGAGGATAATGTGCATAAGCTATCTTAAAAGTGGAAAAATACTTTTAAGATAGCTTTTTAGTTCGGCGGGTAATTACACACTACCCGCGAGAAAATTTGTGCTTTTCACTTATAACAATAAAAAATTTTCTTCTTTACTTTTTTTTAATACGAGCGTAATATGACATCATTATAAAAGTTTCAAATTTCTAAATCGCTGAAGCAACTAAACGCGGGGGACCCAATTTTTACGGATTGCTAAACAATAATCCTTGGGGTGAATCTCTTCATTTATGGAAGGGTAGGGCTACTCAGGCCCGAATCCGACAGCTAACCTCGTAAGCGTTAAGAGCAGAAAAGTTGGAGCTTGGCAGACGAATGAGCGTCTACAAGTCGTATTTAGTGATGACTTGTAGACGTTTTTTTATCCTCATTAAAAATGGAATTAAGCCCCAGTGGATAACACAGAAACCGATTATGCTAAGGTGTAATCGATTTAGAAATGCGAAACACATCCCATGAAATTAGAAGGTGTTGTATATGAAATCCTCCTTAAAACGTTATGTTATCGGAAAACCATTGAGATCCGATGCGTTAGGGGAACAAAAGCTTAGTAAAACAAAGGCTCTTGCCATACTATCGTCCGATGCTTTGTCATCAGTGGCGTACGGGCCTGAGCAAATTTTAATTGTGCTTATGACAGTAAGTACTGTTGCGTTTTGGTATTCACTACCAATTGCCGCTGGGGTAGTTGTGTTATTAACAGCACTTATTTTTTCGTATCGTCAAGTTATTTATGCGTATCCACATGGTGGTGGTGCATACGTAGTTTCTCGGGAAAATTTAGGCGTCAATGCCGGTCTCGTCGCTGGTGGTTCATTGCTTGTCGATTACATTTTAACAGTTGCGGTAAGTGTTTCAGCTGGGACAGATGCGATTACTTCGGCATTTCCAAGTCTACATCCCTATAACGTGCTAATTGCTGTATTTTTTGTTATATGTTTAACGCTTTTAAACTTACGTGGTATCACAGAATCTGCATCCATTTTAGCGTACCCAGTATATTTGTTTGTGTTAGTCATGCTGATATTAATTGGAGTAGGGATTTATAACGTAGTAACAGGGCAAGTTCCAGCAGAGTTGCATCCAAAAGTTGGTACACCAGTTGCAGGAATTAGTCTTTTTATATTATTAAAGGCATTTGCATCAGGAAGCTCAGCTTTGACAGGTGTTGAAGCCATTTCAAATGCTATTCCTAATTTTAGAGATCCAGGACCAAAAAATGCGTCTAAAACGTTACTTGCAATGGGTGGTATTTTAGCAGTGCTATTTATCGGTATTGTAAGTTTAGCTTATTTTTATGGAGTTGCTCCAAATGCAAAAGAAACAGTTGTTTCACAAATTGCGGAGGCAAGTGTAGGTCGTAATTTCTTTTATTATATAGTACAAGGAACAACAGCGATGATTTTAGTACTCGCTGCAAATACAGGTTATTCAGCCTTCCCTTTACTAGCAGTCAATTTATCGAAGGACCGTTTTATTCCAAGAATATTCCAAAGTCGTGGGGATCGTCTCGGATATTCAAATGGAATCTTGATGCTTGGTTTAGCTGCCATTGTCTTAATCATTTTATTTGATGGGGCAACAGAGCATTTAATTCCACTTTATGCAGTTGGCGTTTTTATTCCGTTTACGTTAGCGCAGGCTGGAATGATGCGAAAATGGTGGCGTGAAAAGCCAAAAGGTTGGGTTGCAAAATTTGCAATCAATACGATTGGAGCGATTATTTCCTTTGTTGTCGCTATGATGTTTTTTGTGACGAAATTACCTCAAGTATGGCCAGTATTTATCTTTTTACCAATGATTATTTTGATGTTTCACCGAATTAAACACCATTATCAGGCAGTGGGTGAGCAGTTAAGATTAAATAATGAGGAGCTAGCGACTATTGAGGGGAATGTTTTCATTGTCCCTGTCGCTGGTATTACGAAAGTAGTGGAAAACACAGTGCATTATGCGCAGGCATTAAAGGTAGACAAAATTATCGCCTTTTATGTGGCCTTCGATCAAGCTGACGCAAAAGCTTTTGAAGAGAAATGGCAAGCTTGGCAGCCGGATGTACGGCTTGTAACATACTATTCACCATATCGAAGTATTACACAGCCATTGATGAAATTTATTGATAAGGTTGAACATCAATGCGCGAAAACAGGACATCGAGTAACAGTTGTCATTCCACAGTTTATACCAAAAAAAGGGTGGCATCATATGTTACATAATCAATCGAGTTTATTAATTCGTGCTACGCTGTTATTTAACAAAAATGTCGTTATTATGACAGTGCCTTTCCATTTATTAAAATAATGACTAGCATGCAGGAAAATTGTCTGATATAATCAGTACGTTGATTGTAAAACACGAACGTTTTCAATTAAAATCCATCGGAATATCAGTAAATTCCGAAAAATCAATCTTTGTTCAGTAGGTCATATAGTCATATACCGAATGAAGTGCTGATTTGAATAATTGTTATGTATTACAGCTTCATACTGTTTCACTCATATAACGGCGAGAATATGGCTCGCAAGTTTCTACCGATTTACCGTAAATAAATCGACTATGGGTAGCAATGTTTTAGAAGATCTCATATAAGATGATGACTTTTTCTATTTGTTTCGACGTTTTTACGCTGAATGCTTTGCTCCACTCGTAGATGAATGGATCAAGGTATTCAGCGTTTTTTATTACTTGGAATGAGCATTTCTTCTGAGATAAGGCCTTCGTGACATCAATATCGTATGGCCCAGAGGCGACTTGACGCTCGCCTGTAACGGAAAGTTATTTGCTCATAAAAACTTATTACTATAAGAAAGAAGGATAAAAAGGAAATGAAGTTATTGCACGACAAAATTTTGCAAGAAGGTAAAGTATTATCTTCATCTGTATTAAAAGTAGATTCATTTTTAAATCATCAAATTGACCCAATGCTTATGAAGGAAATTGGTCATGAGTTTGCCAATCGCTTCTCTGATCAGGTCATTACAAAAATATTAACGATCGAATCTTCAGGTATCGCACCATCTGTTATGCTAGGGCTTGAAATCGGTGCTCCTGTAGTGTTTGCACGTAAACGTAAATCTTTAACACTATCAGATAATCTTTTTTCTTCAAAAGTACATTCTTTCACGAAAAATGAAACAAATGATATTTCAGTATCACGCAATTTCTTAAATGAAGATGATAACATTCTAATTGTTGATGATTTCTTAGCTAATGGAGAAGCTGTCAAAGGCTTGCTTGATATTGCAGCACAAGCTGGTGCAAATGTTGTGGGTGTCGGCATTGTTATTGAAAAAGGCTTCCAAGATGGCGGAAAATTATTACGTGAGCAAGGGGTTCGCGTGGAATCATTAGCAATTGTAGATTCACTTGAAGATGGCAAAGTAACATTTGCTGCGGAGGCTAATGCGTAATGAATGCCGATCAATTATGCCTCGGCATAATTGCGTCCGGAATCGGCTTTGTGCTTGCACAAAGAACTCCTTTCCGATTCTGTGACATCCGCCGGAGGCTTTAACTTCTTTCAGCGTGTGTTTGGACACCCGCTGAAAAGTAGCTTAAATCTGCATTCATCACATCACCTATAGAGGAGGGAAACTTTTGCTGAAAGAAGTTAAATCGACGACGCTAGCTATTCAACATTTACTTGCGATGTATGCAGGAGCCATTTTAGTGCCATTGATTATCGGTGGGGCAATTGGTTTTGATTCAGCACAAATGACGTATTTAGTAGCGATTGACATTATGATGTGTGGGATCGCAACGCTTTTACAAGTGTATTCAGGTAAATTTATCGGTATTGGTTTGCCGGTAGTACTAGGCTGTACATTTACAGCGGTTAGTCCGATTATTGCAATCGGTACTAATCCTGAACAAGGGATTACTGATATTTATGGATCTATTATTGCATCAGGTGTAATCATTATGATTATTGCAGGCTTTTTTGGTAAGTTAGTTAAATTCTTCCCACCAGTTGTGACAGGCTCGGTCGTGTCGATTATCGGTATCTCTTTATTACCAGTAGCTTTAAATAATATGGCAGGTGGACAAGGTGCAGCCGATTTTGCATCTCGCTCTAATGTAACTTTAGCGTTTATTACATTGGTTATTATTTTAGTCGTTTATCGTTTTTCTACAGGCTTCATTCGTGCAATTTCCATTTTAATCGGATTAGTTGCGGGGACAATCCTAGGAGTATTTATGGGGAAGGTTGATTTTAGCCCAGTGTCAGATGCTGACGTATTACATATGGTTCAGCCATTTTACTTCGGGATGCCAACATTTAATGCATCTGCGATTATTACAATGACGCTTGTAGGAATGGTTTCTTTAGTAGAATCAACAGGGGTTTATTTTGCGCTAAGTGATATTTGTAAGAAAAAATTAGATTCAAAAGATTTATCACGTGGGTACCGTTCAGAAGGTCTTGCCTCTGTTATCGGTGGTATTTTCAACGCTTTCCCATATACAACTTTCTCACAAAACGTGGGACTTACACGTATGTCAGGCGTAAAAGACCGTAAAGTCATTTACATTACAGGTGGTTTACTAGTAGCACTTGGCTTCCTACCAAAAATCGCGGCATTAACAACGATTATTCCAACACCAGTACTTGGTGCGGCAATGCTAGCAATGTTCGGTATGGTTATTACACAAGGTATGGGCATGCTAGTACCTGTTATGAATGAGTCAGCTGAAAACGCCATGATTGCTGCAATTGCAGTCAGCCTTGGTGTCGGTGTATCTGTTGTTCCAGGGATTTTCGAATCACTGCCAAAAAGCGTTTCTATCCTAACTTCAAACGGTATCGTCTGTGGTTCTGTCACAGCGATTATCCTTAATATTTTATTCAACATGATTGGGCCTAAGCATAAGGAAGACCCGATGCATGGGGAAGCTTAACGGAAAAATTAAATAACTTTCATCCTAAATACCCCGCATATTTTGATGAAAAGAACGTTGTAAAGTCGCCTGTTTCTTAACTATTAATTTAGTTGAAAGTAGGTGGCTTTTTTGTATGCGTAAAAGAGTACATGTTAGGAGGGTTGTAGAAAAAAACCATTATTGAGTTTCACATTTAAACAAGCATTTGATTATTTTTATTCAACTAAAAAGGTGAAGAGAAATCAAAAGCTAGTCTGATTTTTTTAGACTAGTTTTTGATTTCCTTTTTCAGCATTAAAAATAAGAAAAGCACACCAATTTCTACGATTAGCGAGACAAAAATAATATTTAAATGGATGAAAATTACACTTATAAAAATAGCTATACAAATAAATATTGAACTATATCGATAACTTTTTGATTGATAAAAGAATGAATATGGTAACAAATGTGCACCGTAAATAATTGCATATACAGGTAAGACCCACATAGGTGCTTTAATTAATAGAAGAATACAAATAATTAAATATAAAACTTGATTGTTTGTTGCAATTAATAGTCCATTAATCAATGGATTTTCTTTATAAAATAAATCAACATTTAATATTTTGGCACAAAGAATTGAAACAGGAAACAGCAATGCACCACAAGATAAAATACCAATATTTTTTATCATTAAATCTAAAGGCAACAACATGATTATTGTGATAACTCCCCAAATAAATATTGAGGCCATTATAAAAGGAAGCCCCTTCTTTTGTTTCTGAGTAATATCATTTAATAGTACTTGTAAGCTAGTATTGAGGTTCATTTCAGTCTCCTTAATTTTCTAGCGATCTATTCAAACTATCCGCTATTTTTTTATTTTCATATTTTGAGAAAAAATAAAATCCGATGATATGACCAATCAACGTTATCACTAAAATTAGCAACAAATAAGGTTTGATAAATTCAAATACTTTCAGTGAAAAAAGATAAACACTTCCTATGCCACAGAAAAAATTCAAAAAAGTACTAATAGTAATTTTTGTTGTTCCTTTTAATGTAGAGTAGTTCCATAAATAAGGATAAGCTATACCAAAGACAATCCCCAGCAGAACGCTAATACCAATTAAATTCCAAATATAAAGAAAGTTGACTATTTCTTCGTGAAGATTAAAAATAGTAATTAAAAAAACAATCCAAATCAATCCCAAAAATGAAACGTACAAAAAGCTGTTTTTTAAGTCTTTTATCATATCAATTTCTCCTTAATAGATTTTGCATAATGTCTACTGACAATATACTTATTTTGTTGTTTTGTAATAACTTCCAATCTAGCATGACTTCCCGAAGCAAATGCGCGTATTTGCTTCAAATTCAGAATCGTCGAATTGTTGATTCTAACCAATCCGAATGATTCCAAGTAAGATAATTCTTTTAAAATCTTATTCAGCAATAGCTCTGTACCATCTATTAAAAAGATTTTGGTAAAATGACCAGATGCTTCAATTGCTTCGATGTCATTGAGTTCAATCACAACCTGACGATTTGTTTTGAAATCTGTTGCGCTTAATGTTATAGATTGAGAAAAATGCTGTTCAAATGTCGATAGCAATTTTTTATTCGATGGATTACTAATAATCTCAATTTCAGAAGATGATTGATTGTTTTTCCAAATATAGTTGAATTTCATGTTGATCTCCTTTCTGTTTTAATCGTAGCAACACTTCTCAGAACTTACGATGATTTTTCGTTTTGTTGCAAAAAAAATAGACTTTGTTACAACATTGATTCAGTAAATTTTAAGCGGGCCACAATGTAAGGAAGACCCGATGCATGGGAAAGCTGCTTATAGGATCTCTATAATAATGTCATCTACTTCTATAGTAGGTGGCATTTTTTTATAAAAAGTAGATGTTTAAATTTTAATTGTTAGGGAATCTAGAAAATAGATACATTTTAATAGAATGCAAATCGATGTCTCAACATACATTTATAGTATATCAGGCGTGTTGATTAGGAAAAAATAAGTTTATTATTGAGCGATAAAAGGATTTTTCCGTTACCACTTTGCCAATATATTTCCATTTTAACTGATTGTAGCGTAGGGCTACTCGACTCCCGCGGGAAAGCGAGACAGACGAGACCCTGCACGGAGCGAAGCGGAGGAAGCGGCTCGACGCTCGCCCGCAGGAAAGCGAGTAGCCCGTAGCGGAAATCAGCCTCTTTGGATGTATAAAAATGGTTAATCAACACACCTGATAGTATATAAAACTACTTTTTGAAAGGTCTCTTACAAATGCAAAGTATATTTCTGATTTTAATACTTCAATTAATTTATGTGCCTTTTTTAACGTTACGTACAATACTTTTAGTGAAGAATGTTACTTTCCTTGCCGCCATATTCGGTATGCTGGAGATGTTAGTGTATGTATTTGGCCTTTCACTCGTTTTTAGTGGGAAACAAAGTATGTTAGCTATGGTCTTTTATGCAGTTGGCTTTGGGTTAGGAATATTTTTAGGGGCAAAAATTGAACGTAAACTAGCGATAGGCTATGTTTATACGACCATTAATACGCAAAATAAGAATGAGGAACTTGTGAAATTTCTTCGTAATGAAGGGTTTGCAGTCACGATCTACATTGGTGAGGGGCGAGATAGTAATCGCTATAAATATGAAATATTAACAAAGAGAAATCGCGAGACAGAATTGTTCCAAATTGTTGAGCATTATGAACCGAATGCTTTTATTATTTCGTACGAGCCCAAATCATTTAAAGGCGGATTTTTGCTGGATCGCATGAAGGTAAAACGCAAATAGTTTTTTCTAACATTGCCCTTTTGTTTATATGCAAAAAGGGCATTTTTGGTGTATCTGCACACCCGATACTCTTTTCCAATTCCAGACGCAATTATGCCGAGGCATAATTGATATATGAGAAATTTAGCGACCAAGCTCGATAAAAAATATTAATACTATGACACCGACAGACGTGAACAATAACATGTTCAAATCGATTTTTTCATATTATAAAAACATGCTAAGTCTCGGAGGGGGGTTTTATGTATTTTATTAAGAAAGGCTTGGTCATTCTTATAGGAAGTGCCGCGTTATCATTAGGAATTAATTTATTCTTAACGCCCTATAAAATTTTAGATGGGGGCGTTGTAGGAATAGCGCTTATTTTACACTATATATATAAGCTTAAAATAGGTTTAATGATCATCATTATTAGTCTTCCTATTTTTGTTATTTCTTGGTATAAATACAGAGCGTATTTTTACAATAGTATACATGGATTATTCGCATATTCTCTTAGTATCGATTTACTAAAGCCCGTCCGGAATCTTATTCATGTAGATGCCATCTTTAGCGCCGTATTTGGAGGAATACTTATGGGTTTTGGTGTTGGTTTGATGCTTAGATTTCAGACAAGCACTGGTGGTACAGATTTGATTGCACAATTTTTAAGTGATAAAACCGGAATTAATGTCGGGATACTTATTTTTATGATAGATTCAATCGTCATCGTTATAGGGGGACTGCTTTTATCTTCTAGTACATTATTGCTTTCTATTATTACAGTTTTGGTAGCGGGGATTACTACAAGTATCATGACTAGCCGTGTTTAATAAAAAAATAGCTTCAGTAGGACTGAAACTATTTTGAAATCCGTTATCGAGAGCTCTTCAACATTCGTTTTTTAGGATGTGCAGGCTTTACTTCTGCAATTAATATGGCGAGTAAAATCAGTACTGCCCCTACAACCATCCGACTTGTTAATACCTCATGTAAGAATATAACGGATAGTACCATGCCGAAGAAGGATTCTGTAGACAGGATAATAGCTGCTTTTGTAGCAGACGTATATTGATTCGCAATATTTTGAAAAAGATAGGCGAGAGTAGTTGAAAAAATGGCTAAATAAATGATTGAATAGATGGCTTCTTTTTCAAGAGTAGTTGGGATATCGCCTTGACTGACTACGACTAAGACACCTAAAAAAGATGCTGTCATAAATTGAATAATCGTCAGAGCAATGGCATCTTCCTTTTGGACAAAAAGGTTCGTACAAAAAATATCAAAGGCAAAGGCGACAGCACAAGCTAAGGAAAGCGCATCTCCGATATTCATCGTCAGTGAGCCCTGTAAAGATAGCAAACCAATACCAATAATAGCTATTATCGAACCGATAATTTCATAGCCATCTATCCGACGCTTGTAAACCGCAAATGCAATTAATGGAACAATAATGACATTGACAGCAGTTAAAAATGCATTTTTAGATGGTGTTGTATATTGTAACCCTACTGTCTGAAGGGCAAAGGCAATATACAAAATGGTCCCTAATAAAATACCTTTCCAGATAACGGATTTAGAAGCTCTTTTTAATCTATATCCAAATAAGACTGTTAGTATTATAGAAGCTAATAAAAATCTACCTGCCATTACTTGATAGGCTGTTAAATATTCCAATGCAATAGCCGTTATGACAAAACCGCTACCCCAAACGATTGCAGTGACTAATAGCATACCATCAGCTATGTATTGTTTCATCATTCGTCCTCCTAACTTCAATAGAATAGCATGAGATGGAAGAAAATAGTTTGATTTTAATTCTAAAAATTCAGGCGTTTTTTTGTACTTATTCCAAAGCTGTCATTCGACATTCATTTTGCTATGTAATAAGTACAATTTAACGGCTGCAGCTAAACGTTCATAAAAAACATAATCATTTTCTAAAGGTGCTACTAGCTGACGTATTTTTGACAGACGATAACGGATTGTGTTTGGATGGCAGAAATGAGCCACTGCTACTTCCTTAATATTGCCTTGTTTTACGACATAGGTGATTGCTGTATTCATTAAATCCGGATCAACCTTTTCCTCAAGTAGGGGACCAAGATAGCTATTTACATAGTCCATAGCAAATGTAGCGTCCTTACGATGTAATTCAATTAACAACCAATCAGAAGCGAGGTTCTCATAATGACATATAGGAGCTGTTTCTATTTCAGCCATGATACGTGCATAAAAGGCTTCGCGAACAGCAGTAGGAAATTCTGTTTGTGTTACGTGACAACGACTATAGCCAAAGGTCATTGATTCAGTTGAGATTGCATACATCGTCAACCATTCATTGAGAAGTTTTTCAAATTGAAATGACTGTGATGGATGGGTCATTAAAATAAAGAGGCTCTTTTTAAAGGTGCACATCATACTAGATTTCAATAGAGGCTCTAATTGAAAAAGAGATTGCATCCACTGGCTATTTGCATGATCTTGCATTTGAATATTTGCTACAAATACATATTTTTCAAAGGGCTTATTGATTTGCTGTAATATCGACTTTATTTGTTCATCAGTTACTTCTTCCTCCATAAGTCGTCGCATAATCGTTTCTAAAAAGAATGAATAATCCTGTGTTTTTGCATAGGCCATCGTTTCTAAAATAATCTTTTCAAAAAATTCGTCTCCGCCAAATCGCAATATCGGGAAATTGTGTTCATCTGCATAGACTAGCACTTCCTCTGGTAAATCCTCATAGATGACAGGCTTATAGGCTAAAGCACTTGCCCCCAGCTCAATAAGGCTTTTCACGGCATTCCATAAATATTCTGGCTTCTGCTTTGCGAATAATAAACTGCTTAAAACAACGCTATTCGGTGTGAAAATCGTTTCTCTCACAGTTTGAATATCAGGCGAAAATTCAAAGTCTAGAATTTCCACATTTTGAACGGGTTTATGTAAACCATTGCGACCAGCAACGACTGTAAAATCTTTTGTAATTGGCAGTTGTAAAAAGTTCTCTACGTTCATTGAGATATCAAGCACCCTTTCTTGTGATTGAGCTTCTATTTCTTATTATAAAAGTACTTGTCAGTAAAATACTAATAGTATCGCTGAAAGGACACAGTAAAATCGCGATAAAGCACGGTGAATCGCTGATAAGGCACGGTGAATCGCTGATAAGGCATGAAGAATCGCTGATAAGACACCACAAATCGCTGATAAAGCACAACCAATCTCCACTAATTTTTTGTTCGAACGACCTTCTCCACATCCTGAATTTATACCACTCGATCAACTGATCAAAAAAGATTATTTTCATAAGGGAATCTAGTACTAGAGACACCTCTTTTTACATGAAATTCACAGTGCATTTACAATAAAAGCGTACAATAGATCCTAATAACCGATTTAAGAGGTGCGAGAATGGAGTCTGTTGTAAGACAAAGCATAAAAACAAGTAATTTATTTTCTTATTTAAAGTTTTTATATGGGCAGCATCAAAACAATACGCTCTATATAAAACGTTTAAAAGCATTGAAGCAAATTATTCAGGACAAGAATTTACATACTTATTTTCAGCCTATCGTCGATTT
The DNA here is from genome assembly GCF_001275675.1 of Lysinibacillus sp. FJAT-14745. GTDB lineage: Bacteria > Bacillota > Bacilli > Bacillales_A > Planococcaceae > Lysinibacillus. The sequence continues at coordinate 86,521 of NZ_LITM01000011.1, read as the reverse complement.
ACAGACGAGGCAAACGGTTGGTTTTGAGGCACTGAATCGCCCAGAGCCTTCAGAATTGTTTCATAGTGTTGATCAGTTTTATGAATTTGTTGGGCAAACGGACTGCGTATTTTTATTTGAATGCTTTTGTCGCAATCTTTCATTACAGCGTTTCAAAGAACGACTGCACGGAGAATGGGTAAATAGAGATTTTCTAGTATTTGTCAATATACATCCTAATGTTTTACTAGATAAGAACTACCATAGTGGTGAAACCTTGCAGTTATTAAAGGAGCTTGGCATAAAACCACAGCAGGTAGTGTTTGAGCTAACTGAACGTAGTGCAGTGGTAGATTTTGTAGAGTTTGAACGTGTATTATCGCATTATCGATCGCAGGGCTATCGAATTGCAGTGGATGATGTGGGTTCAGGCTATAATAGCTTGAAAACGCTAATTTATTTAAAGCCAGAATTTATTAAACTAGACCGTTCCTTAATACAATTTATTGATAAAAACAGCGAGCAGCAGCAGCTTGTTACTTTGCTGATGCGATACGCAGAGCAGGCTGAGACGAAAATTATTGCAGAGGGTATTGAACGCCAGGAAGAGCTTCATTATTTACATAATATTGGTATCCACTATGCGCAAGGTTATGCGATAGGGAAACCCGCAAAGGAAATACATTTGGGGAAAATAAGGATGGATGACCATGATGATAGGGGAAGTCATAGTAAACGTTCCTTGTATTGATGAATTTGTGAAAAATCAAGAAGTGGATTTGCTTTTTACAAGTAATCCGTTATTACGTAGTGTGGTCGTTGTTCGAGATGACAAACCAATTGGGCATATTACACGTACACATTTCTATCAAAAAATTGGTACACGCTATGGCTATAATTTATTTATGGATCGGCATAATCAGCTAATTATTAAAGAGAATCCTTTAATGGTAGAGCGCAATATACCTATAACAGATGTCAGTACGTTAGCGATGTCTAGACCTCCAGAGGACTTATATGATGATGTGATTGTAACAAAGAATGACTTATATTATGGTGTAGTGAGTATTCGGGAGCTACTGTTAAAGCTCGTAGACACACAAGTGGCTTTTGCTAGCTTTTTAAATCCTTTAAGTAGTCTACCAGGCAATAAATTAATTGATGAAAAGCTAGAGGAAGCATTACAGCTATCGCAATATAGTTTAATGTATTTTGATTTAGACCATTTTAAATCTTACAATGATACGTACGGTTTTAATAAAGGGGATAAAATTTTACTGTATTTAACAGATATTTTGAAAAGAAATATCGTTTGTGCAGAAGATTTTTTAGGGCATATTGGTGGAGATGATTTCGTTGCAATTCTTCCGCATTATGAGGCTGCGCCAATCTGTCAAAGGATTATTGATGAGTTTGATGCATGTATTTTAAGCTTTTATGATGCAGAGGATTTAACAAACTTACAAGTACAAAATAGGGCTGGTAAACTAGAGCCTTTATCTTGTACTACGCTATCCATTGCGGTTATTACTAGTCAATATCAGCAATTTGAATCTGTTGATCAATTGTCAGATGCGGTGACACGTGTGAAAAAACAATGTAAAAGAATTTCGGGAAGCTGTTACCTTATTAATGACCATGAAAAAGAAACTTACCTCGTTCATTAAACGAAGTAGGTCAGACTGTGGGCAAGCTCGTAATAATTTGAGCTTGCCCACAGTCTTTTTTTACATATCCATGGAGAAGATAACGGCATTTTTATTAAAATCAGTTTTTGGGCATAATCAAAAGAAATAAACTGCTCACTTTAGGAAATTATTAATCTAAACAAAACATACTTGAATTATAGGGATTATAGGTATATAATTCGATTTACATTATAATTAAACTTCTTAGGAGGCTGTCTAGTGTCTACATTACAAATTATTCTTAACGTTGCCGTTTTACTCGTATTCGTTGGAATTTTATATTTTATGAATAAAAAGCACGTTAAGTTTTCAAATCGCGTTTTTACTGGTCTAGGCTTAGGGATTGTACTTGGTCTTGGACTGCATTTAATATATGGTATTGATTCTGATGTGTTAGCTAAAACATCAAATTGGTACAATATTATCGGTACTGGCTATGTTAAATTACTACAAATGGTTGCGATGCCATTAATTTTTATTTCCATCTTAATAGCCTTTACGAAAATGAAGGTTGGTAAAAACTTCGGGAAAATGGCAGCTCTTATTTTAGCCATTTTAATCGGTACAACTGCAGTATCAGCTGCTGTTGGTATTTTTTCAGCAACAGTGTTTCATTTAGATGCTTCACATATTATACATGGTGCTGCAGAGACAGAGCGTGGAGCATATTTAGAGGAAAAAACTTCTGGATTAACTGCACCGGATTTACCAACGCAAATTATTGAGTTGTTCCCAGCAAACCCATTCCTAGATTTAACAGGTGCTCGCTCGACATCAACAATTGCTGTTGTAATTTTTTCAGCGTTCTTAGGTTTTGCTTACTTACGTATAGCACGTAAGGATGAAGACACTGCCGCTACTATTAAAAAGGGCTTGGATGCCATCTATGCATTAGTAATGGGCGTTGTAACAATCGTCTTACGTTTAACACCATACGGTATTTTAGCAATTATGGCACGTACAGTTGCTACATCTGATTTCGGGGCAATCTATAATCTTGGTAAGTTTGTTATTGCATCTTATGTAGCATTATTTATCGTGTTATTCGTACATTTACTAATTCTTACTTTAAGTGGTTTAAATCCATTTACGTATTTAAAGAAATCTGCGGAAACATTATTGTTTGCCTTCACTTCACGTTCAAGTGCAGGTACTTTGCCAATGAACATTAAAACACAAACAGGTCGTCTTGGTGTACCTGAGGGTATTGCAAACTTCTCGGGCTCATTTGGCTTATCTATTGGTCAAAATGGCTGTGCTGGTGTTTATCCTGCAATGCTAGCGATTATGATTGCACCGACAGTTGGGATTAATCCGCTTGATCCAGTGTTTATCATTACTGTTATTGCAGTGGTAGCAGTCAGCTCATTTGGTGTAGCTGGTGTCGGCGGTGGTGCGACATTTGCAGCAATTCTTGTATTATCAGCACTTAATTTACCGATTGCACTTGCGGGTGTATTAATCTCCGTTGAGCCATTAATCGACATGGGCCGTACTGCTCTTAATGTAAGTGGTTCAATGACTGCAGGTGTGACAACAGCACGTATTACAAAAGAATTGGACACTGAAATGTACAATAATAAAGAGTTAGGTGCTCAAGTATCGGATCTTTAAAAAAGTCGGAGCTACTCTCATTTTTTGAGGGTAGCTCTTTTTTATTGGAGATAAAAAGTGGGTTGTTATGTAAGAAACAACCCACTTTATATTATTTTTACATAAAAATCTTTACCGTTTATAAGCTCGGTCAGTTCCATGTTGTGATTTGTTTTATAGTAATTATAAATATTTCGCGCTAATCCAGAGTGTCCATTTAAATATGTTCCCTTTTTAATCTCTTTACATGGATTATGGAAATCAAAATACAAGCGAGAATCGTGGCACATGACATCCAAAATTGCTTTAAACTCTTGTTCTTCAATATGAATCCCTCGTGTATATCTGCATTCTCTGCGGTACGTATCATGAGAAACATTCACCGGCGACGACTCAAGAACCATTTTGATTTTTTTACTCAAATGTTAGCAACTCCTTTTTAGAAATTAGCACTAAAGGGTAGAAAAGAAAATGTTTAATATTCGTTAAAAGAAATACCATTTTTATATAAGTTGATTGGAGTGGAGACTGGGCGACTCCTCGGGGATCAGCGTCACAGATGAGACCCTGGAGCGAGCAACGCGAGTGAAGCGGCTCATCGGACGCCCCCAGGAAAGCGCCCAGTCGGAACGGAGATCAACGACACGCTATTGTGATGATCCATATCTATAACTAATATAGTTTCAGTATATAATTATCAGAAAATTATAGCAATATTTTACCTACCAATCTTGTTGCTGTATTTCTTCTGCTACTACTTGTAAATCATAAGCGGAAATCATTAAAAGTGTATATTCGTGTGTTTCCATATATTTTTCTGCTAGACGTTTCATATATTTCGGGGAGCCTTCATTTTCTTCATCATAAATTAGCAGCAGACCATCTGTATTTTGGATAATGAATTTGTCTTTTTCGATAAATTGCCACGGAGCCTCGTATGGCTTTTTCGTTACACTCGTTACAAAGTCCGCTTGCGCTACTAATGCCTGATATTTTTCTTTTTTGTGTTCCTGCCAATTTTTCTCCTGCTCTAAAAAAGGAGTGATCACAGCATATTTTAAATGAGGAAATTCATTTCTTAGCGTTAGAATAACCTCAGTACCCCATGTTTCTACACCTTGCTGGCCACTTATAATTACCCATTCTAAACCTTCATCGATCAATATACGTAGACGGTTTTCTAGTGCTTTTTTTATGATGGCAATGCCCGGGTGCTTGTCATTAAAAATGCCCAATTCATGTGGTCTATAGCCAGTAATAATAATTCGCTGTAGCAAAAAAACGCCCCCTAAGCTGTATAGTATGTGTAGTCATAGTATACAGTAGGGGGCAAGTGAAAATGAATTCCAAAATGTTGTTGTATAGTTGTTCCCAAGTAAAGTTGCTTGTTTTATTAAAAAGCAAATAGTGTTAAAACTACAGCTACAGCAGTACAGATTCCTAAGAACCACCATGTATCCGTAAAGTCCTCTTTGGAGTCACTATTCATGTAAAGTACTTCCTTTCTGCTTTATTTTAATCTGTCCGTTCCAAGACCAATTCGTCCACACGCGCAGTGCAGTTTCGAATGGTCCGCGTTTAAATTTCTTGAAATAGGCAAGGCTGAAAACACATTGCAAGCTATACACGACGATTCCGAATAAAATACCGCCAAATACACCGAGCTTGCCGTATAAGCCTAGACCATATCCGTAAAATACTGTTGTACAAATAATGGTTTGCATTAGATAATTGGTTAATGATAGTTTACCGACACTCTCAAAGGCAGGAGCGAGACGTTGTACAGGGCGGGTTTCGTATATTAAAGCTGCAAGGCAGACATAGCCAATTGAAAGTAGCTGTGAACCACCCATCATCAACATGCCGGAAAAATAGCTATCTATAAAACTTAAACTTTTACAAGCTAAGCCTACAGGAACGAGTATTGATCCAATCAAATACCATTTCTTTTCACTTTCCATATTTACAAAGGCTTGCATTTTAGCGAGACCCATACCAAAAAGGAATAGTGGTGCATACATGATAGGTGCCAAAATTAAAAGAACGAATATAATAGCAGAATCGTCCATTCCAGGAGGTATGGCATTTGAACGGAAATCCTGTATTTCTAAATAACTTCCATTCGCATACACATCATCGGCTTTCTCTATATAGGTTGCTATTTCTTTCTGTTCTTTTTTTGTTTCTTCTAGGGAACCAAACGATAAGGCTGTAGTAAGTAAAAATAAGATGCCTGCCCAAATAAATAATGTTTTTGGTTTTCGATTAATAAATGGGATTAAATATAAAGTCATACAGCCGTATGAAAATAAAATATCGCCATCCCATAAAAATGAATGGAGCCAACCTAAAGCAATTAGCCCCGTTGCTCGGCGTAAAATGGACCATCGACTCTTATCCTTTTTTCTACGAATAGACTCTATAAGTTTAATAAGAGAGAAGCCAAATAAAATGGTGAAGATCGGCATAAATGATCCCTCTATAAAGATTTTTACAAAATACAAGGCCCCGTTATCGAGGGCAGAAAGATTTTTTAGTTCATCTTTGCCATACATGCCAAACTGGAAAATCAACAGATTCGCCATTAAGATGCCGAATAAGCTAAACCCACGCATTGTATCTATGAAGGTAACACGGTTAGTTGTCATTGCGTTTTATCTCCTTAATTGGTTATCTTATACATAGTGTAGTTCGTAAAGCTTATGGTGAAATGATGACTACCTTAAAGTAATCTTAAAAGAAGGTGATAGCATGCAAGACGCGTCAATTTTAGTATTAGAGGACGAACGTGCAATTGCAGAAATGATTGAAATTATCTTAAGAAAAGAAGGGTTTTTAAATATTACACTCTGCGACACTGTTCAAGAGGCAAAAAAGAAAATTGAAACGAAGGTTTTCGATTTTTATCTATTAGATATTATGCTCCCGGATGGTAGTGGACTTGATATGGCGAATATGATTCGAGAGCAAAGTGAAGCACCTATATTCTTTTTAACGGCAAAAGGTAGTGATGCAGATAAGCTTCGTGGTTTTATGAATGGTGCAGACGATTATGTTACAAAGCCATTTAATCCACTTGAGCTTGTTGCGAGGGTGAAGGTCCAGCTTGCGAGATATGTGAAGAAAAAAGATGTGCCAGAAAGTCATTTATTTACATGCAGTCGGTTTACATTCGATATCGATGCTGCAGAGGTGACTGCAAATGGTACAAAGGAAATTATTAGCGGTAGGTTATTTTATTTATTGAAATATTTATGTGAAAATGCAGGGCAAGTATTATCGAAGGAGCAAATTTACGAGCGCGTATGGGGTGACTGTTTGTTTGATGATAATACTGTGATGGTTCATATTCGAAAACTGCGAGAAAAAATAGAAAAGAATCCAGGTAAACCAGCCTGCATTATTACTGTAAGGGGTATCGGTTATAAACTTGTTGGAGATGTTCATTCATGAAGCCAGCTAGAAGATTAACGCTTCGTTTTGTATCTTATTTCATCGTTTTTTATTTATTAATCATTACAGGCTTTATTATAAGCTTGGTGTTTTTTGCAATCTTTATCAATCGTCATGTCGGTGACGATATTCATATAATGAGTTCCTCTGAAATTAAAGATGATGCTGTCGTAGAAAACGAAGAATCTATTAAGATTGCTGATTATTTAGTGAAGCGAGCTAAGGAGAACTTAGGGCAATTATATTTGTTCAATAATTCGATGGACATTGTTGATTACACGGGAGATACATGTGAACTATGTAGTATGACAGATAACGAAATAATGACTCTTAAAAGGCCGGGAATGCACACGTGGGAGATTCCTAAATACCATCTGTTATTCCTCCCGGCCTTACCTGTCCAACCGCTATTTGAGGAAGTAGTTCGGGAATGGAAGGAAAAAGGAGAGATTTCTTCAGAACTGCTCCAGCGTTTACAGGATAAGAAGGCCTCAGTTGAAATCTATAATAAGCAGTGGGAGCGTGTAGAAGTCATTGGTAAGCGCTATAAAAAGCTCTATAAGCCTCAATTGTTGGAAGAGAACTACGATATTTTTGAGTATAAAGAGCTTTCGCGAAATGTTGCTTTAGAGGACGGCTCGACACTAGTTGTGCGTATGCCCAATCCATCATATAAGCCATTTGAAGAGCCTTTTAATAAAGCGATGGTTATATTTGTTTCCATCTTCTTTGGTGGACATATTATATTGTTAATAGGGGTCTTCTTTTTATCGATTAGCATTTCCCGTCAATTTGTTCGTCCGCTTGTTTATGTATTATCTCGTATCGAGCGGCTAACGCAGTTTGACTACAGTAAAGTAAGAGATAAAAGTATCCATCATCGGAAGACAGGGAAGTTAAAGAAGAAATTTAAATTATTTCAGCCAGTTGATGAATCGATTAATAATTTATCAGAACGCCTTTCCTCCAATGAAAGGCAAATTAAGCAAGTAGAGCAATTACGTGAGGAATGGATAACAGGCTTATCCCATGATTTAAAGACACCGTTAAGCTCTATTTATGGTTATTCAACAATGCTTGCTTCTGAGGACTATGAGTGGACGAAGGAAGAAATGCGCGTCTTTGCAACTACGATGCAGGAGAAGGCGACGTATATGGATGCCCTTATACGAGACTTAACATATACGTACCAAATAAAAAATAAAGCGATACAGCTTGAAAAAGTGTTGTTACCACTCAACGTTTGGTTACCTCAATTTGCAGATGAGCAAGTGTCTGTAAAGGTTTATGGGGATGTCATACTTGAAGCGGACGAGCTTTTATTAAAGCGCATTTTAGATAATCTAATAACCAATGCTAAAAAATATACGCCTGACGGTACAAAGGTGAATGTGGAAGCGCAAAATATAGGCCAGGAGATTATGTTGACAATTACCGATCAAGGTCCAGGAATTCCTCAGGAGAAGCTCGATAACCTCTTTGAGCGATATTATCGAGGTACAAATACTACGGATGATACGGCGGGTACAGGTCTAGGATTGGCTATTACGAAGCAGTTAATTGATTTACACGATGGTACCATAAGTGTCCAATCAGGATCGGAAGGTACAGTCTTTGTATTGAAATTTAAACGTAAATAGTAGTTTTTGTTTCTAATAGAGTAAATACGAAAAAAGGGGCTATATGAAAAGTGTGATACTACACTTTCCGTATAGTCCCTTTATGTGTCTAAAGATAGGTTTTACTTAATACAGCGCTCTGATGGTCGTTCAATTTTTACATAGCGCCATAAGCTATTAGCAATGTCACGTGCCTCTTCTGCGTGTTCGGTCCCAACGAATGCTTTACGGTAAGGTGTAAGAAGAGATTCGATGATAAAGAGCTTTGGCTTTTCGCGCTGTAGTTCCTCTAATAAGAATTCCACATACTCTAAGCCTTCCGTTGTTTCATTCTTAGACAATCCTTTTTTAAAGCCAGATAATTGCTCGATGACCGTTTCCTTATCTACATTTCTATAGTTCGCGACGTTTTGTATCGTGTTGATCATTTCCGTACTAATGAGGATCTCTTTTGATTCAAGCATAACGGGTATAATGACGCTAATATTGCGTAGTGCTACACGTACAATGGCTTCGCGATTTATATATTTATAGTCAGCTATCAAGACAGCACGTAATGCAAGGTTAATCATACCAAGTGTCTGCACAGCACATTCATAGCTAATTGGACTAATTTCTTCTCCAAAAACTTGTACAAGTCGGTTAGCAAGCCACTCAAGTTCTTGTAAATGATAGTTTAAAATGATTTTTTTTAGTTCATTATCACGAGAATGGAAAACCGATTCAAAAATTTGAATTAAATTATGTTCTCGATTGACATACATAAGTACCGCAACTTGCTGTGTTAATACTTCCAAATCAGTAGGATCTTTGCCGTAAAGAAGTTCGTGGCGGCGATTACTAGCCTCCTCACGCCCTTCATCTAATATGGCGATTAAGCATTCATTTTTAGAGGAGAAATGATTGTAAAATGTACCCTTTGAAATTTTAGCGGAACTAATGATGTCGTTAATCGATGCATCCACGAATCCTTTTTCAATAAAAAGAGCACGGGCAGCAGTAATGATTTGTCTTTTTCTTTTGTTCATAACCTCACCTTTTTTTAAAATATTATACTCTTATTCTACATTAAAAACGCCTATATATCAACGTTTTAAAAATTTTTAATCTTAATTGTTGAAAAAAGTAGACTGCGAGTATAAAATAAGTTTTATCGAAAAAAACAAGAAAGAATTGAGGGGTATAAATGAATAGTGGGCAAATATTGCAAAAGCCACCCTATGGTATGATTGGTATTTTATTTGTGGGTGCTTTTGTTGCTTTTTTAAATAACACATTGTTAAATGTTGCATTACCAACAATCATGAAAGATTTTGGGATAACATATTCAACGGTACAATGGCTATCAACAGGCTACATGCTTGTAAGTGGGATTTTAGTACCTGCTTCAGCATTCTTTGTAACGCGCTTTAAAAATAGACATTTATTTATTACAGCGATGTCAGTCTTTACAATCGGTACAATTATGGCTGGCTTTGCACCTAACTTCAGTACGTTACTTGCTGGTCGTATGGTGCAAGCAGCAGGTGCTTCAAGTATGTCACCGCTTTTAATGAATGTAATGTTAATTAGCTTCCCAAAAGAAAAACGTGGGGCAGCAATGGGGATTTTTGGTTTAGTCATGATTTCAGCACCGGCGATCGGTCCAACGTTATCAGGATATATTGTTGAGCATCATGATTGGCGTATGCTATTCCAAATGATTATTCCGTTTGCTGTAATTAGTTTATTATTTGGTATTTGGAAATTAAAAAACGTAATGGAGACACGTGAAGTTCATTTAGATTTCCCATCAGTACTATTATCAACAATAGCATTCGGTGGTATTCTATATGGTTTCAGTACTGCAGGGGATAAGGGCTGGTCAAGTCCTTGGGTATATGGCACAATTTCAGCAGGTCTTCTTGCTTTAATTATCTTCATATTTAAACAACTACGTATGGATCAGCCTTTACTAGAATTACGTATTTACAAATATCCAATGTTTGCGTTGGGGTCAGCTATCTCGGTTATCGTATCAATGGCTATGTTCTCTGGGATGATTTTAACTCCTGCATATGTACAATCGATTCGAGGAATTGATCCATTTAAAGCGGGCTTAATGATGCTTCCAGGGGCACTTGTAATGGGGATTATGTCGCCAATTACAGGGAAGATGTTTGATAAATTTGGACCGCGTATACTAGCGATCATCGGTTTAACGATTACAACAATTGCGACATTCGGTTTATCAAAGTTAGAAATAGACTCAAGCTATACATTTATTGTGTCATTGTACACAATTCGTATGTTTGGTTTATCAATGGTTATGATGCCGATTATGACAAACGGTTTAAATCAATTACCACAAATGATGAACCCACATGGTACAGCTATTAACAATACTGTACAGCAAGTGGCAGGGGCGATTGGTAGTGCTGTGATGGTAACGTTCATGAATAACCGTACAAAAGCGACAGCTAAAGATTTAATTGCAGAAGCAAAAGTGAATGCAGCGCAATCAGGTGTTGCACCAACGCCGGAGCAAATGCAACAAATGCAGGATCACATTATGCAAAATGCTTTATTAGATGGTATTACACACTCATTCTTCATTGCAGCTTGTATTACAGTTCTTGCACTTGTGCTTGCGTTCTTCCTAAAACGCGTAAAAATTGAAAGCTCAGCGGCTTCTATGGATTTGAAAAAACCAACTAAATAATTTTTGATGTTTAGACCTGTTAGTGGAATTTTTCTACTAACAGGTTTTTTTGATAATCGATAAATGAGGTAATTTGGGTAATAAATCGTAATTAGTTGTCGATAAACTTGAAAAGTTAGGCGATAACTTTTTAAAAATATACTTTTTTATTTAGTATTACACGGACAATTGAGGGGAAGTTTAAATAGACCAAATATTATTGAAAATCAAATGTTTTACAGAGAAATTTTGAAAATTTGAGGTCGGAAATATTGCATTTTTTAACAGTTGGGACAAAGAGCAAGCTTAAATACGATATATAGTTGTCAAAATCAATGAATTTTGAAAAGATTGTCGAAATTGTGATTTAGCTCATTGAAATAATGTACAAACAACCTTATAATGGAGGTTGTAAAGTCACCAAGACAAGATAGGATGGAATTATGATGCACTTTTTGCAAAATAAAGTTTACATTGTAATAACAAATTATACGAATTGCTATCCAGCTCTTGAGACTGGTGATTTGTAAGATATACGCGCTGTAACGACTGTTAAGAAGTGCCTTAATAGTCTTTTTTACATGGAAGCAATAAAATTAAAATAGTAATAGTGATGGCAAAGGAGAGTTCAAAATGTCAGAAACGAATAACCAAACACAGTCTGAACAATTAACTGTGAGTCAAGAACAATTGGATGTGCTAGATCAATTATTAAAGCCTGAGGTTCAGGAATCACTTACAACTTTAGTTGAACAATTACCTAAGTTAACTGAAATGATGACGTTATTAACAAAATCATATGAGTTTGCTCAAGCTGTTGCAACTGACGAAGTACTGAAAAATGATACTGTTGGTGCGGTAACGGAAATGGCAGGCCCGGTAGTAGGCTCAGCTAAAAACCTTGCAGCTACTGCAATTGAAGCGAAAGACCGTGCTTCTGAAAGCCAAGAAGTAATTGGTTTATTCGGTCTTATGAAAATGTTAAAAGACCCACAAGTTCAAGGTGTTTTCCGTTTTGTTAATGCTTTCTTACAAGTAAGCGCTGAACGTAAAGCTAGATAAGACTAGACTCGACTCGAGATACATTCAATTCGTAAGGACGGAGGATTAATTAATCATGTCAAAAGAAATCGTCATCTTAGGTGCTGGTTACGCTGGCGTTTTAACTGCATTAACAGCACGCAAGTATCTATCAGCTGATGAAGCTAAAATTACTGTAGTTAACCAATTCCCAACACACCAAATCATCACTGAACTTCACCGTTTAGCTGGTGGTACTATTGCTGAAGGTGCTGTTGCTTTACCACTTAAAAAAATCTTTAAAGGTTTAGATATCGATTTACAAATTGCTAAAGTAACAAAATTCAATGTAGACAATAAAAAAGTGGACCTAGACAATGGTTATACATTAAATTACGATACTTTAGTAGTATCTTTAGGTAGCCAAACTGGATTCTTCGGTATCCCTGGATTAGAAGAAAACTCAATGGTACTTAAATCAGTGAACGAAGCAAACAAAATTAACAAACACATCGAAGACCGTATTAAAGCATATGCACAATCAAAAGACGAAGCAGATGCAACAATCGTTATCGGTGGTGGCGGTTTAACAGGTGTAGAGCTTGTTGGTGAAATCGTGGACAACTTCCCGAAAATCGCAGCAAAACACGGTGTTAACTTCGCTGATCTTAAAATCAAACTTGTTGAAGCTGGTCCAAAAATCTTACCAGTACTTCCAGATGCACTTATCCAACGTGCTACTGAAAGCTTAACAAAACGAGGCGTTGAATTCATTACAGGTACTCCTGTAACAGGCGTTGATGGTAATGTCATTTCTCTTAAAGATCGTGAACCAATCGTTGCTAATACACTTATTTGGACAGGCGGGGTAGCTCCACTTCCAATCGTAGGCGAGTCTGGTCTTGCAGCAGACCGTGGTAAAGCTACGATTAATGAGTTCTTACAATCTACATCTCACAATGATGTATTCGTAATTGGAGATGCATCTGTAGCATTACCAGCTGATGGTGGTCGTCCACTATACGCACCAACTGCTCAAGTTGCATGGCAAATGGGTGAGTGCGCTGGCTACAACTTATTCGCACAATACAAAAACCAAGAGATGAAGTCATTCTCAGCGATTAACTCTGGTACACTTGCAAGCTTAGGCCGCAAAGACGCTGTTGCTACAATTGGTGCTAGCAACACAGAACTTAAAGGTCTTCCTGCAACACTTATGAAAGAAGCGTCTAACATTCGCTATCTTACACATATCAAAGCGCTATTCGGCTTAGCATACTAATATTTTCAAGGCATGAATCAATAGTAATATTGAATTCATGCCTTTTTTGTTTTGTTAGGGAGAACATACGATTTAATTGCGACGGAAAACAGAGCCAGAGTGACGGAAGGAAGAGCCAGAGCGACGGAAGGAAAAGCCGAAGCGACGGAAAGAAGAGCCAGAGCGACGGAAGAAACAGACAAAGCGACGGAAAGAAGAACCGAAGTGACGGAAGGAAAAGTCAAAGCGACGGAAAGAACAGTCAAAGCGACGGAAAGAAATCAGGGCGACGGAAGGAAGAGCCAGAGCGACGGAAGGAACAGTCAAAGCGACGGAAAGAAAAGCCGAAGCGACGGAAAGGAATCAGAGCGACGGAAGAAACAGACAAAGCGACGGAAAGAAGAGCCAGAGCGACGGAAAGAACAGTCAAAGCGACGGAAAGAAAAGCCGAAGCGACGGATAGAATCATTAAAGTCGTGGATAGAACCCCGAGAATCGTGGATAGCCCCGACAAAGCGGCGGAACGAATTGCCGAAGCGACAAACAGAGCTATCGATACAACAGTAGAACATCATTATGTCTTATCCCAACATTTTACGTAGCACCTCATTAATAGGAGGTGCTACTATTTTTATATCGCTATTGCTTTCGAAAGTGAAGCAACAACATCAAAATTTCTTCTACTCATTGAGTTCAGAAATATTTCTATAAAATCTGGCCTTTGAAGGTTGAACATTAAAAATTAGCAGTATCGTTGCTAATACAAACATGATGATGGCTGCAGGTACAATAACATATCGAATAGATATAATTTCAGCTGCAATCCCAAAGATAGCGGTTATGATAATAATGAATAAGGCTTCTACAAAGCCATAAATACTTCCTATTCTCCCCATGCTATCGACAGGAATATTGCTTTGATAAAAAGTATGGAAGCCGGTATTGGCAAATGCCATTGCAAAGGACAAAATAAAGCATCCTAAAGAAGCGATAAGAAATGTGTAAGAGGATGTGAAAGTTAAATAGCCTAATGCTGTTATTAACGAACCCATTCCTATTAACCAAGCAGTCGGCACTTTTTCAACGATGGCTGTATTCATTAAAGAACCAACTAATATTCCAGCACCTGCTATGCTCACTAAAACACCGTATTCACCTTCGGATAGTGAAAGTACTTGGGTAGCAAAGGCAGCCTCTAAAGAATCTGTCGCTGTCATCATGACAAGCATCGCACTAAATAATAAATAGATCATCATAATATAGGGATTTTTAAGGCTAAATCTAATAACGAGCTTCCAATCATTGAGTAATACCTTGTAGGGAATTTTCTCATCTGCTTTACTAGCCAGCTGTTGATGGGCTTCAACATTAGGCATCCCTAATGTAATACAGGCTGATAAAAATAGTGCAATGGCATTCAAGTAAATTGCCATAGTTGGCGTTCCAATCGTAAACAGCAGTCCTGCAATGGCTGGGCCGGTTACGAATGCGCCAGAATCAAGTAAGCTTCGAAGGGCGTTAAAACGTTTTCTTTGTTCAGTGGGTATTAATTTCGTAATGTAAGTCATGGAAGTTGGATGATACATAGAACTAGCCATTGTGATCACAAAGACCATGAAATATATCCAAGTCAACGTAGAGAAGAAAGGTAGTATGACAATTAGTAAAGATTCGAAAAGATTGAGAACAATCATGAGATATTTTTTATTTAAACGATCTATCATACTACCTGACCAAAAACTGGAGAAAAGGGTAGATGACGCTCTAACAATATACAATCCGGACACAGCTATAGCTGACCCTGTAAGGTTTAAGACGATAAGATTTAACGCTATAAAATATATCCAGCTTCCAACGCTGGAAACACCAATACTAAACAATAATATTGCTGGATAACGCCACGCTTCTAATAATTTACTCATGCTCATATAAATCCCTCCTTGTAGTTATGACAAGTAACTAAAACAAAAAAATCCCACCCCCAAGACGTTTTGTCTTAGGGACGAGATTGTGGAATTTATATTCACGTGGTGCCACCCTAGTTCACTATTATGTCGCCATAATAGCCTTTTCAGTACGGCATAAATACTTATGCTTATACTGTTACTCTGTAACGGGAGTTCCCGTCGCACCATCATTCAAACAGAAATCCAATGCGCTACTCCGAGGCTTGTTTCAATAATTCGTTCTTACTCGTTTTCAGCAACCCGAGCTCTCTGGGAAGAACAGCCTTATTTACTCTTCTCTTCAATGTATTTTCGATAGTGTAGCATATGTTTGTATTTTTAGTAAAGCGTTCTTTTTAGAAATATTCCGATAAATCAAAAAGACAAAAAAGCCAGTAGCCTTTCATTTCAATATAGGCTACGGCTTGTTTCATTAAAAGAGGTGAATAATGGACTCTTGCCATCTATTAAGTTTTGCCAAAATAATAATTTATCCAAAATTTCTATGGGTGGGCATAGATCTACACGGATATGAAGCTATGCGTCAGTTAGAGGATTTATGGTATTATTTTAGACTTTGATGGAAGTTGAAGAAACAAATATAAAATTTGTAGGTTTATCTGTTTTATTAAACCAGTTGTGGGGTATAGTTGAATTCATATGAATACTATCCCCGGGGAAAAGATCATATTCTGTATTATCAAGAATGATCGTCAAGATTCCATCGGTGACATAAATAAATTCCTGTCCTTCATGAGAAAAAGGAGTTTCTCGTTTGTCCCCAGGCAATAAGGTTACTAAAATTGGAACAAATATAGGATTTGAAACATCTCCAGAAAGGTCCGAATAAATAAACGATGATGTATGTTCCGATTGTCTAAAAGCCCCACGTCTAATCATATCTTTGTCCATTTGTATTGAATCGGGAAAGAAATAACTAGGACTAACATCGAGAGCTTCAGATATTTTGCGCAAGGAGTGTAATGTAACGGAACAAAGAGATCGTTCTAATTGAGATAAAAAGCTTATAGATAAATCTGTTTTTTCAGAGACTTCCTTCAATGTCATTTTTTTTGACTTACGAAGTCTTTTTATTAAAATGCCTATATCTTTATCCATTTTATCTACCTCAAATATAGTTTTATTGTGATAAAGTATATAAAATACTTAAGTTCTTGTAAAGCTGTGGAAGATTTTGGGTTTTGTAGTTTTTGAGATAAAGGTGAATGGACATTTGAAAATGAAGGATGAAAAGTCTCAATTTCAAACGAGTTCAAAGTGATGAATATTCAAAAAACATTGAATTTTCAAAAATGAGGTGTATAATAGATGTAAACTCTTTACATTGCTTAATTTCAATTGAGATTTATAAAGGTTCATATTTTTTTAAATAAAAATTTAAGTGGCATTTAAATTTGTATTTGGTCTTTTATTAGATTTATCACCAAAAGTTAGTATGCTATGTATTAAGTTGATTGAGAAAGCGCTCGATCAAAGCGGAAATCAATAAATTTTTTTTTGAACAATAATTTAAGTGCTGTTTAAATCTTTGGGTTAAATAGAAGCTTCGCTAATTTACAAGTTTACCAATTATATTGGAGGGAAGAATTATGGAATTCAAAAAAATGTTTACTACGATTGATCTTCATGTGTCAGGAGAACCATTGCGGATAATTACTGGGGGGTTACCAGAAATTAAAGGAGAAACGCAGCTAGAAAGACGTGCCTATTGTATGGAACATTTGGATCATATTCGAGAAGTACTAATGTATGAGCCAAGAGGTCATGATGGCATGTATGGTTGTATCATTACTCCACCAGCGACCCAAGGTGCAGACATAGGTGTGTTGTTTATGCACAATGAGGGCTGGAGTACAATGTGTGGTCATGGCGTTATTGCGGTAGTGACGATGGCTATTGAAACAGGCATGATTGAGGTAAAAGATAAAAACGATAAACTTATCATTGATTGTCCTTGTGGGCCTGTAACGGCGTATGCAAAGTGTAGCGGAACGAAAGTAGAATCTGTTTCCTTTGAAAATGTTCCTTCTTTTGTCTATAAAAAAGATTTCCCGATTAACATTGATGGTCACGAATTTGATGTAGATATTTCATACGGCGGTGCTTTTTATGCGGTGGTTAATAGTGAGAAAGTTGGCCTACAAGTGAACAACAAAGATTTATGGGATTTGCAAGTATCGGGTGACAAAATTAAACATTACATCGAAAGTCAGATCGAAGTAAAACATCCATATGAAGATATAACAGGGATTTACGGTGTAATTTTCTCTGATAAACCAAAAGACAGCAATGCTGATTTACGAAATGTCACAATCTTTGCTGACAAACAGGTTGATCGATCTCCGTGTGGTTCGGGTACTGCTGCAAGAGCAGCTACTTTATACGAACGTGGCGTACTAAGGGAAGGGGGAAGTTTTATTCATGAAAGTATAACGGATGGACAATTTGCTGGTGAAGTACTTTCATTGACGACAGTTGAAGAATTTAAAGCTGTTATTCCAAAAGTTACTGGGAATGCCTTTATCACAGGTTTTCATCAATTCGTAATTAGTCCAGATGATCCGCTTAATAGAGGGTTTTTATTGAAGTGAATTTGCTGCTGATTGCATCCAATTTAGTATTCTAAAATTAAAATAAAGTTAGAAAAAAGGTGGAGAATTATGTTAGTTATAAGTGCTGATGAACAAAAAAGTTTAGTAGATATGAATGAGATTATTGAATGCGTGGCTGTTGCCTTGAGGGAATTTTCGGCAAATAGAACTATTACACCAATCCGCGCCGCTCTGCCTTTTAATAACGACCAAAATACAGCATTGATTATGCCGTCTGTAGCTGAAGAACTCAGTAGTGTTGGATTAAAAGTAGTAACAGTAGCACCTAATAATAAAGAAGTAGGTAAGAAAACGATAACTGGAGTGGTAATGCTATCAGACTTCAAAACTGGGGAACCAATTGCACTTCTAGAAGGTTCTTATTTAACAATGATTAGAACGGGTGCTTTATCAGGTGTGGCAACGAAATATTTATCCCGTGAAGATTCAAAAAAGTTATGCATTATTGGCACAGGAGAACAAGCAAAAGGTCTAGTTGAAGCTATATTAGCTGTGCGAAATATTGAAGAAATTCTTCTTTATAATAGAACAGAACAAAAAGCACATGAGTTTGCTGAGTACATTAGAAATAAATTCGATAAGCATGTACAAGTCTATTCAGATCCGAATGAAGCGGTACTTAAAGCTGATATTATTGTTACGACAACCAATTCTTCCACACCAGTTTTTTCTGAATCGTTAAAGCCTGGTGTTCATGTGAATTCGGTTGGTTCATTCAGACCTACAATGCAAGAATTACCATCTCATGCTCTTTCTTCAGCTCAAAAAGTAGTAGTTGAATCCATAGAAGCGGCCACAGAAGAGACTGGTGACATAATAATTCCAATAAATGAAGGAGTCTTTAATTCAGACGATATCTTTGGAGAGCTCGGACAAATTGTAGCCGGAAAATTAAAAGGAAGAGAAAGTTCTGAAGAAATTACTCTATTTAAATCTGTAGGATTAGCAATCGTAGACATTGTCGTTGCAAAATATTTTTACGAAAAAGCTGTTAAAAATAAGATGGGAACTAGTATAAACCTTTAAGTTATAGTTAAGTGTCATTTAAATGACTAAGTTGATATGGAACTATCAAGATTTTGAAATATTTCAATCGAGTCCATTTTTGGCTTATCATTATAACTTGTGTTGATTTCCGTTCCGACTGGGCGCTTTCTTGGGGGTGCTCAGTCTTCACTCCAATTCGACGTATTTATGGCATACGTTTTAACAAAAATGGCATCCTTTATTATGGTAATGGATTGTTTTTTTTACGAAAAAATTTAAGTGACACTTAAAAATAATGAAGATTAATACAGATAATCGATAGTTAAATATTGCAAATGTAATTGACTGAATATTCGCACTTTGATGGTTGGAGAATAAGGAGGTGTTTGCATGAAATGGTGGAGGAAGCAAAAGCTATATGTAAAGATTTTCATCGGCGTATTAGTTGGGATTGTGTTAGGTGTTACCTTCGGACCTAAAGTTGCCATTTTAAAACCTATCGGGGACATTTTTATTCGTTTGTTACAAATGCTCATCGTTCCACTGGCCTTTTTTAGTATTGTATCAGGTATTACTAAGCTTGAAGATATTAAAATGTTACGCTCTATTGGTGGTAAAATAATGCTTATTTATATATTTACCACTTTATTATCAACAATTATTGGTGTCGTTACTGCCCTGTTGATTAGGCCCGGTAAAGGAGAGATAGGACTTCTTGGTAAAACAGAAACCATCGAGCGAGAGGAATTTAGTTTTCTTGATAATATTGTTCAATGGTTTCCGTCAAACGTTGTTCAAGCAATGTCAGAGACAAATATGCTTCAAATTATAATCTTTGGTATTTTTGTCGGGATTGCAATGGTTCTTCTTGGAGACAAAGTAAAGAGAATGAAGGAATTAGCTCATGAAGGCGCAAATTTAATGATTAAGATTGCTGAAATTGTTATTAATTTTGCCCCTTATGGAATTATGGCATTAATCGCAAACGTTATCGGTACACTTGGGTTGGGGGTAGTCATCGAAGTTGGTCGATACGTATTATCAGCTTTTATCGGTTTTTCTATTATTCTCTTAGTTGTCTATCCGATTATGTTAAAAGTATTAGGGAAAACCAGTCCATTATTCTTTTACAAGCAAATAAGTCCGGCTATGTTAGTAGCTTGTAGTACAACATCAAGTAGTGCAACACTTCCCGCAGCGATGGACGTTTCAAGAGACGGGCTTAAAATACCAGAAAATATATATGGTTTTACGCTTCCACTTGGCGCCACACTTAATATGAATGGATTAGCATCAACATTAGGTGTTCTATCCGTGTTCGCAGCAAATCTATACGGTCTCCCTATAACGTTCAGTATGATTTTACAAATTGCTTTTTTAGGGGTTGTTCTTGCAATGGGATGCGCAGGAGTGAAAGGAGCAGATGTCGTTACTGCATCACTATTACTTTCTACAATGGGTCTTCCGCTTACGATAATACCAATCATTGCGGCTGTTTCTCCAATTGTAGATATGGGTAATACCGTTGTCAATGTTACTGGTGATATAGCAGGAACACAGATTGTTCATCAGAGAAACCCCGAATACTCAAATGGGGAGTTTCAAAAAGTCTAAAAGTGGCTTGAGCCTTATATTAATGGGCTCAAGCTGTATTTTTTATCGCTTCTAAAAAAGTGTTCCGATAAATGTGAGAAACATTCCGATAAACTAAGAAATCGTTCCGATAAATCTTGAAAACAAACCGATATTTCACGAAAAGGTTCTGATAATTTTATTGAAGATATGTTTTAAGATTTGTTAATAGTGACTGGCAAATGATGATTGATTCTACTGTATTAGTAGCTATTTCAAGAGAATGGTCAGCATTTTCTACAATAACAAGCTCATGTGAAGTGAGTCGTTCAAAACTTTCTTTAGAGTAGTGAGGGTCAGCTGTACCGATTGCTAGAAATGCCTGCTTACCAAGCAAATTTTTCATAACATGATCAAGTGACAGTAGGGGTGTTAATAGCACATAACGAGAAGGAACAGGTGAAGCCTGCTGCATATAAAAATCTGTGATAGGCAATGTTCCGAGTGATTTTCCTATGTAAACAGCTTCTGTATAAGATTTTGTATTTAAAATATATTCCACAATAGGATTTGCTACTTTATAAACCATTGTTGAAATAGCTTCTGGCTCCTGTTCAAATTGCTGCGAATTAAATGTATAGCATACTTGTACTACATCATAGCCAAGCTCTAGCATCAGCTCAGTGGAATAATAAAGAAGTGGTTTTTCATACGTATAGCCTGTGCCAGAGAACATAAAGCACACCTTGTCACTTGCTATATCAAAGTAATTGTATGGAACATCGTTGTATTGCTCTTTTTTTAGTTTGATTTTCATGGAAATACCCCCCATTAATTCTTTTTTATTCTATAATATTACTATAACAAGGAGGGAGAAATTTATGAAGGCTGTGATTATTAATGAGTTTGGTACTTCGGATGTATTAAAGTACGTGGAATGTCCAAAGCCTACTATTTCAGCAGGGGAAGTATTAATACGTACGACATATACGAGTATGAATTTTGCTGATATAAAAAATAGAACAGGTAATAAAGCACAAGCAAATTTCCCAATGATACTCGGTTTAGATGTAGCTGGTGAAGTTGAAGAGGTTTTTGATGAAAGTAGTGCTTTTAAAGCTGGAGATGTCGTTATTGCATTCCCGAAAGAAGGAGCTTATGCAGAATATGTGGTGGCGAAAGAGGAGCTTGTCTTCAAAGTTCCGAATGATGTCCCTTTGGAAAAGGTAGCTGCTGTGCCAACGGTTTTGTTTTTATCCTATCTTTTAACACATCAAATCGCTCCAATTAGTACAAACGATAGCGTATTAATTCATGCTGCATCTGGTGGTGCAGGGACAATGCTTATTCAAATGGCGAAAAAGCTAGGCGCCAAGAAGATTATTGGCACGGTTGGTGATATGAAGAAAGCGGCAATTGTCCTTGAACTAGGTGCTCATCATGTACTGACATACGAAAATTTTAGTGCACAAGTCAATGAATATACGGATGGTCATGGTGTTAACATTATTTTTGACTCCATTGCAGGAAATATTACGGAAGAGAGCTTTAACTGTTTAGCTCCGTATGGTACGTTGGTGCAATTTGGGAATAGCGGTGGCAAAGCCGGAAATATAAAAACATCTGATTTACATAGTAGCTGCCGCAATATGAAAGGCTTTAGCCTTGGAACGACTCGAGCTTCCAAGCCAGAAATGCTACAACAAGTTGCACAGGAGATGTTTGCATTGTTGAAGGATGAAAGCTTCCAAGTACCAATTGCTAAGATCTTTGCCTTAGAAGACATGCAGAAAGCGCATGATTTGATAGAAAGTCGCCAGCATCAAGGGAAGATTTTAATTAAAATATAAAATGAACAACCTCTGTATAGTGATCAATTCGCTAGACAGAGGTTGCTTTTATTTTAGTGTCTGTAGCTTGAAAACGGTATTGTTGTGAGTGGGAGGTCCAGAATCAAGTCCATCCGTCAAAAGAGTTGAAAAACTAGTAAAAATCCTATTGTTTTTTTCAAAGAATCACCGCATTTATCCTAACTAAAACGACCTTTCGTTTTTTTGACAACAAATAGTAATTTCCTTTGAATATTTGTTAAAATGAGACATTATTATATGGGTTTTTGTCTTTCTTTACCTTATTTTGATATTGTTATTTGTTCGTTATTTGTTCGTTATTTGTTTTAGTTCAATTTTTGATTATATTTGGCCTCTTGTAAATACATAATGAATGTAATAATGGTATTTATTCCAATTGGATTTTGCGAACGTGTCAATGTTAAAGTGTTATATGGTTAATTGATGTCAATAATACTAAAACATTAAATTTGATCAGCTCTTCACCAAAAGCTGCGATGACTTTGTTAAAACGTTTGCCATGTATAGTGGCGGCTAATCGGACACCCTTCAGACGGAATGGAAATGAATCCTAAAATATGGTGAGGAGTCTATAATTTTGAAATGAATATAAAGTAATGGCTATTAGGGGAGTGGTGCAATGCTTTTTAATTCCTTTGAATTTATTTTTCTATTTTTACCAATAACATTTATTATCTATTTTTTATTGAATCGTTTCAGGAACCAGCAATATGCGATTTATTGGTTGGTACTGAGCTCTTTGTTTTTTTATGGCTATTTTAAGTTAACTTATTTAACAATTATCACGATCTCAATAGTTGTGAACTTTGCTTTAAGTCGAGTGATTAGTAATACCAATAATCGTTCGAGAAAAACGTATATGATTATTGGCGTCATCTTCAATATTTTAATTCTTTGTTACTATAAATATACAGATTTCTTTATTGATAATATAAATAGTTTATTTGGTACAAATTTTGCACTGTTGCACTTATTGCTACCATTAGGACTTAGTTTTATTACATTCCAACAGATTGCTTTTATTGTTGATAGTTATCGTGCTGGAACAGCTCATTATAAATTTAGTCATTATGCGCTGTTCATTTTGTTTTTCCCGCAGTTAATTGCAGGACCAATTGTTCAGCATGATGAAATGCTTCCGCAGTATGATACGAAGGAAAATCGTAAAATTATTCATGAAAATATTGCACGAGGCTTATTTATTTTTGCAATTGGTTTAGTCAAGAAGATTGTTATTGCTGATACGGTTGGCATATGGGCGAATGAAGGCTTTGCTAATTATAGTAGCTTAAGTTTTATAGAAGCTTGGATTACCTCATTATCATATACAGTGCAACTTTATTATGATTTTAGTGGATATTCTGATATGGCGATAGGTTTGGCATTATTATTTAATATTAAAATGCCAGTAAATTTCTACTCTCCTTATAAAGCACGTAATATTCAGGAGTTTTGGAAAAAATGGCATATGACGTTGAACAGATTTTTAACTACATATGTTTATTTTCCGTTAGGTGGTAGTCGTAAAGGGGCTTTTAGAACCTATTTAAATATATTAATTATTTTCTTCATCAGTGGATTTTGGCATGGGGCTGGGTGGAATTTTATTTTGTGGGGACTTCTACATGGCTTTGCGTCTGTTGTTGTGAGACTTTTTAGTAAAACAGGTATTAAGCTTCCGTATATACTTTCGTGGTTTATGACTTTCCAATTTGTTAATATCGCTTGGATATATTTCCGTGCAACAAGTATTGAGCAAGCGAATACGATTATAGCCAAAATGTTTACGCCAAACATGACATCTATAAGTAATTTCTTTACGGAGCCGCACACGAACTTTGCTCAAGCAGAAGCCTTTAATATTTTGGGCCTAACATTAAGTGATCCAATAGTGATTGTTGTAGGACTCTTAATCACACTTGTTATTGCATTTACGGCCTTAAATTCTATTCAATTAATGGATAAGATGAAATTTAATTGGGGAGCAATCATTTACACGCAATTTATGATTGCACTAGTGCTAGTATCGATTTACTATATGCAAAAAAATAGTATATTCTTATATTTTAATTTCTAAATAAAGGTGTGAATGAACTTGGATCCGAAAAAATGGTTAGTAAAATTGTTTGCCACATCTTTCATAGTAATTGGATTACCTGTTTTCGGAATTATGGGTTTCAATTATTATATTGACCCTCTTTGGAATTACACACATGCGAATAACTTTAACGATTATCAGCTTGGCTTTGATGAAAGACAATTAAAAACAAATTATATGAATAGCCATGATTTTAACTATGATAGTTTGTTAATTGGAACGAGCAGGATTACGTATCTTGATGAGAGGGCCTTTAAAAAAGAAAATGTTTATAACTATTCATTGAGTGGGCTGCATATAAAAGAATATTTGCCTTACATGCAATATGCTGAGAAGAAAAATGGTAAGCCATTTAAGAGAATTTTTATGGAGTTATATTTTGATTCAGCGAATGCTGGCAAACCGAGTACATTGAATCCTCCACAAACTTATATTGAGACGTCAGAGGCACCTTTTTATGCAATAAAATCCTTATTTTCAGCAAGCACGATGCATTATGCTCGTTTTAATTATGATATTTCAAAAGCAAATCATTACGATGGTCCGCGCAGTTACACACGTAATAATATTGCACAAACTACGTATCCAAATGATGATATGGACCAGAAATGGCAAGAATTCCAGAATAACTTTAAAGCAGAGGCAGCTAAGCCTTTTATGTACGATGCCGACTATCGAAAAAGGCTACAAGCTATAAAAGATGCATTCCCTAATACAGAACTAGTAGTCTTTACAGAATTAATGCCTGCCAAACGGCTCCAAACAATTTTGCATAACGATAATCGTTACGAGGCTTATAGTAGATGGATGAACGATATGGTAGATGTGTTTGGTACCGTTTATAGCTTCCATAGTGTGAATGAAGTAACGACGAATGAGAACAACTTTTTCGACTGGTTGCATTACTATCCAAACGTTGGAGATTTAATCATTAAATCTTTAGAGAACAGGGAAGAACGATCAACTATTATGCAGGCTATAAATGAAGGGAATCTTGATGAGTACCTTAAAAATGTAGTGGTAGATATAAAGTGAAATTACTGTCTGTTAATGCGGGATGAATATTGAATAAGTGATAAAAAGGTGACTCTGATATGTACTGTCGGAGTCATCTTTTTCTATGTCGATATAGTAAGTATTATTGCTTGTTTAGTTCATTTATTTTTTCATAAATACGTCGCTTACGATAGAGCATAATACCTGCTTCGGCAACATCTTGAATCATGCCTTTATTTGCGTAGGCACCAAAAATCATTCCAGCAATCGGAATCATTTGGAACAGCTTTTTCCATCCAAACTGGTCGCGATACGTATAGAAAACTTCTTTCCAGCCTTGCAGCTGTGAAATCATATTTTCTGCTGCATGATTAGTCTCATACATGGACGAGAGTTCCTTCAATATCGCTTCTTTGCCGACAATATCGGCGGAGCTGAATTGTAGACATTTTACGATGAAAATACGCTCCATTTTATCATTTGGATCATAGCCATGAATTATCGCAATCTCTTGCAATGTTTTTAAAGCCATCCCTAAAATAAGGGGAATATCAATAGCCAATGTGAAAATACCACCAAAGCCAGTAGAAGCACCTTGCACGGTTGCTAATTTCACACGCTCATTTTGTAATTTGTCACTTAGAGCAATCATATCCTCTAGCGGCATTTGACTAATATCGGATATAGCAAAAATATTTTGAAACGAAGAATTGTTACGGATTTTCTGCATCATTGCTTGTTCATTAATTAAATATTTACCACCTGTTTGAATATAGCTCCCTAATTCATCAACTAGTAGCGCTATTTTATTTTGAAGGAAGGTAGGTGTCATCTTATCTAAGATTTTAAATGGGATGCGACCTAATTTATCAAAAAACCACAAATCCTTTTGATCTTTTTCCCATGCTTGAATTTCTTGTAAATGCTTTTCTAATTGCTCGACATTCTCCATTTTGTCTATTCCCCTTATATTTGCATCAATTTTGCCGAGGCATAATTGATATACGAGAAGAATTTAAAAAGGTTTCGTTATTTTTATAAAATTTAGACATTAAAGTAAAGTGGATGCTTGCCAAACTGTTGCAAGTAACGCGATGCCTTCATTGATTTGCTCAAGGGTTAGCCCACCGTAGCCTATAATGACCTTAGCATGTTTAGAGACTTGCTGATAGGAGGTTGAACATGGGTAGACTTTGATTCCTACCTCCTGGGCAAGCCTAATTGCATTCTGCTCAGAAAGCCTTTTTGGTAACTTCATAACAATGTGTAGCCCAGATTTTTCACCGATTACTTCGAATTCCTTAGAAAAATGGGTGTTAATAGCTGCTAGTAATGTCTGTTGCTTTTTGCGATAAATAGTGCGCATTTTGGCTAAATGCTTATCGAATAAACCTTGAGCAATGAAATCGGCTAATACAAGCTGATCTATTTTGGAGACAACTGATTTTTGCTCCTGATTAAATAGCGTAAATTCTTTGACTAACGATTTAGGCAAAATCATATAACTAATGCGCAACGATGGGATAAGTGTTTTAGAAAAGGTTCCGAAATAAATAACACGTTGAAGCTGATCCATCTTCGCTAAAGAGGGAATAGGGAGCCCTTTATAACGAAATTCTGAGTCATAGTCATCCTCAATAATATATGCCTTCTCAGAAGTAGCCCATTGCAGAAGTGCTACACGCCGTTCAACCGGCATGACCATACCAAGCGGAAATTGGTGTGCGGGTGTTGTGTATAACATGTGGATTGATTTTTCCGGTACGGTAACCCCGGAGTTATCAACAGGAATGGCATGAGTTGTTAATCCGCATTGTTGCAATGTTGCACGTACTCTTTTAAAGCCAGGTTCCTCTAAGCCGACGTCTGCTTTTGGTCCAAAAAAGTGACATAGAGCTTGAAGTTGATTTTGTGTACCGCTATAAACAAATACTTGTGATGCTTCACAAGTAACTCCCCTTGATCGTTCAACATAGCGAGCGATTTCCGTCCGCAAAAGAGCTTCTCCTTGCCAAGGACTTGTCGTTAAATTATCCACATTGGAGTGCTT
Source organism: Lysinibacillus sp. FJAT-14745 (assembly GCF_001275675.1). Classification (GTDB taxonomy): domain Bacteria; phylum Bacillota; class Bacilli; order Bacillales_A; family Planococcaceae; genus Lysinibacillus. Next base: position 59,075 of record NZ_LITM01000011.1, on the reverse strand, counting down.
TTTCAACAGCTTATGCCAGATTGAAAATGGAAAAGCTTCCTTATCCACATGTCCGTTATCAAAATCAAATTTTATAGTATATGTAGTTGATGTTATAGCTGTGGATATGTGCTGTTTTCGCTGCTGTCCCCATTCAAATTCAAAGGGTGCTATAAAATAGCCAGAGCGTTCCTTGCTATAGATATAGCCTTCAGCTAGTAATTGCTCATAAGCTTCCTTAATCGTATGGATACTAACATCGAGCGTTTTAGCAAGTGTTCGTTTAGAAGGTAATTGCTCATGGGCCAGTAGTTTTTTTCTTAAAATTGCTTGTTTTATTTCTTCGTAAATTTGCACGTATTTCGATGCATTTCCAGTAAATGAAATCGATAACTCCAAAACATTGCACCTCCTGGTATGGTGTATTTTTTGAAAATTGGTTCTATCTATCATATCAAAAATGCCGTTAAATATAAAAAAAGGAGTGAATCCACATGAATTTTTTAGCATTAGAAAATGAGGTCGTATTACTTAAGCCATTACAACAAGAGGATACGCAAGGATTATTGGAGGCAGGAAGTTATCCAGAGATTTGGTCACATATGTCCACAACAGTTGATAAGATGGACGATGTGAATAACTTTGTGGATAAGGCATTAGAAAAAAAACATGAGAAAACTGAGTTCCCATTTGTAATTGTGGATAAAAAGTCTGAACAAATCATCGGTTCGACTCGGTTTATGGATATTGATGAAACGCATAAACGGCTTGAAATAGGTACTACATGGATTACACCTGCTTTTTGGCGTTCGGCCATTAATACGAATTGCAAATATTTATTATTACAATACTGCTTTGAAGTACTCAAATTACAGCGTGTTCAAATTAAAACAGACCACGAAAATTTACGTTCTCAAAAGGCAATTGAACGTTTAGGCGCAACAAAGGAGGGGGTCTTACGTAATCATATGGTGCGGAAGGATGGTACAATTCGTCATACAGTGATGTACAGCATTACTCTACAAGAATGGCCACAAGTGAAAAACCATTTGCAGCAGTTGCTATTCGATTTTACTAAAAAATATTAATGGAGAACATATTATAGTTCATCACCGAAAGTTGAGGATGACATTTTGTTAAAACGTATGCCATGTGGATGAGTTGATTGGAGTGAAGACTGAACGCCCCCAGGAAAGCGCTCAGCCGCAGTGGAAATCAACCCCAAAATATGATGGCGAGACATTCTTGTATAAAAAAAGAATGGTCATTAGTCGACCATTCTTTTTTTATAAATAAATCCTGCTGCAATCCAAGTTACTAGTGACCAAACAATGATTGCAACCATTGGAATAATGACGTCCATTGTTGTGTATGTGCCTTCTAAAGCCTCAGCTAATAGTACCAATTGTGAACTTGGTAACCATTCAGCAATCTTTGAAATCGGACTAGAAGAAGATAAAGCTAGTGCAAGAGGACCGAATGAGAAAATAAGGATAACAGGTAGAATGATAAGAGATCCTTCCATAACCGTTTTAGCGAATAATCCACATAATGTTCCTATTGCAATATAGAACACAGTCGAAAGTATTAAAGCAATAGCTAAGATGAAAAGATTAGCTGGGCTATAGCCAACAATGAAAATAATCAATGCTACAATTACCATTGTAATGATAAAGACAAACAAGCTTTTACCAATTAAAATATCACCAAGTGAAGCAGGCGAAAGCATGAGACTACGAAGCGTATTTTTTTCTTTCTCTTCAGCAATTAGACAGCATTGTACATAGGTAGTTACCATAGAAAATGCTATATTAATTGAAAGGAAATAGGTGGCGATAGTAGCTGAGCCCGATTTACTATATAAAAATGCTAAAAAAAGTGGCATAAGTACCATAAGAGATACCGCATAGTTACGTGAAAATTCCTTATAATCCTTTATTAAAATAGCCTGAATACGTGTCATTGAAAGGTTCATACTAAATCACTCCCTGTTATTTGCATAAAAATATTACCTAGTGTTGGCTCGTTTGTATAAATGCGAGAAACTTCGTTAGATTGCATCCAATGAAACAGTTTTTCAGCATCTTGTTCTCCAGTTTGAATAACTTCACAAGCACCATTTTTTAATTCAACTGTAATAGATTCATCACCAAACTCTTTTTTCAAATCCTTTGGCGAACCAATTGCTCGAATCTTCCCTTTATGTAAGAAGGCTACACGATCACAAAGTATTTCTGCTTCACTCATATCGTGGGTTGTTAAAAATATTGTCGTACCCATCTCGTTTAATTTGCGCAAGCCATTATAAATATGTTGTGTATTAACAGGATCAAGTGCAGAAGTTGGTTCATCTAAAAATAATAGTTCTGGTTTATGCATGATGGCACGTGCTAGCGTAACACGTTGCATCATTCCTTTAGAGAGCTGACTGATTTTCTTTTTACGATCACTGTATAGGTTAACAAAATCCAAAGCCTCTTTGACGGCTGATTTAGGTAATTGATATAAATTACTAAATAGTAATAAATTCTCCTCGATTGAAAGTCGTGTATATAGTCCGCTATTATCTGTTAAAATACCGAAGCGTTTACGATTGTTACTTTGTTTCATCTCATTTGCTGGACGGCCAAATAATAAAACGTCGCCATCAGTTTTTTCAGTTTGTGCTGTTAATATTTTAATAGTAGTCGTTTTTCCGGAGCCGCTAGGTCCAAGAAAGCCGAATATTTCTCCTTTTTGAATGGTAAATGAAACATCCTGTAAAGCTACTTCCTTATTAAATGTTTTTTTCAAATGCTGAACATCGATCACTGCGTTCATTTGAAAACCTCCCTGTGTTGTTGTTGATATCTACACTATAAGGGACAATAAGAATCGCAACATTAAATAACAGGTGAAAGGCAGTAAAATGACCTTTAGCGGAGCAATATTTCAGCTGACAGGAGTCGTTTATTTCCTGGGAAATCTACTAAATTCCGAGTATTTCCTTTAAATCTGCGAGCTTATTTTTCGACAAAGGTACTACGGTCTTTTCATTGCTATTTAAGGCTAGGCTGTAGCTATTGCGAGTCCACGTAATGATTTCCCGTACCTTTTGTAAGTTAACGATATAAGAGCGATGACTTCTAAAGAAGCCGAACGGTGTCAATTTTTGCTCAAGCTCATTTAATGATAATGTACATGGATAGGCTTCACCCGCAACATATAGTGAAACAACACCCTCAATACTTTCGATATAATCGATTTCAGGGGGATTAAATAAAATGATCTTATCATTTTTCTTTGTAGGGATTTTATCAAGTCGAATCGGTGCGATTTCTAGAGAGGGGGAAGGTGATTCTGTTTCATCCTCTTTAACATCTAATGCATGTATGCCCATTGTATCCAGTCTATGTATTTCTGTACTCGAAATAATTAAATCCTCAAGATTGTTAGATAATAAAATGACTGTTTTATTCTGTTTTTGAAGGGTATCCAATAACTGAATGACTGTTTGCTTGGAAAACTCATCTAGATTTTGGAATGGCTCTTCTAAAACATGTATCTGTGCCTGATTGAGATATGTATGAATCAGTTTTAAACGTTGCTTTTCTCCATTCGAAAGCTTGCTGATTTTAATGCTTTTTTGGTCCGTAAAAGCGAATAATTTTAATAGATCCTCCATCTTTTCAGTAGAAGCATTGAAAAGTTTTAAGCAAAAATTGATATATTCTCGAACCGTCAGTCGCTCATACAAGGCATTTTCACGAAAATGTGTATACGTATTACTTTGCTTTGAAAACCATTGTGTTAATGTATGTATTTTTGACACATCCGTATAGATACCAATAATAATGCCAGGTTGCATAGGTAGGTGGAAGTTTGGGTAAATTACATTTCCTCCTTCTATGTAAGGGTCAATAATTATGCTTTCAATTTGGTTCATTACTTAGTCCTCCTTGACTATTTTAATGTCAAAAAATTGCGAGATTTCAGCTTGCGACTGTAAATAACTTTCATAACAATAGTTTGCATTATTGAAGTCCATAAAACCATGCTGACCTAGATATAGTCTCGTATGAACAGCTGGTAATGTATCGAGTGTTTCTTTTAATTCATGGACATCAAAACTTTTCTCATGACTTGGTAAAATAACGAGTGTCGGACAAGAGGGGATTACATCCAAGTATTGGCGAATGCGTGAACCATAAACGCAAACGACTCCTTGTAATGGGAGCGTTGATAGTTTCCAAGCCAAAGTTGCACCTACACTAAATCCGATTAACAGTACTTCATCATAATGTATCATAGCTGCTACTATTTTTTTTGTTAGTTCTTCGAGGGGAGCATCAAAGCCAATTTCATTTATGAAATACTCATAGGCTTCCTGCTCTTGTACATATGGAAATATTCTATTGTCTGAATATAAAGAAATGCACTCAACGGTAGTGTTGGCGTTCCTGTATGCCTCAGCTTGCATTTTTATAAAATTATTGACGCCATAAATCTCATGTAAAATAAATATCTTTCTTTTCATGTTGACCTCATTTTTGCTTTTATTAATAGTGTACCAAAAAGTTATCATATCGTTATTTTGTAAATTATTGGGATTAATTTCGTTGTTTCGGTAATTATTTCAAAAAAAATGCCCAAAAGTAAAAAATCCGCACAGACGTATGTGGCTCTTGATTTGACCACAGAAAGCGAGGCGGATTTTCCATTGATATAAGCCTTTATTTCATTACGTTAGACATAAAACCTTTCATTTCCATACTTAGCGTATTAAGCTCATCAATAATTTCACTAAAGTCCTGAACAAGTTGTGCCTGTTCGTTTGTAGCACCATTTATTTGAGTCATGTTTTGCTTTAAATTTTCTAGATTATGATTGATGCTTCGAAGTGAGGATTCAATGTTATCAGTAGCAGTCGTTGTTTCAGTAGAAAGCTTGCGAACTTCTTGTGCGACTATATTAAATCCGGCACCATGCTGACCTGCTCGTGCTGCCTCAATTGATGCATTTAATCCGAGTAGATTTGTTTGACGAGAAATATTTTTTATTAAATCGGTAATACCATTTGTTTTTTCAGCGTCCTCTAAAGCGAACTGGGTCTGTTTATTAATTTCCTCACTAGTTGCAGCTAGCTCCTCCGAATGAGAGGCAATTGTATGTACTTTATCCTGTAGGTTTTGGATAATATCATTCATAGTAAAAATATATTTTTCCATTTGGAGAGAATGGTCAATAGGTAATCCAAAGGCTAGCGCGCCTACGATATGCCCATTTTCACGAATAGGAAAAGAAAATGCGTTAAATTCCACACCATAAATTTCTTTTGGTACAGGTTCATCAGTGCTTTTTCCTTTAAGTGGAAGATGTAAAATTGCATCACCTGGGAGAATTTTTTGTCCAATTTTATAACCAGAATCTATCCGTTTCCCAGGTAAATAAGCAATAATACTCTCACTTTCTTTATCTACTAATCCAATCATGGACTCGCCCTTCATAGCTAAATGAATGTAAGGCATTGACATTGTTAATGCTTCAAGAATTTTCATTGTAACCTCCTCGGTATATGTAAGCTCTGTTAAATTGGAGCATAATCTCGTTCTTCTAAAAACGTAATTTTTTGGAAAGGAATGCTTCTTTAATTGTATGAAAAAAGGAAGAAAATAAAAAGACTATCTTAATACCATTATCCTTTTAAATTGTACGAAATTAAGGTCCTATGTTTAATTTGCTTAAATGGGGTTGGATTTTGCGTAGTGCTCTTTACTCGCGTCACTGTTATAAGTCTATTCGTTCGAATATAGTGATAAGTCATAGCGTTCACTTTTGGAATGCAAAAAAAAATTCATGAATGGTTTTTTCTTTCGCAAAACCTTAACATAGCTTTCTCTTTTTTGGACAACCTAAACTAGAAAAAATGGCATGAGGTGATGATCATGAAAATAGAAAGGTCGTCCGAATGGGAAGAAGGCTTTATAAATAAACTAAATCCACTTGAAAAATGGGATAGTTGGACATTGTACAAGATGAATTATGACATTGTGAAAATGAAGTTAATTACTGATTTCACAGGTTTACAGGCGACAAAGTATTTACCAAATTTAAAACCGCTTAAGCATCAGTTGGAAGCAGCAGAAACAGTGATTGAACGTATGAATGGTAAAGCGATTTTGGCTGATGAGGTAGGTCTGGGTAAAACAATTGAAGCAGGTTTAATTTTAAAGGAATATTTGATTCGAGGACTCGTAAAAAGAGCGTTAATATTAGCTCCAGCATCTCTTATTAATCAGTGGGTTGAAGAATTAAATATAAAGTTTCACATTCCGGCAATAGCCTATAAAAGAAATGTTCCGATAGAGCGCTACGATGTCCTTATTATGAGTCTAGATACGGCAAAGAAGAGTCCTCATAAAGAGCGCATTTATGAGCAGGATTACGACATGATTATTATCGATGAGGCTCATAAACTAAAGAATCATAAAACTCAAATTTATGAATTCGTACAAGGTTTAAAGAAAAAGTTTTGTTTATTATTAACGGCAACACCGATTCAAAACGATGTCTTTGAATTATTTTATCTTATTTCTTTACTTAAGCCTGGTCATCTTGGTAATTATGATACATTTCAATCTGCATTCTCGGCAAGTAAGCATGATTTAGAGCATAATGATTATTTAAAGGAATTAGTGAATCAGGTGATGGTGAGGAATAGGAGAGAGGACACGGGTATTGAATGGACAAATCGCCGTGTTCAAATTGTTCCTATCCGATTTACGAAGGAAGAAGAGGAAGTTTATAACCTACTCGGAACACTGCAAAATACAGGCTCTTTTTCAATGATTACATTACAGAAGGAAATGTGTAGTAGCAAAGAAGCAACAGCTTTAACATTGTCTAAAATGCTAGAAGACAATGCACAATCACAAGAAATTGAAGAAATACTAGCAAAGCTAATGGCCTTAGAAGTGAATTCAAAGGCGCAAAAGGCACTTGAAATAATCGAACAGGCCAAGGATAAAGTGATTATTTTTACAGAGTATAGAGCTACTCAAATTTATTTGCAATGGTATTTACATTCTAACGGTATCACGAGTGTCCTGTTCAACGGTAAATTCAATAAAAGCAAACGTGATTATATGAAGCATCTTTTTAAGGAAAGGGCACAGGTTCTAATCGCAACAGAGGCAGGTGGAGAGGGGATTAACCTTCAATTTTGTCATCATGTCATTAACTATGATTTGCCCTGGAACCCTATGAAGCTAGAGCAACGGATTGGTCGTGTACATCGATTAGGGCAAGAGCATGATGTTCATATTTATAATTTGGCTATTGCCAATACGATTGAAGAGAACATATTAGCATTACTTCATACGAAAATTGATGTTTTCGAAAAGGTAGTGGGCGACTTAGATGCGATTCTATCTAACTTTAAAGAATCTGTATAGTGTAAGGGAGAAGGACTATGTATCCACAGCAAGTTCATAGTTATTTACGACAATTTTTTATTGAAAATGATTGCCGTATTTTAGGAGAAGACCATCATTATCTTACAGTACAATTAACCGTTGATATCGATAAAAGAATAATGAATAGACCCTTTTATTGGCAATACGTAGAAGCTACAAATAGTGAGGCAAATCCAGCCCAAGTAACTTTCATTACAAATCAAACAGTATCACCTGGGAGCCTTTATGGCGAAGTTATTCATTTCGGTTCTCCGAGAATGAACCAACTTTTTCTAGCAACAAGGGAGCTAGGAGCTTATGTTCAGCTTTTTGAAAAGGTGGATAACGCAATAGGGCAGGTTATCCTTACTCCTTGGCTTGGTGTTAATTTTAAAGTGTCGTATTGCTGCGATCGAACGAAAGAAATGCTTTATTCATTTGGCATAAACTTGCTAACTGGGATCATAAAAGAGGATTTTCACGAGACGATATGTGAATCCGAATTTGACACTGTTCCAGCAGACAATGCTTTTCATGTACAGTGTATCATTAAGCCCGTTAGAGCACTTGAAAGATTAAATGCGACTATTGAAAAGATCATTGAACGAGATGACCATTCATGGGCTACTGAGGCAAAAAAACGATGGCAACGTGATCAGCGAGTACTCGATTATTTTTATGAAGAGGAAGAAGACAAGCCAGAATGCTATGACATCGAAAAGAAGGCATTAGAGGAACAATACGATACGAAAATTAAAATAGAGATTATTAATGGTGGATTATTTTATCTTTATTAAACAAGGAGCTGTCCTAATAGTAGGGACAGCTCCTTGTCATTTAATCATCCTCGAAAATACTTTGTAATTGTGCCAAATTATTATCCCAAAATAAATCAAAGTATTGTAACCAGTCTTCAATTTCTTTTAGTTTGTCAGCATGTAATGTGTATATTTTTTCTCTTCCTTTTTTCTGAGCAGAAACTAGCTCTGCCTGTTCTAAAATTTTTAAATGCTTCACGACAGCAGTTCGGCTTATAGAAAAATTTTCAGAAATAAGTGAGATGGGTTTATCACTTGAGGCAAGTAGCTGTAGGACATGACGTCTTGTTGGATCAGCGATTGCTTGAAAAACATCATACTTTACAGCAAGCTGTGTCATTGTGATTCCACAACTTCTTTTAATTTTTTGCCGACAAGCATTGTCCAGCCGCCATCCATTGTTGTACGAATAGCTGCAGCAGGCATGTTAGCTTTAGGAATGATATGCGAAGCTTCTTTCCAGCCACCATGAGTCAACGTAAATTCTGTTTGCTCACCAATTTCTTTCAGTTCAAATGTGATAAACCAGCCGTCTATATCCCATGCAAAACGAACAAAATGTGGAGCATCTACTTGTTCTACTCGACATGGTGAAGGACCGAACGGTGATTGTATTGTAAATTCATGACCTTCAATTGCCTTAAAATCGTTTGGCATAAGCCAAGAAGCAATCTTTTCAGCGTCTGTTACTGTTTCCCATACTTTTTCAATTGGTGCATCAAGTGTAACGGTTTTAACAATATTCTCTAGTTTTTCAGTCATTTAAAATGAACTCCTTTACAAAAAAAATATAACCTTAAGGTGTTATGAATATATAACACCTTAAGGTTATATGTCAATTATTAATTCCTTGGATAAATTTGCATCAAGTCTTTTTGTATAGTCTTACATATGTTAAAATTATTTTTATAATTTTCTGACTAAAAGGAGGGTTTTTAAATGGTGAATGTATCTGTCTTTTTATTAATGTGCATTTTATTAATTATTTTGCCTGGCCCTGATACGGCGATCGCCACAAAAAATACACTTACCGTAAGCAGAAAGGGAGGCTTACAGACTTTACTAGGTTCGTGCTGTGGTTTATTGATCCATACTTTTGCAGCAGTTGTTGGACTTTCTGCGATTATTGTAAAGTCAGCATATGTATTTGCCATTTTAAAATACGTCGGAGCGGTCTATTTATGTTATTTAGGTATCAAAACTTTATGGGCCTTACGAGCAATACGTACGCAGCCTCCTGTTTTACAAGACGAGACCCAAATTGATCACAAATATTCGCAGCAATCATGCTTTAAGCAAGGCTTCTTAACGAACGTAACAAACCCAAAGGTGGCCGTATTTTTTCTAACATTTTTACCTCAGTTTGTAGATGGTAAGAGTGGTACATTCATGCCGTTTCTTATCATGGGGCTTATTTATACGGCGTTAACAGGATTTTGGTTTGTCTTTTATGTTTATTTGTTGGATAAAATCAGCGCATTTATGAAAAAGCCAACGACGAAGGCTGTTATCGAAGGATTGACAGGTGCAGTGTTAATTGGCTTTGGCATTAAATTGGCATTAGAAAAGGCTCACTAAGATTTTATTAAAAGTAAAAAAAGATATAAAGTTTGATGTAAATCACCTCTTTAGTTTTTCCTTGAGGTGATTTTTTTATGTGCTTGAATAAAAGGCTGCAATAAGGCTTTTGAGAAAAGTGTAATATTCTTCTATACTACTAGGTATATTGCCTAACAAATAAATTTTTAAATTTTATTATTGGGGGACGAAATAATGGATTTGGTAAACAAATTTTTAAACGGCTTGAGAGCAGCATTATCAACAGATGAGTTCGAGGAACTAAATACAGCTTACGGTGCTACAAAAGAGGATATTGATAAACTAAGGTCAGAATATCCAAATTGTCCAGAATCACTAATCTGTCTACTTGAAAATATTGATGGTACATATTGGCGGAAATATGGAGAAAACAAAATTGCGGTTTGTATTTTAGGATCAGATGTTGAAGAAGGTAAATATCCATATTATTTACTGTCTACACAACAGATGCTCGAAAGTTCAAAAGAAGAAGAAGACATCTCCTATCTTTTAGAATACCAAGATGACGAGGAGGCTGTTGATCCTAAGATAAATTCGGAGGGACTTCTCCCGGGTACGTATATTCATTTTTCAGACTGTATGAACAATGGTGGGTCATCGAGACTCTATATTGATTTTAACCCTTCTGATGAAGGCAAATACGGTCAAATAATTCGCTTTTTGCACGACCCTGATCAATATGAAGTGATTGCAAACAGCTTTGATGAGTATTTACAGGATCTTATTAACGGTGGTTTCGTTTTTCTGGAAAACGAAGAAGAGTAACCTCTTGCACTCGAATGCAAATACTAAACCACATGAATATACAAAAATTTTGCAGGCACTTTCAGTAAAAGTTTAACTTCTTTCAGCAATTGTGTTATGTAACGAAAGTGAAACGGCAGTTACAATTATTTTCTGTAGCGAAAGCAAAGCGTCAGCTATAGAAGTCTCCTACCTCTATAGGTGGTGAGATGAATGCAACTTTTGGTGATGAACCAAGATTTGTTTTCATGATTTAAAAGATCTCTTAGTTTTCAAAAGGTAAAAAAACTTCACGAAAATGTATGGTCATATACATCTTCGTGAAGCTTAAATACTCTATATTCAGCTAGAAGAAAAGGAAGCCAATGCTAATAATAATGCCCGTAAAGATTAAAACGAATAAACAGAAGCCCATTATATCTCTAGCCTTTAAGCCAGCGATTGCAAGAGCTGGTAATGCCCAGAACGGTTGAACCATATTCGTCCAAGCGTCACCCCACGCAATAGCCATAGCGGTTTTGGCATAGTCGGCACCTAAAGTGGTTGCAGCATCTAGCATAATAGGAGCTTGTACCGCCCATTGTCCACCACCTGACGGTATAAAGAAGTTAACAAGTCCCGCTGAGTAAAATGTAAACAAATAGAATGTATGTTCATTGGAAATATTAACGAACCATTCTGAGAATACAGCAGCTAAACCAGAAGCGGTCATCATGCCCATGATCCCTGCATAAAACGGAAATTGAAAAACGATGCCTGTTGTTGTTTTAATAGCATCTTGTGCAGCAGCAAGGAAACGCTGTGGTGTCCCGTGGAAAAGAATCCCTAACACAATAAAAATCGTATTAATCACATTTAAATCAAGAACAAAGCCTTTCGTCATAAAATGATGTACTAAATATACTAGTCCGATAATAGCAATTAAAATCGTTAAAATATAACTACGTTCAGAGCGGCTGGCAAAGTTGTTTTCGGGCTTAGGCAACTCTGTTTTTTCTTCCACTAATAAAGAAGGATCAACCTCAACCGTATCTTCTTCCTTTGGCATCATCCAACGATTAAATAACGGTAAAGTGAAGACGATAACAATAACAATAAATAAGTTATATGTTGAAAAGAGTGTAACATTTGTTGGGATGATACCCATAATGTCAGCAAACGCATGACCTTCAGTCGCAATGGATAATGGAATGGAGCCAGCTAATCCACCATGCCAAATAACAAAGCCTGAGTAAGCACTAGCAATTAATAAACGATAATCTACCTTTTTAACATGACGAGCAATTTCCTTTGCAAAGAGAGCACCAATGACAAGTCCGAATCCCCAATTAATCCAGCAAGCTATTAATGATACGAATGTCACAATGATAATTGCCATGCTTGGTGTTTTTATTTTACTTGCAATGGCTGCTAATCCTTTTTTAAAGACGGGACTGTTCGCTAAAATGTGACCTGCAGCCAAGACAATGACCATTTGCATTGTAAATGCTAATAGACCCCAAAAACCATCTCCCCAATAGGTCACCATATCGAGCGGAGAAGAATCTGTTAATGAAACACCTAATAATAATGTTAAAACTGTGAGTATAGTGACAAAAATGTATGGATCAGGTAAATATTTTTCCATGATAGCATTTGAAATTCTTGTTAACGTTTTCATGTTAGAAATCCCCCTTCCTTTTCTGCCATCCCTTATGGCTAATTGTACATAGAAAAATGAATAAAGGAAGATGAAAGTGGTATTAAGCACAATAAAACCGACGTAAAGTAGAAATAAATTTACGACTGTTATCGCGGATATTGCGTAATTAAATAGTATTAAAATCCTAACAAAGCCTTATTGCTATTGTATTTGTCTACATATTTATTAAGAAGAAGGATTAGTGGGAAATGAGGAGAATTTATTACTAAATAGGAAAGTCTGGAATATTATTTATAACAAATTAGAATAAATAGGGGGTATCTAGATGGAGTTGCGAGATTTAAAAGCCTTTATGAATGTTGTTGAACATGGAAGCTTTACAAAGGCAGCTAGTGAATCCTTTGTATCACAGCCTTCGTTAAGCAAAAGCATTAAAAAGTTGGAGAATGCTCTTCATGTAGAGTTATTAAACCGCTCTACACGCAATATAGAATTAACAGACGCAGGTAGTATTGTCTATAAACAAGGACAAAAAATAATACGTTCTGTACACGATTTACATATGTTACTGGATGATTTATCGAACATCAAAACAGGTACGATTAAATTAGGGATTCCCCCGCTCATTGGCACACTATTTTTTCCTGAAATCGCTCGAAAGTTTCATAAGCAGTATCCAAAGGTACATTTAGAGCTTGTGGAACGTGGGGCTAAAATGATCGGAACATTAGTAGAAAATGGCGATGTTGATATGGGGATTGTCGTTATACCTACGGATGAAAGGAAATTTTCTGTCCAATCATTTGTGGAAGACCAATTTTTTGTCTTTATTAATGAGTCCCATCCATTGGCTACGCAAGAACATATTTTATTACAAGATTTAAAAAATGAGACTTTCATCATCTTCACAGAGGAATTCACACTGCATGATTATGTGATTAAATCGTGTAAAAGCGTAGGATTTACACCAATAATCGGCTATAAAAGCTCGCAATGGGATTTAATAGTCGAGCTCGTATCCTCGAATTTAGGAGTGACACTTTTACCATATTCAATAGCCGCAAAGCAGACGAATAAAAATGTCAAAATTATTCCATTACTTAATTTTGACATGCCATGGCGTTTAGGCGTTATTACGAAGAAAAATACATATCAATCTTTTGCCTTAAAGCAGTTACTCAATACAATACGTTCTGAAAAATGATTTATGCACTTTTAGAATAAATAGTATTCTAATTAATTCCTTTACTTATAAAATGGTATTAAGGTAGAATTTTTCTTAATAAGTGAGCAATTTTAGGGGGTTTTGATATGGGGAAGGGGAAAGTGTGGAATTCGTTTGAGGAAGCCGTCGCAGATATTAAAGATGGGGATACGTTAGCGGTAGGGGGCTTCGGTCTATGTGGTATCCCTGAAAAATCAATTGCAGCGCTAGTACAAAGGGGAACAAAGGACTTAACGGTTGTCAGCAATAACTGCGGTGTGGATGATTGGGGTTTAGGGCTTTTATTAGCAAATAAACAAATCAAAAAAATGATTGCATCCTATGTAGGTGAAAATAAAATTTTCGAGCAGCAATTTTTAAGTGGGGAGCTTGAAGTAGAATTGACACCACAAGGTACGTTGGCGGAACGTATGCGAGCTGGCGGAGCAGGAATTCCGGGCTTTTACACGGCTACTGGAGTTGGAACACCAATTGCTGATGGAAAAGAAGTAAAGGTTTTCGATGGCAAGGAATATATTTTAGAAAAAGGTATTGTCGCAGAGTTTGCCCTTGTCAAAGCATGGAAGGCAGACAAGCTAGGAAATTTAGTTTTCAAAAAAACATCGCGTAATTTTAATCCTTTAGCTGCAATGGCAGGGAAAATTACGATTGCTGAAGTAGAGGAAATTGTTGAAGTAGGAGAGTTAGATCCAGATCATATTCACACGCCAGGAGTGTTCGTGCAACGCATTTTACTAGGTGAACATTATGAGAAGCGTATCGAGCGTTTGACGGTGAAAAGGGGGGACGCGTGATGGCTGATACAAGACAAAGAATCGTAAATAGAGCGGTAAAAGAAATACAAAACGGCATGAACGTCAATTTAGGAATTGGTATCCCAACGCTAGTGGCCAATGCAATTCCGGCTGATTATGACGTCCTTTTACAATCAGAAAACGGACTTCTTGGCATTGGTCCATACCCAGCAGAAGAAGCGGTCGATCCTGATTTGATTAATGCGGGTAAAGAAACGGTAACGGTTGTTCCTGGCGCTTCCTTCTTTGATAGTGCCGAATCATTTGCCATGATTCGTGGTGGTCATATCGATCTTGCTATTTTAGGTGGTATGGAAGTATCTGAAATGGGTGACCTTGCGAACTGGATGATTCCAGGGAAAATGGTGAAAGGTATGGGAGGCGCCATGGACCTTGTAGTCGGGGCGAAAAGAGTAGTCGTCGTGATGGAACATGTCAATAAAAATGGTGAGTCAAAAATAAAAAAACAATGTGAGCTACCGTTAACTGGGAAAGGCGTTGTGCATAGGTTAATTACAGATTTGGCTGTTTTCGACTTTACGGAGAAAGGGATGCAGCTTATAGAATTAGCAGAAGGTGTCACGTTAGAGGAAGTAACAGAGAAGACAGCTGCTTCCTTTAGTGTCGCCTTAACAGTATAAAGTGAAACGTTAATCAGTGGGGATTTTCTTCATGCCCACTGATTATTAGTGTTCACCAATCGGGCGTTTACGGGCAGTTAACCACCCATAACTTCATTGCTTCCGCTTAATCTCGAGGTTGTACTCGACGCTTCATTTTCAGTACACAATTACTGCCGTAAATGCGGGATAAAGTGATTGAATGTAACCAGTTCTTTGAAAGGGCTGGTTATTTTTCATTCGGAGAGTCAATCAAAGGATATATTTGTGATTTTTGAAAGTAGTATTGTCGTTTCGCGGGTATTTGTCTCCAATTCGCGGGTATTTCAGCCAACATCGCGGGTATTTTGCCTTCATCCGCGTGTATTTCAAATGAGCATGAAGATTGATTGTGATTTTTCAGACTATTGGCTGTTCTCTAGCTCTATTTTGCAATTATACAATGATTGAAAAGGAGGAAAATAACTATGAGACAACAATGGTCAGATGAATTACAGGTGGCACAGGTGCGCGTTGCACGGCCTACTGATAAATTAACAGAAATTGAAGAATTTTATTGTGAAGGCGTAGGATTAGAAAAAATCGGCTCTTTTTCAGGACATCAAGGCTATACTGGTATCATGATTGGTCTTCCGAATGCTGACTATCATTTAGAATTTACAGAGCATATTGAAGGAAGCCCTTGCCCAGCACCAACAAAGGATAACCTGCTTGTATTGTATATTCCAAATCGTTCAACCATACAACGTATTGCAGAACGCTTATTGCAAATGGGTTACCCTGAGGTAGAGCCAGAAAATGAATATTGGGCTGAAAAAGGTGTCACAATTGAAGACCCCGATGGCTGGCGTCTTGTATTGATGAACACGGAAGGTATTTAAATTGATAAACGGACGAGCTCACTTTTTATACCCTTTATGGTATTTTGTTGCGGCCTTTAATATAAAAATATGGAAAAGAATCGGGCGAAAAAACTTTTGTCTGAAGCGATTAGTAAATAACTCAAACTTCGCAGACTGAAATCGACAAATAAGCCTTGATATAATTAGGAAGGCTGGCAATCCATTGCTGAAG
>NZ_LITM01000011.1:0-41701 GCF_001275675.1 Lysinibacillus sp. FJAT-14745 | reverse complement strand
ATCCTATTGAAATTGTAAAGAACCAAACAAGCTCAATGATTAAGCCGATTTATATTGGTGCGAAGTTTGAGTAAATAAAAAAAGATGCCCCTTCGTTATACGCGGAGGGGTATCGTTATTGAGATGTTCTATTGTCCTAAAGCAGCACTTTGATGATAATGAGTAGCAATGGATTCAATATCTAGCTGGGTATAGTTTGCCCAATTAGCCTTTCTAAAATCTTCCTCACTAAAGTAAATATTCAAAAGCTCTGTCATAGATTTATTCCCATTAGGTTTCGTTAACGGGGCATACCAAGTAATAGCTGGAGTTTTAACACTTTTTAGCTTAGATAGCTCTGCAAATATTTTAGTGGAATCCTTCAGCATTTGACTTTTCATACCTTTTTTCACATCTGTATCTTGTATGGAGATTGATACGATACCATTCTTTTCTTCAACAGTGAATTTATTTTTAACAATTGCTCCTACTATATCTTTAACGGAAGTATTTTGATCGACGGCAACTTCCTTTGGAGCGGTATTTTTCCCGCAAGCGGATAATAGTAGTGTAGCTAGTAAAAACAGATAAAATAATTTTTTCAATGTAATAACCTCCTTTGTTACTACCATATATGCGCAAAATGGAGGCGAATTATACAAAAAGAAGGAAGGATATAAGTTAAATTATAATGGAGTTACATAAATCTGTTTTTCAGTTGGATCCCAGAGGACAATCCCAACATCTTGGTTTTGATCTATAATACGAATAGAAATTGGAATATAATCAAATAAAATAGTATTCAATTTAGTACTAGTCAACTGTAAAAGGCCAATCAATTCGGTATCATTTATTAAAGGCACATTAACATCTATTTTTAATTCAGTTAAATTCCCATTTTCATATCGAAGTTTACCAACTATTTTAGGATTTAAATGTTTAAAGCCTTCTTGAATATCTTCTTTGAAAATTAATAATTTACTATAAGTATCTTTGTCTAAACTATAAAGTGAATCTGAAGGGAATGTATAATTTTTTATATCTATACCAGTCCATTTATCTATTTTACCCTCTCCTTCAGGAATAAATGTTTGAGCTAAAAATATTCCTGGAATTATATCGTTTTTATCGGATTCTTGATATAAAGTTAAATAAATAGGGACATTAGGTATTTTATTATTATTTCTTATGTTTTCTATTATAGTTCCGGCTATTTCCTTACCGTAATTTTCTACGTCGTTAACATTATCTTCGTTCGTATCGACTTTAACTTGATCTGTATAAGTTAAACCTTTATCGTCATGTACTCTAATGTCATAAAATTCATTTAAGGATATGGCTAAAGACATTCCTTCTACTTTTCCGTTTTCTTTGTTAACAAAATTTTGTTCTAAGACATGAGATAATATTTTAGGACTATTTTTTTCATCCTCTAAAACATCTCCAGTACTTTTTTCTATAGGTGGGTTTAAACCAAAACCTTCTTTTGATTTCCTATCTAACCACTTATTTATAATTTTACCATCTAAATATTGACCTTCCTGCATATAAAACTTCTTTGTAGGAAAGTGATTGACTGATAAATCCATTAATCCTTTTTCAATTTCACTGACGTTTAATGAATTGTTCATATTCCTAAGTATCAACCCTCTTGAAACATTAGATTTTGCAGGTTGTTTAATTTCATATATTTCCTTTTGTTGAATTGACGATGCATACATTTTCTCATCATTTTTAATAACTTGAGCATCATCACTACAAGAAGCTAAAAGAAATAGCGGTGATAGAAAAAACAACATACTCTTCTTTATAGTCATTTAAAATACTCCTAACTGATTCTTATATTTAATCGCGTGTCAAAATGTTACGATAACTTCAGTTTTGTTAATCACCATAACGTGTGGTTGATTTCCGTTCCGACTAGGCGCGTCCGATGAGCCTCTACTCTAATCAACTTCTAAAAACGGCGTATTATCTGTGATTTTTGGTAATGTAACTTATATTTACATTTTAAGTTTGATTTTGGTAAAAGTATATAATAAAAAACAGATAACCGATATTAGTTACTGTTTCAGTACGTCATAAAATCAAAATCTAACGTACACAATTTCTCTAATTTTTTATTAATCGGAGGCGTCGGAAAAATGAATTTTTCAGAGTTTAGAAATTGTCTTGTGACAATAAGTGAAATAATTTTTTTTGATAGCAATGAGTATCTTCGTGAAAAAACTTCTAATCCTTTTAGATTAAAAGAAATTATAGACATTGCTGAAAATTTACTGGAAAATCTAACGAATGAAGATGAAAAATATTTTCTAATGGGAACGCTAGGGAACTTATATAGAATTTACGGAGAACCACAAAAAGCCGTTAAAATTTTAACTAAATGCGTTACTATTGCTAGCAATCAGAACAATAGCAATCGAGAAATCGTGTCCTTAATACGCCTAGGAGAGGCAATTAAGTATAACGATGGCCCAATGAAAGCATTAGAAGTCTTCAACGAAGTTTTAGATAAATGTAAGACAAACAATCATTTGTTATATTTGGACTTTGCCATACAACATAAAGGAAAGTGTTTATTAGAAATAGGGGAAATAGCTGAAGCAGAAAAATGCTTTAAAGAAGCATTAAAGCTAAGGGAACTTAAAGAAGATGTATCACTTATTGAATCTACCCAACAAGCATTAAATTTTATAAAGAAATTGAAATGCTAATACCTAAATCCTTTTATATTGAGTTATCATAAAAAGATTTCGTAGGTCACTTATTGAAGGTATTTATGGACAGCAATTTTTCCTTATCAATCAGTATAATTTGAATAAAGTTTACAAAAACTTGTAGTAAGTTGAGGCCATCATTTATGATGGTCTTTTTTTAAAACGATGATTTTGTAATCGTTTACTTTCTGGCATAGTTTTTTTCTTTTAACTATTGAATTGCTAGTGAAAACAATGTATAGTGAAGTGATTTGTCTGACGTCTGACTATCTACATATTTTCAGTTTTAAGATCTTTTATTCAAGTTTCAATAATGGAACATAATGAGTGAAAGAAGGATTTGTAGTTTCGGATATCGAACGCGCAAAATTTATCATTTATATTTATGGAGGAACTTATGAAATACTTAATATCCTTTTGTGGATTGCTACTTGTTTTTGGTTTAGCTCTGTTAATGAGTAAAAACAAGAAAGAAATAAAATATAAAAACATAGTTATTATGTTAATTATCCAATTTCTATTGGCAATATTACTACTAAATACAAAATTTGGTTATATTCTAATCAAAGGAATAACAAATGTATTTGATCATTTATTGTCTTACGCAAATACGGGCGTATCATTTGTTTTTGGAGGTGTACTGAATAAAGGAGAATTTTCCTTCTTTCTAGGTGTATTATTACCGATTATCTTTATATCTTCATTAATAGGGATCCTGCAGTATTTCAAAATTCTTCCTTTCTTCATGAAATGGATAGGTTTATTTTTAAGTAAAGTAAGTGGCATGGGGAAATTGGAATCATATAATGCTGTTGCCTCTGCACTGGTAGGCCAATCAGAAGTATTCATTACTGTAAAAAAACAATTAGATAAGATTACTCCACAGCGAATGTATACATTATGCGCATCAGCAATGTCGACCGTTTCTATGTCAGTTGTTGGAGCATATATGACAATGATTGAACCAAAATATGTTGTAACGGCGATTGCATTGAACTTGTTTGGTGGATTTATTATTGCTTCAATCATTAATCCGTATAGCGTAGAAGAAAGTGAAGATATCTTAACGATTGAAGATGAACACAAGCAAACGTTCTTTCAAATGCTTGGAGAATATATTTTGGATGGATTTAAAGTAGCCGTTATTGTTGGAGCTATGCTTATCGGTTTCGTAGCATTAATGGATTTAATCAATTCACTATTTGATATGATTTTCGGTATATCCTTCCAAGACATTTTAGGTTATATCTTTGCACCAATAGCTTTCCTAATGGGTGTACCATGGGCAGATGCTGTTCCTGCCGGAGGAATTATGGCAACCAAATTAGTAACGAATGAATTTGTTGCAATGGCAAGCCTTGGAGAAGTAGCTAAGTCTATGAGTGCACATACACTAGGTATTATTTCTGTATTTGTTGTATCCTTTGCAAACTTTTCATCGATCGGTATTATTGCCGGTGCAGTAAAAGGTTTGAATGAAAGACAAGCGGATGTAGTTGCTCGTTTTGGTTTAAAGTTGTTGTACGGAGCAACACTTGTTAGTATTTTAACCGCTACAATTGTTGGTATGGTTATTTAATTTATAAAAAAGAAGCAGTTGACTGCACTCTAATTGATAGATATATCTCTTGGGGTGCAGTTTTTTTCAGCACTCCGATTTATTAAACAACATTTCTCCATTAAAAAAAGCGCCAGCTAACCGCAGTTAACCAACGCTTTATTCATAATAGTTAAGAAGGTTTTATTTCCATTCCTTCTTTATCTTTGAATTTGCCGATAATAATCATAATAAAATCGATCAATGTCCAGATACCTAGTCCACCCAAAGTTATAATCATTAAAATACCAGTACCTATTTTACCTGCGTAGAAGCGATGTATTCCTAGACTACCTAAAAAGAAACATAGTAAAATCATTGCTATATAGCTTTTTTCTGAAGTTTTTTGTTGCATATTTATCAATCACCTTCCTTTTGTGTAGTAATAATTAACTACATTTCCATTCTAAAGTCTATCATTCTTTTACGTTTTTCTCTACTTGAAAAAAGTGCCAACCATAGTTGACCATCTCATTATTCATTGCTGTTTATTAGGTAGATCTTATAACCTTCTTTATCGGTGAGTTTGCTGATAACAATCATAAACAAATCGATTATATACTCTGAGTTCTCCTGAAGAAGATGTAGCATTTAGAAAAGAAATGTTAGAGTTGAGAGGTAAAAGAGGCAAATAATATTAGGTGAGCATCGTATAATTGCAATGCAAGGATTACTTAATGATGAAATTAAATAATATGTAAAATGTAAATGCGTATTCGTAATGGATATGCTTTTTCTTCTGTAAATAATGGAATTAATATAAATATCGTGATTAGATCTAAACCAAAGAATGAAAACGTTAGAAAACTTATTTCTCCCAAAGTTATTGCCCAAACAAAAAATCCCCCATAGTTTTCACTATGAGAGAAATGCTTCAAAGCCTTGTGGCTGTATGATTAAATTAAAAAGCCGCGTATGCCGTAGTTATTATAGAAAGTTTTAAACCACCACTCCTCAAAGTGGGTGTTCGCAGAAGCTTTCCTGCTTATCCTCATGCACCATGGTGTGAGGCCCGTCATTCCAACTCCAATAATAAAACTCCCTTTTACAGCTTAAAGGTTAAAACTTAATATTGTACGAACAATGCAGCCTTTAAGGATATAATAAGGCATGTTAAACAAACTTGCAAGTAAGATGGTTTGTACAAAAAAGTCAATGGGCAAGTGTCCCAATTCGTACATTTCCAGAATAGAATATCTCCGAAAGCTTGAAACAGATTCATACATTTTTCACAAATACGAACGAAAAATACGAACAACCTTTACTTAATAGGGCGAAGTATGTAAGATAGGAGAATATATATAGGGTTTGCCTAGCAAAAAAGTAAAGGGAGGAAGCGGAAATGGCAGCTTATCCAAATTGTCCGAAATGTAATTCTGAATACACATATGAGGATGGAACGAACTTTGTATGTCCAGAATGTGCGCATGAGTGGAGCACTGATGGAACGGAGCAAGAGGCAGATACGCTAATCGTAAAAGATGCTCATGGCAATCTACTTGCGGACGGCGATTCTGTTACAGTTATTAAGGATTTAAAGGTTAAGGGTAGTTCTTCAACATTAAAAATTGGGACAAAGGTGAAAAGCATTCGTCTCGTTGAAGGCGATCACAATATTGATTGTAAAATCGATGGCTTTGGTGCAATGAAATTAAAGTCTGAGTTCGTTAAAAAAGCATAATTACTGTAAAAAGAGTCGTAAAATGAAGCGTTCCAAATTGGAAGGCTATCAAAATCGACTCTTTTTTTTATTTGGATATTGGAAGTTGGCTCAGATAACTTGAGACAACTTCCTTCTGGAACATTATTTTGTAAACCTACGAAATAAAATAGCAAGACCAGCCCCAAATAGTGCAAAAATAGTATGTAAAAGGGCTATGTAGCTAGCTCCAATCAACAGTGTACCGATTTCCGATAAGGAGTAGTGGGAGACATAGAGTGAATTGTTAATATTGTTAATAATTGCCCAGACGAAAACAGGTACAGAGCTGATAGCAAAAACAATCCAAATATTTTTGTAAAAGAAATAAGTAAGACAGCCAAAAATTGCGTAAGATATAGCAAAGCTTGTTTGATTGCCTAGTAAGGAAGAGTTAATGGCAAACATAAAGGATAGTACGATAAAAACAAGATGGAAAAATGTTATCGTTCTTTTCATTAATAAATGATAGCCTAGTGATTGCTTTGAAGTAGCGAGCTGCCGACAATGCTCACAATTAGCTAAATGTTGTTCGATATACTCTACAGTAGTTGTTTGGAGAGCTTGTTTTTTATACAAAGGTAATAAATCCTCTACAATTGAACATTCTTGTGACAAAAGCTTCCCTCCAATCGGTCTCCTTCCATTATACGACTTTTTTAGGAAAATAAAAAAAGCCTTCCGTGAGTTAATTCATTCGGAAAACTTATACATGCACCTTATTAATTTGATGTTAATACTTCATTGGTCAAAGCTTGAATATCAATATGTGTTTTTTCCTTCACTGCATCCTTCAGAATCTCAGTACGGAAATAGTGAACCGACGCTTCAAGAGGAATAGTTAAAATCTTGGAAAGGGCTGATTGATACATATGCACAAATTCTTTGTCTGTGTTTCCACGTTTTAACTCGGCAAAGGCTTCATAAAATTGGTCAAGTTTATCAGCAAACTCAAGTAGGCGACCTTCTACAGTATTGTCTTTACCTTCTTTCATGCGCTCAAAGAAGACGGCCTGAAACTCTTGTGGGATCTCATCAATAATAAATTTCTCCATCATTTTTTCTTCCACATGTGCAAGCATTTGTTTAAGTTCTGGGCTCGCATGCTTTACCGGAGTTTTAATATCGCCAATAAACACTTCGGCAAAGTCGTGGTTGATGGTTTTTTCATATAACGATTTCCAATTTACCGTAGCTCCATTCATTTCTTCAAGTGTGGCAAAGAACATGGCATACTGTGATACCTTCCAAGAGTGAGCAGCCACATTGTGCTCTTCAAATTTGAAGCGTCCAGGGCAACGAATAATACGTTCTAGATCATTAAGACTTGTAAAAAATTGATGAATTCCTATAAAAATCACTCCTTTTTGGTCTATATGTGCATGTTACTATAATCCATACCCTCTTTGTGCAAATTTCAAACAACTTTACAATGATTCAATTTGCGTTTACAAATGATTCACAATTGCCGATAAAGCACGTTTTGTTGAGTGCTATAATGAGGGGAACTGATTAAAAGGAGGGCATGCACCATGATTTCAATTTATACACTTCTTCTTTATATACATATTTTAAGTGCCATCCTTTCGATTGGGCCATTGTTTGTAGTTTTACCAATTGTTAAGAAAATGCGTACAGCATCCCATGTTGAGATGTCACCATATATTGAGGCTTTTAAAGGAGCTATTACAATCGTCAAGCATTCGGGACATGTTCTTGTTGCATCCGATATTTTATTAATGTGGCATGTGGGCTATCATTGGAGTACCTCGTGGATTGTTCTTACATTTCTTGTGTTGCTTGCCTCCATTGTTTTTTTGGCGAGAGCGTTCAAACCGACTTTACAGACATTTAATACACCTGCTTATGACCAGCAAAAATTTGCTTCATTGTTACATCGCAAAGCATGGATGTACATTTTATTATTGCTAATTATGTTATGGCTAATGGTAGCGAAGCCTGTGCTTTGGTAAAAAGGATTTCTCTAATAAAAAAATTCGCACTCCACAAAAGGGTGCGAATTTTTTTATTAAAGACTAAGCAAACGTTTGAAATAGCTTTTGCGAATAAAATATAAAACAGCTCATCATTACCATTAATATTCCTCATTGAATATAGTAATTGTAACTTGAAATTATAGAAAAAGAGCCACCATCAACTCATGTTTTAGGAATATGGAAGGTGATATTTGTTCCTTCATTTAGTGTACTTTTAATGTGCAATCTCTGTCCATAAATCCTCTTAAGACGTAAATCAGTATTACGTATACCTACACCAGAGCTTGTTGAATAACTACCTGATTGTAGCTCATCTAATTTACTTGGACCTATCCCAACGCCATTATCTATAACACTTATTGCTACATAATCTGAAAAATCCTTAATACAGATACAAACTGTTCCGCCTTCTTCCTGTTTTAATACACCATGCTGAATCGCATTTTCTACAATAGTTTGTAAGGAGATAGGGGGAATTTCAATGTTTATATTGTCATCAATATCCCATTCGATGTTTAACAATTCTCCAAAGCGTTGCTGTTCAATATAGAGATACGAGCGCACTAGCTCTAGTTCATCCTTAAGTGGTACTACTCGTTGTAGATTCCGCACATCAAAGCTTGCGTGTAGATATTCACCAAAGTGATGCATTAAGTCAATCATTCGATCGGAATCAATCGTACTAAGTGATGCGATAGTGTTTAATGTATTAAATAAAAAATGTGGCTGTATTTGAGCTTGAAGCCAAGCCGTTTCCAAATGTAGTTGTTGATTGATGCTATATTTTAAATCGATTAAGGCTCTACTTCTTACTTTTAGCTCTAGAGAATTAATGGGCTTCGTAACATAATCATTTGCTCCACGAACAAAGCCGGTATAAACATCCTCGGGATAATTCCGTGCTGTTAGCAATAAGATAGGTAATTCAAGTAATGAGTAATGCTCTCGAATAATTTCAATTAATGTATAGCCAGAAATATAAGGTAGCATCGCATCGATAATAACTAAATCCCACTCCTCTTGCTGTAATATTTCTAATGCCTTTTCACTGCTAGTAACAGTAGTAACAGCATATTCTGGTGTTGTAAATAAGCTACGCATAATTGTTAAGTTTACAGAATCATCATCGACCATTAAAATTTTAAATTGTTTTTCCACTATGTTTGATAACGTATTTTCTTCAACGGGGGAAAATATGTCCTCTTGCTCTATATAGGATTGCTCCTTACTTAGACTTTCCTCTGCTAATGGTAATGTGAAATAGATATCTGATCCTTTGTTAGGAATGGAATGTATTTGCAAAGTTCCTCCATGCAATTCGATGAGCTTCTTTGAAATTAATAACCCGATACCGATCCCGTCGTAGTTGTCACTTCCTTGTTCGTAAGGGGAAAATAGCCGACTTTGAATGTCATCGTCCATACCTAATCCAGTGTCACGAATATGGATTACAGCCAGATTATTTTCCATATGGGCACTGATTTCTATAGAACAAGCACTTGTATATTTAATGGCATTGTATAAAAAATTAAAAAGAATTTGAATCAATCGATTTTCATCGACCATTACATTAGGAAATGTTCTAGAAATGGTAGAATTCATTTGGATTTGTTTTCCGCTTGTTATAAAGCGTAACATGTCGAAAACACCATAAACTACACCTTGAATGCTTACATTTTTTTTATTGAGATGTAAATTACCTTCCTTTAAACGAGTAAAATCAAGTATGTCATTTAATGTGAAGGACATGCTTCTCCCAATATCAATTAAAAGCTTTAAGTTTTGTTTATCATCAGCTGCAAGCTTATTATTTGGATTATCATAAATGGTCTGTCCTAACGTAATCATTTTATTCATGGGATCCCATAGTTTTTGTGAACTACTGGATAAAAATTCATCTTTTAATTCATCGTCTTTTTGTAATTTAGCAATCAATTGATTAATTTGCTCTTTGTTTTCAAAAAAGCGTTTAAACCAATAACCCGAAAAACCGAGCATGACAAATAAATAATCGAATGGATAAACGGGTATATCAAAGATATAAATGGATTTAATAAATCCCCATATAATTCCATTCGTTGAAGCGAGAGCCGTCAGTGCAATAAAAGCAGAGCTTTGTTTCTGATTTTCAAGATATTCTCTTAAAGCGAGTGCTACTACAAATAAAAATGAAACGCCATAAAGTATAAAGAAAAGAAAATTTATTGTGTATAACAAATCAATCGGTAAAGCGACAGTTAATAATGCTCCAACGCCATAGATAGCAAAGATCCACTGAAAGCATTTTGCATTACGATATTTGACTAGTAAAATACGCATAAATTGAACAAAGAAAAAAGCAGCGCAGAGATAAATGACAGAAGATAATTTAAACGACCATACATAATCAAGATGAAACCAATCAAGTATGGATCGATCATATGTAATTAATTCATCTGCTAAAGGTAAAAGAAAACCTACTGTGAAAAGTAATACAATTGGCTTTCGATAGATGAATAGGAACACAAGAATACTAAAAAGTGCGAACAATACGAGCATTACTGAAATGGTAGTAAGAGATAGATCGGTCATTATTTCGTGATGTGCCATAGCTGATGCAGAGCTAAATAGTACTCTTTTATCAATGATAGGACTTGCGGGTGTATTAAAATTCGATACATGTAAAATTAAGTCAATTTCAGGCTGCTCATTCGTAAAATAAACAGTATAAGGAGCGGCTTGCCCTTTATGACTAGTTGAATCAGTAGCGACTTTTCCTGACTGTCCAGCCAACTTCCCATTAATATATAATGTTGAAGCAGTTGACACTGCGGGAATCCGAATGGCATAACGATTATCTTTAGGAGCATTATGATTGAGTAAGATTTTTACATGGTATGTACCATATCGTTCTGTCGTTGCCTCTGAATCTCGCATGGGAATCGTTCGGGTAGTTTGTTCTAATGATTGGGTATTCATGTTTAAGGGATCTATTAATGATCCGGGATAGTAAAGCCATTCACCATCTAAATTAAGAACTTCTTCGTCAGATAGCTGCTGATCCCGTATATCAAATATACCTTCCCGGGCAATCGGCTGATCACTTGAAGGGAGAAAGCATGTTAGCCAAAGTAAACGAAATGTAGTAAGCACAATAAAAATTAAAATAATAAAAAGTGAATGTCGTATAGTCGCTTTTTTCAACAGTGACATAAGAACCTCCGAAATTTTCTTCTTGTATTAAAAGGACTATATTTACCATGCCATGAAATTTAGAAAATGGAAATAAGAAAATTATAAAAATGATACTTTCGAACTAACCGGAAAGAATTAGATGGCTGGTATTACGAAGCACATTTTTAAATGAGTTAATCATCAATAAAGTGCCACATACAATACTTTTGATAGATTTAGATGACTTTAAAAGTATAAATGATACCTATGGACATACAGTGGGATGAAGTTTTAAAAGCTTTCGCAAATCATATGCAGGAGAACATTGAGCAACAGAGAATATGTTTTCGATATGGTGGGGAAGAATTAGCGGAGAGTGTACGCATTAAGCTGGCCTTGTTAGATACGTCATGTGGAAGGCCAGTTACAATGTCTGCCGGCATTACAACATTTACTACAAATATTAAAAAAGCTAATCAGATCATTACAATTGCAAATCAGATCATTACAATTGCAAATCAGGCATTGTATAAGGTGAAGCAGTCAGGGAGGAATTGTATCTGTGTCGTCGAAGAATTATCTGGAGAATTAATCAAATGAATATCAGCCAAACTCAATAATAAATTTTTTCTTTTACAATTAACTTTAAATAAAGGTCTGTTGATTCGAATGAATACCGTAAATGATTTTTGCAAAACGCATGTTAGTATATAAGTCGGAACGGAAATCAACCTCACGCTATGGTGGTAAGACAGTTGATTTTCATTACTGGTGAAATGAATACAAAGATAAGAGGCATCGAGAGTTATCTTCTCGATGCCTTTTATAGAGCAAAATTATTCAACCGATATAGCATTAAATAGCTCAGTTGTTTCTTGCTCTGGTAAAATACCGAGATCCGCTAACAAGGTACTTTTAAAGGAATTGAAAACCTTTACTGCACTTGCTCGGTTATCCACTTCTGTATAGTGCTTTATTAGCTGACGGATGGTTTTATCGGAATATGGATAATGCTCTATCGTTAAAAGTAATATTTCCTCTCGTTTTTTTACATCATGTATTGCTGTATAATGCTCTACTAAATCATGAAGTAAAAGAGTAAATTTATTATTCATAAAATTTGCTTTACTAGTAATCCAAGGATAATCTAATGAAGCCATAAATTCACCTTGGTAGTTTTGTATTAGTGCCTCAGCTTTCTCTACATCAATCTTTCCAGTCTCCGTTTTACCATTTAAATTATGTTCTAAGTCATGTGCATCACATTGAAAATCCTCTAGTTGCAAAATATAGCAGCCATTTGCATACTGTATGACTTCTGAATAGCCCAGTGCCGAAAGTGTAGTGCGTAAATAGGAAACTGTTGTATGTAACTGAACTCTTGCCTTTTTAAATTCTGTATCTGCCCATAAAGCATCGATGATTGTATCACGAGGTACATGGTGATTAAGATTGGAAAAAAGAAAGGCGAATAATTCTTTTGTTTTAAGCGTTCTCCAATGGATTGCTTTGTCATTGTGTAAAACAACGAATCCTCCAAAGCATTGTATCGTAAGAGTGGGTTTATTTATTTGTATAGGAGTCGATTTATTTTCTAGGTGAAGGAGTTCTTGGATTCTATTAATAGTTGTCTCTAGACGAGCTTTTGAAATAGGTTTTAATAAATAGTCAATGGAGTGGATTTCAAATGCTTGGACAGCGTAGTCCCGATACGCAGTGACAAATACGATAAAAATGTTTTTGTTCCATTCTTTTAATAGTCGTGCAATCTCTAAACCGTTCATGCCAGGCATTTCAACGTCTAAAAATGCTACTTGAAAATCCAAGCTTGGCCCCTCTGCAAGCAAATCTTTTGCAGTTGTAAAAGATTTAATGACCTCTATTGAATTAAATTCTTTTAACTTTTTCTCCATGTTTATAAGAGCTAATGGCTCATCATCCATTATTATCACTCGAATCAAAAAGGGCACCAACTTTCCAATATTTATCAACCTGATTTTTAAAAATTAAATTGAAATATCCATGACTGCCCCTTTATTCGGATGTATGGCCACTTGCTGCTGTGGCAGATCTTTTAATAATTCGATAGCGGCTGCAGTATTTAAATTAAGCGCATTTTGCATAACACTCATTTGTACAGTTTGTTGTAGCTCCATAATCTGAGAAGACATTATTGTATTAATTTCCATCCTATATTCCTCCTTTACCATATTATCGTATAAAAATACTGATTTTCCAACATATAAAAATTGCAAATAGAGTACCAACGTTCTTTCTGCAAAATTGCTCAATTTCCCAAAAATATTATTGATATTGTATATTTTTCCGTTTTTATAGAAATAATTCGTACTATCAGGTCCGTTGCCCTGAGTTATTAATTGCATTCTCTAGCATTGCTTGCATAAAAGAGCCTAACTCTAGTGTGCTAGCAGCAGACTGCAAAATAATTAAATATGGAGGCTACAAAATATGAAAAAACAAGCTTTAGCTTTAGCTGTAACATTGACCTTGGGATTAAGTTTATTTGCCAGTCCATCATCTGCTGAGGAAAAACACACTTTTAAGCCATACGACGTATTGTGGGGAATCTCGAAAATTTACAATTTATCTTTAGGAGATTATGAGCCAATTGCCGACTCAGACGCGAAATGGTTTTATCCAGAGCAAGATTTAAATGTAGGCGAATCGAAAAAGGATAATTCAATGAAAGACCAACACTTTGTTGTGGCCGGAGATACATTATTTTCAATTGCAAGCGTAAATAGTGTATCAGTGGAAGAATTAAAGGAATGGAATAACCTTCCATCTGATCTGATTTATGTAGGTGAATCATTAGCTATCAAAGCATCGGCGGCAAAACCTAAAACTTCCGAAAGTAAAACTAAAAAGGTAGCAACGACATCTAGTAAAAAGAAAGTAACGACATCAAGCGCAAACGCAGTGAGTGCTCCAGCAAATACGGGCAAAACATTAACAATGCGAGCAACGGCCTATACAGCGTATTGTGAAGGATGTTCGGGGATTACAGCGAACGGAACAGATATAAGATCTAATCCAAACTTAAAGGTAATTGCTGTAGACCCTCGTGTAATTCCCCTTGGTAGCAGGGTTTGGGTTGAAGGTTATGGTGAAGCAATCGCAGCAGATACTGGCGGAGCGATAAAAGGTAATAAAATTGATGTATTTATTCCTACCGAGGGACAAGCTCGTCAATGGGGCGTCAAACATGTAACTGTAAAAATTTTAAATTAATGCGAGTAAAAGGATATCTCTTTTAAATTAGAGATATCCTTTTATTTTGCATTTTTTTAGAATCAACGGCTATTAAAATCCAAGTTTACAAAATTTAC
This sequence comes from Lysinibacillus sp. FJAT-14745, assembly GCF_001275675.1. GTDB lineage: Bacteria > Bacillota > Bacilli > Bacillales_A > Planococcaceae > Lysinibacillus. The sequence goes on along the minus strand of NZ_LITM01000011.1, from coordinate 27,206 downwards.
TCCTTGCCCAATAATTCGCAAAATTCTCATTGAAATTGCATAAGTGGAAGGAATGTTGGCAAACATCAGGAATAGAGGAGGTATTTTTATGAAAAAAATGAGTTTAATAATTATTTCTTTATTAGTATTTGTCGGTGGTTGTGGTTTCTTTGAAAAGAAGGAGCAAAAAGTGGCAGTTAACGCAAATTCAGGACCAACGGCAACCGCGAAAGTAATTGGTAAAAATAATGAAAGCTATGGCAATGCATATTTTGAGGAAGAGGATAATGGGGTTAAAGTGACACTCGCACTTTCAGGATTACCACCTGGAACACACGGCATTCATGTTCATTCAGTTGGGAAGTGTGAACCACCAACGTTTGAATCAGCAGGTCCGCATTTTAATCCAACGCATAAAGAGCATGGGAAGGATAATCCTAAGGGCTATCATTTAGGGGATCTTCCGAATTTAGAAGTTGGAGAAGATGGTAAAGTGGATCTAAATTTCTTAGCTGAAGGGCTAACTTTAGAAAAAGATGCTGCTAACTCGTTGTTACGTGATGGTGGCACTACATTAATCATTCATGAATCTAAGGATGATTATAAAACGGATCCTTCCGGTAATTCTGGTGCAAGAATGGCTTGTGGCATTATTCAATAAGGAAAATGAATCGACTGTATCTGAAGTAAATCACTTTAGATACAGTATTTTTGTTTTTGGGATAAAAATCGACAATCATTTTGGTTCATTACTAAAAGTGTGGAGGATATTTGTTAAAAAGAATGCTATATAAGTTGATTGGAGTGGAGGCTGGAAGCGCCCAGTCGGAACGGAAATCAACCTCACGCTATGATGATGAGCATTTTTCTTGTAAAGGAAGAAGTGAAAAGTTGTTTTGATAATAAATATGCAATTTTTATACATGCAGCAACTAAGAATGTTTTCTTGGAAAAAGAATTTAATAGCTTAATGTAGATAAATTTAGTGCGAGGAAGTTATTGATGAAATCAAGAAACAATGGGTATTTAAAAGAAATAGTATAATTATAAAAGACTGAATTTACAATAAATAGATTGACATTATTATACTGTGTTTGATAATTTTAAATAGATTATTATTTTTAACCAAGGGGGAAGGTTACTATGAAGAAAAAGCAATTCAGGCTATTAATGCTATTAAGTGCCTTTGCGCTATTGATTTTAGCTGCATGTGGTTCGGATAGTGGAGCAGGTTCCAAGGACTCGAATAAGGGAGAATCGGCCTCATCTGAAAAGCCTAAATATCTGAACTTATTAACAGGTGGAACGCAAGGTACTTACTATGCATTGGGTGGAACGTTTGCTGATTTAATTTCTAAAGAAACAGGCATCAAAACAACTGCTGAAGTTTCTCAAGCATCTGCTGCCAATATGACTGCTTTGCAAGATGGTAAAGGTGAAATTGCCTTTGTACAATCAGATATTGCTTATTATGCCACTGAAGGAACAAAGATGTTTGATGGCAAAAAAATCGATTCAATTGCTGCTCTAGGTGCACTTTATCCAGAAACAGTACAATTAGTAACAACTGAAGCATCAGGCATTAAAACATACGCTGATTTAAAAGGGAAAAAGGTTTCTGTAGGTGCGCCAGGTTCAGGTACTTACGCAAATGCTGAACAATTACTTGAAATTCACGGTTTAACAATGGATGATATCAAAGCACAAAACCTTGATTTTGGTGAGTCTGCTGACGGTCTTCAATCTGGTCAAATCGATGCAGCGTTTATTACTGCGGGTACGCCAACAGGTGCTGTTGAGGCATTAAATGCAACAACTAAAGTAAATATTATCGGTGTAGATGCTGGTAAAGCAGATGAGCTAATCGCTAAATATCCTTACTACGCAAAAGACACAGTAAAAGCTGGTACGTATGGTCTTGCAAAAGATACTGAAACAGTTTCAGTGCTTGCAATGCTTGCGGTGAAAAAAGACCTCTCAGATGATGTTGTTTATTCATTAACAAAAGCTATTTATGATAACACAGATAAAATTTCCCATGCTAAAGGGGCATTTATCAAAGCTAAGACGGGTTTACAGGGTATCAGCATTGACGTTCACCCTGGTGCTCAAAAATACTTTGATGAAAAGAAATAACAGAACATTCGTGTTTAGATTTTCTCAAACTATAGCTTAAAGCGAGTAAAAAGTTATTTTCTTAAATACGAAGAGGCTCGGATTGCGTAAAGCTTCGAGTCTCTTTCTTCCGTACGAATAGCTTTTTAAGTGGGGGAACAGATGTAGTGCGAAAGAGAACATTAATAATGGTTTTAGCTTTTTTATGTATTTGCTTTAGTATGGTCATTTTTCTTCCTCTTCAAAAGGTATTCGCATTTACGGAAACACGTATAAATGATCCGGTAGTGCATTATATACCACTAACAACTGAGGATACATTCGAAATTAGATACACTCACTCTATCCATAAAACAGATGTACTCGAACATTATAAATGTGTAGATGGAACAAGTATTCAAATGTTAGGGATGGAGTATGAAAGCTTAGCAATTGGCATGCCAAGCTATGCAGAGAAAAATCAAACATTAACAGAACGAAATGGTAAATATTTTTTGCAGTTTGACAATGAAGTCATTAAAAATTTTACGATCTATATAGCCGATTTGGATTTAGATCTTGTATTAGGTTACGAGAATTATGAATACGATTTAAAAAAAGACTTAAAAAGGGGAAAATCCTATTTATTTGAGGTGAAGCGTTTATCGCTTTATGAACAATGGAAAGGAGTAAGGATGAAATGACAACTCAGCATAAATCAAACGACGAAGTAAAAAAAGAAGAATTCGAACAAATATCAGCTGAAGAGCAACAAGCGATACTTGAGAAATATGATATCGAATCCAATGTTCGAACGATATCGGGCATTATGAAACATGTCATTTTCTTTGGACTACTAGCATTTTCATTGTTTCAGCTTTACACAGCAATTTTCGGCCAATTCCCAGCGCAAATTCAGCGTACGATACATTTAGGTTTTGGTTTGACCCTAATTTTCTTACTATTCCCTGCTCGAAAAAAAGCAGCAAAGAATAAAATAGCGTGGTTCGATTATATTTTAGCGGTATTATCCATTGTAGTAGGTTCATATTGGACAATGAATTATACAGAGCTTGTTAATAGCAATGGTACCATTACGCAAACAGATTTTATTGTAGGTCTCATAGCTGTCGTGTTGGTGCTTGAAGCAGCTCGCCGTGCAGTAGGTGTACCGATTACAATCATTGCTATATGTTTCTTAATTTATGCCTATTTCGGACCGTATTTCCCGGATTTTATGGCGCATAGAGGGCAAGATTTTGAGAGTATTGTTAATCTCATGTATTTTACGACGGATGGGATTTTCGGAACACCGATTAGTGTTTCTGCCACATTTATATTTGTGTTTTTACTTTTTGGAGCATTCCTTGTCAAAACAGGTGTGGGTCAATACTTTAATGATTTAGCAGTAGCTATTGCAGGTAAATTAATTGGTGGTCCTGCAAAAGTAGCAGTATTTTCTAGTGCACTTCAAGGGACGATTTCCGGAAGCTCAGTAGCGAATGTTGTAACATCTGGATCATATACGATTCCAATGATGAAAAAGCTAGGGTACCGTAAAGAGTTCGCGGGTGCCGTTGAGGCAGCAGCATCTACAGGTGGGCAGTTAATGCCTCCGATTATGGGTGCGGCAGCGTTTTTAATGGTTGAGTTTATCGGCCGCGGAATTACGTATTGGGATATTGCGAAGGCGGCGGCGATACCTGCATTACTTTATTTTACAGGTATTTGGATTATGACTCACTTCGAAGCAAAACGTGTAGGTTTAAAAGGTTTGCGTGACGATCAAATGCCAAATCGTCGAGAGGTATTTAAGAAAATTTACCTTTTATTGCCAATAATCTCTATCATCGTTTTAATGTTAACAGGTACATCAGTAATGCATGCTGCACTTTACGGTATTCTTATTTCTATTGGTGTTGCTATGTTTAATAAGGAAACACGCTTAAAACCGAAGGATATTATTGATGCATTAGTTGAAGGTGCACGTACAGCACTTGGTGTAGTAGCGGCAACAGCTTGCGCGGGTATTATCGTAGGTGTAGTTGTAAAAACAGGTCTAGGCTTAAGTTTAGCTAATAGTTTAGTAGAATTAGCGGGCGGTAGCGTTATATTAACGCTGATTTTTGTAATGATTGCTTCCTTAATTCTTGGGATGGGGGCTCCGACAACAGCAAACTATGTCATTACGTCAACAATTGCTGCTCCTGCAATCGTGGCATTATTATCACCGAATACACCACAGGAATTAGTACCAGTTGTCGTTTTATTATCGGCACACTTCTTTGTATTCTACTTTGGTATTATTGCCGATATAACACCGCCAGTTGCACTTGCTGCTTTTGCGGCTTCGGGAATCTCTGGTGGAGACCCGATTAAAACAGGTGTAAACTCAGCGAAGCTTGCGATTGCGGCGTTTATTATTCCATATATGATTGTATTTTCACCGGCATTGCTAATGATTGATACAACTATACCTGAAATTATATGGGTAGTAATCACGGCCATTACAGGAATGGTAGCTATAGGAGCGGGAGTAATCGGTTACTGGTATCGCAAAATGCTTTGGTTTGAACGCATTATTGCGATTGCAGCTGGTTTACTTCTGATCTATCCAGAAAAATTCTCGGATTGGGCTGGATTAGCAATCTTTATTGTTATGTTTGTTATTCAATATGTAACACAGCATAAAGGTAACGGTAATGACAATCAAAAAAGTAAACCGAGTGCTATAGCTTAAGTGAGAGGTAAAAAGGCTTAGGACTGCCGAAATATTAAATAAATAGAATCTGCTCATTTTCTGAGTTAGTAAGTGCATGCCTTGTAATGTCTACAAGGAATTTGCTTAACTTACAAGCTACAGGAACGAGCAGATTCTTTTTCTTTTGCAATTGAAAAAGAAAGTGGAATAAGAAGCACATACATAACTTAGCGCTAAATTTCAATAAAAATGATTATCAAAATATGTTCAAAAACCAGAAAAAGTTGATTTGCATGCTTTTGTGGGGATTGTTAGTGTTGATAACTGTAACAAAGGTTAAAGATAGACCATTGTTATAATATCAATGCTTGAAAGGAGATTTCTAAATGAAAAAAGCAAGCATACTTTTAATGATTATCCTTTTAGTCTTTTCTCAATTGTCATTGGGTAATCTATCTGCTCACGCGACAAGTAACAATGAAAATGATATTGTACAATCGAGAAATTTAGAGGATGAGAGTATTCAAAAGGATGATGAAAACAAACCCAAGCCAGAAGATGTCTTCATAACGAAGGATCTTAGCGGTGGCGTTGCAATTGTTAAGCATTATTTTGGTATAGCAAAGGATTATATTAATATTCCTGATGAACTTGGGGGCAAACCCGTTATAGAAATTGGGGATGGAGCATTTTCTGGTAAGAGCCTAGCAAGTGTAAAGATTCCATCAAGTGTGAAAACAATTGGGGAACTTGCATTTTCTAGTAATAAATTAACGAATGTGGATATTCCGCCGAACGTTCGAACGATAGGGCAAAGTGCATTTTATAATAATCAATTAACAAGTGTAAAAATTCCAGATGGCGTTAAGACGATAGAGGCGGCCGCGTTTTATGATAATCGATTAACAAACGTAGAGATTCCATCGAGCGTAACAACGATAAAGGATTTTGCATTTACTAATAATAAGTTAACAAGTGTAGAGATTCCATCAGGTGTTACATCGGTAGGATATTCAGCTTTCAATGGAAATTCAATAACAAGTGTAGAAATTCCAGAAAGCGTTACAGAGATTAAAAGTAATGCTTTTTATAATAACAGTCTTGATTTTGTAACGTTTAATGGTTCACATAATTTCCAATGGACTGAAAAAAACTCTCCATTCAATCCACAAAAAAAGGAAGGAAGAACGTTTTTAGGTTGGTTTGAAGATGAGGATTTTACAATAGATTGGAGTTACTCAGTAGTACAACCAATGACAATTTATGCAAAGTGGAGCCATTATGCTGTCACTTTTGATTCCAATGGAGGAAGTGAAGTTTCATCGATACTGGTACCATATAACGAAACAATGGAAGCTCCTTCGAATCCAGTGAAAGAAGGCTACTCATTTGAAGGTTGGTATAAGGATAAAGAACTGAAAGAATTATGGGATTTCGATCAAGATGTAGTGAAAAAAGATATCACGCTATATGCTAAATGGAAGAAAACAAGCTATACAGTCACGTTTGATGCCAATGGCGGAAGCAAAGTTCCATCCCAATCAGTAGGGTCTGGAGAGTTAGTAAAAGCCCCATCTACTCCAGTAAAAGAAGGGTACACATTTGCGGGTTGGTATAAAGATAAAGGGCTTATGGAAGCGTGGAATTTCAATCAAGATGTAGTAACAAAAGATATCACGCTATACGCCAAGTGGTTGAAAGTAAGCTATATCGTTACTTTTGATGCCGATGGAGGAAGCAAAGTACCACCCCAATCAGTAGGGTCTGGTGAATTAGTAAAAGCCCCATCTACTCCGGTAAAAGAAGGGTACACATTTGCGGGTTGGTATAAAGATAAAGGGCTTACGGAAGCATGGAATTTCAATCAAGATGTAGTAACAAAAGATATCACGCTATACGCCAAGTGGTCGAAAGTAAGCTATATCGTTACTTTTGATGCCAATGGAGGAAGCGAAGTTCCATCCCAATCTGTAGGACATGGTGAATTAGTAAAAGCACCAGCTGCTCCAAAGAAGGAAGGCTATACATTTGATGGCTGGCATAAAGACAAAGAATTGACAGTACTATGGGATTTTGCAAAAGATTTAGTGACAAAAAATGTTACGTTGTATGCGAAATGGACAAAAGACCATACGTCGGGTGGGGGATCTGGAGGAGGTTCCGGTGGAGGATCGGGCGGAGGTTCGCCAAACTATAAAGTCATCTTTGACTCTAATGGAGGAAGTAAAGTGCTGTCACAGACGGTTGGCTATAACGACCTCGTGAAAGCCCCGTCTATTCCAGTGAAAGAAGGCTATCAATTTGATGGCTGGTATAAGGATGCAGAGTTTAAAAATGCATGGGACTTTACGAAAGATAAAGTAACAGCGGACATAACATTATATGCGAAATGGACAAAGGATAATGTGTCAGAAGGTAGCTACATCGTTACTTTTGATTCAAACGGAGGCAGTAAAATCCCATCACAAACAGTAGCGTATAAAGCTTTGGTGAAAGCCCCTTCTAATCCAAAGAAGGAAGGCTATACATTTATCGGTTGGTATAAAACTAAAGAATTCACAAAAGCATGGGATTTTGAGAAAGATGAAGTCACAGAAGACTTAACGTTATATGCTCGGTGGATGCAGGAGAGTAATGGTTGTGACATTACTTTCAAGGATATTGATCATAACTGGGCACAAGATATGATTAAAGAAGTTGCTAGTCGATGCATTATTAAAGGTTATCCTGACGGCACTTTCCGACCAAATGATTTGGCTCAACGTCAACATGTGGTGCTTATGATTGACCGTGCATTACAACCAACACCAATTCGAGAAGCTGCATCATTTTTGGATGTACCTAAAAGTCATGTATATTATGAACAAATCACACGACTACAACGAGCGGGTATCGTGGATGGTTCAGATGGGGCGTTTCGACCAAACGCTTTTATAACACGTGCCCAAATGGCAAAAATGATGGTGCTTGCATTTGGCTTAACGCCAGAAGGCAATAGTACGTTCAAGGATGTCGACCCATCACACTGGGCGAGTGGATATATTGCCGCTCTAGCAGACCATAACATTGCACTAGGTGATGAAAACGGTAATTTTAGACCAAATGAAAACTTAACACGTGCACAATTTACGGCGTTCATGTACAGAGCACTTGGCTTATAAATAGAAGATTTGAAAAATATTTACCCATGAAGTTCTATATTTTTATTGGGGGAATCTCATATACCAGCTACTTGGATTATTAAGTATTACCACTAAGAGAGATGTATCGTAATTTGATACATCTCTTTTGCTATTCTAAATAAGTGAAACGATAAAAGGCTCTCCAATACTTTTCATTTTGGTTAGTTTGAAAACTTCGATGTATTCATTTATCAAAAAAATATTTTAATAAAGTTTATAACTGCTTAATACAGGGTATCCATTTAATGGGTACCCATTTATTTCAAACTATTGAAAGGATACTACAAAATGAAAAAAACAAGTTTACTAGTAATGAGCATACTTTTGATAATCTCCCAATTATCATTAAGTAATTTGCCCGTTTATGCGAATAGCGATAGTGAAGAGGATTATGTCACAAGGGACGTGGACAATGGTGTTTCCATTTGGAGGTATAACGGTTTATCTAAAGATATTGTTATACCAAGTGAGATTAAAGGAAAACCAGTTGTAGAAATAGGAGGATTTGCGTTTTCTGATATGTCTCTAAAAAGTGTAAAGATCCCATCAAGTGTAACAACGATTGGTTTTAAGGCGTTTAATAATAATCTATTAGAAAATGTAGAAATTCCATTAGGTGTTGAAAATATTGGAGATCATGCATTTGCTGTTAATAAATTAACAAGTGTAGAGATCCCATCAAGTGTAACAACGATTGGAGATGCTGCATTTAGTGCTAATAAATTGACAAGTGTGGAAATCCCGCCAAGTGTTAAAACGATTAGCAAAGCGGCATTTTACAGTAATCAATTGACAAGTGTAAATATCCCGTCGAGCGTTACAACTATAGGAGAGGAAGCATTTAGTAGGAATAAATTATCAAACGTGGAGATCCCATCAAGTGTAAAAACGATTGGTATGCGTGCATTTCAACATAATCAATTAACAAGCGTAGATATTCGATCAAGCGTTACAACGATTGAAAAGAGTGCGTTTGGATTTAACCAATTAACAAGTGTTGAAATTCCATCAAGTGTCAAGATAATTGGCACTGGTGCATTTAGTAGAAACAAATTGAATTTCGTAATATTTCATGGGACACCTCAATTAGATTCTGACTATACTGGAGGCCCATTCAGTTATCAATTTAAAGATAATGATTTCTTCAAAGGGTGGTTTGAAGATCCGAATTTGACTATTAAGTGGACTGAATCTGTATCGCAGCCGATAACAATTTATTCAGAATGGAAAAAATCATACTACAATGTTAATTTTGATTCAGACGGAGGAAGTGAAGTATCAGCTAAAGTAGTTTTAGAAAAGGAATTACTATCATCCCCAGCTACACCCTTAAAGGACGGGCATACGTTTGTTGGATGGTATAAGGATAAAGAACTGTCAGAAGCATGGGATTTCGCCAAAGACGTGGTGACAAAAAACCTTACCTTGTTTGCGAAATGGATGAAGTACGAAACTCCAGAGCCAAGCTATACTGTCACTTTTGATTCCGATGGAGGAAGTGAAGTCACACCAGAAGAAGTGAAAGAAGGAGAACTGGTGAAAACGCCAACTGCTCCTACGAAGGAAGGGTATACGTTTGCAGGATGGTATAAGGATAATGAATTGTCAGAAGCATGGGATTTTGCAAAAGACGTAGTGATAGAAAATGTTACGTTGTATGCAAAATGGACGAAGGACGAAACTTCAGAGTTAAGCTATACCGTCACTTTTAATTCAAACGGAGGAAGTGAAGTATCAGCTAAAGAAGTTGTAGAAGAGGAATTGCTACCACTCCCAGCTACACCTGTAAAGGACGGGAACACGTTTGCAGGTTGGTATAAGGATGAAGAACTGATAGAAGGATGGGATTTTGCAAAAGACGTAGTGACAAAAAATGTTACGTTGTATGCAAAATGGACGAAGGACGAAACTTCAGAGCTAAGCTATACTGTCTCTTTTGATTCAAATGGAGGAAGTGAAGTATCAGCTATAGAAGTTGTAGAAAGGGAATTACTGCCATCCCCAGCCACACCCGTAAAGGATGGGCATACGTTTGCTAGTTGGTATAAGGATATAGGGCATACGACGGCATGGGATTTCGTGAAAGATAGAGTATCGGAAAATATCACGTTGTATGCGAAATGGACGAAGGATAATACTTCAGAAGGAGGGTCTGGCGGAAGTACGCTAATCTATACTGTCACTTTTGATTCAAATGGAGGAAGTAAAGTTTCATCCCAAACAGTAGCATATAGAGAATTGCTGAAAGTATCTTCTAATCCAGCAAAGGAAGGCCATATATTTGCTGGTTGGTTTAAAGATAAAGAGCTGACAACAGAGTGGGATTTTGCAAAAGATGAAGTAACATCAAATACAACCTTGTATGCGAAATGGACGAAGGATAACACTTCAGAGCCAAGGTATACCGTCATTTTTGATTCTAACGGCGGCAGTAGAACCCCATCTCAAACAGTGGCATATAGAGAATTGCTGAAAGCACCTTCTAATCCAGCGAAGGAAGGCCACATATTTGCTGGCTGGTTTAAAGATGTAGAACTCACAAAAACATGGGATTTTGCGAAAGATGCAGTAACAGAAAATCTAACATTGTACGCGAAATGGAAGAAAGAGAGTAAAGAATGTCAAACGACGTTCAAGGATATTGATAATAACTGGGCAAAAGATATGATTGAAGAAATTGCTAGTAGATGCATTATTAAAGGCTATCCAGATGGCACTTTCAGACCAAATGACATGATTCAACGTCAACATGTGGTACTTATGATTGAACGTGCCTTACCTCTAACACAACTCCGAGAAGCTGTATCATTTTTGGATGTCCCACATAGTCATCCGTACTATCAACAAATTACACTACTCCAACAAGCGGGCATTATAGACGGTTCAAACGGAGCTTTCCGTCCGAATGCTTATATAACACGTGCCCAAATGGCAAAAATGATGGTGCTTGCATTTGGCTTAACGCCAGAAGGCAATAGTACGTTCAAGGATGTCGATCCATCACACTGGGCGAGTGGATATATTGCCACTCTAGCAGACCATAACATTGTACTAGGCGATGAAAACGGCAATTTTAGACCAAATGAAAACTTAACACGCGCACAATTTACAGCGTTTATGTATCGAGCGCTTGGTTTATAAGTCTAACTATATGAGGGATGTATCGTAATTTGATACATCTCTTTTTCTGATAAACCTGAAATTTCAATCTAAAAAGTAGATTGTTTTTATACTTTTTATGCATAATGAGCATCGTTTATTGCTTTTTTTACAAAGGTCATTGTATAATTCTTTTATCAGAAAATTCATTCAAATTAAATGGAGAGGTGATTAAATGAAAAAGTTGTTTAACTCAAAATTTGAAACGTATTTAATGGATCAGGAAATTGAGCTTAATATGGAAGAGGAAAAAAATGAGGAGCAACTAACGATGGTGCATTATGAAGAATACCCAGAAGGTTTTTTTACAAGTTTATAATAAATACTTGATGGACTGTGCTAAAGGTAGAAATAACTTTTAACACAGTCCTTCGTTTTTTTACATATATTAATCATTATAGATCATCACCATAGCGAGTGGTTGATTTCCGTTTCGACTGGGCGACTCCTTTGGGATCAGTGTCACGATATGACATAAGTTTTAATAAATGCCATCCATAACTTTTGGTGATGAGCCTCATTTTTTTAATATTTGATTTCTTCAACTGTATGGAGTCTTATTAATAAAATATCCTTATTTTTCATGTATATAGGTCTAAATTCATATGTACTTTTAAGAAATAGTTTCCTGTATAATGGGAAACAAAAATGCGTATAGAGGTGTAGTTATGTCAAATGTTGTAATCTTAGAAGAAACAATTTATCAATGGTTTGATCATTTTCATAAATACCCAGAGGTAAGTTGGAAGGAATTCGAAACTACTAAAAAGATTGCGTCCATTTTAGATGAGTTAGACGTATCCTATCGTTTGTTAGGGGATGTTCCGGGACTAATTGCTGAAATTGGTACAGGTGATGAAATTGTTGCTGTACGTGCAGATATAGATGCTTTATGGCAGGAAGTGGATGGGAAATGGCAAGCGAACCACTCATGTGGGCATGATGCAAATATAACGATGATACTTGGCGCTTTATTACTGCTGAAAGATCGACCGTTGCAACATCGTGTTCGTTTTATTTTCCAACCTGCAGAAGAACTTGGGAACGGTGCTTGTGCAGCCTTTGAGCGTGGGGCTGTTGATGGCGTATCGCATTTATTTGGTGTTCATCTAAGACCTATTGAAGAGCTACCACTTGGCAAAGTATCGCCTGCTATCCATCACGGTGCAGCTTATTTTTTAGAAGGAACAATACGAGGCACTGATGCCCATGGTGCTAGACCTCATCAAGGGAAAAATGCAATCGATGTTATTATGGCTGTACAACAAATGCTCCATAGCATACATTTATCACCTTTCGAGCCTCATTCTGCAAAGTTAACGAAGATTGTTGCAGATGGTGGTAGTACGAATATTATTCCAGGTACTGCAAGCTTCTCAATGGATATTCGGGCGCAACGTAATAACCAACTAGAATTACTTCGTAGTCGTATTGAATTTGGCTTAAAATCAATCCAGCAGCAGTTTGAGATTGATATGGACTGGAAATGGATAGATTTCACACCTGGTGCTGAAGTTTCTTCGATTGCAGCACGTATGGCTAAAGACGCAATTATTGAAGCACTTGGGGAAGAGCATCTAGCTGAGGAAATTACAACGCCTGGAAGTGATGACTTCCATTTTTACACAGTTAAAAAACCTGAATTAAAAGCAACGATGGTTGGTATTGGAGCCAACTTAACTCCAGGATTACATCATCCGAAAATGACATTTGAACGAAGTGCATTAATGGATGCTGCAAAAGTACTTGCTTGTGTGTTAGAAAAAAAACCTGAATACGAATAACGATAGCGAGAGGGAGCTATATCAAAAGTGCAAAATTCTTTTGATATAGTTCCTTTTTCTTTTCTTTTTTGTCGAAATGTATGAATATTTTGCATTGTCCTTAATAGCTATTTGAAAACGTTTTTATGCGCAAAAACAGTCGAAATCGCTCGAGAAGCATAAAATTTTTGCGTTGACTTTTAATTTTTCGAATATTATGCTAAAAAACATAAAAAAATATTTGCGTCTTAGAAAAGTTGAAAAGGGGATAGGTGCAAAAAAAGGGGATGGAACTGTAAAAAAGGAAATTAGTGCTAGTTGGGTACTTCTAACTTTTGTAATTATGATTATAACTATGCTTATGACGGTAGTAGTATTAGAGCAAAGTCCTCACACTTCACTTATAGTTGGAACAACTGTAGCAGCAATTGTTGCCAAAATGCATGGATTTAAATGGATGGAAATTGAGGGAATGATGTATAAGGGTATCGCCTAGCTTTATCTGCCGTGGTCATTAATATTTTAGTAGGATTAACTATCGGAGCATGGATCGGTGGTGAAGTCTTAGCAACAATGATTTATTACGGCTTAAAATTAATCTCTCCAGCATGGTTCTTAGTAACAATTATGCTGTTATGTTCAATCGTTTCAAAAGAAATATTAACAACTTAAAAAGTAATGGAGGAAAGCTTTGTTATTTCTCCTTAAGAGATTTTGTCATTATTATTTTAACAAGGACATTTAATTTTGATATATAACACAGCTACGTAAAGAAAAACTAGATTTAGTTTTCTTGAAATTGGCAACATTAAGTGTTTTTAGAAAGGATAAAAAAATGGTCTTAAAAAAAGAAAATAGTATATCTCATGAAATTTCGCCTGATATTCAACAAGGAGAACAGAAATTAAAAAAGGGTTTGAAATCTCGACACTTAACAATGATATCAATTGGTGGAGCAATTGGTACAGGATTGTTCCTTAGTAGTGGTGCAGCAATCAGTACTGCAGGTCCAGGCGGTGCATTACTAGCATATATTTTTGTTGGAGCTATGATTTTCTTTGTGATGACAAGTTTAGGAGAACTAGCAGCATTTATGCCTACAAGTGGTGCATTTAGTACTTATGGTACAAAATTTGTTGATCCAGCTTTTGGATTTGCAATTGGTTGGACCTACTGGTTTAATTGGGCAATGACGATTGCAGCTGAGTTATCTGCTTCTACAATGATTATGAAATTTTGGTTTCCAAACAGCTCATCTATATTATGGAGCGGTTCATTTTTAGCTATTATTTTCTTATTAAATTTTCTATCTGTTAAAGGATACGGTGAAGGAGAATATTGGCTTTCATTAATTAAAGTAAGTGCAATTGTAATTTTTATTATAGTCGGCTTACTAATGATTTTCGGTATAATGGGTGGGGAAGCAGTAGGATTCAAAAATTTCACTGTAGATGATGCTCCTTTTTCAGGAGGAATTTTAGGTGTTTTTATTGTCTTTATTGCAGCAGGGTTTTCATTCCAAGGTACAGAAATTGTTGGGGTAGCTGCTGGAGAAAGCGAGAATCCAGCGAAAAATGTACCCACAGCTATTAAAAGTGTTTTTTGGAGAATTCTTCTTTTCTACGTATTTGCGATTTTAATTATAGGGCTTATCATACCTTATACAAATCCAAATTTACAAACTGAAAATGTAATGGTCAGTCCATTTACCATGGTATTTGAAAAAGCTGGATTTGCATTTGCTGCTTCATTAATGAATGCTGTTATTTTATCAGCAGTTTTATCAGCAGGGAATTCAAGTTTGTATGCTTCAACACGTATGCTATACGCTATGGCTAAAGAAGGTCAGGCTCCGAAAATTTTTGCAAAATTGAATAAGCGTGGTGTTCCTGTTGCGGGTATGCTATTAACATGTGCAGTCGGTATGCTTGCTTTTTTAGCTTCCTTTTTCGGGGATGGGGTAGTTTATATTTGGTTAATGAATGCAATAGGTATAACAGGGTTTATCTTCTGGTTAGGAATCTCTATCAGTCACTATCGTTTCCGTAAAGCTTATATTGCACAAGGGTATTCGTTGAACGATTTGCCATATAGGGCAAAATGGTTTCCGATTGGACCTATTTTTGCAATAGCATGTGGACTAATTGTAATTATCGCACAAAATTTCCAAGCGTTTATGGCTGAAGAAATAGATTGGGGTAGTGTTGTAGCAGCATATTTAGGAATCCCATTCTTCCTTTGTTTATGGTTTGGCTATAAAATCATTAAAAAAACAAAAATAGTTAATCTTAAGGATGTTGATTTTGAATTTGAAAAAAATAATTCGAAATAATATCTAATATCAGGTGTGTTGATTAACCATTTCTATACATCCAAAGAGGCTGATTTCCGCTACGGGCTACTCGCTTTCCTGCGGGCGAGCGTCGAGCCGCTTCCTCCGCTACGCTCCGTGCAGGGTCTCGTCTGTCTCGCTTTCCCGCGGGAGTCGAGTAGCCCTACGCTACAATCAGTTAAAATGGAAATATATTGGCAAAATAACGAAAAAATCCTTTTATCGCTCAATAATAAACTTATTTTTTCCTAATCAACACGCCTGATCTAATATATAAAAAATATAAAAAATATGGCGGTAGTGGACTAAATCTAAATGATCCCATCTACTAGCTAACCGTATTCTCGCAGATGCCAAAAGTATCTGCGAGAATTTTTTAATAAATAGCAAAGTTCAATTCATAGATTGTACGTGGGCGGCCTTGTTGGTGAGTCATTTCTTCACCAACTACTTTAGCATAACCGTTATCCACTAATTTTTTAATAATGCGCTCTGTTGTGCGGCGTGTAACTTGTAAGTATTCTGCAAGATTATGGGATGTAAATTGCGCTGATTGTCGCTCCCGGCTAAAATGAATGATCTTGGAAATATTTAATGGACTTAAGCTTGTTTGCTTTGCCATTTGTAAAACGAAAGGATCATCTGTTTTTAAAGCTAGTCTTACTTCCGAATTTGGGAATGGACCTAGCAAGTTTTTATGTTCATCTAATATATAAACTTCACAAGGTTTAGCAAATGTTAATGCGTTCTTGGCATTTTGGTTAGCCTCTAAAATAGAGTGACCATAACCAAATGCTAATTTAAAGGGCTTATTAGTTTGCTGCAATAAGTTCTGTAAATTCTCTTTTTCGAGTGCCCTTTGCAAATGCCCAGCTGTCGTATAAAGCTCAAAAGAGTAAGGTGTAATTTGTTTATAAGTTGAATGCGTAGCTGCAGTGATTTGCGTTAACATGTTAGCGTCTATAGGTTTATTTTCAGGAGCTTCTAATAGTCCAACAATGGCTTTGACAGATTCGGATTTTGTAAGAAGTGATTGGGATATCGTTTCCTCTAAGCATTGAACAATGGAGTTAGTTGCATCTAGCATGCGGATTGCAGGTATTTGAAGAGCCTGTAATTCATCAAACACACTATGAATACTTGTTATGACATAGTCAATGCTGTTAGCTTCCCATAAAGCGATATGATGCTGCAAAATAGATTGAGTAGGCTCAGTAATAGAAATAGCCTGAATATATGGTTTTGGACCGAAATACTCTATTTCTGTTAAAACATTTTCGACAATAGCTGGATTCATAACATCGATGGAAATTCTATTTAAAGGTACTGCATAATGGGCTATAAGCGATAATAAAGTTGTAGAAATTGCCGTCTCATCTTGTTTTATATAATTCCATGGTATTGGCAGTTCTGACAGTGCAGATTGGGCATGTAAATAGGGTAACGTTCCTCCAAACAAAAGTGCATCACATGGCTTAATTTGTTTTAACAAAACGGGTGCCTCTGTAGGTTGAGCGTAAAGATAAAATTCTAATTGAATATTCTCAATGTTTTGTGCGATACTATTTATACGCTCCATAAATGCTTTAGAGCAAATAACCGCTATTTTAGTAGACATAGGCAATGTTCCCTTTCTATATTTTTTCGATAATTAGCGACGTATTAACGACAACTATATTATATAGGAGATAGAGACAAATGAAAATCCAACAAGTAGAAATTTTCGCCATTCATTTACCACTTATTGATCCATTTATCATCAGTTACGCTACATATGATACAATGCCTTCTATTATTTTGAAGGTTACGACAGATACAGGTATTGTAGGCTATGGTGAAGCAGTACCCGATGAGCATGTAACAGGGGAGACATGGGAAAGTACATATGCTGTATTAAAGAATCAGCTTGCTCCTACAATCATTGGAGAAAATCCAATGGCCTTTGAAAAACTTCACGATAAGTTGAACAAAGTTGTGAAGGATGTCCCAGCAGCGAAAGCAGCGCTTGACATTGCTTGTTTCGATATTGCAGGTAAATCGTTACAAGTTCCAGTGTACCAACTATTAGGTGGACGTTATCATGAGAAATTCCCGATTACCCATGTACTGAGCATTGGTACACCTGAGGCGATGGCAGAAGAGGCGGCTAACCGTGTAGAGATGGGCTATCAATCATTTAAAATGAAGGTAGGAACAGAGGTAGCTCGTGATGTTGCTCGTATTAAAGCGGTGCGTGAACGTGTTGGCGAAGATATTGCAATTCGTGTAGATGTAAATCAAGGATGGGGCAATTCGTCAACTACATTACAAGGTTTACGTGCGTTAAAGGATCTAAATATCGATTGGTTAGAGCAGCCAGTAGATAGTGAAGATATTGATGGAATGGTAGAAGTGAAGTCAAAATCAGATGTACCATTAATGATTGATGAAGGACTTCGCGGTGTACGTGAAATGCGTGAAATTATTGCAAAGCGTGCAGCAGATAAAGTTAATATTAAATTAATGAAATGCGGTGGAATTTATCCTGCTATGAAACTAGCAGTTATGGCTGAAATGGCAGGCATTGAATGTCAAATCGGTTCAATGGTAGAATCTTCAGTTGGTTCAGCAGCTGGCTTCCATGTAGCATTCTCTAAAAAAATAATGACAAGTGTAGAATTAACAGGCCCATTAAAATTCTCTAAAGATGTCGGAAACTTACACTATGATGTGCCATTTATCTGTTTAAATGAAAAACCAGGATTAGGTGTAGACGTAGATGAAGAGATCCTTAAAGAATTATGTAAGTTCTCAACAATTGTAACAGCCTAAGGAGGCGGCGAAATGGAAAAAATTTATGAAGGCATGCTTGGTGAAACGCCGTTTTTTGTTACAACACTAAACCTTCAGCATTTGCAAGAAATTGAAAAATTACAGCTTGAGGTTTATGAATCATTAGCAGACCAAAGTATATTACAGCCATTAAGCACTGAGGAATTTGACTATATTTTAAGAGGCAATGGTATGATGATAGGTGCTTATGTAGAGGATGAGTTAATTGCCTTTCGCGCACTATTGAACCCACCTGTTGACGAAGAGCACCTTGGCTATGATTGTGGGCTTGCCGAGGATGAATTTCATAAAGTTTTATATCAAGAAATATCGAATGTCTCACCAACCTATCGTGGCTATGGATTACAAAAAACATTAGCCCAAGTTGTCATGGGCCATATCGATTTAGAGAAATATGATTATGTATGCTCAACAGTAAAGCCATATAATATCCCTAGCTTAAAAGATAAATTTTCTCAAGGATTAGTCGTAAAGGGATTAAAGGTTAAGTATGTCGATAAGCTACGATATATTTTCTATAAAGACTTGCGACAAGAGCTACCAACCTTTACAGAAAAGAAGACGCTATCGATGGGTGATACAGTTGGTCAGCAACAGCTTTTGAAACAGGGCTATATAGGTACTTCTATGTATGAGGATCAAAATGATTGGTTCGTCGTTTATGAAAAATAAATAAAAGAAATAAGCCTTACCTTTCACTTATTGTGAGAGGTAAGGCTTTTTCGTTAAGGGTGTGATTATTTAATCGGGCAAAAACCACAAGCCATTAAACCAGGTATGTCTTTAGAAAAACAACATGATTTTCGTACAGGAACGTTCACTAAATTAGTGGGGCTTTGACCGCCTGTATATTGTGCCCACCAAGATTTGTTGGAGAAACGAGCCCATGTTTTAGGGTCCTCTAAAGCTTCAATATCCTCCATTGCCTGATCGGCTAGACCGGGATTAGAAAGCAATATATGATAGTGCCAAAGTAGATATCCAAAGAAATTCTCCCAAATAGTGAGAGGGGAAATAGATGTTACTTTACGAAGCTGTTGAACGATAACATGCCCATCATAGAGGATCTTCTCAATAACTGCTTGCCGTTCATCTTCTTCGACATAACGCCAATCGTTTGGGTTAACAAACATTGCGACTGTAAAACTGTCGAATTCTTTTGCTGCATCAAAGCGAAGCTCGATTGGTTTACCGTCCCACACTTCGTCATAGGCGGCAAGCATGTAAAGTTGCATAGCGAAAAACATACCGTAGCGGCGTGCAAAGTGAGAAATAGCGGCTGTTTCCGTTGCTGCGTCTGTAATTCCCATCATCAGGTTTAAAAAGTCAGGATGGTAAAAGTCCTTATGTATATCCGCTAATGTAAATAATGTCCGCTTTGGTTCTGTCGTATAAATGCTATAGGAATTCAATTGTCGAACTTGATCCATCGTTAATGCTGGCATTGTCATCACCTTTTCTTTCAGTCTTCTGTTACTTCAATTATAAATTAATCATTTTTGCTTCACAAATGGAATGCTATATAGTAAAATAAATTAAACATATCTGAAAGGTAGGTTTTATGGTGTCACAGCCTCATGCAATTCCAAGGCCGCTCGTTCGATTCAATCAATGGACGATTCTTTTAAGTGTCATGCTAACGTGAGTAACAGGAGTCTTTTGGATTTTAGTAATTCCTTTAGTTGCAAATATTCTTGGTGTTTTATGCAATTTTAATCCTATTATTCGAGTAGGGAAGCTGTTTCTAAAAAAGGAGTCATCTACATATATACCAGAGGACGCGCAACAGCAAAAATTTAACTTCTTTCAGCAGAAGTCACCTACCTCTATAGGTGACGAGATGAATGCGGGTTTAAGTTACATTGCTGCTAGTATCCAAACATCCGCTGAAAGAAGTTAAAGCCTCCGGCGGATGTCACGGAAATCGGAAAGGAGTTCTTTGTGCAAGCACAAAGCCGATTCCGGACGCAATTATGCCGAGGCATAATTGATTTCTAGTATTGCTAGCTTATGTTTAGCAGGTGGGATTTTAGGTTATTTGCTTAAATGGCAGGTAGTTGGCTATGTCTTTACGGGAATGGTTGCTCTAGCTTCATCAATAGCAATTGCAGGCTTTTGTATAGGTTGTTTCCTACATTTTCAGCTAAAGCAATGGCAATATCGTCGCTCGCTGAAGAGGGCATAAAAAACTTAAAAAAATTTTCAGATTAATGTTGACTTTATAATTGATAATGATTATCATTATCGTATAAAGATTATTCCTCGTCTACAATACAGTGTAGAGAGGATGAACTTTAGCTACTTTTCTCCAGAAGTTTGCTAGTTCATGATAAAGCGCTCCTAAAACCCCCCTCATTTTTTGGGAACGTAAAATCTCTCGACGACTCATTCCATTGTGACTGAGTCGTCTTTTTTTGATTGAAACTGTGATTGTTCCGATAAATCGAGATATTATTCCGATAAAAGCTAAAATTGTTCCGATAAAATGAGATTATGTTCCGATAAATCTTCAAAGTATTCCTTTAAAAATGAAATCATCCCCGCATAACGTGGGGGGATTTCCATTCCTCTATCGCTGATCTCCAATCAACACTAATATATAGCGTACACCTTAAAGATTATGTCAAAAATTACAATTTAATATATAATATATCTTAATAAGAAGGGGGGATTATTTTATGTTTTCTATTAGAAACTTCGAAGGTAATGAAAAAGAGTTTGAGTTCTTTCTAGAAATGTTATATGAATCTGTTCATATCCCTGAGAATAAACCATTAAAAGAAGTTTTATTAAACTCGCCACACATAAGAAAATATCATGAAGGTTGGGGGAGAAAGGGAGATAAAGTGTTGATTGCTGTTGATGCAGAAAATCAAACTGTTGGTGCAGTCTGGTACAGATTGTTTGACGACAATAATAAAAGCTATGGTTATATTGATGGCAACACACCTGAAATAGGAATGGCTGTTTCGAAAGAAGTAAGGGGAAGAGGAGTGGGAACTTTACTGATGCATAAAATAATTCAACAAGCAAAGGATGAAGGATACAATACCATTTCACTTAGTGTGGATCTCGAAAATGACACGGCTATTAATATGTATCAAAAATTAGGCTTTAAAGATTATGAAGTAGTAGGGACATCGAAAACAATGATTTATAAATTTTAGTGTTCTCTAGTATAAAAAATGTACACGACTAAAAGGTAATTTAGTCATGTACATTTTTTTATATTATTGAGTAGGACTACTTTGAACAGCGCTTTTTTTCCCTAGTATCATCGTATAGTAGCTATGTAATAACATGCCAACAATAATGACACCTAGGCCCGCAAGAGCAATTGGATTTGGGAATGCAATACCGAGTAACAATACTTCACCAATAATGACAAAGAGTATTTCAGTCGATTGTGTTGCTTCAACTGCTGCAAGCTTGCCTTGATGATCGTGAACACGGTCGGTTGCAATGAAAAATAAAGTTGTGGCGATGACACCAGAGCTTATACCTACAAGTAACGATTGCATCACTTGGTTGATTGAAGGAAGCCCGACCGTTGCCAATGCATAAATGGCTAGAATAATCCATGCAGGCATCGAGGCGATGGTCATGCCAAGAACTCGTTGATATGTATCGATGCGACCGCCACAGATTTCCATCATTTTGCGGTTACCAAGAGGGTAGGCAAATGCAGCGATGACAACAGGTAAAATGCCAAGCATTAAACTTTTAAGTGGAACAGATTGTGCCTGTGGTATTTGGATAAGTAAAATGCCGACTAAAATGACACATGATATGAGTAATGAAATAAGCGGTATTTTTTGACGTACTGTTTTCCCGGCTACTACTGAAACAAATAGGGGGGCTAGTAATACGCCAGCGACAATTGTCAATTGCCATGTTCCGGAAACGAGCCAGCCTGGACCGAATGCTGCTGCAAATGTCAGTGGTGCATAGAACAATACGAATCCGATAAAGCTCCAAAGTAGCCAAGCGATAGGCTGTGCTTTCATTTCACCTGATAGTTGAGAAAAGCCTTTTCGATAGAAGACAATCGCAAGTAAAAACGGTAGCATGAAGAAATAGCGCAAAGATGCACTCCAAAGCCAGCTACCACCTTGCATTTCCATTGCATGATTTAATATAAATGTAACAGCGAAAAAAAGTGAGGCTACAATGCCTAATGCAATTTCTTTCATTAAATTCACCTCAAAACCCCTTGTGTAATTTGAAAATTCAGTCATTATTTTTGGAAAAATTACGAAGAAGGGGCAAACCCTTCTTCGTAACTATTTTCCTTGCTGTTCAAATAGCTGAACAATCTCAATAATCACTTGTGTAGCTTTCTCCATTGTTTCAGCAGATACATATTCAAATTTCCCGTGCATATTTTCGCCACCTGCAAAAATATTTGGTGTCGGTAAGCCCATGTAAGAAAGCTGTGAACCATCAGTACCGCCACGGATTGGTAATGTAATTGGAGTAATATCTAATTTTTCCATTGCTGTGCGTGCAATGTCAACGATTTCTTTAACAGGCTCAATTTTTTCACCCATATTATAGTATTGATCTTCCATAGTAATGCTTAAAGCATCCTCGCCATATTGGGCTTTAATTTTTGCCGCAGCATCAAGCATTAATTGTTTTTTCGCCTCGAATTTTTGACGGTCATGGTCACGGACGATGTAAGAAAGCCCAGTATGCTCGATCGCGCCGTCAAAGCCCATTAAGTGAATAAAGCCCTCATAGCCTTCCGTTTTTTCTGGTACTTCATTGGTAGGCATTTCATTTTGGAAGGCGATTGCCATTGTGATGGCATTGACCATTTTATTTTTCGCAGAACCAGGGTGTACACTCGTACCTTTTGTCACAACCTTTACACCGGCTGCATTAAAGCTTTCGTATTGTAGCTCGCCAAGTGGTCCGCCATCCATCGTATAAGCATAGTCGGCTCCAAAGGCAGCCACATCGAATTTATGAGGACCGCGGCCAATTTCTTCGTCGGGTGTAAACGCTACACGCAATTTACCATGTTTAATAGAAGGAGTGTTCACTAAGTATTCCATAGCCGTCATAATTTCTGCGATACCAGCTTTATCGTCAGCACCTAATAATGTAGTACCATCCGTTGTAATTAACGTTTGACCTACATAATTTTTAAGCTCAGGAAAATCTGTTGGCGACATCGCTAGATTTTCATTGAGCTGGATCGCTCCGCCATCATAGTTGTCAATGCGCTGTGGCTTAACGTTTGTGCCAGTAAAGTCTGTTGTAGTGTCCACATGTGCTAAAAAGCCAATAGTAGGCACTTTTTTATCTGTATTTGCTTCGAGTGTCGCAAATAAATAACCATTTTCATCTAATGTAATGTCAGTTAAGCCTATTGCTGCAAGTTCATCTTTTAGTACATGCAATAAGTCAAATTGCTTTTGTGTTGAAGGAGTTGTTTCGCTTGTGAAATCAGATTGTGTATCAATTTTTGCATAACGAATTAAACGCTCGATTACTTGTTCTTTCATAAGTATGGCCTCCTAATGTGATGTCTAAATTATTGTAACACTTTACTTCGGATTTCGGAATATTGAAGGATGCTTAAGGCAATTAGTATTTGGGCACCGTAATAGGTCAACATTATAACCTCATGTGAAAATGGTAAGGGCATAACAAATTTATTAATAGATAAATAGGAATCTGATGAAATAAATAACAGAGCGCCAATCGTTGCAAATGTAGAACCTGTTCGAATCGCCGTCCAACCCATCGTTAATATGACCGAAATATAGGCAATTACCGCGATACCAAGCACGACTTCTCCTGATGAAAATACGGTACCTGCAATCCACACAGCCATACTTGCCCCGTAAACGAGTAAGACAATCTTCGCCCAAGTTGGTACTTGTCGTTCATTAGTAGAAAAAAAGGCGAGGATATAAAAAATATGACCGATTAAGAAGCTTGTTAGCCCAATTAGAAACCACTGTAGTGTATAATCACCGACCATACAAAACACAAGTCCGATGACAATCAGTAGTTGATACTTTTTAATACCTAAATTTTTTGGTGTAGCGGCTAAGATAATAATTAAAAGCATTGGAATGACTTTAAAGATAAGTATCAAGCTTTCTGGAATATGGGAAAGGAAAAAAATATAATAAAAACCAAACAAAATAATCAATGCTATTAAAATTTTTTTAGACAAATTTCTCATCTCCTTTTCTTTGAAATTCTTTATCTATGTTAGAATTTCCTTTATTCTTTTATGAAGGAAATGAACAAGAGGGTACTCATTCATCCTATGTATGAAACTTTTTTAGTATGTAGCCGTAAATAAGTGGACAGTAAGGTTAGAGAGGGTGAGCAAAATGACTAAGCTATTAATAGCTTCTGCAGTCATTGGACTGATCGCGAGTGTTTTATTAACACCGATTATAACAAAAAAACGAGAAGATGGTGGATCTAAAAAGGTAATTGGATACTTCTTTATCAGTGTATTTGTACTAGGATTTTTAGCTACTGGTATAACCGTATATGTGACAAAAATGGATGTAAACTGGCTTGCTTTTTGGCCTGCTATTATTCTATTAACATTAGGCGGCGCGCTTCTTGCAAGTGGTATTGAAAGAAAAATAAAGGGTGTTTTATTTTTAGCTAGTTTAGGTGTTGCAGTGTATGTATTATCAGCTCCTTTATGGAATGCAAACGAAAAATTCAAATCAGCTGAAATGAAGGAAGAGGTTGAAATAAAACCATTCGATGAAACACAAACGCCAGCTAGTGTTCCTCCTAAATTTGCGCGTAATAAGATGAAAAAAGCGTTCGGGCAAGTACCGAATACGAGTTATTATGAGCTAGGGCGCTTACAAATTCAAAAAGTGAAGGGTGAATATGTTTATATAGCGCCAGTAGAGTTTTCAGGTTTCTTTAAATGGATGAATGGCGGGACGACTCCTGGTTACTTTATAATGAGTGCAACGGATTCAGCGGACAATCCTAAGTTTGTTAAGCAGGAAATGAAGTATATTCCTTCTGCTTATTTAAATTCAAATTTAGAGCGTCATATACGTTTACAACATCCATTCCTTGTTTTTTGTGGAGATGTACAACTTGAAATAGATGATGAGGGTAAACCTTACTACATCCGTTCATATGGTGAATTTATTTCAGCACGTAATGGTTTCGATGTAAAAGGGATCGTGCTTGTAGATGCGCTAACAGGAAAATCAGAAGTTATTAAGTTGGAAGATGTCCCAGAATTTATTGATGGAGCGGTTTCTCCAGAGACAGTAAGCTTACAAAATAGTTATTTCGGTAATTATGTGCATGGATTTTGGAACAGTAAGTTTGGTAAGAAAGATGTAAAACTTCCTTCTGATGAGGGAACAGAGGCAAATGTTAGCCCGATTTTTGACGAGAAGGGCGATATGTATTATTTCACAGACTTTACGAGCCCTAAAGAGGGTGTCGATTCAATGCTTGGTTATTCCTTAACAAATGCCCGAACAGGTCAAGCAACCTATTATACTGGAAATCAAGACGCTTCTTATATGGATTCACAAGGTAACTTGCAAATTATTGAGAAGAAATTTATAGAGAAGAAATGGTCTGGCGAAATGCCGGTATTATATAACTTCTACGGTGAAGCTAGCTGGTTAACAGCGGTGCTTGACTCAAATGGTTTCTTACAAAATTATTTCATCGTTTCTGCGGCAAACCCTGAAATTTCGGTTTATGCGACAACTCCTAAAGAGGCACTGAAATTATACAAAACAGCCTTAAGTCGTGGTGGAACGACAGTCGAAGGAAGCTCGCATGCAGAAGAGAAAAATGTCAGTGGAAAGGTGCTTCGTGTATACAAGGAACGTCTTGGTGAATATACAGTTGTATCATTTTTACTTAATGACGGGAAAAACTATTTGGTAAGCTCAGAAACAGAACCGCTTGCAATTTATTTACAAGAAGGTGATGATGTCATTCTCACTTACGGTGATACAGGAGAGCAGTTCTTACCAGTTCGATCACTGATTATTAAAGGATTACAATAAAAGAAAAAAGACGATCTTTGTAGCATAGTACTACTTGATCGTCTTTTTATGTTGGTTGAGATTTCGTATAGTGAAGCATCTTTTCCTGGTGATTAGTATAAAGTGCTTTTGCATGATCGTTTAACGCAAATATTTCAAGAATGTACTCTTGAAGTAAATGATGTTCATATTCAAAAGCAGAACGGTCTTCGTTTTCTAATATATGCGCTAATAAGAGTACATGTAACACAGCGACCTCTAGATTTTGTGTATTTGTAATGAATTTTAAGTTGAGTATGGTAGTGTGGGAAACGAATTGATTCACATAATCAATAGCATTCTTATAAACAGCTAAGTTAATCTGTGGTTCAAGTCGTTTTCTTAATAATGTACAATCATTATTTAAGCCTTGAATTTTTAAAAATAAACCTCTTACACTTCGTTTATGTTGTTGTTCTAAAGTACGAGCAAGATCTTTATTGACATAGGTCATTTATACATAACTCCTTTCCACATAGTGGTCATCTATTAGTATTAATGGAATTGTTTAAAAAGGAAAGGGACTTTTTGTTTAATTTATGCATAGATTTAACTTCTGCCACTAAAAAAGTCTCTCGCTTCTAATCGTGGAAAACAATGTACTTTCTCATTTAATCACCTATTGAACAAAGTTTGATCAAAACGATAGGGCAACTTCCCATCATTCAATATGATTTAGTTTGAACGCTACCATTAAAATAAATCTTGGAAGGTGTCCATTTTTTATTGTTTTAGAACTCTAGACACTAAAGGGATTAATTATGAAATTAACTCATTTAATAGGAAGATTTTCAATGAAATGAAAAAGTATAAATTTTTATTAGAAAAAGTGTTGACCTTTTTAAATTAAGAGTGTAGTATTATACAAGTCGTTAAGACAACCGCTGAAAAACAACTTAATCAAATAAATTAGTTGTTGACATTGGGTTTTCGACATGATATTATATAAGAGTTGCTGCTGAGAAAGTGGCGACGAAATGAACCTTGAAAACTGAACAAGCAAAACGTAATCAATAAAGTTTTTAGTAGCTAGCCTTGAGTTGGTGAACGAAACAAAATTTTGGACATCAAACATGATGCCAGCAAAACAATTTGAGCTAATCAAATTTC
>NZ_LITM01000010.1:97938-100283 GCF_001275675.1 Lysinibacillus sp. FJAT-14745 | reverse complement strand
GAACACGGAAGTTAAGCTCTTTAGCGCCGATGGTAGTTGGGGGCTTCCCCCTGTGAGAGTAGGACGTCGCTAGGCAACGTAGACAGTCAGCTGAGTGCTGGCTGTTTTTTTTATGTTAGGTTCTGTTCAAGAAACTATAGATTTTAATTGTGGATAACATCTCGTGGTCGCTTCATTCCCATGGGTCGGATGTAAACGAGCACTTACCCAATTGTTTTAATGATTTAATTAACTATCGACAAGAAACGAAAGCTGATGGCAATTAAACAATGAAAGAGCAACTACAAACCATTAAAGTTTTTGTAGTTGCTCTTTTTTTCTATTTAGTGTGTTTATGCTTATCGCTGTACTCTATCCAGAAATCAGCGTTTTCAATGCCTACTTTTCGCGGATCAAAAATCGGATCGAGCCCAGCCTTCTTTTGACGGTCATAATCACGCAAAACTTTCATAGCTGGTTTTGTTAATAAGATGATGGCAATAAAGTTCAAATAACTCATACTGCCGAATCCGACATCTCCAAGACCCCACATCAAACTAACAGATTGAACACTTCCAATATAAACTACAATTAAGAAGATTAATTTTAAAACTAATTTTAATACTGGGTATTGCAGTTTTTTATCTAAATATACGATCGTAGTTTCTGCGATATAGTAGTAGGCCATTAAAGTTGTAAATGCAAAAAGGAAAATGGCTATAGCTACGAAACCACTACCAAAATCATTAAACACAGTAGAGACTGCCGCTTGTGTATAAGCAGTACCTGCCACAACGCCAGGAATGTTTTCAACTAGAGGCGTTGTTGCTCCAGGAGGTGTTACATTATACATACCTGTAATTAAAATCATTAGAGCAGTTGCTGTACACACGATAATAGTATCAATGTAAATCGAGAAACCTTGTACTAATCCTTGTTTAGCTGGATGGGATACTTCAGCAGCTGCAGAACTGAATGTTGCTTCCCCAGCTCCAGCCACATTTGAAAATACTGAACGTCTTACACCCCAAGCGATGGCAGTACCAATTATACCTCCAAATATTTCGTTCGTACCAAATGCACTTGTAAAGATTAATTTAATCATATTAGGAATTTCACTTGCATGAGCACCTAAAATAATAAGTGTTAAAAGAACGTAGGCAAGCGCCATGATAGGCACAATTTTATCGGCAACACGAGCAATACGTTTAACACCACCAAAAATTATAAGTCCTAAAAGGGCAACAATTACTATACCCGTTATATATGGAGGAATATTAAATGCTGTACTAAATGAAGTGGCTATTGTATTTGCTTGAATACCGGGTACTAAAACTCCATAAGAAATACAAATAACAAGTGCTACAAAAATAGCAAAACCTTTAAGTTTTAAACCTTTTTCAATATAAAACGGTGATCCACCACGATATTGATTATCTGCTTTTTCTTTATAAACCTGCGCTAGTGTTGATTCAATGAAAGCGCTTGCACCTCCGAGGAACGCCATCACACACATCCAAAATACTGCACCTGGTCCACCCGCTGCAATAGCAGTAGCTACCCCTGCGATATTACCGACCCCGACACGTCCAGATAATGCCATACAAAAGGCTTGGAAAGATGATATTCCTTCATTTGATTCTTTTCGTTCACGCAATAATCGTATCATTTCTGGAATATAACGAAATTGTACAGCTCTAGTCAGAATAGTAAAATACAAACCTACACCTAATGCTAAATAAACGAGTGTATTTCCCCAAATATAATCGACTAACGTATTAACCATTGCTTCCATAGCATTTCCCCCTTGAACAACGAATTCTTTTTTGCATTCGGAGCATTTTCCCCAAGATTAAATACTTCCATTTCCTACTAAGAAGAATACTCAAATCGTCTTCCTACATGGGACCTAGACTTTCTGTCGTTAGGGAATACAAAAAATTAAAAATTACCTCCCTTCAAAATTTTCCTCCCTTATAATTCTTAATGCATTTTTTGTGCCATAAAGCAAAATATGTACTTGAGTGCAAAAAAAATCCTTTTCTCCGTAGTATGAGAAAAAGATTTTTAACTTCTTTCAGTGTAGTGAAAGCAAAGTGGAGCTATAGAAGTCTCCCACCTCTATAGGTGATGAGATGAATGCGGGTTAAAGTTATTTTTCAGCGGGTGTCCAAACATCTGCTGAATCAAAGGAACTCAGACTAAGAACTTCATATCCTGTGAAAACGCCTGAGTGGAAAACATCGTGCTGTTGCCGCTGCCGCTACGTTAGCACTACGCTTTCGCGCAAAAAACCATCTGCCGCTGCCGCTTCGCTTTCGCGCAAAAACCATCTGCCGCTGCCGCTTCGCTTTCGCGCAAAAACC
>NZ_LITM01000010.1:0-97624 GCF_001275675.1 Lysinibacillus sp. FJAT-14745 | reverse complement strand
AAAACCATCTGCCGCTGCCGCTTCGCTTTCGCGCAAAAACCATCTGCCGCTGCCGCTTCGCTTCGCGCAAAAACCATCTGCCGCTGCCACTTCGTTTTCGCGCAAAAACCATCTGTTGGCCTAAAGCCTCTGGCAGATGTCACGGAAACGGCTTTGTGCAAACACAAAGCCGTTAAGGAAGCAATTATGCCTTGGCAGAATTGCTTAGGTTGTTCTGTTGTTTATGCTGACTCGAATGCTTGTAGTGTGTAATATTACTTATTTCCAAATGTTATACACTTTTTTGTTTTGTCTAAAATACTGACAGTTTTATTTGGTAACCTTTGGATATGACTCTATCCAGATTTTTTTCAATTGTTGGCGACCTGCTAAAACTTCTGGATGGAATTGAATATGTGCGTTTGCTCTTGTTGTCTCGACATCTTTAATAGCGCGTTGAATTTCTTGCTTTGTAGTGCCAGTGTCTAATTTATGTGCGATTGTAAGCGCAGCAACTTTCCCTTGTGCTAACGCAACTTTCGCTCCTTCAATTCCTGTAATATTGCCTGCAACATGTAGCCCCTCTAAGTTGGTTTTCATTTGCTCATTATGTAACGGGATGAATCCACCTAATTGTTCAATATAATGGAATGGACAACCTGCTAAAGAAGCAAGTTCTGCTAAAGGGTATAATCCGCCGGCGATACAAACGAAATCCGCTTTTATGCGTTTTTCACTGCCGGGAACGATGGAGCCGTCAGTATTTACTGTTGCAATGACTACACCTTCCACTTGATCTTTGCCAACAATTTCAACGACTGCTTTTCGTAACATGATTGGAATATCCCACATTTTTACTCCGTTTTTTGGATAGAAGGTAATGCCTAACTTTTTCATAAATTCATTTTTCATAAACTTACTTCCGATTTTAACAAGGGGAGAGGGGGCCATATGAGATACATGTAGTAGTGAATTCATGACCTCTAGAGGGTTTCCGCTATCCGCTGTTAATAAGTTAGTAGCGGGTAATGTGATAGCTGCTACTTGAACGCCTGCGATTTGTAATTCCATCGCGATGGCTGAGGAAAGTACGTTAACGCCAATAATGACCCCACGTTTGCCAGGCTTTACACGATGTACATTTGTCATTACTTGTGCAGCCCCTACAGACATTACGCCAGGAAGGGTCCATCCTGGAATTGGGAATGGCGATTCAGCGGCACCTGTAGCTAACAGAAGCTGCCTTGTACGAAATACACCTTTATTTGTATGGACGACCCACTCTTGCTCAATTTTTTCTAAATCTGAAACGCTCGTTTGTAGTAAAAGTTCGACATCGAGAGCTTTTGCACGTTCCAATAAACGCTCGGATTCTACAATGCCATTCCACCATTTTCCTGGACTTTCTTCATATAATTGTCCAAGTAAGCGTCCTCCTGCATATAAGTATTCATCAATGACAAGAACAGCTATATTTTTTTCTGCTAATGTAATAGCGGCAGAGAGCCCAGCAGGACCAGCACCAATAATAATCACTTTATTTTCCATTGTTTTTCCTCCAGTCACGGACCGACGTAGGAAGTGTCTTACCACTTTTCACAACCATGCCATCAGAGACAGGTGTTATACATGCACGCTCTCCTTCTAAACCGTTGACATTGACGCGACACTCAAAGCAGTGACCAATATTACAGTAGATGCCACGGGGGTGACCTGTTTCTTCATGGACACGTAAGATGCGAATACCATTTGCAAGTAGGGCAGCTGCTAAGGATTCACCTTTGTATCCCTCATATTCTTGGTCATCAAAAGTGAAAGACACTTTTTCCTTTGAAGGTAAAACTCCTAAAACAGGGTGGCTCAAAATACGATCAGTCATTATTAAACCTCCCCTAGATCGGCAAACCGCACAGGACGAATGGGTGCCTGATATTTTAATGAAATTTCGCAGTCTGGTCGTGGGTGATGTTTGTGTGCGATTTGATCAACCATTGTACGACAAGTACGACCACCACAATAGCCCATACCTGCCCGCGTTCGTAGCTTAAGTTCACGAGCAGAGCAATTATTTTTAGATGCTACTTCTACGAGTTCATCGTAGCTAACTTCTTCACAGCGACATACAATCATAGATTTATTTTGCATAACTACACCCCTAAGTAAGGAATTTTATTTACATATTAGTTACTGCAAAAACTGTGCCATGAAGTGTTTTTAGAAGTACATTAATGGCTTAATGCAAATTGAAAGAAAAGTGTATAAAAACATTGACACTCATTTCAAAAAATTAGACATCGATGTTTAATTTTTTTAATCGATTGTATAATGTTGCTCGAGTAATGCCTAAATTTTTGGCACATATTTTTTTATTGCCATTTACTAAAGCAAGCTGCTCTAAAATAATTTCACGCTCATAATGCTCAAGTTGATTGCTTAGTTCCATCCCTTGTGGAAAATCCTTTCGTACATCAAGCTTTTCACTTTTTGGAACAGCTGCTAAAATATCTGCAGGTAAATCTTCTATATGAATTGCCCCTTCATCAGAAAAAACAACGAGGCGTTCTATAACATTACCTAGTTCACGAACATTTCCTGGCCATTGATACTGCAAAAGAATCTGTGAAATTTCAGGCGGAATTCCTTGAATGGGCCGATTGTACTTAATGGATTTTTCATATAAGAAGTAGTTACTAATCTCCAAAATATCTGAAGCCCGTTCTCGTAGTGGTGGCACCGTGAAATTTACGACATTTAAACGATAATATAAATCTTCTCTGAATTTCCCTTCTTCCACCAATTGCTTCAGATCCCTGTTAGTAGCGGCTACTAAATTAAAATCGACATCCATTTCTTTTGTGCCGCCTACTGCATAAAATGTTTTTTCTTGCAGCAATCGTAAAATCTTTACTTGCATATCTAAAGGCATTTCTCCAATTTCATCTAAAAACAGTGTACCTCCTCGTGCAAGCTCAACTTTTCCTTTTTTTCCTTTTTGATGTGCTCCAGAAAAGGCTCCTTTTTCATAACCAAAAATCTCACTTTCGAATAAGCCACTTGGAATGGCCCCACAGTTGATGGCTACAAATGGGGCATCTGGTTTTTCACGAATTGCGTGGACTGCTCGTGCGAAAAGCTCTTTCCCGACACCACTTTCTCCATAGATTAAAATATTTGCCTCGGTTTTTGCGACCTTTTTTACTTTTTCGAGCACCTTTTTCAGTGTGGGGCTATTACCACGAATAAGTGTAAATGGGTCAAAGGCTAAGCCGTTCGTATTCATCTGTTTCTCTAAATTCAATAATTTTTCAGAAGTAATATGAAGCTCTTCGTTTAATTTTTTTACATGGGTAATGTCTGTTTCGGCAACGACTGCGCCTATCGTTTGATCGTTTAACATAACAGGGTTGGAATTAATCATTACAACTAGATCTTCACGCGGAAAATGCTGTTGTTGATAAACGGATTTTCTATGCTGCAATGTATGTAAAATTTCAAGTTGATCTTCTTTAAAGAAATCTGTAATTGGCTTTCCAATAATATTTTCCCCAGATACAGAAAAAATACTTTCCGCTCCTTTAGTCCAATAAATCACGTTTTGCTGACGATCAATGACAGTACACGATTCATTAATCGTTTCTAAAATGGTGTTTAAATAAGCGTTTATACACTCTAATTCATACGCGAGATCGTACATCAAGGAATCTTTCGATAAATATCCTATATATTGTTTTGTTTCATCACGTATAAGTAAGAATTCATATTCCTCCAAATAATCAAGTGCTGTTTTGATTGGACAATCCGTGCGGACAATTTGACAGGCTATATATTCAAAATCACTTTTTCTTTTCCCTCGTTTCACTGCATAAGGTTTATCATTTTCAATGACAAAGTACTGTATCTTGTCATCGTTAAGTATAGTCACAACATTCTCTATTGGGATAAAAGCCAAATTCCGTTTTAACATTTTATTCATAATTAAATGGTATGGATGCAAAATAAGGCCCCCTTCATTAATCATTCGTCAATCATTCGTCCAATTTTTTTGAATAATATAAATAATTTTGACACATACTACATAGTTTATCAAACAAATTTCGAATAGATAGATTGGCACGTTTTTTGCAGAATGTTAAGTGCTAGCAAAAGGGGGGGAGAGTCTTGCAGAAATCTCATCATGATATCGTAGTTATTGGCGGTGGCATTATTGGCGGGGCAATTGCTTATTATTGTGCAAAGGCGGGTCTAGAAATAATGGTACTCGAAAAAAATGAATTGGCGAGTGGTACGTCTTCTCGCTGTGATGGCAATATTTTAGCTATAGATAAGGATCCGGGTTTTGATAGCCAGATGTCATTAGTAAGCCAACAATTAGTACATGAGTTAGATAAAGATTTGGACATTAAATTTGAATATCGCAACCCTGGAAGTATTCTTGTTTGTGAAAGTGATGTAGAAATGGAAGCCGCTCAGCAATGGGTAACTCGTCAACAAGAAGCGGGTTTAGATTTTAATATGTTAGATCGCGCAGACTTGCGTAACGAGTCAAAATTTTTTGCAGATGATTTGTATGGTGGATTGGAGTGTAAAACAGATTCCACAGTAAATCCTTATATGCTGACATTTTCTATGTTCCATTCAGCAGAAAAATTTGGTGCAAAAATACGAAAGCATACAGAAGTAAAAAACATAAAGAAACAACCAAGTGGCACGTTTTTAATCGAGACTAACGAAGGGATAATGACAGCCAATAAAGTTATTAATGCTTGTGGTATTTGGGCACCGATTATTGGACAAATGCTCGACGTTGACGTACCTATTAAACCACGTAAAGGTCATATTATCGTTGCATCACGTCAGCAACCAGTAGGTCTAAGAAAGGTAATGGAATTCGGTTATTTGATTTCTAAATTCGGTGGAGAGCGTATGGTGGATGCGGATATCGAAAAATATGGGGTTGCTTTAGTATTTGAACCGACAGAAGCACAAAACTTTTTAATAGGGAGTAGTCGCCAATTTGTTGGCTTTGATACGAAAGTAAATCATGATGTCGTGAAAATGATTGCCAGACGTGCAGTGCGCTTTTATCCGAAAATCGCTGATATGTCGGTTATTCGTACATATGCGGGGCTAAGACCATGGACAGAGGATCATTTACCAATTATTTGTGAAGTAGCAGAGGTACCAGGCTTCTACATAGCGGCAGGCCATGAAGGGGACGGTATTAGCTTAGCGGCAGTCACAGGAAAGCTTGTGCAAGAATTGCTACAACACAAAGATACATGTATTCCTACTGAGCCAGTAAATATTAATAGATTTAAGAAAGGGGTACTCCACAAATGAAATTTCAAAAGTTATTTACAACAATTGATACCCATACAGGTGGAAATCCAACGCGTTCACTCATTAGTGGCATGCCGAAGCTTGAAGGTGAAACGATGTCTGACAAAATGCTTTATATGCAAAAGCACTTTGACTGGATCCGAAAATTTCTTATGAACGAGCCTCGAGGACATAGCGTCATGTCAGGCGTTATTATTACGGACCCTTGCCATCCAGAAGCTGATTTAGGTGTGATTTATATTGAAACTGGTGGCTACTTACCGATGTGTGGGCATGACACAATTGGCGTTTGCACAGCACTTGTTGAATCGAATTTAATTGAGGTTCAAACCCCTTATACTCATATTAAATTAGACACGCCAGCAGGTTTAATTGATGTAAAGATTAAAGTAGAAGAGGGCATGGCCAAGGAAGTAACGTTTAAAAATGTCCCTTCTTTTCTATTAAAGACAGTTGAAATTGAAGACCCTGCACTCGGTATTGTTGAATGTGAAATTGCGTATGGAGGTAATTTTTACGGCATTATTGATGCTAGAAAAATAGATCTCGATTTATCAGTAGAAAATGCTACGAATATTATTAATACAGGTATTCGTCTTCGCAATGCCGTGAATGCCAAGGAAGAGATCGTACATCCTGAGTTTTCGTTTATTCATGGGTTAACGCATATCGAGTTTTATACAGATCCAGTAAATGAATTAGCAGATTTAAAAAATACAGTCGTTGTACCGCCGGGCGGCATTGATCGTTCGCCATGTGGTACAGGTACTTCAGCAAAAATTGCGACACTGTACACGAAAAATGAGCTCTCTATTAATGAACCGTTCATTTATGAAAGTATTGTAGGTACATTGTTTCAAGCGCGTGTACTAGAGGAAGTAGCTGTTGGCGATTTAACAGCCGTTATCCCAGAAATAACAGGATCTGCATGGGTAATGGGGATGCATCGATTCTTTTACAATGATCAGGACCCGTTAAAAGAAGGCTACCTGATGATTCCACCAATGAATCACTAAAGGAGGTTAGATATATGAACTATCATAAGTCTTTTCAAACGATTGATACACAGGTAGTTGGAGAAGCTTTTCGCATAGTCGTGCAATCGCCTATCGCAATTTCTCAGGAAAATATTGTGGAAGCGGCTAATGCATTAAATACACAATTTGAAAATACAAAACAACTTCTATTAAACGAACCACGTGGGCATCGTGGTATGAACGGATGCATTATCTTGCCATCAACTGTTGCATCATTCCGTTTATTATTTTTCCAGCACGATGCCTCTACAGATTTTAAGTATGAGGCACTTGTAGCTACGACGACAGCATTAATAGAGCTTGGAACAATTGAAGTATCAGAGAATGATATGTATACGATTGAAACAGTAAAAGGTATTTACAAAGTAAATGTACAACTTTCGGAGAAAAAGGATGAAGTACTATCAGTTCAACTGACAGTGAAGCCAGCGCTAGTAGAAGAGGAGTTTGTAGTGGTAGATGGTGAGCGACGTTATATTGTTTTAGAAAAGCCACAACAATTCAAGGCACTTGTCCTTGATGAGTTAGCAGATATTAGTACTTGGGGAGTAAACGAAAGTACAAAATATAGTGCAGCTGATGGTGTCATTGTGTATGAAAAAGTAGACGGTGAAGTACGTTCAGTAACATTTGAACGTGATGGCTATATTCTTCGCTCGCCAAGTGTAGATAGTACACTTGCATTACTAGCAGTCTTAGGCGATGAGGCTGTTCAAAAAAATAACAGTATTTTTTGCAGCAGTATTGAAATTGTCAACAAACATGAGGTTGGCTACGAAATTGCATTAACAGGATATATCACAGGAAACCATCAATTTGTAGTAGACAGTGAAGATCCGCTACAACAAGGATTTGTCATTGTGTAAATATAATTGAATTACTTAGGAGGAAAGAAGTATGAAAAAATTAGAAGGTTCATTTCCAGTATTAGTAACGCCAATGTTAAACCAAACAGACATCGATTGGGATGGCTTCCGTCAAAACATCGAGCGTTTTATTGAAGCTGGCGTAACAGGTATTGCCATTAACGGTAGTACAGGCGAATTCGTAAGTTTATCTAAAGAAGAGCGCTTTAAAGCAGTAGAAGTAGCGGTTGATCAAATTAAAGGTCGTATTACATTAATTGTTGGTACGGCTGCAGAAACAACAGCGGAGGCAATCGCGTATACACAACAGGCTGAACAAGCAGGAGCGGATGCAGCTTTGCTCATTAACTCTTATTACGCACATCCAAAAGATGAAGAAATCTATTTACATTTTAAATCAGTTGCAGAATCAGTAAGCTTCCCAATTATGATTTATAATAATCCATTCACTTCTGGTGTGGATATTGGCTTAGAAACAATATTAAAAGTAGGCCGAGACGTACCAAACATTACACATATTAAAGAATCAAGCGGTAGCATCGGCAAAGCGCGTGATATTGTGCGTCAAGGACGAGACAACATTAAAGTGTTCTGTGGTTCAGAAGATTTAGCAATTGAATCATTCCTTGTTGGTGGTGTTGGTTGGATTTCTGTATCAGGAAACATCGTGCCTGAACTTGTAACGGAATTGTATAACAATGTAAAGGACGACAATCTGGATGAAGCGTGGGCTATTTATGATCGTTTATTACCATTATGTGCGTTTTTAGAAGGATCAGGTAAATACGTACAAATTGCAAAACGTGCAATGGAATTAAAGGGCTGGGCGGGCGGACCTTGCCGTTTACCGCGTCTTCCATTAACAGAGGAAGAAGATGCACAACTAAAAGCAATCATGGCTGACTTAGACGTACTGATAGCGGAACATAAATAATATTTATGAGAAAAGGAGTGTCAAATATGGAGGCATTATTAACATTGAAACCAAGGGTGAAGGAATTTTTACAATCGACAATTGGTTTATATATTAATGGTGAATATGTACATTCTCAATCGGGTAAAACATTTGAAGTATTAAACCCGGCAAACGAAGAGGTCATTGCAACAGTACATGAAGCACAAGCTGAAGATATCGATATAGCTGTACTGGCTGCACAAAAAGCATTTGATAATGAATGGTCCATCATGGATACAGCAGAACGCTCACGTATTATTTATAAATTTGCAGATTTACTAGAGGAGCATCGAGAAGAACTTGCACAGCTAGAATCATTAGATAACGGTAAGCCATACAAAACGGCTTTAGCTGATGATGTGGACGGTACTGTTCAACATTTCCGTTATTATGCAGGATGGGCAACAAAAATAACAGGAAAAACGGTGCAAGTATCAAAGGATTACTTAAACTACATTGTCCATGAGCCAGTAGGGGTTGTAGGGCAAATCATTCCATGGAATTTTCCACTTGCAATGGCTGCCTGGAAATTAGGCTCGGCATTAGCGGTAGGTTGTACAGTTGTTATTAAGCCGGCAGCGGAAACGCCATTATCGTTATTGTACGTAGGTCAATTAATGAAACAAGCTGGCTTCCCAGATGGTGTTGTGAACATCGTACCAGGCACGGGTGAAGCAGGTGAGGCTGTTGTTACACATAAAGGTGTAGCCAAGGTAGCATTCACTGGATCCACAAAAACTGGAATTCACGTTATGAAAAAAGCAGCAGACGATGTGAAAAGTGTAACATTGGAGCTTGGGGGTAAATCTCCAGCAATCGTTTTACAAGATGCAGACGTAGAAGAGGCAATA
Source organism: Lysinibacillus sp. FJAT-14745 (assembly GCF_001275675.1). Classification (GTDB taxonomy): domain Bacteria; phylum Bacillota; class Bacilli; order Bacillales_A; family Planococcaceae; genus Lysinibacillus. The sequence continues at coordinate 88,596 of NZ_LITM01000010.1, read as the reverse complement.
GAAGGAACATTTGCTGGGACAATGTACAATCACGGACAAAATTGTAGTGCATGTACAAGGGTCTTTGTACACAGTAGCTTATACGATCAGTTTGTTGAGCGACTTGCCGAAAAAGCAAAAGCATTAAAATTAGGACCAGGGCTAGATTCAGAAACAGATATGGGGCCACTTGTTTCACAAAAACAATTGAATACAGTACTTGGTTTCATTGAAAAAGGAAAAGAAGAAGGTGCGCGCCTAGTAGCAGGCGGGGAGCGTGAATTTAACAAAGGGTATTTCGTACAACCAACTGTATTTGCTGACGTACAGGATGATATGACAATTGCTCGTGAAGAAATTTTCGGACCGGTTATGTCTATTTTGTCATTTGACACAGTAGAAGAGGTGATTACTCGTGCAAATGATAGTAAGTATGGACTCGCAGCAAGTATCTGGACTGAAAATGTGAAAAAAGCACATTATATCGCTAGTAAGCTACAAGCAGGAACGGTATGGATTAATGATTTTGGTTTAGAATGGGAAACGATGCCATTCGGAGGTTACAAGCAATCGGGTGTTGGTCGCGAAATGGGCGGCGAATATGGCTTGTCCAACTATACGGAAGTTAAAAGTGTCTTCGTAAATATGAAGCAAAACTAAGCCGATTCCTTGGGCTCATCGTATGCCTTAGGGAAGTGCCCAGTCAGAACGGCAATCAACCTGGTAAGCCTTCATCTATAGGAAAAGGAGCTACCAAATTAAGAGTAGCTCCTTTTAAAATAGTTAATTAAATTGAATCATTTTGCGTCTTGCAGATGACGGAATGTTCATTTCTTCACGGTATTTTGCAATTGTACGACGTGATATTTCAATACCAAGTGTGATGTTGAAATGCTCGGCAATTTTTTGATCTGAGAAAGGCTTCTTTTTATTTTCAGTTTTAATATAGTCTGACAAAAGTGATTTTACCTTTATTTGTGAAACACTGTTACCATTTGCTGTTTGTAATTTAGAAGTGAATAAATCTCGAAGTTCAAATGTCCCAAAAGCCGTTTGTACATATTTATTTGTTGTCACTCGGCTAACTGTCGATTCATGTACTTCAATTTGTTCAGCAATTTCACGCAAAGTAAGAGGCTCTATAGCATCAAAGCCATGTGTAAAAAAGGCTTTTTGCTTTTCAATAAGTGCCTTCGTGATTTTAATAATTGTATTTCGGCGCTGCTCAATACTGTTAACTAGCCATTGATAGTCTGATAAATACTTTTTAAAATAACTCTTTTCAGAGGAATGGGCAGTAATATAGGGTGCATAGTCCGCATGTATATTGATTTTAGGTAAATAATAATCATTTAATGAAAAAGTGATGGCGCCATCAACAATCTCAACGATAATATCCGGTGTATGATGATGTATAGCTTCCTGATGAAAAAGTGAGCTAAGCTTAGGCTGCAAAGTTTGGATGAATTGATAAATTCCTTGTAATTCATAAAGTGATATATCTAACTCGTTGGAAATACGCTTCCATTTTTGATTAGCGAGTTCATCAAGATAAAAGGAAATTACTGTTTCTGCGTGAGCAGGGCTATTTTTACAATACATTGTTTGTAATAGCAGGCATTCTTTCAAATTCCGTGCCCCAACACCAAGTGGCCCAATGTTTTGTAATAAGTGAATGCCTTTTTCGATTTCGTGATCTTGATAAGTCGGTGTCATTGGTTGTTCATAGTAGCCGTTGTCATCCAAATGATAAATAATATGTTTAAGCAGTTTAATGTCCTGATCTTTATGGAAGGTTAGCTTAATTTCCTCAAATAAATCATCACGAATATTTTTTTCATATTTAGTTACATGTTCCAAAATATTTGTGTGACGGCTAACACCTTTTGAAAAATGTGTACGTTCTTGAAATGTCGGTTCACTTAACTCTACTAATGGATTTTCGAGCTCTTGTTCACGAATATACTGTTCTAATTCTAGTGTAGAATATTGTAGTAACTCGATGGCTTGACGAAGTTGTGCAGTCATCACTAAATTCAAATCTTGAGTTTGTTTAATAGAAAGCTGCATTTTAAAACCTCCATTCTCCATTTAAGTACTTAAATCTATAGAAAATGATGCTATTGAGTAATAGTGACAATAATTTTTGACATTTATCACTAAAGTAAAAAGGAGCTTTAGTGATAAATGTCTAATATAAAGATATTTAAAATGTGTCAAAAAAATGAACATTATTATGAGTGTGTATAAATAATGAAAAAGGGCTCTTCACCAATATATGTACTTGACTACGAATTTCATTCCGGGAGACGCTTTCCTTTGACGTGGTCCGAGCCTCCCTCCGCTCCATAGGCTTTCATACCAACAATACACTTTTTCAAAATTAAAAGGTTACTTTATCAGGTGTGTTGATTAACCATTTTTATACATCCAAAGAGGCTGATTTCCGCTACGGGCTACTCGCTTTCCTGCGGGCGAGCGTCGAGCCGCTTCCTCCGCTTCGCTCCGTGCAGGGTCTCGTCTGTCTCGCTTTCCCGCGGGAGTCGAGTAGCCCTACGCTACAATCAGTTAAAATGGAAATATATTGGCAAAGTGGTAACGAAAAAATCCTTTTATCGCTCAATAATAAACTTGTTTTTTCCTAATCAACACGCCTGTTACTTTATAAAATAATAAGCGCTTTTGGTGAGTGTGTGATAACTTCAACACCGTTTTTTGTAACGATGACATCATCTTCTATACGTACTCCGCCTAAATTAGGAATGTAAATACCGGGCTCAACAGTAAGCACCATATTCTCTTCTAGAATGTCTTCGCATACTGGAGACATAAAAATATTTTCATGAATATCTAAGCCGATACCGTGCCCCGAACCGTGTCCGTAATTTTTTCCATAGCCTTTAGCTTTTATGAATTCTCGTGAAAAGCTGTCTGCTTCTTTTCCAGTCATACCAGCCCTCATATTAGATAGAGCTATTTGTAATGAGTCATAAACGATTTGGTATATTTCCTTTAGTTTACCAGGTGGTTCGCCAACTGCAATTGTTCTCGTCATATCTGAACGATAGCCTTGATAATAGGCGCCAAAATCAAGTGTCAGCATATCGCCTTCTTCAATTATTTTGTCAGATGCAACACCATGCGGAAGTGCAGAACGATGGCCAGAAGCAATAATTATATCGAATGCAGCTCCAGTAGCTCCGTTTTTACGCATATGAAACTCTAATTCATTTGCGATATCAATTTCTGACACTCCTGGTTTAATAAATGTCAAAATATACTTAAATGCCTCATCTGAAATCCACGCTGCTTTCTTAATCAATTCAATTTCTTCTGGTGTTTTTATCATGCGTAAATTTTCCACAATATTAGATAGCGGCTTTAATGTTGCTGTTAATTTACTAGCCATTAATTGATATACCTCATAAGTAACATGTTGTTGCTCAAAACCAATTGTTTGGATAGATTCTGTGTCTAAAATTTCTTGGATAGTTTCATATAAACGGCTGCGATCGATTTCACGAACATCAAATTCTTTACTTTGGTTTGTAGCTTGCTGTGTGTAACGGAAATCTACGAGTAAAAGTGCTTGAGTTGGTGTAATTACTACTGTACCTGCACTGCCTGTAAATCCTGTTAAATAACGACGGTTTTGATTACTCGTTATGATGAGTACATCCGATTGTTGAGCTCGTAATGCTACACGTAATTGTTCTAGTAGTGACATGTTATAATTCCCCCTTTTTTAATATACTGCAAGATTTGTGCCAAAATTTTAGAGCAAATATGGTGTCGGCATGAATATTGCATATATGTTTTGTTGCACGGTAGCTATCGTGCAATAAAATCAAAGGGGAAATGACAATGACTAAAAAGACAAAATGGTTAGTCGTGTTATTAGGGCTGATGCTAGTTGTATTAGTTGGCTGCTACGGCAAGGAGGATAAATCTTCTGGTAGCCCAACTGGTGGCAATAGTACGGACAAAGAGTCTACTACTGACGGTAACACAACTGTTGGACAGGAACTACATTTAGTAGCGGGAGGGGATTTAGCAACAATGAGTTCATTAGGGAGTGTAGATGCACTTGCAATTACAGCAATGAACTCTGTATTTGAGGGATTATACCGTATCGGACCAGAAAATACACCAGTGCCAGGAATAGCAGAGTCATATGAAGCTTCAGCGGATGGAACTGTATATACATTTAAGTTACGCCAAGATGCTGTGTGGAGCAATGGCACACCTGTTACAGCACATGACTTTGAATATGCTTGGAAAAGAGCTATCAATCCTAAAACGCAAGCAATTTATTCTTATTTAATGCTAGATATAAAAAATGCGGCTAGTGTTCAAAAAGAGGGCGATCCACTATATGGTAAGGTAGATGAAATTGGCGTTAAAGCGCTAAACGATTACACATTGGAAGTCCAACTAAATGCTCCAATTCCATATTTCCTAAGCTTAACAACGTATGCACCGTTCTTTCCACTAAACAAAGAATTTACAGAAGCACAAGGTGATCAATATGCGTTAGAAGCAGCAAATATGATTTATAATGGTCCATTCGTATTGGAATCATGGCAGCATGGTCAAGGCTGGACATTCGTAAAAAATGAAAAATATTGGGATAAAGATAGTGTGAAGCTTACAAAAATTACACAAAAAATCGTGAAAGATACAGCAACAGCAGTAAATCTATATGAAGCGGGAGAGATCGACACTGCTGAGCTTTCAAGTGAGTATGTAGCTCAATACAAAGATAGCCCAGAGTATTCAACATTCTTAAAACCAAATACGTATTTTATTCGAATGAACCATGAAAATAAAATTCTATCGAATAAGAACATTCGTAAAGCAATCGATATGGCTTGGGATAAACAAGGCTTTGCAGATGTGATTTTACAGGATGGCTCTATTCCAGCCTATTATTTAGTACCACTTGGATTATCAACAGATGAAAAAGGTGTTGATTTCCGTGAAGGTAATGGTGATATGAATAAAACTAATGTTGAATTGGCGAAGGAAGCATGGGCTACTGGTTTAAAGGAGCTAGGGGTAGATAAAGTAAAACTAGAGTTTTTAACATACGACCGTGCAGAATCTAAAAAAGCTGCAGAATTTATTAAAAATCAATTAGAAACAAATCTTGAAGGCTTAGAGCTAACAATCAATATGCAGCCTAATAAGCAAAAGTTAGCATTAGAAGGGGCTGTTGACTATGATTTAGACTATGGCGGTTGGGGACCAGACTATCAAGATCCTATGACATATATTGAGTTATTTGAATCAACTGCGTACTACAATCAATCTCACTATAAAAATGAAAAGGTTGATGCATTAATTAAAAAAGCTAAAACAACTTCTGATGTTTCTGAACGTTGGAAATTAATGCAACAAGCTGAAAAGATTATGATGGATGATTTTGCATTTGCGCCGACCTTCCAAAAAGGTATAAGTCGTTTGACGAAGCCATATGTAAAAAATTTATATGAACATCCGTTTTCAGCGGACATTAGCTATAAATGGGTTGAAATTGTAAAGTAAAAACAGATGCTGCCTACATTGATAGGCAGCATCTGTTTTTTCTATAAGGATATCACCAAAAGTTGGGACAAGGCGAAATCAACTCCTTGTTATGTTGAAATAAGCCATCTATAAATAGAAAACAAGAGATAAAATCGTGGTGATAATACAGCCAATCAAACCTGCAAGTAGCAGTGGATAGGTAAAGGTATAGGATGGCGCTTGTACGAATTCCAAGTCACCATCTAACTCATATGCGTAGGTACCGTTTTTAGTGACACGTGCAAAAAAGCGTTTAAAGCTATAAGCGATACCATTAAAAAGCCCACCTTGCACAACAAACAATATTGCTCCAACGATTGTAAAAGCAAGTGAAGCAAGAAAAGTATGATTAATCATTGTCAGCATGGTCATCGATTGTTTTAAGAGTAATGTATAGAGAAGGGAACATATTAAAATGCAACCAGTAAACAATATAGTTGTTTTTAATTTCATAGTGGTATGCTCTCACTGTTTACTTGATCGTATTGGGTAAGCTCCTCTTCTGTTAGCATGACAAAATGGCCCGGGCGTACTTCAGTAAAGCTTTCACTTTCTCTATTAGTAGCGTTATATTCAGCTTCATTAAAAATAATACGTTGTCGTTCACGTTCTAGTTTTGGGTCAGGCAGTGGTATAGCAGATAATAATGCCTTTGTATAAGGGTGAATAGGGTGATCATAGAGCTCATGGCTTTCTGCAAGCTCGACAATTTTCCCGCGATACATGACGCCGATACGGTTACTAATATATTTCACCATCGACAAGTCGTGTGCTATAAATAGATATGTCAGTTCACGTTCCTTTTGTAGCTTTTTCAATAAATTAACGATTTGTGCTTGGATCGATACGTCTAATGCAGAAATCGGTTCATCAGCAATGATTAGTTCAGGCTCTACAGCAAGTGCGCGTGCAATACCTATACGCTGACGTTGCCCGCCACTAAGCTCATGAGGATAGCGATTCGCATATTCTTTCGTTAAACCTACTATATTTAATAGCTCATAAATTTTTGCCCTCCATTCGCTTTTCGGTACGCCATGAATAGCAAGACCTTCTGCAATAATGTCAGCAATTTTCATACGTGGATTTAGGGAAGAATAAGGGTCTTGAAAAATCATTTGCACCTTGCGATTAAAGGCTAATTTTTCTTGCTTCGTCTTTGCTTCATTAATGTTCCTACCGTCGATGTGAATATCCCCATCTGTTAGTATATTGAGTCCGATAATCGAGCGCCCTGTCGTGGACTTACCACAGCCAGATTCTCCAACTAAACCGAAGATTTCTCCTTTATAAATATCAAAAGTAATGCCATCTACAGCTTTGTTTATAGCGTTTTTATCTAATTTAAAATGCTGCTTTACTCCTTGTAATGTTAAATACGGTTTGGTTGTATCAAATACAGGTGCTTTTTCACGTTCCTTGCGTTCAGCTTGGGCTAACTGTTGATGAATAGGTATCATTTTAGGCGCTTGCTCATGCAATAACCAAGTAGCTGCATAGTGTGTGTCGCTGACCTTAAACATTGGTGGCTCCTCTAAAAAATCGATTTTGAGTGCTTGGTTATTACGAGCAGCGAAGGCATCTCCAATCGGCGGTTGCAGTAAGTTTGGTGGTGTTCCTGGAATAGCGTACAGTGTGTTGGTTTCAATATCTGGGTTTGGCATAGCAGCGAGTAGACCTTGTGTATATGGATGCTGACAATGGTAAAAAATTTCATCAACTAAGCCAATTTCAATAATTTTTCCAGCATACATCACGGCAACGCGATCAGCCATTTTTGCTACAACACCCAAATCATGTGTAATAAAGATAATTGAAAGATTCATCTTTTTTTGAATGTTTTTTAGCAATTCTAGAATTTGTGCTTGAATCGAAACGTCTAGAGCTGTGGTAGGTTCATCGGCAATAATAATACGAGGCTCGCAAGCAAGTGCCATCGCGATAACGATACGCTGACGCATTCCTCCAGAAAATTGATGAGGATATTGTTTATATCGTTTATCTGCTTCTTTAATGCCAACAAGTTGTAATAGTTCATGCACTCGTTCTGTTATTTGATTACCACGTAATGTTGAATGTTTTTTTATGCTCTCTGCAATTTGACTACCGATTGTCATCGTGGGGTTTAATGCAGTCATGGGATCCTGGAAAATCATTGAGATTTCAGCCCCACGAATTGCACGTATTTCCTGCTCTCTGCACGTTAAAATATTTTTTTCATTGTATAAAATTTGACCGTTTTTCAGCATTGTTGTTTCAGCAGGGTTTAATCGTAATAGGCTTTTAGAAGTAACTGATTTTCCAGAGCCCGACTCGCCAACGATTGCTAGTGTTTCACCTTCAAATAAGTCGAATGATACATTGCGTACAGCCTGAACCTCACCATTTTGCGTATTAAATGAAATACTTAAATTTTTAACTTCTAATATTTTTTTCAATTCGCACCCCTCCTTATTTACGTATTTTTGGATCGAATGCATCACGCAGTCCATCACCTAGTAGATTAAAGCTAATCATAATTAAGCTAATGACAATGGATGAAAAAATCATGCCATGTGGATAAATACGTAATAATTTATAAGAGTCATTAACAATCGTTCCTAAGGAAGCAGTTGGTGGCTGTAGGCCTAGGCCGATAAAACTTAGTAATGCTTCAGTAAAGATAGCTCCTGGAATGGTAAAAGTAGTAGCTACAATAATCGGACCTAGTGTATTAGGAATTAAATGTTTCCAAATCAAGCGTTGGTTACTAGCACCGAGCGTTCTAGAAGCAAGAACAAACTCATATGTTTTTAGCTTTAATATTTGTGCTCGTACGATACGAGCCATACTAATCCACCCGACGATAACCATCGCAATAGTAATAGAAATGATTCCTGGTTTTAAAATAAGAATGAGAAGAATATTAATAATTAGCCCAGGGATACCAACTAACACTTCAATAATACGTTGCATGATATTATCAGTGCGACCACCATAAAATGCTGAAATAGCACCGTAAGCAACCCCTATAATTAAATCAATCGTTGCCGCTAAAAAAGCAATATAAAGAGAGATACGTGTACCTTGCCAAATACGTGTCCATAAATCCCGACCTAATTCATCTGTACCAAACCAAAAATCTTCACTTATACCTTTTGCTTCGTATTGGTCAACGCCACGACTATCAACACCGTTCAAACCTAAAAATGAAATATTCTCAAGAACAGGGATTTTTGGTGGTAAATTTGTACGCGCAAGATTTTGTTCATCGTAGCCATGACTGTTCATAAATGGACCGAAAATAGCTAGTAAAATAACTAGAATAATAATGCATAAGCCAACAATAGCTGCTTTATTTTTGCGTAAACCAAGCCATGCATCTTGCCAAAATGATTGTTCGGGACGATACGTAAAATTATCAACAAATTCACTTTGAGAGGCAGGCTCAAACAAATCAGGAGGATATTTTTTTACCGTCGCATTGTCGGTTACTTCTGTTGTCATAAATTACTCGCCTCCTATGACACGAATCCGAGGGTCGATGAATCCGTATAAAATATCAATAACTAAGATAACGCTTACAAATAAAACAGCATAAAAGATTGTTGTTCCCATAATAAGCTGGTAATCATTCGTAATAATGGAGTTAACAAATTGCTCTCCTAACCCAGGGATACTAAAAATTTTTTCAATAACTAGTGAGCCCGTAATCGTATTAACAGTTAATGGTCCGATAATTGTAATGATTGGGATTAGTGCATTTCGAATACCATGCTTTGTAATAATAACGGAATTCGACAGTCCTTTTGATCTCGCTGTTAAGATGTATTCTTGATTGAGCACTTCCAACATTTCAATCCGTGTAAAGCGGGCAATTGTTGCAACAACACCGACCGCTAACGCGATTGTTGGTAATATTGAGTATTCAAAACCATTCCAAAAGGCGATTGGTAGCCAGCCTAGTTTGACACCAACCCAATATTGTAAAAAACCTGCAAATACAAAGGATGGAATGGAGATACCGAGCACAGCTAAAACAGTAGCACCGTAATCTATAACAGTGTTATGCCTTAGCGCCGCCACGATACCTAATAGTAAGCCTATTAAAGTACCGACAGTAACAGCTTGAAATCCGAGAATGGCAGAGGCACCGATACGCTCTTGAATAATTTTAGTAACCGGACGATTATCCAAAACAAATGAAATACCTAGATCTCCTTGTACAAGATTTGTTAAGTAAATACCGAATTGAATAGGTACCGGCTTATCTAACCCGTATTTTTTGTAAAGTAGTTCTTTTTGTGTTTCAGGTAAGCGTTCATCATTAAATGGAGAACCGGGTAATGCCTTCATTAGCAAAAATGAAAGCAAAATGATAATAAATAACGTAATTATCATGTAGCCGATTCGAGTAAAGATGTACCGAATCATTGAAACGACCTCCTTATGAAATAGTTTGTAAAATCTATTTAATTTATTTGCAAAATCGATGCCAAAAGAAGGGAGATAATTGAAGAATTGACTCATCACCATAACGTTTGGTTGATTTCCGTTCCGACTGGAGCTTTCTTGGGGGCGTCAGATGAGCTGCCTGGGCCAACAAATGTTTTTTGAGCGAAAGCGAAGTGCCAACGTAGCGGCAGCAGCAAATGTTCTTTGTGCGAAAGTGAAGCGACAGCGACAGATGTTTTTTGCGCGAAAGCGTAGTGCTAACGTAGCGACAGCGACAACAACACGATGTAGGTCACGAGGGCGTTATCACAGGAAGTGATGCTTTTAGCCTTTGTTCCTCTATTGCTAATCCTCAAGGAGTTGGAGTCGCCTAGCAGGAACGAAGATCAGTTTATATACATGACATACGTTTTAACAAATGTATCCACAACTTTTGGTGGAAATCTAAAAAAATATGAAAAAAATATTGCATGTTACAGTTTTTTATGATATATTTATAAATGTCTTAAAGAGGTCCCGTGGTGTAGCGGTTAACATGCCTGCCTGTCACGCAGGAGATCGCCGGTTCGATCCCGGTCGGGACCGCCATTATAAACGATAATATAGTTCTTATGATGCTTTTAAATCATAAGAACTTTTTTTATTGTTAATATAAGGAAAAAAGTGGATATCAATAAAATTGGTTCTATAATATTTGTTGGGGGTATCCATAGATTTTTAGATTAAAGTTTATGCCCCAACACTCATATTGAAAACTCGTTAGCAAAGGCCCTAGCTGTATGTGTAAACAAACTGAGAAGGCTTGCAGTCAGTTACCAGACCGCTTGAGGAAACAAGTAGAGCAGTAAACATAAAGATTAATATTCAGGTTTTACGGGCGATTAATCCCCCATCTAACTTTCTTTGCTTTCGCTGAACTAGTCTTGTACCTGACGCTTCGCTTTTGGTACAGATACACTACTGCTCGTTAATGAGAGAGACTATATTATCGATTCCTCTCATATGAAGAATTTGGAGGTGTTAGCATGCGAAATTATTTTTACATAAAACGTCTGAATATAAGCTTACTTATAGGTGCTATAGTAATACTAGCAGGCTGTGGAGATCCTATTTTAGACATAGAGGAGTCCAATTCGTACCACTGGCAGAAAAATATGAATGAAGCAGAATTTGGGGAATTAAAAGAAGGTATGTCATATATGGAAGTGGTAAAAATTGCAGGAGGAGCAGGGCACATAGTAAAAAAAGATCAATACAGCTGGAATGATGAAATACTTATGACAAAAACATATTTAATACGATTTAAAGATGATAAATTGGTTGATAAAAAAGTTGTTGAGGCAAAGGGGCATAAAAAATAAGCGTGTTTTATCTTTATTCAGGACATAGTTTAATAACGCTAACGGCGATTTAGCCAAGGCATAATTGATTAGTAGATTCAACTTACGATTCACCCCATAACGAGTACCTACTTGGAGCGAAAATACCTTTGTTTATTAGATACACAGCAATTAATATTTTATCGACAAGCTGAAACAATTACACCAAGGTGTAATTGTTTTTTTGAAATACATTGGATGTTTTGAACATTTACGCTTGTTTCGGTAAACTAGAGGTAATGGAGCTAGGAGAGGAAAAAGAGATGATGTATGAAAAAATAATGAATTCACTTGAAGATACTGAGCATTTTGCGTTGAAGCTAGCAAGCTTACTAGAAGCCCAGGATACAATTACATTAGAGGGTGATTTGGGCGCCGGTAAGACGACATTTACGAAAGCATTAGCGAAGGGACTTGGCGTGAAGAGAACGGTCAATAGCCCGACATTTACGATTGTAAAGCAATATGAGGGGCGTTTACCATTTAATCATTTAGATGTTTATCGCTTAGCAGAAAGTGATGAGGATCTTGGATGGGACGAACTATTTTATGGTGATGCGGTATCAGTTGTCGAGTGGGCTCATTTGATTGAACAGGATTTACCACAGGAGCGTCTTGGAATAGAAATTTACCGAATCGGAGAAAATCAACGACGATTTGTATTAACACCTCTTGGCAAGCGATATGAGGCATTATGTGAGGAGCTAATGAAATGATTTGGTTAGGAATTGAAACAGCGAATGCACCACTTTCTATAGCTGTAATCAGAGATGGAAAAGTGATCGCAGAGATTGTACAAAATATAAAATTAACGCATTCGGCAGGTGCTATGCCAGCCATTGAAGAAGTGCTAGCAAAGGCAGGCATCAAGCCAAGTGAGTTGGATGCGATTGCTGTATCAGAAGGACCTGGTTCTTATACCGGTGTACGAATAGGTGTGACACTTGCTAAAACATTAGCATGGACGTTGAAAAAGCCTTTAGTTGGAATCTCTAGTTTAAAGTCATTGGCCGCAAATGCAGCACTATATGATGGGTTTATTTGTCCTATTTTTGATGCGCGAAGAGGCAATGTTTATACGGCCGTTTATAAAGGTTGTGAACTTGAAACAATTATAGATGATTATCACGATCATATTGATGGCTTGTTAGAGCGTTTACAGGCTTTAGAAGCACCGATTTTATTTGTTGGAGTAGATGTAGATGTTTTTTGGCATAAAATCGTAGAGGTGCTAGGTGATTATGCGCTACGCATCCCATATAGTCATGACTTGCCACGAGCAAGTGAAACGGTTCGATTAGCGACGAAAGTGGAACTACCAAGTGTGGATGCAGTTCATCATTTTGTCCCGCAATACAAACGTATTGCAGAGGCGGAGGCGAATTGGCTGAAGGAACAAAAGGAGAAGGCACATGAGTAGTAATGTATCATATCGTAAAATGGTATCTGATGATGTTCCAGTAGTATATGAAATTGAGCTTGCTACATTTCCTACACCATGGACGTTAGATTCTTTTTATTATGAAGTGCATGAAAATCAGTATGCACATTATGTGCTAGCTATAGATGAATATAATAGCATAATCGGTTTTTGTGGAATGTGGATGGTAATAGACGCGGCGCAAATTACGAACGTAGCCGTTATAGAGGTTGCTCGAGGTCGCGGAATTGGTGAAGGTTTAATGCGAGAGGCAATGCGTATTGCTAGAGAGCATAGTATGGAAGTCATGAGTTTAGAGGTACGAGTAACAAATACAGTTGCTCAAAATCTTTATCGAAAACTTGATTTCCAAGATGGTGGCATACGTAAAGGCTATTATACAGATAACGGGGAGGATGCCCTTGTCATGTGGGTGAATTTATGATGGAAGATCGAATGATATTAGCAATAGAATCGAGCTGTGATGAAACAGCAGCAGCGATTATTCGAAATGGCTCTGAAATTGTTTCAAATGTGGTTGCATCTCAAATAGAAAGTCATAAACGATTTGGTGGGGTTGTACCTGAAATTGCATCTCGTCATCATGTTGAGCAAATTACAGTGGTTATAGAAGAAGCATTAGCACAGGCACATATGACACCAGATGATTTAGATGCTGTAGCAGTTACTGAAGGTCCTGGTCTTGTGGGTGCATTGTTAATCGGGATTAATGCCGCGAAGGCCTTTGCATTTGCTAATAATTTACCAATTATAGGTGTACATCATATAGCTGGACATATCTATGCGAATGCACTTGTGCAGCCAATGGAATTTCCATTGTTAGCGCTTGTTGTATCAGGTGGCCATACAGAGCTAGTTTATATGAAAGAACATGGCTCTTTTGAAGTGATCGGTGAGACGAGAGATGATGCAGCTGGTGAAGCTTATGATAAGGTTGCGCGTGTTTTAGACTTACCGTATCCAGGTGGTCCGCGAATTGATAAATTAGCACATGAGGGAGATGAGGCTGTATCCTTCCCAAGAGTGTGGTTAGAGGAAGATTCTTATGATTTTAGCTTTAGCGGCTTGAAATCAGCGGTTATTAATTATAAACATAACATGGACCAACGTGGTGAAGAAATTTGTCCGACTGCCGTTGCCAAAGGATTTCAGGAAAGTGTAGTGGAAGTGTTAACAGCGAAAACATTACGGGCAGCTCGCGAATATAAAGTGAAACAGGTTATTGCAGCTGGGGGTGTAGCGGCTAATAAGGGCTTGCGTACATCACTTGAGAAGGTATTTGTTGAAGAAGACATCCCATTTTTCGTGCCGCCATTAAAGCTATGTACAGATAATGCTGCTATGATTGGGGCAGTAGCAACGACTATGTTTGAAGCAGGCATTCGAGGCAATTTATCTATGAATGGTCGCCCTGGAATGGAGTTAAAATCCTGGGTTTAACTTATTTCAGCGGGTGTCCAAACACTCGCTGAAATAGAGGAACTTAGTCTAAGAACGCTACGTCCTGTGGCATTATCGAAATGGCCGACATCGTGTTGGCCCTCGTGTTGTTGCTGCTGACGCTACGTTAGCACTGCGCTTTCGTACAAAAAACATCTGCCGCTGACGCTTCGCTTTCGTGCAATAAACATCTGCAGGCCTAAGCACAAAGCGGATTTCGGACGTAATTATGCTGAGGCATAATTGATTATAGAAAAAGAGGTATTTTAGATTTGATTCTAAAATACCTCTTTTTTGCTTTTTGTGAAAAAATTGTTGAGAAAACAGTGTCTATAAGAAAATTTGAATCCGATCAGTTGACAAATTTTTCAGAAAATTATCCACAGGTAAGGTAAAAATAAAACAGCGAACATCCGTACTTATGCACAAAATGTTGATAACTTGTGCATAACTTGTGATTATTCAATATATAGTAGCCTATTTTGCACAGGATGATGTGAATAAAATATTTTTGAATTGTGGACAATGTGGAAAAGTCTGTTGATATGTTGGTATTACTAGATTTATAGTGTGTATAAAGTTGTGGGCATTTTTTGTCGAAAAATAGCACTTGACCAATATATATGAAAAATAAACGCGAGTAAAGTAAAAAGCCATGCGACAAGGCACATGGCTTTACAAGTTTTATTCCACCTCAAGAGGATGTTATAAAATAATATTTTCAAGTTCTTCACTTAGCTCAAGCCATTCCATTTCGAATAACTCATACTGTTCCTTAGCAGTTGATAATTCCTCTTGAAGCTGTGTAATTTTTTCGTGGTCTGTGAAAATCTCGGGATCGCAAAGAGCTTCTTCTAAGCGAGCAATTTCAAGATTTACTTGCTGCATTTTCCCTTCTAGTTCCTCAAGTACACGTCTAATTTGGCGCTCCCGTTTTTTAGCCTCTTTATCAATTTTAGAAGTAGAGGTCTTCTCAAGTATATCAGCTTGTACTTGCGGTTGAGAGGCAGCCTTCATTTGCGCAAGTTCCAATAGCTCTTGTTTCTTTTCAAGATAATAATCATAGTCACCTAAGTACTCAAAGGAACCATCGCCAGATAGTTCGATTACTTTTGTAGTGATTCGATTGATGAAATATCGGTCATGCGATACAAATAAGAGCGTTCCAGGATAATCAATCAGTGCGTTTTCCAGTATCTCTTTACTATCTAAGTCTAAGTGATTGGTAGGCTCATCGAGAATTAAGAAATTGGCCTTTTGCATCATTAACTTAGCTAATGCAAGTCTAGCCTTTTCTCCACCAGATAAAGATGACACGATTTTATCTACATCATCGCCACTGAATAAGAAACGGCCTAGCACCGTGCGAATATCTTTTTCATTCATTAAAGGCCATTCATCCCATAGCTCTTTTAGCACACTTTTATTGCTAGACAGCTTTGCCTGCTCTTGATCATAATAACCGATTTGAACATTTGTACCATAGCGAATCTCTCCTGAGAGTGGTAGCAAATCTTTGACGATGGTTTTTAATAAAGTTGATTTACCAACGCCATTTGGTCCAACAAGTGCAATACGGTCTTCACGGAAAGTGCGTAATGTGATGCCGCTTGATATTTTCCTATCGCCATAACCTATTGCTAAGTCATCAACAGACAATACATCGTTACCACTTTGACGCTCAATTGTAAAACCGAAGCTTGCTGACTTTTCATCACCATCAGGGGATTCCATCCATTCTGTTCGTTCAAGCATTTTACGACGACTTTGTGCCATTTTAGTAGTAGAAGCACGAGCAATGTTTTTTTGAATAAATTCCTCAAGTTTTGCCTTTTCATCTTGCTGACGTTCAAAAAGCTTCAAATCACGCTCATAATTTTTCGCTTTTTCATCTAAATAGGCACTATAATTGCCTGTATATTTTGTGACGCGATGACGAGAGACTTCGTAGACAATGGAAACAACCTGGTCTAAGAAGTAGCGGTCATGGGAAACAATTAGAATAGCCCCTTCATAGCCTTTTAAATATGATTCCAACCAAGAGAGGGTTTCAATATCTAAATGGTTAGTAGGTTCATCGAGTATTAATAGGTCAGGTTTACTTAACAGAAGCTTAGCGAGCGCTAACCGAGTCCGTTGTCCCCCTGATAGTGAGCTAATTGGTTTTTCATAATCATTAGGATAAAACTGCATGCCATGAAGCACAGAACGTGTATCCGATTCATATTGATAGCCACCTGCATCCTTAAAATTATGCTGCAAATGATCGTATTCGGACATTATTTTTGCATATAAAGTAGGATCTTCATAAACAGCTGGATCTGCCATTTGTTGTTCTAATGATCGGATTGTTTGTTCTTGGGCAATAAGTGGCTCAAAAATTGTCATCATTTCATCCCAAATCGACAATGTTGAGTTTAATCCAGCATGCTGCTCTAAATACCCAATTTGTATACCTTTAGGGATAATAATATCGCCAGAGTCATATGACATTTGACCAGCAATTATTTTAAGTAAAGTAGACTTACCAGCACCATTACGACCTACTAATGCAACGCGGTCACGATGTTGAATCTCTAATTTTACGCCACTTAAAATTTCATCTGCAAGGAAGGATTTATATAGTTGATTGACCTGTAAAACAATCATTCTTGACACCTCAATTCTTCCTTAGTGTAATAGAAGAGCGATTGGCTTGCAATGTCGTTGCTTTACTTATTCCAAGCGGTCATGTAAGATTGAAACGATTTCTCTTTAGTTAGTGGCGTAAAAGCGCCATTAACTAAAGAGAAATACTCCAGTGAAAATTATAAAATTAGAAATAGTGAATTAAGCGTGTATCATAAATAGATTTGATACTCTATAAGGAGGAAAAAGTTTGAAACAAGAATTAAAAATTCCACAAGCCACTACGAAAAGACTTCCTCTTTACTATCGATTTATCCAAAACTTTGCACAAGAAGGAATGGAACGTATTTCGTCGAAAGAACTGAGTGAAGCGATGAAAATTGATTCTGCAACTATTCGCCGTGATTTTTCTTATTTTGGTGCTCTAGGGAAAAAGGGATATGGCTATGATGTGCAGCATCTCTTAAAATTTTTTAGTCAAACGCTCGATCAACATGAAGCGACAAAAGTAGCGTTAATTGGGGTAGGGAATTTAGGTAGTGCTTTATTAAAATATAATTTCCAAAAAAATCATAATACCCATATCGTTGTGGCGTTTGATTCAAAGGCCCCAAAGGACGGGAAGATGATTAGCAATATTCCTGTTTTTCATCCTGATTTATTGGAAGAAAAGTATGCAGAATATGGAGCAGAGCTTGCGATTTTAACAGTTTCACCACGCTCTGCACAGAAAATGGCTGATAGATTAGCAGCAATGAATGCAAAAGGAATTTTGAACTTTACACCGGAGCGTATTACTGTACCAGATAAAATGCAACTTTTAACAATCGATTTGTCGGTAGAATTGCAGGCACTCATTTATTTAATTCGTAATCAGGAAGAGTGATAATTGTACATACTTTAAGTATAGCTCACAGTTTCTGTCAAATAGAAGTATGAAGTAAAATGAGAGAGTGACGAAAAACTTTCACATATTATTAGTTAGCAAAATGGCGAAATATGCGTTAAAATGATGGATATAAAGAGGAGGTGGCTGTAATGGGTGGTATAGGTCCTATGAGCCTCATTATTATCGGAATTGTCGCATTACTAATTTTTGGTCCTAAGAAGTTACCAGAGCTTGGTAAGGCATTTGGTTCAACATTACGTGAATTTAAAAATGCTACTAAAGGATTAGCCGACGAAGATGATGATGACAAGAAAAAGAAAGAACTAGATAAGTAAAGTTAGGATGTTTGAGGATGAATCCAAAAGATCTAACTGTCATTGAGCATATAGAAGAATTAAGAAAACGGCTTTTCATTGTTGCCGTTTTCTTTGTTCTCGCTATGGCGGGTGGCTTTTTTGTTGCGAAGCCGCTAGTTAAATACCTTCAAATTACTGGAGAGTCTTACAATATAACACTTCATGCGTTTGATGTAGTAACACCGCTTGCAATTTATATCCAAGTCGTTTTTTTAATAGCATTTATCCTATCTTCGCCGGTATTGATGTATCAATTGTGGGCTTTTATTAGCCCGGGATTAAGGGAAGTAGAACGAAAAGCAACTTTAAGTTATATACCGTATTCGTTTTTATTATTTTTAGCAGGGTTGTCTTTTTCATACTTTTTACTATTCCCTTATGTCATAAAGTTTATGATGAATTTATCAAACGAATTGGAAATTCAACAAACGATTGGAATACATGAATATTTTTCGTTTTTATTTAAGCTTACAATACCTTTTGGTTTCCTTTTCCAATTGCCGATAGTAGTCTTGTTCTTTTCGCGTATTGGGCTTCTATCGCCTGAGTTACTAATTCGTATTCGTAAGTACTCATACTTTGGTTTATTTGTATGTGCAGCTCTAATTGCGCCGCCTGAATTAGCTTCACACTTAATGGTTTCAGTACCGTTATTTATGCTTTATGAAATTAGCATTATGATTTCCCGTATTGGCTATAAGAAATACTTAAAATCAGAGGAAATGCGAATGAAGGAAGAACAAGAAGCTGAGCAAAAACGCCAGGTCGAAGAGGCACTTGAACAACAGCGACGTCAAATCGAAGAATCAAATCAATAATAATAGAAGCTCGATGCATATTACTAGCATCGGGCTTTTTCGTCGTATATAGAGGTTCAACTAAAAATCAGTGGGAAGAAAAACTCCCACTGAATTTTTATTGCATTTTTTCTAGTTGTTCAAGAAACTTTTGCAATGGTTCTGCATACAATTGTACAAGTGTCACAAAACCGTTCAGCATAACGTGGGCGATAATGGACGTCCAAATGCGTTTTGTTTTGTGATATAAGAAGGCAAAAATCAAGCCACAAATTGTATAAAGCAGGATATGTGAGAAGTCGTTATGAATAAGTGCAAAGAAAATGGCGCTTACTATAGCGGCTACCCAGAAATTGGTTGTTTGGACAAGCGATCCAAAAATAACACGGCGGAAGACGAACTCTTCTAATATTGGTCCAAATACGACAATCGCTAATATCGCAATAGGAGCACCTTTTGCAATAGCTACAATATCAGCTGTGTTTTGCGATCCACCTTGGATACCAAATACACCCATTTCGATAGCTGCGCCAATCATTTGGCCAATGAAAACTAAGAAGAAACCGATAATTCCCCACATAATTGACAATGGTATCGTTTCTTTTTTTCCTTGATAAATATCCCAAAACGCTTTATCGCGAGATGTTATGATTAAGCTTAGAATTAATGCAATAGCAAAGCTAAGTGCAATATACCAGCCTTGCGTAAGTGGGGCAGCTTGCTCACTAGGTAAACCAGTTGTACTCATAACAAACTTGTGAAACGGTTGTGCCAGCCATTTCCCTGATAGTTGCATGAGGATATAGATCAATAAAATATAAAGGGCTGTTTTTTTATGTTTAATTATTTTTTGAGAATTGTTCACAGTCAAAATCCTTTCCATTCATTATGCTACCTTTCTATTGTAGAGGAATATGGAAAGAAAACAAAATTTTTCGTAGTTCTGACTTGCAAATGAAAGTGTGATTGATTATCATAATAATTGTATTAGCACTCGACTAGATAGAGTGCTAATAAAGTATCAACATATATTTTATTAATAGGAGGTTGTTTCACTTGTTAAGACCACTAGGAGATCGTATTGTAATCGAACTAATCGAGGTAGAAGAAAAATCTGCATTCGGTATTGTACTGCCAGACTCTGCAAAAGAAAAACCGCAAGAAGGTAAAGTTGTAGCAGTTGGGACGGGTCGTATTTTAGAGAACGGACAACGTGTAGAGCTTGACGTAAAAGTTGACGACCGCATTATTTTCTCTAAATACTCTGGTACAGAAGTTAAATATGAAGGTAATGAATACCTAATTTTACGCGAAAGCGATATTCTTGCAATTATTGAATAAATTAATACTTTTAAAATAAATGCCTTTAGTGATTGTCATAGATAAACAAATAGATAGGTGGCAATGACGGTAAGGCGAAATTTCTATAAATATATTGATGAAGCTTAACGAATATTCCATTTCAGGAGGGTAAATTCAAATGGCAAAAGATATTAAATTCTCAGAAGACGCGCGTTCATTAATGCTACAAGGTGTAGATAAATTAGCAAACGCAGTAAAAATTACTTTAGGGCCTAAAGGTCGTAACGTAGTGTTAGAAAAAAAATTCGGTTCACCACTTATTACAAATGATGGTGTAACAATTGCAAAAGAGATCGAGCTAGAAAATCCATTCGAAAACATGGGTGCAAAATTAGTAGCAGAAGTTGCTTCTAAAACAAACGAAATCGCTGGTGACGGTACAACAACTGCAACAGTATTAGCGCAAGCAATTATTCGTGAAGGCTTGAAAAACGTAACAGCTGGTGCAAACCCTGTAGGCATTCGTAAAGGGATCGACAAAGCAGTTGCAGCAGCTCTAACGGAATTACACGCTATTTCTCGCCCAGTAAGCAATAAAGAGGAAATCGCACAGGTTGCGGCAATCTCTGCAGCTGATGATGAAGTAGGGCAATTAATTGCAGAAGCAATGGAACGTGTGGGTAACGATGGTGTTATTACAATTGAAGAATCTAAAGGCTTTACAACTGAGCTTGATGTAGTTGAAGGTATGCAATTCGACCGTGGTTATGCATCACACTACATGGTAACAGATACAGATAAAATGGAAGCGGTATTAGATAACCCATACATTTTAATTACTGATAAAAAAATTACAAACATCCAAGAAGTATTACCACTATTAGAACAAGTGGTACAACAAGGTCGTCCACTATTAATCATCGCTGAAGATGTTGAAGGTGAAGCTCTTGCAACACTTGTAGTGAACAAACTTCGTGGTACATTCAATGCTGTAGCGGTTAAAGCTCCAGGATTTGGCGACCGTCGTAAAGCAATGCTTGAAGATATCGCAATTTTAACAGGTGGTCAAGTAATTACAGAAGAATTAGGTTTAGACCTTAAATCAGCTGATATTACATCACTTGGTCGCGCTGCGAAAGTTGTTGTGACAAAAGACAATACAACAATCGTAGAAGGTGTTGGCGGTGCAGATACAATCGAAGGCCGTATTGGTCAAATCCGTGCTCAGCTTGCTGAAACAACTTCAGAATTCGATAAAGAAAAATTACAAGAGCGCCTTGCAAAATTAGCAGGCGGTGTAGCAGTAATCAAAGTTGGTGCTGCAACAGAAACAGAACTAAAAGAACGCAAACTACGCATTGAAGATGCTCTTAACTCAACTCGTGCAGCAGTTGAAGAAGGCATCGTATCAGGTGGTGGTACGGCACTTCTTAACGTATATGCAGCAGTTGAAAAAGTTGCAGATGCAGAAGAAGGCGACGTAGCAACTGGTGTGAAAATCGTTCTACGTGCTTTAGAAGAGCCAGTTCGTCAAATCGCAAACAACGCTGGTCTTGAAGGCTCAATTATCGTGGATCGCCTAAAACGCGAAGAAATCGGTGTAGGCTTCAACGCTGCAACAGGCGAATGGGTAAACATGATGGAAGCGGGCGTAGTAGACCCAGCGAAAGTAACTCGCTCAGCTCTACAAAACGCAGCATCTGTCGCAGCTCTATTCCTAACAACAGAAGCAGTAGTAGCAGACATTCCAGAACCAGCTTCAGCAATGCCAGATATGTCCGGTATGGGCGGCATGGGCGGAATGATGTAATCCACGGCTCCAGCCAAATAATAACCACTTCTCTAATTAAATTTGAGAAGTGGTTTTTTTATACTTTAGCGAATAATTTTCTGTGAGTCGCTGATAAAACATGGACAATCGCTGATAAAAATAGCAAAATCGCTGATAAACCTCCAATAACCGCTGATAAAAATAGCAAAATCGCTGATAAACCTCCAACAATCGCTGATAAAAGTAGCAAAACCGCTGATAAACCTCCAATAACCGCTGATAAAGATAACAAACCCGCTAATAAAAACCTTCGAAAATGGAGCTATTTAGTTATTCTTTTTGCTTCAATCTAAAATCAGGAGAAATATAAGAGATAAGAGCATAATCCATTTCTTCTCCTGCTTGAGTTGATAATTGCACAAGTAAAGATTCTTCGGTATTTGTGGGATGTATAGCGCTTGTTTTTATAGTAATCACTTGAACACCGGTTCTTCTTGGATTTCCAACAACGACCACCTGATTCCCCAATGTGTAAACTGCTGTAATATCAGATTGGAACGCGACAATATATAAATCTAAATCAGTTTTATTTTGAAACATTGGAATCGTGAACCCCATATTTTGTTCAAAGTCGTACCATTCAGAAAGAGCAACATCGTAATTCGTAAATAGTCGATGCAGTGCATAATGAATTCTAGTTGGAACATAGCTCCACCGACCGATTGTGCTATGCCAATATACTTCATAAGCAGGTCTCTTATAGCCAGGATTATTGACGATAACGTCATAAGGAATAGTAGTGCCATTCTCTATCACCTGTGAAAGTGTAACAAATTTTGATGGGAGAGATAATTCTGGAAAAGGAGGGTCAGCAATTGTTTGGGGTTTTATCGGCTCAAGGCTTTTCAAACGATTCTCTAAGCCTTTTATTTGTGCTTTAAGTCCATTAACTTTATTTGATTCTTTTGCATCGAAAGAAGATACAATGCTCAAATTAATTAATATTAGGCTAATCATACATAAAGTTATTTTTTTTACGTTACACATAGATTCACCTCTCTATATACTTTGCTCATTAAATGAGGAAATATGTAGCATTGCTGAAAATTTTATAGACATGTTTCCACTTCCTTAGTTTTAACAATAACAAGGCTATCCACTAGTTCGTGTTTGAACTTCTGGATAGCCTTGTTGCTAAGGTCTTTTATTTTGGACTTCCAAATATGTCAGGTGACAAAACTACATTCCAGGTAGATTTAATCCAGGGAAGCCTGGTAAACCTGGTAAGCCGGGATATTGCCCGCCAGGAAATGGCATAGGACGTGGCGGATATGGCTGCGGAGGGCGTGGTGGATATGGTTGTGGCGGATATGGCTGCGGAGGACGTGGTGGATATGGTTGTGGCGGATATGGCTGCGGAGGGCGCGGTGGATATGGTTGTGGCGGATATGGCTGCGGAGGACGCGGTGGATATGGTTGTGGTGGATATGGCTGCGGAGGGCGCGGTGGATATGATTGTGGCGGATATGGCTGCGGAGGGCGCGGCGGATATGGTTGTGGTGGATATGGCTGCGGAGGACGTGGTGGATACGGGCTACCTGAAGGCATGGTAGGGTGGAACGGAATGTTAACATCTACATCTTCGGGATTTAATCTAGGATTGAACAATGAAACACACCTTTCTTCTTTTTCTTTTCTAACATATGCCCACTATTATGTTTGTCATAGGCATTAAACTAGCTGAATGATTGATAAGGGTATAATTTATTAAAATAGAAAATGTTATAAAATATATCAAATTTAATTATAATAGAAGGAAATATCATTGAAGGGTGTTTAAATAAATGGCCATTATAAAAATCAAGAAAATAAAAGTACGAAATTTACGAAATGTACGACATGGTGAAATTGTGTTAGCGGTGAATTTCGAGACGTTTTTCAAGGCAAATGTTGTAGGTTTATACGGACAAAACGGTTCAGGGAAAACAACTATTGTTGATGCATTTGGCTTGTTAAAGGCACTGATCTCCGGCTGGATTGCTGAAATTAAATTACCATCTCAAGAAAAGAGATTAATTATGGCAGGGGAGGATACGGCAAGTATTGAGTTCGAGTTTCTTGTAGAAAATCAATTTGGCACATTTTTTCTCAATTATTATGTAGAGTTACAAGAAGATGAAAATAGACTGTACACAACGGTTGAACGTATAGCCTACAGAGAAAACGAGAAAGGGAAGCGTTCAAAGATTCTAATTAATGTGACAGAGGAAGACATACAACTACGTAAAGCAAATCTTTCTGATATGAATGAAAAAACGCGTATCCAATTATTAGTCATTCATCAATTATCTAAAAAACAATATATGTCCTTTGTCTTTCACAAAGATTTAAAGCCATTATTACAGGACAGGTTGTCAGAGCTAGAAATGCAATTGCTTCATAATTTAGCAATAGATTTTAATCGAGATTTACATGTCGTTAATAATCAAAATATCGCACCATTGTTTGAAGAGCGCAGTATGCCCTTTAGTATCCATCTTGAAAAAACTCGTGGTTCTATCCCTTACAATTTGAAGGGGCCAGCGTTATTGCCAGAGGACGCGTTTTACGTGTTATGTGAAGTAATAGAGCAAAGTAATCAAGTATTATCAGCGATTATTCCAGGTCTGTCTATAAAGATTAATGTACTAACAAAACAAACTATGGATAATGGGGAAAAAGGAATCCGTTTCGAATTTTTATCGCAGCGAGGGGAACGCGAATTACCATTACGGACAGAGTCAGAAGGAATTTTAAAAATTATTTCTGTACTTAGTGTACTCATTGCAGTTTATAATAACCCAAATGCTTGTGTAGTGATTGATGAATTAGATTCTGGTGTTTTTGAATATTTGTTAGGCGAGTTGTTAACAGTGATTGATGAGGACGGAAAAGGCCAGCTTATTTTCACGTCTCACAATTTACGTGTGTTAGAGGTGCTAGCTATTAAAAACTTATGGTTTACGACAACGAATGAGGATCGTCGTTATATGCAGCTAAAGGGTATTAAAGAGGTAAACAATGCTCGAGATGTTTATTTACGTGCCATTCAGTTGGGCGGACAGGATGAAGAGGTTTATAAGGAAACGAAGATCTTTAAAATTAAGCGTGCCTTTAGAAAAGCGGGTGTCAAGCATGACTAAAAAGGTTCTTTTAATCATTGTAGAGGGGCAGACGGAGCAAATTGTTTTAGAAGATTATCTAGATGAACATTTTGCAAATTCTACGATTCGCTTCGATGTACAACGGGAGGATATTTTAACGAAGTGGGATGCTAATAAACGGATACCTAATATTAAAAATAGTGTTACGCGAGTGATTCAGAGCTATTTGGAGAAGTATAAGTTTTTAGCGAAGGATTTAACCGCAGTCGTTCATATTACTGATGCAGACGGCTGTTTTATTGCTCCTGAATTTGTCCAAGTGAAGGAGGATATTGAGCAAAATTTATTCTATACAGAAGATGCAATATTAGTGAAATCAGAGAAGCGTAAGGAGCAAATCGAACAAAGAAATGAAATGAAGGCCAATAATGCCAAAATCCTTATGGCGAATGATCATTTTAGCATTCATCGATTAAAAATACCGTATCAGCTATTCTACTTTTCTACAAACTTAGAGCATGTACTATGGAATGAGCGCAATGAAGTAGCAACGGAAAAGGTACAAAAGGCTGATGAATTTATGGAAAGTTTACCGAGTTCCATAGAAGAATTTTTAAAAGAATATCTCCCAGTTAATTCAGAGCTTTCGTATAAAGAAAAAATGAAAATGAGCTGGTCATTTTTAATGGAGGGCTGTAATTCGTTACAGCGCGGAACGAATGTACCGTTATTATTTGAAATGATTAAATCAGATGTACATTAAAATGCCCTCCGGTTCTTAGCGGAGGGCATAGATGTTGACTATTATTTCACTGAAATTAAGGTGTCATAGTATAACTCTTCGACTTTCCCGTTTTTTATGCACAGGAGTCTTTAGCGCATTTGCTCGTAGCTGCGAATATGTCCTAAAATAGCAGGATCTTTAATTTTTGTATCTTCACTTAACAGTAAAAGTTTTGACATGATTTCGGCTGTGCGTGGGTCGTCATCTACCATTGGTAAGAAAATGCGTCCACGATGCTGAGATGGTACGGCGATTATTGGAATCATTGAGCCGCCCACTTGATGGACAACACCACTACCTAAGTGCAGTGTATAGCTAGCAAGTTTGCCTTCAATAAGTGCATGTTGTTTTTTCACTTCAACATTCGTTAGCTTTAATAATTTCGCTAATTCTTCCACAATGACACTGCGCATATCAATTGTAGAATGGCTTGCCTCAGGATCGACACCACCAACATGTGCAACACTTACAACGAGGTCAATATCCCGCATCACTTCAGAGAATATCATTGCAGGAATATCGTCTAATGCTATGTCTTTACCTGTTAAACGATTATAGAAATAGACGCCTTCAATAGCTGGTGCTTCGATTTCTGCTGGCGTAAACCAATCTGCTTGCGCATACAACGAGGCAACGATGTTTTCCTTGTAATACACTTTTCGTGGTCCTTCATCATAACTAATTTGCCATCCTCGTGTTTTTAGGAGTGCAACTGTTTGGGATGGATTGACTTGATGTCCCGCATAGCGCAATGATCTTTTTTGCCCTTTTTCATCCGCATTCATCACATACAGCTCGCGGAAAATTTGCTTAAATGGCTGTTTTATTTTCTGTTCAAACATAGAAGCTTGCCATTGACGCCATTGACCGCTTTCAAGTAGGTGATAAGGATGGGCAATCGTTAATGTTGCTGTCGGAGCAAGTGATACTATCTCATTCGATAGTAGCTTTAAACCATCCTCAGTTAGTAGTCCGAAATGCTCGTTATTTTTAAAGACGAGTTTTTGAAGAAGCGGTGCTAAAATCGGATGCTCTAATAAATTGATCAGCTCTTCGGCAGAAAATTTAGTTTCAAGCTCCATCACCTGTTCAAGAGCTGGGCGTGCTCGTTTATATTGCTCCAGCAATTCTTTTCTCGCCTCTTGTAATGCTAAAACTTGCTCCTGCTTTTTCAGTGCAGCAGGAATATTTTTCAGTCGTTTTCCATCCTTTTCAACGATAATCGTGACACTTGCATCTTCTTCAATTTGTAGCTGTGCAGTAATATGTTCGATCTGTTGTGCATCGAATAAATGCTTAATATCTGTAAAGGCTGCTAGCTCCATACGCCATGTGAAGCGTGTTGTTTCGCCATCTCCTGCATTTCGCGCTAAATTTTCAAGCGCAATGCTGGCTGCACGTGCTTCACTCGCACGACGCTGTGCGCCAAATTGTTTGCTTTCCTTTACAAATTGCTGGATGAATTGATAGCGTGTTAATGCATCCTTTGGATCCGATTTTTTCAATGGAATAAGTCCGAGTGCGCGTAATTTATCTTTATTACGTTTATCACGAATTTCTTCCATTAACGGTTTAGGGCTAAGTTTACCTATTGCTGTATCTGCATAAAGCTGTGCTCGACGGTGGTTAGCTCCCTCCGATGCGTATTTTGCTGCATCATAGACGAGTTTGAATTGTTTAGCACCTAGTGTTTGATATGCACTTTGGAACCAAGCTAAATCAAAGGCACCATCACGGAAATCATCAGCAGTAATACTTGAGAAAAGAGCAATCTGATCTTTAGCAAAGTCTGATAAATAGTCGGTTGTATGGGCGATAAAGTACCATGCGGATTCTTTTAATCCTTCCCAGCCAATCACTTCACTAACAAGGTCTAACCAATGCTGGTTATACATCATTGCTTCAATTAGGCGCTCTTTTGAAATATCTGTTTTTTCCCATGCATTTTTTAATTGCTGAGCAGTTTCATCCTTTTTAGGATGGCAGCTTGCGAGCAGACGAGAAAAAACATCCTTCTTCGTTTCCGCTTGCCAAATATAGCCACGAGCAAGCTTTTCACCATCTAGTGCTTGTAAAATCTTTAAGAAATAATCAATACCCTCTATATAAGAAATACTACTAGCGAGTTTCGTTACTGCTGTAGGAATATCACCACGCATAAGCTCTATTTCTAAAATGCGATCAATGGCCTGCTCACGAACAGCAAAGAAATTCGATAAGTCTTCAAATGACTCTTGATAACGCTCCGTTAATTTGTTTGGTGCAACAAGTATCTCAGAGGCTAATGTATTCGTGAAGATGGTTTCAAATAAATGATCCTTAGTGAATAAACCTGCATTAAAAGCATCTAAATATTGGAATAGATTTAGATTGTATATAGTTGGGCTATATTGTTCTTTCTGCATTCTCTTTGTTAACTCTTCATTGATGGCAAGCATTTTGACATATTCACCGTAAGTCGTATAGTGAGAGAAACATAAATCTACAAAAGCATCGATAACATCTAAATCTACTATAGTTGAAGTAGAGCGATAATAATAATAGTCCTTCTCTCGTACATCAAGCTTCCACTGATCTGCTGGTATTTGTGTTAAAAGTTGAAGCATAATACCGATTACCTGTTCAAAAGCATTAAACTCTGGAGCATGCTGTTCTAGTAATGCGACAGCCTCTTTATGAAGCTCCTGCTCACCAGAAATATTAGCTAAATCTTGCGAGAGTACAGTGAAAATTCGTTCCAATGTTCGCTGATATTTTAAGTTTTTAAACTTAGTAACACGTTCTTTTATTTCTG
Organism: Lysinibacillus sp. FJAT-14745; assembly: GCF_001275675.1. Classification (GTDB taxonomy): domain Bacteria; phylum Bacillota; class Bacilli; order Bacillales_A; family Planococcaceae; genus Lysinibacillus. Next base: position 59,891 of record NZ_LITM01000010.1, on the reverse strand, counting down.
CATAATTAAAGAGTGGAGCGATTAAAGCTTGTGCTGCTTCGCTCAGTTCATGTACCGTTTCAGATAGATTGTTATAAAAGTTAAAATAAGCTAAATCCTCTCCACTGAATTTGGACGTCTTTATCCACTGGAGAATGTCATCTGGTATCGGATATACATCGAGACTTGCATTTCGATTATTTTCTGTTTTCGAAGCGACGATATTAAATGTTTGTCCTAATGTTGTTGTGAACGGCGTATCATCCCATCGATATGTCTCGTATTCATAGTGGGCATTCACATCTAATAGCTGAATAAGCTGCTCAAGCTTTAACAAAAGCTTCTCTACATCATAAGCAAAGAATTTTTCTAGCGGCATTGTTTCTTGTAAATATAATGGAACAAGCTGCTGCCATGCTTCCACGTCATTCATCTTTATATCAATATTAGTGATGTTGTCGTATTGAATAGGAGGGTGTGGCGTATATAAACCAAAGCCATTGTCCTCGTTATATTCTGGAACATCACTTGTTAACAATTGATCTAACAGCACTTGCTCAGTCTTCGTTATTTTTGGAAGCTGGTTGCATAATGCGGTTATTTGCTCACTAGTTAGGTGATATTCTTTAGAGGCCTCCAGTAATAGTTCTAGTCCACCAAGTCGCTTCAACTGTTTCTTGTCCTGTATAAGTCGCTCGGAACTTTGCAATGTTTTCTCTTGCGACTGTAGCTTTAAGAGTGAAATAGCTTCTTTACGAAGTGAACCTGATTTATTCGCTAAAAGGTCCTCAATTTTTAAAATTTCATCGTCTGTAGGTGTTAGTGATTGTATCTTTTTCAATGCCAGGGAACGATTAATGGAGCTTCGATCTCGTAAAGCGCAAAATAGAAAATCACGTTTTCCTTGCGTAGTATTATCAAGACAATAAATATTAAGAAGGCCGATTCTACTTGTAGGAGAGTAAGAATCTGCATTCGCAATTATACGTTGAAATAGCTCTTCATCTTGTAAATGATGGGACAAAATTATTTGTGTGGAAATTAAATCTTCTAATGACAAGTGTGCATAGACGAATGATAAAGGTTTTCCTGCAATCGTTATACCATCTTTCGGAAGCTCACTTTTTGCCCATTCAAGCTGTTCAAATAATAGGTATTCAATGCCTTGTAGCTGGGTATTTTCCTGCAAGAACTTTTGTAAATCCGTTATCCAATCGTTATCCCAAGCATATTCACTATTAATATAGTTATTTGCGTTTAGGAAATTTCCCCAAGCAAATGTAAATAGCTCAATATCCTTCGTTGTTAAAATGATACCCTTAACAAACGGAGCAGTGAAGGAAACTTTCCCTAGATTTTTCAAAAATGCGAGCGTTGTCAGCTGGATATGCTTTTCGCGTTGTAATAACTCTGGCAAAATTGTATCGAGCTTCGAATAATCCTTCGTTGAAATTGTCCATAGTGCTACGTAAATATCAATCGTTCGTTCACTTTTTAATAGCTCAAGGGTGAAATAATCGTCTTCAATTGCTCGAATGGCTAACGACAATACTTCCTCCGTTACTTTTTGATTTTCAAAGCTATTGTAGCCAAGCCCCATCCATGTATCGATTGCGCGAATAACTGAGGAGAAACGAGTTAGCTGATGCTCCTGAATAAGCTTCATAATGGTAAGCTGTGCCTCTAATGTGCCATGGTCAATATTTTCAACAATGGCTTGGCGTAGTCCCTCTTGTCGTGCAGCAGCAACTAATAGTTTACCGAGTGCCTCATGTAGACGAGCATTCGTCGATTTGAAAATCCCTCTTATTAGTGGATATCCAAAAAAGCTACCTTGATGCTCGTCAAATAATATATGTTCAACGGCTTCTTCCATAGCAGAGTTTTCTAATGACAGTTCTTCAGCAAGCATTTGTTCAAAAACATGAAAAGACATTACCTTCATATTTTCATTTTTAACCACAAAGGAGCTGTAGTTAGGGTATGAACCATGCTCATATTGATTGTGATTCATCAATAATTCCTGTAGATTCATTTCTTCAAATGTCAGCATTTCTTCAATTAATTGTAAGCATTGAAAAAGGTGGTCCTGTACGGGTTGTGCAGATCGAAATGATCTACGCATAATGTCAGTCTGAAACATTGTGTGATCGTAATGTAATGCCAATTTCTTAATGTTCAAAGCACGCTCTTGTGATGAAAATAGTGTTAGTACATCGAAAAGAGGTCCAGTAAATAGCTCCTCAAGTGTCGTGATCTTCAAATCAGCAATTAGCTGTTCAATGGCATAATCGCGTTTATCCATATATTGAAGTAATGCTGTAGCTATTGCTTGAATAGCTATTGGTGCAGTATCTATTGTACTTTGAAAATGGTTTCTTTGATCGTTTGATAGTGTCATGGGAATCACTCCTTACCAAATGCGTCCTGCTAGCATTGTCAGTTTAATAAATGTAAAAACATCATCTTCTCGTATTGCTAAAGGTGCAATTAGTGAATTTAACTGCTCCTCGTTCTGTAATACTAAAAAAAGCTCGTCTTCAAAGGCTTGAAGAACTGTGGCTATTGCTTGCTCTACAGACTGCTTTGTGGCATTTTGTTTCTCACCAAAATGTACTTTGCCGTGCTGTGCTGCCTCCTCTAGCTGCTGATCAGTTATATAAATATGAAGCGGAGTATCCAAGGCCTTTTCGTTATAATTATGGACCTCTTGTGTAACAAGTTGCGTAAGCAAATCTTTTAAAGTATGGACAGGCTCTTCAATCGTAAATGGGATTTTTTGAAGTTTACGCGATTTTTTGCCGATTGTCTTCTGTTGGTAAAATAAACGCAATCGAACACCTCCTTACAGTAATTTCATTATACAAGAGAGTAAACAGTGAAAAGAATGAGGCGTTTTACGCTAGTTGCGTAAAAAAAATTGGGAAAAGTGTAACAAATAATTGGTTACGACGACTTATTTGTGAGTGTAGAAAGTGGGGTGAAGTTTTGCATCAAGATATACCGAAAATAGAACATTTGTACGATTGTTATCATCGAGATGTGTATCATTTTGCGCTTTATTATACAAATAGTAAACAAGAGGCAGAGGATATTACGCAAGAAACGTTTTTTAAGGCGATGAAGCAATTAGATAAATTAAAGGATAACGATAAAGTAAAAACTTGGCTCTTTTCAATTGCACGGAATACAGCAGTAGATATACATAGAAGACAGAAGATAAAGCGTTTAATAACAGAAAAACTTAGCTGGCAGCCCGTATTGAAAGAAGTGCCAAAGCCTTTAGAGATTGTGGAGAAAAATGAGCAATGGCAAACAGTACAAGAAGCATTAATGACATTAAAATCACATGATCGGATAATCATTATTTGCAGAATGCTAAAAGACTACACGATACAAGAAACAGCTGTGATTTTAGGTATCTCGGAAGTCAAGGTACGTGTTGATTTTCACCGAGCAATGGCGAGGCTTCGAAAAAAGGTAGGGAGGGATGATTGATGGAAGAACGTGATTACGATCTATTTGACGCACTAAAAAAACGCCCTGATAAAGAGCCAGATGTAGATTTCTCAAATGAAATACGTCAAAAACTCCAAAAGACGCATCTAAAGAAGACAACAAGATTTTCTATTGCAACAATACTAACCGTTCCGGTGACACTGGCTGTTCTTCTATTTGTATTTATGATTGGAACGGGGCAATCGTTCGAATTGAAAAATGCAGCACAATTAACTACCGAATGGGAAAAAGACCTTACCATTATAGTGTGCATTTTCCTCATGCTTGCGCTCTCGTCATTTATTTTGTTCGTTTATTTCAAGGGGCTTACGAAGGGAAGACTTGTCTACATGACTTTTTCTTTGTCTTTTTTTGCATGGATAGGGAACTTAGTATATGCAGAGCATCGAAACATTGATGAAACTATTGTGCAACCAAGCTATAGCGAATCCTACGATTATAAGAGTAAGCGAGACAATATCGATGAAATTCAACAGAAACAGGATAGTTACTTGATGAAAACAAATGAGGGAGGTATAAAGTAATGAAAAATCCTTACGAGTATTTACTTAGTGGCATGGGTTTTGTTTTTATAGATTTAAATGCTTTTGGATTACCTGATATATTACCAGATTTCATTGGCTATCTACTCTTTGCATACGGTATCCATCTGTTGCCGTCTTTTCATAACTTAAAGCGTTGGTCGAAGAATTTTGCCATTATTTTAATGATAATGTCATTTTTCGTGGAGCTATATCAATGGCTAGGTTATCAGATATTAGGGGAAATTGGTGTACAGTTTATGCAATTTTTATTCATCGTCTTTATGTATTGGGTTTTTCAACTATTATTACACATTCATAATAATAAACCTCTTGAAGCTAAAACATTTAAAACATACCAGAAGTTCATGGCATTTATGCTTTGCGGCTTCGTCATACAGGCATTTTCAATAAACTTTGATGCGAGTATGCGGGGAAATGTTCATTTTATAGGTTCTTTATTTCAGTTGCTTTCATCTTTGTTATTTATAAACCTTTGTCGAACATGTAATGAATATTTTAAGAAAATCAAAGAAAATAAAGTCCATTCGCTAGAATAAGCGATGGACCTTTTTTGTTTACAGGGAATCTGTTCTTACTGAGCAATGACATCTTTTCATTGCCTAATTCATAAGCTTTACAGGTGTGATTTTATCAAGCTAGAAGGAGGCACTGACATTCAAATACATGTTGTACGGGCAGGGGAGTCCTTATGGGGTATTGCGCAGACATATGGGACAACAGTTCAAAGTATTGTAGATGCCAATCAAATTCCTGAACCAAATCGATTAGTTATAGGGCAAGCGCTTGTGATACCGATTGTCGGAAACTTCTATTATGTGCAGTCAGGAGATAGTCTATATTCAATTGGCCAACGCTTTGGCATTAATTATTTAACACTTGCTCAGGTGAACAATATTAGTCCGAGTCAACCTTTATCGATTGGTATGCGACTTTATATTCCACCTCAACCAAAAACAAGGGCAGAAACATTGGCATATTTAGAACCGAAAGGGACATTCGTTAGTGAGGCATTACTGAGTCAAGCAAGAGAAGCCGGTCCATTTTTAACTTATTTTGCTCTATTTAGCTATGAGGCAAGGCGAGATGGGACGCTTAAGATACCTCCGAGTCAAGGTGTGGCACAAATTGCAAATGATACAGGTGCTTCTCTAGCGATGGTTGTCTCAAATTTGGAGAATTTTAGTTTTAGTGGTGATTTGGCGAAAGATATTTTTCAAAGTACAGCAGTACAGGATCTGCTCTTTAACAATATTCTTGAAGAGGCCAAGCGCTTAGGAACCGTTAAAGATATTCATTTTGATTTTGAGAATTTGCCGGGCGATCAACGACAAGCGTATAACAACTTTTTAAGGAGAGCTGTGAGTCGATTCCATCCACAGGGATATACCGTATCGACAGCGCTAGCTCCTAAAACAAGTGCTAGTCAGCGAGGTCCGTGGACAGAGGGGCATGATTATAAAGCACATGGAGAAATAGTGGATTTTGTTATGTTAATGACTTATGAATGGGGATATTCTGCAGGGCCCCCTATGGCAGTATCGCCACTTCCAGAGGTAGAGGCAGTTGTAAAATATGCAGTTAGTGAGATACCTCGGAACAAAATTTTACTTGGACAAAATTTATATGGCTATGACTGGACACTGCCTTTTGTACAAGGGGGACCATATGCAAAAGCAGTTAGTCCACAAGCGGCTATCGAGATTGCTAAGAAATATAATGCTGCTATTCAGTTTGATTTAAGATCTCAAGCACCATTCTTTGAATACTATGATGAGCAAGGTAAAGCACATGTGGTGTGGTTCGAGGATGCAAGGTCCATTCAAGCGAAGTTCAATTTAATCAAACAGTACAAACTTCGAGGGGTAGGCTATTGGAAGTTGGGTCTACCATTCCCGCAAAATTGGTTATTAATCGGGTCAAATTTTGATGTAGTAAAGAAATGAGAATCTTCAGGAGCAATAAAGGAAGCTCTATGTCCATTCTATTTTCTAATAAAAATAAATAATTCGAAAACATCATTTCCATTTCTGGTAATCTATATTATAATTATGGCAAATGATAATCTAGGAGGTATATTTTGGTAAACTTTAAAAAGTTAGGTATCATACTAACATCTACTGCATTTTCTGTTGGTGTACTTTCACCAATGGCACAAGCTTCAGCAAATGTAAAAGAACCACAAGAGAGAGTTGCAATTCAAGTTTCTTCAACAGAAACAAAAGTAACAAAAAGTATGCTTATTAAGCAATTGAATACACTATTTCCAGACAAGTTCAATTTTGTAACAGAGAAAGATTTCTCAATGGGGGAAGCGCATTACTTTAATGATGATAAAACGATACGCTATAATTTAAGCTTCCATAAGACAATCAATGGTAAAGACGTTTATGGTGATTTTACTTTTAAAGGCGAAAATTTAGAATTAGAGAATTTTCACTATCAGCCTGCCAATATAGCGGATGCATTGTACCCAGTGAAGTATTCAGAGAGTGAAGCAAAAAAAATTGCCCAAGACTTCCTAAAGAAATTGCCGGATACTGCGAATTACAAGCTACGTGAAGACAATATTTATAGTGATTTTGGTTTTAGTTTTAGTAGACCTTTATCTGAGCCAATTACGTATTCATTCGCGTATTCGCCTACACACAATGGTGTGCCATTTAGTAATCAGCAAATCAATATTGAAGTTCTAGCAAATGGTGAAGTTACAGGTATGTATCGTAATACTGAGTCAACTAGTAAGGCAACATTTGATAACTTAGAACAGAAAAAGAATGAGTCAGATATACTTACACAAGTTCGCGAAAATTTGTCAGTTGATTTACGTTACATGGTTGACTATAACTTCCAGACAGGTGAAGCTAGTGCTAAGCTTGTGTATATGCCGCCAACAAACTTCAATGGAGTACATGCAATAAATGGGCAGTGGCAAACAATGAATGGTTTCACTTCACAAGTACCAAAGGCAAAAGGTGTAGAAAAACTTGCATCGCAACCACTTGCGCCTAGAAAGAAGGATATTACATTAGCAGAAGTTGAAGAGTTAGCTAAGTCTTTCTTAAAAGTTGATTCAGACAAAGTAAAGCTACAAATTGATTCGGTTAATGAAAGAGAAAATGAAAATGGCGAGACAATTTACGAAGTGAATTATATGTATGATTTTGGAGATCATGGCTCAGGCACATCATTTGAAGTGAACAAGGCAACAGGTGAAATTACAAAATACTGGGATATGCGTAGAGACTTCATGGAGACAGGTGATAAAGTAGAACCAATTTCAAAAGATGCTGCGTTAGCAAAGGCAATAGACTACTTAAAAGAGTGGGCTCCGTCATATATTCATAATTATTCAAAACCAATAGAAGATACAGTATATGACAAATACAGCAAACAGTATTACTTCTCCTTCCCACGTGTTGTCAATGGCATAGCCGTAGTAGGGGATGATATTTCTGTTAGTATCAATGCAGATGGGAAATTAGGTTCTTTAGGTATTAATAATCGCAAGATTGATAATTGGCCTTCTGTAAACAAAGCTATTCCTGCTGATAAAGCTAAAGCAACGTTTAATGAGGGGATAAAATTGGGGCTCCAGTATGCAAAACAGGATGGAGAGGATAATCACCAATATGATTTAGTATACTCGCCAGTTTATAATGGAATCTTGTTCAATAGTATTGATGCAACCACTGGTGAATGGCTTCACAAAATTGATGATTCTAAAGAAAAACCAGCCATTTCACATCCAACAGCTGGTGGAGAATTAACTTATTTACTACGCCAAAATATATTAGAGGTTAAAGACCCAGCAAACTTTAATGCTGATGCAGGTGTAACAAAGGGAGAAGCTTTGAAAATCTTAGTTAAGTCACTATCATACGGATATTATGATTTTGGTGGTCCGTATGGAAGAGGCAACGATACGCAATCCTTCGAGAATATTGACAAAAAGCATCCATTATACGGAATCGTTGAACAAGCTGTAAGAATGGGTATTTTACAACCGGCGGATCAATTTGCAGTAGATACAACATTGACTCGTCAAGAGCTTGCAGAATGGTTAGTACGTGTACTAAAATTAGAGAATGCTGCTAAGCATAGTGACATTTACAAATTAAACTTTGCTGATGCAAGCTCAATTGACCCAGCGTACGCAGGTTTTGCTGCTTTAGCGAGTGCAATGGGACTAATTGATGGACAGCAAAATAAATTCAATGCTACTGAGAAAGTGACGTATGCAGATTTGGCTATATCTACAGTTCGTCTAGCAAAGGCTGCCTATGAACAAAACAGCGGCCGCAATTACTAGTATTAATCGATCATTTATAAATGAAAGGGTATCTCCTATTTTAGGGGATGCCCTTTTTGTGATTACAGTAAAAAACAAAAGGATTGCTGTTTAGAATTTTATATGTTATTATTATCTCGAATTGAAGATAATAGAATTCGAAGTAAATGAAAAGAGGGAGTCGTATGAGGGAAGACAATCGTAATTTAAAAGCTTTTACGGTCTTGTTCCGGGCGTATCAAACGATTCAGGATGCAACAAAGAGAGATCTACTTCAATATGAATTAAATCAAACCGAATTTTCGGTACTTGAGTTTTTATATCACCATGGTGAGCAGCCAATTCAAGTGATTGGAAAGAAAATTTTAATCGCAAGTAGTAGTATTACGTATGTTATTGATAAGCTCGAACAAAAAGGTTTTGTGTATCGACGTGCTTGCCCGAAGGATCGTCGTGTCACATATGTTTTATTAACATGTGAAGGACAGACGTTGATGGAAGAAATATTTCCAAAGCATGAACAAAAAATTAACGAGATTTTTGAAGTATTAGATCAACAGGAGATGGACACAATGATTATGTTTCTGAAAAAGGTTGGTTTGAACGCAGTTAATAAATAAAAAATTTTACACAAATATCTCGAAATCGAGATAAATAGGAGGGGCAAAAAATGAATCATTTAAAAGGAATTCACCACGTTACTGCTATTACAAGCAGTGCGGAAGAGAATTATAAATTTTTTACTTATGTGTTAGGGATGAGATTAGTAAAAAAAACGGTTAATCAGGATGATATCCAAACATACCATTTGTTCTTTGCAGATGATAAAGGTAGCGCTGGTACCGATATGACATTTTTCGATTTCCCAAACATTCCAAAAGGTGTGCATGGAACAAATGAAATATCCAAAACATCATTCCGCGTTCCAACAGATGCAGCATTAGACTATTGGATAAAACGCTTTGATCGATTAAATGTTAAACATACAAGTATTAAAGAGCAATTTGGCAAGAAAACTTTATCTTTCGTCGATTTTGACGATCAGCAATACCAACTTATTTCTGATGAAAACAATACAGGTGTTGCATCAGGCACTCCATGGCAAGATGGACCGATTCCTCTTGAATATGCAATTACAGGCTTAGGTCCGATTTTTATAAGAGTTGCTAATTTTAAATATTTCAAAGAGATGCTAGAAAAAGTGATGCTCTTTAAAGAAATTTCAGAAGAAGGGGATTTCCACCTATTTGAGGTTGGTGAAGGCGGAAACGGTGCACAAATCGTTGTAGAACTTAATACAGTGTTACCAGTAGCTCGTCAAGGCTTCGGTACAGTACATCACGCTGCATTCCGCGTAGAGGATCGAGCTGTACTAAATGAATGGACTGAACGATTTGAAAGCTTTGGCTTCCATACTTCTGGTTACGTAAATCGTCATTTCTTTGAATCACTTTATACACGAGTAGCACCACAAATTCTATTTGAGCTAGCTACTGATGGCCCAGGATTTATGGGGGATGAGCCTTATGAAACTTTAGGTGAAAAATTATCGTTGCCACCATTTTTAGAGCCAAAGCGTGCACAAATTGAAAAGCTTGTTCGCCCTATTGACACTGTAAGAAGTACGATTACGTTCGTTAAAGAATATGAGTAATACCTTTCATTCCATTCAGCAGAGATATACAAGTCTCTGCCCGAATGGAAATTACATACTCTTAACAGAAAAATGATTGGAGGTCAGTTAGTTGGAATTTACAAAGCTAATAGATAAGCGACGTTCTGCAAATAATTTTATTGAGGGTATCCAGATGAGCGAAGAAGATATACGTCCCATTTTGGAGGATGTTAAGCTTGCTCCATCAGCCTTTAACTTACAACATGCCAATTACATCGTTGTATTAGATGAAGAAAAAAAAGAAAAAGTAAGAGAAGCGGCATACGGGCAATATAAAGTGCACTCTGCCTCAGCAGTTATACTTGTTTTAGGAGATAAAGAGGCCTATAAAAAGACAGCTAACCTTAGTCAAGGGATGCTAGACTTAGGCATTATTAATGCTTGTGAGTTAGAAAATCTTGTCGATGAAAATACTAAATTTTATGAAGAACGTGGCGAGGAATTTATGAAGGAGGAAGCCATTCGTAACGCTTCACTTTCGGCTATGTTATTTATGCTGGCAGCCAAAAATCGTGGATGGGATACATGTCCAATGATCGGCTTTGATCAACAACAAATGAGAGCACTTTTTAACGTGCCAGAAACACATGAAATTGCACTAATGATGACAATAGGTAAGGAAAAAGAAAGTAGTCGCCGTTTACGTGGTTATCGTAAACCAGTTGAGGAATTTGCAACCTACTATTAGTAAAGTATAAAATAAAATTGCTTTACAAATATTAAAGTTAATGTACATTTAGGAGGAAACAACGTGAAAGTAATAGTAATCGTAGGAAGTATCCGTAAAGAATCTTATAATATGCAATTAGCGAAATTTGTTCAAAAGCGTTATGCAGAGAAAATTGATCTTGAAATCTTAAGCTTAAAAGATTTACCAATGTATAATCAAGATATCGAAAATGAAGCACCACAACCTGTGCTTGATTTTAAAGCAAAAGTAAAAGCGGCAGATGCAGTACTATGGTTAACACCAGAATATAATGGTACAGTGCCAGGTGTTATGGTTAACGCCATCGATTGGTTATCTCGCGTTGATAAAGTAATGATTGGTAAGCCATCATTCATGATGGGAGCATCAATGGGTAACTTAGGTACTGTTAAAGCACAATTACATTTACGAGATATTTTATTCTCACCTGGAGTAAATTCACCATTACTTAATGGTAATGATGTTTATATTGGAGCAGTACACACTAAATTTGATACAGAAGGCAATTTAACAGATGAGGGTACTATCAAATTCCTAGATGTAGTTATTGATAACTTCTTAAACTGGATGAAAAAATACGTTTAAAAATAAAAAAATGGGATCATCACCGAAACGTGTGGTTGATTTCCGTTCCGACTGGGCGCTTTGTTGCTGTCGCTACGTTGCACTACGCTTTCGCACAGAGCAAAGCTTCCTGGGGGCGTTCGATAAGCCGCTTCGCTTCGCTGCAGGGTCTTATCTGAAACGCTGATCCCCGAGGAGTCGCCCAGTCTCCACTACAATCAACTATTTGCATAGTAAACGTTTTAACAAAAGTCATCCACAACTTTTGGTGATGAACCAAAAACTGTCCAATTAAGTATGCTAAATACTTTTGGACAGTTTTTTTATCTCTTTATTTAATTGGAATTATTTTCAATACCTTTTGAAGGCGGTGTGCAAAAATACCCGCAAATATAGCTAAAATAATATCCTTTGGTAAAGGAGGCATCATCCAAAGCCACGCTATCTTATAAGTGAAAGCATCAGGAGCACTAGCCCATAGCTTGTAGGCAAAGTACATCCAATTTGTTCCTAGTAAATAATTAATAGCAGTTGCAACTAATGCAGCAACTACATAGCTTTTCTTCGTTCCACTGCGTTCTACAATAAGACCTGCGACAAATGCAGCTACTATAAAAGAAACAATGAAACCAAATGTAGGGCTTAAAATTTGTCCAAAGCCTCCGTTGAAACGGGCAAATACAGGTGCACCTGCTAAACCTATGCACATATAAACAGTACAAGCGAGTGCCCCTTTTCTACTACCAAGAATAAGACCTGCTAAAATAGCAAAAAATGTTTGCATTGTGATAGGTACTCCACCAATCATCATGAAAGGTACAATAGACGTGATATTAGCGCCTATCATCATCAATGTTGAAAATAGTCCAATGTATGCAAGATCGACTGTTCTTAATTTGTGATGAGTATGTTCCGTAACTGTTGTCATTATTTCACCCCTAAAAAAGTAATGTTGATAATATTAGTGTAAAAAAATAATGATTTTGTGTCAACTTAATAATAACTGACGGTTAACGTAAAAATGTTTTTCCTACTTAACTTGATAAATAATGGATAGTTATAGACTAACTATTAAAATATATGATAGAATCGTCATAATTTTAAATATTCGATGCTAATGGTGTGACATCTTGTAAATGTGTCACTTAAAAGGGAAGTTGGTGCAAATCCGACGCTGTCCCGCAACTGTAAAGAGGAGTTCTATGATGATTTTGCCACTGTTCTAGAATGGGAAGGCAATCATAGGTACATTGATTCGAAGCCAGGAGACCTGCCAATTAGTAATTCCTGTAATGCCCACGAGGATGAAAGCAATTACGGACAATAGTAGAAGGAAATCTTTCTGATGTTGTTTAATCTAGGGTATTTCTATGCGCATTTGCATAGAATACCCTTTTTTTTTCATTTATCTTAATGATTAGGAGTAAATAAACAGATGAATAAAAAATTTATGCTACTCTCAATGACTCTTTTCCTAGTACTTATCATTTCAATGACAATTGCGATTATGGTTGGATCAGTTTCCGTTACGCCATTTTATGTATGGAAGGTTATCCTTTCTAAAATCCCGATTATACAAAATTCAATCGAAGAAGATTGGAGTCGCTCACAGGAAATTATCATTTGGCAAATACGAGCTCCGCGTGTATTACTCGCCGCTATTGTAGGAGCAGGCTTGGCAATTGCTGGAGCAGCCATTCAAGCACTTGTTCGTAATTCAATTGCAGAGCCATATATTTTAGGGATTTCCTCTGGAGCGACGGTTGGTGCTACAGCCGTCATCATTTTAGGTGCTTTTTCATTTCTAGGCGTTTATGCTCTTTCCGTATCTGCATTTTTAGGTTCGCTCACAGCAATGGGGTTAGTTTTCTTCTTATCACGTGTTGGAGGTAGGATTTCCGTCTTTCGACTTTTACTTTCAGGGATGGCGGTGTCTTTTATTTTATCTGCTATTTCAAACTTTATTTTAATGATGTCGAAGCAAGAGGGCGGAATGAAGGCGGTCATGTTTTGGATGCTAGGAAGTCTTGCTGGCGCGAAGTGGAGTAATCTTTTAATTCCTATCATTATTTTTATTGTAGTATTTGCCTTGTTATGGCTCCACTATCGAAGTCTAAACTTATTACTGCTTGGGGAAGAGGCAGCAGTCACATTAGGGGTTAACTTACAACAATTTCGTATACAGCTTATTTTATTAGTTTCATTATTAACGGGTGTGATTGTTGCTGTAAGTGGCTCAATAGGATTTGTCGGCTTAATCATTCCACATATTGTACGGCTAATTGTAGGTTCAAACCATAAATATGTCATACCGATTAGCGCATTATTAGGGGGGATATTCTTAGTTTGGGCAGATGCACTTGCTCGAATTTTAATTGCTCCTGAGGAAATGCCAATTGGAATTATTACGGCTTTTTGCGGAGGTCCATTTTTCATTTGGCTGCTCCGTAGTAACAATTATTCATTCGGTGAAGGGGATTAAAGCATATGACATTAGAAGCGAAACAAGTATCATTCTCCATTTCTGATGCACGTATATTACATGAAGTAAGTATTCGAATAAAGGACAAGCAATTTGTGGGTCTAATCGGTCCTAATGGTAGTGGGAAGTCAACGCTATTAAAGAATATGTATCGTTTATTAAAACCAGAAAGTGGAACAGTATTATTAAATGAACAGGATATTTTAAAGCAATCGAGTAAAAGCATTGCTCGAAATTTAGCAGTTGTGAGTCAAGAAACACCAGTCTTATTCGATTTTACAGTACATGATTTAGTGAGTATGGGGAGAACTCCCCATAAAAAATTATTGGAGCTTGATCAAGAACGAGATTTTCAAATTGTAAAAGATGCACTGAACCAAACAGGTATCGCTCATCTAGAGAAACGTAGCTTTAGCTCTCTTTCGGGTGGAGAAAAAAAGCGTGTGATGGTTGCTCGTGCCCTCGCTCAGCAAGCGCAGGTGCTGATTTTAGATGAGCCAACAAATCATCTAGATATTCAGCATCAATTACAGCTCATGGATTTAATCCAAACCTTACATTTAACAGTTGTTGCTGCTATACATGATTTAAACATTGCAGCTATGTATTGCGATCAAATTTATGTTTTAAAGCAAGGTCGAATTGTTTGTTTTGGAACGCCAGTAGAAGTACTTACACCTGCATTATTACAAGATGTATTTGGTGTTTATGCCGATATTCAAACACATCCACTTACAGGTAAACCATATTTAATGTATATCCCAGAGCAATTCACGAAGCAAGCTTTAGAAACTACATGATTGATACATATTGAAATAAGTTTTTAAATAAATGCATCTAGAGGATTGTTTATCACTATAAATTATAGTGATATGCCAGAAGATACACGCTAAGCGAAGTGGTTGATCTTCGTTACGACTGGGCGACTCCTTGGGGATCAGCGATAGAGGAACGAAGGCTAAAACCATCACATCCTGTGATAACGCCTTCGTGACCAACATCGTGTTGGCCCGAGACCCTGCAGCGTAGCGAATGTTTTCTGTGCGAAAGCGTAGTGCTAACGTAGCGGAGCAACAAAGCGCCTAGTCGGAACGGAAATCAACCCCTCGTTTTGCCGAAGAGCTACTTTATTTAATAGACACCTATAGTTATAAAATAAAGTTTCAACGAAAAAGTTAATTTCAAAAGGTATATCCACAATATAAAGAAATGAAATCAAACCGAATTAAGATACTGCTTTTAATCCTGCCACACCAATGACAATGGCGATGATACTAATAATTCGAGTCAGGTTCTTAGATTCACCGAAGTATATAATATTCACGAGAACAGCACCAACTGTACCAATACCAACCCAAACAACATAGGCAATGCTTAACTGTAAATAGTTAAAGGATGCATATAAAAGCACAAAGGACATCCCAAAGCCGCCTAGATATATTAATAAATTTCGTATATTTTTTTCCTGACTATAAAAGCGTAAACCTACAACACCGACAATTTCTGAAATTGCAGCTAATAAAACAAGTATCCAACCCATTATGCATTAGCTCCTTTCTCTTCAACATGATCTTTTGAAGGATTATCAGCTAAATTAAGACCAATAACACCTAGTATTAAAATAAACATGAAAATTCCTTTAATAGCATTAAACTCACCGTCAAAAATAAAAATGTCCATTAATGTAGTACCAATTGTACCGACCCCAGCAAAAGTCGCATAAACTGTGCCAGTAGGTAAGTTCTCACAAGCTTTCGATAAGAAATGGAAATCGATCGCAATTAGAGTCACAATAATAATCCAATGCCACCATGAATTCGCAACATTAAAACCAAATATCCAAAATAATTCAAACAAACTAGTTAATCCAACATAAATCCAATCTTTTTGCATAGTTAAATTCCTTTCTTTCATTATGACTGACAATCAGTCATTTTTAATGTAAAAGAGAACGTCACTTATGTGTGACGTAAATCGAGTGCATGATGTAAAAAGTCGAGGAGCTCAAGCTTTTGAAGTCTAATTGTTTCTTCTTCACTGTCGTCATACAAATAAATTTGTTCAGCGGCAGATTCTACTAGACCGATGATAAGTTTAGAAGAACGTGTAGTATTTAGAGAAGCGCGTATCGTTCCTTGTTGTTGAGCTTCATCTAAGAAATGATTCATCCATTCGTAATAGGGAGCATATATATTTTCCCATTCTTTCATATGTTCAGTTTGTGTAATACCGGCATAGATAAGAGCAAATACATCTCGATATTCCTCTGTTAGAGAAAAAACAATATCTACTACTTTTTCTAGCTGCTTTGCAAAAGGTTCCTGTTTTGAAATACCATCGTTAATAGCAGCAATAATTTTCTCAACCATAACCTTTGCAATGGCTGGCATAACTGAAAGACGTGATGGGAAATAAAGATAAAATGTCCCTTGGGCGATACCTGCAGCTTTTACGATATCAGAAACCTTTGTCTTTTCAATTCCCTTTTCACGGAAAACTTCAATTGCAGCTTGAATAATTTTCTCTTCTTTTGACATGAAATCCCTCGCTTTTGGCCTGCTTATTTAATATGTTACAAAATAGCTGTAATAAAGTCAAAGAAAATGACTGACAATCAGTCATTATTTTTTCTTGTATATATGTTTCTTATTTAGGGAACTTTATTCGTGAAAGGATTTGATGAAAATGGAAGAGATAAAAATCGCACAACTAGATCAGCAACAGCTTGAAAAAATTAATGAGCTAGAAAAGAACATTGGAGTGACATTAGTGGCATACGATTCTTCGACAATGCCATCACAGGGTTCAGGTGCCTTTGAGTCAATTAATAGTACTCATAGCAATCGTCCATCATAATTAAGAATAAAATGCCTTGCAGCAATGTGAGGCTTTTTTATGTCATCAAAAAATAGGAGTGGTTACAGTGATGCAAGATTTCTATGCAGATTTACATATTCATATTGGACGTACTTCAAGTGGACGTGCTGTAAAAATTACTGGCAGTAAAACGTTAACGTTAGCAAGAGTTTTAGAGACTGCAAGTGCAAGAAAGGGACTAGATATTATCGGTATTATTGATTGTCATTCACCAGAAGTAATGGATGAAATGGCAGAGATGATAGTACAAGGAGAACTGAAGGAGCTAGAACAGGGAGGGCTTCGTTTTCAAGAAACAACACTTATTCCAGGTACTGAAATTGAGATTTATGATCATCATTGCCTTGGACCAATTCATGTACTGGCTTATTTTCCAACACTTTTGCTCATGATGGAATTTTCAAATTGGATGTCTAATCATTTGAAAAATATTCATTTAAGCTCTCAGCGAATTTATTGCGATGGTCGAACACTCCAGCAAAAGGTTCATGAATTAGGTGGGCTTTTTATTCCTGCTCATGTTTTTACACCGTTTAAAAGTTTGTTCGGTAAAGGCGTAGAGCGTAGTTTAACAGAAGTATTTGACCCGCAGCTGATAGATGCGATAGAGCTTGGTTTGAGCTCTGATACCGATATGGTGAGTAACATTAAAGAGCTGCAAGCATATACATTTGTCAGCAACTCTGATGCACATTCACTTGGGAAAATTGCACGTGAGTATCAAAAATTAAGACTATCTAATGCAAATTTTACAGAATTAAAGATGGCGCTACATGAACAGCAGGGTCGAGCTGTAACAGCCAATTATGGCTTAAATCCTTTACTTGGTAAATATCATCAGACTGTCTGCGCAAAATGTGGCGAGCAGCTTAGCAATTCGGCCACAATCTGTACAAACTGTGAAAGCACGCAAATTATAAAAGGTGTTGCAACACGTATTAAGGAGCTATCAGAGCAAGTTACAGATAAACGTGCACGACCACCATATATTCATCAAGTACCACTAGACTTTATTCCAGGATTAGGGCCAAAAATGATGGAACGATTAGTACAAGCATTCGGTACAGAGATGAACATCTTGCATCGAGTTACTCTAGAACAACTCGAACAAATCGTGCCGCATAAAATTGCCAAGATGATCAATTTAGCAAGAACCGGGCAATTGGCAATCGAAGTTGGTGGTGGCGGCATTTATGGGAAGGTTCAACTGGAATAAAACACGGTTTTTAGCTCATCACCAAAGTCGTGGATGAAATTTGTTAAAGCGTAAGGAAAGCGCCCATTCGGAACGGAGATCGACCACACGTTATGGTGAGGAGCTTATTTAACCCGTTTTTATCCTCCTTATATTAAACTAGTAATTAGTAAAAATTGGAGGAGAGAGTGTATGCAATTATCAAAGAAATTTCGGTTTTTAGCGGCTAGCGTTCTGGCAGTACAACTAGTAGTACCAATAGGTGTAAATGCTGAGGAACAAAGAGACTACATAGCGCCAAGCTGGGTAGTTCAAGCAGATTATGTAGCACTGGGTGATTCCTTAGCACATGGTATGAATGACGTTGGCATAATCGGCTTAGGTTACACAGATTTTGTTGCACAAGCTTTACAGCAAGATGGTTTCATCACTTCTTATAATAAAGGATTTGCTTATTCAGGCTATACAACGAAAGATGTATTAGAAGATATACAAAATAATGTGGAAAAGCCAGTGGTAGGATTCGGTTATCAAAGTGAGAAAGTAAAGCTTCGCACATCTATTAAAGAGGCTGAAATCATTACTTTAACTGCTGGTGCCAATGATTTAATACCTATTTTAAAAGAGTCTCAGACAACTGGTATTAGTGCAGCAGCGATGTTAAAAGCTTCCCAAGAGGCAATAAAAAATATTGCTGCTATTTTAGAAGAAATGAAGAAGCTTAATCCGAATGCTCAAGTTTACGTGATGGGGTATTATAATTCTTTTCCGTATTATAGTGAGGATTTGCAAACACAATTTAAAATGCTATTAAAGGTTATGAATGCAACGATAAAAACAACTGTTGAAAAAGCGGGTGCCGTTTTTGTACCGACTTACGATATTGTAGCAAAAGATGTTCCAAGCTATTTACCAAATCCCGAAAATATTCATTTAAGTGAAGCAGGCTATTTAGCAGTAGCGAACGAGGCGTTTTTACCAGCGATTAAAGCAAGTTCTTTATGGGATGTATCAAAAACTATTCAAGCAAATATGAAAGATAGTACAACTGTAAAAATAAGCTGGCAGGAGGCGAGAGATAATATAGGTGTCGCTAATTACAAAGTATATGTTAATGGTAAGCTATCATTTACACAAAATGCTAAGACAACGGCGATAACCTTGGATAATTTAACAGAGAATACAGCATACACGGTAGCTGTTAAAGCGGTTGATGCAGCTGGTAATGAAAGTGTTCAAAGTCCATCAGTTACTTTTACTACAGGGAGAACTTTAAGTTTTACAGATATAGAAAATCATTGGGCAAAGGACAATATTCTGAAGGCCGCTGAAGAAGGTATTATGAAAGGTTACGCAGATGGTACGTTTAGACCTGAGCAAAATGTTACTCGTGCACAGGCCGCTACGATGCTTGTTAGAAGTCTAGGCTTAACAACGAAGGAACATGCACCATTTACTGACATAGCAAGCTATGATATCGGAACTCAGTCAGAAATTGCAGCAGCTTATGCATATGGGCTAGTTAAGGGAACGAATGGGAAGTTTAATCCAGGACTACCGGTTACTCGCGCTCAATTAGCATTAATGATTAATCGTGCTTATGAGCATCAACAAAAGCAACCTTATGCTGTAGAAGGAAAAGCACCATTTTCTGATATCACCTCTTACAATGAAGAAACAAAACATGCAATAACAATGTTATATGAGCTTGATATTGTTAGAGGTAACGAAGGGAAATTTTCACCTGAGGCTCCTACAAAACGTAGCCATGCAGCAAAAATATTTGTGAATTTTAGTAGTCTATTAAAAAAGTGAAATAATTCAAGGTAGAGGTTGTGTATAGACACCTCTACCTTTTAACGTTTACTTATGTTATTTTTATTGCGATGAATATCTGTAAAAAAACGTCTCGAAAATTAACAAAGCAGATCAATAAATCTTTAAGATTTATTGATCTGCTATTCTTTACTTATTTTACGATAGTTTAGCAATAATGCCTTCCTCATCGTCTAGGACGAGTTCGATGCCTGTTGAAAAAGGGTCACCATTTAGGACATCTTTAATCCATACACGTAGTGCGCCAATCATTGCTGCTGTATTGAACATTTCGATTTGACCATTAACTTCAACTTCTGCACCAAAGCCTGTGTCATCATCGTATGTTAGTTCTACAAGTACATCCTCAGGGCGGATGTTTTTATAGTAGGCCTGTGATAAGCAAATTGCATTTATAATATCTTGCTCATTAATTATTTGTGCCATTGTGCTTCCTCTTTACGTTTTTTATCTTTAAACATATTAACAATTTTTACAACTAGCATTATGATAACCATGATGGCTGCAACGTTAATTAATAAGCCTAAAATATTACCAAGCATACCCATACCACTGAAAAGACTTCCGAATAATAAACCAGCTAAGCCACCAAGCATTAAGCCTTTCATAAGGCCGCCTGAGAAGAAGCCACCTTTCTTAGCTGGTGAATCCGTTTTGTTTGTAGAAGTTGTCTTGTTTTTATTTGTTGTTGTATTATTTTGGTCTTTAGTTGTATCCTGAGATTTTTGGAAATTTGAGTTATTGTTATGATTATTGTTTGAGAAGCCTCTTTTACCCGACTTATAGGATTTAGCTTCTGCAGTGGGTGTATCTGAGATGAATAAAGTTGCACCAACAGACGCAAACATAAGTGTCGCTGCAAAAAGAGCAGCAAGGATTTTTTTCATTACTGACATTCCTCCAATATAATTTTTAGTTTTTATCATAAACTAGTTCTTAATTGTAATTTTACATGAACTATCTCGAAAAATAAAATAAACGCTTCCATCAATTTAGGTATATCGACAAATTTGGACAAGTAGTGTCAGAGCCCATAACCGAAAGCTAGGCTGCATGTATTTATAACGTATGCTCTGTATAGAGTTGATTAATAATGAAGATTGGACGTCCCCAGAAATGCGCCCAGTTGGAACGTAAATCAATCCCACGTTATGATGATAAGCGCTTAACAGGGTATATGAAAAGAAAGAAGTGAGACGATAATTTCAACATTATTCCTATTAATTTTAATTTTTTTACTGTTATATATAATGGAAAAAAGGCGTTTTCTCAATGCAGCAGTTCTCGGTTTTTTAGGGTTGTATATTTTAAGCACAATAATTAGTCATCCTTTATTTCTCCCGAATGAGCAGGGGATTGTGTCGAAAATGGGTATAGTCATCATACTTGGAAGTTTCCCGAGTATGATGTTTATTTTATCGATAGCTACGTTTTTTAATAGTAAAGTTTTACTTGAAAAAGAAGGGCGTAAAGTTCGTAATCTATTGTTAGCTATTTTTGGCTTGAGCTTTTTTATCATGATGATTTGGTATGTATTTATAATTTTTACGAATATCGAACATGAAATTTGGTGCGTTTTTAGTTTTTGGCTATACAATGTTTTTATATACAAGCATAATGGCCTATGCTACTCTATATCATTTTACGCCGATCCTTTATGAGCCTAACTATATTATTGTGTTAGGGTCAGGACTAATTGGAGATAAAGTACCACCACTTTTAGCTAGCCGCTTAGACGAGGCAGTAAAGCAATTTCAAAAATATGGTGAACGACCTTATATTATCGTCTCAGGTGGACAGGGAAATGATGAAGAAGTATCAGAAGCATATGCCATGAAAAAATATATAGTTGACGTACATCAAATACCTGCTCAAAAAGTATTAATGGAAGATCAATCTACAAATACTGAACAAAATATGGCATTCTCCAAAAAAATTATGGATAAGCATGCTCAAGGGAAAAAATATCGATCCTTATTTGTAACGAATAATTTTCACGTATTTCGTGCAAGTATTTATGCTAAAAAGGCGAAGCTTGATGCACAAGGTGTTGGTTCGAAGACTGCCTTTTATTATGTACCTAATGCATTTACTCGGGAATTTATCGGCTTATTAGAAATGTATAAATGGATTCATGTCACTGTCTTTTTGTTCATTACATTGTTCATTGGATTAATCTTGAGAGCATATGTGTAACCAATTTCAAACTGTCTTCCATATAATAGTGGTGAGGCAGTTTTTTTCTTCATTTAGTAAATGTTTTTTGCAGTGAAAGCGAAGCGACAGCAACAAGGTTTATCTGTGCGAAAGCAAAGCGACAGCAACAAGGTTTATCTGTGCGAAAGCAAAGCGACAGCAACAAGGTTTATCTGTGCGACAGCAACAAGGTGTTTATCTGTGCGAAAGCAAAGCGACAGCAACAAGGTTTATCTGTGCGAAAGCGAAGCGACAGCAACAACAAGGTTTATCTGTGCGAAAGCGAAGCGACAGCAACAAGGTTTATCTGTGCGAAAGCGAAGCGACAGCAACAAGGTTTTTATCTGTGCGAAAGCGAAGCGACAGCAACAAGGTTTTTATCTGTGTGAAAGCAAAGCGACAGCAACAAAGTTTTTGTCTGTGCGACAGCAACAACAATTACGCCAAGGCGAAATTGATAGTGTGTAAGGGGGGAAACGTATGTATGGGCAATTTTTAGCAAAACAAAATAAAGAGCGAATTGGAGCCCTACAAAAGCTCACGCAAACACAAGATACGTGGTTTGCACAAAACATTAATTTGATAACAGTCGAAGAAGTACAATTAGCAGCCTTGCACAAAATATTATATCAAGTTGTGCGAGGACTTTTGAAAAAAAATCAGCAACGACATTTGCAAATTATTCATCCAGAACAGACACAGTCTGTACAGGAGAATGTGCTGACACTTTTAGCTGAATATGATGATTTATTGCGTGAAGCAATTCCACTCCCTATCTATATTTTCATTTGGCAAGTTTCTTCGCTGGAGAAGTTATCCAATTGCAATGAAGTTGTTGATGATGTACTTGATATATTGGAATGGTATTTTGTTCACCAAAATGAACAGATTGAGGCGTTTGATGAAGAAGATCTAGATCATGAAGAAATCATTGACTTATACAAAGATGCCGTCGAGGAACAAGATGCCGATGCACAATTTCAGCTTGGAGAATATTATAGTGCAATTGACGGCGAATATTTCCGACCAGAAAAGTCAGTAAAATGGTTTGAGTTAGCAGCATCACAAGGTAATGCCGATGCACAATATGCACTTGGTAATTTTTATTTTGAAGGTATAGGTGTTCAAGAAAACTATAATAGAGCTTTTTTATTGTATGAAGCTGCAGCGAAGCAAGGGCATCCAGATGCTGCAAATAATTTAGCAGATATGTATTTTAACGGTGAGGGGGTACTAGAAAATTTGGTACTTGCGAAGAATTGGTTCGACTTCGCCGCTCAAAAAGGTGTGGCAGAGGCCATGTTTACACTCGGAATTATTTACGAGCAGGGATTAGGAATCGACAAAGACGAGGAACAAGCATGTAGCTACTATAAAAAATCTGCAGAAGCAGGCTATGTTGAGGCACAATACAGGCTCGGAGGAATCTATTTAGAGGGACACTTAGGGCAACCTAAAGATGTGAACCGTGGATTATATTGGTATGAAAGAGCTGCAGAGCAATATCATGTCGATGCCTTTTATGATTTGGGCTTTATTTGGAGCCAAGGGTTAGCAGGTATACGAAATATTGAAAAGGGTATTCATTGGTTTAAACAGGCTGCTCTTCAAGGTGATTTGGAGGCTAAATTACAACTAGGGCACATATACAATAAAGGGGAAGGAATAGCTAGAAATATTAAAGAGGCTATAAAGTGGTATGGACTTGCAGCAAATGCGGGAAGTGAGGAAGCTGCAAATTTACTGCAAGAATTAAAAGGGATGTAGGTGTTTTTTATTAAAAAATACTAGGCTTTTAGATTCAATTATTAACTTTTTCTGTATAGATCTTAGGTTCTGTTTTTCGGACATGGGATAGGTGTGTATTACTATAATTAACTGATTGTAAAAATATTAATATAATAAAGCGATAGTACTACAAACTAAAACAAGGAAAAAATAAGCATAAAAAAAACAGAGATGATGTAAATTGGCTACCCAAAAGTATTGTGGTAGCTTTTTTTTTGCTTTGGACAATAAATAAGATAATAGGTACTTTCGTACATTTTATGGTAAAAAATGTATAAATGAAAATTGACAGCTATTTATAAAATGTATAAGGTATATGTGGGATTTTGAAAGAGTAGTTAGTAGCCATAGCTAATTATAAGGTTATTTTGTTATACCGTTTTTTCGCAATATTTTGGAAAATAATGGTGCTTTTCTTCTCGGGTATTAAATAGGGAAATACAGGGTTAATTTTGACCGATAAAAGGATTTTTTGCTTATGTACGCCCATTTTTAGGTAATAGATTAAAATGGTTAACCAACATCCTAAAAGTTGGGGATGACATTTTATAAACATATACTATATAAGTTGATTGGAGTCGAGGCTGGGACGTCCAGTCGGAACGGAAATCAACTCCACATTATGTGATGAGCCTTCCTGATCTCTTATATTTTATGAACGGAATTAGATTTTTCTCAGCTTTTCAAAAGTACACGGCATGAAAGAGGGTAAATGTGTGATTTTTCAAAAACAGAGAAAGACAACGGCGTTAGATTTAGAGCAATTCATTGTAAAAATGGATATAGCGAATCGCCATTCAATAAAAAAGCAAATTGATTTGCTTAAATTGACAAAACGGGATTTACAATATTTAAAAGCCTTTCAACCTTTTGTAGAAGGCAATATTGATAACATTGTTAATCGATTTTATGAAATGATTGTAACTGAGCGTACCCTAGTAGACATTATTAATAAACATAGTTCTGTAGAGAAGCTGAAAATTACTTTACGACGTCATATTATTGAAATGTTTAATGGTACGATTGATGATGATTTTTATCAAAGGCGAGTTAAAATTGCTAAAGTACATGTCCATATCGGGCTTAAAACACAATGGTATATTTGTGCTTTTCAAGATTTAACAGCATCATTTATTGATTTGGTTGAAGAACATATTAATCATCCAATGGATCAGCTTAATACAATTCGAGCCATTTCAAAAATTTCTAATTTTGAGCAACAGTTAGTTTTAGAGGCGTTTGAGCACACAATTGAGCAACTTCATGAAAAAATGGAACGTAGGAAAGAAGCGATAGAGCAAGAAATCGTAGAGTCTTCGGAAGGTCTTGCCACAATATCTCAGGAAACGAACAATTCATTTCATCGCTTAAGTGGACAATCAGAAGAGATTAAACAACTAGCGAAAAAATCACTTCAAGTTTCGACTATGGCTGAGAGTCAGGCATTAGACGGTCGTGAACGGTTAAAGAGTCAATCGCAAAATATGAGTAATATTATTTATTCGCTTGATGATATAGCGGAAAATATTGCACAGTTGACAGATATGTCAAAGGAAATGGAATCGATTATGAATGTTGTGACAAATATTGCTAATCAAACAAACTTGTTGGCATTAAATGCGGCAATAGAAGCAGCTCGTGCTGGAGAAGCGGGTAAAGGCTTTAGTGTTGTTGCAGATGAAGTACGGAAACTATCGATTCAAACAAAGGAATCTGTCACATCGGTAGCAACGTTACTACATAAAACGAATGAGCGAACAGATAAACTAGTTCATTCGCTTAGTAATATTCAAGAAGAGGTAGCTTCTGGTGAGGAAAATATGGTTCAAACAGAAGGACAATTTACTAACATATTAGATGCTATGACTGAAGCCAAAGATCAAAATGGTCGGATGGAAAAAGAAGTACAAGCAATAGTAGAAGTACTAAGTGAATTAGGTATTGCCTTTAATGAAGTGAAAAATTCTGCTGAAAAATTAGCTAGCTTTGCACAAAATTTAAATTAATGGAGAGCTAATCAAAAGGCAAAGAAATTTGTTGTTTCCTATTTTTTTAGGCGCTACTCACTTTTAGGCACAAATAGCACTATATCAACTGTTAATATATAATTTCCGTTAGATAGATTAAAGCCTCTAGCGAATATATACTATAGAAAAAAATGGAGCTATCCAATGCGTTGGATAGCTCCATTTTTGCTAAATTTGTAAAGGGTTTAACGTAATTTTCGAGAAAAAAAGTTTATACTGAGTAAAGAACTAAAAATAGGGGCGGTTAATATGAAAACAGTTGTTGTATTAGGTGGCGGAATTACGGGATTGTGTACGATGCATTATTTACAGCGACAAGTTCAGGAGAAAAACGTAGATGTAAAACTTGTACTTGTTGAAAAAAATACATACCTTGGTGGCAAGCTTCACTCTGCATATGAACAAGGCTTCATCATGGAAACAGGGGCAGATTCTATTGTAGCGCGTCATAAAGGTGTCATGGAGTTAGTAAAGGAGCTTGATTTTGAACATAATCTTGTGTACAACGAAACAGGTATTTCGTATATTTACACAAATAACGAGTTACATGCCATCCCAGCAGACTCAACGTTCGGTATTCCTATGAGCTTACAAGCACTTGAGGAAAGCACGCTTGTATCAGAGGAAGGTAAAAAAGAAGCATTAAAGGATTTAACAATGCCAAATGAAGAGTTTACAAAGGAAAGTTCAATTGGAGAATTTTTAACGTATTATTTAGGTGAGGAGCTTGTTCAAAACCAAATTGCGCCCGTACTTACAGGTGTATATTCTGGAGATTTACATCAACTTTCAATTGCTTCCACTTTACCTTATTTAATCGATTACAAAAATGATTACGGTAGTATTATTAAAGGTTTTGATGCAAACAGAGAACAATTTGTGAAAGCGGCCAATAAAAAATTTATTTCATTTAAAAATGGTTTATCATCACTAATAGATCGACTTGAAGAAACATTAACGGATGTAGAAATTATAAAAGGAGTTGCCACTACTAGTGTTAAAAAGCTGGGGAATCAATATTCTGTTACATTAGAAAACGGTACAGTGATGGAAGCAAATCATGTTGTAATGGCTCTGCCAAATGAATCGGTACAAAGCTTATTGCATGATGAATCTTTAAACGATTATTTTGAACAATTCAATACTGCATCCGCAATTACAATATACTTAGGATTTGATGTACCCGATAATAGATTACCAGCAGATGGAACAGGCTATATTGTGTCACATAATTCGGGTGTTATTTGTAATGCAGCAACGTGGACAAGTCGCAAGTGGAAACACACCTCAGCTGAAGGGAAATTACTTGTACGGCTTTTTTATAAGAGCATTAACCCTGAGTATGAGAGATTGCGTATGATGACAGATGAAGAATTAGCAGCTGTTGCTCTAGATGATGTAAGAAAAAGCTTGGGGATTGAGGAAAAACCAACTGTTGTTGACGTGACTAAATGGATCGACCAGATGCCGAAGTACGACTTGGCACATCGTGAAGCGTTGCAAGGTCTCGTAAAAGAGCTTGAGAAAAACTATCCAAATTTATCAATAGCGGGATGCTCTTATTTTGGAGTGGGCATAGGTGCATGTATTCAAAATGGTAAAAAAATTGGTGAGGAACTTGCTGAAAAACTATCGTAATTGTTTGATATAAAAATTTTTTTCGTGAAATTTACCCTTTGTTCGGTGAAATAGTCTTGACTCAATCGTTCGTAAAGGATATGATTCTTTTAATTATTTGAAAAATTCATACTAAATTCTTATCAAGAGAAGCAGAGGGACTGGCCCTATGAAGCTTCAGCAACCAACTTATTGTCAGGTGCTAAATCCAGAAGACCGTTGTGTCGAAGATGAGAAGGAAAACAATTACGAAACGTTAAAACCTTCTTTTTTTGTGAAAGAAGGTTTTTTTATTTTAACGATAATGGAAGAGAGGCTAGTTTTATGGGATTGCTTGAAAGGTTAAAAACGCATGTTCTTACAGCAGATGGTGCAATTGGTACGGTTTTATATGGCTATGGTTTGGAGTACTGCCATGAGGAAATGAATGTACAGAGACCTGAATTAATTGAAAAGATTCATAGAGAATATATAGCAGCTGGTGCTGATATTATTCAAACGAACACTTATGGGGCTAATGCCATAAAATTAGCCCGCTATGGATTAGAATCTCGTGTGCAGCAGTTTAATGAAGCTGCTATAACGATTGCAAAACGAGCAGCGGCAGATGGTGGACAATTTGTCTTAGGTACTATTGGGGGAATCCGTGGTATTCGTAAAAGTGACGCAACGTTAGAGGAAATTTTAGCAACAGTTGATGAGCAAGCAACTGTTTTACTTGCAGGAAATCCAGATGGCCTTTTACTTGAAACCTACTATGATTTTGAAGAGCTAACAGCGACTTTAACAATGCTACGAGGTAAAACGAAATTACCGATTATTGCTCAAGTTTCTATGCACGAGCCTGGGGTTTTGCAAAATGGAATGAGCTTAAATAACGCCTTACATGAACTTGAAGCGCTAGGTGCTGATATCGTAGGTGTTAACTGCCGCTTAGGCCCTTACCATACTATACAAGCATTTGAAGGTGTAGAGCTTCCTAAGAAGGCATTTATGTCAGCATATCCGAACGCATCTCTTCTTGATTTGGAGGATGGCCGTGTCGTTTATGAGTCAGAGGCAGATTATTTTGGTCGAGCAGCTGTAGAGCTTCGTGATCAGGGGGTACGTTTAATTGGTGGCTGCTGTGGTACAACACCAAAGCATATTGCTGCAGCGAAAAAGTACTTAGAGGAGCTATCCCCGGTTGAGGAAAAGTATGCAAAACCAGAAAAAGTAGCGGTTGTACGTGAGGCAGAGCCACCAAATTATGAGCCATTACATGTAAAAGTAAAACGTGAACGCTCAGTAATAGTGGAGTTAGATACACCAAGACATTTAGAAATCGAAGGCTTTATTGAAGGTGCAAAAAAATTATATGAGGCTGGCGCAGATGTAGTCATGATGGCAGATAATTCACTTGCTTCTCCAAGAATTAGTAATGTCGCAATGGGTGCTTTACTAAAAGAAACGCACGGGGTACGACCATTAACTCATATAACGTGCCGAGATCGTAATTTAATTGGTCTTCAATCACATTTAATGGGATTAAATGCATTAGGGATTCATGATATTTTAGCAGTTACTGGAGATCCGACAAAGGTAGGCGATTTCCCAGGGGCCACTAGCGTTTATGATGTCTCTTCAATGGAACTCATCCAATTAATAAAACAGTTAAATGAAGGTGTATCGTTTTCAGGGAAACCACTTCGTAAAAAGGCGAATTTCTCTGTAGCGGCTGCCTTTAATCCTAATGTACGTGTGCTGGATCGCGCGGTCTCTCGATTAGAAAAGAAAATTGAACATGGGGCAGATTATTTTATTTCACAGCCTGTTTATTCAAAAGAAAAAATCGTGGAAATTTACGAGGCGACAAAGCATTTAGAAACACCAATTTATATAGGTATTATGCCAGTGACGAGCTATAAAAGCGCGGAGTTCTTACATCATGAAGTGCCAGGCATCAAACTATCGGATGATGCGTTAGCACGTATGAAGGCTTGTGGTGATGATAAGGAACGCGCAACATTAGAAGGAATTGCAATTGCTAAGGAATTAGTAGAAGTAGCAGCGGAATATTTCAATGGTATTTACCTTATTACACCATTTTTACGCTACGATATGACACTAGAATTAATGAAATTTATTGAGCAATTTGATGAACAGAAAAAAGGGGTAAGTATAAATGGCTAAGCACTTGATTGAAGAGCAACTAGAGCAACGAATTTTAATTCTTGATGGCGCAATGGGAACAATGCTACAAAATGAAAATTTATCAGCAGAGGATTTTGGCGGCGAGGACTACGATGGCTGTAATGAAAATCTTGTGCTAACTAGACCAGATGTGCTTGAAAAAGTTCATAAAAAATATTTAGAGGTTGGAGCAGATATTATTTGTACAAATACATTTGGAGGGACGCCACTTGTATTAAATGAATATGATCTTGGTGCGAAGGCAGAAGAAATCAATAGACGTGCTGTGGAAATTGCACGCAAAGCGGTAGATGAGTTTTCTACATCCGATTGGCCCCGTTTTGTTGCGGGGGCTATGGGACCAACTACAAAAACCTTGTCGGTTACGGGTGGTATTACATTTGATGAGTTAGAGAAAAACTTTTATGTTCAGGCAAAGGCATTAATCGAAGCCGGAGCAGACGTTCTCTTGTTAGAAACTAGTCAGGATATGCTGAATGTGAAGGCAGGAACATTGGGGGTATCTCGTGCCTTTGAAGCAACTGGAAAAGAGCTACCTGTGATGATATCGGGAACAATTGAACCGATGGGAACGACACTGGCTGGTCAAACAATTGATGCTTTTTACATTTCTATCGAGCATATTAAACCATTGTCAGTGGGCTTAAACTGTGCGACTGGACCAGAGTTTATGACTGATCATATCCGTTCACTAGCAGAGCTTTCAACAGGCTATATTAGCTGTTATCCGAATGCGGGGTTACCTGACGAGGAAGGCTGCTATCATGAGTCACCTGAATCACTGTCGCAGAAGCTAAAAGGCTTTGCAGAGAAGGGCTGGTTGAATATTGTTGGAGGCTGCTGTGGTACAACGCCGACACATATTGCTGCTATTCGAGAAGTGCTAAAGGACGAAAAGCCTCGCCAATTACCAGATGCAACACATGGTCATGTAGTATCAGGTATAGAGCCGTTAGTGTATGACGATTCTATGCGTCCATTATTTATTGGGGAACGGACAAATGTAATCGGCTCTCGTAAGTTTAAAAATTTAATTATTGATGGGAAGTTTGAGGAAGCGGCAGAAATCGCGCGCGCTCAGGTGAAAAATGGAGCACATGTGATCGATATTTGTTTAGCAAATCCTGACCGCGATGAACTAGCGGATATGCGTGGTTTTATGCAGGAGGTTGTAAAAAAAGTAAAAGTACCTCTTGTGATCGACTCGACAGATGAAAAAGTAATTGAGGAAGCACTTAAGTTTTCTCAAGGGAAAGCTATCATTAATTCTATTAACTTAGAAGATGGCGAAGAGCGTTTTGACGCAGTTTTACCGTTAGTGAAAAAATATGGTGCCTCTTTAGTTGTAGGAACAATTGATGAACAAGGCATGGCAGTTGATCGACATCGCAAGCTAGAGATTGCTGAACGTTCATATCAATTGTTAACAGAAAAATGGGGTATTGCTCCAGAAGATATTATTTTTGACCCATTAATGTTCCCTGTAGGTACTGGAGATGAACAGTATATTGGCTCAGCGCTTGAAACAGTGGAAGGAATTCGCCTTATTAAAGAAAAAATGCCACGTACATTAACGGTGCTTGGTGTAAGTAATATTTCGTTCGGATTACCACCAGTAGGTCGTGAAGTATTAAACGCTGTGTATTTATATCACTGTACACAGGCTGGTTTAGATTATGCAATTGTGAATACGGAGAAGCTAGAACGTTATGCATCCATTCCTGAGGTAGAGATTAAGCTAGCAAATGATTTGCTCTTCCATACAAATGATGAAACATTAGCGGTCTTCACGGATTTCTATCGTGATAAAAAGAAAGAAAAAACAGAGGCAGATATTCCGAAAACAGTAGAAGGTCGCTTAGCTTACTATATTTTAGAAGGTACAAAGGAAGGGCTTATTGAGGATTTAGAGGCTGCTCGTGAAATTTTCGAAACACCGCTTGCTATTATTAATGGACCTTTAATGGATGGAATGGCAGAGGTTGGCCGCTTATTTAACGATAATCAGCTGATCGTAGCAGAAGTATTACAATCAGCAGGGGTTATGAAAGCAGCAGTAGCACATTTAGAGCAATTTATGGAGAAAGATGAAGAGAGTGCTGGCAAGGGGAAAATGGTACTTGCTACTGTCAAAGGTGATGTGCATGATATTGGGAAAAACCTTGTCGATATTATTTTAAGTAATAATGGCTATAAGGTTGTTGATCTCGGCATTAAAGTAACACCTGCCCAATTAATAGAAGCTATTCGCAAAGAAAAGCCAGATTTCATCGGGCTTTCAGGCTTACTTGTAAAATCTGCCCAGCAAATGGTTATTACAGCTCAAGATTTCAAGGAAGCGGGTATTGACGTACCTATTTTAGTAGGGGGAGCGGCATTATCTCGTCGCTTTACGGAAACAAAAATTGCCGACGAATATAATGGACCTGTCATTTATTCAAAGGATGCGATGCAAGGATTAGAACAGGCAAATCGGTTAATGGGGACAGATACACGTGCAGATTTCTTAGCTGAAATTAAGGAATCTCGGGAAAAACGCTTAGAGGCCGACGAGAAAAGAGCGGCTCGCCCTGCAAAAGAAGTAATTATAAAGCCTGTACGCACAGTAAAGGGAGCGTCTGTCTATCTTCCAGCTGATGTGCGACGCCATGTAAAAAGAGAATATGCTGTTTCGCATTTATATCCATATGTTAATATGCGGACATTACTAGGACATCATCTAGGTTTAAAGGGTCAAGTACAGCAATTACTTGATGCTGGCGATGCAAGAGCAACGGAGTTAAAAGATTTAGTCGACGATTATTTAAAAAGTGACCTATTGAAACCATCAGGTATGTATCAGTTTTTCCCTGCACAAGCCGATGGGGATGATGTAGTCGTTTATGATCCAGCGGATAGCAAAACAGAAATTGAACGATTTACCTTCCCGCGTCAGCAAGTTGAACCGTTTTTATGTCTTGCAGATTTCCTAAAAACAGTTGAAAGCGGTGAAATGGACTATATTGCCTTAATGGTGGTAACGGCAGGACAAGGGGTTATGGCGAAGGCTCGTCAGCTAAAAGAAGAAGGGAAATTCCTTGAAAGTCATGCATTACAATCTACAGCCCTTGAGCTTGCGGAAGGCTTTGCGGAACGTATGCACCAAGAAATTCGTGACCAGTGGGGCTTCCCAGATGCGACAGAATTTACGATGCGCGATCGTTTCGCGGCAAAATATCAAGGACAGCGCTTCTCATTCGGCTATCCAGCATGTCCGAACTTAGAAGATCAAGAGAAATTGTTTGGCTTATTAAAACCAGAGGACATTGGTGTGCATTTAACGGAAGGCTTTATGATGGAACCAGAAGCTTCTGTTTCAGCAATCGTCTTTGCACATCCAGATGCTCGATATTTTAATGTATGATGCAAGAAAAAGTAGTAAACTTATGTAATAGTAATTAGTAATTAGCCCTTTTAAAGTTGGGACGTGAGTATGATGATTCGATTAATGGAAGAGAAAGATTTGCCCGAGGTCTTAACCATCTACAATGACATTATTTTAACAAGCAAAGCCGTTTATCGATATGAAACACAATCGTTAGAAGAAAAAAAGCAATGGTTCAAGGAGCAGGGAAAAGCTAGCAATCCTCTACTTGTCTTTGACGAAAACGGCTCAGTAGCTGGCTTCGCAACATATAGTCAGTTCCGTCCATATCCGGGCTATAAACACACTATGGAGCACTCAGTATATGTGCATAAAGATCATTATCAAAAGGGGATTGCTACAAAGTTAATGCATGAACTTATTCGAATTGCAGAAGAGCAAGGTGTGAAGACACTCATAGCGGGCATTGATGGTGAAAACATTGACAGCATTAAAGTACATGAAAAACTAGGCTTTGAATATGCAGGGACAATTAAAAATGCGGGCTATAAATTTGGACAGTGGCTAGACCTTGTGTTCTATCAGCTACATTTAACTGGACCAAAAGCGTAGAAAGGATATGACAAATGTCATATCCTTTTTATGATGTTTGCGTCTGTGTTTGATTATATTCTTGTTTTATGATGAGGTCATAAGAAAAAGGAAACGAGGGAGTAAAACGATGGCAACAGATAAAGAAAAAACAAAAAAGCTGCGCCAAGATGTTGCACCATTTGCGAAATCTGATACAGCTAAAAGTATTTTTCAAATGGTCAATACAATTGTACCGTTAATCGCTCTATGGGTAGCTGGATATATGTTAGTGGATATTTCACCATGGTTAACAGTTGGTTTAAGTATAATTTCTGCTGGTTTTGTCGTAAGAACATTTATCATTTTCCATGATTGTACACACGGTTCATTTTTCAAAAATAAAAAAGCAAACGACTGGGTTGGTTTTGTAACTGGGGTGTTAACATCATTCCCATATGAAAAATGGAAGCGTGAGCATACAATTCACCACGCAACTAGCTCGAACTTAGACAAGCGTGGTATTGGTGATATTGATATGATGACAGTGGAAGAGTTTTTACAAGCATCTAAAGGACAACGTTTATGGTATCGTTTTTACCGTAATCCATTCGTAATGTTTGGCTTAGGACCACTATTTATGGTGTTAATTTTAAACCGTCGTAATCGTAATGACGCTAAACAGAAAGAACGTTTTAACACTTATTTAACAAATGTAGTCATCACAGGAATTTGTGTTGCGTTAATTTACTTTATGGGTTGGCAAACATTCTTATTAGTACACGGTGTAACATTGTATGTTGCTGCTTCTCTTGGCATTTGGTTATTTTTTATCCAACATACGTATGAAGATTCTTATTTTGAGCATGAATCAGAGTGGGATTATGTAAAGGCTGCTGTTGAAGGTAGCTCGTATTATAAATTACCAAAGCTATTACAATGGATGACAGGCAATATTGGCTTCCACCATGTACATCATTTAGCTCCACGTGTACCGAACTATAATCTTGAACAGGCGCATAATGAAATACCGCCATTACACACTGCAACGACTATTACATTACGTAAAAGCTTAGAATCATTACGCTTCAAGTTATATGATGAAGATCAAGGTAGGTTTGTATCCTTTAAAGACATTAATGAAATAATCAAACGAAAAGCAAGTGGCAGTTTTGCTGCTTAGTAAAAAAATTTTCAGCCATCTCTTCTAAGGGATGGCTGTTTTACATAAATGAGTTGTATATGGCAGATGAAGTAATTACTATGTTAAATGCGATTGTACAGCTGTCACGCTTAAAACCATGTTTGGGCACAAAATTAATTTTCTTGTTATAATGAGGGAAAAGTAGGAAAGAGCGTGAGATTATGTTGAGGAAATGGCATAGTATTGTTCCGAATAGTCCAATGCTCAGTATATATTTATGGATTATTTTTTGTTTTCTGCCGTTTTTCTTTATTTTTAGAAAATCATCCTATATAGAAATATCAATAGGTATTACATTTTTAATGCTCTATTTTATTTTTTATCGGTTTTCCATGAATTCGAAAAGCGGTCTTGTTTATATGTGGATTAGCTTTGGGATGGCCATAAATATCGTTATGACCATATTGTATGGCTATGTGTATTTATCAATTTTTACAGCTTTCTTCATAGGAAATATTCGTAAACCTGTAGGCTTCTATATTATATATGGATTACATATTGGTTTTACGGTTATTTCGACAGGTGTTGGCTTCTTTATTGAGCTACAATTATTTTTATCACAACTACCATTTGTTGTTTTAACGATTTTAGTGGTGGTGCTTATGCCACTAACGATTTATTCAAAAAATAAACGTGAAAATTTAGAGGGTCAGCTTGAGACTGCTAATGAACGAATAGCTGAGTTAATTGTTTTTGAAGAAAGACAACGTATTGCCCGTGACTTACATGATACGCTCGGTCAAAAATTATCGATGATAGGCTTGAAAAGTGACTTAGCTTCAAGATTGATTGAACGTGATCCACAGCAGGCTCTAACAGAGATTAAGGATATTCGTCAAACGGCGAGTATCGCATTAAAAGAGGTGCGTGAATTAGTATCAGATATGCGAACAGCTAGGTTTGAGGATGAGCTTATGCGTATTTCTCAAATATTAAAGGCGGCCGAAATGGAATTCGTATTTGATGGAGATAAAGATAAACTGCAAGTTCCACCACTTGTAGAAAATGTATTATCCATGTGCTTAAAAGAGGCCGTTAATAATGTCGTTAAGCATAGTGGTGCTACAAAATGCGAAATAGCCTTCCATCAAAATTTTAAGGAAGTATATTTAGTAGTTCGTGATAATGGACATGGAATCACGAAAAAACAAGCTTGGAAGACTGGTAACGGATTGAAGGGAATGCGTGAACGCTTAGAGTTTATAAACGGTTCCTTTAAAATCGAAAGTGAAGAGGGTACTACATTAACAGTGTCGATTCCAGTGGCGATTACGCATCAGAAGGTCAAAGAAAATCTGAAGAACATATAGAAAAGAGGATTGTGACATGATACGAATTGTAATTGCTGAAGATCAGGGTATGCTATTAGGTGCACTTCGTTCTTTACTTAGTATGGAGGATGATATGGAGGTCGTCGGCTTAGCGAAAAATGGTGAGGAAGCATTGGCGCTTGTAGAAGAGTATCAGCCTGATATTTGTATTATGGATATTGAAATGCCATTGAAAACAGGCTTGGATGCTGCCGAGGAGCTGCATAACTCTGATTCCGATTGTAAAGTAATTATATTAACGACATTTGCAAGGCCGGGTTATTTTGAGCGTGCAAGAAAGGCTAGCGTTCGAGGCTACCTATTAAAGGATAGTCCAATAGAAGAATTGGTCAGTGCCATTCGCACGATTATGGATGGCAAAAGAATTTATGCGCCTGAACTCGTTGATTTTGTTTATGAGGATGATAGTGAAAATCCTTTAACTGACCGTGAGAGCCAAGTACTGACACTTGTTGCAGAGGGGAAGACGACAAAAGAAATTGCCGCAGAATTATTTTTATCGGCAGGGACTGTTCGCAACTATATCTCAACAATTTTAGAAAAATTAAATGTTGGGAATCGCATTGAAGCTATTGCACGCTTTAAAGAAAAAGGCTGGAATAAATAATGAATACCTTTATACCTAAGAACGTGTATGGGTTGAATATAGACAAAAGGCATTGGATAATTTAAAATTCAGTGCCTTTTGTCATGATAAAAAGACATTAGGGTATTGTCTTTTTAGACTACTAATGATAATATTTAGAAAACTATAAATATTTTAATAGGAAGGGTGCCAATGATTATGGGAAAAATTATGAAAGTTACTTCAACAGCATTATTAGCAACAACTTTTGCCGTGACTAGCGCATATCCTTCAGCTGTTTTTGCTGCAAGCAACGATATGGTTAATCCAGTAGTTGAGACGGAGACATCTATCCCATCACAAAGTGGTATGGATCTAGCTGTTCAGGCGGCATTAGTCGGTCCTGAAATCAAAAAATTAAATGTACTAGGTCATGAATTTAATGTAAAACCAGCTTCTATTTCGAAAAAGAATGATCTAACAGTTGTAAATGGGCAGATTTCCCATCACTTAAGCTGGCGTCCGGATGATCAGTTATACTACCGTATTGATATAGAAAATGGAGAAGTGAAGAAAGTAGATATTAAAATTGACCGTGGAGGTTGGACAAGTTTATCTGCTCCGTTTCTTGCTACATTAGCACAAAAGAATGATATCCCGATTACGCTCGAAATGATACAAGAACTTGGGCAAAAATTAGGTAGTCTTATTGACGGTAAATGGGAGAATGCAGCAGAAGCAATTGTGTCAGCCATCGCTTTACATGTCGAATAATATAAAACTGTAATCAGTGGGGGCTTTTTTTCATCCCCACTGATTATTTTTATGACACGTTTTTAATAGTGTTTGAGAGATCAGAGTTTGAAAATCCATAACAAAAGCCAGAAGCTTATTCAATAAAGCTTCTGGCTTCTTTATGTGGGACCTTATTTTTTACGTTTTGTTAAACGTCCAAGAACGAATGCACCTGCTGCTACAGCAAGAACTGTATTCGTTTTTTTCGTAAATACTTGTTTTGTAACAAGATTAAGATTTTGAGGACGCTCCGCTAAACGGCGCATAAAGTAGCCGTACCAATCTTCGCCGAATGGTACATATACACAGAAGTTATAGCCTTCTTTTGCAAGCTCTTTTTGCATTTCTGTACGGAAGCCGTAAAGCATTTGGAATTCGAATTTATCAAGTGGAATATTATTGTCAGCTACAAAACGTTTTACGTGTGCAATAACATTATGGTCATGTGTTGCGATGGACGTAAATTTACCATGTAGTAAATGATATTCGATTAACTCGATGAAATTTAAATCAATATCTAATTTATCTTGGAAAGCAACCTCGACAGGCTCCTTATAAGCACCTTTTACGATACGAAGGCGATAGTCCTTGAATTTTTCGATGTCGTCTTTAGCACGGTAAAAATAAGATTGGATAACAGTGCCCACATTATTAAACGTTTTGGATAGCTCTTCTACCATATCAAAGGATGTTTGTAAACGACCGTAGTCTTCCATATCAAAGTTAACGAATATATCATATGCTGCTGCTTTTTCTACAATTTCATATAACTGATCGTAGCAAAAATCAACATCAATATCTAAACCTAATTGCGATGGCTTTAATGAAATATGTGCATCAACGTCGTTTTTATGAATAGCCTCGATAACAGCAAGGATTTGTTCTTTAGCTTTTGTTGCTTCTTCTTCAGTTGAAACAAATTCCCCTAAATTATCTACTGTGCAAGAGATTTTATGTGCGTTAAGCTCTTTGATGCTCGCAATCGTTTCTTCAATATTTGTACCAGCTACTACACTTTGTGCTCCTAATTTTAGTCCGTATTTTTTAGCAGTACTATTTAATAGTTGGTTTTCAGATAAATGGATGAAAAAATCGCGTAATAACATGGTCATTCTCCTCACTGCATTTCTTTTTTCTATATTATAGCACAATTTAGAAAATAAATAATTGTTTTTACTATAACAATTATTTCCCTTCAAGTAGTTGCATGCGCTCATTAAAAAGTGCAGGATAGCTTAAAAAACCTATCATTATGCTCGATAATGTCGCTGCTGTAAGCAGGGCGAAAATGATTAATAGTTGGAATTGCACCGCTTGAATAGGGTCTGCTCCGCCGATTATTTGGCCACTCATCATACCTGGTAATTGAACAAGACCAATTGTTTTTTGGCTTTCAATTGTAGGAATCATACTTGCCTTTATCGCATTCATTAGCTGTCGATGAATGGCCTGCTTTGGTGTGCCGCCAAGCGATAAAATTAACTCTATGTCATTCTGATGACTTGCAATTTCCGATGTAAAACGATTTAAAAATAGAACCGATAATACCATTGAATTACCAATCATCATGCCACTAATTGGAATAATATACTGCGCTGTTGCAGGTACAATATCAAAACCAAGCAATACTCCTTGCGTAACAAATTCTACTACAATGAGAGTCAGTGCTATTTTCCATGTAATACCTTTAATGCCTTTCCCTTTTTTACGAGCATTTAGTGTTGCTACTATAATCATTAATGCAACCATAAGGAAAATATAAAGATAGCTTTGAGCATCAAAGACAAATTTTAAAATGTAACCGACGGCAAGTAGTTGAATAATAGAACGAATAGTAGCGATGAGTGTATCTTTTTCAAGTCCTAGCTTTAAGGTTTTTGACAATAGAAGAGGAATTAACACAAAAATTAACGTTAAGGAAAGCGAAGCATACGTCATACATTCACCCCCTGTACAAATTCAGCGACACGTGGATTTTTAGGTGCATTAAGTAAGGAGCTTTTTCCTGTTTCGATAAGCTCCCCGTCCATCATGACCCATGTATAGTGTCCGATTGTCAGCGCTTGCTGTAAATTATGAGTTATCCAAATGATTGTGACATTAAACTTTTTATTGATTGTAGCAATAAGTGTCTCAATTTCCTGCACAGATTGACGGTCTAGTGCAGATGTGATTTCATCTAGCAATAAAATGGAGGATTGATTAATAAGTGTTCTTGCTATAGAAACTTTTTGTCGTTGTCCACCTGATAATTTATTCGTAGGGCGTTGTAAAAAGCTTTGATCGAGTCCGACATCTTGTAAATATTGGATGGCTTCTTGCTCTGTAAGCTTTTCTCCTTGTAATGAACGAGGAAGTGCAAGATTGTCAAATACAGTACCTTCTATCATAGGAGCCGCTTGAAGAGCCATACTCACATGCCTTCTTAAAGCGGTTGGCTCGTATGTAGAAATGCCTTGATTATCAATTAATATTTGACCATCTGTAGGGGATAGTAGTCCATTGCACAATTTAAGTAGAGTGGTTTTTCCAGCACCTGAAGGGCCGACTAATGTAGTGATTTTTCCTTTTGGGAAAGAACCAGTAATCGATTTTAATATCATCTTGTCATTCGATGAAAAGGTGACTTGTTGAAAATGAATAGCAGGCTCATATGATGTATTCATAAAGTTAAAACTCCTTTATACTAATAGGTAAAATAACTGTAGCATGAAACAAAGGGAAGCTAAAGACATTTAACAGACAGTAGGAAATAATTAAGCTAAGGGGGATAGAGAATGGATGTATTATATGTAGATACATTAACAAATGCACAGGGTAATATGTATATCGTTGCTTCAGATGAAGGACTTGTATATATCGGAACACCAAAAGCACCATTTGAAGAGGTGGAAGTGTGGGCAAAAAAGTCATTTAAAGGCTATCGCTTTGAAGAGAATAAAGAAAAGTTACAGCAATATGTTAAGCAATTAACGGCTTATTTTAATAAAGAGCTTACTGAATTTGATGTGCCGATACATGTCAAAGGGACACCGTTTCAACTAGCAGTATGGGATGCGTTGAAGGAGCTACCATATGGTACAACGACAACGTACTCAGATATTGCACACCGCATCGGTAATCCGAAAGCAGTAAGAGCTGTAGGGAGTGCGATCGGTGCCAATCCAATATTGGCGATTATTCCATGTCATCGTGTAATTGGAAAAGATGGTAAGCTAACAGGTTTTCGTAGTGGGCTAGCTATGAAAGAATTTTTACTTGAGCTAGAGAGAGCCTAAAAAGAAGAATCTGCATATGCTGCTTAAGGCGTGTGCAGATTCTTGTTCTTTGTTGCACAGGAATAAAAGCTCATTGAACACTATACATGTTCTTCTTGGACCTTGGTGTGTGTTTTACCGAAATGAGTTAGACGCTGAGCAAATGTTTCTCCTCGTACAGCAGAACCTTTGAAAATATCCTGAAATTCATAAGCAGGGGCGCCATGTTCGATGACATCTAAGCCAGCGATTTCTTCCTCAGCGGAAACTCGTAATGGCACAAATGCTTTTATTATAAATAAACCTGCTGTTACTGAAACGCTAACCCAGGCAATTGTAGCGATAACCCCAATGGCTTGCACACCTAATAGGCCAAAGCCTCCTCCGTAAAATAATCCTTGACCACCAATATCAAACAAGCCAACTGCAAGAGTACCCCAAGCACCACAGATACCATGCACAGCAATTGCACCAACAGGATCATCAATTTTTAATTTCCATTCAATAAAGCGGACGCCCTCAACTAATAATGGAGCAGCGATCATACCGATAATGATTGAACCGATAATACTAACATTAGCAGCACCGGCGGTAATAGCTACGAGCCCTGCTAAAGCACCGTTTAATGTTAGTGAGCCATCAATATGACCATATCGAAACTGTGTATAAAAGGCAGTAGCGACAACTCCAGCAGCCGCTGCAAAAAATGTATTTGCGATTACGATAGGAACAAGTTTAGGATCGGCAGCTAATGTAGAGGCACCATTGAAGCCGAACCAACCAAACCAAAGTAAAAATACGCCTAAAGCTCCTAGTGGAATGCTATGTCCTGTAATAACGTTAACACGACCATTTTCATATTTACCAAGACGGGGGCCGACCATAATCGCTGCTATAAATGCTGCAACTGCACCTGATAAGTGAACAACCGTAGATCCAGCGAAGTCAACAAAGCCAAGATCTGTTAACCAACCTTGACCACTCCAAACCCAATGACCGACAACAGGATAAACAAGTGATGACATGAGAATAATAACGCCGATATAAGCGAAGATATTAGTACGTTCTGCCACTGTTCCAGATAAAATTGTTGCTCCAGTTGCTGCAAACATTGTTTGGAAGATAAAGAAAGAAAAATCATCTACACCGTTTAAAGCGAAGCCACTTGTACCGAAGATACCGCCAACTGAATCACCAAACATAATAGCGTAACCACAGAGAAAATAGACAATGCCGCCAAGTGAAATAGTTAGGAAGTTTTTCATGATAATATTGACTGCGTTTTTTGAGCGTGTAAAGCCAGCTTCAACCATCGCAAATCCTGCATGCATAAAGAAGACTAAAATCGTACCGAGCATCATCCAAACTAAATTTATAGATAATGTTATTTCATCCATATATATCGCCCCCTTATTCTACTGCAATTGATCCGACTTCTTTAGTGCGGATACGAATTGCTTGTTCTACAGGATAAATAAAGATTTTACCATCTCCAACTTCGCCGGTTGCAGCATCACGTAATAAAACTTCTACAATTGGATCTACTTTTTCGTCATCCACAATCATTTCTAATTTCAACTTCGGCAAAAATTCAATTTCATAGGTATTTCCACGAAATAACCCAGTCCGACCTAATTGCCTTCCGCAACCAGCAATTTCAGAAACACTCAGTCCTGCAATTCCTTCCTGTGCCAGTCCGTCCCTAACAGCACCGAAAACTTCGGGACGAATGATTGCTTCTATTTTTTTCATCACTACCAGCTCCTTGTCGTAATTTTAATTTACATGTTAAAACGGCATAAAAAACAGTGCAATTATTTTTTTGTAATGCATGTTACGTTTTGTTACATCGTATATTTCGCGTTTCGTAATAGTTTGCTAAAAAGGTTTTTATAGAAGGAATGAAAGCGGTACTAAAAAATGTGTCTAAAATGTGTACGATTCGAAATTTTCTGATTATTAATGTGAGGAAATCTAACATTAAAACGGGAGAATGTTCAAACGCAAGAATCTGGGTATATAGTGTATACTATGACTAATTATCAAAGCGGAAGAAGGGGTTTCTTGTGAGATCAAATTATGCAGATGATAGCTTAGCGCTACACACGGACTTGTACCAAATCAATATGGCAGAATCATATTGGGCTGATGGTATACATAATAGAAAAGCGGTTTTCGAATTATATTTTAGAAAACTACCTTTTGGCAATGGTTATGCAATTTTTGCGGGATTAGAGAGAATTCTTGAGTATTTACGTGATTTCCGTTTCACTGATTCAGACATCGCGTATTTACGTGAAGAGGTTGGTTATAAAGAGGATTTTATCGAGTATTTAAAAAATATTCGTTTTACAGGGGATATGTACTCTATGGTGGAAGGAGAAACGGTTTTCGCTAATGAACCAATTATCCGCATTGAAGCGCCGTTAGTGGAAGCGCAGCTAATTGAAACCGCATTACTTAATATTGTGAATTACCAAACCTTAATTGCAACAAAAGCTAGTCGTATTAAACAAATTATAAAAAATGAAGTGGCGATGGAGTTTGGTACACGACGCGCTCAGGAGATGGACGCAGCAATTTGGGGAACGCGTGCGGCGTTTATTGGTGGTTTTGCTTCAACTAGTAATGTGCGAGCAGGTAAACTCTTTAATATACCAGTATCAGGTACACATGCACATGCTCTTGTACAG
This sequence comes from Lysinibacillus sp. FJAT-14745, assembly GCF_001275675.1. Lineage (GTDB taxonomy): Bacteria > Bacillota > Bacilli > Bacillales_A > Planococcaceae > Lysinibacillus. The sequence continues at coordinate 16,622 of NZ_LITM01000010.1, read as the reverse complement.
GCCTATAAAAATGATTATGATGCTTTTCACTCCTATGCAAAACGTCATCGTGATTGCGTATTTCTTGTAGACACTTACAATACGTTAAAATCGGGTGTGCCAACAGCGATACAAGTGGCTAAAGAGCTTGGTGACAACATTAATTTTATTGGAATTCGTCTAGACAGTGGGGATATAGCCTTCTTGTCAAAAGAAGCACGTCGTATGTTAGATGAGGCAGGCTTCCAGAACGCTAAAATTATCGTATCAAATGACTTAGATGAATACACGATCTTAAACTTAAAGGCTCAAGGTGCAAAAGTTGATGTGTGGGGAATTGGTACAAAGCTCATTACTGCGTATGATCAACCAGCTTTAGGTGCTGTTTATAAAATGGTCGCTATTGAAAATAACGATGGACAATTAGAAGATACGATTAAAATTTCAGCGAATGCTGAAAAGGTAACGACGCCAGGTCTTAAAAATGTATATCGCATTATTGATAGAAAGAATGGCAAGGCGGAGGGGGATTACATTACGATGCAAGATGAAAATCCCAAATCAGAGGAAAAAATTAAAATGTTCCACCCTGTCCATACATTCGTATCAAAATTTGTAACGAACTTTGAAGCTAAGAATTTACACCATCATGTGATTAAAAATGGTGAAATACATTATCAAAATCCTACTTTGGAAGAAATGCGCGATTATGCAGCTAGTAATTTAGAGTTGTTATGGGATGAATATAAACGTGCCATGAATCCTGAGGAATACCCAGTCGATTTAAGCCAAAAATGCTGGGATAATAAAATGCGTAATATTGAAGAAGTAAGTGAAATGGTCAATCGATTATAAAGCGTAAGGAGTGAAGGACAAAATGACACTACAGCAAGAAATCATTAAGGAATTACGTGTATTACCTACTATTGATGCGCAGGAAGAGATTCGCAAATCCATTGATTTTTTAAAGGAATATGCACGTCGCTATAGCTTTGTAGAGGGATTTGTTCTCGGGATATCAGGTGGACAAGACTCGACGTTAACTGGAAAATTAACGCAACTTGCGGTTGACGAGTTAAATGCTGAGGCGGGAGAAGCGAAATACTCGTTTTGGGCAGTTCGTTTACCATATGGTGTGCAAGCAGATGAAAAGGACTGTCAGGAAGCGATCGGCTATATAAAACCTACGAAAACTTATACGGTCAACATTAAAGATGCAGTCGATGCAAGTGTTAGAGCCTTAACGAATGCGGGTATTGAACTAAGTGATTTTGCTAAAGGGAATGAAAAGGCACGTGAGCGAATGAAGGTGCAGTATTCTATTGCTGCTATGAATACTGCTGTTGTGCTAGGAACTGATCATGCTGCAGAGGCAATTACAGGTTTTTACACAAAATTTGGGGATGGTGGTGCGGATTTAATGCCAATCTTCCGTCTCAACAAGCGTCAGGGTAAACAGTTGCTAGCTGCGCTTGATTGCCCGGAGCACTTATATTTAAAGATACCTACTGCAGATTTAGAGGAAGATCGTCCTTCATTACCAGATGAAGTAGCCCTTGGTTTAACGTATGACCAAATTGATGATTATTTAGAGGGCAAGGAAATCCCTGAAGATGCTCGTAAAACATTAGAAGGGTATTATTTACGTTCACAGCATAAACGTCATATGCCAATTACAATATTTGATGATTTTTGGAAGTGATGTTTAGCTATCATCATAACGTGGGGTTGATTTCCGTTCCGGCTGGGCACCGATGTTGGTCACGAAGGCGTTATCACAGGATGTGATGGTTTTAGCCTTCGTTCCTCTATTGCTGATCCCCGAGGAGTCGCCCAGCCTCCACTCCAATCAACTTATATACAATGGAATTATCATCTCCAACTTATGGTTGCGAGTAAACAAATATTTAGGGAAAGAGTTACAAGAAATAGTGTTTATCACTTTTTCTTATAACTCTTTTCTATTTTTTTAAGCAATTTGGTTCTGTATTATTAAGTTCAAACATATAATGTCGATATATATACCTATAAAGAAGATGAAAAGTAAAGGAGGGTAATTATTTATGAGGACTTCTAGAGTAAGTGCGACGACTAGTAGTATATTTCGTAACGAACAACAGTATCTACATGCGGGGGATTTAAGCCATAATTTCGGACAAAATCCGAAGCAACAGTTTAAAAATAGTCTGCAAAAGAATAAAGATAAAAAGCATATTAGTAAAACTAGACAAATTCAACAGCAACGTCCAAATAAAATAGCGGCTAGCTATGTGGACGGTGATTACGATTTACAAATACGCAATGAATTAAATGAAACTGCCGTTAAGCTAAGTCTTGTCAGCAAGCAAAAGAAGCTTCTCAATAGTTACCGTTCTTCTATATAATATCGTAAATCAAGCTCTCTACATTATTCTGGATGTAGAGAGTTTTTTATTGGACTTTAAATGAGGGTAGTTTCCGTTTCAAGCTATTCGTTTTCTTGTGGACCAAGAAATCATGAACGGGAATCAACCCCTCGTTGTGCCGAAGAGCTATTAATAGGCCCTTAATTTCGTTGATCCTGAATGTAAGTTATAGAAAATGGAAATTATATATTTTTTATTCAAAATATTTGAATTCAAGATGTTCAATGAATATTCAAGGTAATTTTTCCAATACTTCACAGCGATTTTTAACTTATTTCACAATTTGCCTGTAAAGTAGTTATTAGTAAAAGAAAAAAGAAATATTGGGGGAAGCAATTGTGAAAAAAATATGGTTACCTTCACTTGCAGCATTACTTTTACTCGCGGCGTGTGGTACAGAAAAAGATCAAGTTAAGAAAGAAGAGTCTAAGCAAGAGGTTACAACAAGTGAAGCAGAAGCAAAGGATAAAACTACACAAGTCGCTTCTTTAGTGGATCCACGTTTACAAGAACCAAAAGAAGGTACAATGTGTGAAATGTGTAATATGAAAGTGTATTTGAAGGATGAAGATATGGGTGAATTCTCTACTCAAGCAATAAAAGAGGATGGAACAATTGCCTTTTATGATGACATCGGCTGTTTAGTAAATGCCGAGGTTGCAAATAATGAAAAGAACGAAAAATTTGTACGTGATTTTAATACAAAAGATTGGGTAAAGGTTGATGATGCAACTATCGTCAAAACAGACCTAAAATCTCCGATGAATTGGGGATATGTTTATTTTAAAGATAAAGCTGATGCAGACAAATATATCGCCGACAATCCAACTGCACATGTAGAGGAATTACAAAAAATTAAAGACGATGCATTAGAGCGTCGTAAAAAGAAAATGGAAGAAAAAGCTGAAAAAGAAGCCAAAGGTGAATCTGATTCTATGCATATGGAAGAAAAGAAACCTGAGGGACATGGTCATTAATAGAATGGACTAGGGGAAATTCCTCTAGTCTTTTCGCGCTTAACTGGGAGGTAAGGATTGGTGAAAAAAATAGGGTTTGCCTTATTATTTTTTCTATTTATGAGTCAGACAGTGCACGCCGATTTTGATGTACAGGAGGCCATTAATGCAGCAAATCCAGGGGAGGTCGTTCATATTCCTGCTGGTCGTTACCAAGGTAATTTTATTGTGACAAAACCGATAACGCTACAAGGTGAAGAGGGAACGGAACTTATCAGTAAAAGAGACAACCCCGCACTCCGAATTGAAAACACGGCTAATGTCACTGTGGAAAATATAACGTTATCAGGGAAAAATCAAGCGATTGTTGCTAGTACTGTAGATGGACTGGAGCTACGGAAGTTAAAAATTAAAGATGTTCATACAGGTGTCCATATACAACACGCTAAAAATGTACGCATACAAGATATCAATGTGACCGGTATCGAAGGTCATTATTCCAAAAAAGGTAATGGGGTGGCTGTTTTTAAGAGTGAGGACATCACCGTCGAAGGCAATACTATTGAGCAAGTGCAGGACGGAATTTATATAGAAGAGGTCAAACATATTGTTGTTCAACATAATAAGGTAACGAGTAGTCGTTACGGTACGCATTTTATGTATACGAGTGATGCTGAAGTACTTTTTAATACATATGATCAGAATGTGACTGGCCTTATGGTTATGATGACAACAGAAATATTCTTTGAGAATAATAGAGTGACTAATAATGTTGATTTTAATGGCTACGGTATGCTGCTGTATGATGTGCAGCAAGCCAAAATTAAACATAACACAATCAAAAATAACCGAACTGGTATTGCCATGCAGAAAAGTGCAAATATCCGAATTGAAACAAATGATTTTCAAATGAACCAAACAGCCATTGAAGGTACAAAGGTAAGTGACGACACGGTGGCTAGTAGTAATAACTTTACAGGTAATATTCTAACGGCTCGCTCCGATAAGCAAGGCTTTCAACTAGTAAATAATTATTATGATGATTATTCAGGGATTGACTTAAAAGACAATGGTATCGGTGATGTCCCATATGTGGCTGTGTCGAGCTTTGGTCAATGGATGGTACGCCAACCTGTTTATCAATATTTCGTGGCATCTCCAAGCGTCATTTTACTAACATCGCTAGATCAGCAAATCAATAAAATCGAAAAGAACATGCTTGTTGATAATACGCCAAAATTGGCAATAACGCATGTAAAAGAGAAGAACCGGATGAATGTAGTGCAAATGCTAGTAGGCTTATTCTTGACATTAAGTAGTTTATGGCTATGGAAAAGAGGAATAACAGAATGAAAAAATGGATGATGATTGTAATGCTATGTTGTGGTGCTTTGATGGGCTGTAGTGAAAAAAACTATGAGCCTCGTGAAATCGTTAGTGAAACCGATGTTTGTAAAATTTGCAATATGAGTATAGTTCACAATGCATATGCTGGTGAGATTGCGTTGAAGAATGGTGATTATGAAATTTTTGATGACATTGGCTGTCTAATGGAACATATTAAAGCAAATGGAGAAGATGAGATTGGCGCAGCCTATATTAAAGATGCAGCAAAAAATGAATGGATTGACGTTTTTAACGCTGTTTATGTATACAACAAGGATTATTGGACTCCGATGAATTATGGGGTGGTTGCATTCGATTCGAAGGAAGCTGCACAGGAGTGGATGACTAAAGAGGGAGAAGGTCAGCTGCTTGCCTATAAGGATTTACACGATTTTAAATGGGGGATCCATAAGTGATGTATAGCATGCTTATTAAACTAGAATTAAAGCAAATGCTTAGAAGTCGTTGGATGCAACTTGTAGGCATACTTTTCACATTCGTTTTTACAGCTATCATTGTCATTCAGCAAATGGCATTACCTGATGTAGAGGGTTTTACAAGACAGACAGCCTCGTTTTTAAATGTATTGTTGTTTTTATTGCCTCTATTTATATTAACGATAGGTAGTATGAGTGTTGCTGGTGATGTGGAATCAGGCTGGTTTTCATTATTAAAGACATATCCGATGACACGTACGCAATATATTGCAGGGAAGTATATTGCCACAGTGCTTGCCTTTTTATTGGTCGTTGTCGTGGCGTTTGGCGTCATATTAGCGCTTGGTGGATTTCTTGGTGGCGTGCGTTTACCATTTATCTTCATTGTTCTAACTTTGTTATGTATCTTCATCTTTGCGTCATTGGCCATTGCAGTGGGAGCCTTTGCAAAAACAAGATTATTTGCATTGTCGTTATCACTTGTTTTGTGGTCCGTTTTTTTATTGCTAATCTCTTACGCTTTAATGGCTATTGGCACTGTCGTGGCGGGGCATATTCTTCAAAAATTGACGATTGTAGCGATACATATTAATCCTGTGGAGTGGCTGCGTTTTGGTTACTTTATTTTTACAGATCAGGCTAGTGTACTTGGACCAGCATTTTTTAAAGTAACGCAGTTTTATTCGTCACCACTAGGTTACGTAGTATACTTAGCTGTGACACTGCTTTGGATAGTATGTCCGTTAGCTTACACTAGCTCACTATTAAAGAAAGGGGATAGAAGATGATGCTATTAGAAACAAAGCAGTTATCGAATATCTATGATAATAATAGAGGTCTTCATGAAGCCTCCTTTTCTTTACAGGCTGGGCGTATTTTAGCGCTTGTAGGAGGAAATGGTGCTGGAAAGAGTACTTTAATTCGCCTGCTAACTGGGCAAGAAAAGCAAAAATCAGGAGAAATAATATGGCATAAGCCACAAGCTATTCGATACATGCCTGACGATGTGGACTTTCCTTCTATGTTAACAGCTGCAGAAATTTTGCAGCTACTTGCCTCTTTAAAGCAAATTGGCAAAAAGGAACAGGAAGATGTACTGAGACGCGTTGCTTTATGGGATGTTCGAAAGCAAAAAGTGAAGCATTTCTCTAAGGGGATGCGTCAACGGTTGAATCTCGCTCAAAGTTTACTTGGTGAAGGCTCTTTGCTTATTTTAGATGAGCCTACGAATGGTCTTGATCCTTTTTGGATTGCAGAGCTAAAAAAAATGATGCTAGAGGAAAAAACAAGGGGCTGTACTGTAATTTTTTCTACGCATTTGCTTGCTTTTGCGGAGGAAGTAGCAGACGATGTGTTAGTTTTACATGAAGGAAACATACTTATTTCCGGAGAATTAGAGGAAATACTTTTACAAGAAAATTCATCTTCGTTAGAGAATTTATGGTTAAAAAAATTAAATCTGTAACATTTTGATAGGTAATGACGTTATACTAAAAGATAGGTTTGTTTGAATTGTATTCAGGCAAGCCTTCTTTTTCATGCTGAAGTATTACTACTTTTCTCGCTAAGTGCTCGAACTATAGGGATAAAGCAATGGAGGAACGTTTCATATAATTGTGTTACTAAACATATTTCGTTATTCTTAAAGAAGTTATCATGCAATTCAAACAATTGCTGTGAATGAAATAGGAGGTTTTTTTGATTTATGAATTCACAAATACAAGATGTATTAGAAAATATAGAAAAAGTAATGATAGGCAAAAGAGAGGTTGCAGAACTCAGCATAGTAGCTTTGCTGGCAAGGGGACATGTCTTACTTGAGGACGTACCAGGTGTCGGTAAAACAATGATGGTGCGAGCGCTGGCAAAATCCTTTGATGCACAGTTTAAAAGGATTCAATTTACACCTGATTTATTACCGTCAGATGTTGTAGGGGTATCTATCTATAATCCAAAAACGTTGGAATTCGAGTTTCGACCGGGTCCAATCATGGGAGATGTCATTTTAGCTGATGAAATTAACCGTACGTCTCCAAAAACACAATCTGCTTTACTTGAGGGGATGGAGGAAGCATCTGTCACGATTGATGGTAAAACCTTAACAATCAATCAACCATTTTTCGTTATGGCTACTCAAAATCCGATTGAGCATGAGGGAACATATCCGTTACCGGAAGCACAGCTGGATCGTTTCTTACTAAAAATAAAAATGGGTTATCCTTCAAGAGGGCAAGAAGTGGAAATTCTTCGTCGCGCTGAACATGGTAAACCAATTGAAAAAATTGAAGCGGTGCTAACAGTTGCGCAATTAAATGAATTGCAAGAGCTTGTACAGGGTGTGCATGTTGAAGATTCGGTCAAAAACTATATGGTCGAACTAGCGACTCAAACAAGGGAAAATAGCTATGTACATTTAGGCGTAAGTCCTCGTGCAACGATTGCTTTAATGAAAGCATCACAAGCTTATGCATTTATAAAAGGACGTAATTATATTACTCCTGATGATGTTCAATATTTAGTTCCATTTGTTTTTAGCCATCGTTTAGTATTAAAACCAGATGCCCGTTATGATAACGTAACGGCGCAGGAAATTATTGAGCGTATTATTGCGAAAACACCTGTGCCGACAAAGAGGTTTGCAGAGCAATGAAGAAATTGCGAGCTTTAATTGAGAAAAGTAAACATTTCTTATTAGTATTTTTGTTAATCATCATAACGTTTTGTTATGCCATGTTCCAAGGCGGGTTTGTCAGCTGGTTTGTATTTTTTTCGGTTAGTCCGTTTTTGTTATACGCATTTATTTTCTTACTGGTGAAAGAAGAAATTTTACTAGTGGAACGCAAAATTGAGCCCTCCCATGTGGAGAGTGGACAATCTGCTAAGGTTTCCATTACGGTAGCACGAAAAACACGCTTTCCGTTTGCTTATATGATGATGGAGGAACTTGTAAACAGCGAAGCTCTTGTTCAATCGAGGGTGCAAGGAACGAATGTTATTAAGTTCGTTGGCTTCAGGAAAAAATTTAGCTGGGATTACGTATTGGAAAATATGTCTCGTGGCGAACATCGTTACTTAGGTGTTAATATAGTTTTCTGTGATTTTTTTGGCTGGGCAAAAAAGCAAGTTGCGGCAAAAAAGGAACAAGTCATTTTAGTTTACCCGAGAGTACGGGAGATGAGGTATGCCGCACTTCAAACAAAATTTGATGTTGGTACAATGATGTCACCTTATTCGATTGTTAAGGATACATCAATGGCTGTTGGTTTACGTGAGTATGTTCCAGGTGACCGTTTTTCGTGGATTCACTGGAAATCATTTGCGAAAACACAAACGTTGCAATCTAAGGAATTTGAAGATCGTCAATCACAGGAGTTAATGTTGGCACTCCATGCCGGAAAGTCTCCGTTATTTGAAGAAAAAATTGAGCTTGTAGCATCGATGCTTCAAACAATTGTCGGAGAACGTGGAGATATTTCATTTGTTTCAGCTGGTTCTAAAACGAAGGTGTTTCCGATTATCCAAGGTAATAAGCAGCTAGATCAAGTAATGTATCATTTAGCTGCTATAAAACCTGCTGAAACTGTTAAATTCCAATTACGAGATCAGCAAGTGTTTAAGCATATTGCAACACTACTATATGTTACGAGTGAAGTATCAGATGAATTACTTCATTCTCTAGCCAATATGGTGAAAAGCTGTATTTGTTTTGTAGTAGCGGAGCAACCACCTATGCAAACAGAGCTGGCGAAGCGTTATAAGCAAATTCAAGTTGTGCATGTAAATCCAGCAGATTATTACCATCTATTCACGGAGGTGATGAAGCCGTGAAAAAATCACTAGGAGATTTTATAGAATTAACAATATCATACGTAATAATTTTTCTAATTTTACGTGAGTGGCTTATTCCTGTAATGCAGCTAACAAATACAGGCTTGTTTCATTTATTTTTAGTGTTTATCGGTCTATCATTGGTACTCAGCTTATTTCAAGTACATCCATTGTTGTCGGGGTTAGTGAAATTTGGTTATATTACTTGGTTTATAGTATTTGTTAATAGTGAAAGTCCCTTTTTCTCAGGGCAGACATTACCATTTTTAATGCATGAATGGAAATGGAATATGACGACCATTCTTTCGGGCGATTTTGGACAAGTATCGGATTCATTTAGAACGGTGCTCTTCCTTGCGCTTATTTGGATGTTAATATACCTAATTCATCACTGGATTACTGTGCGGAAAAATATATTCTATTTCTTCGCGTTAACTGTATTCTTTATTGCTACACTAGATACGTTTAGTGACTATGATGGCAAGGTAGCAATTGTTAAAGTTATCGTGCTTGGATTAATCATGACTGGCTTGCTATTTGTTAAGCGCTTATGGCTTCAAACAGATGCACCGAGCAATGCAATAGGAAAGTGGAAACTGGTTATTCCGATGATTGTTTCGGTAATGCTTGTAAGTTCAGTGGCATTCTTTTTACCTAAGACAGGGCCGACTTGGGCTGATCCAGTGCCTTTTCTTAAAGGGGTTGCAGGGCAAGGAAATGTTGGAACAGGTACAAAAACAGTTGGTTACAGCGAGGATGATAGCCGATTAGGAGGACCGTTTCAAGGTGATAATACACTAATTTTTACAGCAACTTCCCGTGATCGCCATTATTGGCGTATAGATACAAAGGATACGTATACTTCGAAGGGCTGGATACTTTCGAAGGGGAACTTTGGCAAAAATGTCTACCAAACCAATACCCCTATCCAAACTTCGTTACAAGTTGGATCTCCTGAAAAAGAACGTCAAATTCAAATAGACATTGCTACTCCAATGCCATTTTTATTACAAACGTATGGCATGATATCTGTTTCTGCCCAAGATTCACCGCTGTTTATTCAGGATGAACACACTGAAAAAATAGCAATAGAACAACAGAATGGCGAGTCGAAATTATTATCTAACTATACGATCTCTTATAGTGAGCCAGAATATAGCATGAAGCAGCTTCAAATGTCTAAAACATCCACGTTAGCAACATTAGATTCGTCTTTTGATCGTTTTTTACAATTACCAAACACACTTCCACAACGTGTAGTGAATTTAGCGAAAGAAATCACACATGATAAAGCTTCGGTTTATGATCAAATAAAAGCAGTTGAAAGATATTTTTCATCTCATGGCTTTAGATACGATAAAAAAGAAGTAGCAATCCCGGCTGAGGGTCAAGATTATGTTGATCAGTTTTTATTTGATACTAAAGTTGGTTATTGTGATAATTTCTCAACATCAATGGTTGTCCTCCTACGTTCAGCAGGGATACCTGCTCGTTGGGTGAAAGGCTTTGCGCCTGGTAAGCCTGGTCGAATGTCAGATGGTTTACAAGAGTATCGAATTACAAATGATAATGCACACTCGTGGGTCGAAGCATATGTACCTGGAACAGGCTGGATGGAGTTTGAACCGACAATTGGTTTTACAGGAAATATGAATATCAATTATGATATTGAGCAGGACACTACACAGCAGGAGCAAGTACTGCAGCCAGAAAAAAAACAAGAGCAACCAAAGAAGGAAGAACAAGCGCCGAAGAAAGAAACTTCTAGCTCGACGTCTTCTAGCTTTGATTCTATATGGACATGGGTGAAAAAGCTTACTTATGTATGGATTGCGCTAGTCATTTTGATGATCATCGGTAGCATTGCTTTGTTTATGCAACGTAAAACGTGGATACCTAAAATGCAAGTACGAGCATTTCGTAAAAAAGAAGCGGACTGGACAAATTTTGATGCTTCATATCATGTTTTAACGAAGCAATTATCTCGTATTGGATTACGCCGGAAAGATGGTGAAACTTTACGAGCGTTTGCTACAAGAGTAGATGCATCGCTAGAGACAGAGGAGATGCAAAAACTGACCGCTGTATATGAACAACATATTTATGGTAAGGACAAACAAGAGGTTGATTTTATGAAACTGAAAGAAAGTTGGGAAAATTTAATCAATCGCACTATCAGTTGATTTTGATGGGTACAAAGAGTAAAATGAAAAAAATTATATATGATGAGGATTGCTTTCATATAAGTTCGATAATAAGGTTCGGATGTTTCTACGAGATCACCGTAAATGATTTCTCTATGAAGGTGGATGTTTTGGTTAGGTGAGAAGGGTAGTAAATCACTTTTCTTTACTACGCATTCGCCTTTATAAATCAAGAGCTTATGAACGCGTAGGAAGTTTTTACTTTCATACGCGTTTTTCTTTGAACATATGAAAAGTCCTTTAAAAATAGTAGAAGAGGTGGAAATATTGTCAGCTAGCCCTTTATTAGAGCAAGAAAAAATCGTCGTTCTTGATTTCGGTAGCCAATTTAACCAATTGATTACGCGTCGTATCCGTGAATTTGGTGTTTTCAGTGAGTTACATCCTCATACGATTACAGCAGAAGAAATTAAAAATATGAACGCAGCAGGTATTATCTTTTCAGGTGGTCCAAACTCTGTTTATGACGAAAAAGCCTTCCATGTAGACCCAGCTATTTTCGAATTAGGCTTACCAATCTTAGGTATTTGCTATGGTATGCAATTAATGGCACACACGCAAGGCGGTAAAGTTGAAGGTGCTGAAACACGTGAATACGGTAAAGCAGAAATTAACGTAACAGCTTCAAGCAAGTTATTCGGTAACTTACCAACTGAACAAATCGTTTGGATGAGCCACGGTGACCATGTAACAGAAGTACCTGCTGGTTTTGAAGTAATCGCAACAAGTGCTGCTTGCCCTATCTCTGCAATGGCAAATGTAGAACGTCAACTATATGCAGTACAATTCCACCCAGAAGTACGTCACTCTGTATATGGTAACGACTTATTACGTCAGTTCGTATTCGACATTTGTGGAGCAAAAGGCGATTGGTCAATGGCAAACTTCATTGAACTTGAAATCGCAAAAATCCGCGAAACAGTAGGCGACAAAAAAGTATTATGTGCGCTTTCTGGCGGTGTAGACTCATCAGTTGTTGCAGTTCTAATTCATAAAGCAATTGGCGACCAATTAACTTGTATGTTCGTTGACCACAACTTAAACCGTAAAGGTGAAGTTGAGCAAGTTATGAAAACATTCACTGAAGACTTCGACATGAATCTTATTAAAATTGATGCACGTCAACGTTTCATGGATAAACTTGCGGGCGTTTCTGATCCAGAGCAAAAACGTAAAATTATCGGTAACGAATTTATTTACGTGTTCGATGAAGAAGCAGCTAAACTTGAAGGAATGGACTTCTTAGCACAAGGTACGCTTTACACAGATATCATTGAATCTGGAACATCAACTGCACAAACTATTAAATCACACCATAACGTTGGTGGTCTTCCAGAAGACATGCAATTCAAATTAATCGAGCCACTTAACACATTATTTAAAGACGAAGTGCGCGCACTAGGATTAGAGCTTGGCCTAGACGAAAAAATCGTTTGGCGTCAACCATTCCCAGGTCCTGGTCTAGGAATCCGTGTACTTGGTGAAGTAACAGAAGAAAAACTAGAAATCGTACGCGAATCTGATTTCATCCTACGTGAAGAAATCGCAAAAGCTGGTCTTGATCGCGACATCTGGCAATACTTTACGGTATTACCTGACATCCGTTCAGTTGGCGTAATGGGCGATGCACGTACGTATGACTATGCAATCGGTATCCGTGCGGTAACATCTATCGACGGTATGACTTCTGACTGGGCACGCATTCCTTGGGATGTATTAGAGAAAGTCTCTGTACGCCTAGTAAACGAAGTAAAACACGTGAACCGCGTACTGTACGATATTACATCTAAGCCACCTGCAACTATTGAGTGGGAATAGACCTTGTGAATTGTTGAGGTCTAACACATGCTTAAATATTGTTATCTCAATACTTAACGTGTGTTCTTAGTTAGTGAAATAAATTACTAACGTGCAACTATTTATTACGAAAATTAAACTCTCTTTTATTCGTGTTTTTGCGAATGAAAGGGGGTTTTTTTGTATCTAAAATTATAGAACTAATAGATGATTTTCGTTTGAATCAGTAAATTCAAGAGAGAATATAAGAATTCATCGATTTATGTACCTATCGAATCAATTATGCCTCGGCATAATTGCGTCCGGAATCGGCTTTGTGCTTAGGCCTGCAGATGTTTTTTTGCGCGAAAGCGTAGTGAAACGGAGCGACAGCAGCATGATGTTGGGTGTTGTTGTTGCTGTCGCTGCGCTTTCGCACAGATAAATTGCCACAGGACGTGGCGTTCTTAGACTGAGTTCGTCTATTTCAGCGGATGTTTGAATACCTGATGAAAAGGGACTTTAAACCGCATTCATCTCATCATCTATAAAGGTGGGAGACTTCTGTAGCTGAAAGAAGTTAAAGTGGTGGTATGGTTTAGAAAGTAGAGGACTGAAATTCTTTTTTTAAAGGTAATACTTGCGAAGCGTTAGATATAGTAAACTAATGAATATAAATAAGACTCTATGTCGTTGTTTAGTTTAGGGGGATGGAAATGGAAAAAAATATAGCGATGATTCATACGCTTGCTATTGGTATGCCGAAAGAATTGCATTATAGTAATGGGCGCTCAATGATTACAGGAATTGAAAAACGAAAAGTACAAGAAGTTTATTTGTCTGCTCATGGATTTGAGGGGGATGATGTAGCAGATAAAAAACATCATGGTGGTCCTGACCGTGCCGTTTGTTTATATCCTGCGGAGCATTACATACAGTGGGAACAGGAACTTGGTAAACCGTTGCCGACAGCAGCATTCGGTGAAAACTTAACAGTAACGAATATGTTGGAAGCGAATATTTGTATTGGTGATATTTATAAAATAGGTGATGCTGTCATCCAAGTTACCCAAGGACGTGTACCTTGTAGTACGATTGATAAATATACTGAGGCGAACATATTACTCAAACGTTTAATTGAAACAGGTTATACAGGCTTCCTTGCACGTGTACTGGAAGAAGGGACAATCTGTGCAGATTCAAAAATTGAATTAGTGGAAAAACACCCTGCACGTGTTTCGGTTTTGCATTGCAACGAAGTGTATTTTAAAAACCAAGACGCACTTGCGATGAAACATATACAGGCGGTTGATGCATTAGCGGAAGATTGGAAACAAAAATTAGAAAAAAGAATTCAACTCTTACAAAGTAAAGTGATGAATTAAACATATGTCGATCAAGGGAGTTCTCCTGTAATCGCTGTAATTAATTATGCCTCGGCATAATTGTAACTGTCGCTTTGCTTTCGTTACAGAAAACATTTGTAACTGCCCCTTCACTTACGTTACATAAAACACTGCTGAAAGAAGTTAAAATCCTCTAGAATTCGAATGGATTCTAGGGGATTTTTTATTTTAAAACGTTCAGTCTTGGCCTATTTATGCAACGATTTCTTAAAATGTGAACATTAAATAAGAATTTTACACGAACTTTCGTGTAACATTTATAAAAAATGTTCGGAAATAGGGTTGAAATCTGAAAAGTGAAATGATATATTACGATTGTAAATTAAATAAGTCGTCGTATAATGTCGGGGATAAGGCCCGTGAGTTTCTACCAAGTTACCGTAAATAACTTGACTACGATTTTAGTTATATATATATCAATGTATAGACACTAATTAATTTCACACAAAAACGGTGATGAAATGTATCGTAGACATGCGACTAGTAGAGTAGTCAGCGTGTCTTTTTTGTTTTCGATATTGAAGACGACCATACGGAGGATTTCTTTAAAATGAAAAAGTATTTCATGTTCGATGAATTAGGAACTAATTATCGCCGCGAAGTTCTTGGTGGTTTTACAACGTTCTTAGCAATGGCTTACATTTTAGTGGTAAACCCAGTAACATTGACATTAGCGAATGTAAAGGATTTACCAGACGCTTTACGTATGGATTATGGAGCAGTGTTTGTTGCAACTGCTGTGTCAGCAGCAATTGGTTGTTTTATTATGGGGTTCTTGGCAAAGTATCCGCTCGCTTTAGCACCAGGTTTGGGGCTTAATGCATTTTTTGCTTATACAGTAGTATTAGTAAACGGTAGTCCATGGCAGCATGCACTAGCAGCAGTATTTATTTCAGGTCTATTTTTCTTATTATTAACATTAACGGGCTTACGTGAAAAATTAATTAATGCTATCCCTATGGAACTAAAATTAGCAGTAGGTGCTGGTATCGGTTTATTCATTGCTTTTATCGGGATGCAAAATGCACATATTATAGTTAAAAACGATGCAACTTTAGTTGGTATCGGTAATTTACACGAACCACAAGTATTGCTAGCAATTTTCGGTATTATAGTGACAGTTATTTTAATGGTCCGTGGTATTAAAGGCGGCGTATTCTACGGTATGGTGATAACATCAATTGTTGGTATGTTTACAGGGCTAGTTGATTTGCCTGAAAAAGTTGTATCAACACCACCTAGCATTTCACCAACATTTGGAGCGCTATTCAGTTCTTTCTCTGACCCAAGCTTTTATACATTATCAATGCTGTCGGTAATTTTAACTTTCTTATTTGTTGACTTCTTTGATAATGCAGGGACATTAATTGCGGTAGCTAACCAAGCAGGATTGGTTAAAGATAATCGTTTACCACGCGCGGGTAAAGCTTTAATTTCTGATTCAATTGCAACGATTATTGGTTCAATTATGGGTACATCTACTATTACATCTTATGTAGAATCTTCTTCGGGTGTAGCAGCTGGTGCACGTTCAGGTTTCGCTTCAATCGTAACTGGATGTTTATTTTTACTATCACTATTCTTTTTACCGTTGTTAGGTGTTGTTACTCCAGCTGTTACTGCTCCAGCATTAATAATAGTAGGAGTTTTAATGGTTTCTTCTTTAGGTCAAATTGCTTGGAATCGTTTTGAAATCGCAGTACCATCATTCTTAACGATGATCATGATGCCATTAACATATTCAATTGCAACTGGTATTGCAGTAGGTTTCATTTTCTATCCATTAACAATGATTATTAAAGGAAAAGCAAAAGAAGTAAATCCGATTATGTATGTCTTCGCGGTAATCTTCTTATTGTATCTAGCAACTTTATAAAATAGAAGCTGTACACAAATTCGATTCGACGATATTTGTGAGCAGCTTTTTTGTTGGGAAGAATAATTTTTTTACAGAAACATTTATATAGGAAAGGATTCATTTTTCTATGAATTTTATTTCACGGAATTATTTTTCTTTTTAAATATGGTTGTATAACTAGAAGATTAGTGATATATTTAAACACGTTGTTACGAAACATAAACAACAACTTAAAAATACTAACATAAAGAGTTGACATAGAGTTAACGTTTGTGTTAAAGTATAGAAAGTCACTTAAATGTGACGAACCAATGAACCTTGAAAACTGAACAAGCAAAACGTAATCAATAAAGTTTTTAGTAGCTAACCTTGAGTTGGTGAACGAAA